>NZ_CP065435.1:0-4441120 GCF_015992245.1 Halomonas sp. SS10-MC5 | reverse complement strand
TCGACCTCACCATACCCGTTGATGCATGACCGGCCATTGTATCCTCCGCCCGACGGGTTATCCACATGCGGCTCGCCTGCGGGGTGCTGTGGAAAACGGCGGCGCCGCAGGAAGCGCAGGCCAGGCCGGCAGGCCGCCAGCGCTGCGCATTTACGAAACGCTTTTCCACAGCCCTGAACACGACCTATACCATTGTTTATTAATTAAAGCTTCGACTTATCAACAGTGCTCGTCCCCAGTATTGACCACAGCGGACGACTGGCCATCGCGGTATCGAGGCCACGCCCCCGCCCCGCCGGCGGCGACGACAAGCCCCACGGCTTCGAGCGGAACAATTGCGTCGGGCAGCCGAAGTCTCTACAATTTCCGGTCTTGAACCGAATCCGCCCCTGGTTCCTATCGCGGGAGCCAGGGCATTCCTGTAAGACGTTCCGTCAATAAACCACGTGGGAATCCAGTGTTATGAAACGTACCTTTCAACCCAGCGTTCTGAAGCGCAAGCGTGTCCACGGTTTCCGTGCGCGCATGGCTACCAAGAATGGTCGCGCCGTTCTGGCTCGCCGCCGCGCCAAGGGCCGCAAGCGTCTGAGCGCCTGATCTCGGATTGCGCGTGTCCGGTCATGGTTTCCCCAAGCAGCTGCGTCTGCTGACTGCCGGGGATTATCGATACGTTTTCGATCACGCTGCATTCAAGGTACATGGCAAGGGGCTGATGGCCCTGGCGTGCCCCAATGGACTGGACCACCCCCGCCTTGGCCTGGTCATCAGCAAGAAGAACGTCCGCAGGGCCGTGGATCGCAATCGCCTCAAGCGGTTCGCTCGTGAATCCATCCGCCTGCAGCAGCGCTCGCTACCCGCCGTCGACATCGTCTTGCTGGCTCGGCGTGGCGCGAACGAGCTGGACCGGGCCACGCTGCATCGCCAGTTCTTCGGCATGTGGCGCCGCCTGGAGCGTGACGTCCGTAAGTCGATGACCTCCTGACCGGATACGGAGTCTTTACTCCGCTTCGATAGCCTGTCTCGGCAGGCTATCGACCTTTCCTACATGGCAGCGGATTTCGTTCCAGCGGCATGTTCACTACCCACCGGGCAGAACCCTCATGGACGTAAAACGACTCCTATTGCTGATTCCACTGGCCGTGCTCGCCTACCTGCTGGTCGTGCAGTGGAATCAGGATTATGGCCAGGTTGCTCCTGAGCCTGACGCTCCCGCCATCACCGCACCGGCCGCCGACGAGCAGCAGGCACCTGACGAGGATGGCCTGGCGGTACCCGCCGCGCCTCGGGCGGAACAGGAGATGGCCGGCGACATGCCGGCCGAGACGGAGCCGTCGAGCGGCACGCGCGATCTGGTCGCCGTGGTGACCGACGTGCTCGACGTTCGCATCGACCCCCAGGGGGGTGACATCGTCTACGCCGCCCTGCCCCAGCATCGCGTGGCGTTGGGCTCCGATCGCCCCTATGTGCTGCTCTCGGACAACGAGACACGCAGCTACGTGGCCCGCTCGGGACTGCAGGTGGACGGCCACGGGGGCCGCATCGGCTTCACGCCGGAGAACACCAGCTACCGCCTGGCCGACGACGAGGGCCGCCTCGACGTCGACCTTCACGGCGAGGTGAACGGCGTCGACGTGATCAAGCGCTTCTCCTTCGAACGCGGCAGCTATGCGGTCGAGGTCAGCTACCTCCTGGCCAACAACACCGAGGAGCCGATCACGGCCCGCTTCATCGGCCAGCTGGCGCGGGACAACAGCCCCGACCCCTCCAGCGGCGTCTCGATGGGCATGAAGTCCTACCTGGGGGGGGCCTACTCGTCGCCGGAAGACCGCTACCAGAAGGTCGATTTCGACGACATCCAGTCCGGCAAGTTCAACAACCGTGACGTTCAGGGCGGCTGGGTCGCCATCATCCAGCACTATTTCGTCTCGGCCTGGGCGCCGCCCCAGAACCAGCAGAACCTGCAATACGCCACCACCGATTCACGCAACCGCAGCGTGGCCGCCTTTGCCGGCCCGGTGACCTCGGTGGCGGCAGACGGCGAAGCCCGCCTGGGCGCCACGCTCTACATGGGACCCAAGGTGCAGAGCTACCTCGAGGAGGTGGCCCCCAACCTGCGCCTGACCGTCGACTTCGGCTGGCTGTGGTTCATCGCCAACCCGCTGTTCTGGCTGCTCGATCATATCCAGGACATCATCGGCAACTGGGGCTGGTCGATCGTCGTCCTGACCATCCTGGTCAAGCTGGCCATGTGGCCGCTCTCCGCCAAGGCCTACAAGTCCATGGCCCGGATGCGCAAGCTGGGCCCCGAGATGCAGCGCCTCAAGGAGCAGTACGGCGACGACCGCCAGAAGATGTCCCAGGAAATGATGAAGTTCTACCAGAAGGAGAAGATCAACCCTCTGGGCGGCTGTCTGCCGATCCTGGTGCAGATGCCGGTGTTCATCGCCCTCTACTGGATGCTGCTGGAGTCCGTCGAGCTGCGCCATGCCCCCTTCATGCTCTGGATCCAGGACCTGTCGATGAAGGATCCGTACTTCATCCTGCCGATCCTGATGGGTGCCTCGATGTTCGTGCAGCAGCTGCTCAACCCCACGCCGCCGGACCCCATGCAGGCGAAGATCATGAAGATGCTGCCGATCGTCTTCACCTTCTTCTTCCTGTGGTTCCCGGCCGGCCTGGTCATCTACTGGGTGGTCAACAACGTCATCTCGATTGCCCAGCAGTACGTGATCACGCGCAAGATCGAGAACGACCCCAGCGTGGGCAAGGCGGCCAAGAGCAAGCGCTGAGCGCACCAGGCGTCGCCCCAGACCCCAGACCCCCGCCCCGCGGGGGTCTGGCGTTTGAGGGCCCACGACGGGACAATGCCGCGTGTGACGCCGCAACCAACAGGGCCAGCCAATGTCGCATCCGCTCTATCACCAGGACACCATCGCCGCCCTGGCCACCCCGCCGGGGCGTGGCGGGGTGGGCATCATCCGCGCGTCGGGGCCGTTGTGCGCGGCGATCGCCGAGGCCATGGTGGGTCACTGCCCCGAGCCCCGGCGCGCCCACTACGGTCCCTTCCATGGCGACCGGACGATCATCGACGAGGGCATTGCCCTCTTCTTTGCCGGCCCGCACTCCTTTACCGGCGAGGACGTGCTGGAGCTGCAGGGGCATGGTGGACCGGTGATCATGGACCTGCTGCTGGAGCGCTGCGTGCAGCTCGGCGCCCGTCTCGCCAGACCCGGCGAGTTCTCCGAGCGCGCCTTTCTCAACGACAAGCTCGACTTGGCCCAGGCCGAGGCCATCGCCGACCTGATCGAGGCCAGCTCGAGGACGGCGGCCGAGAACGCCCTGCGCTCGCTGCAGGGCGAGTTCTCGCGTCGAGTGGAGACGCTGGTACAGCGGCTGATCGAGCTGCGCATGTACGTAGAGGCGGCCATCGACTTCCCCGAGGAGGAGATCGATTTCCTCGCCGATGGCAGGGTGGCCGAGATGCTCGGCGCCGTTCAGGCCGAACTCGCCGAGGTGCGCGCCGCCGCCGGCCAGGGGGCCCTGATGCGCGAAGGCATGAGCGTGGTGATCGCCGGGCGGCCCAACGCCGGCAAGTCGAGCCTGCTCAACGCCCTCACCGAGCAGGAGACCGCCATCGTCACCGAGATCGCCGGCACCACCCGCGACGTGCTGCGCGAGCACATCCATCTGGATGGCATGCCGCTGCACGTGATCGACACCGCGGGTCTGCGCGACACGCCGGATGCGGTCGAGCGGATCGGCGTGGCCCGCGCCTGGGCCGAGATCGAAAGGGCCGATCGTGTGCTGCTGCTGGTCGACGCCGCCACCACCGATGCCACCGATCCCATGGCGATCTGGCCCGAGTTCGTCGCGCGCCTCCCCGACCCCTCCCGCCTGACCCTGGTGCGCAACAAGATCGACGCCAGCCGGGAGGCAGCGACAGCGGAGTTGTCCACGACGCCGCCGGTGATACGCCTCTCGGCGCGAACCGGAGAGGGGGTGGATAACCTGAAGGAGCACCTCAAGACGGTGATGGGATACTCCACCACCACCGAGGGACGCTTCTCGGCCCGCCGCCGCCATCTCGACGCCCTCGATCGTGCCCAGCGGGCCCTCGAGAGCGGCGAGGCGCAGCTGTCCGGCCATGGCGCCGGCGAACTGCTGGCGGAGGATCTGCGCGACGCCCAGCAGGCCCTGGGTGAGATCACCGGCGAATTCAGCGCCGACGACCTCCTCGGCGAGATCTTCGGCAGCTTCTGTATCGGCAAGTAGCCTGCTACTCCGCCACCCACCAACCGGCCGTGTAGCGGCTTGCCTCGCCCAGCAGCGGCGTGGCCCGCGCCATGGCCGCGGCGAGGCGCTCGTCCAGTCCCCACGGCGGGTTGACCACCAGCATGCCGCTGCCGTACATGCCGTGCTCCCCCCCGGGCGGGCGCAGCGTCAGCTCGCTGCGCCAGATCTTGCGCAGCCCGCCGTCACGCAGCCGCTCGAGCAGCTCGAGGTGACGCCCAGCCGGCAGCAGCGGGTACCACACCAGCACCACGCCATGACGCGCCTTGCGCATCGCCGCCAGCAGCGTATCGGCGACCTCGGCGTACTCCTCCTTGCGCTCGAAGCTGGGGTCGATCAGCACGCAGAGCCGTGGGGTGGGGACCGGCAGCGCCTGGACCAGGCCCGCCAGGCCATCGCCGTGAATCCGCCGGGCATTCGCCGGCAGTGGCTGCTGCGCCAAGTGGTCGTGCTCACCGGGGTGCAGTTCGTAGAGCCACAGCCGATCGCCGTGGCGCAGTCGCCGGGCCAGCCACCAGGGCGAACCGGGATAGACCTCGAGGCGAGGCCCGCCGTGCTGCAGGTCGGTGACGGCATCGAGCCAGCTTGCCAGCAGCGGTTCGTCAGCCAGGCGACCCCGTTCCCGCCACAGCGGCAACACGCCGTGTCGATACTCGCCGAGACGCTGGGTCTCGGGCGCGTCCAGGGGGTAGACCCCGCGTCCGGAGTGGGTATCGACGAAGGTGATCGGCGAGGCCTTGCGCAGCAGGTGATCGACCACGGCATGCAGCACGAGGTGCTTGTGGAGATCGGCAAAATTGCCGGCGTGGTAGGCATGCTGGTAGGAGAGCATGAACGGTGACCTCAGGCGCAACGGAAGCGACCAGCGAACAGGCCCGCCACTGGCAGTGGCGGGCCTGCAGGGCAATGCCGCGGTTGGAGGACGCTTACTGCTGCGGGAACTGCGATTCGATCGGCGTCAGCGTGATCTCGACGCGACGGTTCTGGGCCCGACCCTCTTCGGTGTTGTTGCTCGCCACCGGCTGGCTCTCGCCGTAACCGTTCATCGAGAGGCGATTGCGTGCCACGCCTGCCTGGGCCAGGTAGCTGCCGACGGCCTCGGCGCGGCGCTCGGAGAGCCGCTGATTGTAGGCGTCGTCGCCCGTGCTGTCGGTGTGCCCGGCAATGTTGACGCGGGTATCGGTGTACTGGGTCAGCACGTTGGCGACGTCGTTGAGCGCATTGCGCGCCTGCACGGTGAGATCGCTGGAATCGAAGCCGAACGTCACGCTGCTCGGCATGTTGAGCACGATGTCGTCGCCGCGGCGCTCGACGTCGACGCCGGTACCGCGCATGCTCTCGCGCAGCTGCTGTTCCTGACGATCCATGTAGGCACCGATGCCGGCTCCCGCCGCGGCCCCCACGACCGCCCCGATCGCGGCGCGATCGCGACGGCTGGTGCTGCCGTCGCCCGACAGGGCACCGGCGGCGGCACCCACAGCCGCACCGATCCCGGCTCCCGACAGGGTCTTGTTGCGCTGGGTCTGCCCCGAATAGGGATCGGTGGTGGCACAGCCGGCGAGCAGCAAGGCAGCCGCGAGGGGGGCAACGAATCGGGTAGCTTTGAGCATGGGCAATCTCCGTTCAGGGTGTCGAGATCATTTCGTGCCGGCGTCGTCCACGAGCGCCAGCAGCTCGTTCAAGAATAATAGACCTCGCGGCGAAGCCTGAAGCCTTTCACGATCTTCCACAAGAAGTCCTTTTTCATATGCCGCAGCGAGCCGTTCGCTCAGCACCGCGAGGGGGCGCCCGGTGTGGGCCGGCCAATCGGCCATGGCCACACCGTCGACGAGGCGCAGCGCGTTCATGGCGAACTCCAGCGGCAGCTCGGCGTCGTCGACCCGGCTGCTGCCGGCGACGAAGCCGCGCGGATCGCGACGCCGGCGCAGGTAGGCCTCGGGCTGGCGCGTCTTCCAGCGGCGCTCGACCCAAAGCCTCCCCGACTCGTCCACGGCGCTCAGCTTGCCGTGGCTGCCGGCCCCGATGCCCAAGTAGTCGCCGAAGCGCCAATAATTGAGGTTGTGGCGGGAGCGCCGCCCAGGCTGCGCGTAGGCGGAAATCTCGTAGCGCGAAAGGCCCGCCGCCTCGAGCCGCTCATGGCCAAGGTCCTGGATCTCCCAGAGCAGCTCCTCCTCGGGCAGCACGGGCGGGCGCGAGTGGAACTCGGTGTTGGGCTCGAGCGTGAGCTGGTACCAGGAGAGGTGCTCCGGCGCGAGCGCCAGGGCGCGCTCCAGGTCGGCCAGGGCCAGCTCGGGAGTCTGCCCCGGCAGGCCGTGCATCAGGTCGAGGTTGAGGTTATCGAAACCGGCCGTGCGTGCCTCGGCCACCGCGGCAACGGCATCGTCACCGCTGTGGATTCGTCCCAGGGCCCCGAGCTGGGCCGACTGGAAGCTCTGCACGCCGAGCGACAGCCGGTTGATGCCGGCCCGGCGATAACCAAGGAAGCGCCCCCGCTCCAGCGTGCCGGGGTTGGCTTCCAGGGTAATCTCGACCCGCTCGTCGAGCGGCAGGCGCCGCGTCAGCCCCTCGAGAAAGCGCGCATAGAAGTCGGCCGACATCAGGCTCGGCGTGCCGCCACCGATGAAGATGCTGACCAGCGGCCGGCCCGCCGCCAGCGGCAGGTCGGCATCGAGATCGTCGAACAGGGCGGCCAGGTACTCGGCCTCCGGCAACTCGGCGCCCCGGCCCACCCCGTGGGAATTGAAGTCGCAGTAGGGGCACTTGCGCACGCACCAGGGCACGTGCACATAGAGCGCCAGCGGCGGCAGTGCCGACGCCTTCCGGGTGGCTGCCGGCATCAGCGCCGGGTCGCCTCGCGCAGGGCCGCCAGCATGGCCTCGAGGGCCCGCCCACGGTGGCTGAGGCGATTCTTCTCCGCGGCATCGAGCTCGGCGACGCTCCTGCCGAGCGCAGGCAGCCAGAACAGCGGATCATAGCCGAAGCCACCCTCACCGCACGGCTGCTCGAGGATCTCCCCCTCCCAACTGCGCTGGACGATGATCGGCACCGGATCCTCGGCGTGGCGCAGGTAGACCAGCGCGCACCAGTAGCGCGCGCTGCGGGCGGCTCCCGAGACCCCCGACAGGGATTCCAGCAGCTTGGCGTTGTTGCGCGCATCGCTCTTGGGTTCACCGGCGTAGCGCGCCGAATAGATGCCCGGGCTGCCCGCCAGCGCATCGACCTCGAGCCCTGAGTCGTCGGCCAGCGCCGGCAGGCCACTGGCCCGACTGGCCGCCCGTGCCTTGAGCAAGGCGTTCTCGATGAAGGTGAGCCCGGTTTCCTCGACGTCGGTCACGCCGAAGTCGGCCTGGGGCCGGACCCGCAGCCCAAGAGGCGCGAAAAGCTGGCCGAACTCACGGATCTTGCCGGGATTACCGCTGGCCAGGACCAGCGCGTCGGTAGGGGACACGATACTTCCTCTTCAATGAAGACCCGCAGGCCATCATCTTACACGAGCCTTGAGTCGGGCTGAACCAGCCTCTCTTCCGACCGAAGGCGCGGTATGCCGAAGTTGCAGCACGATAACGAACAACAATACCGGTACGGCATATTACCCGCGCAGGCTTGTTGTGTGGGTGTTCGTAACCTATCTTTACATCCAGCCTCGAGACGATGACATTGCGGGAAGCGGTGTGACTCGGCAGTGGATCCCCCTTTGCCTCCAACGCAGCCGCCGAACCGACAAGAATGAAATCAAGTCATGGAATCTTGACCGGAAAGCCGGCAAGACCTTGGCTTGGTTAAACAATGTTATAGACCCGATACCAATCGGCTATCTAATTTAGTAAACATAAAGGGAAGGTAACGAAAAGAAACCAACGCTTGCTTTAACCTCGAAGGATTCGAAAAGGGACGAGCGATAATGGATAACAAGGCAAGACTCTTGATGGTCGGCTCGCTGAGCCACAACCATCAAGAATTCGTTGAAGGCATGCAGAAAAAAGGCTGGCGCATCGACACGGCAGGCTCCCTGTCCCAGGCCGAGGCTCGATTGAGCGAGGCTGAGTACGCCGCGGGCATTCTTTTCCTGCACGACAGCCATGATGACCTGAAGCGTATCGAACTGCTCGTCATCCGCTCGGACATGGAGTGGATGGCACTGCTCCATGAGCCGGAACCCGACGACCCGGTGCTGTGCAAGACCTTGGGCAATCTTTTCATGGCCTTTCAGCCCGAGCCCATCGACGTCGACCAGGTCGACTGCCTGATGCAGCATGCCGCGGCCATGAAACGGCTCAGGGTCGAGGAGAGAGCGGCCAAGCCCCAGGCAGCGGAATTCGAGATGGTGGGAACGGTCCCCGCCATGCAGAAGGTATTCGACACCATCAGGCGCGTCGCCTCCGTCGATGCTCCCGTCTTCATCAGCGGCGAGTCAGGCACGGGCAAGGAGCTTGCCGCCCGTGCCATACACGAGCGATCGATGCGCGCTCCGGCACCCTTCGTCGCGGTAAACTGCGGCGCCCTGCCCAGCAACCTGATCCAGTCCGAACTCTTCGGACATGAAAAGGGCGCCTTTACCGGCGCCAGCCAGATGAAGATCGGACAGATCGAGGCGGCCGCGGGGGGCACTCTTTTCCTGGATGAGATAGGCGATCTCCCCCTTGAGCTGCAGGTCAACCTGCTGCGCTTCCTGGAGGAAAAAACCATTCAGCGTATCGGTGCGGTCGATGAGATCCATGTCGATGTCCGCGTGCTGTCGGCTACCCACATGGACCTCGAGAAGGCCATCGAGGAGGGACGCTTCCGCGAAGATCTCTATCATCGGCTCAATGTGCTGCAGGTTCCCATCCCCCCACTGAGGGAGCGCCAGGAGGATATCGAGATCCTGGCCAAGTTCTTCTTCGATAAATTCATCGAAGAGAAATCCATGAAGGTTCGCGGCTTCAGCCAGGAAGCCCTGGCCCTCATGCGTCAATACTCCTGGCCGGGCAATATCCGGGAGCTGATCAACCGGGTACGCCGTGCCATGATCATGTGTGAGCAGCGCTTGATCAAACCCATCGATCTGGGCCTGGAGCGGCGCACCTTGAACCGCAACGTCGTCACGCTCGAAGAGGCGCGTAACCATGCCGAGAAGGAGGCATTGATCTGCGCCCTGCGCCGCAACAAGCACAAGGTCAAGAAGGCGGCCGATGAGCTTGGCGTTTCCCGCGTGACGCTCTATCGCCTCATGGAAAAGCACCAGCTGGCGCGCAATCGCGACGCCTCCATCTCGCTGTCGTCCGCTTGATGTCCCCTCTCGCAGGTCCCGTACCGTCCGGCGCCGCCGGCGCGGTACGGGGCGAGCCGTCACATCTGGAACGGCATGCGGAGGGTCAAGTGATCGTGCGTCGTCGGATTCCGCTCCCAGTCCACCGCTACCGAAAAGCATCTGCGCTTTGTCTGCGACCGAGGCCCATATCCTTGCCTATGTGTCGTTCTCGGCGTGATTGATGTCATGCCATTGCCTGATGGTTGTAATGCTCGAGAATGAACGCTTGCCGTCACTCGCCATGTAAGGAGCAAATGACATGCCAAAAATATAACTCACTGTTTTAATGAGTTTTTTATTTTTCTACTTTGTATGCATGTGTTGCATAAAGGAAAATTCGGAAGGGATTTCATCAGCCGCAAGGGAGGAAAAAGCGCCGACTCGCGGCGTCACGGCCTAATACTTCGGTCAACACCAGTCTCTGCAAACCTGGCGTAACCCTGTTCCGTAAAACCATCACATAATAATTATAGTTGATTGTTTTAACTGGATTTTTAAGCGGATTTCGTTTCTGGAAAGGTACTCCCTTGAACAGGCTGATATCTCTGAGACCAGCCAGCTGGTATGAGAAATTAGAACGCATGAGAATAAATGGCGACTTCTATATGCAAAAGTTGTATTAACAACTTTGCCGTTTATGGCCGAGACTCCGATAAGCACCGTAATTTTACATTTTTTTACATTTTGAAATTCGGATAAAGGAGGGGCGAGCATGGCCGCCATGGATTTCCAAATCCTTCTTGTAACCGCCATCAACCCTCAGTCGAAGCTGTTCATCGAACACCTTCAACACCAGCTGGATCATGAGGTCATTGCTGTCGACACCGAGGCCATGCCATCCATGGATGAAGGTGAGGACGTCCTGGTGATTCTCGACCTGGATCACCTGAGCGAAGCGAACATGCAGCGATGGCAGGCCGCAGCGGATGGCAAGGAGAACATCAGCCTTGCGGCATTCAATGTGCGTGACGAAGGACACGCCGTCGAACTGCTCTCGTCGCTCAATCTGCAGGGGATCTTCTATCGGAACGACAGCTTGGAGCTGATCTGCAAGGGGATCGAGGCGCTTCACAGCGGTAGCCTCTGGATGTCGCGCACCTTGATGTCGCGCATGATCCAGCTGCTGCGTCGGCAGCAGATGAACTCCTACCGCCCGGCCTGCGGCTTGACGCAGCGCGAGCTGGAGATCATCGGGCTTCTCGGCACGGGGGCCACCAACTCGGAGATCGCCGAGAAGCTGTTCGTCAGCGAGCACACCGTGAAATCCCATCTCTACAATATTTTCCGGAAAATCAAGGTTCACAACCGGCTGCAGGCGATGAACTGGGCCAGGCGCAACCTGTTCAGCGTGCCTCCCAGCTACAAGCGAGAATCGAGGCACTGAGACAGGCAAGGGAGTCGTGCCAGAGGCAGTCATTAGGGATATCCGCCATGGAAACGCCCCCCAACGTGATGTTGCTGGATCGAGCCCCCGAGCGTTCGCGTAGGTTGCTGGCGGCGCTGAACGAACAGGGTTGCATCATCACGCTCGCCGCCAGTCACCAGGAAGCGTGCCATTGCATGGCAGAGGGCAACTTCCACGTCGGACTCGTCCAGTTGCAGGGAGAGGATGCCGAGAGTCTGTCGGCCCTGGAAGGCCTCGTTCTCGACAGCGGCTTCGAATGGGTGGCCTTGACCAACGCTCGGCAAGCCAGCGATGCCCGGGTCCGGCCCGCGCTTGTCCGGTTGTTCCACAGCGTGCATGTCGGGGATGACCTGCCCGGGCTGGTCTGCCTGTTGCGCAACGTCGCCAAGCTGCATGCCGTGTCGACCCGCGCCGACACACAGGCACGCCTGCATGTCGCCAGGAAGATCATGGTCGGCTCCACCCCCGGCATGCGTCGCGTCGTCGAGCAGATCCATGCCCTCGCTGACGTCGATGCCCCGGTGTTCATCAGCGGCGAGTCGGGAACCGGCAAGGAGCTGGCCGCCAGGGCCATCCACGAGCTTTCCTCCCGCGCCGAGGGTCCGTTCGTTGCGGTCAACTGCGGTGCCATTCCGCCCAACCTGATCCAATCCGAGCTGTTCGGCTTCGAAAAGGGGGCCTTCACGGATGCACACAGTCGTCGCACGGGAAAGATCGAAGCCGCTGCCGGGGGCACCCTGTTTCTGGATGAGATCAGCGAGCTGCCCTATGACCTGCAGGCGACCCTGCTGCGCTTCATCGAGAGCCGCCGTTTCTTTCGCCTGGGCAGCCGCAAGGAAACCCGAGCAGACGTGCGCATCCTCGCGGCAACCAACAGGGATGTGCCTGCGCTCGTGGCGGAGGGGCGTTTCAGGCTCGACCTCTTCTATCGCTTGAACGTGCTCGAGATCCTGATACCGCCGCTGCGGGAGAGGAAGCCGGATATCAAGCCACTCGTCGAGCTCTTCTTCGAACAGTTCAAGCACTACAGGCCTTCCGGCCTGACGGGCTTCAGTCCAGCCGCCATGGCGCGACTGCAGGACCACGACTGGCCGGGCAACATTCGCGAGCTGATGAATACGGTCTGCCGCGCCATGCTCATGTCGAATCCTCCCCGCATCGAGGCGGAGGACATTCCCATTGCCAACCCGGGCAAGCCACTTCAGCCACCCACTCTGGAGGAAATCCGTGAACAGGCAGAGCGCAGCACCATTCTCAACGCACTGAAGCGGAATCGCCACAACGTGGCACGCACGTCGCGGGAGTTAGGGGTCTCGCGCGTCACGCTCTACCGCCTGCTGGACAAGTACGACATCCAGCGCATCGTCGATCGACACTCATCACAACGGTTCCCCGGAACCGGGACACCAAGGGAAACGACACATGACTAGAATGCAAGCCCTGCTGTTGACCACCGCCCTGGGCCTGTCCCAGGTCGTGGTGGCCCAAGAATCCGCTACCCCGGGAGGCATCACCTCCCCCGTGGGCCAGGCCCCGGTCGAAGCACCGCCCGAGCAGCCCGAAGTCCAGGCCATCGCGGACATCGGCGGCGTGTTGACGCCGCGCGGTCGGCTGGTGCTCGAGCCGTCGCTGCAGTACTCCCACTCGGGGGTCAACCGCCTGACCTTTCGCGGCATCGAGATCCTCAGCACCCTGTTGATCGGAGTCTTCAGCGCCGAGGAGGCCGAGCGCGACATCTGGACGGCGGCGCTGACCGGCCGCCTCGGTGTCACCGACCGGCTCGAGATGGAGCTCAAGGTGCCCTATGTCTATCGCGACGATACCGTGCGAGCCACGGTCCCCACGGTCGGCGACGACAGCTTCGACATCGACCGCGACCTTTCCGGCAATGGCCTGGGGGACATCGAAGTCACCGCGCGCTACCAGCTCAACCGCGGCCACAACGGCTGGCCCTTCTTCGTCGGCAACCTGCGCTACAAGAGCGTCACCGGCGACGGCCCCTTCGACATCGCCCGCGATTCCGACGGCATCGAGAAGGAGCTGGCTACCGGCTCCGGCTTCCATGCCATCGAGCCCAGCATCACCGCCCTGTTTCCCTCCGACCCGGCGGTGTTCTTCGCCAACCTCGGCTACCTCTACAACATGAGCGACGACGTCGACACTCAACTCACCGACGAGCTGCACATCGGCGAGGTGGATCCGGGCGATGCGGTGCGCCTGAGTTTCGGCATGGCCTACGCCATCAATCCGCGGGCCTCCTTCACCCTGGGCTTCAAGAACGACTTCATCGGCAAGACCGAAACCGAGTACTTCGACGACGACGCCAGAGTGACCCAGAGCTCACGCACCCTCAATGTCGGCTCGCTGTTGCTGGGCTGGTCCTACCAGCTCAACCAGGATGTCTCGGTCAACCTGGGCCTGGAGCTGGGCGTGACAGACGACGCCCCAAATACCGTGTTGACACTGCGGGTGCCCTTCGGCTCCAACGTGTTCTGAACCACGGCCGGAGGCCCGGTGCCGACTACCGGGCCTTATTGACACTCGTGCGTTTAGCGGGCCAGGGACTCCGTGATGGCATGACGCTGCTGGGCCGCTTGCAGGGCGGGCAGGTTGTTCACCTGGACACCGATGTCGAGCCGCTGCTGGATCTCACGCTGCGAGGCATTGCTGACCACGCTGCCGAGAATGGCGTCGCGGGTCGCCGAGTGGAACACCGAGGTGAAACCCTTGGCGTCGTTCACCACCAGGCCGGGGAAATCCTTCATTCCGGTCAGGTTGATACCGCTCGGGGTCAACTCCATGATGGCCTTGCCGCTGCCCTGCCCAACCTGGCTGACGACCTGGCCATCGATGGCGCCGTGCTGGGTGATCGTCTGGGATACGATCTCCGTGCCCGCTCCGTTGATGACGAAGACGGTGTCCATCCGCACGTTGTCGACCAGGGTCTGCAGGGTGGCCCCGAAGCTCATGTCGAGCCCGGAGATCTGGAACCCGCCGCGCAGCTCTCTCAGCTCCTCCTCGGCGAGCGGCTCCAGGTAGGCGAAGTCGGCCGCCGGCAGCGCGGCGCTGGACAGGCACAGTGACACGATGCCCAGCCAACCGAGGCACCCGGGCCGGGCAGGAAGGTCCGGCGGGGCCAGGTCACGCCGGTGACTCGCGGCCGCTCGCCATGGGATTCGGCACATTCTCATGTCGTTAACGCCCCAGTTCGTTGATCGCCGGCAGTTGCAGCAGCAGGGAGGCCACGTCGGCGCGATCGACGGCACTGCCGACGGGAGCCGCGGGGCGGATGCGCCAGTCACGCTCATGGTTGAAGTTGGCCTTGGCGATTTCCACCTCGGCGCGTGCACCCAGCACCAGGCCGCTCCAGATCGACTCGAAGTGCGCCCGGGGCACCGCCACGGTGCCCACGGCCGGATCGCCCAGCAGCACGCTATTGGCGTCCATCCCCTTGAGGACCACGAAGTGTCGGTAGCCTCCGGTATTGATCAGGGTGATGGCGGGAATCCCGATGCGCTCCAGATCGTCGAGCCCCACCCGGAAGCCATCCGAGTTCAACCCCTGGCCATCGAGATAGCGCTTCATGTCGAGCATGGAGAAGCCCTGCTCCCGAATCTGTTCGACTTCACCCACACGAATCATCGACTCGAAGACGTCCGCCTCGGTGGTGGGCCGGTCGTAGTGATACGTGAGCAGGGTCGCCACCGCGGCCGCACCGCAGCTGTAGTCGTACTGCTGGGCGACGACACCGTCCCAGCGCATCTCGTGATGACTCCTGGCCGCCACCGTCACGGAACCGAAGCCTCCGTTCAGCGCTATCGTCACCCCGGCCGCCTGCACTGGAAGCGCCGCCAGACCGATGACGAGACAGGCCGACGACGCGCCCAGCCTTCGTAGGGTTCCGGTCATGCCCCCCTCCTTGCCCAGTCTCACTGGGGCGCATAGACGCTGATGCTCACCCCTGTCGAGACCGCATTGGCATGTCCCGTCATGAGGTTCATCAGGGTGATTCCCGAAACGTTGTCCATGGCATTGGCCTCGACGGTGATATTGCCCGAGACGATCGTATCGGCGGTAAATGACGCTCCCTGTGCCACCGCTTCCATGCTCTGGATGCTCTGGACGTTGACCAGATCGCGGAACCCCTCCCTGCCGGTAATGCTCTGCAGCTCACCTGACTCGATGCGATGGAGTCCATCGAACTCCGTGGTGACTTCGTCCGCCGCCAACATCAGCGGGCTGGCAAGGCTCAAGCCGGCCGCCAGCACAACATGCATCGCTCGCCCGTTACCCCTCATGGCATCGCCCCCTCTTCGCAGCTTCGTCAATGGGACCAAGGAAGGGCCGGCAGCCTTGCCACCGGCCCTTTGCCTTCAGCTCACGCCAGCCATCAGTTGCCGATATTGACGTTGCTGTGTGCCGCCACGTTGGTGCCCGCCAGCTGCGAGTTGTAGATGCCGGTGGAGAGGTTCATGTTGGCAATGCCGCCGAAGGTACCGGCGCCTGCCGCCATCGAGGCGCCCCCGGTGACGAGCGAGGCACTGCCGCCGTTGCCACCGTTGCCGCCGTCGCCGCCGTCGCCGGCGTAGGCATAGGCATCGCCGCCGGTGCCGGTGCCGCCGCCGCCACCGCCGCCATTGCCGGTGGAGCTGCCGCCGGCGCCCGCCATGGCATCGCCGCCCGAACCGCCGGCGCCGCCGGTGCCGGTGCCGCTACCGGTGCCGGTACCGGTGCCGCTTCCGGCCCCGCCGGTGCCCCCCGCGACAGAGGGCGAGGCAGTGGCGTCGCCGCTGCTGCTGCCGCCCGCCGAGGTGGACACGTTGTCCTCGACATCATCCCCGGCGACGTTGCCAGCCAGCCCGCCCACGGCGCTGCTGTCGGCACCCCCGCTGCCGTTGCTGCCGTCGGCATTGCCGCCCTGGCCTGCGCCAAGCCCCAGCCCCAGGCCCAGGCCGGCACCGTCGCCGCCATCGGCGCCATCGCCACCATGGGCCATGGACGCCCCGCCATCACCGCCGGTACCGTCCCCGCCGGACCCACCGACACCGATGCCTGCGCTCACGCCCAGGGCATCGCCACCGCTGCTGCCGGCACCGCCTGCCGCTCCATTGCCGGCAGTGATGTTGATGCGTGAACCGGTCACGGTGGAACGCAGGTCCTGGATCGCCACCACGCTGGTGCTGGTGTTGTAGGACTCGCTCATGGCCCAGGCATCGCCACCGGCTCCTGCCGCACCGCCGGCGCCACCCATGCCACCGGCTCCGCCATTCCCGGCATCGCTGGTTGCGTTGCTGTTGGCGGAGATCTCGGCGTCACTGCCTGCGTCGGCCCCGTCGTCCATCTCGCTGGCATTGTTCCAGGCGCCGGAGCCGGCAGCGCTGTTACTGCTGCCGCCGTTACCCCCGTTGCCGCCACTACTGTTGCCGCCGGCACCACCAACGGCCAGCGCCGCGGAATTGACCTGCTGGTCGACATTCTCCGCGGAACCTGAACTCGGGTTGGCGTGCGCGTGGGAAATGGCCAGGACCAGTGCCAACAGCGATGATCCTGCAATCACGTAATGCTTTCTCATGTCATTTCTCCCTAATCATGCATGATATTTCTTCCAGAGAAGGACCAGACGCTCGCGCCTCTCGCCGGGATTGACCCAAGAAAAAATCATTCCCCGATCCCCTTCACCTTGCTGACGGAGGAGCAGTGACTGGTCGGGGAATCCCTTCGCACTCTCCATGCCAGGCGTTTCTTCATTCCTTGTTTGGCAAGGGGTTGCGGCGCTGGAATAGACGGGACGGGCGCAAGGCATGGCGCACCGGAGGCATGGCGTCAGCAAGGGAGGAAGAAAACGTTACGCAACAGTAACAGCGACAGGAGAGCGTATTTCGTGATGAGAAAAAAGCCGCTATTTTTCAAAAGCTTAGGCGATAACCTTTCGGTATCGTTTTCCTTACATCGTAAACGTTCGATTACCTTTGGCGGCGCTTGGCCGCCCGCACGACGCGGGGTACGGGCAGCGGCGAACCGCTGGCAGGGTGTTCAGCCGGCAAACACCCGCTGCTGGATCAGCATCGCCAGCGTGTCAGAGGCGTTGTCGGCGGTAGTATCGAGATGCAGCAGATGCTGACGCTCCTCGTCGCTGAAGCCCTCGAACAGCGCCAGCTGCCGGTTGAGAACCTCGAGGCTGGTGGTCGTGTCTCCCCCCTGGCGCCTGGCACGCTTGACGATGCGAGCCCTGAGCGTGTCATCGTCGGCCTCGAAGCTGACGATAAGCACGGGCAGGCCGCGAGCCTCGCCCTGCTGCTGCAGCAGCCGGCGCTGGGCACGCGTCAGACAGGTGGCATCGATGCAGGTGGGAATGCCGGCGTTCAGCAGGAGTCCAGCCAGGCTGGCCAGGCGCTGGTAGGTGCGGCCGGTGGTCTCCGGACCGAAGATATCCACAGCCGGTGCCGCCTCGAGCGCCTGTGGAGAAAGCCCGAAGAGACGCCGCCGCTCGGCATCCGAGCAGAGCCTCACGGCACCCAGCCGTTCGACGATCTCGGCCATGAAACGGCTCTTGCCGCTGCCGGACACGCCGACCCCGATGATCAACGGGGGGAAGCGGAAGTTGGAGACCCGCTCGGCCAGCTCGAGATAGCGCCGGCACTCGGTCATGACCTCGGCCAGGTGAAACGCCGTACCGCGCCCCGCCTCCCAGCGCTGCAGCGCCCGTCGCGCGCCCGCCAGCGACCGGCACACGGCAAACACCGAGAGGAGGCGGGTGAGGGCGTAGTCGCCGGATAGCCGCAGGTAGCGGTCGAGTGCGTAGTGGGCTAGCCGCGTCTCGTCACGCACGTAGAGCCCCACCAGCAGCGAGGCCAGATCGAAGCCCGGGTCCAGGCAGCGCCTGGCCAGCGGATCCGTGGCCTCCAGGTCGAGGGCCTGGGACATGATCAGCCGCTGCCGATCGCACAACGCCAGGGACTGGCGGCCGACCACCCAGCTTGGGCGCGGTTCACCGCGTTCGTGGAAGCACGGCTCGAGTCGCACCAGCTCCTGCGCCAGCCACTCCCTCAGCCCGTGCAGGCGGCGCCGGTCCTCCTCGCCCGTCAGGCGGGCATCGAGCACGCCCACCTCGTCCTCGATCAGCGAGCGGGTCGCTGCCAGGCAGCCGGAGGAGCCCACGTAAGGAAGATCGTCGACGAGGGTACGATGGGAGGCCACCAGCGAATCGATCAGTTCGTCCACGTCGAGGGCAGTGGACGAAGGCATCTGGCCGTTCGCGGCGGTGGCATCCATGGTCACTCCTCGTGGCGGTGGCGCCTCGTCAGGGCTGGCGCACCAAGGCAAAAGCCTTCTCGGCGGCGTCCAGCGTCCATTGAATGTCTTCCGGCGTATGGGCGCTGGACATGAAGCCCGCCTCGTACGCCGACGGCGCCAGGTAGACGCCTTCGTCCAGCATCGCCGCGAAGAAGCGGCGGAAGGTCTCGGCATCGCATGCCGTGGCCTGGGCAAAGTTGTCGACCCGCGACTGCCCGGTGAAGAACAGCCCGAACATGCCACCGGCTCGCTGGGTGATCATGTCGATGCCGGCGGCATCGGCACGCTCCTGCAAGCCGTGGCAGAGCGTCTCCACGCGCTGCGCCAGGGCATCGTGGAAGCCGGGCTCGCGCAGCTTGGTCAGCAGGGCGATGCCGGCCGCCATGGCCAGCGGATTGCCCGAGAGCGTCCCCGCCTGGTAGACCGGGCCCAGCGGCGAGATCTGCCCCATGATCTCGCGCTTGCCGCCGAAGGCGCCTACCGGCATGCCGCCGCCGACGATCTTGCCCAGGCAGGTCAGGTCGGGCTCGATGCCGTAGTGCGCCTGGGCGCCGCCCATGGCGACGCGGAAGCCGGTCATCACCTCATCAAAGATCAGCACACTCCCGTACTCGGTGCAAACCCGACGCAGGGTCTCGAGGAAGCCGGGCTGTGGCGGAATGCAGTTCATGTTGCCGGCAACCGGCTCGACGATGATGCAGGCGATCTCGCTGCCGATCTCCTCGAAACAGGCCTCGACCTCGTCGATGTCGTTGTAGGCCAGGGTGATGGTGTGCTCGGCCAGCGACGCGGGCACGCCGGGCGAGCTGGGTTCGCCATGGGTCAGGGCGCCGGAGCCGGCCTTGACCAGCAGCGAGTCGGAGTGGCCGTGGTAGTTGCCCTCGAACTTGACGATCTTGTCGCGCCCGGTGACACCGCGCGCCAGCCGGATCGCCGACATGGTGGCCTCGGTGCCCGAGTTGACCATGCGCACCAGCTCGATCGACGGGATCATGTCGCAGATCAGGTCGGCCATGGTGGTCTCGATCGCGGTCGGGGTGCCGAACGAGAGTCCCTGGTCGAGCCGGCTGCGCACCGCTGCCAGCACGTCCGGGTCGGCGTGCCCGGTGATCATCGGCCCCCACGAGCCGACGTAGTCGACGTAACGCTGGCCTTCCACGTCGAACAGATAGGCCCCCTGGGCTCGCTCGATGAAGACCGGGGGCCGCTGCAGGCCCTTGAAGGCGCGCACGGGAGAGTTGACGCCGCCGGGAATGTGGCGGCAGGCCTGTTCGAAGAGCGTTGCGGAAGTGATCATGTCGGCCTCGTTGCTGTCTCGAAAATGATTTGACTCCGTCACCGGAGCTGCCGGGCTCGCGCCGCCCGATCTGTGGATAACTTCTTGGATAACCTTGGAATCCCCAGTGAAGATACGGGGATCTTCGCTCATGCCGGCGGCTTGGGTCACGCCCTGCACGGCCGAACGCCGCGGCAGCGCCTGGCCGTCACCCGGCTGCCAGGCATGCGCCAGGGCCTGCCAGGTGAAGCGCTGGGCCTGCTCACTGGCCGGGTGCAGCGTCTCTCCGGCGGCGAGACGCGCCGCCAGGGAAGAGGCCAGAGTGCAGCCCGAGCCGTGAAATCGACCCGCCAGCCGCGGCCAGCGCCAGGCAAAGCGCCCACCGGCCTCGTACAGCACCAGCTCCACAGCATCGCCGGGGACACCGGCTGCCGGGTCGTCGCTGGCCGTCACCAGCACGCTACGACAACCGAGCGACAGCAACCGCTGGGCGCGCGCCTGGTCGTCCTCGGCCTGTGGCCCGGCAAGGCGCGCCAGCTCGAGCCGATTGGGCGTCAGGACATCCACGCGGGGGAGCAATCGCGAGCGGAAGGCATCGACCAAGGTCGCTGTGGATAACTCTTTGCCTCCCCCGGCCTTGAGCACCGGGTCGACCACCACCGGCACCCCGGGATGCGCCTCGATGATCTCCACCACGGCATCGAGCGTCTCGAGACTGGCCAGCAGGCCGACCTTGATCGCCGACGGGCGAAACGCCGCCAGCGCCCCCGCCATCTCGCGGATCAGGTTCGCCGGGACCGGCGCCACCCGCCGCACGTCGTGACAGTCCTGTACCGTCAAGGCCGTCGGCACGGTCATGGCCCAGCCGCCACAGGCGGCGATCGCCTCGCCGTCGGCGGTGAGCCCCGCCCCACCGGTGGGGTCGTGACCGGCCAGTACCAGCACGATCGGCAGTTGTTCGCGCATCTCGTTCGACATGATCAGAACGGCTTGAGCACGACCAGGATCACGATGCCCAGCAGCGCGATCACCGGCAGCTCGTTGAACCAGCGGAAAAACACATGAGAGCGCCGGCAGCGGCCGGCAGCGAACTGCTTGAGATAGACCAGGCAGGCGTGGTGGTAGCCCACCAGCAGCAGCACCAGCAGCAGCTTGACGTGCATCCAGCCCATGCCGAGCCAGTGGGGCATGAGATAGAGCAGCCAGATGCCGAGCCCGAGCACCGCGACCATCGACGGCGTCATGATGCCGCGGTAAAGCTTGCGCTCCATCACCACGAAGTGGTCGATGGCCTGCTGCTCCCCCTTGTCGCGCGCCATGGCGTGGTAGACGTACAGGCGCGGCAGGTAGAACAGTGCGGCAAACCAGGTCACGACGGCCACGATGTGCAGGGCCTTGATCCAGAGATACATGCCTTCTCCCGGGCGAGTGATGACGAAGCGGCAGCGATCGGGTCGATCACTTGAGCGAATAGTAACGTTCGATGGCGCCGCGGGTGATGATACCCGAAATCCGCTTGTGCTTCGGCCGTCGACCGTACTCCACGAAGAGCGCATCGACGGCCTGGTCCTCGAGCCGCTCGAAGGCCTCCGACAGGGTCGCCTGAAAGTGGATAGGCGCCATTTCCAGGCGCAGCCCCGGGACTTCGAGCAGGTCGATCAGTGCCTCCTCGGTGGTGATCTCCTCCAGCTCCTGCTCGTCGATCAGCGCCCGCGCCAGGTCGGCGGCCTTGAGCGCCAGGGTCGGCTTGTCGCCGGTGGAGCGCAGGATCAGGATCCAGGCCGGCTTGGCAATGAGCAGTGCCCGGGCCTGTTCGCGGGTCACCATGCGCGGCGTGGTGACGAAGCTGCGCTCCATCACCGCCGGGACCGAGACCCGCGAGAGCGCCTGCATCAGGGGCTGCTGCAACGGGTGCAGGCCATGGCGGGTCACGCTGATGAAGAAACCGTCGCAGCGACACAGCTGCCGGGCGGTCAGCCCCGAGACCACCACCGCCAGCATGCCCGGGAGGATGATGTTGGGATTGTGGGTCAACTCCAGCAGCGCCATCAGCGCGGCCAACGGCGCCTGCAGCACGGCGCCCATCATCGCCGCCATGCCGAGCATGGCATAGAACCCGGGCTCGACGCCCAGTTGGGGAAAGAGCCAAGCCCCTACCAGGTCAGCCAGCGCCCCGGCCGCAGCCCCGACCACCAGCACCGGGCCGATGATGCCGATGGGAATCTTGCTGGCCACGGTAATGGCCGTCAGCAGCAGCTTGGCCACCACCAGCGCCAGCAGCACGTCGACGGTCAGGTTCCCCGCCAGCGACGCATCCAGGCTGTCGTAGCCGATGCCCTGCACGTCGGGGTACCACCACGCCACCGCCGCCGTGGCCAGGGCCACCAGCGCCAGGCGCAGCACCACCGGCAGGCCGCTGAGGCGCTCGCTTCTCGCCACGTGGATGAACAGCCCCGCCAGCAGGCCGATGAACAGCGCCGTGATCACGATCCACGGCAGGTTCATCAGCGAGCCCAGGCTGACGCTGGGTACCTGGATGGCCGGTTCCGAACCGTACACCAGCATGGCCATCAGGGCGCCCATGGTGGAGGCCAGGATGACCGGCATGAAGCCGGCGATGGTGTACTCCATCATCACCACCTCCATGGCGAAGATGACCCCGGCGATCGGCGTGTTGAAGGAGGCCGAGATGCCCGCCGCCGTGCCGCAGGCCACCAGCACCCGCAGGCTGTTGTGCGGCAGCCGCAGGCGTTGTCCCAGGCCGCTCGCCGCGGCGGCACCGAGGTGGATGGCCGGCCCCTCGCGGCCGGCGGAAAGGCCGCCCAGCACCGTGGCCACCCCCACCCACCACTGGTTGATCCAGTTGCGCAGGGGGAAACGGCCCTGATGGTAAGTGAGGCGCTCGATCACGTGGCCGACGCCCAGCTTGCGTGCCGCCGCCGGCTGGCGCCACAGGAAGATGCCGATCAGCGTCACGGCGAGCAACGGCAGGCCGGCGCGGAACTCCGGCGCGAGCCCCTCGAAGGCCTCGTGGTCGCCCCCCGGCATGAACAGCAAGCCGCCCAGTTCCAGCAACAGCCGGAAGCCAACCATCACGGCGCCGGTCACGACCCCCGAGACGACCCCCAGCACGCACAGCTGGGGCAAGGCGTCGACACTGGCTAGCTTGCGGCGAAAGCCTTCCAGGCTGAAGGCGGGTAGCGAGAGGCGCGGCACGGCGTGTTTCCTGTGCGGTCGTTTCCTGGGACAGCGACAACGAGGCGGTTGAGTCGCCGCCACTTCTCTTGTGTATCATATCCGGACAGGGCGGTCCCGTTGACGGCCGCTCCCGCCAGGCAAACTTCGAAGGAGTCGCGTTGTGATCAAGGTCGGAATCGTCGGCGGCACCGGTTATACCGGCGTCGAGCTGCTCAGGCTGCTGGCTCAGCACCCCGAGGTCGAGGTCGAAGCCATTACCTCGCGCTCCGAGGCCGGCATGCGCGTGGGCGACATGTACCCCAACCTGCGCGGCCACTATGACACGCTGGCCTTCAGCGAGCCCGACCCGCGACGTCTCGGCGCCTGCGACGCGGTGTTCTTCGCCACGCCGCACGGCGTCGCCCACGCGCTGGCCGGCGAGCTGCTCGCCCAGGGCACCCGAGTGATCGACCTCTCCGCCGACTTCCGCCTGCGCGATGCCGAGGTGTGGGCCGAGTGGTACGGCCAGCCCCATGGCGCCCCGGCACTGCTCGACGAGGCCGTCTACGGCCTGCCCGAGATGCATCGCGAGCGCATTCGCCGGGCGCGACTGATCGCGGTGCCGGGCTGTTACCCCACGGCGGTCCAGCTGGGGCTGCTGCCGCTGCTCGAGGCCGGGCTGATCGACGCCGAGCACGTCATCGCCGACTGCAAGTCGGGCGTCACCGGCGCCGGCCGCGGGGCCAAGGTCCCCTCGCTGCTGGCCGAGGCCAGCGAGTCGATGAAGGCCTACGGTGCCGGCGGCCACCGCCACCTGCCGGAGATCCGCCAGGGCCTCGGCGACGCCGCCGGAGGCGCGGTGGGTCTGACCTTCGTGCCGCACCTGACGCCGATGATCCGCGGCATCCACGCCACCCTCTACGGTCGCCTGAAAAGCGAACCGGGCGATCTCCAGGCGCTGTTCGAGCAGCGCTTCGCCGACGAGCCCTTCGTCGACGTGATGCCCGCCGGCAGCCACCCCGAGACGCGCAGTGTCAAGGGGGCCAACGTCTGCCGCCTGGCCGTGCATCGCCCCGCGGGCGGCGACACCGTGGTGGTGCTGTCGGTGATTGACAACCTGGTCAAGGGCGCCTCGGGGCAGGCGGTACAGAACCTCAACATCATGTTCGGCTTCGCCGAGAACGCCGGGCTCGCCGCCCCCGCGCTGATGCCCTGAGGTGGCTACCCAGCGGTGACAGGGCGCCTTCCCTGAGGCGCCCCTTCCTGAATAGTTGACCGTTTTGCTGGGGATTAGGGATAATGGCGAGTTACCGATTCATTCAGCTCAGGGAAACGCGGGACGAGTCGATGCACGAGGCGAAGCGCAACGCCGCGATTCGCTCGTGCAACCATTTGCGCGACGTTTCCCCAGGGGAGGATGCCCATGAGCGGCGCCGAAACCTTCGTTCCCACTCCCATGATGCTCTCCGGGGCCGCCAGGAAGCGGCTCCAGGCGCTCATCGAGGAGGAGGGCAAGCCCGATCTCAAGCTTCGCGTCTACGTCACGGGAGGCGGCTGCTCGGGTTTCCAGTACGGCTTCGACTTTGCCGACTCGGTCGGCGATGACGACACCCTGATCCAATTCGGCGACGTCGCACTGGTCGTCGACGAGCTCTCCTACCAGTACCTCGTGGGTTCCACCGTCGACTACGAGGAGGGGCTCGCCGGTGCCCGTTTCCTGGTCCAGAACCCCAACGCCACGACCACCTGCGGCTGTGGCGCCTCCTTCATGGTGTGATTTTCCTGCAATCGTCACCGCGACAGCACAGAATCCGTTCGACTTGACGCTTCCCCGTGGACTCGCCATGGTTTAAAGGCGTAACGCCACAACAATTCACCATGGGGAAACGTATGAAACGACACGTGAAGACGGCCACCCTGGTTTCGGGCATGGCCTTCGCGCTGGGCCTCACCGCCTCGGCCGCCGCCAACGAGACGCTCGACGTGGTGACCGACCCGAGCTTCGTCCCCTTCGAGATGATGGATCAGGAAACCGGCGAGATGGTCGGTTTCGACATGGACATCATCGCCGCCGTCGCCGAACGTGCCGGCTTCGATTACGAACTCGAGACGATGGACTTCAACGGCATCATTCCTGCCGTCCAGACCGGCAACGTCGACGTCGCCATCGCCGGCATCACCATCACCGAGGAGCGCGCCGAGATCGTCGACTTCTCGGACCCCTACTACGACAGCGGTCTCAAGATCCTGGTGCGCGCCGACGAGGATGGCGTCGAGCAGATCGAAGACCTCGAAGGCAAGACCATCGCCACCAAGGTCGGCTCCACCAGCTACGACTTCCTGCAGGAGAACCTCGGCGACAGCGCCGAGATCACCCCCTACCCCGGCAGCAGCGACATGTACATGGCCCTGCTCGGCGGCAGCGCCGACGCCGTGTTCTACGATGCCCCCAACGTCAGCTACTTCGCCCAGACACGCGGCGAGGGCCGGACCAAGGTGGTCGGACCGCTCTACGAGGGCCAGCAGTACGGCATCGTCTTCGTCAAGGGCAGCGAATGGGTCGAACCCGCCAACCAGGCGCTGGCCGAGATGCGCGAGGACGGCAGCTACGACGAGATCCACGAGAAGTGGTTCGGCAGCGCCAGCGACGAATGACAGCCCAGCGCTGTGACGCGGGGCCGGGTCGAGGATCCGGCCCCGCGGCGTTGCCACCTGCCCGCGTCTCTCGGCTTCCGAGACGCCCCCTGACCGGAGAACCCCAGTGGACGTCACCTTCCAATTCGACTGGGAGGCGGCCTTCGCCTCCATCCCCTTCCTGCTCAAGGGAATCCCCTATACCCTGCTGATCTCCTTCGGCGGGCTGGCCATCGGTTTCCTCATCGGCATCCTGTTCGGCCTGCTGCGCATCAGTCCCCTCGTCTGGCTGCGGCTGCCGGCGATCGCCTACATCGAGATCTTCCGCGGCACCCCGGTGCTGGTGCAGGTACTGTTCATCTTCTACGGCCTGCCGCAGCTCCTCGGCGGCCCCATCAACGCCCTGGTGGCGGGCATCGCCGCCATCGCGGTCAACTCCGGCGCCTACATCTCGGAAATCGTGCGTGGCGGCGTGCAGTCGATCGAGCGCGGCCAGCGCGAGGCCAGCCTCTCCCTGGGACTGTCGCGCAGCCAGGCCTTCCGCTACGTGATCTGGCCCCAGGCCTTTCGCCGCATGATCCCGCCGCTCGGCAACCAGGGCATCATCAGCATCAAGGACACCTCGTTGTTCTCGGTGATCGGCGTCGGCGAGCTGGTGCGCCAGGGCCAGGTCTACATCGCCACCACCTTCAATGCCCTCGAAGTCTACCTGATGGTCGCCCTCCTCTATCTGGCGATAACCCTGAGCCTGTCATTCGCACTGCGCCTGCTCGAGCGCAAGGGCCTGGTCGGACAATAAGGAGCGCGACATGAACCGAGACACTTCCCACGCCGCGGCCCAGCCCATCGTGCGCATGGAGCGGGTCAACAAGCATTTCGGCGAGCTGCACGTGCTCAAGGACATCGACCTGACGGTCGCCCCCGGCGAGGTGGTGGTGGTGATCGGCGCCAGTGGTTCGGGCAAGTCCACCCTGATTCGCTGCATCAACGGCCTCGAGGAGTTCCAGGCCGGCCACATCGAGGTCGATGGCAACGAGCTGCTGCCCGACGGCAAGAGCAGCCGTGCGCTGCAGAGGATCCGCACCGAGGTCGGCATGGTGTTCCAGCAGTTCAACCTGTTTCCCCATCTACGGGTGCTCGACAACGTCACCCTGGCGCCGATGAAGGTGCGCGGCTGGAGCCGCGCCGACGCGATCGAGACCGCCGAGCGTCTGCTCACGCGCGTGGGCATCGCCAACCAGGCGGGCAAGTACCCCGGCCAGCTCTCCGGCGGGCAGCAGCAGCGCGTCGCCCTGGCCCGGGCGCTGGCCATGGAGCCGCGCCTGATGCTGTTCGACGAACCCACCTCGGCGCTCGATCCGGAGATGATCGGCGAGGTCCTCGACGCCATGCGCGAGCTGGCCCGGGAAGGCATGACCATGATCATCGTCACCCACGAGATGGGCTTCGCCCGCGAGGTCGCCGATCGCGTCGTCTTCATCGATCGCGGTGAGATCGTCGAGCAGGCAGCACCGGACACGCTTTTCGACGCTCCACGGCACGAGCGCACCCAGAGCTTCCTGTCCCGGGTACTCAAGCACTGAGACCCAAAAAGTCGCCTCATCTCCACTCCGGCAGGCCCTGTCGCACTCGACAGGGCTTTTTTTTGGCCTGTGGATAAGAATTTTTTCCTCATCCTCGATTTGCCGCTCCAGGCAGCATGGTTGTCGACTTCCTGGCCGTCTCACGCGGCTGTTCACAGTCGCGGTGACAAGCCGGGTAGCCGGCGGTGGAAAAAGGGTGTAGCGTCCGCCCTGTGGAAAAGCGCCGCGGTCATCCACAGGCTCACCACCGGCCGCCCTCAGCTCGTCACCCTTTTCTCACCGCAAGAGTCAACAGCGCAAGCAGATGATACCAAAGGATTAATTCCGCTTATCCACGGTTTTTGTCCACACCAGTAGTCACAACCACTACAGAACTTCTCTCTTTTAATCATTCTGTATTGATTAGTGAGCTGCTCCACTCGGTACTGACCAACGTGATGTGGAAAACCCCTGACGCTTACCCACAGGCGGTTTATACTGGCAGGCTGTTTTTCACCCCCTTTGGCAATATCCGCACGCACGTGCAACGAGGTGTACCTTGGAGTATCCCGACCGCTTTGACGTCATCGTCATCGGCGGCGGCCATGCGGGAACCGAAGCCGCCCTGGCCTCCGCCCGCATGGGCTGTCAGACCCTGCTGTTGACCCACAACATCGAGACTCTCGGCCAGATGTCGTGCAATCCCGCCATCGGCGGGATCGGCAAGAGCCACCTGGTCAAGGAGATCGATGCACTGGGCGGCGCCATGGGCCTGGCCACCGATCTCGCCGGTATCCAGTTCCGCGTGCTCAACGCCCGCAAGGGCCCGGCCGTGCGCGCCACCCGCGCCCAGGCCGACCGCGTGCGCTACAAGGCCGCCATCCGCGGCATGCTGGAGAACCAGCCGAACCTGACGATCTTCCAGCAGGCGGCGGGCGACCTGCTGGTGGAAAACGACACGGTGCGCGGGGTGGTCACCGAGACCGGCATTCGCTTCCGGGCCGAGACGGTGGTGCTGTGTACCGGCACCTTCCTCGGCGGCGTGATCCATATTGGCCTGGATCAGAGCCGCGGTGGCCGCGCCGGCGACCCGCCCTCCAATGCCCTGGCGCAGCGCCTGCGCGCGCTGCCGTTCCGGGTCGACCGGCTCAAGACCGGCACCCCGCCACGGCTGGACGCCAAGAGCGTGAATTTCGCCGTGCTCGAGGAGCAGCCGGGCGACACCCCGACGCCGGTGATGTCCTACCTGGGTCGTCGCGACATGCATCCGCGCCAGGTGAGCTGCCACATCGCTCACACCAATGAGCGCAGCCACGAGATCATCTTCGCCAACCTCGACCGTTCGCCGATGTATTCGGGCGTGATCGAGGGCGTCGGCCCGCGTTACTGCCCGTCGATCGAGGACAAGGTGCACCGCTTCGCCGACAAGGCGAGCCACCAAATCTTCATCGAGCCGGAAGGGCTCGATACCCACGAGCTCTACCCCAACGGCATCTCCACCTCGCTGCCCTTCGACGTGCAGCTCGCGGTGGTGCGCTCGATCAAGGGACTCGAAAACGCTCACATCACCCGGCCCGGCTACGCCATCGAGTACGACTTCTTCGATCCCCGCGATCTCAGGCACTCGCTGGAAACCAAATTTATCCACAACCTGTTCTTCGCCGGGCAGATCAACGGCACCACCGGCTACGAGGAGGCCGGCGCCCAGGGGCTGCTCGCCGGGCTCAATGCCGCGCGCCGTGCCAAGGGGCTAGAGGCCTGGTGGCCGCGCCGCGACGAGGCCTACCTCGGCGTGCTGGTCGACGACCTGATCACCCTGGGCACCAGGGAGCCCTACCGCATGTTCACCTCGCGCGCCGAGTACCGGCTGCTGCTGCGCGAGGACAACGCCGACCTGCGCCTCACCGAGGCCGGTCGCGAGCTGGGCCTGGTGGACGAGTCGCGCTGGGTCGCGTTCAGCGCCAAGCGCGAGGCGATCGAGCGCGAGCGCGCCCGGCTCAAGGCCAGCTGGGTGCAGCCCGGCACGGCGGCGGCGGCGGCCATCGAAGCGAAGACCGGCAAGCCGCTAGCCCGCGAGTACAGCCTGCTCGACCTGCTCAAGCGGCCCGAGCTCGGCTATGGCGACGTGGCGCACCTCACCGGCGAGCCCGTCGGCGACGAGGCGGTGGCCGAACAGGTCCAGATCCAGGCCAAGTACCAGGGCTACATCGACCGCCAGCAGGACGAGATCGACAAGCTCAAGCGCCACGAGGCCACCCCGCTGCCGGCCGATCTCGATTACGCCCAGGTCGAGGGCCTCTCCCACGAGATTCGCCAGAAGCTCGCCGAGGCTCGCCCCGAAACCCTGGCCCAGGCCTCGCGGATCTCCGGCGTGACCCCGGCGGCGGTATCGATCCTGCTGATTCATCTGAAGAAGCGCCGTCTGCTTGACGACACACGGGTGGCCAACGGATGAGCGATGCCATCACGCTTCAGGTGGAATCGCGTCTCGACGAAGGGTTGGCCGCACTGGGCATCGGCATCGACGGGGAACAGCGCGAACGGCTGCTGCGTCTGGTCGAGCTGTTGCACAAGTGGAACCGCGCCTATAACCTCACCGCGATACGCTCACCGGAAGAGATGGTGGCCAGGCACCTGCTCGACAGCGCGGCGGTACTACCTTTCGTCGGCGAGGCGCCGCTGCTCGACGTGGGGGCCGGGCCGGGCCTGCCGGGACTGGTGCTGGCGATCCTGCAGCCGCGCTTGGCGGTCACGCTGCTCGACAGCAACGGCAAGAAGGTGCGCTTCCAGCGCCAGGCGGTGATGGAGCTCGGGCTTGGCAACGTCACGCCGGTGCAGGCGCGGGTCGAGGCCTTCGAGCCGCCGGCGGGCGGCTATGCCCAGGTGATCTCACGGGCGTTCGCCAGCCTGGCCGATTTCGTCACGTTGACCGACCCGCTGCTGGCGGAAGGCGGACGCTGGCTGGCCATGAAGGGGCCGGCCGCCGCCGAGGAATTGTCCGCCCTGGCTGCCGGGCTGATCGTGCGCGAGCGACACCGGCTCGAGGTGCCGTTCACCGCGGGGGAGCGTCAGCTGCTGATCGTCGAGCGAACCGATTCCAACCCAGGCCGCCCGTGAGCGTGCCTTCGACGCAAGGAAGTCGCCCGTGACCCAAATCATCGCCTTGACCAACCAGAAGGGCGGCGTGGGCAAGACCACCACCGCCGTCAACCTGGCCGCCAGCCTGGCAGCGCTGGATCGCCGCGTGCTGCTGGTCGACCTCGATCCCCAGGGCCATGCCACCATGGGCAGCGGCGTCGACAAGCATTCGCTCGAGGGCAGCGTGCTCGACCTGCTGCTGGGCGAGAAGAGCGCGCCCGAGGTGATGTTGGATTGCCCCACCGCCGGCTACTCGTTGCTGCCCGGAAACGGCGACCTCACCGCCGCCGAGGTGGAGCTGCTCGACCGCGCCGAAGGGCGCGAGCGCAGCCTGACCGAGGCGCTGGGCAGCGTCGCCGGCGAGTACGACGTGGTGTTGATCGACTGCCCACCCTCGCTCAACATGCTCACCGTCAACGCCCTGACCGCCGCCGACGGCGTGCTGATCCCGCTGCAGTGCGAGTTCTACGCCCTGGAAGGGCTCTCGGCGCTGCTCGACACCGTCGAGCAGATCAAGGACAGCGTGAACCCGGACCTGGCGATCTATGGCATCCTGCGTACCATGTTCGACGGCCGCAACAGCCTGACCCGGGACGTCAGCAAGCAACTGCGCGACTACTTCGGCGAGGCGCTGCTCAAGACCACGATTCCGCGCAACGTGCGCGTGGCCGAGGCGCCGAGCCACGGCCTGCCGGTGACCAAGTACGCGCGCTTCTCACGCGGCAGCCAGGCCCATCGGGTGCTGGCCAAGGAACTGATTCGTCGCCTGTCGCTGTAGGCGCCGAGCGAGAGACCTGTCATGACCGATTTTCGTGATGAGGGAAAGCTGATGACGCGTAAACGCGCCCTGGGCCGAGGCCTGGATGCCCTGATCGGTGCCGGCGCCCGTCGCCGCGAGAATCTCGAGCTGCCCGAGGTGGAGGTCCATCCCGACGAGACGGGCGGACCCGCCGCCGCCGCGCCTGCCGCCGAGGAGCGGCTCGAGCGCCTGCCGCTGGGCCAGCTCTCGCGCGGCAAGTACCAGCCGCGGCGTGACATCCAGCCCGAGGCGCTGGAGGAACTCGCCGACTCGATCCGCGCCCAGGGCGTGATGCAGCCCATCGTGGTGCGGCCCACCGGCGAGGCCCGCTACGAGATCATCGCCGGCGAGCGCCGTTGGCGCGCCGCCCAGCTGGCCGAGCTCGACACCATTCCGGCGGTGATCCGCGAGGTCAGCGACGAAGTCGCCCTGGCCCTGGCGCTGATCGAGAACATCCAGCGCGAGAACCTCAACCCGGTGGAAGAGGCGATGGCGCTCAAGCGGCTGCTCGACGAGTTCGAGCTCACCCAGCAGCAGGTCGCCGACGCGGTGGGCAAGTCGCGCGCCCAGGTGGCCAACCTGCTGCGCCTGCTGGCGCTCGACCCCGAGGTGCAGACCCTGCTCGAGCGCGGCGACCTGGACATGGGCCATGCCCGCGCCCTGCTTGCCCTGTCCGGGGCCAAGCAGCGCCGCGCGGCTCATGAGGTGGTCAACAAGGATCTCACCGTGCGCGATACCGAGGCGCTGGTGAAGCGCCTGGCCCAGGGCGAGGTGAAGAAGGCCGCCGGCACGGCCGAGAGCCCCGACGTGGTGCGTCTGGAGACCAAGCTCGGCGAGCTGCTGGGCGCCCCCGTCAAGATCCAGCACGGCCGCGGCGGCAAGGGCAGGCTGACGATACGCTACTCCAGCCTGGACGAACTCGACGGCATTCTCGAGCACATCCACTGACGCCGCGAAGCGTGTTGACAATCATTGCTTCTTTGGTCGCAAAGCTGCACCATTCGCGGGCGAAAAGCGCCGAGTCTGGTTGAACCAGCCAAGGGGCTTCCCTATAATCCGCCGTTGTTTGCCTGGGCTACCCGCCAGGTTCTGATGGCCCGCATGCCCTGTCACGGCGGGGTAGGACTGTCGACAGATGCACAGACACCCCAGTCGCAGGCGCGAGCGCATCGATACCACCCGTCTGCTCGGGTGGCAGGCCGCAGCGGCCATGTCCGTGATGGCCATCGGCGCATTGATAGCGGGAAGCGAAGGCGCGCTGTCGGCGCTGATGGGGGGGCTGGTGGGCCTGATTCCCTCCCTCTACTTCGCCTGGCGCATCGGCTCGGTACGCGGAGGCAGGCAGGCGGGTCGTTTCGTCTCGAACCTGTACCGGGCCGAGGCAGGAAAGTTCGGTTTGACGGTGGCGCTGATGGCCGCGGTATTCGCGGCAGTGCCCCCCTCAAACCCGATTTTCTTCTTTGTCGCATACGTGGCGGTCCTGTTCACGCATTGGCTCGCGCCTTGGTTCAAGCGTGATCGGCCGACTCCTGAATCGAGGTAACGACAGCATGGCAGTAGGTAACGAAGTCACGGCAGCGTCCTATATCCAGCACCACCTCCAGAACCTGACCTTCGGGCGCCATCCCGAGAACGGCTGGTCGCTCGCCCACTCCGCCGAAGAGGCCCGCGAGATGGGCTTCTGGGCCATCCACCTGGATACCATGGGCTGGTCCATCGCCATGGGTCTGCTGTTCATCTGGCTGTTCCGCAAGGCCGGCAAGATTGCCACTACCGGCGTGCCCGGCGGGCTGCAGAACGCGGTCGAGATGGTCATCGAATTCATCGAGGGCCTGGTGCGCTCGGCGTTCCACGGCAAGAACCCCATCATCGCGCCGCTGGCGCTGACGCTGTTCGTGTGGATCCTGCTCATGAACACGCTCAAGATCATCCCGGTCGACTACTTCCCGGAGCTGTTCGCACGCCTCGGCGTCGACTACATGAAGATCGTGCCCACCACCGACGTCAACGCCACGCTGGGCATGGCGCTGGGTGTGTTCCTGCTGATCCTCTACTACAGCTTCAAGGTCAAGGGCGCCGGCGGCTTCGCCCGCGAACTCTCGCTGACGCCGTTCAACCACTGGCTGCTGATCCCGTTCAACCTGGTCCTCGAGGTGGTGAGCCTGGTCGTCAAGCCCTTCAGCCTGGCGATGCGACTGTTCGGCAACATGTTCGCCGGCGAGGTCATCTTCATCCTGATCGCCCTGCTGCCGTTCTGGGCCATCTGGCTGCTCGACGTGCCGTGGGCCATCTTCCACATCCTGGTGGTCACCCTTCAGGCCTTCATCTTCACCATGCTCACCGTGGTCTACCTCAGCGCCGCGCACGAGCACCACTGAGAACGAGCAACTTGCAGTTCACCAACCCTCAACCCCTTGAAAGTCAACTTGAAAACTAGGAGCACATCATGGATTACATCTACCTCGCCGCCTCCCTCATGATCGGTCTGGGCGCTCTGGGTACCGGTATCGGCTTCGCCCTGCTGGGCGGCAAGCTGCTCGAGTCCACCGCTCGCCAGCCTGAGCTTGGCGACCAGCTGCAGACCAAGACCTTCCTGATGGCCGGCCTGCTCGACGCCGTGCCGATGATCGGCGTGGGTATCGCGATGTACCTGATCTTCGTCGTCGCCGGTTAACGACGCTGCCGAGCGCTGAAGCGCTCGGTTTGCTCGTTTCCGGTCGCCACGAACCCGTCAGAGGTACATACCCGTGAATATCAACATGACGCTTATCGGACAAACGATCGCCTTCGCGATTTTTGTCTGGTTCTGTATCAAGTATGTGTGGCCGCCGATCAGCACCGCGCTTCACGAGCGCCAGAAGCGGATTGCCGAGGGTCTCGATGCGGCCAGCCGGGCGTCACGTGACCTCGAGCTCGCCCAGGAGCAGGCATCTCAGACGCTGCGCGAGAGCAAGGAGCAGGCTTCGCAGATTCTCGAGCAGGCCAACAAGCGTTCGGCGCAGATGGTCGAGGAAGCCCGCGAGCAGGCCCGTGCCGAAGGCGAGCGTCTGATCGCCAGCGCGCGTGCCGAGATCGACCAGGAAGTCCAGCGGGCCAAGGACGAGCTGCGGGCCCAGGTCTCCAGCCTCGCCGTGGTGGGTGCCGAGCGTGTCCTGGAAGCCTCCGTCGACGAGAAGGCGCATCGCAAGCTGCTCGACAAGCTTGCCGCCGAACTGTGAGGAGGTGATCCATGGCGGAACTTTCCACCGTCGCGCGACCCTACGCCAGAGCGGCGTTCGAGCACGCACGCGATCACCAGGCGCTGGACGACTGGTCCGAGTGGCTCGGCAAGCTGGGCCAGGCCGTCGCCGTACGCGACGTGCAGAAGCTGTTGTCCAGCCCGCGCCTCGCGCCCGAGCGCAAGGTGGCCATGCTCATCGAGCTGACCGAGGTCACGCTCGACGACTCGGCCAAGGCCTTCCTCGACGTGCTGGGCGAGAAGGGCCGGCTGGCGGCGCTTCCCGCGATCGCCGAGCGCTTCGCGTATCTGCGCGCCGAGCATGATCAGCGCGTCGAGGTCACCGTCGTCTCGGCCTACGCGCTCGACGACAAGCAGCAGAACAAGCTCGCCGGCGCGCTCAAGAAGCGGCTGAATCGCGAAATCTCCATTACCACTCAGGTGGATCCGAAGCTTATCGGGGGCGTCATCCTGCGCGCCGGCGACACCGTCATCGACGGGTCGGTGCGCGGTCGATTGAACCGCCTCTCCGAAGCTCTTACCGCTTGAGTCCGAGGGACATGGCATGCAGCAACTGAATCCTTCCGAGATCAGCGACATCATCAAGCAGCGTATCGAAAAGCTGGATGTCGCATCCGAAGCCCGTAACCAGGGCACCATCGTCAGTGTCTCCGACGGCATCGTGCGTATTCACGGCCTCGAAGACGCGATGTTCGGCGAGATGATCGAATTCCCCGGCGGCATCTACGGCATGGTGCTCAACCTCGAGCGCGACTCCGTGGGCGCGGTGGTGCTGGGCGACTACCTCCAGCTCGAAGAGGGCATGACCGCCAGCTGTACCGGTCGCATCCTCGAGGTGCCGGTGGGCCCCGAGCTGGTCGGCCGCGTGGTCGACCCGCTGGGCAACCCCATCGACGGCAAGGGCGAAGTGGGCGCCAAGCTGACCGACGCGGTGGAAAAGGTCGCCCCGGGCGTCATCACCCGTCAGTCGGTGGACCAGCCGATCCAGACCGGCCTCAAGGCGATCGACGCCATGGTGCCGATCGGCCGCGGCCAGCGCGAGCTGATCATCGGCGACCGCCAGATCGGCAAGTCGGCGATCGCTGTCGACACCATCATCAACCAGAAGGGCAAGGGCGTCATCTGCGTCTACGTGGCAATCGGTCAGAAGCAGTCGACCATCGCCAACGTGGTGCGCAAGCTCGAGGAGCACGGCGCGATGGAGCACACCATCGTGGTCGCCTCCGGCGCCGCCGACCCGGCCCCGATGCAGTTCCTGGCACCCTACGCCGGCTGCACCATGGGCGAGTACTTCCGCGACCGCGGCCAGGACGCCCTGATCGTCTACGACGACCTGACCAAGCAGGCCTGGGCCTACCGCCAGGTGTCGCTGCTGCTGCGCCGTCCGCCGGGCCGTGAAGCCTATCCGGGCGACGTCTTCTATCTCCACTCGCGTCTGCTCGAGCGTGCCGCTCGCGTCAACGCCGACTACGTCGAGAAGTTCACCAACGGCGAAGTGACCGGCAAGACCGGCTCGCTGACCGCGCTGCCGATCATCGAGACCCAGGGCGGTGACGTCTCCGCGTTCGTTCCGACCAACGTGATCTCGATCACCGACGGCCAGATCTTCCTCGAGACCGACCAGTTCAACGCAGGCATCCGTCCGGCCATCAACGCCGGTCTGTCGGTATCCCGCGTGGGGGGGGCGGCGCAGACCAAGATCATCAAGAAGCTCGGCGGCGGCGTGCGTCTGGCACTCGCCCAGTACCGCGAGCTGGCGGCCTTCTCCCAGTTCGCCTCCGACCTGGACGAAGCCACCCGCAAGCAGCTGGAGCACGGTCAGCGCGTCACCGAGCTGATGAAGCAGAAGCAGTATTCGCCGCTGTCGGTGGCCGAGATGGGGGTATCGCTGTACGCCGCCAACGAAGGCTTCCTGGATGACGTCGACGTCAGCAAGGTGCTGGACTTCGAGCGTGCGCTGCACGACTACATGAGGTCCGAGCATGCCGAGCTGCTCGACAAGATCAACCAGACCGGCGACTACAACGACGAGATCCAGCAAGGGCTGAAGCAGGGTCTCGAGCAGTTCAAGGCCACTCAGAGCTGGTAAATCCGCCGGCCCGCCCGCGAGGGCGGGCCATGGACATCTTCTGAGGGCCACGAACGAGGTAGATCGCTATGGCAGCTGCAAAAGAGATACGCACCCAGATCGGGAGCATCAAGAATACGCAGAAGATCACCAGCGCCATGGAAATGGTCGCTGCGTCGAAGATGCGTAAAGCGCAAGATCTGATGAAGGCCAGCCAGCCTTATGCCCGGCAGATCCGCAACGTGGCCAGCCATCTGGCCGACGCCAACCCCGAGTACAAGCACGACTACCTGGTCGAGCGCGACGAGGTGAAGCGGGTCGGCTACATCGTGGTGTCCACCGACCGCGGCCTGTGCGGCGGCTTGAACGTCAACCTGTTCAAGGCCGTGGTGAAGAGCGCCGTGGCGTGGCGCAAGGAGGGCGCGGAGCTCGACTTCTGCGCCTTGGGCAGCAAGGCCGGCGGCTTCTTCCGCAACTACGGCGGCAACCTGGTCGCGGCCAAGAGCGGCCTGGGCGAATCGCCCGAGATGAGGGACCTGATCGGCAGCGTCAAGGTGATGTTGGACGCCTACGACGAGGGGCGTATCGACCGCCTCTTCGTGGTGTACAACGAGTTCGTCAACACCATGACGCAAAGGCCGGTGGTTCGTCAGTTGCTGCCGCTCGCTCCCGACATGGGAACCGATGCGGACGACGAGGACAACAAGCGTCCCGGTAGCTGGGACTACCTGTATGAGCCGGATGCCAAGGCGCTGTTGGATAGCCTGCTGGTTCGTTTCATCGAATCCCAGGTGTATCAGGCGGTGGTCGAGAACGGGGCCTGCGAGCAGGCGGCCCGGATGATCGCCATGAAGAACGCCACCGACAACGCCGGCAGCCTCATCGACGATCTGGAGATGGTCTACAACAAGGCCCGTCAGGCCGCCATCACCCAGGAGATTTCCGAGATCGTCGGCGGCGCCGCTGCCGTATAGCGCCTCGGAAGCGCTGCGGGCGCTTCCCGGCACACAGGTTTCATTTGCAGGTTTTTGAGAGGATCGCAAGATGAGCGGACGTATCGTACAAATCATCGGCGCGGTGATTGACGTCGAGTTTCCGCGGGACAGCGTGCCCAAGGTCTACGACGCGCTCAACGTCGCCAACTCCGAGACCGTGCTCGAAGTCCAGCAGCAGCTGGGCGACGGCGTGGTGCGCACCATCGCCATGGGCTCCACCGAGGGTCTGAAGCGTGGCCTGGAAGTCTCCAGCACCGGCGCTCCGATCTCCGTGCCGGTAGGCAAGGAGACCCTGGGCCGCATCATGGACGTGCTGGGCCGCCCGATCGACGAGGCCGGCGACATCGGTGAGCAGGAGCGCATGCCCATTCACCGTCCCGCCCCCACCTATGCCGAGCAGGCGGCGTCCAACGAGCTGCTCGAGACCGGCATCAAGGTCATCGACCTGGTCTGCCCGTTCGCCAAGGGCGGCAAGGTCGGCCTGTTCGGCGGCGCCGGCGTGGGCAAGACCGTCAACATGATGGAGCTGATCCGCAACATAGCCATCGAGCACAGCGGTTACTCCGTGTTCGCCGGCGTGGGTGAGCGGACCCGCGAAGGTAACGACTTCTACCACGAGATGACCGAGTCGAACGTTATCGACAAGGTATCGCTGGTCTACGGTCAGATGAACGAGCCGCCGGGCAACCGTCTGCGCGTGGCCCTGACCGGCCTCACCATCGCCGAGAAGTTCCGCGATGAAGGCCGTGACGTGCTGCTGTTCGTCGACAACATCTATCGCTACACCCTGGCCGGTACCGAGGTATCCGCCCTGCTGGGCCGTATGCCCTCCGCGGTGGGCTACCAGCCGACCCTGGCCGAGGAGATGGGTGTTCTGCAGGAGCGTATCACCTCCACCAAGGTGGGCTCGATCACCTCGGTGCAGGCGGTCTACGTTCCTGCGGACGACCTGACCGACCCGTCGCCGGCCACCACCTTCGCCCACCTGGACGCCACCGTGGTACTGGCGCGTTCGATCGCCGAACTGGGTATCTACCCGGCCATCGATCCGCTGGATTCCACCTCGCGCCAGCTCGACCCGCTGGTCGTCGGCGAGGAGCACTACGACACCGCCCGCCGCGTGCAGGGCGTGCTGCAGCGCTACAAGGAGCTCAAGGACATCATCGCGATCCTGGGCATGGACGAACTGTCCGACGAGGACAAGCAGACCGTGGCCCGCGCGCGCAAGATCCAGCGCTTCCTGTCGCAGCCGTTCTTCGTCGCCGAAGTCTTTACCGGCTCGCCGGGCAAGTACGTGCCGTTGAAGGAGACCATTCGCGGTTTCCAGGGCATCCTCGACGGCGAGTACGACAATCTGCCGGAGCAGGCCTTCTACATGGTGGGCAGCATCGACGAAGCCGTCGAGAAAGCCAACCAGATGAAGTAATCCCGTCCACTGGGGGACTTCGCTATGGCGAAAAGCTTCACATGCAACATCGTCAGCGCCGAGGCCTCGATCTTCTCCGGTGAGATCGAGCAGATCGTGGCTTCGGGCATCATGGGCGACCTGGGCATCCTGCCCGGGCACGCGCCGCTGCTGACCGAGCTGCAGCCGGGCCCCATCCGTGTGATCCACGACGGGGGCCAGGAGGAGAACTACTACGTGTCGGGTGGCTTCCTCGAAGTGCAACCGGACGTGGTGACCGTGCTGGCCGACTCGGCCGCACGGGCCAGCGACCTCGACGAGGCCGCTGCCGAGGAGGCCCGCCAGCATGCGCTGCGTGCCTTCAACGAGAAGTCGGCGGAGATGGACTACACCCGTGCTGCCGCCGAGCTCGCGGAAGCCGTGGCCCAGCTGCGCACGATCCAGCAACTGCGCAAGAAGGGCGGCAAGGGCTGATTTCCGCCCGGCTGCCACGAAGCGCCCCCCGAACACCGTTCGGGGGGCGTTTTCGTCTCTGTTATCATGAGCGAGCGGGTTTCGGGAGTCGTCCGGGCCCATATGCATCCGCCATGCCGTGGTGACGCTTCCCACGGCGTGGCTCCAGGAGAGCGCCATGTCGTTGAGCGAACAGCTGCAGGAACACAAGGAAACCCTGATCCTTGCCCTCGAGCAGGAGGATCGCGAACGCCTCGACCAGTGGCTTCCCGAGCTGCGCGCCGCGGACCTCTCCGAGATACTCGAGGAGATGGCCGAGGATGACGACGATCTTCCCAGTGTCCTGAAGCTGCTCGACTTCCTGCCGCTCGAGCGCCGCGCCAACGTCCTGGGGTATCTCCCCGGCGAAGTCCAGCTCGAGGTGGCCGAGGCCATGACCGATGAGCTGCTGCTCTCGGTGCTGGAGGAGATGGGATCGGATGAGCGCGCCGACCTGTTCAACCTGCTCGGCGAGGACCGCCAGGAGGTGCTGCTACGGCGTATGGCGCGCCAGGAGCGCGAAGACCTCAAGCGCCTCGCCAGCTACGAGGAGGGCACCGCCGGGGCGATCATGACCTCGGACTACGTCGCCATCCCCAGCGGCATGACCGTGTCCCAGGCGATGATGCGGGTGCGCCAGACGGCTCCCGACGCCGAGACGGTCTATCAGCTCTACATCATTGACCCGGAGGGTAAGCTGGCCGGCACGCTGTCGCTGCGCCAGCTGATGGTGGCGCGGCCCGGCGCTCAGGTCGACGACCTGATGATCAAGGACGTCATCAGCGTGCCGGTGGACGAGGCGCAGGAAGAGGTCGCGCGCCTGGTGGCGCGCTACGACATGCTGGCGGTGCCGGTCACCGACCACGACGAGCGCCTGGTCGGCATCGTGACCCACGACGACGCCATGGACGTCGCCGAGGAGGAGGCCACCGAGGACTTCCACAAGGGCATGTCCATCGGCCAGCTCGAGGACGGCGTCAGCCGGGTACCGCTGTGGAGCCTCTATCGCAAGCGGGTGACCTGGCTGGTACTGCTGGTGTTCGCCAACCTCTTCTCCGGGGCGGGCATCGCCTACTTCGAGGACACCATTGCCGCCCAGGTGGCCCTGGTATTCTTCCTGCCGCTGCTGATCGGCAGCGGCGGCAACGCCGGCGCCCAGGCCGCCACGCTCACGGTGCGCGGCATGGCCACCGGCGATGTCGGCGTCAAGGACTGGAGCAAGCTGCTCGGGCGCGAACTGCTGGTGGCCGGCTCGCTGGGGCTGACCATGGCGCTGGCGGTGGCGCCGATCGGCGTGATGCGCGGCGGCGAGGCGGTGGCCATGGTGGTGGCCGCCAGCATGGTGACCATCGTGCTGTTCGGCAGCCTGCTCGGCATGTGCCTGCCGTTCATTCTCAACCGAGTGGGCTGGGACCCGGCCACCGCCTCGGCGCCTCTGGTGACCACGCTGATTGACGCCAGCGGTGTCCTGATCTACTTCAGCATCGCCACGGCGGTGCTGACGGGACTCTAGCGGGCGGGCGCGAACGGCACCCCGGCGTGGCCCCTCGCTGCTGCCGGCCGGGGGCGAACAGAATTGTAACGAGACACGGCGGACAAGCGGCAGGGGGACGTGTATCCTCTTCGCGTCCTGCCGTGCGTCGGCTGTCAGGCTGCGCACGTCCTTGCCAACAGGAGAGCGCCATATGGATTGGCTTCAGGTCGTCGTGCTGTCAGTGATTCAGGGCCTGACCGAATTCCTGCCCATCTCGAGCTCGGCCCACTTGATACTGGTGCCGGTGCTGACCGAGTGGAACGATCAGGGGCTGGTGTTCGACGTGGCGATGCACCTGGGCAGCCTGGCGGCGGTGGTGCTCTACTTCCGCCACGATCTGAAGCGCATGGGGGCGAGCTGGGCCCTGTCCCTGCGCGGACGAAGCCTGCGCGGGGGCAGCGTCGATCCCGATGCCCGGCTGGCCTGGTGGGTGCTGCTGGCCACGATCCCGGTCTGTGTCGTCGGCCTTGCCTTCCACGACGTCATCGAGGTGGGAATGCGCTCGCCGATCCTGATCGGGATCACCCTGATCGGCTTCGGTCTACTGCTGGGCTATGCCGACTGGCACAAGCGCGGGGGGCGCAGCGAGTATCAGTTGACCCTGCGCGATGCGATGCTGATCGGCCTGGCCCAGGCGCTGGCGCTGATTCCCGGCACCTCGCGCTCCGGCATCACCATCACCGCGGCGCTGCTGCTCGGCATGAGCCGCGAGGGGGCGGCGCGCTTCTCGTTCCTGCTGTCGATCCCGGTGACGGCCCTGGCTGCGGGCCTGGAGATCGTCGGGCTGGTGCAGATGCCGCGCGGCATCGACTGGCCGGCGATGGGCGTTGGCGTGATCCTGTCGGGGGTGAGCGCCTACCTCTGCATCCATTACTTCATCGCCTTCATCAAGCGGATCGGCATGCAGCCGTTCGTCATCTATCGCATCGTGCTCGGACTATGGCTGCTGTGGATCTTCGGGTAGCCATGCCACACTCGTCGAGGAGTCCTGTTACCATGAATCCCGTCCTGCGTCCTGTGGTGATCTCTGTGCTGTTCCTGGGGCTGCTGCTGGCCGGCTGCTCCGAGAGCGATCGACCGCTGGAATCGCCGGTGCGCCTGGAGGGAAGCATCTTCGGCACTTTCTACCAGGTGACCATCGCCGACAGCCTGACCCAGGGCCAGGCGCGCGAGCTGGAGGAAGGGCTGCTCGAGGTGCTCGAACAGGTGGATGCCGCCATGTCGATCTATCGCGACGACTCGGAGCTGATGGCCTTCAACCAGGCGCCGCTCGGGGAGTGGCAGCCACTCTCCAACGAGCTGATCGAGGTGCTGGCGATCAGCCAATCGGTGGCCGAGGCGAGCGACGGCGCCTTCGACGTCACCCTCGGCGGCCTGGTCAACCTGTGGAGCTTTGGCTCCGAGGCACGCCCGCGCGAGGTGCCCGACGACGAGACCCTCGAGGCGCGCCTGGCCGAGGTCGGTCCCGACAGCATCGAGGTCGATGAGAACGCCCTGCAGGCACGCCGGCTGCGCGACGTGTTCGTCAACCTCGGCGGCGTGGCCAAGGGGCACGCCACCGATCGGGTTGCCGCCTACCTCGACGCCGAAGGCATCGAGCACTACCTGGTCAACCTGGGCGGCGACCTGATCACGCGCGGCTACCGCGACAGGCAGGCCGAGCCCTGGCGCATCGGCATCGAGGCGCCGCTCGACGATCGCCAGGAGGCCACGCATATCGTGCCGCTGCACGATATTTCAGTGGCGACCTCAGGCGATTACCGCAACTATTTCGAAGAGAATGGGCAACGCTTCTCGCACACCATCGACCCGCGTAGTGGGCGCCCCATCGAGCATCGCGTGGCGTCGGTGACGGTGGCCCACCCCTCCAACGCCTGGGCCGATGCCTGGGCCACGGCGATGATGGTGCTGGGCGAAGAGGGCTTGGAGCTGGCGCGCGAGCAGGGCCTCAAGGTGCTCTTGCTGGTGCGCGAGGACGAAGGCTGGAGCAGTGTCGCGAGCCCCGCCTTCGCCGATTACCTGGGCGGGGAACTGAGTGACGAGATGGGCCTGGAAGTGCGCTGAGCCGCCGCCTTGAGAACGGCGCGACCGCCCCGTCGATAGCCGAGGGCGGGCCGCCGGGCCCCCGATGAACTGGAGCCAATCGAATGGACAAGGAGTCTTCGATGACCCTGGATGTGGTGATACTGGCGGCCGGGCAGGGCACGCGGATGCGTTCGACTCTGCCCAAGGTGCTGCATCGCCTGGCCGGCAAGCCGATGGTGCGCCACGTGCTCGATACCGCACGCGAGCTGGAGGCGGAACGCCTGCACGTGGTGGTCGGCCACGGTGCCGAACGGGTGCGCGAGGCACTCGCCGACTATCCGGTGCGCTTTGCGCTGCAGGCCGAACAGAAGGGCACCGGACATGCGGTGACGCAGGCACTGGATGATCTGGGCGACGGCAGGGTGCTGGTACTGTACGGCGACGTGCCGCTGATCCGGCGCGAGACCCTGGCCAAGCTGCTGGACGAAGTGGGCGAGTCGCGCATGGCGCTGCTCACCGTGACGCTGGACGACCCGAGCGGCTACGGCCGCATCCTGCGCGACGCAGACGGGCGGGCGGTGGCCATCGTCGAGCAGAAGGATGCCAGCGAGAACGAGCTGGCGATCCGCGAGTGCAACACCGGCATCATGGCCATGACCGCCTCCCAGCTCAAGCGCTGGCTGCCGCGGCTCTCCGCCGACAACGCCCAGGGCGAGTACTACCTCACCGACATCATCGCCATGGCGGCCGCCGAGGGGGTCGCCATCGCCACCGCCCAGCCGGCCGACCCGCTGGAGGTGGAGGGGGTCAACAACCGCCTGCAGATGGCACGCCTGGAGCGGGCGCATCAGGCGCGCATCGCCGACGAGCTCATGGTTCAAGGGGTGGCGCTGCTCGATCCGTCGCGTCTCGACGTGCGCGGTCGCCTGAGCTGCGGGCACGACGTCGAGATCGACGTCGGCTGCGTGTTCGAGGGCGAGGTGGAGCTGGGCGAGGGCGTGCGGATCGGCGCGCACTGCGTGATTCGCGACAGCCATATCGGTGCCGAGTGCGTGATCGAGCCGCATAGCGTGATCGAGGGCGCCGTGGCGGCCGGGCACAACCGCATCGGACCCTTCGCCCGGCTGCGTCCCGGCACTCGCCTGGCGGTGGGCGCCAAGGTGGGCAATTTCGTCGAGACCAAGAACGTCGAGGTGGGCGAGGGCAGCAAGATCAACCACTTGAGCTACGTGGGCGACGCGCGGCTGGGGCGTGACGTCAACGTCGGCGCCGGTACCATCACCTGCAACTACGACGGCGCCAACAAGCATCGCACCGAGATCGGCGACGACGCCTTCATCGGCTCCAATACCGCCCTGGTCGCCCCGGTCAGCGTCGGGCGTGGCGCCACGGTCGGTGCCGGTTCGACCATCAGCAAGGACGTGCCCGACGACGCCCTGGCCGTCTCCCGCGGACGCCAGATCGCCAAGGCCGGCTGGGCACGGCCGACCAAGAACACTCGAGACTGAGGCAAGCGCGAGGAATCGTCATGTGTGGAATCGTCGGTGCCGTTGCCGAGCGCAACGTGGAAGGGATCCTGCTCGAAGGGCTCAAGCGGCTGGAGTATCGCGGCTACGACTCGGCCGGCATGGCCGTGCTCGGCGCTGCCGGCGAGCTGCAGCGTCGCCGGGCGCTGGGCAAGGTGGCCGCCCTCGAGGCCCTGCTCACGGAGACCGCCCTGCCGGGCCGCTGCGGTATCGCCCACACCCGCTGGGCCACCCATGGCAGGCCCAGCGAGGAGAATGCCCACCCGCATCAATCGGGCGATCGGCTGGCGCTGGTGCACAACGGCATCATCGAGAATCATGAGCCGCTGCGGCGTGAGCTGCAGGCGGCCGGCTACGCCTTCTCCTCGCAGACCGACACCGAGGTGGTGGCTCATCTGCTGGAGCGTGAATACCGTCATGGCGACGGTCTGCTGGCCGCCGTGCAGCGCGGGCTCGCGCAACTCGAGGGTGCCTATGCGCTGGCGGTGGTCCACACCGACGAGCCCGATGTCATCGTCGGCGCACGCAAGGGCAGCCCGCTGGTGGTGGGGGTGGGCATCGACGAGGCCTTCCTCGGCTCCGACCCGCTGGCGCTGCTGCAGGTCACCGATCGTTTCATCTACCTACAGGAAGGCGATGTGGTGCGCCTCTCGGCCGGCGGCAGGATCGAGATCTTCGATGCCGAGGGCCAGGCCGCTCAGCGCCCGATCCAGACTTTCGAGCACGGCGACGGCGCGGCCAGCAAGGGCGAGTACCGTCACTTCATGCAGAAGGAGATCTTCGAACAGCCGGCGGTGATCGCGGCGGCCCTCGAAGGGCGGCTGGGCGAGCGCTCGGTGCCGGCCGAGTGCTTCGGCCCCGACGCCGAGGCGCTGTTCGCGCGGGTCGAGCAGCTGCATATCGTGGCCTGCGGCACCAGCTACCACGCCGGTCTGGTGGCGCGCTACTGGCTCGAGCGCTATGCCGGGATACCCGTGCAGGTGGAGGTGGCTTCCGAGTACCGCTATCGTACCGTGGTGGTGCCCGACAACACCCTGTTCGTCACCCTGTCGCAGTCCGGCGAGACCGCCGACACCCTGGCGGCGCTGCGCTTCGCGCGCGAGCAGGGCTACCTCGGCAGCCTGGCGATCTGCAACGTACCGGGCAGTTCGCTGGTGCGCGAATCGGACCTGACGCTGATGACCCAGGCCGGCCCCGAGATCGGCGTCGCCTCCACCAAGGCCTTCACCACCCAGCTCACCGCCCTGATGCTGCTGACCCTGGCCATGGGACGGGTCAAGGGGCTCGCGGCCGAGACCCAGGCCGAGGTGGTAGCCGGCCTGCGCGGCCTGCCGCGGCTGGTGAGCCGCGTGCTCGAGCTCGACGACGCCATCGAGGCGCTGTCCACGGCCTTCGCCGAGAAGCAGCATGCGCTGTTCCTCGGCCGCGGTGCGCATTTTCCCATCGCCCTCGAGGGTGCGCTCAAGCTCAAGGAGATCTCCTACATCCACGCCGAGGCTTACCCTGCCGGCGAGCTCAAGCACGGACCGCTGGCGCTGGTCGACAGCGAGATGCCGGTGATTTCCGTCGCCCCCAACGACGAGCTGCTCGACAAGCTGAAGTCCAACCTCCAGGAGGTGAAGGCACGCGGCGGCGAACTCTTCGTCTTTGCCGACGAGGGGGTCGGCCTCGCGGAGGAGGAGGGCGTCAGGGTGTTGCGGCTGCCCCACGTTCACGATGCCCTGGCCCCGATCCTCTACACCGTGCCGCTGCAGCTGCTGAGCTACCACGTGGCGGTACTCAAGGGCACCGACGTCGACCAGCCGCGCAACCTGGCCAAGTCAGTGACGGTGGAATGATGCCGCTGTGAGTCGACTTACCTTTCTCGTGTCTTGTCGTTACACTTCGTTATGAAGTCGGGCAGCAATAAGCGTGCCTCATTGCCGCCTAATTTCAATTAAACCAAGAACGAGAAAAGGATATCGACGTGGGGAAAGGAAAGCAGCAGGGAAACTCCCTGAAGAAACCGCTGGCGGCCGTCGTCGGGTTAGCGCTCATCGCCGGCCTGGGGGCCCCCCATTGGATGGGGCGCCAGATAGAGCGACAGTATGCCGATTACCTTCACCAGTTCGGCAGCCTCGAATATATCCAGATCGAGAACCCGAGTTACGAGAGGGGCTGGTTCGAAGCGCGAGCCAGCTATGAACTCGTTCTCGAGCCGGAGTTCGCCCAGGCCTACCAACGGCTGCTCGCTGAGGACATGGCGCTGGAGCTCGAGGGCGAGCCGCTGCGGATCGCCATCAGCGACCGCATCGTCCACGGTCCCTTCATGGGCGCTCTGGCCCGCCTCGAGGGGCGGATCGAGGCGTCGGGCTGGCTGTTCGATCAGCTGGTCCAGTGGGAGGAGGCCGGCGCTCTTTCGCGCTACGAGGCAAGCGTGGGCTTCGATCGCGTGGTGAAGGGCGAATGGGCCCCCCAGGAGATGACGCTGGTCGCAGGTCCGCTGCTCAGCGAGGCGGGATTCGACATGCGCTACGTCGCCGATTACCTGGGTGGCGATTTCCGCTACGACCCGACCATGGGCGAGTACCGCAGCAGCAACCGCCTGGGGCAGGCCCGGCTGGAGGAGCCTGGTGCCGTGCATACCTTCGAAGGTGCCACCTCCAACCTCGTGGTCTCCTTCCCCCAGGGCGTGCTGCGTGAGGTCACCTTCACCTCCGACGATGGCCCGATGCTGAGCCAGAGCCGTGACCCGGCGCAGACGGGCGATTCGCGAATCGATGGGCAGAACGTCGAGGTCCAGCTCGACTTCGACGAGCAGGGGCGCTTCGCGAGCGTCGACAGCCGTTTTGCCATGCGGGGCTTCGAGGCCGAGGAGCCTGAGCTGTTCCTGACCCTGCAAGGCATCGAGGCCGATTTCAAGGCGACACGCCAGGGCGAGACCAGCTGGTACGGCCAGCTTGGGCTGAACCTCGACGGCATGACGGTACGCCAGCAGCAGTCGCCGGGCTTTGAAGCGCAGAGCGTGAACTATCGCCTGGACGTTGAGCCGGAGTCCGATTCGCAGTTCCGGGTGGCGCAGCTGGTCGCGTCCCGGGATCTACGCATCCAAGGCATGGAAGAGCCGATCGCGTTCCACCTCGAGTCGAGCTATGGCCAGCTTCCGCGAGAGGCGTACGACACGCTGTGGCAACTGGTCTACGAAGCGATCGACGTCTTCAGCCTGGACGACCCCGACGCCGTGCTCCCGGTGTTCGAACGTATCGAGCAGGCGAGCGAGACGCTGATGGCCGGTCGCTCCGCCTTCACCTTCAAGCCGGTGTCGTTCAGCATCGGCGATGCGGATGCCGACCTGTCACTGGACGCCGACCTGGCCCTCGAGGATCTCGACGCCTTCGATCAGCACAAGCTGCTGGCGCCGGACAATCGCCTGGACCTGAGCGTGAACGCCTCCGCGCTGCTGTTGCACAAGGTCGCCCGCGAGTCGCTGCGACAGCAGTACGGGGTGATGATCTCGGACAACGAACTCGATGCGATGGCCAAGGAGATGGTCGCCCAAGGCCTGCAGCCGATGCTGGAGCTCGGCGTGGTGCGTCGCGAGGAAGGGGACCGCTACTCCTTGCACCTGCAGCTCGAGGATGGCCAACTGCGGATGAACGGCGAACCCGGCGAGTGGCTGCTGGGCCAGTTCTGAACCGATCTGCGGCGCGTTGATGGCTGGCTGGCGCGCTCAGCGCGCCACCCAGCCACGCCGGATCAGCGGGGCGAACAGCAGGCGATAGAGCCGCATGGCCACGTGGTGATAGAACGGCAGGATCAGCCAGGTGCGGCTGGCGCCGACCAGCGTGGCCGTGACCGCCGCCAGCAGCAGGGCGCCGAGCATGTCCTGCGGGAAATGCACACCGAGGAAGATCCGCGCCCAGGCCACCGGGAGTGCCAGCAGCAGCAGATAGCGACCGATACGCCGGGTGCCGGCATGCAGCAGCAGGCTGAAGGCCATGGTCAGCATGATCGTTGCGTGGTTGCTGGGAAAGCCGGGGGTCGGGGCGTGCTCCAGGAAGGTTTGCCCGACCGGGACCATGAAGGGCCGCGGGCTGGGCCAGAGGAAACCGAGCAGCCAGCTCGCCGCCAGGGCGAGCAGGGTGGCGACGAAGGCCTCGAGCAGCGGACGCTTCAAACGGTCGCTGCCGCGTAGCCAGCCGATGACCAGCAGGGCCGGCACCATCCAGATCAGATAGACGGCGAACACCTCCGCCAGCAGCAGCAGGCGAGGATCGCTGTCGGGTGCAGCGTTCAGGCGGGTGAACAGGGCAAGATTGAGCGTCGTTTCCATGGGCGTTGTAGCGCGGTGGTGGGCGCGTCTTCCTTGTGCGGCGGGGCAGCTCATGCTGCCACTCGCGGCGCGTCGCTTCCGATTATTTTTGTTACAGGAGCATGACAAGGTTGTCCGGACTGTATCTGGGTTTGCCCATGTGGGCCAACCCCGAGTGGTGTGGCTCCCTTTATCCGCCCTACGCGGGCCAGTCAGGCTGGCTGGCGGACTACGCCCGGGTCTTCTCCGCGGTGGAGGGCAACACCACCTTCTACAGTGGCGCACCCCGGGCGGAGACGGCGGCCGCCTGGTCGCGCCTGGTCCCTCCGCACTTTCGCTTCTGCTTCAAGCTGCCGGCGGCACTGACCCACGAGCGGCGCCTTCACAACATCGAAGCGGACTTCGACGCCTTCGTCGATTCGCTCGCCCCGCTGCACGAGCGCCTGGGGCCGCTGCTCGTTCAGTTGCCGCGCGACTTCGGCTTCGCCGAACTGGCCCGCCTCGAGGCGCTGCTCGCGCGCTGGCCGACCGGGATCCCCTGCGCCGTGGAGGTCCGCCACCCCGAGTTTTTCCACAAGGGGACAGCAGAAGTCGCCTTGAACCGCCTGTTGATAACTCACGGCGCCAACCGCGCGATGCTCGACGTTCGTGCGCTTTTCTCGACCCCGGCAAGGGGCGATCCGGCACTGGCCCACGCTCAGAATGAAAAACCAAGATGCCCATTACACGTGCTTTCCACGGGAGGCCAGCCGCTGATTCGCTTCATCGGTCATGTGGACGAGACCATCAACCTTCGCTACTTCCAGCCCTGGATCGGCCAGATCAGGTTGTGGATAAATCAGGGGAAAACCCCTTTTCTGTTTGTGCATACCGCCGACAACCGACAGGCTCCGCAGCTGGCGAGACGGCTTTTCCAGGCGCTTGCCGGCGCCCTCGGCCTGTCGCCTTTGAGCGATTTCGCCGGGGAGCGGCAAGCGCGCCTGTTCTGACCGCCATCGCAACTGGCGTTCGAGCGTATGATCGGATAAATTTGCCGACATTCGAGCCAGAAACCTTCCGATCTACTGAGTTTTTGCGCTTGAGAAAGATCAACAACCAGATACACAACAACAGGTGAGTCATGTCTAAACTCGTACATGCGCAATGGTCGTCGAAGATGACCTTCGTGCTCGCCGCCGCTGGCTCGGCGGTGGGGCTGGGCAATATCTGGAAGTTTCCCTACATGGTGGGCGAGAGCGGCGGGGCGGCTTTCGTCCTGGTCTACCTGCTCTGCATCGCCGTCATCGGCCTGCCGATCCTGGTCGCGGAGTGGCTCATCGGCCGGCGTGGCCAGGAGAACCCGATCAATGCCATGGCCGAACTCGCCCGCCGTGGCGGACACCTGCCGGCCTGGGTGCTGGTGGGCGTGAGCGGCGTGCTCGGCGCCTTCCTGATTCTCTCCTTCTACAGCGTGATCGGCGGCTGGTCGCTCTCCTACACGCTGGGTTCGATCACCGGCACCTTCAGCGGCCAGGATGCCGAGGGCGTCGGCGGCGTCTTCACCGGTATGCTGGGCAGCCCCGTTACCCTGCTCTTGTGGCATACCGTGTTCATGCTGCTGGTCATCGGCATCGTCGCCCGCGGCGTGACCAAGGGGCTCGAGGGGGCCGTGCGCACCATGATGCCGGCGCTGGTGATCCTGATGCTGGTCCTGGTGGGCTACGGCATGACGACGGGGCATTTCGGCGAGGCGCTCTCTTTCATGTTCCGGCCCGACTGGGGCGCCATCAGCGGTGAGGTGGTGCTGGCCGCCATGGGTCAGGCCTTCTTCACCCTGTCGCTGGGCATGGGCATCATGATGGCCTACGGCTCCTACCTGGGCGAGGAGGTCAACCTGCTGGGTACCGCCCGCACGGTGATCCTCCTCGATACCGGCATCGCCCTGCTGGCGGGGCTGGCGATCTTTCCCATCGTGTTCGCCAACGGGCTGGACCTCAACTCGGGACCGGGGCTGATCTTCGTCACGCTGCCGCTGGCCTTCGGCAATATGACCGGCGGTACCCTGCTGGGGCTGATGTTCTTCCTGCTGCTGACGTTCGCCGCCCTGACCTCGGCCATCTCGCTGCTGGAACCGGTGGTGGAGTTCGTCGAGGAGCGCACGCCGCTGTCGCGCGTCGTGGCCACTCTGGTCAGCGGCGTCGCGGTCTGGGCCCTGGGCATCCTCGCCCTGCTCTCGTTCAACCTGCTGGGCGAGTTCCTGATCCTGGGGCTCAACGTGTTCGATCTGCTGGACACCTTCACCAGCAAGATCCTGCTGCCGCTGACGGGGCTCGGCGCGATCCTGTTCGTCGCCTGGTGCCTGGATCGCCAGAGCGTGGCCGCCGAGCTCAATCTCTCCGGTGCCGGTCAGTCGCTGTGGGTGGTGGTGGCGCGCTACGTGGCGCCGCTGGGCGTGGTCGCGGTGTTCCTGCACTCGCTGCTGGGCTAAGGCCTCCCTCCAGGCCCCGGGCTGCGGGGCCTGGCGTGGGTAGCGAACGGCCGCCGGTGGGCGGCCGCTTCAGTGTTTCTCCTCGTCGGCCAGGTCGGCGATGTCGCGCTCCAGCTGCTTGAACTCCTGGTGTAGCTCGATGCCGCGTCGGGCGCGCAGGTTGCGCTGGGCGGCGCTGCGGGAGCGCTTTTCGTGCTCGGCGACGTTGATGCTCATGAAGATGTCGAGAAGTTCGTTCTTGACGGAAGTGACCCGTTCGACCTTACTCATGATCGACTCTCCCTTCTTCTTCTGTGCCTTATCTTCTCTCGTCCAGCAAGATCAAATCACAGCATCTTTACTATACCCTACTTGACAGTTTCGTGACGAAGTGGGCCATTCCACGCTCCCCGCCGGGAAACTCCCCCAAGCGGGGCGGGATCAGGCATACTGACCCCTGCGTTCGTCAACCAAGGAGTTCCGCGTGAGCCGCGCCCTGTTCGATGAAATGAGACGCCGCATGGAGCATTTTCGCCGCTCCGAGCAGAAAGTGGCGCGCTTCGTGCTGCGCAACCCCGACGAAGTGATCCACATGCGCATCGTCGACCTGGCCACCGAGGCCAAGGTCAGCGAGCCGACCGTGGTGCGCTTCTGCCGGGCCCTCGGCTGCAACGGCTTCCAGGACTTCAAGCTCAAGCTGGCGCAGATGCTGGCCTCGGGCAGCCAGTTCGCCCAGTTCTCGATGAACGACGACGATTCCGTCGCCGAGTTCTCGCAGAGCATCTTCGACTCCACCGTGGGCACCCTGCTGTCGGTGCGCGACCGGCTCGACAACGACGCCATGAGCCGGGCGATCCAGGCCCTGGCGATGGCCAACCGGGTCGAGTTCTACGGCTTCGGCGCCTCCGGCGCGGTGGCCTTCGACGCCCAGCACAAGTTCTTCCGCCTGCAGATCTCCACCGCCGCCTACGCCGACCCGCACATGCAGAACATGTCGGCGGTGACCCTCAAGGAGGGCGACGTGGTGGTGGCGATCTCCCAGACCGGCCGCACCCGTGCCCTGGTGGCCAGCGTGCGCCTGGCCCGTGAGGCCGGGGCCACGGTGATCGGCCTGTGCCCCAGCGGCTCGCCGCTGGCCGAGGAGGTGACCCTGCCGCTCTACATCGACGTGCACGAGGACACCGAGATCTACACGCCGATGAGTTCGCGCATCGCCCACCTGGTGCTGGTCGATGTGCTCGCCGTGGGCGTGGCCAAGACCCGCGGGCCGAAGCTCGCCGAGCAGCTCAAGGCAGTCAAGAAGAGCTTGACGCCGTTGAGGTTTCCGGAACAGGAAGGCAAGCCTTGACCCGGCTTCGCCGCTCATAGATGAAAGATCGGCGCTTCGCGCCTAAGAGCGCGGCTATGCCGCTTGAAGAGGGAAGGGGAAACAATTGGCTTCCCTCTTCCCTCCCGCGCCCCTGCGGGCGGATATGTTAAGCTGACGATCCATTTTTCAAGCAGCGATGCCCTCCCCATGGACGACGTCACGGCGATCCTCGATCAGTTGAACCCGGCCCAGCGCGAGGCGGTGAGCGCGCCCCAGGGCAACATGCTGGTGCTGGCCGGGGCCGGCTCCGGCAAGACCCGGGTGCTGGTGCATCGCATCGCCTGGCTGATGCAGGCTGAGGGCTTGTCTCCCTATGCCGTGCTGGCCGTGACCTTCACCAACAAGGCGGCGCGCGAGATGCGTACGCGCCTCGAGGCGCTGCTCGGGCTGTCGCTGCGCAACGTCTGGGTCGGTACCTTTCACTCCATCGCTCATCGCCTGCTGCGCACCCACTGGCAGGATGCGCGGCTGCCGCAGCACTTCCAGATCATCGATACCGACGACCAGCTGCGCCTGATCAAGCGCCTGCTCAAGGATCACCAGATCGACGACGAGCGCTACCCGCCGCGTCAGGTGCAGTACTTCATCTCCGGCTGCAAGGAGGAGGGGCTGCGCCCGCATCAGGTCGACGTGCACGGCGATGCCTACATGGCCCAGATGGTCGAGCTCTACGAGCGCTATCAGCTCACCTGCGAACGCGGCGGCCTGGTCGACTTCGGCGAGCTGCTGCTCAGAAGCCTCGAGCTGCTGCGCGATACGCCGGCGCTGCTGGCGCATTACCAGGAGCGCTTCGCCCATGTGCTGGTCGACGAGTTCCAGGACACCAACACCCTGCAGTACGCCTGGCTCAAGCTGCTCACCGGCATGAAGACACCGATGACCGTGGTGGGCGACGACGACCAGTCGATCTACGGCTGGCGCGGGGCACGGATCGAGAATATCCGCCGCTTCGAGCAGGAGTTTCCGGCCACCCATACCGTGCGCCTGGAGCAGAACTACCGCTCCACCAGCGCCATCCTCGATGCCGCCAACGCCCTGATCAGCCACAACGCCGAGCGTATGGGCAAGGAGCTGTGGACGGCCGGCGCCCGCGGCGAGCCGATTTCGGTGTATGCCGGCTTCAACGACCTGGATGAGGCGCGCTTCATCGTCGACACCATCAAGGAGAAGGTCGACGAGGGCTACCGACGCCGCGACGTGGCCATCCTCTACCGCTCCAACGCCCAGTCGCGGGTGCTCGAGGAGACCCTGATCCGTCAGGGCATGCCCTATCGCATCTACGGCGGCCAGCGCTTCTACGAGCGCCTCGAGATCAAGAACGCCCTGGCCTACCTGCGCCTGCTGCTGAACCGTGACGACGACGCCTCTCTCGAGCGCATCATCAACGTGCCGCCGCGGGGCATCGGCACCCGTACCGTGGAGCAGGTGCGCGAACGCGCCCGCCTGGCCGGCGTGTCGCTGTGGCAGGCACTGCACGACGGTCTCATGGACGGCGCGCTGAAGGGGCGCGCGGGCGCGTCGCTGCAGGCGTTTGCCGACCTCATCGAAGGGCTCGACAACGACACCGCCGGCATGTCACTGCACGAGATCATCGATCACGTGAACGAGCGCTCCGGGCTGGTGGAGCATCATCGCAACGAGAAGGGCGAGAAGGGGCAGGCCCGGGTCGAGAACCTCGAGGAACTGATCAATGCCGCCCGCGCCTTCACCCAGGGCGAATCCTTCGACCCGCCCGAGGCCGGCGAGGGTGTCGTGGCGCTGGAGGCCTTTCTCGCCGAGGCGGCGCTCAACGCCGGCGAGCACGAGGCCGACGAGTTCGAGGACAGCGTGCAGCTGATGACGCTGCACTCGGCCAAGGGTCTGGAGTTCCCGGTGGTGTTCATCGCCGGGGTCGAGGAGGGGCTGTTCCCGCACAAGATGTCGCTGGAGGAGCCGGGCCGCCTGGAGGAGGAGCGCCGCCTCTGCTACGTCGGCCTGACCCGCGCCATGCGCAAGCTCTACCTCACCCACTCGGAGATCCGCCGTCTGCACGGCAAGGAGACCTTCCAGCGGCCGTCGCGCTTTTTACGCGAAATCCCCGCCGAGTATCTGGAAGAGGTGCGCCTGCGCGGCCAGATCTCGCGGCCGGTGACGGCCACGCGCCCGGCGGTGGGCCTCTCGCGTCAGACCTCGGTCGATCCCGGCGGCGACCTGCCCAGTCTGAGCCTGGGCCAGCGGGTGCAGCACCCGGTGTTCGGCGAGGGCGTGATCCTCAACGCCGAGGGCGAAGGCGCCCGCGCGCGGGTCCAGGTCAGCTTCGAGGGCGAGGGCGACAAGTGGCTGGTGCTTGGGTTCGCCAAGCTCACCCCCCTGTAGGAATACGCCGCGTATCCCTGGGTACGTTGACGTCTACGTCAAAAGGCGGCCTTGCTGCCCAAATGGGCATTCAGCATACTCACAGGCGGACACATCGCGCTTGATTAGACGCGACTCAGAATAATCACTGGAGTCAGGCTCGCCATGCAACGCCGTAAATTCCTCAAGACCGCCGGCCTGGGTGCCGCCGGTGTCGTCGCCGCCCCCTTCGTTTCCACCGCCAAGGCGCAGGAAACCATCACCTGGGACATGGTCACCTCCTGGCCGACCAACTTCCCGGCCCTGGGTACCGGGGCCAACGATTTCGCCAAGCGTATCGAGCAGCTCTCCAACGGCCGCATGCGGGTTCGCGTCCACGGCGCCGGCGAGCTGGTGCCACCGCTGGAGGTGTTCGATGCCGTCGCCGCCGGTACCGCCGAAATGGGCCACTCCGCCGCCTACTACTGGCGCGGCAAGGTCGCCGCTTCGCAGTTCTTCACCGCCGTGCCGTTCGGCATGAACACCACCGAGACCAACGCCTGGCTCTACCACGGCGGTGGCCAGGAGCTGTGGGACGAGATCTACGCCAAGCACAATCTCAAACCGTTCCCGGTGGGCAATACCGGTACCCAGCCCGGCGGCTGGTTCAAGAAGGAGATCAATTCGCTCGACGACCTCCAGGGCATCAAGCTGCGCCTGCCGGGCCTGGCCGGCGAGGCCATGAACCGTATCGGCGTGACCACCGTGAACATGCCGGGCGGTGAGATCTTCACCTCGATGCAGACCGGCGTGCTCGATGCCGCCGACTGGGTCAGCCCCTACAACGACCTGGCCTTCGGCCTGCACCAGGTGGCGGACTACTACTACACCTCGTCCTGGAACGAGCCGTCGGCGGTGCTCGAGGGCACGGTCAACCTGGATGCCTGGAACGAGCTGCCCGACGATCTCAAGGCGGTGGTGACCGAGGCGGCGCGGGCCTCCAACCTGGCGATGTACAGCGAGTTCACCTATCGCAACGCGCAGGCGCTGGATACGCTGGTGGAGGAGCACGGCGTGCAGCTGCGCAGCTTCCCGCAGGACGTCATGGAGGCCCTCTACGAGGCCTCGCGGGCGGTGATCCAGGAGCAGGTGGAAAGCGACCCCGACTCGGCCAAGGTCTACGAGTCCTACCAGGCCTTCCAGAAGCTGGTCCGCCCCTCCAACGATGCCGGCGAATTTGCCTACCTCAAGGCCCGCGACAGCCTCGTCGAGTGAACGCTGTCCGACCGGATCGAGCCACGAGGGCGCCATCAGGCGCCCTCGTCTCGTTCAGATCCCGGCGTCGCTCAGCCGGGCTGATGCACCGCGCGGATGCGCCCCTTGTCGTCGAGCGCCACCATCACGAAGCGGGCCTCGGTGACCTTGTGCAGTTCGCTGGTCTCGCGCTCGTGGGGCTGGCGGATCCACACCTCCACGTCGATCTTGATCGAGCTGTGGCCGATCTCGCGTACGGCGGTGTAGATGTTGACCATCGAGCCGACGCGTACCGGGCACAGGAAATCCATGGTCTCGATGGCCACGGTGGCGGTGCGGCCATGCGCTTCGCGACCCGCCGCCAGCTCGGCGGCCTGGTCCATGTGGCGCACCAGCCAGCCTCCGGGAATGTCGCCGTAGAGGTTGGTATCCTGGCGGTTGGCCAGTAACTTGAGGGTCAGTTGCCCTTGGGGAGCGGGGATATCGTCGAGGTCGGTCATGGAATGTCGTAAGCTCGGCTTGTTGTTGTGGGCGCTGATATTGCATCGCAGCGATTGCAGTGGGCCATCTTATACGCCGTGGCCTGCGCTCACCAGCGCTGCGACAAGCCGCCCCAGTCGATGCATGACTCCGACAATCCTTCGACAGCCATGAGGAGGCCGGCATGATTCCCATCGGCAGGCGGCCTGGCCGCTGCAAGCTACGCCACGGCTGCCTTACCGTTCTGCTGGCGCTGCTGGCCGCGATGGCCCAGGCTGACGAGCCGCCGGTCGGTACCCTGGGCGTCGTGGGTTCCGACACCATGGCCGGACTGATGCTGCGCTGGGGCGAGCAGCTCGGCGAGCGACACCCCGGCATTCGCCTGCAGCTGCAGGCCAGCGGTTCGGCCAGTGCCCCGCCGGCCCTGGCGGCCGGTACCACCCGGCTCGGCCCCATGTCGCGGCCGATGGACGAGGAGGAGCGCCGCGCCTTCGTCCAGCGCCACGGCTATGCCCCGGTGGAAGTCGAGGTGGCCCGCGATGCGCTGGCGATCATCGTCCATCGCCACCATGCGCTGGAATCGCTGCGCCTGACCGAGGTCGATGCCATCTTCTCCCGCACCCGCCGCTGCGGCGGTGAACGCGACATCACCCGTTGGCAGCAGCTGGGCATCGATGACCGGGCCGGGCGTATCGAGCTGCACGGGCGCAACCCGGCATCGGGCAGCCATGGGTTCTTTCGCCAGCATGCCCTGTGTGCTGGCCAGTACCGGCAGCGACTCAATGAGCATCCCGGATCGGCCGCCGTGGCGGCGGCGGTGACGGAGAGTCGCCGGGCGATCGGCTATGTCGGGCTCAACCATCTGACTCCGGGGGTCAAGGCCCTGGCCCTGGAGGATCACGAGGGCACGCGGCGCTTACCCGATGCCGAGCAGGTGCGCCGGGGCGGCTATCCGTTGAGCCGTTCGCTCTACCTCTACGCCAACCTCCCCCCTGGGGAGGCGTTGTCGGGGCCGGAGCGGGCGCTGCTGGAACTCATCCTCTCGCCCGAGGGCCAGCAGACGGTCTCCGAGCTGGGGTTCGTGGCGCTCTCGGAGGCGGCGTTGGCGTCCCAGCGTGAGCGGTTGGGACTGGACGCTCCGCCGCCGTGACGCTGTCATCCAACTGTCATCGAGTCGTTATAGGCTGCCGATCATGATAGAACCCCTTCCCGCTTCCCCTTCCTCGCGATCCGGGTGGCGCCGGCAGCGCGATCGGCTGGCCACCGTCCTGATCATGGCCGGAGGGATCGGGGTGATCGTGGCCGTGCTGGCCATTGGCGTGTTCCTGCTGATGGAGGTTCTGCCGGCCCTGCTGGGAGGAAGCCTCGACTCGGCACGAATCCGCCTGACCCTCACGCCGATGGCCTGGGGTACGCTGAAGGCGGCCTTCTGGGCGATGGCCTTCGCCATTCCCCTGGCGCTGGGGGCGGCGATCCACTCGGCGATGTTCATGTCGCAGCGGCTGCGCAGCCGCATGAAGCCCACCCTGGAGATGATGGAAGCGCTTCCCGGTGTGGTCATCGGCTTCGTTGCCGGACTGGTGCTGGCGCCTTGGGTGGAGCGCCACCTGGCGGGCTCGCTGGCGCTGCTGCTGATATTGCCGCTGGGCGTGCTGCTGGCCGCGGCGTTGTGGCGACGCTTGCCTTCGGCGGGGCGTCGCCGGCTGCCGCTGGCCTGGGCCGGCGTGTGGCTGGTGCCGTGGCTGGCCCTGCTGGCAGCGCTCGGCCTGACCCTCTCGCCCGGGGTCGAGGCGCTGCTGTTCGGTGGCGACCTGCGCGTCTGGCTGGATGCCGAGCTGGGGCTCGACTACGCCACGCGCAACGCCATGATCGTGGGGCTGGCGATGGGCTTCGCGGTGATGCCGAGCGTCTATGCGCTGGCCGAGGATGCCCTCTCGGGCGTGCCGGGCCGGCTCGGCGAGGGGGCCCATGCGCTGGGCGCGACGCGCTGGCAGACCCTGTGGCGGGTCGTGCTGCCGGCCGCCGCCCCCGGCATCTTTGCCGCGGTGATGATCGGCGCCGGCCGCGCCGTGGGCGAGACCATGATCGTGCTGATGGCCAGCGGCAACACTGCGCTGATCAGCCTCAGCCCCTTCGAGGGCATGCGCACCATGGCGGCGGGCATCGCCGTCGAGCTGCCCGAAGCCGTTCCCGGCAGCGAGGCCTATCGGCTGCTGCTGCTGGCGGCCCTGCTGTTGTTCGGGTTCACCTTCCTGGTCAACACCCTGGCCGAGGTGGTGAGGAGCCGACTGCGGCGTCGCTACCGCTGGCTCGGGGGTTCGCCGTGAGGAGACGCAGGTGAAGCTCGGCAAGCGTCGCCTGCCGCGCCCGGAAGGGCCCTGGGCCTGGCTCGCCGCCGGTAGCGTGGCACTGTCGCTGCTGATGCTGGGCGGGCTGCTGCTGCTCATCGCCGGCCGCGGGCTGGGCCACTTCTGGCCGGCGACGGTGGTGCAGGTCGAGATGGAGGATGGCCGGCTGCTGGCCGGACGCGCGGTGCGCGAGCTGCCGCTGGAGGAGGGCGCAGGGCGTGAGCGGCTCTATTTCACCGCCAACCGCGACCTCGACGGCCAGGCCTGGCACTGGCTGCCGGTGAACGACATCGTCGCGAGCGGGACTCCGCCGGAGCTGATCGTGCTGGAGCGCCGCCGTCACGGCCAGTTCATCGGCCGCCTGGTGGCGGTGGGCACGGTTGAAGCGATACGCGGCGGGACGCCTCAGCAGGCTGCCTGGGCCAGGCTCGAGGCGCGCCTGGCGGCGCTGGATCAGCTGCGCGGCGAGCGCGAGCGGTTGCGCCGCGAGGTGCTCAGGCCGCTGATCCGCCAGCTCGACGCCAACCAGGGTGACAGCGACGCCCGGCGTGCGCTGGCCGAGGCCAACGCCCGGGTGTACGACCTGCAGCAGGCGATGCGTGGCGAGGTGGCGCTGCTCGAGAGCGTCGATGGGCGGCGCCTGGTACAGCCGCTGGATGAGGTGCTGCGTGCCTGGCGGCCCAACGCCATGTCGCTGTCGCAGAAGCTGGCCGCCTGGGCCGGCGGCGTATGGCGTTTCCTGGCCGAGGGGCCGCGTGACGGCAACGCGGCCGGCGGCGTGTGGCCGGCGATCTTTGGTACCGTGCTGATGGTGCTGCTGATGTCGCTGCTGGTGACACCCTTCGGCGTGCTGGCGGCGGTCTATCTCAACGAGGTGGCGCATCAGGGGCGGTGGACCCAACTGGTGCGAATTGCGGTACGCAACCTGGCGGGGGTGCCCTCGATCGTCTACGGCGTGTTCGGCCTGGGAGTGTTCGTCTATGGTATCGGTAGCTCGCTGGACGAGTGGTTCTTCAGCGATGCCCTGCCATCCCCCACCTTCGGCACCGGCGGGCTGTTGTGGGCGTCGCTGACCCTGGCGCTGCTGACGCTGCCGGTGGTGATCGTGGCCACCGAGGAGGGGCTGGCGCGGATCCCCGTCGAGCAGCGCGAGGGCGCGCTGGCGCTGGGGGCCACGCGGCTGGAAACCCTGGCCCGGGTGGTGCTGCCGATGGCGATACCGGCCATGCTCACCGGGGTGATCCTGGCGGTGGCCCGAGCCGCCGGCGAGGTGGCTCCGCTGCTGCTGGTCGGCGTGGCCAAGCTGGCGCCCCAGGTGCCGGTGGACGCCGAGTTCCCGTTCCTCCATCTGGAGCGCAAGTTCATGCACCTGGGCTATCACATCTATGATACCGCCTTTCACAGCAACGACGTGCAGGCTGCCATGCCGCTGGTCTACGCCACGGCGCTGCTGCTGGTGCTGGTGATCCTGGTGCTTAATTTGACTGCCATCTTTCTGCGCCACCATTTTCGCGTGCGCCACGGCGTGCAGCCGCGTTCATGAGGAGAGACACCCAGCGATGACCCTGCCGTCCCGCCCCCTGCCCAGCTCGGGGTCGATCATCGACTTTCCCCCCGAGGCCAGCTGCTTCCGGATCGAGGGCCTGAGCCTGGCCTATGGCGGCAAGGCGGCGCTGCGCGATATCTCGCTGCGGGTCCCCCGGCACCGGGTCACGGCGTTCATCGGCCCGTCGGGCTGCGGCAAGTCGACCCTGCTGCGCGCGCTCAACCGGCTGCACGACCTCAACGAGGAGGTGAGCCACGAGGGCAGGGTCCTGCTCGAAGGCGAGGACATCCACGCCCCCGAGGTGGCGGTGGCTGAGCTGCGTCGCCGCGTCGGCATGGTGTTCCAGGTACCCAACCCCTTTCCCATGTCGATCTACGACAACGTGGCCTTCGGCCTGCGCCTGCAGGGCGGTCTGACGCGCCGACGCATGGACGACATCGTCGAGTGGGCGCTGAATGCCGCGGCGCTGTGGGGCGAGGTCAAGGATCGCCTGCGCGCCTCGGCCTGGTCGCTCTCCGGCGGCCAGCAGCAGCGCCTGGTGATCGCCCGCTCGCTGGCGGTACGCCCCGAGGTGCTGCTGCTCGACGAGCCGGCCTCGGCGCTGGATCCGATCTCGACGCTCAAGATCGAGGAGCTGATTCGCGGCCTGAAGTCGCAGCTGACGCTGATCCTCGTGACCCACAACATGCAGCAGGCGGCGCGGGTCTCCGACTACACCGCCTTCCTGCAGGACGGCGAACTGGTGGAGTACGCCCCCACCGACACCCTGTTCACCAACCCCAGCCTGCGCCGCACCGAGAACTACATCACCGGCCGCATGGCCTGACGAGGCCGGCACGCCAGCCCGAGGAGAGAACCATGGACATCACCAGCGATACCCACAGTCAGCATATCTCGCGCCAGTTCAACCAGGAGCTGGAGGCGCTCAAGACCCACCTGATGACCATGGGCGGACTGGTCGAGCAGCAGGTCCAGGAGGCGATCCAGGCGCTGCTCGACAGCGACAGCCGCCTGGCCGAGAAGGTGCGCGACCGCGACCGCGACGTCAACGCCATGCAGCTCAAGATCGACGACGAGTGCACCCGGGTGCTGGCACGGCGCCAGCCGGCGGCCTCCGACCTGCGCCTGGTGCTGGCGGTGATTCGCGCCACCGCCGACCTGGAGCGGATCGGCGACGAGGCGAGCAAGATCGCGCGCAATGCCCTGACCCTGATCGACGCCGGCAACAACGTGCGCGGGCTGGTCGAGGTGCGCCACATCAGCGAGCACGTGCGGCGCATGCTGCGTGATGCGCTGACCGCCTTCGCCCGCTTCGACACCGAGCTGGCCCTGCAGGTGGTGCACGAGGACGAGTCGGTCGACGACGAGTACGGCAGCGCCATGCGCTCGCTGATGACCTTCATGATGGAGGACAGCCGTGCCATCGGCCCGGTGCTCAACGTGATGTGGATCTTGCGTGCGCTGGAGCGGGTCGGCGATCATGCCGACAACCTCGCCGAGTACGTCATCTACCTGGTCAAGGGGCTCGACATCCGCCACATGGACCCGGCCCAGCTCGACGAGGATGCCCTGACCCGCAAGGAGTGAGGGTCCCCGAGCGAGCTTCCCGAGAGAGGATCCTGATGCTGGACGCCTTCACGGCACTGACCCGCGGGACGCGGCTGGTCTACGGCCGCGGCCTGCGCCGCTACGTCTATGCCCCGATCGCCATCAACCTGATGGTCTATTCGGCCATGCTCTATTACGTGGTCAGCCACTTCGGCGGCTGGCTGGAGGGCTGGATGGCCCTGGTGCCGGCCTGGCTCGGCTGGCTGGAGTGGCTGATCTGGCCGCTGTTCGTGGCCAGCCTGGTACTGATCGTGTTCTTCACCTTCACCCTGGTCACCCACCTGATCGCCGCGCCCTTCTACGGCTTCCTGGCGGCCAAGGTGGAGGTCGAGGCCACCGGCCGTCCACCGCTCGACGACCGCGGCCTGGGGCGCACTGCAGTGGACGCGCTGGGCCGCGAGCTGGTCAAGCTGGGCTACATCCTGCCGCGGGCGCTGGCGCTGTTCGTGCTCAGCTGGGTGCCGGCGCTCAACGTCGCCGCGCCCTTCCTGTGGGCGCTGTTCTCGGCCTGGATGATGGCGATCACCTACCTCGACTACCCCATGGACAACAACAAGGTGAGCTTTTCCGACATGCGTCGCCGGCTCGCCTCGCGCTCCTGGCAGACCCTCACCTTCGGCGGCTGGGTGACGCTGATCACCTGGATCCCGCTGGCCAACCTGTTCCTGCTGCCCGGCGCCGTGGCCGGCGCCGTGCTGATGTGGGACCGCCACTATCGCGGCGAGCGTGACCTCGCCACGACCTGAGTCGTGATGCCCTCGCGCGCTTACCGGTCGGAGACGTGATCGGCTGCGGTTTCGGCCGCCACCAGGCGCACGGCAGGGAAGACGCAGCGGAACAGCGCGCCCTGGCCGGGGCGGGATTCGATCTCGAGATGGGCGTCGTGGCGCAGCAGCACGTGCTTGACGATGGCGAGCCCCAGGCCGGTGCCGCCGCTCTCGCTGCTGCGGCCCTTGTCGACCCGGTAGAAGCGCTCGGTGAGCCGGGGGATGTGCACCGGGTCGATGCCCTCGCCGTCGTCCTCCACCTCGAGGCAGGCGCCCTTGGGGTGCGAGGTCCAGCGCAGCACGACATGGCTGCCCTCGGGGGTGTAGCGCACCGCGTTGGCGGCCAGGTTGGACAGCGCGCTGTGGATCTCGCTGTCGCTGCCGAGCAGGCAGCGCTCCTCCTTCAGCTCCACGCGGATCTGCTGGCGGCCGGCCGCCAGCGCCTCGGCGTCGCGGCGCACCTCCTCGAGCAGCGCGGCCATGGCCAGCGGCAAGTGATCCTCGCCGCCGCGGTCGATCTCCAGGCGCGACAGCAGCAGCAGGTCGTTGACCAGGTTCTGCATGCGGGTGGTCTGCTCCTGCATGCGCGCCAGGCCCTGGGCGAGCCGCGGCGGCAGCTGCTCGGCATAGGTGACGTAGGTCTCGAGGTAGCCGGCCAATACCGTCAATGGCGTGCGCAGCTCATGGGAGACGTTGGCGACGAAATCGCGGCGCATCTCCTCCAGGCGATGCAGTCGGGTGATGTCGCGTGCCATCACCAGGCGCTCGTCATCGCCGTAGAGCGTGATCTGGAACTGCAGCACCATGCGTTCGTCGACCGGCGAGGGGAGCGTCAACGGCTCGCGATAATCGCGGGCGTTGAAGTAGGCGACGAAGCGCGGGTCGCGCACCAGGTTGGTGATGTGCTGGCCGCGATCGTGGGCGGCCTTGAGGCCCAGCATGCGCTCGGCGGCGCTGTTCCACCACTCGAGGTCGCCGTGCGGGTCGAGCATTACCACGCTGTCGCGCATCGCTTCGGAGGACTCCTGGATGCGCTTCAGGGTCGCCTGCAGGCGATGCTGGGTATGCCGCTGGCCCTTCTGGTAGCGGTACAGCCGGTCGAACAGCTCGCCCCACAGTCCGGTGGCCGCGGGCGGTTCGCTGTGGGGGTGGCGGGCGAGCCAGCGGCGCAGGGCATGCAGCTGGCGCAGGTGGTAGATGAGGCGCAGGGCCAGACCCGCGGCGAGCCCGAGCCCGGGGGCGGAGAACAGCCACCCGACCAGGCCGCCGGCGGCAGCGAGCAGGCCGAGGCGCCAGAGTTCATGGCTCCAGGGGCGCACGTCAGCCCTTGTTGGAGAAGCGGTAGCCGGTGCCGCGCACGGTCTGGACCAGATGCTGGTGGGCATCGCCCAGCGCCTTGCGCAGGCGGCGGATGTGCACGTCCACGGTGCGCTCCTCGACGTAGACGTTGCCGCCCCACACCTGGTCGAGCAGCTGGCTGCGGGTATAGGCACGTTCCTGGTGGGTCATGAAGAATTGCAGCAGGCGGTACTCGGTAGGGCCCATCTCCAGCGCGCGGCCGTCGGCGCTGACGCGATGGCTGACCGGGTCGAGCACCAGGCCGTCGACCTCCACCGGCTCCTCGATGCCCCTCGGCGTGGTGCGCCTCAGCACCGCCTTGAGCCGGGCCACCAGCTCGCGCGGCGAGAAGGGCTTGGTGATGTAGTCGTCGGCGCCGGCTTCGAGGCCCTGGATCTTGTTGTCCTCCTCGCTCTTGGCGGTGAGCATGATGATCGGCAGCTCGCGGGTGGCCTCCTCGCGCTTGAGCCGGCGTGCCAGCTCGATGCCGCTGGTGCCGGGCATCATCCAGTCGAGCAGCAGCAGGTCGGGCTGGTTGTCGACGATCATGCTGTGGGCGCTCTGCGCGTTGGCGGCCTCCAGCACGCGGTAGTCGGCCATCTCCAGAGCCACCGCGATCATCTCGCGGATCGGCGCTTCGTCATCGACGATCAGAACGGTCTTGGCGGTCATCCCGAGGCCTCGCGGTCAGTGACGGGTCGGTGACGATCTCACCACGACATCATGACACTTGGATGACAACCCCGCCATAGCGGGGCTAGGCACCGGCCGCGGGCCACAGGCTCAGCGCGATGCCGGCGAACACCAGCAGCCCCGACCAGTGGTTGTTGAGGAAGGCCTGGAAGCAGCGATCGCGCTCGCGCCGGCGGATCAGGAACTGCTGGTGGACGAAGGTGGCCGCCATGCCCGTCAGGCCGAGCCAGAAGAACACGCCGAGCCCCAGGCGCCACCCCACCCAGCCCAGCAGCGCGAGCGTCGCCAGCTGCAGCAGGCCGATGGCGGCGCGATCGGCCTGGCCCAGCAGCACGGCGGTGGACTTGATGCCGATCTTGAGGTCGTCGTCGCGGTCGACCATGGCGTACTCGGTGTCGTAGGCCACCGTCCACGCCACGTTGGCGGCGAACAGTAGCCAGGCCTCCAGTGGCACATGCCCCAGCACGGCGCCGAAGGCCATCGGGATCGCCCACGAGAAGGCGGCGCCGAGGAACGCCTGCGGCAGATGGGTATAGCGCTTCATGAACGGGTAGACGAAGGCCAGCGCTACGCCCACCAGCGACAGCATGACGGTGAACGGGTTGGTGAACAGCACCAGCACGAAGGCTGCGGCGACCAGGCCCGCGAACAGCCCCTTGGCCTCCTGCTCACCGATGCGCCCGGTGGCCAGCGGACGGTTCCGGGTGCGTTTGACGTGCCCGTCGAAGTGGCGGTCGGCGTAGTCGTTGATCACGCAGCCGGCGGCGCGCATCAGGTAGACCCCGGCGACGAAGATCAGCAGCAGGCGGCGTTCGGGCACGCCGGCGGCGGCCACCCACAGCGCCCACAGCGTGGGCCACATCAACAGCCAGGTGCCGATGGGGCGGTCCAGCCGCATCAGATGCAGGAAATCGGGCACGCGGGCCAGCCCCTTGGGGCGCATCAGCGAGCGATCCATCGATGTCTCCTCATTCGATGGCGATCATCCTAGCGTGATGGCAAGACCAATTCATCCGCCATCTCGTCGAGGAAGAACTCCTGCACCAGCACGGCGAAGCGGCCATGGCGGAATACCGAACGCCGCCCCCAGGGGCCGGGCAGGCGGTGGAAGGGCGCCGGAGCGGCAGTGACCTCGATGGGACTGCGCTGCAGGTCGGGCTGGCGGAACAGCCAGCTGCCCAGCGAACGCTCGCCCAGGCGCTCGAGGCGCTGCCCGCGCAGCTGGGCCAGCGGCGCCACCGAGCGCGCCACCACCCAGGGCCGTTCGTCGAGACACAGCGCCACTTCCCGCAGCCAGGCGAGGCGGCCATGGGGCTGGCCCAAGGCCTGGGCTTCGTCGAGGCTTGGCTTGCCCAGGCGTTGGGCGAGCAGGCGCACGCGGAAGGCGCGGCCGGCGCCGGCTTCGATCAGGCGCGCGGTGAGCGAATCCCGCGTGGCCACCCAGGCCCACCACGCCGGGCTCATCGCCGGTCGGCCCGCGGCCAGGGGGCGCCAGGCGGTGGCCAGCGGGGAATTGGCGAGGCGCTCCGTGTGGTTGCGGGTCACCGGCACTCTCCGGGTCGAATCAGGGGCGCATAGTGTACCATGCGGCTGTGACACGATTCCCCGTGCTGGCCGCGCCATAAGGTCACGGCCCAGCCATCGGCGAGGAGCTTCATGACCGCACCCCTCACTATCATCGGCTCCGGCATGGCGGGCATCGGCCTGCTCAAGCAGTTGCGCATGCTGGATGCCGAGCGCCCCGTCACCCTGATCACCGCCGACGCCGGCGACGACTACTCCAAGCCGCTGCTCTCTACCGGTTTCGCCAAACGCCTGCCCCCGCAGCGGCTGGCGGCGCGCTCGGCGCTGGAGGTGGCCGGGCAGCTGGGTGCGGTGGTGCGCACCCATACGCGGGTCGATGCCATCGACCCGGCCGGGCGCTGCCTGCACATCGGCGTGGAGCGCCTGCCCTTCGGCGAGCTGGTGCTGGCCACCGGGGCCGCTCCCGCGGTGCCCTTTGCCATTCCCGAGGCGCTCGCCGGGCGCGTCTTCACCATCAACGATCTCGACGACTATCGCGCCTTCCATGCCGCCCTGGAGGCGCTGGATCGGCCTGCCCGGGTGGCCATCGTCGGCGCCGGCCTGGTGGGCTGCGAATTCGCCAACGACCTGACGGCGGGCGGCCATGCCGTGAGCCTGGTGGCGCCGGAGCCGGCGCCGTTGCCGCGGCTGCTGCCGGAGCCGCTGGGCCGGGCACTGGGCGAGGCGTTCCGCGAAGCGGGCATGATGCTCTACCTCGGACGTGGCCTGGAACGACTGGAAGTGGCGGGAGGCGACGTCGGCCTGGACCTCGACGACGGCCAGCGGCTCGAGGCCGATCTGGTACTGGTGGCCACGGGGCTGCGCCCGCGCAGCGAGCTGGCCCGGGCGGCCGGCCTGGTGGTGAGCGAAGCCGGCATCCGGGTCGACCGTTACCTGGCGACGTCGGCTCCCGGGATCCGTGCGCTGGGCGACGTGGCCTGCGTCGCCGGGATCAACGCCATGTACGTCCAGCCGCTGCAGGCCGGCGCCAAGGCGCTGGCAAAGACGCTTGCCGGCACGCCTACCCGGGTGAGCTACGGCGCCTGGCCGGTGCTGGTCAAGACGCCGCTGCTACCGGTGGTGGCGTTGCCTCCGCTGACGGCTCCGGTGCGCTGGCGAATCGAGGGGAGCGGTTTCGACCTGACCGCCTGTGCCGAAGATCAAGACGAACGTTTGATCGGCTTTGCGTTGACAGGAGCCTGCGTGAAGCGGAAAGTTGAGCTGGCGCGAGCGACGCCGCCGTTGCTAGGCTAGTCACGTCATCGTCTCGGCCGGCTTCGCGGAGCGAGCCGCCGTTGATCGACGCGCTTGGTGCTTCAAAGAGCAGGGGACGAACCCGCACATGGGAACGGGCTCTCCCGGGGAAGTGGCAGGCGGCTCGAACTTGACCATTGATGAATAACAACTCACCGGCACCCTTGCCGGGACATAGCCAATACCAGGAGGGCTGTAGTATGCGTAAGCCAGAACTCGCTGCGGCAATTGCCGAGCGTGCCGAACTTTCCAAGGACAAGGCCAGCCAGGTGCTCAACGTCATTCTCGACGAGATCACCGGTAGCGTGGCCCAGGGGCAGGACGTTTCACTGATCGGGTTTGGTACCTTCACCGTACGCGAGCGCGCCGCCCGCACCGGCAAGAACCCGCAGACCGGTCAGCCGCTGGCCATCCCGGCCAGCAAGACCGTTGCCTTCAAGCCGGGCAAGGGTCTCAAGGACGCCGTCGGCAAGGGCTGATCCGTTCGCCGTATCCACCCGTGACGCGGCCTGTCCGTCAGGCCGCGATGTCCATCCCAACGGCTCGAATCGGACTCGACATGAAGCTGCGACTGGTGCTGTGGCTGCTGGGTTTGATGCTCAAGCGTGCCCTGCGGCGCAAGCCGGGGTTCCGCCAGGCGCTTGCCGAGGCGCACCGCCTCGACTGGGGCATCGCCACCGAGGATCTCTCCGTCGCGCGCTACTTTCGCATGTCGCCGCAGGGCATCCAGAGCGGTACGGGGCTGCCGGTGGACCTCGACCTGGAGCTGCGCTTCGACGACGAGGCCGCTGCCATTCGGGTACTGCGCAAGCCGACCCAGCAGGCCTTCCTCGACGGCATGATGGCCGGCAAGGTACGCCTGGTCGGCGACTCGGCCGATCTCAAGAAGCTGCAGAAGCTGCTCAAGCAGCTTTGACCGCCCTCCCGGCAGGCCTTCACACGGCGTGCGGTGACGTGGACACTCCCCTCACCAGCGGCCCGAGCCCGACTCGCGCCAGGCATCATGAGTTATACGAAAGTCTAGGGTGGGCTAGAATGGCCCCTGGACTTCCTACATGGCGCCCTTGAGCCCCCATGCCGATCTCGCTCACGCTCCCCCTGCGGCGTCTGTGGACGCTCGACAAGTTCGCCTACAGCCTGCGCGTGTTCCTCGCCTTCAGCGGCGCGCTGCTGCTGAGCTGGGTGCTGGCCGACATCGGCCTGGTGATTCCGCTGTTCCTGGGCATCATCGCCAGCGCCCTGTCGGAGACCGACGACAGCTGGCAGGGGCGGCTGCAGGCGCTCGCGGTGACCCTGGTGTGCTTCGCCGCGGCGGCGCTCGTCGTGCGCTGGCTGTTTCCCTGGCCATGGCTGTTCGCGCTGGGGCTGGGGGTGGCGACCTTCGTGCTGGTCATGCTCGGCGCCATCGGGCAGCGCTACGCCACCATCGCCTCCGGCACGCTGATCCTGTCGCTCTACACCATGATCACCATCGAGCACCACGGTGGCGCGCCACAGGCGGGCGACTGGAGCCAGACGCTGCTGATCCTCTCGGGGGCGGCCTGGTATGGCGCGATCTCGGTGGTCTGGTGCGCGCTCTTCTCGCGCCAGCCGGTCAAGCAGAGCATGGCCCAGCTCTATCGCGAGCTGGGCAGGTACCTGATGCTCAAGGCGACGCTGTTCGAGCCGCTGCGCGGCGTCGACATCGAGGCGCGCCGCCTGGCGCTGGCGCGGCAGAACGGCCGCGTGGTGACGGCGCTCAACCAGGCCAAGGAGATGATCTTTCGCCGGCTCGAGGGGCAGCGCGGCGAGGGCAAGCTCAACCGCTACCTGCGCCTCTACTTCATCGCCCAGGAGATCCACGAGCGCGCCAGCTCCACGCACTACCCCTATGCCCGACTGACCGAGGCGTTCTTCCATCACGACGTGCTGTTTCGCTGCCAGCGTCTGCTCGACCAGCAGGGTCAGGCGTGCAAGCGGCTGGGCAAGGCGCTGCTGCTCAACCGCCCCTTCGAGCACGACCAGAGCGAGCAGGCGCTGGCCGACCTGCGCGCCTCGATCGAGCACCTGCGGGCCATGCGCAATCCGGCGTGGCGCGAACTGTTGCCCCCACTGGGCGCCCTGGCCGACAACCTCGCCACCCTCGAGGAGCGACTGGCCACCGGACACAATCCGGATGCCGGCGATGATCCGGCCGATGCGGCGCTGTTCGACCGCTCGCCCGAGAGCGTGAAGGAGGCCTGGGAGCGAGTGCGCCTCAACCTGACGGTGGGCTCGCCCACCTTCCGCCATGCCATTCGTCTGCCCGTCGCCCTGCTGACGGGATACGGCCTGCTGCAGTGGATCCACCCCGCCCAAGGCTTCTGGATCCTGCTGACCACGCTGTTCGTCTGCCGCCCCAACTTCGCCGCTACCCGGCGCTTCCTGACCCAGCGCATTGCCGGCACGCTGCTGGGGCTGGTGGCCGGCTGGGCGTCGATCACGTTGTTCCCTTCCGCCCTGCTGCAGACCGGGATCGCGGTGATCGCCGGGGTAACCTTCTTCGCCACCCGCGAGAGGCATTACGTGATCGCCACTGCCGCCATCACCCTGCTGGTGCTGTGCAGCTTCAACCAGGTCGGCGACGGCTTCGACCTGATCTGGCCGCGACTCTTCGATACCCTGCTCGGCGCGCTGATCGCCGGGGCGGCGGTGTTCTTCATCCTGCCCGACTGGCACGGGCGGCGCCTGCACCGCGAGGCGGCCAATGCGCTCGAGGCCAACCGCCGCTACCTGGAGGAGATCCTGCACCAGTACGCCAGCGGCAAGCGGGATGACCTCGCCTACCGCCTGGCGCGGCGCAACGCGCACAACGCCGATGCGGCGCTGTCGACCCTGCTGGCCAACGTGCTGCAGGAGCCCGAGGCCTATCGCAGGCGTATCGCCGACGACGGCTTCCGCTTCCTGGTGCTGTCACACACCCTGCTGAGCTACCTGTCGGCGCTGGGAGCCCACCGCCAGCGGCTCGGCGAGGAGGCTCGCGACACCCGGCTGCTGCCCGAGGGGCGGTGCATCGCCGACTACCTGAAGACGCTGGCGGATCACTTGGCCCGGCGCGAACCGGCTGCCGGGTTCGAAGCGGCACGGGAGGCGTTGCTGGCGCGGCTCGAAGGCAGGTCGCCGGCCTGGGAGGAGGAGGGCTATCGGCCGATGCAGACGCAGTTGCTGCTGATCGCCCAGCAGCTCGGACCGCTGACCGACGCCGCCGAGCGGCTGATCGCGGCGCGGGACGAGCGCGACGACACCGCCGCCCCGGCGGCCGGCTGAGCCCCGCTACACCTGGCCGTAGCGGCCCGCCTCCTCGCCCAGCCAGCGGCGGATCAGCGGGCGCTCGGCCTCGGGGTGGCGGGCCAGCAGCGCCTCGGCCAGCGGCGCGACGCGCTCGAGCAGATCGGCGTCGCGCTCCAGGTCGGCGATCTTCATCTGGGCAAGGCCGGTCTGGCGGGTGCCGAGCACCTCGCCGGGCCCGCGCAGTTCGAGGTCCTTCTCGGCGATGCGAAAGCCATCGGTGGTCTCGCGCATCACCGCCAGCCGTTCACGGGAGTGGGCCGACAGCGGCCCGTGGTAGAGCAGCACGCAGAAGCTCTCGCTGGAACCGCGGCCGACCCGGCCGCGCAGCTGATGCAGTTGGGAGAGCCCCAGCCGCTCGGGGTTCTCGATGATCATCAGGCTGGCGTTGGGCACGTCGACCCCTACCTCGATCACCGTGGTGGCCACCAGCAGGTCGAGTTCGCCGGCCTTGAAGGCGTCCATCACCGCGGCCTTCTCTGCGGGTTTCATGCGCCCGTGGACCAGGCCGATGGCGAGCTCCGGCAGCGCCTCGGTGAGTTCGTCGCGGGTCGCCTCGGCGGCCTGGCACTGCAGCGCATCGGATTCCTCGATCAGGGTGCAGACCCAGTAGGCCTGGCGCCCCTCGGCGCAGGCGTGGCGTATGCGCGCGACCACCTCGGGGCGGCGTTCGTCGGGCACCACCACCGTCTTCACCGGGGTACGCCCGGGGGGCAGCTCGTCGATGACCGAGACGTCGAGGTCGGCATAGGCACTCATCGCCAGGGTGCGTGGGATCGGTGTGGCGGTCATCACCAGCTGGTGGGGCGTCAGCCCGCCGGCTTCGCCCTTCTCGCGCAGCGCCAGGCGCTGGTGCACGCCGAAGCGGTGCTGCTCGTCGACGATGGCGAGCCCCAGGCGCTGGAAGTGCACATCGCCCTGGAACAGGGCATGGGTACCGACCACCATGCGCGCACGGCCGTCGAGGATGGCGGCCTTGGTGTCGAGCCGCGCCTTGCCCTTGAGCTTGCCGGCCAGCCAGGTCACCTCGATGCCGAGCGGGGCGAACCACGCCCTGAGCGTGCGGTAGTGCTGCTCGGCGAGGATCTCGGTGGGCGCCATCATCGCCGCCTGGCAGTCGCCAGCGATGGCCGAGAGGGCTGCCATGGCGGCCACCACCGTCTTGCCCGACCCCACGTCGCCCTGCACCAGGCGCAGCATCGGCACCTCGCGGGCCAGGTCGGCGCCGATCTCGTCGAGCACGCGGCGCTGGGCGGCGGTCAGCGAGAACGGCAGCTGGGTGAGGAAGCGCGCCTGCAGGCTGCGCCCGCTGGGCAGCGCGGGGGCGCCGTCCTGCTGAATCTTCAGGCGGACCTGCTGCAGGCTCAGGCGGTGGGCCAGCAGCTCCTCCAGCGCCAGGCGGCGGGTGGCCGGGTGCTTGCCGCTGGCCAGGCGCTCGGGGTCGGCGTCGGGAGGCGGCTGATGCAGCACGTGCAGGCAGTGGTGCAGCTCGGGCAGGCCGAAGCGCGAGCGCAGCGCTTCGCCGATCCAGTCGGGCAGCGCCTCGGGCGCCTCGTCGAGGCGGGCCAGCGCCTGCTCGATCAGCGCGCGCAGGCGCGCCTGGTGCAGCCCCTCGGTGGTGGGGTAGATCGGCGTCAGGTGATCCTCCACCGGCGGCGCATCGGCGCTGAGCAGGCGGTACTCGGGATGATAGATCTCGAGCCCGGTGGCGCCGGCGCGGGCCTCGCCGAAGCAGCGCACCCGGGTGCCGGGGCGGAACTGCTGCTGCTGGGCCGGGGAGAAGTGGAAGAAGCGCAGGCTGAGAATGCCCGAGCCGTCGCGCAGCCGCACCAGCAGGCTGCGTCGGCGACCCTTGACCACGTCGCTGGCCGAGACCTCGCCCTCCACCACCGCCTCGTGACCGGCGCGCAGGGTGCCGATCGGCGTGATGCGGGTGCGGTCCTGGTAGCGCAGCGGCAGGTGGAACAGCAGGTCGGCCACGCTCTCCACGCGCAGTCGCGCCAGCTTCACGGCGAGCGCTTCGCCGACGCCCTTGAGCGAGGAGACCGGCGCGTCGAGCGCCTTCGTGTCAGCGCTCATGCCGATTCGGGAAGCGCCTCGTGACACCGCTGGATGGCGTCGGTGACGGCGTCGATCGCCTTGGGGCGCGGGAAGCTGGCGCGCCAGGCGATCGCCACGGTGCGCGCCGGCGCCGGCGACCTGAACGGCCGGCTGGCGAGCAGCCCGCTCTCGTAGTGCCCGGTGCCGATGGCCGATCGCGGCAGCACGGTGATGCCGAGCTTGGAGGCGACCATGTGGCGGATCGTCTCCAGCGAGCCGCCCTCGGCGGTCAGGGTGTTGCTCGGGCTATTGAGCTGGTGGCTGATGGCGGGGCAGGCCTCGAGGATCTGGTCGCGGAAGCAGTGGCCCTCGCCGAGCAGCAGCAGACGCTCCTTGAGCAGGTCCTCCTTGTCGATGTACTCGCGCCGGGCCCAGGCGTGGTCGGCCGGGATCAGCACCTCGAACTCCTCCTCGTAGAGCGGCTTGGTAACCACGTCGGTCTCGGTGAACGGCAGCGCGATGATGATCGCGTCGAGCTCGCCGCTGCGCAGCTTGCGTCGCAGGTTGGCGGTGAATCCCTCCTCGATGTAGAGCGGCATCTGCGGGGCGCTGCGCGTCAGTGCGGGCACCAGGTGGGGGAACAGGTAGGGGCCGATGGTGTAGATGGCGCCGATGCGCAGGGGGCTGGCCAACTGATCCTTGCCGGCGTTGGCCAGCTCCTTGATCACGCTGCTCTGCTCCAGCACGCGCTGGGCCTGCTCGACGATCTTCTCGCCCAACGGGGTGACCTGCACGGTCGACTTGGAGCGCTCGAAGAGCGCCACGCCGAGCTCCTCCTCGAGCTTCTTGACCGCCACCGACAGCGTGGGCTGGGAGACGAAGCAGCGCTCGGCCGCTCTTCCGAAGTGGCGCTCCTGCGCCAAGGTTACGATGTACCGAAGTTCTGTTAGAGTCATGTCTGGTGCCCTTGGGGCATCCTCTCGGACGATAGATGACTTTCAATAGGGACTTTTTATCAGGGGGCGAGAGAAAGGTGAAGAAAACGACACTGATTCTGGGCTGTGGCGACATCGGGATGGTGCTCGGCAGGGAGCTGCTGGAGGCCGGCCACCACGTGATCGGCGCACGCCGCAGCGCCGTGGCGCTGGAAGGTAGCGGCATCGAGCCGCTGCCGCTCGATCTGAGCGACGAAGCGGCCCTGGCCGCGCTGCCCGACGCCGATTACGTAGTCTACATCCTCAGCGCCGATCGCTTCGACGAGGCGGCCTATCGGGCGGCCTACTGCGATGGCCTCAAGGCGGTGCTGCGCACCTACGAGGGGCGCGAGACGCTGCCGCAGCGGCTGTTCTTCGTCTCTTCCACCAGCGTCTATGCGCAGAAGGAGGGGGAGCGGGTCGACGAGGAGAGCCCCGCGGAGGCGGCCGGCTTCTCCGGGACGGTGATGCGCGAGGCCGAGCAGGCGCTGCTCGAGAGCGCCCTGGCCGGGACCACGGTACGCTTCTCCGGCATCTACGGGCCGGGTCGGGATCGCCTGATCCGCCAGGTGCAGGAGGGGCGCATCGCACCGAAATCCCCGCCCATGTACTCCAACCGCATCCACCGCGACGACTGTGCCGGCGTGCTGGCCCACCTGATCGGTCTCGATGCGGCGGGCAAGCCGCTCGACGATCTCTACCTGGCCAGCGACTGTGCGCCGGAGCCGCTCCACGATGTCATGCTTTGGCTTGCCGGCCAGCTCAAGGTCGAACCCACCGAGGTGATTCAGGCGCCGCTGCGCAAGCGCGCGAGCAAGCGCTGCGACAACTCGCGCCTGCGCGAGACGGGCTATGCCTTCCGCTACCCCAGTTATCGCGAGGGCTATGCCCATGTCATGAAGGAGGGTGGCTTCCTGGCCGAGCCGGTCTGATCCGGACCCGACGCGACGGACGAAGGGGGGAGACCGCCTCGCCTGTCCGTTCGGGCTGCTCCTGCCGTCGGCGGATTCCCTCCGCCGACGCTCACAGCGGCAAACGATAGCCCAGGGCCAGCACCTCGATGCCCTCGTTGGGATCCTTGATACCGGCGTTGGAGTAGTGTGCGACGCTCAACGTGAGCTCCCCGGGCCCCAGCGTTCCCCCCAGCGCCAGGCGATCCTGGAACTGGAACGCGGTCGACAGATCGCGTGAGCCGATTCGTGCGTCGAGAAACACCGCGGCACCGATGCCGCCCTCGAGATAGACTTCCCGCTTTCCGGCGAAGGTGTAGCGCAGCATCGGGGTGAGCAGCCAGGCCGCGTTCTCGTCGTTCTCATCCCCATCGAGCAGCAGCAGACCGGTCGCCAGGCGCAGGTCAAGCTGCGGATGCAGGCGCTCGAGGCCGATCAGGGTATCCAGTTCGATGCGGGCGGCGGCGGCCGATTCGCTGGTGATGCCACCCGCCACGTAGAGATCGGCCAGGCCGATCGGACTGATCGCCATGGCCAGGCCGGCACAGAGGCTGGCCGCGAGGAACGGTTTCCGAAACACCGATTGTCTCCCTTTTCTTGTATGCCAATGATTGGCTCACCAAACGATGGTGGGCTTCCTTCCCTGAAGTTCAACCCTGCGATACGGCCAGGCTCCGGTAGCGGGCACCCCGCTCGTCGATAGTCGATTGGATCAGCTCCAACTGATTATAGGACCACGTCAGGGCGATGGGGGGAAAGGGATCCAGGTCAAGGACGGTGGCCCGCCGCAGCAGGGTGACGTGTGGAATGTATCGGGCGGGACGCACGCCGACGCCCAGCGGCTCGAGGGTGCCCCAGAGCCGCCCCTGCAGGCGCTGCAGCGCCGGTGCACCCTCGTCGCCACCGAGCCAGACGATGCCGGGTCGCCGGAAGCTGCCCCAGCGGTTGATGTGCCACTCGCCGGGTGTGATGGACAGGCCCTGTACCCACGCGACCAGCTCGGCCGCCTGCGCCTCCGTGACTTCACCGAGAAAGGTCAGCGTGACATGCAGGCTCGCGTCGGGCATGCGTCGCCCGCCGCAGCGGGCATGGGCGATATCCGCCAACTCGCCGAGCCGCGCTCGCAGCTCGGGCGGTGGGGTCAGGGCGACAAAAAGTCTCATGGTCCTGTTTCGGAAAGAGGTGGGTTTTCCTAGTCGCCGATGACCATTACCGCTTCCGCCTCGAACTGCGCTCCCTTGGGCAGCGCCTTGACGCCCACCGCGGCGCGGGCCGGGTAGGGCTTGGCGAAGAACTCTTCCATGACCTTGTTGACCACCGCGAAGTTGTCCAGGTCCACCAGGTAGAGGTTGAGCTTGACGATCTCGCCCAGCGAGCCGGCGGCCTCCTCGCACACCGCCTTGAGGTTGGTGAAGACCTGGCGGGCCTGGGCCTCGAAGTCGTCGGAGACGAGCTCCATGGTGGCCGGGTCGAGGGGGATCTGGCCGGAAAGATAGACGGTGTTGCCGGCCTTGATGGCCTGGGAGTAGGGGCCGATGGCGGCGGGCGCCTTTTCGGTGTTGATGACGGCCTTGTTGCTCATGTCGCTCTCCTCGTGATGTTCGCGTTGTCGTGAAAGGTCAATGAAAGGCCCGTTCGCCGCGCTCGGCGGCGAACGGGCCGAAACGGGGTCAATTGCCGACGCGGGTGATCTTGCCGACGTGGGACAGGTTGCGGATGCGCTTGATGAGGCGCGCCAGGTGCACGCGATCGCGCACCGCCAGGGTCAGGTGCACGATGGAGAGCCGGGCGTCGCGCTCCTCGATGCCGATGCGCTCGATGTTGGCGTCGGCGTCGGTGACCAGGCTGGCGAGCTCGGCCACCAGCCCGCGGCGGCTCTCGATCTCGATGCGCAGCGCCACCGGGAAGTCCTCGCTGATCTCGTTGGACCACTCCAGGGCGAACAGCTTGTCGGGGTCGCCCTTGAGTTCGTCGAGGTTGCGGCATTCGGTGCGGTGCACCACGATGCCCTTGCCCACCGACAGGTGCCCGACCACCGGGTCGCCGGGCAGCGGGTGGCAGCAGCGGGCGAACTTGATCACCATGCCCTCGGCGCCGCTGATCACGATCGGCCCTTGGGAGACGAGCGTGCGCTCGCCGGCCTCGGTCGCATCGCCGTGCAGCAGGTCGACCAGGCGCCGCGCCACCACGTGGGCCACCCGGGTGCCGAGACCGATCGATTCCAGCAGGCTCTCCTCGTTCTTCAGCGTGAGTTCGTCGAGTAGCTCCGGCAGCACGTGTTCGGGTAGCTCTTCCAGGCTGGTCTCGAAGTCGGCCAGGGCCTTGTTGAGCAGGCGCCGGCCGAGCTGGACCGCTTCGGTCTGCTGCTGGTGCTTGAGCGCGTGACGGATCGCCGAGCGCGCCTTGGCGGTGACCACGAAGTTGAGCCAGGCCAGGTTGGGACGCGCCCCGGGGGCGGTGATGATCTCCAGCGTCTGGCCGCTCTCCAGGCGGGTCGAGAGCGGCGCCAGGTGGCGGTCGATGCGACAGGCGATGCAGCTGTTGCCGATGTCGGTATGCACGGCGTAGGCGAAGTCGATCACCGTGGCGCCCTGGGGCAGCTCCATGATGTCGCCGCGCGGCGTGAACACGTAGATGTCGTCGGGGAACAGGTCGTTCTTGACGTGCTCGATGAACTCCAGCGAGTCGCCGGCGTGGCGCTGCATCTCGAGCAGCCCCTTGACCCACTCCCGCGCCCGGGCGTGGCTGCCCTCGGCGATGGGATGGTCGGTCTGGCCCGCCTTGTAGAGCCAGTGGGCGGCGATGCCGTTGTTGGCCATGGCTTCCATCTCGCGGGTGCGGATCTGCACCTCGATGGGCATGCCGCCGCTGCCGAACAGCGTGGTATGCAGGCTCTGGTAGCCGTTGGCCTTGGGGATGGCGATGTAATCCTTGAAGCGACCCGGCACCGGCTTGTAGAGATTGTGCACCACGCCGAGGATGCGGTAGCAGCTGTCGACGTCCTCGGTGATGATGCGGAAGCCGAACACGTCCATGATCTCGGCGAACGGCTTGCGCTGGTCGCGCATCTTCTTGTAGATCGACAGCAGGTGCTTCTGGCGGCCCACCACGGTGCCGGCCAGGCCCTCGTCGTCGAGGCTCTTCTGCAGGGCGGTCTGGATCTGGCGGATCGCCGAGCGGCGGTGGCCACGGGCGCTGGAGACGGCACGCTTGATCCGCTCGGCGCGCATCGGGTGCAGCGCCTGGAAGGAGAGGTCCTCGAGTTCCACGCGAATGGTATTGATGCCCAGGCGGCTGGCGATGCGGGCATAGATCTCCAGCGTCTCGCGGGCGATGCGGCGCTTCTTCTCCGGGCGCAGGGCACCCAGGGTGCGCATGTTGTGCAGGCGGTCGGCGAGTTTGACGATGATCACGCGGATGTCGCGCGACATCGCCAGCACCATCTTCTGGAAGTTCTCGGCCTGGGCGACGGCCTTGTCCTCGAAGGTGATCTGGGTCAGCTTCGAGACGCCGTCGACCAGCTCCGCCACCGGCTTGCCGAACTGCTCGGCCAGTGCCTCCTTGGACACCCCGGTATCCTCGATCACGTCGTGCAGCATGGCCGACATCAGGCTCTGATGGTCCATGTGCATGTTGGCCAGGATGTTGGCCACGGCGAGGGGGTGGGTCACATAGGGTTCGCCGGAGCGCCGGCGCTGGCCGTCGTGGGCCTGCTCGGCATAGTAGAAGGCGCGCTTGACCTGCTGGATCTCGTCGGGAGGAAGGTAGCCGCCGAGTCTATCGGCCAGGTCGTCGATGGTGAACATTGGCGCGCCTTGAGTGACAGCCTTACTCCTCGAAGGCGATGCCCGGCTCGCCTTCGCGGCGAATCCTGACCGGCGCCTCGATCGGCTCGTCCAGCACGGTGTGGTCGACCAGCCCGGCGGCGATCTCGCGCAGCGCCATCACGGTGGGCTTGTCGTTCTCCCACGGCAGCTGGGCGTCACGGGAACCGCGCGACAGCTGACGAGCGCGCTGGGTGGAGATCATCACCAGCTTGAAGCGGTTTTCGACGTTTTCCAGACAATCTTCGACGGTGACACGCGCCATATGGGGTCTTCCCGAAAGCGTTTGGGGACTCCCGCCGAGCGGCGGCAATCCGGGTGGAACAGGACAGACTAGATTACTCGACGTTCGGCTGCCGTGACAAGCGCCCGCAGCGGGAAGGGCCTGGCCTGGCGGTGTCGGCCGGGGCCATGACGAGCGCCCGCGGCTGACTACGACAATAGCGCCGCCAGCAGTGGGCCATGGCTCTCCTGCACCCGGGCCAGGCTCAGGCGCCGGCCGATCACCAGCGACTGCAGCTCGCGCAGGGCGGTGGTGAAGTCGTCGTTGATCACCAGGTAGTCGTACTCGTCGTAGTGCGACATCTCGCTGACGGCGTCGCGCATGCGCCGGGCGATGGTGGCGTGCTCGTCGGTGCCGCGGCTGGCCAGGCGCCGCTCGAGCTCGTCCCGCGACGGCGGCAGGATGAAGATCGACACCGCCTCGGGCAGCTGTTCGCGGACCTGGCGCGCGCCTTGCCAGTCGATCTCGAGGATCACGTCCTGGCCGGCCTCGAGCAGCGCTTCCACCGCTGGCCGCGAGGTGCCGTAGAAGTTGTCGAATACCCGGGCGTACTCGAAGAACTCGCCGCGCGCGATCATCGCCTGGAATTCGTCGACCTCCACGAAGTGGTAGTTGACGCCGTCCACCTCGCCGCGACGACGGGGGCGGGTGGTATGCGACACCGAGACCTGGATGCCGTCGAGGCTCTCGATCAGTTCGCGCACCAGGGTGGTCTTGCCGGCGCCGGAGGGCGCGGAAACGATGAAAAGCGTACCTTGGGACATATCGGGCTCCGGATCGCAAATGCCCCCGTTCGCACGAGGCAAAGGGGGGCGAGCGCCATGGCTGCGCATTCGAGCGGGACAGTATACCCGCCCGGCCGAGGGCGCGTCATGGGGCGAGGTGCAAACCGTGCCGGCGTCTCATGCCGTCGACAGCCGGGCGTCGAGCTGCTCGGCGAACAGCTCCAGGGCGTGCTGGGCGGCCACCGAGTTGCCGCTGTCGTCGAGCGCCGGCGCCCAGGCGCAGACCGTCATGCGGCCCGGCACGACCGCGACGATGCCGCCGCCGACACCGCTCTTGGCCGGCAGCCCGACGCGGTAGGCGAAGTCGCCGGCGGCGTCGTACATGCCACAGGTGGTCATGATCGCGTTGACCCGCCGTGCCAGCCCCGGCGAGACGAAGCGTTGACCGATGGCGCGGGCCTCGCCTTCGGCCGCCAGAAAGTTCAGGGCGACGGCCAGGTCCACGCAGCTCATGGCCAGCGCGCAGCTGGAGAAATAGCAGCGCAGCACCGCGTCGACGTCGTTGTCGAGGTTGCCGAACGCCTTCATCAGGTAGGCCATGGCGGCGTTGCGCGAACGGTGCTGCCACTCCGACTCCAGCACCTCGTCATCGATCAGGATCGAAGCGTTGCCCGCCAGCCGCCGGGCGACGTCCTGCAGATGCTTGTCCGGTGTGGCGAAGGCGCTGACCAGGCGATCCGTCACCGCAATGGCGCCGGCGTTGATGAACGGGTTGCGCGGCTTGCCCCGCTCCGCCTCGAGCTGGGCCAGGGAGTTGAACGGCATGCCCGACGGGTTGAGCCCGACCCGCTGCCACAGCGCCTCGCCGTGGGTGCGCAGGGCGAGGGTGAGCAGCAGCACCTTGGCGATGCTCTGGATCGAGAACGGCTCGCGGGCATCCCCCGCAGCGTAGGTTTCGCCGCTGGTCGTGCAGACGGCGATACCGAACCGGTTGGGGTTGCGCTGCGCCAACGCCGGTATGTAATCGGCGACGCGACCCTCGTCAAGGCGCTGGCGGGCGCTAGCGGCGATCTCCTCTAGCCACTGCTGTATAGTCGCTTTACTCAATGGGTGCCCTCCAGCGAACCGGCCCGGCGACGACAGGCGCGACCGGGCCGATAGCGGGAGCGGGTCGCTGAGCCTCAGTTGGTGGCGAGAGAGGCCGCCCGCTCCTGTTCGAGACGCTGACGATCCTCGGGTTCGATGTCCCAGGCCGCCGGATCGATATTGAGATCGCTGAACCGTGCGGCATCGAAGACCGGGTGGGGAATGCCGGCACGCAGTTGCTCGTCGTAGTCGCGCATGATGCGCAGTCCCGGCTTGAACAGCATGATCAGGCCCACCAGGTTAGCCACGGCGAGCAGGCCCATGGTCACGTCGGCGAAGGCGAACACCGTGCCCAGGTCGGTGAGCGCGCCCCAGGTGCACAGGCCGATGATCGCGACACGGAACGCATTGAACAGCGTGACGTTACCCTCGCTGAAGAAGTTGAGGCTGTTCTCGCCCAAATAGTAGTTGTAGAGAATGGTGCTGAAGCCGAACAGCAGCAGCGCCACGCTGACGAAGCTTCGCCCCCATTCGCCCACATGGTCGGCCAGGGCCGTCTGGGTCAGCGCCACGCCGCCGATATCGACGCCGGCGGCGGGATCGTAGGCGCCGCTGAGCAGGATGATCAAGGCCGTGGCCGAGCAGATGATCAGGGTGTCGATGAACACCGAGAAGGCCTGCACGATGCCCTGGTTGGCCGGGTGCGGGACGTAGGCCACGGCGGCGACGTTGGGGGCGCTGCCGAGTCCCGCCTCGTTGGAGAACAGGCCACGCTTGACCCCCATCATGATGGCCGCGCCGATGCCGCCACCGACGGCTTGCTCGAGGCCGAAGGCGCTGTTGACGATCAGCAGGATGGCCTCGGGTATCCGGGCAAAATTGAGGCCCAGAACGACGAGGGCGATCAGGATGTAGCCGAGCGCCATGACGGGAACCAGCACTTCCGTCACCCGGGCGATGCGCTTGATCCCGCCGAAGACGATGAGTCCCACGACCAGGGCCATGCCGATGCCGGAGTAGACGACCGGTACACCGAAGGCATCGTTGAAGGAGGTAGCCACCGCATAGGACTGCAGGGCGGTAAAGCCGAAGCCGAAGGTAACCAGCAGCAGCACCGAGTAGAGCGCCGCCAACCAGTGCCAGCGCTGGCCGAGGCCGTGAACGATGTAGTAGGCCGGACCGCCGCGATAGGTGCCGTCGGGCTGGGCGGTCTTGTAGGCCTGTGCCAGGGTGCACTCCAGGTAGCTGGTGGCCATGCCCATCAGGCCAACCACCCACATCCAGAAGATCGCACCGGGGCCGCCCAGGGTGATGGCGACCGCGACACCGGCGATGTTGCCGCCACCGACACGCCCCGCTACCGAGAGCAGCAGGGCCTGGAAGGAACTCAGGTGACCGTGCTTGTCGCGCTTGAAGGCATGGCCGGCGCCGAGAATGCGGAACATGCGGCCGAAATGGCGAAACTGCACGAAGCGTGAAGCGAGCGTGAAGCCGATGCCGACGGCGAGGAGCAGGGTGATGAGTACCTTGCCCCAAAGGAGGTCGTTGATCAGATCAAGCATGACGCGCTCCCCCGGTTGGTGGCGAGCGGGGCAATAAGCGATGCCGGCCGTTCGAGGGCCGCGTGAGTCGTTGTTCTTGGCATGGGAGAACCTCTTGCTTGCGTTTGTCGACATGGCCCGCCGGGGGCAGGCGGGGCTATTCAACGCAAGACCCATGCCAGCTTTGCGGTTTGCTTAACTGGCTGTCGAAAAAGGAAAAAGCAGAGGGATGGTCGGGCGGGTGTCGCTAAAGCGGTATAACCTCCAGCGCGCCGAATAGCCCTGAAAGTCGTGAAAAAGACAAAGGATTCAATAAGTTGCCGCGACCATAACCTTGGTTATCGACATGAAAAAGGTTATGCCCCTTCGTCGCGCCGTTTCTTCAGCCGCTTGCTCAGCGCCGGCTGCGAGATGCCCAGCCAGCGCGAGGCCATGGTCTGGTTGCCTTCGGCGCGCTGCATCGCCTCCTCCACCAGCAGGTCGGCCACCTCGTCCAGCGTCGGCAGCGGTTCGTCGGGTGCGAACACGGCCCGCTGACGGTGGTGGAGAGGGGCCTCGTCCCCGCGTGCCTGGTCGATGGCGCGCTTGAAGGCCGCCATGGAGAGCGTGCGGCTGCGGTGCTGGCTCATGGCATCGTAGGCCATGGCGCGCAGTTCGCGCACGTTGCCGGGGAAGGCGTAGTTGCCCAGCAGCACGGCAAGCTCCGGCGGATAGCTCGGCTTGCCCTTGCCAAGTTCCGCGGCCGCCTCGGCGAGGAAGTGGTCCAGCAGCAGGGCAATGTCCTGCTTGCGCTGGCGCAGCGGGGGGATATGCACCTGATGCGTGCGCAGGCGGTAGTAGAGATCCTTGCGGAAGGTGCCCGCGCGCTGCTTCTCGGCCAGGTCGTGGTGCGTGGCCACCACCACGCGGGCCTGGAGGCGCTTGGGCCGGTCGCTGCCCAGCGGGTAGTACTCGCCCTCCTGGAGCAGGCGCAGCAGCTTGACCTGGGAGGCCAGGCTGAGATCGCCGATCTCGTCGAGCAGCAGCGTGCCGCCCGCGGCCTGCTCGATCATCCCGGCGCGCGGCTGCTCGGCGCCGGTGAAGGCGCCGCGCTGATGGCCGAACAGGGTATCGGCGAAGACGTTGTCGTCGAGCCCCGCCACGTTGACGCAGACCAGCGGCCCCCGACGACCGCTCAGGGTATGCGCCGCCTTGGCGATCAGCTCCTTGCCCACGCCGCTCTCGCCGGAGATCAGGATCGGCTGCTGGGTCAGCGCCACCGACTCCAGGTACTGGAAGACCGCGCGCATGCCCTTGTCGGCGGTGACGATGTGGGCGAAGGCCTCGGGCCGCTCCAGGGTGTCGTCGAGCACGCGCCGGCGCAGCGCCTGGTTCTCCTGGCGCAGCTCCTGCAGACGGATGGCGCGGCGGATGCCCTCGACCAGGCGGCTCTCCTCGTCGGTCTTGACGAAGTAGTCGAAGGCGCCGAGCTTGATGCAGCTGACGGCGCTTTCCACCTGGTTGAGACCGCTCACCACGATGACGCCGACGTCGGGGTACTCCTCGACGATGCGCGCCAGCAGCTCCTCCCCCGACAGGTGGGGCATGGTCAGGTCGAGGGTCACCAGGCCGATGTTCTCCCGCGCCAGGATCTCCATGACCTCGCGACTGTCATGGCAGCGGTGGATATGGTTGATCCCCCCGCTGCGCTCCAGGGCGATGCCCAGGCTGCGCAGGAAGGAGGGCTCGTCGTCGACGAGCAGCACACCGAAGGCGGGGTAGAGGCTCTGCGTCATGGCGTGTCTGGCTCCTGCTGTCGAAGCGGCGTAGCATCGGGCGTCGCCGCGCCGGGCTTCGCGGCCGGCAGCGACAGGATCACCCGGGTGCCGCGGCCGGGCTGGGAGTCGAAGGTCAGCCCCCCCTGGTGCTCGCTGACGATGCCGGCGGAGACGGACAGGCCCAGGCCGGTGCCGCCACACTCGCGGCGGGTGGTGAAGAAGGGGTCGGTCAGCCGGTGCATGGCCTCGGGGGCGATGCCGCGGCCCTCGTCGCACACCTCCAGCAGCACCCGCCCCTCGGCGCGAGCGTGGCGGGTGGTGAGGCGAATGCCCTGGGTGGGCCGCTCCAGCGCCTGGCAGGCGTTGAGCACCAGGTTGATCACCACCTGCTCGATGCGCTGGGCGTTGCCCGCGAGGGGCGGCAGGTCGTCGGCATACTGGACCTCGAAGCGGCCGGTCGCCTGGCGGATCGAGTTGTCGACCAGGCGCACGGCGGTGGCCACCACCGCATTGAGGTCGACGGTGTCGGCCGGCTCGTCGCCGCCCTGGCGGGCGAAGTCCTTGAGGTCGCCGACGATGCGCTTGATGCGCCGCGTGCCCTCCTGCATGTCGTCGAGCATGCCGGGGATCTCCTCGCGCATGCGCGAGTAGGGCAGCCCGCCGAACGGGAAGTCGCCATGGGCACGGTAGTGTGCCTCGAGGATCGGCTCGGCGTCGTCCCAGGCCTCGCGCAGCACCGGCAGGTTGAGCAGCAGCAGGCTGCTGGGGTTGTTGATCTCGTGGGCCACGCCCGAGACGAGCACGCCGAGCGAGGCCATCTTGTCGGCCTGGATCAGCTGCTGCTGGTGCTGGCGCAGCTCCGCGGTGCGCGCCGCCACCTCGCGCTTGAGCATGCGGTTCCACACCACGATGGCCCCCAGGATCAGCAGCAGCAGCGCGGAGAGCGCCGCGCCGACCTGACCGACCTTCTGCCACGGAATGCCCTCGCGGCCCTCCAGCGGCCCCAGCCACTTGTCGTAGATCGCCTGGTGACGGCCGGTGTTCTTGAGGATGGCCAGCCCCTCGCTGAACTTGGCCAGCAGGTTGGCGTCGCCCTGGCGCACCGCGTAGCCGTAGCGCAGCGCGAAGGGTCGCGCCACCGGCACCAGGTTGGTCAGCCCCAGCTCGCGGCTGAGGTAGAGCGCCGGCAGGTTGGCGACCAGGGCGTAGTCGTGCTGGCCGGCGGCCAGGGCCCTGAGCGCATCGGCATGGGTATCGACGGGGATCACCTTGGCGTCGATGTCATGCTCGATCAGGTAGTCGTGCATGATGTCGCCGCGCTGGACGATCACCTCCTTGCCGCGCAGCGCCTCGACCTCCACCACCGGGTCGCCGCGGCGGGCGAAGATCGACTGGTGGACGATGGCGTGAGGGGGCGCGAAGTCGAACTGCGCGGAACGCGCCTCGGAGTAGGACATGCCCTGCAGGATGTCGATCTCGCCCTGCTCCAGCCCGCGGCGCACCTCGCTCCACGGCTTCAGCTCGATGCGCACCTCGATGCCCATCACCTCGGCGATGGCCCGGGTCAGCTCCACGTTGTAGCCGGCCGGCTCGCCATCCTCGTCGAGGAACTCATAGGGCGGGTGGTAGTGATCGCCGCCGACGACGATCACTTCCCCGTCGGCATCGGCAGCGTCCGTCTCGGCCTGCCCCCAGCCCGACACGGGCACGGCGAGGCAGGCGGCCAGTGCCATAAGCCGCATCCACCCCTTGGCGCTGGAAGATAGCCTTCGACAGGGCCGCGAACGGCTCGCCTTCATGGTCGTGTTACTCGATATTCTGGATCTGTTCTCTCATCTGCTCGATCAGCACCTTGAGCTCCACCGCGCAGCGGGTGGTGCTGGCCACCGCCGACTTGGAGGAGAGGGTGTTGGCCTCGCGGTTGAGCTCCTGCATCAGGAAGTCGAGGCGGCGCCCCTTGGGGCCCTTCTGGTCGAGCTGGCGCGCCACCTCGCCGACATGGGTCTCGAGCCGGTCGAGCTCCTCGTCGACGTCGGCCTTCTGGGCGAGCAAGACCAGCTCGGCCTCCAGGCGCTGGGGTTCGAGCTCGGCCTTGACCGCCTCGAGCCGCTCCAGCAGCAGGGCGCGCTGGCGCTCGAGGATCTCGGGCATCAGCCGGCGCACCTCGGCGACCTGCTCGCCCACGCCGGCCAGGCGCTCGCGAATCAGCGCGGCGAGCTTGTCGCCTTCGCGCGCGCGGGCCTCGATCAGTTCGTCGAGGGCGGTCTCGAACAGTGCCGTGGCCTCCGCCTTCACCGCGTCCAGGTCGACCCCCTGGGCGTCGAGCACGCCGGGGTGGTCGAGCAGCGAGAGGGCATCGGGCATGGCGACCTGGGGCAGCGCCTCGCGAATCTCGCCCAGCGCTGCGGCCAGCGCGACCAGCCGGGTGTGGTTGACGGCCAGGGTCTCGCTGATATCGGTGGGTTCGAAGCGCAGGTGGCACTCCACCTTGCCGCGCGCCAGGCGCGTGCGCAGCGCCTCGCGAAAGGCGGGCTCGAGGTCGCGCAGCGCCTCGGGCAGCCGGAAGAAGGGCTCCAGGTAGCGCTGGTTCACCGAACGCAGCTCCAGTTGCAGGCTGCCCCAGTCGCCTTCGCGGCTCTGACGGGCAAAGGCGGTCATGCTGTGTACCTTGCTATGGGCGACCATGGCGACTCCTCGTTCGATCGGCTGCGCCGTTGCCGGCCAGCCCGGCGACATCTCGGACAAGGAGTGTAACCGATTCCCCGGCCCGACCGTGTAGAATGGCCAGCCATTCGATGCCTCGCCGATGCCGCGACATCGTCCCGATCGTTCTTCGTCTTTCGAGAGGTACCATGGCTTCCCAACCCTCACGCCCGAGCGGGCGGCGCCCCGACCAGTCCCGCGAGATCCGCCTGACCCGCGACTACACGCGCCACGCCGAAGGCTCCGTGCTGGTGGAGTTCGGCGACACCAAGGTGCTGTGCAACGCCAGCGTCGAGGCCGGCGTGCCGCGCTGGCTGCGTGGCAAGGGGCAGGGCTGGGTCACCGCCGAGTACGGCATGCTGCCGCGTGCCACCCATACCCGCGGCGGCCGCGAGGCGACCCGCGGCAAGCAGGGCGGGCGCACGCTGGAGATTCAGCGCCTGATCGGCCGTTCGCTGCGTGCCGCGGTGAACCTGAAGAAGCTGGGCGAATTCACCGTCACCGTGGACTGCGACGTGATCCAGGCCGACGGCGGCACGCGCACCGCCTCGATCACCGGCGGCTGCGTGGCGCTGGTGGATGCCATCCGCTACCTGCAGCGCAAGAAGCTGATCAAGGGCGATCCCTTCCAGCAACTGGTCAGCTCGGTCTCGGTGGGACTCTACAAGGGCGTGGCGGTGGTCGACCTCGACTACCACGAGGACAGCGGCGCCGAGACCGACATGAACGTGGTCATGGCCGAATCGGGCGGGCTGATCGAGGTGCAGGGTACCGCCGAGGCGGGGGTGTTCTCCCGCGAGCAGCTCAACGCCATGCTGGAGCTGGCCGAAAATGCCGGGGCCGAGCTCTTCGAGCACCAGCGCGAGGCACTGGGCATTCGCCGCTGAGATCATTCCCAGGGTGAAACGCATAGCGCCGGCTCAAAGGCCGGCGCAATGCAGCCCGAGCCGGGCCGCGACGAAAGGGTGGCGCTTACAGCGTCAGGTCGTACTCGACGAACAGCGGGGCGAACTCGCTGAAGGTGGCGTCGTAGTCGATCCAGGCGTCGACCACGTGGCGGCGCAGGTTGGGGCCGACGATCTGGTAGTCGATCCGCCAGCCTTCCTGGCGCGAGCGCGGCACTTCCTGGTCGAGCTTGGGCCACCAGGTGTACTCGCCGGCGTCGCGGTTGACCTCGCGGAAGGTGTCGATGAAGCCGGTGGGGCCGAACACCTGGTCCATCCAGGCGCGCTCCTCGGGCTTGAAGCCCGGCGTGGCCTGGTTGTCGGCCCAGTTCTCCAGGTCGACGGTCTTGTGGGCGATGTGCCAGGTGCCGCAGATGATGTACTCGCGACGCTTGCGCGCCATCTTGTTCAGGTATTCCTGGTACTGAGCCATGAACGCCTGCTTGGCGGCGTAGTCGCTGCCGTCGGGCATCAGGAAACTGGCGATGCTGAAGCGGTCGTAGTCGGCCTGCAGGAAGCGCGCCTCGTGGTCGCACTGGGGGAAGCCCAGCCCGTACATGATCGCCTTGGGAATCTTGCGGCAGTAGAGCCCCACGCCGGAGAAGCCGTCTTCCTCGGCATCCAGGAAATAGCCCTCGTAGCCCTCCGGGTAGAGGATGCTGTCATCCAGCTCGAAGCTCTTGGCCTTGAGGTTCTGGACGCAGATGACATCGGCGTCCTGCCCAGCCAGCCAGTCGAGGAAGCCTCGCCCGACGGCCTCGCGGATTCCGTTGACATTGATGGTGGCAATTTTCATACATGGTCCCTTTGACGTCGCGCGTGTATGATACCCGACGTTTCGACGTTTGGGTAAATGGCCCGCATGGATATTCGTGGTAATACACGCAATTTCCTTCCTTGGAGCCTATGAATAGCAGGGGGAGCGCCGTGTCGGCCAGCATGCATGCCTATCAGCGTGAGTTCATCGAGTTCGCCATCGAACAAGGCGTGCTGAAGTTCGGCGAGTTCACCCTCAAGTCGGGTCGTGTCAGCCCCTATTTCTTCAATGCCGGCCTGTTCCGCAGCGGCGGCGCCCTGGCGCGGCTGGGGCGCTTCTACGCCAATGCCATCCAGGCCAGCGGCGTGGGCTTCGACGTGCTGTTCGGCCCCGCCTACAAGGGCATCCCGCTGGCGGCCACGACGGCGGTGGCGCTGGCCGAACAGTACGGCCGCGACCTGCCGTTCGCCTTCAATCGCAAGGAGGCGAAGGACCACGGCGAGGGCGGCAACATCGTCGGTGCCGAGCTGGCCGGGCGCATCCTGATCATCGACGACGTGATCACCGCGGGTACCGCCATTCGCGAGGTGATGGCGCTGATCGAGGCCGCCGGGGCCGAGGCGGCAGGCGTGGTGATTGCGCTCGATCGCCAGGAACGCGGCCAGGAAGGGGGCAAAATCAAGAGCCAGAGCGCCATTCAGGAGGTCGAATCGCGCTACGGCATGCCCGTCATCAGCATCGTCACGCTGGACATGGTGCTGGCCTATCTCGAGCAGCAGGCCAGCGAAGAGTTTCGCGGACATGCGGCCGCCATTCGCGACTATCGCGCGCGCTATGGCGTCGCAACCGGTTGATGTTCAGTCACGTTATGCGCGCAGTGAGCAAGGAGTCATCGATGAATACGCTCGGACAGTTCGCCAGGGCCGCCCTGGTCTCGGGTATCGTATTTGCCGCCAGCGGCGCCCACGCCGCCGGCAGCCTGGATCTCAACCTCGGCGCCGATGCCATGCAGTTCGAAGCCGCCGGCGAGATCACCCAGGGCGTGGCCCTGGGGGGCGGCGTGATCAACAGCGAGTATCGCGAGGACGCCACCATCTACCATGCCCAGTTGCTGGGCGTTCAGCGCAACCGCGATCGCGACGTGGGCATCGGCGCGCGCTGGACCCAGTTCGATACCGACTACGGCAACGGCGGCGGTGTGGGCCTGGGTGGCTACGGCTATGTCTACCTGCCGCAGGCGCCGGACGTTTCGCTGGGCGGCTACGGTTTCTATACCCCCGGCGCGGTGACCAGCGGAGATCTGGACGACGGCTACGAGGTGGGCGTGCGTGCGCGCTACGCCTTTACCCCCAACGTCGACGGCTACGTCGGCCTGCGCCAGGCGGCGGCCGACTTCGACAACCGCCACGGCAGCCGTACGCTGGACCGTGGCGCCCAGGTCGGGGTCCGCCTGAGCTTCTGATCGACTCGCCGTACCGGCGGGCCCCGATGGGGCCCGCCAGCGCTCCCAGGCAGGCCGCCATGCTCGACGTCGTGCTGTTTGAACCCGAGATCCCGCCCAACACCGGCAACCTGATCCGGCTCTGTGCTAACAGCGGTTTTCGCCTGCACCTGATCGAGCCACTGGGCTTCGTGCTCGACGACAAGCGCCTGCGCCGCGCCGGGCTCGACTATCACGAGTGGGCCGCCGTCAGCGTACACCGCGGCTGGGCGGCCTTCGTCGAAGCCGTGAAACCGGAGCGTGTCTTCGCCGTCTCGACCCGCGGTCGCACCGGCTACCATGAACCGAGCTACCGTCCCGGCGATACCCTGCTGTTCGGCCCCGAGACCCGTGGCCTGCCACAGGCGATGCTCGATGCCTTGCCGCCGGAGCAACGCCTGCGCATCCCCATGCTGCCCAATAGCCGCAGCCTCAATCTCTCCAACGCCTGCGCCATCCTGGTGTTCGAGGCCTGGCGCCAGCTAGGCTTCGCCGGCGCGGCGACACCCGAGTGACGACCATGAGCATTCAGCAGCGTCTCGCCAAGCTCAATCCGCGCCAGCAGGAGGCCGTGCGCTACATCGACGGCCCCTGCCTGGTGCTGGCCGGCGCCGGTTCGGGCAAGACCAGCGTGATCACCACCAAGATCGCCTACCTGGTCCAGGTGTGCGGCATGAGCGCACGGCGCATCGCCGCCGTCACCTTCACCAACAAGGCCGCTCGCGAGATGAAGGAGCGGGTGGGGCAGATGCTCAAGGGCAAGGAGGGCCATGGGCTGACCGTCTCGACCTTCCACACCCTGGGACTCAATATCATTCGCGGCGAGCTCAAGGCGCTGGGCTACAAGCCGGGCTTCTCGCTGTTCGACCCGGAGGACGCCAAGGCGCTGCTGCGCGACCTGATGAACAAGGACGCCCAGGTCGATGCCGAGCAGATCAACGCCGTGCAGCACCAGATCTCGGCGTGGAAGAACGACCTGGTGCTGCCGGGCCAGGCGCTGTCCCACGCCGTGGATGAGGACGAACAGTACGCCGCGCGGGTCTACGAGGCCTACGTGCGCCACCTCAAGGCCTACAACGCGGTGGACTTCGACGACCTGATCCTGCTGCCGGTGGTACTGCTCAAGGACAATCCCGAGGTGCTGGCGCGCTGGCGGCGCAAGATTCACTACATGCTGGTGGACGAGTACCAGGACACCAACGTCTCGCAGTACCTGTTGGTCAAGCTGCTGATGGAGGAGCGCAAGACCTTCACCGTGGTGGGCGACGACGACCAGTCGATCTATGCCTGGCGCGGGGCGCGGCCCGAGAACCTGGTGACCCTGGGCGAGGACTTCCCGCGGCTCAACGTGATCAAGCTGGAACAGAACTACCGTTCCACCGGCACCATCCTGCGCGCCGCCAACACCCTGATCGCCAACAACCCCCACGTCTACGAGAAGACCCTGTGGTCGGAGATGGGCCAGGGGACGCCGATCCGCGTGGTGGTCAACCGCCACGAGGAGGCCGAGGCCGAGCGGGTGGCCAGCGAGATCCTCACCCGACGCATCAAGGAGTCAGCCTCCTGGCGCGACTTCGCGGTGCTCTATCGCGGCAACTTCCAGGCCCGGCTGCTCGAGCTCAAGCTGCAGCACTACCAGATTCCCTACAAGCTCTCCGGCGGCACCTCGTTCTTCTCGCGCAACGAGATCAAGGACGCCATGGCCTACCTGCGCCTGCTGATCAACCCGGCCGACGACAACGCCTTCCTGCGCATCGTCAACGTGCCGCGCCGCGAGATCGGCCCCGGCACCCTGGAGAAGCTGGCCAACTACGCCACCGAGCGCGGCGCCTCGCTGTTCGACGCCTGCCATGAGCTGGGCCTGGAGCAGCAGCTGCCGGCGCGAGCGGTGGAACGCCTGGGGCGCTTCACCCACTTCATCGATGGCGTGCGCCGGTGCATGGACGAGGGCGACGCCCTGGCGGCGATCCGCGGCATGCTGCACGAGATGGACTACGAGGCGTGGCTCTACCAGAACGCCAGCGCACCCACCATCGCCGAGCGGCGCATGGCCAACGTCTGGACGCTGATCGACCAGCTCGAGAAGTCGATGAAGCGCGACCCGGAGGAGATCGAGGCGGAAGAGAGCGCCGAGACCGACGACGTCGAGGCGGCCATCTCGCGGCTGGTGCTGCGCGATATCCTCGAGCAGCAGGCCGAGGAGGACGACACCGACAAGGTACAGCTGCTGACCATGCACGCCTCCAAGGGGCTCGAGTTCCCCCACGTCTACCTGATGGGACTCGAGGAGGAGCTCTTGCCCCACCGCAATGCCATCGAGGCGGGAACGGTGGAGGAGGAGCGCCGCCTGGCCTACGTGGGCATCACCCGGGCGCGGCGTACGCTGACGCTGACGCTCGCGCGCCAGCGCAAGGCCTTCGGCGAACTGATGGATTGCACACCGAGTCGCTTCCTCGACGAGCTGCCGCCGGACGACCTGGAGTGGGAAGGCCGTGCCGACAAGGAGGACCCGGACAAGAAACAGGCGCGGGGCCAGGACGCCATCGCCGGGCTGCGCTCTTTGCTGGGCTGAGGGCTCTCTACACAGCTGAAGGCTCTTGCCCACCGACGTAAACGGGGCGCCATCTGGCGCCCCGTCGTCACTTCATTTGCCTGCAAGTGCGGCTTACTTAACGGGCTCGACCAGGAAGTCCACGGCGGCACGCACCTCGTCGTCGGAAAGTCCCATGTTGCCACCCTTGGGCGGCATGGCGCCGACGCCGTTGATGGCGTGGTCGTACAGCGTCTCGATGTCCTGGTCGATACGCCCTTCCCATTCGCCGGCTTCGCCACGGCGCGGCGCACCGGCGGCACCGGTCATATGGCAGGCCATGCAGGCCTGGTTGTAGATCGCCTCGCCGTCGATGCCGGCGTGGGCGGGCTCGTCGCCCGCGGCCTCTTCGTCGGTAGACGCTTCCTCGACGGCCTCTTCGTCCGCGGGGGCGTCTTCGGTCGCCACGGCGGCGGCTTCGGCGTCCTCCTCGACGGGACCTTCTTCGGTCACGGCTTCCCCTTCGGCTGCTGCCGCTGCGTCGTCGGAAGCAGCTTCTTCATCGGCAGCGCCTTCGTCTTCACTGCCACCTAGTTCCGGCACATCCATCACCGGGTCGACCAGGTGGGCGGTCGCGGCGGCGACTTCCTCGTCGGAGAGGTTGGGATTGCCGCCACGCGCCGGCATGGCATTGAAGCCGTTGATGGCGTGATCCAGCAGCGTGTCCCAGCCTTTGTCGACGCGCTCGGCCCAGGCATCCTCTTCGCCGCGCACCGGCGCCCCGGCGGCACCGCTGTCGTGACACGCCATGCAGACCTGGCCGTAGATGGCTTCGCCATCCACGGCGCCGTCGCCACCCGAATCGCTCGCGGCGGCAGCGGCCGTGCCGCACTCCTCGCCCTGCAGGCAGAGCTCACCCACCGGCTTCAGGCGTTCGGCAATGGCATCGCGGTCCACTTCGGCCTGAACGGACGCGGCGCCCGCGGCCAGGCCCAGGGTGGCCAGACACCCCATGATCAGCTTGCTGGATTTCACTCTCACCACCTCTCGACGGTCCTGTAATCGTAATCTAATGGCGACGACGGCACGCGACAGCCGGAGCGCCGTGATGCACACAATGGGCGATAGTATACCGATATCGCAAACCGCTGGAAAACGCCGTTGCCCACGCCTTTGGCATGAGCCCTCGGCGCGCTCCGGGATGGCTGGTCAGCGCCGCGGCCGGCGAGTATCGTGATAGCGACCCTTCGGTGTGTTCCACTGGCGACGCGAGGCCTGCGTGTACGATTTCATCATTCTCGGTGGCGGCATTCTCGGCCTCTCCACGGCGATGCAGCTCAGCGAGCGCTATCCCGACAAGAAAATGCTGCTGCTGGAGAAGGAGAGCGGCCCCGCACGGCACCAGAGCGGCCACAACAGCGGCGTGATCCATGCCGGCGTCTACTACACGCCGGGCAGCCTCAAGGCGCGCTTCTGCCTCGAGGGCAACCGCGCCACCCGGGAGTTCTGCGAACGCCATGCGATTCCCTTCGAGATCTGCGGCAAGCTGCTGGTGGCCACCAACGAGCAGGAGATGCAGCGCATGGGGGCGCTGTGGGAGCGCACCGCCGCCAACGGGCTGGAGCGGGAGTGGCTCTCGGGCGAGGCGCTGAAGGAGCGCGAACCCCACATCACCGGGCTCGGCGCCATCTTCGTGCCTTCCAGCGGTATCGTCAGCTATGCCCGGGTGGCCGAGGCCATGGCCGACGAATTCCAGCGCCGTGGCGGGCAGATCCGCTACGACCACGAGGTCACCGCGATCGCCGAGCGTACCGGGGAGGTGATCGTCGGCACCTCGCGAGGGGAGTTCACCAGTCGCTACCTGGTGACCTGCGCCGGGCTGATGGCCGATCGCATCGTGCGCCTGCTGGGGCGCAACCCCGGCTTCACCATCTGCCCGTTCCGCGGTGAGTACTATCGCCTGCCCGACCGCCTCAGCGACATCGTCAGCCACCTCATCTATCCCATTCCCGATCCCTCCATGCCCTTCCTCGGGGTACACCTCACGCGCATGATCGATGGCTCGGTGACCGTGGGACCCAATGCGGTGCTGGCGTTCAAGCGCGAGGGGTATCGCAAGGGCGACGTCTCGCTGCTCGACATGGCGCGCATGTTCAGCAACCCGGGTATCCTCAAGGTGCTGGGGCGCAACCTGCAGCCGGGCCTGCACGAGATGAAGAACTCGCTGTGGCGGCGCGGCTACCTGGAGGAGGTGCGCAAGTACTGCCCCAGCCTGACGCTGGACGACCTCGAGCCGTGGCCCGCCGGCGTGCGCGCCCAGGCCGTCTCCCGCGACGGCCGGTTGATCGACGACTTCTTGTTCGTCAACACCCGGCGTACGGTCAACGTCTGCAACGCCCCGTCGCCGGCGGCCACCTCGGCGCTGCCCATCGGACGCCACATCCTGGAGAAGGTCGGCGAGATGATCCAGGCGTCGTGAACCGCGGCCCCTGGCACTTGCTCCACCTCAAGCGCACGAGGGAACCATGAGCGAGCGGCATCTCGCTGCCTGGCGCCACACTCTGTATCGGCAAGGGTATCTCGTGCTGACGGTGGCCGGGCTGCTGACATGGGCCCGGCTGCAGCCGGGAACGGCCAACGTGCTGCTGCTGCCTGCCTGGGCGGTTGCCGGCCAGCTGATCTTCGCCGGCAGCTTCGAGGCCGCGCGCCTGCGCCGGCGTGCCTGGCTGGGCCAGTACCTGCTGGCGTCGTCGCCCTGGCACCGCCGGCTGCGGGGCGGGCCGCTCATGGTACTGCGCCACCAGCTGCTCGGCCTGCTGCTGGCGCTGCTGCTGCTGGTGCAGCTCCGCCTGCTGCCGTCGGCCACCTGGGCGGTACTGGTGATGGCGGCGCTGATGCAGGGCGCGTTGCAGACCTTCCTGCATCGGCGTGCGGCACGCCACGTGGTCGCCGCCTATGCGCCCGCGTTGGTCCGTCGCCTGCTGGTCTGGCCCGTCGCTGTCCTGCTGGCGCTGCTGCTGACGTTGCTGGCGCTCTGGCTGCCACAACCCTACCTGATCGGGCTAGCCTGGGAAGAGGCCCTGGTGCGGCACGTCTCCACCGCGGCGGGCGGCACGCTGCTCGGCTTCTTCGAGCGTCTCGCCCAGGCCCTGGAGTTGACCCAGTACTGGGCCATGCAGAATGCCGTGACCCGCAGCGGGATCGGCGAAGGCCTGGCGCTGGTCGGCTGGCTGCTGCTGTTGCTGACGCAGAGCGCGTTCGCCTGGGCATTCGTCAGGCTGCTGGTGGGTGCCGACGCCCTGCGCAGCCGGCTGACGCGGCGACCCGAGAGCGGACGGGAGGAATCCGCATGACGACACGCCTCGAGACCGTTCGGCGCCTGCCGGCAGCAGCCTGGGTCCTGGGCCTGCTGCTGGCCGCGCTGCTGATGCTGGGCCTCGTCCCGGCCTACCACCTGATGCAGGCGCGCAGCGAGGCACCGCTGTTCCGCGTCGTGGTCGATGGCGAGACCCTGCTCCTCGATGCCGAGACCCATGCCGACCTGGGGCGGGAACTGGATCAACTCGCTTCCGGCCTCGACCTGCGGCTGCGCGACGAGATGCGCCCCTGGCTCGAGGTGCACATGAACGCCGCCTTCGTGCCGCTCGAGGCCGCGGTGCCGGAATACCTCGACTGGCACTTCTCGCTGCAGGGCAGCTATCTGCGCCTGGCCATGGCGCTGACGGGTGAACTCGATGCCTGGCTGGAGGCACAGCTGGCCGAGAGACTGATCGAGCGCAGCGGGTTCGAGGCCGCGCTGGTAGAGCTCGAGACCGATTACGCCACGCGTCTCGAACTGGCCCAGCGACGGCTGGAGCGCGAAGTCGCCCTGACCCTTCATGCACGCTACGGAGAGCGCCAGGCGGTCGCCACCTCGTCGCGGGAGATACGCGAGGTCGATCTCGACCTGGCGCTGCGACAAGCCTTCCGGCACCGCTTGGACGAGATGCGCTGGGGGACGGCGGCCGCCGGTGGCGCCTTTGGCGTCGCTGTCGGTCGGACGCTGGCCCAGCGACTGGTGGCGGGTACCGCCATGCAGGGCTCGCGAGCCATGGCCGCTCGGGTCGTGGCGCGCCTTGGCGGCCATGCAACGCGTTCGCTCGGCAGCGGAGCGACGGCCGCGGCGGCCGCCTCCCCGACCGGCCCCGCGGCGCTGCTGGCCGGCGCCACCGCCACGGCGGTGGCCCTGGCCGGCTTCGTCGGCACCGAGTACACCCTGCTCAAGGCCGAAGAGCTTCGCTTTCGCGACGCCATGGAAGCCGAGCTGGCCGGCGAGGTGGCGCGTACCCGGGTCGAAGTGCGCCGTGCGCTCGAAGCCGATGCCGCCCGCCGCGCCGAGGCGCTCGAACGCTACCTGACGCAGGCGGCCCACGATGTCGAGGCGGGCGCGGGGGTGCCGCAGGAGTACCGTATCCTCGTTCCCGGTCGCTGACTCGATGGAAACCACCAGGCTGGACAGTTTTGGCCCCGGCGGTTACGATGTTGGCCGCTTCTCGCAGCGCAACGCGCTGCCGGCGTGCGGAGTCGACAAGGCTTCCAGCGCCACCTTGCATAAGCGCCCGTAGCTCAGTTGGATAGAGTGTTGGCCTCCGAAGCCAAAGGTCGCAGGTTCAAATCCTGCCGGGCGCGCCACGAATTCGAAGCCCCACGGTTCTGCCGTGGGGCTTCTTTCGTTGGCGCTCAGCTCAGCTGCCGGCGCCAGCGGTTCTCGATGGTGTCGAGTTCGGCGGGACCGTAGCGGGCTTCGGCGTGGCCGCCGTAGTGCGCCCACAGCTGGTCGCCGAGGTCGTAGTGCCACCATTCGCTCGGCAGGTTGGTGAAGCCCTGCCCGGTCATTACCCGGTACAGCAGGCGGCGGTTGTCGCGGGCGCCGCGCTGCGCCGGGCTCAGCGTCTCCAGGCGCTCGAAATGGTCGCTGTGCGAGGCGGGCAGCGCCTCGTCGAACAGCGTGCCCATGTCCAGCGGCAGGCCGTCGGAATCGCACAGGGTGACGTCCACGGCGCCGCCGGTCAGATGCGGGCTCGGCGCTGCCGGGTCGCGGCTCGGCAGCGAGACGAATTCGCGGGTGCGCTCCAGCAGCTCCTCCTCGCCGAGTTCGGGATGGCGCAGGTGGATCGCCTCGTGCAGCGTATCGAACAGGTACTGCTGGACCCGCCAAGGGCGCCAGCCGTCCAGTACCGCCAGGCCAAAGCCCTCGGGTAGCGCCCGAGCTGCCGCCAGCAGCGCCCGGTAGACTCCCTCGCGTACGAAGCACTCCGGCACGGCCCCGGGAATGCCCAGCCGGGCATAGGCGGGAAACACCTTGATCGGTGGCGGCGCCAGGCTCATCGGCACCAGGCGTTCGCCGTTGTCGCGAATCGGCAGGCGGCTGACCGACTCCCAGCCGGGAAACGGCTGGCTGGGTACGGCCTCGGAATCAGGCAGGGTATGACGGGGCATGGGTCTATCCAATGGCAGCGGGCAGCCAGAGTGTCAGCTGCGGAAAGAGAATCAGCAGGAGCAGCACGCCGATGGCCGTCAGCACGAAGGGCCAGATGGTGCGGAACAGCGCGACGATCTCGATGCGGCTGACGGCGGCGGCGACGAACACGCAGGCGCCCATGGGCGGCGTGATCAGGGCGATGGTGATGTTGAGCGTGATGACGATGCCCAGGTGCACCGGGTCGATGCCCGCCATCATCGCCACCGGGGCGAAGATCGGCGTGAGCAGCATCAGCGCCGACACCTCCTCCATGAACATGCCGGTGACGAAGGTGATGGCACTGAGCAGCAGCAGGATCAGCACGGCATTGTCGATGTACGGAGCGAGCAGCGAGACGAACTGGGCCGGCACCTGGGCGTAGGAGAGCAGCCAACTGATGGTGGCCGAGGCCGCCATGATCAGGAAGATCGCCGAGGTGAGGCGGGCCGTGTCCAGCAGGGCGCGCCAGAAGTCGCCGAGACGCAGGCCGCCGAGCAGGATGCCGCAGAGCGCCACGTAGAGTGCCGTCAGCGCGCCGGATTCGGTCGGCGTGACGAAGCCGAGCACGATCCCCGCGACGATAATGAACGGAGCGATCAGTGCCGGCAGTGCGGCCAGCGCGGCGAGCCCGAGTTCGCCGAGGCGCGGCAAGCCGCCGCGCTTGGGCAGCCCGTGGCGCCAGGCATGCCAGGCGTTCATGCCCATGAAGGCGACCCCCAGCAGCAGCCCCGGGATCACGCCGGCGAGGAACAGGTCGCCCACCGAGGTGTTGGTCAGCGAGGCGTAGAGGATCATGAAGATGCTGGGCGGGATGATCGGCCCGATCAGCGAGCTGCCGGCGGTGAGGCCGGCGGCGAAGGCGCGCGAGTAGCCCTCCTTCTGCATGGCCGGTACCAGCAGCGAACCCAGCGCCGAGGTGTCGGCCACGGCGGAGCCGTTGACCCCGGCGAAGAACACGCTGGAGACCACGTTGACATGGCCCAGGCCGCCGCGCAGGTGGCCGACCAGCAGGCGCGCCAGGCCCATCAGGCGCTCGGTCAGCCCGCTGGCGTTCATCAGGTTGCCGGCCAGGATGAACAGCGGAATGGCCATCAGCGAAAAGACATTGATACCGCCGAAGAACTGCTGCGGCAGCATGCGCGCGATCATCGCAGGGTCGACGAACAGGAAGCCGACCACGGCGGTAACGAGCAGGGCAAGGAACAGCGGCAGGCCGAGCAGCACATGGGCGAGGAACACCGCCAGCATGGTGAGGATCATGCGACCTCCTCGGTGATCGTCGGCAGCGGTGCCGGGCCGTACCACAGCGCGTGCCAGGCGAGCAGGGCGAAGCCCAGCGGCAGCGACATCAGCGGTATCGTGCGACTGATGCCGAGCCCGGAGGTGGTGAACATGCCCACCGACAGGGCGTAGCGGTAGCTGAACCAGGCGCCGCCCAGGGCCAGAACCAGAGTGAGTAACCACTGGTAGAGGTTGAGCACCCGCGCCAGGCCGCGCGGCAGCAGCCGCTCGATCAGCGCCACGCGCATATGGCCTCCCTCGATCCACACGGCACCGGCGGCGAGCATCACGGTGGCGATGATCAGGAAGCGTGCCAGTTCATCGGTCCAGATCGGGGCCCCGCCGGCCAGGTAGCGCATGAAGACGCCGTAGAGGATGGCCGCCAGGTTGATCAGCAGCAGCGTGGCCGCAAGCGTCAGGATGAGTGTCCGGCTCACGGCCAGCACCCGTTGGCGAAGCGAAGGCATGGAAAACTCCGGCCGTCACGGGCGAGGGCCGGGTGGCCCTCGCGACATTGCGGGGTGGGTTCAGTCGAGCAGCTCGGTCATGCCGGCATCCTCCAGCGCCAGATCGATCCAGCGCTGGTCGATGCCGCGCTCGCGCAGCCATTCCAGATAGGCCGGCTGGCCCACCTCGCGGAAGGCGGCGATGTCATCCTCGGAAGGGCGGATCACTTCCATGCCCTGCTCCTCGAGGAAGGCGATGCGCTCTTCCACCTTCGCCTCGTTGTGCTCACGGGCGTTGCGGTTGGCCTCGGCCACGGCGTCGAGGAAGGCCTCGCGGGTGGCCTCGTCCCAGCCCTCGATCATCTCGGCGTTGCCGACCAGGAACTGGTTGGAGTACTGGATGTTGGCCAGGGTGAGATAATCCTGCACCTCGTAGAGGCTGCCGAGGATGATGTACATCGGGGGGTTCATCTGCCCATCGGCGACCCCGGTACGCAGGGCCATGTAGACCTCGGTCCAGGGAATCGGTGTGCCCGAGGCGCCGAAGGACTCATAGAGCGCCACCTGGCTCGGGTCCATGGCGCGGAAGCGCAGGCCCTCGAAGTCGTCGGGGTGGGTGATCGGCTTCTTGTTGTTGGTGAAGGCGAGGAAGCCGCCCTCTTCCACCACGGCGAGCATCTCGATGCCGGCACGTTCGTGCAGGGTGCTCTCGATCTCGTTCCAGTACTCGCCTTCGTCGAAGAAGCTGCGTGCCGCCTCGAAGTCCTCGAACAGGAACGGAATGGCGCTGACGAAGATCTCCTCGACCAGGGGTGACACGCCGGCGAACGAGGCCACGTTGAGGCTCGGCGTGTTCATGGTCTGCTCCATGCGATCCTCTTCCTCGCCGAGCATGCTGTTGGGATAAAGCTCGAGTTGAAGTTCGCCGCCCGTCTTCTCCTCGACCAGTTCCTTGAGGTTGGTGGCAAAGACATGCACGGCGTTCTTGTCCGGGTCGGGGGCGCCGTTGTAGCTCAGGTTGATGGTGGTGGCCGCCTGAGCGGTGCCGGCCGCCAGGGCGCCGGCCAGCAGGCCGGCAACGGCGAGTCCCTTCAGCACGGAGGGCAGGTCGCGGGTCATGAGGGTTCTCCTTGTGTTGTTGTTGACGGCAAAGGGCCGATGTCGTGCGCCTGGCACGGCATTCCATTAGCAGACTAGAAATTGATGCGTTGACTATGCAAGACCGCAAGCGTTGCTCTTGCAGCAACGCTTGCTACGACTCGCCCAGTCTGGGGGCGTCGCCTCGGAAGAAGCGCATGCCTTGGCGTAGATGCGCGACGCAGGCTCTGGCCGCCATGGTGAGCTCGCGCCCCTCCAGGCTGACGATCTGTGCACGGGCGCCGTTCATGACCGGGTAGGCCATGGGCAGGGCGAGGATCTCGCCGCGCTGGATCTCGTCGCTCACGGTCAGCTCGGGCATGAAGGTCACGCCGATGCCGGAGCGCACGAAGTTTTTCAGTACCGCCACGGAGTTGGTATGCAGGCGGGCGTCGAGGTGCACTCGCTCCTGGTGGGCTACCATGTTGACCATCTGGCGCATGCCGAAGGGATTGTCCATCAGTGCCAGGGGCGCGCCCTGCAGGTCACGCAGCCGTACCGGCCGTGCCAGTTCGGCCAGGCAATGCCTCGGTGGCACGATCAGGTCCAGCGGCTGGCGGGTCTCCACGTGGCAGCGAATCAACGGGTCGACCGGCGGTGCGTAGAGCAGCGCCAGGTCGACCTCCATGTCCTTGAGCAGCGACATCGCCTCGTTGACCCCCGCCATGCGGATCTCTACGTTGATGCCGGCGAAGGCGGACATGAACGCGCCCAGCGGCGCAGCGATCAGGTCGGCGATGAAGCCCTCGCCCACGGCGATGCGTACCTCGCCGCGGGCCAGTCCCTGGATCGCCATCAGCTGCGACAGCACGGCCTCCTCGGCGGCGCGCTGGGAGTGGAAGTGGCGGACCAGCAGGCGTCCCGCCTCGGTGGGGCGCATGCCGCCGCCGTGCCGCTCGCACAGCTTGATGCCGAGGTCTTCCTCCAGCGCCCTGAGCTGACGGCTGATCGCCGAGGCATCCACGTCGAGCCTGGCGGCGGCGCGGCGCAGCGAGCCTTGGCGGATCACTTCGTTGAGATAGGCAAGGGCACGCTGATTGAGCATGTAGGCTCCGGTCGGGATGGTGACGACATGATACCCGATGAGCCCGGAAGGCTAGCGCTACGCAATGGCAGGGGGCGGCATCGCGATTTGCCCAAAAGCGACGTGTGCTGCGTTCACATGCGACACCGAAAGGCCGCCTGCCTGGCGGCCTTCTTGCGTATGACCGATTTTTAACGTATCCGAGAGCGACATCTTGGATTATCTTGAAGGTCGGGCTTGCCTGATCGCGACACCTCGAGGCACCGATCCGCTGACCCGATCCCCGACTCATGACCCTGACACAGCACCCTGACGGGTAAACATGCCGACAACCATAACGACACGCGGCATCGGAGTATGACTATGGCCATGTCTTCCCAGGCTTCATCCGCTTCCCACGCCCCGAGCAAGGAGCCGGCGCCCCAGACGCTGGGTTTCCTGCTGCTGGACAATTTCACCCTGTTCTCGCTGGCCTCGGCCATCGAACCGCTGCGCATGGCCAATCAGCTGGCCGGGCGCGAACTGTATCGCTGGTTCACGCTGAGCATCGACGGCGGCCCGATCTCGGCCAGCGACGGGCTGCGGGTCACGCCCGACGGCGCCATCAGCATGCCGCTGGCGCTGGACATGGTCATCGTCTGTGGCGGCGTGGGGCCGGCGCGGGCCGTGCAGCGCGAGCACGTCTCCTGGCTGCAGTCCCAGGCGCGCCTGTCGCGGCGGCTGGGCGGCATCTGCACCGGCAGCTGGGCGCTGGCCAAGGCGGGGCTGCTGGACGGCTACGAGACCAGCGTGCACTGGGAGTGTCTGGCGGCGATGCGCGAGTCGTTCCCCCGCGCCGTGCTCACCACCCGGCTGTTCTCCATCGATCGCGACCGGGCCACCGCCTCCGGCGGCACCGCGCCGCTGGACATGATGCTGACCCTGATCGGTCGCGAGCACGGTCGCGAACTTTCGGCGGGCATCTCCGAGATGTTCATCTGCGAACGTATGCGCGGCGAGCACGACCATCAGCGGATACCGCTCAAGCACGTGCTCGGTACCACCCAGCCCAAGCTGCTCGAGATCGTCGCGCTGATGGAGGCCAACCTGGAGGAGCCCATCGCGCTCGAGGAACTGGCTACCTACGTCGACGTCTCGCGCCGGCAGCTCGAGCGGCTGTTCCAGAAGTACCTCAACTGCTCGCCGTCGCGCTACTACCTCAAGCTGCGCCTGACCCGGGCGCGCCAGCTGCTCAAGCAGACCTCGATGTCGATCATCGAGGTCGCCTCGGCCTGCGGCTTCGTCTCCACGCCGCACTTCTCCAAGTGCTATCGCGAGTTCTTCGGCCTGCCGCCGCGAGAGGAGCGCCTGGGCATGAGCCCGCTGCGGCCGCCGGTGCTGGCCGAGCAGCCGTCGGACAGCCTGCTGCTGCAGCCGGTCGCCTTCCAGCCCGTGGCGGAGCAGCCGATCTCGGCGGCGCTGATGGCGCTCGACAACGCTCGCGGTGAGCCGACCTACGCCAGCGTACGCCTGGACCATTGATGCCCACGACTCGCGGCCATGCGCCGCGAGTCGCTGCTTCTCTTTCCCGTGATGTCGCCCTCTTCCGCACCAGCGGAAGAAGCATGTTCGTGCTTGCGCTTTCCCGTGTCGCCACCGGTGAGACTGTGCCGCTCGTCGCAGTCACGACAGAGATGACGTTTTTGGAATTCTCGCCGTCGCTTCCAGAAGTCGAGGCGTGCCTGGCCGGCGCTATGCTGCCATCAGTCAACCCTGATCCGGAGCACGCCCCATGACGCCCCAAGACCTGCACGACGATGCCATCGTCATCGACGGCCTGATCATCGCCAAGTGGAACCGCGAGCTGTTCGAGGACATGCGCCGCGGTGGCCTCACCGCTGCCAACTGCACCGTCTCGGTGTGGGAGGGCTTCCAGGCCACCGTCGACAACATCGTCAAGTCGAACCAGCTGATGGCCGAGTGCAGCGACCTGGTGCGTCCGGTGCGCACCACCGCCGACATCACCCGGGCCAAGGAGGAGGGCAAGACCGGCATCATCTACGGGTTCCAGAACGCCCACGCCTTCGAGGACCAGATCGGCTACGTCGAGGTCTTCAAGCAGCTCGGCGTCGGCATCGTGCAGATGTGCTACAACACCCAGAACCTGGTGGGGACCGGCTGCTACGAGCGCGACGGCGGCCTGTCCGGCTTCGGTCGCGAGATCGTCGCCGAAATGAACCGCGTCGGCATCATGTGCGACCTCTCCCATGTCGGTTCCAAGACCTCCGAGGAGGTGATCCTCGAGTCGAAGAAGCCGGTCTGCTACTCCCACTGCCTGCCGTCCGGCCTCAAGGAGCATCCGCGCAACAAGTCCGACGAGGAGCTGCGCTTCATCGCCGAGCACGGCGGCTTCGTCGGCGTGACCATGTTCACCCCCTTCCTGCGTGCCGGCGTCGACGCCACCGTCGACGACTACGTCGAGGCCATCGAGTACGTGATGAACATTGTCGGTGAGGACGCCATCGGCATCGGCACCGATTTCACCCAGGGCCACGGCAAGGACTTCTTCGAGTGGCTGACCCACGACAAGGGCTACGCCCGTCGCCTGACCAGCTTCGGCAAGATCATCAATCCCGAGGGCATCCGCACCATCGGCGAGTTCCCCAACCTGACCGAGGCGCTGCTGCGCCGTGGGTTCAGCGAGACTCAGACACGCAAGATCATGGGCGAGAACTGGGTGCGAATCTTGAAAGACGTTTGGGGTTCTTAACCGGCCTTCGGGCCTATTGCGCTTGCGATTACTGCGTTGCGAAGTCGTTCGAAATGCTCATGGACAACAGTCCACTCCGCTTTCTCTCGACTTCGCGCCTTGTTCTCGCTGCGCTCATGACGGCCCGGACTCATTCGTGAGCCAAATCACCAGCGCCAAGAACAACGATTTTCGAGGAATTAAGACCGTGACCAAGATGGCCCCTGAACTGCCCATCGAAGTGGATAGCGAAACCGGCGTGTGGACCACCGACGCCCTGCCGATGCTCTACGTGCCGCGGCACTTCTTTATCAACAACCACACCGCCGTCGCCGAGGCGCTGGGTGTGGATAAGTATGCCGAGATTCTCTACCGCGCCGGCTACAAGAGCGCCTGGCACTGGTGCGAGAAGGAGGCCGAACTGCACGGCCTGGCAGGCGTCGAGGTGTTCGAGCACTACATGCTGCGCCTCTCCCAGCGCGGCTGGGGCAAGTTCGTGACCGAAGAGATCGATCTCGATGCCGGCACCGCCCGGGTACGCCTGGAGCACAGCGCCTTCGTCTATCAGCTCGGCAAGACGGGGCACAAGGAGGAGTACATGTTCACCGGCTGGTTCGCCGGCGCCATGGACCAGATCCTCGCCGCCCGCGGCAGTGCCCTGCGCACCGTCGCCGAGCAGACCCAGAGCGCCGCCGAACCCGGCTGCGACGTGGGTATCTTCATCGTCAAGCCGTTGCCCGACGCCCGGGGTTGAGGAGGTTTCCATGGCATTCGACGCGATCTTCGAGCCGATCCAGATCGGCAAGCTGACCATCCGCAACCGCGTGGTCAGCACCGCCCATGCCGAGGTGCATGCCACCGACGGCGGCATGACCACCGAGCGTTACGTCAGGTACTACGAGGAGAAGGCCAAGGGCGGCTGCGGCCTGTGCATCTGCGGCGGCTCCTCCGTCGTTTCCATCGACAGCCCCCAGGGCTGGTGGAGCTCGGTCAATCTCTCCACCGATCGGATCATTCCGCACTTCCAGAATCTCGCCGATGCCGTGCACAAGCACGGCGGCAAGATCATGATCCAGATCACCCACATGGGGCGGCGCTCGCGCTGGGACGGCTTCGACTGGCCGACCCTGGTGTCGCCCTCGGGCATTCGCGAGCCGGTGCATCGCTCCACCTGCAAGACCATCGAGGAGGAGGAGATCTGGCGCATCGTCGGCGATTTCGCCCAGGCGGCGCGGCGGGCCAAGGAGGGGGGCCTCGACGGCGTCGAGCTCTCCGCCGTGCACCAGCACCTGATCGACCAGTTCTGGAGCCCGCGGGTCAACAAGCGCACCGACCAGTGGGGCGGCAGCTTCGAGAACCGCATGCGCTTCGGCATGGAGGTACTCAAGGCAGTACGCGCCGAGGTCGGCGACGACTTCGTCGTCGGCATGCGCATCTGTGGCGACGAATTCCATCCCGACGGCCTGACCCACGAGGACATGAAGCAGATCGCGGCTTACTACGATGCCACCGGCCAGGTCGACTTCTTCGGCGTGATCGGTTCCGGTTGCGACACGCACAACACCCTGGCCAACGTGATTCCCAACATGTCCTACCCGCCGGAGCCGTTCCTGCACCTGGCGGCGGGCATCAAGGAAGTGGTCAGCGTGCCGGTGATCCACGCCCAGAACATCAAGGATCCCAACCAGGCCCAGCGTATCCTCGAGGGAGGCTACGTCGACCTGGTGGGCATGACCCGTGCGCACATCGCCGACCCGCACCTGATCGCCAAGATCAAGATGGGCCAGGTCGACCAGATCAAGCAGTGCGTGGGCGCCAACTATTGCATCGACCGCCAGTACCAGGGCCTCGACGTGCTGTGCATCCAGAACGCCGCGACCTCCCGTGAGTACATGGGCCTGCCGCACATCATCGAGAAGTCCGAGGGGCCCAAGCGCAAGGTGGTGGTGGTCGGTGGCGGCCCCGGCGGCATGGAGGCGGCCCGCGTCGCCGCCGAGCGTGGCCATGACGTCACCCTGTTCGAGGCCGCGGAGCAGCTCGGCGGCCAGATCACCATCGCCGCCCAGGCGCCGCAGCGCGACCAGATCGCCGGCATCACCCGCTGGTACCAGCTGGAGCTGGCGCGCCTGAACGTCGACCTGCGCCTCGGCACCCGCGCCGACGAGGCGACCCTCGAGGACCTGCGTCCCGACGTCGTGATTCTCGCCACCGGCGGCCAGCCCTTCCTCAGCCAGTTCCCCGAGTGGGGCTACTCGGAGAACCCCGAGGAGAGCCTGGTGGTGAGCACCTGGGACGTGCTCTCGGGCAAGGTTGAGCCAGGCAAGAACGTGCTGATCTACGACGCCATCTGCGAGTTCTCGGGCGTCTCGGCGGCGGACTATCTGGCCGACAAGGGCGCCAAGGTCGAGATCGTCACCGACGACATCAAGCCGGGCGCGGCGGTGGGCGGGACGACCTTCCCGACCTATTACCGCAGCCTCTACGAGAAGGAGGTGATCATGACCTCCGACCTGATGCTGCACAAGGTCTACCGCGAGGGCGGCAGCCTGGTGGCGGTGCTCGAGAACGAGTACACCGGCGCCCTGGAGGAGCGGGTGGTCGACCAGGTGGTGGTGGAGAACGGCGTACGCCCGGACGAGGCGCTCTACTACGCGCTCAAGGAGCGCTCGCGTAACCGCGGCCAGGTGGATCTCGAGGCGCTCTACGCGGCCAAGGCGCAGCCCTGCCTCGCCGAGGAGGGTGACGGCTACCTGCTGTTCCGCCTGGGCGACTGCACGGCGCCGCGCAATACGCATGCGGCCATCTATGACGCCCTGCGGCTGTGCAAGGACCTCTGAAAGCTATTGCGCTCGGCCAGGCGTTGTTGAAGTTCGGCTCGTCATGCTCATGGAGCAAGCAGTCCATTCCGCTGACTCGCCGAACTTCGCCTAGCCTGGCCGTCGCTCATGACGCTTTCACGGTGCCGGCCTCTGTTGTCGCCGGTACAGCCCCGAAGCCAACGACAACGACAACGCCAAAGCCAACGGCTTATGAGACGAGGTGAGCACCATGCTCGACACCCTCCTGCCGATACTGATCTTCTCCGCCCTGGCGCTGGCCGTGATCGGCGCCGTGCGGCGCATTCGCCTGTGGCGCCAGGGGCGGCCCGCCCGGGTCGACCTGCTGCGCGGGCTCGCCGCCATGCCGCGGCGCTACCTGGTGGACCTGCACCACGTGGTGGCGCGCGACAAGGTGATGTCCCATACCCATGTGGCCACCGCCGGCGGCTTCGTCGCGGCGGCCGTGCTGATGATCCTGGTGCATGGCCTGGGGCTGGCCAACCCCATCCTCGGCGGGCTGCTGCTGCTGGCCAGCGCCGCCATGTTCGCCGGCAGCCTGTTCGTCGCCAAACGACGGCGCAACCCGCCGGCGCGGCTCTCCAAGGGGCCATGGATGCGCCTGCCGAAGAGCCTGATGGCGTTCTCGCTGAGCGTGTTCCTGCTCACCCTGCCGACGCTAGGGGTCCTTCCCGAAGGAACGGGCAGCGGGATCCTCGCCCTGGCGCTGGCCGCGGTGCTGGTGTGGGGCCTGGGCGAGATGTTCTTCGGCATGACCTGGGGCGGGCCGATGAAGCACGCCTTCGCCGGCGCCCTGCATCTGGCCTTCCATCGCCGCCCCGAACGCTTCGGTGAGGGCAACCGCTCCACCGGGCTCAAGGCACTGAAGCTGGACGACCCCTGGGCGCCGCTCGGCGTCGAGACGCCCAGCGACTTCACCTGGAACCAACTGCTCGGCTTCGATGCCTGCGTCCAGTGCGGTCGCTGCGAGGCGGTATGCCCGGCGTTCGCCGCCGGCCAGCCGCTCAACCCCAAGAAGCTGATCCAGGACATGGTCGTCGGCATGGCCGGCGGCAGCGATGCCCACTATGCCGGTTCGCCCTACCCGGGCAAGCCGGTGGGAGAGCACGTCGGGACCCCCCACGGCCCCATCGTGGCTCGCCAGGGCACTGCCCTGGTCGATGCCGAGACGCTGTGGTCGTGCACCACCTGTCGTGCCTGCGTCGAGGAGTGCCCGATGATGATCGAGCACGTCGATGCCATCGTCGACATGCGCCGCTTCCTGACCCTGGAGCATGGCAATACGCCGGGCAAGGGAGCCGAGGTGCTCGACAATCTGATCGCCACCGACAACCCCGGTGGCTTCGACCCCGGCTCGCGCATGCACTGGGCGGCGGACCTCAACCTGCCGCTGATGCGCGACGTGGGGGAGGCCGAGGTGTTGCTGTGGCTGGGCGACGGGGTCTTCGACATGCGCAACCAGCGCACCCTGAGAGCCTTGGTGAAGGTGCTGCGCGCGGCCGAGGTCGACTTCGCCGTGCTCGGCAACGAGGAGCGCGACAGCGGCGACGTGGCGCGCCGCCTGGGCGACGAGGCGACCTTCCAGTCGCTGGCCAAGCGCAATATCGCGACCCTGTCACAGTATCGCTTCCGGCGCATCGTCACCTGCGACCCGCACAGCTTCCATGTGCTGAAGAACGAGTACGGCGAGCTGGGCGGCGTGTATGAGGTGCGCCACCACAGCACCTACCTGGCCGAACTGTTCGAGGCGGGCCGGCTGCACTTCGCGCCCTGGAAGGGGGGCTCGGTCACCTATCACGACCCCTGCTATCTCGGCCGCTACAACGGTGAGTACGAGGCACCGCGCAACGTGCTCAAGGCGTTGGGCATCGAGGTGGCCGAGATGCAGCGTTCGGGGTTCCGTTCGCGCTGTTGCGGCGGCGGCGGCGGTGCGCCGATCACCGACATCCCCGGCAAGCAGCGGATTCCCGACATGCGCATGAATGACGTCAAGGAGACCGGCGCCGAGCTGGTGGCGGTGGGCTGCCCGCAGTGCACCGCCATGCTCGAAGGGGTGGTCGATGCCACCGCCGAGGTGCGCGACATCGCCGAGCTGGTGGCCGACGCCCTGATGGAGCGCCCCGCTCACTCCGGCCACGATAGCACCCGTACCTCGCAGCCTGTCGCCGAGACTCGTCCGGTGGTGAAGGAGGTGACACCATGAGCGAGATCATCCGCCGCGATCCGCGCAAGGAGTGGATCGCCCGCAATCGCCTGCATCCCGACCACCTGAGCGTGCTGGCGGAGCTTGGCGAAGGCACCGCAGCGACCGAGTGGATGGGCCCCAACGGGGTGATCCGCCGGAATCCCCATGCGGTGGGCTTCATCGGCCCCAACGGGCTCAAGCGCATCGACCGCAGCGGTGTCCAGCAGGCGGCTGCCTCGGGACGCGCGGCCGGCGCCGGTCACAAGGCCGCCTCCGACGATCGCCGGCAGGTCATCATCGAGGAGCCGGCCTTCGTAGTCGCGGTGGTGCCGGACATGCCCGGCGGGCGCCTCTCGAGCCACGACCGCGACCTGCTGGGCCTGGCCCGGCAGCTGGCCGACGCCGACGGCGAGCGGCCCGGTGCCGTGCTGGCCGTGATCTTCGGCGGCCACAAGGAGGATACGCTTGGCGACGCCGGCATCGACCGCCTGCTCGCCTTCGATGATGCCGCATTCGATGGCTATGCACCGGAGGCGCGCCTCGCCGCGCTCGCTGCCGTCGAGGACGAGCTGGCCCCGCGTCACTGGCTGTTGCCCGACTCCAAGCTGGGCGGTGCCGAACTGGGGCGGCGCCTGGCGGCTCGCCTGCGGGAGCGGCCCGCCACCGGTGTCTGGCAGCTCGAGCAGGACGGCGCCAGCGCCCTGGGCTGGCGCTGTGCCGCGCGAGGGGCCGCCGGCACCAGCGACATCCAGCGCGCCCTGCCGCGCGTCGTGCTGGCGCTGGCCGAGTGCGCCGAGCCCGTATCCGAGACCCGCCATGCGGCCCGTCCGCTGGCCTTGGCGCAGCCGCTGCCTCCGCTGTTGGGGCGCATCGAGGATCTGGGCCAGGTGGCCGTCGATCCGGCCGGCGTGGCCCTGGCCGAGGCCGAGTTCATCCTCTCCGCCGGCAACGGAGTCAAGGAGTGGGAGGGTTTCCATCAGGCCGCCAAGGTGCTGGGGGCGACCGAGGGCGCCTCGCGCGTGGCGGTGGACGACGGCTTCATGCCGCGCGACCGCCAGGTAGGCGCCACCGGCACCTGGGTCACCGCGCGGGTCTACGTGGCGGTGGGCATCAGCGGTGCCATCCAGCACCTGCAGGGCATCCAGAGCTGCGAGAAGGTGGTGGCCATCAATCTCGATCCGGGATGCGACATGATCAAGCGCGCCGACCTGGCGGTGATTGGCGACTCGGCGAGCATACTCGCGGCGCTGGTCGAGATGGTGCAGCGGCAACGTGAGGAGAAGCGTGATGCGGCCTGAGGTCAATCGAGAAGAGAACACGCGAGACGCGGCACTCGAGGTGGCCGTGCTGGTATCGGTTGGTCGCCACCCCGTGACCGGTCGCGCCCGACGCGCCGACCAGGATGCCCGTGGCGTGGAACTGGCCCTGTCGCTCGACAAGGCAGGCATCACCCTGCTGCACGCCGGAACGCTCGACGAGGAGAGCGAGAGTGCCCTGCGCGGCTATCTGGGCATGGGCTTTCCCGCCATGACCCTGGTCGAGCAGCCGCCGGGCGCCGACGTGGTTCCCGCCCTGGCCGCCAGGCTGAATGACGCACGGCCGCAGCTGGTGATCGCCGGCGAGCGCGCCGAGCGGGGAGAGGGATCCGGCATGCTGCCCTACCTGCTGGCCGAGCGGCTGGGCTGGCCGCTGGTCAGCGGCCTGGCGGCGGTGGAGAAGGTCGAAGGTGGCGTGGCGACGCTGCTCCAGGCTCTGCCCCGTGGCCAGCGCCGTCGGCTGCAGGTGCGGCTGCCGGCCATCGTCACCGTCGACGCTGCCGCGTCGGCGGCGCGCCAGAGCGCCTTCGGCCCGGCCCGGCGCGGGGAGGTCGAGACCGAAACCGCGGCGGTGACGTGGGACGAGGCCCTGCCGGAATGGAACGTGACGCCGGCCCGCAAGCGGCCCAAGCGCCTCAAGATCGTCAAGGCGGCCTCGGCCCGGGACCGCTTCAAGGCCGCCGCGGCCAAGGCCGAAGGTGCCGGTGGCCAGGTGTTGACCGACGTGACCCCGGAGCAGGGCGCCGAGGCGATCTACAAGCTGCTCAAGGAGGAGGGCGTCCTCCGATAGCTCTGCCTGGAGTGCCCAACCCAACGCGACGACCCCGGCCATGGCCGGGGTCTTTGCATCTGGCCAACCTACCCGGCCAGTGCGAACGTAGGTAGCTCGGTTCCGTGGCGGCCAGCCTCTCATCGCTCGCGGCCTGAGCGAGAGCATTCACGACCCTGGGACAATCGGCACGCGCGTGAGCATGATGCCGCACGCAGCAGGCAAAAGAAGACCCCAGCCTTGGCCGGGGTCTATGCGTTGGGACGGGTTCCTGGAAGCAGGGCTCGGTATCAGGCCAGCCTGGCGCCCACCAGCCCGCGCTGCTCCTCGCGCAGCCCCTTGACCAGGCAGAACGCCATGCCCAGCAGCACCAGGGTGAAGGGCAGGCCGGTGGCCACGGCGCCGGCCTGTAGTGCGCCCAGCGCGGTGCTGCCGCCGCCGTAGAGCAGGATGCCGGCGATCACGCCCTCCAGCACCGCCCAGAACACGCGCTGGCCGCGGGGCGCGTCGGTCTTGCCGCCGGCGGTGATGTTGTCGATCACCAGCGAGCCGGAGTCCGACGAGGTGATGAAGAAGATCAGCACCAGCAGGATCGCCAGGCTGGAGGTCAGGGTGGTCAACGGCAGGTGCTCGAGCATCTGGAACATCGCCAGCGAGACGTCGCTGATGCCGTCGGCCAGGGCGCCGACGCCGGCGGCCGACTGGTCCAGGGCGGTGCCGCCGAAGACGCTCATCCACACCAGGGTGACCAGGGTCGGCACCACCAGCACGGCGGTCAGGAATTCACGCACCGTGCGCCCGCGGGAGACCCGCGCGATGAACATGCCGACGAAGGGCGACCAGGAGATCCACCAGGCCCAGTAGAACACCGTCCAGCCGTGGTACCAGGTGGTGTCGTCGCGACCGATCCAGTTGGAGAGCGGCACGATGTGGTTGGCGTAGGCCAGGGCGGTGTGCCACAGGTTGTTGACGAACAGCAGCACGCCGCCGGTCACCAGCACGAAGGCGAGCAGCCCCAGGGCGATCACCATGTTGATGTTGGAGAACAGCTTCACGCCGCCGTCGATGCCGCGCCACACCGAGAACAGCGCCACGGCGGTGACCACCACGATGATCGCCAGCTGGGTGCCGATGGTGTTGGGCACGTCGAACAGGTAGTTGAGGCCGCCCGCCGCCTGGGAGGCGCCGAAGCCCAGCGAGGTGGCCAGGCCGAAGATCGTCGCCAGCACCGCGACGATGTCGATGACGTGGCCGAACCAGCCGCGTACCCGCTCACCGAGGATCGGCGTGAAGGCCGAGCGCAGGGTCAGCGGCAGCCCGCGGTTGTAGGCGAAGAACGCCAGCGACAGACCCACCACGCCGTAGATCGCCCAAGGGTGCAGGCCCCAGTGGAACATGGTGGCGCCGATCGCCGCGCTGGCCCCGCCCGGGGTGTGCGCCGCGGCGTTGAGCGGGGTGCCGTACCAGTCGGTGTAGTAGGCCACCGGCTCGGCCACGCTCCAGAACATCAGGCCGATGCCCATGCCCGCGGCGAACAGCATGGCGAACCAGGAGGTGGTCGAGTACTCCGGCCGGGCCTGGCTGCCGCCCAGGCGGATGCGCCCCACCGGCAAGGCAATCAGCGCCACGCACAGCAGCACGAACAGGTTGCCGGCGATCATGAACAGCCAGTCGAAGTATTCGATCGACCAGCCGCGGGCCGCGGTGAGATGGGCGTTGGCGGCGTCGGGATAGATGAGTGCGTAGAGGATGAAGCCCAGGATGGCCAGGGCCGAGAGCGGGAACACGGGATGATGGAAGTCCATCCCCAGTACCTGCGCATTGTCCTGCCCAGGTTTGAGGAGTGGCGCATCGTCATGCTTCATGGGGATTCCTCGATGATTGTTTTTCGTGTTGCGCTTGGTGCCGGATGCAGGGCGCACCCGGTCTGCCATTGTTGGGCGCCTGGGGCGTGGGCAGTGTCGTGAAAGCGACCTACGGTTGTCTCGAGGGGCCCCTGGCATGGCGATATCACGCATGGCGGCGTCGCCTGTGCGAATACGTGGCGTGCAGGGTGTGGCGTAGGCTGGCTCGGTGGCGTCTCGCCATCCCCTCGGCGTCGGGCCCTGGCCCGGTCAGCCGCATAACAACGTAAGGAGCCAGCCATGAGCCAAGCCAACCGCGGCGTCGTCTACAAGGGCCCGGGTAAGGTCGACGTCGAAGCCATCCCCTACCCGGAGCTCGCCCTCGGCAATCGCAAATGCGACCACGGCGTGATCCTGAAGGTGGTCACCACCAATATCTGCGGCAGCGACCAGCACATGGTGCGCGGGCGCACCACCGCGCCGTCCGGCCTGGTGCTGGGCCACGAGATCACCGGCCTGGTGATCGAGTGCGGGCGCGACGTCGAGTTCATCAAGCCGGGTGACCTGGTCTCGGTGCCCTTCAACATTGCCTGCGGGCGCTGCCGCAACTGCAAGGAAGGTCGAACCGGCATCTGTCTCAATGTCAACCCGGCTCGCCCCGGTGCCGCTTATGGCTACGTCGACATGGGCGGCTGGGTCGGCGGCCAGACGGAATACGTCATGGTGCCCTACGCCGACTTCAACCTGCTGAAGTTCCCCGACGCCGATCAGGCGATGGAGAAGATCCGCGACCTGACCCTGCTCTCCGACATCTTCCCCACCGGCTTCCACGGCTGCGTGACGGCCGGTGTCGGGCCGGGCAGCACCGTCTACATCGCCGGCGCCGGTCCGGTGGGCCTGGCAGCGGCGGTGTCCGCCCAACTGCTGGGAGCGGCCTGCGTGATCGTCGGCGACATGATCGAGGAGCGCCTGGCCCAGGCCCGCAGCTTCGGCTGCGAAACCATCGACCTGACCCAGGACGGCGACATGGCCGACAAGATCGAGGCGATCCTCGGCGAGCGTGAAGTCGACGCCTTCGTCGACTGCGTCGGTTTCGAGGCCCATGCCTGCGGCTGCAACCACGGCAAGGAAGCGCCGGCGACCGTACTCAACTCGGCGATGCAGCTGACCCGCGCCGGCGGCCAGATCGGCATTCCGGGCCTTTACGTGACCGAAGATCCCGGCGCCGTCGACGATGCCGCCAAGCAGGGAGCGCTGAGCATGCGCTTCGGCCTGGGCTGGGCCAAGTCCCACTCCTTCCATACTGGGCAGTGTCCGGTGATGAAGTACCACCGCCCGCTGATGCAGGCGATCCTGTTCGGCAAGGTCAAGATCGCCGATGCGGTCAACGTACAGATGATTTCGCTGGATCAGGCGCCGCAGGGCTATGCCGACTTCGATGGCGGGGCAGCGAAGAAATTCGTCATCGACCCCCATGGCAGCGTGGCCGCCTGAGGAATGCACTGAACCGGTCGACGGCGAGCGCCGAAAGGCGGCGCCGCCAGCCATTTCGGGATATCGACCCCATGGCAGCGTGGCCGCCTGACGCGCTTGCGGGTAATCTAGGGAACAGACGACGGCAATGGCAGCGATGAGGTGAGAGAAATGATGTTCGCCGACTTGATCGATGCGGAGGATTTTCGTCAGCGCCTGGTGGCGCTGGGCATCGAGCTGCCTGCCGACGCCGACCCTGATACCTGCGCCCGGCTTGCCGCTCAGCGGCAGGCCGAGGCGGAAGTGCCTGGCCTGGCGGCGCTGGTCACCGAACTGGAGGCCCAGGCCGGCGTCATGCTGCCCGAGGTGCGTGAGGCGCTGGTGAAGCATCTGCGGCCGGCCGTCGACTAGGGTCGCCGGCCAGAACCAGCGCCATGACGTCCGAACGAACCCGAGGGAAACGAATCGCCCCCGGCCTTGGCCGGGGGCGATCTCTTTCGTCCCGAGGAGAGGGGGCGTCTAGCCTCTCACCAGCTGCAGGTGGGGCGCGCTGTGACCCAGGTTCTCCTGCATCCGCTCGCTGTACCAGTCGATGAAGTCGATCACGCCGAACTCGTAGGTCTCGGAGTAGGGGCCCGGCTCGTACGCCTTGGAGTTGATGCCGCGCTGGTTCTCCTCGGCCAGGCGCTTGTCCTGGGCGTTGGTGGCGTCCCACACCCGACGCATCTCCTCGGGCTGGTAGTCGACGCCCTCCACCGCATCCTTGTGCACCAGCCACTTGGTGGTCACCAGGGTCTCCTGCGGGCCCAGCGGCAGCACGCGGAACACGATGGCGTGGTCGCCCATGAAGTGATTCCAGGAGTTGGGCAGGTGCAGGATGCGCAGCGAGCCCATGTCGGGGCTGGTCAGGCGGCCCATCAGCTTGCGGCAGGCCGGCTTGCCGTCCATGGTCATCGAGACCACGCCATCCAGCAGCGGTGTGCGGGTCAGCCGGTTGCGCTTGCCGAAGCGCTTGAGCTGCCAGGGTATCTGCTGCTCGTCCCAGTCGGACTGCTTCTTCGCCACCAGCGCCTTGTAGGCGGGCGTGGCGCGGGGGTCGTCGGTGTCGTCGAACTCCTGCAGCGAGTTGAGCAGCTCCGGGTGGGCGCCGTTGCAGTGGTAGCACTCGCGGTTGTTCTCGATCACCAGCTTCCAGTTGGCCTGCTCGACGATGCTCGACTCCACGGCGACCTTGACGTTGGTCATGTCGTAGGGCTCGAGGTAGTGCTCCAGGGTGACCAGGAAGTCGTCGATGGCGGGCGGCTGCTCGGCCAGGCTGATGAAGATGAAGCCGCCGCCGGTGCGAACGTGGACCGGCTTCAGGCCATAGGCGGAAAGGTCGAAGTTCTCGCCCATGTCGCTGCCGGCGAACAGCAGGCGGCCGTCGAGCTCATAGGTCCACTGGTGGTAGGGGCAGACCAGCTTGGCGACCTTGCCCTTGTCGCTGACGCACAGCCGCGAGCCGCGGTGGCGGCAGACGTTGTGAAAGGCATGGATGGCGCCGCCGTCGCCGCGCACCAGGATCACCGGGTTGTCGCCGACCTGCAGGGTCATGTAGTTGCCCTTGGCGGGGATCTCGCAGGTCATGCCGGCGAACAGCCACTCCTTGCCGAAGATCTCCTGCATGTCCAGGGCGAACAGCCGGGCATCGTTGTAGAAGGGCTGGGGCAGCGAGACGTTGCGCGCGCGCTCGGCCAGCATCCTGGCGGTAGCCTGGCGCGCGGGATCCAAGGGGTCGTCGAGGGGTGTCGGGGAGGGTGTGTCCATGCAAGCTTCCTCATTGCTGGCCGCGTCGGCGGCATCGGTCGGATTGTTGGTGTCGTCGGAAAGTCGGCGTTGTGATTGTCATGAGGGCCGGGTTGCGAATACGGCGAGTGTGGATCAGCCGCGGGGCGCCCAGTTGTCTGCCGGCGACAAGCATGAATGCAGGCGCGACGCGCGTGGAAGGAAAAGAGACACCGAGTGGGACTCATGGGCATGCCCGTGTCGTAGTCAGGCAAGTCGTGGCCTTGCCGCCTGGCGCAAAATTCGTTCAACGGCAGGCGGTGTTCCGCAGTCGGAGCCTTCCACGCTGATCAATGCCAGGCGACGCGACATGACCATGAACTTTCTCAACCCCGTCACGACCCAGACCTGGACCAACGGCCGCCATTTGGTGCGTTGCGTCAAGGTCATCCAGGAAACCTGGGACGTCCGCACTTTCTGCTTCATGGCCGAGCAGCCGGTGCTGTTCTTCTTCAAGCCGGGGCAGTTCGTGACCCTGGAACTGGAGATCGACGGCGAGCCGATCATGCGCTCCTATACGATCTCCAGTTCGCCATCGATTCCCTACAGCTTCTCGATCACCGTCAAGCGGGTGCCCGGGGGCAAGGTGTCGAACTGGCTACACGATAACCTGAAGATCGGCGACGAACTGGCGGTGCATGGCCCGGTGGGCAATTTCAATTCGATCGATTTTCCTGCCGACAAGGTGCTGTTCCTCTCCGGCGGCGTGGGTATCACGCCGCTGATGTCGATGACACGCTGGTTCTTCGACACCAACGCCAACGTCGACGTCGAGTTCATCCACAGTGCACGTGCCCCGCGCGATGTCATCTACCATCGTGAGCTGGTGCACATGTTCTCGCGGATCCCCGAGTTCAAGTTGCATATCGTCTGCGAGAAAAAGGACGACATCGGCGAGGCCTGGGCCGGCTATCGCGGGTATTTGACCCAACCAATGCTCGAGCTGATGGTGCCCGATTTCCTCGAGCGCGAGATCTTCTGCTGCGGTCCCACGCCCTACATGAACGCGGTCAAGCGCATCCTGAGGGATAACGGCTTCGACATGAGCCATTACCACGAGGAATCCTTCGGTGCCACGCCGCTGGACGTGCGCGAGGAGGTGCTGGAGCTGGCCGAGCAAGCCGAGGCCGAGGCCGAGGAGATCGACTACGCCGACATGCTCAGCGTCGAGTTCGTCGGCTCGGGCAAGAGCGTGCGCATTCAGCCGGGAGAGACGGTGCACTCCGCTGCCGCCAAGCTGGGCCTGCACATTCCCAAGGCCTGCGGCATGGGCATCTGCGGCACCTGCCGGGTGGGACTCAAGTCCGGTGAAGTGGACATGGAGCACAACGGCGGCATCACCGACGAGGACATCGAAGAGGGCTACATCCTCTCCTGCTGCAGCAAGCCGCGAGGCGACGTGGTGGTCGATTACTGAGGCCGGACCCGGCGAGGCTCAGGAGCGCTGGGTCTCGTCGAACAGCTCGTCGACGCTGCACACCTCGCCGCAGCGGTCCGGCGTATAGCCCGGCAGCTCGCTGACGGCCTGCCGGAACGATTCGCCACGGATCATCTCCAGCAGGCGCCTGACGCTGGGGTCGGCGAGACTCCGGCGCTGGCACAACAGCAGGTAGTGCTCGTCGGCCAGGGGCAGGAAAGCCAGGCCGAACTGATGCGCGGCGGCCTCGACGCCGAAGCCGACGTCGGCCATGCCGGCGGCGATGTAGGCGGCCACCGCAGAATGGGTGTACTCCTCGAGCTCGAAACCGAGGATGCGTTGCGAGGCGAGCCCGGCGTCGCGCAGCAGGATGTCGAGCAGCGCCCGGGTGCCCGACGCCTTCTGGCGATTGATGAAGCGCACGTCGCCGCGGGTCAGGTCGGCCAGGCCGACGATGCCCTTGGGGTTGCCCGGCCTCAGCATGAGCCCCTGGCGGCGGGTGATGAAGCGGATGATGCAGTGGCTGCGCGGCCGCAGCTGGCGGCGATAGCCCTGCATCAGCGGGCCGCGGGTGGCCGAGGTCGGCATGTGGTAGCCGGCCACGTCGCAGGCGCCACGGTTGAGTGCGGCCAGCGCCTCCGCGGGGCTGCAGTACTGCAGGTCGAGCTGGAAGTCACTGGCGAACCGCGGCAGCAGCGCCACCGCGTAGCCGTGGCTGGCGTGAACGCGCAGCACCGGCTCGACGCCCTCGAACAGCTGTTGCAGCTCGAGATTGAGCTCCGAGCCGAGGCTCTCGAGCTGCGGGCCCAGCCGGGCAGCCACCCGCTGACGGGCCCACAGCAGCTTGTCGCCGAGCGGCGTGAGCCGCGCGCCGCGGCCCTTGTGCATTTCCACCAGGGCGACGCCGAAGAACTCCGCCCACTTGTTGAGCAGGTTCCATGCGTGGCGGTAGGAGATGCCGGCCTCGGCGGCGGCCGCGGTCAGCTTGCCGCTGCGATGGATGCCCTGCAGCAGCCCGAATAGCTGTGGATCCAGGCGGTTACCCGCCTCGTCGGTGAAGGACCAGGCGGGCTCGATACGAATGCGCTTCATATGCTGTGTTTTTCATATTTCGAAACGGAGACGGTGCTGCTACTTTCACAGGTACGTACCAGAAGGCACGAGCAATCGCGACGACAGGCATGCTAATTCATATATGCACTGTAGTACATAACTAGACCATAATCAGCAGCGCCGAACGTCGCGCGCGGGTGCCGCGCCGCACGTTCGCTTCGAGGCCAGGCCATGTACAACAGCCCTTTCCCACCATGGACCCCCCAACTGGTTCAGGACGAGATCGACGCCCTGAAGCACGAGCCCGGGGCCCTGCTACCCATCCTGCACGCGATCCAGGATCGCTTCGGCCATATTCCCCGCGAGGCGGTGCCGCTCATTGCCGAATCGCTGCAGCTCACCCGTGCCGAGGTGCACGGTGTGATCAGCTTCTATCACCACTTCCGCACCAGCCCTCCGGGGCGGCACGTGGTGCAGATCTGCCGTGCCGAGGCATGCCAGGCGCGGGGCGCCCGTGCGCTGGAGAGCCATGCGCGGGAAACCCTCGGCATCGACTACCACCAGACCACCGCCGACCGCGAGATCACCCTGGAGCCGGTCTACTGCCTGGGCAACTGCGCCTGCGGCCCGTCGCTGCGCGTCGATGACCGCATCCTCGCCCGGGTCACCCCCGAGCGTTTCGATCGGCTGGTCGACGAGCTGACCACCCAAGTGCTGAAGGTGAGCTGATGACCACGAGACTCTTTGTCCCCCGCGAAACCACGGCGCTGGCGCTGGGCGCCGATGAGGTCGCCGAGCGCATCGAGGCCGAGGCCGAGGCGCGTGGCGTCGAGGTCGAGCTGGTGCGCAACGGCTCGCGTGGGCTGTTCTGGCTGGAGCCGCTGGTGGAGGTCGAGACGCCGGCCGGGCGCATCGCCTACGGCCCGGTGGCGCCCGAGGACGTGGCTGGCCTGCTCGACGCCGGCTTGCTCGAGGGCAGTGCCACGTCACCCCTGTGCCAGGGGCCGGCCGAGGAGATTCCCTATTTGCAGGCCCAGCAGCGCCTGACCTTTTCGCGCATCGGCGTCACCGACCCGCTGTCGCTGGAGGACTACTGCGCCCACGACGGCTTCCGCGGCCTGCGCCGGGCCCTCGGCCTTGATTCCCAGGCCATCATCGACGAGGTCAAGGCTTCCGGCCTGCGCGGCCGCGGCGGGGCGGCGTTTCCCACCGGCATCAAGTGGCAGACCGTGCTCGATGCCCCCGCCGCGCAGAAGTACATCGTCTGCAACGCCGACGAGGGCGACTCCGGTACCTTCGCCGACCGCCTGGTGATGGAGTGCGACCCCTATCTGCTGATCGAGGGCATGGCCATTGCCGGCCTCGCCGTGGGCGCCACCCAGGGCTACGTCTACCTGCGTTCGGAGTATCCGCTGGCCCAGGAGATCTTCAACGAGGCCATCGCCCGCGCCGAGGCCGCCGGCTATCTCGGTGGCGACATCCTCGGCAGCGGCCAGGCGTTTCACCTCGAGGTGCGCCTGGGTGCCGGCGCCTACATCTGCGGCGAGGAGACCTCGCTGCTCGAGAGTCTCGAAGGCAAGCGCGGCATGGTGCGCTTCAAGCCGCCGCTGCCGGCCCTCGAAGGCCTGTTCGGCCAGCCCACCGTGGTCAACAACGTGCTGTCGCTGGCGGCGGTGCCCTTCATTCTCGGCGACGGCGGACAGGCCTACGCCGACTACGGCATGGGCCGTTCGCGGGGCACCCTGGCGTTGCAGCTGGCCGGTAACGTCCAGCGCGGCGGGCTGGTGGAGCTGGCGTTCGGCACCACCCTGCGCCAGCTGATGGAGGAGTTCGGCGGCGGTACTTTTACCGGACGGCCGCTGCGCGCGGTGCAGGTGGGCGGCCCGCTGGGCGCCTATCTGCCCGAGAGCCAGTGGGACCTGCCGCTCGACTACGAGGCCTTCGCCGAGGTCGGCGCGGTGCTCGGTCACGGCGGCGTGGTGATGTTCGATGACACGGTGGACATGGCCGAGCAGGCGCGCTTCGCCATGGAGTTCTGCACGGTGGAATCATGCGGCAAGTGCACCCCCTGCCGCATCGGATCGGTGCGCGGCGTCGAGGTGATCGACCGCATCCGCGCCGGCGAGCGCCGCGAGGCCAACCTCGCGCTGCTCGCCGACTTGTGCGAGACCATGGTGGATGGCTCGCTTTGCGCCATGGGTGGCATGACACCCTTCCCCGTGCAGAGCGTGATGAAACACTTTCCCGACGACCTGCAGCGCGACGCGCAGCCGCGTTGAGCGGGAGGAGGTACGACATGTTGCACCATTACGACCCCAAGCAGGCATTCGCCCCCCAGCACCTTTCGCCGGAGCGCGACTACGGTACCCCGGCGCGACTCTCCGAGACGCTGGTCAGCCTCGAGATCGATGGCGTCGAGATCGCCGTGCCCGAGGGCACCTCGGTGCTGCGCGCCGCGGCACTCGCCGACATCAACATTCCCAAGCTGTGTGCCTCGGACAATCTCGAGGCGTTCGGCTCCTGCCGCCTGTGCGCGGTGCAGATCGACGGCAAGCGCGGCCTGCCGGCCTCCTGCACCACGCCGGTCGAGCCCGGCATGAAGGTCACCACCCAGAATGCGCGGCTGGCCAAGCTGCGGCGCAACGTGATGGAGCTCTACATCTCCGACCACCCGCTGGACTGCCTGACCTGTCCGGCCAACGGCGACTGCGAGCTGCAGGACATGGCCGGTGCGGTGGGGCTGCGCGAGGTGCGCTACGGGTTCGACGGCGACAATCACCTGGACGCCGAGACCGACGACTCCAACCCTTATTTCAGTTTCGACCCCAGCAAGTGCATCGTCTGCTCGCGCTGTGTGCGCGCCTGTGAGGAGGTGCAGGGCACCTTCGCCCTGACCATCGAGGGGCGCGGCTTCGAGTCCAAGGTCGCCGCCGGACAGAGCGAGGCGTTCATGGATTCCGAGTGCGTCTCCTGCGGCGCCTGCGTGCAGGCCTGCCCGACCTCGACGCTGATGGAGAAGGCGGTGATCGAGCAGGGGCAACCGGAGCACAGCGTGGTCACCACCTGCGCCTACTGCGGCGTGGGCTGCTCGTTCAAGGCCGAGATGCAGGGCGACCGGGTGGTGCGCATGGTGCCGTACAAGGGCGGCGACGCCAACCACGGCCACTCCTGCGTCAAGGGCCGCTTCGCCTTTGGCTACGCCACCCATCCCGACCGCCTGAAGACGCCGATGATTCGCGAGTCGATCGACCAGCCCTGGCGCGAGGTGGGCTGGGAGGAGGCGATCGCCTTCGCCGCCGAGCGGCTCAAGGCGATCCAGGCCAAGTACGGTCGCGAGAGCATCGGCGGCATCACCTCGTCGCGCTGCACCAACGAGGAGACCTACCTGGTGCAGAAGCTGGTGCGCGCGGCCTTCCACAACAACAATACCGACACCTGTGCGCGGGTGTGTCATTCGCCCACCGGCTACGGCCTCAAGACGACGCTGGGCGAATCCGCCGGCACCCAGACCTTCGATTCGGTGATGCAGGCCGACGTGATCGTGGTCATCGGCGCCAACCCCACCGACGCCCACCCGGTGTTCGCCTCGCAGATGCGTCGTCGCCTGCGCCAGGGCGCCGAGCTGATCGTCGTCGACCCGCGCCGTATCGACCTGCTCAAGACCCCGCACCATCGCGGCGCTCAGCACCTTGCCCTGCGCCCCGGCACCAACGTGGCGATGATCAACGCCCTGGCCCACGTGGTGATCAGCGAAGGACTCGAGGATCGCGAGTTCATCGCCAAGCGCTGCGATGCCGCGGGCTACCAGGCCTGGCGTGAGTTCATCCTCGATCCGCGCCATGCGCCGGAGAACGTCGAGGCGATCACCGGCGTGTCCGCCGAGCAGGTACGCCGTGCCGCGCGTACCTATGCCCAGGCGCCCAACGGCGCGATCTACTACGGTCTCGGCGTCACCGAACACAGCCAGGGCTCGAGCATGGTGATGGGCATCGCCAACCTGGCCATGGCCACCGGCAACATCGGTCGCGAAGGGGTGGGCGTCAACCCGCTGCGCGGGCAGAACAATGTCCAGGGCTCCTGCGACATGGGTTCCTTCCCCCACGAGCTGCCGGGCTACCAGCACGTCGGCGACCCCGTCGTGCGCGAGCGCTTCGAGGCGGCCTGGGGCGTGCCCATCGACGATGAGCCGGGCCTGCGCATCCCCAACATGTTCGATGCCGCCGTGGCCGGCGACTTCAAGGCGCTCTACGTGCAGGGCGAGGACATCGCCCAATCCGACCCCAACACCCAGCACGTGGAGGAGGCGCTGCGCTCGCTGGAGTGCCTGATCGTGCAGGATATCTTCCTCAACGAGACGGCCAAGTTCGCCCACGTGCTGCTGCCGGGCTCCTCGTTCCTGGAGAAGGACGGCACCTTCACCAACGCCGAGCGCCGCATCAACCGCGTGCGCAAGGTGATGCCGCCGTTGGCCGGCAAGCAGGATTGGGAGGTGACGGTGGACCTGGCCAATGCGCTGGGCTATCCCATGCACTATGACCATCCGTCGCAGATCATGGACGAGATCGCCGGCCTCACGCCGAGCTTCACCGGGGTCAGCTACGCGCGGCTCGACGAGCTGGGCAGCATCCAGTGGCCGTGCAACGAGGCGCACCCCAAGGGCACCCCGACCATGCACATCGAGGATTTCCCCATCGGCCTCGGTCAGTTCGCCATCACCGACTACGTGGCGAGCGACGAGCTCAGCAACCGGCGCTTCCCGCTGCTGCTGACCACCGGGCGCATCCTCTCCCAGTACAACGTCGGCGCCCAGACCCGGCGGACCCACAACCAGGCCTGGCACGACGAGGACGTGCTCGAGCTGCACCCGTCCGATGCCGAGCTGCGTGGCGTGCGCGACGGCGACTGGGTCGGTATCACCAGCCGCGCGGGCCAGACGGTGCTGCGCGCACGGATCAGCGACCGCATGCCGCCGGGGGTGGTCTACACTACCTTCCACCATCCGGGCAGCGGGGCCAACGTGATCACCACCGACAGCTCCGACTGGGCGACCAACTGTCCGGAATACAAGGTGACCGCCGTACAGGTCGAGAAGGTCAGCCAGCCGTCCGCCTGGCAGCGCCAGTTCCAGACCTTCGACCGGCTGCAGCTCGAGCTGCTGCGCGGTGGTGACAAGGACGAAGCGGGCGCAGGCAGGCCCTCCGCGGAGCGCGCCAATGAGTGACGACCACAGCCGCTGCCGGGCCCCGGTGGACGTGCGCCGGGCCGGCAGCGCCGAGCGGCTGGAGGACAGTATCGCCGTGGAGACGGCGGTGGCGCTGGTCTACAACGGCATCTCGCATGCCGTGATGATGGCCACGCCGGCCGACCTCGAGGACTTCGCCCTCGGCTTCAGCCTCACCGAGGGCATTCTGCAGACGCCGGATGAACTCTACGCCATCGAGGTGCGCGAGGAGGCCGCCGGCGTCAGCGTGCACCTGGAGGTCGCCACCCAGCGCTTCATGGAGCTGAAGCAGCGTCGTCGCAGCCTGGCCGGGCGTACCGGCTGCGGGCTGTGCGGCACCGAGTCGCTGGAGCAGGCGATTCGCCCGATCGGCCGGGTGACGGCTCCCGCCGTTGGCGACGACACCATCCAGCATGCCCTGGAGGCGCTGCGCTGGCACCAGCCGCTGCAGCGCGAGACCGGGGCCACCCACGGCGCCGCCTGGTGCGACCTCGACGGGCAGGTGCAGTTGGCCCGCGAGGACGTCGGCCGCCACAACGCCCTGGACAAGCTGATCGGGGCGCTGGCGGTGCGCGACTGCGCCATGCGAAGCGGCTTTGCACTGGTCTCCAGCCGCGCCAGCTACGAGATGGTGCAGAAGTGCGTTGCCGCCGGCATCGGCTGCCTGGTCGCGGTGTCGGCGCCCACCTCGCTTGCCATCGAGCAGGCCCGCCAGGCGGGCCTGATGCTGGTCGGCTTCGCCCGCACGGGGCGCCACGTCATCTATCATCAGCCGGCAAGCGAAAGTATGCCGGCCGTTCAAGCCAGCGGAGGTTGATGTCGCCATGAGCCGCAGCCAGCTCGATTCCCTGATCCACATGGCGAACCAGATCGCCGCCAACAACGCTCACTACGGCGATGCCACGGTCGAGCGCGTGCATATTCACCTGAAGAAGTTCTGGGCACGCAGCATGAAGCGCCAGATCGTCGACTACCTGCATGAGGATGGCAGCCGGCTCTCGCCGCTCGCCAGGGAGGCGGTCGCGCTGCTGGCGCGGGATCAGGCGGAAGCTCGCCAGGCGAGCGCCTGACCGGCGGGTGAGATCACGTCTTTTCACGGTGCCAGGCGTTCTCCCTCTTTCGCCTTAACCGCCCTGTGCTATATTTGCCTCATGCGTCTCATGGCCCGGCCGGTGGCCGCGTCGGGCGGGCCCTGGGGCCCAAGCGAAGGCCAACTCCGGGAGCGCCGCGGTGCGCTCCCGGCGTCCTTGCCATGCGAAGCATCCGTCGAAGGAAATCGCGCCACGATCGTGATGGCGCGGGCCACGGCTGGCCTCAATAACCGATCGGTGACAAGCCGACGCATAAGATGACTACGCACGGGGCAGGGGCTCATGAACAGGGCATTCTTCCAGGCTGCCGCCTTGACGGCAGGCTGCTTCGCGTTCGGGCCGGCGACACAGGCCAACATTCCCGATTCCTCAACCGCCGCCGGTAGCTTGCCGGTCGGCCAGCCGATGCTGTGGCAAGCGCTGGATGCAACGGCCATGCCCGAGGGGCTGACGGCCGACGAGGTATGGCTCAGCATCGACCTGCGCCACCGCCAGGTGCGGGTGCTGCGCGGCGAGACCGTGATCGAGCGCATCGAGCACCTGGCCTTCGGCGCCGGCGGCGCGGCGCCGCTGCGGGCCAAGGGCAGTTCGATGACGCCGCTGGGCGAATTCCGCGTCGACCGTATCAACCGCGCCTCGCGCTTCGGGCTGTTCTTCGGCTTCGACTATCCCAACGCCCAGGTCGCCGAGGAGGCGCTGCAGAGCGGCCGCATCACCCTGCAGGAGTACTGGTACATCGAGAACTACCGGGCGCAGCACGGCCTGGCGCCGCATACCACCTCGCTGGGCGGGCTGATCGGCATCCACGGCCTGGGCCGCGGCGACCCCGAGGTGCACCGCAGCTTCGACTGGACCGAGGGCTGTGTGGCGGTCAGTAACGAGGAGATCCGCGCGCTGGATCCGTGGCTGCGCATCGGTACGCGGGTGGTGATCACGGGCTAGACGCCGGGCAGGTTGGCGGAAGAGCGTGGGAGTCGAACCCACCAGGGACCGCTGGCAGCCCCTGCCAGATTTGAAGTCTGGCCGCCCCACCGGGGGTCGATCCTCTTCCTTGAGCGGCTTCTCGTGACAGGGCCGTTGCCCTACGGCCACATCTCGGTGTGGCGTAGCACGCGCTCGTCGCCGATGCGGCGCGTGAACCCTACCTTATCAAAGAATTCGAGGATGTGAATGGCCAGCTTGCGGCCGGTGCCGAGGCGGTCGCGGAAGGCGGCCGCGCGGATCCGGCCGTGCTCGCGCTCGAGCGACTGCGCGATGGCGGCCATCTCGGCCACTGTTCCGGCCGGGTAGAAGTGGTCGCGACGCACCTGGTAGAGCCGGCCGAGGCGAGCGCAGGCGGTGAGCACTTCGCGGACGCGCGCCTCGTCGAGTCGCTCTTTTTCGAATTCCCCGATGGCGACCAGGTCGCGTACCCGCGGCGGCTGGAAGCGCGCTGAGGCGATGAGCGGCTCGAGCCGTCGCCATAGCGCCTCGTCGGCCTCGCTCAAGACGGCGCGATGCCCGGGCAGGGCGACGAAGGGGCCGTGGGCCTCCAGCTTGCCGCCCGCGATCAGGCGCTCCAGCAGCTGCCGGCCCGTGGCTTCGGGCAGCTCGGGCATGGCCTGGCGGGTCAGGCGGGCGCGCTCGGTGCCGAGCATCGAGGGCTCGCGCTCGTGATTGGCGGCGACAGTGTCGAGCAGTCGGGCCTGAAGCGCCTTGATGGCCTCGGCGGAAAAGCTGCGGGTGGTCTGCGCCGACGTCAGCGTTTCCCCTCCCAGCGCCGATACGGCCTCGGCCAGTGCCGACACCTCGACGTTGGCGTTGTGCGCCAGGGCGTGCAGATCGATGCCGCCTGGGCGGCAGCTCAGCCCCTCCCGCAGCGCCGGGGTCAGGTCGAGTGGGGCGGTGGCGGCGCACTCGGCCAGCGCGGCGAGCCAGGCCAGCCGTTCGGGGCGGCGCTGGCCGCGCCGGGGCGGGTCGCCATCGAGCACCGTGCCGCCGCCCAAGGTGATTCTTGCCGCCGGGTCGCGAATCACGAAGCGATCGCCCAGGCAGGCGTGTACCGGTTCATCCAATACCAGCTGACCCAGCATATGCTCGCCGGGGGCGAGCCGCTGGCCCTCGAGCAGCGCCACGCGACCGCTGATTCGGCCCACGCCCAGGTGCGTATGCACCGGCGCCCAGTGCTTGAGCGGCGGTGCGTCGTCGAGCAGCTGCAGCTGGACGTCGAGGCGTCGCAGCGGCGGCGTTTCCAGCGCCTCGGCCACGACCCAGTCGCCGCGCCGAATCGCGTCGCGATCGATGTGGGGGCCGGCGAGGTTGAGCGCCACGCGATCGCCCTGCTGCGCCCACTCGCCCTCGCGATGCTGGCGGCGCAGCCCGCGCACCCGTGCCGTCAGCCCGTTCGGCACCAGGCGCACTGCGTCGCCCTGGGTCACCTGGCCGGCGAACGCGGTGCCGGTCACCACCAGGCCGGCACCGGCCTTGGTGAAGACCCGGTCGACGGCGAGGCGGAAGTGGCCACGGGCAGGGGCCTCGGGCTGCCTGGCGGCCAGCGTCCACAGCCGCTCGCGCAGCGCCTCCACGCCCTCGCCGCTGTGGCTGGAGACCTCGACGATGGGCGCTCCGGCCAGCGGTGTGCCGGCCAGCAGGGCGGCGATCTGCTCGCGCACCTGGCGGCGTCGCGCGGTGTCGACCCGGTCGACCTTGGTCAGTGCCACCAGTCCGTGACCGAGCCCCAGCAGGATGAGGATCTGCAGGTGCTCGAGGGTCTGCGGCATCACGCCGTCGTCGGCGGCCACCACCAGCAGTACCGTGTCGACGCCGGCGCTGCCCGCTACCATGTGATGCAGGAAGCGCACATGGCCGGGCACATCGACGAAGCCGAGCTCGATGCCGTCGGCCACCGCGGGGTAGGCGAAGCCGGGCTCGATGGTCAGCCCGCGCGCCTTTTCCTCCTTGAGCCGGTCGGTATCGATGCCGGTCAGGCAACGGATCAGGGCGGTCTTGCCGTGGTCGACGTGGCCGGCAGTGCCGACGATCACGGCGGGCCCCCGCCGTCCTGCCGAGCGCTGGCCGCGTAGAGGCCGGGCAGCTGCGCGAGCTGGTCGATGAAGGCGGCTTCCTCCGACGCCCCTTCCAGGCAGCGCAGGTCGAGCAGCAGCGCACCGTCAGTGAGCCGCCCGATCACCGGACGCGGCAGGCACCGCAGGGCGGCCTCGAGGCGGCGGATCTCGCGCTCGCGCTGGCGGCGTGGCTCGGTGAGGGAACGCCATACCAGCGCCCGGCTGGGCAGCCGGTCCACCGGCAGCGAACCGCTGCCGAGCTGGCTGGCGCAGGACGCGAGTGTCACCTCGAAGCCGGCCAGCAGCCCGTCGACCCGGGGCAGCAGCCGTTCGCCGGTGGCGGCGATGTCGGCTTCGGGGCGGGTCAGCAGGGCCAGGGTGGGAATGTCGTGCTGGGGGACGTCGCTGTCGCGGTAGAGGCGCAGGGTGGCCTCGAGCGCGGCCAGGGTCAGCTTGTCCAGGCGCAGGGCACGCTTGAGCGGGTGGCGCCTGATCCTCTCGATGAGGTCACGGCGGCCGACGAGGATGCCGGCCTGGGGGCCGCCGAGCAGCTTGTCGCCGCTGAAGGTGACCACATCGGCGCCGGCGCCGATGGCGTCGCCCGGCTGCGGTTCGTAGGGCAGGTCGAGCGCGGTGAAGTCGGTCAGCGCGCCGCTGCCCAGGTCGATCAGGAAGGGAATGCCGTGGGCATGGGCGATCTCCGCCAGGCGGGTCTCGGGAACACGCGCGGTGAAGCCGGTGATGGCGTAGTTGGAGGTGTGCGCCTTGACGATCAGCCCGGTGTGCTCGCCGATGGCGGCTTCGAAGTCGCGCGCATGGGTACGGTTGGTGGCGCCCACCTCGCGCAGGCGGCAGCCCGCCGCGGCCATGATGTCGGGCATGCGGAAGGCGCCGCCGATCTCGACCAGCTCGCCGCGTGAGATCAGCGCCTCGCGGCCGGCGCCCAGCGCGCCCAGGGCCAGCAGCACGGCACCGGCATTGTTGTTGACCACGGTGGCCGCCTCGGCCCCGGTCAGCTCGCACAGCAGCCCCTCGACCAGCCGGTCGCGATCGCCGCGGCCGCCGCCATCGAGGTCGTACTCCAGCGCCACCGGGTGGCGCGCCGCCTCCGTCATTGCCACGACGGCCGCCTCAGCGAGCGGCGAACGGCCCAGGTTGGTGTGGATCACCGTGCCGGTGAGGTTGAAAACCGCGCGGCTGGCCGGCCGGGCGAGTTCGTCCAGGCGTTCCAGCACCCGCCGGGCCAGGTCATCCACATCGGGTGCCGCAGCGGCGGGTTGCGCCAGGCCGCGCCGGGCCTCGGCCAGCACTTGGCGAACGGCGCGCCGGATGAGGCGGCGGCCGTGACGCCGGCGGGCCAGTTGCACCTCGGGATGGCCCAGCAATGCATCCACCGCGGGCAGGCGGCGTCGAACGTCCATTGTCGTCATGTCCATGCCGGGTCGCTGGTCCTTGTCCAGACGGGGTGGGTTATCCTTATGGCATAGCATGTCGGGCCGGGAGGCGTCCATGCAGGCGCGGCTATTCGACGATGAGCAGCGGGTTGGCCCCGCTGCGTCGGTAGCGTCCCTCTTCGCCGAGCAGCAGGTCGAGGGCGAGGCTGGCGAGATCGTCGGCCAGCGGTTCGGCCCCGGCGTCGAGTTCCCGCACGAAGACCTTGAGGTAGCTGCCGCAGTCGCCGCAGGCCTCGGCCTGGGCCGGCAGGGGCGCGGCCTCGTCGCTCTCCTGCGTCAGGCTGAAGTAGTCGAGCCTGCCGCTCTGTTCGCAGACGCTGCAGATCGAGCGTTCCAGGTACCACTGGGTGGCGCACAGCCCGCACTGCAGGTAGCGCACGCCGTTGTAGCGCGGGTCGGCTTCGATCACGCTGGCCAGCGGCGGCGAGCCGCAGCTGGGGCACAGGGTGCGCGCCTCGCCGGCCGGGCGGGCCGGTGCCTCGGGCAGCGTGCGCGCCAGACGCAGCCAGACGACCTGCAGCGCGGCGGCCACCAGCGGCATCAGCCCGCGGGTCCGCTCGTCGCCGGCCGCGCCGGCGAGCACGTCGTCCGCCAGCCGCTCGATCTCCTCCGGCGGCCGCCGGCGCAGGGCGTCGAGCAGCGGGCGCTGGGCTTCGCCGACGTGCAGCTCGAGGGCACCCAGCAGGGCGTCGAGCTCGGCCGCGAGGTCGATGGTTTCGCGCAGCGCCTGCACGTTGAGCGGCGGCATGCCGTGTGCGAGCGCCAGCGCGAAGGCCTGGGGCTCGGGCTGCCAGGCCGGCGCGGCGCGCTCGAGGGCTACCTGCTGGGCCTGGGCCAGCTGCGCCATGAAGCGCAGGAAGTCGCCGAGCGGGGCGACGCGGTCGGCGAGCTCTCGCAGGCGTCGGGCGCGGCGGGCGAAGTGATCGTGGTCGGGCAGGCGCACCTCGGGGGGCTGCATCATCCCGGTGGGGGCATTGCCGAAGGCGTGGGTCACGGCGACTCCTGTCGGTTCGTGGGGGTGGCGTGGCGGCGGTCGATCGCGCGCCGCTTGCGCGCCTTCTCGCGCTCCTCCTCGTACCACAGGCCGTGGTGGTGGCGCGCCCAGGCCCAGCTCACCCGGCCGCGCACCATGGCCTGGAACGAGCCCTTGACCCAGATACCCGAGTAGACATGGATGATCAGGGTGAGGATGGCGACGAAGGCGACCGCGGCATGCCCCAGCGACGCCAGCCGACGCAGGGTGATGGGTACGGCCCCGGCGAAGTAGGGCTGCCAGATCAGCAGGCCGGTGACCAGCAGCAGGACGATACAGCCGAGCATGATCCAGTAGACCAGCTTCTGGCCGGCGTTGTTCTTGCCCACCGGCGGCAGCCTCTCGTCGCGGTTGGCCAGTACGTCGCGGATCTGCCTGAGCCACTGGAGGTCGCGGCGCTTGATCAGGCTCTCCTTGAAGAAGGCGACCGCCATGAACAGGAACATCAGCGTCATGAACAGCCCGATGTAGGGATGCAGGATGCGGGTCATGGTCGGCCCGCCGAACAGCGCCGTCAGCGACCAGAAGAAGGGGTGGAAGAACGGCAGCCCGCTCAACACCAGCAGCACGAAGCTGATCGCGACGAGCCAGTGGTTGAGCCGGTTCCAGACGCTGTAGCGCTGCAGTGGGGGGTCTGATTTGGCCAGGCTCATGGGCGCTCCTCCCGTTCACGTTCGCGGGCCTCGTCCTCGCGCACCGCCGCCTCGTCCTCCTCGCCGTGCACCTTGGGGCCGGCGGTGACGTAGTGGAAGAAGCCGGTCAGGGCGGCGATGCCGATCGCCATTGATGCCAGCGGCTTGGTCACGCCCTTCCAGGCGTCGACCAGCGGGCTGATGCGCGGGTCTTCGGGCAAGTGGCTGTAGAGTCCCGGCCGGTCGGCGTGCTGCAGCACGTAGATCACGTGGGTGCCGTCGACCCCCTCGGGGTTGTAGACCCCGGCGTTGTCGTAGCCGCGGCCCTTGAGGAAGTCCGTGCGGGTCTCGGCCAGGCCGAGCATCTCCTCGCGGGTGCCGAACATGATCGAGCCGGTGGGGCAGGACTTCACGCAGGCCGGCTCCAGGCCGTGGAACACCCGATCGGAGCAGAGCGTGCACTTGTAGGCCTTGTGGTCCTTCTTCGAGATACGCGGCACGTCGAAGGGGCACCCCGACACGCAGTAGCCGCAGCCGATGCAGTGCTCCGAGTTGAAGTCGACGATGCCGTTGGCATATTGCACGATGGCGCCGGGCGCCGGGCACGCCTCGAGGCAGCCCGGCTCGGCGCAGTGCATGCAGTTGTCCTTGCGGATCAGCCACTCGAGGTTGCCCTGCTCGTCCTCGTACTCGTCGAAGCGCATCACCTGCCAGGTGTCGGGGGTGAGGTCGAGCGGGTTGTCGTACTCCCCCACGTTGTGGCCCACCTCGTCGCGCAGGTCGTTCCACTCGGCGCAGGCGACCTGGCACGCCTTGCAGCCGATGCAGCGTGACACGTCGATCAGCTTGGTCACGCGTTCGACGCCGTCGCTGCGCTCCTGAGGGGAGGGCACCTGGGTCGCCGAGCGGGCGATGACGTTCTGCAGGTTGATCTGGTCTCCTCGCATGCTCGCCTCCTTGGTCCTTTCCCTGGCCCTATAGCTTCTCGACCCGCACCAGGAACGACTTGTATTCCGGCGTCTGGGTGTTGGCGTCGCCGACGGATGGCGTCAGGGTGTTGGTCAGGTAGGACTTCCTGGTCTCGCCGAGAAAGCCCCAGTGCAGCGGGATGCCGACCTGATGCACGGTCCGGCCGGCGACCTGCAGCGGCCGGATGCGCTTGGTCACCACCGCCACGGCCTCGATGTGGCCGCGCTTGGAGCTGACCCGCACGCGGTCGCCCTTGGCGATGCCCAGCTCCTCGGCCAGGCTCGCGCCGATCTCGACGAACTTCTCCGGTTGGGCGATGGCATTGAGCCGGTTGTGCATCGTCCAGTAGTGAAAATGTTCGGTCAGGCGATAGCTGGTCGCGGCGTGGGGGAACTCCTCGAAGGTACCGAAGTTCTCGCGATCCCGCTCGAATACCCGGGCTCCCGGGTTGTGCTTGGCCAGGGGGTTGTCCGGGTGCAGCGGGTTGTTGGCGATCGGCGTCTCGAAGGGCTCGTAGTGCTCGGGAAACGGCCCTTCGTTCATGCGATCGCGGGCGAAGATCTGGCCGCGGCCGGTCTGGTTCATGATGAAGGGTGCCTGGCCGTCGCCGGGGGCGGAGGTGGGCGGGAAGTCGGGCACGTCGTTGCCGACCCAGCGCTGGCCGTTCCACCACACCACGGCCTTGCGCGGCGCCCAGGGCGTGCCGTCGGGGCGGGCACTGGCGCGGTTGTAGAGGATGCGGCGGTTGGCCGGCCACGACCAGGCCCAGCCCAGCGTCTGGCCGGTGCCGTAGGGGTCGGAGTTGTCGCGGCGCACCATCTGGTTGCCGCCCTCGGTCCAGCAGCCGGCGAACAGCCAGCAGCCGCAGGCGGTGGAGCCGTCGGCGCGCAGCATGCCGAAATCCTCGAGCTGCTCGCCGGCGCGGATCACCAGGTTGCGCTCCTCGTCGACGACGTCCTCCAGCGCCCAGCCGTTGTACTCGCGGGCCAGCTCCTCGGGGCTCGGCTCCTCGGGGCGGCGGTAGGGCCAGTGCAGGTTGAGCAGCGGCTCGGCGAAGGCGCCGCCCTCCTCCCGGTAGAGCCGCTGCAGGCGCAGGAAGATACCGGCCATGATCGCCGTGTCGGCGCGCGCCTCGCCCGGCGGCGGTGCCGCGGCCCAGAACCACTGCAGCCAGCGCGAGCTGTTGACGATGGTGCCGTCCTCCTCGGCGAAGCAGGTGGTGGGTAGACGGAACACCTCGGTGTCGATCGCCGCCGGGTCGACGTCGTGGAACTCGCCGTGGTTCTTCCAGAACTCCGCCGTCTCGGTGCGCAAGGGGTCGATCACCACGAGATATTTCAGCCGCGACAGCGACTCGGTGATCTTGGCCTTGTGCGGGAACGCCGCCAGCGGATTGAAACCCTGGCAGATATAGCCGTTGACCTCGCCCTGGTGCATGCGCTCGAAGGTGTGCAGGATATCGTAGAGATCCACGCCCAGCTTCGGCAGCCAGTCGTAGCGCCAGTCGTTCTCTTCGCGGGCCGCCGCGCCGAACCACGCCTTCATCAGGCTGACGTGGAAGCGCTCGTAGTGGCGCCAGTAGGAGACCTCGTCTTCCACCAGGGGCGGCCGCGCCCGCTCCAGGATGTACTCGTCGTACTCCTGCTCGTCGGCGCTCGGCAGCCTCAGGTAGCCGGGCAGCAGGTTGGAGAGCAGGCCGAGGTCGGTCAGGCCCTGGATGTTGGAGTGGCCGCGCAGGGCGTTGACCCCGCCGCCGCGCATGCCCATGTTGCCCAGCAGCAGCTGGACGATGGCCGCGGTGCGGATGATCTGCGAGCCGATCGAGTGCTGTGTCCAGCCCAGCGCATAGAGAAAGGTCATGGTCTTGTCGGGCGCGGCCGTCTCGGCCATCGCGTCCCAGACCCGCTGAATCTTCTCGCGCGGCGTGCCGCACACCGAGTTCACCACGTCGAGGGTGTAGCGGCCGTAGTGTCGGCGCATCAGCTGGAACACGCAGCGTGGATGCTCGAGCGACTCGTCGCGCCGGGCGTGGCCATCGTCGTCGTACTCGTACTGCCAGCTCGATTTGTCGTATTCGCCGCTATCGGCGTCGTAGCCGGTGAACAGGCCGTCCTCGAAGCCGAACTCGGGGCTGACGATCAGGCTGGCGTCGGTATAGGCGCGCACGTAGTCGCGGTGGAACCGGCCGCTCTCGATCAGGTAGTGGATCAACCCGCCGAGGAAGGCGATGTCGGTGCCGGTGCGGATCTCGGCGTAATCGTCCGCTACCGCCGCCGTGCGGTTGAAGCGGGGGTCCACCACCACCAGCCGTGCGTCGTTGTGCTCACGCGCTTCCATCACCCAGCGGAAGCCCACCGGATGCGCTTCGGCAGGGTTGCCGCCCATCACGATGATCAGGTCGGCATTGCGAATGTCGACCCAGTGGTTGGTCATGGCACCGCGACCGAATGTTGGGGCAAGACCTGCCACCGTCGGTCCGTGTCAGACACGCGCCTGGTTGTCGAACGCCACCATGCCGAGGCTGCGAACCACCTTGTGCGTCAGGTAGGCGGTCTCGTTGGTCGAGGCCGAGGCCGCCAGCATGCCGGTGGTGGTCCAGCGATTGACGGTGTTGCCGTCCTCGTCGTCGGTCTCGAAATTGGCGTCGCGGTCATCCTTCATGTGGCGTGCGATGCGCTCCAGGGCCTCGTCCCAGGAGATCCGCTTCCACTCGTCGCTGCCGGCCTCGCGTACCTGGGGGTAGCGCAGCCGGGAGTCGCTCTTGATGTAGTCGAGCAGCCCGGCGCCCTTGGGGCACAGCGAGCCGCGACTCACCGGATGGTCCGGATCGCCCTCGACGTGGTAGATGTCGTCGACGACGTTGATCGCCGCATCGCCGCGGCTGTAGAGCAGCACGCCGCAGCCCACCGAACAGTAGGTGCAGTTGCTGCGCGTGACCTTGGCACCGGTCAGCTTGAAATGGCGGATCGAAGCAACGGCGGGTTCCGGGGCGAAGCCCATCATGGCCATGCTGGACGTGGCCATTCCCGCCGCACCTAGCTTGAAGAATTGTCTGCGTGTCACCCGAAGGGTCATGGAGGCCTCCTGCCTGGTTTCTATACCCTCTTGTTCTGCCTGGTCGCTATCACGGTCGGTCTTGTCACCGCTTTGTCGTTCTCGGCACGCTGCGGGCCTTGCGCCCAAGGCGGCGTGTGCATGTTCTACGCAAAGCGTAGCGGTTCTCGGCAGGCGCTGCCGAACGACTTGTTACGATGCGTAGCGACGTCGTCCATTGTTCAGTGCCGCCTTATTGTTCGTTGCTGCTCTGCGGCTCGCCGTCTTCCCGCCGGCCTTCGTCCTCGGCACCCAGCGGGTCGTCAGGCAGCGTCTGCTGCTCGGGTTCTGCCTCGCGTTCGGGGGTCTGGACTTCGTAGTCGGGGCCGGCGTCGGAGCCCGCCGCAGGGGTCTGGTGCATGTCGTCACCCTGGGTCTGGCCGCTGCCGGAGCCCTCTTCCTGCTGGCCCATGTCCGAGTGGGTGATGCCGCTGCTGGTGCCGTGCTGGCCGGTGTCGACGTCGGGCGGCTCGATGGTCTCGGCGGGGTCAAGGCCCGCCGCGCCCCCGCCGGGCGATGCCGTACGCTCCTCCGCGCCGGCGGCGGTCAGCCAGACGGCGGCCGCCAGGGCGACGAGCCAGCCCAGGCGCCGGCATGCCGGGTTGCGCATCCTTGCCATCTAAAACCTCCTAATCGCGGTCGGGTCAGGCGTGGTTATCTCAGCGTAGACCCCTCGCGGCGTAGACGAAAACGAATCGAGGCAGAGAACGCCGGCGAGTGAAGGAATAGCGACGTTAAAACTTCGTTTATCGCGACTTGGGCGGACAGGAGACGCCTTATCCTGCATCTCGACCAGTTTCCTGGCATCCATACCCACGCTGCATTCCGCAAGGAGGAGAGGGCGCTTCGCTTGTTCTCGCAACTCATGCCTACTTCCCGAATCACAACACCCTGGCTCCTGCCCCTGGTCGTCGGTCTGTCTGCCTGCGGCGGCGGTGGCGGCGGTGGCGGCGGCACCAAGCCCACCAACCAAGACGGCATACATGAGTCTGCACCGAACCCCACTCTCCGCTCCTTCGACAAAGCGGGAGTGGTGGTGGGGGTAGCCGACACGGGTTTTCGAATCACCCACGAGTCACTGGCACCCTTGCTCCGCACCACCGTCAATCTCGTGGATGGAAGTGGCGATGTCAGTGGTGACGAGGGGCATGGCACCGCCGTGGCGTCGCTGATAGAGCAGGGGGATGCCAGCCCGGCGCTCTACCTGGCCAAGGTTTCGTCCGATAGCGACCCAGGCCGCGCCGCGACCAATGTACTCGACCACAGCGTCGGGTATCTGGCCGACGAAGGCGCCAGGGTGATCAACCATAGCTGGAGCGGTCGTGCCAATGCGCCTTCTCCGAGCGCTTCTTACCTGGGTGTCAACTCGCTCGAGTCATTGGGCAGGATCGTGAACAGCAACGACGGACTGGGCAGCGTCTACGTGGTCGCGGCGGGCAACGACGGCAAGGCGCTGCAGGCCGACCGGCCCATTCACCAATACGACGACATCTATTCGCGCATGCTCATCGTTGGCGGCTCGGTGCGTGACGAGGGCGATATCCGGTTGGCCACGAACAGCAACCACCCGGGAGAGGACAGCGACTGGCAGGCGCGCTTTCTCACCGCGCCGTGGCGCCAGACCGCCGCCGATGCCTCCGAGGACGACGCTTACGGAGTGTGGGCGGGGACCTCAATCGCCGCGCCCCAGGTGGCCGGCTACGCTGCGGCGATGATCTCGCTCTGGCCTCACCTGGATGCTGCCACGGTGTCCCAGCTTCTCCTGGATACGGCTGACCGCAGCTCATCGCTCTACCAGGACGAGAGCTGTGGCGAGGGCGGGGACATCAACTGCGGCTATTACTATCTTGGCCAGGGCGAGGCGGACCTGGACGCTGCGCTGGCGCCCGCGGGCTCGCTGGCGCTGGCTTCGGGAAGTCATCTGGACGAGGGCACTCAGTCTCTGGAGCAGAGCCTGGTTCAGCTCTCCGGTGCCTACGGTGACAGCCTCGCCAGTTCGGGGGCGCTAGCCGACGTGGCCGCCTTCGATGAGCTGGGCCGCGACTATCGCATCGACCTGTCCGGGCACAGCTTTCGCCGGGACTCGCACGAGGCAAGACAGCGCAGCCGTATGTCGCGACTCTCCAGCGCATCGCCCGATCAGCGCCAGGAGCTGCGGGGCAGCGCGGGAGCGCTGAGCTGGTCCACGCAGCGAGATGGCCATGGCGAGACTCTTGCCAGCCGCCTCGATGGTCGCTTCGGGCGCAGCGACTGGACGCTCACCCGTTTTGCCGGCGACGAGGCGGATCCCGCCAGCGCCTACGCCGAGTCGGGCATCATGCCGCTGCTCGCCTTCCAGGGTGGCTCCGACTTGACCCGAGGGCTGGGCACCGTGCATGGGTTGCGCAACGACTATGCACTGACCGAGCGAGCCACTCTCCAGGCGCGTCACTGGATGGGGGACGGCGCCGAGTGGGGGGCCGCGCTGGACGAGGAGTACCAGGCCAGCCGCAGCGATGTGGGAATGCGTTTCGAGCTTTCGCCGCAGTTGGGTGTCAGCACGACCGTTGGCGTGCTCGATGAGCGCCACGGCCTGCTGGGCGGGCAGGGTAGTGGCATGCTGACACTGGGCGAGCGCAATCGCACCGGTTTCGCCAGCCTGGGGCTTGACGCCCGGCTGGGCCGGCACTGGCAGGCCTTCGCCCACTACGACCGGGGCCGTGGGGAGGCCGAAGGTCATGGCTTCATTCAGCACATCGACATCGCGCGGGTCGAGGAGATGGCCATAGGCCTGCAGCGTCGGGGTGAACGGCACACTACGGCGTTCGCCTACCGCCAGCCGATGCGTATCGGCTCCGCCGAGGCCACGCTTTCCGTTCCCGTGGGCCGGACCCTGGCCGGGGAGGTGATCACCGAGGAGCGTAGCGTCTCGCTGTCCCCGAGCGGTCGCCAGCAGGAGTTCGAGCTGGGCTACCGCTATCAGACCCAGCGGCGCGGGGCCGTCGGGTTCAACCTCAATCACACCGTGGAGCCCGGGCATGATCGAGATGCCCGCTCCGATACCACCCTGCTGCTCAACTATGAGGTTGCCTTCTGACGCTGCTGCATGGCACCCAAGCCGGCTTGCGGCTGGCGACCGTCCGCAGAAACGCTCTACACTGATGCGCGCATGAACCCTGCCGGATGCGGTGTCATGCCGCGTCCGGCATCGTCAATGGAGTGGCACCTTGCGCAGTCTACCGGCGACCCTTCCGATCCTGTTCGTCTGCGAAATCAGTTTCCTGCTCGGGCATGGCCTGATCATGACCCTGCTCGGGGTACGCATGTCCATCGAGGGTTTCCCCTCGCACATGGCGGGCCTGCTGATGTCGAGCTTCTCGCTCGGCTTCGTGCTGGGCAGTTATGCGCTGGAGAAGCGTATCCGCAGTGTCGGCCATATCCGCGTGTTCGCCGCCTGCGCGGGGATCCTGGCGGTCACCGCCATGCTCCACGGCCTGTGGGTCAACCCCTGGGCCTGGCTGGCCTGGCGCCTGCTCGGCGGGGTGGCCACGGCGGGCATGCTGATGGTGATGGAGTCGTGGGTCTCGGGGGAGTCGACCAACGACAACCGTGGCCGGGTGCTGGCGCTCTACATGATTCTCTCGACCCTGTCGCTGGCCGGCGGGCAGTGGATGCTCAACCTGGCCGACCCGGCCGGGCCGGCGCTATTCTCCATCGTTGGCATGCTGTTCGCCCTGGCGCTGGTGCCGCTGTCGATCGTGCGCATCCACGGCCCGCGCCAGACCCACGACATCCAGCCCCGGAAGATTCGCCTCAAGGCGCTGTTCAAGCGTGCTCCGGTAGGGCTGGTGGGTGCCTTCACCGCCGGGCTGATGGTGCAGTCCTTCTTCGCCATGACGCCCTTCTATGGCCAGGAGATCGGCCTCTCCACCGGGGAGACGGCCCGCTTCATGGCGATCACCACCATGGTGGCGCTGTTCGCCCAGTGGGGGCTCGGGCGGCTTTCCGATCGTATCGACCGGCGCAAGGTGATCCTCGGCATGGCCGTGGTGATGACGATCTCGGGCGCGCTGGTGTCGATGCTGGTGCGTATCGACTTCTGGCTACTGGTGCTGGTGGCCTGCTTCCATACCGCCATGCTGCATACCCTCTACGCCCTGAGCCTGGCCCACACCAACGACTGGCTCGAGCCCGGCGAGATCGTCGCCGCCAACGCCAAGCTGATGATCTGGTACGGCATCGGTTCGATCATCGGCCCGTTCTCGGCGTCGCTGGTGATGCAGGCGATCGGCCCCGACGGGCTGTGGGCCTTCCTCGGTGGTATCTCGCTCGTGCTGGCGCTATTCGTGGCGCTGCGCCTGCGCCGCCGCCCCGGCGTGCCGGTGGAGGAGGTCGAGCAGGAGCCCTTCGTCGCGGTGCCGACGCTGGAGACGCCGCACTTCACCGAGCTCGATCCGCGCCTGGAACCGACCCAGCTGGAATTCCACTTCGAGGAGGGCCATGGCGACGAGGTGTCGCAGGAGGCCGCCTGATGCTGCCCGGGGAGGCGCAATGCGTCATCATGACGGCAGCCTGATGGGAGATGCCGATGCGAGACTCGTTCGCCCCGTTCCGTGTGCTGGCCGTGGCAGCCTGCCTGTCCCTGGCGTCGCTGCCGCTGCACGCCGATTCCTGCCCCGACCCCGGCCAATGGCAGCGGCCCGGTGACGAGCGCCTGGATGGTGCCGCGCTGTTCGCCGAGCTCGCCGGGCGCGACGTGGTGCTGCTCGGCGAACGGCACGACCGCATTGACCACCACCGCTGGCAGCTGCACACCCTGGCCGGGCTTCATGCGCTGCGCCCGGACATGGCGATCGGCCTGGAAATGCTGCCCCGAGAGGCGCAGCCGGCGCTGGACGCCTGGGTCGCGGGCGAGCTCGACGAGGCGGCCTTCCTCGCGGCCAGCGACTGGTACGACGCTTGGGGCTTCGACCCCGAGCTCTACCTGCCGATCCTGCACTTCGCCCGCCTGCATCGGGTACCGCTCAGGGCGATCAACGTCTCTCGCGAGCTGCGTGGGCGGTTGGTCGAGGCGGGCTGGGCGGCGGTGCCGGAAGCGGAGCGCTTCGGCATTACCGCCCCGGCCGAGGCCTCGCCCGACTATCGTCAGCGCCTGGCCGAGATTCACGCCCAACACGTGAACGGCGACGACGGCGGGGAAGGCCTCGAGCGCTTCATCGCGGCACAGCTGGTGTGGGACCGCGCCATGGCCACCGGCCTGGTGGAGGCGACCGGCGAGGCCGCGCTGGTGGTCGGCCTGATCGGCCAGGGCCACTTGCAGTACGGCCACGGTGTGCCGCATCAGCTCGTTGACCTGGGCGTCGATGATTACGCCACGCTGCTGCCCTGGCCGGCGGGCGAGGCCGATTGCGAGCCGCCGCCGGCAGGCGTGGCGCAGGCCGTGTTCGGCATGGCCGAGCACGCCGAGCCGGAGGCCGCCCCGCCGCAGCTCGGCATTTTGCTGGCACCGGCCGGGGAGGGCGTCGCGGTGCAGGAGGTGATCGAGGGCTCGGTCGCGGAGGCGGCCGGGCTCGTGGCGGGTGACGTCATCCTCAGGGCGGCCGGTAAAGCGCTATCACAGCCCGCCGACCTGGTCGGGCAGGTGCGCCGCCAGCCGCCCGGCACCCTGCTGCCGCTGGAAATTCGCCGCCGCGGCGAGGAGTGGGAGGTGCTGGCGCGCTTCCCGTCGCACGAGGCGACGGGGCACTGACCCAGGTCAGGCACGGTAGGGGCGAATGCGCTATCGTATCCCCTGCGCCGTCCGCTCGGCGCACGACCACTTCGCCCCATGCCCGGGGACCGCAACGTCTGGAGGACCGCCTTGGCCATTTCCCGTTTCGCCGATCTGCTGGAAGAGGCGCGGCGCCAGCCCGAGCCGCAGCGGCTGCTGTTCGTCTTCACCCGCGCCGAGCTGCCCGACGACCCCACCGAGGAGCAGCGCCGGCGCTTCGAGCAGGGCGAGGGCGGCGTGTTGACCCCGGTGCTGTGCGTCGACAAGGCGCCCGATGAACTCAGCGACATGGCTTCGCTGGTCGCGGAGTCGCAGCGCACCGGAATCGAGTGGGACATCGTCTTTGTCGGCGCGCTGTCGGGCAGGGGGCGGCAGGCGCCCACCGGCGACGAGGCCGAGAGCCATCTGCAGCGCATGGTCGAATCGCTGCAGATGGGCAATACCCAGCGCTTCCTGGCGCTGGATCGTCAAGGGGAGGCGGTGGCCTTGCAATGAGGCGCGGGTGCCACCATAGACAAGCCTTATCGGAACCATGGCGGTAATCAATTTTCGCCTATCGGTTGCGATGGATATGATGTGCCCCGTATTCGAGCCATCCACCCCCATGACAAGGAGCATTGCTGAATGTCCCTGATCAACACCGAAGTCCAGCCGTTCAAGGCCACCGCTTTTCACAACGGCGAGTTCGTCGAACTCTCCGAACAGAACCTGAAGGGCCAGTGGTCCGTGGTGATCTTCATGCCGGCCGCGTTCACCTTCAACTGCCCGACCGAGGTCGAGGACGCCGCCGAGCACTACGAGGAGTTCAAGAAGGCCGGTGCCGAAGTCTACATCGTCACCACCGACACCCACTTCTCGCACAAGGTATGGCACGAGACTTCGCCGGCGGTGGGCAAGGCCAAGTTCCCGCTGGTCGGTGACCCGACCCACCAGCTGACCCGCGCCTTCGGTGTGCACATCGAAGAAGCCGGTCTGGCCCTGCGCGGCACCTTCGTGATCGATCCGGAAGGTGTGATCAAGACCCAGGAGATCCACGACAACGCGATCGCGCGCGACGTCGCTGAGACCCTGCGCAAGCTGAAGGCCGCCCAGTACGTGCGCAACAACCCGAACGAGGTCTGCCCGGCCAAGTGGAAGGAAGGCGAAGAGACGCTCGCCCCGTCCCTGGACCTGGTCGGCAAGATCTAAGGATCGGTCGATCCGCGAGGCAATCCCCTGACCTCGCGTGCATTCCCCGCCCGGGCAGGCTCTGCCCGGGCACTCTTTCCCAGACGTGCAAGCCCCTGGCCCGCGCTGACTCCGGTCTGCGTCAGGGAGGCGTCTTGCCGTAGTTCATGAGCCAGACATGAAGGAACCCGCTGTCATGTTGGACGACAATCTGAAAAGTCAGCTTAAAGCCTACCTGCAGAAGGTCACGCAGCCGTTCGAGATCGTCGCCTCCCTCGATGACGGCGCCAAGTCCAAGGAGCTCCATGGACTGCTCAAGGACATCGAGAGCCTCTGCGACAAGATCACCTTGCGCCTCGACGGCACGGACCCGCGCAAGCCCTCCTTCGCGCTGAATCGCCCCGGCGAGGACACCGGCCTGGTGTTCGCCGGCATTCCCATGGGCCACGAGTTCACCTCGCTGGTGCTGGCGCTGCTGCAGGTCGGCGGCCACCCGCCCAAGGTTAGCGACGACACCATCGAGCAGATCAAGGCGCTCGAGGGCGAGCTGCACTTCGAGACTTACTATTCGCTCTCGTGCCAGAACTGCCCCGACGTGGTGCAGGCGCTCAACCTGATGGCGATCCTCAACCCGAACGTGCGCCACGTCGCCATCGACGGCGCGCTGTTCCAGGACGAGGTCGAAGCGCGCCAGGTGATGTCGGTGCCGAGCATCTACCTCAACGGCGAGCCCTTCGACCAGGGGCGCATGAGCCTGGAGCAGATCCTGGCCAAGGTCGACACCGGTGCGGCCCAGCGCGAGGCGGCCAAGCTCAACGACAAGGACCCGTTCGACGTACTGGTGGTGGGCGGCGGCCCGGCCGGTGCCGCGGCGGCCATCTATGCCGCACGCAAGGGCATCCGCACCGGCGTGGCGGCCGAACGCTTCGGCGGCCAGGTGCTCGATACCATGGCGATCGAGAACTTCATCTCCGTGCCCTACACCGAAGGTCCCAAGCTGGCCGCGGCGCTGGAGGAGCACGTCAAGGGGTACGAAGCCGACATCATGAACCTGCAGCGCGCCGTGAAGCTGATTCCGGCGGCTGACCAGGGCGGCGAGCACGAGGTGGAATTCGCCTCCGGCGCGCGCCTCAAGAGCAAGACGCTGATCCTCTCCACCGGCGCGCGCTGGCGCGAGATGAACGTGCCCGGCGAGGCGGAGTACCGCAACAAGGGGGTGGCCTACTGCCCCCACTGCGACGGCCCGCTGTTCAAGGGCAAGCGCGTGGCGGTGATCGGCGGCGGCAACTCCGGCGTTGAGGCGGCCATCGACCTGGCCGGCATCGTCGGCCACGTGACGCTGATCGAGTTCATGGACGAGCTGCGCGCCGACGCGGTACTGCAGAAGAAGCTGAAGAGCCTGCCCAACGTCGAGATCATCCTCGGCGCGCGCACCACCGAGGTGAACGGCGACGGCACCCGGGTCAACGGCCTGACGTACGAGGAGCGCGCCAGCGGCGAGATCAAGCGGCTCGAGCTGGAAGGCATCTTCGTGCAGATCGGCCTGGTGCCCAATACCGAGTGGCTCACCGACTCGTCGATCGAGCTCTCGCCGCGCGGCGAGATCGTGGTCGACGAGCGCGGCATGGCCTCGGTGCCCGGTATCTTCGCCGCCGGCGACGTCACCACCGTGCCCTACAAGCAGATCGTCATCGCCATGGGCGAGGGCTCGAAGGCCGCCCTGGGTGCCTTCGACTACCTGATTCGCCACTGACGCCGGCTCGCATCGGCCGGGCTCCCCGGTGTGGCGGGCGCCCTCGCAAGACGCCCCCGCAGGCTTGGCCTGCGGGGGCGTCTCGCCTATGGTCGGGTGAACGCCTGGTCCGGCGTACAGGCGGGGCGCAAACCGCGCCTTGGCACACCAGAACGGAGCAGTGGTTCAGGCGGGATCTTCTCTGGCACGAGCGTTGAATAAGGGTTTTGCCTGCGCTATCCCCGCATTGGAACAAACCTTGCTAAGGTGCTGGGCACATGCTTCGGCATGCATCGTCCAAGACACACAACAGACCTACGAGGGATCTTCAATGCGCGACAACAACAACAAGTGGCTGCTGCTCACTTCCGCAGCGGCCCTGGCCCTGGGAACCGCTGCCATCGCCTCCGCCGATACCCTGGACGACACCCGCGAGCGCGGCGCCGTGCAGTGCGGCGTCAGCGACGGTCTGCCGGGCTTCTCCGCGCCGGACGACCAGGGCGAATGGCAGGGCCTGGACGTCGACATCTGCCGTGCCGTGGCGGCGGCGGTGTTTGGCGACTCCGAGGCGGTTCGCTACATCTCGCTCAACGCCGTGGAGCGCTTCACCGCGCTGCAGTCCGGCGAGGTCGACGTGCTCTCGCGCAACACCACCTGGACCACCACCCGCGACACCACCCTGGGCCTGAACTTCACCGGCGTGACCTTCTACGACGGTATCGGCTTCATGATCAACAAGGACCTCGGCGTCTCCAGCGCTAAGGAGCTCGACGGTGCGGCGATCTGCGTGCAGTCGGGCACCACCACCGAGCTCAACGTAGCCGACTACTTCCGTGCCAATGGCATGGAGTTCGACCCCATCGTCTTCGACACCTCCGAGCAGACCGTGGGCGGCTACGAGGCCGGCCGCTGCGACGTGCTGACCTCCGATACCTCGCAGCTGGCCGCGCTGCGCATTCAGCTCTCCGACCCGGACCAGTCGGTCATCCTGCCCGAGATCATCTCCAAGGAGCCGCTGGGCCCGGTGGTGCGCCAGGGTGACGACAAGTGGTTCAACATCGTCAAGTGGTCGCTGTTCGCCATGCTCAACGCCGAGGAGATGGGCATCACCAGCGACAACGTCGACGAGATGCTCGAGTCCGATAACCCCGACGTCGCCCGCCTGCTGGGCCGCGACGGCAACTACGGCGAGGCGATGGGTCTCGAGGCCGACTGGGCCTACAACATCATCAAGCAGGTCGGCAACTACGGCGAGAGCTATGACCGCAACGTGGGCATGAGCTCACCGCTCGAGATCGAGCGCGGCGTCAACGCGCTGTGGACCGAGGGCGGCATCCAGTACGCACCGCCGATTCGCTGATCGTACCGCCCGGGGCATCGTCGCGATGCCCCGATCCTCGTACTGCCCCGGCCCCGGACACTCTCCGGGCCGGCTGGCTGATACCTGCTTGACGGATCCAGGCGGAGAGTTCCTTCATGTCCGTTCGACCCAAGGCCCATTCGCTGGGCCCAAAACCGCCCTTCTGGCGTGATCGCGCCAAGCGTGCGCTGGCCTTTCAGCTGCTGCTGGTTGCCGCTGTCGTCGTCTTCCTGCTCTACATCATCGGCAATACCCAGGCCAACCTGGCGGCCCGCGGCATCACCACCGGCTTCGGCTTCCTGACCAATACCGCCGGCTTCGGCATCGTCCAGAGCCTGATCGACTATTCGTCCCAGAGTACCTACGGCCGTACCTTCGTGGTGGGCCTGCTCAATACTCTGGTGGTTTCCGCGCTGGGGATCCTGGCGGCCACCATCATCGGTTTCATCGTCGGTATCGCCCGGCTGTCGCCCAACTGGCTGATCGCCCGGCTGGCCAGCGGCTATATCGAAATCTTCCGCAACATCCCGCTGCTGCTGCAGATCTTCTTCTGGTACTTCGCCGTGCTGCGCGCCATGCCCAGCCCGCGCGACAGCTTGACGTTCGGCGAGGTGGCCTTCCTCAACGTGCGCGGCCTGTTTCTGCCCGAGCCGCTGTTCGAGTCGGGGTTCGGCCTGATTCCGCTGGCCTTCGGCGTGGCCATCGTGGCCAGCATCGCCCTGATGATCTGGAACAAGCGCCGCCACGAGGCCACCGGCAAGCGCCTGCCGGCGGGCTGGATCTCGCTGGGCCTGATCGTCGGCCTACCGCTGCTGGTGCTGTTGGTGACCGGCGTGCCGGTGACCTGGGACGTGCCGGAGCTGCGCGGCTTCAATTTCCGCGGTGGTTTCACCGTGATACCCGAGTTCCTGGCGCTGTGGCTGGCGCTCTCCATCTACACGGCCTCGTTCATCGCCGAGATCGTACGCTCCGGCATCCAGGCGATACCCCACGGCCAGACCGAGGCGGCCCAGGCGCTCAGCCTGCCGCAGAACCTGGTACTGCGGCTGGTGGTGGTGCCCCAGGCGCTGCGCGTGATCATCCCGCCGCTGACCAGCCAGTACCTCAACCTGATCAAGAACTCCTCGCTGGCCACGGCCATCGGCTATCCGGACCTGGTCTCGGTATTCGCCGGCACCACCCTCAACCAGACGGGACAGGCGATCGAGGTCATCGCCATGACCATGGCGGTCTACCTCACCATCAGCCTGCTGGTGTCGATGTTCATGAATTGGTTCAACGCCCGCGTGGCGCTGGTGGAACGCTAGGAGAGCGCCATGACGATACGACACGAGATGATAGCGGCGCGCCCGGCTCCCCGGAACACGGTGGGGCCGCTGGCCTGGCTGCGCGCCAACCTGTTCAGCGGGCCGGTGAACAGTTTTTTCACCCTGCTGGGTCTCTATCTGCTCTACCTGCTGCTGACGCCCACCATCCAGTGGGCCTTCATCAACGCCGACTGGATCGGCACCACCCGCGACGACTGCTCCCGCGAGGGGGCCTGCTGGGTATTCGTCAGCGCCCGCTTCACCCAGTTCATCTACGGCCTCTATCCGCGCGGCGAGCTCTGGCGGGTCGACGTGACCTTCCTCACCTTCGCCGCGCTGATCGCCTGGCTGGCGATCCCGCGGCTGCCGTTCAAGCGCTGGGTGGCGCTGGCGACCCTGGTGGTGTTCCCCCTGTTCGCCTACTTCATGCTCTACGGCGGCTTCTTCGGCCTGCGGGTGGTGGAGACCCACCGCTGGGGCGGGCTGATGTTGACCCTGGTGCTGGCCGTGGTGGGCATGGTCGGGGCGCTGCCGATCGGTATCCTGCTGGCGCTGGGGCGCCGCTCGCAGATGCCCATCGTCAAGAGCTTCTGCGTGGTGTTCATCGAGTTCTGGCGCGGCGTGCCGCTGATCACGGTGCTGTTCATGGCCTCGGTGATGCTGCCGCTGTTCATGCCCACCGGCGTCAGCGTCGACCGCCTGATCCGGGCTTTCATCGGCATCACGCTATTCCAGAGCGCCTACATGGCCGAGGTCATCCGCGGCGGGCTGCAGGCGATCCCCCGCGGCCAGGAGGAGGCGGCGGCGGCGCTGGGCATGAGCTACTGGATGCGCATGGGCCTGATCGTGCTGCCCCAGGCGCTGAAGATGATGATCCCCGGTATCGTCAACACCTTCATCTCGCTGTTCAAGGACACCACCCTGGTCATGATCATCGGGCTGTTCGACCTGCTGGGCATCGTGCAGGCGGCGCTGTCGGATTCCCGCTGGCTGGGCTTCTCGCTCGAGGGCTACGTGTTCGCCGCGTTCATGTTCTGGATCTTCTGCTTCAGCATGTCGCGCTACAGCCAATACTTGGAAAGAAAACTGCATACCGGCCACAAGCGGTAAGGAACGAGAACAATGACTGAACAGGCAACCCAGGCCGGCACCGAGACCCTGATGGTCGAGATGCGCGGCGTCAACAAGTGGTACGGTGACTTCCACGTGCTGCGCGACATCAACCTCGAGGTCAAGCGTGGCGAGCGGATCGTCATCTGCGGCCCCTCGGGCTCGGGCAAGTCGACGCTGATCCGCTGCATCAACCATCTCGAGGAGCACCAGGCCGGCGAGATCGTGGTTGGCGGTGTGCCGCTGACCCAGGACGTCAAGCGCATCGAGCAGATCCGCCGCAGCGTCGGCATGGTGTTCCAGCACTTCAACCTCTTCCCGCACCTGACGGTACTGGAGAACTGCTGCCTCTCGCCGATGTGGGTCCAGAAGAAGCCGCGCCGCGAGGCCGAACGCCTCGCCATGCAATACCTGGAGCGGGTCAAGATCGCCGAGCAGGCGCGCAAGTATCCCGGCCAGCTCTCCGGCGGCCAGCAGCAGCGCGTGGCGATCGCCCGCTCGCTGTGCATGCACCCCGACGTGATGCTGTTCGACGAGCCCACCTCGGCGCTCGACCCGGAGATGATCAAGGAGGTGCTCGACGTCATGGTGGAGCTGGCACGCGAGGGCATGACCATGCTCTGCGTGACCCACGAGATGGGCTTCGCCAAGACCGTGGCCGACCGGGTGATCTTCATGGACCAGGGCCAGATCATCGAGGAGAACGCGCCCGAGCCGTTCTTCAACAACCCGCAGTCCGAGCGGACCCAGCTCTTCCTCAGCCAGATCCTCGGCCACTGAGGCCTGGAGCCGTCGATCCCGCCGCGCCCCGCGGGCTCGGCGGCGTCTGGTGCTGGGTCAGGCTCACACGCTGCCCTGGGGCTTGAGGGGCTCGGCGGGGCGCGTCACGCGCGCGTTGCCCAGCACGCTGGGCTCGGTCTCCACCGGGCGTGCCTCACTGGTCCAGGCCGCCTGACGGTCGTGCACCGCCGGGCGGCGCTCGAAAGAGCGGGTCACCACGTCGCCCGGGGCGAAGCCGGTGCGGCTGGTCAGGTGGTGCGGCAGCAGGCAGAGCTCGATCAGCAGGCGCAGGACGATCGCCGCCGCCAGCCAGAGCCCGGCGCCGAATGCCAGGTCGGGCCATGCCTGCTCCCAGCCGATGGCGGCTTGCCAGGGCGTACGGGGCAGCAGCCACAGCGTGGCCGCGCACAGCAGGCCCAGCTGCAGGAACAGGTGAAGGAAGAGCAGCACCCCCCGGGACAGCGGGCGGCGGGGAAACAGGAACTGTCGCATCGGGGTCCTCCCGTTGGCGCATCGCAGTACGATGAAGTGGCCGACCTCCCTGCCGACGCGTCGATGCTACCGCAGATGGCGCCGGGCGTCAGCCGCCGCGTCGTTCCCTCGCTCAGTCGAGCATAGTGATGCTGGCCGGAAGCAGCGCCTCGCGGGCGCGATGCGCCGTCAGCAGGCGGCCTTCCAGCGCGGTCAGCATGATCTGCAGCGGGTCGCCGTGACTCACCAGCAGCACGGTTTCGCCCCGCAGCGCCTGCTCCAGCGAAGCGATCACGCCCTGCATGCGAGCGGCGACGCTGGCTGTGCTCTCGACGCCGTACTCGCGATGTTCGGGATCGCGAGCGTCATGCTCCCAGACTCGCCGGTAGTGGCTGTCGGCCAGCCCCTCGAGGTCGCCGAAGTCGCGCTCGCGCAGGCGCGGCTCGGGCTGCGGCTCGAGGCCGAAGTGAGCGGCCACTCGCCGGGCGGTTTCGGTAGTGCGCAGGAAGTCCGAATGCAGGATGCGGGTGGGTGCCGGCCAGTGCCAGTCGGCGAGCAGCGCTTCCAGCTGTGCCTCGCCCTGCTCGGAAAGGCCATAATCCGCCAGGCCGCGGGCCGGGGTGCTGATGATCAGGCGCCGGGCATTGGCCTGGCTGTGGCCGTGACGCATCAGCAGGTAGCGGTTGTGGCGCCGGCCCGGCGCCGAGTGAAATCGAATTGACATCGTCTTGTCATACTACCTAGATTGGTGGTTAGTTTCGTTTGCGATCATTCGGATGGTTTCGTGTTCGCTTTCGAGCAGATGAGCGGATCCTCTGGGCGTCCTCGCCCCCGCCGTCGCTGAAAACAACATAATGACAGTGATACAGAGAGACACGCCAATGACAACTTCCCACAAGCTCGGTCGTTCCCCCTTCGCCATGCTGGTCCTCTCCTCGCTGCTGCCGCTGGCCCTGCTGGTGTCCGCCCAGGCCCAGGCTCAGTCCGATTGCCAGCGCGGCGCCCTGGATGCGCTCTACTGCGACGAGGACGGTGACCTGGTCGCCGACCGACCCGCCGACGAATCCGAGTGGGTCGATCCCGATACGCTGATATTTGCCTACACCCCGGTGGAGGATCCGGCGATCTACGCCGACATCTGGCAGCCCTTCATCGACCACTTGCAGGAAGTCACCGGGCGCGACGTGCGCTTCTTCGCCGTGCAATCCAACTCGGCCCAGGTCGAGGCGATGCGCAGCGGGCGGCTGCACATCGCCGGCTTCTCCACCGGGCCGACGCCGTTTGCCGTCAACCTGGCGGGGGCGGTGCCCTTCGCCCTGATGGGCTCCGACGACGGCCAGTTCGGCTACACCCTGCAGGTCTACACCCATGTCGACTCGGACATCGAGGAGATGGCGGATCTCAAGGGCAAGCGCGTGGCGCATACCTCGCCGACCTCCAACTCCGGCAACCAGGCGCCGCGAGCGCTGTTCCCCGAGCTCGGCGTGGTGCCCGACGAGGACTACGAGGTGGTCTACTCGGGCAGCCATGACCAGTCGATGCTGGGCGTGGTCGCCCGCGACTACGACGCCGCCCCGGTGGCCTCCGAAGTGGTCGAGCGCATGGCAGCGCGCGGCCTCTACGACGAGGACGAGGTGCGCATGATCTTCGAGTCGGACCGCTTCCCGACCACCTCCTACACCTATGCCCACAACCTGCATCCCGATCTGGTCGACAAGATCGAGGAGGCCTTCTTCTCCTTCGATTTCGCCGGCACGGCGCTGGGCGATGAATTCGAGGGCGTCGAGAAGTTCATCCCCATCAACTACCAGGAGCACTGGAAGGTCATCCGCACCATCCAGGAAGCCAACGGCGTGCGCTACACCCGCGAGGACCTGGAACAGGAGTGAGTCCGGCGCGCCACGCCAGCAGCGCCCGGCGCCCCCGGCACGGTCGGGGGCGCTCCTTTCCCTGTGAGTGAGGTCGATGAATGCTGGAGATTTCGCAACTGGTCAAGCGCTACGGCCGTGACAAGCCGGTGCTGGAGGGGCTCGACCTGACGGTGGAGGGCAGCAGCGTGGTCTCCATCGTCGGTGCCTCCGGGGCCGGCAAGAGTACTCTGCTGCGCTGCATCAATCGCCTGGTGGAACCCAGCTCGGGCTCGATCAGGCTCAACGGCACCGAGCTGGTGACGCTCAAGGGGCGCGAACTGCGCCGGGCCCGGCGCAAGATCGGCATGGTCTTCCAGGGCTTCAACCTGATCGACCGGCTGACGGTGATGGAGAACGTGCTGGCCGGCCGGCTCGGCTACGTCAATCTGTTCCAGGCGATCACCCGGCGCTATCCGCAGAGCGACATCGAGCGCGCCTTCCAGCTGATGGAGCGGGTGGGCATCGCCCACTACGCCAACAAGCGTGCCGACGAGCTCTCCGGCGGTGAACGCCAGCGGGTCGGCGTGGTGCGGGCGCTGATGCAGGAGCCGGAGATCCTGCTCGCCGACGAGCCGACGGCCTCGCTCGATCCGCGCACTTCCGAGCAGATCATGAAACTGCTGCAGAGCCTGGCCAGTGAGCTCTCGCTGCCGGTACTGATCAACATCCACAACGTCGCCCAGGCCAAGGCCTACACCGAGCGCATCGTCGGCCTGCGCCATGGGCGCATGATCTTCGACGGCGTGCCGACCGATTTCGACAAGGCGGCGCTGGACGCCATCTATGGCGGCATCGAGGCGGCCGGTGACGAACTCACTGCGGAACCCGGCCGCTCGACCCAGGGGGTGGCGCATGACTCGACCTGACGGCACAGGCCTGCCGCGCACCTGGCGCAAGCCGCCCTTCATCGCCAATCCCGCTCTGCGCTACGGGCTGTGGCTGGCGGCGACCGTCTACCTGGTGTGGGCCCTGGGGTCGCTGCCGTTCAACTGGGAGCGCATCGGCGAGGGGCTGCCGCGGGCGGCACGTATCTTCGGCGGTGGCTTTCCGCCCAGCTTCGAGCGCAGCGGCCTGCTGATCAGCGGCTTCAAGGAGAGCTTCCAGATCGCCATTCTGGCCACCCTGCTCGGCGTGGCGCTGTCGATCCCGTTCGCCGTGATGGCGGCGAAGAACGTCGCGCCCAGGCCGATCTACCTGTTCGGCCGTGCGGTGATCATCGTGTCGCGCAGCTTCCATCCGGTGATCGTCGCCATCCTGTTCGTCGCCGCGGTGGGCTTCGGTCCGCTGGCCGGCATCCTCACCCTGACGATCTATTCGATCGGCTTCGTCGGCAAGCTGCTGGCCGAGGAGATCGAGGAGATCGACTGGGGCCAGGTCGAGGCGATGAAGGCCGCCGGGGCGGGCTACCTCGCGACCCTGGTCTATGCCGTCTTCCCGCAGATCCTGCCGCGCCAGGTGGGACTCTCGATGTACCAGCTCGACAGCAATCTGCGCGCCTCGGCGGTGGTCGGCATCGTCGGTGCCGGGGGCATCGGGGGGACCCTGATGAACGCCTTCGGCCGCTACGACTATGACTTCGCTTTCGCCATCCTGCTCACGATCATCGCCGTGATCCTGGTCAGCGAGGGCATCAGCGGCTGGGTGAGGAAGCAGATATGGTAGACCATGCCGATGCCCTCGCCGACCGCGTGTGGCGACGCTACGACCGCAAGCAGCGTCTGATTCGCTACGCCGTGCTGTTGGCCACCGTGCTGGTGATCTACTGGGCGGTGCGCGACATCGACATCTTCTGGCCCTGGGTGTGGGACGCCCCGAACCAGATCTCCCGGCTCGGCGCGCGCATGTGGCCGCCCGACCCCTCGCGGCTCGCCGCGATCGTCAATGCGCTGCTCGAGACGGTGCATATCGCCACGCTGGCCACCGCCCTGACCATCTTCATCGCGCTGCCGGTCTCCTACATCGCCGCGCAGAACACCACGCCCAACCGCGCCTGCCTGTGGCTGGGCCGCTTCATCCTGGTCGCCAGTCGCTCGGTGAACACCATCATCTGGGCGCTGCTGTTCGTGGCGATCTTCGGCCCGGGCGTGCTGGCAGGGATACTTGCCATCATGTTCCGCTCGGTGGGCTTCATCGGCAAGCTGATGGGCGAGGCGATCGAGGAGATCGATCGACGGCCGGTCGAGGCGATGGAGGCCACCGGCGCCTCCAAGGCCAAGGTGATCGCCTACGCCATCGTGCCGCAGGTGATGCCGGCCTTCTTCGCCATCGTCATCCTGCGCTGGGACATCAACATCCGCGAGTCGACGGTGCTGGGCCTGGTCGGCGCCGGGGGCATCGGGGTGATCCTGCAGGGCGCCATCGATACCTTCGCCTGGCCCACCGTGGCTACCATCCTGATCGCCATCGTCGTGCTGGTGCTGATCGGCGAGGCAATCACCAGCCTGCTGCGCGGCAAGGTGCTCTAGCCGGTTGACCCTGGAGAGTCTGATTGCCATGTTGAAGCAAGGACGTCCGCAACCGGATGGCGGACTTTTTCCTTCAACCCGACTCAAGGAGAGGCTATGACAACGTATATCGTGGTGGCCGATGCGGCGCGGGCACGCCTGTTCACCCGCGATGCGCTCAAGCTGGAGGAGAGGGAGAGCCTGGTGCACGCCGAGGGTCGCCTGCATGAGGGTGATCTGGTCACCGGCACCACCGGTAGCGTCGATGAGTCGACGTCCCATACGCGGCGTGCCAGCCGCGGCGACAGCGTCGCCCTGGACCACGAGGCGGAGATCTTCGCCAAGCAGATCGCCGAGCGCATCTACAAGGCCCGGGTCGACAACAGCATGGACAAGCTGATCCTGGTCGCCCCGCCGCGTTTTCTCGGCGTGCTGCGCGACAAGCTCGACGGGCCGACCAGCAAGCTGGTCATCCACACCCTGGACAAGGACCTGTCCAAGGCGCCGCTGGGTGACATCCAGGAGGCCGTCAGCGATATGCGTTGATCGCGACTTTCGTCTCAAGCTAGGGCCGCTCTTGCCGATAAAGCGGACACCGGTGCGAAGTTGTCTTCGCTGCCACCGTGTCCACCTCAGCGAGAGCGCCCATGCATCTCAGATCGATCCGCCAGTTCGTGATCCTGCTGGCCGGCCCCTGCCTGCTGGCCGTGGTCGTGGCCCTGGTTCTCTATGGCCTGTTCTCCTCGGCGCGCACCCAGCAGACCGCCGAGACCCATACCCGCGAGCTGCTCGAGGGCGCCATCGACGAGCGCCTGGCGGTGCTGGCCGACGCCGAGGCCGGCCGCATCCAGCGCGAACTCGAGCATGCCCTGACGCTGGCCACCCAACTGGCCGACACCAACGCCCTGATGGGTCAGCAGGACGCCAGCGGGCGGCGCGCCCTCTCGCTTAGCCGGCGCGAACTCTCCAACCTGGTGCGCCAGACCGTGGTCGAGAACCCCTCGCTGCTCGATGCCTTCATCGGCTGGGAGCCCGACGCCTTCGGCCGCGATGCGCTGCATGCCGACCTCGGCGAGAGCGACGGCTACGACGGCAGCGGGCGCTTCATGCCCTGGTGGTATCGCAGCGGCGAAGGAGCGGTCGAGGTGCTGCCGCTGGGCGAGACCATGGAGAGCACGACCTTGCTCGCCAGCGGTGTACGCGAAGGCGAATACTATCTCTGCCCGCGCGAGACCCTGGCGCCCTGCATCATCGATCCGGCACCCTACGAGTACGGCGATGAGACGCTGCTGGTCACCTCGTTCAACGTGCCGGTCCTCGTCGACGGCGAATTCCGCGGCGTGGCGGGGGTCGACCTGGCACTCGACTTCATCCAGGCACTGCTGCTCGAGGCCAACCAGACGCTCTATGGCGGCGCCGGCGAGATGGCGCTGATCGCCGGGCGCGGCGGCCTGGTGGCCCATACCGGCGATGCCGGGCGGCTCGGCGCGGCGGCGAGCGAGACCTTCGACGCCGAGGTGCTCGGCGCCATCGACCGGGCGCGAGAGGAGGGCATCAGTGTCAGCCTGGCGCGGGACGGCATGCTGGAGCGCTACCAGCCGTTCACCATTGGCGCCAGCGACGCGCCCTGGACGCTGCTGATCCGCCTGCCCGAAGAAGCCGTGATGGCCGAACTGGTCGCGCTGCAAGAGGTCATGGGCGAGCAGCGCCGTGCCGACACCCTGGGCATGGCGCTGGTCGGCCTGCTGCTGGCGGCGCTGGGCCTTGCCGCGCTGTGGTGGGTCGGCACCCGGGTCTCGCGGCCGCTGCGCCTGCTGGCCGAGCGCATGCGCGAGATCGCCAGCGGCAACGGCGACCTGACCCAGCGGCTGCCGGTGCGCGGGCGCGACGAGAGCGCCAGGCTCGCCACCCAGTTCAACGCCTTCGTCGACAAGATCCACGACGTGCTGCTCGACGTGCGCGACAGCAGCGAATCGGTGCGCGTGGCGGCCAGCGAGATCGCCAGCGGCGGCGAGGACCTGTCGCGGCGCACCGAGCGGGCCGCCGCCAGCCTGCAGCAGACCTCCGCCTCGATGGAGCAGATCTCGGCCACCGTCGAGCACACCTCGGCCTCCTCGCGGGAGGCCAACGGCCTGTCGAAAACAGCCGCCGAGGTGGCCCAGCGCTCGGGCGAAACGGTCGGCCAGGTGGTGGATACCATGGACGAGATCAGCCGCTCGTCGGAGCAGATCGGCGAGATCGTCAAGGTCATCGACGGCATCGCCTTCCAGACCAACCTGCTGGCGCTCAACGCCTCGGTCGAGGCGGCGCGGGCCGGCGAGCACGGTCGCGGCTTCGCCGTGGTCGCCGGCGAGGTGCGCCAGCTCGCCACCCGCAGCGCCGAGGCCTCGCGCGACATTCGCGCGCTGATCGACGCCTCGACCCAGCGGGTCGCCAACGGCACCGAGCTGGTGAGCCGCGCCGGGGAGCGTATGAGCGAGCTGGTAGCCAGCGTGAACCGGGTGGCCAACATGCTCGGCGAGATCAGCATGGCCGCCGGCGAGCAGAGTGACGGCATCGGCCAGGTCAGCGTGGCGGTGGCCGATCTCGACCGCACGATCCAGCAGAACGCGGCGCTGGTGGAAGAGTCGACCACCGCCGCCGAGCGTCTCAGCGAGCAGGCCGACCGCCTGGCGCAGGTCGTCGGCGGCTTCCGCCTGCGCGAACGCTGACGGGCAGAGGGGCGGGAGGGGTCAGGACACCGGCGGCAGGTCGATCTCGTCGCTGCGCCTGACCCCTTCGGTCATCTGCCGGCACAGGCGCAGGAACTCGCGCATGCCGGTAGCCAGGTACTTGTGGCGGTGCCAGATGAAGGCGAACTGGCGGCTCAGGTCGAGCTCGGGGGTGGGAATCGGCACCAGGCTGCCGCGGCGGAAGGCGTCGCGCAGCGCCAGCCTCGAGACGCAGCCGATGCCGAGCCCCGACTCCACCGCCCGCTTGATCCCCTCGGTGTGCTCCAGCTCCAGCAGGGTATTGAAGCGCCCGCGGCGGTGGCGCGCGGCCTGCTCCAGGGTCATGCGCGTCCCCGAGCCCTGCTCGCGCATGATCCACGCTTCGCGCAGCAGGCGATCCAGCTCCACCGGCCCCTGCCCGGCCAGCGGATGACGCGGTGAGCAGAACACCGACAGCTCGTCCTCCACCCACGGCTGGGTGATCACGTCCTCCTCCTCGCAGTGCCCCTCGATGAGCCCCAGGTCGAGCTCGTGCTGACGCACGCGGTCGACGATCTCGCGGGTGTTGCGCACCGCCAGGCGCACCCGGCTGCCCGGGTGGCGCTGCATGAAGTCGCTGATCAGCAGGGTGGCCAGGTAGTTGCCGATGGTCAGGGTGGCGCCCACGTCGAGGGAGCCGATGCCCTGCTGGCCGTGCAGAATCTCCTCGATCTCCTCGGCGCGGTCGAGCAGCGCCACCGCCTTGGGCAGCAGCTGGAAGCCCAGCGCGTTGAGCCGTAGTCGCTTGCCGACGCGGTCGAGCAGCTGGCAGTCGAACTGGCGCTCGAGCTCGGCCAGGGCGGTACTGGTAGCCGACTGCGACAAGGAGAGGGCGCGCGCCGCACGCGAGACGCTCTCGTGCTGGGCGACGGCGACGAAGACCTCGAGCTGGCGCAGGGTGAAATGCATGAAGCGGCTCGTCGTTGATCTATATCAGTAGTCTGGATAAAGGTTATCCATACAATCCAATTAACAGATAAACCTTGCGCTCTTATAATGCAAGCAAATCGTTTTGCCCTTTGATTTATTCGATATTGGAATAGGAAGGAGCCGGCATGAGCAAGTTTGCGTTGGAAGAGGTGCTTAGCGTCCATCACTGGAACGACACCCTGTTCAGCTTCCGCACCACCCGCGAGCGCAGCCTGCGCTTCAAGAACGGTCAGTTCGTGATGATCGGCCTGGAGGTGAACGGCAAGCCGCTGATGCGGGCCTACTCCATCGCCAGTCCCAACTACGAGGACCATCTCGAGTTCTTCAGCATCAAGGTGCCCGACGGCCCGCTGACCTCGCGCCTGCAGCACCTCAAGGTGGGCGATTCGATCATGGTCAGCCGCAAGCCCACCGGCACCCTGGTCACCGACGACCTGCTGCCGGGGCGCAACCTCTATTTCCTCTCCACCGGTACCGGCCTGGCCCCGTTCATGAGCCTGATCCAGGACCCCGAGGTGTACGAGCGCTTCGAGAAGGTGATCCTGGTGCACGGTGTGCGCAGCGTCAGCGAGCTGGCCTATGCCGACTTCATCCAGAAGGAGCTGCCGGCCCACGAGTACCTGGGCGACGAGATCAAGGAGAAGCTGGTCTACTACCCCACCGTGACCCGCGAAGAGTTCCACACCATGGGCCGCCTCACCGATCATATCCGCAGCGGCAAGCTGTTCGAGGACACCGGCGTAGCACCGATGGACCCCAAGCAGGACCGCGCCATGATCTGCGGCAGCCCGGCGATGCTCGACGAGACCAGCGCGCTGCTCGACGACCTGGGCTTCAACATCTCGCCGCGCATGGGCGAACCCGGCGATTACGTCATCGAGCGCGCCTTCGTCGAGAAGTAAGCCTTGAGTTGCAAGATTGAAGAAAAGACCCCGGGCAGGCCCCCGGGGTTTTTTGTATAAGCTGTCTGGCTTCGAGCTTCGAGCTTCGAGCTTCGAGCTTCGAGCTTCGAGCTTCGAGCTTCGAGCTTCGAGCTTCGAGCTTCGAGCTTAGACTGCATCCTTGCCGGTTTCGCCGGTGCGGATGCGGAGGTGCGGCTTCCCGATCACCTGCTCCAGTGGGGTGATGAAGATCTTGCCGTCGCCGATCTTGCTGAATGTGTAGGCGCGACCTGGGTCTATACGGCATCCTTGCCGGTTTCGCCGGTGCGGATGCGGATCACCTGCTCCAGCGGGGTGATGAAGATCTTGCCGTCGCCGATCTTGCCGGTATTGGCGACCTGGGTGATGGCGTCGATCACCTGCTCGACGAGGTCGTCGTCGATGGCGATCTCGACCTTCACCTTGGGCAGGAAGTCGACCACGTACTCGGCGCCGCGGTAGAGCTCGGTATGGCCCTTCTGGCGGCCGAAGCCCTTCACTTCGGTGACGGTGATGCCCTGGACGCCGATCTCCGAAAGCGACTCGCGAACGTCGTCGAGCTTGAACGGCTTGATGATGGCAGTCACCAGTTTCATGGTCTGTTTCCTCATGGTCGGGCAGGGTCCGCAGCTCGGACCCGGATGATACGGGAGCGGTTGGCCTCAAGCATACACCGCCCTCGGCAGGAAGAAAAAAGGCTCCCCGCGGGGAGCCCTTTGACAAGCCTGTCGTGCCTACTCGACGTGGGGCTGGCCGAGCGGTGCGCCGACGCCGTAGCCGCCGGATTGCGGGCGTCCGCTGCTGCCGCCGTAGACCCGGGCGACGCTGAACTCGGGATAGGCCTCCATGCCGCATTCGGCCAGGTCGACCCCCTCGTACTCCTCCTCTTCGCTGACGCGAACGCCCATGAGCGCCTTGATGGCCAGCCATACCACCAGGCTGGCGACGAAGACCCAGGTGAAGATGGCGATCGCGCCGACGATCTGGGCGCCGAAGGAGGTGTCGGCGTCGGACAGCGGTACCGCCAGCAGGCCCCAGATGCCCACCACGCCATGCACCGAGATGGCGCCGACCGGGTCGTCGATCCTGAGCTTGTCGAGGGTGACGATGGCGGCCACCACGATCATCCCGCCCACGGCGCCGATCAGCGTGGCGCCCAGCGCCGAGGGGGTCAGCGGACCCGCGGTGATCGCCACCAGCCCGGCCAGGGCGCCGTTCAGCGCCATGGTCAGGTCGGCCTTGCGGAACCACAGCTTGGCCAGGACCAGCGCGGCGATCACACCGCCGGCGGCGGCGGCGTTGGTGTTGACCAGCACCTGGGCCACGTTGTTGGCCGAGGCGACGTCGGAGAGCTTGAGCTCGGAGCCGCCGTTGAAGCCGAACCAGCCCATCCACAGGATGAAGGTGCCGACGGTGGCCAGCGGCAGGTTGGCGCCGGGGATGGCGTGGATGCTGCCGTCCTTGCCGTACTTGCCCTTGCGCGGGCCGAGGATCAGCACGCCGGCCAGCGCCGCGGCCGCTCCGGCGAGGTGCACGATACCGGAGCCGGCATAGTCGGAGAAGCCCAGCTCGGAGAGCCAGCCACCGCCCCAGGTCCAGTAGCCCGAGACCGGATAGATGACGCCGGTCATGACCACCGCGAAGGCGAGGAAGGCCCACAGCTTCATGCGCTCGGCCACGGCGCCGGAGACGATCGACATGGCGGTGGCGACGAACACCACCTGGAAGAAGAAGTCGGCGCGCATGGAGTAGTAGGGGGCGTCGTCGCCGCCGGCGGTGACCGCGTCCACGCCGTTCTCGGCGCCGATCAGCACGCCCAGGTTGGGCAGGATGCCGCCGGCGTCGCTCGAGTACATGATGGCGTAGCCCACCAGCAGGTACATGGTGCAGGCGATGGCGAACAGGGCGATGTTCTTGGTCAGGATCTCGGCGGTGTTCTTGGCCCGTACCAGGCCCGCCTCGAGCATCGAGAAGCCGGCGGCCATCCACATCACCAGCACGCCGCATATCAGGAAATAGAAGGTGTCGAGCGCGTAGCTCAACTCGGCAAGTTCATTCATGGGGGTCTCCATCGCTCTTGTCTGCTCTTCTCTTGAGGGGAGCCGTTACACGGCCTCGGCGCCACGCTCGCCGGTGCGGATGCGAATGACATCCTCCAGCGGGGTCACGAAGACCTTGCCGTCGCCGATCTTGCCGCTGTTGGCCGCGCCGCAGATGGCGTCGAGCACGCCCTCGACGCGGGAGTCGTCCACGGCGACCTCGACCTTCACCTTGGGCAGGAAATCGACCACGTACTCGGCGCCGCGGTAGAGTTCGGTGTGGCCCTTCTGGCGCCCGAAGCCCTTCACTTCGGTCACGGTGATGCCCTGGACGCCGTTGTCGGCCAGCGCCTCGCGGACGTCGTCGAGCTTGAATGGCTTGATGATGGCGGTGATGAGCTTCATCGCGTCTCTCCCTGCTGGTAAAAGGGACGGCGGGGTCGCCGGCCGGCTGTACGCCATCCATGCGCGGATCGTGCCAAACCTCTCTTATTTTCGCGGAAACATAACGTTGCGGGCGGTTTTCGGCGTGTCTTGCGCCGCAATGGCGCAGCGGGTGCCGGGGATGTGCACCAAGGTGGTGCTGGCGTGTGGTGCGGCTGCGCCATGAGGGGGCGGGAGAAGGGCATGCGCCACGGCGGGGCCTTGCGTATGCTGTAGGGCAACATTCAGGCCAACAGGAGAAGCGCACCATGGCGAGTCAGGACCCCATCAGCCGGCTAGCGCAGCAGTTGGGCGAGCGCCTGCAGGGCGCGGCCCAGGCGCCGGAAGAGTTCCAGAAGGGCATTCAGCAGGTCGTACGCGGTGCCTTCGACCGCCTCGAGCTGGTGTCGCGGGAGGATTTCGACATCCTCATGGACGTGATGCAGCGCACGCGAATCCGCGTCGAGGCCCTCGAGCAGCAGGTAGCGGCACTGGAGAAGGCGCTGGCGGCCCGCGAGACGCCGGTGACCCAGGCGACCCTCGCGCCGGCCGGGCAGGGCGCCGCAGATGCCTCTCCCCCGCAGGATGCACCGAGCAACGCGGAGGACGACCAGGCCGAGCGCTGAGCCAGCGTGGAGAGCCCGTTGCGGCAGAGTGCTAGTATCTAGCCCTTACGCACATGGACTGCGAGGGACTGCGCGATGCTGGCGATCGTTGCCACACGGGCCGGCCTGGGGCTGGAAGCGCCCGAGGTGCAGGTCGAGGTACATCTGGCCAACGGCCTGCCGGGGATGACCCTGGTCGGCCTGCCCGAGGCCGCCGTCAAGGAGAGCCGCGAGCGGGTGCGTAGCGCCCTTACCAACGCCGGCTTCGATTTCCCCAATACGCGCAGGATCGTGCTCAACCTGGCGCCCGCCGACCTGCCCAAGGTCGGCGGGCGCTTCGATCTGCCCATTGCACTGGGCATCCTGGTGGCCTCCGGCCAGCTGCCCGGCGAGGCACTCGAAGGCATCGAGAGCGTCGGCGAGCTGGCGCTGGACGGCCGTCTGCGCCCCATCAACGGCGTGCTGCCCCTGGCGCTCGCCGCGCGCAAGGCCGGGCGCAAGCTGATCGTGCCCCGGGAGAATGCCGACGAGGCGGCGCTGGCCGGCGACCTTCAGGTGCTGCCGGCCGAGCACCTGCTCGAGGTGATGGCCCACCTGCTGGGGCAGGAGCCCATCGCCGCGCACCGTCTCGAAGCGCCACCCCTCGCCGACACCCGCGAGGGCGATCTGGCCGAGGTGCGCGGCCAGCACCAGGCCCGCCGCGCGCTGGAAATCGCCGCGGCCGGCTCGCACAACCTGCTCTTCGCGGGGCCACCCGGCACCGGCAAGACCATGCTGGCGAGCCGCCTGCCCGGTATCCTGCCCGAACTCACCGAGGAGGAGGCGCTGGAAGTCGCCGCCATCCGCTCGGTGTGCGGCCTGCCCCTGGCCGAGCAGTGGGGGCGCCGCCCCTTCCGCGCGCCGCACCACACCGCCAGCGCCGTGGCGCTGGTCGGCGGCGGCTCCTGGCCGCGGCCGGGCGAGATCTCGCTGGCCCACCACGGCGTGCTGTTTCTCGACGAGCTGCCCGAGTTCAGCCGTCACGTGCTCGAGGTGATGCGCGAGCCGATGGAGTCGGGCCGCATCCATATCGCTCGCGCCAACCACGAGCGCCGCTTCCCTGCCCGTTTCCAGCTGGTGGCCGCGATGAACCCGTGCCCCTGCGGTCACCTGGGCGACCCGCGCCAGGCCTGCCAGTGCACCGCGGCGCAGATCCAGCGCTACCAGTCGCGGCTCTCCGGGCCGCTGCTCGACCGCATCGACCTGCAGATCGAAGTGCCGGCGCTGCCGCCGGAGCAGCTCACCTCACGCGAGGTAGGCGAGAGCTCGGCGGAGGTGCGCGCCCGGGTCGTGGCCGCCCGCGAGCGGCAGTACGCCCGCGGCGCGCTCAACGCCCACCTGGGCGGGCGCGAACTGGAAGCGGCCTGCGCCCTGTCGACGGCCGACCGTGCCTGGCTGGCGGGGGTGCTCGAACGCCTGCGTTTGTCGGCGCGCGCCTACCACCGGGTGCTGCGCGTGGCGCTGACGCTGGCCGATCTGGCCGCCAAGCCGCATCCGGAGCGCGGCGAGCTGATGGAGGCGATCGGCTACCGGCAGCTAGACCGCCAGCTCCGCCAGGCATAGGGGCTGCTACAACGCCGTGGCGTCGAAGGCACCCTCGATCTCGGTCTCCCACAGTGCACTCTCCGCGTCGGGGCGATAGAGCGACAGGATGAGGCGGTAGGGCAACAGGTCGCGGTCGGAGAGGGTCAGGCGGGGGGCGGTGGCTTCCAGGCGGCTCTCCATGCGCCACTGGTGGTCGCCGCCCTCGCCGCTCATGGCGGGCCGCCAGTCGAGCACCTGGGGGCCGTCGCTCGCCGCCAGCAGGGCGCGGGTGAGGCTCTCCAGGAAGCGCTCGCTGCCGATCTCGAGACTGGCATCCACCTCGGGTGTCACCAGTAGCAACACCTGCTCCTGGGTGGGCTGCAGGGCGTCCACGTCCATCACCCGAGCGACGGCGCGGTCGCTCAGGTTCTGCAGGGCACGGCGAATGGGGTCGGGCTCGGGGGGCGGGGCGGCGCATCCGGTGAACAGGGCGAGCAGCAGGAGCAGGGCGATCGGTCTCAGCATCGGGAGAGGCGCTCCTGGGCGGTCGGCGTCAGGCCTTGTTCCAGCTCGGCGACGAAGGCATCGAGGATGGCGAACAGGCTGGCCCGAATGGGCTCGGCCTCGTTGACCAGGTGATGACGTGCTTCCGGGTGGCGGTGGATACGGGCATGGGGGAACTTGCGCTCGAGCACCGCCAGGTTCCACTCCCAGTCCACCGTGACGTCCTGCTCCCCCTGCAGGATCAGGGTGGGCACCTCGCTGGGGGGCAGGGCGAGCAGTTGGGGCATCCAGCGGCGCATGGCGCTGACCCAGTTCAGCGAGAGGTGCTCCGGCTGCAGCGGGTCGTGCTCACGCAGGAAGGCTGCGAACTCGGCGTCGGTGGAGTTGGCCGCGAAGCGCCGCGGCACGCTCTGCACGAAGGGGCCCACCAGGGTGTGCAGCCAGCCCGCCTGGGGCCAGCCGAAGGGGCGCACCAGGGGGGCGAGCAGGGCCAGGCCCGACCAGTGCCCTTCGCCAGGTCGGCTCAAGGCGTCGGTGGCGAGAATGGCGGCGCCGGTGCTCTGACCGATGCCGAGCCACGGGCGGGGGGCCAGGCCCCCGGCATCCAGCTGCTCCTGCAGCGCATGGAGGCATTCGCCATAGTGGGCGAAATCGTCGATGCAGGCGCGTTTGCCGCTGGACAGGCCATGCCCCGGCAGATCCCACAGCACCACCCGCCAGTGGCGTTCCAGCAGCCGTTCCAGCAGGTGGCGATAGAGGCCGAGGTGGTCGTAGTAACCGTGCACGACGAAGACCGTGCCGATCGGCGCTGTCGGGCTCCACACCTGGGTCCAGAGCTGGTAGCGCTGGGCATCCACGTAGCCGACGTAGAGCCCGACCCGCTCGGTGAGCAGCGGCGCCAGGCCATAGTGGGCCAGGTAGCCGGCCAGCGAAGGTTCTCCATCGGCCCGGAAGGGGGCAATCGGCCCCAGCGCCTGCAGCGGGGTGAAGTCGGTCATGGCGTTCTCCAGCGAATCAAGACATTGTCCCCTCGAATCCTTTCGTCTACCGCGGCATAAAGCGTGCAGTAAGTTTACCTACCGACCATGCTGTGGGTGAGCTATCACTGTGATAAGCCACATTTTTCTGACCATTTGGTCAAAATGCCGGTTCTTAACCCTATGTCTAGTAGGGTAGCCCCTCCTTCGGGTTTACATGTGGAACAGTTTTCCACAGAATTGGCGCCTTCGCAGTGGTATCACCCCACGAATTGCGGCTGGCCGAGCGCATGACATCGGCCGCCACGCAGGAGGAGACTTTTCCATGTCCGAACGCGTCACACGCCATCGTCTCCAGGTGGCCGCTGAACTGGACCGTTTCATCAACGACCGGGCTCTCCCCGGCACCGGTCTCGATGCCGAGAGCTTCTGGGCCGGGGTCGATGCCATCTTTCATGATCTGACACCGAAAAACCGGGAATTGCTCGCCGAGCGTGAGCGCCTGCAGGAGCAGCTGGATACCTGGCACCGCGAGAACCCCGGTCCCGTGCGCGACATGAGCGTCTATCGCGCCTTCCTCGAGGAGGTCGGCTACTTGGCGGAGGCGCCCTCCCAGGTCACGGTCTCCACCGCCAACGTCGATCGCGAGGTTGCCCTCCAGGCCGGCCCGCAGCTGGTGGTCCCGGTGAGCAACGCCCGCTATGCGCTCAATGCCGCCAATGCCCGCTGGGGCAGCCTCTACGACGCGCTCTACGGCACCGATGCCATCTCCGAGGAGGACGGCGCCGAGAAGGGCGCGAGCTACAACCCCAAGCGCGGCGAGAAGGTCATCGCCTACGCTCGCGGCGTGCTCGACCTGGCCGCCCCGCTGGCCACCGGCAGCCATCGTGACGCGGTCAAGTATGCGCTGCGCGACGGGCATCTGGTGGCAACCCTCGAGGGTGGCCGCGAGACCGGCCTGAAGGAGCCGGGCAAGCTGATCGGCTATCAGGGCGACGCCGCCAGCCCCGAGGCGATCCTGCTGGCCAACCACGACCTGCACCTGGAGATCCAGATCGACCCCAGCCACCCGATCGGCAAGACCGATCCCGCCGGCGTCAAGGATCTGCTGGTCGAGGCCGCGTTGACCGCGATCATGGACTGCGAGGACTCGGTGGCCGCGGTCGACGCCGAGGACAAGGTCGGTGTCTATGCCAACTGGCTGGGGCTGATGAAGGGTGACCTGGCGGAAGCCATCGAGAAGGGCGGCAAGACCTTCACCCGCCGCCTCAACGCCGACCGCGACTACACCACGCCGGACGGCGGCAGCCTGACGCTGCCGGGCCGCTCGCTGATGTTCGTGCGCAACGTCGGCCACCTGATGACCACCCCGGCGGTGCTCGACGCCGACGGCAACGAGCTGCCTGAAGGCATCCTCGACGGCATCGTGACGAGCCTGTTGGCCATGCACGACCTGAAGAAGGGTGAAGGTGAGGCGCGCAACTCGCGCCAGGGCTCGGTCTACATCGTCAAGCCGAAGATGCACGGTCCCAAGGAGGTCGCCTTCGCCAATGAGCTGTTCGGCCGCATCGAGGACCTGCTGGGCCTGGCCCGCGACACCCTCAAGATGGGCATCATGGACGAGGAGCGCCGCACCTCGGTCAACCTCAAGGCGTGTATCGCCGAGGCCGCTTCGCGAGTGGTGTTCATCAACACCGGCTTCCTCGACCGCACCGGCGACGAGATGCACACCGCCATGGAGGCGGGCCCGATGATCCGCAAGGGCGACATGAAGAATGCCGCCTGGATCGGCGCCTACGAGCGCAACAACGTCCAGGTCGGCCTGGCCTGCGGCCTGCGCGGCCGCGCCCAGATCGGCAAGGGCATGTGGGCCATGCCCGACCTGATGGCCGCCATGCTCGAGCAGAAGGTCGGCCATCCCAAGGCCGGGGCCAACACCGCCTGGGTGCCGTCGCCCACCGCCGCGACCCTGCACGCGCTGCACTACCACCAGATCGATGTTGCCGCCATCCAGCGCGAGCTGGAGGCCCAGGGCGAGCCGGACTTCCTGGACGACCTGCTCACCGTGCCGGTGGCCGAGAAGGCCGAGTGGTCCGACGCCGAGCGGCAGCAGGAGCTCGACAACAACTGTCAGGGCATCCTCGGCTACGTGGTGCGCTGGGTCGAGCACGGCGTGGGCTGCTCCAAGGTGCCCGACATCCACGACGTGGGGCTGATGGAGGACCGTGCCACGCTGCGGATCTCCAGCCAGCACATCGCCAACTGGCTGCACCACGGCGTGGTCGACGCCGAGCGCGTGCAGAAGACCCTGGAGCGCATGGCCAAGGTGGTCGACGAGCAGAACGCCGGCGACCCGGCCTATACGCCGATGTCGGCCGACTACGCCGGCTCCAGCGCCTTCCAGGCCGCCAGCGACCTGATCTTCAAGGGTCGCGTGCAGCCTTCCGGCTACACCGAGCCGCTGCTGCACCACTGGCGCGCCGTGCACAAGGCCAAGTGATCGCGGCCGACGCCGGCCCTGAAACAGCGCCCCCGTCGGGAGACCGGCGGGGGCGCTGTGCATTGCGGCAAGGCGGCGTCCCGCGCATCGCTACTTGGCTGCGGCGGCGCCGTCTCCCCAAGGGTCGAAATGCCCGGCATTCTCCCGCGTGATCAGCTGTGTGGCGAGCCGGATCGCCTGGCGCTCCTGGCGCCCGCTCGCGGCCAGCTGACCCAGGCTTTCGCGAATGGCCGTTTCCGCCATGCGGCGCGGGGATTGCGCGGCGGTGGCGACCAGCAGCGCCGGGGACTCCTGCAGCGCTGCGATGCCTTCGGGTGAACCATCCACCCCCACGATGAACAGGCCCGACTGCCCGGCCAGGCGAGCGGCGCTGGCCGCCCCGATGGCCGATGGGTCGTTGATGGCAAACACCGCATCCAGCTCGGGGTAGACGCTGATCAGGTAGGTCATGGCCTCGAGGCCGCCGCTGTAGGTGCCACCGCCGTTGTGGTCGTCGCTGAGCAGTTCGATCCCGGGGTGCCGGTTCAGCACCGCGCGACAACCGCTCACGCGATCCGTCACCGACGACACCGGCGCGCCGTTGATGATCGCCACTCGCCCGGCGTGCCCCAGACGCTCGGCCATGTAAGCGCAGGCCACCTCCCCGGCCTGAACGTTGTCGGTGGTGACGGTGACATCCGCCCCCTGTGCATCGATGTCGACCGCCGCCACCACGATGCCGGCCTGCTGGGCCCGGCGCACGGCCGGCCCGATGGCCTCGCTGTTGGCGGCGGCCAGCACGATGATGTCCATGCCCGCTTGCGTGAAGGCGTCGAGCTGGTGGACCTGGCGTTCGAGGTCGTAGGCGCTCGACCTGACCTCCAGCGCCACGTCGCCGGGGTGCAGCGCCCGCGCCGAGTCGCCGATGGCCTCTGCCAGGGTGGCGAAGAAGGGATTGCCCAGATCCGCCACGCTGACCCCGATCCTGAGCGGCTCGGCGTGAAGAGGAGCGGCATACAGCGCCACCAGAAGGATGAACAGCTTGCGCACACGGGCTCCCTTCGATTGGGGTGAAGCGTATTGGGGGATCACCCACCCGCGCCATCAGTTCGCGCAGGTTGAACGGCTTCATCAGGAAGTCGTCGGCCGCGACCTCCAGGCCCAGGATGCGATCGGTTTCATCCCCCTTGCCGGTCAGCATCATGATCGGCACCGGGCTGGTCGCGCGAACCTCGCGAGCCACCTGCAGGCCGTTCTCGCCGGCCAATTTCAGGTCGAGCACGACCAGGTCGGCCGGGTCGCGGGCGAGCAGTTCATGCAGGGCCTGGCCGCTGCGCAGGGCGCTGACCCGGTAGCCCTCCTCCTGAAGGACATCCTGCAGCACATCCAGCATGTCGACTTCGTCGTCCACCACGGCAATGTGGTAGCGGGCCTGGTTCGTCACGGGGCTGGGTATTGTCATTGTCTCTCCCGCCAGGGCGCACGCGCCCCCAACCTGTCGAGGGTATCCTTGCCCCGGCATGTTAATGGAAGATTTCACCGTTAGCGGTATGCTCGACCATTGAACGATTCGGTTCATGCTGTCGTCGTGCGGGGGCGTACGGTTTCCCGTGGAGGACGACTGTGCGGAAGGGTTGGCTTGCGTTATCTTGAGCCTCGCTTCCATCGCCTACTGCCAGGAGAGTCTCATGCCCGTGATGACCGCCGCCGCCATCGAGGACTTTCTCGACGAGGTGTTTCCCCAGCGCGCCGGCACCATCGAGGCGGTCGATCACATGCGGGCGACCATGAGCCTGGCCATCGAGGACGAGCACCTGCGGCCGGGCTCCAGCGTGTCCGGGCCGACCATGATGGGGCTCGCCGACGTCTGCCTCTACGTGGCGATCCTGGCCCAGATCGGCCCCGAGCCGATGGCCGTGACCACCGACCTCAACTGCCATTTCCTGCGCCGCGCCCGCGGCGACCGCGACCTGATCGCCAACGCCCGCGTGATCAAGCTGGGGCGCCGCCTGGCGGTGGGTGAGGTGCAGCTGTTCTCCGCCGGCGACGAGCGCCCCGTGGCCCACGTCACCGCGACCTACGCCATCCCGGATTCGGACTGAGCCTCGGGCAGGCCGCGCAGCGCACAGACGGCCAGCGCCAGCCAGCCGGCGATCAGCAGCACGCCGCCGAACGGCGTCACCATGCCCAGGCCGCCGAGGCCGCTGAGTGCCAGCGCGTAGAGGGAGCCGGAGAACAGCAGGATCCCCGCTGTCCAAAGACCCAGCACGAGGTACTGGCCGCGGGTGGGACGCGCGGCGCGCCAGCCCAGCACGCCGAGTAGCGCCAGGGTGTGCCACATCTGGTAGCGCACCCCGGTCTCGAAGGCCGCCGCCAACCGTTCGGGCAGCTGGCCCTGCAGGGCGTGGGCGGCGAAGGCGCCGGCCATCACCGTCATGCCACCCGAGAGCGCCGCCAGGCACCACCAACCGCGGTCATGCATCGTGTCTCCTCCTGCGGACAAGGCATTGCCGCCTACCGTACCGCGGGGAGCGCTAAGGGGCTACAATATCGGCCCGCGACACTCGTCAACGTGGAGAGCACGCCATGCAGATTCAGCTCAACGGTGAGGCCCGAGACCTAGCCCCCGGTCTCACGCTGGCGCAGTTGATCGACAGCCTTGGTCTGAGCGGGCGGCGTATCGCCGTCGAGCGCAACGAGGAGATCGTGCCCAAGAGCGAGCACGACACCACCTCCCTGACCGACGGCGACCGCATCGAGATCGTCCACGCCATCGGCGGTGGCTGACGCCCACGTCGTCCGCCCGCTTGCCGATCCAGACTTCGCTACAGACACAGGCCCAAACGATGACAGACTTCTTCCAGGACCAGCCGCTGCGGATTGCCGGCCACGCCTTCGCCTCGCGCCTGCTGGTCGGCACCGGCAAGTACCAGGACTTCGACGAGACCGCCGAGGCCATCGCCGCCTCAGGCGCCGAGGTCGTCACCTTCGCCGTGCGCCGCACCAATCTCGGCCAGGAAGCCGGTCCCAACCTGCTCGACGTGGTACCGCCGGAGCGCTTCACCCTGTTGCCCAATACCGCCGGCTGCTATACCGCCAAGGACGCCGTGCGCACCTGCAAGCTGGCGCGCGAGCTGCTCGACGGCCACAAGCTGGTCAAGCTCGAGGTGCTGGGCGACGACTCGACCCTCTATCCCAACGTGGTCGAAACCCTCAAGGCGGCGGAGGAGCTGCTCAAGGACGGCTTCGACGTGATGGTCTACACCAGCGACGACCCCATCGTGGCCAAGGAGCTCGAGCGCCTGGGCTGCTGCGCGATCATGCCGCTGGGCTCGCTGATCGGCTCCGGTCACGGCATCCAGAACCCGCACAACATCCGCCTGATCATCGACCAGGCGCAGGTGCCAGTGCTGGTGGATGCCGGGATCGGCACCGCCTCCGACGCCGCCATGGCCATGGAGCTGGGCTGCGACGGCGTGCTGATGAACTCGGCCATCGCCCACGCCCGCCAGCCCGTGCTGATGGCCAGCGCCATGAAGAAGGCCGTCGAGGCCGGGCGCGAGGCCTTCCTCGCCGGACGCATGCCGCGTCGCCAGACCGCCGAGCCTTCCTCGCCCTTTGCCGGCCGCATCAACGGCTGAACCCACCGGAGCCGCAACGAATCCATGAGTGACCCGCAACGCGATACCGCCACCACCGGCCCGGAAGGGCCGGACGCCCCGCTGCATCGTCGCGGCATCAAGAGCTACGTGCTGCGTGCCGGGCGCATGACCCAGGCCCAGACCCGCGGCCTGGAAGAGGTCTGGCCGCGGCTGGGCCTGACCCTGGCCGACGGTCGGCAGGACCTCGACGCCCTGTTCGGGCGCCGGGCACCGCGGGTGGTGGAGGTCGGCTTCGGCATGGGCGCCTCGCTGGTTGAGCAGGCCGAGACCCACCCCGACACCGACTTCATCGGCATCGAGGTGCACGCCCCGGGGGTGGGCAAGCTGCTCGACGAGGCCGACAAGCGCGGCCTGACCAACCTTCGCGTCTATCGCGAGGACGCCCTGGCCGTGCTCGAACAGTGCCTGCCGGAAGCCAGCCTCGACACCCTGCAGCTGTTCTTCCCCGACCCCTGGCCAAAGAAGAAGCACCACAAGCGGCGCATCGTGCAGCCCGCTTTCGTCGAGCTGATTCGTACCCGCTTGAAGCTGGGCGGCAAGCTGCACATGGCCACCGACTGGCAGGCCTACGCCGAGTGGATGGCCGAGGTGATGGCGGCCGCGCCGGGCTACGTCAACTCTGCGACGCCCGAGACGGCACCTTATGTGCCGCGTCCGGCGTTTCGCCCGCTGACCAAGTTCGAGGCACGCGGCGAGCGTCTCGGTCACGGGGTGTGGGACCTGATCTTCGAACGTAGCGAATAGCCAGGCCGGCACCGCCGCCGGCCAGCACCATGCCGGCGAGCCCGGTCGGGCCGAGGCGCTCGCTGAACATCGCCGCGGCCCACAGCAGCGTCACTCCCGGCGTCAGGTGCACCAGCGCCGAGGTCAGCGTGACGCCGAGGCGCCGCAGGCTGGCGATGAAGAAGCCGTAGCCGCCCAGGCTCGACAGCACCACCAGCCAGCCGATGGCGGCAAGGAAAGGGGGGGCCAGCGTCGGCGGCGACAGCCTGCCTCCCCCCACTACCAGCGCGGCCAGCAGGAAGATTCCCGCGGCCGCGAGCAATTGGGCCAGCAGCGCCGCCGGTAGCGGCATGGCGGGTGCCTGACGCACCGCCAGTACGCTGCCGAGCGTGACCGAGACCACCGACAACAGCGGCACTAGATAGGCCCACCACGGCGCGGCCAGCGGTTGCTGCATGTCGTCGGCCACGCACAGCGCCACGCCCAGGCTGGCGATGGCCATTCCCAGCCAGCCACGCGGCTGCAGGCGTTCTCCCAGCAGCGGGCCTGCCAGTGCCGCTGCCAGCAGCGGCTGCAGGGCGGTGACGAGCGCCGTGACGCTGGCGCTGACGCCCAGGTCGATGGCCACGATCACGCCCAGCAGGTAGCCGCCCATGGTCAGGCTGCCGACCGCCATCTCCCGCCGCATATCGCTCGCCCTCGGCGCTTCGTCGAGCCGCCACCGGCACCATAGCGCCACCAGCAGGGCGGCGAGCAGAAAGCGCCAGGCGAACAGACTGAGCACTGGCGTATCCAGTGCGCTGGCAAGTCGGCCACCAACGAAGCCGGAGCTCCAGCACACCACGAAGCCGGCGGCGATCAGTAGCGACAGGATCTGCTGAGGCATCGTTGTGCTCCTCGGTTACGGGAGCTTGAGCTTGACGGCTATCGAGGCTTCAATGAAGCGATATTGTTTGCAGGCAGGGTTCAATATGGTTGAAGTCTCGGCGACGCTGGATCTCGAACTGCTGCGCAGCTTCCAGGCAGCGGCCCGGCTTGGCTCGCTGGCGGCGGCGGCCGAACAGCGGCACCGCACCGTCAGCGCCATCAGCATGCAGATCAAGCGCCTGGAGGCGTTGCTCGATGCCCGCCTGCTGGAGCGCGGGCCGCGCGGCGTCGTGCCGACCGCCACCGGCGAGGCGCTGTTGCAGGAGGCGCGCGAACTGCTGCGTATGCACGACGGCATTGTCGCTCGCTACGCCGGGCGTGGCCTGCGGGGCAAGGTGCGCTTCGGCCTGCCCGAGGATTACGCCCGCGAGCTGCTCGGCGACGTATTGCCCGAGTTCACCGCGCGCCACCCCGAGGTGCTGCTGCAGGCGGTGACGGCCACCAGCGGCGAGCTGGCACGCCAGCTGGAGCGCGCGCGGCTGGACCTGGCGGTGGTGCTGGACCGCCCCATCGCCTTGCCCGGGGGCGAGCCGCTGTGGCGCACCCGGCCGGTATGGGCCGCGCCACGTATCGCCAACCTGACCGAGCGGGACAGCCTGCCGCTGGCCCTGCACGAGGTCGATTGTCCCTACCGGGCGCTGGCCGCCGAAGCCCTGAAGCGGCTGGGCAGGCCCTGGCACGCGGTGTTCACCAGCACCAGCATCCACGCCATCGAACGCGCGGTGGAGACGGGCCTGGCGATCAGCGTGCTCGACCGCGAGCGTCTGACCCCCGCCATGCGTGAGCTGGGCGAGGCCGAAGGGTTGCCCGTGCTCGGGCGCTGCGAAGCGCAGCTGCACTTCGCCCGCGCCATCGAGCCGGGCTCGCGGCCTGCCGCCCAGGCGCTGGCCGAGCTGCTGCGCGAGCGCCTGCGGGGGCGTGGGCCCTGGCGCGGCGCAGGAGCGGGATGAGGGAGGGTGAGGCGCAGGCAAGGCCCTGACCTTGTAAAAAGCAGCAATGAGGGGCCTTCCAAGCAAAAAAGCGCCTCCAGAGGAGGTGCAGGCAAGACCCTGACCTTGTAAAAAGCAGCAATGAGGGGCCTTCCAAGCAAAAAAGCGCCTCCAGAGGAGGTGCAGGCAAGACCCTGGCCTTGTAAAAAGCAGCAATGAGGGACCTTCCAAGCAAAAAAAAAGCGCCTCCATGGGAGGCGCAGGCAAGACCGTGACTAGCAATGAGGGGGAGAAACCATAGCGGGAAACTGGCGGTTCCCCTAATGGCCGTGGTGCCTCATCAACACCACGCCTTCAATGTAAGCCATTCTCATTATCGCCGTCAACACGAATGCGAATGTTTTTTATTTCAGACTCCGGCGAGATGCAGCCACAGGGGTAGCGTCGCCATGGCCAGCAGCGTCTGGCCGGTGATCAGGGCGGCCATCAGCTCGGCATCGCCACCCAGCTGGCGCGCCAGGATATAGGCCGACGTGGCGGTGGGCAGGGCGGCGAACAGCAGCGCCACGTCGCGACTCACGGCATCCAGCCCCAGCAGCAGCGCCACGGCCAGCACCAGCGCTGGCATCAACAGCAGCTTGACCAGGTTGGCAGTCCACACGCCGCGATCCACCCGCAGCAGCGCCTGGGGGCGCAGGGCAACACCCACCGCGACCAGCCCCAGCGGCAGGGCGGCGCGGCCCAGCAGCTCCACGGCGGAGGCGCTCCAGCCGGGCAGGCCGATGCCGGAGAGATTGAGGCCGATGCCGGCCAGGCAGGCGAGGATCAGGGGGTTGCGCACCAGTGCCGCCAGGCTCTTGCCCAGGCTCGAGGGGCCGAGGGTACCGGCGGCGATGAAGCTGGCCACGCACAGCACGTTGACCACCGGCACCATCAGCGCCACGGCGACCGCCGCCACCGTGGCACCGGCGGAACCGTGCAGGGCCGCGGCGCCGGCCACGCCGACGTAGGTGTTGAAGCGCAGCGCGCCCTGGAACACCGACGTGAAGGCCGCCGGCTCGAGGCTCAGCCGCCCTTGCACGGCCCACAGCAGGACGGCGAACGCGACCAGCCCGCCGAGCAGGGCGGTGGCCAGCCGGACCACGGGAACTTCGCCCACGTCGGCGGTCGCCAGGGTGGCGACCAGCATGGCGGGGAACAGCAGGAAATAGATCACCTTTTCGAGCTGAGCCCAGAATTCTCCGTTCGGCTGGCGCAGCCGGCCCAGCGCGGCGCCGAGCAGAATCAGCAGAAACAGGGGCCCCAGCGCATCGGCGACGCCTTGCATAGCGGTATCCTTGTGGTTTGTTGGCCATCAATTGAGCGTTAAACCCTGCGACAACGGTACACGCCTGGCCGGAAGCCAAATGCTGTTAAGCTTACCGCTCTATCCTTTGAAGTGCTGCCTTCGCTGCCATGACCTCCTCCTCCCTGCCCGATGCGGACAAATCCCGCTTCCCGAGGTTGCGCCTGATGATGCTGGCCACGCTGGTGACGCTCAGCGTGGCGCTGTGGTACCTGGCGGCCCACCTGCTGCGCGGCGAGTCCGACGTCGACTGGCATTACGCCACGCTGCCCTGCGACCTGCACCGCGCGGCCTGCAGCGCCGGCCTCGGCGAGGGGCGCACGCTGACCCTGAGCATCGACGCTCCTGCGGGGATCCGGGCGCTGGAGCGGCTGCCGCTGACGGTCCGCGTGGATGGCGTCGAGGTGGAGGCGGCAAGCGTCGACTTCGTCGGCCGCGACATGGACATGGGCTTGCATCGCTTCCCCCTGAGCAAGCAGGATAAGGGGCGTTTCGAGGGGGTCGGCCAAGTGCCGATCTGCACCCAGTCGGCCATGCCCTGGCAGGCGCAGGTGGTCGTGGAAACCCCCGCAGGCCGGCTGGGAAGCCGGTTCGATTTCACGGTGGAGCGGAGTGTGCCATGAAGCGGCAACGTATCTGGGGGGCGGTAGGTGCGCTGGTCATACTGGTGGCCCTTGGCGGGCTGTTCGGCTACCAGCAGCTGCACCGGGCCGACGACGGCAGCCCGAGGGGCGGGCCGGTGGAGCTGCCCTCGACCCAGGGCGATTTTTCGCTGACCCAGCTCGAAGACGACCAGCTGGCCGTGCTGTTCTTCGGCTACACCCACTGCCCGGACGTTTGCCCGATGAGCCTGTCGGTCATGCGCCAGGTGATGCAGGGGCTGGACGAAGATCAACGGCGGCGTGTGGTGCCGCTGCTGGTGTCGCTGGACCCCGAGCGCGATACGCTGGCGCGTCTCGGCGAGTACGTCGGCTATTTCGGCGACGCCTTCATCGGCGCCACCGGCAGTCAGGCCCAGCTCGAGGAGCTGGCCGAGCGCTACGGCGTGGTGTGGCGTCGGGTGGAGACGCCCGACTCGGCCATGGCATATACCATCGACCACAGCTCCTCGCTCTACCTGGTCGATCGTGACGGCACGATCCGGCAGCGGGTACTCTACTCGCCGACGCCGCATGCACTGCGTGCGGCGCTGGAGCAGGAGCTCGGCGGCTAGCGGCGCAAGCCCCGCCCGCACCTACTCCTCGGAAGCTTCCTCGAGTCGCTCGACCATGGCCATCAGCGCCTTCACCTGGGTGCCTTCGCGAGTGTCGTGCAACGGATCGAGCTGCCAGGTGCTCTCGGCGAAGCCCCACCAGTCCCAGCAGCCCTGAGGATTGGCCAGGCTGGGGCTGGCCTGAGGGTAGAGCACGACGCGGCGGTTGGCCGCGGCCCATTCGTTGAGGCCGCTGTAGCGTACGAAGGCCTCGTCGATCTGCTCCTCGGTCATGCCGCAGCCGTGCAGCGCCACGGTCAGGCCGCAGCCTCCCGCCTCGCACTCCTCCGGCACCAGCACGTAGCCGACATCGCCCAGGCCGCGGGCGTCGAAGGGGGCCTGGTCGAAGCGTAGCAACCGGGCCGGCGAAATGGGCTGCGCCGGCTCCAGCGACCCATGCAGCCACGCCAGCGCCTCGCCGGCGATATCCAGGCCGCAGGCCAGCATGTGCGAGCCGCCGCCGCTGCCGCACGGGGCCAGCCAGCTGGGCGGGATCCGCTCATCGGCCTCGATCGGCCAGCCGTGGCCGACATCGGGCGACTGCACCACCTTGAGCTGCTCCTCGGGGTCGTTCAGCCAGCCGGCCAACTGCTCGGCCAGCGCACCGCCGAGCGAGGGATCTACCACGCCATCTGCCTCTCCATGCCAGACGAAGGCGCGCAGTTCGGCAATGTCATCGGCCTCGCCCACCAGGTCGCGCGCCTGATAGTCGCGCCGGCGCACGTCCAGGGCGTTGAGGTCGGGGCGCCCGCGGCGCAGCGACATGCACTGGCCGAGCGCCTGCCCCAGGCCGCCCTCGGCGCAGCTCCAGGGGCCCGCGGCGAGCACGGCCAGGCCCCGGAAGCGCTCGGGCCAGGCGATGGCCAGTTGGGTGGCCATGTAGCCGCCCGAGGAGACGCCGATCACGCTGGTATCGTCAGGGACAACGGCGAGACGGGGCAGCTCCGGCAGGCGCTCCTCGGCGTTCGCGGCGGACGCCAGCAGCAGCCCGGCGGCGATCAGGGGCGCGACGCGCATGCGACCGGCGTCACTCCACGACATCGAGCAGTTCGACGCGGAAGATCAACGTCTCGTTGGGGCCGATGGGTCCCTGGCCCTGGGCGCCGTAGCCCAGCTCCGGTGGAATGAACAGCATCCAGGTGTCGCCCACGCTCATCAGCTGCAGCGCTTCCTGCCAGCCCTCGATCACCTGGTCCACGCGAAAGCTCAGCGGCTGGCCGCGGTCGAAGGAGCTGTCGAACACGGTGCCGTCGACCAGGGTGCCCTCGTAGTGCACTTCGACGTGGGAACTCGGCCCGGGGCTCTCACCATCGCCGCTCTCCAGCACTTCGTACTGCAGGCCCGAGTCGGTGGTGGTGACCTCCTCGCGCTCGGCGTTCTCTTCCATGAACGCCTGCCCCTCGGTGAGGTTACGCTCGGCTATCTCCTCGGCCTCGGCCTGGCGCGCCGCCAGCGCATCCTGCTGGAACTGGCTCAGGGTCTCGGCCATCTCGTCGGCTTCCATGGCCAGGTCGTTGCCCTCGATGAGGTCGCGAATGGCATCGGTGAAGGCGTCGATGTCGAGCTCGGGGTATTCCTGGGCGATGCTCTGCCCGTAGGCGACACCCAGGCTGTAGCTGAGACGTTCGTCCTCGGTTTCCGGCGCGGCCAGAACGAACGGCGTCGTGGCCACCAGGGCAACCAAGGAGGCGGAAGTCAGCAGTATCTTCATGCAGAGTCCTATCGATTAGTCATTGAGCGGCGTGCAACAGTATTCGGACTCTATCAGGGCGGGGCCGGTTCCGCACTTGCCGCACGCTGCCCGCCCGGCAGGCTCACACCACCAGGGTGGGACAGTGAGCGGAGCCGGCAACGCGCTGGGCCACGCTGCCCAGTAGCAGGCTCTTCTCGCCGTTGGTGCCCTGGGCGCCGATCACGATCAGGTCGCACTCCCGCTTGCGTGCGAAGCGCACGATGGTGCGCGAAGGGCGCCCGCCCTTGACGAAGGCGCGCAGGCGGGCCGGGTCGGCGCCCAGCTCGACCGCCTCGCTCTTGGCATGCACGGCGATCTCGGTGGCGTACTCCTTGAGGGCGTCGTCGGGGATGTCGAGCCTCTCCGGACGCACCATGGAGAGCGATGCCTCGAGCAGGCTGTGGTGCTTGAACACGCACAGCACGTAGAGTTCGGCGCCGGTGAGCAGATGCAGGCCGACGGCCTTCTCCAGCGCCTTGAGGGCACCCTTCGAACCGTCCACCGGTACCAATATGCGATTGAACATCTCAGCAACTCCTCAGTATCGGGCGGTCCGTTAGCGGAAGGCCAGGTCGCGCAGGAACAGGGCGATCTGCGGGAACATGATGATCAGCGCCGCCGCCAGGATCAGCATGAACACGAAGGGCGGCGTGCCGCGTATCACCTCCCAGTAGGGTCGCTTGAAGATCGCGATGGCGGTGAAGATATCGCAGCCGAAGGGTGGCGTCGCCGAGCCGATCGCCACCTGCAGCGTGATCAGCACGCCCACCAGCACCGGGTCGAGGCCCGAGGCCGAGATTGCCGGGGCGAAGATGGGCGTGAGTACGAGGATCACGACGATGGGGTCGACGAACATGCAGGCGATGAAGAAGGCCACCGAGATGGCCACCAGCACGCCGACCGGCCCGGCCTCGTTGATGCCGAATGCCCCCAGCAGGGTCTGCGGGATCTGGGCGAACGAGATGATCCAGGAGAAGCCGTTGCCCACCGCCACCAGGATGAACACCACCGCGGTGATCAGGCCGGTGGACTTGGCAATGGTATACATGTCCGGCAGCTTCAGCGAGCGGAAGACCACGAACTCGAGCAGCACCGCATACAGCACGCAGGCGGCGGCGGCCTCGGTGGGGCTGAAGATGCCGCCGTAGATACCACCCACGATCAGGACCGGGAAGCCCAGCGGCCACAGCGCGTCGCGCACGGCGCGGGCTCGCTCCCTCCAGCTCGACTTGGGCTCGGTGGGCACATGGTTGAGAACGGCATAGGCGATGCAGTAGACGGAGAACATCGCCAGGATCAGCAGCCCCGGGCCGATGCCGGCGATGAACAGCTCGCCGATCGAGGTGCCAGAGATGACCCCGTAGATGATCATGCCGATGCTCGGCGGTATCAAAAAGGCGATGTCGCTGGAGTTGATGATCAGCGCCAGGGTGAAGGAGTCCGAGTAGCCGGCCTTGAGCATGCGTGGCCGCAGCGGCGAGCCCACCGCCACCACGGTGGCCTGGGTCGAACCCGAGACGGCGCCGAACAGGGTGCAGGAGGCGGCGGTGCTGACGGCGAGCCCGCCCTTCACGTGGCCGACGAAGCTCATGACCATATCGATCAGGCGCCCGGCGGACTGACCGCGGGTCATGATGTCGGCGGCCAGGATGAACATCGGCACGGCGATCAGTGCCGTGGGACGAATACCCCCCATCATCTGCTGGATGAGGGTTTCCATCTGCCCGAGGCCGCCGAAGGTCATGAAGAAGCCGACGAAGGCAGCCGTCGCCAGCGGGATCATCATCGGAAACCCCAGCAGCAGGAGCACGATCATGATGGAGACTATGATGGTTGTCATGGTGATGTTTCCTCGCGCCCTGCGTCAGACTTCCGTTTCGGTATCCTTGTAGCCATCGACCACATGGGTCGACAGATAGACGTCACGGGAGGTGAGATTCTTGATGGCGGTAAGCAGATACTGAATGCCGGTAATGGTGAAGCCGACGGGTACCCAAAGGTAGATGATCCAGACCGGAATGCTCAGTGAAGGCAGCACGCGGCCGCGACCATACAAAGTCTCGATATAGCCGATCGAGAAGTAGCAGAGCACGAACATCACCAGCGAGGTGAACAGACAGATGACGACCATCAGGGCGCGCCGGCCCCCGGTGGGCAGGGCGTCATAGATCGCCGACATGCGAATATGGCGGCCATGGCGGGCGGCATAGCCGAGCCCGGCGAAGGTGATCATCACGATCAGGATGCGGTTGATCTCCTCGGAGAAGTGCAGGCTTTCGCCCAGGGCGAAGCGGCTGACCACGTTGGCCACGGTGTTCAGTGCCATCAGGATAACGCCCAGCGCCAGAATGGCCGACTCGGCGCGGCTGATCCAGGTGTCGACGATGCCAAGCGGGCCGGGGAGCGTGGAGCGGTAGTTCTTTTCCGAATCTTCTTCTGTCATGCGACCGGTCTCCTGGGGGACTTGCCTGCAAGGGGCTCCCCCGCAAGATAGTGAAGCGTGTTTCCCTCACCAAAGGGTAACAACATGAGCCCGGCAAGAGCGTGCCGGCTTCAACGCTGATTGGCCGGGGGAACGCGCCGGCCGGAAACACGAAGGGGCAGCCGGCCGGCTACCCCTTCATGCGTTTCACGGCAAGTTGCCCGTGCTTGCGGGGTCACTCGCCTGACACGGCTTCCAGGTCGGCCTTGAACTGCTCGAGCAGCTCCTCGCCGCGCTCGCCGGTCATCTCGATGAAACGCTCCTCGACCTGTGGTGCGCGCTCGCGGAAGGCCTGGATCTCGTCCTCGTCGAGGCGCGTCACGGTGACCTCGTCGGAGGCTTCCTGAATCTTCTCGAGCGACTCTTCGGCCAGGCCCTGGATATGCTCGATGGTGTGGTCGTAGGCCGCTTCTGAGGCTTCGCGGATCAGTTCCTGATCCTCCTCGGAGAGGCCGTCGAAGAAGTCCTTGTTGGCCATCATCGCGGTGGTGAACCAGCCATGGCCGGTGAACACCAGGTGCGGGGAAACCTCGTAGAGGCCGCCGGACTCGATCCAGAAGATCGGGTTCTCCTGGCCCTGGATGATGCCGGTCTGCAGGCCGCCGTACACCTCACCCCAGGGCAGCGGGGTCGGTGTGGCGCCGAAGGCCCGGTAGGTCTCGGAGAGCAGCGGGTTGGTCATGGTGCGGATGTTCTTGCCGCGCAGATCTTCCGGGGTGCGGATCGGCTCGTCCACGGTGACGACCATCTCGCCTTCGGGATACATCTTGAGCAGCTCGAGGCCCTGCTCGGCATAGAGTTCCGGGAACGTTTCGTTGATGGCCTTGCTCTCGTCGAAGAACTCGAGCACGGTTTCTTCGTCGGTGGGCAGCAGATAGGGGATGAAGAAGATCTGGGCTTCGGGAATCAGGGCGCCGGTAAAGCCGGGCGACTGGTTGACGAACTGCAGGATGCCGGCCTGGGTCTGCTCCATGATATCGTCGGACTCACCCAGCTCGCCGAAACGATAAACCTGTACGGTGTGGTCGGAGTTTTCCTCGATATATTCCTTGAAGGCGACGGCAAATACGTCCTGTACGTCACCCTCGAATTCCTCATGCGCGTAACGCCATTCAGCGGAATGAGCGGCAGCCGACATGCCGAACAGCATTGCGCCGATACTGGCAGTGGTCAACAGCTTGGTTGCCTTCATTATTATCTTCTCCTCGCAGGTTTGGCCCGGTGAAAATAGCGACATCAACAGGCATCGGTAGCCAAAAAGGCTACACAGCTTTTTTCAGGCTAGCGTGCCCCCTACAGAGGGTCAAGGCGGTATTCGAGGGTTTGTACTGCCAAAAGTTGCGCTTTTTTCTGTAATTTCCAGCGACTTGCCAGAGAAATTTCGAGACTTTTAGCGGGGGCGGGCAGAGGGGCGATCTCCCTGGCCTGCTCGGCCAGGCGCTGAAGTCGCTCCAGGGTTTCACGCTCGGCCGCCAGCTCGGCCTGCTGGAGCTGCCGGCGCACCTCGGCGACGCCGCGGCTGCAGGCGGCCTCGGCCTTGAGCTGACGACGCAGGCGGCGCAGCGGTCGTGTGACCTCGCACTGCCAGTGGCGAATGGCCTCGAGTTCGACGGGCTCGGCGGCCAGGGTCAGGCCGTGGCGGTACAGCCAGCAGTGCCACAGCAGCTCGCACACGTCGACCCCCGCTTCGTCCTGCAGCCGCAGGCAGGCGGCTTCCACGCCGGGGCGAGCGTAGAAGGCCAGGGCGAAGTCCCATAGCGGGTCGGCGCCAAGCCCGGCCCGCAGCGCGGCTGTGGTTGCGGTAGAATCGTCACTCATGATCGGCTGTCGTCGGCGGCTCTCTCGAGATCGAGCGGAGGCGACGACCGCCCCCCTGAATTGCCAGTTGGAGCCTGCATGATTGCACTGCGCCAGGTTGCCCTGCAACGCGGCACCCAGACCCTGCTCGAGGATGCCGAGCTGACCCTGCACGCCGGCCACAAGGCCGGTATCGTCGGCCCCAACGGTGCCGGCAAGTCCAGCCTGTTCGGCCTGCTGCTGGGCACGCTCGCCCCCGATCGCGGCGAGATCGAGATGAGCGGCGGACAGCGCATCGCGCACATGGCCCAGGAGGTCGATGCCTTGGATCGCGCCATCGTCGACTACGTGCTCGACGGCGACCGCGAGCTGCGCCAGGCCGAGGCGGCGCTGGAGGCGGCGCGCGAGCGCGGCGACGCCCACGCCGAGGCCGAGCAGCACGGCGTCATCGAGGCGCTGGACGGCTACAGTGCCCCGGCGCGTGCCGCCCAGCTGCTGATCGGGCTGGGCTTCACCCAGGCCGACCTGACGCGGCCGCTGTCGGCGTTTTCCGGCGGCTGGCGCATGCGCGCCAACCTGGCGCGCACGCTGTTCATGCCCTCGGATCTGCTGCTGCTCGACGAGCCTACCAACCACCTGGACCTCGATGCCCTGCTGTGGCTGGAGCAGTGGCTGGTACGCTATCCCGGTACCCTGCTGCTGATCTCCCACGACCGCGACTTCCTCGACGCGGTGTGCGACCACATCGTCCACTTCGACCGGCGTCGGCTGGTGCTCTACCGCGGCAACTACTCCACCTTCGAGCGCACCCGCGCCGAAAAGCTGGCGCTGCAGCAGGCCGAGGCGGCCAAGCAGCAGGCCCGACGCGAGGAGATCGAGCGCTTCGTGGCGCGCTTCAAGGCCAAGGCGAGCAAGGCGCGCCAGGCCCAGAGCCGGATGAAGATGCTCGAGCGCATGGGCGACATCGCCGTGGCCCATGCCGACTCGCCGTTCCATTTCACCATTCCGGCCTCGGACAAGACCTCCCACCCGCTGCTGGTGCTCGACCAGGCCCGGCTCGGCTACCGCGACACCGCCGGTGCGGAGAAAGTCCAGCTCGACGAGGTCAAGCTGACCCTGCTGCCGGGCCAGCGCATCGGCCTGCTGGGCCCCAACGGGGCCGGCAAGTCGACCCTGATCAAGTCGTTGACCGGCGAGCTGCCGCTGCTGGCGGGGAAGCGGGTGCCGGGCGAGCATCTCGCCGTCGGCTACTTCGCCCAGCACCAGCTCGAGGGGCTCGACATGGCGGCGACGCCGTTCATGCACGTGCAGCGGCTCTCGCCCACCGCCAGCGATCAGGCGATCCGCACCTTCCTCGGTGGCTTCGGCTTCCAGGGCGACGACGCCTTCGGCGAGGTGGGGCGTTTCTCCGGCGGCGAGAAGGCGCGCCTGGCCCTGGCCCTGGTGGCCTGGCGCAAGCCCAACCTGCTGCTGCTCGACGAGCCCACCAACCACCTCGACCTGGAGATGCGCGAGGCGCTCACCGAGGCCCTGGCCAGCTTCGAGGGCACGGTGATCCTGGTCTCCCATGACCGCCACCTGCTGCGTGCCACGGTGGATGAGTTCTGGAAGGTGGCCGACCATCGCGTCGAGCCCTTCGACGGCGACCTGGAGGACTATCGCGCCTGGCTCAAGGCGCGGCTGGAGGGCGAGCGGCGCGAGGCGCGGGCCGACAAGGCCGGGCGCCAGGCGGAGGGTGCCGCACCCAAGGAGGACCGCAAGGCGAGCCGCCGCGCCGCCGCCGAGCTGCGCGAGAAGCTGCGTCCGCTGAAGAAGACCCGTGACCGCGCCGACCAGGCGCTGGAGAAGGCCCAGGGCGAGCTCGCGGCGGTGGAGGAGGCGCTGGGCGAGGCCGAGCTCTACACCGACCCGGCGCGCAAGGCCGAACTCACCGAGCGGCTGGCCCGCCAGGGCGAGCTGAAGTCGCGACTGGAAGAGCTGGAAGCCGAATGGCTGGCCGCCGAGGAGGCGCTGGAGGCGATGGAGGCGGAGCTGCTGGAAAGCGGGGCCTGACAGACACGGGGCAAGACATTACGGCCGCCAATGGCTGCCTTGCCTTGCCTTGGCGAGCGGCGCCGGGGACAGGCCCCCTTCAACTCTCCAGCAGAAACGTCACCGGCCCGTCGTTGATCAGCTCGACCTGCATGTTGGCGGCGAACTCGCCGCTCTCGACCCGGGGCCAGGCCGCCCGGGCGCGGTCGAGCAGGTAGTGGAACAGCCGCTCGCCGTCGGCCGGCGGTGCGGCGCTGGAGAAGCTCGGCCGCAGCCCCTTGCGCGTATCGGCGGCCAGGGTGAACTGCGAGACCAGCAGCAGCCCGCCGTCGACCTGCTGCAGGTCGAGGTTCATCTTGCCCGCCGCGTCGCTGAACACCCGGTAGCGCAACAGCTTGTGCAGCAGCCGCTCGGCGGCGGCCTCGTCGTCGCCCTTCTCCACCCCCACCAGGGCCAGCAGGCCGTGGTCGATGGCGCCGACTCGGCGTCCTTCCACCGTGACGCTGGCGCGATGCACGCGCTGTATCAGGGCCTTCATAGGCGGGTTTCCCTTTCTGACCATGAGCTGGCCGAAAGGGTATCACGCCCGACAGTGAGTGTTACCAGGCGCGGCACAGCATGATGTCGCAATGCGGCTCGGCGAGCAGTGCCTCGGTGATCGGGCTCTGGCGACCCAGTTGGCCGCGGCAGCTCAGTGCCAGCAGGTCGGGCGCCCGCCGCCGCAGCTGAGTCAGCAGTACCTCCAGCGGTTCGCCCTGTTCGAGCACCAGCTCCACCTCCGGCACGCAGTCGAGCTCGCCCATCAACTGGTCGGTCTCGCGCTCGATCTGGCAGCGCAGGCGCTCCACCTCGCGGTCGCGCCAGCGCGCGTAGTCGCTGTCGGAGCCCAGCTCGCGCTCGCCGGGGATGTCCCAGGCATGCAGCAGCGTCAGGCGGGCCTCGGGAAAGCGCTTGAGCGTCTCGCGCAGGGTGTTGCGGCTGGCCAGCGAGAAATCCACCGGTACCAGGATCTCCTGCCAGTCGCGACTGGCCGGCTGGGAAACCGACAGCACCGGGCAGGGCGCGCTGCGCAGTACCCGCGCCAGGGTGGTACCGGCGACCAGGTCGGGCTGGCCGCGCTTGCGGTGGGAGCCGAGCACGATCATGTCCACCTCGCGATCGTGCGCCTCGCGGATGATCTCGGCATAGCTCACACCGGCCACCGTCTGCAGCATCACGCTCGGTTCCGGCAACGCATAGTCCTCACGCACGTCGGTCAGGATGGCCTGCATGTCGGCCACTACGGCCTCTTCCAGGTCGTGCAGCACCCGGCGGGGAAGGTAGGGGTCGAGTACGTGGATAACGTCAAGACGCGCACCGCTCTCGATGGCCAGGCGAATGGCCCGGGCGAAGGCGGCGCGGTTCTCGGCCGAGAGGTCGCAGGCGAACAGCAAGGTCTGGGTCATGGCGTCTCTCCATCGCGGATGAGCCGGGCGGGACAGACTTCAGCATGGGTGGCACTCGGCCAGGGCGCAAGGCGCGTTTCGCTACCACCAACGGTGGAAATGGTGCACCGGGCCACGGCCCCTGCCGACGTCGAGGCGCCGGCTCTCGGTCAGTGCCGCCTCCAGCCACTGCTTGGCCGTCGCGATCGCTTGCGGCAGGGTGTCGCCCTGCGCCAGGCGCGCGGTGATGGCCGAGGAGAGCGAGCAGCCGGTGCCATGCAGGTTGTCGGTACCGATCCGGGGGCCTTCGACCCAGTGCGGGTCGCCGTTGCCGATCAGCAGGTCGGGGCAGCCCTCGTCGCGCAGATGCCCCCCCTTGAGCAGTACGGCGGCGGCGCCCAGCGCCGCCAGGCCCGGCGCCATGGCCAGCATCTCGTCGCGACTGGCCGGTGTGGGGCTCGCCAGCAGCACCGCGGCTTCGGGCAGGTTGGGCGTGATCAGGTCGGCCAGCGGGACCAGCACCTCGCGCACCGCGGCGATGCCGGCGTCGTCGACCAGCACATCGCCGCTCTTGGCCACCATCACCGGGTCGAGCACGATCCAGCGCGGGCGCCGTGACTGCAGCGCGTCGCGGATGGTCTCGGCCACCTCACGGCTGGCCACCATGCCGATCTTCACCGCATCGATGGCGACATCGTCGAGCAGGGTGTCGAGCTGCAGGCGGATGAACTCCACCGGCACCGGGTGCACGCCGCGCACGCCGCGGGTGTTCTGCGCGGTCAGCGCGGTGATGACGCTGGTACCATAGGCGCCCAAGGCCGAGAAGCTCTTGAGGTCGGCCTGGATGCCGGCGCCGCCGCTGGGGTCGGAGCCGGCGATGCTGAGAACGTTGGGAATGGGGCGGTCGTTCGTCATGGCGTCTCGTCCTGCATGCGGGAAGTAAGGAGGGGGGCACTGAATGCTGAGTCTGTTCCTGGTGGCCTTCGCCAGCGCCACGCTGCTGCCGGGCGGTTCGGAGGTGTGGCTGGCACGCCAGTGGTGCCTGGGCCAGCCGCTGCTGGGGCTGTGGCTGGTGGCGACCTCGGGCAATACCCTGGGCAGCCTGGTCAACGTCTGGCTGGGGCGCTACGCGCGCCGCTTCCAGGACCGCCGCTGGTTCCCCGCCTCGCGCGAGGGCCTGGCCCGCGCCGAGCGCTGGTACCACCGCTTTGGCGAGTGGAGCCTGCTGGCGAGCTGGGCACCGCTGATCGGCGACCCGCTCACCGTGCTCGCCGGCATCTTTCGCCTGCCCTGGTGGCGGGCCGTGCTGCTGATCACCCTGGCCAAGGGGGCACGCTACGCCGTGGTGCTCTATCTGGCCCAGGCGTGGCTGGCCCCGCTGTGCGGCTGAGCCTACAGTACCGACGGCAGCCAGGTCGCCAGCCCCGGGAACAGCGCCAGCGCCAGCAGCATGCCGAGCTGCAGCAGGATGAACGGAATCACGCCGCGATAGATGGCGGCGGTCGGCACCGAGTCCGGCGTCACCCCGCGCAGGTAGAACAGCGCGAAACCGAACGGCGGCGTCAAAAACGAGGTCTGCAGGTTCACCGCGATCATGATGCCGAGCCAGATCGGATCGAGACCCATCATCAGCAGCACCGGCCCGACGATCGGCACCACCACGAAGGTGATCTCGATGAAGTCGAGAATGAAGCCGAGCAGGAAGATCACCAGCATCACCACCAGGGTGGCCCCCACCACGCCGCCGGGCAGCGCCTCGAACAGGTGCTTGACCAGCTCCTCGCCGCCGTAGGCGCGGAACACCAGCGAGAACAGCGCGGCACCGATCAGGATCAGGAACACCATGCTGGTGACCTTGGCGGTGGACTGGACCACCTCGCGCAGCATCGCCACGTTGAGCCGACGGTTGGTCAGCGCCAGCAGCAGCGCACCCATGGCGCCCACCGCCGAGGCCTCGGTGGGGGTGGCGAAGCCGCCGAGGATCGAGCCCAGCACGGCGACGATCAGCAGCACGGGGGGAATCAGGCCCTTGATCAGCAGCGGCCACAGGCTGCCGGTGTGACCGAGTTCCTGCTTGAGCGCCTCGCGGTCCGCGGGCGGGGCGCTTGCGGGCTTCCACCAGGCGACAGCCAGCAGGTAGACGATGTAGGCCGCCACCAGCAGCAGGCCCGGTACCAGCGCGCCGACGAACAGGTCGCCCACCGACACGGTCTTGGGACTCCACACGCCCATGGCCAGCTGTGCCTGTTGATAGGCATTGGAGAGCACGTCACCCAGCAGCACCAGCGCGATGGAGGGCGGGATGATCTGGCCCAGGGTGCCGGTGGCGCAGATGGTGCCGGTGGCGAGCGACGGCGAGTAGTCGCGCTTGAGCATCGTCGGCAGCGACAGCAGGCCCATGGTGACCACGGTGGCCCCGACGATCCCGGTGGAGGCGGCCAGCAGCATGCCGACCAGGATCACCGAGATGCCGAGTCCGCCGCGCAGCGAGCCGAACAGCATGGCCATGGCATCGAGCAGGGTCTCGGCGACGCGCGACTTCTCCAGCAGCACCCCCATCAGCACGAACAGCGGTACTGCCAGCAGCGTCTGGTTGGTCATGATGCCGTAGAGGCGGTTGGGCATGGCACCCAGCATGCGCGGCTCGAAGGGCACCGGCACGCCCATCTGCAGCATCAGGTGGCCAAGCCCGGCGAAGATCAGCGCGGTGCCGGCCAGCGACAGGGCAACCGGGTAGCCCAGCATCAGCACGGCACAGACGGTGAGGAACAGGAACAGCGGCATGAATTCGAGCAGGGCTTCCACGTCAGATCACCTCGTCGTGGTCAGGCGTGTTGCCTGGGGCCTTGCCGCGCAGGATCAGGACCTGGCGCAACACCTGCGCCACGCCCTGCAGCAGCAGCAGGGCCATCATCACCAGGATCAGCGACTTGAGCAGGAAGACCCCGGGAATGCCGCCGTCCGGCGAGCGTTCGAGTATCGCCCAGCTGCTCTTCACGTAACCGAAGCTCGAGACGGCGATGAACAGCGTCACCGGAAACAGCAGGAACAGCGTGCCGAGCAGGTCGATCCACGCCCGGCCGCGGGCGGAGAGCTTGCGGTAGAAGATGTCGACGCGGACGTGACCATCGTGGCGCAGCGTCCAGGCGGCCCCCAGCATGAACACCACGGCATGCATGTACATGACCGACTCCTGCATGGCGATGCTGTGGAGAGCGAAGACGTAGCGCATCACCACGATGGCGAACTGTACCGCCATCATGACGATCACCAGCCAGGCGATGGAGCGGCCCACGACCTCGGTAAAGCCGTCGAGCCATGCGAGCAGGACCGGATCGCGGTTCGCGGTTTGCATGGTGGAATCTCGTGTCGAAACATTTCAGGGAACGCATCATCGCTGATTACGCGGCGTGCGTCATCCTCGCGGCTCAACGTCTCGGCTAGCGCTGCTGGCGCTTGCGCAGGCCCTCGAGCAGGGCCAGACAGCCGGGCGGCAGCGCCACGTCGACGGCGATGGGCAGGTGGTCGGAGAACAGGTGATCGAGCACACGGACGTCGCACGCCTTCAGCGAGCTGGAGATCAGGATATGGTCCAGCGCCCGGCGCGGCTGCCACGAGGGGTAGCTGAGCAAGGGGCGGACCGGGTGCAGCGGCAGCGAGGCGCAGAAGCGCGTATGGGTGTGCAGCTGGTCCGGCGTGCAGTTGAGGTCGCCCATCACCACCACGTGCTGCAGCGGCTGGATGATCTCGCTGAGATAGTCGAGCTGGCGCACCCGGGCCCGGTGGCTCAGGGCCAGGTGGGCGACGAACAGGTGCAGCGCATCCGCGCCGTCTCCGTAGCGGGCGTGAATGGCGCCGCGCCCGGGCAGGGTGCCGGGCAGGCGGTGCTCCTCGACCTGGGAGGGGGAGAGGCGCGACAGCAGCCCGTTGCTGTGCTGGGCGAAGCGCCCCAGATTGCGGTTGAGCTGCTGGTAGTGGTGCGGAAAGCCGCCGCGCGTGGCCAGGTACTCGATCTGGTTGACGTGGCTGGAGCGAAAGCTGCCGCCATCGACCTCCTGCAGGCCGACGATGTCGAAGCGGCTCAGCACGCTGCTGACCATGTCCAGCCGCCGCACCCGCTGGGGATGCGGCAGCAGGTGCTGCCAGCTGCGGGTCAGGTAGTGATGGTAGGCCGACGTCTGGATGCCCACCTGCATGTTGAAGGTGAGCAACTTGAGGTGCCCACCCTCCAGGGGCGGCGTCCTGGCGTCGACCAGGTGCGATGACTCGACGGGCACGGTCAGTCCGTGCGTTCCTGGCGGACGCGCTCGACCAGCGCGCCGGCGACCTGCGGCATGTTCTCGAGGCTGCCGGCGCTGCTCGGGGTCACCAGGTAGCGGCCGTCGACGACCAGGGCCGGCACGCCCATCAGGCGCATCGCACGCATGCGCGCATGGGCCTTGTTGACCTGGGCCTTGACACCGAAGGCGTCCAGCGCCTGGCGGGCCTCCTCCTCGCTGACGTCGTACTTGCTGAAGAAGCGGGCGATGCTGTCGGCGTCGTTGAGGCGCTGCCCCTCCTCGTGGATGGCATGGAAGATGTCGTCATGGGCGTCCTCACGAATGCCCAGCTCCTCGGCGGCGTAGAACATCATCGCGTGGGTGTTCCAGTCGCCGCCCATGGTGGCCGGCATGCGGTTGAAGGCGACGTCCTCGGGCTGCTCGGCGACCCAGGCGTTGAGCGGTTCCTCCAGGTTGTAACAGTGCGGGCAGCCGTACCAGAACACTTCGGTCACCTCGACCCGGTCCCCCCCGGCGCTGGTCTCGATGGGCTCGGGCAGCTTCTCGTAGTGCTGGCCCTCGACCAGGTTGTCGGCGGCGGCCAGCGTCGCCAGGCCGAGGCCGGCCACGGCGAAAGCGGCTGACTGGAGGATGCGCAAGGGCTTGAACATGGGTGAGGCTCCTTGAAAGATCGCCTGTAAGTAGCGGCTTTGTCAGCAAGAACGGGTGTGTCGATCACTTTGAGCGCATGAACCGCTCACGGTTCCCGGTTCGGCTGACGATCCAAAACGGCGAAGGCGGCCAGCGGCCGCCTTTCATGCCGGCCGTGGCCGACCATTGCCAGACGACGAGACGCTCAGTGCAGGCCGCTGATGTAGTTGGCCACGGCTTGCATGTCGGTGTCGCTCATCTTGGCGGCGATGTCGCCCATCATGCCATTGGGGTCGTTGGTGCGCTCGCCGGCGGCAAATTTTTGCAGCGAGGCGACGACATACTGGGGGAACTGGCCGGAAAGCGCCGGGTAGACGGCGGTATTGATACCGGCACCGGTGGGGCCGTGGCAGGCCGCACAGGCGGGGATGCCCTTGGCCATGTCGCCGGCACGATAGAGCTCCTGGCCGCGCATCAGCGCTTCCTCGGCCGGGTCGGCCTGGCCGACGTTGGCGTCCTGCTCGGAGAAGTAGGCGGCGACGTCCCAGGCGTCCTGGTCGGAGAAGTCGTCGACCTGCCCGGCCATCTCGGGCACCACGCGGTTGCCGTCGCGGATGTCGATGATCTGCTTGGCCAGGTAGGTCGTCTGCTGGCCGGCGAGATGCGGGAAGGAGGGGGCCGAGCTGATGCCGTTCTGGCCATGGCAGGCCGCACAGCTCTGGGCTTTTTCGCGACCAGCGGCAGCGTCGGCGTCTGCTTCCAGGTCGGCGTGAGCGACGCCTACGGCGCCGAGGGTGATTGCCAGGCTTGCCAGTAACTTTCTCATCGCTGATTCACTATGCCGTTATGGATTATACCGGTACGCATTCCTGGGGGCTGTCCCGCCTTGCTGATGCCAGGCCGGCCTTGCCCTGCTGCCGCAGCGTCGGTCGCTGCCGGCCAGAGCACGGTGCTACACTAGCGCGCCCAGGTCGCAGAAAAAAGACATCGCATTATAACGAAACAAGCCGGCATCGGAAATGCAGGGCGGCCACCCGCGCTGCCCGCAGCGCTCCTGCCGGCGAAACGTTGAGGTCATGATCCGCATGAACTACCAGAGCGCGCGCTTCCTGACCAGCGCGCCCACGCTGGCCCAGTGCCCGCCCGACGAGGGCGCCGAGGTCGCCTTTGCCGGGCGCTCGAATGCCGGCAAGTCCAGTGCCATCAATACCCTGACCCGGCAGAAGGCGCTGGCGCGCACCTCGCGCACCCCGGGGCGCACCCAGCTGATCAACTTCTTCGCCTTGGGCGATGACACCAGCCGCCGACTGGTCGACCTGCCCGGCTACGGCTATGCCAAGGTGCCGGAGGCGGTCAAGCGCGAGTGGCAGCGTCACCTCGCCGACTACCTGCGGGGGCGCCGCGCCCTGCGCGGCCTGGTGCTGGTGATGGACGTGCGTCATCCGCTGACCGAATTCGACCAGATCCTGCTGGGCTGGGCCGACGACCAGGACATGCCGGTCCACATCCTGCTGACCAAGGCCGACAAGCTGAAGTCGGGCGCGGCCAAGAACGCCCTGCAGCAGGTGCGCAGCCGCCTGCGCGAATGGGAGGACCTGGTGACGGTGCAGTTGTTCTCGTCGCTCAAGCGCGAAGGGGTCGACGAGGCCAGTGCCCGCCTCGACGCCTGGCTGGCTGGCCCCGAACCCGCCTAGCGCGACTCACACGCCGGCGCCGGCTGGCCCAGCCGGCGCAGCAGCGCGGGCAGTTCGCGCACGTGATCGAGGCGATGAATCCCCGGCGGCAGGGGGAGCTCCTCCACCTGGGGCGAGATCCAGGCCACCTGCATGCCCAGGCGCCGGGCCGGCTCGACGTCCTCGCGCCAGGAGTCGCCCACGTGCAGGGCACGGGCCGGCGATGCACCGAGCCGCGCCAGTGCCGCCAGGAAGGGCCGCGGGTCGGGCTTGGGGGCCAATATCTCGCCAGCGGCGATGGCCACCGGGAAGTGCCGGCCGACGGCCAGACGCCGCACGTCGACGTTGCCGTTGGTGATGCTGGCCAGGCGGTAGTGCCGGCCCAGCCCGGTCAGCAGCGGTTCCACCTCGGGGTGCGGCTCGACCCGATGGCGCAGCTCCATGAAGCGCGCCATTGCCGCCCTGGCCCACTGCTCCGCCGTGGCCGGCTCGAGGCCGTACTCTCCCAGCATCTCCCTGAGCGCCCGTTCGCGCAGCCAGGTGAAGTGGCCGCGATGCAGCGGGTGCGCATGGGCCAGCGCGCGACGGCGCAGCTCGAAGCTCTCCAGCGGGAAGCGCTCGGTGAAGCGTGGCGAAGCGGCTTCGCCGCGGGTCTGCCGCCAGGCGGCGAGTTCGCGGTCGAGCCAGGCGTAGTGGCCGGTTTCGGTGGCCACCATCACGCCGTGGTTGTCCCACAGGGTGTCGTCGAGGTCGAAGGTGATGGCCTGGAGAGGCAAGAGGTCAGCCATGGTCATTGTCGCGTGATTCGGTGTGGCGCCGCCGGGCACGAGGGTGAGCGGCGTCGTAGCTCGCCGCCAGGTGCTGCCAGTCGAGCTTGGTGTAGACCTGGGTGGTCGAGAGGTTGGCGTGGCCCAGCAGCTCCTGCACCGCGCGCAGGTCCTGGCTCGATTCCAGCAGGTGGCTGGCGAAGGAGTGGCGCAGGCGGTGCGGGTGCAGGTGCTCGGGCAGGCCGCGCCGACGGGCCACCTCGGTCATCCGCTTCTGGATGGCGCGGTGCCCGAGGCGCCGGCCGCGGGCACCGACGAACAGCGCCGTCTCGCCGGGGGCGGCCAGCGCCGAGCGGCAGGCCAGCCAGGCGTCGAGCGCGCGCCGGGCGCTGCGCCCCACCGGCACCTGGCGCGGCTTGCCGCCCTTGCCGAGCACCCGCACGCGACGCGGCTCCAGGTCGTCGAGGTCGAGGCCGGCGAGCTCCGCCAGGCGCAGCCCGCTGGAGTAGCACAGCTCCAGCAGCGCCTGGTCGCGCAGTGCCAGCGGCGAGCCGTCGTGGGGTGTATCGAGCAGCCGGGCGAGCTGGTCGACGTCCAGCGGCTTGGGCAGGTGCGCCCCCTGGCGCGGGGTGGGCACCAGCTCGGCGGGATTGTGCCCGAGCACGCCCGCGCGCACCAGGAAGCCGGCGAAGTGCGAGATGGCCGCCCTGCGTCGCGCCAGGCTGCGCGGAGCGAGGCCGCGGCTGCGCTCGGCGCCGAGGAAGCGGCGCACCAGGCCGACGTCGAGCCCGGCGCCGTCGGCGATGCCGCGCGCCTCGAGGAAGGCCGCTAGCGCCTCGAGGTCGCGTCGGTAAGCACTCAGCGTGGCCGGGCTGGCGGTGCGCGCCAGGGCCTCCAGGCAGGCCGCCAGCTGTCGGCGCAGCGGGGCCTCAGCCATGGCTGGCCGGGGCATGGCGCAGCAGCAGCCGCGCCAGCACGTCGCCGAGGTATTCGGTGAACAGCGTGTCCATGCTGGCGCGGAAGTGGTCGGGGTCGGGGCTGGCCAGCACCAGGTAGCCCATCGGCTCGCCCACGGTCAGCCGGGCCAGGGCACAGGAGCCGGCCTGGCGCGGCGGCCGCGCGTGCGGCAGCAGGCGCCCCCAGTCGGTGGGGGTGAGCCGGGTGCAGCGGCTGGTGCGGCCGTCGAGCAGCGCGGCCAGGCGCACGCCGGCGTGCTCGTCGAGGACGTGGCGTGGCGGCTGCGGCGGCAGCGGCTCGTGGTCGGTGAGCTGGGCCGGGCACCACAGCGCCACGGCGGGGATCTGGAAATGTTCGGCCATCTGGGTGGCCAGCGCCTGGCCCAGGGCGTCGGCGTCCTCGGCTTCCAGCAGCGCCAGCACCAGCTCGCGGGTGCGTCGATACTGCACTTCGTTGTGGCGCGCCGATTCCAGCAGCTGCTCCAGGCGCCACTCGGCCTGCTCCGCGCGGCGGCGCAGGTCGTAGACCAGGCGCTCCAGCAGCGAGGTGGTGCCATGGGCCTCGGGGTGCGGCACCTTGAGCTGCTGCAGCAGCCCTTCGCGGCCGACGAAGAAGTCCGGGTGGCGGGCCAGCCACTCGGCGACCCGGTCCGGATCGAGGGTCTTGCGCGGTTCGGGGACGGCTCGGGTCATGCTTGGCTCCTCGGTTCGGGTGGGCCCGGCTGGTCAGGCCAGGGCGATGCGTCCCTCGAAGACGCGTTCGGCGGGCCCGGTCATCAACAGCGGCGCTTCGCCGCCGGGCCACTCGATGCGCAGGTCGCCGCCGCGAAGGTGGACCGTGACGGGGCTCTCGAGCAGGCCCTGGCGCATGCCGCTGGCCACGGCGGCACAGGCACCGGTGCCGCAGGCCAGGGTCTCGCCGCTGCCGCGCTCGAAGACTCGCAGGCGGATCTCGTGGGGCGAGACTACCTGCATGAAGCCCACGTTGACCCGCCGCGGGAAGCGGGGGTGGGCCTCGATGGCCGGGCCGAGACGCTCGACCGGAGCCGAATCGACGTCGTCGACCCGCAGCACCGCGTGCGGGTTGCCCATCGAGACGGCACCGATCGAGTAGCTTTCGCCGTCGACCTCGAGGGCGTGCAGCGGACGATCCTCGGCGGCATCGAAGGGAAGCGCCGCCGGTGCGAAGCGCGGGCTGCCCATGTTTACCGTGACCTGGCCGTCCTCCTGTACCACCAGCGTCAGCGGGCCGCCGGCGGTCTCCACGTGGATCTCGCGCTTGTGGGTCAGGCGCTGGTCGCGCACGAAGCGGGCGAAGCAGCGCGCGCCGTTGCCGCAGTTCTCCACTTCGCTGCCGTCGGCGTTGAAGATGCGATAGCGAAAGTCCATGTCGGGGTTGCGCGGCGGCTCGACCAGCAGCAGCTGGTCGAAGCCCACGCCGAAGCGGCGGTCGGCGAGCCGGCGGATCTGTTCGTCGCGCAGGCGGGCGCGCTGAGTGATCAGGTCGACCACCATGAAGTCGTTGCCGAGGCCATGCATCTTGGTGAAGTGCAGCAGCATCAGCGCCTCTCTCCGTCCTGTGCCGCTGCCGGTTCGGGCAGCAGCGACTCGCCGGCCCACAGCGACGCCACGCTCTCGCGGTGGCGCACCACATGGAAGGCCTCGCCGTCGACCATCACCTCGGCGGGGCGCGGCCGGCTGTTGTAGTTCGAAGCCATGACGAAACCGTAGGCGCCGGCGGAGCGTACCGCCAGCAGGTCGCCGGCGTCGATCGCCAGTTCGCGCTCCTTGCCCAGGAAGTCGCCGGTCTCGCACACCGGGCCGACCACGTCGTAGGTGGCGCTTTCACGCATGGGGCGGGTGTCCACCGGGATGATCGCCTGCCAGGCCTGGTAGAGCGAGGGGCGGATCAGGTCGTTCATGCCGGCGTCGACGATGGCGAAGTTCTTGGTCTCGCCGGGCTTGAGGTACTCCACCCGGGTCAGCAGCACGCCGGCATTGGCGGCGATCGAGCGGCCCGGCTCGAACAGCAGGGTCAGGCCGGCGCCGTGCTCCCAGCGCGACAGGCGCTCGAGCAGCGAGGCGGCGTAGTCGAAGGGCTGCGGCGGGCGCTCGCCGCGGTAGGGCACGCCGAGCCCGCCGCCGAGGTCGAGGTGTTCCACCGTGATGCCGCGTTCGCGCAGGCGCTCGAGCAGTACCAGCAGGCGATCCAGGGCGTCGAGGAAGGGGGCGAGCTCGGTGAGCTGCGAGCCGATATGGCAATCCAGGCCGACGATCCTCACCCCCGGCAGGCGCGCAGCCAGCTCGTAGACGGAGAGCGCCTCGTCCACCGGAATGCCGAACTTGTTGTCCTTGAGCCCGGTGGAAATGTAGGGGTGGGTGCCGGCGTCGACGTCGGGGTTGACCCGCAGCGACACCGGCGCCACCCGGCCCAGCCGCTCGGCCACGGCGTTGAGCCGCTCGAGCTCGGGGCGCGACTCGACGTTGAAGCACTTGATGCCGACCTCGAGCGCGCGGGCCATCTCGGCTTCCTGCTTGGCCACGCCGGAGAACACCACCTTGGCCGGGTCGCCGCCGGCGGCCAGCACGCGCTCGAGCTCGCCCACGGAGACGATGTCGAAGCCGGCGCCCAGGCGCGCCAGCAGACCCAGCACCGCCAGGTTGGAGTTGGCCTTGACCGCGTAGCAGATCAGGTGGGGGTGGCTGCCCAGTGCTTCGGTATAGGCGCGAAAGTGGCGCGCCAGGGTCGCCTTGGAGTAGACGTAGCAGGGCGTGCCGACCGCCTCGGCCACCCGCGACAGCGGTACCTCCTCGCCGTAGAGCACGCCGTCGCGATATTCGAAGTGATCCATGATTCAGTCCGTGTCCTCGTCGTCGGCGTCGTGCCGCTCGCCCTGGTGTGCCGCCCCGCTGCCGTAGCGCTCCTCGGCGGCCTCGTCGCCGGGCAGGTAGAGCGGCCCCTTCTGGCCGCAGCCGGCCAGCAGCAGCGCGGCCAGCGCCAGCGCCAGCGGGCGGGCCCGCGGTGCCGCGCGTGTGCTCGTCATGCGCATGGTCAGCGGCCCAGGTTCGCCAGGGCCTCGCGGGCGCGGCTCGCCGCGGCGCGCACCTGGTCCGGGGCGGTACCGCCGATATGGTTGCGCGCCGCCACCGAGCCCTCCAGCGTCAGCACCTCGAAGACGTCGGCCTCGATCACCTCGGAGAACTGGCGCAGCTCGTCGAGACTCATCTCGGAGAGATCCTTTTTCTCGCGAATGCCGAAGGCCACCGATTGGCCGACGATCTCGTGGGCATCGCGAAAGGCCACGCCGCGGCGCACCAGGTAGTCGGCGAGGTCGGTGGCGGTGGAGAAGCCGCGGCGGGCGGCCTCATGCATGTTCGCCTTGCGCGCCTCGATGGCCGGCACCATGTCGGCGAACGCCTTGAGGCAGTCGCGCACCGTGTCGAGGGTGTCGAACAGCGGCTCCTTGTCCTCCTGGTTGTCCTTGTTGTAGGCCAGCGGCTGCGACTTCATCAGCGTCAGCAGGCCCATCAGGTGGCCGTAGACGCGCCCGGTCTTGCCGCGCACCAGCTCGGGCACGTCGGGGTTCTTCTTCTGCGGCATGATCGAGCTGCCGGTACAGAAGCGGTCGGGCAGGTCGATGAAGTCGAACTGGGCGCTGGTCCACAGCACCAGCTCCTCGCTCATGCGTGACAGGTGCATCAGCAGGATGCTGGCGAAGCTGGCGAACTCGATGGCGAAGTCGCGATCGCTCACGGCGTCGAGCGAGTTCTCGGCGGGGCGCTCGAAGCCCAGCAGCTCGGCGGTGACGTGGCGGTCGATGGGATAGGTGGTGCCGGCCAGCGCGGCGGCGCCCAGCGGCATCACGTTGACCCGCCTGCGACAGTCGAGCAGCCGCTCGTGATCGCGGGCGAGCATCTCCTGCCAGGCCAGCAGGTGGTGGCCGAAGGTCACCGGCTGGGCGGTCTGCAGGTGGGTGAAGCCGGGCATGATGGTGTCGGCCTCGCGCTCGGCGAGTTCGATCAGCCCTGCGCGCAGGCGCGCCAGCTCACCTTCGACCACGTCGATCTCGTCGCGCAGGAACAGGCGGATGTCGGTGGCCACCTGGTCGTTGCGCGAACGCCCGGTGTGCAGTTTCTTGCCGGTGACGCCGATCTTGTCGGTCAGGCGTGCTTCGATGTTCATGTGCACGTCCTCGAGCTTCACCGACCACTGGAACTCGCCGCGCTCGATCTCGCCGCGTATCTCGGTCAGCCCCGCGACGATGGCGTCACGCTCGGCGTCGGTCAGTACGCCCACCCGGGCCAGCATGGTGGCATGGGCGATGGAGCCCTGGATGTCCTGAAGGGCCAGGCGCCGGTCGAAGTCGACCGACGCGGTGAAGCGTTCGACGAAGGCATCGGTGGGTTCGCTGAAGCGGCCGCCCCAGGACTGGTTGGTGCCGGGGGTTGGGGAACTAGAGCTCATCGGCGTGGACATCCTGCGTGTTGCGTGCTGTGGCGTTCTCGGGAGCCGCGTGCGGCGGCGGAGGTCAAGTCTTGCAGTGTACCAGAGTCGGCGCGAGTGGCGAGGGGCGCGGCGGGCGACGAGAGGGCCAATTTTTCCTGCTTCGCCCGGTGCTTTATGATGATCGTCAATGACCGTCTACCGGCCGTGACCGATAATGGCACGGCAACTACAGCTGAGCAGGGGCAGCCGGGCCCGCTGCAGGGGAGAACCACGTGCGATCCAACACTACGCTGCGCATAGCCACCCGCAAGAGCCTGCTGGCCCTGTGGCAGGCCGAACACGTTCGCGACCTGCTGATGGCCGAGCATCCGGGGCTCGAGGTGGAACTGGTCGCGCTCTCCACCCGCGGCGACAAGATCCTCGACACGCCGCTGGCGAAGATCGGCGGCAAGGGGCTGTTCGTCAAGGAGCTGGAGGAGGCGATCCTCGACGGCCGCGCCGACATCGCCGTGCACTCGATGAAGGACGTGCCGATGCACTTCCCCGAGGGGCTGGGGCTGTCGGTGATCTTCGCCGGGGCCGAGCCCACCGATGCCTTCGTCTCCAACCACTACGCCTCGCTCGACGCGCTGCCCGAAGGGGCGCGCATCGGCACCTCCAGCCTGCGCCGCGGCCTGCAGATGCGCGAGCAGCGCCCCGACCTGGAGATCCTCACCCTGCGCGGTAACGTCCAGACCCGCCTGGCCAAGCTCGACGCCGGCGAGTTCGACGCCATCATCCTGGCCACCTCCGGGCTCAAGCGCCTGGGGCTGGGCGAGCGCATCGCCCAGGAGCTGCCCCCCGAGGTGTGCCTGCCGGCCTGCGGCCAGGGTGCGCTGGGCATCGAGTGTCGCATCAACGACCCGGAGCTGGTCTCGCTGCTGGCGCCGCTGGACGACCCCGTCACGGCGACCCGGGTGCGCGCCGAGCGCGCCATGAACACCCGCCTGGAGGGCGGCTGCCAGGTGCCCATTGGCGGCTATGCCGTCTTCGAGGAGGACGGTCAGACCCTGTGGCTGCGGGCGCTGGTGGGCAACCCCGAGGGCACCGAGGTGCTGCGCGCCGAGGGGCGCGGTTCGATCCACGAGCCGGAGGCGCTGGGCGTGCGGGTGGCGGAAGACCTGCTGGAGCAGGGCGCCGGCGAGATCCTGGCACAGGTCTACGGCGCCTGAATGTCTGGCGGGGCTCCCGTGCTGATCTGCCGGCCCGGCGAGCGGGCGGCGGCCCTGGCGGCGGCCATCGAGGCCGCCGGCTTTCCGGTGGCGAACCTCGAGGCCATGACGCTGGAGGCGCTGCCGGAGACTCCCGCGATGCGCCAGGCGTGGCTCGACTTCGATCACTTTCACAAGGTGGTGGTGGTCAGCCCCTTCGCCGCCGAGTGCCTCTACCAGGCGCTCGACCGCTACTGGCCGCAGCTGCCGTTGGGCACGGCCTGGTACGCGGTGGGGGCGGCCACCGCCGAGGTGCTGCACGAGCGATTCGGGGTCAGGGTGCACCTGCCGCCGGCCGCCGCCGGCGAGGATACCAGCGAGGCGCTGCTCGAGCTCGCCTCGCTGCGCTCGCTCGCGGGCCAGCGCGTGCTGCTGGTGGCCGGCGAGGGCGGCCGTGCGCTACTGGCCGACACCCTGGCGGCACGCGGGGCGCGAATCACGCGGCTGTCGCTTTATCGGCGGCGCCTGCAGCCGCCGCCCCCGGCCCTGCGTGAACGCCTCGCCCGGGGCGAGTTTCGGGCGCTGGTAGTGAGTAGCGGAGAAATCCTCGAACATCTGGCAAGATGGAGCACCAGGGCCACCTTGAACCCACCGTTAATCGTCTCCAGTCGCCGGTTGGCTACACTGGCCGGCGACTTGGGGTTTCGCACCCCCGTGGTGGCGCCGGGCGCCACGCCGGCAGCGCTTGCCGGCGCCGTGGCCGCGGCCTGTCACCAGGAGGATGCCGATGTCGATCAAGATGATCTCGAAAAGGGCTAGCGACAGATGAGCAAGCAGACCAACGAGCAGGACGAACAGAAGGCGCCTTCCGCAAAGGGCAAGGATGACAGGGGGCGAGAGGCCGGAGCCAAGGACAAGTCCGGCAGCGATGCCGGCAAGGGTCGTTCTCCGCGTGGCAGCTCATCGACGCCGCCTACGACCGCCAAGGCCGGCGAGACGTCCCCGGCAGCCTCCGCCGATGCTTCCGCAAGCTCGAGCAAGCCTGCCTCTACGGCCACGCCGGGAGAGGCCAAGGCGGCCCCGGCCAAGGCCAGCGACGACTCCGGTGCTGGCGCGAAGCCGAAGGGCGCCGAATCCGATAGCGCGAGGCCGAAGGGCGCCGAGTCCGATAGCGCGAAGCCGAAGGGCGCCGAGTCCGATAGCGCGAAGCCGAAGGGCGCCGAGTCCGATAGCGCGAAGCCGAAGGACGCCGGACCTGACAAGCCCGCCGCCACGGGCAAGACCACGGGCGCGAGCAAGCCCGACGACAGCACGGGCAAGCCGGCGGCCCCGGGGGGCGGCGGCGGCTCGACCCTGCCTGCCACGGGGGGCGATGGCGGCAAGGGGGCCGGTCGTGCCGCCGGTGTGCTGGCGCTGATCCTGGTACTGTTCCTCGGCATCGGTGCGGGGCTGTTCGCGTGGAATACCTGGGAGCGGCTCGACGCCCAGCAGCAGCGCCTGGCCGAACTGGAGGAGCGCGCCGGCGGGGCCGCTTCGGCCGACGAACTCGCCAGCCTGCGCGAACGCCTCGAGAGCGGCGAGCAGGAGCGCGACGCCGCCCTGTCGGAGGCGATCGACGCCATGCAGGGCGAGTTCGCCAGCTACCGCAGCGAGGTCGACGAGGCGCTCGACCAGGTGCTCGACGAGCTGTCCAGCACCCAGGACACCGACGAGCGAGAATGGATCCATGCCGAGGCCGCCTACCTGCTGCGCCTGGCCAACCAGCGCCTGCAGCTCGAGCGCGACGTGGAAGGGGCCAAGGCGCTGCTGCGCACCGCCGATGCGCGCCTGAACGAGGCCGACAACCCGGCACTGCTCTCCATCCGTCGCGCCATCGCCTCGGAGCTTGCCATCCTCGACGGCGTGCCCCAGGTCGACCGAACCGGCCTCTACCTGGCGCTCGACGCCCAGCAGCAGCGCCTGGCGCAGCTGCCGCTGTCGCGCGAGCTGGAGGAGATCCCGGCACGTTCCGGCATCGAGGAGGCCCCCAGCGGCGGCTGGCAGGATCAGCTCTCGCGCTTCGGCCAGGAGCTCAAGGAGCTGGTCGTCATTCGCCATCATGACGAGGCGCTCGAGGGGCTGATCACACCGGAACAGGAGTCCTACCTGCGCCAGAGCGCGCGCCTGGTGCTGGAGCAGGCCCAGCTGGCGCTGCTCAAGGAGGAACAGGAGCTCTATGAAGCCAGCATCGACAAGGCGCTGGCCCTGATCGAGGGCTACTACGACACCGAGCGCAGCGAGGTGCAGGCCGTCGTCGAGCGGCTCCGGGCGCTCAAGGGCGAGACTATCCAGCCCGAGCTCCCCGACATCAGCGGTTCCCAGCAGGCCCTGGCCGAATTCATCGAGCGTCGTTTCGGTTCGCGCGGCGGCCAGGGAGATGAGGCATGAGAAAATTGCTGCTGATCGTTCTCCTCGGCCTGGCGCTGGGAGCCCTGTTCGGCCAGTTGATGGTCTCGCTGCCGGGCTACTGGCTGGTGCGGGTGGGCGACACCTCCTACCAGACCTCCTTCTGGTTCGGTCTGGTGCTGCTGCTGGCGGTATTCCTGATTCTGCACTTCGCCCTGCGGGTGCTGATGCGCCTGCGTCACCCTGTCAGCCGGCTCAAGGTGTGGAACCGCCGCACCCGTCACCGTAACGCCATGAAGCGTACCGTGCGCGGGCTGGTGGCGCTGGCCGAAGGCCGCTGGAAGCGTGCCGAGAAGTCACTGGTCAAGGCGGCCGACGACTCCAGCACGCCGCTGGTCAACTACCTCTCCGCCGCCTTGGCAGCCCACTACCAGGGGCGATACGAACAGGCCGACACGCTGCTCAAGCGAGCCCATCTCTCCACCGAGGGGGCCGATAGCGCGGTGGGCCTGATGCAGGTCCAACTGATGCTGGATCGCCAGCAGTACGAGGAGGCCCTGGCGATCCTGACCCGCCTCGATCGTCAGATGCCCAACCACCCCCAGGTGCTCAAGCAGCTCAAGCAGGCCTATCTCAGCGTCAACGACTGGGACGGCCTGCGCCGGCTGATGCCGCGGCTGGCGTCGCGTCAGCTGATCTCGCCCCAGGAGCGCACCCAACTGGAGCTGCGCGCCTACAAGGAGCTGCTGGTTCACGAGGCGCGCGACCCGGGCAACGTCGAGCGCATCCGCAACCTGTGGGCCGACATGCCGGATGCGCTGCGCGGCAACGTCGAGCTGGTGGTGCTCTATACCGAGGCATTGGTGCGCGGCAACGAGGAGGGGATCGCCGAGCGCCTGCTGCGCCATTCGCTCAAGGAGCACTGGGACAGCCGCCTGGTGCTGCGCTACGGGCTGCTCGACGTCGACCCGGCGCGTCAACTGGTGCATGCCGAGAAGTGGCTGCAGGAGCGCCCCAACGACCCCGACCTGCTGCTCACCCTGGGCCGCCTGGCGCTGCGCAACGCCTACTGGGGCAAGGCCCAGGAGTACTTCGAGGCGAGCCAGCGGCAGCGCCCCAGCGGCGTGGTGTGTGCCGAGCTGGCGCGGCTTTATGCCAACCTGGGCGAGCACAACAAGAGCCAGCTCTACTATCGCCAGAGCGTCGAGCTGCTCGACAAGTCGCTGCCCTCACTGCCGCAGCCGGTCGAGCCGGCCGTCCAGCCCGAGAAGGCCGGCGGGGCGAAGGACTGATTCGCCGACACCGGGAACCGCAGGGGCGCCGTGAGGCGCCCCTGCGTCGTCATGCGACGCCGGGGTCAATCGGGCAAGGCGAAGGCGATGACCTGATCGCTCACCTTGGGCAGCAGGATGGAGTTGCCGCCCACCGCGAAGGTGACGTACTGCTTGCCCTGGTAGGTGTAGACCGCCGGCATCGAGACGGCGGGAGCATCGACCAGATGCTTCCACAGCACCTCGCCGCTCTCCAGATCGATCGCGCGCACGCGTGAATCCATCGAGGCGCCGATGAAGATCAGCCCCGAGCGGGTGATCACCGGCGCGCCGATGGTGACCGACCCCCACGACTCCGGCATATAGAAGCCGTGCTTCTGCACCTGGCCGAACGGTTCGTTCCACAAGCGCTCGCCGGTGGTGAGGTCGTAGGCGGCGAGGGTGCCGTAGGGGGGCTTCCAGCACGGCATGCCGGCCCAGTTGAGGAATGTCTCGAGCTGGAAGCCGTAGGCCGTGTCGCCCTGGGCGTAGTAGCCGCCCGTCTCGCCCGACTGCTCCCGCTGCTCATACTCGTCGCGCGGAATGAGGCGGTAGATCTGCACCACGCTGTTGGAGTTGATCACGAACACGCCGCTTTCGGGATCGACGGCGCCACCGCCCCACTGCGAGCCTCCCGTCGTCGGTGGGTAGGCGAGCGTACCTTCGACGCTCGGCGGCGTGAAGCGCCCTTCGTAGCGCAGCCCCTCGGCCTTGCGGCTGCACTCGCCCAGGCCGACGATGTCGGCCAGTTTCGAGATCCCCGGCCACTCGTCGGGGATCACCGGCTCGGGCACGTCGACGAACGGCTGGGTCGGCGCGGCTTGCTCCCCCTCGGCATCCGAAGCCGGCACCTCGCGCTCCTCGATCGGGTACACGGGTTCGCCGGTCTCCCGGTTCAGCACGAACAAAAAGCCCTGCTTGGACGGCTGCACCAGGGCGGGCACCGTCTCGCCATCCTTTTCGATGTCGACCAGGGTGGGAGGGGCGACGGTATCGTAGTCCCAGATGTCGTGATGCACGAGCTGCCGGCTCCACACCACCTCGCCGGTCTCGGTGTCGAGCGCCGTCACCGAGGTGGCCAACGGCAGCTCCTCGGTGCGTTCGCCGCCGTAGTAGTTGGGGCTCGGCGAGCTGATCGGGATATACAGCAGTCCGCTCTCGGGGTCCAGCGACATCGAGGCCCAGACATTGGCCGTGCCGGTCCGCTCGACCACCTCCTCGGGCAGCGCATGGAAGGTCCACTTGCGCTCGCCGGTGCGGGCATCGAGAGCGAAGACGGTTCCTGGCGGCGCGACGGCGTCCTCCCAGTCCTTGCCGGCCCAGCCGAGGAACAGGGTGTCGTTGTACACCGTGGGCGGCTGGAACAGCGACAGCGGCCACTTGTCGTTGACGGTGTTCCACTGGTTGACGTCGACCATGCCGCCGTCGCCGAAGTCGGCACAGGGCTCTCCCGTGTCGGCATCGACGCCATAGAGCTTGGCGTCCATGGTGCCGACGTAGACCCTCTTCTCGCAGGCCTCGCCCGCACGGGGCTCGTCGGCCTCCCAGTAGGCCACGCCGCGGCCCTTCATGTTGGGCTGGGTCAGCGCTTCGAGGGGCGCCTCGGGGTCGAAGGTCCACTTCTCTTCGCCGCTGCCCGGATCGAGAGCGATGATGCGGTAGAAGGGGGTGCCCAGGTAGAGCGTGTCGTTGACGAACAGCGGGGTCGCCGACCACACCGACATCGGAATCTCGTCGCTGCCATCCGCGACGTCGCCGGTGTGGTACTCCCAGGCCGGCTCGAGCTCGCCGACGTTCTCCGGCGTGATCTGGTCGGCCGGCGTGTACTTCTGGGCGCGCAGGTCGCCGTTGAAGGTCGCCCAGCTGTCCGGCGATTCCATCCAGGCGTCCGGTCCGGTGCGGGGCGGCGAGGGCTCCCCGCCGTCGGGCGCGTCGCCGGCGGGCCCGGTCTCGACGCGTCCGCCGGGGCCGGTCGGCGTCACCGAGGATTCTTCGCTGTCGTCCGCGTCCTGGTCCGCTTGCGCTTCGTCGTCGCTGGCGTCCTGTTCGGACTCGTCGTCTTGGGTCTCGATGATACCCTGTGGCTGGCCGCCTTCCTCGTCGGTGGAGGGGGCCTCCTGCGCCTGTGCGTAGCCGATGGCGCCCGCGAGCAGCAGCGAGGAGAAAAGGGTGATGACGTCCTGGCGTGTCATGAAGCGGCCCCCTGGCGTTGCGTCTTGTGCTGGTTGCGCGTGCCCGTAGCGGGATCGGCAATCACATGAATGAGCCACGCCACGAGCCCGACCCCCACGGCGCCCAGCAGCCACTCGGTCTGCAGCAGGTAGGCCGCCAGGCCCGTACCCAGCAGGTCGAGCAACAGCAGGAAAGTGAGCAGCCCGCCCAGCCAGCGTGGCAAGCCGTGCCACAGGGCCAGCAGCAGCGACCCGACCAGCAGCAGTGCGGTGGAGGTCAGCACCAGATAGGTGCCCGGAGTATGAGCGATGCCGTTGCCTTCGTTGAACGTGGCGACTGCCGCGAGAATCAGCGAGATGGCTGAAATCGCGAGCAGCAGCCAGGCACCGTAGGCGGTGCCTCGTGCTTTGCTTGTCATGGTGGTCCCATCCCTTGAACGCCTTCGAAGCATGCGCGATGGCTCTGGCGGAGTGCAGGCTGCGCTGCGCCGGAACTCAGCAACAGTATAGGCACGTGGCGGGATTCTTCCTGCCGCGCCGGGCGATGCGAGGGCCGAGACGACAACGCCTCCCACCGCAGGGCGGTGGGAGGCGTTCATGCCGGCGGGATCACGAACCTCGAGGACTCACTCCCGCTCTTCGTAGTCGCCCCTGAACTCGGGGTTGGGCTTCGCGCGCGGATCGTCCTCGCCTTCGCGGCTGCTCTCGCCGGAGCGGGGCTGGCCGCCGGGGCGTCCGTCGATGTCGAAGTCCTGCCGCATCAGGCGCACGTTGGCCGGCGGTGCCTCGGCCTCCTTGCCCACACCGAAGTAGAGCGTGGTGTGGGGGAAGGGGATCTCGATGCCCTTGGCGTCGAAGTGCAGCTTGACCAGGCGGTTGTAGGCGCGCCCCACGCCCCACTGGGTACCCGGGGTGGTCTTGATGCGCACGCGGATGTTCACCGAGCTGTCGGCCAGCGCCACGACGCCGGCCACTTCCAGCGGGGCGACGATGTTCATCTTGTGGTCGTCGTCGGCGGCCAGTTCGTCGAAGGCGTCGCGCAGTGCGACGATCGCCTCGTCGATGCTCTCGCGATAGGCGATGCCGTACTCGCCCACGTGGTAGCCGAACTCGCGCATGTAGTTGGAGACGGTGTCGACGCTGGAGAAGGGCACGATGTGATAGGCCCCCGCCAGGTCGCGGATGCCTACCGAGCGGATGCTGAGCCGCTCGGCGGTGCCGGTGATCCCTCCCACCGTGACCACGTCGCCGGTGTTCATGGCGTTCTCCACCTGAATGAAGATACCGGTGATGATGTCCTGTACCAGCTTCTGGGCGCCGAAGCCGATGGCCAGGCCGAGCACGCCGGCGCCGGCAATCAGCGGGCCGATGTTGATGCCGATCTCGGATAGCACGATCATCCCGGTCATGGTGATCAGGGCGATCGCCAGGGCGTTGCGAAACAGCGATAGCAGCGTCTTGGCGCGGGCATCGGGCTCGCCCTTGCCGGTCTCGGGGTTGAGCTTGTGCTCGATCAGGCTGGCCAGGGCCAGCCACACGGCGATGGCGACCAGCAGGATCACCGCCACGCTGATCAGCTTGCCGACCAGTCCGCGTCCCGCCTCGGAGGCGTACCAGGCGGCCAGGTCGAAGGCGCCCCAGGCGTTGAGCACCAGCAGCACGACCGCCGCCAGGATCACGGTACGGATGACCCTCAGTGCGTTGGGCACGTAGCTGTTGAGGCGCGGCTCGAGCAGCGGCAGCTTGCGGCGCAGGTCGTCGGAGAGCCGGATACGCCGTCCGATGGACTGGGTCAGCAGGCTCGACAGCAGCATGCCGACCACGACCACCGCCACCGTCTTGAGCGTGGCGAAGAGCACGAAGGGCAGGGCATCCGCCGGTCGCGTCAGGGTCAGCACCAGCACCATCAGGAAATAGGCCAGGGCGAACAGGTGCCAGGTGCGGGCGAACAGCTGCAGCGAGATCCGGGTGGCGGTGAAGTCGGAGCGGGCCGCCATGGCAAAGAGTTCATCGCGAATACGGGTGCGGTTCTTGAGGACCACGCCCACGGCATAGAGGAAGGCGATGAACATGATCAGCGCGCCGAGACCCTGGCCCAGCGTGGGCGCCAGGTAGAAACCGACCAGCGGCACCACCACCAGCAGGCCGTAGCCGACCAGGCCGACCAGGCGTGCCATCCAGCGGTTCCAGTAGGAGGCTTCGCCGGCCGAGATGGGCAGTAGCCTGAGCCCCTCGTAGCGCGACGAGAACAGCATGCGCAGGGCCGCCTTGATCAGTTCGATGATCAGGAAGGCATTGAGGAACAGCGAGGCGCGGGTCGACAGTTCGCCGGTTTCGCCCACGGCGAAGGTGGCGATCAGGTTGCCTCCCACGTAGGCCAGCGCGACCACCAGCACGTCGACCAGCGCAGCGACGGCGACGCAGAGCACCAGGCGAATGATCGGATTGAGGCCGCTGCCCTCGTGCCGCGACCATCGGCTCAGGCGCGAGAAGAGCGGTCGCGACAGGTGCCGGAACGCCAGGAACAGGACGAAGGTGGCCAGGATCACCAGCCCCAGGTTGATCACGGCCGTGGCGAAGTCGCCCCAGTCCAGGGCGGCGGTATCGGTGTCGGCGCTGAACAGCCCCGCCACGATGCCGAACAGGTTGCTCACCTCGCCGCCGACATCGCTGACGACGCGGCTGGTCATTTCGGCCAGCCGCCTGGGTAGCGAGATCTGCTCCGGGGCCGACTCGGCATCGGCCAGTGCCGGGTCGGCCGCCTGGCGGCGCAGATGGTCGATCAATTGCTGTCGTGTCTGCTCGTTCTCGAGCAGCTCGGCAAGGGCTTCGGGGGCGGGAACGGCGGCGTCGTCGGCGGGCTGGGCCAGGGCCGGTGCGGTGACCAGCAGGGCGAGGATCAGCCAGCCGAACAGCCAGGGGACAAACCGGTGTGCTATCACGCGTGACCTCCGTCTCGGGCGTGTCGGGCAGGGAGCAATATATATTCCGTCCCGCTCATGATAGGGCGTCAGGGCGCCGGGAACGAATGGCAACGATTACTTGTGCAGGCATTGTACACGATGAAGTTAATGTGTCATATTTGTCCTGCGCCCTTCCCCAGGGCGCGATTCCCTGAACGAAGCTCTACATCCCCTTGGCCATCCTCCCTCCGGATGGCCTCTTTTTTTGTTTGCATCCGCCGACTCGGCTAGCATCGGCTGGCAGGGTCGGCGAGGGGACGACATGGGGTCACATACGGGGCTGCTGCTGATCGTGGCAGCCGGGGGCGCGCTGGGCGGCATGGCGAGGCTGGCGCTGTCCGATCTACTGGCCCAGCGGGCGGGCACGGGGTTTCCGTGGGGCACGCTGGTCGTCAATCTCAGCGGGGCGCTGCTGGCGGGCGGGCTGGCCGGCTGGTTCGGCCTGCCCGCGGATGCGGGCTTGTCAGGCGGCTGGGCGCTGCTGGTGGTGGGGCTGCTGGGGAGCTATACCACCGTCTCCTCGCTGAGCCTGCAGAGCCTGGCGCTGTGGCAGAGCGGGCGTTGGCGCGCGGCGCTGGCCAACGTATCGGCGACGCTGATCGCCGGGCTCGCCCTGGCCGCGCTGGGCTGGCGGCTGGTGGAGGGGCTGGCATGAGCGGCTGGCAGCGCTATGCGGCGGTCGCCGTCGGCAGCGCGCTGGGCAGCGTGCTGCGCTGGCTGCTGTCGCTGGGCTCGCTGGCGGCCTTGGGCCCCGCCTTTCCCTGGGGCACGCTCGCAGTGAACCTGCTCGGCTCGTGGCTGATTGCCGCGTTTGCCGCCCATGCCGCCTGTCGCCGCACGGGCCGGGTGGCGCGCTGGCAGCCGTTCCTGGTGGCCGGCTTCTGCGGCGGCTTCACCACCTTCTCGCTGTTCGGCCTGGAGACGCTGCATCTGCTCGAGCGCGGCCGTCCCGGACTGGCGCTGGCCTACGTTGTGCTAAGCGTGCCGCTGTGGCTGGCGGCGGCCTGGTGGGGCGACCGTTTCGGGCGGGCCCGCCACCGCTGACGGGCCGCTTTCGCTGCCTTCCTGGCCTGCCTTTTACGCCTCCTTTTCAGCGCCTGGTCTTTGCCGTCTTCTTTTCCGGTTTGCCCGCCTTGGCGGGTTCAACCCTCTCGGGAGCGGAGCGGAAGCGCTCGCGCACCAGCGCCAGCAGGCCCTGGGTCGAGGCGTCGAAGTCCTGGCTGTGCTCGTCGATGCGCTCGCTGATCTCGCCGGCGATGCGCTTGCCCAGCTGCACGCCCCACTGGTCGAAGGAGTTGATGTTCCAGATCACCCCCTGGACGAACACCTTGTGCTCATAGAGCGCGATCAGCGCGCCGAGATTGCGCGGCGTCAGCTCGTCGAGCAGCAGCACGCTGGAGGGACGGTTGCCGGGGCAGCTGTAGGGGTCGAGCTGGCTACCCTCCTGGCTTCCCATCATGAAGGCGTTGGCCTGGGCCAGCATGTTGGTGAGCAGGGCGAAGTGGTGCTCCTCCATGCCCGGCTCGGGCTTGAGCGAGGCGATGAAGTCGATCGGCACATAGCGGGTGCCCTGGTGCAGCAGCTGGAAGAAGGCGTGCTGGCCGTTGGAGCCGGTCTGGCCCCAGACGATGGGCCCGGTCTTGTAGTTGACCGGATGGCCGAAGATGTCCACCGACTTGCCGTTGGACTCCATGTCGAGCTGCTGCAGGAAGGCGGGCAGCTGATGCAGCGCCTGGTCGTAGGGCACGATCGCCTGGGTCTCGGCGCCGTGGAAGTTGATGTACCAGATGCCGATCAGCGCCATCAGCACCGGCATGTTGCGGGCGTTGGGCGCCTCGATGAAGTGCTGGTCCATCTCGTAGGCGCCCTCGAGCATCTCCATGAAGCCGTCGAAGCCGATGGAGAGCGCGATGGGCAGGCCGATGGAGGACCACATCGAGTAGCGCCCGCCGACCCAGGCCCAGAACTCGAACACGTTCTCCTCGCGGATGCCGAACTCCATGGCCGCCTTGCGGTTGGTCGAGGCGGCGACGAAGTGGGCGCCCACGTCGGCGTCCTCGCCCGCGGTCTCGACGAACCAGCGCCGCGCGGTCTTGGCGTTGAGCAGCGTCTCCTGGGTGGAGAAGGTCTTGGTCGAGACGATGAACAGCGTGGTGGCCGGGTCGAGGCGCGACAGCACCTTCTGGATGTGGGCGCCATCGACGTTGGAGACGAAGTGGAAGTTGAGGTCGCTCTGACGGTACTTGAGCAGCGCGCGGCAGGCCATGTTGGGGCCCAGGTCCGAGCCGCCGATGCCGATGTTGACCACGTCCCGGATGCGCTCGCCGCTGTAGCCGCGCCACTCGCCGCTGCGCACCGCCTCGGAGAAGCGGCGGAGCTGCTCGCGGGTGCGCTGGATCTCGGGCATCACGTCCTTGCCGTCGACCATCAGCGGCCCTTCGCCGAGGTTGCGCAGCGCGGTGTGCAGCACCGGGCGGTCCTCGGTGACGTTGATGATGTCGCCGGAGAACATCTGTGCGCGGCGCTGCACCAGCGCCGAATGGTCGGCCAGCTCGAGCAGCTTGGTCAGCACCGCCTCGGAGACGTGGTGCTTGGAGTAGTCGAGGAACAGCCCGCCGACGCGCAGGCTCATCTTGTCGAAGCGCTGCGGGTCGGCGGTGAAATAGTCGCTGATGCGGTCGTTGGCGGTGGCCTGTTGCAGCCGCTCGAGAGCCTGCCAGGTAACGCTGCGGGTGAGCTGGAACATGGTGTCCTCACAAGAGTCGCGGGCCGGGCCCGCCGGTCGCTTTGTTCTGTACGAGTTCTTTTCTACGGAGCCTGTTCGGGACGGCGAGAGGCCACCCACGCAGCGGCGTCGGGAATGGCCATCTCGTAAGGTTGGGCGAGCCACGGCGAGCTGACCAGGAAATCGGCGCTGGCGGCATTGCACGCCACCGGCACGTTCCACAGCGCGGCCAGGCGCAGCAGCGCCTTGACGTCGGGGTCGTGGGGCTGCGGGGCGAACGGGTCCCAGAAGAAGATCAGCAGGTCGAGACGCTGCTCGGTGATGCGCGCGCCGATCTGCTGGTCCCCGCCCAGCGGGCCGCTCATCAACCCCTCCACCTCGAGCCCGAGGCTGGCCGAGAGGCGCCCGGCGGTGGTGCCGGTGCCCACCAGCTGGTGGGCGGCCAGGGTGTCGCGCCAGCGTTCGGCCCACTCCAGCAGCTCTGCCTTCTTGCCGTCGTGGGCGATCAGGGCGATGCGCTTGCGTGCCGGCAGGGTGCGGCGCACGCTGCGTTGGGGGCGGCTGTCGGTCATGGCTGGCCTACCTCGAGGATCTTCAGGGTATTGGTTCCACCGTGGGCGTTCATGTGGTCGCCCCGGGTCAGGATGACATGATCGCCCGGTTCGGCAATCCCCTGTTCCACCAGCAGCGAAAGCGCCCGGTCGTTGAGTTCGCCGGCCGCCATCGCCGTGGTGTCGAACGGCAGCGAGACCACCCCGCGGTAGAGCGCCATGCGGCGCTGGGCCACGGGGCTGTGGGCGAGCCCGACGATGGGCAGCCCCGAGCGGATGCGCGAGGCGATCAAGGGCGTGTAGCCGGTCGAGGTCATGCAGGCGATGGCGGCCACCCCGCTGAGGTGGTTGGCGGCGTACATGGCGGAGAGCGCGATGGTCTCGTCGATGCGCGAGAAGCCCTCGTGGATGCGGTGGCCCGACTCCTGGGCGATGCGCTCGCGCTCGGCGCCGAGGCACACCCGGCGCATGGCTTCCAGCGTCTCCACCGGGTAGTCGCCGGCGGCGGTCTCGGCCGAGAGCATCACCGCGTCGGTGCCGTCGAGCACGGCGTTGGCGACGTCGAACACCTCGGCGCGGGTGGGCAGCGGCGAGCCGATCATCGACTCCATCATCTGGGTCGCGGTGATCACCGCGCGGTTGAGGGTGCGGGCGCGCTTGATGATGCGCTTCTGCATGCCGATCAGCTTCTCGTCGCCGATCTCCACGCCGAGATCGCCGCGCGCCACCATCACCGCCTCGCTGGCCTCGATGATGCCGTTGAGCGTGGCGTCGTCGGCCACCGCCTCGGCGCGCTCGAGCTTGGCGACCAGGCCGATCTCCTTGCCCGCCTCGCCGAGCAGCCGGCGCGCCTCGTGCATGTCCTCGGCATGCCGCGGGAAGGAGACGGCGAGATAATCCACGCCGATCTCGATGGCGGTCGCGAGGTCGGCCTTGTCCTTGTCGGTGAGCGCCGGGGCCGAGAGCCCGCCGCCCTGCTTGTTGATGCCCTTGTTGTTGGAGAGCTTGCCGCCGGTGACCACGGTGGTGTGGACCTGCGCCCCCTCGACCCGCTCCACGTCGAGCACCAGGCGGCCGTCGTCGAGCAGCAGGCGGTCGCCGGGGGCGACGTCGTCGATCAGCTGCTTGTAGTCGCAGCCGACGCGGGTGGTGTCGCCGGCGTCGCCGGCCAGCGCCATGTCGAGGACGAAGGGCTGGCCCTCCTCGAGCACCACGGCGCCGTCCTGGAAGCGGGCGATGCGGATCTTGGGCCCCTGCAGGTCGCCCAGGGCGGCGACGCTGCGCCCCAGGCGGTCGGCGATCTGGCGCACGGCGATCAGCCGGCGGCGGTGGTCGGCGGCGCTGCCGTGGGAGAAGTTGAGGCGCACCACGTCGACGCCGGCGCGGATCATCGCCTCCAGCACGCCCTCGCGGTCGCTGGCCGGGCCCAGGGTGGCGACGATCTTGGTGCGGCGGATGGGAGTGTGCGGCGGTGGCTTCGGCATGTCGAGGCGCCTCCTGAAGGGAAGGAAATGTTGTCAGACTACAACCATATCGGTTTTGCGGTAAGTTTACTACATTGTGCCGCGGCATGAGATGGCCTCCCTCCGCCCTGCCCGGCATGGCGATTTTGCTAGGTTGCGAAGCGTCTCGAGGTGCGCGGGCCAATCTAGGTGTATCGATTCACCCAACCGCTTATGTTGTAAAGTTACTAAAAAATTCTTGAGTCCCTGATCGGTTTGCGTCACATTTAGGAGACAGACTTAACAGGAGCCGCAGGCTGCCCAGCCGGCATCACCGATGCCCGATCTCTGCCCACCGGCTCTATCCGCTACCTGAAAACGACAGAGACGCTCTGGAGGAGAGAGGACATGACGCTCAAGATCGCCATCAACGGCTTCGGTCGTATCGGTCGTAACGTGCTGCGTGCTCTGTACGAGAACGGCTACCGCAACCGGGTGGAAGTGGTGGCCATCAACGACCTGGGCGACCCTGCCCTCAACGCCCACCTGCTGCGCCACGACACTGTGCACGGTCATTTTCCCTTCAAGGTGGAGCACGACGAGGAGAGCCTGAGCGTGGATGGCGACCGCATCGCCATCCTCTCCCAGCGCGACCCGGCTGCGCTGCCCTGGAAGACGCTGGGCGTCGACCTGGTGATGGAGTGCACCGGCCTGTTCACCAAGCGCGAGGCCGCCGCCAAGCATCTCGACGCGGGCGCCAAGCGCGTGCTCATCTCCGCGCCGAGCCCGGACGCCGATGCCACCGTGGTCTACGGCGTCAACGAGGACGTGCTCAAGCCCGAGCACAAGGTGGTCTCCAACGCCTCCTGCACCACCAACTGCCTGGCCCCCGTGGCCAAGGCGCTCAACGACACGGTGGGCATCGAGAACGGCCTGATGACCACGGTGCACGCCTACACCAACGATCAGAACCTGTCTGACGTCTATCACAGCGACCCCTACCGGGCGCGTAGCGCCACGCACTCGATGATTCCGACCAAGACCGGCGCTGCCGCCGCGGTCGGCCTGGTGCTGCCGGAGCTGGCCGGCAAGTTCGACGGCCTGGCGGTGCGGGTGCCGGTGATCAACGTCTCGCTGGTGGACCTGGTCTTCACCGCCGGGCGCGATACCACCAAGGAAGAGATCAACGCCATCCTGGCCAAGGCCGCCGACGCCTCACCGGTGCTGGCGGTGAACGCCCAGCCGCTGGTATCGATCGATTTCAACCACGACGCCAACTCCTCCACCTTCGACGCCAACCACACCCGGGTGAACGGCCGCCTGGTGAAGGTGATGGCCTGGTACGATAACGAGTGGGGCTTCTCCAACCGCATGCTCGACACTGCGCTCGCCATGCAGGCCGCGAGTGACGCCAAGCGCGAGGCGGCGTGAGGGGTGATGTGAAGCGGTGACGCCATGCAGATGAGCGCTGGGACGGGAACCGTCCCGGCGCTTTGTGCTATCGGAGCGGCATATCAGGCGGTACGAGCCAGGGAGCTGCGATTCGTCGAAACGGACCGTGCTTGTCGCCGATAGACGTCACTTTGCTCACTGACACCCGCCTTGACTACGCTGGAATCGTGCATCCATGGATCGGGAGGTATGTCATGAAACGCTATGGATTGGGAAGTCGAGGCATGTGGGTAGCCGGCCTGGCGGCGTTGATGCTGACCCTGGCCGGCTGCGGTACCAGCACCGGTGAGCGCGCCGCCAGCGGTGCCGGCGTCGGGGCTGCCGTGGGCGGTGCCGCGGGTGCCGCCACGGGAGGCAGCGTGGTACGCGGTGCGGCGATCGGTGCCGGTGCCGGTGCCGTGACCGGAGCGGCCACCGACGAGGACGATATCGACCTCGACGATTGATCGCCCAGCCGACAGAGCAAGCGGACCGCGCCTGACGATGGCAGGCGCGGTCCGCTCCGTTTGGCGTCCTTCCGTCTAACGCTCCATCTGTCTAACGGGATTCGGGGATATGCCAGGTCTCGGGGCAGTCGCTGCTGCGGAACAGGCGCTGGGCGGTGGTGGCGTTGCGCCGCTCGGCCAGCGCTTCGCGACCCTCGCTGAGGATATCCATCATCCCCGGCCGGGGATGGCGCACGGTCAGCAGCGTCAGCCCATCCTCGCGGTTGATTTCGTAGTCGGCCTCGAGCGAGTCGATCAGCTGCTCGAGCCGCTCGGGCTTGTCGTCGAGACAGAGGGCGAAGCGCATGGCGCTGCTGTCGACCAGATTGGCATGCAGGCCGGCCTCCACCAGCCGGCCGAGAATGTCGTGCTGGCGCGGTTCGTCCATGAAGGCGAAATCGCGCGGCAGCACCTCTACCCAGACCTGCTCTTCACGCAGGATGCAGCAGGGCGCCTCGGCATCGAAACGGCGCTCGGCGTCGATCACGCTGGGCGCGGCATCGGGCGTCTCGAAGGAGCGCACCGTCAGCGGAATCGACTTCTCCTGCAGCGGCCCCAGGGTCTTGGGGTGGATCACCTTGGCGCCATGCCAGGCCAGTTCGGTGGCCTCGGCGTAGGAGAGGCGCTCGAGCTGTATGGCGTTGTCGAAGCGCCTGGGGTCGGCGTTGAACAGGCCGGTGACGTCCTTCCAGATCACCACCTCGCGGGCATCGAGGCAGTGGGCGAAGATCGCCGCGCTGAAGTCCGAGCCCTCGCGGCCCAGGGTGGTGGCCTCACCCTGCTCGGTGCCGCCGATGAAGCCCTGGGTCAGGATCACGCGTTCGCTGCCCCTCAGACGCCCGCGAATGGCGTCGGCGGTGGCGGCCCAGTCGAGATTGGCGGCCTGATGACAGGCGTCGGTGCGCACCAGTTCGCGGGCATCGTGCCAGTCGGTGGCGATACCGCAGTGGTTGAGCCAGGCCGCGACGATGGTGGTGGAGATCAGCTCGCCGTAGCACACGGTCTGGTCGTAGTGCCTGGCATAGGGGCTGGCTCGGTGCTTGCGGTGCAGGGCGTCGAGCTCGTCGAACAGGGCATCGACGCGCTCGGCCGGTGAGTCACGAGAATCGCCGAACAGCACCTCCATCGCCTCGTGGTGGTCCGCCTGCAGGGCCTCGAAGCACTCGCGGTAGGCCTCTTCCTTGCCTTCGCTGCGGGCGGCGGCAAGCAGCGCTTCCAGCTTGTTGGTGGTCTTGCCCATGGCCGAGACCACCACGACCAGCGGCCTATCGGTGTGCTTCTCGATCAGCGGGGTCAGGTGGCGTATGGCATCGGCATCCTTGATCGAGGCGCCGCCGAACTTGAACACGGTCGTCATGTCGGGCTCTCCCTGTCTGGTGACGTCGTGCCCTACACCATGGGGCATAACGCCGACCGGGGAAAGGGGAGGCCGGCATGCCGTGCAATTGGCGGTGCAGATACGAAAAAAGCCCCAGCAGGGGCTTTCTCGTGCCGGCGCGCCTAGCTGAGGCGCTCCTTGTAGGCTTCATAGCCGAAGCGCTTCACCGTGCGCACCTCGCGGCTGACTTCGTCGATCCGGCAGATCGACGGCAAGCGAATGCCGTTGAAGGTGGTGGTCTTGACCATGGTGTAGTGGGCCATGTCGGTGAACACCAGGCGATCGCCGATGGCCAGCGGTGTGTCGAACGAGTAGCGGCCGATCACGTCGCCGGCCAGGCAGGTGGTGCCGCCCAGGCGGTAGGTATGGGCCTTCTCGCCCGGTTCGCCGGCGCCGATGATCTGCGGCCGGTAGGGCATCTCCAGCACGTCGGGCATGTGCGCGGTGGCCGAGGTGTCGAGGATGGCGTTGGGGCCGTCGTTGTCGACGATATCCAGCACCGTGCAGACCAGGTAGCCGGTGTTCAGCGCGATCGCCTCGCCAGGCTCCAGGTAGACGGTGAGGTGCGGGTGGCGCTGGCGGAAGCCGCGAATCACCCGTACCAGTCGTTCGACGTCGTAGTCGGGGCGGGTGATGTGATGCCCGCCGCCGAAATTGACCCACTGCTTGTCGGCGAGATAACGCCCGAACTTGGCCTCGAATGCCTCCAGCGTGCGTTCCAGGGCGTCGCTGTTCTGTTCGCACAGGGTGTGGAAGTGCAGGCCCTCCAGCCCGGCGAGATCGGCGCCCTCGAAGTCCGTCGCCCGCGTGCCCAGCCGTGAGCCGGGCGCGCAGGGGTCGTAGATGGCCACCTTGCCTTCGGAGTACTCGGGGTTCACCCGTAGCCCGCAGGAGACCCGGCGCGCCGCCGCCGCGACAGTGTCGCGGTAGCGCTGCCACTGCCCCGGGGAGTTGAAGCTGATGTGGTCGGCATACTGCAGGACCACCTCCATCTCCTCGGCGGTGAAGGCCGGCGAGTAGACGTGCACCTCGCCGCCGAAGGTCTCCGCGCCCAGGCGCGCCTCGTCCTGCCCGCTGGCGGTGGTGCCCACCAGATACTGGCTCACCAGCGGGAAGGTGTCCCACATGGCGAAGCCCTTCAGCGCCAGCAGGATCCGCGCGCCGCTCTCCTCCTGGACCTGCCTGAGCAACTCCAGGTTGCGGCGCAGCAGCGCGTCGTCGACCACGTAGGCCGGCGAGGGGCAGGCGTCGAGGTCGAACGGGTAGACCGGTTCGTCCATGTCGCTTGCTGTCATGGCGGATCAGGCCAGCGGATCGTGGTCGGGGTCGAGCTCGACCATCTGCCACGGCAGGCCCATGTCGCCGATGCGCGCCATGAAGGGGTCGGGGTCGAGCTGCTCGACGTTGAACACGCCCGCGCCCTTCCAGATCCCCTCCAGCATCAGCATGGCGCCGGTCACCGCCGGCACGCCGGTGGTGTAGGAGATCGCCTGGGACTGCACCTCGCGGTAGCAGGCCTCATGGTCGCAGATGTTGTAGATGTACACCTTGCGCCGCTTGCCGTCCTTGATGCCGTCGGCAATGATGCCGATGTTGGTCTTGCCCTTGGTCCGCGGGCCGAGCGAGGCCGGGTCGGGCAGCACCGCCTTGAGGAACTGCAGCGGGGCGATCTCGCAATCGCCCACCTTGATCGGCTCGATGCGGGTCATGCCGACGTTCTCGAGCACCTTGAGGTGGGTGATGTACTTCTCGGAGAAGGTCATCCAGAAGCGGATGCGCTCCAGCCCCTTGATGTTCTGGCTGAGCGATTCGAGCTCCTCGTGGTAGAGCAGGTAGATGTCCTTCTCGCCGATGCCGTCGAAGTCGAACTTGCGCTTCTCGGCCAGCGGCGCGGTCTCCTTCCACTCGCCCTTCTCCCAGTAGCGACCGTTCGCGGTGATCTCGCGAATGTTGATCTCGGGGTTGAAGTTGGTGGCGAAGGGATAGCCGTGATCACCGCCGTTGGCATCCAGGATGTCGATGCGGTGGATCTCGTCGAACAGGTTCTTCTGGGCGTAGGCGCAGTAGATGTTGGTCATGCCCGGGTCGAAGCCGCAGCCCAGGGTGGCCATGTTGCCGGCCTCGGCGTAGCGGTCGTGGAACGCCCACTGCTCCTTGTACTCGAACTTGGCCTCGTCCGGGTGCTCGTAGTTGGCAGTGTCGAGGTAGGGCACGCCGGTCTTGAGGCATGCCTCCATGATGGTCAGGTCCTGATAGGGCAGGGCCACGTGGATCAGCACGTCCGGCTTGAACGACTCGATCAGCGCCACCAGGGCCTCGACGCTGTCGGCGTCCACCTGGGCCGTCTGGATCGGGCGATCCAGCTGGGCGGCGATGGCCTTGCACTTGTCTTCGTTGCGACTGGCCAGGCAGATCTCGCTGAACACTTCGGGATGCTGTGCACACTTGTGGGTGACGACGCCTCCGACGCCACCGGCGCCGATAATCAGGACTTTGCTCATGGGCCTCTCGAATCCAGATCGGGGATGTGTATGAAAGCGTAGGGTCTTATCGGAGTTTCGGCCATCTCGTATGCCCGTGCCCGATGCCACCCCGGTCTCGCTCGTCGCTTGCGCGCAGATAATGGCCCCCCGTGAAGCCGGGGGCAAGTGATTTCGTCATGGCCCATTAGACCAAAGCAGGGGGCGGGCGGCGCTGGCCGAATGGCGAGCGCTGACACGGGCTCGCTGCGCCTCCCTCGCCTCGCTCCGGCATCCGTTTGGCCATTCTCGAGCGTCGATAACCTGCGTTATGAATCTCTATATAAGCTTATGTTTTAGTATGACGCCACTTAACCACAAGCCGGAGAGGCAGAGTGTGACCCTACTCGACAGTGTAGTGATGCAGGGGCTTGGTCTTCACGCCGTGTTGACGGCGGAGGACAAGGCCCTGTTGCTGGGCCTCGAGCTCAATCCAAGGCGCGTGTCGGCCGGGGAAGTGCTGTGGCAGGAGAGTGCGGACGTGGACCTGTTCTGCGTGGTCAAGGAGGGCTGGGCCTACTCCTACCGCAATCTCGGCAATGGATCGATGCAGATACTGAAGGTCTATCTACCCGGCGACATCATTGGTATACGGGATTTCGGCTTCTCGCGCCGTCTGGCGGGCGTGGCGATGATCAACGACGGCGTGGTCAGCCCGTTCACGCACCAGCAGCTCTTCGAGCTCTTCGGCCGCTCGCCGGCGCTAGCGGCCGGCATCATGGCAACGGCGGTGCGGCAGCAGGCGATTCTCACCGAGCGGCTGGTCTACCTGGGCCGCTACGCCGCCCACGAACGGCTGGCGCACTTCCTCTACGAGCTCTACCTGCGCCTCAAGCGGATCGGGGCGGTCAAGGAGAATGGTTTCCACATGCCGCTCTCCCAGGAGCAGATCGGCGATGCCCTGGGGCTGAGTGCGGTGCACGTCAGCCGCACCTTCTCCATGCTGCGCGACGAGGGGCTGGTGATCCGTGACCGCCAGCACACGGTCCTGCCCGACCCGGACGCCTTGGCGCGGCTGGTCGAGTTCAACGACACCTACATCGACGAGGCCCTGCCACCGGTGTTCCACAGCTTCGCTTGACGGCACCACCTCACGCCCGCGCTCATGCGGGCGCCAGCAGAAACGAAAAAAGCACCCCGAGGGGTGCTTTTTTCGCTTGATTGGTGGAGGCGGCGGGGATCGAACCCGCGTCCGCCGGCACTCGCTCTTCGGCTCTACATGCTTAGGTCCGTCTTTTCATTTAACGCCACTGGCTCCGACGGGCAGGATCCAGCGACGCGATTCCTCGAAGGTTTAGCGATTGACGAGAGGACGTCGCCAACCGCGATCCCATCATTTTTAGCTCGTATCCCCTCCGCGATGAATGGGCACATCGCTTTGGGGCCGGACTAACCGCTAGCAGGTTTAAGCTGCCAGGGCGCCCTGAGCGTAGGTGTCGTCGTTTGCGACTATTTAGTCGTGATGTTGGATTTACGAGATACATCACGCTCTCGGCATGCACCTAGGAGGTTGTCACCGGCGTCGAAGCCATGTCGCCCCCGTAGCAGGCCCATCATATCAGCATGGGCACTTCTATGACACCTGCCGGGTGGGTTGGTTCCACGCATTCCCCGATTCTTGCCGATTTCGGGGAGCCAGTCACGGTGTCGCTCACTATGACCGCTCAGGCCTTGGTATGTTCCCGCATGATGCGACCCTTCTGGCGCTGCCAGTCGCGGTCCTTCTCGGTGGCGCGCTTGTCGTGCAGCTTCTTGCCCGTCACCAGCGCCAGCTCGCACTTCACCCGGTTGCCCTTCCAGTAGAGCTTGAGCGGCACGCAGGTGTGCCCCTTCTCCTGCGAGCGCGAGAAGATCTTGGCGATCTCCTTCCTGTGCAGCAGCAGCTTGCGCGTGCGCGAGGGGTCGGCGATCTCGTGAGTGCTGGCGGTGTTGAGCGGTGTGATGTGGCTGCCCAGCAGCCACGCCTCGCCGTCCTTCACCAGGATATAGGTATCGGTGAGCTGGGCCTTGCCGGCGCGCAGGCTCTTCACCTCCCAGCCGGCCAGCACCAGGCCGGCCTCGAAGGTCTCGTCGATGTGATACTCGAAGCGAGCCTTCTTGTTCTGGGCGATGACGTTGCCGCCGGGACCCTTGCCCTTGGCTTTCTTGTTGGCCATGGAACCTCATGTCATGTTCTGCCGTGTCACGCTGCCTCGATCTGAGGGGAAGCGTGGTACCATTCAAGGCGTGAAATAACCGCTCATGATACGCCCTGGGCACTGTGAAGTCAGCGGAGAGCTCAATGCCAATGGTCAATCGGTCCGCCCTGGTGCGGCACACCCCTCAGGACATGTTCGAACTGGTCAACGACTTCGAGCGCTACCCCGAGTTCCTGCCGGGCTGTCGGCGGGCTCGGCTGCTCGAGCGCGACGAGTCGCACCTGATCGGTGAGATGACCCTGGGACGGGCGGGCCTCGAGCAGAGCTTCACCACCCGCAACGACCTGATCGAACCCGAGCGCATCGAGATGTCGCTGGTCAGCGGGCCGTTCAAGCGCCTGCGCGGGCGCTGGCTGTTCCTGCCGATGGGCGAGGGTACCTGCAAGGTGTGCCTGGAAATGGAGTTCGAGTTCGCCAACCGGCTGCTGGGCATGGCCTTCGGCAAACTGTTTCAGCAGGTAGCGGGGCAGTTGGTCGATGCCTTCACCCGCCGGGCCGACGAAATCTATGGCCGCTGAGGCGAAGCTCGAGGTGGAGGTCGCCTTTGCCCTGCCCGAGAGGCAGCGCATCGTGACGCTCGAGGTGCCGCCGGGCACCACGGCGCGCCAGGCCGTCGCCCTGGCCAAGCTGGACGACCTCTTCCCCGAGGTGCCGCCCGCGACCTTTGCCGAGGCGGACCTGGGGATCTTCGGCAAGCGGCTGCGCGACCCCGATGACCATCGCCTGCGCGCTGGCGACCGGGTCGAGGTCTATCGTCCTCTTGAGGTCGACCCCATGGAGGCGCGTGCCCGGCGCGCCGGGCGCTAGTGCAGCCGCGGCGTTACATGTCCAGCGGTTCGCTGGAGGCCGGCTCGCCGCCTTGCGGCAGGGTGCCGCCGGCGTCCGGGGCGCGCTCGGGCACGGCCTGCGGCTGGCTCTCGGGCAGCATGCCGGCGGGGTCGGCGCTCTCGGCCGCCGGGCCGAGATCGTCCTGCGCCCGCAGCTCGATGTCCTCGGAGAAATCCCCTTCCTGCTGCACGTTGACCAGGCGGTCGCCGGCGAAGGTCAGCGTCAATCGGCGCTGCTGCACGCCGCCGTAGGCTTCGTCGAGGCGGAACACATAGTCCCACTGGTTGGCGTCGAAGGGCGCTTCCAGCAGCGGCCGGCCCAGCAGGTCGACGACCTGGGCGCGGCTCAGGCCGGGCTGGAGCTGCTGGACCATGCCCTCGGTGATGTAGTTGCCCTGGGGAAGGTCGCGCTTGTAGACGCAGCCGCTGACGACGGTCAGGGCGATGACGAGCGGGAGGGTTTTGATCAGCTTTTGCATTTGTGTCCGTTCTTCACTATCGTGGATTCGGTCGATCATACCCGACCCTACCTGATACTGCGAAGAGCGAACATGGCCGACCAGAACCATGAACTGCGCAAGGCGGGCCTCAAGGTCACCCTGCCGCGAGTGAAGATCCTGCAGATCCTCGAGAATGCCACGGGTCAGCATCACCTGAGCGCTGAGGATGTCTACAAGACCCTGCTGGAAGCCGGGGAAGACGTCGGCCTGGCGACCGTTTATCGCGTGCTGACCCAGTTCGAGTCGGCGGGCCTGGTGATTCGCCACAACTTCGATGGCGGCCATGCCGTGTTCGAGATCTCCCAGGAGGAGCACCACGACCACATGGTGTGCCTCGACAGTGGCGAGATCATCGAGTTCTTCGACGAGACCATCGAGCGCCGTCAGCAGGAGATTGCCGAGGAGCACGGCTTCGAACTCGTCGATCATGCTCTGGTGCTCTACGTGCGTCCGCGCGGCTCCAATGCCACGCGCCAGGAGGGTTCGCCGCGCAAGTGAGGCGTGGGTGAGTGCCGAATCAGCGCCATGGCGGCCCCGATCCTCGATCGGGGCCGCTTGCGTTAAGAGGCTGGAGCGGGTTAGTGGGCGGCGCCCTGCTGGCTGGCATCGAGCATCTCTCGAGCGTGAGCCAGGGTGCGGTCGGAGAGGTTGACCCCGCCGAGCATGCGCGCCAGCTCGCTGACCCGGCCGGCCTCGTCGAGCAGCGCCATGCGCGTCAGGGTGGAGTCGCGCTTGGCCCGCTTCTCGATGTGTAGGTGATGATGGGCCTGGGCCGCCACCTGAGGCAGGTGGGTCACGGTCATCACCTGGCCGTTCTCGCCCAGCCGGCGCAACAGCTGGCCGACGATCTCCGCGGTGGCGCCAGAGATGCCCACGTCGACCTCGTCGAACACCAGGCTGGGTATGGTCGAGTGGCGTGCCGCGACCACCTGGATCGCCAGGCTGATGCGCGACAGCTCGCCGCCAGAGGCGACCTTGGCCAGCGGCCGCGGCGGCTGGCCGGGGTTGGCACTGATCAGGAAGCGCACCGCCTCCATGCCGTCCGGCTGCGGCGACTGCCGCGCCTCCACTTCCACCTCGAAGCGTGCCTTGCCCATGGCCAGGAAGGCGAGCTGCTCCTGCACCGCCTTGCCGAATTTTCCCGCCGCCTGGCGGCGAGCCTCGCCGACCGTGCGCGCCCGCTCGCGCCAGCCGTCGCGCAGGGCCTCCACTTCGGCGCGCAGCGCCTCGAGGTCATGCTCGCTCCCTTCGAGGCCCGCCAGCTCGGCCTGCAGCCGGCGATGCAGCGCGGGCAGCTCTTCAGGCATCACGTGATGCTTGCGCGCGATGCGATGCACCTCGCCCAGCCGCGACTCCACCCAGGCCAAGCGCTCCGGGTCGAGCTCGGTGGCGTCGGCGAAGCGGTTGAGCTCGCGCACGGCCTCCTCGATCTGGATGCGTGCCTCGCCCAGCATGGCGAGCACCTCGGCCAGCGCGCCTCGGTCGCTGCCCGGCAGCGGGTCGAGGTGTTGGGTGGCCTGGTGGAGCAGCGTCAGCACGCCGCCTTCGTCACCGTCGCAGCACTCGGCGGCAAACTGCGCCTCGCGCAGCGTCTCCTCGGCGTGGGCGAGCTGCTCCTGCTCGTGCTCCAGAGTGGCGAGTTCCTCCTCGCCCAGGGCCAGGGCGTCGAGCTCCTCGACCTGATAGCGCAGCAGCTGGCGGCGCGCCTGCACCTCGTCGCCGCTCTCGGTCAGCTGCCTGAGGCGGCGCCGGGCCGACTGCCAGCGGCGGAAGGTCTCTCCGAGCTGGTTGACGGCGCTGCGGTTGCCGGCGAAATCGTCGAGCAGGCGCAGGTGGGTCTCCTCGCGCAGCAGCAGCTGATGGGCATGCTGGCCGTGGATCTCGACCAGATGCTCGCCGAGCGCCTTGAGGTCGGCCACCGTGGCCGGCTGGCCGTTGATCCACGCCTTCGAGCGGCCGCCCGCGGTTACCACGCGGCGCAGCAGGCAGTCGTCGGCGGGCAGCTCGCGTTCCTCGAGCCAGCGCCGGGCGGCGGGCAGCGTGGCGATGTCGAAGCGCGCCGAGAGGTCGGCGCGCTCGCAGCCGTGGCGCACGCTGCCGGCATCGGCACGCTCGCCCAGGCACAGCCCCAGGGCGCCGAGCAGGATCGACTTGCCCGCCCCGGTCTCCCCGGTGATGGCGGTCATGCCGCCGGCAAGTTCCAGGTCGAGCGTATCGACGATGGCGAAATCGCGAATGGCAAGCTGCGTCAGCATGGGGCCTCCCGGTAGCCGCGACAGGGCTGGATATCCATACACGGTATTGCGTTTTTATACAGTAGTCGAGACTGCCGCTCAACGCTTCCTCTGGCACATGAGCCTCGCGGGTCTCTTGAGATTGCGGGCAGGGCCCCCATATAGGCGGCAGACCAGGCTTTCGCCCAATCGAAACCGTTGCGGCCGCATGGCCGAACCACGCTTCAGGAGATGCGCATGGCTAAAGAACCCCAGACCCCGCTTGACGACGAGCTGGAACGGCGCGAGGAGGAGGCCCGGCCGGAGCCGATGGAAGGCGAGCTGGACGACGCGGTCGGCCTTGACGATGACGAGTCCGTCGCCGCCGAGGAGCCGGCGACGGTGAGCGACAATCCCGAGGCCGACATGCTGGCCGCCCAGGTCGAGGAGCTGGAGCAGAGCCTGGCCGAGGCCAAGGACCAGGCGCTACGCGCTGCCGCCGAGGCGCAGAACGTACGCCGCCGCGCCGAACAGGAGGCCGAGAAGGCGCGCAAGTTCGCCCTGGAGCGCTTCGTCAAGGAGCTGCTGCCGGTGGTCGACAGCCTGGAGAAGGCGCTCGAGGCCATGGGCGACGACGCCAGCGAAGCCCACCGCGAGGGCGTGGCCATGACGCTGAAGATGCAGCAGGACGTGCTGGCCAAGTTCGGCGTCGAGCGGCTCGACCCTGCCGGCGAGCCGTTCGACCCGCAGTATCACGAGGCGATGGCCATGGTGCCCAATCCCGAGCTCGAGCCCAACAGCGTGATGGAAGTGGTGCAGAAGGGCTACACGCTCAACGGTCGCCTGGTGCGCCCGGCCATGGTCGTGGTCAGCCAGGCGGCCGGCTGAGCCGAGCGGATGAAAACGGGGGTGGGGCTTGAAAAGCGCATTCACGCCCCCCAGATAGACGTCAACCGCGGCAGCTGCCGCTGAGATGATTCAAGGCAAACGAATTTTCGAGGATTTCCTATGGGACGCATCATCGGTATTGACCTGGGGACCACCAACTCCTGCGTGGCCGTGCTCGACGGCGACAGCGCCAAGGTGATCGAGAACGCCGAGGGCGCCCGCACCACGCCTTCCATCATCGCCTACACCGATGATGGCGAGATCCTGGTGGGGCAGGCGGCCAAGCGCCAAGCGGTCACCAACCCGCAGAACACCCTGTACGCCATCAAGCGCCTGATCGGTCGCCGCTACAAGGACGACGTGGTGCAGAAGGACATCAAGATGGTGCCCTACGGCATCGTCGAGGCCGACAACGGCGACGCCTGGGTTGAGGTCAAGGGCAAGAAGCTGGCACCGCCGCAGGTCAGCGCCGAAGTGCTGAAGAAGATGAAGAAGACCGCCGAGGACTACCTGGGCGAGACCGTCACCGAGGCGGTGATCACGGTGCCGGCCTACTTCAACGACAGCCAGCGCCAGGCCACCAAGGATGCCGGGCGCATCGCCGGCCTCGAGGTCAAGCGCATCATCAACGAGCCCACTGCGGCGGCGCTGGCCTACGGCATGGACAAGGCGCGCGGCGACAAGACCATCGCCGTGTACGACCTGGGCGGCGGTACCTTCGACATCTCGATCATCGAGGTGGCCGACGTCGACGGCGAGACCCAGTTCGAGGTGCTGGCCACCAACGGCGACACCTTCCTCGGCGGTGAAGACTTCGACATGAAGCTGATCAACTACCTGGTCGATCAGTTCAAGGCCGACAGCGGCATCGATCTCTCCGGCGACAACCTGGCCATGCAGCGCCTCAAGGAAGCCGCCGAGAAGGCCAAGATCGAGCTGTCAAGCGCGCAGCAGACCGACGTCAACCTGCCCTACATCACCGCCGACAACACCGGGCCCAAGCACCTCAACGTGAAGGTGACCCGGGCCAAGCTGGAGTCGCTGGTGGAGGAGCTGGTGCAGCGCTCCATGGGGCCGTGCAAGACCGCGCTGGCCGACGCCGGGCTGTCCGCCAACGAGATCGACGACGTGATCCTGGTCGGTGGCCAGACCCGCATGCCGCTGGTGCAGAAGAAGGTGGCCGACTTCTTCGGCAAGGAGGCGCGCAAGGACGTCAACCCGGACGAGGCCGTGGCCGTGGGCGCGGCGATCCAGGGCGGCGTGCTGGGCGGCGACGTCAAGGACGTGCTGCTGCTCGACGTCACTCCGCTGACCCTGGGGATCGAGACCCTGGGCGGCGTGATGACCCCGCTGATCGAGAAGAACACCACCATCCCGACCAAGAAGACCCAGACCTTCTCGACCGCGGACGACAACCAGACCGCCGTGACCATCCACGTGCTGCAGGGCGAGCGCAAGCAGGCCGGCCAGAACAAGTCGCTGGGCCGCTTCGACCTGGCCGACATCCCGCCGGCGCCGCGCGGCGTGCCGCAGATCGAGGTGGCGTTCGACCTCGACGCCAACGGCATCCTCAACGTCTCGGCCAAGGACAAGGCCACCGGCAAGGAGCAGTCGATCGTCATCAAGGCCTCCAGCGGGCTCTCGGATGAGGAGATCGAGCAGATGGTCCGCGACGCCGAGGCGCATGCCGACGAGGACAAGAAGTTCGAGGAACTCGTCCAGCTGCGCAATCAGGCCGACGGCATGATCCACGCCTCGCGCAAGACCCTCAGCGAGGCCGGCGACAAGGCCAGCGACGAGGAGAAGCAGGCCATCGAAAGCGCCATCAGTGAGCTGGAAGAGGCGCTCAAGGGCGACGACAAGGACGCCATCCAGGCCAAGCTCGATGCGCTGACCGAGGCGTCCGGCCAGCTCGCCCAGAAGATGTACGCCGAGCAGGCCGAAGCCGCTCAGCAGGCCGGCGGCGAGCAGGCCGGGGGCGATGGCAAGCCGGATGAGGACGTGGTCGACGCGGAGTACGAAGAAGTCAACGACGACCAGAAGAAGCAGTAATCGCCAAGGCGATGCCACGGACGACGGTAGCGCGGGGGGACGACTCCCGCGTTGCCGTTTCCGCGGATCGGGCAGATCTGCCTAGACCAGGAGGCGCATGGACCCATGTCCAAACGCGATTATTACGAGGTGCTCGGCGTCGAGCGGGGCGCCGACACGAAGGACATCAAGAAGGCCTACCGACGGCTGGCGCAGAAGTACCATCCGGACCGCAATCCGGACGATGACACGGCGGCCGAGCGCTTCCGTGAGGTGTCCGAGGCCTACGAAATCCTCTCCGACGGCGAGAAGCGCGCCGCCTACGACCAGTTCGGCCATGCCGGGGTCGACGGCCAGGCCGGCGGCTTCGGTGGCGGCGGTTTCGGCGGCGCGGGCGCCGGCGGCTTCAGCGACATCTTCGGCGACGTCTTCGGCGACATCTTCGGCGGCGGCGGTGGCCGGCGCAGCCCCCATGCCCCGCAGCGCGGCAGCGACCTGCGCTACAACCTCGAGCTCGATCTCGAGAGCGCCGTCGCCGGTACCACGGTCGATATCCGCGTGCCGCGCCACGTGGAGTGCGACCGCTGCGACGGCAGCGGTGCCGAGCCGGGTTCCACCAAGGAGACCTGCCCCACCTGCAACGGCCACGGCCAGGTGCGCATGCAGCAGGGCTTCTTCGCCGTGCAGCAGACCTGCCCGACCTGTCACGGCAGCGGCGTGCACATCAAGGTGCCGTGCCACAAGTGCCACGGCGAGGGCCGCACGCGCGAAACCCGCACCCTGTCGGTGAAGATCCCCGCCGGGGTGGACAGCGGCGATCGCATTCGTCTCAATGGCGAGGGCGAATCGGGCATCAACGGCGGCCCGCCGGGCGATCTCTACGTGCAGGTGGCGATCAAGCCGCACCACATCTTTCAGCGCGACGGCAAGCACCTGCAGTGCGAGGTACCGATCAACTTCGTCGACGCCGCCCTGGGCGGCGAACTCGAGGTGCCCACGCTGGACGGCCGGGTCAAGCTCAAGATCCCGCCCGAGACCCAGACCGGCAAGCTGTTCCGCCTGCGCGGCAAGGGCGTCAAGCCGGTACGCGGAGGCCCCCCCGGCGACCTGCTGTGCAAGGTGGTGGTGGAGACACCTGTCAACCTCAACGAGGAGCAGAAGGCGCTGCTGCGCCAGCTCCAGGAGAGCCTCGACGGCAGCAACAGCCGCAGCCACTCGCCGAAGAAGACCAGCTTCTTCGACGGCGTGAAGAAGTTCTTCGAGGACATGAAGCCGTAAAGGGCTCCTGCTTCTCATGCTAACAAGGCCCCGGCATCGCCCCAGATGTCGGGGCCTTATTATGTCGTGGCTCAGCGCTCCAGATGATCTAGTCGCCAGGCCAGGGCTTCTCTGGCCGGTTGCCGCTGCGGATCCCGGGGCAACACCAAAGGTAGTCCGTCCAGCTCCCAGAGCCAGCGGTTGTCGGCCACCAAGGGATCAACCGTGGGACTAAGGTGCCAGCGATGGTCGGGACCAGGGGCGATCAAGTGATTATCCATTGCCCAGTGCAGGTTGGGGGTCAGAGCCAGGCCATTGACGGGACGGTCGTCCTGGCTCTCGGAGAAAGGTATCAAGTGGGCCGCTTCCACCAGGTAGCGGTAATCCGGAGTGATATAGCGCAGCCGGCTGGCTGCGCATCGGTAGTCGTAGGCCTCCAGTACCAAGGAGCGGAAGGCGACGGAGCGAGCATACTTCTTGTGTGATTCTTGGATATTGCCCTTCAGCCGCTCGGGATGCTTCTCATATTCGCCGCTGGCCAGCGCCGTCTCAAGGTAGGTCAGGAGGTCTTCGTAGGCCGTCGGATCCGATGCTAGATAGCATTGAGCGATCAGGGCGCAAGCCTCATCGGCCGACTGCCGGTCCTGTAGCGCCGAGAAGAGCACGGGATCGAGCCGCGCAGAGCGGAAGCGCTCCAAGAGTTGATTGAGGGACTTCGGTTGGCCGAGCTGGCTTGCCAGTCCAGCAACCTTTTCCGCATATTCGGGTGACCAGAGTTTCCCAGATGGTCCCTTGTCGCTGCGAAGGTGCCACAAGGGAAGCCAGGCACTGGCCTTGTGCCGCTCGCCAGTAAGCACTTCGTAGATATCGTGGTAGCGCGCCAACAGGCGGGCGTCGAGGATGACCCGGTTCGATGCGACATGGCCAGTCTGGATTTCGCAGATGATCGCTAATAACAAGCAAGGCTTGTTGGGTGCCGGATGCCCCCGGCGTTGCCCAACTCTCAAGCGAGTTAGGTAGGCAAGTGCGTCGAGCATTTCATTGTCTTCCTTTCTCCCCATGCAATTCTGAAATCAAGTTACCACGTCGGCCGGGTTGCAAGGAGTCAACTAATCGAACCAATCGTTTCGTGTGGCCCTGCACCGCGGGTCTGGCGCCAACCCGCCCCGGCGTCTTAGTCTGTTAACTTCAATGCGAAGGGAGATCGTTGTTATGCCGATGTCGCGTGCCGAGATCGCTACCGAGTCCGGGGCGAGGCTGATGAGCCGGCTGTGCAAGCACTGGGCGCACAAGCTGGAGGTGGAGCAGGGCGAGGAGGAGAGCCGCGTGGCGTTCGAGGAGGGCTCCTGTGTGATGCGCGTGGCACCGGGCAAGCTGCTGGTGGCCATCGAGGCGCTGGACGAGGAGACCCTCGATCGCCTGGAGGGCGTGGTGGATTCCCACCTGCAGCGCATGGCGGGCGACGAGGACCTGGCCATCGTCTGGGAAAATTGAGCGCGCCGATATCACCGCGCCTGGCCCATCTGGGCATGCTGCTCTGGGCGCTGCTGGTGGGGCTGTCGTTTCCCGCCGTGGAACTGATGGGCAAGCTTCCTCCGCTGTCGCTCACCGCTCTGCGTTTCGCCATTGCCTGCGCCGGGCTGTGGTGGCTGGCGCGGCGCTCGTCCGAGTTCCTGCCGCCCTGGCGGGTGTTGCCGCTCTACACGCTGATGGGGCTGTGCCTGGCCGGCTTCTTCGGTGCCATGTTCTGGGCCGCCCACCATGCCACCGCGCTCTCCATGGCCACCCTCTACGTCACCGTGCCGCTGCTGGCCTACCTGCTGGGGCTCGGCTTTCGCGTCGAGCGGCCGGGCTGGCAGCTGCCGGCCATTCTCGCGCTGGGCGCGGCGGGCGCGCTGGGGCTCGCCGCTGCCGAGGCGCGCCGTCATGGCGAAGCCATGCAGCTGGGCATCGGCGAGGCGGTGTTCTTCCTCGGCTGCGTGTCGTCGGCGCTCTATCCGGTGCTCAGCAAGTGGGGGCTGGCGCGGGAGTGGCTGCCCGAATCGGCGGCGGTGCGCACCTTCTGGAGCCTGGGCCTGGGCGGGCTCGCCATCGGCCTGCTGGGCCTCGCCATCGAGCCCGCCGGCCAGCTCATAGCGATGCGCTGGCAGGACCTGACCCTGGTGATCTATCTCGGGCTCTTCTCCAGTGCGCTCACCTTCTGGCTGATGCAGCGTGCCACGGCGGTACTCACGCCCGGCGCCGTCACCGCCTACGGCTACATGGTGCCGTTCGTCTCGATGTTGCTGCTGTTCGCCACCGCACCCGAGCAGATCGGCTGGCACTGGCTGCCGGGCAGCGCGCTGGTGCTCGCTGCCATCGGCCTGCTGCTGCGTCAGGATGGCAAAGGGGCTCAAGCGCGCTAATCCAGTGCCTCGGTATCCGGCTCGCTGCCAGGCGTGGCGGCCAGCCGCGGGAAGTGGCGGCGAATCTCGGCGTAGAGCGCCTGCACGTCCTCCACGTGGCGGCGCGAGAAGTGGAACGGCACCAGTTGGCCGACCCCGGCCGCGGCGGCGATCTCGCCGCAGGCGCGGGCGGTCAGGTGGCCGGTGCGCCGGGCCTGCTCGGCCTGATCCTCGCGGAACGAGGCCTCGCAGAACAGCACCTCGGCGCCTTGGGCCAGCGAGCGCAGGCGCTCGCGGTTCTCGGGGGTGTCGCCGAAGTCGGTGGCGTAGACCAGGCGCTGGCCCGGCTGCGAGAACAGCAGCAGCTCCGCCAGCTCGGCGACCGGGCGCCGGCTGCCATCGGGCAGCGCGATATCGCCCGCGTCATCGCGCTCCAGCATGCGCTGCTTGAGCTCGCCGAGCCAGGGTCCCGGCGCCCAGCCGTGGGCCTCGAGCCCCTCCTTGCGCACCTTGAGCTGGGTTTCCGGCTCATAGGCGAAGGCCAGTACCGGGGTGCCGTGGTCCAGGGTGGTCGCTCTGACGCGAAAGCCGGGCTCGGCGTGGATCACACCGGCGTCCACCTCGCGCGGGGAGAGCGCCTTCATCGGCTGGCCTGCCACCAGGCGGTAATGTGCCAGGCGCTCGCCGTGCAGCTCGAAGACTTCGAAGCGGGGCGCCTTCTCCTCCACCCGATCCCACAGGATGCCGCGCAGAAAGCCGTCCAGGTGGCCGGCGAGCCCGGGCGGGCCGTAGACCCGGCAGGGCGAGTAGTCGCCGATGCGTGAGCGCAGCAGCCACAGGAAGCCGCCGATGTGGTCGGCGTGGGCATGGCTGACGAACACGTCGCTGACCTGGTGGGCCAGCCGTGCCGGCAGCCGGCCGGGATCGCCCAGGTCGAACAGCAGGCTGCGCTTGCGGTGGCGCAGACGCAGGTGCAGCAGCGGGTCGCCGAACACGCCGTTGACCAGCGTGGCGCGCATGTTGCCCAGGCGCAGCGTCGGGCGCGGGCCGATGAACTGCTCGTCCAGTGCCGGGGTAAGTGCCGGCTCCTCCTCGCGGCATGTCGGTGACGTGCGTGGCGATGGGACGTGCGCGGCGGTACCGAGGCCGCCCTCGCGACGACGAACGGCGTCGCGTATCACCAGCCGGCGGGGCGTGGCGCTCAGCGCGGGCGCCAGCAGTCGCAGCATGTCGCCCTCCAGCGCCAGCACCTCGCCCAGTGCCAGGCTGTTGCCGGTGGCGTCGAGCAGGCCGACCTGGCGTCCCTGCCAGGCGTGGGCGGCATCGTTCGGTGGCGGCGTGCCGAGGATGGCCAGCGCTGCCAGGGGCAGCTCCTGCTCCTTCGCCTGCGCCAGGTAGGCATCCCACGCCGCGGTGCGCCACTCTTTGCGCTGCTGCTTGCCGGGGTGCCGGGCCGCGGCGTCGGCCGCCAGCTGCAGCGTCGCGAGGCCCAGCGCGGCGCGTTCATGGGGATACGGATCGGGCTGGTGGGCCGGCGCCAGGCGCACCACGGCACCCACGCCGGCGGCGCCGGCCAGCGCCGGCAGCAGCTCGGCGCCCCCGATGCCGCGCTCCACGCCGGGGGCGTCGACCAGCAGCGCCCCGGGCCCGACTCGCTGGGCCAGGCGGCGTACCGCCTCGACCAGGGGCAGGCGGAAGCGGGCGCTGTCGAGGGTGGTCAGCGCCTCGAGGGCTTCCAGGCGCCAGGCGCCCAGGTGCACGTCCCAGCGCCCCAGGCAGATGGCACCGGGCGGGCCGAAGCCGGGCAGGCCGGGGTCGGCGGCGAGGCAGTGACACACCTCGCCGCGCTCGGCCAGGTGGGTGGCCACCTGACGCGCGAGGGTGGTCTTGCCACTGCCGGGCGGACCGGTGAGCAGCAGGCGCCGGTGGCGCTCCAGCAGCGCCGGCAGCGGGTGGTCGGGGGACAGCTCCGGTGTCGTCGTCATGGCGCTCCTTGCTCGGATATCGTTATGACCAGTGTGGGTGACGGCGCCTGACTTGCCCAAGCGCTCGGCCAGTGGGGCCGTGGCTCTGGTATACTGCCTCGATCCCCACTCGTCAGATTTCGCAGGAGTCCGCATGACCCGTATCGCCATCGTCGGTGTCGCCGGCCGCATGGGCCGCACCCTGGTCAACGCCGTGCAGCAGGATGCCGGCGCCACCCTGGCCGGCGGTATCGTCGAGCCGGGCAGTTCGCTGGCCGGGGCCGATATCGGCGAGCTGGCGGGACTCGGCAAGCTGGGCGTCGCCGCGGTGGATTCCCTCGACGCCATCGTCGACGACTTCGATGTGCTGATCGACTTCACCGCGCCGCGGGTGACGCTGGCCAACCTGGCCTTCTGCGCGGCGCACGACAAGCGCATGGTGATTGGTACCACCGGGCTTGCCGACGATGAGCTGGCCGAACTCGACGGCTATCGTGACAGGTTGCCCTTCGTCTTTGCCCCCAACATGAGCGTGGGGGTGAACCTGACCCTGAAGCTTCTCGAAACCGCGGCCCGGGCGCTGGGCGACGAGGGCTACGACATCGAAGTGATCGAGGCCCACCATCGTCACAAGGTCGACTCGCCCTCCGGCACCGCGCTGAGGATGGGCGAGGTGGTGGCCGAGAGCCTCGGCCGCACGCTGAAGGAGCACGGCGTGTTCGAGCGCGTCGGCCAGTGCGGGCCGCGGACCGACAAGGAGATCGGCTTCGCCACGGTGCGCGCCGGCGATATCGTCGGCGAGCACACGGTGATGTTCGCCACCGAGGGCGAGCGCATCGAGATTACCCACAAGGCCTCTAGCCGCATGACTTTCGCCAAGGGCGCGGTGCGCGCGGCGCGTTGGGTCGCCGACAAGAACAACGGGCGGTACGGTATGCAGGACGTGCTGGGCTTGGACTAAAGGGGTGGTCGAGAAGGGCAGAATCCTGTAACATCTCCAAAATTTTGGCCGGGCGCCTGAAAACAGCAGTCCAACTGCGCGCTTGTTGCGTGGCCAGCCCCCGAGCAAACAGACAACAAGCGGGATGAAACCGGTTCCTTATCGGCTTCGTCCCGCTTTTTTACGAGCCGAATCTGTCGCTGTGACGATAGCCGCCGAGCCTGTGCCCCTCAGGCTCGCACCAGCATGGGAGGACCTTGTCTTGAACAGCCCCGCATTGAACAGACCCGCGATACTGGCCCTGGAAGACGGCAGTGTGTTTCACGGCACCGCCATCGGCGCCGATGGGCAAACCAGCGGCGAGGTGGTGTTCAATACGGCCATGACCGGCTATCAGGAGATCCTCACCGACCTCTCCTATACCCGACAGATCGTGACCCTCACCTATCCGCACATCGGCAACACCGGCATCAACGCCGAGGACGTCGAGTCGGGCTCGATCGCCGCCGCCGGCCTGGTGATCCGCGACCTGCCGCTGATCGCCAGCAACTTCCGCTCCGAGCAGTCGCTCTCCGATTACCTGAAGGGCCAGAACGTGCTCGGCATCGCCGATATCGACACCCGCCGGCTGACCCGCATCCTGCGCGACAAGGGTGCCCAGAACGGGGCGATCCTGGCGGGGCGGGAGGCCGAGGGCGCCGACGCCGTCGAGCGCGCCCTGGCGGCGGCGCGCGATTTTCCGGGCCTCAAGGGCATGGACCTGGCCAAGGAGGTCTCGTGCCGCGAGGCCTACGAGTGGAGCGAGGCGGAGTGGGTGCTGGGCCAGGGCAACGTCGATGCCGGCGGCAGCGAGCGTCCCTTCCACGTGGTGGTCTACGACTACGGCGTGAAGTACAACATCCTGCGCATGCTCGCCTCGCGCGGCTGTCGCCTCAGCGTGGTGCCGGCCCAGACCCCGGCCGCCGAGGTGCTGGCGCGCAACCCGGACGGCATCCTGCTGGCCAACGGCCCCGGCGACCCCGAGCCCTGCGACTACGCCATCGCGGCGATCCGCGAGATCCTCGAGACCAACGTGCCGGTGTTCGGCATCTGCCTGGGCCACCAGCTGCTGGCGCTGGCCGCCGGCGCCAAGACGGTGAAGATGAATCACGGCCACCACGGTGCCAACCACCCGGTGCAGGACCTCGACAGCGGCCGCGTGATGATCACCAGCCAGAACCATGGCTTCGCCGTCGACGAAGCGAGCCTGCCGGGCAACGTGCGCGCCATTCACCGCTCGCTGTTCGACGGCACGCTGCAGGGCATCGAGCTGACCGACCGTCCGGCCTTCAGCTTCCAGGGCCACCCGGAAGCGAGCCCCGGACCGCGCGACGTGTCGCCGCTGTTCGACCGCTTCGTGACGATGATGCGCGAGCGCCGCTGAGCGGCGCCGCCCCGTCTTAATCGCCTGATTTCAACGAATCCAGCCGCGGGAACCGACATGCCCAAGCGTACCGACCTCAACAGCATCCTGATCATTGGCGCCGGCCCCATCGTCATCGGCCAGGCGTGCGAATTCGACTACTCCGGCGCCCAGGCCTGCAAGGCGCTGCGCGAGGAGGGCTTCCGGGTCATCCTGGTCAACTCCAACCCGGCCACCATCATGACCGACCCGGCCATGGCCGATGCCACCTACATCGAGCCGATCACCTGGCAGGCGGTGGAGAAGATCATCGAGGCCGAGCGCCCCGATGCGATCCTGCCCACCATGGGTGGCCAGACCGCGCTCAACTGCGCGCTCGACCTGGACAAACACGGCGTGCTCGAGAAGTACGGCGTGGAGATGATCGGCGCCAACGCCGACGCCATCAACAAGGCCGAGGACCGCGACCTGTTCGACCAGGCCATGAAGCGCATCGGCCTGGAGTGTCCCAAGGCCGAGGTCGCCCACAGCATGGAGGAGGCCTGGCGCATCCAGGAGTCGCTGGGCTTCCCGGTGATCATCCGTCCCTCCTACACCATGGGCGGCTCCGGCGGCGGCGTGGCCTACAACAAGGAGGAGTTCGAGGAGATCTGCACCCGCGGCTTCGAGCTCTCCAACAACCACGAGCTGCTGATCGACGAGTCGCTGCTGGGCTGGAAGGAGTACGAGATGGAGGTCGTTCGTGACAAGAACGACAACTGCATCATCGTCTGCTCGATCGAGAACTTCGACCCCATGGGCGTGCACACCGGCGACTCCATCACCGTGGCCCCGGCGCAGACGCTGACCGACAAGGAGTACCAGATCATGCGCGACGCCTCGCTGGCGGTGCTGCGCGAGATCGGCGTCGAGACCGGCGGCTCCAACGTGCAGTTCGGCGTCGACCCGGATACCGGGCGCATGGTCGTGATCGAGATGAACCCGCGGGTGTCGCGCTCCTCGGCGCTGGCCTCCAAGGCCACCGGCTTTCCGATCGCCAAGATCGCCGCCAAGCTGGCGGTGGGCTACACCCTGGACGAGCTCTCCAACGACATCACCGGCGGGCGCACCCCGGCCTCGTTCGAGCCGTCCATCGACTACGTGGTCACCAAGATCCCGCGCTTCACCTTCGAGAAGTTCCCCCAGGCCAACGACCGCCTGACCACCCAGATGAAGTCGGTGGGCGAGGTGATGGCCATCGGGCGCACCTTCCAGGAGTCGCTGCAGAAGGCGCTGCGCGGGCTCGAGACCGGTAACGACGGCCTCGACCCCAAGGTCACTGAATTCAGCGACGACGCCATGGCGCATATCAAGGGCGAGCTGCAGGCCGCCGGCGCCGAGCGCATCTTCTATGTTGCCGATGCCATGCGCAGCGGCATGAGCGTGGCGGAGATCTTCGCCCTGACCAAGATCGACCCCTGGTTCCTGGTCCAGCTCGAGGACCTGGTGCGCATCGAGCAGGACGTGGCCAGGCGCTCGCTCTCCGAGCTCAGCGCCCGGGAGCTGTTCGGTCTCAAGCGCAAGGGCTTCTCCGACGCGCGCCTGGCCAAGCTGCTCGGCGTCTCCGAGAAGGAGTTCCGCAGGACTCGCCAGAAGGCCGGGATTCGCCCGGTCTACAAGCGCGTCGACACCTGCGCCGCCGAGTTCGCATCAAACACCGCCTACATGTACTCCACCTACGAGGAGGAGTGCGAGGCCGAGGTCTCCGAGCGCCAGAAGATCATGGTGCTGGGCGGCGGACCCAACCGTATCGGCCAGGGCATCGAGTTCGACTACTGTTGCGTTCACGCCGCCTTCGCCATGCGCGACGACGGCTTTGAAACCATCATGGTCAACTGCAACCCGGAGACCGTCTCCACCGACTACGACACCTCCGACCGTCTCTATTTCGAGCCGGTGACCCTGGAGGACGTGCTGGAGATCGCCGACAAGGAGCAGCCGGTCGGCGTGATCGTGCAGTTCGGCGGCCAGACCCCGCTCAAGCTCGCCCGCGAGCTCGAGGCCGCCGGCGTGCCGATCATCGGCACCACCCCGGACGCCATCGACCGCGCCGAGGACCGCGAGCGCTTCCAGCAGATGATCGACAAGCTGGGCCTCAAGCAGCCGCCCAACGCCACCGCGCGCAGCTTCGACGAGGCCTTCGTCAAGGCCGAGGCGATCGGCTACCCGCTGGTGGTGCGCCCGAGCTACGTGCTCGGCGGTCGTGCCATGGAGATCGTCTACTCCGCCGACGAGCTGGAGAACTACATGACCCACGCGGTCAAGGTCTCCAACGACTCGCCGGTGCTGCTCGACCACTTCCTCAACGCCGCCATCGAGATCGACATCGATGCCGTCTCCGACGGCCACGAGGTGGTGATCGGCGGCATCATGCAGCACATCGAGCAGGCCGGCGTGCACTCCGGTGACTCCGCCTGCGCGCTGCCGCCCTACTCGTTGCCCGCCGCGGTGCAGGACGAGATGCGCGAGCAGGTCAAGCGCATGGCTCTCGAGCTCGGCGTGGTGGGGCTGATGAACGTGCAGCTGGCATGGCAGGACGGTGAGATCTACGTCATCGAGGTCAACCCGCGCGCCTCGCGCACCGCGCCCTTCGTCTCCAAGTGCATCGGCACCTCGCTGGCCCAGGTCGCCGCACGCTGCATGGCGGGCAAGACGCTGGCCGAGCAGGGTTTCACCCGCGAGGTCGTGCCGCACTTCTTCAGCGTCAAGGAGGCGGTGTTCCCGTTCAACAAGTTCCCCGGCGTCGACCCGATCCTGTCGCCGGAGATGAAGTCCACCGGCGAGGTGATGGGCTCCGGCGATACCTTCGCCGAGGCCTTCTACAAGGCGCAGCTGGGGGCCGGCGAGGCGATCCCGGCGCTTTCGGGCGAGCGCAAGGCGTTCCTCTCGGTGCGCGATCCTGACAAGGCGGGTGTTATCGAGGTGGCGCGTTCTCTGCTAGGCTTGGGGTTCACCCTGTGCGCGACCCGCGGTACCGCCACCGCCCTCGAAGCCGCCGGCCTCGAGGTCGAGGTCGTCAACAAGGTTTACGAAGGTCGTCCGCATATCGTCGATCTGCTCAAGAACGACGACATCGCCTATATCGTCAATACCACCGAGGGTCGCCAGGCGATCAACGACTCCTCGGTCATCCGCCGTACCGCGCTGGCCCGCAAGGTACCCTATGCCACCACCCTGGCAGGGGCGAGTGCCGTTTGCATGGCGCTGGAATATGGCAACGAAATTACGGTGCGGCGGCTACAGGAACTGCATGCAGGAGCAACGCAATGAACAAGGTCCCGATGACCGTTGCCGGTGAGGCACGCCTGCGCAAGGAGCTCGAGGAGCTCAAGGGCGAGGCGCGTCCCAGGGTGATCGCGGCGATTGCCGAGGCCCGTGAGCACGGCGATCTCAAGGAGAATGCCGAATACCACGCGGCGCGCGAGCAGCAGGGCTTCATCGAAGGACGTATCCAGGAGATCGAGAGCAAGCTCGCGAGCGCCCAGGTGATCGACGTGCACAAGCTGCCGCAGACCGGCAAGGTGATCTTCGGCGTCACCGTCGAGCTGATCAATCTCGGCAACGACGAGGAGGTCTCCTACCAGATCGTCGGCGAGGACGAGGCCGACATCAAGGCCGGCAAGATCTCGGTTACCTCGCCCATCGCCCGTGCCCTGATCGGCAAGGAGGAGGGCGACGTGGTGGTGGTCAGCACGCCGGGCGGCGAGGTCGAGTACGAGATCTCGAGCGTCGAGCATCGCTGAGCCACGAGCGACGAGCCAGCAAAAAGCCCGCGGCCGTTTGTCGCGGGCTTTTTGTGGAGTGCCCCGCAGCTCGGAGCCCGGGGTCGCCGCTGGCGCGTCGGCGCCTAGTGGCGACCGTGATGGTTCTCGAAGCGCTTGACGTTGGAGAGCTTGGGGTTGGCCTGGGGGTTTCTGCGGTAGAGCAGCGCCATCTTGCCGATGGTCTGCACGCGCTCGGCGCCGCTGGCGGCGAGCAGCTCCTCGAGCATGGCGGCACGGTCGTCGCGCTCGGCCAGGGCCAGCTTCACCTTGATCAGCTCATGGTCGGCGAGCGCCCGGTCGAGCTCTGCCAGCACGCCCTCGGAAACCCCGTTCTCCGACACCGTCACCACCGGGTTGAGGTGATGACCGATGCTGCGAAATGCTTTCTTTTGTGCCTGTGACAAGCTCATGGTATCTTGCGTCTTCCCGGTTGCGCGTAACCTGCCATGGTACGGTGAAACGCGCGCCGGCGAAAGCAGGGCGAGGCTCGAGTTCGGCCTCGACCCGCTCCGCATCCCACCGAACCGGGCCGGCGTGCTCGCGAGGTTCGGCAGCTTCAGTCAAGGTGATCGTGTGGCTCGATCCACTTCCCCGCCCCGCGGTGGCAAGCCGGCTGCCAGCAAGAGTTCGGCTTCCTGGCTCAAGGAACACTTCGACGACCGCTTCGTGCAGCAGAGCTGGCAGGACGGCTACCGTAGCCGCGCCAGCTACAAGCTGCTTGCGCTCGACGACAAGGACCGGCTGTTCAAGCCCGGCATGAGCGTGATCGACCTGGGCGCCGCCCCCGGCGGCTGGAGCCAGGTGGCGGCGGACCGGGTGGGGCCGGAGGGGCTGGTCATCGCCTCGGATATCCTCGAGATGGATGCCCTGGCCGGCGTCGAGTTCATTCAGGGCGATTTCACCGAGGAGGCGGTGCTCGAGGCGATCCTCGCCGCCTTGGGCGGCCGCCCGGTGGACCTTGTGATGTCCGACATGGCCCCCAATATGAGTGGTATGAGCGCCATCGACCAGCCCCAGGCGATGTACCTGGTGGAGCTGGCGCTGGACCTGGCGCGCCAGACCCTGCGTCCCGGCGGCCGTTTCCTGGCCAAGGTGTTCCAGGGCGAAGGCTTCGATGCCTACCTGAAGGAGCTGCGTGACAGCTTCGGCAAGGTGGTGACCCGCAAGCCGGAGGCCTCCCGCGCTCGTTCGCGCGAGGTCTACCTGCTGGCGGATGGTTTCCGCGGCTGAGCCGGCACCGCCGGCTCGGCCCTTCCGATAGAGACAGACTAACGGCGCAATGACCGGACAGCGCGGCCCAACTGTGTCACAGTGTGGGCAAGAAGGCCGGGAGGAACATGCCCTGCCCGCCTGTGGTCATACAGTGGTCCCTTGTGGTCACGGTGCCAGGCGTTACCAGTGGTCCCTTGTGGTCACGGTGCCAGGCGTTACGGCCGAGAGATGCTTGCAATGAGGGTGGTCCCTTGAACGATATGGCGAAGAATCTGATCCTGTGGTTGGTCATCGCGGCGGTGCTGCTGACGGTGTTCAACAATTTCTCTGTCGATGGCACGCCGCAGACGATGAACTATTCGCAGTTCGTCCAGCAGGTGCAGAACCAGCAGATCCGCAGCGTGACCATCGATGGCTACACCATCACCGGCGAGCGCGCCGACGGGTCGCAGTTCCAGACCATCCGGCCAGCGGCGGAAGATCCCAAGCTGATGGATGACCTGCTCTCCAACAACGTCACCGTGGTGGGCAAGGAGCCGCAGCAGCAGAGCCTGTGGACGCGGCTGCTGATCGCCAGCTTCCCGATCCTGCTGATTCTCGCCATCTTCATGTTCTTCATGCGCCAGATGCAGGGGGGCGCCGGCGGCAAGGGCGGCCCGATGAGCTTCGGCAAGTCCAAGGCCAAGCTGCTCTCCCAGGACCAGATCAAGACCACCTTCGCCGACGTCGCCGGCTGCGACGAAGCCAAGGAGGAGGTCGAGGAGCTGGTCGACTTCCTGCGCGACCCCTCCAAGTTCCAGCGCCTGGGCGGCACCATCCCGCGCGGCGTGCTGATGGTGGGCCCGCCGGGCACCGGCAAGACGCTGCTGGCGAAGTCCATCGCCGGCGAGGCCAAGGTGCCATTCTTCTCGATCTCCGGCTCCGACTTCGTCGAGATGTTCGTCGGCGTGGGTGCCTCCCGCGTGCGTGACATGTTCGAGCAGGCCAAGAAGCAGGCGCCGTGCATCATCTTCATCGACGAGATCGACGCCGTGGGCCGCTCGCGCGGCGCCGGCATGGGCGGCGGCAACGACGAGCGCGAGCAGACGCTGAACCAGCTGCTGGTGGAGATGGACGGCTTCGAGGCCAACGAGGGCATCATCGTCATCGCCGCCACCAACCGGCCCGACGTGCTCGACCCCGCGCTGCTGCGCCCGGGCCGCTTCGACCGCCAGGTGGTGGTGCCGCTGCCCGACATCCGTGGTCGTGAACACATTCTCAACGTGCACCTGCGCAAGGTGCCGCTGGCCGACGACGTCAAGCCGTCGCTGATCGCCCGCGGCACGCCGGGCTTCTCCGGCGCCGACCTGGCCAACCTGGTCAACGAGGCGGCGCTGTTCGCCGCGCGGCGCAACAAGCGCCTGGTGGGCATGGAGGAACTCGAGCTGGCCAAGGACAAGATCATGATGGGTGCCGAGCGCCGCTCCATGGTCATGACCGACAAGGAGAAGCTCAACACCGCCTACCACGAGTCGGGCCACGCCATCATCGGCCTGGTGATGCCGGAGCACGATCCGGTCTACAAGGTCACCATCATCCCGCGTGGCCGCGCCTTGGGCGTAACCATGTTCCTGCCCGAACAGGATCGCTACAGCCTGTCGCGCCAGCAGATCATCAGCCAGATCTGTTCGCTGTTCGGCGGGCGCATCGCCGAGGAGATGACGCTGGGGCCGAACGGTGTCACCACCGGGGCCTCGAACGACATCAAGCGCGCCACCGAACTGGCCCACAACATGGTGGCCAAGTGGGGCCTCTCCGAAGAGATGGGGCCGATCATGTACGACGAGGACGAGTCGCACCAGTTCCTCGGCGGCCCGGGTCAGGGCGGCGGCAAGCTCAAGTCGGGCGAGACCACGACCCGGCTCGACAAGGAAGTACGCAAGATCATCGACGAGTGCTACGCCAAGGCGCAGCAGATTCTCGAGGAGAATCGCGACAAGCTCGACGCCATGGCCGAGGCGCTGATGCAGTACGAGACCATCGACGCCGACCAGCTCAGGGACATCATGGAGGGCCGCACTCCGCGTCCGCCCAAGGATTGGGAAGACGGCGACTCCGGATCCGGCGCCCCCATCGGCGGCGAGGCCGAGCCCAAGCGTGACGAGGAATCCGCCCAGGAACCGAGCGACGGTGCCGGTGGCGGGCATGGCGACGAGGACGAAGACGAGAGGCCCCGCCGCCGTCCCTCCGACCCGCTGGGCGGCCCCGCCGGGTCGTGACGACGACCGGTACGAAGCAGGCGCCCCGACGGGGCGCCTTTGCCATGGGGCCCCGGGCCCAGGCTTGCGTCACAGGATCCATGACATGACAGACAACCCCGCACCGACCTGGCTGCCGTGTGGGCGGCATCGCCTCGACCTCTCCTACCCCCGGATCATGGGCATACTCAACGTCACGCCCGACTCCTTCTCCGACGGCGGGCGCCACGTCGCCGTCGATGACGCCCTGCGTCACGCCGAGCAGATGCTGGCGGAAGGGGCGGCGATCATCGACGTGGGCGGCGAATCGACCCGTCCCGGCTCGCAGCCGGTTTCCACCCAGCAGGAGCTGGACCGGGTGGCGCCGGTGGTCGAGCGCCTGGTATGCGAGCTCGATGCGCTGGTCTCGGTGGATACCAGCAATCCCGACGTGATGCGCCAGACCGCGGCGCTGGGCGCCGGCATGATCAACGACGTTCGCTCGCTCGCGCGCGAGGGCGCGCTGGAGGCGGCGCTCGGCACGGGGCTGCCGGTGTGTCTGATGCACATGCAGGGTGAGCCGCAGGACATGCAGCAGGCGCCCCGCTATGATGAGCCCATCGAGGAGGCGGTGCATGGCTTTCTGGCCGAGCGGGTGGCGGCCTGCGAGGCCGCCGGCCTGCGCCGCGAGCGCCTGCTGATTGACCCCGGTTTCGGCTTCGGCAAGACCGTCGAGCACAACCTGCGGCTGCTCCATCGCATGGAGCGCCTGGCCGAGTTCGAGCTGCCGCTGCTGGTGGGCATGTCGCGCAAGAGCCTGATCGGCAAGGTGCTGGGCCGGCCGGTGGAGGAGCGCCTGCCCGGCGGCCTGGCGCTGGCGTCGCTGGCCGTCGAGCGCGGCGCGCGCATCTTGCGCGTTCATGACGTTGGCCCGGTCATGGATGCGGTGAACATGACCTGGGCCGTGCTAAGGGAAGGCTGCGAGAATGACTAGAAAATACTTCGGTACGGATGGCATACGAGGTACGGTCGGAGAGTATCCCATCACCCCGGACTTCATGCTCAAGCTGGGCTGGGCCATGGGGCGGGTGCTGGCGCGCGAGTCGGGGCGCGCCCGGGTGCTGATCGGCAAGGACACCCGTATCTCGGGCTACATGTTCGAATCGGCGCTCGAAGCGGGGCTGTCGGCGGCCGGCGTCGACGTGGCGCTGCTCGGCCCGATGCCGACGCCCGGCATCGCCTATCTCACCCGAACCTTCCGTGCCGACGCCGGTATCGTCATCTCGGCGTCGCACAACCCCTTCGCCGACAACGGCATCAAGTTCTTCTCCACCGACGGCACCAAGCTTCCCGACGCGCTCGAGGAGCGCATCGAGGCGATGCTCGAGGAGCCATTGACGACGGTAGCGGCGGGCAAGCTGGGCAAGGCGGTGCGCATCGACGACGCCGCCGGCCGCTACATCGAGTTCTGCAAGTCGACCATCCCGAACCGCGTCAGCCTGCACGGCCTGCGCATGGTGCTCGACTGCGCCCATGGCGCTACCTACCACATCGCCCCCAGCGTGTTCCGCGAGCTGGGCGCCGAGGTCAGCCTGGTAGGGGCCAGCCCCGACGGCCTCAACATCAATCGCGAGGTCGGCTCGACCTCGCCGGCGACGCTGCGCGCCGCGGTGATCCAGCAGGGCGCCGACCTCGGCATCGCCTTCGACGGTGACGGCGACCGCGTGCTGATGGTCGATGCCGACGGCCGCGAGGTCGACGGCGACGACATCCTCTACCTCATCGCTCGTGACCGCCACGAGCGTGGCCAGCTGGTCGGCGGTGTGGTCGGTACCTTGATGACCAATTTCGGCCTGGCCATGGCGCTCGAGGGCATGGGCATTCCCTTCGAGCGCGCCAAGGTCGGCGACCGCTACGTGGTCGAGCGCCTGGTGGAGAACGGCTGGCAGCTCGGCGGTGAATCCTCCGGCCACATCGTCTGTGCCGACGTGCAGAGCACCGGCGACGGCATCGTCTCGGCGCTGCAGGTGCTGGCGCTCATGATCAGCGAGGGCAAGCCGCTCAAGGTGCTGCTTGCCGGCCTGGAGAAGGTGCCCCAGGCGCTGGTCAACGTGCGCCTGATGCCGGGCAGTGATGCCAAGGCGCTGATGGCGAGCCCGGCGGTCAAGGACGCCGTGGCGGCGGTGGAGGCGGAGCTGGGCGAGGAGGGGCGCGTGTTGCTGCGCCCTTCGGGCACCGAACCGCTGATCCGTGTGATGGTCGAGGGGCGGGCTCACCTCGACGTCGAAGGGCTGGCGAGCCGCCTGGCCGCCCAGGTCGAGGGCGAGCTGGGTTGACACACGCTGCGGCGGTTGTCTTGGCCTGGCGGCTCCTATACCATTTCGCTCCACTTTGAAAGAGGACGCAGCATGCGAACGCCGCTGATCGCCGGGAACTGGAAGATGAACGGTTCGGCCGCGCTGGTCGAAGAGTTCGGTCGCGCCTTTGCCGAAACGACGCTGCCGGCTTCGCTGGACGTGGTGATCCTGCCGCCCTTTCCCTATCTGGACGCGGCGCGGCGTGCCTTCGACGGTACCCCGCTGCGCCTGGGCGCTCAGACGCTGAATCCCCTGCACTCCGGGGCTCGCACCGGCGAGGTGAGCGGGCGCATGCTCAGGGAGTTCGGCGTCGAGTACGCCCTGGCGGGCCACTCCGAGCGGCGCCAGCTCTACCGCGAAGGTGACGAGGCCGTGCTCGACCGGCTGCTGGCGGCGCTCAACGTCGACATCACGCCGATCCTGTGCGTGGGCGAGACCCTGGAAGAGCGCGATGCCGGCCGGACCCAGGAGGTCGTGCTGCGCCAGGTGGGCTACGCGATGGCGCGTCTCGAACCCGACCAGCGCGAGCGCGTGATCATCGCCTACGAGCCGGTGTGGGCCATCGGTACCGGGCGTACCGCCACGCCGCAGCAGGCCCAGGAGGTCATGGCCGCCATCCGGGAGTACCAGGCCGGCTTCGATCGTGACCTCGCGGCAGGCTTGCGCCTGCTGTACGGCGGCAGCATGAACGCCGGCAACGCGGCTGAGCTGTTGGCCCAGCCCGACATCGACGGCGGCCTGGTGGGCGGTGCTTCGCTCAAGGTCGACGATTTCCTAGCCATTTGTCAGTCAGCAGGTTGAACCCATGCAAGTTGCCATTCTCATGATCCATGTGGCGATCGCCATCGCGCTGGTCGTTCTCATCCTGCTACAGCAGGGCAAGGGCGCCGAGGCCGGTGCGGCCTTCGGCGGCGGCGCGTCCCAGACCGTGTTCGGCTCGCGCGGCAGCGGCGGTTTCCTCTCGCGCACCACGGCGGTGCTGGCGGCGGCCTTTTTCGCCACCTCGCTGACCCTGGCCTACTTCGCCAGCCAGGCGGGGCAGGCGCCGGAAGCGGGCATTCCCGACTCGCGTCTGATCGAGCAGCAGCGCGGGCTGCCTACCCTTGACGACGACGCCGATGATGTGGATAATACCGCGCCAGTGCTGGAGGAAAGCGACGGCTGAGTCGCGGCTCCGGCAGTCTAGCAAGCCGAAGTGGTGGAATTGGTAGACACGCTATCTTGAGGGGGTAGTGACCTTACGGTCGTGCGGGTTCAAGTCCCGCCTTCGGCACCATCTGAAACGCTGCGGCCCGAGGGGTCGCGAGTCGTCAGAAGCAGGATTGGCACCAGGAAGAGGGTAGGCGCCCGCTTGGCTCAAGTCACCTTGACTCAGGCCCGCATCGCGCCTACAATCGCCGACCTGGAATGTTGCGGGGTGGAGCAGTCTGGTAGCTCGTCGGGCTCATAACCCGAAGGTCATCGGTTCAAATCCGGTCCCCGCTACCATCTTCCGGCAGGCATCCGAACGGGATGCAGGATGCCGAAAGTGGTACTACAGGTTTCTTGTGAAAGGCCCCTTCCTGCGAAGGGGCTTTTTGTTAGCAGCTTACTGTCGGCCTGGCCGGCAGGGCTTGTTCGGGCAACGCCAATCAGCCACCTAGCTTTCCTGTTCACTCCCGGCCAGGTGCCTGATGCAACGGCTGTAGGAGCTTTCTGTGGCACTCAAGGACGCTGCGCTATATGCGCTGATCGAGCCGGTGGTCACCGCCATGGGCTTCGAACTCTGGGGCATCGACTATCGACCCCAGGGCAAGCACTCCCGACTGGTGATCTACATTGATCATGCCGAGGGGGTGAGCGTGGATCATTGCGCCGACGTCAGTCGCCAGGTCAGTGCCGTGCTCGACGTGGAGGATCCCATTCCGGGGGAGTATCGCCTGGAGGTTTCGTCGCCGGGCATGGATCGTCCGCTCTTCACCCTCGATCAGTTCGCGCGCTTCGCTGGGCACCAGGTAGCGCTCAAGCTGCGCGTTCCCTTCGACGGGCGGCGCAAGTTCCAGGGGCTGCTGGCCGGCGTCGAAGAGGACGAGGTGCTGCTGCAGCTCGACGGCGAGGAGTACTGCTTTCCCATCGAGAGCATCGATCAGGCACGGGTGGTTCCCCGGTTCGAAGACTGAGGTCGCCGGCCAAGGTTGCTGGTGCACAAGAACAGGTTTTCTGGCGAGGCATAGGCATGAGTAAAGAAATTCTGATGGTCGTGGATGCGATCTCCAACGAAAAGGGCGTGCCCCGTAACGTGATCTTCGAGGCCGTCGAAGCGGCGCTGGCCAGCGCATCGCGCAAGCGCTTCGAGGGGCGCGAGGTCAGCGTAAGGGTGCATATCGACCGCCAGACGGGCGAGTACGAGACCTTTCGCCGCTGGGAGGTGATCGAGGACGACGAGTTCGAGAATCCCGACGCCGAGATCAAGCTCTCCTATGCCGAACGCCGCGACCCGCCGCTGGGGCTGGGGGACGTGGTCGAGGAGCAGATCGAGAACGCCGCCTTCGGCCGTATTGCGGCCCAGACCGCCAAGCAGGTCATCGTGCAGAAGGTACGCGAGGCCGAGCGCGCCGAGGTGGTGCGCCAGTACGCCGAGCGCGAGGGCGAGCTGGTCGCCGGCATCGTCAAGAAGACCACCCGCGACGGTCTGATCATCGACCTCGGCGACAACGCCGAGGCGTTCCTGCCGCGCAGCGAGATGATTCCCGGCGAGCGCTACCGCATGAACGACCGGGTTCGCGCGCTGCTGCTCAAGGTCGACGCCGAGGCGCGTGGCGCGCAGCTGATCCTGTCGCGGACCTGCCCCGAGCTGATCATCGAGCTGTTCAAGATCGAGGTGCCGGAGATCGCCGAGCAGCTCATCGAGATCAAGGGCGCGGCGCGTGACCCCGGTTCGCGGGCCAAGATCGCGGTCAAGACCAACGACCGGCGCATCGACCCGGTCGGTGCCTGCGTCGGCATGCGCGGCTCCCGCGTCCAGGCGGTCTCCAGCGAGCTGCAGAACGAGCGGGTCGACATCATCCTGTGGGACGACAACCCCGCCCAGCTCGTCATCAACGCCATGGCACCGGCCGACGTCGCCTCGATCCTGGTCGACGAGGACGCGCACGCCATGGACGTCGCCGTGGCCGAGGACAACCTGGCCCAGGCCATCGGTCGCAGCGGCCAGAACGTGCGCCTGGCTTCCGAACTCACCGGCTGGCGCATCAACGTCATGACCGAGGGCGAGGCGGAGGACAAGCGCGAGCAGGAGATCGACAGCCTGGTCGAGCACTTCATCCAGCACCTGGACATCGAGGAGGATCTCGCCCGGCTGCTGGTGGAGGAGGGCTTCACCACGCTGGAGGAGATCGCCTACGTGCCCCTCGAGGAGATCCTCGAGATCGAGGAGCTCGACGAAGAGCTGGTGGAAGAGCTGCGTGCGCGAGCCAAGGATGAACTGCTGACGCTGGCCATTGCCTCCGAGGAGGAGCTGGACGGTGCACAGCCGGCCGACGACCTGCTGGAGATGGATGGCATGGAACGTCACCTGGCCTTCATCCTGGCCAGTCGGGGCATCGTCACCATGGAGGACCTCGCCGAGCAGTCCGTCGACGATCTGATGGACATCGAGGGCATGGACGAGGAGCGCGCTGCAGCACTGATCATGACTGCCCGTGCGCCCTGGTTCGAGAACGAACAGTAAACGGGTCACGGGCTGAGGAGGGTCGAGATGTCGGAAATGACCGTTAAGGATTTTGCAGCGAAGGTGGGCCGCGACGTGCCCCGCCTGCTGGAACAGATGAAAGAAGCCGGGCTCGAGCACAAGTCCGAGAGCGATGCCGTGTCCGAGGAGGACAAGCGCAAGCTGCTCGACTACCTGACCAAGAGCCACGGTGGCAGTGGGGCCGGCGCGCGCAACCGCATCACCTTGACGCGCAAGACCAGAAGCCGGATCAAGACCGGCGAGCGCGGCAAGACCATCGAGGTGCAGGTGCGCAAGAAGCGCACCTACGTCAAGCGCGCCGAGGAAGAGGTGCCGGCGCCCGAGCCGGTAGAGGAGTCCGGGCCGCGTCAGCTGGTGGGCGACATGGCCGATTCACAGGCCAAGCGCGAGGCCCAGGAGGCCGAGCAGGCCAAGGCGCGTGCCGCCGAGCAGGCCGCGCGCGAGGAGGCCGCCAAGGCCGAGGCGTCCAAGCCCGCGGTTGAGCCCGAGATCCCGGTGCCCGCTCTGGAAAGCTCCGAGGAGCCGTCCGGCGAGCCCGAGCCGCCGGCGCCGCCCAAGGAGGGCCGCACCGACCGCCGTACCGCGCCGCCCAAGAAGGCCTCGGCCAAGAAGGGGCGCCATGATCGTGACGACGACGATCGCGGCGACCGCGAGGAGCGGCGCCGTGGCGGCGGCAAGAAGGTCAAGCGCGCCGAGCGCCGCGGTGGCCGCCGCGGTTCCAGTCAGGCCGGTGGCGGCAAGCACGGCTTCCAGAAGCCAACGCAGCCGATCGTGCGTGAGGTCTCGATTCCCGAGTCGATCAGCGTCGCCGACCTGGCCGACAAGATGTCGATCAAGGCCAACGAAGTCATCAAGACCATGTTCACCATGGGCGCGGCGGTGACCATCAACCAGACCATCGATCAGGACACCGCGGCCATCGTCGTCGAGGAGATGGGCCACGTGCCCAAGCTGATCAAGGACGATGCGCTCGAGACCGAGATGCTCGAAGGCATCTCCTACGAGGGCGAGGAGATCACCCGTTCGCCGGTGGTCACGGTGATGGGCCACGTCGACCACGGCAAGACCTCGCTGCTCGACTACATCCGCAAGGCCAAGGTGGCCACCGGCGAGGCCGGCGGCATCACCCAGCACATCGGCGCCTACCACGTCGAGGACGAGCACGGCGGCGTGACCTTCCTCGATACCCCGGGCCACGCGGCGTTCACCGCGATGCGCGCCCGCGGTGCCAAGGCCACCGACGTGGTCATCCTGGTGGTGGCGGCCGACGACGGCGTCATGCCGCAGACCATCGAGGCGATCGAGCACTCCAAGGCGGCCGACGTGCCGATGGTGGTGGCGGTCAACAAGATCGACAAGCCGGCGGCCGACCCGGACCGGGTCAAGAACGAGCTGTCGCAGCACGGCGTGATCTCCGAGGAGTGGGGCGGCGACACCCAGTTCGTCCACGTCTCGGCCAAGTCCGGCGAAGGCATCGAGGATCTGCTGGAGGCGATCCAGCTGGTCTCCGAGGTGCTCGAGCTCAAGGCGGTACCGGAAGCGCCGGGCAAGGGCGTGGTGGTCGAGTCGCGCCTCGACAAGGGGCGCGGTCCGGTGGCCACCGTGCTGGTCCAGAACGGCACCCTGAAGAAGGGCGACATCGTGCTTGCCGGCCTGCACTACGGCCGCGTGCGTGCGCTGACCAACGAACTCGGCCAGCAGGTCGACGAGGCGGGCCCCGCCATGCCGGTGGAGATCCAGGGCCTCGACGGCACCCCGGACGCCGGCGACGACTTCATGGTCGTGGCCGACGAGAAGAAGGCCCGCGAGGTCGCCAACTTCCGTCAGGGCAAGTACCGCGAAGTGCGCCTGGCACGCCAGCAGAAGGCCAAGCTGGAGAACATGTTCAGCCAGATGGGCCAGGACGAGGTGGCCAAGGTCAACATCGTGCTCAAGGCCGACGTGCAGGGCTCGCTGGAGGCGATCAAGGGTGCCCTCGAGGAGCTCTCCACCGACGAAGTGCAGGTGGCCGTGGTCTCCTCCGGCGTGGGTGGCATCACCGGCACCGACGCCAACCTGGCGCTGGCCTCCGAGGCCATCGTGGTCGGCTTCAACGTGCGTGCCGACGCCGCCGCCCGCGAGATCATCGAGCGCGAAGGCCTCGACCTGCGCTACTACAGCGTCATCTACCAGCTGATCGACGAGGTCAAGCAGGCCATGAGCGGCATGCTGGCACCGGAGTGGAAGGAAGAGATCGTCGGCGTGGCCGAGGTTCGCGACGTCTTCCGCGCGCCGAAGATCGGCGCCGTGGCCGGCTGCATGGTGGTCGAGGGCACCGTCTTCCGCAACAAGAAGATCCGCGTGCTGCGCGACAACGTCGTCATCTACGAGGGCGAGCTCGAGTCGCTGCGCCGCTTCAAGGACGACGTGCAGGAAGTGCGCAGCGGCATGGAGTGCGGTATCGGCGTCAAGAACTACAACGACGTCCAGGTCGGCGACAAGATCGAGGTCTTCGACCAGGTCAAGGTCGAGCGGACGCTGTAATCGCAGCGGGGGTGGAGCATGCGCGAGTTCAAGCGTACCGACCGGGTCGGCGACCAGCTGCAGAAGGAGCTGGCCGTATTGATCCAGCGCGAGGTCAAGGACCCGCGCCTGGGCATGGTCACCGTCAGCGGGGTCACGGTCAGCCGTGACCTCGGCTACGCCGACGTCTACGTGACCCTGCTCGGCGAGGACAGCCCCGAGCGCATCAAGGAGAACCTCAAGGTGCTGCGCCAGGCAGCAGGCTTCCTGCGCAGCCAGATCGCCCGGCGCATCAAGCTGCGTCACGTGCCGGAGCTGCGCTTCCACTATGACGAGAGCGTGGTGCGCGGCCAGCGGCTCTCCTCGCTGATCGACGAGGCGGTCGAGAGCGACCGTGCCCGCCACGCCGACGACGGGCACGGCCCGGGCGACGAGGGAGAGCGCGGCTGATGGCGCGGCGTCGGCGCGGCCTGCCGATCGACGGCGTGCTGCTGCTCGACAAGCCCAAGGGGGCGTCGAGCAATCACGCCCTGCAGCGGGTCCGGCGCCTGCTGCAGGCGCAGAAGGCAGGCCACACCGGCACGCTGGATCCGATGGCGACCGGGCTGCTGCCGGTATGCCTGGGCGAGGCGACCAAGTTCTCGGCGCACCTGCTCGAGGCCGACAAGGTCTACCGTACCCGGGTGCAGCTCGGTGCGGTGACCGCCACCGGCGACGCCGAGGGCGAGGTGGTCGAGCGCTGCGAGGTGCCGGCGCTGACGGCGGCGGATGTCGAGCGGGTGCTCGAGCGCTTTCGCGGCGAGATCGAGCAGACGCCGCCGATGTACTCGGCGCTCAAGCACCGGGGGCGCAAGCTCTACGAGCTGGCCCGCGAGGGCAAGAGCGTCGAGCGTGCAGTGCGCCGCGTGACGGTGTATGATGCCCGGCTGCTTGCCTTCGAGGGCGATGCCTTCGAGCTGGAAGTGCGGGTCAGCAAGGGGACCTACGTGCGCACCCTGGCCGAGGACATCGGCCGTGCGCTCGGCAGCGGGGCTCACATCACCGCCCTGCGGCGACTCGCCACCGGCCCCTTCGACAGCGAAGGCATGCTGCCGCTGGAGGCGCTGGAAGCGCTGTCGGGCCAGGATGAGCGCGAGGCCGCGCTGCTGCCGGTCGACGTGCTGGTGGCGCATCTGCCCAAGCTCGTGGTCGACGAGCGCGCCAGGCAGCGGCTCGTCCACGGCCAGGCGGCCAGCGTCGATGCCGTCGGCGAGAAGACCGGCAAGCTGGCGAGACTCTACTGCGACGAGACCTTCCTCGGGCTCGGCGTGGTGACGGGGCCACAGGAGGTGGCACCGAAGCGGCTGCTCAGTACGGCAGCCGATTGAGGGGCGGCGCGAGCTGCCCCGAGGGAGAGACGCCCGAGACTGCAAATATGCGTGGTCTCACACATTCACGTTTCAGGCATATTGCTTACTGGAGACACAGATGGCACTTACCGCTGAACAGAAGGCCGAGATCGTCAAGGAATTCGGCCGTGGCGACAACGACACCGGTTCCCCCGAGGTTCAGGTGGCCCTGCTGAGCGCCAACATCGACGGCCTGCAGGACCACTTCAAGACCAACAAGCAGGATCACCACTCCCGTCGTGGCCTGATCCGCATGGTCAACCAGCGCCGCAAGCTGCTGGACTACCTGAAGCGCAAGGACCTGTCGCGCTATCAGGCGCTGATCCAGCGTCTGGGCCTGCGTCGTTAATCGACGCTGAGCGGGTACGAAACGGGCAGCCTTGGGCTGCCCGTTTTGCGTTTTGTCAGGGGGAAAAGGGGCGGTATAGGTGGCTCTCGCGCGCGTCAACCCCTAAAATGGTCGCCGAGTCAAAAACGACCCATACATGTGAATAGAGACAAGTTGAAGGAAGTCGCCGTGAATCCGGTCAAGAAAACGTTTCAGTACGGTCGCAGCACCGTCACCCTGGAAACCGGGCGGATCGCCCGTCAGGCCACTGGGGCCGTCATGGTCACCATGGACGACACGGTGGTGCTGTGCACCGTGGTGGCCCGCAAGGACACCAAGCCCGGGCAGGATTTCTTCCCGCTCTCCGTGCACTACCAGGAGAAGACCTACGCGGTCGGCAAGATCCCCGGCGGCTTCTTCAAGCGCGAGGGGCGCCCCACCGAGAAGGAGACCCTCACCTCGCGGCTGATCGACCGCCCGATCCGCCCGCTGTTCCCCAAGGGGTTCATGAACGAGGTGCAGGTCATCTGCACGGTGCTCTCCACCGACCGCAACCATGACCCGGACATCGCCGCCATGCTCGGCACTTCCGCGGCGCTGGCGATCTCCGGCGTGCCCTTCAACGGCCCCATCGGTGCCGCTCGCGTCGGTTTCGACGAAGAGAAAGGCTACTTCCTCAACCCCACCGTGGAGGAGCTGGCAAGCTCCGAGCTGGACATGGTCGTCGCCGGCACCGAGAAGGCCGTGCTGATGGTCGAGTCCGAGGCCGATGAGCTGCTCGAGGACGAGATGCTGGGTGCCGTGCTCTACGGCCACCAGGAGATGCAGACGGCCATTCGCGCCATCAACGAGCTGGTCGCCGAAGCCGGCAAGCCCAAGTGGGAGTGGCAGCCGCCCGCCGAGAATACCGCTCTCAAGCAGGCCGTTGCCGCGGCCTTCGAGGCCAAGGTCGGCGAAGCCTACCGCATCACCGACAAGATGGCGCGCCAGGATGCGCTCGCCGCGCTCAAGGAGCAGGCGGTGGAGCAGCTGGCCGGCGAGGAAGAGGGGCAGTTCGACGCCGACGAGGTGAAGGGCGCCTTCGCCAGCCTCGAGAAGCGCGTGGTGCGCTCGCGTGTGATCAAGGGCGAGCCGCGCATCGACGGCCGTGACCAGAAGACCGTGCGGCCGCTGGCCATCGAGGTGGGCAGCCTGCCCAAGACCCACGGCTCGGCAATCTTCACCCGCGGCGAGACCCAGGCGATCGTCATCGCCACCCTGGGGACCCTGCGCGACGCCCAGCTGATCGAATCGCTGGAAGGCGAGCGCAAGGATCGCTTCCTGCTGCACTACAACTTCCCGCCCTACAGCGTGGGCGAGGCCGGCTTCATGGGCGGCCCCAAGCGCCGCGAGATCGGCCACGGCCGCCTGGCACGGCGCGGCGTGCAGGCGATGCTGCCCGACGAGGCGGACTTCCCCTACACCATCCGCGTGGTCTCCGAGATCACCGAGTCCAACGGCTCGAGCTCCATGGCCTCGGTGTGCGGTGCCTCGCTGGCGCTGATGGACGCCGGCGTGCCGATGAAGGCGCCGGTGGCGGGGATCGCCATGGGCCTGGTGAAGGATGAGAACGGCTTCGCCGTGCTCACCGACATCCTCGGCGACGAGGACCACCTCGGCGACATGGACTTCAAGGTGGCAGGCTCCTCCGCCGGCGTCACCGCCCTGCAGATGGACATCAAGATCGAGGGCATCAACGAGGAGATCATGGAGATCGCCCTGCAGCAGGCCCACGAGGCCCGCCTGCACATCCTCGAGCAGATGAACGCGGTGATCGCCCAGAGCCGCTCCGAAGTGTCCGAGAACGCGCCCTCGATGGCCACCATCAAGATCGACCCGGAGAAGATCCGCGACGTCATCGGCAAGGGTGGCGCCACCATCCGCAAGATCTGCGAGGACACCGGCGCCTCCATCGACCTCGACGACGACGGCACCGTGCGCATCTACGCCGAAGACAAGGCGGCGGCCAAGAAGGCCATCGACATCGTGCTGTCGATCACCGCCGAGGCCGAGATCGGCAAGCTCTACAAGGGCAAGGTGGTGCGCATCGCCGACTTCGGCGCCTTCGTCAACATCATGCCGGGGACCGACGGCCTGGTGCACATCTCGCAGATCGTGCCCGAGCGGGTCAACGACGTGCGCGACTTCCTCAACGAGGGTGACGAGGTGGTGGTCAAGGTGCTCGACATCGACAACCGCAACCGCGTGAAGCTCACCATCAAGGAGATCACGCCGGAAGAGAAGGCCGCCTTCGAAGCCGGCGAGGCCGAGACCGCGCTGTAAGCGCCACTCGACCCCGCAAAGCGAACCGCCCCCATGGCCTGGCCATGGGGGCGGTTTTTTTTACGCGCCGCGGCTGATCCGGGAACAGGGCCGAAGTGTCGGACCATCGAGGGGGCGCGGTAAACCCTTCCCTGGGCGCTACCGACGCCATCCCTGGCGTAGGGCCCCTCTACGGCCTGTTCGCGGCGCCGCTCTGCTTATCGTTCAATGGCGAGGGCGACACCCTGGCCGCCGCCGATACACAGCGTGGCCAGGCCCTTCTTGGCGTCGCGGGCGATCATCTCGTGCAGCAGGGTCACCAGCACGCGGCAGCCGGAGGCGCCGATGGGGTGGCCGAGCGCGATGGCGCCGCCGTTGACGTTGACCTTGGAAGTGTCCCAGCCGAGCTCCTTGTTGACCGACAGCGCCTGGGCGGCGAAGGCTTCGTTGGCCTCGACCAGGTCGAGATCGTCCAGGCTCCAGCCGGCCTTCTCCAGGCAGCGGCGGGTGGCCGGTGCCGGGCCGATGCCCATGATCGACGGGTCGACGCCGGCGTTCGAGTAGCCGGCGATGCGCGCCAGCGGCTCGAGGCCGAGTTCACGGGCCTTGTCGGCGGAGCAGATCATCACCACGGCGGCGCCGTCGTTGAGCGAGGAGGCGTTGCCGGCGGTGACGGTGCCGTCCTTCTTGAACGCGGGGCGCATGCCGGCGAGCTTGTCGGCGGTGACCTCGCGCGGGTTCTCGTCGGTGTCGAAGACCACCGGGTCGCCCTTGCGCTGGGGGATCTCCACCGGCACGATCTGGCCCTTGAAGCGTCCTTCCCTGATGGCGGCGGCGGCCTTCTGCTGGGAGGCGGCGGCGAACTCGTCCATGGCTTCGCGGGTGATGCCGTACTTCTCGGCCAGGTTCTCGGCGGTAATGCCCATGTGGTAGTTGTTGAAGGCGTCCCACAGGCCGTCGTGGACCATGGTGTCGATGGCCTTCCAGTCGCCCATGCGCTGGCCGTTGCGCGAGTTGGGCAGCACGTGGGGCGAGGCGGACATGTTCTCCTGGCCGCCGGCGAGGATCAGTTCGGCGTCGCCGCAGCGGATCGCCTGGGTCGCCAGGTGCAGCGCCTTGAGGCCGGAACCGCACACCTTGTTGATGGTCATGGCGGGAACGGCGGCGGCCAGGCCGGCCTTGATGGCGGCCTGGCGTGCCGGGTTCTGGCCGACGCCGGCGGTAAGTACCTGGCCCAGCAGCACCTCGTCAACCTGGTCGGCGGCCACGCCGGTGGAGGCCAGGATGTCCTTGATCACCAGGGCGCCGAGATCACTGGCGGGAATACCGGCCAGTGAGCCACCAAAGGCGCCGATGGCGGTACGGCGGGCGGCAACGATCACCACGTCTTGCATTGGAATTCTCCTGAGTCGTTCACGGTCGCTGAGAGCTCAGCATAGGCGACTATTGTGCGCTGCGGCAATGCCTCATGCCGAGATAGCCCAGTCGCGCCGTCAGGCCGTCAGGCGAACTGGACGGGAATGGCGTTGCTGGTGTGGCTGACGACATTGCCTTCCTGCAGGTAGACGAGACGCGGCTGGTGATTCTCCAGTTCGGCCTCGCTGTAGTGAGCATAGCTGCAAATGATCACGCGGTCGCCGGGGCCGGCCAGGTGGGCGGCGGCGCCGTTGATCGAGATGACCCGCGAGCCCTCCTCGGCGCGAATGGCATAGGTGGTGAAGCGCTGGCCGTTGGCGACGTTGTAGATCTGGATCTGCTCGTTCTCGCGGATGCCGGACATGTCCAGCAGTTCGCCGTCGATGGCGCAGGAGCCTTCGTAGTCGAGCACGGCATGGGTGACGCGGGCCATGTGCAGCTTGGCCTTGAGCATGACGGTGAACATGCGGGCTTCTTCCTCCGGGTGTATCGCGCCGCCTCAGCGCGGCAGGGTCAGGGTCAGGTTGTCGATCAGGCGAGTCGTGCCCAGGCGGGCCGCGGTGAGCAGCACGGCTTCGCGGGTGGTGGCGCTCACCGGCCCCAGGTCGGCGGCACGCAGCTCCAGGTAGTCGGGCACGAAGCCGGCCTCGCGCAGCCGGGTCAGGCCGGCCGCGAGGGTCGCATCGACGGGCTCGCCGGCCTCGAGTTTCTCGCGCAGCATGGCCAGGGTGCGCTGGAGCTCGGGTGCTGTGGCGCGTTCGGCTTCGTCGAGATAGCCGTTGCGCGATGACAGCGCCAGGCCGTCGTCGGCGCGCTCGATCGGCACGCCGACGATCTCGATGGGGAAGTGCAGGTCGTCGACCAGCTTGCGAATCACCGCCAGCTGCTGGTAGTCCTTCTCGCCGAAGCAGGCCACGTCGGGCTGAACCAGGTTGAACAGGATGCTGACCACGGTGGAGACGCCATCGAAATGGCCGGGCCGCGAGCCGCCGCACAGCCCCTCGCTGACGCCAGGGACGCAGACGCGGGTCTGGTCGTTCAGCCCGCGGGGGTAGAGCGTGGCGACGGACGGTGTGAACAGCAGGTCGCAGCCGGCCGCCTCGAGCTTGGCCTGGTCGTCGGCCAGGGTGCGCGGATAGGCGTCGAGATCTTCGTTCGGGCCGAACTGCAGCGGATTGACGAAAACGGTGGCCACGACCACATCGGCACGGCGCCGGGCCGCGGCCACCAGCGCCAGGTGTCCCTCGTGCAGATTGCCCATGGTCGGCACCAGGCCGATGCGCTGGCCGCGGCGACGGCATTCACCGAGCACCTCGCGCAGCGCAGGAATGTCTTGAAGGGTACGCATCAGCGGGCCTCCTGGATGCAACGATCGGAGCTAGAAGCTGTGTTCCTCGGCGGGGAAGCGGCGCGCCTTGACGTCCTCATGATAGCGACGGAAGGCACCGGGGATGTCGTCGGCTTCGGCCAGGAAGTTCTTGACGAAGCGTGGCGTGCGGCCGTGGGTGACGCCGAGCACGTCGTGCATGACAAGAATCTGGCCGTCGGTGCCGGGGCCGGCGCCGATGCCGATCACCGGCACCTCGAGGGCCTCGGTGATGGCGCGACCGAGGCTGGCCGGCACGCACTCGAGCAGGATGACCGAGGCGCCGGCCTCGACCAGGGTACGGGCATCCTCGAGAATCTGGGCAGCACGCTCGGCATCGCGCCCCTGGACCTTGTAGCCGCCGAGCTGGTAGACCGTCTGTGGCGTCAGACCCAGGTGGGCACACACCGGCACGCCGCGGCGGGTCATCTCGCGAACCCCGTCGGCCATCCAGGCCTCGCCCTCGACCTTGACGATCTCGGCGCCGGCGCGCATCAGTGCCCCGGCATCGCTCAGCAGGCGTTCGGTGCTGGCATTGCTCATGAACGGCAGGTCCGCCATCAGCAGGCTCGCCCCCTTGGCACGCGCGGCGCAGCGCGTGTGATAACAGATGTCATCGAGGGTCACCGGCAGGGTGCTGGCGTGGCCCTGCAGCACCATGCCCAGCGAATCGCCGACCAGCAGCACCTCGATGCCCGCTTCGGCGGCGGTGCGCGCGAAGGTCGCGTCGTAGGCGGTCAGGCAGCTGAAGGTTTCACCTGCGCGCTTGTAGGCCTGCAGCGTGCTTAGCGTGACGGTTTTCATGGCGTGCTCTCGTTATGTTTCGGGGCGCCTGGCTGGGAGCGGTGTGCCAAGGCTGCGCCTGATTGTTACCAGAATGCGGCGGTCGTGTCGACCGGTAACACCTGACGCCTCAGTTCGCGTTGTCAGGTAACACTTCGACTTCGCCAGCCGTGGCAAGCGTTTCCGCCAGCGCCGCAATGCGATGCCCGTCCGGAAGCTGCAGGTGCGGCGCCAGCTCCAGGAGCGGCAGCAGGACGAAGGCACGGGAGGTCATTTCACGATGCGGCACTTGCAACCGCGGCAGCGCCAGGGTCTCGTCTCCGTACAGTAGCAGGTCGAGGTCGAGGGTGCGGGGCCCCCAGCGGCGCTCGCGGATGCGGCGGTGGCGCTGCTCCAGCGCCTGCAGCTGGTCGAGCAGGGCGAGAGGCGAGAGTCGCGTGTGCAGGTGAGCGACGGCGTTGACGAAATCCGGCTGGTCCTGAGGGCCGACCGGGCGGCTGGCGTAAAGCCGTGATGCCGCCACACGCCGAGTCAGCGGCAGGGAGTCGAGCTCGTCGAGCGCGCGGCGGACCTGATCGATGGGGTCGTCGAGGTTGCTGCCCAGCCCGACGTACACCTCGGTGTGGGGCGTCATGAGCTGCCGGGTGAGCTGCGCCGGCGACGTTTGCGTGGGCGCCGGCGGCGGGGGCCGTCGCTACCGGGGCCGGCGTTGGCACCGGCTTTTTCCAGCAGGCGGCGCTGCTCGTGCTCGTCGCCCTCCTGGTAGGCCGTCCACCACTCGCCGAGACCGGGCTCGATCTCGCCGGCCGCTTCTCGCAGCAGCAGGAAGTCGTAGGCGGCACGGAAGCGCGGATGCTCGCGGGTCTGCAGGGCGCGCTTGCCGCGTCGCTGGGGCAGGCGCTGCTGGAGGTCCCAGATGTCGCGCATCGGCAGGCTGAAGCGCTTGGGTACCGAGATGTGCCTCAACTGGCGCGACAGGACCTGCTGGGAGGCGAGCTGCAGCGCGGGAATGGGCGGCATGCCCTCGGCTTCCAGCGCGTTCTGGCGACGCTGTACGGGGCCCCACAGCAGGGCCGCGAAGAGAAACGCCGGGGTCACCGGTTTCTCCTCGTGGATTCGCCTGTCGGTGCTGGCCAGGGCCTGCTCGATCAGCGGCTCCGCCCACGGCAGCTCGGCCATGGCCTCGTCGGTCTCGGGGAAGAGCATGGCGAACAGGCCGTAGTGGCGCAGCAGCTGGAAGGTTTCCACGCCGTGGCCGGCCATGAACAGCTTGAGCACTTCGTCGAACAGTCGGGCGGGCGGGATCTGCAGCAGCAGCGGCGCGAGCTCGGCGATAGGGGCTTCAGAATCCGGCGCGAGATGAAAATCGAGCTTGGCCGCGAAGCGCACCGCGCGCAGCATCCGCACCGGATCCTCGCGATAGCGCACTGCCGGGTCGCCGATCAGTCGCAGGGTGCGCGACTCGATGTCGCGCATGCCGTCGGCAAAATCGTGGATGGAGAAGTCCGCGATGCTGTAGTAGATCGCGTTGACGGTGAAGTCGCGGCGTATGGCATCTTCCTGAATGTTGCCCCAGACGTTGTCGCGCAGCAGCAGACCATGCTCCGACTGCTGGGCGATGTGGTCGCCATGGTCGTCGCCGTGGGTGCCGCGGAAGGTGGTGACCTCGATCACCTCGCGGCCAAAGCGCACGTGCACGATGCGGAAACGCCGGCCGATGATGCGCGAGTTGCGAAACAGCTCGCGCACCTGTTCCGGCGTGGCATCGGTGGCGACGTCGAAGTCCTTGGGCATCTTGCCGAGCAGCGAGTCGCGGATGCAGCCGCCGACCAGATAGGCCTCGAACCCGGCGTTGTGCAGGCGGTAGAGCACCTTCAACGCCGCCTCGCTGAAGTGCTGGCGCGAGATGGGATGCTGGTCGCGGGGAACGATTCGAGGGCCTGCCTGCCCCCCGGAAGCGTCCTGGGGGCCGAAGAGGGTCCTGAAGTGTGTGCCAGGGCTCTGCAGAAAGCGGGTAAATCCTTTGAACATGCGGCGATTTCGACTCGCAGTGTGCGAAAGCTGTAGAGTGTAGCCGACCGCCGACACCTTGCAAAGCGGCGGAGGCATTCACCGCAAGGGCTCGCAGGAGAGCGCAAAGCAAAAGAGGAGGCCGTTGGGCCTCCTCTGACAAGCTAAACGGTGCTGCGTCCTTGCGGCTGTTTCTTCTTCGTGATGGCGCATCGCCTTGAATACGCACCACAGTCACCAAGAGTCACAGGCAAACAGTGTTGTTGTGATTGTTGACGTTCCTGGTTGCGACCGCCTCGTATTCAAAACAATAATCCAACCACGACGGCACAGGAGGTATGCCTGCCTTCGGCTTGTTGGCGTTATTGCCGAAGGTGCGCTTTTGCGGCCATTGTTCTTGTTGTGGGCCGGGGTTGGCGCGTCGCGTCCTGATGGATCCGGTGCTTCGCTCGGGTCTTGTTGTTGTTGAACTGAACGAATAGAGCGAAGGGCGGCTCTCTCCGGGGCATCTTGTTGTTGTTGCCCCTGGCCGCATCCTCTTCACAGCCTGCCATTGTTGTTGTTGGCGCAGGCCCTGCCTTCCCAGATGCCCTGTTATTGTTGTTGGCTCGGGTGGCAGCCGGATGTTGTTTTTCTTGCCCTGAATGTTGCACGGCACATGCCAAGGTGGTTTTTAGTCCACACAAAACAAGCGATTATGAATCGACCCTTGGCGAGTCTCCGTCCGGCGCGGTAGATGTGTTACCGCTGTTGCGCCATGTCGGGGCACACTCTGGGTGGGAAGGTAACACCTGGTGCAGGCGAGTCCGATCGGACATGAAAAAGCGCCTGCGGCGTGCCGGCCGAGGCGCTTGGACATTAGTCGAAGAGAGCGGAGGGGGGCGTCAGGCGTTGCTGCGTCGGGCCTGTTTCTTGCGCGGGATGCCCAGACGCTGACGGCGTTCCCACAGGCACTTGCGGCTGATTCCCAGTTTCTGGGCGAGCTCCGTTTCGCTCATGTGGTCCTGATGCTCCAGCACGAAGTGCTGGAAGTAGTCCTCGAGCGAGAGATCCTCCTCGTCGTCACCCTCCTCGTCCCTCGCCTGGTCGGCGGGCATCGGCCTGGGCTCGATGACGCTGCGCAGCTGCGTGACCGGGCTCGGGTTCAGCCCCAGGTCGTCGGGATGGATCAGGTGGCCTTCGGCGAGGATGACGCCCCGCTCGAGTGCGTTCTCCAATTCCCGCACGTTGCCGGGCCAGGGGTAGTCGCGAATTTCGCGGCGCGCCGCGCGGGACAGGCGCAACCCGTCACGCCGGTGGCGCCGACACGCCTTCTCCAGCAGCACCTCGGCGATCAGCAGGATGTCGTCCTCGCGCTCGCGCAGCGGCGGCAGGTCGATCTGCATCACGTTGAGCCGGTAGTAGAGGTCGAGACGAAATTCGCCGGTCTTGGACAGAGCGCGAAGGTCGCGGTGGGTGGCGGCGATCAGGCGCACGTCGACATGGCGGGTCTCGACCGAGCCGATGCGGCGAATCTCGCCCTCCTGCAGCACGCGTAGCAGGCGCGCCTGGGCGTCCAGCGGCAGTTCGCCGATCTCGTCGAGGAATAGGGTGCCGCCGTCGGCGGCTTCCACCAGGCCGGTGCGGGCGGCGCTGGCACCGGTGAAGGCGCCCTTCTCGTGGCCGAACAGCTCCGACTCGATCAAAGTCTCGGGGATGGCGGCGCAGTTGACGCAGATGAGCGGCGCATGGATGCGCTGGCTCTGCTGGTGGATGGCGCGTGCCACCAGCTCCTTGCCGGTGCCCGATTCACCCTGGATCAGCACGGTGACGTCGGCCGGCGCCGTCTTGCGGATGCGCGTATAGACCGCCTGCATCGCCGGGCATTCGCCGATCATCTGCTGACGCGAGCCGCCGGCATCGGTGACATCGGGTGGCGGGGCGCGGTGCGCCGACTGCTGGTGCAGCACGCGGGCCACGGTCTCCAGCAGTTCGTCATGGTCGAAGGGCTTGGCCACGTAGTCCACCGCCCCCTGCTTGAGCGACTCCACCGCCGAGCGCATGCTGGCGTAGCTGGTCATGATCAGCACCGGCACCGGCGCGGCCTGCTCGATCAGGTCGGTGCCGGGCTCGCCGGGCAGGCGCAGGTCGCTGATCACCAGGTCGAAGCCGCGCGGCTCCAGGGCCAGCGCCTCGTCCACGCAGCCGGCCTCGCTGACTTCATAGCCGTGGCGCTCCAGCAGCCGGCGCAGTGCGGTGCGGATGATGGCTTCGTCTTCAACGATCAGAATCCGGCTCATCGGTATCTTCACCATCCTCTCGTTCGGTGGGCAGCCACAGGCAGATGCGGGTGCCACGCTCCTGCCCTGGGGGCGGTGACTCGATCTCGATCCTGCCATGATGCTCGGCCACGATGCTGTAGACCAGCGGCAGGCCGAGCCCCGTGCCTTCGCCCGGCGGCTTGGTGGTGGTGAAGGGCTCGAAGAGGTGCTCGCGCACCCGGTCGTCGAGCCCATGCCCCTCGTCGGTGACGGTGACCTTCAGCATGCCGCCTTCCGGCTCGGCATCGACCACCACCTCGCCTTCCGGCTCGCTGGCGTCACGCGCGTTGCTCAGCAGGTTGATCATGACCTGCTGCAGCCGCTGGGCGTCGCCGAGCACCCTGAGTTCGGCAGGACAGAGATTGCGGTAACGAACATCCTCTCCCGAGCGTGCCAGCTGGATCAAGTGCAGGGCCTCGTCGGTGATCGCGGCGATGGAGACCGGGGCCAGGCTGGTGCCCTTGACGTGGCGCCCGCCGTGGGCGAAGCCGACCAGCGAACCGACGATGCGCGAGATGCGATCGGTGAGCTGCTGGATCTGGCGCGCGGTTTCCAGCACCTCGGGGTCGTCGGTGTCGTAGCGCAGGTTCTGCGCCAGGGACGAGATGCCGGTCACCGGGTTGCCGATCTCGTGGGCCACGCCGGCCGCCAGCTGGCCGATCGAGGCCAGTCGTGCGGCATGCACCAGTTCGTCCTCGAGCCACTTCATCTCGCTATGGTCCTCGATCAGGATCACGGTGCCGCCGCGCACGTCGTCGTCGGCCTGCAGCTCGGCGCGATGCAGCGTCAGGTAGCGCGTTCCGTCCTTGAGTTCGACCGGCTGCTTGTAGAGATGATCGTGGGGTTCGCCCAGGGCGCGGCCGAGCAGCTCTCCCCAGGGGGGCGGCAGGCCGTCGCGTCGCGCCCCCACCACGCTTGCGCCGTCGATGCCGGACAGCTCCGCCAAGGCATCGTTCCACATCAGCAACTCGTCATCGACACCGAAGGCGCACAGCCCCACCGGCAGCCGGGCGAGGATGCGGCGGTGGTAGCGGCGCAGACCGTCGAGCTCGCGTGCCAGGCCGGTGAGCCGGGAGCGGTAGGCCTCGAGCCGGCTCTCGACGAAGTGGATGTCGTCGGTAGGCTCCTGGCTGCTGCGTCGGTAGGGCAGGTAGCGGTCGACGATGTCCTGCGCCACCGAGGGGCCCATCAACCCCGAGAGGTTGGCCTGAATACGGTCGCGCAGCCGGCGCAGGGCATAGGGGCGGCCGTCGAGCGGCGACATGCCGAGGTCGGTGAGGGCGCGCTCCACTTCGCGCTGGGCGACGTCCTCGCCCAGCGCCTGGGCCAGCGGCTGCTTGAACTCCTCGCCGGTGGTGGCGATCAGCGGCAGCCGCTTGGGGCGGATCACGGCATCCACCGAACACGCCTCGGCGGCGGCGCGTTCACCCTCGGAGGTGGGCGTGGCCAGCGAGACGACGATGAAGACGAGGATGTTGAGCGCCAGCGAGACCAGGGTAACCACGTACCACTCGGGCTCGCCGATGAGCAGCTCCAGGCCCGGCGGAATCAGCAGCAGGGTGGGCAGGCCCGTGAGCAGCGGCAGCCACAGCCCGGCGAGCCAGACCAGCACGCCGACGATCAGGCCCGAGACCATGCCCTTGCGGTTGGCGCCCGGCCAGTAGAGCAGCGCCAGCAGCCCGGGCAGGCACTGGGCCATGCCGACGAAGGCCGCAAGCCCCAGGGTGGTCAGGTCGTGGTGGACCCCTACCATGCGATAGAACAGCCAGCCGCTGAGAATGACCCCGGCCATCAGCCCTCGACGCAGCCAGCGCAGCCAGCGGTAGAGGTTGGGCTGGGCCTCGGGCGGGTGGGCGACCAGCAGCACGTGGTTGAGGATCATGCCCGACAGCGCCATGGCGATGATCACCAGGGTGCCGCTGGTGGCGGCGAGGCCGGCGAGGAAGGCCAGCGCCTGGACCCAGAGCGCGTCGGACAGGCCGAACGCCAGGTAGGCGGCGCTCATCGCTTCATGGCTGCCCAGCCGCTGCCCGGCCCACAGCACCAGCGGCACTGGGATCGCCATCAGCAGCAGGAACAGCGGCAGCGACCAGCTTGCCTGCAGCAGGGTATGACGTGACAGGGTCTCGGCGAAGGTGATGTGGAAGATATGGGGCATCAGCAGCGCCGTGGCGAAGAACAGCAGCAGCAGCGTGCGCCAGTGGGCGGCGTCCGGCTGCACCACGCTGGCCTGGAAGGCCTGTCCGGGCCCATCCAGCCAGGTCTGCAGGCCGGCGGGGCCGTCGAAGACCACCAGCAGGGCAAAGGCGCCCAGGGCCAGCATGGCGACGAGCTTGACCACCGAGGTGAGCGCGATCACGGCGAGCAGGGTGTCGTGGCGGGCCGCTCCGTTGCCGTGTCGTGTGCCGAAGATCATCGCGAACAGCGCGATCAGTGCGCACAGGGCCAGGGCAAGCAGGGCCGGCGAGGCGGCGCCGGTCATCCGCTGGATGGCGTCGCCCAGGGTCTGGACCTGCAGCGCCAGCAGCGGGAGTACCGCCAGCAGGCTGACCACCGTGATCAGGGTGCCGACCCAGCGCGAGCGGAAGCGGAAGGCGAACAGGTCGGCCAGCGAGGCGAGCTGGTGGGTCCGCGCCATGCGCTGGATCGGCACCAGCAGCACCGGCGCCAGCAGGAAGGCGCCCGCCGCGCCCAGGTAGTAGGCCAGATAGCCATAACCCGAGCTGGCCGCCAGCTCCAGGCTGCCATAGACCGCCCAGGCACTGGCGTAGACGCCGAGCGCCAGGGTATAGACGGCGGGATGACGGGTCACCCTGCGGCTGAGCCAGCCGCGCTCCACCGCCAGGGCACAGAGGAACATCAGCAGCAGGTAGCCGATGCCCAGGAACAAGACGCTGGCCAGGCTAGCGCTCATCGAGCTTCCTCTTCTGCTCCAGCCACAGCGTCAAGGCGATCAGCACGCCCCAGATGGCGAAGGGGCGGTACCAGGCGACGCCGGGGCTCGACCAGCCGCTCATCAGCAGCGGCGACAGCAGGTAGCCGCCGAAGACCAGGAACAGCATGATGCGGTAGACGTACATGAGCGCTCCTTACTCCCTGCGCTGGGCCTCGGGGTGGATGCGGTTCGGCTCCCAGCGAGTGATCGCCCAGTCCAACTGTTCGTGCGCCGCCGCCGTGTTCAGCTCGGCAGGTGGGGCCTGGTCGAGCGCCGTGAGGGCGCGGTGCAGCAGCGGGCGCACTTCGCTGTCCTCGAGCGGCAGCGCGGGCGCCAGGTTCTGCTTGGACAGCTTCTGGCCTTCGCGGTTGACGATCAAGGGCAAGTGCAGATAGCGCGGCTCGGGCAACCCCAGGGCGTGCTGCAGCTGGCGCTGCCAGGGCGTGTTGTCGAGCAGGTCGTAGCCACGCACCACGTCGCTGATGCCCTGGTCGGCGTCGTCCACCACCACGGCGAGCTGATAGGCCCAGAGGCCGTCCTTGCGCTGGAGCACCACATCGCCGAGCGCGGCCGGGTCGAAGCGCTGCTCGCCGAACAGCCGGTCCTGCCAGGTCACCGGGCGCAGGCCGAGGTCGCTGCGCAGGCGCCAGGCCACCGGCTTGCCCGGCTCGCGCACCCCGTCACGGCACCAGCCGGGATAGATGGGGTGGTCACGCCACTGCTTGCGTGAGCAGCTGCAGGCATAGGCCAGCCCGCGGGCCTTCAGACGCTCGAGGGCGTCGGCGTAGGCCGGATCGCGGTCGTGCTGCCACAGCACCGGGCCGTCCCAGTTCAGACCGAAGGCCTCGAGCTGACGCAGGATGGTATCCGCCGCTCCCGCCGGGCAGCGTGGCGGGTCGATATCCTCGATGCGCAGTAGCCACTCGCCGCCGGCGCGGCGGGCATCGAGAAAGCTGGCCAGGGCGGCGATCAGCGAGCCGAAGTGCAGGGCGCCGGAGGGGGTGGGGGCGAAGCGCCCGCGGTAGCCGGTCATGGCGGGCTCCTGAGGGCGGTGGCTGGCACGCAAACGGGCACCCAGCGGTGCCCGTTGCGGTGAACTGCGAGGCGCATCACGCCGGCATCAGCCGCCGAGCTGTTTTTCCTTGAGCTCGGCCAGGGTCTTGCAGTCGACGCACAGGGTCGCGGTGGGGCGTGCCTCCAGGCGACGAATGCCGATCTCGACGCCGCAGGCCTCGCAGAAGCCGTAGTCGTCCTCATCGATCTTTTCGAGCGTCTCGTTGATCTTCTTGAGCAACTTGCGTTCGCGATCGCGGGTGCGCAGCTCCAGGCTGAAGCCCTCTTCCTGGGTGGCGCGGTCCGCCGGGTCGGCGTAGTTGTTCGCCTCCTCCTGCAGATGGCGCACCGTGCGATCGACCTCTTCCATGAGTTCCTGTTTCCAGCCCAGCAGGATCTGTCGGAAGTGCTCAAGCTGCTGCTCGTTCATGTACTCTTCACCCGGTGCCGCCTCGTACGGGGTGAATTTTTTGGGCGCTTCCGCTTTCTTGTCTGCTACTGGCATGGGATTGCCTCATTACTTGAGTGACTGCTGATCAATACCCGCCGCAACATGGTGCAAGGTATCTCACGCCAAAGGCATGCTTGTTTATCGGAATTCGCCGCGTTTTGCAATACCCGGCGAAATCGGCCGAGGCCTCCCAGCGACCTGAATCGATGGTATGGTTTTTTGACCGTCGGAACGGAAAAAGTGCCCACCGGCGGTCGTTCAATCACTATTCAGGAGCCTTAGATGTCGTGGAATCCGCGCGTTGAACGCGTCGCGCCCTTCCGTGTGATGAGCCTGCTGGAAGCCGCCCAGGCGCGCGAGGCCGCAGGCCATGACGTCATCCATCTGGAGGTGGGCGAACCCGATTTCGCCACCCCCGCGCCGGTGGTGGCGGCCGGGCAGGCGGCGCTATCGGCAGGGCACACCCGTTACAGCCCGGCGACGGGACTGCCGGCGCTGCGCGAAGCGATCGCCGGGCACTACGGCGAGCACTTCGATGCAGACATCGATCCCCGACGGATCCTGGTCACGCCCGGGGCCTCCGGGGCGCTGCTGCTGGCCAGCCAGCTGCTGGTCGGGCCCGGCGACCGGGTGCTGATGGCCGATCCCAACTACCCCTGCAACCGCCACTTCATGGCCCTGGCCGGCGCCGAGGTGGACACCGTTCCCGTGGGCCTGGAGAGCGGCTGGCAGCTCGATGCCGAGCTGATTGCACGGCACTGGCAAGATGCGACCCGGCTGGCGATGCTCGCCACGCCATCCAACCCTACCGGGCATATGCTCGATGCGGCACAGCTGCAGGCGGTAGCCGAGACCGTGGCGGCACGCCGTGGCCATCTGCTGGTGGACGAGATCTACCAGGGCCTCAGCTACGACCTCGAGCCGCTCTCGGTGGCGTCGCTCAGCCCCGATGTCTTCGTGGTCAACAGCTTCTCCAAGTATTTCGGCATGACCGGCTGGCGCCTGGGCTGGCTGCTGGCACCGCAGGAGGCCGTGGAGCCGCTGACCCGGCTGGCACAGAACGTCTTCCTCGCCGCCCCCACTCCGGCCCAGCACGCGGCACTGGCGGCCTTCACCCCCGAGTGCCGCGACATCCTCGAGAGCCGCCGTCGCGAACTCGGCCGGCGCCGCGACGCGCTGCTGGCAGGCCTCGCCCGGCTGGGCCTGGCGCCTTCGCTGCCGCCCCAGGGGGCCTTCTACCTATGGCTCGATATCTCGCGCTACGGGGGGGACAGCCAGGCCTTCTGCCAGCGCCTGCTGGAGGAGGAGAACGTCGCCATCACCCCCGGGGTCGACTTCGCCGTCAGTGGCGGCGAGCACCACGTGCGCATCGCCTTCACCACCGGCATCGCCCGCCTGGAGGAGGCGGTGAGCCGACTCGAGCGCTTCCTGGCGCGGCAATAGGGGGCGTCGTGGATTACCCCGTTCTGGTCCCCGGCGTGCTGCTGCGCCGCTACAAGCGCTTCCTCGCCGACGTGCGCCTCGAGGACGGCCGCGAGGTGGTGGCGCACTGCCCCAATACCGGTTCGATGCGGGCGGTCAACGTGCCGGGCTGCCGCGTATGGCTGGCGCCCAGTGACAACCCGGCGCGCAAGCTGGCCTGGACCTGGGAGTTGATCGAGCTGACCCAGCCCGACGGCAGCGTGGCGCTGGCCTCGGTGCATACCGGGCGCGCCAACCGCATCGTCGAGGAGGCGCTGCGGGCGGGGCGGGTGGTGCCGCTGGCCGGCTACGCCACCCTCAAGCGCGAGGCCGGGGTCGAGGGGGCGCGGCTCGATTTTCGCCTCGACGATGCCGGGCGCGGCACGGCTTACGTCGAGGTCAAGCAGGTGACACTCAAGGAACTCGACGGTCACGGCTACTTCCCGGATGCGGTGAGCGAGCGCGGGCGCAAGCACCTGCTGGCGCTGGCGGCCCTGGCCGAACAGGGCCGGCGCGCGGTGCTGCTGTTCTGCGTCGCGCATACCGGCATCCGCGACGTGGCGCCGGCGGTGCACCTCGACCCCGCCTATGCGGCCACGCTGAAAGCGGCAGTCGAGCGTGGGGTAGAGGTCGTGGCTCATGGTTGCGAGATCGGCTGGCGCCATGGCCGGCCCGTGTCGATCACCCTGGGTGCCCCGCTTCCGGTGTCACTCACCCGCCAGGTGAATGTTGCCCTCGGCATCGATTGAGATCGCCACCGGCTCCAGGAAGCGGCCCTGGCAGGGGCCGAACACGCACTCGCCGCTCTCCGGCAGGAACAGCGCGCCATGCATGCCGCACTGGATCAGCTCGCCGCCCGCCTCGAGAAAACTCCCCTCCGGTCGATTCAGCGGCACGCGCTGGTGCGGGCAGCGGTTGATGAAGGCGCTGACACGGCCGTGCACGCGCACGAGGAAGGCGCTCCTGCCGTCGGGCAGTACCACGCCCCGCGAGGGCGCGGCCTCGAGCTGGCCCAGGTGCCCCATGCGGCGACTCAGCGCTCGATGTGGAAGCGCTGGATGAAGCTCACTTCGGCAGGCTCCCGGTTACGGTCGTAGCGCACCTCGAGGGTAAAGAGCATCGGCTCGTCGTCGCGGATGCGGAACACCGCGACCTGCGACTGCGTATCGCCGCTGCGCAGAGTGCGAAAGCTGAGCGGCGACCGCTCGCTGCCCTGCACCTCGCCCACGCTGCCGCTGGCCGAGGCATTGACCGGGCGCAGCTCGCCATCGACCTCCTCGAGCACGCTGACGTTGAGCAGCGCCATGGCCGGGCTGCGCTGGATGCCGTGGGCCTCGGCCACCGACGCCGGCAGAAAGCTGGTGCTCACGGCGCTGTAATGAATCTGGTAGTCGCCGACCTGCTCGAACTGCTGGGCCTGGCCTGCGAGCGGCCACAGCCCCAGCAGCAGGGCGGCGGCCAGCGAACGGGGGGACGACACGATGCGTTTCAGCATGGCGCTCTCCTTGGATGCGCTGTCGATCGACGCCGCCGACGGTTATCGGCGGTTCTGGCGTTCGACGCGGAAGATGGCGATCTCGCCGAACAGGTTGGGCCACAGGCGCGTGGCCCAGTGTCCCTCGTGATCGCCGATGCCGACGGCCCGGTCGGTGATGCGCAGCCCCTTCTCACGACACAGGTGCTCGAAATCGTTGAAGGTCGACAGATGAATGTTGGGGGTATCGTACCAGGCATGCGGCAGCGACTTGGAGACCGGCATGTAGCCGCGTATGCCGAGGTGCACCCGGTGCCGCCAGTAGGCGAAGTTGGGGAAGGTGATGATGCACTCGCGGGCGACGCGCAGCATCTCGTCGAGCATGCGGTCGGGCCGGCGCAGTGCCTGCAGCGCCTGGGTCATGACCACCAGGTCGTAGGTGTCGTCCTCGAAGTTGACCAGGCCCTCGTCGAGGTTCTGTTCGAGTACGCTCACGCCCTTGGCGATACACGCCGTGATGCCCTCGGGGTCGATCTCCAGGCCGTAGCCCGTCACCCGCTTGTCCCGCGCCAAGGCTTCGAGCAAGGTGCCATCGCCGCAGGCCAGGTCGAGAATGTGGGCGCCCTCGGGTACCCAGCGATGGATCAGCTCCAGGTCGGCGCGCATCATGCGGTCTCCTCCAGGCCCAGTTCGCCGGCAACACGGCACATGAAGGCGGCGAAGACCGCCTGGTAGCGCGGCTCCGGTAGCAGGAAGGCGTCGTGGCCGTGGGGCGAGTCGATGTTGACGTAGCTCACCGGCTTGCCGGCGCGGGTCAGGGCATTGGCCAGCTCGCGCGAGCGCGATGGCGGGAAGCGCCAGTCGCTGGTGAAGCTCACCACCAGGAAGGGGCACCGGCTGGGCGCGACGGCGTCGGCGAGCACGCCGCCGTGCTCGGCCGCCGGATCGAAGTAGTCCAGCGCCTTGGTCATCAGCAGGTAGGTGTTGGCGTCGAAGGCGGTGGAGAAGGTGTCGCCCTGGTAGCGCAGGTAGGACTCGACCTGGAACTCGACGTCATAGCCGAAGTTCAGGTCCTCGCTGCGCAGGTCGCGGCCGAACTTGCTGCCCATGGCGTCTTCGGACAGGTAGGTGATGTGCCCCACCATGCGCGCCAGTTTGAGGCCGCGTCGCGGCGCCGTGGCGTGCTCGGCGTACCAGCCGTCGTGGAAATCCGGATCGGAGCGGATCGCCTGGCGCGCCACCTCGTTGAAGGCGATGTTCTGGGCCGAGAGCTTGGGCGTGGCGGCGATGATCACGGCGTTGGCCACCCGCTCGGGGTAGGTCAGGCTCCACTGCAGCGCCTGCATGCCGCCGAGGCTGCCGCCGATCACCGCGGCGAAGCGCTCGATGCCCAGGCGGTCGGCTAGGCGCGCCTGGCTGTGCACCCAGTCGCTCACCGTGACCATGGGGAAGTCGGGGCCCCATTGGCGCCCCGTGGTGGGATTCAGGCTGATCGGGCCGGTGCTGCCGTGGCAGCCGCCGAGGTTGTTCAGCGAGACCACGAAGAAACGATTGGTATCGATCGACTTGCCCGGTCCGATATGGGCATCCCACCACCCCGGTTTGCGTTCGTCGGTGCCGTGGTAGCCGGCGGCATGGTGATGTCCCGAGAGGGCATGGCAGATCAGCACCGCATTGGAACGTGCGGCATTGAGCGTGCCGTAGGTCTCGTAGACCAGATCATAGGCCGGCAGCGTCCTGCCGCAGGCCAGCGCCAGGGGGTCGTCGAAGTGCGCCGTCTGCGGCGTCACCAGGCCGACCGAGTCGTCGGGAAACTCGGGCATGTGTCGTTCCATGTCCTGTCGTTGGGCCCTCTTCACGGCGATGGGGTCACAGGCCCACCAGGGCGCCGGCGATGCCGGCGGCACGGGTCAGTGCGCCGACCACGATACCATCGATGAGGCTGATGGCGATGAAGACCACGATCGGCGACAGGTCGATCATGCCCAGCGGCGGGATGACCCGGCGCACCGGCGCCATGATCGGCTCCACCAGCTGCATGACCAGCAGCGCCCCGGGGTGGCTGGCGTTGGGGGCGACCCAGCTCAGGATGATCATCACGATCAGGGCGAAGAAGTAAATCTTGAGGATGGCATTGGCGATCGCCGCCACGGCGCCGATCGCGACCTGGGTGAGCGGCGGCATGCCGAAACCGGCAATCTGCAGGATCGCCACGATGCTGACCGCCTTGAGCACGAAGGCGGCGGCCAGGGTCGCCATGTCGAAGCGCCCCAACACCGGGCCGAGGAAGCCCTGGAAGGGCCGCACCACCGGCTGGGTGATCTTGACCACCGACTGGCTGATGGGGTTGTAGTAGTCGGCCTGGGACGCCTGCAGCAGGAAACGCAGCATCATCAGGAACAGGTAGATGTTGATCAGGGTGTTGACCAGCAGCAGGCCGGCATTTCCCAGTTGGCCCATATGGGCTCCTCCCTATCGTCGAGACGGCCGCCCGCGTAACCGCGAGCGGCCAGAAAGGCTAGCGCTTGCCGAGTTCCTCGGCCATCTCGCGGGCGCGGGCGGCGCAGGCCTCCATGGCCTCGGCCATGATCCGGCGCAGGCCGGCCTGCTCGAGGTGCTCGATGGCCCGCTCCGTGGTGCCGCCGGGTGACATCACGTTGCGCTTGAGGCGGTCCGGGGTGAACTCGCTGCCCTGCGCCATGCGTGCGGCACCCAGGGCGGTCTGTATCGCCAGGCGGCGCGCCGTCTCGGCCGGCAGGCCGAGCTTGACGCCGGCCTCTTCCATGGCCTCGAACATCAGGAAGAAATAGGCCGGGGCGCTGCCCGATACCGCGGTCACCGCGTCCAGCTGCTCCTCCTTCTCCACCCATTCGGCCAGGCCCACGGCCTCGAGCAGGGTGGTCGCCTGGTCGCGCTGCTCGGCGCCGACCTCGGGCGTGGCGAACAGGCCAGCGGCGCCGGCACCGACCAGCGAGGGCGTGTTGGGCATGCAGCGCACCAGCGGCAGGCCGCCGCCCATCCAGGCCTGCAGCGATTCGGCCGTGAGACCGGCGGCTACCGAGATGACCAGCGGGCGCTGGCGCTGCAAGGTCTCGCGTAGCCCCTCGCAGACATCGCGCATGATCTGCGGCTTGACCGCCAGCACCACGATGTCGGCATCGCGTACCGCCGCGGCGTTGTCGGTCTCGGTACGGATGCCGAAACGTTCGCGCAGCGGCGCCAGGATCTCATCGCTCGGCGAGGTGGCGGTGATGGCGGCGGCCGGATGGCCATTGTCGATCATCCCGCCGATGATGGCGCCGGCCATGTTGCCGGCGCCGATGAAAGTGACTCTGCTGGCCATTGCATCTTGTCCTTCTGTGTCATTGCGCGATCGGCTCGCGGCCGATGCGGATACGCCGCCTAGCGACGCGAGGTGTCTCGTGTACCGAAGATGGCCGTGCCCAGCCGTACCAGGGTGGCCCCCTCGAGCACGGCGGCTTCCAGGTCGTCGCTCATGCCCATCGACAGGGTATCCAGCGGTGCCTCGGGGAAGCGTCGGCGCAGCGCTTCCAGGGCCTGACGCAAACGCGCCAGGGGCTCGCGCTGGCTCGCGATGTCCCGGGCCGGGGCCGGAATGGCCATCAGTCCGCGCAGGCGCAGGCGCGGCATCGAGAGCACCGCTTCCGCCAGTGCCTCCAGCTCGCCGGGAGCGACCCCCGACTTGCTGGCCTCGCCGCTGACGTTGACCTGCAGGCACACCTGGAGCGGCCCCAACTCCTCGGGGCGCTGGTCGTTCAGCCGTCGAGCGACCTTCTCGCGGTCGAGGCTGTGGACCCAGTCGAAGTGCTCGGCCACGGCACGCGTCTTGTTGGCCTGCAGCGGGCCGATGAAATGCCAGACGATATCGCCCAGGTCGGCCAGCTTGGCCTGCTTCTCCAGCGCCTCCTGCACGTAGTTCTCACCGAACTCCCGCTGGCCCAGTGACCAGGCCTCGCGGATCATGCCGGCCGGCTTGGTCTTGCTGACTGCCAGCAGCCTGGCTGCGTCGGTCGGGCGTCCGGCCGACACCAGGGCCTCGGTCAGACGCCGGCGGGCACTGGCCAGCGACTCGCAAAGCATGCTATCCGTCATCTCATCCACATGAAGTCCATCATGTCCACAAGGTCTGTCATACTCGCAGGAACCTTAACCGGGGAGCTGGGGAAACGCATGGATATTACCGAACTGCTGGCGTTCTCGGCAAAGCAGAACGCCTCCGACCTGCATCTGTCGGCCGGTCTGCCGCCGATGATTCGGGTCGATGGCGACATTCGTCGCCTCAACGTGCCGGCCATGGAAGACCGCGAAGTCCGCAAGCTGATCTACGACATCATGGGCGACCGCCAGCGCCGTGACTACGAAGAGTTCTTCGAGACCGACTTCTCCTTCGAGGTCCCCGGGGTGGCTCGCTTCCGCGTCAACGCCTTCAACCAGGCCCGCGGTGCCGGTGCGGTGTTTCGCACCATTCCCAGCGAGGTGCTGAGCATGGAGGACCTGGGTCTGGGCGAGGTCTTCCGCCGCCTGGCGCTGCTGCCGCGCGGGCTGGTGCTGGTCACCGGCCCCACCGGGTCGGGCAAGAGCACGACCCTGGCCGCGATGATCGACTATATCAACGATCACCGCTACGACCATATCCTCACCATCGAGGACCCGGTGGAATTCGTCCACCGCAGCAAGCGCTGCCTGATCAACCAGCGCGAGGTGCACCGTGACACGCACGGCTTCGCCCAGGCGCTGCGCAGCGCACTGCGCGAAGACCCCGACGTGATCCTGGTCGGCGAGCTGCGCGACCTCGAGACCATCCGCCTGGCGCTCACCGCCGCCGAGACCGGCCACCTGGTGTTCGGTACCCTGCATACCACCTCGGCGGCCAAGACCATCGACCGGATCATCGACGTCTTCCCCGGCGAGGAGAAGGCCATGGTGCGCTCGATGCTGTCGGAGTCGCTGCAGGCGGTGATCTCCCAGACCCTGCTCAAGCGCCGCAGCGGGGGGCGGGTGGCGGCCCACGAAATCCTCGTCGCCAACGCGGCGGTGCGCAACCTGATCCGCGAGGACAAGGTGGCGCAGATCTACTCGGCCATCCAGACCGGCGGCAACCTGGGGATGCAGACCCTCGACGCCGCCCTGGCCAAGCTGGTGGCCGAAAACGTCATCAATCGCGACGAGGCGCAGGCGCGTGCCAAGAGCGTGCTGACTGGCTGAGCGCCAAGCTATCCGACATGGGAGCAGGGAGATGAAAGCACAGGAATGGTTGGAGCAGCTGCTCGACATCATGGCCCGCCAGGAGGCCTCGGACCTGCTGATCTCGGTGCAGGCGCCGCCCACCATCAAGACCGCCGGCAAGCTCACCGCGCTGGGCGACCAGCGGCTCTCGGTGGAACAGGTGCGCGAGCTGGTCAACACCGCGGTGCCTGAAGGGCTCAGGGAGCGCTTTGCGCAGGAGCGCGAAGCCAACTTCGCGCTCAGCCTCAGCGGGCGGGGGCGCTTTCGTGTCAGCGCCTTCCAGCAGCGCAACCAGTGGGCCATGGTCATCCGTCGCATCGCCTACGAGATCCCCCATCTCGAAGAGCTCTCGCTGCCGCCGCAGCTGGGCGAGCTGGCCAATCTCAAGCGTGGGCTGGTGTTCGTGGTGGGCGGCACCGGTACCGGCAAGTCGACCACCCTGGCGTCGATGATCCAGCAGCGCAACGAGACCGTCGGCGGTCACATCATCAGCGTCGAGGACCCCATCGAGTACGTGCACCCGCACAAGAAGGCGATCATCAACCAGCGCGAGGTGGGCATCGATACCGAGTCCTTCGAGGTGGCGTTGAAGAACACCTTGCGCCAGGCACCGGACGTGGTGCTGATCGGCGAGGTGCGCACCCGCGAAACCATGGAGCACGCCCTGACCTTCGCCGAGACGGGCCACCTGTGCCTGGCCACCCTGCACGCCAACAACGCCAACCAGGCGCTCGATCGCATCATTCACTTCTTCCCCCACGAACGCCACGAGCAGATCTGGCTCGACCTGTCGCTCAACCTGCATGCCATCGTCGCGCAGCAGCTGCTGCCCACCCGCGATGGCGGGCGCGCCCCGGCTATCGAGATTCTGCTGCGCACGCCGCTGATCGCCGACCTGATTCGCAAGGGCGACGTGGGCGAGATCAAGAACGTCATGGCACGTTCGCGCGACCAGGGCATGCAGACCTTCGACCAGGCGCTGTTCGAGCTCTACAAGGCCGGCAAGATCAGCGAGGAAGTGGCCATGGTGCACGCCGACTCGGCCAACGAGCTGCGCATGATGATCAAGTACGGCGACGAGAAGAGCGACGTGCTGGCCAAGGCGCAGGACGGCGCGCAGCGGTTTTCGCTGCGCGACGATGATGACTTCTAGCCTTGGCCTCCTGCTTCAAGGCGCGTAGACGCCGCCGAGGACGCGAGGGCCAGCGGCGCCGGTGACGCTGGGCAGGTTGCCGGGCAGGTGCTCCAGGCGCCGCCAGGCGAGCCAGGCGAAGGCCCCGGCTTCCAGCCAGTCGGCCGGCCAGCCCCAGTCGCTGCTGGGCACCAGGGCGGTCTCGGGCAGGCGCTGGGCGAGGCGGTAGAGCAGGTCACGGTTGTGAGCGCCCCCGCCGCAGGGGATCAGCGCCGTGGCGACCGGCGCACCGACCCGCTCACGTGCCATCTCGATGCCCAGGGCCACGCTGGTGGCAGTCAACTCCGCCAGCGTGGCCTGGACGTCCTCGGCACGTTCCCGTCCGGTCAGGTGCTGGCCCAGCCAGTCGAGATGGAACACCTCGCGCCCGGTGCTGCGCGGCGGCGGATGATGAAAGAAAGGTTCGGCGAGCAGGCGCTCCAGCAGCGTTTCGTCCACTCGGCCCGATGCCGCCCAGGCGCCATCGGCATCGAAGCGGCCGCCACGGTGCCGCGCATGCCAGGCATCGAGCAGGGCGTTGGCCGGGCCGGTGTCGAAGCCGAGAATGTCGGCGCCGCTTCCGTTCGGCGGCAGCAACGTCAGGTTGGCGAAGCCGCCCAGGTTGAGCACCAGCTGCCACTGCTGCGGATGCCGGAACAGTGCCTCGTGGAATGCCGGCGCCAAGGGGGCGGCCTGGCCGCCGGCCGCCAGGTCGCGACGGCGGAAGTCGGCCACAACCGTGCAGCCGGTCAGCTCGGCGAGCAGGCTCGGGTTGTCGAGCTGCAAGGTATAGGCGGGCCCCTCGGCGTGCCCCCAGGGGGCGTGCTCGATGGTCTGGCCGTGGCTGCCGATGGCGGTGATGCGGGGCGCGTCGATGGCCTGCCTGGCGAGCAGCTGCCGCACGGCATCGGCCTGCAGCCGGCAGAAGGCAACCTCGGCGGCCGCAAGATCGGTGAAGGCGACCCGGTCGGCCTGGCACAGCAGCAGCAGGCGCTCGCGAAGCGTGTCGGGCATCGGTTCGGCGTGAGTGCCGAGGAGCCGGGGGTGGCCCGCCGAGTCGATCTCGACCAGGGCAGCATCGATGCCGTCCAGGCTGGTGCCGGACATCAAGCCCACGAATAGTGCCATCTCTACTTCTCCCTGAAGGCTGGGGGGACCGCGAGGCATCAAGTCATGCTACCATCGTGCCCCATTCGGTGGACCCTGCCGTAGGGTGGATCAACGCAATTCGTGGAGTGGGAGACGATGACCGACGTTGCAAGCGCGCTGGCGCTGCTGAAGCGAGGCACCCAGGAGATACTGCTGGAGGAAGAGCTGGTCAAGAAGCTCGAGTCCGGCCGCAAGCTGCGCATCAAGGCCGGTTTCGATCCGACGGCTCCCGACCTGCATCTCGGCCACAGCGTGCTGTTGACCAAGATGCGCCAGTTCCAGGACCTGGGCCACCAGATCATCTTCCTGATCGGCGACTTCACCGGGCGCATCGGTGACCCCACCGGCAAGAACGTCACCCGCAAGCCGCTTACCGAGGAAGAGGTTCGGATCAACGCCCAGACCTACAAGGAGCAGGTGTTCAAGATCCTCGATCCCGACAAAACCGAGGTGCGCTTCAACTCCGAGTGGTTCAGCGAGCTCACCGCGGCCAAGATGATCGAGCTGGCCGCCCAGAGCACCGTGGCGCGCATGCTCGAGCGCGACGACTTCGACAAGCGCTACAAGTCGGGTCAGCCGATCTCCATCCACGAGTTCCTCTACCCGCTGGTGCAGGGCTACGACTCCGTGGCGCTCGAAGCCGACGTCGAGATGGGCGGCACCGACCAGAAGTTCAACCTGCTGATGGGGCGCGAGATCCAGAAGCACTTCGGCATGGAGCCACAGGTGGTCATCACCATGCCGCTGCTCGAGGGGCTCGACGGCGTGCAGAAGATGTCCAAGTCGCTGGGCAACTACGTCGGCGTCGACGAAGCACCGGGTTCGATGTTCAACAAGCTCGTGTCGATGCCCGACAGCCTGATGTGGCGCTACTTCGAGCTGCTGTCGCTGAAGTCGAACGAAGAGATCGAGACGCTCAAGCGCGATGTCGAGGCCGGTGCCAACCCGCGCGACATCAAGATGATCCTCGCGCGCGAGCTGATCGGCCGCTACCACGACGAAGAGGCCGCGGCCAATGCCCACAGGTCGGCCGGCAACCGCCTGGCCGAAGGCGAGCTACCCGAAGACCTGCCCGAGGTGGAGGTCGACTTCGAGGGCAGCGCCCAGGCGCCGATCGCCGCGGTACTCAACCGCTCGGGGCTGGCCAGCAACAGTGCCCAGGCCAAGGACATGCTGGGTAACGGCCGGGTCAAGGTCGACGGGGAGGTCGTCGCCAAGGATGCCATGCTCGACACCGGCAAGAGCTACGTGATCCAGGCCGGCAAGAAGCGCTACGCCCGGGTGACGCTACGCTGAGCTATTTCACCGCTCCTCCGGCCAACTGATGCCAAGTCAGTGGCTCTACCGACGCCCGCCCCGTGCGGGCGTCGTCGTCTCCGCCCCTCACGCAAAGCCATCCACAACCCCTCGCCGCCGAGCGGCTGTGGCACGCAAAGCCATCCACAACCCCTCGCCGCCGAGCGGCTGTGGATAGTCCGCTCGCCCAGGTGGCGCCATCGCTCCGTCATCGTCGTGAAATTTTTTTACAAACGGCTCTTGCAGGGACGCAGGGAAAACCGTAAAGTACGCATCCGCTGCCGGCGACGGGCAACGTGGCCAGCGGTGGGAGGAGTGGTAAGTGGTTGTCATGCTTTGAATTTTTCGACTCGTTTCGCAAGATTCGCGCTTGACGCCCGCGGTGGATTCGGTAGAATGCACCCCACTCGAAGGCAAGTCCGCAAGCGGGCTTGCGGTCGCCGGCTCAGGCGGGTCTTCGCGGTCAGGATCACCTCGGTGACGGCCTCGAAGAGAGTTGACAAACTCCGACGCTTCAGTAGAATACGCCTTCCTCGCAGGGCGCTGGCGAGGCCCCTCGGTCACGGGATCGACGGCCACGACAGCAAGCGAGCTGCTCTTTAACAATCGATCAGGTAATTCATGTGGGCGCTTGTCGATGAGGTGGTGAGAAGTCACACCATTTCAAGGCAAGCGACTCGTCGAGACCTTCGGGTCTTTTGAGAAGCTTTGACCTTGAGCCGAGTTTGGTTCGCTTTCGTCCGTTTCTTCGGGAAGGGACGAGCAAGAACCGCAATGATTTGAAACTGAAGAGTTTGATCATGGCTCAGATTGAACGCTGGCGGCAGGCCTAACACATGCAAGTCGAGCGGCAGCACGGGGAGCTTGCTCCCTGGTGGCGAGCGGCGGACGGGTGAGTAATGCATAGGAATCTGCCCGGTAGTGGGGGATAACCTGGGGAAACCCAGGCTAATACCGCATACGTCCTACGGGAGAAAGCAGGGGACCTTCGGGCCTTGCGCTATCGGATGAGCCTATGTCGGATTAGCTGGTTGGTGAGGTAACGGCTCACCAAGGCGACGATCCGTAGCTGGTCTGAGAGGATGATCAGCCACATCGGGACTGAGACACGGCCCGAACTCCTACGGGAGGCAGCAGTGGGGAATATTGGACAATGGGCGCAAGCCTGATCCAGCCATGCCGCGTGTGTGAAGAAGGCCCTCGGGTTGTAAAGCACTTTCAGTGGGGAAGAACGCCTTCCGGCTAATACCCGGAAGGAAAGACATCACCCACAGAAGAAGCACCGGCTAACTCCGTGCCAGCAGCCGCGGTAATACGGAGGGTGCGAGCGTTAATCGGAATTACTGGGCGTAAAGCGCGCGTAGGCGGCTTGATAAGCCGGTTGTGAAAGCCCCGGGCTCAACCTGGGAACGGCATCCGGAACTGTCAGGCTAGAGTGCAGGAGAGGAAGGTAGAATTCCCGGTGTAGCGGTGAAATGCGTAGAGATCGGGAGGAATACCAGTGGCGAAGGCGGCCTTCTGGACTGACACTGACGCTGAGGTGCGAAAGCGTGGGTAGCAAACAGGATTAGATACCCTGGTAGTCCACGCCGTAAACGATGTCGACTAGCCGTTGGGTCCTTCGCGGACTTTGTGGCGCAGTTAACGCGATAAGTCGACCGCCTGGGGAGTACGGCCGCAAGGTTAAAACTCAAATGAATTGACGGGGGCCCGCACAAGCGGTGGAGCATGTGGTTTAATTCGATGCAACGCGAAGAACCTTACCTACCCTTGACATCCTGCGAACCCTTCGGAGACGAAGGGGTGCCTTCGGGAACGCAGAGACAGGTGCTGCATGGCTGTCGTCAGCTCGTGTTGTGAAATGTTGGGTTAAGTCCCGTAACGAGCGCAACCCTTGTCCCTATTTGCCAGCGATTCGGTCGGGAACTCTAGGGAGACTGCCGGTGACAAACCGGAGGAAGGTGGGGACGACGTCAAGTCATCATGGCCCTTACGGGTAGGGCTACACACGTGCTACAATGGTCAGTACAAAGGGTTGCGAACTTGCGAGAGTGAGCCAATCCCAGAAAGCTGATCTCAGTCCGGATCGGAGTCTGCAACTCGACTCCGTGAAGTCGGAATCGCTAGTAATCGTGAATCAGAATGTCACGGTGAATACGTTCCCGGGCCTTGTACACACCGCCCGTCACACCATGGGAGTGGACTGCACCAGAAGTGGTTAGCCTAACCTTCGGGAGGGCGATCACCACGGTGTGGTTCATGACTGGGGTGAAGTCGTAACAAGGTAGCCGTAGGGGAACCTGCGGCTGGATCACCTCCTTAAACGACGTATCACGCCTCGCGGCAAGTGCCCACAATGAATTACCTGATCGGCCAGAGCAAAGACTGTTTGGGTCGACGACCCAGTGGTTGTAAGCCGGGTCTGTAGCTCAGTTGGTTAGAGCGCACCCCTGATAAGGGTGAGGTCGGCAGTTCAAATCTGCCCAGACCCACCAATTTCGCCGGATACGGCGTTGCTTTGAACCTCGCATAGCGAGCTATGCGTCGGCCCAAAGCGCCTTGTCTCCGACGAAATTCATCGCCAGTTGCAATGCGGTGATCAGTGGGGCCATAGCTCAGCTGGGAGAGCGCCTGCCTTGCACGCAGGAGGTCAGCGGTTCGATCCCGCTTGGCTCCACCACTTCCCCGCAGTCTACCCTGATCGGATCTGCAGTCATAAGCCATCGTCGCACCTTGCGATGTCGGGTTTATGACTGTCGATTGACAGTCTGCTCTTTAACAATGTGAATCATGCTGACACGTTTTCTCCGCAAGGAGAAAGCAAAAGTGATACGTTTCAAGCGTATCCGGCAATTGTCGTACGTGATCGCAGACCAGACCCCTTCGGGTTATATGGTCAAGCGATTAAGCGCATACGGTGGATGCCTTGGCAGCCAGAGGCGATGAAGGACGTGGTAGCCTGCGATAAGGCTCGGTGAGGTGGCAAACAACCTGTGACCCGGGCATTTCCGAATGGGGAAACCCACCCAGCACCAGCTGGGTATCCCACACTGAATCCATAGGTGTTGGGAGGCGAACCGGGGGAACTGAAACATCTAAGTACCCCGAGGAAAAGAAATCAACCGAGATTCCCCCAGTAGCGGCGAGCGAACGGGGAGTAGCCCTTAAGCGGCACGACTGGTAGGCGAACGAGCTGGGAAGCTCGACCATAGGGGGTGATAGTCCCGTAGCCGAAACCTGAGTGTCGTGAAATCGAGTAGGTCGGGGCACGTGAAACCTTGACTGAAGACGGGGGGACCATCCTCCAAGGCTAAATACTCCTGGCTGACCGATAGTGAACCAGTACCGTGAGGGAAAGGCGAAAAGAACCCCGGAGAGGGGAGTGAAATAGATCCTGAAACCGTATGCGTACAAGCAGTGGGAGCCCCTTCGTGGGGTGACCGCGTACCTTTTGTATAATGGGTCAGCGACTTATTTTCAGTGGCGAGCTTAACCGAATAGGGGAGGCGTAGGGAAACCGAGTCTTAACTGGGCGACCAGTCGCTGGGAATAGACCCGAAACCGGGCGATCTATCCATGAGCAGGTTGAAGGTTGAGTAACATCAACTGGAGGACCGAACCAGGATCTGTTGAAAAAGATTTGGATGACTTGTGGATCGGAGTGAAAGGCTAATCAAGCTCGGAGATAGCTGGTTCTCCTCGAAAGCTATTTAGGTAGCGCCTCACGTATCACCACCGGGGGTAGAGCACTGTTTCGGCTAGGGGGCCATCCCGGCTTACCAACCCGAGGCAAACTCCGAATACCGGTGAGTGCAAGCGTGGGAGACACACGGCGGGTGCTAACGTCCGTCGTGAAAAGGGAAACAACCCAGACCGTCAGCTAAGGTCCCGAAATCCTGGTTAAGTGGGAAACGATGTGGGAAGGCTCAGACAGCTAGGAGGTTGGCTTAGAAGCAGCCATCCTTTAAAGAAAGCGTAATAGCTCACTAGTCGAGTCGGCCTGCGCGGAAGATGTAACGGGGCTAAACCAGGTACCGAAGCTACGGGTGAGCATGCATCACTTGATGCTATTCGATTGGCGTCGCGAAGCGACGTCCAAGCCGTCCCGAACGTCGAGTCGGGAGGGGAAGAGTGGTATCAAGGATGCATGCTCGCGGTAGAGGAGCGTCGTGTAAGCCGATGAAGGTGGATTGAGAAGTCTGCTGGAGGTATCACGAGTGCGAATGCTGACATGAGTAACGACAAGGGGAGTGAAAAACTCCCCCGCCGGAAGACCAAGGGTTTCTGTTCGACGCTAATCGGAGCAGAGTGAGTCGGCCCCTAAGGCGAGGCCGAAAGGCGTAGTCGATGGGAAACGGGTCAATATTCCCGTACCTCACTGTATTGCGATGGGGGGACGAAGAAGGCTAGGTGGGCCAGGCGTTGGTTGTCCTGGTGAAAGCCAGTAGGCTGGGATCTTAGGCAAATCCGGGATCCCAAGGCCGAGAGGCGAGACGAACACCCCACGGGGTGGAAGTCATCGATGCCACGCTTCCAGGAAAAGCCTCTAAGCTTCAGATACAGTGGGACCGTACCCCAAACCGACACAGGTGGTCAGGTAGAGAATACCCAGGCGCTTGAGAGAACTCGGGTGAAGGAACTAGGCAAAATGGTGCCGTAACTTCGGGAGAAGGCACGCCGCGTTAGTGTGAAGGCCCTCGCGGCTGGAGCACGAGGCGGTCGAAGATACCAGGTGGCTGCAACTGTTTATTAAAAACACAGCACTCTGCAAACGCGCAAGCGGACGTATAGGGTGTGACGCCTGCCCGGTGCCGGAAGGTTAAGTGATGGTGTTAGCCCTCGGGCGAAGCTCCTGATCGAAGCCCCGGTAAACGGCGGCCGTAACTATAACGGTCCTAAGGTAGCGAAATTCCTTGTCGGGTAAGTTCCGACCTGCACGAATGGCGTAATGATGGCCACGCTGTCTCCACCCGAGACTCAGTGAAATTGAAATCGCAGTGAAGATGCTGTGTACCCGCGGCTAGACGGAAAGACCCCGTGAACCTTTACTATAGCTTCACACTGGACGCTGATGTTGCTTGTGTAGGATAGCTGGGAGGCTAGGAACCCCGGACGCCAGTTCGGGTGGAGCCAACCTTGAAATACCAGCCTGGCATCATTGGCGTTCTAACTCAGGTCCGTGATCCGGATCGAGGACAGTGTGTGGTGGGTAGTTTGACTGGGGCGGTCTCCTCCCAAAGCGTAACGGAGGAGCACGAAGGTACCCTCAGCACGGTCGGAAATCGTGCATTGAGTGCAAGAGCATAAGGGTGCTTGACTGCGAGACAGACACGTCGAGCAGGTACGAAAGTAGGTTCTAGTGATCCGGTGGTTCTGTATGGAAGGGCCATCGCTCAACGGATAAAAGGTACTCCGGGGATAACAGGCTGATACCGCCCAAGAGTTCACATCGACGGCGGTGTTTGGCACCTCGATGTCGGCTCATCACATCCTGGGGCTGAAGTCGGTCCCAAGGGTATGGCTGTTCGCCATTTAAAGTGGTACGCGAGCTGGGTTTAGAACGTCGTGAGACAGTTCGGTCCCTATCTGCCGTGGGCGTTGGATGTTTGAGAAGAGCTGCTCCTAGTACGAGAGGACCGGAGTGGACGCACCTCTGGTGTTCCGGTTGTCACGCCAGTGGCATTGCCGGGTAGCTACGTGCGGACGGGATAACCGCTGAAGGCATCTAAGCGGGAAGCCCCCTTCAAGATGAGACATCCCCGAGGCCTCGAGCCTCCTGAAGGGCCCAGCGAGACCAGCTGGTTGATAGGTCGGGTGTGGAAGCGCTGCAAGGCGTTGAGCTAACCGATACTAATGGCCCGTGAGGCTTGACCATATAACCCCAAGGGGTCTGCGCATCGCGCACGATTGACGGATACGCACCGCGCCTGTAGGCGCGGGCGAGACGATCACGCAGCATGATTCCAACCGTTTTCGCCTGACGACCATAGCGAGTGGGAACCACCTGATCCCATGCCGAACTCAGCAGTGAAACCGCTCAGCGCCGATGGTAGTGTGGGGTCTCCCCATGCGAGAGTAGGTCATCGTCAGGCATCTTTTCAGAAACCCCGGCCAACTGGTCGGGGTTTCGCCGTTTAGGGGCCTCCCACGTAGAGTAGCGGAGCGCCGCCCGAGTCATCGTCAGGCATCCATTCCAAAACCCCGAGTACGAAAGTGCTCGGGGTTTTTCTTTGCCTGTCAGTTCACTTCGTACAGCTCGATGGGGGTGCCGTCGGGGTCGCTCAGGAAAGTGAAACGCGACCCTGTCGAGGCATCGGTGCGAATGGGCTCGGGCCGTGCACCGCGTGCCTCGAGCAGCTTCACGCAGGCATCCAGATCGGTGGTGGCCAGGGCAAGGTGACGCCAGCCGCAGGCTTCGGGGTAGCTGGGGCGGGCCGGCGGCTCGGGAAAGGAGAAGAGTTCCAACTGGATACCGCCGGGGAGACGCAGGTCCAGCTTGTGGCTGTCTCGCTCGGCGCGGTAGGTCTCGTTGAGCACTTCGGCGCCCAGCACGTCGGTATAAAAGCGCCTGGCGCGGGGATAGTCGGCGGTAATCAGGGCGACATGATGGACTCCCGTCAGCGGGAGGGGAGACGTGGACATACGGCACCTCGGCTGGGTCGGGCGCCTGGCGGCGCCCTGGTATGGATCAACGACAGAGCAGCTCGAAGGCTTCGACCAGGCTGTCCATCTCGTCGTCGGTGCCGATCGAGATACGCAGGAAGTCGCGCAGGGCCTCGGTGTTGAAGTGGCGCACCAGGATGCCTCGCTCGCGCAGGCCGACGAAGAGCTGGGCGGCATCGTGCTCGGGGTGGCGCGCAAGAACGAAATTGGCCTGGGAGGGCAGTACCTCGAAGCCGAGCTCGGCAAGACGGCGAACGGTACGTTCACGGGTGGTGATGACGCGCTCCCGACAGGCGTCGAAGTGCTCGCGGTCCTCCAGTGAGGCGATGCCGAGCGCACTGGCCAGACTGTCGATGGGATAGGAGTTGAAGGAGTCCTTGACCCGTTCGAGGCCCTCGATCAGCTCGCGCGAACCGATGGCGTAGCCCAGCCGCAGACCAGCCAGGCTGCGCGACTTCGAGAAGGTTCCCGTCACCAGCAGGTTGGGGAAGCGCTCGATCAGCGGCACGGCGCTCTCTCCGCCGAAATCGACATAGGCCTCATCGATCAGCACGACCTGTTCGGTCAGGCGCTCGAGCAGCGCGGCAATGGCCACGCGCGGATGGCCGTGTGCCGTGGGGGCGTTGGGGTTGGCGAAAATGGCGCCGCCGCTCCCGGCGGTGAAGGCGTCGAAATCGACCCGCCACTCATGGTCGAGCGGTAGAGCGCGACGCTCGATACCGTACAGCTTGCAGTAGACCGGGTAGAAGCTGTAGGTGATCTCCGGCATCTCGAGCGGGCGCTCGTGGCAGAAGAAGGCCTGGAAGGCCAGGGCCAACACCTCGTCCGAGCCGTTTCCTACGAAGACCTGCCCTACCTCGACGCCATGCTCTCGAGCGAGTGCCTGGCGCAAGGCCAAGGACTGCGGATCGGGGTAGAGGCGCAGGTGATCGACCGGGTACTCGCGCAGCTTCGCCTCGACGCCGGGGGCCGGGGGATAGGGGTTCTCGTTGGTGTTGAGCTTGATCAGCTTCTCGCGTGGCTGTTCACCCGGGACATAGGGCGTCAGCTCGCGCACCGCCGGGCTCCAGAACTGGCTCATGGTGTCTCGTTTCTCGTCGGACGGAACTTTAGGCCATGTTGACCGCTGCGGCCTGACCGCGCAAGCCGCTAGCGTGCTAGCCTAGGCGCTTTCGCGTGGACGCTGGAACCCATACATGACCGCCCAGATCATTGCTACGCTGCTGCCGGTGTTCCTGATCGCCGGCTGCGGCACCCTCTACGGCCGTTTTCGTACTCCGGACATACGCAGCCTGAACACCCTCAACATGGAGATTTTCGTGCCCATGCTGGTGTTCGCGGTGCTGGCGGACCGGCAAGCCCCGCTGGCGGAGTATGCGGGCCTGGCGCTGGGGGCGGTCGTCGTGGTGCTGGGATCGGGCCTGGTGCTGTGGCCGCTGGTCAGGCTGCTGAGGCTCGAGCCCAAGACGTTCCTGCCGCCGATGATGTTCAACAATTCCGGCAACATGGGCATCCCTCTGCTGGTGCTCGCCTTCGGTGAGGCAGCGCTGCCCGCTGCGGTGGTGGTGTTCATCGTCGAGATGCTGCTGCACTTCTCGGTGGGGCTTTACATGCTCAGCCCGCGAACGCCGTTGTGGCGCCTACTGAGGATGCCGATCGTGCTGGCCAGCCTGGCGGGGCTGGGCGTCAACCTGGGCGGCGTACCGCTGCCCGGCTGGCTGCTCGAGGCGCTGCACATGCTGGGTGGGGTGTGCATCCCGCTGATGCTGTTCGCGCTCGGGGTACGCATGCTCGATATCGATTTCGGCGACTGGAGAACCGGACTGCTCGGCGCGGTACTCTGCCCGCTGTCGGGGCTCGTGCTGGCTGCCCCGATGATCCTGTGGCTGGAACTGACGGGGCTGCAGGCCGCGGCACTATGGGTGTTTGCCGCGCTGCCCCCCGCCGTGCTCAACTACCTGGTGGCCGAGCAGTATCGCCAGGAGCCCCACAAGGTCGCCTCCCTGGTGCTGATCGGCAACCTGGGTAGCCTGGTGGTGATGCCCCTCGTGCTGGCGCTGGTCTTCATGTACGTTCACCCAGGGGTCGTCTAAACGCGACTTGTCAGGCGGGAACAGACGAGACTGTCTGCCAGCGCCCTGAGGGGTTATGCTGTGACATACGCTGACATCGGTACATGGCGACAAACCCATAGGTTAGGAGTGTACAAATGCAAGTGAGGACCCTGCTGGCTGGCTCGGCCATGCTGGCCTTCCTGGCCGGTTGTGCGGCCGGCCCGGCTGATGACCGTGCCGACATGGCAATGGACGATGCCGAAGTCGTTTACCAAGGTACCCTGCCCTGCCGCAACTGTGCGGGTATCGACCTGAACGTGACACTGCGAGGCGACGAGCAGGCGGCGCTCGAGGAGCGCACCTTCGAACTGCGTGCCAGCTATCAGGAGCACCCTCAGGAGCCGCCCGATGAAGAGTACGCCGGCAATTGGGAGGTACTTAGCGGTACCGCGGTCGATCCCGACGCCACCGTATACGAGCTGACACCGGATGGCGAAGGGCAGGTCTACTACTTCCTGCGCGTCGACGAGCAGACCCTGGAGCTGATCGACCCTCAGCGTCGGCGCTTCCAGAACAACGAAGCCCTGCAGCTGCAGCGCCGGTAAGGTCGGGCTCGAGCAGTGGCGAAGGCGGCCTGCGGGCCGCCTTCGCGCGTTTGGTTGGCCTGATAGAATGGGCCGAAATGAAGCCGGAGAGGGGCCTGCATGGCCAAAGCGAAGAGTGCCTTCGTCTGCACCGAGTGCGGTGCGGAGTACCGCAAGTGGCAGGGGCAATGTTCGAGCTGCCTGGAGTGGAACACCTTGAGCGAAGTGAGGCTCGCCGCCCCGCGTCCGGGGGCCGCGGCCTCGAGTGGTGCCGGGCGCTCCGGCTATGCTGGCGCACTGTCGAAGGAAGTCGTCGACCTGGGCAGCGTCGATCTCTCCGAGGTGCCACGACTTTCCTCGACCTTCGATGAGTTCGACCGCGTATTGGGCGGCGGGCTGGTGCCGGGGTCGGCAGTGCTGCTCGGCGGCCATCCCGGTGCCGGCAAGTCGACCCTGCTGCTACAAACCGCCTGCAAGCTGGCCCAGGCGCGCAAGGTGCTCTACGTCACCGGCGAGGAGTCGCTCTCTCAGGTGGCGATGCGGGCGCATCGCCTGCAGCTGCCCAGCCAGGGGCTCAAGATGCTGGCCGAGACCAGCGTCGAGACGGTGCTCGCCGTGGCCGAGCGGGAGCGTCCCGAGATCCTGATCATCGACTCGATCCAGACCATGCACCTCGAGGATATCGCCTCGGCTCCCGGCGGCGTGGCCCAGGTACGCGAATCCGCCGCGGTGCTGACGCGCTTCGCCAAGCAGTCCAACACCGTGCTGCTGCTGGTGGGGCACGTGACCAAGGATGGCACCCTGGCCGGGCCCAAGGTGCTGGAACACATGATCGACGCCTCGCTGTTGCTCGAAGGTGGTGCCGATTCGCGCTTTCGCACCCTGCGCGGGCAGAAGAACCGCTTCGGGGCGGTCAATGAGCTCGGCGTGTTCGCCATGCTCGAGAACGGCCTCAAGGAGGTAAAGAACCCCAGCGCCATCTTTCTCTCCCGCAGCGAGGAGCGCTCGCCCGGCAGCCTGGTGATGGTGGTGTGGGAGGGCACGCGACCGCTGCTGGTGGAAGTGCAGGCGCTGCTCGACGAGTCGGCACTGGGCAATCCGCGGCGGGTGGCGGTGGGTCTCGACCAGAACCGCCTGGCCATGCTGCTGGCGGTACTGCATCGCCATGGCGGGCTGTTCACCGGTGACCAGGACGTCTTTCTCAACGTTGTCGGTGGGGTCAAGGTGCTCGAGACCAGCGCCGACCTGGCGGTGCTGCTGGCGGTGGTGTCGAGCCTGCAGAACCGTCCCTTGCCACGCGAGCTGGTGGCCTTCGGCGAAGTGGGGCTTTCCGGCGAGATCCGTCCCGTACCCAGCGGCCAGGAGCGCATCGTCGAGGCGGCCAAGCACGGCTTCACCCGTGCCATCGTGCCGCGGGCCAATGCACCGAAGCGTGCCCCCGAGGGCATGGAGGTGGTGACGGTGGACAAGCTGGCCGATGCGCTCGAGGCATTGTGAGAAAGCACCGCTCACTGCGATAGAATGACGATACGACCGCCAAGGAGAACGAGATGAGCGCGATTCGCCTGACCCAATACAGCCATGGCGCCGGCTGCGGCTGCAAGATTGCCCCCGATGTCCTCGACGGCATCCTGGCCAAGGCCGGGCCGGGGGCCACCCATTCGCGCCTGATCGTGGGCAACCAGGGCCGTGAGGATGCGGCCGTGTATGACCTGGGCGATGGCCGCGGCATGATTGCCACCACCGATTTCTTCATGCCCATCGTCGACGATCCCTTCGACTTCGGTCGCATCGCCGCGACCAACGCCATCAGCGACGTCTACGCCATGGGCGGCAGGCCGGTCCTGGCGCTTGGCATCCTCGGCTGGCCGCTGGACAAGCTGGGCCCGGAGATCGCCGGCGACGTGGTGGCGGGGGCCCAGGGCGTGTGCCGCGAGTTGGGCCTGGCGCTGGCCGGTGGTCACTCGATCGACGCGCCGGAGCCGATCTTCGGCCTGGCGGTCAACGGCCTGGTCGATCTCGAACACTTGAAGCTCAACAAGGGCGCCCAGGTGGGTGACCTGCTGTTCCTGACCAAGCCACTGGGTGTCGGCTTTCTGACCACCGCCGAGAAGCAGGGGCTGCTGGAGTCCGGTCATCAGACCCTGGCCCGCGAGACCATGCTGAAGCCCAACCAGATCGGCATGGCGCTGGCCAAGGTCAAGGGCGTACACGCCATGACCGACGTCACCGGCTTCGGCCTGGCGGGGCACCTCACCGAGGTGTGCCAGGCCAGCGGCGTGGCCGCGCGCATCGACTTCCGCCGCCTGCCACGGCTGGCCGAGGCCGAGGCATATCGCCGCCGCGGTGCGGTACCCGGCGGCACCGGCCGCAACCGCAACGCCCTGGGGGCTGCGCTCAAGGACATGGACGAGCCGCACTGGCAGTGGCTGTGCGACCCGCAGACCTCCGGTGGGCTGCTGCTCTCGGTGCATCCTTCCTGGGAAGACGACGTCGAGCGCATCGGCCGTGAGCACGGCATCGAGCTGGTGCCGTTCGGCGAGATGGTCAAGGCCGAGGGCCAGGCGCTGATCGAGGTGCGCGGGTGACCCTGCCGTTGCTTGAGCCCGAGCTCTCCTTGCTGCGTCAGGGGCGGGTACTGATCGACGTGCGCGCGCCGGTGGAGTTCGCCCAGGGCAGCCTGCCGGGGGCGGTCAACCTGCCGCTGATGGACGACGAGGAGCGTCACCAGGTCGGCATCGAGTACAAGCAGCACGGCCAGCAGGCCGCCATCGCGCTGGGCCAGCGACTGGTCAGCGGCGGTATCCGGGCAGCGCGAATCGCTGCCTGGCGGGGCCTCGTCGAGGCGCATCCCGATGCCGTGATCTACTGCTTTCGCGGCGGGCTGCGTTCACAGATCGCCCAGCAGTGGCTGGCCGAGAGCGGCATCGAACGGCCACGCATTCGCGGCGGCTGGAAGGCGATGCGCCAGGCGCTGTGCCGGCGCATCGACACGGCGGCCGCGCAGCCGCTGCTGGTGGTCGGCGGATTGACCGGCTGTGCCAAGACGGCCCTGGTACAGGCGCTGCCCAATGGTCTCGACCTTGAGGGCTGCGCCCGACACAAGGGTTCGGCCTTCGGCCGGCATCCGCTGCCGGCGCCCAGCCAGATCGATTTCGAGCACGCCATGGGGAGGCGCCTGCTCGAGCTCCACGGCCCGCTGGTGGTGGAGGACGAATCGCGCCATATCGGTGCGGCCAACGTGCCGCTCGCCTTCTGGCGGGCGATGGAGCAAGCCCCGCGGCTGCGCGTGGAGATGCCTCTCGACTGGCGCCTGGAACAGATCCGCAAGGACTACATCGACGACCTGTGGGCGATCTATCGCCAGCAGTGCGGCGAGTGGCTGGGCTGGACGCTGATGCGCAAGCAGCTCTCGACGGCGCTGGCGAGGCTGAAGAAGCGTCTTGGCCATGCCCGCCTGGCGCGCCTTCAGCGGCTTCAGCAGCTCGCCTTTCGCGAGCACGAACGGGGCAATCGCCAGGCCCACGAGGCCTGGCTGGCACCGCTACTCACCGAATATTATGACCCCATGTACCGCTACCAGTTGGAAAAGCGCGACCCCGCGCGCTTCCTGCATGTGGGCGACTGGGACAGCTGCCTGGCGGCGGCACGGGAGTGGTCGGCGGAGGCGATGCGGCAAGGCGCGGGGCAGACGCCGCCGGCCAGCGAACTCTCATGCCGGAGCACTGCGTAGCCACTGGCTCAGCAGGCGGTCAAGCAGCGGGGCCAGGCGATCGAAGCGCCGCCCATCGGCCAGGATGCTGGCGGCGGGTTGCGCGTGGGGGCTGGCCTCGCTGCCTTCCGGCTGCTCGCCGTTCGCCAGCAGTTCGCTGACGCTGGCGTGGGTCACTTCGAAATGGCACAGCAGCCCCAGCGCCCGCCCGGCATCCCAGGCGAAACCCTGCACCGGGCTGCCCAGGCTGCCGCCGAGCGGCAGGGCGTCGTCGGGCAGAGCGAAGACATCGCGATGCCACATGAAGGCGGTAAACTGCTCCGGCAGGTCGAAGGGGCTCTCGGGGGCCAGGGTTACCTCATGCCAGCCGACTTCGGCGTAAGTACCGCGGCCCACCGTGGCACCGAGTTCGGCGGCGATCATCTTGGCGCCCATGCCGATGCCGAGCAGCGGCTTGTTGCCGTCCAGCGCCTTGGCGATCAGCTTGCGCTCGCGCTTGAGCCAGGGATAGCGGGCATCGTCGAGGATATCCATCGGCCCGTCGAGCAGGATCAGCGCATCGCCATCGGCCAGGCTGGGTGGCGTTTCACCGTCATGCAGATGGAAGACGGTATGGCTGTGGCCCATGCTGGTCAGCCAGTCGACGATCCGTCCCGGGCCGTGATGCGGGCTGTGTTGAAGCAGATGCAGGTGCATGGAGACCTCGCCATTCAGGTGATGCAGACAGGGAGCGGCAGCGTACATGAAACCGGTACTGCGCGAACAGATCCTGACCATCCTGGCCGCGATTCCGCCGGGGCGGGTGACCACCTACGGGCGTATCGCCGCCATGACCGAAGGCGGCACGCCGCGCCTGGTGGCACGGGCACTGCGCGAACTGCCCGACGATCACGGCCTGCCGTGGTTTCGGGTGATCACCGCCTCGCGCCGGCTGGCCGATCATCCCGGCGCCCACGAGCAGCGCCAGCGGCTGGTCGCCGAGGGCGTGCTGTTCGATGCGCGAGGGCGTGTGGCGCCCGAGGTGCTGTGGCCATGAGCGGGCGTTTTTTCACTCCTATCATCAGACCGCCAATTGACGAGGAGAATCCATGAGTCAGCCCAAGGGGGGCTTCCATGAGCGGCTCCAGGCCCTCTCGCCGCGCCGACAGCAGGTCTTCATGGCGGCGCTGTGCGAGCGATTGCTGCCCAACTATGCGCTCTATGCCCAGATGACGGGGGCCGGGAACCCGGCGGGAGTGAAGGCGATCCTCGATCTGGTGTGGGAGCAGCTCAGCGTGCGCGAGGCGCGCATCGACTTCGAGCGCCAGGCCGAGAAGCTCGCCGAACTCGAGCCGCCGGCCGACGACGACAGCTTCGGTGCCCGCCGTGCCGTGGAGATGGTCGTCGCCCTGACCTCGCTGCTCGATACGCTACGCGGCGAATCCGCCGATGCGGTGCTCGAGGTCAGCCGTATCTCCAAGGGTGGGGTGCGCGCCTACATCGAGCTGACCGAAGGCGAGGAGGATGCCGGCAGACTGGCGAAACTGGTACGTGAGCACCCACTCATGGCGGACGAAAACGATTTCCAGGATGCCGTGCTCGAGGCGGTGGAGGGCAATCTCGATCGCGAGGCGCTCAGGGCGCTGCGGCGTCTGGGGCGCAACGACGGCGTGAGCAATCTGGGGCTCGAGGCCGGCTAGGCGCGGAAGGACCGACGCCTAGAACCGGATACCGCCGATGACCATGGCGCCGGCGGTACCGAAGACGATCAGGTCGGTCTCGAAGCGCCCCCAGCGCAGGCCCACGCTGGGCAGGGCGGCCGGCGCGGTGCCGTGGCGGTTGAAGGGGATATTGTCGCGATACTCGCCACGGTAGCCATGCAGCAAGCCAGCGGTCAGCTTGGCGCGTAGGGTGACGTCGTCGCGTGGCGCCCATAAGGGGAACTCACGGCCGGCATAGAGATAGAAGGCTTCCTGGTCGAAGGAGTTGAGGAAGCGAGCCCCGCCGAGCAGCCAACGCTGCGGGTTATGCAGCTCGAGGCCGATCAGCTGCTGGTAGTCGTTGTGATCGGGCTCGGGATCGAAGTGGCGCGTGAACAGGCTGGTCTGCAGTAGCGCGTGGTCGAGTGCGAGCCGTGGTGGCCAGCTCGGCATCGGGGCGGCCACGGCTGCCGACGATAGCAGCACGAGCGTGGCGAGAGCGGCGAGCACCCGGCGCAGGACACCCCCCAAGGCAGCCGGCACGATCATGCTCCTCGGCGCCGTGATCAAAGGCGCATCTCGATACCGCGTTCGGCCATGTAGCGCTTGGCCTCGGGAATGGTGTACTCGCCGAAGTGAAAGATGCTGGCGGCGAGCACCGCGTCGGCGCCGCCCTCCAGCACGCCGTCGACCAGATGATCGAGGTTACCGACCCCGCCCGAGGCGATCACCGGCACCGTCACGGCATCACTGATGGCGCGGGTCACGCCCAGGTCGAAGCCGGCCTTGGTACCGTCGCGGTCCATGCTGGTCAATAGCAGCTCGCCGGCCCCATACTCGACCATCTTCTTCGCCCACTCGACCGCGTCCAGGCCGGTGGGTCGCCGTCCGCCGTGGGTGAAGATCTCCCAGCGCGGCGCTTCGCCCTCGGCCGAGACCCGCTTGGCGTCGATGGCCACCACGATGCACTGGCTGCCGAAGCGCTCGGCAGCCTCGCGCACGAAGTCGGGATTGGTCACCGCGGCGGTATTGATCGATACCTTGTCGGCACCGGCATTGAGCATGGTGCGGATATCGTCGCAGGTGCGGATGCCGCCGCCCACGGTCAGCGGTATGAACACCTCGCCGGCGATGCGCTCGACCATCTCCACCGTGGTGTCGCGATCCTCGTGGCTGGCCGTGATGTCGAGGAAGGTGATCTCGTCGGCGCCCTGCAGGTTGTAGCGCTGGGCGATCTCCACCGGATCGCCGGCATCGCGGATGCCAATGAAGTTGACGCCCTTCACCACACGGCCGGCGTCGACGTCGAGGCAGGGAATGATGCGTTTGGCCAGTCCCATGATTCAGCTCCCGGCTCGATCGAGCCCTGCAGTCAGTTCGTCACACAGCGCCTGGCCCTCGGCCACGTCGAGGCTGCCTTCGTAGATGGCTCGGCCGGTGATGGCGCCGAGAATACCCGGCTCGCCCGCGGCCACCAGGGCGCGCAGGTCGTCGAGATTGGTCACCCCGCCCGAGGCGATCACCGGCAGGCCGCCCTCACGGGCAAGCTGCGCCGTGGCTTCGACGTTGACGCCGTTCATCATGCCGTCGCGGGCAATGTCGGTGTAGACGATGCTGGAGACGCCATCATCGGCGAAGCGCCGGGCCAGTTCGGTGGCCTTGACCGTGGAGACCTCGGCCCAGCCGTCGGTGGCGACGTAGCCGTCGCGGGCATCGAGGCCGACGATCACATGGCCGGGGAATGCGCGGCACATCTCGCCGACGAAGGCCGGCTCCTTGACCGCCTTGGTGCCGATGATGACGTAGGAGACGCCAGCGGCGAGATAGTGTTCGATGGTGTCGGCGCTGCGGATGCCGCCACCGATCTGGATGGGCAGCTCGGGCCAGCGGCGGGCAATGGCGGTCACCGCCTCACCGTTGATCGGCTTGCCCTCGAAGGCGCCGTTGAGGTCGACCAGGTGCAGGCGGCGCGCGCCGGCCTCGACCCAGCGGGCCGCCATGGCCACCGGATCGTCGCCGTAGGTAGTGGCATCGTCCATCCGCCCCTGCTTGAGGCGGACGCACTTGCCGTCCTTGAGATCGATGGCGGGTATTACCAGCATGTCGTGTCCTCTCGGGCGCGTTCGGGGCGCCGGGTTGTCGGGCGGCCTGGCCGGCTGCGCAGGTCGGGTGCGCCTGGATGGCCTGGTGGAGCCTCAGGGCGCCCAGGTAACGAAATTTTCCAGCAGCTTGAGTCCGGCCCGCGAGCTCTTCTCGGGGTGGAACTGCACCGCGAAGGTGGCGTCGCGAGCGATGGCGACATGCGCGTCGATCCGCCCGTAGCGGGTGGTGCCGAACACGCAGGCGTCGTCCTGGGCCGCCACGTAGTAACTGTGCACGAAGTAGAAGTGCTCGTCCTGGTCGATGCCCTGCCACAGCGGGTGGTCATGGTGTTGGTGCACCAGGTTCCAGCCCATGTGGGGCACCTTGAGACGCTGCCCGCGGTCGTCGACCATGTCGGTGGGAAAGCGCTTCACTTCGCCGGCAAGAAACCCCAGGCAGGGAATGCCGCCGCTCTCCTCGCTGTGGTCGAGCAGCATCTGCTGGCCGACGCAGATGCCCAGCAGCGGCTTGCTCTGCCGGGCCAGCAGTTCCTCCACCAGGCCTCGCAGCTCGGTCTTCTCGAGCTCGCCCATGCAGTCGCGGATCGCCCCTTGGCCGGGCAGCACCAGGCGGGTGGCGCCCTGGATGCGGCGTGGGTCCCGCGTGATCACGACGTGCTCGTGGGTGACGTGTTCCAGCGCCTTGGCAACCGAATGCAGATTGCCCATTCCATAGTCGATGACGGCAATGGTCATGGCGGCTCCTCTCAGGTTCGGTCGAAGGCGTTACAGGCAGCCCTTGGTGGACGGCATCTGGCCGGCCATGCGCGGGTCGGGCTCCACGGCCATGCGCAGGGCGCGGCCGAAGGCCTTGAAAATGGTCTCCGCCTGGTGATGGGCGTTGAAACCCTTCAGGTTGTCGATGTGCAGCGTGACCCGGGCGTGGTTGACGAAGCCCTGGAAGAACTCCCAGAACAGCTGGGTATCGAGCCGGCCGATCGTGGCGCGGGTGAACTCGACGTTCATGTAGAGTCCGGGGCGGCCCGAGAAGTCGACCACGACGCGCGATAGCGCCTCGTCCAGCGGCACGTAGGCGTGGCCGTAGCGGTGGATGCCGCGCTTGTCGCCGATCGCCTGGGCGAAGGCCTGGCCGAGGGTGATGCCGAGGTCCTCGACGGTATGGTGGTCGTCGATGTGCAGGTCGCCCACCGCCTTGATGTCAAGATCGATCAGGCCGTGGCGAGCCACCTGATCCAGCATGTGATCGAGGAAGGGCACGCCGGTCTCGCAGTTCAGCTGCCCCTCGCCATCGAGGTTCACGCTGACCGTGACCTGGGTCTCCTTGGTATCACGGGTTACCGTGGCGATTCGCTCGGACATGTCGGACTCTCTCTGGCGCTGGCGCGCGTCGCATGGTATGGGCCCGGCTTGACCGCAGGCGGCTTCCGGGCGGGCAAGCCTCTGCGCTTGCCGTCATGGGCCGTCCATTATAGAGAATCGCCCCCCCCATCCGCTACAATGCGCCCATTCACAGCGGCGGCTCCGTGCCGCGGCCCAGGGAGACCGTCATGCCGGTAACGCTTCACCTCGTAGACCAGGCCGTCTGGGCGACCGATCCACAGATCAAGCACGACCTGCAGCGGATCTATGCCGATGCTCCGGCCGAGCGCCTGGGCGTGCCTGTGGCCGCCTTCCTTCGCGAACACCTCGAGGCCGGCCACTTTTTCGCTTGCGCACGCTTCAACGAACGCCTGCTGGGCGCGGTGGCGGTGAGCGCCGACGATCAGGCCTGGTGGCTGTCGGAACTGTGCGTGCGCAAGGCCACCCGCCGGCGCGGCGTCGGCTCGCGGCTGCTGGCGCTGGTCAGCGATGCCGCCCGCACCGCGGGCCGGGAGCTGCGCACGCACTCTTGGCAGCTGCCGGTCGCCGATCAGGTGCTACTGACCCGCCTGGGATATCGCCTGGATATCACCGGCGACCATTTCGTATTGGCTCCACCGCTGCAAGGAGGCGGTAACCCATGAAGCGATTGTTGCAGATGCTGCTGGCCGCCATCGGGGTGCTCGGCGTCGTGGTGGCGGCGGCCGTGGTCTACGTCACGACCTTTCTCGACCCCGAGGACTTCAAGCCGCGCCTGGTCGAGGTGGTGCGCGAGCAGAGCGGGCTGGAGCTGACCCTCGACGGCCCGCTCTCCTGGTCCTTCTATCCGCGCCTGGGGGTCAGCGTAGAGCAGGCCGAAGGCCGCCTCCCGGAGCAGAGCGAGGAGGAGGCGCCGTTTTTGGCCTTCACCCATGCCGAGGTCAGCCTGGCGTTCGCGCCGTTACTGCGCGGCGAGATCGCCATCGAAGGGCTGACGCTCGACGGCATGCAGCTACGCCTGGCGCGCGACGAGGAGGGACGCGGCAACTGGGAAACCCTGCTGCAGCGTCTCGACGAACGCCGTGAGGGGGCCGAATCGGCGCTGGCGCCGGCCAGCGCCGGACCTAGCCGGGAAAGCAGCAACCTGGCCGTGGCGCTCAACATCGCCAGCGTGCAGGTGCGCAACGGCGCGGCGACATACCGCGACCTGACACAGCGAACCGAGTGGGTCGTCGAGGAGATCAATCTCTCCGGTACCAACGTCAATCCCCAGCGCGCCTTTCCGTTCAAGTCCTCTTTCAAGTTGAAATCGTACGCAACCCTCGATTGGCGGGAGCTGGAGCGAAGCCCGGCCCTGGCGAGCGACATTTCGCTAGAGGGACGGATGCGGCTCGTCCTTGCCGAGCGCCGCTATCTGCTCGAGGGGCTGAAACTCAGCACCGCCAGCCTGCTGGCGGGTCTCGAGGGCAGGCAACAGCTCGATCTGAGCGGACAGCAGCTCATTCTCGATCTCTCGCAGCAGCGCCTGCAGTTGCAGGAGGGGCGGCTCGAGGCCGGGCTGCGGCATCCCGCCCTGGGCGAGGAACCGGTGCCCTTGGCGCTGGTGATGGCGGTGGATGCCGATCTGGCCGAGAACTCGGCACAGCTGCGTGACCTGCAGCTGACCGGGCCCGATGACCTGAGCCTGAGCGGACATCTCAATCTCACCGACCTCGACCGGGCGCCCGCCTACAGCGGCCAGCTTAGCGTGGCGCCCTTCTCGCTGCGGCCCTGGCTCTCGCGGCTCGGCAAGATGGTCGAAACGGCGGATCCGCAGGCGCTCACCGACGTGGCGCTGACCAGCCCGGTGCAAGGCGATCTGGAGCGCCTCGAGCTGGCGGGCCTGACCATGGTGCTCGACGGCAGCACCTTTACCGGCAGGCTGGGCGCCGGCTTCGACGGAAAACTGCTCGACTTCGAGTTGCAGGGAGACCGCCTCGATCTGGATCGCTACCTGCCGCCGCCCGAGCCCGCCGACCAGAGTGCCGCTCGGCGTGACCTCCCGGGCCTCGGCAAGGCCTATGCGCAGGATGCAGGCACGCTGGTGCCCGCCGAGTGGCTGAGCCAGCTGAACTTGAGCGGCACGCTTGACCTGGCGCAGCTGCACCTTTCGGGGCTCGACTTTACCGAGGTGGGGCTGGCCCTGTCCGGCGGCGATGGAAAGCAGCGCCTCGAGCGCTTCGGCTCGGTCTTCTACGACGGCGAGCTGAGCGCCAGCGGTGCACTCGACTTGACCCGCGAGCCGATTCACTGGCAGCTGAAGCCCAGCCTTTCGCGGGTGCGACTGGAGCCGCTGCTGCAGGCGCTGAGCGAGGACGGCAGCGCTGCGCCGCTGCGCGGTCGCCTGACCCTCGACGGTGAACTTGAAACGCGTGCCAACAGTTGGCCGGCGCTCAAGCGCAACCTCAACGGGCGGCTGAAGGGGCACATCGACGAGGGGGCCGTTCTCGACGTCAACGTATCGCAGGAGCTGTGCACCCTGGCGGCCACGCTCGAAGGCCGCGAGACCAGCCGTGACTGGAGCGCCGATACGCGCTTCGAGCGTGCCGAAGCGAGCCTGCGCATCAACGATGGCGTTGCTCGCAGTGAAGACATCCTGGTTCTCATTCCCGGCATCGAGCTGGGCGGCAGCGGCGAGCTTGACCTGGGCAGCGAACGCTTCGACCTGCGTGCTGCCGCCCGCTTCGTCGATGGTGCGGATGCCGCCTGCCCGGTCAATCGACGCCTGGAGCGAGTGCCGCTACCGGTGCGCTGTAGCGGTGAGCTCTCCGGTGACAGCGGCGAATGGTGTCGCTTCGATCGTGAGGCGTTTCAGGCGACACTGGCCGAGCTGCTGCGCGACGAAGCCTCCCGCCGCGCCGGCGAGGAGCTGGAGGAGCGCCTGGAGCGTCCGCTCGAGCGGCTCGAGGAGCGTCTCGGCGAGGGAGCCGGTCGGGAACTTCGCGACACCCTGCGTGGTCTGTTGAACTGATGACCCAACAAGCCAGTCTCTGCGCCGACTCACCAGTCGGCGCTTTTTTTCGTCACTTCCGTGTCAAGGTGGTTCATGAGTGAAATGCCTGCGCCGGTGCTCGACGCCGGTGAGTTCCAGCGTCGCCTGCTGGACTGGTTCGATCGCGACGGGCGTCACGATCTGCCCTGGCAGCGCGAGCGCACGCCCTATCGCGTCTGGGTCTCCGAGATCATGCTGCAGCAGACCCAGGTGACGACCGTCATCCCCTACTTCGAGCGCTTCATGGCGCACTTTCCCACCCTCGCCGAGCTGGCCGCGGCCTCTCAGGACGAGGTGCTGCACCTGTGGACCGGGCTCGGCTACTACGCCCGCGGGCGCAACCTGCACAAGGCGGCCCGGCGGGTCATGGAGGAGCATGGCGGCGAGCTGCCGGTGAATAGCCTGGAGGCGCTTGCCGGGCTGCCCGGCATCGGCCGCTCCACTGCCGGGGCGATCATTGCCCAGAGCACCGGACGTCGGGCGGTGATCCTCGACGGCAACGTCAAGCGCAGCCTGTCGCGGCTGCATGCGGTGGAGGGCTGGCCGGGGCGTCCGGTGGTGGAGCGCAGGCTGTGGGCGCTGGCCGAGCACTACACGCCAGAACACCGCGTGGCCGACTACACCCAGGCGATAATGGACCTCGGTGCTACGCTATGCCGCCGCGGCACGCCGGAGTGCGGCCGCTGCCCGTTCGCCGACGCCTGCGTGGCCCACGCGCGGGGCGAGCAGCGCCGCTTTCCGGAATCCAAGCCCAGGAAGGCGCTGCCGACGCGCACCACCCTGATGCTGATGCTGCAGGACGCAGGGGGCCGCGTCCTGCTGGAACAGCGCCCCGCCAGCGGACTGTGGGGCGGGCTGTGGAGCCTGCCCCAGTTCGATGACCTGGCGGCGCTGCGGTGCTGGCTCGATGTGCACGCCCCCGGTGCGCTGCTCCATCCGGCCTGGCCGGCCTTCAGCCACGTCTTCAGTCACTTTCGCCTCGACATCACCCCGCAGCCGGCACGGATCGACGGGCTGGATTCGGTTGGCGAGGCACGTTGCTGGTACGATCCAGGCAGTCCCGGGCGCATTGGCCTGGCGGCTCCGGTGAAGGCACTGCTCGCCTCGCTAGCGCCGTTCGCCCTGACCGCCCCCGAGCCCTCTTGAAATCTCGTTCCACCCTATCGCCGAGGAGATCGCCATGAGTCAGACCGTTTTCTGTCGCAAGTACCAGCAGGAGCTCGAAGCGCTGCCGTTCCCGCCATTGCCGGGAAAGAAGGGCCAGGAGATCCAGGCCAGTGTATCGAAGCGTGCCTGGGAGGAGTGGCAGGCGTTGCAGACCCGGCTGATCAACGAGAAGCACCTCAACATGCTCGACCCCGAGGCGCGGGCCTATCTCAACGAGCAGATGGAGCGCTTCCTCGACAACCGTGAAACCGACCAGGCGGAAGGCTACGTACCGCCCGAGCGCTAGCCCGAACGACGCCCGCTGGGTCGCGGCATCTGCATGAAACGAAAGGCTTGACGCTGCAAGGCTGATCTTGTTTAATACGCACCGTTGGCAGCGGCCAGATAGCTCAGTCGGTAGAGCAGGGGATTGAAAATCCCCGTGTCGGCGGTTCGATTCCGTCTCTGGCCACCACACTGCTGGGGTATCGCCAAGTGGTAAGGCACCGGTTTTTGGTATCGGCATTCCCAGGTTCGAATCCTGGTACCCCAGCCACGCCAACCCTTTTCCGACTCTGCAGTTCGCAAGCGTCGGTCCCGAGCCGGCATAGCTCAGTTGGTAGAGCAACTGACTTGTAATCAGTAGGTCCCGGGTTCGACTCCTGGTGCCGGCACCATCAAGACTTTCGGGAAATCAGCGACTTGCAGAGATTTAAAACCGCCTCGATGGGCGGTTTTTTCGTTATCGCGTAAGCGCCACGCCGACTCCTGAAAGTAGCCTGTCCTCGGCTCAATGGGGCTGGGCGCGGCTCATCAGATAAAGCGCGCCGGCCAACGCCAGCACCGACAGTGCCAGGTAGATGGCCTCCAGCGGGGTCTGGAAGCGAATGTCGACGACGGCCCGGAAGAATTCGATGATCACCGCGAGGATGACGACGCGGGCGATCTTGTCCTTGAGCTGATCGAAGGACTGCACGTTGAACGGATGACCCGGCGCATGCTCTTCGGCCTGCTCGATGGGAGAAACGAACAGCCGATAGACGCCGAGCCCGAAGATCAGCAGCACGATCGCCACCAGATAGATGTCCACGGCCATGACCACGCTGGGGACCACGGTATCGTGAATGTCTGGCCCGCCCCCGACGAGATAGTACCCGGCAGTGGCAAGCACCAGCTTGAGGATGTCCATGGTGCCGATGATGAACAGTGCCAGGGCGGCTGCCAGGCTGGGAATGACGGCCAGCAGCACGAGGAAGCGACTGCTCCACAGCCAGCGTTCGAAGCGCCGCTCCCAGCGGCCTTGACCAGGCGTTGGCGGTTCCGGTGTCGGCGGCATGCGGGTTCTCCTGGCGGTGGAAACTGGAGCGAGGAGCGCTCGCCGCTCCTCGATGCCGCTAATGTAGCAAGGCGAGCCGGGCCGAAGCCATGGAAAAGCCCGACCTTCGCGAAGCTCTTGAAAGCGCAGCCCGACGCCACCACATCTTCGCTGCAGGGCCCTGTGGGGCCTCCCACCGCGGCGCTACGCCGTTGCACGAGTTGGGACTGAAACTGATCACGGATACACAGGAGGTGATTGGATGACAGTACAGACTTCGTCCAACCGTAAGCTCAAGCAGGCAACCGATTACGCCGGTAGCGAAACCCTGACCTCGCAGGTCGGAAGCGTACTCGACCGTATGTGCGATGCCTATCCCACCCGGCTGGCCGAGCCGCTCGACACCCTCTGGCTGGAGCGCCGGGAGGGCGTGGTGCGTGGCCGCGACGAAGAGGGGCCGCTGAACCAGGCGCAACTCGACGAGTTCGAGCGCAAGGGCTTCCTGTTCGAGCCCAATTTCATCCGCGGCGAGGAGCTCGACGAGCTGCGTCGTGAACTGAGCGAGCTGCTCAACCGCGATGATTTTCGCGGCCGCGACTTCAGCATCACCGAGCCCGGCAGTCGGGAGATCCGCTCGCTGTTCGCGGTGCACTACCTGTCCGAGCGCTTCGCCAGCCTGGCGCGCGACGAGCGCCTGGTGGGCCGGGTACGCCAGATTCTCGGTGGCGATGCCTACGTGCACCAGTCGCGCATCAACTACAAGCCGGGTTTCGAGGGCAAGGGCTTCAACTGGCATTCCGACTTCGAGACCTGGCACGCCGAGGACGGCATGCCGGCCATGCACGCGGTCAGCGCTTCGATCGTGCTGACCGACAACCACGAGTTCAATGGCCCGCTGATGCTGATCCCGGGCTCGCATCGTGTCTTCGTGCCGTGCCTGGGCGAGACGCCGGACGATCATCATCGCCAGTCGCTCAAGCGCCAGGAGTTCGGCGTGCCGGGCCGCGATGCGCTGCGCGAGCTGGTCGCGCGCCACGGCATCGAGGCGCCCAAGGGCACGGCGGGCGGGCTGTTGCTGTTCGACTGCAATACGCTGCACGGTTCCAACGCCAACATGTCGCCGGATCCGCGCAGCAACGTCTTCTTCGTCTACAACCGGCGCGACAACGCCTGTGTCGAACCCTTCGCCGCGCGCCGTCGGCGTCCGCGCTTCCTGGCGCATTCGCCGGACGAGCCGTGGACGCCACATGGCTGATCCCTCGGTGCGGTCGGGGGTGGATGGAACGGGGCGTGTGGTGAGGTAGACTGGTAGGCCTGTCGTCGACATGCGGCACGCCTACCCAGAAGGAGAAGACCCGCCATGCGCTTTGTCCCCCGTTTCACCGATGGCCAGGCGTTTTCCCACCCGCTTGGCAAGATCGTCTGCGTCGGCCGCAACTATGCCGATCATGCCAAGGAGCTTAACAACCCGATCCCCAGCGAGCCGCTGCTGTTCATCAAGCCCGCCACCAGCGCGGCCAGCTTCGATAGGCCCATCGAGGCCCCGTTTGCTCGCGGCGAGGTTCACTTCGAGGCCGAGCTGGCGCTGTTGATCGGTGAGCGGCTGACTCACGCCACGACCGAGGAGGCCGAACGGGCGGTCGTCGGTATCGGCCTGGCCCTCGACCTGACGCTGCGCGACGTGCAGGCGCGTCTCAAGGAGAAGGGGCAACCCTGGGAGGTGGCCAAGGCGTTCGACGGGGCCTGTCCGCTGAGCGATTTCCTGCCGCTGAGTCGCGTGCCGAACTGGAGCGCCCTGAGTTTCACGCTGGAGCTGAACGGCGAGCTGCGCCAGCGCGGCGAAGGGGCCGACATGCTGTTTCCGGTCCCTACCCTGGTGGCCGAGATGAGCCGCCACTTCACGCTCGAGCCCGGCGATGTGGTGCTCACCGGCACGCCGGCGGGCGTCGGCGAGCTGCCGCGTGGTGCGAACCTGCGCTTGACGCTCACCGGCGGGCTGGAGGTCGAGGGCCAGGTAGCGGAATAACCCCGTTCCGCGCCCGGCAGTCACGAAAACGCCCCCAAGGCATCTATCCAAGGGGGCGTCTTCTCGGCCGCATTGATCACGGCGGCGTTCACTCCAGATAGGTGTAGCCCTGAAGCCCTGCGGAGAGGTCGTCGAGGAAGTGCTCCTGCTCCGCGGCTGAGAGGCCGCTCTCCTGCAGCTGGCCAGCGAGCCGGTCGCGTAGCACCTTGGCGTCGAAGTTGACGTAGGCCAACACGTCGGAGACCCGGTCGCCCTGCTGGGCGTGGCTGAGCACCCAGTCGCCGTTTTCGTCGAGGGCGGCATCGACGGAGTCGGTGTCGCCGAACAGGTTGTGCAGGTCGCCGAGAATCTCCTGATAGGCGCCGACCAGGAAGAAGCCCAGCAGGCGCTCCTCGTCGTCGCGCCACTCCGGCAGCGGCAGGGTGGTTTCCACGCCCTGGCCATCGACGTAGCCGTCGATGCGGCCGTCGCTATCGCAGGTGATGTCCTGGATCACGCCGCGGCGGGTGGGTTCGCGGTTCAGTCCGGTGAGCGGCAGGACGGGGAAGATCTGGTCGATGCCCCAGACGTCGGGTACCGACTGGAACAGCGAGAAGTTGACGAACAGCTTGTCGGCGAGTTTCTCGGCGAGCTCGTCGACGATCTCCCGGTGGGCGCGGTTGCGGCTGTCGAGGCGCTCGCGTAGCCGCGCGCAGGCGGCGAAATAAACGCCCTCCGCTTCGGCGCGCACGGTGATGTCGGCCAGCCCCATGAGGAAGCGGTCGTGCATCTCGCTCATCGCCTGCAGCAGGTCGTGCCACGCCTCGACCAGCTCGCGCGGCTCCACGGAGTTGCCCAGCAGATCGTGCACCCGCCACAGCTCGTCGAGCTGGGGGTCGTCCTCGGCCTGGCGCTCAGGCGCCCGGTCGTTGACGCGCTCTTCGCCGATCACGTTGGCGATCAGCACGGCGTGGTGCGCGGTCAGCGCGCGGCCCGACTCGCTGATCAGATGCGGGTGGGGAATCTCCGCCTCGTTGCAGGCCTGGGCGAAGGCGCTGACCACGTTGCGGGCATACTCCCGCATGGAGTAGTTGATCGAGCAGAAGCTGCGCGAGCGGGTGCCCTCGTAGTCGATGCCGAGCCCGCCGCCGACGTCGACGGTATCGATCGGCGCACCCAGCGCCAGCAGGCTCTGGTAGAAGCGCGCACACTCGCGCAGGCCGACCTGGATGTCGCGGATGTTGGCGATCTGCGAGCCGAGGTGGAAGTGCACCAGCTGCAGGCTGGCCAGCGAGTCGGCCTCGCGCAGGCGCTCCACCACCGCCAGCATCTGACCGGCGGTGAGGCCGAACTTGGATTTTTCGCCACCGGTATCCTGCCACTTGCCCATGCCCACCGAGGCCAGGCGCGCGCGCAGGCCGATGCGTGGCGTGACGCCGAGATGCTCAGCCTCCTCCAGAATCAGCGGTAGCTCGGAGAACTTCTCCACCACCAGGTAGACCCGATGGCCGAGCTTTTCGCCCATCAGCGCCAGGCGGATGTACTCGCGATCCTTGTAGCCGTTGCAAACGATCAGCGACGGGCCGTCGGCGGAGAGCGCCAGCACGGCCAGCAGCTCCGGCTTGCTGCCGGCCTCGAGGCCGACCCGCCCATGGCCGCGCTCGCGGGTGGCGAGGATCTCCTCGACCACGCGGCGCTGCTGGTTGACCTTGATCGGGTAGACGGCCGTGTAGCCGCCGGCGTACTCCTCCTCGGTCATGGCCAGGTCGAAGGCTTCGCACAGCTGCTCGACGCGATCGTGCAGGATGTCGCTGAAGCGCACCAGTACTGGCAGGCGCAGGCCGGCCTCGCGCAGCTGATCCACCAGCGGGGCGAGCGGCAGGGCGGGGCCTTCGGCTTCGCTGCCCAGCGGGCGCACCAGGGCGTGGCCGCTGTCATCGACGTCGAAATAGCCGCTGCCCCACTGGTCGATGTTCCAGGTCCGGCGCGCGCGTTGGGCGGGGCCGGAGGCAGCTCCCATGGATAGGCTCATGTGTGGCTCGCTTCGGGCAGGGGCAGAGCGCCATGTTTCAGGCGTGCCGTGAGAATGGTATGGAACTGCGTCGGGTCGTGCGGGGTCAGGTCGTGGGCCGGCGGGTCCACGTAGACCACCAGCAGCCGCGACAGCCAGTAGCGCAGCGCCGTCATGCGCAGCATCGTCGGCCACACCTCGCGTTCGGCGTGGGTCAGCGGCCGGCGCGCCTGGTAGGCGCGCAGGATGGCATCGTGGCGTTCGTGGTCCAGGAGCCCCTCGGGGCCCGATGCCCAGTCGTTGATCACGATGGCCAGGTCGAACAGCAGGTCGCCGGTGCAGCCGTTGTAGAAATCGATGAGGCCGCCGAGGCGGTCGCCCTCGAACAGGGTGTTGTCACGGAACAGGTCCCCGTGCAGCGCGCCGTGGGGCAGTTCGGGGGCTGAGCCGAACACGCCCTGGTAGATCTCCACCTCGTCCTTCATCAGTGCCTGATCCTCGGGCGAGAGATAGCCCAGCACCTTGTGGTGCATGGCCACCAGCCAGTTGAGGTCGCGCGGGTTGGGGCGGTGGCCGGGAAAATGCTGGGACACCGCATGCATGCGTCCCAGTGCGTCGCCCAAGGCCCGGCATTGCGCCAGGTTGGGCGCCATCGGGTGACGACCGGGCAGGCGAGGGAACAGCAGTGAGGGCTTGCCGGCCAGGCTGTGCAGGGCAATGCCCTCGCGATCGTGTACCGGCCCGGGCACCGGCAGGCGGTGCTCGTCGAGGTAGTCGAGCAGCTCGACGAAGAACGGCAGCTCCTCGTGCTCGCCCTGCTCGAACAACGTCAGCACCAGCTCCCGGCGGTCGGTCGTGACGAAGAATGTGGTGTTCTCGGTACCGCCGGCGACTCCCTCCAGGGAGATCAGCTCGCCGACATCGAAACGCCTGAGAAACTCCGCGACCTGTGCGTCGCTCAACGGGGTGAATACGGCCATGTGTCTCTCGCCCAGGTTGCCAAGCCGACTATTGTAGCGTCTTGGCACTCCGATGCACGCCTGCTGGACACGTTCCGGCACTCAGCTGTGGCGAGGGTACCGCCGGCTAGAAGCGCATCAGTACCCACTGGGGCACGGCGATCCGGTCGCCCTCCTGGCGTTCGAAGTTGCCGTCGCCGTCGTGGTCGACCAGGTAGTAGCTGGCCCCTTGGCGGGGTCGGATCTCGATGGCATAGAGCTGGCCGTTGACGCGGTACTCGCGGATGGTGCGATCCTCCTCCTGGCGAATGGTGATGTCGGGCTCGACATCGGCGGATGACTGGGCCAGGGCGGGGGCGGCCGACACCATGCCGAGCCCCAGGGAGAGCAGAGTGACAGCGAGGATGCGGCGTGAAACGTTCATGGTGGGCCTCCAGAGACCGCTTGCGACGAACGCTGCACCGAGCGACTGCCCCGGTGTGCGATTAACCTCAGTGTATGACGTTGGACCTCGCGATCCCAACGATGGCGGCAAAAGCGGCGCGCAATGCGTATCATGGCTGATCAAGATCACATTTTCTTGCACAGACCCAACGGATGCCGATACATGGCCGATACCCCCATCGTTCTCGTCGACGGTTCGTCCTATCTCTACCGCGCCTTTCACGCCCTGCCGCCGCTGACCACCTCCAACGGCCAGCCCACCGGCGCCATCAAGGGTGTGCTCAACATGCTCAAGCGGCTGATCAAGGATTACCCCGACAGCCCCATGGCGGTGGTCTTCGATGCCAAGGGCAAGACCTTCCGCGACGAGCTGTTCGAGGCGTACAAGGCCCAGCGTCCGCCGATGCCTGACGACCTGCGCAGCCAGGTGGAGCCGCTCTACGCCTGCGTCCGCGCCCTGGGGCTGCCGCTGCTGTGCGTCGAGGGCGTCGAGGCCGACGACGTCATCGGCACCCTGGCCCGGCTCGCCACCGAGGCCGGCCGCGACGCGGTGATCTCCACCGGCGACAAGGACATGGCGCAGCTGGTCAACGGCCACATCACGCTGGTCAACACCATGAAGGACGAGACCCTCGACGTGGAAGGGGTCAAGGCCAAGTTCGGCCTGCCGCCGGAGCTGATCATCGACTTCCTGGCGCTGATGGGCGACAAGGTCGACAACATCCCCGGCGTTCCGGGGGTGGGCGAGAAGACCGCGCTGGGCCTGCTGCAAGGCATGGGCGGCGGGCTCGACACCATCTATGCCGACCTCGAGCGTGTCGCCACCCTCGATTTTCGCGGTGCCAAGTCGCTGCCGAGCAAGCTCGAGGAGCATCGCGAGATGGCCTATCTCTCCTACCAGCTGGCCACCATCAAGACCGACTGCGAGCTGCCGGTGGGGCTCGGCGACCTCGACATCGCCCATCCCGACCGCGAGGCGCTCAAGCGGCTCTACACCGAGCTCGAGTTCAAGGCCTGGCTCTCCGAGCTGCTCTCGGGCAAGGATGAAGGGGTCGACGACGTCGAGCGCGGCAGCGGGGTCGCCGGTACCGCCGCGGCGGGCAACCTCGACCCCGAGGCGCCGCCGGCCAGCGTGGCCGCCTGCCAGAACCATCTGATCCTGACCCAGGCCGAGCTCGACGAGTGGCTGGCGCGGCTCGGCGCCTGCGAGGCCTTCTGCTTCGACCTAGAGACCAACAGCCTCAATTACATGGATGCCGAGATCGTCGGCGTGGGGCTGGCGCTCGAACCCGGTGAAGCCGCCTACGTGCCGCTCGCCCACGACTACCTCGACGTGCCCGACCAGCTCGACCGCGCCGCCGTGCTGGCCGCGCTCAAGCCACTGCTGGAGGACCCCTGCCGCGGCAAGATCGGCCAGAACCTCAAGTACGACATCTCGGTGCTGGCCAACTACGACATTCGCGTCCAGGGGCCGCTCACCGACACCATGCTCGAGTCCTACGTGCTCAACTCCACCGCCACCCGTCACGACATGGACTCGCTGGCGCTGAAGTACCTGGGCCAGAAGACGGTGAGCTTCGAGGAGATCGCCGGCAAGGGCGCCAAGCAGCTCACCTTCAACCAGATCGACTTCGAGCAGGCCGTGCCCTACGCCTGCGAGGACGTCGACGTCACCCTGCGCCTGCACTGCGAGCTGCGTCCGCGCATCGAGGCGGAGGGGCGCCTGGCCGAGGTGCTCGACACCATCGAGCGGCCGCTGATCCCGGTGCTGTCGCGCATCGAACGCACCGGGGTGGCGATCGACGCCGCGCGCCTGCATGCCCAGAGCCAGGAGCTCGAGGCGCGCATCGGCGAGCTCGAGACGCGAGCCTTCGAGCTCGCCGGGCGCGAGTTCAACCTCGGCTCGCCCAAGCAGCTCGGTGAGATCCTGTTCGAGGAGCAGAAGATCCCGGTGCTCAAGAAGACGCCCAAGGGCGCTCCTTCCACCGCCGAGGCGGTGCTCGAGGAGCTGGCGCTGGATTACCCGCTGCCCAAGGTGATCATGGAGCACCGCGGCCTGGCCAAGCTCAAGTCGACCTATACCGACAAGCTGCCGCGGCTGGTCAACAAGCGCACCGGGCGGCTGCATACCAGCTACCATCAGGCGGTCGCCGCCACCGGCCGGCTCTCCTCGAGCGACCCCAACCTGCAGAACATCCCCATTCGTACCGAGGAGGGGCGCAAGATTCGCCAGGCCTTCATCGCCCGGCCCGGCTATCGCATCGTCGCCGCCGACTACTCGCAGATCGAGCTGCGCATCATGGCGCATCTTTCTGCGGACGAAGGGCTGCTCTCGGCCTTTGCCGAGGGGCGCGACATCCACGCCGCCACTGCCGCCGAGGTCTTCGGCGTGCCGCTGGAGCAGGTCTCCGGCGAGCAGCGGCGCAGCGCCAAGGCGATCAACTTCGGGCTGATCTACGGCATGAGCGCCTGGGGGCTGTCCAAGCAGCTGCGCATCGAGCGCGGCCAGGCGCAGACCTACATCGACCGCTACTTCGACCGCTACCCGGGCGTGGCCCGCTACATGGAGCGCATCCGCGCCCAGGCCGCCGACGATGGCTACGTCGAGACCGTGTACGGCCGCCGCCTCTACCTCCCCGAGATCCGCGCCCAGAACCACGCCCGGCGCCAGGCCGCCGAGCGCACCGCGATCAACGCGCCGATGCAGGGCACCGCGGCGGACATCATCAAGCGCGCCATGATCGAGGTCGACGCCTGGCTGCAGCAGAGCGCCTTCGACGCCTGCATGGTGATGCAGGTGCACGACGAGCTGGTGTTCGAGGTCGGCGAAGCCCAGGTGGGCGAGTTCATCGACGAGGTCAAGGCGCGCATGCAGGCCGCCGCCGAACTCAGCGTGCCGCTGATCGTCGAGGCCGAGAGTGGGGCCAACTGGGACGAGGCGCATTGAGGGGGCGCTAGTAGGGCACCATCAGGACGACGCCCGACACCAGCGCGAACAGCAGCACGCCCTGGCGTAGGCGCCGGGCATCGATGCAATGGTGCGTCACGCGGCTGGCGACGCTGCCGATGAGCAGCGGCGGCAGCAGGTAGAGGGCCCACCGCAGCTGGTCGAGGTGGAACTTGCCCGCCACGGCCAGAATGACCAGCGAGACGATCTCTCCGATCAGGAAGCAGCAGGCGATGGTCGAGCGCAGCTCCGGGCCAGGTCGATGCTGGTAGAGCAGCGCCAGCGGCGGGCCGCCGACGCCGGTGGCGGTTTCGGTGATGCCGGTGATGACCCCGACCGAGGCGCAGGCGCCCGCCTTGGGGCGAAACACCGGGGCGAACAGGGCGGCGAGCACGGCGATCACCGTCGAGGCGCCGACCACCTGGTTGAGGCTGTCGGCACTCAGGACGACCAGGATCCACAGGCCGAGGAAAGTCCCCGGCAGGCGGCCCAGGCCGATCCAGCCCACGCCCTTCCAGTCGATCGCCTCACGTTCCCGCAGGCCGACGTAGAGATTGAGCGGCAGCATCAGGATCAGCAGGGCCACCGGCAGCAGGTCGGGGCGCAGGAAACCCAGCACCGGGGCGACGATCAGCGCGAAGCCGATCCCGATCGCGCCTTGCACGAAGGCAGCGATACCGGTGGCGGTGGCGATGACGGCAAAGACGACGATCTCGTTCATGAGCGTTGCGCCGCTTTCACCGTCGGCTCGGCGTCGTCATTCCCGCTCCTCTTGGCCGCTGCCCGGTGCGTCGACGACGTCGCGTGCACCCGCTGGATCGGCGCGCGTTCCACGGCGGCGCCGGCCGCCTCGCGCACCTCGGCAAGCAGCGCGCGAGCATCCCAGTCTACCGGCCAGCCTTGCCACAGGCGCAGCCGGCCGTTGGTGAACACGGCCTCGATCTGATCGCGATTGGCATAGCGCACCAGCTCCCAGGGGAGGTCCCAGGAGGGCGTCATTTCCGGCACGTCGAGGTCGAGGAGCAGGAAATCGGCGGCCAGGCCCGGGGCGATCTCGCCGGTCAGGCGCGCGAGCCCTGCCGCCTCGGCGCTGCCGCGGGTGGCGTGCTCGAGCCACAGCCAGCCGCCGCCGCACGATGAATCCCCGGTTGCCAGGCCGGCGGACAGACGCTGACTGGTCTCGGCGGCATCCATCAGGCGAAAGGCATCGCTGCGCGTGCCGTCGGTCCCCAGGCCGAAACGAATACCCAGCGCGGCCATCTGCAGGGCCGGCGCCACGGCGTTGCCTTTCCACGCGCTGGCGACGGGATTGAAGGCCACCGCGGTATCGGTGTCGCGCAGCAGGTTGAGCTCCGTTGGCGTGACCAGGGTGGCGTGGGCAATCAGCGTCTGCGGTCCCAGCGCGCCCACCGCGTGCAGGTGCTCCAAGGGGCGCTGGCGGCGTGCGACCAGCGAACGCTCCACCGCCTGGAGATGCTCGTTGACGTGGGTCTGGAAGATGGCACCGCCTTCGCCGCAGAGTGCGGCCACGTCACGCAGCATGCCATCGCTGGCCACCTCGGGAATCGACACCGCCAGCGAGGGGACGACCAGCGCATGGCCGGCCCAACGGGCCAGGTGCCGTTCGGCGTCGCGACGTATCGCGGCGCCATCCTGGTGCGCTTCCCTGCCACCGCCCATATCATTGCAGATGAAGCCCAACACGCAGCGCAGGCCGGTCTCCTCGACGGCCTGGGCGATGCTGCCGATCTCCGCCGAGGCGCGGGTGCCGGCGTCCACCGCGGTGGTGAAGCCGCCGCGCAGCGCCTCCAGCGCGGCGAGCTTGGCCGAGAGGTAGAGCAATCGCTCGTCGAGGCTGGCCTCGAGCGGGACCCAGATGCGCTTGAAGATCTCGGAGGGTTCGCCGAACACCAGCGACTTGCCGAGCGACTGGGTCAGGTGATGATGGGCGTCGATGAAGCCGGGCATCAGCAGCTTGCCGGGCAGTGCAATCGGCGCCAGTTCGGGATGGCGAGCGAGCAGCGCCGCGCGTTCGTCGATCTCGGCGAACTTGCCGTTCGCGACGAGGACCGCCTTGTTCCTGGCGCAGCCGCTCTCCAGCAGTACCTCCTCGGGCAGCAGCAGAAGAGTGTCGGCTGCGAAAGACTCGGGGCAGAGTGCCCCCCGGCCCGCGGCGTTGCGGGCCTGTGACGGAGTGTCCATGGGGTTCCTTTCTACTTGCTCTTGATGTGTTCGCTGGCGAGGTCGGCCTGCTTGGTCGCGGGTGCGGGGAGACGGGCGTGACCGAGGTGGTGGAACAGAATGTTGACCAGCACCGCCGTCAGTGTGCCCATGGCCAGGCCGTTGCCGAGGATGATCTGCAGGTGCTGTGGAAAGGCGCTGTAGAAGCCGGGTACGACGATCGGAAGCAGACCCATGGCCAGCGCTGCGGCCAGCGTGAACATGTTGCCATGCTCGTTGAAGTCGACCTTACGCAGGATGTTGATGCCCATCACGCCGATGATGGCGAATACAATCACCGCGGTGCCGGCGACCACGGCGGTGGGCAGGGTGGCGGCCACCCGTCCGAGAGGGGCGAGCAGTGCCAAGGCCACGAGAATGATGCCGGCCGCCACGGTCACGTAGCGCGAACGCACACCGGTGGCGCGCACGATACCGATGTTCTCGCCGCTGGTGATGATCAGCGAAGTACCGAAGCAACCACCGATCAACGAGCCCAGCGCATCGGCGCGGATGTTGCGCGGCACCAGGGCGCGTGAGTCACCTTGCTTCTCGACGATCTCGGCGGTGGCCATGGTCTGGCCGGTGGCCTCGGTCATGGAGACCACGCTGAAGATGATCAACGGCAGCGAGGCGAAGAGATCGAACTTCGGCATGCCGAAGGGGAACAGCGACGGGAAGGCCACCACCGGGCCGGCCAGCACGTTGTCGAAGCTCATCACGCCAAGCAGCGTGGCCACGGCCGCGCCGGCGACCAAACCCAGCATGACGGCAATGCGCTGCAGCACGCCGGTGAAGATTCGGGCGAAGAGCACGATGCAGCCCATGGTGAGTAGTGCCAGGGCGATGCTGGTCAGGTTGGCGAAATCCGGCGAGTCCGGCTTGCCGGTGATCAGCCCGCCGAAGATGCGCACCAGGTTGACTGCGACCAGCAGCAGCATGGTGCCGATCACGATCGGAGGAAAGAATTTCAGTACCTTGGTGAAGAACGGCAGGGCCAGGAAATAGAACAGCCCCGTGAGGATCACCGCGCCGGTCGCGGTCTGGATGTCGGTGGCCTGGGCGATGGCCAGGAAAATCACGATCGGTGCGCCGCCCGGCACCTGAACGAAGGGCAGCCGCGCGCCGATGCCGAAGGGGCCGAAGGACTGCAGCAGCGTGCCCAGGCCGCAGGCGAGGAAGGTGGCACTCATCAAGGCCACCGTGACGTCGCTGCCGAAGCCCATTGCCTGGCCCACCAGGAACACGGCGGTGATCGGCGCGGCGGCCATCACCAGTACGTGCTGGAAGCCGTAGAGCATCATCGAGTGCCACGGCAGCTTCTCGTCTACGGGCTCGACCGGCCTCGTCTCGGTGGGATCATGCGTCGTTCTCATGGCTAGCTTCCTCTGTCATTGTTGTCGTTGCTCTACGCAAGCTAGCCTCGCCCAACCGTGCTGGTCCATAATAATGTTTCGCTCATTTCGTTGCCGAAAAGGCAACGGTAAGCTTTGCCGGGATGGTGTCTCATGCAGCTACTGCTGACCTCTCTGCGCTATTTCGAGGAAGTCGCCCGCCAGGGATCGCTGCGCAAGGCGTCAGAACGGCTGCACGTCGCCGCCTCGGCCATCAATCGACAGATTCTCAAGCTCGAGGATGAGCTCGGTGTGCCGCTGTTCGAGCGGCTACCGCGGGGGCTGCGGCTGTCGCCGGCGGGTGAGTTGATGCTCTACCAGATTCGCCAATGGCAGCGCGACGAGCGCCAGATGCTGGAGACCCTGGGCGACATCCGTGGCACCGGCTGCGCCGAGGTTCGCATCGCCACCATCGAGTCGTTGACCGACCAGCTACTGCCCTCCCTCCTGCGCGGCTTCAGGGAGCGCTTCCCGCGGGTGCGTTTCGTGCTGACCACCGGCCTGACCGACACGATTCTGGAGCAAGTCGCCACCGGAGAGGCCGATATCGGCATCTGCATGAACCCGCCGGTGACGCGTCGGATTCGCTTCGAGCAGGCGGTCGAGCTGGGTTTCGGCGCGGTAGTGGCCCCCACGCACCCGCTGGCCGAGAAGGAAACGGTACGCCTGCGTGACTGCCGTCCCTACCCGGCGATTCTACCCAGCGCCGAGATGTTTCACGGCTCGACCCTGGAGCGCACGCTTGCCCATTCGGACATCGACCTCACCCCCCTGGCCGGCTGCAACCGAATCCTGACGATCAAGTCGCTGGCGCGGGCCGGTTTGGGAGTCGCCTATCTCAACAAGCTCGACGTCGCTCGCGAACTGGAGCATGGGGAGCTGGTATTCAAGCCGCTGCAGGATCGCAACATCGCCAAGGCCCGGCTGGTGCTGTGCAGTGCGGCCGAGCGCGCTCTGCCGATGGCGGTGGCGGTACTGGCCGAGGAGTTGAGCGAGGCGCTGCTGGGCATCGAGCCCGGGGGAGACGGCATGGCCCCGGGGGCGCCGAGGAGAGCGTAAACGAAAACGCCCGGGGCCATGGCCGCGGGCGTTGTCTCATGTCGGATAAGGCTCAGCGCCAGCCGACGCGATCGAAGATGCGAACCGCTTCCGGGTTGTTCTCGCCCAGGATGCTGACGTTGAGGTCGTCCTTCTTGAATTCGCCCCAGGACTCGAGCGTCTCGCTCATCTTCACGCCTTCGACCACGGGAAACTCATAGTTGCCGGCGGCGAAGATCTCCTGGGCCTCGTCGGAGGCCAGGAACTCGAGGAAGCGAACGGCATTCTCGCGGTTCGGCGCGGTGCTCACCACGCCGGCACCGCCGACGTTGACGTGGGTGCCGCGGTCATCCTGGTTGGGGAACAGGATGCCCACCTTCTCGGCCACTTCGCGATCGGCGGCCTCCTCGGACTCGAGCAGGCGCACGTAGTAGTAGTGGTTGGCCACGGCCAGATCGCACTCACCGGCAGCCACGGCCTTGATCTGGTCGGTGTCGCCGCCTTCGGGGTCGCGCGCCATGTTGCCGACCACGCCCTGGGCCCACTCCTCGGCACCCTCCGCACCGTGATGCTCGATCATCGAGGCCAGCAGCGACTGGTTGTAGATATTGTTGGAGGAGCGGATGCAGATCTCGCCCTCCCAGCGCGGGTCGGTCAGGTCCTCGTAGGAGGTGATCTCGCTGGGGTCGACGTTCTCGGGGTTGTAGACGATCGCCCGCACGCGCTGGCTGAAGCCGAACCACTTGCCTTCGGGGTGGCGCATGGCTTCCGGCAGACGCTCGTTGAGCACGTCGGATTCGACGCTCTGGAAGACCCCGTCCTGCTCGGCGCGCCACAGGCGACCGGCATCGACGGTGATCATGACATCGGCGGGGCTGGCCACGCCCTCGCGCTGGATGCGCTCGATCAGCTGGTCGGAGTCGCCCTCCAGCAGGTTGACCTCGATCCCGGTCTGCTCGGTGAAGGCCTGGTAGAGCTTCTCGTCGGAGTCGTAGTGGCGGGCCGAGTAGAGGTTGAGCTCATCGGCGCCTGCCGTGCTGGCCAGAGCGGAGCCCGCCAGGATGGCGGCAAGGGGAGCGACGAGACGCTGACGATGGATCATGATGGTTTCACCTCGAGAGCCTGATGTGACAGGTGTTTTGTTCAAGTAATGATAATACGTTGCATTACGTTGAACGCTATTGAAGCGTTTTGTGAAGAAGTCGTCAAGCCTGCCGTCAGAGACCCTTGACCACGCGGCGCCGGGAAGCTGACCGAGAGCAAGGGAAGGCGAAAAAATTGGCAAATGCGAGGAGATTCCAAACGTATTTGCTGGACATTTCGGGTAGGATGAAGTTTGCCCATTTCTCCCCTGGATCATGTTCGCTGTTCTATGACTAGCCAATCGAAGCCAATGGAAGTCGGACACGCTCCCTATCCCCAGTCCACCGCATTGACCATGGAGGGAGTGCAACATGCTTTCGGCAGCCAGACGGCCGTGCGTGGCGTCGACCTCGATGTGGCGCCTGGCGAGGTCGTTTGTCTGCTGGGCCCCTCGGGCTGCGGCAAGACCACGCTGCTGCGCATCGCGGCGGGGCTAGAGGTACTGCAGCGGGGGCGCGTGAGCCTCAACGGCGGCGAGATCGCCGTGCCCAAGGGTCGCCACGTGCCGCCGGAGAAGCGCAACGTCGGCCTGGCCTTCCAGGATTCCGCGCTGTTTCCTCACCTCACGGTGATCGAGAACGTCACCTTCGGGCTGAAGGGCGAGCCCCCCCGGCAGCGCCGCGAGCGGGCCCTGACCCTGCTCGAGCAGCTGGGCATGGCCAGCTATGCCGACAGCTACCCGCACATGCTCTCCGGCGGACAGCAGCAGCGTGTGGCGCTGGCCCGCGCCCTGGCGCCGGCGCCCCAGCTGATGCTGCTCGACGAACCCTTCTCCAGCCTCGACGCGCGGCTGCGCGATCGCATCCGTGACGATACCCTGCACGTGCTAAAGAAGGTCGGCGCCGCCACCCTGCTGGTGACCCACGATCCCGAGGAGGCCATGTTCATGGCCGATCGCATCGCCCTTATGCGCGATGGGCGCATCGTCCAGGTGGGCACCCCCCGGGAGCTCTACTGCGCCCCCTGCGACCCCTTCGTCGTCGCCTTCTTCGGCGAGGTCAACGAACTCTCGGGCGAGGTGCGGGGCGGTCGCGTGCAGACCCCGGTGGGGCCGGTGGAGGCCGGCTGGTTGCCCGAAGGGAGCCAGGCGCTGGTGATGATCCGCCCCGAGGCGCTGCGCATCACCGAGCACTTCGAGCCGGCGCCGGAGCATCGCTACAGCCACGTGGTCATGGCCAAGCTGCTGGGGCGCAGCAGCCTGTTGCACATCTGCGCTCACGGTGAGGACGGCAGCGAAGCCCACCTGCACGCCAGGGTGCCCGGCGTGTTCCTGCCTGCCGAGGGGCAGCGGGTGGACATTCACCTCGACCTGTCGCAGGTCTTCGTCTTCCCCTCAGCGGCGGCCTGAGCCGGGGCGCGAACGGCGCATGGCCATGCTCAGCAGGACCACCGGCAGGATGCCGACGGCCACGATGGCCAGCGACGCCGTCGAGGCCTCGGCAAGGCGCTCGTCCGAGGCCAGGCCGTAGGCCCTGACCGCCAGGGTATCGAAGTTGAAGGGGCGCAGGATGATGGTGGCCGGCAGCTCCTTCATGACATCGACGAACACCAGGATGCCGGCGGCGATCAGGCTGCCGCGCATGATCGGCGTGTGGACCCGCTTGAGCGTACCGGCCGGCGTCTGGCCCAGGGTGCGCGAGGCGGCATCCATGCTCGGCGTCACCTTGCCCAGGCTGGCCTCCACGGTATTGAACGACACCGCCAGGAAGCGCACCACGTAGGCGTACACCAGGATGAAGGCCGAGCCGCTGAAGACCAGCCCGACGATCTTGCCGTAGTGGGCGTGCAGCCAGGTATTGAGCGTGTTGTCGAGCCAGGCGAAGGGAATCAGGATGCCCACCGCGATCACCGAGCCGGGAATGGCATAGCCCATCGAGGCGACCCGCGTGGCGATGCGCGTCAGCGGGCTGTCGTGGAGGCGCACGCCGTAGCTGAGTACGACCGCCAGGCCCACCGCGATCAGTGAGGCGACGACGGCCAGCATCAGGCTGTTCCAGGCGAAATCGAGAAAGCGCGTGCCGAGCAGCGTATCGCCCTTGGCAATGGCCATCTGCAGCAGCAGGCCGCTGGGCACCAGGAAGCCGATCAGCACCGGCGTGGCACAGGCCATGAAGGCCGCCACCCCGCGCCAGCCGGGCAGCCGGTACTCGGGCAGCTGCTGGTAGCGATTGGTGGTATGGAAATACTGGCGCTTGCCGCGCGACCAGCGCTCCAGCAGCACCAGCACGATGACGAACAGCAGCAGACAAGCGGCGAGCTGGGCCGCGGCAACCTGCTCGCCCAGGCCGAACCAGGTGCGATAGATGCCGGTGGTGAAGGTGTCGACGCCGAAGAACTGCACGGCACCGAACTCATTGAGGGTCTCCATCAGCACCAGCGAGACGCCGCCGACGATCGCCGGCCGTGCCAGCGGCACGGCCACGGTGGCGAACAGGTTCCACGGGCCGCGCCCCAGCGTGCGACCGACGTCGAGCACGCACACCGACTGTTCCAGGAAGGCCGCCCGGGCCAGCAGGTAGACGTAGGGGTAGAGCACCAGGGTGATCAGCGTGGCGGCGCCGCCCAGCGAGCGGATGTCGGGGAAGAAGTAGTCGCCGCGTCCCCAGTCGAAGACCGCGCGCAGCCAGCTCTGCACGGGGCCCGCGTACTGCAGGAAATCGGTATAGGCGTAGGCGATCACGTAGGTGGGCACGGCCAGCGGCAGCAGCAGGGCCCACTCGAAGAGGCGCCGGCCCGGAAAGCGGCACATCACCACCAGCCAGGCGGTACCGGTGCCGATCACCATGCTGCCGATTCCCACCGTGACGGTGAGATAGAAGGTATTCCCCAGGTAACGACCCAGCACCGTGCTGGCCAGATGCTGCCAGACGCCCTGTGTCGGCATCACGATATGCGCCAGCACCACGATGACCGGCAGGGCGACGACGAGGGCGACGCTCAGGATCAGCAGCGTCCACGGGCTCAGGCGCCGAGACAGGGAGGAAAGGCCGGTGGTCGCGGATCGGAACAAGCAGGAACTCCTTCACTGGCCGCACGGCGGCGCAGCAATGCGAGGCGGTAACGGCCGGAAATGATACCAGTTGCCGCGTACGGCTGCAGCTCGTGCCACCTGACCGGCATCACGAAAAACGCCCGTATCCTGCGATACGGGCGCCGGGTCCTGAGGCCGGAAGAAGCGCTAGTAGCCGAGCATCAGCGACGGCAGACCCGTCACCAGCACCGGGAAGAAGGCCATCAGCAGGCAGGCCAGCACGATCAGCGCGCAGAACGGGATCACCGCCTTGTAGAGGTCGATGATCTCGACCCCCTTGGGCGCCACGCCCTTCAGGTAGAACAGCGCATAGCCGAACGGTGGAGTGAGGAAGGAGGTCTGCAGCACCACCGCCACCATCACCACGAACCACAGCATGTCGACGCCCATGTCGGACACGATCGGCAGCATGATCGGGAAGCTGAGCAGCACGATGCCGGTCCAGTCGAGGAACATTCCCAGGATGAAGACCAGGAACAGCATCAGGATCAGTGCGCCGGTGGTACCACCGGGCATGGCCATGACCAGCTCGCTGATCACCGTCATGCCGCCGCCGCGCGAGAACACCCCGGTGAAGGCGGTGGCGCCGACCAGCACCAGCATAACCATGGTAGTGGTCTTGCTGGCATCGATCAGTGTCCTGAAGCAGGTGGTGAGCTTGCGGTCGCCGAAGATCAGGAACAGCAGGAAGGCGATACCCACGCCGATGGCCGAGGCCTCGGTGGCGGTGGCGATACCGGTGAACAGCGCACCGAGCACGCCGAGGATCAGCGCCATCGGCGGCAGCACGTACTTCGCCAGCATGATCAGCAACTGGCCGGTCGAGGTCTCGGCCCGCTCCTCGGCGGGCACCGGTGGCCCGTAGCTCGGTTTCACCAGGCAGATCAGCAGCACGTAGAGGGCGTACATGGCGCCCAGCAGCAGCCCCGGTACCAGCGCGCCGGCGAACAGCGCCCCCACCGACACCGGCGAATAGCTGGCCATCAGGATCAGCATGATGCTGGGCGGGATCAGGATGCCCAGGCAGCCGCTGGCCATGATCACGCCGGTGCTGAGCTCCTTGTTGTAGCCGTACTTGAGCATCGGTGCCAGGGCGATCATGCCCATCACCGCGATCGAGGCGCCGACGATGCCGGTGGTGGCGGCGAGCAGCACCGAGACGATGACCACGGTCAGCGCCAGGCCGCCGCGCAGGTTGGCCAGCAGCAGACGCATCGCTTCGAACATTCTCTCGGTGACCCCGGAGTCGTTGAGGAAGCGCGCCATCAGCACGAACAGCGGGATGGCCACCAGGACGTAGTTGTCCATAGCGTTGCCGTAGATGTTGTTGATGATCGTGCCGAGCACGCGGGGGCCGGGGCCGAGATAGGCGCCGATCACGGCCACGCCGCCCAGCACGAAGGCCAGCGGGTGGCCCATGAACAGGCCGACCAGCAGGCCGCCGAACATCACCAGGGTCAGCATTTCCGGGCTCAGGTTCATGCGGCTTCCTCCCGCAGCTGCTGGATGGCGCGAATCACGATGGCGACGGCCTGGAGCAGGATCAGCACCGCCGCCAGCACGATCACGCCCTTCACCGGATAGACGGGGATCGAGACGATGCCGTAGGTGGTCTCGCCGCGGCTGAAGGAGCGCTCGAAGAAACTCCAGCCCAGCGTCAACAGCATCCAGATGAACGGAATGAAGAAGATCAGGTAGCCGAGCAGCTCGAGCGCGGCCTGCTTGCGCCGCGACAGCAGCCGCTTGAGCACGTCGACCTCGACGTGGGCGTGATGGCGCAGGCCGTAGGCGGCCATCAGCATGAAATGGGCGCCGAACAGCATCTTGGTGATGTCGAAGGCCCAATCGCTGGGGCGCCCGGTGAACAGGCGCAGGGCGATATCGTAGAGCACCACCACGGTGATGACGGCGATCAGCGGCGCAATGACCCGCCCGAACACTTCGTTGAGCGTGTCGATCGCCTTGGCAATCGCATTCATGGATCAAGTCTCCGAGGTCGGAACGAATGCCGCCCCGGCGCCAGCGGCCGGGGCGGGTAGGGCCGCCTTACAGGCAGGCTTCGATCTCTTCCAGAGACGGCAGGTTATCGAAGCTGCGGCTCATGTTGTAAGGCACGGAGACGTCGCGCCAGTTGGCGTAGTGCTGCAGGTAGCTGATCATGGAGTGGTAGACCTTGGCGTGCAGCGGGTCCTCGCAGGCGCCCTCCACGATCACCTCGTTGGTCACTTCCTGGATGCGCGCCATGTCCTCTTCGCCATAGGTGGAGATCTCCACGCCGGCCTCCTGGAACTTGACGGTGCCTTCGGTCGACTGGCGCTCGGACCAGGCCAGCGACCAGGCCAGGGTGGCGTCGGCGGCGATCTTCAGCTTCTCTTGGGTCTCCTCGGAGAGCGCGTCCCAGGCGTCCTTGTTGATCATCACGCCGAACACGCTGGCGGACTGGTGCCAGCCGGGCGTCGCCCAGTATTCGACGACCTCGGCAAAGCCGGCATTGTAGTCCACCCCCGGGGTGGAGAACTCGGCACCGTCGACGACGCCGCGTTCCACCGCCTGGTAGATCTCGCCGCCCGAGAGAGTGACCTGGGAGCCGCCCAGGCGCTCGAGGACCCGACCCTGGTCACGTCCCGAGAGGCGCAGGCGCTTGCCGTCCAGGTCGGCCAGGCTCTCGATCGGGGTGCGGCCCATGAAGCCGGATTCGTTGTTGGTGATGCCGTAGGGCAGGTAGACCATGTTGTACTGGCCGTAGACCTCCTGGTAGAGCTCGAAGCCACCCCACTGCTGAATCCAGTTCAGGTAGTCGACGCCGTTGAACAGGCTGGGCGTGGCGGCCAGGGGGGAGAACGCCGAGCTGCGCCCCGCCCAGTAGCCGGGCCAGTCACCCGAGGCCTCGATGCTGCCGGTCTCGGTGGCGTCGAACACCTCGGTGCCGGGCATCAGCGTACCGCCGGCGCGAAACTCGATCTGCAGCTCGTCGCCGGCGAGCTGGTTGACCAGCTCTGCCCAGTGGCGGTCGATCTCGATCAGGTCCAGGTTGTCCGGCCAGGTCGTGGTCATGGTCCAGCGTTCCTGGGCCTGGGCGGTGGAGGCGAAGGCCGCCAGGGCGATGCCCGCCGCCAGGCCGGTGAGGCCGAATGTCGTCTTCAGATTCTTCATGTCATGCTCCCTTTTGGGTCTTGTTGTATGCCGTAGTAGACGAGCCATGCCGACGGGCGCCGAGAGGCGCCCGAGGCCGCCCGGGATCACCGGTACGGCCGCTCGGCAAACAACGACAAGCTAGCATGCTGGCATGACAGGAATCGATAGCTTGCTTGGGTCGGGGCCTCGACGCGAGCGCGCCCGGGCGGGCCATCAGTTACGTTTAATTAAGATAAGCGCCAAATAGAGGTGTCTGTATTGCAAGGCAAAGCGACGCCAACTTGGCAAGCCGGGAGGGGAAAGCGCGCAGGGGGGCGATAGACCAAAGTCTGATTGGGTGCGGCAAGCCGACGGGCGCCCCGCCGGCTTGCCGCGCGCCTTGGTGCCGGAGGCTCAGCGCCCGCTGTAAACATGGGCCGGCAGCCAGGTGGCCAGCGGTTCGAAGAAGAACACCAGGAACAGCCCGAGCAGCTGCAGCGCCACGAAGGGGGCCACGCCCTTGTAGATGTCGAGCGTGGTGATGCCGGGTGGACAGACACCCTTGATATAGAAGAGGGCGAATCCCACCGGCGGCGTCAGGAACGAGGTCTGCAGGCAGATGGCGAAGAGAATGGCGAACCATACCGGGTCGACCCCGAGGCTGAAGACCACCGGGGCCACCAGCGGCAGGATGATCAGCGTGATCTCCACCCAGTCGAGGAAGAAGCCGAGCAGGAACACCACCAGCATGACCGACAGCACCACGCCGGCGGGGCCGAAGGGCAGGCCGGAGATCGCGGCGCGGATGACGTCGTCGCCGCCGAGCCCCCGCAGTACCACCGCGAAGATGGTGGCGCCGACGAAGATACCGAAAATGAACGCCGTGGTGCGGGTGGTCTGGTACAGCGCCTTGGACACCACCTCGAGGCTCAGCCGGCGGCTGAACAGCGCGAGCAGCATGGCCCCCAGCGCGCCCACCGCCGATGCTTCGGTGGTGGTGGCGATCCCCAGGAAAATGGAGCCGAGCACCGCCACGATCAGCGCCATGGGGGGCAGCACCGCCAGCAGCACGTCGAACAGGGCTCTCGCCGTGAGCGGGGTGCGGTCCTGCGGCGCCGGTGCCAGATCCTTCTTGAGGTACGCCGCGATCACGATATAGCCGATGTACATCACGCCAAGCATGACGCCCGGGATCAGGGCGCCCATGAACAGCCGGCCGACCGAGGCTTCGGAGGTGCCGAGGCGATCGGCCATCAGTACCAGCATGATGCTCGGCGGCACCAGGATGCCCAGCGTGCCGACCGAGCAGGCGGTACCCACCGCCAGCGACTTGTCGTACTTGGCCTGCAGCATGGGCCCGATCGACAGCATGCCGAGCAGTACCACCGAGGCGCCGACGATCCCGGTGGAGGCGGCCAGCAACACCCCGACGATGACCACGGTGACGGCATAGCCACCGCGCAGTCCGCCGAGCACCCGCACCAGCGAATTCATCAGCCGCTCGGCGATACCCGAACGGTCGAGCATGATGCCCATGAAGATGAACAGCGGCAGCGCCACCATCAGCTCGTTGGCGACGATGCCGTAGAGCCGTCTGTCGAGCACTCCGATGGTGCCGCCCCAACTGAACCAGAGGTCGGCGTGGAAGGTTTCGACCAGCAGGTGGCCGATGACGGCAAACAGGAAGCCGATGCCGGCCAGTGCCCAGGCCACGGGAAAGCCCAGCAGCAAAAGCCCCATGAAAGCGGCAAACATGCCGCTGACGAGAATTTCTTCAAGACCCATGTCGATCCTCGCGGAGGCGCGTTAGCGATGGTCCGCCGGGCGGCGCAGCGGCAGCTTCCGGGGAAAATCGAAGAGATAGGTGCAGCAGCGCAGCGCCCGTGACGACAGGGCGAGGGCGATCAGCGCCATGCCCAGCGGCAGCGTGCTCTTGATGATGAAGCGGTAGGGCAGCCCGCTGGGTGCCTGGGAGTGCTCGCCGCGCTCGAAGGAGCGGTAGGCGTACTCGGCCAGGCCGTCGACCATGAACGCGAGTACCGGCAGCACCAGCACGACGATGCCCAGCAGCTCGACCCAGGCCTGGAAGCGCAGCGAGAAGCGCTCGCGCAGGACGTCGACACGAACGTGATCGTCGGTGACCACGGCGTAGGCCAGGGTGAGGATCATGGTGGCGCCGAAGAAGTGCCAGGAGAGCTCCTCCAGGGCGATCGAGCCGCGCCCCAGAATGAAGCGGCTGAAGACGTTGGCCAGCACCACGGCGAGCGTGGCCAGCCAGAGCCAGGAGAGCCCCTTGCCGAGCACCGCGATGGCCGTATCCAGCGCGTGGCTGACGCGGTTCGTGGGCAGCTCCGGAGGGAGGGCGTGGGGGGAGTCGGAAGCGTGGGGTGTAGACATCGAGCAGCCTCTCGTTGCCGCAAGCCGGCAAGGCCGCCGGAGGCAGGTCTCCGGCGGCCGTCAGTGACGATCAGTTGGATTTCGGCGCGTAGTAGGCGCGCGGCAGATAACCCTTGTCGTGCCAGTTGCCGTGGACCTGCATCCACTCGCGCTGGCTCTCCAGCACACGGGCGAAGAGTTCGTCCTCGCCCGCCATCTGGTCCAGCACGCGCATGGTGACGGTTTCCAGTTCGGCCAGGATCTCGGGCGACAGGGTCTGGGCGTTCACGCCCTCGGCCTCGAAGCCGGCCAGCGCCTGGGGGTTCTCCCATTCACTCTCGGAGAAGCCGAACAGCGTGGCGGAGCGGCAGCCGGTCTCGATCTGGGCGCGGCTCAGGTCGGAGAGGTCGTCCCACATCTCCCGGTTCACCAGCAGGTGCGAGGTGGTATAGGTCTGGTGCCAGCCCGGCATGACGTAGTGCTGCACGATCTCCTGCATGCCCAGGATGCGGTCCACTGCCGGGGCCGAGAACTCGGTGGCATCGATCGTGCCGCGCTCCATGGCCTGATAGAGTTCGCCACCGGGCAGCATGGTGACCGAGGCGCCCAGCTCTTCCATCACCCGACCGCCGATGCCGGCGAAGCGAATGCGCAGGCCATCGATCTGATCGAGGGAGTCCAGCGGCTCGGCGAACCAGCCGGCGGCTTCCGGCCCGATGACGCCGCACAGCAGCGCCTTCACGCCGTAGGGTTCGTACACTTCCTGCAGCAGGGCATCGCCGTCGCCGAAGTAGTGCCATGCCATGAAGGCGGGCGGCTCCATGCCGAAGGGCGGGCCCGACAGCAGCGGCAGCACCGGGATGCTGCCTTGGTCGTAGCCGATCCAGGTGAAGCCCGCCGGGTAACGCCCCTCCGAGACGGCGTCGAGGATCTCGAATGGCGGTATCAGCTCGCCCGGCTCGTAGTAGCGCAGTTGGATGTTGCCTCCGGAGATCGCTCCCAGCGTCTCGGAGAGGTGCACCACCGGTGTGCTCAGGCCGACCAGGTGCGAGGGGAAGGCGATGGGCACCTGCCAGCGCACGCTTTCCTGGGCGGTGGCGGTACCGGCCAGGGCAGCACCAGCCAGGACCACGGCGGCTGTCGTGGCGGTCAGTTTGAGGCGTGCGGCCAGACGAGGGCCAGTTGAGGCTTGCATAGACGCGACTCCACTTGTTGTGACGGGTATTGTTCTAGGAAAGGCCTATTCCAGCGCCGAAATTAGCCGCGAGGGTACTGGCAAAGCAACTGTGGAAAATTGGTAAGACCAATATCGCAAGTTCGCTTGGCGAACTTGCGAATGCCGGTGGCCACTTCGGGGAGCGAGGTTTTGTCGCGATTGTCGAGGAACGTGTCGGAAACGTTGGCTTTTCAATATAAAAGTTTAGCAGGCTCATCGATTGGGCGGGCGCGTGATGTGCGACCAATTGCTGAGGCAGAGGGGCCCGCAAACGGGAAGGAGGGGGCAAGTGAGCGAGCGGGGTGTCTTGTCGATATTGAATTGGTCTGACCAAATGGGTCGATATGGCTGGCGCGGGCTGGTGTGGTCGGCCGCAGCTGCCGAGCCGGCCCGGCGCCAGGCCTGGGCCCTGTGGCAGGCGCGGGTCTGGCATTCCCCTTGCTGGGTATCGCCGGCGCCGCCCGAGGCGCCGCTGCGCGGGGCGTGGCTGCCGCCTGCCAAGGCCAGGACCCGCCTGGGGCGAGAGCACGACCTGATCGTCTTCGATGGCGTATCCGCGACGGACGGTCTCGATGCGGATGCCTTCGGCGCCCTGAGCGGGACCCTGTGCGCCGGCGGTCTGCTGGTGCTGTTGACTCCGCCCTCCGTCGGGGCCGGCGCCGGCCGCTACATGGCCCGCCTGCTGGAACGGCTATCGCAGGCGACCGGTATCGCGCGGTGGACGCCCGGCAGCCCTCCGCAACTGCCCGAACTGCCCGCCGAGCCGCCGCGGCGCGAGGCCCCCGATGGCGACCCCGACTGCCTGACCCCTGATCAGGCCGAGGCGGTGAGGCGCCTGGTCGGCCTGCGGCGGCGGCGCCCGCTGGTGCTCACCGCCGACCGCGGGCGCGGCAAGAGCGCGGCGCTCGGCATTGCCTGTGCGCGGCTGCTGGAGGCGAGCCAGCAGCAGATTGGCGTGACGGCGCCGCGCCCCGAAGCGGTAGCGGCCCTCTTCGCGCGCCTGGAGGCGCTGCGCCCACTGGGCCGGCGTGAAGGCAACCGCTTCGTCGACGCGCAGGGCGGGGGCGTGGAGTTCCTCGCGCCCGACGAGCTGAGCGCCCGGGTCGAACGCGGCGAGGCCGGCGGGGCGGGCACCTGGCTGCTGGTGGACGAAGCCGCCGCCATTCCCGCTGCCCTGCTCGGCCACTGGCTCGAGGCCTTCCCGCGTATCGCCTTCGCCACCACCGTGCACGGTTACGAAGGCTCCGGGCGCGGTTTCGCCCTGCGCTTTCGCCAGCGGCTCGAGCGGCAGGCTCCTGACTGGCGCGAATTCCATCTCGTCACGCCGGTGCGCTGGGCCGAGGGCGACCCGCTCGAGCGACTGGTCGACGAGCTGCTGCTGCTCGATGCCGAGCCGCCACCGCCCATGGTCGCATCGGCGCTCGAGACCGTGTCGTGGGAGCGCCCGGCCCTTGTCGCCGACGAAGACGCCTTGCGCGAGATCTTCGGTCTGCTGGTACAGGCGCACTACCGCACCACGCCGGCCGACCTGCAGCGCCTGCTCGACGCGCCGGGGCTCGGCATCACCACGCTGGCGGCAGGGGGGCATGTTCAGGCCGTGGCGGTGTGCGCCGACGAAGGCGGCTTTACGCCCGAGCTGGCCGAGCGGGTGGCGCGCGGCGAGCGGCGTCTGCCCGGCCATCTGCTGGCCCAGTCGCTGGCCGCCCATGCCGGCTCCCGGGAGGCGCTGGCGGCTCGCCTGCGCCGTGTGCAGCGCATTGCGGTGCACCCCCAGCGGCGGCGCGAGGGGCTGGGCCGGCGCCTGCTGGAGCAGGAACGAGAGGCCGCGCGCAGGGCCGGCGTCGACCTGCTGGGAGCCAGCTTCGGCGCCGAGCCGGGACTGCTGGCGTTCTGGCAGGCGCTGGGCTTTCGTACGGTGCGGCTGGGGCTGTCGCGGGAGACGTCGACGGGCGAGCACGCCGTGATGGTCGTCGCCCCGCTCGGTCCCGCAGGGGAGGCGCTGGCCGAGACGCTGTCGGCACGCTTCCAGCGCCTGCTGCCTGCCCTGCTGGCCTTCGAGCTTGCCGACCTGGACCCTCAGGTGGCGCTGGCGCTGCTGGCCGAAGGGCCGCGGCCGGCACCCGACGCAGTCGAACGCTGCGATATCGCCGACGTGGCCCATGGCCGCCGTGAGCCGGCACTGGCGCGCCCGGCCCTGCAGGGGCTGGTGCGACGGGCGGCAACGGCGGGCTGTCGCGAGCCCGACCTGGCCTGGCTTGCCGCCTGGGCCTTCCAGGGGCGCGATATCGCCTGGCTGGCGGCGCGCTGCGGCGCCGGAGGGCGGCGCCAGGCCATGGAGCGGCTGCGCGGGGTCGTGGCCCGCCTGCAGGAGGGAGATTCGGCATGCCCCGGGCGGGCTTTCCCCGGCGCCAGCGGCCCGGTAAGGTAGCCCGGTTACTCCCGAGCAGACGGATCATGAACGAACATCTCGAACAACTCGCGCCGCAGCCGCTGTGGCGCCACTTCCGCACCCTGTGCAACACGCCGCGGCCCTCGGGGCACGAGGCCGAGCTGGTGGCCACTCTCGAGCGCTGGGCCGAGCGGCAGGGGCTGGCGCATGACCGTGACGACTTCGGTAACCTGCGCATTCGCAAGCCGGCCTCGCCCGGCAGGGAGGGCGCCCCCGGTGTCATCCTGCAGGGGCATCTCGACATGGTGGCCCAGGCCAACGCCGATCACCCCCACGACTTTACCCGCGACCCGATCGAGACCTATGTGGAAGGCGGCTGGCTGCGAGCCCGGCATACCACGCTGGGGGCCGACAACGGCCTCGGCGTGGCGGCGGCGCTGGCGATCCTGGAGGATGACGGGCTGGTGCACGGCCCGCTGGAGGCGCTGTTCACCCTCGAGGAGGAGACCTCCATGGGTGGCGCCCTGCAGCTGGCGGAACACTGGCTCGAGGGGGATGTGCTGCTCAATCTGGATTCGGAGGATCGCGGCGAGGTCTTCATCGGCTGTGCCGGCGGTGCCGACATCGTGGTGGAGGCCCAGCTTCCCACCGCCGAGCCAGGGCCCGACGAGGTCGCCGTGCAGCTGGCCCTGACCGGCCTGAAGGGCGGCCATTCCGGTATCGACATCCACCGCGGCCGCGGCAACGCCAACCGCCTGCTGGTCCGGGTGCTGAGAGCGCTGGAAGCCTACGATGTCCGCCTGGCCGGCTATCGCGGCGGGACCCTGCGCAACGCCATTCCGCGCGAGGCCTTTGCCACCCTGGTGCTGCCCGCCGACGAGGCCGAGGCCGCCGCGCGCCGCGTGGCGGCGCTGGAGCAGGAGCTGCGCGCCGAGCTGGCCGGGGTCGAAGAGGAGATGATGCTGACCATCACGCCGCTCGAGGCCCGCCCCCTCCAGGCGCTGCATGCCCATGCCAGCCGCATGCTGCTGGCGGCGCTCAACGTGGCGCCCCACGGCGTGGAGCGCATGAGCAGTGCGGTGCCCGGCGTGGTCGAGACCTCGAACAACCTGGGGGTGGTGAGCCTCGACGAGGGGCGCTTTTACCTCTGCGCCCTGGTGCGTTCGCTGCGCGACAGCGCGCTGGACGACCTGGCCGACCGCTTCCGCGGGCTATTCGACCTGATCGGTGCGCGCACTCGGGTCGAGAACGCCTACCCCGGCTGGACGCCGTCGCCCGACAGCGCTCTGCTGGCACGCTTCCAGCGCCTGCACCGGCAACTCCTGGACAGCGAGCCGGCGGTCAAGGTGATCCACGCGGGGCTGGAGTGCGGCATCCTCGCCGGCAAGTATCCCGGTCTCGAGATGATCTCGTTCGGCCCTTCGATCCGCGGCGCCCACTCGCCCGACGAGCGGGTCGAGCTGAGTTCGGTGGAAGAGTTCTGGGTACTGCTGCGGGCGCTGGTCGAAGACCTGGCCGACGACGCAGCGGCGCGGGGCGGCTGAGCCGCGCAGGAACGCCGCTCGCCGGATGCGAGCGGCGGGAGAGCTGGGCCGTGTCAGGCGTGCTGGCGGCTGTGCTTGCCCTCGGCGATCTCCTCGACGAGCTTGCAGCAGAACGCCGCGAGATCGTCGGGCTTGCGGCTGGTGACCAGGCCGCTGTCGACCACGACCTCCTGGTCGACCCACTCGGCCCCGGCATTGCGCAGGTCCTGCTCCACCGAGGGGTAGGAGGTCATGCGGCGGCCCTTGGCGACGCCTGCGTTGATCAGCACCCACGGGCCGTGACAGATCGCACCGACCGGCTTGTGGGCCTCGAAGAAGTGCCGGGTAAAGGCCAGCGCCTGCTCGTTCTGGCGCAGGGCGTCGGGGTTGAACAGGCCGCCGGGCAGCTCCAGCGCGTCGTAGTCGTCGGCATTGGCCTGCTCCAGGCGACGATCGACGTCATAGGAAGGGCCCCAGTCAGTCTTCGCCCAGGCGCGGATGCTGTCCTTGTCCGGCGCGATCACGTGCACCGTGGCGCCCTCGCGCTCGAGTGCGGCCTTGGGTTCGCTGAGTTCCGATTCCTCGAAGCCATCGGTGGCCAGGATGGCGACGGTCTTGCCGTTCAGCTTCTCGCTCATGAGCTACCTCCTTGCAAGCTGTGGTCACTGGCTCCGCCAGCGTGGTTGGCGAGTCGCATTTGCATGCACTTGATAGCGTTGTGGCGGACGACGCCGACGGCAAGGGGAAGAATGTTGCGAATCGTCAAGCGACTCGTCGGCGCCGCTCATGGGGCGCGGGAGCCGGGGCGTGCCCCGGCCCTCGCCAGGACGACGCTCAGCCCAGGTAGGCGTTGAGCATCCACACGGTCTTCTCCTGCTCGCGGATGTAGTCGCCGGCCTGTGCGGCGGTGCCTTCATCGTCGGCGTCCGCGGCCGTCGACAGCAGGTCGCGCTGCAGTTCGATCAGGGTCTGGTAGCCCTCGAGCACGCCACGTACGCAGGCCTCGCCGTCGTGCACGTCCTTGTCCTCGCGGATCCGCGCCATCGAGACGTAGTCGCTGTAGGCGTGTACCGGCTTGTGCCCCAGGGTCAGGATGCGCTCGGCCACTTCGTCGACCTTGGTCAGCAAATCGGTGTAGAACTCCTCGAACTTGGCGTGCAGTTCGAAGAACTGGGGTCCCTTCACGTTCCAGTGATAGCCGCGCACGTTCATGTAGAAGACCTGGTAGTTGGCCAGCAGGACGTTGAGCTTTTCGGCGAGCTGGTGGGCGCTGTCCTGATGCAGGCCGATGGCATTGGTGTCGCTCATGGCGTACTCCTTTCGCGTGCGAATGTGTGGCTGCCAAGTCTAGAGCGCAGTGACGCGATGCTTAAGCAATATCTGCCCATGGTTGCGATAGACTACATGCATGAAAGGCCAATCGCGGTCGCCGCCGGCCAGACGCTGCGTGCCCGTATCGCGGCCGTCGGCGCCGTCGCTCGGGAACCCTTGGGCTCTGCGGGACTCTCAAGGCGTCAGACGACCTTGCAAGGTGGGCCGGGCTGCGTAGACTGCGGCCAATGACGAACAGGAGAACCTCCATGCGTCTGTGGTGGATGATGCCCGGCCTGGCCTTGCTGGCCGGCTGCGAGACGACGCCGTCGGTACTGCCTTCCGCGGAGCCGCGGCCCGCCGCGGAGTGCCGTTGGGAGACCGAAGGTATCGAGTCTCGCGAGTGGGTCCGCCGCGGCCTCGACGCGCTGGAGGCGGAGGACTTCGTGGTGCGGGACACCGAGCTGGCGCTGGGAGTGGTCAGCGCCGAGCGCACCCGTACCATTCCGGGCTACGGCGACCGCTACGACGACTGGGAGCGTACCGGTTTCTTCGGTGGCTTCGGCCTGGGCCGCGGTCGCGGCGTCTCCACCGGAGTGATGATCGGCTTCGGCGGTGCCGGCGGCAGCATCACCCAAGACGCCACTCAGCTCGAACGCGTCTCGGTGGTCGCCGACGAGGGCTGGGTGCGGGTCAGCCGCGACATTCAGGTGATCGACTGGCGCGGCGAGCTGCGCGAGACGCGAAGCGGCAGCGATGCCGCCTTCTGCGGTTCGCTGCGCCAGGCCATGCAGGCCGCCCGAGTGAGGGAGGAGCCCTGATGCGGGGACTTGCCATGGCGCTGCTGCTCGTCGCGCTGGCGGGCTGTGCCACCACCATGCCGCCACCGGAGCCGCGTGAACTGACGCTCGCGGCAGCGCCCGAGGCGACGCTGCAGGAGATCGTCGGCCTGCTGATGGAAGAGGGCTATGTGATCCGCCATGCCGATGCCGAACTGGGGCGCGTCGAGGCGGTGCTGGCGCGCTGGCCGGGCTATCGGGTCCGGGCGGAGGTCGCTTCCGCCGGCCAGGGCGCTCGAGCTTCGCTGACGGCGACCCGAGGCGGCAGGCCGCTGCCGCCGCACCTGCTCGACCCGCTGCTGGCCGAGCTGCAGCGTCGGCTGGGGCTGGCGCCGCGATAACCGACAACCCCTTTGCATGAGCTCATTTGCCACATGAACCGATTGCGCCAACTCTGCCATGCCAGCGCGAGACGCGCCTGGCTGGCGGGCCTGCTCGTCCTGCTGTTGCCCGGCCTGGCCCTGGCCCATCCGCATGGCTGGATCGACATCCGCGTACGCCTGGTGGTCGACGAGGAGGGGCGACTCGAAGCGCTGCATCAGGCCTGGCGCATGGACCCATTCTACAGCCTGGTCCTCATCGAGGAGCTGAGCCAGACCGAAGGCGGGCTGGAGGCGGGGCTCGACCGGCTGGGAGGCGAGATCCGCGGCAACCTGGCGCCGTTCGACTACTTTACCGAGGTGCGCGTGGGAGACGACAAGCTGAGCCTCGGCGAGGTGACCGAGTACACCGTGATGGAGCGCGACGGCCGGGTCGAGTTCGTCTTCCTGCTGCCGCTGGCGGCGCCCAGGGCGCTGAGCGAGCAGACGCTGCAGTACCAGGTATTCGACCCCACCTACTACCTGGAGGTGGTCCACGAGGCGGAGGACGACACGCCACGGGAAGAGGCGCTGACGGTCGGCGGCGAGCTGAGCTGCACCACGAACATCCTGCCTGCCGACCCCGATCCCGAGCGGGTGATGGAAGCGGCCCAGCTCGACATGGACGATGAGGCCGAGCCCGGCCTGGGGCGGCATTTCGCCGAAACCGGGGTGGTGACATGCGAGTGATGGCCAGGGCGATCGCGAGGGCGCCGGCCAGGACCTGGTGGATCGGACTGGTGCTGCTGGCCATCGCCGGGCTGCTGCTGTTTCTCGGCCAGGGCGGGCTGCAGTCATTGAGCCTGCAGCTGGTGGCCTGGCAGCGCGACTTCCATCGTGCCCTGACCTTGGCGATCAGCGAATTTTCCGGCGCGCCCTCGACGGGGGCGTGGGGGGCGCTGCTCGGTGTCAGCTTCGGCTATGGTGTCTTCCATGCCGCCGGCCCCGGACATGGCAAGGCGGTGCTGACGACCTACCTGCTCTCGCAGGGCGGCGCGGTGCGCCGGGCGCTCGCGCTCTCCTTCGCCGCCTCGCTGCTGCAGGGGCTGGTGGCCATCGGCCTGGTCGTGGTGCTGGTTCACGGCCTGGGCTGGGTGACCCGCCAGGCCATGGGCAGCGTCGCCTGGGTCGAACAGGCCAGCTTTTTGATGGTGGCTTTGCTTGGCGGCTGGCTGTGCCTGAGAGCGATTCGTCAGCTGCGACGGCCGGCCGGGAGCCACGCGTCTCTCGCCCATGACCACGCGCATGACCACGACCACGATCACACCTGCTGCGGCGGCCAGCACCACGTCGACCCGCGCCGGGCGGCCGACTGGCGCACCGCGCTGGCCACGGTGGTGGCCATCGGCATTCGTCCCTGCAGCGGCGGCGTGCTGTTGCTGGGCGCGGCCACCCTGCTGGGCCAGTTCGCGGTCGGGGTGGCGGCGGTCATGGTGATGGCGCTGGGCACGGCGCTGACCGTCTCCGGCCTGGCGCTGGCCAGCGTCGTGGCGCGCGGCTGGGCCGAACGGCAGTTGCTGAAGCAGAATGGCATGCCACGGGTGGGACGTCTGCTGAGCTGGGCAGCCCTGGGTGGCGGGCTCGTCATCATGGCGCTGGGCATCTCGCTCTCCGTCACCGGCGTGACGCAACCCGCCTCGGCGCCCCTGCTCGGGGAGCCGCCGGCCCGCAGCAATCCGCCGGAGGGCTCGTCACCGCCCGGCGGGCATCCCCTGGGCGGCTGAGCGTATTCAGAGCCGCTGCTTCAGCCCATCCAGCTGCGCCAGCAGGTGGTCGCGCATGCTGGCCAGGCCGTTCAGGTCGTAGGGCTGCGGCTGGCCCTGACCCCATATGGGCCCCGGCCAGGCGTCGTCGTCGCGCAGGCGGGCGACGACGTGCACGTGCAGCTGAGCGACCACGTTGCCCAGGTTGGCCACGTTGATCTTGTCGGCCCGGGTCAGGGCCTTGAGCATGCGCCCCACCTCGCCGGCCTCGCGCCATAGCTGCTGCTGGTCCGCCTCGTCCAAGTCGAACACTTCGCTGACACCTTCACGCCGGGGAATCAGAATCAGCCAGGGGAAGCGGGAATCGTCCATCAGGCGCAGCTGGCACAGCGGCAGTTCCGTGACCGGGTAGCTGTCCCTGACCAGGCGCTCATCCAATGCAACTGACGGCATCTCTCCCCTCCGCGACGGTGACGATAGAGGTCATCATGACACAGCCGGGCGCGAAGCGCCTGACACGCAAGCAAGCAAGCGAAGCGGGACGACAGCGGCTAGAGTGAAGGAACGAGCCCTGACGGAGAGGAGGTAAGCAACATGAAGCGGACGGTGGCGGTGCTGCTGGCGGCTCTCTTGGGACTGTCGCTGCTCAGCGGCTGCAATACCATGCGTGGCATGGGCGAGGACATCGAACAAGGTGGCGAGGCGATCCAGCGGCAGTCGTCGTCATATTAGCGGTTATGCAAAGCGGCAAAGGGCTGTTACGCTTAAGTGGCCATTGCTTCACGGAAAGGAATGGATTTCCCTAAATCGTTTCAAGGAGATACGACCATGAAGAAAGCAATTGCCCTGAGTTTTGCCCTGCTGATGACCGCCGGTGCCCTGGCGGGGTGCAACACCATGGAAGGTGCCGGCGAGGACGTCGAGCGCGGCGGTCAGGCCGTGCAGGACGCCGCCGAGTAAACACCTGCGGTCCGGCCTGGCAGCGCACGGGTGACCTGGCAGTCTCCCGTGTGCTGCCTGAACGCAACCGCTTCGCCCCCCTTCCCATCGTAGCGAGATCTTGCCCATGGTAAGCCCACTGCGGTTGTGTCTGGTCACCGTCGGCCTGACGTTCCTGACAGGTTGTACCTCCATGTCGAATTCCGGTAATGCAGCGCACGACCCCGCCCCCAAGCCGCCTCGTGTCAGCGGCAGTGAGGACGCCTGCGGCGCGCAGCGCGTGCAGGATCGGCTCGGCCGCCGCTACGACGAAGCGCTGGGTGAATCGATACGCCGGGAAAGCGGCGCCGCCACGCTGCGGGTCATCCGCCCGGGGCAGGCCTACACCCTGGAATACCGGGGCGATCGCATCAACGTCCATATCGACGACGGCGACACCATCACCGACATCGGCTGCGGCTGACGGAGACGTTCCAACGGCCTCGGCAGACGGGCGGTTCATGCTTGCCGTTGGTCGTCCCTATGCGTCAGCGCCCCGCCGGCTCTGCCCGTGCTCCGCCTGGGTCTGGCGCTCGGCCTCCTCGGCCTGCTTGCGCAGCTTCTTGCGCAGGGCCGCCTTCTCGAAGCGCAACCGCTGCAGCGGCGTCGCCAGCGTCAGCGGCGGTACCCGCGCCGGCTTGCCGTCGGCATCCACCGCCACCATGGTCAGGTAGCAGCTGTTGGTGTGGCGGATCAGCTTGCGCTGGATGTCCTCGGCGACCACCTTGATCCCGATCTCCATCGAGGAGCGGCCGACATGGTTGACGCAGGCCAGGAAGGTGACCAGCTCGCCGACGTGGATCGGCTGCTTGAACAGCACCTGGTCGACCGACAGCGTGACCACGTAGTGGCCGGAATAGCGGCTGGCGCAGGCGTAGGCCACCTCGTCGAGCTTCTTGAGGATGGCGCCGCCGTGCACCTTGCCGCTGAAGTTGGCCATGTCGGGGGTCATCAGCACGGTCATGGTCAGTTCGTGCTGGCCGGGCAGGGCGTGTTCGTCCATCGGGAGGCTCTCGTCGTCGGGTTTCCCACAGCATACCGTTTTCCCCGGCGCGAAGGCATCGAGGCCACGCAACCCAACCGGTGTCGGCTCGTCTCGACGCCGGAACCGGTGGTTGGCGGGCGATCGGGTGCGACGCAAGCGCCGAGGCGCCCCGGCATGCCCGGGGCCGCTCTCGGTGGTGGAGTGCTCAGAACCAGGTCAGGCCAATCGAGATGATCACCCCGGTGATGATCAGCTGGATCAGGCAGTAGCCCATGATGTCCTTGGCCTTCAGCCCGGCGATGGCGAGCACCGGCAGGGCCCAGAACGGCTGCAGCAGGTTGGTCCAGGCGTCGCCCCAGGCTACGGCCATGGCCACGCGCGGGATGTCCACGCCGAGCGCTTCGGCCGCCGGCAGCATGACCGGGGCCTGAACCGCCCATTGGCCACCGCCGGAGGGCACGAACAGGTTGACGATGCCGGCGCTGATGAAGGACCAGAACGGCAGCGAGGTCTCGGTGGCGAAGGCGATCAGCCCTTCGGACATGGATTCGGCCAGCCCCGACTGCACCATGATCGCCATGATCCCCGCGTAGAAGGGGAATTGGATGACGATGCCGGCACCGCCCTTGATCGCCTCGTTGAGGCTCTCCAGCAGGCTGCGCGGCGTGCGGTGCAGCACGATGGCCAGGAACAGGAACATGAAGTTGACGATGTTGAGGTTCAGGCCGCCGTCGCGCAGCACGAAGTGGTCGAGCAGGAAGATCACCCCGGGAATGCCGACCAGCCAGGCGAGGGTGACGCTGTTCTCCAGGCGTTCGGCGGGGCGCGTGAGGCGCACCCGTGTGGCTGGGGCGTCGTCGAGCAGCTTGGGGTCGACGTAGACGCTCTCCTTGTCGTCGGGGAGCATCGCGCGGTTGACCAGCGGGATGGCGACGAACAGGCACACCACCAGCGCCAGGTTGAAGAACGCGAAGATGGTCGAGCCGGTGCCGATGACGCCGATCTGCTCGGCGGTGAAGTGGCCTTCGGTGGCGATGGTCAGCGGGATGGAGCCGGCCAGGCCCCCGTGCCAGACCACGAAGCCGGAGTAGGCGCTGGCCACCAGCAGGCGATAGTCGACCCGCACCAGGCGGGCCAGCTCCTTGGCGAACAGCGCCCCCACCACCAGGCCGAAGCCCCAGTTGATCCAGCTGGCCAGCAGCGAGACCAGCGTCACCAGCAGGATGGCGTGGCCGGCGTTCCTGGCCAGGCCGGCGAGCCGCTGCAGCAGGCGCTTGACCGGAGGCGAGCTGGCCAGCATGAAGCCGGTCACCAGGATCAACAGCATCTGCATGGAGAAGGTCAGCAGGTTCCAGAAGCCGTCGCCCCAGTAGCGCATCACCGCCAGCGGCGTCTGGCGCTCCACACCGATGGCAGCGGCGGCAGCGATGATGGTCAGCAGCAGCACGAAGATGAAGGGGTCCGGCAGATAGCGTTCGACCAGCTTGACGGCAGGTCTCGACAGCATTCTTAGCATGGCGGCGTCGCTTCTTCTGGTTGTCTTGGGTGCGTCTGAGAAAAATAGCGCAAGGTCATCGGCTTGCCCTAATAAAAAGGTCTCCGGCTCAGAGCGGGCGATCGGGCATCCGCGCTGCGGGTACCAGGTTCGGGCGCTGGCACCAGCGGCTGCGCCGATGATGCCAATAGTAGCCGGCCAGTACCAGCGAGCGTACCGTGGCGAAGATCAGAAAGGCCAGCCATAAGGCATGGTTCTCGTAACCCGGCGCGGCAATCGCCTGGCCCAGCCACCAGCAGGGCAGGTAGGCCGCCAGCGCGATGAAAATGCTGTTGCGCATCTCGCGGATCGCCGTGGCGCCGATGAAGACCCCGTCGAGCAGGTAGCTCCAGACGGCGATCAGCGGCATGGCCACCATCCAGGGCAGGTACTCGCCGGCGGTCTGCCGCACCTCGGGCAGGCCGGTCAGCAGGGCGATGAGCTGGTGGCCGCCCAGGGCGAAGGCGAGCGCCGCGGCGGTGGCCGTCAGCAGCGAGAAGCGGGCGGCGGCGCGCACGGCCAGGCCGAACTCGTCCCAGCGCCGACGCCCCACGGCGTGTCCCGTCGTGGCCTCGGCGGCATGGGCGAAGCCGTCCAGGGCGTAGCTGGTGAGCATGATGAACTGCATCAGCACGGCATTGGCGGCCAGCACGGTGTCGCCCTGCGCCGCCCCGCGCGAGGTGAAGAAGGCCATGGCGAACAGCAGCCCCAGGGTGCGCAGGAAGAGGTTGGCGTTGACTTGGAACAGCTCGCCGTAGGCGGCGAGCCGAAACAGCCGTTCACGCAGGAAGCGGCCCTGCAGCAGTTTCAGTTGTCGCAGCACCAGCCAGCCGCCGAAGGCCAGCGCCGTGTAATCGGCGATCACCGTGGCCCAGGCCACGCCGTCGCTGGTCATGCCGAGCCCGACCACGAACAGCAGGTCCAGCGCGATGTTGACGCTGTTGGTCAGCACCAGGATGGCCAGCGTCACCCGCGAATTCTGCTGCCCCAGGAACCAGCCGAGGATGGCGTAGTTGGCCAGCACCGCCGGCGCCGAGAGAATGCGGATCCGGGCATATTCCTCGGCAAGCCCGGTGGCGACCACGCTGCCGTCGAGCAGCCACAACCCGAGGGCGATCAGCGGCCTGGAGAACAGGATCAGCAGCGCACCGATGGCCATGGCCAGCAGCAGCGACTGGCCCAGCAGGTTGCGCACCTCGCTGTCGCTCTCGCGGCCCACGGCCTGGGAGGTTAGCCCGGTGGTGCCCATGCGCAGGAAGCCGAAGCCCCAGTAGAGAAAGCTGAACAGGGTCGCGCCCAGCGTTACCCCGGCCAGGTAGCGCGAATCCGGCAGGTGGCCGACCACCGCCGTATCCACCAGCCCTAGCAGCGGCACGGTGACGTTGGAAAGTATGATCGGCCAGGCCAGTGTCCAGATGCGCCGCCGGGCGGCGGCAAGCGTCTCGGCGGTCACCACATCTAGCCCCCGGTGTTGGACGAATCGAGCAGCATGGCGGGCAGGTGGGTGTAATGCAACAGCCCCGCCGCAGCGGGCCGAGAAGGGTGGCTGTCGAGGCAGCGCGACAGCGGAAATAGACTCAGGCGGCGGTGATCAGCCGGTACTTGGCCATCAGTTCGTCCTGGGTCTCGCGGCGTTCGGGGTCGAGGGGAATGCAGTCGACCGGGCACACCTGCTGGCACTGCGGTTCGTCGTAGTGGCCGACGCACTCGGTGCAGCGGCTGGGGTCGATGACGTAGATCTCCTCGCCCGCCGAGATGGCGTCGTTGGGACATTCGGGCTCGCAGACGTCGCAGTTGATGCACTCGTCGGTGATCATCAGGGCCATGGGGCTACCTCGCGATCGGGCAGGCCGCGTCCGGCCGTGCCCAGGATGAAGCGGCTCGGGAATTGCCGAGTAATACGGTCAGGTATTGTAATGCTTGCGCAGCGTTTCGGCGACCCTGGGATGCACCAGGCGCGACACATCGCCCCCGAGCTTGGCGATCTCGCGCACGATAGTGGAGGAGATGTAGGAGTTCTCCACCGCCGGGGTGAGGAAAACGCTCTCGAGCTCCGGCGCCTGGGCGCGGTACATGTTGGCGAGCTGCAGCTCGTACTCGAAGTCGGACACCGCACGCAGGCCGCGCAGGATGATGCGGGCGCCCTGGTCGGCCATGAGGTCGGTGAGCAGGCCCGAAAAGCCGACCACCTCGACGTTGTCGAGCTGCGCCGACACCTCGCGGGCCAGGGCGATGCGGGTATCGAGATCCAGCGCCGGGTTCTTGCCGGGACTGGCCGAGATCGCCACCACCACCTTGTCGAACAGCAAGGAGGCGCGTTCGATGAGGTCGAAGTGGCCGTGGGTGATGGGGTCGAAGGTGCCGGGATAGACCGCGATTTTCATGGCGCTCCGCTCATTGCACGGCTGAAGAGAGCTCAGGGTAACCGTCCGTGGCCGGGGCGACAACGCCGAACCGGGTCCGGCGAATCAGTCGTCCAGCGTGCCGAAGGGGTTGTCCACCGCGAGCGACACCGGGCGCGTGTAGCCGGGGATGGTGATGTCGGTGGCACTGACTTCGAGCTCCGGTCCTTCCAGCACGCCCTCGCCGAAGCGATAGCGCGCCTGGTAGTGACCGCCATCGGCCTGGGCCAGATAGGCCTGGCTGGCCTGGCGGGTGGCGTCGCGTCGTTCGCGCCAGGCCGCGACGGCGGCTTCGCCATGGCGTTTCAGCAGCAGGCGCTCGGTCACGGCGGGCGACAGCACCACCCCGGTGGCGTTATTGCCGCCGAAGCCCTTGGCGTTGATGAAGGCGGCATCGGCCGCGAAGGGCACCGGTTCTCGCGAGAAGCGCAGCCGCTCGGCATGGACGTCGTCGGCGACCGCGTCGAGGGTAGGGATGCCCGGCAGCAGGCCGTGGGCGAAGCTGCCCAGGGCGCTGGTCAACTGGTCGCCGGCGGCGCTGCCCTGGGAGTGGCCGACGAAGGCCTTCACCGCCACCACGGGCCAGTGATCGATGCCGTTGGCCCGGGCGACCAGGTCGAAGACGTGGGATTCGGTCACGCGGTTCTTCGGCGTGCTGGTGCCGTGGGCATGCACGAAGGTGCGCTCCCGCAGTGCCTCGTCGCCCAGCATGGCGCGTACCAGCGCGGCCGCCTTGCCCAGGGTGATGTAGTTGCCGATGCCGGGCGCGGAGATGGAGCGCTTCCAGCCGTCGGCGTTGACGAATACACCCGGCACGCTGCCCAGTATCTCGGCGCCGATTTCCAGCGCCAGCGCGTCGTCGAGGAGCAGCACGAACTGGCTGGCCTCGGCGATGGTGAAGCCGCAGTTGCGCGCGAAAGGGCGGCAGGCGCGCTGGTAGTCGGCGTCGGTGAGCAGCTCCAGGGCGTCCAGCGCCTTGAGGCTCTCGTCGTCGGCCAGCGCGCCCATGGCGCGGAAGCCCTCGATGATCTCGGGGGTCACCGGCGCGTCGGAGGTGCCCACCATCACCGCGCGGCGCTGGCCGCTGCGGATGTCCTCGACCCCCAGGCGCAGGTTGTAGAGGAAGCTGGCGCAGGCGCCGAGCACGGCGCCGGTACCGCCGACGCTGCCCAGCACATAGGCGTTGAGGAAGTCGGCCGGCATCTGCCCGTAGCCCAGCGGCATCTGCTTGGAGGTGGCACGGTTGCCCGAGACGAAGCTCTTGAGCAGCCCGCCCCAGCCCTCGTCGTCGAGCTGGCCGATGGAGTTGCCGGCATAGACGGCGATCTCGTCGGGGTCGAGGCGGTCGCGCAGGACTTCCCAATCGAGGCCGCTGCTGGCCAGGCAGTCGCTGGCGGCGAAGATCGACATCGACAAGCCGCGGGGATGGTGCACGCTGCGGTAGTAGCGGCTGGGGTCGAAGCCGCTGGGCAGCTGGCCGGCGGCCCGCACCTGGGCCGGCCGGGTCTCCGGCAGCAGCACGTCGAGTTCGCCGGGGGGGACCGTGACCTCCAGGGTGTGGCGATCCAGCTCGCGCACCTGCCAGGTGGGGGGCAGCCGCTCGGGCAGCTGGCGGCGGCGAATGCTGAAGGTCAGCTCGGCGCCCAGGCCCAGGCCGGCGCGGCGATTGGCCGGCAGGCCATCGTCATTGAAGCGGGGGTCTTCGATGCGCCGGATCAAGGTGTGGTCGAGCACCTGGGCGCGGCAGTTCTCGGCCAGCCGGTCGGCGTCGATGGTATCTCCGGCGGCGTCGTACCAGGCGCCTTCCCGACAGCTGCCCAGGCCCATCAGGGCGGCCAGGCCGAGCAGCAGCGCCTGCTGTTCGGCTTCGGGAAGGGCGTCGATCACGGTGCGACGAAATGCTTGATGGCCTGAGGTACGACCGGCGGCGTTGACGCCGCCCATGCCGACGATCACCGGTAAGTGTGACAAGCCGCTTTCCTCGTTGTGCTGTTCGTGCGAGTCGATAACGTCAATATGAGGGTGACGATCATAGCACCCGCCTCGGGACGCCGTCATGGGCGTGCGGCCCATGTTTCGGCCGCCGGCGATTGAACAAACGTTTGAAATAAGGCGGTGGAAGCGCTAAGCTGACGGGGCTGTTTGAGTCATACGAGTGGGTATGTGGGCGCTCCCTGTCCTTGGGGTGCGCCTTTTTTTTGCCCCTCGCCTGGGGCGCCATGGCTGCTAGAATGGCCAGTTCGTCAGCCACCGAACCGCTCACGCAATGCATGCCACTTCCCGCGTCATCGCCACCAACCAGCTCGGCCCGCACAAGGACGTCGCCCGGCGCGTCGCGCGCGCGCTCGACCACCCCCTGCGCAAGCCGGTGGCCGCTCACACGCGAGAGGCGTTCGAGCGGGCCCGGGCCTGGTACGAGCAGCAGGGCGGCGGCCGTCGGCCGCTGATCCTCGATGCCGGCTGCGGCGTGGGGCTGTCGACGCGGCAGCTGGCCGCCCGCTTCGACGATCATCTGGTCATCGGAGTCGACCGCAGCGCCGACCGTCTCTCGCGGGCGCATGGCGAAGTGGGCGGCAACGCGCTGCTGGTGCGTGCCGACCTGGTGGATTTCTGGCGCCTGGCGCTGGCCAGCGACTGGCAGCCGGCGCGGCACTACCTGCTCTATCCCAACCCCTATCCCAAGTCGGCACACCTCAAGCAGCGCTGGCACGGCCATCCGGTGCTGCCGGTGATCCTGGCGCTGGGCGGGCGGCTGGAGCTGCGCTCCAACTGGCGGCTCTACGTGGAGGAGTTCGCCCTGGCGCTGCATCAGGTCACCGGCGTGGCGGCACCCGTGGAGCCCTTCGTCCCCGGCGAGCGCTACCTGACGCCCTTTGAACGAAAGTACCACCTCAGCGGTCAGTCTCTCTGGCGCCTGGCGGCCGATCTGCCCCACGCCCCGCAGCTCGTACCCGGCGTATCGCAGGAGGTGAACTGATGGCGTTCGTCTACCTGGCGCTGGCCATCGTGGCGGAAGTCGTCGCCACCAGTGCGCTCAAGGCCACCGACGGCTTCACCCGCCCCGGCCCCAGTTTGCTGGTGGTGGTCGGCTATGCGATCGCCTTCTTCATGCTGTCGCTGGTGCTGCGCACCATCCCGGTCGGTATTGCCTATGCCATCTGGGCCGGTCTGGGTATCGTGCTGGTGGCCCTGTTGGGGATCGTGGTGTACGGCCAGCGGCCCGATCTGCCGGCCGTATTGGGTATCGGCCTGATCGTCACCGGTGTGGTGGTGATCCAGCTTTTCTCACGCATTTCCGCCCACTGATTCGGCTTCATGAGTTCTGGATGGATCCTGTTGCAATGTTGATTCGTGCTGCTGCCAGGCTTCGCTACCTGCTCCTCTTCGGCCTCTCGCTGCTGCCCCTGGTCGCGTCGGCGGCGGGCTTCACGGCGCTGGAGAAAATGACCGAGCGAGGCTTTCTGATCAGCGCCGAGGCCCGGCTGCTTGGGGATGCCGGCCGCCCCGGCGAAGTGCTCGGCGCCATCGAGCCGGGGCGCCAGCTGTCGCCGGCCTCGGTGTCCAAGGCCTACCTGGCGGCGGCGGCGCTCGACCGTTGGGGGCCGCAGCATCGCTTCACCACGCGCCTGGTCAGCAGCGCCGAGCTCGACGCCGACGGCGTGCTGCGCGGCGACCTGATCCTCGATGGTGGCGGCGACCCGGCGCTGACCACCGAGGATCTGTGGCGCCTGGCCCAGCGGCTGCACCAGGCCGGCGTACGCGAGGTCGAAGGGCGCCTGGTGGTCAGCCAGTGGCGCTTCGGCCCGGTGGCGTGCATCACCACCGACCGCTGCGCGGCCGAGTCGCACGCCGCCAACAGCTACAGCGCGCTGCTCTCCTCGGCGGGGGTCAACCACGGCAACTGGTGCGTCAACGTGGCGCCGGGCGCATCCGCGGGCGAGCCGGCACGGGTGACCAGCTGCGACAGCCAGTCGCTGATCGTGGAGATCGACAACCGGATGGAGACGCGCGCGGCCGGAACTGCCACCGAGTTCAGCGCCGAGCGCATCACCCGCGAAGAGGACGAGGTGATGCTGCTGCGCGGTCATATCGCGCTCAACGCCGCGCCGCGCGACGTCTACCGTGCCAGCGGCGACCCCGCGCGCCAGACCGCGCGCACCCTGGCGGCCATGCTCGAGCAGGCCGGCATCGCCATTGGCGCCGGCTATGCCACCACCACCGAACCGCCGCCCGCGTCCGCCCATGCCCTGGCGACGGTGGAGGGCAGGCCGCTGCAGGAACTGCTGCTGCAGGTGATGAACTATTCCAACAACTTCATGGCCGACGTGCTGGCGCTCAACCTGGTCGACGCGCCACGGGCGACCCTGCTGCAAGCGGGGGAGGCGATCCAGGACTACGTGGCCGGGTTGCCCGATCACGGTCCGGTGGTGATGCTCAGCGGCAGCGGCCTGACCACCGAGAACCGCACCTCGGCCAGCGGCGCCAACACGCTGCTGGAGAGCATGTTCCACCGCACCTCGCTGTTTCCCAGCTTCGTTGCCAGCTTCCAGTCGCCGGCCAACGGCGTATCCCGCTTCATTCGCCGCGGCTCGCCGCTGGTCCAGGATCGTCTCATGCTCAAGACCGGCACCCTCAACCAGCCCTATGCGGTACGCGCCGTCAGCGGCTACTTCCGTGCGCGCTCGGGACGCTGGGGCGTGTTCACGGTACTGGTCAATGGCACCGCCTCCACGCCCTGGCTCAACTGGGCCCAGGTGCTGGACCCCCTGGCCCAGGACCTGGAGCGCATGATCGAGGCGCACTGAGTTCCACCTGCACGTAAGGATTGCGAGACGATGAAACCAGCGCGTACCGGATGGCGGCACATCATCGATGCCACGGGCTACTCCCTCAAGGGGCTCAGGTTTGCCTTTCGTCATGAGACGGCGTTTCGCCAGGAGCTGGCCCTGTGCGTGGTGATGCTGCCGCTGGCCTGGTGGATCGGCTCCGGGCCGGTGGAGTGGATCCTGCTGGTGGGCAGCTGCCTGCTGGTGCTCACCGTGGAGCTGATCAACAGCGCCATCGAGAGCGTGGTGGACCGCATCGGCACCGAGCACCACGAGCTGTCGGGGCGGGCCAAGGACATCGGCTCGGCGGCGGTGCTGCTGGCCCTGCTGGCCGCCGGCCTGACCTGGGGGCTGCTCATCTGGCAGAAATTCTTCGGCTGAATGCCGCCGTGTCACCCCCCAGGGGTGCCCCCGCGCCGACGCCTTCGATATGCTGAGGGGACCTCAGCTGCGATAAGGCGCGCGCCATGCCCATTCCCGACGACTTCCTGCCCGCCGACGACCTCTCCCCCGCGCTCGTGCCAGCCCTGGAGAAGGCGTGGCAGCGTCTCGGCGAAAGCCTGGCGCAGGGCGACAGCGTCGCCGAGATGACCGGCCAGGAACCACCGTCGGAGAACTGGCTGGGCCTCGATCCCGAGCGTCGGCGCCAGCTGGCACGCGTGATCGCCATTTCCGACTTCGCGGCCGATACGCTGGCGCGCTATCCCGACTGGCTTCAGCACCTGGATGCCAGCGGCGAGCTGGATGAGGCCCCGGGCGCCGAAACGCTCGCCGCCTGGCTGGCCGAGCGGCTCGAGAGCGTCGAGGACGAGGCGGCCCTGCACGCGGCGCTGCGCCGCTTCCGCCGGGCGCGCATGCTGGGCATCGTGTGGCGCGACCTGACGCGGCCGGCGGGCATCGACATGTGGTCGACCGCCGCCGCGGTGTCGCGGCTGGCCGAGGTGTGTCTCGAGGGCGCGCTGGGCTGGCTCGAGACCCATCTCGAGCCGCGCTGGGGGCGCCCGGCGCCGCGCGCCGACGGCAGCGAGCAGCGCCTGGTGGTGCTGGGCATGGGCAAGCTCGGCGCCGGCGAGCTCAACCTCTCCTCGGACATCGACCTGATCTTCGCCTATCCCGAGCAGGGTGAGACCGAGGGCGGGCGCAAGTCGCTCACTCACCAGGAGTACTTCACCAAGCTGGGGCAGAAGCTGATCGCCGCGCTGGATGCGGTGACCGCCGACGGCTTCGTCTTTCGCGTCGACATGCGCCTGCGCCCGCTGGGCGACGGCGGTCCGCTGGTCGGCAGCTTCTCGTCGCTGGCCGCCTATTACCAGGACCAGGGCCGCGAGTGGGAGCGCTATGCCATGCTCAAGGCGCGGCCAGTGGCCGGCGACCTGGGGGCCGGGGGCGAGCTGCTCGGTAACCTGCGCCCCTTCGTCTATCGCAAGTACCTCGACTTCGGCGCCATCGAGTCGCTGCGCGAGATGAAGGCGCTGATCAACCGCGAGGTGAAGCGCCGCGGCATGCAGGCCAACATCAAGCTCGGCCCCGGCGGCATTCGCGAGGTGGAGTTCGTGGTGCAGGCCTTCCAGTTGATCCGCGGCGGCCGCGATACCGAGCTGCAGGTCACCTCGCTGCGGACCGCGCTCACGCGCCTGCCGGCGCTGGGCCTGCTGCCGCAGCAGGTGGTCGAAGAACTCGAGCCCGACTATGTCTTCCTGCGCGATCTCGAGCACGTGCTGCAGGCACTGGAGGATCGCCAGACCCAGAACCTGCCCGACGACGACCTCGATCGCGAGCGTGTGGCCCAGGCGCTCAACATGGAGGACTGGCCGGCGGTCGTGGCGCGGCTCGAGGAGGTGCGCGGGCGGGTCCGCCACCACTTCGATGCGGTGGTGGCCGACCCCGAGGAGGAGCACGAGGAGGCAAGTGCGACCCCCGAGGAGGGAGGCGTCTCGCTCGACGACTGGCGCGCGCTGTGGTGCGGCGAGCTGGAGGAATCGGAGGCGCAGGCGATGCTCGCCGAGGAGGGCTTCGCTCAGCCCGAGACCGCGCTGCGCCGCCTGGTGACCCTGCGCCAGTCGCGCCAGGTCCAGTCCATGCAGCGCATCGGCTACGACCGCCTCGAAGCCCTGCTGCCGCTGCTGCTGGATGCCGTGGCGGCAAGCGACGCCCCCGACACCGCGCTCGAACGTGTGCTGCCGCTGGTCGAGTCGGTGCTGCGGCGCACCGCCTACCTGGCGCTGCTGCGCGAGAACCCCGAGGCGCTCAGTCATTTGATGGAACTGTGCGGCGCCAGCCCATGGATCGCCGAGCAGCTGGCCCGCTATCCGATCCTGCTCGACGAGCTGCTGACGCCGGATACGCTCTACACACCCGCCGACAAGGCGCGCCTGGCCGACGAGCTGCGTCAGACCCTGGGGCGCATTCCCGAGGACGACGAAGAGGCGCAGCTCGAGGCGCTGCGCGTGTTCAAGCACGCCCACGTGCTACGGGTGGCCGCCTCGGACATCGCCGGGACCCGCCACCTGATGAAGGTCAGCGACTATCTCACCTACATCGCCGAGGTGCTGCTGGAGAAGGTGCTGGCCATGGCCTGGCGCCACCTGGTGCGCAAGCATGGCTACCCGCTGCGGCGCGATGGCAGCCGGGCCGGTAGCGACCCCGAATTTCTGATCGTCGGCTATGGCAAGCTGGGCGGCATCGAACTGGGTTACGGGTCGGATCTCGACCTGGTGTTCATTCACGATGCCGATTCCCACGGCGAGACCGACGGTGCGCGGCCCATCGACACGCCGGTGTTCTTCACCCGCTTGGGCCAGCGCATCATCCACCTGCTCACCGCGGTGACCCCGGCCGGCACGCTCTACGAAGTGGACATGCGCCTGCGTCCCTCGGGCAATGCCGGGCTGCTGGCCACCACGCTAGACGCTTTCGGCGAGTACCAGCGCCGCGAAGCCTGGACCTGGGAGCACCAGGCGCTGGTGCGCGCCCGTGTGGTGGCCGGCCACCCCCGCCTGGCCGAGGGCTTCGACGCGGTGCGCCGCGAGATCCTCGGGCGCGAGCGCGATTGCCGGGCCCTGGGCGAAGAGGTGGTCAAGATGCGCCGCAAGATGCGCGACCACCTGGGCGGCAAGGCCGGGGAGGGCGAGTTCGACCTCAAGCACGACCCCGGCGGCATGGTCGACATCGAGTTCCTGTGCCAGTTCGCGGTGCTCTCCATGGGGCACGATACGCCCGAACTGCTGCAGTGGAGCGACAACATGCGCATCCTCGAGACGCTGGAGAGCAGCGGCCGCCTGCCCGCCGAGGAGTGCCGGCGCCTGCGCGAGGCCTACCTGGCCCTGCGTAGCGCTGCCCACCGCGCCTCGCTGACCCGCGAGGCCGCCCGCGGCCGCGACGCCGACTTCCACGCCCACCGCCAGGCGGTGATCGAGGCCTGGCAGCGCCTGCTGGAGCCTGCGGCATGAAGCCCGCTCGTGTGATTCCGTTTCCACCAGAGAGACCGCGATGAACAAGGTACTGATCCTGCACGGCCCCAACCTCAACCTGCTGGGCACCCGCCAGCCAGAGATCTACGGCAGCGAGACGCTGGACGACATCAACAATGCGCTGTACGAGAAGGCTGCCGTCAACGGCTGGGACATCAAGGCGCTGCAGAGCAACCACGAGGGCGTGCTGATCGACGCCATCCATGCCGCGCGCGAGGATGGCACCGCGGCGATCGTCATCAACCCCGCCGCCTATACGCATACCTCGGTGGCGATCCTCGATGCGCTCAACGCCTTCGAGGGCAAGGTGATCGAGGTACACCTCTCCAACGTGCACAAGCGCGAGAGCTTCCGCCACCACTCCTACGTCTCGCTGCGCGCCGACGGCGTCATCGCTGGGCTCGGCAGCCAGGGCTACCTGGCCGCGCTGGACGCCGTGATCCGCGCCGCCGAGCGCGCCTGAGCCTGCCGCCCGCTGTCGTGCCCCACGGCAGCGGGCCTTGCACCACAACCCCTTAGAGTAACGAGTCGATCAGCTCGCGATTGACGAGTAGCGTCTCGTGAGTGACGAGCAGGTGGTTGTTGAACTCGTCGAGCTGCCCGTCGCCCTGGGGGCGGTTCTGCTCCAGGTACTCGATCGCGGCCACATGCAGTTCCATCTGGTAGGACAGAAAGGTCTCGTCGAACGCTTCTCCCTCCAATTCGCGTAATGCTTCAAAGGCATCCCGATCATGCAGAGTGTGCTCGTCGTGGGGGGTGTCGCTGTTCCCGCTGGTCTCGGCCAGCCACTCGTCGAGAATGGCGTGGTCGCGCCGCAGGGTGTTGGCCAATTGGACGACCTCGTCATCTTCGGCACGCTTCTCGGCCAGCTCCGCGAGGTCAGCCTGATGCTGGTGCAGGGCCCGCAGGCTGGCCTGGATCGCTTCGCGATCCTCGCTCTCCCGCGCCAATGCCGGCCCGGCCAGCAGGCAGGCCAGCACCACCCCCAGGATGATCGAGTCCTTTGAGAGAAAGATTTTCATTCCGTTGCTCCCGCTTGTTGCCTGAATGATGAGCGAGCTCGAATTCGGTTTGCGCAAGACCTCTTTGCTTCCTACGGTAGTACAAGACGTCTCGCTCTGGTGCCGATGCATGCAAAGAACGATCGACAAACCAAGCCGCAAGCGCAAGCCGCAAACGCCCGAAGAGCAGCAGGAGAAGAAGCGGGAGCTTCTGGTATTTCTGTTCCTCGCCGGCATCCTGTTTCCGATTCTTGCCGTTCTTGTGGTATCGGGCTACGGATTCGCTGTATGGATCTTCCAGATCTTTGCCGGACCTCCCGGTCCGCCCGGCTAGCGGGTCGAGAGGCACATAAGAAAAAGCAAATAAGAAAAATTGCAAAACTGAATTGAAATAATAAAGACCGTGGAGAAACGAAATGGCCGTGGAACCCTCGCGGCGGGCGTTGCTCAAGGGGGGCCTCGAATATTCCCCTGCGCTGCGTCCACCCTGGGCCCGTGATGAGCCACAATTCCTGGAAAATTGCAGCCAGTGCGGCGACTGCTTCCAGGCCTGCGAAACCGACATTATCGTGCGCGATGCGGCCGGTTTTCCGCAGGTCGACTTCCAACGTGGCGAGTGCATCTTCTGCCGTGCCTGCGTCGAGGCCTGCGAGGAAGAGGTCTTTCTCGACCCGGTGCATGAGCCGCCGTGGCGGCACGTCGCGGCCATCGGGCCGGCATGCCTGGGGCCGCAGGGCGTCTACTGCCGCAGCTGCGGCGAGAGCTGTGAGGCCGGCGCGATCCATTTCTCGTTCAATGCCCGGCGCGTACCGGAGCCCTCGATCGACAGCGAGGTCTGCAACGGCTGCGGCGCCTGCGTCTCGGTGTGTCCCACCGGGGCGGTCACGGTCGGCGTACCGGGCTCGGGCCATTCGGCCCGGCTTCCCTCCACCGACCTTCAGGGGGAGACATGAACGCAGAGTTACATATCTCGAGCCTGGTCGTGCAACTGCAGCCGGCGCACATCGCCGACGTCCGACAGCAGTGCCAGGCCCATCCGGGCGTCGAAGTCCACGCCACGGACCCGTGCGGCAAGATGGTGCTGGTGCTGGAGACGGCGGGACAGCGCGAGATTGTGGCATTCATCGAGGCGCTTCAGCGAGCCCCGGGCGTGCTGTCGGTGAGCCTGGTCTACCACCATGCGGAGAGCGCCGAGGAACTGGACAGGGAGATGGAGGAGATGAGCGATGACGCTGACGCGACGTGACTTCATCAAGGCCACGGCGGCGACCACAGCCACCGCGGCGGCAGGGATCAGCACTACCGGCCAGGCGCAGAACGTGGTCACCGACGCCAGCCAGTCCCAGTTGAAGTGGTCGAAGGCACCGTGCCGCTTCTGCGGCGTGGGCTGCGGGGTCAATGTGGCGACACGCGACAATCAGGTGGTCGCCACCCACGCCGACATCAACGCCCCGGTCAATCGCGGCGTCAACTGCATCAAGGGCTATTTCCTGTCCAAGATCATGTACGGCGAGGACCGACTCACCCAGCCGCTGCTGCGCAAGACCAACGGCCAGTACGACAAGAACGGCGAGTTCACTCCGGTGAGCTGGGACGAGGCCTTCGACGTGATGGCTGAAAAGTACAAGGCGGTGCTGCGCGAGAAGGGCCCCCAGGGTATCGGCATGTTCGGCTCCGGCCAGTGGACGGTGTGGGAGGGCTATGCCGCCAACAAGCTGATGAAAGCCGGCTTCCGCTCCAACCACATCGACCCCAATGCGCGCCACTGCATGGCCTCGGCGGTATTCGGCTTCATGCGAACCTTCGGCATGGACGAGCCGATGGGCTGCTACGACGACATCGAGGCGGCGGATGCCTTCGTGCTGTGGGGCTCCAACATGGCCGAGATGCACCCCATCCTGTGGACCCGGGTCACCGACCGCCGGTTGTCGGCGCCCCACGTCAAGGTGGCGGTGCTCTCCACCTTCGAGCACCGCTCCTTCGAGCTGGCCGACCAGCCGATCATCTTCACGCCCCAGGCCGATCTGGCGATCCTCAACTATATACAGCGCTACATCATCGAGAACGACCGGGTGAACTGGGACTTCGTCAACGAGCACGTGCGCTTCATGGAGGGCAACGTCGATATCGGCTACGGCCTGCGCCCCGAGCATCGCCTGGAGCTGGCGGCGGCCAACGCCGCCGAAAGCGGCGGTGCCCGCGACATCGACTTCGAGCGCTACCGCGAGTTCCTGCAGCAGTACGACGCCGAGACGGTCAGCGAGCTTTCGGGCGTGCCCCAGCGTCAGCTCGATGCCCTGGCCGAGCTCTACGCCGACCCCGACACCAAGGTGATGTCGTTCTGGACCATGGGCTTCAACCAGCACACCCGCGGGGTCTGGGCGAACAACATGATCTACAATATCCATCTGCTGACGGGCAAGATCTCCACCCCGGGCAACAGTCCCTTCTCGCTGACCGGCCAGCCCTCGGCCTGCGGCACCGCGCGCGAGGTCGGCACCTTCTCGCACCGGCTGCCGGCCGACATGGTGGTGACCAACCCGGACCACCGCCGCTTCGCCGAGAACGCCTGGAAGGTGCCGGAAGGCACCATCCAGGAGAAGCCCGGCGCCCATGCCGTACTGCAGAACCGCATGCTCAAGGACGGCGAGATCAACGTCTACTGGGTGCAGTGCAACAACAATGTCCAGGCGGCGGCCAACCTGGTCGAGGAGACCTACCCCGGCTACCGCAACCCCGACAACTTTATCGTCGTCTCCGATGCCTACCCCACCGTGACCGCCGAGCTGGCCGACCTGATCCTGCCCGCGGCGATGTGGGTCGAGAAGGAGGGCGCCTACGGTAACGCCGAGCGGCGCACCCAGTTCTGGCATCAACTGGTCAGGGCGCCCGGCGAAGCGCGCTCCGACCTGTGGCAGATGGTGGAGTTCTCCAAGCGCTTCCAGATCGAGGAGGTGTGGCCGGAGGAACTGCTCGAGGCCAACCCGGACTACCGCGGCAAGTCGATGTTCGAGGTGCTGTTCCGCAACGGCCAGGTGGATGCCTACGGCCTCGACGAGCTCGACGAGGAGTACGCCAACGACGAGGCTCACCACTTCGGCTTCTACGTACAGAAGGGGCTGTTCGAGGAGTATGCCAAGTTCACCCGCGGCAAGGCCCACGATCTGGCCCCGTTCGAGCGTTACCACCAGGAGCGCGGCTTGCGCTGGCCGGTGGTCGACGGCGAGGAGACGCGCTGGCGCTACAACGGCGAGCACGATCCCTACGTGGAGGAGGGGCGCGATTTCCAGTTCTACGGCCACAAGGACGGCCGCGCCGTCATCTACGCCCTGCCCTACGAGCCGCCCGCCGAGTCGCCCGACGAGGAGTACCCGATGTGGCTGGTCACCGGCCGGGTGCTCGAGCACTGGCACTCCGGCTCGATGACCCGGCGCGTGCCCGAGCTGCACCGCGCCTTTCCCCAGGCAGTGGTCTACCTGCACCCCGAGGACGCGCGTCAGCTCGGCGTGCGTCGCGGCAGCGAGGTGCGTATCGTCAGCCCGCGCGGCGAGATGAACTCCCGCGTCGAGACGCGCGGGCGCAACCGCATGCCCAGGGGGCTGGTGTTCGTGCCCTGGTTCGATGCCAGCCAGCTGATCAACAAGGTCACGCTGGACGCCACCGACCCCATCTCCAAGCAGACGGACTTCAAGAAGTGCGCCTGCCGGATCGAACCGGTCTAGGGAGGGAAGCACGATGCGAACGATCACCCCCGCCATCGCCGTCGCAGTGTTGGCGATCAGCCTGGGCGTGCTCGCCCAGGAGGGCGAACTCGATGCCCTGCGCGGCCACGTACCGCTGCTCGAGGAGCGCACCCCGGAACCGCTCTACGACGTCGTGAACGACGACCAGCGGCGAGTCCGGGCCTACCCGATGCAGCCGCCGACCATCCCGCACAAGATCGACAACTACCAGGTCGACCTCAACGCCAACCGCTGCATGAGCTGCCACAGCCGGCAGCGGGTCGGCGACACCCAGGCCCCGATGATCAGCGTGACCCACTACATGGACCGCGACGGCAACTTCCTCGCCGAACTCTCGCCGCGCCGCTACTTCTGCAACCAGTGCCACGTGCCGCAGACGGACGCGCCGCTGGCAGTCGAGAACCGCTTCGTCGACATCGCCGAAATCCTCCGCCAGCCACGCGAGACGGAAGAGTGAGGGGTGCTGCATGATCCAACGTATCAAGAGCCTGCTCGCGGTCTTCTGGCGCGTCTTCAATTCGCCCAGCGGCTACTTCAGCCTGGGGTTTCTCACCGTGGGGGGCTTCATCGGCGGGGTGTTGTTCTGGGGCGGCTTCAATACCGCCATGGAGGCGACCAATACCGAGCGGTTCTGCATCGGCTGCCACGAGATGCGGGCCAACGTCTACGAAGAGATCCAGCCCACCATTCACTTCACCAACCGCTCGGGTGTGCGGGCGGTGTGCTCGGACTGCCACGTGCCGCACGACTGGACCGACAAGATCGCGCGCAAGATGCAGGCCTCGAAGGAGGTATGGGGCAAGATCTTCGGCACCATCAATACCCGCGAGAAGTTCCTCGACCACCGCCTGGAGATGGCCTCCCGCGAGTGGCGCCGCTTCGAGGCCAACGACTCGCTGGAGTGCCGCAACTGCCACGACGAGGACGCCATGGATTTCACTCGGCAGAGCAACCGGGCGGCCGCGGCACATCGGCGAGGGCTGATCCAGGGCGACGATACCTGCATTACCTGCCACAAGGGCATCGCCCACGAGCTGCCCGACATGGCCGGCGTCGAGGGGTGGGAGTGAATGGAGCCTGAAGCGCTAGCCGATGGGCAGTAGCCCGGCAGCCTGGATCGCCCAGATGGCCAGGCTCAGGCTCAAGAAGGCGGCCAGTGTGCCCACCATCAGCGCGGCGGCGCTGACGCCGGCCATGCCGTAGCGCTGGCCGAGCAGGGGATAGACGCTGATCATCGGTGCGCAGGCGAACAGCAGTGCGCCGGCCAGCAGGGTGGGGTCCGCCGCCGGCATCAGCAGAAACAGGCCGAGCACGGCGAGAGGATGCAGAACCAGCTTGCCGACGACGATCTGCCCGACGTCACGCAGCATGCCGCGCACCTGGAGCCCGAACAGGGTCCCGCCGATCACGAACAGCGCCGCCGGCCCGGCGGCATTGGCCAGCATCTCGACGACCTGGGCCAGCGGGCGCGGCAGCGAGGTTTCCGTTACCGCCAATAGCAGGCCCAGGGCCAGGCCGATCAGGATGGGGTTGCGGATCAGCCGCAAGAAGGTCTTGCCCGCGATGGCTCCGATGCCGGTCCCGCTCTGGCGCCCGGCCTCGGCCAGGATCAGGGCCATCGGGATGATAAGCAGGTTCTCGATCATCATGTTCAGCGCCAGGAAGACGGCGGCCGGCGAGCTGCCGAGCACCATGGCGGCGACGGGATAGCCGATGAAACCGCTGTTGGAGGCGGACACGCCCAGGGCATGCAGGGCGCCTTCGCTGAGCGGCTTGCGCTGCAGCGTCAGGGTCAGCAGCAGGGCCAAGCCGAAGACCAGGGCCGAGCCGAGGCCGTAGGCCAGCAGGTACGGCTTCTGCAGCACCTCGTCGAGCGGACTTTGGGTCAGGGCGCGTATCACCAGCGCCGGCAGGGCGAAGTAGAGCACGAAGGTCGCCACACCCTGCACCTGCTCCCGATTGATCAGCCGTATGCCCATGGCCAGATAGCCGGCACCGATCAGCAGGAAGATCGGCGTGGTAATGGCGAGAATTTCCAGCATGCACGCTTCCCGGCACGAGGTGGGTTCGACGACGCTCTGCCTTGCCTCAGCTGACGGTCGCGCGGATTTCGCGGGCCTTGCGCTGCAGTAGCGGCAGGTACTCCTTCATCAGGGTATCCAGATCGACCCGGGCGGCGTTGGTGCTGATGTTGATGGCGCCGAGCAGCTTGCCGTTGGCGTCGAAGGCCGGCACGGCCAGCGAGCGCAGCCCCGAGTCGAGCTCCTGGTCGGCGATGGCGTAGCCCTGCTGGCGCACCTTGAGGATGCACTTCTTGAGTGCGGCCTTGTCGGTTACGGTCTTGTCGGTGTAGCGCGTAAGCGTGACCCGCTCCAGGAAGGCATCCAGTTCGGCATCGGGAAGCTGGGCCAGCAGCGCACGTCCCATCGAGGTGTGGGCGGCGGGCAGCCGGGTGCCAACGGAGAGGGTGATGGCCATCAGCCGGTGACGGGCCGAGGAGCGCGCCACGTAGGTGACCTCGTCGCCGTCGAGCACGCCGAGGGAGGAGGATTCGCCGCTTTCGGCGGTGATGTCCTCCAGCACCTGCTGGATCACGCTACGATAGTTGTTGGCAGAGAGAAACGCATAGCCGAGCTGCAGCACCCGCGGGGCTAGCTCGAAGTTGCGGCCCTGCTTCCTCACGTAGCCCAACGCATGCAGCGTGAGCAGGAAGCGCCGGGCGCGGGCGCGGTTCATGCCGGTACGGCTGGCGACCTCGCTCAGGGTCATGCGCGAGTGCGTCTCGTCGAAGGCCAGGATCACTTCCAGGCCACTGGCCAGTGCGGTGACGAAGTCCCGGTCGTCCGGGCTGAGAACCTCTTCCTCTGATGCCATTTTTGTTCCGTCGTTGTGCCGTCGTCTTGGATGGTTTGCTCTTTGGGAGCCCTTCAATCTAGCATAATGTTCGAATTGCGAACATCTGTACGACCATGGGCTAAGCCTAAGCCATGGGTCAGCCATTCCTTGGGAGAGCATGATATGCCTGACACCCTCCTGCGGCACCCCTTCATGAGCCAATCGGCATTAATGCAGTGCAACGTTTCGGCACTGGTCGAGGCCATGCTGGCCTTCGAGCTGGCCCTGGCCGAGGTGCAGGAGGTGCGAGGCGCCATGCCCGGAGGGACGAGCGGGGCCATGCGGCGCGTGCTGGAAGCGCATGCCTTCGATCACGAGGCGCTGGCGGCGGGCGTGGCCAGCGGCGGCAACGTGGCGATTCCCTTCGTCAAGCAGGGGCGCGCCGCGCTGCCCGATGCGCTCAAGCGCTACTGGCACATGGGTGCCACCAGCCAGGACGTGGTCGACTCGGCGCTGATGCTGCTGCTCCAGCCGCGACTGGCTGCGCTGGATGCGCTGCTCGGGCGCTGCCGTACGGCCGCGCTCGCGCTCATGCAGGCCCATGAGCAGACGGTGATGGTGGGGCGTACGCTGATGCAGCAGGCGCTGCCGACTACCTTCGGCGTCAAGGTGGCGCACTGGGCCATCGGGCTGGAGCAGGCGCGACGACGCCTGGCACAGGTCGAGCTGCCGGTGCAGTTCGGCGGCGCCGTGGGGGTGCACTCCGGCTGGGACACGCTGGGCCTCGACTTTATGGACGCCATCGCTCAGAAGCTCGGCCTGGCGACGCCGGTACTGCCCTGGCATACCGACCGCCTGCCGATCCATGCCCTGGGTACGGCGTTGGACGCCGCGGCGGGGGCGGCCGAGAAGCTGGCGCTCGACGTGGCGCTGCTGACCCAGACCGAAGTGGGCGAAGTGGCCGAGCCATCCGCCCCGGGCATGGGCGAGTCCTCCTCCATGCCGCACAAGCGCAACCCGGTGCGCTGCGCCATGATCCGCGGTGCCGCCCGACAGGTGCACGGCAACACCACGGTGCTGCTCCATGCCGTTGCCCAGCCGCTGGAGCGCGGGCTGGGCGAGTGGCACGCCGAATGGTCGCCGCTGATCGATAGTGCGCTGCTGCTGGAGGGGGCACTGGAGCAGGCCGCCGTGCTGCTCGAGGGGCTCGAGGTTCACCCCGAGGCGATGCGGCGCAACCTGGCGGCCACCGGCGGCGGCATCATGGCCGAGCCGGTGTCACGCCTGCTGGCGCCGGTACTGGGCCAGGATGCAGCCAAGCGGATCAGCGCCGAAGCCGCCGAAACGGCACGACACCAGGGCATTCCCTATGCCGAGGCGCTTGAAGAGCACGCCGAAGTGAGGGGGCGGATTGAAGCGGAAGCCCTGCGCCAGGCAACGGACCCGGCCTTATACCTTGGTAGTAGCCAGGCGCAGGTGCATCGCGCCATGGCCTGGTTGGGTGAATAACGCTTTGAGATAGCATTTCTTTTCGTATTCCTGCAAAGGGGAGGCCTGGCCTCCCCTTTGCTTATATACACGCTTGCAGATTTGACGGTGGAGGTTCATGGGACTAGATTGTTCGTATTGCAAATCTATGTTCGTTATACGAACTAAATGGAATGCCTTCCAGGCCCCTTCGTATCAACGCCTGGTTGCGCTCCGGTTCCCCGAGAGGCCGTCATGTCCAATCCCTGCATTATCTGTGTTGCCATCACCGGCAGCTTGCCGCGCAAGGAGAATAACCCTGCCGTTCCGATTACCGTCGAAGAGCAGGTCGAGAGCACCCAGGCGGCGTTTGAAGCCGGGGCCACCATCGCCCACTGTCACGTGCGCAACGACGACCAGAGCCCGACATCGGACCCCGAAAAGTTCGCCCAGTTGATGGAAGGGCTCAGAAAGCACTGCCCGGGGATGATCATCCAGCTCTCGACCGGTGGGCGCTCCGGTGCCGGCCAGGAGCGGGGCGGCATGTTGCCGCTCAGGCCGGATATGGCCAGTCTCTCGGTGGGCTCCAACAACTTTCCCAACCGCGTCTACGAGAACCCGCCGCAGTTGGTGGAGTGGCTGGCCGACGAGATGCTGAGGTACGCCATCAAGCCCGAAATCGAAGCCTTCGACCTGTCGCACATCCACCAGGCGGTGAATCTTTCAAAACAGGGTAAGCTCAAGGCGCCGCTCTACGTTCAGTTCGTGATGGGGGTCAAGAACGCCATGCCGGCGGACAAGCCAACCTTCGATTTCTATATCGAGACCCTGAAGCGCCTGGCCCCTGATGCCCAGTGGTGCGGTGCCGGCATCGGCCCCAACCAGCTCCTGCTGAATGAATGGTCCATCGCCGCGGGTGGCCACACCCGCACCGGCCTCGAAGACAACGTGCGACTCGACCGCGACACCTTGGCACCGTCCAATGCCGCCCTGGTCGAGCGTGCCGTGGCACTGTGCGAGAAGTACGAGCGCCCCGTGGCCACCTGGCAGCAGGCCCGCGAGATCCTCGGCCTGGCTACCACCTAGCCTTCCACGACGATAGCGGCATTGGCCCTGGAAGCTGGGGCGACGGATCCTGCCTTATACCTTGGTAGCGGCCAGGCGCAAGTACGCCGCGCGGCGGCCTGGCTGCAGCGCGAATAATGCCCTGAAAATCCATCGGTTTCGTTGAACCCAACGAGGGGAAGCCAGGCCTCCCCTCGCTTTTTCATGGGCAGCGTATTTGACGATGGCATGAGCTTGGCGTTAACTTGTTCGCATCACAAAACAAAGTTCGCTATTCGAACTTTCTAACGAGAGCGCCCAGGAGAACACCATGGCCGAATTCCTGAGCCTCCGTGACGCGGTGGCCCGCTACGTCGAAGACGGCGCCACCGTGGCCATGGAGGGCTTTACCCACCTGATTCCCTTCGCTGCTGGTCACGAGGTGATCCGCCAGAAGAAGCGTGACCTGACCCTGATCCGCATGACGCCGGACCTGGTCTACGACCAGATGATCGGCGCCGGCTGCGCCAGGAAGGTAATCTTCTCCTGGGGCGGCAACCCCGGCGTGGGCTCGCTGCATCGCCTGCGCGACGCGGTGGAGAAGGGCTGGCCGCACAAGGTCGAGATCCTCGAGCACAGCCACGCCGCCATGGCCTGCGCCTTCGAGGCCGGTGCCGCCGGGCTGCCTCTGGCCGTGCTGCGTGGCTATGTGGGCAGCGAGCTGCCCAGCGTCAACGACCAGATCAAGTTCATCGAGTGCCCGTTCACCGGCGAGCGCCTGGCCGCGGTGCCCTCGGTGCGCCCGGACGTTTCCATCGTGCATGCGCAGAAGGCCGACCGCGCCGGCAACGTGCTGGTGGAGGGTATCGTCGGCGTGCAGAAGGAGGCCGTACTGGCGGCGAAGCGCAGCATCGTCACGGTGGAGGAGATCGTCGACGACCTGCGCGCCGAGGCCGACTACCACCCCAACGCCTGCATCATCCCGGGCTGGGCCATCAGCGCCATCGCCGTGGCCGAGAAGGGCTCGCTGCCCTCCTATGCCCACGGCTACTACCCGCGCAACAACGCCTTCTACAAGGAGTGGGACGCCATCGCCCGCGACCGCGACACCTTCACCCGGTGGATCGAAGAGAACGTCATGAACGCAGGGGGGAACGCCTGATGAGTACCGTCGATAAGTGCCTGGACTACACCTCGGCGGAGATGATGACCGTCACCGCGGCCCGCGCGCTGGAGAACGGCATGACCTGCTTCGTCGGCATCGGCCTGCCCAGCGAGGCGGCCAACCTGGCGCGCCTGACGCATGCGCCGGACGTGGTGCTGATCTACGAATCCGGCACCCTGCAGACCAAGCCCAACGTGCTGCCGCTCTCCATCGGCGACGGCGAGCTGGCCGAGACGGCGCTCACCACCGTTTCGGTGCCGGAGATGTTTCGCTACTGGCTGCAGGGCGGCAAGATCGACGTGGGCTTCCTCGGTACCGCCCAGATCGACCGCTACTGCAACCTCAACACTACCCTGATCGGCGACTACCGCGAGCCCAAGGTGCGACTGCCGGGCGGCGGCGGTGCGCCGGAAATCGCGACGAACGCGGGTGAGGTCTTCATCACCCTGAAGCACTCCAAGCGCGCCTTCGTCGACCGGGTCGATTTCGTCACCACCCTGGGCTTCGGCCGCGACGGCAAGGGCCGCGACGGTGTGCCCAACATCGGCAAGGGGCCGACCCGGGTCATCACCGACCTGTGCGTGATGAAGCCCGACCCCGAGACCAAGGAGCTGGTGGTGGTCTCGCTTCACCCGGGCGTGAGCCGCGAGGACGTGATCGAGGCCACAGGTTGGGAGATCCGCTTTGCCGACACGCTGGAGAGCACCCCGGAGCCCTCGGCCCGCGAGCTTGAGGTCCTGCGCGAACTCAAAGACAGGACCGCCCGCGCCCATGCCGGTGCGTGACGCCGCGACGGCGAATTAGAGGAGATAAGGTATGACCGACGTATTCCTTTGCCATCCGCGGCGCACCGCCATCGGCCGCTTCGGCGGTACCCTGGCCAGCGTGCGCCCCGACGACTTCGCCGCCACCATCTTCAAGGCGGTGCTGGCGGAAGCGCCCGACCTGGACCCTTCCGCGATTGAAGAGGTTTTCATGGGCTGCGCCAACCAGGCCGGCGAGGACAACCGCAACGTGGCGCGCATGTCCGCCCTGCTGGCGGGCCTGCCCACCTCGGTGCCCGGTACTACCATGAACCGCCTGTGCGGCTCCGGCATGGACGCGGTGGGCACCGCCTTCCGCGCCATCAAGGCCGGCGAGATGGAACTGGCCCTGGCCGGCGGCGTGGAGTCGATGTCCCGCGCGCCCTACGTGCTGGGCAAGGCCGACAGCCCCTTCTCCCGCGGCCAGAAGATCGAGGACACCACCATCGGCTGGCGCTTCGTCAATCCGCTGATGAAGAAGGCCTACGGCATCGACTCCATGCCGGAGACCGCCGAGAACGTGGCCGAACAGTTCAACATCTCCCGCGAGGACCAGGACGCCTTCGCCCTGCGCTCCCAGCAGAAGGCCGCCGCCGCGCAGAAGGCGGGTCGCTTCGCCATCGAGATCACACCGATCGAGATTCCGCGGCGCAAGCAGGAGCCGCTGGTGTTCGACACCGACGAGCACCCGCGCGAAACCACCCTGGAGAAGCTGGCCGGGCTGCCGACGCCGTTCCGCGAGGGCGGCAGCATCACCGCCGGCAACGCCTCCGGCGTCAACGACGGCGCCGCCGCCATGCTGGTGGCAAGCCGGGCCGCGGTGGAGCAACATGGGCTCAAGCCCATGGCCCGGATCATCGGCATGGCCACGGCCGGCGTCGAGCCGCGCATCATGGGCTACGGCCCGGTACCGGCGGTACGCAAGCTGCTCGAGCGCACCGGCGTGACCATGGACGAGATCGACATCTTCGAGTTCAACGAGGCCTTCGCCGCCCAGGCGCTTGCCTGCACGCGGGACCTGGGGCTCGCCGACGACGACCCGCGGGTCAACCCCAACGGCGGCGCCATTGCCCTGGGCCACCCGCTGGGCATGTCCGGCGCCCGCCTGCTGCTTACCGCCGCTCACGAGCTGCAGCGCAGCGGCAAGCGCTATGCGCTGTGCACCATGTGCGTGGGCGTGGGGCAGGGGATTGCGACCCTGATCGAAAGGGTCTAAGCGAGACTGAGATTGGTACCAGGCCGGTGGTGATGAACTGCCGGCTTTTCCCGTTGCACTGCAGGGAGAAGGAACATGGCATTTTTGAACGTCGACGGCCGCAGCGTCGCCTATCGCCTGCTCGGCCCCGAGGCGCTGCCGCTGGTGGTGCTGGCGCATCCGCTGGGCATGACCCAGGCGGTGTGGGACGAGCTGCTGCCGGCGCTGCTGCCGCGCTACCGCGTGCTGACCTGGGACCTGCCCGGCCACGGTGCCAGCCAGGCCTGGCCGGCCGAGGGCGGCGAGATCACCCCGGCGGCGCTGGCCCGGGAGGCGCTGGCGCTGGTCGAACATGCCGGTGCCTCGCGCTTCCACTTCGTCGGTACCTCCATCGGCGGTGTGGTCGGCCAGCAGCTGATCAGTGAGCACGCCGAGCGGCTCTACTCCTTCACCCTGACCAACACCGGCGCGGTGATCGGCAACCAGGAACTGTGGAGCAGCCGCGCCGGGCGCATTCGTCAGGAAGGCCTGGCGGCCATGGCCGAGGAGATCGTGCCGCGCTGGTTCGCGCCGGCCTGCTTCGAGGCCGAACCGGCACTCCAGGCCGGCTGGTGCACCCAGATGGGCCGCGGCGACGACGAATCCTACGCCCGCCTATGCGAGATGCTCGGCCGCACCGACTTCCGCGGCAAGCTGAAAGGGCCGCTCGCGGAGCATCCGGGCATCGGCGTGCACCTGCTCGGCGGCAGCGCCGACGTGGCCACACCGCCCGAGACCCTGCAGGCCCTGGCCGCCGAGTGTGGCGGGGCGCCGCTGGAGATCCTCGAAGGCATTGCCCACGTGCCCTCGGTGGAGGCGCCCGCCGCCATGGCCAAGCGGCTGCTGCTGTGGATGGCCGGCGAGCGTGAGGACGTCGGCGAGCGCGGCGTGAGCTATGCCGAGGGGCTCGAGACCCGCAAGCAGGTGCTCGGCGAGGAGCACGTCGCCCGCGCCAGCCGGAACGCCAACAGCCTCGACGCCCCCTTCCAGCAGATGATCACCCGGCTGGCCTGGGGCGAGCTGTGGAGCAACGACGACCTCACCCGCCGCGAGCGCAGCCTGATCACCACCGGCATCCTCGCCGCCCTGGGCCGCGAGGAACTGGTGCTGCACCTCAAGACCGCCAAGCGCATCGGCCTCTCCGAAGCGGAGCTGCGCCAGGTACTGATGCACGTGGCGATCTACGCCGGCGTACCGGCGGCGAACCATGCGTTTGCGTTGGCCAAGGAGCTGGGCTGGGGCGAGGAGTTGAATTGACTCGGCGTGAGACGCCCTAGACTTTCGTTAGAGTGCTAATAAGCTGTGCCGCATGGCATGATCCGAACCGGCCTTTGGCCGGTTTCGGCTTTATGGGCGGGGCATTCGCGACCAGGAGAGCAGGGCATGACTCAGGACACCACCACACCGCTGCCGAGCGAGCTGCGCCAGGCCCTGCTGGCCTACGGCCTGCTGTGGTGCCTGGGGCTCTATCTGCGCCTTACGGTGCTGGTGGTGCCGCCGCTGATTCCCCAGCTCAAGGCGGTGCTGGGCTTTACCAGCAGCGAGGTGGCGATCGCCACCAGCCTGCCGCTGGTCACCCTGGCCTTCGGCGCCCTGCTGGCCGGCTGGCTGCTGGCGCGGGTCGGTACGCTGCCCAGCATGCTCCTGGGGCTCGCCGTCATGGCGCTGGGAAGTGCGCTGCGCAGCCTGCCCGAGGGCTTTACCGCCTTCATGCTGGCCACCGTGCTGATGGGGGTGGGCATCGCCTTCATGCAGACGGCGATGCCGGTACTCGCCAAGCTCTGGGCGCCCGGTCGCATCGGCCGCGCCTCGGCGGTGTACACCAACGGCCTGCTGGTGGGCGAGCTGCTGGCGGCGGGCGCCACCGGCCCCCTGGCCGCGGCCTGGCTTGGCGCCCACTGGCAGTGGGCGTTCGCCCTGTGGGTGGCGCCGGTGCCGCTGCTGATGCTGGCGCTGATCGTCGGCTGCCGGCAGCTTCCGGCCATGGCGAACGGCTCCCGTAGCGCCAGCCTGACCCTGCCCAACGTGCGCGACGGGCGCACGTGGCGCCTGGTGGCCCTGCTCGGCGCGGCGGCGGCGCTCTACTTCACCGGCAACGTCTTCCTGCCGCCGCTGCTCGAGGCGAGTGCGCGCCTCGACCTGCTGGCGCCCAGCCTCACGGCGCTCAACGGCGCCCAGATGCTCTCTTCGGCGCTGCTGATCCTCTACGCCGACCGGCTGATGGGGCGGCCCCGGCCGCTGATCGGCATCACCGCCCTGGCGCTGCTGGCCCTGCCGCTGATGCTGTGGCTGCCGGGTGGCCACGTGGTGTGGGCGGCCGGCGTGTTCGGCTTCTTCACCAGCGCGCTGTTCATCTTTGTGCTGGCGCTGCCGGCCTGGCTGGTTCGCCTCGAGGCGCTGCCGCGGCTGATGGCCGGCATGCTGTTCTTCGGGTACCTTCTGGTATTCGGCATCACCGTGGTCGGCGGCTGGCTCAACGATCTCTCGGGAACCGTGGCGCTGGCCTTCCTGCCGACCCTGCTGATCAGCCTGGTCGCCATGGCCGTCACCCCGCGGCTGCTCGCCTCACGCCAGTAGGACAACCCCATGCTCAACGCCCGTATCAAGCTGCGCCATCTGCAGGCCTTCCTCGAGGTGGCCCGCCAGCGCAGCTTCGCCCGGGCCGCCGAGCGGCTGGCGATCACCCAGCCGGGCATCTCCAAGACCATTCGCGAACTCGAGGAGAGCCTTGGTGCTTCGCTGTTCGAACGCACGCCCCAGGGCGTGGCGCTGACCCAGGCCGGCCTGACCCTGCTGCGCCATGCCGGGCCGGCCATGCGCGCGCTGGAAGAGGGCGTGGCCGCGGTGGGCGACGTGCGCCTGGGCGCCCACGACCTGCGCGTGGGGGCGCTCTCCACGGTGGAGAGCCGGCTGCTGCCCGAGGCCATCCGCCGCTGGCACGCCGCACCCGGCGGGCAGAACGCGGTAGGCGTCAACGTGGTGGCTGGCGCCAGCGCCTTCCTGCTCTCGCGCCTGCGCCGCGGCGAGCTGGATCTGGTGGTGGGGCGCATGACCGAGGCCCGCGAGATCCGCGACCTGGCCTTCGAGCACCTCTACTACGAGCCGCTGCTGCTGTGCGTGCGCCGCGGCCACCCGCTGGCCGGCATCGCACCGCTCGAAGCCGCCCGGCTGGGCGAATTCCCCTGGGTGCTACCACCCCTGCAGACCACCCTGCGCCAGCAGGTCGACAGCTTCTGCGTGCGCCACTCGCTGACACTGATGAGCCAGCGGCTGGAGACGCTCTCGCTGCCCATCAGCCGCCACTACACCTTGGAGAGCGACGCGATCTGGGTCGTGCCCGAAGAGGCCGTGTTCGAAGACCTGGCGGCGGGGCGGCTGAGTCGCCTCGGCATCGAGCTGGAGCCCCGCGGCGGCTCCGTCGGGCTGTGCTACAACGCCAGCATGCAGCCCTCGCTGGCGCTGGAGGCCTTCTGCGAAGTGCTGCGCGAAGTGAGCGCGGAGCGTGGCGCCGGGAGTAGCTGAAAGCAGCCGCTATAATTGCGGTGCAGCATAACCCATTGGTTATGAGGGGTGCCCTAGTCGTCAATTGGCGGGCCTTTGGCGAGAGGCCACACTGGGCGGGACAAGACCACTCTCCCCAAGAGACGACACGCCATGCAAGATCACAACAAGCGCTTCGTGGAGCGCGACCGTAACTGGCATCCCCCGGCCTACGCCCCCGGCTACAAGACCAGCGTGCCCCGCTCGCCGCAGCAGGCGCTGGCCAGCATGCAGCAAGCCACCGCTTCCGAACTCACCGGCCCGAACTTCCGCCATCTGCGCATGGGCCCCCACGACAACGACCTGCTGCTCAACTTCCGTGAAGACCCCACACTGGCGGGCGCAGCGGGCTTGCCCGTGGGCGAGCGCATCATCATGTTCGGCCGCGTGATCGACCAGTTCGGCAAGCCGGTGCCGCACACCCTGGTCGAGATGTGGCAGGCCAACGCCGGCGGGCGTTACCGCCACAGGAACGACCGCTACCTCGCCCCGCTCGATCCCGGCTTCGGCGGCGTGGGCCGTACCCTCACCGACGAGCAGGGCTGGTACCGCTTCCGCACCATCAAGCCCGGCCCGTACCCCTGGCCCAACGACCCCAACAGCTGGCGCCCCTCGCACATCCACGTCTCGGTGATGGGCCCCTCGATCTCCACCCGCCTGATCACCCAGATGTACTTCGAGGGCGATCCGCTGATTCCGCTGTGCCCCATCGTCAACACCATCAAGGACCCGGCCGCGGTCGAGACCATGATCGGACGCCTCGACATGGCGCGCAGCAAGCCCATGGACTGCCTGGCCTACCGCTTCGACCTGGTGGTGCGCGGCGAGCTGCAGACCTTTTTCGAAAATCAGTGAGGAGGGAACAGAGATGAAACAGCCAAACAGCGTTCCCACCAGCGAGCTGATGCTGCGCGAGACCGCCTCCCAGACCGCCGGGCCCTACGTGCACATCGGCCTGGCCCTGGCCGCCGCGGGCAACCCGACCCGCGACGAAGAGATCTGGAACGAGATGGCCAAGCCCGGTGCCGAGGGCGAGCTGATCGAAGTCGTCGGCACCGTGATCGACGGCAACGGCGACCTGGTGCGCGACGCCTTCCTCGAGGCCTGGCAGGCCGACGCCAACGGCGTCTACCAGCCCGAGTTCGACCTGAAGAAGCCGTTCAACAGCTTCGGGCGCACCGCCACCACCTTCGACCACGGCAGCGAATGGTCGCTCAAGACCGTCAAGCCCGGCCCGGTGGCGCACCCCAGCGGCCAGCTCATGGCGCCGCACATCAACCTGGCGATCTTCGCCCGCGGCATCAACATCCAGCTGCAGACCCGCCTCTACTTCGAGGACGAAGCCGAGGCCAACGCCGCCTGCCCGGTGCTCTCGCGCATCGAATCGCCGACCCGCCGCCAGACCCTCATCGCCAAGCGCGAAGAGGCCGACGGCAAGGTGCGCTACCGCCTCGACATCAGGCTGCAGGGTGAAGGCGAGACGGTGTTCTTCGATTTCTGATCTGCCACTACCGCAGCGAATCTGGCCGGCGAGGGCCGCAAGACACCGAGAGCCGGCACACGTGCCGGCTCTCGGTTTTTTGGCCATCGGCATGACGCAGGTCATGCGACTAAAGGCGAACAAATTAGACCAAAGTCTATGTCTCGGTTATTCTGTTAGCATCCTCACGAAGTAACCGAGATACCCAGCCATGACCACCCAGACGCTTTCCCACAGTGCAGTCGCCACCCAAACCAGCGCTCCCCTGATCAAGCGCATCGGCGCTGCCGCGTACCGTCTGCTCGAGCGGATGAGCGAAGCTGCCTACCGTCAGCATGCGCCCCGCCTGCGCAACAACTACTACCTCTAACGGCCGAGGCCGAGCGGCCGGCAGCGAGACACGACGAGAAGAGCCAGCGCACCGCGCTGGCTCTTCTCGTTATGGGGTGTCGATAGCGTGCGCCCCCGTTCGATGGGGTCCTGAGACAGGCGAAACAGCAGATGCCTGCCAATCAATGGAGCCGAACATGCTGAAACTCTACGGAACGCCGCCGACCCGAGTCCTGCGCGTCATCTGGTTACTCAACGAACTGGGCCTGGAGTACGAGCTGATCCCAGTGGACCTCATGCAAGGAGAGCACTACCAGCCAGATTTCCTCGCGCTCAACCCCGCCGCCAAGGTGCCCGTACTGGTCGACGGCGACCAGGTCATCACCGAATCGGCCGCGATACCGCTCTATTTGGCCGAAAAATATCCACAGGCGGGTTTCATTCCCAGCGCTGTGGAAGAACGCGCCCAGATGCATCGCTGGAATTTCTTCCTGGTGACCGAGATCGAGCAGCCACTATGGAGGATTGCTCGCCACACCTTCCTCTACCCGGAAGAGAAGCGGCTGCCTCAGGATGTCGACCTGGCCAGGCAGGAATGCAGGGGGATGCTGACGGTGCTCGAACGCCACATGCAGGAGCGCGAGTACCTCGTCGGCGACCGGCTCAGCGTCGCCGACTTCAACGCCGCCTACACCCTGGATTGGGCCAACGAAGAGGAAATGCTTGGCGACGCACCGAGGCTGAGAGAGTACCTCAAGGCGATGTACGCCCGACCCACGGCACCGCCTACAATCGCCGTAGCGTTCGCGGCGATGGAGAGCTAGACCGCCCTCAGGAGACCGTTTCGGCTGTCAGCACAGAGCCAGCCATTGCGTTGGCTCTCGTCTTTTTGGGCATCACATGAACGCGTCTTGTGTACAGCAGATGCGGTGCCGGACCGGGAGCAACTGCGCCGAGCTTGCTACGCTTACTCAGTGACTGCAGAGGTGGCGATGGCCTTCCATAACCCCGACCCAAAAATGCGTGACATCGAGCGGCGCAATGCCCGGTTGCGCGCCGATTTCGTTGCCAAACTGTTTGGCGGTGCCAGGCGCGGATTTCGCAGAGCGATGTCGTGCCTTCGGCTCCGTCACCGTCGGCGTCAACATCGAGGCTGAAGGGACAAACGCATGAATCGCCTAGACAGGGATGTTCAAGTATTCGAAGCCCGTGCAACCGATGCCGACCTCGACGACCTGCGCGCGCGACTGGCCGCGGCGCGGCTACCGGAGACCGAGACGGTCTGTCGCGCCGCGCCCGATCCTCGCCGCTGGGATCAGGGTGTTCCTCTCGCCGACCTCGTCGATGTCGTCAACTATTGGCGCAACGAGTATGACTGGCGATCGTTCGAGGCGCGCCTTGACCGTATCGGCCAGTTCCGCACGGTGATCGACGGCCTCGGCATCCACTTCCTGCACCGCCGATCCGCACGCGCCGATGCCACTCCCCTGATCCTGACGCATGGCTGGCCGGGCAGCATCGCCGAGTTCATCGATATCGTCGACGAGCTGGCAGATCCGAAAGAGCCAGACGCGCCGGCATTCCACGTCGTGGCTCCGTCGCTGCCGGGCTTTGGTTACAGCGACAAGCCGGCTACCACCGGTTGGGGCGCGGGGAAGATCGCGGCCGCCTGGGTGGAGCTGATGGGAAGGCTCTGCTACGACAAGTTCGTCGCCCATGGCGGCGACTGGGGCGGTGTCATCACCACCGTCCTCGGCGGCAGGTTCCCGGCGCAGGTTCTCGGCATCCACTCGACGCTGGCGCAGGCACCGCCCGGTCTGGCCATGGAGGGGCTGACGGCGGAAGAACGAAAATGGGCCGAGGACACTCGCGACTTCTGGCTCTACCGCGCGGCGTATGCGAAGCAGCAGGCGACCCGACCGCAGACCATCGGCTACTCGCTCGTCGACTCACCCGTCGGGCTTCTGGCCTGGATTCTCGACAAGTTTGCCGAGTGGACGGATACCGACGATAGCCCGTTCGAGACGATTTCCAGAGATCGCATTCTGGACGACGTCACCCTCTACTGGCTGACACGAACCGGCGCTTCGGCGGCCCGCATCTACTACGAAAGCCACGGCGGGGTTAACACGCTCGACCCCGGGCTGCGGGTTGATGTTCCCTCTGCCATCACGATATACCCCCGCGACATCGAGAAGTGCCCGCGCCCCTGGGCCGAGCAGCGGTACCGGCAGATCGTCCGGTGGAGAACTGCCGAAAAGGGCGGGCACTTTCCGTCGCTGGAGGTGCCCGAATCTTTCGTCAAGGACCTGCAGGAAGGCCTCGCGGCCGTGTTGGCTGCTCATCGGGGCCGCTAATCGGCGGTGGCCGTTCGTGGATGATCAGCGGTCAGCCCCAGCAAACCCGGCCTTCACGCTCTGCGCGATACATGGCACCGCGAAATCGATGAAGGCGCGCAGCTTCTGCGGGAGCAGCGGCCGACGCTCGTAAACCAGGTGGATCGGCCAGGGCGTTGGTTCCCACGCCTGCAGTACCGTTTCCAGGCGTCCGGCCTGGATCCTCGGTGCCGACTGATAGGAGAGAACCCGGGTAAAGCCGAGACCCGCCTCGGCAGCATCCAATGCCGCTTCGGCCGTGTTCACGGTCAGGCGTGCCTGAACCGGAATCCTCAGCGACTCCCCCTCCGCTTCGAAACGCCAGGCCTGGATGGCCAGCAGCTGATCGAAGGTAATACAGGAGGTCCTCTCGAGATCGCTTGGCGTAGAGGGCCTGCCGTGCTTGTCGAGATAGGCGGGGCTCGCACAGACGACTTGGCGTACTTCGCCGACTTTCCGAGCGATAAGGCCGCTATCCGGTAGCGGGCCGATACGCACAGCCACATCGATGTGCTCCTCACCGATGCTCATCGGACGGTCGGTGAGTTGCAGCTGAATGTTCACCTCCGGATGGCACTGGAGGAAAGCCGTGACCACCGGCAGGACATACAGACGCCCGAAGACGATCGGCGCCGTCAGGGTCAGCGTACCCCGAGGCGCGGTAAACTCACCGGAGGCGCCACGCTCCGCTTCGGCCACCTCTTCCAGGATCCTTCGGCACGCCGCCACGTAGGCCGTTCCCGCCTCGGTCAACGTCAGCCCACGAGGAGAGCGCTGAACCAGCTCGGCGTTCAAGTCGGCCTCCAGCTCGGAAATCCTGCGGCTAACGGTGGCGATGGGCATCCTCAGGGCTCGAGCGCCCGACGTGATGCTGCCTTCGTCGACCACTTTGACCAGCATGGCCATCGTCTGGAGTCTGTCGGGCATGGGCCACTCGTCCAGGGTTACCTTTTTTCCAAAAAATGGAAGTTAGAGTTTCAACTTTGCCATCTACTGCGTGTTTTTGGAAAGCCATATCCTCGTGAACAGCTCACCAACTCGAGCTCGAAAGTCCCATGCCTCGTTCACAGGAGCCCAAGCATGAACTCGAACTTTCCCTCTCATGCCGCCCCGATCAAGCTGTACCGTCACCCGAAATCGGGTCATAGCCATCGTGTCGAACTCATGATGGCACTGCTCGGCCTGCCCTATGAGACCGTCGATATCGATCTCAAGAACGGCGCGCACAAGGCGCCCGCGTTTCTCGCTATCAGCCCCTTCGGGCAGGTCCCTGTCATCGATGACAACGGCGTGATGCTGTCGGATTCCAACGCCATTCTGGTCTATCTGGTGAAGTCCTATCCCACCGGCCACGATTGGCTGCCTGAAAGCCCCGCGGGCGCCGCGGAAGTGCAGCGTTGGCTGTCGGTGGCCGCCGGCGAGATCGCGCGTGGCCCTTGCGCGGCACGGCTGGTGACGGTCTTCGGCGCCTCGCTGGATCACGACGGCGCCAAGGCGGCGGCGCATCGCTTGCTTGCCCAATTGGAACCGATACTGGAACGCCGCGATTTCCTGGCCGGACCGGCCATCACCATCGCCGATGTCGCCGGCTACAGCTATATCGCCCATGCGCCCGAAGGCGGCGTGAGTCTCGATGCCTATCCCGCGATTCGGTCTTGGTTGACAAGAGTCGAAGCGCAGGAAGGCTTCGTCGGCATGGTCCGTACGCCGCTTCCTGAAACCGCCTGATCGAGAGGGGCATCGCATGGCGCAGCGCGATCACACCTTTCACGCCGGCGAGCGAGCGGTACAGCGGCGTGCCGAAGTCGCCAGCGATTGGCTCGAGAGTGCGGCAGGCTTCGTGCGCCCTGCGATGCCGCAGCAGCACCGCGATTTCTTCGAGAACCTGCCGATGCTGTTTCTCGGCCTGCTCGATCCGGCGGGTCGCCCCTGGTGCGTTCCCGTCTTCGGGCCGCCTGGCTACTCGGCCTCTCCCTCCCCGGAGACGCTGGTATTGCAACGCGCGCCGGTACTCGTCGACGAACTCGGGCTGATGCTGACGCCCGGGTCGAGCGTTGGGCTCGTCGGGGTCGACCTCACCAACCGGCGCCGCAATCGGATGAATGGCCGGGTGCGACACACTTCGGGTGGCGGGATCACTCTCGCGGTCGACCAGAGCTTCGGGAACTGCCCGCAGTACATCCAGACCCGCTCCCAGACCGTTGCCAGGGCCGAGCCTTCGGCCGCCGCCGGGCGAAGCAGCAGCCTGGCCGACCCGGCGGTCCGTCGCATCATCGAATCAGCCGACACCTTCTTCATCGCCTCCCGGGCCGCCGGTCCGCTCGAGGGGGGCAGCGCCGGGGTCGATGCCTCGCACCGCGGCGGGCGGCCGGGGTTTCTCGGCATCAACGACGACGGCTCGCTCTCCTTTCCCGATTTTTCCGGCAATCGCATGTTCAACACGCTCGGCAACATCGAGAGCGATGGCCGCATAGGCCTGTTTGTGCCGGACTTCGAAACCGGCGAGGCGGTCGTGCTGACCGGCCGTGCCAGCATCGACTGGAGCGCTGAACGCGCCGGCGCTTTCACCGGGGCCGAGCGCATCGTCGATGTGCGGCCGGAAGCGATCTGGTATGCCACCGCCACCTTGCCGTTGACCGCAACGCTTGCCGAACCCTGGCCCGCACTCGAGGCCACCGGCACCTGGGATGAGGTGCACTTGGCCGCGCTCAGGCGCGACGGCTATCGCCGCTTCCGGATCGTATCGAAGCATAGGGAAAGCGACGCCATCACCTCCTTCTATCTGACCCCCGCAGACGGTGGCCCGATCGCGCCGCATGTGGCAGGGCAGTTCCTGCCGATCCGGCTTCATGACGATGACGGACCGATTCTGCGCAGCTACACGATCTCGCAAGGGCCAAACGGGCGCGACTACCGCCTCTCCATCAAGCGGGAAGCGCATGGCCGGGCCTCTCGTCTGCTGCACGACCGGCTAGGGCGTGGGGATACGATCGAAGCCGCCTCGCCGACGGGCGATTTCTTGCTGGATGACAGTGCCCAGCCCATCGTCATGCTCTCTGGCGGCGTCGGCATCACGCCCATGGTGGCAATGCTCGACGGGCTCGTGAGTGCGCGGCGCGACGGGGCACCTCGGCGCGAGGTGTATTTCATCCATGCCGCCCGGAACAGCGCCAGCCGGGCATTTCGCGGCGAGCTCGAGGCGCTCGCCCGCCAGTACGACTGGCTGCATCTCTTCACCGCCTATTCGGCGCCGGGCACGGAAGACAGGCTGGGCCACACGCACGACATCGAGGCGAGGCTGAGCATGGAGGTTCTCGCTGGGCTGCTCCCTTTCGGCGGCTACCAGTTCTACTTATGCGGCCCCGAGAGCTTCATGCGAGCGCTGTATACCGGCTTGCGCGACATGGGCATCGATCGCTCGCATATCCATTATGAGTTCTTTGGCACGGGCGAACTTGAAGCGCCCGATGAACTAGCGGCGACCGTGCAACTGCCAAAGCGCGCAACGGTTTCCTTCGCCCATTCGAAGGTCCAGACCGAATGGACCGCACAGAGCGGCACGCTGCTGGAAACCGCCGAGGCGGCCGGCCTAAAGCCTTCCCACAACTGCCGCTCGGGCAAGTGCGGTACCTGCGCCACACGGCTGCTCTCGGGAAATGTTCACTATCCACGCAAGCCGCTGATCAGTCCGGCCGAGGGCCATGTGCTGACCTGCTGCACGGTCCCGATGGACGAGCAGGTCGAAATCGGGCTTTGAGATAACGCGCGCGGAGGTGGCGCGATAACACGACCATGGGCGGGTATACCGTGATGGCCTCTCGTCCTTCGTCCAGGGTTAGGAGGGCTCTGTCAGGCGGCGGCGGTATCGTCAGGTCTAGGGGATGTCTCGACAGACCTATGACCTCCTGCTATCCATCCAGTGTGTTCTTGCTACAGCAGCGGGTGGCTTCCCATTACGCGGATCCGAGAAGCCTGGGCACCTTCACCCACAGCTGCCGCTCGGGCCTCGACGCCTGCGGGCGGCGTTACGCGAAAATGGAAATCGGATAAAGCGATGAAGAAAGGACTTCTATTTATCATGCTTTGCATTCTGGCTGGCTGTACAAGCCGAGGGGCTTATGAGGGCATTCAGGCGAGCAACCGTTATGAATGTTCTAAGCTTCCGCACTCTCAATATGACGAATGCATGGAGGATGCCAGCAAGACGTATAGTGAATATGAACAGGAGCGAGAGGAAGCAATAAACGAGTAACTCTTGCCCTCACCTCTCGCTATCCCCGATCGCCGCAATGATGCTCTCGCAGAACCAGCGCTGTGACGGGGAGCGGCTGGCCTGGGCCTGCCAGTGCAGCGCGACCTCGAACTCGGGCACGTGAAAGGGCAGTTCATGAATGACCAGCGGCGAACCTTCGGTGAAGCTGGCGGCGACCTGCAGCGGCATGATGGCGATCAGGTCGCTGTCGTGGAGCACTCGTGGCAGTACCGAGAAGTGTGGGATCTCCAGGCTCACCTTGCGCTGTATACCCTCCTGGCGCATCACTTCTTCGACCATGCCATGCCCGGACGAAGAGGTGACGGCGACGTGGCGCGCGGCGATGAAGCGTTCGCGAGTCAGGGGGCCTTTCCCGAAGCGTTCCTGGTTGAGCAGGCATACGTAGCGGTCCTGCAACAGCACATGGCGTGAAATGGCCGTGCTCGTCAGCGGCCGGCTGCAGATCAGCGCGTTGACCCTGCCGGCGGCGAGCCACTCCTCGGCGTGTTCGATCTCCAGCGGTACCACTTCCAGCTCGGCCTGGGGCGCCTGCTCGTGCAGGTGGCGCATCAGCTTCGGCAGCAGCGCCATTTCACCCAGGTCGGTCAGCGCCAATCGGAAGCGGCGGATACAGGTCGCCGGGTCGAAGTCGCGGCTGCTCTCGATGGTGTCCTGGAGCTGCTGTAGGGCGTCGCGCAGCGAGGGGTAGAGCTGGCGGGCGGCAATGGTGGGCTCCATGCCCTGGCGGGTGCGCATGAACAGGCGGTCCTCGAAGAGGTCGCGCAGCCGGGCCAGCGCATAGCTGACCGAGGGCTGGGTGACGTATAGCCGCTCGGCCGTCTGGGTGACGCTGCCTGTTTCGTACAGCAGCACGAAGGTGCGCATGAGGTTGAGGTCGATGTGATTCATCGCATAGACACTCTTTATTTTAGATAGAAAGAATATCGATTTGCTTGATTGTAGCAGCGGCGACTAGCGTGAAGACACGTACTGCACAAGAGCAAGGAATCAAGCATGCCGAGCGTCCACGCCGTCACCTATTCGCTCCTGCGTCGCCAGGGCATTACCACCATTTTCGGCAATCCCGGCTCCAACGAGTTGCCCTTTCTCAAGGGCTTTCCCGAGGATTTTCGCTACGTGCTGGGGCTGCATGAAGGGGTGGTGGCCGGCATGGCTGACGGCTACGCGCTGGCCAGCGGCCGGCCAGCATTCATCAACCTGCATGCCGCGGCGGGCACCGGCAACGCCATGGGCGCGCTGACCAACGCCTGGTATTCGCACTCACCGCTGGTGATCACCGCCGGGCAGCAGGCGCGCTCGATGATCGGCGTGGAGTCGATGCTGGCCAACGTGGAGGCGCCGCAGCTGCCCAAGCCGCTGGTCAAGTGGAGCTACGAGCCCGCCTGCCCCGAGGACGTGCCGCGTGCGCTGAGCCAGGCGATCCACAGCGCCTCGCTGCCGCCGCGGGGGCCGGTCTACGTCTCGATCCCGCATGACGACTGGGACCACGAAGCGGGTGACGACGCCGCGCTGGTGGTCGAGCGCGAGATCGACCATGCCGGCGTGCCGTCTACCGCGCAGCTCGAGCGGCTGGCCCAGCGGCTCAATGCCGCCGAGAGCCCGGTGCTGGTGCTGGGGCCTGAGGTCGATGCGCGCCAGGCCAACGGGCTGGCCGTGGAGCTGGCCGAGCGCCTGCGCCTGCCGGTGTGGGTGGCGCCTTCCGCCTCGCGCTGCCCCTTCCCCAATCGCCACCCCTGCTTCCGCGGCGTGCTGCCGGCGGCCATAGCGGGCATCGCAGCGCAACTGGAAGGGCACGACCTGATCGTGGTCATCGGTGCCCCGGTGTTTCGCTATCACAAGTACGCACCGGGGCGTTACCTGCCCGAAGGGGCGCGGCTGGTGCACGTGACCGGGGATGCCAACGAGGCGGCCCGGGCGCCCATGGGCGATGCCCTGGTGGGCGACGTTCATGCCACCCTCGAGGCGCTGCTGCCGCATATCGTGCCGAGCGAGCGGGCCATGCCCGAACCGCTCCCAAAGCCGGCGGCGGCAGAAGATGGCGAGGGGCGCCTGGCGCCGGCCAATGTGTTCGATACCCTCGATGCGCTGGCGCCGGAGGACGCCATCTACGTCAAGGAGTCGACCTCGACGGTGGAGAACTTCTGGGAGCGCGTCGAGATTCGCCAGCCCGGCAGCTACTTCTTTCCCGCCGCGGGCGGGCTCGGTTTCGGCCTGCCGGCGGCGCTCGGTGTGCAGCTCGCCCAGCCGCAGCGCCAGGTGATCGGCGTGATTGGTGACGGTTCGGCCAGCTACGCCATTACCGCGCTGTGGAGCGCCGCGCAGTACCGCATTCCGGCGGTGCTGATCATCCTCAGGAACGATACCTACGGCGCCCTGCGCGGCTTCGCCCGGCACATGGCCGTGGACGACGCCCCCGGGCTCGACGTGCCGGGCATCGACTTCTGCGCGCTGGCCCGCGGCTACGGGGTCGAGGCGCGCCTGGCCGACTCGCGGCAGGCCTTGGTCGCAGCGCTGCAAGAAGGCTTCGCCATGGACCGACCGCTGCTGATCGAGGTGCCGACCCTGCCCACCTAAGCCCCATCACCTAACCAATACAACGACAAAGAGGACACCGATATGAAACACGCCATCTCACGCCTGCTGCTCGCCACTTCCGCGCTGGGGCTGTGCGCCTCGGTCGGCGCGGAAACCACCCTGCGCATGGCGCATCTGTGGCCGGAGGGTTCGGCGGTCAACCAGGAGATCTACCGGGCCTGGGCGGAACGGGTGGAGCAGGATTCCGGCGGCGAGCTCAAGGTCGAGATCTATCCCTCGCAGACCTTGAGCAAGGCCGATCAGGCCTATGATTCGACGGTCAACGGCATCGCCGATATCGCCGTTACGCTGCAAGGCTATAGCGCCGGGCGGTTCCCGCTCACCGAGATCGTGCAGCTGCCCGGTATCGTCAACAGCGCCTCCCAGGGCGCGTGCATCCTGCAGACGCTCTACGAGGAGGGCGACATCGCCGGTGAATACGACGACACCCGCGTGCTGTTCCTGTTCACCACCGGGCCGGCTTACCTGCATACCCGAGACACCGAGATCCGCACGCCGGCCGACCTCGAGGGGCTACGCATCCGTCGACCCAGCGAGGTGGCCGGCGAGATGCTCGCCAGCATGGGCGCTCAGCCGCTGGGCATGCCGGCGCCGGACATCTTCACTTCCCTGCAGCGCGGTGTGATGGATGGCCTGAGCTTTCCCTGGGAGGCGATGAAGGTGTTTCGCATCAACGAGCTGACGAACTATCACCTGCAGGTGCCGTACTACGCCGGTGCCATCGTGGCGACGATGAGCCAGGCGAGCTATGAACGACTCTCTCCCGAGATGCAGGCGGTGATCGACGAGAACAGCGGCATGGCTTGGGCTCAGCAGGCGGGGCGGGTCTTCGACGCGCTCGACGAGGCCGGGCGCGAGGAAGCCGTGGCCCAGGGCGATACCATCCACGTCGTCGAAGACCCACTCAATGACCCTGAATGGTCAGGTCCGCTCGAGGAGGGCACCGAGAACTACCTTGAGCGGCTCGAGGAGCGAGGCCTCGACAATGCGCGCAAGATCTACCAGCGTGCGCTCGAACTGCGCGACGAGTGTCCCGTGGAGCCCCGCTGAGCCGCAACCGGCCCAGGCCAGGTCGCCATCCCTGGGTGGCATTGCTGGTGCCGTACACGACTAAAGTTCTGGCAGGATCCCGGAAAAGTCCAAGTAATCCCGCTGATTTTGCCTTATGCGGCGGTTGGCTTCGGCGAAAATGAGAACAGCCGACGCCAACAACAACGCCAAGGAGAGACCCATGACGACCCTCGAACTGCTGATCGACGGCCGGGCCAAGGCTGCGTCCCAAGGGCGCACCTTCGAACGCGCCAACCCCTTTACGGGCCAGGCCACCACCACGGCGGCGGCCGCTTCGGTGGAGGATGCCAAGGCGGCAGCGGATGCCGCGGGCCGCGCCTTCGCGACCTGGTCGCAAACGGGCCCCGGCGAGCGGCGAATGAAGCTGCTCAAGGCGGCGGAGTTGATGGAAGCGCGCCAGACGGAGTTCATCGAGCGAATGGTGGACGAGACCGGCGCCACGCCGGGCTGGGCCGGCTTCAACGTGATGGTGGCCGCCGGCATGCTGCGTGAGGCGGCGTCGCTGACCACCCAGATCCAGGGCGACGTGATTCCCTCCAACGTGCCCGACAACCTGGCCATGGGCGTGCGCGTGCCCTGCGGCGTGGTGGTCGGCATCGCGCCGTGGAACGCGCCGATCATCCTCGGCACCCGGGCCGTGGCCACGCCGCTGGCGTGTGGCAATACGGTGATCCTCAAGGCCTCGGAGCAGTGCCCGGCGACCCACCACTTGATCGGCGAGGTGCTGGTCGAGGCCGGGCTCGGCGAGGGCGTGGTCAACGTGATCACCAATGCGCCGGCCGACGCTCCGCAGGTGGTCGAGGCGCTGATCGCGCATCCCGAGGTGGCGCGCATCAACTTCACCGGCTCCACCGCGGTGGGCCGGATCATTGCCGAGAAGGCGGCGCACCATCTCAAGCCGGTGCTGCTGGAGCTGGGCGGCAAGGCGCCGCTGCTGGTGCTGGACGATGCCGACCTGGATGCTGCCGTGGACGCAGCGATCTTTGGTGCCTTCTTCAACCAGGGGCAGATCTGCATGTCCACCGAGCGGTTGATCGTCGATGCCTCGGTGGCCGACGCCTTCGTCGACAAGCTGGCCGCGCGTGCCGCGGCGCTCAAGGCGGGCGACCCGCGCGGCGAGGGCAACGCCCTGGGCACCCTGATCAATGCCGAGTCGGGCGAGAAGCTCAACGCGCTGCTCGACGATGCCGAGAGCCACAGCGCGCGCCTGGCCGCGGGTGGCCGGGCCGATGGGGTGATCATGCCGGCCACGGTGGTGGATGGCGTGACACCGGCCATGCGCCTCTACGGCGAGGAGTCCTTCGGGCCGGTGGTGGCGGTGATCCGGGTCGAGGGCGAGGAGGAGGCCATCCGTATCGCCAACGACAGCGAGTACGGCCTCTCGGCGGCGGTGTTCAGTCGCGACACGGCGCGGGCGATCAAGGTCGCCGGGCGCATCCAGTCGGGCATCTGTCATATCAATGCGCCGACGGTGCACGACGAGCCGCAGATGCCTTTCGGCGGCGTCAAGGCCAGCGGCTACGGGCGCTTCGGCGGCAAGGCGGGTATCGAGGAGTTCACCGAGCTGCGCTGGATCACGGTGCAGCTGGGGCCGCGGCACTATCCCATCTAGGCTCGCCCGAAAAATGGCTGCGCTCGGCCATACGGCGTTAAAAATCGGCTCAAAGTACTCATTTACAGCACGTAAACTCCGTCTTTTCGCCGATTTTTGCCTTGCGACCCACATGGATGTGGGAAGTGCGTTGGCCCGTAGGGAACGGGCCTAGCCCTGGCCTTAGCTCGCCGAGTTTTCAGACAGAGCCTTGTGTCTCTCCGGGCGCTTGCAGTGGGCATCAGCCTCCCTTGCGGGCCGCGATGATACGGTCGAGAAGGTCGAGCAGCCACTCGCGCTCGCCTTCTTTCATGAAGCTGTCGAAGTTGTCTTCGCCCGCGGCGACCTTGCGGTTGAGCCGCTCGGTGAATTCCTTGCCCTTGTCGGTGAGGTAGAGGGCATAGGAGCGCCGATCGTTCTTCGACTTGCGCCGTTCCACCACCTCCATGCTCTCCAGCTTGTCGATGGCCGCCACCATGGCGGAACGGTCCACGTCCAGGGCGGTGGAGACCGCCGACTGGGTCAGCCCCGGGTTGTGATAGATGATGGCGAGGATGCTGAACAGCCCGGGTGTGATGCCCTCCTGGGCGCAAGCCTCGAAGAACACGTCGAAGTAGACGAGCTGCGCCCGGCGTAGCTTGTAGCCGAGGCGGGACTGCAGCATGGAGTAATCGATACCGTTCTGGTCGTCGTTGCTCATAGGTTGGTCGGCCCTGAGGTTGGGTGAGCCACGAGGCGGCAAGCAGCAAACAGCCTATCGGATACCGGACGGCGAGGCCTGTCACGATCTCCAACTTTAGTCGTGTCTCGGCCGTGAGAATCGTCACGGCGACACGGCGTTATGGTCGTATCTTTTTGATGCTGAATGCTTATTTCGCCTTACTTCGGTTCCCCGAGAATAATGTTATTGTGGCAAAATGTTTGACATGCCAACAGTTTAAAAAAATACTGGAGTCCATGTTACCAAGGCTCCCATGCCGAGGGTAGCGAGATGCCCCTTTCGATCCTGACAACGATCACAAACAGCAGGAGCGCCCATGTCTTCCTCCTTTCGCGATGTCCGTCTGGGCACTGCCACTGCCAAGCTGATCCTGCGCGATGATGGAACCCGACTTCTCACTGTCGAGGAACCCCTCGGCGACTACCCCGATACGCTGCTCGAGTGCCTGGAGCGCTGGGCCGACGAGACGCCGGAGCGTACCTTCGTGGCGCGGCGCGACGGTGCCGGCGAGTGGCAGCGTCTGAGCTATGCCGAGACCCTGGCGCGGGTACGCCGCCTGGCGCAAGGGCTGCTGAACCACGGCCTGAGCGTCGAGCGGCCCTTGGCCATCCTCAGCGGTAATTCCATCGAGCACCTGCTGCTGTCGCTGGCGGCAATGTATGTGGGCATTCCCTTCGCCCCCGTCTCGCCGGCCTACTCGCTGGTCAGCCGGGACTACGGCAAGCTGCGCCATATCGTCGAGCTGCTGACGCCGGGCCTGCTGATGGTCGACAAGGCAGAGGATTTCGCCCCCGCCCTGGCGGCGGTGCAGCCGGCCGACTGCGGCTGTGTGGCGGTAGAGGCCGAAGGCTTCCCCATGGGCACCTTCGACGAACTGCTGGATACCCCCGTGACGGCGGCGGTGGAGGAGGCCCGTGCGGCCGTCGTCCCCGACACCATCGTCAAGTTCCTGTTCACCTCCGGCTCCACCGGCATGCCCAAGGGTGTCATCAATACCCACCGCATGCTCTGCGCCAACCAGGAGATGCTGGCCTCGCTGATGCCCTTCATGCGCGACGAGCCACCGGTTCTGGTCGACTGGCTGCCGTGGAACCACACCTTCGGCGGCAACCACAACGTCGGCATCGTGCTCTACAACGGCGGCAGCCTCTATATCGACGACGGCCGCCCGGTGCCGGGCGAGTTCGAGAAGACCATCGCCAACCTGCGCGAAATCGCCCCCACCGTCTACTTCAACGTGCCCAAGGGTTTCGAGATCCTGGTGGACTACCTGAAGCGCGAGGATGCCCTGCGCGAGACCTTCTTCTCCCGGCTCAACCTGATGTTCTTCGCCGCGGCGGGGCTCTCCCAGCACATCTGGGACGAACTCGACCGTCTGGCCATCCAGACTCTGGGCTGCAAGGTAGGCATGCTGACCGGCCTGGGCGCCACCGAGACCGCGCCCTCGGCGATGTTCGCCTCGCTGGAGGAGTCCCGCTCCGGCGTGGTGGGCCTGCCGGCGCGCGGGGTGACGATCAAGCTGGTGCCCAACGGCGGCAAGCTGGAGTGCCGGGTGAAAGGGCCCAGCGTGATGCCGGGCTACTGGCGCCAGCCCGAGGTCACCGCCAGGAGCTTCGATGAAGAGGGCTTCTACTGCCTGGGCGATGCGGTCAAGTTCATCGACCCGGACGACCCCCAGCGCGGCATGCGCTTCGACGGGCGCATCTCCGAGGACTTCAAGCTGGATACCGGCACCTGGGTCAGCGTCGGGCCGCTGCGGGCGCGCATCATCGAAGCCGGTGCTCCCTATGTGAAGGACGTGGTGATCGCCGGGCTCGACCGGCCCTATGTGGCGGTCATGGTGTTCCCGGACCTGGAGAAGTGCCGTGAGCTGGCGGGGCTGGGCAGCGAAATCGATGCCGCCACGGTGCTGGCCAGCGAGCCGGTGCACGAGCGCTTCCTGCAGATGCTGCGGGACCTGGACGCCCACAGCACCGGCAGCTCCACCCGGGTGCGGCGCCTGGTGCTGCTCGACGAGCCGCCGCGCCTGGATGCCCACGAGATCACCGACAAGGGCTCGATCAACCAGCGGGCCGTGCTGGAGAACCGGGCCGCCATCGTCGAGGCGCTTTATCGCGAGCCACCGCCGCCGAGTGTGCTGCGGTTGGATTGAAAGCCGATTCATTCAGTTACCCCGCGCGGCGCGCCCTAGCCGCAAATGTTCCCAATGCCAAGGTCTGGGATGGACCCCCTGTGTCTGGTGAAACGCGCTAGCCGGCGAGTAACGATGCCTATACCAAAGTCGGGTATCGAGAGAGGTTGCTGACTGGACTATAATCGCCCGTCAGATAGATGATGAAGACCATTGTTTTGTACACAAACAAATATAAGCCGCTGAGGTATCCCCATGACACGTCGCACGCTGCTCAAGTCTCTTGCCGTCGTCGCTACCGCCGGTAGCCTGGCGCTGACCGTCCAGGCCCAGGCCCGTGATCTGCGCATGGCCCCCGGGGTGCCGCCGGCGCATCCTGCCTACGATCCGATGTTCACCGAATTCGCCGAGCGTCTGGCCGAGAAGACCGATGGCGACTTGACGGGCAACCTGCTGGGAACCGAGGTGGCCAACATCGGCAACATGCGTAATGCCATCAAGAGTGGCTTGGTAGAGGTGGGGCTCTTCCTGCCGGCCTATTTCCCGGCCGACCTGCCAGAGATCAACCTGGTCGGCGACCTGGCTTTCCTGGGCACCAATCCCCATGCCATGGGCGCGGCGGTGACCGAGTACATCGTCACTTGCGACGAATGTCAGCAAGAGCTCAAACAGTTGGGCATCGTCTACACCAGCTCCCATGCCTCGGATCTCTACCGCATACTGAGCACCGAGCCGGTACGCTCCCTCGATGATCTCCAGGGGCTGCGCATGCGAGTGGGCGGGCCCCAGTATTCCCGCTGGGCCGAATCGGTGGGCGTGTCACCGGCCTCTATCCCCGTAGGGGAGACTTACGAATCGCTCTCCCAAGGGGTGATCGAAGGCACCATCGCTTCCATTGCCGACATCATCTCCTTCCGGCTGGATGATGTGCTGAATTATGTCACTGATGTCGAGCTGGGCACGTTCCATAGCACCATTTCCCATGCGGTCGGTCAGCAGGCCTGGGACTCTCTCTCTGCCGAGCAGCGTGAGGCCCTGGTGCATGCTTCGGTCGAGGCATCCGCCGCCATCACCCAGCGCTGGGGCTACGAGATGGCCGACGAGGCTCGCGAGGTCGCACTCGAAAACGGTATCGAGATGCTGGAGCCCGAGCCCGAACTGTTGGAGGCCATCGAGGCGTTCCTCGAGGAAGACCTGGCCTATGCCGCTGAACAGGCGGAGAGCCGCCACGGTGTAGAGGATGCGGCGGCCAAGATCGAGCGCTTCCAATCATTGGTGGAGAAGTGGACTGCTATCGTCGAGGAGGTCGGCGCGGACCCCGAGGCGGTGGCCGAGGCCATGAACCGCGAGATCTGGGACGGGGTGGATTTCTCCACCTACGGGACCTGATACCACGTCTCCGAATGCCGGCATGCCGGCATTCGGTAACGCCTCTCACGGAGACTCGTCATGGATGCGCTCTACCGCTTCACCAATCGGGCCGCCGTCGGTCTGGCCCTGCTGGGGACGCTCGGCATCCTGCTGATGGTGATCCACATCACCCTCGATGTGCTGCTGCGCGCCACGCTGTCCGTGTCGATCCCCGCCACCGTGGAGCTGGTGACCCGCTACTACCTGATCACCCTGGCATTGTTGCCGCTGGGGTGGGTGGAGTGGCGCCGGGAGATGATTGCCGTGGAGGCCCTGGAGGGACTGATGAAGCCCTGGCTGGTGCGCCTGTCCGATGTGCTGGTGTCGCTGCTCTCGACCGCGGTCTATGCCGTGCTGGCCGTGGCCACCTGGGGCAAGGCCATGGAGCAGTACGACATCGGCGCCTATGTGATGTCGCTGAACTTCCCCATGCCGGTCTGGCCGACCTATTTCGCCCTGCCCGTCGCCTTTGCCTTGGCGGCGGTGGTCTGTGTGGTGCGCCTGCCGTTCCTGCTCAGAGAGACAGCCCCTCCTTCCGGTACGCCAGATGAAAGGTGATTTCCATGTCCGTTGACGTCGGCTTCTACGGCCTCGCCATCCTGATGCTGCTACTGGCGCTGCGGGTGCCAGTGGCGCTCTCGCTGGTCGTGGTTGCGCTGGGCGGCATGACGGTGATGTTCGGCTGGAGCACCGCCATCGGCATGCTCTCCTCGACGCCCTACGAGTTCATCGCCAAGTGGACGCTCAGCGCGGTGCCGATGTTTTTGCTGATGGGCTTCGTCTGCTACCACACCGGCCTTACCAACGGGCTGTTCAGTGCCGCCAAGGTAGTGTTTCGCTGGTTGCCCGGTGGGGTGGCGATCTCTAGCATCGTGGCCAGCTCCGGTTTCGCCGCGGTGAGCGGCTCGAGCGTGGCCTGCTCGGCGGCCATGGGGCGCATCGCCATTCCCGAGATGGTCAACGGTGGCTACAAGCCTAGCTTCGCCTGCGGCACCATCGCCGCCGGCGGTACCATCGGCGCGCTGATCCCGCCCAGCATCCTGATGATCGTCTATGGCGTGTTCGCCCAGGTCTCGATCACGCAGGTGTTCCTGGGAGGCATCACCATCGGTCTGCTGACGGCGCTGAGCTACAGCCTGGTGATTCTCTTGGTCAGTTGGTGGCGACCCGACATCGTACCGCGGGAGGCCGTGGGGGCCCGCGATATCACTGCCCGACAGGCACTGCTCGACATCTGGCCGGTGCTGGTGCTGGGCGTGCTGGTGTTCGGCGGCCTCTTCTCGGGCTTCTTCACCGCCACCGAGGCGGGGGCGGTGGGGGCCGCCGGGGCGATCCTCATCGGCCTGGTGCTGGGGCGCCTGAACGGCCGGGCGATGAAGGCCGCGCTGCTCGAGACCCTTTCCACTACCTCGGCGCTGCTGATCATCGGCGTCGGGGCCAGCATGTTCACTCTCTTCCTGAGTCTGAGCGGCCTCGCCGGCTTTATCACCGGAGCGGTGACCGGCTGGGAGCTCTCCTATCTCGAACTGATGCTGGTGGTGGTGCTGATCTACCTCTTCCTGGGGCTGTTCATGGAGCCCTTCGGCGCCATGCTGGTGACCCTGCCCGTACTGCTGCCGGTATTCGAACTCTACGACGTGAGCCTGATCTGGTTCGGCGTGCTGCTGGTGAAGCTGCTCGAGATCGGCATGATCACCCCGCCGGTGGGCATGAACATCTTCGTGATCAAGGGCGTGGCGGGACAGTACGCCTCGCTGATGGATATCTTCCGTGGCGTGTCGACCTTTCTGGTGGCCGACATCGTGGTCGTCGCGCTGGTGGTCTTCTATCCCCAGATCGTACTGGTATTGACCGGCGGTTGATACGCAAGAGGGCGAGCGTCTGACGCTCGCCACTGGCGGGCTAAATTCGAATCAATTTGTTTGTTTATATAACAATATATTTAATCTTCAATGTTAAATGCCTCCCCAAGGAGGGCCGAGAGAGTGAACAAGATCATCGACAGCAGCACCGCGGCGGGCCTGATTCGGGATGGCGACACCGTCATCTGGACGACCGCCGGCCTGAGCGGCTTCGCCGAGGCCGTAGCCATCGCGCTGGAGCGGCGCTTCCTGGAGACCGGCGCGCCCCGCGACCTCACCGTGGCGCACAGCTGCGGCTGCGGCGACGGCAAGACCCGCGGCATGAATCACCTGGGCCATGCCGGCCTGGTCAAGCGGCTGATCAGCGGCCACACCGGCCAGGCCCCGCGCATGGGCGAGCTGATCCGCGAGAACCGCGTCGAGGGCTACCTGCTGCCTCAGGGCGTGTTGGCGCATCTGTGGCGTCACATCGCCGGCAAGAAGCCCGGCGTGATCAGCAAGGTGGGGCTGGGCACCTTCGTCGACCCGCGCCTCGAGGGGGGCAAGGCCAACGCCGCCGCCGAAGAGGAGCTGGTCAAGCGGGTCGAACTCGAAGGTGAGGAGTGGCTGCTCTATCGCACCTTTCCGGTAGACGTGGCGGTGATTCGCGCCACCACCGCCGACGAGCGCGGCAACCTGAGCATGGAGCGCGAGGCGCTGCTCCTCGAGCAGCTCTCCATGGCCCAGGCGGCCAAGAACAGCGGCGGCATTGTCATCGCCCAGGTGGAGTACCTGGCCACCCAGGGCAGCCTGCACCCCAAGCAGGTCAAGGTGCCGGGCGACCTGGTCGACTACGTGGTGGTGGCCGAGCCCGAGCATCACATGCAGACCATCACCACCACCTACAACCCGGCGCTGTCCGGCGACCTCAGGATGCCGCTGGGCGGCATCAAGCTGCTGCCGCTGGATCCGCGCAAGGTGATCGCCCGGCGTGCCGCCATGGAGCTGGTGCCGGGGGGCATCGTCAACCTCGGCATCGGCATGCCCGAAGGGGTCTCCAGCGTGGCCGCCGAGGAGGGTGTCAGCGACCTGATGACCCTGACCACCGAGCTTGGCACCTACGGTGGTGTGCCCGCCAGTGGCGGCGACTTCGCCACCTCCTACAACGCCGAGGCGATCATCGACCACGGCTACCAGTTCGACTTCTACGACGGCGGCGGGCTGGACGTCTGCTTCCTCGGCCTGGCCCAGACCGACCACGAGGGCAACCTCAACGTCAGCAAGTTCGGCGACAAGGTGGTGGGGCCGGGCGGCTTCATCAACATCAGCCAGAACGCCCGCAAGGTGGTGTTCTGCGGCACCTTCACCAACGGCGGCGAGCTGGCGATCGAGGACGGCCGCCTCGCCATTCGCCAGGAGGGTCACCGCCGCAAGTTCGTTCAGCGCGTCGACCAGATCACCTTCAGCGGCCGCTATGCCCAGGAGACCGGCAAGCCGGTGCTGTTCGTCACCGAGCGCTGCGTCTTCGAACTGATCGACGGCGAAATCACCCTCACCGAGATCGCCCCGGGCCTCGACGTCGAGCGCGACATCCTGGCGGCCATGGACTTCGTGCCGCGCATCGCCAGCGAGCTGCGCGAGATGCCGGCGGCGCTCTTCCAGCCCCGGTGGGGTGGCCTGCGCGAGCATCTGCACGCGACTGAGCATTGAGGAGAAAAGACATGTTCAAGAACGCCTACATTCCCTACGGCGGCTACTACACCACGCCTTTCTGCAAGTGGATGGGCAGCCTGGCCAACGTCAATGCCATCGAGCTGGGCGCGGCCACCAGCAAGCGCTGGTTCGCCAGCCGCGACATCGACCCCACGCTCATCGACTACCTCTACCTGGGGGTGTCGGTGGGGCAGAAATCGATCTTCTACGGCGCGCCCTGGGCCGCGGCCATGATGGGCGCCGGCCAGGCGCCGGGCCAGAACATCACCCAGGCCTGCGCCACCGCCACCACGGCGGTGTTCAATGCCGCCCTGGCGGTGGACGCCGGCAGCTTCGACACCACCTACTGCCTGCTCGCCGACCGCCCCTCCAACGGCCCGCATACCATCTGGCCCAACCCCAACGGGCCGGGCGGCGAGGTGATCGCCGAGAACTGGAACATGGACAACATCGCCGCCGACCCGGCCACCGGCAAGGACATGCTGACCACCGCCGAGAACGTGGCGCGCGAGCATGGCTTCAGCCGCGAGCAGGCCGACGAACTGACCCTGCGCCGCTACGAGCAGTACGCCGAGGCGCTGGCCGACGACCGCGCCTTCCAGAAGCGCTACATGTTCCCCGTTGAGGTCGCGGTCTCGCGCAAGGAGACCAAGCTCGTCGAGGCCGACGAGGGCGTGACCGCGACCAGTGCCGAGGGCCTGGCCAGGCTGCGAGCGGTGCAACCCGACGGCATTCATACCTATGGGGCCCAGACCCACCCGGCCGATGCCAACGCCGGCATCGTCGTCACCACCCGCGAGCGCGCCGCCGAGCTCAGCACCGATCCCCGACTGGCCGTCCAGGTGGTGGCCTACGGCCATGCCCGGACCAAGCCGGCCCACATGCCCATGGCGCCGGCCACCTCGGTCAAGCGTGCGCTCGAGCGGTCCGGCCTGACCCTCGACCAGATCAAGACGATCAAGAACCACTCGCCGTTCATCGCCAACGACCTGCACCTGGCCAAGGCGCTGGGGCTCGACGCCAACACCTTCAACAACTACGGCACCTCGCTGGTCTACGGGCACCCCCAGGCGCCGACGCTGGCACGCCTGCTGATCGAGGCCATCGAGGAAACCGCGCTGAAGGGCGGCGGCTACGCCCTGGTCACCGGCTGTGCGGCCGGCGATTCGGCGGCGGCCCTGATCGTCAAGGTGGGCTGAGTTCTTTCCGGTCATTCCAACCGGGAGCGCCCGCCGAGGGATCGGCGGGTGTGCAAGCAAGAGCGCAAGGGACATGAAGTAGAAAGCAGCATTTATCGAACTAGAACAACACGGAGACTGAACAAGATGATGAATAAAAAAAGACTGGCCATGGCGGTCGCGCTTTCAGCCATTTCCGCACAGGCCTATGCCCTCGAGCTGGGTGAATTCGGCGGTGCGAATCTCAGCATCGGAGGCTATGTCAAGGCGGAGGGAATCTTTACCGATCCCGATGGGGGAGACAGGAACTTCGATGCGAGCGCTCGCCAGTCGCGCATCAACTTCAAAGTCGACAAGGACGTTCAGGGCCATAGCGTGACGGGCTTCATCGAGGGCGATTTCTGGGACAATGCGACGGATACATCGGACACCAGTTACGCCATGCGACTGCGCCATGCCTACATCCAGGTCGACGACTTCACCCTCGGTCAGACCTGGACCGGCCAGTTCTTTGCCAACGCGCCATTCGATGTGGAGATCCTCGACTTCTACGGTACCGGTGTCGGTACTGTCTCCGGCAGCGGCGCGGTCGTAAGGCCGGATCTGGTCCTGCACTATACCCCGGGTGGATTCCGCTTCAGCCTGCAGGACCCGGTCTACCAGGATGCCGACTTCCCGGACATGGTCGCCTCCTACACGCATCGTACCGAGGCGGGACACGCCTTCAATGCCGCCGTCACCGGGCGGGAGGTCGAGACCGGCATCGACGATTCGGAATTCGGCGCCGCGTTCTCCCTGGCCGCTAAGCTCAACTTCGGTGCTACCTCGCTTGCCCTGAGCGGCTACACGGGGAAAGGCAACAACGTCTACTCCGGCTGGGGCTACAACGGCGCGACGAGCCCTATCAGCATGGCTGCGAGTGGAGAGGTCAATGCCGATGGCGACCTGGTGAGCACGACCGGCTATTCGGCGGGGGTGAGCCATCGCTTCAATGAGCAGTTCCGCGGCAATATCCGCTATGCCCAGGTGGAAGCGGACGAGGTGGCGCCGACCGTTGCTGACGACACGCTCGAAATGATCAACGTCAATCTGATCTATACGTACTTGCCCAACCTGGACTTTGGCATCGAATGGCGCGACCGCAATGCGACGACGATGCCGCTGCGTCCGGGTGGGCAGCAGGTGGAGTTGATGGCGATGTACAAGTTCTAGGGGAGCTTGTCGCCGGCTCCTTCGCTCGGTTTCGATCGTTTCTTTGAGGCGAATCATCCTTCCTTCGATGATTCGCCTCTTTTCGTTGTGAGAAAGGCGGGAGTTCCCCTGCGAGTCTTGGAGCAGCCTCAAGCGCAATCGCGGGCCTAGAGTGCTGCTGCTGGGAAGCGGCTCAGCATTGCTCCGGCCTGGCGCAGGGTCTTGCCGTGGGCATGGGCCTGGGGGGCTTGGGTGGCCATATAGAAGGGCGACAGTTCGATCAGGCCCTGCAGATACTCGGCATCACCCTCTCCTTTCTCGTACCGGGCCTCGGCGGCGAGCGCCAGGCGGGCCATCTGCCAGGCGCCGCAGGCGATGCCGAGCAGGTGCAGCAGCGGCACGGCGCCGGCGTAGAGCTCGGCGGTGTCGCTGCGGTGGGCCAGCAGCCAGTCGGCGGTTTCATCGAGCAGAGTGGCCTGGTCGTGGAGCGGCTGCGCCAGGCCGCCGAGCGTGGGATGACCGTCGAGCTGGCCAGCAGTCGCACGGAAATCGGCAATCAGCTCGCGCAGGGTGACGGCGTCCTCACGCAGGATCTTGCGCCCTAGCAGGTCGTTGGCCTGGATGCCGGTGGTGCCCTCGTAGATGGTGATGACGCGGGCATCGCGGAACAGCTGGGCGACCCCGGTCTCCTCGACGAAGCCCATGCCGCCGAACACCTGGATCGCCTCGTCGCACAGGTCGTTGCCCACCTCGGTGCACCAGCCCTTGGCCACCGGCATCAGAAGGTCGACGTAGCGGCGATGCTTGTCGGCGACCTCGGCATCGGGGTGGTGGCGGGCGAGGACGAACCAGCCCGCAGCAGTGTAAAGCAGGCCGCGCATGGCCATCAGCCGGGCGCGCATCGAGACCAGCATGCGCTTGACGTCGGGGTGGGCGAGGATCGGTAGGCCGACTTCGCCGGTGACGATATCGCGCCCTTGAACGCGTTCCCGGGCGTAGGCGAGGGCGGCCTGATAGGCGCGCTCCCCGATGGCCACGCCCTGGATGCCCACGTTGAAGCGGGCCTCGTTCATCATCACGAACATGGTGGCCAGGCCCTGGTGCGGCTCGCCCACCAGATAGCCCAGGGCGCCGCCGTCGTCGCCGTAGCTGAGGGTGCAGGTGGGGCTGCCGTGGATGCCCATCTTGTGCTCGATGGCGATGCAGCGGATGTCGTTGCGCTGCCCCGGCTCGCCTTGATCATCCAGCAAATATTTGGGCACCAGGAACAGCGACAGTCCCTTGATGCCGGGCGGGGCATCGGGCAGCCGGGCCAGCACCAGGTGCACGATGTTGGGGGTGAGCTCGTGCTCGCCGTAGGAGATGAAGATCTTCTGGCCGAACAGGCGGTAGGCGCCGTCGCCCTCGGGCTCGGCGCGCATGCGCGTCGCCGCCAGGTCGGAGCCGGCCTGGGGCTCGGTGAGGTTCATGGTGGCGGCCCACTCGCCGCTGACGATCTTTGCGAGCCAGGTGGCCTTCTGTTCCTCGCTGGCGGCGATCATCAGCGCCTCGGTCTGGCCCACGTTGAGCTGGGGCAGCATGGCGAAGGCCATGTTGGCGGAGAACCACATCTCCCACACCGGGGTGGAGACCAGCTTGGGCAGTCCCTGGCCACCATGCTCAGGGGGAAGGGATAAGCCGATCCAGCCGGCCTCGCGGAACCGGTCATAGGCCGCCTGCCAGCCCTCGGGGGTGACCACCTGCCCATCCTCCAGGCGACAGCCCTGGCGGTCGCCGACCGGGTTGAGCGGCGCGAGCACGCCGGCGGCGAACTTGCCGGCCTCCTCCAGCACGGCGCTGACCAGATCCGGCGAGGCGTCCTCGCAGCCGGGCAGCTCGCCGATCCGCTCGAGACCGGCCAGCTCCTCGAGGATGAACTGCATATCGCGCAGCGGCGCTTGGTAATCGAGCATGGTTAACGTGGGGCCATACGAATTGCCCCATCCACCCGAATTGTCTCCCCGTTGAGCATGGGGTTGTCGACGATATGGCAGGCCAGGCGCGCGAATTCGCCAGGCTCGCCCAGCCGGTTGGGGAAGGGAATGGACGCGGCCAGGGACTGCTGCGCCTCTTCCGGCAGCGCCTCCATCAGCGGGGTCTTGAACAGCCCCGGGGCGATGGTCATGACGCGAATACCGTGGCGTGCCAGCTCCCGGGCGATGGGCAGGGTCATGGCGACGATGCCGCCCTTGGAGGCCGCATAGGCGGGCTGGCCGATCTGGCCGTCGAAGGCCGCCACCGAGGCGGTGTTGATGATCACCCCGCGCTCGCCGTCGGCCTGGGGCTCGCCCTTGGCCATGGCGGCGGCGGCCAGGCGCAGCATGTTGAAGCTGCCCAGCAGGTTGATGTTGACGATGCGGGAGAAGGCTTCGAGCGGCAGGGGCTCGCCGTGGCGGTCGACCACCTTGGCGGGGTCGCCGACCCCGGCGCAGTTGACCAGCCCCTGCAGGCCGCCGAAGGTGTCAACGGCCAACGCCACCACGGTCTGGGCATCGGCCTCGCTGGTGACGTCGGTGCGCTGGAACAGCGAGCGGTCGGTGGCGCTCCTGGCGTTCAGCTCTTTCGCCAACGCCTCGCCGCGTTCGGCATTGAGATCAGCGATCACCACGTTGCCGCCGGCATCGTGGAGGGCGCGCGCGGTGGCCTCGCCAAGCCCCGAGGCGCCGCCGGTGACGATGAAGGTATTGTCCTGAAATTTCATGATGCTCTCCTCAGGTGCGTGGTCCCTGGCCCTTCCGCTTGAAGAAGCTGCCGATGCGCTCGGCGACCTCGGGGCTGGTCTGGGTCAGGGCGGCGGTCAGCGACTCGACGAACAGGCCGTCGTCGCTGGCCATGTTGTCGATGCGCGAGATGGCGGACACCATGGCCCAGTTGGCCATGGGCGCGTTCTCGGCGATGCGGGAGGCCAGCTGACGGGCCTTGTCGAGGCTCTCGCCGTCACCGACCACGTAGTGGGAAAGCCCGAGGCGCTGGCCCTCCTCGGCTGCCATGACGCGGCCGGTCAGCATCATCTCGCACAGGCGGCTGGCGCCGATGATGCCGGCGACCCGCACCGAAGCGCCGCCGCCGACGAAGATGCCGTGGCGCCCCTCGGGCAGTTGGTAAACGGTACTGCTCTCGGCGACCCTCACATGGGTGGCGCTGGCCAGCTCCAGGCCGCCCCCGATCACCGCGCCCTGCATGGCGGTGACCACCGGGAGGCCGCCGTGCTGCAACCGATCGAAGATGCGATGCCAGCTGCGGGAGTGCTGCACCACGCCGAAGGGCTCGCGATGCTGGTGCTCCGCCAGGTCGAGGCCGGAACAGAAGTGCTTGCCCTCGGCGGCAAGGATGATGACCCGGGTCTCCTTGGGGATGGCACTTAGTGCCTCTTCCAGAGCGCCGAGCAGGCGGTCGCTGATCGCGTTACGCTTTTCGGGCCGCGCCAGCGTGATGGTGTAGATGGTGTCGTCCAGAGTCGTCTTGACGAGTGTTTCGGTCATGAGGGCCTCGGCAGTCATTCGGCAGGCTGAGCGCTTGTTGTCCTTAGATACTGTTGTGAGTATAAACAGTATAGAGGCTACAGCACTACCCCCAGCGGATCATTCTCTGGTTGATACGTCTTTGGTCTAGTGTGAGCTTCGGCGTGGGACGAAACGAAAAACGGCGGCCCGAGGGCCGCCGTAATGGGAGGGATAAGACGTTCGACGTGACAGTCAGGCAGCACACTCGGCCCGCAGAGCCATTGCCGCCTCGTAGATATTGCCGGCCTCGCCGCCGACTTCCTCCAGGTAGCCGTCGATGGTTTGCTGCAGTACCGGGCCCCACTCGGGATGCTCAAGCGCGTCGTCGATGACCAGGAACTCGTGGCCGGCCTGCTCGGCGTCCTGGCGCCCCTGGCGAATCAGCTCGTCGTAGACCGCCGCCGCGCGCAGCGACCACTCCAGGCCGCTATGGTCGTCGATCACCTGCTGCAGGTCCGTGGGCAGGCTGTCGTAGGTACGCTGACTCATGGTGGCGAACAGCGACAGGTCGTAGAGCGGCACCTCGGTGTGGTAGTTGGCCAGCTCGTTGAGGCGGAAGGTCTTCATGCCCTCCCAGTTGAAGCTCAGGCCATCCACCACGCCACGCTGCATGGCGGTGAAGACATCCGGGGCCGGCATGCCCACGGCCTGGGCGCCGAGGCGGTTGAACATGTCGCCGACCACCGGCGTGGGACGGCGCAGGCGCAGCCCCTCCAGGTCCTGAGGTGTCTCGATCAGGCGCTCCTTGGTATGCAGGTAGCCGGGGCCGGTGGTGAACAGGAACAGCGGCCGGGTGTCGGAGTACTCCTCGTCGAAGTGCCCCTGGTCGTAGAGCGATTGCAGGATGCAGGAGCCCTGGCGGCTGCTGGCCGAGACGCCGGGAAGTTCGGCCACCTGGGTCAGCGGAAAGCGCCCGGCGTTGTAGCCCTGCGCCGAGGCCCCGATGTCGGCGACGCCGGTGACGGCGCTCTCGTAGGTCTTGTCGGATTTGGCCAGGGTCTGGCTGGGGTAGACCTCCACCTCGAGGCGTCCTTCGGAGGCTGCCTCGACGCTCTCCGCCCAGGCCTGGAACAGCTCGCGGTCGATCAACGATCCGCCGGGCCAGACATGGGCGATGCGCAGGGTGGTCGCCTCGGCCAGGGAGGGCGTGGCGACGAGTGCGGCGGCCAGTGCGCTGGAAAGGGCGATACGGTTCACGGTCTTGCTGGGTGTCATGGGGTCTTCCTCTTGTCGTTATGTTGTTGAAACGCTTATAGGTCCAGCACCAGCATCTGGCTCTTGGCCCGCGAGCAGCAGGGGGTGAACTGATCGTTGGCGGCGTGCTCGTCGTCGTCCAGGTAGAGGTCGCGGTGGTCGGGTTCACCCTCCAGCACCCGGGTCAGGCAGGTGCCGCAGACCCCCTGTTCGCAGGAGACCATGATCTCGATGCCGTTCTCGGCCAGCACCTGATGCACCGTCTTGTCGGCGGGCACGGCGAAGCTGGCGCCGCTACTGGCGATCCTGACCTCGAAGCTGTCGTCGTCGGCGGTGTCGGCCACGGCGCCGGCGAAGTACTCGGTGTGCAGCCGCTCGCTGGGCCAGCCTGCCGCCTTGCAGGCCGTCAGCACCGCCTCGATGAAACCAGTTGGGCCGCAGACATAGACCCGGGCGTCGGGATCCGGGGTGGCGACCAGCGCCTCGAGATCCAGCCGCTGGTCCGGCTCGCCATCATCGAAGTGGAAGTGGACGCGTTCGGCGAAGCCGGAGGCGGCGATACGCTGGCGAAAGGCGGTGCGCTCGGGCGAACGGGTGCAGTAGTGCAGCTCGAACTCGGCCTGGGTATGAGCCAGGCGCTCGGCCATGCACAGCAGGGGGGTGATGCCGATGCCGCCGGCCAGCAGCAGGGTGCGCCCGGCCGGCTTGAGCGCGAAGTGGTTCTTGGGCGCACTGACCTGGACCAGATCGCCCACCTGGATCTCCTCGTGCATGGCCAGCGAGCCGCCCCGGGAAGCGGGGTCGCGCAGTACCCCGATCAGGTAGCGGTCGCGCTCCTCGGGGTGGTTGCACAAGGAGTATTGGCGGATCACTCCATCCTTCACCCTCACGTCGATATGTGCCCCGGCGCTGAATGCCGGCAGCGGCCGGCCGTGGGGATCGGCCAGCTCGAAGGTGACGATATCCCGGGCTTCGTCGTGACGCGCCTTGACCTCGACGATCAGCGAAAGGGGAACGCTGCTGCTCATACCGTCGCTCCCGCTTGGCTGTCTTCGCGCTCCTCAGTGAGAATGCGATCGATGATGCGCCTGGCCTGCACGCCGCCGCCGTCGATGTTGAGCTTGAGCAGCTGGCGCTCGGGATAGCGCAGCAGGTTGCGCTGCTGCGCCTCGAGCATCTCCAGGTCCTCGGCGAAAATCTTGCCCTGGCCCTCGCGGATCTTGTCGGTGAGCTCGCTGTCCTCCGGCTTGAAGTTGCGTGCCATGCCCCAGAAGTACCAGATCGAGGTGTCGGTCTCGGGAGTGATGAAATCGACCACGATGCTCGAGGCCTTGACCTCCGCCGGGGCGTCATAGCCGCCGTGGCCGGCATGGGCCACGCCCACGTCGATGTGCACGTGGCTTGGCGGGGTGAAGCGGCAGATCTGCCAGCGATCCACCGGCACGTCATCGGCCAGGCCGCAGCCGCGCAGGGCGGCTTGCCAGAACGGCGGCGCCGGTATGTTCTCCATGTGGCGGCTGGTGATGACTTCTTCGCCGTTGACGGAGGTCTCGGGCGCTGCCTCCTCGATCTCCGGCTGGCCGATGCTGGAGGCGTGCACGTAGGTCTCATGGGTCAGGTCCATGAGGTTGTCGATCATCAGGCGATATTCGCAGCGGACGTGGTAGAGCCCGCCGCCATAGGCCCAGTCGGGACTATTGGCCCAGAGCAGCTCGGGAATCAGGCTCGGGTCGGCCTTCTCCGGATCGCCCGGCCAGAGCCACACGAAGCCGTGGCGCTCCTCCACCGGGTAGGCGCGGATGCTCGGGAAGCCACGCACCCGCTGGCCCGGCATGCTGGCGCACTTGCCGTCGCAGCCCATCTCGAGGCCGTGGTAGCCGCACACCAGCTTGCTGTCGCGCACGAAGCCCAGCGACAGCGGGGCGCCACGGTGGGGGCAGAAGTCCTCCACCGCGGCCACGCGGCCCTCATCGCCGCGGAAGAAAACGATCGGCTCGTTGCAGATGGTGCGCCCCAGCGGCTTGTCCTCGATCTCGTCCGGGGTGCAGGCGACGTACCAGGTATTCTTGGGGAAGGGGGCTTGGAGTGTCACGGTGCTCTCCTCGGGGTCTCGGGTTCCTGCACTCGACATGGAACCGCCTTACCCTCTTGGGTCGAAAATGTTATGTTTGGATCCAAAGTAGAGACCTGAGGCATGCAATTGGTCAACTTATGCTTTAGTTGGATCCATTTCTTTCGTGGCGAAAATCGCAGAGATAACGGGGAGCACCTGTGAGCAACACCGACAAGAGCGTGGTGAGCCGGCTGCGCAAGCTGATCGGCGAGGGCGCCTACGGGCCGGGCGAGCGTCTCGGCGAGGTGGCCGTATCGGAGCAACTGGGCGTCTCACGGACGCCGGTGCGCCTGGCTTTCCGCACCCTGGAGCAGGAGGGGTTGCTGCAGCGGGCCGGCAAGCGCGGCTTCATGGTGCGGGAGTTCACCGAGGCCGACGTGCTCTGTGCGGTGGAAGTGCGAGGGGTGCTCGAGGGGCTGGCGGCGCGGCGCGTGGCCGAACAGGGCTTGTCCGGCGCGCTGGAGGCCGAGCTGCTGGTTTGGATCCAACGAGGGCGGGAGCTGCTGGCCAAGGGCTACCTCGAGGAGCGCGATGTCGACGTCTGGAGCGAACTCAACCGCCACTTTCACCAAACCATCGTCGGTTCGTCCGGCAGCCCGGTGATCGGCGACGCCATTGCCCGCAATAATCATCTGCCTTTCGCGGCCGCCGACTCCATCGTCATCGACAGCGAGGCGCTCGATCGCGAATACCGCAAGCTGCAGCTGGCCCAGACCCAGCATGAGCTGGTGGTCCAGGCACTGCGCCACGGCGAGGGTGCCCGAGCCGAGATGCTGATGCGCGAGCACGCCTTCATTGGACTGCGCTACGGGGAGTTGTTGGGTGCGTGAAAAGTCCAAGAAGAGGCTGGGAATAATCCTTGTTTAAGCAAACATTATGCTTTGAATCAACTAGTTGGATAAGTGAAAAATCCAAGCACCCTAGACTAATGTCGATTATCGGAATGCGTATTGGTGGGGTAGCTTATCCCTAAATCCGAACGTATATTCGGATGCCGAACAAATGCGCTGATCATTATAACGATACTCGGAGGCACCCCATGAACCGTATCCTGACGCGCTGTCTGCTGGCGGCATCCATTGCCAGCCTCACCGTTGCCTCGGCCCAAGCCGCGACCACCCTGCGCATGGCCCACTTCTGGCCGGGCGCTTCGGGCATCAACCAGGAGATCTTCGAGGCCTGGGCCAAGACCATCGAGGAGGAGTCCGGCGGCGAGCTGCGCGTCGAGATGTTCCCCTCCGGTACCCTGGCCAAGCCCGACGCCATCTACGAGGCGGTAGGCAACGGGATCGCCGACATCGGGGCCACGGCCCAGGGCTATACCGCCGGGCGCTTCCCGCTGTCGCAGATCGTCGAGCTGCCGGGGGTGGCGACCAACGCGACCCAGGGCGCCTGCGTGCTGCAGACGCTCTACGACGAAGGCCACCTCGACGAGGAGTATGGCGACACGCGGCCGCTGTTCATGTTCACCACCGGGCCGGGTGGGATCCACACCATCGACACCGACGTGCAGGTGCCGTCCGACCTCGAGGGGTTGCGCATTCGCCGGCCCACCGCTGTGGCCGGCGAGATGCTCGAGGCCATGGGTGCCAACCCGGTGGGCATGCCGGCGCCGGAGATCTATACCGCCATGCAGCGCGGCGTGGTCGACGGCCTGAGCTTCCCGTGGGAAGGCCTCAAGGGCTTCCGCATCAACGAGCTGGTCGAGTACCACACCGAGGTGCCGTTCTACACGCTGATCTTCGTCGCCACCATGAGTCAGCGCACCTATGACGGCCTGAGCCCCGAACAGCAGGCGGTGATCGACGCCAACTCCGGCATGAAGTGGGCCGAGAACGCCGGTGCCGTCTTCGACCGGCTCGACGTCGAGGGCAAGCAGGAGGCCAGGGACGCCGGCCACACCATCCGCGAGATCGAGAACCCGCTGGAGAACCCGGACTGGCAGGCGCCGCTGCAGCAGGGTATCGAGAGCTACCTGGCCCAGGTCGAGGAGCGCGGCCTGCCGGCCCGAGAGGTCTACGAGGCGGCGCTCGCCGCCAGCGAATCCTGCGCGGGCGACCAGGGGTAAGCCATGCAGGCGCTCCTCGAACGGGCCAGCCACTGGCTGGCCCTCGTCTGTCGAGTCGTCGCCGGTGTGGCCCTGCTGGCCCTGCTGACGGTGACCATCGCCGACGTCGGCACGCGTTATCTCTACCGTCTCACCGAGGGCGCCATTGCTCTGCGCGTCTCCGGCAGCGTGGAACTGGTGAGCTATCTGATGCTCTGTGCGCTGCTGGCGGCCATGGCGGCCAGCGTGGAGAAGAGTCAGGTGGTGGTGGAGGCCTTTTCTCATGGCCTCTCGCCTGCCATCAAGGCGCGCCTGCACGGTGTCTACCTGCTGGGCTTCGCCGCCCTCGGCCTGGTGCTGTTTCTCGGCCTGCTCGACTCGGCCGCGGCGGCGACCCGCCATGGCGAGGTCACCCAGGATCTGCGCCTGCCGATGGGGCCCATCTACTGGGCGGCCGCGGCACTCAGCCTGCTGCTGGGGCTGCGCAGCCTGATTCACGCGCTGCTCGGCGCGATGTTCGGCGCCGAACAGGAGGTCTCCCATGGGGAGTGAGATGATCGGAGCCATTGGGCTTTGCATGCTGCTGGTGCTGATGGTGCTGCGCGTGCCGGTGGCGCTGACCATGCTGGCGGTCGGGGTGGTGGGCTTCGCCCAGGTGATCAGCTGGGGGGCGGCGATTGCCCAGCTCAAGACGGTGCCGGTGGAAGTCCTCTCCAACTACAGCTTCAGCGCCGTGCCGATGTTCATCCTGATGGGCGTGCTGGCGGCGCACTCCGGCATGGCTGGCAAGCTGTTCCACTCGACCCGCGTGATCTGCGGCGGCTGGAAGGGCGGCCTGGCGATCGCCGCGGTGGGCTCGTGCGGCATCTTCTCGGCGATCTCCGGCTCGTCGCTGGCCACGGCCAGCACCATGACCCGGGTCGCGCTGCCGGAGATGGAGCGCTACGGCTACCACCGCGGCCTCGCCACCGGCGCCCTGGCCGCCGGCGGCACGCTCGGCATCATGATTCCGCCCTCCATCGCACTGCTGATCTACGCCATCCTCACCGAGCAGTCGGTGGGCGACATGTTCATGGCCGGGCTGGTGCCGGGGCTGATGGGGCTGGTGATGTACGCGCTGACGGTCAGCGTGGTGATGCGCCTGCGCCCCTCGCTGGCGGTGGCCGGCGAGCCGACACCGTGGAAGGAGAAGCTGCTCTCGATGGGCGGGCTGGTGCCCTTCTTCGCCGTGTTCCTGGTGATGATCCTGGGCATCTACTTCGGCGCCTTCACCCCCACCGAAGGGGCCAGCGTGGGCGCCTTCGCCACGCTGCTCTACGCCCTGGCCAAGGGCATGCGCTGGAGCGGGCTGTGGCACAGCGTGCAGGAGACCCTGGCGCTCTCCGCGGTGGTGTTCTTCATGCTGGTGGGGGCCGAGACCCTGGGCTACTTCATCTCGGTGTCGCGGATCTCGTTCTCGATCAGCGACTTTCTCTACGGCGCGGACCTGACCCCGATGGTGGTGGTGCTGTGCATCCTGCTGCTCTACTTCGTGCTGGGGATGTTCATGGATTCCATCGCCATGCTGGTGATCACCGTGCCGGTGGTGTACCCGATCATCCAGTCCCTGGGCATCGACCCGGTATGGTTCGGCATCATCACGGTGCTGACCGTGGAGCTGGGGCTGATCACTCCGCCGGTGGGGATGAACGTCTTCGTGATCAAGGCAATGGCCCCCCACGTGGGGCTGGGCGAGATCTTCCGCGGCGTGGCGCCCTTCATCGTCTCGGATTTCATCCGCCTGGCGCTGCTGGTGGCGTTCCCCGTGCTCACGACGCTGTTCCTGATCTGAGCGCGGCGACGCGTGACGCCCCCGGCTCGGCATGCCCGAGCCGGGGGCGTCACGTTTTCGAGGCTTCGCTTGCGTGCTGGCGCAGCCGGAAGTCACGCGGCGAGAAGCCTGTATTGCGCTTGAAGAAACGGGTGAAATAGGCCGGTTCGGAGAAGCCCAGGCTATCGGCAACCTGGCTGATGGTCATGTTGGTGTAGGTGAGCTGACGCTTGGCTTCGAGCAGCAGGCGTTCGTGAAGCAGCTGCAGCGCACTGCGATCGGCCAGGCGGCGGCACAGGGCGTTGAGGTGCGCGCTGCTCATGCCGAGCTGTTCGGCAAACCGCTCGATGCTCGGCTGCTGGCGGTACTGCGCCTCGATCAGCGCCTGGAAGCTCGCCAGGTGCTCGTGTCCACGGTCGCGCTGGCGCACCCCCGTGGGGGTCGCGGACGGTCCGTGGGGTTCGGCCAGTCGCGCCAGCGCCACCGCCAGGGCCTCGACCAGCGCGCCCAGCATACGGTCGCGCCCCGGCGCGGGCTGGCGATACTCGGCATCGATCTGTTCGACCAGGGTGGCCAGGCGCCGGGCCTGGGGCGAGCGCGCCAGAGGGTGATAGTCGGCATGGCGCAGCACCTTGGCCTGCTCCCCGAGCCGCTGCCCCAGCCGCTCGGCCAGCGGCTGCGCCAGGGTGACGATATGCCCTTCGATGTCCTGCGAAAAGCGAAAGCCATGAATGGCCAGCGCCGGCACCACGATGATCAATGGCCCTCGAAGCGCATGGCGAATGCCCTCCAGCTCGAGTTCGACCTGGCCGTGGGCAACGTGCAGCACATGCACCAGGTCGGCATGTCGATGAGGGCGGATATGCCAGTCGTGCAGCCGGCTGCGCTCGGGGATCGACTCGCAGTGGAGCAGGTCCGGCGTCGGCCAGTGGCGGGTCTCGCCGTAGAGCTTGAAGATCGGAACGGGTGTCTTCGTTGGCTGGGACATGTACGTCTCCTGCTCGCCGGATACGACTAAAGTCGATCGTTTTGGCTCGAAAAGTCCAAATGATGAAAAGAATCTTGCCTTAAAATCCGAATCTTTTCATTGAAAAATGCAACTCATGTCACCCCGGACGAGACAATGAGGCATTGCTCATGAAGACCCAAGTCGCCATCATCGGTGCCGGCCCCTCGGGGCTGCTGCTGGGCCAGCTGCTGAGCCGCCACGGCATCGACAACGTGATTCTCGAACGCAAGAGCGGCGACTACGTGCTCAGCCGTATCCGCGCCGGCGTGCTGGAGCAGGGCATGGTCGACCTGCTGCGCGAGGCGGGTGTCGCCAAGCGCATGGAGGAGGAGGGCGAGGTGCACGACGGCGTCGAGCTGGCCCTGGACAACCGCCGCGTGCGGGTCGATCTGGCCGGATTGACCGGCGGCAAGACGGTGATGGTCTATGGCCAGACCGAGGTCACCCGCGACCTGATGGAAGCCCGCGAGGCGATCGGCGGCACGACGATCTACGAGGCCGACAACGTCCGGCCCCATGCCCTCGAAACCGATACTCCCTACGTCACCTTCGAGAAGGACGGCGAGACCGTGCGCCTCGACTGCGACTATGTGGCCGGCTGCGACGGCTTCCACGGCGTGTCGCGCCAGTCGATCCCGGCGGACCGCATCAAGGCATTCGAGAAGGTCTATCCGTTCGGCTGGCTGGGCCTGCTCGCCGATACCCCGCCGGTCGCCGACGAGCTGATCTACGCCCGCCACGAGCGCGGCTTCGCCCTGTGCAGCATGCGCTCGCCCACACGCAGCCGCTACTACGTGCAGGTGCCGCTCGACGAGAAGGTCGAAGACTGGTCCGATGAGCGCTTCTGGGAGGAGCTCAAGCGCCGCCTGCCCGAGGACGTGGCGGCCAAGCTGGTTACCGGGCCTTCGCTGGAGAAGAGCATCGCCCCGCTGCGCAGCTTCGTGGTCGAGCCGATGCAGTACGGCAAGCTGTTCCTGGTGGGTGACGCCGCCCATATCGTGCCGCCCACCGGCGCCAAGGGACTCAACCTGGCGGCCAGCGACGTCAATACGCTCTACCGGCTGATGGTCAAGGTCTACCAAGAGGGCCGCACCGACCTGATTCCCCGCTACTCGCAGACCTGCCTCAAGCGGATCTGGAAGGCCGAGCGCTTCTCCTGGTGGATGACCTCGCTGCTGCATAAGTTCTCCGACGAGGCGGATTTCGAGACCCGCATGCGCGAGGCCGAACTCGACTACCTCACCTCGTCGGAAGCGGGCCTCACGACCATCGCCGAGAACTACGTCGGGCTGCCCTACGAGTCGCTGGAGTAGCGGCGTCTTCCTTCCTGATCCCCTCCTTGACCCGGGCGCTGATGGCTGGCCCGGGTTTTTCTTGGGCGAGGAGGGGGCAAGGTAAGACTAAGGTCGGGTTTGGGGGGGTGGGCTAACAAAGTACTCTCGTTGTCATCGCGAATACATGTACGCTTAGCGAACAACCCGGTTGACGACAACGAAGGTGGCGTAATGAGAGACTTCCTGAAAAAGGCGTGCCTGGCGGCATGCGGTAGTGGTCTGGCAATGGCAGTATCCGTCTCGACGGTCCATGCCAATGAGTGGCCGACCGACGACGTGCGTCTGGTCGTTCCCTATGCGCCGGGTGGTACCACCGACGTTCTCTCGCGCCGCGTCGCCGACCTGCTGCAAGAGGAGCTGGATGCCAACGTAGTGGTCGAGAATCGCCCCGGCGCGGGTTCCACCGTGGCCACCGGGCGCCTGGCGCGGGGTGGCCACGATGTCGACCACACGATCCTGATGGCCTCCCCAGGCCACACCATCGGCGCGGCGATCTACCCGGACCTGGCCTACGATCCGGTCGAGGACTTCGTCTTCCTGCAGAACCTGATCGACATTCCCAATGTCATGGTCGTGCCGGCCGACAGCCCTTACGACAGCGTGGCCGAGTTCGTCGAGGCGGCCAAGGAGCAGAACATGACCTTCAGCCACAGCGGCGTGGGCAGCTCCATCCATATGTCCGGCGAGCTGTTCAAGACCCTGACCGAGACCAACATGACGGCGGTGCCGTTCGCCGGCAGCGGCGCGGCCCTGCCGGCCCTGCTGGGCGGCGATGTCGACGTGTCGTTCGAAAACATGCCGACCGTGCTCTCGCACATTCAGTCCGGCGACCTGAAGGCCCTGGCCGTCACCTCCGCCGAGCGCTCCGAACATCTGCCCGACGTGCCGACCCTGCGCGAAGTGGGCGATTACAACCTCGACCAGTTCGTCACCACCGCCTGGTTCGGCCTGATCGCCCACGAGTCGTTCCCCGAGGAAGCGCAGGATGCCATGCATGAAGCGCTCGGCGCCGTGATGCAGCGCGAGGAGTTCGTCAACTTCGCCGATCAGCTGGGCGCCGAGCCGGGCCAGGTGGCCGGCGAGGAGTTCAAGCAGTTCATCGCCCAAGAGGTGGAGCGCTGGCAGGACGTGGCCGAGCAGGCCGGCATCAGCCAGTAACACCGGAAACGACCCAGCGATCGTCGAGGCGAGGGCTTTGTCCTCGCCTCACCTGTTTCTCCAGCGAGGTGGTTATGTCGACACCCGTTTACAAGCGCGGTGGACCGATCCGCGATCCGGGCGACGTCCTGGCAGGGAGCGTGCTGCTGATTGCTTCCGTGATACTGCTGTTCTATCTGGTGCCCAACTACATCAATGAGCCGCCCATCCTGCAGAACCCCATGATGTCGCCGCGCTGGCTGCCGCGCATCGTGGGCGGGCTGCTGCTCGGCTTCTCTCTTCTGCTGATCGTGCAGGGATTGATGGTCGATAGCACTGGCAAGGAGGACGGTCGCCGCATCGAGAAGGGGCCGCGACGCCGCTTTGCCCTGATGGTCGTGGCGCTGGTGGTCTACGTGGCCCTGTTCGAGGCGCTGGGTGCGGTGATCAGCGGTATCCTGGCCACCCTGATCCTGTTCGTCGCCCATCCGGTGCGTACCTGGTGGGTCTATGGGTTGGCCATTGTCTTTCCCGTCGTCGTCACCTTTCTTTTCGTCAAGGTCATGAACGTGCCGCTACCGGTGATGCCTTTCTGATGGCAGATCGCACAACCTGCTACTAGGTGACGTATGGAAATCGTTTCGGAAGTCCTGCAGCTCTTCCTCCATCCGGAGAATTTCCTGGCCATCGCGCTGGGCGTCGTCATCGGCGTGGTGGTAGGCTCCATCCCCGGTCTGACTGCCACCATGGCGGTGGCACTGGCCCTGCCGTTCACCTTCTCCATGCAGCCGGTGGCGGCCATCCTGCTGCTGGTCGGCATCTACAAGGGCGGCATGTACGGCGGCTCGATCACCGCCATCCTGATCCGTACGCCGGGCTCGCCCGCCTCGGCCTGCACCCTTCTCGACGGCTACCCCATGGCCCAGCAGGGGCACGCCAAGAAGGCGCTGAAGACAGCCCTCTACTCGTCGGTGATCGCCGATTTCATCTCCAATATCGCGTTGATCTTCTTCGCCGCCTACCTGGCCAAGATCGCCCTGAACTTCGGCGCCCCGGAGTTCTTCTGGCTGATCTGCTTCTCGTTGACCATCATCATCTCACTGGCCAGCGGCTCGATGATCAAGGGGCTGCTGGCGGCGCTGATGGGGATCCTGCTCTCGCTGGTGGGGCTGGACGAGGTCTACGGCTCCCAGCGGCTCACCTTCGGCAACTACAACCTGATGGACTCGATCTCGTTCATTCCGCTGCTGATCGGGCTGTTCGCCATCCCCGAGATCATCGAGTTCTACCGCAAGAAGGCGCTGCCGCACATCAAGGCCAAGGCCAGCGGGGCCGGCCTCTCACTGGCCGAACTCAAGCGCTGCATGAAAAGCATCATCCGCGGCAGCCTGATCGGCGTGATCATCGGTGCCATCCCCGGTACTGGTGCGACCGCCGCGGCCTTCATCTCCTACAGCGACGCCCGGCGCCGCTCGCCGCGGGGCGACAACTTCGGCAAAGGCGAAGTGGAAGGCGTAGCCGCCTCGGAGGCGGGCAATAACGGCGTGGCGGGTGCGACCATGATTCCGCTGCTGTCACTGGGCATTCCTGGCGACGTGATCACCGCGATCATCCTCGGTGCCTTCATGGTGCACGGCCTGACGCCGGGGCCGATCCTGTTCCAGGAGAATCTGCCGCTGATCTACGCCCTGTTCATGGGCATCATGTTCAGTTCGCTGGTGCTGCTGGTGGTGGGCAACGGCGCGATCAAGTATTTCTCGCTGATCGCCGACATTCCCAAGGAGATCCTCTTCCCCATCGTGTTGATGTTCTGCGTCTACGGCGCCTACGCGGTCAACAACGATACCTTCGACGTGTGGCTGATGCTGGGCTTCGGTGTGCTCGGCTATGTCTTCAACCGCGCGGCGATCCCCGCTGCCCCGTTTCTGATCGGCTTCATCCTGGGGCCGATGTTCGAGGACAACTTGCGCCGCTCACTGCTGATCGGCGGCAACGACCTGGCGATCTTCGCGCGCGGTCCGATCACATGGTTCTTCATCGCCTTGACGCTGGGCTCGATCGTGCTGGCGCTCTATCGCTATTTCGTGGCGCGCCGCCAGTCCGCCCGCACCGCTTCGACACAGGAGACGCCATGAGCACCGGCCACGAACGGAACGCAAGCCCGGGGAGGCGTTGACATGGCGGGACCACTGACAGGCCTGCGCGTGCTCGACCTGAGCCGGGTCATGGCCGGGCCCTGGTGCACCCAGATGCTCGCCGACATGGGCGCGGAGGTGATCAAGATCGAGCGCCCGACGAGCGGCGACGACACGCGCCACTGGGGGCCGCCCTGGCTCGCGGATCATGAGGGAAACGCAACCCGCGAGTCGGCCTATTACCTCTCGGCCAACCGCGGCAAGCACTCCGTCACCGTCGACATGGGCAAGCCCGAGGGCCAGGCGCTGATCCGCGAGCTGGCTGCCGAGAGTGATATCCTGGTCGAGAACTTCAAGAGCGGCGGGCTGGCGCGCAAGGGCCTGGACTACGTCACCCTCGAGGCTATCAACCCGGGGCTGATCTACTGTTCCATCACCGGCTTCGGCCAGACCGGGCCGATGGCCGCCATGGCCGGCTACGACTACCTGATCCAGGCCCAGGGCGGCCTGATGAGCATCACCGGAGCCGCTGACGGCGAGCCCGGCGCGGGACCTCAGCGTGTCGGCATGGCAGTAGCGGACCTGACCACCGGCATGAACGCCACCATTGCCATTCTCGGCGCGCTGCATCATCGTCACCTGACCGGCGAAGGGCAGTACATCGACATGGCCCTGCTCGACGTGCAGGTGAGCTGGCTGGCCAACCAGGCGCAGAACTACTTCTGCAGCGGTACGCCGCCTACCCGCACCGGCGAATACCACCCCAACCTGGTGCCCTACCAGCCGTTTCCCACCGCCGACGGCGAGAAGGTGATCATCGCCATCGGCAACGACGGCCAGTTCCAGCGTTTCTGCCGGGCGGTGGGGCGGCCCGAACTGGCCGAGGATCCGCGCTTCGCGACCAATCCCGAGCGGGTCCGGCATCGCCTCGAGCTGGTGCCGATCATGGTCGAGATTACCCGCACCCGAAGCAGCACCGAGTGGATGGCACTGCTGCGCGAGATCGCGGTGCCCTGCGGACCGATCCAGAACATCGCCCAGGTCTTCGACGACCCCCAGGTCAAGGCGCGCGAGATGAAGATCGAGCTCGAGTCGCGCCACGGACCGGTGCCCGGTGTGGCCAACCCGATCAAGTATTCGCGCACCCCGATCGAGTATTGCAAGGCACCGCCGGCGCTGGGCGAGGACACCGACGCCGTGCTGGCGCGGCTGCTCGGCAAGGCGCCGGAGGAGATCGAGGCGCTGCGCCGGCGCGGCGCTATTTAGCGCGCATCAGCCGACGCTGACGCCACCGCAGACGAACAGGGTCTGGCCGGTAACGAAGCCGCTGCGCGCGTCGCAGAAGAAGCTCACCGCCTGGGCCACGTCCTCGGGCTGGCCCATGCGCCGCGCCGGGATGTTGTCGATGATGCGCCGCGCGCGTTCGGAGTCCGGCGGGTTGTTCTCCCAGAAGGCGCTGGTGGCGATGGGGCCGGGGGCGACGCAGTTGACGGTGATGCCGTCGCCGGCCAGCTCCAGCGCCCAGGTGCGGGCCATGGACTGCAACGCGCCCTTGGTCGCGCTGTAGAGGCTGCGCGCCTCCTTGCCCAGCACCACGCGGCTGGCGTTGATGACGATACGGCCGTGGCGCCGTTCGCGCATACCCGGCAGCAGTGCCTGGGTGCAGACCAGGGCCGAGCGCACATTGAGGTGCATCAGGCGGTCGAAGTCCTCCACTCGCGTCTCGTCGAGCAGCGCGGGTGCGACGATTCCCACGTTATTGACCAGGCAATCCACGCTGTGGCTCTCGACGATCTCCGCGAGCGCCGCCTGGGGGGCTTCCACCTCGGCGAGGTCGACCAGGCGGGCATCGGCCCTCAGCGATTCGGCCTCGGGCTCGACGATATCCAGCACGATGGTGCGATAGCCGTCCTGTTGCAGGCGCAGCGCGATCGCTTGACCAATGTTGCGAGCGCCGCCGGTGACGATTGCGCAGGGTTCACTCATGTCGGGACCTTGTTCGGGCGGATGGCGTGTGTACGCATGGCGTACTTTCGTTCGCTAACATGTTTGCCTTCCCGACCTCGCGCCGCAACCCGACCTTCGTCAAACCCTCCGTGCGCGCCGGGACGACTTCCTGCCAACGAGACATGATAGGCTGAGCCAATGAGAGGCATCGTCTACGACACCTTCATCCTCAGGCTCACCGCCCGCTGGTACGCCGAAGTGCTCGCGCGGCTGCCCGCGGGGGCCGCACTGCTCGACGTCGGTATCGGCACCGCCGGCGCGCTGCTGGCCAACGCCGAGGCGGTCGAGCGCAAGGAGCTGCGCATCGTTGGCATCGACATCGACGCCGATTACGTCGCGCGCGCCCGCAAGCGGCTGCACGACTCTGCTCTGGCAGAGCGCGCCGAGGTGCGGCTCGAATCGGTCTACGATCATCGCGGCGGGCCCTATCAGGCGGTCTATTTCTCCGCCAGCTTCATGCTGCTGCCCGAGCCCGAGCGGGCCTTGCGCCACAGCGCCGGGCTGCTGGCGCCGGGCGGGCAGCTCTATTTCACCCAGACGATCCAACTGCGCCCTTCGCCCACGATGGAGCGCCTCAAGCCCCTGCTCAAGCGGTTTACCAGCATCGACTTCGGCCGCGTGACCTACGAGGACGTCTTCAAGGCGCAGCTCGACGCCGCCGACCTGGCGCTGGATGAGTTCCGGGTGCTGTCGCGCCACGGCAACCGGGCGTCGTGCCTGGCCGTGGCCACGCCCCAGTAGCTTTTTCGCGGGGCGGCGGCGTGTGCAGGCACCAGCGCGGCCGGCGCCCCAGGGGGACGCCTAGGGATAGCGTCCGCTGCGGCGGTTCTCCACCAGTACCTCGAGAATGGCATTGGCCTCCTGCATGATCGGCGAGGGCGCCTCGCCCTTGCGCCGGCTGCAGATCACCGGCGAGGTCAGGCCCGGGTCGGCGAGGTAGACGTAGACGATGCCGTCGCGGCGGACGCGCTTGACCTGCTCCGGCACCAGGGTGATGCCGATCTCCGAGGCGACCAGGCCGAGCGCAGTCTGCAGCTCGTTGGCCTCCTGCGCCACGGTGACCTTGAGCCCGCGGCGGCGGAACAGCCCCAGGGTGATATCCGCCAGGCTGGGGCGCGGCTGGGCCGGGAACAACACCAGCGGATACTCGGCGAGCTGGGCCAGGGTCGGCACGGTATCGGCCAGCGGATGGCCGTCGGGCAGCGCCGCCATCAGCGGCTCGTCGAACAGGTTCTCCTGCTCCACGTCGGGGTCGTCGATACGCATGCGGCCGAAGCCCATGTCGATGCGCCCGCTCTTGAGCGCCTTCACCTGCTGCACCGTGGTCAGCTCGGCCAGCACCAGCTCGACGTTATCCTTTTGTCGTAATTCCCGCACCAGCAGCGGCAACTGCCCGTAGAACACCGAAGGAACGAAGCCGATGCCGAACATCACGCGCTTGCTGCGGGCCAGGCGCTGGGTCGCGGCAATGGTGGTGTCGAGCTTCTCCATTATCTGCAGGGTATGCTCATGGAAGAGCTGGCCCGCCGGCGTCAGGCGCAGCCCACGGGCACTCCGCTCGAACAGCTCGGCGCCGATCTCTCCCTCCAACTGCTTGATCTGGCGTGACAATGGCGGCTGTGCCATGTGCAGCCTGGCGGCCGCCCGGGTCAGGTTCAGCTCCTCTGCCACGACGCAGAAATAGCGCAGATGACGCAGCTCCATGATACCTCCAGGGTATGGCTGACGACCTAAACGATATTGGTTCGGCCGCGCCGGGGCAAGCAGACTGCCATGGTATCGAAACACCGAACCGCCGGAGTGCGCATGTCATCTGTCATCGAGTCCATCGAAACGCTGCTGGTCGACCTGCCGACCATCCGCCCCCACAAGCTCTCCATGACCACCATGGCCTGCCAGACGCTGGTCATCGTGCGTCTGCGCGACTCCGACGGCATCGAGGGGCTGGGCGAGGGCACCACCATCGGCGGGCTCGCCTACGGCCCCGAGAGCCCCGAGAGCATCAAGCGCAACATCGACGCCTACCTGGCGCCGCTGCTGATCGGCCAGCCGGCGGGCGCCGTCGCCGCGCTGCGGGCCCGGCTCGACCGCCATGCCCGCGGCAACGCCATCGCCAAGTCGGCGCTGGAAACCGCGCTGCTCGACGCCCAGGGCAAGCGCCTGGGCCTGCCCGTGGCCGAGCTGCTCGGCGGCGCGCGCCACGACCACCTGCCGGTGCTGTGGACCCTGGCCAGCGGCGATACCGCTCGCGACATCGACGAGGCCTTCCAGCGCCTGGAGCAGCGCCGCCATTGCGACTTCAAGCTCAAGATCGGCGCCAACGCCGTGGACGACGACGTGCGCCACGTGGCCGCGATCAAGGAGGCGCTGGGCGAGCGGGCAAGCGTCAGGGTCGACGTCAACCAGGCCTGGGACGAGAGCACCGCCGTGCGCGGCATCGCCGCGCTGCAGGCCGCCGGCATCGACCTGGTCGAGCAGCCGATTCCCGCCCGCGAGCATGCCGGCCTGGTGCGCCTGGCCAACCGCTTCGAGGTGCCGATGCTGGCCGACGAGGCGGTGGCCGACGCTCACGACGGCTTCGCCCTGGCCGCGGCCGGCTTCAATGGCGCCTATGCGCTGAAGATCGCCAAGGCCGGCGGCCCGCGCGGCGCCCTGGCGCTGGCCCAGGTCGCCCAGGCGGCCGGCATCGGCCTCTACGGCGGCACCCTGCTCGAGGGCACCATCGGCACCGCCGCCTCGCTGCACGCCTGGGCGACGCTGCCCGAGCTGGCCTGGGGCAGCGAGATGTTCGGTCCGCTGCTGCTCAGGGACGACATCGTCGCCGAGCCGCTCGCCTACGGCGAGTTCGGCGTGGAGCTGCCGAAAGGGCCGGGGCTGGGCATCGCCCTGGATGAGGGCAAGCTCGCCCATTTCACCCGCAAGTAACCGGAGGACTCACGCATGCTTTTCCAGGTGGAAATGACCGTCAAGCTGCCGCCGTCGATGCCGGCCGAAGAGGCCGCCGCGATCAAGGCGCGCGAGAAGGCGTACGCCCAGGAGCTTCAGCACGCCGGCAAGTGGCGCCACCTGTGGCGGGTCGCCGGCAGCTACGCCAACGTCAGCATCTTCGACGTGCGCGACAACGCCGAGCTGCAGGAGATCGTCGCGGGCCTGCCGCTCTTCCCGTGGATGGAGATCGGCGTCAAGCCGCTGTGCCGCCATCCGTCCTCCATCCGCGACGACGACAGCTGAGCCACGACGCATCACGCCAGCCCCGTAGGGCAACCAACGACAACGAGGAATGACCCATGACCGTGAAGATCTTCGATACCACCGAGGTGCAGAACTTCCTGAAGGCCGTCTCCGGCTTCGACGAGCAGGGCGGCAGCCACCGCGCCAAGCAGATCATGCATCGCCTGCTCTCCGACCTGTACCGGCTGATCGACGACTTCGACGTCACCCCGGAGGAGTACTGGTCGACCATCAGCCTGCTCAATGCGCTGGGCGGCCAGACCCAGTTCGGCCTGCTCTCGCCGGGGCTCGGCTTCGACCACTACCTCGACATGCGCCAGGACGCCATCGACGCCGAGGCCAAGCGCAACGGCGGTACGCCGCGCACCATCGAGGGCCCGCTCTATGTCGCCGGTGCCCCCGAGGCCGAGGGCTTCGCGCGCATGGACGACGGCCAGGACCCGGACGGTGAAACCATGTGGCTGACCGGTCAGGTGCGTGACGTCGACGGCAAGCCGGTGGCCGGCGCCAAGGTCGAGATCTGGCACGCCGACTCCAAGGGCGGCTACTCCTTCTTCGACAAGACCCAGAGCGAATACAACCTGCGCCGCACCATCGTCACCGATGCGCAGGGCCGCTATACCGCGCGCAGCATCATCCCCTCCGGCTACGGCGTGCCGGAAGGCGCTCCCACCGACCAGGTGCTCAAGGCCCTGGGCCGCCACGGCCAGCGTCCGGCGCACATCCACTTCTTCATTTCCGCGCCGGGGCATCGCCACCTGACCACCCAGATCAACCTGGCCGGCGACCCCTACACCTTCGACGACTTCGCCTTCGCCACCCGTGAGGAGCTGGTCGTCCCGGCGAACCGCATCGAGGACCCGGCCGAGATCGCCCGGCGCGAACTGGACGGCCCGTTCTCCGAGGTGGTCTTCGATGTCGAGCTGGCGCGCACCGAGGCCCCCGAGCTGCAGGTTCGCCACAAGCGTCCGCGGGCCCTGGAAGACGCCGAGGATCAGGCCAGCCAGCTGGCCGGCACCGCCGAGGTCTGAGCGCCCGCCGCGTCCCGACCCCATCCCAATATGCAGCGCTCCCCCGCCGGCCCCGGGCCGGTGGGTAGGGGAGCCTCACGACCCAAGACAAGAGCAACGAGGAGTTGGAGCCATGACCGCACAGCTTGATCGTCTCGAGAAACGCGTCCGCGGCGCCGTCGTCGACGACCCCGAGAACGGCATCTTCCGCTGCCACCGCAGCATGTTCACCGACCCGGCCTTCTTCGAGCTGGAGATGAAGCACATCTTCGAAGGCAACTGGCTGTTCCTGGCCCACGAGAGCCAGATCGCCGAGCCGGGCGACTACATGACCGTCACCATGGGCCGCCAGCCGGTGATCATCACCCGCGACAAGCAGGGCGAGCTGCACGCGCTGATCAACGCCTGCGCCCACCGCGGCGCCACCCTGTGCCGCAAGAAGCGTGGCAACAAGGGCACTTTCACCTGCCCGTTCCACGGCTGGTCGTTCAAGAACGACGGCAAGCTGCTCAAGGCCAAGAACGAGAAGACCGGCGCCTACCCCGAGGGCTTCAAGCAGGAAGGCTCCCATGACCTCAAGCGCGTGGCGCGCTTCGAGAGCTATCGCGGCTTCCTGTTCGGCAGCCTGAGTGCCGACGTCGCCCCGCTCACTGAGTACCTCGGCGAGACCACCAAGATCATCGACAACATCGTCGACCAGGCGCCGGAGGGCATCGAGATCCTGCGCGGCACCTCCTCCTACACCTTCAACGGCAACTGGAAGCTGGGCGCCGAGAACGGGGCCGACGGCTACCACGTCAGCACCGTGCACTGGAACTACGCCTCGACCATGGAGCGGCGCAACTACGATGCTGGCGGCACCAAGGCGGTGGACGCCAACGGCTGGTCGAAGAGCATGGGCGGCTTCTACTCCTATGAGAACGGCCACATGATGCTGTGGACGCGCCTGCTCAACCCCGAGGTGCGCCCGGTCTACGCCCAGCGCGAGCGCATCGAGCAGGAGCTCGGCGAGGCGCGCGCCGACTCCATCGTCAACCAAACCCGCAATCTCTGCCTCTACCCCAACGTCTACCTGATGGACCAATTCTCCACCCAGATCCGCGTGATCCGGCCTATCGCCGTGGACAAGAGCGAGGTCACCATCTACTGCTTCGCGCCCAAGGGCGAATCGGCCGAGAACCGCGCCCTGCGCATCCGCCAGTATGAGGACTTCTTCAACGTCAGCGGCATGGGCACGCCGGACGACCTGGAGGAGTTCCGCGCCTGCCAGAACGGCTACGCCGGCCTCGACGCCGAGTGGAACGATCTCTCCCGCGGTGCCAGGCAGTGGATCGAGGGCGCTGACGACAACGCCCGCGCCATCGACATGAAGCCGCTGCTCAGCGGCGCCTCGCCCGAGGACGAGGGTCTCTACGTGATGCATCACAAGCACTGGGTCGAAGAGATGCTGCGCGCCATCGAGAAAGAGCGCAGCCAGTTCATTGCCACCGCGTCGGCCTGAGGGAGGGCACCGTCATGACTTATCTCGATATTCAGGCCTTTGTCTATCGCGAGGCCCGGCTGCTCGACGACCGCCAGTGGGACGAGTGGCTGACCTGCTACCACAAGGACGCGGTGTTCTGGATGCCGGCCTGGGACGACGACGACCGGCTGACCGAGGACCCGCAGAGCGAGATCTCGCTGATCTACTACCCCAACCGCGAGGGGCTCGAGGACCGCGTCTACCGCATCAAGACCGAGCGCTCCGGGGCGACCAGCATCCCCGAGCCGCGCACCACCCACCAGGTCTCCAACCTGGAGGTGCTCTCGCAGGAGGGCGACACGGTCGAGCTGCGCTTCAACTGGCACACCCTGAGCCACCGCTACCAGCAGACCAACGCCTACTTCGGCACGTCGTTCTACACCCTGGACGTGTCCGGCGACGCGCCGCTGATCACCTACAAGAAGGTGGTGCTGAACAACGACTACATCCACCAGGTCATCGACGTCTACCACGTCTGAGCGACCGCGATCCCGGTGGGAGGAGACGAGCATGAGCTACACCATAGCCCTCAACTTCGAAGACGGCGTGACCCGCTTCATCAGCTGCAAGGAAGGCGAGACGGTGCTCGACGCCGCCTATCGCCACAAGGTCAATCTGCCGATGGACTGCTCCGACGGTGTCTGCGGCACCTGCAAGGGCACCTGCGAGCAGGGTGCGTTCGACCTGGGCGACGAGTACCTCGACGAGGCGCTCTCCGACGAGGAGGCCGCCGAAGGCAAGGTGCTGACCTGCCAGATGGTGCCGTCGTCGGACTGCGTGGTGCAGGTGCCGGTAGCCTCGACCCTGTGCAAGACCGGCGTCGGCGAGTTCCCCGGCCGGGTCGCCGAAGTCGAGCGCCTCTCCGAGGACAGCTTCGAGCTCGTTGTCGATCTCGACGAAGGCGAGGGGCTCACTTTCCTGCCGGGGCAGTACGTCAACATCCAGGTGCCGGGCAGCGACGAGACCCGCTCCTACTCGTTCAGCTCGCTGCCCGGCGAGCGCCGCGCGACCTTCCTCATCCGCAACGTGCCGAATGGCCTGATGAGCGGCTACCTGACCGGGGCGGCCAAGCCCGAGGACGACCTGACCCTGACCGGGCCGATGGGCAGCTTCTACCTGCGCGAGGTCGAGCGCCCCGTGCTGATGCTGGCCGGCGGCACCGGGCTGGCGCCGTTCCTCTCCATGCTGCGCCAGCTGCAGGCGCGCGGCTGCGACCAGCCGGTGCGCCTGCTCTACGGCGTGAACGTCGACGACCACCTGGTCAAGCTCGACGAGCTCGACGCCTTCGTTGAGGCGCTGCCCGACTTCGCCTACACCACGGTGGTGGCCGACGCGGCCAGCGCGCACCCTCGCAAGGGCTACGTGACCCACCACATGGCCCCCGAGCTGCTCCACGACGGCGAGGTCGACGTCTACCTGTGCGGGCCGCCGCCGATGGTGGATGCGGTACTCACCCACTTCCGCGAGCAGGGCATCTCGCCGGCCAGCTTCCACTACGAGAAGTTCACCCCGAGCCTGGCGCCGGAAGAGGCGAAGAAGGAGGCGGTGGCATGAGCGCCCGATTCCAGGACCAGACGATGGTGATCACCGGCGCCGCCCAGGGCATCGGCCGGCGCGTCGCCGAGCGCGCCGGGGCCGAGGGCGCCCGGCTGGCGCTGGTGGATCGTTCCGACCTTATCCATGAAGTGGTGGCGGGACTGTGCGAGCAGGGCGTCGAGGCCATTGCGCTGCAGGCCGACCTGGAGACCTGGCAGGGTGCCGAGGAAGTGATGCGTAGGACCGTCGAGCACTACGGATGTCTCGACATCCTGATCAACAACGTGGGGGGAGCGATCAACTTCAAACCCTTCACCGAGTTCACCGAAAGCCAGATCTCGGCCGAGATTACCCGTTCGCTGATGCCCACCCTGTGGTGCTGTCGTGCGGCGCTGCCCCCCATGGTGGAGCAGGGTGGTGGCGTCATCGTCAACGTGTCGTCAGCGGCGACTCGCGGTATCCACCGGATTCCTTACTCGGCGGCCAAGGGGGGCGTCAACGCCTTGACCGCTTCCCTGGCCTTCGAATATGCCGAGCATGGCATTCGCGTGGTGGCCACCGCCCCCGGCGGGACCGAGGCGCCACCCCGGCGGATCTCGCGCGGTACTCCCGAGCCACGCAACGAGCAGGAGCAAGCCTGGTTCCAGGCCCACATCGACCAGACCAAGAACAGCTGTCTGATGGGGCGCTACGGCACCCTGGACGAGATGGCGGCCCCGATCCTGTTCCTGGCCTCCCGCGACGCCAGCTACATCACCGGCAGCGTGGTGCCGGTGGCGGGAGGTGACAGCGGCTGACCGGCCGCACGCGACACGTTCACTACTCGCACCAACACTTCAATCATAAAAAAACCCCTGGAGCACAACGTGAAACATATCGAGAAGGGCGCCGGACTCGCCACGGCGCCACGCGACTTCCTCCGTGACCTCAACGCCGACAACCTGAGTGCCGGCGTGGTGGCCGGGATCTTCGGCCTCAGCGCCGGCGTCATCCACATCAGCGCCGGCACCGCGGCGGGGCTCCCCCAGGAGTTCACCCTGCTGTGGGTGATCAGCTACCTGATGATCAACGGCCTGTTCGGGCTGTTCCTGCCGGCTTACTACCGGCTGCCGCTGCCGATGGCCAACTCGATTCCCGGCGCGCTGCTGTTCGCCGCCGTCATTCCCCTGGTGGGCCTCAACGAGGCGCTGGGCGCCACGCTGATCGCGGGCGCCATCGCGCTGGTGGTGGGCCTGGCGGGGTGGATGAGCCTGGTCATGCGCTTGATTCCGATGCCCATCGTGATGGGCATGGTGGCGGGCATCCTGCTCAAGTTCGGCACCAACATGGTGATGCCGCTGCAGAATGCCTTGGTGCCGGCGACGATCATGATCCTCTCCTTCTTCTTCGCCGCGCGCTACCTGCGCCGGGTGCCGCCGCTGGTGGTCACGCTGCTGGTGGGCGTCGGCTACATGGCGCTCTCCGGCGCCGATTTCTCGAGCGTGACGTTCTCCTTCAAGCTGCCCGAGTTCATCATGCCGGCCTTCACCCTGGAGGCCTTCCTGGCCTATGGCCTGCCGCTGGCACTGATTCTCGTCGGCATGGAGACGCCCGCCGGGGTGGGGCTGGTCAAGGGCATGGGCTACAAGAGCGCACCGGCCAACGCGATCACCGCGCTGGGGGGCTTCGGCACCATGGTCTCGGCCTTCTTCAACCTGCACAGCACCTGCATCGCCGCGCCGATGACCGGGATCTGCTCGGGGCCGGAGGCCGGCAGCCACGACAAGCGCTGGGTGGCGGCGGTGATCGTCGGCATCATCTTCGTCACGGCGGCGCCCTTCTACGGCTTCGTGTTCAGCCTGATCGAGGCGATGCCGAGCTACTTCATCGCCATCGTCGCCGGGCTGGCGCTGCTGCGGGTGATCAGCTCGGCCATGCACATGACCTTCTCCGGCAAGCATGAGGTGGGGGCGATGTTCTCCTTCCTGATCGCCGTCTCGGGGATCCAGATCCTTGGCATCGGCTCCTCCTTCTGGGCACTGGTGCTGGGGGCGGGCCTCTCCATGCTGGTGGAATTCCGCGACTTCGACTTCTCCCGCGAGTCTCGCGGCTCGCAGGGGGAGACCGCCACGGCGCGCTAGCGGGCGGTCAGACCTTCCTCCGTTGGCCCGTGGTCGATCCCTCGCTACGGGCCTTTTTTATCCGTTCGAAATCCCCTCTTTCTGCCATGCGAGGTGAAACATGTCATTGCGCCAGGACTGGTCGCTGTCGGCCGTGACGGCCGGCTTCGTGGCGGTGCTGATCTCCTACGCCGGCCCGCTGGCGATCTTCTTCCAGGCCGCCCAGAGCGCGGATATCTCCCCCCCGATGATGAGCTCCTGGGTGTGGGCGATCTCCATCGGCGCCGCGGTGTCGGGCATCGGCCTGAGCCTGTGGCTCAGGGTGCCGGTGGTTACCGCCTGGTCGGCGCCGGGCACGGCGCTGCTGGTCACGCTGTTTCCCGAGCTGTCGCTGAACGAGGCCGTGGGCGCTTATCTCACCGCGGCGCTGATCGTCTTCGTGGTCGGCGTGAGCGGCGCCTTCGACCGCATCGTCGCGCTGATCCCGCCCGGCATCGCCGCGGCGATGATGGCCGGCATCCTGTTCCAGTTCGGCGTCGGCGTGTTCACCTCGCTGGAGGAGGCACCGCTGCTGGCGCTGGGCATGCTCGCCGCCTACCTGGGGTTCAAGCGGCTCTTCCCGCGCTACTTTCTGGTGCTGTTGCTGCTGGTCGGGATCGTGCTGGCGGTGGGGCTGGAGGGCGCCAGCCTGGCGGGTGTCTCGTGGCGGCTGGCGTCGCCCGAGCCGATTCGCCCCGAGTGGACGCTGGGCGCGACCCTGAGCCTGGCGCTGCCGCTGGCGCTGGTCAGCCTTACCGGCCAGTTCCTGCCGGGCATGGCGATCCTGCGCGGCGCCGGCTACGACACCCAGGCCCGGCCGATCCTCACCGTCACCAGCCTGGTATCGCTGCCGATGGCGCTGTTCGGCGGCATCACCACGGTAGTGGCGGCCATCACCGCGGCGCTGTGCACCGGCAAGGCGGCCCACCCCGACCCCGGCAAACGCTACGTGGCCGGCGTGGCCAATGGTCTCTTCTACCTGCTCGGCGCGCTGTTCTCGGGCAGCATCGTGCTGCTGTTCACCTCGCTGCCGGTGACCTTCGTCGCCCTGCTGGCGGGGCTGGCGCTGATCGGCGCCATCGCCGGCAACCTCAGCGCGGCGGCCGCCGAGAAGGAGCATCTCGAGGCCTCGATCATCACCTTCCTGGCCACCGCCTCGGGCATGAGCCTGTTCGGCCTGGGCTCGGCCTTCTGGGGCGTGGCGATCGGCGGCGCGGCCTACCTGGTGCTGCACCGGCCCCTGGCGTTGCCGGTACGGCGGGCGGCGGCTGCCGCCGAGGAGAAGCCGTGATCGAGCCGTGATTGCCCCGCATGAGAAATTCGGCCAATGTCGAGGCATGACCGCCGGCTATCGGCCTGACACCTCCGCACGTGCGTGGCGCCTATGCTTGATCGAGCTGCTGCCGAGTACTCGGCGTGGAACCCCGGCCTCGAGGCCGACCTGCCCAGGCGCTACCGGCCCCTGGAGACCATTCATCGCACGGCCAACGTCTCTTCCGACCTGGCCGAGATCCCCGAGCTGCGGGTGCTCACCGGGCTCGAGGAGGAGGAGCTGGTCGCGTTCCGCGCCGAGCGCCTGGTGCTGCACGAGCTGATCGTGCGGGTCACCGCCGACATCCTGGTGCACGAGGGCGAACAGGAAGAGGTGCTGGGGCACAACTTCCGCCGCATCGTGCTCAGGATCCTGGCCGACTACCTCACTCCCCAGCTGCCGGCGTTCCAGCAGGCATTCGACCGACTCTGCGCGTCGATACGGGGCAGGGCGGAGGAGATCCTGGCGGAGGCCTTCGCCCCGGAACCGGAGGCGGGTGATCCCGAACCCGTCTCCTTGCTGGCGCGTTGGCTGGGCAGGCGGCCTGCCCAGCCGCGGCCACCGGATCGCCGCTCGCTGGAGGAGCGCCACCACGATGCCATCCAGGCCATCAAGCAGAGGGGGCTGGCGGCCCAGGACGAGCTGGAGCAGGCCGTCTACAAGAGCGCCTATCGGGTGCTGAGTTCGATTGCCGCGGCCCAGGGCCATATCGGGATGGACCGCGAGGTGCTGGCGCGCTTGATCACCCGGCATGCCGGCAACGACTACGGCAGCCGCCTGATCGGCCAGCTGGTGGCACCGCACGTCGAGCGGGCCATCGAGCAGGAGGGCTACGATCGGGTGCCGCTTGCCGACGAGCCGATCCTGGTCAGCCTCAAGGGCGCCTCGGCGGCCGGCAAGAGCTCCCTGCGCCACCTGCTGAGACATACGCTGCAGGACCTGGGCCTGCCACCGGATCGGTACGGCACCATCACTCCCGATATCTGGCGCCGCCTGCTGCTCGACTATGAGGCGCTAGGGGAAGCCTACAAGTATGCCGGCCGCCTGGCGGGCAAGGAGGTCAAGCTGATCGATGCCAAGCTCGATCGCTACATCCGCGACAAGGCGCAGCGGGATCGCACCATTCCCCATCTGCTGATCGACCGCTTTCGCTTCGACAGCTTCTCGTCGGAGACGGTGCCGCAATTGCTGGATGGCACCTATGCCAAGTATGTCTCCACCATGCACATGTACTTCGTCATCACCCCGCCGGAGGCCACGGTGGAGAGGGGCTGGCAGCGGGGGCTGGAGCGCGGGCGCTACAAGGCGGTGTCGGACTTCCTGGGACACTGCGTGGAGGCCTACGACGGCATGCCCAGGGTGTTCTTCAAGTGGCTGGACAGCCCGCGACCGCGCTTCAAGTACGTGTTTCTCGACAACAGCGTGCCCAGGCATACCCCGCCCGAGGTCATCGCCCACGGCACCCGTGAGGTACTCCACATCCTGGACCCGCTGGGCCTGGTCGACATCGAGCGCTACAAGAAGATCAACACCGCGGCGACGTGCCCGGCGGAGGTCTATCCCGGCGGCGACGTGCTTGCGGTGGCCAACAACTGCACCTTCCTCAAGCAGTGCCTCGCCAGGGTATCGGAGGTCCGCTTCGTCGACGCCACGAGCGGCAAGACCTACCTGCGCGCCGGCTCGGGCCGTTTCGCGGTGGAGGACGCCGAATTGCTGCAGGCCAGGCGCCAGGAGGCGGAACTCGCCGAGCTGTTTGCCGCGCTGGGGGTGCCGGATTGACGGGCCCTAATCGGCCATCCCGGCGGGCGCGTCGAAGCTCTCGACCAGCGCGATCAGGTTGTCGAGCGCCGGCGAGTCGTTGTCCGGTCGCCAGGCGAACCACAGCGGCATGGCGCAGGCATCGAGCTCCGGCAGGCTCACGAAACGAATGCCGGGCATGGGGTGGCAGCTGCTGGCCGCCGGCAGGATGGCGATGCCCAGCCCTGCGGCCACCATGCTGAGGATGGCGATATTGTCCGCGCCGTACTGCACGACCCGGGGGTGAAAGTCGAGGCGCTGGAAGTGGGCCTGGATGCGGTCGAAGTAGATCGGTGAGGCGCTGCGGAAGCCCCACACGAAGTCGGCATCGGCCAGCTCGGGGAGTGTTGCCGGCGGCTTGCATGCCCAACGCGAGGCTTCCGGCACGGCGAGGATCAGGTGGTCGTGCTGCAGCAGGCGGGTCTCGAGCCCCGGCGGGCCGCTTTCATCGAGGTAGAGAATGCCGGCATCCAGGCTACCTTCCCGCAGCCGATCCAGCTGCGGCCCCGAGAGCAGCGGGAAGACCTCGAAGGCCACCTGTGGATAGCGGTCGCGATAGCGTCCGAGCAGTCCTGCCACCTCAGGCACCCACAGGTGCGTCACCGTCACGCCCAGGCTGACTTTGCCGATTACGCCCTGTCCAAGCGCAGAGAGGCGCGCCCTGAGCCGAGTGCGCCGGTCGAGCAGTTCCTGCGCTTCCTCGTAGAGTGCCTGGCCGGCTACCGTCAGGCGCATGCCCCGGGCATGGCGATCGAATAGGCGCGTCTCGAGATCTTCCTCCAGCAGACGGATCTGGCGGGTCAGCGCAGGTTGGGCGACATGCACCCGGCGGCTCGCCGCCGAAATCGAGCCTTCTTCCACCACGGCGACGAAATAATGGAGCTGACGGAATTCCATGGGCGGGCTCCAGTAAGCTCATACCAAAACGATATGGCTGGGATTCACTATCGATATTTTTTCTATCGCTTGGCCTGGCCCATAGTCAAGGTACAACCCATAACAAGACTCGCTGCGGCGAGCTGGACGATCCCATGACCAAGACCTACCAACGCCTGACGGGCCTGCACTTCTCATTGTGTACCCTGGCCATGATCTGGCCCGGCGCCCTGATTGCCAATCGCATCGAGCCCACCGTGCTGGGGCTTCCTTTCCTGTTCTTCTGGTATGCCCTGTGGATGCTGGTGCTGTTCGCCGGCATGTGGGTGGCTTTCGTGGTGCGCCATGGAGGGAACCGCCATGACTGATTCCCTGATCGTGGTCGGTATCACCCTGGCCTATCTCGCCATGGTGCTGTGGGTGGGGCTGCGGGCGCGCGGCCAGTCGGATTCCAGCCTGGAGGGCTACGTGGCCGGCGGTCGACACGTCGGCGTGGTGATCCTGTTCTTCATCCTCGGGGCCGAGATCTTTTCCGCCTTTGCCTTCCTCGGCGCGCCGGGCTGGGCCTACCAGCACGGTTCGCCGGCCTTCTACATCCTCGCCTACCTGGCGCTGATTCCGATCACCATATGGGCGCTGGGGCCGCGGGTGGCGGAGCTCGGCCGTGAAAAGGGCTACCTGACCCAGGGTGACATGATCGCCGACCACTACCGGAGCAAGTCGCTGGGCATGCTCGCAGGGGGGATCGGTGTTCTGGCCCTGGTGCCCTACCTGACCATCCAGATCGCCGGGGCCGGCCTTCTGTTCCAGGCCGCCACCGGCGGACTGATCCCCTTCTGGCTCGGCGCCCTGCTGGCCTTCGTGGTAGTGGCGGCCTACGTGTTCTGCAGCGGTCTGAGCGGCATCGGTTGGACCAACCTGGTTCAGGGCATCATGATGATCGCCATCGCCTGGTTCCTGGGGCTGGCGATTCCGGAGCGCCTCTATGGCGGGGTGGGTGAGATGTTTGCCCAGCTACAGCAGGCGGCGCCGGAGTACCTCACCATGCCGGGGGCCACCGGTATGCACTGGGGCTATTTCAGCACGGCGGTGCTGGTGAGCGCCTTCGGTGGTGCCATGTGGCCGCATTTGTTCATGAAGTTCTATTCCGCCGACAGCGGCCGGACGCTGCGCAAGGTCAGCGTCTTCTACCCGCTCTACGCCTACCTGCTGGTGCCTCTTCTGTTCATCGGCTTCGCCGGCATCCTGGTGTTTGCCGACGAGCCGTTGACACGTGCCGACACCGTGCTGCTGCGCATGGTCATCGACGTGGCCGACTTCTCGCCCTGGGTCATCGGCCTGATGCTCTCCGGCGCGCTGGCGGCGGCGATGTCCACCGGTGCCAATCTGGCGCATACCGCCGCCATCGTGCTGGTGCGCGACGTGCTGGGGCCCACCGTGATGAAACATGCCAGCGAGCACACCACGGTGAGCGTGACGCGCTGGAGCGTGCTGGGCCTGTCGCTGGTCGCCTACCTGTTCGCCCTGGCCAACCCCGCCTCGCTGGTGCTGCTGCTGCTCGGCGCCTACGGGCTGATCGTGCAGCTCTTCCCGATGGTCATCGGCGCGCTGTTCCTGCCGAGCCTGCGCCGTGCCAGCGTGATGGCCGGCGCCCTGGCGGGAAGCGTGGCCTACCTGCTGATGGAGTTCGCCTGGAGCTCGCCGCTGGGCTGGCATGCCGGCGTCTGGGCCATGCTGCTCAACGTGGGCGTGGTGGCGGCATGGCAGGGGCTCGGCCACGCCTCGCGCAATGGCCACCCAGTGTCCAGCACCCCCAGTCACTAACCGCCAGGAGGCCATGATGACGACGTTAACCCCCGATCGAGATCTCAAGGGCGCCGTGCGCGCCCAGGTGGAGGCCGGCTTCGAGGAGTTCCAGGCGCTCTATCGGCAGTTGCATCAGTACCCAGAACTGCCTTTCCAGGAGCACCGCACCGGCGAGCGACTCGCGACCGCCCTCGAGGGGCTGGGCTATGAAGTGACGCGTGGTGTCGGCGGCACCGGCGTGGTGGCGCTGCTGCGCAACGGTGAGGGGCCCACCGTGATGCTGCGTGGCGACATGGACGCACTGCCCATCCGGGAGGAGACTGGACTGGAGTTCGCCAGCCGGGAAACCGCCACCACGGAGGGGGGCGATGCCGTCCCGCTGATGCACGCCTGCGGCCATGACCTGCACAGCAGCTGCCTGGTCGGTGCCGCCGGCGTGATGGCGGCGCTCAGGGAGCACTGGCGCGGTACCCTGATGCTGGTCTGCCAGCCCGCCGAGGAGATCTTTGGCGGCGCCAGGGCCATGCTCGACGACGGCCTTTATGCGCGCTTCGCCCGCCCCGACGTGATCCTGGGGCAGCACAACATGCCGGCCCTGGCGGGAACGGTCGGGCATATCACCGGCAGCGCCATGGCGGCGTGCACCAACCTGGCGGTGACCCTGCACGGCGCCGGCGGCCACGGTTCCATGCCCGCCCAGACGGTGGACCCGGTGGTGATCGCCGCCCACGTGGTGACCCGCCTGCAGACCATCGTCGCCCGCGAGGTGCCGCCCGAGGAGACGGTGGTGGTCACGGTCGGCAAGCTGCATGCCGGCACCCAGGCCAACATCATCCCGCACTCCGCGGAGCTCGAGATCAATATCCGCAGCTTTGATGACGCCCTGCACCGCCAGGTGGTAGCCGCCATCGAGCGCATCGTGCGCGCCGAGTGCGAGGCCGGGCGCTCGCCGCAGCCGCCGACGTTCCGCGTGCTCAACGAGACCATCGCCATGCACAACGACCCGACGGCGGTGGCCCATGTACGCCAGGCCCATGCGCAACACTTCGGCGAAGCGTGCCTCTATGTGATGCCGCGTCTGAACGGCAGCGAGGACTTCCCGCTCTTCGGCAATGCCGACGCCGGCGGATTCGGCGGCGGCGACATCCCTTACGTTTACTGGTTCATCGGCGCCACGCCGGAGGATCGCTGGCAATCGACACCGGGGACCAGCGTGGGGGAGAAGATGCGCCACCTGGAGATGCCTCACTCGCCCTACTACTTTCCCGGCAACGGGAAAACCCTCAGGACCGGGATCGAGGCCATGGTGGCAGGCGCACTTTCCTACTTGGGAGACTGAGTTACCAGCCAGTCAGTAGGCGTCGCGACACCATGGGCCCGCACTCGGCGAGCCCATGGTGTGTGGCTGTGAGATGGCGCCCTGTCCCGCTCAAAGCACCCCCTTGGCCTTGGCGGTATGCGTGGCGATGGCATCCATCAGCGGCGGCGAGAGGCAGTCGTAGGGCGGCAGGCCCAGCTCCTGCAGCCGCGCACGGACGTTGCCCATGTTCTCCGGGTCGGCGCCGGACTCGATGATCGACGAGACGAAGGCGGCGAACTCGGGGCCGGCCCAGCCCTCGTCGTAGGAGAGCTCGGTGTGAATGAAGTCGAGCCCGTGGAAAGGATGCCCGGTGTTCTCGATACGGCCGTACATGTGTACGCCGCACTCCTTGCAGGCATGACGCTGGATGGCGGCGGCCGGATCGACCACTTCGAGCTTCTCCTCGTGAGCGGTGACCCGCAGCTTGTCGCGGGGCACTACGGCCACCATCGAGAACAGCGCGCCTTCGGGCTTCCAGCACTTGGTGCAGCCGCACACATGGTTGTGGGCACACTGGGCGTCGACCGTCACCTCGACCTGATTGCTGCTGCAGTGGCAGTAGAGCTTGCCGCCGGTGAAACTCTCGCTGCCGCGCTTGACGCCGTCGTCGACGGCGGGATGGATGTGAACGCTGTGGTGGCTCATGGTGGATCGACTCCCCTGTGTCGTCGTTGTCGAGGGGCTTGCTGCCGCGGGAGGCGGCGTACGGGATGCGCTCGTTGCCGAGGTGGTTCTCGTTCCACTGCCAGACGCGGCCTTCGGTGGGGCGGGCTTGCCGCCGAACCAGCGCTGGATCATGTCCATCAGGCTCATGAGTGCCTCCTTGCCCTTGGGCATTGTTATCATTGGCACAGCTTGGGACGTGTATCGCTTCTCTCCTGGCTTCTGACGCCTGCGCCGTTGTCCTTGGCGCGGCGCCTGTCATGGGCGCGGCACCGGGCGCCTGTCATGGGCGCGGCACCGGGCGCCTGTTAATAGTGCAGCACCGTACGAATGCTCTTGCCCGCATGCAGCAGCTCGAACGCCTCGTTGATCTGCTCGAACGGCATGTCGTGGGTGATGAACTCGTCGATCTTGATCTCGCCGTCCATGTAGCGCTGCACGTAGCCGGGCAGCTCGCTGCGCCCCTTCACCCCGCCGAACGCCGAGCCGCGCCACACCCGGCCCGTCACCAGCTGGAACGGCCGCGTCGAGATCTCCTCGCCGGCCCCGGCCACGCCGATGATCACCGACTCGCCCCAGCCCTTGTGGCAGCACTCCAGCGCCGAGCGCATCACGTTGACGTTGCCGATGCACTCGAAGGAGTAGTCGACCCCGCCGTCGGTCAGGTCGACGATCACCTGCTGGATCGGGTCGGCGTGCTCCTTGGGATTGACGAAGTCGGTGGCGCCGAACTGCTTGGCCAGCGCGAACTTGTCGGGGTTGACGTCGATGGCGATGATGCGGCTGGCCTTGGCCATCTGGGCGCCCTGGATCACCGCCAGGCCGATGGCGCCGAGGCCGAACACGGCGACGGTGGAACCCGGCTCGACCTTGGCGGTGTTGAGCACCGCGCCGATGCCGGTGGTCACCCCGCAGCCGAGCAGGCAGATCTTGTCCAGCGGTGCCTCCTTGGAGACCTTGGCCAGCGAGACCTCGGGCAGCACGGTGTACTCGCTGAAGGTCGAGCAGCCCATGTAGTGGTGCAGCATCTGGCCGTCGAGCGAGAAGCGCGAGGTGCCGTCGGGCATCAGCCCCTGGCCCTGGGTGGCGCGCACCGCCTGGCACAGGTTGGTCTTGCCCGAGCGGCAGAACTTGCACTCGCCGCACTCGGCGGTGTAGAGCGGGATGACGTGATCGCCGGGCTGGACGCTGGTGACGCCCGGCCCCACCGCCTCGACGATGCCGGCCCCCTCGTGGCCCAGCACCGAGGGGAACAGCCCCTCCGGGTCGGCGCCCGACAGCGTGAAGGCGTCGGTGTGGCAGACGCTGGTCGCGGCGATGCGCACCAGCACCTCCCCGGCCTTGGGATCCTGGACATCGATTTCGGTGAGCTCGAGGGGCTGGCCCGCGGCCATGGCAACGGCGGCGCGTGATTTCATGACGGGTCTCCCTGGGTTGTTGTCGTGGGCCGCATGAGGCCGTGAAAGGGTCGACGCTGCTGTCAGTCTAGGTGAGCCGGAACGAACGGATTGTGACGTGGCGACACAACAGAGTTGCCCATTGGCAACATTCGAGGGGAAGCGCCGGGCTCACTGGGGGGTGTGGAGCCACCAGCGCTGCACCAGGCGGCCCGCGGCGAGGTCGCTCGCCAGGGAGAGAAGCGCCTCGGCGGGGAGCGAGGCTAGCGCCTGCGCCTCGGCCTCCCAGGGCAGCGGCTGCCAGGGCAGCGGCGGAGGGCTCAGGGAGGCCTGGCGGCGCAGCGCCTGCCACAGCTGGGCGATGGCTTCGGCCTGCGTCTCGGGGCGGCCGGCGTGGGCGAGCAGGCCGCGCCTGCGACGCTCCATCTCCGCTGCGGTGAGGCGCGCCAGCGCCTCGCCCTGCCGGGTCAGGAAGTCGGCAATGGCCTGACGCAACGCACCCGGCTCGGTGTGCGGGGATTGCACCACGTAGCCCAGCCGCGGGAAGCCCGAGGCTTCGCGATAGCGCACCACTGCCACGTAACCCAGGCCGCGCTGCTGGCGCATCTCGTGATGGAAGGCGGCATCGTGGCACTGCGCCAGCAGGCGCAGCAGCCATCGGCTGCGCGGCGAGTCGTCGGGGCCGGCGACTTCCAGCATCGCGACGTGGTCGCCGCCCTGGGGCGGTAGCTGCAGGGTGTCGTCGCTCGCTTCTTGGGGCGACGGCTCGGCCGCCTCTGGCGGGCCCGCCGACAGACGTTCGGCGAGGCGGTGCATCATCGCCTCGGTCGCCCCGCTGTCGCCATGGCCGCTCAACCAGCCCAGCACCGGCATCGCGTCGGCGCGTGCCACCTGCAGCGTCGAGGCTTCGAGCAGGGTCAGCAGGCGCTGGGCCAGCAGGCCCGTGGGTTGATCGTCCGCGCGCGGGCTCGCCCGCTCCGGCCAGCAGGCCACGGCCAGCTCCACCAGGGCGTCGAGGCGCTCGGCCGTGCCCGTGGCGATCAGCCAGTCGCCGCGGACATCTCCCGCACAATGAATGCGCATGCCCTGGCTGGCGGCGGCCTGACGCAGCGGCAGAAGGTTCCGCCGCCACTGGGCCAGCCGGGCGGCCTGGTGCGCCGCGGGTGCGGGCCAGCCCAGGCAGAGGCTGGCCGCCGGGGCGTCCGCCAGGCGTATCGGCTCACCGCACCACAGGCTGAGCCGTTCGTCATGGCGCGGCCGGCGCGGGGCCGGGTCGCCGGTATCCGGGCCGAGCGGGCGCACGTTGAGCGCAGGCGGTGCCCGCCAGGGCAGCGGCGCGTTCTCGCTCGGCGGTGGTTGGATGCGCCAGGCGGTGCCGGTTTCCACCAGCGTCGACCAGCGGTGCGGTGTGGCGGGAGACTGCCACAGCAGCCGGCACTGCCCGGGCGCCAGCCAGGCCCGCGGCGGCTCGACAGGGGTGTCGGCCGCAGCGCGGGTGAGATCGTGGCCGGCAGCCAACTGGACGCCGTGCCGCCGGGGCCAGGCGTCGAGGTCCGCGGTCGCTGCGGGCGGGGTGGGCAGTGGTGTCGCCAGCGCGTGCTCCATCGCGCTGCGACAGGCGCTCAGCATCGCCTGCACCGACTCCAGGTCGGGCGCCGGCGCCAGGCGCAGGGCCAGTGCACGGCCCATCCCCTCCGGCGTGAGCGTGACCGCGAGTCGGTCGAGCTCGATGGCGGCCTGCAGGGTGGCGGCGAGGCGGCCGTCGGCCAGCCGGGCCGTCACGGCCGCGAGCCAGTCGGCATGGGCGGCCGTCTCCTCGGGCAGTGGCCAGATGAGTTCGAGCGACGAGGCGCCGGCCTTGGGCGCGGGGGTATGCCAGGCCACGCCGCCGGGCGGGCCCCAACGCCAGGCCCGCTGTGGCGGCGGCGTGTCGCCCGGCGGTAGCGCTGCGCCATGCCGCGTGAGCAGATCCAGCTGTGCTTCGAGCGGCAGCGGGCCCAGCATTACCAGCGCCATGCGCTCGGCATGGAAGTGGCGGCGGTGGAAGTCGGTGAGCCGGCCGACTAGTCGGGGCATGTCGTCGTCGAGGGTATCGCGATGGCCGGCGTGGCAGAGCCGGGCGGGATGCCCCTCGCGGCAGAGCCGGCCGAGGGCCGCCAGCCGGTGCAGCATCGGGTCGGCCAGCCGGGCGTGGAATTCGGCATCGATCACCGCCACCTCATGCGCGATGCGATCGGGATCGAAGCGTGGGCGGGCCAGCATGTCCACCAGTCGGGCCAGCCCCTCGTCGGCATCGCCGGGCGACAGGTGCAGGTGGATGTCGGTCGCGGTCTCGTCGGTGCGGGCGTTGTAGCGACCGCCGCGCTCGCCGATCCAGCCGGCCAGTTCGCCTGCCCGGGGAAACCCCGTCGAGCCCAGGAACAGGGCATGCTCGAGCAGGTGCGCCAGGCCGCGGCAGTCGTCGGGTTCGTCCAGATAGCCCACGTCCACCACACCCACCAGGCGCTGCTGGCGAGCGTCGGGCACTTCGGCGGCGGCGATCGCCAAGCCGTTGGCCAGGCGGGCCTCGTGCAGCCGGCTGCCCGGCGACAGCCCCGCGCGCCGGGCAGCCTCGTCGTCGGGTATGGGGAATGGGGCGTTCATGCGCGGCAGAACACCCGTGACTCGTGCACGTTGCGCGGGGTCAGGCCGGTAACGGAGCGCTCGCCGGCCTCGGCCTGATGGCGGGCGGCCTCGATCCGGTGGTGCTCCGGCGACAGCGAACAGACCGGGTCGGTGGCGGCGGCGTCACCGGTGAGCAGGTAGGCCTGGCAGCGGCAGCCGCCGACGTCCCGGTGGCGCTCGTCGCAGCGGCGGCACGGCTCGCGCATCCAGCCATCGCCGCGGTAGCGGTTGAAGGCCTCGCTGTCGTACCAGATCTCGCGCAGCGGCCGCTCGCGCACGTTGGGAAAGGTCATCGGCAGTATCCGTGCGCTGTGGCACGGCAGCACCGCGCCGTCGGGCGCCACGGTCATGAAGATCGCCCCCCAGCCGCCCATGCACGCCTTGGGACGGTCGTTGTAGTAGTCGGGCACCACGAACAGCAGGCGCATGTCGCGCCCCTGCGCCGCCAGCCGCTCGCGCCAGCGCGCGGTGGTGGCCTCGGCCGTTTCGAGCTGCTCGCGGCTCGGCAGCAGCCCCTCGCGATTGAGCTGCGCCCAGCCGTACATCTGGCAGTTGGCCAGCTCCACGGCGTCGGCACCCAGCTCGTCGCACAGGGCGATGATGGCGTCGAGCTCGTCGATGTTGTGACGATGCAGCACCACGTTGAGCACCATCGGGTAACCGGCGGCCTTGACCGCGCGGGCCATGGCGAGTTTCCTGGCGTGGGCCTTGGGCGAGCCGGCCACCGCCGCGGCGACGTCCGGGTCGGAGGCCTGCAGGCTGATCTGGATATGGTCGAGGCCGGCCGCGTGCAGCGCCGCGATGCGCGCCTCGTCGAGCCCCAGCCCGGAGGTGATCAGGTTGGTATAGAAGCCGAGCCGGCGCGCCTCGGCCACCAGGGTCTCGAGGTCCTGGCGCACCAGCGGCTCGCCGCCGGAGAAGCCCATCTGCACCGCGCCCATGGCGCGGGCCTGGGCCAGCACGTCCAGCCACTCCTCGGTGGCGAGCTCCTCCTTCACCGCGGCGAAGTCGAGCGGATTGGAGCAGTAGGCGCACTGCAGCGGGCAGCGGTAGGTCAGCTCGGCGAGCAGCCACAGCGGGGCGCCGGTGGCACCGTTGACGGCAGCGGTGTGGGTACGGTCAGTCATGTTGGATCCACCCTTGTCGTGCGGCGTCGAGCAGGAAGTCGTGCACGTCCCGTTCGATCTCCGCGGCGGGGGCATCGGCAAACCGGGCCTGCAGGTTCGCCACCACGTCGGCCACGTCGCGCCGGCCGTCGAGCTGGGCCAGGATGGCCCCGGCGCTGTCGTTGAGCTGCACCATGCCCTCGGGATAGAGCAGCACGTGGCGGCCCTGGGCCTGTTCCCACTGCAGGCGCCAGCCGGGGCGCAGGCGATAGACGCTGGTCGAGTCGATCATAGCCATCAAAGCCCCCGGTGGTAAACGCGCTGGTCGGTCACGCTGTGATAGGGCGGGCGCCCGAGCTGGTAGGCCAGGGTCATGGCGTCGAGCATGCTCCACAGCACATCGAGCTTGAACTGCAGGATCTCCAGGGCGCGCTGCTGGGCGGCGGCGGTGGTGCACACCGCCAGCGCCACCTCCAGGCCATGATCGACGTCGCGTCGGGCCTCCTTGAGGCGCTTGCGGAAGTAGCCGTAACCGGCCTCGTCGATCCAGGGGTAGTGACCCGGCCAGGTGTCGAGCCGGCTCTGGTGCGCCTGGGGGGCGAACAGCTCGGTCAGCGACGAGATCGCCGCCTCCTGCCAGCTCGCCCGGCGCACGAAGTTGACGTAGGCGTCGACGGCGAAGCGCACGCCGGGCAGCACGTGCTCCTGGGCCCACAGTTCATCGCGGGTCAGCCCGACCGCCTCGCCCAGGGTCAGCCATGCCTCGATGCCGCCGGCGTCGTCATCGCGACCGTCGTGGTCGAGCAGGCGCTGGATCCAGCGGCGGCGGGTGGCGGCATCGGGGCAGTTGGCCAGCAGCGCGGCATCCTTCTGCGGGATCATCACCTGGTAGTAGAAGCGGTTGGCGACCCAGCCGCGGATCTGTTCCGGCGTGGCGCGCCCCTCGGCCATGTCGACCTGGTAGGGGTGATGGATGTGGTAGTAGGCCCCCTTGGCCAGCAGGGCGTCGCGGAAGGCCTCGGCAGAGAGGGGCGGGGGGGCGAGTTCGCTCGTCGAGGCAGCGAAAGGGGATGCGATGGAACTCATGAGGCGCTTCCTTCCCTTGCGTGGCGGAGTGATCGTTATCGTTGTGACGTCGGAGTCAGGGGTCGGTTCATATCTCCAGGCGCATGCCGTCGAAGGCGACCTCGATGCCGGTCTCATCCAGTACGGCCCGCTCCGGCGAACGCTCGTCGAGGAGCGGGTTGGTGTTGTTGATGTGGATCAGCACTCGGCGAGTCGACCGGGGCAGTTCCCCCAGCGCCTCCAGCAAGCCACCGCTGCCCGCCAGCGCCAGGTGGCCCATGTCGGTGCCGGTGGCCTGTCCCACGCCGGCACGGATCAGCTCGTCGTCGTGCCACAGGGTGCCGTCGACCAGTACGCAGTTGGCCTGGCGCAGGAAACCGCGCACCCGCTCGTCGAGCCGGCCGAGCCCGGGGGCGTAGAACAGCCGCGTGCCGCGCGCGCGGTCCTCGATCAGCAGGCCGATGTTGTCGCCCGGTGTGGGGGCGCCGCGGCGTGGCGAGTAGGGCGGTGCGTTGCTGGTCAGCGCCACGGCGGTAAAGGCTAGACCGGGGCAGGCCGGGACTTCGAACTCGGCCTCCTGATGGGCCTCGTCGATGGCGATGGGACGCCAGGCCAGGCCGCCCCAGTGCTCCAGCATGGTGAACAGAGGAAAGCCGCTGCTCAGGTCCTGGTGCACGTTGGGCGTGCACCACACGTCGAAGGGACAGCCCTCGCGCAGCGACAAGAGGCCGGTGGCGTGATCGATCTGGGCATCCACCAGCAGCACGCCGCTGATACCGCTGTCGCGGGGGATCCGGCGCGGATGGAGTTCAGGGTTGGCGGCCAGCTGGGCGCGGATGTCGGGCGAGGCGTTGCACAGCAGCCAGCGCTCGCCGTCGCTGCTGATGGCGATCGACGATTGGGTGCGGGGTGTCGCGTCGATGCGGCCCTCGCGCAGGCCGCGGCACAGCGAGCAGTTGCAGTTCCACTGGGGAAAGCCGCCGCCGGCGGCCGCGCCCAGAACCAGTACGTGCATGCAGGGCTCCGTTGCCGGTGTAAACGAACGACGGCTGACGCCCGAGGAGAGCGTCAGCCGGTCGATGCTGCCTCATGCCCTGAGTTCAGCGGTTGGAGATGTACAGCGTGACTTCGAAACCGAGACGGAGATCGGTATACGCAGGCTTGGTCCACATAGGAGCCCCTCCACATTGGGGTGGATTTGATGGCATGCACTTCCAGTAAAGCAGCGAACGGCGCGACTGCCTTTCGACCTAAGTCGAATAAGTCCGGACGGAAGGGCGACGGAAACCCTTTGAAACGCCGCTGCGATGCGGCTTACCTGGCGAAGCGAAGGGATTGTTGCCAAGAGGCAATAGTCTTTTGAGCTTTAAGCGATGCCCAAATTACGCCTTTTTCCCTGTGGCCGCGGAAAGTTGTGCTAGACCTTCACAGTGTCAATAGCTGAAACACAACGATACAAGATGTGCCGTTTCCCCAGGCACACCTTCAGTGAGACGGAGACCACGCCATGCTTAGGGAGACAGGTTATGCAATTGCGGCCATGGGGTTGATGGCCATATCGGTGGCGCACGCCAACCAGAATCAACTCGAACTCCAGCAGAACCCGGAGTACTGGGCGACCCAACTGGGCAACTATCAGGGCAATCGCTTCAGTGAGCTGGACCAGATCAACCGCGACAACGTTGATGAGTTGCGCGCGGTCTGGCAGTTCTCCACCGGGGTGTTGCGCGGCCACGAGGGTGGCCCCCTCTATGTCGGCGACGGCCGCCTGTACATACACACCCCCTTCCCCAACAAGATTTTCGCCCTCGACCTGGAGGACGAGGGCCGGGTGATCTGGAGCTACGAGCCGGACCAGGACTCCCGTGTCATACCGGTGATGTGCTGCGACACGGTCAACCGCGGGTTGGCCTACGCCGATGGCCGCCTGTTCCTCGGCCAGGCCGACAACACCCTGATCGCGCTGGATGCCGAGACCGGCGAGCTGCTGTGGGACGTCAGCAACGGCGACCACACCGTCGGCGAGACCAACACGATGTCGCCGCTGGTGGTGCACGACAAGGTGTTGATCGGTGTCAGCGGCGGCGAGTACGGCATCCGCGGCCACCTCACCGCCTACGACGTCGAGACCGGCGAGCAGGTGTGGCGCGGCTACTCCACCGGGCCGGACGACGAGGTGCTGATCGATCCCGAGACCACCACCATGCTGGGCGAGCCGATCGGCGAGGCCGACCTCGGCGTTTCCACCTGGCCCGAGGGCGAGTGGGAGCGCGGCGGCGGCGCGCCCTGGGGCTGGATCACCTACGACCCCGAGCTCGACCTGATCTACTACGGCACCGGCAACCCGGGGACCTGGAACCCCGAGCAGCGTACCAAGGACGGCGAGCCGGCCGACAACAAGTGGGCCATCACCGTGTTCGCTCGTGATCCCAACGACGGCTCGGTCAAGTGGGTCTATCAGAAGGTGCCCTTCGACGAGTGGGACTACGACGGGGTCAACGAGAACCAGCTGATCGACGTCGAGATCGAGGGCGAGCAGCGCAAGGGGCTGGCGATCATCGACCGCACCGGCTTCGGCTTCCTGCTCGACCGCGAGACCGGCGAGCTGCTGGTGGCGGAGAAGTTCGCGCCCGAGACCAACTGGGCCGACGACTACGACATGGAGACCGGCCGACCCAACGTCAACGAGCAGTACAGCACCTACCGCCAGGGGGTGAACGTCAACACCACCGACATCTGCCCCACCGCCATGGGGGCCAAGAACATGCAGCCGAGCGCCTACTCGCCGCGCACCGGGCTGATCTATGCCGGCATCAACCGCATCTGCATGAACTATGAGCCCTTCGAGGCCGAGTACGTGGCCGGCCAGCCCTACGTGGGCGCGACGCTGACCATGATGCCGGCGCCGACCCAGAACGGCAGCATGGAAGGGCGCATGGGCAGCTTCATCGCCTGGGATCCGGTCGCCGGCGAGACCGTGTGGGAGATCGATGAACGCTTCGCCGTGTGGAGCGGGGCGCTGGCTACCGCCGGTGACCTGGCCTTCTACGGCACGCTGGAAGGGCACGTGAAGGCCGTCGACATCGAGAGCGGCGAGGAGCTGTGGCGCTTCAAGACCCCCTCCGGGATCATCGGCAACGTCAACACCTTCATGCACGAAGGCAAGCAGTACGTGGCTGTGCTCTCGGGGGTCGGCGGTTGGGCCGGCATCGGCCTGGCGGCCGGTCTGGAGAACCCCGAGGACGGGCTCGGCGCGGTGAGTGCCTTCTCTGCGCTGGGTGACTACACCAAGCTCGGCGGTGTGCTGACGGTGTTCGCGCTACCGGATTGAGTCGGTACATGATCGGGCGGGTATGGCGCTGCCATACCTGCCCAACCTCGTCTTTCCGGCGTCGTCGCTTACGGCGCGTCCGCTGTAGAAGGAAGACCTGCATGACGCTATTCGCACGTGCCCGCCACGGTATTCTTCCCACGTTCGCCGCCCTGCTGACGCTGGGGCTGGTCCAGGCCGGCCTGGCCGAGGAGCATCGCGTCACCGGCGAGGCGCCCGGGGCCTTCGTCGTCGAGGACGGCAAGGTCGACCCCGACACCTACGAGGGCTACCTCATCTACACCCGGGTATGCATGGCCTGCCACGGGCCGGATGGCCTGGGCTCCTCCTTTGCGCCCAACCTTGTTCGCGCCGTGGAGCGGCGTGGCTGGGAGAATTTCGCCGGCACCATCGCCTCGGGGCGTGAGGTTCAGCCCGGCCAGGTGATGCCCTCCTTTGCCGACGATCCCAACGTCATGGGCAATATTCCAAAGATATTCAGCTACCTGCGCGCACGCGGCGAGGGCGGTCTGGGGCGAGGTCGCCCCGAGATCATCGAATCGATGCAGGAGCCGGACGCGAAGAGCGACGCAAACGGCGTGGCAGGGGAGCAAGAGGCCGAGGCCGCCGAGGAAGCGAACGCCGAGTGAACGGGGCTCCGTTCGCCGTGTCATTTCCGCCAGCGGAGGATGCATGAGAGCTGCCTGCCGTCAAAGCGTGCGTACCGCGATGCTGATCCTGGGCCTGGTCGCTGCCAGTACCGCCGTCGCCGAACCCCCGGAACGCCAGGAGCGCGAGGCCCTGCGGGTCTGTGCCGATGGCAACAATCTCCCCTTCAGCAACCAGGCCGGCGAGGGCTTCGAGAATCGTATCGCCGAGATGATGGCAGAAGACCTGGGGGTGCCCCTGACCTACGTCTGGGCGCCCCAGGTGATGGGTTTCGTGCGCAACACCCTGGAGCTGCGCGTCTGCGACCTGATCATGGGCACGCCGGCCGGCTACGAGTTCGTGCAGAACACCAACCCCTACTACCGCTCGGTGTACTCCCTGGTGGTGCCCGAGGATTCCGAGCTCGACGTCACCCGCCTGAGCGACCCGGCCTTCGAGGGGCGGCGCATCGGCGTGGTGGCCGAGACCCCGCCGGCGGTGCCGCTGCGCCGCAGCGGGGCGCGGATACAAGGTTACCCGTTGATGGTCGATACCCGGGTGCGCGCACCGGTGCGCGACGCCATCGAGGACGTCGTCAGCGGCCATACCGACGGTGCCGTGCTGTGGGGGCCGCTGGCCGGCTACTACGCGGCCCGGCAGGACCCGCCGCTTGAGGTCATTCCGCTGGTCGACGACGACACGGGTGCCCAGCTCGACTACCGCATCACCATGGGCGTCAGGCACGGCGAGCCCCACTGGAAGGACTGGATCAACGACTTCATTGACCGCCACCAGGCGGAGATCGACGCCATCCTCGCCGACTACGGGGTGCCGCTGCTCGACCGGCGTGGCCGATTGATCGAAGCTGGCCAGGGAGAGGGTTCATGAGGGGAGCGCATCGTGTGTCCCTGCTGTCGCTGGGCGTCGCCGTGGGCCTGGCCCTGGCGGGGGTGGCCCCGGTCGAGGCCCAGCGCGCCGCGGCGGGGCCGCCCGATTGGCCCTGCGTGCAGCGTCTGATTCCCGAGCTGGCCTGGGGCACTCTGTGGACCGGGCCATCGCCGGACGAGCTGGAGCAGGCCTGGTGGGAGGATGAGGAGGTCGGCCGGGTCGCGCGCTTCGCCACCTCGCGCTCGACTCCGGTGGACCAGGCGCTGGCGCGGGTACGTGAGTTCGTCGAAACGCTGGACGAGGAGGCCGCGAATGACGAGGAGGTGGAGCGGCGCCTGACGCTGCTCTTCGCCGGCCTGTTCGAGCTCACCAACCGTGAGCGTCGGCGCACCATCGAAGGGATTCGCCGTGCCTCCCGCGCCCAGCTCGCACGCCTGGAGGCGATCTCGGACATGGTCGACGAGCTGGAGCAGCGCCGTGCCGAGGAGGGGACCGACGCAGCAGAGGCCGAGCGGCTCTCCGAGGCGCTGTTCTGGGAGCAGCGCACCTTCCAGCATCGCCAGCAGGCGCTGCCGGCCATGTGCGACCAGCCCTACCTGCTGGAAGAACGGCTGTCCCGCATGGTCCGGGAGATCATGGCGCACATGCCCGAGCCAGGTGGTGAGAACCCATGACAACGGCAGCAGCGCAGGCTGCCTGAGGAGCACGCATGAGCACATTACCGCGTTCCCTTCGCTGGCTGGCGCTGGGGGGGCTGGCCTGTGGCCTGGGTTGGCCGGCGCTGTTGGCGGCCGAGACGCTGGAGCCCATCGTCGTGGGCTACCTGGGCATGGAGCGCCCCGACGACCGGGAGCCGCTTTCGGTGCTCGACCCCGTGCTCGACGACGAAGGCGTGCAGGGCGCCCGCCTGGGGATCAGCGACAACAACGCCTCGGCGCAGTTCCTGGGGCAGGAGTTCGTGCTGCACGAGGCGGAAGTGGCCCAGGGCGGCGACGTCGGTGCGGCGCTGGAGGCGCTGGTCGAACAGGGCGTGGAGTGGATTGTCAGCGGCCTGCCCGGCGAAGCCGTGAGCGAGCTGATGGCACATCCCGCGCGCGGCGATCGGGTGGTGTTCAACGCCGGCTCGCCGGACGACGCGCTGCGCGGCGAGGCGTGTCATCCCGCGCTCTACCACACCACCCCCAGCCGGCGCATGCTGGCCGATGCCCTGGCCCAGTTCCTCGGCTTCAAGCGGTGGGATCGCTGGGCGCTGGTCTACGGCAACACCGAGGAGGATCGGATCCTGGCCGAGGCGCTGCGCGCCGCCGCCGAGCGCTACGGCCACCGCATCGTGGGCGATCGGCAGTGGCCTTACGACCCCATGGCGCGCCGCGCCGAAGGGGGCTTTCATGCCATCCAGCGCGAGATCCCGGTGTTCGTGCAGGAGCTGCCCGAACACGACGTGCTGGTGATCGCCGACGAGACCGACTATTTCGGCGAGTACTTCCCCTACCAGACCTGGCTGCCGCGGCCGGTGGTCGGCACCCAGGGGCTGATCGCCACGCCCTGGCACCGCGCCCACGAGTCCTGGGGAGCGGTGCAGCTGCAGCGCCGTTTCGAGGAGCACGCCGAGCGCTGGATGACGCCGCGCGACTTTGGCGCCTGGCTGGCGGTGCGTTCGCTGGGCGAGGCGGCGGCGCGCACCGGTTCCGTCGAGCGCCAGGCGATCCTCGACTACCTGCTCGGCGAGGAGTTCGAGCTGGCCGGCTACCTGGGCCTGCCGGTCAGCTATCGCCGATGGAACCACCAGCTTCGTCAGCCGATCCTGATCACCGGGCCGCGCATGGTGGCCTCGGTGTCGCCGCAGGAAGGCTACCTGCATTCACGCACGCCGCTCGATTCGCTGGGCGCCGACGAGGGGGAATCGACATGCCGCTTCTGAATCGCCGCGAAACGAGGCTCGAGCATGGCCTGCTCGGGCTGGTCCTGGGGGCGCTGACGCTGTTGCCCGCGAGTGCCCAGGCGGAGCGGATCTTCGTCTCCAACGAGAAGGACAACACCGTCTCGGTGATCGACGGCGACTCCCTGGAAGTCGTGGAAACCATCCGCGTCGGCCGCCGTCCCCGCGCCATGGCCTTCAGCAGCGACGGCAGCGAGCTGTTCGTGGCGGTGGGCGACGACGAATCCATCGACATGATCGACCTCGAGACGCTGCAGGTGGTGCGCAGCCAATCCGCGGGCGACGATCCGGAGGTGATCCGCGTCGACCCCAACCGCCCCCACGTCTACGTCTCCAACGAGGACGACAACATCGTCTCGGTGCTCGACTACCAGCGGCGCACCCTGGTCACCGAGATCCCGGTGGGAGTCGAGCCGGAGGGGCTTGGCATCAGCCCCGACGGGCGCTGGCTGATCTCCACCAGCGAGACCTCCAACATGGCGCACATCATCGACCTCGAGGCTATGGAGGCGGTACATCATCGCCTGGTGGGGGCTCGGCCGCGGCATGCCGAGTTCACTCACGATGGCCGCAAGGCCTGGGTCTCGTCGGAGATTGCCGGCACCGTCTCCATCCTCGACATGGAGGAGAGCTTCGATGTCGAGCACGTGATCCGCTTCGACGTGCCCGGGGTGCCGCGGGAAACCGTGCAGGCGGTAGGCGTCGCGCTGACCTCCGACGGGCGCTATGCCTTCGTCGCCCTGGGGCCCTCCAACCGGGTGGCGGTGATCGATCAGCAGAGCTACGAGGTGCTCGACTACCTTCTGGTCGGCCAGCGGGTCTGGCACCTGGCGCTCAACGGCGACGAGAGCCGGCTCTACACCACCAACGGCGTCAGCGGCGACGTCACCATGATCGAGGTGGACGGCCTGCGGGCGGTCAAGTCGATCCCGGTGGGACGCTTCCCCTGGGGTGTGATCGTCGAGCCGTGAGCGACGCCAACGTTCGGCATGGCGAAGCGGTGCCTGCCCTGGAGATCCGCCAGCTGAGCTTTGCCTACGGCGACAGGTGGGTGCTCGATGATGTCTCCCTGAGCGTCGAGGCCGGGGAGTTCGTCGTGCTGCTCGGCCCCAATGGCGCCGGCAAGACCACGCTGTTCTCGCTGATCACGCGGCTGCACGACCGCCGCCAGGGCGAGATCCGCATCGGTGGCTATGACGTGCGTCGCCAGGCGGTGCAGGCCCACGCCCGCATCGGCGTGGTGTTTCAGCAGCCGACCCTGGATCTCGATCTCAGCGTGGCGCAGAACCTCGCCTACCATGGCGCCCTGCACGGCATGGGGCGGCGCGAGGCGAAGGCCCGGGCGCTGGCGCAGCTCGAGCGCGTAGGCCTCGACGATCAGCGGCGCACGCGGGTGCGGCGCCTCTCCGGCGGCCAGCGGCGGCGGGTGGAGATCGCCCGTGGCCTGATGCACGGGCCGCGCCTGCTGCTGCTCGACGAGCCTACCGTGGGGCTCGACATCGCCTCGCGCCGCGAGCTGGTCGAGCATGCCCATCGGCTGTGCGCCGAGGAGGGCGTGGCGGTGCTGTGGGCCACCCATCTGATCGACGAGGTACGCCCCGGTGACCGGGTCGTGGTGCTGCACCGCGGGAAGCTGCTGGCCGACGAGCGCACCGAGGCGCTCACCGCCCGGCTCGGCGTCGAGACCCTGGGCGAAGCCTTCGATCTGCTGGTCGGGGACGAGGAGGCCGCATGCAAGTGATGCCCTGGCTGCACTGCCTGCGCGGCGTGGTGGGGCGCGAGCTGCTGCGCTTCCTGCACCAGCGCAGCCGTTTCCTGGCCGCGCTGGTGCGGCCGCTGGTGTGGCTGTTCGTGTTCGCCACCGGCTTTCGCATGGCGCTGGGTGTCGCCATGACCGAGCCCTACCAGACCTACATCCTCTACGAGGTCTACATCGTGCCGGGGCTGGTGGGCATGATCCAGCTGTTCAACGGCATGCAGAGCTCGCTGTCCATGGTCTATGACCGCGAGATGGGCAGCATGCGGGTGCTGCTGGTCAGCCCCTTCCCGCGCTGGTACCTGCTGCTGTGCAAGCTCCTGGCCAGCACCCTGGTCTCGGTGGTGCAGGTCTACGTGTTCCTCGCCATCGCCTGGGCCTACGGCATCCAGGCGCCCCCGCTGGGCTACCTCTACGTGCTGCCAGCGCTGCTGGTGACGGGGTTCATGGTCGGTGCGCTGGGGCTGCTGCTCTCTTCCCTCATCCGCCAGCTGGAGAACTTCGCCGGGGTGATGAACTTCGTCATCTTCCCGCTGTTCTTCCTCTCCTCGGCGCTCTATCCGCTGTGGCGCATCCGTGAGGGCAGCTACCTGGTCTACCAGATCGCCGCGCTCAACCCCTTCACCCATGCCGTGGAGATGATCCGCTTCGCCATGTACCAGCGCTTCAACGCCGAGGCGGTGACGATCAGCGTGGCGGTGGCGGCGCTGCTGCTGGCGCTGGCGATTCTCGGCTATAACCCTTCCCGGGGACTGCTGGCACGCAAGGGGGGCGGCGGCGACTGAGTGCGTCAGGGCTCGGCGACGCTCTCCAGGTAGTCGATGATGCGGCCGCGCGAGCGTTCGTCGAGCCCCCACAGCACCATGCGGGTGCCAGGCAGGAAGGCATCGGGCCCGGCGAGGAAGGCGTCGAGGGTCTCGCGGTTCCACACATGCTCGGCTTCTTGCAGCGTCGGCGAGTAGTCGAAGTCCGCGAGGCTGCCGGCCGCGCGGCCGAACACGCCGTGCAGGCTGGGCCCGGCCAGGTGCCGGCCGGGCTCGATGCTGTGGCAGCCGATGCACTGCGAACGGAACAGGCGCTCGCCCTCGGCAAGCTCGGCAGCGATGCCCGGTGTCGGGATGACGAGCATCGCCAGCGCGAGGCCGATCGGCGGCAGGCCGAAGGAGCGGCGGGGGCGCGTCACGTGGCCTCAGAAGCAGCGCAGGTTGGCGTCGGCCTGGGCCTGACGCAGAGCGTCGACCTGGTCCTGCATGCCGCGCTCGGTGCGGAACAGCACGCCGAGTTCGCCGCGTTGGTCCTGCATGCCCAGCACCGTCTCGACCTGCTCGTAGGTGGCATAGGGCAGATGCTCGGCGATCACGTCGATGCTGCAGGCGCACTTCTGCATGGTCAGGTAATCGTTGCCGTTGGAGGCCATGCAGCCCAGCACGTAGTCGACGCGTGCCTCGGTGGGGTAGTCGTTGGCCAGGCTCGCCGCGGCGAGGGGGAGCAGCAGGCAGGCGAGCGCCGTCTGGCGCAGCGCGCCGGCCGCTGTCGTCCGAAGTCGAGGCATTGTTGTTGTCTCCGGAAGCATTCGGGATCGTATGGCTCAAGGTATGGCAGTCCGGCTACCTTTTCCACTGCATAGCGTGGCTTGTCGACTTCGCGCCGTGAGGCGGGCGGTCATCCCCTGCGCTCATCGTCGCGCACCTCGTAGTCGCCCTCGAGCAGCTCATGCTCGCCCGCTCCGGGATTCCCTCGATAGCGGGTCTCGCGGTAGTGGGTCTCGCGGTAGTGGTAGCCGCCGCCGGCGTCCTTGGCTTGCTCGGCGCGGATCTGCTCGAGGCGCTTCTTCATGCGGTAGCGCACGATCGGCAGCATGGCCCAGCCCAGCAGCAGGAAGAACAGGCCGAGCACGGTGCCGACGATCAGCAGCAGGCCGAACAGTAGCCAGGTGACGATGAGCTTGAGCCCACCCAAGGGGCCGCGAGGGGCCTGCCGCGCCCGGGAGCGCCATTGCTGGGCCGCCTGCCAGGCAGCGTTGCGGCGCGGGTCGTTGTCGAACATGAGCATCTCCGATGATGGCGCCGCCAAGCGGCGTGCGGAATGGCTGTCCCTTTGAGGCTACGGGCCGGGGATCGTTCCCCTATGCGAGCAGCCGCCACAGCGCTGCGGTCGCGATGCCGGCGCTGATCGCCGCCAGCGTCTTCTGCGTGGCCAGCATCACCGCGAGCGTGGCCACCAGCGCCAGGCGTGCGCCCCAGTCGCCCTGGAAGGCCATGGGCGTGATCACTGCTACCAGCACCGAGCCCGCCATGGCGTTGATGAAGCGCTCCACCCTGGGGCCGATGGGAATCCGCGCCATCACGAACACACCACCGGCGCGGGTCATGTAGGTGACTAGCGCCATGAGGAGGATGGCGACGACCGCTCCCACCAGCGTCGAGGGCAGGCTCATGCGGCGGCCTCCCGCTCTCCGTGCCCGGGCGAAACCAGCAGGCCGGCCAGTCCGCCGGCCAGGGCGCCGACGATCACATGGGAGTGAGGCGGCAACCAGGCCATGGCGGCCAGCGCGGCCAGCGCGGCGGCGCTCCACGGCAACAGCATCGACAGGTCGCGTCGTCCGCCCACCAGCATCGCCAGCAGGAAGCAGCCCATGATCACGTCGAGGCCGAAGCGCTCGGGCTCGTCGATGCCACTGCCGAAGAGCACGCCGAGCAGCGTGCCGGCAAGCCAGGTCAGCCACAGCGCGATGCCGCCGCCCACCAGCATGCCGACGTTGGTCTCGCCCCGCTGGCGATCGGCGGCGGCCATGGCCCAGTTGGAATCGCTCATCACCACCAGGCTGGCGTAGCGCTGTGCCGGAGGGAGATGCGCCAGCCACGGCTGGATGGCGGCCCCCATCAGCAGGTGGCGGGCGTTGATGGCGAAGGTGGTGGCGACCAGCGGCAGCAGCGGAATTTCGGGGCCCCACAGCTCCAGGGCGGCGAACTGCGAGGCACCGGCGAACACCAGCGCACTCATCAGCACTGCTTCGAGGCCCGAGAGCCCGCGCGACAGCGCCGCCACGCCGAAGGCCAGGCCGAAGATCACCACGAACAGCGACAGCGGCGCCATGCGACGGATGCCGGCGAGGACGCCGGCGAGATCGAGCCGGGCCCCGGGGGTGGACGTGGTCATTGGCGCCACACCTCGGCGACGATCTCGTAGCTGCGCAGGCGGTCGTCGTGGGCATAGAGGTCGCTGTTGAGCATCAGCTCGTCGGCGCCGGTCTGCTCGAGGAAGCGCTCGAGCCCCTCGCGCACGGTGTCGGGCCCGCCGATCACTGCCGCGCCGAGGAACTGCTCCACCTGGACCCGCTCCATCGGCGTCCAGTCGAGGGTATCGACCGGCGGCAGCGAGCGGGTACGGCGGCCGCGCACCATGCCGAGGAATTTCTGGCGGGTGGTAGAGGCAAGCCACTCGGCGCGCGCGTCGTCCTCGGCGGCGATCACCGGCAGCCCGACCATGGCGTAGGGGCGCTCGAGCCGTGCCGAGGGGCGAAAGTTGTCGCGATAAAGGCGCAACGCCTCGTGCAGGTAGCCCGGGGCGAACTGGGCGGCGAAGGCGAACGGCAGCCCCTCGCGGGCGGCGAGCTGGGCGCTGTAGCCGCTGGAGCCGAGCAGCCACAGCGGCACCCGGGTGCCCTGGCCGGGCACCGCACGCACGCGCTGGCCGGGTTGCTCGTCGTCGAGAAAGCCCTGCAGCTCGGCGAGCAGCTCGGGGAAGTTCTCGGCCCCGGCGTAGGGGTCGCGGCGCAGCGCGGCCATGGTGGCGGCGTCGGAGCCAGGGGCGCGCCCCAGCCCCAGGTCGATGCGGCCCGGGTAGAGGGTCTCCAGGGTGCCGAACTGCTCGGCGATGACCAGCGGCGGGTGGTTGGGCAGCATGATGCCGCCGCTGCCCACGCGGATGCGCGAGGTGGCGCCGGCAATATGGCCGATCAGCACCGCGGTGGCGGCACTGGCGATGCCGTCGAGGCTGTGGTGCTCGGCCAGCCAGTAGCGGGTGAAGCCGAGGCGTTCGGTCAGCCGTGCCAGTGCCACGCTCTCCGCAAAGCTGTCGGCGATGGTACCGCCCTGGCGGATCGGTGCCAGGTCGAGCACGGAAAGCGGGGTATCGGAAAGTCGGGACATGTTCGAGACTCGTCGGAAACTTAGCCTGCTTGGTTTCTCCAGAATCGTCGCGTCGGCGCCTCGATGCAATGGTTTTATGGTCAGGAAGGGCACCGATGCCAGTGATTTGTGTGGCGTCGGGGTTGGGCTGCTAGGATGAGGGCGTCCAAGGACGGAACGAGGAGCGCCTTATGGCCAATCACGGAGGGCAGCGGGTCTTTGCCGCATCAGCCCTGATCATCCTGGCGCTGGTGGCAGCCGGTGCCGGTTTTCCCGAGGCATTCGCTGCCGCCGCCGATACCGCGCTCGGCGCCGTCACGCGGCTGTTCGGCTGGTTCTACCTCTTCTCGGTATTCGGCTTCGTCATCTTCCTGCTGGCCCTGGCCCTCAGCAAGTACGGCAAGGTCCGCCTCGGGCCTCAGGACAGCACGCCGAGCTTCAGCTTCTTCTCCTGGGTCAGCATGCTGCTGGCGGCCGGCTTCGGCGTGGGGCTGGTGTTCTACGGCATGGCCGAGCCGATGCTGCACTACGTCGAGCCACCCTACGCCGATGTGCCCGCCGAGAGCACCGAGGCGGCGCGCTATGCCATCCAGTACAGCTACTTCAACTGGGGCATCCACCAATGGGCGGCCTTCTCGGTGGTGGGGCTGATCATCGCCTACTTCCAGTTCCGCAAGGGGCAGGCCGGGCTGGTCTCGTCGGTGCTGTCGTCGATCGCCGCCAAGTACCCGCGGGTGCGGCCCTATGCGCCGACCCTGGACGTGTTCGCCGTGGTGGCCACCGTCATGGGAGTGGCGACCTCGCTGGGGCTGGGCGTGCTGCAGCTCAATGGCGGCTTCAACGCCGTGTTCGGCCTGCCCGAGAGCGGACTGTGGCAGTTCGTCATCCTGCTCGCGATGTTCCTGGCCTACATGGCCTCGACCTGGTCGGGGCTGGACAAGGGCATCCGCCGGCTCTCCAACCTCAACATGATCCTGTGCATTGGGTTGATGCTCTACGTGCTGGTGACCGGCCCCACGGTGATGATCCTCGAGACCATCACCCTTGGCATCGGCGATTACCTGCAGAACTTCATCGGCATGAGCCTGCGTATCTCGCCGTTTTCCGACAACACCTGGGCGGCCAACTGGACCATCTTCTACTGGGCCTGGGTCATCGCCTGGTCGCCCTTCGTCGGTACCTTCGTGGCGCGCGTGTCGCGCGGGCGCACCATCCAGGAGTACGTCTTCGGCGTGCTGATCGTGCCGCCGCTGCTGGCCTGCCTGTGGATCGGCGTGTTCGGCGGCGCCGCCCTGCACATGGAGCTGGCCGGCGACGCCGGGCTGGCGGCGGCCACCGAGGACAACATCACCGTGGCGCTGTTCGAGATGTTCGAGCTCATGCCCTTCACCGGCGTGCTATCGGTGATCGCCATGCTGCTGATCTTCATCTTCCTAGTGACCTCGGCCGACTCCGCCTCCTACATCGTGGCGCAGATGACCGACAACGGTTCGATCAACCCACCGCTGTTCAAGCGGGTAATCTGGGGCGTGCTGATCGCCGCCATCTGTCTCACCCTGATCGTCGCCGGGGGGCTGACCGGGCTGCAGTCGGCGGCGGTACTCTCGGCGCTGCCCTTCACCTTCATCCTCTACGGCATGATCGTGGTGCTGGTCCGCGAGCTGCGAGCCGACCGCCAGTCCATGCTCACCCAGCTCTATCGCCGCCATGGCGAGACACCAGTGGGGGCCGACGCCTTCGAGGCCGAGGCGCTGGGGGAGCAGGAGCGTCTGCGGCGTGCGCCCAACGTGATCAATCGGCGCATCAATCGGCGCGAAGGCGGTTAGCGTCCGCCTCCCCTTGCGGCGCCGGGGCGTCGATTGCCGGTAGCCAGGCACGGGCGCAGGTCGTAAGCTCTGGGAGGAATGGGGAACCGGACGTCAACCAATGTCTCTCATCGGCTCACGCCGACGGGCGCTTCCACGAGGCGCCACCCGCCGGCGGCAACCGGGCCGCGGGCGTCACGACCGCTTCGACCGCTGGCTCGACCGCGCGGTGGACATCGCCGTGTTCACGGCCCTGACGGTGGGCGGCGTGGCCCTGGTACTGCATCTGTTGTTGTAGCGTCGAGGCGAGATGCGTTCATTGCTGGTGCTGGTCGTGCTGATGGCTGCCGCGGTGGCGGCCTGGTGGCAGTTCGAGGCGCGTATTCCCTCCCACTGGCACCCATGGAAGCCGCTGAGCGTCGGCGACGCCTTGACGCCGGTGACCAAGTGGAAGCTGCAGCGCCTGGCCGGTGACCGCGAGGCCTGCCTGACGGCGCTCGATACGGCACCTGAGGGGGCGCTGCGGATGACGCCACTGGACGACCACGAGCCGGCGCCCGGCTGTCCGCTCGAGAACGTGGTGCGGATCCATGGCGGCGAGATCCAATTCAACGCCAGCTTCGTCGCGAGCTGCCCGCTGGCGCTGGCCTGGGTCATGTACGAACGCCAGCGTCTGCAGCCGGCGGCCGAGGCCCACTTCGGCAGCCGCGTGGCGCGCGTCGAGCATTACGGCAGTTTCGCCTGTCGTAACGTCTATGGCCGTGCGGACGGCCGGCGCAGCGAGCACGCCACGGCAGAGGCCCTCGACGTGGCGTCCTTTCGCCTGGAGGACGGGCGCCGCATCACCCTGCGCGAGCACTGGGGGGGCGAAGACGCGCGAGGCGCCTTCCTGCGTGACGCGCGCGACGGTGCCTGCGACCTGTTCGGCAACGTGCTGGGCCCGGCCTACAACCGCGCCCATGCCGACCACTTCCACTTCGGCATGCGCGGCTTCCGTATGTGCCGCTGAGGCGGTCGGGCTCGCACGCCGTCGACGGCCCCCGTACACTCAGAGGCATCCACCCGTTGGCGCACGAGGCTTATGCTGGAATTTCTGCAGGGGTTCTCCTATGGGCTGTTCGTCACCTGCCTGCCGTGGTGCCTGGTCGGGCTGGCCAACCCGCGCCTGGCGCTCGCCAACGACAACCCCAATCGTCTGCAGGTGCTGTTTCGCTACTGCCTGCTGGTGCCCTTCATCAGTACGGTGCTGTGGCTGACGTCGCTGTGGGGCGGTTTCGGGCCGAGCCTGGGCGGCTGGCTCGCCGGACTGGTGGCGGTGGGGGTATCGCTGCCCGTGGAGCGCGGCTGGCGGCGCTGGCGCGCGCGACGTCATCAGCGCCGACTGCAGGAGCGGCTGGCGGCCGAGAGCGAGCGGCGGCGCGCCGAGCAGGAGCGTGCCGCGCGGGAGACCGGCGTGGCCGAGCTGGACCCGGCACGGCCGCCGGTGGGGGCCGACGAGCTGGTGCTGTCGCTGTGCCGGGCCAAGCAGGGGCTGCTCGACGTGAAGCGTGCCGACCTGGCGAGCCAGGTCGATCGCTTCTACACCCGCTACGCCCATGTGATGGAGTTGCTGACGGCGCGCTTCGACCGTAGCGAGTTGGCCTTCGAGCGCTCACGCGGCCTGATCACCGAGGTCTGCCTCGGGGCGGTGGATACCTTCACCTCCATGGCCGCCCAGGCGCGTGGCGTGATGGGGCTGGACGGCGACTACGTGCGCCGACGCCTGGCCCAGGAGCAGCGTCGGCTGTCCGTCGAGGAGCGCATCGCGCTCAAGCGCCGACTCGAGCTGATCGAGGAGACCGATCGCCGCCTGCGTCGCCTGGTGGCGCGCAACGAATCGGCGCTGACGCTGCTCGACGATACGGCGGTGGCGCTGGCCCGGATCGAGACGGGGCGCCCGCAGGCCACCCTCGCCACCGACCGGGCGCTGGAGGAGCTGCGGCGCTTCATCGAGGGGGCGGAGCGCTACAGCCGCCAGGAACGACGTTGAGGCTCTCGCCGACGGCGTTGAGCCAAGCACCGGCCTGGCTTGCTAAGGTGTGGGAAAGAGCCTGAAGAGGGAAGCGCTTATGAAACCATCGTCCGAACGTGGCTCGCCGCTCTCGCTGCCACCGGTGGAACAGATCGCCAGCGAGCTCGAGGACATCGCTCCCGAGGCGCATGGCGGCGAGGAGATCGTGGTCGACGACCCCGAGCTCGAGCAACTGGCGGCGTCGTTCGTCGACGAGGTGCTGGCCAGCGAAGGCGCCGCCCTCGACCGCCAGCGCCGCGCGGTGGATGAAATGGGGCTCGAGCTGCAGCAGCAGGCGGCGCATCACAGCGAGATGTTGCAGGCGCCGCTGCGCAAGCTGGCCCACCAGGGCGACGAGGGCGGGCCGGTGGCCAAGGCGCTGATCGACCTGCGCGGGCACATGCAGGATCTCGACCCGCATCAGCATCGCCTGGCATCGGGACCGTTCGACCGCCTGCTGTCGCGCATACCCGGCGCCGGCAGCCGCGTGCAGCGCTACTTCCGCAAGTTCGAGAACGCCCAGCAGGCGCTCGACGCCATCATCGCCGACCTGGAGGGAGGGCGCGACCTGCTGCAGCGCGACAACATCACGCTCAGCGACGACCAGGAGAGCCTGCGCCAGCTGTTGGGGCGACTGCAGCGCCAGATCGACCTGGGGCGCCTGATCGACCGGCGCCTGGCGCAGGCGCTGGAGCGGCTCGGCGACGCCCACCCGCAGCGTGCCTTCATCGAGGAGGAACTGCTGTTCCCGCTGCGCCAGCGCATCGTCGACCTGCAGCAGCAGCAGGCGGTCAGCCAGCAGGGCGTGCTGGCGCTGGAGGTGATCATCCGCAACAACCGCGAATTGATTCGCGGTGTCGACCGCGCGATCCACGTCACCGTCTCGGCGCTGACCGTGGCCGTGGCCGTGGCGCTGGCGCTGGCCAACCAGCGCCTGGTGCTCGACCGCGTCGAGTCGCTCAATACCACCACCTCGGAGATGATCGCCGGCACGGCGAGAACGCTGCGCCAGCAGGGGGTGGAGATCCAGACCCGGGCCGCCTCGGCCCAGCTCGACATGCAGGCGCTGGAGCAGGCCTTCGACGACGTGCTGGGTGCCATCGACGACCTGTCGCGCTACCGTCAAGAGGCCCTGCCCCAGCTCGACGCCCAGATCGACCGCCTGGCCCAGCTGGCGCGCCAGGGAGGTGCGGCGGTCGACAGGCTGCAGCGCGGCAGCGAGGTCCAGGCGCCCGCTTCGGCAGACGACGAATCTTCGCCGGAGCAGGCGCGCAGGGAGCGTCCCTCCTAGGGCGAGCCCCCGGGCGAGCGGGGCCCGCCGGCGTCCTCGTCGTCGACGTCCCTGGGCGGCGGCTCGTGTCGCTGGGCGTCGCGCAGCGCCTTGCGCATCAGCTCCCAGGCATCGTCGAGCCCCTGCTGCAGGGAATCCCAGGCCGCTTCGCTGGCAAACTGCAGCTCCTCGAGCCGCCGGCGGGTCTCGTCGCGGCGTCGTCGCAGCCGCTCGATATCGTCGTGGTACCGCGTCTGCGCCTCGGCGCCCGCCTTGCGCGCGCGGGCGGCCAGTGCGTCGATCTCGGCGTTCCATTCGTCCAGTCGGGCCTTCATCTGCTCGACGAACTCATCGCGTCTGTTCATGGCTACTCCGCCTCCGGCTGATGCTACTCCTATCGATTCCCCGCCGCCGGGCCGGTTCCGCGGTCGTGCTCAGGTCTGTGCGGCCACCCGGTCGCGGCCCTGGTGCTTGGCACGATAGAGCTGGCCGTCGGCCTGGGCCATCAGCTCCTCGATGCCGGTGTCGTCGTGTGCCGGCCTGCTGCTGGCCACCCCGAGGCTGGCGGTGACACGGCCGGCAAGGGTCGAGTGGGCGTGCGGGATGTCGAGGGCACGGATCCGCTCGTGGATCCGGCCGGCCACTCGCAGGGCGCCCTCCAGGTCGGTGTCGGGCAGCACGCAGACGAACTCTTCGCCCCCGTAGCGGGCGACCAGGTCCGAGGCGCGGTGCACCACCCCGGCGAGGGCCTCGGCCACGGCCCTCAGGGTGTCGTCCCCGGCGACGTGGCCATAGTGATCGTTGAACTCCTTGAAGTGATCGATATCGATGAAGATCACCGAGAGGGCGTGGCCGTTGCGCCGGGCCCGCTGCCATTCGCGCTCGATGAAGGTGTCGAAGTGGCGACGGTTGGCGATGCCGGTCAGGCCATCCATGGTCGAAATCTGGTGGAGCTGGTCGCGCTGGTCGAGGCCGCGCTGGAAGGCCTGGAGCAGCTGGTCGACGCTGTCCACCAGATGCCCCAGTTCGTCGCTGCCATGTCGCCCCATGGCGGGCTTCGGCCAGCGCCCGGGCTGGCGCGGGTCGGTGTCGACGATGGCCGCATGCACGCGCAGCAGGGGGCGGGTCACGAACCAATGGAACACCAGGGCGAGCAGGGCGGCGATGGCCAGCGCCTTGGCGACGCCCAACGAGAAGATGAGCAGGCTGCGATCGGTGAAGTCGCGTGCCAGGCGGTCGAGCGCCAGGGTCAGCTCGAGTTCGCCGATCGGTTGGGGCGGGTTGTCGGAACCCGCCTGGTAGTGCAGCGTGCGCCGGTAGTGGAGGATATCGTCGAACAGGGCATGGGCGACCCAACCGGAGACGGGGCCGGACTCGCGCTGGCGCGCGGCCATGGTGCGACCGAAATCGTCCGTAATGGCGGCGCTGGCGACGCGGCCACCGTTGAACAGCCCGTCGATGACCTGGGCCGCCAGCTCGGGGTTGAGCTGAAAGGCGGCTTCCGCCGCGGTGCCGTGGACCAGGTCGAGGCGGTAGCGGGTGTCGCTGACGATCTCCTGGCGCATCGAACGGGCATCGAGGGCCAGCTCGATGACGCCGGCCAGGATGCTGAGCAGCAGGGCGATGGCCAGGGTGAGGCCGGCCTGCTTGGCGGTCAGGCTGCGCCGGCCGGGTTGACTGCCGGGCGCTAGGCTCACTGGCGCGCCTCTGCGACGGCCCGCGCCCGATCGAGAGCCGCCTGCAGCCGGGCGATGAACTGGTCGGGAACCGAGGGGTGGCAGGCCAGGTAGAGATCGACCTCGTTGAAGGCGAACAGCCGGCGCAGCGACAGGCCGGCCTCCTCGGCGAGGAGCTGGGCGGTCTGCTCGCCGGTGACCCAGGCATCGATCAGCCCGGCCTGCAGGCGGCCGATGTTCTCGCGCTCGGCGCTGGCAACCACGATGTTGACCCCTTGGCTGGCGGCGTACTGCCCGACGGCATCCTCGCGAAAGCTGCCTACGCGGAGGTCGGCCAGGTCGTCCAGCGAGTCGGCCTCGATCTCGGCCCCGTCGAGGACGAAGGCGGCCCAGGTGCTCGATACCAGCGGCCCCACCCAGGTGAACAGCGACTCGCGCTCGGGTGTACGGGTGGTCGAGTAGACGCAGTGGCGTTCGCGCAGCTGGGCCTCTGTCAGGGCGCGGGCCCAGGGCAGCAGGCGGAAGTCGGCCTCGAGTTCGGCGTCATCCAGCGCTGCCCGCAGGAGTTCGGTGGCGCTCCCCGTGATCGTGCCGTCGCCGTCCTGGTAGTTGTAGGGTGGGTACTCCTCGGTATTGAAGGCAATGGTGCCGCCGAGGATCTCGCTGACGACGCCCTGCTTGCGCAAGCGATCCAGCGCCGCCTGCATTCGGGCCACCAGCGCGGGATCGGTGTCGCGGTGTAGGGCGTAGTAGAGGTCGGATTCGCTGATGGTCAGGGCGGGAACGAAGTCGGTGGTGGGCAGCCCCTCCTCCTGCATCAGCCAGAAGGCCACGTCTTCGCCGTAGGCCCACAGGTCGACCCGGCCACGCTCGAGCATGCGCAAGGCGCTGACGTTGGAGATCGCCGCATGGATCTGGGCCTCCGGTACCCCGGCTTCCTGCAGCCGCTGGGCGCCGATGTCTTCGCGGATGACGGCGATGCGATAGCCGCCGGCGATGACGTCCTCGATGTCGTTCAGCTGGATGTCGCTGTCGCGCCGGGCGATCAGCGTGACCCGGTCGGTGGCGATGGGCCCCACCCACTGGAACAGCGCTTCACGCTGCTCGGTGCGCGTGGTGGAGAAGAGTACCGTGCCCGGCTCGGAGAGGGCGGTATCGTAGCCACGTACCCAGGGATAGTAGAGCACGTCGTCACGGGAGAGCTCGGTATCGGTTTCGGCAAAGACCCGTTCGAGCAGCTCGATGGAGATACCTTCGAGGCGATCGTCGTGCCGATAATTGTAGGGGGGGTACTCCTCGGTGATGAAGGTCAGCCCTTCCAGGCTGCCTGCTGCCGGAAACGGGAGCAACACTAACATCAGCATCAGCCATTTCTTCATGCGCCCTGCCTCTGCCTGCTTATTCTTCTGGCCTCCCGCAAGGCGGCGTCGGCCACGGCTCTGAGCCGGTTGCCTGCGCTGGCTTACCCAGGCCATCTCTGGACGAAGCCCAACGCAGGACAAACCTGCTTAACCCAGGTTAACAATGATAATGCCCGTGGCATGGCGAGAAGTGAAGAACAGCCTACTCCACGCTGGCGAACGATACGCCATGTGAACAGTCAGGCTGCCCGTCAGCGTGGGCTGGCCGCATGGCGTGGAGCGCGCTCACTCCTCGGGTTCGAGCCGATAGAGCGTGCCGTCCTCGTCGCCTATGAGCACGTAAAGGTAGCCATCCGGGCCTTGGCGCACCTCGCGTACCGGCCCTTGTGGCTCGTCCAGGAGCTCTTCCCTCTCCGCGATTTCGCCGCCATTTACCTCGAAGCGATAGAGCTGTTCGCTCTCGAGCCCGCCGACGAGCAGGTTGCCCTCCCACTGCGGGTAGTGCGCGCCGTTGACCACGGCCAGGCCCGATGGTGACACGTCTTCGGCAAAACGGTAGGCAGGCTCGACCACGTCCTCCTCGTTGAACAGCCCGCTGCCGGCGTCCTCCACCAGCACCTCCGAGTCTTCGGCTTCATCTGCCCAGCCGTGGTTTCGGCCGCGTTGCAGGAGCAGCAGTTCGTCATGCCCGTTGCTGCGGCTTTCCACGGCCCAGACGTTGCTGCGTTTTTCGTCAACGGCCAGCCCCAGCACGCGCCGATGCCCCCAGGAGTAGATCTCCGGCAGGTAGCCGGCCTCTTCGAGCAGCGGGTTGTCCTCGGGGGCCAGGCCCTGTGGATCGAGGCGCAGGATCGACCCGGCGTGATCCTGGGTGTCCTGGGCCCGGCCGGGTGTGCCGCGGTCACCGACGGACATCAGCAGGGTGTCGTCGCCCATCCAGGCCAGCCGCGAGCCGGGGTAGGTGCTGGGCTCCGAGCGCCGGTTCTGCTCGAACAGCTCCTCCACGTCGACCAGACGGTCGCCGGCCAGGCGGCCCCGTGCCAGCGCCGTGGCGGTGGAGTCTACATCCCCGCTCGAGTAGGTGAAGTAGATCCAGCCGGTGTCGGGGTAGTCGGGGGAGGCGGCGATGTCGAGCAGGCCTGCCTGGCCCTCGACATGGATGCCGGGCAGGCCTTCGACCTCTTGCCGTTCGCCGTTGTAGAACGTCTGGATCTGTCCGGTGCGTTCGCTGATCACGTAGAGGTCGCCGGGCAGTATGGCCACGCCCCACGGCTGCTCGAGATCTTCTGCCACGGGTACCAGCCGCAAGTCCTGATGTTCGGTGCTCAGGGTCAGCTCTTCGGCATGCGCCGATGCCGCGGCCAGCATCACCAGGGGGATAGCACTCAAGCGTTCCATTGCCTGCCTCCAGTCCGGAATGTAGTACCCAGTGTAGTGAAAGCCGCCAAGTCGTCATGCCTGTCCCGATATGCTGGTAGGCTAGGCGCTGGCAATCCGGGGGCAGGGCGAGGAGGGCAGGCACAGATGAGCGTGATACCGGCCGTTGGCGGTACGACACCCAGGCCGCGGGCGTCGAAGCGGGAGATCTTCGGGTGGGCGATGTTCGACTTCGCCAACCAGGCCTATACGCTGCTGATCATCACCGTGGTGTTCGGCGAGCTGTTCACCACCGTCATCGTCGGTGATCGCGGCGACGGCTTCCGCCTGGCCAACCTGCTATGGAGCCTGGCTCTGGCCGTGAGCTACCTGCTGGTAGTGGTCACCGGCCCGCTGTGCGGGGCGGTGATGGACTACCGGGCGGCCAAGAAGCGTTTCCTGTTCGTCAGCTACATCGCCACCGTGGTGGCCACCGCGCTGCTCTATTTCGTCGCTCCCGGCTATGTGCTGCTGGGGCTGTTGCTGATCGTGGTATCCAACTACGCCTATTCCATGGGCGAGTCCTTCATTGCGGCGTTCCTGCCCGACCTCGGCCCGCCCCAGGACCTCGGCAAGATCTCCGGCTTCGGCTGGGCGCTGGGCTACGTCGGCGGCCTGTTTGCCGCCGGGTTCACCCTGGTGGCACTGGGCGAGGCCAGCGCCGAGAACTTCGAGCGCATCCGCTGGGTGGGGCCCTTCGCGGCGGCGTTCTTCCTGATCACTGCCATTCCCACCTTCCTCTGGGTGAAGGAGCGCGGCGACCCACAGCCGCATGTCAAAACCTACCGCGAAATCGCCTGGGAGCGCGTCTCCACCACCCTGCACGAGCTGCGGCGCTTTCGCGACCTGGGCGTCTTTCTGGTGTCACTGCTGTTCTCCATGGCCGGGGTCTACATCATCATCGCCTTCGCCTTCATCTACGGTGCCCAGGTGATCGGCTGGGACGAATCGATTCGCAACGTCATGTTCATCATCGTGCAGGTCACCGCGGCGGCCGGCGCGCTGGGCTTCGGCTTCCTCCAGGACCGGATCGGCACCAAGTTCACCTACCAGTTGACCCTGCTGCTGTGGGTGGCGGCGATACTCGCCATCTGGGCCACGCCCGAGGTGACCGCCTGGCTCAACGCCAGCCTGGGGCTGGAGTGGGAGGCCCAACACCTGTTTCTGGTCGTCGGCTGCCTGGCCGGACTTTCGCTTGGCTCAAGCCAGTCGGCCAGCCGTGCCCTGGTGGGGCTGTTCTCGCCCACGCGCAAGGCCGCCGAGTTCTTCGGTTTTTGGGGGCTGGCTAACAAGCTGGCCGGCGTCTTCGGCATCGTCGGCCTGGGGCTGCTGCAGTCGGTGGTGGGGCTGCAGGCTTCGATCCTGCTGTGCGCGGTACTGTTCGTCGTTGCCATGCTGATCTGCCTGGCGGTGAACCAGGCCCGGGGGGAGCAGGCGGCGGCCGAGTGGGAGCGGTGCAACGGCCACGCCGCGGCGGGAAGCGCCGTGCGATGAGCCTGGATCCCTTGCTGCTGGTGCTGGTAGCGGCGACCTTCGTCGTCGCCGGTCTGGTCAAGGGCGTGATCGGCATGGGCATGCCCACGGTCTCGCTGGCCTTGCTTGCGGCCACGGTGGGGCTGCCGTCGGCCATGGCGCTGCTACTGGTCCCGACCATCGTCACCAATGTGTGGCAGGCGCTGGTCGGCGGTTACCTGCGCCAGATCCTGCGCCTGCTGTGGCCCTTCCTGCTGGCCTCGGTGGTGACCGTGTGGCTGGGGGTCGGCATTCTGGCCAGGGTCGACGTGCGCTGGCTTTCCGGCTTGCTGGGGGTGCTGCTCGCCTTCTATGCCCTCGCCGGGTTGTTCAACCTTGGCCTTGCTGCGCTGGTCAGCCGTGGCCGCTACGCCGCGCCGGTCAATGGCGCTTTGACTGGAATGCTGACCGGCATGACGGGCTCCTCAGTATTTCCCGGCGTGGCCTACCTGCAGTCCCTCGGGCTGCCGCGGGACATGCTGATTCAGGCCATGGGCGTCCTGTTTGTCGCGACCACCACGGCGCTGGGCTTCTCCATGGGCGAACAGCGTCTGCTCAGTGTGGAGCTGGGAGTGCTCTCTCTGGGAGCGGTGGTGCCGGCCATCGTGGGCATGCAGCTCGGCCAGCGGCTGCGTCAACGGCTTTCGGAGTCCACCTTTCGGCGGGTCTTCCTCAGCGGTCTGCTGGCCATGGGTGCCTATCTGCTGGTGCGCTCCCTGGCGGGCTGATGCCAGGGAGCGGGACCTCATTCGGCGAGGAAGGAGCGGATGCGATCGCCGGCCTGGTCGATGGCGACCACGCCGTCGAGATGGCCGCGATTGCCCTCCAGCGAGACCAGTTCGACTTCGGTGCCGTCGGCCTCGATCAGTTCGGCGGTCTGGCGTACGCCCTGCGGCGCGAAGACCAGGTCGTCCTCGCTGTAGAGGATCAGCGTGGGCGCCTCGATGCGCGCCAGCCCCTCTTCGAGGCTGTCGCCGTGGCCGGTGATGAAGGCCTGGTTGGCCTTCACCAGGTAGAGCAGGTGGTTGGCGTCGGCCAGTTCGGCCCGCGAGGCGGCGATGTCGTCGAGGGTCTGCTCAATGGCGTAGCGTGCCTCGAGCTCGCGGGTCGGGTCGGCATCCTCGTCGGCCCAGCTGCGGTCGAAGGTGGCGTTGGCCCACTGCCAGTGGTTGGCGTTGAGGGTGACGAGCTTGAGCGACTCGCGCAGGCCGTCCAGCGGTGGCTCGCCGTCATAGTAGTCGCCGCCGTTCCAGTTGGCGTCCAGGCGAATGGGGGCGGCCCAGGCGCCCAGGGTGGCGAGCAGCCAGGGGTCGGAAACACCGCCGCCGATCACCGGGATCAGCCGCTCGACCCGCTCGGGGTAGGCGCTGGCCCACTCGTAGGCCTGCAGCGCTCCCATGGAGGCGCCCATCACCGCGTGCAGTCGTTCGATGCCCTGGCTCTCGAGCAGGGCCTTCTGCACCTCGACGAAGTCGCGGATGGTGACCAGCGGGAAGTCGGTGCCCCAGGGCTCGCCGGTCTCCGGGTTGGTGGTGGCCGGTCCGGTGGTGGTCACGTTGGGGTCGTGGGCATTGAGGTTGACCAGCGTATCCGAGGCGATGATGTAGTATTCGTCGGTGTCCAGCGGCTTGCCGGGACCGATGATGGCGTCCCAGTAACCGGGCGCGGCGTCATCCTCGGCGTAACGGCCGGCGGCATGGCTGGTGCCGGAGAAGAAGTGGGTAATCAGGATGGCGTTGTCCTTCGCCTCGTTGAGTTCGCCGTAGGCCTCCCAGCCGATGCGCAGCGGGGCGATGGTCTCGCCCCCCGTGCTGGTGTAGGTCTCCATCTCGAAGACCTGTTTCTCCACCAGCTCGTCCCAGCCCAGCGCCGAGGCGCTGGCGCACAGCAGCAGAGCGACGAGTGGGGGGGCGGCCAGGCGCCTCGCGCTGGGGGAATGACGGCGAGCCAACCGGGTCGAAGATTCGATGCTCTCACGCATGGGGCTTATCCTTGTTCTTGTTGAAGCCATGGCCGACGGGCGTTGCCTTCGGCGCATGTCGCGGTTTCACTGGCTAAGGAAACTTGCCGCCCTTCAGTACAGACAGCGGAACCGAGGGTGTCAAAGCATCGTCGCGTTTGGTCAGGAGGGGAGTCGATGCAGCATGAATGCGGTTCGATCCGGCGCGCCGGAATGGGCATGATGTTGCTGTTCTGGGTGGCGTTCATCGGCTTCGGCAGCTGGTGGTTCCACGGCTTCCTCGAGAACCAGCGCAACCCGAATGCCCACCTGATCACCACCGTGAGCGGAACGGAAGAGCCGATCGTGCTCGAGCGCAACCGCTCGGGGCACTTTCTGGCCACGGGGCGTATCAACGGCGAACCGGTCGAGTTCCTGCTCGATACCGGCGCCACCTACGTCGCCGTGTCGGCGAGGCTGGCCGAGCAGTTGGGCCTGGAGCGTGCGGGCTCGGCATGGTTCAACACCGCCAATGGACGCGTGCGCGGCGACCTGACCTGGCTCGACGAGGTCAGCCTGGGGGGCTTCACCGCCAGCCAGGTGCGTGGCTCCATCAGCCCCGGGCTGGAGGGGGAGGTGGCCCTGCTGGGCATGAGCTTCCTCAACCGGTTCGACATCGAGATACGGGATACCCGCATGGTTCTGCGCCCGGCGCAGCCGTCCCGAGGAGGCGAATGAGGAAATTCTGGCGCGGCAGGCGAGCCGACAATCCCCACCAGATACCCGGCCCGGGATGGCTGGACGTGATGTGGCGAGTCAAGGCGCAGCTCTCGCACGATCGCGTCAACATGCTGGCGGCCGGCATTGCTTTCTATGCGCTGCTCTCGCTGTTCCCGGCCATCGGGGCGGTCATCTCGCTGTGGGCGCTGGCCTTCGATCCGGCAGAGGTGGCCAGCCAGATCGGCGAGATCAGCCGTTTCATGCCGCCGGGAGGGGCCCGGCTGATCCATGAGCAGGCCCGGGAGGTCAGCGAGAATACCGATACCGGGTTGAGTCTGACGGCCCTGCTCGGTCTGGCCGTGGCGATATTCCTCGCTTCCAAGGGGGTGCGCGGCCTGATGGTAGGGCTCAACGTGGTCTATGGCGAGGAGGACCGGCGTGGTCTGGTGCATCGCATGCTGGTGGTGGCCGCCCTTACCCTCGGCCTGATCCTGATGTCGCTGGCGGCCACGGTGTTCGTCGCCCTCTATCCCCTCGCCATCGGCTGGCTCGCCCTGGACGGCCCCCTGGTCACCCTGATCAAGTGGCTGCGCTGGCCGGCGCTGCTGCCGTTGATGATGTTCGTTATCGCTGTGCTCTACCGCTACGGCCCCTACCGCCGCTCGCCACGCTGGGAGTGGGTGAGCATGGGGACCGTGACGGCGACGCTGCTGTGGCTGCTGGGCTCGGGGGGGCTGTCGCTCTACGTGGGCCAGATTGCCAGCATGGACGAGCTCTACGGTTCGCTGGGGGCCGTGGTGGTGCTGATGCTGTGGTTCTGGCTCTCGTCGTACGTCGTATTGCTGGGGGCCGAGATCAACGCTGAAATGGAGCGCCAGACCCGGCGCGACACCACGGTGGGGGCGTCCCGGCCCATGGGGGAGCGGGGTGCCTATGCCGCCGATAGCTTGGGCCGGAAGCGGCCGTGGCGACGTCAACGACACCAGGGAGAGGACCCATGAGCCTGATCCGACAGCTCGGCATCGAGCTTCCCATACTCCAGGCGCCGATGGCTGGCGTGCAGGGCGGCGACCTGGCCGTGGCGGTGAGCGCGGCGGGTGGCCTTGGCGCCTTGCCCTGCGCCATGCTCGCACCCGAGGCGATGAGTGAGGAGCTGCGCCGTATCCGCGCGGCGACGACGCGACCGATCAACGTCAACTTTTTCTGCCACGTGCCGCCGGTGCCGGACGAGTCGCGGCAGGCGCGCTGGCATGAGGCGCTGGCCCCCTACTACGCCGAATACGGACTCGACATCGACGGCGTGCCGGCGGGGGCGGGGCGACGCCCGTTCGACCAGGCGGCCTGTGACGCCTTGGAGCCGTTTCGCCCCGAAGTGGTCAGTTTCCACTTCGGCCTGCCCGAGCCGGCATTGGTCGAGCGGGTCAAGGGCTGGGGCGCGAAGGTGCTCTCCTCCGCCACCACGGTCGAGGAGGCGCGCTGGCTCGAGGCACGCGGCGTCGACGCGGTGATCGCCCAGGGAGTGGAGGCCGGCGGCCACCGCGGCATGTTCCTCAGCGAGGACGTCACCACCCAGCTCGGCACCCTGGCCCTGCTGCCGCAAGTGGTGGCCGCCGTCTCGCTGCCGGTGATCGCCGCCGGCGGCATCGCCGATGCCCGTGGCGTGGCAGCCGCCCTGGCGCTGGGAGCCGCGGCCGTCCAGGTCGGCACCGCCTTCCTGTGCTGCCCCGAGGCCACTACCTCGGCGCTGCACCGCCGGGCGCTCATGAGCGAGGCGGCGCGCCACACCGCCCTGACCAACCTCTACACCGGGCGGCCTGCGCGCGGCATCGTCACTCGGTTGATGCGCGAGCTCGGCCCGCTCGGCGACGTGGCGCCTGCCTTTCCCCTGGCCACCGCCGCCATCGCGCCGCTGCGTAGCGCCGCCGAGGCGGCGGGCAGCGCCGACTTCTCGCCGCTGTGGGCCGGGCAGAACGCCAGCGCCTGCCGCGAGGTGCCCGCCGCGGAGGTAGTGCGCGCACTCGCCGCAGGCTTGCACTGACGGCGGGGCTGGCGGGGCGGCGCAGGACTGATATCATGGATGCATGAACAGTATTTCAGGCCCTGCGCCGGTCACCGCCTCGCTCGACGACCCCCTCTACTACCTGGCGAATTTCCGCTTCGTGCTAGGCTGGGTGGGCGAACGCCACGGCGACCTGCTGACTGCGGTGGAGCGCGCCTTGGTGGCCGATTTCGAGGCGTTGCCGCAGCCGTCCCAGGCGCTACTGGTACGCATGGTGATGCGCAAGGGCGAGCTCTTCCGCAGTGCCAAGCTCTGCTACCCGGAGGTCGGCGATACCCAGCGTGCGCTGACCCCGCTCGTCGAGGGCGGCTGGGTCGAGGCGGATCCGCCGCTGGGCCTCGCCGAACTCTTTCATCTGCTGCGCCTGGCCGAGCTGCGTCGAGCGCTGGCCGCGGAGATCGCCGCCGTCGGGCTGACGCCCAGGGCGAGCAAGGCGGTCCTGCAGGAGACGCTGCAGCCGCGCTTGACCCAGGTGCAGCGGCTGGCCGAATGGTGGCCGGAAGCCGGCGAGAGGCTGAGCGGCGAAAGCATCGTGCGCTTGACCGTGATGCCCTGGTGCGATCGGCTGCGGCTGATGTTCTTCGGCAACCTGCGCCAGGACTGGGCCGAGTTCGTGCTCACCGAGCTCGGTCTGCAGCGCTTCGAGCGAGTCGAGCTGACGCCCGGCTCACGGGCCTTCCAGCATCGCGAGGAGGTGGACGCCTACCTGGCGCTGCACGCGCTGCGTGAGCGGTTGGAGCAGGGGGAGTCGCCCGCGGCGCTGGTGGACGAGATGCCGGTCGTGCCGGCTGAGAATACCTGGCTGGCGCAGCGGCGAGGCAGGCTGGCGTTCCTGCTGGGCCAGTCCGCCGAGCGTCACGGTCAGGAGACGCTGGCCCTGCGGCTCTATGCCGAGAGCGGTGACGGGCCGGGGGGGCAGGTAGAGGCGCGCATACGCCGCCTGCGGCTGCTGGAGCGGCGGGGGGAGCATCGCCAGGCCCATGCCCTGGCCAGTCGGGCCTGGGGATCGGACCTAGGCGAACAGGAGACCCAGGCGCTGGCGCGGCTGCTGCCCAGACTGTGCCGCCGGCTGGGGCTGGCACCGCCGGGCCGCGAGCCCGACGTCGCGCCGCAGCGGCTCGACCTGTGCCTGCCGCGCATCGGCTCGTCGGGCGTCGAGCAGGCCGTGGCCGAGTACCTGAGCCGTCCTGAGGCCCCGGTGCACTATGTCGAGAACACGCTCATGACGGGCCTGTTCGGCCTGCTCTGCTGGCCGGCGCTGTTCGCGCCGCTGCCCGGCGCCTTCTTCCACCCGTTCCACGCTGGCCCCGCGGATCTTCACCACGACGACTTCGTGGCCCGCCGCCGAGAGCGCTTCGAGGCCTGCCTGGCGCGGCTCGACGATGGTACCCACGGCGACGCGATCTGGCGTGCCTGGCGAGAGAAACGTGGGCTGGCATCGCCCTTCGTGCACTGGGAGGCCCTTGACGAGGCGCTGCTCGAGCAGGCACTGGCCTGCCTTCCGGCCGCCCACCTGCGCGCCTGCTTCGAGCGCCTGCTGACCGACCTCAGGGCCAATCGCGCCGGGTTGCCCGACCTGATCCAGTTCCTGCCCGGTGGCGAGCCCCGCTATCGACTGATCGAGGTGAAGGGCCCCGGCGACAGGCTGCAGGACAACCAGCGCCGCTGGCTGGCGTTCTTCCGTGCGCAGGGGATCGACGCCGTGGTCTGCCATGTGACCTGGCAGCAGGACGCGGCGTCGTGAGCGCTGCCATGGCGCATGCCGCAACGCCGCGCTACCGGGTGGCCGTGCGGGCACTGTGCGACTTCACCGCCCGCGAGGGCGACCTCGACCACCGCTTCACGCCCTCGCCCAGTGCCCGTGAGGGTATCGCCGGCCATGCCCTGGTGACGGGGCGCCGCGAAGAGGGCTACGAGCGCGAGATCGTCCTGAGTGGGTGTCACCGCGGCCTCCTCGTCAGCGGGCGGGCCGATGGCTATGATCCGCGGCACAACCGGCTCGAGGAGATCAAGACCCATCGCGGCGACCTGTCGCGCATGGCCGCCAACCAGCGCGCCCTGCACTGGGCCCAGGTCAGGGTCTACGGGGCGCTGCTGTGCGCCGAACGAGGGCTCGACTCCTTGACCCTGGCGCTGGTCTACCTCGACATCGGCAGCGAGCGCGAGACACTGCTCACCGAGACGGCCAGCGCCGCCGATCTCACCGCCTTCTTCGAGGCCCAGTGCGAGCGCTTCCTGGGCTGGGCCGAGCAGGAGGCGCAGCATCGCCAGGCGCGCGACACCGCCCTAGCCGACCTGGACTTCCCCCACGCCGAGTTTCGTCCCGGGCAGCGTGAGCTGGCCGAGGGCGTCTACAAGGCGGCAGCCACCGGTCGCTGCCTGCTGGCCGAGGCCCCGACCGGCATCGGCAAAACCGTGGCCACGCTGTTTCCCACGCTCAAGGCGATGCCGCGCCAAGGCATCGATCGGCTCGCCTTCCTGACCATGAAGACCCCGGGGCGGCGCCTGGCGCTGGATGCCCTGGCCCGGCTGGGGACCGCCGGCCAGGGCGGAGGAGGGGCCGGGGACCGCCAGCGGCATCTGCCCCTGCGGGTGCTGGAGCTGACCGCCCGCAGCAAGGTCTGCGAGCATCCCGACAAGGCGTGTCATGGCGATGCCTGCCCGCTGGCCGCCGGCTTCTACGACCGCTTGCCCAGCGCCCGTCAGGCCGCGGTCGCGCGGGGCTGGCTCGATCGTGAGGCGCTGCGCCAGGTGGCGCGCGAGCATGGTATCTGCCCCTATTACCTGGGGCAGGAGCTGGCACGCTGGAGCGACGTCTGCGTGGGCGACGTCAACCACTACTTCGATGCGTCGGCGCTGCTGTACGGCCTGGCCCAGGCCAATGGCTGGCGCCTGGCGCTGTTGGTGGACGAAGCGCACAACCTGGTGGAGCGGGCCCGCGGCATGTACAGCGGTGAGCTGCACCAGCGCGCCTTCGGCCAGTTGCACCGCAGTGCCCCCGCGCCGCTGGTGAAGCCCCTCGGGCGGCTGATGCGCCAATGGCAGGCCTTGGTGCGGGAACAGGGCGGCGCCGACGAGGGCCAGGCGGGCCAGCCGACCTACCGCGTCCTCGACGACCTGCCCGCGCGGTTCGTCGGCGCCCTGCAGCAGGCGGCTGCGGCGATCACCGACTATCTGGCCGAGCACCCGGGCGGCGCCGACCCGCTCCTGCAGGAGCGGCTGTTCGAGGCCCTGGGCTTCTGTCGCCTGGCCGAGTCGTTCGGCGAGCACTCGCTGTGCGACCTGACCCGGCACGGTCGCGGTCGCGCGGTGTTGGGCCTGCGCAACCTGATCCCGGCGGATTTCCTGGCGCCGCGCTTCGCCCAGGCGCACAGCAGCGTGCTGTTCTCGGCGACCCTGTCACCGGTGGCCTACCACCGTGACCTGCTGGGCGTGCCCGGCCAGAGCGTGAGGCTGTCGGTCGCCTCGCCGTTTCGCGCCGAGCAGCTCGAGGTGCGCATCCAGGGCGCCATCTCGACGCGCCTGCGTGACCGCGAGGCCTCGCTCGACCCCATCGTCGACGAGCTGGCCGGCCAGTACCGCCGCCGCCCCGGTCTCTATCTCGCCTTCTTCAGCAGTTTCGCCTACCTGCAGGCCGTGGAGGCGCGGCTGGCACGCCGCCACCCCGAGCTGCCCTGCTGGAGCCAATCCCGCGGCATGCGTGAAGCCGAGCGCGATGCGTTCCTGGCGCGCTTTCAGCCGGGTGCGCAGGGCATCGGCTTCGCGGTGCTGGGCGGGGCTTTCGGCGAGGGCATCGACCTGCCCGGCGAGCGGCTGATCGGCGCCTTCATCGCCACCCTGGGTCTGCCGCCGTTCGATCCCTTCAACGAGGCGCTCAAGGCCAGGCTGGAGTCGCGCTTCGGCTGTGGCGACGCCTATGCCTATCGCATCCCGGGACTGATCAAGGTGATCCAGGCCGCCGGCAGGGTGATCCGCAGCCCTCAGGATCGCGGCACGCTGGTGCTGATGGACGATCGCTTCCAGCGGCACGAGGTGCGTCAGCTGTTACCCGAATGGTGGCGAACGGCGTGAAGCGCGCTACCTTGATTCACATAACGCTACAGTTTCGGATTGTTGCTCGTGACGCTGCGTGCTAGTTCTTGAATCAGCACCTACTGCTGGACAAGGAGATGTCGAATGGGAATCGAAGTAGGCGGCCTGCTGGGTCTGATCTGGCTGATCATCCTGGTCTGGGCCATCGTCAAGGTGGCCAAGAGTCCGGCCGGGCCCATCGCCAAGCTGCTGTGGATCATCGTGCTGCTGGTCTTCCCGCTGGTCGGCCTGATCATCTGGCTGCTGATGGGGCCCAAGGGGTAGCGATGCCCCGAGGTTGTCCGGCGGCTCGCCGCGGTCGCATTTGACGCATTCGAGTGCGAGCCCGAGGCGCGAAACGCGGCCGGCCTCCGTCGTGACCCAGGGGCGCTCGACCCAGGGCGGCTGGTGGCGGACATGCTGGTTGTGGCCGCATTCGAGTTCGGCGACCCAGTGGTTTTCTTCGTCCTGATGGTAACCCACGATGGCACGGCGCATGCAGCCTCCTATAGCGAGCGACGCAGTGCGCTCAGCAGTCGATGGCGCTGCCGGCACGCACCCGCCCGAAGTTGCTGAGCACCAGTTGGGCGCCCTGTTCGTGGCGACCGCAGATGCGGAAGGTGCCATTGTGCCCCGCTGGCCGCCCCAGGGCACCATAGCGTACCGGCTTGCCATCCTGGCGATAGCTGACACGAACGCCGCGGTTGGCCTCGATCACTCGCAGCAGGGCGCTCTCGGAAAATTCGTTTCCCGCCAGGGGGCCGAGGACGATGGCCAACGGGGCGCTCCAGTCGTCCATGACGCAGCGCCTGTGGTCGGGGCTGGGGCAGACGATCACCGGGGTGCGCCGGGTGATGGCCGTGTTGCGCCCCAGCGAGAGTGCCACCCGCAGTCGATGCGCTTCGGCGGTCACTTCGTGGCGGGCGCTCATCGCCTGAAGCCCGGGAACCGCCCAGCCCAGCAGCACGCTGGCCACGGCGATGACCACGAGGAGTTCGATGAGGGTGAGGCCGCGCTGGCGCAGGGCGGCGCTAGGCGAGGCGTGAGCCGCGTCCATGAAGCTCTCCTGGAGGGATTCCCCTGATCATGAGGCATTCACTCTAGTCGAGACCGGCGCGGCGTCTATCAGCCATTACCGATAGAGTTTGTAGGCGATTGCCGTCATCGCCTGACGGTCTACTCCTCGGGGCGTTGCTCCTGGAGGAAGCGGTCGCGATGGGCACTGCTGCAGAACCACTCTCCCTGGTCGCGCAGGGCATCGGTCTCGGGGACGTGCACCTGACACCAGGCGCAGCGCACCATCTGGCCGCCCTCTTGGTGCGATTCGCCCTCGAGCCGCTCCTCGTGGTCAAGCTTCCATTCGCGGTACATGCGATAGAGCTTGAGGCCGGCGAAGAACAACACGGCGAAGATGATCAGCCGAATGAGCAACAGGTTCATCCTCGTTCGTCTCCCAGGTGGGGGCTAGCGGCTTTGCCAGCCGGACGCCCTTGCGGGACAATACAGTGACCTCGGATTCTCAAGAGATTTCTACGCCCATGCAAGATTTGACGCTGGTGATGGCGCAATTGGACCCGTTGGTCGGGGACATCCCCGGCAACGCCGATCGTGCCATCGAAGCCGTTCGCGAGGCGCGCATCGAACATGGTGCCGACATCGTGGTGTTCCCCGAGCTGTTCCTGAGCGGCTATCCCCCCGAGGATCTGCTGCTGCGCCCTTCAATGGAGACCCGCCTGCGCGAGGCGCGTTCCCGCATGGCGGCGAAAATGTCCCGCGACGTGCTGGTGATCATCGGCTATCCCGGCCGGCGCGAAGGGCTCGGCTACAACCTCGCCGGGCTGCTCTACAACGGCGAGTGGATCGGTGAATACGCCAAGCAGGCGCTGCCCAACTACCAGGTCTTCGACGAGCGCCGCTATTTCAGTACCGGTGAGCAGAGTCTGGTGATCGAGCACAAGGGCGCCAGGCTCGGCATCCTGATCTGCGAAGACATCTGGGACGGGGGCCCGGTGCGGGCGGCCCGCGATGACGGAGCGGACATCCTCGTCACGCTCAACGCTTCGCCCTATCACCAGGACAAGCCGGCCGAGCGCCTGCGCCTGCTCGAGCAGCGAGCCGCCGAGGTGGCGCTGCCGCTGGTCTACGTCAATACCATCGGCGGCCAGGACGAGCTGGTCTTCGACGGCGGCTCGGCCTGCGTCGACGCAAGCGGCCAGGTGCGGGTAGTGGCGCCCTACTGGCAGGCGGGACTGATGCCGGTGCAGTTCGTCAAAGAGGCAGACGGATGGGTGCCGCAGGAGGGGGAGATCGAAGCCCCCGAGGCGCCCGAGGAGAGCCTCTACTGCGCGCTGGTCAGCGGCGTGCGCGACTACGTCAACAAGAGCGGCTTCCAGGGCGTGGTGCTGGGGCTCTCCGGCGGCATCGACTCGGCCCTGTCGCTTGCCATCGCGGTGGACGCGCTGGGGCCGCAGCGGGTGCATGCGGTGATGATGCCGTATCGCTACACCGCCGACATCTCCCAGGAAGACGCCGCCGAGCAGGCGCGGCTGCTCGGCGTGCACTACGAGGTGCTGCCGATCGAGCCCATGGTCGACGCCTTCATGGCCACCCTGGCCGACACCTTCGCCGGCACCGAGCGCGACACCACCGAGGAGAACCTGCAGTCGCGCTGTCGTGGTGTGCTGCTGATGGCGATCTCCAACAAGAAAGGCCTGATGGTGCTGACCACCGGCAACAAGAGCGAGATGGCGGTGGGCTATGCCACGCTCTACGGCGACATGGTGGGCGGCTTCAATGCGCTCAAGGACGTCTACAAGACCTGGGTCTATCGCCTGGCCCGCTGGCGCAACACCCAGTCGCCGGCGATCCCCGAACGTGTCATCACGCGCCCGCCCTCCGCCGAGCTGGCACCCGACCAGAAGGACACCGACTCGCTGCCCGACTACGACACCCTCGACGCCATCCTGGCACGCTACATCGAGGGCGACATGAGCGCCGAGGCGATCATTGCGGCCGGCTTCGAGCGCGACGACGTCTACCAGGTGGTCAGGTTGGTCGATCGCAACGAGTACAAGCGACGCCAGGCGCCGGTTGGCGTGCGGGTGACGCCGCGTGGGTTTGGTCGCGACCGCCGCTACCCCATCGTCAACGGCTGGCAGCCCGGCGACTGACGACACTGGCAGGCCAAACGCAAGAACCCGCGAGCAGGCTCGCGGGTTCTTCGTCTCGGGCCGATGGGTGAATCAGGCGGAGAGCGACTCCGCGCGCACGTGCTGCGGCTGGAAAGTGCGGCCACGCAGGCGATCGTTGCCGGGATCGTTCTGAATCAGTACCTGCAGCACTTCACGCGCGCGGTCGCGCATGTCGAGTCCCAGGTAGCCTTCGACCATCACCGCCAGCGCGTCGCGGGTGGCCTCGGCTTCGGGGTAGTTCTCGACCACCCAGCGGCCGCGCTCGACGGCGGCCAGATAGGCCCCCTTGCGCAGGTAGAAATCGGCGACATGCAGCTCGTGGCGTGCCAGCACGTTGCGCAGGTAGACGATACGCTGTTCGGCATCGGGAGCGTATTCGCTGTCCGGATAGCGCGACACCAGCTCGCGGAAGTCGGTATAAGCGTCACGCGAGGCGCCGAGGTCACGCTTGGAGATGTCGATCAGGCGCAGGCGCTCGAGGCTGAAGCGCCCCGCCTGCCATGAGGCCAGCCCGCGCATGTAGAGCGCGTAGTCGGCTTGCGGGTGCGTCGGGTGCAGGCGAATGAAGCGGCTGGCGGCGGCGCGGGTGGCTTCCCAGTCGCTGGTCTCGTAGTAGGCGTAGATCAGTTCGAGCTGGGCCTGTTCGGCATGGCGGCCAAACGGATAGCGCGTATCGATGGCCTCGAGACGCGAGATGGCGGTGGTGTAGCGTCCGTCCTCGAGCGCATCGCGCGCCTCGTCGTAGAGCTGCTGCTCGGCGACGCCTTCGAATTCGTCCTGTTCTTCTTCCGTGGCAGACCTGCCGGCACAGCCGCTGACCAGGGTGGCGGCCAGGAGCAGAGCGATAAGGCGTGTGGCGATGGGGGAAACGCGCATCGTGATCCTCGTGTCTAACAAGCCGTGTCGGCCGTGGTAGAATCGACCGTAACCCGTCCACTATAAAGCACCTCGCGTGAAAACGCAGTCCGAGGATGCCGACAGCGATACCCCCCTATGCCCCAGACCGTGGAAGCCCAGCAACGCGTGCCCGTCTCACTGGCCGGCTCTCGCCTCGACCAGGCCGCCGCCGAGCTCTTCGCCGACCATTCCCGCGAGCGCCTCAAGGGGTGGATCAAAGAGGGGGCGCTGACCGTCGATGGTCGCCCGGGCAAGCCCAAGGACAAGATGGCCGGCGGCGAATGGCTGCAGCTCGCCGCCGAACTCGAGGAGGAGAAACGCTTCGAGCCCGAGGCGATACCGCTCGACGTGGTCCATGAAGACGAAGAGCTCCTGATCATCGACAAGCCGGCGGGGCTGGTGGTGCACCCGGCTGCGGGCAATCCCGACGGCACCCTGCTCAATGCGCTGTTGCACCATTGTCCGGGCCTAGCCGTGGTGCCGCGGGCCGGTATCGTGCATCGCCTGGACAAGGACACCACGGGGCTGATGGTGGTGGCCAAGACGTTGGCCGCCCAGACCGCCCTGGTCGAACAGCTCCAGGCCCGCACGGTATCGCGCGAGTACGATGCGGTCTGCGTCGGTGTGATGACCTCCGGCGGCACGGTCGACGCCCCCATCGGCCGGCACCCGAAGGACCGCAAGCGCCAGGCGGTACACGCCAGCGGCAAGCCGGCGGTGACCCACTATCGCGTGGTCGAACGCTTCCGAGCCCATACCCACGTGCGCTGCCGGCTCGAGACAGGCCGCACCCACCAGATCCGCGTGCACCTGGCGCATCGGCGCTTCCCGCTGATCGGCGATCCGGTATACGGTGGGCGGCTCAAGCTGCCGGCGGGGGCCGGCGAGGCGCTCAAGACGTTGCTGCGGGAGTTTCCGCGCCAGGCGCTGCATGCCAGGAAGCTGGCCTTCCTGCACCCCGGCAGCGGCGAGCCGGTCGAGTTCCGCGCCGCGTTGCCCGACGACCTGCTGCTGTTGATCGACTACCTGCGTGACGACCACGAGGCCATGCGCTGAGGAGTCCCATGAGCGACGCCCCCCATCTGCAACCGACCCTGATCGAGCCCGACTGGCCGGCGCCTGCCAGCGTTGGCGCCTTCGTCACGACGCGCGAGACCGGGCCGAGTCAAGGCGAGTTCGCCTGCTTCAACCCGGCCGACCAGTTGGGCGACAATCCCGCTCACGTGGCGCTGTGCCGGCGTCTGATCGGCAATGAGCTCGAGGACGAGCGGCCGCTGCTGTGGCTCAGGCAGGTGCACGGTGCCAGGGTGCAGTCGGGCTACAGCGACGGCATGCCCGAGGCCGACGCCTCGGTGGCCTTCGATCGCGGCCATGCCTGCGTGGTACTGACCGCCGATTGCCTGCCGGTGTTCTTCTGCGACCGCCAGGGTAGCCGGGTCGGCGTGGCCCATGCCGGCTGGCGAGGGCTGGCCGGCGGGGTGCTCGAGGCCACGGTGGCAGCGCTCGCCGCCCCGCCAGAGGAGCTGATGGCCTGGCTGGGGCCGGCGATCTCCAACGCCCAGTTCGAGGTGGGGCCTGAGGTGCAGCAGGCCTTCGTCGGCGTGCATCCGGAGGCCGCCGCCGCATTCGATCCCAGCCCCTATCGTCTGGGCCACCACATGGCCGACCTCTACAAGCTTGCCCGCCTGCGCCTGGAGCGGCTCGGCGTCGCCCACATCAGCGGCGGCCACTTCTGCACCGCCTGCGAGTCGCGCTTCTATTCCCATCGTCGCGACGACGGCAGGACCGGGCGCTTGGCCAGCGTGATCTGGCTACGTTGATCCGCGTCAAGCTGCCGCATCCTTTCCCTGGCCGGTGACTTGAAAGCCGGCCAAGCTGACTCCATTGAATCTGTCAATACGATATGACAGGGCCAAGCGGCGCGTCCGAACGCGCCGCCACCCCGATGGAGGAAAGCGAATGCGTTTCGACAAGTTCACCGCCAGGCTGCAGAACGCCGTGGCCGACGCCCAGTCCCTGGCCGTGGGGCGGGGCCACAACCAGCTTGAGCCCGGGCACCTGCTGTTGGCACTGCTGGATGCCCGTGACACCGGCATCAAGGCGCTGATTCAGAAGGCCGGCGGCGACGCCGCGCGGCTGCGCGATACCTTGGCGGGGCACCTCGACGACCTGCCCAAGGTTGGCCAGTTCACCGGCGAGGTGCAGCCCTCGCGCGACTTGGTCAAGCTGTTTAACCTGACCGACCGCGAGGCCCAGCAGCGCGGCGACCAGTACATCGCCAGCGAGCTGGTGCTGCTGGCTGCCCTGGAGATGGGGCATGCGGTGACCAAGCTGCTGACCCAGGCCGGGGTGACCCGCAAGGCGCTGGAAAGCGCCATCGATAGCGTACGCGGCGGCGAGCGGGTCGACGATCCCAACGCCGAGGAGAGCCGCGAGGCGCTGGAGAAATACACCCTCGACCTCACCGAGCGTGCCGCCGACGGCAAGCTCGACCCCGTGATCGGCCGCGACGACGAGATCCGTCGCACCATCCAGGTGCTGCAGCGGCGCACCAAGAACAACCCGGTGCTGATCGGCGAGCCCGGCGTGGGCAAGACCGCCATCGTCGAGGGGCTGGCCCAGCGCATCGTCAACGGCGAGGTGCCGGAAGGGCTCAAGGACAAGCGTGTGCTGTCGCTCGACATGGGCTCGCTGCTGGCCGGGGCCAAGTTCCGCGGCGAGTTCGAGGAGCGCCTGAAGGCGGTGCTCAAGGAGCTCGCCCAGGAAGAGGGCCGGGTGATCCTGTTCATCGACGAGCTGCACACCATGGTCGGCGCCGGCAAGGCCGAGGGCGCCATGGACGCCGGCAACATGCTCAAGCCGGCGCTGGCCCGCGGCGAGCTGCACTGCGTGGGGGCGACGACCCTCGACGAGTACCGCAAGTACATCGAGAAGGATGCCGCACTCGAGCGGCGCTTCCAGAAGGTGCTGGTCGACGAGCCCTCCGAGGAGGACACCGTGGCGATCCTGCGCGGCCTCAAGGAGCGCTATGAGGTGCACCACAAGGTCGACATCACCGACGGCGCCATCATCGCCGCGGCCAAGCTCTCGACCCGCTACATCACCGACCGCCAGTTGCCCGACAAGGCCATCGACCTGATCGACGAGGCCTCCTCACGCATCCGCATGGAGCTCGACTCCAAGCCCGAGGAGATGGACCGCCTCGACCGACGGCTGATCCAGCTCAAGATGGAGCGCGAGCACCTCAAGAAGGAGACCGACGAGGCGTCGAAGAAGCGCCTCGAGAGCCTCGAGGAGCAGATCGACGAGCTCGAGCGCGAGTACGCCGATCTCGACGAGATCTGGAAGGCCGAGAAGGCCAGCATCCAGGGGGCGGGGCAGTTCAAGGAGGAGCTCGAGCGTGCCCGCATCGACTTGGAGCAGGCGCGTCGGCAAGGCGATCTCGGCCGAATGTCGGAGCTTCAGTATGGGGTGATACCTGAACTGGAGAAGAAGATCGCCGAAACCAGCGAGGCCGAGGCCGACACCTCGAGTCACAAGCTGCTGCGCTCCAACGTTACCGAGGAGGAAATCGCCGAAGTGGTCTCACGCTGGACCGGCATTCCGGTGGCCAAGATGCTCGAGGGCGAGCGCGACAAACTGCTGCGCATGGAAGAGGCGCTGCATCAGCGGGTGATCGGCCAGGACGAGGCGGTGACTGCCGTGGCCAACGCCGTGCGTCGCTCGCGTGCCGGTCTCGCCGACCCCAACCGGCCCAACGGCTCGTTCCTGTTCCTCGGCCCGACCGGGGTGGGCAAGACTGAGCTGTGCAAGGCGCTGGCGAGCTTCCTGTTCGACACCGAGGAGGCGATGGTGCGCATCGACATGTCGGAATTCATGGAGAAGCACTCCGTGGCGCGCCTGATCGGCGCACCCCCTGGCTATGTCGGCTACGAGGAGGGCGGCTACCTGACCGAGGCGGTGCGGCGCAAGCCCTACTCGGTGCTGCTGCTCGACGAGGTCGAGAAGGCCCATCCGGACGTCTTCAATATCCTGCTGCAGGTGCTGGAGGACGGTCGCCTCACCGACGGCCAGGGGCGCACCGTGGACTTCCGCAACACCGTGATCGTGATGACGTCCAACATGGGCTCGGACATCATCCAGCGCATGGGTGGCGACGAGCACTATGATGAGATGAAGCGTGCGGTCATGGACGTGGTCGGCACGCACTTCCGTCCCGAGTTGATCAACCGCATCGACGAGGTGGTGGTGTTCCATGCCCTGCGCCAGGAGCAGATCGAGGCGATCGCCGGGATACAGCTCGACCGTCTGCGCGCGCGCCTGGCCGAACACGGCCTGCAGCTCGAGGTCAGCGACGAGGCGATGGCGCAACTCGCGCTGGCGGGCTTCGATCCGGTGTTCGGTGCGCGACCGCTGAAGCGGGCGATCCAGAGCCGTATCGAGAACCCGTTGGCCCAGGACCTGCTGGCTGGTCGATTCGCGCCGGGCGACGTCATTCACGTCGAGGAGAAGGACGACAAATTTGTGTTTCGCGCCTGATACACAGTCATAACGCGTTACCCGGTACAGAGCCCGGCGAGCGACTACACTGTCTTATAGGTTGCGTCCTGTAACCCCCTTGCCCGCCCGCGGCTTCGCCGGCGGGCTTTTTTACGGTGTGCTTCCGTTCGCAGCCGCAACACGGTTGACACTGCCGCTAGGCTGTTGGAATCTTGAGCGTTCCTGATTTGCGGGCGCGGACTCCTGCGGGCAACCCCCCATCCCCGCGCGAAGGGTGGGCCGACTGGCCTCTACCCGCCGAAGGACTACCGGAATGCGGTCAACCGCCGCTTCTGGCCAATGCCCCGACGCGGCGATCCGCCGTGATGAGAGTGCAGGCCCCAACCGGGCCTAATGCCAGGGTTTGGCATCAGGTGTCGGCCTCGCCGACAGCGGCATACCGCCGCACTCGAATCCGTGCCCACCCAACAAGGGCGCGGATCGCACTCGAGACCTCCAGGGGAGAGACACAAGTGGAATTGCTTTCCGGCGCGGATATGATTGCCCGATTCCTGCAGGATGAAGGCGTCGAATACATCTATGGCTATCCGGGCGGCGCGGCGCTGCACATCTACGATGCACTGTTCCGTCAGGACAAGGTCAAGCACATCCTGGTGCGCCACGAACAGGCGGCCACCCACGCCGCTGACGGCTATGCGCGAGCCTCCGGCAAGCCCGGCGTGGTGCTGGTCACCTCCGGCCCCGGTGCCACCAACGCCGTCACCGGCATCGCCACCGCCTACATGGATTCGATTCCCATGGTGGTGCTGTGTGGTCAGGTGATGAGCCACCTGATCGGCGACGACGCCTTCCAGGAAACCGACATCATCGGCGTGACCCGCCCGATCGTGAAGCACAGCTTCTCGATCAAGCACCCGACCGAGATTCCCGAAGTTCTGAAGAAGGCCTTCTATCTGGCCTCGACGGGGCGTCCCGGCCCGGTGGTGGTGGACATTCCCAAGGACATGACCGCACCCACCGAGCGCTACGAGTACGTCTACCCGAAGAAGGTCAAGATGCGCTCCTACAATCCGGTGGCGCGGGGGCATACCGGTCAGATCAAGAAGGCCGTGGAGATGATGCTCAAGGCCAAGCGGCCGGTGTTCTACACCGGCGGCGGGGTCATCACCGGGCGTGCCTGCGAGGGGCTGACCGACCTGGTCAAGCGGCTCGGCTACCCCATCACCACCACGCTGATGGGCATCGGTGCCTACCCGCAGAGCGACCGGCAGTGTCTGGGCTGGCTGGGCATGCACGGCTCCTATGAATCCAACATGGCCATGCATCACGCCGACCTGATCATCGCCATCGGGGCGCGTTTCGACGACCGCGTGACCAACAACACCTCCAAGTTCTGTCCCACGGCCAAGATTATCCACGTCGACATCGACCCCAGTTCGGTGTCGAAGACGGTGCGTGCCGACGTCCCCATCGTGGGGCCGGCGGCCAGCGTGATCGACGAGATGATCAGCCTGGTGCAGGGCAAGGAGATCGCCCATCCCGAGGCATTGGCGGAGTGGTGGGACAAGATCGACGGCTGGCGCGAGGAGCGCCGCGGCAAGCTCTACGAGCCTTCCAGGCCGGGCGAGCAGCTCAAGCCGCAGGAGGTGATCGAGGCGCTGTGCGAGGTCACTCGCGGCGAGGCCTACGTCACCACCGACGTGGGCCAGCACCAGATGTTCGCTGCCCAGTACTACAAGTTCGACAAGCCCAACCGCTTCATCACCTCGGGCGGGCTCGGCACCATGGGCTTCGGCTTTCCGGCGGCCATGGGCATCAAGCAGAACTTCCCCGAGGAGCAGGTGGTGTGCGTCACCGGCGAGGGCAGCTTCCAGATGATGATGCAGGAACTCTCCACCTGTAAGCAGTTTGGCGGTGGGGTGAAGATCATCAACCTGAACAATGCCTCGCTGGGCATGGTGCGTCAGTGGCAGGACCTCAACTACAAGTCGCGTCATGCGCACTCCTACATGGAGTCGCTGCCCGACTTCGCCAAGCTGATCGAGGCCTACGGCTTCACCGCGCTGCGGGTGGAGACGATGGACGAGCTGCGCCCGGCGCTGGAGCGTACCTTCGCCGACAAGCACGAGCTGGTGTTCGTCGATGTCATCGTCGACCCGCGCGAGCACGTTTACCCGATGCAGGTGCCGCTGGGCTCCATGCGTGACATGCTGCTTTCCAAGACGGAGCGGACCTGATGCGCCATATCATCTCGATTCTCATGGAAAACGAACCGGGCGCACTGTCTCGCGTGGTAGGGCTGTTCTCGCAGCGCAACTTCAACATCGAGACGCTCAACGTGGCGCCCACCGAGGACCCGTCGCTGTCGCGGCTGACCGTGACCACCGTGGGTGACGACCGGGTGATCGAGCAGATCACCAAGCACCTCAACAAGCTGATTGACGTGATCAAACTGGTCGACCTCACCGAGGGCAACCACATCGAGCGCGAGCTGATGCTGGTCAAGGTCAAGGCGCTGGGAGCGGCCCGCGACGAGGTCAAGCGGACCGTCGACATCTTCCGCGCACAGATCGTCGACGTCACGCCGAGTCTCTATACGGTGCAGATCACCGGCGATGCGCCCAAGCTCGATGCCTTCCTGCAGGCCATGGGGCCGGTGGGGGTGCTTGAGGTGGCGCGCACCGGGGTGTCGGGTATTGCCCGTGGCGACAAGGTCCTCTCGCTCTGATTTGCGACTGCGCCCGTGACGTAAAGCTACCTCTGTAGCGTGTTAGGCCGCCCTGAGGGGCGGCTTTTTTCGTCGCTAGCGTTCGGTGACCGTTTCCCACAGCGCCTGGATCAGCGGGCTCTTGAGCTGACGGTTGAGCACGCAAAGGCCGACATCGTAGTAGGGCAGCTCGGGCTTGACCGGCAGTACCCGCACACGCTCCGCCAAGGGGCTGTTGTCGAGCACGATCTTCGGTACCACGCCAATGCCGAAGCCCAGGCCCACCATGCTGACGATCGCCTCGTGCCCCGCCACTTGGGCGTAGATGGTGGGCGACACCCCCAGGGCGCGAAACCAGGTATTGGCGTAATCCCGCGACAGACCCGCCTCGGACAGGATCATGGGCACCCCCTGCCACTGCTCGACGGAGGGCGATTCCGGGGTGGCGGGAACCCAATTTGCCTGCTCCACGGGAGCGATGAAAACCAGCGGCGAGCGGGTCAGCGACTTGAAGGCCAGGGCGCCGGGAGCGCTACGGGGGCGCGGCGTGATGGCCATGTCCTCTTCGCCGGCGAGCACGCGGTTCATCGCTTCTGCCGGGTCGCCGGTGTGAAGCTTGAGCTCGATGCGCGGGTGGCGCAGGCGGAAATCGCTGAGCAGGTCGTAGAGAAAGCTGTAGCTGGCCGTGACCGAGCAATAGATGCTGATCTCCCCGGCGAGTTCTCCCGATGCGCTGCTGAGGTCGTGCTGCAGTCGCTCCCACTGCGCGAGGGCCTCGCGAGCGTACTCGTGGAACTGCCGGCCCTGGCGGGTCAGGGCGACATGGCGGTTATCGCGCACGAACAGCGGCGCGTCCAGGCTCTCTTCCAACTGGCGGATGGTGCGGGAGAGCGTCGAGGGGCTGACGTGGCACAGCTCGCTGGCGCGTCCGAAGTGCAGCGTATCGGCGAGGGCGAGGAACTGCTTGAGGGGGCGCATATCCATTGCGTCATTATTGCATGATGCGGGACGTAATGTTGCAAATATCGCGTTTTACGCAACGAGCGCGTGGCGCTAAGGTTGTGCCATCGAATGAGCCGACTCCCAGTGCCGCGACAGACGGCGCGGGTGGCCATCAACGCTGACATCAATCGAAACCTCACACTTCGCTTTCAGGAGCAATGCCATGCGTGTCTATTACGACAAGGACTGCGACCTCTCCCTCATCCAGGGCAAGAAGGTCACCATCGTGGGTTATGGCTCGCAGGGCCACGCCCATGCCAACAATCTCAAGGAATCCGGCGTCGACGTCACCGTCGCCCTGCGCTCGGGCTCCTCTTCTGCGGCCAAGGCCGAAGGGGCTGGTCTCAAGGTCGCTTCCGTCGAAGAGGCGTGTCAGTCCGCGGACCTGGTCATGATCCTGGCGCCGGACGAAAATCAGAAGGCGATCTACGAGAACCAGGTCGAGCCGAACCTCAAGCAAGGCGCCACCTTGGCCTTTGCTCACGGCTTCAATATCCACTACAACCAGATCGAGCCGCGTAAGGACCTCGACGTGATCATGGTCGCCCCCAAGGCGCCGGGCCACACCGTGCGCTCCGAGTTCGTCAAGGGCGGCGGCATTCCCGACCTGATCGCCATCCACCAGGATGCCTCCGGCAAGGCCAAGGAGCTTGCGCTCTCCTATGCCGCAGCCATCGGCGGCGGCCGCAGCGGCATCATCGAGACCACCTTCAAGGACGAGACCGAGACCGACCTGTTCGGCGAGCAGGCCGTGCTGTGCGGCGGCGCCGTGGAGCTGGTCAAGGCCGGCTTCGAGACCCTGACCGAAGCCGGCTACGCCCCTGAAATGGCCTACTTCGAGTGCCTGCACGAGCTCAAGCTGATCGTCGACCTGATGTATGAAGGCGGTATCGCCAACATGAACTACTCCATCTCCAACAACGCGGAGTATGGCGAGTACGTGACCGGCCCCGAGGTGATCAACGAGCAGTCCCGCCAGGCCATGCGCAATGCGCTCAAGCGCATCCAGACCGGTGAATACGCCAAGATGTTCATCCAGGAAGGCGGTTCCAACTACCCGTCAATGACGGCGCGCCGGCGTCTGAACGCCGAACACGAGATCGAGCAGGTCGGCGCCAAACTGCGCGGCATGATGCCGTGGATCGCCGCCAACCAGCTGGTCGACAAGAGCAAGAACTGAGTCATTGGACTCGTTCCGTTGAAGGCCAGGGCGCGGATTTCCGCGCCCTGGTCGTATCTGGTTGATAGCTACTGCGCTTTTCGCTTCGGCATCACCGTGTAGAATGAAGGCAACACCTACGAGTGGCCCCATTCTGGCAACGGATGAGACGAATGAGTCAGGATTCCCGCAATACCGAACACGACATCCATCGTGATGGCGCCCAGGCAGATCCTGCCACTAGCAAGGACGAGCGGTCGGACGAGGAGGATCTGGCCGCTGCCTTCGTGCGGGAGACGGAAGTGGTTGAGGAATCGATCGAGGATGGCAAGAAGGTCCGGCGCAGAGGGATCTACCTGCTGCCCAACCTCTTTACCACGTCGGCGCTGTTCGCCGGCTTCTTCTCGGTAGTGGCAGGCATCAACGGCGACTTCACCGCGGCAGCGGTGGCGATCTTCATTGCCATGGTACTCGATGGCCTCGATGGCCGCGTGGCTCGCTTGACCAATACCCAGAGCGCCTTCGGTGCCGAGTACGACAGCTTGTCCGACATGCTCTCCTTCGGCGTGGCCCCGGCGTTGGTGGCTTTCACCTGGATTCTCCAGGACATCGGCAAGACCGGCTGGGTCGTGGCTTTTCTTTATGTCGCCTGTGCGGCGCTGCGCCTGGCGCGCTTCAACGTGCAGATCGGCAGCGTCGACAAGAAGTGGTTTATCGGCTTGCCGAGCCCTTCTGCCGCAGCCTTCGTGGCGGCCAGCGTCTGGACCTTCCACAGCTTCGATGCCGAAGCCTTCGGCTTCAAGCTGCTGATGATGTTCGTCGTGGCGGCAGCGGGGGTGCTCATGGTCAGCAATATTCGCTACTACAGCTTCAAGGACATCGACCTCAAGGGGCCGGTGCCCTTCGTGGTGCTGCTAGCCATCGTGCTCGGCTTTGTGGTGATCTCGGTCGAACCCTCCGTCATGCTGCTGCTGCTGTTCGGTGCCTACGTCGCTTCGGGGCCGACCCTGGCCATCATGCGCAAGATGAGGCATGCGCCTCCGGAGGGCTGAGCCTGCGGTAAGACGCCAGCGCCCGCCCCGTGCGGGCGTCGTCGTCTCCGCCGCTCACGCAAAACCATCCACAACCCCTCGACGCCGAGCGGCTGTGGATAGTCCGCTCGCCCAGGTGGCGCCATCGCTCCGTCATCGTCGTGAAATTTTTTTACAAACGGCTCTTGCAGGGACGCAGGGAAAACCGTAAAGTACGCATCCGCTGCCGGCGACGGGCAACGTGGCCAGCGGTGGGAAGAGTGATAAGTGGTTGTCATGCTTTGAGTTTTTCGACTCGCTTCGCAAGATTCGCGCTTGACGCCCACGGTGGATTCGGTAGAATGCGCCCCACTCGAAGGCAAGTCCGCAAGCGGGCTTGCGGTCGCCGGCTCAGGCGGGTCTTCGCGGTCAGGATCACCTCGGTGACGGCCTCGAAGAGAGTTGACAAACTCCGACGCTTCAGTAGAATACGCCTTCCTCGCAGGGCGCTGGCGAGGCCCCTCGGTCACGGGATCGACGGCCACGACAGCAAGCGAGCTGCTCTTTAACAATCGATCAGGTAATTCATGTGGGCGCTTGTCGATGAGGTGGTGAGAAGTCACACCATTTCAAGGCAAGCGACTCGTCGAGACCTTCGGGTCTTTTGAGAAGCTTTGACCTTGAGCCGAGTTTGGTTCGCTTTCGTCCGTTTCTTCGGGAAGGGGCGAGCAAGAACCGCAATGATTTGAAACTGAAGAGTTTGATCATGGCTCAGATTGAACGCTGGCGGCAGGCCTAACACATGCAAGTCGAGCGGCAGCACGGGGAGCTTGCTCCCTGGTGGCGAGCGGCGGACGGGTGAGTAATGCATAGGAATCTGCCCGGTAGTGGGGGATAACCTGGGGAAACCCAGGCTAATACCGCATACGTCCTACGGGAGAAAGCAGGGGACCTTCGGGCCTTGCGCTATCGGATGAGCCTATGTCGGATTAGCTGGTTGGTGAGGTAATGGCTCACCAAGGCGACGATCCGTAGCTGGTCTGAGAGGATGATCAGCCACATCGGGACTGAGACACGGCCCGAACTCCTACGGGAGGCAGCAGTGGGGAATATTGGACAATGGGCGCAAGCCTGATCCAGCCATGCCGCGTGTGTGAAGAAGGCCCTCGGGTTGTAAAGCACTTTCAGTGGGGAAGAACGCCTTCCGGCTAATACCCGGGAGGAAAGACATCACCCACAGAAGAAGCACCGGCTAACTCCGTGCCAGCAGCCGCGGTAATACGGAGGGTGCGAGCGTTAATCGGAATTACTGGGCGTAAAGCGCGCGTAGGCGGCTTGATAAGCCGGTTGTGAAAGCCCCGGGCTCAACCTGGGAACGGCATCCGGAACTGTCAGGCTAGAGTGCAGGAGAGGAAGGTAGAATTCCCGGTGTAGCGGTGAAATGCGTAGAGATCGGGAGGAATACCAGTGGCGAAGGCGGCCTTCTGGACTGACACTGACGCTGAGGTGCGAAAGCGTGGGTAGCAAACAGGATTAGATACCCTGGTAGTCCACGCCGTAAACGATGTCGACTAGCCGTTGGGTCCTTCGCGGACTTTGTGGCGCAGTTAACGCGATAAGTCGACCGCCTGGGGAGTACGGCCGCAAGGTTAAAACTCAAATGAATTGACGGGGGCCCGCACAAGCGGTGGAGCATGTGGTTTAATTCGATGCAACGCGAAGAACCTTACCTACCCTTGACATCCTGCGAACCCTTCGGAGACGAAGGGGTGCCTTCGGGAACGCAGAGACAGGTGCTGCATGGCTGTCGTCAGCTCGTGTTGTGAAATGTTGGGTTAAGTCCCGTAACGAGCGCAACCCTTGTCCCTATTTGCCAGCGATTCGGTCGGGAACTCTAGGGAGACTGCCGGTGACAAACCGGAGGAAGGTGGGGACGACGTCAAGTCATCATGGCCCTTACGGGCAGGGCTACACACGTGCTACAATGGTCAGTACAAAGGGTTGCGAACTTGCGAGAGTGAGCCAATCCCAGAAAGCTGATCTCAGTCCGGATCGGAGTCTGCAACTCGACTCCGTGAAGTCGGAATCGCTAGTAATCGTGAATCAGAATGTCACGGTGAATACGTTCCCGGGCCTTGTACACACCGCCCGTCACACCATGGGAGTGGACTGCACCAGAAGTGGTTAGCCTAACCTTCGGGAGGGCGATCACCACGGTGTGGTTCATGACTGGGGTGAAGTCGTAACAAGGTAGCCGTAGGGGAACCTGCGGCTGGATCACCTCCTTAAACGACGTATCACGCCTCGCGGCAAGTGCTCACAATGAATTACCTGATCGGCCAGAGCAAAGACTGTTTGGGTCGACGACCCAGTGGTTGTAAGCCGGGTCTGTAGCTCAGTTGGTTAGAGCGCACCCCTGATAAGGGTGAGGTCGGCAGTTCAAATCTGCCCAGACCCACCAATTTCGCCGGATACGGCGTTGCTTTGAACCTCGCATAGCGAGCTATGCGTCGGCCCAAAGCGCCTTGTCTCCGACGAAATTCATCGCCAGTTGCAATGCGGTGATCAGTGGGGCCATAGCTCAGCTGGGAGAGCGCCTGCCTTGCACGCAGGAGGTCAGCGGTTCGATCCCGCTTGGCTCCACCACTTTCTTCGGAAAGGCCGGAAGAGCTCAGCTGGGAGAGCGCCTGCCTTGCACGTCAGGTGGTCGCGCCGGGGTCGCGCACGACTTCGATCCCGCTTGGCTCCACCATTTCTCCAAGCCAGTCTTGATCTGCAGAGACCAGCGGCAAGTCATCAGACTTTCCACTGTTCTCTGAACAGTCTGCTCTTTAACAATGTGAATCATGCTGACAAGTTTTCCCCGCAAGGGGAAAGCAAAAGTGATACGTCTCAAGCGTATCCGGCAATTGTCGTACGTGATCGCAGACCAGACCCCTTCGGGTTATATGGTCAAGCGATTAAGCGCATACGGTGGATGCCTTGGCAGCCAGAGGCGATGAAGGACGTGGTAGCCTGCGATAAGGCTCGGTGAGGTGGCAAACAACCTGTGACCCGGGCATTTCCGAATGGGGAAACCCACCCAGCACCAGCTGGGTATCCCACACTGAATCCATAGGTGTTGGGAGGCGAACCGGGGGAACTGAAACATCTAAGTACCCCGAGGAAAAGAAATCAACCGAGATTCCCCCAGTAGCGGCGAGCGAACGGGGAGTAGCCCTTAAGCGGCACGACTGGTAGGCGAACGAGCTGGGAAGCTCGACCATAGGGGGTGATAGTCCCGTAGCCGAAACCTGAGTGTCGTGAAATCGAGTAGGTCGGGGCACGTGAAACCTTGACTGAAGACGGGGGGACCATCCTCCAAGGCTAAATACTCCTGGCTGACCGATAGTGAACCAGTACCGTGAGGGAAAGGCGAAAAGAACCCCGGAGAGGGGAGTGAAATAGATCCTGAAACCGTATGCGTACAAGCAGTGGGAGCCCCTTCGTGGGGTGACCGCGTACCTTTTGTATAATGGGTCAGCGACTTATTTTCAGTGGCGAGCTTAACCGAATAGGGGAGGCGTAGGGAAACCGAGTCTTAACTGGGCGACCAGTCGCTGGGAATAGACCCGAAACCGGGCGATCTATCCATGAGCAGGTTGAAGGTTGAGTAACATCAACTGGAGGACCGAACCAGGATCTGTTGAAAAAGATTTGGATGACTTGTGGATCGGAGTGAAAGGCTAATCAAGCTCGGAGATAGCTGGTTCTCCTCGAAAGCTATTTAGGTAGCGCCTCACGTATCACCACCGGGGGTAGAGCACTGTTTCGGCTAGGGGGCCATCCCGGCTTACCAACCCGAGGCAAACTCCGAATACCGGTGAGTGCAAGCGTGGGAGACACACGGCGGGTGCTAACGTCCGTCGTGAAAAGGGAAACAACCCAGACCGTCAGCTAAGGTCCCGAAATCCTGGTTAAGTGGGAAACGATGTGGGAAGGCTCAGACAGCTAGGAGGTTGGCTTAGAAGCAGCCATCCTTTAAAGAAAGCGTAATAGCTCACTAGTCGAGTCGGCCTGCGCGGAAGATGTAACGGGGCTAAACCAGGTACCGAAGCTACGGGTTCGTCGAATGACGAGCGGTAGAGGAGCGTCGTGTAAGCCGATGAAGGTGGATTGAGAAGTCTGCTGGAGGTATCACGAGTGCGAATGCTGACATGAGTAACGACAAGGGGAGTGAAAAACTCCCCCGCCGGAAGACCAAGGGTTTCTGTTCGACGCTAATCGGAGCAGAGTGAGTCGGCCCCTAAGGCGAGGCCGAAAGGCGTAGTCGATGGGAAACGGGTCAATATTCCCGTACCTCACTGTATTGCGATGGGGGGACGAAGAAGGCTAGGTGGGCCAGGCGTTGGTTGTCCTGGTGAAAGCCAGTAGGCTGGGATCTTAGGCAAATCCGGGATCCCAAGGCCGAGAGGCGAGACGAACACCCCACGGGGTGGAAGTCATCGATGCCACGCTTCCAGGAAAAGCCTCTAAGCTTCAGATACAGTGGGACCGTACCCCAAACCGACACAGGTGGTCAGGTAGAGAATACCCAGGCGCTTGAGAGAACTCGGGTGAAGGAACTAGGCAAAATGGTGCCGTAACTTCGGGAGAAGGCACGCCGCGTTAGTGTGAAGGCCCTCGCGGCTGGAGCACGAGGCGGTCGAAGATACCAGGTGGCTGCAACTGTTTATTAAAAACACAGCACTCTGCAAACGCGCAAGCGGACGTATAGGGTGTGACGCCTGCCCGGTGCCGGAAGGTTAAGTGATGGTGTTAGCCCTCGGGCGAAGCTCCTGATCGAAGCCCCGGTAAACGGCGGCCGTAACTATAACGGTCCTAAGGTAGCGAAATTCCTTGTCGGGTAAGTTCCGACCTGCACGAATGGCGTAATGATGGCCACGCTGTCTCCACCCGAGACTCAGTGAAATTGAAATCGCAGTGAAGATGCTGTGTACCCGCGGCTAGACGGAAAGACCCCGTGAACCTTTACTATAGCTTCACACTGGACGCTGATGTTGCTTGTGTAGGATAGCTGGGAGGCTAGGAACCCCGGACGCCAGTTCGGGTGGAGCCAACCTTGAAATACCAGCCTGGCATCATTGGCGTTCTAACTCAGGTCCGTGATCCGGATCGAGGACAGTGTGTGGTGGGTAGTTTGACTGGGGCGGTCTCCTCCCAAAGCGTAACGGAGGAGCACGAAGGTACCCTCAGCACGGTCGGAAATCGTGCATTGAGTGCAAGAGCATAAGGGTGCTTGACTGCGAGACAGACACGTCGAGCAGGTACGAAAGTAGGTTCTAGTGATCCGGTGGTTCTGTATGGAAGGGCCATCGCTCAACGGATAAAAGGTACTCCGGGGATAACAGGCTGATACCGCCCAAGAGTTCACATCGACGGCGGTGTTTGGCACCTCGATGTCGGCTCATCACATCCTGGGGCTGAAGTCGGTCCCAAGGGTATGGCTGTTCGCCATTTAAAGTGGTACGCGAGCTGGGTTTAGAACGTCGTGAGACAGTTCGGTCCCTATCTGCCGTGGGCGTTGGATGTTTGAGAAGAGCTGCTCCTAGTACGAGAGGACCGGAGTGGACGCACCTCTGGTGTTCCGGTTGTCACGCCAGTGGCATTGCCGGGTAGCTACGTGCGGACGGGATAACCGCTGAAGGCATCTAAGCGGGAAGCCCCCTTCAAGATGAGACATCCCCGAGGCCTCGAGCCTCCTGAAGGGCCCAGCGAGACCAGCTGGTTGATAGGTCGGGTGTGGAAGCGCTGCAAGGCGTTGAGCTAACCGATACTAATGGCCCGTGAGGCTTGACCATATAACCCCAAGGGGTCTGCGCATCGCGCACGATTGACGGATACGCACCGCGCCGGTAGGCGCGGGCGAGACGATCACGCAGCATGATTCCAACCGTTTTCGCCTGACGACCATAGCGAGTGGGAACCACCTGATCCCATGCCGAACTCAGCAGTGAAACCGCTCAGCGCCGATGGTAGTGTGGGGTCTCCCCATGCGAGAGTAGGTCATCGTCAGGCATCTTTTCAGAAACCCCGGCCAACTGGTCGGGGTTTCGCCGTTTAAGGGCCTCCCACGTAGAGTAGCGGAGCGCCGCCCGAGTCATCGTCAGGCATCCATTCCAAAACCCCAGCTTCGAAAGAGGCTGGGGTTTTTTCATGGGCATGGGGAGACCCGCTCTTCGTTTCGTGGGGCCGCTTCGCGGACCGGTCCCTCGCCGGCTCGGGGCGTTCGAGCGCCCCCGCGGCGGTGCCGCTAGGGGCCGGGCGCTCTCACCCCCATGCGAGAGTAGCGGAGCGCCGCCCGGGTCATCGTCAGGCATCTCTTCAGAAACCCAGCTTCGAATGAGGCTGGGTTTCGTCGTTTCAGGGGCCGCCCAGGGATCCCGCCTGTCGGGAACAGGCGGAAACTGCGCTAGCAGGCCCGAAGGGCGCGTCTCAGGATGAGACAAGTCGAGTTGCGGAGCGCCGCCCGGCTCGTCAGGCATCACTCTCGAAAACCCCGAGCACGACAGTGCTCGGGGTTTTTTCTTTAACCGATCAATGCGTTTCCGCAACCGCAGCAGTTCGCTAGAATGGATCTTTTCCCGGTTAGGGCACAGGGCATGACCATTGGCGACCTCATTCGGCTGCTGAGTGACGGGGAGTTCCACTCCGGCGAGCAGTTGGGCGTACGGCTGGGTGTATCCCGCACTGCGGTCTGGAAGCAACTGAAGAAGCTCGAGGCGATGGACATCCCCCTCGAGGCGGTCAAGGGACAGGGCTACCGGCTCTCCACGCCGCTGGAGCTGCTGAATGGCGGGATGATCGTGGCCGGCCTGTCGCGCCGGGGGCGTCAACATCTCGCCAGGCTGTTCGTCGAGGAGACGCTGCCTTCAAGCAACGAATTCATTCGTCAGCGCTTTGCCCAAGGCGCGGGTCACGGCGAAGTGTGCCTGGTCGAGCAGCAAAGTGCAGGGCGCGGTCGCCGCGGTCGCGTCTGGTCGACTCCTTGGGGGCGTGCCCTGATGCTATCGGTAGGCTGGCGTTTCGAGTCCGGTATCGCCGTGCTGGAAGGGTTGAGTCTGGCAGTGGGCGTGGCCCTGGCCAGGGTGCTGGAGCGCCACGGCGTGAGCCCCAGGCTGAAGTGGCCAAACGATGTGCTGCTCGAGGACGGCCAGGGTCGACTGGGCAAGCTGGCCGGCATTCTGGTCGAGATCAGCGGTGACACGACGGGCCCCTGCGAGGTTGTGGTCGGCATGGGGATCAACTTCGATCTTCCCGCGAGCTTCCGTGAGCGCATCGAGCAACGTGTCGCCGCGGTGGCCGACCAGGTGCCTTCGCTATCTCGTAACCGGCTGGCCGCGGAATTGCTGGACGAGCTGATGCCGCTGCTGGCAGGCTACGAGTCGTCCGGCTTTGCTGCCTGGCAGGCGGAATGGAACCGGCGCCATGCCTTCCAGGGGTGCGAGGTCGAGGTGCTGCGTGGGCAGCAGCGCCTTCTGGCCACCGCCGAATCCGTGGACGAATCAGGCAATCTCTGGGTCCGCCATGGTGATCGACGAGAACGCCTGGGAGGAGGGGAGATCAGCGTGCGTGGGCGTACATGATCCTTGATCTGGACATCGGCAATACCCTTTCCAAGTGGCGATTGAAGGATGCCGACAGCAGCGAGATCCGTTCGCGCGGCGCCGTCTGGACCCGCGAGGAGTGGAAGCCTGGCTCCGATATACCCGACCTGGACGTGGTCGAGGCGGTGCGCATCTCCAGCGTCGCCCGTCAGGCGGTGCTGGAGCAGACCGTGGCGCTGCTGCAGAATCGCGTGCGCGGCGTACATGTGGCGCGTTCGGTGCCGGAGGCGCTGGGTGTCGTCAACGGCTACGAGGAGCCGCATCGGCTGGGTGTCGATCGCTGGATGGGCGTGTTGGCCGGCTACCAATTGGCCGGCGGCTGCTGCGCCGTGGACTGTGGTAGCGCCATCACCATCGATTTCGTGCTGCCGGGAGGGCGACACCTGGGAGGCTACATCCTGCCGGGTCTGCGCTTGATGAAGGAGAGCCTCAAGCTCGGCACCCGTAACGTCGCCATCGACCCCGATAGCGAGGCGGAGGAGCTTCTGCTGCCCGGCCGACGTACCGTCGAGGCCGTGAATCATGGCATCTACCTGGCAGCCGTCAGCGCCGTGAACCGCATCTATGCTGAGGTGTGCGATCGGGAAGGGGTCGCTCTTCCGATGTTGCTGACGGGCGGCGATGCCCGGGTGGTGGCGCGGGGGGTGCACTCCCCTCATGCGGTCTGGCCCGACATGGTCTATGGCGGCCTGGAAGCCTGCTTTCCGTTGACGGCGGCCGAGCGGGCCGGTCGCATGTCGGGCGCGCCGCGAGTGCCTGCCCCGGCGGGGCTGGAAAAAATCCGGGCAGGCCTTGCATTCTCCATGTTGCTTTGACACAATGCAGCGCGTTCCGAGGCCAAGGGCTCGCGGCCAAGCTGCGGCTGCCTGGCAAGTGGCTGAAAAATAAGCCCTTGACATGGTTTCGGTAGGCGGTAGAATGAGCCGCCATCTGGAGGGGTTCCCGAGTGGCCAAAGGGAGCAGACTGTAAATCTGCCGCGAAAGCTTCGAAGGTTCGAATCCTTCCCCCTCCACCAGATAAGCCGATCCAGGCAGTGGTTCTGGGTGGGAAAGAGTGGGTAGGCGGGCATAGTTCAATGGTAGAACCTCAGCCTTCCAAGCTGATGATGCGGGTTCGATTCCCGCTGCCCGCTCCAGGTGCTGCTCCTGCTAGGGGCAGGTGAAGCCAAAGGTTTTGCTCATGTAGCTCAGGGGTAGAGCACACCCTTGGTAAGGGTGAGGTCGACGGTTCAAATCCGTCCATGAGCTCCAATTCGAAAGGCGAGCGCAGGCTCGCCTTTCTTTTCTTCGCGGCGAAGGTCCGTCGGAGAGGGTTGCCAGTCGGCGAGTCATCCGCTATCATGGCGCCCGCTGTTGTGCATGCTGCCTGCAAGAGGTAATGCATACCAGATACAGGCCAGTAGCTCAATTGGCAGAGCAGCGGTCTCCAAAACCGCAGGTTGGGGGTTCGATTCCCTCCTGGCCTGCCAACCTTCCCCAGGTTGGCATTCTTCATACGAACATACTCGATTGCCGCACCCTGAGGAGTCTCGTTTTCATGAAACACAACGCCGAGGTGCAGGAGTCGCGCCGCGACGGGCTCAAGTGGGCGGTTGTCGTCACGCTGGTGGTGCTGGCGGTAGTGGGGAATACCTATTTCGCCGACCAGGCGCTTCTCTATCGTGTGCTCGGTGTCGTCGTGCTCTGTGCGGGTGCCGCGGCGGTTGCGCTGACGACCGCCCGGGGGCGGGATCTCGCCGAGCTGGCCAAGAATGCCAAGAAAGAGATTCAGCGCGTGGTATGGCCGACCCGACCCGAGACCGTGCAGACGACCGTGATCGTGCTGGTCGCCGTGCTGGTCGTCGGGCTGATGCTGTGGCTGATCGACACCCTACTTAGCTGGGCGATGTCCGGCGTCATCGGTTAGGAGTTTTCATGTCCAAGCGTTGGTACGTCGTGCACGCCTACTCGGGCTTCGAGAAGCATGTCATGCGCTCCCTCAAGGAGCGCGTGAAGATGTATGCCATGGAGGATCGCTTCGGCGAGATCCTGGTGCCGACCGAAGAGGTCGTCGAGGTGCGTGACGGCAAGCGCCGTAAGAGTGAACGCAAGTTCTATCCCGGCTACGTGCTGGTCGAGATGGAGATGGACGACGCCACCTGGCACCTGGTCAACGAGACGCCTCGGGTCATGGGGTTTATTGGCGGCACCAAGGAGAAGCCGGCGCCGATCACCCAGCGGGAGGCCGATGCCATCCTGCGCCGGGTGAAGGACGGCAGCGACAAGCCGCGGCCCAAGACGATGTTCGAGCCGGGGCAGTCCGTGCGCGTCATCGACGGCCCCTTCGCCGACTTCAATGGCGTGGTCGAAGAGGTCAATTACGACAAGAGTCGCCTGCAGGTCAGCGTGCTGATCTTCGGCAGGGCGACGCCGGTCGAGCTCGAGTTTTCCCAGGTCGAGAAAGAGTGACGCTTCTCGACCGCTGATTTGCTGTGCGGCCACTTCGGCGGCCGTCTAACCCGGGGAGCCGCTAGGCGCTACTACCCAACTGGAGTCCATCATGGCCAAGAAAGTACAGGCTTACATCAAGCTGCAGGTGGCAGCAGGTAAGGCCAACCCGAGTCCCCCCGTGGGCCCTGCGCTGGGTCAGCACGGTGTCAACATCATGGAGTTCTGCAAGGCGTTCAACGCCGCGACCCAGGACATCGAGCCGGGTCTGCCGACTCCCGTGGTCATCACCGTCTATTCCGACCGCAGCTTCACCTTCATCACCAAGACCCCGCCGGCGGCGGTCCTGCTGAAGAAGGCGGCTGGCATCAAGTCCGGCTCCGGTGAGCCGAACAAGAAGAAGGTCGGTACCGTGACCCGCGAGCAGCTCGAGGAGATCGCCAAGACCAAGGAGCCGGACCTGACGGCTGCCGACCTCGACGCCGCGGTACGTACCATTGCCGGTAGTGCCCGCAGCATGGGCCTGAACGTGGAGGGTCTCTGATCATGGCCAAGCTTTCCAAGCGCGCACAGATGATTCGCGAGAAGGTCGATGCCACCAAGGCGTACAGCCTGGAGGAGGCCGTGGCGCTGCTCGCCGAGCTCTCCACCGTCAAGTTCAAGGAGTCACTGGACGTCGCCATCAACCTGGGCGTCGATCCGCGTAAATCCGACCAGGTGGTGCGCGGTGCCACCGTGATGCCCAACGGGACCGGCAAGGACGTGCGCGTCGCCGTGTTCACCCAGGGTGCCAACGCCGATGCCGCCAAGGAAGCCGGTGCCGACATCGTCGGCATGGATGACCTGGCCGAGCAGGTCAAGAAGGGTCAGCTCGACTTCGACGTGGTCATCGCCTCGCCGGACGCCATGCGTGTGGTCGGCCAGTTGGGTCAGATCCTCGGTCCGCGCGGCCTGATGCCGAACCCCAAGGTCGGCACCGTGACGCCCGACGTGGCGACCGCAGTGAAGAACGCCAAGGCCGGCCAGGTGCGTTTCCGTACCGACAAGAACGGTATCATCCACACCACGCTGGGCAAGGTCGATTTCGATGCCGACGCCATCCGGGGCAACCTGGAGGCGCTGGTCGCCGATCTCAAGCGTCTCAAGCCGAGCACGTCCAAGGGCATCTACTTCAAGAAGGTCACCCTGTCCACTACCATGGGCCCGGGCCTGACCCTCGACCATTCCGCGCTGGTCTAAGGGCGCGGAGCGGAAGCAGTTGCAAGAACTTTGCGGTCCCCGAACGTCTTGCCCGGCAGGGCGTGAGGGGCGCCGTCAAAGACCGCAGGTGCCGCCCTCTCTCGAGTGGGCGGCTTAATCTCCCCTTGGGGTTGCCTGCGCAGATGGTGTGGCCGCCAGAACGCTGGTGTGCACCATCACCCAGGACTTCCGTCGGCGCTCGGCGTCACGGAAGAGATGGTAACCTCCGGAGCCCAGGTGGTTCCGGCACGAAGGAGTGATCACTGTGCCACTAGCACTCGAAGGCAAGAAGGCGATCGTTGCCGAGGTCAGTGAAGCGGCCAAGGGCGCTCTCTCCGTCGTAGTTGCCGATTCTCGTGGCGTCACGGTCGAGAAGATGACCGGTCTGCGTAAGCAGGCGCGCGAGAATGGCGTCCAGCTGCGTGTTGTTCGCAACACCCTGGCACGCCGCGCCCTCTCGGGCACTCAATGGGAGTGTCTGAACGAGAGCTTCGTCGGTCCGACTCTGCTGGCGTTTTCCACTGAACATCCGGGCGCAGCCGCCCGCCTGTTCAAGGACTTCGCCAAGGATGAGAAGAACTTCGAAGTCAAGGCGCTGGCCTACGAAGGCGAGCTGATCCCGGCAAGCGACATCGACCGTCTGGCGACCCTGCCGACCTATGACGAGGCCATCGCCAAGCTGATGTCCGTCATGAAGGAGGCATCCGCCGGCAAGCTGGTTCGTACGCTGGCCGCCCTGCGCGACCAGAAGCAGGAACAGGCCGCCTGATCGGCGAACTCATTACTGCTGCCTGAATCGAACACTGAACAGACGAGTACTCGGTGCGCCGAGGCTCCCGCAAAGTTAGGAATCATCGAAATGGCACTGACCAAAGAAGACATCATCAACGCCGTCGCCGACATGTCCGTGATGGAAGTCGTCGAGCTGATCGAAGCGATGGAAGAGAAGTTCGGCGTTTCCGCCGCGGCCGCCGTCGTGGCCGGCCCGGCTGCTGGCGGTGACGCCGGCGCTGCCGAAGAGCAGACCGAGTTCGACCTGGTGCTGACCAGCGCCGGCGACAAGAAGGTCAACGTGATCAAGGCCGTCCGCGAGATCACCGGCCTGGGCCTGAAGGAAGCCAAGGGTGCCGTCGACGGCGCACCGGCGACCATCAAGGAAGCCATGTCCAAGGACGAGGCCGAAGAGGCCAAGAAGAAGCTGGAAGAAGCCGGCGCCACCGTGGAACTCAAGTAACCCCTTGGTTTCCATGGCTTCACGCGCTGCGTAAGCTTCCATGGCTGGTGGCGGGCCTTCCCGCTGCCGGCCTTTTTCTGTTGCACTAGCGCCTTGCTGACGCAGCGTCGCTAGCAGAATCCCGACGGCGAGCTACCCCTGTGGAGCTTGCCGTCAGCGCCTGGCGGGGAGGCCCGTCGGGCGGCGCCGACCACGCATCGGTCACCCATGGTGAACAAGCTGGGGAATACAGATGGCTTACTCATACACTGAGAAAAAACGCATCCGCAAGGATTTTGGCAAACTGCCCCAAGTGATGGATGTGCCCTACCTGCTGGCGATCCAGCTTGATTCCTACTACGACTTCCTCCAGCAGGACCGCTCCGCCGACGAGCGCCTCGAGGTGGGGCTGCACGCAGCGTTCAAGTCCGTGTTCCCGATCGAGAGCTTCTCCGGCAACGCCGCGCTCGAGTACGTCAGCTACCGCTTCGGCACCCCGGCCTTCGACGTCAAGGAGTGCCAGCTGCGTGGTGTGACCTACTCCGCGCCCCTGCGGGTCAAGGTTCGCTTGATCATCTATGATCGCGACTCCTCGAACAAGGCCATCAAGGACATCAAGGAGCAGGAAGTCTACATGGGGGAGATCCCCCTGATGACCGAGAACGGCACCTTCGTGGTCAACGGCACCGAGCGCGTCATCGTCTCCCAGTTGCACCGCTCGCCGGGCGTGTTCTTCGATCATGACAAGGGCAAGAGCCACTCCTCCGGCAAGCTGCTCTATTCCGCCCGCGTGATCCCTTACCGCGGCTCCTGGCTCGACTTCGAGTTCGACCCCAAGGACAACGTCTTCGTGCGCATCGACCGTCGCCGCAAGCTGCCGGCCACGGTGCTGCTGCGTGCGCTGGGCATGAGCGCCGAGGAGATCCTCGACGAGTTCTTCGATACCAGCACCTTCCACATCGAGAAGAGCGGCTTCTCCGTGGAGCTGGTACCGTCGCGCCTGCGTGGCGAGACCGCCACCTTCGACATCAAGGATGCCGACGGCAACCTGATCGTCGAGGAAGGGCGGCGCATCACCCAGAAGCATATCCGTCAGCTGGAGAAGGCCGGCCTCGAGCGCCTCGAGGTGCCGATGGACTACCTGTTCGGCAAGACCCTGGCCAAGGATCAGGTCGATGTCGGCACCGGCGAGCTGATCTGCCCCTGCAACAGCGTGATCACGCCCGAGTTGCTCGAGAAGCTCGGGCAGGCGGGCATCACCAAGCTCGAGACGCTCTACACCAACGATCTCGACTGCGGCCCGTTCATCTCCGAGACCCTGCGCCTGGATACCACCGGCTCGCAGCTCGAGGCGCTGGTCGAGATCTACCGCATGATGCGCCCCGGCGAGCCGCCGACCAAGGAGGCCGCCGAGACGCTGTTCCACAACCTGTTCTTCACCGAGGACCGCTACGACCTCTCCGGCGTCGGTCGCATGAAGTTCAATCGCCGCCTGCGCCGTGAAGGCGACACCGGCTCCGGTGTGCTCGACAACCGCGACATCCTCGACGTGCTCAAGGAACTGATCTACATCCGCAACGGCTTCGGCGAAGTCGACGATATCGATCACCTGGGCAACCGCCGTATCCGCTGCGTCGGCGAGATGGCCGAGAACCAGTTCCGCGTGGGCTTGGTGCGCGTCGAGCGTGCCGTCAAGGAACGCCTCTCCATGGCCGAGAGCGAAGGCCTGATGCCGCAGGACCTGATCAACGCCAAGCCGGTGGCGGCGGCGGTCAAGGAGTTCTTCGGCTCGAGCCAGCTATCGCAGTTCATGGACCAGAACAACCCGCTCTCCGAGGTCACCCACAAGCGCCGCGTCTCCGCGCTCGGCCCGGGCGGCCTGACCCGCGAGCGGGCAGGCTTCGAGGTGCGCGACGTTCACGCTACGCACTACGGCCGACTGTGTCCGATCGAGACCCCGGAAGGCCCGAACATCGGCCTGATCAACTCGCTGGCCACTTACAGCCACACCAACAGCTACGGCTTCCTCGAGACGCCCTACCGAAAGGTGGTGGATCGCCAGGTGACCGACGAGGTGGTACACCTCTCGGCCATCGAGGAGGGTGACTTCGTCATCGCCCAGGCCTCGGCCAGCGTCGACGAGTCGGGCAAGCTGGTCGACGACCTGGTACAGGTGCGTCACAAGGGCGAGACCACCTTCATGCGTCCCGAGCAGGTGACGCTGATGGACGTGTCGCCGCGCCAGGTCGTCTCCGTGGCGGCCGCGCTGATCCCGTTCCTCGAGCACGACGACGCCAACCGCGCCCTGATGGGCTCGAACATGCAGCGTCAGGCGGTGCCGACGCTGCGTGCCGAGAAGCCGCTGGTGGGTACCGGCATGGAGCGCTTCGTCGCCCGTGATTCCGGCGTGTGCGCCGTGGCGCGCCGTGGCGGGGTGATCGACTCGGTCGACGCCAAGCGTATCGTGGTGCGCATCAATGAGGACGAGATCATCGGCGGCGAAGCCGGCGTCGATATCTACAACCTCACCAAGTACGTGCGCTCCAACCAGAACACCTGCATGAACCAGCGTCCCATCGTGCGCCCCGGCGACGTCGTGGCACGCGGCGACATCCTGGCCGACGGCCCCTCCGTCGACATGGGCGATCTGGCCCTGGGCCAGAACATGCGCATCGCCTTCATGCCCTGGAACGGCTACAACTTCGAGGACTCGATCCTGCTCTCGGAGCGGGTGGTGCAGGAAGACCGCTTCACCACCATCCACATCCAGGAGCTGACCTGCGTCTCGCGCGACACCAAGCTGGGGCCGGAGGAGATCACCTCCGACATCCCCAACGTCGGCGAGTCGGCGCTCTCCAAGCTGGATGAGGCCGGTGTGGTCTACATCGGCGCCGAGGTCGGCCCGGGTGACATCCTGGTGGGCAAGGTCACGCCCAAGGGCGAGACCCAGCTGACGCCGGAAGAGAAGCTGCTGCGGGCGATCTTCGGCGAGAAGGCGTCCGACGTGAAGGACACCTCGCTGCGCGCGCCGACCGGCATGAAGGGTACGGTCATCGATGTTCAGGTGTTCACACGCGACGGCGTGGAGAAGGACTCGCGGGCGCTTGCCATCGAGCAGATGCAGCTCGACGAGGTGCGCAAGGACCTGCAGGAGACCTACCGCATTGCCGAGGACGCCACCTTCGAGCGCCTCAAGCGCACGCTCTCCGGTCAGCCGGTCAACGGCGGTCCCAAGCTGAAGAAGGGCGACGTGCTCTCCGACAGCTATCTTGAGGAACTGCCGCGCCAGCAGTGGTTCAAGCTGCGCCTGCAGGACGAGTCGCTCAATGAGCTGCTGGCCCAGGCCGACGAGCAGCTCGAGAACCGCCGCAAGGAGATGGAGGAGCGCTTCGAGGACAAGAAGCGCAAGCTGACCCAGGGCGACGACCTGGCGCCGGGCGTGCTCAAGATCGTCAAGGTCTACATGGCGGTCAAGCGTCGCATCCAGCCGGGCGACAAGATGGCCGGCCGTCACGGCAACAAGGGCGTCATCTCGGCGATCATGCCGGTCGAGGACATGCCCTTCGACGACAACGGCGTGTCGGTGGACATCGTCCTCAACCCGCTGGGCGTGCCATCGCGGATGAACGTGGGTCAGATCCTCGAGACCCACCTGGGCCTCGCCGCCCAGGGCCTCGGGGTCAAGATCGACGCCATGCTGCGCGATGCCCGTGCCCAGCAGGTGGCCGAGATCCGCGAATTCCTGGGGCAGGTCTACAACACCACCACCGGAACGCGGGTGGAGGATCTCGATTCGCTCTCCGACGACGAGATCATCGCTCTGGCCAAGAACCTGCGTGGCGGCGTGCCGATGGCCTCGCCGGTGTTCGACGGTGCCGCCGAGGGTGAGATCAAGCACCTGCTGCGCCTGGCCGACCTGCCGGACTCCGGCCAGATGACCCTGTACGACGGGCGTACCGGTGACGCCTTCGACCGCCCGGTGACGGTGGGCTACATGTACATGCTCAAGCTCAACCACCTGGTGGACGACAAGATGCACGCCCGTTCCACTGGCTCCTACTCGCTCGTCACCCAGCAGCCGCTGGGCGGCAAGGCGCAGTTCGGCGGCCAGCGTTTCGGCGAGATGGAGGTGTGGGCGCTGGAGGCCTACGGTGCCGCCTACACCCTCCAGGAGATGCTCACGGTGAAGTCCGACGACGTGGAAGGTCGCACCAAGATGTACAAGAGCATTGTCGACGGCGACCACACCATGCATGCCGGCATGCCGGAATCCTTCAACGTACTGGTGAAGGAAATCCGTTCGCTGGGCATCGATATCGAGTTAGAGAGCTAGGAGCCGACTCCATGAAAGATTTGGTGAAAGTCCTCAAATCGCAGTCACAGTCCGAAGAGTTCGACGCGATCAAGATCTCGCTCGCCTCGCCGGACATGATTCGCTCCTGGTCCTATGGCGAGGTCAAGAAGCCCGAGACCATCAACTACCGTACCTTCAAGCCGGAGCGGGACGGCCTGTTCTGCGCCAAGATCTTCGGTCCGGTGAAGGACTACGAGTGCCTGTGCGGCAAGTACAAGCGCATGAAGCACCGCGGCATCATCTGTGAGAAGTGCGGCGTCGAGGTGACCAAGGCCGCCGTGCGCCGCGAGCGCATGGGCCACATCGAGCTGGCCTCGCCGGTCGCTCACATCTGGTTCCTCAAGTCGCTGCCGTCGCGCATCGGCATGTTCCTCGACATGACCCTGCGCGACATCGAGCGGGTGCTCTACTTCGAGAGCTTCGTGGTGATCGATCCGGGCATGACCACGCTGGAGCGCGGTCAGTTGCTCAACGACGAGCAGTACTTCGAGGCCCTCGAGGAGTTCGGCGACGACTTCGACGCGCGCATGGGCGCCGAGGCGATCCAGGCGCTGCTCAAGGACATCGACCTCTCCGAGGAGGTCGATCGCCTGCGCGAGGAGATCCCGCAAACCAACTCCGAGACCAAGATCAAGAAGCTCTCCAAGCGGCTCAAGCTGCTGGAGGCCTTCCTCAACTCCGGCAACGACCCGGCGTGGATGGTCATGGAGGTGCTGCCGGTGCTGCCACCGGACCTGCGTCCGCTGGTGCCGCTCGACGGCGGCCGCTTCGCGACCTCGGATCTCAACGATCTGTACCGTCGGGTGATCAACCGTAACAACCGCCTCAAGCGGCTGCTCGACCTCAACGCGCCGGACATCATCGTGCGCAACGAGAAGCGCATGCTGCAGGAGGCGGTCGATGCGCTGCTCGACAACGGTCGTCGCGGTCGCGCCATCACCGGCTCCAACAAGCGCCCGCTGAAGTCGCTGGCCGACATGATCAAGGGCAAGCAGGGGCGCTTCCGCCAGAACCTGCTGGGCAAGCGCGTCGACTACTCCGGTCGTTCGGTGATCACCGTCGGCCCGACCCTGCGCCTGCACCAGTGCGGCCTGCCCAAGAAGATGGCGCTGGAGCTGTTCAAGCCGTTCATCTACTCCAAGCTGCAGGCCAACGGCCAGGCCTCCACCATCAAGGCCGCCAAGAAGATGGTCGAGCGCGAGCTGCCCGAGGTGTGGGACATCCTTGCCGATGTCATCCGCGAGCACCCGGTGCTGCTCAACCGTGCGCCGACTCTGCACCGCCTGGGCATCCAGGCCTTCGAGCCGCTGCTGATCGAGGGCAAGGCGATCCAGCTGCACCCGCTGGTGTGTGCCGCCTACAACGCCGACTTCGACGGCGACCAGATGGCGGTACACGTGCCGCTGACGCTGGAAGCCCAGCTCGAGGCGCGGGCGCTGATGATGGCCACCAACAACGTGCTGTCGCCGGCCAACGGGGATCCGATCATCGTGCCGTCCCAGGACGTGGTGCTGGGCCTGTACTACATGACCCGCGAGAAGATCAACGCCAAGGGCGAGGGCATGGTGTTCTCCGGCCTCAACGAGGTCGAGCGCGCCTTCGGCACCCAGAGCGTGTCGCTGCACGCGCGGGTCAAGGTGCGCCTGACCGAGGTGCTGGTCGACGAGGAGACCGGCGAGCGCAGCACCGCGCGGACCCTCTACGACACCACCGTGGGCCGCGCCATGCTGTTCCGCATCCTGCCCGACGGGGTGCCGTTCGAGCTGGTCGATCAGCCGATGAAGAAGAAGGCGATCTCCAAGCTGCTCAACGAGGTGTACCGCCGTGCCGGCCTCAAGCCGACGGTGATCTTCGCTGACCAGCTGATGTACACCGGTTTCCGCATGGCGACCTGGTCGGGCGCCTCCATCGGCGTCAACGACTTCGTCATCCCCGAGGCCAAGACCGAGATCGTCGAGGCGGCCGAGGCCGAGGTCAAGGAGATCGAGGACCAGTTCTCCTCCGGCCTCGTCACCGCCGGCGAGAAGTACAACAAGGTCATCGACATCTGGTCCAAGGCCAACGACAAGGTGGCCAAGGCGATGATGGCGGGTATCTCCAAGGAGACCGTGGTCGACCGCCAGGGCAACGAGGTAGAGCAGGACTCGTTCAACAGCGTGTTCATCATGGCCGATTCCGGGGCGCGTGGTAGCGCCGCCCAGATCCGCCAGCTGGCGGGCATGCGCGGCCTGATGGCCAAGCCGGACGGCTCGATCATCGAGACGCCGATCGTGGCCAACTTCCGCGAAGGTCTGAACGTCCTGCAGTACTTCATCTCGACCCACGGCGCGCGGAAGGGGCTGGCGGACACGGCGCTCAAGACCGCCAACTCCGGTTACCTGACCCGTCGTCTGGTCGACGTGGCCCAGGACATGGTAATCACCGAGACCGACTGCGGCACCGAGCAGGGCCTGACTCTGCACCCGGTCATCGAGGGCGGCGACATCATCGTCTCGCTGGCCCAGCGCGTGCTGGGTCGCGTGGTGGCCCAGGACGTCATCGATCCCAGCACCGACGAGGTGCTGATCGAGAAGGGCACCCTGCTCGACGAGGTCTGGTGCGAGCGTCTCGACACCATGGGCGTCGACGAGATCGTGGTGCGCAGCGCGATCACCTGCGAGTCGACCCACGGCGTCTGCTCCTCCTGCTACGGTCGCGACCTGGCGCGGGGCCATCAGGTCAACATCGGCGAGGCGGTGGGGGTGATTGCCGCCCAGTCGATCGGCGAGCCGGGCACCCAGCTGACCATGCGGACCTTCCACATCGGTGGTGCGGCATCGCGCGCCTCGGCGGTGGATAGCGTCCAGGTCAAGCACGGCGGTCGCGTGCGTCTGCACAACATGAAGTTCGTCGAGCGCAACGACGGCAAGCTGGTGGTGGTCTCCCGCTCCAGCGCGCTGGCGGTGGCCGACGAGCACGGTCGCGAGCGCGAGTACTACAAGCTGCCCTACGGTGCCGAGCTGTCGATCAAGGACGGCGAGGCGGTCGAGGCCGGCCAGATGGTCGCCAAGTGGGATCCGCACACCCACCCGATCATCGCCGAGATGGAGGGCAAGGTGCAGTACGTCGACATGGTCGACGGCGTCACCATCCACCGCAGCGTGGACGAAATGACCGGCCTCTCCTCCATCGAGGTGATCGAGTCCGCGGCGCGGCCGCAGGCCGGCCGCGACAGCCGCCCGATGATCCTGCTCACCGACGAGAGCGGCGAGCCGGTCAGCGTGGCGGGTTCCAACACCCCGGTGCAGTACCTGCTGCCGGGCAAGGCGATCGTCTCGGTCGATAATGGCGCCCAGATCGGTATCGGCGAAATCGTCGCGCGTATTCCGGTGGAAGCGTCCGGCAACAAGGACATCACCGGCGGTCTGCCCCGCGTGGCCGACCTGTTCGAGGCGCGCAAGCCCAAGGAACCGGCCATCCTGGCCGAGGTCAGCGGTACGATCAGCTTCGGCAAGGAGACCAAGGGCAAGCGTCGCCTGACGATCACGCCCGACGACGGCAGCGATCCGTTCGAAATGCTGATTCCGAAGTGGCGTCAGATTGCCGTCTTCGAAGGCGAGACGGTGGAGAAGGGCGAAGTGATCTCCGACGGCCCGAGCAACCCGCACGACATCCTGCGGCTGCTGGGCGTGGCGGAGCTGGCCAAGTACATCACCGCCGAGATCCAGGAGGTCTATCGTCTCCAGGGCGTGGGCATCAACGACAAGCACATCGAGGTGATCGTGCGTCAGATGCTGCGCAAGGTGGAGATCACCGACTCCGGCGACTCCGAGTTCATCCCCGGCGACCAGGTCGAGCTGGTCAAGGTGCTCGAGGAGAACGGCCGCCTGGAGCAGGCCGAGAAGTTCCCGGCCAAGTACCAGCGCGTGCTGCTGGGTATCACCAAGGCCAGCCTGGCCACCGAGTCGTTCATCTCCGCGGCCTCCTTCCAGGAGACCACGCGGGTGCTGACCGAGGCGGCGGTGACCGGCAAGCGCGACTACCTGCGCGGCCTGAAGGAGAACGTGGTGGTCGGTCGCCTGATCCCGGCGGGAACGGGGCTGGCTCACCACCAGGAGCGTCGCCGCAAGCGGGAAGATACCGAGCGTCTGCTCCACCCGTCGGCCTTCGACGTCGAGCAGGAGCTGGGTGCCCAGCTCACTGCGCTCGATTCGGACGACGACGAGCTGTAAGCGGGAAGGGGCGTCGGGCGGCGAAGGGCTGGCCCAATCGCTTGACGCCTTACCCCGTTAGACCTTAGAATTCGCAGCCTTTAATAGTGGGGTGGGTGCGCCCGCGTCCACGAAAAGGCAAGGCAACCATTGGAGTCAGCTACACAACATGGCAACGATCAACCAGCTCGTGCGCAAGCCGCGCAAGCGCCCCGCCGCCAAGAGCGACGTGCCGGCGCTGCAGGCCTGCCCACAAAAGCGCGGTGTCTGCACCCGCGTCTACACCACCACTCCGAAGAAGCCGAACTCGGCCCTGCGTAAGGTCTGCCGCGTGCGCCTGACCAACGGGTTCGAAGTGTCGTCCTATATCGGCGGTGAGGGTCACAACCTTCAGGAACACTCCGTTGTGCTGATCCGCGGCGGTCGTGTCAAGGACTTGCCGGGTGTGCGTTACCACACCGTGCGCGGCGCCCTCGATACCTCCGGCGTGCAGAATCGTAAGCAGGGTCGTTCCAAGTACGGTACCAAGCGTCCGAAGTCCTGATCGGCATCGGTGCGTCAATAGGATTAATTTCGGTCTGATAAGAGTAAGGCCGGGCGTCGCCTAAGCGAGAGTCCCGGGTTTGCCTGAAAGACCCTTCGATAGAGGGCTTGTCATGCCTAGAAGAAGAGTTGTTGCCAAGCGCGAGATCCTGCCGGATCCCAAGTTCGGAAGCGAGCGCCTGGCCAAGTTCATGAACCACCTGATGGTCAGCGGCAAGAAGTCCACAGCTGAGCGTATCGTCTACGGTGCGCTGGACACGGTTGCCGAGCGTAGCAAGGAAGAGCCGCTGGACATCTTCGACCGCGCGCTGGAAGCCATCCAGCCGATGGTCGAGGTCAAGTCCCGCCGCGTCGGCGGTGCGACCTATCAGGTGCCGGTAGAGGTTCGCCCCTCGCGCCGCCAGGCGCTGGCCATGCGCTGGCTGGTGGACGCGGCGCGCAAGCGCGGTGAGAAGACCATGGTGCAGCGTCTCGCTGGCGAGATGCTCGATGCCGCCGAAGGCAAGGGCTCAGCGGTCAAGAAGCGTGAAGACGTGCATCGCATGGCCGAGGCCAACAAGGCGTTCTCGCACTACCGTTTCTAAGTGCAGCGTTTCTAAGTGCAGCGCTTCTGAACGCATCGCCAATCAACGGGGAGTTCCACCGTGGCTCGCAAGACTCCACTCAACCGCTATCGCAACATCGGCATCGTCGCCCACGTCGATGCCGGCAAGACCACCACGACCGAGCGTGTCCTGTTCTACACCGGTCTCTCCCACAAGGTGGGTGAAGTCCATGACGGCGCGGCCACCATGGACTGGATGGAGCAGGAGCAGGAGCGTGGCATCACCATCACCTCCGCGGCGACCACCTGCTTCTGGCAGGGCATGAACAAGCAGTTCGACGAGCACCGCATCAACATCATCGACACCCCGGGGCACGTCGACTTCACCATCGAGGTGGAGCGCTCCCTGCGCGTGCTCGACGGTGCCGTCGTGGTGCTGTGCGGCTCGTCCGGCGTGCAGCCGCAGACCGAGACCGTGTGGCGCCAGGCCAACAAGTACGAAGTGCCGCGCATGGTGTTCGTCAACAAGATGGACCGTACCGGCGCCGACTTCTTCATGGTCGTCGATCAGCTCAAGAAGCGCCTGAATGCCAATGCCGTGCCGATCCAGATCAACTGGGGCACCGAGGAGGAGTTCAAGGGCGTCATCGACCTGATCCAGATGAAGGCCATCCTGTGGGATGAGGAAAGCCTCGGCATGAACTACGAGCTGGTCGACATTCCGGCCGAGCTCCAGGAGACCGCCGAGGAGTACCGCGAGCAGATGGTCGAGGCCGCTGCCGAAGCCTCCGAAGAGCTGATGGACAAGTACCTCGAAGAGGGTGAGCTCTCCATCGAGGAGATCAAGGCCGGCCTGCGTCGCCGTACCCTGGACAACGAGATCGTGCTGGTCACCTGCGGCTCGGCGTTCAAGAACAAGGGCGTGCAGGCCGTACTCGACGGTGTCATCGAGTACATGCCGTCGCCCACCGAGGTCAAGGCCATCGAGGGTGAGCTGGACGACAAGGACGGCACCATCGAGACCCGCGAGGCGGACGACGATGCGCCCTTCGCCGCGCTGGCGTTCAAGATCGCCACCGACCCCTTCGTCGGCACCCTGACCTTTATTCGCGTCTACTCCGGCGTGCTCAACTCCGGCGACAGCGTGTTCAACTCGGTCAAGCAGAAGAAGGAGCGCGTCGGCCGTATCGTGCAGATGCACGCCAACTCGCGCGAAGAGATCAAGGAAGTGCGCGCCGGTGACATCGCCGCCTGTATCGGCCTGAAGGACGTCACCACCGGTGACACCCTGTGCGACCTCGAGCACAAGATCATCCTCGAGCGCATGGAGTTCCCGGATCCGGTGATCTCCGTGGCCGTGGAGCCGAAGTCCAAGGCCGACCAGGAGAAGATGGGCGTGGCGCTGGGCAAGCTGGCCCAGGAGGACCCGTCGTTCCGCGTCAAGACCGACGAGGAGACCGGCCAGACCATCATCTCCGGCATGGGCGAGCTGCACCTGGACATCATCGTCGACCGCATGCGTCGCGAGTTCAAGGTCGAAGCCAATATCGGCAAGCCGCAGGTCGCCTACCGCGAAACCATTCGCGGCAAGGTCGAGCAGGAAGGCAAGTTCGTACGTCAGTCCGGCGGTCGTGGCCAGTACGGTCATGTCTGGCTGCGTATCGAGCCGCTCACCGAGGCGGACAAGGAAGGCGACGAAGACATGCACTTCAAGTTCGCTTCCGAGATCGTCGGCGGTGTGGTACCCAAGGAGTACGTGGGTGCCGTCGAGAAAGGGGCCTACGAGCAGCTGCAGAACGGCGTCATCGCGGGCTACCCGATGATCGACGTCAAGGTCACGCTGTACGATGGTTCCTACCATGACGTGGACTCGAACGAGAACGCGTTCAAGGTCGCCTCTTCCATGGCAGTCAAGGAAGGGGCCCGCAAGGCCAAGGCCGTGCTGCTGGAGCCGGTGATGAGGGTCGAAGTCGTGACGCCCGAGGACTTCATGGGTGACGTCATGGGCGACCTGAACCGTCGCCGTGGTCTGGTGCAGGGCATGGATGACTCTTCCTCCGGCAAGGTCATCCGCGCGATGGTGCCTCTGGGCGAGATGTTCGGTTATGCGACCGATCTGCGTTCTCAGACCCAGGGTCGTGCGAGCTACACTATGGAGTTCGCGAGCTACGAAGAGGCGCCCTCCAGCATCGTTGAAGCCGTCATCAACCAGAAAGGCTAACCGCTAGCAAACGTAAAGAGGTTATCGAAGTGGCTAAGGAAAAATTCGAACGTTCCAAACCGCACGTCAACGTCGGCACCATCGGTCACGTCGACCACGGCAAGACCACTCTGACTGCGGCCCTGACTCGCGTTTCTGCTGAGGTCTTCGGCGGTGAATGGCGTCAGTTCGACTCCATCGACAACGCGCCGGAAGAGCGTGAGCGTGGTATCACCATCGCCACCTCTCACGTCGAGTACCAGTCCGAGAAGCGTCATTACGCGCACGTCGATTGCCCGGGGCACGCCGACTACGTCAAGAACATGATCACCGGTGCTGCGCAGATGGACGGCGCCATCCTGGTCTGTTCCGCTGCCGACGGCCCCATGCCGCAGACCCGCGAGCACATCCTGCTGTCGCGTCAGGTCGGCGTGCCGTACATCGTCGTGTTCCTGAACAAGGCCGACATGGTCGACGATGAGGAGTTGCTCGAGCTGGTCGAGATGGAAGTTCGCGAACTGCTCAACGAGTACGACTTCCCGGGCGACGACACGCCGATCATCACCGGTTCCGCGCTGATGGCGCTGAACGGCGAAGACGAGAACGGCATGGGCACCACCGCCGTTGCCAACCTGATCAAGGCGCTGGACGACTACATCCCGGAGCCGGAGCGTGCCATCGATCAGCCGTTCCTGATGCCGATCGAGGACGTGTTCTCCATCTCCGGTCGCGGTACCGTGGTCACCGGTCGTATCGAGCGCGGCATCATCAAGGCCGGCGAGGAAGTCGAGATCGTCGGTATCAAGGACACCACCAAGACCACCGTCACCGGTGTCGAGATGTTCCGCAAGCTGCTCGACGAAGGTCGTGCCGGTGAGAACGTCGGCGCCCTGCTGCGTGGCACCAAGCGTGACGAGGTCGAGCGTGGCCAGGTGCTGGCCAAGCCGGGCACCATCACGCCGCACACCGTCTTCGAAGCCGAAGTCTACGTGCTGTCCAAGGAAGAGGGTGGTCGTCACACCCCGTTCTTCAAGGGCTACCGTCCGCAGTTCTACTTCCGTACCACCGACGTGACCGGTACCTGTGAGCTGCCGGAAGGCGTCGAGATGGTCATGCCGGGCGACAACGTCCAGATGGTCGTGACCCTGATCGCCCCGATCGCCATGGACGAAGGTCTGCGTTTCGCCATCCGCGAAGGCGGCCGCACCGTCGGCGCCGGCGTCGTGGCCAAGATCGTCAAGTAAGCCCTGGGCTTCTGATCGATCGAAGGGGGCTCCGCAAGGAGCCCCCTTTCTGCGCACCTTGGGCAGAGTGTTTGACTCTCGCCCTCGGCGTGCATATAATGCGCATCCTTTGAATGCGTGGGTAGGCGGCAGCCGTCGTCGACATCCATTGGAGTTTAGGGCAAATGCAGAACCAGAAGATTCGCATTCGGTTGAAGGCTTTCGACCATCGCCTGATCGACCAGTCCGCCGCGGAGATCGTTGATACCGCCAAGCGTACTGGCGCCCAGGTGCGCGGTCCGATCCCGTTGCCGACCAATCGTGAGCGTTACACCGTGCTGATCTCGCCGCACGTCAACAAGGATGCGCGTGACCAGTACGAGATCCGCACCCACAAGCGCGTGCTCGATATCGTCGAGCCGACCGAAAAGACCGTCGATGCGCTGATGAAGCTCGACCTCGCCGCCGGCGTGGACGTGCAGATCAAGCTCGACTAACCACACTAGACACCGCGGCCCAGCGCTCCTCCGAACGAGTGGGAGCAGCAGCCGCCACGCCGTGATGGCGTCACACAACGTGCTAGTGGAATGCTCTGGAAAGGGCAGCCATAGCGGGTGATAGCCCCGTACACTAAAGGAGACTGAGAATGACTATCGGTTTGGTCGGTAGAAAGGCCGGTATGACCCGTGTCTTTACCGAAGATGGCGCCTCCGTGCCCGTAACCGTGATCGAGGTTGAGCCGAATCGCGTCACCAGCGTCAAGACCGTCGAATCCGACGGCTACGCGGCGATTCAGGTCACAACCGGCTCCCGCAAGGCCAAGCACCTCACCAAGGCGCAGGCAGGTCAGTACGCCAAGGCAGGTATCGAGGCCGGTCGTTCACTGATGGAGTTCCGTGTCGCAGAAGGCGATGAGACTCCGGAAGTGGGCGGCGAACTCACCGTATCCCTCTTCGAAGCTGGTCAGAAGGTCGACGTGACCGGCACCTCCAAGGGCAAGGGCTTCCAGGGCGCGGTCAAGCGCTGGAACTTCCGTACCCAGGATGCCACCCACGGCAACTCCCTGTCGCATCGTGCGCCGGGTTCCATCGGTATGTGTCAGACCCCGGGTCGCGTGTTCAAGGGCAAGAAGATGGCCGGTCAGATGGGCAATGTCCGCTGCACCGTTCAGAGCCTTGAAGTCGTGCGGGTCGATGCCGAGCGCAACCTGCTGCTGATCAAGGGCGCCGTGCCCGGTGCTACCGGCAGCGACGTCATCGTTCGCAGCGCCGTCAAAGCTGGCTGAAGGGGATAGAACCGATGAATCTGAATCTTGCTGCAGGCGCGGGTACTGTCGAAGTCGCCGACGCCACCTTTGGCAAAGAATTCAACGAGGCGCTGGTTCACCAGGTCGTCACCGCCTATCTGGCCGGTGGTCGGCAGGGAACTCGCGCCCAGAAGACCCGTTCCGACGTGCGCGGCGGTGGCAAGAAGCCGTGGCGTCAGAAGGGCACCGGCCGCGCTCGCGCCGGTACCATCCGCTCGCCGCTGTGGCGCAGCGGTGGCGTGACCTTCGCGGCGCGTCCGCAGGACCACTCGCAGAAGGTCAACCGCAAGATGTATCGCGCCGCGATGCGCTCCATCCTGTCCGAACTGGTGCGCCAGGAGCGCCTGGTCGCCATCGACGAGTTCACCGTCGATGCCCCCAAGACCAAGCAGCTGGTCGCCAAGCTGGGTGAGCTGGGCCTGGAGAAGGCGCTGATCGTCACCGAAGAGGTCGACGAGAAGCTCTATCTGGCCGCCCGCAACATCCCCAACGTGGATGTGGTGGATGTGGCTGCCGCCGATCCGGTGAGCCTGATCGCCTTCGACAAGGTGCTGGTCACCGTCTCTGCTCTGCGTAAATTCGAGGAGAAGCTGGCATGAACCAGGAGCGCGTATTCAAGGTTCTGCTCGGTCCGCACGTGACCGAGAAGGCCGCTTTCGCCGCCGAGCGCAACCAGTATGTGTTCAAGGTGGCCAGCGACGCGACCAAGCCGGAAATCAAGCAGGCCGTGCAGGTGCTGTTTGGCAAGAAGGTCGATCGTGTCCAGGTGCTGAACATGAAGGGCAAGACCAAGCGCAGTGCGCACGGTCTGGGCCGTCGTCAGGGCTACCGCAAGGCCTACGTGACCCTGGCGGCTGGTGAGACGCTCGAAGACTTCACTGGCGCCGAATAAGGGCAGGAGTACGGATCATGGCAATCGTCAAGACAAAACCCACATCCGCCGGTCGTCGCCACCTGGTCAAGGTCGTCAACGACGAGCTGCACAAGGGCAAGCCCTATGCGCCGCTGCTCGAGAAGCAGTCGCGCAGCGGCGGGCGTAACAACAACGGCCGCATCACCACCCGTCACGTGGGCGGTGGTCACCGTCAGCACTACCGGCTGATCGATTTCAAGCGCACCAAGGATGGCGTTCCTGCCGTCGTCGAGCGCCTTGAGTACGATCCCAACCGCAGCGCCCACATCGCGCTGCTGAAGTACCTGGACGGCGAGCGTCGCTACATCATCGCGCCCAAGGGCGTGAGTGCCGGCGACCGTCTCGAGTCCGGCGTGAATGCGGCGATCAAGAAGGGCAACACCCTTCCGCTGCGCAACATCCCGCTGGGTTCCACCGTTCACTGCATCGAGCTCAAGCCCGGCAAGGGCGCGCAGCTGGCTCGCAGCGCCGGTACCAGTGCCCAGCTGGTCGCCCGTGAAGGCAGCTATGCCACCCTGCGTCTGCGCTCCGGCGAGATGCGCAAGGTGCTGGCCGACTGCCGTGCGACCTTGGGAGAAGTGAGCAACTCTGAGCACAGCCTGCGTCAACTTGGCAAGGCCGGTGCGAAGCGCTGGAGAGGCGTGCGTCCGACCGTTCGCGGTGTGGCCATGAACCCGGTGGATCACCCGCATGGTGGCGGTGAAGGCCGCACCAGCGGTGGTCGTCATCCGGTCACGCCGTGGGGTGTGCCCACCAAGGGCCACAAGACCCGCAAGAACAAGCGCACCGACGCGCTGATCGTTCGCCGCCGCAAGGCCAAGTAACAGACATTAAGGGGTAACGGCTGTGCCACGTTCACTGAAGAAAGGTCCTTTTATCGACCTTCATCTGCTGAAGAAGGTTGAGGCTGCAGTGGAGAAGAACGACCGCAAACCGATCAAGACCTGGTCGCGTCGTTCCATGATCCTGCCGAACATGGTTGGGCTCACCATTGCTGTCCATAACGGTCGCCAACACGTCCCGGTGCACGTCTCCGAGGAAATGGTTGGCCACAAGCTGGGCGAATTCGCTGCCACCCGCACCTATCGCGGCCATGCGGCGGACAAGAAAGCCAAACGGTAAGCCAGAGAGGATTGAGAGATGGAAGTCACAGCTAAGCTGCGTGGCGCTCGTTTATCCGCCCAGAAGGCCCGTTTGGTGGCTGACCAGGTGCGCGGTAAGCCTGTCGCCGAGGCGCTCGACCTGCTGACCTTCTCACCGAAGAAGGCTGCCAAGCTGGTCAAGAAAGTGCTGCAGTCCGCCATCGCGAATGCGGAAGAAAACAACGGCATGGATATCGACGAGCTGCGTGTCTCGACCATCTGCGTCGATGAGGGCATGACGCTCAAGCGCATCCGTCCGCGCGCCAAGGGCCGTGCGGATCGCATCCTGAAGCGCACCTGCCACATCACCGTCAAGGTAGCCGAGAAGTAGGAGTCGACCAGATGGGTCAGAAAGTCAATCCGACAGGTATTCGGCTGGGTATCGTCAAGGACCACTCCTCGGTGTGGTATGCCGAGCGCGGTGCCTATGCCGACAAGCTGAACAACGATCTCGAAGTGCGTCGCTTCCTCGAGGAGCGTCTGAAGAACGCCTCCGTGAGCAAGATCACTATCGAGCGTCCGGCGAACAACGCCCGCATCACCATTCACACTGCCCGTCCGGGCATCGTGATCGGCAAGAAGGGCGAGGACGTCGACAAGCTGCGTCGCGACGTTACCGCGATGATGGGCGTGCCGGTGCACGTCAACATCGAGGAAGTGCGCAAGCCGGAGCTGGACGCCAAGCTCGTCGCGCAGAACATCGCCGGCCAGCTCGAGCGTCGTGTCATGTTCCGTCGCGCCATGAAGCGCGCGGTGCAGAACGCCATGCGCCTCGGCGCCGGCGGCATCAAGGTGCAGCTCTCCGGTCGCCTCGGCGGCGCGGAAATCGCCCGCACCGAATGGTACCGGGAAGGTCGCGTGCCGCTGCACACCCTGCGTGCGGACATCGACTACGCCACCTACGAGGCCAAGACCACCTACGGCATCATCGGTGTCAAGGTGTGGGTCTTCAAGGGTGAAATCCTCGGGGGCATCGAAGAGGTCCGCGCCAAGGCCAAGCAACAGCCGCAGGCCGCGCCCTCCAAGAAGAAAGGTTCCAGGTAAGGGGAGAGCGAGTCGATGTTACAGCCCAAGCGCATGAAATTCCGCAAGATGCAGAAAGGTCGCAACCGTGGCCTGGCGCATCGCGGAAGCAAGATCAGCTTCGGGGAGTACGGCCTGAAGGCAACCGGTCGCGGCCGCATCACGGCGCGCCAGATCGAAGCCGGCCGCCGTGCGATCACCCGTCACGTCAAGCGTGGCGGCAAGATCTGGATCCGCGTGTTCCCCGACAAGCCGATTTCCAAGAAGCCGCTCGAAGTCCGTATGGGTAAGGGCAAGGGCTCCGTCGAGTACTGGGTCGCACAGATCCAGCCGGGCCGGGTCCTGTACGAAATCGAAGGCGTGTCCGAAGAGCTGGCTCGTGAGGCCTTCTCCCTGGCTGCGCAGAAGATGCCCGTGTCCACCACCTTTGTGAAACGGACGGTGATGTGATGAAAGCCCAGGAAATTCGTGAAAAGTCAGTCGAGCAGCTCCAGGAGCAGCTCTTCGAACTCCTCCGCGAGCAGTTCAACCTGCGCATGCAGAAGGCCACCGGCCAGCTCAGCCAGACTCATCTGCTCAAGCAGGTTCGTCGGGACATCGCCCGGGTGAAGACTGTGCTCAACGAGAAGGCAGGTGACTGAGATGGCCGAAGAAAAGAAAGCCCGTACGCTCACCGGCAAGGTGGTGAGCGACAAGATGGACAAGTCCATCGTCGTCATGATCGAGCGTCGCGAGCGGCACCCGATCTATGGCAAGTACGTCAAGCGCTCCACCAAGCTGCACGCCCATGACGAGGCGAACCAGGCCAAGGCCGGTGACACGGTGTCCATCCAGGAATGCCGTCCGCTGTCCAAGAAGAAGGCCTGGACGCTGGTCGAGGTGATCGAGCAGGCCAGGGGCTGAGCTCGGCGAGAGCAGTCAGATTAGGTTTGGAGAAAACCGATGATTCAGACTCAGACAATGCTGGATGTCGCCGACAACAGCGGAGCGCGCCGGGTGCAGTGCATCAAGGTGCTTGGCGGCTCGCACCGTCGCTACGCGCGTGTCGGTGACATCATCAAGGTCACGGTGAAGGAAGCCATTCCGCGTGGCAAGGTCAAGAAAGGCCAGGTCCTCAAGGCGGTAGTGGTTCGCACCCGCAGCGGAGTCCGTCGTTCCGACGGTTCGCTGATCCGCTTCGACGGAAATGCGGCGGTTCTGTTGAACAACACCAACGAACAGCCGATCGGTACCCGTATCTTCGGGCCGGTGACCCGTGAGCTTCGTACCGAGAAGTTCATGAAGATCATTTCCCTGGCGCCCGAAGTGCTGTAAGGAGCGAGGCGGATATGCAAAAGATCAAACGTGACGATGAAGTAATCGTCATCGCCGGCAAGGACAAGGGCAAGCGTGGCACCGTCAAGCGCGTCCTCAAGGACGAACGCTTCGTCGTGTCCGGTGTGAACATGATCAAGCGTCACACCAAGCCCAACCCCATGGCGGGCAATCAGGGCGGTATCGTCGAGCGCGAGGCTCCGATTCACGCGTCCAACGTGGCGATCTTCAACTCGGAGACCGGTAAGGCGGATCGCGTCGGCTTCCAGGTTAAGGAAGACGGTACCAAGGTACGTATCTACAAGTCGACGCAGACGCAGATCGACGCCTAACGCGAGTCGGGTAGCAAAATGGCGAACTTGAAAGAACGTTATCAGAACGAGGTGGTGGCTCAGCTCAAAGAGCAGTTCAGCTACGCCAACGTGATGCAGGTGCCGCGGATCACCAAGGTGACCCTCAACATGGGCATCGGTGACGCGACCAGCGACAAGAAGCTGATCGAGAATGCCATCGGCGACCTGGAGAAGCTCTCCGGTCAGAAGCCGTTGGTGACCAAGGCGCGCAAGTCCATCGCGGGCTTCAAGGTGCGCGAAGGTTGGCCGATCGGTATCAAGGTGACCCTGCGCGCCGAGCGCATGTGGGAATTCCTCGATCGCCTGGTCAACATCGCGATTCCCCGCGTACGTGACTTCCGTGGTCTCAACCCGAAGTCCTTCGACGGTCGCGGCAACTACTCCATGGGTGTGCGTGAGCAGATCATCTTCCCCGAGATCGAATATGATAAGATCGATCGGATTCGTGGGCTGGATGTCACCATCACCACTACTGCCAACACCGACGAGGAAGGTCGTGCGCTGCTGAGCGCGCTGAACTTCCCGTTCAAGAAATAAGGGTGGGATCATGGCAAAGAAGAGCATGATTGAACGCGAGCTCAAGCGCACCAAGCTGGTCGAGAAGTATGCGGCCCGCCGCGCCGAGCTCAAGGCGATCATCCAGAACGTGAACACTTCCGACGAAGAGCGCTTCGAGGCGACGCTGAAGCTGCAGCAGTTGCCGCGCGACTCCAGCCCGGTGCGTCAGCGTAACCGCTGCCGGATCACCGGCCGTCCGCACGGCTACTACAACAAGTTCGGCCTCGGCCGTAACAAGCTGCGTGAAGCCGCTATGCGTGGCGAGGTCCCTGGGCTGAAGAAGTCCAGCTGGTAAGCCGCCACGGAAACATCAGGAGCGCAATGTAAATGAGCATGCAAGACACTCTGGCGGATATGTTCACCCGTATCCGCAATGCGCAGCTGGCCACCAAGGAGACGGTCACCATGCCGTCCTCCAAGCTCAAGGTCGAGGTGGCCCGCGTATTGAAGGAAGAGGGCTATATCACCGACTTCGCGGTCGCTGAAGGCACCAAGCCCGAGCTGAGCGTGACCCTCAAGTACTTCGAGGGCAAGCCGGTCATCGAGCACCTGCAGCGGGTATCCAAGCCGTCCCTGCGCCAGTACAAGGGCAAGGATGCACTGCCCAAGGTGGCGGACGGCATGGGTGTGGCGATCGTCACCACCTCCCAGGGCGTGATGACCGACCGTGCCGCTCGCCAGGCGGGCGTCGGTGGCGAAGTCATCTGCACCGTATTCTAGGAGTCTGGAATGTCCCGCGTAGCCAAATATCCGGTTAAAGTGCCTGCCGGCGTCGACGTCAAGCTCGACGGCGACCAGCTGACCGTCAAGGGCAGCCAGGGCACGCTGTCCATGACCGTTCACCCGGACGTGGCCATCGCCCAGGAAGAGGGTCAACTGACCTTCAACCCGAGCGAGAGCGCCAAGTCCTGGGCCATGGTCGGCACCACTCGTGCTCTGGTCCAGAACCTGGTCACCGGCGTCTCCGAGGGCTTCACCAAGACCCTCGAAATCGTTGGCGTCGGCTATCGTGCCCAGGCAAGTGGCCAGACGCTGAATCTGTCACTGGGCTTCTCCCACCCGGTCGAGTATTCCCTGCCTGAGGGTGTCTCCGCGGAAACGCCGAAGAACACCGTCATCGTGCTGAAGAGCGCGGACAAGCAGAAGCTGGGCCAGGTCGCCGCCGAGGTTCGTGCCTTCCGTCCGCCCGAGCCCTACAAGGGTAAGGGTGTGCGGTACGCCGACGAGCAGGTGCGTCGTAAAGAAGCCAAGAAGAAGTAAGGCAGGGTTATGAACGCGAAGAAAGAATCTCGTCTCCGTCGTGCCCGCCGCGCTCGCGCCAAGATGCGCGAGCTGGGCGTGTATCGCCTGTGCGTCAACCGTACCCCGCGTCACATCTACGCGCAGATCATCTCGCCGGATGGTGGCAAGGTGCTGGCCAGCGCTTCCACGCTGGACAAGGACCTGCGCGAGGGAGCGACCGGCAACGCCGACGCCGCCGCCAAGGTCGGTGCGCTGATTGCCGAACGCGCCAAGCAGGCTGGCATCACCCAGGTGGCCTTCGATCGTGCCGGTTACAAGTACCACGGTCGCGTGAAGGCCCTGGCCGACGCCGCACGTGAAGGCGGCCTGGAATTCTAAAGGGTTTTACGATGGCGAAGAACGAACAGAACACCGGCGACCTGCAGGAAAAGCTCGTGCAGGTCAACCGTGTCGCCAAGGTGGTCAAGGGTGGCCGTATTTTCGGTTTCACCGCTCTGACCGTCGTCGGCGACGGCAATGGTCGTGTCGGCTTCGGTCGCGGCAAGGCGCGTGAAGTGCCGGTCGCGATCCAGAAGGCCATGGACCAGGCGCGCCGCAACATGGTCAAGGTGAGCCTCAAGGGCCACACCCTGCAGTACCCGGTCAAGGCCCGTCACGGTGCCTCCAAGGTGTACATGCAGCCGGCCTCCGAAGGTACCGGGATCATCGCCGGCGGCGCCATGCGCTCCGTGCTCGAGCTGGCCGGCGTCCACGACGTCCTGGCCAAGTGCTACGGCTCCACCAATCCGGTCAACGTGGTGCGCGCGACCGTCAAGGGTCTCGCCTCCATGCAGTCGCCGGAAGACATCGCCGCCAAGCGCGGTCTGTCTGTCGAAGCGATCACGGGGTAAATACCATGGCAGCCACACTCAAGGTTACCCAGATCCGTAGCACCATCGGCACACTGCCCAAGCACAAGGCCACCATGAAGGGCCTGGGGCTGCGCCGCATCGGTCATACGGTCGAGCTGGAAGACACCCCTGCCGTGCGCGGCATGATCCACAAGGTCAACTACCTTGTGCGGGTAGAGGGAGAGTAATCCATGAAACTCAACAGCCTGAGCCCGGCACCGGGCTCCAAGCACGCCGAGAAGCGCGTCGGTCGTGGCATCGGCTCCGGCCTGGGCAAGACCGGCGGCCGCGGCCACAAGGGCCAGAAGTCGCGCAGCGGCGGCAGCGTGAAGCCCGGCTTCGAGGGCGGTCAGATGCCGCTGCAGCGGCGTCTGCCCAAGTTCGGCTTCACCTCCATGAAGTCGCTGGTCTCCGAAGAGGTGCGCCTGAGCGAACTGGCCAAGGTCGCCGGTGACGAAGTCACCCTGGAGACCCTGAAGCAGGCCAACGTGCTCAAGGATGCCACCCAGCACGCGAAGATCATTCTTTCCGGCGACGTCAACAAGGCGGTCACCGTTCGCGGTCTCAAGGTCACCAAGGGTGCCCGTGCCGCGATCGAAGCCGCCGGCGGCAAGGTAGAGGACTAAATGGCCAAGTCAGGAAACATGCCGGCGATGGGCAGCGGTCTGAGTGAACTGTGGGCGCGTCTGCGCTTCGTGCTCCTCGCCATCGTGGTGTACCGCATCGGTGCCCATATTCCCGTTCCCGGTATCAATCCTGACCAGCTTGCTGCCTTGTTCAGGGAGCAGCAGGGCACCATCCTGGGACTGTTCAACATGTTCTCGGGTGGTGCGCTGGAACGCATGAGCATCTTCGCCTTGGGCATCATGCCCTACATCTCGGCGTCGATCATTATGCAGCTGCTGACCGCGGTCTCGCCCCACCTCGAGCAGTTGAAGAAGGAGGGGGAGGCCGGCCGCCGCAAGATCAGCCAGTACACCCGCTACGGCACGGTGGTGCTGGCCCTGGTCCAGGCCACCGGCATGTCGGTGGGGCTGGCCAGCCAGGGTATCGCCTATACCGCCGACTTCAGCTTCTACTTCACTGCCGTCGTCACCTTCGTGTCGGGCGCGGTGTTTTTGATGTGGCTGGGCGAGCAGATCACCGAGAAGGGGATCGGCAACGGTATCTCGCTGCTGATCTTCGCTGGTATCGTCGCCGGCCTGCCGGGTGCGGTGGGCCAGGCATTCGAGCTGGCCCGCAATGAAGGCGCGTGGAACGTGCTGCCGCTGCTGGCCCTCTCCGTGCTGGGCGTGGCGACCGTGGCCTTCGTGGTGTTCATCGAGCGCGGCCAGCGCCGCATCACGGTGAACTACCCGCGGCGTCAGGTCGGTAACAAGATGTATGCGGGGCAGAGCAGCTACCTGCCGCTGAAGGTGAACATGGCGGGCGTGATTCCGCCGATCTTCGCCTCCAGCATCCTGCTGTTCCCCGCCTCCATCGGCCAGTGGGTCGGCGCCGGCGACGGCATGGAGTGGCTGCAGCGGGCGTCCCAGGCCTTGGGCCCGGGGCAGCCGCTGTACATCTTGCTTTTCGCGGCGGCGGTGGTATTCTTCTGCTTCTTTTACACAGCGCTGGTCTTCAACCCCAAGGATGTCGCTGACAACCTCAAGAAGTCAGGGGCCTTCCTGCCGGGTATTCGCCCTGGTGAGCAGACCGCTCGCTACGTCGACAAGGTCATGACGCGTCTGACCCTGTTCGGCGCCCTGTACATCACTGCGGTTTCCCTGATGCCCCAGTTCCTGATCGTGGCGTGGAACGTGCCGTTCTTCTTCGGCGGTACCTCGCTGCTGATCGTGGTGGTGGTCATCATGGACTTCATGGCCCAGGTGCAATCGCACCTCATGTCGCACCAGTACGAGTCGGTGATGAAGAAGTCCAACCTGAAAGGCTATGGCAGCGGCGGCATCATGCGCTGAGCCGCGCCGCCGGTGATCTGGCGCGCCGCGTGCCGATTTTGGAGAAGGAACGATGAAAGTTCGAGCTTCCGTCAAGAAGATGTGCCGCAACTGCAAGATCATTCGGCGCAATGGCGCGGTCCGCGTCATCTGCACCGAGCCGCGGCACAAGCAGCGCCAGGGTTGATTCTGGCGTTTGTGGAAAAGCGGTGCCGGCATACCCCTTGCCCAAAGCTGGGTAAAGGGGTATGCTGTTGCGCCTTTTGTAGTGACTAATCGAGCAAGCCGCTCAAATTTCGGAGAAAGCTGATGGCCCGTATTGCAGGCGTCAATATCCCGGACAACAAGCATGCGGCGATCTCGCTGACCTATATCTTCGGGATTGGCCGCACGCGTGCGCAGGAGATCTGCGTCGCAACCGGCATCGCGCCGACCACCAAGATCCAGGAGCTCTCCTCTGAAGAGGTCGATGCCCTGCGTGCCGAGGTCGGCAAGTATACCGTGGAGGGTGACCTTCGTCGTGATGTGACGCTGAACATCAAGCGTCTCATGGACCTGGGTTGCTATCGTGGTCTGCGTCATCGTCGTAGTCTTCCGCTGCGTGGTCAGCGGACCAAGACTAACGCGCGTACCCGCAAGGGCCCGCGTAAGCCGATCCGCAAGTAACACGCACGTTCTGGCGTAAAGACAGGAATTGACATCAACATGGCTAACCCGCGTAGCAACCGTAAAAAGGTTAAAAAGCAGGTAGTGGACGCCGTTGCGCACATCCACGCCTCTTTTAACAACACGATCGTGACGATCACAGACCGCCAGGGCAACGCCCTTTCCTGGGCAACTGCCGGTGGTTCGGGTTTTCGTGGTTCTCGCAAGAGCACCCCGTTCGCTGCTCAAGTGGCAAGCGAGCGTGCAGCGACCGCTGCAGCCGAGTATGGTGTGAAAAACGTCGACGTGCTGGTCAAGGGCCCCGGTCCTGGCCGTGAATCCGCCGTGCGCGCGCTGAGCGCCGCCGGCTTCCGCGTGCAGAGCATCACTGACGCGACGCCCATTCCCCACAATGGCTGCCGTCCGCCGAAGAAACGCCGCGTTTAAGGAGACAGATTCATGGCTCGTTATATTGGACCGAAGTGCAAACTGTCTCGTCGTGAAGGCACCGACCTCTTCCTCAAGAGCGGTGTGACTCCCTTCGAGAAGAAGTGCAAATCCGAGCAGATTCCGGGTGTGCACGGCCAGCGCCGTCAGCGTCTTTCCGACTACGGCTTGCAGCTTCGCGAGAAGCAGAAAGTGCGTCGTATCTACGGCGTGCTCGAGAAGCAGTTCCGCAGCTACTACAAGGAGGCCGCCCGTCGCTCCGGCGCCACCGGCGAAGTCCTGCTGCAGCTGCTCGAATCCCGACTGGACAACGTCGTCTACCGCATGGGCTTCGGTTCCACTCGTTCCGAGGCGCGCCAGCTGGTGAGCCACAAGGCGATTGCGGTCAATGGCCGTACCGTCAACGTGGCTTCCTATCAGGTCAAGCCCGGCGACGTGGTTTCCGTTCGCGAGAAGGCGAAGAACCAGGCGCGCATCCAGAGTGCGCTTTCCATCGCTGCCAACCGTGGCGACGTCGCCTGGATCGAGGTGGACGCGAAGAAGATGGAAGGCACCTTCAAGGCTATCCCGGAACGCGGCGACCTGTCGGCCGACATCAACGAAAACCTGATCGTCGAGCTGTACTCGAAGTAAGCGTCGCTGATCGCGTCGTGCCGGCCCCTGGGGGCCGGCAACGAGTACCGAGTAACCGTTAGGCAGCCTCAAAGGTGTAGTTATGCAGCGTTCAGTGACAGAGTTTCTCCGTCCGCGCGATATCAAGGTCGAAGAGATCAGCGCGCATCACGCGAAGATCGTGCTCGAGCCGTTCGAGCGTGGCTTTGGCCATACCCTGGGCAATGCGCTGCGTCGCATTCTGCTCTCGTCCATGCCCGGCTGTGCCGTGGTGGAAGTCGAGATCACGGGTGTCGAGCATGAGTACAGCGCGATCGAGGGTGTTCAGGAAGACGTCATCGAGATTCTCCTGAACCTCAAGGACGTGGCCATCCGCATGCACAGTCGCGACGAGGCGGTGCTCTCGCTGAACAAGCAGGGCCCGGCCGTGGTGACCGCGGGCGACATCGTCCTCGATCACGACGTCGAGATCGTCAATCCGGATCACGTCATTGCCCACGTCAACGAGGGCGCCGAGCTCAAGATGCAGCTCAAGGTCGCTCGCGGCCGTGGCTACGAGCCGGCGGATGCCCGTGTGGGCGCCGACGACGAGTCGCGTGCCATCGGTCGGCTGCAGCTGGATGCCACCTTCAGCCCCGTGCGCCGCGTCTCGTATGCCGTCGATGCCGCGCGTGTCGAGCAGCGTACCGACCTCGACAAGCTGATCATCGACCTGGAGACCGACGGCACCCTGGATCCGGAAGAGGCGATCCGTCGCAGCGCGACCATCCTGCAGGAGCAGCTGGCTGCGTTCGTCGACCTGGAAGCCGACAAGGAGCAGGAGGTCGTGGAGGAGGAGGATCACGTCGATCCGATCCTGCTGCGTCCCGTAGACGATCTCGAGTTGACCGTCCGCAGTGCCAACTGCCTCAAGGCCGAGAACATCTACTACATCGGCGATCTGATCCAGCGCACCGAGGTGGAGCTGTTGAAGACGCCGAACCTCGGCAAGAAGTCGTTGAACGAAATCAAGGACGTGTTGGCTGCACGCGGTCTTTCCCTCGGCATGCGGCTGGAGAACTGGCCGCCGGCGAGCCTGAAGGACGACAAGGCCTCCGCGTGAGCGTCGACTCGAGTCCCAGTTTGGTAAGGAATCACAACCATGCGTCATCGTAAGAGTGGTCGTCACCTGAATCGTACCAGCTCGCATCGCCAGGCCATGTTCAAGAACATGAGCGTGTCGCTGATCGAGCACGAAGTGATCAAGACAACCCTGCCCAAGGCCAAGGAGCTGCGTCGCGTCATCGAGCCGCTGATCACCCTGGCCAAGCAGGACAGCGTTGCCAACCGTCGTCTGGCCTTCAGCCGCACCCGCTCCAAGGAAGCGGTCGGCAAGCTCTTCAACGAGCTGGGTCCGCGTTACGCCGAGCGTCCGGGCGGTTACGTCCGTATCCTCAAGTGCGGCTTCCGCACCGGCGACAACGCCCCCATGGCCTTCGTCGAGCTCGTCGACCGTCCGGTCGTCGAGGAGGTCGAGGAAGCCGCCGCCGAGGAGTGATCCCCGGCAGCGGGCCCGGCCCGGCATCGCTGTAGCAACACGAAAAACCCGGCTTCTCGCGAAGCCGGGTTTTTTGTGGCTGGCTCGGTAGTCGCGGCTTGTCCGATGCCGCTGGCCGTCATACTAGGAGCTATTTGGATGCTGCCAGTTCGGCCTGCTGGCTTCTGGCTCGCTCCAGCAACGGCTTGAGGAAGCGCCCGGTGTGGGAGACCTCCATCTCGGCGACCTGTTCGGGGGTGCCCTCGGCGATGATGCGCCCGCCGCCGGAGCCGCCCTCGGGGCCGAGGTCGACGATCCAGTCGGCGGTCTTGATCACGTCGAGGTTGTGCTCGATCACCACGATGGTGTTGCCGTGGTCGCGCAGGCGGTGGAGCACGGCGAGCAGCTGGCGGATGTCCTCGAAATGCAGCCCCGTGGTGGGTTCGTCGAGGATGTAGAGTGTCTTGCCGGTGTCGCGCTTGGCCAGCTCGCGGGCCAGCTTGACCCGCTGGGCCTCGCCGCCGGAGAGGGTAGTGGCGCTCTGCCCCAGGCGGATGTAGGAGAGCCCGACGTCGAGCAGGGTCTGCAGGCGACGGGCGATGGCCGGCACCGGGCTGAAGAATTCCAGCGCCTCCTCCACGGTCATCTCGAGCACTTCATCGATGCTCTTGCCCTTGTACTCGATTTCCAGCGTCTCGCGATTGTAGCGCTTGCCCTTGCACACGTCGCAGGGCACGTAGATGTCGGGCAGGAAGTGCATCTCGACCTTGATCATGCCTTCGCCCTGGCACGCTTCGCAGCGCCCGCCCTTGACGTTGAACGAGAAGCGGCCGGGCTTATAGCCGCGCGAGCGTGCCTCCTGGGTGCCGGCGAAGAGCTCGCGGATCGGCGTGAAGATGCCGGTATAGGTGGCCGGGTTGGAGCGCGGCGTGCGCCCGATGGGGCTCTGGTCGATGTCGATCACCTTGTCGAGCTGGTCGAGTCCCTCGATGGTGTCGTAGGAGGCCGGGGTCAGGGTGGTGGCGTGATTCAGTTCGCGGGCGGCGATAGGCATCAGCGTCGAGTTGATCAGCGTCGACTTGCCCGAGCCGGAGACGCCGGTGACGCAGATGAACAGCCCCAGCGGCAGGGTCAGGCTGACGTCGTGCAGGTTGTTGCCGCGTGCGCCGGTGAGTACCAGCCGCTTCTCGGGGTTGCCGGGGATGCGCCACTTGGGCACCTCGATACGCCGCTTGCCGGAGAGGTACTGCCCGGTCAGCGAGTCGTGGCTGGCCATGACCTGCTCGGGGGTGCCCTGGGCGACGATCCTGCCGCCGTGCACGCCGGCGCCGGGGCCGATGTCGAGCACATGGTCGGCGGCGCGTATGGCGTCCTCGTCGTGCTCGACCACGATCACGGTGTTGCCCAGGTCGCGCAGGTGGATCAGGGTCTTGAGCAGGCGGTCGTTGTCGCGCTGGTGCAGGCCGATGGAGGGCTCGTCGAGGATGTACATGACGCCCACCAGGCCGGCGCCGATCTGGCTGGCCAGGCGGATGCGCTGGGCCTCGCCGCCGGAGAGGGTCTCGGCGCTGCGCTCGAGGTTGAGGTAGTCGAGGCCGACGTTGACCAGAAACTCCAGGCGCGCATGGATCTCGTTGATCACCTTCTGGGCGATTTCGCCCTTGCGCCCGGGCAGGGTCAGGCGCTGAAAGTAATCCCAGGCCTCGCCGATCGGCAGCTGCACGATCTGCGGCAGCGTGTGGTCGTCGACGAAGACGTGGCGTGCCTCCTTGCGCAGGCGCGAGCCGTGACAGGTGGGGCACGGGCGGTCGGCGATGTAGCGCGCCAGCTCTTCGCGCACCATGCTCGACTCGGTCTCGCGGTAGCGGCGCTGCATGTTGGGCAGCACGCCTTCGAAGGGGTGCTCGCGGGTCACGCGGCGACCGCGGTCATTGACGTAGCTGAAGGCGATCTCGTCGTCGCCGCTGCCATAGAGGACGATCTCCTTCTCGTGGCGGGCAAGCTCCTGCCACGGCGTCTCCAGGGTGAAGCGGTAGTGGTCGGCAATGGCCTGCAGCTGGCTGAAGTAGTAGATGCTGCGCCGGTCCCAGCCCTTGATCACCCCCTCGGCCAGGGACAGTTCCGGATGGCTGATCAGCTTGTCGGGGTCGAAGACCTGCTGCACGCCCAGGCCGTCGCAGGTGGGGCAGGCGCCGGCGGGGTTGTTGAACGAGAACATGCGCGGTTCGAGTTCGGCGATGGCGTAGCCGCACACCGGGCAGGCGAAGCGTGCCGAGAAGGTGATGTCTTCGGCCTCGCCGTCCATGAAGTGGACCACGGCGATGCCGTCGGCCAGATTGAGGGCGGTCTCGAACGACTCCGCCAGGCGCTGCTGGAGCCCGTCGCGCACCTTGATGCGGTCGATCACCACGCTGATGTCGTGCTTCTTGTTCTTGTCCAGCGGGGCGATGTCGTCGAGCTCCAACGCCTGGCCGTCGACCATCACGCGCACGAAGCCCTGGGCGCGAAGCTCGGCGAGCAGCTGCAGGTGCTCGCCCTTGCGCCCCGACACCACCGGCGCCAGCAGCATCAGCTTGCTGCCTTCGGGCAGCGCCAGTACCTGGTCGACCATCTGCGATACCGTGCTCGCTTCCAGATCTTCGCCGTGCTCGGGGCAGCGTGGCGTGCCGGCGCGGGCGAACAACAGGCGCAGGTAGTCGTAGATCTCGGTGATGGTGCCCACCGTGGAGCGCGGATTGTGCGAGGTGGACTTCTGTTCGATGGAGATCGCCGGCGACAGCCCTTCGATATGATCGACATCGGGCTTCTCCATCATCGACAGGAACTGCCGGGCATAGGTGGAGAGCGACTCCACGTAGCGCCGCTGGCCCTCGGCGTAGAGGGTGTCGAAGGCCAGCGAGGACTTGCCCGAGCCCGAAAGCCCGGTGACCACGATCAGGCTGTCGCGGGGCAGTTCGACGTCGATCTGCTTGAGGTTGTGGGTGCGGGCACCCCTGACCACGATCCTGTCCATTCCCACCTCATGGCGCTCGGCAAAACCTCGATTATACGCGTGCGGTCGAGCGCGCGCCAAAGCGCCAGTAGGTAGGGGCGTTTCCTGTGGGGGCCGGAATCGTTAGAATAGTCGGTCCACCTCGAGGGCCCGGCCCACCCACCATGGAATCGTCATCGCCCCTATGCGCAAGCTCTCTGGACTGCTGCTAGCCTCCGAACGGCGTGCCATCACCGGCCTGGCCGGTCTGTATGCCACACGCATGCTGGGGCTGTTCATGGTGCTGCCGGTGCTGGCGCTTTATGCCGACGCGCTGGACGGCGCCACGCCGCTGCTGGTAGGGCTGGCGCTGGGCGTCTATGGCCTGACCCAGGCGATCCTGCAGATCCCCTTCGGCCTGCTCTCCGATCGCCTGGGGCGCAAGCCGGTAATCGCCGGCGGCTTGCTGCTGTTCCTCCTGGGTAGCGTGGTGGCGGCGTCCGCCGACAGCATCGGCGGGGTGATCGCCGGACGCTGCCTGCAGGGCAGCGGGGCGGTGGCCGCGGCGATCATGGCGCTGCTCGCCGACCAGACCCGCGAGCAGGTGCGCACCGCCGCCATGGCGACCATCGGGCTCTCCATCGGCGTGGCGTTTGCCGTGGCCATGGTGCTGGGGCCGTGGCTGGCCGCGGCGTCCGGCCTGGCGGGTGTGTTCTGGTTCACCGCCGGCCTGGCCGCGCTGGGCCTGGTCGTGCTGTGGAAGCTGGTACCGCCGGCACCGCGGCGTCTGCGGCATCGCGACGTGGGCATCGACCGACGGCAGTTGGCGGCGACCCTGGCGCGGGCGGATCTGTGGCGGCTCGACCTGTCGATCTTCGCCCTGCACTTGCTGTTGATGGCGATCTTCGTTGCCGTACCGTTCCGCCTGGTCGAGGCGGGCATCGCAGTGGAGCGACACGGGCTGACCTATCTTGGCATCATGACGCTGGCCTTCGTCGCCATGGTGCCGCTGGTGGTGGTGGCCGAAAAGCGCCAGCGCATGAAGGGCGTGAGCCTGGCGGCGATCGCCGCGATTGCCGTCAGCCTGGCCGGCCTGGCCGGCTTTGCTGGTGGCTGGGCGCTGTTCGCCTGGTTGCTGCTGTTCTTCACCGCGTTCAATCTGCTCGAAGCGATGCTGCCGTCGATGCTCAGCAAGCTGGCACCGGCCGGGGCCAAGGGCACGGCCATGGGGGTCTACTCCACCAGCCAGTTCCTCGGCGCCTTCCTCGGCGGCGTGCTGGGGGGCTTTCTGGCCCAGCAGTGGGGGCTGCCGGCGGTGTTCGTCGGCAGCGCCGTGCTGGCCGGTCTCTGGTGGTTGCTGATGCTGGGCATGCCGGCCCCGCCGCATCTGTCGAGCGAGGTGGTGGCGCTGGACGGTGGGCACCAGGAGGATACGCTCGATACGCTGATGGCGAGCTTTGCCGACGTGGCCGGGGTCGAGGACGTTCTGGTCGTGCCGGAGGAGCGAGTCGCGTATCTTAAGGTGGACCGGCGCCGCCTCGACGAGGATGCCCTGGCGCGCCTGATCCGCTCGAACCGCCACGGCGGTTAGCCTGTCCGCAGGCATCGGGCCGCAAGGCCGAACCATTACAATGCACCTGTTCACTATAGAGGGAGTCCAGCATGGCCCGTGGCGTCAACAAGGTCATTCTCATCGGTAACCTGGGGCAGGACCCCGAGGTCCGCTTCATGCCATCCGGCAGCCCCGTCGCCAACCTGCGCGTGGCAACCACCGACACCTGGACCGACAAGCAGAGCGGCCAGCGTCAGGAGCGCACCGAGTGGCACTCGGTGGTACTGTTCAACCGCCTGGCCGAGATCGCTCAGCAGTATTTGAAGAAAGGGTCTCGGGTCTACCTCGAAGGGCGCCTGCAGACGCGCAAGTGGCAGGGACAGGACGGTCAGGATCGCTACACCACCGAGATCGTCTGCAATGACATGCAGATGCTCGATTCGCGTAGCGGCGACTTCGGTGGCCAGGCCGGGGCGGGCATGCCGCAGCAGCAGGGTGGAGGCTACGGCGCACCGCAAGGCGCCCCCGTGCCGCAGCAGGGCGGCTACGGCGCTCCGCCGCAAGGTGGTGGTGGCTACGGCAACGCCTCCCAGCAGGGTGGCGGCGGCTATGGCGGCCAGCCTCAGCAGCGCCCGGCGCCGGGCGGACAGCCCCAGCAGGGCGGGCAGAAGCAGAACAACTACGGTGCACCCGACCCGGGTAGCTTCGACGATTTCGACGACGAAATTCCGTTCTGACGCCACCCGACCGAGGCTGCCGGAGACTATTGTGTGAAGCTGTTGGTACTAGATGCCGGCCATTGCCTCAATCTGGCACTGGCCAGGCTGGTGCATCGCCGCAGTGATACCGAGCTGGTCATCGAGCCGGGGCTGAAGATCGATGCCGCCCGGCTGCGCGAGCTAACGCCGGCGGCCGTGGTCATCCCGCCGCTGTCGGCGCCGATGGAGATCGAGCCTGCGGCCGTGATTGCCCACGGCGAGGGCGTCGACGCCTGCCTGGCGGCGTGCCGTGAGACCGACACGCCGCTGGTGTGGTGCGTCTCCGACCAGCTCTACCAGGATGGCTTCGAAACCCCCATCGACGAACACGTGATACCGTCGCCGCGGGACGAGAGCCTCAGGCGGCTGATCGCCATCGGCGATCGCATCCGCCAGAGCCATCCCCGGCACCTGATTGTGCGCCTGGGGCCGCTGTTCGCGCTGGAGGGCGGGCACGCCTGGCTCAGCGGCGTGATCGACAGCCTGGTGACCGGGGAAGAGGTGCGCGCCGCCCAGGACGTGATCTTCTGTCCGACCTCGGCGGATGCCGTGGCCATGGCCCTGGTCGGCATGCTGCACCAGCTCGACTGCGGCTCCGACGCCTGGGGCGCCTATCACCTGGCGGGAACGGAGCCCGTCAGTGCCTACACCTTCACCTCCATGGTGCGCACCCAGCTCTCGACGCGCCTGGAGGGGCTGGGCGAGCAGGTGGGGCTGGGTGAGGTCAAGGCGCTCAAGCATCATCACGACCAGCCGCTGCGCCGGGTGCTCAACTGCCGGCGTGTGCTGGAGGCCTTCGGCGTGCATCAGAAACCCTGGCGGCTGGAGGTGGGGCGCCTGCTCGACGAGTGGTGCCAGGCGCGCCGTGCCTCGCCGGGCGATGAAAAGGGCGGCTCGGCTTCATGAACGTGTTGCGCAGCCTGCTGTTCTACGTCGGCTACTTCCTCGCCGTGTTCGTCTTCGGTGCGCTGCTGCTGCCGGTTGCGCCGCTGCTGGCGCTGCCGGCACGCTATCGCCTGCTCAATCTCTACAACCACTTCCTCACCGCCTGGTTCCGCTGGACCTGCGGCGTGACCTACCGCGTTCGCGGCAGGGAGCACCTGCCCGAGGGCCCCTGCGTGATCCTGGCCAACCATCAGTGCGAGTGGGAGACCATCTTCCTGCAGATTCTCAAGCCGCCGGTGTGCACGGTGCTCAAGCAGGAGCTGTTGCGCATTCCGGTGTTCGGCTGGGGACTCCGGTTGCTGCACCCCATTGCCCTGGATCGCTCCAAGCCGGCGCGAGCGATGAAGCAGGTGCTGACCCAGGGCGTGGTGCGGCTGCAGGAGGGGCTGTCGGTGCTGATCTTTCCCGAGGGCACCCGGGTCGACCCGGGGCAGCGACGCCGCTACAACAAGAGTGGTGCCGTGATCGCCTGTCGTGCCGGGGTGCCGGTGCTGCCGGTGGCACACAACGCCGGCGAGCGCTGGCCGGGGCGCCACTGGGTGAAGAATCCTGGCCTGCTCAACGTGGTGGTCGGCGAGCCGATCGAGACCGCGGGGCGCACGCCGGAGGAGGTGCTGGCGGAGGTCGAGGCGTGGATCGAGGCGCGCCTGGCCGAGATCTCCGAAGTGCCGCGCCCACAGGCGGCCAAGCCCGCGGTAGGCGCCAGTACTGGCTAGAGTGGCACCGACCCAGACGCAGAAGGCGCCCCGCGGGGCGCCTTCTGCGTTTCGAAGTGGCGGCGTTGTCGCTAGTCGCGATAGCGCTGCAGCACCAGGCAGGCATTGGTGCCGCCGAAGCCGAAGCTGTTGGAGAGCACGCGATCGACGCTGACGCCATCGCGCATGCGCGTGACGATATCGAAGCCGGCGGCCTGGTCGTCGAGCTCCTCGACGTTGGCCGAGGCGGCGATGAAGCCGTGCTCCATCATCAGCAGGGAGTAGATCGTCTCCTGCACGCCGGTAGCCCCCAGCGAGTGGCCGGTCAGTGACTTGGTCGAACTCATCGGTGGCGTGGTGTCGCCGAAGACCTCGCGGATCGCCTTGAGCTCGGCGACATCGCCTACCGGCGTCGAGGTGCCGTGGGTGTTGATGTAGTCGATCCCGCCGTCGACCGTGGCCATGGCCTGGCGCATGCAGCGCACCGCACCTTCGCCGGAAGGGGCAACCATGTCATGGCCGTCGGAGGTGGCGCCGTAGCCGACCAGCTCGGCATAGATCCTGGCCCCGCGGGCCTTGGCGTGCTCGAGCTCCTCGAGCACCAGCATGCCGCCGCCGCCGGCGATGACGAAGCCGTCGCGGGCCTTGTCATAGGGGCGCGAGGCCTTCTCTGGCGTGTCGTTGTACTCCGTCGTCAGGGCGCCCATGGCGTCGAACAGGCACGACAGCGTCCAATGCTCCTCCTCGCCGCCGCCGGCGAAGACGACGTCCTGCTTGCCCATCTGGATCTGCTCCATGGCGTTACCGATGCAGTGGGCAGAGGTGGCGCAGGCGGAAGAGATCGAGTAGTTGACGCCCTTGATCTTGAACGGCGTGGCCAGGCACGCCGAGACGGTGCTGCCCATGGTACGGGTGACCCGATAGGGGCCGACCCGGCGCAGCCCCTTCTCGCGCATCACGTCGGCGGCCTCGACCTGGTTGGCGCTGGAGGCGCCGCCGGAGCCGGCGATCAGCCCGGTGCGTTCGTTCGACACCTGCTCGGGGCTGAGGCCCGCATCCTCGATGGCCTGGGCCATGCTTACATAGGCGTAGGCCGCCGCGTCGCCCATGAAGCGGCGCAGCTTGCGGTCGATCAGGGCGTCGAGATCGATGTCCACGACCCCGGCGACCTGGCTGCGAAAGCCGCGTTCGGCATACTCCTCCTTGAAGCGAATACCCGAGCGCCCGCTCCGGAGCGCTTCGACGACCGTGTGTGCGTCGTTGCCCAAGCAGGACACGATGCCCAGGCCGGTGACTACCACTCGTCGCATGGGAGCCTCCTGTTTCAGAAATTCGCGGTAGAGGTGAACAGGCCGACCCGCAGGTCGTTGGCCTGGTAGATGTCGCGGCCATCGACCGAGACGGTGCCATCGGCGATGCCGAGGATCAGGCGTCGGGTGATGATGCGCTTGACGTTGATGTGATAGGTGACCTTGTTGGCCTCGGGCAGGATCTGGCCGGTGAACTTCACCTCGCCACAGCCCAGCGCACGGCCACGGCCCGGGTGGCCGAGCCAGCCCAGGTAGAAGCCCACCAGCTGCCACATGGCGTCGAGCCCCAGGCAGCCGGGCATGACCGGATCGCCGGGGAAGTGGCAATCGAAGAACCACAGGTCGGGTTGGATATCCAGTTCGGCGATCAGCTCGCCCTTGTTGAACTGGCCGCCCTCTTCATGGATGCGCGTGATACGGTCGAGCATCAGCATGTTGGGTGCCGGCAGCTGGGCATTGCCGGGGCCGAAGAGTTCGCCGCGGCTACACGCCAGCAGTTCTTCGCGTTCGAAAGAGTGTTGCTTGGTCACTGAGTCGTTCCGAGTCGCAGTTGTAGTGGGCTCTTCCGCGTGCGGTGCGGAGGCAGCATGGCACAGGAGCCAACCCGCCCGGGCGGCCCTGCCTAGTCTACTGGCCGAGGCCCCTGATTGCACGCCGGGCATGACGCGACGGCCACCAGCGATTAAAGTGTCAGCGCCAAGTGTCGATACTCAAGGTAGGGTCGATGCATAGCATGGGCGCAACTTTCCTTCTTCCTCCGTTACGTCGGGACCTCTCATGCGGCCATCCTTCGCATTGAACCGCCCCTTGATCTGGGCTGCCATGGCAGCGCTGCCGGCCTGTATCTGGCTGCCCAGCCCCGGTTTGCGGATGGCCGCGGTGTTTATCGTCGTGATGGGACTGGCCTCCGCCTGGCGCCAGATCAGGCGCGATCGCCAGCATGCCGACCTGATGCAGCAAGCGCTGATGCTCTCCGAGGAGGGCGTGCAGATCACCGATGCCGAGAACCGCATCCTGGCCGTCAACCCTGCCTTTACCCGCATCACCGGCTTCACCGAAGAGGAGGTGCGTGGGCTCAATGCCGCCAATCTGGCCGCGGCGCGTCACGACCCGGCCTTCTTCAAGCGTTTCTGGCAGACCCTGCACAGCAAGGGGCGCTGGGAGGGAGAGATCTGGAACCGGCGCAAGCAGGGCGACGAGTTCCCCGAATGGCTGCGGGTCAAGGCGATCACCGATGCGCGCGGGCACATCACCCACTATGTCGGTACCTTCACCGACATCTCGGTGCACAAGGCGCGAGAACAGGACCTGCGGCGCATCGGCTTCGAGGATCCGCTCACCGGGTTGCCCAACCGCCGCCGCCTGCACGACCTGATGACCTCGCGGCTGCGCCACCTGCGAGCCGGCGAGAGCCTCGACATGGCGATCGTCGACATCGACGGCTTCAAGTCGGTCAACGACAGCCTCGGCGTGGAGCAGGGCGACCGGCTGCTGGCACGCTTCGGTCAGCGTCTGGCCCGCCACGTGGCGGGCGGCGTGGTGGGGCGCCTGGGCGGCGACGAGTTCCTGGTCATTCGCACCACCACCTTCGACGACCACGACAACTGGGTCGCCGGGCTGCGTCAGCACCTGGGCGAGCCCTTCGAGCTGGGCAGCAAGACGCTGCGCCTGGGTCTCTCGATCGGCAGCTGTCGCGCCCCCGAGGACGGCAAGGAATCCAGCCTGCTGTTCCAGCGCCTGGAGTCGGCGCTCTACTCGGCCAAGCGCCACGGGCGCAACGTCAGCCAGCGCTTCCGCCCGGCACTGGACGTGCAGAACTCGCCGCACATGGCGCTGGTCTACGGCCTGCGCGACGCCCTGGCCAACGGCGACCAGCTCGAGCTGCACTACCAGACCCAGCACCGCATCATGGACGGCGCCGTGGTCGGCATGGAAGCACTGCTGCGCTGGCGCCACCCCGAGCATGGCATAGTGTCACCGGCCGACTTCATCCCGCTGGCCGAACGCCACGGGCTGATGGGGCCGCTCGGCAACTGGGTGATCGACGAAGCGCTGGCCCAGATGTCGCGCTGGCGCGACCTGGGCCTGCCCCAACTGCCCGTGTGGATCAACATCTCGGCGATCCAGATGTTCCAGGGAGAGCTCGAGACGGCGCTCTCGGCGGGGCTGGCGAGGCACGGCATCGAGCCGGCTCAGCTGGGCCTGGAACTGACCGAGTCGGTGCTGCTCGACGAACGCGCCGGCGACATCGTGCCACGGCTGGAGGCGCTGCGCGCCAAGGGCCACCGCATCGCCATCGACGACTTCGGCATGGGCTATTCGTCGCTCAGCTATCTCAAGAACCTGCCGCTGGACAAGCTCAAGCTCGACCGCGCCTTCATCCGCTCGCTGCCTGACGACCCTGCCGATGCCGCCATCGTCAGCGCCGTGCTGGCGATGGCGAGAGGGTTGGGGCTCGATGTGGTGGCGGAAGGCGTGGAAACCCACGGACAGCTCGAATTCCTGCGCCAGGCGGGCTGCCGGCTGGTTCAGGGCTACCTCTATGCCCGGCCGGGGCCGGCCGACGTGATCGAAGCCCAGTGGCGGGCGCTGACGTCGGACGCCGCGGGGCTGGTACTGCGCGCCGAGCCATCGGTCTAGCGCCCCCCTTCGCTTGACCTAACGCGACGCCGGCAGTGCCTTGAAGGCCTCCAGCGCCCGGCTGCGTGCCGCCTTGTGCTCGACGATGGGCGGCGGGTAGCCGGTCGCCGACCGCTGGATGTCGCTGGGCGCATGGCGGTCACGCGGCGACAGGCCGGCGAGTTCGGGCACGTATTCGGCGATGAGGCGACCCTCCGCATCGAAGCGACGGGACTGGGTGGTCGGGTTGAAGATGCGGAAATAGGGGGCGGCGTCGGTGCCGGTGGAGGCGGCCCACTGCCAGCCGCCGTTGTTGGCACAGAACTCGCCGTCGACCAGGTGGCGCAGGAAGAAGGCCTCACCACGGCGCCAGTCGATCAGCAGGTGCTTGCTGAGGAACATCGCGGCGATCATGCGCAGGCGATTGTGCATCCAGCCGGTGCGGACCAGCTGGCGCATGGCGGCATCGACGATGGGGTAGCCGGTGCGCCCGTCGCACCAGGCGCGAAAGCCGGCCTCGTCGTCGCGCCAGGCCAGCGCCTCGGTGTGCCGCTGGAAGGCGCGATGGCGGCATACCCGCGGGAAGCCTGCCGCCACATGCTGGTAGAATTCGCGCCAGACCAGCTCGTTGACCCAGGCAGTGAGACCGGCATCGCCTTCGGCCAGGCTGCCATCGTTCTCGGCCAGGGCGGCCTGCAGGCACTGGCGATGCGAGATCATGCCCAGCGCCAGGTAGGGCGAGAGTTCGCTGGTGCCGGCGATGCCCGGAAAGTCGCGCTGGCTGGCGTAGCGGCGCGCACGAAAGCGCAGGAAGCGCTCCAGGCGATCGGCGGCGGCCGCTTCACCGGCGGGCCAGCGGCCGGCATCGACCGGCGTGTCGGCGAGCGGCGGCAGGGGGGGAGCGGGGTCGCGGGTCACCTCGGTGAGCGTCTGCACCGGGGGTGTCTCGCGCAGCGTCAGGCGTGGCGCCGTCAGTTGGCGATGCCAGGCGCGGGCGAAGGGGGTGAAGACGCCATAGTAATCGCCCTTGCGCGTCAACAGCTCGCCCGGGGCGAAGGCCACGCTGTCGTGATGGCCGGTCGCGGTCAGGCCCGCCTCCTTGAAGGCGTCGACAACGGCCTCGTCGCGGCGCTGCTCGTCTAGTGGATATTCGCAATTGAAGTGCAGCGCGTAGGCGCCGAGGTGGCGGGCGATCCCGAGCAGAGTGGCCGGCGCCTCGTCGAAATCCTCGATGTCGCGGTGCAGCAGGGGAATGCCCAGCCCGGCCAGGGACTCGCCCAGCGCCACCACGCCGCGATGCCAGAAGTCGAGCTTGTTGGCGCCGTGGCCGTGTCGCTGCCAGTGGGCCACGCTGCGCAGGAACACCGCAACGACCGGCCCCTGGCGCGCGGCGGCCGCGAGTGCCGTGTTGTCGTGGATACGCAGGTCGCGGCGAAACCACATCAGGGTGCAGGTCATGGCAGCCTCGCGGCGGCTCAGTGATCGAGAATCAGCGGGCGCATGCGGGACATGGCCAGGGGCAGGTCGTCGCCGAGCAGTTCCACCAGGCTGTCGGCCAGGTCGCCGCTGCGAATGCGAGCGACCGGCCCGCACAGGCCGAGGGGGGCGTCGAGCTGTTCGGCCAGGCGCGGCAACTGGCGACGGATCAGGTCGGCCCGCTCGGCGCGGCCACTGACGAGCACCAGGGCGGCGGCATGCAGCCGCTCGACCGCCAGCGGCAGTTCGCCGAAGGGCAGTGCGCTGTCCATCAGTTGGACCTGATAGCCGGCATCGCTCGCGGCGAGGGCCGCCAGTAGCAGCCAGAGGCTGCCGGGGTCGTCGGGCAGCGGGGCGATCAGCAGGGCGGGGCCCCTGGCCAGGCGGTTGGCATGATAGAGCCGGATGCCGATGCGGGTACGCAGGAACGACTCCAGGCAGCGGCGCTGCAGGGCGGCGCCGAGCTGGTCGGCCCAGTGCTCCTCGAGTTCACGGCACACCGGCTGCCATAGCTCCGCCAGGCAGGTGGCCACGGGGTAGAGGGCCAAGCCCTGGGTGAAGAGGGTTTCCATCTGGCCCTGATCGAGGGCTTCGATGGCCGCCATCAGCTGGCGCCGCTGGCTGGGCCAGTCGCCGGAGGCCGGCTCGACGATCGGTGCGGGTTGCGGCTGGTCGATGAGTTCCTTGACCTGGCTGACCGGCACGCCGCGACTCAGCCATTGCAGGATGCGCTCGACCCGCTCGATGTCCTCGCGGGCATAGAGGCGATGGCCCTTGGGCGTGCGCTTGGGGCGGATCAGTCCGTAGCGGCGCTCCCAGGCGCGCAGGGTAACCGAGTTGACGCCGGTAATGCGTGACACCTCGCGGATGGGGTAGAGCGGTGTGTCGGCCGGGTGGGCCCCCTTCTCGGTCATGCTCGCCTGCCTCTTTTGTTGTCCTGGCTCGTGGCAACGGATGTCTGGCGGTTGCCGCGGCCCGCTGCCAGGGAATATTGTACGCTAAACGGGCGGTGTACAACTGATGGCAGCCAGGGTCAAGTGGGCAGGGCTTCTCCCGCCTGTTCGGCGATGACGGCGGCCAGGGCATCGATGAAGGCGGGGTGCTCGCCGACGGGCGGCAGCAGCTCGAGCTCGATACCGGGGTGCGACGACCTGAGTGCCTCGACCTGAGCCGGGACGTCCTTGCGCAGATGGCGTCCGGCGGCGAAGAACAGAGGCAGGATCTCGGCGCGCCGGATGCCGGCCGCAGCGAGTTCGGCCACGCTGCTTTCCAGCGAGGGTTCGCTAAGCTCCATGTAGGCCAGCTTCAGCGGTGCCTGCATGCGCGCGGCCAAGGACGCGTGGAACCGCTCGAAGGGGGCGCGCCAGGCGGGATCGCTGGAGCCATGGGCGAGCAGGATCAGACTGTAGGTCATGGCGATCTCCGAAACACCAGTGTAGCGGGCCGGGCGACCAGGGCGAGCCGAACCGTTGATCCGACCGGCTGTCGCCAGCATAGCAGAGATGTACAACGATTGTATAACGAAAGGCGGGGCGGCGGAGCGGCGCCTGACGCCAGACGCGGGAGGGAGTCTGATGCGAGTCTTGATTACCGGCGGTAGCGGTTTCGTTGGCCAGCGCCTGTGCCTGCGCCTGAAGGAGGCCGGGCACCGCCTGCAGGTGGTGTCTCGTGACCCGGCGGCCGCCCGGCGCAAGCTGCCGGAAGGGGCCGACGTGCGGCGTTCGGTGCTCGACTTCGTCGACTCGCCGCCGCATGCCATCGTCAACCTGGCCGGTGAGCCCATCGCCGCCCGGCGCTGGAGCGACGAGCAGAAGAACCGGCTGATCGACTCCCGGGTCAACGTCACCCGCGACCTGGTGATTCTCTGCGAGCAGCTCGAACAGGCCAGCGGCAAGGCGCCGAGCGTCATGGTCTCGGGCTCGGCGATGGGCTATTACGGCGACCAGGGGGCACGCGAGGTCACCGAGGCGACCCCGCCCCACGACGAGTTCGCTCATCGCCTGTGCAAGCGCTGGGAGGACACTGCCCTCGAGGCGACCGACTTCGGCACTCGGGTGGCGCTGCTGCGCACCGGCCTGGTGCTGGACACCGGGGGCGGCAGTCTCGCCAAGATGCTGCCGCCGTTCAGGCTGGGCCTGGGCGGACGGTTCGGCGACGGCCAGCAGTTCATGCCGTGGATTCACCGCGAGGATCTGGTACGCAGTATCCTGTTCCTGCTCGAACGCGACGACCTCGAGGGGCCGTTCAACGGCAGCGCGCCGCATCCCGTCACCAACGCCGAGTTCACCCGAGCCCTGGCCAGGCAGCTCGGTCGTCCCGCCGTCATGCCGGTGCCGGCGGTCGTGCTGGAAACCGCCTTCGGCGAGATGGCGCGGCTGCTGCTGACCGGCGCCGACATGCGCCCGGCGCGGCTGCTCGAGGCCGGCTTCGCGTTCCGCTTTCCGACGCTCGAGGAAGCACTCGCCGACATTCTCGGGAAGCGTTGACCTACCGGCACTTGCTCACTTCGGCTCACGGTCAGCGGCTCTCTTCCCCCACCGTGACGATGACCCTGACCGCATCGAGCCGCAGCCGCGTGCCGTCGATGGCGGCATCGAGTTCGCCGCGTTCGCGACGCAGCGCCTCGAGCTCCGCCTCGCGTACCGCCGGGTTGAGACGGGCCAGCGCCTCCAGGCGGGCCAGCTCGCCGTCGAGTTCCCGACGCATGCGGACCTGGGCCCCCTCGACGATGCTCGGCAGCTCGCGCTCGGCCTCCTGCTCGCCCAGGACCAGCAGCTCGCGCAGCTGATCGTGACGGCTGCGGATCAGGTCGCGGGCCATGGCCTTCTTGACCTTGCGCAGATTCTTCGACAGGCCGGTGAAGGAGACCTTGTCGCTGAGCACCGCACCCGACTCGTCGAGCAGCACGCGCACCGCGGTCGGTGGCAGGAAGCGGTTGACGTGCAGGCGCCTGGGGGCCGGGCAGTAGGTACGGAACACCAGCTCCGTCATCAGCCGTCCGGCCGGAATGGCCGGATGCTGGAGCAGGGCGAGGGCGGTGTTGCCCATGGTGCCGTCGAGGATGCGCGCCATCATCTCGCGCAGCAACGGATGCTCCCAGGAGAGGCGCTGCACGTCGTCGCGGGCCAGGGCGCGCTCGCGCGACAGGGTGGCGGTGAAGCCTTCCTCGCCCTTGGCCAGCCCTGGCAGGCCGTCGAGCATCTGCGGGCCGGGCTGCAGGTGCAGCAGGCCGCCGCCGAGCTCCTGGCCATCGACGCCAAAGATATCCAGCGCCTGGTCGAGATAGCGCGTCAGCGCCGGGTCGTCGTCGAGCTCGCGAATTGCTGCGGCCACCGCCTCGGCGCGAGCCGGGCGACAGGCGTTGAGTTCCAGCAGCCGGTTGCGGCCGGCGTCGCGCTGGGCCAGGCGGTTTTCGAACAGCGCCCGGGTCTCGCTGATGACGTCTTCCAGCGCTTCGTCGTCGAGCAGCGCCTCGGCCAGGGCATCGCCGAAGGCATCGAACAGTTCGTTGCCGACGCCGTGGGGCGAAGCGAAGGCCTCCATTCCCTCGCTGAACCAGCGCAGCAGGCGCTCGCCAGGGCTGGCCTCGAACAGCGGCACGTGAATCTCGATGGCGTGGCGTTGGCCGATGCGATCGAGTCGGCCGATGCGCTGCTCGAGCTGGTCGGGGTGCTGCGGCAGGTCGAACATCACCAGATGGCGGCAGAACTGGAAGTTGCGTCCCTCGGAGCCGATCTCCGAGCACACCAGCACCTGGCTGCCTTCCTCCTCGTCGGCGAAAGCGGCAGCCGCCCGGTCGCGCTCGACCAGCGTGAGCCCCTCGTGGAACACCGGCGCATGCAGCCCGCCCAGCACCCGCAGGGCCTCGGCCAGGCCCTGGGCGGTCTCGCGTCCATGGGCGATCACTAGCACCTTGTCGTTGGCGAAGCCCTGCTCGCTGTCGTCGGCAAGCCGCTCCAGCAGCCAGGTCACGCGCGGATCGAACTGCCACCAGGGCTCGGCATTGAGCGGGTCGTCCGAGAGCGCGCGATAGGTCGCATCGGGGTAGATCAGCACGTCGGGGTGGTCGAGCCCGGTCTCGATCAGCAGCTCGTCGAGATAGTCCTCGTCACGCTCGAGCTTACGCAGCACGCGGCGGTAGGCCGAGGGCAGCGTCAGTGCCGCCAGGTGCAGGCGACGTTCGGGAAAACCGCCCACATGACGGCGGCTGTTGCGGAACATCACCCGGCCCGTGCCATGGCGGTCGAGCAGTTGCTCGCGCAGCTGGTCGCGGGCGCTGGCCTGCTGCGCGGCTCCGCACTCGGGGTTGGACAGGAGGTCCAGCAGGGCCAGGCTGTCGGGCTCGTCGATTACCGCCGCCACGCTGCTGCGCGCCTCGCGGCCACCGGCGGGGAGGGCTTCCAGGGCGTCGATGGACTGCGCCACTTCCACGTAGTGCTGCTCCTCGTCGCGGAAGGCATCGAGGCTGTGATAGCGATCCGGATCGAGCAGGCGCAGGCGGGCGAAGTGGCTCTCGAGCCCCATCTGTTCGGGAGTCGCGGTGAGCAGCAGCACACCCGGCACCGCCTTGGCCAGGCGCTCGACGCAGGCGTAGCCTGGGCCGACCTGGTCGGCGCTCCAGTCGAGGTGATGCGCTTCGTCGACGATCAGCAGGTCCCAGTCGCTGCTGGCAGCCTGCTCCTGGCGATGCGGGTTGGCGAACAGCCACTCCTGGCTGGCCAGGATCAACTGGCCGGATTCGAAGGGGTTGCTCTCGGCCTGGGCCAGGCTCTGCTGTTCGTCGAGCAGGGTCACCTCGAGGGCGAAGCGGCGCAGCAGCTCCACCAGCCACTGGTGGGTGAGGCTCGGCGGCACCAGGATCAATGCGCGCTGGGCGCGGCCGGTGAGCAGCATGCGGTGCAGGATCAGGCCGGCTTCGATGGTCTTGCCCAGCCCCACCTCGTCGGCCAACAAGACGCGGGGCGCGTGGCGCCGGGCCACTTCGTCGGCGATGTAGAGCTGATGGGGAATCAGGTCGATGCGCGGCCCGGCCAGGCCCAGCGCCGGGTTCTGCTCGATGCGGTGGTGGTGGTGCAGGGTACGGAAGCGCAGGTCGAACCAGTCGTTGCGGTCGACCTGGCCGGTCAACAGGCGATCGCGAGCCTGGTCGAACTGCATGGTGTCGGCCAGGCGGGCCTCGGGCAGCTCGCGCAGCTCGCCTTGATCATCCTCGCCGATGTATACGATCAGCCCGTCGACCTCCTTGCTGTCGTCAACGGTCAGGTGCCAGCCATCGCTCGACTGGATGCGGTCACCGCTGCCGAAGGCGACCCGGGTAAGGGGCGCCTGGCGGCTGCTGTAGGTGCGGGTTTCCTGGCTGGCGCCGAACAGCACGGTGACGCTACGGTGATCGCAACTCAGGATGGTGCCCAGGCCCAGGTCGGCCTCGCCGTCGCTGATCCAGCGCTGGCCGGGTGAAAAGTCGCTCATGATGCCTCGGTCGATGCGGAACAGGGTGCGCATGCTATCGGCGGAGACAGCTCCGCCATCAGCAGGGCGGGCGATTCTAACGCAAAGCCCGTCATGGCTTAAGGCTGGTGGAGAGAGGCGGGAAATGGTAGGGCGCGCGGCCTCTCCTAGTAGCGTTGCAGCCAGCCATCCAGTTGCGCCCGCGACAGCTCACCCACGTGGCGCTCCACCGCGCGCCCCTCGCGGTCGAACAGCACCGTGGTGGGCAGCCCCGGTGACTCGAAGGCCATCGTCATCTCCTGGCGGGGATCGAGTAGCGGGTAGCGAAAGGTCAGCCCTTGCTCATCGAGATAGCGCACCACCTGCAGCAGCTCCTCGCCCTGGTTGATCACCACCACGGTGACGCCCTCGCGTTCGTCGGCCTCGGCCAGCAGTGGCATCTCGCGCAGGCAGGGCGGACACCAGGTGGCCCACAGGTTGACCACTACGCGATCGCCGCGCAGTGCCTGCAGCTCGACCGGCTCGCCGTCGAGATTCTCCAGGGTGACGTCGGGCAGCTCGCGCAGCGGCATGTCGCCGCCCAGCGGTGCCAGGGTGACCAGCACCAGCCACAGCGCCGAGGCGCCGATGGTCAGGCCCATGGCGCCGATCATGGAGAGCAGCCGGTCACGCAGCGCCCAGCCGCTCCAGATCAACGCCGCGAGCAGCCCCCAGAGGCCGTGGTAACCCGGCTGCCACAGCTTGAGCACATCCAGCGGGGCAGCGGCATAGGCATCGAGATTCATCGCCACATGACCCAGGCGGGCGCCGGCCAGCCAGGCCAGCAGCAAGCCGTTATACCAGCGCGACCGCGCCGTCGACGACAGCCCCAGCAGCAGCCAGGCCGCAAGCAGCAGCAACAGGGCGCAGCCGATGGCATACAGGCGCGGGACGGATATCAGTACGGGGCCCAGGGCGAAGGCGTCCATTGGCTCAGCTCCGAGAATGGGGTCGGCGCAAACGGCAAGACCGGGTAGAATCATTCACTTGCATACGCTTACTACGTCAGCAGAGCAAGCCTACTGCGCACGGATAGCACTGTCACCCGGCGGGAGCCCTCCATGGCACACAAGTCGTTCGATCCCCTGCGCGCCCTGGCCATCGGCAGCCAGGCGCTGGGCTTCATCCTGATCATCACGCTCGAGACGATGTTGGGAGGCGAGGCTGCCCGTCCCTGGCAGGGAGTGACGCTGGCCGTGATGGTGGCGTTCGCGCTGGCCCTGGCGCTGGCCCGACTCTATCGGCGCAACAAGGCGCGCAAGACCATGGCGCGACGCCTGGCGGACGACGATGACGAACCCTGAACTCGGCGGCTCGCATCGAGCCCGCGGTTGGTGGCTGCTGGCGCTGTCCGGGTTGCTGGCCTCGCTGCTGGCGGGGTGCGCCGGCACGCCGGTGCCGCGTGAGCACGGGTCGCTGCTGTCCGCCGGGGAGAGCGAGGCCACCTGGCTGGGGCAGTGGGTGCGGATGAGCGCCGCCGACCGCTCTGGCAAGAGCGGCTTCGCCCTGCTCTCAAGCGGCCAGGACGCCTTCAGCCTGCGTGTATTGCTCAGCGAGCAGGCCGATCGGCGTCTCGACATCCAGACCTACCTGATCGGAGACGGCCTGACGACGCGGCTGCTGCTGCAGCGTCTCTTGGCGGCCGCCGACCGAGGAGTCGAGGTGCGCCTGCTGATCGACGACATGGGCGCCGTGGGCCAAGGGCAGGAGCTGGCGGCGCTCGATAGCCATCCCAACGTCCAGGTGCGTGTCTACAATGCGCTGAGTGTCGGCCGCGACACGCTGATCGGCCGCGTGCTGGCCTCGGCGCCGCAGGCGGCGCGGCAGCATCGGCGCATGCACAACAAGCTGTGGATCGCCGACGGCGCCCTGGCCATCGTCGGCGGGCGCAACCTGGGCGACGAGTACTACAGCGCCAGCGAGCCGCGCAACTTCACCGACCTCGACCTGATCACGCTCGGTCCCGTGGTGGAGCCGCTGTCGCGCAGCTTTCACCTCTACTGGAACCATGGCCTGGCGCAGCCCATCGGCCGCTACCATCGTGCCGAAGACGAGGCCTGGCGCGAGCTGCGCTCGTCGCTCGACGAATGGGTCGAGGCCAATGCCGATTCGCCCTACTTCGCCGATCTTCGCCAGCGCTATGCCGATGTCGAGCGGGGGCCGCTGGTGGGCAGGCTGCACTGGGGGGAGGGCTTCGCCCTGTGGGACCCGCCGGGCAAGCCGGCCTGGCGTGGACGCGCGGCGCTTGCCAGCACCATGGCCGGGGAGCTGCTCGAGCGCGCCGGTGAGCCGAGCGAGCGGCTGGTGATCGTCTCCGCCTACTTCGTGCCTGGCGAGCTTGGCACGCAGCGCTTGAGGGAACTGGCCGAATCGGGTGTCGAGGTCGAGGTCTTCACCAACTCCCTCGAAGCGACCGACGTGCCGCTGGTCCATGGCGCCTACCAGGTTCGCCGTAGAGCGCTGCTCGACAGCGGCGTCGCGCTCTATGAAATGCGTGCCGAGAGCGAATTCGACGACGATGGTTTCAGCGTGGGCTCGTCGGCCTCCGCCCTGCATATCAAGGCACTCAGCATCGACAGCGATCGCGTGTTCGTCGGCTCGCCCAATGCCGACCCTCGCTCGGTGTGGTGGAACACCGAAGTGGGCGTGCTCGCCGCCAGTCCGGGTCTGGCCGCCGAGCTGGAGGCGCTGGCAGAACTCGGCAAGTCGCCGGCGCTGAGCTATCGGGTCGAACGGGACGAGCAGGGGCGCCTCAGCTGGCTGACGGAACAGCAGGGGGAGACGGTGTCGTTCGGGCGTGAGCCCGGCGGTTTCTGGCGTCGTTTGGGGGCCATGCTGGGCCGGATCGCCTGGCTGGAGCCGCTGCTGTAGCTTCCCGCGCCGGCTCGAGGCCAATCCGCCACGCTCAAGCGTGGGTATCGGCGATGCCGACGCGGTCGCGCCCCGCCCGCTTGGCCCGATACAGGGCGCCATCGGCGCGGGCCAGCACCTCTTCCGGGCTTTCGCCCCGGTGGTACTCGGCAATGCCCAGGCTGATGGTGACGGCCAGCCCATGCAGGCGTGTCTCCGCCACCTGCTGGCGCAGCCGCTCGGCGAAGATCGACGCCCCCTGAATGGTCGTGTCCTGTAGCAGAATGGCGAACTCCTCGCCGCCCCAGCGCGCCAGCAGGTCGGTGCTGCGCAGGGTCTTGCCCACCAGGCTGGCCAGGCGCTTGAGGATGAGATCCCCCGTGTCGTGGCCATGCTGGTCGTTGATCGACTTGAACCGGTCGATATCGAACAGCAGCAGTGAGAAGGTGTTGTCGCTGCGCTCGGCCTGACGGATCGCCTTGCGCATGGCGGTGTCGAAGGCGCGGCGGTTGTGCGCACCGGTCAGGTGGTCGCGGGTGGCCTGCTGTTCCAGCTCCTGCTCCAGGCGCTTGCGCTCGGCGATGTTGTGGAATACGGCAATGAAGTGGCGCAGCTTGCCGGCCTCGTCACTGACGGCCGTGATCGATTGCCACAGCGGGTAGATCTCGCCGTACTTGTTGCGGTTCCAGATCTCGCCCTGCCAGTGGCCGGTGTCGAGGACCTCCTGCCACAGCTGGGCATAGAAGTGCTTGTCATGACGCCCGGACTTGAACAGGCGGGGCGTGTGGCCGATCACCTCTTCGGGCAGGTAGCCGGTGATGTCGGTAAAGGCCTGGTTGACCCGTTCGATGCGCATCTCCGGGTCGGTGATCAGGGTGGCCTGGCCGGTCTGGAATACGCTGGCGAGCAGCCGCAGCTCCTCCTCCTGGCGCTTGCGCTCGGTGATGTCCTCTTTCACCGCCACGAAGCGCACAATCGCGCCCGTGTCGTCGCGCACCGGCGTGATGGTCTCGGCTTCCCAGTAGAGTTCGCCGCTCTTCTTGCGGTTCTGCAGTTCGCCGCGCCACACCTGGCCGCTGCGCAGGGTCTGCCACAGGTCGCGATAGACGCTGTCGGGCGTCAGCCCCGATTGGATCATCGCCGGCGTCCTGCCGATCAGCTCCTCGCGTGAATAACCGGTCACCTCCAGGAAGCGGCGGTTGACATACTCGATGCGCCCCTCGGCATCGGTGATCGCGGTCGCGGCCGGACTCTGCTCCACGGCGATGTAGAGCTGGTAGAACTTGGCTCGCAGCGTGTCGAGATCGCTGCTGCTTTCGTGGGGGCCTGCCATGGCCGCGGCGACGCCGGCGCTACCATGCGCAGTCTCGGGCTCGCTGATCTTCACGAGCGCCCTCCGTACGAGTGGGACTTGTTCCAGGACAAGTTTCTTATGACTTTGGTATGAATCGCTTGGCTGAAGCTTGCGTCAAAAGAGGCGGTGGCGACCCCCGGTCGCGGAGCATAGCGTCTTTTTGCGACACGTTCACGTCGAAGTTGATAGCGCCAGGCTAAATAGTTGATTCATTGTCGAACCACTTAGCCAATGACAGTACAGCTTCGTCTGCAGGCTGCGGTTCGTGCATGTAAAACCCCTGAATCTGGTCGCAAGCATGGCGACGCAGGTACTCCACATGCGCTGCCGACTCGACGCCTTCGGCGACGACTGTCAGACCCAGGTTCTTGCCGAGGTCAATGATGGCCTCCGTGAGGCTCCTGTCGCCGGCGTTGTCGAGAAGGTCATGGATGAACGAGCCGTCTATCTTGATCGTGTCGAGAGGAAACGCCTGCAGCTTGGAGAGCGAGGAGTAGCCGGTGCCGAAGTCGTCGATCGCGATGCGCACACCGATGTCTCTCAGCTCCTGCAGGACTCTGACGGCTTTTGGCATGTCCTGCATTATCATGCTCTCGGTGATCTCCACTTCGAGCAACTCGGGGGCCATGCCGCTGGCCTGAAGCGCGCCCTTGATGTCTCTGAGCAGACCATCGTCGAGGAACTGACGGGCCGAGAGATTGACCGCCATGCTCAATGCCGGGAAGCCGGCCTTCTGCCAGGCGACATTCTGTCGGCATGCCGTGTAGATGACCCAGCGGCCGATGGGGACAATGAGGCCATTTTCTTCCGCCAGTGGTATGAACTGCTTGGGCAGTATCAGCCCGAGTTCGGGATGTTGCCAGCGAAGCAGTGCTTCCATGCCGATGACGCGGCCGGTGGCCATGTCGAGCTTCGACTGGTAGTAAAGCAGGAACTCCTGACGCTCCAGCGCCTTGCGCAGGCTCGACTCCAGAGCCAGTCGCTCCAAGGAGTCTGTCTTCAACTGCTCGGAGTAGTACTGGGCATTGTTCTTGCCCTCCTCCTTGGCGTGATACATCGCCACGTCGGCGTGCTTCATCAGGGTTTGCTCATCCTCGCCATCGGCGGGATAGCGGGCAATGCCGATGCTGACCGTGATACGAAACTCCTGGCCCACCAGTGTGAAAGGGGTGCTGACTGAGGCGAGGATCTTGTCGGCAACCTGGGTGATCTGGTTCGGCTCCGTGATCTCCGGGAGCAGAATGACGAACTCGTCACCACCCAGCCGAGCGACGGTGTCGCTTTCCCGTACCGCGCGGCCAAGTCGCCGGCTGACCTCCCGAAGCAGCTCATCGCCCGCGTCGTGGCCAAGCGAGTCGTTGATCGCCTTGAATCGGTCCAGATCGAGAAAGAGCAGGGTCAACCGCTTGTCGTAGCGGCGAGCGTGCTGCATCCCTTTGGTCAACAGACGGCTGAAGTAGGCTCGGTTCGGCAGCCCCGTCAGGTTGTCGTGGAAGGCAAGATATTCGGCACGCCTGGCGTGGTCCAGGCGCTCTTCGAGTACCCTGGCCTGTGCCCTGCGCAGCTTCCAGCTCAGCCGGCCGAGCAGTGTCAGCACGGCGAGCGCAACGATGCTGACCAGCACCGCGCGCCAATAGTAGGTGTGCCGAAGCGCAGCGGCGGCGGCCATCTGCTCGTCCTGGGAGAGACCGACGACGATGGCGATCGGAAACTCGAACAGGGGCCTGGCCACCAGGTAACGCGGCACGCCGTCCCATCCGCTGATGCTTACCCGGGCGGGCTCGTCGAGGCCGCTATTGCCTTCCAGAAGGCGCGCATAGTCGATCTGTTCACCCGTATGCACCGTTTCGCCGGTACGGCGAACCAGAAAAATGCCCTCTTCCCCTGCCAGGGCCAGTACCCCTTGTTTTTCCAGCGTTTTCGGCTCGTAGCCGCTGACGAAGTACTCTGCGCTGACGAGCACGGATACCCAGCCTGGCGCTTGCTGCCCGTTTTCAGACAGGCTTCGGTGGAAGGCCAGCCTGCTGTCCTGCGCGGACGCGGCCTGATGGTGAAGCTCGACCCTCAGGCCCTCCTGCCCAGCAACGGGTGTCGTGTCATCCGTGCGCGAGGGTCCGTGCGTGCTGGCGACGACGTTGCCCTCGGCATCGCTCAGGCGGACCTCGAACAGCAGGGTCGGGGGGAGCATGTCCTGCTGGCTCAGTTCATCCAGGACGGCCTGCGGCGGGCGTTCGTCGAGACTGTAGCGCACCAGCTTGAGGGTGGTATCGATCTCGCGCAGCGCCCGGACGACCTGGGCCTCGTAGGTCTCCGCCATGTCCGCGGCCAGTACCGCCGCCCGGCGGTCGGCAGCCGACTGCTCCCGTGCAGTCAGGTTCCACGTGACCAGCCAGATGGCTGCCAGCGCCAGCAGGGCGAGGCCCATGAAGAGGATGCCGGGTTCGACGAGACGGTGCAGCCAATGCCGCCTGGTGAGGGGTGGGTCCGTAGCGGTGCCAGCGTGTGAGGCGGATTCAATCAATGGCCACCACCCGCAGGCGCTCGTCGATGTAGGCGCCGTCCACATAGCCGATGGCCGTGGCCTGCTCCGCCACGAAGTCGGCCATGGCCTGGTGATCGGCCAAGCTGCGTGGTGGCTGGCCGCGGCCGGTGAAGATCAGGCGCGACCAGTGCATCTTGATCTGGGCGGGGGTCTGGCCCAGATAGTTGCGATAGAACGCGACGTAAGCCGGGGAGTTCTCGCGCTGGTCCACGGGCATGGCGGGTTGCCCGCCAGGAAAGCGGTTGGTCCGGCCCAGGTAGATGTCGGTCAGCTCGCTGCGGGTGAGCGTGCTCACCGGGCTTTGAGCGGAAACCACCACCACGGCATCGGCCAGGGCAAGGCTCGATGCCAGGCCGAGGAGCAGGTTGCAGCCGATCTTCGTGAGTCGCGAAGGCATTCTTGTCTCCTCAGAACACGAAGTCGAGCGCTAGGCTGAACAGATTGACCGAACCGCCGGGCTCGAAGCCTGGCTGCGAGTTGACCAGGTAGCCGCGCGATTCCCCCTCGTGGTTCATGTGGTCGAACTGGGCCTTGACCGCCATGTTGCTGCTGAAATCCCAGCGTACGCCGACAGACACGCTTTCCTGCTGTGGCTGCCCCTGGAGCATGGAGTTGAGCATCGCATCCAGTGGTTCGCTGCCGGGCTGTGAGAGGCCCGGGGTGGATGTCTTGCTGAGTATGCGCTGACTGGCATATGTCAGATAGGGCGTGAAGGCGCCCAGGCGGTAGCCACCGGAAATGTACCAGCCGCGGTTATCCGCCAGGAAGGTGCGGCTGCTGGTCTGGGTCCATTCGCCCATCACGAACCAGTTGCCGGGATCGTAGCGAGCCCCCAGGCTGATGGCTTCAAAGGTTTTGCCATCGACATTGTAGCGTTCGGCAATGGCATCGCCTTCAGGGCCAAACATTCTGAAGGCATCGAACAGCGGGTTGAAATCTTCGATGCTCAGGCGGTAATGGCTGTAGGCGGCAAAGAGGCTGATGCTGCCCTGCTCAACGGTATTGCTGATTGTCAGCCCTTCTCGAGCGCGTGCCTCGGCGGTGGCTCGGTCCATCGCTGCATCGATGTAGGGAAAGGTGGCATCGCTTTGCCCATAGGTGGCCCGAAGCGTGTTGGTGACGCTGGCGATATGGGAGCGGTAGCTGACGTCCACGCCGTCAGCGCTGGAAACCGGTATGGTGCGATAGACTTCCAGTGGCGGGCGGATCCAGGGCGTCGCGTAGCCTACCTTGCGATACTCTGAATTCATGAAGACCGGAAGTATGACGCGGCCGACCCTCAGGCTCAGGTCGGGAGTCACATCGTAATTGATGTTGGCCCACTCGATTGCCGGCCGGAATTGGCCATCGTACTGCTGCTCGGTGACGACTTGCACCACGCTCGAGAGGCGAGGCGTAAGGTTGGCGGTAAGCTGCAGGCCCAGCCGGCTGTCGACCTCGGCACTCCAGTCACTGGTATGGCCGGCTCCTCTGGGCATCAGCATGCTCGAAACGAAATCTGCCTGGTCCTCGCTGGAATGCACCACGCCAAGCGTGCCGAAGCCATTCAGGGACAGCGAGGGGGGATTCGCTTGTGCGGCAAGGGGAAGCCCGTATGCCAGCACCAGCGAGGTGAGGAGGGCAAGAGGTAACTTTCTCGACATATGGGAGACCACGCGCGTGGGCGGTGATACATGGCCGCTTCCGAGAGAGGGCGGAAGGCTGGCCGAATGATTGACTTCGCAGGCAGGAGAGGTGCGTCTCTGCTTTCTTAAGCGAGCTATCGGCAGGGGATCGAAAAACTTGAGGTCGGAGGGGCGTGAACGGGGGACAAAGGTGCGGCTGTCTTCACGACGCAAAACCGCCACCCGGCGTGATCCGTCAGTGGCGGTTTTGACTGAATTCTTTGGTCGGAGTAGCAGGATTCGAACCTACGACCTCTGCCTCCCGAAGGCAGCGCTCTACCAAGCTGAGCTATACTCCGTTGCATTTTTTGAGCCGCTCGGAAGCCGCTCGGCACCGGCACCGCTGGGTGCCGACGGATGGGCATTATACGCAAAACCCTCGGCCTTGCAAGCCCCGCGGTGGCGCTGGCGTGCCGCTCAGTTCTGGCGTTCCACCGCGAGCCTGGCCAGTTCGGCCATGCTGTCGCGATAGCGGCTGGGGGGTAGCAGGTCGAGCTGCTCCAGCGCCTTGGCCGACATCTCCTCGGCCCGTGCGCGGGTATAGTCCAGCGCGCCGGTATCGCGCACGATGGCCAGCACTTCTTCCAACTGGTCGAGTCCGCCCTGGCGGATGGCCTGGCGGATCGTCTTGGCCTGGTCGGGGGTGCCGGCGGCCATGGCCTGGATCAGCGGCAGCGTCGGCTTGCCCTCGGCGAGGTCGTCGCCCACGTTCTTGCCCATGGCGGTGGCGTCGCCCTGGTAGTCGAGCAGGTCGTCGACGAGCTGGAACGCCAGACCCAGGTAACGGCCGTAGTACTGCAGCGCCGCCTCCTGCTGCGGGTCGGCCTCGGCCAGCACCGCACCGCTGTGGGTGGCGGCCTCGAACAGCATGGCGGTCTTGCCCTGGATGGTCTCGAAGTAGACCGCCTCGTCGATGTCGGGGTTGCCCACGTTGGTCAGCTGCTGGACCTCGCCTTCGGCGATCACGCAGGTGGCGCCCGAGAGTATCCCCATGATCTTGAGCGAGCCGATCTCCACCATCATCTGGAAGGAGCGGGAGTAGAGGTAGTCGCCCACCAGCACCGAGGGGGCGTTGCCCCAGGCGTCGTTGGCGGTGGCGCGGCCGCGGCGCATGTGGGACTCATCGACCACGTCGTCGTGCAGCAGGGTCGAGGTGTGCATGAACTCGATCAGCGTGGCCAGCGAGATGTGCTTGTCGCCCCGATACCCCAGCGCGCGGGCAGCGAGCAGCACCAGCAGCGGGCGCAGCCGCTTGCCGCCGCTGGCGATGATGTACTGGCCAATGGTCTCCACCAGCGGCACCCGCGAGGCCAACTGATCCATGATGGTGCGATTGACCGCGGCGAAATCGTCGGCGACCGCTGCATGGAGCGACGTGGCGGAGGTGTTGCTGTCGGACGAGCGGGTAGAGGCGTTGGCTGGCATGGGGCGGTATCATCGAGCTGTTGGGCCCAAATGCCGGAGAGTGGCGGTGGGCCTTGGGTTGCGGGTCATGCTATGGCCCCCCCATGGGGGCGTCAAGCTGTGCCGCGGTGCGCCTTGACGTGACACGTCCTCGGGGTGCCGTCGAGTGTCGCGGCAGCTTGAATGGCGTGCCGGGCGCGGTTATAATGCGCGGCCCACTCATCTCGCTCCCTGTCAGATGGCTGCCGAAAGGGGCGCCACTCGAAGCAGGTCGATGAAGAGCCAACCCCGATGAGTTCCGGAGAGATACGCACATGTATGCAGTAATCAAGAGCGGTGGCAAGCAGTACCGCGTTCAGGAAGGCCAGACGCTCAAGCTCGAGAAGCTGGAAATTCCGACTGGCGAAACCGTCGAGTTCGACCAGGTGCTGCTGGTTGCCGATGGCGACGACGTGACCGTCGGCGCTCCGCTGGTCGATGGTGCCAAAGTGGCGGCCGAGATCGTTTCCCACGGCCGTGGCGAGAAGATCCGCATCATCAAGTTCCGTCGCCGCAAGCACCACATGAAGCGTCAGGGCCACCGTCAGTGGTTCACTGAAGTCAAGATCACCGGGATTTCCGCCTAAGCGGCTTCCCCTTAACGAGCGAGGACTTTGCAATGGCTCATAAGAAGGCAGCCGGCTCTACCCGTAACGGCCGCGATTCAGAATCCAAACGCCTTGGTGTCAAGCTGTATGGCGGCCAGGCCGTCACCGCCGGCAACATCATCGTGCGTCAGCGCGGCACCCGCTTCCACGCCGGTACCGGCGTCGGCGTCGGCCGCGACCACACCCTCTTCGCCCTGAGCGACGGTGTGATCAAGTTCGAGACCAAGGGTCCGAAGAACCGCAAGTTCGTCAGCGTCGTCTCTGCCTGAGCGCGCTCGAACCGGTAGAGGGAAGGCCCCGCTCAGGCGGGGCCTTCTTGTATCATGACGGCAGAGACCGTCGGGAGAGTCACAATGCAGTTCGTCGACGAAGCCTCGATCATCGTGGAGGCCGGCAGGGGCGGCAATGGCTGCCTGAGCTTCCGCCGCGAGAAGTACGTGCCCAAGGGTGGTCCCGATGGCGGCGACGGCGGGCATGGCGGCAGCGTCTACCTGGTCGGGGACGATGCCCTCAACACGCTGATCGATTTCAAGTATCAGCGCTTCTACCAGGCCGAGAGCGGCCGCCCCGGCCAGGGGCGCCAGATGAGCGGCCGGGCCGGCAGCGATCTGGTGGTCAAGGTGCCGGTGGGTACCACGGTGATCGACGAGGACACCCTCGAAGTGATCGCCGACATCACCGAGATCGGCCAGCAGGTGCTGGTGGCCCAGGGCGGCCGCCGCGGGCTCGGCAACATCCACTTCAAGTCGTCGACCAACCGCGCGCCACGCAAGACCACGCCGGGCACCGATGGTGAACGGCGCAATCTGCGCCTGGAGATGAAGGTGATGGCCGACGTCGGCCTGCTGGGCATGCCCAACGCCGGCAAGTCGACTCTGATCCGCTCGGTGTCTGCGGCCAAGCCCAAGGTGGCCGACTACCCCTTCACCACGCTGGTGCCCAATCTCGGCGTGGTGAAGCTGGGCATGCACGAACATTTCGTGATGGCCGATGTGCCGGGGCTAATCGAGGGCGCCTCGGACGGTGCCGGCCTGGGGCTGCGCTTCCTCAAGCACCTCACCCGTACTCGTCTGCTCTTTCACGTGGTCGATGTGGCGCCGTTCGACGAGTCCGATCCGGTCGAGGTCGCGCGTGCCATTGCCCATGAACTCGAGCAGTTTTCGCCGACCCTGGCCGAGCGCCCGCGCTGGCTGGTGCTCAACAAGCTCGACCTGGTGCCGGAAGAGGAGCGCGAGGCGCGAGTCGCCGCCATCGTCGAAGGACTTGGCTGGGAAGGGCCGGTGTTCCGCATCTCGGCGATCAGCGGCGAAGGCACCGACGCCCTGGTGCAGTCGGCGCACCGCTGGCTCACCGAGCAGCGCCGGCTGGAGAACGAGGACGAGGAGGCCGCCGAGCGCGAGCGCGAGATGCGCGAGCGCATGGAGGCCGAGGCGGTGGCGCGCACCGAGGCGCGACTGGGCCGTCGGCGCAAGCGCAGCGACGAAGACGATGACGATTTCGACGACGATGATTACGATGTCGAAGTCGAATATGTGGAGTGAGGGGAGGCCTTCGCTCGCTCAGTCGCGCTGACATGGCTGGCTGGTTTTTGCTGGATGGGAGAGCAGAGTGTGAACGAGCGGGTTCCGGGTCGCGATGCGCTGCGTGGCGCTCGCCGGGTGGTGGTGAAGATCGGCAGTGCGCTGCTGACCAACGATGGGCGAGGGCTCGACGAGGCGGCCATTGGCGGCTGGGTGGACCAGATCGCCGCGCTGCATCGTCAGGGGCTCGAGGTGGTGCTGGTATCGTCGGGCGCCGTGGCGGCGGGCATGGTGAGGCTGGGCTGGCAGGCCCGCCCCTCGGCCGTGCATGAGCTGCAGGCCGCGGCGGCGGTGGGGCAGAACGGCCTGACCCAGTGCTACGAACACCACTTCGCGCGCCATGGCCTGCTCACCGCCCAGGTGCTGCTGACCCACGACGACCTCTCCAACCGCAAGCGTTACCTCAATGCCCGCTCGGCGCTGCGTACCCTGGTCGACCTGCGCGTGGTGCCGGTGATCAACGAGAACGACACCGTGGTCACCGACGAGATCCGCTTCGGCGACAACGATACCCTGGGCGCGCTGGTGGCCAACCTGCTCGAGGCCGAAGCGCTGGTGATCCTTACCGACCAGGAGGGGTTGTTCGACGCCGATCCGCGCCGCAACCCGGCGGCCACGCTGATCCAGGAAGGCCGCGCCGATGATCCGGCGTTGGCGGCGGTGGCCGGCGGCGGCGGTGCGCTGGGTCGCGGTGGCATGACCACCAAGGTGCAGGCGGCACGCCTGGCGGCCCGCTCCGGCGCCGTCACGGTGATCGCCAGCGGACGCCAGCCCGAGGTGCTGACCAGGCTGGCCGCCGGTGAGTCGCTGGGCACGCTGCTGCGCCCGGAGGAGGCGCCCATGGCGGCGCGCAAGCGCTGGCTGGCCGGTCAGCTCCAGGTGCGCGGCAGCCTGACGCTGGATGCCGGCGCGGTCAAGGTGCTGCGCGGCAGCGGATCGAGCCTGTTGGCAGTGGGCGTCAAGGCGCTGTCGGGCGACTTCGTGCGCGGCGACATGGTGCTGTGCCTCGACGAGCAGGGCGAGCGGATCGCCAAGGGGCTGGTGAACTATGGCGCCGACGAAGCGCGCCGCATTCTCGGCCAGCCGAGTCACCAGATCGAGGCGATCCTGGGCTACATGGAGGCGCCCGAGTTGATCCATCGCGACAACCTCGTCGTGCTGTGAGGCAGTGTTCATGGGGCCTGTAGCATGGCGCCGGGTACCTGTGGTAGTATGCGGCATCCTCTCAGACACGGCCCGTCGACAACCTTCGGGTTGACGCCATGGCCAGACCGGCTGGGAAGTGAAATTTTCAGGCCGGACAAATCGTTATCGATGCCGCCCCCGACCGGGCGGCGTTAAAGTTTTCCAGGAGATAGTCAGTGGCAAACAGCAAGCAAGCCCGCAAGCGTGCCCGTCAGGCGGAAGGCCGTCGTGTTCTGAAGGCGAGCCAGCGCGCCATGGTGCGTACCTACGTGAAGCGCGTCATCAAGGCCATCAACGGTGGCGATCACGCGACTGCCATGGCCGAGTTCCACAAGGCGCAGCCGGTCATCGACCGCATCGCCGACAAGGACGTGCTCTCCAAGAAGAAGGCTGCACGCCTGAAGAGCCGCCTGAACGCGCGAATTAAGGCCCTGGCTGCGTAAAGCCGGACGTCTTGGAGACCTCGCGAGCGCCAGCACCTCGATGCCCGCGTACCGCGATCTCTTGAAAAAACCGGCTTCGGCCGGTTTTTTTTGTGCCTGCCAAGCGGGATGAACCACATCGAGCGAGCCCGGAGAGGAAAGCAGACGGTGACGAAACGCGAGCAGTTGCCCAGGCCCGGTGAGTCGGCGCCACCCGCGGTGGCCGATGACGACCGGGCCGTTGCCCCCAAGGCCGGGGGGCTGATGCGCTCCGGTCTGGTGGTGGGGGCCATGACCATGCTGTCGCGGGTCATGGGCCTGGTGCGTGACGTGGTGGTGGCGACCCTGTTCGGTGCCGGCAGCGGTGCCGATGCTTTCTTCGTCGCCTTCAAGATCCCCAACTTCATGCGCCGGCTGTTTGCCGAGGGCGCCTTCAACCAGGCCTTCGTGCCGGTGCTTTCCGAATACGCCACCCGCGGCAGCAAGCGCGAGGTGCGCGAGCTGCTCGACGCCGTGGCCGGCAGCCTCACCGCGGTGCTGGCGCTGATCACCGCCCTGGCCATGCTCGCCGCGCCCTGGCTGGTGTGGCTCTTCGCCCCGGGTTTCGGCCGCGATCCGGCCAAGCTGGCGCTGACCGCCGACATGCTGCGGCTGACCTTCCCCTACCTGCTGCTGGTCTCGCTAACCGCCTTTGCCGGCAGCGTGCTCAACACCTGGAACCGTTTCGCCGTGCCGGCCTTCACGCCGGTACTGCTCAACCTCTCGCTGATCGGCGCCGCCGTGCTGCTCACGCCCTTGATGAGCGAGCCGGCCATGGCGCTGGCGTGGGGCGTGCTGATCGCCGGCGTCGCCCAGCTCGCGTTCCAGGTGCCGTTCCTCGCGCGCCTGGGGCTGATGCCGCGCCCGTGGCCCAATTTCGCCCACAGCGGGGTGAAGCGCATCCTGGTGCTGATGGCCCCGGCCCTGTTCGGTGTCTCGGTGTCGCAAATCAACCTGTTGCTGGATACCGTGCTGGCCTCGTTGCTCACACCCGGCAGTGTCTCGTGGCTCTACTATTCCGACCGCCTGGTGGAGCTGCCGCTGGGCGTGTTCGGCATCGCCATCGGCACGGTGATCCTGCCGGCGCTCTCCAAGCGCCACGCCGAGCAGTCGGGTGAGCACTTCGCCGCCATGCTCGACTGGGCGGTGCGCGCCGTGCTGCTGTTGGGCCTGCCGGCGGCGCTGGCGCTGGCGGTCCTCGCCGAGCCGCTGTTGATCTCGCTGTTTCACTACGGCGCCATGACCGAACACGACATCGCCATGGCGGCGATGAGCCTGCGTGCCTACGCCTTCGGCCTGGTGGCCTTCATGCTGATCAAGGTGCTGGCACCCGGCTTCTTCGCCCGCCAGAACACCAAGACCCCGGTGAAGGTCGGCATCATCGCCATGGTGGCCAACATGGTCTTCAACCTGCTCCTGATCTGGCCACTGGCCCATGCCGGACTGGCCCTGGCCACGGCGCTGTCGGCCTTTCTCAATGCCGGGCTGCTGGGTTGGCTGCTGCACAAGCAGGGCGTGCTGGTGTTCCAGCCGGGCTGGGGCCGCTATGCCGTGCAACTGGTCGGCGGCTGCGTGGTGATGAGCGTGGGGCTCGCCTGGCTGGCGCCGGATTGGCAGCAGTGGCTCGAGTGGAACGTAGGGGCGCGCGTACAGTGGCTGGCGCTGTTGGTGGTGGCCGGCGCGGCGGTCTACTTCGCCTGGCTGGCGGCGCTGGGCGTCAGGCCGCGGCATTTCCGTATGCGGGGGTGAGGGCGGCCCTCTGCGTTGAGGTCGGCCAGGTGAAGCGGGCAACCGGCTGTCAAGGGGGCGGGGGTTCGCTATAATCTCCCCCTTTACACGTTTTTCAACCAACGGTTTAGTGAAGGCTGAATGGAAGTCATTCGAGGACTGCACAATCTGCGCGACGAGCATCGCGGCTGCGTGGCCACCATCGGTAACTTCGATGGCGTGCACCGCGGCCACCAGGCGATTCTCGACCAGTGCCGCGAGCAGGCCTCGAAGCTTCGTCTGCCGGTGACGGTCGTGGTGTTCGAGCCCCAGCCGCGTGAGTTCTTCGCCGGCGACCAGGCCCCGCCGCGGCTGACCCGCCTGCGCGAGAAGGTCCGCCTGCTCGGCGAGAGCGGGGTGGACTATGTGCTCTGCCTGCCGTTCAACGAGCGATTGCGCAGCCTCACCGCGGTGGAATTCATCGATCGCGTGCTGGTCGAAGGCCTGGGCGTACGTCATCTGGTGGTTGGCGACGATTTTCGCTTCGGCTGCGATCGCAGCGGCGACTTCAACCTGTTGATGCAGGAGGGCGAGCGGCGTGGCCGCGACGGGTTCGGCGTCGAGCACACGCGGACCTTCACCCTCGACGACGAGCGGGTCTCCAGCACCCGGGTACGTACCCTGCTGGCCAGCGGCAACTTCGCCCAGGCGGCACGCATGCTGGGTCGTCCCTATCGCCTGGGGGGGCGGGTGGTCGCCGACCGCCAACTGGGGCGTACCATTGGCGTCCCCACCGCCAACCTGCCGCTGCCGCGCCTGCCGCTCGCGCTGCGCGGCGTATACGCGGTGGTGGCTGAGCTGCCCGACGGGCAGCAGTGCAACGGGGTGGCCAACATTGGCTGGCGCCCCACGGTGGGTAGCGACCGGCCGGTGCTCGAGGTGCATCTGTTCGACTTCGACGGCGACCTCTACGGCAAACGGCTCACGGTGTTTCCCTGCGCGCGGCTGCGCGGCGAGGTGAAGTTCGACGACTTCCCCGCGCTCAAGCAGCAGATCATGGTGGACCTGGCCCGCGCTCGCCGCTTCTTCGCCAGCCCGTGTCCTGCGGCCAGGGAGCTTGGCCTGGCAGACGACTCTCTTCCCTTGGCATCGGCGCCGCTGGCGCGCGAGGCCGCGAATTTCGAATCCTCGGCGGGACGTTCCGCCGACCAAGACGACGGCTGACTCCCAGGATATGAGCGACTACAAGCACACACTGAACCTGCCCGAAACCGACTTCCCCATGCGCGGCAACCTGCCTCGGCGCGAGCCCGGCCGGGTGTCGCAGTGGCAGGACATGAAGCTCTACCAGCGCCTGCGCGAAGAGCGACGCGGCCGCGAGACCTTCGTGCTGCACGACGGCCCTCCCTACGCCAACGGCAGCATCCACATCGGTCACGCCGTCAACAAGATTCTCAAGGACATCATCGTCAAGTCGAAGAACCTGGCCGGCCTCGATGCGCCCTACGTGCCCGGCTGGGACTGCCACGGCCTGCCCATCGAGCACAAGGTGGAGACCACCCACGGCAAGCATCTCGATCCCGAGCAGGCGCGTGCGCTGTGCCGCGAGTACGCCGCCTCGCAGATCGAGACCCAGCTCGCCGACTTCGTGCGCCTGGGGGTGGTCGGTGACTGGGACAACCCCTACCGTTCGATGGACTACGCCAACGAGGCGGGCGAGATCCGTGCGCTGGCCGACATGGTCGCGGCGGGCTACGTCTTCAAGGGCCTCAAGCCGGTCAACTGGTGCTTCGACTGCGGCTCGGCCCTGGCCGAGGCCGAGGTGGAGTATCAGGACAAGAAGTCCGATGCCATCGACGTGGCCTTCCCGGCCGCCGACGAGGCCAAGCTGGCCGCCGCCTTCGGCCTGGAGTCGCTCTCCAAGCCCGCCGCCATCGTGATCTGGACCACCACGCCCTGGACCGTGCCGGCCAACCAGGCGCTCAACGTGCACCCTGAGTTCACCTACGCCCTGGTCGATACCGGCAGCCGCCTGCTGGTGCTGGCCGAGGAGCTGGTGGAGTCGTGCCTCGAGCGCTACGAGCTCGAAGGCGAAGTGATCGCCACCGCCAAAGGCCAGGCGCTCGACCTGATCGAGTTCCGCCATCCGTTCTACGACCGTCTCTCGCCGGTCTATCTGGCCGACTACGTCGAATCCGAGGTGGGCAGCACGGGTATCGTCCACTCGGCACCGGCCTACGGCGTCGACGACTTCGTTACCTGTCGTGCCCACGGCATGGCGTTCGAGGAGATCAAGAGCCCGGTGCAGGGCAACGGCGTCTATGCCGACGACCTGCCGTTCTTCGGCGGCCAGATGATCTGGAAGGCCAACCCGCAGATCGTCGACAAGCTGCGCGAGGTCGGCGCACTGCTGGCGCACAAGGTCATCACTCACAGCTACATGCACTGCTGGCGCCACAAGACCCCGGTGATCTACCGCGCCACGGCGCAGTGGTTCGTGGGCATGGACGTCAAGGGGCATGACGGACGTACCCTGCGCGAGCGGGCGCTGGAAGGCATCGAGGCGACCCAGTTCACCCCGGCCTGGGGGCAGGCACGCCTGCACGCCATGATCGCCAACCGCCCCGACTGGTGCATCTCGCGCCAGCGCAACTGGGGCGTGCCGATCCCGTTCTTCCTGCACAAGGCCACCGGCGAGCTGCACCCGCGCACCGTGGAGCTGATGGAGGAGGCCGCCAAGCGCGTCGAGCGCGAGGGCATCGATGCCTGGTTCCGCCTCGACCCGGCCGAGCTGCTGGGCGACGAGGCGGCCGAGTACGAGAAGGTCACCGATACCCTCGACGTGTGGTTCGACTCCGGCACCACCCACCGCCACGTGCTGCGCGGCTCGCACCCCCACGGCCACGGGAGCGGCCCGCGTGCCGACCTCTACCTGGAGGGCTCCGACCAGCATCGCGGCTGGTTCCACTCCTCGCTGCTGACCGGCTGCGCCATCGACGGCCACCCGCCGTACCGCGGCCTGCTCACCCATGGCTTCACCGTCGACGCCCAGGGGCGCAAGATGTCCAAGTCGATGGGCAACGTGGTGGCGCCGCAGGAGGTGATGGACAAGCTGGGGGCCGACATCCTGCGCCTGTGGGTCGCCTCCACCGACTATTCGGGCGAGATGGCGGTCTCCGACGAGATCCTCAAGCGCACCGCCGACGTCTACCGGCGCATCCGCAACACCGCGCGCTTCCTGCTGGCCAACCTCAACGGCTTCGATCCGGCCCGCGATAGCGTGGCGTTCGGCGACATGCTGGCGCTGGACCAGTGGGTGGTGGATCGCGCCGCCCAGCTCCAGGCGCGCATCGAGAAGGCCTATGAGGAGTACCGCTTCCTCGACGTCTACCAGCAGGTGCACACCTTCTGCTCGCGGGAACTCGGCGGCTTCTATCTCGATGTCATCAAGGACCGCCAGTACACCACCCAGGCCGATTCCCTGGCCCGGCGCAGCTGCCAGACGGCCCTCTACCATGTGGTCGAGGCGCTCTCGCGCTGGGTGGCGCCGATCCTCAGCTTCACCGCCGAGGAGATTCACGAGAACATCCCCGGCAGCAAGGGCGACAGCGTGCTGCTCGAGACCTACTACGAAGGGCTCGCCACCCTGGCGCCGAACGCCGAGCTGGGGCGCGAGTTCTGGGAACAGGTGCTCGAGGTCAAGCAGGCGGTCAACAAGTGCCTGGAAGACGCCCGTAACGCCAAGGTGATCAAGGGCAGCCTGGCCGCCGAGGTGACCCTGTTCGTCGACGCTGAACTTCATGCCACCCTGGCCAAGCTGGGCGAGGAGCTGCGCTTCGTGATGCTCACCAGCGAGGTGCGCCTGGCGCCGCTGGCCGAGGGCCAGCACGCTGAAGGTGCCGAGGCCACCGAGCTTGGGGGGCTGATGGTCGCCGTCGCGGCCAGCCCGCACCAGAAGTGCGAGCGCTGCTGGCACCATCGCGAGGACGTCGGCAGCCATGCCGAGCACCCCGACCTCTGCGGGCGCTGCATCAGCAACCTGCCGGAGGGTAGCGGTGAGACTCGCCACTATGCGTGACAAGGAGCAGAGCAGCGGCGGTGTCTCCGTGCCGCCGATGCGCCAGCCGTTGCGCTGGCTGTGGCTGGCTGCCGCCGTGGTACTGCTGGATCTCGGCACCAAGGCGCTGATGTCGAGCCTGCTGAGCTATGGGCAGCCGGTGGAAGTGCTGCCGTTCTTCAACCTCACGCTGCTGCACAACACCGGGGCGGCGTTCAGCTTTCTCGCCGGCCATCCCGGCTGGCAGCGCTGGTTCTTCGCCATCGTCGGCATAGGCGCCAGTATCGGCCTGACCGTGTGGATGAGCCGGCTCAAGGCCGACGAGAAGCTGCTCGGCGCCTCGCTGGCGCTGGTTATCGGCGGCGCCCTGGGCAATCTTTACGACCGCCTGGTACACGGCTACGTGGTCGACTTTCTCTCCTTCCACGTGGCCGGCTGGTACTACCCGGCCTTCAACGTGGCCGATATCGGCATCACCCTGGGGGCGATCGGCCTGATCTGGGAATCCATTTTCGAAGGGCGCAAGCAGGCGCGCCGGGGCAATTGAGCCGCCTGCTATCCTGCAACCAGACACGACCGATCGAGCGAGAGCAATGATGAGCGAATACCGCATCGACGAAGGCATGGAAGTGACACTGCACTTCACCCTCAAGCTGGAGGACGGCACCGTGGTCGACTCCACCCGTGAGAAGTCACCCGCCACCTTCCAACTGGGTGACGGCAACCTGCCGCCCGGCTTCGAATATCCGCTCAAGGGCATGAGCGGCGGCGAGAGCGGCAGCTTCGAGGTGACACCCGAGCACGCCTTCGGCCAGCGCAATCCGCAGAACGTGCAGCTGCTCAGCCGCGACGACTTCGACGAGATCGAGCCGGAGGTGGGCACGGTGATGTCATTCGCCGACCCCGCCGGCGGCGAGCTACCCGGCGTGATCACGGCCGTCGACGAGCGTAACGTGGAAGTGGACTTCAACCATCCGCTCGCCGGGCGTACCCTGACCTTCGAGGTCGAAGTGTTGGATGTCAGGCCCGCGCAGACACACTGAGAAAACGCTGATTTCCTGCTGCGCTCGATATCCTGGTCGCCGGCGGTACTGGGTCGCCAGCCCGGTCGAACTCTCATTTACTGCCGTGTAAACTCCGGGTTCTCCGTTCCGGCGACGTCCAGCCTATCTTCGCTCGCGACGGAACTCAGCGCTTTCTACGCTTTATCTGTTTCTACCGATGCCCCGACGCATCAAGGCGACGTAACCATGCAAGCTAACTCCGTGCGAATCCGGCTGGCCAACCCACGCGGCTTCTGTGCCGGCGTCGATCGCGCCATCGAGATCGTCAATCGTGCGCTGGACGTCTTCGGCCCGCCTATCTACGTACGCCACGAGGTGGTGCATAACCGCTTCGTGGTCGATACCCTGCGCGAGCGCGGCGCCATCTTCGTCGAGGAACTCGACGAGGTGCCCGACGACGTCATCGTGATCTTCTCCGCCCACGGTGTTTCCCGGGCGGTGCAGGACGACGCCGAGCGACGCGGCCTCAAGGTCTTCGACGCCACCTGCCCGCTGGTCACCAAGGTGCACATGGAGGTCCTGCGCTACGCCAAGCGGGGCCAGGAGTGCATTCTCATCGGTCACGCCGGGCATCCTGAAGTCGAAGGCACCATGGGGCGCTACGACACCGCTCATGGCGGTGCCATCTACCTGGTGGAGGACGAGGAGGACGTCGCACGCCTCGAAGTGAAGGACCCCACCCGGCTCGCCTTCGTTACCCAGACCACGCTCTCCATGGACGACACCGCCCGGGTGATCGACGCCCTGCGCGCCAAGTTTCCGCGGATCCAGGGGCCGCGCAAGGACGACATCTGCTACGCCACCCAGAACCGCCAGGACGCCGTGCGCGAGCTGGCCGCCGGCTGTGACCTGCTGCTGGTGGTGGGCAGTCCCAACAGTTCCAACTCCAACCGACTGCGCGAGCTGGCCGAGCGGGTCGGCACCCCGGCCTACCTGATCGACGATGCCAGCCAGATCGACCCGGCATGGCTCGAAGGCATCACCGGCGTGGGGATCACCGCCGGGGCCAGTGCGCCAGAGGTGTTGGTCAAGGGTGTCATCGAGCGGCTGCAGGGTCTGGGCGCCAGGGCACCGGAAGAACTGGCCGGCCGCGAGGAGACCATCACCTTCTCCATGCCCCGCGAGCTGCGCGAGCGCGTGATCGCCAGCGATTCGCTATCCTGAGAAAAAGTAGGAAGTACGACGCCATCTGAAGGTATGAGTTTTCTCATGCCATGTGAGAATAATAAGCTGGGCCTGCCCCGGCTTTTTTCATGGCGTCTCTAGCAGGGCTGGTGGTCATGAGACATACTGAAACCAAGTGTAACCAATCAGCGGAGGAACGCCGTGTGACGACCCACGCCCGCGCGGCACATGGGAAGCCTCGGCCCGGCATGTCCCGGCGCGCCCGTGGCTTCACTCTGATCGAGCTGATGATCGCCGTGGCCGTGATCGCGATTCTGGCCTCGATCGCCGTTCCGAGCTATCGCGGGTATGTCGAACGGGCGACGCGTACCGATGCTCATACGGGGCTCATGGAGGCGGCCGGCCAGCTCGAGCGATGCTACACGGTCAACAACTCCTACGCGAGCTGCAGCACCATTACTGATTCCCCGGATGACAATTACACCATTTCCCTGACGAGCGCTGCGTCGACCTACACCCTGACGGCATCGCTCAAGAGTGGCCGTGGCCCCGACGGATGTTCGGGCAACATGACCCTGAACCACCAAGGGGTGAGAAGTCCCGCCAACTGCTGGTAGCACACTGATGCGAAGCGACGGTTTCACACTGATCGAGCTGTTGGTGACGATCGCCGTCATGACGATCGTCGCTACCATTGCCGTGCCGGGCTTCCAGGGGATGTTGGCCAACAATCGCCTGGCGGCGGATTACAACGTGGTGCTCTCCGGCCTGAACCAGGCCCGCAGCGAAGCCATCAAGCGGCGTGAGAACGTGACGTTCCGAGTGACCCAATCCAGCCCCTGGGAATATCGAATCACCACGGCCGACAATAGCGATATCGCGATTCGCTCTGCGCGCGGGGGGCAGGTCAGCGTTACCAGTACCAGCATCACCTTCAATGCGCTGGGACGGCGCGCCAATTGCACGTCCGGTTGCGACATCAGCGTGGATCACAGCGATGCCGGCGACCTCGACCTGCGGGTGAGCACCACCGGCCGTATCGGCAAGCCGACGAGTTGAGGAGCGCAATGAGACGTCACGCTCAGTCAGGGTTTACGCTCATCGAAGCGCTGATTGCCGTGCTGGTGCTCTCCATCGGCCTGCTCGGTGTCGCGGCCATGCAGCTCAGGGCGCTGCAGAGTGCGCACATGGGCTACCAGCGCGCGGTGGTCAGCCTGGCGGCGATCGATGCACAGGAGCGGGCCTGGGCCGAGCTCGCGGCGGATCCCAACAAGGCATGTCCGACCACGAGTACAGTCGAGAGTGGCTGGCTGGGGAACTGGTTCGGCAGCGTGCTCTCCGATGCCGGAAGCGATATCGACGCAACGGGCTGCGACTATACGGTGACCATGCGCTGGCAAGAAGATCGCTATAGCAGTGGTGAAACTGGGGTCGGGTTCGTTTACCAGTTCCGGTTGCCCGACCTGAACCCATAAGAGGCACGTATCATGCTCCCATCAGGCTTGCGAGGCCACGCTCCCCACCAGCAGTCAGGCTTCACCCTGATCGAGCTGATGGTGGCGCTGGTGATCGGCCTGATTATCATCCTGGGGGCCGGACAGTTGTTCCTGATGGGGTTCCAGACGTTTCGCCAAACCGAACTGCTGGGGAACAAGCAGGCGGCGCTGACCTTTGCCACGGAGACGCTGATCCGCGACATTCGCCGCGCCAGCGTCGATCCTGTCTCTGGCCCGGAGATCAGTTTCAGCGATGCTGACGGCGAGTTGAGGATCGAGTTTTCCAACAACGGCGATACCGGCGAGTGCAGCGATGGCGACATGGTGGTTCGTGTCTACCGTTTGAGCAGCGATGCAGTCAGTGCCAGTGAAGGCAGGTCGCTGGATATGGGGCAGAAGTGCGGTACCGACCCCACTGGCTCCGATTTCGAGCCGCTTGTCACCGGCTTCGCCGACGGTGGGTTCGGGCGTGACGCGAGCGAGACCGACGAGAGCAACGGAATCTGGGTCATCACCTTCGCGCTGTTGAAGAGCCGCGACGACGCTACGGATACCGATGACTTCGCTTTTCGCGCGGTCAACCGAAACGCGGCGATAGACTAGCCTGGCCCCTCGAAAGGGGAGGAACATATATGAAACAACAACGCGGTGCCGCCCTGGTCGTCGTCCTATCGATGCTGGCCGGCTCCCTGATGCTGGGGCTTTCCGGAATGCAGTCGTCACAGATCGACGAGCGCCTGGCGGGTAACTACAAGGCGGCAGCCGAAGCCCAGATGGGCGCGGAAAAGGCCATATCGGCGGGCTGGGGCGAGAACGGCAGCGCCGTGAGCGTCAGCGATTTCGATGCCACGCGCACTCGCGCCGAGGTGGAAGCCTTCAGCTGGTCGGAGTTCACGACGCTGGGCGACATCTCGGCAAATTCCTGCAGCGGCAATATCGTTTGCCACTACTATTTGCTCAGGGACGGTAGCGACTATTTCATTGCCGGCAGAGGCGCCGTGGTCAGCGCAGGTAATCTGGCCGCGGTGAGCCAGCCTGTCTTCGCCCGCGTCGAGTTCACACCGGGGCCCAATCCCGCCTTCACCAACGGTCTGCTCAGCGCCGATTACATCGAAGTGACTGGCCAGTCTTCCGTCATCGGTAACGTGCATTCGAACGGGTATGTCGATATCAGTCTGCGATCCGGTTCGGAGGCAACGGTGACCGATGGCACCGACATGATGGTCGAGGTTCCTTTGCCCGGCGCCAGGCCCGAAGGTGAAGACATCAGCGCCTGCGACACGGAGCCGGAGCGGCATTGCTACAAGAGCTATGATCCCACCGTCTTCGACGAATATGAAGCGCGTGAGGGCGCCATGCTTACCTGTAACGTGAGTATCGATACGCTGAACGATGGCGATACCGTCTTTTGCGATGGCGATCTCGAGGTCCAGGGCGGCTCCGTAGACACCGACCGGGTGACGCTGGTGGCGACAGGCAACGTGACCATGAACGGGGCGACGTCGAGCGGGGGTGTCGAGAGCGAGATCGGCCTTTTCGTGATCGCCGGACAGGACATCGTCTTCAACGGCAGCACGGACAACTATGGTGTGTTCTGGGCAGGCGGCTATGTCAGGCAGAACGGTAGTTCCAGTCTCTATGGAGCCATCGTCGCGGGCACCTATATCCGCAGCAATGGCGGCATCGACTTCACCAGTCTCGACAACGTGACCAATCCGGATACATTCGTACCCGCCAATCCAAGGCTCGTTGGCTGGTATTGAGAAAGTTGCCGTTATTCCACGGTCCCGAGGCCGTGATGGCCGTCATCGAGATCAATCAGGATTCGGAGGGCTTGCGATAGTGCCCGGGCACGGTGACTCGTTCGCCGTTGGTAAGCTCGCGCACGTGAGTAGGTACGTAGATGCGCTTGATGACGCTGCGGGACTTGCCGTTCGACATGCTCGACTCCTTGTCCGTTGAGGTCCGCAACTACTTTACGCCAGCGGCGTTTCGCCGTGCAATCCCATCCACCGAGGCGGACCGGTTTTACGTCTGGCGACGGGTTGCCTAGTGTAGGGAAAGGGATGGCGCACAGCGGAAGGAGCCGGGATGGACCCATTGAACATTGCACTCACCGTCGTGGGTGGCTTGGTGCTGATCGTCGGCCTGCTGTCGAGCCCGCTGGATCGTTCATGGCTCTCGACCCCGCTGTTCGCCTTTCTGATCGGCGTGGCGCTCGGTCCCCATGGCCTGGCAGCCCTCGATCCGATGGTGTGGGGTGATGGCAAGCGCTTGCTGGAAGAGACGGCGCGGCTGACCCTGGGCATCAGCCTGATGGGCATTGCGCTGCGGTTGCCGCCCAGCTACCCCTTCGTCCACTGGCGAGCGTTGCTGGTACTGCTGGGCATCGCCATGCCGGCCATGTACCTGATCAGCTCGCTGCTGACTTACTGGGTCATGGGCCTGCCCCTGCTGATGGCACTGCTGGTCGGCGGCACCGTCTGTGCCACCGATCCGGTGGTGGCCTCCTCGATCGTGACCGGCGGGGTGGCCAAGGAAAATCTTCCCGACGACTATCGACACCTGCTTTCGGCAGAGTCCGGCGCCAACGATGGCCTGGCCTTTCCCTTGGTGTTGCTGCCGATCCTGCTGCTGTCCCTGCCTGCCGGGGATGCCTGGCTGGACTGGTTCGGCAGGGTCTGGCTGTGGGAGATCGCCGGGGGAACGCTGATCGGGATCGCGCTTGGCTGGATGGCGGGGCGGGCCCTGCAGTGGTCGGAGACGCGAGGCTTCCTCGACCAGCCCTCGTTCCTCTCCATCACCCTGGCCTTGACGCTTCTGGTGCTGGGGCTGGGCGAGCTATTGGGCACCAACAGCATCCTGGGCGTGTTCGCCGCCGGCCTGGCCTTCGATCAGGAAGTCGGCGGCAAGGAGCGCGGCGAGGAGGACAACGTCCAGGAGGCGGTCAACATCCTGCTGACCATGCCGGTCTTCGTCCTGTTCGGCCTGATTGCGCCCTGGTCCGAATGGCAGGCGCTGGGCCTGCAAGGAGGGCTGTTGGCCCTGCTCGTGCTGCTGTTACGCCGCCTGCCCGTCATCCTGCTGCTACGGCCCTGGCTGCCGGAACTGCGGGATTGGCCGGTCACCCTGATCATGGGCTGGTTCGGCCCGATAGGCGTGTCGGCGCTCTACTATGCCACCCTGGTCTCGAGCCGCACAGGCTACGACCTGGCCTGGACGGTGGGCACCCTGATCGTATTGGCCTCGATGATTGCCCATGGCACCACCGCGACCCCGCTCGCCCAGCGCTACGGGCGCTGGCTGCGCCGGCATCGCAGCGAAGCCCGGTAGCCGTCGCCTGGTCGCCCCGCGACACTCGGCCTCACTGCGCTCAACGCAACCCGGCCAGCCAGGCTCCGATCAGCGCGGCGATACGCTCCCGCAGGCGCTGGGATCCGGGGCGGTGCTTCCACGTCTCGGCGAGAATCGGCCTGCTCTCCTGGCTATGGTTCTCGAACAGTCCGGCGAGTTCGTCTGCGAAAGCGGCATTCTCCACTTCGACGTTCGCTTCCAGGTTCCAGTGCAGGCTCCAGTGGTCGAAGTTGCAGGAGCCCACCGTGACCCAATCGTCGACGATGCAGAACTTGGCATGGGTGAAGCGTGGCTGGTACTCATAGATCGCTACGCCCGCGTCGAGAAGCCGATCATAGTGGCGTCGACCGGCAGTGCGCACGCTCGGGTGATCGTGCCCCTTGCCTGCCACCAGTAGCCGAACGTCGATGCCGCATGCCGACGCCTCCGCAAGCGACCGCCGCAATTGATGCGAGGGCAGGAAATAGGGGGTATAGAGCCAGATGCGGCGTGTGGCGGCGACGACCTGCCGGTGCAAGGAGTGGCGGATGCTCGGGCTATGCTGGCCCTCGTTGTGCGCAAGCCGCGCCGCCAGGTTCCCGGGCTGGCCTGTCGCCGCCGGCTGGCGGGCTATCGGGGCCTTGTCGCCGTGGGTGCGAGGCGATTCCCAGAGATCTGCAAACAGCGTGATCCAATCCGCCACCACCGGTCCTTCCATTTTCACCATCAGGTCGAACCAGTCGCCCAGGTAGTCGTCGGTGAGGCAGTAGCCGCCGGTGTAGGCCACTCGGCGATCGATCAAGACCAGCTTGCGATGGGTACGTACCAGGTTGCGGCGCAGTCGTCGCATCATGAAGGGGTTGTAATGGCGCAGAGCCGCGCCGGACGTCGACAGACGTACGCGCTCCCGCTGGCCCAGCCCGGCGGCACCGAAGCTGTCCAGGAGCACGTGAACTTCGACGCCGCGCTGTGCCGCCCGGGCCAGCGCTGCAAAGAAGCGACGGGTCAAGCGCCCGGACTCGACCAGATACTGCTCCAACCAGATCGACTCCCGGGCGCTATCGATAGCGTCGAGCAGGGCGGGCACGAAGCAGCGGCTATCAGGCAGCAGGACGATCCGATTACCCTGCTTCCAGTCGGTTTCCATGACGGGCCTCCTTGCCTCGTCGCGTGCATGGATTCACCAGAGCGTAGGAGGCGACAGCCCTCACGACAACGAGCGTGGCGTCCGATGCTGCAAGAAACGCATGGCCAGCGGAAGCACGTGGTCCCGCGTGAGGGCTGCCAGAGGCAGCCGCTGCGCCTCCCGGGGCGTCACCCAGTGCAGTTCGGCGATCTCGGCGGCCGGTGCGATCCGCGGCGGCATCGTGACCAGGAACAGCCAGGCATGAACCTGGCAGCCTGGCTCGTTGGCGGCGGGGGCCGAGTACTCGCCGAGCGGCTGCAATGCCACCGGAGGGTGGCCAAGCTCCTCGGACAGTTCCCGGCGGAGCGCCGTTTCGGCGGGCTCGCCCGGCTCGAGCTTGCCGCCGGCCTGCATGAAGCGTTCGGTGCCACGCTTGCGCACCAGCAGCATACGGCCCTCGTCGTCGAGGATCAGGGCTGCCGCGATGCGCAAGGTGGCCTGTCGCGCTTGGTTCATGAACGCGATTCCGCCGGTGCGGATCGCCTGCCTGGCGTTCGTCGAGGCAAGACAATCCCTTCAGTGGTAGCGGGACGGCAGGCGTGTGAAGCGCACCGGTGGGCTGTACTTCTCGTCCGCCGGGGCTCGTTCGGGAGCGGGCCGTACCCGCCATCCGCGCGAGCTCGCCCACTCCTTGAGTTCGCGATAGTCGAGCAACGGGTACTCGCGGGTATAGGGATTGGGCGCGGAGGAAGGAAAGGCGAAGGCCACATGGGGGTAGCGGGCCAGGGCGTCCTCGCTGTCATGGGCCGCCAGGGCAAGGTCCAGGGCATGCTGCCAAGCCCGTGAGTCCCGGGGAGCATGCGCTCCGCTAAGATGAACGTTGTCGTTTGCGTAGTAACTTCCCATGACGTTTACCTCACCTCGGGATGGTTGAAGGCCGTAGCCAGGCTGGCCGGAGAGCAGGGGCATGGCAGCGCGCGGCGACGAGGCGTGACGAATACCGTGCTGGAACCGGGCCCGGGGGAGGGCCTGGCGGCTTGGGAAGGGGCAGAGCGACGATGCGGCTCTGGGGACACGCATTTCAGGGACATGACGCACCTCCTGGTTGGCGACCGGTATTACATGTGGACTTCGACTCCTCATTCCTGCCTGGCAAATGCCCCACCCGGCCTTGGGTGGGGCTGGTGAACAGCGATCAATCCCAGCTCAGCGCGCCGCCCACCTGGTACTCGGTGACGCGGGTCTCGAAGAAGTTCTTCTCCTTACGCAGGTCGATGATCTCGCTCATCCACGGGAAGGGGTTCTGCGCGCCGGGGAACTGCTCCTTGAGCCCGATCTGGGCCAGGCGGCGGTTGCAGATGAAGTGCAGGTACTCCTCCATGATCGCGGCGTTCATGCCCAGCACGCCGCGGGGCATGGAGTCGCGGGCGTAGGCGATCTCGAGCTCGGTGCCCTCGAGGATCATTTGGGTCACCTCGTCCTGGAACTCGGGCGTCCACAGGTGCGGGTTCTCGATCTTGATCTGGTTGATCATGTCGACCCCGAAGTTCAGGTGCATCGACTCGTCGCGCAGGATGTACTGGAACTGTTCGGCGACGCCGGTCATCTTGTTGCGGCGGCCCATGGAGAGGATCTGGCTGAAGCCGCAATAGAAGAAGATGCCCTCGGTGACGCAGTAGAAGGCGATCAGGTTGCGCAGCAACTCCTGGTCGCTCTCCGGCGTGCCGGTGTTGAAGTCGGGGCGCGCCAGCGACTGGGTGTGCTTGAGGCTCCAGGCGGACTTGGCGGCCACCGACGGTACCTCGCGGTACATGTTGAAGACTTCGCCTTCATCCATGCCCAGCGACTCCACGCAGTACTGGTAGGCGTGGGTGTGGATCGCCTCCTCGAAGGCCTGGCGCAGCAGGTACTGGCGGCACTCGGGGTTGGTGATCAGGCGATACAGCGCCAGCACCAGGTTGTTGGCCACCAGCGAGTCGGCGGTGGAGAAATAGCCCAGGCTGCGCATCACGATGCGCCGTTCGTCCTCGGTCAGGCCGTCCTGGCTCTTCCACAGGGCGATGTCGGCGTTCATGTTCACTTCCTGGGGCATCCAGTGGTTGGCGCTGCCGTCCAGGTACTTCTGCCACGCCCACTCGTACTTGAAGGGCACCAGCTGGTTGAGGTCGGCGCGGGCGTTGATCATCTGCTTGTCGCTGACCTCGATGCGCGCCGCCCCCATCTCCAGCTCCTCGAGGCCGGCCGCCACGTCGAGCTCTTCGAGCGACTTGCGCGCCCGCGCCAGGCGGTCGCTCTCGGCGGCGTGGTAGCTGCCGCGGCTTTCCTCCACGGCCGCGGGCTGCGGCTTGGCGACAGGGGCCGGCGCGGCCTTGGCCGGCTGCTCGGCGACAGGTGTCTCGTCCTCGTGGAATTCGTCCCAGTTCAGCATGTTGTCCTCGTTCCTCGGAATAGATGGAAGACATGAGAAGGAAGCGCCCTTCGGGCGGAAGAGGGGAGTACCGCCATGCTCTTTCCTCGTCATCGACGCGCAGCGCCGTCTTCCTTCTTCGCTCTTGGTCGTTACTGGCAGGCCTCGCAGCCCAGATCATCTATCTCCGCAGCACTCGGCGCTCGCGATCCGCTGCCCGCCTTGCCGGTCAGGAAGTCCTCCACGCCGCGCGGCTCGCGGGCGGGTGCGGCGGAGGGAGCCGGTGCCGGAGCGGCCGAAGGCGCCTGATTGCTCACTGCGTTGAGCGTGCCGCGATCGACGGTGGACTTCTCCACCGAGGTGGCGCCCAGGGCGCGCAAGTAATAGGTGGTCTTGAGGCCGCGGAACCACGCCATGCGGTAGGTCACGTCGAGCTTCTTGCCCGAGACACCCTTGATGTAAAGGTTCAGCGACTGGGCCTGGTCGATCCACTTCTGGCGCCGCGCGGCGGCCTCCACCAGCCATTTCGGTTCCACCTCGAAGGCAGTGGCGTACTTGGCCTTGAGGTCGTCCGGAATGCGCTCGATGGGCTGGGCCGAGCCGTCGTAGTACTTGAGGTCGTTGATCATCACCTCGTCCCACAGGCCGCGCGCCTTGAGGTCGTGGACCAGGTAGGCATTGACCACGGTGAACTCGCCGGAGAGGTTCGACTTCACGTAGAGGTTCTGGTATGTGGGCTCGATCGACTGCGACACGCCGCAGATGTTGGAGATCGTCGCGGTGGGAGCGATCGCCATCACGTTGGAGTTGCGCATGCCCTGCTCGGCGATTTTCTGACGAATGCGGTCCCAGTCCTGGGTGGAAGAGGTGTCGACCTCGATGTACTTGTCGCCACGCTCCTGCTTCAGTTTCTCGATGGAGTCGATGGGCAGGATGCCCTGGCTCCACAGCGAGCCCTCGAAGCTCTCGTAGCGGCCGCGTTCGGCGGCGAGATCGCTGGAGGCCTCGATGGCGTGGTAGCTGACCAGCTCCATGGAGCGATCGGCGAAGGCCACCGCTTCCTCGGAGGCGTAGGCGATGTCCTGGGCGTAGAGAGCGTCCTGGAAGCCCATGATGCCGAGCCCCACCGGGCGGTGCTTGAAGTTGGAGCTACGCGCCTGGGGCACCGCGTAGTAGTTGATGTCGATGACGTTGTCGAGCATGCGCACGGCAGTACGCACGGACTTCCTCAGCTTGGCGTCGTCGAGCTTGCCGTCGACCACGTGCTGCGCCAGGTTCACCGAGCCCAGGTTGCACACCGCGATCTCGTCGACGCTGGTGTTCAGGGTGATCTCGGTGCACAGGTTCGAGGAGTGCACCACGCCGGCGTGCTGCTGCGGGCTTCTCAGGTTGCACGGGTCCTTGAAGGTGATCCACGGGTGGCCGGTCTCGAACAGCATCGAGAGCATCTTGCGCCACAGGTCCTTGGCGCGCACGCGCTTGTAGAGCTTGAGCTGGCCCGAGCGGGTCATCGCCTCGTACTCTTCATAGCGCTTCTCGAAAGCGGCGCCATAGAGATCGTGCAGGTCGGGGCAGGTGGCGGGCGAGAACAGCGTCCACTCCTTGTCGTCGAACACCCGCTTCATGAACAGGTCGGGCACCCAGTTGGCGGTGTTCATGTCGTGGGTGCGGCGGCGGTCGTCGCCGGTGTTCTTGCGCAGCTCGAGGAACTCCTCGACGTCCAGGTGCCAGGTCTCGAGGTAGGCGCATACCGCGCCCTTGCGCTTGCCGCCCTGGTTCACCGCTACCGCGGTGTCGTTGACCACCTTGAGGAACGGCACCACGCCCTGGCTCTTGCCGTTGGTGCCCTTGATGTAGGAGCCCAGCGCGCGCACCGGGGTCCAGTCGTTGCCAAGCCCCCCGGCCCACTTGGAGAGCAGGGCGTTGTCGCGAATCGCGCTGTAGATGGCGTCGAGGTCGTCGGGCACGGTGGTCAGGTAACAGCTGGAGAGCTGGCTGCGCACGGTACCCGAGTTGAACAGCGTCGGCGTCGAGGCCATGTAGTCGAAGCTGGAGAGCAGCTCGTAGAATTCGATGGCGCGCGCCTCGCGGTCGTCCTCATTGAGTGCCAGGCCCATGGCCACGCGCATGAACATCACCTGGGGCAGCTCGTAGCGCACGTCATCCTTGTGGATGAAGTAGCGGTCGTAGAGGGTCTGCAGGCCCAGGTAGGTGAAGGCGTTGTCGCGGGTGTGGTCGAGCGCGTCGCCGAGGCGCTCGAGGTCGAATTCGGCCAGCGCCGGGTCGAGCTGCTCGAACTCGATGCCGCGGGCGACGTAGGCCTGGAACGCCGGCTTGTAGAGTTCGGCCATGTCGCCGAAGGTGGCCTCCTCGGCGACCTCGAGGAACGACAGCGCCTCGCGACGCAGGCTGTCCTGCAGCAGGCGCGCGGTGACGTAGGTGTAGTTGGGCTCCTTCTCCACCAGGGTGCGCGCGGTCATCATCAGCGCCTGGGACACGCCGTCCACCGAGACGCCGTCGTAGAGGTTCTTCAGCGACTCCTCGACGATGCGGTTGGGGTCGACGTTCTCGAGCTCCGCGCAGGCGTCGAATACCAGCGTCTCGATGCGGCCGAGGTCGAGCGGGCGGCGGCTGCCGTCGGCCAGGGTCACGTTGAGCGTGGGGTGCGGCTTCTCGATCTCGGCGCCGGCTGCGGCGCGCGCACGGGCATGCTCCTCGCGGTAGAGCACGTAGGCGCGGGCGACCTTCTGTTCACCGGCGCGCATCAGCGCCAGCTCCACCTGATCCTGGATGTCCTCGATGTGCACGGTGCCGCCATCGGGCATGCGGCGCTGGAAGGCCGCAGCAATGCTCTGGCTCGCCTGCTCGACGAAGTCGCGGACCCGCGAGGAGGCGCTGACGTTGTCGCCCTCCACGGCGATGAAGGCCTTGCGCATGGCGACGGCGATCTTGCTGGCATCGAAGGCCACCACGTCGCCGTTACGCTTGATCACGCGCAGGGTTCGTGGAGCCGTGAGCGACAGGTCGGTCGGGTCGGGGGTCTGAAGTTCCATGGGCCGATAATCCCTTCTGCGTGGGGATGAGGTCAGGGCGATGAGGGGCATTGACAGCCAAGGCAAGGCTTGGTAAATGCACATCATCTTGTGTCGTTCTGTTTTGAGAACACAAGATAGTGTGCTTTTTCGCCGCCTTCAAGTGGATAACCTGTGGGTGAGCTGTGACTCGACAGGGGGCATCCTTTGGGTTGTTGCGCGAGTCCGGGCTATGCTTCGCTGGCAAGCTGCAAGGACGCGAAATGTCATGAAAGGCAGGCGAAAGGGCCTATTTCGGGTATCCTTGATGTGTGATTTGGCGGGACAGGGTGTCCCGAGTGACAACGAAGCCCAGCACGGGGATGACTAGGATGGATGACAACCTGGAAAGCAGCGACATGGAACACGTGCTGATTATCGAGGATGACGTGCGCCTGGCCGAGCTCACCCGCGACTATCTGGAATCCAACGGATTCAAGGTCACGGTGGAAGCCGAGGGCTCGCGAGGTGTCGAACAGATATTGACGCTGCAGCCGGATCTGGTGATTCTCGATCTGATGCTGCCCGGAGAGGATGGATTGTCGATCTGTCGCCGGGCCAGGCCCGACTATGCCGGACCGATCCTGATGTTGACCGCCCGCACCGACGACATGGACCAGGTGCTGGGGCTGGAAATGGGGGCCGACGACTACGTGCCCAAGCCGGTTCAGCCCAGGGTGCTGCTGGCACGCATGCGGGCGCTGCTGCGCCGTGCGGAGAACGCCGAGCAATCCGGCGAGGCCCGGCTCACCTTCGGCAACCTGGAGATCGACAGCGCCACCCGTGAGGCGTGGTTGCAGGGCGAGCGTATCGACCTCACCAGCGCCGAGTTCGATCTGCTGTGGCTGCTCGCCAGCAATGCCGGCCGGGTGCTCACCCGGGAAGAGATCTTCAGCGACTTGCGTGGCATCAAGTACGACGGCCAGGACCGCTCCATCGACGTCCGGGTTTCACGGATTCGTCCCAAGATCGGTGACGACCCCAACCATCCGCACCGGATCAAGACAGTACGCAGCAAGGGCTATCTCTTCGTCAAGGATGCCTGAATCATGCAGCGGTTCCTGGCCGATGGCTCCTTCCTGCGCGTCTATCTGGCCCTGGCCTTGGCACTGCTGCTGACCTTCGGCCTGGCCCTGATGGGCCTGGCCCTGGTCGATCGGGTCCGCGTCGAGCAATATCGCGAACAGCTGGCCGAGGCGCCGCTGCAACTGCTTACCTGGCGGGTGGCGGCCTTGCCTGCCCAACAGCGCGGTGACTGGCTGACCCAGCAATCGGATCTGCTCAACGTGCGCCTGTCGCTGCGCGAGCCGGAGGACGCCGAGCTTGGCTGGTTCGAGCGCCGGCGGGTCGAACACGGCCGGGTGCTGGTCAAGGTGCGCGAGGAGGGCGACTGGCGGCTCTACCGGCGCCTGCCTCGCGAGGCGCGCATCCTGGAAGCCCGTCTCTCGGGGCTCAACGAGCGCCAGCTGCGCGGCCTGGCGCAGATGCTGGGCGATTGGCTGGCGGAGGTGAACGGCGAGGCCCGCCGCCGGCGCCTCGAGAGCGTGACCAGCGAGGCGTTGCCGGTGCGTCTCAGCGACCTGGCCCCCGAGGGGCTCGACAGCCACCAGCTCACCCGGCTGCGCGACGGCGAGTTGGTGATTCGCCTGATGCCGGGTCATTGGGCGCTGACGGTTCATCTCGCTGTGCCGGCCGCCGATGGCTCTCGCCAGTGGCTGTCGATCGGTCCGGTCTCGGCGCTCGAGCCCACTCCCATCTCGCTGCTGCTGCTGGTGCTGGTGATCATGCTCGGCGTGCTGGCCGCCATCATCTACCTGATCGTACGCGGCGTGGAGGCGCGCCTGGCGCGCCTCGAGCTGGCGGCGGGGCGCATCGCCAGCGGTCGCCTCGATACGCGGGTCAAGGTCGACGCCGGCGGCTTCATCGGCCGGGTGGGGATGGCCTTCAACGCCATGGCCGCCCAGGTGCAGTCGCTGCTGCGCTCGCAGCAGGAGATGATCCGCGCGGTGTCCCACGAGCTGCGCACGCCGGTGGCACGCATCCGCTTCGCCATGCAGATGGTCGAGGACATGACCGACGACCCCGCCATTCACCGCCAGTTGCACGGCATCGACAGCGACATCGAGGAGCTCGATCAACTGATCGACGAGATCCTGACCTACGCGCGGCTCGACAGCGGCATTGTCAACGGGGCCGAGCTGGAGCGCACCCAGGTCGACTGTCGCGCCGTCGCCGAGCGGGTCATCGAGACCTTGGCGCCGCTGCATGCGCACCTGCGCCTGGCGCTGGCGCCGGGAGATGAGGTCGAGGTGCTGGCCGATCCGCGCTACCTGCAGCGGGCGCTGCAGAACCTGGTGGCCAATGCCTGCCGACACGCCCAATCCCGGGTGCTGGTGCGGATCACGCTGGAGTCGCGGCTGGTGCGGCTGGACATCGAGGACGACGGGCCCGGCGTACCGGCCGGCGAGCGTCAGGCCATCTTCAAGCCTTTTGCCCGGCTCGACGACAGTCGCACCCGGCGCAGCGGGGGCTACGGGCTGGGGCTCTCCATCGTGCAGAAGGTCATGGCCTGGCACGGCGGCAGCGTGGTGGTCGACGACAGCCAGGAGCTGGGCGGTGCGCGTTTCTCGCTGCTGCTGCCGAGAGGAGGGAACGGCAGGGCCAAGCTGCCGGTCAAGCCGGCTTGATGCCTTCCAGCACGGCGAAGGAGGTCTCGCGGGCCGTGCGCAGGAAATCCTCCATCCACGGCTGCTCGCGGCTCTCCTCGCGGATGGCCGCATACAGGGTGCTCCACATGCCCGCCTCGCCGAGCCCCACCGCCTTCACGTAGTCGCGCTCCAGGTACTCCGTCAGGGCCCAGTTGGGCAGCGCACAGACGCCGCGACCGCTGGCCACCAGCTGCATCATCATTACCGTGAGTTCGGCGGTGCGGATCTCGCGCGGGCGTACGCCGGCGGGGTCGAGAAACTGGGTGAACACGTCCAGGCGGGCATGCTCGACGGGATAGGTGATCAGGGTCTCGTCGGCGAGCTCCGCGGGCACGATGAAGGTGCGGTCGGCGAGAGGATGCTGTCGAGCGACCGCCAGCAGGCCCTGATAGCGGAACAGCGGCTCGTAGTAGACCCCCGGCAGCGGCTGCGGGTCGGCGGTGATCACCAGGTCGAGCTGCTCGCGGGCCAGGGCCGGCAGCGGGTCGAAATGGTGTCCGCCGGGAATGTCGATCTCCACCTCCGGCCAGTGGTCGCGGAAGTGATCGATGGTCGGCATCAGCCACTGGAAGCAGCTGTGGCACTCGATGGCCATGTGCAGGCGCCCCGGCTCGTGCCCGATCAGTCGGGCGACGTCGCGCTCGGCCATGCGCACCAGCGGCAGCACCTGCTCGGCCAGTGCCAGCAGACGCTGGCCGGCACGAGTGAACTCCACCGGTCGCGTCTTGCGCACGAACAACGCCGTGCCCAGGCGCTCCTCCAGATCCTTGATCTGGTGCGACAGCGCCGATTGGGTCAGGTGGACCCGCTCGGCGGCTTCCACCAGCGATCCGGCATCACGCAAGGCGACCAGCGTGCGCAAGTGACGAAGTTCTATCATGAGTATTGTTCAGGTTCTTCGTTAATATATTTAGTTTGATTCACGTGTCGCTGACGGCGAGACTCTACCGCATCATTCATGCGTAGAGGGATTTATCATGACATTAGCTCATGTGCTTGGCTATCCGCGAATCGGCGCCGGCCGCGAACTCAAGCGGGCCGTCGAGGCCTATTGGCGTGGTGAGCTCGAACGCGACGCCCTGGAAGCCGCCGGCCGCGAACTGCGGGCGCGTCACTGGCAGGCGCAGCGCGACGCCGGACTCGACCTGGTCACCGTGGGCGACTTCGCCTTCTACGACCAGGTGCTCAACGTCACCACGCTGGTGGGGGCCGTGCCGGCGCGTTTCGCCGCCGAGGAGGAGCTGGCCCGCGGCGAGATCGATCTCGACACCCAGTTCCGCATGGCGCGCGGGCGGGCACCCAGCGGGGCGCCTGCGGCCGCCTGCGAGATGACCAAGTACTTCGATACCAACTACCACTACCTGGTCCCCGAGCTGCACGAGGGGCAGGCGTTCAAGCTGGCCAGCTCGCGGCTGTTCGACGAGGTGGCCGAGGCGCGCGCGGCGGGGCATCCGGTCAAGGTGGCGCTCACCGGACCGCTGACCTGGCTGTGGCTGGGCAAGGCGCGCGAGGAGGGCTTCGACCGGTTGAGCCTGCTCGAGGCATTGCTGCCGGTCTATGCCGAGATCCTGGCGCGCCTGGCCGAGCAGGGCGTGGCGTGGGTTCAGCTCGACGAGCCGGCGCTGGTGCAGGACCTGCCCCTGGCGTGGAGACAGGCCTGCGAGGCAGCCTACAATGTCCTGCGCGCCGCGCCGGTCAAGCTGCTGGTGGCGACCTATTTCGGCGGGCTGGGGGATAACTTGCAGCTGGCCGTGAATCTGCCGGTGGAAGGCCTGCACGTCGACGCGGTACGCGCCCCCGAACAGTTGACCGCAGTGCTCGACAACCTGCCCGGTTACAAGGTGCTGTCGGTCGGGGCCATCGATGGACGCAACGTCTGGCGCGCCGACCTGGGCGCCCTGCACGAGCGCCTGGCCAACGCCCGCATGCGCCTGGGTGAGCGGCTGTGGCTGGCGCCCTCGTGCTCACTGTTGCACGTGCCGGTGGACCTGGAAAGCGAGGATGGGCTCGACGAGGAGCTCAAGAGCTGGCTGGCGTTCGCCCGCCAGAAGCTCGACGAGACCGTGACCCTGGCGCGGCTGCTGGGCAATCGCGCCGGTGCGGAGGACCGCGCCCGGGTGGCCGCCGCCACGGCGGCGCTGGACGCCCGACGTGCCTCGCCGCGGCTGCATCGACCCGAGGTGGCCCAGCGCCTGGCCCGGGCTGGCGACGCCGAGCTTTCGCGTGACAACCCCTACCCGGTCAGGGCCGGGGCCCAGCGTGGCGTGCTCGACCTGCCGCCATTCCCCACCACGACCATCGGCTCCTTTCCCCAGACCGCGGAGATCCGCGCCGCCCGGCGCGCTCACAAGAGCGGTGAGCTGGGGCGCGATGCCTACGAGGCGCAGATGCGCGACGAGATCGCCGATGCCGTACGCCGCCAGGAGGCACTCGGGATCGACATGCTGGTGCACGGCGAGGCCGAGCGCAACGACATGGTCGAGTACTTCGGCGAGCAGCTGGATGGCTACGTCTTCACCCGTCACGGCTGGGTGCAAAGCTACGGCTCGCGCTGCGTCAAACCGCCGGTCATCGTCGGCGACGTGAGCCGCCCGGCGCCGATGACGGTGGCCTGGAGCCGCTACGCCCAGTCGCTCACCCGGCGACCGATGAAGGGCATGCTGACGGGGCCAGTCACCATGCTGCAGTGGTCCTTCGTGCGCGATGACCAGCCGCGCGAGACGACCTGCCGGCAAATCGCCCTGGCGCTGCGCGACGAGGTGGCCGATCTCGAGGCCGCCGGCATTCCGGCGATCCAGATCGACGAGCCGGCGCTGCGCGAGGGGCTGCCGCTGCGCCAGGGCGAGTGGCAGGGCTATCTCGACTGGGCGGTGGAGTGCTTCCGCCTGACCGCCTCGGTTGCGCGGGATGCGACGCAGATCCACACCCACATGTGCTATTCGGAGTTCAACGACATCATCGCCGCCATCGCCGCGCTGGACGCCGACGTCATCACCATCGAGACCTCACGCTCCCACATGGAGCTGCTCGACGCTTTCCAGGACTTCGCCTATCCCAACGAGATCGGCCCGGGCGTCTACGACATCCACTCGCCCAACGTGCCCGAGGTGGCCTGGATGGTGCAATTGATGGAGAAGGCGGCCGAGCGCATTCCCGTCGAGCGGCTGTGGGTCAATCCGGATTGTGGCCTCAAGACTCGCGCCTGGGAGGAAGTGGAACCGGCCCTGGCCAACATGGTCGAGGCGGCACGCGAACTGCGCCGCCGCCATGGCTGACCCTGGGCGGGCACGCTGCGTTCGCGGCGCGTGAAAGAGGCACCGGGCCGCAGGGCGTCGGTGCCTGTTATGCTGTGGCCGTTCGAACTCTTCAAGGAACTGTCATGTCGCTTCGCGTCCCTACCTCTTTCCCCCCGGCTCTTTTCCTGGCCGCCTCGCTGCTGCTGGGCGGCTGCGCCACTGCCACCGTCGATGGGGCGCGGCCTGCCGACAAGGTCGCCAGCACGGCACCGTTATTACCCTCCTCGCTGTTCCCGGGCGGCGCCGAGCGCTTCGAGGCCTGGCGCTGCACGCCGCAGCAGGACCTGGTGACGGCCTTCGGCGAGCGCGAACTGCGGCTGTGGTCGGCACATGGCGCCTATCGCCTGACGCCGGCGGTGGTGGCTAGCGGTGCGCGTTACCAGCAGGGGGAGCTGAGCTTCTGGAACCAGGGTGGGGAGGCGGTGGTGGAGAGCGCCAACGGCAAGCTCGACTGCCGCGCCGACATGGCGCGCACGGCGCTGACGCGCCAGCACCGCCCCGGGGTGATGTTCCATGGGCGTGGCAACGAGCCGGGCTGGAACGTCAACCTGGCCCACGACACGCCCGAACTGACCCTGGTGCTCGACTACGGCACGCGGGAAATGACGCTGCCCTATCGCGTCACCGGCATGGACAACGCCAACGGCCGGGTGGCGCTCGCCAGCGCCGCGGCACAGCAGCCCTTCGAGCTGCGCCTGGAAGCGCGGGCCTGCTTCGACGACATGAGCGGCGAGCCCTTCCCCGCCCGGGTCACCCTTACCATCGAAGGCCAGACCTATCGGGGCTGTGGTCAGGGCATTGCCCCTTAAACGCTCTCGATGCGATAGACGCAGCGCCGTGCGCCGCCCAGCACGTGCTCGGTGCGCTCGACGCTGACGTCTTTGCCCAGCACGGCGCGGAACACCGTCAGCTCGGAACGGCAAAGGTCGGGGCAGGTGTGCGCGGCGCGACAGATCGGGCAGTGGTTCTCGATCAGCAGCAGGCTGCCGTCCTCCTCGCGCTGCCATTCCGCCATGTAGCCCTCCCGAGTGCGGATCTCGGCCAGGCGTTCGACACGGGATTCCAGCGCCGTGGCGTCGCCCAGCGCGTCTCGATAGAGCGCCAGGGTCTCGCCCTGGCGCGCTTCGACCAGCTTTGCCAGGGCTTCGTCGCCGAGGGTGTCGCGCACGCTGAGAATCAATCGTGACGCCAGGTCGGCATGGCCATCGGGAAAGCGGGCGTGGCCGGCCTCGCTGAGCCGCCACTCGATGACCGGTCGCCCGACGCCGCCGGGAAGCGGACGCTGGGTCACCAGCCCCAGCCGCGCCAGCTTGTTGAGCTGCTGGCGAGCGTTTTCCCCGCTGGTACCGAGCATCTCGCCCAGGGCAGCGGCAGGTTGGGGGCCGCGGGTCTTGAGTAGCTGCAGCAGCCTCTCGGCGCTATCCATCGGGCTGCCGGAGGCTTTTCCATCGCGTTTGCTTGACATAGGGCCGGTTGGAATTAATCTAGTGATTCCTTGGAAAAATAGCGGCGGAGCCTCCTCAGGGCAAGTCGGGCGCCTTGGGCAAGCTCCGCTATACCACCGTGAAAAGCAAGGAGCCACCATCATGGCATTCGAACTGCCGGCACTGCCCTATGACAAGAACGCCCTCGAGCCGTACATTTCCGCCGAGACCCTCGACTACCACTATGGCAAGCATCACCAGGCCTACGTCACCAAGCTCAACGAGCTGACCGAGGGTACCGACGATGCCAACAAGTCGCTCGAGGAGATCATCAAGTCCTCTTCCGGCGGCCTGTTCAACCAGGCGGCCCAGGTGTGGAACCACACCTTCTACTGGCACTGCCTGGCGCCCAACGGTGGCGGCGAGCCGAAAGGCGCGCTGGCCGAGGCGATCAACGCCAAGTTCGGCTCCTTCGCCAAGTTCAAGGAAACCTTCAACGCCAACGCCGTGGCCAACTTCGGCTCCGGCTGGACCTGGCTGATCAAGACCGCAGACGGCGGCGTCGACATCGTCAACACCAGCAACGCCGATACCCCGATCGCCCACGGCCAGACGCCGCTGCTGACCATCGACGTGTGGGAGCACGCCTACTACATCGACTATCGCAACGCGCGTCCGAAGTACCTGGAGAACGTCTGGAGCGTGCTGAACTGGGACTTCGTCGCCCAGAATTTCAGCTGAGGCATGTGACGGCGCGGGTGAAGCCTGCGCCCTCGTGCAGCATCTCGATAGGCCTCGCCGTTAGGCGGGGCCTATTGGCGTCATAAAGTTTCGTATTTTTCGAACGAAAAGCGCGAAACTATACGCTTTTAATGGTAAAAATTGCACGTAACATGGCGATCAACACCCACCCTTCGAGGGAGATCGTCATGGTTAACCGTATACTTCTCGTCACTTCTTCCATCCTCGGCGAACAGGGGCAGTCCAACGCCCTGGCCAGCCACCTGCGCCAGCGTGTCGCCGAGCGCGACGAGCTGAGTCTCACCCACCGTGACCTGGCCGTCGAATCGCTGCCCCACCTCGGGCTCGAGGAGCTCTCCAGCTGGCAGGTCGCGGCCGAAGGGCGCAGCGCCGAACAGCAGGTGCTGGCCGAGCGCTCCGACAGGCTGATCGAGGAGATGCAGGCCCACGACGTGCTGGTGCTGGCGGTGCCGATGTACAACTTCGGCATTCCGTCCCAGCTCAAGGCCTGGTTCGACCGGGTGATGCGCGCCGGCGTCACTTTCCGCTATACCGAGCAGGGCCCCGAGGGGCTGGTGAACGGCAAGCGCGCCGTCATCCTGGCTGCCCGCGGTGGACAGTATGCCGGCACCGAGCTCGATACTCAGACGCCGCACCTCAAGGCGATGCTGGGCATGATCGGCATCGACGACGTATCGGTGGTCTATGCCGAGGGGCTCGCCATGGGCGAGGGGCGGCGCGATGCCGCGCTCAAGGAGGCCCGGCAGGCCATCGACGGACTGGTCGCCGGCCTGTAGGACTCAGCACGCCCCGGGCACGTTTGCAACCCAGCGCTCGGCAACGAAACGGCTCGTGCACAAGGGAGGCTGCGCATCGAGCATGCGACCTCCCAGCCGGCCGAGTGTGGCCAGGTCGGCGCGTGAGTCGGAGGCGACCAGTTCGGTGACCTCCAGCGGCCGCCAGGCTTCCCCCTCGCGAGCTGCCAAGGCGTAGCCGAAGGCATAGAACCCCGGGAAGCCCAGGCGCAGGTCGGTGGCGATGAGGGCTTCCCGCCCCTCCCATTCGCGTAGCTCGTAGCGAATGAAGGGACCGGCGAACCAGTCCAGCCGTCGGCCCTTTTCGAATGCCAGCGCGGCGGACTCGAATTCGGCGCCGCGGTGAAAGGTTTCCACGATCGGCGGCGTATCGCCATCCAGCAGGCCCACCAGGGCCTCGTGATGGCGGTCGCCGTCGATGACCGTCGCTCGCCACAGCAGCGTGTTGAACGGGGTGGGCTGCACCAGCCGTGGCGCCTCCTCGAGGCCACGCTCGGCGAGTACCGGTGCAAGGCGGTGCTCGACCACGCCCTTGGCGAGCATGGCGAAGAGCAGGTAGGCGCAGGAGAGCGACAGCCCCCAGGCGGGGCCGCGCCAGCCGTTGCCGCCGATCAGCGCGATGCCGATGCCTGCCAGCAGCGGCAGGGTGTAGAGCGGGTCGATGATGAACACTACCGGCCAGGCGCTGGGGCGCACGTCGAGCGGCCACCAGAGCTGGGTGCCGTAGGTGGTCAGGGCGTCGAGCAGCGGATGGGTCACCAGGCACAGCATGAAGTAGGCCCACCAGCGGCCCAGGGAAATGTCGCGGGCCGCGGCGAAGCGCCTGGCCAGCCCTGCCAGCAGCGTGCCGAGGCCGGTGAGCACGAACAGCGAGTGGCTGAAGCCGCGATGCTCGGTGACGTTGGCCACGGCATCGCCGTAGTCGATGAAGACATCGAGATCGGGCAGGGTGCCCAGCGCTGCGCCGAGCAGGATCGCCTTGCGCCCCAGTCGGTGGCCCAGCACCGTGCCGCCTACCGCCGCACCCAGAGCGGCCTGTGTCAGGGTATCCATGCGCTTGAACTCCTTGCGAAGATGCGCCGGGGCTCAGGCCGTGTGCCAGGCGGGGCGACAGGCGAGTATGCGTTGGTGGACGGGGCAGTCGTCGCGATGGGCGCCGGGCAGGTAGCCGGTGCTCATCAGGAACTCGCCGACGATTTCGGGGCCGGTGAAGCGAAAGGTGCGGCGGAACAGCTTGACCCAGTCGGCCAGCGGCAGTGGGTGATGATGATCGAGCCAGCCGGCGAAGCTGCCATACTCTTCGCGCAGGGCCTGGATCACGCTAGCGTTGTGAATCACCGCCTCGATCTTGAGCCGGTTGCGAATGATGCCGGCATCGGCGAGCAGTCGTGCGCGGTCGGTGTCGCCGAAGGCGGCAACCCGGTCGATGTCGAAGCGGTCGAAGGCACGCCGAAACGCGTCGCGCTTCTTCAGTACCGTCAGCCACGACAGCCCGGCCTGGTTGATCTCCAGCACGAGGCGCTCGAACAGGGCCGTGTCGTCCCCGACCGGGAAGCCGTATTCCTCCTGGTGGTAGGGGCCGTGCCAGGGGTGGCCGGGGGCCAGATCGCAATAGTGCGCCATTTCGGCTCTCTTGTGCTTGGGGTATTGGCAATTCGTCGGCGGCTTGTCACGATTCCCCTCACTAGGCGACGCAACGCATCGGGAGCCACCGACATGAAGATCCTACCCGCAAACCGCAAGACCCGGAAGGCAGCGCTGCTCACCGCCCTGGCGGGCGGCTTGCTGGCGGCCCACTTCAGCCTCTCCTCATCGGCCGCCCCCGTGGTCGAGATGTACCAGGACCCCAACTGCGGCTGCTGCTCGGCCTGGGCCGAACATCTCGAGGAGGAGGGTTTCGAGGTGCGCCGGCACAAGAGCGATGACATGCGCACGGTCAAGATCGAGCATGGTGTCACGCCGGAGCTGGCCTCCTGCCACACGGCGCTGGTCGAGGGCTATGTGATCGAGGGTCACGTGCCCGCTGCCGACATCAAGCGGCTGCTCGAGGAGCAGCCCGACGTGGCGGGGCTAGCCGTGCCCGGTATGCCGCATGGCTCGCCCGGCATGGAAACCGGACGCCAGGACGATTACGCCGTGCTGACCTGGCGCCATGAGGATCGTACGCCGGCCATCTTCAACGAATACACTCATGAGTGAGTGGGACACGACACAAGGAGGGGGTCATGCAGTATCTGCACACCATGGTTCGCGTCAGTGATCTGGACGCGTCGCTGCACTTCTATTGCGACCTGCTGGGGCTAGTGGAAGTCCGGCGCAAGGAGAACGAGAAGGGGCGCTTCACCCTGGTCTTTCTCGCTGCACCCGAGGACGAGTCCCGCTCCGCCGAGCTCAAGTCGCCTGAGCTGGAACTGACCTACAACTGGGACCCGGAGGAGTACGGCGGTGGGCGCAACTTCGGTCATCTGGCGTATCGCGTCGAGGACATCTACGCCCTCTGCGAGCGCCTGCAGGCGGGGGGCGTGACCATCAATCGGCCGCCACGCGACGGCCACATGGCCTTCGTGCGCAGCCCCGACGGCATCTCCGTCGAGCTGCTGCAGAAGGGCGAGGCGCTGCCGCCGCGGGAGCCCTGGGCATCCATGCCGAACACCGGCGCCTGGTAGGGTCGGGAGTGCCTTTGCGCCTGGCCGTGCGGCGTTGAATTCAGCCCTTGAGAGAAGAAGAAATTCCATGATGAAGACGCTTGTGGCCCGCCTGGGCCTGATGACGGCAGCCGCCGCCCTGCTGGCGGCGTGCGGCAGCCAGCCCTCCGAGCCGACGCGCCAGGAGGGCGAGCGTGTCGCCAGCGATCATCCGGTGGTGGGGCCGCGCTGGAACCTGCTGCTGGTGGGCACCGACGAGCGGCTCTCCATGCCCGAGACGCCGCATTTCACCGTTTCGTCAGACGGTCGTGTCAGCGGCAGCGACGGCTGCAACCAGCTCAATGGCCGGGTGCGCCTGGACGAGGGCAACCGCATCCAGTTCAGCGAGCTTGCCACTACCCGCCGCGGGTGCGCGCAGCTCGAGGATGCCAAGCGGGTTACCGGAATGATGGAGAACGCCTACCGCTTTCTTATCGACCATGATCGACTGGTGCTCTTCGGGCCGGACCAGCGGGTATTGGGCGGCTGGAAGAGAGCCAACTGACAGCCCAAGGAGCCCTCGACGCATCGACGCAAGAGGTCGGGCTGAAGCCCGCGCCCTTGCGGGCTAGCGGGCTAGCCCAAGCTCGGCCGGTCGGGTAACGCGCCTCGCAGCGTGAGCAGCCCGGCGCCGATCGCGCGAGCGAGTGCCGGGCCGGCCGGGGTGAGCAGGATCCACGGTGTTGCGATCAGGTTGATCGCCAAAGCGGCGAAGAACACGTCGCTGAACCAGTGGGCACCGCTGAGGATACGCGGGGCGCTGAGCAGGACCGCGAAGGCCGCGCTGACCAGGGCGACACGCAGGCCGGCGAAGCGCCACATGAAGGCGGCAAACAGGAACAGGTTGATGCCATGGTCGCCCGGGAAGCTGCTGGCAGAGCTGTCCTTGGTGGGCAGGTCGACCAGCTGCGTCACCAGGTTGACGTTATCGTAGACCAGGGTGGGGCTGGGGTGGGTATAGGGTATTGCCAGGCGCACCCCCTGCGCGATGAACACCGCCGCCAGCAGCATGGCGACGCCGATGCCGCCCCAGCGCAGCAGGCGGTTGGGGTGCCATGGGTCGCGGCTCATCGCCCACACGAAGAGGGCCAGCAGCACCAGCAGGCTGGCCACGTCGAACACGCGGGTGTTGAGCGCCGCCACGAACAGCACCCAGGCATCGTTGTCACCGCTCAGCCAGGCGTTGGTGGTGAAGAAGACGGCGTCGTCCAGTTCGGTCCAGAACAGCAGGCTGGGCGAGAGCCAGGACCAGACCAGCAGGGCGCCGAGCAGGTTGAACAGCAGGATACGGCCTGGACTGAAGATCGGTTCGAAGTGTGACATGAGGGGCACGCACGATGGAGATAGCGATGCCCCATTCTAGCGTAAGGGAACGTAACGGAACAGCGTTCTTTAACTTATCGTGACTACTGCATGTACCACCCGTGGCTGGCCACCACCGACTGGCCCGTCAGCGCCGCCGTAGGGAAGGCCGCCAGGTGCAGCGCAACCTCGGCGATGTCGTCCAGCGTGGTGAACTCGCCGTCCACGGTATCCTTGAGCATCACGTCGCGGATCACCGCTTCCTCCGAGATGCCCAGCGCCTCGGCCTGCTCGGGGATCTGCCTGTCCACCAGCGGCGTGCGTACGAAGCCGGGGCAGATCACGTTGGCGCGAACCCGGTGTGCCGCCCCTTCCCTGGCCACGCTGCGGCACAGCCCCAGCAAGCCGTGCTTGGCGGCCACGTAGGGCGCCTTGAGCGGCGAAGCGAGTTTGCTGTGCACCGAGCCCATGTAGAGCAGACAGCCGCCGCTCGGCTGACGGTACATTTGACGCAGGGCGGCGCTGGTGACCAGGAAGGCGCCGTCGAGGTGTACCGCCATCACCCTGCGCCAGTCGGCGAAGGACAAGGCATGCAGCGGCGCGATGTGCTGAATGCCGGCGTTGGCAATGGCGATGTCCAGGCTGCCCCAGCGCTCCACTACCGCGGCGACGCCAGTGTCCACCGCGCCTTCGTCGGTGACGTCCATGGCCAGTGCCATGGCGTCGCCGCCTTGCGCGCGGATCTGCGCGACGGTGGCCTCGGCGGCAGCCAGGTCGAGGTCAGCCACCGCGACCCTGGCGCCCTCGCGGGCATAGCGCTCGGCGATGGCGCGGCCGATGCCGCCGCCGGCGCCGGTGATCAGGGCCGTCTTGTCGATGAGTTGCATGTCCGGTCTCCGTTGTCAGTTGCCGCCATACATGGCGTTGGGCAGCCAGGTCGCCAGTGGGGCGAAGAAGAACACCAGCGCAAGCCCGAGCAGCTGGATGGCGACGAAGGGTGCGACCCCGAGATAGATGTCACGGGTGGTGATCTCCGGCGGGCAGACGCCCTTGATGTAGAACAGCGCGAAGCCCACCGGTGGCGTCAGGAAAGAGGTCTGCAGGCAGATGGCGAAGAGCATCGCGAACCACAGCGGATCCACCCCCAGGTTCATGACCACCGGGGCCACCAGCGGCAGAATGATCAGGGTGATCTCCACCCAGTCGAGGAAGAAGCCGAGCAGGAACACCACGGCGAGGATGGTCAGCACGATACCGGTCTCGCCGAAGGGCAGGCCGGTGAGGGCGAAGCGCACCACGTCGTCGCCCCCCAGCCCGCGCAGCACGGCGGCGAACACCGTGGCGCCGATGAAGATGGCGAAGATGAAGGCCGTGGTGCGGCTGGTCTGGTAGAGCGCCTGGCGCAGGGTCGTGAGGCTGAGCCGGCGGTTGACCAGGGCCAGCAGCATGGCCCCCAGCGCACCTACCGCGGAGGCCTCGGTGGTGGTGGCGAAGCCGGTGAAGATCGAGCCGAGCACGGCCAGTATCAGGCCCAACGGCGGCAACACCGCCCAGAACACCTGCAGGAAGGCGCGCGCGTCGAGCGGCTCGCGGTCCTTGGGCGCCGGTGCCAGGTCCTTGTTCAGATAGGCGGCGATCAGGATGTAGGCGACATAGAGCACGCCGAGCATCACGCCGGGAACCAGCGCGGCCATGAACAGCCGTCCCACCGAGGCATCTGAGGTGCCCATGCGGTCCGCCATCAGTACCAGCATGATGCTCGGCGGCACCAGAATACCCAGGGTCCCCACCGAGCAGGCGGTACCCACCGCCAGCGACTTGTTGTACTGGGCGCGCATCATCGGCCCCAGCGACAGCATGCCGAGCAGCACCACCGAGGCGCCGACGATGCCGGTGGAAGCCGCCAGCAGCACGCCGACGATCACCACGGTGATGGCGTAGCCGCCGCGCAGGCCGCCGAGCACGCGCACCAGCGAGGTGACCAGGCGCTCGGCGATGCCGGAGCGGTCGAGCATGATGCCCATGAAGATGAACAGCGGCAGCGCCACCATCAGTTCGTTGGCGACGATGCCGTAGATGCGACGGTCCAGCACGCCGATGGTGCCGCCCCAGGAGAACCACAGGTCGGCGCCGGCGAACTCCACCAGCAGGTGACCGATGACGGCGAAGACGAAGCCGATGCCGGCCAGCGACCAGGCCACCGGGAAGCCCAGCAGCAGCAGGCCCATGAAGCTGGCGAACATGGCCAGCACGAGAAATTGTTCCAGTCCCATAGTCGATCTCGCTAGATGAACGTGGCGTATGGCGGAGGGCGGCGCGCCGCTAGTGCCGCGGTGTGGTCTGGCGAAGAGGCCGGGGGAAACCGAACAGCAGCGTGGCGCAGCGCAGCGCTCGCGAGAACAGCGCCACGGCGACCAGCGTCAGGCCGATGGGAATCAGGGTCTTGATGATGAAGCGATAGGGCAGGCCGCTCGGCGCCTGGGAGCGCTCGCCGCGTGCGAAGGCGCGGTAGCCGTACTCGAACAGCGCCTCGGTCATCAGGTAGAGGATCGGCAGCGCCAGCAGCACGATGCCTGCCAGCTCGATCCAGGCCTGGGTATGCAGAGAGAACTTCTCGCGGATCACGTCGACGCGCACGTGATCGTCGCTGACCACGGCGTAGGCCAGGGTGAGGATCATGGTGGCGCCGAACAGGTGCCAGGAGAGCTCTTCCACCGCGATCGAGCCACGGCCGAGGATGAAGCGGTTGACCACGTTGGTCAGCACGACCGCCATGGTGGCGAGCCACAGCCAGGAGACGGCGCGGCCGAACAGCAGGATGGTCAGGTCGAGGCGATAGCTGAGGCGGTTGGTGGGCAATTCCGGCACGGAGTGGCCCTCCGGCCCCTGGGCAGAGGCCGCTGATTCGTTGACGCTCATGGGGTGACTCCGGGGCGTTGGGAACACGGGGCGGCCCCGCCTTACGGCGGGGGCCGCTGTCGCTTATGGCTGGCAGAGGCCGCCCGCTACCGGGCGGCCGGCTCAGTTCTCGAGATTTTCCGGGGCGTAGTAGGAGCGCGGCAGGTGGCCCTTGACGTGCCAGTTGCCGTGCAGCTTCATGAACTCGCGCTGGCTCTCGAGCACGCGGCCGAACATTTCGTCCTCGGCGGCGATCTCGGCCTGCACCTCGTTGGTCACCCGGCGCAGCTCCGACAGCACCTCGTCGGGCAAGACCTGGGCGTTGACGCCCTCCTGCTCGAAGTCGCGCAGCGCCTTGGGTGTTTCGATCTCGCTCTCGGAGTAGCCGTAGAGGGTGGCCGCACGGCAACCCATGTCGATCATCGCCTGGGTCTGCGGCTCCAGCGCCTCCCAGCTCTCCTTGTTGATCAGCAGGTGGGCGGTGGTGAAGGTCTGGTGCCAGCCCGGCATCACGTAGTTCTGCACGATCTCCTGCATGCCGAGGATGCGGTCCACCGCCGGGGCGGAGAACTCGGTGGCGTCGATGGTGCCGCGCTCCATGGCCTGGTAGAGCTCGCCGCCGGGGATCATGGTGACCGAGGCGCCCAGGCGCTCCAGCACGCGGCCGCCGATGCCGGCGAAGCGAATGCGCAGGCCGTCGATCTGATCGAGCGACTCCAGCGGCTCGGCGAACCAGCCGGCGGCTTCCGGGCCGATCATGCTGCACAGCAGCGGCTGGACGTCGTAGTCGGCGTAGATCTCCTCGAGCAGTTCCTGGCCGCCGCCGAAGTAGTGCCAGGCCAGGTAGGCGGGCGGCTCCATGCCGAACGGCGCGCCGGCGAACAGCGGCAGCGAGGGGATGCTGCCCTGGTCGTAGCCGACCCAGGTGAAGCCGGCGTCGTAGCGGCCTTCGGAGACGGCATCGAGGATTTCGAACGGCGGGATCAGCTCGCCCGGCTCGTAGTAGCGCAAATTAATGCTGCCGCCGGAAGCCTGCTCCAGCGATTCGCTGAGGAAGCGCACCGGCGTGCTCAGGCCGACCAGGTGCGAGGGAAAGGCGATGGGCACCTGCCAGCGCACCTGCTCCTGGGCTTCGGCGGTACCGGTGGTGGCGACGCCCGCCATCAGGGCGGCAGCGGCCACGCCGAGGGTGAGCGGACGTAGGCGAGCGGCGAAAGTGGGAGTGAACGACATGAAGGCTCCTTGGGAATTGTTGTCGGTACGACGCCTGGTCGATGCCTGGCGATGGGATGTTGTATGGATCGCCCTGCGAAGCGACCCTCAGCGCCGCTCGGGCGACGCATGCCACAACGCATTGCAGACTTCATGCCAGAAATAAAAAGAATCGTTAAATCAAAAAGTTGAGTTTTATTTAGGAGGGCGTGTTGCAGTGGCTGTCCGCTGATTCGGACAGTTCTAGACCTTGGTCGAAAAGAAATTTGACCGAAAACCGGTCAATTGTCTGGATTAACGGACAGTCTGGAGAGCTTGTCGTAGAGCACCGAGCGGGGAATGCCCAGCAGGCGGGCCGCGCGTGACTTATTGCCATGACAGGCAGCGAGGGCGTTGGCCAGCGCGGTACGCTCGGCTTCGGCGACGATCTCTCCCAGCGGACGAACGCTGGTGGTGGGCACCGCTGCGTCACCGGCCTGGGTGGGGAGACGCAGGGCGGCGCCCAGCTCCGGCACGTCGATGACGCTGCAGGCCTCGTTCAGGGCCAGGGTCTGCTCGAGCACGTTGCGCAGCTCGCGGATGTTGCCAGGCCAGTCGTGACGCTGAAGCAGCGCCACGGCCTCGGCGCTGATCTCGGCGCGGGGCTCGCCGCTCTCCGCCGCGATCCGGCCGAGCAGGGTCTCGCACAGAATGCCGAGGTCGGCCAGGCGGTCGCGCAACGGGGGAACCTGAATGCGCAGCACGTTGAGGCGATAGTAGAGATCTGAGCGGAAGCTGCCCTCGGCGACCATGGCTTCCAGGTCGCGGCTGGTGGCGGCGATCACGCGCACGTCGATGCGCTTGATCTCGTTGGAGCCGAGCGGCTCCACCTCGCCCTCCTGCAGCGCGCGCAGCAGCTTGGCCTGCAGCGCCAGCGGCATGTCGCCGACCTCGTCGAGGAACAGGGTGCCGCCGTCGGCGAGCTGGAACTTGCCCTGGCGGGTGCGCTTGTCGGCGCCGGTGTAGGCGCCCGGGGCGACGCCGAAGAACTCCGCCTCGAGCAGGTTCTCGGGCACCGCGGCCACATTGACGGCAACGAAGGGACTGGCCCCCCGCGGCGAGTCGCCGTGGATGGCCTGGGCCAGCACCTCCTTGCCGGTGCCGGTCTCGCCCAGCAGCAGCACCGGGGTGGCGCGAGCGGCGGCCAGGCGGGCGCGGCGCTTGACCTCGAGCACCGCGGGGCTGGCGCCGACGAAATCGGCCAGCGCGTAGCGTGAGCCGCGGCTTGCCAGGGCGCGCCGGGCCACCGCCAGGTCGTGCTGCAGGCGGCGGTACTTGCCGATCAGCGGCGCCAGGGGGCCCAGGTCGTCGAACACGATGAAGGCCACGGCACCGTTGACCCGGCCGCTGGTCGGATCGTGCAGCGGCAGCCGCGTGACGACCAGTTGCCGCGCCTGGTACTCCATGATGTCGAGCAGAATGGGCTGCCCGCTGCGTACCACCTCGGGCATGCGCGTGTGCGGGATCACCTCGCCCACGGGGCGGCCGATCACACTGGCCGGATCGTCGATGCCCAGCAGCCGACAGTAACAGGCGTTGATCCAGATGAGACGGCTCGATTCGTCGACCAGGATCGCCCCGGCGCTGTTGCGCTCGAGCAGCGGAAACAGCGGGCGGATCGCCTCGAGGGTCAAGCCCTGGCGGTGGCCGGCCATGGTGCTGTCGTCTCGAGGCATTCGTGTCGTCTCCTGGCGGCGGTGTCGGGCCGTTGATCAGAGCGCGGCGGTATCGGGCCGCTGATCAGAGCGCGGCGGTATCGGGCCGCTGATCAGAGCGCGGCGATCTTGTCGCGCTGCTCGAGCAGCAGGTTGCGCGCCGCCTGGTACTCCTTGAGCTTGCCGCGCTCCTTCTCGACCACCGCCTCGGGCGCCTTGGCGACGAAGCTCTCGTTGGAAAGCTTCTTCTCGATGCCGCCGATCAGCTTGTCCTGCTTGTCGATCTCCTTGGCCAGGCGGGCGAGCTCGGCATCCTTGTCGATCAGGTCGGCCATCGGCACCAGCACCTCCATGTCGCCGACCAGCTGCGTGGCCGACAGCGGCGCCTCGCTCGGGTCGTCGAGCCAGGTGGCGCTTGCGAGCTTGGCCAGCTTGGCCAGGAACAGGCGGTTGGCCTCGAGGCGCTCGCGATCGGCCGCCGAGCCCTTGGTCAGCAGGACTTCCAGCGGCTTGCCCGGGGCGATGTTCATCTCCGCGCGCACGTTGCGCACCGCCACGATCACGCCCTTGAGCCACTCGATGTCGCGGGTCGCCTGCTCGTCGATCTTCTCCTGCTCCGCCACGGGCCAAGGCTGCGCCATGATCGAATCGCCTTGTTTACCCGCCAGCGGCGCCACGCGCTGCCAGATCTCCTCGGAGATGAACGGCATCATCGGGTGGGCCAGGCGCAGGATCGCCTCCAGCACCCGCACCAGGGTGCGGCGGGTGCCGCGCTTGGCTGCCGCGCTGGCGCCCTCGTCCCACAGCACCGGCTTGGAGAGCTCCAGGTACCAGTCGCAGTACTCGTTCCAGACGAACTCGTAGAGCGCCTGGGAGGCATGATCGAAGCGGAATTCCTCCATCGCCTTGGTCACCTGGGCCTCGGTCTGCTGCAGACGCGAGACGATCCAGCGATCGGCCAGCGACAGCTCGACCTCGCCACCTTGCGCACCGCAGTCCTGGCCTTCGGCGTTCATCAGCACGTAGCGCGAGGCGTTCCACAGCTTGTTGCAGAAGTTGCGGTAACCGTCGAGGCGACCCATGTCGAACTTGATGTCGCGCCCGGTGGTGGCCTGGGAAAGGAAGGTGAAGCGCAGCGCGTCGGTACCGTGGGGCTCGATGCCCTCGGGGAACTCGTCGCGGGTGGCCTTGGCGATCGCCTTGGCCTTCTGCGGCTGCATCATGTTGCCGGTGCGCTTCTCGAGCAGCGCGTCCAGGGTGATGCCGTCGATCAGGTCGATGGGGTCGAGCACGTTGCCCTTCGACTTGGACATCTTCTGACCCTGGCCGTCGCGCACCAGGCCGTGGACGTAGACGGTCTTGAACGGCACCTCGTCCATGAACTTCAGGGTCAGCATGATCATCCGCGCGACCCAGAAGAAGATGATGTCGAAGCCGGTGACCAGCACGCTGGAGGGGTGGAAGGTCGCCAGCTCCGGCGTCTTCTCCGGCCAGCCCAGGGTGCCGAAGGTCCACAGCCCCGAGCTGAACCAGGTGTCGAGCACGTCCTCGTCCTGGGTCAGTCTTTCGAGCCCGAATGTGTCAGTTAATTGAGCAATGCCTTCTTCATTCAACACTCCGTTAACCAACAGGTTCTTGTTTTTGAGGTGTGTCAGCGCGATGGCATGCGTACCGCTCGTCGCTGCCATTTGCTCAAGATATTTCGCCGTTGCCTCGGCCTCGGTGCGGGCGACATAGACGTTGCCTTCGCTGTCGTACCAGGCGGGAATGCGGTGGCCCCACCACAGCTGGCGCGAGATGCACCAGTCCTGCAGGTCGCGCATCCACGAGAAGTACATGTTCTCGTAGTTCCTGGGCACGAACTGGATGTCGCCGTTCTCCACCGCGGCGATGGCGGGCCCCGCCAGGCTCTCCACGGCGACGAACCACTGGTCCGTGAGCAGCGGTTCGATGACGTCGCCGGAGCGGTCGCCGTAGGGCAGGGTGTTGTTGACCGTCTCGATCTGCTCGAGCAGCCCGGCGGCCTCCATGTCGGCGACGATCTGTTTGCGTGCCTCGAAGCGGTCGAGGCCGGCGTAGGCGGCGGGCAGGCTCAAGTCGATCTCGGGCAGCGGGCGGCCCTGGATGTCGAAGGCCTCGGCCTGGGGCAGGATCGCCGCGTCCTGGGTGAAGACGTTGATCAAGGGCAGGCCGTGGCGACGACCCACCTCGTAGTCGTTGAAGTCGTGGGCCGGGGTGATCTTCACGCAGCCCGAGCCCTTCTCCATGTCGGCGTGCTCGTCGGCGACGATGGGGATGCGCCGGCCGACCAAGGGCAGCTCGACGAACTTGCCGATCAGCGAGGCGTAGCGCGGGTCCTCGGGATTCACCGCCACGCCGGTGTCGCCGAGCATCGTCTCGGGGCGGGTGGTGGCGACGACCAGATAATCGAGGCCGGCATCGGTCGTCACGCCGTCGGCCAGCGGGTAGCGGAAGTGCCAGAACTGACCCTGCTGCTCGCGGTTCTCCACCTCGAGATCGGAGATGGCAGTGTGCAGGGTCGGGTCCCAGTTGACCAGGCGCTTGCCGCGATAGATCAGATCCTCTTCATAGAGGCGCACGAAGACTTCCTGCACCGCCTGGTAGAAGCCGTCGTCCATGGTGAAGCGCTCGCGCGACCAGTCGACGCTGGCGCCCATGCGGCGCAGCTGGCGGGTGATGTGGCCGCCGGATTCGTGCTTCCACTCCCAGACCTTGTCGATGAAGGCGTCGCGGCCCAGGTCGTGGCGGCTCTTGCCCTCTTCGGCGGCGACCTTGCGCTCGACCAGCATCTGGGTGGCGATGCCGGCGTGGTCGGTGCCGACCTGCCACAGGGTGTTGTTGCCCTGCATGCGCTTCCAGCGGATCAGCGTGTCCATGATGGTGTCCTGGAACGCATGGCCCATGTGCAGGCTGCCGGTGACGTTGGGCGGCGGGATCATGATCGAGTAGGGTTCGCCCTCGCCCGAGGGGGCGAAGCGGCCGTCGGCCTCCCAGCGCTCGTACCAGCGGGATTCGATCTGCTCGGGTTGGTAGGTCTTGTCCATGGGGCGTTCCGGGTCCAGAAATGATCGCCGCCGGGTCGTGGGGCCGGGCGGCGGGAAGTCGTCGAAAGCGTGCGAAAAATGGGCTCGATTATAGCGCGATGGGGTGCTTGGCGTCAGCCAGACGTGAACGGACGGATCGGTACAGCCTCTGAGGGGCGCCGGGGGCAGGGCGAAGAGGAGGTCTTTTGCCAGGGATGGCAAAAGTAGCGCCCAGGGATGGGTTCACAGCGCCTCCTCGCAGTCCCTGTCGCCGGATCAGCCCCGGTATAGGCGGCCTCTCGTAACACCGGGACGGGACTCACCCCTTGAGCTGATGGGCCTTGACGGGATAGCCGCGCTGCTTGTAGGTCTGCCAGCACTCGCGCTTGGCGACGAGCACCTGCTGGTGCTGGTTGATGATCTCGGCGACCCGCTCGAAGCGCGAGAACCACTCGGGGATGCCCGGGTCGAGGTTGAGCAGCGCCATGGGCGCTTCGGCGCTCGGCTCGGGCGGCTGCTCCCAGCCGATGGTCACCGCCACGCTCTCGGCCATCTCGCTGCCGAGCAGGGCGTGGGGCAGGTAGGCCTCGGGGCGAAAGGTCCACAGCCGTTCGTCGAGATCGCTGGCCATGGCTTCGTCCTCGGCGTGCAGATGCAGCCGGAAGCCCTTGCCGGCGATGGTCTCGGCCAGCCGACAGGCGAAGTCGAGCCGTGCTTCCAGCGTGGTGTCGGGGAGGATGTAGAAATCTACTTGGGTCATCAGAGTCTGCTCGGGGCTTTCCCGACGGGCAGGCCTTCGCGGAGGCGCTGTGAATACTTCCCTGTACGCTACCGACGCCATCCCTGGCGTAGGACCTCCGCGCCGGCCTGCCCTTCGGCGCCCCTCGCCTCAGTGGTAATAGTCGTGGTGGCAACGGACTCGCACCAGCGAGCCCATTGCGGCGACTTCGCTGTTACACCAGGCGGGTCAACCAACCATGCGTATCTTCGGCGCGGCCGTACTGCAGATCGAGCAGCTTGCCGCGCAGGCGCTTGGCGATCTCGTTGCCGGCGTCGGGCATCTGGATGGTGTCGTCTTCGCTGATCAACTGGCCCACCGGGGTGATCACCGCGGCGGTACCGCAGGCGAAGACCTCGGCGATATCGCCGGAAGCCACGCCGTCGCGCCACTCGTCGATGCTGATGGCGCGCTCCTCCGGGGTGAAGCCTTCGTCGCGGCCGAGGGTGAGCACCGAGTCGCGGGTCACGCCCTCGAGGATGGTGTCGGTCAGGCGCGGCGTGACCAGGCGGCCGTCCTTGTAGACGAAGAACAGGTTCATGCCGCCCAGCTCCTCGACCCACTTGTTCTCGGCGGCGTCGAGGAAGGCGACCTGGCTGCAGCCGTGCTTCTCGGCTTCCTTCTGGGCAGCCAGCGAGGCGGCATAGTTGCCGCCGCACTTGGCGAAGCCGGTGCCGCCGGGGGCGGCGCGCTTGTAGTGCGAGGAGAGCCAGATCGACACCGGGGCGATGCCGCCCTTGAAGTAGGCGCCGGCGGGGGAGGCGATCACGTAGTAGTCGACCTCGTGGGCCGGACGCACACCGAGGAACTTCTCGCTGGCGATCATGAACGGGCGCAGGTAGAGGCTCGACTCGTCGGCCTCGTTGCGGGGCGTCGGCACCCAGGCGTGGTCCTGGGCGAGCAGCGCCTTGAGCGAACCGACGAAGTCCTCGTCGCTGAGTTCGGGCAGCGCCAGGCGGCGGGCGCTGCGGCGGAAGCGCTCGGCGTTCTTCTCCGGGCGGAACGACCACACCGAGCCGTCGGCGTGGCGGTAGGCCTTGATGCCCTCGAAGATTTCCTGGCCGTAGTGCAGCACGGCCGCCGCCGGGTCGAGGGTCAACGGGCCGTAGGGGCGCACCTCGTGGCCGTGCCAGCCGGCCTCGGCCGTCCAGCGCACGTGGGCCATGTGGTCGCTGAAGTAACGACCGAAACCGGGGTTGGCAAGGATGTCGTCACGAATGTTGGCTGCCGTGGGCATGGCGCTTGGCAGTATCTCGAAGGTGGCGTTGGGCACGGCAAAAGGGTCTCCGCTATGCCGGGATTCCGGCGTTTTCTTGGGCTTCTTGACGCCCCGGGTCGGCCGACCCGGGGCGTGCAATGCGTCAGATGTAACGGTTGCCGGCGGCGATGGCAACCTTGGCGGCGTCAGCCGTCGTTCTCGACCTGGCGCGCCTCCTCCTCGCGGTCGAGCAGGTATTGGGTCAAGAGCCCCACCGGGCGGCCGCTGGCGCCTTTCTGCTTGCCCGAGGTCCAGGCGGTGCCGGCGATGTCCAGGTGTGCCCAGGGGAACTTGTCGGCGAAGCGCGAGAGGAAGCAGGCGGCAGTGATGGTGCCGGCCGGGCGCCCGCCGATGTTGGCCATGTCGGCGAAGTTGGAGTCGAGCTGCTCCTTGTACTCGTCCCACAGCGGCAGGTGCCAGGCGCGGTCCCAGGCGGCTTCGCCGGCGTCGAGCAGGTCGAGCGCCAGGTCGTCGTCGTTGGAGAGCAGGCCGGTGGCGTGGTGGCCCAGGGCGATGATGGCCGCCCCGGTCAGGGTGGCGATGTCGACCACGCTGGCGGGCTCGAAGCGCTCGGCGTAGGTCAGGGCATCGCACAGCACCAGGCGCCCTTCGGCATCGGTGTTGAGTACTTCGACGGTGAGGCCTTTCAGCGTCTTGATGATGTCGCCGGGCTTGGTGGCGCGGCCGTCGGGCATGTTCTCTGCGGCGGCGACGATGAACACCAGGTTGAGCTTGGGGCGGATGCCGAGCACCGCCTTGGCGGTGCCGAACACGCTGGCCGCCCCGCACATGTCGAACTTCATCTCGTCCATCGCCTCGCCGGGCTTGAGCGAGATGCCGCCGGTGTCGAAGGTGATGCCCTTGCCCACCAGCACGTGGGGCGCCTCGTCGGCGCTCTCGGCGCCCTGGTACTTCATCACGATCAGGCGTGAGGGCTGCTCGCTGCCGCGGCCCACCGAGAGCAGGCTGTGGGCGCCGAGCTCCTCCAGCGCCGCCTCGTCGAGGATCTCGACCTCGAGGGCACCGCCCGATTCGCGACCCAGCTGTTCGGCCTGCTCGGCCAGGTAGCTCGGGGTGCAGACGTTGCCCGGCAGGTTGCCCAGGGTGCGGGTGTAGGCCACCCCCTGGCCTACGGCGTTACCGATGCGTGCGCCCTCGCGCGCCTCGTCGGCGGCCTCGGCGTCGCTCAGCAGCAGGGTGACCTGGTCCAGTGGCGGGCGCGGCGCTTTCTCCGACTTGAACTCGTCGAAGCGGTAGACGGCGCGCTGCGCGGCTTCGGCGGTCATGCGGGCCTTCCAGGCGACGCTGCGTTCGGGAACCGGCACGTCGGTGAAGGCCACGGCGAGGTCCTCGATCTTCAGGCCGGCGGCGGCGCTGAAAGCGGCATCCAACGCCCGGATGAAGGCGCGCTCCTGGCACTTGTCGCGCTCGCCCAGGCCCACCAGCAGCAGGCGGTCGGCGGACAGACCGGGGGCGAAGGGAATCAGCTGCACGTTGCCCAGCTTGGCGTCGAAGTCGCCGCGCTCGATCAACTGGCCGATCAGCCGCTCGCTGGCGTCGTCGAGCTTGGCGGCGGCGGGCAGCAGGTCGCCGTCCTTGAGGATCGGGACCACGATGCAGGCCGATTCGGCCTTGGCGGGATTGGCCGTCTGAACTGGGAATTCCATGGTGACTCCACAAGACAAGCGATGGGGGATTCTGGATAATGCCGGCACGGCTCCAGGCCACTGCCGAATCACCCCAGTGTACTCAAGGCATGGCGCCATTGCATGGAAGACCGCTGCATGATCATTTTTCGGTACCTGACCCGCGAAATCCTGCTCACCATGGCCGCCGTCGCCGGCGTGCTGCTGCTGGTCATCATGGGCAGCCGGTTCATTCGTTATTTCACCGATGCCGCGGAGGGCGACATTCCCGCCACCATCCTCGGCAACCTGATGCTCTATCATCTGCCCGGCTTTCTCGAGCTGATCCTGCCGCTGGCCTTCTTTCTCGGCATTCTGCTGGCCTACGGCCAGCTCTACCTCAACAGCGAGATCACCGTGCTGGTGGCCTGCGGCACCAGTCCTGCCCGGCTGTTCCAGGTCAGCCTGGTGCCGGCCACCCTGGTGGCGGTCGTGGTGGGGCTGTGCAGCCTGTGGTTGACCCCGGCCGGGGCACTGCACAACGCGGTGATGCTCGAGGAGCAGCGCAGCCGGCTCGACTTCACCGCCCTGGCGCCGGGGCGCTTCCAGGACTTCGGCGGCGGTCGCACCGCCTACACCGAGGCCTTCAGCCCCGACGGACAGCAAATGCAGGAGGTCTTCATCAGCGAGCGCCAGCGTCGACGCGACGGCACCCCGGAAACCGCCGTGACTCGCGCCGGCAGCGGCTACCAGACCGTGGACCCCGAGACCGGCAGCCGCTTCCTGGTGCTGGCCGACGGCGAACGCTACAGCGTCGAGCCGGGGCGCTTCGAAGCCGAGCGACTGGAGTTCGGGACCTACGCCGTGCGGCTCTCGCTCGGCGGCGAGCAGCGTGAGCTGGAGTCGGCGGAGTACGCCACCACGGCCGAGCTGCTCGATGACGGCTCGTCCCGTGCCCAGGCCCAGCTGCAGTGGCGGCTGTCGTTGCCGCTGATGGTGTTCATCCTGACGCTGATGGCGATGCCGCTCTCGCGGGTCAACCCGCGCCAGGGACGCTTCGCCAAGCTGCTGCCGGCGATCTTCCTGCACATCTGCTACCTGAGCCTGCTGCTGGCGGCACTGGATGCCATCGGCCGCGGGGCACTGTCGGCATCAATCGGCATGTGGCCGATCCATCTCGTGTTCCTGGCGCTCGGCGTGGGGCTGCTGATGCACAACCAGCGCAGGGGGATGCGCTGATGCTGACGGACCGTCTCGACCGCTATATCGCCCGCAACGTGCTGGGCGCGATCCTCGTCGTCCAGGTGGTGCTGCTCGGCCTCGATCTGGTGATCACCTATATCAACGACCTGGACGATGTCGAGGGCAACTACGGCGCCTTGCAGGTGCTGCTCTACCTGCTGATGCGTCTGCCCTGGCGCTTCTATCAGTATGCCCCGGTGGGCGTGCTGATCGGCGCGCTGATCGGCCTTGGCAGCATGGCCTCGAGCAACGAGCTGACGGTGATGCGTGCCGCGGGGCGCTCGTTGGCGCGTATCCTGTGGGGGGTGATGAAGCCGATCATCCTGGTGGTGGTCATCCTGCTGCTGATCGCCGAATTCGTCAGCCCTCGTACCGAGCAGTTCGCCAGCGCCTGGCGCCTGGAACAGATGCAGGGGGAAGGCGCCCTGCTGACCCAGAGCGGTGGCTGGCAGCGCGAGGGCGACAGCGTCTATCGTTTCGGCGCCATTCGCGCCGACGACACCGTGCTCGACCTGACCCGCTACGTCTTCGACGGCAGGCGGCTGCGCGAAGCCGTCCAGGCGACGCGTGCCTCGTGGGAGGACAACCGCTGGGTGCTCGAGGAGGTGAGCGTCACGCGCTTTGGCGAAGACCGTACCGAAGCCGAGACGCACGACCGGCTGGAATGGGAGACGAGCCTGACCCCCGACCAGCTCAATCGCCTGCTGCGGGACGTCAGCAGCCAGGCGCCCAGCGAGCTGTGGGCCTACTCGCGCTACCTGCTCTCCCAGGGCCAGCAGGCCACCCAACCGCTGCTCTATTTCTGGCAGAAGCTCCTGCTGCCGCTGACCATGGCCTCGCTGGTGCTGGTCGCGGCGTCGTTCGTGTTCGGCCCGTTGCGTACCGTGGCGGCGGGGACGCGGGTGTTCTACGGCGTGGTCGTGGGGCTGTCGTTCAAGTACCTGCAGGACCTGCTGGCGCCGGCCTCCACCGTGTTCGGATTCTCGCCGGTCTGGGCCGTGCTGGCACCGACCCTGCTCTGCGCCGCCCTCGGGCTGTACCTCCTGCGGCGCTCGGGCTAATAGCTCCGCCGGCACGGACCTGAAACGAGAGACGATGATGCAACGACGATTCGACCAACTCGACGATGTGTGGCCGGCCGGCCTCGGACGGCGCCTGGGCGCCATGCTCTACGACGCCCTGCTGGTCGTGGCGGTCTGGATCCTGATCGGGGTGCTGCACGTGGTCTTCGTGCGCCAGGTGCTGGGCCTCGGTGCCGAGGAGGTCGGTGCCGGCATCGCGCAGCGCCTGTCGCTGCAGCTGCTGCTGGTGATGGGCGCCTTCCTGTTCTTCGCCTTCTCCTGGATGCGCGGCGGCATGACGCTGGGAATGCAGGCCTGGCGTCTGCGCGTGCAGACCCGCAGCGGGCACTCGATCACGCTGCGCCAGAGCCTGGTGCGCTACCTTGTGGCCTGGCTGTCGCTGGCGGCCTTCGGGCTCGGCTATCTCTGGGTCCTGTTCGATACCGAGCGCCGTAGCTGGTCCGATATCGCCTCGGGCACGCGAGTGGTGGTCCTGCCCCGGGCGAGCCGTCGCTAGGCGCCGGCTGACCGAGATCAAAAAATAGTCGATTCCCCCTTGCGATGGGCTATGCGAATCATTTACATTAACTATCGTAAGCATAGCGAGGTGGATGTCGATGTACGTATGTCTCTGCAAGGGCGTATCAGACCGCAAGATTCGTGAGAGCGTCGAGGGCGGTGCGCGTAGCTGGCGCGAGGTTCAGCAGGAAACCGGCTGCGGTACCCAGTGCGGCAAGTGCGCCAGCGTCGGCAAGACCATCACCCGTGAAGCGGTCAAGGCCGCCGTGATGGCGTCGGCCAACGACCTCGCCTATGCCGTGTAGAGTTCGGGCGCCCCGGCTCGCCGTTGTCAATCTCTCTCATTCTTGTTGCCATTAAATCCAACCGACTGTCTCGGTTGGATTTTTTGCGTTTTTGGGCTGATACTGCCTATGATGATTCGAGCATCATGCAACGACAAGGCCCCAGGCCGAGACGAGAGAAGGGAGAAAGGCAATGAAAGGCGATGCCAAGGTCATCAAGTATCTCAACCAGGCCCTCGGCAATGAGCTGGTGGCGATCAACCAGTATTTCCTTCACGCCAAGATGTACAAGGACTGGGGCCTCAAGGCGCTGGCCAAGTGGGAGTACGACGAGTCCATCGATGAGATGAACCACGCCGACAAGCTGATCGAGCGCATCCTGTTCCTCGAAGGCGTGCCCAACCTGCAGGACCTCGGCAAGCTGCACATCGGCGAGAACGTGCGCGAGATGCTCGAGAGCGATCTCAAGCTCGAACATGACGGGCGCAAGGACTACATCGAGGCCATCGCCTACTGCGAGAAGGTCAAGGATTACGTTTCCCGCGACCTGCTTCGCGACATCCTGGCAGACGAAGAAGAGCACATCGACCATATCGAGACCGAACTCGGCCTGATCGACAAGGTCGGCATCGAGAACTACATGCTGCGCCAGATGCAGGAAGCCGGCGACGAGTGATCGCTGGCTTGGCGCAACCCCCACGGCACCGATTCACGTCGGTGCCGTCTTGTTTGGCGGCTCCGTTCCACCTTCAGTTGAATGCCTTTTCGAGGTCGAAGCGCGGCACTGGCTCGCCGCGCACTTCCACGGTTTCGGTGAACATGGCCAGTGGACGCACCCACAGACCGTAGTCGCCGTACAGGGCGCGGTAGACCACCAGGGGCTCCTCGGTCTCGCTGTGGTGGGCGACGCCGAGCACCTCGTAGCGGTTGCCCTTGTAGTGGCTGTAGATGCCGGGAACGGGGAGGGGGTGAGACATCGCGTTGGACTCCAGTCAGGGGGGCGTGTCGTTGCCGGCCGCTGCCTCGGCGGCCTGCCTGGCCAGGCGGGCAAGGACCCGCGAGGCGGCGATGAAGCCGAAGCCACCGGTCACGAAGGTGGCTGCGCCTACGCCGGAAGCGCAGTCGAGCCGGGTCGACTCGCCGCTGCCAGGCTTTTGCAGGCAGACCTCGCCATCGACGCCCGGGTAGACCAGCTGTTCGTCAGAATAGACGCACTCCACGGAGAAGCGCCGCTTCGGGTTGCGCGAGAAGCCGTAGTCGCGACGCAGGCGGGCGCGTACCTTGGCCAGCAGCGGGTCGTGCTCGCTGCGCGCGAGATCCGCCACCTTGATCCGCGTGGGGTCGGTCTGGCCGCCGGCGGCGCCCGCCACCACGATGGGCAGCTTGCGCCGCCGGCACCAGTGAATCAGTGCGGCCTTGGCCATCACGCTGTCGATGGCGTCGACCACGTAGTCGGCGTCTTCCGGGATGCGCTGCGCCAGGTTGGTCGAGGTGACGAAGGCGGTATCGGCGGCGACCTCGATGCCGGGCTGGATCGCCCGGCAGCGCTCGGCCAGCACGTCCACCTTGGGTCGACCGATGGTGCCGTCGAGGGCCGGCAGCTGGCGGTTGACGTTGGAGACGCAGACGTCGTCGAGATCGATCAGCGTGAGCCGGCCGATGCCCGAGCGCGCCAGCGCCTCCACCGCCCAGCTGCCGACGCCACCCACGCCAACCACCACCACATGGGCGGCGCGGAAGCGCTCGAGGGCGCGGGCACCGTAGAGGCGCCGGATGCCGCCGAAGCGAAAGTCGTAGTCATCCTGCGCCGGCGGGGCGACATCGTGCGGGCTTGGAGGAGCGGTCATGGGGCGTATCGAACTCCGGCTCAGGTGTCAGGTGGCGACGGGCAGAGGGACGTCGGGACAACGGGCGCCATCGACCGGCAGGTGGCCGGCCCAGCCTAGGCGCTGGAACAGGGCCGTCATCGGGGCGTCAAGGGCGCAGCTCAATGCCAGCCGATGCCCGCTTACGGGGTGGTCGAAGCTCAGGCCAACCGCGGCCAGCAGCAGCCGCGGGCAGCCCAGGCGTTGGGCGAAGAAGCGGTTGTGGTTGCCCTTGCCGTGCTTGGCGTCGCCGATGATGGGGTAGCCGCGCCGCGACAGGTGGCGGCGGATCTGGTGGCGGCGCCCGGTAAGCGGTCTGGCCTCCATCAGCGAGTAGCGGCTGGTAGGGTAGCGATCCACCTGGACCGGCAGTTCCACGCTGTCGAGCCGCCTGATTTCGGTGACGGCTTCGAGCGCCGGCATTTCACTCTTGGGGCGGCTGCCGTCCTCCTCGCGCAGGGCATAGTCGAGCCGCTCGCACTCCGGGCCGGTGCCGCGTACCACGGCCAGGTAGCGCTTGGCGACCCGGCGCTCGGCGAAGCTGTCGCCCAGCCGGGTCGCGGTGGCCGGGTTCAGGGCGAAGACCATGACACCCGAGGTGGGGCGGTCGAGGCGATGCACCGGGTAGATCCGCTGGCCCAACTGGTCGCGCAGCCGCTGCAGCAGGAACTCGCGTTCGCCGCCGGCCAGCTTGGAACGATGCACCAGCAGGCCCGCGGGCTTGTGCACCGCGACCAGATGCTCGTCCCGATGAAGGATGCTCAAGGGTTCCGTCATGGCGACCCGATGGTTGCTGCAAGGGGCGCCATTGTCGCCCCCTCCTTGGCTCTTGTCACCTGTGCGCCGCCACGGGCGCTCACTCGCTGTCCTGGCAGTTGCCGCGCAGCTGGATGGCTTCGGCGATGCGCTCGATGCCCTGGCGATATGCCGCCTTGCGATAGGAAATTGCCTCCCGCTCGGCGCGTTCGAAGACCAGCCGGCTCTGTCGTTCGAGGCGCTTGGCCAAGCGAGAATCGATCTCCTCCTCGGCCCAGCGTTCCCCGCTGCGGTTCTGCACCCATTCGTAATAGCTGACGATCACGCCGCCGGTGTTGGCCAGCACGTCGGGCAGTACGGGCACGCCTCGCGCTTCGAGCCGCGAATCGGCACGACTGGTGACCGGCCCGTTGGCGATCTCGAGCACGGCACCGGCCTTCAGCTGGTCGACGTTGTGTTCGTGCACCTGATTCTCGAGCGCCGCCAGAACCAGGACGTCGACCTCCAGGGTCAGCAGGTCGTCGCGCTCGATCGGCTCTGCATCCTCGGCAATGCAAACCGAGTCGTCACAGTAGACCATGTCGTGCAGACGCTGGTTGCGGGTCTTCTGCGCCATGATGGGGTCCGGGTCGAGGCCTTCACGGCTGTAGATGGCGCCCTTGGAGTCGGACACCGCGACGATGCGGTAGCCTCGCGCATGCGCCAGGCGGGCGAAATGATAGGCGGCGTTGCCGAAGCCCTGTATCGCCAGGGTGATCTCCTCGGGCCTGCGCTCCTCGCGGGTCGCCCACAGGTCGAGCACGTGCAGGGCGCCGCGCCCGGTAGCGGCGACGCGGCCCAGCGAGCCGCCCAGGGCCGGCGGTTTGCCGGTGATGGCGGCAGGCACCTTGCCGCGGGCGAGGTGATCGAACTCGTCGGCCATCCAGCCCATGACCGTGGCATTGGTGTTGACGTCGGGGGCGGGGATATCGCGATCGGGTCCCATGATATCGGCGATGGCGCGCACGTAGCCGCGGGCCAGGCGCTCCAGTTCCAGCGTCGACAGCCGCTTGGGGTCGACCTTGACGCCCCCCTTGCCGCCGCCGTAGGGCAGGTCGACCACGGCACACTTCACCGCCATCCAGAAACTCAGCGTGGTCACTTCTTCCTGGTTCACGTCGGGATGAAAGCGGATCCCGCCCTTGGCCGGCCCCAGGGTGTCGCTGTACTGCACGCGCCAGCCGGGAAAGACCTTGAGACTGCCGTCGTCCATGCGCACGGGCACGCTGACCTGAAGGGACAGGTTGGGCTGCCTCAGGCGCTCCCTGGCATCTCCGTGCACGTCGATGGCATCGAATACCTCCTCCAGTCGTGAGCGGGCATCGTCGAACAGGTTGGCATGATCCGTTTGCCCTGACATCGGCTTCCTCCTGATGAGCGTGTTCCTCGTTTGCCTGGTTCAGCGTAGCAGCCCTGGGCGAGGGACGACTGGAGCCGGGGGAGGGGCGTACGATCCGCGCGCTCAGGCCTGCCAGTCGCGACGCTCGAGGCGGTAGATGCAGCCGGTCACGTTGCCCAGCCCGCGCTGCTCGATGAAGCGGAAGCCCAGTCGCTCGTAGAAGTGTCGAACGCGGCGATTGTCGGCCAGGACGGCGATCTGTACGGCGAATACCTCGGGGTCGGCAAAACAGAGGGCCAGGGCCAGCTGTATCGTGGTGGTGCCATAACCCTTGCCCAGCTCCTCGGGCTCGCCGATCCAGAGGTCGATGGCGCGCACGCCAGGGGCGAGTTCCCCCCAGTACGCGCTCTGCTCGCGGGCGGGGGCGATGATCTGAACGAAGCCGATGGGATATCCATCGCGTTCGGCGATGAATTGCCGGCGCCATTCGGCGTGATGGCCAAGCTCGGCGTGGCGATTCCCGCCTGCGCTGGGGGTGGCGAAGACGTGGGACTGGGTGTCCCAGTGTTCGAGCAGGGGCCTGTCTGTCGCGGCTGCAGGACGCAGGCGAAGCCTGCGCTTGACGTTCACTTCCATATGTCGAAGGGCAACGAGGGCCGCCGTCTCCATGCATGACGAACTCATGCACAGCATAGCAGCTGTACCGCAGGCCGGCATTGAGGCGGTATCCGCCGGTGGCGTGCGGCCCACGACGACGGCCGGCCCCGAGGCGGGGTCAGCCGTCATCGGTCGTTCACCTCACTCGCGATGCAACTGCAGCGTATAGCTGCCGCTCTCGCTGCTGCCGTAGGCGCGGGCGGTGGCTCGGTAGCTGCCCGGCTCCAGATGGCTGCTGATGCGTGCATTCAGCTCGCCGGCACCGTCGTCGTCGCGCAGGTACTGCCCCTGGCCGTCGAGTTCGAGAAAGGCATCGAAATCGTCCGAGAGCAGATCGAGACGATAGCGGCCGGCTTCCTCGACCACGAGTTCGTAGTAGTCGCGCGCGCCAGGCGCGAGCCTGGCGCGCACCGGATTGTCGATCTCCAGCTGGCCGTTACTGGGTAGCTCCTCCAGCGGAGTGCTGCTGGCTCGCAGCTCGAACAGGCCGCTGCCGTGGCCGCCGTGGCTGCGGGCGGTCACGCGATAGCTGCCGGCCTCGAGGGGAGAGTAAAGGCGGGCGTTGAGCTCACCGCCGCCGTCATCGTCACTGGCGAAGACGTTGTCGCCCTGCAGCTCGAGGTAGGCGTCGAAATCGGACGAGAGCATGTCGATGGTCACCGCCGCCGGCGACTCGAGGGTGAACTCGTAGTTCAGTGTCTCGCCGCTGAACCAGCCGTGCAATGGTTCGTCGAACGTCAGCTCGCCGCTGTTGCGCAGCGTCGCGCCGTCGGCCTGGGCATGGGGGCCGAGCTCCAGCGTATAGAGGCCGCCGTCGTGGTCGTAGGCGGCGCGGGCGGTCAGACGGTAATCGCCCGGCTCGAGGAAGTCGGCGATGCGGGCGTTGAGGTTGCCGGCGCTGTCGTCGTCCTCGCGGCGGTAGCCGTTGGGACCTTCCAGTACCAGGTAGGCATCCACGTCGCTGGAGCGCATCTCGATCTGGTACAGGCCGCTCTCCTCGATCGTCATGCTGAAGGTGTCGCCGTCACCTTGCAGCCAGCCATCGGCACGCGAGGGCATCTCGAGCGTGTCGCTGGTGGTGAGCTCCATCTCTCGGCTGGTCAGCGTGAAGGGGCCGTAGCTGTGCTTGTCGTGACCGCTGACCACCAGCAGGTAGTCGCCGCTCTCGTCGATACGCCGGCGCAGCGAGGTGGCGGCCGGTGCGTCGTAGTAGGCCGGGTTGGCACTCGAGGCGAGCAGGGTCTCCTCGCTGTCGTAGAGCGCCAGGGTGCCCTGCAGGGGGCCGCCGAGTTCGATCTCGATCAGCGCCCCCTCCTCCAGGGAGAGGGTGAAGCGCTGGAAGCGGCTGCCGTCCTTGCCGTTGAGCTCGCTGGCCGAGGTGATCTCGCCGCGCAGGCGTTCGCCAAGCGTCAGCACCGGGGACGCGGCGTTATCGGCAGCAGCCTCCTCGATGATCGGAGCGGTGGTCGGGGCCATGTCGGGCAGCTGCCAGCCGGCGACCAGGCCGACGGCGGCGCCACCCAGGGCGGCAAGAGTCATGGTAGAGGCGCGATTGGCCATGAAAGCATCCTTGTTCGATGGCAGGCATCGGTGAGGGGGCCCGGAGCGGGCATTACATTGCGTAACCATTATATTCCCGCCGTTACGTTGAAGGAAATGTGCCGAATCGGCGCTTGCACTCCCGGTTCTCGCCGCCACACTGACAACCCACCACCCCCCGACACAGAGGAGTCATTCATGTCTTCACGCGTGCTGATCACGGGAGCCAACCGCGGCATCGGTCTGGCGCTGGCCCGTCACTATCATGGGCAGGGCTGGCGGGTGGTCGGCGCCTGCCGCGCGACCTCCGCCGAGCTCGATGAAGTCGCCGAGCAGGTGGTCGAAGGCGTCGACGTGACCCGCTCCGAGGACGTGGCGAGGCTCGCCGAGGCCATTCGCGGCCAGCGTCTGGACGTGCTGGTCAACAATGCCGGCCTGCTGCACGATGAGTCGCTGGGCTCGCTGGACTTCGCCACCATCCAGCGGCAGATGGAGGTCAACGCCTACGGCCCGCTGCGGGTGACCGAGGCGCTGCTCGACAACCTGGGCGCCGGCAGCAAGGTCGCCAACGTCACCAGCCGCATGGGATCGATCGCCGACAACGATTCCGGCGGGCGCTATGGCTACCGGGCCTCGAAGGCGGCGCTGAATGCCTTCGGCAAGTCGTTGGCCATCGACCTCAAGCCCAAGGGCATCGCCGTGGCCCAACTCCATCCGGGCTACGTGCAGACCCGCATGGTCGACTTCGGCGGCCTGATCCCTCCCGAGGAGGCCGCCGCCGGCATCGCCGCTCGCATCGCGGCGCTGACGCTCGAGACCAGCGGCGGCTTCTGGCACAGCAACGGCGAGGCGCTACCCTGGTAGCTTCATCCCGCCAGGGTGAGGCTGGCCAGGCCGAACACGTAGCCGATGGCGGCACCGGCGGCCACGTCGCTGATGTAGTGCAGCCCGAGCCCGACCCGAGAGAGCGCGATGAGCACCGCCAGCGGTACCAGCAGCGGCAGCAGCCAGGGGGCATGGGCGGCGGTCATCACGCAGAACATCACCGCGTGCATGGTGTGCCCGCTGGGAAAGCTGTAGCGGTCGCGGGCCGGTTCGCCGCACTGGATGACATTGACGAAGGTGATGAAGGGCCGTTCGCGGCACAGCCGGGTCTTGATCAGACGATAGATCAGGATGGCGATGAGCCCCGTCGCGGCGTACTGCAGCAGGTAGGTGAAGCCGGCCTCGGGCTGTAACAGCGGCTGGGCGGCGATCAGCGCTACCCATACCGGCCAGTCGCCCACGCGGCTGGCCAGGCGCAGGGTGGCGAGCCACGGGGCATAGAGGCTGAGGCGGGCGAAGCGTCGGCAGAGCCGCCACTCCAGCAGGTCGAGGCGGTCAAATACGGCAAGGGTGCGTGGTCGCATGGCTCACCTCCCGGGCCTGTTCGAGTGCGGAAAGGAAGGTGTCGGCAACGGCCGGCCAGCGGCAGGCCTGGCTGCGCAGGCGTGCGGCGCGGCCCATCCGGGCGTAGCGGGCGGGCTGCTGGCACAGCGCCACGGCGGCCTCGCGAAACGCCGCGGCATCGCCGGCGGCCACGGTCACGCCGTTGGCCCCGCTGTCGATCAGCTCGGCGGCGGCGGCATGGCGATAGGCCACCACCGCCAGGCCGCTGGCCATGGCCTCCGGCACCACGTTGCCCCAGGTCTCGGAGAGCGAGGGGAACAGGAACAGGTCGGCGCTGGCGTAGTGCCGCGACAGGGCTTCCGGTGAGATGAAGCCGGTGAAGTGCACGTCGGGCAGCGCCTTCTCGAGCGAGCGCCGCGCCGGCCCGTCGCCGACGATGACCTGGGCCATGTCGGGGCGTGCGCTGCGCATGGCGTGCAGGGTCTCGCGCAGCAGCCCGAGGTTCTTCTCCGCCGCCAGCCGGCCGACGTACAGCGCCACCGGACGGTGCTCGCCCACGCCCCAGCGACGACGCAGCTCGGAACAGCGCAGCGCGGGCGAGAAGCGCTCGTGTTCGATACCGCGCCCCATCACCTCAAGCCGCTCAAAGCCCTGGCGAACGAGCTCCTCGGCCTGCTGCCGCGTGGGGACCAGGGTGGCCTGGCAGCCGTTGTGGAAGTGGCGCAGCGCACGCATCAGGGTCGGGGCCAGCCAGGGGACGCCATAATCGCCGCAGTAGTGGTCGAAATTGGTGTGCCAGCCGGCGACGAGCGGAATGCCCAGGCGGCGGGCCACGCGCCGTGCCGACCAGCCCAGGGGCCCCTGGGTCGCCAGGTAGACCACGTCGGGACGCTGCTTCTGCCACAGCCGCTGGATGCGCCGCGCGGCGGGCATGCCGATGCGCACCGCACGGTAGCCCGGTATCGCCACCCCTGGCACCCGCAGTTCGGCCTGCATGCCCCGGGTGCGCCGCGGGGCGCCGGCATCGGCCGGGTGGGGGCGGATGAGCTGCAGCGACATGCCCCGCGCCAGCAGCTCCTGGCTCAGCTGCAGGAGTGTATGGGCGACCCCGTTGATCTCGGGTGACCAGGTCTCGCTGACTAGACAGATTCGCATGGCATCCTCGCTGCCTGGGAGCTTGAGGGCGAGCATGCCTGCCGGGGATGACGACCCGGCGACAGCACGGTGATGAAAGGATGACGGCATGTCGTTGAACTACAGCGCGCCCCACCATGGTCGGCTCGCGCTGCGAACGAGAATTGGCGAAGCTGGTGGCCTACGTCGCCCGGAGTTCGCCATGAAGCATTCGCCTGCCTATCGCCTCGCCGCCACCATCCTGCACGGCTTCGACGAGTACCGTACCCGCTTCAAGGAGATCACCGCCGATGCCAGCCGGCGCTTCCGCGATGCCGCCTGGCGCGAGGCCCAGCAGGCCTCGGCCGAGCGCATCAACCTCTACGAGGAGAAGGTCGGCGAGACCCTGGGCCGGCTCCAGCGCGCCCTGGACGAAGACGACCTGACCCACTGCGAATGCTGGCGCGAGGCGCGCAACCACTACGCCGAGCTGATCAGCGAGCGGCTCGACTACGAGCTCGCCGAGACCTATTTCAACTCGCTGTTCTGCTCGATCTTCCATCATCGCCACATTCGCAACGACTGGATGTTCGTCTACAGCTCGCGGGATTCGGCGGCCCACCACTCCGGGCTCGAGCCGTGTCGCAGCCGGCGCGTCGCGGGCGACTGGGAGGGCGCGATCCGCTGGGCGCTGGCCGAGGCGCCGTTCGAGACCCCCTTCGAGGATCTCGCGCGCGACGTCCGGCTCGGCGGCGAGTTCCTGCGCGGCCATCTGCCGCGGACGCTCCTCGACGCGCCGGACGCCGAGATCGAGCTGCTCAAGAGCGTGTTCTACCGCAACAAGGGCGCCTATCTGGTGGGGCGGATCCGTGGCGATGGCGAACAGGTGCCGCTGGTGCTGCCGATCCTGCACGAGCAGGGCGAGGGGCTGCACCTCGACACCGTGCTGATCGAGTCGGACGAAGTGTCGATCATCTTCTCGTTCACGCGCGCCTACTTCCAGGTCGAGGTCCAGGTGCCGGGCGAGTTCGTCGACTACCTGCAGCAGCTCATGCCCGACAAGCCGGAGGGTGAGCTCTATTCGGCGATCGGCTTCTTCAAGCACGGCAAGACCGAGTTCTTCCGTGCGCTCAACCGCCAGGTGGCCAAGCGCGAGGATCAGTTCGTCATCGCCCCCGGGGTGCGCGGCATGGTCATGGCGGTGTTCGTGCTGCCCTCGTTTCGCACCGTGTTCAAGATCATCAAGGACCGCTTCGACCCCTCCAAGGAGATGAGTCACGACACCGTGCGCGAGAAGTACCGGCTGGTGAAGCGCCATGACCGGGTCGGGCGCATGGCCGACACCCAGGAGTTCTCCAACTTCATCGCGCGCAAGGATCACTTCTCCCCGGAGTGCCTCGAGCACCTGCTGGAGGTGGCCCCTTCAACGGTGTATCTCAGGGGCGACAAGGTGATCATCAAGCACTGCTACACCGAGCGCATGATGACGCCGCTCAACCTCTACCTGGAGCAGTGCGGCGACGCCGAGACCCAAGCGGTGCTCAAGGACTACGGTAACGCCATCAAGCAGATGGCGGCGGCCAACATCTTTCCCGGCGACATGCTGCTGAAGAACTTCGGCGTCACCCGCCACGGCCGGGTGATCTTCTACGACTACGACGAGGTGTGCTATCTCACCGAATGCAATTTCCGCCACATTCCCGAGCCGATGTATCCGGAGCAGGAGCTTTCCGGCGAGCCTTGGTACTCGGTAGGGCCCAATGATATTTTCCCCGAGGAGTTCGGCCCTTTCCTGTTCGCCGACCTGAAGTTGCGCAAGCTCTTCTACCAGCTGCACCCCGAACTGTTCGACGCCGACTACTGGAAGGGCCTGCAGCAGGCGATCATCGATGGACGGGTGATCGACGTCTACCCCTATCGTAACAAGCAGCGCTTCAGCGCCAATGAAGAGAACGGCTTGGTTTACTGATGTGAAGCAACGAGGGCCGTGATGGCAGAGGACGAGCGTCCCCACCTGGTGGTCTTCACCGGTTCGGGCATCAGCGCGGAGAGCGGCATCCAGACCTTTCGCGCCAGCGACGGGCTGTGGGCCGACCACCCCATCGAAGAGGTTGCCACCCCCGAGGCCTGGCGGCGCAATCCGGCCCGCGTGCTGCAGTTCTACAACCTGCGCCGCGAGCAGGTACGCCGGGCGCGCCCCAACGCCGCGCACAGGGCATTGGCGGCGCTCGAGCGGCAGGGCTTTCGGGTCAGCATCATCACCCAGAACATCGACGACCTTCACGAGCGTGCAGGCTCGCGCCACGTGTTGCACCTGCACGGCGAGATTCTTAAGGCGCGCTCCACGGTGGACGGCCGCATGCAGTACCCGCTGCCGCGCGGCGGCATCGAGCTGGGCGACATCTGCGACAAGGGTAGCCAGCTGCGCCCCGACGTGGTGTGGTTCGGCGAAAGCGTGCCGCACTTCGGCGAGGCCTGCGAGATTGTCGCCGAGGCCGATCTGCTGCTGGTGGTGGGCACGTCGCTCGCCGTGATGCCGGCCGCCTCGCTGCTCGAGCATGCGCCGCTGGACGCGCCCAGCGTGCTGGTCGACCCCGAGGCCGAGGTGCTGGCGCCGCCCGGCGTGACCCGCATCAGCCAGCCCGCCGGGAGGGGCGTACCGGCGCTGGTACGCCACTGGCAGCGTGAGGGAAGGCTGTGGGTGCCGCAAACCCTGCTGGGCTGATGCCGGTGGCGTGCTAGAATGCCGGCCCGTTTCCAAGATAGCGTACTGATGCTGGACGAGACCCTGCCCCAGGACCTTTCCACCGGTCACCCCGCGGCCGCGCTTTCGGCTGACCCCGCCCCCGGCCTTGCCCATGACCCCGGTACCGGTCATCCGCGGCCGCCGCGGCGCGAGTTCAAGGCGCGGGGCAGCTTCACCGAGCGCTGCGCCGGCTGCAACCTGCCGGTGCTGAACTGTCTCTGTCCCTACCGGGCCAGCGCCGAGAGCGAGGCGCGGGTGTGGCTGATCACGCATCCACTCGAGCACCTCAAGCCGACCAATACCGGGCGCCTGATCCGCGACGTGCTGCCCGCCACCGAGGTCTTCACCTGGTACCGCACGGCGCCGGACGAACGCCTGCTGGCGCTGCTCGATGACCCGCGCTTCGCCCCCTTCGTGATCTTTCCCGACGACCAGCCCGACTATGCCGAGCGGGTCGTGGGCATGGAAGCCGTCGGGGCCGCCAAGCGGAAGGACAAGGTACCGGTGTTCATCCTGCTCGACGGCACCTGGCGCCAGGCGCGACGGATCTTCCGCAAGAGCGACTATCTCGACCGGCTGCCGGTGCTGCCGCTCGCCACGAGTCGGGTGACCCGCTACCGGTTGCGCAAGCCTGCCTCCCAGGCCCATCTATGTACCGCCGAGGTGGCTGCCGAACTGCTGCGCCAGAGTGGTGACGGCGAGGCGGCCCAGGTCCTGGACGACTACTTCGACGCCTTCAATGTCAGCTACGCCGCCAGCCGCCGCTACGAGAAGCTCGAGGCGCCCACCGCCGCCATGCGGCGGCTGCTGGCCCGGCACGGCGGGTAAGCACTCAGCTGGCGCCGGCCAGCGACCGCACGCATGCACGTCCCGCCTGCTTGGCCAGGTACATCGCCTGGTCGGCGCGCCGCACCAGGACGCGGCAGCTGTCCCCGGGTTGGCGGGACGCGACACCGAAGCTGGCGGTGACCTGGCCGACGGGGGCGATGCGGCACTGGGCCAGGGTGCGGCACATGCGCCATGCCAGCTCCCGTGCCCGGGGCAGTTCGCACCCGGGCACGACGACGATGAACTCCTCGCCGCCCCATCGCCCTAGATGGTCGCTGTCGCGCAGGTGTGACTGGGCCTGCCGGGCGATGCGATAGAGCACCCGGTCGCCCGTCTCATGGCCATGGGTATCGTTGATCGACTTGAAGTGGTCGATATCGAACAGCAGCACCGCCAGCGGGGCCTCGTTGCGACTGGCCAGCGCCAGTTCGGTGTCGAGTACCTGCTCGATGCGGTGACGGTTGGCCAGCTGGGTCAACGGATCGGTGTAGGCGAGCCGCTGGAGCCGGGTGTTGCGTTCGTGCAGCAGGCGATAGCGATGCCGGGTCCGCTGTGTCTCGTGAAGCAGCGTGCGACGCAGCGCGGCCATCTGGGCGAGCTGCAGCAGCAGATGTCTGACGGGCGGTGCCAGGTAGCGTGGCCGGCGATCCCAGCAGATGGCCAGGCTCCGTCCCGGAGGGGCCTCGTGCAGGTCGAGGATCAGTGCCGCGCGGGCCTGGCGATCGGCCAGCCAGTGGCCCAGCGCCGGTGGCGCCAGGCGCAGCGGGCAGCTGGTGAGTTCGACGTGCGGACCCGGCGCTGTCCATAGCTCGACCGGGCCCGCCCGGGTATCGGCCAACCACAGCGACGGGCCGTCGCTGTGGTACACGGCGCCGGGAAGGCGTTCGGACGCCAGGCATCCGTGTTCAGGGCGGACCAGGGTGCACGATTCGAAGCCGGTCAAGGCCAGCAGGGCCTGCCGGAGCCGAGCGTCGAGCTCGCTGGCACTGTCGGCCTGGGCGAGGCGTGCTCCCCAGCTGCAGCCGAACCCCGGCAGGTCATGGGCCGTTCCCTCCAAGGGCTCGCCGGTGAGCACGACGTGTCGCCCGGTCGCCTGCAGGGAGAGGTGGAGCCCCGGCAAGTCGGCGCCGCCGCATGAGGTAGGCAGCGCAATGCCGGGCGATCCCGCGGCCAGCGCCTCCTGCAGGGCGATGACGCCATCGAGGCCCAGCACCCGCTCGGGGGAGCGGCCGAGCGCCTCGGCAGGCGAGAGACCGAAGAAGCGGGACAGGTTGGCGCTGGCGAGGCACACCTCTCGCCAGCCGTTGTCGAAACCAATGACACAACCATGAGGCTGTATCGCGCCGCTGGCGGCAACGGCTGCCGACGGGCAGACACTCGCATCGAGTTCCCTTTCAAGCGAGTCCGGCATGGGGATGTTTCCTGTTGTGTCGTCGACAGCAAGGGTTAGCTGTCGCCCCTGTTACGTGGCCCGCCATCCGGGAAGGTTGGCATGGCCCACGCAGGTCCTGTCATGACGAAAGTAAACCATTGGTTGCCATTTAAGATCAACCGCGGTTTAACCGCGGGTCTGGCGTACGCGGCACATTCCTCCGATGAATGAGAAGATTGCCTTTGCCGAGCGGCTGGCCGCCGCCATGCGTGCTGCCGGCTACGAGCCGCGCCCTGCCGTCCTCGAGCGGGAATTCAACCTGCGCTACTGGGGCAAACCCGTCACGCTTCAGGGGGTAAGGCGTTGGCTATGCGGGGAGACTCTGCCGCAGCAGGAGAAACTGCAGGTGCTGGCCGAGTGGCTCGGGGTCGAGCCCCAGGCCCTGCGCTTCGGTGAGGGCGGCGGTTATCGCATCGGCGAACCGCGTGGTGCCTGGGACGCCTCGGTCAGCGCCGAGGAGCGCCGCGTGCTGCAGCGCTACCTGGCCCTGCCGGTGGCGCAGCGCAAGGTGGTGGCCCAGGTCATCGAGGCCTTCGCCCGGGCCGAACGAAGCGGCGCGGAAGAGCACCCGCCTGGCGATGGGCGGTCTTAGCCCGAGGCCGCGGGGCCGAGCAGCGCCCCGGCGATACGGAAGCCGGCGATCCAGGTGCCGGCGGCCGAGCCCAGGGTGGCGAACAGGAACACCAGCAGCGTGCGCGACACGCGGTTGCGCCACCAGCCCTTGAGCTCGGTGACGTCGTGGCGCAGCATCGAGAAGTCGCGCACCTTGGGCTTGCGCAGCCACAGCTCGACCCCGGCGGCGACGAAGCCGGCACCGATGGTGGGGTTGAGCGAGGTGAGCGGGGCGGCGAACATGGTGGCCACGACGGTGATCGGGTGGGCCAGGGCGGCCAGCGTGGCGACTCCAGAGAGCACCCCGTTGATCAGGAACCACTCGACGACCAGCTGCCAGCCGAGATCGGTATTGCGCGAAAAGCCGATGACGAAGCCGGTCAGCACCAGGGCCGTGATCAGCCAGGGCAGGGCGCGCCAGAGTTTCGACGGCGGCGGGGTGGCCTCCAGCGTGTGCCGCTCCGCCTCCGCCTCCGGCTCGGCGGGAAGCGGGGCGTCGAAGTGCTCGACCATGCCCTTCATGTGGCCGGCGCCGATCACCACCAGCACGTTGCGATAGCGCCCGGGAGGGGCCTGCTCCGCCAGGCGCAGCACCATGTAGCGGTCGCGCTCGGCAATCAGCGGGGTGTACAGCGTCTCCGATTCGGCGGCGAATTCGCTGAAGGTCGACTCCAGTACGTCGCCCTCCTTCAGGCGCTCGATCTCCTCGGGCTTGATCTCCTGGCGCGACATCACGCTGCCGAGCAGGCCGGTGAACAGCGACATGCGCTGCCACCACGGCACGTTGGCGTAGATGCGCTTGAGCGTGATGCCCACGTCGCGGTCGATCAGCAGCAGCGGCAGATCGTGGTGGCGCGCCTCCTCCAGGGCGGCGCGCATCTCGGCCCCCGGCTCGATGCCGGACTGCTCGGCGACACGCTGCTGGAAGGCGCCCAGCGCCAGGTTGGCCGCGACCATGCCGGCCTTGCCGCGGCGGAAGATCTCGAACAGGTCCTGCTGGGCCAGGGCGTCCGGGTTGCTGAGGTTGTGATGGCGTGCATCGCACAGCTCGACGGCCACGGCGTCGAAGTCGCCTGAGCGGATCAGCCGGCGCACGTCCTCGGCGCTCTCGGCGGAGACATGCGCGGTACCCAGCAGGGTGTAGCGGGTGCCGCCCACTTCGACGACGCGATGGGGGCCGCTGAAGGCGCCTTCCTGGCGCGGGTCGGTCACGGATTCCTGGGAGTCGGTCATGAACGCTCGGGGTCGCAGGGAGTGAAGGTTCCGATTATCCACGAAGCCGGCTGACGGGCCAAACCCGACCTCAGCGTGGCGTCACTTTCGCCAGAACGCGGGCGTGAACAGCACCAGCACGGTGAAGATCTCCAGCCGGCCGAGCAGCATCGCCAGCACCAGGATCCATTTGGCGAGCGGCGGCAGTTCGCCGTAGTGCGCGGCGGCGTCACCCAGGGCCGGGCCCAGGTTGTTCAGGCACGAGGCCACCGTCGACCAGGCGGTGACCTGGTCGACGCCGGTGGCCATCACGCCCACCAGCATCAGGAAGAACAGCATCAGGTAGGCCGAGAAGAAGCCCCACACCGCCTGGGCGATGCCGTCGGGCACGCTGACCTTGCCCACCTTGACCGCGATCACCGCGTTGGGGTGGACAAGGCGCATCACCTCGCGCATGCCCTGCTTGAGAATGAGGATGATGCGAATCACCTTCATGCCGCCGCCGGTGGAGCCGGAGCAGCCGCCGACGAAGGCGGCCATGAACAGCAGGAAGGGCAGCGCCCCCGGCCAGGCCGAGAAGTCGTCCACGCCGAAGCCGGCGGTGGTGGCCACCGAGACCGCCTGGAACAGCCCGTGGCGCAGCCCGAACTCGGTATCGTAGGTGTTGGTCAGCCATAGCGAGACGATGGTGACGACGCTCAGCCCGGTGAGAAAGATCAGCAGGAAGCGTGCCTCGGGATCGTGCAGGTAGTGACCGAGCTGCCGACCGCGCCAGGCCAGGAAGTGCAGGCTGAAGCTCATCGCCGAGATGACCAGGAAGAACACGCAGATCAGCTCGATCAGGGCGCTGTCGAAATGGCCGATGCTGGCGTCGTAGGTGGAGAAGCCGCCGATGGCGACGGTGGAGAAACTGTGCCCCAGGGCATCGAACCAGCTCATGCCGGCGGCCAGGTAGGCCAGGAAGCAGGTCAGCGTCAGCGCCGCGTAGATATACCACAGCGCCTTGGCCGTCTCGGTGATGCGCGGAGTCAGCTTGGAGTCCTTCAGCGGCCCGGGAATTTCGGTGCGGTAGAGCGCCATGCCGCCGACGCCCAGCGTCGGCAGGATGGCCACCGCCAGTACCACGATGCCCATGCCACCGAGCCACTGCAGCTGCTGGCGGTAGTAGAGCACCGATTCGGGCAGGAATTCGATGCCGGTGATCACGGTGGCGCCGGTGGTGGTCAGCCCCGAGAACGACTCGAATACCGCATCGGTCGGCATGAGTGCGGCGTCGCCGGTCAGCATCAGCGGCAGCGAGCCGAACAGCCCCAGCACGCTCCAGAACAGCGCCGCGATCAGGAAGCCGTCGCGAATGCGCAGCTCCTTGTGCGCGCTGCGGTTGGGCAGGTAGATCACCAGGCCGGTCAGCACGGTGATCAGGATGGCGATGCTGAAGGCATCCCACTGGCCGTCGCCGAACAGCAGCGACACCAGGATCGGCGGCAGCATGGTCAGGCTGAACATCATCAGCAGCAGGCCGAGGATGCGCAGGATGACGCGCAGACTCATGGAGCGGCGTTCCCGGCGTCGCGTGTCGTCATCGAGCCCGCCATCAGAAGAACGTCAGCCCGACCTGGAACAGGCGCTCGACGTCGCGGATGCGGCGCTTGTCGATCACGAACAGGATCAGATGGTCGCCGGACTCCACCACCACGTCGTCATGCGCGATCAGCACCTCCTTGCCGCGCACGATGGCACCGATGGTAGTGCCGCGAGGCAGGTCGATCTCGCCGATGGCGCGTCCCACCACCTTGGAAGACTGGGTGTCACCGTGGGCGATGGCTTCGATCGCCTCCGCCGCACCGCGGCGCAACGAGTGCACGTTGACGATGTCGCCGCGGCGCACGTGGGTCAGCAGGCTGCCGATGGTGGCCTGCTGCGGCGAGATGGCGATGTCGATCTCGCCGCCCTGCACCAGGTCGACGTAGGCGGCGTTGTTGATCAGCGTCAGCACCTTCTTGGCACCCATGCGCTTGGCCAGCATCGACGACATAATGTTGACCTCGTCGTCGTTGGTCAGCGCACAGAAGATGTCGCAATCCTCGATGTTCTCCTCTTCGAGCAGGCGCTTGTTGGTGGCGCTGCCATGCAGGACCACGGTGCGGTTGAGGCGTTCCGAGAGGACGGTGCAGCGCTCCAGGCCGTGCTCGATGATCTTGACCTGGTGGCTGTGCTCGAGGTGCTCGGCGAGGCGCTCGCCGATGTTGCCGCCCCCGGCGATCATCACCCGGCGGAAGTCGCGGTCGACCCGGCGCAGCTCGCTCATCACCGCGCGGATGTCGCGCCGGGCGGCGATGAAGAAGACCTCGTCGTCGGCCTCGATCACGGTGTCGCCGCGCGGGATGATCGGCCGGTTGCGGCGGTAGATGGCTGCCACCCGGGTATCGACGCTGGGCATGTGGCGGCGCAGGAAGCCGAGGTCCTGGCCCACCAGCGGGCCACCGTAGTAGGCCTTGACCGCCACCAGCTGCACCAGGCCGCCGGCGAATTCCAGCACCTGCAGGGCGCCGGGATGCTCGATCAGGCGGCGAATGTGGTCGGTGACCACCTGCTCGGGGCTGATCAGGACGTCGATGGGCACCGCCTCGTGGGCGAACAGCCCCTTGCGGGTGAGGTAGGCGGTGGCGCGTACCCGGGCGATCTTGGTCGGCGTGCGGAACAGCGTGTGGGCGACCTGGCAGGCGATCATGTTGACTTCGTCCTGGCTGGTCACCGCGATCAGCATGTCGGCGTCCTCGCAGCCGGCCTGGCGCAGTACCACGGGGTAGGAGCCGGGACCGACCACGGTACGGATGTCGAGCCGGGTGTGCAGTTCGCGCAGGCGTTCGCCGTCGGTGTCCACCACCGTGATGTCATTCTCCTCGCGGGCCAGGTGTTCGGCCAGCGTGCCGCCGACCTGGCCGGCGCCCAGGATGATGATCTTCATATGCTGTCAGACCCATCAAACGACTCTGCGACGCCGTTATGGCGCCGCAGCATTCGTGGCTAGCATAAACCAGCCGAAGGTGATGTAACAGGCTCGTGTGGTAACGGTGCCGTCAGTCCAGGGTGAAGCCAACCTTGAGCGTGACCTGCCAGTGGCCGACGCGGCCGTTCTCGATGTGGCCGCGGGTATCCACGACCTCGAACCAGCGCATGCCGTGCAGCGACTGCGAGGCCTTGTCGAGCGCACGCTGGATGGCGTCCTCGATGCTCTTCTCGGAGGAACCGGTCAGCTCGATATGCTTGTAGACATGATCGCTCATGGGTGCTCCTTGCTCATGTGGACGAAGGGGCGTCGGATCCACCCCGCTTCCTCAGTCTGGCATAAAAGAAGCCGTCGTGGCTCTCCGGCTGTGGCAGGAGCTGGCGTCCGGGGCCGACCGTGCGGCCCCAGCTCACTCCCTCGGGGGTGGTGACGCCGGCGTCGGGAGTGCGCTCGAGGAAGGCGCGGATCTGCTCGTCGTTCTCCTCGCGCAGCACCGAACAGGTGGCGTAGAGCAGCGCGCCGCCGGGGCGCAGCAGCGGCCACAGGTTGTCGAGCAGGCGGGCTTGCAGCTCGGCCAGCCTGGGGATGTCGGAAGGGCGCCGCAGGCGCTTGATGTCGGGATGGCGGCGAATCACGCCGGTGCCCGAGCAGGGCGCATCGAGCAGGATGGCGTCGAACGGCGTTCCGTCCCACCAGTCGCGCTGCGTGGCGTCGGCATGCACCAGGGTGGCCGAGAGACCGAGACGCTCCAGCGTCTCCTCGACCCGGGCCAGGCGTACGGCATCGCTGTCGAGCGCCAGCAGCTCGATGTCGAACAGTTCGAGCAGGTGGGCCGTCTTGCCCCCCGGGGCGCAGCAGGCATCCAGCACGCGACCGCCGGGGCGAGGGGCCAGGGCCGGCCCGAGCAGCTCGGCGGCGAGCTGGGCGGCCTCGTCCTGCACGCTGACGTCGCCCTCGGCGAAACCGGGCAGCGTCTGCACGTCGCAGGGCTTGTCCAGCGTCAGCCCATCGGGTGAGTGCGTGCACAGCCGTGCCGCGATGCCGCTCTCGAGCAGCTTCGCCAGGTAGGCCTCGCGGTCGCCGTGGCGGCGGTTGATGCGCAGGGTCATGGGGCCCGGCTGGTTGTTGGCCTCGGCAAGGGCGCGCCAGTCGTCGGGCCAGGCGTGGCGCAGCGCCTTGAGCAGCCAGCGAGGATGCAGCAGCGCCACCGCCGGGTCCTGGTCGACCTCGGCCTGTAGCGCGGCGGACTCCCGGGTCAGCCGCCTCAGGCAGCCGTTGAGCACCCGGGTCGCCCACTCCTTGCCCAGCTGGCGCGCGGCGCCGGCGGTCTCGCCCACCGCGGCGTGGGCCGGGATGCGCAGGTAGAGGAGTTGGTAGATGCCCAGCAGCAGCAGCGCCTGGACGTCGGCGTCGCGGGCCTTGAACGGGGATTTCAGCAGGCGCTCGGCGAGCGCCTCGAGGCGCGGCAGCGTGCGGCACACGCCGTAGCACATCGCCTTGAACAGGGCGCGGTCGCGGATCACCACCTGATGATCGTCCAGCTCGTTGAGCGAGCCCTTGCCGGTGATGACGGGCACCAGGGCACGGGCGGCGCTGGCGCGTACCGCCTGGCCGCCGTCCTGGACGCTCTTGCCGGCGCGGGTGGAGGGGGTGGAACGATGCATCAGGGGCTCTCCTCGGTCGCACTGCCCAGGCGATGCCCGGCTTGCAGGCGCGCGTCGCGTGCGTTGAGCAGGTCGCGGGCCGCCAGCGGCTTGCCGCCCGGCAGCTGGGCGCGGGTGACTCGCAGTACCTCGCCGCCCTGGGGGCCGCAGGCGATGCGCAGGGCGTCGGCCTCGGGGGCGAGCAGGGTACCCGGCGGCACGGGGCGTTCGCTTTCGCGGGCGGATGCCGCCTCGGCCATCAGCAGGCGCAGCCGCTCATCGCCGCAGGCGCACCAGGCCACCGGCCAGGGGTTGAAGGCGCGCACCCTGGCGGCGAGTTCGTCGGCAGGGAGGGTGAAGTCGAGTTCGGCCTCGGCCTTGGAGAGCTTGGCGGCGTAGGTCACCCCCGCCTGCGGCTGAGGTATGGCCGTAAGGCCTTCGCCAGCCAGCGCGTCGAGTACCTCGACCAGCGCCTCGCCGCCGAGCGTGGCCAGGGTGTCGTGCAGTTCGCCGCCGGTCGTCGTCGTGGTGATCGGTGTGCGCCGCGTGAGCAACATGGCGCCGGTATCGAGCCCGGCATCCATCTGCATGATGGTGACACCGCTTTCGCTGTCGCCGGCCTCGATGGCGCGCTGGATCGGTGCCGCGCCGCGCCAGCGCGGCAGCAGCGAGGCGTGAACGTTGAGGCAGCCGAGCCGGGGGATGTCGAGTACCGCCTGGGGCAGGATCAGCCCGTAGGCCACCACCACCATGATGTCCGCCTCGAAGGCGGCCAGCTCGGCCTGCACCTCGGCGCTCTTCAGCGTCTCGGGTTGACGGACCGGCAGGTCGTGCGCGAGGGCCAGCGACTTGACCGGGCTGGCGGTCAGCTTGCGGCCTCTTCCCGCCGGACGGTCGGGCTGGGTGTAGACGGCCACCACCGAATGCCGGCTGTGCAGCAGGGCGGCGAGGCTGGCGGCGGCGAAGTCGGGGGTGCCGGCGAAGATGACGCGCAGGGAACGGGACATGAGTCGAGCCTTGCCAGTGAACGGTTGCCCTCATCTTAACGGAGGCAGGCCCAAACGACGAAGGCCGACGTGGGACACGTCGGCCTTGCGGGGCGAATCAGCGCTGCCCTCAAGCGGTCTGCATCTGCTTGTGGCGCTTCTGCATCTTCTTCAGCACGCGATCGCGCTTGAGCGGCGAGAGGTAGTCGACGAACAGCACGCCCTCGAGATGGTCGCACTCGTGCTGGATGCAGTGCGCCAGCAGGCCGTCGGCCTCGAGCTCGTAGGGCTTGCCGTCGCGGTCCAGCGCCTTGAGGTGCACCTTGAGCGCCCGCGGCACCTCGGCATAGTACTCGGGAATCGACAGACAGCCCTCGGACATCAGTTCGCGTTCATCGCCGATCGGGGTGTACTCGGGGTTGACCAGCACCAGCGGGTTGGCCCGGTCGTCGCTGACGTCCATCACGATCACGCGACGGTGCACGTCGACCTGGGTGGCGGCAAGGCCGATGCCGGAAGCGTCGTACATGGTCTCGAGCATGTCGTCGACCAGCCGGCGCACCTCGTCGTCAACCGCTTCGACCGGCGCCGCCCTGGTGCGCAGCCGCTCGTCGGGAAATTCGAGGATCGTCAATTTGGCCATGGCGTTGGAACCACCGTTATGCTGTCATTCGGGAATTGCCCCTATTCTAGGGGGCGGCAGGCCAGGGGGAAACCGCTGGCGCGCTTATCCATTCAATAGCGTTGGACTATAGCACGGCACGCCGGTTCCCGGCGTGAGAGGCCGCGATCGGGGCCGGCAGCGAGGGCAGGGGGGAAGGATGGACGAGAATGCAACGTGGCGGCTGGGCGGCCCGCTGAGGCGAGCGTGGACGTGGGGGGCCGGCCTGTCACTGCTGCTGGCGGCGACGCTGGCCCAGGCCCAGGGGGTGAGCTGGGAGCAGGGGCTGCGCAGCGACGCGCCGGACCGCTACACGGTGGTGCGCGGGGATACCCTGTGGGACATCTCGGGGCGCTTCCTGCGCCATCCCTGGCAGTGGCCGGAGGTGTGGCAGGTCAACCCGCAGATTCGCAACCCGCACCTGATCTATCCCGGCGACGTGATCACCCTCCAGGACTGCCATGGCCGGCCGTGCCTCGGGATCGAACGCGGCCAGGGCGAAGTGCGGCTCTCGCCCGAGGTGCGCCGGGTTCCGGTACGCGAAGCGATCGAGCCGATCCCGCTGGATACCGTGCGCCATTTCCTGCGCGACCATCGGGTGATCGACGACCCCGAGGCGCTCGATGAGCTGGCCTACGTGGTGGCCGGCAACGACCGGCGCATCATCAGCGGCGCCGGCGACCGCATCTATGCCCGCGGCGAGCTGCAGCGGGGGCAGCGCTACGGGATCTATCGCGTCGGCGAGCGCTACCACGACGCGGCGACCGGCGAGCTGCTGGGGCTGGAGCTGATCGGCATCGGGCGGGCCCGGGCCGAGCGCAGCGAGGACGGCATCGCGCTCATGGAGGTCCTCGCCGCCAGCCAGGAGGTGCGCAACGAGGACATCGTGCTGCCGCTCGAGGCGCGCGAGCTGGCCAGCGAGTTCATGCCTCGCGCACCGGACCACGAGGTCGACGGCACCATTCTCGCCGTGCCGGGCGGGGTGCGCTTCATCGGCCGGCTGCAGGTGGTGGCGCTGGACCGGGGGCGTCGCGACGGGCTCGAAACCGGCCATGTGCTGCAGGTCGAACAGCAGGGCGAACGTGTGGTCGATCCCCGCACCGGCGAGTCGCTGCGCCTGCCCGGGACCGACGCCGGCCTGGTCATGGTGTTTCGACCCTACGAGAGGATGAGCTATGGCCTGGTGATGCGGGCGACACGTACGCTGGAAGTCGGCGACCGCCTCCACAATCCCCGCCGTGGGGTGGGGGTGGCGCAGCGGTGAGCGATGCGCGACATGGACCGAGCCGGCGCGACTGGCTGGCGCTGATGCGGCTGCCCGGAATGGGCGCCGCGCGATTGGCCGAAATCCAGGCCGCCGCCCCGGACTGGCCGGGCGGCTGGCTGGCGCGACTGCCGCCTCCGGCGGCCTCGGCGCTGCGCCTGTGGCTCGACCACCCGGCCCGCAGCCCGCTGACCCAGGGGATAGAGGCCGACCTGGCCTGGCTCGCGGCCGCGCCTGACCGCCACCTGCTGTATCCGGGGCATCCGGCGTGGCCGGCGCTGCTGGAGCAGATCGGCGACCCGCCGCCGGTCCTCTGGGCACTGGGCGACCTGGCCGCCCTGCAGCCGCCCAGACTCGCCATCGTCGGCTCGCGTCGGCCCACCCGCGAAGGCCTGGCCAACGCTGCGGCCTTCGGTCGGGAACTGGCCAGCCGCGACTGGTGCGTCGTCAGCGGCCTGGCGCTGGGCGTCGACGGGGCCGCCCAGCAGGCCGCGCTGGAGGCCGGCGGGCGCAGCGTGGCGGTGCTGGGCTGCGGCGTCGACGTGATCTATCCCCCGCGTCATGGGCGGCTCTACCAGCAACTGCTCGACCACGGCGGGCTGATCCTTTCGGAGCATCCTCCCGGCACACCGGCGCGGCCGGCGTTCTTCCCCCGACGCAACCGCATCGTCACCGGGCTCTCGTTGGGCGTGCTGGTGGTGGAAGCCGCCGAGAAGAGCGGCTCACTGGTGAGCGCCAGGCTCGCCATCGAGCAGAACCGCGAGGTCTTCGCGCTGCCCGGCTCGATCCACAACCCTCAGGCGCGTGGCTGCCTGCGGCTGATCCGGCAGGGTGCGGTACTGGTGCGCCACGTCGAGGATATCCTCGCCGAGCTGACCCAGTGGGCGGCGTCGAGCCTCGCCCTTGCCCGGCCCCGGGAAGCCGGGGCGCAGGGTGCCGCCAGCAGCGGCGACCCGCTGCTGCGCTGGCTCAGCGACGCCCCCTCGCCGCTCGATGCGCTGGTGAGCCTGACCGGGCTGAGCGTGCCCGACTGCCAGCGGCGCCTGCTGGAACTCGAGCTCGAAGGGCGTGCCGCCCAGGCCCCCGGGGGCTGGGTGCGCCTGCCCGAGAACGCCTAGGCGTGCTAGCATGAGAACCCTCATCAGGACCGACACAGCCCTCCGCTGGCGGTCGGTATGCTGAATCATTGGCAGGAGACCATGACCGTGGCCGAATCGCTCGATGTCGCCGTTGCCGCGCTGCGCGCCGGCGGCGTGATTGCCTACCCCACCGAAGGCGTGTGGGGGCTGGGTTGCGACCCCGACAATGACGAGGCCGTGGCCCACCTGCTGCGGCTCAAGCAGCGCGACCCGGCCAAGGGACTGATTCTGGTGGCGGCTTCCATCGCCCAGTTCGCGCCCTGGCTCGAGGGCCTGGCGCCGGAGCTGCATGCGCCGCTGGTCGCCAGCTGGCCGGGTCCCAACACCTGGCTGGTGCCTCACAACGGGCGCACCCATGCGCTGGTGCGCGGTGCCCACGACTGCGTGGCGCTGCGGGTCAGCGCCCACCCCGGCGTGGCGGCGCTGTGCCGGGCCTTCGGCGGGCCGATCGTCTCGACCTCGGCCAACAGGGCCAATGAGCCTTCGGCCATGAGCGCCGCCGAGGTGCGCGAGATCTTCGGCGACGAGCTCGACGCCGTCGTCGAGGGGGAGCTTGGCGGGCTGGATCGCCCCAGCACCATTCGCGACCTGCGCAGCGGCCGGGTACTGCGCGCCTGAGTGGTGGCGTGCCGGTCAGGGGTAGCGAAAGACCACGATAGCGAGGAGCAACATGGCGTATGCCGATCTCGACACGGTGAAGGGCTACCTGCTCGACCTGCAGGACCGGCTGTGCACCGGGCTCGCCGCCGAGGACGGCGGGGCCGGCTTTCGCGAGGAGAGCTGGCAGCGCGAGGCCGGAGGTGGTGGTCGTTCGCGCGTGATCGAGCACGGCCACGTGTTCGAGAAGGGCGGGGTCAATTTCTCCCACGTCCACGGCGACCAGCTGCCGCCCTCGGCCACGGCCGCCAGGCCCCAGCTCGCCGGGCGCGGCTTCCATGCGGTGGGGGTCTCCTGGGTGCTGCATCCCGAGAACCCTCACGTGCCTACCAGCCATGGCAACGTGCGTTTCTTCATCGCCGAGAAGACCGGCGAGGCCCCGGTATGGTGGTTCGGTGGCGGCTTCGACCTCACGCCCTACTACCCGGTGCACGAAGACGTGCTGCACTGGCATCGCGTGGCCCGCGACGCCTGCGCGCCCTTCGGCGCCGACGTCTACCCGCGTTTCAAGGCGTGGTGCGACGAATACTTTTATCTCAAGCATCGCGAAGAAACGCGCGGTGTGGGCGGGCTGTTCTTCGACGACTTCAACGAGTGGGATTTCGATGCCAGCTTCGCCTTCCAGCGCGCGGTGGGGGATGCCTTCCTCGACGCCTACCTGCCCATCGTACGACGTCGTCGCGATACGCCATGGGGCGAGCGCGAGCGTGACTTCCAGCTCTACCGCCGCGGGCGCTACGTGGAGTTCAACCTGGTGTGGGACCGCGGCACTCTGTTCGGGCTGCAGAGCGGCGGGCGCACCGAATCGATCCTGATGTCGATGCCGCCGCTGGCGCGCTGGGAGTACGGCTGGACGCCCGAGCCGGGTAGCGCGGAGGAAGCCCTGTACCGGAACTACCTGTGCCCCCGCGACTGGCTGGGGGAAGAGGAGCCCTCTTCATGACCGACCGCTACTGCGTCTTCGGCAACCCCATTGCCCATTCGAAGTCGCCGGCGATCCACGCCGCCTTCGCCGAGCAGACCGGGGAGGGCATCGACTACACCGCCATCGCGGCGCCGCTGGACGACTTTCCCGGCGCCTGGCGCAGGTTCACCGCCGAAGGGGGGCGCGGGGCCAACGTCACCGTGCCGTTCAAGGAGGCGGCCTGCCGTCTCTGCGATACCCTGAGCCGGCGTGCCCAGCGGGCCGGGGCGGTGAACACCCTGATCCTCGGCGGCAACGGCCAAACCCATGGCGACACCACCGATGGCGTCGGCCTGGTGCGCGACCTGGCGCGCCATGGCGTGAACCTGGCCGGCGCCCGTATCCTGGTGCTGGGAGCGGGCGGGGCGGTACGTGGCGTGCTGGAACCGCTGCTGACGGCAGGGCCGCTTGGCGTGCGGATCGCCAACCGCACCGCCGCCAAGGCCGCGGCACTGGCACAGGATTTCGCCGACCTGGGCGACATCGAGGGCGGGGGCTTCGATGACGTGGGGAAGGGGTACGACCTGGTGATCAACGGCACCAGCGCCAGCCTGGCCGGCGATCTGCCGCCGCTGCCCGACGACCTCTTCGCGCCGGGGGCCACCGCCTACGACATGATGTACGGCGCCGAGCCCACCGTGTTCCTGCGCTGGGCCGCCGAGCGCGGTGCGCTTGCCGTCGACGGCCTGGGCATGCTGGTGGAGCAGGCCGCCGAGTCGTTTTATCAATGGCGGGGCAGGCGCCCCGACACCACGCCGGTGCTCGAGGCGCTGCGTCGCGCTCTGTGAGCCGCCGCGGGGTCATGCGTTCGAGGTTTGGCCTCAGCGTCGCTTGACGTAGAGCCCCAGCAGGCACATCACCGCGCCGGCCAGCGACAGCAGCATGCCGCCGTTGACCAGCCACGGCTGACGCTCCACCCAGGGCACGAAGGGCTGGGGCGTCTCACGGCATGTGCCAGCCAGGTAGTCCCAATGCCCCTCTTGGATCAGCGCGCATTCACGCACGTCATTGAGCTCCCAGAAGTAGACCCCCATCAGCACGAAGAGGGGCAGGATCAACAGCAGCAGGCCAAGTCTCAGCATCAGCGTTCCAAGGTGAGGTGGGGCTCAGCATTTCCCTAGGGGCGCGGGCAATTTGGCTGCCGCCCAGCCTGACGGGCCTGTTCGTAGTGCGCCAGGGCGTTGTCCATCTCCGCCTGCAGGCCCTGCATGCGCTGGCCGTGGCTGGGGTGGGTCGACATCCAGGCCGGCGGGTTGGCGCCGCCCTGGGCGCTCATGTTCTCCCACAGTGCGACGCTGGCGCGCGGATCGAAGCCGGCGTCGGCCATCAGCCGCAGGCCGATCACGTCGGCCTCGCTCTCGTGGCGGCGCGAGAAGGGCAGCAGGATGCCGTATTGCGCGCCGAGACCCAGCGCCCCCATCAACTGCTCGCCGCCCGGGCCCTCGAGACCGGCCGCCGAGGACAGCACCGACAGGGCGAGCTGGGTCGAGGTCTGGGTCGAGACCCGCTCGTTGGCATGGCGTGCCAGGACGTGGCCGATTTCGTGACCGATCACCGAGGCGAGCTGGTCCTGGTTGTCGACAATCTCGAGCAGGCCGGTGTTGACGCCCATGTAGCCGCCGGGCAGGGCGAAGGCGTTGGCCTGCTCCGCTTCGAACACGCGGATCTGCCACTCCTGATTGCGCTCACGCTCCGGCAGGACGGCGACGATGGCTTCGGCCACGCACTGGGCGTAGCGCTGCTGGGCCTGGCCGGCCGGGGGCAGGTCCTGCTGGTACTGTGCGAAGGCTTCCTGGCCCATCTGGTTGAGCTGCGCATCCGACATCAGCGTGAGCTGCTGACGTCCGGTCGGCGACGTGGTACAGGCGGTAAGGGTCAGGGCCAGCGTGGCCACGGCAGCACGGCAAATCCAGCGCATGTTCGATTCCTCGTTCGGTCAGATCCCTTGAGACCCTGGACGGGGGTGACGGTTCGCCACAAGATACCCTGAACCGTCACAAGGTCAACTGCCAACCATGGAAGCCCCGAGGAGATGCCGATGGATGCCGAGCTGAGCCGCCGCCTTAACCGCCTGCTGGACCACGTGGAGCACTGGCTGCCGCCCGCGCCGCAGGAGGTCGACTGGACGCGCGACGTGGCCGCCCTGTGGCAGCGCCATGTCCTGGGCGGCCGGTTGCTGCCGGTGCCGCCCCGCGACGCCCTGACGCTCGACGACCTGCTGGGCATCGAGCGCCAGAAGCTGGCGCTGGTCGACAACACCCGGGCTTTCCTGCAGGGGCTGCCGGCCAACCATGCCCTGCTGTGGGGCTCGCGCGGCAGCGGCAAGTCGTCGCTGATCCGGGCCCTGCTCAACAGCCTGGCGCCGGAGGGGCTGCGCCTGGTGCAGGTCGACCGCCATGACCTGGCCGGGCTGCCGATGCTGGTCGAGCAGCTGCGTCGGCAGCCGCATCGCTTCGTGGTCTACTGCGACGATCTCTCCTTCGAGGGCCACGACGACGCCTACAAGGCGCTCAAGAGCGTGCTCGACGGGGCGCTGACCGGCCCGCCGGAGAACGTGCTGCTCTATGCCACCTCGAACCGTCGCCACCTGCTGCCGGAGTCCATGGCCGACAACGAGGGCTCGCACCTGGTGGGGGAGGAGTTGCACCATGGCGACGCGGTGGAGGAGAAGATCTCGCTCTCCGACCGCTTCGGCCTGTGGCTGGGCTTCTATCCCTTCAACCAGGACACCTACCTCGAGGCCTGCTGCCACTGGGTCACGCAGCTCGGCAGCGAGCGGGACTGGAACGCCGAGGCCCGCGCCGAGGCGATCCGCTACGCCACCCTGCGCGGCGGCCGCAGCGGCCGCGGCGCCTGGCAGTTCGCCTGCCAGTGGGTCGGCCGCCGCCGGCTGCACGAGGCCGGGCAAGGCACTTAACGCTGCGGGGTCAGCTCGCCGTCCTGGCCCACGGCGAAGCGCAGGGTCGGGGTCCACAGCCCGGCCGGCAGGGTCACGCCGAGGCCGCGCAGGCTGCCCGGGGTGATGGCCAGTTCGCTGCCGGCGGGCAGCTCACCCTGGCTGGCCAGCTGGGTGGCGAGTTCCACCATGGGCGCCAGGCGCCGGCTGTCGCTGGCCAGCACGTCGAAGGCGACGGGCAGGCGCAGCTTGGTGTCGTCGCCCGAGGTCAGCGTCACGTCCTGCCGGTAGTCGCCGCTGACCGGCTCGGTGCCGGGCACGTCCAGGGTCCAGCGGAAGCCCGACATCTCCACCGGCGGCATGCCGAAGGGCAGCGACAGGCCCATGGCCAGGGTCGCCTGCACCGGCAGGCTGCCCATGCCCAGGCTCGAGGCCACCAGGGAGGCAATATCGCTGGTGTCGAGGCCGGCCTGGACCGAGTAGGGGCCGATACGCACATCCTCGATGCCGAGCGAGGTCACCGCGAGGCGAAAGGCGAACAGCCCGGTCTGGGGCAGGGCCAAACAGCCGCCGAGCAGCATGACCAGGCTCAGCGGGGCAAGCAGGCGCCAGCGGCGCGGGACGACGAAGGACAGTACGCGACTCAGGGACATCGGTCCTCCTGCGGGACGAAGCGGGTCGGTCATCGGGGTGGATCACAGGTTCGGCCAGGACGGCCTACCGGTGGGGTACGGCCCGGCCTTGGCGACCGGGTGTGTTGGACAAGGGTCAGCGACGTTTGTTGCGGGCGGCGCGGGTGCGCCCCAGTTCGCGCTGCTTGGCTTTCTCCCGGTCGCTGGCGCCGGCCAGCGGATCGAACGGGTTCTTGCCGGAGCGGAACTCGAAGCGGATCGGCGTGCCCTTGACCTTGAGCACCTTGCGGAAGGTGTTGGTCAAGAAGCGCTTGTAGGCCTCGGGCAGGGCCTCGGTCTGGTTGCCGTGGACGACGATGATCGGCGGATTGCTGCCGCCCTGGTGGGCCATGCGCAGCTTGATCCGGCGTCCGTGCACCAGCGGCGGCGGATGTTGGCTGACGGCATCCTGCAGCAGGGTGGTGAGCCGGTTGGTCGACCAGTGGCTGTTGGCCGAGGCGAAGGCGCGCTCGATGGAGGGATAGAGGTCGCCCACGCCGGTGCCGTGCAGCGCCGAGATGAAGTGCAGGTCGGCGTAGTCGGCGAAGCCCAGGCGGCGCTTGATCTCGGCGCGCATTTTCTCCTTGGCTTCCTGCTCCAGGCCGTCCCATTTGTTCACCGCCAGCACCAGCGCGCGACCGGTGGTCAACACGTAGTCGAGCAGATGGAGGTCCTGCTCCACCAGGCCGCTGCGCGCATCGAGCACCATGACCGCGACGTGGCACTCCTTGATCGCCTCCAGCGTCTTGATGATCGAGAACTTCTCGGCGATCTCGCTGACGTTCTTGCGCCGCCGCACGCCGGCGGTATCGACCAGCACGTAGGGCTTGCCGCGCCGCTCGAAGGGAATCTCGACGGCGTCGCGGGTGGTGCCGGCCTCGTCGAAGACCACCACCCGCTCCTCGCCGAGCAGGCGGTTGACCAGCGTCGACTTGCCGACGTTGGGGCGGCCGATGACGCCGATGCGAATGCCCTTGGTGCCGGTATCCACGGGCACGCTCAGGTCGCGCTCGGGGAAGGGGGCGAGCACCTCCTCGATCAGCGCGGTGACGTTGCGACCGTGGGCGGCGGCGATGGGCAGCGGGTCGCCCATGCCCAGCTGCCAGAAGTCGGCCATGGCCGAGTGCTCTTCCAGGCCGTCGGTCTTGTTGACCACCAGCCAGGTCTTCTTCTGGTTGACCCGCAGGTGGTTGGCGATGGCTTCGTCGGCCATGTGCAGGCCGGCCCGGGCATCGACCAGGAACAGCACGATGTCGGCCTCGTCGATGGCCGCCAGCGACTGCTCGGCCATGGCGGCGTCGATACCCTCCTCGTCGCCGCTGATGCCGCCGGTGTCGATCACCGTGTAGGCCTTGCCGCCGAGCACGCCGTTACCGTACTTGCGGTCGCGGGTGAGCCCGGGGAAGTCCGCCACCAGCGCGTCGCGCGTGCGGGTCAGGCGGTTGAACAGGGTCGACTTGCCCACGTTGGGGCGGCCGACCAGGGCGATCACGGGTGTCATCGGATTTCCAGGGCCTCGAGGCGGCCGTCGTTGGCCAGCACGTAGATGCGGCGGGAGTCGGTGACCGGGCGCACGCTGATGCCGGAGCCGTCGACCTTCGTCCGCGCCGTGAAGCGGCCGTCCTGGATGTCGATCAGGTGCAGGTAGCCCTCGAAGTCGCCCAGCACCAGGTTGCCGCCGGCGAAGGCCGGGGCGGTCAGCCAGCGGCCCTCGAGGTCGCGGTTGCGCCACACCTCTTCACCGCTGCGCGCGTCGAAGGCGATCACGTGGCTGGCTTCGTTGACCGCGAACAGGCGGTCGCCCACCAGTACTGGGGTGTGGTAACCGGAGTGCTCGCGCTCCCACAGGACCTCGCCGCTGGGCGCCTCCAGCGCCACCAGGCGGCCGTTGTAGCTGGTCACGAACAGCCGTCCGTCAGGGGTCAGCACCGGCTGGCCGCCGAGGTCGACCATGCGGTCGATCTCGCTGCGCCCGCGCGGCACGGCGATGCGTCGCTCCCACAGCGGCTGGCCGTTGCGGTTGTCCAGCGTGACCAGGCGGCCGTTGGCGAAGCCGGCGAAGGTGACCGGATCGATGACCGTGGGCGTGCCGGTGCCGCGCAGGGTGAGGGCGGGTTCGGTGGTGGTGTGCACCCAGCGCTCACGACCGGTGAGCCGGTCCAGGGCGGTGATGGTGCCATCCACGCTCTGCACGATCAGCAACTGCTGGTTGGGCTGCGGCGGCGCGAGCACCTCGCTGGAGACGCGAGCGCGCCAGCTGACCTCGCCGTCGGACTGGCTCAGCGCCAGCACTTCTCCATTGCGGGTACCGAGATAGACCTGTCCGGCCACGGCGGTCAGGCCGCTGGAGACGCCGACCTCGAGGTCGGTTTGCCAGCGGCGCTCCCCGCTCCGGGCGTCCATGGCCATGACCCGGCCGCGTTCGTCGGCGGCATAGATCACGCCGTTGTCGAGCGACGGTGCGATGGGATAGGTGGCCCGGCCGAGTCCCTTGCCGACCTGCTGGCGCCATTCGGCGTCGAGCTCGGCGCGGGCGTCGAAGCGCTTGAGTTCCTTGGGGCTGTAGCGCGGCTCGGCCTTGTTGGCGCAGCCGGCCAGCAGGCCAAGGGCGAGGGTCGCCGCCAGGGCGAGGTGAAACTTGCGGGTGAGCGTCGTCTTCATAGCGTGGCCTCTTCGGCACCCAGGTCGTCGAGCTTCAGCTGGACGCCATAGATCGGCTGGTTACGTTGTTCGGCGACCGCGAGGGCCTCCTGCCAGGCCTGGCGGGCCTCGTCGTCGCGGCCGAGGGCGCGCAGGGCGTCGCCGCGCACGTCGGCCTGCTGGGCGGCCAGGGCGGCAGGCACGTCACGCGCCAGGGTGTCGAGCGCAGCCTCGGCGTCGCCGTCGGCCACCTGTAGCCGGGCCAGGCGGAGGCGTGCCAGGCCTTGAACGTAGGCGCGACCGCTGGATTCGATCACGGCCTCGAGGATGCCCCGCGCTTCGCCCAGGTCACCGCTCTCCACGGCGAGGCTGGCGTCGATCAGGCGTGCCAGGTCGGCGTAGAGGGTGCGGCCGTGGTTGTCGGTAATCTCCTCGACCAGGCTGCGGGCCTGGTCGGCCTCGCCGCTGTCGGCCAGGTTGACCAGCTCCTGGTAGCGCATCGAGGCTGCCTGCGCCTGGCTGTCCTGATAGTTCTGCCAGGCGTTCCAGCCCAGCACGCCGGCGATGGCGATGGCCACGCCGGCGATCAGCGAGGTGCCGTTCTCCTTCCACCAGCGCTTGATGGCTTCCAGCTGCTCTTCTTCGGTTCTCAGCTCCGCCACGGGCGGTCTCCTTTATCCAGCAACATGCGGTTCGGTCAGGCGCGTTCGCCGCTCACCAGGGCGGCCAGGGTCTCGGCCAGGGCATCCTGGGACAGGCTCAGCTGGTCGCGCTCCTCGCGCAGGAACTTCAGCGTGGCGCGGCCCTGGGCCAGTTCATCCTCGCCCAGCAGCAGGGCCAGGCGGGCGCCGCTGCGGTCGGCCTTCTTGATGCGACTCTTGAAACTGCCGCCCCCGCAGTGCAGCTGCAGGCGCAGGGCGGGCAGTTCGCTTCTGAGCCGCTCGGCGAGCAGCATGGCCCGGGCGGTGGCGCCATCATCCATGGGCAGCACGTAGAGGTCCAGCTCGTCGAGGGCGGCGTCGGGCACCAGGTCGAGGGTCTCGAGCAGCAGGATCAGGCGCTCGATGCCCATGGCGAAGCCCACCGCGGGAGTCGGCTTGCCGCCGAGCTGCTCGACCAGGCCGTCGTAGCGGCCGCCGGCGCACACGGTGCCCTGGCTGCCCAGTGCGGTGGTGGTCCACTCGAACACCGTACGGCAGTAGTAGTCGAGGCCGCGCACCAGGCGCGGGTTGATCACGTAGTCGATGCCGGCGGCCTCGAGCAGGGCGGTGAGGCCCTCGAAGTGCTCGCGCGAGGCGTCGTCGAGATGATCCATCAGCCGCGGCGCGTCGGCCAGCATCGGCGCCATGTCGGGGTTCTTCGAGTCGAGGATGCGCAGCGGGTTGCTCGACAGGCGGCGCAGCGAGTCCTCGTCGAGCTGGTCGCGATGCTGCTCGAAGTAGGCCACCAGCTTGTCGCGATAGGCGGCGCGGGCCTCGTTGGAGCCCAGCGAGTTGAGCTCCAGGGTGACGTGCTCGATGAGGCCGAGCTCCTGCCACAGGCGGGCGGAGAGCAGGATCACCTCGGCGTCGATGTCCGGCCCCTCCAGGCCGAAGGCCTCCAGGCCGACCTGGTGGAACTGACGGTAGCGTCCCTTCTGCGGGCGCTCGTGGCGAAACATCGCCCCCTGGTACCACAGCCGCTGGGCCTGGTTGTGCAGCAGGCCGTGCTCCATGGCGGCACGCACGCAGCTCGCCGTGCCCTCGGGGCGCAGGGTCAGGCTGTCGCCGTTGCGATCCTCGAAGGTGTACATCTCCTTCTCGACGATGTCGGTGACCTCGCCGATGGAGCGCGCGAACAGGGCGGTCTGCTCGACGATGGGCGTGCGGATCTCGGCGTAACCGTAGCGCTTCATCAGCGCCTCGACGGTACCTTCGAAATACTGCCACAGGGCCGACTGGCCCGGCAGCAGGTCGTTCATGCCACGGATGGCCTGGATCTTCTTCTGGCCGGACGCTTTGGTGCTCGATGGGGACTTGCTCAACGGGGGCTCCTTGATGGTCGACGGCCGCTCAGGCCTCGCGGGCGATCACGTTCTGCTCGGCGGCTTCCTTCTCGCGCACCTTCTCGCGGATCAGCGCCTCGAGATCGTCGACCAGATGTTCGTTGCGCAGCTTGGACGCCGGCTTGCCGTCGATGTAGACGAGGTTGGCGGGACTGCCGCCGGTCAGGCCGATGTCGCTCTCCTTGGCTTCGCCGGGGCCGTTGACGACACAGCCGATCACCGAGACGTCGAGCGGCGTCATGATGTCCTCGAGGCGCTCCTCGAGGGCGTTCATGGTGCCGATGACGTCGAAGTTCTGGCGCGAGCAGCTGGGGCAGGCGATGAAGTTGATGCCCTTGCTGCGCAGGCGCAGGCTCTTGAGCATGTCGTAGCCGACCTTGATCTCCTCCACCGGGTCGGCGGCGAGCGAGACGCGGATGGTGTCGCCGATGCCGTCCATCAGCAGCATGCCCAGGCCGATGGAGGACTTGACGGTGCCCGAACGCAGCCCGCCGGCCTCGGTGATGCCGAGGTGCAGCGGCTGCTCGATCAGCCTGGCCAGCTGGCGGTAGGCGGCCACGGCCATGAACACGTCGCTGGCCTTGACGCTGACCTTGTACTCCTGGAAATCGAGGCGGTCGAGGTGGTCGATGTGACGCATGGCCGACTCCACCAGCGCTTCCGGGGTGGGTTCGCCGTACTTGCGCTGCAGCTCCTTCTCCAGCGAGCCGGCGTTGACGCCGATGCGGATCGGGATGCCGTTGTCGCGGGCGGCGCCGACCACGGCGCGCACGCGCTCCTCCTTGCCGATGTTGCCGGGGTTGATGCGCAGGCAGTCGACGCCGAGCTCGGCGACGCGCAGGGCGATCTTGTAGTCGAAGTGGATGTCGGCCACCAGCGGCACGTTCACCTGCCGCCTGATGCGGCCGAAGGCCTCGGCGGCGTCCATGGTCGGCACCGAGACGCGCACGATATCGGCGCCGGCGGCCTCCAGGCGCTCGATCTGGGCGACGGTGGCGGCGACATCCAGGGTGTCGGTGTTGGTCATGCTCTGCACCGAGATCGGGGCGTCGCCCCCGACCGGTACCTTGCCGACGTGAATCTGGCGCGACTGGCGGCGCACGATGGGCGATGGGGAATGCATAGGCATCACTCTCCCAGGGTGAAACGGGCGACGTTGTTGGCTCCGGCGCGGGCGCCCAGGTCGACGCGCTCGCCGGCCCAGCTCAGCTCGACGCCGGTGGCATTGCCGATGGTCAGGCGGAACGGCGGCTCTCCTTCGACGGTCGCGGTGGTGCCGGGTTCCTGAAGACCGACGAAAACCCGCCGGTTGTTGGCGTCGAAGATCTCGGTCCAGGACTGCTCGTTGAAGGTCAACTGCAGCTCGCGGCGGTCGGCGGTCGTGGCGACCTCGGCCGGCTCCGGCGCCTCCTCGGCGACGATAGGCTGCTCGACGGACGACTCGACGCCGGCCTCGTCCTCGACGACCGGCGCTTGCTCGCGCATGCCCGCGACCAGCTCGGCACCGGTGGGGTCGACTTCGCTGGGCGGCGCCGTGGTCGCGTCGCCGAGCGGGTCGACACCCTCCTCGGGCAGCGGCGGCAGGGCTTCCTCGACTTCGGGGGCCGGTTCCTCCTCGATGGTGGTGGTGCCGTCCAGCGTCTCGACCGAGACCGGACCGCTGGCGTCGACCTCGGGCGGCTCGTTGCCGTCGCGGCTCTGCCACCACACCAGGGTCAGGCCGATCAGGCCGGCGATGACCAGCAGGGTCACCAGCTTGAACAGCCAGGCGCCGAGGCGCGACGGTGGCTTGGTCACCTGAACCGGCGTCACCCGCTGCTCGTTCTCCTGGCTGCCGAAGCGGTCCGCATAGGCCTGCAGCACGGGACGGTCGTCCATGCCCAGCAGGCGGGCATAGGCGCGCAGATAGCCACGCCGATAGGCGGCCACCGGTACCTGTTCGTAGCTGTCCTCCTCCATGCCGGTGACGACGGCGGGGCGGAGGTTCAATGCCGTGGCGACTTCCTCGCGGCTCAGCCCCTGCGTTTCACGCTCACGACGCAGCAGCTCCCCGGGAGAGGCCGGGGACGTGAAGCCGACGGCATCGATGTCTTGATTGTCGCTCATGGCTGAGCATCCTTCGTCTAGAGTCGTTGATCAGGGTGCGTCACGTTGGGTATCGGCGCCGGGGGTGACGGTCATGTTCGTGGTACGGTCGGCGATCTGCTGGGCCAGCGCCCGAGCGTCGGGCGTCATGCCGGCAAGCCCGACGAAGATCTCCAGCTGTTGCCTGGCGCGCTCCGGGTCGCCCTGCTCGAGCTCCAGCGCGGCGAGGGTGAAGTAGCTCCTCGGGTTGCGCGGGTCGAGGCTGCGGGCACGCTCCAGGCTGTGGCGAGCCTGCTCGATCTCGCCGAGTTCCCAGCGGCACTGTCCCAGGTTGGCGAACAGCTGGGCGCGGTTGGCGTAACGGGTGTCCCGGGAGGCGATCTCGAGCTGCTCGCAGGCGCGCCGTGTCTGGCCGTGTTCGTAGAGAAACGCGGCGTAGTTGTTGCGCGCGCGGCTGCTGCCCGGGTCGGCCGCGATGGCCTGCCGGAACATCTCGTCGGCCTGCTCCCGTTCGCCCTGGCGCTGGTAGACGATGGCCATGGCCTGCAGCGCCTCGGGGTCCTCGGGGTCGCGCTCCAGGGCGCGGTTGAGCGCCGCCATGGCGCGCGGCAGGTTGCCGCGCTCCAGATAGGCCATGCCCAGCTCGGTGAACGCCTCGGCCGGGTCCGCATCGGCCTGCTGCCCAGACTGGCTGGCGCAACCGGAGAGCCACAACGACACGACCGCCATCGCGACCAGCGGCAGGCGTCGGCTTGGCAGATGGGGGAAGCGCGTCATGGCATCCTCATGGTCGGGCCTGTCGGGCTGTCGTTGTATTGCATGCCTGGCGCCCGAGTGGCGCTGGCCAGGGACAAAAAAAGCCTGTCCATCAAAGCGCCGTGACGGGTTGAAGTCAAGGCGGGCCCCGCTTCAGTCGGCGTCGATCTGGATCGAGCGGATGTAGCGCTCGTGACGCCGGGTCCGGTCCTTCACCCGGCCGACCAGCTGGCCGCAGGCGGCATCGATGTCGTCGCCGCGGGTGCTGCGGATCGGTGCCGTGTAGCCCAGCTCGTAGAGCCACTGCTGGAAGCGCATGACCTGGTTGCGCGACGGCTTCTCGTAGCCGGAGTGGGGGAACGGGTTGAACGGGATCAGGTTGATCTTGCACGGCAGTTCGCGCAGCAGCTCGGCCAGCTGCGTCGCGTGCTCCTGCTGGTCGTTGACGTCCTTGATCACCGTGTACTCGATGGTGACCATGCGCGTGTCGTCGCACTTGGCCAGGTAGCGCTGGCAGGCGTCGAGCAGCGTGCGGATGTTGTACTTGCGGTTGAGCGGCACCAGTTGGCTGCGCAGCTCGTCGGTGGCGGCATGCAGCGAGATGGCCAGGCTCACGTCGAGCTCGTCGCCGAGCCGGTCGAGCATCGGCACCACCCCGGAGGTGGACAGGGTGACGCGGCGCTTGGAGAGCCCGTAGCCGTTGTCGTCGAGCATCAGCTTCATCGCCGGCACGACGTTGTCGTAGTTCATCAGCGGCTCGCCCATGCCCATCATGACCACGTTGGTCACCGGGCGGTTGGCGGTATCCTTGCGCGGGCCCACGCTGCGCTGGGCGACCCACACCTGGCCGATGATCTCGGCGGCGGTGAGGTTGCGCTGGAAGCCCTGCTTGCCGGTGGAACAGAAGCTGCAGTCGAGCGAGCAGCCCACCTGGGACGACACGCACAGGGTGCGGCGCTTGCCGTTGTCGGCGGGGATCAGCACCGTCTCGACGTAGCTGCCATCTTCCACCTCCAGCACCCACTTGCGCGTGCCGTCGCCGGAGGTGCCCTCGTAGACCACCCCGGGGCCGCGTATCTCGGCCACCTCGGCGAGCCGCTGGCGCAGCCCCTTGGAGAGGTTGGTCATGGCCTCGAAGTCGTCGCAGCCCTCGTGATGAATCCACTTCATCACCTGGGCGGCACGGAACTTCTTCTCGCCGATGGAAAGAAAGAAGGCTTCCATCTCCTCGCGGGTCATGCCGAGCAGATTGGTACGTTGGGCGGTGGTGGCGGTCATGGCATCACGTAGATCGGGACAAGGCCCGCTCGAGTTTGTGCTAAAGAAAACGACTGATGTATGTCGCGAGCGAAGAGAGGTTGGTCGCCGCCGGAGCACAGAAACCGGAGCCTATGCGGTATCCGGTGGGGATTTCGACCGGGCTGGCGTACCAGCACCGCCGGCGACCAAGATATCGAGCGCAGCAATGAATCCGCGTTTTCTCAGCGTGAATGGATCTCGTCGGCGCTGAAGAAGTAGGCCACTTCGCGCTCGGCAGAGGCCGGCGAATCGGAGCCGTGCACGGCGTTGGCGTCGATGGTCTCGGCGAAATCGGCGCGGATGGTGCCCGGTGCGGCTTCCTTGGGGTTGGTGGCCCCCATCAGGTCACGGTTCTTGGCAATGGCATCGTCGCCCTCCAGTACCTGCACCACCACCGGACCCGAGGTCATGAAGCCCACCAGATCCTTGAAGAAGGGACGCTCCTTGTGCTCGGCGTAGAAGCCGCCGGCCTGCTCGTCGGAGAGGTGCAGCATCTTGGCGGCGACGACCTTGAGGCCGGCCTTCTCGAAGCGGGCGATGATCTCGCCGATGGCGTTCTTGGCGACGGCATCGGGCTTGATGATGGAAAGGGTACGTTCGGTTGCCATGTGGCCTGTCTCCATTGACGTTCGTAGAGGGATAGCGCCACGCCGTACCCACCCGGGAGCGGGTCGGCACGGCGCGGCGCTACGGATCTAGATGCGTTCCTCTTCGCGTGCCGAGAGTGCTGCACGCGGCGAGTCGGCGCGAGAAAACTGAGGGCGCAGAGTATACCGCCGACGGCGGTCATTGAACAATCGTCGCCCAAGTCGGCTCATGGGCGGGGTGCCCTCAGACGGTGAAGCTCTCGCCGCACCCACACTGGTCCTTGACGTTGGGGTTGTTGAAACGGAAGAAGCGGTTGAGCCCCTCCGAGACATAGTCGACCTCGCTGCCGTCGAGCATCGGCAGCGCCTCGGGAGCGACGAAGACGGTGACGCCGTGCTCTTCGAACACCGCGTCGTCATTGGCGGCCTCGTCGGCGAAGTCGAGCACGTAGCTGTAGCCGGAGCAGCCGCTGGGCTTGACCGAGACGCGCAGGCCCAGTCCTTGCCCACGCTCCTCCAGCACGCGCTGGATCTGCTCGGCGGCGGCGGTGGTAATCGACAGTTGCGCCATGTTGGTTTCTCCTGCAGCGAATGTGGCTAGCGGCGTAGGCCCGGAAGGGCATGATGCAAGGCTTCGAGGGCAGCGTCGATATCGGCCTCGGTAGTGAAGCGGCCGAAGCTGAAACGCAGCGAAGCCAGCGCCAGCGAGCGCGGTACGCCGATACCCTTCAATACATAGGATGGCTCGACGCTGGCGGAGTTGCATGCCGAGCCGGTCGACAGGGCAATGCTGCGCAGCGCCATCAGCAGCGATTCGCCGTCCACGCCCTCGAAGGCCAGGTTGAGAATGTTGGGCACCGCCACCTCGATGGCGGTATTGCAGTGGATGCCGTCCAGGTCGGACAGACCGTCGAGCAGTCGGTTCCGCAGTGCCAGGATGCGTGCCTGGTCGGCTTCGCCCTCGGCCGCGGCCAGGCGGAAGGCCTCGCCCATGCCGACGATCTGGTGGGTGGCCAGGGTGCCGGAGCGCATGCCGCGCTCGTGACCGCCGCCGTGGATCAAGGGTTCGAGGCGAATGTCCGGGCTGCGCCGCACGTAGAGGGCGCCGATACCCTTGGGGCCGTAGGCCTTGTGGCCCGAGAGCGACATCAGGTCGACGCCCAGGCGGCCCACGTCGAGGTCGATGCGACCCACGCCCTGGGCGGCATCGACATGGAAAGCCGCGCCGCCGGCATGGGCCACCTCGGCCAGCGTCGCGAGGTCGTGGATGCAGCCCAGCTCGTTGTTGACCGCCATCAGCGACACCAGCACGGTGTCGGGGCGCATCGCCTCGCGCAGCTGCTCGGGCGTGACGCGACCGTCACGGCCCGGCGTCAGCCAGGTTACCTCGAAACCCTCCTGCTCGAGTGCCGCGGCGGTGTCCACTACCGCCTTGTGTTCGATGACGGAGGTCACCAGGTGGCGGCCGCGCTCGCGGTTGGCGCGCAGGAAGCCGATCAGGGCGAGATTGTCGGCCTCGGTGGCGCCGCTGGTCCAGACGATCTCGCGCGGGTCGGCGGCGATCAGGTCGGCGACCTGGCGGCGCGCGCTCTCCACCGCCTGCTCCGCCTGCCAGCCGAGCATGTGGCTGCGCGAGGCGGGGTTGGCAAAGGTGCCGTCCAGGGTGAGGTGGCGGCTCATCACCTCGGCGACGCGGGGGTCGACCGGGGTGGTGGCGGCATAGTCGAGATAGACGAGGGCGCTCATGGTCTCGCGGGGATCTCCGGTCCGTTCCTCGACCCCGTGCTCAGGGCGAGGAGGTCAGAATGGTGTTGTCGTGGCGGCTGCGCTGGCGCGCGGCGATGCGGCGTACGTCGCCGTGCTCGACCAGCTGACCGAGGGTGATGCCGTCAAGGAAGCCGCGAATCTGCTCGGAGAGGTCGCACCACAGGTGGTGGGTCAGGCAGGTATCGCCCTGCTGACAGTCCGACAGCCCCTGGCAGCGGGTGGCGTCGACCGATTCGTCGACGGCGTCGATCACCCGGGATACCGAGATCTCGGCCGCCGGCAGCGCCAGCAGGTAGCCGCCTCCCGGGCCGCGCACGCTGTTGACCAGCCCGGCGCGACGCAGGCGGGCGAAGAGTTGCTCCAGGTACGGCAGCGAGATCTCCTGACGGCGCGAGATATCGGCCAGGCAGGTGGGTCCCTTGTCCGCGTGCAGGGCCAGGTCGAGCATGGCGGTGACGGCGTAGCGTCCCTTGGTAGTCAAACGCATGGCGGGCTCTTCAGGCGCATCGGGAAGCGTGCCTCAGGCCCGTGAACGGGGGCGCGAGGTCAGCGAGCGCTCGCCGCTGGCGGCGAGCCGTGGATCGATTCGCCATTATGGTAAAGCCTGAGTGCCAAGGTCAACCATTCCCCCGCGGGCGATCCGGGCCGCCTTGATCCCGGTCATGTTCGCTGCCGGCGCCGCTGGAGGTGGGGCCGCAGCAGGCGTCGACGTCGGACAGGATGTCGGCGAAGTCCTCATCGCGCAGCTCCGGCAGCTTGCCCTCGCGGTAGCTGGCGTCGAGCTTGCGTAGGGTGCCGCACATGCGCTCGATACGCTCGTCCACGGCGTGCATGTGGTCGAGCATGGCCTGGATCGAGCGTGCCACCGGGTCGGGCATGTCCTCGCTCACGCCGTAGGCATCGAAGCCGAACTTGCGCCGCATGGCCTCGCGACGCTCGGGGTCGACCTCGAGTGCCTCGGCGGCGTCCGGGTCGGCGCGCTTGACGATCTTGCCGGGGATGCCGACCACCGTGGCGCCGGCGGGCACCTCCTTGGTCACCACTGCATTGGAGCCGACCTTGGCCCCGGCGCCGACGGTGAACGGGCCGAGGATCTTGGCCCCGGCACCGACGATGACGCCATCTTCCAGCGTCGGGTGACGCTTGCCCTTGTGCCAGCTGGTGCCGCCCAGGGTCACGCCCTGGTAGAGCGTGACGTCGTCGCCGACCTCGGCGGTTTCGCCGATCACCACGCCCATGCCGTGGTCGATGAAGAAGCGCCGGCCGATCCTTGCCCCGGGGTGGATCTCGATGCCGGTGAGCCAGCGCGAGAAGGTCGACAGCGTGCGGGCCAGCCACTTGAGCTGCCTCTGCCACAGCCAGTGGGCGAGGCGATGGAGCAGCAGGGCGTGCAGCCCCGGATAGTTGGTCAGCACTTCCAGGAAATTGCGTGCCGCCGGGTCGCGGGCGAATACGCTGTTGATGTCCTCGCGCAATCGTTGAAACATGCAGCGGTCCTTGATCAAGGAGATGCGGCCGGGGCGGCGGGAAAAGACTCTTGCAACAGTTTGATCATATGGGGACGCAGCGGGCAACGTTCAAGACGTCTACCGTTCGGGCCCTGAGCGGCTGGCCCCGTCGTCCGCGCCACCGTGGCGACACGTCTGTTCCTCGGCATTCGCCTCGATGCGATCCGCCGCTGGCGTGGCGGCGCCCTTTTCCGTGGCCGAGAGGATTCCGCGCAGGATGTTGAGCTCCATGCGCTCGGGGCGGGCGCGCAGGGTGAAGCGGCGCAGCCGGGCCATCAGCTGGCGCGGCGTGGCGGGGTCGTGGAAGCCGATGGTGACCAGGGTGCGCTCGAGATGGGCGAAGTAGTGCTCCAGCTCCGCGTGGCTGGCCAGCGGCTGCTGCGGCTCGTCGTCCTCGCCGGCTGCGTCGCCGTCGGCTTCGAGCGACGCCAGGCGGCACTCGTAGGCCAGCACCTGCACCGCAGCGGCCAGGTTGAGCGAGCTGAACTCGGGGTTGGTGGGGATGTGCACGTGGGCGTGGCAGCGCTGCAGCTCGGCGTTGGAGAGCCCGCTGTCCTCGCGGCCGAACACCAGTGCCAGCCGCGACCCGGGGCCGGCGAGTTCCCGCGGCAGGCGTTCGCCCAGCTCGCGGGGGGTGATCATCGGCCACGGCAGGGTGCGCGAGCGTGCACTGGCGCCTACGGCCAGCGTGCAGTCGGCCACGGCCTCCTCGAGGGTATCGACGACGCGGGCGGCATGCACGATGTGATCGGCCCCGGAGGCGCGCGAGATGCTCTCGCTGGTCAACGGCTCGCAGCGCGGCGCGACCAGGGCCAGGTCGGCGAGCCCCATGTTGTGCATGGCGCGGGCGGTGGCGCCGATGTTGCCGGGGTGGCTGGTGCCGATCAGCACGATGCGAATGCGGTCGAGCATGCGGGGGACTGCCTCTGCCGTGATATGCATGAAAAACCAGGAAGGGGTCAGTCTACCATGTCGCTCCGCGCCAATGGCGCCGGGGCGGCGACTCTGCTAGGATGCGTGCGACCGCGTACGCCACGTTCGAGCCGGACTTCGCTCGAACACGCCCGTTCTTTAACATCACCGACGCTCCAAGGCCCGATCATGCATCCGATGGTCCAATTCGCCCTGCGCGCCACGCGCAGCGCCGCCGAACAGTTCCTGCGTATTCGTGAGCGCATCGAGAACGCTCACGAGGAACACAATCTCGAGCGCCTGCTCGAGGACACTGCTCGCAACGCCGAAACGCTGATCGTGCGTCAGCTCAACCGCGGTTACCCCCAGCACGGGGTCGCCGGTCGCTTCACGCCCCACCGTGCCGGCGAAGGCGAAGGTCGCGACATCGAATGGCGCATCGAGCCCTTCCACGGCTACTCCAGCCTCGGCGTGGCCGGCAGCGGCTTCGCCCTGTCGGCGGTATGCCTGGTGAAGGGTCGCCCGGAGCATGCGGTGGTGATCTGCCCCTTCAGCGACGACGAATACCTGACCAGCCGCGGCCGCGGTGCCCAGCACAACGGCAAGCGCATTCGCGTGCCCAAGGCCAGCGCCATCGTCGGCGCTCGTGTGGCGATGAGCCTGCCCGAGAGCTGGCAGCGCTCGCGCCACCTGCCCGCCTACCTGACCCTGATCCAGCAGCTCGGCCCCCAGGTCGAGACCCAACTGGCCACCGGCAGCGGCCTGCTCGACATGGCCGAGCTGGCGGCGGGCCGCGTCGATGCCGCCTTCGTGCTGGGGCTGGAGGAGCAGGACCGCCTGGTCGGCAGCCTGCTGCTCAAGGAGGCCGGGGCGCTGATGGGCACCCCCGACGGCCAGCCCAGCGTGGAAGCGGAAGGCCAGCTGATGGCCGCCGGCCCGCGCCTGTACAAGGCGCTGGTGCAGCAGCTCAAGCCGCACTTCTAAGCGCCAGCCCGCCCGAAACGACACCGCCCCCGCAGCCATGCTGCGGGGGCGGTGTCGTGTCAGAGCATCGCTGCGCCCAAGCTATCGAGCGCGGCAAGTCATGGTGCCTTTCCTAGGGCAGCTGCTCCTCTTCCGCGTCCGCCTCCTTCTTCGGCGGAATCAGGTCCTTGCGCTCCAGATGCACGGTCAGCAGCAGGGCGGCCGCCACGTAGATGGAGGAGAAGGTGCCGACCACGATGCCGAGGATCAGGGCGATCGAGAAGTAGTGGATCATGTCGCCGCCGAGGAAAAACAGCGCGAAGAGCACCAGCAGGGTGGTGCCGGACGTTGCCAACGTGCGCGACAGGGTGAGGTTGATCGCCTCGTTGAAGATCGCCGGCATGTCGTCGATGCGCGAGGTGCGGATGGTCTCGCGGATGCGGTCGTAGACGACGATGGTGTCGTTGAGCGAATAGCCGATCACCGCCAGCAGCGCCGCCAGCACGGTGAGATCGAACTCCAGCTGGAACAGCGAGAAGACGCCGACCACGACGATCACGTCGTGCATCAGTGCCAGCAGCGCGCCGATGGCGAACTTGTACTGGAAGCGGAAGGCCACGTAGAGCATCACGATGCCCAGGGCCACCAGCAATCCCAGGCCGCTCTGGTCGCGCAGCTGCTCGCCGACCTGGGCGCCGACGAATTCGGCGCGTACCAGTTCCACGGCGTCGCCCTCCGCGCGCAGCAGCTCGACCACGCGGTCGCCCACTTCGGCGTCGAAGGCCTGCTGCAGGCGGATCAGTACCTCGTTCGAGGCGCCGAAGGTCTGCACCGAGACGTCGCGGAACTCGGCGGCCTCGAGGGTCTGGCGCACCGCGTCCAGCGACGGGGCCACGGCGTAGCGGACCTCGACCAGGGTACCGCCGGTGAAGTCGAGCCCCAGATTGAGCTGCTGGAACAGCAGCGAGGCGATCGACACCAGGATCATCAGGCCGGAGAGCGCGAAGGCGATCCGGCGCTTGCCCATGAAGTCGAACTGTCGGTTGACGAGGGTCTTCATAACCACCTCAAGTTGGTGAGCCTTAGATCCAGAGCTTCTTGATCGGCTTGCCGCCGAAGGTCAGGTTCACCATCGCGCGCGTCACCATCAGGGCGGTGAACAGCGAGGTGAGGATCCCCAGCGACAGGGTCACGGCGAAGCCCTTGACCGGTCCGGTGCCGATCGAGAACAGGATGATCGCCACCAGCAGGGTGGTGATGTTGGCGTCGACGATCGAGCTGAAGGCACGCTCGTAGCCGGCGTGGATCGCCTGCTGCACCGAGAGGCCGCCGCGCAGCTCCTCGCGTATGCGCTCGAAGATCAGCACGTTGGCGTCCACCGCCATGCCCAGCGTCAGCACGATGCCGGCGATGCCGGGCAGCGTGAGGGTGGCGCCGAGCAGCGACATGGCGGCGACCAGCAGGGTCAGGTTCAGCGCCAGGGCGAGATTGGCGAAGATGCCGAACACCTTGTAGCGGATCAGCATGAACAGCACCACCAGCAGCAGGCCGATCTGCACCGACATCAAGCCGCGTTCGATGTTCTCGGCGCCGAGGCTGGGGCCGATGGTGCGCTCCTGGACGAAGTAGATCGGCGCCGCCAGCGAACCGGAGCGCAGCAGCAGGGCCAGCTCGGCCGCCTCGGTGGGCGAATCGAGCCCGGTGATGCGGAAGCTGTTGCCCAGCGCGCTCTGGATGGTGGCCAGGCTGATCAGGCCGCGCTCGGTGTAGGGCTCGCGAACCGTGACCTCCTCGCCGTCCTCCATCACCGTGCGGTCGCGGGTCTTGTGCTCGATGAACAGTACCGCCATGTTGCGCCCGATGTTGGTGCGCGTGGCGCGGTTCATCAGCGTGCCGCCGGTGCCGTCCAGGTTGATGTTGACCTGGGGGCGACCGTTCTCGTCGAAGCTGCGGCTGGCGCTGGAGACGCTGTCGCCCGTGATGATGACGTCGCGCATCAGGTCGGCGGTGCGACTGGGGTCGTTGCGGAAGGCGAAGGTCTCGGTCTCGGCGTCCGGGGTGTCGGGGCGCGCCTCGAGGCGGAACTCGAGGTTGGCGGTCGCGCCCACCACGCGCTTGGCGGCCACGGTATCCTGCACACCGGGCAGTTCGACCACGATGCGATCCGGGCCCTGGCGCTGCACCAGCGGTTCCGCCACGCCCAGCTCATCGACGCGGTTGCGCAGGGTGGTGAGGTTCTGGTTGATGGCGTAGTCCTGGATCTCCGCCACCGCCTGCTCGGTCAGGGTCATGCGCAACAGCGAGGCGCGACCCTCCTGCTCACTGGCGTAGTCGAAGTCGCGGAACTCGCGGCTGATCAGCCGACGCGCGCTGTCTCGATCCTCTTCGCTGGCGAAGGTGATGGTCAGCGTACGGCCGTCGATGTCGGTGCCCCGGTAGCGGATGCGCTCGCTGCGCAGCTGTTCGCGCATGGCGCTGGCGTTGACCTCCAGGCGTTGGGTCAACGCTGCCTCCATGTCGACCTCGAGCAGGAAGTGCACGCCGCCGCGCAGGTCCAGGCCCAGGGTCATGGGCGAAGCGGCCAGGCCCTGCAGCCAGGCGGGGGTCGATTCGGCGAGGTTGAGCGCGACGACGTAGTCGTCGCCGAGCTGCTCGGCGACCAGGTCGCGGGTACGCAGCTGATGGTCGGCGTCGTCGAGGCGAATCAGCACGCTGGCCTGGTCGCGCTCGATGGCCTTGATGTCGATGCCGGCATCGCGGAGGGACTGCTGGACGCGTTCGAGCTGAGCCTCATCGAGGGTGGAATCGCCCTGGGCGCTGCTGATCTGGACCGCCGGGTCCTCGGGGTAGAGGTTGGGCAGCGAGTAGAGCAGGCCGACGAGCAGCACGATGAGTATCAGCAGATACTTCCACAAGGGATAACGGTTGAGCATGGGAGCCCTGCCTAGGTTGCGTAAAGAAGGCTACGGGACGGCAGTGCGGCCAGGTGCCCGATCCGCATGGGAAGGGGCGCCCGGCCGCCATGCGACCCTCGCCGTTACCCGGCTCGGGGAGGAGCCGCCGGCAAGGGCGAGGAGCATCGACGTCAGATGGACTTGATGGTGCCCTTGGGCAGCACGTTGGCCACGGCGTTCTTCTGTACGTTGACCTCGGTGTTGTCGGCGATCTCCAGGGTGAGGAACTCGTCGCCCACCTTGGTGATGCGGCCCACCAGGCCGCCGCCGATCACGACCTCGTCGCCCTTGGACAGGCCGCCGACCAGCTCGCGATGCTGCTTGGCGCGCTTGGACTGAGGGCGCCACAGCAGGAAGTAGAAGATCAGCACGAAGCCGACCAGCATGACGATCTGGGCAATGCCGCCGCCCGCGGCGCCGGCGTCCTGGGCCATGGCCGGGGAGATGAAGAAGTCCAGCATGAGAAACGTATCTCCTGAGAAGGTAAGTTGGGTCGCGAATGAACGAGCCGATGCGGCCGCCGGCGCCTGGTCTGACGCCAGCGGCCGGCTGTCAATCTGGTGCGTCAGGTACCGGCAGCCCCCGCCGCGCATAGTAGCCTGCCACGAAGTCAGCCAATGTACCCGCTTCGATGGCACCGCGCAAACCGGCCATCAGGCGCTGATAATAGCGCAAGTTGTGGATCGTATTGAGCATTGAGCCGAGCATTTCGCCGCAGCGATCCAGGTGGTGCAGGTAGCCGCGGGAGAAGTGCCGGCAGGTGTAGCAGTCGCAATCCGGTTCCAGCGGACGGGTGTCGTGGCGATGCCTGGCGTTGCGGATCTTGATCGTGCCTTCGGCGGTGAAGAGGTGACCGTTGCGGGCGTTGCGCGTGGGCATCACGCAGTCGAACATGTCGACCCCGCGGCGCACGCCTTCGACCAGATCCTCGGGCTTGCCCACCCCCATCAGGTAGCGCGGCTTGTCCTCGGGCATCCAGGTCGGCAGGTAGTCGAGCACCTGGATCATCTCCTCCTTGGGTTCGCCCACGGAGAGACCGCCGATGGCCAGGCCGTCGAAGCCGATCTCCAGCAGGCCCTCCAGCGAACGACGACGAAGCTCGGGATACATGCCGCCCTGGATGATGCCGAATAGCGCCGAGGGCGAATCGCCGTGAGCCTCGCGGGAACGCCGGGCCCAGCGCAGCGAGCGCTCCATGGAGAGTTCGGCCTCCTTCTCGGTGGCCGGGTAGGGCGTGCACTCGTCGAAGATCATCACCACGTCGGAGCCCAGCGAGCGCTGCACCGCCATCGACTCCTCGGGGCCCATGAACACCTTGGCGCCGTCCACCGGCGAGCGGAAGTGCACGCCCTCCTCGGTGATCTTGCGCATCTCGCCCAGCGAGAAGACCTGGAAGCCGCCGGAGTCGGTGAGGATGGGACCTTGCCACTGGGAGAAGTCGTGCAGGTCGCCGTGGGCCTCGATCACCTCGGTGCCGGGGCGCAGCCACAGGTGGAAGGTGTTGCCGAGGATGATCTCGGCGCCGATCTCGGCCACCGAGGCGGGCGTCATGCCCTTGACCGTGCCGTAGGTGCCCACCGGCATGAAGGCCGGTGTCTCCACGGTGCCCCGGGGGAAGGTGAGGCGGCCGCGGCGCGCGCGGCCGTCGCTGGCCAGCCGCTCGAAGGACATGAAGCATTCGTTACGCATGGATATCGGTCTCGATCGGTGACGGGGCGTGCCGAGCCGGTCGGCGCGCCGGGCCGGTCAGGTCAGGGGTTCCGGCGGGTCAGGAACATGGCATCGCCGTAGCTGAAGAAGGCGTAGCGCTCGGCCACGGCGTCGCGATAAGCCGCCATGGTCGTCGCGTAGCCGGCAAAGGAGGCGACCAGCATCAGCAGGGTCGACTCGGGCAGGTGGAAGTTGGTGATCAGCGCCTCCACGCAGCGCCACTCGTAGCCGGGGTAGATGAAGATGTCGGTCTCGCCGCTGAACGGGGCGATCTCGCCGTCGGCGCTCTTGGCACAGGCGCTCTCCAGGCAGCGCACGCTGGTGGTGCCCACCGCGATCACCCGGCGGCCGGCGGTCTGGGCGGCGCGCACCTTGGCGCAGGCCGCTTCGTTCACCTCGATCCATTCGCTGTGCATCTGGTGCTCGCGAATGTCGTCGGCGCGCACCGGCTGGAAGGTGCCGGCGCCCACGTGCAGGGTGACGAAGGCACTCTCGACGCCCTTCGCCGCCAGGCGTTCCAGCAGCGGCTCGTCGAAGTGCAGCCCGGCGGTGGGGGCGGCCACGGCGCCGTCGCGGCGGGCATAGACGGTCTGGTAGCGGTCGCGGTCGGCGAGCTCGTCGGCGCGGTCGATATAGGGCGGCAGCGGCATGTGGCCGTGGCGCTCCAGCAGCTCGATCAGCGGCGTTTCGCCGAGAAAACGCAGTTCGAACAGTGCCTCGCGGCGGCCCTCGACCACGGCGCGAACATCGCCTTCGAAGATCAGCTCGGTGCCGGGTTTGGGCGACTTGCTGGAGCGAAGGTGCGCCAGCCCGCGGTGGGCATCCAGCGGGCGCTCCAGCAGCATCTCCACCTTGCCGCCGCTGGCCTTGTGGCCGTGCAGTCGCGCCGGGATCACCCGGGTGTCGTTGAACACCAGCAGGTCGCCGGGCTCGAGCAGGTCCAGCAGGTCGGTGAAGCGGCGGTGGGCCAGCTCCCCGCTCTCGCCATTCACGCACAGCAGGCGACAGTCGCTGCGCCGCTCGGAGGGGTAGCGGGCGATCAGCTCCTCGGGAAGCTCATAGTGAAAGTCGGCGCGCTGCATGCAGGTCGGGTCCGCGAATAGGGTCGAAACGGGCGGCTGCCGGGCAGCCGCAAACAGCCGGCAAGGATACCGAAAATCGCCCTGCGCGTCAGGCCCGCCAATTGACCTGCCGCACCGGCCACGTATAATGCTCGGCGCTGCCGGCGTGGCGGAATTGGTAGACGCAGCGGATTCAAAATCCGCCGCACGCAAGTGCTTGTCGGTTCGAGTCCGACCGCCGGTACCAGCTTGAGAAATACTGAAAACAGCCGCTTGCGAGCGGCTGTTTTGCGTTTCTGGTATGCCTCGTCTGGCGTTCCTAACCGAACCACCTGGCCAGCGTGGCCCTGGCCTGCTCGCGGTGCTTGTCGTTGATCTTGGCCGCGACGATGGCCAGCGCACCGGCCAGTACGCCCATGTCGTCGGTGTAGCCGAGCAGCGGCGTAAGGTCGGGAATGGCATCGATGGGCGAGATGAAGTAGCCCAGCGCGCCATAGATGGCGGTCTTGGCCCACAGCGGGGTGCTGGGGTCCTGAGCCGAGTAGTACATCTTCAGGGCGGGCTCGAGGGTCTTTCTGCCCGCCTGCCGGGCGCTATGGGACACCTTGTCCCAGAAGCTCTCTTCGGAGTAGTGCGCCGCATTCGCCTCGAGGGTGCCCTCGATGGCGTTCGGCTCGGCGCCGCCGCGTTCGAAGTCGTGTGTCTTCATGCGAGACCCTGTGGTGTCATGTCTGTCGCTTTGACAGCATGGCACGTCGCCACGTTCGCCGTTGCGCAAGCGCCGTGCCACGTCAAGCGTCTTGATGTGCCTGCCGGGCCGCTGCATGCTGACCGATAAACGCATGCGAGGAGGCGGTATGGGTGTGAAGCGGTTTGCCTGGGGGCTCGGCGTCCTGGGAGTGGTGCTGGCGCTGTTCGGCTGGCAGCAGCAAAGCCCGGGTGCATTCGTCGGCGTCGCGCTGGTCGCCCTGGCCGGCGTGCTGCTGGCGACGGCACGGCACCGGCCCGAACGCTAGGCCGCCGGGAAGCACGGGCGGGCCTGACATTCTTCAGGCTTGGGCTTATGATAGTGACAGTCACAGTCCTTCTCCCCTCCGGGGCGAAGGGCTGTTTTCGTTGCATGGCCGCCAGCATGTTGCCTGCTGTCGGCGCCAAGGAGGTCGTATGTCGTCTCGTCCCCCCATCATCATCAACCGCCTGGATGCGGAGCGACTGCAGCGCCTGATCGACCAGGCGGACGAGAAGGATCGATTCGTCGCCGACTGCCTGGAAGAGGAGCTCGAGCGCGGCGAGGTGATCGATCCCGAGGAGATCCCGGCGGACGTGGTCAGCATGAACAGCCAGGTGCAGTTCACCGACCTGACACGCAGCCGCCAGATGATACGTACGCTGGTCTATCCCCACGCGCTGGCGGCGACCGAGGACGGCATCTCGGTGATGGCACCCATCGGGGCCGGGCTCATCGGGCTGCGCATTGGCGACGAGATCGACTGGCCGCTACCTGGCGGTGGGGAGGCGCGCCTGCGCATCGATGCGATCCTGTGGCAGCCCGAACGGGAAGGACAGTTCCACCGTTGAACCGAGGCACGGGCGTAGAACCGAAGAGGAACGGGAGATGCCGCTTTCACTCTGGATGTCGCTGGTGGCGGTGTGCGCCATGGGCGCGATGTCACCGGGGCCGAGCCTGGCCCTGATACTGCGCCACACGCTGGGCGGCGGGCGTGCGCCCGGCATCGTGGCGGCGCTGTCCCATGCGTTGGGCGTGGGGTTCTATGCCCTGCTCACGGTGCTCGGGCTGGGGGCGCTGATCGTGCGCTTTCCCGCGCTGTTCCAGGTGATTACCTGGTGCGGGGCAGCCTACCTGGCCTGGCTTGGCATCAAGGCGCTGCGTGCCGGCAGGGCGGCGGCGCTGGAAGCGGCCGGCGTTGCGACTACCCGCGGCCAGGCGGCCCGCGAGGGCATGCTGGTGGCATTGGGCAATCCCAAGCTGATCCTGTTCTTCATCGCCCTGCTCAGCCAGTTCGTCACGCCGGAGATGAGCCTGGCGGCCAAGGCGACCATCGTCGCCACGGCGATGATCATCGACGGCGGCTGGTACGTGCTGGTGGCGGTATCCTTGACCCATTCGCGCGTGCTGCCCTGGCTGCAGGCGCGGGCGCACTGGATCCATCGCGTTACCGGCGTGATGCTGCTGGCGCTTGCGCTGCGCGTGGTGGTCGGTCCTCTCGGCTGAGGGGCGAGCGTTGACAGCTGAGCCGGCTGGTCGTCAGGGATGATGGTAGCCTCAGAATAATTCGTGAGCGGGATCCCTGGATGAACCTTTTGGCGGAATACGACGAAGAAGAAGAGCGAGCCCTGGCCCTGGTGCTCGACGAGGATCCCGATGTGGTGGCGATTCTATCGCTGCAGCTGCATGTGCTGGGGCTGGAGAGCCGCTGCTATCGGCGCGCCGATGCGCTGCTGGCAGAGCTCGAGCAGTGTTCTCCACAGCTGGTGATCATGGGGCTCGAGTTCGGCGACCCGGATGGCATCGAGCTGCTGCGGCTGCTGGCCGAGCGGGAGTTTTCCGGCTGGGTGCTGCTGTTGGGCGGCGTCGAGCGCAAGATCTCGCGCATCGCCGAGCGGGTCGGCCGTACCCTGGGGCTGCAGATGCTCGGCTCGCTGGACAAGCCGATGCGACTGGCCGAGCTCCGCCAGCGCCTCGATCGGCTGCGTCCTGGCTGCAAGCCGGCCATCGTGCCCGAGGATAGCCCCTTCTTTTCTGCCGAGGAGCTGGAGTCGGCGCTCCAGCGGCGCGAGCTCACCGTGCACTACCAGCCCCAGTTCGAGCTGGCCAGCGGGCGATTGAGCGGGGTCGAGGCCCTGGTGCGCTGGGCACACCCCGAGATCGGCCTGATCGGCCCAGCCAGTTTCCTGCCCATGCTCACTGCCGCGCAGAGCCGGCGCCTGACCTGCCACGTGCTCGAGCAGGCGCTGATCGATGCCCAGCGCTGGCGCGAGCAGGGCGTACTGCTGTCGCTGTCGGTGAACGTCACCGCCGACGATCTGATGGAGTCGCAGCTGCCGGCGCTCAGCCGCCAACTGGCGCCGGAGGGTTCACCGCTGGTGATACTGGAGATCACCGAGACGGCGGCCATGGACGACGAGCTGCTGGGCTCGGAGATCGCCGCGCGGCTGCACCTGAGCGGGATGGAGGTGGCGGTGGACGACTTCGGTGTCGGCTTCTCGTCGCTCTCGCGATTGCAGATGCTGCCCATCAGCGAGCTCAAGATCGACCGCAGCTTCGTTCGCCACCTGCAGCAGGAAAGCCAGGACGCGGCGATCGTCGAGGCCATCGCCCTGCTCGGCCGTCGCCTGGGGATCCGCGTGGTGGCCGAGGGCGTCGAGGAGCTCGACTGCCTGCCCACCCTGGCTCGCTTCGGCTGTACCCACGTGCAGGGGTTCGGCCTGTCGCGCCCGGTGCCGGCCAACGAGATTCCCGCGCTGGCCTCCGATCAGTCGCCGATTCGCGCCAGGATCGTCGCCAGCGGCGAACCGGCCGGCAGCACGCCGTAAGCCGGGCTTGCCTCGACGCCGAGGCGCGAGCGGCAGAAGGTCTCGGCCACCTCGTTGGGGGCATGGCGCAGCAGCAGCGCGGCCTGCAGGCCCTGGGCCAGGCGCTGGGTCAGCCAGCGGGCACGGGGCTCTAGCGCTTCGGCAGGTAGCGCCAGGTCGTGCTCCAGGCCGGCCAGGGCCAGATCGAGGTCCTGCTGCACGCCCTGAGCGGCGCCGAGCTCTGCGCGCAGGGCGGCGATCGACTCGGGATGACGCGCCAGCACTCGCAGCAGGTCCAGGCAGATCACGTTGCCCGAGCCCTCCCAGATGGAATTCACCGGCGCCTCGCGGTAGAGCCGAGCCAGCGGTGCCTCTTCGACATAACCGATGCCGCCGAGGCACTCCATGGCTTCGGCCATGAAGCCCGGGGCGCGCTTGTTGTGCCAGTACTTGGCCAGCGTCGGCAGCACCCGTGCCAGGGCCGTCTCGTGGGCCTCGCCGCGGGCGTCGCCGTCGAAGGCGCGGGCGCTGCGCATGACCAGCGCCAGGCCGGCCTCAACCTCCAGCGCCAGGTCGGCGATCACCGCCTGCATCAACGGCTGCTCCGCGAGCGGCCGGCCGAAGGCGTGGCGCTGGCGAACGTGGCGCCACGCCTCGGCCAGGGCCTGGCGCATCATGCCCACCGGCGCGGTGGCGGCATCCAGTCGGGTCTGCTGCACCATGTCGATGATGGTGGCCACGCCGCGGCCGGGCTCGCCGACGCGCACGGCCCAGGCGCCACGGTACTCGATCTCCGCCGAGGCGTTGGCGCGATTGCCGCACTTCTCCTTGAGCCGCTGGAGCTCGATGGCGTTGCGCTCGCCGTCGGGCGTGAAGCGCGGCGCCAGGAAGCAGGTCAGCCCCTCGTCGGTCTGGGCCAGGGTGAGGAAGGCGTCGGACATCGGCGCACTGCAGAACCACTTGTGGCCGGTCAGCCGCCAGCCCTCGCCGTCGCGCTCGGCGCGGGTGGTGTTGCGGCGCACGTCGCTGCCGCCCTGCTTCTCGGTCATGGCCATGCCGAAGGTGAGGCCGCGTTTCTCCCGAGCGGGCAGGGCGCGGGGGTCGTAGGCGCTGGCCAGCAGCCCCGGCGCCCACTCGGCCTCGATCTCGGGGCTGCGGCGAAGCACCGGCATGGCGGCATGGGTCATGGTCACCGGGCAGCAGAAGCCCGGCTCGGCCTGGGTCAACAGGTAGAGCGCGGCGACATGCGCCTGGTGCCCGCCACGACCCTCCTCGCGCCAGGCCACGGCGTGCCAGCCGCCCTCCATGGCCAGGCGCATCAGCTCGTGGTAGGCGGGGTGGTAGCGCACCTCGTCCAGGCGGCGGCCGTGGCGGTCGAACAGGCGCAGCTCCGGCGGGTGGCGGTTGGCGGCCTCGCCCAGCTCCTGTACGTGGGAGCTGCCGGCGCCCCGACCCAGCGGCGCCAGGCGTTCGGCGACCCAGGCCGGAGCGTCGCGCTCCAGCGTCTCGCGCAGCGGCAGGTCGCTGGCCAGCAGGTCGCGGTCGCCGGGGGTGTCGGGCTGGTTGACCACTTCGTGGGTCGCCAGGCGGCGGCGGGGGGCAGTGTCGCGCATGGCAGCGCTCCTCGATGTCGCTGTCATCCCAGCATGGGCAGTCGTCCGGGAGCGGTCAATGCGCAGCGAACGTGACGGCGCTGCCGCTTCTCGGTAGGCTTGGGGGCAGCGTGCAAAGAACGCCTGGCTTGGGCAGGCCCGAGGCAAGGTTGCCTCGGTGCGCTGAGGGGTGCTACGTGTGAAACGTGGCATGGTGAGAGGACAGCGAGGCAGGCAAGACATGGCCATCCATGAGCACGAATGCCGCACCTTTCGCGGCGAGCCCTTCAACCTGCGCGCCCTGCAGGGGCAGGTGCTGTTGATCGTGAACGTCGCCAGCCGCTGCGGCTTCACGCCCCAGCTCGGTGAGCTGGAGCGCCTCTACCGCCGCCATCGCGACCGCGGCTTCACCGTGCTCGCCTTTCCCTGCAATCAGTTCGCCCGCCAGTCGCCGGAGACGGCGCTGGATTTCTGCGCCTTCAGCTCGAGCCAGTACGGCGTCACCTTCCCGGTGATGGAGAAGGTCAAGGTCAACGGTGCCGGCGCACATCCGCTGTTCGTCGAGCTCAAGCGCAAGGCGCCGGGGGTGATGCGCACTGGCATGATCAAGTGGAACTTCACCAAGTTCCTGGTGGCCCGGGACGGTCGGGTCATCCAACGCTTCTCGCCGCGTGCCGACGGCCAGGTGCTCGAGCGGGCCCTGGAAGAGGCTCTCGACGAGAGGTTCCAGCCCTAGGCGCCGCCATCGGCCCGCGCCTTGCGACCGTATCGGGTCAGGCGTGAGGCGACTCCCCCCGCGCCATCATCACGCGCGCCATCAGCTCGTTCCAGCGGTGCCGGGTCATCATCGTGGTCAGCCCCGAGAACAGCGCCCAGCTCTTGCGCCGCCAGCCCTTTAGCCGCAGGTTGTGGGCGACCAGCTGCTGCATCAGCCGATAGTCGTCGAAGTCGCGCCACTGGCCGGCGATCGACACCTGGTTGCGCACCAGCACCGGGGCGAGTTCCAGGCGAAAGACCCATTCCAGTTCGCGCAGCGTCAGGTTCTGGCGCTGGATCACCTCCACCATGTGCGCGAAGTCGCTCTCGCTGGGCTCGCGATCCAGCCACAGCGGAGCCAGCGCCAGCCACAGCTCGCCGCGTTCGTCCACAAGCGCCTGTGCGTTCATACCCATCTCCTGCCATGGCATTGCCGGGGTTGCATCGTGCCCCAGGTGTCATCGTCGCTCAAGTGCGGACAGACGCAAGCATGGCCGCTAGAATGTCGCCACTGCCCATTCGTACCGATCCGGCGCCCCAGGCGGCGCTGCAACACCAATAACGAGGTCTGTCGTGATCATCAAACCCAAGGTCCGCGGTTTCATCTGTACCACTACTCACCCGGTCGGCTGCGAGAAGAACGTGCTCGAGCAGATCGAGGCGACCCGTGCCCGTCAGTTCGACAAGGCCAACGGGCCGAAGAAGGTGCTGGTGGTCGGTGCCTCCAGCGGCTACGGCCTGGCGGCTCGCATCACCGCGGCGTTCGGCTACGGCGCCGATACCCTGGGCGTGTTCTTCGAGAAGCCCGGCAGCGACAAGAAGCCCGGCACCGCCGGCTGGTACAACGCCGCCGCCTTCGACAAGTTCGCCAAGGCCGAGGGGCTCTACAGCAAGTCGATCAATGGCGACGCCTTCTCCCACGAGGCGCGTGACAAGGCCATCGAGCTGATCAAGCAGGACATGGGCCAGGTCGACCTGGTGGTCTATTCGCTGGCCTCGCCGGTGCGCAAGCTGCCCGACTCGGGCGAGCTCAAGCGCTCCAGCCTCAAGCCGATCGGTGAGACCTACCGCGCCACCGCCATCGACACCAACAAGGACACCATCATCGAGGCCGAGGTCGAGCCCGCCACCGAGCAGGAGATCGAAGACACCAAGGCGGTGATGGGCGGTGAGGACTGGGAGCTGTGGATCGATGCGCTGGACAAGGCCGGCGTCCTGGCTCCTGGCGCCCGCAGCGTGGCGTTCAGCTATATCGGCACCGAGATCACCTGGCCGATCTACTGGCACGGTGCCCTGGGCAAGGCCAAGGAAGACCTCGACCGTGCTGCCGGTGAAATCGACGCCAGGCTCAAGGCCAGCGGCGGCGGCGCCAACGTGGCGGTGCTCAAGTCGGTGGTGACCCAGGCCAGCGCGGCGATTCCGGTCATGCCGCTCTACATCGCCATGGTCTACAAGGTGATGAAGGAGAAGGGCCTGCACGAGGGCACGATCGAGCAGCTCAACCGCTTGTTCGGCGAGTGTCTTTATGGAGGGCAGTACACCACCGACGAGGCCGGCCGCCTGCGCCTGGACGACTGGGAATTGCGCGACGACGTGCAGCAGGCGTGCAAGGACCTGTGGCCCCAGGTGACCAGCGAGAACCTGTTCCAGATCACCGACTATGCTGGTTACAAGCACGAGTTCCTGAAGCTGTTCGGGTTCGAGCGCGATGACGTCGACTACGACGCCGACGTGAACCCGGATGTCAGCTTCGATGTCGTGACGTTATAGGCCCGCCACGCGTTTTCCTTGGCGGGCGAACCCAGCGGCAGAGGAGGTCCGCCATGGATACCAGGGAGAGCAGGACACCGGAGGAAAAGAAGCAGCATCTCATGGAGGAGCGGCTGCCCGAGGATTTCGCCCACCCGCAGCCCGACGCCGACCAGCCGGAAGCCAGGCGACCGGCCAAGGGCGTGCACTGGCTGGTATTGGGCGTCGCCATTCTCGTCGGGATCGTCGTGATCACGCTGTTGCTCTCGCGTCTCGTCGACTGAGTCCCGTCTCGACGTGCCACATCGGCTGACGCGTTGCTCTGGCCCGGTATTGCCAACGCTGCCGATCGAGTACCATTTCAGCTTCGTTCCGGCAATGGCGTTGTGGCATGCCCGATTCCCCCTCGACCGCTTCTCGTCAGCCTCCGACTCGCTGGGTCGGTGTGCTGACGCTGCCGGGTTTCTCGCTGTTGGCCCAGGCCTGTGCGCTGGAGCCGCTGATGGTGGCCAACCAACTGGCCGGGCGTCGGCTCTACCGCTTGCAGGCTTTCTCGCCTGAAGGCGGTGAGGTCGCCAGCATGGCCGATCTCAGCCAGGCGGCTTGTACTCCCTTCGAGCTGGCGTCGACCGAACTGGACATGCTGGTGGTCTGCGCACCCAGCCCGCTGCCGGCCATGCACGAGAGTGCCCTGCCGGGCCGGCTGCGCCAGCTCGGACGCAGCGGCGTGGTGCTGGTCGGGGTCGGTGGCGGCACCGAGCTGCTGGCCCGCGCCGGCGTGCTGGACGGCTACCGGGCCACGCTGCCCTGGCAGCGCTTCGCCGCCTTCACCCGCGACTTCCCCCGCGTGCGCCTCACCCAGCAGCTGTTCGAGATCGACCGCGACCGCCTCACCTGCGGCGGCGGTACGGCGGCGATGGACATGATGATGACGCTGATCGCTTCCCACCACGACAGCGAGCTGGCCGAGCGGGTCTCCGAGCATTTCGTGCTGGAGCGGGTGCGCATGGCCGACGAGCCGCAGCAGGTGCCGCTGCGCGCCCGTCTGGGGCATGCCCCGGCGCCGCTGGTGGATGCGGTGATGCTGATGGAGGCCAACATCGAGGAGCCGCTGACCACCCACGAGCTGGCCGAGCACCTCGGTATCTCGCGCCGCCAGCTCGAGCGGCTGTTCAAGAAGTACCTGCAGGCGGTGCCCGGCCGCTACTACCTCGACCTGCGGCTGAAGGAGGCGCGCCGCCTGCTGCGCGAGAGCGACCTGCCTGCCGGCGAGATCGCCATGAAGACGGGCTTCTCCTCGCCGGCTCACTTCTCCACCGCCTATCGCAACCATTTCGGCGTGACGCCGCGCGAAGAGCGCCTCTAGCCGGCCCGAACGGGTCGCGCCCCCTTTGCTTCCTCTCCTGCCACAGCCCTTTTATACAAATCGGGGTCCCATAGCTGAAAGCCGCCAGCGGCCAGGCTCCTTATACTCGACTGACATCACTGCGTTGCTATCAACCCTTTGCAGGAATGGAGACCGAGATGAGCCACACCCCGAGCCGCGCCGACTTCGACCGGTACATGGTGCCGAACTACTCCCCCCAGAAAGTCATTCCGGTGCGCGGCGAGGGTAGCCGGCTGTGGGATCAGGAGGGGCGCGAATACATCGACTTCGCCGGCGGCATCGCCGTGAACTCCCTGGGGCACTGCCACCCGCTGCTGGTCGAGGCGCTCACCGAGCAGGGCAAGAAGCTCTGGCACCTCTCCAACGTCTACACCAACGAGCCCTCGCTCAAGCTGGCCAAGACCCTGGTCGAGCGCACCTTCGCCGACAAGGCCTACTTCTGCTCCTCCGGCGGCGAGGCCAACGAGGCGGCGCTGAAGCTGGCGCGGCGCTGGGCTCACGACAACTTCGGCGAGCACAAGCATCGCATCGTGTCGTTCTATCAGTCCTTCCACGGGCGCACCTTCTTCACCGTCAGCGTCGGCGGCCAGCCCAAGTACTCCCAGGGCTTCGGTCCGGTACCGGGCGGCATCGTTCACGGCGAGTTCAACGACCTCGACAGCGTGCGCGACCTGATCGACGACGACACCTGCGCGGTGATGGTCGAGCCGATGCAGGGCGAAGGCGGCATCGTGCCGGCCAAACGTGAATTCCTGCAGGGGCTGCGCGACCTGTGCGACGCCCACGACGCGCTGTTGATCTTCGACGAAGTGCAGACCGGCGTGGGCCGCACCGGCTCGTTCTATGCCTACATGGAGTACGGCATCGAGCCGGATATCCTCACCAGCGCCAAGGCGCTGGGCGGCGGCTTCCCCATCGGCGCCATGCTGACCACCGACCGCGTCGCCCCGGCGCTGGCCATCGGCACCCACGGTTCCACCTACGGCGGCAACGCTCTGGCCTCGGCGGTGGCCCTGGCCGCAGTGGAGCACATCGACACTCCCGAGGTGCTGGGCGGCGTCAAGCAGCGCCACGACCTGTTCCGCGAGCATCTCGAGGCGATCAACCGCAAGCATGACGTGTTCAAGGAGATCCGCGGCATGGGCCTGTTGATCGGCGCCGAGATGGCCCCCGAGTACGAGGGCCGCGCCAAGGACATCCTGCCGCTGGCCATCGAGGAGGGCGTGATGGCCCTGATCGCCGGCCCCAACGTGCTGCGCATGGCCCCCTCGCTGGTGATTCCCGAAGCCGACATCGCCGAGGGCATGGCGCGGCTGGAGCGTGCCATCGCGCGGCTGGTGGCGGCCCAGTGAAAGCTGGCCGAGCCATGCGCGACACCGCCCATCGACCAGGAGATCCCGCCATGATGGTCGTACGCCCCGTTCGGCCGGCCGACCTGCCGGCCCTGGAGCGGCTGGCGGGCTTGGCCACGCCGAGCCTGACCAACCTGCCGGCCCATCGCGATCGTCTCGAGGAGCGCATTGCGCGCTCGCGGCAGTCGTTCGGGCGCGAGGTGGACTTTCCCGGCGACGAGCACTACACCTTCGTGCTCGAGGATCTCGAGCGCGACGAGGTCGTAGGCACCGCCACCCTGCGCGCCGAAGCCGGTGCGCGGGAGGCCTACTACACCTACCGCCAGGAGACCCTGATCCACGCCTCGCAGCAGCTCAACGTGCGCCGCGAGGTGCAGACCCTGTCGCTCTCCCACGAGGTCTCCGAGACCACCCAGCTGTGCGCCCTGTCGCTGGACCCGCGCTACCGCGGCACCAGCGCCGAGAGCCTGCTGCGCCGCGCGCGGCTGATGTTCATCGCCCAGTACCCCGAGCGTTTCGCCGAGGTGCTGGCGATGGCGTTTCCGGGCTATCTCGACGAGCAGGGCGAGTCGCCGTTCTGGAACAGCGTGGGGCGCCACTTCTTCGTGCGCGACTACCACGACATCAACTATCTCGCCGGGGTGCGCTCGAAGAGCTTCATCGCCGAGGTGATGCCGCAGTTCCCGCTCTACCTGGCGCTGCTCACGCCCCAGGCGCGGGCCGCCATCGGCCGCGAGCACCCCGCCCACGAGGCGGCCATGGCCGAGATGCTGGCCGAGGGCTTCATGCGCTCGCGTCATGTCGATCTGTTCGACGCGGGGCCGGTGATCAAGGGCGAGCGCGATCGCCTGCACACCTTCCGCCGCGCCGCCTGGCATCCGGTACGGGTACGCCCGGCTCACGCCCTGCCGGACGCCGAGCCGGCGATGATCGCCAACCAGCGCCTGGCCGAGTTCCGCTGCGTGGTGGCGCGCTACGCGCTGTCGCCCACCGGCCAGTTGATGCTCTCGCCGGAGCACGCCGAGCTGCTCGGCGTGGAGGAGGGGCGGGCGGTACTGGCCGCGCCGCTGGCGCTGCCGTCCGCCGGCGACGACGAAGCGGGCTTCGACGAGGGGGAGCTGTGATGCGTATTCGACCGATTGCCGAGGGCGACCTGGACGAGCTGCAGAAGATCGCCCGCGAGACCGGGGTCGGCTTTACCTCGCTGCCGGATAACCGCGAGTTCCTCAGCGACAAGATCGCCGCCGCGGTCGCCGCCTTCGAACAGCGCACGCCGCCCGACCGGCGCAACTACTTCTTCGTGCTGGAGGACGAGGCGAGCGGCGAGCTGGCCGGCTGCTGCGCCATCGAGGGCCAGGTGGGGCGCGAGGTGCCGTTCTACCACTATCGCCTGGGTACGCTGGCGCACTCGTCGGTGCAGCTCGACCTGCATCGCACCATCGACACCCTGTTCCTCAGCTCCGACCATACCGGCGACGCCGAGGTGGCCTCGTTGTTCCTGCGCCCCGGCTTTCGCGGCAAGGAGCGCGCGCACCAGCGCAACGGTGCACTGCTGTCGATGATGCGCTGGCTGTTCATGGCCGAGTTTCGCGACCAGTTCCCTGACAAGGTGCTGGCCGAGATGCGCGGCGTATTCGACGAGCGCGGCAAGAGTCCCTTCTGGGAGTGCCTGGGCAGCCACTTCTTCCCGCTGGACTTCGACGAGGCCGACCGCCTCACCGGGCTCGGCCAGAAGAGCTTCATCGGCGAGCTGATGCCCAAGTTCCCGATCTACACGCCGTTTCTCTCCGACGAGGCGCGGGCCTGCATCGGCCAGGTCCACCGAGACACCCGCCCGGCGTTGGCCATGCTCAAGCAGGAGGGGCTGCGCTGGGAGGGCTACATCGACATCTTCGACGGCGGGCCGACGGTGGAGGCCTACATCGACGACGTACGCGCGGTGCGCAAGTCGCGCCGCTGCCGGGTCGAGATCCGTGCCAGCGACGAGCCGCCCCCCGCTCGCCCGCGCTGGCTGGCGGCGAGCACGACGATGGCCGACTTCCGCGCCGCCTGGGTGTCTCACGGCCCCGACGAGGAGGGCACCCTCACCCTGGGCGAGGCGGAGGCAAAGCGCCTGGGCGTGGTGGCCGGTGACTCCCTGCGCGTACTGGATACCGAGGAGACTTCATGAAAGCGATGCAACAGCTGATGATTGGCGGCACCTGGCAGCCGGGCGAGGCAACGCGCTTCACCAAGCGCGATCCGGTGTCCGGCGAGACCCTGTGGCAGGGCGCCGCCGCCAGCGACGGCCAGGTGGCAGCGGCGGTAGAGGCCGCCCGTGGCGCCTTCCCGGGCTGGGCCCGGCTCGGCTTCGCCGAACGCCTGAGCGTGGTCGAGCGCTTCCGCGAGCAACTGGAGACCCACCGCGAGGACCTGGCCCGCGCCATCGCCGGCGAGACCGGCAAGCCGCTGTGGGAGGCGCGCACCGAGGTGGGCGCCATGATCGGCAAGGTGGCGATCTCGGCACGTGCCTACCAGGAGCGCACCGGCGAGCGCAGCCGCGACGTCGGCGACACCACCGCCGTGCTGCGCCATCGCCCGCACGGCGTGATGGCGGTGTTCGGCCCCTACAACTTCCCCGGCCATCTGCCCAACGGGCACATGGTGCCGGCGCTGCTGGCGGGTAACACGGTGGTGTTCAAGCCCAGCGAGCAGACCCCGCTGACCGCCGACCTGACCCTGCAGTGCTGGCACGAGGCGGGCCTGCCCGCCGGGGTGATCAACCTGGTGCAGGGCGCCGCGCCGGTGGGGCAGGCGCTCTCCTCGCACCCGGGTATCGACGGCCTGCTGTTCACCGGCAGCGCCCGCGTGGGCGGTCTGCTCAATCGCCAGTTCGCCGACCAGATGGAGAAGATCCTCGCCCTGGAGCTCGGCGGCAACAACCCGCTGGTGGTCAAGGAGGTGCATGACCAGGACGCCGCGGTGCTCACCATCCTGCAGTCGGCCTTCCTCTCCGGCGGCCAGCGCTGCACCTGTGCGCGTCGGCTGATCGTGCCCGAGGGCCAGGTCGGCGACCATCTGCTCGACGCCCTGGTCGACGCCATCGCCCGCCTGCGGGTGGCCGGGCAGTTCGAGGAACCGGCGCCGTTCTATGGCGGCCTGGTCAGCCCGGAGGCGGCCCAGGGCCTGCTCGAGGCCCAGGACGCGCTGGAGGCGCTGGGCGGCGTGGTGCTGTCGCGCATGGAGTGCCTGCAGGAGGGCACCAGCCTGCTGTCGCCGGCGCTGATCGACGTCACCGGCCTCGACGTGCCCGACGAGGAGCACTTCGGCCCGCTGCTCAAGGTCTACCGTTACCACGACTGGAACGAGGCCCTGCGGCTCGCCAACGACACCCGCTACGGCCTGGCCGCCGGCCTGATCGGCGGCGAGCGCGCCGACTGGGACGACTTCCTGCTGCGCATCCGCGCCGGCATCGTCAACTGGAACCGCCAGACCACCGGCGCCTCCGGCGACGCGCCCTTCGGCGGCGTGGGCATCAGCGGCAATCATCGCCCCAGTGCCTATTACGCAGCGGACTACTGCGCCTATCCGGTGGCCTCGATGGAGGCCGAGAGCCTCACCCTGCCCGACAGCCTGCCGCCCGGAGTGGTGCTATGAGCCAAGCGACGAAAACCGACTACCGGGAAGTCAACTTCGACGGCCTGGTGGGGCCGACCCACAACTACTCGGGCCTGGCCCACGGCAACGTGGCCTCGATGCGCCACGGCGGGCTGGTCTCCAACCCTCGCGAGGCGGCGCTGCAGGGGCTGGCCAAGATGAAGGCGCTGATGGATGCCGGCTACGCCCAGGGCGTGCTGCCACCCCAGCAGCGCCCCGACCTCGGCGCGTTGCGCTCGCTCGGCTTCACCGGCAGCAACCGCGAGGTGCTGGCCCGGGCGGCCGCCGAGGCGCCCCAGGTGCTGCGCGCGGTGTGCTCGGCCTCGAGCATGTGGACGGCCAACGCCGGCACCGTGACTCCCAGCCGCGATGCGCCGGACGGCCGGGCGCACTTCACCCCGGCCAACCTTCAGTCGAGCTTCCACCGCTTTCTCGAGCCGGAGACCACCGGCCGCGTGTTGGCGGCGATCTTCCGCGACGAGGCCCACTTCGCCCACCACCCGGCGCTGCCGGCCACGCCGGCCTTTTCCGACGAAGGGGCGGCCAACCACACGCGGCTGTGTGGCGAGCACGGCGAGGCCGGCGTGCATCTCTACGTCTATGGCCGCCAAGCCTTCGGCGGGGATCCAGCGCATGAGCCCAAGCGCTTTCCCGCACGTCAGACGCTGGAAGCGAGCCAGGCGGTGGCCCGCCAGCACGGCCTCGCCGCGGCGCAGACGGTGTTCGCCCAGCAGCACCCCGAGGCCATCGATGCCGGCGTGTTCCACAACGACGTGATCGCGGTGGGCAACGGGCCGGTGCTGCTCTACCACGAGATGGCCTTCCTCGACGAGCAGGCCACCCTCGATGAGCTGCGCAGCAAGATGTCGACACCGCTGATTCCGGTGCGCGTGCCCGGCGAGGCGGTGAGCCTGGAGGATGCCGTGGCCTCCTACCTGTTCAACTCGCAGTTGCTGAGCAACCCCGACGGCCGCATGACCCTGGTGGTGCCTGGCGAATGCCAGGAGCGCGAGGCGGTGTGGCGCACCATTCAGGATCTGCTGCTGGCCGGTCACAATCCCATCGGTGAGGTGATCGTCAAGGACGTCAAGCAGAGCATGCGCAACGGCGGCGGCCCCGCCTGCCTGCGCCTGCGGGTGGCACTCTCCGCCGAGGAGCGTGCCGCGCTGACCGGCCGCGTGCTGCTCACCGACGCGCTGCACGGCGAACTCGCCGCCTGGGTCGAGCGCCATTACCGCGACCGCCTGGCGCCCGACGACCTGGCCGACCCGCAGCTGGCCGACGAGACCCTTACCGCGCTGGATGAACTCACCCGAATCCTCGACATCGGCTCGGTCTATCCCTTCCAACTGGGATAGACCGAGCGTCAAGCTCCGGGAGTAGCGGCGAGTCAGTGGCGAGTCAGTGGCGTTGTCGCCGTGCCGTGCCGGTGAGGGCGGCGACACCGAGCACGGCGCCGACGATGGCCGTGGCGGTCAGCGCCGGGTGCATCGCCGCCTGGGTGTAGCGGCTCCGGCGGGCGACCGGGTGCTCGAACTCGGCCCGCTGCCAGACGCCCGGGGCGGGCCGGTGCAGCCCGCCAATCCCCTGTGGCGGCTGGTCCGATTGCTGCCGCGGGATCATGCTGCGCCGCATGATGCGATCGGCCAAGCGCGGTGCCAGCTGTCCAAGCATGGCAATGCCCTTGCTGGCGCCGCCGACGCGAATGTCGCGCCGCGGATGTTCGGCGCAGTGCAGGATGGCTTCGGCTACCACATTCGGCTCGTAGAGGGGCGGTGGCAGGGTCGGCTCGACGTCCATGCGGTTGCCCGCGTGGTGGGGAAAGGGCGTGGCGATGCTGCCCGGTTTCACCAGCGTGACCGAAACCGGCGCCCCCAACTCCTCCAGCTCCATGCGCAGCGCATCGGTGAAGCCCTTGACCGCATGCTTGGAGGCCGAGTACATGCCCTGCAGCGGAATGGCCCGATCCGAGACCACCGAGCCGAGGTTGATGATCGCCCCGCCATGAGTATCGGTGCGCAGCCCGAAGTGGCGGGCCGCCTCCAGCGAGCCGTGGACGACGCCCCAGAAGTCGGTCTCGAACAGCCGCCGCTGATCGTCGAGCGGCTGGTCGGTCAGGTAGCCGAACAGCGAGACGCCGGCGTTGTTGATCCAGGTATCGAAACCGCCGAACCGCTGGATGGCGGTCGCCGCGAGCGCGCGGACCTGATCGGGGTCGCCGACGTCGACCTCCGCATAGGTCGCATCGGCGCCACGCTGGTGCAGTTCGTCCACCAGCGCGGTCAGGGCGCTCCCGTCACGGGCCGCGACGACCAGGCGGGCACCGCGGTCGGCGGCCCGGCGTGCGGTCGCCAGGCCAATGCCGCTGGTGGCCCCGGTAATCACGAGAGTCTGCTCTTCGAGTTTTTTCAATGACACTGCCATATCGCTCTCCTTGCCTGCGCCTCGCTAAGCGCCTGGCGTTCTCCGGTCCGTGTCATCTCAGGATAGAATCCCTGTGAGATCTGCCAAAGCGAAGCGGCAGCCATATCCGAATGCATCAAGGAGAGAGCATGGCCATGCAGGATCCGATCAATATCATTCGATTGAGCCCCGACTCGGACCATGTCGCTACCGTGGCGAGCTGGACCCATGCCGAATGGGGCCACCTCAACCCCGACTTCACGGCCGATACCTGGCGCGACGCCTTTCGCCGCGAGTGCGGTGACGGCGGCGTGCCTTCGGTGTTCGTGGCCATGGCGGGCGACCAGCCGGTGGGCACGGCGGCGCTGATGGCCGAGGACATGGACACCCGCCCCGACCTCACCCCCTGGCTGGCCTCGGTGTTCGTGCTGCCGGAGTGGCGCGGGCAGGGCATCGCCTCGACGCTGATCCGGCGGGTCGAGGAGGAGGCCGTCGCCTGTGGCGTCGATCATTTCTACCTGTTCACCCCCGACCAGCAGGCGCTCTACCGCCGGCTCGGCTGGCGCGACCACGAGGAGCTGAGCTACCGCGGCGAAGACGTCACCATCATGCGGCGCCAGCTCGAGGCATGACGGCAGCTTCGCCCCTTGGGCTCTACCGCGAGGCGGTGGAGCGTCACGGCTTCGCTCCGGACGAGGCTCAGCGGGCCGCTGCCGCGCGGCTCGAGGTGTGCTTCCAGGCGCTGCACGACGCGGGGGCCACGAAAGGGCGCGGGGCCGTGCCAGGCGTCTATCTGTGGGGGCCGGTGGGCCGCGGCAAGACCTGGCTGATGGATGGCTTCCATCGTCATCTCGGCGTGCCTGCCCGACGCCTGCACTTCCACCACTTCATGCGCTGGGTGCACCAGCGCCAGTTCCAGCTGGGCGGCACCGTCGATCCGCTGGCGGCGCTGGCCCGTGAGCTGGCGTCCGAGGTGCGCGTGCTCTGCCTCGACGAGCTGTTCGTCAGCGACATCGCCGATGCCATGCTGCTCGGCCGCCTGCTGCAGGCGCTGTTCGAGCACGGTGTGGTGCTGGTATGTACCTCCAATCAGGCGCCGAGCCAACTCTATGCCGACGGCTTCAACCGCGAGCGTTTCCTGCCTGCCATCGCGGCCATCGAGCATCATATGGAAGTGGTGGAGCTGGACGGCGGCTACGACCATCGCCTGCACCCCGGCCAGGCGTGGCGGCGCTATTGGGTGGCCGAGCCCGGGGAGCCGAGCAAACTGGGGGCCGTTTTCGAGCGCCTGAGCGAGGGGCAGACGACGCGCCACGAGCCCATCGAGCTGGGACATCGACGCATCGCGGTGGAGCGGCGCAGCGGGCGGGTGGTGTGGTGTCGCTACGCCGAGCTGTGCGAGCAACCGCTGGCGGCGCTCGACTTCATCGCGCTGGCCGACGAATTCGATCATGTTCTGCTCAGCGAAGTGCCGCGCCTGAGCGATGCCGCTTCGGCGGGACGCATCGCCCGCGGCACCGAGGATGGCGCCGAGCGCATCGAGGCCGGGGAGCGCGAGCTGCCGCCGCTGTCGCGGCGCGACGATGGGGTGCGCCGCTTCATCGCCCTGGTCGACGAGTGCTACGACCGCCGCGTGCCGCTCCATATCGAAGCCGAGGTCGCCATGGAGGAGCTTTACCCCCATGGCTACCTGTCGTTTGCCTTCCGGCGCACCCTCAGCCGGCTGCAGGAAATGCAGCTGGCAAGGTTTGGGTGCGGCGCTTAGCTGCTGGCCGCTCCGCCGACGATGCCGCTGCGAAAGCCGCTCTGGCGGTCGCCGCTGCGCAGGTGCTGCGCCACGCTGTCTTCCGGCGAGCCGGCCATCTCGCGGAACATGCCCATGGAGCCGAGCAGGGCGGAGGATTCGTAGGGCACGAACACCCGCTCGCCGTCCTGAGCCATGGTCGGCAGCGCCTTGATGTAGCTCTGGCCGAGCAGGTAGCCCACCACGGTGCGCTTGTGCTCGTCGCTGTCGCCGATGGCGTTGAGGACCAGCTTGATCGACTCCTGCTCGCCCTGGGCGCGCAGGATGGCCGATTCCTTGTCACCCTGGGCGTTGAGGATCGCCGATTCGCGCTGGCCCTGGGCCTTGGCGATGGCGGCGGCCTTTTCGCCCTCGGCCTCGGTCACGGTGGCGCGACGCTTGCGCTCGGCGGCCATCTGCAGGCGCATGGCTTCCTCGACCTCCTCGGGCATGGCGATGTCCTGCACCTCGACCCGCGAGATCTTCACCCCCCACTTGGAGGCGGGCTCCTCCATGGCGGCCTGGATCTCGTTGTTGACCTCGGCGCGCGACTCGAACAGCTTGTCGAGCTCCATCTTGCCCACCACTGAACGCAGCGTGGTCTTGGCCAGTACCTCCACCGCCTGGCTCATGTTCTCCACCTCGTAGACGGAGCGGCGCGGGTCGATGATCTGGAAGTAGAGCGCGCCGTTGATGCGCACGGTGACGTTGTCGGTGGTCACCACCGGCTGGCCGGGGAAGTCCATGACCGTCTCGCGGCGGTCGATGCGCACCTCGCTGGTAGTCACCGGGAAGAACTCCTCGCCGCGCTTCTGGTAGCGGATCATGGTGATGGCGCGGGGCTGCTCGATGAACGGAATGATGATGTTGATGCCGCTCTCCAGCAGGCGGTGGAACGAGCCCAGGCGCTCGATCACCATGACCTCCGACTGGCGTACGATCACCAGCCCCTTGGCGACGATCAGGATGCCGATCACGACGACGATGAGCGCCAGCAGTAGCCCCGGGTTGATGGGTAGATCCATGGTCATGTTCCCTCATTCGATGCGTGGGTAGGAGAGGCGCCATCCTTCGGCGCGGGTGTCTTGCTCGTTGTTCAGTGCGGCTGGACGTGGCTGACGATGGCGGTGGTGCCGTCGAACTGCTGGAAGACCACGAGCGTGCCTTCGGCAAGTTCGGTCTCGCCGGTCTCGGCCACACGCAGGCGGTAGAAGTCGCCGTTGATCTTGATCCCGCAAGCGCCATCGAAGTCACGCTTCAGCGTGGTATAGGTGCGCCCCTGCTCCACGCCGGTACCGGTGGTGCCATAGGACACTCCGCTGGGTGAGAACCAGGGGCGGATCACCTTGATGGCGAGTGGAATCAGGATGCCCGAGAACACGCCCATGGCCAGCAGCTGCCAGGGCAGCGTGAACCCCAGGGCGGCAAGGGCCGAGGTCAGGGCGGCGGCGACACCCAGCGACAGCAGCACCAACCCCCCGGAGGAGAGTTCCGCCAGCCCCAGCAACAGGGCGATGGCCAACCAGATGAGGGCGGGGTTCCAGTCCATGGTAGTCTCGCTGGTGAAGGGTTTCCCTGGCTGACAGGCGCGATGGCCTGCGCGACACCAGTTTACATCGTAATTCCATGGTAAAGGAGAGAGCCATGTCATACACCCCGATAGCCCGTCATCTCTCGGCGCTGTCCCTCCTCCTGGTCGGCGGCGCCTGGCTGGCGGGCGGTGCTGCGGCCGCCGAAGAGGAAGCCCAGGCGCAAGAGCGCATCGAGCAGGTCGAGGCCGAGCAGAACGGGGCGCGGCAGGAGCAGGGCCAGGGCGAGGCGGATGACGGCGAGGCGGCGGTCGACGACGGCGAGGACCCGGGTGAGGCGGTCACCGAGCCCGATGTCGACGTGCACGCCGACAACCCGGCCGTACAGGCCTATCGCGAGATCGCCGAGCGCATGCATCGCGACGTGCTGGCCGAGTTCAGCGGCGATGCCGATCTCGACTTCGCCCGCGGCATGGTCGCCCATCACCAGAGCGCCATCGACATGGCCCGTGTGGCGCTGGAGCACGGCGAGGACGAGGCCATCCGCGACCTGGCACGAGAGGTCATCGAAACCCAGGAGGCCGAGATCGTCTTCCTGCGTGACTGGTTGGCCCGGCACGGTGACGATGAGGCCGAATGAGGGCCTTCGCATGAGAGCCTTCGGTTCTGCATGAAACCATCGGCGGCGTGCCTCGCATGCCGCCGACTCCTACGCCTGCCGATTTTCCTACGCCCCACCCATACGCCATCGCTACGCCCCCCGGGGAGGAGGACGCCTGCGCCGCGATTGGCGAGGCTGGACGGGTTCGCTTCGCCGCGCCGCAACGGCCGCGGCATCGATAACAACAACCCGGAGATTCTCCCATGCCTTGGACACGCCACGCTGTGAGCGTTACCTTGCTGGCCGCGCTCGGCAGCGGCCTGGCCTTTTCCGCCTACGCCTTCGACGATGATCGGTTGACGATCTGGATGGGCGACAACAAGGGCTACGATGGCATCCGCGAGGTGGCGAGCCGGTTCACCGACGACACCGGCATTGCCGTCGACATCGTCAATCCCGACAACCTCACCGACCGCTTCCAGCAGGCCGCCGGCAGCGGCCAGGGGCCTGACATCGTGATCTGGGCACACGACCGCATCGGCGAGTGGGCCCAGAGCGGGCTGCTGGCCCCCGTCTCGCCCTCCACGGATTTCCGCGAGCGCTACTTCGATTTCACCTGGGACGCCACCCTGTGGAACGGCGAGCACTACGGCTACCCCATCTCGGTGGAGGCGCTGGGGCTGATCTACAACAAGGCGCTGGTGGAGACGCCGCCGGAGAGCTTCGACGAGCTGGCGGCACTCGACGCCGAGCTCGCCGAGCAGGGCAAGAAGGCGATCCTGTTCGACTACGGCGAGCCCTACTACGGCTGGACGCTGCTCGCCGCCAACGGTGGCTACCCCTTCCGCCAGACCGAGGCGGGCTTCGATATCGCGGACATCGGCGTCAACAACGCCGGTGCCATCCAGGGCGCCGAGCTGCTGGCCGAGCTGATCGAGAGCGACGTGCTGCCGCGCGGCACCGACTACAGCATCATGGACACGCGCTTCAACCGAGGCGAAGTGGCCGCCATGATCAGCGGCCCCTGGGCCTGGAGCAACCTGGAGCAGAGCGGCATCGACTACGGCGTGGCACTGCTGCCCCGGGTGGGCGAGGAGCGCGCCAAGCCGATGTTCGGCGTGATGGCGGCGATGATCAACACCGCCTCGCCCAACGACTTCCTGGCCGTCGAGTTCCTCGAGAACTACCTGCTCAGTGAGGAGGGCATGCGCACCTTCAACGGCGACGGCACCCTGGGGGCGGTGGCCCACATCGCCTACCAGCAGGAGCTGGAGCGCGACCCCAATATCGCCGCCACCCTGGAGAACGCCGAGCTCGGCATGCCGATGCCCAACATACCCGAGATGGGCGCCTTCTGGGCCGCCATGGAGCCGGCCTTGCAGAACATCGGCAGCGGCCGCCAGTCGCCCCGCGAAGCGCTGGATGCCGCGGCCCGCCGCATGCGCCAGTAAGCCCACCTCGCTCGAAGCCCAGCCGGCGGCCGATGCCGGCGGCTGGGCGCAGGACGCTACCCATGTACACCACCAATGCTTCCCGGGGGCTGCCCCGGCATCGCTCCCGCTATCCTGCCGAGCGCTATACCCGCTGGGCGCTGCGCGGCCTGGTCGCCGCGCTGGTCTTGGCCCTGCTGTGGCTGGTGCTCGCCTTCCACCTCCACGGTCAGCCGATCTTCGCGCTGCTGTTCCTGGTGCTCGGCGCGGCGCTGGGGATCGTCTTCACCCGCCGCCGGTTGATGAGTCACCGCTACATCTTCCCCGCCGTGGCCGGCATGGCGCTGTTCGTCATCTTTCCGCTGCTCTACACCATCGGCATCAGCTTCAGCAACTACAGCTCCAGCAACCTGCTCAGCGAGGAACGAGTGCGCGCCCAGTTGCTCTCGCGTACCTACCAGGAGGAGAGCGCCACCTTCGGCTTCCAGCTCTATTCGACCGACGAAGGCGTGCGGCTCTATCTGGAGCGCGAGGGCGCTCCGACCGGAGCCGGTGAGAGGGAGGCTGAGGTCGAGGAGGCGCTTGAGGGCGTTTCGCGCTTCACCACCGGGCCGATGTCGCTGGCGCAGGGGAAGGGGCGGCACGTCTCCATCCAGCCGGCGCCAGGCGAGCCGGCCGGCGAGCCGATGTCCCTGCGCGAGGTGATCGCCAGTCGCGCCGCGCTGCAGAATCTGGTGCTGGTGACACCGGAGGGGCTGGAGTTGCGCATGGCCGGGTTGCGCCACTTCGCCCCCATGCTGGATCGTTTCGAGGCGCGCGACGACGGCAGCCTGTACGATCGCCGCGACGACCGGCTATTGATCGCTGATAGAGAGACGGGTTTCTTCGTTACCGACGAGGGCGAACGCATCACCCCGGGCTGGCCGGTGGCGGTGGGGCTGGACAACTACGCCAGGATCTTCCTCGACCCCGATATTCGCGGGCCCTTCGTTCAGATCTTCGTCTGGACCTTCGCCTTCGCCGGGCTCACCGTGCTGTTCACGTTGATGGTGGGCTTCGTGCTCGCCTCGCTGCTGCAGTGGGACCAGCTGCGCGGCAAGGCGCTCTACCGCACCCTGCTGATCCTGCCCTATGCGGTACCGGCGTTTATCTCGATCCTGATCTTCAAGGGCATGTTCAACCAGCACTTCGGCGAGATCAATCTGATCCTCGACGCCCTGTTCGGTATCCGCCCCGACTGGTTCACCGACCCGTGGCTGGCGCGCACCATGCTGCTCATCGTCAACACCTGGCTCGGCTACCCCTACATGCTGCTGCTGTGCATGGGCCTGATCCAGTCGATTCCCCGGGATCTCTACGAAGCCTCGGCGGTGGACGGCGGCGGGCCGCTGACCAACCTGTTCCAGATCACCCTGCCGCTGATCCTAAAGCCGCTCACGCCGCTGCTGATCGCCTGCTTCGCCTTCAACTTCAACAACTTCGTGCTGATCGCCCTGCTCACCGGGGGCAACCCCGACATCCTCGGCGCCAGCACCCCGGCGGGCACCACCGACCTGCTGGTGAGCTACACCTACCGCATCGCCTTCCAGGACGCCGGGCAGGACTTCGGCCTGGCCGCCGCCATCGCCACGCTGATCTTCCTGTTGGTGGCGGGGCTGGCGCTGCTCAACCTGCGCCTGGCCAAGGTCAGGGTCTGATTCGCAAGGTCACAGGAGAATCGTCATGGCCATGGTTCAACCGCGTTCGATCCGTTTACGCAAGCTGGGGGCGCATCTTGCCCTGTGCGGCTTTCTGGTGCTGATCCTGTTCCCGCTGCTGCTGGTGATCTCGATCTCGTTTCGCGAGGGCAACTTCGCCAGCGGCAGCCTGATTCCCGAGAACTTCTCGCTGGAGCACTGGTCGCTGGCGCTGGGCATCCCCTGGGAGCGTGCCGATGGCAGCGTGGTGCAGCCGCCGTTTCCGGTGCTGCTGTGGCTGTGGAACTCGATCAAGGTGGCGCTGGTGTCGTCGCTGCTGATCGTGCTGCTCTCCACCACCAGCGCCTACGCCTTTGCCCGCATGCGCTTCGCCGGCAAGGGGCCGATCCTCAAGGGCATGCTGATCTTTCAGATGTTCCCGGCGGTGCTGTCGCTGGTGGCGCTCTACGCCCTGTTCGACCGCCTGGGGCAGTTCGTCGGCTGGCTCGGCATCAACACCCATGGCGCGCTGATCGTCGCCTCGCTGGGGGCGGTGGCGCTGCATATCTGGACCATCAAGGGCTACTTCGAATCGATCGACGGCTCGCTGGAGGAGGCCGCCATGGTCGACGGCGCCAGCACCTGGCAGGCGTTCCGCTACATCCTTCTGCCGCTGTCGCGACCGATCCTGATGGTGGTGTTCATCCTCGCCTTCGTCATGAGCATCATGGAGTACCCCATGGCCTCGGTGCTGCTGGTCGACGAGCACAAGCTGACGCTGGCGGTGGGCGCCCAGCAGTACCTCGCCGATCATAACCAGCGCTGGGGCAACTTCGCCGCCGCGGCGGTGCTCTCCGGCCTGCCCATCACCGTGGCCTTCCTGGTCTGCCAGCGCTGGATCATCGGCGGACTGACGGCGGGCGGGGTGAAGGGCTGACGACAAGCCAATACTGGCTGCGTTCCTAGCAAGACGCCCCGATCTCTGGCGAGATCGGGGCGTCGTTGGTAACCGCGGAAGCTAGTGGGTCACGCCGGGTATCCGCACCTGCCGCGGGCAGGCCGTGCCGTCGGCTCCGAACAGGTGGCAGCGCTCGCCCGAGAGGCCAAGCTCGATGCGCTGGCCATCCTCCAGGTGGGCCAGGCCGTCGAGGCGCTGGGTCAGGGTCTCGCCGACACCTTCCACGCGCAGGTGAGCGAGGGTCTCGTAGCCGAGCTTCTCGGCTACCAGCAGTCGCGCGGCGAGACGCGCCTCGGCGTCGGTCGGGGCGACGAAGTCTTCGGCGCGCACCGCCAGGGTGGCACTGTCGCCGGCCTTCAGGCGAGAGCCATCCACCGCCACGGCCAGCGTCTCGCCGTTGGGCAGGCGCACCGCGGTGCGCTGCCGGCCGGGGTCGAGGATCGTCACCGGCAGGGTGTTGATGCGCGGCGAGCCGATGAAGCGCGCCACTTCCAGCGTGGCCGGGTAGTGGTAGAGCGCGAGCGGCGCGCCGACCTGGGCGATGCGGCCGCCGGCCAGCAGTACGATGCGGTCGGCCAGTGTCATCGCCTCGGTCTGGTCGTGGGTCACGTAGATCATGGTGGCGCCCAGGCGCCGGTGCAGCTCGGCGATCTGCACGCGCATGTCGACGCGCAGGGCGGCGTCGAGGTTGGAGAGCGGTTCGTCGAACAGGAATACCGCCGGCTCCTTGACCAGGGTGCGGCCGATGGCCACCCGCTGGCGCTGGCCACCGGAGAGTTCCTTGGGCTTGCGTTCGAGCAGCTCGCCCAGGTGCAGCATTCCGGCGGCGTGCTCCACCCGGCGCCGGATCTCGGCCTTGTCGGTGCGCGCCAGCTTGAGGCCGAAAGCCATGTTCTCGGCCACGCTCATGTGCGGGTAGAGCGCGTAGGACTGGAACACCATGCCGATGTCGCGCTCCTGGGGCGGCACCTCGTTGATGCGCTCGCCATCGAGGCGCATCTCGCCGTGGCTGATCTCCTCGAGCCCGGCGATCATGCGCAGCAGGGTCGACTTGCCGCAGCCGGAGGGCCCGACGAAGACGACGAACTCGCCGTCCTCGATGGTCAGGTCGATGTCGCGGGAGACCTCGACCCCCGCGTAGTCCTTGCCGATGCCGGCGAGCGTCAGACGTCCCATGCGACCTCCTCGCCGGCCGGACAGCGGGCGATGGCGACCCCATAGGGGGGCAGGTGCAGTCGGCCCGCTTGCCAGCGGCCGTTGACCAGCGCCGGGGCATCCTCGAGCGGGCTCGCCTCGCGCGGTGCGGGCAGACTGCGTGGCTTGGCGCTGAAATTGAGCGCCACCAGCAGCCGTTCGCTCGGCGCCCGCCCGGGATGGCGGCGTTCCAGGCAGAGTACCTCCTCGCGCAGCGGATGGTAGTGCACGTCGCCCTTCATCAGCGCCACGTGCTCGCGGCGGAAGGCGAGGAAGGCGCGGTAGGCGTTGAGCAGCGAGTCGGGGTCGTCGTCCTGCCGGCCCATGGCCAGGCCCAGGTGCTCGTCGGGTACCGGCAGCCAGGGCTCGCCCCGGGAGAAGTCACCGTGGCGGGTGTCGGCGCACCAAGGCTGCGGCGTGCGGCAACCGTCGCGACCCTTGTAGGCCGGCCAGAAGGTGATGCCGGCCGGATCGGCCAGCTGCTCGAGGGTCAGCTCGGCCTCGGGCAGGCCCAGCTCTTCGCCCTGGTAGAGGCAGACGCTGCCGCGCTGGGTCAGCAGGAAGGCCAGGTAGAGGCGCAGCCGGGCCGTATCGTCTTCGGCGCGCCAGCGCGTGGCGACCCGGGGCACGTCGTGGTTGCCCAGCGCCCAGCACGGCCAGCCGTCGCCGATGCGTGCCTCCATGGCGGTCATCGTCCGGTGCAGGAACTCGGGGTCGTGACGTTCGCCGAGCAGGTCGAAGGAGTAGGCCATGTGCAGGCGGTTGCCGCCCTGGGTATAGGCCGCCATCACGTTGAGCGAGTCGTCGTCGCCCACCTCGCCGACGCTGGTGGTGCCGGGGTACTCGTCGAGCAGGGCGCGCAGCCGCTCGAGGAAGGCCAGGTTCTCGGGCTGGGTCTTGTCGTACAGGTGCTGCTGGAAGCCGTAGGGGTTGTCCGGCCGCGTGCCGAGGAAGCTCTCCACCGCCTCGTGGCGGGGCGGATTGTCCCGAAGCTCGCCATGGGTGCAGAAGTTGATCGCGTCGAGGCGGAAGCCGTCGACGCCACGGTCGAGCCAGAAGCGCACCTCGTTGAGGATCGCCTCGACCACCTCGGGGTTGCGGAAGTTGAGGTCCGGCTGGCTGACCAGGAAGTTGTGCAGGTAATACTGGCAGCGGCGGGTATCCCACTGCCAGGCGCTGCCGCCGAAGACCGACTGCCAGTTGGTGGGCGGCGAGCCGTCGGCCTTGGCCTCGGCCCATACGTACCAATCGGCCTTGGGGTTGTCGCGGCTGGCGCGACTCTCGGTGAACCAGGGGTGCTGGTCGGAGGTGTGTGAGAGTACCTGGTCGATGGTGACCTTGAGCCCGCGGGCATGGGCGGCCTCCACCAGACGGTCGAAGTCCGCCAGGGTGCCGAACATGGGGTCGACGCCGCGATAGTCGGCGACGTCGTAGCCGAAATCCTTCATCGGCGAGGTGAAGAAGGGCGAGAGCCAGATGGCGTCGACGTTCAGCGAGGCGATGTAGTCGAGCTTGTCGATGATGCCCGGCAGGTCGCCGATGCCGTCGCCGTTGCTGTCCATGAAGCTGCGCGGGTAGATCTGGTAGATCACCGCGCCGCGCCACCACTCCTGGCCCTGCCGGCCGTAGATCTGCTGTGCGTTCATGCGTTGTCCTTGTCGCTTGCCATACGGGAAATCGTAGGGGCGATGGTGATGCCGGGCTCGCTGGAGGGAATCCTCTACCCCCGGGGGGAGTGAGGCGTAGGAGGGGGGAGGAGGTCGAAGGTCACTCCCCCTGGATGCGCGAGAGCAGCTCGCCGGCCAGCGCAATGGCTTCCTCACGGCGGCGGATGTGCTGCTTCTGGTAGAGGCTGCGGATATGGGTCTTGACCGTGGTGGGTGCCACCGAGAGCTGATCGGCGATCTGCTCGTTGGAGAGCCCGGCATGGATCAGGCCGAGGATCTGCCATTCGCGGCGGGTCAGCGGTGAGGTGCGGATCAGCTCCGGCACGTCGGGACGGGCGACGATGTCCTCGATCACCGAGTCGTCGAGCAGCAGGCGCACGGCGCGGCCGAACTCGCGCTGGCGGCGGGCGAGCTCGAGCAGCCGCTCGGCGTGGCTCCTGGCCAGCGGGTCGAGGCCGTTGTCTTTGAGCAGCGGCACGAGCATCTCGGGCAGTGCTCGCCCCAGGCGCAGGAAACTGCCGGCGAGTGCGGTGCGGGTGGCAAGCGCCAGTGCCTGGCGCAGGTGGCCCAAGGCTTCGTCGTGGCGCTCGCGCTGCCAGGCCAGGGCCGCCAGGCACAGGCGGTTGCGGTTGGCGTCGGTAGCCAGCCCCAGCCGCTCGGTCTGGCGCTCCAGCGCCATGAGCAGCGCCTCGGCCTCGTCGAAGCGGCCGAGCAGGGTCAGCGCCCGCGCGTGGTTGCGCAGGTTGCATTGGGCGAAATGGTTGCTGGCCCGTGCCGGGTCGCCGGGCGGTGCCTCCTGCAGCCACCGGGCCACGGCGTCGAGGTCGCCGTTGGCCTGCCACCAGACGAGCAGGGTGGCATGGGCGTTGGCCTGCCAGTCGATGTGGTAGTCGCCCTGGACCAGAATCGTCCGCAGGCGGCGAACGTAGTCGGCGCACTGGGCCTTGTCGCCCCGCGACAGGGCCACCTTGGCCAGGCTGACATGGCACTGCAGGGTCCAGCGCTCGCCCTGGGTATCGAGCACCTCGATGCCCTTCAGCGCCGCCTGCTCCGATTCGTCGAGCCGCTGCCACTCCCACAGCAGCTGGCTGCGAATGCGATAGAGGAATTCCGCCACCGGCAGACGCTCCAGGCCGCTGCGCTCGACGTAGGCCATGGCGCGCTCCTGCACGTCGTAGGCGGCCTGCAGGCGCCCCTGTGCCACCAGCGTCTCGGACTGGTGGCACAGCGCCCACAGCCGGCGCTGCTCGTCGCCGAGGCGCGCCGCTTCGTGCTCCACCTTGCGGGTCCGCTCGAGCGATTCGGCCAGCTCTCCCTGGACGAAGCGCGCCTCGGCGAGAATGGCCGCGGCGGTGAGCGGCGTGCTGGCCAGGTAGCGAGGCGGCAGGGTCAGGGCCAGCTCGGCCAGCGGGGCGGCGCGTTCGGCATCGCCCTCGTTGATCGCCAGCTGGGCGCGCAGGGTGGCGAACTCGGCGCCGAGTTCATTCCATTCGGGGGCCTCGAGCTGTGCCTCGATCCAATCGATCGCCTGGCGGGTGCGGTCGAAGTGGTACTGGGCATGGGAGGCCCAGCCATGCAGCAGGGTCAGCCGCGGCGAGTCGACCAGGCGAGTGTCGCCGAGGGCGGCGAGTCCGCGGGCCAGCAGCGCGAAGTGGCCGTTGGCGAGCAGCGTTGGGCCCTCCTGCTCGAGCAGTTCGGCCAGCGCCTCGGGCGCTTCGGCCTCGATGATCTGCGCCAGTGCCAGGGCGGGGTTGCCCAGGCGCAGCCAGGCGGTGCTGGCGCGCTGGTGCAGTTCGCGCTGGGTGGTCAAGCTGAGCTCGTGACGGCGGTGACGCAGATAGCCGGCGAACAGCGGATGAAAGCGAAACCATTGCGAGTGGGGGTCGACTCGCGTGAGGAACAGGCCGCCCTGTTCGAGCGTCTCCAGCCGCTGGGAGAGCCGCTCCCCTTCCAGCAGCCTCGCCACCAGGGTCGGCGAGAAACGTTCCAGCACGCCGAGCTGGAGCAGCAACCGGCGGTCTGCCTCAGCGAGGCTGCCCTCGAGCAGCTCGTCGAACCAGGCGGCGAAGTCGGGATGGGCGCCATCGAGACGCTCGAGCAGGCTGTCGAAGGCGGCCCGCGTGGTGGTGCGCTCGATCAGCCAGGCCAGCGCCAGCGGCCATCCCTCGGTGCGGCGCAGGGCGCGCTCCAGGCTCACGCGTGTGGGTGGGTAACTGAGCTGCTCGGCGCACAGCGTCTGCGCCTCCTCATGCTCGAAGGCCAGTTCGGCCGGGCCGATCTCCTCCAGCTCGCCGCGCAGCCGCAGCCCGGCCAGGCCGAGCGCCGGGCGGGTGCGTGACGCCAGGGTGAGAGTGAGCCAGGGAGGCTGATGGTCGAGCCAGTGGCGCAGGGCCTCGAGGATCTGCGGATGGCGCAGATGGTGGAAGTCGTCGAGCACCAGCCGACCGGGCGGGGCCTCGCGCGGCAGGGCGGCGAGCCACGCCTCCATGGCGGCGTGCAGCCCGTTCGACGGGGGCAGCGTCAGCGAGAGGGCGAGCCGTTGGCAGAGCTGGGCCAAGGCCGCGTGGAAGTAGGCGGCGAAGCGCTCGGGGTCGTCGTCGCGCGCATCCAGTCGCAGCCAGGTCGCCGGTTGCTCCAGGGGAGGCAGGCGTTCGGCCAGCAGGGTGCTCTTGCCGTAGCCGGGTGGCGCCTGAACCACCAGCAGGCGCACCCGCTCGGTCAGTGCGAAGCGATCATTGAGCCGCTCCCGAGCAATGACGGTGGTCGGCACGGCTGGCGGGCTGAGCTTTTCCTGGAGCAGAGGCATGGCGACCGCACCCATCTGTAACGATTCAGCCAGTATGCCTGCGAGCCCACTGCGTTTGGTGCGCCTACGACCAAGGGCGTAGACGCCGCGCCGTTAGAGCCGAAGCGGCGCGGCGTTCAGACAGCGCCCATCACAGCCCCAGGCGCGCCTTGACCCGGCCGAAGGCGGCCAGGGCGAACTCCAGGTCGTCGCGGCTCAGCGCGGCGGACATCTGGGTACGGATGCGCGCCTTGCCCTGGGGCACCACCGGGTAGGAGAAGGCGATCACGTAGACGCCTTCCTTGAGCATCTCTTCGGCGAAGCGGGCGGCAAGCCCCGCATCGTGCAGCATCACCGGCACGATGGGGTGCTCGCCCGGCAGCAGCTCGAAGCCGAGCCGCTCGAGGCCTTCGCGGAAGAAGGCGGTGTTCTCGGTGAGACGGTCGCGCAGCTCGCGGGACTCGGCGGCCAGCTCGATGGCCTTCAGCGCGCCGGCGACCACCGGCGGCGCCACGGTGTTGGAGAACAGGTACGGGCGCGAGCGCTGGCGCAGCAGCTCGACGATCTCGCGCTTGCCGCTGGTATAGCCCCCGCTGGCGCCGCCCAGCGCCTTGCCCAGGGTACCGGTGGTGATGTCGATGCGGTCCATGCAGCCGCGGTACTCGTGGGTGCCGCGGCCGCCTTCGCCGAGAAAGCCAGTGGCGTGGCAGTCGTCGAAGTGCACGAGGGCCCCGTAGCGCTCGGCCAGGTCGCAGATCTCGTCGAGCCGGGCGATGTAGCCGTCCATGGAGAACACGCCGTCGCTGGTGATCAGCTTGAAGCGCGCGCCGTCGCGGTCGGCGGCTTTCAACTGCGCTTCGAGGTCGGCCATGTCGTTGTTGCGGTAGCGGTAGCGCCGGGCCTTGCACAGGCGCACGCCGTCGATGATGCTGGCGTGGTTGAGCTCGTCGGAGATCACCGCGTCCTCGGCCCCGAGCAGGGTCTCGAACAGCCCGCCGTTGGCGTCGAAGCAGGAGGGGTAGAGGATGGTGTCCTCGGTACCGAGGAAGTCGGTGAGGCGCTGTTCGAGCTGCTTGTGCAGGGTCTGGGTGCCGCAGATGAAACGCACCGAGGCGAGTCCGTAGCCCCACGCTTCCAGGCCCGCCTTGGCGGCGGCGTTGACCTCGGGGTGCTGGGCCAGGCCCAGGTAGTTGTTGGCGCACAGATTGAGCACCTCGGTGCCGGCATTGAGGCCGACATGGGCTCCCTGGGGCGTGGTCAGCTGGCGCTCGTGCTTGTACAGCCCGGCCTGGCGAATGGCGTCGAGCTCGCCGCGCAGGTGCTGCTTGAAGGCTCCGTACATGTCATGTCTCCCAGTTGAGGACGACCTTGCTCGCTTCGCCGCTGAGCATGGCGTCGAAACCGCGCTGGAATTCGCTATAGGGCAGGCGGTGGGTGATCACCGGCGAGACGTCGAGGCCGGAGTCGACCATCACCGACATCTTGTACCAGGTCTCGTACATCTCGCGGCCGTAGATGCCCTTCAGCGTCAGCATGTTGAAGATCACCGTGTTCCAGTCGATCGCCATCTCCTCGGTAGGAATGCCGAGCATCGCCACCTTGCCGCCGTGGCACATGTTGGCCAGCATGTCGCGGAAGGCGGCAGGGCTGCCGGACATCTCCAGGCCCACGTCGAAGCCTTCGGTGAGGCCGAGCTCGCGCTGCACGTCGGCCAGGGTCTCGTGGCGTACGTCCACGGTGCGGGTGGCACCCAGCCGCCTGGCCTGCTCCAGGCGGCCCGGATTGAGATCGGTGACCACCACGTGGCGTGCCCCGGCATGGCGGCATACCGCCGCGGCCATGGCGCCGATCGGCCCGGCGCCGGTGATCAGCACGTCCTCGCCGAGCAGGTCGTACTGCAGCGCGGTGTGCACGGCGTTGCCCAGAGGGTCGAAGATGGCGGCCACGTCGAGGTCGATGCCGGGCTTGTGCTCCCACACGTTGGACATCGGCAACGCCACGTACTCGGCGAAGGCGCCGGGACGGTTGACCCCTACGCCGCTGGTGTGGGCGCATAGGTGGCGGCGCCCGGCCAGGCAGTTGCGGCAGCGCCCGCACACCACGTGGCCCTCGCCGGAGACGATCTGCCCGGGGTGGAAGTCGTTGACGTTGGAGCCGACCTCGACGATCTCGCCGACGAACTCGTGGCCCACTACCATGGGTACCGGAATGGTCTTCTGCGCCCAACTGTCCCAATTGTAGATGTGCACGTCGGTACCGCAGATGGCGGTGCGCTTCACCTTGATCAGCACGTCGTTGATGCCGACCTGTGGGTCGGGCACTTCGTCCATCCAGAGGCCGGGTGTCGCCTCCTTCTTGATCAGCGCTTTCATGTTCTGCCTTCCTGACTTGTGGTTGGAGGATTCAGGCGGAGGAGCGAGCGTTGCTGGCAATTCGCCACGTTGGGTTTAGTATGAGAGAACGAATTCCAGTATTGCAGAACTCGTCCCTCTTGCAAGAATTTTTTCCTGGATAATGGATGGCGATCGCTGAGATCCACTGTCTTGGGTATAGGGGAAATGCGAAGTGAGTGACACCACGATGTCAGACGAAGCACAAACGGAAGCCGGCAGCCTGGCCAGCCGCGTGATCGAACTGCGCAAGCGGCGCGGGCTGACCCTGGAGCAGCTGGCGGCGGCCTCGGGGGTCAGCCGCTCGATGCTGAGCCAGATCGAGCGCGGCAAGGCCAATCCGACCCTGGCGGTCACGCTGCGTATCGCCCAGGCGTTCGGCATGAACATTGGCGACCTGGTGGATCAGCCCTGGACGGCCTCGCGTATCGAAGTGGTGCGTGGCAACGATGCCAGCCAGCTGTTTCGCGACGACCGCGACTGCCGCATCCGCACGCTCTCGCCGCTGCACATGGAGAAGAACGTCGAGTTCTACGAGATCCGCCTGGCACCCGGGGCAAGGCTGCAGAGTGCCGCCCATTTCGAGGGTACCCGCGAACTGCTGACCGTGACCCAGGGGCGGGCACGGGTGGTGGCCGGGGAGAATCGCTGCGAGCTCGATCCCGGCGATTCGGCCCACTATCATGCCGACCTCGAGCACATCATCGAGAATGGCGGCGAGGAGGAGCTGGTGAGCTTTCTCGTCGTGACCTACCAATAAGCACAGGGGAGACCGACTTGACGGGGCTGGTGTACTGGCTGGACATGGCGGGCGTCATCGTCTTCGCCCTCTCGGGCGTGATACTGGCCTGCCGCTCGCGGATGGATCCGTTCGGCATGCTGGTGCTGGCGGCGGTCACCGGTATCGGCGGCGGCACCCTGCGCGACCTGGTGCTCGGCGTGCGGCCGGTATTCTGGGTCGCCGACCCCACCTACCTGTGGGTGATCCTGGCCACCGTGGGGCTCTCCATCGTCGGCTTTCACTACATTCATCGCCTCTCCCGCGTATTCCTGCCGGTGGCCGATGCCTTCGGCCTGGCGCTGTTCACGGTGATCGGGGCACACAAGGCGCTGCAGCTGGAGGCGCCCGGGGTGGTGGCGGTACTGATGGGCCTGCTGACCGGTGTGGCCGGCGGCATGGTGCGCGACGTGCTGGCGCGGCGCGTGCCGATGGTGCTGCGCGAGGAGGTGTATGCCACCGCCTCCATCGCCGGCGGCATCGTCTATGTGGGGCTGGGAGCGCTGGCCGTGCCGGCCGGGGTTGCCATCGGCCTGGCGCTGGCGGTGACGCTGGGCTTGCGCCTGGCGGCCATTCACTGGGGGCTGGCACTGCCGGTGTTCGCCTGGGTAGTCATTCCTCCGCCGGTCGCGGCGCCGCCGAGCAACGGCGAGTCCGTGGCGGATACGGTGAGCGCCACGCAGGACAAGCCGGCGTCGACACGCCCCAAGGTGAGGGTACGCATGATCTCGCCCCGCCGGCGGCGCAAGAAGCATGGTTGAAGGCGTCCTGCATCGCCTGTCACCGGGGCGTTGGCCGGTGCTGCTGCTGGTGGCGTGGCTGGCGGGCTGCGCCCTCGAGGCATCGTCGCCGACCGACGCGTACCGGGCCAGCGGCCAGGCGATCCAGGCCGTCTACGAGGCGGCCCTGCCGCAGCTCCCCCTCGACAAGCAGCGCCACTATGCCCAGCGGCTCTACCGCATCAGCGGCGAGCCACGCTACCTGCCCCCTCTCGAGGCCCACGGGCGGCGGCTGCTGGTTCAGCTCGAACGCGACATCGCCGGGCTCGAGCGGCCGGGGTTCGCGGCGGCCCGCGCCCGGCAGATCGTGGCGGATTATCCCCAGCGTACCGCCAAGCAGCGCGCCAGGCAGGTGATGCTGGCGGAGTGGGGCGAGATCGCGTTCGCCCGCCAGCTGCTCTTTCGTCTGGTCCAGGCGGACTACTATGGGCTGCTGGAAGCGATACCCGACCATCAGCGCGCGCTCGACTACCTGGGCAGCCTGGCGTGGCAGCGGTTCCTGACCGATCCCGAGGTCGTGCGCCTGTACACCGCCCAGGTGGCGAACCAGGCCTGGTTCCTCCACCAGCTGGAGGTCGTCGACCTGCGTCCGGCAGTGCGCGAGGCGTTTCTCTCCGTTTTCCCCGCGCAATCGGTGGCGGATCTGGAGCAGGCGGACTACCGCAACCGGCTCTACGGGATGACGCACATCGTGATCGCCGACAGCCGTTACTACCAGCGCTGGGTGCCGGCAGAGCGACATGCCTGGATCCTCGAGGCCCTGGCCGCCGAGATCGAGCGTATTCTCGACCAGGCCACCGAGGACATTCAGGCCGAGGTGGCGCTGGTCTTCCTGCTGACGGGCAACGAGGGGCACCCCGTCGTGGCCCGAATTCGCCAACGCCTGGCGGAGGCGGTCGACCCGCGGGCCGGCATCATCCCGTCACCGCGGGGCGAGATCGACCTGGCGCGTGGCGAGCACCGCAACGTCCTGGCGCTGATGGTGCTCACCTGGCCGGGCCGGCTGCATCCCGGGCCTGACCTGTCGGCAGGCGTGCGATCGGGCGCCGCCGCGCTGCGCCGGGCGTGCCCCTCGCTAGACGAACGGGCTGGTCCGCTCCACTTGCGGTGCCAGTGACGTCCTGATGTGGCGATAGAGCGGCCGCAGGCTGGACTGCAGATCCCGTTCGGCCTGGTGCTGGTCGATGTAGTAGGCCGCCCGGGGGCCGCAGTAATCGATCACGTCGCCGACCTGTCGAAACGCCAGCCCCGAGATCTTCAGCAGCCGGGCGAAGCGTGGCTCCATCATGGAGAAGACATGGCGCCTGCCCGACAGGCCGACGATGGCGGTGGCGGCCAGGAACAGGCTCAGTGTCACCAACGGGGAGGGAGGAGGCAGGCGATTCTCTTCGAGCGGCTGCAGGTCCTGTTCGCGTAGCCCCAGGGCACACTCCCGCGTGCGGCGGAAGTCGGGGTGCACGGCCAGACGCGAGACCTCGCAGAGCGAGCTGCGCTCGAACCGGTCCGGATGCAGCCGTGGGTGGGTCAGGCCGTGGGCGCAGCTCTCCTCCAGCGGCAGCGTCCTTGGCTGGCCGTCGTTGTCGATGGGCAGGACCACCCTGAGACAGCCTGCATCGCGATCGCTCCCGACATGGTGAAGCAGGCAGAGGATCGAGTGCTTGTCGTGGGCGTCCTTCTCGAAGGGAGTGTCGACGTCGTCCCCCAGGGTGTACTCGAGTTCCTCGCGAAAGACCTTGTGGCGCAAGGCGTAAGCCCGGTAACGGCTCTCCCGGCTGTGAGCGATGATGAAGCGGTATTGCTCGACGAACTCGCGCACCCGGTCACCCTGGGGCACGTCACGTTCGCTGGTAGCTGCCTTATGACGTGGTGTCTCCATGTGAAACTCCCGGAATGGCCTCAGCCAGAGGGGTGGGACGACCAAGATGGTAGCCCTGGCCGTAAGAGATGCCGTAGGAAGTCAAGAGTGGTATCAGTACCTCCTGATCGACGAACTCGGCGATGGCCAGCTTGCCGAAGCCTGCCGCAATGTCGGCAATGGCCTTGACGATGACCTGGCTGTCCGCGTTCGTGTTCAGGGTGCGAATGAAGGCGCCATCGATCTTGATGAAGTCGACGGGCAGTTCGCCGAGGTAATGGAAGCTGCTGAAGCCGACCCCGAAGTCGTCGAGGGCGGTGCGGCAGCCCAGGTCGCGCAGGGCCTGGAGCACCCCGCGAGCGCTGGAGAAATCGGTGATGGCCGCTGTCTCGGTGATCTCGAGGATCAGGTGGTGCGGGTCCGCGCCGGTAGCCGCCAGCTCTGCCATGAGGAATTGCTTGAGCCCCTCGTCGTGCAGGGTCTGGCCCGACAGGTTGACGGCCAGGCTGATGCCCTGGGCCTGGACGCGGCTCAGGGCGCGCAGGCTCTGGCGCAGTACCCAGCGGTCGATCTGCACGATCTGGCCGCTGCGCTCCGCCACCGGGATGAAGTGTGCCGGGGAGATGAGTGCCCCCTTGGGGCCGCGCATGCGCAGCAGCACTTCGTAGTGACGCACGTCGCCGTCGCTCAGCCGTACAATCGGCTGCACCATCAACTCGAAACCCTCCTCGTCGATGGCCTGGCGAATCCGTTCCACCCAGTAGACCCGCTCCTGCAGCTCGTCCTTGGCGCGCTCGAGGGTCGAAAGCAGATGCCAGCGCTGGGAGCTGCTCTCCTTGGCCTTGTACATGGCCAGGTCGGCGTTGGCCATCAGGTCGGCGGGGTTGTCGCCATGCGCCGGGAACAGGGCGATGCCGAGGCTCGAGGTGGCCCGGTGACGCTGGCCACCGGCATCCAGGCCGGTATTGTCGAGCAGCGGGGTGATCTGCTTGGCAATGCTGATGGCTCGCCGAGTATCGGCCCCCTCCAGCAGCATCGCGAACTCGTCGCCCCCCAGGCGTGCGATGACGCCGTGGTGGCCGAACTCCTGGAACAGCGTATCCGCCACCATGCGCAGGAGCCGGTCGCCGGTGTGGTGTCCGCTGAGCTCGTTGACGTCCTTGAAGTGGTCGAGATCGAGCAGCAGCACGGCACCGCAGCGGCCTCGGCGCATGACCTGGCCCAGTGCCTCCTGGAAGTAGCGCCGGTTGTAGAGCTCCGTCAGGGGGTCGCGCTCGGCCAGCCAGGTGAGGCGCGCTTCGGCCAGCTTGCGCTCGGTGATGTCGAGCCCGACCGAGATCCGGGCCGCACGGGAGTCGCTGTGTGATGCCAGCGGCGCATGGTACCAGGCGATGGTCCGTTGCCGCCCATCCGCCGTCACCAGGCTGCGCTCCTCCTGTGGGATGTCGACGGGGTCGTTGTCGCTGCGCGGGGTGAAGACGTCGTCGAACCCCCGGCCCAGCAGGCGCTCCTCCTGCATGGCCAGGGTCGTGAGCGCGTAATCGTTGACCAGCGTAATGCGTCCTTGATCGTCCTGGGTGACGATGAAGACGCGCGCGGTATCCAGCAGGCTGCCAACGAAATCGCGCTCACGGGCCAGCTCCTCCACCCGCTCGGCAAGCTGGAGCCCACGGGCCGTGACCTCGCGTTCCAGCGTTTCCAGCTGATCGGAGAGCGCCAGCGTGGTGCCTTCCAGCACGTCGATCTCGTCTTCGAAACGGCTGCGGGGTACGGGAATGGCGCTGCGGGCCTCGGCGAAGCCGCCGTGGGCGAGGGCCGGCAGGACACCGGCCAGCCGGCGCAATCTTGCCATCGGGCGAAGCAGGATGGCCAGCAGCAGCAGCTCGGCCGCCAGCCAGCCGCCGATGCCGACCAGCAGCAGGTTGCGCGTGTTCTGCTGGATGGCCCGGATCTGGGCGGTAATGTCCGCCGCCAGGAGAAAGAAGCCGGTGCTGCGCCGGCTGTCGTCGGCCTCCATGCGTACCACGGACAGCTCGTAGGCGCGACCGTCGTGCTGCAGGCGCAGCGGCGTGGCCAGAATGTCGCTGAGCATGGCCATCTGCGCCGCCTTGCGCAGCAATGGCAGGTATTCGCTCGTGTGGGTCAGCGCGGCCAAATGGCCGTTCCAGCTCGTCAGGTAGCGCTCCGAGGCCACCTCCGCCTCCTGCGCGCCGGTGATCAGCAGGGCGACGTCGCTGCCGGAGACCTGCTGGGCCTGACGGGTCACGTCGGCAAGCGAGCGCGACAATACCACCATGCCGACGCTCTCGCCCGCGACCAGGATGGGCACGGCGGCGTATTGCCGGCAATCGTTGGCGCAGCGCAGCGCCGAGAGCGGGTACTCGGTCTCCATGACCTGACGTACCCAATCCTGTACGGGGCGCTCCCTGTCGGCCTGGGCTTCGCCCCATTCGGCCAGCTGGCGGCCTCGGGCGTCGAATACCAGGATCTCGTCGATACCGGCCTCGAGCTGAAGCGTGGGCCACTGGGACGAGAGAGAACCGATCAGTTCCGCCTGCGCGCCGTTCGCCAGCGCCGGCCCGAGGTCGGGGGACGCGGCGGTCAGCGCCGCGATCTGCTGCAGGCTTGCCTCGGAACGCTGCAGGGCGAGCTGGATCTCGCGCGCCTCGCGCTGGTTGCTCTCCCTGCGGCTCTCTTCGAACTGGCGGGTCAGGTTGGCGTGGCCGAGCCAGGTGAACAGCCCCGCCAGCACCAGCAGCAGCAGGCTGCTCAGAGCAAGCACTCGCCAGGTCAGGCTCAGTCGAGAATGCGGTGCTTGGGAGGAGGAAGCGCTCATGCTGGCAGTCCCTGGCCGATGCTTGAAGAGAAGTGTGCCTGTCTATCAGAAACGCAAGGAAAGTTGAAAAAGGACCATATTCCAGCTCCGCTGGGTGTCGGCAGGGTCAGGCTCATCGCGTAGCGGCAGCCAGCCGGTGCCGTCGATGTGGTGGTATTCGGCGGCCACCAGCACGCGGGGATTGACCCGCCACTGCAGCCCGAAAGTGAGATCGTCGGCATAGCGGGCATGGGCGGGACCGCGCCCCTGGGCTTCGTAGGCTCGGCCCGAGCGGTCGTCACGATCGCTCACCAGGCTGTCGTAGCGCACCAGCCACTGCCAGTCGTCGAAGAAGCGCCGGGTATACTGGACATACCAGCTTTCGCCGGTGACCTCGGAGCCGGGCAGGGGGCCGGTATCGGTCGTCGATACCTGGCGCAGGGCGAACTCGCCCGTCACCGCCCAGCGCTCCTTGTCGTACTGCAGCGAGAGAATCCAGGGCTGGAAGTTGAGCTCCCCCTCGTGCGGGCCGAGCCCCAGGTCCAGGTTGACGTCCGCGGCGCTGAGGGCGGCGGTGAAACGCCCCCCCGCGTGCTCGTAGCGCAACTGGGCAATGGAGGATGTGCTGCCGCTCACGTCCATGCCCAGATGGGCAGGATAGAGCTGACTGTCCAGGTCGCGCGTGGTGGGGGTGCCGACGCCGCCCGTGAAGCGCAGCGTGCCGTGCTGCATGCGCTCCTCGGCATACAGGCTGACGCCATCGGCGGACAGGCCGAGCGAGCGGGTGCGGTCGAAGTAGATCGACTGGGGCAGCAGTATGCTGGGGCGGGTGAAGGCGACGTCCCGGGTCTGGTTGTAGAAGCCGAAGGGGTTCTTGAAGCGCCCCAACTGGATGCCCAGCGTGCGCTGCTGATCGGAGTAAGGCTGATAATCGATCACGCCGTAGTCGAGGGCCGGGCGGGCATCGCTGCCGTCGCCGCCGGCGCGCCTGCTCAGCACCTGGGCGGCCACGAGCACGTCATGGCGGGGCCGGAACGAGGCATTGGCGCCGATCTCGGTGTACTTGAGACTGCCCTCGCCGCTGCTGCTGGGGCCGAAGAAATCGTTGTCATCGGTGATGACGAGCGCCTGGCTGAGAAAACCGTGTACCTGCAGGGTGTCCATGACGCCATCCGCCGCGGCCATGGGAGCCCAGGCGAGAGCCAGCGCCACGAACGCGGGGCGTGAACGGCGGCATCTACTCCATGGTAATGATTTGGACTCTCTCATCCAGATACTCCCTTTCCAGATACCCAAGGGCGCCAGGCGTGGTGGCGACGCGTTCCAGCATCTCTGTTTGGCTGTCGACCTGGCTGGGCGCCTGGCCGGTCCCCGAGAACACCATGCGATCCCAGGCCAACTGCAGCTGATGGGGGTAAACGGTAAGACGCTCCTTGGCGAAGCGTGCGTGGACGGGATGGGAACTGGGCAGCACGAAGACCCGTACGGCCTGGCCATCGGGCCAGCTGCGCTGGCGCATGGCAAAGATTGCCCGGGTGGTATCTCGGGTCAGCACGGTGTCGGCCACATTCGGATGGGCGATCAGGACGATCTGACGCTCATTGGCCTGCACGGGCAAGGGGAGCAATGCCAGCACCAGCGGCAATAGCAGCCAGCGTGTCAATCCAGCCACGCGCCAACTTCCCGGAGGTATGGCGGCAGCGAACCCGCTCGACCCGAAGAAACGGCTCCCATGCCTGGCGCAGCGGAGACGATGGCTGGCCAGGACTTCCTGCGCGTATCGATAATGTTATCCCCCGATCCCTTACTGTGCTGGAGCGGCCGTGTTCGTTGCGCCATGTCAGCGGATGATCCCGTATCGCACTGAAGCCGCCAAGCGTTGTTGTACGATATACGTATATCACAAGAATGACGAGTACGGGCAAGGCGGCCAGCGACGCTGGCGTCAACCATGTTCCGCTCAGACGGTAGCATGAATTCAATGGGTTATGCTTCGGTGCGGCGGGCGGCCCAGGGGATTCCGTGGTCGTCGAGACGACGCCTCCCGGCCCGGTGTGGCCGCGCCGCGGGAAAAAATGGCATTATCGCCAACTCGAGCTATTCCAACCAAGGACAGGCCTGAACACGAATGTTTCTCGACCCTTACCATACGCCAGTGGGCGCGGGCTTCCGCATCTCCGCGCAGCAGGCCAGCGACTTCGCCAAGCGTGTCGCCGGAGACTTCAACCCCATCCATGATGCGGGAGCCCGACGCTTCTGCGTTCCCGGTGACCTGCTGTTCGCCCTGGTGCTGAGTCGGTTCGGTCTCTCCCGGCACATGGATTTTCGTTTCCGCAGCATGGTCGGCGACGGGGTCGCGTTGAGCCTGGCGGAGAACGAAGCGGGACTGCTCGTGGTCAGGGACGAGGAGGGCAAGCAGTACCTCGAAGTGGATCGAAAGGGCGATACCAACCTCGATGTCACCGCCATCGAAGCCTTCACACGCTGCTACGTGGCCTTCTCGGGGAAGAACTTCCCTCATGTTCTCAAGCCGCTGCTCGAGGCCCGAGGCGTGATGTTCAATCCCAAGCGCCCGCTGGTGATCTACGACAGCATGGGGTTTTCGCTCGACCGGCTCGACCTGGTCGCGCCCTCTCTCGAACTGGTCGACTCGAGCCTCGAGGTGATCGGCAAGCGCGGTGACGTCAGGCTGGAATTTCGCATCACCGACCGTGGCCAGCCGGTCGGGAGCGGTTCGAAGAAACTGGTCGTCAGCGGCCTGAGTGACTACGACCCCGCCGCCATGGACGACATCGTGGCCGAATTCTATCGCTTGAAGTCGGCCTACGAGAGCGCCGGCTGAGCCGGGCCCCGACCTGGCAGGGCGCTGCCCTCTCTTCCTTCCGCGCTTGGGCCTGCCTGGGCGGCGCGCATCCCCCTCCTCGCGCACGGTCGAATCCGGCAGGCGGCTAGCGCGCCTGAGTGGCCGCGCCGTGCCGCGCTCCCGGTACGTACAGGGTCTTGCCGAACAGCATGCCGCCCCAGGGCAGGCTGTTGACGACCCGGTTGAACGCAATGGAACCGGCCATGCCCACCACGATCAGCAGCAGCGAATAGAGGAGCAGCGAGAAGGGGACGAACTCATGGGCGAAGTCGACCAAGGCGAAGAACATGGGGTGCGCCAGATAGATACCGAAGGAGTAGCGGTTGATGAACTTGACCAGCGGGGTGGCGCGCACGTGGCGCAGCCGCGTGACGGCGTAGAGCGTGAACAGCACGAAGAACGGCACGACCCAGGTCTCCTTGGAGGAGTACTCCAGGTCGCCGCGCAGGGTCAGCAGCACGATCGCGGCGACGAAGCCCAGCAGGAGCGCCGGCTGCGACAGCCACTTGAGCCAGGGGACCTCCGCCAGGCGCTCGGGGGTGAGCCGAGGGTAGTTGCGCACCACCAGCATGGCCAGGAAGAACAGGTAGATCCAGCCGAGTGGAGCGATCCAGAGCAGGTAGCCTGGCGGTTCGATGTCGTAGTGGCGGGTCAGGCCCCAGTAGGCGATGCCGATGAGACTGCCGAGGACCAGCCAAGGGCCGGGCGTTAGCCAGCGCTCCAGGCCATAGCGGGAATAGAGCCAGTAGAAGGCGTAGAACTGCATGGCGATGATCAGGAAATAACCGTGCCAGCCGGCATAGAGGAGGTATTCGATGAGGGTATCGACGAGGCCGGCCGGCACGCCTTCCCGACGCAGGTTGGCGTACTTGGTCAGGGCGTAGATCAGCCCGTAGACCACATACGGCACCATGACGTATTGCAGGCGCTTGACCAGGAAGCCGGGAGGAGGGCGATCGCCGTAGCGGGCCGAGAACAGGAAGATCGAGATGAAGATGAAGATGGGCGTGCCGAGTACGGTGGGGATGCGCGCCAGGTCGACGTAGACGTTGTCGAGGTACTGGTTCAGGCGGTCGAGGAAATGGTAGCCGAACACGGCCAGGCAGCCGTAGAAGCGCAGCCAGTAGATTTCTTCGATCCGCTTCATGAACGTCTAGCCATCCTTGGTGCCCGGAACATCGACCCTCGATAAGCTGTCGGACCATGACGAGACGGAAAAATTCCTTAACGGGCTTAGCGTCTTACGAAGAACTCGGCACAAGGAGACCCGTGCCAATGACATTCAAGCATGCGATTGCCGCCGTGCTGGGCCTTGCGCTGCTGTGGGGAGAGAAGCCGCGGGCCGGCGAGATCACCTATCATCGCTTCGCTTCGGAGATTCTGGGGCGTGACTATCACTACGCCCTGTACCTGCCGGACGGCTATCACGAGACGAACCAGGCCTACCCGATTCTCTACCTGCTGCACGGTTCGTTCGGCAGCGAAAGGGACTGGGTCGAGAGCGGCGGGATCGAACAGGCCGCCGACCGCATGATCCGCGAGGGCCACATGCCGCCGGCGGTCATCGTCATGCCCGGCAGCGAGAGCTGGTGGATCGACGGCCACAACGAGGCGGCGCGCTCGGCCTTCCTCGAGGAGTTCATGCCCAACGTCGAGGAGACCTGGCGGGTCGTGCCCCAGCGCGAATGGCGCGCCATCGCCGGGCTCTCCGCGGGGGGCTACGGCACCCTCAACTTCGTGCTCGAGCGTCCGGATCTGTTTGCCGCCGCGGCGGCCCTCAGCCCGGCCAGCTATCGTCCGCTGCCGCCGCGGAACTCCTCCGCCTGGCGCCACCCCGCCTTCCTCGACGAGGCGGGCAACTTCGACGAGGCGCTGTGGCATCGCCGCAACTACACCGCCCATCTCGACGCCTACCTGGAGCGAGAGGTGATCGTGCCGCTCTACCTGAGTGCCGGCGATCGCGACGTCTACCATGCAGAGCACCATGCGCGACTCGTACGCCAGGCGCTGGTGCCGCATCAGCCCGACCTGGTGGTCATGGAGGTGCTCCGCGGGGGACACACCTGGCGCGTCTGGCGTGCCAGCCTGCCCAGCGCCCTGAGCTGGATCGGGCGTTTCCTGCAGGGGCCGGTGCCGCTCGAAACGCTCACCGAGGAGGCCGCTGCGGCAGAACAGGCCGCTCTCGACGAGTGAGTACTACCAAGCGACGTGACAGGGGGAGTCGAAAGCGGGGTTGGCGTCGCGCCCTGTAGACCTTAGTCTCAAGGCTCGACTTCTTCCGGGCCCCTGAAATGCACCCACAACGCGAACGTCTGCACAACGAACTGCACGCTCGACCCTCGATCTACTTCACCGAGCCGGCGCACCTCTACCACTATGCCTTCCTGGCCGATGCCCAGGGCCATGCCGACCTGCTGGTGCACCTGAGCGAGGCGACCGGGCTCGCCTTCGACACCGAGGCGGTCCAGCAGATCGTCACGCTCGACGGCAAGGTGCTGAAATGGGAGCGGCACACCGAATTCTCGACGCTCACCGTGATGGTGCCGAAAGGGGCGGGCGTCGAATCCTGGGCGCCGCCGCCGGCGTGGCTGGGGCAGGTGGCCGAGTCCCAGCGCGATGCCCTGATCAATGCCACCCTGGTGCTGGTGGAAGGCGACGATACCTGGCGCGGCAGCACCGAGGCGTACGGGTTCACCGACCCGGCCGGCTCCCAGGTGGGCGGTGGCGACGCCACGACCTGGGGCGACTTTCGCCTCGATGCGGGGGGCTATACCCGCCTGCTGCTGCTCAACCATGGGCTCAATGCCTTCCGGCTCGGGCGGATGGTGCGCCGCCTGCTGGAGATCGAGACCTACCGCATGATGGCCTCACTGGCGCTGCCCCTGGCCAAGGAGCTGGCCCTCGAACTGCAGGCCTACGAGCTGGAGCTGGGCGAGCTGTCCGATCGCAATGCCGAGCAGGAGGACGCCAACCCGCGGCCGCTGCTGACGGCCCTGTCGCAGCTCTCGGCCCGGCTGGAGCGCAGCGGCACCCGCTCACGCCAGCGCTTCAGCGCCACCGAAGCCTACGCGCGCATCGTCTTCTCGCGCATCGAGGAGCTTCGGGAGGCGCGGGTCGATCACTGTCCACGCCTCGGCACCTTCCTGCTGCGACGCTTCCGGCCCACGGTGCACTACTGTGCCGCCATCCACCAGCGCCAGCAGAGCCTGGCCGAGAGCGCCGCGCGCCTCAACGACCTGCTGCGTACCCGTGCCCAGGTGGAGATCGAGGAGCAGAACTCGAGCATCCTGGGCAGCCTCAACGAGCGGGCCAGCAGCCAGCTCAAGATCCAGAAGGCGGTGGAAGGGCTGTCGATCATCGTCATCAGCTACTACATCTTCAGCCTGTTCAAGCTGGGGCTGGAGAGCCTGGAGGCGCTGGGCATCGTCATCCCGCCCCACACCGCGGCGGCCGTCCTGGGACCGCTGGGCGGCCTGATCATCGGCCTGCTGGCCTGGCGCATCTGGCGGGTGAAGCAGCACTGAACGGCAGCTTCAGCGGCTCGCCAGTCGTACCCGGGCGCGCAGCAGGACGAGCCCCAGGATCAGCAGGCCGACCAGGACGACAAGCAGCAGGGGAAAGGCGGCCGTTCCGGCGCGCTCCAGCAACGGCCCGGTCAGCGAGGGAACCGCCATGCCGCCGATCCCGCAGGCCAGGAAGATCCAGCCGGTGGTGCGCCCGTTGGCCGACATCAACTGGTTGCTCAAGCCGAACAGGGTAGGAAAGATCGCCGAGGCGGCGAGGCCGAACAGCAGGGCGACGAGTGGCAGCGGTAGCCACTGCACGTGTAGCGCCAGCGTGCTGAACAGGCCGAGCCCGAGGCAGCCGCGCAGCACCATCCACGGCGACAGCCGGCGGACCAGCGGAATGGCCACCAGGCGCCCGGCAGACAGCGTCAGCCAGAACAGGGTCACCAGCAGGGCGGCATCGGCCGGCGCCATGCCGCCGAGCACGCCATAGGCGGTGATCCAGCCGGCGAAGGTGACCTCCATGCCCACATAGAGGCCGAACATCAGCAGGAAGATCGCCAGCCGCCAGCCATCCCGGGGCGGTGGGGCCGTGCGGTGGCCGACGGTGAGGTCGGGCGGGCGGGGGCTCGCCTGGCGCAGCAGCGGAACCAGCAGAACGATGACGTACAGGGCGACGAGCCAGAACGCCCAGGCGAAGGAAAATCCCAGGCGCAGCACCACCACCAGCACCAGTGGAATCAGCATGTTGCCGAGGCCGAAGCAGAAGTGCAGCGCGCTGATCCAGGGCGGCGACGCCGGGCCGTGGGTCCACAGCAGCAGCGTGTTGGCGCCGGCGTTGACCGACACCTCGGCCAGGCCGAGCAGGAACATCACGGCCGTGAGCAGGACCAGCGCCTGGCTGAACGGTACGGCGGCGAGCCCGGCCGCGAGCAACAGCAGCATCGCCGCCAGCACGCGATGGCCGTCGAAGCGATCGATCAGTACGCCGGAGAGCACCGAACCCAGCATGGTGCCCAGCGCGCGGGCGGTGAACAGGATGGCGATCTGGCCCATGCCGGACCCCGTCATGCCGGCGAGATGAGGCAATGTCGGCCCGAGCAGGCCGACGCACATGCCGATGGCGATGAAGGCGATGAAATAGGTCAGGGTGACCCGTCTTCCGTGATCGAGCGTCAGCGTCATGCCGTCTCCCGCGGGCAGTGGAATGCAGCGTGCGAAGCGCACGCGCGCTTATACTCTCCGAGAATGGGGCCAGAAGAAATCCCCGCTACCCTCAAAGACGTCCGTGAGGCCTTATGTCCCGCATCGCCAACACCCCCGAGCCGCCCTATTACGCCGTCATCTTCACCTCGCTGCGCACGGCGGGAGACAACGGCTACGCCCTCATGGCCGAGCGCATGGCCGAACTGGCCGCCCAGCAGCCGGGCTTCCTCGGCCTGGAATCGGCGCGCGAGACGCTGGGCGTGACGGTGTCCTACTGGGAGAGCCTGGAGGCGATCGCGCAGTGGAAGCAGCAGGTCGAGCACCGCGAAGCGCAGCGTCTCGGGCGCAACGACTGGTACGCCGCCTTCCAGGTACGCATCGCCAGGGTCGAGCGCGACTACGGGCTCGGCGATCGCAGCGACTCCGAGGCCTGAGCCGCCCCGGCAGGCGGGGCGCCGGGGCGGGGCTCATTGCGTGGCATCGATTCGCTCGAGCAGGTCACTCACTGCCCGCTCGAGCTGACGGTCGCGGCCCGCCACCTCGTCCTGCGGCGTCTGCTCGACCAGCAGGTCCGGCATGGCCCCGTTGTGCTCCATGTCGGTGCCGTCGGGCAGGTACCAGCCGCGGAAAGGGCGGCGTACGGTGGCGCCATCGATCAGGGTGTGGCTGAACGTGGAGATCACCCCGCCATAGGTCTGCTGGCCGACCAGCGTGCCGCGATCGAGCGTGATGAACGCGTGCGCCAGGATCTCGGCGTTGGAGTAGCTCTTCTCGTTGGCCAGCATGTTGATCGGCAGCGTGTAGCGCGGCGCGTCCAGGCGATCCTGGGGGTAGTGGCCGGTGGCGTCGCGGTCGGCGCCCGCGGGGATCGTGTAGGCGTGTTCGCCGGCCATGATCGAGGTCAGGATGCGGTCCGTGGTATTGCCGCCGCCGTTGTTGCGCACGTCGATGATCAGGCCGTCCTTGCCTTCCGCCGCGGCGTAGAGGTCGCCCTGGAAGCCCTCCAGCGAGGTCTGGTTCATGGCCTGGATATGCAGGTAGCCGAGCCGTCCGTCGGAGAGCTCGTCGACGCGGCGCCGGCTCTCCTCGCGGAAGGCGTCGTACTTCAGCCGCGCCAGCTCCGATAGCCCTATCGTGCGCAGCATGGTGCGATATTCGGTATAGCCGTCGTCGCCCGGTCGGTCGAAGGTGACGATCACCTCCTGGTCCACCTGGCCGCGCAGCCGTTGCAGCAGGGTCTCGTTCTCCTCGAAGGGCCGCAGGCCGATCTCGGTGATGATGTCGCCCGGGGCCAGCGGCATGGGGCCGCGGCTGGCCGGCCCGTCGGGTATCACCTCGGTGACCCGATAGCCGAGGCGGCCGTCCTGCTGCGAGACGATGCTCTCGGACTCGATGCCCAGCCGCCCCGAGGGCTCGCGCAGCGCCGACACCGGGCCGGGGTTGGATACGCCCATGTGTGACGCCGCCAGCTCGCCCATCAGGCGGTTGGTGATGTCGCTGAACTCGCTGGAGGTGCGAGCACGGCGAATCAGGCTCGCATACTCGGCGACCACGGCGGACCAATCCAGACCCTTCAGGTCGGTGCGGTAGAAGTTCTCGCCGATGACCCGGGCCGCCTCGTGGAACTTCTGCAGCGCCTGCCGGCGCAGGTCGATGCGCAAGCGATCGGAGATGTCCAGGTAGCGGGGCGAGCCGCTGCCGGAGAGGTTGGCCACGCCGACGCGGCCGTTGACGATGTAGACCACCTGTTCGCCGGTGATGTTGAGCTGTTGAACGTTGGCCCTGGGGCCGATACGGGTGCGGTCGCTGCCGTCCCAGTCCATCGCCACGAGTCCCTCGCTGCCGGCGTTGAAGACGTAGCGGTCGCCGCCCGGCGTCATCTCGTTGGCCGTCTGGTGGGCCGGAGTGGCGGTGATGCGCTCGATGCGCCGCCAGGCGTCCTCCAGGTCGAGCTCGACGGCGTCTCGCGTCGCTTCTGGCTCGCGGTCGCGCTCCACCGGCAGCGGCGCGCGGCCCCGTGCCTCCTCGCGCGCGTTGCGGTAGTAGGTGCTCAGCTCACGCGGGGTGTAGGTCTCGATCTCGCGGTCGAGGTAGACCCGGTAGAGATCGTAGTTCTCGCCGGAGCGATTGGAAATGAAGGTCAGCTTGCGGCTGTCCGCCGACCAGCGCGGGTTGAGGTCGTTGCGCGGATGGCGGGTGATGTTGACCGGCGCTTGCGAACCATCCGCCGGCACCACGAAGACGTTGGCGCTGAAGTCGAGGTCGTTCTGCGAGTAGGCAATGTAGCGGCTGTCGGGGGACCAGCGCCAGTGCATGAAGCTGTCCCAGCCTTCGACCAGGGTGCGCTCCTCGCCGCTCTCGAGGTCGAGGATCACCAGGTCGCCGCGTCCGCGGCGAAAGGCCAGGGAGCGACCGTCGGGGGATGGCGAGACGTCACGATCGTTGCTGTCCTCGGCGACCACGGGACTGATGTCGAACTGGATCGCATCGTGCCAGCGCGTCGGGTCGCGGCCGGCGGGAAGCGCGTCGGGCGGCTCCTCCTCCAGCTCCTCTTCGGGAATGCTCTCGACCTCCGCCTGGGGTTCCTGAGTGGGCGGCGGCACGTCGGTGGGGTCGCCGGGCTGCGGGATCACCACCGGGTCCAGGATGAACCCGGGATCCTGCGGGGCGAAGGGATCCTCGGGCTCCTCGCCGCGCACCGCCAGGTCGGGGTCGTAGTCCGCTTCGGGAGACTCGGGGGGCTCGGACGCGACGTCCGGGTTCGCCGAGGCCAGGGAAACGTTGGGGTCGCCATCCCAGTGGTGCGCCGAGACACGGCTGCGCGCGCGCTGACGCTCATGGCTGCGGCGCACCTCGTCGCGGGTCAGCGATACCTGCGCCTGGTAGATCGACTCGCTGCCGTCGGCGTCGTTGACGAAGTAGAGGCGCAGGCCGTCGGGCGACCAGGCCAGGCTGTGGTGCCTGGCGTGGGTGCCCGGCGTGACCGGCCGGGTGGGGCTCTGCTCGTCGACGTGACGCACGTAGACGCGGCCATAGGCGATATAGGCCATGGTCTGGCCGTCAGGGCTCAGGGCCGCCTCGCTGACGTCGCGGTCGATGCGGCGCAGGGCGTGGGTATCGCGGCCGTCGTCGGGCGCGCGCAGGGCGATGGGCTCGGGCTCGGCGTCCGGCGCCTCCAGGTCGAGCGTCAGCAGCGTGTCCCAGACCTGCAGCACGGCGGTGCCGCCATCGCGGGAGACGTCGAAGTACTGCAGGTCGTGCCGGTCGAACTCGGTGAGTCGCTCGATGCTGCGCTCGGCGTCGAGCTCCATGCGGTAGAGATTGACCGTCTGGTCCTCGCGGTCGGACATGAACAGCAGGGTGTCCTCGTCGACCCAGCGCGCCATCCCGTCATCGCCGTCGCGCTCGGTCAGCGGCTCGAAATGCTCGGTGCCGAGCTCGTGCAGCCACACGTTCATCGCGTCCGGCCCGCGGTAGTGGCGCCGGTTCCAGTCATGGTAGGCACCGCCGCGGGTAAAGACGACGCGCTCGCCGTCGGGCGAGAGCTGGGGCTCGGAGCCGAAGGCGTCGTGCAGCCGGGTGTACTCGCCACCGTCCGGAGAGAGCCGGTAGGGGCGCTGGTCGCGATAGACATCGGCCTCGAGCATGCCCGAGAAGGTGATCACCGGCTCGCCGTTCTCGTCGCGGCCGAAGGAGGGGTTGCGCAGGTGCTGATCGCCGTAGGTGAGCTGCGTGAGCTGGCTGCCGTCGCGGTGCATGCGCCACAGGTTGAGGTAGCCGTCGCGCATCGAGGCAAACACGATCCACTCGCCGTCGGGGCTCCAACTGGAGTGCAGATCGTCCAACTGGTGGCGGGTCAGGCGCACCGCCTCGCCGCCCTCGCTCGAGGCTCGCCACAGGTCGCCGCGCCAGCTGAAGATGAGCGTCGAGCCGTCGGGGCTGATCGAGGGGAAGCGCGGCAGCCCGACCTGGCCGGACTGCGCCTTGGCCAGCGCCGGTACGCAGGCCAGCAGGCCCGCCACGAGTATCCACAGCGAGGGCCGACGCGCTGCGCTGTGCGGCGCACGGGCGTGATGGGTTAGTCCCTTCCTCATACTAATCCTCTAGCGATGCCATGCTTTCCGGCCATGCTTCCCCAACGTAGCAACAAACCCATCGTGGATCGAACGGTGCTCACGTGCCTTGGCCGGCCGAGCCGGCGTCGTCTAGGCTGCTGGCGAAGGCGGGCGTTTCGTCTATCCGCTCGACAAGGAGGGCAAGGTGGACAACGCACGCGACCCCTATCCCGATGCGCTGCGCACGCTCGCGTTACTGGTCGTGGTGCTGGGGCACTGGGTGGCGACGCTGCCCCGGTTCGAGTCAGAGAGGCTGGTGGGTACCGCCCACATACTCGATGCCTGGCCTCCGGCGGACTATTTCACCTGGCTGGCGCAGGTCGTCCCGCTGTTCGTCTTCGTCTCGGCGGCGGTCAGCGTCGACGGCGTTCGGCAGCGCCGGCGGGACGGCGAGCCCCATCTGCAGTGGTGGGCAGAGCGGGGGTTGGGGCTGGCGCGGCCCACCCTGACCTACCTGGCCGTGCTGGCGGGGCTCGTGCTGCTCTCGCTGCTTACCCGCGAAGGCATTCTGGAAACGCTCAACCACTCGCTTACCGTACATCTCTGGTTCCTGCTGATACTGCTGGGCGTGCAGCTGGTCCTGCCGCTCAGCGTACGGGCGGACGAGCGTTGGGGGATCGGCGCGGTGCTCGGCCTGGTGCTGTTGATACTGGCGGTCGATGCGTTGCGTGCTCGCCCCGGCTCGTTCGTCGAGCTGGCCCGATTCGGCAGCTCTGTGACCGCGCAACACGATCGCTTCGCCTGGGGCAACGCCGTGCTGGTCTGGCTGGTTGCGCAGCAGCTTGGTATCGCCTGGTGGAACGGTCGCCTGGTCGGGCGAGGTGTCGGCGTCGGCCTGGTCCTGCTCGGGCTGGCATGGCTGACGGTCGCGGTAGCCGTCGGCTATCCGGTATCGATGGTCAACGGAAATCTTGGCGGGCATACCAACCTGCTGCCGCCGACCCTCGCCCTGCTGGGGGTGATGTGGCTGCAGGCGGGTGGGGTGGTGCTGTTCGAAACGCCGGTGCGTACCTTTCTGCAGCGTCGACGACTGGGCCGTTCGATGGCCCTGCTCGGCGCGCTTGGCTTGCAGCTCTATCTGTGGCACAAGCTCGCCGAGCTGCCGGCGGCCTGGCTGGGCCAGCGATTCGGCTGGCCCCTCGATGCCGGCATGCCAAGCGAGCCCGGCTTCTGGCTGGGCCGCCTGAAGTGGATCGGGCTGTGTGCGCTGGTGATCGCGCCGGTACTGGTCGCGGTGGCGGCCTTCGAGCGCCACCGCCGGCAGGCAGTCGCCGCTGCGCAAGGAACGCCGTCTATCGCGGCCGGTGGGGCGGCGCTGCTGGCCGGCCTGGGGGTCAGCCTGCTACTCGGGGCCTACCCCGGTGCACTCGTCGGCCTGCCGCTGGTGGCCATGGCCTCCTGGCTGCTGCGGGCCCATCGGCAGGCCTGAGTGCCGCCCGTGGCAAGACCAGCGGGACGTCACGTATCTCCGCTCTGGGCGCCATCCGGCGGCTCGATCACCCAGGGCTCCAGCGCGACTTCATCCTTGCAGCTGTCGTCGACCTCGGCCATCGGGTCGTCGAGGAAGGCGCTGACCATCTGCGAGCGGCATTCGTTTACGGGACTATGGCCGAGCCCTTGGAACACCACGTACTGCAGGTTGGGCATGGTACGGCCCAGGTGTTCGCTCCAGCGAGTCGTGCAGCATGGGTCCATCTGGCCATGCAGCGCCAAGGCCGGCGTCTCGGCGACGGGTGGGTCATTATGCTCGGGGGGCACATCGCCATCTTCGCCCCACCAGGCGCATAACCACGGCGGCTCGAAGCCGAGCACGGCGGGCTCGCGGGCCACGGCAGCGGTGGAGTCGGCCACGCTAGGGCGATTCGTGCCCATGTCATTGCATACGTGGGCAAGGAAGTAGCCCAGCGCATAGTTGGGCGCTTCGGGCTCGGGATCGTAATCGTCGATGCGGAAGAAGTCGTTCAGTCGTGAGTAGTCGCCCGCTTCGACATCGGCGACGAGGCTCGGTAGCTCGGCATAGTCGGAGGCGAGCGTCAGGTAAAGGGTATCGAGGAAGGCCGCTCCGTCGAAGTAGAGGGTCGTCTCGCCGTTGTCCGCCGTTGCCACCTTGGCGATGAAGGGCTTGCCATCCAGCGTGCGGCGCGCGCGGTCGATGGCTTGGAACCAGTTCGGCACCAGCTCCCGGCAGTCTTCGTCGCTGGCGACGCAAAGGGCCAGGACATCGGTGAACGACTGCTTGGCCGTATAGAGTTCGTCCACCGGCGAGCGGTTGCGCAGATGGTTGTACCAGGCCCAGCCGAGGATCGCGGCGCGGATGCTATCTGGGTAGTACTGGATGAAGGAGGCTACCGTGCCGCTGCCGGTCGAGGAGCCGAAGGCATCGATTCGCTCATAGCCGAGCAGTTGGCGAATCTCGTCCACGTCGCGCGACACCGCATGGGCGTTGTATTGGCTGACGTCGATACCCTCATCGACCAGCTTGCGGTAGCAGTCGCTCACCACCCCGGTAATGGCCTCCATGCGCTCCATGGGATCCAATGAGGCAGTAATCGCAGGCGTATGGATGATGTTGTGATATGGCGAAACCTTGGCGTAGTCGGGGCACTCCAGCGCCGGTTCGGCATGGATGAAGCCACGATTGTCCATCGTCACCAGGGTGCGTTTGCCGATGTCCTTGCGCAATTGCTCCATGTACTCGCGCTCACCTAGCGAAGAGTAGCCAGGGCCGCCGGGAAAGAAGAAGACAGGAATCTCTTCCGCCTCACCCGCCGGGGGCTCGAACACTGCTACCGGTACCTTGACGGTATTGCCGTTTGGCGCGCTCCAATTCTCCTCACCATGGAAGGTGTAGCACTCTGCGCCCATCTCGGTGAGCGCCTCGGTGGCGCACTCCGTCGACTCGAGGCGTGGTATTTCCTGCGCCGCCGGGGCTTCGTCCGACTGGGCTCGAGTCGGTCCCGACAGGGCCATGAGCAAGACAAGCGGCAAGGCACCCGGCAGGCACCGGGTCTTGGCATCTCTTCTTTTCATGGTCGTCCCCAAGAATTGTCGTTATGCGGCTGAGTTGGGCTTCGTTAGTCAAGCTAGCATTCGACCGAAAGGCGTCAAACCGGACAACTCGAGTTAACCGACGGCAATAAACAAAGACAGAGAGAGTTTTGAAGCCTCCATGGCAGGCAGCTATTTTCTTACGGTAAGACATTGCAAAGCAGGAAGCAGCGCGGCTTCGGCCGTGCGATACGTGGATGACAGGAGGTGCGAGATGCAAGTTCGCGAAGTGATGACCCAGCGCCCGGACTACTGCCCGGCAGACGCCACCATTCGCCAGGTGGCCGAGCGCATGCGTAAGGACAATTCCGGTTTCGAGCCCCTCGTCGAGGGGGACCGTATCGTAGGTACCGTGACCGATCGCGACCTCACGGTTCGCGCCCTCGCCGAAGGCAAGAGCCCCGACGACAAGGCGAGTTCCATCGCCACTTCGGAGGTGCTCTATGCCTTCGAGGAACAGGACGTGAAGGAGGTGCTGCGCAACATGCAGGAGCAGCATGTGCAACGTCTGGTAGTGCTCAACAACCAGAACGACAAGCGTCTCGTCGGCGTGGTGACGCTCAGCGATATCGCCGACCGCTGCGAGGACGACCAGATGGCGCGCGAGATCGCCAACTGCAGCAAGCACTATCACTGAGCCACCCTACCACCGCTGGAGAAGCGGCGTTCCCACGAGAAGCAGCATCCAAAATGAACGCAGAAGGGCATCGCCACGGCGATGCCCTTCTGCGTTCGTGACGCGGCATCGGCGATGCGCTAGCGTGGGGGAGGCTCCTGCAAGAGAATCCCCATGGCCCAGGTTCGCCTCGACATCGCCACGCCCATCGGCGTGATCTCCGATACCCACGGCCTGCTGCGCGACGAGGCGTTGACGCTGCTGACGGGCTGCGAGCTGATCCTGCACCTGGGCGACGTGGGCGCGAAGCCGCAGGACGTCGCGATACTCGAACGCCTGGGCGAGCTGGCCCCGCTGTACGCCGTGCGCGGCAACATCGACACGGCCGGCTGGGCCGAGGCGCTGCCGCCGCGCCGGGATCTCGTCGTCAACGGCTGGCGCCTGCACCTGGTTCACGACCTGGCCGATTTCGACCCGGCCACCGCGTGCGATGCCGTGCTGCACGGCCACTCCCACAAGCCGCGCCATGAGTGGCAACGGCAGCGGTTGTGGTTCAACCCCGGGGCGGCGGGCAAGCGCCGCTTCCGGCTGCCGATCACCCTGGGCAAGCTGTGGGCCGATTCGCGCGGCCTGCGCGGTGCGATACTGCACCTGCCGCTCTAGGGCCGGCCCGCCTTCAGGAGGTCTCGCGGATCTCCCCCGCCAGGGTGCTGTCGTTGGCCCCCACCACGCCCCGGCAGGCGACCTCCAGCACGGCGCGCCGGGTAAAGGCCGACACGTTGGCCATGCGCCCCAGGGTCTCGCCATCGGCGGTGAGTGTACGGGCATGGCGAAGCTGCACGTGACACTGGGGCGAGCGCAGGTGAACCAGGGTGTCGTCGCCTTGGGGTGGGTGTCCCAGCAGGCGCGTGGCGAGGTAGGAGAGCAGCAGGCGAAACCAGGCGCGCTGCCGCACCGCCACGATGTCGAGCTGGCCGTCGTCGATACGTGCACCCGCGATGCCGTGGCCGCCACCGAAATAGGCCCCCGAGGCGATGGCGATGGTCAGCCAGCGTCCCTCGACGGCTTGGTCGTCGCCCTCGATGCGCCCCTGAAAGCCACGCTGTACGCCGAGCTTTCTGGCCAGGGTGACGAGGTAGCTGAAGCGCCCCAGGAGCTTCTTCTCACGTGGGGAGGCCTCCCGGGCGGGCACGGTGCCAAGCCCGATGTGGGCAACGTTGAGATAGAGCTGGCCGTTGATCCAGGCCACGTCGACCTTGGCCGTGTGCGCCCCGAGCGCCACCCGGCACACGGCCACGGGGTCGTCGGGCAGCCCCAGATTGCGGGCGAAGTCGTTGGCCGTGCCCGAGGGCAGCACGCCCAGCACGGCGCCGTGCTCGATACAGATGGACGCCGCCAGGTTGACCGAGCCATCCCCGCCGGCGACCAGCACCCGATCGCCGGGCGCGACCTGGCGATGCCAGTCGGTCTCGGCGATGTCGCGCACCCGTAGTGTGTCGAGGCCGGCTGCCCCTAGGTGCTCGCGCCAGAAGGCGGCGTCATGGCTGCCGTCGCCGGCAGCGGTATTGGCCATCAGCCAGTGGTTCATCGGTGTCTCCTTACACCTGGGCAATTCCTCCTGACAGGATAGCGAGCGAGCGCTTGCCGCGCCTTAGCCTAGGTGATGCCGGTTCGGCTCGCTGTCGGCGGGAAAGAAAGAATCCCCAGTCGCAGCCGCCCAAAACAGAAAAAATACCCAATCATCAACGGTATGCAGTCCCCGGCAGGGCATGATTCAATCTGCCCATATCGACACGCCGGACAGGCTGCCCCACCTCATTCGTTTCCCCCGTTGCACTTCGACCCCGGTCGGCGCGAACCGCGCGCTGGCTCTTCGGCATGTCGTTGCCTGGGGCCGCGCGGCGACGAGGGCAGGGGAGGCTTCGGCCAGGCGTGGAGAGCCAGGTAACCGCCAACGAGGCTCAGCCAGGAGGACCATCGTGCCCACAGAGAACGTACCGACCATTCCGTCCACCATGAACGCCATGGTCCTGACCGGCCACGGCGGGATCGACAAGCTGGTGTATCGCGACGACGTCGCCACCCCCCGTCCGGGCCCGGGCGAGGTGCTGGTGCAGGTCACCGCCACGGCCAAGAACAACACCGACCGCAAGGCCCGCGAGGGGCTCTACCCGACCAAGGACAAGGGCGAGGTGACCTCCTTCGCCATGGGCGGCGAGCCGACCCTGACCTTTCCGCGCATCCAGGGCGCCGACGTGGCCGGGCGCGTGGTGGCGGTGGGCGAGGGCGTCGATGCCGCGCGCATCGGCGAGCGCGGCCTGCTCGACTTCAACCTCTACGCCGATGAGCGCCGCGACATCAACCTGACCCCCGACTACTACGGCCACGGTGCCGATGGCGGCTACGCCGAGTACGTCGCCGTGCCGTCGGACCAGTTCCACCACGTGCCCAACCCCGAGCTCGCCGACGCCGAGCTGGCGGCGATGGGCATGTGTTCCTACCAGACCGGCTACCACATGATGACCTCGGCCAGGGTCGCGGCCGGGGAGCGGGTGCTGGTCAGCGGCGCCAGCGGCGGCGTGGGCGCGGCGCTGATCCAGATGTGCCGCATCGTCGGCGCGATCCCCTACGCCGTGAGCCAGCCCGACAAGGCCGAGGCGCTGCTGGCGCTGGGCGCCGAGGCGGTGATCGACCGCGGTGATCTCTCCACCTTCGTCGAGCGCGTGCTGGACGCCACCGGCGGTGCGCCCATCAACGCGGTGATGGACCTGGTCGGCGGTCAGATGACCGACCTGTTCATCGACACCATGATCGGCGACATGAAGGCGCGCACCACCTACCCGCGACTCTCCATCGCCGGGGCCAGCGGCGGCAACCTCAGCGAGATCATGTGGACCCGCATCTACCTCTACCAGGTGCAGATCTTCGGCGTCTCCCACGGCACCCGCGAGGAGGCCGAGCAGCTCGTCGAGTGGATTCGCGGCGGTCAGCTCAAGCCGGTGCTGCACGCCGCCTTCAAGCTCTCCGAGCTGCACGAGGCGGAGCGCTACTTCGTCAATCGCGGCAGCAACTACCTGGGCAAGATCGTCATCGTGCCCGATTCCCAGTGGGCCGAGCACGGCGCGCCCTTCGCCCTCAAGGAAAACGTATGAGCCACGAACTCACCCTGCAGCTGCTCGACACCCATGCCGGCGGCGACGTCAGCCGAATCGTGATCGGCGGCATCGACCCGCTGCCCGGCGATACCGTGCGCCAGCAGATGGAGTACCTGGAGAACGACGCCGACGGCCTGCGCAAGCTGCTGCTGAACGAGCCCTATGGCATCCCCGAGATGTCGGTGGACCTGATCGTGCCGGCCTGCGATCCCCAGGCACAGATGGGCTACATCATCATGGAAGTGATGGGCTACCCGGTCTATTCCGGCTCCAACACCATCTGTACCGCCACGGCGCTGCTCGAAACCGGGCTGATTCCCAAGCGCGAGGGGATCCAGCACTTCACGCTGGAATCCCCCGCCGGCCTGGTGCAGATCGAAGCGCGGGTCGAGAACGGCGTGGTCGAGGCGATCACCTGCGGCGGGCTGCCCAGCTACATCGACACCCACCGGGCGCAGATCCACGTGCCCGGCGTGGGCGACGTGACCTACAGCATCGCCTACAGCGGCGGGTTCTATGCCCTGGTGGACGCGACCGAGCTCGGCTTCTCGCTCAAGCGCGAGGAGGAGCGCGCGCTGGCCGAGTGCGCGCATCGCATCGTCGAGGCGATCCAGGCCCACAGCGGCTTCTCGCACTACACCCTGGGCGACGTCGGGCCGCTGCCGTTCCTGCACTTCATGGGGCCGGTGGAACAGATTGCCGACGACTTCTACCGCTCGCGCTCGACCACCTACGTGCATCCCGGCGTGATCTGCCGCAGCACCACCGGTACCGGTACCTCGGCGCGGCTGGCGCTGATGCACTATGAGGGCACCATCAAGCCCGGCGACAAGCTGGAGACCGTCTCCCTGCGCGAGACGGGCTTCATCGGCGAAGTCGTCGCGGTGCGCGAGGCCGGCGGCAAGCATCAGGTGGTGGAGAACACCATTACCGGCAAGAGCTACGTGCTGGCGCGCTCGGAGATCGTGGTCAACTGCGACGACCCGATGGTGGATTGTGGCGGCGTGCACCACATTCTCAGTGATCGTCATCCCGTGGCGGTCAATCGTAGCGACGCCGCCACTGCTTGACGGCGATCTGTTCCTTCATCAGTTCGAGCATGTCGACGAGCACCTGTTCGGTCACCCGATCGGTGTGCTCGTCGACCTGCAGCCAGGTATCGAAGCCGCTGTCGGCCAGACGTTCCACCAGGGCGGTGAACTCCGGCGAGCGCAACCCTTCCATGGCCTCGTGGACCAGGCGGCAGGCCAGCTCCGAGAGGCTCGACTGCATGCTGCGGGCCACGGCATCGCCCATCGGCAGCCTGCGCAGACGGCGTATCTCCTGGCTCTCCGCCACGGTGCGGCCGACCAGGGCGCTGACGTAGCGCATCGTCTCCTCGCGGTTGCGCGCATAGGCGTTGCCGGTCATCTCCTCCAGGCGCTGGCTGAGTTCGCGGATCAACTGCTGCTTGCGCGGCATCACCACCCGGTCGATGACACGGGTCGACAGGGAATCGCTGGAACGGATCTGCTCCTGCATGTTGCCCAGCAGGCGTAGCGCCACGCGATCGGACAGTTCCTCCATCAGGATGTCGTAATACTTGGCGAAGAACGCGTAGAGCTGCCAGCGACGCATGTCGATCAGGCCCAGGCGCTGCAGGCGGGTCAGCAGCGAGATGACGCGCAGGATGCGCAGCAGGCGAAAGCCGCTCAGCGGGATGCAGCCCAGCACGTCGTACCAGTGCACGAAGGGGTAGAAGAACCAGCGGTGATAGCGGCGCTCGGCGATGGCCGCGGCCCAGCCCAGCAGCACGTCGAGCACGAAGACGGCGACGAAGACCAGGTCGATCTCGATGAAGTTGGCGTGCACGTGGCGGTCGTAGGCGCCGTGCAGCCCCGGTGCCACGGCGGCGAAGGCATCGTTGAGGGGAGGCAGCAGGAACAGGCTGTCGAACAGCAGCAGTGTCAGGTTGGCCACCACCAGCACCATGACCAGCAGGTCCCATACCAGATGCAGGCGCTCCAGCGCGGGATTCAGCGGTCGCGAGACGGTTCTCGACGGCGTGGGCATGGGAGCTCCTTGGCGCGAAGGGCACGCTATGGCGTTAAGCCTAGCAGCCTCGCCTCCTTACGGTTTCACCTTGCTGCGCAGCGCCTTGGTCTGCCCCTTCTTCGTCTTGCGATCCATGCGTTTGCGCTGCGAGGCGCGGGTCGGCTTGGTCGGCTTGCGTGCCTTGCGCGTCTTCACCGCCTCCAGGATCAGCGCCTTGAGGCGCGCCAGGGCATCCTCGCGGTTCTGCTCGAAGGTGCGGTGGCTCTGGGCCTTGATCACCACCACGCCCTCCTTGGTGATGCGCTGGTCGGAGAGCGCCAGCAGCCGCTCCTTGTAGAACGGAGGCAGGCTCGACGCGGAAATGTCGAAGCGCAAGTGCACCGCGGAAGCCACTTTGTTGACGTTCTGGCCGCCTGCGCCCTGGGCGCGGATCTGGGTGATCTCGATCTCGTGGTCGGGCAGTTCCACGTGGTGGTTGAGTCGCAGCATGTCGGCCTCGTGCGCTTGATGGGTCGCCTGGCAGCGTCACAGGCTAGCACACCGTCCCCCCTCGGGCCGCCTGGAGGCCCGCGCCGGCATCGGCTAGGCTGCCGGAAAGCCACGATGCCGACGGCGGGAGAGACGCGAATGACCACCTTGGTAATCGGAGCCAACGGCCAGATCGGTCGGCAATTCTGTGAGCTGGCCCAGGCCGTGGGCCTACCCATCCGGGCCATGGTTCGCGCAGCGGAACAGCAGCCATGGTTCGGCGAACGCGGCATCGACACCGTGGTTGCCGACCTGGAGGACGACTTCAAGCACGCCTGCGACGGCTGCGACCAGATCGTCTTCACGGCCGGCTCGGGGCCCCACACCGGCCCGGACAAGACGCTGTTGATCGATCTCCACGGTGCCATCCGCGCCACCGACCTGGCCTGCGAGCGCGGCGTGTCACGCTTGCTGATGGTCAGCGCCATGCGTGCCGAAAAGCCGCTCGAGGCGCCCGAGGCGCTGCGCCCCTACATGGTGGCCAAGCACGCCGCGGATGCGCACCTGCGCAGCTCGGCCGAGCCTCACGTGCTCCTCAAGCCGGGGCGGCTGGTGGATGCGCCCGCCACCCAGCGGGTCGCCACCTCCCTGGAGGAGAGCGGCGGCGAAAACCGCGTCTCGCGCGCCAACGTCGCCCATGCCCTGGTGCACCTTGCCCAGGCGCGCGACCTGCTCAACCGCGAGTACGTCCTGCTCGATGGCGAACGCCCCATCGTCGAGGCGCTGAGCTAGGCCGCGTGGCCGTAGGCCAGATGGATCTCGTCGAACAGCCACGCCTCGAAAGCCTCCATGGCGGCGCTGGGCGGGCGCGACTTGAGCCGGGTGAGCCAGTAGCTGCCGAGCGCAGCGTGAATGGCAAAGGGCTGCACGATCTCACCGCTGCCCAACTGGCGAGCGAACATCCGCGGCGGGGCGAGCGCCACGCCCACCCCCTGGACCGCCGCCTCCAGCATCGCCAATGAGGAGTCGAAAGTGACGCCATGGGCTCGCGCCGGGGGGCGTGACACGCCGGCGGCGACGAACCAGTGCGCCCACTCGTTCTCGCGATAGGAGCGCAGCAGGGTGTGGCGGGCCAGGTCCGCCGGCGCCCCGAGTGAGGCGGCCAGGCGAGGCGTACACAGGGGCGAGAGCGGCGCATCGAAGAGCCGCTGCGCCTCGAGCCCGTGCCAGGCGCCGTCACCGAAGCGGATGGCGCAGTCCAACCCCTCGATCGCCATGTCGACCCGGTTGTTGTGGGTCGACAGGCGTATCTCGATCAACGGGTGGCCGGCCTGGAAGCGCGCCAGGCGCGGCAGCAGCCAGCCCACGGCAAACGTACCCACGGCCCCGACGTTGAGAATGTCACGCACCCTGCCGCCCTCGAGCCGCTCCAGCATGTTCGCCATGCGATCGAAGGCGTCGCGCGTCACCGGCAGCAGCGCCTCGCCCTCCGCGGTGATCATCAGCCCGCGGGGCAGGCGCTTGAACAGCGCCGTGCCTAACCGTTCTTCCAGCAGCTTGACCTGGTGGCTCACCGCCGCCTGGGTCACGTTCAGCTCGTCGGCGGCGCGGGTGAAGCTCAGATGGCGTGCCGAGGCCTCGAAGGCACGCAGGGCATTGAGCGGCAGGTAAGGTCTCGTCATAAGCCCAAGCTCAGTTTATGGCACCTGCAAGATATCATGGTTTGTGAGCTTGCATGCCATCCCGCTAATCTGCCATCCGACGCGTCGCCAACCCTTGAATACCATAATCCTGACGAGTGGATGGAACCATGATTCTGAAGACGACACCCATAAAAGCATTGATGGCCGGCGTCCTGCTGCTGGCGCTGGCGCCCTTGAGCGCCACGGCCGAGACCTGGCAGGAACGCGACGACTGGGGCGAGATCTTCCGCGCCAACGAGGCCAGCGGCACGCTGCTGGTGGTCGACAGGCGCGACGGTGCCGCCACCGCGCTGGTGCATGACGGCGAACGGGCCCGGCAACGCTTCGTACCCGCCTCCACCTTCAAGATCCCCCACACCCTGTTCGCCCTGGACGCCGGCGTGGTGGAGGATGAATTCCAGGTCTTCGCCTGGGATGGCGTCGAGCGAGAGTTTCCGCCGTGGAACGGTGATCAGGATCTGCGCTCGGGCATGCGCAACTCGGTGGTGTGGCTCTACCAGCATTTCGCCCGTGAGCTGGGCGAGGAGCGCGAGCGCGACTACCTGGCGCGGCTCGGCTACGGCAACGCCGAGATCGGCGACCGCCTCGAGCACTTCTGGCTGGAGGAGAACCTGCTGGAGATCTCCGCCGAGGAACAGATCGCCTTCCTCGAGCGGCTCTACCGCAACGAGCTTCCGTTCGACGAGGCCGACCAGCGGCTGGTCAAGGACCTGATGGTCGTCGGCGCCGGCAATGACTGGATCCTGCGCGGCAAGACCGGCTGGTCCGGCCAGCTCGGTTGGTGGGTGGGTTGGGTGGAGCGCCCCAGCGGCCCGGTGTTCTTCGCCCTCAACATGGAAACGCCCAACCGTATGGCCGACCTGCCCAAGCGCCAGGGCATCGTCGCCGAGGCACTGCGCACCATCGAGGCGTTGCCGCCCGAGGCATGAGCCTCACGGGCTCTCGGCCGGCAAGCGGGACCGGCCGGGAGCCGCTCCGTCGGCGACGGGGCGAGGCATCAGCCGGTGCGTCGCTCCAGCGCCTCGAAGTAGTCGCGAATCCGTTGCGCATTGGCCCCCGCGTCGCCGCGCCCCAGGCGCGAGGCCGAGCGCACGTCGACCCGTATGCCGTCGGGCTGCTGGGTCAGGCGTACCACCACGTCATCCTCGAAGCCGAACCAGGTCGTGGTCGCCGTGGCCTCGATGGTATCCACCGCGTCGATGTTGATGTCGGCGATCTCCCAGCCCATGTCCAGCACCGCGGCTTCGGCGGCGGCGCGTACCGTCGCCAGGGGCAGGGGGAAGTGGCGTGGCTGGATGTCGGGATAGGCCTCGCGCTGACGGCGCGCGAACGATTCGCCGGGGTAGTCGACGGCGTTGGGCGCGGCCTCGCGTTCCTGGGCCAGGGCCACGAATGCCGGCGGGTCCTCCATGTCGGTGGTGATGTCGTGGATGGGCGGTGCCGACTGCGCGCGCTGCCAGTAGGTCCAGGGAATTGCCAGCAGGGCAATGGTTGCCGCGATGGTGAATAGCGCCGACCAGACGACGCCCCTGCGGCGACACAGCAACGCCACCAACAGCGCCAGCAGGGCGACCGCAATGGCGGCCAGCCCCAGCAGGGCACCGAAACGCAGCACGTTGAAGGCGGCACCCAGCGTCAGCAGCTCCAGCCGATAGGCGGGGCCGGCGCCGGCCAGCCCCAGCGCGGCCAACAGCAGCAGCAGGACGCCGAACCCGGCGATGCGTGACGGCCATCGCCCGCCGCGCTGGCGGTGTTGGCGTTTCAGTACGGACATGGATCCCTCCGCTAGCGGCAGAACGATATCCCTAGCATATCCGTGCGGGCAGCGGCCTGCCGCATCCGGGATGCATTTTGCAACATCCCGCCGGGGCCGGTGGCTGCTATCGTTCACTTCAGGCTTGGGCAAACCGAGGCCGAGGAGGACGAAGCATGACCATGCAGAGCGAATACATGGCGCCGGCGCCCAGTCTCGAGGAGGTGTGCTCCCTCGCGGGCGTCACCGTACTCGAGTTCGGTACTCCCTGGTGCGGCTATTGCCAGATCGCCCAACCCGGGCTCGAGCAGGCCCTGGCGCGGCGCCACGACGTGCACCACCTCAAGGTGGAGGATGGCCCGGGGCGGCGTCTGGGGCGGGCATTTCGCGTCAGGCTCTGGCCGACCCTGGTGTTTCTCCTTGACGGCGAAGAGGTGGCACGGCTGGTGCGCCCAGCCAGTGGCGAAGCCATCGAGCAGACCCTCGCGCGCGTGGTGGCATGAACGGGCGCGGCGGCCAGCGACTTGACGAGGCCAGCACGGGCAGCCAGCTTGAGACGAGGGAGATCACCAACGGCGAAGCCAAGGAGGCGTGAACATGAGCCGTTATCAGCAACGCCGGGTAGACGAGCTCGAGGCCGACATTCGTCAATCCCGGGCCCACCTCGACGACACCTTGCATGAACTCGAGCGCCGCCTCTCGCCGGCTCGGCTCAGGCGGAGCGTCGCCGCACACTTGCCCAGCCGTCACGGTGCGAGGCCGGGGTTTCTCGCCGGCCTGGGCCGTTCGATTCGCGAACATCCCGTGCCGGTGCTGGTGACCGGCATCGGTCTGGGCTGGCTGGTCGCCTCCCAACTGCGCGCCGGCTCGCATGGGCGTGCGGGTGCGGACGGAGCGGACTCGACGCTACCGGCCCGCCAGGAGGCACCTCAGCGCATGGTCGCCACCCACCTGGGCACCCAGCAGGGGCGGGGAGTGCACTCGACGCATCGGCCGGATGTGGTCGGCCAGGCCACCCATCTCGGTACCGGCCAGGGGTGGCAGGGGTACGTCTATCCCGGGGCATGAGCCTGGGCCCGCCAGTGGTCGGCGACATCGGATTGCTCTGGGTTACGTTTTGATTCGTTGTGTTTCTGGCCGTTCGGGGTAGGGGCCATCTAATCTTGAGGGAAGAGGCTACCCAAGGAGGTAAGCGCCATGAAAAGGACATTACTGGCGATCGCCATCGGTGCCATCTCCGCCGGACTCGTCGGTGGCGCCCTGGCCCAGGACGACGAGACCGCGACCAGCGGTGACACCGCCGAGAGCGAAGAGCAGGCGACCGAGACCCAGCAGGCCCAGGAGGAGAGCGAGCGGCCCGAGGAGGCGCAGGAGGCTGCGGCCGAGGAGGGCGAGCAGCCCGACGTTTCGGTAAGCGAGGAGGAGTTGCCGGACGACGGCGTCGATGCCGAGGACTACGAGGAGGCCAGTGACGAGGGCGCCAGCGACGAGGGCGCCAGCGACGAGGGCGATCGGGCCGAGACCAACGGCGAGGAGGCGCCAGCCGACGCAGCGCCCGAGGCGGCCGGCGACGACGAGGAAATGCAGACCGACCCGGGCGAGCAGGCGACGTCAGCCGAACCCGATGCCCAGCAGCAAGACACCGAGGGCGACCAGGCCCAGGAGGACGAGCAGGCGGCCGAGGGCGATGACGAGGCGGGCTTCGAGGAGAGTGGCCCGCAGGAGGCCCCGCTCGACTCGACGCTCGCTTCCATGCAGGTCAGCGAGATCGAAGGCATGACCATCGTCAATGCCGAGGGCGAGACGATCGGTGAAGCCAGAAGCGTGCTGCGTCACGACGACAGCGGCGATCTGCACGTCGTCGTCACGGTGGGCGGCTTCTGGATCTTCGGCGGCTCCGATGTCGCCCTGCCGCTGGCCGACATGCAGGTCGAAGGCGAGCAACTGGTGCTGCAGCAGAGCATCGGCGAGGAGGAGCTCGATGCCCTGTCCTCCGATTACGACGAGGACCGCTACAGCGAAGTCGACGGCGACATGACTCTGTCCGAAGCGACGGAGCGCTGAGCCCTCCGCTGGCATGAGCAGCGTGGGTGACGCTAATGAAGGCAAGGCCGTCTGGTCTTGCCTTCGCTTTGCCCGGCCGGAACGGGCGCCGCTGTGCCGTGTCGCGGCCCGCCCCGCCGGGCCATGCGGGGCGAGGTCTGGCAGACTACGCTGACATCATCCCGATACGAGAAAGGAAGCCACATGAGCGAGACGAACACGCCCTGGGCCGAGCCCATGCCGGAGACGCAGTTCACCCTGATGCGGCGGATCCTGGATGCGCCCAGCCCCGTGGGGCTGGAAGGCGCGATGACCTACGGCGTGCTCAAGCCCCATTTCGAGCGCTTCGCGCCGCAGGGCTGGCACATGCACCAGTACAAGGGGCACGCCGGGGTGGTATGGGACACCCACCCGGACCGCGACGACCTGTTCAAGGTGATGCTCATCGGCCATGCCGACAAGATTCGCATGCAGGTGCGTTCGATCGGCGATGACGGCAAGATCTGGATCAATACCGACGCCTTCCTGCCCAACGTGCTGGTCGGCCACGAGGTCAAGCTGTTCAGCGAGGACCCCGAGGTCCCGGGGCGCTACCGCATCATCCAGGGCGGCACGGTGGAGGCGCTGGGGGCCATTCACTTCTCCGACGCCGCCCAGCGTGAAGGCAGCAAGGGCATCAAGAAGGAGCAGATCTACCTCGACCTGCAGATCCACGGCGAGAACAAGAAGCAGCAGGTGCTCAACCTGGGCGTGCGTCCCGGCGACGCGATCGTCTTCGACCGTCCCATCCGTCACGGCTTCAGCCCCGACACCTTCTACGGCGCCTACCTGGACAACGGGCTCGGCTGCTTCGTCACCGCCGAAGTGGCGCGGCTGATCGCCGAGGCGGGCGGCACCGAGAAGGTACGCGTGCTGTTTGCCATCGCCAGCTACGAGGAGATCGGCCGCTTCGGCAGCCGCGTGCTGGCCGGCGAGCTCAGGCCCGATGTGGTGATCGGTGTCGACGTGAACCACGACTACGTGGCCGCACCCGGCATCGGCGAACGGCGCATGCAACCGCTGGAGATGGGCAGGGGCTTCACCCTGTCGGTGGGCGCAATTGCCAGCGAGCAGCTCAATCGCATCATCGAGGCCGCGGCCCGGGAGCACGGCATCCCCATGCAGCGTGACATCGTCGGCGCTGACACCGGCACCGACGGCATGGCCGGTGTGCTGGCCGCCATCGACTGCGCCGCCACCTCCATCGGTTTCCCCATCCGCAACATGCATACCATCTCGGAGACCGGCAACACCCAGGACGTGCTTGCCGCCATCCACGTCCTCACCCGCACGCTCCAGGCGCTGGACGCCCTGCCCGACCCGCATCGCGAGTTCCTCGACAACCACCCGCGGCTCGACCAGGCCGAACGCCTGACGCACCAGGGCTCGGCCAAGCCCGAGGAGGACGAGGGCGACAGGCGCACGCCACGAGGCGTCCGGCAGAAGCATCCCTCATGACCGCTCTCCTGCTGGCCGCGCCGGCCCGCCGCCTGCTCGAGGCGGCCCCGGCCTCGGCGCTGCCGCTGACCTACCGGGGGCTCGCCGAGGCGCTGGGGCTCACCCCGCCGCACACCATCCAGCGTGTGGCCCAGGCGCTCGAGGCGTTGATGCGCGAGGATGCCGAGCGGGGCCGGCCGTTCGTCGCTGCCCTGGTGGTCAGCCGGCGCGGCGGCCTGCCGGCGCCAGGCTTCTTCGAGCTGGCCGTGCAACTGGGCCGTTTCCCCGCCGACCCGGCCCGGCATGCCGAGGCGTATCGCGAGGAGTTCCGCCGCGCGCTGGCCGAGCGGCCTGGCGCCGGCCCGGGCTCATGACCGGCGCAGCGGATCGAGCAGGGCGCCGCGATCGGCAATTCCCAGCCGGCGCAAGCACAGGGAAAAGCCCGCCGGCCTTACGCTTAACTTTCCTTCAACTGCTAAGCTTTCCTTGACCGGGCGGCCAGATACGCCTCGTCAGAACACGGGAAAAGGATATCGGCAGTGAGTGTGACGGAACGGAAGCCGCAACAGGAACTGCAGCAAACAGCACCGGTGAAGTCGCTGCGGGTCATGACGCTCAACGTGCACAAGGGGTTCAACCTGTTCAACCGGCGTCATATCCTGCCGGAGCTGCGCGACGCCGTGACCACCCTCTCGGCCGACCTGGTGTTCCTGCAAGAGGTGCACGGCGAGCACAGGAAACATCCCCTGCGCTTTCGCGATTGGCCGGGTGTGCCGCAGTACGAATACCTGGCCGATACCATGTGGCCCGATTTCGCCTATGGCCGCAACGCCGTCTACCCCGACGGCGACCACGGCAACGCGCTGTTGTCGCATTACCCGATCCTCACGTACGAGAACCGGGATGTCTCCATCCACGGCACCGAGCGGCGGGGGCTCCTCCACTGCCAGCTGGCGGTTCCGGGGCAGGCGACGGTGCATGCGGTGTGCGTCCATCTCGGCCTGCGCCAACGGCACCGCCTGCAGCAGTTGCGGCTGCTGTGCGAGCTGATGGATTCGCTGCCCGGCGATGATGCGGTCATCGTCGCCGGTGATTTCAACGACTGGCGCCTGAAGGCCGACGGCGTACTGGCCGAATGCGGCCTGCGCGAGGCGTTCGCGAATTGCCGGGGGCGCCCCGCGAAGACGTTTCCGGCGCACTGGCCCCTGCTGCGCCTGGACCGCATCTACGTGCGCAATGCCACGTGCCGAAACCCGAGAGCCCTCTATCGCAAGCCGTGGTCGCATCTCTCCGACCATGTCCCACTCATTGCAGAGATAGGCCTGTGAAATTCCAATGGAAGGAAGGCAATCAAGCCGAGCTGTTGATCAATGGAAGCCAGTATTTTCCCGACGTGTTCGAGGCGATACGCTCGGCGCGACGGGAAATCCTGATCGAGACGTTCATCATCTTCGACGATGAGGTCGGCCAGGCACTCAAGGAGGCCCTGCTCGAGGCTGCGGCCCGGGAGGTACGCATCGAGGTCACGGTGGACGGCTACGGCACGGCGGACCTGGGCGACGAGTACATTGCCGAGCTGACCGAGGCCGGTGTGAACATGCATATCTACGACCCGCGGCCGCGTCGCCTGGGCGTGCGTACCAACCTGTTCCGTCGCCTGCACCGCAAGATCGTGGTGGTGGACGGCGAGGTGGCCTACATCAGCGGGATCAACTTCGGCTGGGACCACCTGCCCGAGAAATACACCATGGGCAAGCAGGACTACGGCGTACGCGTGCGCGGGCCGATCGTCGAGGATATCCGTCGTGCCGCCACGGCACTGCTGCTGGAGCACCAGGCCGTAGAAGGGCTGCCGCAGACACTCGTCGAGACTTCGCCCGACGGGCAAGCCGCCATGCACCTGGCCATCCGCGACAACGACCAGCATCGTACCGACATCGAAGACCACTACCTGGAGGCGATTCGAACGGCCAGGACGCGGCTGATGATCGCCAATGCCTATTTCTTCCCGAGCTACCACCTCTGGCGTGAGCTGCGTAACGCCTCGCGGCGGGGCGTCGAAGTGATCCTCATTCTCCAGGGCCGCCCCGACATGCCCTGGGCACGGATGTTCTCCAGCTCGCTGTACAGCTATCTGCTCAAGGATGGCATTCGCATCTACGAGTACAAGGAACATCCCCTGCACGGCAAGATCGCCATTGCCGACGACGACTGGGCGACGGTGGGGTCGAGCAATCTCGACCCGCTCAGCCTCTCGCTCAACCTCGAGGCCAACCTGTTCATCCGGGATACCGGCCTCAACCGGCAGATCCACGAGCACCTGACCGAGCTGATCGAGAACAGCTGCCGCCTGATCACGCCCGAAGCCGCGGAGAAGGGGCGCTGGTGGCGGGCGCCGCTGATGTTCGTGAGCTTCCACTTCCTGCGCCACTTCCCCCTCAGCGCGGGCTGGAGCCCCGGCCACACACCCCGGCTCGAACCGTTGACGCCCAAGCAGCGCCCGGGGCAGCGGGCGCTGGATTGAGGCCTGCGAGGTCACGCCATGAAGGTATCCGTCATCGACAGGCTCAAGCCATCCCGAACCTGGCGCCGCTGGCTGAAGCGGGGCGTCACGCTGGCCTTCTTCGTGCTGGTCGCGGTGCTGCTGTTCTCGCTGGCGCGCAACGTCGACTGGCCCGAAGTCGTCGAGACCCTGCGCAGCTACAGCCCCCTGCTGCTGCTGGCCGGGGTAGGCATTACCGCGGCCAGCCACGCCGCCTTCAGCGGCTACGACCTGCTGGGCAAGCGTTACACCGGCCACGAGCTACCGGCCTGGCGCGTCCTGCTGGTGGCCTCCGTGTGCTACGCCTTCAACCTGAACCTCGGCGCCTGGGTGGGGGGGCTGGCGATGCGCTATCGCCTCTACACCCGCCTGGGACTCGGGGTCAGCACCGTGACGCGAATACTCAGCGTCAGCCTGATCGCCAACTGGCTGGGCTACATGATCCTCGCCGGCACCGTTTTCTCCTTTCGGCTGCTCGGCCTGCCGTCGTCCTGGGAAATCGGCGCTACGGGGTTGCAGCTCATCGGTTTCGGGCTGCTGGGTATCTCGTGCGCCTACTTGGCCGCCTGCCGCTTCTCCAAGCGACGCGTATGGCACGTGCGGGGCCACGAGGTCGTGCTGCCCCCGCTCAAGTTGGCCTTGATGCAGGCGGCCCTGGGAGCAGCGAACTGGTTACTGATGGGCATGCTGATCTACCTGCTGCTGCCGCAGGGGCTGTTCTTTCCCAGCATCCTCGGCATCCTGCTGATCAGTGCCATCGCCGGTGTGATCACGCACATTCCCGCCGGCCTCGGGGTGCTGGAAGCGGTGTTCCTCGCGCTGTTGCAACATGAGGTCGCCAAGAGCGAGATCCTCGCCGCCCTGATCGCCTATCGCGCCCTCTACTTCCTGTTGCCCCTGTTGGTGGCCTGCGTGGGGTACCTGATGCTGGAGCGAAAGGGCAGGCGGCGGAAGCGGGAGGAGGCCAGGCAGCGCGGCTGACATGCCAGGGGTGACCGGCGGGCATGGCCTGTTCGCTTCACCACGAATGGCTTACCCTTGGCCTCCTGACATCGGCATGAGAGTTTCTATGGCGGGTTCTGCATCGCGTCGCCTTCCCTATCACGTCGCGGATACCATCAAGGGCTGGATCGTGGATCGCCAGCTGATGCCGGGGGACCGTCTGCCCAGCGAGGCCGAGCTGATGGAAACCCTGGGCGTCTCCAAGGGCACCATTCGGGAGAGCACCCGTGTCCTCGAGGCGCAGGGGCTGGTGGTGACGCGTACCGGCCCCGGCGGCGGTGTCTTCGTGTGCAAGATGAGCGAGGCGAAGGCGACCTCGCTGCTCAGCCACTATTTCTATTTCCAGGACATCTCGATCCGCGACATCTACCAGATCCGTGTGGCGCTGGAACCGGAGCTCGCCGCGTCGCTGGCCGGCAGGGTCTGCGCCGATGACCTGGCTCGTCTGCGCGAAAGCCTGCACAGCTACGCCACGCCGGCGCCCGACATGGAGACCGAGCGCCAGCAGCACATCGACTCGCTGCGCTTCCACGAGATGCTCGCCGAGCTGGCGGGGGGCAACCCGCTGCTGTCGTTCATCATTCGCTTCACCGTGCAGGTGCTCTCCGACCTCACCGTCTACCGGCGACTCTACGAGCCGGGCGACCACCAGATCGGCCCCACCGGCTGCCAGTACCACGCCCGGCTGCTGGACGCCATCGAGGCGGGGGACGCCGACTTGGCCCGTGAGCTGATGCGCGAACACATGCTCTCGGCCCAGGCGGTGATGAACGACAACGAGGCCCAGGTGCGGCGCGGCTTCCTGACCGACTGAGGCGGCCCCGTGCCGGACCTCAGGTCGGGGGGCCGGCCTGCGCGGAAGCGCCCAGGTCGGTGAGGAAGCGCATCAGCACCTGGGTGGCACGACCGGCGTCTTCCCCACTGATGGCTTCGTCCGGGTGATGACTCAGGCCGTCCCGGCAGCGTACGAAGAGCATGCCGATATCGGTGAGGTCATGCATCGCCAGGCCGTCATGACCGGCGCCGCTGAACAGGCGCTCGGCGGGTTCGCCGCAGCCCCGGCACGCCTTCTCCAGGGCCTCGATCAACCAGTCGGCGCAGGCGACGGCCTCGGCCTGGTACGTGGGCTCGACCGACAGCTCGAGCCCGCGGGCCTCGGCGTGTCGCTCGAAGGCCTCGAGAATCTCCCGGCGCCCCCGCTCGCGCACGTCGGCATCAGGGGAGCGCAGCTCCAGCGTGAAGGTCACCTCGGCGGGTATCACGTTCACGGCATTGGGCCTGACCTCCAGCTTGCCCACCACGCCGACAAGTTCCTCGGTGGCGTTCAGGATCCTGTCCGCTTCCACCACCATCCCGGCCGCGCCGACCAGCGCATCCCGGCGGCCCGCCATCGGCGTGGTGCCGGCGTGGCCGGCCTTGCCCGTCACGCGCATGCGGTGGCGCTCGATCCCGGTCAGCGCGGTGACGACGCCCACGGCATGGTCGCGCTGCTCCAGCACCGGGCCCTGTTCAATATGCACTTCCACGAAGCCAAGCACCTGCTCAGGATTGCGGGCCAACTCGGGAATCCTTGCCGGGTCGCCGCCAAACCCCTTGAGCGCCTCGCCGAGCGTCACGCCGTCGGTGTCTCGCGCCTCGAGGCTTGCCGGGTCGAAGGTGCCGGCGAGGGCACGGCTGCCGACCAGGGTCGACTGGAAACGGGTGCCCTCCTCGTCGCCGAAGGCGACCACCTCGATCCCATAGGGCAGCTCGGTGCCGGCCTCCTTCAAGGCCTGCAGGGCCTGCAGCGGCAGGGCGACGCCCAGCATGCCGTCGTACTTGCCGCCTTCGACCACCGTGTCCTGATGGGAGCCCATGATCAGGGTCTTTTCGCCCGCCATGGCACGTGCATTGCGCCCCACCAGATTGCCGGAGGCGTCGAGTTCCGGTGTCAGCCCGGCCTGGCGCATCCAATCGGCAATCAGCTCCAGTACCGCACGATGCTCATCGGAACAGAACAGCCGCGTGACGCCCGGGCCGGGCCGGGAGTGGCGCGCGGCCTCGTCCAGGCGCGCCATCAGTTGCCGGCCCAGGGCCATCTGCGTCGTGGAATCGATCATGCTGTTCTCCTGAATCATCATTTCGTGGGCAGCGAGGCGAGAAAGGCGGCGAACGCCGGCTCGCGCACGCGGCGTGCCAGGGCCCGCAGCGCGCCGGCCGGGTCGTCGTCCCAGTCCACCCGCAGGTCGATGGGGGCGGCATCGAAGGACTCGACGCGCAGGGCGGCCGAGCGGGTGCCGCGGCTGTCACCGCCGGCCTGCAGGGCGGCTTCCAGGGCCTCGATCAGGGTCTCCGGCAAGTGCGTCTCGTAGGCGTCGCGGTAGCGCGGCGCGGCTCCCTGTGCCCATACCGCGTCGGGGTTGCTGCAGGTCAGCGTCAGAAAGCGTCTCAGCAGTATCTCCACCACCGTTGCATCCGCCAGCAGGTTGCCGGCCGCGGCGACGGTGGGGCGCAGCTCGGCGGCCACCAGCGGCCGGTTCTCGCTGCCGGAGTGCACCGCCGCCCGGCCGCCGGCATCCATCACCAGGCATTGTCGGCGTGCCGCGCCGTCGTCCTGTCGGGTCACCTGCTCGAGGGCTGTCTGCGCCGTATGCCCTTGCTCGAGCGCGTGGCGAACACCCTCGGGATACCAGGGATTCGTCGCCAGCCCCTGGGTGGCGCAGGCACCCAGGCCGCGCCAGGCATGGTGCACGTAGCCGCCCACCGCGACGCCGCCGGTGGCCGTCAGCACGGCGACCGTGCCGGTGGCCGGCTGCACGTGGAGCAATGACAGCGTCACGGCTTGGGCTCAGTAACCGGCGTAGTGGCCGATCACCAGGCCGACCCAGGCCAGGGCGTAGACCAGCACCATGAAGGGCAGGATCGCCTTCAGCCACGCCACGTAGGAGACCCGCCCCAGGGCCAGCATGGCCAGGGTGCCGCCGGAGGTAGGCACGATCAGGTTGGTCAGGCCATCGCCGACCTGGAAGGCGGTGATCATCAGTTGGCGGCTCATCCCCACCAGATCGGCCACCGGGATCAGGATCGGCATGGTAACCAGGGCCTGCCCGGAGCCGGAGGGCACGAAGAGATTGATCGCGCCCTGTACCACGCTGGCCATGATCGCCGACAGGGCACCGGGTATGCCCTGGATCAGGCCGCTCAGCCCGTGCACGATGGTGTCGATGATCTGGGCCTGGTTGAGGATCACCTGGATGGAAGCGGCCAGGCCGATCACCAGCGCGCCGGCGGTCACCTTGGAGGCGCCCTCCATCATCTGCTTGACGATCTCGTTGGCGGAGAGCCCGTTGACGATACCGATCACGATGGCAATGAGCAGGAACATGCCGGCGATCTCGTTGATGTACCAGCCCTGGGTGAAAACACCCACCAGCATGGCCGCCAGGCCCAGGATGAACACGCCCAGGGTCAGCTTGTTCTGCCTGGTCAGGCGGTACTCATCCAGCGACTTGGTCATGGCCTTGGCGTTGTCCGGCTCCTCGAAGTCCATTCTGACCACCCACTTGCAGATGTAGAGCGACAGCAGGGCCAGGGAAGAGACCACCAGCAGGGCGCGCAGCCAGGCACCGGAGAAGGTGGGCAGCTCGGCGATTCCCTGGGCCACGCCCACGGTGTAGGGGTTGATCGGCGAAAGCGCGAAGCCGATGCCGATGCCGCCGACGGCCATGGTGGTACCGACCAGGCTGGAGCAGCCGATGGCGCTGGCGATCAGCACGGCGATGGGCACCAGGGCGATATTGTTCTCGAAGCCCACGGCCACGCCGAAGAAGCCGTAGATGAAGGTGCCGGCGGTGATGATGATGTTGCGTCGTTCGACGCCGACCCGGTTCACCGCCACGCCGATCGCATTCTCCAGGGCGCCGGTGCGCTGGAGGATATGGAACAGGCCACCGGCAATGAACACGATGAACAGATAGAGCGACGCCTCGTTCAGGCCACGAGGCACCGCCACGAAGATATCGAAGGGCGAAATGGCATCCACATCGGGAAGGTATTCGAAGGACTCCGGCACCACCCGGGTGCGTCCGTCCTGCTCGACCCGCTCGTACTCACCCGCCGGCACCACGAAGGTGAGGGCATAGGTGGCCAGCAGAATCAGGAAGATCAAGACCATGGGGTCGGGTACCGTCTGGTACCACTTCTTCTTGCGCTGTGTCAGCGCCTGCTCGGTTGTCTGCATGTCGTTGTCCTTGTTCGCCGGGCGCCGGCGAGGGGAGTACCGACGCATACCTGAAATTTATCATGATAAATTTCAGGGTCAAGGAACGAGGGGAGTCCGGATTGACGCTTCTGTGGTTTTCGGAGGGTCTCAGGACCGCTTCTTGAAATCAGCGATACCGACCAGGCGTGGCCCCACCGCCAGCTCGCCCTGACCGAGCGGGGGCGGGGCGTGCGCGGCGGAGCGACTGGCTCGGCCTCGCGTTAGCCGAGCGATGGGCAGGTGGAACTGGTAGGCCCAGGGCGTTGTGAAGGCGCCTGGGTTCCCGTGGGCCTAGCCGCGAGCTCCGCCGTGTTCCCGTGCCAATGCGACGGGCTCAGTCGCTCTCGGCCGGCTCCGGCAGCGCGCAGACATCGACCCATTCGGCGCCGACCAGCCTACCCAAGCGCTCCGGCGCGATACGTACCGCACTGTTGAGCGAGCCGGCGGCGGGCAGCACCTCGTCGTAAGACATGAGTGAAGCGTCGCAATAGATCGGCAGCGGCGTGGCCAGGCCGAACGGGCAGACCCCTCCCACCGGATGACCGGTCAGTGCCAGCACCGTCTCGGCATCGAGCATCTTGGCCTTAGCACCGAAGGTGGAGCGCAGCTTGCGATTATCGAAGCGCGCATCGCCGCCGGCCACGACCAGCACCTGGCGCTCACCGACCCGAAAGGCGAGGGTCTTGGCAATCTGCCTCGGGGCGACACCATGGGCCTCGGCGGCCAGCGCCACGGTGGAAGTGCTGGCCTCGAGCTCGATGATTTCAAGATCGGGTGCATGCTCGGCAAGAAAGGTCCGCACGCTCTCCAGGCTCATCGGTTCTCTCCTCGGGAAATGGCAAGGCGACCAGCTTAACGCGCCATCGCCCGTTGGGGCAGCCGCGGTGTGCCTGAAGCGTGCAAGGCGAGTGGCGTCTACCCACGGCTCGACTCCTGGCTCAGCCCGCCAGCAGCGCCGCGATGAAGCAACCGCAAGCGACCGTCGACGCGACCGTGCGTACATCCGCAACCGATGGCGGAAAACCACGGAATCAACGACAGCATGCGGCTGCCTCCCTTGTCTCGTGGCGCTTCCTGTCAGCCTGTCGCTCCATCCTGGGGAATGGCCGTCGGGTCCATCCAGAATGACTCCCAGACGTGGCCGTCGGGGTCCGCAAGCGAGCGACCGTACATGAAACCATGATCCTGGGGCGGGTTGATGTCCGCCGTGCCGCCATTGGCCGCAGCTGCCTCGCACATGGCATCCACCGCCGTGCGGTCATCAGAGGAGAGGGCCAGCATCACCTCGCTGGAATCGGCCGGCGGAATCGGGCGGTCGGTGAAGGTGCGCCACTTGGCATGGGTGAGCAGCATCACATGGATCGTCTCGCTCAGCACCATGCACGCCGCCGTTTCATCGGTGAAGTTGGGGTTGTTGGTAAAGCCGAGCGCCGCATAGAACGCCATCGATTTCTCGAGATCGGCAACGGGTAGGTTCACAAAGATCATGCGCGACATGGCAGGCTCCTGTTGAGTGGGAGAGGGTAAGTACACTCCTGTATCGGATGGGGCCGCGCGGTTTCGACAGCAAGCGGAAAAGGCGCCCGTCGGGCGCCCCGGGCCTACATCTGCGAGAGCAGGTAGTTCGGCTTGCCCAGCATCTTGATCAGCCGCAGCTGCTGCTCCAGCCAGTAGGCGTGATCCTCCTCGGTGTCGGCCAGCAGGCCCACCAGCACGTTGCGGGTCTGGAAGTCCTGCTCCTGCTCGCACTGGGCGATGGCCTCCTTCAGGGCGTCGCCTACCTCGTACTCGAGCTGGAGGTCGTTGCCGAGCATCTCTTCCACGTCCTGGCCGACGCGCACCGGGGTGCGGGTGTGCATGTCGGGTTTACCTTCCAGGAACAGGATCCGCTCGATCAACTGCTTGGCATGCCCTTTCTCATCGTCGAACTCATGGGCGATGCGCTCGTAGAGCTTGGTGAGGCCCCAGTCGGCGTACATCTCGGAGTGGATGAAGTACTGATCCATGGCGGCGAGCTCCGCCGCGAGCAGCCCGTTCAGGGCGTCGATGATCTTCTGCTTGCCTTTCATGCGGATCCTTTCCATTAGCTAGGGGAACGTCGATATCCTATGCTGAACTGCAGGTAGGGTCAATTTTTCCTTTAAATTCAGCTGGTTGTAATTGTCTTGCATGCGATTCGCATTAGGTTTCGCTTGCCGGATACTGGACTCGAGCATCGCGCCTCAAGCGCAGCATGGTGAACACATTGGTCAGGAAGATCAGGCTCTCGGCGACGGTGCCGCCAATGGAACCCGCCAGGACATTGCTGGCGACCCAGCACAGCGCTGCTCCGGCCAGGGCGAGGCGCATGGGAATGCCGCTCAGCATGAACATGCCGTAGGTGCCCAGCAGGCCCGCGGCCAGTGCCGGGATGTCGCGTGGGCCGCTCCAGGTCAGCGCGGCCACCGCCAGGGTAGCGAGCAGCATGCCGAGCATGAGGGCGCGGTTGCGCCGGAAGCGCCGCACCAGGGCGATGCGCAGCACGATCAGCGCCGAGATGCCGGCGGCCACCCAGCTCTCGAACAGCGCGAACTGCGCGGCGAAGGCCACGTTGGCGAACAGCAGCAGCACGAACAGCCTATCGTCGCGCTTGCTGGCAAAGGCCACGATGCACAGGGTCAGGGCCACCAGGCTGACGCCCTGGCCCAGCAGCCATCTCAGGCCGATCTCTTCCATGGGCGCATCCATCATCGGCTAATGAGGGAGGAGATTAGCACGGCAATGATCGGCTTTGCTGGTACGATTCCCGGTATGGCCATGCATAGGAGGCGACATGGAAACACTATTGGACTCACGCTCGGAGATAACGGAGGCCGCTCTGACCGCCATCGCCCACATGCCGACGGCGAGCCTGGCGGTGCTGATGGACGAGGCGTTCGCCCAGCGTCTTAGCGACGCCGACCTTATGCGAATTGCGGTACTGCTGGCGCAGAAGAGCCGTGACGAAGGTGGCTGCCCCATCGGTGCGGTGATCATCGACAACACCACGCGGCGCATTCTCGGCAAGGGGCACAATACCCTGGTGCAGGAGAATCATCCCTACAACCATGGCGAGACCTCTGCCATCCGCGATGCCGGCCGCCAGGATTTCAGCCGCACCACGCTCTTCACCTCGCTCAGCCCCTGCGCGATCTGCGCGACCCTGCTCTACATGCGCGGCTTCTCCCGCGTGGTGGTGGGAGACGTCACCAACGCCTCGGGTACGGAACCCCTGCTGCGTGAAAAGGGCGTTCAGGTAGACATCCTGGAGGATTCGCGCGGCATCGAACTCTATGCCCGCTTCCGGGCCGAGCGACCCGAACTGGATCTCGAGGACTGGAAGGGCGTGAGAGCCAAACGCGAGCCGTAACGTCGCAGCGGGGCCGGCTGATGCCTGCGTTTGCGCAATTATGTCCAAGCCTTTCCCCTGGGCCCGGCTTACGCTATCACGGTATGGCGTTCAGGGAGGCGCGACATGGCCAGGCAATCCAGCCGGTTCGACTACTACAAGAGCCGGCAGATACCCGAACTCACGGTGCTCGAGGCGTCGCTGAGCGACTTCAGCTACGACCGTCATGCCCACGAGGAGTACGCCTTCGGCGTGACCCTCTCCGGGCGGCAGGACTTCTTCAGCGGCGGTGAGTTTCATCGCAGCCCGCCCGGCAACGTCATCCAGTTCAACCCCGAACAGGTGCACGACGGCCACCCAGGAGACGACACCACGCTGGGCTACGTGATGATCTACGTGCCCGCCGCCCAGCTCGAGGCCTCGTTCGCCGACGCAGCGGGAAGCGAGCGTGCCGCCCGGTTCCACGGCCGCGAGACCCTGCTGGCCGATCCCGAGCTGCGCCACGCCATCCTCGACCTGGCCGGGCTCATGATTCACCGCCAAGGTACGCGAATCGACCAGGAGCACGCCCTGCACCGCATGGCGACCCGCCTGGTGCAGCGCGCCGGCAGGTTCCAGCCCGGCGGCAGGGCGAGCCGCCCCGATGCGCTGCTGCTGAGGGCCAAGGAGTACGTGCTCGCCAACCTGGAAGCGGACCTCTCGCTGGACGAGATCAGCCAGGCCGCGCATCTCTCGAAGTACCACTTCCTGCGCCTGTTCCGGCAGCAGTTCGGCATCACGCCGCACCAGTACGTGCTGAGCTGCCGGGTCAACGCCGCGCGCAGCGCCCTGGAGGCCGGCGAGGCGCCCTCGGAAGTGGCCTTCCGCTACGGCTTCACCGACCTCAGCCACTTCAACCGTCGCTTCAAGCGCATCTACGGCAAGACGCCGTACCAATATCAGCGCAGCGTCACCTAGCGGCGCGGAACCCCGGCCGCTCGGCCACATCATCACGCACTACCTGTCGGAGAGGCTCCCCATGGAGATCGTCGCCTATGCCCTGGGCGTCATGTACACGCCTGGGCCCGTGAACCTGCTTGGCCTGAACGCCGGCCTCAACGGCCAGGCCAGAACCTCCCTCGGCTTCTTCGTCGGCGTGGGGCTGGCCATGCTCACGCTCTTCCTGCTGTTCGGCTGGGCCGGCGCGGCCTGGGTGCGCGGCGACATGCTCGCCGTGGTGGGGGCGGTGGGTTGCGGCTATATCCTCTACCTGGCGCTCAAGGTCGCCCGCTCCAGCATCGATCTCGGTGCGGCAAAACACGTACCGCGTGTGCTGAGCTTTCGAGATGGCTTGATCATGCAGCTCTGCAATCCCAAGGGCATGATCGCAACCTTGCCGATCGCCACCATTCAATTTCCCGCCGCCGGCATCCACGGCGTGAGCCTGCTGTTCTGGTCGCTCGGGTTGGCCGCGCTGGCCTTCGGCGCACCCACCAGCTACGCCCTGATGGGCGCCGTGGTGGGTCAGCGCCTCGCGAATCCCTGGCTGCTGAGGGGCTTCAGCCTCGCCATGGCGGCACTGTTGGTGTGGGTTGCGATCACTATCGGCTACGAGCATGTATGGCTGCCGCTGGCTTGGGGAGGGGGTTAAGGTATTGTCCTGCCTGCGGCTTCGTTGGTTTCCGTTGACAGTGCTCACCGGTTCTTGCTGCCGGGAGTGATAGTCTTGGCTCCACTACGTGAGAGCGACCGCCTGCAAGCAAGGATGCCAATGACAAGTGCCTGCCCTAGAACTTCGTATTATCTTCCTCGTCGATTCAAGAACAAATGCCTCGTGTGCCACGCTCCGCTCTCGGAATGAGAAGAGAGCGCGTGGCAACTTTGCCGTAAATATAAAGAATTTGGCAAAAGCCAAATGGCGTGGCCCGTTGGGCCAGCAAGTAAAAGCGGCTTGAAGCTGCTGGAAACGCAAACTAAGGGAACTGAAATGAAACTACTGAAAACCACAGCTGCCTTGGCTGTACTGGCGCTGATGACAGGTTGTGCCTCGGTCAATATGGCGCCACAGCAGGAATCATCTCAAGCCAAGCAATTCGAAGCCCCGGCAGAGGGCATGGCAGGTGTGTATGTCTTTCGCAAGCAGTCCCCCTTCGGGGCTGCGCTGAAGAAGGATATCTGGATTGACGGTGAATGTGTTGGTGAAAGCGCGCGCGGCGTGTTCTTCTACCGTCAAGTCGAGGGAGACCGGGAGCACGAAGTGGCTACCGAATCCGAATTTTCTCCCAATACCTTGAGCCTCATGACGGAATCTGGAAATAACTATTTTGTCGAGCAGTACATCAAGATGGGGGCATTCGTCGGTGGTGCGAACCTTCGTCTTGTCGATGAAGAGCAGGGAATGGAAGAGGTGAGCAAGCTGAGCATGGCGACACCTGGAAGTTGTAGCCAGTAAGCCTAAGAGGGCGCCGCCTCACGGCGGCGCCTCATTGCCCTGGGTGTGAGTCCTGCTTCGAGGCACTTCCACCCACGCCGTGCTACATCGATCCTTCCCATACGCTCGAAGGCTTGGCGAGTCACCTCGCGGATCACTGGCACATCGGTGAGGTCGAGGGTCAGCTCGGTGTGAGGCTGCTACTCCGCACCACCCGCAGCGTATCCCTGACCAATGCCGACAGCCGGTTCCCGGTGCGCTGACTCTCGACGACAACGAGCACATGGTCGAAGCGGCGGTCGACGGCCTCGGCATTGCCTACGTGCCTGAAATCGTCGCCAGCGAGCGCCTCGCCTCGGGTCAGCTCGTGGAGCTGCTCGAAGCGTGGAGCCCGCCATACCCCGGCCTGATGCTCTACTACCCCGGACACCGCCATGTACCTGCGGCGCTGCGCGCCTTCATCGACCTGCTGAAGGCGTCAGACTCGTAGGTCGACTCGCTGAGCCGACCAGCCAAGGTGGCCTTTGGCTTCTTCCTGGCTATTCAACTCGCCCCGTGTCGTCACGGTCGCAGTCGTAGCGTTTCATGTGGGGAAACGGCGGTAGCCAGGACTCGCGACGGACGGTCCAGCTTTCGTAGGTGGGCCTCAACTGGTCGGGAGCATCCAGGGCGCCCAGGTGCACTTCGATTTCGTCGCTGCTGCGAGCGAACACGGACGAGCCGCAGTGGGGGCAGAAGAAGCGCCCGCGGTAGTCACGGGCCTCGCCTTCGATCGTTACCGCCTCCTGGGGGAACACCGCGGAGGCGTAGAAGAGCGCGCCATGATGCTTGCGGCAGTCCAGGCAGTGGCAGATGCCGACCCGGTAGGGGCGCCCCGACGCCGCGATGCGCACGTTGCCGCAGAGACAACCGCCGGTGTACTGGTCCATGCTGCGCCTCCTACGTATGAGCTCAGGGGGCAAAGCGCCCTTCGAGACGATAACGCCAAGGATAGCGGTCAGCCCAGCGCCCTGCGAAATGCAATGCGTGCCGGAATGAAAGATAATGAGCAGGGTAACGAAACGACACGCATACCGTGAGGCGACATGAACCCCACCATTGAACTGCTGAAATCCCACCGCTCGATTCGCAAATTCACCGACCGCAAGATCCCGCACGAGCTGCTGGTCGAGCTGATTCGCGCCGGCCAGTCCGCCGCGACCTCCAGCCACGTCCAGGCCTACACCGTCATCCACGTTAAGAGCCCGGCCAATCGCGAGAAGATCGCCGAGCTGGCCGGCGGCCAGGCCTACGTGGCCAACGCTTCCGACTTCCTGGTGTTCTGCGCCGACATGAAACGCCCCACCGAAGCTTCGGAGCGCACCGGCGCCAACGTCGTGCGCGGCATGACCGAGCAACTGCTGGTGGCCAGCGTCGACACCGCGCTGATGGCGCAGAACGTGGCCATCGCCGCCGAATCCGAGGGGCTCGGCATCTGCTACATCGGCGGCATTCGCAACAACCCCCAGGCCATCAGCGACCTGCTGCGCCTACCCGAGCACGTCTACCCGGTGTTCGGCATGTGCCTCGGCTATCCGGATGCCGACCCCGACCTCAAGCCGCGCCTGCCGGTGGAAGCGATTCTCAAGGAGGACTATTACACTGACGACAGCGAACAGGTCGCCGCCTTCGACGACGCCATGCAGCGCTACTACGGTGAGCGTCGCGGCGGCAACAAGGACGCCAACTGGTCGAAGAACCTGACCCCGCTGTTCGACAGCAAGCTGCGCGCCCACATGCGCGACTTCCTCACCCAGCGCGGTTTCGAGATGAAGTGATGACCTCTACCGAGCCCCGTATCACCCTGTATCCGCACAGCCACCGGGTACAGGTGACAATCGGCGACACCCTGCTCGCCGACACCACCCGGGCCCTCGAGCTACGCGAGCGTGGCTACCCGCCGCGGCTCTATATTCCCCGCGAAGACGTGCGCATGGAGCGGCTGACCCGCTCCGACACCTTGACCCACTGTCCCTTCAAGGGCGATGCCGCCTACTTCTCGTTCGGCAAACAGGCCGATGTGGCGTGGAGCTACGAACAACCGCTTAAGGGCATGGAGACGATTGCGGAATACCTGGCGTTCGATGACGACAAGGCCTTCGTGACGGAAGACCGCTAGGCGGAAGGCCTCCAGGGCCTGGGCTATGCTTCAGCTCGTGAACATTCCCCAGGGAGAGGTGAAGCATGGCCAAGCGTTTCAAGGTGGGCGATCACGTCAGCTGGAACTCCGAGGCGGGCCGGGTAAGTGGAAAGATCATCCGCGTCCACACCCGGGAGACGGAATTCAAGGGGCGCAAGCGCCACGCCAGCGAGGACGAGCCGCAGTACGAGATCAAGAGCGACAAGACCGACCACGTCGCCATGCACAAGGACTCGGCGCTGACCAAGGCCGGGGACTAGTACCCCGGAACGCTCGGATCGGCGGCGGCTCGCTCCTTCAGCAACCACGACCCCAGCCCGGCGACGGCGAGCCCCAGGACGGCGAAGAGCAGGAAGGTGGCGGCATGGCCTTCCGCCCCGACCAGCCAGCCGGCCAGCGGGGAGCCGGCGACCTGGCCAACCGAGGTGGCAAGCAGCGGCAGGACCGGGGCGAAGGCGGGTACCTCGGTCATGATCTGGATGCTTCTCACCAGATAGAAGCCGGTCAGGGTCATGTAGCCGGCGCCGAACAGGGCCGCCGATGCCAGGGCGAGGGCGAAGCTGCCGGGGTCGATGACCAGAATCGCGAGGCTCGCGGACATCACCGTGAGACCGGCGGCATGGCTCGCGGCCGGCCCGAAGCGTGAGATGAGATCGCCGGCGCCGGCGCCGGTCAGCCCCCCGAGGCCGACGGCCAGCCACATCCAGGCGGTCTGGCTCGGCGCGAGCCCGCCGGCGTTGATCACCGCATCGGGGGCAAACACCCAATAGGCCGCGCTCACGCAGCCCATGCCCACCGCAAGGCCGCTCAGCCGAGCGATCCCCAGCCACTCCTCACGGCTCACCGGCATGTCGGCCAGGCGCGACCGCGATGGCGAGGTGCTTGGCGCTTCCCGCGGCAGATAGCAGAGGGCAGCCAAGGCGGCGAGCGCCGCCAGGACGGCGAATCCGAGATAGGCGCTGCGCCAGGCTTCCGCCCAGATCAGCACCGCGGGCATGGCCAGCGCGATCCCCACGCTGGTGCCCGCATTGATGGTGGCGTTGACCCGTCCGCGCAGCTCGGGCGATACGACCCGGGAGACCGCCTGCGCCATCGCCGGCGAGGAGAGCCCCGTGCTGATGCCGCAGATCAGCACCCCCACGGCGAGCAGCAGCGAGGAAGGCGCCACGGCGATCGTGATCAGCCCGATGCCGGCCAGGCCGGCGGCCGCGACCCCGGCGTGCCGGACCCCGAGGCGGCGGGTGACCCAGGGGCCGGCGAGGATGGCAAAGACGAAGCTCAGGAAAGGCAGGGCGCCGATCACCCCCGCCATGGTGGAGGAGATCGTCAGCTCCTCGCGCATCGAGGGCAGGAAGAGCCCAAACACGAAGCGAGCCAGGCCATAGGTGATTGCTATGACCCCACTGCCGAGGATCGCCATGCCAAGGGGAGTTATGCGCCTCATGGAGCCACGCTCCTGGCCGCTTTCTCCCACAGATCCTGGGGCATGCCGTCATCCATAATATTCGGCAAGCCGACCTGAAGGTTCTGGGTCATCCTTGAGGTTTCAGCCTGTACTCAGGTCCGGACATGGTTTTCAACCTCCTGTCGAAAACGCAGCGAATAAGTCATTACCTCGGCATGCCGAGTTTTACGAGGATCAGCCTAGCTACCCGCGGCGCACTCGGCAAATGGGGATCGCTGGAGGGCCCGCTTCGCAAGCACTTTCGACGCCCCGGATGGAGGCGTCGAGGTTTGTCGTCAGGCTGGGTCTCAGCCCGAGTGGCTGGGTGCGCTTACCTGTTCCAGCGCGCGATGTTCCTCGCGCAGGCTCTTGATGAGGCCTACGCACATGATCATCAGGACTAGAGAGAAAGGCAGGCCAGTGGCCACGGAACCTGCTTGCAGGGCACCAAGTGCGGCATCGCCGCCTCCATAGAGCAGGATGCCCGCTATCACCCCTTCCAGGGTAGCCCAGAAGACCCGTTGGCCGCGTGGGGCATCGGTCTTTCCGCCAGCGGTGATGCTGTCGATCACAAGCGAGCCGGAATCCGAAGAAGTGATGAAGAAGATGAGCACAAGCACGATCGCCAGGGTGGAGGTAAGGGTCGTCAGCGGCAATTGCTCGAGCATATGAAACATCGCCAGCGAGACGTCGCTGATGCCGTTGGCAAGTTCGCCAACTCCGGCTGCCGATTGGGCCAACGCAGTACCGCCGAAGGCGCTCATCCAGACAATGGTGACCAGGGTTGGTACCAACAGCACCGCGATAAGAAATTCACGTACGGTGCGACCCCGCGATACCCGGGCAATGAACATACCGACGAAGGGAGACCAGGAAATCCACCAGGCCCAGTAGAACACCGTCCAGCCGTGATACCAGGTGGTGTCGTCGCGGCCAATCCAGTTGGAAAGCGGCAGGATATTGCTGGCGTAATCCAGCGTGGTGTTCCAGAGGCCGTTGAGGAACAAAAGGGTGGAACCGGTCAGTACGACAAACAGCAGCAGCAAAAGGGCAATCACCATATTGATATTGGAGAACAGTTTCACGCCGCCGTCGATGCCACGCCACACCGAAAACAATGCCACCGCGGTGACGCCGACGATGATGGCGATCTGGGTTCCCAGGGTGTTTGGCACGTCAAAAAGATAATTGAGGCCGCCCGCAGCCTGCGAAGCGCCGAAACCCAGTGAAGTGGCGAGACCGAAAATGGTCGCCAGCACTGCAGTAATGTCGATCAGGTGGCCGGTCCAGCCACGCACTCTGTTGCCCAGCAGCGGTGTAAAGGCCGAACGAAGGCTCAGCGGTAGCCCGCGGTTATAGGCAAAGAAGGCGAGTGAGAGCCCCACCACACCGTAGATGGCCCATGGGTGCAGGCCCCAATGAAACATGGTAGCCCCCATGGCGGCGTGAGCTCCCTCGGGGGTATTCGCGGCGGTATTCAGAGGCGTGCCGTACCAGTCCGTGTAGTAAGCCACCGGTTCGGCCACGCTCCAGAACATCAAGCCGATGCCCATGCCCGCGGCAAACAACATGCTGAACCAGGAAAGTAGCGAATGCTCGGGTCTGGCGTCGCTACCGCCCAAGCGGACGCGGCCCAGGGGCAGTAGAATCAGCACCAGGCAGAGCACCACGAAGAAGTTGCCGACGATCATGAACAACCAATCGAAGTGTCCAATGGCCCAGTCACGCGAGGAGGTTAGTTGGGAGTTTGCGGCATCAGGGTAGACGAGTGCATAGAGAATGAAGGCAATGATCGCCAAGGCAGAAAGGGGAAAAACAGGACTGTGAAAATCCATTCCCAGTACTTGGGTGTTGTCATGGCCAGGAGCCAGGATGGAATCGTCATCTTGTTTCATGCGAATGGTCCTCTCTTGTTGTTGTCGTATCGCCCGAGAGCGAAGCCGGGGATGATGTTGGCGTGCTGGCCGAACTCTAAGAAGTCAGCTCAACTGGCGTGCTGCGGCACGAGTCGTATTCAACAGAAGACAGGCGATCGTCATCGGACCGACGCCTCCCGGTACCGGAGAAATCGCATCAGAAATGGGCGCCACCGAGTCAAAATCCACATCCCCCATAAGCTTTCTCTTTCCATCAATTTCAATGGCATTGATACCGACATCGATAACCGTTGCACCTGGCCGGATCCAGTCGCTATTGATGAGTTTCGCCCGACCCGCCGCTGCCACCACAATGTCGGCATTTCGACACACTGCTTCGATGTCCTGGGTTCGAGAATGTGCGATAGTGACGGTACAATTTTCCTGAAGTAGTAGAGCGGCCATTGGTTTACCCACGATGTTAGAGCGACCTATCACCACGGCTCTTTTACCGCTGAGATCAGAGTGGATCTGACGCAGCATGATCATGCAGCCTTGTGGGGTGCAAGGAACTAGCGATGCCCGCCCGGCAGCGAGTGCCCCAACATTTAACGGATGAAATCCGTCAACATCCTTGGCTGGGTTGATGCGGGCTATTACCTCATCTTCATTGAGATGTTCAGGGAGGGGGAGTTGCACTAGAATGCCATGGATTAGAGAGTCGGTATTCAGCGAATCAATCAAATTGTTCAAATCTTGCTGTGTGCTTTTAGCATCAAGGCGGTGAGAAACAGAGCCCATTCCTACTTCTTCCGCTCGCTTTACCTTGTTTCTAACATAGACTTGACTGGCCGGGTCTTCGCCAACCAGCACAACAGCCAAGGTCGGTACTATGCCGTGCACAGCCTTGATTCTCTCGACCTCCGAAGCGACTTCGACCAGAACCTGATTCGAGAGAGCTTTACCGTCAATGAGATGCGTCATGGCCCTGAGCTCCCCTTAGAGAATAACAGTTTTGTTTCCGGAAAGGAAAACACGGTGTTCGGTATGCAATTTGACCGCACGTGCCAACGCTATCGTTTCGGTATCTCGCCCAAGGGCGACGAGTTCTTCGGGATAGTAAGCATGGTTCACAGGCTGCACGGATTGTTCGATAATAGGACCCTCGTCCAGGTCGCCAGTGACATAATGTGCGGTGGCACCAATCAGTTTTACGCCGCGATCAAACGCCTGGTGGTAGGGTTTTCCGCCCTTAAAGCCAGGCAAGAAAGAATGGTGGATGTTGATAGCGCGCCCCTGTAGCTGCTCGCAGAGCTTGTCGGACAAGACTTGCATGTAGCGTGCCAGAACTACAAGTTCGGCTCCGGTTTTTTTTACAATTTTGAGGAGCTCATCTTCCTGTGCAGATTTGTTTTCCTTTGTTACCGGTAGATGGAAAAAGGGGATTTCTTCGCGTTCCGCTACAGACAACAAGTCCAAGTGATTGGATACCACAGCCATGATCTCTATGTTCAAATTACCTTTACGGTAACGGTAGAGAAGGTCCACAAGACAGTGGTCAAAGCGGGATACCATAATTAACACTTTGGTGGGGCGGTGGGCCTCATGCATCTCCCATTTGAGACCGAATTTTTCTGCAAGATCAACAAACCCTGTGCGCATTTGTTCAAAAGAAGAGCAGGACTCAGTATGCGTGTTGAATACAGTTCGCATGAAAAACTGACCGGTAATCTTATCATCGAACTGTGAGAGTTCATAAATGTAGCCGCCATGCTCAGACAGGTAGGAGGTCACACTGGCCACTATGTTGGGCCCGGTTTTGCAACTTACAGTGAGTACGAACTGGTTCGTGTAATCAATATTTTTTGTCATGTCGATTTCCTAGAAGGTAATAAGCTATGTGGGTTATCGCTTGATGCCATGTAGAGGAGTGCTTCTGCTTAATTAGATATAAAATTAGTTCCCTTGTGACTGAGCTATTTATCTAGCGGTAGCACACACCGCTTCTGGTGTGATGATCCTCTCGGGCTATTGTCGTTGTAGGGAGACCATGGTCGACGGCCACCCAGGACACCAGAATTTTTAATAATATCCGATACGGCCTCCTCCTGACGGTGGGCCATTATGTGTACTCCAGAGACACCTTCAATCTCGCGTAATTGCTGAATCAACTCGATGCAGATGTTTCTACCCTCTACCTTTTGATCCTTTGCGCCTTCCAAACGCTTGATGATTTCGTCTGGAATATGTATGCCTGGCACCTTTTTACGCATCCAGTCGGCTGTTTTTGCTGAGGCGAGAGGCCCCATCCCGGGAAGAACAAAACATTTTTCCAGCAGGCCTAGATCCCGTGAACGTGCCATGAAGGTCTTGAAGCGTGGAATGTCGAAGCAGTACTGTGTCTGAAAAAATTGGGCTCCGGCAGCTATTTTTTTTGCTAATCTGAGAGGTCGAAAATCAAAAGGCGGTACAAAAGGGTTCTCAGCTGCGCCGAGAAACACTCTAGGCGGATCACTTATTGTCCGGCCGCTGGAAAAAACATGCTTGTCACGTAACTTGGCGATTATTTCAAGCAACGAGATGGAATCGAGATCAAAAACCGGCTTGGCTTCGGGATGATCCCCTACTTGTACCCCATCGCCGGTCAGGCAAAGGATATTGTTGATGCCCAGTGCGGCAGCTCCCAGAACATCCCCTTGAATCGCAATTCGGTTCCTGTCCCGACAGGAGATTTGCATCACTGTTTCATGGCCTGCATGCGAAAGCAGAGCACACATCGCCACACTGGACATATGACAGTTAGCGCCCGAGCCATCGGTAGCATTCATGCTGTCTACGTATCCGTCGAAGATACGCGCCTTGGCATAAACCTCATCTGGGTTTGCCGAATCAGGTGGTGCCAGTTCCGCGGTGACCGCAAAGTGTCCGGATTTCAACACTCGCTCCAGTCGTCCAGCTGAGCTATAGCGAGGTGTGTTGGTAGGCAAGGAGGAGTCAACGCCCCAGTTGTCATCTCTCACTTGGAAGCCTCCTTATGTTTTTCTCTTTGCTCAGCTGCTCTACGCGCTACGCGTAGCCAGGACGAACTCCCCTTCTTTCGATGATCGACCGGAAGCTGCACTACTTGGATTTTATTACCTCCTTTCATTTTCTTACTGCCCTCCCAAGCCTCAACCCAAACACAGCGTTTTTCGGGATAAACTTCACAATTCCCATTTTGAAGTACACCTCCACAGGGTCCATTGCGCATCGTCTTTGGGCAGTTCATCGGGCACGACATGCCGGTCGAGCTGAGGATGCATTGCCCACACATCTGGCAGTCGAAAAGCAGCTCCTTGCTGAGCTTCTCCAGTTTTCTCACTGGTTTCTCAGCCCGCTGGTAACCCACCGACCTCCACAGGGGATGCAGCTTTACGATTGCTGGTTCGAAGGCACGATAGGTGAGCTCAAAGAACCTCGCGTGTCTCGCAGCCCAAAGACGAACGGAATACATAGTCTCTCCTGGCACGGCAACCTTGCCGTGGAGCCCGTTGCTGTCTGGAATCATGAGTTGCCTCTACACAACTATTTGTTGTTCCAGCCGATAAGTCGAGGCGATCACCCATGAATCCAGCGGTGTTGAGTGAATCGTCAGGCCGGGTATCCAATCAGCTAGCCACGCTCAGCTGGAAGCGGCGATTCTCTTTTTGGGATCAAAGAAGGGCTTTTCGACAACCACTGCTCTTGCCGGGCCAGACACGGTTTGTACTTCCAGCACCGTACCGACTGATGCATGTTCGGTAGTCACCATGGCCAGGGCAATATTCTGTTCGAGGCGTGGCGAATAGACAGCAGATGTCACCTTGCCGATGGTTTTTCCACCGATACTAACCGGCCAGAATGAAGTATTCGGTGACTTGAGTGGCGAACTGTCTATACGCAGTCCCACTTGCTTGCGTCTTACTCCCTCCTCGCGGATTCTTTGCAACGCAGCTTTGCCGATAAACTCGGCTTCCATATCGGGTTTTACCAGGCGATCCATTCCGAGTTCGTATGGATTGGTGCTCATGTCGGCATCTGCATGGTACGACAGCATTCCTCCTTCGATTCGGCGGATGGAAGAAGTATGACCAGGTTTCAATCCATAGGGCATACCAGCTGCCATGATTATTTCCCACAGTTCATCGCCGCGGCTACCATCGCGGAGATAAAGTTCATAGCCGAGTTCACTCGACCAACCGGTACGTGACACAATTAGCGGAATGCCGCCAAGATCATACTCACGCAGCCAGTAGTAGCGGAGATCCATAATGCTATCGCCAAAAAGGGCCTTCATTATTTCGCCCGACTTTGGCCCCTGCAATTGCAGAGGAGAAACATCAGGTTCGTCAATCTTCACATCCATGCCGGAGTTAAGGGCGACACCTTGTGCCCACAACAGGATGTCACTGTCAGCCAGGGAAATCCAAAAATGATTCTCTGCCAGACGCAACAGAATCGGATCGTTAAGGATGCCGCCATCAGTATTGGTGATTAATATGTACTTGCACTGTCCAACCGCCATTTCCGACAGGTCGCGGGGGGTAAGGTATTGAATAAATTTGGCTGCATCGGGGCCAGTGACTTCCACTTGCCGCTCAGCGGCAACATCACAAAGTATTGCATCGTTGACTAGATTCCAGAAATTCTGTTCCGGGTCTCCGAAATCACGTGGAATATACATGTGGTTATATACCGAGAAAGCCGTTGCTCCCCAGCGCACTGTGGCGTCAAAGTATGGCGATTTTCGAATCTGTGTTCCGAAGCCAAAGTCTTCAGCTTTTTTCTTTTCGACTGGCTTTCTGGACATGGCGGTTGTCATGATAAATTCCTTCTTATATTGTGAGTTTCATTCACTGAGCGGATTCGTTGACTTGACACAAGTCACTATAGTCGCAGGTTGCGCGATCATGTGGTCCAAAAGCGTTGTGAAAGTAGGACGTTCAGGCTAATTGTCTTTCCAGCCTAGTCCGTTTGGTCTGCCTCAACTGATTGCCTGTGTCTATTCCCGCCAGAGTCACACAGGAAGGAGAGGACTAGATCATGCTGCAATGGCATGACGAGAGAGTACCCAGGGAGGCCCCTCTGGAGCTGTCTGCTCCCGCATGGTCAGTGTTGGAGTTTGCCTGTTGCTCACGCAAGGCGATCCCAGCTGCAGGGCCAGATCCATTGCGGTCAACAGTTTTTAGCTATTGTATCGGTGTGCGCTCTTATTGTTGTGAGTATGTCTTGACGTACAAACACCGCGTATTTTTTTCAGGATTGGTTGTCCGATCCAGTCATCAGGATATTGAGATTTACCTGCGACGACTTAATTTTTCTCGTTTCAATATAGGTCATGTAACGATCAATGCCCAACTCGGCAGAAAGTAGGTTGTCCATGATATGTTGAAAGTCGGAAAGGCTGGGGGTCATGACTTTCATGACGTAATCCATTCCTCCGCCCGTGGCAGAGCATTCTACTATTTCGCCTATTTGTTTGATATGATTCTCAAAACGATCGAAGTTTGATTTTCGATGCACGTTGAGCGAGATTGTGACGACTATAGTCGTGGACTTGGCGATCTTTTCGTGAGCAATGTCGGCATAGTATCCACGTATAAGACCGGCTTCCTTCAGTCGATTGTAACGTATCCAGCAAGGGGTGGGCGAAAGATTGACAATCTCCGAGAGTTTGGTTTTGCTTAGTTGGCCGTGTTGCTGAAGCGCATCGAGAATGCGGATGTCCGCGGCATCAATCGCAATTTTCCTCATTCTTTATGTGCTCCAATGTAGACCCTTGGGGCGGAGGAGCTTCATGTTCAGGGAGTCCCCTTAATGAAGCCCCTCAAGTTGTTCGGAGGTGTTACTGCCAGCTACCCCTCCCATTAACAATATCATAATGCAGTCTGGCGTAAAGGTGTTCCTGAGGTAGTGAGGGAAAAGATGTAATGGTCGGGGCGGCGTTGCATGACTAGGCCATGGAGGACGAATGGTTGCGGCTCTGGCTCATTCTCCTCCGGCGCTTTTTTTGTATATCGATCAAGACATCTCTGAGTAACTCTTCTGCGCAGGGGTGATAGATTGGCATCTGCAGCACCTGCTCGGTCGTCATGTCGTGTGTAATGGCCAAGGCCAACAAATGTGCGAGGTGTTCAGCCCCGTAGCCAAGCAGTTCAGCGCCCAGTATGACGTCGGTTCGTGCGTCCACATAGACATGAATACGCCCTTGCACCTTATTCCATACTACATGGCGGGGGCTGGCAGACGGTAGCTCACCGATGACGATCTCCCTGCCTTCAAGTTGTTGAAACGTCAGGCCGACAACGGCAATCTGGGGGTCGGTGAAGAATACCATCAAGGGCGTTCTACGCGTTGCAGGCGAAGGGCTTGGGTAGTGCAGCGCATTATCGGCAGCGATCCGCCCCTCGTCGTAGGCTTCGTGCCACACCGGTAAGTGGTCGGTGGCATCCCCGGCGATGAAAATGGGCAGGTTGGAGCAGCGCATTGTTTGCGGGTCGAAACTGACGGTGCCATCCTCCTTAACCTCTATACCCGTTTGTTCCAGCGTGAGACGATCAACGTTGGAGACCCGGCCCGTTGCAACCAGAACCCTGTCAAAGACTCTGGTGATCCGTTGGCCATTCTCCTGCTGGTACTCGATCCAGGCGCCCTCGTCGTTTTCCCAGGTGCTAAGCACCCGCCCACAGGGGTAGATATCCAGTTCGGCGCCGAGGATATCGATTGCTTGCTGTTGCAGGGTCGGGTGAGTGAGGGCATTGATCTTGCCGGAACGGCCATACAATATCGTTTCGACGCCAAGCCGATGGAGGGCCTGGCCCAGTTCCAGCGCTATGACTCCCATACCGATAACGGCTACCGATCGGGGCAGGTCCTCCAGCTCGAACACCGTATCGCTGGTGAGCACACGATCCATTACCGGCTCGAAGACCTCGCTGATCGCAGGCCTGGAGCCGCACGCGAGAATGACTTTCTTCGCATTGACTTCGATCGACTCGTCCACCCTGAGACGGCCGGGGCCGACAAACCGGGCACGTCCCTCGAGCTTGTGGTGGGCCGGTATCTTGTCAACATAGCTGAGATTGCGGGCGACAAAGCGGTGATCCCGCTCTCGGCGTAACCGCTCCAGTACCTTGGGCCCATCTACACGGCCCGATGCCGGTACTCCGAAGAAATCGCTGGTATTCAGATGGTATGCGTAATCGGCAGCGGTAATCAGCAGTTTGCTGGGCATACAGCCGACCCGTGCACAAGTGGTGCCGTAGGGGCCATCCTGGATCATCACCACGCTGTCGGTCTGGCGGCTGATTGTCGAGTAGGCACCCAATCCGCTGGTACCGGCGCCAATGATTGCGTATTCGACATATATGGTCTTCATGGCAGGTTCCCCTGGTGCGCCCCGTGCCGTTAATGGAATATCGCTAGTGGCATAGGCAGTGACGGTTGACCCGGTTCAGCGTGAAGAGCGAACGATACATGGGGCTCGTGAACGCTCATTCTCTGAGCTGGACAGTCAAAATGGACAACGCCGAGGCTATTCGTGAGGAGGCAGGGGGGTAAAGCGATAGTTTCTCACTGTTTGGCCTAACGAGCGTAATCCATGCTCTGGTGCGTTTCGGTGCGCCTCTTCGGGTATCGTCCCCGGTCAGGCCGCTTTTGGTAAGGCGGCTGACCGGTTTCACATTAGCAAGGCTAACCTAACAGCTTAGCAATCGTCGTTTTACGGGTGTCTGCTCGATCTCTTAGCCTACGGGCATGCTCAGGAGGTTTGCCCATGTCAGTCCATCAGTCAGTCATTCGTTGGCAACGTACTGCCCACCCAAGCGATGCAAGTACCTACTCGCGCAATCATCGAGTTACGTTGAACGGGGGGCAGCAGGTCGATGTTTCTGCTTCGGTCGATTTCAAGGGCGACTCTGCATGCGCTGACCCGGAACAAATGCTGATTAGCGCTGTGTCCAGTTGTCATATGCTGTTCTTCCTGGCGATCGCGGAATTCCAGGGGTATTGGGTCGAATCCTATGAGGACGAGCCGATTGGCTATCTCGAGAGCAACGACAAGAAAGGGATGGAGATCACGCGGATCGAGTTGTCGCCACGCATTACCTTCGGCGGTGACAAGATGCCAGACCAGAAGGCGGTATCCAAGATCCACGCCAACGCCCACAAGAACTGTTTCATCCGCAATTCGATCACCGCCGAGGTGACGATCAACCACTTTTGATCAGCCAGTTCTGTCGAGAGGCGTTTATGAGTCATAGCCACACTTCTGAAGACATACTTATCCGGGAAGACAAGGATGGGGCCGTCTATCTTACGCTGAATCGCCCGAGTAAATTCAACACGCTGTCCGAAAATATGCTGATCGCGTTGCAGCGGGAGCTGGATGCGATTGCCGCCGATCCCACCGTTCGCTGCGTCGTGATCGGCGGCAATGGCCGGGGGTTTTGCGCCGGTCATGACCTGCGAGAAATGCGTGCCAATCCCGACCGGGCCTATTATCAGGAACTGTTTCGTAGCTGCAGCCGGGTGATGCAGAGCGTGGTCAACCTGCCGGTGCCGGTCATCGCCAAGGTCCAGGGTATGGCCACCGCGGCGGGGTGCCAATTGGTGGCCAGTTGCGACCTGGCCATCGCCGCCCAGTCAGCCAGCTTCGCCGTATCGGGCATCAATGTGGGCCTGTTCTGCTCGACCCCCGCCGTGGCGCTGTCACGCAACATCACCGCCAAGAGGGCGTTCGACATGCTGGTAACCGGCCATTTCATCGATGCAGATAAGGCCTTGGAGTGGGGGCTGCTGAGTGACGTCACCGAAGACGACTGCCTAGAGGGCCTCGTGGCCGATAAAGTGGCACAGATCCTGAGCAAGAGCCCTTCGGCGGTGCGCTTTGGGAAGGCCATGTTCCATACCCAGCGTCAGATGGCTTTGGCTGATGCCTATGATTTTGCCGGGAATGTGATGGCCGAAAACATGATGAGTCCGGACGCAGCCGAGGGAATCGATGCCTTTCTCGAGAAGCGTACCCCCACCTGGGAGCAGCCGGGCCGCTAGTCCGATCATGCGTCTGACTGTTGAGATTGCCGCCCGGCAATTTTGTGACCAGTTGCCCTTCGTCAGGTGTGGTAATTGTCGTGTCGTGCTGGTGGCCAATTGGATCGTGTCGTTTGCAGGCTGAGCTATACACCCTTCCGTAGAATAACAGGGCTTGATCCATGAACGATATCTGTCATTTCAATGATGCACTCCCGAAAACCACGGCGAATCATGCTGCACTGTCACCGTTGAGTTTTCTCAAGCGGGCGGCAGCGGTTTATCCCGACAAGACAGCACTGATCTATAATGAGCTACACCATTCCTGGCTGCAGACTTATGCACGCTGCTGTCGTCAGGCGTGCATGTTGAGAGATTTCGGTATCACCAAGGGAGATACCGTTGCCGTCATGCTGCCGAATGTTCCTGCCATGTACGAAGCCCACTTCGGGGTGCCCATGGTGGGAGCGGTTTTGAATGCGATAAATGTTCGCCTGGATCCGGAGGCGGTGGCCTTTATCCTCGACCACAGCCGTGCTCGCCTGTTTTTGGTTGATCCCGAGTATGCCGATGTGGTCGACAAGGCTTTGGCTCGATTGAAGGGGCCAGCCCCCACGATAATCAACGTGTCTGACACGAGCCAGGAGAAGGAGCGTTTCATTGGTGAGCTAGAATACGAGGCCTTGCTGGCCCAGCAGCCGGAGCTGAACGACTGGCAGCTACCGGCCGACGAGTGGGATGCGATTGCTCTGGGTTACACGTCCGGCACCACCGGCAACCCGAAAGGGGTCGTCACCCACCATCGCGGAGCTTACTTGAACGCAGTCAGCAACGTTCTTTCCTGGACACTGCCCGCCGAGGTGGTCTACCTCTGGACACTACCGATGTTTCACTGCAACGGCTGGTGCTTCCCTTGGACAATGGCGGCGATCGGCGGAACCAACGTTTGTCTGCGCCGAGTCGATCCGGTGGTCATCCTGGACTTGATAAAGCGGCATGGGGTCAGCCACTACTGCGGAGCGCCTGTCGTCCACGCGATGATCGCCGATGCCGCCGTGGCTGCTCAGGAACCGTTCGATCACAAGGTGTCGGGTTTGATTGCCGGTGCGGCGCCGCCGGCGTCCGTGCTGGAGCGGATGGAGAAGCTCGGTGTCGAGCTTACTCATGTCTACGGCCTGACCGAGACTTACGGTCCTGCATCAGTCTGTGTCAAGCAGAATGGCTGGGAACAATGCTCGCTGGAGGAGCGGGTCCGGCTCAACGGGCGGCAGGGGGTGGCCTACCCCCTGCAGGAAAGCATGGCGGTGCTCGACCCGGCCACGCTGAAGCCCGTGCCTGCCGATGGCGAGACAGTGGGGGAGATCATGTTCCGGGGCAATATCGTCATGAAGGGCTACCTGCGTAATGAAGCCGCCACCAGTGAAGCCTTTTCAGGTGGCTGGTTTCACTCCGGCGACCTCGCCGTGGTGGAAGCGGATGGCTACATCAAGATACGCGACCGGCTCAAGGACGTGATCATCTCTGGCGGAGAGAACATTTCCTCACTGGAGGTCGAGGACATCATCCAGCGACATGGTGATGTCGAAGTGGCGGCGGTGGTGGCGATGGCTGATGCCAAATGGGGCGAAGTTCCAGCGGCATTCGTTCAGTTACGTCCCGGTAGCGAGTTGACCGAAGAGGCATTGATCGATTTCTGCAAGGAAAACATGAGTCGTTTCAAAGCTCCCAAGAAGGTTATTTTCGGGCCGTTGCCGACCACCTCGACGGGCAAGATCCAGAAGTTCCAGCTGCGACAGCGGCTCGAGACCAATGTAACGGCATGACAGAGTCAGCCTGCAATGCAGTGTGGGTAAGAACATTCAGACCACCGACGTGCTCGACGGTCGGGTGGTCTGGATTCGGGCAGCGACGTCCCGAATTAGCGTATACCGGCTTCATCCACCAACCATTCTCGGAACTGCCCGGCAATAGGTCGCTCCAGGCCTGCGCCCGCGCTGACGACGTAGTAAGCCTGGTCACTACTCAGAGGGCGATCGGCCAGCACTGTCAATTTCCCAGCGCGTAGTTCCGCTTGGTGTAATTGTCGACTGCCGAGAAGTGCGCCCTGGCCGGCAATTGCCGCCTCCAGCGCCAGCAATCCATTGCCGAATCGCAGCTCCCGTAGCGCCCCGATGTCACACCCCTGCTGCTTGAACCATTCCTTCCACCCGTAGGGCTCGTTGAAACGTGTGAGGGTACTGTCGCACAGCAACGGCAGCCGGCGCAGCGTATCGAGATCGTCCACAGCGGCGGCCAGTTCCGGTGCGCAGAGAGGCACCAGGTCCAGGCTCATCAGTCGCAGTGGCTCAAGTTCAGCGTAGTTGCCGTAGCCAAGGCGCACGGAAACATCGATACCGGCGCGCTTTAGATCAGCGACCCCAAATGCGCTATCACGGGAGCGATCCACCGTATGCAGACTTGCCTGCAGTCTCACTTCGGCGTCGGGACAACGGGCATAGAAACGGTGCAGGCGTGGCACGATCCACTTGGTGGCGAACAGGGGTTCGGCGCACACGGTGACGATCAGGCGTTCCTCGCCATAGGAGCGGATCTTCTCCACCCCACGCCCCAGCGCCTGAAACCCATCCTGCAGTTCCGGCAGGGCTAATCGAGCAGCAGGCGTCAGGCTTACCCGCCGATGGTGGCGGATGAACAGGTCGACACCAAGATACTCTTCTAGAGCCTTGATCTGGTGGCTGATCGCAGCCGGCGTGACATTGAGCTCTTTGGCGGCCGCGGCGAAACTCTTGGTTCGCGCAGCGACCTCGAAGTAGTGGAGTGCAATCAGGGATGGGAGTCGTAACATGGCCAGTACTCGAAAAATGGCGTTGAAACACTGCGCAACCCATTGCGCCGCACCAAGCATCGGCTACAGGAGACGTGGCGTCCTCGGGGTCTCCTCGTCCTCCGCAACGGGTTCGATCGGCTCGCCGTTTTCATCCAGCAACTGCTGATCATATGCCGCTTGGAGACCGGTATCTTCAACCGGCACCTGCTCTTCCTGTTGTTCTCCTGCGGGTTCCTCGGCCCAGTCTGCCCAATAATCGATATGACCCGGGTATATCGGCGACAGAATCGATACCACGATGCCGATGACCGAGAAAATCGAAAACGCATAGGCATAACCGAAGCCGTCCACCAGCATGCCTGCGATGGGTGATCCCGCCGCTTGACCCAATGCTACCGCTATGAACGGCAGCACCGGTCCCATAGAGAGTCTACCGGGCAGCAGGCGGATGCCAGTCATGAGATACAGCCCCGTAAGGCTCATATAGGCAAGACCGAAGACGAGTGCGGAGAACATCGCCAGGCCCAGCTGACTTGGGCTGGCGGCGAGCAATACCAGGCTCGAGGAAAGCATCATCAGCATCAAGGCTTGCGTGATAGGCGGGTTGTTGCGGTCAGCCAGGTCACTCACCATGGCCCCACCCAGGCCGGCAATACCGACCGCGAACCATAGCCAACCGGTGTCGCCAGGGTGCAAGGCGCCAAGCGTCACCGTCAGGTCCGGAGCGAACAGCCAGTAAGGCGCAGCAATGAAACCCATGGCAAAGGCGAACAAGGTGAGCCGGATGAGACGCGACCACTGCAACCTGCCGATCGGGGGCGGCGGTGCGGCGTTAGCCGGCATGATCCGTGAAACCGAAGGGAGGAAGTGCCACGCCGCAATGATGCCGATGCCCGCCAGCACCGCGAACATCGCATAAGTGAAACGCCATGCATTGGACAGGAATATAACCGTAGGTACCGCGACGATGATACCGATGCTGGTACCGGCGTTCATGATCGAACTCACTCGCCCGTGCATCGTGCGGCTTACCATTGCCTGCATGGCAGCGGTAAGTGCCGGCATCATCAAACCGGTACAGATGCCGCAGACGAACACACCAACACTGAGCGATAGTGCATCGGAAGCCAGACTGATCAGTGCAAGGCCGGCTGCACCGAAACCACTCGAGAGTACGGCCAGCATCCGCGCGCCGAGGCGGTCGGCGGCAAACGGTGCGACCAGCGTGGCGAGCACGAAGCTGATTAGCGGCAGTGCCCCGACGATACCGATCACGTAGGCCGTCAGTTCAAGGTCGGTGCTGATGGAAGGTACGTACAGGCCGAAAGCGAAGCGTGCGAGCCCGAAGCTGATAGCGATTAACGCAGCGCCAAAAAGCGCGAAACCCATGTTCGACAAGGTTCTCATTGGTCATGGCTCCGAGCCGCGGCGAGAAGGGCGTCTACCACCGCCCGTGTGTCAGCCAGGGCCCTCCGCATACCCAGAAGCAACACTGCCGTATTACAGCCCTCCAGCACCAGGAACAGGTGTCGTGCCAGGTTCGGATGGTGGCCCAAGCCATCGCGTGCCACAGCCGCTTCGAGGCGTGTCAGCAGGTCGCGCTTTGCGGTCCTCGCCAAAGTATGGATCTCGGCGCTGTGCTCGGCGAACTCGCCCATCGCCTTGGTCATGATGCAACCATGCTGGCTATAGGTGTCCAGCCAGCGGCCATGGGCTTCGACCAGGGCGCGTGTCGCCTGGCCCGGCGGGGCGGCGGCGGTGGCCGCATCCAGGCTGGCGATGAAGCGTTCATGGCGGGCTTTGAGCACCGCCGCGACCAGCGCCTCCTTGGAGGAAAAGTGGTTGTAGAGCGTCATGCGTACCACCCCGGCCGCCGCCACGATGCGGTCGATGCCGGTGGCGTGAAAGCCCTGCTCGTAGAAGAGCCGCTCGGCCGTGGCGAGCAGCTGGTCACGCTTGGAAGCTGGCATCGGTGGCGCTCCTGTGCGCTTGGTCTATATAGACCGATCTATCTAAATATGAGGGCAGTTAAGTACAGAGCAGCGGCAGAGTCAAACAGTCACGCCTTGATCCGGACAGCAAAAGGGCCGCTTTCTGGAAAGCGGCCCTGTACGTTACGGCTGACTCAGCAGGCAGTCGGTATCACCTACCCGACGTGCGGGGATTCTCGATAGCGGCTTCAGGCGGCTCCCGGCTCCCGAAAGTAATGCCAGGCATGATGGTAGAGCACGCCGGCATAGCCGTTGCGCTGAATGAGCTTGAGAATCTTGGCGGGGTTTTCGTCATCCAGGGCCTTGTGCAGTTTCGCTCGCTGCTCTTCATCGAGGGCCTCGTACCAGTGGTAGGGCGCGCCCTGGGCATTGCTATCCTCGGCCTTGCGCATCAGGTCCATTTCGATACGCCCGCCATGCCGATACAGGATATCGTAGCCCTCCTGCAGCTGGGATGACGGCACGTCGCACGGCTTTTCAAGACCTTCCAGCACGTTGTAGTAGTAATAGCTCAGCGGTTGCATGTGGCTCCTCCAGCGGTATGCCGTTGCTTGTCTCTACCCACCTGCTTTTCTTCCCTCATCCTGCCTGAGGCAAGGTGGGGGTCTCAATGGAAAAAATGTAAGCCATCCGCGCTCCCGCACCCAATGATCATGCGTCGAACATGCCGTGGATCATGCGCTCGGAGGCGGTGCTGGCGCTAAACTGAAGTCAGCAAGGGGCGACGACGGGACGGGGCAGGCGATGAACTACGAGCAGGTGGTGAGGGACCTCTGGCGCCATGGCGACGGGCAGGTGCCTGATCATGCCGCAAGGCTGAAGGAGCTCATTCGCTATGCCACCCTGGCCCCTTCCGGCCACAACACCCAATGCTGGCGCTTTCGCATCGCCGAGGATGCCATCACCATCCTGCCGGACCTCACCCGGCGCACCCCGGTGGTCGATCCGGACGACCACCATCTCTACGTCTCGCTGGGATGCGCCGCGGAGAACCTGAGCCTGGCGGCGCGGGCGCTCGGCATGCAGGGCGAGGTGACCTTCAATGCCGAAGGCGCCGGCGAGGTGCGCGTCATGCTGGCGCCCTGCCAGCCGGAGGTCACGCCGCTGTTCGAGGCCATTCCGGCCCGCCAGTGCTCGCGCACCGACTACGACGGCTCGCCCATCACCGATGAGGAGCTGCACCTTCTGCAGGCCGCCGGCACCGGGCATGGGGTCTCCATCAGCTTGCTGACCGAGAAGAAAGCGATAGAAAACGTACTGGAGTACGTGCTTCAGGCCAACGGCCTGCAGGTCGGTAACCGGGCGTTCCGGCAGGAACTGGAGACCTGGATCCGCTTCGGCGACCACGAGGCGATCAAGGCCGGGGATGGGCTGTTCGCCCGCTCGATGGGCAGCCCCGCTACGCCTCGCTGGCTGGGGCGGTGGCTGTTCCGCACGCTGTTTCGGCAGGGCGCCGAGAATGCCAAGGTCGCCCGACAGGTACGCAGCTCCGCCGGCATTGCCGTGTTCATCTCACAAGCCGACGACCGGGCGCACTGGGTCGAAGCCGGGCGCTGCTACCAGCGTTTCGCCCTGCAGGCCACGGCACTCGGCATCTGCAACGCTTTCATCAACCAGCCGGTCGAGGAGGCGAGCGTGCGCCCGGCCTTCGCCGAGGCCCTGGGAATCGTCGGCGGGCGCCCCGACCTGGTGGTGCGGTTCGGCCGGGGCAAGGCGATGCCGCGCTCGCTGCGGCGGCCGGTGGAAGCGGTTCTTGTCTCCTCGGTCAGCGCATAGGGCTGGCATGAGCCGGGCCGTCTTCCATTCGGCTCATCGAGACTTGCCTACCAGATTGCGCCTGGCTTTGCTTTCGTCGCGAAGGCCTCCATATTTCTATTAGTCTTTATTCATTCTGGAGCCCTGCCATGTCCGATTCCCTTCACCTGGCCTGCCCTCACTGCCTGGCCATCAACCGCGTGGCCACGGCGCGTCTGGCCGCCTCGCGCTGCGGCAAGTGCAAGCAGCCGATGTTCACCGGGGCACCCCTGGAACTCACCGGCGCCAACTACGCGGCGCTGATCGAGCGCAGCGAGCTGCCGGTAGTAGTGGATTTCTGGGCTGGCTGGTGCGGGCCCTGCAAGATGATGGCGCCGATCTTCGCCCAGGTCGCCGCCGAGCTGGAGCCGCGCATCCGCTTCGCCAAGCTCGATACCGAGGCGGAGCCGGGACTGGCCGGACGCTTCGGCATTCGCAGCATTCCCACACTGATCGTGTTCAAGCAGGGGCGTGAGGACGCCCGCCAGGCTGGGGTTTTGCAGGGCTCACAGCTCAAGCGCTGGCTCGAGCCGTACCTGGTCTAACGCTTTCACTTGAACGGAGCCCTTACCATGCCTCGCATGATTGCCGCGCTGTTGCTTGCCCTGCCTTTTTGCGCTTCTGCGCTGGCGTCGACACAGTACCAGCATCACTCTCCCTACGCGGGTTTCGAGGAGCGCGAGATCAAGAGTCTGTCGCACGATGACATCGAGGAGCTACGTCGCGGCGGCGGCTGGGGGCTGGCGCTGCCGGCCGAGCTGAACGGCATGCCGGGGCCGGCCCATCTGCTCGAGCTGAGCGATCAGATCCCCCTCCGGGATGAGCAGGAAACGGCTATCGAAGCACGTTTCGAGAACATGCAAAGACAGGCGATTGAAGCCGGCGAACGGCTGATCGAAGCCGAACGCGCCATTGAGAAGGCATTCGCCGAACGCAGCCTGGAAAAGGAGGGGCTGCGTCGGCTGCTCGCACAGGCCGAGGAGGCGCGGGCCGAACTACGCTTCGTGCACCTTGCCGCTCATCTCGACACCCTGCCGTTACTCGATGACGACCAAGTTGCGCGCTACAACCAGCTGCGTGGCTACGCCAGCGAGGAGGAAAGCCCCTGCGACAGCGTGCCCGAGGGGCACGATCCCGAGCGCTACCGCCAGCACATTGGGTGCGAGTGAAGATACGTGGCGAGAGAAAAGGGGCGCTTGGGTCTCGCCATCCTCAGCGCGCCAGCAGCCCCTCGGCCAGCGCCTCGCCGAGCCGATCCACGGCGGCGGCGAGCTTCTCGTCGATGACGTGCAGGTACTCCGTCCAGTCGTCGACGTGATGCAGTTCCGCCTTGCCGTCCGAGATGCCGCGCAGCACGACCAGCGGCACGTTAAAGCGCATGCAGGCGCGCAGGCAGGCGTAGCTCTCCATGTCCACCATGTCCGCTGCAATGGCGGCATAGGCCTCGCCCGAGACGATATTGGCGCCGGTGGAAAGCGTGGCCTCGGCAATGTCGGGAATGCGCAGCGGCAGGGGCAGGATCGCCGGCAGGTCGAGGAAAGGGGTGATCCCCTTCTCGAAGCCCAGCGGCGAGGCGTCCATGTCGCGGTAGGCGATGGAGCTCGCCTGGTAGATCTCGGTCTGCTCGAGCGAGTGGCTGCCCGCCGAGCCCAGCGACACCACCAGGTCCGGCAGGCGCCCCCGGTGGGCGTGCGCGGCGAGGGCCGCGGTGAGCTCCACCGCCGCCTCCACCGGGCCGACGCCGGTCATGAACGGCGCGAAACGCTGCCTGAGATGCGGGCCGTATTCGGCCTCGGCGGCCATGGCAAAGAGCACGTTGCAGCCGCCGAGTGTCGTCAGCGGCGGCGTGCCCGATGCCGCGCTCATGCGTCGATCCTCGCCTGAGCCTGAGCCTCAGCCATTGCCATCGTTGCCGACCGTCTGGATGACCTCGAACCCCTCGAAGTTGGGCGGGCCCAGGTAGAGCCCCTCGCGCTTGCTCTGGCCGGCGTTGGCGTGGGCCTTGCGGAACGCCTCGGAGTGGGTCCAGGCTTCGAAGTCCTCGCGCGAGCGCCAGATGGTGTGCGAGGCGTAGAGCACGTGGTCCTCCTTCTCGGGGCCGCGCAGCATATGAAACTCGACGAAGCCAGGCAGGCCCTGCAGGTGGGTCTCCCGCTCCAGCCAGATCTGCTCGAACTCCTTTACTCGCTCGGGGTTGACCCGAAAACGGTTCATGGCGATGAACACGATAATGCTCCTTGTGGTCGGGCGGCGGTTGGTCACCGCAAGACGATGACACCGACGCCGATAGGGGGCAAGCAGGTAGAGATGGTTCTGTCTGGCGCTTGCCTACTGGGTTGGGTGGCTTTCAACCTCTGCCGATCGACTCGAGAATCGCCCGGCGCAGCGCCTCGGGCGGTTGGGCGCCCGAGAGGCCGACTGAGTGATTGATGATGAAGGTGGGTACACCGCTCACGCCCAGGCGCCGCGCCTCGTCGAGGCCTGCTTGTACCTCGCTGCGGCCCTGGTCGCCCGTGAGAAAGGCGGGTATGTCGACATCCGCCAGCCCGCCGTCCCGGGCGGCCTTGGCCAGTACCGCGCCGTCACCGATGTCCTCACCCTCGACGAAGTAGCTGCGGAAGAGTGCTGCGACCACGGCCGACTGGACGCCATGCTCCCTGGCGAGCCAGATCAGCCGGTGGGCATCGAAGGTATTGGGCGTTCGCGTCATGCGCTCGTGGTGAATCTCGATGCCCGCCTGGGCAGCGGCGGCCTCCACCTGGGCGTCGAGCGCCCGGGAGCGCTCCCACGAGCCGAACTTGGCGGTGCGGTACTCGCGCCGCGACAGGCCCCCGGCGGGCATGTCGGGGTTGAGCTCGAAGGGGTGCCAGGCCACCGAGACGCTGATCTCTCCGGGCAGTTCGGCCAGGGCGAGGTCGAGGTGGCGTTTGCCGATGAAGCACCATGGGCAGATGGCATCGGAAATCACGGTGATGTCGACGTGGGGCATGGTCGCGGAGCCATTGGATCGGGTTTCCTCGAACCCTACCACCTTCCGGCCGTGTTTGACGTCGGTTTCAGCCATCGGGTAGCGAAAGGGGTATCGTAGGCGAAAGCCACCGGGGAGAGTTGCCGATGCACCAGGGAAGCTGCCTGTGCGGGAAAGTGACATACGAGTACCGCGGCGAGATCGAGGAAGTCTCCATGTGCCACTGCCAGCAGTGCCGAAAGGCCCAGGGCTCCGCCTTCGCCGCCGTGGCGCCCATCCGCTCGGCCGAGTTTCGCATCACCCGGGGTGCGGAGTACCTCAAGGAGTACCGCGCCACCCCGAACAAGGCGCGGGTGTTCTGCACCGAGTGCGGCAGCCCACTCTACAGCGCCCGTGACGACCTGCCCGACGCCAAGCGGCTGCGGCTCGGCACCCTGGATACGCCGATAGCGCCCGGCAAGCGCTACCACGCCTGGGTCTCGTCCAAGGCCGAGTGGTTCGAACTTACCGATGAGTTGCCCAGGTTTCCCGAATCCGCTCGTTGATTGATCTGGGCTCGCACAAGAAGGGCACGGAGTAGGGAAGAGCGGAACGAGAAGAGAACAAGAGCAGAGAACGAGAACAGAGCGCAGGAGAGACCGGATGGCGTACCTGGCAATAGCGGTGGGTCTGCTGCTGGTAGCGGCACTGGCCATGCAGGCCTGGCGCCTGGCCGATAACCGCGCGATGGAAAATTCTTGGGCATGGCTGCAATCCCAGGCGCCCGCCAGCGTCGAAGCGTTCGACCCCGCCATGGTCGAAGGCCTGCCCGACGCCGCCCGGCGCTACTTCCTCTTCACCATCTCCACGGGCACGCCGCTTCACGTCGTCAGTGAAATACAGATGACAGGCGAGATCGGCCTCGGTAGCAAGGAAGCACCCGGCTACCGTCCCATGCAGGCACGCCAGATCCTCGCGCCGCCGCACGGCTTCATCTGGCACCTCGAACGGGCCGGCGCCGGCCTGATGCAGATGAGCGGCTCGGACGGCATGGCGAACGGCCGTTCCTGGACGCGCTTCTGGCTCGACGGCACGCTGCCCGTCGCCAGGGCCGGGGGCGACGACAACCACCTGCGCGCCTCGTTCGGCCGAGCCGTGGCGGAAGCCGCCTTCTGGGCCCCGGCATCGCTGTTGCCCCAGCATGGCGTGCGTTGGGAAGAGACCGGCGAGCCCAACTTGGCACGCGCGATCATCACCCACGGCTCCCTGGAACAAGCCATCGAGATCGCCGTGGCCGAAAACGGCCAACCGCGCTGGGTGCAGTTCCAGCGCTGGAGCAATGCCAACCCCGAGAAGGCGTGGCGGCTCCAGCCCTTCGGCGGCTACCTGGACGACTTCCAAAACTTCGAAGGCTACACCCTGCCCACCAGGGTCGAGGCAGGCAACCACTTCGGCACGGAGGCGTATTTTCCGTTCTTTCGGGTGAGGGTGGAGGAGGTGCGGTTTCCAGAAGGGTAGTGCTTCATCTTTGGTCAGGCTTCATTAATGAGGGTATGGGAAACGCCATGTCACGGTGCTAGGCTGAAACGCAAAGACACATAACGGTACCGTCATGCGCATAGGAACAGTTCGAATAGAAAGGGAATCCACCGAGCATCATATCACTTATGACCCGGTTGCCAAACGAGTGCAGGTAACAGGCGACGACATTTTTCTGTTCGACAATATCAGCGTAATCGAACTTCGCGAATGCAGCTGCCAGAACTTTGTCAGAATCGATGATTCAAAGCCCAAAACTATGAGGTCTAGATATTTTCTTTACCAGACCGCTCTCAATCAGAGTTTTAAACCCCCTTTCTATTCTTGCCTCAGGCACCCTGAAATTTTAATGGGTAGTGGAGGTGTGATATTAATCGCACGTGAACGCAAGAAGAGATTTTTTGCATTGAAGCAAGCTTGGAGTACGTAATGTTCGCTTCAACAGAGGAGTTGCGTGCCGCAATCCTAGCGACTGAGCCTGCTCTGTTCGTGTCACGGTGTATCATTGAGCCCATTCCCTATGCTTTCGCAGGTGATGCAGAGCTCTGGATAGATTGGAAAACACGACTAGCAGCACACCTTGAAGTTGATCCATATGAAATAGTACTCGCGGGTAGCGGTGCCCTAGGGTACAGCCTTAATCCACACAAAGGATTTTCATCCTTTCATTCAGATTCGGACATAGACGTCTGCGTGATAAGCCTTTATCATTTTGAAGCAGCTTGGCGATATCTAAGGCAAACAAGGTCAAGCTGGTTGTCGCTACCGGCTAAGACGCGTCGTTCACTGGATTTTCATAGAAAAAACTATGTCTTTTCGGGGACTATTGCTACAGATCTGATACTCCCTTTGCTTCCTTTTGGCAAGCGATGGCAAGAGGGGTTGGACGATATGTCAGTACAGCCGCCAACTCGAGGACGCGAGGTGAAGCTAAGAATTTACCGTGATTACGATGCTCTCAGAGCTTACCAAGCAGAAGGGGTGAAAAGCTTGAGAACGGAGCTGCTTCACATTGCTGAGGCAGAAGAAGAAATACCGCTACAGGAGTAAGTAATGATAACGTCTGAGAGTTTTCTGCATACAACGCACAGAACAGTCTCGTGGTTCAATAAGGCAAATCAACGAGAGGAACTGGTCCTCGCTGCACCTTTCCAGCGCAACCCCGTCTGGACTGATCGCCAGAAGTCTTACTTGATAGATACTATATTGCATGGATTGCCTGTTCCCGAGCTTTATATGGTAGATACGGTCGATGATAATGGCGAGGAGAGGCATATCGTAGTCGATGGGCAGCAAAGAATACGCGCCTGTTTGGATTTTATTGAAGGTGGTTATGAGTTAGAAGGAGGTGATCTTCAAGCTCGCTGGGTTGGTCTCAAGTTTGAAGACCTGTCGCCTGAGGAAAAACAGCTTGTGTTTTCCTATAAGTTTGTCGTCCGAGTGCTGCCAAATATGCCTGAGGAGGAGCTAAGGAAAATATTTGCTCGTTTGAACAGAAACGTTGTGGCACTAAATGAACAGGAACTTAGGAACGCTACTTACTGGGGGCCCTTCATAAAAGCAATACAAGAAATGGCTGATCAAGATCCTTTTTGGTCTGAGGCAGGTGTTTTTTCTGCTAACGATCATAGGCGCATGTTAGACCACGAGTTCCTTAGCGAAATGGCTGTTGCCTTCTTGCATGGACCGCAAAACAAGAAAGACAAGTTGGATTATTATTACCAACTGTACGAGAGGGAGTTTGAGGCGAAAGAAGATCTGGTTAGGACATTTAGGGCTGTCACTGGTGAGATTTCCCAGTTGCTGCCTGATCTTGTAAAGACGCGATGGAGGAAGAAGTCTGACTTCTATACATTGTACTTATGCCTCGCAGAAAAAACTGACGATCTGCCTTTCTCGCAAGATGTGCGTGAGCGTGTGAGTGGCCGGATTCGTTTGCTGGGGGAAAAGGTTGATGCGCTAGCTCGACTCGAGGAAGAGGATTGGGAGGAGCCAAGCCCCGATGTGGCGCGCTATGCGCGTGCGGTTGCCCGGGCGGCGTCTGATAAAGGAAACCGCGTTGCACGTGCGAACGCATTTAATAGCTTCGTCTTTGAGAAAGAGGCTTCGAATGATGGCGACTAAAAACTATATTCTATTGGCTGAGGGGAGCGCGGACGCCCGGTCGTTTTGGCTATGTGAAAGTGAATGCCTAACAAGGATATCAGTTCTCGGCATGTCCGCTGCTGAGCTTCCATTTAATAATTTTCGTTAACGTACCATTATCTTTTAGCCGAAATCTTACATTTCCAGGGGAGGCTGACTACCGCAGCCTCACCAACACACTCACCCTCTTAGTCTCATCCTGCATTCCGCGGCCTGTTTCCACCAGCGTGAGCCAGTCCATGCGCGGATAATGCCGGTACAGGCCAGTTCCCGAGTGAGGATGGGTTGAGGCGTCGGTAGCAGCATGAGGGTTTGAGCTCATGGGTTTATGCACCGCTATCACGATACGATTTCTACCATCTGAAGATGGCGTTATATACCCAATTGATGTTGCGGCTGACTTCGCAGGCGAAAAGAACGGCTTATGGCAGGCTGTGGCTAGGGGCGCTTGAGATGGACTTCGTAAAATGCTATTAATTTTTTCTCCATTGGTTTATAAATTAATTCAAGGAGAGTTTATGAGTCGTAAAATGGGTGTAGATAGTGCGATTTTCTTGGCGGCTTTCACGGCGCTTTTGTATACGTGGAGCACGGCATATTATCATGGTTACATTGGAGTCCTAAACTTGAATGCAGATATGATGGAGAGGAATTTTCATCAAATAATTTATGATGGTTTTTTGATATCGTTTGCGCCGGTTCTTGTGATATTGATAATCTCTGCCATGTGTCTATGGGCTTATTCGCATGCCGTATTGCCAAGCTATACAGATTGGCTGAAAAGCTCTGTTGGTCGGAAAAGAAAAGTAGTTAGAGTCAGGCGTTTATTTTTTGGTTGTCGAGGCGAGACAGTGTTGGAATTAAGGGCGAAGTCATCAACTGTAAAGGCGGCGCTTTTTGCCTTTGCTGGTATTTTTTATATAGTTAGTCTGGGGTTTTTTGATCGAGAAGGTAAAGTTAGGGCTGAAGAGTTTCTGTCTGTTATAGCTTCAGAAGATCATCATTATTCTAGAGTGATAAACGCTCAGGTGGGAGGCGAAATAAAAAAACTTATTTTTATAAGGTGTGGTGTCAGAAATTGTGCCGGCTTAGAGAAGAATGAGGGGGTCATATATTACTTTGACAGCTCTAGTGGTTATTCGTTTACTTATGCGCTGCCTAAGGAAGTGGAAGTGGCAGCGGCAGATTGATCTCGCTGTATTTGGTTGGTACGGTGATGGATGCCAACATCATTGTTGGTTCTGCTTAAACCTCCTCAACCCACTCACTCTCACCACCTCCTCGTCACCGCCTCATCCAGCACTCCACGCCCTGTCTCCAACAGCGTGAGCTAATCCCTGGCGCCGGGGCTCCCGATGTAGACCAGCTCCCGCGTGAGGATGGGGTTGGGGCGTCGGCAGCCGCAGCACCATTGATGCTGCGGCTGCCGTCGCTTGAGCAACTACTCGGTGCCCGAGCTGCTCTCCTCTGTCTCTACCTGCCCGCGCCGCTGCAACCAGCGCATCACCAGCCAGCACAGTGCGGCCCAGGCCGCTCCGGCGGTCCAGCCGGCAAGTACATCCGTGGGCCAATGCACGCCGAGGTAGACGCGGCTCATGCCCACCAGCAGGGTGAGCAGTATCGCCAGTATCAGTAGGTAGGCCTTCAGCCTCAGCGCCGGCTGTACACGGATGAGCAGGGCGGCCAGGGTGAGGTAGGTAACGGCAGACATCATCGAGTGGCCGCTGGGGAAGCTCGCGGTGTAGACCATGGCTTCATGCGGCACGAGGTCGGGCCGAGGTCGATCGAAGCCCATCTTCATCAGCGTGCTGAGCAGCATGCCGCCGGGCACTACGATCGAGGCAAAGAGCGCCGCCCGATAGTGTCGGGCGAGTAGCAGGTAGCCCAGGGCGCCCAGGGTGATCACGACCAGTACACCGACACCACCGAGCGCGGTGAAGTCCCGCCCCATTTCCTCGACCCAGCCCGGGCCGAGCGGATCGGTGTGATCGGCAGGATTGCGCATAGAGAGCAGCAGGGTCTCGTCGATGCTCTGGGTCTCTCCCTCGATGACGGCATCGGCCAGCTCGATGAACCCCCAGACCCCGCCGGAAAGGACCGAGACGCACAGCAGCACTGCCAACTCGTAGCGGCCGAGCCGAGCCAGCAGGGATAGCCCGTGGCGTCTCACATGTTCGATTTTTCTGTAGTGCTTCATTGGCAGCTCCCTTGCTTTGATAACTATACATGTCGATTTCCAGGACAACCCTTGGGCTTTATTACAACTTACCCAATCCACTCACCCTGACCACCTCCCTCGTTACCGCCTCATCCAGCATCCCGCGGCCCGTCTCCACCAGCGTCAGCCAGTCCCTTGCCCGGGTGATACCGGTGTAGACCAGCTCCCGGGTGAGGATGGGGTTGGGGGCGTCGGGGAGCAGCAGGGCGGTGTGGGTGAATTCCGAGCCCTGGGACTTGTGTACCGTCATGGCGAACACGGTTTCCACCGCTTGCAGGCGGCTGGGTAGCACCCACTTGATGTCGCCGCTGCCGTCGCTGGCCGGGAAGGCGACGCGCAGCAGGGTGCGGCCGGCCATTTCACTGGCGCTGCGCGCTTCGGGCACGGCTAGGGTGATGCCGATATCGCCGTTCATCAGCCCCAGGCCGTAGTCGTTGCGGGTGACGAGCACCGGGCGGCCTTCGAACCAGCCCTGTTCCAGCTCCAGGTCGCTGGCCTTGAGCCAGCCGGCGCGGCGCAGGGCGCGGCCGATGCGCGGGTTCAGCCCTTCGATGCCCCAGGGGCCTTTCCTGAGGGCGCACAGCAACTGGAAGTGGCCGTGGGCGGCGAGTACCTGGCGCGCCCAGTCGTCGTAGGGCGGGCGCGCGTCGCCTTCGCCGAAGAAGGGCTGGGTGGGGCGCGCTGCCTGCATCACGTCCAGGTAGTGGGCGTAGCCGCGGGGCGGTGCGATGGGCTCGCCGCGGCGGTCGTGTCGGCCTTCGCCGCCGTTGATGAAACCGGCCGGGTTGCCGTTTACCACCAGCCGATCCAGCGCCGGGTCGTCGGCGTCTGCCAGGGCGAGGCGGGCGATGTCGGCGTAGCGTGACTTTCCATCGGTGCCGAAGATCTCGCGTACCGCGCGTTTCTTCTCTTTCTGCCCATGCTCGGGTGCGAGCGGGCGATTGACCGCTGCGGCGAGCTGGCCGATGCCGCTCTTGGCATCGAAGCGGTGGCTCACCCGCAGCATGGCGATGGCCTGGTCCAGCGGCTGGCCGGTTTCGTCGCGGTATTGCTCGGGAATCGGGGTGCCGGTCACCCGTTGCAGCCAGCCGCAGGTGGCCGGGGTGTAGTGGCCGCCTTCGGCACGCTGGCACAGGTCGCCGAGCACGGCGCCGGCTTCCACCGAGGCGAGCTGGTCCTTGTCGCCGAGCAGGATCAGCCGCGCCCTGGGCGGCAGGGCGGTGAGCACGGCGGCCATCATTTCGATATCCACCATCGAGGCTTCGTCGATCACCAGGGCGTCCAGCGCCAGCGGGTTGCCGGCGTGGTGACGGAAGTGGCGGGTATCCGGTCGTGAGCCCAGAAGGCGGTGCAGTGTCGTGACTTCCGTAGGGATGCTGTTGCGCAGGGTCGGGATATCCACACCCTGTTGGCCCACGGCGGCGGCCAGTTCCACCAGCGAGAGGTTTTGCACCTGTTTGGCGATGGATTCGTTGAGCCGGGCGGCGGCCTTGCCGGTGGGGGCGGCCAGGCGAATGCGCAGCGGGCGCGGTGCGGCGGAGCCAACTGGGGCGGTTTCACCCAGGGCCAAGGCCTGCAGCAGGGCGAGCAGCTTGACCACCGTGGTGGTCTTGCCGGTGCCGGGGCCGCCGGTAATCACGGCGAAGCGCGAGCGGCTGGCCAGCGCACAGGCGGCCTGCTGCCAGTCGAGTTCATGCCCCGGGGTAAAGAGTGCGGCCAGCGCCCGGGCCAGGGTGACGGTGTCGGCTTCTGCCTCGGTGGCGGCAGTAAGTCGGCTGCCGATCAGGCCGCGAATGTCCTGCTCGTACTGCCAGTAACGGCGCAGATAGAGCCGCACGTTGCCGTCGCGTTCGCTGCGCACCAGCGGGGTGTTACCCGGCGGCTCGTTGCCGTCCGCCACCAGGGCGGGGTGGTGCAGGGCGTCGTGCCAGATGGCGAGATCCAGTTCGGCCAGCAGCTCGCTGGGCAGCGGCGGCGGGTCGCTCAAATCGTCACCTTCCGGTGGCAGCGAGAGCGCCAGGTCGGGGGCGGCGAGAGTCTGGGCGAGATCGAGGCACACGTGGCCGCGGCCAAGCTGATGGCTGGCAAGGGCCGCGGCGAGCAGCAGCAGGGGAGGGGCGTCGCTCATCTCGCGCTGGAAGAAGCTCGCCAGTGCGCGGTCCAGCGCGCGCAACCAGCCGCGCTCCACCCAGCGGTCGAGCAGGGCGAACAGCGCCTGGGTGTCGTGGAGCGCGGCTTGTACATTGCCCTGCGCGGCCTGGTTCGGTTTCGGCTCGGCTTGGGGCGGTTCAGGTTCGGCGCCCTCGTCGGCTGCCTGGCTGCGGCCTGCTGGTTCCTCTCCGAGATCGGCGAACAGGTCCGGGGTAGCGTCGTCGTGGTGCTTGCTGCGCTTGCTCATGCCGGCGCCTCCGTTGCCTGGGTGGCGGCGCTCGCCGCTGGGGTTTCGCCCTGGAACAGCGCATCCATCGCTTCGATCAGCTGGCGCGGGGGGCGCTCGGCGTGTACGCCGCGGCTCTCCGCATTGGCGCCCCGGAGAAAGACGGTGAGCGAGCCGCCGATATGGCGGTCGTAATCGTAGCCCGGCAGGCGCGCCTTGAGCAGCCGGTGCAGGGCCAGCAGGTAGAGCGCGTACTGCAGGTCGTAGCGCTTGGCGGCCACTGCCTGGCGCATCGCCTCTTGGCTGTAGGCGCTGTCGTCCGGCCCCAGGTGGTTCGATTTCCAGTCGGCCACGTAATAGCGGCCCTCATGCTCGAACACTAGGTCGATGAAGCCCTTGAGCATGCCGTTGAGGGTGTCGGCATCCAGCGCGGGGCGCGGCAGGCTGGCACCTGAGCTGTTCTCCGGGCTTGCCAGTGTGTAAGCACTTACGAGGGCGTCCAGCCGGCGGGTGTCGACCTGGCGCGAGGCGAACCAGAACTCCATCTCCACCTGGTAGCTCGTCAGTGTTTCGAGCGTAAGGCGGCCCGCGTCATTGGGTAGCGGCAGCGGGGCGGCGAGCAGGGTACCGAACCAGGCGTGCAGGGTGTTCAGCCACGGCTGCCAGCCGCGCACCTGGCAGCGCCGTGCCAGGGTTTCCTCGCGCAGGGCGGGGTCGCGGGCCACGCGGGCGAAGCCGTGCTCGCCGGCCCATTCCAGGATTCCGTGCAAGAATGTCCCAGGCCCGGGGCCTCGGGGGAACCGATGTAAGGAGGGCAACGGTTCGCTCTGGCCGCTGTCGCGGGGCTCCTCCAGCACCTCCAGCGCAGTGGCCTCCATGGCGGTGGCGGGTTCGGGCAGGCTGCCGCTCCGCTGCGCTTCGCTGTCATGGGGCTTAACAGGTAAGTCAGCCCTTACTGGGGCGCTGGCCGATGCGACGCTGACGATCTCGCCGGAGAGACGCAGCGCCGAGTAGCTGGCGATCCACCAGTGCTCGCGGGCGGGGCGCGTGGGGGTGCGCGCTTCTCCTAGGGCATCGTCGCGCTCGGTCTGGCGGACGATCTCGGCGTGGGCCGGCGGTGCGGGGGCGATCTCGATGGCGGCGCAGTCGCCCTTGAGCCGGGTGAGCGCGCTGGCGAATCCTGCCGGGCTCAGCGCTTCGCCGTTGGCCAGCAGCTGGCCGATGGCGCTGCCTTCGCCGCCCTTGAGCGGGGCCATGCCGAGCCAGGTGGCGTGGCGGGCGCGGGTCAGCGCCACGTAGAGCTTGCGCAGGTCCTCGCCCAGGCGCTCGCGGTCGACGGTGGCCAGGGTCTCGTCGTCGGCTTCCAGGCTGATGCGCAGGCGGCCCTCGGCGTCGTGCCAGCGCAGCGGCGAGTCGTCCTTCTTCGTCGGGCGATGGTTGCAGATGAAGGGCAGGAACACCAGCGGATACTCCAGCCCCTTGGACTTGTGAATGGTGATGACCTGCACCAGGTCCGCGTCGCTCTCCAGGCGCAGCTTGTGGGTATCGCCATGGCCTTCGGGGTTGGCGATGGCTTCGGCGAGAAAGCGGATCAGCGCGTGTTCGCCGTCGAGCTCCTGGCTAGCGTGCTGCAGCAATTCACCCAGGTGTAACAAGTCCGTTAGGAAGCGCTCACCGTCGCTGGCAGGCCCCCAGGCAAGCAGCCGCTGCGCCACGTCGAAGTCGTGGATGATCTTGCGTACCAGCGGCAGCACGCCCTGGCGTTGCCACAGCCGGTGGTAGTCGCGGAACTGCAGCACGCGGCCTTCCCAGGCCAGTTCGTCTTCGTTCAAGCGATCCAGCGTGGCGATATCGAGCCCCAGCACCGGGGTGGCCAGGGCGGTGCGCAGCAGCCTGTCGTCGTCGGGTGCCGCACAGGCGCGCAGCCAGGCGTCGAGCTGGGGGGCGACCGGCGAGGCGAACACCTTGTCCTTGTCGGAGAGGTAGACGCTCTTCACCCCGCGCCGGGCCAGCGCCTGGCGGATCGAGCGCGCCTCGCCCAGGCCGTTGACCAGCACCGCCATGTCGGAGGGCTTGAGCGGCTTGAGCGTTCCCTCTTCTTGTAAACCGGCACTGCCGCCCTCCGCAAACCCGGTGCGGCCGTTTAGCCCCTCGTTGAGCAGCTCCACCATGGTGGAGGCGCAGCGCTCGGCCATCTCCTGCTGGTAGGCGGTCTTGGAGAGCGGCTCGTCGCTTTCGAGCTGCCACAGGGTCATGGCCGGCAGCGGCTGGCCCTGGCGGGTGAGTGAGTCCTTGCGGCCTTTCGCTCCCACAGGCAGGAAGGGAACAGGGTTCCCCTCGGGCGAGTTGAACAGGAAGGCGCCGGGCGGGTGCGCTTCGGCGAATGCGAAGCAGCGGTTCACTGCCTCGACCATCTCGCGGCTGGAGCGGAAGTTGGTGCCCAGGGTGACGTGGCGGCCTTGGGTGTCGCGACGGGCGCGCAGGTAGGTATGGATGTCGGCGCCGCGGAAGGCGTAGATCGCCTGCTTGGGGTCGCCGATCAGAAACACACCGCACTCGGGGCGATTCTCACGGATGCGGTACACGCAGTCGAAGATGCGGTACTGCACCGGGTCGGTATCCTGGAACTCGTCGACCAGGGCGACCGGGAACTGGCGGCGGATCTGCGCTCCCAGCGCCTCGCAGTTGGGGCCGGTGAGCGCCCGGTCGAGATGGGTGAGCAGCTCGTTGGGGCCCATCTCGGCGCGGCGCTCCTGCTCGCGGTCGAGCCGCGCGCGGCACCAGTGCACGGCGTGGGTGAGCAGATCGGCGTAGGGGTCGGGCAGGGCGTTGAGTTCGTCCTGGAGCTTTTCCAGCGCGGCCAGCGCCGGGTGATCCGGCGGCTCGCCCTTGAGCCAGATATCGGCCATGCCCTGGGGCGTGAGGCGCTTCCAGGCAGCGTCGGTCAGGCCGGGCCAGGTGGCCTCCCCTTGGCACCATTCACGCAGGGCGCCGAGCCAGTTGGCGCGGCTCTTGGCGTTGAAGCTCTGGCCCTTGAAGGCCTTCTGCTGGGCGGCCTCCTCGAACAGCGCCTCGCACTCGTCCACCCACTGGGGCCAGGGGGCCTTGAGCTGGGCCAGGCGCTCGGCGGTCTCGTGGCTGGCATTGGCGATGGTCTCGGCCGGGGGTGGGGCGTGCTTGTCGAGTGCCTCGGCTTCGGGCATCAGCCCGCGCACGGCGGCGTGCAGCTGCTCGGGCGTGCTCCAGTGGCGCACCACGATGGCCAGCTCGTCGAGGTTGAGCGGGTAGTAGAAGCTGCGCCAGTAGTCGCGCACCACCTCGAGCTCCAGCTCGGTCTGGTCGTTTTCCAGGTCGAGCGAGAACAGGCTGCCGCTGTCGAAGGCGTGCTCGCGCAGCATGCGATAGCACCAGCTGTGGATGGTGGAGACGGCGGCCTCGTCCATCCATTCGGCGGCGAGTTGCAGGCGTCGGGCGCAGGCGGGCCAAGTGGCGGGATCGTATTGGTTACGGAGGGCGATCAGCAGTGGATCGGCCTGGCTCTCGGCGGTCGGGGCTGATCCGGCGTCAGGGCTTTGGTGGGCCGCTTCGTCAGCAGGATTTCGCGGAGGCGCTGTGAACCCATCCCTGGGCGCTACCGATGCCATCCCTGGCATAGGACCTCCGCTACATCCTGCTCCCGAAGCTTGGGCAGTGTCGGGCGCGGCTTCGGGCGCCTGTGGAGAGAGAAAGACATTGGCGGCCTCGACCAATCGCGCCCGAATCCGCTCGCGCAGCTCCTGGGTGGCGGCGTTGGTGAAGGTGACGACGAGGATCTCGGGCGGCGTGAGCGGGCGCTCGAAGGCGGTATTGTCGTCGGCCGAGCGGGCGCCGAGTACCAGGCGCACGTAGAGCAGCGCGATGGTGAAGGTCTTGCCGGTGCCGGCGCTGGCTTCGATCAGGCGGCTGCCGTGAAGCGGGAACTCAAGCGGATTCAGCTGCGTCACGTCGCTCATGCCTTGCCTCCCACTGTCTTCCCTCTTCCCTCTTTGCTCTTCCCTTCTTCTTTCTTGTCGCCTTTCACCGCCAGGTGTACCGGGGCGAGTAGCCGCTCGGTGAGTTCGGCGAAGCCGAGCCGGTCCTGGCGGGCTTCATAGAGCGCGGTGAAGCTCGGCCAGCGGTGGGCGAGGTAGGCGTTGCGGCCCGCCTCCCCGGCGTTGAAGTCGTCGCCGTTGTAGGTGCTGGCGGCGGCGCGCCAGGCGTCGCTGTCGCGCTCGGTATCAGGCGTTCCCAATTTGCTCAGCCACACGAAGGCGGTGTCGCAGGCCAGCGGCAGCGGCACCTGCATGCCGGCCTGCCAGGTGCGGACGATCTCGCGCAGATGTCCGCGGGCCGCTTCCGGATCGAGGGGCGGCAGGGTGACGTGGCCGGCCTTGGAGAGCAGCAGGCTGGTCATGGGCCTGTCGTTCAGGTGCCCGGCCAGGTGCGCGACCCAGTGGCGCAGGATGTGCGACCAGCGGTATTTGCCCTTCTTGACCAAGCTGCTGCTGGCGAGCACCAGGCGGCAGCGCTCGCCCGAGTCACTCTCGCGCAGTTCGTCGAGCCAGTCTTCGATGGGGGGGGCGCCGGGCACGTCGAGCTGCACCGGCTCGGGCTCCTCGATGGCGTGGGGCCAGGCTTCCAGCGCTTCCTCGTAGGCTTCGAACAGAGCGTCCATCGGTTCGCTGAGCTGCTCGCGCATGCGCTCGCCGAAGGCGCCCATGGCCAGTACGCCTTGGCCCTGCAAACGGTCGAGGGCGTCGAGCAGAACGGGCAGGCGCTCGCGGCCTTCGTCCACGGCGCGGCGCTGCTCGCGGATCAGCAGGTCCTGTAGCTGCCAGTTGGCGAGGCCGTCCAGGTCGAAGGGCTCGTGGTCGAGGCTGACGATGTCCTCGCGCTCCAGGAAGACCTTGAGCCGGGTGGTGAAGAAGGCGCGGGCCGGGTCGCGCAGGAAGTTGCCGAGTTGGGACAGCGTTAGCGGTGTGTCCTGCGTATATGGCTCCAGGTCGAGGGGCGCCGCTGCCGCGGCTACTTCACCATGCACCTCGCGCCACTCGTGGGCGTAGGTGAACAGCCGCCGGGCGGCGACGCTGCGCTCGGCCTGCTGCGCGGCGGTGGGGAAGTAGGTGCGGCTGAACGGCTGCAGCGGATGCTCGGTGGTGAGGGCTTCGAGCAGGTCGCTGCCATCGCTTGTACGCCAGCCGGCCTGGAGATGATCGCGCAGCTGGCCGACCAGCACCGAGGGCGGCTTTTCGCTGTTGTCGACGATGCTGCGACCCACCCAACTGACATAGAGCTGCTCCCGGGCGGAGAGCAGCGCTTCGAGGAACAGGTAGCGGTCGTCCTCGCGGCGGGAGCGGTCGCCGGGGCGGTAGTCGCCGTTCATCAGGTCGAAGTCCATCGGCGGGTGGCTGCGCGGGTAGTCGCCGTCGTTCATGCCCAGCAGGCACACCCGCTTGAAGGGGATGGCGCGCATCGGCATCAGGGTGGCGAAGTTGACCGCGCCGGCCAGGAAGCGCTGCGACAGGCTGGGTTCGTCGATCTGGGCCAGCCAGTGCTCGCGCACCACCGAGAGCGGCAGGTCGCGGGTCAGGCCGGCCTCTTCGGCGCTCTCCTGCCAGCTCTGCAGCGCCTGTTCGAGCTGGGCCAGCATCAGGCTGTCTTCCGGCGCTTCGGCCAGAAAGCCCGCCTCCAGCAGGGTGCGCAGGTGCGCTACCCAGCCGGCCAAGTCGGTGGGCTCGCGCAGGCGGCGCCATTGCGCCTCCAGGGTCTCCAGCAGAGCGGCCAGCGGGCCGGCCAGCGCCGCTTCCAGCCCGCCGATGTCGTCGAAGGGTTCGATGCCCTGCCACGGGCCGCTGGCGGCCTCGCCCACGGCGTAGCCCAGCAGCAGCCGGCGCAGGCCGAAGGCCCAGGTGTTCTGCTCCATGCCGGCGGGCAGGTCGAGGCTGCCGCGCTGGCCGGCGTCGAGCCCCCAGCGGATGCCGGCGCCCTCGATCCAGCGGCGCAGGGTGGGCACGTCCTGCTCGTCGATGCCGAAGCGGGCGCGCAGGGCGGGCACGTCGAGCAGGTCGAGCAGGTCGCTCACCGAGAGGCGCAGCTCCGGCAGGCGCAGCAGTTTCTCCAGCGCGATCAGCAGCGGCAGGCGGTGGCGGCTGCCCTGGTCGGAGAGGGTGAAGGGGATATGGCGCGGGTCGTCGCGTTCCAGTTGTCCGAATACCGCCTGCACGTGCGGCGCGTAGTGGTCGATATCCGGCACCATCACGATCACGTCGCGGGGCTTGAGCTTCGGGTCGGCGCTGAAGGCGGCGAGCAGCTGATCGTGGAGAATTTCCACTTCGCGTTGGGGGCTGTGGGCGGCGTGGAAGACGATGGAGTCGTCGCGGCTCGGGTCCACCGCCGGCCAGGTCTCGCGGGTCTCGTGCAGCGGGCGCAGCTCGCGGATGTCGTCCTGCAACTGCTGCAGCAGCCGGCCGTCGCCTTCGCGCACGAAGGGCTCGAACAGGTCGATGCGCAGCGAGTCGGCCCGGAACAAGGCCTCGTACTGCTGGGCGTCGTCGTGCTCGTCGAGCAGGCGCAGGTAGTCGCGGCCCTGCTTGCCCCAGGCGGCGAGCAGCGGCTGGGCGTGCAGGTGAAGGCTCTCGGCTCCGTCACCACCGGCGTCGCCAAGGCCAAGCACGTCGAGCCGTTCGGGCATGCCGGCCTTGCGCCGCTGTCGGTAGCGCTGGGCACGGAGCAGGTCCTTGTGTTCGATGATGTCGGCCCAGTAGTGCTGGCAGGGGTTGTGCACGCACAGCACCACCTGGCAGCAGCGGGCGATGGCGGCCAGGGCCTCCAGCGCCTGCTGCGGCAGCGAGGAGATGCCGAACACCATCACCCGTCGCGGCAGGCCGGGGGGGCACTCGTTGCCGCGAAGCTCGCGGGCGGCGGCGAGAAAGCGCCGGTGCACCATGGCGCGGCTGGAGGCCACGCCGTCGTCGCCCACGTCCTCGGCAACGCTGTTCACCACGGCACGCCACAGGGCGGGCTGCCAGCGCTGGGTGTCGTCGATAGGGCGGGCTTCGCCGCGGGCGGAGATCAGCACGTCCTCGCCGCGGGACCAGGCCTCGAGCCAGTCGGCGCGGTACACCTGGTACTGGTCGAGCAGGTCAGCCAGGCGCTCGGCGAGCTGGTGGTGCTTGCGCAGGTCGCTGTCGCCTTCGAGGAAGCGGCGCAGCGGAGCGAACTCGTCGCGCGGCATCAGCTCCGGCAGCAGGCGCAGCAGCCGCCACAGCAGGCGCGACTTGTCGAAGGGCGAGGTGGCCGGCACCGCATTGGGGTCGCCTTCCACGTGGTTGAGCACCGCGCGGTAGGCCTGCCACAGGAAGCGCGCCGGCAGCGTGACGTCCAGCGCGGCGGCGATTCCGCTGCCGCCGTCGGCCTCGTCGGCGGCCAGCGCCAGCTTCATCCACTGGCCGATGCCGTTGCTCTGCACCAGGATGGTCTCGTTCTCCAGCGGTGCCAGCGGGTGGCGCTTCATCCACTCCACCGCCACGCCGCGCAGGTCCTCCAGGCGATTGCCGTGAACGACCATGAAGCCGGGGGTGAGGGCATTCTCCTGGGGGGAGGCGAACGGCATGGCGGGTCCTTGCTGCGAACTTGAATACAGTTTTGCAGTTTTACAGGTTTACGCTTTTACCGTCATGCTCTTCCAGGCCGAGACGCCTCTACGGATAGGCGCTTGTCTGGCCGAAAGCTCTGAGGCATGGTCTGGAGATCGTGCGTTGCACTTCTTCATCAAGGACGGCCATGGCCTACGATCTCAGCGAACGCGTGGTAATCGGGCTGGCATCCAGCGCCCTGTTCGATCTGGAGGAATCCGATCGGGTCTTTCGCGAGCAGGGCGAGGCGTCCTATCGCATCTATCAGCGCGACAATGAGAACAAGCCGTTAAGCACCGGCGTTGCCTTCCCCTTTATCAAGCGCCTTCTTTCGTTGAACGAGCTGAGCCCGAATAATCCGCCCATCGAGGTGGTGCTGCTCTCGCGCAACGATCCGGAAACCGGGCTGCGGGTCATGAAGTCGATCGAGCATCATGAGCTGGGCATCACGCGGGCGATCTTCCTGCAGGGGCGCTACCCCCACCGCTTCATTCCGGCATTGAACATCAGCCTCTTTCTGTCGGCCAATCGCCAGGACGTCGACCAGGCGATCCTGGCCGGGCACCCGGCGGGGCAGGTGCTGTCGTCGGGCGATCTCGACCTGACCGACGAGGAGGAGCTGCGCATTGCCTTCGATTTCGATGGCGTGCTGGTCACCGACGAGTCCGAAACCATCTACCAGCAGCAGGGGATCGAGGCGTTTCGCGAATACGAGCGGGCCAATGCACAGGTGCCGGCGGAGGCGGGTTTGCTGGCTATCTTCCTGCGCAAGCTGGCGCATATCCAGATGCTGGAGAAGCAGCGCGAGGAGGAAACGCAAGGCGCTTATCGCCCCAAGGTCAGGGTCTCCATCGTGACGGCCCGCAACGCGCCGGCCCATGAGCGTGTCATCCATACCATGCGTAGCTGGGGGGTGACCGTCAACGAGGCCTACTTCCTCGGCGGCATCGCCAAGGAGCATGTCCTCGGCATCATCAAGCCGCATATCTTCTTCGACGACCAGGCGTCTCACCTTTCGGCAACCAGCGATATCCTGCCGTCGGTGCATGTGCCGTTCGGGCAGCTCAACCAGGGCCTCGTTTCCGGTGAGAAAGAGGCGACCCGACCTGCCCACTCTCTACCTGAAGAGAATTCGCCTTGAAATTAGCCCCCTCTCGCCACAACGACGAAGGGGGCGCTGGGCCCCCTTCTCCGTGTGCAGACTGGATCTGCTGTGCCTGCACATGCTTTACGCCATGACGAGCTATGACGAGCTATCAACGCGGACGGTAGTGGAACTCCTGCCGTGAGATCAGCCCATCATGGTTGCGATCCAGAAACAGGAAGATTTCCGGTAGCGAACCTGCCTGGGCTTCCTGCCGGGAGATGTGGCCATCGCCGTCCAGATCCAGTCGGTCGAAGCTGTTCTGGCCTGTTGCGCTAGAGGATCCGAGGAGCGGTGGAATCGGCTCCTCTGCGCCCCTTTCGGCAAGGGCGAAACCTGAGGCAAGGGTAAGCGCAAGGGAAAGTGCGAATTTCCGAATTTTCATCGTGTCGTTTCCTTCAAATAACAGGTGTGGAATTTTCCCGGTCAGCGAGTGCTACTCTTCCGCCGTAGCACCATGCCGGCGTGATAGAGCACGCCGTCGATGAACTCGCCGTCGGCGGTGAAGCCGGTGTCGTCCCAGTACTCGATGGTGTTGCCGGTGACGCGGTAGCGGCCCTGATAGGCGCTCTCGCGCTCGCCGCGGGCCTCGTCGTAGCGATTGTTCGGCAGCAGTTCGTGGCGTATGTGGCCATCGTCGGTGACCCACATGCCGACATAGGGATGGTCTGCCATGGTGTCGTCTCCGGTTGCGGTGGCAGCCATCCCCAGGAGGGAGAGTGCTGCGACGGTGGCTAGAGCCACAGGGGCGGACTTGAGTCGCTTGGTAGGTAGGGGCATCGGGTTTCCTCGGCTGCGGCCGGGCTTATGCAGGGCTTGCGGTGGGGCGGACCACGATCTCGCTGGTGTCCACCTCGTCGGGCTGGGCGATCACATGCGCGATGGCCGCGGCAATGGCGTCAGGCTTGAGTGCGATCTGGCGGTAACTCTTCATCGCCTCGGCGGCGCCGGGATCGGTGATGGTGTCGGCAAGCTCCGACTCCACCACGCCGGGATAGACGCAGGTGACGCGAAGCTTGTCGTGCTCCTGGCGCAGCCCATCGGAAATGGCGCGCACGGCATACTTGGTCGCGCAGTAGACGGCGGCAGTGGGCACCACGTAGAGCCCGCCGATGGAGGAGATGTTGATCACCTGTCCGCTGCCCTGGGCCTGCATCGTGGGCAACACGGCAGCGATGCCGTGCAGCACGCCGCGGATGTTGACGTCGATCATGCGATCCCACTCGTCGACCTTGAGCGAGGCCAGGGGCGAAAGCGGCATGACGCCGGCGTTATTGACGATCACGTCGATGCGGCCATGAAGCTTCAGTGCGGCATCGGCGAAGGCCTGCACGTCTTCGCGCCGGGTGACGTCCAGCGCGCGATACTCCACGCTGCCGCCTTCGTTGCGAATGGCCTGGGCCAGCGCTTCCAGCCGCTCGGTGCGGCGTGCACCGATGACCAGTCGATAACCTTGTTTTGCCAGCCGCCGGGCGGTGGCTTCGCCAATGCCGCTGCTGGCGCCAGTGAGAAGAATCACTTTGCTCATGGGATAGGCTCCGTATGGGGTGGCTTGTGACGACCTCTCGCAGGGCTCGGATGAGCGAGCCAATGAACAAGAGCGTCGTTGTGACAAGCCTACGGAGGCGGCGGGAATGCCAACAGATCCATTCCTATCGATATATTGCCTAATCCTATTGGGTGGGCTTTCCTTGAGAAGTGATATGTTGGATATTGTTGCCTAAAAATTAATTCATCAGGAAGTAGAAAAGGGGCTTGCGCGATGACATCAAGGCCGCCTGTCAGCCTTCCCCATGAGCGGATGGTCGAGCAGCTGTATCGGCTCGCCCCGCATGAGGGCTACACCCAATCCTTGCTGGATGGGGTGCGCTTCCTGCGTTCGAATCGTCCGCTGAAGCTCACACCGGTGCTGTACGAGCCGAGCATCGTGATCGTGTGCCAGGGGCGCAAGCGAGGCTATCTGGGCGACGAGGTGTATCTCTACGATGCCCTGCACTACCTCGTGCTGTCGGTGCCGCTGCCTTTCGCATCGGAGACCGAGGCAAGCCCCGAGGAGCCGCTGCTGGCCATTTCGATTCGATTGGACATGACCGTGGTGGCGGAGCTGGTCTTCCTGCTGGACCAGGCGGATTCGCGTTCGACAGCACCTCCACGGGGCATGCTCTCCACGCCGCTCGGTGCGCCCATGGCGAATGCCACGCTCAGGTTGCTCGAGGCGTTGGCTTCACCTCTCGAAGCCCAGGTACTGGCGCCCGCAATCATGCGGGAGATCTACTACCGCGTACTGGTCGGCGAACAGGGCGGAAGCGTGCGCGCGGCGCTGGCGCATCAAGGGCAGTTCGGCAGGATCGCCAAGGCGCTGCAGCGTATTCATACGGATTACGCCGAGCCCCTGGAGGTGGGGCGCTTGGCCAGTGAAGTCGGCATGAGTACGGCGGTGTTCCACGTGCATTTCAAGGCGGTAACGCAGACATCGCCACTGCAGTACATCAAGTCGACGCGGCTGCACCAGGCCCGGCTGCTGATGATCCGTGATGGCCTGCCCGCCGCGGCGGCCGCCGCCAGGGTGGGCTACGAGAGCCCTTCGCAGTTCAGCCGCGAGTTCAAGCGCTTCTTCGGCCGGCCGCCCGGCGAGGAGGTGCGTGAAATGAAAGCCACGCTGGCGTTGCTGCCGCCGGCTCAGGCGGCGGGGCTGGCGATGGCGCATTGAGCGATGCCTCGGCGGGTGTAGGATGGAAGGCCTTCACCGACTGCAACAAGGGCTGGCCATGAGCGACTATCTGCTGGAAGAGTCATCGCTGAGCAGCGGGGCCATCTATCGCCTGTTCTGCGGCACCATCTGCCCGCGCCCCATCGCCTGGGTCTCGACCCAGGATCGCGACGGCAATACCAACCTGGCGCCGTTTTCCTTCTTCAACGTGGTGAGCGTGGCGCCGCCGGTGCTGGGCTTCTCGCCGCTGCTCAACGGCGAAAGCCAGCCCAAGGACACCATCCGCAACCTGGAGCAGGTGCCGGAGTGCGTGGTGCACATCAGCGGCGAAGCGTTGGTGGAGGCGATGAACGCCACCAGCGCCAGCCTGCCGGCGGGCGAGGACGAGTTCGCCCTGGCGGGGCTGGAGAAGGTCTCCATGCCGGGGCTGACGGTGCCACGGGTGGCGGCGGCTCCGGTGGCCTTCGGTTGCCGGCTGCGCGAGATCGTGCGCTTCGGCGATCAGCCCATGGCGGGCTGCCTGGTGTTGGCCGAGGTCGTGTCGCTCCACATAGATGACGCGATCTGGAACGGCCGTCACGTGAGCGTCGAGGCGCTCAAGCCCATCGGGCGCATGGCGGGCAGCGACTACGCCCGCACGAGCGACCTGTTCGGGCTGGAACGGCCCGCCTGAGGCAACGCGCTGGGGTGAGAGATAATCTCTGCTTCGATGTGTTAACGGCTATCCTGCTGAAAGGGGCATCACGGAACGGCGGTGCCTTCTCTTGTCACTTCTGCAGGCCGATTGCCGGCACCGGTCTCTACACGCTTGACGATGCAGGAACGCATCCCGTGGCGTCTCGGCAGGGGAGGTCACGGTCACGACGAAAGGGAATTCATGAAACAGCATCCCGCTCCCCAGCCTCCTCGCCATTGGCAGGATCTCTGGCGGCACTCCGCTTCGGCGTTGGCGACCCTGATCAAGACCGGCGAGGTCTCGAGCCGCGAAGTCGTCGATGCGCATCTGGCACGGATCGAGGCCGTGAATCCCACGCTGAATGCCGTCACCGTCACGCTGCACCAGTCGGCCCGCAAGGCGGCTGACGCGGCGGATGCCCATCGTAAGAAGACGGGGGAACGCGATCTGCCGCCTCTGTACGGGGTGCCGATCACGGTGAAGGAGAATATCGATTGCCTCGGCAGCCCGACGACCTTCGGCCTGGCAGCGAACGCCAATGCATTGCCCCAGCAGGATGCGCCGGTGGTCGAGCGCTTGCGCGCCGCCGGCGCCATTCCCATCGGGCGCACCAATATGCCGGAAATGGGCCTGCGGGTCTCCACCAGCAACCCCTTCAGGGGGCTTACGCGCAACCCGTGGAATGCCCTCTTGACAGCGGGAGGCAGCAGCGGAGGAGAAGGCTCGGCGGTGGCATCCGGCATGTCGCCGCTTGGTATCGGCAATGACATCGGCGGGTCACTGAGAAATCCTGCGTTCTGCTGCGGTGTCGCGGCCTTGAAGCCGACCCAGGGGCGCGTTCCCTTCGGTGGTGCCGGTGACGGTTTCCTGAGTGCCCAGGTGATGCTGACCGATGGACCCATCGCCCGCCGCGTTGAGGATCTCAGGCTGATGCTGGAGCAGGTCCACGGGCAGCATCTGCGTGACCCTCGTTCGGTCACGGTGGCATTGGAAGGCGCGCCAGTTCCGCGACGTGTTGCCATGGTGACAGCACTGCCCGGCACTGTTGTCGATCCGGCCATTGTCGCCGGTGTGCGGTCGGCCGGCGAGGCGCTTGCCGCCGCGGGTTATCAGGTGGAGGAGGCGGTACCGCCGGAGATCGAGCTGATCAATCACCTGTGGACACAATTCCAGATGTCCGACCTGAGCCTTACGGCCGAAGCGATGCGCCCGGTGCTCAGCGCGGAGGCAGCCATACTCATGGATGCCCTGATCGCCAAGGTCGACCCGACGGTGACTCATGCCGCGCTGCATCAGGAGCGTTCGCGCCTCGGCAGGGCCTGGGCGGCGTTCTTTGCGGAGTATCCGATCGTGCTGGGGCCTGTCTGGCCTTCGGCGCCGTTCGTGCACGACGCCGATGTGGCGTCGCCCGCCGGCAGTGAGCTGATGCTGGGCATGCAGTGGTTCGTGACCCCCGGTAATCTGCTCGGCTTCCCCGCTGTAGTATTGCCGACCCGGCCGATCGACAACGCACCGATGACCGTCCAGCTGTATGCCGACCGCTTTCGCGACGACCTGGTGCTCGAGGCTGGCGAGGTCATCGAGGCGGCATTCGGTGCCAGCACGCCAGTCGACCCGTTTGTCGCTTCCTAGCTGTGGGACGGGGAGCGTTGTCGATCAGCGGCAGGCGCGACGCCGGGCTAAACTCGCGCGATGCGTCAGTCACCTGGTCCTTCTGCATGCAAGCGCCGCCAGCGCTGTGGCGTCATGCCTAGCCGGCGGTGGAAGTGTCGGGTGAAGTGCGACTGGTCGTAGAAGCCGCAATCGTGGGCGATCCGTGAGAGCGGCGCGTTGCCGGCGAGCATCATCTCGCAGGCACGGGCCAGTCGTCGGCGGGTCACGTAGGCCAGGGGCGGTTCGCCGAAGGTCAGCTTGAAGGCATGCGAGAAGTGGCTGAGGCTGAGGCGTGCTTCGGCGGCCATCTCCTTGACGTGGATCGTCGCATCCAGGTGCGTGTCGACGAAGGCGATCACGCGGCGAATCTGCCAGCCGACGAGCCCGCCATGAAGCGCCGGCTCCGGTGCGGTTGCCAAGGGAGCCTGTGCCAGCAACAGTCGGGCCTCGGCCAGGCTGTTGCGTGCCGCTTCCTGATCCCGGGCCAGGGTCGCCGCGGCCTCATCGAGCAGCTGAATCACTCTCTCCCGCATTTCGTAGATGGTGCTGGGTACTCGCGGCGAACTGACCGGTAACGGCGCCATGGCATCGCCCCCGAAAATTCGGACTTCCTGGGCGAAGCTGGGGCTTGATCGCTCAGAGGGTCTGGTTCCGTTGAACGGGCCGATAAGAAGTATAGGCCAGCCCTACCGTCACCATTCCCATTCGAGCCTACGGTTCAGCTGAATTACCTCCCCAAGCACAGACGCGAGTGCCCAGGCACTCGCGTCGGCAGGGCAGAGATAGCGCGATCAGTTGGGATGGTAGTCATACTCCTGGCGGCTGAGAAAGCCGTCGCGGTTGCGGTCGAGCTCCCAGAACGCGTCTGACAACGAGACTCCAACGGTTTCGGCTTGATTCAGCCGCCCGTCGCGGTCGGTATCGAGCTGGTCGAAGTGACGCTTGATCAAGGGAGCCTGCATGCTGCCGCTACGCGTCATCATGGGCTCATCCTCGGGGGACGGGCGATCGGCGAGCGCCGTACCGGGGACGAGGGACAGGGTGAACAGTAGCGCTAGAGTGCGAAGCCTCATGGGGGCGACCTCCTGTCATGGTTGATGGGAAACGAGCCAGGGCCAACTCGTCGTATCCATGATGGGATGTCGCCCACGGCCAGGCTTGCCCGGGCGTGCGGCGCTTTGCACGTTTCTGCTGTGCGATGAGGGCGGCGCGGCCCTGAGCGCCTGCGCCTCACCCTCGGTGGACGGGATCACAGCTCGCCGGTGAGCTTTTTCTCCACCAGTTCGAGCCTGTCCTGGCCCCAGAACGGCTCTCCCTCGACGTCGTACCACGGGACACCGAAGCAGCCGGCGGCGATGGCCTGCTCGCAGGCCTCGTCGAGGCGCTGCTGGCCAGGCTCCGTTTCCGACTCCTCGAGCAGTGCCCGGCCATCCAGGCCGCAGGCGTCGGCAATCGCCTCCAGTGTGTCGAGATCGGCAATGTCTCGCTCCTCGGCCCAGCAGGCCCGCAGGACGGCCAGCGACAGCGCGGCGATGTCGTGGCCCCGAGCCTTGGCGGTCAGCGCCAGGCGCGCCGCGGGGCGATCGTCGGCGGGAAAGTACTTCGGCTCCACGTTGAGCGGAATGCCCAGCAGGCGCGGCCAGCGCCGCAGCTCCACCAGGCGGTAGGCCTGGCGCTCCGGGGCTCGCTTGGGTAGCGGCAGGCCGCCCGTTCTGGGGAAGACCGCACTGACCGTGACCGGCACGTAGTCGATCGTGGCGCCCTGGCGGGCGGCGATCTCGCCGAGGCGGGCATGGCCCAGGTAGCTCCAGGGCGAGACCGGGCTGAAGTAGTAGCTGATGCGCTTGGGCATGGGGGCTCCCTCGCTTCCGTTTCGTACGGTCTCCTGAGGCTAGCGCGCCTGGGTGCGGGTGTCCCCGTTTTTTTCCGAAGCCGTGGGGCGGGGCGCTCAGCCCAGCACCTTGCCCTCGCGCCAGTAGCCCATGCTGCTGACGTAGCGCCTGGGCAGCCCGCACTCGTTGACCAGGTAGCGGCGGATGCCCAGTGCCACCTTGCTCTCCGCGGCGATCCAGGCGTAGAAGGGGGCGCCGTCGTCTGTCGCTGCCGCTTCCCACAGCAACTCGTCTTCGGCCGGCTCGTCCTGGCCCTCGATATTGTCGGTAGTGTCGGCCAGGCGGGCGATCTCGGCGCGTAGGTCGACGTCGCGCACCGCGCGCAACAGGCGCTCGCCATGGGCGCAGCCGGGCGTGACATCGCGCGGCAGCCATCGCACCCCGGCTGTCATGGCCAGCGGCCGGGTGTCGTCGCGCAGCGGAACCTCGATCAGCGCATCCACCTGCGGGCGGTCTGCACGCGCGGCCAACGTCTCGAGGATGCCGGCCGCCGCCGGCAGGGCGGTTTCGTCGGCCACGACGAGAATGCGCTGCACGCCGCGCGGCGGCTTCCACTCATAGCCCACGCCGAGATTTTCCACGTCGGCGGTCGGGGCGGTCATGGCCAGGCGGTCGCCCGGCTGGGCGCGCATCGCCCAGCGCGAGGCCGGTCCTTCGTCGCCGTGCAGTACGAACTCGATGTCGACTTCGCCATGCCCGGCACGCAGCGCACGAATGGTGTAGGTGCGCATCGGCGGGCGCAGGGCCTCCGGTAGGCCGCGATAGGCGGCATACCAGTCGTCGGGCACGGCCGCGACGCAGTCGAACAGGGCCTCGAGGCTGCCGCGTGCGGTAGGGAAGAACAGCTTGATGCGCTGGTCCGGGGCGTGGGTGGCCATGCGCGCCACGTCGGCGCCGGTGAAGGTGAACCGGGCCAGCGAGGGCGTGAGCTGGGTGCGGCGGGAAAGGGTGATGTCGAAGACCTGGTAGCTCTGCTTGGCCATGGTGCCGTGACTCCGCGTGAGATGGCCGCAGGCTAACATTCTCGATAATCATTCTCAATACTGTCGGGTGCGGCTCAACCCCCGGCCTGCTCCTCGTGGTAGGCGGTGATCACCTCGCGGGCGACCCGCATGCCGTCCATGGCCGCCGGGAAGCCGCAGTAGGGCACGCACTGCAGCAACACCTCGCGAATCTCCGCCTCGCTGCAGCCGTTGTTGAGCGCGCCGCGCAGGTGCACCTTGAGCTCGTGGGGGCGGTTGAGCGCCACCAGCATGCCGATGTTGACCAGGCTGCGGGTAGGGCGTGCCAGCCCCGGCCGGTTCCAGATGTCGTTCCAGCAGTTGCGCGTCACCAACTCCTGCAGCGGCCAGCCGAATTCGTCGGCCTGGGCCAGGGCGTTATCGACGTAGGCGTCGCCGAGCACCTCGCGGCGCGTGGCGAGCCCATCGGGGTCGAGACGGTCGTGGGACGACGTCATGGCACTCTCCTCTCACTCGGCCAGGTTGTTCACCGGCCGGCCGGCCTCGAAGGCCAGCAGGTTGTCGAAGGCATCGCCGAAGTAGCGCTCGTAGCTGTCCTGCTCCACGTAGCCCAGGTGGGGCGTGGCGAGCACGTTGGGCAGCGCGAGCAGCGGGTGATTGGTCACCGGCTCCTGTTCGAAGACGTCCACCGCGGCCCGGCCCGGGCGGCCTTTGCGCAGCGCCGCCTCCAGCGCGCCTGGCTCGATCAGTGGCGCCCGGCTGGTGTTGACCAAGAGGGCGTCGGGCTTCATGCGCGCGAGGTCGGCGGCGGTGACGATGCCGCGGGTGTCGGCGTTCAGGCGCAGGTGCAGGCTGAGCACATCGCTGCGTTCGAACAGTTCGGCCTGGCTTGCCGCCACGTCGAGGCCGGCCTCGGTGGCGCGGGCGCGGGTACCCTCGCGGCCCCACACCAGCACGTTCATCTCGAAGGCCTGGCCGTAGCGGGCGATCAGCCGGCCGATCTTGCCGTAGCCGAAGATCCCCAGGGTGCGGCCCTTGAGGTCGGTGCCCAGGGTGCGCTGCCAGCGGCCGGCCTTGAGGTTCGCAAACTCCTCGGGGATGTGGCGCATGGCCGCCAGCACCAGGCCCCAGGTGAGCTCCGCCGTGGCATGGGGCGAACCGGTGCCGGCCATGACCGTGACCCCGTGGCGCTTGCAGGCGGCCAGGTCGACGTGGGCCGCGCCGCCGCCGGTCTGGCTGATCGCCTTCAGCTTGGGCAGCCGGGCAAGCAATGACGCAGTGATCGGCGTGCGCTCGCGGATCAGCACCAGGGCCTCGGCGTCGCGGAAGCGCTCCACCAGGGCGTCCTCGTCGGCTACGGTGTCGTGATAGACGGTGACGTCGTGGCCCTCCAACCTGGCGAAGGCGTCGAGGTGGCGCACGCAGTCCTGATAGTCGTCGGGTATCACGATCTTCATGGGCTGGTTCTCAGCGGTAGGTGTCCTGGTAGCGCTTGCGCAGCTCGTTCTTCTGCACCTTGCCCATGGTATTGCGCGGCAGGGAGTCGGCGAAGAACACCCGCTTGGGCTGCTTGTACTTTGCCAGCCGCCCCTCGAGATGGTCGAGCACCTGCTGCTCTTCCATCGCGGTGCCGGGCTCCGTCACCACCACGGCGGTTACGCCCTCGCCAAAGTCGGGGTGGGGCAGGCCGATGACCGCCGATTCCACCACTCCCTCCAGCTCGTCGATCACCTGCTCGACCTCCTTGGGGTAGACGTTGTAGCCGCCCGAAATCACCAGGTCCTTGTCGCGCCCGACGATGTGCACGTAGCCCAACTCGTCGACCATGGCCAGGTCGCCGGTGACGAAGAAGCCGTCGTCGAGCAGTTCCTCGCGGGTCTTCTCGGGCATGCGCCAGTAGCCGATGAAGACATTGGGGCCGCGGATCTCGAGCATACCGATCTCGCCCTGAGGCACCGGCTGGTGGGTCTCGCGGTCGGTGATGCGGTACTCCACCCCCGGCAGCGGCTTGCCTACGGTGCCGGCGCGACGCTCGCCGTCGTAGGGGTTGGAGAGGTTCATGTTGGTCTCGGTCATGCCGTAGCGTTCAAGAATGGCGTGGCCGGTCTTGGCCTGGAATGCCTGGTGGGTCTCGGCGGTGAGCGGGGCGGAGCCGGAGACGAACAGGCGCATGTGGGCGGTGGCCTCGGGCGTGAGGCGCTCATCGGCGACCAGGCGGGTGTAGAAGGTCGGCACACCCATCAGCACCGTGCCGCGTGGCATCTCGTCGAAGATCACGTCGGCATCGAACTTGGGCAGGAACAGCATGCTTGAGCCGGCCATCAGGGTGACGTTGCAGCCGACGAACAGGCCGTGGGTATGGAAGATGGGCAGCGCGTGGATCAGGCGATCCTCGGCGCTGAAGCGCCAGGCTTCCTTCAGCGTGGTGGCGTTGGAGCCCAGGTTGCGATGGGTGAGCATGGCGCCCTTGGAGCGCCCGGTGGTGCCCGAGGTATACAGGATCGCGGCCAGGTCGTCGTGGTCCCGCGGCTCGATGTCGGTGAACGGCTCGGCGCGCTCGGCCCGCGCCATCAGGCTGCCGTCGGCATCGATGCCGAGCGCCTCCACCGCCGGGCAGCCGGTCTCGGCGGCCACCTTGCGGGCCTCCTCCAGTGCTGCGGGGCGGCACACGAACAGCGCCGGCTCGGCGTCACCGAGGAAGTAGCGGATCTCGTCGGCGGTGTAGCCGGTATTGAGCGGCAGGTAGACGCCGCCCATGCGCAGGCAGGCGAGGTAGAGCAGGATCGCCTCGGGGCTCTTGTCGACCTGTACCGCGACCCGGTCGCCGGGGGTCACGCCCAGCGCGACCAGGGCGCCGGCCAGGCGGGCGCTCGCCGCCAGCGCATCCTGGTAGGAGTAGCGGCGGCCTTCGCGAGTGGTGATGAAGTCGGCATCGCCGCGGTCGCGCATGCGGGCGGCGAAGGTTTCGAAGAGGTTGTGACTCATTTGGCGGGCTCTCCCTTGGCCATCTTCCGGGCGCGGCGGTTGAGGTCGCGGACCTCGTTGGAGCAGGCCACGGTGGCGTTGGCCGTGTAGTTCTCGTGGTTGCGCTCGATGTCGTCGAGCACGTAGAGATAGTTGACCATCAGTCCGGCGGCCTGCTTCACCCCCTTGGGCGAGGTGTCGCCGAGCCAGTTGACGCGGTGCAGCTCGGCGCCGTTGCCGAGGTGAAAGCGGGCCACCGGGTTGAGCGGCAGGCCGCGGGCATTCTTCTCTTCGACCAGGTAGCGGGCGGCCAGCGGCTTGACCACCGCCTTGAGGCGCTCGCTGCGGGCCGGGTCGAGGTGCCAGTCGGGGGCGTCGAGCTCATGCAGCACCTGGCGCAGCTCGTCGGGCAGCCCCTCGTCGTCGCGTCGCTCGGCGAGCCAGTGGGCGAAGCCCGGCACCGGCGAGAGCGTGACGAAGTGCTTGAGCTGCGGCAGCTCCAGCTTGAGCTCCTGCACCACCTGCTTGATCAGGAAGTTGCCGAAGGAGATGCCGCGCAGGCCGGTCTGGCAGTTGCTGATGCCGAAGAAGGCGGCGCTGTCGGCGGCCTCGGGGTCGTCGATGTCGCGCTCGCCGGCGCTCTCCCCCGAGAGGATGGGCTGGATGCGGTCGGGCAGGCCCTTGCACAGCGCCACCTCGACGAAGATCAGCGGTTCGTCGCCGATGGCCGGATGAAAGAAGGCGAAGCAGCGCCGGTCGCGGGCGTCGAGGCGCCGGCGCAGGTCGTCCCAGTCGCGAATCTCGTGCACCGCCTCGTAGCGAATGATCTTCTCCAGGATCGAGGCCGGGGTGTTCCAGTCGATGCGCTTGAGCATCAGGAAACCGCGATTGAACCAGGAGCCGAACAGATGGGCGAAGTCGGCATCGATGGCGTCGAGTTCGGGGCGCTCGCGGATGCGTTCGAGCAGCCCTTCGCGCATGCGCACCAGCGCATGGGTGCCGTCGCTGGCCAGGTTGAGGCGTCGGAACAGCTCCTGGCGGCGCGGCTCGCAGGCCTCGAACAGCGCGTGCAGGCTGGGGTTGTCGCGCTGCTCGCGATAGGCCTCGTAGGCGGCGTCGATGCGCGCCGGCTCGGCGGCGAAGTCGCTGGCCAGCCCCTCGAAGAAACGCGTGCGCTCGTCTTCCGTCAGCCGGTGGTACATGGTGAGGGCGCGGCTGGCCAGGCTGATGCTCGAGGCTTCGCCGTCGCTCTCCAGCAGCTCCCGACAGGCGTCGAGCAGCTGGGCGTGGTCGGGCGCGGTGAACTCGCCCTGCCGGCGCCATAGCCGCGCATCACGCTGGGTGATGCTGTTGAACAGCTCCTGCAGGAAGGTCATGTTCATGATGGCTCTCTCCGTCAGCCCATGATCAGGTCGGGCAGCCACAGGGCGATGCCCGGGAAGAAGCACAGCAGCAGGATCCCGAGCACCATGCACAGGGCGTAGGGCAGGCTGCCCATCAGGATGTTGCGCAGCGAGATGTCCGGTGCGATGCCCTTGATGATGAACAGGTTGAGCCCCACCGGTGGGGTGATCAGGCCGATCTCCAGGTTGATGGTGAGGATCACCGCGAACCAGTAGGGATCGAAGTCGGCGGCGAGGATGATCGGCAGCAGGATCGGCGCGGTCATCACGATCACCGCCACCGGCGGCAGGAAGAAGCCGGCCACCAGCAGGAACAGGTTGATCACGCCCATCAGCACCCAGCGGTTGACCTCCATCTCGGCGATGGCGCCGGCTACGGTCTGGGTGATGAACAGCGAGGAGAGGGCGTAGGCGAACACCTCGGCGCAGGCGATCACCAGCATGATCATCACGCTTTCGCGCAGCGAGTCGCGCATGATCAGCTTGATCGGCCCGACCTGCCACATGCGGTAGATGATCACCGCCAGCGCCAGGCACAGGAAGGCGCCCACGCCGGCGGCCTCGGAGGGCGTGGCCACGCCACCGTAGAGCGCGAACAGGATGCCGCCGACCACCGCCAGGAAGGGCAGCACCCGGATCATCGCCTTGGCGTTGGCGTCGAGGTTCTCGCGCACGTTGCGCTTCACCTGGGCGGCGGCCTGGGCCATCGGATTGGCGTAGCCCCCGGCCAGCTTGCAGGCGATCATGGTCCAGGCCATGAACAGCCCGGCGAGCATGAAGCCCGGCATGACCCCGGCGATGAACAGCCGGCCGATCGAGGTCTCGGTGGAGATGCCGTAGATGATCATGGTCACCGAGGGCGGTATCAATATCCCCAGCGTACCGCCGGCGGCGATGCAGCCCGCCGCTACGCCGTCGGGGTAGCCGCGGGTGCGCATTTCGGGGATGCCCATCTTGCCGATGGCGGCGCAGGTGGCTGGCGACGAGCCGGAGAGGGCGGAGAAGATGGTGCAGGCGCCGATGTTGGAGACGGCCAGGCCGCCCGGCAGCCGCCCCATCCACAAATCCAGCGAGCGATACAGGTCGCGTCCGGTGGGCGACGAGGCCACGGCGGCACCCATCAGGATGAACATGGGGATGGCGACGAAGCCGAACTCGGCGATGCGGTCGAAGAAGGTCTCGCCGAAGTAGATGAGTTCGGGCAGGCCGCGGTCGTAGATCAGCGCCAGCAGCGAGACGCCGCCCAGGGCGAAGGCGATGGGCGTGCCGATCGCCATCAGCACGATCAGGGCGACGGCGACGATGATGCCCAGCGTAGTCGGATCCATGCTCAGCCCTCCCCGCGCAGGATTTCGGCCACGTACTGCAATGACAGTTGGGTGGCGCCGACGGCCATCGGCACCAGCCCGGGCCACAGCGGCGGGTTCCACACCGTGCCGGTGGTCCAGCCGCCCTCCCAGGCCTCCCACACGTAGACCCACGCGGCGAAGGCCAGGGCGGCGCAGAAGGCGAGGCCGCACAGCGCGGCGGTCAGTTGCATCAGCCGGCGCGCGAAGCCGCCCAGGGCATCCGGCAGGATAGTGATCGCCACGTGGCCGCCGGTCATCAGCACGTAGGGGCTGCCCAGCAGCATGGCGGCGGTGACCGCGAGCACGGTGAATTCGGTCTGCCAACTGGTGCTCATGCCGAGCACGTAGCGCACGAAGACCATTTGGCAGATGACCGTGACGCCGGCGATGAACAACACGCCCGCCACGTAGGCCAGCAGGCGAGAGAACCGGTCCATCAGGCCGATGTAGGCGCCGACGGCGCCGTAGCGTTGTGCGAGGGGTTGAGAGTGGGCCATGGCCATGCAGTCCTCCCGGGGATCGAATCGGGGGCCACCCGTTGCGGGTGGCCCGGCTCACGTGGGGAAGGGTGGGGCGTCACTCCACGGCGAGGGCCGCATCGATGATCGCCTGGCCGTTGGGCACGTTCTCGGCGAAGTTCTTGTACGAGGTCTCGCGGGCGATCTCGAGCCAGGCGTTGTAGTCCTCCTCGCTCATGCGCACCACCTCGACGCCGTTCTCCTCGTACACCTCCACCATCTCCTGGTCGATGGCGGCGGCTTCGGCGGCGAAGTACTCCTCGGCGGCCTGGCCCGCCTCGATCAAGGCCTGCTGCTGCTCCTCGTTGAGCTTCTGCCAGGTCTGTTCCGAGATCAGGATCGGCTCGTACATGAACCACAGCGCATAGTCGCCCGGTTCGGTCAGGCACTCGACCTGCTCGTAGAGGCGGAAGGAGATGAACGACATCGACGAGGTGTTGGCCGCGTCCAGCACGCCGGTCTGCATGGCGGTGTAGACCTCGGAGGAGGGCATCGAGGCGATCGAGGCCCCGGCCGCTTCCAGCATCTGTTCGAAGGCGGGACCGGCGGCGCGCAGGTTCTGTCCCTGCACCGTATCGGGCGAGGTGATGCACTGCTCGCTGGAGGCGAAGCCGCCCGAAAGCCAGGCGTCGGCCAGCACACGAGCGCCTCCCTCCTGGATCACCTCCTTGATCATCTCCATGTACTCGGAGTCGTTGAGCCGCTGGGCGTGTTCGTGGTTACGCACCAGCCCCGGCATCAGCGTGGCGGAGAACTCGGGGTGGCGGCCGCTGGCGTAGTCGAGCGGCAGGGAGGTGATGTCGAGGCGGCCGCGAACCAGCGCGCCCCACTGTTCGTCGGCCTTGAACAGGGACTGCCCGGGGTGGACCTGGATCTCGAGCCCGACGTCGGCCTCGGCCACCTGGCGGGCCATCATCTGCACCATTTCATCACGGACGTCGCCCTGGCCGCCGGGGAACTGATGCGAGGCGCGCAGCACGGTATTGGCGGACGCGGCGCTGCTGAAGGCCATGGCCAGGCCGAGGGCGGCGGCGAAGGCGGTTAGGGTGTTGTGGCGTTGCATTTGGCGTCTCCACAGGGTTGTTCTTATGTAGGAGTTAGGACTTTGTGATGTTTATCAGCTTTGCTGATGTATACTTCAATAGCGCTTGCGTATACACATGTCAAATCCGTTACAGTAAAAAGGCGGCAGGAAGAACCGTTCACGAGCCGCATGAAGGAAGGAGGGTGACCATGACCAGCCCCAAGCGCTCCAGTGCGCAGCGCCTGCGCGATTCGCTGGAGAACGCCATCATCAATGGACGCCTGGCACCCGGCGAGCGGCTCGACCCCGAGGCGCTGGGCCGCGAGTTCAACGTCTCGCGCACGCCGGTGCGCGAGGCGATCCAGCAGCTCGTCGCCAGCGGGCTGGTCACGGTCACACCGAAGAAGGGCACCTTCGTGGCGCGGGTGGGCATCGACCAGCTGATCGAGATGTTCGAGGTCATGGCCGAGCTGGAGGGCATGTGCGGGCGCCTGGCGGCACGGCGCATCAGCGACGCGGAGCTGGCCGAGCTGCGCGGGGCGCTGGAGCGCTGCGAGGCCGCTGCCCTGGCCGGCGATACCGACGAGTACTACTACGAGAACGAGGCCTTCCACGACTGCATCTACCGCGCCAGCCACAACGGTTTCCTGCTCGGCGAGGCGCGCCAGCTCAAGCAGCGGCTAAAGCCCTACCGACGCCTGCAGCTGCAGGTACGCCAGCGCATGCACAGTTCGCTGCGCGAGCACCGGGCCGTGGTGGCGGCCATCGAAGCCGGCGATCCGGCGGCGGCGGAGCATGCCCTACGTGATCACGTGCTGATCCAGGGTGAGCGCTTCAGCGACTTCGTGGCCAGTATTCGTGAGCTCGAGAACCCCGTTACCGCCACTGGCTAGGTGCACGGGACCTTGCGAAAGGCGCTGCGCTCGATTTTGGACCCCTGGGGGCCTAAAGTGACGGGCAGGAACGCCAGTGGAGTCGACATGTTTCCCCCTTTCACCCTTCGCTATGCCCGCCTGCCGGAGCGCTTCTACGCGCGCTTCGAACCGGTGCCCGTGCGCGAGCCGCACCTGATCGCCTTCAACCGGCCCCTGGCCGAGGCGCTCGGCTTCGATCTTTCCTCCTTCGATGCCGAAGAGGCCGCGGTGTGGTTCTCCGGCAACGTGGTGCCGCACGGCGCGGAGCCGCTGGCCCAGGCCTATGCCGGGCACCAGTTCGGTGGCTTCGTACCGCAGCTGGGCGACGGCCGTGCGGTACTGCTGGGCGAGGTGACCGACCGCGACGGCCGGCTGCGCGACATCCAGCTCAAGGGCGCCGGGCGCACGCCGTTCTCCCGCGGCGGAGACGGGCGTGCGCCGCTGGGCCCGGTGCTGCGCGAGTACCTGGTCAGCGAGGCGATGCACGCCATGGGCATTCCCTCTACCCGGGCGCTCGCCGCGGTGACCACCGGCGAACACGTGGTGCGCGGCATCCCCGAACCGGGCGCCATCCTCACCCGGGTGGCGGCCAGCCATATCCGCGTCGGCACCTTCCAGTACTTCGCCGCCCGCGGCGACATCGACGGCGTGCGCGAGCTGGCCGATCACGCCATCGAGCGGCACTATCCGGAACTCACGAAACGCAAGGGTGGCGAGCGCTACCTGGGCCTGCTGGAGGCGGTACAGGCACGCCAGGCGGGGTTGATCGCCAAGTGGATGGGTGTCGGCTTCATCCACGGCGTGATGAATACCGACAACACCTCGATCTCCGGCGAGACCATCGACTTCGGGCCCTGCGCCTTCATGGAGCAGTACGACCCACAGATGGTGTTCAGCTCCATCGACGAAGGCGGTCGCTACGCCTACGCCAACCAGCCGTGGATCGCCCAGTGGAACCTGGCGCGCCTGGCCGAGACCCTGCTGCCACTGATCGACGACGACAGCGACCGGGCGGTGGAGCGCGCCACCGAGCTGCTGCAGCGCTACCCCGCGCAGCACGAGGTCGAATGGCTCGCGGTGATGCGCGCCAAGCTCGGCCTGCAGCAGGCGCAGCCCGAGGACAAGGCGCTGATCGAGGCGTTGCTGGCGTCGATGCATCGCGGGCGTGCCGATTTCACCCTGACCTTCCGCCGCCTGGCCGATGCCGCCGAGAGCGCCGAGGTGGAAGCCTCGCTGGTGGCCCTGTTCGAGCGTCCCGAGGAGATCGCCGGCTGGCTCGAGGAGTGGCGCCAGCGGCTCGCCCAGGAGCCGCTGCCCGAAGGTGAGCGTACACGCCGAATGCGCCTGGCCAACCCGGCCTTCATCCCGCGCAACCACCGCGTGCAGCAGGCGCTCACCGCGGCCATGGACGAGAACGACTTCGGCCCCTTCGAGACGCTGCTCGAAGTCGTCACCCACCCCTTCGACGACCAGCCCGGGCGCGAGGAGTACACGCGCCCGGCCGAGCCCACCGAGCGGGTGTTCCGTACTTTCTGCGGGACCTGAGGCGGGCCGCGGCAGCTTGTCACTGGCTCTTGGTTCATAGCGCAGTTCGCGACATGATGGCCGAGGCGCCGGGCTGCTCCGGCATGCATCGCGGTTATTCCAGGGAGAGAACGAAGACAATGGCAGGAAGAGGCAAGCACGCCTTGCGTTGGGGCGTCGTGGCATGGCTGGGACTGATGAGCCAGCCGCTCTGGGCCCATGCCCACCTGGTCGAGCAAGTACCGGCGGAGGGCGAAAGCGTTGAGGGATCACCGGAGCGTTTCGAGCTTCGCTTCGGTGAGCCGTTGCGGATCACCCAGTTCGAGGTTTCCGGCCCAGGAGGGGGAATCGAACTGAGCGACACGCCCGTCGGCGCGATGGGAGAGCGCCACGAGGCGCGACCGGCCGCCACCCTGGTGCCGGGCGAGTATCGAGTGATCTGGCGCGGCCTTGCCGAGGACGGCCATACCATGTCGGGAGACTACCGCTTCTCGGTGCAGGAGTGATCGGCCAAATCCTCCTCGGGTTGGATGTCTGGACGGCCGGGCGCGTCGTCGTATCGGCGGGGTTCTATGGCGCCGCTCTGCTAGCCGTGGGCGGCTTGCTGTTCCGCCTGGCGTTCCCCAGTCTGCCGTCCTTCGAGGAGCGGACCCTGCGGCGTGTCAGCCGGGTGGCTGCCTGGGCGGGCATCGGCCTGGTGCTTCTGCTCTGGCCGCTGCAGGCCGCCTATCTGGGCGGGGGTAGCCTGGCCGCGGCGAGAGACCCGATCCTGCTTCGAATCGTAGCGGAAAGCCCCCAAGGGCATCGCCTCTTTCTGGCGGTGGCCGGGTTCCTGCTGCTGCAACTCAGCCTATGGGAGGGACGATGGCTCGCCGTGCGCCAAGGGGTCGGCTTGGTCGGTGCGGCCCTGGCGCTGCTGGCCTTCGCCCAGGTGGGGCATACCCGCGGCGACTTCCGCCTGGGCGGCCTGCTGATGCTTCATCTACTCGTCGCGGCTTTCTGGCTGGCCGCCCTGATGCCACTGTATCGACTGGCCGGCGAGCAGCATCGCGGCACGCCTCCGGTGCGGTTGCTGCGGCGTTTCGGGCGCCTCGGGCTGGTATTGATCCCACTGCTGCTGCTCGCCGGGGGCGGCCTGGCGATCTGGCTGGTGGAGGGGCGTCCCGCCTTCCTGCTGGGGTCCGCCTACGGCCAGGTACTGATGCTGAAACTGGGGCTGGTGGTCCTGCTGCTCGCGCTGGGCGCGTTCAACAAGTGGCGCCTGGTCCCGGCCATCGAGCGCGGCGTACCGGGGGCCGGGCGCCGGCTGCGCCGCAGCATCGCCACCGAGGGCGTGCTGATGGGGCTGTTGCTGCTCACGGTGGCGCTACTGTTGACGACAGCGGCACCCCGCGGATAGGCGTCGGTGGCCTTGGGGTGAATTCCCTTCGTACACTGTCGATAGACAGCCGGACAGGACGGAAGCGGCCATGACGAGGAAGAGCAACGAAGCGCCGCGCGGCGGTGCGCTGGACCTCTCGCAGGAGGGCGTCCACTGGGACCAGCCGATGAGCTACGGCGAATACCTGCAGCTGGGACCGCTGCTGTCGGCCCAGCAGCCGGGTACCGCGGAGCATGACGAGATGCTGTTCATCGTCATTCATCAGGTCTCCGAGCTGTGGCTCAAGCAGTGCCTGCATGAGGCTCATGCCGCAGCCGCCAACATCGCCGCCGACCGCTTGCGCCCGGCGTTCAAGATGCTCACCCGGGTGGCGCGAATCCAGGCGCAGATGATCAACGCCTGGGAGGTGCTGGTGACCATGACACCGGCCGACTACGCGCGCTTTCGCGACAGCCTGGGCCAGAGCTCGGGCTTCCAGTCCTTCCAGTATCGCGAGCTGGAGTTCCTGCTCGGCAACAAGAATGCAGCGATGGTCGAGGTGCACCGTCGGCATCCGGCGCATTATCAGCGGCTCCGCGAAGTGCTGCATGCGCCCAGCCTCTACGACATCACCCTTCAGCTGCTGGCGCGGCGCGGCTTCGACCTTCCCGAGTCGGTGATCGAACGCGATTGGTCGGAGCCCTACCGGCCCAGCACCGAGGTGGAGCAGGCCTGGGCGGATATCTATCGCGATGTCGGGCGTCACTGGGAGCTCTATGAGCTGGCCGAGAAGCTCGTCGATACCGAGTACCATTTCCAGCAGTGGCGCTTCAGTCACTTGAAGACCGTGGAGCGCATCATCGGCCAGAAACCTGGTACCGGCGGCACCGGCGGGGCCTCGTATCTCGCCAAGGCGCTGGACCTGCAGTTCTTCCCCGAGCTGTGGTCGGTGCGCACCACCCTCGAGGAGGGCGCCTCGTGAGCCGGCTCCATGACATCTCCCAGCCGCTGCGCCCCGGCATGCCGGTGTGGCCGGGCGATACGGCCTTCGCCCGCGAGCCGAGCTGGGTGCTCGGCGAGCACTGTCCGGTCAACGTCTCGCGCCTGACGCTCTCCACCCACACCGGCAGCCATGCCGACGCGCCGAGCCACTACGCGGCCGACGGCCAGCCGATCGATGAGGTGGACCTGACCCGCTACATCGGCCCCTGCGTGGTGCTGGACATGCGTCATGCCAGGCCGAGGGTCGAGCCCGAGCACCTGCTGCCGGTGCTGCCGAAAAGCGTCGAACGGGTGCTGCTACGCACCTGGGCGCGTTTCCCTCACGAGGAATGGCGCAGCGACTTCACCACTCTCGCGCCGGAGAGCATCGACCTGCTGGCCGAGCGTGGTGCCAGGCTGATCGGGGTGGATGCGCCTTCGCTCGACCCCGAGGTGGACAGTGCCCTGCTGGCGCACCATCGGGTGCGGCACCACGGCATGGCGATCCTCGAAGGGCTGGTGCTGGACGCGGTACCGCCGGGCCATTACGAGCTGGTCGCCCTGCCGCTGAAACTGGCCGGGGCCGATGCCGCGCCGGTGCGCGCCATTCTGCGCGAGCTGGAAGGCTAGCGGCGTGAGCTGGTTGATCGCCGCTTCCCGATCCTTGTTTCCCCTTGCCGGAGCCGATCATGCCCCTGACTCTCGCTGATGTCCGTGAGCTGGACCGCCAGGACCCGCTGGCGACTTTCAAGTCACGCTTCGCGCTGCCGGAGGGGGCGATCTATCTCGACGGCAACTCCCTGGGTGCCCAGCCCGTGGCTGCTGCCGGGGCCGTCGAAGCGCTGATGGCGCAGTGGCGCGACTCGTTGATCCAGGGCTGGAACCAGGGCTGGTTCGACGCTCCCGAGCGGCTCGGCGACCGGCTGGCGCCGCTGCTCGGCGCCGCGCCGGGCGAGGTGCTGGTGAGCGACACCATCACCCACAACCTCTACAAGCTGCTGGGCTATATCACCGAGGGACAGGGACGGGCGCGGCCGGTGATTCTCAGTGAAGGGGGCAACTTTCCCACCGACGGCTACATCGCCCAGGGCTTCTGTCGCTTCGGCGGCTTCGAGCACCGGGTCGTGCCGGAAGGGGCAGCGCTGGAGGCGTACCTCGACGAGCGGGTGGCGGCGGTGGTGCTCAGCCACGTGCACTATCGCACCGGGCGCCTGCGCGACATGGCGGCGATCACCCGTCAGGTCCATGCCAGCGGCGCCGAGGTCGTCTGGGACCTGGCCCACTCGGCCGGCGCGCTGCCGGTGAACCTCGCCGCCTGCGGCGTGCGCTACGCGGTGGGCTGTACCTACAAGTACCTCAATGGCGGCCCCGGCGCGCCGGCCTTTCTCTACGTGCGGCGTGACTGTCAGAACCGGGGCTGGCAGCCCCTGTCGGGCTGGCTGGGGCACGCGGCGCCGTTCGCCTTCGAAGCCGACTACGCGCCGGCGCCAGGCATCTCGCAATTCCGCACCGGTACCCATTCGCCCCTCGCCTTCGCGGCGCTGGAAGCATCGCTGACCCTGTGGCAGGAGGTGGATCTCGCTGCGCTACGCCACAAGAGCCAACGCTTGATTGAGCTGTTTCGCGAGTCGCTGAGTGGCTGCCTGGACGAGCATGGCATCAGTGACATCACGCCGCCGGAGGCTCAGCGCGGCAGCCAGGTAGGATTGGTGGTGTCGAACCATGGCTCTTCCAACGCCCCGAACCCTGGCTATGCCATCGTCCAGGCGCTGATAGAGCGCGGCGTGATCGGCGACTACCGCGAGCCGGGGCTGATGCGCTTCGGTTTCGCGCCGCTCTACCTGAGCCATGAGGACGTCTGGCAGGCGGCGCGGCATCTGCGTGAGGTGCTGAGCGCAGGCGAGTATCTGGCCCCGCGCTTTCAGCAGCGCGGGGCGGTGACGTGAGCGCGGCTGGGCGTTGCGGCTGGATAGTGGAGTTCAGGCGCTGGGCAGCACCAGCTCCCGCGCCTCGCCCATCAGCAGCGCCCGATTGGCCTCCAGCGCCTCGCGCAGGAAGTCCCACAGTAGCCGCACCCGCGCCAGGCGGCGCTGCTCCTGGCGTGAGGTGATCCAGAACTGGCGCACGATCTCCACGTCATCGTTCAGCACGCTCTCGAGCCGGTCTCCGGTCTCGGCCATGAAGCACGGCAGCACGGCGAGCCCTGCCCCCTGCAAGGCGGCGGCGTGCTGGGTGGTGACGCTGGTGCTGCGAATCGAGAAGTGCGGCCCCGGCTGGCCCACTACTGCCGGGTCGAGCAACGGGTCGAGGTAGCTGAGCTGCTCGCTGAAGATCAGGTCGTCGACGTAGCCGATCAGCCGATGCTGGCCCAGCTCGTCGAGCCGCGTGGGGCGGCCGTGACGGCGGAAGTAGCTCTCGCTGCCGTAGAGCCTCAGACGGTAGTCGCACAGCCGCGAGATGACCAGCCCCTGGCTTGCCGGGCGCTCCACGGTGATCGCCAGGTCGGCCTCGTGACGGCTCAGGTTGACCACCCGCGGCAGGGCGAGCAGGTCCAGGGTGATCCCTGGGTGGCGCTCGCAGAAGGCGGCGAGCAGCGGGGCGATCACCCAGGTACCGAAGCCTTCGGTCACGCCCAGGCGAATCTGGCCGCTGAGCTGGCGGTTCTTGTCGGCCAGGCTCTCGCCCGCCTCGAAGGCGTGGCGCGCCATCTCCTCGGCGTGGGCGAGCAGCTGCTGGCCGGCTTCGGTCAGGTGGTAGCCATGGGTGCTACGCTCGAAGAGCTGGGTATTGAGTTTCTGCTCGAAGCGACGGGTACGGCGCGACAGCGTGGAGTGGTCCAGGCCCAGGCGCCGAGCGGCGTCGGTGAGCCGCTGGCTGCGTGCCACTTCGAGGAAAATCTGGATGTCCTGCCAGTCGAGCACGGGGCCACCTGCGCTGCAGTGTGTCGGGTTGTGCATTGTTGCACAAATCTTGTGAAGAAGTGCCCGTTGTCATGCCGCAGGACGGCTCTATAGACTCGAATTCATCGCACTTCGTGTTTTTATACACAGAAAGTCTAAGGCGGCGCTGAATGGTTCCATCTTCAGCGCTCCCGGAACCAGCCGGTTTACAACGACAAACCAGGAGCATCGCCATGTCCGTACGCGAGATATCCATGTACATCGACGGCCAGGCCGTCCCGTCCCAGAGCCAGGAGTGGCGCGACGTGATCAACCCCGCCACCCAGGAAGTGGTGGCGCGTGTGCCGTTCTGCACCGCCGAGGAGGTCGATCGCGCCGTGGCCAGCGCCAAGGCCGCGTTCAAGGAGTGGCGCAAGACCCCGCTGGCCAAGCGCATGCGCATCATGCTCAAGTTCCAGGCGCTGATTCGCGAACATACCGAGGAGCTTGCCGCGCTGATCACCGAGGAACACGGCAAGACACTGCCCGACGCTGCCGGCGAGGTAGGCCGCGGCCTGGAGGTGGTGGAGCACGCCTGTTCGATCACCTCGCTGCAGCTCGGCGAGCTGGCCGAGAACGCGGCCAACGAGGTCGACGTCTACACCCTCAATCAGCCGCTGGGCGTGGGCGCCGGCATCACCGCCTTCAACTTCCCGATCATGCTGCCCTGCTTCATGTTCCCGCTGGCCATCGCCGCCGGCAACACCTTCGTGCTCAAGCCCTCCGAGCAGGACCCCAGTTCCACCATGCGCCTGGTCGAGCTGGCCCACGAGGCGGGCGTGCCGGCTGGGGTGCTCAACGTGGTGCACGGCGGCCCCGACGTGGCCAACCAGATCTGCGACCACCCCGACATCAAGGCGCTCTCCTTCATCGGCTCCACCCACGTGGGCACCCACATCTACCGCCGCGCCTCCGAGGCAGGCAAGCGGGTGCAGTCGATGATGGGGGCCAAGAACCACTGCGTGGTGATGCCCGACGCCAACCGCAGCCAGGCCATCAACAACCTGCTGGGCTCCGCCTTCGGAGCTGCCGGCCAGCGCTGCATGGCCAACTCGGTGGTGGTGCTGGTGGGCGAGGCCAAGGCCTGGCTCGACGATATCGTCGAGGGGGCGCGCAACATGAAGGTGGGGCCGGGCACCCAGCGCGACGCCGACCTCGGCCCGCTGGTCTCCAAGGCTGCCCGCGATCGCGTGGTGCGCCTGATCGACGCCGGCGAGAAAGAGGGCGCCAGGCTGCTGGTCGACGGCCGCGGCTGTCAGGTGGAGGGCTACCCGGACGGCAACTTCGTCGGTGCCACCGTGTTCGCCGACGTCAAGCCGGAGATGACCATCTACCGCGAGGAGATCTTCGGCCCGGTGCTGTGCGTGGTCAGCGTCGATACCCTGGATGAGGCGATCGAGTTCATCAATGCCAACCCCAACGGCAACGGCACCTCGATCTTCACCAACTCCGGCTGGGTGGCGCGCCGCTTCGAGACCGACATCGATGTCGGCCAAGTCGGTATCAACGTGCCGATCCCGGTGCCGGTGGCCTACTTCAGCTTCACCGGCTCGCGCGGCTCCAAGCTCGGTGACCTGGGCCCCAACGGCAAACAGGCGATCCAGTTCTGGACCCAGACCAAGACCGTCACCGCGCGCTGGTTCGAACCCGAGAACGTCTCCAGCGGCATCAACAGCACCATCTCGCTGAGCTGATCCGGCTCAGGCACGCAGGCGCCCCGCCGTTCCGATGGGGCGCTTGCGTTTACAGGGGCTAAGTTTTTTGCAGCAAGGCATCGGTAGGCGTGGTATCTGGACCAGATACTGGAGCTATCGTGACTGGGTAACCTGCTGAATCCCTTCCCTCCCTGTAACCGTGGTCGGGTTAGCCCGCTGGCTGCTGGCGCTGCTGTGTCTTGTCACCGGGTCGTGATCCACTCCATCGTGGAGGTGGGACAAGGCGCCTAGCGCGAGGGATGCGCGGAGGTCGCATGGACAACACCTTTACGTTGACGTTAACTGTCATAATCACAAGGATAACGAAGGCTCAACCATGACCGCACCGATCAGCCGTTTTTCCGTTCCCGAGTCGATCGACGGCCTGCCTGCAGACATCCGCGAGACCATTCTCGCCGTGCAGGAGAAGGCCGGCTTCGTGCCCAATGTGTTCCTGATGCTGGCGCATCGCCCCGACGAGTTCCGCGCCTTCTTCGCCTACCACGACGCACTGATGGAACGGGAATCCGAGACCCTGACCAAGGCGGAGAAGGAGATGATCGTGGTCGCCACCAGCGCTCGCAACCGCTGCCTCTACTGCGTGGTCGCCCACGGTGCGCTGGTGCGCATCTACAGCAAGGATCCGCTGCTGGCTGACCAGGTGGCGATCAACCACCGCACCGCGCCGATCAGCGAACGCCACCGGGTGATGCTCGACTTCGCGCTGCACTGCGGCCTGGAGGTGGGTGAACTCACCGACGAGTGGCAGGCGCGCCTCACCGAGGTCGGCTTCACCCACGACGACATCTGGGACATCGGCGCCATCACCGCCTTCTTCGGCCTCTCCAACCGCCTGGTCACCCTCACCGGCACGCCACCCAACCCAGAGTTCTACCTGATGGGCAGGGTGCCGCGGGAGAAGTAGCGGCCTCGCAAGGCGGGGTGTGGCGTTTCAGAGGCGGCACGCTTCCAACAGCATCCGCACCGGCTCGAGCTGGCTGACGTGCAGCGCCAGCACGCTGTCGCCGGAAGCGTCGTCTGCCGGGCGGATCACGGCGAATTCGCCCTCTTCGAGATGGAATTCGTGGATCTCGCGGGGGCCTTCCGCGGTGCGGCACTGGATCGAGCGGTAGCTGTCGTCCTCGCCGTAGGTGAGGCGGTGATAGACCTTGAAGAAGGTGTAGAGCGTGAGCCCTTGGTCGAAGGCGGGCCAGCGCGCCGGGATGGTGCGCGTCTCTTCGTCGAGGGCCTGTCCCTTGGCCTCGGCGGCGGCGATGGCGTCGGCCAGCGGTGCGGCTAGCAGCGAAGCGTCGTCGCGAGGCAGCGGGGCAGCGCCGTCGATGGCCCGCTGGTGGTCGCTGCTGATCCGCGCCAGGTCGTCGAGCGAGGCGATGCGGTAGTCGGCGTGGGCCAGGTCGGCGGGCTCGAAGCCGCCGTTCTCCCAGCCATGAATGACCCGCAGCGTCAGTCGGCCATTGACCAGCGGCTCGCCGACCAGTGCCTGCAGGGCGACCCGCAGGTGCAGCTGGCGCTCGACGGCCAGGTTGTCGAAGGCGGAGTAGGGGTCGGCAAAGAGGTGGTGAAGGTGCCCGGGGGCGTGTTCCTTGGCTTCGCTAAACATGGCGGTTCCCTGCGAGGGAGGAGTGTTCTGGTTTTTTCATTGTTATATCATTTCCAGAGGCTCGAGGTCATATCGGCTCGTGTAGGGCCGGCTTGAGTCTCGTGATGACCCATACCTTCACTGTCGCCAGGGGAGTCTCGCTACGGCGAGGCTGAGAGAGCGCCAGTCGCTGACCCTGGAACCTGATCCGGTTCATACCGGCGGAGGAAGTGCGACATGTTCTACCTGACGTCAGCCGTGCTCGGCGCGGCGCTGCTGTGCTTTGCCTTCCTGGGCCTGCGTGCCCGCCGGGCCGACGGCCCTCTCGACGACTACGTCACCGCCCGCAACTCTCAGTCCGCCGCTACCTTGGGGCTGTCGTTCCTGGCCTCGGGCATGGGCGCGTGGATCCTCTTCGCGCCGCCGGAGATCGGCGCCTTCGTCGGCCCGGTGGCGCTGGCGGGTTATGCCATCGGTTCGGCGCTGCCGTTCATCGTGCTGGGGCTCTACGGCCCGGCGATCCGGCGCCAGCTGCCTGAGGGGCGCAGCATCGGCGAGTTCGCCGAAGCCTGCTACGGCACCGGCGTGCGGCGCTGGGTGGCGCTGGTCTCGGTGCTCTACATGGCCTGCTTCCTGGCCGCCGAGCTGACCGCTATCGGTGCGATTACGGCGCTGCTGTCGGAAGTACCGCCGGCACTGGTGGTGATCGGCGTGGCCGCGACCACGCTGCTCTACACTGCCATCGGCGGCCTGCGGGCGAGCCTGGCCACCGATCGCTGGCAAGCGTGGCTGCTGATCGCCCTGCTGCTCATCGTGGGCGGCGTCGCCCTCGTGCGTCTGCCCGAGATGCCCGTCGGGGCAGCGCTGCCGTCGATTCCCGTCGACGGCGCGCTGGGCGTGGCGCTGACCCTGGTCATCGCGGTCACCGCCGCCAATCTCTTCCACCAGGGATACTGGCAGCGGGTCTGGGCCGCCCGCGACGAGCGTGCGCTGCATCGCGGCGCCTGGCTGGGCGGCGCGACTACCGTGGCGGTGGTCGCGCTGGTGGGCGGGCTCGGCATGCTCGCGGCGATGAGTGGCCTGACGCTCGGTGAGCCGCCGATGCCGTTCTTCGCGCTGCTCGGCGAGGCGCCGGGCTGGCTGGCGCTGCCGGCGCTGGTCTTGGCGGTCACGCTGGTCGCTTCCAGCGTTGATACCCTGCAGAACGGCATTGCCTCGCTGGTGGTGGCGGGGTCCGGCAGGCGTGGGCTCTCCATCGGGGCGGCGCGGCTGGTCAGCGTGGCGCTGATGGTGCCGGTGGTGATCGTGGCGCTGCAGGGGCTCTCGGTGCTGCGCCTGTTCCTGATTGCCGACCTGCTGTGCGCCGCCATCGTGGTGCCGGTGCTGCTCGGTCTGTGGCGGCGCATGACCCCGCTGGCCGCGATGGCGGGAGGCATGGCGGGCCTGCTCGGCGCCATCCTGCCGGGCTGGGTCGCCCAGGGCAGCCTGGCGGCCGGCGTGCTGGCGGCGAGCTTTCCGGGCAGCATTCCCACGCTGCCGCCGTTCCTCGGTGCGCTGGCGGCCTCGACCCTGGTCAGCCTGGCCGTGGCGAGCGCGGCGCCCCACGAACGCGCCCGCCCGCTGTGAGCCGGTCGCAGGAGCGCTCCCCGGCGGTTGCGTCGCGGGGCGTGAAGGTCGCGAGGCAAAGGTCTAGCTTGATATCGATGCCGTGACTTGCGAATCTGTTGTTGATTATTTTAAGCACAAGCGAAAAGTATATTCGACGTCAACAACGACAATCGCGAGGACGACATGACCCAGGAAAACGGAAAAGCGGCGGGGCAGCTGGCTCGAGTGCTGGCTCGCAAGGATGTGCTGGCGCTGGCCTTCGGCGCCATGATCGGCTGGGGGTGGATCGTGCTGACCGGCAGTTGGATCCAGTCGGCCGGAAGCCTGGGCGCGATCACGGCCTTTCTGGTCGGCGGGCTGATCATCGTGCTGGTGGGCCTCACCTACGCCGAGCTCGCCTCCGCCATGCCCCAGGTGGGCGGCGAGCATGTCTACAGCTACCGGGCGCTGGGGCACTTCGCCTCCTTCCTGTGCACCTGGGCGATCACCCTGGGCTACGTCAGCGTGGTGGCCTTCGAGGCCGTGGCGTTGCCCACCGTCGTCGAGCACTTGTTCCCCGACTACGCCGTGGGGCACCTGTGGACTATCGCCGGCTGGGAGGTGAAGGCGACCTGGGTGGCCGTCGGGGTGGCCGGCTCGGTGCTGATGATGTGGGTGAACTACGTGGGCATCCGCACCGCGGCACTGCTGCAGAAGCTGGTGACCCTGCTGATCCTGGTGGTGGGCATCCTGTTCATCACCGGCGCGCTGTTCCAGGGCAGCACAACGGCCATGGAGCCGCTGTTCTCCGTCGAGCATGGGGTCCTGGGGGGCATCATGCTGGTGATCATCATGGTGCCTTTCATGTTCGTGGGTTTCGACGTCATCCCCCAGGCGGCCGAGGAGATCAACCTGCCGTTTCGCGAGATTGGCCGCGTATTGATGATCTCGGTGATCATGGCGGTGTTCTGGTATTCGTTCATCATCCTCGGCACCTCCTTGATGCTGAACCCCGACCAGCTGGCTACCAGTTCCCTGGCCGTGCCGGATGCCATGCAGGCCGTCTTCCAGGCGCCATGGGCGGGCAAATTGATGATCCTGGCCGGTATCGCGGGCATCGTCACCAGTTGGAACGCCTTCTACGTGGGTGGCTCGCGGGCGATCTATGCGCTGGCGCACTCCGGCATGCTGCCGGCCTGGCTGGCCAAGCTGCATCCCAAGCACCGCACCCCCACCAACGCCATCCTGGTGATGGGCGTGCTCTCGTCGATCGCGCCGTTCTTCGGCCGTCCGGCCCTGGTCTGGCTGGTCGTGGCCGGCGGGCTCGGCATCGTCATCGCCTACCTGTTCGTGGCGGTGTCGTTCGTGGTGCTGCGGCGTCGCGAGCCGGAGATGCCGCGCCCGTTCCGGGTGCGCCACGGCAAGCTGGTGGGCAGCCTCTCGATCCTGCTCTCCCTGGGGCTCATCGCCCTCTATCTGCCCGGCAGTCCCTCCGCGCTGGCACCGGTCGAATGGCTGATGTTCGCCGGCTGGATGGGCGGCGGCCTGGCGCTCTACGCCTGGTCGAGGAAGCGCTACGGCATCGCCTACAGCGACCGCATGATGACCCGCGAGCTGGCCGGAGCGGATCCCTATCCGGGACGCTGAGGCATTGCCGCCGTCTTGCGAGGCCACGTCGCGTGGCCTCGGTGAATGGCGGGATATTTGCCAGCTCGGCCTCGGGCGGCCACCCTCAGTAGATCACCCGATCGATCGAAACGGAGACCGCCCATGAGCGACACCTCGGACCCGCGCCGCCGCCACTCCGCCCCGGTGGTGGATGGCGTCGGCAAGTCGGCCAGCCGCGCCATGCTGCGCGCGGTGGGCTTTTCCGATGAGGACTTCACCAAGCCCCAGGTGGGCATCGCCTCCACCTGGAGCATGGTCACGCCGTGCAACAGCCACATCCACGAGCTCGCCGAGCGGGCCCGCGACGGCGCCGACTCGGCCGGCGGCAAGGGCGTGATCTTCAATACCATCACCATCTCCGACGGCATCGCCAACGGCACCGAGGGCATGAAGTACTCACTGGTCTCGCGCGAGGTGATCGCCGACTCCATCGAGACGGTGGCCGGCTGCGAGGGCTTCGATGGCCTGGTGGCCATCGGCGGCTGCGACAAGAACATGCCGGGCTGCCTGATGGGGCTGGCGCGGCTGAACCGGCCCAGCGTGTTCGTCTATGGCGGCACCATCCGGCCCGGCGCCAACCATACCGACATCGTCTCGGTGTTCGAGGCCATGGGCGCCCACAGCCGCGGCGACCTGGACCTGATCGAGCTGAAGCAGATCGAGGAGACGGCGATTCCCGGCCCGGGCTCCTGCGGTGGCATGTATACCGCCAACACCATGGCCTCGGCCATCGAGGCGCTGGGCATGAGCCTGCCGGGGAGCTCGGCCCAGGAGGCGGTGTCGCCGGCCAAGCGCGCCGACTGCGAGGCGGCCGGTGCCGCCGTGCTCGAACTGCTCGAACGCGACATCAAGCCCAGCGACATCATGACCCGCGAGGCCTTCGAGAACGCCATTACCATGGTGATTGCCCTAGGCGGCTCCACCAACGCAGTGCTGCACCTGATCGCCATGGCCAGCACGGTGGGCGTGCCGCTCTCGCTTGCCGACTTCACCGAGATCGGCCGGCGTGTGCCGGTGCTTGCCGACCTGCGCCCGAGCGGGCGCTACATGATGAGCGAGCTGGTGGCGATCGGCGGCATCCAGCCGCTGATGAAGACCCTGCTCGACGCCGGCCTGCTGCACGGCGATTGCCTCACGGTCACCGGCAGGACGCTGGCCGAAAACCTGGCCGGGGTCGGGCCGTATCCCGAGGGCCAGCCGATCATCGCGCCGCTGGAGGCCCCCATCAAGCGCGAGAGCCACCTGCGCATCCTGCATGGCAACCTGGCCCCGGACGGGGCCGTGGCCAAGATCACCGGCAAGGAGGGCACGCGCTTTTCCGGCACCGCGCGGGTATTCGGCTCGGAGGAGGAGGCCCAGGCGCGCATCAACGACGGCACGGTCATGGCCGGCGACGTGGTGGTGATCCGCTACGAGGGCCCGCGGGGCGGCCCGGGCATGCGCGAGATGCTCACGCCCACCTCGGCGATCATGGGGCGGGGCCTGGGCGACTCCGTGGCGCTGATCACCGATGGCCGCTTCTCCGGCGGCAGCCACGGTTTCGTGGTGGGGCATGTCTCGCCGGAGGCCTTCGACGGCGGGCCGCTGGCGCTGGTGGAGGACGGCGACACCATTACCATCGACGCCGAGGTGGACACCATCGAGCTTGGCGTCGACGAGGAGGAGCTCGCCCGCCGCCGTGCGGCCTGGCGCCAGCCGCCACCACGCTATACCCGCGGCGTGCTGGCCAGGTACGCACGCACGGTCAGCTCCGCCAGCAGCGGAGCGGTGACCGACCTGCCACCCGACGAGTGAGCCGTGCCTGGGTGCGTTTGGCTTTCCCCCGGGGCTTGGCTAGCTTGATGAGGCACACGTCAACCAGCAAGGAGGCAACATGCCCAAGAGCGGACCCAAGCAGGCGCGCGTCGAACCGATTCGCGATGCCGAGGATATCAACCTGCCGGTGACCGGCTGGCATGTCATCGACGAGACGGACCCCGACAATGAGATCGTCGTCTCCGAGCACGAGACGGAGGTGGAGGCGCTCAAGGCCGCAGAAGAGTACGAACAGCGCGAGGAGTGATCCGGCGCGCAAAGAGGGCCTCGCCATACATAAACGCCTCGCTTGAGCGAGGCGTTCTTTATTTGGCCGCGAGGCGCGTCGTCTCGAGACGGCGGGCTGGCGCGCTAGTAATCGAGCGCACTGTCCGGGTCGACAGTGTGATAGACCAGACGTAGCTCGTCGAGAGAGAGGTGCTCGAGGCGGCCTGCCAGCAGATCGCTGATCTTCTGTGCCGGAAGCCCGGCGCGGCGAGCGATTTCGCGACAGCCAAGGTCGGAAACGGCGATCAGCCGTGTGACGATGCGCATGAGGCGTGTGCGTTTTTCCAAATCCCTGACATCGAGGTCAGGGCATCTTCGCGGGGGGTCGAGGAGTTCCGCGTTGGAAGAATGTCGTGCCGTACTCATGATGCTCCAGTGGGCGGTTGCGACACACACATCATGGGGGCATTTCGGCGATTTTGCCAGTACCGATTCGCGACTTTTTCGCGCCGCCGCGAAAGCCGCCGTCCGGTGGGCCGGGTTGCGCCGACCTTGGTGGAATTGCCGAAAATTCACCAAAACGTAGAAACTGAGAATTAGCCCCTAGGCGCTGGGGCGTGCTAGTTTTTTCAGGTAAGCGGCCGGCCTTGCCCGGTGCGTCCGCAACAACCATAAACGATCCCGGTTTCAGGACGGAGGAAATCCATGCGAGCTCTCAAATACGCGGCAGCCGCTTCGCTGCTGGTCGTGGCCCCGCTGGCGAGCGCCCAACAGCTCTCGATCGCTACCGGCGGTACCGGCGGCGTGTACTATCCGATCGGTGGTGGCTTCGCCGAGATCATCAACGACCACCTCGAAGGCTACGAAGCGAGTGCCGAAGTGACCGGCGCCTCGGTCGAGAACATGGGGCTGATCATGCGTGGCGATGCCGACCTGGCCCTGGTGCTGGCCGACACCGCCCAGCAGGCCTACGAGGGTAGCGGCGACTTCGAGGGCCGCCAGATCGAGAACACCCGCGCGCTGGCCTCGGTCTACCCCAACGCGGTGCAGCTGGTGGTGCTCGCCGACTCCGACATCGAGTCGTTGGCGGACCTGAAGGGCAAGCGTGTCTCCGTCGGCGCCCCGGGCAGCGGCACCGAGCTCAACGCCCGCGCGCTGCTGGAATCCAACGGCATCACCTACGATGACATCACGCCGCAGCGGCTGAACTTCAACGAGACCGCCGACGCCATCCGTGACGGCGACATCGATGCAGGCTTCTGGAGCGTCGGGCCGCCCACCAGCTCGATCCTCAACCTGGCCGCCACCCGTGACATCCGCCTGATTGGCCTCTCCGACGAGGAGATCGCCAACGCGCAGGAGCAGGAGCCGGTATTCGCCGCCTATCAGCTCAAGGCCGGCATGTACGACGGTATGGAGGAGCCGGTGCAGACCATCAGTATCCCCAACGTGCTGGTCGTCAACGCCGACATGGACGAGGAGCTGGCCTACAACCTGACCAAGGTGCTCTTCGAACGCATCGACGACCTGATCGCCGTGCACCCGGCGGCCAACGACACCACCATCGAGTTCACCATGGGCTCGACGCCGGTGCCGCTGCATCCCGGGGCGATCCGCTACTACGAAGAGGTCGATGCCGAGATTCCCGACAAGCTGCGCCCATGACGCGGCGGCGCGGCGGGAGGTGTGACGCATGAAGGTCGCATCGCTGTCGAGCCGGGCAAGCAAGCGCATGATGGCAGGGTGGGCGAGGATGCCCGCCCTGCCGTCGTGTTGCCGGCCGTATAATGGCCGGCGGTATCGCCTGCTGGCAGCGGCCATCGTCGGCTGGCTGGGGCTGGTCGCGGTGACGGCGAAGGCCGAGGACGGCGCGTCGCTGGCCGTGCTCGATGCCGCCGGCGATACCCTGGTCGAGGTCCCCCTCGAGCCCGGCATGCGCTGGTGTCTGGGCTGGAACCACTCGGTCAAGAAGTTTCCGGTACTCGACTGCTATCGCTACCACCAGGGGCGGATGGTGCTCGAGCGCAGCCACCAGCCCGACTTCGCGGCGGGCCTCGGCCACACGCTCGGCCGCGGCGAGCAGGTCTCGGATGGCGAGGGCGGCTACTGGATCGAGAACATCGACGAGCCCGTGCCCGGCGACCGCTATGTGCTCCGGGTCGGATCGCCGAGCGTCGACCATCGCCTGCTGTGGCAGGACGATGGCGGCGAGTACCGCATCAGCCTGAGCGGCCTGGCCGCCGGCGAGCGCGTCACCCTACAGCTCAACAAGCCTGAAGCGACAGGCAAGCCTGACGACGTCTGACGAGGAGTCCGATGAACGAATCCAACAGCCCGCCCGTGACGATGCCCGGGGGCAATGCCATTCAGCCGCGCTTCGTGTTGTGGCTAATCACCATCGTGGCGGTGGGGCTGTCCCTGTTCCAGCTCTATTCGGCGGGTATCCAGCCGCTGGGCCTGTTTTATCAGCGCGGCATTCACCTGGCGCTGATCATGATGCTCGCCTTCCTGATGTTTCCGGTGTTCGGCCCCCACCGCAAGCGGGGAGTCGTCGGCTGGCTGATCGATATCGCCTTCTTCTGCGGCGCCGTGGTCACCGGCGGCTATCTGGTCTTCTTCCTGGACGAGATCATCAATCGCGCCGGCTTCTGGAGCGAGACCGACATCCGCATCGCCATCATCGCCACCGTGACGGTGCTGGAGGCGAGCCGTCGCGCGGTGGGGCTGGGCATGACCGTGATCGGCGCGCTGGCAATCGTCTACGCCTTCGCCGGGCCGCGCGGCGAGCTGCCCTGGCTGGGCGAGTGGCTGCCCGGCATCCTCGGCCACCGCGGCTACGGCCTGGACCGCGTGGCCGGCCAGCTCTACCTGGGGCAGGAGGGCATCTTCGGCCTGCCGCTGGGCGTGGCGGCCACCTACATCTTCATCTTCGTGCTGTTCGGTGCCTTCCTCGAGAGCACCGGCGCCGGCAAGTTCTTCATCGATATGGCCTATGCCGCTACCGGGCGCCAGCGCGGCGGCCCGGCCAAGGCGGCAGTGCTCGCCTCCGCCGGCATGGGCTCGATCTCCGGCAGCGCCATCGCCAACGTGGTGACTACCGGCGCCTTCACGATTCCGCTGATGAAGCGCCTGGGCTACAAGCCGCACCAGGCCGGCGGCATCGAGGCCGCCGCCTCCACCGGCGGGCAGATCATGCCGCCGCTGATGGGGGCCGGGGCCTTCCTGATCGCCGAGTACACCAACACGCCCTACCTGGACGTGGTCAAGGTCAGCATCCTGCCGGCGATCATGTATTTCGCCACGGTCTACCTGTTCGTGCACATCATCGCGCTCAAGCAGGGTATGCAGGGCATGGCGAAGAGCGAGCTGCCGCAGATGCGCGACGTGATGCGCGAGGGCTGGCACTTCCTGCTGCCGCTGGCGGTGCTGGTGTGGCTACTGGTGATGAGCATGTCACCGATGCGCGTGGGCTTCTACGCGGTGGTGACCATGGTCGCCGTGGCGGTGCTGCGCTATGCGTTCTGGTTCCTGTTCATCGCGCCGCGCCAGGGCGAGAAGGTAACGCTGGCGAGCATTCAGCGCGTGCTCTGGGCCGGCCTGGTCAAGCTGGTCGAGGGCCTCGAGCTCGGCGCGCGCAACGCCGTGGCCGTCTCCATGGCCTGCGCCGTGGCCGGCATCATCGTCGGCGTGGTCGGCCTGACCGGGCTGGGGCTCAAATTCTCCTCGATGATGATGGCGTTCTCGGGCGGCAACCTGCTGCTGGCGCTGGTGCTGGTGCTGCTCGCCAGCCTGGTGCTGGGCATGGGGCTACCGGTCACCGCCAGCTACATCGTGCTGATCGTGCTGGTGGGCCCGGCGCTGTCCAACGAGTTCGGCGTGCCGCTGCTGATCGCCCACCTGGTGGTGTTCTGGTATTCGCAGGACTCCAACGTCACGCCGCCGATCGCCCTGGCCGGTTTCGCCGGGGCGGCGATCGCCGGCAGCAAGCCGATGGAAACGGGCATCCAGGCGTGGAAGTTCGCCAAGGGGCTCTACCTGATTCCCGTGTTCATGGTCTACAACCCCGAGATCATCATGGGCGGGCCGGTGCTGGTCGTCATCTGGAACGCGATCATCGCCATCCTGGCGCTGTGTGCCTTCGCCGCGGCGCTGGAAGGGTACCTCTTCACGCGCATGTCGTGGTTGCCGCGCATCGCCATTACCGCCGCCATCGTGGCGGTGTTCTACCCCAGCCTGGTGGTGGAGGCGGCCGGGGTGGTCGTGATGATCGTGGCGCTGGGGGGCAACTGGCTGGCCAGCCGGCGCGAGTTCGGCGCTACCGGGGCGGTCTGAGCGCCTGTTCAGTTGGTCAAGATGACGGCGCCCGCGGGCGCCGTTAGAATACTTGCCCTTCGAATTCTCTGTGCCACTTCCGGGAGCCGCACATGCAGTCCAACGAGCAGCCACGCGTCGGCGTGATCATGGGGTCGAAGTCCGACTGGCCGGTCATGGAGCACGCGGTGGCGATGCTCGAGCGCCTGGGTGTGCCTTGCGAGACCCGAGTGGTCTCGGCCCACCGCACACCGGATCTGCTGTTCGACTACGCCAGGTCCGCCGCCGGGCGTGGCCTGCAGGTGATCGTGGCCGGCGCCGGCGGCGCCGCCCACCTGCCGGGCATGGTGGCCTCGCAGACGGCGCTGCCGGTGCTCGGCGTGCCGGTGGAATCCAAGGCGCTCAAGGGGCTCGACTCGCTGCTGTCGATCGTGCAGATGCCCGGCGGCATCGCCGTGGGTACGCTGGCCATCGGCAAGGCCGGGGCGACCAATGCCGGCCTGCTGGCGGCACAGATCGTCGGCCTGCAGGATGCCAAGGTGCGTGCCGCCGTGGAGGCGTTTCGCGCCGAGCAGACCCAGACGGTACTCGACAACCCCGACCCGCGTCCTGCGGCCGAATAGGCGGCGGAGCCGTATGAGCCCGCGAAAGGAGAACGTGACATGAATATCGGCGTGCTCGGTGCCGGCCAGCTCGGCCGCATGCTGGCGCTGGCCGGTTACCCGCTGGCCAACCGCTTCACCTTCCTCGACACCACCGGCCACCCCAGCGCGGGGATCGGTGACGTCATGATCTACACCGACCAGCACCACCTGCTCGACGATTTCCTGGCCAAGGTCGACCTGGTCACCTACGAGTTCGAGCACCTGCCCGTGGCGCTGGTCCAGGCCATCGAGGAGGTCAAGCCGGTCTATCCCTCGAGCGAGGCGATCCGCATCTGTCAGAATCGCGCCGAGGAGAAGGCACTGTTCGACCGCCTGGGCATCCCCACGCCGGCTTATCGCCTGGTGGAGCATGCCGACGAGCTCGAGGCCGCGGCTCGCGAACTCGGTTGCCCAGTGGTGGCCAAATCGGTCACCGAGGGCTACGACGGCAAGGGCCAGGCGGTGCTGCGCGACCCGGGCGAAGCCGCCGAGGCATGGCGCAGCATCAACCACCCGCGGTTGATCGTCGAAGCCTTCGTCGACTTCGTGCGCGAGGTGTCGATCATCGCCGTGCGCGGCCGCGACGGCGAAGTGGCCTTCTATCCCATGGCCGAGAACCTGCACGTCGACGGCATCCTGCGCTACTCGCTGGCGCCCATGCCCGACCTCGACGAGTCGGTGCAACAGACCGCCGACGGCTATATCCGCGCGCTGCTCGACGAGCTCGACTACGTCGGCGTGCTGACCCTGGAGCTGTTCCAGACCCGTGACGGCAAGCTGCTGGCCAACGAAATGGCGCCGCGGGTGCACAACTCCGGCCACTGGACCATGGACGGTGCCGTGACCAGCCAGTTCGAGAACCACTTGCGCGCCATCCAGGGCCTGCCGCTGGGCGACACCTCGGCGCGGCAACCCACCTGCATGGTCAACGTGATTGGCCAGGAGGGCGACCCGGCGGCGATACTGGCCATCGGCGACGCCCATCTGCACCGCTACGACAAGAGCGAGCGACCCGGCCGCAAGCTCGGCCACGTCAACCTGGTGGCGGAAAGCCACGGCAAGCTGCTGGAGAAGGTGCACGCCTGTGCCTGGCTGCTGCCCGAGGCGCCGGAGCCTCGCTTCAGCTTCGAGGACGCGTTCCGTCAGGGCAATTGAGGTACCGAACGTGCCACGCCCCTCAACGCTGGGGGGCGTGGCGTCTTTTTTTCTCGACATCACGCTCTGTGATGTCGGATCCGCTCCAGCGGTATTCGTCGTGCCAATAAAGAATTACAGTTCGTTGAGGTAATAATGCTTCTGCGTTTCACAACGAGAAACGCGAAACTCCAGTGGGATGCCCTGCAGGTTCCTGGCGATACGCCGAATTTCCAATAGCGGTGTTCCTTTGGGCACGCCCAGGTGTCGTTGCTCTTCCTCACTGGCCGCCACGGCAAAGAGACGCTCCTCCGCATGGGCCACGCTCTGATTGAAGCGTTGCTGATAAAGCTGGTACAGCGTGTTAGGCAATGTCGTGGGCTCTTCCTCCAGATGCTTGAAGCGATCCGCAGAAACGACCAGATCCTCCAGCAGCGCCGGCTCGTCTTCCAGCTCACGGATACGTCGGATATGTACCACCGCCGCTCCCTCCTCTAGCCCGAGAGCCTCTGTCTCGGTTGCCGTTGCCATTCGCCGCTCCCTGATCAGTACTCGCGAGACGGGCAGCGAGCGAGTTCCATCCCTCCGTACCAGATGAAAGAACTGGAACAATGAGCGATCACTGTCGTGTGTCGCAACGACGGTCCCCTTGCCTTGAAGGCGCAGGACAACCTGATCGCTGGCCAATGCATCCAGGGCCTTGCGTAGCGTACCCACGCTGGCCCCGTACTCCTTTGCCAGAGCCGATTCGCTGGGGATGTACGTTCCGGGAGGCCATTCTCCCGACACTATCCTGGCCAGCAAGGCATCTTTGATCTGCTGATACAGCGGGTGGTAGCTGGGTTTCAGCTGCTGATCCATGTCTCGTTCCTGTGAGTTGCATACTGGTCCGCCTCGCGGTTGGTCATGCAGCGGGCCTACGGCGCGATTGTAGCAAAAACCTATAGAGGACACTTGACGGTCATCTATATGATATCATATACATGACTTGTGTTCGCGCTAGCAGCCATGCGACATGGTGTGCGGCTGCTGCCGCGACAACATCAACCACCTCGTACGGGGGAGAGACAATGAGCATCGACTTCGTAGTGCATGATGCCGGCGACAGCGTCGGCGTCGCGGTAGTCGAAGGCATCCAGGCGGGTCAGGAGCTGACCGGCTGGATAATGCAGGAAGACCAGACCATTACCTGCCAGGTGAGCGACCCCATTCCCATTGGTCACAAGCTGGCGATCCGCGATCTTGCGGAGGGAGATACCGTCATCAAGTACAGCGTCGATATCGGTCGGGTCATCCAGCCGATCAAGAAGGGCGAGCATCTGCACGTTCATAACGTCAAGACCAAGAGGTGGTAATGATGGAAATCAAGGGTCGCAAGTTTCTGGGCTATCGCCGCGAAAACGGTCGGGTCGGTGTGCGCAATCACGTCATCGTGCTTCCGGTCGACGATATCTCCAATGCTGCCGCCGAGGCCGTTGCCAACAACATCAAGGGCACCCTGGCATTGCCGCATCCTTACGGGCGCCTGCAGTTCGGTGCGGACCTGGATCTGCATTTTCGTACTCTGATCGGGACCGGCAGCAACCCCAATGTCGCCGCCGTGGTGGTCATCGGCATTGAGCCGGGCTGGACCAACAAGGTCGTCGAGGGCATCAAAGCCACCGGTAAGCCGGTCGAGGGATTCTGGATCGAACAGAACGGGGATCACAACACCATCTGCGCCGCCTCCAAGAAGGCCCGCGAGTTCGTGCAGTACGCCAGTGAGCTGCAGCGCGAGGAGTGTGATGTCGACGAGCTGTGGATTTCCACCAAGTGCGGCGAGTCCGATACCACATCCGGCTGCGGGGCCAACCCCACCGTCGGTGCCGCCTTCGACAAGCTCTACGAGGCCGGCTGCACCTTGGTGTTCGGCGAGACTTCCGAGCTGACGGGGGGCGAGCATCTCGTGGCGGAGCGTTGCGCCACCCCGGAAGTTCGAGAGCAGTTCCAGGCGATGTTCGACCGCTACAGTGCCATGATCGATCGTCACAAGACGAGTGACCTCTCCGAATCCCAGCCCACCAAAGGCAATATCGAGGGCGGGCTGACGACCATCGAGGAGAAAGCGCTCGGCAACATCCAGAAGATCGGCAAGCGCTGCCGGGTCGACGGGGTGCTGGACAAGGCGGAGCAGCCGGACAAGCCGGGACTCTGGTTCATGGATTCCTCATCGGCTGCTGCCGAGATGGTGACGCTCTGTGCCGCTTCGGGCTACGTGGTGCATTTCTTCCCTACCGGCCAGGGCAATGTGATCGGCAATCCGATCCTGCCGGTGATCAAGATCTGCGCCAACCCCCGCACCGTGCGCACCATGAGTGAGCACATCGACGTCGATGTCTCGCATTTGCTCAAGCGCGAAATCAACATGGAAGAGGCCGGCGACCAGTTGCTCGAGATGATGCTGCGCACCGCCAATGGTCGACATACCGCCGCCGAAGCGCTGGGGCACCGTGAATTCGTGCTGACTCGTCTCTACGAAAGCGCATGATGGCCAGCCTACCTGCCTTGTTACGGTCGACGACAGCTGTACGCCCTTGGTATCAGCGCTGGTAGATGGGAGGCTCAACCAGGTCGCCAGCTACCGCCGCTCGGGCCTTGTGATGGCATGGCCGTGATGGTTTGTGGAAAGGAGAGAGGCACATGAACGAGAGTGTCGAGCTAAGTGTCGAGGAGGGCCGGGACCTGGCTTTGGCCGCGATGCTCCGTTATGGCTTTGGAGTGCCCGAGGCAACTGTGACCGTCGATGCGCTTTTGGGAGCGGAGCGTGACGGTTTGCCATCTCATGGCCTGGCGCGCTTGCCGTACTACCTGGACCAGGCCGCCTGCGGCAAGGTGAAGGTGGCGGCAGTGCCCCGTCTCGAGATGGAGGGGGCAGTGGTGCGCGTCGATGCTGGATACGGCCTAGCCTTTCCGGCTGTCGCCAAGGGGCTAACGGCCGGTCTCGATTGTGCCGCTCGGTTAGGAATCGCGGCTGTAGCCATTGCCCGCTCCCATCATTTCGGTGCGGCGGGGGCGCCCGTGGAACATGCCGCGCGCCAGGGGTATCTCGCGCTGGCCTTCAGCAATGCGCCTTCGGCCATCGCGCCTTGGGGGGGGAGGCGGCCGCTGTACGGTACCAACCCCATCGCCTTCGCCTGTCCGCGGCGACAGGCCGATCCGTTGTTGATCGACCTGTCGCTCTCCAAGGTAGCCCGTGGCAAGGTGATGCTGGCCAAAAGGCGCCGTGAACCTATCCCGATCGGTTGGGCGTTGGATGCCGAAGGGCAACCTACCAGCAATGCCGATGCCGCCATCGCTGGCAGCATGCTCCCGGCGGGAGAAGCCAAAGGCGCTGCCTTGGCCTTGATGGTGGAACTGCTTACCGCCGGATTGACAGGAAGCAACTTTGGTTTTCAGGCCAGTTCGTTCCTGGATGCGGAGGGGGGGCCACCGGGAATCGCTCAGCTGATTCTGCTGATAGAGCCCGGGCGTTTTTCGCCTGGTTTCGTCGAGCATGCCGAAACCATGTTCGCGGCAATGCAGGGCCAGGCTGGCGTTCGATTGCCCGGTGATCGCCGCTATGCTTGTCGCCGCGAACGCGATACTCGACTGACGTTGCCTTCGGCCTTGGTGGCGACCCTGAGAGCCCACGCGGGGGTGGCTTGAGTCACGAGGTGAAGTCCGGCACGGGGCCGGTCGATTCTCGGAGCACCAGAGGAGCATCGAGCAGTAAACGATGAGGCGAGGCTTCGCCGCTGATGCGTGCTGTCAGTGCATCGGCTACCCGCTGGCCGATCTCGCTTGCCGGCACCGCCACGGTGGTCAGCGGCGGGGACATGAAGCGTGCTTGCGGGAGGTCGTCATAGCCCGTAACTGAGAGCTGTTCGGGCACGCTCACGCCTGCCCGCTGAGCGGCCAGCATAACCCCAAAGGCGAGGGTGTCGTTGCCGCAAAGAATCGCCGTCGGCGGTTCGGGCAGCCTCCTCAGTTCCTCATAGGCCTGGGTACCTTCGGCTATGCCGTACGGTACCGTGACGATCCGCTCCGGGGGCAGGGGATGGCCTGCTGCCTCCGTTGCCTGAAGGAAGCCCTTGAGGCGTGCTCGTGCCCGGTCGTTACCCTCGGTGGGGGCAGTGACCACCGCAAACTGACGGTGGCCCAGCATCAACAGGTGATTCGCCAGGCGCCGTGCCGGGGCGGCATTGTCGAAACCGATACAGGGCCAGTCGGGATCGTCTTCGGCGTGCCAGCAAGACAGGAAGGGGAGCCCGCGTTGTTGGAGCAAGCTGCGGACCTCGGGGCGGTGATCATGGCCTATGACAACCACGCCATCGACACCTTGTTGGACCAAGTGGCGCAGGGCTTGGTATTCGTCGTCGAGGTCGTAGCGGTAGGTGGCGATCAAAAGCCGACAATCATGCCGTTTGAGGCGGTGCTCCAAGCTGTCGATCATGGTGCCGAAAATGGGATTGTCGAGAGTCGGTACCAGTGCTCCGATAGCGCCGATACGCCGTGAGGCCAGCGCACGGGCGGTCCCGTCTGGCACATAGCCGAGTCGCTCGATGGCAGCCTCGACGCGTTCGCGCAGACGGGCGCTGACATGAGGCGCATTGTTGAGGACCCGAGATACCGATGCTGTCGAGACCCCGGCCTCCCGGGCGACGTCTCCGAGCAGCGTGCGTTGCAGCTCCTTGCTCATGGGGTCGCATCTCCCTTGGCGAGTCCCTCACGGTCCGTCCCATAGCGAGACAGGCGATGAGGGCACATTTCTTCTGGACAAGTCATATATAGGAGTCTAGGCTGAAGTCAGTTATATGTAAGCGCTTACAAAGCCTGCCGATCAGTATAACCCTATGTGGCAACACGGCAAGGGAAGCGCCTTCGACAACCCGGCTGGAACGCTCTGCCGGACAACGACAATAACGATGCAGGAGACAACAATGACGGAGATCACCGACAAGACGAACCGGCGCCGTAAGCTGGGTGGCTTGATGTGGCTAGCCCTGGGGCTTTTCGCATTCTTCTTTCTCAGCGTTGTCTTGCAGCGCTTTCGACCCGGGTTGCTGGATATATCCGCTGCGCAGGAAGCGGCGCTGTTGCTGGTCGCCACCGGTGTGTTCATCTCAGCCTGTCTACGTCTCGAGACACGAGATACCTCAGTGACGTGATTCGAGGCTGCCGTTCTCGCAATAACAAACACAAGGAGCATGCTATGACTTTCTTCAATCATCTCACTACTGCCAAACATGCAGAGGCCGGCGAACCGAGCTTGCCTGAACGCCGCCAGTTCATGAGTAACGTGGCGCGCTACGGCTTCAGTGCCGCGGTCGTAGGTGCCGTCGGTGGTGCGCTCTTCTCTGAGCAGGCCATGGCCCAAACGGCTCAGGAGGAGAGCGAGCGTCGTGCCGCAGCTGAAATCACCATCGTTCTGGCGACGGGGTACCGAATTGGTGCAACCCGCGCGTATCCGATCATGCAACTGAATTATAAGGAAAATATTCAGAATTTCACGAATGGCAGGGTTTACGTCAGGCTAGCTCCGGCAGGTGAGCTCGGGGTGGGTGATGCCCTGATCAGCAAGGTGCAGAACGGCTCCGTTGCGATTGCCCAACACTCAATGGCGAACCTTTCCGCATTCGCACCGGAAGTCGACCTCATCAACATTCCCTACTGGTGTGGCAATAACCAGAGATTCGTCAATTTGGTGACTTCGCAAGCCTGGAAGGATGTCGTTCACCATAAGGTGGAAGAGCGCGGCTTCAAGGTGCTGTCTTATGTCTGCATCGACCCTCGTACCGTGGCCGTGCGTCGGGGCCTGCTCGATGGTCCAGCGAAGACGCCGGAAGACATCCAGGGCATCAAGTTCCGGGTTCCGGCATCGGATATCCTGCAGCGAGTGTACCGATTGCTTGGCGCCAACCCAACTCCGGTGGCTTGGGGTGAGACGTCTTCCGCCATGCAGCAAGGTGTCGCGGATGCTCTCGATCCGAGTGTCCAGGCGCTGCTCGTGTTCGGTTTCACCGACGTTGTCGAGAGTATTTCCACGATCCAGTCGGTTGCCGATGCCCAGGTCTATACCTGCAACAAGGCGTGGTTCGATTCCCAGCCCGCGCCGATCCAGGATGGCATCATGCAGGCTGCCGAGACGACCTTCCGCGAGAATCTGGCCAAGGTCCCTGCCGCTCGTGCCTACGCCTATAGTGAAATGCGCAAGGCTGGCGTCGATGTCTATACCCCTACCGAGAATGAAGTAGAGCAATGGCGTGCGCGTTGCGGCCACCACCTGTCGGATTGGGATGACACCAAGCTCAAACTCGCTGGTTCGATGGAAGTGTTCGAGGAGTTGCTTGAAGCTACGGAGGTGGACAATGGCTACTACGTCGATAGCAACAGCTGACATGTCAAAATGGCGACTGTTTCGTTTGCGTTGCGATCGCCTGGACCGCAAGGTCGAGCGCTGGCTTCTGCTGACTTTCTACGCTCTGATCATTTTGACGATTGCCATCGAGGTGTTTCGACGCTTCGTATTGAATTACTCCTCATCGTGGGGTGAGGAGATGGCTCGGTACGCCTTCATATACCTGGCTTGGCTCGCTGCCGCTGCAGCCGTCAGGGATAGGGCGCATATCCGCATTGATGTCTTGGTCAATCTGGGCGGGCCGCGCATGAAACGCCTCGCCTGGTGGTTGTCGGATATTGCGACTCTCATCCTGGCGGTCTGGGCATTGTGGTTATCGATCTCCCCTATTATTACTTCATTGCATTTCGGGTCTATCACTCCAGGGCTGCGACTTTCTCAAGCCTTCTTTCTGGCCGCAGTTCCAATTGGGTTCGCACTGGTCGTTACTCGCGTAATTCAATCGATGCTGGCCGATACGCGAAGAATGCGGCGTGGGGAGCCTGTTTTCGACGGTCGGAAGCTGTTTGACTGAGGAGGAAAGGTCATGGAGTTCCTGACGTATCAACCGGCTGCTATTCAACTTGGGTGGACTTTCTATCTTCCTTTGTTCGGATTGGTTGCCATGATTGCACTGGGAGTGCCAGTATGGGTCGCTATCGGCTTGGGTAGCTTGACTATCATTACTTTGACAGAAGCACTCCCACTGTCCGTTTTTGGTGCCTCTCTGTTCGAAGGTATCAACGCCTTTGCCTTGATTGCCGTTCCCCTCTTTATCCTGACGGGCGACGCCTTGGTTAGATCAGGGTTGTCGGATAAGTTGCTGGATTTGGCGCAAGCTACCGTCGGTGGGTTCCGTACCGGGCTTGGCAGCTCCACTACATTGGGTTGCGGCTTCTTTGCCTGCATCTCCGGTTCCGATGCTGCGGGTGCTGCAGCGGTGGGGCGCATGACGATCCACCGACTGGTGGAACGGGGGTATCCGCTCCCGGCAGCGTGCGCACTGGTGGCGTCTGGTGCCTGTACCGGCATTCTGATTCCCCCGTCGATCGCCTACATCGTCATCGGCCTGGTGCTTGGCATGCCCGTATCGACCCTGTTTCTCGCTGCGGCCATTCCGGGTGTCCTGGTAATGCTGTCGGTCATGCTGACGAATGTGATGCTGAATCGTCTTCATGGTTTCGAGAAGGGGCATAGCAGCTTCTCATTCAAGGTCTGGTTGCGCGCCGTATGGGATGCGAGGTGGGCCTTGTTTGTGCCTTTCGTCATTCTTGGCGGCATATACTCCGGCATTTTCACTCCGACTGAAGCGGCATCGGTGGCCGTCGTGGTCGTGGTGCTGGTAGGTATGCAACAAGGAACGCTCACGCTGGGCGATATTCCGAAGATGCTGGAATCCTCAGCACGAGTATGTGGCGTCATCGTGCCGATCATTGCCGTTGCTCATCCGCTAGCACAGCTTTTTTCAAGCTTGGCTATTCCGCAGACCATGGTGGGAGGTATCACCAGCCTGACAGATTCGCCTGTTCTCATTATTTTGCTGATGATCGGGATACTGGTTCTCGCTGGTTGTGTGATGGAGGCGACGCCTAATATCGTTATCCTTGCTCCTTTGCTGCTGCCGTTAGCGCAAATGGTGGGAATGAATGATATCCATTTTGCCATTCTTATGGTGACAACCTTGGGCATGGGTTTCATCACTCCGCCATTGGGGCTCAACCTGTTCGTCGTCGCGGGGTTGACGAGGTGTTCTATCCTTGCGATCGCGCGCTATGCGGTGCCGTTCGTGCTGGGCATGCTCATGGTTGCGCTATTGATTGCCTTCGTTCCCTGGCTTTCCCTCTGGTGGCGTTGACTGGCTCTAGGAGGTGTTGATCGAAAACGACTCGTCATCGCAAAAATGTAAGCGCTTACATTCTATTCCTGAAGATTGATTTGAAAAGAGGAAATTTCAGATGGCTATCCGTTACTACAAGAAGGCCGAGAAGAACGCGTCAACCGGCTACGACCAGACGCAGGAGATCGTTTCTCGCATGCTGGCCGAGATCGAGGCCCAAGGGGAGGCGAAGGCGAAGGAGTACTGTCGCACCCTGGACGGCTGGGAGGGCGATATCGTGGTCAGCCGCGAACAAATCGAGGCGGCCAAGGCTAAGGTTCCCGAGCAGCTCAAGCAGGACATCCAATTCGCCTATGAACGGGTGAGCCGTTTCGCTGCCGCCCAGCGGGATAGCATCGGAGAGTTCGAATCCGAACTCTCCCCGGGACTCTTTGCCGGACAGAAGCTGATCCCGATGGAAACGGCAGGCTGCTATGTCCCCGGGGGGCGTTACGCCCACATCTCTTCCGCCATCATGAGTGTTGCCACGGCCAAGGTCGCCGGCGTCAAGAACGTGGTGGCCTGCTCGGTCCCACGCGATGAACAGGGTATCCACCCGGCGATCCTCTACGCCATGGATCTGGCCGGTGCCGACATCATCCTCCAGATGGGGGGCGTCCAAGGCATCGCTTCCATGGCGTTTGGCCTCTTCACGGGCAAGCCCGCCGACATCTTGGTGGGGCCGGGCAATCGTTTCGTCGCCGAGGCCAAGCGGCAGCTATTCGGGCGCTGCGGCATCGATATGTTCGCTGGTCCCACCGAGATTGGCATCATCGCCGACGATAAGGCAGATCCCGACATCGTTGCGGCAGATTTGGTCGGGCAGGCCGAGCATGGCCCCGATTCTCCCGCCTGGCTGTTTACCACCTCACCTGATCTGGCCGATGCCGTCACCGAGCGTATGCCTGGCTTGATCGCTGCGCTGCCGGAAACCCAGCGCAAGGCGGCGGATGCGGCCTGGCGTGATTACGGTGAAATCCTGCTCTGTGATACCCGCGAGGAAGTGATCGAGATCAGCGACCGCTATGCCTCAGAGCACCTTGAGCTGCAAGTCGAAGAGCTCGACTGGTGGATGGAGCGGCTTACCAGCTACGGCTCGCTGTTTGTCGGAGAGGAAGCCACCGTGGCATTCGGCGACAAGTGCTCCGGCACCAACCATATCCTGCCGACTAAAGGGGCGGCACGTTATACCGGGGGCCTCTGTGCCCAGAAGTTTCTCAAGATCGTGACCTACCAGCGCCAGAGTCGTGAGGCCACCCGTAGCGTGGCAGCCGCCACTGCTCGGTTGTCGCGCTGCGAAGGCATGGAAGGGCATGCCCGCACCGGGGATGTTCGCCTGGCCAAGTACTACCCGGGTGAAACCTTTGACCTGGTGATTGCCGAGGAGGTATGACATGCAGTCCTCTTTCGACCTCGACGGGCGGGTGGCACTGGTGACGGGCGGCAGCAGCGGACTGGGGCGGGCCATGGCCGAAGCACTGGCCGCGGCCGGCGCGCGTGTCGTGGTGGCTGCTCGCCGTCGTCAGGCATTGGAGAAGAGCGTCGCGTCGATCGAAGCACAGGGCGGCCAGGCGGCCGCCCTCGTGGTTGATCTCGCCGATGCCGAATCCCTGGAGCACGCAGCCAATCGAGCAGCCGAACCCTTCGGGGCGGTAACCATTCTGGTCAATGCGGCCGGCGTCAACTTGCGCCAACCCATCGAGGAGGTTGATCTCGCCTCATGGCAGTTGACCCTGCAGTTACACTTGGCCGCCCCCTTCTTCCTGTCACGAGCGTTGGTGCCGGGCATGCGCGAGCAGGGCTACGGTCGCATCATCAATCTGGCTTCGCTTCAGTCGCAGCGGGCCTTTCCCGACAGCGCTCCCTACGGGGCCGGTAAGGGCGGCATCGTGCAACTGACGCGGGCCATGGCAGAAGCCTGGTCCCGTCATGGCATCAATGCCAATGCCATTGCTCCCGGTTTCTTCCCTACGGAGCTTACGGCGCCGGTCTTCAATGATCCGGCTTCGGTGGAAGCCTTGGCCGGACGAACGGCCATCGGACGCAACGGCACGATGGAGGATATCGCCGGCCCCACCGTTTTCCTGGCATCCCCCGCATCCGGCTATGTCACCGGGCAGACCCTCTATGTCGATGGCGGTTTCACCGCCAAATAAGAGCACCACCACCGTGAGGAGATTGCATCATGCAAGCACTCTTTTATGTCGGGCCTGAAGCGCTCGAACTGCGTGAGACGGAGCTGTCGCCGTTGGCCCCGGGCGAGTCACGTGTGCGTATCCAAGCCACCGGTATCTGTGGCTCCGACCTGCATGCCTACCATGGCCATGATCCTCGCCGTCAGCCGCCCTTGATCCTGGGACATGAGGCGGCTGGCGTAGTGGTAGAGGGGGCGATGGTCGGCAAGCGCGTCACCATGAATCCGCTGATCGTCTGTGGTCGCTGCGAATACTGTCTGAGTGGGCGGCAGAACCTATGCAGCAATCGCACCATGATAGGCATGACGCGAGCAGGGAGTTTTGCCGAGTCACTGACGATTCCCGACCACTGCCTGATCGAGTTGCCCGAAACCTTGTCACCGGTCGTGGCGGCGCTTACTGAACCAGCCGCTACCGCCCTGCATGGCATTCAGCGCCTCGAGCGGGTGCTCGCGAGACCTCTGGCCGAGGCTCGGGTTCTGGTCATCGGTGCCGGTGCCGTGGGACTACTGGCGGGACTGATGCTCCGCCAGCGGGGCGTGCGTAACCTGCAGCTGGCGGATACCAACCCGCTGCGTCGCCAGACCGCCCAAGAGGCGGGGCTCGACGCCTTCGATCCCGTTCACCAAGCGCTTGCGGACGACAGCATCGATGCCGTGTTCGACTGCGTGGGTGCGGCGGCGACCCGGCGCATGGGCGTTGCGGTCGTACGTCCCGGTGGCGCCATCATGCATCTCGGGCTGCAGGACAACGAGGGCAGCCTCGATGTGCGCGCCGTCACCCTGAAGGAGATAGCTTTCCTGGGGGCCTACACCTACACGACCACCGATTTGTGGGCCACGGTCGCGTTGCTGGATTCCGGGGCGTTGGGAGAGCTCGGGTGGGTCGAGACCCGGCCATTGGAAGAGGGCAGTCAGGCCTTCGCCGACCTGGCGGCGGGTCGCACCGCCGCCGCCAAGGTGGTCCTGCTGCCGTGACGTTAAGCTACCGAGATTACCGCCATGATGCTTGAGCGTGGAAAGCAGGCCCTGCAGTGGCCTCTCGGCATAGCCAAGGAGGCGATTCTCACCATCCCGCGGGTGGGGCATGGTGTGTTGCTGTGTGTCACCATTGCCTTGGCTACCACCTTTCTTGCCGAACACTACGGTGGCCCCACTCTGCTGTATGCGCTGCTATTTGGTATGTCATTGCACTTCCTCTCCGAGGATGAGCGCTGCTTGGCAGGTATCGAGTTCGCTGCTCGAACCATACTGCGCCTAGGGGTGGCCTTGCTGGGTGTTCGCATCACTATCGAGCAGGTCTTGGCGCTGGGGATCGGCCCGCTATTGACAGTCGTTGCCGGTGTGGTTTTCACCATTCTTTCCGGTGTGGTGCTGGCGCGGCTGCTGGGGCTGCATCGCGAGATGGGCTTACTGACGGGAGGCTCGGTGGCCATCTGCGGGGCGTCGGCGGCGCTGGCCCTGTCGGCTGTAATGCCACGGCACGCCAACAGCGAACGCAACACCATCCTCACGGTGGTGGGTGTGACGACGCTTTCCACTATGGCCATGGTGACGTACCCCTTGGTTGTGGGTGTGCTGGGGATGAACCATGAACAGGCGGGCATTTTCCTTGGTGGCACCATCCACGACGTGGCGCAGGTAGTCGGCGCCGGCTACATGATTTCCGAAAGCACTGGCGACGTTTCGACCTTCGTCAAGCTGTTGAGGGTCGCCATGCTGGTCCCTGCGGTGATGGCCTTCATGTGGCTATTTCGCCATGAGCGGAGGAGGACGGATGGCGCCAGTAGAGTGCCCATGTTACCGGGCTTCCTGGTGGCCTTCGTACTGCTGGTGATCGTCAACAGCCTGGGCATTGTTCCAACACTGCTGGTCGAAGGTTTCACCGATCTGTCCCGCTGGTGCCTGGTCACGGCAATTGCAGCACTGGGGATCAAGACTTCCTTCCAGAAACTGGCCGTTGTTGGCTGGAAACCTGTCATCCTGATGGTTGCCGAAACGCTATTTCTGCTACTCATGGTGATGGGGTTTATCTTTCTGGCAGGGGTAGGCGGCTAACCTCCTGCCGAAGCGTCGGTATCGTCCCTGCCAATGAGGTCCCGCCAGGGCAGGACCTCAGGGCCATGTGCAGCGCCAGGATGGATGCCCTTCATGTCCCGACGATGCCGCCGTCTTCGCGGGTAATCACCAGCGTTGCCGAGCGCGGAATGGCACTGCCGCCCTCCGGCCAATGGCTCACCAGCCGGCCCTCGGCGAAATCCGCAGCCGAGGTATTGGCACCGGGATGCTGCACGTTGACGAACAGGGTGCGCTGGTCCGGCGTCATGGCGATGCCGGTGATCTCTTGCCCGACGGGCCCGGTGAGGAAGCGCTTGAGTTCGCCCGTCTCGGGGTTGGCGACGAGCATCTGGTTGTTGCCGAATGGCGCGTAGACGCCTGTGTTGACTGCCGACTCGCTGATATCGGTCTGGATCCACACACGACGGTCCGGATCGATCCATAGCCCATCAGGCGACGCCAGAATGGCGTCCTGGTCGAGCGGCTCGCCGTTCATGTCGCGGCCGGTTTCCTGGTCGCCCGCCAGCAGGAAGATATCCCACTGGAAGCGCTCCGCGGCATGCGTTCCGTCCTCCTGCCAGCGGATGATATGGCCGAAGTGATTCTCGGCGCGAGGGTTGGCCGCGTTGCGCTGCTCCTCGCTGCGACGGGTGTTGTTGGTCAGGGTGAAGTAGACCTGGCCGGTGGCGGGGTCGACAGCGCCCCACTCCGGGCGGTCCATCTTGGTCGCGCCAACCTGATCCGCGGCGCTGCGTGTATTGACCAGGATATCGGCCAGGTCGGCGAAGCCGTTGCCCGGCGTCAGGCCGTTCTCACCCGGGGCGAGCGCCAGCCATTCGCCGCTGCCATCGTCGTTGAATCTGGCTACGTACAGTGTGCCTTCGTCTAGCAGCGAGCCGTCGGCGTTGGCGGCCTGATAAGGCCGGGCCGAGACGAACTTGTAGATGTACTCGAAGCGGGCGTCGTCGCCGGAGTAGCAGACCACCGGCTGGCCCTCCACCGCGGGGGCGAAGATCACGCCCTCATGGGCGAAGCGGCCCAAATGGGTGCGTTTGACCGGCGTACTATCGGGATCGTGAGGGTCGATCTCCGTCATGTAGCCGAAGGTGTGGGGCTCGTTGCGGTAGTCCTCGCGGGGCGAGGCGCCGCGGGAGGTGGCGTCGAAGCGAACGAACTCGTCGGCGCCGCCTTCGGCCCGGTGCCATTGATAGCGCCCCTCGCTGCGCGTCTGGATGCCGAAGCGCGCCTGGCGCCGATCGATCTCGGTATCCTCGTTGGCGAAGTAACCCGACCAGTTCTCTTCGGCGGCGAGATAGGTATTCCACGGCGTGACGCCATGGGAGCAGTTGTTCAACGTTCCGCGGGTCATGCTGCCGTCGGGGCTGTACTTGGTCACCACGTGCTCGGTGCCGGCCACCGGCCCGGCCAGGCGCATCGGAGACAGGCCGGTGATGCGCCGGTTGCGTTCGTCCTCGACCACCTGCCACTGGCCGTCGTCAGCCTGGCGCACTCGCACCACCGAGACGCCGTGGGCGTTGAGCTCCTTGCGCACCTGGTCGGCGTCGCGCGTGCCGTCCTCGTGTTGCGGGAAGCCCTCGGAATCGAGCGCCAGGCCCTGGGCAGCGGCATGCAGGAAGCGCGGCTCGACGTATTCGTGGTTGAGCACCAGCAGGCCGTCGCGGGAGCTGTCCTCCAGCGGGAAGAAGTGCATACCGTCGTGGTGGCTGCCCACCTGATGCGCCTGGTCCTCGCCGCTCGCCTCAAGCGAGAAAGTCGGCAGGGAACCGCTGATCGGCGTGCCCCAGGGGATGAAGGTCTGCACACGGTAGCCCGCCGGTACCACCACGCTATCGGCGGTGCTGACCGGAATCGCCTGGAAGCTTATGCTCGGGGCCGGGGCGCCAGAGCCGGCGGCAAGGGCGCGCCCGAAGGGCAGACTGCTGGCCATGGCGCCCGCCACCGCAGCGGCCAGACTGCCGCGCAGCAGGGTGCGACGGCTCATGCGCGCATCCAGAACGTCGCCGAAATAAGGGGTGGGCGAGGTATTGCTCGCCGGTTCGTCGCCCGCGGCGAGGATCGGGTCGGTGGTGCCGATTTGCTGGGGCTGTTGCATCTGCCTGCCTCACGTGAAATGACGGAAAGCCCCATGGTCGGCAGCAGAGATGACATCAGCATGAACGAATGAAGACGATGGCATCGCACCATGCCGGCCGGGCGTCGATACGCCTGTCTGGCGGCGTGGGGGTCAGCCGTCGGTCCCGGACGGCCGCTTGCGGCGATACCCCAGGATGGCGCAGGTCAGGCCGATCAACACCATCACCATCGCCACCCAGTCGGGGCTGTAGAAGGTAGTGTAGACCTCCCAGCCGGTGAGGCGCAGCAGCTCGGAGAACCGGGTCGTGGCTCCGGCCAGGTGACCCCCCAGGGTGCCGGTGGTGGCGAACAGCAGTGCACCGATCAGGGCCAGGATCACCAGTACCCAGCGTCGGCCTCCGTCGAAGGCGGCCGCACCGGCCCGCCATACCAGCACGGTGAGCATGGTGTAGAGTCCCAGCGACCACAGGGCCATCAGCACATGGTTGCGGGCCAGCGGACTGGCCAGGTTGGCTTCCAGAGGCCAGACCAGAAAGCCGCTGGCGATGGCGGCCAGGGCGCCGAGCAGGCCGAGCACGAGCACCGGCAGCAGGGCGGCGCGGCTAAGTTCGGCCAGGCGACCGGACGGCAGGGCGCCGACCAGGATCATCAGTGTGGCGAGAGCCCAGAACGCCTCGGGGAAATGGACGAGCATATGGTGCATGCCGGTCATGAGCGCTCTCCTCGTCGGGACGGGCGGAAGGCGGGCAGCAGGGCGAAGGTGACGCCGAGCATGGTGAGCAGGCCGGCGATCAGGGTCAGCCGCCACTGGCCGACGATGGCGTCGTTGAATTCCCTCTCCACCCCGTAGAGCGCCAGTTGCTGCTCGCTGTGGCGGGGCCGGACCGGCTTGCCGGCGGCGATGTCCGGGGCTCCGGCATGGGCGCGGCTGGTCAGCAGGGGCCAGTTCACCTGGCCGGGGTAGAACAGGGTCATCTCGTACCAGTCGTCGTTCCACGCTGGGGAGTCGCCGTCGATGCGCCGGGCCTGGATGTCGGCATGCCGGCCGAGCCCCAGCCTATGGGGATGCGAGACGTAGTGCCAGCGGCTGCCGGTGGCATTGCGATGTACGGCGATGCCGATGTCGTAGACGCCCTGCTCGCGGAACGCCTTGTCGTCCAGCGGGCTTCCGGTGTCCATGGCGCGTACCAGGGTCACGTCCCAGAAGCCGTCTGCCCAGCGTGCATCGCCGTGCACCCGGATGTCGCTGCGCGAACCCGCCCCCTCGTCGAGCAGGCGTCGGGGTATGACATCGCCGTCCTGCCAGTCGTGGTCGGGATCGAAGTCGACCGCCATGGCCCGGGAGAGGTAGTAGATGCCGTCGAAGTCGACCGTCTCGGCCTGGACGTCTTCCCAGCGCAGCGCGTGGATGCCGGTTGTCTCGGGGTCGAACATCCAACGCGGCTGGCCGGTGGCGCCGTCCCAGTTGGTGGTGAAGGGGCCCTGGCCGGCATCACCGAAGCGGTCCTCGCCGATCCACTGATCGTCGGAGGCGCCGATGGGGTTAGCGCGGCCGGCGCGCCAGTGCCACAGGTCGAGGAAATAGCCGGCTTCGCGCTGGGCGGCGAGGGTCTCGGCATCCACTACGCTGCGCCAGTCGGCGGCGTCGCGGCGCGTTTCGGGAAGGTGCTTCTGGACCTCCGTCAGGCCGAGCGTCTCGCCTAGGTGGGGGTGGGCGCTCACCTCGGCAGGGCTAGCCGAGTCCGTGAAGAAACGCATCCGGTCTCCAACCGTGACATAGCCGCCGTAGCGGCCGAAGTCCGGTACGCCGCCGTCGTCGACCAGCATGGTGACCCGGTCCTCGTAGGTGCCGTCCGGGTCTGGCCCGACGCGCGATGCCCCGTGCCGTACCCAATTGCCACCTTCGTAGCGCAGCATATCGTGGTAGACGTGGGCACGCTCGGCGGGCCAGCGATAGCGAAAGAAGATGCGCTCGCCGTTGTAGGCCGCCTGCACCTGCAGAGGCATGGTCAGGTCGTCTGGAATCCAGATGTTGCGCTCGGGGTCGTTGCCGATCACCCCGGTGCCCTGGGTAATCCAGGCCAGGCCGAGGGCGATCGGCAGGCCGAGGACCAACCACTGGCCGGCGCCCTTGTCATGACTCGACATGTGAACTCCTGAATCATGAGGTAAGCGTATGTTGCTGGCTATCAGTGTGGACCACGCTTCGGTAAGCGAACTGACTCAGGTCAAGAGAGGCGCAACAAGCCATCACGTCGGTTAAGCGCGCCGGGATTTGCTGCGCTGGGCGACAGCCGAATTGCGTTGAGAGGCCGCCTCGCCAAACGGTGCGCTATCGAGTCATGATAGGGCAGCAAAACAACAATCGACTCGGACCCCCGCATGTCCTTCCTCCTTCAGGATGAGCAACGCGAGCACGACGCGGCAGCGCTATCGGATGTTTCCCATCGTCGTCAGCTGGCCCACGAGCAGGTGCGTCTGCTCTACGAGCGGCTGTGGCAGCCGGTACTGGCCAGCGTCCTGGCGGCCTGCCTGCTGGTAGGCACCATGTGGCCGATCCTGCCGCCGAGCTATCTGATCGGCTGGCTGGGCGCGCTGGTCGCCGTCTCGGGTGGCCGCCTGTGGCTGGCCTGGTACTACCAGCGCCAGCCGGCGAAGCGACGGCTTCAGCGGCGCTGGCTGTACCGCTTTGCCTGGGGCGCCGGCCTTGCCGGCGGGCTGTGGGGGATCGCCGGCTTGTCGATGTTCACCATGGAACACCATGAGCAGCTGGCGGCGCTGGCGATCGTGCTGACCGGGATCGCCGCCGGCGGGGTCACCACGCTCTCCTCGGTGGCGTGGATGGCGCCGCTGTTCGTGCTGCCCACCATGCTGCCGCTGCTGGGTCAGCTGCTGCTGCAGGGCACCTCGCTCTCCCTGCTGCTGGCCGCGATGGTGATGCTGTTCCTGGGCCTGGTGCTGATGACCAACCGGCGGCTGCATCGCACCATCACCGACAACATCGCCCTGCGTCTGATCGTCTCTTCGCGCGAGCGGCAGCTGCGGGTCAGCGAGGCGCGCTACCGTGCGATCTTTCGCCATACCCCGCTGGGCGTGCTGCACTTCGATTGCGAGGGGCGGGTGGTCGACTGCAATGAGATGTGCCTCGACATCCTCGGTACCAGCCGGCAGCGCCTGCTGGGGATGAACCTGCTGACGCAGCTCAACGACGAACGCGTGACCGGGGCGATACGCGACGCGCTGGAGAGCGGCACCGGCTATTTCGAGGGCACCTACCGCACCGTGGTCAGCGGCAAGCAGACGCCGCTGCGCGCCTTCTACAGCGCCCTGCGCAACGAGGCCGGCGAGGTGGTGGGAGGCGTGGCGATCATCGAGGACTTCACCGAGCGCAAGCTGGCGGAAGAGACCATCCACCGCCAGGCCTACTTCGACCCGCTCACCGAGCTGCCCAACCGGCGCCTGCTGATCGAGACGCTGGCCTCGACCATCCGCGACCGCCGTGACGACGGTCGCGTCGGGCTGGTGATGTTCCTCGACCTGGATCGCTTCAAGATCATCAACGATACCCTGGGGCATGCGGTGGGTGACGAGCTGCTGCGCCAGGTCAGCAAGCGCCTGTTGCTGAGCCTCGACAAGGAGGCCATGGCGGCGCGCCTCAGCGGCGACGAGTTCGTGGTGCTGATGCCGGCCCTGAGCGCCGACCGCGGGGCCGAGCTGCGGCGGGCCGAGCACCGTGCCGAGCGGCTGCTCTCGACCCTGCGCCGGGCCTACGACCTGGGCGGGCAGCATATCAGCGTGACGCCGAGCATCGGCTACACGCTGTTCCCACTGGGCGACGAAGACGTGGGCGACGTGCTGCGCCACGCCGATACCGCCATGTACCAGGCCAAGCTGAAGGGACGGGCGCAGATCTGCGGTTACGAACCCTCCATGCAGACCCAGATGAGCTGGCGCCTGGAGATGGAGCAGGCCCTGCGGCTTGCGCTGGCCGAGGACCAGCTCAGCATCGCCTTCCAGCCCCAGCTCGACGAAGGCGGCCGGATCATCGGCGGGGAGGCGCTGATGCGCTGGCGGCATCCGCGCCATGGCTGGGTCTCGCCCGAAGTGTTCATCGCCATCGCCGAGGAGAGCGACCTGATCGTCGAACTCGAGACCTGGATGCTGGAGCGCTGCTGCGGGCTGCTGTCACGCCTGCCGGCCGACGTCCTGCCGCGGTTGTCGGTCAATATCAGCGTGCGCCACTTCACCCAGCCCGGCTTCGTCGAAGGGCTCACCTGGGTGACCGGCACCCATGGCATCGATCCGGCGCGGCTGGTCGTGGAGCTGACCGAAAGCATCATGATCGATGGGCTGGAGGATGCCGTCGAGCGTATGCAGGCGCTCAAGCGGCTGGGGGTGCACCTGGCCCTCGACGATTTCGGCACCGGCTTCTCGTCGCTCGCCTATCTCAAGTCGCTGCCGCTGGACGAACTCAAGATCGACCGCAGCTTCGTCAGCAATCTCGATGCCGACGGCAGCGATGCCGCCATCGTCGAAACGATCCTGGCCATGGCCCAGCATCTCGGCATCGACGTGGTGGCGGAGGGGGTGGAGAATCGAGCGCAGCGGGACTTCCTGCTGATGCGAGGCTGTCGCCTGTTCCAGGGGTTCTACTTCCACCGCCCCATGCCGCTCGAAGACTTCGAGTGGCTGTTGGCCGAGCGGGTGGGGGCGGACGCAGGATGACGCTGCTCAGCCGAGCCCGCCGCTGGCCCACAGCCACAGGGCGATCAGGGCGAAGTGGCCGGGGTACCAGGCCAGCCACAGCCGGCGGGGCATGACGGTCGGCACGACCGGGGTCAGGCGGTGGGCGCCGGCAGCCAGCCACAGCACGGCGAGGCAGGTGGCGACGGTGAACGACTTGGCCATGTCGGAGCTGTTCATCAGCCCCGCCACGACCAGCAGCGGAGCCGCCATGGCCACGGCGGTGAGGCGCTCGGCGAGCGTCTCGCCGGCTGTGTGGAGGTGGTGCATGGCGAGCATGAACAGCGGGACCAGCAGCAGCCCGCGATGGCCGTACTCGAACCACTCGCCGAGCAGGTACCAGACCGCCAGCGAGGCGGCCAGCGCCGCCGCCAGCCAGGCGCTGCCCAGGCTGCCGCTGCGCTGGCGTGCGAGCAGGTCGCGCAGCCAGGCACCCCAGGCCAGGCCCAGTGCCAGGGTGAAGCAGACGTTGAGCAGGAAGGCGTCGGAGGCCCGCGGCATCAGCATGTAGGGCAGTTGGGCAGCCAGCCCGATGACCAGGATACGCCGCGCGTAGCGCAACGGGTTGCGCGTGTTGAACAGGCCATGCCAGGCAACCATGGCGGCGAACAGGGGGAAGGCGATGCGGCCCAGCGACGACCCCGCCCAGCCGAGCTCCCAGGTATCGGGCGCCACGTAGCGGGTCAGGTGGTCGAGGGTCATGGTGGCGAGCGCCAGCCACTGTCCCCAGCCGGTCCAGGTGGAGACGGGGCGATCGGGCAGCGGCCGGACGGCGGCCTGTACGGTCATGCAACCTCCCTGGCGTGACGGATAACAGCCTTTCAGACCGGTGCGCTGCGGGGGGAGTTCCAGCGCCCGGATGACGTGAGCGAGGGCAGACAGATGCGCAGCGGCTTCGGTTTCGATCTTCGCAGCATGGAAATCTTCGTCGAGACCCTGGAGCAGGGCAGCCAGAGTGCGGCGGCCCGGCGGCTGGGGCTCAAGCAATCCTCGGTGTCGCAGAGCCTGGCCAACCTGGAGGAGAGCATGGGCGTGACGCTGTTCAAGCGCCACTCCCGTCCGCTCGAACCGACCAGCGCAGGACGCTTCTTCTACGACCGCGCCCGGCGCCTGCTCGACGACGCGCGCAGCACCCGCCGCGAGCTGGTCAGCGGCGGTTTCGGCCAGCTCCACCAGGTACGCCTGGCGCTGGTCGACTCGCTGGCAACGGCGGTGGGGCAGCCGCTGATCGAACTGATCCGACGCTACACCCGCGACTATACCCTGACCACCGGGCTGTCGCACATGCACGGCCACTCCCTGCTGACCCGCCACGTGGATATCATCATTTCCGATGACCGGCTCGAGAACTACGACGGCCTGGAGCGCCATGCCCTGCTGCGCGAGCCCTTCGTGCTGGTGGTGCCGCTCTCCTGGAACGGTCCGCTGGACAACCTGCGCTGGCTGGCGCGACATCTGGATTTCGTGCGCTATACGCCGCAGTCACTGATCGGCCAGGCCATCGAGCGCCATCTACGCCTCAACCAGCTCGAACTGCCGGCCCGGCTGCATCTCGACAACACCTTTGCCGTGCTGCGCCTGGTCAGCGCCGGTGCGGGCTGGACCGTCACCACGCCGCTGTGCCTCTATCAGGCCGGCCTCGACACGCTCCAGGTCACGGTGGCCCCCCTGCCGCTGGCGCCGCTGGTGCGGGAACTGACGCTGGTGGCCCGGCGCGATGAGCTGGGAGAATTGCCTGCATTGCTGGCCCGCGATGGACGCCGGCTGCTGGAGCAGCGTTTCCGCACCCAACTGGCGCAGGAACTGCCCTGGCTCTCTGCCGAGGTCGTGACCCAGGGTTGATCGCTCCCCTATTCCCTTCATGCTGTCGTGCCCCGATGAGGGGCTCGGTGGGGCACATGCGCCCTGTCACGAGGCACTATCGATTTCATCGATACTTCAGGCGTCGCTATAACCGATGCTCGTTGCGCACCGCACGATTTCGTCCAAAGACTTGAGCGAAACTCAAGGCAACCCTCAAGGTCGGCCGAACGATGCCAAGAATAATAACGCTCTACGTTCGCTGGGTGGATGCGTTCAACCGGGTGGTGGGACGCATCGTCATGTTCATGATCTTCGTCATGATCGGCGTGCTGCTCTTCGCCTCGGTGTCCCGTACCGCCTTCAACAGCCCGCTGATCTGGAGCATCGAGGTCTCGCAGTTCATGATGGCCGCCTACTACCTGCTGGGCGGCGCCTACGCCATGCAGATGGGCGCCCATGTGCGCATGGACCTGTTCTATTCGCGCTGGTCCGACCGTACCCGGGCCCTCGTCGACGCGTTGACCATCGTGCTGCTGCTGGTCTTCCTCGGGGCGCTGCTGGCCGGCGGCATCTCCAGCACCGAGTACGCCCTGCGCTACGGCGAGAAGAGCTACACCTCCTGGGCGCCGCCCCTGGCGCCGATCAAGATCGTCATGACCTTCGGCATCTTCCTCATGCTGCTGCAGGCCTTCTCGACTTTCTTCAAGGACGTTGCGCGCGCGCGTGGCGTGGTACTCGAAGGGGAGCGTCTCGAATGAGCTACGAGATGATTGCCCTGACGATGTTCTCGACCATGATGCTGCTGCTGCTGACCGGGCAGCGGGTGTTCGCCGTGATCGGCTTCGTCGGTGCCGCCTCGGCGCTGCTGCTGTGGGGCCAGGGCGGGGTGGAGATGCCGTTCAGTGCTGCCATCCAACTGATGAACTGGTACCCGCTGCTGACCCTGCCGCTGTTCATCTACATGGGCTACATGCTCTCCGAGTCGGGCATCGCCAGCGAACTCTACGAGATGTTTCACGTCTGGATGGGCTCGCTCAAGGGCGGCCTGGCGGTGGGCACCATCGGCCTGATGGTGGTGGTCTCGGCGATGAACGGGCTGAGCGTGGCGGGCATGGCCATCGGCGCGACCATCGCCCTGCCGGAACTGTTGCGCCGCGGCTACGACAAGATCATGGTCACCGGCGTGATCCAGGCCGGAAGCTCACTGGGCATCCTGGTGCCGCCCAGCGTGGTGCTGGTGCTCTACGGCATGATCGCGCGCCAGCCGGTCAGCCAGCTGTGGCTGGCGGGAGCCATCCCGGGGCTGATCCTTGCCGGGCTGTTCGTGCTCTACATCGTCATCCGCTGCCGCCTGCAGCCGCATCTCGGCCCGACCCTGCCGGCCGAGGAGCGCCAGATGAGCCTGGCCGAAAAGCTCAAGCTGCTGCGCGCCGGCCTGCTGCCGCTGCTGATCTTCTTCTTCATGACCGGGCTGTTCCTGATGGGCGTGACCAGCTTGGTGGAGAGCTCGGCGGTGGGGGCGCTGGCCGCCACCCTGGCGGCACTGGTCAAGCGCCGCCTGACCTGGAAGGTGATCGAGAGCACCGTGCACAAGACGCTCGGCATCAGCTGCATGTTCATGTGGATCATCCTCGCCGCGCTGTGTTTCGGCGCGGTGTTCGACGGCCTCGGTGCGGTGCGCGCCATCGAGAACGTGTTCCTCGACCGCATCGGCATGAGCCCGTGGCAGATACTCGTGATGATGCAGCTCTCCTACATCCTGCTCGGCATGTTTCTCGACGACACCGCCATGCTGGTGATCGTGGCACCGCTCTACGTGCCGCTGGTGATCAGCCTGGGCTTCGATCCGATCTGGTACGGCGTGCTCTACACCATCACCGTGCAGATCGCCTACATGACCCCGCCGTTCGGCTACAACCTGTTCCTGATGCGCGCCATGGCGCCGCCGGAGATCTCGCTGGGCGACATCTACCGCAGCGTCTGGCCCTTCGTCGGCATCATGCTGATCGGGTTGGCGCTGATCACCATCTTCCCGCAGCTGGCGCTGTGGCTGCCGCAGCTCTATCGCGGCTACTGACTTCCAGGAGGTGAACCCGGCACGACGAAAGAGCACCGCGTTTCTTCCTACAACAAGCAACAACAGCAGGAGAAGAGAGATGACCAATCGTCGCGATTTCCTCAAGAAGGCGGGCCTGGCCACCGCCGCCACCGTGGGGGCCACGACCCTCTCGGCGCCCTACGTGCATGCCCAGTCGCGCAGCCCGATCCGCTGGCGCCTGCAGACCTACGCCGGGCCGGCGCTGGCCGAGCACGTGATCAAGCCCTCCATCGACGCCTTCAACAAGGCCGCCAACGGCGAGATGGAGATCGAGCTCTACTACTCCGACCAGCTGGTGCCCACCGGCGAGCTGTTCCGCGCCATGCAGCGCGGCACCATCGACGCCGTGCAGAGCGATGACGACTCGATCAATGCGCCGGTCGACGTCTCGGTGTTCGGCGGCTACTTCCCGTTCGCCTCGCGCTACAGCCTCGACGTGCCGGCGCTGTTCCACCACTACGGCCTCAAGGAGATCTGGGAGGAGGCCTACGGCGAGGTCGAGGGCGTCACCTGGCTCGGCTCGGGCGCCTGGGATCCGTGCAACTTCGTTACCCGTGAGCCGATTCGCAGCCTCGACGACCTCGAGGGCAAGCGCGTCTTCACCTTCCCCACCGCGGGGCGCTTCCTCAGCCGCTTCGGCGTGGTGCCGGTGACCTTGCCTTGGGAGGACATCGAGGTCGCCATGCAGACCCGCGAGCTCGACGGCATCGCCTGGGCCGGCATCACCGAGGCCTACACCGTGGGCTGGGCCGACGTCAGCAGCTACTACCTGACCAACAACATCTCCGGCGCCTGGGCCGGCTCCTACTTTGCCAACACCGAGCGCTGGAATGAGGTACCCGAGCATCTCAAGACCCTGTTCAAGCTGTGCATGGACAGCTCCCACTACTACCGCCAGCACTGGTACTGGTGGGGCGAGGCCCACTACCGCACCACCGGTGGCAAGCTGGAGCTGACCTCGATCCCCGAGGAGGAGTGGCAGCGGCTCGAGGACGAGGCACTGGCCTTCTGGGACGAGATCGCCGAGGAGAGCGAGCGCAGCGCCCGGGTGGTGCAGATCCTCAAGGACTATCGCCAGACCATGCAGCAGGCCGGGCCTCCCTATCGCTACGGCTGAGGGAGGGGCGGGGGCGCCGGGCCGTCCCGGTGCTCCCGCCGGTTTTCATCGAACAATTTCGGAGCACAGTTTTGACGAACGGTTTCGAAGAAAGGTTTCGAAGAACGGTTTCGAAGAACAATGACAACGAAGGGTGGACGAGGAAGCTGCGATGAGCCGACTCCAGGCGAGAGACGTGAAGAGTGCCGACGACGCCCGGCGCATCGTCGAACAGCGCGGGCTGAGCCACGTCAAGGTTGGCATGTTTGACATCGATGGCGTGATGGTCGGCAAGTACATGCGCCGCGACAAGTTCTTCCATGCCCTGCAGCATGGCTTTGCTTTCTGTGACGTGGTGCTGGGCTGGGACAGCAAGGACGAACTCTACGACAACGTGACGTACACCGGCTGGCACACCGGCTATCCGGACGCCGCCCTGCGGGTGATTCCCGAGAGCTGCCGCGAGTTGCCCTGCGAGGGCGACATGCTGCTGTTCCTGGCCGAGTTCACCGGCCCGGCCGAGGCGATCTGCCCGCGCGGGCTGCTGCGCCGCGTGCTGGCCAAGGCCGAGTCGATGGGCTTTTCCGCCTGCGGCGCGCTGGAGTACGAGTTCTTCCTGTTCCAGGAGACGCCGGAGTCGGTGCGCGAGAAGGGCTTTCGCGACCTCAAGCCGTTCACCCCCGACATGATGGGCTACTCGATGCTCAGGAGTTCGGTGCACGGCGAGCTCTATCACGAGCTGCTCGGCCTGGCCGAGGCGATGGACTTTCCCATCGAGGGGCTGCACACCGAGACCGGCCCCGGCGTGCTGGAGGCGGCGATCCGCGTCGACGAGGCGCTGGCCGCCGGCGACAAGGGCGCGCTGTTCAAGACCTTCACCAAGGTGTGGGCGCAGCGCCGCGGGCTGATGGCCACCTTCATGGCCAAGTGGTCGCCGGACTACCCCGGCCAGAGCGGTCACATTCACCTCTCGCTCAATCACGTCGACAGCGGCGAGTCGGCCTTCTTCGATGCCGACAAGCCCCACGGCATGAGCGACGTCCAGCGCCACTTCGTCGCCGGCCAGCAGCAGCTGATGCCGCAGTTCCTGGCCATGTTCGCCCCCACGGTGAACAGCTACACCCGCCTGATTCCCGGCTTCTGGGCGCCTACCGATGCCACCTGGGGGGTGGAGAACCGCACCACCGCGCTGCGGGTGATTCCCGGCAGCGCCAAGTCGCAGCGGGTCGAGTACCGCCTGGGCAGCGCCGATGCCAACCCCTACCTGGCGCTCGCCGCGGCGATCGGCTCGGGGCTCCATGGCATCGAACACCGGCTCGAGCCCGACGAAATGGTGACCGGCAACGCCTACGCGCTGGCCCACCCCGAACATCAGGCGCTTTCGCGCACGCTGTGGGAAGCGGCCCAGCGGTTGAAAGCTTCCGACGCGGCGCGCAGCCTGTTCGGCGATGCCTTCGTCGAGCACTTCGCGGCCACGCGTGAATGGGAAGAACGCCAGTTCCGACGCCACATCACCGATTGGGAGCTCGATCGCTATTTCGAAATTATTTGATCCGCACTGGCTGCGCGATCCGCAGGCTGTGTTGGAGCGAAAACTCGCGATGCTCATTGGCTACAGTCAACTCCGCTCGCTCCTTTTCGCTCCGCCTTGCCTGCGAACCGCTCGCTCAGCGCTCACCTTGTACTTGAGGCAATGAATTAGCAGGAGAACGCCAAGTGGCCATACAGAAGACGATTTCCCCGGTCGACGGGTCGGTCTACGTCGAGCGGGAGCTGGCCGACCCGGCGCAGGTCGAGGCGGCGCTGGAAAGGGCGGTGGCGGCGCAGCGGGCCTGGCGCGAGACGAGCCTGGCCGAACGGGCGCGGCTGTGTTCGAGGATGGTCGATGCCTTCGTTGCCCGTCGCGACGAGCTGGCGCGCGAATTGACCTGGCAGATGGGCCGGCCGATCGCCGTGGCCGGCGGCGAGATCGGCGGCTTCGAGGATCGCGCACGCACCATGATCGCCATGGCCGAGGAGGCGCTGGCGCCGATTCGCCTGGCCGAGAAGCCGGGCTTCACCCGCTACATCACCCGCGAGCCCCTGGGCGTGTCGTTCATCGTCGCGCCGTGGAACTTCCCCTTCATGACCGCGGTGAACGCCGTGGTGCCGGCGATCATGGCGGGCAATGCGGTGATCCTCAAGCACTCCGCCCAGACCCCGCTGTGCGCCGAACGCTTCCAGCAGGCCTTCGACGAGGCCGGCCTGCCGCAGGGCGTGTTCCAGCACCTGCACCTCTCCCATGACGCCGCCGAGGCGCTGATTCGCGACGCCCGCATCGCCCACGTCTCCTTCACCGGCTCGGTGGCGGGCGGGGCGATGGTCGAGCGCAACGCCGCCGGGCGCTTCATCGCCACCGGGCTTGAGCTGGGCGGCAAGGACCCGGCCTACATCCGCGCCGATGTGAACCTCGACGAGGCGGTGCCCGGAGTGATGGACGGTGCCTTCTTCAACTCGGGCCAGAGCTGCTGCGGCATCGAGCGCATCTATGTGCACGAATCGATCCTCGACGACTTCGTCGGGCGCGCGGTGGCCTGGGTGCGCCAGCTCAAGCTCGGCAACCCCACCGATCCCGCGACCACCCTGGGGCCGCTGGTGCGCCCCGCGGCGGCGGACTTCGTGCGCGGCCAGATCGAGGAGGCGGTCGCCGCCGGCGCCAAGGCCTGGGTCGACCCCGGCGAGTATCCGCTGTCGCGGCCGGGCAGCGCCTACCTGGCGCCGCAGGTGCTGACCGAGGTCGATCATTCGATGCGGGTGATGCACGAGGAGAGCTTCGGCCCGGTGGTCGGCATCATGCCGGTGGCGGACGACGACGAAGCCGTGCGGCTGATGAACGACAGCGACTTCGGCCTTACGGCCGCCGTGTTCACCCGCGATATCGCGGCGGGCGAGGCCATCGCCCGACGTCTGGAAGCCGGCACCGTGTTCACCAACCGCTGCGACTACCTCGACCCGGAGCTGGCCTGGACCGGCGTCAAGCAATCGGGGCGCGGCTGTTCGCTGTCCCGCGTCGGCTACGAGACGCTGACCCGGCCCAAGTCGTTCCACCTCAAACACACCTGAGCTGGCCCAGGAGAACGCCATGAGCCACGACATGAACCACTACACCATGGGCTGGAACTATCCCTCGAACATCCTCACCGGGGCGGGGCGGATTCGCGACCTGCCCGAGGCCTGCAAGGCGCTGGGCATGGGCGCGCCGCTGCTGGTCACCGACCCCGGCCTGGCGGCGCTGCCGATGGTGCAGGCCTGCGTGCAGGCGTGCCAGGATGCTGGCCTGCGCATCGCCGTGTTCAGCCAGGTCAAGGGCAACCCCACCGGGCGCAACGTGCTCGACGGCATCGCCGCCTTCCGCAGCGGCAGTCACGACGGCGTGATCGCCTTCGGTGGCGGCTCGGGGCTCGACGCCGCCAAGGCGGTGGCGCTGATGGCCAATCAGCGTGAGGGATTGTCGCTGTGGTCGTTGGAGGACATCGGCGACAATTGGAAGAATGCCGATGCCCGGGCCATCGCCCCCATCGTCGCCGTGCCCACCACCGCTGGCACCGGCTCCGAGGTGGGGCGCGCCTCGGTGATCACCGATGAGGCGGAGCACGTCAAGCGCATCATCTTCCACCCCGGCATGGTGCCGGCCTCGGTAATCCTCGACCCCGAGCTCACCGTGGGGCTACCGCCGGCGGTCACCGCCGCCACCGGCATGGATGCGCTGTCGCACTGCCTGGAGGCGTGGTGCTCACCGCTCTACCACCCCATGGCCGAGGGCATCGCGGTGGAGGGCATGCGCCGCATCGACCTCTACCTGCAGCGCGCCTACAGCGACGGCCACGACCTCGAGGCGCGCATGAACATGCTGGTGGCGTCGAGCATGGGGGCCACCGCCTTTCAGCGCGGCCTGGGCGCCATGCATGCCCTGGCGCATCCGCTCGGCGCGCTCTACGACGCCCACCATGGAACCTTGAACGCGGTGCTGATGCCCTACGTGCTGCGTGCCAACGAGCGCGCCATCGGCGAGCCGATGGTGCGCCTGGGGCGCTATCTCAACCTGGACCAGCCGGGTACGGCGGCGGTGATCGACTGGGTGCTCGGCCTGCGCGAGCGGCTCGGCATTCCGCACAGCCTGGCCGAACTCGGCATCGATACGCGTCAGGCCGACAAGGTCGGGCGCATGGCGGTGGCGGATCCCTCGTCGGGCACCAACCCGGTCGCTTTCGACGCCGACGAGTACCGCGGCATCTTCGTGGCCGCCGTGGAAGGCCGGATCTGATCGCGCCGTTGTGGCAGGCCGAGACGGCAGGGATGGCTCAATGAAAGGAGATTCACCGATGCGCATCGGACTTCTGCAGTGCGATGACGTGGCGCCGGAACTGCGCGAGGCCCACGGCAACTACCCCGAGATGTTCGCCGCCCTGTTCCGGCAGGTCGAGCCCACGCTGGAGTTCCAGGTGTGGCGCTGCCTGGACGGTGAGATTCCCGACGACATCGATGCCGTCGATGCCTGGATGACCACCGGCTCGAAATATGGCGTCAACGATGGGCTGGCCTGGGTCGATGCGCTGTGCGACTTCGTGCGCGAGCTGTGGCGAGCCGGCAAGCCGCTGGTGGGCATCTGCTTCGGCCATCAGCTGATGGCCAAGGCGCTGGGCGGCGAGGTGGTCAAGAGCGAACGCGGCTGGGGCGTGGGCATGTCGTTCAACCGCGTCACGGCGCGGGCGGAATGGATGGAACCCTGGCAGCCGGGGCTCGACCTGCTGGTCAGCCACCAGGATCAGATCGAGGCGCTGCCGCCCGAGGCCGTCATCGTCGGCGGCAGCGACTTCTGCCCCCACTACCTGATGCAGATCGGCGAGCACTTCCTCGGCGTGCAGGGCCATCCCGAGTTCACCAAGGCGTATTCCCGCGACCTCATGGCGCTGCGCCGCGAGCTGGTCGGCGACGAGCGCGTGCGCGAAGGGCAGAGCTCGCTTGCCACCGAGGTCGACGACACCCTGATGGCGCGCTGGATCCTTAATTTCCTGCGGCGTGCGATAGCGGCGCGCGGCTGATCCCGAAGCCATGCCGTCAGCGGAAGCGCGTGGCACTACAAGCTTTCAACCAGTCGGGTGCTTCGTCCTTGATGCTGGCGGCCAGCAGCCTCCCGGTGGTGGCCGCCAGGGTCAACCCCAGATGACCGTGGCCGAAGGCGTAGCCGACACCGGGCAGGGACGAGGCGGGGCCGATTACCGGCAGCGAGTCGGGCAGCGAGGGGCGCAGGCCGAGCCAGGTGTGGCTGGGCTCGCCGAGCGGGCCGAACAGGCTCTCGGCGTGACGGCGAATGTAGTCGAGCCGCCGGGGATTGGCCGGGTCGTCGTTGTGACCCAGCTCCACGGTGCCGGCGATGCGCAGGCGGCCCTGCATCGGCGTGAGATAGAAGGCGTACTCCCCGGGGCTGCAAGGCCGGCTGACCAGTTCCTTGGCGGCAGAGAATTCCAGGTGATAGCCGCGCTCGGAGATCAGCGGGATGCGGTCGCCGGCGGCCAGCGCCAGGGAGCGCGACCAGGCGCCCGCGGCGATCACCACCTTTTCCGCCTGCCAAGGCCCCTGATCGGTGTCGATGCCGACGCCGCCGGCGTGCGACGCGAGCCCCTGCGCCCTGGCGCGCACCAGCTGAACACCGCGGCCTTTCAGGCGCTCGGCCAGGCGTTGGGCCAGGGTCAGCGGGTCGCTGACGTGGCAGGCGTCGGGAAACAGGATGCCGCCCTGGGCCAGGCCCTCGAGGGCCGGTTCCAGCTCCGCCAGGGCACGAGCGTCGAGGCGCTCCTGTTTGATACCGAAACGCTCGCGCTCGGTGAACTCGGCCTGGGCCTCGTGCCACCCCTTGGCGCTGAGATAGAAGCACAGGCTGCCGCGCTGCTGCAGCAGGTCGCCGGTGTCTTCCAGGTCGCCGATGATGTGCCGCCAATCGTCGATCGACGGTGCCAGCAGTTCGCTCAGGATCTGGGTCGCCTGGGTGGCACTGCGGCGATTGGCGCGCTGCATGAAGCGCCACAGCCAGGGGGCGAGCCCAGGCAGGTGACGCCAGCGCAGGTGAAAGGGGGAGTGCGGCGACAGCAGCAAATGCGGCATCTCGCGCCACAGCATGGGATGCGCCAAGGGTTCGATCGCGAAGTTGGCCAGCAGGCCGGCGTTGCCGGAGGAGGCCGCGGCGCCGGGCGGCTCGGGATCGACCAGGGTGACCTCGAAGCCTTGCCGCTGCAGGTGCCAGGCGCAGGCCAGGCCGACGATACCGGCGCCGATGACCATGATCTCGGCGCGCTGGGTTGGCTGGCTCATTGTCGTATCGCCTGTGTCGGGGTGTCGTTGTCGTAACGTCCTGCCTACGATTCTCACTGCCGCGGCGTTGAACGACAAGCCGGACAGGCATCGCCCTGGACCCTGCGGGAGGATACGCTGAGGACCAGCAGACACCTTCGAGCGAGACACGGAGACCCAGGGAGATGACGTTGAGCGACGCCTGGCAGGTAGCCATCCAGCCCCTCGACCTTGCCACGACCAACCTCATCCTGCTCGGCCTGATACTCAGCTTCAGCATCCTGGCCGATACCATCGCCAATCGCACCCGGCTGCCGCGCATCTCGCTGCTGGTACTGGTGGGCGTGGCTGTCGCCGTGGTCCAGCAGTGGGGCCTGGGGCACGAGGGAGGGCGCCCCCTGGAGGGGCTTGGCGAGCCGCTGATCCAGGTCGCCCTAGTGATGGTGGCCTTCCTGCTGGGAGGCGAGCTGACGCTCGACAGGCTGCGAAGTACGGGGCCGCTGATCCTGCTCGTCTCCCTCGCGGTGCTGGGGGTGAGTATTGTCGTCGTCGGCTGCGGCCTGCTGCTGCTAGGTTTTCCGTTGCTGGTCGCGGTGAGCCTGGCGGCGATCTCGGTGGCCACCGACCCGGCCGAAGTGCGGGAAGTGATCCGCGAGAAGCACGATACACGGCTGCGTGCCCGGCTGCTGATGGGCATCGTCGCCATCGACGACGCCTGGGGCATCCTAACGTTCGGGCTGGCGATGGCGCTGCTCGGCTGGCATGTCTCGGGCGACGGTGGGACGGCAATGGTCGAGGCGGGTTGGGAGTTGGGCGGGGCGCTGCTGCTGGGGGCGCTCATTGGCGTGCCGGCCGTGTGGCTGACGGGCCGGTTACGCCCCGGTGAGCCCACCCAGATCGAAGCCATCGCCCTGATTCTGCTGCTGGCCGGTTTTGCCGAGTGGCTTGAGGTATCGGCGCTGCTGGCGGCCATGTTCGCCGGTGCTCTGGTGGCCAATTTCTCGACCCATCACACTCGCTCCTTCAACGAGATCGAGCATATCGAATGGCCCTTCCTGGTGTTCTTCTTCGTTCTCTCGGGAGCCAGCATCGACCTGCGCTACGTCGGCGCCTCGGTTGGCTTGATCCTAGCCTACCTTCTGCTGCGCACGCTGGGCCGCTACCTGGGGGGCGTTGTGGCGGGCGGTCTCGCCCGCCAGCAGCGCCGCGAACTGCCGCACGACCTTGGCCTGGCCCTGACGCCCCAGGCCGGCATCGCCATGGGCATGGCGCTGCTGGTCAGTGAACGATACCCCGAGTACGGTGGCATGCTGCTCTCGGCGGTAGTGGCCTCCACGGTCGTGTTCGAGGTCGCGGGGCCGTTCATGGTCCGGCGGGTGCTTCGCTGACCCGCCCCTGGGCGCCTGGCTGACGCAGCAGGCGCAGCCCGTTGGCCACCACGATCAGGCTGGCGCCCATGTCGGCGAACACCGCCATCCACAGGGTGGCGTGGCCGGTGAAGGCGAGTGCCATGAACACCGCCTTGAGACCCAGGGCGATGGCGATGTTCTGTACGAGAATGTTGCGCGTGCGCCGCGACAGGCGCAGGAAGTCGGCGAGCCGGCGCGGGTCGTCGTCCATCAGGGCCACGTCGGCGGTCTCGATGGCGGCGTCGCTGCCCAGCGCGCCCATGGCGAAGCCGATGTCGGCGCGGGCCAGCGCCGGGGCGTCGTTGATGCCGTCGCCGACCATGCCCACCGAGCCCTGCTGGGCGCGGGCCTCGATCATTGCCAGCTTGTCCTCCGGCAGCAGCGAGCCGTGGGCCTCGTCGATGCCCGCCTGGGCCGCCACCGCAGCCACGCTCGCCGGGGTGTCGCCGCTCAGCATCAGCGTGGTCACGCCCAGACGGTGCAGCGCCTCGATGGCCTCGCGGCTCTCCGCGCGCAGTGGGTCGCCGACGGCGAACAGCGCAAGCGGGCGGGTCGCTTCGCCCAGGAGCACCAGCGTTTCGCCGCGAGCCTCGTGCTCGGCCAGTTGGGCGTCGAGCGCCTCGTCCGTCGTTGCGAACCGCTGCATCAGTCGGCGATTGCCGAGCCATACGGCCCGTCCCCCGAACTGAGCGACGACGCCGTGGCCGGGCAGCTCCTGCACGTCGCTCACCTCCAGCGGGGCGACGCCGTCCGCCTCGGCGGCGCGCGCCAGGGCCGCCGATACCGGGTGCGACGAACGTGCGGCGAGGCCCGCCGCCAGCGCACGTAGCCAGTCTCGATCAGGTGCGTCCAGCGTCGGGTCGAGCGGCTGCCAGGTCCGCTGTGCGGGGCGGCCCCGGGTCAGGGTGCCGGTCTTGTCGAAGGCCAGCGTCGTGAGGCGGTGGCCCTGCTCGAGCACGTTGCCGCCCTTGATCAGGATGCCCGAGCGCGCGGCGGCGGCCAGGCCGCTGACGATGGTTACCGGCGTGGAGATCACCAGCGCACAGGGACAGGCGATTACCAGCAGCACCAGGGCGCGGTAAGTGCCCTCGAGCCAGCCGATGCCGAACAGCCACGGCAGGGTGAGCGCCACCAGCAGGGCAAGGGCGAATACCGTGGGAGTGTAGACGGCGGCGAAGCGGTCGATGAAGCGCTGGGTCGGCGCACGGCTGGCCTGGGCCTGCTCCACGGTGTGGATGATGCGGGCCAGGGTGGTGTCGCTCGCCGCGCGGGTGGTGCGATAGAGGAACTCGCTGCCCTGGTTGACGCTGCCGGCGAACACGGCCTCGCCCGGCGCCTTGTCCACCGGCAGGCTCTCGCCGGTGATCGGGGATTCGTCCAGCGCCGGGTGGCCTTCGGCGATGCTGCCGTCCAGCGCCAGGCGTTCGCCGGGGCGGACCCGCACCAGGCTGCCCTCGGCGACGTCGCTGGCCGCCACGCTGCGGAAGCTGCCGTCGGCCTGGCGCACGCTGGCGCGTTCCGGCGCCAGGTCGAGCAGCTCGCGAATGGCGTTGCGCGCCCGGCCCAGCGAGCGCGCCTCGATGCGCTCGGCCAGGGTGAACAGCACCAGCACCATGGCCGCCTCGGCCCATTGGCCGATCAGCAACGCGCCCGCCACCGCCACGCTCATCAACGCGTTGATGTTGAGCGTGCGGTGGCGCAGGGCGATGAAGCCCTTCTTCCAGGTCGGCAGGCCGACCAGGGCGATGGCGGCCAGCGCCAAGGCCGCGGCGAGCCAGGGTTCGGCCAGCCCCAGCCAGTGGCTGGCCTCGGCCGCCAGCGCCAGCAGCGTGGCGACGCCCAGCTTCCACCAGGGCGCCTCGTCGCTCGCCGTCGGCGCCGTGCGCTGGGTTGGGTCATCGCGCTCGGCGGTCATGCCGGTGGCGGCGATTCGGCGCCGAATGGCCTCCTCGCCGACATCGCGATGGTGCACGGTAAGTTTGCGGCCGATCAGGTCGAAGTCGAGCCGCTCGATGCCCGGCATGTCTTCCAGCGCCCGGCGCAGCAGTCCCTCCTCGGTGGGACAGCACATCGCCTCGATGCGCAGGTGCAGCGACTGTGCGTCGGGGGGGAGGGCATCGCGCCGGGGCGGGGCCGCAGGCGCGGCGGTAGGGCAAGTGCTGCCCGAGCAGCAGGATCGTTCCGCCATGGTAGGACTCCGTGTGGATGGTCTACCATGAGGAAACACCCTGTAGTGACTACAGAGTCAAGCGATTGAGAGGCCACCATGAAGATCGGCGAACTGGCCACCCGCACCGGTTGCCCGGTGGAAACCATCCGCTACTACGAGCGGGAAAGGCTGCTGCCCGAGCCGGCTCGCTCGAGCGCCAACTACCGGCTCTATGCCGAGCCCCACGCCGAGCGGCTGCGCTTCATCCGCCACTGCCGCACGCTGGACATGACGCTCGACGAGATTCGCACCCTGCTCGACTACCACGATAACCCGCGTCAACCGTGCAACGCGGTCAACGGCCTGATCGATGACCATCTGGCCCACGTCGAGGCGCGCATCGAGCAGCTCCAGGCGCTACGCGAGGCGTTGGCGACCCTGCGCTCACGTTGCCAAGGCGAGACCGACTCCAGCCACTGCGGCATCCTTCAGGAGTTGGCCCAGCCGGCAGCGAGCCAGCTGCCCGCCGAAACCGGCGAGCCCAGCCACGTTCCCGGGCCGCACGGCGGCCGCTGAAGCTTGGCGGTCGGCTCAGTCGCGCCGATGGACCCGGCGGCCCAGCGACCAAACCTCATCGATGGCCCACGCGTCCTCGGCGAGCACCAGCAGGTCGGCGTCGCGGCCGGGTTCTAGCCGCCCCTTGGCGGCCAGGCCGAGCGCGTCGGCAGCGTGGGTGCTGGCCACGCCGATGGCCTGTTCCAGGGCGATACCCTGCTCGTCGACGCACTCACCGAGCACTTCGAACAGGCTGGCGAGCCGGCCGGGCTCGAGGCCGATGAAACGACGCTCGGCATCGAAGCGCGGCAGCGAGGCGTTGGCATCCGAGGAGAGCGTGATACGCGATGGTTCGACGCGGGCGTGCAGGGCGCGGGCCACGGCCTCGGCGGCGGCGATCTCGCCGCCCGCCAGCAGCTCCGCCGTGGTGCTGGTGGTGAAGTCGATGCGCCCGCCCTCGCGGGCGAAACGCAGGCCGTCCTCGAACAGTTCGGCGGTGCGGTTGATGTGTGTCGGCAGGAACTGGGCGAGGGGAATGGCGCTGTCGCGGCTCGCCGCGCGCAGCGGCTCCAGATGGGAAGGGGCGTCGCCGGTGTGAATGAAGACGATGCCCGATTTTCCCGCCAACATGCCGGCGGTGCGGGCCTCCGAGGCCAGGCGTGCCAGCTCGAAGGCGGAGGGCTGCGAGCCACGATGGTCGCTGATCGCCACCTCGCCGAGGCCGATGAATTCGGGGATGTACAGGATATCGCTGCCTACCGAGCCGGTCAGGGTGACCGGCGGCAGTTGGTAGGAGCCGGTGTAGCAGTAGGTGGTCAGTCCGCCGGCGGCGAGTTCGCGGGCCTTGCCCAGCAGATTGGCCGGGGTGCGGGTCAGGGCGTCGGTGCCCAGTGCACCGACCAGGGTGGTGACCCCGGAGGCCAGTGCGTCCGCGAGCGTCAGCTCGGCGGTGCGAGTGCCGAAGCCGCCCTCGCCGCCGCCGCCGATGAAGTGCACCAGCGGGTCGACCAGCCCGGGAATCACCCGGCGCCCCTCGAGATCGATCTCCTCGACGGCCATGCCGCTCGCGGGAGCTCCTTCATCGGCTGCTACCACGGCGGCGATACGGCGGTCGGCGATCAGCAGGTGGCACAGCCCCATGGCACGCGGGGCGTAGAGGCGGGCGTTCTTCAGCAGGGTCAGCATGCGGGCTCCTGAGGAAAGACGAGCGCCGGCGGGCGCCGGCGCTCGCGGGTGGGGTCAAGCCGCGTTACAGCTTGATATCGTAGTTGAAGTACTTCTCCATCAGCGCGTCGTAGGTGCCGTTCTCCTTGAGCGCGGCAAGCGCCTCGTTGAAGCGCTCGGCCAGCTCCCGGTCGCGCTTGCGGAAGGCCACTCCCACGCCCTGTCCGAAGATGTGCTGGGGTTCCTTGATGAAGCCGCTGATGCGCTTGAAGTCGCTGCCTGCGGTATCGATGGCGATGGTCGACTCGGCCACCGGGTAGTCCATGAAGGTGAGGTCGAGGCGGCCGGCGCGCAGGTCGGTCACCACGTCGTCGGCGCTGGTGTAGCGACGAATCTCCACCAGGTCACCGTAGAGTTCGGAGACGTAGTTGTCCTGCAGCGTGGCGCGCTGTACGCCGACCGTCATGCCTTCGAGGCTGTCACGATCCTCGACGTCAATGTCGCGATCGTTGGCGGTGATCCAGACGCTCGGCGTGGTGTAGTAGGGCTCGGAGAACAGCACCTGCTGGGCGCGCTCCTCGGTGATCGACATGGAAGACAGGATGGCGTCGTACTTGCGTGCCAGCAGGCCAGGAATGATGCCGTCCCAGTCCTGCTCGACCCAGGTGCAGCTGGCCTCGAGGTAGTCGCACACGGCGTTGCCCAGCTCGATCTCGAAGCCGGTCAACTCCCCGTCGGGGGTGCGGAACATGAAGGGCTCGTAGGGAACGTCGACGCCGAGGCGAATGTCGTCGTCCTGGGCCTGAGCGATACCGGAGAACAGGCTGGCGACCAGGCCGGCGGCCAGGAACAGTTGGATAGAACGCATGGGGCTTCCTCCCGGGAAGGCGTTTGTTGTGGTGCGTTGCGGTGGTTAGGGGGTCGCCGCGTACGCGCGGCAACGGGTCATGCGATCACGGGCACAGGGACCGTGAGGCTTCGGCTGGCACGGGGTGTGCCGATACGGCCGGGAAGGCCGCGGGAAGGGCTTATTCGTCGAACCATTCGCTGAGGTAGAAGCTGTCGAAGAAACAGCGGTAGGCCTCGAGCGCTTGGTGGCGGTGGGTGGCGGAATCGATCATGGACGGTGTCCCGATGCGATGCTTGGAGAGATCGACTGTCGATCAGTCGACCGGGCTTGTCAACCCCTCCCCGGGGGCCGGGGAGGGGAGAGGCGTGCGCTTAGTCTTCGAAGTAGCGCTGGTAGATCTCGTCGTAGGTGCCGTCTTCCTTCAGCGTGGCCAGGGCCTCGTTGAAGCGCTCTGCCAGCGCCTCGTCGCGCGGCCTGAAGGCGATACCGAAGCCGTCGCCGAAGTACTCCTTGGGCTCGGTGATGGTCTCGCCCACGACCTTGTACTCGCGCTCTTCGCTGTCGAGCAGGGTGGACTTGCCCACCGGGAAGTCGAGGAAGACGATGTCGAGACGCTGGGCTTCCATGTCCAGCACCATGTCGTCGGCGGTGGAGTAGCGGCTGATCTCGGCCACGTCGCCGTAGAGGTCGGTGACGTAGTTGTCCTGCAGGGTGCCGCGCTGCACGCCGATGGTCATGCCGTCGAGCGCCTCGGTGGTGGGCTCCTCGAGGTCGAGTTCGGCGGGGGCGAACCAGGCCGACGGCGGCGTGATGTACGCATCCGAGAACAGCACGGTCTCGCGACGCTCGTCGTTGATGGTCATCGAGGACATGATGGCGTCGTACTTGCGCGACAGCAGGCCGGGAATGATGCCGTCCCACTCCTGCTCGATCCACTCGCAGGTTACGCCGATCTCTTCGCACATGGCGTTGCCGAGCTCGATGTCGAAACCGGTCAGTTCACCTTCGGGCGTGCGGTACTCCATCGGCTCGTAGGGCACGTCGACGCCGAAGCGAACGTGATCGTAATCACGGGCCTGGGCGGTACCGGAGGCGATGGCGACGCCCAGCAGGGATACAGTCAGCAGTTTTTTCATCGTTCAGTTCCTTGTTTTCGTTCGTGCACCGTTAAGGTGACGTCGCGCCTGAATTTAGCGCAGCCACGCCGGGGCCGAAAGTCCCCGCACGAGGTTTTTCCAACGCCTGCTTGACGTTGATCAGTTCCCGCTCAACGGCTTGAGGTGTGCCAGCAGCCGCTTCTCCAGGTAGCGGAAGAGATAGAGGATGGCGAAGGTCAGGCAGAGGTAGATCAGCGCGGCGAAGATGAACGCTTCGAAGGGTGCGTAGTAGCGTGCGTAGACGAAGCGGGCCGCGCCGGTGATGTCCATCAGCGTGACCACGCTGGCGATGGCGCTGGCGTGCAGCATGAAGATCACCTCGTTGCCGTAGGCCGGCAGGGCGCGGCGGAAGGCGCTGGGCAGGATGATGCGGCGCATCGTCAGCCCCTGCGACATGCCGTAAGCCCGCGCCGCCTCGATTTCGCCGCGCGAGGTGGCCTTGATCGCGCCGTGGAAGATCTCGGTGGTGTAGGCGGCGGTATTGAGCGTGAAGGCGATCAGCGCCGGATAGAAGGCCTCCTTGAGGATGGGCCAGAACATAGTGTCCTGAATGCCCTCCACGAAGACCACGCCGTAATAGATGATATAGAGCTGCACGAGCAGCGGCGTGCCGCGAAACACGTAGGTGTAGAAGTAGACCGGCAGCTTGATCCAGCGGTGCTTCGAGCCGCGCAGGATGGCCAGCGGCACGGCCAGCACCAGGCCGACCAGCAGCGACAGGAAGACCAGCTGGCTGGTGGTGACCAGCCCCCCCCAGTAATAGCCCAGCGTCTGCGGGGTGAAGATGACGTTGCCTTCCAGCACGGCGGCGAGCCCTTGGTTCAGTGGTTCCATGTCAGTGCTCTCCGAAGCCGATATCGTAGCGCTTCTGCAGGCGGGCGAAGATCCACTCCGATACGCTGGCGATCAACAGGTAGATGACCGCCACGGGGATCAGGAAGGTGAACGGCTCGTGGGTGGCGCGGGAGGCTTCGGCGGCGACGCGGACCATGTCGGTGAGGCCGATCACCGAGACCAGCGCCGTGGTCTTGAGCAGTACCATCCAGTTGTTGGAGAGCCCCGGCAGCGCGTGGCGCATCATCAGCGGGAAGCGGATGCGGCGGAACACCAGCCACGAGCCCATGCCGTAGGCTTTGGCCGCCTCGATCTGGCCGTGGTCCACCGCCATGAAGGCGCCGCGGAAGGTCTCGCCCATGTAGGCGCCGAAGATGAAGCCGATGGTGATGACGCCGGCGACGAAGGCGTTGAGATCGATGTACCAGTCCACGCCGAACTGGTCATAAAGCTTGTCGGTGAGCAGGTTGAGCCCCATCTGGCCGCCGAAGAACAGCAGCATCATCAGCACCAGATCGGGGACGCCGCGAATCAGCGTGGTATAGAGCGTGGCCGTGCGATGGAGCAGCCAACTGCGCGACATCTTGGCGCTGGCGGTCAGCAGGCCGAGCAGGACCGCCAACGCCAGCGACAGCACCGCCAGTTGCAGCGTGACACCGGCGCCTTCGAGCAGGCGAGGGCCGTAGCCGTGTAGATCGAGCATGGATGTCCCCTCAGTACTTCGGTGCCAGGAACTGCTGGAGCCGCGGCGAGGTGGGGTTGACCAGTACCTCCTGGGGCGGCCCCGCCTCCTCGACCAGTCCCTGGTGCAGGTAGATCACCTGGCTCGACACGTCGCGGGCGAAGCCCATCTCGTGGGTGACCACGACCATGGTGCGACCCTCCTCGGCCAGGTCGCGCATGACCTTGAGCACGTCGCCGACCAGCTCCGGGTCGAGCGCCGAGGTGGGCTCGTCGAACAGCATCACCTCGGGGTCCATGGCCAGCGCCCGGGCGATCGCCCCGCGCTGCTGCTGGCCGCCCGACATCTGTGCCGGATAGGCGTCGGCGCGGGCGGTCAGGCCGACCCGCTCGAGCAGGGCGCGGGCCTTCTCGATGGCCTCCTTGCGCGGCACGCCGAGCACGTGGATGGGCGCCTCGATGACGTTCTCGAGCAGCGTCATGTGTGCCCACAGGTTGAAGCTCTGGAACACCATCGACAGCTTGGCGCGCATGCGCACGACCTGCTTCCAGTCGGCCGGTTCGCGACCGTGCCGGGTCTGCTTGAAGCGGATCTCCTCGCCGTGCACGATCAGGTCGCCCTCGTCGGGCTGCTCCAGCAGGTTCATGCAGCGCAGGAAGGTACTCTTGCCGGAGCCGGAGGCTCCGATCAGGGTGATGACATCGCCCTTGCGGGCCTGCAGGGAGAGGCCCTTGAGGACTTCGGTATCGCCGAAGCGCTTCTTGATGTTGCGCACTTCGAGGGGAATCGGGGTATCGGCCATGGGACGGGCTCCAGATCGGGACGAGTCGCCGGGGCGACGGCCGGTTAAGCGGGCAGGCGCGAAAAAGGGGCGATTCTAACAGGCCTGAGGGCTTTCGGCAGAGGGAAGCCAGGCCAATCCCATGGGACGATAGTCGATATTCTGGCGGTCAAGGATCATTAAAAGGCTCCTGATTATTGTTCTGAGGCGAGAAGAAACGCTGGATTTGCCGGTTCTTGCAGGTGTTTCTGGTGTCAGTCGGGTGGTGGTGTCGGCCGGGCCAGCAGCGCGGCACGCGCACCCAGCTCGACCTCGGCATTGGGAAACACCACGCTGAGCGGCGCATCGGCGACGACGAAGGGGCCGGCCTCGGCGTCCTCGGCGAGCCGCGCGCCGGGCTGGAATTCAGTGAAGTTCGGCGTGTCGTCGGCGAAGCACAAGCGGAAGTCGCTGGAATGGCGCATCAGTTCGTGGGCCACGCGGAAGAACACCATGCGCTCGGGATCGGCTCCCCGCGGTTCGCGCCCTTCCAGTAAGGCTTCGATAAGCCGGGCCATCGGCATCAGCGGGGCAAGGTCGTTCTCGCCGAAGGGCAGGGCGCGTCCCAGCTCCAGAGTGAAGGCCTGCGCGCGGTGATAATGCTTTGAGTAGTGCGAAAACGTCCAGCTGTGCCGATGCTGGTGCAGCACCGCCTGGATGTTCGCCGCCGCCAGCCAGCGCCACTGTTCATGACGTGTCGCGGTCTCGGCGTAGGGCTCGACCACGAAGCGCGGGTAGCGGCTGTCGCGAATCGCCGTGTGCAGGTCGTAGTGCAGGCGCTCGCGGCCGGGATAGCGGGCGAAGAAGTCGTCGACCGCATGCATCAGCAGGCGGGCACGGTCCGGCTCCATGCCGGTTTCGCCGAGGTCGCGACGGAACAGGCGATTGAGATTGGTGTGCACGTAGCGCGCGCCGCGCCGAATCGCCTCGAGGTTGCCCAGGATCACCAGCACCGGTGCGCCCAGCCTCAGCAGGCCCGCTTCGAGGCGGGCGAGGCACGCCCCCAGCAATTCGATGGGCGCGGTTTCGTTGCCGTGGATGCCGGCCGAGAGCACGCAGGCCGGCGCATCGTCGCGGCAGGCGGCGGGCGTCAGCTCGAGAACGCCGGCCGCGTGCAGGGTATAGGTACCGCCGGGAAGGGGCCCGCTGGGTTGGCTGGGGCTGGCGTCTTCCAGGCTTAGCTCGATCCATTCCGACAGCATGGGATGTCCGGGTCGGTTGTGAGTAGGATGGTGAGACCTTGGCCACCATCCGGTGCGCGGGTCCATATCGCAAGATCGTGCGTCGGGCTGGTGAAAGCCCGGGTGCGATATTGAAACTGGGCGAGCCGACCTTTGGCCAATAGGGGCGGGGCCAGGCGGGGACTAAGCTGACCCTTTATTCCGCCCGACGAGGAGCCCGTCATGCCAACCGCCCTCGGTGACGACACCTTCGCTCATGGTCGCCAGCTCAATGAGCATTACGCTGCCGGTGACGTGGCGGGCCAGCCCCTGCTGGCGCGCCTGCGCGAGGCGTTCCGGGCGGCGGGGTGCGACCCGGAGCGCTTGAGTCTCGACGACGTGGCCGGCATCGATCAGTTGCACCTCGGCGGTCGCAGCGCCAGCCGGGCCCTGGCGGCACTGGGTGAGTTGCGCGGCGGCGAGCGCGTGCTCGATGTCGGCTGTGGCACCGGCGGCGCCAGCCGGCTGCTGGCCGCGGAGTACGGCTGCGACGTGGTCGGGGTCGATATCACGGTGGCCTTCGTCGAGGTGGCGCGCTGGCTCAGCGCGGCCACCGGTCTGGCCGAGCGATGCCGCTTCTCCTGCGCCGACGCCGCCCACGTGCCGCTGGCGGCGGGCGGCCTCGACGTGGTGTGGTGCCAGCATGCGCTGATGAACATGCCGCACCTGCCGCGGGTGCTGGCCGAGTGGCGGCGCCTGCTGGTACCCGGCGGCCGCGTGCTGTTGCACGAACTGGTGGCCGGCGACAACCCCGAGCCGCTAGCGCTGCCGGTGCCCTGGGCGCGTACCGAGGCCACCAGCCATTTGCGCAGTCGGGAGCGGCTCGAGCGTGCCATGGTGCTGGCCGGCTTCGAGCCCTTCGCGGTGGCGGACGTCACCGAGGCGGCCCTGGCCTGGCGGCAGGCACCCGGTCGACGGGATGGTGGCCCTGACTCGGCCGGGCTCCCGGGGCCGACGCTGCTGTTCGGTGCGGAATTCGGGCGCATGGGATGCAACCTGCGCGATAACCTGGCCGCCGGCAGGGTACGGGTGCTCCAGGGCGGCTGGCGGCTGGCGCGACGATAAATTCGAAACGCCTGGACGAAATGCTTCGCTTTTCTTCATTGCGTTCCTTTCTATGCTGTCAGGTACCCGCCGGCGGAGCCGGCGTTTGGACGGCAACCAGGAAAGGAGGCGCAAGATGACCAAGGTACTCGTGCTCTATCACTCCATGCATGGCCATATCGATACCCTCGCCAAGGCAGTGGCGGAAGGCGTGCGCCAGGTGGAAGGCGCCGAAGTCTGGGTGAAGCGCGTACCCGAAACCATGGATTCCGAGGCCTTTGCCAAGGCCGGCGGAAAGACGTTCGATACTCCCGAGGCCAAGCCCCAGGAGCTGGCCGATTACGATGCGGTGATCTTCGGCACGCCGACCCGCTTCGGCAACATGACCGGGCAGATGCGCACCTTCCTCGACCAGACCGGCAGCCTGTGGGCCAAGGGGGCGCTGCGCGGCAAGGTGGGCAGTGTGTTCACCTCGACCGGCACCGGCGGTGGCAACGAGACCACCATCGTGACCTCCTGGACCACGCTGGCGCACCACGGCATGCTGATCGTGCCGATCGGCTATGGCCTCGAGTCGCAGTTCGACATCTCCAGCGTGCAGGGCGGCTCGCCCTACGGGGCATCGACCCTGGCCGGGGCCGACGGCTCGCGCCAACCGACCGAGCACGAACTGGAACTGGCCCGGATGCAGGGCAGGAGCGTGGCCGACGTCGCGGTCAGGCTCGCCTCCTGAAGCGACTGCGAAGACGAAAGAAGGCGCGGCAAATGCCGCGCCTTGCTGGCATGGCCGCCAGGGCCATGCGCCAGACCTGACGGTCCATGCTCAGTTGCTCTGCATGGCCTCCCGCAGGGTCTGGTTATCGTCGAGTTCTTCGTACTGGTCGCTACCGTAATCGCCGGATTGCCCGCTGTCACCGGACTCCACGACCAGTTCGCCTTCGCTGCGAATCTCGAGTTCGTCGATGGGATAGCCCATCTCGTCCTCGCCGAAGCCGAGGAAGCCGCCCTCGGAGATGACGACGTAAGTGTCGTTGCTCTCGGTGTCGCGAACCACGCGCTCGACGTCACCGATCTTCTCGTCATCCTGTTTGCTGTAGACGGCCTGGCCTTCGACCTCGCTGACCTCCATGCTCATCAGGTCATCGCCCTGTGCGGCCTGGTCCTGGTCAGCCTGGTTCTGCGAGTCCTGTTCGGACTCCTGCTGCTGGTCCTGCTGCTCGTCCGGATTGCGAATCTCGGCCTCGGCCTCTTCGGCATGCTCCACCTCGACGTCGGCCTCGCCCTTCTTCTCGACCGTAACGTTAGGCTCGGCCTGCTCCACATCGACGTTGGGGTCCTGCTGCTCGATGGTGACCTCGGGGGGGTTCTGCTCGACCTGGACGTCGGGCGGCTCTTGCTCGACCTGCACTTCGGCCGGTTCCTGATCGACGTTCACGTCGGCGGGTTCTTCCTCGACCTGAATCTCGGCGGCTTCGCTGCCTGACTGGGCCTGAGCGCCCTGATCCTGAGCGCTCTCTTCGCTCATCTGCTGCTGTTCGTTAAGCGGCTGAGTCTCCTCGTCCTGAGTCTCCTGGGCGAGCAGGCCGTGGCTCAAACCGGTGCTCAGTGCACCCACCGCAATGGCAATTGCTGTCCTTTTCATGCCGTTCCTCCTTTCATTGCGCTTTGCCCTAGTGGGCTGGCACTGATCAGGCTAGACGAAGAATTTGCTTTAAAAGTGGCTGCTTACCGAATGGAAACGAAAACAAAGCAGAGCGTTACGCAGGAGAATGCCTGTTTCATTCTTTGCGGCATCGGGTTAACACGGATCAGGTCTAATACGCGAGGCGCCCAGGCAAGGTAGATTGGTATCGCCTACCAGGGCTCCCCTTAATCAAGGGTTCGCGTCAGGCGGAACTTGCCGACTTTCCACGCAGTAGAAAGCTCAGCGGATGCAAGACGAGCCACGCCAGTATCGCCGTTGCGAACAAAGCCCCGATCAGAGCGATCCAATCGAACACGCTGGCGACATAAGCCAGCCGCGAATGGGTGAAGAGCGGAATCCACCATAGCCCGGTGAGGCCTACTGCAATTGCGGCTAGATTGGCACCCAGACAACGATAGCCGAGAATTCTGTAGCCACGCAGGTGTGCCAGAAGCTGAACGGTCAGCAGTAGCACCACGCTGGTTACTATCAGCCACAGGAAAGGGGCCAGGGCATACATCAAAATGGTCAAGATGCCTGTCATGGTCATGGGAGTTCTCCTCAGGCTCGGCCTTCCAGCACCGCATAATAGGCGGGCTGCAGCATGCGATCCTTCATTACCCAGGTGACCCAGGATTCGTCGCGGGGATCGATGAAAGGAAAGGAGGGCAGGAAGGCGAAGTCGTTGTCATAGCCGAACTCCACCAGCATCGCCTTGCCGATTCCCGTGATCATCGGACAGGAGGTATAGCCGTTGTGGCGGCGCGGAAGCGTCTGACCCTGCAACTGCGCGATCAGATTGGCCTCGACCACCGGCGCCTGTGCCTTGACGCTGGCTGCGGTCTTGTTGATGGGGGCGCCGATCACGTCGCCGATGCCGAAGACTTCGGGGTAACGGTTGTGCTGCAGGGTATGCATGTCCACGTCCAGCCACTCGCCGCGGAAGGGGCCGTCCTGCGCGATCAGATCGCTGCTCTTGAGGTAGTCAGGCGCACTCATTGGCGGCACGACATGGATGAAGTCATAGCCGGTCACCACCTTGCGTTCGCCCTCGCGGGAGAATTCTGCTTCACGCAGCTCGTGGTGCGAAGTGAACTCGCTGTCGGGTCCGACGAAGGTGAACTCGGCCTTGCGAGCCTGCGGGTCGATGGCTGAGAGCCGGTAGTGGTGGCGGCGGGTCACGCCCTGATCATCGAAACGCTGTTTGACGAAGTCGTTGATGTAGGGCTGCGTAAAGAGTGCGTCCCCCGGGGCCATGTACTCCACCTGGAAGGCCTCGCGTCGCCCGCTTGCCTCGAGGCGAGAGAGTGTGGTGAAGGTCATTTTGAGCGGGGCGCCGGCGCATTTCACCGGGGTGGGGGCCGCGGTGAAGATACCCTTGCCACTGCCCTGGGCAATCCAGGCGTCGATGGCGTCCCGGGTGCGGGTGGCGCCCTCGATACTGGCATAGACGCTGCCGATGCCGTGGCTGCCGACCAGGTCGGGAGACATGCCGTCGATCAGCTGATAGTTGAGCTGCAGGCCGGTGGCAACGATCAAGTAGTCATAGTCGAGCTGCGAGCCATCCTCCAGCTCGACCTTGCGGTTGGCGGCATCGATGCCGGCGGCGAGCTGGCGAATCCAGTTGATGCCGTTCGGCACGAAGCGGGAATTTGGTCGCATGGTCTTTTCGGGGTTCCACACGCCAGAGGCCACCAGGGTCCAGCCGGGCTGGTAGTGGTGGACCTCGCGCGGCTCGACCAGGCTGATGCGGGCGCCATCGAGGCGGCGCGACAGCCGGTTGGCCATGGCCATGCCGCCGGCTCCGCCACCGAGGATGACGATGCGGGACTTGGTGGCCAAGGCACGGGCCTGGAGACCCGATGAATAGAGCAGTCCGGCCGCACCGGCGCCAGCGCCATACTTCAGGAACTGGCGGCGGTTGAGGCGAGAGGGCTCGTGATCCTGTTCAGACATGGGTGGCGAGTCTCCTGCGGAATGGGTCGACTATTATTGTTATATGCTTATAACCTATCCCTTTTCGGTATTGCTCGCTTCCTGATTCTTACCGCAAGTTGACACAGGTCAACGAAATCGGCTGTGCTACACCGCTACCCGCTCGACGATGGCCCGGCCCAGTGTCTCGGTATTGCCCTGGCCGCGGATGTCCGGCGTCAGCACGGCCGGGTCGGCCTCCGCCAGTACCGCTTCGAAGGCAGTGACGATGGCGTCGGCGGCCTCTTTGTGGCCCAGGTGCTCGAGCATCATGGCGCCGGACCAGATCTGGCCGATGGGGTTGGCGATGCCCTTGCCGGCGATGTCCGGGGCGCTGCCGTGGACCGGCTCGAACAGGCTGGGGAAGGTGCCTTCGGGGTTGATGTTGGCCGAGGGCGCCACGCCGATGGTGCCGGTGCACGCGGGGCCCAGGTCGGAGAGGATGTCGCCGAACAGGTTGCTGGCCACCACCACGTCGAACCAGTCGGGATGCATGACGAAGTTGGCAGTGAGGATGTCGATGTGGAACTTGTCGACGCTGACCTCGGGATAGTGGCCCGCCATGGCCACGACCCGCTCGTCCCACCACGGCATGGTGATGGCGATACCGTTGGACTTGGTCGCCGAGGTGAGCTTTTTCCTGGGACGGGAGGCCGCCAGCTCGAAGGCGAACTTGAGCACCCGGTCGGTGCCGTGGCGGGTCATCACCGTCTCCTGGATCACCACCTCGCGCTCGGTGCCCTCGAACATCTTGCCACCGACGCTGGAGTACTCGCCCTCGGTGTTCTCGCGCACCACGTAGAAGTCGATGTCGCCGGGCTTGCGGTCAGCCAGCGGGCTCTTGATCCCCGGCAGCAGCTTGCACGGGCGCAGGTTGATGTACTGGTCGAACTGGCGGCGGAACTGCAGCAGCGAACCCCACAGCGAGACGTGGTCGGGCACCGTGTCGGGCCAGCCCACCGCGCCGTAGAAGATGGCGTCGAAGTCCTTGAGCTGCTCGAACCAGTCGTCGGGCATCATCTTGCCGTACTTGGCGTAGTAGTCGCAGCAGGCGAAGTCGAAGTGCTCGAAGGTCAGGTCGATGTCGAAGCGCTTGGCGGCGGCTTCGAGCACGCGCAGGCCTTCCGGCATCACCTCGTTGCCGATGCCGTCGCCGGGAATGACGGCGATACGATGGGTCATGGTTGTATCCTCAGGTGGGGGTGGTCATGAAGTGAGTGATGCGTGAATACAGCGCTTCCGGCGCTTCCTCGGGGAGATAGTGGCCGCAGGGCAGGGCTTCGCCCTCGACCCGCTCGGCCACGGCGCGCCACTCTGCCAGCGGGTCGAAGCAGCGCTCGATGATGCCGTGCTTGCCCCACAGCACGCTGACCGGGCAGCCGATGCGGCGTCCCGCTTCACGGTCGGCGCGGTCGTGTTCCAGGTCGATGCCGTTGCTGGCGCGGTAGTCCTCGCACAGGGCATGAGCCGCGCCGGGCTGGGCCAGGCAGCGCTGGTATTCGGCAATGGCCGCTGGGTCGAAGGCGTCGAGGCTGGCATGCCGCCCACCCATGGTGCGAGTGATGTAGTCGGCGGGCGAGGCCTCGATCAGGGTCTCCGGCAGCGGCGAGGGCTGGATCAGGAAGAACCAGTGGAAATAGGCGGTGGCGAAGGTGCGGTCGGTCTGCTCGTACATGGCAAGCGTCGGGGCGATATCGAGCAGCATCAGCTTCTGCACCGCCGCGGGGTGATCCATCGCCAGGCGATGGGCGACGCGCCCGCCACGATCGTGGCCGCACAGGAAGAAGCGTTCGAAACCCAGCTCGCGCATGACCGCGACTTGGTCGTCGGCCATGGCTCGCTTGCTGTAGTTGGCGTGATCCGGCTCGCCGGGTGGCTTGGACGAATCGCCATAGCCGCGAAGGTCGGTGGCCACCACGGTGAAGCGGCTTGCCAGCGGCTCGGCCAGGCGATGCCAGATCACGTGGGTCTGTGGGTGGCCGTGCAGCAACAGCAGGGGTGGCCCCGAGCCGCCGATGCGGCCGTGGATGCGAATGTCGCCGTGGGCGACGTCGAACGTACGGAATCCCTCGAACATGAGTGCTTCCTTTGAATTCTGACTGCCCCCAGTCTAGCCCCTTGGCTTCATGGAGATAATCGGGCTGAATGGAAAGCCATTGTTGAACGAGAGTGGAGAGTGACATGGCTCAGCTCGATGACCTGGTCTTTTTCCAGCAACTGGCGCGTGCCGGCAGCCTGACGGCCACGGCGCGCGACCTGGGCCTGTCGCTGTCGGCCGTGAGCAAGCGTCTCAAGCAGCTCGAAGCCCGCCTGGGCGTGGAGCTGGCCAGCCGCACCACGCGGCGCCTGTCGCTGACCGCCGAGGGCGAGCGCTACCTGGAGCGCGGCGCGGCCATCCTCGAGGAGCTGGCCGAACTGGAGGAGGCGCTGGGCGAGCAGCAGGCGGCCCTCTCGGGGCCGCTGCGGGTCAACGCCACCTTCGGCTTCGGACGCCGTCACGTGGCGCCGCTGCTGTCGGCATTCTGCGCGCGGCATCCGTCCATCGAGGCGACGCTGGAACTCTCCAACTATCCGCTGAGCCTGGGCGAGCAGGGCTTCGATGTCGGCATCCGCGTGGGCGAACCGCCCGATTCGCGCCTGGTGGCGCGACGCATTCTCGCCAACCGGCGGGTGCTGTGTGCCTCCCCCGCTTACGTGGCACGCATGCCCCCCTTGGCGTCGCCCGCCGACCTCACCGCTCACTCCTGCCTGGTGCTGCGCGAGAACGAAAGCGACTACGCCGTCTGGCGCTTTCGCCACCGCGGCGGCAGCGGGGAGGAGCAGGCGGTCAAGGTGGCCGGCCCGCTGGCCAGCAACGACGGCGAGGTGATCGTGCGGCTGGCGCTCGACGGCCACGGGATCGCGCTGCGCTCATGGTGGGACGTGCACCGGCACCTGGCGGAGGGCAGGCTGGTCGCGCTGCTGCCCGAGTGGCGCGGGGTGCGTGCCGACTTCCATGCCGTCTACCAGCAACGCCGCCACGTGCCGGCGCGCATCCGCGCCTTCGTGGCCTTTCTCGAGGAGCACATGCCGGGCCGGGTGCCGGCGATCGACGACGCCTGCTGATGAACTCAGTGGCGGCGACGCTGGCGGCCATCGGCGTAGCGCTTGAGCCCGTAGAGCAGCGCGAGCCCCACGGCGATGCCACCGGCCGCCCAGGCCAGCTCGTGGCGATCCTCGGCGGTCAGCAGCGTACCGAGCTGGCTGCTCAGCAGGATGATGCCGGCCAAGCCCGGCGTGGCGCCAATGAAGGTGCCGAGCAGAAAGTCGCGGAAGCGGATGTGGAAGGCGCCGGCCAGCAGGTTGGTCAGGGTGTAGGGCGCCAGGGGCAGCAGGTTGAGCACGGTGATGGTACGCACGCCGCGCCCGGCCAGATAGCGCGACAGGCCCAGCAGTCGCCTGCCGCCATAGCGCAAGAGGGCGTCGCGTCCGAGCCAGCGTCCCAGCCAGAAGGTAGCGATGGCACCGAGGAGCGTGCCGATCAGCGAATAGACGAAGCCCCACACGGAACCGAAGATCAGGCCCGCCAGCACCACCAGCACGCTCAGCGGGAACAGCACCAGCGAGGCAGCTACAAAGGTTGTGATCACCACGGCACCGGCCCAGGGCCGGTCGCGCCAGGCCAGCGAGCCTTGCAGCATGCCGAAGAGCGTGTTGGCGTCGAACATGTCGCGTTCGGCCAGCCACTGCCACGCGAATCCCAGCAGGGCGAGTGTCACCAGAACGGCGAGAACGAGGAGGACCTTGCGGGACATTCAGGCGGCCTGCGCAGGGGCGTGGCTTCAGCATAGGCGGGCCGTTCGCGACGGCCAAATCGGGCATGCGCGAGGTTCACTCGACCACCTCCAGCACGCCGACCATGCCGCGCTCGCGGTGGCTGGGCAGGAATAGCAGCCGCTTGTCGCAGTAGAACTCGACGCGTCCCGCTACCCTGGGGGTAAAGCGGATCGTCGTCGGCTCGGTGTCGAGCGAGGCCTCGATGTCGAGCCCCATCATCGTGGAGCGGATCACTAGGTTGTGTGGGGCGAGGCCCGGCCGTCGGCGCACCTGCAGCTCCACCGGCACGCCGGCGCGGACTACGATGTGTTCGGGTTCGAAGTAGTAGCTGCCGCCGACCAGGGTGACCCGCTGCACGCCGTCATCGGCGACGGCCACTGCCGCGGATGAGGTGTCGCCTCGCAGCTGGCTCCCGGCCAGCCCCAGGCCGAAGAGCAATGTCAGGCATGCGTGGCGAACGAGGATCGTGAGGTTCATCGTATACCGCCTGTTGCGGCCAGCAGGGCCTCCGGCGGCACTGCCTCCGAGGCTCCTTTGCCATCAACATAGCAGGACCTCCGAAGCGCGTGGTGAAGGCCTGCGGCCAGTCTGCCTGCGTGAGACTCGCGTCGACTACGTACTCTCGCCGATCAGCAGTTCGAAGCCGACATCGTGCTGCAGGCGCTGGATCCGCTTGCCTTCCAGGCGGCGTATCACTTCGGACGCGGCGAGCTGCCCCATGTGCTGGCGCGGTGAGCGTATGGTGGTCAGCCGCGGGGTGATGTGCTGGCCGATGGGAAGCCCATTGAACCCGGCAATGGCCAGCTCGTGCGGTACGCGAATGCCGAGCCGCTGGGCGTGCAGCAGGGCGCCGGTGGCCAGGTCGTCGTTGGCGAAGTGAATGGCGCTGACATCGCCATGATTCTCCAGTGCGCGCGCCAGCCCCGCGGCGCCGGCATCCAGTCCGCCATGGTCGAGTTCGATCAGCGGTGCCGCGAGACCGGCTTGTTCCAGCACCTCGCGATGGCCGGCGTAGCGCATTCCTGCGCGATAGTCGCTTGCCAGGCGGGCGCCGACGAAGAGCACCCGGCGATGGCCCCGTTCCAACAGGTGGCGAGCCATGCAGCGGCCGGCTTCGGTATGGTCCAGCCCCACGTTGAGATCCAGTGCCTCCCCCAGCTCCATGACCTCCATGATCGGCTTGTCCCAGTTGGCGAGCAGGGTACGACAGGCCTGGCTGTGGCGCAGGCCGGCGGTCACCAGTGCCGAGCAGGACCAGCCGAGGAAGGTGCGCACCAGCTGGTATTCGCGCTCGGTGTCGTAGTCGGTGTTGCCCAGCAGGATCTGGTAGCCCTGGGCCTCGAAGGTTTCCTGCAGCCCCTGGATCACCTCGATGAAGACGGTATTGGCCAGCGAAGGCACGATGACGGCAATGAAGCGCGAGCGTGCCGACGCCAGGCTGCCGGCCACCAGGTTGGGTACGTAGCCTAGTCGTTCCACGGCCTCGAGTACTCGCGCGCGGGTGCGCTCGTTGACCTGGTCCGGGTGGTTCAGCGCGCGTGAGGCGGTGATCGCCGAGACGCCGGCGGCCTCTGCCACCTCTTTGAGCGTCGGCTGCTCCGAGCCGCGGCGTCGGCGTGGCGAGTGGGCTTCATTAGACATTGGTCGCATCCTCCTGGCGCCTTCTTGCTGGGCTCCATTAAATCATCTACAACCATGATAGCGCTAACATGATAGCGCTAACAGCGATTGTCACTGGCTTAATGTCATCGATGGGTAGCGCGAGGCCGCACGGCGGCGGGAGGCAGCAGGTGAGCGACAGCACGACCAAGCCGCGAGTGGGTGTCATCGGCCTCGGTGCGATGGGCCTGGGGTCGGCGACAGCGTTGCACGAGCGCGGCCTGGCGGTCGTGGGCTGCGACGTGTCCGCAGCGGCACGCCGCGCCTTCGAGGGTGTCGGCGGGCGCTGCGCGGCCAACCCCGCCGAGCTGGCCGAGCAGTGCGACGTGGTGCTGGTCGTAGTGGTCAATGCCGCTCAGGTCGAGCAGGTGCTGTTCGGCGAGCAGGGACTCGCCCACGCCCTGGCGCCGGGTGGGCTGGTGATCCAGTGCGCTACCGTGGCGCCGAGCCTGGCCGAGCGCTTGGGGGCTCGCCTGGCCGAGCGCGACCTGCTGATGCTCGATGCCCCGATCAGCGGTGGGGCGGTCAAGGCCCGGGCGGGGCAGCTCTCGGTCATGGCATCGGGTAGCGAGGAGGCCTTCGCCAAGGCCGGCCCGGTGCTCGACGCCATGGCCGCGACCGTCCATCGGCTGGGCGATTCGCCCGGCATCGGCTCGAGCATGAAGCTGGTCAATCAGCTGCTCGCCGGGGTGCATATCGCCGCCGCTGCCGAAGCGGTGGCGCTGGGTATTCGCATGGGGCTGGAGCCGCGCCGCGTGTATGAGGTGATCACCCACTCCGCCGGCAATTCCTGGATGTTCGAGAATCGCGTGCCGCACATCCTCGAAGGCGACTACACCCCGCTCTCGGCGGTGGACATCTTCGTCAAGGATCTCAATCTCGTGCACGAGACCGGCCGCGAGCTGGCCATGGCCACGCCCATCGCTGCCAGCGCCCTGCAGCAGTTCACCGCCGCCAGGGGTGCCGGCTTCGGTCGCGAGGACGACTCGGCGGTGATCAAGGTCTATCAGCGCCTTACCGGTATCGCCTTGCCCGAGGCGGCCAACGACGGGGGGCAGTGAACATGGCGATCGTGCTGGGCGCCATTGCCGACGACTTCACCGGAGCCACCGACCTGGCCAACAACCTGGTGCGCGGCGGCATGCGCTGCGTGCAGTTGATCGGCGTGCCCGAGCAGGGGCTGGGTGAGTTGGTCGAAGGGGCGGGCGAGATCGACGCGGTGGTGATTGCGCTGAAATCGCGCTCGTGCCCGCCGGCGGAGGCCGTTCGCGATTCGCTACGGGCGCTGGAATGGCTGCGCGCCGAGGGGGCTCGCCAGCTCTACTTCAAGTATTGCTCCACTTTCGACTCCACCGATGAGGGCAACATCGGCCCGGTCAGCGAGGCCGTGCTGGAGCGTCTCGAGGCGCCGTTCACCGTGATGGTGCCGGCCTTCCCGGCCAACGGCCGCACCGTCTATCAGGGCCACCTGTTCGTCGGCGACCGCCTGCTCAGCGAGAGCGGCATGCAGCATCATCCGCTCACGCCCATGCGCGACGCCGATCTGGTGCGGGTCCTGTCGCGCCAGAGCCGGTATCCCGTGGGCTTGCAGCCGTGGTCGACATTGGCCCTGGGCGCCCCCGCCGTCAGCCGGCAGCTCGAGGAACTGGCCGGGCAGGGGGTGCGTCAAGTGATCTGCGACACCCTGGATCACAACGATCTGGCGGTGCTGGCGGAAGCGACGGTCGACCTGCCGCTGGTTTGCGGTGGCTCGGGGCTGGGCCAGGCATTGCCGGCCCAGTATCGCCGCCGTGGCTGGTTGGGGGAGGCCTCGGCGGCAGGGGCCCTGGCGCCGGCTTCGGGCAGCGCCCTGGTGCTTTCGGGTAGCTGCTCGCGCGCCACCCTGGCCCAGGTCGATGCCTTTCTCACGCGCTTTCCCGGCTTTCCCCTCGACCCGCTGATGCTGGCCCAGGGGCCCGAGCACCGGCGCCAGGCGCTGGCGTTCGCCCGCCGCCACCTGGCCGGTGGGCGTCCGGTGTTGGTCTACGCCTCGGCCGAGGCCGAGCGCGTGAGCCGGGCGCAGCAGGCGCTGGGCCGCGAGCGTGCCGGCGAGCTGGTCGAGCAGGCCTTGGGGGAGCTGGCGGTGGCGCTGGTCGATGAGGGGGTGGGGCGGTTGGTAGTGGCCGGCGGCGAGAGTTCCGGTGCCGTGGTCTCGGCGCTGGGCGTGCGTGCCCTGCGTATCGGCGAGCAGATCGACCCCGGCGTGCCCTGGACCCAGGCCACGCTTGCCGGACACGAGGCGCCACTGTCGCTGGCGCTGAAATCGGGCAACTTCGGCGGTGAGGACTTCTTCCTGCGTGCTTTCGAGGTGCTGCCATGAGCGTCAACGACGCGAATCGCCTGCGCGAGCAGATCGCCACGCTCGGCAAGTCGCTGTTCGACCGCGGCCTGACCATGGGGTCGAGCGGCAACATCAGCGTGCGCCTGGACGATGGCGGCTGGCTGATGACGCCGACCAATGCCTGCCTGGGGCGGCTCGACCCGGCGCGTATCTCGCGCCTCGACCGTGACGGCCGCCTGCTCGACGGCGACGCGCCGACCAAGGAGAGCTTCCTGCACCGTGCCATGTACGACGAGCGGCCGCAGTCCGGCGCCATCGTGCATCTGCATTCGACGCACTCGGTGGCGGTTTCCTGCCTGCCCGATATCGACTCCTGCGACTGCATCCCGCCACTGACCGCCTACTATGTAATGCGGGTGGGGCGCCTGCCCCTGGTGCCCTATCACATACCTGGCGATCCGGCATTGGGCGATGCCGTGCGCGGCCTGGCTGGCAAGCACAGCGCGGTACTGCTGGCCAACCACGGTCCGGTGGTGGCGGGCAAGAACCTGGAGGCGGCGGTCTACGCCACCGAGGAGCTGGAGGAGACCGCCAAGCTCTACCTGCTGCTGCGCGGCCACAATCCGCGCGGGCTGACGCCCGAGCAGGTTGCTGAACTCGAGGCCCGTTTTCCCCGTGACTGACGCCGCTGCACGACCCAAGGACACGAGACACGAGCGATGATACGACTGGCCGCCAATCTCAGCATGCTATTCACCGAGCACGGCTTCCTCGACCGCTTCCAGGCGGCGGCCGACGCGGGCTTTCGCGGCGTGGAGTACCTGTTCCCCTATGCTCATGCCCCCGAGGCGCTGGCCAGCGCACTGCGGGAGAGTGGCGTCGAGCAGGTGCTGTTCAACATGCCGCCGGGTGACTGGCAGGCCGGTGAGCGCGGCCTGGCCAGCCTGCCCGGGCGCGAGGCGGAGTTTCGCGATGGGGTGATCGAGGCGCTGCGCTATGCCGAGGCGCTGGGCTGCCCACGCCTGCATGCCATGGCCGGGCGGCTGCCGGAAAGCGCCGACAGCGACGCCCTGGCCGCCCACCGTGCCACCTACGTGGAGAACCTGCGCTTTGCCGCCGCCGAGGCCGCCAGGCTGGGGCGCGAGGTGCTGATCGAGCCGATCAACACCCGCGACATGCCGGGCTACTTTCTTTCGCGCCAGGACCAGGCCATGGCGGTGCTCGAGGAGGTAGGCGCCGACAACCTCAGGCTGCAGTTCGATTTCTACCACTGCCAGATCATGGAGGGTGACCTGATCCGCCACCTCGAGCGGCAGTTCTCCGCCATCGCCCATGTCCAGGTCGCCGGCGTGCCGGAGCGCCACGAACCGGATGTCGGCGAGGTGCATTATCCGGCCCTCTTCGCCCAGCTCGAGCGGCTCGGTTACGCCGGTTGGGTCGGCTGCGAGTACCGCCCTGCGGCGGGCACACGCGAGGGCCTGTCCTGGGGACGCGACTACGGGCTTGCGGGCTGATCGGCCGGTTCGCTCTACAACACAACGACAAGACGGACACGAGACCCATGCATATCGTCATCACCGGCGCCGCCGGCTTCCTCGGCCAACGCCTCGTCGCCCGCCTGCTGGCGCGCGGCGAACTCCAGGGCCAACCCATTCACCGCCTGACGCTGGTCGACCAGGACGAGGCGCCGCTGCCCGCCGACCCTGGAGAGGTCGATGTCGAATCCCTGGCCATGGACATCACCGAGCCCGGTGAGATCGACATCGTGCTCGATGCACGCCCACGCGTGATCTATCACCTGGCGGCGGTGGTCAGCTCCGCCGCCGAGGCGGACCTGGAGCTCGGCATGCGGGTCAATTTCGACGCCACCCGGATGCTGCTCGACGGCTGCCGTGAACGTGGGCTGAACACCACCCGCCTGGTGATGGCCAGTTCGGTGGCGGCCTATGGCGGCGAACTGCCCGCGGTGCTGGACGACATGACCGCGCTGCAGCCGCAGAACTCCTACGGCACCCAGAAGGCGATGTGCGAGCTGTTGATCAACGACTACAGCCGACGCGGCCTTGTCGATGGCTGCGTGCTGCGCCTGCCGACCATCATCGTGCGCCCCGGGCGGCCCAACGCCGCTGCCTCGAGCTTCGCCTCCAGCATCCTGCGCGAGCCGCTCAACGGCGAGGAGGCCGTGTGCCCCGTACCCACCGAGCTGACCATGTTCGTGATGTCGCCAGGCAGGGTGATCGAGGCACTGGTGCACGCTGCCGAGGTGGCGGGCGAGGCGCTGGCACCGTTTCGCGCCTTCATGCTGCCCGGTATCACCGTCAGCGTGGCCGAGATGCTGGAAACCCTGCGCCAGGTGGCAGGGGAGGAGGCCTTGGCGCGAGTGCGCCACGAACGCGACCCGCAGGTCGAGGCGATCGTCGCCAGCTGGCCGGCCCGCTTCGAGACTCGCCGCGCGCGGGAGCTTGGCTTCAGCGGCGATCGCAGCCTGCGTGAGATCGTCGAGGCGTTCCTCGACGAGCGCGGCTAGCTAGAAGAGAGCGGCACACGAGTCGCCAATTACAAACAAGGTGTTTCACGACGAAGGGGATACAACAATGAAAATGCAGTTCGTACGCCATGCCCTGACGGTTGCCATCGGTGGTGTCAGTGCCGCTGCGATGGCGGTCAACGCCCAGGCGGCCCAGGAGGTCAGCCTGGGGCATACGCTCTCCACCACCTCCCACTATGCCGTGGGCGCCCAGGCCTTCAAGGAGACGCTGGAAGAACTCAGCGACGGGGCCTTCGTGGTCAATGAGCATGCTTCCGGCGCGCTGGGCGGCGAGCGGGAGATGATCGAGGGCCTGCAGATCGGCACCGTTGATGTCGTCATCACCTCTACCGGCCCGCTCGGCAACTTCGTGCCGGAAACCTATGTGCTCGACCTGCCGTTCCTGTTCGAGAACTACGACCAGGCGCGCTGCGTGCTCGACAGCGAGATCGGCGACGAGCTGCTGGAGAAGATGAGCAACCACGACCTGGTCGGCCTGGCCTGGTCGGAAAACGGCTTTCGCCACCTGACCAACAGCCGTCGTGAAGTGACCAGCCCCGCCGACGCCGAAGGGCTGCGGGTACGCACCATGGAAAACGAGGTGCACCAGGAAGCGTTTCGCCAGTTGGGTGCGCGACCCACGCCGATGGCCTTCCCGGAGCTGTTCACGGCGCTGCAGCAAGGTACCGTGGATGGCCAGGAAAACCCCATCACGGTGATCGTCGCCACCAACTTCTGGGAAGTGCAGGATCACCTCTCGCTGACCGGCCACGTCTATTCGCCGGCCGCCGTGCTGGGTTCGCCGCTGCTGCTCGACGGGCTCAGCGACGAGGAGCGCGAGTGGTTCCGCGAAGCCGCCCGTGCCTCCGCCGAGGCGACCCGCGCCGAAGTGTCGCGCCTGGAAGAGGAGGGCGTGGCACTGCTGCGCGAGAACGGCATGACGGTCAATACGGAGATCGACATCGGCCCCTTCCAGCAGGCCGTGGAGCCGGCCTACGAGATCTTCACCAACCAGCATGGCAGCGAAATGCTGGAGAGGGTGCAGGAGAAGGCCAGTAGCTGTTGAGGCTCCTCACGCGAAATCTCCATGCATGTCCTCGGCGTGATGCCGGGGGCATGCCAGCAGGAATCTTGCGCTCATGGTGGACCTGTTGCTTCGTTTCGAACGTCAGCTGACGCGCCTGGCCATGGCGGTCGCGGTGGTCATGCTGGTGGTGTCGGTCTCCTTCAGCTTCTACCAGGTACTGACCCGGTTCGTGTTCAATGCGCCCTCCACCTGGTCGGAAGTGGCGGCGCGCACGGCAATGATCTGGTGCGTGTTCATGGCGGCCGCCGCAACCTTCCGCGGTGGTTACATGATGGCCGTGGAAGCGATCTACAAGGTGGTGCCGGGGCGCCTGGTGCCGGTGCTGGAGGTCGCCATCGTGCTGTGCTGCCTGCTGGTGCTGGCGGTGCTGATCCACTTTGGCATCCTGATGACCCAGCGGGTCAGCAACCAGACCATGTCGGGCATGAACGTCTCCATGGCCTACGCCTATGCCGCGATTCCCGTCGGTGCCGGTTTCGCCATGGTGGCGGTGCTGGCGCGACTCCTGGCGCAGCTCAGCGGGCGTGAGGCGTTTGGCCCCGACCTGGACGACGCCTCGCCGGAAGTGGAAATGCACGACCCGAGGCAGACGGTGCCCGAAAGCACCGACGCCCCCCGTCGGGGAGGGACACGCCCATGAACCTGGTCATCGGCCTGTCGCTGATCGTCCTGTTCGCCTTCGGCGTGCCGATCGCCGTGTCGATCATGCTGGCCTCGATCATCGGCATCGAGTTCTTCACCCGGCTGCCGCTGCTGCTGGTACCGCAGCAGATGTTCATCGGCATCGACAAGTTCCCGCTGATGGCCATTCCGTTCTTCATTCTGGCCGGCAACCTGATGGCGGCGGGCGGCATCTCCCAGCGGCTGGTGGATCTGGCCAAGTCCATCGTCGGCGGCGTGCAGGGCGGCCTGGCGATGACCTGCGTGCTGACCTGCATGATGTTCGCCGCCGTGTCCGGCTCCAGCGTGGCGACCACCTTCGCCATCGGTGCCATCCTGATCCCGGCCATGGTGCGCCACGGCTACCCCAAGCCGCTGGCGGCCTCGATCCAGGCCTCCTCGGCGGAGCTCGGCGTGCTGATCCCGCCGTCGATCCCGCTGATCCTGTTCGGCGTCAGCACCGACACCTCCATCGGTCAGCTGTTCCTGGCCGGCGTGGGGCCGGGATTGCTGATCGGTATGGCGCTGATCCTGTTTCTCTACCTGTTCTGCAAGGTGCGCGGCTACGGCCTGGAGGATCACAAGGACAGCACCAGCTTCGTGGTCTCCTTCCAGCGCGCCTGGGCGGCACTGCTGATGCCGGTGGTGGTGATCGGCGGGATCTACGGTGGCGTGTTCACCCCTACCGAGGCGTCGGCGGTGGCGGTGTTCTACGCCCTGCTGGTCGGCGGGTTCTACTATCGCGAGCTGAAGGCCGCCGACCTGTGGCCGATCCTGCGCCAGAGCGTGATCTCGACGGCGGCGGTGATGCTGATCATTGCCGCCGCCTCGCTGTTCAGCTTCTTGATCAGCCGCACCGGCCTGCCGGGCCATATCGCCGGCTGGGTCACCCAGGTGTTCGACAGCCCGATGACCTTCCTGCTGGCGGTCAACGTGCTGCTGCTGCTCGTCGGCATGTTCATCGAAACCTCCGCCGCCATTCTGGTGCTGGCGCCGATCCTCACGCCGATCGCCATGCAGTTCGGCGTCCATCCGGTGCACTTCGGCCTGATCATGGTGGTCAACCTGGCGCTCGGCATGATCACGCCGCCGCTGGGCGTCAACCTGTTTGCCGCCTGCGCCGTGGCGAGAATATCCATCGACCAGATGCTGCCCTGGCTGGCGCGTTTCGTGCTGGTGGTGCTGGCCTGCCTGGTGGCGATCACCTACCTGCCGTGGATCTCCCTGGGCTTGGTATGGCTGGCCTATTAGCGAAGAAACGGGGCTTCGCTCGAGGAACGACAACGACAACAGTACAAGGAGGACGCATGACCGCTCTGCCCGTAACACCACCGAGCGAGGCCTTGATCGGCGGCGAATGGGTGCCGACCCAGGCGCTGCTGGAGGTGGAGTCCCCTTCCACTGGCCAGACCATTGCGCATATCGCTCGCTGTCAGACCGAGGAGGTCATGGTGGCGGTGGACGCCGCGCGCCGCGCCTTCGCCGGCAGCGTAGGCGATTGGGCGCGCTGGACGGCCCGGCGTCGTGGCGAGTGGCTGCTGGCCTTCGCCGATGCCATCGACGCCGACCGCGACAACCTGGCGGCGTTGGAATGCGCCGACACCGGCAAGCCGATGACCCAGGCACGCGGCGATATCGCCGCCTGTGCCCGCTATTTCCGCTTCTATGGCGGCGGAGCCGACAAGCTGCACGGCGAGACGATCCCGTTCGACGAGGGCTTCGCCGTGCTGACCCTGCGCGAACCCTATGGCGTATGCGCCCAGATCATTCCCTGGAACTACCCGGCGCAGATCTTCGGTCGCTGTGTGGCGGCGGCGCTGGCCACCGGCAACAGCGCGGTGCTCAAGCCCGCGGAGGACGCCTGTCTGAGCGTGCTGCGGCTGGCCCAGCTGGCCCAGGAGCACGGCCTGCCGCCCGGCGTGCTGAACGTGGTGCCGGGGCTGGGGCGTGAAGCGGGGACGGCCCTGGCGTCGCATCCGGCCATCGACCATCTCTCCTTCACCGGCTCGCCCGAGACGGGCACCCACGTGGCCCAGGCCGCGGCGGCGCACCATGTGCCGGTGACGCTGGAACTGGGCGGCAAGTCGCCGCAGATCGTCTTTGCCGATGCCGACCTCGAGGCCGCGCTGGAGGCGGTAGTGCGCGGTATCGTGCAGAACGCCGGCCAGACCTGCTCGGCCGGCAGCCGTCTGCTGGTGGAGGCGAGCTGCGCCGAGGCGGTGCTGGGAGCGCTGGCCGAGCGTTTCGCTACGCTGCGCTGCGACGCCGGCGAGGCGGATGCCGACTGCGGACCGTTGATCAACGCCCGCCAGAAGACCCGGCTGGAGGCGAGCCTGGAAGCCGCCCAGGCCGATGGCGTGCGGGTGGCGGCCAAGGGGCAGCTGGCCGCAGGAGCACCGAGCGGCGGTCACTTCGTCGTGCCACGGCTGCTCACCGACATACCCGCCGGGCATGCCGTGTTGCGCAAAGAGCTGTTCGGCCCCGTGCTGGCGGTACAGGTCTTCCACGACGAAGCTGAGGCGCTGCGGCTGGCCAACGCCACCGACTTCGGCCTGTGTGCCGGTGTCTGGACCCGCGATGGCGGGCGCCAGCTGCGCCTGGCCAAGGGCATTCGCAGCGGCCAGGTATTCATCAACAACTATGGTGCCGGCGGTGGCATCGAGCTGCCGTTCGGCGGCGTGGGACGCTCCGGGCACGGTCGCGAGAAGGGTTTCGAGGGGTTGCGCAGCTATACGCGACTGAAGACCGTGGCACTGAAGCACGGATGATCCGATAGCGGCCGGCAACGAGACATCGGAGAAAGAGGAGAAGTGGCATGAAGCAAACACGCAAGGTCGGCCTGGTCGGGGTCGGCCTGATGGGGCACGGCATCGCCGCCAACATTCTGCGCGGCGGGCATGCGCTCTGTTTTCTGGATCACCCGGGCAACCAGCCGGTGGAGGACCTTCTGGGCGCCGGTGCTACGGCCAAGCACAGCGCACGCGAGGTGGCCGAGGCCGCCGAGGTGGTGATCCTGTGTGTGACCGGCTCGCCCCAGGTGGAGGCGGTGCTGTTCGAGCCGGGCGGCGTGCTCGAAGGGCTGGCGCCCGAAACGGTAGTGATCGACTGCTCCACGGCGCTGCCGAGCTCCACCGCACGGGTGGCCGCTCGGGTGGAAGCGGCGGGCGGTCGCTTCATGGACGCCGCCATGACCCGCACGCCCAAGGAAGCCGAGGCGGGACGCCTGAACCTGATCGTCGGCGCGCCGGAGGCGCTGTTCACCGAGGTGCGCCCGCTGCTCGAATGCTTCGCCGAGAACATCGCCCACGCCGGGCCGGTGGGGGCGGGCCATACCCTGAAGCTTCTGCACAACTTCGTCTCGCTGGGCTTCACCGCGGTATTGGCCGAGGCCGCGGCGGCCTCGCGCCGAGCCGGCATCGACGATGCCGCCCTGCTCGACGTACTGGGCAAGGGCGGCGGCGGTGGCGTGATCCTCGAGCGGCTGCGCCCCTACATCGAAGCCGGGGATTCGTCCGGATTCCGCTTCAGCGTGGCCAACGCGCTCAAGGACATCGGCTACTACCGCACCATGACCGAGGATCTCGCCGCCGAGCATGGTGTGGCGGAAGCGGTGCTCACACTCTACCGGCAGGCCAGCGACTCGGGCCATGCCGAGCGGCCGGTGCCGGAGCTGGTCAGCCTGCTGGAGGGAAAATGAGCTCAGGCGTGCGTGATGGCGTCAGCTTCGGGCAGGCGGCGTAGCGGGTCCTGGCGGAAGTAGCGCCTGAGCAGGTCGTAGAGTTCGGAGTAGGCGCCGCATGGCCAAGGGGGCAGGCGTCTTCCGGTAGGCGGCTTCAGCGAGCCGTGTGATGTAGCGGTCGCTGTGATCAGGCGAGGTGCTTGGCGTCCTGTGCTACTCACGGCCCTTGGTCAGCGACAATGGCGGCCCGCTGCATGGCCAGCGCGGTGCGTACCAACCATATCCAGCCGAGAAGCTGGACGATCAGCGCCAGGGAGAATGCCACCTGATAGGCCAGCAGTGGTGACTCGCCGGCGGGGCCGCTCGACCAGAGTTTGATGATCGCGCCGATGCCCCACTGGAAGGCAAACGCTGCCGCAAAGACGAGAAAATTCATGGCGGTGCTGACTCTGCCTACATACTGCAGGGGGACTTCCCGGCCGATCAGGGCGAAGCACATCGGGGCGCTGGTCCCGAAGAAGCCGTAGACGATCCAGAGTGACAACGGGGCATGCCCGCCCATTGCGATGATGGTGCAAAGCGAACAGAGCAACAGGGCGGAACCGCCGATCGCCACCATAATCGGGTTCACTCCCCATTTCGACACTCGGGCCCCCAGGAAGCCGTTCGCCAGGTAGCCGGCAACCATGCCGGCAGCCATGAGCAGCAGGTAGCGACCGACCGACGTTCGGTCCAGCCCTGCGACAGCGTAGAGCCATGGGCCCGCCCAGAGCGTTTGAATGGCCATGAAGCCACCCTGGATGAGGCCGACCGCGGGTCCCACGCCGAGGAAGAAGCGGTGGCTCAAGGCCCGACGAAGGCCGACGACCTCGCGCCGCCAGGTGGTCCGCCGGTGTGTCCCCGGTGGGTCCTTGATCAGCACGAAGATCACGATTGCAGCGATGGCGGTCGCACCCGCCAGCATGAGGAACACCGCTCTCCAGCCCATGAGGCGAACCAGGAACTCGGCCGGGGCCGTGGCCATGATCGCCCCCAGTCCACCGACGGCAACGAGTAGGCAGTGGGCCGTCATCAGCCAACTAGCGGGCAGGTCGGCGGTCATGGCCTTGAGCGCCGCCATGAGACAGGCGGCAACGCCCAGGCCCATCAACGCCCGTGCCATCGCCAGGATGATGACATTGTCGGCAGCGGCGAACAGCACGCCGCCAAGCACGGCAAGACACAGTAACGTTGCCTCCACTCGGCGTGGTCCGAATAGATCCAGCAGCACGCCTAGGGGCAGTTGGGCCAAGGCGAACGCGAGCATGAAGGTACTGGTCAGCAGACCGAGGTCCGCGGCACTCAACCCGATGGTCTCCATCAAGTCGGGGGCGATCACGGCGTTTACGGTTCGGAAGATATGTGACAGGAAATAGGCGAAGGCGAAGGGTAGCATCAGACACAACAAAAAGCCGAGCCGCGGCTTTCGCTGCGAACTGTCCTCGCCGGGAGGCAGCTCTGGCATCATGGTCGCTCCCTGACGAGCTTTGGCCGGCACCAGGACGGGCCGGCCAAAGCTTGGGATGTGGTGCGCCTACTCAGAGGTATCCCAGTTCCGTGCATGCCCGCTCTGCACCGGTGTGCAGCTCGAAGCGACCGGTGTTGTGGCAGACCACGTCCGGATAGAACTCGCTCATGGACTGCAGGGAGTTGCGCAAGGCTTCGGCGTTCTCCAGCACGGTTCGAGTAAGCTGGTAGGCAAGCTCCTCGTCCATCTCCTCATGCACGAAGAGCACATGGTCGACCGAAGCGGTGACGAACGGCTCCTTCAGGCTGTCATAGAACTCGGCCGGATGCTCCTCCTTGATATAGCCGCCATAGTTCTCGATCAGGTGCTCGACCACCTCTTCCTCGATCTTCAGCCAGACCAGATCCCTGACCGATGCATCCATATCCAACATGAAAGCGGCCGGGGCACGCGTCATGACCATAGACACATCGGCGTGTCCGTCGATCATCAGCGAAGAGTGCTCGGCCTGCGGATTGAACGAGACCCGGCCACCCCAGGCGCTCAGGTCGTCAAAGCTCACCCCATAGGCCTCCAGGAAGCGTCGGCCGGTTAGTTCACCGGGATTGCCGCGCTGGAAGAACGCCCATCGCAAGGCGGGTTTCTGCTCCAACAGTTCGCCAACCGTGGTGACACCTTCGGGCAGTTGACTGCCCCGGATCATGAAGGCGGAATGGCTCAGGGCGTTGAGACGCACCAGCGCCCTGAGGTTGCGCAGACCGTCGGGGGCCCGTGTGCCGATATCACCAGTACCGTCCATGGCATCAGCGGTGGTGAGGGTATCCGTGATGCCGATGGCTTGGTTCGGATCCGCACGTGAGATATGGAAGGGGTTGGTGGTCCCGCCGCCGGAGACGGCCGAGATATCCAGGTCGTCGATGGCATTTTCCCATTGTGAAATCCATACCGACATCACTTCCATGTACAGTCCACCCACCGAACCGGCGTAGGCCGTCATGGGTTCGCTCTGCGCCATGACCTTACTGCCACCGGTGAGACTGGCGGCCAGTACCAGGCTTGCTGCTACGATCTTAGGGCTAGACATCTTTGAACTAGGCATGCTGTAACTCCTCGAAGAGTCTCTCTTGTTGTCAGCAACACGCTACGACTTATGCATTGGGCGTCGGAACGTGTGCCCTTCTCGCATCAAGCCACTGCCAGGACAGCACGATCCCGACCGCCAGGGCCGCCAGGATGTCGGTCAACAGCGATGGCATGACGATAGCCAGCAGCGAGGCCAGTAACAGCGCACGCTGCAACATGTTGAGACGATGGAACAGCCAGTCGGACATCAGTATTACCAAGCCGACTACCGCCACCGTAGTACTGACCAGGACCTGCAGCCCGAACCAGAATCCATGCTCAGTGATGTTCAGCAGCGTCGGGTTGTAGGAGATGATGATGGGAATGACATAGGCCGGCATACCCAGTCGGAGCCCCCTGATCCCGGCGCGCATGAAGCTGCAGTTGGCGATGGAAGCCGCCGCGAAGGTGGCGACACAAACCGGCGGCGTGATATTCGCGGTGAGTGCGAAGAGGAAGATGATCATATAGGCCACGAACGGCTCCAGGCCGAACTGCATCAGCGCCGATGCCCCGAACAGGGAGGCGATGAGGAAGGCGCCGGTCACCGGCATTCCGAAGCCCAGGATGATGGTCATCCCGCCCACGATCAGCAGTGCCGGAAGCAGATGACCACCGCTCAGGCTGACCAGCAGGCCGGTCACCTGATAGGGCACGCCCGTCATCTCCAGAATCGCCACGCCGATGCCGGCGCAAACCAGGACAATGCCGATGGAGACGACGCGGTACATGGTGGAGGTAATGGCGTTGATCAGCGCCTGAAAGCCCATGCGGGTCTCCTTGCGGAGCCAGCTGATAGGGATCACCGAAAGCGTAGCGACCGTGGCGGCGAAATAGGGCGTGTAGCGCAGCACCAGGAGCACGACCAGAATGACCAGTGGCAGGGCCAGGTGCCCGAACCTGCTCAGCACCGTACGGATGTCGACTTTCTCGCCCTCGGGCTCATAGACCCCGATGCCGGCCTTGGTGGATTCGATGTGCACCGCCAGGTAGAGCGCCATCACGTAGAAGAACGAGGGAATCAGCGCTGCCACGGCGACGTAGGCATAACTGACCCGACTGAATTCGGCAACGATGAAGGCGGCGGCCCCCATGACCGGTGGCAGGAGCTGGCCGAGCTGTGAGGCACAGGCCTCCGTCGCCGCGGCGAACTCCCGGCGGTACCCGGCTTTCTTCATCAGCGGGATGGTCACGGCGCCGGTGGCATAGACATTGGCGGCACCGCTACCAGTCAAGGCTCCAAACAAGACACTTGCGACCACCGACGCCTTTCCGGGCCCGCCCTTTCGGCCACGTGTCATGGCCACGATGATCTGGGAGAGCAGGCGGTCGCCGCCGGCAGCCTGAAGGAAGGCACCGAAGGCGATAAACATGAATACGACGGACAGGGACAGTGAGGCCAGTGACCCGTACAGGCCGGTTGTCGTCAGAAAGACGTGGTCAAGCAGCTTCTCGGCGTCGGTGCCTTGATGGCGAAGCATGCCTGGAAGGTAATTGCCGAACAGGGTGAATAGGGCGAAGATGAGAATGATCATCGGCAGGATCAAGCCGACGACGCGCCGGGCGAGTTCGATGACCAGGGCTAGGGTGAGCAGCCCGACGGCCCAGTCGGCGGGTTCCAGTGGGTCCAGGTAGACCAGGCGGTAAACGATCCGGTCGTAGTCGTTGATGATGTAGAACGCCGAGACCAGCCCCAGTACGGCGAGTACCCAGCCCGTCCAGTGGGACCCATGCCATTCCGACACTTCGCTCTCATCGGCGAGCGACTTGGCACGGAACGGTAGCACCAGGAAGCCGAGGAATAATAGGGCACTAACGTGCAGTGGTCGAACCACCATTGGTTCGGGCACGCCGGTGAGCGCTATGAAGAAATGGTATAGAGCCACGCCGACCATGACGACAGTGATAATCCGTGCACCCACTCGCATCGATACTCCCCCTCATGACCGGGTTGCGTGGGCTATAAGGCGTTGCCCATTGCGACCCGAATAAAATGCCAGGCGATCCATGTCCGGGGCTTCTGTCGCCCTTGTTGGAGGACCCCGACCCGCGATTGGGTCGAGATCCTCCTGGCTATGCCTCAGGCGATCTCCTCTGCCTTCAATGGCATATCCATCTGGCGCAGGATCTGCTGTACCCTCGTCACGTCCACGTCCCGAACGGTGGTACCCGAGGCGACTGCGACCGCAGCAGCCACACCAGCGGCCTGACCGGTGGCCATGCAGGCGGGCATGTTGCGGGTACGCCCGTGGGCGACATGGTCGGCCGAGATGCAGCGACCGGCCACCAGCAGTTGGTCCACTTCCAGCGGCACCAGCGAGCGGTAGGGAATCTCGTAGGGACCGAGGCCTTGGAAGTCAACGTCGGCGCCCTTGACGTCGTGGACATCCATGGCGCAGTTATCAGCAGCTATGGTGTCTTCGAACGGTACGCAGTCGATAACATCCTGACCCGTTAGCAGATACTCCCCGCGTATGTGACGGGTTTCACGTACTCCAATCACGGGTGCGATCTGTCCAATATGGGCGTTCTCGAAGCCCGGGACCTTCTCGATCAGGAATGCCGTATAGGCCTCTATCTGGCGATAGATCTCGAGCATCGCGTCGCTCATTTCCAGAGGCGATAGTCCATCCACGCCGAGGACTCGCGTGGCGTTTACGTAGAGCACGCCATTGGCGGTCTTCAGGGTAATGTTCTCGCGCTGTAGCTTGATGCCCTTCTCTTCCTGATAGGCCTTGATGAGGTTGTTGAAGCCCGTCAGCCACAGGCCGTAGTTCAGATCTTCATCGTTCTCGGGTATGGCGCGCGCTGGAACCTCGTCCGGGTGGGCCTGGGCCCACTCCGCGAGGCGTTTGACGTCTACGTTAGCCAGTGTGTAGTACATGGAGACTGGTTGAACCGCATGAGCGTCTCCATCTCCAAGCACGTACGGTGCGCCGGCGGCGGCGGCAACATCAGCATCCGCCGAGCAATCAATCACCACCTTGGCTTCCACATACTGACGGCCGCCCTTGCCCTCGATGATGACGCCGGCGACCTGGCCATCCTCCATGACTGGTGCTGACACCACTGTCTCGAAGAGCACCCGAACCCCTGCATCGTGCAACAGGCGGGTCAGCAACATTTTCATGATCTCCGGATCACAAGGGGAGGCGATCTTGACGTCCTTCACCTTGGTGGTGGCGACATAGTCGGCGCCCACGCCACCAACCGAACGCGCAAGGTTCCAGAGCTCCAAAGGGATGCCGCCCGACAGCACACCGGAAGGCTTTGTGTTCAGCCCTAGCGTCATGTTGCCGCCTAGTGAACCGAACCGTTCAATGAGAACGACGCTCTGTCCCTGGCGTGCCGCTGCTAGCGCTGCCATCGGGCCGGTGGTGCCACCGCCTACCACGACGATGTCAGTCTCGAGCAGGCATGGGATCTCGCGGGCTGGCTCTTGTATGGTCTTGTGTTTCGACATTGGAAGATTCCTCCATCATTTCATGCTGGCCGGCGAAGCAGTGGCTCGGCTTTGACAGTTTGTTTTATATACGTAACAATGATCCGCATATAAAACTATGGGCGCGATATCGAGTCCTGTCAAGGCAGGCCAAGATGGTGATAGCGTCCGCCAGTGCGGGTATGCTGGCTTGTGGAGAGCACCTGAGCCGATTTTGGCGGGTTAGTCAGCTACGAGATGGCGCGAAACGACGATGAAAAAACCTTCGGATGACTTGAATCAGAGTTATATCGTTCCCGGCCTGCTGAGGGGATTGTCGGTGCTCGGCCTGTTCGGCAGCGACCGGCCTTCGATGCGACTGGCCGATATTGCGCGGGAACTGGATCTGTCGCGGGCCACGGTATTCCGGCTGGTGTACACACTGGAAAGCGAAGGCTATCTGGTACGTCTCAAGGACTCATTCCGCTATGCACTCGGTCCACGCGTGTTGACACTGGGCTTCGATTACCTTCACTCGCAGGAGCTGGTGGAGATCGCCAGTCCCTTGCTGGACGGGTTGCGCGATCGCACGGGGGCGAGCACGCACATGGCCGTGATGGATGGATACGATGTGCTCTACATCTATCGCGCGGCCTCCCACCAGCGCCTGTCCAGCAATCGGCATGTGGGCTCTCGGCTCCCGGCCCATGTCAACTCGATCGGCAGGGCCATGTTGGCCGCACTGTCCAATGATGAGCTGAACGCGCGGTATGCCGGTCATGACTTGCGGGTGGAGAACTACGAGGAACCGGCGACCCTTGAGGCGTTGAAGGAGTTCCTCGAGCTGGAGCGGGCCAGGGGATACGTCGCGGGTTCCTTTGTCTCCGGGATCGCTTCTGTCGCTGCGGCGCTCAGGGACGGTACGGGGAGCGTCATTGCGGGGATTAACGTTTCTGACTATGAGTCCCTGCCGTGCATGGAAGAGATGCACGGCAAGTTGAAGGACGACGTGCTGGAGACGGCAGCGGAGATATCCCGTCGTCTCGGATATGATGGTTCCATCCAGACTTCCGCGGTCACGGGGTGACGTCGGGTCGGGGCGGTAGCCGAGATCGTGGGTCCTGGCGGAAGTAGCGCCTGAGCAGGTCGTAGAGTTCGGCGTAGGCGCCGCTGAGCACATCGGGGGCGCTGAAGAAGTACTCGCAGCACACCGCGAAGCACTCGCCGGGGTGGGTGGCGGCGTAGTCGTCGATGGGCGGTGCTTCGCCGCGTTCGAGGTGCGCCTGCAGGTCGTCCCACACGGCGGTGAAGACGCGGTGCCACTCCTTCGGGTCGATATCGCGCGGCAGCGGCGGGAAACCGTCGACATCCAGCGAGTTGCCCATGTCGAGCTTGTGGGCGAGTTCGTGGATCACCACGTTGAAGCCGGTGAAGTCGCCGCTCTCCATCAAATCGGGAAAGGCCACCACCACCGGGCCCTGATGCGAGGTCTCTCCCGCCCGCTCGTCCTCGTAGGCGTGCATCACGCCGAATTCGTCCATCTCCTCTACCTGGCGGTGGAAGGCGTCGGGCAGGATCAGGATCTCGTGAAAGCCGGCGAAGGCCTCGTCGTGGTCGTCGTCCGACCAGCCCAGCGTCAGCAGGCAGGCCTGGCCGGCCAGGGCCAGTTGGGCGGGCTGATCGAATGGCGTGCTCTGGGCCAGCTCCGGGTGCAGGCTCAACCGCTTGGCATGCAGGAAGCGCCAGGCGCGACGCCCGAGGCGCTCGGCCTCGTCGTCGCCGAGGCAGGCCAGCAGCGGCAGGCGTGAGCGGGCCTCGGCCCAGGCCTCCGCCGGGAACGGGTGGCGGGCCTCGAAGCGCTCGGCCCGCCAGCGGCGCAGGCGACCCAACATGGCTCAGCTCTCTTCCTGCCGTGCGCCGGACTTCCACGACCAGTCGCGCCAGCGCAGGTCGAACAGGTCCTTGCGCCGGTCCTTGAGATTGGTCACCGAACCCTCAGCGCGCACCACGGTGAGGCGGGTGAGGTCGAGGTCGGAGAAGATCACCATCTCGGTGTTGGGCGTGGTCTCGGAGAGCACCGCGTCGTGGGGGAAGGCGAAGTCCGAGGGCGTGAACACCGACGACTGGGCGTACTGAATGTCGAGGTTGCGGATCGACGGCACGTTGCCCACGCTGCCGCACAGCACCACGTAGCACTCGTTCTCGATGGCCCGCGCCTGGGCGCAGTGGCGCACCCGCAGGTAGCCGTTCTTGGTATCGGTCCAGAACGGCACGAACAGGATGTCCATGTCCTGGTCGGCCAGCAGCCGGCCGAGTTCGGGGAACTCCACGTCATAGCAGATCAGGATGCCGACGCGTCCGGCGTCGGTGTCGAACACGCGTAGCTCGTCGCCGCCCTCGATCACCCACTCGCGACGCTCCTGGGGCGTGATGTGCAGCTTGGATTGCTTCTCGACGTCGCCGTCGCGGTGGCACAGGTAGCTGACGTTGTAGAGCCGGTCGTCCTCGCCCACCTCGATCATCGAGCCGGCGATGATGTTGATGTTGTAGGAGACCGCCATGCGCGAGATTTCGTTCTTGAAGTGCTCGGTGAAGCCGGCCAGGTAGCGGATGGCGGCGAGCTGGTCCTGCTGGGTGGCGCGGTCCTGCAGGCCCATCAGCGGTGCATTGAACAGCTCCGGGAAGACGGCGAAGTCGCTCTGGTAGCTGGAGATGGCGTCGACGAAGTATTCCACCTGCTGCAGCACCGATTCCACCGAGGCACATTCGCGCATCTGCCACTGTACGGCACCGACCCTTACCTGGGTGGGGCGGTTCTCCAGCACCCGCTCGGCGGGTTCATAGAGGATGTTGTTCCACTCCAGCAGGGTGGCGTAGCCCTGGGATTTCTCGTCCTCCGGCAGGTACTTGCGCAGCAGCCGCTTGACCTGGAAGTCGTTGGCCAACTGGAACGACAGGATCGGGTCGTGAATCTCCTTGCGTGCCACCTGGTCGATGTACTCGGTGGGGCTGAGGTCGGGGTATTCGTGATAATTGGGGATGCGCCCACCGGCCAGGATCGCCCGCAGATTGAGCGAGCGGCACAGTTCCTTGCGCGCCTCGTAGAGGCGCCGACCCAGGCGATAGCCGCGGTAGTCGGGGTGGATCAGCACGTCCAGCCCGTACATGGCGTCGCCTTCGGGGTCATTCAAGATGATCTCGCGGTTGCCCACCAGGTCGTCGTACTGGTGCGGGTTGGAGAACTCGTCGTAGTCGACCCGCACGGTGAGCGCCACGCCCACCAGCCGCTCGTCGTCCTCGATGGCGATCTGGCCGTCGGGGAACTCCTGGATCAGCCGGTCGATGGTGTGCTGCGGCCAGGCGCCGCCGATGTCGTCGTAGACGGCGTCCATCAGTTGCTTGAGCTGAGGGTAATCGTCCTGCGTCAGGTTGCGGAGGTTGAGGTGCAGGTCGTCAAGGGACATTGCGCTCGGTTCCTGATCAGGGTGAAGCCCGCATTCTAGCACGCCCGGCGGGGTGGCCGATTTGTTGCCGCCCTGTCTCCGTTTCGTCACCGCTCCGTCACCGGAAGGGGCCAGGATGGCTCCACAAATTCGAATTAACGGCTACGCTGAGTTCGGGAGAGTCGATGACAGCCATGCCACGCCTTCACCGGCAACGCGGACGCAGCATGAACCCAGACAACAATAATCCGGGCCGGAGTCAGGGCCGGAACCCATCCAGCCCGCCGGCCGGGCAGCACGACGGCTCGCAGGAGCGCCAGCGCATTCGGCTCGAGGCCGTGAGCAAGCGCTGGGGGGAGACCATCGCGGTCGACGGTATCGGCTTCGACGTCGCGCCGGGCGAGTTCGTCATCCTGCTCGGCCCCTCGGGCTGCGGCAAGTCGACCACGCTGCGCATGATCGCCGGGCTGGAACAGGCCAGCGCCGGGCGTATCCACATCGGCGAGCGCGACGTCACCCACCTGCCGCCGGGCGACCGCGGCATCAGCATGGTGTTCCAGTCCTATGCGCTGTTTCCCCACCTCAGTGTGGCCGACAATATCGTCTTCGGCCTGCGCAGCCGCAAGGTGCCCAAGGCCGAGCGCCGCGAGCGGCTGGCGCGGGTGGCCCAACTGGTCGATCTCGAGGCCTATCTCGAGCGCAAGCCGGCGCAGCTCTCCGGCGGCCAGCGCCAGCGGGTCGCCCTGGCCCGGGCGATCATCTCCGAACACCCCATCTGCCTGATGGATGAGCCGCTCTCCAATCTCGATGCCCGCCTGCGCGGCGAAATGCGTCGTGAGATCAAGGCGCTGCAGCAGCGCCTCGGCATGACCGTGATCTACGTCACCCACGACCAGGTCGAGGCGATGAGCATGGGCGACCGGGTGATCCTGATGCACGACGGGCGCATCGTGCAGGACGGGACGCCGAGCGAACTCTATGACCGCCCGGCCAGCGCCTTTGCCGCCGGTTTCATCGGCAGCCCGGCGATGAACCTGGTGACGCTCGCCGCCGCCGCCGACGGCGCGGTGATCGAGGGCGAGCCGCACTGCAGCGTCGCCTCTCACGACGCCAAGGGTCACTGGCTGGGCGTGCGTCCGGAGGATATCCGGGTGCGGCCCGTGGACGCCCCCGGCGTGCCCGCCGAGGTGATCGATGCCGAATACCTCGGCGCCGACAGCATCGTGCGCCTCCGGGTCGGCAGCCAGCAGCTGCGTGCGCGGCTCGACGGCAAGCCGAGCGTCGCTGCCGGTTCGGCGTGCCGGTTGCAGTGGCGGCGCGAGGCGGCGCATTTCTTCGACGCCGGCGACGGGCGGCGGCTGGCGATCGCCGGGCACGACCTCGCTGCGCCACCGGGCCGGCATCGTTTCGAAGCGCACCCTCCGCCCTCTTCGAGCGTACAAGATGCGGTGGCTCCCACCGTACAAGACCGCGAGGCCCGTGCCTCGTCCAACCCCGCTGGGAACGACTCTCCAGGAGTGAACCGATGAACGCACGCTTCTCTCTAGTAAAGGGCAGTCTCGCAAGGGGCCGCCGAAAGGGCGCCTTGGCCCTGGCCGGCCTGCTGGCCGCCGGTACGCTGAATGCCCAGGCGCAGACCGAGCTGACCATGTACTACCCGGTGGCGGTGGGCGGCGCCCTGACCGACGTGATCGACGGGTTGGTGGCCGAGTTCGAGAATGAGCATCCGGAGATTTCGGTGAATGCCATCTACGCCGGCAACTACGACGATACCCGCGTGCGGGCGATGTCGGCCATCGAGGCGGGCGAGGCGCCCCAGCTCTCGGTGCTGTTCTCCATTGATCTGTTCGACCTGCTGGAGCAGGACGCCATCGTCGCCTTCGACGAGGTCATCGAGAGCGACGAGGAGCGCGAGTGGCTCGACAGCTTCTACCCCGGGCTGATGGAGAACGGCCAGATCGACGGCCAGACCTACGGCATCCCCTTCCAGCGCTCGACCATCGTGCTCTACTGGAACAAGGACGCCTTCGAGGCCGCCGGGCTCGACCCCGAGACGCCGCCGGAGAACTGGGAGGAGATGGCCGAGATGGCCGCCGCGATACGTGAGGCCAGCGGCGGCGAGCAGTGGGGGGTGATGGTGCCCTCCACCGGCTATCCCTACTGGATGTTCCAGGCCTTTGCCTTCCAGAACGGCCACCGGCTGATGAACGAGGAGGGTACCGAGGTCTACTTCGACGACCCCGCCGCCATCGAGGCGCTGGAGTACTGGGTCTCGCTGGCCCAGGAGCACGACGCCATGCCCGACGGCACCATCGAGTGGGGCACCCTGCGCCAGAACTTCCTCGAGCAGTCCACCGCCATGATGTGGCACAGCACCGGCAACCTCACCGCGGTACGCAACGAGGCCTCCTTCGACTTCGGCGTGGCGATGCTGCCGATGAAGGAGCAGCGCGGCAGCCCCACCGGCGGCGGTAACTTCTACCTGTTCAAGAATGCCAGCGAGGAGGAACAGCACGCCGCGCTGACCTTCATCCGCTGGATGACCGACCCCGAGCGCGCCGCGGCCTGGTCGATCGAGACCGGCTACATGGGCGTGAGCCCGGCCTCCTACGAGACCGAGGCGCTGCGCAATTACGTCGAGGAGTTCCCGCCGGCGGCGGTGGCCCGCGACCAGCTCGAGCATGCCACCGCGGAGCTGGCCACCTACCAGGGCGGACGCGTGCGCCGGGCGCTGGACAACGCCGTGCAGGCGGCGCTGACCGGCCAGATGTCGCCCGAGGAAGCGCTCAAGCAGGCCCAGGCGGAAGCGGACGCGGCGCTGCGCCGCTATGCACGCTCCCGCTGAGGAAACGCTGACAAATGGCGGCGCTCTCTTCCACCGACTCAACAGGACTAGGCGAACGGGGCGCCGGGGGCAAGGGCGGCGAGGAGGTCGTTTGCCAGGGGTGAGGAGCACTGCTCCGAACGGGCTGGCCATGGATGGCCAGCACCGGCCCTGCAAGCGGAGCAGGAGGAGAGCGCGCCGCAGGGCAAAGGTAGCGTCCAGGGAAGGAGTCACAGCGCCCCATCAATGGTACGGCACTCCGGGCCCTTGGCTCCCGGAACAGCCCCGCGATTGGACAAGGCATGGTGATCCAGAACGCTGACAGACGCATGCAGGTCTATGGCGCGCTGTTGCTGCTGCCGGCGGCGGTGCTGCTTGGCACCTTTGCTTATCTGCCCACCGTGGCGACGCTGGTGAACAGCTTCTTCCTGCCCGGCTTTCGCGGTGCGCCGCCGGCGTTCGTCGGGCTCGAGAACTACGCCATGCTGGTGGAGGACGCCACCTTCTGGAAGGTGGCGCGCAACAACCTGCTCTATGCGCTGGGCACCATTCCCACCTCCATCGCCCTGGCGCTAGGCATGGCGCTGTTCGTCAACGCCCGCCTGCCGGGGCGGGGCCTGGTGCGCATGGCCTACTTCACCCCGACCATCCTGCCGATGATCGCCGCGGCCAACGTGTGGATGTTCTTCTACGCCCCGCAGATCGGCCTGTTCAACAAGCTGCTCGGCGCGCTGGGGCTCTCCGGGGTCAACTGGCTGGGCGACCCCGGCGTGGCGCTGACCTCGGTGATCGTGATGACGGTATGGAAAGAGGCCGGCTTCTTCATGATCTTCTACCTGGCGGCGCTGCAGAGCATTCCGCCGGAACTCAAGGAGGCCTCGGACCTCGAGGGCACCAGCCGCTGGAGCTTCTTCTGGCGGGTGACTTTCCCGCTGCTGATGCCGACCACGCTGTTCGTGCTGATCAATGCGCTGATCAATGCCGTGCGGGTGGTCGACCACCTGTTCATCCTGACCAAGGGCGGGCCCAACAACGCCACCAACCTGCTGCTCTACTACGTCTACGAGAACGCCTTCTCGTTCTTCGACCGCACCTACGCCGCCACCATCACGGTGGTGATCCTGCTGGTGCTGGCGGTGGTGGCCACGCTCAAGTTCACCGTGCTCGACCGCAGGACGCACTATCAATGAACCAAGCCATCAGCACGCATCGCGGCCGCCTTGCCCTGCGCGCGCCGAGCCTCGAGACCACGGCCGCCTGGCTGCTCGCCGTCGTCTGGATCTTCCCGCTGCTCTACGCGATCTGGGCGGCGTTTCATCCGCCGGCCTACATGGTGCGCTTCGACCTGTTCGCCCCGCTGACGCTGGACAACTTCGCCAACGCCTGGGCCCAGGCGCCGTTCGCCCGCTACTACCTCAATACCTTCCTGCTGGTCACCGGGGTGGTGCTGGCGCAGTTCGTGGTCTGCACCCTGGCGGGCTTCGCCTTCGCCCGTTTCCCGATTCCGGGCAAGGACATCCTGTTCATGCTGGTGCTGATCCAGCTGTTCGTCTTTCCCGAGGTGCTGATCGTCGAGAACTACCGTATCGCCAGTGGGCTGGGCCTGGTCGACACCATCACCGGCATCGGCCTGCCGTACGTCGCCAGCGCCTTCGGCATCTTCCTGCTGCGCCAGACCTTCAAGACCATCCCCCGCGAGCTGGAGGAGGCCGCCCGGGTGGAGGGCTGCGGCTGGATGGCGATCTTGCTCAAGGTCTACGTGCCCTTGGCCAAGCCCACCTATCTCGCCTACGGCCTGGTCTCGATCAGCCACCACTGGAACAATTTCCTGTGGCCGCTGGTGGTTACCAACTCGGTGGAGAGCCGCCCGCTCACCGTGGGGCTGGGGATATTCTCGGCGCCCGAAACCGGCGTCAACTGGGCTACCGTCAGTGCCGCTACGCTGCTCAGCATCGCCCCGCTGCTGGTCGCCTTCCTGCTGTTCCAGCGCCAGTTCGTGCAGTCGTTCCTGAGGGCGGGGATTCGCTGAAGTTCGCTCAACAAAGTCGATTGACTACCCTTGGGGTGAATGCATGACCCAAGGAGAGATGTCATGGCTCAAGGACAGACGGCAGGGCAGAGCAATCATGCCCAGCTTTACCGCATGGTCATGGAGGAGCACCTGTGCCCCTTCGGCCTCAAGAGCAAGGACCTGCTGGAGCGCAAGGGCTACGAGGTCGAGGATCACCACCTGACCACGCGGGAGGAGACGGAGGCGTTCAAGCGCGAGCACGATGTCGATACGACGCCCCAGGCCTTCATCGACGGCCGGCGCATCGGCGGCTATGACGAGTTGCGGGAGTACTTCGGCAAGGACTCGCCGGGCGAGGACGAGACCACCTACCAGCCGGTGATCGCGCTGTTCGCCACGGCGCTGCTGATGGGGTTCGCCGTGAGCTGGACGGCGACCGGCACGCTGCTGAGCGCGCGCATGCCGGAGTACTTCGTGGCCATCGCCATGGCCCTGCTGGGGCTGCAGAAGCTCAAGGACGTGGAGAGCTTCAGCACCATGTTCCTCAACTACGACCTGCTGGCCCAGCGCCAGGTGCGCTACGGCTACGTCTACCCCTACGCCGAGACGCTGGCGGGCATCCTGATGCTGGCCGGTGCGCTGGTGTGGCTGGCCGCGCCGGTGGCGCTGTTCATCGGCACGGTGGGGGCCGTCTCGGTGTTCAAGGCGGTCTATATCGACAAGCGCGAGCTCAAGTGCGCCTGCGTGGGCGGCGACAGCCAGGTGCCGCTGGGTTTCGTCTCGCTGACCGAGAACCTGATCATGATCGGCATGGGCCTGTGGATGCCGTTGCGCATGTACCTGTTCTAGCGTTCAGCGCATGGCATGGCGACGAGAGGACGTATCATCAGTCAGGGCAACCGTGTCACTCGCTCGGCCAACTCGAAGACGTGGGAATCCTCGGCCCCCAGGTCTTCGAGTGCGGCGGCCAGGTTGAGAAGATAGTCGCGGTTGGTGCCGCTGGGGCCTTCGGCAGTGGCGATCTGCCGTGCCATCTGGTCGAGCGGGGCGTGACCGAGGTAGGCGGCGTTGTCGGCTGTCGCCAGATAGATCAAGCCTTCGGCATGGCTGCCATCGTGAAAATGCAACGTGATGCGTTCGCGCAGGTAGCCATTCTTCTCGCGCACGTCGAGTGGCGCCAGGGTATCGGCATCGATGCGGTAGGCCATGCCCTGGCAGCAAGCGCCGGAGGATTCGACCAGGGTGGCGACGCGACCCGGTGCCTCCGGTGTGCCGCGGTGGTCGTGAGACCCCTGCCAGAAGCGTCGTGTCCAGCCCTCGATATGGGCGGGACGCCGCTCGTGAAAGGGGAATTCCGCCTTCCAGATCAGCGAGCCATAGCCGAACAGCCAGAGCGTCTGACCGGTCTCGAAGAAGACCCTCTCGCGGTTGAGCTGGGTGGTGTCCAGTGTCATGAGAGATTGGGGCTCTTGCGTCCCAAGGGCTGGGTCAGGGTCTGGGCCATGATGACGCCGGCGAGCACCAGCAGTCCGCCGACCAGGTGGAACAGGGCGATGCGCTCGCCGAGGAACAGCATGGCGATCAGGGCGCTGAACAGCGGCATCAGGTTGATGAAGATACTGGCCTGGCTGGCGCCGATCTGGCGGATGGCGCGCATCCACAGGAAAGTCGTCACGATCGAGGCGGGGATACCGGCGTAGAGGATCAGCCACACATTGTGATCGTCGACCGGGGTCATCGGCCCCAGCAGGTAAGGAGGCAGCAGGAATAGCACGGCGAACACCACCTGGGCGTAGAGCACCACCCAGGGCGGCAGGCCAAGCGGCCAGCGCTTGAGCATCACGCCATAAAGCGCGTAGCAGGTGGCGGCCACCACCATCAGCAGATCGCCAAGTGCTACCTGAAGATCCAGCAGCGTCAGCGGGTCGCCCCGTCCCAGCAGCACCAGCACCCCGAACAGCGCGAGTAGACCACCGAGCGTGCCGCCCCGGCTGGGCGCCTCACGCAGGATCAAGGCGCTGAGCAGTACCGTCAGCAATGGCACCATGGCCGCCAGAATGCCCATGTTGGTAGCCGTGGTGGTCTCGGCGGCCACGTAGGCAAGCCCTTGCCAGAGCCCCATGCCGAGCAGCCCGAGGACGGCCAGCTTGGGCCATTCGCGGCGCAGCGTCTGGCGGTGGCGCCAGGCGGCAGGCAGTACGAAAGGGGTCAGCACGGCCAACGCCAGTACCCAGCGCAGGAAAGCGATGCTGCTGGGGGCGATTGTTCCCACGGTGAGCTGGTTGATGGTCATGTTGCCCGACCAGATCAGCACGGCGCCCAGGGGCGGCAGGAAGTAGAGCAGCGGCATGGCAGTCTCGTGTGCATGAAGACGCCCGCCGATATCGGGCGAGCAAAGGCCCCATGATAGCGAGCCATGGTGGCGCTGAAAATGATGAGGAGACTAATAAATGCTGCGGGACGATGCTCAGCGCAGCTGGCTGTCCTTGCTGCCGCGTCGGTTGTAGCCGCTGTAGACCGTACGCTGCCTGTCGCGCTCGCTCTGGCAGGCGATGCACAGGCGTACGCCGGGCATGGCCTCGCGACGCGCCTGGGGAATCGGCTCACCGCACTCCTCGCAGTGCATCAGGCTCTCCCCCCGGGGCAGCTCACTGCGCGCTCGCTGCAACGCATCCTCGACGGTGCTGTCGATCTGCTCTTGTACCGCTCCGTCTCGCGACCAGCCACCTGCCATGCTCGACTCCTTCGGCGCCGTGCGCGCCGACTGCTTGGCCTTTCAGTTTGATGTATTCGGTGGGACCTTGCCAAGCGGCGGGACCTTGCCATGAGAAGAGCCCCACCGCGGTGGGGCTCGTCGGGTCAGTCGATACCGCGACCGGTTCGGCTAGGGCGTGGGTTCGGCTTGCGGAAAGCCATCGATCTCCGTCGGACGGTCGGGAATGGTCGCCAGGTAGCCCTGCTCGCTGGCGTGGGCCAGGAAGCGCAGGTGGCGCTGGTACTCGTTGAGCACGTCGTGCACGACCTGCACGCGCGTATAGCCGTTGAGGTCCTGGCCCAGACCGCCTTCGGCGAGGTGGACGTCAAGGCGCAGGTAGTAGTCGTCATCGGCGGGCAGAAAGCTCGGTGGCCGCATGCGCTGGGGGCGTATGCCATATACGAAGCTGGGGGCGCCGTCGAAGTCGACCTGCAGGGTCGGGCAGAGCAGCTGGGTGCCCTCCACCTGCTGCTCGCTGACGCTGGCCTGCTGGCCGCGCCGGTTCAACTCCTCGGCCAGCTCGACCAGCGCCGGGCGGATGGCGTGGCGCAGCGTGGCCTCGGCACCGTTCTGCGTGGTGCCGTCCAGGGTGCGGTCGAGACGTTCGCGCCAGTCGCTGCCGGCGGTGGTGCTGGCCACCACCTGGTGGCGGGCATCGGCCTTGCCGGTCTCGACCTTCAGCGAACGGTACATGCCGATCATGGTCAGGAAGATGATCGCCGAGAACGGCAGGGCGGTGATCACCACGGCGCTCTGCAGGGTACGCAGCCCGCCGGCCATCAGCAGCGCCAGGGTGATCAGGCCGATGATCGCCGACCAGAAGATGCGCAGCCGGGCGGGGGCGTCATGGTTCACGTCGCGCAGCACATAGGTGAAGTTGGATAGCACCAGCGCGCCGGAATCGGCCGAGGTGACGAAGAAGACGATGCTCAGCATCAACACCAGGGTGGCGGTGACGCCGACCAGCGGCAGCTGCTCGAGGAAGGTGTAGATGGTGGCCGGCGGCTGGTTCACGGCCTGCTCGCCGAGTACCACCAGGCCCTGGTCGACCAGGTCGATGCCGCTGTTGCCGAACACGGACATCATCACCATCACGAAGAGCAGCGGGATGAACAGGGCACCGGCGACGAATTCGCGGATGGTGCGACCCCGCGAGATGCGCGCCAGGAACAGGCCGACGAACGGCGCCCAGGCGATCCACCAGCCCCAAAAGAACACCGTCCAGCCGCTGAACCAGCCTTGTGCCTCGGGCGCGTAGGCATAGGTGTCGAAGCTCTTGCCGGTCAGCGCAACCAGGTAGTCGCCGGTGTTCATGACCAGCATGTTGAGCAGCCGGAGGGTATCGCCCTGGAGCAGCACGAACAGCACCAGCCCCGCGACCAGCACCAGGTTGAGCTCCGACAGCCGGCGGATGCCCCGCTTGACGCCGCTCACCACCGACAGGGTGGCCAGCGTCACCACCAGCACGATCAATCCGATCTGGGCCGGCAGCCCCTCGGGGATGCCGAACAGGTAGGTCAGGCCGTAATTCATCTGCATCACGCCGATCCCCAGCGCGGTGGCGATGCCGAACACGGTGGCCAGCACGGCGGCGATGTCCACGGCATTGCCGATGGGGCCGTAGATGCGCCTGCCGAGCAGCGGGTAGAGCGTCGAGCGAATCGCCAGTGGCAGCCGATGCCGGTAGCTGAAGTAGGCGAGCGCCATGCCCATCAGCACGTAGAGCCCCCAGCCCGAGATGCCCCAGTGCATGAAGGTCTGCACGATGGCTTGCCGCTGTGCCTCGGCGGTACCGCCTTCGCCGAGGGGCGGGTTCAGGTAGTGGGTCAGCGGCTCGGATACCACGAAGAACAGGATGGCGCCGCCCAGGCCGGCGGCGAACAGCATCGCCGACCACGATAGCAGCGAGAACTCCGGCCGCGAGTGGTCGGGGCCCAGGCGGATCTTGCCGAAGCGCGAGAAGCCGATCATCACCACGAAGACCAGGTAGGCGACGACCGCCAGCATGTAGTACCAGCCGAAGGTGCTGCCGATCCAGTCCAGGCCGGCGTTGAAGAAGGCCGTGGCGTGGTCGGTGAAGGCGATGGCGTAGATCAGGAAGAGCAGGATGCCGGCCACCGAGCCATGGAAGACGGCCGGGTTGAGTCGGTTGCTCGACTCGGCATCGGGGTGAGGGTTCGTCATGGGAGTGCCTCTCGTATTGTTATGGTCATTGGCGTCTCATGGTGCCCGCGTTCCTGGGCACCTGGTCGTCGTCCGGGCCGGCAGGCTTGGCCGGCCGCGAGTGCCCGGCCGGGGCCAGGCACGTCCTCCTTGCTTCGCAGCGTTCAGCGCCGCCCGGCTATTCGACCGAGGCCGCGGGGAAGCGCGCGCGCCGCTCGAGATCGTCCAGGTCAATGGTGTTGCGCATGTACTGGGTGCTGGCATCGAAGAGCGGCTGGTGATCCCAGGGCGTGACCCTGCCCTGCATGAGCGCGCGCGAGACCAGCTTGCGGCGCCGCTGGCTGGCGATCACCTCGTCGTGCAGCCGCGCATAATCCCAGCGGCTGGCGACCTCGTCGCGGAATTGCTTGCACAGGTCCAGATAGGCGGGTTGCTGCGCCAGGTTGTCGAGCTCCAGCGGGTCGGCCTCGAGGTCGAACAGCTGGTCCGGGTCCGGCGCGCTGTGGACGAACTTGTAGCGCCCACGGCGGATCATCAGCAGCGGCGCGATGGCACCCTCGCCGAGGTATTCGCCGATCACCTCGTCGTGGCCGCCGCTGCCGGTCAGGTGCGGCAGCAGGCTGCGGCCGTCGAGGGGCGCGGCGTATTCCGGCGCGATACCGTCGTTGGCGAGTTCGGCGAAGGTCGGCAGCAGGTCCATGGTCGACACCGACTCGCACACCCTGCCCGGGGCGAAGCGACCCGGGGCGTGGACGATCATCGGCACCCGGGCCGAGTCCTCGAACCAGCTCATCTTGTACCAGAGGCCGCGCTCGCCGAGCATGTCGCCGTGGTCGCCGGAGAAGACGATGATGGTGTCGTCGGCCAGGCCGGTCTCCTCGAGGGTCTTCAGCACGGCGCCGATCTGGTCGTCGACGTAGCTGATCGCCCCATAGTAGGCATGCCGCGCATTGCGGATCTGCGCGTCGTTGAGGGTCTCCTCGTCGAGCTGGTAAACGTGGCGCAGGCGTTTGGAGTGCGGGTCCATCAGTTCGCGTGAGTAGGGCACGCGCGGCAGGTCGATGGCGTCGTGGTCGTAGCGGTCCCAGTACTCCTGCGGAATGGTATAGGGGTCGTGGGGGTGGGTCAGCGAGACGGTCAGGCAGAAGGGGCGCTGCTCGCCGTTGCGAACGTAGTCGTACAGGAAACGCTTGGCGCGGAAGGTGACTTCGTCGTCGAAGTCGAGCTGGTTGGAGCGAACGCAGGGGCCGGCCTGGGTGACCGAGGACATATTGTGGTAGTAGCTCGGCCGCGCGTCGAAGTTCTCCCAGTCGACGAACCAGCCATAGTCCGCCGGGTAGATGTCGGTGGTCAGGCGCTGTTCGAAACCGTGCAGCTGATCGGGGCCGCAGAAGTGCATCTTGCCCGACAGCGCGGTGGTGTAGCCGGCATCGCGCAGGTAGTGCGCGTAGGTGGGGATGTCGGCGGCAAAATCGGCGGCATTGTCGTAGCCGCCGATGCGCGACGGCAGCTGCCCGGCCATCAGGGTGAAGCGCGACGGTGCGCACAGGGGGCTGTTGCAGTACGCCGAGTCGAACACCACGCCTTCCTCCGCCAGGCGCGACAGGTGCGGCGTCTTCACCAGCGGGTGGCCGTAGCAGGGCAGGGCGGAGGCGGCCATCTGGTCGGCCATCAGGAACAGGATATTGGGTTGCTTGTGCGTCATGGGGCCTCTCTTGTCGGTCATGGGAGCGATGGGCGAGCGCTCGATGCCAGTCTTCGCTGGTTGTGATGACAGTCTCCTTGCTAATCTCAAGACCTGTAAACTCGGTCATTTTTTATGGGAGGCATAAGCTAGGCTAATGTCGTGGATCGCCAGGGCGGCATCGCCCAACGGCTTGCGCGTGTTCGAGGTGGCGGCTCGCCACCTGAGCTTCACCGCCGCGGCGCGCGAGCTGCGCTCGACCCAGTCGGCCGTCAGCCAGCAGGTGCGCGCGCTCGAGGAACAGCTCGGCCTCGTGCTGTTCGAGCGCATCTATCGCGGGGTGAAGCTGACCGAGGCGGGGCATGCGCTGTTCGTCAGCGTGCAGGAGGGCTTCGCGACCATCGACCGCACCATCGAGCGGCTCCAGCACAAGCAGCGCCACCCCCACGTCAACATCCTCACCGACTTCTCGTTCGCCGCGTACTGGCTGATGCCGCGCCTGCCGCGCTTTCGTGAGCGGCACCCGCACATCGACGTGCGTATCGTGACCAACCAGGGGGTGCTCGACTGGCGGGCCCAGGAGGTCGACGTGGCGATCGTGTTCTGTGACGAGCGAGCGCTGGCCGGTGGCGTTCCGCTGCTGCTGCGGGAAGAGGTGTTCCCGGTCTGCAGCCCGGGGTTCCTGCAGCGCCACGGGCCGATCGTCGATCTCGAGGGGCTCAGACGGGCGCCGCTGCTGACTCTGACCGCCGACCAGGGGCAGCGCTGGCTCGACTGGCCGAGCTACTTCGAACAGCTAGGCGGGATCGCCTATCTCGAAGCGTCGGAGCTGACGTTCAACAACTACACCCTGCTGATCCAGGCGGCGATCGCCGGGCAGGGCATCGCCATGGGCTGGCGCGGCCTGGTCGACGACCTGCTGGAGAGCGACATGCTGATCGGCTTGCATGAGCTGAGCCTCAGCTCGCGCCGGGGCTATGGGTTGGTCGATGCGCGGCCCGATGCCACGGGGGAAGCCAAGCGGGCGCTGCAGGCATGGGTGCTGGAAGGCGCCGCGCAGGGGCCAGGGGAGAGCGGGCAGGGGTAGAAGGGATGCCGGGCTTGCGCCCGGCATGGGGGTCAAATACCGAGTAACTCCTTGGCTTCGTTCAGCGCCTCCTCCGACTGGGCGTGGTCGCCGTCGTTGTGGTACTGCTCGCCCTGCTCGCGCAGCTCGCGTACCCGCGCGAGATCGTCCTCGCTGAGCTGGGAGACCTTGGCGTCATCCTCCAGCGCGTCGTCGATCTCGGACATGAGCATGGGGCACTGGCTGGCCCAGGCCGGTGAGATGAAGGCCATCAGCACCAGTGCGACAAACAGTTTCCTGATCATGTTGGATTCCTCTCATGGGGCGCAGCCCGGTCGATACGCCGGGGCCGGCCTTGGTTGTTCTGGCGGACGCCTCGCCATCGCCCGGCGCCGGGTAGGCGCGCAGTGCATGACTGGCGTTGTCAGTATAGATGGCCGTGGCGAAGTACACTGAAACGACAGCCCTCGACAGCCTGAGCCCATGGGGCGGCAGTGGAACGCCTACCCTGACTCATGTAGCCTGAAGACGCTAAGTTATTCTTTATATTAGGAAAGGAAAGGCAAATGAATAACCCCGGGGGGCCGGCGTCGCATCACGAGGCCAGCGACATGCAGACGGACTACGTCGTCGGCCAGGACAATATCGAAGGGCGGTTGGGGCCCATCGGTTTCGACATCCACAATCGGGTCTTCGTCGTCTCCGCGCTGGCGTCGGTCGTGTTCATCCTGCTCACCCTGCTGTTTCCTGAAAGGGCGGGGAGCCTCTTCCAGGCCATCGTCGGCTTCGCGACCGGGACGCTGGATGCGTACTTCATGCTGCTGGTGGATTTCTTCATCCTGTTCTGCCTGGCGCTCGTCGTGCTGCCTTATGGTTCGGTGAGGCTGGGAGGCCCCGAGGCCCGGCCGGACCATGGCTACCTGTCCTGGTTCGCGATGCTGTTTACTGCCGGTATCGGTATCGGGCTGCTGTTCTTCAGCGTGCTGGAGCCGGTCTACCATGCCAACGTCTCCCTGCCGCTGGGCATTCCGTCTCCCTTCGGCAGCGATGGCGGGCTGAACCCGGAAGCCATCCCCGAGGCCAGCGCCATGGGGCTGGCCGGCACCTTTCTCCACTGGGGCATCCACGGCTGGGCGGTCTATGTGGTCATGGCCTTGGCGCTGTCGCTCTTTACCTACAACAAGGGGTTGCCGTTCTCGATTCGCTCGGCGTTCTTCCCCATCCTGGGCGAGCGCGTGTGGGGCTGGTGGGGGCACGTGATCGACATTCTCGCGGTGTTCTCCACCCTGTTCGGTCTGGCCACTGCGCTCGGGCTCGGCGCCCAGCAGGCCAATGCGGGGATGAACTTCGTCTTCGGCCTGGAGATCAGCACTGCCTTCCAGGTCATCGTCATCCTGCTGGTCACGGCGGTGGCGCTGGTGTCGGTCTGGCGCGGGCTCGAGGGCGGCGTGAAGAAGCTTTCCGAGATCAACATGGTGGTGGCCGTGCTGTTCTTCGTCTTCGTGCTGTTCGCCGGCCCGACCCTGGTGGGCCTGAAGGGCTTCTGGTCCGGGCTTTCGAGCTACGTGACGGAGTTCATCCCGCTGTCGGCTCCCTTCGGGCGCGACGACGATGCCTATCGTGAAGCCTGGTCGGTGTTCTACTGGGCCTGGTGGGTCAGCTGGGCGCCGTTCGTCGGCATGTTCATTGCCCGGGTGTCGAGGGGGCGTACGGTGCGGGAGTTCGTCCTCTGCGTGCTGTTGGTTCCCAGCCTGTTCATCTTCGTCTGGATGGGGGTCTTCGGCGGCATCGCACTCGAGCAGCTCTATACCGACCCTGCCGGCAGCCTGGTCAAGGAGTACGTGATCGATGACTACCGCCCCGAGCTGGCGCTTTTCGGCATGCTCGATGGGTTGCCGCTGACGGGGCTGATGTCGACCGTCGGTATCCTCCTGGCGCTGGTGTTCTTCGTCACCTCGTCGGATTCCGGCTCGCTGGTGATCGATACCATCACCGCCGGCGGCAAGATCGATGCGCCCAGGCCGCAGCGCATGTTCTGGGCCACGGTGGAGGGGCTGGTGGCCGTCGTCCTGCTGCTCGGCGGCGGCCTGGCGGCGCTTCAGGCCGGGGTGACGGCGACGGCGATTCCGTTCTCCATGGTGATGCTGTTGATGTGCTACTCCATCGTCAAGGCACTGAACGGCGAGCTGCGCCGCAAACGCGACGTTAGCCGCTGACCGCTCCCGGGGGCAAGCCCGCACGAGCGCCGCAGAACGTGAAACGCCCCGTTGGCCGAGCCACGGGGCGTTTGCGATCAGGGCGGGGAGATCAGCCGATGGCGGCGATGCCGGCCTTGGCGATCTGCACGTCCTGGTCGGGCTTGACGCCGGAAACGCCCACGGTGCCGGCCATCTGGCCCTCGACCATCACCGGCACGCCGCCGGCGAGCAGGCCCTGCATCGGTGCCGAGAGGAAGGCGTTGCGACCGCCGTTGATCATGTCCTCGAAGGCCTGGGTCTCACGGGCGCCGAGCGCCGAGCTGCGGGCCTTCTGGGTGGCGATGTCCGGGGTCATGGCCGGGGCCCCGTCGAGGCGGCGCAGGCCGAGCAGGTGGCCGCCGTCGTCGGCCACGGCGATGGTCACCGCCCAGCCGTTGGCTTCCGCTTCTTTCTGGGCGGCATCGAGGATGGCGTTGACGTCGGTCAGGGTGAGTACGGGTTTGGTCTTCATGGGGCTCTCCTTGTTTAGTATTGGCTACGGGCTAGGGGCTAGGGGCTAGGGGCTAGGGGCTACGGGCTACGGGCTACGGGCTACGGGCTACGGGCTACGGCGGGGTGAGATGTCGCTCGAAGCCCGAGGCTCGCTGCTCGTTACCGGCTCAATGCTTCGTCGACAATTTCAATCCAATGCCTGACCGGCGTGCGCCCCGCGCCGTTGAGGTGGGTCTGGCAGCCGATGTTGGCGGTCACGATGGTTTCGGGGTTGCCGGCCTCGAGGGCGTTGAGCTTGTTGTCGCGCAGCTGGGTGGCGAGTTCCGGCTGGGTGATCGAGTAGGTGCCCGCCGAGCCGCAGCAGAGGTGGGCGTCCTGGACCGGAGTAAGGGTGAAGCCGAGCTTGACCAGCACGCCCTCCACCGCGCCGCCGAGCTTCTGGGCGTGCTGCAGGGTACAGGGGCAGTGGAAGGCCAGCCGGCGGCCCGCGTTGACCTGGAGGCTCGTCAGCTCCTCGTCGCGCAGCACCTCGACCAGGTCCTTGGCCAGTTCGCTCACGCGCCTGGCCTTGTCGGCGTAGGCGGGGTCGTCCTTGAGGATGTCGCGGTACTCCTTGACGAAGGCGCCGCAGCCGCTGGCGGTCTGGACGATGGCTTCCGCGCCGGCCTCGATATGCGGCCACCAGGCGTCGATGTTGGCCCGCGCGCGGGCGCGGCCGTCGTCCTGGGCATTGAGGTGGAAGTCGATGGCGCCACAGCAGCCGGCTTCGGCCACCGGCGTGAGGCCGATGCCCAGGCGATCCAGCACCCGCGCCGTGGCGGCGTTGGTATTGGGCGAGAGCCCCGGCTGCACGCAGCCTTCGAGAATCAGCATCTGCCGTGCGTGGCGCTGGTGGTCGGGGCGCGTGCCGGCATCCACCGGCTTGGGCGGCAGCTTATCCTTGAGCTTGCCGGGCACCAGCGGGCGGAAGGTCTGGCCCAGCTTGAGCAGCGCCTGGAAGCGCTTGGGCTCCACCAGGGCCTTGCGCAGGGCGTAGCGCTGGGCGCGGTCGGCGGCGCTGCGCGGCACCCGGCGCTCGATCTCGGCGCGGCCGATGTCGAGCAGCTTGTGGTACTCCACGCCGGAGGGGCAGGTGGTCTCGCAGTTGCGACAGGTCAGGCAGCGATCCAGGTGCAACCGGGTCTGCTCGGTGACGTTTTCGCTGTCGTCCGGGTTCTCCAGCATCTGCTTCATCAGGTAGATGCGCCCGCGCGGCCCGTCGCGCTCGTCGCCCAGCAGCTGGTAGGTGGGGCAGGTGGCGTTGCAGAAGCCGCAGTGCACGCAGCTGCGCAGGACGCGGTCGGCCTCCTGGATGTGCGGCTGCTGGAGGGCTTCCTCGGTGAAATGCGTCTGCATGTGGTGATCCTGTACGTCTCAGAACGCCGCGTAGAGCCGGCCGGGGTTGAACAGTCCCTTGGGGTCGAGCTGGGCCTTGAGGTTGCGGTGATACTTCATCAGCACCTCGGGCAGCGGCGTGAAGGGTTCCACCTCGGTCGGGCGCGGGCCGTAGCAGGTGGCGTGGCCGCCGGCGGCCTGGCAGGCGCGGCGCAGGGTGTCGGCGTCGAGGTCGGCGCACAGCCAGCGCTGGGCGCCGGCCCAGTCGTGAATCATCAGCCGCTCGTCGACGCCGGGCAGTTCCAGCGTGGATGTGCGGTGGGGCAGCGAGAGCCGCCACAGCGGTGCTTTGGTCTCGTGGAGCGGGCCGGCGCGGAAGAAGGGCAGGCGCTGGTCGCGCAGGGCAGCCCAGAAGCCACTATCGAGATCGTCGCCGCCGATACGCGCGCGGGTGGCGGCCACCGAGCTGGGGCCGCCTTCGAGGCGCAGGTGCAGGGCGCCGTCGAGCCAGGCGGCGGCGCTGATCGGCAGCGGTTCGCGGCCCCATTCGGCCAGGCGCAAACGGGCCTCGTCGAGAGAGAGCTCCAGGTGCAGGCTGTGGACGGCGCCGGGAATCGGCAGCACCTTGAACGAGACCTCGGTGATCAGCCCCAAAGTGCCCTGGGCGCCCACCATCAGCCGCGACAGGTCGTAGCCGGCGACGTTCTTCATCACCTCGCCGCCGAAGCGCTGCTCGTTGCCCTCGTGATTGATCACCCGGGCGCCCAGCACGAAGTCGCGCACGCTGCCGGCCCAGGGGCGGCGCGGGCCGGAGAGGCCGGTGGCGACCATGCCGCCCACGGTGCTTGCCGCGCCGTAGCGGGGCGGCTCAAAGGGCAGCATCTGGCCATGCTCGGCCAGGGCCGCCTCGAGCTCGGCCAGCGGCGTGCCGGCGCGCACCGAGACCACCAGCTCCACCGGGTCGTAGAAGCGGATACCGCAGTGCTCGCGAGTCGACAGCTCGCTGCCTTCGACCTCGCGACCGTAGAAGAAGCGCGTGTCGCCGCCGACGATGCGCAGCGGGGTGCCCTCGGCGCTGGCCTGGCGGATACGCTCGGCCAGGGCTGCGCTGGCGTCATGGTCGGAGAGATGCGTTGCGATTGCCATGGTCACTCCAGTTCAGCCTTGCAGGGTGCCGGGGGCGGTGTCGGCGCTCGCACTCTTGATGGTGCGGAACTCCGAGCAGCGCGCCGGGGTGGGGATGTTCTTGCCCGGGTTGAGCAGGTCGCGCGGGTCGAAGGCGGCCTTGGCGGCGCGGAAGGTGGCCAGTTCGTCGGGGCGGAACTGGGCGCACATCTGGTTGATCTTCTCGCGGCCGACGCCGTGCTCGCCGGTGATGGTGCCGCCGACCCGCACGCACAGCTCGAGGATCTCGCCGCCCAGCGCCTCGGCCACGGCCAGTTCGCCCTCGCGGTTGGCATCGAACAGGATCAGCGGGTGCATGTTGCCGTCGCCGGCGTGAAACACATTCGCCACGCGCAGCCCAAAGCGCTCGGAGAGGTCGCTGATGCCCTTGAGCACGCGGGCCAGCTCGCGCCGCGGGATGGTGCCGTCCATGCAGTAATAGTCGGGCGACATGCGCCCCACGGCGGGGAAGGCGTTCTTGCGTCCGGCCCAGAACCTGGCGCGTTCGGCGTCGTCGCGGGCCTGCTGGATGCCGGTGGCGCCGGCCTTCTCCAGCACGCGGCGCACGGTCTCGCAGTCGTCGTCGACGTCGGCCTCGACGCCGTCGAGCTCGCACAGCAGGATCGCCTCGGCCTCCACCGGGTAGCCGGCGCCAATGAAATCCTCGGCGGCGATGATGGCGAGCTTGTCCATCATCTCCAGGCCGCCCGGGATGATGCCGGCCTCGATGATGGCGCCGACCGCGTTGCCGGCCTTCTCGACGTCGTCGAAGCTGGCCATCAGCACCTTGGCGACCTCGGGCTTGGGCAGCAGCTTGACGGTGATCTCGGTGACCACCCCGAGCATGCCCTCGGAGCCGTTGAACAGCGCCAGCAGGTCGAAGCCGGGGGCGTCCAGGGCATCGCTACCGAGCGTCATGCGCTCGCCTTCGATGGTGAGAATCTCGACCTTGATCACGTTGTGCACGGTGAGTCCGTATTTCAGGCAGTGCACGCCGCCGGCGTTCTCCGCTACGTTGCCGCCGATGGAGCAGGCGATCTGCGATGAGGGGTCCGGCGCGTAGTAGAGCCCGTAGGGCGAGGCCGCCTCGGAGATGGCCAGGTTGCGAACGCCGGGTTCGACCCGGGCGATGCGCGCCTCGGGGTCGATCTCGAGAATGCGCGCGAAGCGCGACATCACCAGCAGCACGCCGTGGGTGAGCGGCAGGGCGCCGGCGGAAAGCCCGGTACCGGCGCCGCGGGTGACCACCGGCACGCCGAGGCGATGGCACTCCACCAGCAGGCGCTGGACCTGGTCGAGGGAGTCGGGCAGCGCCACCAGCAGCGGCAGGGTGCGATAGACGGAGAGCCCGTCGCACTCGAAGGGGCGCATGTCCTCCTCGCGGTCGAGCAGCGTCATGCCCGGGATGGCCTGGGCGAGGGTGTCACGGATGGCCGCCCTGTCCAGCGTCGGAACGGGGCCGTCGAGTCGTTCGTCGTAGAGGATGTTCATCAAGCGCCTCAATTGCGAGTCTTGGCGACAGGGTTGTCCTTGTGCAGGGCCCAATTTGCGCCCAGGCGGCCCTTCTGTCCAGCCTGCGGTCTACTGGTATGACCAGTTGTTCTCGGCTATGTTGGAAATTATTTTCATGTTAAACCATGGCGCATTCGGCCGAGCGACTCAAGGTGAACTTCACAGGCCCGGAGGAAGGCATGTTTCAGGATAGTGAACAGAAGCTGCCGACGCGCACGCCGGATGCGGTGGCGGCGCGTCTCGAGCGGCTGATCCTTGATGGCGTGTTCCGCCCGGGCCAGCTGCTGCCCTCGGAGCGTCGCCTGTGCGATCGCCTCGGCGTCTCGCGCACCTCATTGAGGGAGGGGCTGCGCGTGCTGCGCAGCAAGGGCATCATCGTGACCCGACAGGGGCGGGGTTCCGTAGTGGCGGAGCTGGTGACGGGACGCGACGACAGCCCGCTGATGCACCTGTTTCGCGACCACCCACGCACTCTGTACGACCTGCTGGAAGTGCGCTCGCTGCTCGAAGGGGAGTCGGCCCGGCTCGCGGCGCAGCGTGCCACCCCGGCGGACCGGGTGATGATCCAGCGTCGCTACGAGGCCATGGTCGAGTACGTCGAAGACGACGACGCCATCGACGTGGAGCGGCTGGCGCACCTGGACCACGCCTTTCACCTGGCGATCTGCCAGGCCTCGCACAACCCCGTGCTGGTGCATACGCTGCAGTCGCTCACCGACCTGCTGCTCAGCTCCGTGTTCGCCTCGGTGAAGAATCTCTATCATCGCGAGGTGCCGCGGCAGATGATCAACCGCCAGCATGCCCGCCTCTACCGGGCGGTGATGGAGGGCAAGCCCGAGGCGGCCCGTCGCGCTGCGCTCGATCATCTCGCCGGCATCGCGGCGCAGCTGCGCGAGATCGAAGCCGAGGATCAGCGCCTGGAGCGGTCGGCCATGCGGCTGAAGGAGTGGGAGTCGAGCTAGGCGGTCATCTCGTCGGCGGCCGAGGCTTCCTCGATAACCCCGGCGAGGCTGGCGACCTCGAGCTTGTTGCACAGGTGGTCGCGCAGGATCTGGCCGAGGCGCTTACCGTCGCGCGCTTCCAGCGCCACGATCATGTGCTCGTGATCCTGAACCGCCCGCCGCCAGAAGCTCTCAGTCATCTTCTTGGAGTAGCGCACGCGCTTTACGCGCTGGTTGAGCCCCTTGTACATCTCCTGCAGGACCTCGTTGCCGGAGGCCTGCAGGATGCCTTCGTGAATCTGCTGGTTGATCTGGAAATACTCGGCCAGATTGCGCTCCCGGTAGTGCATGAGCATCGTGTCGTGGAGGCGACGGATCTCGCGGATGCCTTCGTCGCTGATGTTGCGGCAGGCGAGCTCTCCCGACAGCCCCTCGAGGGCCCCCATCAGGTCGTACGTATCCTTCACCATCTTCACGGTCAGGCGCATCACCCGGGCGCCACGATTGGGCAGCAGTTCGGTGAGCCCTTCGGCGGCCAGCACCTTGAGGGCCTCTCGCAGCGGCGTGCGCGAAACCCCGAAGCGTTCGCACAGCTCCTTCTCCGATATGCGCTCCCCAGGGGCCAGGTCCCCCTGCTCGATGAGCTCACGAATGCGGTCAGCCACTTCCAGGTACAGGTTACGGTGCTGAATCTTGCTCATGTCGATTCCTTGGATGGCCGCCTCGTTTGACTTGCAGATCCGCTTCGCCCGGGTGCACGGCCGTATTTGGCGGATTGACCTCATGTCCTGAAAGGTATAATGAATGCAAAATTCAGACAAGTCCGTACCCGGCCGCTTGACGGTGGCCCCCAACTTGCCCCCAGGAGATGCCTCATGGCCGGAAAGGTCTTTCGCAGCCACTTTCAGCTCAGCCGCCTCCAAGCACGCGCCATCCTCGACGGCGCCTTCGCCGAGGCGCGGATTCGCGAGATGGAGCCCCTGACCGCCGTGGTGCTGGATGGGGGCGGTCAGGTCGTGGCGGCCGAGCGCGAGGACGGCTGCGCACCGCTGCGCTTTGCGGTCGCGCAGGGCAAAGCCTACGCGGCGCTGGGCAACGGCGTGGCCAGCGCGGTGGTCGGCGAGCGCAACCTCGATCGGCCCGCCTTCCTGGCCAGCGTGGCGGCCGCCTCCGGTGGGCGTTTCGTGGCGGTCGCCGGCGGCGTCCTCATCCTCGACGAGCTGCAGCGCGTGATCGGCGCCGTTGGTGTCAGCGGTGCCTCGTCGTCAGACGACGAGCGAGCCGCCGTGGCCGGTATCGCGGCCGCCGGCCTGGCCTGGGGGCTCTCTCCCGATCCCGCCTGAGGGATCGGCCCCGGCACGCTCTTCCCTTTCCTTCCCGTGTCGCGCCGCTCGATGGTACGGCAGTCGTGGTGGATCGCTTTCTCACGCTGCGTCAAGCGCCTCGCGACTAAAGTTTAATACCTAATTCTGAATTTTGAATTCAGATTGAAACGGTGAGTTTGTCACTGACACGGCTGGGTGGTCTGAGGTGACCCGCCCACGAGCGGTGTCTGTCACGACCGGAGACTGCCGGGCGCGGGTCACACGCTCTGGCAGCGACGTACAACAACAAGCCAGCACTGGAGCAGCCAATGAAACCGATAACGACAGCCCTCCTGACCACCGCCCTGGCACTGGGCCTGCCAAGCCTGGGCATGGCCCAGACCGAGTTGCAGTTCGGCCACGTCGGCAACCCCGGGTCGCTGTTCGATGCTTCCGCCAAGGAATTCGCCGAGCGCGCCAACGAGAAGCTGGGCGACGACTATCGGGTGGAGGTCTATGGGTCGAGCCAGCTCGGCGGCGACAGCTCACTGATGCAGAAGCTCAAGCTCGGACAGGTGACCTTCGCGCTTCCGTCGACGGTGATGTCGTCGGTGGTGGATGAGTTCGGCCTGTTCGAGATGCCCTACCTGATCAAGGACAGGGAGCACATGAAGCGGGTCATCGAGGAGGTCATCGAGCCCGATCTCTACCCGCTGGTTGAGGCGGAGGGCTACAAGATCCTCGCCGTGTGGGAGAACGGTTTCCGCCAGATCACCAACAGTCGGCGGCCGATCGAGACGCCTGAGGATCTGCAGGGCCTCAAGCTGCGGACCCCCGAAGGCAGGTGGCGAGTGCGCATGTTCGAGGAGTACGGCGCCAATCCCTCGCCCATGGCGCTCTCGGAGGTCTTCACCGCGTTGCAGACCGGCACCATGGACGGCCAGGAGAACCCCCTGGTGCAGATCCATTCCCAGAAGTTCCAAGAGGTCCAGGACTACCTCTCCATGACCAACCACGTCTACACGCCGGCCTATGTGGTGGTTTCCAAGAGCCACTGGGAAGACCTGCCGGAGGAGGTGCGCGAGGTGCTGGAGGAGACTGCCCAGGAGGTCCAGGATTTCGTCTACGAGACCGCCGCCAGGCAGGACGAGGAGCTGCTCGGCGAGATGGAGGCGGCCGGGATGGAGATCAACGAGGCCGACCAGCAGGCGTTCATCGACGCCAGCGGCCCCATCTACGAGCGCTTCGACGAGGAGGTGGAAGGCGGCGGTGACCTGGTCGACCGGGTCCTGGCTCTTGGCGAAGAAGAGTGAACCCCGCTGCGTGATCCCAAGGCCGCCCCGTCCGGGGCGGTCCTTCCCATGCTCGATGGAGTCGATGGCATGTCCCTTGCGAAACTGCGAGCGGGTTTCGAGTGGCTGCTCGAGGTCGTCACCATGCTCCTGGTGGTGGCTCTCACGGTGATCGTGCTGCTCGGTGTCTCCTTCCGCTATACCGGCAATTCCCTGAGCTGGTACGACGAGGTCGCCGCTGTGATGCTGGCCTGGGTGACCTACTATGGCGCCGCTCTCGCCTCACTCAAGCGCGCCCATATCAGCGTGCCGGGGTTCGTCTACTCCCGCCCCCGTGCCGTGCGCGTGACCCTGGTGGCGATCGGTGAGACCATCATCATCGCCTTCTTCGTGCTGCTCGCCTACTACGGCGTCTACGTCATCCAGGTACTCGGCGGCTCGACCCTGGTCAGCGTACCGATTCCCACGGCCGTGACCCAGTCGACCATCCCCATCGGCGCGGGGCTGTACGTCGTCGCCGAGCTGCTCAACCTCCCGGCCATCCTGCGTGAGGCCTGGGACGGCAAGCGGCCGCCCTCGGAGCAGGACATCGTGGAGGAGCTGCAATGACGACGACACTGATCCTGCTGGCCGGGCTGGCCATGATCTTCATCAACATCCCCATTGCGGTGGCGCTGGGAGCGGTCTCCATCGTCGCGATACTGGTCCTGCAGGGGCCGAACGGCCTGCTCGGTTTCCCGCTGGTGATGTTCGAGGGCTCGACCAAGTTCCCGTTGATCGCCATTCCGCTGTTCATCCTGGCCGGCGCCATCATGAACACCGGGGGTATCTCGCGCCGCCTGATCGACTTCGCCTCCGCGCTGCTGGGCTTCATCCGCGGCGGGCTGGCCATGGTCAACGTCGGCACCTCGCTGTTCTTCGCCGAGATCTCCGGCTCCGCCGTGGCCGACGTGGCCGCCCTCGGCTCCATCCTGATGCCGGAGATGAAGCGCAAGGGCTACCCGGCGCCGTTCGCCGCCGCCATTACCTCCTCGTCGGCCTCGCTGGCGATCATCATCCCGCCCTCCATCCCGATGATCCTGTATGCCGCCATGGCCGATACCTCGGTGGTCCAGCTGTTCGTCGCCGGCATCGTACCGGGCCTCGTCGGCGGGGTCTTGATGATGGCGCTCGCCTGGTATTTCGCGGTCCGCTACAACTGGCCGGTGGAGCATACCTTCCAACTGAAGCGGGTGTGGACCACCTTCAAGGCGGCGGGGCTCGCCTTCGTGCTGCCGCTGGTCATTCTCGGCGGGATCTTCGGCGGCTTCATGACCGCCACCGAAGGGGCGGCCCTGGCGGTGCTGGCGGCGCTGCTGATCAGCTTCCGCTACGGCGAGCTGCGCTGGGCGAAGCTGCGCGCGGCGATGGTCGAGGGTGGCGTGCAGACCGCCGTGGTCATGCTGCTGGTGGCGAGCTCGGCGCTGCTCGGGGACTTCCTCACCCGCGCCCAGCTGCCGCAGATGCTGGCGATGATGATCAGCGACTTCACTGCCAACAAGTACATGGTCCTCGCGCTGCTGAACCTCTTTTTGCTGCTGATCGGCATGATCCTGCACTCGGCGGCGGCAATCATCCTCACCGTGCCCATCGTCATGCCGCTGGTGATGATGGTCGGCATCGACCCCGTCCACTTCGGCATGATCGTCACCCTCAACCTGGCGATCGGCCAGCAGACACCGCCGGTGGCCAGCGTGCTGATGACGGCCTGCTCGGTGGCCAAGGCCGACATCTGGGAGGTGTCGAAGGCCAACGTGCCGTTCGTCATCCTGCTGTTCATCCTGTTGATGCTGGTGACTTACGTGCCGCTCTTCCCGATGGGCCTGGTGGAGCTGTTCTACCGCTGACCCCGACGACACTGAGAGGAGGCTGCCGATGGCTGACGCCCTGATCTTCCGACGCGAGGACCGCCTCGCCTGGATCGGCTTCAACCGGCCCGAGAGTCGCAACGCCATGACCTGGGAGATGTACGACGCGCTCGAGGCGTGCTGCGACCGCCTGGCCGAGGACGACGAGGTCCAGGCGGTGGTGCTGCACGGCGTCGGCGGCGAGGCCTTCGTCGCCGGCACCGACATCTCCCAGTTCGCCCACTTCGAAGCCGCGGAGGACGCCATCGACTATGAGCGGCGGATCGACCGGGTGGTGGGCAAGCTGGAACGCCTGCCCAAGCCCACCATCGCCCTGATCGAGGGTGCCTGCGTGGGCGGCGGGGCGGCCCTGGCACTGGTCTGTGACTTCCGCTACTGCACGCCGTCGATGAAGTTCGGCGTGCCCATCGCCAGGACGCTGGGCAACACCCTGTCGATGACCAACGTCGCGCGGATGGTGGAGATGATCGGTGTCGCCTGCACCAAGGAGGCGCTGATGATGGCCAAGCTGTTCGATGCCGAGGAGGCGCGGCAGGCGGGGCTGGTCAACGGCGTCTTCGCCGCGGAAGCGATCGTCGACGAGGTGACCGCCATCGCCGCCGCCTTCGGCCGGCGCGCACCGCTCACCGTGCAGGCCAGCAAGGCGCTGGTCGGGCGGGTACTGGCCGAGCGCCGGGCCGCCGCCGATGCCGGCGACGACTGGGTCGCCGCCTGCTACACGAGCGGCGACTTCAAGGCGGCGGTGGAAAGCTTTCTGCACAAGACACCCTTCGAATGGACCGGCCGCTGACCCGGTGGTCGCGGCCGCCACGCCAACCACACAAGCGAGGTGAAGCCCATGCTTCCCCTGGAAGGACTCAAGGTACTCGACGTCTCGCAGATCATGGCCGGGCCCTACTGCACCATGGTGCTGGCCGACATGGGCGCGGAGGTGATCAAGGTCGAGAAGCTCAACGGCGGCGACGACAGCCGCCAGATGGGCCCCTACGTCAACGACGAGTCGACCTGTTTCTCGCAGATCAACCGCAACAAGAAGAGCATCTCGCTCAACCTCAAGGATGAGCGGGCCCGGGAGATCTTCTACCGCCTGGCCAAGGACGCCGATGTCATCGTCGAGAACTATCGCACCGGGGTGACACGGTCGCTTGCCATCGACTACGACACCATCAAGGCGATCAACCCCGCCATCATCTACTGCTCGATCTCGGGCTACGGGCAGACCGGCCCCTACAGCCATCGCGGCGGTTTCGACCTGGTGGCCCAGGGCATGACCGGCCTGATGTCGATGACCGGGGAGCCGGGGCGACGCCCGCTGAAGACCGGCATCGCGGTCTACGACATCGGGGCGGGGATCACGGCCGTCTACTCGATCCTGGCGGCCTACATCCACCGCAGCGGCACCGGCGAGGGGCAGCACATCGACATCGCCATCACCGAATGCGGGCTGCCCTGGTTCACCTGGGAGGCGGCGGCCTACTTCGCCGAGGGCAGGGTCCCAGGGCCCACCGGCTGGCGGCATCGGGTGTCGGCGCCCTACCAGGCGGTCAAGACCGGCGACGGCTACATCATGCTGGGCTGCGCCAATCAGCGAACCTGGGAGCGCTTCTGCCGTGACGTGCTCCAGCGCGAGGACCTGATGAGCGATCCGCGTTTCCTGACCAACCATGACCGCGGCCAGCACGTCGAGGAGCTCGAGGTGGTGGTGGAGGAGATCCTGGTCGAACGGGACATGAACCACTGGCTGGCCCTGTGCGACAAGGCCGGGGTCCCGGCCGGGCCGATCAACGACTTCGCCCAGGCCATGCAGGACGAGCACTACCTGGCCCGGGGCATGGTGCAGGAGATGGAACATCCCGTCATCGGCAGGATGAAGACCCTCGGTTTTCCCAGCAAGTTCTCGCGCACCCCGTCGCAGATCCGGAGCCCGGCGCCGCTGTTCGGCCAGCACACCGACGAGGTCCTGGCGCAGCTGGGCCTCTCCGCGGAGCAGCGCGAGACACTGCGGGAAGAGGGCTGCATCAAGTAGGGCGCTGCTTTGTTGTCAGTAAATGAATTCATTATCAAAAATGCAAAACCCTCTCGGAGGTAGTCGCATGTTGAATCTCGATTTTCATCCTTCCGGCCGCCACTTCCTGCAGATCCCCGGCCCCTCACCGGTGCCGGACCGCATCCTGCGCGCCATGAGCCTGCCGACCATCGATCACCGCGGCCCGGAGTTCGGTGCCCTGGGGCTCACGCTGCTGGCCAAGCTCAAGCAGGTCTTCAAGACCGAGGGTCCCGTGATCATCTACCCGGCCTCCGGTACCGGCGCCTGGGAGGCGGCGCTCGCCAACACCCTGTCGCCGGGCGACCGGGTACTGATGTTCGAGACCGGCCACTTCGCCACCCTGTGGCACACGATGGCACGACGCCTGCAGCTCGACCCCGAGTTCATCGGCCTGCCCGGCTACGAGGGGTGGCGCCACGGGGTGCGGGCCGACATGATCGAGGCGCGCCTGAGGGAGGACCCGGTGCACGAGATCAAGGCGGTCTGCGTGGTCCACAACGAGACCTCCACTGGAGTGACCAGCGACATCGCCGCAGTGCGCCGCGCCATCGATGCCGCCGGGCACCCGGCGCTGCTGCTGGTCGATACCATCTCGGGCCTGGCCAGCGCCGACTATCGCCACGACGAGTGGGGGGTCGACGTGACCATCTCCGGCTCCCAGAAGGGCCTGATGCTGCCCCCGGGGATCAGCTTCAACGCCGTCTCCGAGCGGGCTATCGAGGCGAGCCACCACAACCGCATGCCGAAGAGCTTCTGGGCCTGGGACGAGATCCTCGAGGCCAACCAGAACGGCTACTGGCCCTATACCCCCAGCACCAACCTGCTCTACGGGCTCAACGAGTCGCTCGACATGCTGCTGGAGGAGGGGCTCGACCAGGTGCTGGCGCGCCACCAGCGCTGGGCCGCCGGCGTGCGCCAGGCGGTGGCGGCCTGGGGCCTGGAGATCCAGTGCCAGGATCCTGCCGTCTATTCGCCGGTGCTGACCGGCGTGGTGATGCCCGAAGGTGTCGATGCCGACGCGGTGCGCAAGCTCATCTACGAGCGCTTCGACCTGTCGTTGGGCACCGGCCTGGGCAAGGCCAAGGGCAAGATGTTCCGCATCGGCCACCTGGGCGACTGCAACGACCTGACCCTGATCGCCACCCTGGGCGGCTGCGAGGCGGGCATGAAACTCGCCGGTGTGCCGCTGGCGGGCAGCGGCGTGGGTGCCGCACTCGACTACTTCGCCCACCACCCGCTCGACGCCATCCGCTGAGCGGCGGCTTTTACCAGCACGACCAGGAGGGCAGCATGACGTCCCTGAACGAGAACGCCCGGTCTCGGGATGCCCGGGTCCAGCCGGTCAGCGAACTGGCCGCGCGGCTGGCGCGCGAGGTGCAGGGCGAGGTGCTGTTCGACCACGCCTCGCGGGGCCGCTACTCGACGGATGCCTCGATCTACCAGGCGATGCCGATCGGTGTGGTGGTCCCACGCGACCAGCACGACCTGAGGCGCGCGCTCGATATCGCCCGCGATGCCCGCGTGCCGGTGCTGGCGCGGGGCGCCGGCACCAGCCAGTGCGGCCAGACGGTGGGCGAGGCGGTGATCCTCGACGCCTCCCGCTGGCTCAACCGGATCGTCGAGTTCGACCCCGAGGCGCGCACCGTGGTGGTCGAGCCGGGCATCGTGCTCGATCACCTCAACGCCTGGCTCAAGCCCCACGGGCTGTGGTATCCGGTCGATGTCTCGACCAGCGCCCAGTGCACCCTGGGCGGCATGGCCGGCAACAACTCCTGCGGTTCGCGCTCGATCCGCTACGGCAACATGGTGCACAACGTGCTGGGGCTGGATGCGATCCTCGCCGACGGAAGTGAAGGCCACTTCGGTTTCGTCGACAGGCTGTCGGACACGGGCCGCGTGCGGGAACTGGCCGACCGGGTTCGTGCCGTCGCCGACGGTGTGGCCGAGGAGATCCGCGGGCACTTTCCCCGGGTGCTGCGGCGGGTAGGCGGCTACAACCTCGACCTGTTCGACTGCCAGAATCCGATGCCCTACGACCCCGACGCGCGGCCCAACCTGGCGCATCTGCTGGTGGGCTCGGAAGGAACCCTGGCGGTCACGCAGCGGTTGACGCTCAGGCTGTCGCCGCTGCCCGAGCACAAGGTCCTCGGCGTGGTGAACTTTCCCACCTTCTACCAGGCGATGGACGTCACCCAGCACATCGTGACCCTCGACCCCACCGCGGTGGAGCTGGTCGACCGCACCATGATCGAGCTGTCGCTGGAGAACCCCGCGTTTCGTCCGGTGATAGAGAAGGCCCTGATCGGTCGGCCCCAGGCGGTGCTGCTGGTGGAGTTCGCCGGGCAGGAGCGCGAGGCGCTGCTGGCATCGCTGGCACGCCTCAACGAACTGATGGCCGACCTGGGCCTGCCGGGGAGCGTGGTCGACATGCCCGAGCCGGCCGAGCAGAAGGCGCTGTGGAATGTGCGCAAGGCCGGGCTCAACATCATGATGAGCATGAAGGGTGACGCCAAGCCGGTCTCCTTCATCGAGGACTGCGCGGTGCCGCTCGAGCACCTGGCCGAGTACACCGACAAGCTGACCGAGGTGTTCCATCGGCATGGCACCGAGGGCACCTGGTACGCCCATGCCAGTGTCGGCACGCTACATGTGCGGCCGATCCTCGACATGCGCCGCGGCGGTGCCGAGAAGATGCGCGAGATCGCCGAGCAGGCCTCGGCCCTGGTGCGCGTGTACAAGGGGGCCTACTCGGGGGAGCACGGCGACGGGCTGTGTCGTGGCGAATGGGTGGCCTGGCAGTTCGGCAGCGCCGTCAATGACGCCTTCAAGGAGGTGAAGCGGCTGTTCGATCCCAACAACCGCCTCAACCCGGGCAAGATCGTCGATACGCCGAGAATGGACGACGAGCGCTACTTCCGCTTTCCGCGCCACTACCAGCGCATTCCGCTGACGCCGGCCTTCGACTGGTCGGCGTGGAACGTCAGGCGGGACCCGCGGAGCGGTGAGCTGAGCGCACCCGGCAGCGGCGACGACCTCACTCATGGCCTGGCGATGGCGGTGGAGATGTGCAACAACAACGGCCATTGCCGCAAGTTCGACGCCGGCACCATGTGCCCGAGCTATCGCGTCACCAGGGCGGAACAGCATCTCACTCGCGGACGCGCCAATACCCTGCGCCTGGTGCTCTCGGGGCAGCTCGGTGACGAGGGCCTGGCAGGCGACGCGGTCAAGGAGGCGCTGGATCTGTGCGTGTCGTGCAAGGGCTGCCGGCGCGACTGCCCGACCGGTGTCGACATGGCCAAGTTCAAGATCGAGGCGCGCGCGGCCCGGGTCCGGGCCAGGGGGCTTGCGCTGCGCGATCGCCTGGTCGGCGAGCTGCCGCGCTATGCCCCCTGGGCGAGCCGGCTGTCGGGCCTGTTGGGCGCGATCCAGCGGCTGCCTGTCGTCTCGCGGCGGGTCAAGCGGGCGCTGGGCTTGGCCGAGCAGCGGGACTTCCCCAGGTTCCGTGGCAACTTCCTGGCCGAAGCGCATGCGCCATCGGCGCAGGGGAGCCGCGAGGTGGTGCTGTTCGTCGACACCTTCAACAACTACATGGAGAACGACATCGCCCGCGCCGCCAAGCGGGTGCTCGAGGCGGCCGGTTATCGCGTGCACCTCAACGTCACGCCGGGCGAACGCCCGCTGTGCTGCGGGCGCACCTACCTCTCCTCCGGCCAGTTCGACAAGGCCAGGGCCGAGGCGCGGCGCGCCCTCGACCACCTGCTGCCCTACGTCGAGCGCGGCGTGCCGATCGTCGGGCTCGAGCCGTCGTGCCTGCTGAGCATGCGCGACGAGTTCCTGCAATACGGCTTCGGGGAGGCGGCACGAGGGCTGGCCGAGTCGGCCCTGCTGTTCGAGGAGTTCCTGGTCAGGGCGCGGGCAGCCGGCGAGTTACCCCTTGCGCTGAAGCCGGTCGGTCATGCGCGGGCCCTGTTGCACGGCCACTGCCATCAGAAGGCCTTCGACGCGCTGCGCCCCGTGGAGACGGTGCTGTCATGGATCCCCGGGCTCGCGGTCGAGACCATCGACTCCTCGTGCTGCGGCATGGCCGGTAGTTTCGGCTACGAGGCCGAGCATTACGGGACTTCGATGCAGATGGCCGAGCTCAGCCTGTTGCCCGCCGTGCGCGCGGCGGGCGAGGATACCGTGATCGTGGCCGATGGCACCAGCTGCCGCCATCAGATCCACGACGGCAGTGGCCGCAGGGCGGTGCACGTGGCGCTGCTGCTGGACCAGGCGCTGGCGTGAGGCATGGCCGAGGACAGGGCCCGGGCGCTGCAGGCGTCGACCCCGGGGAAGGCAAGGCTCAGGAGGAGACGCAATGGCGATCTACCAGTACGGCGAACATCGTCCGCAGATCGAGGCGGACGTCTACGTGGCCGAGACGGCCGATGTGATCGGCCAGGTCACCCTCAAGCGGCAGGCCAGCGTCTGGTACCAGGCGGTGCTGCGCGGCGACACCGACCGACTCGAGATCGGCGAGCGCAGCAACATCCAGGACGGCGCGGTGCTGCACGCCGATCCGGGCTATCCGCTGACGGTCGGCAGCGACGTGACCGTGGGGCACCAGGCCATGCTGCACGGCTGTACCGTCGGCGACGGCAGCCTGATCGGCATCCAGGCGGTGCTCCTCAACGGCGCCGTCATCGGCAAAAATAGCCTCGTGGCCGCCGGAGCGGTGGTCAAGGAGGGCGAGAACTTCCCAGATAATTCACTGATCGTCGGGGCGCCGGCGCGGGTGGTACGAGAGCTCTCGCCCGAGGCGATTGCCGGGCTGGCGCGAAACGCGGCCGGCTATGTCGAGCGCGGTGCACGCCACACCCGCGAGCTCAAGCGTATCGACTGAGGAGGCCAGAAACGAACGAAGCCTCCCCGCCGCAGGGGCGGGGAGGCTTCGCCTGTGGTGGGGTGGCTCAGCCGCCGACTTGCAGCAGCGGGTCCGATACCCCGAGGACGTAGAAGGCGATCAAGCCGATCGCGCCGGCGAACACCAGGTAGTAGATCGTCGGCAGGATGGTCTTGCGGATCGTCTCGCCCTCGCGTCCGAGCAGGCCGACGGTGGCCGAGGCCGCCACCACGTTGTGGATGGCGATCATGTTACCCGCGGCGGCCCCCACGGCCTGCAGCGCCACCATGAAGGCGGTGGAGAGGCCGAGCTGCTGGGCGACGTTGAACTGGAACTCGGCCAGCATCAGGTTGGAGACCGTGTTGGACCCGGCGATGAAGGCGCCCAGGCCGCCCACGGCGGGGGCGAAGAAGGGATAGACGCTACCCACGCTATCGGCCACGAACTGGGCCATGGCGACCGGCATGGACACCAGGTCGGCGGCGTTGACGCCCGAGTTGATCAGGATGCGTACCATGGGGATGGTGAAGATCAGCACGAAACCGGCGCCGAGCAGGGTGCGCGAGGATTCGCCGAAGGCGGCCTTGAGTTCCCCGAGGCGCATGCGATGCAGCACCGCAGTGACCAGCACCACCATCAGCAGGATGCCGCCGGGCAGGTAGAGCGGGGCGATGCTGCCGGACACGCCGGCCTCGCCGAGGATGTTGCTCCAGCCGAAGGTCCAGGCGTTGAGCGCCTCACGCAGCGGATCGACGACGCGCGAGGCCACCAGGAACAGCGCCAGCAGCACGTAGGGCAGCCAGCCCATCCAGGTGGAGAGCGGCGTCTTGCCGGCGATGTCGTCGATCTTGATCTCGATCTTGCCGATCCAGCCGGCCGGCCAGGCGTCGCGCTCGGGGAAGTCCCAGGTATCCTTGGGCAGCAGGAAGCCGCGGCGTGCCGCCGGCACGACGATGGCGAGCCCCACCATGGCGCCGATCATCGAGGGGAACTCCGGCCCCAGCAGTACGCCCGCCAGGGCATACGGCACCACGAAGGCCACCCCGGTGAAGAGGGCGAACGGGGTGATCGAGAGCCCCTCCTTCCAGGAGCGGTTGGCGCCGAAGAAGCGCACCATGATGACTACCATGATCAACGGCATCAGGATGCCGACGATGGCGTGCACGATGGCGACTTCCGCGGCGATCAGGCGGAAGTACTCGAGCCAGGTGAAGCCGCCCGCTTCGAGCTGCTCGGTGATGGCGTTCATGTTGACGCCCCCGGACACGCCGACCACGATCGGGGTGCCGACCGCGCCGAAGGAGACCGGGGTGGATTGGATCATCATGCCGACGACCACCGCGGACAAGGCCGGGAAGCCCAGCGCCACCATCAGCGGGGCCGCCACCGCGGCGGGGGTGCCGAAACCCGAGGCGCCCTCGATGAAGCAGCCGAACAGCCACGCTACGATCAGCGCCTGTACGCGGCGGTCGGGGCTGATGCCCGAGAAGCCGTTGCGGATCGCCGCGATGCCGCCGGAATGCTTCAGCGTATTGAGCAGCAGGATGGCGCCGAAGATGATCCACAGGATCGAGACGGTCAGGATCAGACCCTGGAACGTTGAGGCCAGTACCCGGTTGAAGCTCATCTCCCAGGCGAACAGCCCGATCAGGGCGGTGACCACGAAGACGATGGGCATGGCCGTTCTGGCCGCCATGCGAAAGCCGATCAACAGCACGCCGGCCAGTATCAATGGCGTAAAGGCGAGTAGTGCTAGGGTTGTATCCGTCATGACGTTTCCTCGGATTTCTCCTTGTTGGACTCCTGAAGGCGAAGGGCACCCCCTGCCTTTGCCGGCCAGGCACGCAACGATACGAAGAGCGCTGGAAAGTTGCCATCCTTGGATCATTGGTCTTACCAATATCTGGCGGAGCGGCAAGACCGCGACATTACTCTTTTATGAAAGAAAAACAAGCTATTGCCTGGCTGCGTGGCGTTCGATCATGCGCCACGAGGCCGTTCGTTATTAGACTAATGGACAGGCTCAAGGCCTCGGCTCGGCCGTGGTCGGCGCAGTTGGCAAGCTGCCGAGAAGGCTGGCACTATCCGGGGACCACACCACGTTCCAGGAGACGTCCATGGCCAGGGTTCTCTTTGACCTCTGCGGTATCGACGAAGATCTGCGCTTTTCCCCCTACTGCTGGCGTGTTCGCTATGCACTCGCTCACAAGGGGCTCGAGGCCCAGACGCGCCCTTGGTATTTCACCGACAAGCAGGCCCTGGCATTCGCCGATCACGACAAGGTGCCGGTCCTGGTCGATGGTGACGAGACGGTCACCGACAGCTACGAGATCCTGCGCTACCTTGACCGTACCTACCCCGAGGCGCCCCTGCTGGGCGATGGCATGGCCGAGGCCCGGGCGCGCTTCTTCAAGCATTACGCCGAACGGGCGCTACAGCCGGCGATGATGAGAACCATCATCATGGATCTGCTCAACGCCATCGATCCCAGGGACCGCGACTACTTCCGCACCAGCCGCGAGAAGCGTTTCGGCCGTTCCCTCGAGGAGTTCCATTCGCCGGCCAAGGGGCTGGCCCAACTGGATGCCGCGCTGGCACCGTTGCGCGGCCAGCTGGAAGGCAGCGACTTCCTCGACGGCGCGGCGCCTGCCGCGGCCGACTACCTGGTGTTCGGCGCCTTCATGTGGGCGCGGGTGGTGTCGACTGCCGACCTGGTGTCGAATGCCGATCCCGTCTACGGCTGGATCGAGCGTATGCTCGATCTCCACGACGGCCTGGGACGCAAGGCCATGCGGGTCACCGACATCGAGGGCGCCTATCGCTGAACGGGCGGCCGCGGGGGAGCCGATGTGGGGCGCGAAAGAATGTTGCATTGCACAAAAAGAGCTGCTATGTTGCATTGCAACAAGGCGCGATCCTGCCTTGGCAACGCAACGTAGGAGGTGTCTCATGAGCAAGACCCAAGACAAGGCGACCCAGCAGTTCGAATCCCTGTTCTTCGCCCCGGCGCGCGCCTATGGCTCGCTGACCCTGGAATACTACGAGAAGCTGCTGTCGGCGCAGCTGGACGCTTTCCGTAGCTACTCCGACCTGAGCCTGGCACAGGCCCGTGCCTGGGTTGACGTCAAGGACTCCGAGGGCCTCAAGCAGGTACTCGAGACCCAGCAGAAAGCCGTCAAGGAGCTGGGCGAGCGCCTGCAGGGCGACACCAAGAAGGTGGTCGACCTGAGCCAGGAGTTTCTGCAGAAGGGTCAGCAACTGACCGAGCAGAACGTCAAGGCGGCCAGCGCCGCGGCCAAGTAAGTCGCCGCACTGCCGTTGACGAAGAAGGCCGCCGCCCCGCTGGGACGGCGGCCTTCCTTATGGCGCCATGAAAAGAGTTCCGCCGCCAGTGGGTGGCCTCATTCGCCAAGCAGTTCCAACACCTCCTCCTCCTCGACCTGGCCGAAATCGGCGTAGAACTGGCCCACCGCCATGAAGCGTGGCGGCACGTCCAGGCAGACCACCTCATCGGCGATCGCCTCCAGCCGGGCGACGGCACTGGGGGAGGCCACCCCCAGTGCCGCGACAAGCCGTGCGGCACGGCCGTGCAGGGTCTTCAGCGCAGCCTCCATGGTCGCGCCGGTGGCACTGCCGTCGTCGACGACCACCACCACACGCCCCTCGGGCGGAATCGGCGGGCGAACCGGGCTATAACGCTGGCGTCGCTCGGCGAGCAGCTTGCGCTGCTGTTCCGCCTCACGCTCCACCGCCTCAGGCGTGAAATGGGACGCCGCCGCATCGAGCTTCATGGTGCCGTCCTCACTGATGGCACCGATGGCGAATTCGGGGTTCCCGGGGGCGCGTATCTTGCGCACCAGCACGACGTCGAGCTCCCCCTCGAGGGCATCGGCCAGGTAGCGCCCCATGGGTACCCCACCACGAGGAATGGCGAGCACCAGCGGATTGGAACCCTTCAGGTGTGCCAAGCGCTCGGCAAGTAGCTCTGCCGCGTCCAGTCGATCACGAAACATGTCGCTCTCCTTTACCTCCGCTGCCGATTTTCCTCCCAGTGTAGCTGGCCCGTTCTCGGGAGAGGGCGGTGCCAGGCGGCTGGATCAGGAGAAGAGCGAGAAAGAGGTGGAAATAATTTCTGTATACAATAAATTGATGTACTGTCGCCCATTGGTGTGCGATTTGGAATACATTTTTTGACCGATTGGACAGGAAGTGCGAGTCGCAGCGGGCGCGGTTAACTCGGCGTGTATTGGAAAGCTTCTGGCCGCAAATTCGAACAAGTCACGGTACTGGCTTTCCGTATACAGAAACACAACAACGACTGGATGGATCCATGCGAAAGATTCAGAGCACTTCGATTTTCGACTTCCATGGCCGGCCTTCGCTGACAACGGCCTTGCCCCTGTCGCTGCAGCACGTGCTGGCGATGATCGCCGGTGTCATCACGCCCCCCATCATCATCGCGGGAGTGGTAGGCGCCACACCGCAGGAAAAGCTCTTGCTGATACAGATCGCGGTGCTGGCCTCGGGGGTCTGCACCCTGTTCCATCTGTACGGTGTCTGGAAGTTCGGCGCCCGCTTGCCGGCCATCTTCGGCGTCGGCTTCGCCTACGTGCCGACGCTGATCGCCGTCGGCGGCCAGTTCGGCATCGGAGGGATCCTGGGGGCACAGCTCATCGGCGGCGTCACCATGATGGTGGTGGGGTACTTCATTCAGTACGTCCGCCATCTCTTCCCCCCGGTGGTCGCCGGCACGGTGGTGCTGGTCATCGGCCTGTCGCTCTACGATATCGCGGTGCGCTACATGGCGGGCAGCGGCAACGTCGACGCTGCCGACTTCGGTGCGCCGCTGAACTGGGGCGTGGGTCTGGTGACGCTCGCCACGGTGCTCGCCGCCTCGCAGTTCGGCAAGGGGGTCGTCAAGCTCTCGGCGATCATCGTCGGCATTCTCGTCGGCTACGGGCTGTCGCTGGCGCTGGGCATGGTCAGCTTCGCGTCGGTGGCCGAGGCCGACTGGGTGGCGGTGCCGACATTCATGCCCTTCGCCATGGAGTTCCATGCCTCGGCGATCGTCGCCATGGTGGTGATCTGCGTGATCAACTCGGTGCAGACCATCGGCGACCTCTCGGCGACCACCGTGGGCGGCATGAATCGCGAACTCAGGACCCGCGAGCTGACCGGCGGCCTGCTGGGCAACGGCCTGACCACGACGGCGAGCGCCTTCTTCGGCGCCCTGCCCACCTCCACGTTCAGCCAGAACGTCGGTATCGTCGCCATGACCCGGGTGATCAGCCGCTTCGTGCTGGCGCTGGCCGGCGGCTTCATGCTGTTGGCCGGCCTCAGCCCCAAGTTCGGCGCGCTGATGACCACCATTCCCTATCCGGTGCTCGGCGGGGCCACCATCACCGTGTTCGGCATGATCACCATGACCGGCATCAAGCTGCTGATCAAGGACGAGCTCTCCGCCCGCAACATGACCATCGTGGGGCTGGCCCTGGCGCTCAGCCTGGGCATCGCCGAGGTGCCCGCGGCCATCGAACGCTTCCCCGAGTGGCTGCAGAACGTCATCGGCGGGGCGCCCATCGTGGTGGCCGCCATCACCGCCTTCACCCTCAATCTGGTGCTGCCCAACACCACCCTGGCCGACGAGGCACGCGAGCGTGAGGCCATGGCGTGCGACGACGCAGGCGAGGCGGCCGGCGTGGGACGCCAGGAGGCGGGGGAAGTCTCCCGGCCCGGGCGCTCGCGGCTGGACGACGAGGCGACGCCCGACGGGGCCAGGGGCGGTTAGGGAATGAGGCCGCGACCCGGGGGTGCCCCCGGGCGCGGCATCGGGCCGTGAGGAGAGAGGCCGGGCCGGGTCACTCCTCGACGCGGGCTTCCAGGCGGAAGCGGGCGATGCGGTTGATCTGTTCGATGGCGGTGCGGCGCTCCTCCTCCGGCGAATTCTCCAGCCGGGTCTCGAAGGCGGCGAGGATGGCGTGGCGGTCACTGCCCTTCACAGCCATGACGAAGGGAAAGCCGAACTTGTCCTTGTAAGCCGCATTGAGGCGCTCGAAGCGAGCCATCTCCTCAGGGGTGCACTGATCGAGCCCGGCGCCAGCCTGCTCACGCGTGGAGTCGTCGGTCAGCTCCCCGGCGATGGCGGCCTTGCCGGCCAGGTCCGGGTGGGCGCGAATCACCTCGAGCTGGCGCTCCGGCGTGGCGCTGCGCAGCGTCTGGCCCATGGCCTCGGCGAGGCCGGCGGGGGTGTCCTGCGCCGGCTGCAGGCCGCGCTCCCAGGTCAGCGCCGCGACCCAGGGGGAGTGCTCGTAGATGTCACCGAAGCGGGTCACGAACTCCTCGCGGTCGAGCGTGCTGGGGCGCGGCGCCAGTGTCTTGTCGTTCATCCTGTTCTCCTTGGTCAGAGCTGCAAGGGTATTGCTCGTGGCGTGCCATGATAAAGTGTATACAAAAAATCTTTGAAATGTACCAACGAAAGCGCTAAAACTGTCTTCATATGGCCGACAAAGGGAGTAACGAAATGGGACGACTGACCACCCACGTGCTGGATACCGCCCAGGGGCGCCCCGGCGAAGGCATCCGCATCGACGTCTATCGCCTGGAGGGCGAGAGCCGCTCGCTGCTGAAAACGGCGACCACCAACGACGACGGTCGCTGCGATGCGCCCATCCTCGAGGGCGACGACTTCAGCGTCGGCGAGTACGAGCTGGTCTTCCATGCCGGCGACTACCTGCGCCGGCAGGGGGTCTCGGCGAGCGAGCCGCGCTTTCTCGACGTCATCCCGCTGCGCTTCGGCGTGGCCGACGCCTCGCAGCACTACCACGTGCCGCTGCTGGTGTCGCCGTATGGGTACTCCACCTACCGCGGCAGCTAGGGAAACGCTGATCAATGGCTGCGCGGGCGAATCACTGCGTTGCGCGGTGCCGAAGCGTCGGACCGTCGGAATCCTCACCTATACCCCATAGGCTCCGGTTTCTGCGCGCCGTGCGCCTTGTGCTTCATCCCGCTCGCAAAATTGATCAACGCTTCCCTGGCGCTTGATTTGAAAACTGGCTGCGCTCCGCCATGCGGCGTCAACAACAACTAAGCTGAGACAACCTGATGCAAGCTTACCTGCTGGAATTCGTCAATTTCATGCTGCGCTGGCTGCACGTCATCGCGGCGATCGCCTGGATCGGCGAATCGATCTACTTCGTCATGCTGGACAACGGCCTGCGCAAGCCCAAGGCGGCCGAGGATCGCGACAAGGGTGTGTTCGGCGAGATGTGGGCCGTGCATGGCGGCGGTTTCTACCACAACCAGAAGTACGCCACGGCCCCCGCCAAGCTGCCCGAGGACCTGCACTGGTCGTTCTGGAAGGCCTACACCACCTGGCTGTCCGGCTTCGCCCTGTTCGTGCTGCTGTACATGGCCAACCCGAGCTTCTATCTGGTCAACCCCGACAGCGACTGGAGCTGGGCCGCCAACCTGAGCGGCTGGCAGGCCAACCTGCTGGCGCTGGCGTTCCTGCTCGGCGGCTGGGTGGTCTACAACGAGCTGTGCAAGCGCATCAGCCCCAACATGGACCGCGACGGGGTCCTTAGCCTGGCCGTGGCGGTGATGATGGTGGTGGTGGCCTATCTCAGCGTGCAGCTATTCTCGGGGCGCGCCGCCTTCCTGCTGACCGGTGCCGTGATGGCCACCGCCATGTCGGCCAACGTCTTCTTCTGGATCATTCCCGGTCAGCGGCGCATGGTGAAGGCCATGAAGGCGGGCGAGGCGCCCAATCCGCTGGACGGCAAGCGCGGCAAGCAGCGCTCGGTTCACAACACCTACTTCACCCTGCCGGTGGTGCTGCTGATGATCAGCAACCACTACTCCTTCGTCTACAACCACGAATACGCCTGGGTGCTGATGGCGCTGTTCATCTTCGCCGGTGCGCTGATCCGCCAGTTCTTCGTGCTGATGCACGCGGGCACGATCCAGCCCGCCTATCCGGCCGTCGGCGTGGCGCTGATCGCCGTGGCCTTCTGGGCCGGCATGCCGGGAACGGGGGCCTCGCCGGGCGTCGAGGGCGAGGGTCCCAGCCTGGCCGAGGTCGAGGCCATCATCGAGTCGCGCTGTGTGGCCTGTCATTCGGCCAGCCCGACCCAAGAGGGCTTCGGCTCGGCGCCGGCCGGCGTGGTCTACGACACCACGGCACAGATCGAAGGCCACCGCGCCAAGATCCGCGAAGTGGTGGTCAGCAGGTACATGCCGCTTGGCAACATGACCGGTATGACCGACGAGGAGCGCGACGCGATCGCCGCCTGGTCGGAGTGAGAAGGCAGGCGGCAGCACCCGCATACGGCCCGCCGGATGGCGGGCCGTATGCGTCCTGGCGGGTTCGATAGTTGGATGACTATGTATACAATGGCAGAAGGGCTCAGACCAGGAGGGAGGAACATGAACCAGCGGCAGCGCCTGGCCGATGGCGAGGCGGGCGAGGGGAAGCCCCGGCGCCTGGGCAAGAACGGTGATGGGGCGGAGCGCCACGAGGCGATCTACCGCACGATCAGCGATGCCATCATCGAGCACCGTCTGCGCCCCGGTGCGCGTCTGCGCGAGGATGCCCTGGCCGAGGTGTTCGGCATCAGCCGCACCGGCGTGCGCAAGATCCTGCAGCGCCTGGCTCTGGAGCAGCTCGTGACCCTGACGCCGAGGCGTGGGGCCAGCGTCACGCGGCCTACCGCCGACGAGGCCAAGGATGTCTTTGATGCCCGCCAGATGGTGGAGTGCGGCCTGATGCCCGAGGTGGCCCGCCGCATCAAGCCCGAGGACGTGCGTGAGCTGCGCGACATGGCCCGGCGCGAGCGCGAGGCGCTCAAGTCGGGCGAGCAGAGCCGCGCGATCAAGCTCTCCGCCGCCTTCCACGAACGCCTCGCCCAGCTCTCCGGCAACGCCACCCTGGCCGCTTTCGTCGGCCAGCTCTGCTCGCGCTCATCGCTGATCCTGGCAGTTTACGGCAGTTCGGGGCATCTGGGCTGCGAGTCCCACGACCACGACGACCTGATCGGCTTTCTCGAAGCCAAGAATGGCGAGCGGGCCACCGCCTTCATGAGTCGGCACCTCAAGGCCATCGAAGCCTCGCTCTCGATCGTCGAGGAAGAAGAAGAGACGCCGGACCTGCAGCGTATCTTCGGTGCTTGAGGAGATATTCGATGCCGCTCATGGCGCGGCGTATCGCATCCGATCACCACGGCATGGGCAGGTTCTGTAGCACACCCTGGGGCGGCGTGGAGCGCATCATGGCGAACATGCCTTGAGCGACGGCATAGACCGCAAGCCCATAGAGCAGGGCGGAGTTCCAGCGCATCCTGGCACAGCCGATGAGCAGCCAGGCCAGCAGCAACGGCGTGGCCAGATTGAACCCGATCAGCCACATGGCGATGCCGTACAGCAGAATGCCGCCAAGCACGGGTAGCTCTTTGCGGCTGGCGAGGTTCGCCACTGCTCCCTGGCGACGCATCCGGACCAGTTGGCGTCCCAGCAGGTAGAGGCTGAGCAGCAGGCCCGGCACGATCCCCAGGCTCGGCATCAGCCGCGCATTGGGTCGAAAGCCGAGCATCTCCACCAGTGCATAGCCGAAGACCGCAACCATCAGCAACACCATGACCAGGACGACGCTGCTGTCATGGCTCGCGATCTCGCCGCCATCCGCTGCGGTTTGAGGCTGCGGTTCGTCGTGGCCGGCGCTCCACCGCTGGCGCAGCCGGCGCACCACGTTCAACACCAACGGAATCACAATCAGCGAGGCGATGATCAGCACCCCGGGGCGTGTCAGCCAGGTGAAGCCGTGGATCTGGGTGGTCAGCCAGAAGTACTGCTCCATGGGCGTGGCCAGCACGAAGCCGACCAGCACTGGGGCGCGTGGGACGCCGGCATTCTTCATCAGCCAGCCGAGGATGCCGAGTGCCAGCAAGGCGAGGATGTCGCCGAAGGTCCGGGTACCCTGATAGGCGCCGGCGACCATGATCAACAGCAGCGGGGCGGCGATCAGCGCGAAGTTCACCCGGGTCAGCCGGGCGATGTAGGGCGTCACGGCGAAGCAGATGGCGGCCCCCAGCACCGAGGCCAGCGCCACGCTCCATACGATCATGTACATCAGGTCCGGCGACTCGCTGACCATGCGTGGGCCGGGATAGAAGCCGAACGAGAACAGCGCGCCGAGGAAGATGGCGGCGGCGGGCCCGCCCGGTACGCTGAACAGCATCGTAGGCACCAGGTCGGAGATGATCGTGGCGTTGTTGGCCCCTTCGGCGCTGGCCACGCCGCGGATCTCGCCCTTGCCGAAGTTGCGCTTGTCCTTGGTGGAACTCAGGGCGTGGCCGTACGCGATCCAAGTGGAGGCGCTGGCACCCACCGCAGGCACGAAGCCGCCGAAAATGCCGATCACCGAGGCACGGCAGACCAGCCAGCGGTGGCGCCAGAACTCGCAAAAGCTGTCGCTCCACTTGCCCAGGGGCGTCGGCTTACCGGCAATGCCGCCGCCCGCGGCGACCATGCCGATCAGCTCGGCCACGGCGAACAGCCCGAGCGCCACGATCGGCAGCGACAGGCCATCCATCAGGTAGGACTGGCCGAAGATGAAGCGATAGTTGGCAGCGGCTGGCGCGGCACCGACCACGCCCAGCAGGATGCCGAAGCAGGCGGCGGCGAGGCCCACGGCGAGATCCTTGCCGACCATGCTGGCGGCAAAGCAGAGCCCCACCAGGGCGAACATGAACAGCTCCGGCGTGCCCAGCGCCAGCAGCGGCCCGGCGACGGGAATCGCGACGGAGAGAATCAGGGCGCCGAACAGTCCGCCGACCATCGACGCGAGGAAACCGACGCCGAGCGCCAGAGACGCCTTGCCCTGTTTCGCCAGCGCATGACCTTCGATAGCGGTCGGCGCCGACGCCGGTGAGCCCGGCGCGCCGAGCAGCACCGAGGTAATGGTGTCGGCGGTATAGATCACCGAGATGGCGCCGAGCAGCATAGCCAGGCCGGCGTAGCCATCCATCAGGTAGATGAACGGGAGCAGGATCGACACGGCGGCGACCCCACCCAGCCCCGGTAACATGCCGAAGATCATGCCGGCCAGCATGCCGACGAAAAGCGCCAGCAGCCGGACGGGCTGGAACAGCAGATCCAGGGCCGAAACGATATTCTCGAACACGTTGTGGTTCCTTGACTGGCGCATCGAACGCGGCCAGCCCCGGCAGGACGGCTGGCCGCTTCGGCAATGAGGTCAGAGCTCGACGTCGTACTTGTTCGACAGCAGGTCGCGCAGGTAGTCGCGCACGTCGTCGGAGGGCTGCAGCGAGGCGCCCAGCGCGTCGGCGACGGTCGACGCCGGCAGCAGGTCGTAGCCACCCACGGCTTCCTCGCTCTTGGACTGGTAATCGGGATCGTCATTGATCGCGGCGATGGCTTCCTCGAAGACCTCCATGACCTCGTCCGGCGTGCCTTTCGGCAGGTAGGCGGTCAGGCCAAAGTTGAAGGTAGTCGCGCCTATCGCCTGGAAGGCATCCCATTCCACGCCGGACGGCGCCTCCCCGTTCAGCTCCTCGTACACCTCGTAGACCGAGGGGTAGTCGGGGAACGCCGGGTCCCGAGCGCTGAGGGTGCCGTCGTCGCCCACGGCGCCGCCGGACATGATCGGCACTGCGCTGCCGGCCTCGACCATGTCCACCACCTGCGACATGTAGGCAGGCGTGAACTGGAAGTCGATGTTGGTTTCACCGCGTTCGAAAGCCAGGCGGGCAGGGCCACGGCCATCGAAACCAAGAACCGTTTGCAGGTCCAGCTCCAGAAGCTCGAAGGCCAGCAGCACGGGCAGGTCGCTGGCGGCGGCCGCGATGCCACCGTAGATCAGCGGCGTGTTGGGAGAGTGCAGGTCCGCCGGTGTTTCGATGCCGGTGCTCGGCGAGACATAGATCACGGCACCGAAGGGCAGGCTGAAGGCCGGGCGCATCGCGGCCAGGTCGTACTCCACGGCCTCCATGCCCAGCACAAAGGGGTTGGAGGTGGAGGAGGTGGTGAATAGAATCGTTTCGCCGTCCGGCTCGGCATTCTGCTCAAACCAGTTGGCGCCGAGGATCGAGCCGCCGCCCGGGCGCGTGTTGACATTGACCTGCGGGTTCCCCGGCAGGTGCTCCTCCAAGAAGGGTTCTAGGAACTTCGCGGCTACGTAGGCGGCGCCGCCCTCGCCAAACGGCACCACCATCTCGATGGATTTGCCGGCGTAGTACTCCTCCGCCATGGCGGGGGCGACGGCCAGGCCGCCAGCAGCGACCAGCGCGGCGGCGGTGATACTCTTCAGTGGGGTTTCGGGGATGGTCATGGCGTGCTCCTGTGTTGTTGTTGCGCTCGATGGCGACTTGTGAGACCGAGTGCCGGTGCTGAAGCCTGGCCGGTCAGTCGCCGACCCGGTTTTCCAGTACCCCCATGCCCTCGACCTCGATGCGCACGCTGTCGCCGCTGTTGAGGAACCTGGGCGGAGTGAAGCCGATACCGACGCCGACCGGGGTGCCGGTCAGAATCACGTCGCCGGGCTTGAGTTCGATGCCGGCGGAGAGGGTCTCGATCAGCGTGGGCACGTCGAAGATCAACTGATCGAGGCGGGCCTCCTGGCGCAGTTCACCGTTGACCCAGCACTTGATGGAGGCGCGATCGCGGTCCACTTCGTCGGCGGTGACGAGCCACGGTCCCATCGGGCAGAGGCCGTCCAGCGACTTGCCGAGATGCCACTGCTTGTGCTTCTTCTGCAAATCGCGGGCGGTGACGTCGTTGGCGATGGTGTAGCCCCAGACATGGTGGTAGGCATTGTTCTTGGTGATGCCACGGCCGCCCTTGCCTATGATGACGGCGAACTCCGCCTCGTAGTCGAGCTGGTCGGTGATTCCGGCGTGGCGGGGAATGTCGTCACCATGGGCGATCAGCGTGTTGTAGGCCTTGGTGAAGATGATCGGATGCTTGGGCACCACGTCGTCGGCAGTGGTGCTGCTGTCGAAGCCGGAGCCACTGAATTCTGCCGCGTGTTCGAAGTAATTTTTGCCGACGCAGAACATGTTCCGATGAGGGTGGATGGGAGGCGCGAGGCGAGCGGCTTCGAGGAGGCGTCCTTCCCCCCTGGGCGCTATCCGGGGGACCAGTGATGCCCAGTCTTGAATCAATTGCTGCATGTCGCCCTGGAACTCGGGCACCAGCTCGTCCAGCGGCCAGTAGCGCTGGCCTGCAGCGTCGATCAGGGCGACGCGGGGCGGCTGGTCAGGCGCCGGCCGCAGCGTGGCGAATCTCATGAAATTGGATCTCCATTGGTTGTTTTTGGTCCTGCATTGTCCGAGGCTAGAAGCAGATTGGTACTTAATCAAGCCGAAATCTTTGTCCTGAGAAACCAAATGGGCTAGATTATGCAAGTATTGGACTCGTATGAAGTACATTGATAAGGATGCTCAGTGAGCGAAAGGCCGGTATCTACCAATCCAGCTCGGAGCCCATGGGATTCGCTAGCCGAGAGCGACATCCGCTCGGACGGGGCCAAGGCCCTGGCTCGCTACGTGCAGGGTGAGATTGCCAGCGGCCGCTTTCCTCCCGGTCATCGGCTGCCCACGGAGCGTGAGCTTAGCGAACGCTTTGGTGCCTCTCGCGGTGCGGTGAGGCGGGTGCTGGGGCACTTCAAGTCGCTGGGGGCGATCACCCAAGTCGTGGGCAGCGGCACCTTCGTCAGCGAACGCGCCGCTGAGCTGCTTCCCGAACCCAGGAGCAGCGCTTCAACGGCGGTATCGACGAGCGCCGGAAGCATGGTGAAGCAGGTGAGTCCGGCGCAGTTGATGGATGCCCGAGTGCTGATCGAGCCCCAGATGGTGGCATTGATCGTGCGCTTCGCCACGGCCGCCGATTTCGCTCGCATGGATGAATGTCTTGAGCACTCGGAGTCGGCCGACAGCATCGAGGCCTTCGAGCATTGGGACGGTGCCTTACATCAGGCCTTTGCCGAAGCCACCCACAACAGTTTCTTCCTGCGTATCCTGGAGTTGACCAACATGGTGCGGGAGGAGGGCGAATGGGGGCGGCTCAAGCGGATCTCACTGACGTCCGAGCGACGCAGGCGCTACGAGACGCAGCATCGCGCCATCGTGGCGGCCCTGCGTGACCGCGACGAGGAGGTGGCTCGCAGCCTGCTCGAGGAGCATCTGCTCGAGGTGAAGCAGAATTTGTTCGGCCGCGGTTGAAGGCTCGGGCTCCCGCCTCGTGGAAAGCCGCCGGATGTCCTTACCCCGGGTATCGGAACGGAAGGTGCCCCCGGCCAGGCCGGAGGCGCTTTTTGCCAAAGTGCTTTAGATAGCAGGCGTTGCAGCCGCCGGGCGGTGGCTCAGCATCAAGCCGTAGTAGAAAGCACCGCCGAGCGCGGCACCAATCATCCAGCCATAGCCGCCGAGGCTGGCTAGCGCCGGCACCAGCACGGTAGAGATCGAGAACAGCGCAGCGCAGCCGAAGGCCATCAGCGCCCGGGTATTCCAGCCCTTCACGTAGTAGTAGGCGCTTCCCGGCTCGGAGGAGAACAGCTGCTGCATGTCGAGGTGCTGACGCTTCACCAGGTAGTAATCCACCACGATGATGCCGTAGAAGGGCGCGACGATGGCGCCGAGCGCGTTGACGAAGCCGGGCACGCCGATCTGGCTGATCACCGAGACCCACAGCGCGCCGACGAAGAAGGCCACGATGGCGGTGATCAGCCCGCCCACCTTGAAGCTGATCTTGCTGGGGAACAGGTTGGCCAGGTCGTAGGCCGGCGGGATGAAGTTGGCCACCAGGTTGATGCCGACGGTGGCGGCAAAGAAGGTCAGCGCGGCGACGATGGTCAGCGGCAGCGAGTCGACCCGCTCGACGATGTCGGCCGGGTTGGTCAGGGCATCGCCGAACAGCACCAGGGTGCCGGCGGTGATGATCAGCGCGATGAACGAGAAGAAGGCCACGTTGAGCGGCAGCCCCAGCAGGTTGCCGAGCTTCATCTGGCGTTCGGTCCTGACGAAGCGGGTGAAGTCGCCGAAGTTGATCACCACCGCCGCAAAGTAGGCGACCATGGTGCCGACGATGGCCAGGAAGGCGGCTACGGCGCTACCGCTGCGATCGGCGTCGGCGCTGAAGATGGTGCTGATGGCCGGCAGCAGCTCATCGCCGGCCTGGTACCAGACCACGATCATCAGCGCCACCATCACCACGTAGACCAGCGGGCCCGCCCAGTTGAGGAAGTGCTTGATGCGTTCGATGCCCTGCCAGAAGATCGCGATCTGGAACAGCCAGACGATCACGAACGAGATCCAGGCCACACTGGAAAGTCCCAGGAAGGTAGCCCCATTGCCGGCGCCGAACAGCGCGGTGATCAGCAGCGCTACCGCGGTGGAGGCGAAATAGGTCTGCACGCCGTACCAGAAGATACCGATGATAGCGCGCAGCATGGCCGGGAGGTTGGCGCCGCGCACCCCCATGCTGGCGCGGACCATGACCGGGAAGGGGATGCCGTACTTGACGCTGGGCTTGCCGGTCAGATTGACCAGCACCATGACGATGACGCCGGCGAGAATGATCGCCGCCATTACCGCCCAGCCGTTGAGCCCATAGCTCAGGAACAGCGAGGCCGCCAGGGTATAGCCGAACAGGCTCTGGATGTCGTTGGACCACACATTGAAGATCTCGAAGGCCCCCCAGTTGCGGTCCTTGTGTTTCAGTGGGGCGAGGTCGGCGTTGTAAAGCGTCGGATCGATACGCTGGATGTCCAGCTCGTTCTCTTTCATCGTCGTCACCGTTGTTGTCATGGGGCGTCGCCCTTCCGGCATGGCCGGAGGGCGACGGGGCAGCGATGGATCACTGACGGAAGCGCTGGCAGGGGGCCCAATGCTTCATTAGCAGATAATAGGTCAGGCCGGCCGGGATCAGGCTGGCGTACCACGACACGGCGGAGAATGTCAGCGCCGCTGCGATGCCCACGGCGGTGGCGACCAGTGCCGCTTTGTTGACGCCCTGGTAGGGGCCGTTCTCGTCATAGAGCTTGCCGAGGTCCAGGGTGCGGCGGCGAATCAGGTAATAGTCGACCACCAAGACGGCGAAGATCGGGCCGAGGAAGGCTGAGTAGGTCTGCACGAAGAGCTGCAGGCCGGCCGCGGAATCGGGCTGCACCAGCTTCCAGGGGAAGGTGGCGAAGGCCAGCAGGCCGACGATGACCGAAGAGGTGGTGAACTTGAGCTTGAACACGTCCATCAGCACGTAGGTCGGCGGCACCACGTTGTTGAGCACGTTGGTGGTGACCTGGGCGAAGGCGATGAACAGCAGCGTGGTCATCAGCAGCGGCGTGTTGTCTACCGCGTTGGCAAAGACTTGGATGGGGTCGGCGGTGCCGGTGGCCTCGGAGACCATGTAGCCGATCAGGCCCATGAACAGCGTGCAGGGCAGGATCGACATGGCGTAGATGGTGGTGAGGATCCCCGGGCCGGTGCCCTCCTTGTGCTCGCGTGAATAGTCGCTGACGTTGAGCATCATGGTGCTGTAGATGCCCAGGAACAGCATGGTGGCGCCCCAGAACGGCATGCCCCACGAGCCTTCCATGGTCAGCAGGCTGGTCGAGAGCTCATCACCGTAGCGCTGCACCGTGGCATAGAACATGTAGACCAGCGAGGCGAGGATGAAGGCGCTGCCGATGTTTTCCAGCCACTTGATGCCCTGGAACCCCATCACCGAGAGACCGATCTGCAGGAACTGGAAGGCGATGAAGTAGAACACCAGATTGTCGAAGCCGAACAGGGTGGCCGAGACCATGTTCAGCGCCCCGGCGCCGATCCAGCTCTGGAAGCCGTACCACACCACCGCGGGAACGGCCCGCACCAGGCCGGGCAGCCGCGTGCCGGCGAAGCCGAAGGCGCTGCGCGCCTGCACCATGAAGGGGATGCCGTACTTGTAGCCGGCGGCGCCATTCAGCGCCAGGGCGATGCCGATCACGAAGCAGCCGATGGCGATGGCCAGGGTCGCCTGGATCAGGTTGAGGGTGCCGACCACGCTGGAGCCCATGGCGAAGGTGCCGATCGACACGCAGCCACCGAACCAGGCCAGGAAGTAGGAGGTGCGCCCCATGATGCGGGTCTTCTGCGGGGCCAGCGACTCCTCGCCCAGTGCCTTGGTGGCGCCTGACTCGGCCGCCGCCAAGGAGGCTGGGTCGGCCGCCGTGCTGTGTGGGGTGGGGTGTTGCATGGGTCTGTCCTCGCAAGTCGTTGCTCTGTGTTGTGGTTGTGCCCGATGCTGCTCTTGGGCTTTGTGGCGAGACGTGCTCAAGGCGCGTTGTTATGAGTGTCGTTGTCGGTCAGAGAGTCTCAGAGCTCGGGCGTGAGATTCGAGTACCTCTCGAAGCGTCCGCTGAAGGCCTTGGGCCGCGGGAAGGCCAGGTCGCCATGCTTGCTGGTACCGAGCCCGAGGCCGACGAGGGCCTCGGCCAGCTTGACCGCGGCCGTGACACCCTCGATCACCGGCAGGCCGACCTCGCGGGAAATGGTCTCGGTCAGGTCGGCCATGCCGCCGCAGCCCAGCACGATGGCGCCGATACCATCTTCGTCGCGGGCGCGGTGGCACTCGTCGATGATGCGTGCCAGCGCCGCCGTGCCGTTCTCCTCCAGGTCGAGCACCGGTATCTCGGCGGCGCGGATCCGGCGGCAGTGATGGCGGAAGCCGTACTGCTCGAGCAGGTGCTCGGCGATGATGGCGGTGCGCGACAGGGTGGTCACCACCGAGAAGCGCGTGCTGATCAGGCTGGCCATATGGAAGGCCGCCTCGGCGATGCCGATCACCGGGGCGCGGGTCAGCTCGCGTGCGGCCAGCAGGCCCGGATCGCCGAAGCAGGCGATCACGTAGGCGTCGGTGGCCTCCCTCTCGCCCGCCAGTACCTCTTCCGCAACGCCCACCGCGCTGATGGCTTCGTCGAAGTGGCTCTCGATCGACACCGGGCCATCGGCCGGCTGGGTCGCCACCACGGTGGTGCCGGGTGCCGCAACGCGTCGTGCCGCCTCGCCGATCTTGTCGGTCATGGCGGTCGTGGTGTTGGGATTGATGAGGCGTAGGCGCATCGCGAACTCCGAACTTTTCTTGTGAACAATAAAAAATCTCTTTGTACACAAAATAGACCTGGCGCCACTACGACGCAAGGATTTCCTTCGGTTCGCGAGATTTCAGATATAGGTTTTTATTTTCAATGTGTTATATCTATATCGAGGCACTTCGTGACACACTTGGCCTCTTAGACAAAGGTAGAGAGCAAGGGGGTTGAAGGCGAAGTGACGACTTTATTTTCCGTAAAGTGTATACATTCTGGTCTTCAGTATGTTGGCTGACTCGCTGCCTGGTGTCCCGGCGTCGAGGTGCCGGCCTGCCGCCAGCGGGCAGTTTGGCTTTCAGGGTTGCAGTGGTCGCGAATTTTTGTATACAAAGAGGGTGCGGCGTGACAGGATTTCGGCATCAGGCGGGCTGTTATGCAGGCGTCAGGGGCGGATAAAACCGCCGGACGTCACCGCTGACAAGGCCGCCGGCGTATGGGTGGGACAGCCTGTTGCAACCTTTGTGGATACAGTCTATTTTCTGTATTGTATACACTTTGTCAGGCAGGGCCGCTTCGGCAGCAGCTAGCACCACCCCCTGCCAACGAGAACAAGAGGAAGTGCCATGCGTGATAGTCATGACTATCCCCGCGACCTGATCGGCTACGGCCGTACCCCGCCCCACGCCAACTGGCCGGGGCAAGCCAGGATCGCCGTACAGTTCGTGCTCAACTACGAAGAGGGTGGGGAGAACTGCGTCCTGCATGGTGATGCCGGCTCCGAGCAGTTCCTCTCCGAGATCATCGGGGCGGCCGCCTATCCCGATCGCCACCTCAGCATGGAGTCGATCTACGAGTACGGCTCGCGTGCGGGCGTGTGGCGCATCCTGCGCGAGTTCGAGCGTCGTGGCCTGCCGCTGACGGTGTTCGGTGTGGCCATGGCGCTGGAGCGCCACCCCGAGGTGGCGCACGCCTTCAGGGAGCTGGGCCACGAGATCGCCTGCCACGGCTATCGCTGGATCCACTACCAGGAGGTGCCGGAGCACGTCGAGCGCGAGCACCTGCAGCGCGCCATGGAGATTTTCCAGCGCCTCTACGGCGAGAAGCCGCAGGGTTGGTATACCGGCCGCGACAGCCCCAACACCCGGCGCCTGATACTCGATGAGGGCGGCTTCCTCTACGACAGCGACTACTACGGCGACGACTTGCCGTTCTGGAGCCGGGTGACCGACAGCCAGGGCAGCGAGCACGACCACGTGATCGTACCCTATACCCTGGACAGCAACGACATGCGCTTCGCCGCCCCCCAGGGCTTCAACACCGCCGATCACTTCTTCACCTACCTGCGCGACGCCTTCGACGTTCTGTACGCGGAAGGGGAAGAGTCGCCCAAGATGCTCTCGGTGGGCATGCACTGCCGGTTGCTCGGGCGCCCCGGCCGCTTCCGCGCCCTGCAGCGCTTCCTCGACCACATCGAGGCGCACGATCGGGTGTGGGTGACGCGGCGCATCGACATCGCGCGACACTGGATCGAGCACCACCCGGCGCCGGCGCGCTGACGTCTAATCCCGACAAGGCAGCCTGGCTGGCTGACGAGGGGCGCCGGGGACAGACCGAAGAGGAGGTCATTTGCCATGGTTGGCAAATGTAGCGCCCAAGGATGGGTTCACAGCGCCTCCTCGAAGGTCTGTTCCCGGGGTAGCCCCGAGAGCGGCTAAGGTTGGCCCAATCTCATCAAGGACCTCTCATGAGCCAACGCACCTATTACGCCCCCCACGGCGGACACCCGCCCCAGACCCAGCTGCTCTCCGACCGGGCGGTGTTCACCGAGGCCTACGCCTTCATCCCCAAGGGGGTGATGCGCGACATCGTCACCAGCAACCTGCCGTTCTGGGAGCAGACCCGGCTGTGGGTGCTGGCGCGCCCGCTCTCCGGCTTCGCCGAGACCTTCTCGCAATACATCATGGAGGTGGGGCCCGGCGGGGGCAGTGAGAAGCCCGAGCTCGATCCCGCCGCCGAGGGGGTGCTGTTCGTGGTGGAAGGCGAGATGACGCTGACCATCGCCGGCGAGCGCCACGAGATGACGCCAGGCGGCTACGCCTTCCTGCCGCCGGGCTGCCACTGGCAGCTGCGCAACGAATCCGCGGCGCCGGTGCGCTTCCATTGGGTGCGCAAGGCCTACGAGTTCGTCGAGGGCATCGAGGTGCCCGAGGCGTTCGTCACCAACGAGAACGACATCGCGCCCAGCGAGATGCCGGACACCGAGGGGCGCTGGGCCACCACCCGCTTCGTCGACCCCGGCGACGTGCGCCACGACATGCACGTCAACATCGTCACCTTCCAGCCCGGGGGAGTGATTCCCTTCGACGAGACCCACGTCATGGAACACGGCCTCTACGTGCTCGAGGGCAAGGCGGTGTACCACCTCAACCAGGAGTGGGTCGAGGTCGAGGCGGGGGATTTCATGTGGCTGCGCGCCTTCTGTCCGCAGGCCTGCTATGCCGGCGGCCCGGGGCCGTTCCGCTATTTGCTCTATAAAGACGTAAACCGCCACGCGGCGCTGCGGCTTGGTGCTCGCTAAGGCGTAGCGGACTTGCATTAGTATCACCGAGTTTTTCCGAATCTCAGCGACGTTAGGGGCGCCGGGGGCAGGCCGAAGAGGAGGTCTTTTGCCAGGAATGGCAAAAGTAGCGCCCAGGGGTGGGTTCACAGCGCCTCCCCGCAGGCCTGCCGCCGGAACAGCCCCGGTGTACTGCACTCGAGGGGCTAACATGCTGGAGCTCAAAGCCGAGCCGTTGACGCCAGAGGCCTTCGCGCCCTTCGGCGATGTCATCGACACCCGCACGGCGGACTACTTTCACATCAACGCGGGGCGCACCCGGCGCTACCACGACCTGGCCAGGGTCGAGACCCTGGGCGAGCAGGCGAGGGCGCTGATCAGCATCTTCGTCAGCCAGCCCGTGTCGATCCCGCTGGAGCTCGACTTCCTCGAGCGCCATCCCCAGGGCAGCCAGGCCTTCATGCCGCTGCACGAGGAGCGCTTCGTGATCGTGGTGGCGCCGCCGGGCGAGACCATCGACCCGGCCGAGGTGCGCGCCTTCGTCACCGACGGGCGCCAGGGCGTCAACTACCGCGCCGGCACCTGGCATGCCATCCAGTCGGTGCTCGAGCGTGAAGGGGAATTCCTGGTGGTGGATCGCGGCGGTGAAGGCAACAACTGCGACGAGTACCCGCTGGCGCTGCGCGTCACCCTGGACTGAAGCCCGGGCGAACGATGCGCTGATGACTCAGCGAGCCCACCGCGAGGAGGCTCGCCGGGCGCGTCAGTGGCGAGGGCGGTTGATGGCGGCGATGGCATCGCCGGTGTGCTGGACGTGATCCGCCAGCAGGCGGCGGGCGAGGTCGCTGTCCCGGGCCTTGAGCGCTTCCAGGATCTCGCGGTGCTCACGCGTGGACTCCTCCCAGCGCCCGAGATGATCCAGCGCCAGGTAGCGTGCCCGCTCCAGCCGGCCCAGCAGGCTGCGGTGGGTCTCCTCGAGCACCGGGTTCTTGGCCCCGGACACGATCAGCCCGTGAATGCGCTGGTTGAGCTCGAAATAGGCGTTCCGGTCGCCCTTCTCCAGCAGCCGCTCCAGGCGCTCCTGGAGCGTCTCCAGCCGCTTGAGTTCGGTGTTGGTCATGCGCTTGGCGGCGAGGCTGGCGGCCAGGCTCTCCAGCCCGGCTTCCACCTCGAAGAGGTGCTTCAGCTCCTCCGGCTCGATCAGCGAGACCTGGGCATTGCGATTGCGGCGCAGGGTCACCAGACCGTCGGCGGCCAGCATCTTCAAGGCCTCGCGCAGCGGCGTGCGCGAGATGCCGAGCTGCTCGCACAGCTCCGGCTCGCTGAGGCGCTGGCCGGGTGCCAGGCGCCCATGAACGATCAAGTCGTGCAGCGCCTCATAGGCTTCCTCTGCCAGCGAGGGGGTCGTGATGCGTCGTCGCCCGAGCAGGGCGGCACCTTCCATCGTCATGTCTTCCATTCCTCTCTGCTGAGGAGACGGGTCGATTGTCTCCGAATTGTCGCGCGGGACACAATCAACCGAGCGTTGACACGGGGGCTGCCGTGCGCCGTCCCATGAGCCTGGCGAGCGGCTCGGGAAGCCCCTGGCAGGGTTTCTCGGGGGGCGGTGCGAAGCTGCCGGCGGTAGGGGCGGCGGCGCCGAGGTCGACCATCGCCTGGGCCTGGTGCATCGCGCAGGTGACACCGTCCAGGGCAGGCACCGGCAGGCGCTCGGCGACGCTGCGCGCCAGGCCCGCCAAGGGGGCGCCGGCAAGGATCAGCACGTCTGCCCCGTCGTGGAAGACCGCGCGTTCCGCCAGGGCGACCAGGCGCTCCCCTTGGTCCTCCTGCACCGTGCCGATGTGAGCGAGCGGCTCGTCGAGGGCGCGGATACTGGCCAGCCGCTCGCTGAACCCGTAGGCGGCGATGGTTTCGCGGTACCAGGCCTGGATGCGCTGGGAGATGGCGATGACGGAGAAGCGGCTGCCTCGCTGGCAGGCGCTGACCAGCGCCGATTCGGTCATGCCCGCCACCGGAATCGGCAGGATCTCGCGCAGCGCGGCAAGGCCCGGGTCGCCGAACGCCGCGACCACGACCGCGTCGTGATCGGCGTAGCGCTCGGCGGCGACCTGCATGGCGGCATAGCCGCCGACCTGGGCCTCGGCGCGCGTTTCGATGTAGGCCACCCCGAACGGGGCGGTGGCCAGGGTCAGCTCGGTCCCCGGTCGAATGCTGCGACGCGCCTCGGATTCGATCAGGCGAGTCACGTCGCCCGAGATATTGGGGTTGATGACCAGCAGTTTCATGGCGTGTTCCTTCAATCGTTATGGTTATGGGGCAGACGTCAGTAGCCCAGGGCGCGAGGCAGCCAGGTAACGAGGCCCGGGAAGGCGATGCAGGCGATCAGCACGGCATACTGGAAGACGATGAAGGGCCAGGCGCTCTTCATCAGCTCGTTGAGGCTGATTTTGGAGATCCCGCACATCACGAACAGCAGCACGCCCACGGGCGGCGTCATCATGCCGACCACCAGGTTCATCACGAACAGGAAGCCGAACAGCAGCGGATCGATGCCGTAGGCCAGCGCGATCGGGGCCAGCAGGGGCACCAGCATGATGTAGGCGGCGTTGGACTCGATGAACATGCCCACGCCGATCAGCAGTGCCATCACCAGCAGCAGGAACACCAGCGGGTCCTGGGTGAAATCCTGGAGCCAGCCGGTCAGCTGCATGGGGATCAGGTCGAGAGTGAAGGCGAAGGTCATGGTCGAGGCGAAGGCGATCAGGGCGCCCACCATCGCGGCGGTCACCGCGGCGTTGAACATCGCCCTGGGCAGGTCGGCGAGGCGCAGTTTGCGGGTCACGAAGAAACCGACGAACAGCGCATAGACGACGGCGATGGCGGCTCCCTCGGTGGGAGTGAAGGCGCCCGCGACGATGCCGCCGACCACCACGATCGGCATCAGCAGGATCGGCAGGGCGCGCCAGGTCTGCACCAGGACGTGCTTGAGCCCGATCTCGCCGCCGGCCAGCGGGTAGCGGCGGCGCATGGAGATGAAGGTGGCCAGGCCCATGAAGCCCACCGCGAGCAGGATGCCCGGCACCACGCCGGCCATGAACAGCCCGCCCACCGAGACCGAGGAACCGGCCATCAGCGCATAGACGATCATGGCGTTGCTGGGCGGGATGATGGCGCCCAGGTTGGCCGCCGAGGCCACCACGGCGCTGCTGTAGCCGGTGTCGTACTGCTGGCGCATCGACGGCACCAGCGAGCTGCCCAGCGCGCTGGCGCTGGCGACGGCGGCACCGCTGACCGCGGCCAGCACCATGCCGGCGACGATGGCCACGTGGGCCAGCCCGCCGTGCACGCGGCCGATCAACGAGTTGGCGAAGTCCACCAGGCGCTGCAGGATGCCCGCCGCCACCATCAGCTCGCCGGCCAGCATGAACAGCGGGATGGCCATCAGCGGGAAGCTGTTCACCGAGTGCATCATGCGCTGGGGTAGCACCGAGAAGTCCATGCCGCCGACATAGAGGCCGACCAGCGAGGCCAGGCCCAGGGCGAAGGCCAGCGGCATGCGCAGCAGGGCGAGCCCCAGGAAGGAAAAGACGATGGCGGGTGTCATGAGTCGGCTCCTTGGGGTCGCTCGGGCGCGCTGGGCAGCGGCTCCAGGCGCAGGGCCTGGGCCACCAGGTGCAGGCAGCTGTGGCCGGCGCAGACCAGCACGGCGATGTAGAAGACGGCGGCGGTGACGGGCAGCGTCGGCATCAGTTCCTGCCACTTGCTGGCCGCCGCGCCGAGGCTGACCCAGAACAGGGCGGCCATCATGGCGGCGCTCAGCCAGGCCATCAGCTGGGCGAGCCGCCGCTGCAGCGAGTCGGGAAGATGGGTCACCAGGGCATCGATGCCCACGTGGATGCCGACCTTGATGCCATGGGGGATGGCCAGAAAGATCGCCCACACGAAGCACAGCCGGGAGAGCTCGTCGGCCGAGTCGATGGAGTTCGACAGCACGTAGCGGCTGAATACCTGGGCCGAGACCAGCAGCGTCATCATGCCCATGGCGACCAGAATGGCGTAATAGGACGTCCGGTCGAGAAGCGCCAGACCATGCAGGAAGTGGCGCTTGACCGGGCTGGAGGCGCTCGCCTCCAGCCGTTGCCAGGCGGGTGTCATGCGTCGAGCTCCGCGAGCACGCGATCGACGATCTCGGCGCCGATCTTGTCGCGCAGGTCGCCGACAACCCCCTGGCTGGCTTCGCGCAGGGCGGTCCGGGTCGCGTCGCTGATGGGGGTGAACTCCATGCCACGCTCGATCAGCGCCTGGCGCGCGGCCTCGTCCTCCTCGGCGGCGGTCTGGCGCTGCCAGGCGACCGCCTCGTCCATGGCCGTGCGTACCGCCTGCTGGTGCTCTTCGCTCAGGCTCATGAACGTGTCGCGGTGGGTCACCACCACGATGAAGTCGTAGAAGTGCCCGCTGTCGGAGAGGTACTGCTGCACCTCGTCCATGCGCTTGGTGCTGATGATGCTGTAGGGGTTCTCCTGGCCGTCCAGCACGCCCTGCTGCAGTGCGCCATAGACCTCGTTGATGTCCATTGATACCGGGCTCGCGCCGATGGCACGGAAGGTGTCCAGGTGGGTCTCGTTGGGCTGCAGGCGAATCTTGAGCCCCTGGAAGTCCTCGAGCGTCTCGATCGGGCGCTCGCTGTTGGTGACGTGGCGGAAGCCCAGCTCCATGTAGCCCAGCGCGGTGAAGCCCTTCTCGGCCAGCTTCTCGTCGAGGAGTTCCCCCACCTCGCCGTCGATCAACTGGAAGGCCTCGTCGCGGCTGTCGAAGGCGAACGGCAGGCTCAGCGCCTCGAGTTCGGGCACGGTGCGCGAGAGGTAGGAGATGCCGATCCAGGTGCCGGCAATCGACCCGGTGCTGACCTGGTCAACGTTCTCGCTGGCACCGCCCAGCTGCATGTTGGGGAACAGCTGGGCGTTCAGATCGCCGCCGGTGCGCTCGGCCAGGGCGTCACGAAAGACCTCCATGGCCCGGCTGCTGGAGTGATCGTCGGTGAAGTTGCCGCTGAATCGCAGGGTTTCGGCGCCGGCCAGCAGCGGGGCTCCCAGGCCCAGAGCCAGCAAGACCGTAGCGGAGCGACGGGCAAGGCGGGTTGTTGTTGTCATCCGAGCTTCTCTCTCTTCACGTTTGGGTGGACGTCGCCCGTCGATCCTGGGCGACTCTTGTGAACCTTAGGGCAAAATCTATCAGAATACAAAATACTGGATACCAAATTTTTTATTTACTATAAAAATCAGTCAATTAAGTATTATAATATGCTGCTTTTCGGGAGTTTTTCGGTTTTCTGGCTTGCAATCTTCGGCGGCTGTGCAAGGCTATGTCCGTGCCTGGATACAGTATACCGAATACCAAAAACAAGCCGGAGACAACCATGGAACGCACGCTGATCGGCATGCTGACGCCGTCCTCCAATACCGTGCTGGAGCCTTTCAGCGCGGCCCTGCTGCGCGATCTCTTTCCCGCCGTTACCGCCCACTTCCAGCGCTTCACCGTCCGCGAGATCTCCCTGCGCGACGAGGCCCTGGCCCAGTTCGATCCGACACCGCTGCTGGCGGCGGCGGAACGGCTCAATGATGCCCGCATGGACGTCATCGCCTGGGGCGGCACTTCGGCCAGCTGGCTCGGCTTCGAGTCCGATCGCCGGCTGTGTGCCGCCATCACCGAGGCCACCGGGGTGGCGGCGACCACCAGCGTGCTGGCGCTCAACGAAGCCCTGGCGCGTACCGGCGTGACGCGGCTCGGCCTGGTGACGCCCTACCTGGACGATATCCAGGCGGCAATCGTCGCCAACTATGCCGCCGCGGGGATCGAGATCGTCGCTGAGCGGCATCTGGGCGACCGCGGCAACTTTTCCTTCTCCGAGTACGACGAGACGACGCTGGCGGGGCTGGTGCGCGACGTGGCCAGGGCCGAGCCCGAGGCCATCGCCATCCTGTGCACCAACCTGCGCGGGGCGGGCATCGTCCCGGCGCTGGAGCAGGAGATCGGCATGCCCATCTACGACTCGGTGAGCGTGACGGTATGGAAGTCGCTGGTGCTGGCCGGGGTGGATCCCGCCCGGATCAGTGGCTGGGGACAATTGTTTCAGGATCCGCGCCTCGGCGCGTGAGGCACAGGGTTCGCGCCTCGGCGTACCAGGACAGGGACGACCGCATCGCAATGCAACGCATCGGCAACACCCACCAACAACAGCAATCACGAGGTGACACCATGCCCCGCAAGGCAACCATCAAGACCCTGGCGCTGGGGGTTTCCCTGGCCAGCGTGCTGGCCGGCGGCCTGGCCCAGGCCGAAACGACCCTGCGCGTCGTCGGTAACTTCTCCGGCAACAAGCTGCACGTGGACGAAGTGGAGCGCCCCTTCTTCGAGTCGCTTGGCCAGCGCGACGACGTGACGGTGGTCTACAACACCATGGATGCCATCGGCGTGGAGGCGGCGGATGCGCTGCGCAGCCTCCGCTCCGGCGCCTTCGACGTGATGTCGGTGCAGATCGGCATGGCCTCCCGCGACGAACCCTTCTTCGAGGGCATCGACCTGGCCGGCGTCTCGCCGGACCTGGACGCCCAGCGCGAGGCCGTCGACGCCGTGCGCGCGGCGTTCGACGACCGGCTGCAGTCCCGCTTCAACGCCAAGCTGATGACGCTATGGCCCTTCGGGCCGCAGATGATGTTCTGCAACGGCGACATCGACGACGTCGGCGACCTCTCGGGCAAGAAGGTGCGCGTCTTCACGCCGTCGATGTCGCGGCTGGTCGAAGGGCTTGGCGCCACCCCCGTCACCCTGCAGTTCAGCGAGGTCTACCTGGCACTGCAGCGCGGCGTGGCCGACTGCGGCGTGACCGCCCCCTCGGCCGGCAACAACGGCAAGTGGCCGGAAGTGACCGACACCTTCGTGCCGCTGCCGCTCTCCTACTCGGTGCAGGGTCACTTCATGAACCTGGACACCTGGAACCGCTTCGACGAGGCCCAGCAGCAGGCGCTGACCGAGGCCTTCGCGCGGCTCGAGGAACAGATGTGGGAGCTGGCCTACGAGGTCAACGACGACGCCATCGCCTGCAATACCGGCCAGGCGGAGTGTTCGCGGCACGAGGCCTACGACATGGCGCTGGTGGAGATCGACCCCGAATCGCGCGCGCTGGTGGAGGCGATCACCCAGGAGGCCGTCCTGCCGGTATGGGCCGAGAGCTGCAGCGCTCGGTACGACGGCTGCGTCGAGGTCTGGAACGAAACGGTGGGACAGGCCGCTGGCATGTCCGTTTCCCAGTAAGTCACTGCCTCGCCCCGGCTGCCTGGGGGTGGCCGGGGCGACACGGGAGAAATGCGATGGTTTCACCGCTTCCTTATCGGCTGGCCCGACAGCTGGCCCATGGCGCCGCGATTGCCGCCGGCTATGCCGCCCTCGGACTGTCGCTGCTGATCACCTTCGAGGTGATCGCACGCAAGCTGTTCGCCTTTTCGCTGCAGGGCGTCGATGAGATCGGCGGCTACGTGCTGGCCATCGGCGTCTCGTTCAGCTTTGCCTATGCGCTGCTGCACCGCGCGCATACCCGCGTCGACGTGCTGCTGACGCGTCTGCCGCGGGCGCTTCAGGCACCGCTCAACGCCGCCGCGATGACCATGCTGGCGGCCTTCGCGACCTTCATGCTGTGGCGCGCCGTCGAGACGCTGGAGGAGACGCTGGAGTTCGGCAGCCTGGCCAGCACGCCGCTGCAGACCCCGCTGTGGATCCCGCAGGGCCTGTGGGTGGCGGGTCTCGGGGTGTTCTGTGTGCTGACCCTGCTGCTGGCGGCTCACTCCCTGGGGCTCCTGATCACCGGCCGGCTGGACGCGCTGGATCGGGAGTACGGCCCGCGCTCCACCGACGACGAACTGAACGAGGCGCGCAAGGACTACGGCCGCGACGTCGCCGCCGAACCGGGGAGGGCCGCGTCATGATCGGTGCCTTCGAGGTCATGGTCGGCTTTCTCGTCATGCTCGGCATGATGGCGGCCGGCATCCACGTCGCCGTGGCGATCTTCACCGTCGCCACTCTGGGCACCCTGATGTACCTGGGAACGCCACTGCTCTACTCGTTCGGCGACACGCTGTGGGGCACGCTCAACGACTTCATCCTGACGGCCATCCCGCTGTTCATCCTGCTCGGCGAGCTGCTGCTGCGCAGCGGCGTCACCGAGCGCATGTACAGCGCCCTGTCCGTGTGGCTCGATCGCCTGCCGGGTGGCCTGCTGCACACCAATATCGGCGCCTCGTCGGTGTTCGCCGCCATGTCCGGCTCGTCGGTGGCGACGGCCGCCACCATCGGTACCGTGGCCCTGCCGGCCTTCGCCGAGCGCGGCTACAGCGAGCGGCTGGCGCTGGGCACCCTGGCCGCCGGGGCGACCCTGGGCATCCTGATACCGCCCAGCATCAACATGATCATCTACGGCGCGATTACCAACACCTCGATCGGCAAACTGTTCATCGCCGGGATCCTGCCGGGGCTGGCACTGGCCGGTGCCTTCATGCTCACCATCATGGCCTTTGCCCTGTTGCGGCCCGGCGTGGTGGGCCGGGCCTCCGCGCGGGCATCGCTGCGTGAACGCCTGGCTTCGCTGGTGGACCTGCTGCCGCCGGCCTTCGTCTTCGCCATCGTCATCGGCAGCATCTACAGCGGCTGGGCCACGCCCACCGAGGCGGCCGCGCTGGGGGTGGTCGCCGCGCTGGGCCTCGCCGCATGGAACCGCAAGCTGAGCCTGAAGATGCTGCATGAGAGCTTCCTCTCCATGGCCCGCACCACGGCCATGATCATGCTGATCATCGTCGCGGCCTTCTTCCTCAACTACATCGTCGGCATCCTCGGTATTCCCACCACGCTGACCCGCTGGGTGGCCGACCTGGGGCTCACCCCCGTCGGGCTGATCCTGGCGCTGGTGGTCTTCTACCTGGTACTGGGCTGCTTCCTCGAGACGCTATCGATGATGATCGCCACCGTCCCGATCGTGGTGCCCATGGTCGTCCAGTTCGGCTTCGACCCGGTGTGGTTCGGCATCTTCCTCGTGGTGATGATGGAAATCTCGCTGATCACCCCGCCCATCGGCATGAACCTCTATGTGGTGCAAGGCGTGCGCGGGCGAGGTGGCATCACCGACGTGATGGTCGGCAGCCTGCCGTTCCTCGCCATCATGCTGCTGTTCGTGCTGGCGATCATTCTCTGGCCCGGCCTGGTGCTCTGGCTGCCCGAGGCCATGGGCTAGACCAATGCGGCCGGTGAGCGCCGGCCGTGCGTTTTTCGACATGACGAGACGAGCGATATGACACGCTTCGACACCCTGATCAAGAACGGCCGGATCATCACTGCGGCCGACAGCTACGACGCCGATATCGGCATCAAGGATGGACGCATCGTCGCCCTGGGGCAGGGCTTGGAGGGGGCCGACGAGGTCATCGATGCCCAGGGGCTATGGGTGATGCCGGGCGGCATCGATGCCCATTGCCACCTGGACCAGCCCCTCGGCGACGGCGCGGTGATGGCCGACGACTTCCTGACCGGCACCCGCTCGGCGGCCTGCGGCGGCACCACCACGGTGATTCCCTTCGCCGCCCAGCAGAAGGGCCAGAGCCTGCGCGCCGCGGTGGAGGACTACCACCGCCGCAGCGAAGGCAAGGCGATGGTCGATTACGCCTTCCACATGATCGTGACCGACCCTACCGAGACGGTGCTCAAGGAGGAGCTGCCGGCCCTGATCCAGGAGGGCTACAGCTCGTTCAAGATCTACCTGACCTACGACGACCTCAAGCTCAACGATCGCGAGGTGCTCGAGGTGCTGGCCATGGCGCGCCGTGAGGGCGGCATGGTGATGGTGCATGCGGAGAACGCCGACTGCATCGCCTACCTGACCGAACTGCTCGAGGCCCAGGGCAAGACCGCGCCGTACTTCCACGGCGAGGCCCATTCGGCGATCGCCGAGCGCGAGGCGACCCACCGCGCCATCTCCCTGGCCGAGTTGATCGACGTGCCGATCCTGATCGTGCACGTCTCGGGGCCCGAGGCCATCGAGCAGATCCGCTGGGCTCAGGGGCGGGGGCTACGGGTCTACGGCGAGACCTGCCCGCAGTACCTGATGCTGACCGCCGCCGACCTGGACCGGGAGGGTTTCGAGGGGGCCAAGTGCGTGTGCAGCCCGCCGCCGCGCGACGAGAAGGCGCAAGAGGCGGTCTGGCAGGCTCTGGAGAACGGCGTGTTCCAGGTCTTCTCCTCCGATCACGCCCCCTTTCGCTACGACGATCCGCAGGGCAAGAAGCTGCATGGGGAAGATGCGGGTTTCCACCATATCCCCAATGGCATTCCGGGGCTCGAGACGCGTCTGGCGATCCTGTTCTCGGAGGGGGTCGTCAAGCAGCGCATCGACGCGACCCGCTTCGTTGCCCTTACCGCTACCAATCCGGCCAAGATCTACGGCCTCTACCCGCGCAAGGGCACCATCGCCATCGGCAGCGATGCCGACCTGACGCTGTGGGACAGCGAAGCGAAGATGACGGTGCGCAACGAAGCCTTGCATCACGCCGTCGACTACACCCCTTATGAGGGAGTGGAGCTCACCGGCCGCCCGGTACTGACCCTGTGTCGGGGGCGGGTGGTATCGCGTGGCGGCGAACCCATGGTGGACGCGGGGCACGGTCTATTCCTCAAATGTGACAAGCCGCAGCCCGCCAGGCCACGCGGCTCGGCCAAGGGGTTCTAGGCAGCCGTTCGACGCGTGCCACAAGCCCAGGCAACTGATATTGCCTGGGTTTTTTCAGCTCAGAAAAGTTAATTGGAAATATTTTCCAAATTTCTTGACGGGCCTGCGAGGCCGAGCCTAATCTTGGTATACAGAAATATTTTCCAAAAACAATCTGGTCGCCACTCACGGGAGGAACCGTCATGGCTCGTATGACCGCAGCAGAAGCCGCCGTTCACGTGCTCCGCAAGGAAGGCATCGACGTCGCCTTCGGCGTGCCCGGGGCCGCCATCAACCCCTTCTACGCCGCCCTGCGCAAGATCGGCGGCATCGACCACGTGCTGGCGCGTCACGTCGAGGGGGCGTCGCACATGGCCGAAGGCTATACCCGCACCCGGGCCGGCAACATCGGCGTGTGCATCGGTACATCGGGCCCCGCCGGCACCGACATGATCACCGGGCTTTACTCGGCCAGCGCGGATTCCATTCCGATCCTGTGCATCACCGGCCAGGCGCCGCGTGCCAAGCTGCACAAGGAGGACTTCCAGGCGGTCGACATCCAGGCCATCGCCGGCCCGGTAACCAAGTGGGCGGTCACCGTGCTCGAGCCGGCCCAGGTGCCACGGGCTTTCCAGCAGGCCTTCCAACTGATGCGCAGCTCGCGCCCGGGGCCGGTGCTGATCGACCTGCCGATCGACGTGCAGATGAGCGAGATCGAGTTCGACCCGGACACCTACGAGCCACTGCCGGCCTACAAGCCCAGCGCCTCCCGCGCCCAGGTCGAGAAGGCCATGGCCATGCTCGACGAGGCCGAGCGCCCGTTGCTGGTTGCCGGCGGCGGCATCATCAACGCCGACGCCAGCGCGCTGCTGGTCGAGTTCGCCGAGCTCACCGGCGTGCCGGTCATCCCCACGCTGATGGGTTGGGGCAGCATCGCCGACGACCATCCGCTGATGGCCGGCATGGTGGGGCTGCAGACCTCGCACCGCTACGGCAACGCCACGCTGCTCGAGTCCGACTTCGTGATGGGGATCGGTAATCGCTGGGCCAATCGCCACACGGGCAACCTCGAGACCTATACCAAGGGACGCAAGTTCGTCCACGTCGACATCGAGCCGACCCAGATCGGGCGCATCTTCGGCCCCGACTACGGCATCGTCTCCGATGCCAAGGCGGCGCTCGAGCTGTTCGTCGAGGTGGCGCGTGAGCGCAAGGCGGCGGGCACGCTCAAGAATCGCAGCGCCTGGGCCGAGTCGTGCCAGGAGCGCAAGCGCACTCTGCTGCGCAAGACCCACTTCGACGACGTGCCGGTGAAGCCGCAGCGGGTCTACGAGGAGATGAACAAGGTCTTCGGCAAGAACACCCGCTACGTCAGCACCATCGGCCTGTCGCAGATCGCCGGTGCCCAGTTCCTGCACGTCTACCAGCCGCGCCACTGGATCAACTGCGGCCAGGCCGGCCCGCTGGGCTGGACCATTCCCGCCGCGCTCGGTGTGTGCAAGGCCGACCCAAGCGCCGAGGTGGTGGCGCTGTCGGGGGACTACGACTTCCAGTTCATGGTCGAAGAGTTGGCCGCGGGCGCCCAGTTCAACCTGCCCTACATCCACGTGCTGGTGAACAACTCCTACCTGGGGTTGATCCGCCAGGCCCAGCGCGGCTTCGAGATGGACTACTGCGTGCAGCTCTCGTTCGAGAACATCAACTGCCCGGAGATCAACGAGTACGGCGTCGATCACGTCTCGGTGGTGGAGGGGCTCGGCTGCAAGGCCCTTCGCGTCACCCGTCCCGAGGAGATCGCCCCGGCGCTGGAGGAGGCCAAGCGGCTCAAGGCCGAGCACCGGGTCCCGGTGGTGGTCGAGGTGATTCTCGAGCGGGTGACCAACATCGCCATGGGCACCGATCTCGACGGCATCAACGAATTCGAGGCGCTGGCCGAGAACCGCGAGGATGCGCCGACCTCGATCGCGGCGCTCACGTAAGGCCTTGCGCCGTGCCATCGCGGGGACGATGGCGCGGCGATGTACCACAGTCGATGACACAAGAGAGGGAGACCCACATGCCAAAGTTTGCCGCCAACCTCAGCATGCTGTTCACCGAGGAGGATTTCCTCGATCGCTTCAAGGCCGCCGCCGACGCGGGCTTCAAGGGGGTGGAATACCTCTTTCCCTACGATTACCCCGCCACCGAGATCAAGGCGCGCCTCGACGAGCACGGCCTGACCCAGGTGCTGCACAACCTGCCGGCAGGCGACTGGGGTGCCGGCGAGCGTGGCATCGCCTGCCACCCGGATCGCGTCGAGGAGTTTCGTGCCGGCGTGGAGAAGGCCATCGACTACGCCACCGTGCTCGGCTGCAAGCAGGTCAACTGCCTGGCCGGCATCCAGCCCCAGGGCGTGAGCCTGGAGCAGGCGCGCCGCACCCTGGTGGAGAACCTGCGTTTCGCCGCCGACAAGCTCGAGGCCGCCGGGATCGTGCTGCTGGCCGAGCCGATCAACACTCGCGACATTCCGGGGTTCTTCCTCAACCGCACGGAACAGGCCCTGGCGATCTTCGACGAGGTTGGCAGTGACAACCTCAAGCTGCAGTACGACATCTATCATATGCAGATCATGGAGGGCGATCTCGCCCCGACCATCGAGAAGCACCTGGGGCGCATCGCCCACGTGCAGCTGGCCGACAACCCGGGGCGCCACGAGCCGGGTACCGGCGAGATCAATTACCCGTTCCTGTTCGCCCACCTCGACCGGCTGGGCTATGACGGCTGGATCGGCTGCGAGTACAAGCCGGCCACGACAACTCGAGAAGGTCTGGGCTGGCTGGATCAGGCCCGCGGCTGAAGAGCGCTGCAGACATCTTGACGTGGGGCGCCGGGGGCAGGCCAAAGAGGAGGTCTTTTGCCATGGATGGCAAAAGTAGCGCCCAGGGATGGGTTCACAGCGCCTCCTCGACGGCCTGTCGACGGATCAGCCCCGAGTGGCAACGTCATTCGCGACTGCCACTGCATCCGATTGCAACGACAAAGACAAGCGGAAAGGAGAAGCATCATGAGCAAGATCGGTTTCATTGGCCTTGGCATCATGGGCCGTCCCATGGCGGGGCATCTGCTGGATGCCGGCCACGAACTCGTCACCGTCAAGCGCGGCACGCTGGACGCCACCCTGGCCGAGAAGGGCATGCGCGAGCTCGACAGCCCCCGCGCCGTGGCCGAGCAGGCCGAGGTGATCATCACCATGGTGCCGGACACCCCCGACGTCGAGCAGGTGCTGTTCGGCGAGGGCGGCGTCGCCGAAGGGCTCAAGCCCGGCACCCTGGTGATCGACATGAGTTCCATCGCGCCCATTGCCACCCAGGGCTTCGCCAAGCGCATCCATGAGGCCGGCGGCGAATACGTCGACGCCCCGGTTTCCGGCGGCGAGGGCGGCGCCATCAACGCGGCATTGACCATCATGGTCGGCGCCACCGAGGAGGGCTTCGAGCGTGCCAGGCCGATCCTCGAGGTGATGGGCAAGACCATCACCCATATTGGGGGGCACGGTGCCGGCCAGACCTGCAAGGTGGCCAACCAGATCGTCGTCGCCCTGACCATCGAGGCGGTGGCCGAGGGGCTGCTGTTCGCCTCGAAGGCGGGCGCCGACGTGGCCAAGGTGCGCGAATCGCTGCTCGGCGGCCTGGCGCAATCGAAGATCCTCGATGTGCACGGCGAGCGCATGATCAAACGCACCTTCGACCCCGGCTTCAAGATCAAGCTGCACCAGAAGGACCTCAACCTGGCGCTGGAAGGCGCGCGCAGCCTCAACCTGGCGCTGCCCGGCACCGCCAACGCCCAACAGCTGTTCCAGGCTTGTGCCGCCCACGGCGGCGGTGAGTGGGACCACGCCGGCATCCTGCGTGCGCTGGAGGCGCTGGCCGACCATGAGGTGGGCAACTGAGCTGCGTACATTGAGGAGGCGCTATTCGGCCCGCCAGTCGCGCAGACGGTAGGCCAAATTTCCCTCCGGCGGGCGTCGGCCCGGCGTCCGCCAACCGGCCGTACTGGGTGCGGCCTTGACCCGGCGGCGGGATCCCCGGCTGGACCCCGCCCGTCGCCGGGCTTTTTTCCTGCCCACCCTGCTGTTACCGTCGATGCTGTCTTCCGCCGAGGTGTGCCATGTCGCATGAACTCCCTTCCCTGGATCGCACGGTAGAGGTCTCGGACTGGCTGCGCCGGCTCGCCGACGTGGCCGTGACCGCCGTGCATCCCGATACCCTGGTCGCCGACCTGCTGCCCGACCCGCCCCCGGGGCGCACCGTGGTGGTGGGGGCCGGCAAGGCGGCCGCTGCCATGGCCGCCGCGCTGGAGCGTGCCTGGCGGGCGCGCTGCCCCGATGCGCCGCTCACCGGGCTGGTGGTGACCCGTTACGGGCATGGCGAGCCCTGCGAGGTGATCGAAGTACTCGAAGCCTCCCACCCGATGCCCGACGACCTGGGCGAGAAGGCGGCCCGGCGCATGCTCGAAGCCGTCGAGCCACTAGGCGAGGACGACCGCGTGATCGCGCTGATCTCCGGCGGCGGCTCGGCGCTGATGACGCTGCCCGCCGAGGGCATCTCGCTCGCCGACAAGCAGGCCATCAACCGCGAGCTGCTGCGCTGCGGGGCGCCGATCGGCCAGATGAACACGGTGCGCCGCCACCTCTCGGCGATCAAGGGCGGGCGCCTGGCGGCGGCGGCGCACCCCGCCCAGGTGGTGACCTGGCTGATCTCCGACATTCCCGGCGACGTCGCCACGCAGATCGCCTCGGGGCCGACCCTGCCCGATCGCTCGACCCCGGCCGACGCCCTGGCGGTGCTCGAGCGCTACGCCATCGAGGTGCCCGCTCACGTGCGTCGCCATCTGGAGCAGTCCCAGGGGGCGCCATCGCCCGACGACGAGGCCTTCGAGCGCGACGACAGCGTGACCCTGGCGCGCGCCCGCGACGCCCTGGAAGCCGCCAGGAACGCGGCGGAGGAGGCCGGCGTACTGGTACGTGTGCTGGGCGACGACCTGGAGGGCGAGGCCCGCGAACTGGGGCGTGACCATGCGCGCCTGGCCCTGGAAGCGCAAGGCGGCGCCAGCGCGCCGCTGCTGATCCTCTCCGGCGGCGAGACCAGCGTCACCGTGCGCGGCGACGGCCGCGGCGGGCGCAACGTCGAGTACCTGCTGGGGCTATTCGAGGCGCTGGCCGGGGCGCCGGGCATCCACGCCCTGGCCATCGACACCGACGGCATCGACGGCTCCGAGGACAACGCCGGCGCGCTGTTCTCGCCCGGCGACTGGAGTCGTGCCAAGGAGCGGGGCCTCGATCCCGCCGATTACCTGTCACGCAACGACGCGTATACTTTCTTCCAGGCGTTGGATCGGCTCATCGTCACCGGGCCGACTCGCACCAACGTCAACGACTTCCGTGCCATCCTGGTCTTGCCGAGGACACCATGACGCTTCCGCCCCATGCCCCCATCCACGATCCCATTCGCCGCACCAAGATCGTCGCCACCCTGGGCCCGGCCAGCGACCGCGAGGGCGTGCTGGAGGCGATGATCCGCGCCGGCGTCGACGTGGTGCGCCTCAACTTCTCCCACGGCAGCGCCGCCGACCACCGTCGCCGGCTGATCGCCGTGCGCCAGATCGCCGACCGCCTGGGGCGCAGCGTCGCCGCCCTGGGCGACCTGCAGGGGCCCAAGATCCGCATCGCCCGCTTCCAGGACGGCGCCGTGACCCTCGAGGAGGGCCAGCCCTTCGTCCTCGACATGGCGCTGGCCGGCGACGCCGGCGACGCCACCCGCGTCGGCTGCGACTACAAGCAGCTGATCGACGACGTCGCCCCCGGCGACCGCCTGCTGCTCGACGACGGTCGCCTGGTGCTCGACGTGGAGCGGGTCGAGGGGGCGCAGGTCCACACCACCGTGGTCACCGGCGGCAAGCTCTCCAACAACAAGGGCATCAACAAGCAGGGCGGCGGGCTCTCGGCCCCGGCGCTCACCGACAAGGACAAGGCCGACCTCGCGACCGCCATCGAGATCGGCGTGGATTATCTCGCCGTCTCCTTCCCGCGGCATGCCGAGGACATGCACGAGGCGCGCCGGCTGCTCGGCGAGGCGGGCAAGGAGATCGGCCTGGTCGCCAAGCTCGAGCGCGCCGAGGCGGTGGCCGACGACGCCACGCTCAACGGCATCATCGAGGCCAGCGAGGCGGTGATGGTGGCGCGCGGCGATCTCGGCGTGGAGATCGGCGACGAGAAGCTGATCGGCATGCAGAAGCGCATCATCAAGCGCGCCCGCACCCTCAACCGCGCGGTGATCACCGCGACCCAGATGATGGAGTCGATGATCGGCTCGCCCTTGCCCACCCGCGCCGAGGTGTTCGACGTCGCCAACGCCGTGCTCGACGGCACCGACGCGGTGATGCTCTCGGCCGAGACCGCCGCCGGCGACTACCCGGTGGAGACGCTCGAGGCCATGCGCCGGGTGTGCCTCGGCGCCGAGCGCGAGCGCATCGCCCAGGAGTCGGGCCACCGCATCCACGAGGGCTTCTCGCGCATCGACGAGACCATCGCGCTCTCCGCCATGTACGCCGCCAACCACCTCAGCGGGGTGGCCGCCATCGCCTGCATGACCTCGACCGGCTACACGCCCTTGATCGCCTCGCGCATCCGCTCGGGGCTGCCCATCGTCGGGCTCGCCCACAGCCCCGTGGCCCAGCGCCGCATGGCGCTCTATCGCGGCGTGGTCTCGCTGCCGTTCGACACCACGGCGATGGCGGCCGGCGAACTCAACGACCGGGCGCTTTCGCTGCTGGTGGAACAGGGGATTGCCGAACCGGGCGATCATGTCATCCTGACCCGGGGCGACCACATGAACGCCCACGGTGGAACCAATACCCTGAAGATTCTCGACGTGGGGGAGCGGCACTGCCCGGCGTGAGCCTTTTTGTATACATAAAGGCCGCTTTGTTGTGGTCAGGCCAGGGGGAAACGTGCGAAGGTAAGCCCATGAGCAAAGGCTTCGAGAGGCTACCATGAGCAATACCTGGCAGGAGGAGGTTGCCGCCGAGACGCGGGCCGGTGGCCGTATCAGCGACCGCTTCATCGTCGACAAGGTACGCACGGCGGTGCTGACCCAGCGCCTGCCGCCGGGTACCCGCCTGCCCGAGGTCGCGCTGGGCGAGATCTTCGGCGTCAGCCGCTCGGTGGTGCGCAAGGCGCTGACCCGGCTGGCGGCCGATCATGTGGTCAGCCAGCAGCCCAACCAGGTGGCGCGGGTGCGCGCACCCAGCATCGAGGAGACCCGCGAGACCTTCGCCGCCCGCCGCCTGGTGGAGGGCGAGGTGGCCGCGCTGCTGGCGGGAGGCGCCAGCCCGGCGTTGCTCGAGGAGATCGCCGCCCTGGTTGAACGCGAGGCCGAGGCGCATGCCCGCGGCGACGAGCCGGCACGCATCGAGCACTCGCTGGCCATCCATCACCTGCTCGCCGAGCACTCGCCCAATCGCGTGCTCGGCGCCATGCTCACCGACCTGATCCTGCGCACCTCCATCGTCATCGCGCTGTACAAGCGCGCCGGCCTGGCCAGCTGCTACCTGGCCGAGGACCACCCGGCGCTGCTCGCCCACCTGCGCAGCGGCGACGGCGAGGCCGCACGACGCGGCATTCACGACCACCTCCGGGCGCTGGAAGGGCTGCTCGATCTCACGACCCGCGAAACGCGCATCGACCTGATGGCGATCCTCGGCCAGCGCGAAGGTGCCGCGATGAGCCTGGGCAAGGAGTAACGCCATGCTTGTCAAGCGAGTGCTGCCCGTCGCCTGGCTGACGACGCTGCTGGCCTGGCAGGTGCCGGCCTGGGCCGATGCGGCGGCGACGCTGCCGCGCGCACCGCTGGAGATTCAGGCGGGAAACGAGCGCCACCGGCTGGAGGTGGAGCTGGCACGCACCCCGGCCGAGCGGCGCCAGGGGCTGATGGATCGGGACCAGCTGGCGGCGGACGCCGGCATGCTGTTCCTCTACGACGAGCTCCAACCCGCCCAGGCGGGCTTCTGGATGTATCGGACCCGCATTCCGCTGGACATCGCCTTCCTCGACGCCGACGGGCACATCGTCGCAGTGCATACCATGCAGCCGTGCTCGTCGCGCAACCCCTACGACTGCCCCGTGACCCTGGCCGGTGCCGCCTACCACGCCGCGCTGGAGGTCAACGCCGGCTATTTCGAGGCGCGCGGCATCGAGGAGGGCGCCTGCGTGAGCTGGCCCGGGCGCCGGAGTGGCTGCCGGTCAGCGGCCGAGTAGGGCGCGAAAGCGAATCACGATCAGCCCCACCCCGGCGATGACCATGGCTCCGCCGAGGACGATATGGGCGTTGAGACTCTCGCCCAGCAGCACGATACCCAGCGCTACGGCCCCCGCCGGCACCAGCAGGCTCAGCGGCGCCAGCCGGCTGACCGGATGACGGCGCAGCAGGCCGTACCACATCCCGTAGGCGACGATCGACGACATCACCGCCGTATAGAACACCGCGCCCCAGCCGAACCAGCCGGCCGTCGCCATGGCGCTCATCTGGTCCTGCTCGAACCACCACGAGCCGAGTGCCACCTGGGGCACGGCAAACAGCGCCGTCCAGCCCGCCAGCGCCATCGGCGCCAGATTGGGCCCTTTCTTGATCAACAGTTGCGAGACCGCCCAGCCGAGGGCGCTGAGCAGCAGCAATGCCATGGGCAACGGCGAAGGCAGGCTGGGGCCGCCGGCCAGGACCACCACGCCGCCGAACGACAGCGCCAGCCCGACCAGCCGTTTGGCGCTCAGCCTCTCGCCCAGGAAGATCACCGCCAGCAGGGTGGCGAAGGGGGTGCCCATCTGTACCAGCAGTGCCCCGGTACCGGCCTCCGCCTGGCCCAGGCCGATGAATAGCAGGGCGAAGTGCAGGGTGCCGAAGGTGGCCGACAGCAGCAGCAGGAAGGGCAATTGATGGCGCGCTACGGGATGGAAGGGCACCAGCAGGGCGGCCACCAGGAGAAAGCGCAGGGTGGTCAGCAGCAGCGGCGGCAGCTCCTCGACGCCCAGCTTGATGACGATGATGTTCAGGGCCCAGATCGCCACGATCGAGAGGCCAAGCAGCAGGTCGCGCAGCGGCACGGCGGATTCCTTCATGTCTTCGGCCCGGCGAGGGTAGCAGGTGGTCCCCGGGCGTCGTCCTATATCGTTAACGGGCTACCATTCAACGCGTGACGTCGTAGAATGTCGAGGCGCGGCGATGCTTACGTCGATGCCCGCCGGAACGATAATCATGGCCGGTCGTGCCGCAACCGGCCTCAGCTGCAAGGACACGTCATGATCTCAGCAAGCCGTATCTCCCGTATCGCCGCTGCCGTGGCCGGGGCCACCGTGCTGGCCGCGTCGCTCTCCGCACAGGCCCGCGAACTCTCCATTTCCACCGTGCTTTCCGATGCATTCCCCTGGGGGCAGGCGGCCGAGAAGTGGGCCGAACTGGTGGAAGAGCGCACCGACGGAGAGCTCACCCTGCGTGTCTACCCCAACTCGCAGCTGGTCAACGGCGATCAGACGCGGGAATTCTCGGCCATGCGTTCGGGCCTGATCGACATGGCCGTCGGCTCGACCATCAACTGGTCGCCGCAGGTACCCGAACTCAACCTCTTCTCGCTGCCGTTCTTCATGCCCGACGAGGCCGCCGTGGATGCCGTGACCGGCGGTGCGGCCGGCGAGATGATCTTCGAGGCCATCGAATCGCGCGGCGTGATTCCGCTGGCCTGGGGCGAGAACGGCTTCCGCCAGCTTTCCAATTCGCGCGGCCCCATCGACGAGCCCGGCGACCTCGACGGCCTCAAGATCCGCGTGGTCGGCTCGCCGCTGTTCCAGGATACCTTCACCGCGCTGGGCGCCGACCCGACCCAGATGAGCTGGACCGACGCCCAGCCCGCGCTGACCACCGGCGCCGTGGACGGCCAGGAAAACCCGCTCTCCGTGTTCGACGTGGCGCGCATCGATCAGGTCGGCCAACAGTACCTGACGCTGTGGAACTACATGAACGATCCGCTGATCTTCGCCGTCAACCAGCAGGTCTGGGAAACGCTCTCCGAGGAGGAGCGCGAGATCCTGCGCGAGACCGCCATCGAGGCGGGCGAGTGGGAGATCGCCATGACCCGCGAACAGGAGAGCGAGCGCCTGGCCGCCATCCAGGAGCGCGGCGTTGAGGTCACCGAGCTCACCGAGGAGCAGCACCAGGCATTCGTCAACGCGACCCAGAGCGTGCATGACAAGTGGACCCCGCGTATTGGCGAGGAGCTGGTCGATGCCGCGCGTGAGGCCATCGAGGCGCGCTGACTCCATCGCGCTGGAACAAGCCTGACCCCGGCGTCGCCTGCCGACGCCGGGCCCGTTATCGCGAGGCTTCGATGAAACTCTCCCCCGACGCCAGGCCGGAGCGCTGGCTGGGCGCACTGGCGCTGGCGGTCATTTCGCTGATCAGCCTGGGCAATGTCGTGACGCGCTACGTGACCGGCGGGTCGCTCGCCTTCACCGAGGAGTTCTCGGTGTTCCTGCTGGTGGTGTTGACCTTCACCGGCGCTTCGGTGGCGCTGCGACGCAACGGCCATATCCGCATCGGCCTGCTCGAACGCGCGCTGCCGACGGCGCCGCGTCGCGCCCTGATCCTCTTCCAGGGCCTGAGCTGTGCCATCGTGCTGGGCTTGATCACCTGGTACGGCGCCAAGCTGACCTGGGAGGAGTACCAGTGGGAGTCGCTGTCGCCGGGGCTCGGCCTGCCGCAGTGGTGGTACCTGGTGTGGCTGCCGTTGCTCTCGGCCACGATGCTGGTGCGCCTGGCGCAGCAGCTCCTCGACCGCTGGCGCGGGAGGCTCGACGATGAGCCCTGACCTGTGGATGATCCTGGCCTTCGCCGGGCTGCTGATCGCCGGCGTACCGGTGGCCTTCTCGCTGGCCCTGGCCGGGGCAGTGGGCATCGTCTCGGGCCTCTCGCCGGCGATGCTGGCCACGCTCGGCACCAACACCTACAACAGCATCGGCAAGTACCCGCTGATCGCCATCCCGCTGTTCATCATGACCGGGCTGATCTTCGAGCGCGCGGGGGTGGCGCTGCGCCTGGTGCGCTTCGCCCAGGCGCTGATCGGGCCGCGCCACGGCGGCCTGGCGCTGGTCGCGGTGCTGGTGTGCATGATCATGGGCGGCATGAGCGGCTCCGGCCCGGCGGACGCCGCCGCGGTGGCCATGGTGATGCTGCCGAGCATGACCCGGGCGGGCTATCCCAAGCCCTTCTCGGCCACGTTGATCGCCGCCTCGGCCTCCACGGCGATCCTGATCCCGCCCTCGGTGGCGCTGATTCTCTACTCGATCGTGGTGCCCGGCGTCGACCTGCGCGCGCTGTTCGCCGCCGGGCTCTTTCCCGGTATCCTCGCCGGCCTGGCGCTGCTGGTGCCGGCGCTGCTGGTGTCGCGACGCTACGGCTGGGAGGGCGGCACCTCGGCGGCGGGCGACGAGCGCCTCGCGGTGGGCGAGACCTTCAAGCAGGCACTGCCGGCGCTGTTCGCCCCGGTGCTGATCCTCGGCGGGCTGCGCTCGGGGCTGTTCACGCCCACCGAGGCGGCCGTGGTGGCGGTGGCCTATGGCGCTCTGGTGGGGCTGTTCCTGACCCGCGAGATCGGCTGGCGCGACCTGTGGAGCCTGTTCGGCGAGGCGGCGGTGATCTCCGGCGTGGTGATGCTGATTATCGCCCTGGCGGGTATCTTCGCCTGGGCCGGCACCATGCTCGGCACCTTCCGCCACCTGGCGGAGTGGATCATCGGCCTGTCCGACAACGGTGCACTGCTGCTGATCCTGGTCATGCTGGCGGTGCTGCTGGCGGGCATGCTGCTCGACGCCATCTCGATCTACCTGATCATGATGCCGATCCTGATCCCGGTGATGCAGCATTTCGGCTGGAACCCGGTATGGTTCGGCGTGCTGCTGGCGATGAACATCGCCATCGGCCAGTTCACGCCGCCGGTGGCGGTCAACCTGATGGTGACCACCGAGATCGCCAGGATACGCCTGGAGCAGACCCTGGGCTGGGCGCTGCTGTTCGTGCTGGCCATGGCCGGCGCCTTGGCGCTGGTGGCGCTGTTCCCCGAGGTCGCCCTGTGGTTGCCGAGAACGCTGGGGTACAACGTCTAGCCCAGCGCATCCAGGCTGCGCTGAAAGACCTCGGCGCTTCCGGCATCGAACAGCACGAAGCGCACCTTTGCAATGCCGGGACAGCGAGGCAGCGTCTCGTGCACCGTGGCGAGGGCGACCCGGGCGGCCTCCTCGAGGGGATAGCCGAAGGCGCCCGCCGACAGGGCCGGGAAGGCAATGCTGGTCAGCCCGTGGCGTTCGGCCAGCTCGAGGGCGTTGCGATAGCAGGCGGCGAGCAGTTCCGCTTCCGGCCTGTCGCGGCCGTACACCGGACCGAGGCAGTGGATGACGTAGCGGTTGGGCAGGTCGAAGGCCTCGGTGATCACCGCCTCACCCGGTGCGATCGGCGCCAGCGGCCGACAGGCGCGATCGAGCCGTGGCCCGGCCGCCCGATGCAGAGCGCCGGCCACGCCCCCGCCGGGGCGCAGCTCGGCGTTGGCGGCATTGACCACGGCGTCGATGTCGGACTGTCGGGCGATGTCGCCCTGGCAGCACTCCAGTTGCCCTGTCATGTGCGCTCTCCCTCTTGGGCTGTGCCTTGAGTGTGGCGGTCGCCAGCGCCGGTGTCCAAGGCGCGCTGCAGGGCGGCCACTCGGGCGGTTAGGTCTTCTCATGGCCCATGCATATCAGGAATTAACGCACACTAAACGAAAAGCCAGACTAAAATTAGGACAGTTGAAAAAGACCCATCGTCCCGACGTTTTTTTCGCTAAAGTAGAGGGGAGCGGTTGTTTCCGCCAGCCAGTGGCTTCAGCGCCTGGCTACCCAGGGATCATGCTCGTCAGCAATGACGACTAGCCAATAACGTCAAAGAGGTGTGTTAATGAAACGCCATGCTTTTTCCGCGGCAGCCTTTTCGGGTGCCCTCCTCGGTGCCGCCATGTTTTCCGCCCCGGCCGTGGCCCAAGAGCGCTTCATCACCATCGGTACCGGCGGCCAGACGGGCGTCTACTACGTGGTGGGCCAGTCCGTCTGTCGCATGGTGAATCGCGGCAGTGACGAGCACAACATCCGTTGTAACGCCCCGTCCACGGGCGGCTCCGTGGCCAACGTCAACGGCATGCGCAACGGCGAGCTCGACATGGGCGTGGTGCAGTCCGACGTCCAGTACCGCGCCTACCATGGCGAGGACAACTTCGAGTCCGACGGCGCCTGGGAGGACATGCGGGCCGTCTTCACCATGCACGGCGAGCCACTGACCGTGGTGGCGCGCGCCGACTCCGGCATCGAGCACTTCACCGACTTCCCCGGCAAGCGCGTCAACATCGGCAACCCGGGCTCCGGCCAGCGCAACACCATGAACGTGGTGATGGAGGCGATGGGCTGGGATACCGATACCTTCTCGCTGGCTTCCCAGCTCGATGCCGCCGAGCAGGCCGCGGCCCTGGCCGACAACAACATCGATGCCATGGTCTACGTGGTAGGGCATCCCAACGGCTCCATCCAGGAAGCCACCACCACCATCGACGCTCGCCTCGTCCCGGTGACCGGCGACGAGATCGACGCCCTCATCGAGGAGCATCCCTACTACACCCGCTCGGTCATCCCCGGCGGCCTGTATCGTGGTAACGACGAGGACGTCGAGACCTTCGGCGTGGCGGCCACCTTCGTGACCTCCGCCGAGGTGGACGAAGAGATCGTCTACGAGACCGTCAAGGCGGTATTCGAGAACTTCGATCGCTTCAAGCGCCTGCATCCGGCGTTCGAGAACCTCAACGAAGAGGAGATGATCTCCGATGGCCTGACCGCACCGCTGCACGACGGCGCTGCGCGCTACTATCGTGAGCGTGGCTGGATCGAGTGAGTAGGATCGAGGGGTAAGGACTCCCTCTGGTGAGATGCGCGGACCCTAGGGGTCCGCGCATCCGTTTGGACCGGCACAGACGTCTGGATGGACCGGCTATGCTTTGGAGCGGGCCATCATCGAGGCGAAGCGATCGTGGGGCACGACGGTAATGACTAACGAAAATACGAATCCACAAAAGCCCGAGGTGGATCTCGAGGACATGGTGGCCTCGAGTGACAGCGGGGCGCGCAAGCCGCTGGGGGCTCCCGGCAAGCTGCTGGTCGGCATCGCGGCCGCGTGGTCGTTGTTCCAGCTCTGGATCGCCTCGCCGCTACCGTTCTTGCTCCGTTTCGGGGTGTTCAACGCGACCGAGGCGCGCTCGATTCACCTGGCCTTCGCCACCTTCCTGGCGTTCATGGCCTATCCGGCGCTCAAGCGCTCGCCCCGTGACCGCATTCCTCTGCAGGACTGGGTGCTCGGCCTGGTGGGTGCCTTCTGTGCCGCCTACATCTTCCTGTTCTACGCCGAGCTCGCCAACCGCCCCGGATCGCCGATCCTGCAGGACGTGATCGTGGGCGTGGTCGGCATCCTGGTGCTGCTGGAGGCGACCCGGCGGGCGCTGGGGCCGCCGCTGGCCATCGTGGCTTCGCTGTTCATCGTCTACTCGCTGTTCGGCCCCTACATGCCAGGCATCCTGGCCCACCGCGGGGTCAGCCTGTACGGATTGATCAACCACCAGTGGCTGACCACCCAGGGTGTGTTCGGCATCGCCCTGGGTGTCTCCACCAGCTTCGTGTTCCTGTTCGTCCTGTTCGGCGCCCTGCTCGACAAGGCCGGGGCCGGCAACTATTTCATCAAGGTGGCGTTTTCGCTGCTCGGCCACTACAAGGGCGGGCCGGCCAAGGCGGCCGTGGTGGCCTCCGGCATGACCGGCCTGATCTCGGGCTCGTCCATCGCCAATACCGTGACGACCGGCACCTTCACCATCCCCATGATGAAGCGGGTCGGTTTCTCGGCCGAGAAGGCCGGTGCGGTGGAGGTGTCGTCGTCGGTGAACGGCCAGATCATGCCGCCGGTCATGGGCGCCGCGGCCTTCCTGATGGTGGAGTACGTCGGCATCTCCTACGTGGAGGTGATCAAGCATGCCTTCCTGCCGGCCCTGATCTCCTATATCGCGTTGATCTACATCGTTCACCTCGAGGCGCTCAAGGCCGACATGCAGGGCCTGCCGTCGAGCAACCCGGTACGCCCCTTCCTCAACAAGGCGGTCGGCTTCCTGACCGGCCTGCTGTTGCTGATGGCGCTCTCGTTTGGCGTCTACTATGGCCTCGGCTGGCTCAAGCCGGTGCTGGGCGAGGCCACGCCCTGGGTGGTCGGGGTCATCCTGGCGATCGTCTACGTGGGCCTGCTCAAGCTCGGCTCGTTCTACCCTGAGCTGGAGCTCGATGACCCCACCTCCCAGGTGGTCACGCTGCCCCAGACCCGGCCCACGGTGATGGTCGGCCTGCACTACATCCTGCCGGTGGTCGTGCTGGTCTGGTGCCTGATGGTGGAACGCCTGTCGCCGGGGCTCTCGGCCTTCTGGGCCACGGTGTTCATGATCTTCATCATGCTTACCCAACGCCCCATCACCGCCCTGTTCCGCGGCCGCAGCCGCCTCGCGGCGGACGTCAAGGAGGGCTTCCTCGACCTGTGGGACGGCCTGGTGGCCGGTGCCCGCAACATGATCGGCATCGGCATCGCCACCGCCACCGCCGGCATCGTGGTGGGGGCGGTTTCGCAGACCGGCGTGGGCCTGGTGCTGGCCGACGTGGTCGAAGTCCTGGCCATGGGCAACCTGATGCTGATCCTGCTGCTCACCGCGCTGCTCAGCCTGATCCTCGGCATGGGCCTGCCGACCACCGCCAACTACATCGTGGTGTCGGCGTTGATGGCGCCGGTGATCGTGCTGCTGGGCCAGCAGAACGGCCTGATCGTGCCGCTGATCGCGGTGCATCTGTTCGTGTTCTATTTCGGCATCATGGCCGACGTAACGCCACCGGTGGGGCTGGCGTCGTTTGCGGCGGCGGCGGTCTCGGGTGGCGACCCGCTGCGCACCGGCTTTCAGGCCTTCTACTACAGCCTGCGTACCGCGGCGCTGCCGTTCCTGTTCATCTTCAATACCGACCTGCTGCTCATCGAGGTGGGCTGGCTGCAGGGCATCGTGATATTCATCATCGCGACGATCGCCATGCTCATCTTCGCCGCCGGCACGCAGGGCTACTTCCTGGTACGTAACCGCTGGTACGAGTCGCTGCTGCTGCTGCTGGTCGCCTTCACCCTGTTCCGCCCCGGCTTCTGGATGGATCGGATCCACGACCCCTACGAGTCGGTGCCGCCGGCGGACTTCGCCCAGGCGCTGGCGAGCGTGGACGACGGCAGCCAGCTGCGCGTGCAGGTGGCCGGCGAGGATGCCTTCGGCGATCCCCTGACGACCTACGTCCTGGTGCCGGTCCCGCGCGGTGACACCGCCGAGGAGCGCATGGAGCGGCTGGGGCTGGAGCTGATGACCGAGGACGACCGGACCCTCGTCGATTTCGTCGAGTTCGGTAGCACGGCCGAGGATCTCGGCTTCGATTTCGACCAGGAGATCGTCGAGGTGCTGGCCCCGGTGGATCGCTGGGCCAAGGAGTGGATGTGGCTCCCGGGCTTCCTGGTGTTCGGCCTGGTGGTAGTGCTGCAGCGTCGGCGGCGCCAGCAGCGGCCGACGACTGCCCACGCTGCTTGAGGAGGGGGAACGATGTACGAAAAGATACTGCTGCCGGTGGACCTCAACGAAGAGTCCTCCTGGGTCAAGGCGCTGCCCACGGCGCTGACCCTGTGCCGCACCTTCGGGGCCTCGCTGCACGTGGTGACGGTGCTGCCGGATTACCACATGCCGCTGGTCGGCTCCTACTTTCCTAGCGACTTCGCGGAGAAGGCGCACGAGGCGCTGTCGCAGGCGCAGCACCGCTTCATCCAGGAACACGTGCCCGACGACGTCAAGGTGCAGTCGGTGATCGTCGATGGCTCCCCCTGGGAGGCCATCGTCAAGGCGGCCAAGAAGCTCCAGGTCGACCTGATCGTGATGGCCTCGCACAACAAGCGCAAGTTCGCCGACTACGTGCTGGGCCCGAATGCCGAACATGTCGTGCACCACTCGAAGATGTCGGTGATGATCGTGCGCTGAGGCGCGCCGGGACATCAGGCCCTGGTGCCCCAGGTGTCCTGGCAGATCGCGTTGTACCAGCCGGTGGCGTATTCGGCCTCGAGGGCGCGGGTGGCTTCGGAAGCGCCCTGCGGGCTCAGGCCGCCGGCCCCTTCGACCTCGGCGATGGCGCCGTCCCGCACCCGATAGACGCCGACCTCCGAGATGCCGTACTCGGGCCCAACCAGGCTATAGCAGGCACTGGTCCAGTACGCTTCGGGAGCCGGGCGAGACGCCAGCGAGGCGACAACGGCCGCCGCCACGACCTTGGCCTGCGCATTGGCGCAGAAGGCCGACTTGGGCATCGGGTCGGCGGCCGCCGCATCGCCGATCACGAAGACGTCCTCGGCCCGTTGCGACTCGAAGGTCTCCGGCTTGACCGGTACCCAACCGGAAGCGTCGGTCACGCCGGCTCGCTCGGCGATCCCGCCGGCCTTCTGCGGCGGTATCACGTTGAGCACCTCGGCCCGCTGCACGCTGCCGAGCTCGGTCTCGACCTCGCGCCGCTCGGCATCGATCCGGGTCACGCGGCCGCCAGCGGAGCGCCCCACCCACTCGATGCGATCGCCATAGAGTCGCTCCCAGCCCTCCATGAACAGCGCCTGCTTGGAGAAGCCGTCCTTGGCATCGAGGATCAGTATCTTCGATTTCGGCTTGTAGCGGGTCAGGTAGCTGGCCACCAGGCTGGCGCGCTCGTAGGGAGCAGACGGGCAGCGGAAGGGGGCGGAGGGGACGACCATGACGAAGGTGCCACCGTCCTCCATGGCCAGCAGCTGGGTGCGCAGCAGTTCCGTCTGGGGGCCGGCCCGCCACGCATGGGGCGCCTTCTCGGCCGCTTCCTCGGTGTAGCCCTCCAGGGCGTCCCAGCGCATGTCGATGCCGGGGGAGAGGATCAGCCGGTCGTACTCCAGTTCGCGCCCGGTGGAGAGCCTGACGCGATGCGCGTTGGTGTCGGCGCTCTCCACGGTGGCATGGATCACGCGCACGCCGTAGCGGTCCTGCAGCTCGTCGTAGCCATGGGCGAGGGCGTCCATGCTGCGCAGCCCGCCCAGGTGCAGGTTGCTGAAAGGGCCGGTATGAAAGACTTCTTCGGGCGTGACCAGGATCACTTCGATTGCTGGATTGGCTCGCTTGAGGTACTTGGCCGCGGTGGTGCCGCCGAAGCCTCCGCCCACCACCACGACTTGACCGGCGTGCCGGTTGCCAATGGCGAAGGGCGTGACGCCGCCGACCAGCGGCAGCAGCGAGGCGGCCCCCAGGCGCTTGAGCCACCGGCGACGGTCGAGGTCAGGACGTAGGCAATCCTTTGTCATGGCGTGGGTCTCACTCCTGTGCTCCCTGTTCGGTTTCCCAGGCCTCGTCGGCCTGTGGGTCGATGGCGGAAAAATGGCCGGCCAGGGCAGCCAGTTCCTCGTCGCTGAAGCCCTTGGCGATACGGTTCATGACGGTGGCATCGCTCGCCTCGTCGCGCTTGAAGGCGAGCAGTCGCGCTTCGAGAACGGCGGCGGGCCTCCCGGCGATGGTCGGCACGCTGCCGGCCAGTCGTCCGTCGGTGCCGTGGCAGTTGGCGCAGGCGCCCGCCATGAGGGCCATCTGCTCGGTGGAGAAGGTGTCTTCGGCAAGGCTTGGGATAGCGCTTCCCAGCAGCGGCAGCACGCCGAGCAGCATCGCGATCGCCTCGTGAAGGGTCCGTTTCATCGGCAAGTTCCTGATGGATTTCCTCCCGTTGGACCACGCCTGCGAAGCGCACGTTCATGTCGAACGCACTCGGGGCAGGCTGGTTTGCGCGCTGCGTTGACAACATTGCGCGGCAGCCTTGAGCCCGCTCAACTACAGTAGAGGAGTACGAAGACAACAAGACGTCATCCGGACCTCCCGGCCGGAAAAACGCTCGCATCGTCCTTCTCATGGCGACCAAACGGGGTACGACAATGAATGCAGCCACAAGAAGTGCCGGACAGCCCTCCACTCCCAACGTCAAGATCATCATCAACCCGATCGGCATGGACAGGCCCAAGGCCTGGCTGTCGGCCGGCTTCGAGGACTTCCGTCAGGCCGCGGCGGTCAGCCTCGCCTACGGCATGTTCTGGGTCGGCCTGAGTATTGCCATCACGGCAGGTGCCGTCTTACTCGACCTGTGGCACTGGCTGCTGCCACTGGTGGCGGGCTTCATGTTCCTCGGGCCGCTGGTGGCGGTCGGCTCCTATGGCATCAGCCGTGCCCTCGAGGAGGGGCGCGCGCCGCACCTGGGCGACGCCTTCGGCGCCTGGCGCCCGCACGCGGGGCAACTGGCGATGATGGGCGTGATGATGATGATCTTCTTTCTCGCCTGGATCCGCCTGGCCACGCTGCTGTTCGCGCTCTTCTTCGGCTTCGAGGCGCCTGGGGCGGTCGAACTCTACGCCTCCCTGCTGACCACCCCGGACGGGCTTGGCCTGATAGCGGTGGGCACCGCAGTGGGGGCCGTGCTGGCCTTCGGCGCCTTCTCCATCAGCGTGGTGGCCATCCCGACCCTGATGGACCAGGACCTGACCTTCATGGAGGGCATCGAAGCCAGCGTGCGTGCCGTGGCGCGCAACTTCCGGCCGATGCTGCTGTGGGCCGTCATCCTGACCGCGTGCGTGCTGGTGGGAGTGCTGACCTTCTACATCGGTCTGGCGCTGATCCTGCCGGTGCTGGGGCATGCCAGCTGGCACGCCTACGAGGACCTGGTGCGCTGCGAACAGAAGGACGGGGAGGCGTGACGACGGGCCCGGCAGGGGGCGCGGCCCCCTGCCGTTGGTTAGCCAGTCGTTCGACCTGAACTTCTTCGGCGATTCGCGTAGGCTTGGGGCTTTGCAAAAACACGGAAGCCCCTCGATGTCTTCATTGTGGCCTGGTCGCGCCGTCTTGACCGTCAGCTTGTTTCTCCTGTCCAGCGTTGCCTTGCCGCTGATGGCGGAGCCGTTGCCACCCCCGCAGGGCGACGTGCTGCTCAGGGTGGTGGGCGATATCGAGCACCCCAACGTCGGTGAGGAGCTGCATCTTGATCGCGCGATGCTGAAGTCCCTCCCCCAGGGTGTGATCGAGACGAGCACCCCCTGGACCGAGGGCGTCGGCCGCTTCGAGGGGCCACTGCTGCGCGCCCTGCTGGAGGCGGCCGGCACCCGCAGCGACCATGTGCGGATCCGGGCGCTGAACGAGTACGAATCCGAGGTGCCGGTCGCCGACTTTCATGCCTATGACGTCATCCTGGCCCTCGAACGCGACGGGGAGCCCATTGCCGTACGTGACCTGGGGCCGATGTTCGTCCTCTATCCCTTCGACGAGCATCCGGAGTTGCTCAACGAAACCATTCGCCACCGTTCGGTATGGCATGTGGGCAGCGTCCATGTCCCCTAACCCCGATCCGACGCGAGGCATCGCCGCATGCTGCGCTACCCGCTACGACTGAAGCTGGGGGCGGCGGCGGCCCTGATGTTCTTCACCGCCGCCCTGGTGGTGGTGGGGCTGACCGCCTGGCGTCAGGAGCAGCTCCACCAGAGCGTGATCGAAGACGCGGCCTGGCACGCCTACAAGCTCGACCGCGACATCACCCAGCTGCGCAGCGACCTGGCGTTGCACACGGCCAATGTAAGCTCCCTGGAGGCGCTGAGACTGCGCTTCGAACTGATCTACAGTCGCGTCAATCTGCTGCAGCGCGGCGACATCAGTCGCGCCCTCGCCCAGGTGTCCCTGGCCGACCGGCTGCTGTCCGACCTGATCGTGCTCATTGACGACCTGGATCGCCTGCTCCAGGAGATCGCCCAGCTGGAAGAGGGGGAGCGCTGGGTATTGGCCGACCGCCTGGAGCGCGTGGGGGGGCTGACCGAGCAGCTGATCATCGCCGTCAACGGCCACCTGGCCGAGTCGGCGACCCATGATCGCAAGGTGCTGCAGACCCTCTATGCCCTGTTGCTGGCGCTGATCCTGGCCATGAGCCTGGCCGCCATGCTGGTGATCGTCTTTCTGGTGCGCGAGGCGCGTGACAATGCCGAGGCACGTCGCTCGCTGGAATCGCTGAGCCGCAAGCTCCAGTTCACTGCCCGCCGGGCCGAAGCCGCCAGCCAGTCGAAATCGGAGTTCCTGGCCACGGTCAGCCACGAGATTCGCACGCCGCTCAACGGCGTCATCGGCATGAGCGACCTGCTCCTCGATCAGCCGATCGACGCCCAGTCCCGCGAGTATGCCCGAACCCTGCACGTCAGCGCGGCGCGCCTGCTGGAACTGATCAACGACATCCTCGACTTCTCCAAGATCGAGTCGGGCAAGCTGGAACTCGAGCGGCGTCCGTTCCGCCTGGCTGCGCTGATCGACGACGCCTGCGAACTCTTCGCACCGCGCGCCCGGGGCAAAGGCCTGGCGTTGGTGACGCAGATATCGCCGGTCCTGCCCGAGTCGCTCATGGGGGACCCGACCCGATTGCGCCAGGTGCTGCTCAACCTTCTCTCCAATGCCATCAAGTTCACCGAGCAGGGCGAAGTGCGTGTCGAGGCGACGCTGAGTGCGCAGGGGCGACTGAACCTGGCGGTCTGCGATACCGGTCCGGGCATCCCGGAAGACAAGCTGGCCTGGCTCTTCGAACCCTTTCGTCAAGGCGATGCTTCGACGGCCAGGCGCTACGGCGGGACCGGGCTCGGGCTCGCCATCTGCCGGCGCCTGGCCGAGGCCATGGGCGGCGCCATTGGCGTGGATAGCCATCCCGGCCGGGGCAGCCGTTTTTGGATCGAGCTGCCGCTGGAGCCGTCCCACGGCGAGCATGAGCCGGAAACGCCCGAGCCGGCAAAGTTGGAGCCGGCGGTGGGCGTCAGGGTGCTGCTGGTGGAGGACGACCCGGTGAACCAGCAGGTGGCGGTGGCCCTGCTCGAACGCCACGGCTGCCACGTCAGCGTGGTGGAGAGCGGCAGCCGAGCGCTGGAACTGGCCGCCAGCGAGACTTTCGACCTGATCTTCATGGACGTGCAGATGCCGGGCATGGACGGCCTGGAAACCACTCGACGCTTGCGCGCGGCCGGCGGCTGGTGCGCCAGGGTGCCGATCGTGGCCATGACCGCAGGCGGGCCGGGCGCCGAGCGCGAACGCTGCCTGATGGCCGGCATGACCGACTACCTGGTGAAGCCGCTGCGGCGCGACGAGTTGGCGGCCTCGCTCCGGCATGGCTTGTCGGGGAGAGCACTGCCCGGCACATCGGACCCGGCGCCGGCCGAGGGCTCGCCGGACGGCATCGTGGATGAGGACGTGCTCGTCGAACTGCAGGAAACGCTGGGGGCGGAGGCGCTCGCCACCCTGTTGGCCGTGCATCGCGAGCAGCTGCAGCAGCATGCCGAGAATCTTCACGCCGCCTGGGAGAGGGACGACATGGCGCGGTTGGAGCAGGGGGCCCATCGCATCAAGGGCGAATCGGGCAGCCTGGGCGGGCGCCGCCTGGCCGGCATCGCCCAGCGCCTGGAACGATTTGCCCGCGCCGAGCAGCGTCGCGAGGCGGCGGCCGAACTCCAGGTCCTGCTGGCCAGTATCCCCGTGACCCTGGCGGCGCTGGAAGGCTGGCTCGAGGCTCGGCGGGAGGAGCGCTAGCCGGGCAGGGCCGGCCTCGGGGCTTCGGCCCCGGCGCTTCCTGCGTGCACCGGTCAGGAGGCGCGGCCCGACTTCCCGGTTGGCTCCAATGAAGGAGGCGGCCTCCCTCCAAAGTAGCGCCTCCCGAGTGCGCCTCGAATGCTTTACTGGGTTCGTGCCGTCGCCCCACGGCACGGCTGCCAATCACCCAGGAATCCAACAGGAGAGACGCCATGTGGACCAAGCCCAGCTTTCGTGACCTGCGCCTCGGTTTCGAGGTCACCCTCTACATCGCCAACCGCTGATCGGACTATCCGAACCGTGCCATTCATGAACGGGGCCGTACGGCCCCGTTCGATTCGGGGGGAGTCGCCATGCAGGTGCTCATACTCGGCTCGGCTGCCGGCGGCGGTTTTCCGCAATGGAACTGCAACTGTGACAACTGCCGTGGGGTGCGCCAGGGGCGCGTCGGCCTGAGCCCCAGGACCCAATCCTCCATCGCCGTCAGCATGGACGGCGAGCGCTGGCTGTTGTGCAACGCCTCGCCCGATATCCGCGCCCAGCTCAACGCCCATCCGGCGCTCTGGCCGACCCGTGGCCTGCGTGACAGCGGCATCGCCGAGGTGCTGCTCGTGGATGCCCAGATCGATCACGTCAGCGGCCTGCTGTCGCTGCGCGAAGGGTGCCCCTTCGACGTCTGGTGCACGCCTCGCGTGCATGATGACCTTTCCAGCGGCTTCCCGCTGTTTCCCATGCTGCGCCACTGGAACGGTGGGCTCGCCTGGCGCGAGATTCCGCTGGCGGACGCATGCGAGCGTTGCACCTTCCGGGTGCCGAGCTGCCCCGAACTCGAGATCACTGCACTCTCGCTGAGCTCCAATGCGCCACCTTACTCTCCCCGCCGCGGTTCGCCGGCGACCGGCGACAACCTGGGGCTGCTGTTCCACGACAGGCTGACGGGCGGCGCGCTCTTCTACGCGCCCGGCCTGGGAGAGCCGAGCGACGCGGCGCGGGCGCTGATGGCCGAGGCCGACTGCGTGCTGGTGGATGGCACCCTGTGGCACGACGACGAGATGGCGCGTCTGGGCATCACCGACGCCACCGGGCGCGAGATGGGGCATCTGGCCCTGGCCGGGGAGGGCGGCATGATCGCCGAGCTCGACGCACTGCCCGAGACGACGCGGCGCATCCTTATTCATATCAACAACACCAACCCGATCCTGGACGAAACCTCGGCCGAGCGCGCCGTGCTCGACCGGCACGGCATCGAGGTCGCCCACGACGGCATGCAGCTCACCCTGTAGCGGCCAGGAGCATCGTCGTCGCGCCGCTGAACTGAAGATAACAACAAGCCAGTACACATAGGGGCTCGCCATGAACATCGTTGAAACACCGACCGCCGCTGCGCTGACGCCCGAGGCTTTCCGCCAGGCCCTGCTGGCCAAGGGGGCCTACTACCATATCCATCACCCCTACCAGGTCGACATGGCCGAGGGGCGCGCCACGCCGGAGCAGATCCGCGGCTGGGTCGCCAACCGCTTCTACTACCAGGTGATGATCCCGCAGAAGGATGCCGCGCTGCTGGCCAACTGCCCCGATGCCGCCACCCGCCGCCGCTGGATCCAGCGCCTGCTCGACCACGACGGTCGCGATGACGACGCCGGCGGCATCGAGGCATGGCTGACCCTGGGCGAGGCGGTCGGGCTGACCCGCGATGAACTGTGGGCCCAGGAGCACGTGCTGCCCGGCGTGCGCTTCGCCGTCGACGCCTACGTCAACTTCGTACGCCGGGCGAGCTGGCAGGAGGCGGCGATCTCGTCGCTGACCGAGCTGTTCGCCCCCCAGGCGCACCAGAGCCGGCTCGACACCTGGCCGGGTCACTACCCCTGGATCGACGAGGCCGGCTACGGCTACTTCCGCAAGCGCCTCAAGGAGGCCCGACGCGACGTCGACCATGGCCTCGAGGTGGCGCTGGCGGTGTGCACCACCGCCGCCGCCCAGCAGCGCGCCCTGGAGATCCTGCAGTTCAAGCTCGATGTGCTGTGGAGCATGCTCGACGCCATGACCCTGGCCTACCAGCTCGGGCGCCCGCCCTACCACAGCGTGACCGATCGGGCCGTGTTCCATCGGGGGGTGGCATGAACGCCTGCTCGGTGCCGGCGCTTCGCCGCGGCTGGCGCCTGCAGTGGGAAGCGGCCCAGGGCCGCCACGTGCTGCTCTATCCCGAGGGCATGGTGCAGCTCAACGACAGCGCCGGCGCGATTCTCTCGCTGGTCGACGGTGAGCGCGATATCGCCGAGGTGATCGACGAGCTCAGCCGTCGCTACCCCGAGGGGGCGGGCGGTGAGCTCGCTCAGGACGTCATCGAGTTCTTCGACGAGGCCTTGCGGCAGGGCTGGATCGAATATGACTGACCGTACTCACACCGCTGCCGTCAACGGTGCCACCGGCGCCCCGCTGTGGCTGCTCGCCGAGCTGACCTACCGCTGCCCGCTGCAGTGCGCCTACTGCTCCAATCCGCTCGACTTCGCCGCGGTGAAGGAGGAGCTCGCCACCGAGGAGTGGCTGGACGTGCTGGCCCAGGCCCGCGCCATGGGCGCGGTGCAGATGGGCTTCTCCGGCGGCGAGCCGCTGGTGCGCCAGGACCTCGAGACCCTGGTCGCCGAGGCGCGCCGGCTCGGCTTCTATACCAACCTGATCACCTCCGGGCTGGGGCTCGACGAGGCGCGCATCGCGGCGCTGCACGCGGCCGGCCTTGACCATATCCAGATCAGCCTGCAGGCCTCCGACCCGGACGTCGCCGCGGCGGTGGCCGGCTCGCCCAAGGCCCACGCCAGGAAACTCGCCATGGCCCGCGCGGTCAAGGCCGCCGGTTACCCGATGGTGCTCAACGTGGTGCTGCATCGTCACAACATCGACGAGCTCGACGCCATCATCGCCCTGTGCGACGAGCTGGGTGCCGACGCCGTGGAGCTGGCCAACTGCCAGATGTACGGCTGGGCGCAGCTCAATCGCGAGGGGCTGCTGCCGAGCCGCGAGCAGCTCGAAACGGCCGAGGCCACCACCGCGCGCTGGCGCGAGCGGCTGGCGGCGCAGGGGCGCGACATGCGCCTGCTGTTCGTGGTGCCCGACTACTACAACGACCGTCCCAAGGCGTGCATGGGCGGCTGGGGGGCGATCTTCATGACCGTGGCGCCCGACGGCGCGGTGCTGCCGTGCCACAGCGCACGGATACTGCCGATGACCTTTCCCAACGTGCGCGAGCGGCCGCTGCGCGAGATCTGGTACGACAGCGAGGCCTTCAACCGCTACCGCGGCGATGGCTGGATGCGCGAGCCGTGCCGCCGCTGCGACGAGCGCCACCGGGACGTCGGCGGCTGCCGCTGCCAGGCCTACCTGCTCACCGGTGACGCCGCCGCCACCGACCCGGTCTGTTCGCTGTCGCCGGAGCACCACCTGATCGAGGCCGCCCGCCATCAGGCCGAGGCCGGCGAGCGCTCCGTTACCGGCCTGACCCCGCGCAACGTGCACGAGTCACGGGTGTTCTGCCGCCGGTGAGCAGTGGCTGCCCGCGGTGCGAGACGTTGAGACCATGGGTGTAGGGAAGCCGCCGGTGGCATCGGGTACTCTCAGCGATGACACCCATGACAACGACAACGAGGTACGGGCGCCATGTCGAGCAGCATCGCCCAGTTACGCAAGTTCGTGGCCCCCGAGATCATCTTCGGCGACGGCTCCCGTCACGCCGTCGCCAACTACGCCCAGACCTTCGGGGCGCACCGCATCCTGCTGGTCTCCGACCCGGGGGTGCTGGCCGCCGGCTGGGTCGCCGAGGTCGAGGCCGACCTGGCCGCCTGCGGCATTCCCTGTCACCGCTTTCTGCAGGTGTCGCCGAACCCGCGGGCCGAGGAGGTCATGGCGGGGGCTGCGGTCTACCGCGACTACGGCTGCGATGCCATCGTCGCGGTGGGCGGCGGTAGTCCAATGGACTGCGCCAAGGGCATCGGCATCGTGGTGGCCCACGACGGCCACATTCTCGACTTCGAAGGCGTCGACACCATTCGCGTGCCGATCCCGCCGCTGATCTTCATTCCCTCGACGGCGGGCACCTCGGCCGACGTCTCCCAGTTCGCGATCATCTCCGATCCCCAGCGGCGCATGAAGTTCTCGATCATCAGCAAGTCGGTGGTGCCCGACGTCTCGCTGATCGACCCTCAGGTCACGCTGACCATGGATCCGTTCCTCACCGCCTGCACCGGGGTCGATGCGCTGGTGCACGCCATCGAGGCCTTTGTCTCCACCGGTAGCGGGCCGCTGACCGACAGCCACGCGCTGGAGGCGATGCGGCTGATCAACGCCAACCTGGTGGCGCTGGTCGACAACCCCCACGATGGCGAGCTGCGCGCCCAGGTCATGCTGGGCAGCATGCAGGCGGGGCTGGCCTTCTCCAACGCCATCCTCGGCGCGGTGCACGCCATGTCGCACAGCCTGGGCGGCTTTCTCGACCTGCCCCACGGGCTGTGCAACTCGATGCTCCTCGAGCACGTGGTCGCCTTCAACTTCGAGGCCGCCCCGGAGCGCTTCACGCGGGTGGCGCAGACGCTCGGCATCGACTGCCGCGGGCTGTCGCAGAACATGGTCAAGCAGCGGCTTCTCGCCCACCTGGTCGAGCTCAAGCGGGCCGTGGGCCTCGCCGGAACGCTGGGCGGCGCCGGCGTGCGCAGCAGCGACGTGCCGTTTCTGGCCGAACACGCCGTGGAGGATCCCTGCATCCTGACCAACCCGCGGCGCTCCTGCCTGCGCGACGTGGCGGTGGTCTACGAAGAGGCACTCTAGCGCCCTGGGAGGCCTTGTGAAGAAACCCTCCGACCCCGATGGGCTCTCGGTCAGCGAGCTGATCGGCCTGGGCAGCCAGTCGGCGCGCAAGAGCTACTACCCCGAACTGACGGCGCGCATGGCCGAACTCGAGGCCGAGCGCAACCGCTACAAGTGGCTGTTCGAGAATGCCCTGCACGGTATCTTCCAGGCGTCGCTGAGCGGCGGGCTGCGGGCCGCCAATCCCGCGCTCGCGAGCATGCTGGGCGACGATGACGTGGCCGCCACCCTGGCCCGCTGCACCACCCTGGCGGCCCTGTTCGCCGATCCCGCGGATGCCTGCGAGGTGCAGCGGCGCCTGCTCGCCGAAGGCCGGCTCGTCGGCTACACCACCCACCTGCGCGGCGGCGGCGGGCGCAGCGTGCCGGTGGCGATGACGGTGGTGCAGAAGCCAACCTCGGACGAGGAGGTGGTGATGGAGGCCTTCGTCGCCGACATCACCGAGCGTGAGCAGGCGCGGCGCCGTCTCGAGCAGCTCAACGAGCAGCTCGAGGCGCGTGTCCAGGATCGCACCCGCGAGCTCGAGCGCCTCAACGACGAACTGCGCCAGGAGATCGCCGAACGCCGGCGCATCGAGGCCGAGCTGCGCGAGGCGCGCGACGCCGCGGAGCAGGCCAACCGCAGCAAGGATCGCTACCTGGCCGCCGCCAGCCACGACCTGCTGCAGCCGATGAACGCCGCGCGGCTGCTGGTGGCCACCCTGCTCGAGCGCCGCCTGGCGGGCGAGGTCCAGGACCTGGCGCAGCGTATCCACCTGTCGCTGGAGGGCGCCGAGGAGCTGCTCACCGACCTGCTGGACATCGCCCGTCTCGACCAGGACCGGGTCGAGCCGCAGCTCGAGCCCTTCGCCCTGCGCGACTTGACCGAGTCGCTGGCGGCGGAATTCTCCTCGCTGGCCGACAGCCAGGGCCTTGCGTTCCGGCACTGCGTTACCGACGCCTGGGTCGTCAGCGACTACCGGCTGCTGGCCCGGGTACTGCGCAACCTGCTCGCCAACGCCTGCCGCTATACGCGCCAGGGTGGGGTGCTGCTGGGCACACGTCGCCGCGGCGAGGCGCTCTGGATCGAGGTGTGGGACAGCGGCTCGGGCATCCCCGCGGATCAGCTCGGGGCGATCTTCCGCGAATTTCACCAGGTCGGGGCGCGCCACGCCCGCGACCGCAAGGGGGTGGGGCTGGGCCTGGCCATCGTCGAGCGCATCGTCGCGCGGCTCGAGCACGAAGTGACGGTGCGCTCCTGGCCCGGGCGTGGCTCCTGCTTCGCGGTACGGGTGCCGCTGGGGCCCTCGGGCCGCCAGCCGCGCCTGGCGGCCCCCCCTGCGCTGTCCGAGGCCGGCCTGAGTGGCTATCGAGTGCTGGTGATCGACAACGAGCCGAGCATCCTGGCCAGCATGCAGGACCTGCTCGGCGGCTGGGGCATGACCTGCATGCTGGCGCTGGATGCCGAGGAGGCGCTCGCCGCCTCGCCGCCGCCACCGGACCTCCTGCTGGTGGACCTGCATCTGGACGAAGGGCTGACCGGCGACGAGCTGGTGCGGTGGCTTCGCGAGCACTGGGGCCGCCCGCAACTGCCGGCGGTCATCATCACCGCCGAGCGCAGCGACGCCTGGCTGCAGCGCCTGCGCGCGGCTCGCCTGCCGTACCTGAACAAGCCGCTGCGCCCGGGCAAGCTGCGCGCCGTGCTCAGCCAGTTGCTCTCCAGCACCGGCGAGGAGTAGGGCCGCTGGGCCGATGTCCTGCTTCGGTAGCGGGGCGTAAGGCTTCGGTACCACCCACCAAGGCCAGCCGTCCTTCCCACCCATGAGGCATGGAGGCGAAGCAAGGCGCTCCGGATACTCCCTCCGGGGACCGCAATCCGCGGTCCAGCAAGGAAAAAGGGAGAACAATCATATGCGTGCACAAACCCCGTTGGCGTTCGGCCTGGCCGCCATCCTGGCCGCCGCTGGCCACGCCGCCCAGGCGGACATCACCCTCTATGAGCGCGACAGCACCCGTTTCAGCGCCGACGGCTACGTCAACGTCTTCTACGTCAATACCGAGGTCGATGCGGCCGATTCGCGCTTCGACCGCCGCCAGTCGCGGGTCAAGATGGGCTTCCTGCCCAACTGGATCGGCTTCAACGCCTCGCGCGAGGTCGGTGCACTGACGCTGGGAGCCCGCTCCTCCTTCTGGGTCACCATCAACGACAGCGACGACAACGGTACCGAGACCGGCATCGACGTGCGCCAGTTCTACGGCACCATCGAGGGCGACTGGGGCGAGGTGTTGGTGGGCAAGGATTTCGGCCTCTTCGCCCGCTCCAACATCTTCCTCGACCAGCTGCTCTCCGGCCATGGGCAGGTCAGCGACACCCTGGGGCTGGTCGATTTCGGCGGCGTCTCGTTCGGCAACATCGGCTCCGGCTACCCCTATCCGTTCCCCACCGCCCAGATCACCTATCGCACGCCCAAGGCCGGCGGTCTGCGCCTGGCCGCGGGCATCTTCGATCCGGTGCATACCGCCGACGAAAGCCCGCTGGGGCGGCGTTATGAAGAGGCACCGCGGTTCGAGTCCGAGCTCACCTGGGAAACCACCTTGGGCGGCATCGATGTCTATACCTGGCTGAACGGCCAGTACCAGACCTCCGAGAACAGCGACGCCGACGTGGAAGAGGTGACCTCGCGCGGCGTGGGCTACGGCGTTCAGGCCACCATGGGGTCGCTCACGCTGAGCGCGTCCGGGTTCAACGCCGAGGGGGTCAACGCCTTCTTCACCAACAACGTGGGCAACGCCGCGCTGCGCGAGGTGGACAGCGACGGCTACCTGCTGCAGGGCGGCTATCGCTTCGGCTCCAACCGCGTGGCGCTGTCGTTCGGCGAGACCGAGGACGAGCAGACCGGCCTCGAGTTCCGCACGCGAGGCCTGGCGCTGTTTCACGACATCAACGACTACCTGACCCTGGTCGGTGAGGTCAATCGACACGACATCGCCGCGCTGGACGGTGGCGGTGACGTCGAGCAGACCGACACCGTGGCGCTGGGCGTCACCATGTCCTGGTAGGTCGTCTACTACCTAGGTATGCCACTGGGTGCCAAGGACGCCACCCAAGTGGCATATCCCCGCCCCCGGGCGCTTCCTATACTTGAGGAGCCATTCACTGCGAGCGCCCCATGGATATCGAACTCCCCACGTCCTACGTCACCAGCCCGGACCGCCACGCGGCAGTGCTGGTCGCCCACAGCGGTTCTCGCGACCCCGACATGGCCGCCCAGGACCTGGCGAGCCGGCTGCTTCACCCCTGTCTCGGCGGCGTGCTGTTCTTCTGCTCGGCGGAGTACGACCTCGAGGCGCTCGGCCAGGCCCTGGAGCAGCATTTCGGCGGCGTGACCCTGTGCGGCTGCACCACCGCCGGCGAGATCACCGATGCCGGCTACAGCCGCGGCGGCATCACCGCCATCGGCTTCGACCAGCGCGACTTCGCCCTCGACCATGCGGTGCTCGACGACCTGGAGCAGGTCTCGCTGCTCGCCGCGCAGCAGCTCACCGATGGGCTCCTCGATCGTTGCCGACAGGTGGGCATCGCCCCGATCAAGGGCCATACCTTCGCCCTGACCCTGCTCGATGGCCTGTCGGCCAGCGAAGAGCGCGTGCTGGCAACGCTCAACGCGGCGCTCGGCAGCATCCCGCACTTCGGCGGCAGCGCCGGCGATGACAACCGCCTGGCCGGCACCCACGTCTACGGCAACGGGCGCTTTCGCACCGCCGCCGCGGTGGTGGTGATGATCAACACCCCGCTCGACTTCGAGGTGTTCACCACCCACCACCTGCGTCCGCTCGACGACAAGCTGGTGGTCACTGCCGCCGACCGCGAGCATCGGCGCGTGATCGAGCTCAACGCCGAGCCGGCCGCCGAGGAGTATGCGCGACTGGTGGGGTGTCGGGTCGACGAGCTCGACGAGGTGGTCTTCGCCCGCCACCCGCTGGCGGTACGCCTGCACGATCATGCCTACGTGCGTTCGATCCAGCGGGTCAACGAGGACCTCAGCCTGAGCTTCTACTGCGCCGTGGAGAACGGCATCGTACTGACGGCCATGCGCGCCGCGCCCATTCTCGACGACCTGCGCGCCGCGCTCGACGACATCCGTGAGCGCCTGGGGCCGCCGCGGCTGGTGATCGGCTGCGACTGCTTCCTGCGCCGCCTGGAGATCGAGGCCGACGGCATCGGCGAGGCCGCCTCGGCGCTGCTGCGCGAGCAGCGCGTGGTGGGATTCAACACCTACGGAGAGCAGTGCAATGGCATGCACCTCAACCAGACCTTCACCGGTGTCGTCATCGGCCAGCTGCGACGGGGCCATGGCGTCCGTTGAGCGCGAGCGGGAGCTCGAACGTGAGATCGCCAAGCTCAAGCGCATCAACGCGGCGCTGATCGAGCGCGTCGAGGCCAGCAACCTGCCGCGCAGTGCGCCCTACGCCGCCTTCGAGCACGCCGTGCTGCTCGCCGAGCAGGTGCGCGAGCGCACCCAGGCGCTCAACCAGACCACCCACGAGCTGCGTGCCAGCAACCGGCTGCTGGCCGAGGCGCGTGAGCGGGCGGAAGCCGCCGGCCAGTACCTGGCCGATGCCATCGAGAGCATCACCGACGCCTTCGTGCTGTTCGATGCCGATCAGCGCATCCTGCGCTACAACAGCCGCTTCGCCGAATTCTGGCGTCCGGCCGGCATCCGTATCCGCCAGGGCATGCAGCTCGAGGACCTGCGGCGCCTGGCACTGAGTTCGGGGCTGGTGGTCAGCGAGCAGCTCGGCCATCGCGACCGGCGTACGATCTACCGGCTGCACAACGACCGCTGGGTGCAGGTGCATCAGCGCCCGACTCGCGGCGGGGGGCGCGTCTTCCTCTACGTCGACATCACCGAGCTCAAGCGCCACGAGCACGCCCAGCGCGAGCATGCCCTGGCGCAGAAGACCCGGCTGCTGCAGGCCACCATGGACAGCCTGTCGCAGGGCGTGGCCGTGGTCGCCGACAGCGGCATGCTGGAGATGTGCAACCAGCGGTTCCGCGAGCTGACCGGGCTGGCGGCGCTGGCGGTGCCGCATGATCTGGCGGCGCTGTGCCACCGCAGCGAGCTGATCGAGGCGGGCGACGCCCACGGCGTGACGCAGGCCTGCGAGCGGCATCTCGCCGACGGTCGCGTGGTGGAGGTGCGTGGCCATGCGATGCCCGGCGGCGGCCAGGTGCTGACCTTTACCGACGTCACCGAGCGCATTCGCCATGCCGAGACGCTGCGCGAGCGTGAGCACTGGATTCGCACCATCACCGACGAGCTGCCGGCGATGATCGCCTATCTCGACCGCGACCTGCGCTACGTGTTCACCAACCGCGTCTACGAGGAGTGGTACGGCTGGCCGCGAGATCTGCTGCTGGGCGGTGAGCTCGAGGCTCTGCACAGCGCCGAACACTGCGCCCAGCTGCGCCCCTACCTGACCCGAGCGCTGGCCGGCGAGAGCGTCTCCTTCGAGTTCCCCGAAGTCAGCGGCAGCGGCGAGCGGCGGGTGCTGCTGCGCGCCTACGTGCCCCATTTCGACGGCGACGGCGAGGTGATCGGGCTGTTCGTGCTGATCCGCGACATCACCGAGCGGCGACGCACCGCCGAGGCGCTGCACCAGGCCTACCAGAACCTGGAGCAGCGTGTGCGTGAGCGTACCGTCGAGCTGACACAGGTCAACGGCCAGCTGCGCGAGGAGATCGCCGAACGCGCCGCGATCGAGCAGCGCCTGCGCGAGGCCAAGGCGGAAGCCGAGGCGGCCAACCTGTCGAAGACCAAGTTCCTCGCCGCGGTCAGCCACGACCTGCTGCAGCCGCTCAACGCCGCCCGACTGTTCATCGGCGCGCTGAGCGAGCAGGACGTGGCGCCCGAACACCACGAACTGATCGAGCAGGCCGGACGCTCGCTCAAGGACGTCGAGAGCCTGCTCGGTACCCTGGTGGACATCTCCAAGCTCGACGCGGGGGTGGTGACCCCCGACCCGGATGCCTTCGCGGTAGCGGAGCTGCTCGACGGGCTGGCCCGGGAGTACCGCCAGGTGGCGGCCAGCGAGGGGCTCGCATTTCACTACGTGCCGAGCAGCGCCGTGGTGCGCAGCGACATCCAGCTGTTGACGCGGGTGCTGCGCAACTTTCTCTCCAATGCCATTCGCTATACCCGCGAGGGGCGCATCCTGCTCGGCTGCCGGCGCCGCGCGACGGGGCTCGAGATCGTGGTGGGCGATACCGGCATGGGCATCGAGAGCGAGGAACTGGGGGCGATCTTCCAGGAGTTCCGCCGCTCCCACGCCGCCGGCCGACGCCAGGACCGCGGCCTGGGGCTGGGCCTGGCGATCGCCGACAAGATCTCGCGCATGCTCGACCATCCGCTGGGGGTGGCCTCGGTGGCCGGTCGCGGTTCGTGCTTCCGCGTGCTGCTGCCGTACGCGGAGCTGGCGCCACGCCGTCGCCCCGCCGAGGTGGTGGCGACCACGATCGCCGACGAGACGGTGCTGATGGGCAAGCGCATCTGGGTGGTCGACAACGACGCCGATATCTGTGAGGCGATGCGCGTGCTGCTGTCGCGCTGGGGCTGTGAGGTGTGGGTGGCCGACAGCGAGGCCGCCCTGGCGGCCCAGGTGGTGCCGGGCGAGACGCCCGCCGACGTGCTGATCGTCGACTATCACCTCGACGACGGCGACACCGGCCTGGCGCTGGCCGAACGCATCAACGCCCGGCGCCGCGAGCCGCTGCCGGTCATGGCGATCACCGCCAACCACAGCCACGAGCTCAAGCAGCGCATGCGCGAGCTCGGCTACGCCCTGCTGCACAAGCCGGTCAAGCCGCTCAAGCTGCGCGTGGCGCTCAGTCGTCTAGTCGCGGAGCACGCTTGTGAAAGACGCTGAAGTCGATGTCGCTGGCCGACAGGATGGCCTGGACCCGGTTGTTCACGCCGAGCTTGCGCAGGATCGCCGAGACATGCGCCTTGACCGTGGTCTCGGCGATCTCCAGGTGGTAGGCGATCATCTTGTTGGACTCGCCCCGGGTCATGTGCTCGAGCACCTGCAGCTGCTTGCGCGTCAGGGTCTCCAGCTGGCGTGCGGTCACCGTCGGCTCGCCGCGGCTGGTGCGCGCTGAGCCGCCGCTGGCGCGGATGATGTCCGAGGGCAGGTAGATGTTTCCCTCCAGGATCTGGGCGATGGCCTGGGTCATCTGCTCGCGCGGTGACGACTTGGTGATGAACCCGACCGCGCCGTAGGTGACCGCCTGCAGGATCACCTGCTTCTCCTGTTCCGCCGAGATGATCACCACCGGGATGGTCGGCGCCTCGTTGCGCAGCTGGATCAGCCCGGAGAGGCCGTGCACGCCCGGCATGTTGAGGTCCAGCAGGATCAGGTCGATGTCCTCGTGCTGCTGCGCCAGGGCCAGGGTCGATTCGAGATCCTCGGTTTCGAGGACCTCGGCATGCTCGAAGCCGTCGCGGATCACGCGACAGATGGCTTCGCGGAAGAGAGGGTGATCGTCGGCGATCAGCAGCTTGTACATGGGCAGGCCCCGAAGGTTGTCGTTGTAATGGTATACAGGCGCCAGGCCGCTCGTCACGGTCCTTCATTCTCGGATCCGAATGCCAGGGATGCACCTCGACGGGTCATGTTGCGTTCATTGAACGATAGGTATCACGCCGCAGGGAATGCCACCATTGTCTCAACGTGGCAGGTACCAAGGTACTATTCTGAGGCCGCCGCGCCCTTCGTATCGTGCAGGCATGACGATACGCACTCACGCCTCATGGCCACTCGCGCTGTGCCATGCCCTCAGTCGCATCTTGCTCGTGTTCGTGTTCGTGTTCGGGCTCGGGCTCGGGCTGGGCCTGTGCCTGCCGCTCGCGCACGCCGGGGAGCCGCCCCCGCTGCGGCTCAGCGTGCTGCAGTCGGGCACCGCCCACTGGGAGCTGGAGCACATGCGCCGCCTGGGGCTGGATCGCCAGGCGGGGTTCGCGCTCGAGGTACGCCTGGTGCCGCACCTGCCGGCGTCGCGCATCGCGCTGGCCAGCGGCGAGGTGGCCGGCGCCGTGGCCGACCTGCTCTGGGTCCAGGCGCGCTTCGAACAGGGCGAACCCTATCTGTTCCTGCCGTTCTCCGCACAGATCGGCGACATCATGGTGGCCCCGGATGCCGATATCGCCTCGCTCGACGACCTGCGCGGCAAGCGCATCGGCGTGGCCGGCGGGCCCGACAGCAAGGGCTGGATCCTGCTGCGCCGGGTCGCGGCCGAGCGCGGCCTCGACCTGGAGCGCGAGGCCGAGGTGCAGTACGCCGCGCCGCCGCTGCTCAGCGAGGCGCTGCGCCGCGGCCGGATCGATGCGCTGGTGACCTACTGGCACTTCGCCGCACGGCTCGAGGCGGCGGGCGAGGGGCGCCGGCTGCTGCAGATGGCGGACCTGCTCGACGCCCTGGCGCTCGAGCGCGACCTGCCGGTGCTGGGCTACGTGTTCCACGAGGGCTGGGCCCGCGAGAACCGCGCGCTGCTGGATCGCTTCGCCGCCGCGCTGGACGCGACCAAGCGCTCGCTGGCAGGCAGCCAGTCCCACTGGGACGCGCTGCGACCGCTGATGCGCGTGGCAAGCGACGCCGAGTTCGAGGCGTTTCGCCAAGGCTTCCTCGGCGGCGTGCCCGCACCGCTCGACGAGCGGCGCATCGCCGACCTCCAGGCGCTGCTGCGGCTGGCCGGCGCCGATGCCGAGCGCCTGTTGCCGCCCCGGCTCTTCTACCGCCACGCGGCTCGAACGGAGCCGCCGTGAGCGTGCGCGCCCTGGCCGGCTGGGTCGGCCTGCCGGCGCTACTGCTCGTCTGGTGGCTGGTCGCCGGCCTGCTGGACAGCGCGCTGCTGCCCACACCGGGGGTGGTGTTCGAGACGCTGTGGCAGGCGCAGCAGGCGGGCGAACTCTGGCATCACCTGGCGGTAACGCTGCGCCGGGTGGCGATCAGCTTCCTGCTGGCGATGGCCCTGGGCACGCTGCTGGGGGTCTGGATGGGGCGCAGTCGGCTCGTCGACGATCTGCTCGACCCGCTGCTGGTGGCGCTGCTCAACCTGCCCGCCCTGGTCACCATCATCCTGCTCTATGTGTGGTTCGGCCTGGTCGAGGCCGCTGCGGTGCTGGCGGTGGTGATCAACAAGGTACCCAACGTGGCGGTCACGGTGCGCGAGGGCGCACGCAGCCTCGACGAGCGCCTCGAGCAGATGGCCGACGTCTACCGCTTCGGCCGCGCCAGGCGCCTGGTTCACGTGTGGCTGCCGCAGCTGGCCCCCTACCTGATGGCAGCGGCCCGCAGCGGCCTGGCGCTGGTGTGGAAGATCGTGCTGGTGGTCGAGCTGCTGGGGCGCTCCGACGGGGTCGGCTTCCAGCTGCACATGGCCTTCCAGCTCTTCGACGTGGCCACCCTCCTGGCCTACAGCCTGGCCTTCATCGCCGTGGTGCAGCTGGTCGAACAGGTGGTGCTGCGCCCGCTGGAGCGCCGCGCCACGCGCTGGCGCCGGGTCGGGGGAGCGCGCCATGCTTGAGCTGGACGTCACCCGCCACGGCACGCCTCGGACGATTCTCGGCCGTCTCTCCCTGCGTGTCGCCGCGGGTGACCGCATCTGCCTGCTGGGTCCCTCGGGCAGCGGCAAGACCACGTTGCTCAACCTCATCGCCGGCCTGGATGCTCCCTCCTCGGGTGGCGGCGTGACGCGCGAGGCCGCGCTGCGAATCGGCTACCTGTTCCAGGAGCACCGACTGCTGCCGTGGCGCACGCTGCGTCAGAACCTGCTCCTGGTCGGCGCCGCCCCGGAGGACGTCGACACGCTGCTGGCCCGGGTCGACCTGGCCGGCCACGGCGACGACCTGCCCGACCAGCTGTCGCTGGGCATGGCGCGCCGGGCGGCGCTGGCACGCTGCCTGGCCGTCGAGCCCGACCTGCTGCTGCTCGACGAGCCCTTCGCCTCGCTCGATTCGCGCCGGGCGCAGGCGCTGCGCGCATGTCTCGGCGCGCTGCTGGAGCAGCACCCGCAGATGGCGATGATCTGCGTGACCCACGACGCGCAGGATGCGGCGCGCCTGGCCAACCGGGTCTGGTATCTCGACGGTCGGCCGGCGCAGCTGCGCTGGGACGAGCGGCTCGCGCAGGACAGCGATCGGGCCGCGGTGGTGCAGACCCTGTCGCGCCTGGCCGACCCCCTCTGACCCGCGTGCCGCCGGGTGACGGTTCCCCCTCGCTGCCCCCCGTGCGTGCGCCGTTGCCGCCCGAAAACGCCGGCAGGCAAGTGCCAAGCCAAGCTTCCTTGAGTGGGGTCAATTACCCTGCGTAGCGCCGTGATTTCACAAAAACTAGTTCAAAATCAGTACGAAAGGAGTAACGGGACGCGGCCAAAGTGCCATTCCAGGGGCGCGGCGACCCGCCTAGCCTCGATAAGGCAACACTGTCGTTGCAGACAACGAATCGCATCATGGGAGGTGCGCCATGCAATGGGTTGATCCGGCATTCTGCGACTTGCGTCTGGGCTTCGAAGTGACGGCCTACGTCTACGTTCGCTGATCGAGACCGGGCGGGAATGGCAGGCGCCACTCCCGCTTTTCTGAGACGAAACGGGCAGGTCCGCAAGAGCAAAGGGCAGGGGAGGAGACGATGACTGACCAATCGAGCATCGACATGGCGGCTTGCTATTCGATCCACCCGACGTTCCTCTTTCGCTGGGAAGCGTCCCAGGATGCCCACGTCCTGCTTTACCCCGAAGGCATCGTCAAGCTGAACGAGACCGGTGGTCGTATCCTCGCGCATTGCGACGGCGATACCACCGTGACGGCGATGATCGATGCGCTCGCCACATGCTACGACGCCAAGCGCGATACCGTTGCCGAGGGCGTCGTCAAGTTTCTGGAGGTGGCCCATGACAAGGGTTGGATCCGTGCCGAGCCTCGACGGTGAGGGCAAGCCCATCTGGGTCTTGCTGGAACTCACCTATCGTTGCCCGCTCAAGTGCGTTTTCTGCAGCAATCCGGTGGATTTCGAGCGCTACGGCGAGGAGGAGCTGAGCACCGCCGAGTGGAAGCGGGTGATGCGTGAGGCCCGCGATCTGGGGGCGATGCAGATCGGTTTCTCCGGTGGCGAGCCGACGCTGCGCAAGGACCTGGAGGCGCTGGTGGCCGAGGCCAACGACCTGGGTTACTACACCAACCTGATCACCTCGGGCATCGGCTTGACCTCACGCCGCCTGGCAGCGCTGAAGGAGGCGGGGCTCAAGCATATCCAATTGGGCTTTCAGTCCAGCGACCGGCAGACGGCGAACTGGCTCGCCGGGGTGAACAGCTTCGATCGCAAGCTGGCCATGGCGCGCGAGATCAAGGCCCACGGTTTTCCCATGGTGCTGAACGTACCGATCACCCGTCACAACATCGCCCAGATTCCCGAGATCATCGAGCTGGCCAGCTCGCTGGGCATGGAGTACCTGGAGCTGGCCAACGTCCAGTACTACAACTGGGCGCTGCTCAACCGCGACCGCCTGCTGCCCACTCGCGAGGAGCTGGCCTGGGCCGAGGCCGAGGTCGCCAAGGCGCGCCGCCGGCTGGGGGACTCGATGACCATCTTCTTCGTCATCCCCGACTACTACGAAGGCCGTCCCAAGGCGTGCATGAACGGCTGGGGCTCGATCCACCTGACCATCGCCCCGGATGGGGCGGCGCTGCCCTGCTCGCAGGCGCGCACCCTGGAGACGCTAGCGTTCCCCACCGTGCGCGAGCACAGCCTCGAATGGCTGTGGCGGGAATCGCCCACCTTCCGCAAGTACCGGGGCGACGAGTGGATGAAGGAGCCCTGCCGCAGCTGCGACGAGCGCGAGCGCGACTTCGGCGGCTGCCGCTGCCAGGCGCTGCTGCTCACCGGCGACGCCGCCAACGCGGACCCGGCCTGCAGCAAGTCGCCGCATCATGGCGTGATCCAGCAGGCCATCGCCCAGTCGCAGGCAGTGGGTGGACGGGGCGAACTCATCGCCCGGCAGGGCGGCCTGGCCTCCGGGAGGAGAGGCGCATGAGGCTGCCCCATGACTCGCTGGCCGGGACTCTGTCGGCCGGCATCGCCCTGACGGCCGTGCTCTATCTTTGGCTGCGCATGCTGGTCTAGGCCCTTCGCGTCCCTGTGTGACGCCTCAACGGAATAGGAGTCCGCCATGATCGCCTCGTTCCTCGACCTGCTGCTGCGCTGGTCGCACCTGCTGTTCGCCCTGGTCTGGATCGGGCACAACTACGCCAACGTCGTGAAGCAACCGACCTTCATGCCGCTCGGCGGGCAGCGCGACGAGCCGTCGCGCAGCGCCGATCTCGAGGCGCGGATGCAGCGCGAGCACGGCACCTTTCGCTACGCTTCGATCGTGGTCTGGGCGTCCGGCATGGCCATGCTGTGGCAGCGCGGCTGGCTGCCGGACGCGCTGCTGCTGCAGGGGCCGCTGGCGGTGATCGGCATGGGCGCCTGGATCGGCACGCTGATGCTGCTCAACCTGTGGCTGGTGCTCTGGCCGCACCAGAAGAAGGTGCTCGGCTTCGTACCCGCGCCGATGGAGGAGCGGGTGCGCTGCTCGCGCATCACCTTCCTGTCGTCACGGACCAATACCATCCTGTCGATACCGCTGCTGTTCCTGATGCTGGCCAGCGGTCACGGCCTGCAGCTCTTCTAGGCGCACCGCGATGCACGCCTCGGCGGTCTACAACTTTGCCGCGGGCCCCGGTGTCATGCCGCGGGAGGTGCTGCTGGAGGCCCAGCGGGAGCTGCTCGACTGCCGCCGCAGCGGCATGTCGATCCTCGAGATGCCGTTCACGGGGGAGGCGTTCCAGGACATCGCGGATCAGGCGCGGCGCGACCTGCGCGAACTGGTCGGCCTGCCGCCGAACTACCGGGTGCTGTTCCTGCCGGGCGGGGCCTCGACCCAGTTCTCGCTGCTGCCGATGAACCTGCTGCCGCCGGATGGCCGGGCGGACTACGTCGACAGCGGCCACTGGTCGCGCAAGGCGATCGCCGAGGCCCGGCGCTACGTGCCGGTCAACGTGGCCGCCAGCGGTGCCCGGTACGGCTACCGCCGGCTGCCGTGCCGCCGGCATTGGCGTCTCGACCCCGGGGCCGGGTATTGCCACATCACCAGCAACGAGACCGCCGACGGGCTGGCCTACCACCGCCTGCCCGACACGCGGGGCGTACCGCTGGTCGCCGACATGACCTCCGACTTCCTCTCCCGCCCGCTCGACATCGAGCGCTTCGGCGTGATCTACGCCGGCGCCCAGAAGAACATCGGCCCTGCCGGGTTGACCCTCGTCATCATCCGCGATGACCTGTTGCGAGCGGCCTGGCCGGCGTGCCCCACCGCGTTCAGCTACCGCGTCCAGGTCGACAGCGACAACCGCTTCAATACGCCGCCGACCCAGGCGATCTACCTGGCCGGGCTGGTCTTTCGCTGGCTGCGCTCGCAGGGCGGCCTGGGCGCGATGGCCGCGCGCAACCGGCGCAAGAGCGAGGCGCTCTATGCCTTCATCGACGCCAGCGACTTCTACGCCTGTGCGCAGCGGGTCGCCGACCGCTCGCGCATGAATGTCTGCTTCCACCTCGCCGTGCCGTCGCTGACCGCTGAGTTCGTCGCTCAGGCGCGCCGCCAGGGGCTGCTCAACCTGCAGGGCCATGCCGCCGTGGGCGGACTGCGTGCCAGCCTCTACAACGCCATGCCCGAAGCCGGGGTCGAGGCGCTGATCGCCTTCATGGCGGCGTTTGCCGCGCGCCATGGCCGGTCGCGCAGGCGCTGCGGATAGTCGTCGTGCCTGCCAGCGCCGGCGTGTCGCGATGCCTCATGACCGCCTTGATGCGGCAAGCGCCGCGCCTGGGGCGTGGCGTCGCCTACGCCCGTGCGCAGCTGGCCGCCCACTGGCTCGCCTCGCCGGCACGGTCGGACGGGAGGCGTGCGCCGGCAACGGTGCACGCCATGGGGCTGGGATTTGCCAATCCGCTGGGGATTGCCGCCGGCTTCGACCGTTGGGGGCGGCTGGGATGGCGGGCCCAGGCCCTGGGGTTCGGTTGCCTCGAGCTCGGCTCGCTGACGCCACGGCAGGCGAGTGCGTTCAGCCTCGGGCCGCGGCCGCCCCAGGCCTCGCGCCTCGTCATCGGCTTCAACCTGGGCCTGCCGCCGCGCTGCGACCTGGCGCAGGCGGCCCCGGCCTATCTTGCCGGGCTCGCCGCCGCCTGGCACGCGGCGGACTATGTGGTGATCAACCTGGGGAGTCCCCAGGCTCACGCGCTGACACAGCCCCCACGGCTAGGCGAGTTGGAGAGCCTGCTGGCTGCGCTCGTCGAGCGGCGCGATCGGCTGGCGGCACAGGCCGGTCGCTGCCTGCCCTTGGCCGTCAAGCTGCGGCTCACGCTCGATTCGCCGCTCCCCGCCATCGTGGCGCACCTCGCTGTGCTGGGTATCGATGGGCTGATTCTCGCCAGCGATGCCGGGCCGCCGGCAACGCCACAGCGCTACGCGGCGTGGCATGACCCGCTGCGCCAGCGCCTCGCCTGTCGCCAGGTGGCGCAGGCGCACGCCTGCCTCGCCGGGCGTGTGTCGCTGGTCTCGGTGGGCGGCATCGCGACCGCCGCGCATGCCGAGGCGCGTCTGCAGGCGGGGGCGGCCCTGGTCCAGGTGCACGATGCCCTGGTCTACGAGGGGCCGCGGGTGGCCCTGGGCATGCTGAGGGAGCTGTGCTGACGGCTGCGCCGGGCGTGGCCCGGGCCGGCCAGGCCATGGTCCGCTGGCGGGGGCGAGCCGTGTCAGGCGCGCGGCGTCATGCCACGTTCACCGCGGTGATCCGGTCGCGCTGCCGGCGTTTGCGTCGCAGCCGCTTGTCCACGCACTGGTCGTCATCGTGCAGGATCACCAGACACTCCAGGCATTGTATGCATTCGTCGTAGTCGATACTGCCATCGCGACGAATGGCGTTGATCTCGCAGCGCTGGTGGCAGAGCTGGCAGGGCTGGCCGCAGGCCTCGATGCGCGTCAGCCAGCTGAACAGGCGGAACCGGCCGAGGATCGCCAGGCCGGCCCCCAGCGGACAGAGGTAGCGGCAGAAGACCTTGTGCACGACCATCCCCGCCAGCAGCAGGCCGACGGCGTAGGCCACGAACGGCCAGGCGCGCCAGAAGTAGAGCGTCAGGCTGGTCTTGAAGGGCTCCACTTCCGCCAGCCGCTCGGCCAGGGTGGGGGAGTGGAAGGCGGTGGCGAGGAGAACGATCAGGATCAGGTACTTGAGGTAGACCAGGCGGCGGTGCCAGGCGCCGGGAACCTTGCGCTGGCGAAGTCCCAGCCGCTTGCCGAGCCAGGAGGCCATCTCCTGCATCGCCCCGAAGGGGCACAGCCAGCCGCAGAACAGGCCGCGACCCCACAGGAACAGGGTCGCGAAGGTGAAGCTCCAGAGCACGAAGAGCACCGGGTCAAGCAGAAAGGGGCCGAGTTCGAAGCCGTCGTAGAGGGCCAGCAGCAGGGTGAAGACGTTCACCACCGAGAGCTGGCCCTGGGCGTAGAAGCCGATGAAGAGCAGCGTAAAGAAGAGGAACCCCCAGCGGAAGCGATGCAGCCCTCGCGGATACCGGCTGAAGCGGTGCTGGCCGGCGAACAGGACGCTCAGCACGGTGAGGCCGGCCATCAGCAGCGTGACCTGCAGCCAGCGTTCCTGCCACACCCCCACCCAGGCCGGCCGGGTGGGGCGCGCCAGCGGAGCGCTGACCGCCACCGGCTCGAAGAGCTCGTCGGGCAGGTGCAGTTCGGTGCGAAACTCGGCGCGATCCGCGACCAGCGGGTTCCTGGCCAGGGGCAGGTCGAGCACCAGGTCGGCGTCGGCGCCGGGGTTGAACCCGCCGCTCCCCCCCATCTCGAACAGGTGGGCCTGGCGGAAGGCCGGCATGCCCTCGGCCCGCAGGGGCGCCTCGGGCGGCAGGCGGTCCATGTCGCGCAGCGCCACCGCCAGCTGGCCCTGTTCCAGGCTCAGCCGCTCGGCGACACTCTGGGGGCGAAACTCCTGCGCCACATGACCGACGAGGCCACTGGACATGACCGCCAGGATCTGCCGGCCTTCCGCGAGTTCGTCGGCCAGGCGCGAGAAGGCCTCGTCGCCCAGCAGGTTGCGACCGACCATCGGCGCGCTGACATAGGCGTAGTAGAGGTCGAGGAAGGCGTCGTCGGGGGCAGCCGCCGGCAGCTCGGGGTAGCGGCTCAGCGCGGCGCCCAGGGCGGCTTCGGCCTCGGCCACGGAGATCCGCCAATGGCCGATGTAGCCGCGGTCGACCATCTGCCGCCAGGTCAGGGGTTCGTAGAGCGCCTGGCGGGGCCGCGTGGCCGCCTTCTGGGCGAAGGCCTCCAACTGGCTGCGCGCCACCTCGATGGCCGACGACAGTACCGTATCGTTGATGATGATCACCGACACGGTCGCCGAGGTGACGCCGTCGATATAGACCGTCCCGCCCGGGGTTCCGCTGCCGGCCCTTCGGCTGCTGACCACGATGTGCTCGGTCAGGGAGCGCCCGCGGTACTGGCCGACGAAGGCCTGCAGCGGCGCTTCGCCCAGTCCATGCAGGAACACCGGTTCATGGTGGTCGAGCACCTGGACCCCGGTGAAGATGCCGTCGACGTCCAGGCCGATCAACAGGCCGATGGGGCGGCCCGAGTAGCCGGGAAGATCGCGAATGTCCCGCGACTCGTAGGCATAGCCCAGCAGCTCGTCGAGCTGGTAGACCGGGTAGACCGAGGTGTCCCCGCGCTTGTCCTCGATGCGGGTGGCCTTGGGAAAGAGCTGCTGGATGCGTGCCTGCATCTCGGGGGATGGTTCCGCCAGCAGCGTGGGGGAGGCCAGCAGCAGGACGATCGCGAGCACGAGCGAGCGCAACGGGAGCATGATCGTCAGCGCCCCGCGCTGGCCGGGCGCCCGGGGGTGACGCCCTGGCCGCGCTGCAGGTTGAAGGTGAGCACCGCCAAGGTGGCGAACAGTGCGGTCAGCCCCAGACACCACAGCAGGGGCTCGAGCGCGAGCCGACCGTAAAGGGCGAAGCGCACCAGCTCCACGCCGTGGGTGAAGGGGTTGTTGGCACACAGCCAGTAGAGCCAGGGCCCGGCCTCCTGCATCTTCCACAGCGGATAGAGCGCCGAGGAGAGGAAGAACAGCGGGAAGATCACGAAGTTCATCACCCCGGCGAAGTTCTCCAACTGGCGCACGGCGTTGGCCAGCACCAGCCCCAGGCTGCCCAGCATCATCGCCACCAGCAGCAAGGCCGGCAGCGCCGTGGCCAGGTCGACGAGCGGGGGGCGAATGCCGTACCACCAGGCGATGGCGAGGAAGGCGTAGACCTGGACCAGCGACACCAGCGAGATCGCCAATACCTTGCACAGCAGCAGGAAGGGGCGCGACAGCGGGCTCATCAAGAGGACCTTCATGCTGCCCATCTCGCGGTCGTAGACCATCGACAGCGAGCCCTGCATGCCGTTGAACAGCAGGATCATGCAGCACAGCCCCGGGGTGATGTAGACCTCGTAGACGATGTAGGTGCCGTAGGGCTCCATGATCGAGATGCCCAGCACGGCGCGGAAGCCGGCGGCAAACACCACCAGCCACAGCAGCGGACGTACCAGGGCACTGAAGAAGCGTGTGCGCTGCTGCACGAAGCGGCGCCACTCGCGGCCGCCGACACCGAGTAAGCAGTACCAGTAGGCGGCAAGCATCAGGGGCGCTCCTCTGCGGCGATCTCATGTGGTGCCGTCAGCCGGCGGAAGGCATCCTGCAGGGTGCGGCTCCCGGTACGCCGGCACAGCGCGCCGGCCTGGCCGGCGGCGACCACGCTGCCGGCGCACAGCATCACGACGTTGTCTTCAGGGGCGATCTCGTCGAGCAGGTGGGTCGTCCACAGCACCGTCATGCCGCGTTCACGGCACAGCGCGCGCACGTGTTCGTTGAGCGCCTGGCGGCTGGCGGCGTCCAGCCCGACGCTGGCCTCGTCGAGCACCAGCAGCGCCGGCTCGTGGAGCAGGGCCCGGGCGATCTCCAGCCGGCGGCGGTGGCCGCCGTTGAGCCGGCGCACCCGCTCGTCGGCGCGCGCCTCGAGCCCCTGGCGGGCCAGCTCGCGGTCGCAGCGCTGGCGCGCCTGGCGCCACCCCAGCCCGTGCAGCGAGGCGTGATAGAGCAGGTTCTGGCGTACGCTGAGGTCGAGATCCAGCGTCGGCTGCTGGAACACCACGCCCAGCTGTCGCCGCACCCGGCGCGGCTCGTGGCGCAGCGAGTGGCCGGCGATGCGGATCTCGCCGACCTGGCTGCGCAGCAGGCCGGTCATCAGCCCGATCAGGGTGCTCTTGCCGGCGCCGTTGGGGCCGAGCAGGGCGTGGAAGCCGCCGCGGCCCAGGGCGAAGCTCACCCCGTCGAGGGCGCAGCGGACGCCGTAGCGGTGCTCGACGTCGTCGACCTCGAGCATCGGCGCGTGGACGGCCTGGACCGAGGCGTTCATGGCGCGACGACCACGCCCCAGGGGTAGCGGCCGACCTCGATGGAACGGGTCACGGCCAGCTGTTCGACGTCGATCACCGAAACGTCCCCGCTGATGCCGTTGGTGGTGAAGAGCAGGCTCTCGTCCTCGTTGAAGGCCAGCTGCCAGACGCGCCGACCCACCAGCAGGTAGTCGAGCACCTCATGGGTCCGGGCATCGACCACCGCGACGTGGTTGGCGGGGCCGAGCGCGACGAAGGCGTAGCGGCCGTCGGAGGTGAGCGCGACCCCCACCGGCTGCACCTTGTCCTGGTTGACGCCGCGGATGGCGAACTCCAGCGTGGCGATCTCTTCCAGCGCTTCCACGTCGATCACGTGGACCGTCCCGCCGATCTCGGCCGAGGCCCAGGCCACCTTGCCGTCGACGCTGAACTCCACGTGGCGGGGGCGCTGGCCGACCACCATGTTCTTCTTGATCGTGAAATCCTCGGTGTCGATCCAGTGCAGCATGCTGGTGGTCTCGCTGGTGTTGACCGCCCAGCGGCCATCGGGGCTGACCGCCATGCCCTCGGGCTCGATGCCGACGTCGATCTGGGCCAGCACCTCCTTGGTCGGCACGTCGACCACGGTGACGATGGCGTCGTCCTCATTGGCGATGAACAGCCAGCGGTCGTTGGGGTGCAGGGCGAACTGCTCGGGATCCTCGCCCGAGGGCAGGGTATCGACGATGCGGCGCGTCGCCAGGTCCATGATCTGCACGGTGTCGTCGTCGCTGGCGCAGATATAGAGCTTGGTGCGGTCCTGGGAGAGCAGGATGCCGCGCGGGCGCTTGCCGACCGGAATGGTCTCGATGACCTCCAGCGATTCGGTACCGATCACCGAGATGCTGTTGTCCTTCTCGTTGGAGACGTAGGCCAGCCCGGCCAGGGCGGGGGAGGCCAGGGTGAGCAGCGTCGTGGCCAGGGCGGTGCGCAGTAGCGGGTTCATCGTCGGGTTCCTTGCGTCAGGGAGGTTGTTGTTGAGCCGCCAATCGGTGGCCGGTGAGGCGATCAGCCATCAGGGCTGGAGGCGACAGTCGCTCTCGGCGGCGTCGTAGCCCAGGGAGTCGAGATCGGTGACCGGGTGCAGAAAGCCTTCGATGGGGGCGGCAATGACCAGCCCTTGGGGATGCACCAGCGGTATCGGTTGACGCAGCTGGCCGTTCCACGGGCGGTAGCCGAGACGGCGGCCCTTGAAGGCGGCCAGCTGGAAGTCCTCGGAGAGGGTGAAATCGCGAATTGCCTCATGGCCGGCGGCGCCGAGTTCGGTGACCGCCGTGCCTATCGAGCGCACGCCCGCCCAGGCGGCGTAGTCCTCCCCGTTCATGTCGCGCCCGGCCAGCTCGCGAAAACGGTTCTGCAGCTGGGCGGCGCCCCAGCTCTCGACCACCCGATGCCAGGCCACCGGGGTCATGCCCTGGGTGCCCACCACGGGGCGCGGCAGCCAGGTGTTGAAGGGCACGTACTCGCCGAAGTCGCCGCGGGTATCGGCGACGACCACGACGTCGTAGTCGTCCGCCTGGGTGAACAGCGGCAGCTCGCGCGATGCCGTACGCCTCAGGTCGGCGTCGAAGGTCCAGGTCTTGTCGGCGACGAGTCGGACGCCGAAGCGTCCGGCCGAGCGCCGGAAGGCATCCGCCCAGGCGCGGTCGGCCTCGGTCGGCCCGGCGATGAGAAAGGCCCGCTGCCAGCGCCGCAGGTTGAGCCACTGGGCCAGGGCGTCGGTGAGCATGGCGTAGCTCGGCTGGGTGTGCAGCACGTGGGGGCGGCAATCGCCGGTGCGCAGCGAGTCCTCCTGGGCCCCGGCGTTGAAGAGCAACGCCCGCCCGGTCGCCGTATCGGCCATGGTCATGAGCGTCTCGGCGGGTACGCGCAGCACGAACAGCGCGATGCCGGCGTCGAGCATCTGCTCGAAGGCCGCGTGCGCCTGCTCCTCGCTTTCGACGACGTGCGACTCCAAGGCATAGCGCTGGTCGAGGAAGCGTCCGCTGGCGTTGTTGTCGTCGACGGCCAGCTCGGCGCCGCGTAGGCCGGCGTCCTCGGGGGCGGGCGTCACGTTCGACAGCACCGGGCCGGTGTCCGGCACCCACTGGACATAGCCGATGCGTACGTCCAGGGCCATGACCGCAGCAGGGAGTGCCAGCCAGCAGAGGCCGAGGATGGTCGCGACTCTCGTGACGTGGATCGACATGAGTCATTCCCCCGGTTGGTGTCGTGTTCATGACCTTAGGCAAGGCAGGGGGAAGGGAGAATCTTTCCATGGTCGCAATGAGGCGGTACCTAAGCACTATACCCTAGGTCTCAGAGGCGGCTGGTTACTACCAAGGAAGTGGTTTTCGCGGCCCAAAGTGCCATTCCTCGCGTGACAACGGCTTCCTAGACTTGGACCAGATTCGCCGAGCTTGACCCGACGAGGCGACGAAAAGCGTTCAACAAATCCAAGCCGGAGGCGACCGAAATGAAAGCCACTAGCCTGCTCAATACCCGCGTTATCAGCACCGGCCTAGCGCTCGGATTTCTCACTCTTTCGGTCGTTGCCATGGGGCACGGCGACGTGACCCCGCAGGAGGTCGATACCGGCGCTCTTCCGACATTGGGCAGCGAGCCGCTCAGCGAGAATCCCTTCCGTCCCGGCAACGAGCATGGTGAATACCATGAAGAAGCCGTCAAGGTCGGGGAGAGCGGCTATGCCGGCAACTGCGCGGTCTGCCACGGCATCCAGGCCCAATCCGGCGGCCTCACCCCCGACCTTCGCGAACTCGAGGAGTGGGACGACGAGTACTTCATCGGACGCGTGCGCAACGGCACCGGCAAGGGCATGCCCTCGTTCAAGGACAATCTCGACCAGAACGCCATCTGGGCGATCAAGACCTACGTCGAATCGGTCAAGGAGTAGGCCGAGGAACGGGCGCCAGGGGGAGGCGTGGCATCTCGTCAATGACGGAGGCGACATGAATGCGATTCGCTGGATGTTCATGCTGGCGCTGACCTTGAGTTCGTTCGTCCAGGCGAGCGACTCGGCCCTCGACCGCCCACCCGAGCGGAGCTACGATGCCGTCATCGAGTCGGGCTACCTCAACGTCGGCCTCTATCGGGATTTTCCGCCCTATTCCTATCTGGAGAACGGCGAGCCCGCGGGCGTCGATGTGGCGATCGGCAAGCGTATCGCCGAGGAATTGGGGGTGGCGTTCCGCGTGCACTGGATCACGCCGGACGAGACCCTGGAAGACGATCTGCGCAATAACGTATGGAAGGGACACTATCTGGCGAAACGGCGTATCGCCGACGTCATGCTACGGGTGCCCTACGACCGCCGGTTTGCCTACATGCGCGATTCCACCGGCGAGGTGGTCAATGACCAGGTGGTGATGTTCGGCCCCTATCAGCAGGAGCGCTGGCAGATCGCCCACGACGCCGACGCGCTCGACTCGGTGACGACGATGGCGGTGTTCCAGTACCACCCCATCGGGGTGGAGATCGATACCCTGCCCGACACCTACCTCAGCTCCGCCTTCGGCGGCGCCCTGCGTGACCGCACGCGGCATTTCCGCGACGTCGCGCGTGCCTTCGAGGCCATGGCCGAGGGTCGCGTGCATGCCGTCATGGGCACCCGCGCCGAGATCGATCATCAACTGGGACGGCACGCCGACCGACCCTTCCAGGCGGCGGACAACGGATTCCCGGGGCTGGTGAAGCAGGGCTGGGATGTCGGCATGGCGGTCAAGCATACCCATCGTGAGCTGGGGCACGTGATCGAGGAGATCATCGATCGCATGGTGCGCGAGGGGGAGGTCGCCGAACTCTTCGCTCGCCACGGCCTGCGCTACAGCCCGCCCGCCTACTACGACGGCATCCTGGCGCCTGACGAAGAGTCGTGACACGAGGCGCGGGCCCTCACTCGTTGCGATGGTCCCATTGTGATGGCCCCCGCGAGGCGGAAATGACACGAACCTTGTCGCCGCAAAGGCACGCAGATGCCGAGTGTCTTCATGCCATAAAAGCCGCAGCTCCGCTGCGGCTTTTTCGTGGGCGCAGGTCTTACTACCAAGGGACGAAGGAAGTCGTCCGAGAGGTTCATTGTTGATCGTTCATGCCCTGCCAAGAATGACGACAGGGTTGGAGAGGCCTCGCGGCCTTCGGCAAAAACGCATGACAAGAGAAGCGAGAATACAACCATGACATATCGCTCGATCAGCACACGCTTTACCCTTGGCAGCCTGGCGCTGGCCGTCTCCCTTGGCGCCCAGGCGGTGACCGACGAGGACATCCTCAACGACCACGCTACCGTCGACGACGTGGTGACCTACGGCATGGGGTTGCAGGGCCAGCGCTACAGCGGCCTCGAGATCCTCAACAGCGAGAACGTCCAATCGCTGCAGCCGGTCTGGGCCTTCTCCTTCGGCGGCGAGAAGATGCGCGGCCAGGAGTCCCAGCCCATCGTCAAGGATGGCGTCATGTACGTCACGGCCTCCTACTCGCGCGCCTACGCGATCGACGCCCGCACCGGCGAGGAGATCTGGCAGTACGACGCACGCCTGCCCGACGGCATCATGCCCTGCTGCGACGTGGTCAATCGCGGCGGCGCGCTGTACGACGACCTGTTCATCTTCGGCACCCTGGACGCCAAGCTCGTCGCCCTGAACAAGGACACCGGCAAGGTCGTATGGGTCAAGCAGGTCGCCGACTACCAGGAAGGCTACTCGATCACCGCGGCGCCGATCGTCATCAACGGCAAGCTGATCACCGGCGTCTCCGGGGGCGAATTCGGCATCGTCGGCAAGGTCGAGGCCTACGATCCCCGCACCGGCGACCTGCTGTGGACACGACCGACCGTGGAAGGCCACATGGGCTACGTCTACCGTGACGGCGAAGCCGTCGAGAACGGCATCTCGGGGGGCGAGGCGGGGCTGACCTGGCCCGGCGACATGTGGGAGACCGGCGGGGCCGCCACCTGGCTGGGCGGCACCTACGACCCCGACACCGACACCCTGTTCTTCGGCACCGGCAACCCGGCCCCCTGGAACTCGCACCTGCGCCCCGGCGACAATCTGTTCTCCTCGTCGCGCCTGGCGATCGATCCCAACGACGGCAGCATCAAGTGGCACTTCCAGACCACGCCCAACGACGGCTGGGACTACGACGGTGTCAACGAGCTGGTCTCGTTCGACTACGAGCAGAATGGCGAGCTGGTCAGGGCAGCGGCCACTGCCGACCGTAACGGCTTCTTCTACGTGCTCGACCGCACCGACGGTAGCTTTATTCGAGGCTTCCCCTTCGTCGACGAGATCTCCTGGGCCGAAGGGCTCGACGACCAGGGGCGACCCATCTACACCGAGGGCGGGCGACCGGGCGATCCGGCCGCCACCGAGGACGACAAGGGCGAGCCGGTGCTCGCGCGCCCAGCGTTCCTCGGCGGCAAGAACTGGATGCCGATGGCCTACAACCAGGGCACCGGCCTGTTCTACGTACCTTCCAACGAGTGGGCCATGGACATCTGGAACGAGCCGGTCTCCTACAAGCGTGGCGCGGCCTATCTCGGCGCCGGCTTCACCATCAAGCCGGCCAACGAGGAGTTCATCGGCGTCCTGCGGGCGATCGATCCGAGCACCGGCGAGGAGGTCTGGCGCCACGAGAACCGCGCGCCGCTGTGGGGCGGGGTGATGACGACCGCCGGCAACCTGGTGTTCACCGGCACGCCCGAAGGCTACCTGAAGGCGTTCGATGCCCGCACCGGCGAGGAGCTGTATCGCTTCAACACCGGCTCGGGCGTGGTCGGCACGCCAATCACATGGGAGATGGACGGCGAGCAGTACGTTTCCGTCGCCTCGGGCTGGGGCGGAGCGGTGCCGCTGTGGGGCGGCGAGGTGGCCAAGGTGGTCAAGAACTTCAACCAGGGCGGCATGCTGTGGACCTTCAAGCTGCCGAACGGAGAGGCAGCGCTGTAACGCAACGGTCTGCCGGGCGCCGGGCGGGCCCGGCAGACTACGACCAAAGACCCTCCCTAATGCCCCCCAAGGGAGTATGAGGTACTCCCCCCAGGGTTATCTAAACTGCGAACTGAGGCCGGGCGGCGCCACCTCGAGAGGCCGGCGCACCGGACCAGGAAAGCAAGGGGACCCCATGTAGGACAGAGTATCCGGTGACCGCGAAGCCGCCAGCATCGCCGCCTTCCGCCACCTCGGAGCAACGACAACGCAACCCAGGAGCATGCATCATGATCTATGCCAATCCCGGTCAGCCCGGTTCCGTCATCACCTTCGAACCGCGCTATGGCAACTACATCGGCGGTGAGTTCGTGCCGCCGGTACGCGGTCAGTACTTCGACAACGTCAGCCCGGTCAACGGCGAGGCGTTCTGCGAGATCCCCCGCTCCACCGCCGAGGACATCGAGAAGGCGCTGGATGCCGCCCATGCCGCCGCCCCCGCCTGGGGCCGCACCTCCGCCACCGAGCGCAGCAATATCCTGCTCAAGATCGCCGATCGCATCGAGCAGAACCTCGAGATGTTGGCCGTGGCCGAAACCTGGGACAACGGCAAGGCGGTGCGCGAGACCCTCAACGCCGACCTGCCGCTGGCCGTCGACCACTTCCGTTACTTCGCCGGCTGCATCCGCGCCCAGGAGGGTACTGCGGCCGACATCGACGCCAATACCGTCTCCTATCACTTCCACGAGCCGCTGGGCGTGGTGGGGCAGATCATTCCGTGGAACTTCCCGCTGCTGATGGCGGTGTGGAAACTGGCCCCGGCGCTGGCCGCCGGCAACTGCGTGGTGCTCAAGCCCGCCGAGCAGACCCCGGCCTCGGTACTCGAGCTGATGAAGCTGATCGGCGACCTGCTGCCGCCGGGCGTGGTCAACGTGGTCAACGGCTACGGCGCCGAGGCGGGCCAGGCGCTGGCCACCAGCAAGCGCATCGCCAAGATCGCCTTCACCGGCTCCACGCCGGTGGGCGCGCACATCCTCAAGTGCGCCGCCGACAACATCATTCCCTCCACCGTGGAGCTGGGCGGCAAGTCGCCGAACATCTACTTCGCCGACATCATGGACGCCGAGCCGGCCTTCATCGAGAAGGCCGCCGAGGGCCTGGTGCTGGCCTTCTTCAACCAGGGCGAGGTGTGCACCTGCCCGTCGCGGGCGCTGATCCAGGAGAGCATCTACGACGCCTTCATGGCCAAGGTCATGGAGCGGGTGCAGAAGATCAAGCGCGGCAACCCGCTGGACACCGACGTCCAGGTCGGCGCCCAGGCCTCCCAGGAGCAGTTCGACAAGATCATGTCCTACATGGACATCGCCCGCGAGGAGGGCGCCGAGTTCCTCACCGGCGGCGACAAGGAGAGCTTCGACCCGGCCTACGACAAGGGCTACTACATCCAGCCGACGCTGCTCAAGGGCAACAACAAGATGCGCGTGTTCCAGGAGGAGATCTTCGGTCCGGTGGTGGCGGTGACCACCTTCAAGGACGAGGCCGAGGCGCTGGCCATCGCCAACGACACCGAGTTCGGCCTCGGCGCCGGCGTCTGGAGCCGCGACATCAACGTCGCCTTCCGCATGGGGCGCGGCATCCAGGCCGGCCGCGTGTGGACCAACTGCTACCACCAGTACCCGGCGCACGCCGCCTTCGGTGGCTACAAGAAGTCCGGCGTCGGCCGCGAGACCCACAAGGTGGCGCTCGAGCACTACCAGCAGACCAAGAACCTGCTGGTGAGCTACGACATCAACCCGCTCGGCTTCTTCTGAGCCGCCTGCCGCCCGGCCGGGCCGGGCGGTAACCTCCTTCTCGGCCGGACCCGTCAGGCCCGGCCGCAGGACAGAATGCTCTCTCGTTGCCGATCACTGGCGACTTTCAGGCGCGACCCGGGTCGCGCTCTTTTTTTTGTCCAGGCCCAGGACCCTGGCTTCGTGGCGTCGACGCTGGTGCAGATCCCAGCCGACGGCGCCGGCCAGCACCACGAAGCCGCTCAGCTCCTGTGCCATGGAGTAGTCGACGAACAGGGCATGGAGGATGAGCAGCGAGCCGATAACGCCCACCAAGGTTGGCCAGGGCACGCGATGCCGGCGCATGCCGACGGCCACGCTGGCCAGGGCGAGCAGCGCCAGGGTGGCAATGGCGCCGGCCCAGAGCCCGTCGTCGAGCGTCAGGTGAACACCCAGCAGCGGCAGCAGGGCAACCAGTGCCAGGGTGCCGTAACAGCTCAACAGGGCCAGCAGGTAGGCCAGCATGCCGAGCAGGCCGCGGCGATACCACAGCCGCAGCCAGCGGCGCGGATCGAGGCGACAACCCCAGCGCTGAATCCAGGCGGGCTTCGCGGCGCCTCGGCGCATGGCGAGTTCGACCGAGTGGGCGCCGAAGCCGGCGGCGACCTCGCGTGTCTGGGCGCTGGGGCTCAGGGCGAAGTAGTCGTGGCTGCCGACGACGCGCACCTCCTCGAAGCCGGCTTCCTCGAACAGGGCCAGCAACTCCTCCTTCACCGTGGCGCCCACCACGCACTCGACCCACAGGCGCGGATCCTCGTGGCAGTCGACCGACACCGGGCGGTGGATGACCACGTCGGCCAGCTGCACGCGCCCGTGGGGCTTGAGCACGCGAAACATCTCGGCCACGGCGCGGCGCTTGTCCGGTACCAGGTTGAGGGCGCCGTTGCTGGTGATACTGTCGATGCTGGCATCGGGTAGCGGTAACTGCTCGGCGGAGCCCTGCACCACGCCGAGGCGGTCGATGGCGTGGCGTTCGCTGGCCTGCTGCAGCCGGCGCGTCATGGCCGCGGTGAGGTCCAGCGCGATGACCCGCCCCTGGGGGCCGGCCAGCTGGCGCGCGATCAGCGCATCGCCGCCGGCCCCGGCGCCGATGTCGAGCACCCGATCGCCAGGACGGATGGCCCCGGCGCGGAACGGGTAGCCGACGCCGGCGAAGGCCTCACGCACCTCGGCCGGCAGCTGAGCGAGCCGCTCGGGGGGATAGCCCAGGCGGCGGCTGGCCTCCGCGCCGACCGGGAAGTGGAAGGGCGAGGCGGGGGCATCCGCCACGGCGGTGTACATCTGCTGCACTGCCGCCAGGATCTGCGGGCGGGAATAGCCGAGTATGGCCACCATGAGGCGTTCTCCTCACGGGTCAGCGGGTAGTGTCGGACTCGTCGAAGCGGTCGAGCAAAGTCCGTATGCGCTGGTGCAGCCGAGGCGGGGCCTTCGCCGTGCCGGTGGCCGTCACCCTGGCCCGTAGTCGTCGTTCGAATTCGGCGCGCGTGAAGCAGTCGCGGCAGCGGTGGAGGTGCCGTTCGACGTCGGTTGCCTCCTGAGGGTCGAGCTCCCGGTCGAGATAGTCGAAGAGGCGCTCGATGACCTCCTCGCAGCTCATGGCCTTCGACTTCATCGCTGCGCTCCTCCCTCTCCCGGGCCGAGCGTCATGCCCGCCTCCCTGGCCTGCTCCCAGAGCGTCTTCTGCAGCTGCGAGCGCGCCCGGCTCAGTCGCGAGCGCACGGTACCCAAGGGGATGCCGAGCAGGTTCGCCACTTCCTCATACGTATAGCCCTGCACCTCGACCAGCACAATCGTCACCCGGTAGGCGTCGGGGAGGGCGTCCAGCGCCCGTTCCAGGTCCTCCTGCAGCAGGCCGTTGAAGAACTGCTCCTCGAGGCTGCCCCACCACAGCAGGAAAGGCTGGTGCAGCTGCTGGAACAGCGCGAAGCTGGCGCTGTCCAGCTCGGCGGGCTCGGCGGCATCGCTGTCGGCCGCCTGCGGGTGGCAGCGTCGCCGGCGCCATTCGCTGACGAAGGTGTTGCTGAGGATGTGGAACAGCCAGCCTTCGAAGTGCTGGGGGGCGCGCAGCTGGTCGAGCTGCGTCCAGGCCTTGGTCACCGCCTCGGCCACCACATCCTCGGCGTCGGCGGGGTGGCGGGTGAGCCGCAGTGCCGTGCCGTAGAGGCGGTCCATCAGCGGCGCCAGGCGCTGCTCGAACCACTCCCGCCGGCTGGCGGTTTCGTCGAAACGCATGGTGGCCCCCGTGGCGTTCCGGTATCGAGCGCGTGGTTGCGACCGTGGATGGTCAAGGAGTGAACCTGCCAGCGACATGGCGACACCTCTTCGAGCATGGTCCGCTCGCCCTCGCTGGGCAAGTAATCGGACATGGGTAGGGACGCAGCAGCTACCGTTTCGGTTCCCACTCCTTCTCGGGTCATGCGATGGGCAGCCCCGCCGCTTTCCACTCCGGATACCCTTCCTCGAAGCGTCGGACTCGATAGCCGAGTTGACGCAGGCGCTGTACGGCCTCGTGCGACAGGGCGCAATAGGGGCCACGGCAATAGGCAACGAACTCCCTGTCCTTGGGCAGCTTGCCCAGCATGTCTTCCAACTGCTCCAGTGGGATATTGATCGCCTCGGGCAGGTGGCCAGCTTCGTACTCCTCCTCGGGGCGCACATCCAGCAGTGTCACCTCGCCGCTGGCAAGCCCTGCCAGCAACTCGTCCCGGCCGACCGCCTCCAGTGCGCCATCGGCGTCATCCTCCGCGAACAGCCGACTGACCAGACGCTCCATCTCGGCCAGGTTGGTCTCGGCCACCTGCCTGAGCAGGCCCAGCAGATTGACGATTCGCTCATCGGTCAGGCGGTAGATCATCTGCTTGCCGGAGCGCTGGGCCGTGACGAGCCCCGCCCGACGCAGATGCTGCAGGTGCTGGGAGGCATTGCCGATCGTCAGATCGGTGGTATTGGCCAAGGTTTCGACCGCGGCGTCACCCTGGGCCAGGCGCTCCAGCAACGCCAGGCGGTGCCCATTACCCAGGGCGCGTGCGACCTGGGCCAGCGTATCGAGAAGGTCCTGTTGCGAGGTCATGGGTCTCTCCGAGGGCGTCAGCAGAACAGCGAACACTTGACAGATTTAGATATCTCTATCCATCATTCTATCAATTCATTGAATGATAGCAAGGAGAAGCCATGAAGACGCTCATCATCGTCAACGACCCCCCCTACGGCACCGAACGTCTCTACAACGGCCTGCGCCTGGCCCATGCGCTGCTGAAGCGCGAAGGCGACGTCACCGTCTTCCTGATGGGAGATGCCGTGTCCGGAGCCAAGGCGGGACAGAAGACCCCGGATGGCTTCTACAACGCCGAGCGCATGGTCAAGCGGGTCACCACCAAGGGACGCGTGCTGCTGTGTGGCACCTGCATGGATGCCCGCGGGCTTACCGACGAGGAGGTAGTGGAGGGCGCCGAGCGCAGCACCATGGATGCCTTGGCGGAAGCCACCGAGCAGGCCGACAAGGTGCTGGTGTTCTAGCCCCAACCAAACGATCTCAATCTCCTTCGTGATGGCCGGCGGCGTGGCCGCCGCCTTCCTCGGCCCCTGGAACGCCAGCGCCGCCACCGGCCTCATCGCCGGCGTGCTCTCCGGTGGGCCTTATCTGGTGATCGCCCGTTTCGGCGCGCAACGCATCCTGATCGACGGGGCGACGCTGCTCATCGGCACGGTACTGGTCGCCAATCTCGGCTCCAGCCTGGCGCACTTCTGGGTGGCACTGGTGTTGCTGGGCGTGGGCTGGAACTTCCCGTTCGTGGGTGGCAGCGCCATGCTCGCCACGGTTCATGGCGAGGCCGGGCGGGGCAAGGTGCAGGGCATCAACGACCTGATCATCTTCACGCTGGTGACCATCGGCTCGCTGATGGCCGGGCAACTGTTTCACCACCTGGGACCCCCGTCTATCTGAATCATAACGCCACCACCCCGGTGGCGCCTGAGGTGGTCGACGATATTCACCGGGAACCCTTTTGCCTGGTGCCGCGTCCTGGCGCACACGGCACCGCTCGGTGTCGTCGTGAGCAGCCAAGAGGAGCAAGACAATGACAATCACGGCAAAGCCGGCCAGCGCCGGAGTGGACAAGCAGGAGCTCGAGGCGCGGGTCAAGGCGATGTATCGCGAGGTGGCCGAAGCGCCACACGGAGAGTTCCACTTCGAGATGGGGCGTGCCCTGGCCGAGCGGCTGGGCTACGACCCCCATGCCCTCGACCGCATCCCCGCCGCCGCCATCGACTCCTTCGCCGGGGTCGGCCATTTCCTCGACCTGGCCGCCATACAACCCGGCGAGACGGTACTCGACCTGGGCAGCGGCTCCGGCATGGACAGCCTGCTGGCCGCCCTGGCGACGGGGCCCGGCGGGCAGGTGCTGGGGCTCGACATGACCGCGGCCCAGCGTGACAAGGCCGAGCGGCTGGCCCGCGAGGCCGGCTTCGGCCAGGTCACCTTCCACGACGGCTATATCGAGGCGCCGCCGTTTGCCGACGGCAGCGTCGACGTGGTGATCAGCAACGGCGTGATCAACCTCTCCGCCGACAAGCCGCGGGTCTTCGCCGAGGCGGCGCGGGTGCTGCGCTCCGGAGGCCGCCTGGCGCTGGCCGACATCGTCACCGAGAGGCCGCTGCCGGAGAGCGTCTCCTGCAATGCCACACTATGGGCCGCCTGCATCGGCGGGGCGCTGCAGCAGGACGCCTATCGTGCGGCCATCGAGGCGAGCGGCCTCGTCATCGAGGCCTGGCGCGAACACCCCGAGTACCGCTTCCTGACCGATTCGGCCCAGGGCGCCAGCGCCAGCTACGGGGTCAAGAGCATTTCGCTGCTGGCGGTCAAACGCTGAGCCAAGTGGCCCCCATGACAGAGGAGTGACGCGACATGAAAACCATCACACCGATCGCACTGGCCTTCGGGCTGGCGGCGGCCCTGCCCGTCGGTGCCGCCTTCGCCCAGGACGATGCCCTGCCGGCGGGATTCGAGACCTCGCCGGTATTGAAGACGACCGCTACTCGTGACGGCGATGCCATCGCCTGGCCCGACGGGACGCCGGAGATCGTCTCCGTGGTCGGCACCATCGAGCCTGGCGGGCGAACGCCGCTGCATCAGCATCCGGTGCCCGTCTACGTCTACGTGCTCGAAGGCGAGGTGGAGCTGCGCACCGAGGGCGGCGACCCGCAGGTCTACGGCACGGGGGAAGCCTATGTCGAGGCGCTCAACCGCGATCACCAGCTGTTCAACGTAACCGACAGCGACGCCAGGGTCCTGGTGGTGTTCGCCGGGGCACAGGGCCAGCCCACCACGGTGACCAGCGAGTAACCCGCCGGCAATGGCTGTCGCGGGGTCGAGGCGGCCTCGCGACAGCCGCAACGTCACGCCAATGCGTCGGAGCGCTGCCCGTCGGGTGTGGCGAAGCCCCCTTGCGGTAGCGGGACAGCACGCTAGCATGGCCGGAAACCCCACACGAGGAGCCCGACCATGTGGCACCAGCAGGAACTGCGCCTGGCGCCGCGCCCGCGCGGCTTTCATCTGATCACCGACGAGGTGAGTTCGGCCGTTAGCGGACTGCGTGACCTGAGCGTGGGGCTGCTGCACCTGCACCTGTTGCACACCTCGGCCTCGCTGACGCTCAACGAGAACGACGACCCCGACGTGCGCCACGACCTCGATGCCTTCCTGCGCGAGCTCATCCCGGGGGACCTGCCCTATTTCCGCCACACCCTGGAGGGACCGGACGACATGCCGGCGCACGTCTGCGCCAGCCTGCTCGGCACCCAGCTCACCCTGGCGGTGCGCAACGGCCGCCTGGCGCTGGGTACCTGGCAGGGCATCTGGCTCGGCGAGCACCGCGATCACGGCGGGGCGCGGCGGCTGATCGCCACGCTGCAGGGCGAGTAGCGCGTTTCATTCGGCCGGCACGGCCAGCCAGCGCTCGGCCAGACGTCGGGCGCGCTCCGGCTGGCGCACGGCGGCCAGCCGACCGGCCTGACGCCTGACCCCGGCGCGCCTGAGCTTCATCACCATGCGCGCCGGCATGCCGACGAAGATCAGCCCCACCTGACGCGCGCGCAGCTCCTCGACCAGCGCCTGCAGGGCGACGATAGCGGTGGCGTCCAGGCTCGGCACGTCGCGCATGTCGAGCATCACCACGCGCACCTCGGGGTCGACCACCCGCAGCGACGACACGGCCTTCTCCGCGGCGCCGAAGAACAGCGGGCCGTTGACGTCGTAGAGCGCCACCTGGCGCGGCAGGTCGCGGCTCTCCTCGTCACGGTCGGGTTCGAGGCGGCGGGCGTGGGTCAGGTGGGCCATGCGGCGGATGAACAGCGCCGCGGCGAGGCCGATGCCCACCGCCACCGCCAATACCATGTCGAATACCACCGTGAGCAGGAAGCAGATCACCAGGATCGCCACGTCGCTGCCCGGCGCGCTCCTGAGGGTATGCACGAAGTGGCGTGCCTCGCTCATGTTCCAGGCGATGACGAACAGCAGCGCGGCGAGCGCCGCCATCGGCACCCGGGCGAGCACGCCGGCCAGCGCCACCACCGCCAGCAGTACGACCAGCGCATGGACGACCGCGGCCAGTGGCGAGACCGCCCCGCTGCGGATGTTGGTGGCCGTGCGCGCCAGCGCCGCGGTGGCGGTGATGCCGCCGAAGAAGGGCGCGGCGAGGTTGCCCAGACCCTGGCCGATCAGCTCGGCGTTGGGGTCGTGGCGGGTGCGGGTCAGGCCGTCTGCCACCACCGCGCAGAGCAGCGATTCGATGGCCGCCAGCATGGCGATGGCCAGCGCCGGGCCGAGCAGCTCGCGGACCAGGGCGAAATCCACCGTGAGCGGCGTACCGTCCGGCCCCGGCAGGCGCCAGGGCAGCACCAGGCCGGGGGCGAAGGGCGGGATGCCGCTGCCGGCCTGGCCTTGGTGCTCCCAGCTGAAGCGTGAGGCGATGGTCTCGATCTCCACGCCCAGCGGTGCCACGGCGAGCGCCGCCAGCGTGCCCACCGCCAGGCCGACCAGCGGCGCCGGCACCGGCAGCTTCAAGCGCGGCCACAGGATCAGTGCCGCCAGCGTGAGCAGCCCGATGCCGAGTTCGGCCGGGTCCAGCGAGGAAGCGGCGTGAGCGATGGCGGCCAGGTTGTGCAGCGTGCTGTCGCCGAGCGCGACGTCATCGAGCCCGAGGAAGTCGGGCAGCTGCAGCAGGGCGATCACCACGGCGATACCGGCGGTGAAACCGAGCACCACCGGGTAGGGCACGAACTGTATCAGGTTGCCCAGCCGCGCCAGCCCCAGCGCCACCAGGATCGCGCCCGCCATCAGCGTGGCGAGCAGCAGCCCGCCGAGACCGTGGCTGGCGACGATGGGAAACAGGATCACCACGAAGGCGGCGGTGGGGCCGGAGATGTTGTATCGCGAGCCGCCGGTCAGCGCGATGATGGCGCCCGCCACGATGGCGGTGTACAGGCCATGCTGCGGCGGTACACCGGTGGCGATGGCCAGCGCCATGGAGAGCGGCACGGCGACGATGCCGAGGGTCAGGCCGGCGAGCAGGTCGCGCTTGAGCTCGGTCAGGCCGTAGCCTTGGCGCCAGGCGGCAAGGATGGCGCTACCGGGCAGCGGGGGCCGGTAGCGGGTGGAGCGTCGTGAGCGGGCCATGGCGGTACCGAACGTGAGCAAGGTAACGGTAACGTTACTCCTGCATATTGCGCCGCCACAAGCCGGCCAAGGTCGATGCCGCATCAAAAACGGCGGCACCCCGAAGGATGCCGCCGTGGCGAGGGAGGGAAAGCCCGATCAGGCCGGGGTGGCGTCGAGCGGCGGCTCGCCCACCGCGCCCGGCATGGCCTGCACGTTGCCGCCCTGGCCGGTCAGGGCCAGGAAGTGCAGATGGCGTTCATACTCCGAGAGCACGTCGGCGATCACCTGGCCGCGGGTGTAGCCGTTGAGGTCCTTCTCCTGGCCGCCCTCGGCCAGATAGACGTCGAGCCGTACGTAGTAGTCATCGTCCGCGGGCAGGAAGCTCGGCGTGCGCATGCGGTGCGGGCATACCTGGTAGACGAAGCTCGCGGCATTCTCGAGATCGACCTGCAGCGTCAGGCAGGGTAGCGACTCTCCCTCCAACGGCTCCTCGGTCACGTTGGCCTCCTGGCCGCGGCTCTCGAGCTCTTGAGCGAACTGCGTCAGCGCCGGGCGGATGGCATGCTCGATGGTGGCGGCGGCGCCGGCACGATTGGAGACATCGAGGGCCCGATCGAGACGCTCGCGCCAGTCGCCGCCCGGGGCGGTGCCGGCGATGCGACGGCGCGCCTCGGCCTTGCTGCCCTCCAGCTTCAGCGCCTTGTACATGCCGAGCATGATGGCGAAGATCACCAGCGAGAAGGGCAGGGCGGTGATCACCACGGCACTCTGCAGCGCCGCCAGTCCGCCGGCCATCAGCAGCGCCACGGTGATCAGACCGATCACCGCCGACCAGAAGATGCGCAGCTTGATCGGTGCGTCATGGTTCACGTCGGACAGGATCGAGGTGAAGTTCGCCAGCACCAGCGCGCCGGAATCCGCCGAGGTGACGAAGAACACGATCCCCAGCACGGTAACCACGGCGGCGGTGAGACCGACCCAGGGATAGTACTCGAGCAGCGTGTACATGGTGGTCTGCGGCGTATTCAGCGCCTGTTCACCGAGTTCGGCAACGCCCTGGTTGGCCACCAGCTCGATGCCGCTGTTACCGAACACCGACATCCACACCATCATGAAGGCCAGCGGGATGAACAGCGCGCCGGCGACGAACTGGCGAATGGTACGCCCACGCGAGATGCGCGCCAGGAACAGGCCGACGAACGGCGTCCAGGCGATCCACCAGCCCCAGAAGAAGATCGTCCACCACATCTTCCACTCGTTGGCGTCGTCGCCGGCGAAGGCGTAGGTGTCGAAGCTCTTGGCGATGAAGCTCGTGAAGTAGTCGCCGGCATTGTTCACCGCCATGTCGAGCAGCCGCAGGGTATGGCCCTGGAACAGCACGAACAGCAGCAGGGCCAGCGCCAGCAGCATGTTGAACTCCGACAGCCGGCGAATGCCCTTCTCCACGCCGCTGACCACCGAGATGGTGGCAAGCACGACCACCAGCACGATCAGGATCACCTGCACCGAGAGGCTCTCGGGCACGTCGAACATGTAGTTGAGCCCGTAGTTGAGCTGCATCACGCCGATGCCGAGGCTGGTGGCGATACCGAAAACGGTGGAGATCACCGCGGTGATGTCCACGGCGTTGCCGATGGGTCCGTGGATGCGCTTGCCCAGCAGCGGGTAGAGCGCGCTGCGGATGGCCAACGGCAGGCGATGGCGGTAGCTGAAGTAGGCCAGGGCCATGCCCATCAGCACGTAGAGCCCCCAGCCGGAGAGCCCCCAGTGCATGAAGGTCTGCACCACGGCGTAGCGCATCGCCTCCTGGCTCTCGGGGGCGAGGTCGGGCGGCGCCAGGTAGTGCGCCACCGGCTCGGCGACGCTGAAGAACAGCAGGTCGATGCCAATGCCGGCGGCGAACAGCATCGCCGCCCACGACAGCGTCGAGAACTCCGGCCGGGAATGATCCGGCCCCAGCCGGATCCGGCCGAAGCGGGACAGGCCGATGGCGACGACGAAGACGAGGTAGGCCAGTACCGCCAGCATGTAGTACCAGCCGAAGGTCTCGCTGACCCAGGCCAGGCCGGCGTCGAAGAAGTTGCCGGCTTGCTCGGTGAAGGTCATGGTGAGCACGAGAAAGACCAGGATCCCGGCCACCGAGCCGTGGAACACCACGGGATTGAGCCGGTCGCGCCGTTCGTTCAGGGGTAGGTTTCGCGCCATGGAGGCGACTCCTTTTCGAGGTGAATGAAACCTTCCCGCCGATTCCCTGCCGAGACGCGCTGAGGATTGTTCCTCACAATCGAAAGCACGCCTGAAGAATGCCCAATGTTACAGACCTGAGGTCGCCTTCGTGGCCATGGGCCGGGACGCCGCTCGTGGCGGGGAAGGGGTCAGGGCTGACGACTCCGGCGGGAAGCCGTTCCTTGTTTTTTTGAATGAACGTTCAAATAAAATACGCACTTTCTCCTTCGCCTTCAACTTTGCGTTAACAGATTCGGCAGCAGCGTTAATTGAACATAGGAAGCCGCGCTTGCGACTTCGCTTACCCCAGCTATACCTGATGTAACCGAATGCGTATTAGGGAAGCCGGGCGCATGCTGTGCCAGCATCGGCATGGAGGCTTCGGGATGACTGCACGGCCGGCCCGTGCCGGCCCTGGCAGCCAGGAGTACAACGACAACCGCTTCCGGAGTAACTGATGGCTCAAGACAAGAATGCGCCCGCGGCCCAGGCCGACGGGCAAACCGCCAGCGACACCCCTTCCGCCGCCAGCAACGCCGCCGGCACCTCGCGTCGACGCTTCCTCACCGGCTCGGCCGCCGCCGTGGGGGCAGGGGCCGCCGCCGCGGTGGGCTTCCCCAGCATTGCCGTGGCCCAGACCACCACGCTGCGCTTCCAGAGCACCTGGCCCAACCAGGATATCTTCCACGAGTTCGCCTCCGACTACGTGCGTATCGTCAACGAGATGTCGGGAGGGCGGCTGCGCCTGAACCTGCTGCCGGCCGGCGCCGTGGTGGGCGCGCTGCAGCTGCAGGACGCGGTGATTTCCGGCGCGCTCGACGGCGGGCACGGGGTCTGCGCCTACTGGTACGGCAAGCACAAGGCCTATTCGCTGTTCGGCACGCCGCCGCCCTTCGGTTGGGATGCCAACCAGTTCCTCGCCTGGTACTGGACCGGCGGCGGCATGGAGCTCTACACGGAGCTGCTCGAGATGCTCGAGCTTCCCCTGGTCGGCTATCTCACCGGCCCGATGCCGACCCAGGCGCTGGGCTGGTTCAAGGAGCCGATTGCCAGCGCCGACGACCTGCGCGGGCTCAAATACCGCACCGTGGGACTGGCCGCCGACCTGATGCGCGAATTCGGTGCGGCGGTGACCATCATGGGCGGCGGCGACATCGTGCCGGCGATGGACCGTGGCCTGCTCGACGGTGCCGAGTTCAACAACCCCTCCTCGGATCGCCTGCTCGGCTTCCCCGACGTCAGCAAGACCTGGATGCTGCGCAGCTATCACCAGGACTGCGAATCCTTCGAGATCATCTTCAACAAGACCAAGCACGACAGCCTGCCCGAGGAGTTCCAGGCCATCCTGCAGTACGCCGCCAAGGCCGCTTCGTCGGAGATGTACTGGAAGGCCATGGAGCGCTATCCGAAGGACCTCCAGGCCATGCGCGAGCAGCAGGGGGTGCAGACCTACATCACCCCCGACTCGGTGCTTCAGGCGCAGCTCGAAGCGTGGAACACGGTGATCGAGAACGAATCGCAGGACCCCTTCTTCAAGAAGGTCATCGATCATCAGCGCGAGTACTGCGAGCGCGTGGTCGGCTGGCACCTCGAGGGCACGGCACCCAAGGAACCGGCCTACCGGCACTTCTTCGGCAAGGAGCCGACCGACACCTCCACCATCCTGTGAGTCGCCGGGCCTGCCGGGCTTGCCGGGCCCGGCACCCTGCTCCCCCGGCGCCGGATGCTGCCGGGATCCATGTTCCGCGCCGCATCGCCCTGGTGGGCGATGCGGCGCGGTGAGAGGTGACCATGCGCTTCATCTTCTTCATCGACCATCTCAGCACCTGGGTCGGCAAGACCTTTGCCTGGGCGATTCTGCTGCTGACCTTCGTGGTGAGCTACGAAGTCTTCATGCGCTACGCCCTGGGCGCACCGACCGCCTGGGCCTACGACACCAGCTACATGCTGTACGGCACGCTGTTCATGATGAGCGGGGCCTATGCGCTGGCCCACAACGCCCACGTCCGCGCCGACGTGGTGTCGCGCTACTTCTCGCCGCGCTGGCAGGCGGGGGTCGAGCTGGCGCTCTACCTGCTGTTCTTCTACCCCGGCATCCTGGCGCTGGTATGGAGCGGCTGGGATTTCTTCCACGCTTCCTTCCGCCAGAACGAGCACAGCTCCTTCACCCCGGGCGGACCGCCCATCTGGCCCTACAAGTTCGTCATCCCCGCCTGCGCCACTTTCCTGGCGATCCAGGGCATGGCGGAGGTGACGCGCTGCTTCCTGTGCCTTCGGCACGGCAAGTGGCCGCGGCGCCTGGAGGACGTCGAGGAGATCGAGATCCCGTTGAACAAGGAGGCCGAGATCAAGGCCGCCCAGCATGAATCGGGAGACAAGCAGCCATGAGCGAACCGGAAATCGGAATCCTGATGCTGGGCATGCTGGTCATCCTGATCATGCTCGGCTTCCCCATCGCCTTCACGCTGATCGCCATGGGCATCGGCTTCGGCTACTTCGCCATCGGCGACATCATCTTCCCGCTGCTGGTGCAGCGCGCCTACGGCGTCATGTCCAACGACGTGCTGATCGCCGTGCCGCTGTTCCTGTTCATGGGCTACATGGTGGAACGGGCCAACATCCTCGACCGCCTGTTCGCCAGCCTGCAGCTCGCCGCACGCGGCATGCCGGCCTCGCTGGCGGTGGCCAGCCTGATCACCTGCGCGCTGTTCGCCACCGCCACCGGCATCGTCGGCGCGGTGGTGACGCTGATGGGGCTGCTGGCACTGCCGGCGATGCTCAACGCCGGCTACGACAAGCGCCTGTCGAGCGGGGTGATCTGTGCCGGGGGGTGTCTGGGGATCCTGATTCCGCCGAGCATCATGCTGATCCTCTACGGGGCGATGGCGGGGGTCTCGGTGGTGCGCCTGTATGCCGCGGCGCTGATACCGGGGTTGCTATTGGCGGGGCTTTATATCCTCTACGTGATGGGACGAGCGATGGTCAATCCCAAGGTGGCGCCCAAGCTGCCGCCGGAGAGTCTCGACGTGCCACTCAAGGAAGTCTACTGGGGGCTTCTCACCTCGTTCGTGCCCTTGTTCGTGCTGATCATGGCGGTGCTCGGGGCGATTCTCTTCGGCCTGGCCACGCCCCACGAGGCGGCCGGCATCGGTGCCCTGGGGGCCATGGTGCTGGCGGCGGCCTATCGTCAGCTCACCTTCGCCAGGCTGCGCGAGGCGGTCTTCCTCACCGCGCGCACCAGCGCCATGGTGTGCTGGCTGTTCGTCGGCTCGTGGATCTTCTCCTCGGTGTTCTCGCTCCTCGATGGCCATACCCTGATCGAACACTGGATCGGCGGGCTGTCGCTGACCCCGCTGCAGTTCCTGCTGCTGGCGCAGCTGCTGATCTTCCTGCTCGGCTGGCCGTTGGAGTGGACCGAGATCATCATCATCTTCGTGCCGATCTTCCTGCCGCTGCTGAACATGTTCGGCATCGACCCGCTGTTCTTCGGCGTGCTGGTGGCGCTCAACATCCAGACCTCGTTCCTCACGCCGCCCATGGCGATGTCGGCCTTCTATCTCAAGGGCATAGCGCCCAAGGGCATCCAACTGGGCGACATCTTCATCGGCATCGCCCCGTTCCTGCTGATGGTGTTCGTGGCCATGCTCATCCTCTACCTGGTGCCGGGCATCGTATTCTGGCTGCCGGGCGTGCTCTATAACTGAGACAGACAGGCAAGAGGCGGCAAAACGCATCGGGCCCGGCGCAAGCCGGGCCCGATGGCGTTACGAAGCATCGCGTAGCGATCAGCCGTGGCGGTGCGCGCCGTGATGCCCACCATGGCCCTTGCGATGGCGGGGCTGCATGAAGGCCTCGAGCGCGGCGATCTGCTCCTCGCTGAGCACCTCTCCCAGCGCCTCGCGATGCTGGTCGCGCAGGGCCTGCCACGCCTCGCGGCGCTCCTCGCGGGAGTCGAACTGCTGGTCGCGAAGTTCCCGCACGTCGTCATACAGCGATTCGCGCAGCTCGGTGAGGCGCTCGCGCTCCTCGTCGGAGAGCGCCCAGCTGTCGACCAGGGTGGTCAGGCGTTGCTGCATGTCCTGATGACGCTCGCCGTGCATCTCGCGACGCATCTCCTGCCTGGCCTCGCGCAGGGCGTCGCGCTGCTCCTCGTCGAGAATCTCGTCCATGCGCTCGCGGTGCCGTTCGTGCAGCTCGCGCATGGCTTGCCGGTGCTCGTCATGAGCCTCTTCCAGGGCGCGGCGGGTCTCCTCGTCGAGACCGGCGCGCTCGAACAGGGCCTGGCGGCGCTCCTCGAAGCGCTCCTGTTGCTGTTCGCTCCAGCCGCCATCGCCCTTGCCGGGGAAGCCGACGGCCGCCAGCGACAGGGGCGCGATGGCCACGGCGAGCAGGGCGGGGATCAGCAGCTTGCGGGACACGTTACGGGGCATCTCGGTCACTCCTTCGGGTTGGGATGCTGGCAGTATCGTAGGGCGCTGTGCAACCAACTTGCAGCAAATATGCAACGAGCAAGGGTTCGGATATCGATGTGCGACAAACGAGTCTCTCACTCTTCAGGCTGATACTTGTAGCCCACCCCATAGACCGAGCGGATGATCTCGCGCTCGGGCCAGACGTCGGCGATCTTGCGCCGCAGCTTCTTGACGTGGCTGTCGACGGTACGCTCGGAGACGATGCGGTGGTCGCGGTACATGCGATCCATCAGCTGGTCGCGGGTGAAGATGCGCCCCGGGGCCTGCATCATCACCTTGAGCAACTGGTACTCCACCGCGGTGAGGCCGAGGTCCTGGCCGTTAGCCAGCGCCCGCCAGCCCTCGTCGTCGAGCTCGAGCTGGCTGCCGGTGATCGAGGCCGGATCGCGCAGCGCCTGGCTGCGGCGTAGCACCGCCTTGACCCGGGCGACAACCTCGCGCGGGCTGAACGGCTTGCAGATGTAGTCGTCGGCGCCGAGCTCGAGGCCCAGCAGACGGTCCACTTCCTCGACTCGCGCCGTCAGCATGATGATCGCCACCCCGGGCCAGCGCTGTCGAATCTCGCGGCACAGGGTGAGGCCGTCGATGCCGGGCAGCATCAGGTCGAGCAGCACCAGCGACGGCAACTGTTCGTCGGCGTGCTGCTTCTGCAGCCAGGGCAATACCTGGTCGCCATGGTCGATGTGCCGGGTGGCGAAGCCGCTGCCCTCGAGATAATCGGCGACCAGGCGTGCGATCTTGGGCTCGTCCTCGACAATCAGCAGGGTGTCACGCGGGGCGTCGGCGTCGTGCATGGGCGTCCTTCCTCAACGGGTCCGTTCTTCGACATCCAAGGTGGGGAACTCGAGGGTCCAGCATAACCCACCCAGCGGGGAGGGGGAGGCCTGCATGGTGCCGCCGTGGCTCTTGACCAGGGCACTGGCAATGGAGAGCCCCAGGCCGCTGCCGCCGCTGGCCCGGCTGCGCGAGCCCTCGACCCGGTAGAGCCGCTCGGTGAGCCGGCCCAGCGCGGCCTCGGGTACCCCCGGCGAGCTGTCCTGCCAGATCACCCGCACCCGGTCCGGCACCTGGTCCAGGCGAACCTCGAGCAGCCCCGGCGAGGTGGTATAGGCGCAGCTGTTGTCGAGCAGGTTGGTCCACAGCTGGCGCAATCGACGCGCATCGCCACGGATCCAGGCCGGGCCCTCGATCGTGGTGGTGACGGCCATGCCGCAGTCGTCGAGCCAGCCGCTGGCTTCCTCGAGGCGCGAGGCGAGGCTCGCCGCCAGGTCGAGCGGGGCAAGCTGTACTTCGAGGGCGCCGGCATCGCTCTGGGAGAGCAGGCGCAGGTCGGTCACCAGTCGCTCGAGCTGCCCCACCTCCTGCGACAGCGAACGCAGGTTATCCTGGTCGAGCGGGCGAATGCCGTCCTGCATGGCTTCGATCTCGCCGCGCAGCACCGCCAGCGGCGTGCGCAGCTCGTGGGCGATGTCGGAGACCCAGCGGCTGCGCGCTTCGCGGCTGGCCTCGAGGGTTGCCGCCAGCCTGTTGAAGTCGCGCGCCAGGCGCGAGAGCTCGTCGCGGCCGCGCTCCGGCAGCCGTGCGCTGTAGTCGCCCTCGATCAGGCGCCGGGTCGCCAGGGCCATGCTGCGGGTGCGCCGTCCCAGCCACCAGGCCAGGCCGCCGGCCAGCAGCAGCGAGGCCAGGCCCAGGGCGGCGATGATGATGCCCAGGTTGCGCTGTTGGCGGGACAGGAAGATGCGATCCATGCGCGCCATCAACTGCTCCGGCGGGCGATAGCCCAGGGTGCCGACCCGCTGGCCCTGGTACTCGATGGGTAGCCATTTCAGCTCGGCGGCCATCTCGCGGTCGTCCGGGGGCAGGCCGATCACCGGCAGCCCATCGGCATCGTGCAGCACGAAGTCGCGGGCATCGCCCAGGCGACGCTCGATGCCGTGGGGCGGACGCTCGCCGGGCCACAGCTGCTGGCGGACCAGGCGCTCCCAGGCCGGCGGCGAGTTACGCAGCCACTGCCAGCCGTCGCGGCGCGCCCACTCCTGCCCCAGGCCTTCGGCCAGGGTCTCGGCGCGGTTGGCCTGGGTGGTCTCGAGGTACTCGAGGAAACCGCGATCGAGGCTGCGCGACACCGCCAGGAACACCAGCCCGGCGATCAGCACGTTGACCGACAGGATGATGACGAACAGCTTGACGCCCAGGTGAGAAAAGGGCGGGCGAGGCAGGCGTGGCCTCATCGTGTCGGCTCCTGAATGGCGTTGCGAGAGATACCTCCTGGGCAGTCTCCGGCATCCCGATGCAGCCAATGGTCACGCAGCGTGCAAGCAGTGTGCAAGCGATGCCGGAGCGGCCTCAGGGGCAGGTCTCGCCCAGCAGCAGCTCGGTGCCCAGCAGGCGCGAATGGCCCGGTTCCAGGCCGAGGATCATGCGTGCCGCCAGACGCCCCTTCTCGCCGCTCTCCTGGCGTACCGTGGTCAGGCGCGGCGCCCGATACTGGCCTTCGGCGATGCCGTCGAAGCCGATCAGGCAGATGTCCTCGGGAATGCGCAGGCCACGCTGCTCGGCGAGCGTGAGGGCGGTCAGGGCGATGCGGTCGGACATGCACAGCAGCAGATCGGGGCGTTCGTCGGCGGGCAGCTCGAGGATCTCCTCGATCACCGGGGCGCAGACCTCGAAGGTGTTCTCCTCCACGTTCCACATGGGGATCCGGTCGGTGGCGAAACCGTGCTTCTCCAGGGCGCGATGGAAACCGGACAGGCGTGAGCGGGTGATGGTGCGCTCGGCCGGCAGCAGGGTGTAGCCGGGGGCGATGCGGCCGTTGCAGGGCTCGCGGGTGAGGCGCAGGTTGACGATGGCCGGGCGCTTGCGGGGCGTGGCCGTCAGGGCATGGTCGGCGATCTCGAGACAGGCCGGCTCGTTGTCGACGTGCACCGAGGGGTGGCCCGAGACGTTGAAGTCGACGGCCACCAGCGAGGCATCGAGCGGCAGCGAATCGAACAGCTCGTCGGAGGGCATCAGGCCGTAGACGATGAAGCCGTCGGCCATGCTCGCCGAGTCGACCAGCTGGCACTTGGCCTGGCGCGCCGAGAGCAGCAGCAGGGTGTGGCCCTGGGTGTCGAGCACCTCGGCCACGCCCGAGAGGAATTCGCTGGAGACGGCGTCGTTGAGACTGTAGGTGAGGCTCTCGGCCAGGATCACCGCGATGATGCGCGAGCGGCCGGTGCGCAGGCTGCGCGCCTTGGCGTCGGGGCCGCGATAACCCAGCCGCTTGGCCTCGGCGAGGATGCGCTCGCGCAGGTTGGGCGAGAGCTGATCGGGCCGGTTGAAGGCATTGGAGACGGTGGCGGTGGAGACGCCGAGCTCCCGGGCCAGATCCTTGAGGGTGATGCGACGGACCGGTGGCGACACGTTGGTTTTCCTGCTAATGAGTAAGCCCCAAGGATACCGTCCCGGTCATGGCCGGGACAGCCCTGTCGCCCGATTCGGGGCCGCCGCCGCGTCAGGCGGCGGCTCGTGCCGGCTTGGCCGGCAGCGCCCGGTCGTTGGCGTCGAACAGGTGGACGTGCTCGGGGTCGGGGGAGAGCGCCACGCGCTGACCGATCGACCACTGCGTTGGGGCCTCGCCGCGCTGGATCAGCAGGGTGTCGCCCTCCTTTGGCTCGAGGTAGACGTAGACCTCGTTGCCCAGATACTCGACGTTGACGATCTCGAAGCCTTCGCTGCCCCGGGCCTCGGTGAGGCGCAGGTGCTCGGGGCGAATGCCCAGCGTCAGGTCGTCGCCCTGGGCATGGCCCGAGGCGTCCTGGGGCAGGGCCAGCTCGGCCAGCCCGGCGGCGCTGACGCGGCAGCCGTTGGCATCGGCACCGACCAGCCGCGCCGGCAGGAAGTTCATCGTCGGCGAGCCGATGAAGCCGGCAACGAACTTGGTCGCCGGGCGCTGGTAGAGCTCCTGGGGGCTGCCCACCTGCTCCACACGGCCGCCGTTGAGCACCACGATCTTGTCGGCCAGGGTCATGGCCTCGACCTGGTCGTGGGTGACGTAGACCATGGTCGAGCCGAGCCGCTTGTGCAACCGGGCGATCTCGTTGCGCATCTGTACCCGCAGCGAGGCGTCGAGGTTGGAGAGCGGCTCGTCGAACAGCAGGATGCGCGGCTCGCGGGCCATGGCGCGGCCCATGGCGACGCGCTGGCGCTGGCCGCCGGAGAGCGCCTTGGGCTTGCGCTCGAGCAGTTCCTCGAGCTGCAGGATGCGGGCCGTGGCCATGACCCGTTCGTGCACCGTCTCCTTGGCGGTCTTGGCCAGCTTGAGGCCGAACGCCATGTTCTCGTACACGGTCATGTGCGGGTAGAGGGCGTAGGACTGGAACACCATGCCCACGCCGCGCTCCCGCGGCGGCAGCTCGTTGACCACTTGATCGCCGATCGAGAGCTCGCCGTCGCTGATCGATTCCAGCCCGGCGATCAGGCGCAGCAGGGTCGACTTGCCGCAGCCCGAGGGGCCGACGAAGACCACGAACTCGCCGGCACCGATCGCCAGGTCCACGTCCTTGATGATGTGGGTGCTACCGAAGACCTTGTTGATCTTGTTGAGAGAGACGCTTGCCATTTGACCCATCCTCGGCCGCATGTGGCCGGTCGTTGTTGTGCGAAGTGCGTGAGACGCCGCCTAGAGGCGGAAAAAGGCTGCCTGGTAGGGCGGCAGGTGCAGCGTGCCGTGGCTGACCTCGTACTGGAAACCGTGCTGCTGCAGCGCCTCGCGCACCTCGGGCAGCGCCGCGGTCTGCGGCTGGCCGGTGAGGTTGAAGACGCACAGCAGCCTGTCGCTGCCCCGCTGGCGGGTAAACGCGACCAGCGCCTCGCCCAGCTCGACCAGCGTCATGTCGCCGTCGAACAGCGCTGGGTGCTGGTGGCGGAAGCGCAGCAGGCGCCGGGTGGCGTTGAGCATCGACTCGGGGTCGTCCTGCTGGCGTGCCACCGACAGCGGCAGGTGCGCTTCCGCCACCGGCAGCCAGGGCTCGATGGTCGAGAAACCGGCCAGCGGGGTGTCGTCCCATGGCATCGGCGTGCGGCAGCCGTCGCGGCCCTTGAAGTCGGGCCACAAGGGCAGGCCATAGGGGTCCTGGATGCGCTCGAAGGGGACGTCGGCCTCGGGCAGGCCGAGCTCTTCGCCCTGGTAGAGGCAGACGCTGCCGCGCAGCGAGAACAGCAGCGCCAGCGCTACCCGCGGGTAGGCGAAGGCGCACTCCTCGCTGCCCCAGCGGGTGGCGCTGCGCACCACGTCGTGGTTGGACAGCGCCCAGCAGGGCCAGGCATCGCCGGCGAACTGCTGGAAGCGCTCGAGCACGCCGCGGATGTAGGCCGGCGAGCGCGGCGAGTTGAGCAGGTCGAAGGTGTAGGCCATGTGCAGCTTGTCGCCGCCGGAGGTGTACTCGGCCATGCGCTCCAGCGGATTGTCGTCGCCGATCTCGCCCACCGTGGTGGTGCCCGGGTACTCGTCCATCAGCGCGCGCAGCTCGCGCAGGAAGTCGACGTTCTCGGGGCGGCTGATGTCGTAGAGGTGGCGCTGCCAGGTGTAGGGGTTCTCCTTGGGCGCGCCCAGGGTGCGGGTGGCATCGATGGTCAGCGCCGGGTTGCTGCGCAGGTGCTGGTCGTGGAAGTAGAAGTTCACCGTGTCGAGGCGGAAGCCGTCGACCCCCAGCTCGAGCCAGAAGCGCATGTTGTCGAGCTGGGCGGCACGCACCTCGGGGTTGTGGAAGTTGAGGTCCGGCTGGCTCGACAGGAAGTTGTGCAGATAGTACTGCTGGCGCCGGCTGTCGAAGGTCCACGCCGGCCCGCCGAAGATCGACAGCCAGTTGTTGGGCGGCGTGCCATCCGGGTTGGGATCGGCCCAGACATACCACTCGCCCCGCGGGTTGCTGGCTGACCGGCGGCTCTCCTGGAACCAGGGATGCTGGTCCGAGGTGTGGCTGATCACCTGGTCGATGATGACCTTGAGGCCGAGCGCATGGGCACGTTCCAGCAGCGCCTTGAAGTCATCGAGGGTACCGAACAGCGGGTCGACGTCGCGGTAGTCGCTGATGTCGTAGCCGAAGTCGCGCATCGGCGAGGTGAAGAAGGGCGACAGCCAGATGCCGTCCACGCCGAGCGAGGCGACGTACTCGAGCCGCTCGGTGACGCCCGGCAGGTCGCCGACGCCGTCGCCGTTGCTGTCCATGAAGCTGCGCGGGTAGATCTGGTAGATGACGCCGCCGCGCCACCAGAAGGTGTTGTCTTGCATGGGTTTCCCTTGTTCAAGCCTCGATTGGTGCAGTGTTCGTCGGGTGCGAGTCGGCGTGGACCGTGAGGTTCGCACCGGGTTCAATCCAGCCGGCTCATCCCTTCACCGCGCCGGCCGTCAGCCCCGAGACGATGCGGCGCTGGAAGATGATTACCAGGATGACCAGCGGCACCGTGACCACCACCGAGGCGGCCATGATCGGCCCCCAGGGCAGCTCGTAGGCGCTGCCGCCGGAGAGCAGGGCGATCGCCACCGGCACGGTGCGCTGGCTGTCGGTCAGGGTGAAGGTCAGGGCGAAGAGGAACTCGTTCCAGGCGGCGATGAAGGCGAGCAGCCCGGTGGTCGCCATGGCCGGCCACATCAGTGGCAGGAAGACCTTGGTGATGGTGACCCAGGGCGTGGCGCCGTCCATGATCGCGGCCTCCTCGAGCTCCATGGGCAGCTGGCGCATGAAGGTGGTCAGCACCCACACGGTGAAGGGCAGGGTGAAGATGGTATAGCTCAGGATCAGCCCGCCCGGGTTGTTGTAGAGGTTGAGCGCACGGATCACCTCGAACAGCCCCGACAGTACCGCCACCTGCGGGAACATGGAGACGCCAAGGATCACCAGCAGCACCGTGGTCCGGCCGCGAAAGCGTACTCGGCCCAGTGCGTAGGAGGCGGTGATGCCAAGCAGCAGGGCGATGAACACCACGCTGGTGGCGACCACCACCGAATTGAAGATCGCCTGCAGGAAACTGCGCTGGGAGAAGATCTGCAGGTAGTTGGCCAGGGTCGTCCGCGTCGGCCACAGTTCGACGCGGAACAGGTCGCCCGACGGGGTGAAGGAGGTCTTGATGGCGTAATAGAACGGGAACACCGCCATCACCACGACCAGTGCCACCAGCAGCCAGAAGCCGAGGCGCACGGTGAGCTTGGAAAATTGGTGCGAGGTCATCACTCACCCCCCAGTTGCAGTTGCTTGCGGCCCAGATAGAGGTAGGCGATGGTGGCCAGCGCGATGACCAGGAACAGCAGCGTGGACGCGGCACTGCCGTAGCCCACGTCCTGGAACTCCACCAGCTGCTGGCGGGCGTAGATCGACATCGACATGGTGCTGGTGGAGTTGGAGGTCAACACGTAGATCACGTCGAACACGCGCAGGGCATCGAGCAGGCGGAAGATCACCGCCACCATCAGCGCCGGGGTGATCAGCGGCAGGGTGACGCGGAAGAACACCTTGAGCGGATGGATGCCGTCGACCTCGGCGGCCTCGTAGCAATCCTTGGGCAGCATCTGCAGCGCCGCCAGCACCAGCAGGGCGACGAACGGCGTGGTCTTCCACACGTCGACCATGATCACCGCCCACATCGAGTAGGCGGCGTCGGCGGTCCAGGCGATGGGGCTGTCGATCAGGCCCACGCCCATGAGCAGATGGTTGATGATGCCGAACTGGTCGTTGAGCATCCACGCCCACATCTGCGCCGAGACGATGGTGGGGATCGCCCAGGGAATCAGCACGGCGGCACGCACCAGGGTACGGCCCTTGAACTCGGCGTTTAGGATCAACGCCACGATGACCCCGAAGACCACCTCCAGCGACACCGAGACCACCGAGAAGTAGACGGTGTTCCACACCGCCCGCCACCAGACGGGGTCGGCCAGCACGCCGAACCAGCGGCCGTCGTCGTAGACCAGGTAGTTCTCCAGGCCGATGAACAGGGTATCGCCCAGGTCCGACAGCGAGGCGTCGGTGAAGCTGAAGTAGAAGGTACGCAGCAGCGGCCAGCCGGCCACCATGGCCAGTGTCACCAGCATCGGCGCCAGGAAATACCAGGCGGCGCGCACCCGCTGGCGACGCACCTTGGTGCTGCGATAGCTGGCCGGCAGGGGGCGCGCCGGGATCGGCGCGCTTTCGGTCACGGGAGTCGACATCTCGGGCTCCTGGGGAGATTACCAGTTGCGGCGCTTGAGGCGGGCCAGCTCGCGGTCGAGGTCGCTGACCGCCTGCTCACCGCTGCGGTTGCCGGAGAGCACGTCGTGGGTGGCGCTGAAGAAGGCGTTGCTGACGCGGCCGTAGGCATCGCCGGTGGGGGCTGACGGGCGCGCCACGGCGTTGACGAAGGTCTCGTAGAGATCGCCGAAGAAGGGCACCGCCTCGAGCACCTCGTCGTCCTGATAGAGCGTCTCGAGGGTCGGGTTGTAGGCACCCTTGATGGCGCGGCGCTTCTGCTCCTCCTCGCCGGCGAGGAAGGCCACCAGCTCGGCGGCAAGCTCGGCGTTCTCGCTGTAGCGAGACACCGCCAGGTTCCAGCCGCCCAGGGTGGCGGCGCTGCTGCCCTCGCCGGCGTGGGGCAACTGGGTCACGCCCACCTTGCCGCGCACCTCGCTGTCTTCGCTCTGGGCCAGCGCCCAGGCGTAGGGCCAGTTGCGCATGAACACCGCGTTGCCGCCCTGGAACACGCCGCGAGCTTCCTCTTCGGTGTAGTTGAGCACGCCTTCGGGGGCGATCTCGCCGATCCAGGAGGCGGCAAGGTCGAGGGCCGCGGCGGCCTGCGGGTTGTCGATGGTGACCTCGCCGTCGGCGTCGACAAGGGTACCGCCGCCATGGCTCGCCACCCACTCCAGGGCGTTGCAGGTCAGCCCCTCGTAGGCGCGACCCTGGAAGACGAAGCCGTGCATGCGATCGTTGCCCGCTTCGCGCTCGGCGTTTTGGATCTCGCGGGCGATCTCGGTCAGCTCCTGCCAGGTCTGGGGCGGCTCGTGGCCGTACTGCTCGAGCAGATCGGCGCGGTAGTAGAGCACCCCGGCATCGGTGAACCAGGGCATCGCCACCAGGCGGCCGTCGATGGTGTTGTTCTCGATGATGGCCGCGAAATGCCCCTCGCCCGCGTCGTCTCCCAGCACCTCGCGCAGGTCGAGCAGGTGGTTGGCGAGCAGGCCCGGCCACACCACGTCGATCTGCATGATGTCGATATCGGTGGAGTTGGCGGAGAGGATCTGCTGGTAGAGCGACAGGCGTTCGGTGGAGGAGTTGGGGGTCGAGACCACGTCGACGCTATGGCCGGTCTTCTCTTCCCAGGCCCGTACGCCCTGCTGGCAGAGCTGGAGCTCGGCGCCCACCGCGCCGCAGGAGATGGTCAGATCGGCGGCCTGGGCCTGACCGAGGCCGGCGGCACCCACCACGAGGAGGGATGGGATCAACGACTTCTTGAACATGAAGGTATCCTTGTCGGCTTGTTGTTATCGCGGGCTACTGAAGGAACTTAAACGATTAAGTTCATACGGCGCTCAGTTAGCCGTTTCTGTTCGACGAGTTCAACCTAGACTTTCGGCTAATGGAGAGCCGGCGCCGTGCTCACCGCAAGCATAGTCCAGCCTCGTCACGAGCCTACAACGAGAGGAAGAACAGAATCAGCGGCGGCGACAGCAGCGAGAGGATGAAGCCGCTGACCACCGCGATGGGCACGCAGGCCACGCCGCCGTGCTGCTGGATCACCGGCAGGGTGAAATCCATCGAGGTGGCCCCGCCGTAGCCGATGGCCAGCGGTGCATGGCGCTTGATGACCAGCGGAATCAGGATGAAGGCGAGCAGCTCCCGGGCGAGGTCGTTGAAGAAGGCCACGCCGCCGAGCAGCGGACCCAACTGGTCGCCCACCAGGATCGCCGAGAGCGAGTACCAGCCGAAGCCGGAAGCCAGCGCCAGGCCCTCGTTCCAGCGCAACGAGAGCAGGGGGGCGGCCAGCAGGCCGCCGGCCAGGGAGCTGATGGCCAGCGTCATGGCGATGGCCAGGCCGTGACGGTTGAGCAGGATCTGCTTCAGCGGCATCCCCGAGTTGCGCAGCTGGCAGCCGATCAGCGCCAGCAGCACGTAGAGCACCCATTCGGCCCACTGCTCGGCGTGCCGGAAGATCACGTCGCCGCCCAGCCAGGCGAGCGCGAGTCCGAGCAGCACGCCGCCGGCCACCACGGCGACCAGCGAGAGCGAACCGAGCAATGCGGCCAGCTTGGTGGTGGGGGCGCCCGCCACCACCGGTGAGGGAGCCATGCGCAGCCCCAGGCGACGTGACAACCACCACAGCGCGCCGAGATTGCACACGGTGATCACCGCGAGCAGCCTGACGGCCTGCCCACCCATGCGCGACAGCTCGTGGCCGAGTTCGTCGAGCCCCGCCAGGCCGATGCCCATCAGCAGCAGGATGACATAGACCGAGGCGTTGACGCCGCGGTTGATGCCGCCCAACACGCCGGCGTGGCGAACCGGCACCAGGTAGCCCAGCACCAGCGGCAGCAGCACGATCAAGAGCCCCGAGAGCATCGTGATTCCCTTCACTCAGGCCGCCCAGCGCGGCGAAAGCCGCCAACTCTACCAGTATTTGGCTCGTTGTGCTGCGCCAGTGCCGTCAATTGGCGTTCAGCGCCCCTCCGGGCTCAGTGAGGTGAGGGTGAGGCGGCTCCTGCGCTCGCCGTGGCGGTGGTAGTCGACCGCCAGCAGCAGCCCCGGATACTGCGGGTGAAAGTGGAACAGCATCGTGCGCTCGGGGGTCTCGGGGTCACTCACCTCGACTTTGACCGCCTCGAACTCGCCGGCCGGCAGAGCCAGCGTTTCCACCCCCAGCAGCCGGTAGTCGAGCCTCTCCTCACGGCCACGATGGTCCAGATAGACCAGGCGGCAGGCCTCGTTCTCGCAGCCGCCGTTCAGCGCGCGCCGCGAGAGTTCGACCAGCGCCGCCTGGCGGTCGGGCAGGCGGGCCAGCTCGCTGCCACCCAGCCGGTAGTCGCCTCCCACGCCCAGCAGCGAATAGCCGCTGGCGTAGTTCACCGAGCGTACCCCCTCCGGGGTGACGATGAAGCGGCTGCGCTCGCTGCCGCGGGCCACGGCGATGGCGGCCTGCATGCGGCTCTGCCAGTGGCCGGTCTCGCGGGTCAGGCGGTGCTCGATGGTGGCGTTCGGCCAGCCCTTCACCTCCAGCCGATAGCTGGCGCTGAACGGTTGCAGCAGGGTTTCAGGCTCCGCCATGGCAGCCTGGGTCGCGCCAGAGGTCCAGGCCAGCAGCAGGGCGAGAAGGGGCAGGGGAGCTAGGGCTCGCAGGGTTCGGCTCATGTCGGGGCACCGCTGGGCTGAAGAACGATAGTACCTGTGAGCCCCGGCAGGCCCGGCGGGTTCCTTAATGCACGGTTCTTCCTCGTTCAAGATGCACAACGACGAGAGATTGCCGCTTGTCTGTTAGCCGTCTCGGGTGGGAGCGAGTGATCAATGGCTTCCAGACCGGCGAGACCTGCGAGGCGTAAAGAGATCGAAAACGTGACACCGGTCAATAAGAGGGCGCAGGACGAAGCGAAGCGTTCAAGCTTCGCCTCACGCGGCCGAAAAAAGGGCTGCGTGCGCTGAATGATGGCGCATTTGCAGCCTAGGCCGACGGATATCACAACAACAACGGCTCAGCTTCGCCAGCCTTGTCCCGACCCTTCGATATCACTGAGCTTGGCAGGAACTGAACATGAGAAACCTTCTCCACCGTATTCCAGTGTCACGCAAATTCATGCTGGCGCTGGCCTTTCCTCTTGCCATCATCGTCTGGCTGGCGGGCAGCGGCGTCATGGAGCGCCAGCGACTGGCCGGCGACATGCAGCAGGTAGACCGCTTCGCCGGCCTGGCGGCACAGCTGGGTGGGCTGATGCACGAACTGCAGGTCGAACGCGGCCTCTCGGTCGGCTTCCTCGGCAGCCGTGGCGAGAGCTTTGGCAATCGGCTTGCCGCCCAGCGCGAGCGGGTCGATGAGCAACTCATCGTCTATCGCGACGTTCGCGTCGGCCTCGATGCCAGCGGCGACGCCGGCATCGGACAGCGCCAGCGGGAGGTCGAGGCGCTGCTGGCCGAGATCGCCGGCATGCGTCGCGAGGTCGACGCGCTGGCCATCGAGAATCTAGAGGCGCTCGAGTACTACACCGAGATCAATGCGCGGCTGGCCGAAGTGGTCGGCAGGCTGAATGCGCTCGGCAATATCGGTGAGCTGACCCGCAGCCTGGGCGCCTACTATGCCCTGCTGGAGATCAAGGAGAAGGCTGGCATCGAGCGGGCGCTGCTGGCCAGCGCCTTTGCCGCCAACAGTATGTCCCCGGACGTCTACTATCGTTTCCTGCGCCTGCTGGGCGAGGAGTCGGCGTTCGAGGAGAGCTTCATGGTCCTGGCGGATGCGGACATCGCGGCGCGCTATCGGGCAGCCACCACGGAGCACGAGGCGAACGGCAACCTCTTCATGATGCGCCAGATCGCCATGCTCCAGGGCGTCGATGGGGGGTATGGCATTCGGCCCGAGCGCTGGTTCGAAGCCCAGACCGGCAAGCTCGAGCGGTTGCGCGAGGTCGAACTTGCCGTCGCCGACTCCGTGCAGGCGCGTGCCGCTGAGCTGGCGGCTGCGGCGCACCTGGGGCTTGTGAGCTTCGCCGGCCTGGCAGCGCTGGCCATCGCGGTGGCCGTTTTGCTCTCCATCGTGCTGGTGCGCAGCATGGTGAGGCCGCTACGGCTCGCCCTGTCCCAGATCGAGTCGCGTGGCGGCGACCTGACCCAGCGTCTGGCCGAGCCCGGCAGCGACGAACTCTCCCAGCTCTACCGCGCCTTCAATGCTTCCACTGCCGGCATGGAGGCACTGGTCGCCTCGATCCAGCAGGGCGCCCGCGGCGTCGGCTCGGCCAGCGGCGAGATCGCACAGGGCAACGAGGACCTGGCCAGCCGCACCGAGGAGCAATCCGCCTCGCTGGTGGAAACCGCTACCAGCATGGAGCAGATGACCTCCACCGTGCGCCAATCGGCCGACAACGCCCACCAGGCCAGCGCCATGAGCGAGCAGGCCGTCACCCAGGCCGAACAGGCCAGCCGGGTCGCCGAGGAGGCGCGCCAGGCCATGCAGCAGATCTTCGAGGCCAATCGCCAGGTCACCGCTATCGTCGAGGCCATCGACGGCATTGCCTTCCAGACCAACCTGCTGGCGCTCAACGCGTCGGTGGAGGCGGCGCGCGCCGGCGAGCATGGCCGCGGCTTCGCCGTGGTCGCCGGCGAGGTGCGCAAGCTGGCCAGCCGCAGCGCCGAGGAGGCCGAGCGCATTCGTCAGCTGATCGCCAACACCACCCAGCGCGTGGAGACGGGCAACGGGCTGGTGGGACAGACCTCGGAGGCGCTCACGGCCATCGCTCGCGACGTACGTCGGATCGCCGACCTGGTGGCGGAGATCTCGTCGGCCAGCGGCGAGCAATCGGCGGGCATCGAGCAGATCAACCAGGCCGTGAGCCAGTTGGAGGCCACCACCCAGCAGAACGCGGCGCTGGTGGAGCAAGTGGCGACCGCCAGCCGTTCGCTCGACGACCAGGCCAGCGAGATGGCCCGCCTGATCGCGCGCTTCCGCGTCGGCGAGGCCCTGGAGCAGGAACGTACCGAAGTCGTGGCCGAACTCGGCTATCGGGACCTCAAGCGGCTGCCGCAGCCGGCCTGAGGCACGGCGACTGGCGAGGGGAGAGCGGCGGGGCTGCCCGCCGCTGGGGTTGCCACCGGCCTCAGTAGCCCGCCTCGGGGTCGACGGTCTCGAGCGCTTCGCCGGCCTCGAAGGCGCGAATCGCCTCGACCACCTGGTCGACGGCCTCGACCAGCGGCGTGGGACCGGCCATGTGCGGTGTCACCCAGATGCGCGGGTGTGTCCACAGCGGGCTGTCGGCGGGCAGCGGTTCCTCGGGGAAGGCATCGAGAATGGCACCGCGCAGCCGGCCTTCCCGCTCCCCTTCGCCCAGTGCCTCGAGCAGCGCCGCCCGGTCGATCAGGCTGCCGCGGCCGGGGTTGATCAGGCTGGCGCCCGCGGGCAGCTTGGCGAGCGCCTCGGCATCGATGATATGACGGGTCGAATTCGTACCCGGCAGCAGCAGCACCAGGGTGCGCACCTGGCCGAGCAATTCGGCAAGGCCGGCATCGCCGTGGTGACAGGTGATGCCGTCGAGCGACTTGGGCGAGCGACTCCAGCCGTGCACGGGGAACCCGTCGGCGGCGACCATGGCGGCCACCTTGGCGCCGATGGCACCGAGGCCCAGCACGCCCACCGGCCAGTCGCCCTTGTCGGTGACGGTGTGTTCTCGCCATTCGCAGCGGGCCTGCTGGCGGCGGTAGCGGTCGAAATCGCGCTGGAAGTGGAGCACGCCGTAGCGCACGTAGTCGCCGATCAGCTCGGCCATGCCGGCATCGCGCAGCTTGACGATGGGCACGCCCTCGGGGCGGCCGGGATTGTTCAGCAGGGCATCGACGCCGGCCCCCAGGTTGATGATGCCCTTGGCGCGGGTCTGTTCGGCGAGCAGTGCTTGCGATGGTTTCCACACCGCCAGATAGTCGGCGTCGCGACGCCGCTCGGGGGGATCTTCGGCGGTGACGATCTCGGCTTCGGGCAGGCGTTGGGCCAGGGCGTCGCGCCAGGCCTCGATGTCGTCGATGTGCAGCAGTATGCGCATAACGGCTCCTTTCGTTCAGTAGACGATCTGCATCATGGGCGGCGGCGCTTCGTCGAGCAGCAGGCCCAGGCGCTTGAGCCCCTCCTCGAGGCGGGCGATGTCCTGTTCGGCCCCGAGACTCACGCGGATGCGCCGCGGCGGCGGCGTCTGTTCCACCATGAACGGTACCGCAGTGGTGATGGCCAGCCCCTCCTGTTCGGCCTGCTGCTGCAGCTCCTCGGCGCGCCAGGCATCGGGCAGCGAGATCCACACGTGCAGGCTGGTCGGGCGCGACTCCAGCGCGTGGTGCCCCAGCAGCCGGTGGGTAAGCTGCTGACGCTCACCGAGCAGGCTGCGCTGTTCGGCGGCCATTGCCTCGACGGTGCCGTCGGCCAGCCAGCGGTCGGCGATCTCGAACACCAGCGAGGTGGCCATCCAGGTAGTGGCGCGCATGCGTGGCAGCACGTGGTGCAGCTGGCCGCGAGGCACGGTGAGATAGCCGGCGCGCAGGCCCGGCACGGTCACCTTGGTCAGGCTGGTGACGTGAAAGCTCAACTGCGGGATACGTGCCGCGACCGGGGTGAAGCCCGGCGCCTCCAGCAGGGCGTGCACGTCGTCCTCGATCAGCCATACCCGATGGCGTGCCAGGACCTCGGCCACGGCGTCGCGGCGTGCCTCGCTCATCGTCGCTCCGGTGGGATTGAGCTGGGTCGGGGTCAGGTAGAGCGCGCGTGGCTTGAAGCGCTGGCAGGCCAGTTCGAGGGCTTCGGGGACGATACCCTCGGCGTCGATGGCGATGCCGCGCAATTGAAAGCCCAGGGTGCGTGACAGGGCGATCAGGCCGTGATCGGTCAGCGCCTCGGTCAGCACCAGGTCGCCGTGCTGGACCACGCTCGAGATCGCCAACATCAGGCCGTGGGCGGCACCGTTGCAGAGGATGCGATCGTCCATCTCGCCGGGTACGTGCAGGCGGGACTGCAGCCAGGTGCTGGCGCGCTCGCGCTGGTGGACGAGTCCGGCGATGGGCCGGCAGGCGGTGATCACCTCGGGGCTGGCCTGTTCGGCCAGCTCCGCCAGGGCCTGGCGGAAGCGCAGGTGATGGCTCGGGGTACACACGGGATGGGCGATCGACAGGTCGATGAGCGGATTTTCCTGGCGTGCCTCGTGGCCGCGCAGGTAGGCCGATTCGCGGGCATCGTCCAGCGCGTTGATCCAGGTGCCGCTGCCGACCCGGGCCTGCACCAGCCCCATCTTCTCGGCCTGGGCATAGGCCCGCGACACGGTCTGCACGCTGACCCCCAGGCTCTCGGCGAGCTGGCGATGGGGCGGCAACCGCGTGCCGGGCACCAGTTCGCCCTGGCGCACCGCTTCCGACAGTGCGCGCGCGATGGCGAGATACTTGGGCCCCGTATCCGTCAGGTACGGAGTCAGATCAATTGTCATGATTCAATAAAGCCTTTGACCGCCTGCCAAGGGGGAGTGCTACTATCAGCTTAGCGGCATTGGCTTGTGATTGTCATGCTTTTGGCTGGATAGCTTCATGACAATTTCAGGCGCCGGTCCTTTTCCGACCGAAGGCCGACTACCCTCTGGCCCGGCTCCTCTCCTCGCGAAGGTGGCTGGCTCTTGGTGATGCAATGGCGAGTGCCCAATGACTCAGGTATCCCTGTCCTTCACTCGTGAGGAATATGCCAGCCGGCTATGGAAGGTGCGGGCCGAAATGGCCAGCCGCGGAATCGACGTGCTGGTCATCAGCGATCCCTCCAACATGGCCTGGCTGACCGGCTACGATGGCTGGTCGTTCTACGTGCACCAGTGCGTGCTGGTGGGGCTGGAAGGCGAGCCGGTGTGGTACGGGCGGCGCATGGATGCCAACGGGGCGCTGCGCACCTGCTGGATCGATCCCGACAACATCACCTACTACCCCGACTACTACGTCCAGAACCCGGACATGCATCCGATGGACTACCTGGCCCAGTCGATCATGCCCGACCGCGGCTGGCACGAGGGGGTGGTGGGGCTGGAAATGGACAACTACTACTTTTCGGCCAAGGCCTACCAGAGCCTGCTGCGCGAGCTGCCCCACGCGCGCTTCATGGATGCCAACTCGCTGGTCAACTGGTGCCGCGCGATCAAGTCGCCCCAGGAGATCGCCTACATGCGCATCGCCGGCAAGATCGTCGAGGGCATGCACTCTCGCATCCTCGAGGTGATCGAGCCGGGGCTGCCCAAGAGCAAGCTGGTGTCGGAAATCTATCGGGTGGGCATCGAGGGTTGGGTCGATCCGCAGGGCCGGGTTCACGGCGGCGACTATCCCGCTATCGTACCGATGCTGCCCACCGGCAAGGACGCCGCCGCGCCGCACCTGACCTGGGACGACACCCCGTTTCGCGAGGGCGAGGGCACCTTCTTCGAGATCGCCGGTGTCTACAAGCGCTACCACGCGCCGATGTCGCGCACCGTCTTCCTCGGCCGACCGCCGTCGGAGTTCGTGCGCGCCGAATCGGCGCTGCTCGAGGGCATCGAGAACGGCCTGGCCGTGGCCAAGCCCGGCAATCGCACCGCCGACATCGCCATGGCGCTGGGTGCGGCGATGGACAAGTACGGTTTCGACCGTGGCGGTGCCCGCTGCGGCTATCCCATCGGCATCAGCTACCCGCCCGACTGGGGCGAACGCACCATGAGCCTGCGCCCTTCCGACGAGACCATCCTGGAACCCGGTATGACTTTCCACTTCATGCCGGGCATGTGGCAGGACGAGTGGGGGCTCGAGATCACCGAGAGCATTTTGATTACCGACACCGGCTGCGAATCGCTGGCCAGCTTCCCGCGCCAGCTGTTTGTGCGATGAGTAACAAGCGACAACTGCTGTAGCGAGGGGCGCCGGGGACAAGCCGAAGAGGAGGTCTTTTGCCAGGGAAGGCAAAAGTAGCGTACAGGGAAGTATTCACAGCGCCTTCTCGCAGGTTTGTTGCCGGAATAGCCCCGAGCAGTTGCCCATAGTACAAGGAGTTCCAGGAACATGACCAAACGACCCAGCCCGATCAGCGCCACCGTGGACTTCGACGCCGACGGCGTCCAGCACGGCTTCCTCAAGCTGCCGGTCTCGACCGATGAATCCGCCTGGGGGGCGGTGATGATTCCGGTCACCGTGGTCAAGAACGGCGAGGGCCCCACGGCGCTGCTCACCGGCGGCAACCATGGCGATGAGTACGAGGGCATCACTGCGTTGATGAAGCTCACCAGCGAGCTGCGCGCCGAGGACGTGCGCGGGCGCGTGATCATCGTGCCGATGATGAACATGCCGGCGGCCATGGCCGGCAAGCGCACCTCGCCGATGGATGGCGGCAACCTCAACCGCAGTTTTCCCGGCGACCCCGACGGCTCGGTGACCGAGAAGATCGCCGACTACTTCACCCGGGTCATGACACCGATGTGCGACGTGGTGCTCGATCTCCACTCCGGCGGGCGCACCCTGGACATCATTCCCTTCGGCGCCTCCCACGTGCTGGACGACCCCGAGCAGCAGCGCCAGGCGCTCGAGGGGGCCAAGGCGTTCGGCGCGCCCTATGCCATGATGATGTTCGAGCTCGACGCCGCGGCGCTGTTCGATACCGCGGTGGAGAGCCAGGGCAAGGTCTTCGTCGCCACCGAGCTGGGCGGCGGCGGCACCTCGACGCCCGAGAGCCTGGCCATCACCGAACGCGGCGTGCGTAACTTCCTGATCCATTTCGGCCTCGTCGAAGGCGTGGTGGAGATGCCCGCCGAGCCCCAGGTCTACCTCGACATGCCCGATGCCAGCTGTTACGTGCAGAGCGAGCATACTGGCCTGCTCGAGCTGACCCTGGCGCTGGGCGACAAGGTGGAAAAGGGGCAGGTCATCGCCCGGGTCTACGACATGACCCGCAGCGGCAGTGCGCCGGTAGAGTACCTTGCGGGCCGCGACGGCATTCTCGCCGCGCGGCGCTTCCCGGCGCTGGTCAACATGGGCGACACCATCGCGGTGATCGCCGAGGTGGTCGACTCACTGGGTTGAGCCTGACATAGAGAGAACCATGAAACTCGATCGCTATGACCTGAAGATACTCGAGATCCTGTCCCGCGACGGGCGCATCACCAAGTCGAGGCTGGCCGAGGCGATCAACCTCTCGGTCAGCCCCTGCTGGGAACGGGTGCGGCGCCTGGAGAAAGCCGGCATCATCGAGGGCTACAGTGCCCGTATCAACCCTCATGCGCTGGTCAAGCGCACGCCGGTCTGGGTACAGATCGAGCTCAAGCAGCACAACGCCGAGAGCTTCGCCTGCTTCGAGGCGCTGGTGCACGACACCCCCGAGGTCACCGAGTGCGTGGCGGTGGGCGGCGGGGTCGACTACCTGCTGAAGGTCGAGGCCGATTCCGTGGACGCCTACCAGCGCCTGATCGACGACTGGCTGACCTCCGACGCCGGCATCGAACGCTACTTCACCTACATCGTGACCAAGACGGTCAAGCGCCCCGCTCATGGCCTGGAGCCGGGTGATTTCCTCCGCAGCTGAAGGCCCGGACGGCGGACGCGGCGCGGCGGCCAACGAGAACTCAACGTTGATGCCCCGACGGCCTCCATGGCATAAGCTAAAGGCGAAGGTGAGCGGGAGCTCACCAGGCCGGGCGATCTTTCCGGCATGTCATCGCGGTGCCGGACGAGATGGATAGCGCCCTGAGACGTGATCGCCTGACGCAGAGAGATGCCCATGTCCTACTTCACCATCGCCGGGGTGCAGATGCAGGCCCCGCATCACGGCGACAATACCGAGGCCATGCGCCACCGGGTCGATGTGCTGATGAGCCGCTTCCCCCAGGTGCAGATGGTCCTGTTCAGCGAGCTGATGCCGCTGGGTGCCTCGCCGCACCATGCCCACCCGCTGCCGAGCCACGTCGAGCAATTCTTCTGCCAGCTTGCCGAGCAGTACCGCATCTGGCTGATTCCCGGCTCGATGTTCGAGCGCACCGAGCACGGTATCTTCAACACCCTGTCGGTAATCGACCCAAGCGGCCAGGTGGTGGCGCGCTACCGCAAGATGTTCCCCTTCCGCCCCTACGAGGCGGGCGTGGAGAGCGGCAGCGAGTTCGTCCTCTTCGACGTACCCAACGTCGGCCGCTTCGGCGTGTCGATCTGCTACGACATGTGGTTTCCCGAGACCACCCGGACGCTCGCCGCGATGGGCGCCGAGGTGATCCTCCACCCGACCATGACCGATACCATCGACCGCGACATCGAGCTCTCCATCGCCCGCACCAACGCCGCGGTCAACCAGTGCTACTTCTTCGACATCAACGGCGCGGGGGCCATCGGCAACGGCCGCTCGATCGTCGTGGGGCCTTCGGGTGACGTCATTCACCAGGCCGGATCGGGCGAAGAGATCATGCCCATCGAAGTGGATTTCAACCGTGTGCGCCGCGAGCGCGAGACCGGCCTGCGCGGCCTGGGGCAGCCGCTCAAGAGCTTCCGCGACCGCCAGGTGGACTTCTCGGTCTATCGCTTCGAGCACGGCCCCTCACCGTTTCTGGCCAGCCTGGGGCCGCTGGCCAAGCCGCAGCGCACCGATATCGAAGAGTATTGACCGCCAAGGAGATCGTCATGCGGGAGTTCCTGATCGGCTTGATGCAACGCTTCTTCCGGCCCGGGGACTCCCTTCCGGCAGCGGCCCGCCCGAGACGCGCCGCTGCCACCCCTTCCGCCATCGATGGAGCGACAACAATGAACAAGATCACCAGCATTGCCGATGTGCGTCGCCATTTCCGCAACAACAAGGAGCCGGTCTACTTCATCTCCGCCACCAACTTCAACCTGCTCGGCATCGGTGACTGGGTGGGCAACTTCCGCCATATCAACTACATCGACTGCTTCGACGGCCAGCAGCGCAACGTCTTCGTGCCCAAGGAGAAGTTTCCGCGCGACTTCGAGAGCATCGAGGACATCAACAACTACCTGCTCGAGCACAAGGAGGTGATCGATTTCATCCAGTCGCGAGCCGCTGGCGAGAATGCCGGGGTGGCCGCGTTCCTGATGTTCGACGAGCATACCGAGGAGATCTGCCGCCAGCTCGGGCTGCGCGTGGCGTTCCCGCCGGCGGCGCTGCGCTCGCGCATGGACAACAAGATCGAGACGGTGCGGATCGGCAACAAGGCCGGGGTACCCAGCGTGCCCAACGTGCTGGCCAAGGTTGGCAGCTACCGCGAGCTGCTCGAGGTCAGCCGCGAGCTGGGCGACGACCTGGTGGTGCAGACCGCCTACGGCGATTCCGGCCACACCACCTTCTTCATCGCCAGCGAAGAGGACTACTACAAGCACGCCGAGGAGATCGAGGCCGAACCCGAGGTCAAGATCATGAAGCGCATCAACTGCCGTGGCTCGGCCATCGAGGCCTGCGCCACCCGCTGCGGCACCGTGGTCGGCCCGCTGATGACCGAGCTGGTCGGCTTCAAGTCGCTGACCCCCTACAAGGGCGGCTGGTGCGGCAACGAGATGTTCGCCGGCGCCTTCAGCCAGGAGGTCCGCGACAAGGCCCGCGAATACACCTTCAAGTTCGGCGAGGCGCTGCGCGAGGAGGGCTACCGCGGCTACTTCGAACTCGATTTCCTGATCGACATGGACAGCGGCGAGGTCTACCTGGGCGAGCTCAACCCTCGCGTCACCGGGGCCAGTTCGTTGACCAACGTGGCGGCCTTCGCCCACTCCGACATCCCGCTGTTCCTGTTCCACCTGCTGGAGTTCTCCGAGGTCGACTTCGATCTCGACATCGAGGAGATCAACGAGCGCTGGTCGCACCCCGATAGCGTCGACAGCTGGAGCCAACTGGTGATCAAGCACACCGACGAGAGCGTCGACCTGCTGACCCGCGCGCCCCGCACCGGCGTGTGGACCCTGGGCGAGGACAACCGCATCGCCTACGACCATTACAGCTACCACCCCCATGCCGCCGAGAACGAGCGCGAGGCGTTCTTCCTGCGTATCAGCGGGCCGGGCGACTTCCGCTACGAGGGTGCCGATCTCGGCATCCTGATCACACGCGGGCGCCTGATGGACGACGACTTCCAACTGACCGAGCGGGCCAAGGCCTGGATCGAGGGCATCCGCGGCGAGTACGCCGGCCAGCCGCTGCAGGACCCGGTGGTCGAGGAGGTCGCCGTGACCCACGCCATCGGCGGCGGCAATTTCAAGATCCTGTGAACGCCGGGGGCGAAGGGCAGCATGAGGCGCGGCGGCTAGAGATGGAGAAGACGCTGGTATTCCGGACCCTGCACGAGGCGGTCCCCGGGGCCAAGTGGCGGTCGCTGTTCGATTACCACTGGCCGGCCTACGAGGCCTGGTACCTGGCCGAGGGCGAGCGTGAGCGGCCGGCCTACCTGAGCTGCTACAACGCCCTGCGCCGGCACATGCCGGAGCTGCTCGATACCTACCGGGCGCTATGCGAGCTGGCCGGGGGTGGCGATCTGGCGGCGCGCTTTCTCAGCCTCTACCAGCCGCCGGCCTACATTACCGGCTGCTCCCAGGCGGTGCTGGCACGCCCCGGTGCCCCCCTGCTGGCGCGCAACTACGACTACCCGCCGGAGCTGTGCGAGGGCACCGTCCTCTATACCCGCTGGAACGGGCGAGGCGTGATCGCCATGACCGACTGTCTGTGGGGCGTGCTGGACGGCATGAACGAGCAGGGCCTTGCCGTGTCGCTGGCCTTCGGCGGGCGCAAGGCGGTGGGCGAGGGCTTCGGTGCCCCGATCATCCTGCGTTACCTGCTGGAATTCTGCGACAGCGTGCCCCAGGCCGCCGAGGTGCTGGCCCGGGTGCCCAGCCACATGGCCTACAACATCACCCTGACCGATGCCGCCGGGCGCTATGTCACGGCGATGATTGCCCCCGATCGTCGGGCCAGCATCCGCCGGGTGCCGGTGGCCACCAACCACCAGAAGAAGATCGAGTGGTATGCCCATGCGCTGGCCTCGGAGACGCTGATCCGCGAGCGCCAGCTGTCGATCCTGGTCGACGACCCGGCCACCACCGAAGGGCGCCTGCTCGAGGCCTTCGCCGCGCCGCCGCTGTTCCGCCGCGACTATGCGCGCGGGCTCGGCACCATCTACACCGCGGCCTACTGGCCGGCGACGGGGCGGGTGAACTACCGCTGGCCGGGGCAGACCCTCGAGCTGGCCTTCGAGCATTTTCCCGAACAGCAGTTGAGGGTCCGTTACGGCCCCCGATAGCCGGTGTGAGCGGCGAGCACCGTCGCCGCTCGAGAAAATAACGAACAACGATGGGAAGGGTGTCGCCATGCACGAGAGCAGCCATACCGAAACGCCCTATACCGCGCTGGGCTTCTACCACAAGATCTCCCAGCTTCGCGCCGACACCTGGAACGCGCTCAAGCGCGACCTCGGGCAACTGGTGCGGCTCGACGATGAGGGCCGGGCGCGCAACCTGATCAAGGCGATCGACGTCAAGATGACGCGGCTCGAGATCATCGAGGACTACCACGCCTTCCCCTCCAAGGAGGATTTTCGTCACCTCTGGTCGCTGTTCGATCGCGAGGAGTACGTGCTGCTGGAGAAGGTGGTCAAGCGGCTGGTGCGGGCGCTGATCAGCGAGTCCTACCGGCGGCGCCACGTCGACCTCTCCGAGACCGATGCCGGCGCCGAGGATCTCGAGACCCTCGATGCCCTGGCGCAGCTGCGCCACGGCCACCCGGCCTCCAACAGCTCCGCGCAGCCCTATTTCGAGCTGCTGATCGTCGACAACCTCTCGGCCCAGGAGGAAGAGGTGGTGCGCGAGGCGTTCCACAGCCTGCGCCGGCCCGAGGACCGTTTCGTCTACGACGTGGTGACGGTGCGCAGCTTCGAGGATGCGTTGATCGCCGTGCTGGTCAACCCCAACATCCAGGCCTGCCTGATCCGCTACGAGTTTCCCTACAAGTCGAAGTACAACCTCAGCGCCCTGCGCAACTACCTCGAGGGCTTGTCGGAGAAGGAGCTGGAATACCAGACCGAGGCAGAGCGCAGCATCCTGCTCAGCTCAATGATTCACGAGCTGCGCCCCGAGATCGACCAGTTCCTGGTCACCAGCGGCGACGTCGAGGCCACGGCGAGCCGCGACATCCGGCACTTCAACCGCATCTTCTATCGCGAAACCGACTACATCGAGCAGCACCATACCATCCTGCGTGCCATCGATAGCCGCTACCGCACGCCGTTCTTCGATGCCCTGCGCGAATACAGCAAGAAGCCCACCGGGGTGTTCCACGCCATGCCCATCTCGCGCGGCAAGTCGGTGACCCGCTCGCACTGGGCGGGGCACATGATCGACTTCTACGGCATCAACATCTTCCTCGCCGAGACCTCGGCGACCTCGGGCGGGCTCGACTCGCTGCTGCAGCCCTACGGGCCGATCAAGAAGGCCCAGGAGTATGCCGCCCGGGCTTTCGGTGCGCGCCAGAGCTACTTCGTCACCAACGGCACCTCGACGGCCAACAAGATCGTGGTGCAGGCGCTGGTCAAGCCGCGAGACATCGTGCTGATCGACCGCGACTGCCACAAGTCGCACCACTACGGCATGGTGCTGGCCGGTGCCCACGTCAGCTACCTGGACTCCTACCCGCTCAACGACTACTCGATGTATGGTGCGGTGCCGCTGCGCGAGATCAAGGAGACCCTGCTGGCCTACAAGCGCGCCGGCGAACTCCACCGGGTCAAGATGCTGCTGCTGACCAACTGCACCTTCGACGGCGTGGTCTACAACGTGCGCCGGGTGATGGAGGAGTGCCTGGCGATCAAGCCCGACCTGGTGTTCCTGTGGGACGAGGCGTGGTTCGCCTTCGCCACCTTCAACCCCACCTACCGGCCGCGCACCGCCATGCACGCCGCGCGCACCCTGTGCGACCGCTACCGCAGCGAGGCCTACCGCGAGGAGTACGCGGCATGGAAGGCGGAGTTCGACGCGCTCGACCCCGACGACGATGCCACCTGGCTCGACCGCCGGCTGATGCCCGACCCCGAGGCGGTGCGCATCCGCGCCTACGCCACCCACTCCACCCACAAGACCCTGACCTCGCTGCGCCAGGGCTCGATGATCCACGTCTATGACCAGGAGTTCCGCCAGCGCGTGGAGGCCCCGTTCCACGAGGCCTACATGACCCACACCTCCACCTCGCCCAACTACCAGATCCTCGCCTCGCTCGACGTGGGGCGCATGCAGGCGGAGATGGAGGGCTTCGAGCTGGTCCACGCCCAGGTGGAGGCGGCGCTGTCGCTGCGCGAGCAGCTCTACACCCATCCGCTGCTGCAGAAATACTTCCGCGTGCTCAAGAACAGCGACATGGTGCCCGCCGAGTACCGCGAGTCGGGGGTCGAGTCCTACTACGACCCGGTGACCGGCTGGAACCAGATGGAGGAGGCCTGGGCGCGGGACGAGTTCGTCGTCGACCCGACCCGGGTGACCATCGCCATCGGCCACACCGGGGTCGACGGCGACGCCTTCAAGAACGAATACCTGATGAACAAGTACGGCATCCAGATCAACAAGACCTCGCGCAACACCGTGCTGTTCATGACCAACATCGGCACCACCCGCGGCTCCATCGCCTACCTGCTCGACGTGCTGATCAAGCTGGCCAAGGAGTTCGAGTACCGTTGGGAGGAGAGCAGCCGTCCCGAGCGCAAGATCATCGAGCGCCGGGTGCATTCGCTGACCCGTGAGCTGCCGCCGCTGCCTGATTTCAGCCGCTTCCACGACGCCTTCCGCCAGTGCCCCGAGACGCCCCAGGGCGACATCCGTCGTGCCTATTTCCTGAGCTACGACGAGGAGAATACCGAGTACCTGCGCTTCGACAACGGCGAGCTCCAGGCCGAGATGCGAGCGGGCCGGGACGTGGTCTCGGCCAGCTTCGTGATCCCCTACCCGCCGGGCTTCCCGGTACTGGTGCCGGGGCAGGTCATCAGCGAGGAGATCCTCCACTTCCTGCAGGCGCTCGACGTCAAGGAGATCCACGGTTACCGGCCGGAGCTGGGCCTGATCGTGTTCACCGAGGAGGCGCTGGCCGCGCCGCCGGAAACCTGAACGCCCGGCGCAGAAAAAAACGCAACTTAGCCATGGAGGACAAAAAAAACCGTATTGGTTACGCCGGCTAACGAAAAGTCCCGGCCGGGCTTTGCCCTTACCCTGTACCCATCGAGCAGCCCCGGCTGCTCTGTCGTTTTTGCCACAGCCGGCCCGTGGGCGAGGGGCCGGTGTCAGGGGAGGTGCCCATGAACATGAAGCTGACCAATACACTGTCCACCATGCTGGGTGATCCGCGTCTGTTTCGTCAGCACGCCTACGTGAACGGCAAGTGGACCTACGGCGACGGCGGCCGCGAGGAGACGGTCTTCGACCCCGCCACCGGCGAGGTCATCGGCTACATTCCCTGGCTCGAGGCGCACCAGATCCGCGAGGCGGTGGACGCCGCCGACACCGCTTTCGCCCACTGGCGCGCGCTGCGTGCCGACGAGCGCGCCGAGCGCCTGCTGGCCTGGCACGACCTGCTGCAGGCCAACCGCGAGGATCTCGCCACCATCATGACCCTGGAGCAGGGCAAGCCGCTGCCCGATGCGCGCGGCGAGGTGGAGTACGGCGCCAGCTTCGTGCGCTGGTTCGCCGAGGAGGGCAAGCGTACCTTCGGCGAGACCATTCCCAGCCACATCCCCAACGCCGCGCTGGGCACGCTCAAGGAGCCGGTGGGTATCGCCGCGCTGATCACGCCGTGGAACTTCCCGCTGGCGATGATCACGCGCAAGGCCGCCGCCGCCCTGGCTGCCGGCTGCCCGGTGATCGTCAAGCCGGCCGGCGAGACGCCGTTCTCGGCGTTGGCGCTGGCCGAGCTGGCCGAGCGCGCCGGCATTCCGGCGGGCGTGTTCAACGTGGTGCTGGGCGAGCCCGCCGAGGTGTCGAAAATTCTGTGTGCCGAGGAGCGCATCAAGGCGCTATCCTTCACCGGTTCCACCCGGGTCGGCCGGCTGCTGCTGGAGCAGAGCGCCCAGACGGTGAAGCGTGTCTCGCTGGAGCTCGGCGGCAACGCACCGTTCATCGTCGGCCCCGACATGGACCCCAAGGAGGCGGCTTTCGCCGCGGTGGCGGCCAAGTTCCAGACCGCCGGTCAGGACTGCCTGGCGGCCAACCGCATCCTGGTGCACGAGTCGATCCACGACGAATTCGTAGAACACTTCGCCGAGCGCATGGCGGCGCTGACCGTGGGCAACGGCATGGAGAGCGAGGTCGACCTGGGGCCGCTGATCCACCGCCAGGCGGTGGACAAGGCGGCGGCCATCGTCGACGACGCCATCTCCCGCGGCGCGACCCTGGTGGCCGGCGACCAGACCCGGGCGCCGGGCGACAACTTCTTCATGCCCGTGCTGCTCACCGGCGTGACGCCCGAAATGAAGGTGTGGCGCGAGGAGAACTTCGCTCCGGTGGCCGGCGTGACCGCCTACCGCGACGACGACGAGGTCATCGCCATGGCCAACGACACCGAGTACGGCCTGGCGGCCTATGTCTACACCCATGACATCCGCCGCATCTGGAAGCTGCTGCGGGCGCTGGAGTACGGCATGGTCAGCGTCAACTCGGTGAAGATGACCGGCCCGCCGGTGCCCTTCGGCGGCGTCAAGCAGTCGGGTCTCGGCCGCGAGGGCGGCATCACCGGGATCGATGAATACCTGGAGACGAAATATTACTGTTTGGGAGCTCTAGGTTCAGTTTCGGGGAGCTAGCCGAGCAAGCGGCCGGGATGGACCGTCGAGCGATATTTGCCCAAGGGCGCATCCCGGCCCTAACTGCGACATGCGAATTTGAACATCTCCCCGCCGAGGCGGGGACCTGAAGAGAAGAGAGAACACAATGAGCCAGCAGCACCGCGATCTGATCGAGCGCGACCGCAAGGTCACCTTTCACGCCTCCACCCACCTGCGCGACTTCGCCCATGGCGACGCGCCGGGCCGCGTAATCACCGGCGGCAAGGGCATCCACATCGTCGACAAGGACGGCCGCGAGTTCATCGACGGCTTCGCCGGGCTGTACTGCGTCAACATCGGCTACGGCCGCACCGAGGTGGCCGAGGCGATCTACCAGCAGGCGCTGGAGCTCTCCTACTACCACACCTACGTGGGCCACTCCAACGAGCCGCAGATCGCGCTGTCCGAGAAGATCATCGAACTCGCCGGCCCCGGCATGTCCAAGGTCTACTACGGCCTCGGTGGCAGTGACGCCAACGAGACCCAGCTCAAGATCGTGCGCTACTACAACAACGTGCTCGGTCGCCCGCAGAAGAAGAAAGTGATCTCACGCCAGCGCGGCTATCATGGCTCGGGGCTTGCCACCGGCTCGCTGACCGGCCTGAAGGCGTTCCACGACCAGTTCGACCTGCCGCTGGCCGGCATCCTGCACACCGAGGCGCCGTACTACTACCACCGCGCCGCCGAGCAGGAGGGCATGAGCGAGCGCGAGTTCTCCCAGTACTGCGCGAAGAAGCTGGAGGAGATGATCCTGGCCGAAGGCCCCGACACCGTGGCCGCTTTCATCGGCGAGCCGGTGCTCGGCACCGGCGGCATCGTGCCGCCCCCGGAAGGCTACTGGGAAGCGATCCAGGCCGTGCTGGCCAAGTACGACGTGCTGCTGATCGCCGACGAGGTGGTGTGCGGCTTCGGTCGCATCGGCGCCGACTTCGGCAGCCACTTCTACGGCATCAAGCCCGACCTGATCACCGTCGCCAAGGGCCTGACCAGCGCCTATCAGCCACTCTCCGGCGTGATCGTCGGCGACCGCGTGTGGAACGTGCTGGAGCAGGGCACCGGCCAGTACGGCCCCATCGGCCACGGCTGGACCTACTCCGGCCACGCCCTGGGCTGCGCCGCGGCGCTGGCCAACCTGGCGATCATCGAGCGTGAGGGGCTGACCCGCAACGCCGCCGAGACCGGCGCCTACCTGCAGCAGCGGATGCAGGCTGCCTTCGGCGACCACCCCATCGTCGGCAACGTGCGCGGGGTGGGCATGCTGGCCGCGCTGGAGTTCTCCGTCGACCCGGCCAAGCGTAAGCACTTCGATGCCGCGCACAAGGTCGGCGCGCGCATCGCCGCGGCGGCGCTGGACGAGAACCTGATCGCCCGCGCCATGCCCCAGGGCGACATCCTCGGCTTCGCGCCGCCGCTGGTGGCGACCCGCGCCGAGGTCGACGAGATCGTCGCCCGGGCCGAGCGTGCGGTGAACAAGGTCACCGACGAGCTGGTCCGTGAGGGCGTGGTCAAGGCCAGCATGTCAGTCAGCTGAACGCGCCTGAGCTGAACCCAATGGCCGCGGGGATCGAACCCGCGGCCATTTTCTTGGCCCTTGCCGGTAACCTTTTCTAGTCTGGAAACACCTCATCCCAACGAGCCGTAGAGTCTGACACGACATGTCGCAACCCCTGCACGGCGTCTCCCTCGCTTCCGTCTATCAGGCCCGTCGCCGCATTGCCGGTCAGGCGGCACGGACCCCGCTGGTCCGCTCCCGCGCGCTCTCCGAGCGCTTCGACGCCGATATCCTGCTCAAGCTCGAAACCCAGCAGCCCACCGGTGCCTTCAAGCTGCGCGGCGCCACCAACATGATCGCCGCGCTGATCGAGCGTCACGGCCGCGATGCCCTGGAAGCCGGCGTGGTCACGGCCTCTACCGGCAACCACGGTCGCGCCGTGGCCTTTGCCGCCTCCAGGCTCGGCATTGCCGCGACGATCTGCCTGTCGCGGCTGGTGCCGGCCAACAAGGTGGTGGCCATCGAGGCGCTGGGCGCCGAGGTGCGGCGCGTGGGCGAGAGCCAGGACGAGGCCTTCGGCGAGGTCGAGCGGCTGGTGGCCGAGCGCGGCATGACGCTGATTCCCCCCTTCGACGATCCCCTGATCGCGGCCGGGCAGGGCACCATCGGGCTGGAGCTGATGGAGGACGCGCCTGATCTCGACCGGGTCGTCGTCGGGCTCTCCGGCGGCGGGCTGCTGGGGGGGATCGGGGCGGCGGTGAAGGCCATTCGCCCCGAGACCCGCCTCACCGGCGTCAGCCTCTCCCACGGTGCGGCCATGTGGCAGAGCCTGCAGGCGGGGCGGCCCGTGGCGGTGGAAGAGGTCGAAAGCCTGGCCGACTCGCTGGGCGGCGGCATCGGCCTCGACAATCGTTGCACCTTCGGCCTGGTGCGCGAGGTGATGGACGACCACTACCAGGTCTCGGAAGTCGCCATCGCCCACGCCATGGTCGACATGCTCGAGCACGAGAAGCTGCTGGTGGAGGGCGCCGCCGCGGTGGGGTTGGCCGCCCTGGCCGAGCATGGCATCGAGGTGCGCGGCCAGCGGGTGGCGCTGATTCTGTCCGGCAATGGCGTGTCGCTGGAGACGCTGGATCGGGCGCGGAGCATGTGTGGGCGCTGATGTGATCAGAGACGAACCAGGAGGAAGGGATGGAGCTCTATCGGCGTGATGAGATCGAGGCGGCGGTGGGTATCGACGAAGATGCCCTGCGCCAGGTCGAGGCGGGGTTCGCCGCCCTGGGTCGCGGCGAGGTGGTGCAGCCGCCGATCCTGTCGATGGCCATGGAGGAGTTCAACAGCGAGGTCGACGTCAAGACGGCCCACATCAAGGGCTGGAAGCGCTATGCGATCAAGGTCAGCAGCGGCGCCTTCGACAACCCCAGGCGCGGCCTGCCGAGCCTGAGCGGGCTGATGCTGCTGTTCTCCGCCGAAACCGGCCAGGTCGAGGCGGTGCTGTTCGACGAGGGCTACCTGACCATGGTGCGCACCGCGGTGGCCGGGGCGATTGCGGCCAATCACCTGTCGCGGAAGGATAGCCGGCGGGTCGGCGTGATCGGTGCCGGCGAGCAGGCGCGGCGCCAGGTCGAGGCGCTGCGCCTGGTGCGCAACATCGACACCCTCGATGTGTGGACACGTCACCGTGAAAGTGCCGAGGCCTACGCCGACGACATGCGCCGCCAGGGCATCACCGTCACCGTGCGCGACAGTGTGCACGGCGCCTGTGCCCAGGCCGACATCATCATTACCGCCACCCCCTCGCGGGAGCCGCTGCTGCACGCCAGCGACCTGCCCGAGGGCGTGCATGTCACCGCCATGGGCTCGGACAGCCCCGACAAGCGCGAACTCGACGAGTCGGTGCTGACCCGGGCCGACGCCTTCGTCTGCGACAGCCGTGCCCAGAGCGAGCACAACGGTGAGCTCAAGGTTTTCGCCAATGCGGGGCGCGAGCCGCCGTTCAAGGTGCATGAGCTGGGGCGCGTGATCGCGCGGGGCGAAAACCTGCGGGTATCGGAAGCGGCCATCACCGTGTGCGACCTGACCGGTACCGGGGTGCAGGACACCGCCATCGCCAACTTTGCCCTGGCGCGATTGGCGCCATAGTGTGGTGGACCTCAACCCGGTCACCTTGAGCCCGCGCGCGGCAGACCCCATGCTGTGGCTAACAAAGCGAAACGAGGAGCACAGCAGATGGCAACGGTACTGGCCTTCGATGTCTACGGCACCCTGATCGATACCCACGGCGTGGTCACCGAGCTGGAGGAGCGGCTCGGCAGGGCCGGCAGGGGGGAAATGGCCGCCGAGTTCTCGCGCCGCTGGCGCGACAAGCAGCTGGAGTACAGCTTTCGCCGCGGCCTGATGGGAGCCTACGTGCCCTTCGGCCAGTGCACCCGCGAGGCGCTGGATTTCACCGATCGTGCCTTGCAGACACAGCTCACAGACGTCGACAAGGACCACCTGATGGCGGCCTATGGTCGCCTGCCGGCCTTTGCCGAAACGGTGAATGCCCTCGAACGCCTGGCTGCGAACGGCATGCGCTGCGTGGCCTTCTCCAACGGCACCTGCGACGCGGTCAGCGGTCTGCTGGAGCAGGCTGGCATCCTCGAGCGCTTCGAAGCGGTGATCAGCGTCGATGAGATCAAGCGCTTCAAGCCCGACCCGGCCGTCTACGCGCATCTGCGCAACCGCCTCGAGGTGGCGCCCGGCGATACCTGGCTGATTTCGAGCAATCCCTTCGATGTGATCGGCGCCCGCCATGCCGGCCTGCACGCCGCCTGGGTGCGGCGCAGCCTCGATGCGCCCTTCGATCCATGGGGCATCGAGCCTGACCTCACCGTGACCGATCTGGAGGCGCTTTCCGACCGCCTGAGCTGAGGGCTCTCCACCAGGCCAGGCTGAGGGCTCTCCGCAGGCCAGGCTGAGCTCATCTGCGCTGCTGGTACGCCTCGACCAGCCGGTAGCGCTCCTGCTCCTCGTAGAAGCTGGGGTCGTCGAACAGGTCGGGCTGGGCGTCGTCGAACATCATCTCCAGGGACAGTGGGCTGGTCTGGGTCATCGGCTCGAAGTGGGCGTTGCCGTGGACCAGGTCGGACACCTGGCGCCGACGATAGAGGGCGTAAGCGCCGAGCACGGCCAGCACCGCGGCGATGTAGAGCGGCAGCGTATGGGCCCCCAGGGTGCTCATCAGGGCACCGGCGAGAATCGGGGCCAGGGCGCTTCCCGCGCCCTGGGTCACCAGCATGTCCGCCGAGGCCGACACCACCTCTTCGGGGTGAAGCTGGTCGATCAACTGAGCCACCGCCAGCGGGTAGATGGCGAACGAGAAGCCGCCCCACAGGAAGAACAGCCCCATCAGTGCCGCCTGGTTGGGCGCGAAGGGCATCAGTGCCGCCAGCGCCGCGGCGGCGATCACCACCCAGGTCATCACCTGCGTGCGGTCGTGGTTGTCGGAGAAGCGACCGATGGGCAGCTGCAGCAGCGCCCCGCCCAGGATCGTCACGCTCATCAGCGTGCCCACGTCGGCGGCGCTCCAGCCCAACTGCCGCGCATAAAGCGGGGCCATGCCCCAGAAGGCGCCCATGGCCAGCCCCGACAGCACCGAAGCGGCGACGCACAGGGGAGCGAACCCGAGCAGTGCCTTGAGGCTGCTCCTGGCGTTCTCCGGTAGCGTCGGCTGCTGGCGCCGGGTCATGGTGATCGGCAACAGCGCCCAGCTGATCAGGATCGCCGTGACGGCGAAGAGCAGGAAGCTGCCGGGGGTGTCCAGGCGCAGGATCTGCTGGGCGGCGGCGATCGCCCCCAGGTTGACCAGCATGTAGGTGGCGAAGACCCGACCGCGTTCGTGGCTCGCCGCCTGCCCGTTGAGCCAGCTCTCGATCACCGTCATCAAGGTGACGAAGGCCAGGCCGTAGAAGAAGCGCAGTACGATCCACACCCAGGGGTCGACGAAGATGATGTGCAGCAGCGCCCCCGAGGCGCACAGCGCGGCGCAGAAGGCGAAGGCGCGAATGTGCCCGGCGCGGCGGATCAGGCGGCTGCTGACCCAGGTGCCGCAGGTGAAGCCGACGAAATAGGCGGACATGATCAGGCCGACGACCGTCGAGGAGAAGCCCTCGTCGGTGCCGCGCAGGGTCAGTAGGGTGTTGATCAGGCCGTTGCCGAGCAGAAGGAAGGTGACACTGAAGAGTAGGGATCTGACAGGCTGCAGCATCGCCCGCATTTAACCTCCTTGTGATCGTGGTGTTACCGGTCGGTGCCGCCTGGCGGTGGTGCCAGGCGACGAGGCCACCGCTTTCGTCCCCGGCCGGCTCAGGCCGGCCCGGCAGGAGTCAGCATGACCACTGCCAGCGGTGGAAGCGTCATCGTCAGGCTGGCGGTCTGGCCATGAAGGGGCGCGTCCTCGGCGTGCAGTTGGCCCAGATTACCCAGGTTCGAACCCCCGTAGCATTCGGCGTCGCTGTTGAATATTTCCTCCCAGCGGCCCGGCCGGGGCACGCCCAGGCGGTAGCCTTCACGGGGAATCGGCGTCAGGTTGGCAACCACCAGCATGGGCTCGCCCGCATGGCTCACACGCAGCCAGGCGAATACGCTGTTGGTCTCGTCATTGCTCACTATCCACGTGAAGCCCCAGGGCTCGCTGTCGCCCTCGTGCAGCGCCGGATATGCCCTGTAGAGGCGGTTGAGGTCGGTGAGTAGCCGTCGAACCCCGGCATGGCGTGGTTCGCCGAGCAGCGACCAGTCGAGTTCGCGGTCATGGCTCCATTCGCGCCACTGGCCGAATTCGCAGCCCATGAACAGCAGTTTCTTGCCCGGCTGGGACCACATGAGCGAGAGATAGGCGCGCAGGTTGGCGAACTGCTGCCACTCGTCGCCAGGCATCTTGCCGATCAGCGAGCCCTTGCCGTGCACCACCTCGTCATGAGAGATCGGCAACACGTAGCGCTCCGAGAAGGCGTAGACCATGGGGAAGGTCATGACGTGATGGTGAAAGCGGCGGTGTATGGGGTCCTCGCGGATATAGCTCAGCGTGTCGTGCATCCAGCCCATGTTCCACTTGTAGGCGAAGCCCAGCCCATCCTCGCCGGTGGGCCGGGTGACGCCGGGCCAGGCGGTGGACTCCTCGGCGATCACCATGGCGCCCGGGGCTTCGTCGGCGACGACTTCGTTGAGATGGCGCAGGAAGTCGATCGCCTCCAGATTCTCGTGGCCGCCGTACTTGTTGGGTATCCACTCCCCCTCGTTGCGCGAGTAGTTGCGATAGAGCATCGAGGCGACGGCGTCGACGCGCAGCGCGTCGACATGGAAGTGGCGCAGCCAGTGCAGCGCCGAGGCGAGCATGAAGCCGTGCACTTCACGTCGGCCCAGGTTGTAGATGAAGGTATCCCAGTCCTGATGGAAGCCCTCGAAGGGGTGCTCGTACTCGTAGAGGGCCGTGCCGTCGAAGCGCGCCAGGCCATGCGGGTCGGTGGGAAAGTGGGCCGGCACCCAGTCGAGTATCACGCCGAGACCCGCTTGGTGGCAGGCATCGACGAAACAGGCGAAGTCGGCCGGCGTGCCGAAGCGACCGCTGGGGGCGAACTGGCTCAGCGGCTGGTAGCCCCAGGAGCCGCCGAAGGGGTGCTCCATGATCGGCAGCAGCTCGATATGGGTGAAGCCCATCTCGAGCACGTAGGGAATCAGGTGCTCGGCCAGCTCCTGCCAGCGGTAAAGTTCGCCGTTGTCGCCACCGTGCTTGCGCCACGAGGCGGCATGTACTTCGTAGACGGAAATGGGCCGGTCCGGTGCCTGCGCCGAGCCGCGACGGGCAAGCCACTCCTCGTCGTGCCAGACGAAGGGGGTGGTGTCGGCCACCACGGAAGCCGTACGGGGAGGTGTCTCGGTGGCGAGCGCCACCGGATCGGCCCGCAGTCCGAGCGCACCGTGAGCGTCGAGGATCTCGTACTTGTAGGCCTCTCCCGGGCCGATGCGTGGGATGAACAGCTCCCACACCCCCGCGGGGTGGCGCAGGCGCATCGCATGGCGGCGCCCATCCCAGCTGTTGAAGCTGCCCACGACCGAGACTCGGCGAGCATTGGGCGCCCACACGGCGAAGCGAACCCCGCTGACACCCTCGATCGCCATGGGCTGCGCCCCCAGGCACTGCCCCAAACGACGATGCGTGCCTTCACCGATCAGGTAGAGGTCCATTTCGCCGAGCAGCAGGCCGAAGCCGTACGGGTCCTCGGTGAGCTGTTCGCCGCCGGGCCAGCGGATGCGCAGGGTATAGGGGGCCGCATGGGGCAGCCAGGCGGCGAACAGTCCCGGGATCTGCATGGCGGTCAGGCAGCAGCGGAAGCTGCCGTCCTCGCGGTCGAGCACGTCGACCCCCAGGGCGCCGGGAAGGAAGGCTCTCAGGAAGTGAACACCCTCGCGCTCCTGGACACCCAGGATCGAGAACGGGTCGCCGTGGGTGCCACGCGCCAGGGCCTCGGCCTCTTCCTCCGGCAGCCACAGGCGCCTGTCCGGCATGGGCCTGGCGGTGAAGTCATTCATAGGGCTCTCCTTCGCTCAACTGCTCCACGATCGCTGCCAGGCCACGCAGTGGCACGCCTAGCCAGGCAGGACGATTGGAAATTTCGTAGGCGATCTCGTACGCGGTCTTCTCGAGCACGAACAGGTCCACTGCGGCAGCCGCGCCCGCCGGATGCTGCCACTCATGCGGCAGCAGCTCGGTGGCCTGCCAATAGGCATTGAGGAATGCCTGGCGAGCGCGCAGCAGGCAGCGTTCCGCCACCTCGTGCCCGCCGTCGGCCATGACCATGTCACCTTCGCCACTGGGCGGTATCTCTTCCACTCGAGCGAAGGCGTAATCGAACGAGCGCAGCATTCCCGCGACGTCCCGCAGCGGGCTGTCCTTGGCTCGCCGCTCCTTCAGCGGCCGATCGGGCTCGCCTTCGAAATCGATGATGTAGGCATCGTCATGCGCCACCAGCACCTGGCCGAGGTGCAGGTCGCCATGGATCCGGGTGAGCAGACTGCCCAGGGCGAGAGCGGCGATAGTATCGATGGCGGCCGTGAGCGTATCGCGGCTGGCCAGCACCTCGCCTATCAAGCGTTGTTCGGCCTCGGCGCACTCCGGCCGGTGGCGCTCGAGCAGCGCCAGGGCTTCTTCGACGCGCTCCCGCACCCGTCGTGTCCACTGTTCGACATGGTCCTGCGTGGCAAGCTCGGGGCGGAACGCCGGGTCGTCGCTGGGGGAGGCGAGTACCGCATGCATCTCGCCCAGCCGCTTGCCCAGGGTGACGGCAAAGGCCTCGAGCTCCTCGCAGGCGCCGTAGCCCGACTCCTCGAGCAGGCGGTCCTGCCCCAGTTCCTGGTCCGCTGTGGCCTCACGCACTGCGCGCGCCAGCGTGGCACGCGACCAGGCCCAGGCATCGCCCTGGTTGTCGATGAAGCTCTGCAGCAGCATCAGCGTCTGGGGCACCCCCTTGGCGTCGAAGCGGGCCACTTCGCCTTGCAGGGCCGCTATGTGGGAAAAGCCGCGTTCGGTGAGATAGCGGCCGATCTCCGCCTCGGGATGCAACCCCGGCTCCACCCGTCGCAGCAGCTTGAGTACCAGTTGACGACCGATGACGATCGAGCTGTTGGACTGTTCCACGCTCTGCTGTTCCACCTCGGGGGACTCGGGCAGCTCCAGCTCGCTGAACACCGCGGTGGGCAAGAAGCGGATCTCGCCGACGTCGCACGGCAACTTGACGCATCGGCGCATGGCATCGACCACCGCCAGGCCAAAGGCGTCCAGCGTCAGGGCATCGGTCAGCAGCCCCACTTCATGGAAGCGGCGCACACGGGCCATGGCGAGCTGCTGGGGGAGGGCGCTGGTCTGCTCTTCCTCGCCGAGAAACGCCAACGGCAACTGGTAGCGATCGGTTCCCTCGGCGTGCTGGACCTCCAGTTCCGCGATCAGCAGGCTGTGCTGGCTATGCTCGAGGCGGGCCACGTAGAGCAGGCGCACCTGGTCGATGCGGGCCTGTTTGGTGGCGAACCAGCGTCGCTTGGGCAGATAGCTGGGCAGGGTCTCGCGCTCGAGCAACTGACGCGCCGGGGCCTGGAAGATCTCCTCGAGACGCCGCTTGATGATCAGCGTGACGTATTCGGGCATGGGCTCGGGTACCGGCACGTGCCATTCCGGCATGGCGGAGGGCGGCGCCAGCAGGAACCAGAAGAAACCGTAGGGCGGCAGGGTGAGCAGATACGGCACGCGCCCGATCGGCGGAAAGGCGCTGCCGCCGACCATTTCCACCGGGACCTGGCCAGAGAAGGGGGACAGGTCGAGCTCCACGGCCTGGGCGGTACGCGCCATGTTGGCCACGCACAGCAGCGTTTCGGTATCGCCGTCGTCCAGTGTCATTTCGCGAAGGTAGGCGAGAATGTGTCGGTTGGCCGGATAGAGTGGCCGCATGGTGCCGCGGCTGAAGGCGCGGTGCTGGGCGCGCACCGCGAGCAGGCGTCGCATGCTGTTCAACTGCGAGTGCGGATCGCGCAGCTGGGATTCGACGTTGACGGCCTGGTAGCCGTAGAGCGGGTCCATGATCGCCGGCAGCACGAGACTTGCCGGATCGGCCCGGGAGAAGCCGCCATTGCGATCCACCGACCACTGCATCGGGGTGCGCACCCCGTCGCGGTCGCCCAGGTAGATGTTGTCACCCATGCCGATCTCGTCGCCGTAGTAGAGCACTGGCGTGCCCGGCATCGACAACAGCAGGCTGTTGAGCAGCTCGACCCGCCGGCGGTCGCGCTCCAGCAGCGGTGCCAGGCGCCGGCGTATTCCCATGTTGATCCGCGCCCGGCGATCGGCGGCATAGTGGTTCCAGAGGTAGTCACGCTCCTTGTCGGTCACCATCTCCAGCGTCAGCTCGTCGTGGTTGCGCAGGAAAATGGCCCACTGGCAGTTGGCCGGTATCTCCGGGGTCTGGCGCAGGATGTCGGTGATGGGAAAACGATCTTCCTGGGCCAGCGCCATGTACATGCGCGGCATCAGCGGAAAGTGGAACGCCATGTGGCACTCGTCGCCGTCGCCGAAGTAGGGCCGGGTGTCCTCCGGCCACTGGTTGGCTTCGGCGAGCAGCATGCGGTCCGGGTAGCGTTGGTCGATCACCGCGCGAATCTTCCTGAGCACCTGGTGGGTTTCGGGAAGGTTTTCGTTGTTGGTGCCCTCACGCTCGACCAGATAGGGAATGGCGTCCAGACGCAGGCCATCCACCCCCATGTCGAGCCAGTACTCCATGACCTTGAGGACCTCGTCGAGCACCTGGGGATTGTCGAAGTTGAGGTCGGGCTGGTGCGAATAGAAGCGATGCCAGTAGTAGGCGCCCGCCACCGGGTCCCAGGCCCAATTGGAAGTCTCGGTATCGAGGAAGATGATGCGCGTCCCGGGGTATTTCTGGTCGGTATCCGACCAGACATAGAATTCCCGCTCCGGTGAGCCGGGCGGCGCGCGCCTGGCGCGCTGGAACCACTCGTGCTGGTCGGAGGTGTGGTTGATGACCAGCTCGGTCAGGACGCGCAGCCCGCGACGGTGCGCCTCGTCGATGAAACGGCGGGCATCCTCCAGCGTGCCGTAATCGGGGCTGACGCCGGTATACTCGGCGATATCGTAGCCATCGTCGCGACGTGGCGAGGGGTAGAACGGCAGCACCCAGATCGTGTTCACCCCCAGGCCGACGATATAGTCGAGTTTCTGGAGCAGCCCCTCGAAGTCGCCGATACCGTCGTCGTTGGCGTCGAAGAACGACTTCACGTGCACCTGGTAGATCACGGCATCCTTGTACCAGAGGGGGTCGTCGAGAAATGCCATGGTATCGACGGCATGGGTCTCGCTGCTGGCGTCCATCATTGTCGTGTCCTCCCTGCGTTCACCGAGGCTAGCGGACCGGGCGAATGCGCCAGATGGCGAACGGAAGATGGGCCGGATCGAGGCGCATCGACTGCCACTTGCCCTGCCAGGTCCAGCGGTAACCGCTCATCAGATCCTCTCCGTGCAGTGCCGCCTCGTCGGGTAGACCGAATTCCCAGAGCGGCAGCTCGAATGCCCCTTCCTGGGGTTCGAACGGGTCGAGGCTGACGGCGATGAGGATGAAGTTGTCCCGCGTCTCGGTACGCTTGCCGAAAAACAGCAGCCGGTCGTTGTGTACCGGATAAAAGGCCAGGCCCAGGTGGGTCTGCAGCGCCGGATTCTCGCGGCGGATGCGATTGAGCTGGGCGATCTCGTAGCTGATGTTGCCGGCGGCGGTGTAGTCGCGTGGGCGGATCTCGTACTTCTCCGAATCGAGGTACTCTTCCTTGCCGGGCACCGGCTCGCCCTCGCACAGCTCGAAGCCCGAATACATGCCCCAGGCGCCGGCCCCCAGCGTGGCCAGCGCCGCCCGCACCAGGAAGCCGGGGCGCCCCGACGATTGCAGGAAGTAGGGATTGATGTCCGGTGTGTTGACGAAGAAGTTGGGGCGAAATCCCTCGCGCAGCGGTGAGGCGTTCAGCTGCTCGAGGTACTCCGTCAGCTCCGGCTTGGTATTGCGCCAGGTGAAGTAGGTGTAGCTCTGGGTAAAGCCCAGCTTGCCCAGGCGCAGCATCATGTTGGGCCGCGTGAAGGCTTCGGAGAGGAAGATGACCGAGGGGTCGCGGTCGCGAATGTCGGCGATCAGCCACTCCCAGAAGGGCAGCGGCTTGGTGTGCGGGTTGTCGACGCGGAATATCTTCACCCCCTCGTCGACCCATCCCTGTACCACGTCGCGCAGCTCGACCCACAGGGACGGTATCGCCTCCTCGGCATAGAAGTCGACGTTGACGATGTCCTGGTACTTCTTGGGCGGATTCTCCGCATAGCGGATGGACCCATCGGGTCGCCATGAGAACCAGCCGGGGTGCTCCTTGAGCCAGGGATGATCGGGCGAGCACTGGATGGCGAAGTCAAGCGCGACCTCCAGGCCATGATCGGCTGCTGCACGGACCAGATCACGAAAATCATCTCGCGTGCCCAGTTCAGAATGAATCGCTTCATGTCCTCCCTCCTCGCTGCCGATGGCATAGGGGCTGCCGGGGTCGTCCGGTCCGGCTTCGAGCGTATTGTTGGGACCCTTGCGGTGCGTGAGTCCGATGGGGTGGATGGGGGGAAAGTAGAGCACGTCGAAGCCCATGTCCCGGATCAGCGGCAGGCGCTTGTGCACATCCTTGAACGTGCCGTGGCGCTGGGGGGTGTCGGTCTCCGAGCGTGGGAACAGCTCGTACCAGCTCGAAAAACGGGCCTTGGGCCGCTCCACGTCAAGCGGGTAGATGGCGTCGCTGCGGGTCAGGTGGGGGCGAGCGTCTGCCTCGTGCATCAACTGCACCATGTCGGCGTCGAGCAGCAGGGCGACACGCTCGGCATCGGAGCCGAGCAGTCGGAAGCGCTCATGGCTGGCCTCGAGCGCCTCCCTGAGCTCGCCTTCGCTGCGCTCGATCGCCCGGACGAGCTCACGCCGGCCCTCCTCGAGCTCGAGGCCGACCGGCACGCCGGCCTGATGCTTCTTCGACAGCTCGTGGCAGTAGGAGGCGTAAGTGTCCCACCAGGCTTCGATGAAAAAGCGGTGCCGCCCGATGCCGCGCGGGGTGAAGCGTCCCTCGAAGATGTCCAGTCCCGCCGGATGGGCCGGCTGCATGGGCTCGCGATGTCGGCGGTCGGTGGCGTCGTACCAGCAGACCGCCGCCGCCAGGAGATCGTGGCCGTCGGCGAAGATCCTCGCCGTGACCTTGACCGGCTCGTCGACGATGGCCTTGGCGGCGAACCGCCCCTGGTCCAGGGTCGGCTGGACCGACTCGATGGCGATGCGAGGCGCCTGGACGGCCGCCTGGACGTGGCTTGGGTCCTGCCCGTGTGCCGAGCTGCCGACGGGCGCCGTTAACGGAGTTGAACTCATCGCATGTTCCTCCTTTGTCGCAACGCTCGGCCAGGTCCCTCGGCCGATGTTCTCTCACTCCCCGCGATTCACGGGGCCGGCCTCCTGCAGCAGCTCGACCAGCACCAGCGAGCGACCGTCCATGGCGTACTCCTCGCCGAAGGCCCTCAGGGTGTTGTCCGGCGCCGGGCTGCGGCTGGTATCGAGACGGCACACCCAGCCGCTGCCGCGCGGCACTTCGGGCAGGCGAAAGGCGATGGGGTCTGGGTTGGCGTTGAACAGGATCAGCAGCGAACGGTCGTCGCCGGCGCGACGGATGCCCGAGGGCCGCGCACGGCCGTCGAGCAGCAGGCCGAGGCTGCGCGCCTGGGGATCTTCCCAGCGCTCGACGTCCATCTCGCTGCCGTCGGGCGCCAGCCAGGTCACCTCCTTGAGCCCCATCTCCTCGTTGTATTCGCCGGAGAGAAAACGCCCTCGACGCAGGATGGGGTAGTGCAGCCGCAGGCGGATGAGCCGGCGCAGGTAGTCGATCATGTCGTGGGCGTCGCCCTCGAGATTCCAGTCGACCCAGCCGATCTCGTTGTCCTGGCAGTAGGCGTTGTTGTTGCCGCGCTGGGTACGCAGCAGCTCGTCGCCGGCGAGCAGCATCGGCGTGCCCTGGGAGAGCAGCAGCGTGGCCAGGAAGTTGCGGATCTGGCGCAGGCGCAGCGAGCGAATCTCGGCGTCTTCGGTCGGCCCCTCCTCGCCGTGGTTCCACGACAGGTTGTGGTCGTGGCCGTCCTGATTGTCCTCGCCGTTGGCCTCGTTGTGCTTGTCGTCGTAGGCCACCAGGTCGTGCAGCGTGAACCCGTCGTGGGCGGTGACGAAGTTGACCGAGGCGAAGGGGCGGCGGCCGCGGCGATCGAACAGGTCCGCCGAGCCCATCAGGCGTGAGGCGAACTCCGCCAGCTGGCCTTCGTCACCGCGCCAGTAGGCACGGCTGCTGTCGCGGAAGCGGTCGTTCCACTCCGCCCAGCCGGGGGGAAAGCCGCCCACCTGGTAGCCGCCGGGGCCGCAGTCCCAGGGTTCGGCGATCAGCTTGACCTGGCTCAGCACGGGGTCCTGACGACAGGAGTCGAGGAAGCCGCCGCCCTCGTCGAAGCCGTGGGGCTCGCGGCCGAGGATCGTCGCCAGATCGAAGCGGAAGCCGTTGATGCGCATCTCGGTGGCCCAATAGCGCAGCGAGTCGGTGACCATCTGCAGCACCCGCGGGTGGCTCAGGTTGAGCGTGTTGCCGGTGCCGGTGTCGTCGATGTAGTAGCGCGGCTCCTCGGGCAGCAGCCGATAGTAGCAGGCGTTGTCGATGCCCTTGAACGACAGGGTCGGGCCGAGTTCGTTGCCTTCGGCGGTGTGGTTGTAGACCACGTCGAGGATCACCTCGAGACCGGCGGCGTGGTAGCAGGCCACCATCTGCTTGAACTCGTTGATGTTGTCGCCCGAGAGATAGCGCGAATGGGGAGCGAAGAAGCCCAGGGTGTTGTAGCCCCAGTAGTTGCGCAGCCCGCGCTCGAGCAGGTGCTGGTCGTCGACGAAGGTGTGGATCGGCAGCAGTTCCACCGACGACACCCCCAGCGAGCGGATGTAGTCGACCACCTCGTTGACCATCAGCCCCGAGAAGGTGCCGCGCAGCGGCTCGGGAACCGCCGGATGGCGCATGGTATAGCCGCGCACGTGGGTCTCGTAGAGTACGGTGCGGTCCCATGGCTGCTGGACGAAGGGAGAGCGGCCCCAGGTGAAGGCGGGATCGATCACCCGGCAGCGCGGCACGAACGGAGCGCTGTCGCGGGTATCGAAGCTGAGGTCGCCGTCGGGATGGCCGAGAGTGTAGCCGAACAGCGCCTCGTCCCAGGTCAGCTCGCCCACCAGCTGCTTGGCGTAGGGATCGATCAACAGCTTGTGGGGGTTGAAGCGATGGCCCTCCTCCGGTGCGTAGGGGCCATGGACGCGGTAACCGTAGAGCTGGCCGGGCCTGGCATCCGGCAGGTAGCCGTGCCACACCTCGTCGGTGTACTCGGGCAGCTCGATGCGCTCCAGTTCCTGGTGGCCGGTCGCGTCGAACAGGCACAACTCGACCCGGGTGGCATTGGCCGAGAACAGGGCGAAGTTCACGCCCAGCCCATCCCAGGTGGCGCCCAGCGGAAACGGCGCGCCCTCGCGCACCCGAGAACGGCGGATCACGCCGGGAGACTCGTCTGCCGTCGCTGCCCGGTCGTCGCTGCGCCAGTCTTCCCTCGTATTCATGCCTGCCTTCCTTGTGGTTCGAGGAGGATGCGCCATCCGTCACTCGCTCCCGGAGCCGCTGCGACCGCCGCGCTTGCGTGCCTTGTCGCCCTTGGCTGCGGCAGAGGGCTTGCCGCTCGTCGCCGTGGAGGGTGAACCGGCCTTGGCCGTGGTGGCGGACCGGGCGGCGCCGCGGCGTGACGTCTTGCCCTCCGGTGCCGCCGTCTTGCCCGGCACTTGTGACGTGTCGCTGGCATCGGCGGCGGTCAGTCCATCGTCGTCGCGACGTGGCTGGCGCCGGCGACGCATGGTGGCGGATTCCTCCGGCAGCGGCTCCAGCGGCCCCGCCGAGGGCTCGGGGGAAGTGGCCGGTGCATCCGCTCCGCCCCGGTTGGCGACGTCCTGATCCTGGGCGCCGGTGGCGGTGGCCTGCTCCGCCGGCAGCGGTCGGGTCGAGGCCGCCGTGGGTTCGGGCTCGTTCGTGGCCGGCCCGGGGCTGGCGCGATCCTGCACCGGCGGGTCGCGCCCCACGTCGCGGTCGTCGCGGTAGGGCAGCTCATCGAAATCGGGCTCGCCGTCGGGGGAGTCCAGCGGCAAGCGATTCTCCTGGATGCCGGTCTCGTCGTCCTCCAGCGGCAGGTCGTCCTCGAGCAGGGGCGGCTCGTCCACCGGTTCGCCGACCTCCTCCAGCTCGGCGTCGACGCCTGCTTCCTCTTCGGCGATGACGATCTTCAGCGCCATGTCCCAGTGACGCTGCTGCTGGCCCTCGGGGCGTCCCTCCGACTCCCAGATCTGGTAGGCCAGGTTCCGTACGCGCTCTTCGTCAGCCATCCTAGCTCTCCTATTGACTCTGTGTGTCGCGTAGATAGATGCCGACGGGAAAGGCACTCAGCAGCTCCCCGGCGGCGACTTGCTCCTTGGTTACTCTCAGCGTGGTACCGGTCAGCGCGCATTGCCAAGCGCCATCCCTTCGACCGGGCAGACGAAGCCGGGTATCGCCCCAGCGCGATGGCGACACCTGGGGCCGCTCGGCGCCCGCCAGCAGCGCCGCGGTCAGGCGCGGCACCGCCACCAGCAGCTGCCGGCCGTCCTGCTCACGCAGGAAGCCGACCAGGCGCTCGCCGTGGTCGCCGGCGCTCTCCAGCTCGCGGTAGCCGCCGTGGCGAAACAGCTCGGGCCAGTCGTGGCGCAGTGCCAGCAGGCGGGCGATCAGGGCCTGCTTGACGCCACCGTCCTGCCAGCTCTCCAGCGCCGTGACGGGCGCTAGATGGCGGTCCTGCGCGGCCTGGCGTGCCGCATGGTCGACCGGACGCCGGTTGTCGGGGTCGACCAGGCTGTGGTCCCAGAATTCGCCTCCCTGGTAGAGGTCGGGCACCCCGGGAGCGGTCAGGCGCAGCGCCGTCTGGACCAGGCCGTTGAGCGCGCCCGGCAGGTCCAGCTCGCGGGCCGCCGCTTCGAGTTCCCGGCACAGCGCGGGGGAGGCCAGCAGCCCCTCCAGATAGGCGCGGCAGGCGCTCTCGTAGGCCTCGTCGGGCCACAGCCAGTGCGTGCGCAGCTTGGCCTCGCGCAGGGCCTTCTGCTGCCACTGGGCGAGGCGCTCGGCAAAGCGGCGCATGGCTTCGGTGTCGTGGCGCTCCAGCGTCGGTGGCCAGGCGCCGAGCAGGACCTGATAGAGGATCAGCTCGTCGCCGGGGGAGGGGGCAGACCCGTCAGGCAGCGCCTGGCGCAGCGGGGCAGCCAGGTCGCGCCAGCGCTCCACGCGGGTGGCGAAGCCGCCGGCGTTCTCGCTCAGCGCGGCCAGGCGGGCACGCACGTCTTCGCCGCGCTTGTGATCGTGGGTGGCCGTGGCGACCAGGCCGTGGGGAAAGTGGCGCGCGCGCCAGGCGTTGGCGTCGTGGAACCAGCGCGGCGAGTGACTGAAGTGCTCGCCGTCGAAGCCGACGTCGTTGCGCGAGATCAGCGCCGCGCTGCGATAGCCGGCGGTGTCTTCCACGGCCTTGGCGGCCACCGGCGAGGTGAGCTGCTGGAAGCGCACGATGGCGCGCTGGCGCAACCAGCGCTCCTCGGCGTCCCCGGCGTCGGCGGGTGCCTCGCCGCCCAGCCAGCGTTCCAGCCACGCCAGCACCTCGGCATCGGGCGGGCTCAGCTCGCCGCGAGCGCCGGCCATGGCCTGGTCGAAGAAGGGTGCGTCGAGTTCGGGGCGGCCGCCGTCGTCGGCGTAGGTGCGATAGACCGGAAAGTGCACGACCAGCGCCGTCAGCGCCCGGCGCACTGCCGCCAGGGTGATGTCCCGGGTGGCCAGGGCGTGGCGGGGCACCGCATGCAGGGCACGCGCGCAGGCCTCGAACTCGCTGGTCAGCAGGGTCGTGAGTACCTCGCGACGGGCCAGGCGCACCTCGGCGGGGAAGTCCGGTTCCCGGCCGCTGACGTCGCGCCATAGGCCGCGCAGCGGCTCGGCGCCGGCCGGGTCGTGCTGGAGGGCGGAGATGGCGTTCATCAGCTCGTAGCCGGTGGTGCCGTCGACGCCCCAGTCGCGGTGCAGGGTCTCGTCGGCGGCGAGGATTTTCTCGACATAGATCGCCACGTGGCGCACCGCTTGCGGCGGCCGCCGCTTCTGGCACTCGCCCAGACGGGCCCGCAGGCGGCGGCAGTAGCCGCGCGGATCGGCCAGGCCGTCGACGTGGTCCACGCGCAGGCCATCGACCCAGCCCTGCTCCACCAGGCGCAGGGGCAGGGCGTGCACGGCCTCGAACACCTCGGGTCGTTCGATGCGCAGCCCGCCGAGCTCGGTGATGTCGAAGAAGCGCCGCCAGTTGATCTCGTCGGCCCCGGTGCGCCACCAGGCCAGGCGGTAGGCCTGCTGTTCCAGCAGGTCGTGCAGGCGGATGGCGCCGCCGCGGGTGGCGCCGTCGAACAGCGCCAGGGCTCGAGCCAGCGCCTGTCCGGCGGCCGGGTCCGCCAGTGCCTGGCGCAGTGCGTGGCGGCACTCGGCCACGGCGGTGTAGGCGTCCTCGCGCCGCTGCAAGGCATCGAAGCGCGGCGCCAGGTCCCACAGCGCCGTGTGCTCGGCCAGGCGCAGGATGTCACCATAGCGGCGCGGGTCGAGGGGGAAACGATGCTCGTGGTAAGCGATATGGAAATCCATCGCTTCGGGCTCGTGGCGCAGCACCAGGTCGCCGCCGTGCAGGGCGTCGGCGTAGGGCGTGCCGAGGAAAGGCAGCAGCAGCTTGCCGGCGAGCAGCGGGTCGGGCGAGTGCCAGTCGATATCGAAGAAACCGGCGTAGGGACTCGCCCGGCCCCAGGCCAGCACGTCCTGCCACCAGGGGTTCTGCGAGCCGCCCACCGCCACGTGGTTGGGCACGATGTCGAGGATCAATCCCATGCCATGCTCGCGCAGCCGTGCCACCAACCGTTCCAGCGCCGCTTCGCCGCCGAGCTCGGGGTCGATGCGGGTGGGGTCGGTGCCGTCGTAGCCATGGGGCGAGCCCACGCGTGACATCTGCAGCGGCGAGGCATAGACATGGCTGATGCCGAGCCTGGCGTAGTAGCCCACCCACTCGGCGGCATCGTCGAGGGTGAAGCCACGATGGAACTGCAGGCGTACGGTAGCGCGAATCTCACTCATCGTGCCCCCCTTCCTGGATGTCGTGGGCGGCTTGTCGGCGCGCCTCGTCCAGTACCTTCAGGCGCTCCCTCGTCTCCGGCGAGGCGAGCAGGCGATCGGCGTCGTCCGGCAGGCGCCGCCGCCAGTTGGGATGCTCGTCGAGGGTGCCCGGCAGGTTGGCCTGCTCCTCGAGACCCAGGGCATCCTCCAGCGGCAGCAGCGTGAGCGGCGCCGGTGTTACGCCAAGGCGACGGACGCAGGCATCGAGCACCTGCGAGGCGGGCAGGGCGGCGGCGTCGAGAGGCGCTTGCGGCACGTGATCGTCGACCAGGCGCAGCGCCCGAGCCAGGCGCGACCGCTCGATGCGGCGCTCGGCGCGTTCGCTGTCGGCATCCTGGTTCTCGCCGAGCAGGCCAAGGCGGCTGCGCCACTCGATGTCGCGCCCCGCCCACCAGCCGGCCAGCGTCGGCAGGTCGTGGGTCGAGCTGGTGGCGACCGCGTGCCGCGACCACTGCCCCGGCGCCAGGAAGCCGCCGTCGTCGTCGCGTTCGAACCACAGCACGCGCATGCCGAGGATGCCGTGGCGTGCCAGGCGCTCGCGAAAGCCGGGGGCGACGGTACCCAGGTCCTCGCCGATGACGATGGCGCGGTGGCGCCAGGACTCCAGCGCGACCAGGCGCAGCAGGTCGTCGAGCGGATAGCGCACGTAGCCGCCCGCGTCGGGCGGTGCGCCGTGAGGCACCAGCCACAGGCGCATCAGGCCCAGCACATGATCGATGCGCAACCCGCCGGCATGGGCGAAGCCGGCCCGCAGCATGTCGATGAAGCTTCGGAACCCCGACCGTACCAGCCCTTGGGGCGAGAAGGGGGCGAGCCCCCAATCCTGGCCGTGGACGTTGAAGGTATCCGGCGGCGCACCGATCGACAGGTCCTCCAGCATCTCGGTCGGGCGGCTCCAGGCCTGGCTGCCGGCCGCGTCGGCCCCCACGGCGAGGTCGGCGATCAGACCGATCGGCATGCCGGCCTCACGGGCCGTGGCCTGGGCGCGGGCCAGCCCCTCGCTTGCCAGCCACTGCAGAAAGGCAGGGAAGCCGACTGCGTGGACATGCTCCTCGGCGAAGCGTGCCACCCCGGGGCTTGCCGGGTCACGCAGCGCCGCCGGCCACTGGCGCCAGTCGCGTTCGCCCCGTGCCTGCTGCAGGGCCTCGAAGCGGCAGTGTGCCTCGAGTATGGCGCCGCCCCGTTCGCGAAAGGTCGCCAGGGCCTGGCGGGCGCGCCGTGCCTCGGCGTCCTCGCGCTGCATCACCTCGTCGTACAGCGCGCGCAACCAGGTGAGCTTGGTGTGCGCCGCCCGGGGCCAGTCGATCAGCTCCTGCGCTTCGAGCTGGGCCCGGGTCTCGGCCAGACCGCTGCGCTCGATGGCCGCCGCCACCGCTGCTTCGCCAAGCAGCGACTCGGGAGCGGCGTGCAGGGCGTGATAGTGCAGGCGGCTCGAGGGCGAGTAGGGGCTATAGTGGTTCACGTCGGCGCTGAACATGGCGTGCGTCGGGCTCACGGCCAGCGCCGCGGCGCCGGATTCGGCGGCGTGGCGTGCCAGCTGCTCCAGGGCCAGGGTATCGCCGAGACCGCCGTCGCCAGGCCGGCGCAGGGCATAGAGCTGCGCCGCCAACCCCCACCGGCGTGGCGACTCGCCGGCGCAGGCATCCGCCAGGGTGAAGCAGCGCGGCGGGGCCACGGCCAGGGTCAGCTCGACGTCGGCGAGCTGCAGGCGGTGGTAGCCGGGCGCGTCGACGGCGGGCAATGCCCCGTGGTCATCGTCGAGCGTACCCTCCCGGCGCTCGCCGCTTTCCAGTACGAGCCGGTAGCGGGTTCCGCGAGGAAGCGGCGACGGCAGGGGCGTTGTCGCCCCCTGTTCGGCGGTAAGCAAGGGCGGCCACTCCCGCGGCGAGGCGGGAGGCCGCAGCCGCTCCAGGCTGGCCGCGATCTCGGTTGCGCTGCCGGCCGGGTGCCCGAGCCGAGCCAGCAGATCGCGCTGGACGGCGTCACTGAGCCGGCGAGGGCGGCCCTCGCTGTCTTCCCATTCGACGATCAGGCCGGCCGCGGTGGCCAGTCGTTCCAGACCCTCCTCGCTCATGCGCAAAGCTCCTCGTCGCCCGGTACGTGTTTCAGCCAGGCCGCGGCACAGCGTGGCGGCAGGCTGCCGCTCTCGGTGGCGACCGCCACGCCCTCACGGGTCTCAAAGAGACACCGGCCGACACCGAAGGCGCGGGTGGCCGCGGTTCGTTCGCCGAGGTTCATGGCGATGACCAGCCGGGTGTCGTCGTTCATCTGCCAGCGGGCGACGACGGCGCCCTCGGCGAGTGCTTCGGCACCCAGCGCACGGGCGCCATCCAGGCGCGGCACGATCTCGGCCTGGCGAATCGCCAGCAGGCAACGGACGAAGGCCCGCCATTCGGCATGGGGGGAGGTATCGCGAACCTCGATGTCGGGTTTTGATGCCTCGAAGGTGGCCATGTCATTGGGATCGGGAATCGCCGCGCGCGAGGCAGGATCCTGAAAGGCGCTGAACGCGGCAAACTCCGCCCGGCGGCCCTCGCGCACGGCCTCGGCCAGTTCGTCACGGTGGTCGGTGAAGAACAGGAAGGGGCGCTCGCTGGCCCACTCCTCGCCCATGAACAGCAGCGGCACCATGGGCGAGAGCAGCAGCGTCAGCGTGGCGGCTGCCAGCGCCTGCGGCTCGGCAAGCCGGGTCAGGCGCTCGCCCAGCGCGCGATTGCCGATCTGGTCGTGGTTCTGCAGGAAGGCGACGAAGGCGGTCGGCGGCAGGTGCGCGCTCTGCGTGCCGCGGGGAGTGCCCTGCCGGGTGGCGTTGCCCTGGTAGACGAAGCCCTCGCCCAGGCAGCGCGCCAGCTTCTGCGTCGGGGCCTCGGCGAAGTCGCCGTAGTAGCCTTCGCTCTCGCCGGTGAGCAGCACGTGCATGACGTTGTGCCAGTCGTCGTTCCACTGCGCGGTGAACAGCCCCGGGCCCAGCAGGCCGGCGTCGTTGTGCTCGTTCTCCAGTACGAGGTGCACGTGGCGTCGCGGGTCGATGCGGCTGCGCAGCGTCTCGGCCAGCTCGCGCAGGAAGTCGCGTTCGCCGATGGCATGCACCGCGTCGAAGCGCAGGCCGTCGAAGCGGTACTCGTCGAGCCACATCAGCGCGTTCTCGATGAAGAAGCGACGCACCATGGGCTGGCGGAAATCGATGGCCGGCCCCCAGGGCGTCTGACGGTCGTCGCGAAAGAAGGCACCGGCATAGCGCGGCAGGTGGTTGCCGTCGGGACCGAAGTGGTTGTAGACGACATCGAGGAAGACCATCAGCCCCAAGCCATGAGCGTCATCGATGAAGGCCTTGAGCGCATCGGGATCGCCATAGGTCTCGTCCACGGCGTAGGGCAGCACGCCGTCGTAGCCCCAGTTGCGCGCCCCGGGGAAGGCAGCCACCGGCATCAGTTCCACCGCCGTGACGCCGAGCTCGGCCAGGTAGGGCAGCTGCTGGCGCGCCCCGGCCAGGCCGCCCAGCGCCCCCAGGTGCAGCTCGTAGAGCACCGTCTCGTGCCACGGGCGGCCCCGCCAGTCGGCATGGCGCCAGGCGTGATGATAGGGGTCGACCACCATGCTCGGCCCCTCGACGCCTCCCGCCTGGGCACGGGAGGCGGGGTCCGCGATGGCGATGCCCTGCGCCGCGCCGGCGACGTAGACACGATAGCGGTAGCGGGCGCCGTGATCGCAGGGGGCCTCGCCGACGAAGCGCCCTTCGCCGGCGTGGGTCATGGCGATGGGCGCGAGGCCCTCCACTTCGAGGTCGACCCGGCTGGCGCTGGGTGCCCAAAGCGAGAACTGCGTCCACTCCGGGCCGATGACCTGGGCGCCGAAGCTGTAGTGAAATCGCTCTGCTTCGTTCATCCCGTGGTGCGTGCCTCCACACCCGCTTCTTCGCTGATGCGCTGGTAGAGCTGCGTATAAGGGGCGATCGACTGGCGCCAGTGATAGCGGCCGGTCATGGCCGCCCGCCGCATGGCGTAGAACAGCTCCGTGGAGTGATAGACAGAGAAGGCCTGCTGGATCGCCTGCATGAAGCTGGCCAGGGTGACCTTGTCGAACAGGAAGCCGGTCACGCCGTCCTCGATGGTATCGGCCAGGCCGCCGGTGCGGTGAGCGATGGGCAGGGAGCCGAAGCGCTGGGCATACATCTGGCTCAGGCCGCAGGGCTCGAAGCGCGACGGCATCAGCAGGAAGTCGCTGCCGGCGTAGATGCAGCGGGCCTCGTCCTCGTCGAAGCCGATATAGGCGCCCACGGCCCCCGGATAGCGTTCGGCCAGGCGGTCGAGCTGGGCCTCGACCCGGCGCTCGCCGCTGCCGATGAAGACCAGCTGGCCGCCGGCCTGGACGATGCTGGGGGCCGCCTCGATGACCAGGTCGACCCCCTTCTGGTGCACCATGCGCGAGACCATGGCGAACAGCGGGCCGGCGCTGGGGGCCAGGCCGAAGCGGTGGCGCACGTACTCGGCGTTGGCGCGCTTGCCGCGCCAGTCGTTGGCCGAGAAGGCCTGCACCAGGTGAGCATCGGTGCGCGGATCCCAGGAGTCGTCGATGCCGTTGGGAATGCCGCTGAGCCGGCCCTGCTCCGCCTTGCAGCGCAGCAGGCCATGCAGACCGCAGCCGAACTCCGGGGTGGTGATCTCCTGGGCATAGGTCGCGCTCACCGTGGTCACGTGAGAGGCATAGACGATCCCCGCCTTCATGAAGGAGAGCTTGCCGTAGTACTCGAGCCCCTCGATCTGAAAGGCATCGTCGGGAATGCCCAGGGCGGCGCAGCGCGACGCGTCGTACAGGCCCTGATAGGCCAGGTTGTGGATGGTGAACACGCTGGGGACGTGGCTCCCCTGCCACTGCAGGTAGGCCGGTGCCAGGCCGCACGTCCAGTCGTTGAGGTGCAACAGCTGCGGCTGCCAGTCGAGCCCGGCGTGGCCGGCGGCGATCTCGGCGGCGGCCAGCGACAGCCGGGCGAAGCGAATGTCGTTGTCGTCCCAGCCGCTGCTGCCGTACCCGCCCGGTCCGGTGCCGTAGGGCCCTCCTTCGCGCTCGTAGAGTTCGGGGCAGAGCAGCACGTAGATCACCAGGCCGTCGGCGCAGGTCATCTCGCCGACCTCGCAGGCCGGCAGCTCGGCGTAGGCCGGGAGCCGGCCGACGCGGCGGATCTCTTGTGACGAGGCGATGACTTCACGGTAGGCCGGCAGCAGAATACGAATGTCGTGGTGAGCCGCCAATGCCCGGGGCAGGGCGGATGAGACGTCGCCGAGCCCTCCGACCTTGACGAAATCGGCGATCTCGGCGGTGACGAACAGGATGCGCTGCGAAGGAAGGTTCGGCGTGCCGAATCCGAACGGCTTGCCGCGATCGCGCTCCCCCTTCGTGCCGTGATACACCCCAAGGGGCAGGTCGTCGGTGGCCACGATCGAGCGACCTGGCCTGTCATTTTTTGTTTCGGAATCGATACCCTTCAGTGCCACATTGCCCATTGTGACGGACCTCCCTGTAGTGGCATGGCCAATACGCCGCGATAACTCCCTTTTGCCAGTATGAAACGCTTGCTTTCGGGCTTTTCCTGGCCTCGATAGTAAGCTGGTCAAAAGGTGACGTTGCATAGGTATAGACGATGAATCCTACTGCGGCGAAGAGAAATGCTCACATAACTTAGGTAATGAAATCTCAGAGGGGAGGCGGGTCGGACTCAGCCGGGCCAACAGCGAAAAGGAAGGAAAGCGGGGTTTACAACGTGATAAGGCCCCTTGACTCGCCGTCACAGTGAGCGGGGCCTGGCGCTGCGCGGCGACACGGAAACGCGCTGGCTTCACCCGCACTCAGACGAAAAAAGAGGTAGGTCGTCTAGGTGGGGTTGGTAGGCCTTTCTTCTGATGTTTTTTAGCAAATCGTGTGATTGCCTTGCTGTCTGTAACGCAGAATAGATGCCAGTGTCCCGCCGCCAAGGAGTCGGCTCGTTCCGCTGTCCCGGGTCGAAGTGGTGGCCGCTCCGGGACAGCGGCTCGAACGGCTTAGGGGGCTGTCGCAGGAGTGGAACCGCTGCGCAGCGTGGTCATTGCGATTCAATCGAGCAGTTCGCCCACCCTCAGGGTGTCGCGATCGGCCAGCTGCACCGGACGGGAATCGTCGCGGGTCCAGGCGGCCATGGAGCCGTCGTACATGGTGACGTTGTCGAGCCCTTCCACCTCGCTGAGCTGAAACCAGCCGCTGGAAGCCCAATGCCCGGTATTGCAGAAGGCGACGGTGGGGGCCTCGCGATCCAGCGCCAGGGCATCGATGGCCGCCGTCAGCCGCTCGGGCTCCAGGTACCAGGCGCCGTCGCGTTCGACCAGGGCGTCGTGGTGGGGCAGGTTCACGGCGCCGGGGATGGTGCCCGGCACGCGAGCGGCGGGCGATTGCTCCTCACCCCGGTAGAAGCCCTCGGGGCGGGCGTCCACCAGCTGCTCGCCGGCCTGGCGGGAGGCTTCGACCTCCTCGTCGGTGGCCAGCAGCTCCTCGCGCAGCGTCGTGCTGAAGGAGACCGCCTCGGGCGGGTCGACCGGGCCGCTGGCGGTCTCGAAGCCCTGCTGCTCCCAGCCGGCGAAGCCGCCGTTGAGGATGGTCACCTCGTCATGGCCGAGTGCCTTGAAGGTCCAGTAGACCCGGGCCGCGCTGCCGAAATCGGTCGGACCGGTGCCGGCGGGCACGACGACCACGGTGGTGTCGTTGCCGATGCCCAGGCCGCCGATCAGCTCGGCCAGGCTTTCCTCGTCGGGCATCAGCCCGGCCACGCCATCGCGCTCTTCGCGCCAGCCATCCTCGGCATAGTTGCTGTAGCGGCTGCCAGGAATTCGGGCGGCTTCGAAGGCGGCACGGTCGCCGCCGTCGTCAATGGCGGAGCGCACGTCCAGTACCACGAGATCGTCATTGTCTCGTTGGCCATCGAGCCACTCGGCATCGACCAGGGGAGAGGGGTGCATCGCCTGGGCGGTACCGGCAAACGCCAGTGCGCCGGCCGCCAGGAACAGAGAGATCCGCATGAGTCCATCCTCCTCGCTGGGGATGGAAGGAGCCTAGGTCGGTGGTGCTGGTCTCGCAACGTTTCGTCGAGAACGCTTTCCGTCGGACACATTCCCCAGGGGAATAACGATCCGGACCTCACCGGCGACAGCGTGGCGATTGGCTGCTATCGGTTGTAAGGAACGCGCAGTCGTGGCGACACAGCCTGAACGACAAAGGAGGGGCCTCGGGATCTGCCAGGCCCCGGCGGTTGCCGGTCACGCCGCGAATCCGTGGCGACGCCCCGACAAACAAGACACAGGAGAACGCGAGCATGACGGAACAGCAGCCGCCCCCGCGGCGTTTCTGGCTGGCGGGCAGGCGGGCCGCCGAGCAGGATCGGTTCTTTCGCGAGGCCCTCGAAGCCCGGGGCTGGGAAGAGGGCGATGCGCAGCAGTGGGACAGTGCGTGGGTGACCGGCATGCCCGAGCCAGCCCAGTTCCGCAACGCCTCGCCCCGGCGCCGCATCAACCACGTTCCCGGCAATGCGGCGCTGACCGTCAAGAGCCGGCTGCACGAGAGCCTGGCGAACCTGCGCACGCGCATGGCCGAAGGTTTCGGGGCGCAGCATCCCTTGACCTCGAGGCTGGATTTCTTCCCTCGCGCCTATGTCATGCCGCACGACTATCATGCGCTGCAGCAGGCCGCTCGGGGCAATCCCGCCCAGCGCTGGATCCTCAAGCCGACCAATGCCTCCAAGGGCAAGGGCGTACGGGTGCTGCGCGACGTCGGCGAGGCGCCGCTGGCGCCCGACTGGCTGGTCCAAGAGTATCTCGACCAACCGCATACCATTCGGGGGCACAAGTACGTGCTGCGGCTCTACGTGCTGATCGCCTCACTCGCGCCGCTGCGGGTCTATCTCTATCGCCAAGGCTTCGCCAAGCTCGCCTCCGAGCCCTGGGACCCGGAGGACGCCGACAACCCCTACAGCCAGCTGACCAATCCCGACATCAATGCGCTCAACACCCGCGCCGAGGTGCCGGTGGAGTTCATCGATCTCGACCGCTACCGCGCCTGGCTGCGCGAGCAAGGGCACGACGACGCGGCGCTGTTCGCGCGCATCGAGGAGCTCGTGAGTCTTACCGCCATCGCCGGGGTCGATGCGATGCGAAGCCGTACCGCCGCCTTGGGCGCCGATCCCAGGGGCTGCTACGAGCTGCTGGGGCTCGACTGCCTGATCGACGACACCCTCAAGCCGTGGATCCTCGAATGCAACCTGAGCCCGTCGCTTGGGACCTGTGCCGCACCGGAAAGCGGCGGGCTCATCGAGGAGGGGATCAAGGGCGACCTGGTGCGCGACCTGATCGCGCTGACCGGCCTCGCTGACGGCGATGCTGCCGAAGCCCCCGACCCGCTGGCCGAAGCCGAGGCGGAGCTGGCCAGGGCCGGCGGCTTCCAGCGCCTGCTGCCCGCCGCCGACCCCGAGCGCTACCTGGCGTACTTTCCCCTGCCGACGCCTGAGGACCTGGCGCTGGCCGATGGTTTGGCCGGCCGCCGTGTGCCGCGTCCCAAGCTGATGCGCCGTCGCGTCAGCGAGGTCTACGACGACCAGCAGTTGGCCCTCTACGACGCCGGAAGCGGTCGCCTCTATCGTCCCAACGACACCGCGGCGTTGATCTGGCTGCTGGCCACCGAGGGGCTCGAACCCGAGGTGATCGTCGAGGCGCTGGGGGCGGCGACCGCCGAGGCGGAGGATGCCCCTGGCGCCGAGTCGTTGCGCGGAGAGGTGGGGTCGACGCTTGCGGAGTGGTGCCGCCTGGGCCTGCTGTGCCAGCGTGGCGACGAGGGGATCGCGCTACCGGAACATGATGCTGCTGCTGGCGCACCGTCGGCGAATGACGAGGCCGGCCAGACGGTGCTGCTGGCCCATGAGCAGCGGCGCTGGGCGTTGGAAGTGGCCGACGTCGCTGCCATGGAGCGCCTGCAGGCGGGGTTTGGGGACGCACTTCTGCCGCTCTCTGCCGAGGCGGCCCGGGAACTGCCGCGGCTGGCGTTGCTGAAGGCGGCGGCGGGGTATGCTCTGGCATCGAACGACACGCTGATCGCCTCCCGCCTGACGCTCCCAGCCATCGTGCCGGCACTGACGGAGTTCCTGCTGCGTCAGGCCGCGGGGCCGGGGCAGCCGGTGATCGACGCCCATCTGGTGGTGACGCCGGCGGGCAGCGTCGCGCTATGCGTCGCCGGCGAACCCCAAGCGCGGGAGGCGCTTGCCGCCCTGCCTTCGGCGCTCCGCAGCCGGTTCTCCCGTGGCGTCAGGCTGACGGCGGAGGGCGAGGAGGTGCGTCTGGAACCGCTCGGCCTGCCAGGGCCGGGAGCCGGTTGGAGCGTGGCGGAAGCTCTCCCGATGCTGCCACGCGAGCTGCCGGTCTGGGTCATGGCCGGCACGGAGTCCGCCCCCGCTACCCCCACGCCGCTGTCCCGGCTCGACGCCCTGGGGGTGCTGCTGCCGGGCTGTCGCACGGCAGGCGGCGTGCCCCCTTCGGCGGAGACGATACAGCAGCTGGACCGCTGGCTGGAGGGTAGAGCGTGCTGGACGGTCGGCGTCGAATCCACGCTGACTCAACTGGACGTCTCCCAACCCACCCCGGCCGACTCGATGGCGGCCGGGAACTGAGCAGCCGGTGACCCACCATGTGGGCCACCTGTCGAAGCGAGCTCGATGAGCCCGTTTCGTTGCCAGGCGGCGTGACAGCCCTATGCTGCATGCCGCCTTCACATCAAGACCCTGAAGGAGAAGACGATATGACAGAGCACGAGGAGAAGCGCCGCACGCTGCTGAGCCGGCTAAGCCGCCGTCTCGGCTACGCGGCCCCCGCCTTGGCGCTGGTGGCCAGTGGCGCCGCGCTGCAGGCCTCGGCCGACGAGGCCGGCACGCAGCCGGCCTACACCAGTGGGCAGGAGGCGCCGCTGATGCTGGCCGAAGCGCACGAGGAGAAGAAGCCTGAAGCGGAAGGTGAGCCAGAGGGCGAGGCCGAGGGCGAAGCGGAAGGAGAAGCGGAAGCCGAGGCCGAAGGCACCTAGGGATGTCTCGTCCCGCCGTGTTCCGTGCCGGGCACTGACGTGACCCGGTACGGAGCCGGCAATCCGAGGCCCGTCCACCCAAGAGGAAAGGCGCATGAGCGAACCACAAGACACTGCCTGTCTCGACAGCCTCATCGAGGAGAACCGGCTGGCCCTGCATCAATTGCAGACGTTCCTGGAGCGGCTGGCGCCCGCCGTCTATCGGCACGCCTTCGGCCCGACGAGGCGCCAGAGCCTGGGCAAGCACGTGCGCCATATCCTCGACCACTACGATGCCCTGCTGGCCGGCGCGGGAGTTGGCAGTATCGACTATGAGAACCGCCGGCGGGACCAACGGCTCGAAGCCGAGCCGTCCTTGGCCGTTGCGAGGCTTGTCGCGATCGGCACCGCGCTGTCATGCCTGGAGGCGCATCAGTCGGCCACGTTGAGGGTGCGATACCCCGTCGAGGGGGCCAGCGGATGCCTGTCGTTGACCACCAGCCTGGCGCGCGAGCTGGCGTTCTTGACCAGCCATACGGTGCATCACATGGCCCTGCTGGGAATGATGGCGGAGAGCCTCGGCGTGACCCTGCCGGCGCATTTCGGCGTCCACCCATCGACGCTTCGATTCTGGCAGCGAAGTGCAACCCCACCTCAGACAGGCTCCTTCGCCAGGTCGAGCAAACCCAGGCTCGCTCTCAGTGACTGAGTTCGATCACCCGGCCGCCGGTATCCTCGGCGTCCTCCCTGTCATGGGTGACGAGCAGGCTGGGCAGGCCCGCCTCGCGCAGCCGGTCGAAGACCAGCCGGCGCATGTCGTGGCGTAGCGGTCGGTCGAGCTTGGAGAAGGGTTCGTCGAGCAGCACGGCGCAGGGCTCGGCGAGCAGCAGGCGCATCAGGGCCACACGCGCCTTCTGACCGCCCGACAGCGTCGCGGGATCGCGCGACCCGAAACCTCCCAGGCCAACCTGCTCCAGCGCTGCCTCGATTCGCCCTGCCTTGTCGGGGACGGCGCGGGGCATGCCGAAGCGCAGGTTGCCCGCGACCGAGAGGTGCGGAAACAGCAGCGGGTCCTGGAACAGCAGGCCGATGCCGCGCCGTTCCGCCGGCAGCCGGCTGATGTCGCGCCCGTCGAGCAGGATCCGTCCGCTGGCCTGAAAGGACGGTGCGAGAAAGCCCGCCAGGTAGGCCAGCAGGGTCGACTTGCCGGAGCCGGAAGGCCCCATGACGGTGAGCACCTCGCCTGGGCCGATTTCGGCATCGAGTGACAGCAGGGGCGACCCGACCAGAGCGATATGGATATCCTCCAGCACCAAGTGGTGGGATGTGTTCATAACGACCCTCGCATGCCGCGGCGGTTGGACCAGAGCAACCGCGGCAGGCCCACGGCAATGAGAAATCCCACCAGCGGCAGGCTGGCCTGGACCAGTGCCCATACGCCGATCACCCGGCGGTTGCCTCCGGCGGCCAGCGACACCGCCTCGGTGGTCACCGTGGCGATGCGCCCGGCCCCGAGCAGCAGCGTGGGCAGGTATTGGCCGATGCTGACGGCGAGACCCACGGCACCGGCGGTGAGCAGCGGGGCGAGCAGCATGGGCAGGCGCACGCGCCAGAACACGGCGTGGCGGGAGGTGCCAAGGCTAAGGGCGAGCTGCGACCAGCGCGGGTCGAAGCGACGGTAGGCTTCCGAAAGGGACAGGAACACGTAGGGCAACACGAACAGCAGATGACCAAAGATCACCAGCCATAGCCGTGGCCGCGTACCCAGCGACTCCATCACCACCACCAGGCCGAACAAAAAGGCGATCTGCGGCACGATCAGCGGCAGATAGAGCAGCGTCAGCGCCGAGAGCAGCTTGCCCTCGGCCGGATGGCGCCCGCTGCGCTGCTCGTTCTCGAGCGCCGCCAGCGTCAAGGCCAGGGCGATCAGCGTCGCGCCGATGGCGATGAGCGCCGTGGTGGCGACCGGCCCTGCCAGGGTTGGCAGGGCGCGCAACCAGTGAGCGGCGGTCACGGCCTGGGGCAGGGCATCGGGAAAGCGCCATAGGCCCGCGATGGAGCTGAGCGCGAGACCGGCCAGGCCCACGAAGGCGGTAAGCGAGGCGAGCAGGATCAGCCCCTTGCCCGCCAGGCGCAACGGCTGCTCGCCCTGGCCGCGTCCACCGCGGGCGAGCCAGGCCCGACCCAGCCGGGCGACGAGGCCCTCCAGGCACCACCAGACGGCGAGCGCCGACGCCGTGACGCCGAGCTGCAGCACGGCGCCTGCCGAGGCCACCAAGCGCCGGGAGAGGTCGGGGTCCTGGTACCAGGCCAGGATCGACACGGCGAGGGTCGGGGGCAGCGTCGGGCCGAGGATCAGGGCGACATCCACCACTGCCGTGGCGTAGGCGATCACCGCGTAGACCGGCAGCCGTATCAACGGATAGAGCGCCGGGACCACCACTTTGAGCCAGGCGGTCATGGGGCGATAGCCGAGCGAGCGGGCCATGGCCACGCGTCGCTCGGGATCGAACTGGGGCAGGGCGGCGAGGCTCATCAGCAGCAGGAACGGGATCTCCTTGACCACCAGGCCGGCCATCAGCGTCAGCCCCCAGGGGTCGTTGACGATCAGCAGGTCCGGCGGGCGTTGCCAGCCGGACAGCTCCGGCGAGACCAGCCGCGCCAACAGCCCCGAAGGGGCAATGAGGAATGCCAGGCCGAAGGCCGCGGCGGCATGGGGGAGCGACAGCAGCGGCGCCACCATACGCCGTATCCAGCGATCCAGCCGGCTGCCCGACACGCTGGCCAGGAACAGCAGCACCACGGCGAGCGATACGGCGGTGGTGACCAGTCCGCTGGCGAAACTGACCGCCACCGAACGCGCCAGCCCCGGCTGGGCGAACAGTTCGCGCCAGGGGGCCAGGCTCAGGCGTTCGCCGCCCAGCGCCGGCAGATAGCCGAAGGCAGGCAGCAGCGCCATGGTCAGGCCGGCCAGTATCGGGCCGACCAGCAGCGTGACGATCAGCAGTGGGGCGAGGCGCAGCATCAAAGCGCGTTACCTGCCGCCAGGTGGTGTCGGCGAGTGCATCTGGCCATCTTCAGCGTGTCCTAGGCCCTGTCCGAAAACTGGCTGCGCTCGGTCATACCGCGTTAAAAATCGGCTCAAAGTACTCATTTACACCCCGTAAACTCCGTCTTTTCGACGATTTTTGCCTTGTCTGACCTTCGCTCGCCGACTTTTCAGACAGAGACTAGCGACCGACGTAGCGCGCCTGCCAGGCGTCCTGCAGCGCCGTCATCCAGCTCGGGTGCGGTTCCGGCAGGGTCTCGGCCAGCGCCTCCGGCGGCAGCAGGGCAGGGTTGTCGCTCTCCTGCTCGAACAAGGAACGGGTCTCGGCGTCGAGGCGTGTCACGTCGAGTACGGTGGGGTCACCCCATACCGCGAGGTCCTGCTTGCGTGCCTGGGCCTCGGGCGAGAGCAGGAAGTTGGCCACGACCATGGCGCCGGCCCGGCGGGGCGAATTGAACGGAATGGCGACGAAGTGCACGTTGCCCAGGGTGCCGCCCTCGAGGACGTAGCTGCGGGTCGACTCGGGCAGCTCGAAGTCGGCCACGGCGGCGGCCGGCTCCGCCGGGTTGAAGGTGAAGGCCAGGGACAGTTCGCCGTCGCCCATCAGGCGACGCAGCTCGGGGCCATTGGCGGGAAACTGCCGGCCGCGGCGCCACAGGTGGGGATGCAGGGCATCCAGGTATTCCCACAGCGGCGCGGTAACGGCCTCGAAATCGCTCTGCACGACCGGTTCGTAGAGCACATCGGTGTCGTCGGCCAGGGCAATGAGCGCCTGCTTGAGGAAGGTGCTGCCGAGGAAGTCGGGTATGCGCGGATAGGTGAAGCGCCCCGGGTTGATCTCGGCCCAGGCGAGCAGCTGCGCCATGTTGCGCGGCGGCTCCTCATCGAGTGCCTCCGCGTCGTAGTAGAAGGTGATCTGCGCCTTGCCCCAGGGCGACTCATAGCCTTCCGTGGGCAGCGTGAAGTCGGTCACCACCTCGGGGTTGTGCTCAGGATGGGTCAGGGAAAAATTCGGTAACTGCTCGGCGAAGGGGCCGTACAGCAGGTCGTTCTCTTTCATGGCGGCGAAGTTCTCGCCGTTGAGCCAGACCAGGTCGACGCTGCCGTCGTCGTGATTGCCCGCGCTGCGCTCGGCCAAGACCCGGGAGACGGCGGAGCCGGTGTCGTCGATCTTGACGTGCACCAGTTCGACCTCATGCTCGTCCCTGACCCGGCGCTTGACCCAGTCGAGATAGTCGTTGATCCGCGTGTCGCCGGCCCAGGCGTGCCAGTAGACGGTCTGGCCGCGGGCTTCGTCGAGCACGCTCTCCCATTCCTGCAGGGCGGAGGCTGCGTGGAGTGGGTGGGCGAGCATGGCAGCCAATGGCAGGACACGAAGTAGACGCAGCGACATCGACTCACTCCTCGATAGGGTGGATTGGAGAGTGGCCCCATGTGAAGAGCCGTAGCCTGCCGTCCACAGGTGCGATGCCCCTCGTTGCGGATCGTTGCGGATCCTACACCGCGGTCGCGAGGGTAGCTGCCATGCTGACACCTTCGCCGAGCGGAGCCCGAGTAAGTCGACACGGCGTGGTATGGCGAGGCCTGCTAACCTGATTTCAGTAGAAACTGAAACACCAAGAGTGGGGTCTTAACAAGCATACCCGTATCACGACGCGAGGAAAGGTTGTCATGAGCGTGCGCCGTGTCGTCTGGTTTCACCGTCTTGTGCTGTGGGCGAGCTTTCTGTGTCTGCTCCTTGGCGGTGGCCTGTTGGCATGGCAGAGCCAGGCTCAGGAGAATGGGCGCATCGCCCTGGTCATGACGGTGGAGGGCGCCATCGGGCCGGCTACCGGCGACTATTTCGAGCGCGGGTTGCGACGTGCCGCCGCTCGCGATGCCGAACTCGTCATCGTGCAGATGGACACCCCGGGCGGGCTCGATGCCACCATGCGCAGCATGATCCGCGCCATGCTGGCATCGCAGGTGCCCGTCGCCATCTACGTCTCTCCCAGCGGTGGGCGCGCCGCCAGCGCCGGCACCTACCTGCTCTACGGCAGCCACGTGGCCGCCATGGCCCCCTCGACCCACCTGGGATCGGCCACCCCGGTGCAGATGGGGGGCGGGGGGTTGCCCGGCATGGACGATCCCGCGGAGGAAGCTCCTGACGAGGACGCCGCCGGGGATGGCGACGAGGCCGCCGGGGATGGCGCCGAGGCCGGCGATGAGCAGGCGGACACCGAGCCGTCTCCCCGGCGCGGTGAGACCGCCATGGAGCGCAAGGTGCTCGAGGACGCCGTCTACTACATTCGCGGCCTGGCCGAGCGTCACGGCCGCAACGCCGACTGGGCCGAGGAGGCGGTGCGCGAGGCGGTCAACCTGACCTCCCGCGAGGCGCTCGAACGTGGCGTGATCGACGTGGTCGCCAGCGACATCGACGACCTGCTGGCCCAGATCGACGGGCGCGACGTGGTGATGGCGGGTGGCGAGCGCACCCTGAACACCGCAGACCTCGTCATCGAGCGCTTCGATCCCGACTGGCGCACCGAGCTGCTGCAGGTGATCACCAACCCCAACGTGGCCTACTTCCTGATGATCATCGGCTTCTACGGGCTGATCTTCGAGCTTTCCAACCCGGGCAGCCTGGTGCCGGGCACCATCGGGGTGATTTCGCTGCTGCTGGCGCTGTTCGCCTTCCAGCTGTTGCCGATCAACTATGCCGGTCTGGCGCTGATCCTGGTCGGGCTCGGCCTGATCGTGGGCGAGGCGCTGATGCCCAGCTTCGGCATTCTCGGCATGGGGGGGATCGTGGCTTTCGTGATCGGTTCGGTGATGCTGATGGACTCAGAACAGTTGGCGGTTTCCCTTCCCCTGATCGGCGGCATCGCCCTGCTGGCCGCGGGGATCATGCTGTGGGTATTGATCCGTTTCGCCGGTCTTCGCCGGCGGCCTGCCCGTACCGGCCAGGAGCAGCTCGTCGGCAGCCTTGGCGTGGCCCAGGAGGATTTTCAGGGGCAGGGCCATGTCCGCCTGAGGGGCGAGCGCTGGAATGCCCGCAGCAGTGCCGCCCTGACGCGCGGCCAGGAGGTGAGGGTGGTGGCGGTCGAGGGGCTGACGCTCGTGGTCGTGCCCGCCGATCGGGCGGCGCAGTAAGGGAACGCTTTCGCGACAGGGGCAACCTGACACATCGAGGCCAGACATATCGAGGAGTGTGCTCATGATGATTTCCTATCTCGTGCCGGTAGTGCTGCTGTTCATGCTGATCGCCGCGTCGATCCGCATTCTGCCGGAATACAAGCGTGGCGTGATCTTCTTCCTCGGTCGCTTCCAGTCGGTCAAGGGGCCGGGGCTGATCATCGTGATTCCCGGGATCCAGCAGATGAGCGTGGTCGACCTGCGCGTGATCACCATGGACGTGCCGGAGCAGGACGTCATTTCCCAGGACAACGTCACCGTCAAGGTCAACGCGGTGCTCTACTTCCGCGTGGTCGATCCGGAGAAGGCGATCATCCAGGTCGAGAACTTCACCCTCGCCACCAGTCAGCTGGCCCAGACCACGCTGCGCTCGGTGCTGGGCAAGCACGATCTCGACGAGATGCTCTCCGAGCGCGACAAGCTCAACGACGACATCCAGGAGATCATCGACACCCAGACCGAGGAGTGGGGCATCAAGGTGGCCAACGTCGAGATCAAGCATGTCGACCTGGACGAGAGCATGATTCGCGCCATCGCCCGCCAGGCCGAGGCCGAGCGCGAGCGGCGGGCCAAGGTGATTCACGCCGAGGGCGAGCTGCAAGCCTCCAGGAAGCTGGTCGAGGCGGCCAACGTGATGGCCGAGAACTCCGCCGCGCTGCAGCTGCGCTACCTGCAGACCATGAGCGACATGAGCAACAAGAACGCCTCGACCATCGTCTTCCCGCTGCCGATGGACATCATGGAGGCGTTCAAGCACATGCAGGCCTCGCCGGCCGCTCAGGCGCGCAACGCGGGAACGAGACCAGACGACTTGGGCGAAGGCTGAACGAAACGTGCCACGCCCGCCTGGGCGTGGCATCCTGAGGCGACCTGACGGAAGATGAGGTCGCCTTGTTCCACTCCCTTTCACACCGCCAACAGGGGCTGTTGCTGACCGGTGGCGGTGCGCTGATCATTTCCCCCGACGCCCTGCTGATCAAGCTGATCGGTCTACCCGACAGCGAGATTCTGCTGTGGCGCGGGCTGCTGACCGCGCTGGGCTTCATCCTCCTCATGCTGGCGCGGCACGGGGCCGGCACGCTGGCGGCCTACCGCCGCTGCGGCGGGACCGGCATCGGCGTGGCGCTGCTGTTCAGTTTCTCCACCTTCGGCTTCGTGCTCGGCAACCAGTACACCAAGGGCGGCAACGTACTGATGATCCTGGCCGGGGCGCCGCTGATCGCCGCCTTGCTCTCGCGGCTGTTTCTCGGTGAGCGGCTGCCGCGGCGTACCTGGCTCGCCATCTGGCTGTGCCTGCTCGGTACCTCGCTGATCGTGCTCGACGATACCGGGGCGGGCTCGTGGATCGGCAACGGCTTCGCGCTGCTGGCGGCGACGGCGCTGGCCGCCAACTTCACCCTCTGCCGCACCCGCCCGGGCGTCGACATGAGCCCCATGCTGACCCTTTCCGGCCTGATCGTCGCGGCCGTGGCGGCACTGTTCGGCCTGGCCGGCGGCGGCATTGCGCTGCCGCCGGCCGATAGCCTGCTGCTGCTGGTACTGCTGTGCCTGGTGCTGCTGCCGCTGGGTTTCACCCTGATCCAGCGCGGGCCGCTCTACCTGCCGGCCGCCGAGGTGGGGCTGTTGATGCTGCTCGAGGTGGTGGTGGGCACCCTGTGGGTGTGGTGGATCCTCGGCGAGCGGCCGGCGCCGGTGGCGCTGATCGGCGGTGCCCTGGTGCTCGGCACGCTGCTGGCCAAGGGGCTCTATGAGCGCCGGCTGGAACGGCGCCTGCGGGGGCGGGGTGCAGCGCAGCGTGGTCTCTGATACCATGCGCCGCTCGTGAGGGGCGTGTCAGGTTGAAAACCGAGCCCCGCGAGTTCCCCTGACCAAGGATGCGACGCTACGTGCTGACTCCTCTAACCGGGCTGGCCACGCCGCCCTAGCGTTCTCTCTCCCCGGGTGATGCCGTCATCGGCTCACCACCGCTCGACATCAGCCGATGTCACGGGCATCCCGCCCGTACCCGCTTTTTTCATTGAGTCCTGTTTGATCAGCCCCAGGGCGGTGTCTTCGACGCCAAGCCAAGGGACGCTTGCGACTCGACCCCTGGTACTTTCCGGCGCTGGCGCCGGCTGGTATGCAACCCATCGACTGGACCGAAGAATGATCCGATCCATCAAGCAAGAGTGGTTCTCCAACCTCAAGGGCGACTCCCTCGCCGGTATCGTGGTCGCGCTGGCCCTGATTCCCGAGGCCATCGCCTTCTCCATCATCGCCGGCGTCGACCCCAAGGTGGGGCTCTACGCCTCCTTCTGTATCGCCGTGATCATTGCCTTCACCGGCGGTCGCCCGGGGATGATCTCGGCGGCCACCGGCGCCATGGCGCTGCTGATGGTGACCCTGGTGCGCGACCATGGCCTCGAGTACCTGCTGGCCGCGACCCTGCTCACCGGGGGGCTGCAGATCGTCGCCGGCTACCTCAAGCTGGCCGACCTGATGCGCTTCGTCTCGCGCTCGGTAGTCACTGGCTTCGTCAACGCCCTGGCGATCCTGATCTTCATGGCGCAGCTTCCCGAACTGACCGGCGTGACCTGGCACGTCTATGCCATGACGGCGGCCGGGCTCGGCATCATCTACCTGTTCCCCTACCTGCCCAGGATCGGCAAGACGATTCCCTCGCCGCTGGTGTGCATCGTGGTGCTCACCGCCGTCTACATGGCGAGCGGCATGGAGATCCGCACCGTGGGCGACATGGGCGAGCTGCCCGACACCCTGCCGGTGTTCCTGTGGCCCGACGTGCCGCTGACCCTCGAGACGCTGTGGATCATCCTGCCCTACTCGGTGATGCTCGCCGTGGTGGGCCTGCTGGAGTCGATGATGACCGCCACCATCGTCGACGACCTGACCGATACCCCGAGCGACAAGAACCGCGAGTGCAAGGGGCAGGGCATCGCCAATATCGGCGCCGGCCTGCTCGGCGGCATGGCCGGCTGTGCGATGATCGGCCAGTCGGTGATCAACGTGAAGTCGGGCGGCCGCGGGCGTCTCTCCACGTTCGTGGCCGGCGTGGTGCTACTGATCATGGTGGTGTTCCTCGCCGACTGGGTGTCGCAGATCCCCATGGCCGCGCTGGTGGCGGTGATGATCATGGTCTCCATCGGCACCTTCAGCTGGGCCTCGATCCGCGACCTCAGGAAGCACCCGATGAGCACCAACCTTGTCATGCTGGCCACCGTGGCGGTGACCGTGGGCACCCATAACCTGGCCATCGGCGTGTTCGTCGGTGTGCTGCTGGCGGCGATGTTCTTCGCCAACAAGGTCGGCAACATCCTCTACATCGGCTCCGAAGAGGCCGATGACGGCAGCCGTCGCATCTACCGGGTAGTCGGCCAGGTGTTCTTCGCTTCCTCGGAGCGCTTCGGCAATGCCTTCGACTTCAAGGAAACCGTGCAGAAGGTCACCATCGACCTGTCGCGCGCGCACTTCTGGGACATCACCGCCGTGCAGACGCTGGACCGGGTAGTGATCAAGTTCCGCCGTGAAGGCACCGAGGTGGAGCTGATCGGCCTCAACGAGGCCAGCGCCACCATCGTCGACCGCTACGCCATCCATGACGATCCGGCTGCCGTGGAAAAGTTGATGGGCGGCCATTGACGCCAATCGCGGGCCGGTGCTCCTCTTGAAGGAGCCGCGGCCCGCTGGGTCGAATCGGGCGTCGCAGTGTCCTTGAGCGCTGCGACGACAATGCCAGCATGGGAAACGACACCATGACAGAACAGGTAATGGCCGCCATCGACGGCTCGCAGTTCTCTACTGGGGTGTGCGACTACGCCGCCTGGGCCAGCCTGGCGCTCGGCGCGCCGCTGACCTTCCTCCACGTGGTGGACAACCACCCGCAGACCGCCGAGGCGGATCTCTCCGGCAACATCGGGCTGGGCTCCCGCGAGCACCTGCTCGAGGAGCTTTCGCAGCTCGACGAGCAGCGCGCCAAGGTGGCCCAGGAGCAGGGCCGGCTGATGCTCCGGGCGGCCTGCGAGCGTGCCGTCGAGGATGGCGTGGGTAACCCCGGCACGCGCCAGCGCAACGGTACCCTGGTCGAGACGCTGGCCGAACTGCAGGACGAGATCCGCCTGCTGGTGCTGGGCAAGCGCGGCGAGACCGCCCACCAGGCCAGCGAGCACCTGGGCTCCAACCTGGAGCGGGTAGTGCGCGCCCTGCATCGGCCGATCCTGATGGTGCCGGAGACCTTCACGCAGCCTCAGCGGGTGATGCTCGCCTTCGACGGCAGCAAGACCACCCGCAAGGGCGTCGAGATGCTGGCCAAGAGCCCGCTGTTCAACGGCATCCCGGTGCACGTGGTGATCGTCGGCGCCGAGACCGGCGACAACCGCTCGCAGCTCGACTGGGCGCTGGCCACGCTGCGCGAGGCCGGCCACGAGGCCGAGGGGGCGATCCGTGCCGGCGAGGTCGAGGAGACCCTGCGCGCCTATCAGGAAGAGAACGCCATCGACCTGCTGGTGATGGGCGCCTACGGCCACTCGCGCATCCGCCACCTGCTGGTGGGCAGCACCACCACCGCCATGCTGCGCCGGGCCAGGGGGCCGGTGCTGCTGCTGCGCTGAGCATGGCTCCCGACGGCCGGGACCCCGATGCCAGCGCAGCGTGCGCAGTGGTAGCATCCTGTCGATGACGCTCCAAGGAGGCCAGCGTGTCAGCCCCGAATCCGTCGACTCCTCGCCTGCGTGTCCAGCTGGGCCGCGCCATCGCCATCGGCCCGGGCAAGGTCCAACTGCTCGAGGCCATCGCCGCGACCGGTTCGATCTCCGCGGCAGCCCGCCAGATGGGCATGAGCTATCGGCGCGCCTGGCTGCTGGTCGATACCATGAACCAGTGCTTCAAGGAGCCCCTGGTCAACACGGCCACCGGGGGCAAGGGCGGCGGAGGCGCCAGCCTCACCCCGTTCGGTGAGGACGTCCTGGCGCGCTACCTGCGCATGCAGCGCATCGCCAGCGAGGCGGTGGCCGAGGAGATGGAGGCCTTCGCCGCTCTTCTGATCGCTTCGCCAACGCCTTCCTGATCATCCCGCCTGGCGTGGCGCGACTACGTCATGACAGCGCCTTGCCTCGCAGTTGGGCATACACCTGCTGCCCTGGGTGCAAGGCCAGGCGCTGGGAAGCCTCGCGGGGGATGCGCGAGAGCAGCATCTGTTCGGCGACTGCCAGGCGTACCAGCAAATGGCCGGGGTGGGGGTCGTCGCTGATCTCGGCCACCTGCGCCGGCAGGCAGTTGAGAACGCTGGCATCCTGGGGCGGCGTCAGGCTGATTACCACGTCGCTGGCGTGAATGCTCAGCCGCAGCCGCTTGCCCGGCGATGCCGCTTCCCGCGAGACCCACAGCCGCCCGGCGCCGCACGTCAGCGCGACGAGCTGCCGGTCGGCATCGTATCCCTCGACGCGTGTCTCCAGCACCGCGGCGGCGTTGTCGGCGTGGGACAACGGCAGGTCGCTGCGCACCAGCAGCTCGTGCAAGGGGCCGGCGGCCAGTACCTGGCCCGCTTCCAGCAGCACCATGTGATCCGCCAGGCGGGTCACCTCGTCGAGGGCGTGGCTGACGTAGACCACCGGAATCTCGAGGTGGGCGTGCAGCCGCTCCAGATAGGGCAGGATTTCCGCCTTGCTGGTCGCGTCCAGCGAGGCCATGGGTTCATCCATCAACAGCAGGCGGGGGCTGGCGAGCAGGGCGCGGGCGATGGCGACTCGCTGCCGCTGCCCGCCTGAGAGCGCCTGGGGATGACGCTCCAGCAGCGCTTCGAGGCCGAGCAGTTTCACGGTCTCGTCGAAGTCGACGCGGCGACGGCTGGGCTCGACTCGTCGATAGCCGTAGCGCAGGTTGTCGCGCACCCGCAGATGGGGAAAGAGGCTCGCCTCCTGGAAGACGTAGCCCAGCGGGCGACGGTGCACCGGCAGGACGTGGTCGGGGGCCTGCCAGCGCTGGCCGTTGACCGTCAGCCAGCCCTCGCTGCGCTCGAGCCCGGCCAGGCAGCGCAGCAGGGTGGTCTTGCCCGAACCGGAGCGGCCGAACAGCGCCGTGACACCCCGCTCGGGGAGTTTCAGTTCGGCCTCCAGCACGAAACTACCGCGCGTCAGCCGAAAGCTGCCCGCGACGCTCACGGCGTCATCCTCACGATCTTGAAGCGCTTGTTGAGCGCATAGACGCAGACCAGCAGCAGGAACGCCGCCAGCATCAGGAACAGCGACAAGCGATGGGCGGAAGCGTAGTCCATGGCTTCCACATGACTGTAGATGGCGATGGAGGCGACCTGGGTCTGGCCCGGTATCCCGCCGCCGATCATCAGCAGCACGCCGAACTCGCCCAGGGTGTGGGCGAATGAGAGCACCGCCGCAGTCAGCAGACCCTGGCGCGATAGCGGCAGCACGACCGACACCAGGCGGTCCAGCGGGCCGGCCCGCAGGGTGGCGGCCACCTCCAGCGGGCGACGCCCCATGGCCTGGAAGGCGTTCTGCATCGGCTGCACCACGAAAGGCAGCGAATAGATCATCGAGCCGATCACCAGGCCGGTGAAGGTGAAGGCCAGGTGGTTCGCGCCCAGGCGCTCCAGCGTGCCGCCCACGGCGCCACGCGGACCGAGCAGGATCAGCAGGTAGAAGCCGATCACGGTGGGAGGCAGCACCAGCGGCAGCGATACCAGCGCCTCGACGACCACTTTCACCCGGCGCTGGGTGTGAGCCAGCCACCAGGCCAGCGGCAGGCACAGCACCAGCAGCAGCGCCGTGCTGATCAGGGCCAGTCGCAGGGTCAGTCGCAGGGCTTCCCAATCGGAGGGCGTCAGGCCGAACATCGTCACCCTCAGTGGCTGCGCGGGATGGAAAAGCCGTAGTTCTCGAGGATCCGCTGCGCCTCGGGGCTCTGCACGAAGGCGGCGAAGCCCCGGGCGGCAGGATTCTCGGCGCCACGCCGGGTGATGATGTAGCCATTCTCCAGGGGCTGGTGAAGATCGGCATCGATCACCTGGAACGCCGCCCCTTCCAAGCTCGGGCCATGCATCTGGGCCAGCGCCAGGATGCCGACGTCGGCGGCACCGCTATGCACCATCTGCAGGGCCTGGCCGATGTTCTCTGCGAACACGAGCTTCGGCTCCAGCGCGTCCCACAGGCCGCTGGAGCGCAGCGCCTCCTCGGCTCGAGCGCCGTAGGGCGCGTGGCGGGGGTTGGCGATGGCGATGCGCCGGAACCGTTCCTCGGTCAGGGATTGGAGCGTCAGGGTCGAAGCGTCGTCTCCGCCGCTCCACAGCACCAGACGACCCTCGGCATAAGGCACTGCCTCGCCGGCGGCATGGCCGGCTGCCTCGAGCGCCTGGGGAAAGTCCATGTCGGCAGAGAAGAACAGATCGAAGGGGGCGCCGTTCTCGATCTGGGCGCGAAAGCTGCCCGATGAGCCGTAGACTGCCTCGAGCCTTGCGCCGGGATGGCTGGACCGATAGTCGGCAACGAGCTCATCCATGGCGGGGCGCAGGCTGGCGGCGGCGGCGATGCGGGCCGTTGCCTGGTCGGCCTGGGCCACGGTCAGCGTCAGGGCGAAGGAGGTCATGCCCGCCAGCAGGCGTTTGAGAAGGTGGGGCACGCGAGGTCTCCACGGCTGTCCCTTGAGATTCGGTCGGCGCAGGCAAGGCATCGTCATATCGTTCGGGATATAACGATCCGCCGTATGTTGCCATATGCGACGCCGAGCGCGCCATACCGCGCGAGAGGTATGTCCCGGGGCTGGCCCATGACGCCCTCCCTGAGCGATGGCATGATGAACGACCCATCGAAGGCCGGCATGGCCACCGCTTCGCCGCTCGTCCCGACGTCGGCGGCGCCCGACGATGCGGTAGAATCGGCCGGCCTACGTTCAAGGAGAGGAAGCATGACCATCGTTCGTCACGATACCAAGGCGCGCATGAGCCGCGCCGTCATCCACCACGGCATCGCCTACCTGTGCGGTCAGGTGGCCGGCCCCGAGGCGCGCCACGGCGACATCACCGAGCAGACCGAGAGCATGCTGGCCCGGGTCGATGCGCTGCTCGCCGAGATCGGCTCCGATCGCGAGCACCTGCTCACGGCGACGATCTACCTCAAGGAGGGCAGCGATTTCGCCGCCATGAACGCGGTGTGGGATGCCTGGGTGCCCACCGGCCATGCGCCGGCGCGCACCTGCGTCTGCGCGCCCATGCCCGCCGATGAGCTCAGGGTGGAGATCACCGTCACGGCGGCTGTCGTCGCCGGCGGCGATTATCCCTACTGACGCTAGACCTTTGCTCCCCTAGCGGGCGCAGGGGTCATCTAGTGGCGCCTCTCGCGGCCGCAGCCGCCGCGAGAGGGCGTCCACGGCGATGTTGAGCGCGGCGGTGATGAGCAGCAGGAACAAGGCCACGTCGAACATCAGGTAGTCGAAGCCCTCCTCGATGTAGAAGCCCAGGGTGGCGACACCGAGCATGCCGAGGATTGCCGTCTCGCGCAGGATCACCTCGGCGCGGTAGTAGAGCAGGGCCAGCAGGCCCGGGTAGACCCGCGGCAGCAGCTCGTAGGCCAGCCGCCCGCTGGCGGGCAGTCCCGGCATGCCGGGCGTGATGGCATCGGCGTGACGTGCCGCCAGGAAGGCGATCAGGGCGCCGTTGTGCAGCGCCAGGGCCAGCCAGGCGGGCAGCAGCGAGGGGCCGAGCAGCAGCAGGAAGATGAACGCCAGCATCAGTTCCGGCGTCGAACGCAGGAAGATCAGCACGCCATGCCCGGCCAGGCGGGTGGCACGGTTGCCGAAGTGGCGGCTTGCCAGCGGCCATAGCACCAGCGCTACCGCCAGTGCCCCCACGGTGCCGAGCAGCCCCAGCAGCAGGGTGTTGCCGATGGCGGGTCCCAGCGACGGCAGCCGCGACAGCCACTCCACCAGCCCCGCCCAATCGCCGGCGAGCAGCGCCGCCGGCCAGATGTCCTCGGAGACGAAGCGCCACAGCAGCGCCCCCTCCACACTTGGCCAGGGGCCCAGCAGCCAGGCGCCGCCCACCAGCAGCAGCGGAATCACGCGCTTGTGCCCCCACCACGGCAGGCTGGCGATCAGCCCGTAGAACAGCCACAGCAGCGCCCCCGCCTCGTGGTAGCGCCCCTCGCGAAACGCCGTCTCGAGATGGAAGCCGAGGGTCGGCAGGCCGACGAAGCCGAGCAGCACGCTGGCGCGCAGGCCGCATTCGAAGCGGTAGCGGGTGTAGGCGGCGAGCTGGGTCCAGGCCAGCGGCAGTTCGGCATAGACGAAGCGGGCCAGCCGGCCGCTGCCGGGCGGCAGGGCGTCGCGCGGCGCGCGCGGGGTCTGCTCGAGGATCTCGGCATAGACCTTGGCGAAGATGCCGGCGTAGGGAATCGCCAGGGCCGCCAGCGCGGTGAGCGCCGAGAGGCCGAACACCTGCAAGAAAAGAAGGGCCCAGAATAGCTCATGGATGGCGCGCACGAAGGCGCAGCCGGCACGCACCAGCCGCGAGCGGGCGAACAGCAGCGCCAGGGGAAAGCCCAGGATCACCCCGGCAAGCGTACCCCACAGCGCCACCGCCACGGTGAGGCCGAGCGCCGAGAAGGGCGACTCCAGCGCGCCCCAGGCGGGCCACGCCAGGCCGGCCGCCATGCGGCCGAGCTCGCCCCAGGGATCGCGGGTGTGGATGGCCAGGTCGGCGAAGGGCGCCAGCAGCACCGCCAGCGCCACCAGGCCCAGGGTATGCCGGGCCAGGCGCAGGCCGGGCGACTGGCCCCGCCACCACGCTCTCCACCCCGCTGGGGGCAGGGCCGGCAGGCTGTCGTTCACGACCGCCCCCGAGGGCAGGGGAGAGCATCGACGCCCGGCACGCCGATATCGGCGTCGAGCGCATCCGGGCCATGCCTCGCGGCATCGGCGTCGGGGTAGAGCGCGTCCAGCTCGGCCAGGGTGAGCGAGCCGGCGGGCGCATCGATCGCCAGACGGCCGTCACGCAAGCCCCAGACGCGGTCGAAGTGGGTCAGCGCCAGCTCGCGCTGGTGCAGGGCGACGACCGAAGTGGTGTGGCGGGCATCGATCAGGTCCAGCAGACGCAGGGCCTGGTGAGGGTCGATGCTGGCCATCGGCTCGTCGCCGAGGAACAGCGGCCGGGCCTGGTAGAGCGCCCGGGCGATGGCTACCCGTTGGCGCTGGCCGCCGGAGAGCTGGCCCACCGGACGGCGCATCAGGCCGGCCAGGCCCAGCTCATCGCACAGGGCGGCCACCTCGCGCCATGGGCGGCGCAGTGGGCGCACGAGGTTCCACAGGTTGGCCAGCGCCGAATGCTCCGGCAGGCGCCCCATGAAGACGTTGTGATAGACCGCAAGCTGGGGCACCAGGCCGTGGTGCTGCGGGCACCAGGCCGCCTGGCGGTCGAGCCGCCGGCGCAGCTCGCCGAGCAGCGTCGACTTGCCGGCGCCGCTCTGGCCGAGCAACGCGACCCTTTCGCCCTCATGCAGGGCGAGGGTCAGGCGTGGCAGGACGACATGCGCGCCATGCCCGATGTCCTCACCATCGAAGCGAACCAGCAGGCGACGTTGCTCTCCCTCCATCAGCGCAGCAGGCCGAGTGCCTCGGCCACCTCCTCGATGGGGGCGTAGAGCTCGTTGTCGGCGGGGATGAACGCCTCGCGGGGGAAGGTGGCGAGCAGCTCCGGGTCGTCCATTTCCAGAAAGGCGGCCCGGACTTTCTCGGCAAAGCCCTCGCCGAAGCGCTCGTCGGCGTCGCCGCGCAGCGTCCAGTTGTAGTCGGGATAGGGCGGCGTGGCCCAGATCACTCGGACCTGGTCGGTATTGACCCGGCCCTCCTCCTCGGCGGCTTCCCAGACGGTGTAGTTGACCGCCCCGATGTCATAGGTGCCGGCTTCCACCAGCGCAATGGTACGCGAGTGGTCGCCGGAGTAGCCGACGCGGGAGAAAAAGCGCTCCGGATCGGCATTGTCGAAGCGCTGGCGCAGGAAGTGCTCCGGCATCAGCCGGCCGGAGGTGGAGGTGCGCGAGCCGAAGGTCAGGCTCATGCCCTCGATCTCGTCGGGCAGCTCGTCGGCGCGCTCGAGGCCGGTGGACTCATGGGCGATGAAATAGCTGACGAAGGCGTCGTCCTCGCTGCCCTGGGCCAGCGCCTGGGACCCGGGCACCAGGCGACGCGCCTGCACCCCCGAGAGCCCGCCGAACCACGCCAACTGGACCTGGTCGTTGCGGAAGGCGGTGACCGCGGCGCTGTAGGACTTCACCGGTACGTACTCCACCTCGACGCCAAGCTGCTCCTCCAGATAGTCGGCCACCTTGGCAAAGCGCTCCACCAGGCGCGCCTCGTCCTCGTCGGGGATGGCGGTAAAGCGGAAGGTCTCGGCGAGGGCCCCGGGGGCGGCCAGGGTCAGGGCGATGGCAGGCAGCGTGAGGGTCAGGGCGATCCGGCGCATGGGGAATCCTTGAGTACAGCGGAGGTGGAGGCGCTATTGTTGTGCCGCGCCGTCCGGCTGGCAACCCCGGCACCGAAGTGGCGGGCAGGGGACGATCTCACCTTAAGTTTTGTTAGTAATATTCCATAAACATCAGGAGAATTTTCGACCAAAGGCGCATGTCGGGAGCGCTGCGTTTGCCTAGAATGTAGTGAATTCGCCAATGTCAGACATTTTGTGCTGGCGCAATGGACTGCTGGATATCCGCAAGGGAGTGTCCCCGCATGCATGCCTTGACCCTGCTGTCGTTCCTGTTCTTCACCGGCCTGGTGGCCTTCATCACCTGGCGCCTGACCCGCCGCGACGATCATGCGAGCACCAGCGGCTATTTCCTCGCCGGCCGCTCGCTGACCTTCCCGTTGATCGCCGGCTCGCTGCTGATGACCAACCTCTCCACCGAGCAGATGGTGGGGCTCAACGGCTCGGCGTTCAGCGACGGCCTGAGCGTCATGGCCTGGGAGGTGGTGGCGGTGATCGCCCTAGTGGCCCTGGCACTGTTCTTCCTGCCGCGCTTCCTCAGGAGCGGTATCGCCACCCTGCCGCAGATGCTGCTGATTCGCTTCGATGCCGGCACCCAACTGATCTGCAACGTCATCTTCCTGATCGCCTATGCGGTGATTCTGCTGCCGATCATTCTCTACTCCGGCGCCATGGGGCTGCTCGGCATGCTCGACCTCCCCGGCCTGACCGGCATCGAGTCGTCGACGCTGCTGCTGTGGCTGACGGTCTGGGGGGTGGGGCTGATCGGCTCCGTCTATGCCCTGTTCGGTGGGCTGCGCACGGTGGCCGTGTCGGATACGCTGAATGGCGTCGGGCTGTTGGTCGGCGGCTTCGTCATCGTCTACTTCGGGCTGCAGGCGGTCAGCGATGACGGCGGCCTGCTCGCCGGCTGGGAGGTGCTCAAGGAGAGCGATCCGCAGAAGCTCAACTCCATTGGTGGCTCCGACCAGCAGGTGCCGTTCTCCACCCTCTTCACCGGCGTGTTCCTGATCAACCTCTTCTACTGGACCACCAACCAGCAGATCATCCAGCGTACCTTCGCCGCCAAGAACCTCGCCGAGGGGCAGAAGGGCGTGCTGCTGACCGGCTTCTTCAAGCTGCTCGGCCCGCTCTACCTGGTGCTGCCGGGCATCATCGCCTACCACCTCTACGCCGACCAGGGCGTGCAGGCCGACGAGGCCTACGGTCACCTGGTGTTCAACGTGCTGCCGCCTTATCTCACCGGCTTCTTCGCCGCGGTGATGGTCGGCGCCATCCTGTCGTCGTTCAACTCGGCGCTCAACAGCACCACCACCATCTTCAGCCTGGGGCTCTACAAGGGCGTGCTCAACAAGCAGGCCAGCGAGGAGCAGGTGGTCAGGTCGGGCAAGGTGTTCGGCTGGATCATGGCCTTCGCCACCATGACCATCGCGCCGCTGCTGGCCGGCCAGGAGAGCCTGTTCGACTACCTGCAGAAGATGAACGCCATCTACTTCATCCCCATCCTCGCGGTGGTGATCGTCGGCCTGCTCACCACACGCGTGCCGCCCATGGCGGCCAAGATCGCCCTGGTCGGCGGCTGCCTGCTGATCGCCGCAGGCTACTTCGTGCCGCCGTTCAACAAGCTGCCGCTGGTGATGCACGAGTTCCACTTCGTCGCCGGGGTTTTCGTGCTGCTGGTGGCCATGATGCTGCTGATCGGCAAGCTGCGCCCGCGCGAGACCGCCTGGGTCCACGAGTACAGTGGGGACGTCGACCTCACCCCCTGGCGCGGCGCCGTGCCCGTCGGCCTGCTGCTGGTGGTGCTGGTGATCGTCATCTACGCAGCCTTCGCCGGGGTCTAGCCCCCCGTGGGGCGGGCGGCGAAGCGGCCCGCCCCGACGTGCCGCAGGCTGGCGGGGTGGCGTGCTGCGCGGTAAAATGTCTGACATTTGCTTTCCTAGGAGGCCTCATGACACTGGCTTCACTGCCGCGTCACCAGGGCGGCGCCGATGGCCTGGCCCGGCTGCTGGGTCAGGCGTTGCTGGCCGGGCGCTGGCGACCCGGCGAGACCTTTCCCCGTGAGCGTGATCTCTGCCAACACTTCGAAGTCAGCCGCAACCAGGTGCGCAACGCCCTGGCCACCCTGGTCGCGCTGGGGATGGTCGAGCGCACCGCGGGGCGGGGCAGCGTGGTCTGCGAGATCGACGAATGGCACCTGCTCGATCCCCTGGTGAGTACCTGGATGGCCGAGATCGAGGCCCCCGACGCCGAGCTGTTGCGCGAGATCTTCGCCTTTCGCCACTCGGCGGAGCCGGCCGTCGCGCGGCTGGCGGCCCAGGCCGCCGACGCGGGGGATCTCGAACGCCTGGAGGCGGCCTACCAGGGCATGCGGCGTACCGCCGGCAGACCGGAAGCCAGCGCGCGGCATGCGGAGTACGACGTGGCCTTCCATGATGCCGTCTACCGCGCCAGCCACAACCTGGTCTGGCGCCAGATGGGACACCTGTTGCGGCCTTCGATCATCGCCCTGATCGTGCGCTCCCAGGCTCACCTCCGGCCCCTTGCTGCCGACCTGGAGGACAGCCTGGCGCGCCACGGCCGGCTGCTCGAGGCGATTCGTCGCCGCGACGCCGACGCCGCCGAGGCGGCCGCCGCCGACGTGCTGCGGCGCACCGCCGTCGATCTGGGGATCGTCGCCGACGCGGCCTCACGACCCGCCACCACGCCGGTGGCCGAACCCGACACCAAGGAGCGCTCCACATGAAGATCACCCGACTCAGGACCTGGCAGGTGCCGCCGCGCTGGCTATTCCTCAAGATCGAGACCGACAGTGGCTGCTACGGCTGGGGCGAGCCGGTCATCGAGGGCCGCGCCGCCACGGTGGAGGCCGCGGTGCATGAACTCGCCGACTACCTGGTCGGCCAGGATCCGCACCGCATCGAGCACCTGTGGAACACGCTCTATCGCGCCGGCTTCTACCGCGGTGGCCCCATCCTGATGAGCGCCATCGCCGGTATCGACCAGGCGCTGTGGGACCTCAAGGGGCGCGATCTGGGCGTGCCGGTGCACCAGCTGCTGGGCGGCGCGGTGCGCGAGCGCATGCGCATGTACGCCTGGACCGGCGGCGACCGGCCGAGCGACGTGGGGGCGGGCGCCAGGGAGCTGGTGGGGCGCGGCTTCACCGCCTTCAAGATGAACGGCACCGCCGAGCTGCAGATCGTCGACTCGCACCGCAAGGTCGACGAGGCGGTGGCGCGGGTGGCCGAGGCCCGCGAGGCGGTGGGCCCCGAGGTCGGCATCGGCATCGACTTCCACGGCCGCGTCCATCGGCCCATGGCCAAGGCATTGCTGCGCGAACTGGAGCCGTTTCACCCCATGTTCGTCGAGGAGCCGGTGGCCCCCGAACACCTGCCTAGCCTGAAGCACATCGCCGGCGGCCTGGGCTACCCGCTGGCCACCGGCGAGCGGCTGCACACGCGGTTCGAATTCCGCGACCTGCTCGCCGACGGCATGATCGACATCATCCAGCCCGACCTCTCCCACTGCGGCGGCATCAGCGAGGGGCTGAAGATCGCCGCGCTGGCCTCGGCCCATGACGTGGCCCTGGCTCCGCACTGCCCGCTCGGCCCGTTGACCCTGGCCGCCTCGCTCCACTTGGATGCGGTCAGCCACAACGCCTTCATCCAGGAGCAGAGCATGGGCATCCACTACAACCGCGACAACGACGTGCTCGACTACCTGGTCGACAAGTCGGCGCTGGCCATCGAGGAGGGCTTCTGTGCCATTCCCCAGGGGCCCGGCCTTGGCGTCGAGATCGACGAGGCCTTCGTCGAGGAGCGGGCCAAGGTGGGTCACCGCTGGCGCAACCCGGTGTGGAGCCATGAGGACGGCTCCATCGCCGAATGGTGAGGAGACCGTCATGAGCGATGCGGTACGCGAGCGGCTGGCGTGGGTCGCGGTGGACTGGGGCTCGAGCCACCTGCGCGCCTGGGGGCTGGACGAGCGCGGCGAGGTGCTGGCCCGCGCGGGCAGCGACAAGGGCATGCTGACCCTGGCGCCGCAGGAGTACGAACCCGCACTGCTGGAGGCGATCGGCGACTGGCTGTCCGCTTCCGGGCGCGTGGCGGTGTGGGTCTGCGGCATGGCCGGCGCCCGTCAGGGCTGGCGCGAGGCGGCCTACCTGCCGGTGCCGACGCGCCTGGACGACCTGGCTCGCGGCGCCGTGGCTCCCGTGCTGCGCGATGCGCGACTCGAGGTGCACCTGCTGCCGGGGCTGTGCCAGCACGCCGACGCCACGGGCCGCGACTTCGACGTGATGCGCGGCGAGGAGACCCAGTTGGCCGGCCTGGTGGCGCGCGAGCCCGGCTTCTCGGGGCTGGTCTGCCTGCCCGGCACCCACGCCAAGTGGGCCTGGCTCGAGGCGGGCACGGTGATGCGCTTCGCTACCGCGCTCAGCGGGGAGCTCTACCGGTTGCTGGCCAGCCGCTCGGTGCTGCGGCACTCGGTGGCCGAGGCCGGGCTGGACGCGCCGGGCTGCCGCGAGGCATTCGTCGGTGCGGTGCGCGAGGCGGCCGCCGAGCCCGGACGCTTCGCCCAGCGGCTGTTCGGCCTGCGCGCCGCCGATCTGCTCGACGATTCGCTGCCCGCCGGGGAGGCGCGGCGAGCCCGGTTGGGGGCGCGCCTCTCGGGGCTCGTCATCGGTCTGGAGCTTGCCGGCATGCAATGCGAGCTGCCGGCTACGCCCGTGACCCTGGTCGGCAGTGCGGCGCTGTGCGAGCGCTATGCGCTGGCCCTCGAGACGCTCGGCCATGCCGGCAGGCGCCTCGACGGCGACACGGCGGTGCTCGCCGGCCTGGGATTGGCACGGGCCGGTGGTGACAACTCATCATGGAGACGGATATGACCCTGCCCCTGATCGGTATCCTTCGCGGCATCAACCCCGACGAGGCGGTGGCGGTGGGCGAGGCCGTCCTCGCCGCCGGCATCACGACGCTGGAAGTCCCGCTCAACTCACCCGATCCGCTCGACAGCATCCGCCGCCTGGCCGCGGCACTGGGTGACCGCGCCGCGGTGGGGGCCGGCACGGTGCTCAGCCCGGACCAGGTGCGTGAAGTGCATGCCGCCGGCGGCCGCCTGGTGGTATCACCCAACTGCCGCCCCGCGGTGATCGAGGAGACCCGACGGCTGGGCCTGCAGAGCTGGCCCGGCGTGCTGACGCCGTCGGAGGCGTTCGATGCCCTGGAGGCCGGTGCCACGGGGCTGAAGCTGTTTCCTGCCGTGCAGGTGGGAGTAGAGGGCATGAAGGCGCTGCGCGCGGTGCTGCCCGGCGGCACCCGGCTCTACGCCGTGGGGGGCATCGGTGCGGAGGAGTTCGCCGCCTGGCGTGCCGCCGGTGTGGACGGTGCCGGCCTGGGCAGTGCCCTCTATCGCCCCGGGCAGTCGCCCGAACAGGTGTGCCGGCAGGCGCGGGCGCTGGTGGCGGCCTGGCAGGCCGCCGGTAGCGAGGCTGGGGCCAGATGATACAGTGGCGTCACGCGGCGTTCAGCCGCGGGGCGGGTAGCGGGTGTCGCGCAGGCTATCCTTGATCTTCTTCAGGTGGGGCAGGAAGTCCTCGCCGCGGCGCAGGGTGACGCCGGTGGCCAGCACGTCGATCAGGGTGAGTTGGATCATGCGCGAGGTCATCGGCATGTAGACGTCGGTGTCCTCCGGCGTGGGCACCTCGAGCGTCTCGGTGCACTCCGCGGCCAACGGCGATCCGGGCGCGGTGATGCCCAGCACCACGGCGCCGCTCTCGCGCGCCAGGCGCGCGATGTCGACCAGCTCGCGGGTACGGCCGGTCCACGAAATGACCACCACGACGTCACCGGTGTGGCAGGCCGAGGCGATCATGCGCTGCATCAGCACGTCGACGTAGGAGGTGACCGGCAGGTTGAAACGAAAGAATTTGTGCTGGGCATCCTGGGCCACGGCGCCGGAGGCGCCCAGGCCGAAGAAGTGGATCTGCTTGGCCTGGATCAGGTAGTCCACCATCCGCTCGATGCGGTCCGGGTCGAGGGTGCGGCTGGCTTCGTCAAGGGCGGCGATGGTGGCGCCGAAGATCTTGCGCGTGTAGTCCACCGCCGCATCGCCGGGCTCCACCGACTGGCTGACGTAGGGCGTGCCGCCAGCCAGGCTCTGGGCTAGCTTGATCTTGAAATCGGGATAGCCCTTGGCATTGAAGCTGCGGCAGAAGCGGTTGACCGTGGGTTCACTGACCGACGCCGCCTGGGCCAGGCTGGCGATGCTCAGGCCGGTGGCCCGGGCCGGATCGGCCAGGATGACGTCTGCTACCTTGCGCTCGGAGCGGTTGAGCTCCTCGAGGCGTTGACGGATTCGTTGCAGCAGGTCGTGATGGGCCATGGCTGAAGGGACTCTCTCAAGCTGATAATGTAGTGATTTAACAACATGAACGACGGCTATCCTATCGCGGAGTCGCGGTCAGGCGCGATCCGAGCTATCGGAAATACCGATCATGAGCGTAATATTACAAAATATTGGTTGATAGACAGGCTGTTTTTACGTATTTTTTGTGTAAATTAACCAAATGGGGGCGGACATGAAGGCAACCACGCGGCCAGAGGAAGAGAGTCGGCCGGTCATCGATCTCGCGCTGTTCGGTGCCCTGGGCGACCTGTCGCTGCGCAAACTCTACCCGGCGCTCTACCACCTCGACCGCGAGGGCCTGCTGCATGACGACACGCGCATCCTGGGGCTGGCGCGCCAGGAGTTGAAGCCCGACGCCTTTCGCCGGCGGATCGCCGAAACCCTGCAGACCTACGTCAAGCCCGCCGAGCTCGATCACGAGACCGTCAAGCGCTTCACGGCACGCCTCGATTACCTGCAGCTCGACTTCGCTACCGCCGAGGGCTACCGCGCCATCGCCGAGTGGCGCGAGGCCGTGCGCCATGACACCGTCGTCTGCCCCCTGGTCGTCTACCTGGCCGTGCCGGCGAGCCTGTACGGTGAGATCTGTCGCAACCTTCAGGCCGGCGAGTGCCTCGACGAGCTCTCCCGGGTGGTGGTCGAGAAGCCGATCGGCTACGACTTCGAGTCCTCCTGCGTGATCAACGACGCCATCGGCGAAGTGTTCCAAGAGTCCCAGGTCTATCGCATCGACCATTATCTGGGCAAGGAGACCGTTCAGAACCTGATCGCGCTGCGTTTCGCCAACCCGCTGTTCGGCACCCAGTGGAACCAGAACCACATCTCCCACGTGGAGATCACCGTGGCCGAGCAGGTCGGTATCGAGGGGCGCTGGGGCTACTTCGATCGTGCCGGCCAGCTGCGCGACATGGTCCAGAACCACCTGCTGCAGCTGGTCTGCCTGATCGCCATGGACCCGCCGGCCAACCTCGATGCCGACGCCATCCGCGACGAGAAGGTCAAGGTGCTCAAGGCGCTGCAGCCCTTCAGCGAGGCCCGGCTCAATCGTGACGTGGTGCGCGGCCAGTACATCGCCGGCACCATCCACGGCAAGGGGGTGCCAGGCTACCTCGAGGAGGAGGGCGCCAATCGCGACAGCGAGACCGAGACCTTCGTCGCCATGAAGACCGGCGTGGCCAACTGGCGTTGGGCCGGGGTGCCGTTCTACCTGCGCACCGGTAAGCGCATGCCCGAGAAGCTCTCCCAGATCGTGGTGCACTTCCGCCAGCAGCCCCACTACATCTTCGACCCCGACCAGCGCAACCTGGCGGCCAACAAGCTGGTCATCCGCCTGCAGCCCGACGAGGGTATCGCACTGGAGGTGCTGACCAAGGACAGCGGGCTGGACCGGGGGATGCGCCTGCGCCGTGGTCCGCTGCACCTGGATTTCGGCAGCGCCTTCCCCCAGACGCGCATTCCCGACGCCTACGAGCGCCTGCTGCTCGAGGTGATGAAGGGGCGCCAGTACCTGTTCGTGCGCCGCGACGAGGTCGAGCACGCCTGGCACTGGTGCGACAGCCTGATTGCCGCCTGGAAGGAGATGGGCGAGCCGCCGCGGCGCTATCCCGCCGGCTCCTGGGGGCCGGTGGCCTCCATCGCCATGATCACCCAGGATGGGCGCAGCTGGTACGAGGACTACTGACATGACCGATCTTGCAGCCGAGCCGCGCCAACAGCTCGCCGCGCAGCTCGCCGAAGCCACCTGTGAAGCGCTGCGCCAGGACCTGGCGCAGCAGGAGCGGGCCCTGCTGGTGGTATCCGGCGGCTCGACCCCGGTGCCTTACTTCCAGGCCCTGTCTCGGCAGGAGCTGCCCTGGGAGCGGGTCGACGTGACCCTGGCCGACGAGCGCTGGGTGAGCGAGACCGACGCGGCGAGCAATGCCCTGCTGGTACGGCGCCACCTGCTGCAGGACCGGGCGGCGGCGGCCAGCTTCGTCTCGCTGACCACCGATGACGAGACCCCCGAGCAGGGCGTCGAGGCGGTCACCCGGCGCATCGAGGCGCTGGCCTGGCCGGCCAGCCTGGTGGTGCTGGGCATGGGCGGCGACGGACATACCGCCTCGCTGTTTCCCGACAGTCGCGAGCTGGAGCTGGGGCTCACCACCGACGCCCCGGTGCTGGCCGCGCGCACGCCGAGCCAGCCCCAGGCACGCATTTCCCTGAGCGCCGACCGGCTGCACCAGGCGCGACGTCACGTGCTCTACATCACCGGCGACGACAAGCGCAGCGTGCTGGCCCGCGCCCTGTCCGGCGACGACCTGCGCGAACTGCCGATCCGCGCCTTTCTTTCCTGCCCGCTGGCCGTCTACTGGGCCCCCTGAACTGGAGTCTTGCTCATGACCATCGACAAACAGCTGCCGTCCACGCGTATCACCGAACTCGACAGCATCTGCCTCAAGGCCGAGGTCATCCCGGTGCTGGCCATCGAGCGGGTGGAGGACGCCGTGCCGCTGGGCCGCGCCCTGGTCGAGGGCGGGCTCACGGTACTCGAAGTGACCCTGCGCACCGACTGCGCGCTGGAGGCGGTGCGCCGCTTGAAGGAGGCCTTGCCCCAGGCCAGCATCGGCGTGGGCACCGTGCTGACCCCGGCCCAGTATCGCCAGAGCGAGCAGGTGGGTGCCGATTTCGTCGTCACGCCGGGCACCACCGAGGCGCTCTATCGCTACGGCGTCAGCAGCCCGGTACCGATGCTTCCCGGCGTGGCCACCGTCTCCGAACTGATGACCGGCTGGCAGTACGGCTACCGCCGCTTCAAGTTCTTCCCTGCCGAGGCCAGCGGCGGCGTCAAGGCGCTGAAGGCCTTTGCCGGCCCGATTCCCGAGGCACGCTTCTGCCCCACCGGCGGCATCACCCTCGACAACGCCGAGGACTACCTGGCGCTGAAGAACGTGATGTGCGTGGGGGGGTCCTGGCTGACGCCGAAGTCGCTGGTCGATGCCGAAGACTGGAACGGCATCCGCCAGCTCGCCAAGGAAGCCGCCCAGCGCTTTCATCACTGAACGGCTTCGCTGATCGCTTTCTCGTGCTCTCTCGGCAGCCAGTGGCTGTCATTGCGCCCGGCCTCGCGGCCGGGCTTTTTTTGTCTGTCGCCTGAGGGGGCGATCGGTGGTGCCTGAGGAAATGCGCTGGTGCATGTCGCCCTTGGGCGGCATGCACCAGCGCTGGAACGCCTGTCAGGTAGGTATCAGGCGTTGGCGGCGACGGCCACCGGGGCGGCGCCGCGCTTGATCGCGGCGTAGCCCAGGCCGGTGATCAGCGAACCGGCGACAATGGCGCCGAGGTAGAGCAACACCGGGGTGATGGCATTGGGAATCAGCAGCACGAAGATGCCGCCATGGGGCGCCATCAGCTGCGCGCCGACCAGCATGGAGAGGGCGCCGGTGATGGCCCCGCCCAGCATGCAGGCCGGGATCACCCGCAGCGGATCCTTGGCGGCGAAGGGGATGGCGCCCTCGCTGATGAAGCACAGCCCCAGCACGAACGACGCCTTGCCCGCCTCGCGCTCCGGCTCGGAGAACTTGTGGCGGGCGACGAAGCTGGCGATCCCCATGCCGATGGCCGGGACCATGCCGGCGGCCATGATCGCCGCCATCGGTGCGTAGGTCTGGGTCGAGAGCAGGCCGACGCCGAAGGTGTAGGCGGCCTTGTTGACCGGTCCGCCCAGGTCGAAGCACATCATGGCGCCGAGCAGGATGCCGAGCAGCACCGCGTTGGTCGAGTCCATGGCCGCGAGGAAGCTGGTCAGGCCAGCCAATATCGCCGCCACCGGCTCGCCGATCACGTAGATCATGGTCAGGCCGGTGACCAGGCTGGCGATCAGCGGAATGATCAGGATCGGCTTGAGCGACTCGACGCTCGACGGCAGCCGCACGTGGCGGGTCACCGCCAGCGCCACGTAGCCGGCCAGGAAGCCGGCGAGGATGCCGCCGATGAAGCCGGCACCGATCTCCGCCGCCAGCATGCCGCCGATCATGCCCGGGGCGATGCCCGGCCGGTCGGCGATGGAATAGGCGATGTAGCCGGCCAGCACCGGGATCATCAGGGCGAAGGCCGTGCCGCCACCGATCTGCATCAGCGCCGCGGCGAGCGTGCCCTCCTGCTCGAAGGCCTCGATGCCGAAGACGAAGGAGAGCGCGATCAGCAGACCGCCGGCCACCACCATGGGCAGCATGAAGGAGACGCCGGTGAGCAGGTGCTTGTAGACGCCCTTCTCCTTGAGGCTCTTCTTCGCCTCGCTGCGACGCGTGGCGCCGGCGGCGTCCTCCACCTCGGCCTCGGCCAGCGCCGCCTCGATGGTGGGACGCGGCTTCTTGAGCGCATTGCCGGTAGAGGTGCGATAGATGCGCTTGCCGGCGAAGCGGGTCGGATCGACCTCGATATCGCAGGCGAGTATCACCACTTCGGCCGCGGCGATCTCTTCATCGGTGAGCTTGTCCTGCGCGCCGACGGAGCCCTGGGTCTCCACGCGGATCGCATGCCCTAGCGCCTTGCCCGCTTCGCTCAATGCCTCGGCGGCCATGAACGTATGGGCCACGCCGGTGGGGCAGGCGGTCACGGCGACGATGCTGCTGCCGCCGGCCTTGGGCGTGGCACTTACGGTTGCCATCGTGGCAGGCGGTGTGTAATCGGAAGCCTCGCGCCGAGCGCGCTCGAGGAAGGCTTGGGGGTCGGGCAGTGCCTCGTCGGTGCTTGCCTGGAACAGGCGCTTGCCGGCAAAGCGTTCGGCGGCGGGGACCTGGTCGGCGGCGATCACGATCAGGTCGGCTGCAGCAATGGCCTCGGCCGGGACGGGCTCGACGGCTTCGAGCTGGCTGTGCATCTCGACGCTGGCCTGCCAACCCAGCCGACGGGCGGCCTGCTCCAGGCGACGGGCGGCGAGGAAAGTGGTGGCCATGCCACTGGGGCATGCGGTAATGATGATCACGTTCATGCGAGGGCTCCCCCTGCGTCGACGTCGTTGAGGCGCCGTACGCGGGTCTGTTGTTGGAGTTGCGGAAAGTCGTCGGCGTGGAGGTTGCCCACGCCCAGGTGACGAACCGATTCGGCGGAAAGGGCGGTGGCCAGGCGCAGGGCCTGGTCGGGCGGGTGGCCCGAGAGCACACCGTGCAGCAGGGCGGCGAGCAGGGTATCGCCGGCGCCCACGGTGCTGGCCACCGCCAGGCGCGGCGGCATGGCCTGCCAGGCGCCGCGGCGGCTGACCCACAGCACGCCGGCGGGGCCGGCGGAGATCACGGCCTCCTCGATGCCGGCGGCATAGAGGCGCAGTGCCGCCTTGAGCCGTGCCTCGGCGCTCTCCAGGCTCTCGCCGGCCCAGGCGGCAAGCTCCTGCTCGTTGGGCTTGACCGCGGTGGTACGCGCCTCGATGGCCCGGGTCAGCGCCTCGCCGCTGGTATCGACCCATACCGGCAGCCCGGCACCGCGCAGGCGGGCGATCAGCCCGGCGAGATCGGTCGGCGCCACGCCGGGTGGCAGGCTGCCGGCGATGACCACGGCGTCGGGCCGGCGTCGCGGATCGTCGATGCGCGTATCGAGCCCGTCGAGCAGGCGCTGCCAGGCGGCGGCATCGATGGCCACGCCGGGTCCGTTGATGTCGGTGACCCGGCCGTCGGCCTCGGCGAGCTTGGCGTTGATACGGGTCTCACCGGGTACGCGCAGGAAGGCGTCCTCCACGCCCATGGCCTCGAAGGCGCGCAGGAAGGGACCGTCGTTGTCGGCGCCGAGAAAGCCCGACACGGTGACGTCGTGGCCGAGATCGGCCAGCACCCGGGCCACGTTGACGCCCTTGCCGGCTGCCGTCAGGTGGGTCTCGCGGGTGCGGTTGACCGCGCCCGGCGTCAGCCGTTCCAGGCTCACGGAAAGATCCAGCGCGGGATTGAGCGTCAGGCAGAGCACGCGGGCCATCAGCGTACCTCCAGGGCGTCGCGGACCGCCTCGCTGGTGGCCTGGGCCAGCGCCAGCTCGGCCTGGGCGCGGGCTTCGGCGAGGTCGAACTCGCGCAGCCGCGCCTTGACCAGCGGTACCTGGCGCGCGCTGACCGAGAGTTCGTCGACGCCGAGCCCGACCAGCACCGGCACGGCCAGGGTGTCGCTGGCCAGCTCGCCGCACACGCCGACCCACTTGCCATGGGCATGGGCCGCCGCCACGGTCATCTCGATCAGGCGCAGCACCGCCGGGTGCAGGCCGTCGGCCTGGGCCGAGAGGGCGGGGTGATCGCGGTCAATGGCCAGCGTGTACTGGGTCAGGTCGTTGGTGCCCACCGAGAAGAAGTCGACCTCGGCGGCCAGCGTCGGTGCCAGCAGGGCGGCCGAGGGTACCTCGATCATCACGCCGAGCTGTACGTCGGTGGCCCGATCGGCGGCGGGGATCTCGTCGAGCAGGCGGTCGAGGATGGCGCGTGCCGCGCGGAACTCGGCGATGTCCTTGATCATCGGCAGCATGATGCGCAGCGGCCTCGGCGCCTGCTCCGGTGCGGCCGCCATCAGCAGCGCGCGCAGCTGGGTCTCGAGCACCTCGGGGCGGGTCAGGGACAGGCGGATGCCGCGCAGGCCGAGGAAGGGATTGTCCTCGCGGGGCACCGGCCAGTAGGGCAGCGGCTTGTCGCCGCCCACGTCCAGGGTGCGGGCCACCAGCGGGCGGCCGCCGAGGGCCTCGAGCGCCTCGCGGTACTCACCGACCTGGGTGTCGAGGTCCGGCTCCTGGGCATGGGCCATGAACAGGAATTCGGTGCGCAGCAGGCCGACGCCCTCGGCGCCGCGCTCCACGGCATCGGCGGCATGGGCGGTATTGCCCAGGTTGGCGGCCACTTCGACGCGGTGACCGTCGCGGGTACGCGCCTCCTCGAAGCGCGCCTCCCACGCCTCGGCTTCGCGCTGCTGGCGCTCGGCCAGGCGCTGCTCGGCGGCCGCGCGGCGCTCGGCGGAGGGCGCCGGGATCACCCGGCCGCGCTCGCCGTCGAGGATCAGCTCCTCGCCGCCTGCTAGCGTCAGCACGCGCTCGCCGGCGCCCACCACCGCGGGAATGCCCAGCGCCCGGGCCAGGATCGCGCTGTGCGCGGTGGCACCGCCGCGGGCCGTGAGCAGGCCACGCACCCGGCGCGTGTCGAGGCGCGCCACGTCGGAGGGGCCGATATCGTCGGTGACCAGGATGTAGGGCGTTTCCGGCGGCTCGGGCAGCTTTACCTCGCACAGGACACCGAGCACGCGACGGCCGACGTCGCGCAGGTCGGCGGCGCGCTCGGCCAGCAGCCGGTCGGCGAGCATCTCCTGGGCGTGGGCGGCGGTCTCGATGGCTTCCCACCAGGCGGCCTCGGCGGAGCGGCCGTCCTGGATGCCCTCGCGGGCCGCCTCGAACAGCTCGGGGTCGCGCAGCATCTCCTCGTGCATGGAGAGGATCTGGGCCACCTCGCCGCCGCGGGCTTCGCGCTCCAGCGCCTCGAGCTGTGCCGCACCCTCGGCGATGGCGTCCTGCAGGCGGCGCTGCTGCCCGGCGGGATCGGCGGCATGCTGAGGGTAGTCGAAGCGCGGTGTCTGCAGCACGAAGACCGGAGCGATGGCGAGCCCCGGCGAGGCTGCCACGCCCTGGTGGGGGGTATCGTCGGGCAGCGGCTCGGCGGGGGCTTCGTCCGCTTGTGGCGTGATGCGCTCGCGGCTCTCGTCGAAGGGCAGGACCTGTTCGCCGAGGCCGTCCGCCACGGCCCGGCAGACGGCGTCGAGCGCCGCCCGGGCGTTGTCGCCCTCAGCGGAGAAGGCCAGCTGCTGGCCGCGCCGGGCGCCGAGGTTGATCACCTTGGTCAGGCTGGTGGCCGGCACCGCGGCGCCGCCCCCTTCGGCCAGGCGCACATGGATGGGCAGGCCCTGCTGCCGGGCGACCTGCACCAGCTGCTTGGCCGGGCGGGCATGCAGGCCGTGGGCGTTGAGCACCCGAGCGAGCCGGGTATGGGCCGTAGCCGACTCGCCCGCCAGCCGGGCCAGCACGGTGGCGGCGTCGGCGCCGGGCAGTTCGGCCGCGGCGCCGCTGTCGAGCAGCGCCAGGATGCGCTCCAGCAGGCCGCGATGAGCGTCGCCCTGGGCGGCCAGGCAGAACACGCCTTTTACCTCTTCGCCGACATTGGCCAGCCGTGTATCGGGGGTGGCCAGGGCCAGCGCCGGACTCTCCACCCCCTGCTCGCTGGCGGCCAGCCACAGCCCCTGGCCGAGTGGAAGCGGCTCTCGCTCGGCCATCTCGGCGACGAACCGATTCTCGACGCAGCCGAGCTGGCGCAGGCGGGCGGCTCCGGCCAGGGCCAGCTCGCGGGTGTCGCGGGCGGGAAACCCGAGGCACAGGGTCTCGGCGTCCAGCCGCGCTTCCACCTGCGCCTTCGACAGCAGCGCGGCGACTTCCGCGGCGGAGCGGGCTTCGGCTAGGCGCTGGCCGACGCTGTCGTCGTCGAGCACATGGGTGAGCTGGCGCAGGATGCCGAGATGCTCGTCGCTCTGGGCCGCGATGCTGACCAGCACGTGCACGCGCTGGCCGTCATGCCATTCGACCCCGGCCGGAAACTGCAGCACGCGCACGCCGGTGGTACGCACGTGTTCGCGGCTCTGGGGCGTGCCATGGGGAATGGCGATGGCGTTGCCGAGATAGGTCGAGGATTGGGTCTCGCGCTGGAACAAGCCGTCGCGATAGGCGGGCGAGGTCAGTCCCGCCTGGTGCAGCGACTCGGCGGCCTGGTCCAGCGCGGCGCGCCAGTCGGGCGCCTGACAGTCGAGGTGGATATCCTCGGGGCGTAGCGTGAGCATCGTGTATTCTCCTGGGCGCGTTCAGGCGGCAAGCCGGCGCATCTCGAACGGGATCGTCCGGATCGTTCTTGCTGAATCGTGTCAGCTTGCATATCAATCATGCTGGAACGATTCATCTGGTTTCGCAAGCCGCGTTTACTTAGACTTTGGGAGGGGGCGGAAAGGCCCGGGCGTGACGTAGAATCGCTCCCTGACACAGAGGAAACCCATGACTCTCGCTGAAATCGCCAGGCTGGCCGGGGTATCGCGCACCACCGCCAGCTACGTCATCAACGGCAAGGCCGCCGAGCGACGCATCAGCCAGGACACCGTGGACAGGGTCATGGCGGTGGTGCATGAGCACCGCTATCGGGTCGATGCCCAGGCCGCGGCACTGCGGCGTGGCTCGAGCCGCACGCTGGGTCTGATCGTGCCCGATCTGGAGAACGTCAGCTATGCGCGCCTGGCCAAGCGCCTCGAGCGTGGCGCCCGCGAGCAGGGCTACCAGTTGCTGATCGTCGGCTCCGACGACCAGCCGGACGCCGAGCGCGACCTGGCGCTATCGCTGCGTGCCCAGCGCTGCGAGGTGCTGATCACCGCCAGTTGCCTGCCCATGGACGACCCCTTCTATGGCGAATTGCTGCAGGGAGGCCTGCCGGTGGTGGCGGTGGACCGTGGCTTCGATCCAGGACGTTTTGCCAGCGTGGTGAGCAACGATCGTGAAGCCGCCGAGCAGTTGACGCGCTCGCTGCTCGACGAGTCGGTGACGCGCATCGCCTGGCTCGATGCGGTGCCGGCGCTCTCCATCAGCCGTGAGCGACGGGCCGGCTTCCAGCGGGCGCTGGCGGGGCACGGCGCGACGCCGCTGATCCTCGGCGCCGAGCGCTACGATCGTGCCGACGGCGCCCGGCTGATGCGCGAGCTGCTCGAGCATGACGGCCTGCCGGATGCCGTCGTCACGGCGTCCTACACGCTGCTCGACGGGGTCTTCGACGTGCTGCTCGAGGAGGGTGGCCTGCCGCAGACGCTGCGCCTGGCCACCTTCGGCGACAGCCGCCTGCTCGACTTCCTGCCGCTGCCGGTCAACTCGGCGGTGCAGGACCACGACCGCATGGCGGCGATGGTGCTGACCTGCGCCCTGGCGGCTTCGCAGGGCGACTACCGGGTGGGTCAGCAGGTCGTGCCGCGCACGCTGCGTCGCAGGCTGCCGGTCAGGTTCGCCTCATGACTCGCTAGCCGCGCAGCCTGGCCAGGTCGTCACGGTCAGGCAGGGCGGCATAGGCGCCGGGCCGGGTCACCGCATGGGCGCCGCAGTTGGCGGCGGTGCTCAGTGCACGACGCAGGAAAACGTCGTCTTGGTGCCAGCCGCCGTCGATGCCCTTCTCTTCGCAGTGGCCGGCCAGCTCGGCCAGCAGCCCGCCGATGAAGGCGTCGCCGCCGGCGGTTGTGTCCACCGCCTCGACCCGCGGCGGCCTATGCCGCAGTTCCCTGCCCACGCCCAGTGCGCGTACCTCGCGGGGACCGTCGGTGATCACCACCAGCCTGACGCCGGCGGCCAACCGCTCGGCCAGCCAGGCGTCGGCCGGGTGATCGGCGCGCAGGTAGTCGAGTTCGTCGGTCGAGAGCTTGACCAGGGCGGCACGGTCGATGAGCTGGGTGACCAGGGCGATGTCGGCGCTGCCGCCGGCCCACAGGTTGTGGCGCAGGTTGGCATCGACGCTGACCAGGCAGCCGGCGCGGCCGGCCATGTCGGCCATGGCCAGGGTCGTCTCGGCGATTTCCGGCTCGGTCAGGCTGTTGCTGCACAAGTGCAGGATGGCGGGGTCGGCGAACACGCCGGCCGGCAGGTGTTCCAGGCGGTAGAGCAGGTCGGCGGCGGGCGGGCGGTAGAAGTCGAAGGTGCGCTCGCCGCTGGCATCGCGGGAGACGAAGGCCAGCGCCGTGCGCGCCTCGCGGGTGCGCACCGCGCCGGAGAGGTCGACGCCGTGAGAGGCAAGTTCCGCGACGAGGAAGTCGCCGAAATGGTCAGCGCCGAGCATGCCGAGGAAGCGGCTGGGCACGCCCAGCCTGGCGCAGGCCACGGCGACGTTGGCCGGCGCGCCGCCGGCGTAGGGGGTGAAGGTTTCGGGGGCATCGCCGTCCGCCTCGCCGAGGCGGCTGGAGAGCATGTCGACGAGAGCTTCGCCGAAGGCGATCACGGGCGTCATCTGTGTCCTCTCGAACTGTCGTTGTCGTGGGTGGGCGTGCGCTCAGGCCACCTCGTGTCCGCGTGCCGCCTCGAGCAGGGCGTACCAGGCCGGGCGATCGAGCTCGAGCCCGGCGTCCGCCTGCAGCCTGGCGATGCGCTCGGCGCGCAGGCTACCGATCACCGGGCGCGGCTGGCCGGGCAGGGCGCGCAGCCAGGCCAGGGCAAGGCCGGCAGGAGAGACGCCGCGCTCCTCGGCGAGCCGTGCGAGCAGCGGGCCGGCCGGCCCTTCGCAGACCCGGCCGCCGCCCAGCGGCGACCAGGCGAGCGGTACCAGGCCATCGTCGATCAATGCATCATAGCTGCCGTCGAACAGCGGCAGGGCATGATCGAGCGAGAGCTGCAGTTGATGGACCGAGAGGCGGTGATGCATGACGGCCTGCAGGCGTCGCCACTGGGTGGGCAGGAAGTTGGAGACCCCGGCGGCGGCGATCTTGCCCGCGTCGATGGCGTCGTCCAGCGCGCGGCCCGTGGCCTCGGCATCCATCAGCGGGCTGGGTCGATGGAGCAGGAAGTGGTCGAGGCGCTCCACGCCCAGGCGGGCCAGCGAAGCCTCGATGCTGCGGGCGAGGTAGGCCGGCGAACTGTCGTAGTGCTTGACGCGAAACGATGAGGCGTCGCGCCCGGGTGTGACGATGCTGGCCTTGGTCACGACCCGCACTCGTGCGGCGAGCCCGGGGCGTGTGCGCAGGGCCGCGCCGAACAGGGCCTCGCCCTGGGTGTCGCCGTAGATGTCGGCGTGGTCGAACCAGTCGAGCCCTTCGTCGAGGCGGGCTTCGATCCAGGCTGCCAGGTGCGCCGGCGCATGCAGGTCGGCCACCTCGTGCAGGCGCATCATTCCCAGCAGGAAAGGCGTCTCCAGCGATCCGGCCGCGTGCTTCACGAGCCTGCCTCGCACGTCAGCGTCGTGCCCAGCAGGTGTTGGGCGCCGGGTACCAGCCACACCGGGTCGAGGCGGGTATTGGCCGATTCCACGCAGAGGAAGTGGCGTGCGGCCACGACCGGCGTGTCGTCGGGCGGCGTCTCGCCCGGGTGCCACACCACCACCGAGTCGCTGCCCTGGCGGGCGATGCGCAGGCGGCGGTCGCCGTCGTCGAGCACCGCCTCGGCGTTGCTGTGGTAGATACGATCGAGGCCGCCGCGCACGGCGAGTTCGCCCTGCTGCTCGCGTTCGGCGAAGCCGGCCAGCTTGTCCAGATAGCGGGCGCCGGCCAGCCCTTCGACGCGGCAGGCGAAGCTGTCGGCCACGGCCAGGTAGCTGTGCAGGGCGCCGCTGAGCTTGACCGGGGTCTCGCCGACGTGCTCGGTGATCAGCTCCACGTGCAGGCGCCGGGCATTGGCCTGGATCACCGCGCGCGGCACCAGTTGGCTGTGCAGGCGCTCGGTGGGGGAGAGATGCAGCTCGACGCCGCCCTCGTGCTCGTCGGCCGCTTCCAGGCGCCACTGTGCCTTGCGCGCCGGGCCGTGCATGGGGCCGGAGCGATCGGGGCTCTCGTCGGCGCCGCGCTCGTCGGCGAACCAGGGCCAGCACAGCGGAATGCCGCCGCGAATGGCGCCGGGCAGCGCCTGGGGCGTGGGCGTGACCCACAGCCAGCCGCCGGGTACCAATGCTTCTTCCCCCTCGCCCATGGCCACGGGCGCGCCAGCTCGCACGGGGGTGGGCGCGTAAGGTAGCGAGCCTTCAGCTGGCGTGGCGTCGGACGCCGGTAGAAAGTGAAGCACCTGGGCACCCTGCAAGCAGACGGCCAGTTCGCCCCAGGCTTCACGGGCCAGCCACACGCGGCGATCGGCCCACTCGCACTCACGCTGGCCGTCGGTGTCGTCGAGCAGGGCTCGCAGGCTTGGCGGAATCATGCGTACTCCTCTCCTTGCTTCACTTCGTCATTCCACTTCTTCGTTGCGCAGGGCCTCGGCGGCGCCCAGCAGACCCGGCCAGGGAGCGGTGACCACACGAACCGGGATGGCGCGGGTGTAGTCGCTCATGCGGCCCTTGTCGGTGAAGGCCTCGACGAAGCGGCTCCGGGGCAGCCACTCCAGCAGCCGTGGCAGGATGCCGCCGCACAGGTAGACCCCGCCGCGTGCCCCCATGGTCAGCGCGGCGTCGCCGCAGACATCGCCGAGGATCTTGAGAAACCGCAGCAGCGTATCACGGGCGATGCCGTCGCCGCTCGCGGCGGCGGCGGTGACCTCGGCCGGGGTCTGGCAACTGGGGTTGGCGCCCTTCAACGAGCAGTGTGCCAGGTAGAGATCGAGCAGCCCCTGGCCGCACAGGATGCGCTCCACCGAGACCCGGCCGTAGCGGTTGCGGAAGTGGCGCAGCAGGTTCTGCTCACGCTCGTCGGTAGGAGCGAAGGTGACGTGGCCACCCTCGGTGGGCAGCGGGATCCAGGCGCGACGGCCCGGGAAGATGCCGCCCACGCCGAGCCCGGTGCCCGGGCCGATGACCAGGCAGGTGGCGTGGTCGCGCGCCACGCCCGGGTGGATCTCGACCAGCTCGTCGGCGGCGAGGTGGGGAACACCCAGGGCCTGGGCGGTGAAGTCGTTGATCACCTTGAGCCGCTCGAGGCCGAGCGCCGTCTGCGCCTCGCGGCGCGAGAACGACCAGTGATTGTTGGTCATGCGCACCCGATCGTCGCCGATGGGACAGGCGAAGGCCAGGCAGGCTTCCCGCGGCGCCGCCTCGGCAACCAGCCCGACCCGGGCCAGGTAGTCGCGCACGGCTTCGACCAGGCCGGGGTAGTCGGCGCAGGGCAGCGCGAGGATGTCGTGGGGCGTGAACTCGCCGGGAGTGACCAGGGCGAAGCGGGCATTGGTGCCGCCGATATCGCCGATCAGGGCCGGTCGGGTCATTGATCCTCCTGGGAGATCTTCTCGAGCTCGCGGGAGAGGACCTCGTCCTCGAAGCCGCCGAACACGCCGGCGCCCAGTTCGGCGCTGGCGGCCAGGTGGCGGAAACCGCCGAACAGCTCGCGGCCCATGCCGAAATGGTAGCGCTCCAGGTTGGGCTCGATGCTGCTGCGACTGGCGAACTCGGCGGCATCGACCAGCACCGTCAGCTCGCCGCGCTCGGCATCGAGGCGCACCACGTCGCCATCGCGCAGGCGCGCCAGCGGGCCGCGATCCACCGCCTCGGGGGTGACATGGATGGCGGCCGGGACCTTGCCCGAGGCGCCCGACATGCGCCCGTCGGTAACCAGTGCCACCTTGTGGCCGCGGTCCTGCAGCACGCCGAGGAAGGGGGTGAGCTTGTGCAGTTCGGGCATGCCGTTGGCCTTGGGGCCCTGGAAGCGCACCACCACCACCACGTCCCGATCGAGCTCGCCCGACTCGAAGGCGGCCTTGACCTGGTTCTGGTCGTCGAAGATGCGTACCGGTGCCTCCACCACGCGGTGTGCCTGCTTGACCGCCGAGATCTTGATCACGCCACGGCCGAGGTTGCCGTTGAGCACCACCAATCCGCCGGTGGGGGCGAAGGGATTGGCGACCGGGCGCAGCACGTCGGCGTCGAGGCTCTCGGTCGGCCCCTCGCGCCAGGTGAGCTTGCCGTCCTCGAGGAACGGTTCCTGGGTGTAGGCGGAGAGGTCGGTACCGAACACGGTGGGGATGTCGGCGTGCAGCAGACCGGCGCCGAGCAGCTCGCGGATCAGCAGGCTCATGCCCCCCGCGGCCTGGAAGTGGTTCACGTCGGCGCTGCCGTTGGGGTAGATCCGGGTCAGGCTCGGTACTACCGCCGAGAGATCGTTGAAGTCGTTCCAGTCGATGGTGATGCCGGCGGCGGCGGCCATCGCCACCAGGTGCAGGGTGTGGTTGGTGGAGCCGCCGGAGGCGAGCAGGCCGACCATGGCGTTGATGATGGCGCGCTCGTCGATCTGCCGGTAGAAGGGCCGGTAGCTGCCGCTCTGTTCGGTGTTGCGCACCGCCTGTTCGGCGGCGTAGCGGGTCAGGGCCTCGCGCAGCGGGGTGCCAGGGTTGACGAAGGAGGCCCCGGGCAGGTGCAGGCCCATCATCTCCATCATCAACTGGTTGGAGTTGGCGGTGCCGTAGAAGGTGCAGGTGCCGGGGCTGTGGTAGGAGCGCGACTCGGCCTCGAGCAACTCCTCGCGACCCACCTTGCCCTCGGCGTAGAGCTGGCGAATGCGCGCTTTCTCGTCGTTGGGCAGTCCGCTGGGCATCGGGCCGCCGGGCACGAACACCGCCGGCAGGTGGCCGAAACGCGCCGCGCCGATGAACAGCCCCGGCACGATCTTGTCGCAGATGCCCAGGTAGAGGGCGGCGTCGAACATGTTGTGCGACAGTGCCACGGCGGTGGCCATGGCGATCACGTCGCGGGAGAACAGCGACAGCTCCATGCCGGGCATGCCCTGGGTGACGCCGTCGCACATTGCCGGCACGCCGCCGGCGAACTGGGCGGTGCTGCCCATGCCGCGGGCGGCCTGCTTGATGATCTCCGGATAGCTCTCGAATGGCCGGTGGGCCGAGAGCATGTCGTTATAGGACGAGACGATGGCCAAGTTGGCGCTGTTGGTCAGCTTGAGGCGGTCCTTGTCACCGGCATGGTCGCAGCCGGCGAAGCCGTGGGCCAGGTTGCCGCAGGAGAGCTCGCCGCGGTGCACGCCCTGCTGGTGCTGTGCGGCCATGTGCGCCTCGTAGAGCTTGCGGCGCTGGTGTGAGCGCTGCCGGATGCGGTCGGTCACCTGCTCGACGGTGGGGTTTAGTGCGGTGGGGCGAGCCATGAGAGCACCTCGCGTCGTTGGGCGATGAATGTAAATTTACACAATTGTCTCCCATCGCATGGCAAATTTGAAGGCGCCTCGTCGAAAGCATGTAGTTTTATTACGGCGATGGAAAAGCGTTGGTGGGTCTGGGCACAATGTAGGCGGCCGTCGGCCAGTTGTCAGCCGGCGCTTCGGTTACCTGCCTCACGGGAATGCCATGTCCGAGCTGATTCTCAAGCGGCTGCCCGCCATCGAGGCGGTGGCGGCGGCGCCATGGAATGCGCTGATCGACGAGGATCATCCTTTCCTGCGCCATGAGTTCCTCCACGCGCTGGAGGCGAGCGGGGCGGTGGGCCGGTCGACCGGCTGGCTGCCGAGCCACCTGACCCTGTGGCGCGGCGAGACCCTGGTCGGCGTCATGCCCCACTACCACAAGTTCCACTCCTACGGCGAATACGTGTTCGACTGGGCCTGGGCCGATGCCTGGGAAAGCGCCGGCGGGCGCTACTACCCCAAGGGGCTCACGGCGATCCCGTTCTCTCCGGTGCCGGGCCAGCGGCTGGCCCTGGCGGAGGGCGTCGATCCGCTGGCGGCGCGACGGGTGCTGGCCGAGGCCTGGGAGGGAGATGCGCTGTCGGGCTGGCACCTGCTGTTCGCCACGGACGCCGAGGTCGAGGGCTGGCTCGCCGCGCGTCCCGGTCTGCTGGTCCGTCACGGCGTGCAGTTTCAGTGGCAGGACCGCGGCTACGGTGATTTCGAGGGTTTCCTCGAGGCCCTCACGGCAAAGCGGCGCAAGACGATTCGTCGCGAGCGCCGCCGGGTGGCCGAACAGGGTCTGCGCCTGCATCGTCTGGCCGGAGAGGCGATCGGCGTACGCGACCTGGAGCACTTCTTTCGCTGCTACGAGATCACCTACCTCGAGCGCGGCCGCCATGGCTACCTCAATCTCGACTTCTTCCGCCGCCTGCATCGCACCATGCCCGAAAGCCTGGTGCTGATCCAGGCGCGCCTGGATGACCAGCCGGTGGCCGCCGCGCTCTGCCTGCAGGGACGTCGCACGCTCTACGGGCGCTACTGGGGCAGCGAGGTGCTGGCCGACTGCCTGCACTTCGAGGCGTGCTACTACCAGGGCATCGAGCACTGCCTGGCCCATGGCCTCACCTGCTTCGACCCCGGGACCCAGGGCGAGCACAAGCTCACCCGCGGCTTCGCCCCGAGGCGGCTGCGCTCGCTGCACCACATCGCCGACCCGAGACTGCGCGACGCCCTGGCCGGCTTCTGCGACGAGGAGCGCCGTCACGTCGACGCCTACTGCCGAGCCGCCGAGCGAGCTTTGCCCTTCCGCAGGTGAGGCGTTCAGGGCGTGAGCCGGGCAGGCGATGATGGCATAATGCCGGCCATTCAGAATCATGAGGACATCAGCCGATGCTCAAGTGGCTTGCCATCGCCCTGCTCCTGCTGCTGGCGCTGCTGCAGTATCGCCTGTGGCTCGGCGACGGCGGCATTCGCGAGCTGCATGAGATACGCGAGCGTGTGGCCGTGCTCGATGCGGCCAACAAGCCGCTGCGCGACCGCAACGCGCGGCTGGCCGCCGAGGTGGTGGATCTCAAGACGGGGCTCGATGCCATCGAGGAGCGCGCGCGCAGCGACATCGGTATGGTGCGCACCGACGAGCAGTTCTACTGGGTGCCCGGCGTGGTGTCCGAGGCTGGCCGGGAGCAGGCCGGTACGGCTGGTGGACGAGGGGGCATGAATGAGTGAGCGTCTGTGGCTGGTGGTGCCGGCAGCGGGGCGCGGGCGGCGCATGGGGGGCGCGCTGCCCAAGCAGTACCTGGCGCTGGAAGGGCAGCCGGTGCTGGCGCATACCCTGGCGCGGCTGCACCAGGCCTTTCCCGCGGCCCGGCTGTGCCTGTGCCTCGACGCCGACGACGCCCACTTCGATCCGGCCTGGGTGCCCTTCGGCCAGTGGCGGCGCAGCGAGGGGGGCAGCGAACGCGCCGATTCGGTGCGGCGGGCGCTGGAGGCCATCGCCGACGATGCGGATGCCGACGACTGGGTGCTGGTCCACGACGTGGCGCGCCCCTGCGTGCGGGTCGACGACCTGGTGCGGTTTTACGCGGCCTTGAAGCGGAGCCCGGTGGGTGGGCTGCTGGCGACGCCCGTGGCCGATACCATGAAGCGCGATGACGGCCGGCGGCACGTGGCGAGCACGGAGCCGCGCGACGGGCTGTGGCAGGCCCAGACACCGCAGGGCTTTCGCTACGGCCTGCTGCGACGCGCACTGGGCGAGGCGCGAGTGCGCGGAGGCGACATCACCGACGAGGCGTCGGCGGTGGAGGCGCTGGGCCTTGCGCCGCTGCTGGTGCCCGGCCGGCGCGACAACATCAAGATCACCCACCCGGAAGATTTGGCACTGGCGGGCCACATCCTGGCCGCCCAGCGGGATGAGCCCCCGTCGAGCCCCGGGCACCTGCACGAGGAGACCCCCTGAATGCTGCGCATCGGCCACGGCTTCGATGTCCACCGCTTCGGTGCCGGCGACCACCTCATGATCGGTGGCGTCGCCATTCCCTTCGACCACGGCTTCGTTGCGCACTCCGACGGTGACGTCCTGCTGCACGCCATCAGCGATGCACTGCTCGGCGCCTGTGCGCTGGGCGACATCGGCCGCCACTTTCCCGATACCGACGCCGCCTGGGCCGGTGCCGACAGCCGCGCCCTGCTGCGCCACGTGCTGGCGCTGGTGCGCGAGGCCGGTTACCGGGTCGGTAACGTCGATGCCACGGTGATCGCCCAGGCGCCGAAGCTGGCGCCCCACGTCGCCGCCATGTGCAGCCACATCGCCGAGGACCTCGAGCTCGCCCTGAATGCGGTCAACGTCAAGGCCACCACCAGCGAGCGACTGGGCTTCACCGGCCGCGGCGAGGGCATTGCCGCCGAGGCCGTGGTTCTGCTCGTCCGCGAGGAGGCCGTCACGTGAGCGAACCCACCCGCCCGGGCGACTGGCCGCACGCCACCGAAGCCGAGTTCGGCCCCCCGCGCAGGGGGGAGTTCCGCGCCACGCCCGAAGACTTCGTGGTGGAGGAGATCCTCGGCTTCGCGCCCGAAGGGCAGGGCGAGCACCTCTGGCTCTGGATCGAGAAGCGCGGGCTCACCACCCTCGAGGCGGTGCGCCACCTGGCGCGGGCCTGCGGCGTGCCGGTGCGTGCCGTGGGCTACTCGGGCATGAAGGATCGCGTTGCCGTGACCCGGCAGTGGCTCTCGGTCCACCTGCCGGGCCAGTCGGCGCCGGACGACCTGGCCGCACGGTTGGCCGACTGCGGCGTGAACGTCCACGAGCAGGTCCGCCATCCGCGCAAGCTCAAGCGCGGCGTGCACCGGGCCAACCGTTTCCAGCTGCGCCTCTCGGGGGAAGCGATCGGCGACGACCTCGAGGCGCGCTGGGCCTGGCTGTGCCGCCATGGCGTGCCCAACCTGTTCGGTCCCCAGCGCTTCGGCCCGGCGGGGCGCAACCTGGCGCGGGCCAGGGCGCTGCTGGCGCGTGGCTGGCGCAAGCGCGACGATCGTGAGGGCATGCTGCTCTCGGCGGCTCGCAGCTACCTGTTCAACGAACTGACGGCCATGCGCCTGATCGATGGCAGCTGGCGACGGCTGGTGGCTGGGGACGTGGCGATCCTCGACGGCAGCGCAAGCCAGTTCAGCGTGGCCGTCGTCGATGCCGAGCTGAGCGAGCGGGCCGAGAGGCTCGACCTCCACCCCTCCGGCGTGCTGTGGGGGACGGGCGCCTCGCTTGCGACGGACGTGGCAGCACGTTACGAGGGGGGGCTGGCCGAGCGCCACGCTGCGCTGTGCCGAGGGCTGGAGCAGGCCGGGGTACGCATGGCGCGGCGCGCCCTGCGCATGCGCCTGGGGCAGCCGCGGCTCGAAAGGGCCGAAAGCGTGGCGCAGCTCGATTTCCACCTGCCGCGCGGCAGCTTCGCCACGGCGGTGCTGCGCGAACTCATCGACCATCCCACCTTGACGCTTCCGGTAGAGGGCTAACCGAATGCGCAGACTCCTGCTTTCCAACGATGACGGCGTGCATGCACCGGGCCTGCGTGCCCTGTACGAGGCCCTGGAGCCCCATGCCCGGCTGCGCGTGGTGGCGCCCGACCGCGACCGCAGCGGTGCCAGCAACTCGCTGACCCTCAATCGCCCCCTGGCGCTGACGGCACTGGACAATGGCTTCCACTGTGTCGACGGCACGCCGGCCGACTGCGTCTACCTGGGCGTCAACGGCGTGTGGGACGAGCGCCCCGACCTGGTCATCTCGGGGATCAACCACGGCGGCAACCTGGGCGACGACGTACTCTACTCCGGCACCGTGGCGGCGGCCATGGAGGGCCGCAACCTGGGCATGCCGGCGATCGCCATGTCACTGGTGGGCTCGCGCCACTTCGATACCGCCGGCCGCGTGGCGGCGAGCCTGGTGGGGGCGGCCGACCAGCTCTCGCTACCGCCGCGCAGCCTGCTCAACGTCAACGTGCCCGACCTTCCCTGGGAGGAGATCCAGGGCTTTCGCGTGACCCGCATGGGCTATCGCGGCCCGGCGGCACGGCCGATGGAAGTGCGCGATCCGCGGGGCCGACTGCGCTACTGGATTGCGGCGGTGGGGGAGAATGCCGATGATGGACCCGATACCGACTTCGCCGCCATCGAGGCGGGCTTTGTTTCGATCACGCCGCTGCAGACCGACCTGACGCAGCGTGCGGCCATTGCGGATGTGCAGGGCTGGTTGGATGCATTCACCTGAACGATTACCCGAACTGTTGCGCGGTGTCGGCATGACCTCGCAGCGAACCCGCGATCGCATGGTGGCGCGCCTGGCCAGGCAGGGCATCACCGATGAACGGGTGCTGCGTGTGATGGCCGCCGAGCCACGCCATTTCTTTCTCGACGAGGCGCTGGCCCACCGCGCCTATGAGGATACCTCGCTGCCCATCGGTCATGGCCAGACGCTGTCCCAGCCGTGGATGGTGGCGCGCATGACCGAACTGGTGATGCAGGAAGCCCCGGGGCGCGTGCTGGAGATCGGCACCGGCTCCGGCTACCAGACGCTGATCCTGTCGCGCCTGGTGCCGGAACTCTGGTCGGTCGAACGAATCAATGCCTTGCATCACCGGGCGGCGAAGCGGTTGCGCCTGCTGCAGGCGCACAACGCGCGCCTGCGGCTGGCGGATGGCGGCCACGGCTGGCGGGAGGCAGCGCCGTTCGACGTCGTGCTGCTCACGGCCTGCGCCCACGAGTTGCCCGAGGTGCTGATCTCGCAGCTCGGCGAAGAGGGCGTGATGATCCTGCCCCTGGCCGACCCCGACGGCGAGCAATGGCTGACCCGGGTGCGCCGCGCGGGTTCCCAACATGACGTCCAGCGGCTGGAGCGCGTGCGCTTCGTGCCGTTGTTGCAAGGAGTGATTCGTTGAAGCGACAACTCAGTGTCTTCCTCAAGGGTGCCGGCATGGGGGCGGCCGATGCCGTCCCCGGCGTTTCCGGTGGCACCATCGCCTTCGTCACGGGCATCTACGAGGAACTCATCCACACCATCAAGCAGTTCGGGCCCAGCGCCTTCACGGCCTGGCGTCGCGGGGGGCTGGGGGGGCTCTCCGCCCATCTCAACCTGGTCTTCGTGCTGCCGCTGCTGCTCGGCATCGGCGCCAGCCTGGTCAGCGTGGCGCACCTGGTCGTGTGGCTCATGGAGGATTACCCGCTGCTGCTCAACGGCTTCTTCTTCGGCCTGGTGGCGGCCTCGGCCATCGTCGTCAGCCGGCATCCGGCCGACTGGAAGTTCTGGCACCTGATCCCGCTGATCGTCGGCCTGCTGCTGGCCCATGGGCTGCCGTCGCTGATGCCGCTGGTCACCCAGCTGGGCAGCCCCTCGCTGGTGCTGGCCGTCGGCGGCGCGATTGCCATCAGCGCCCTGTTGCTGCCGGGCGTGTCCGGCAGCTTCCTGCTGTTGACCATGGGCCTTTACGGCACCGTGATGCAGGGCATCCGTAGCTTCGACCTGCCGCTATTGGCGACCTTTGCCGTGGGCTGCCTGATCGGCCTGTTCGGCTTTTCGCGGCTGCTCTCCTGGCTGCTGCGTCATCATCACACCGCGACCCTGCAGCTATTGATCGGCTTCATCGTCGGCTCGCTGCCGGTGCTGTGGCCGTGGCGCGAGCTGGTACGCTACCAGCTCGGCCCCCAGGACCAGGTGATCCCGCTCGATTACCGCTACCTGACGCCGGGCGACTATGCCGACCTGACCGGAGAGCCTGGTCTGCTGGTACCCGTGATGGTCGCCATGCTGGTCGGGGGGGCGCTGGTACTGGCGCTGGGCCGCCATTCGGGGGGCAGGACACCTGGCTCGGCAGGCAACGGCTCTCGCAAATCGTCCGACAACAAGGAGGGCTCCAATGCGTAAGGTATTTCTCGTTTCGGCCGTTGCCATGGCCATGGCCGGCTGTGTTGCCCAACAGGAGTATTCCACTCCCCAGGTTCGCGATCTTTCGGTGGGCCGCGAGCGCGCCCCGGCCAGCCACTACACGGTCGAGGCCGGCGATACCCTGTATGGTATCGCCTGGCGCCACGACATGGATTATCGCGACCTGGCCAGGCTCAACCAGATCGGCCCGCCTTATCGTATCGAGCCCGGCCAGCAGCTGCGCCTGAGCGACGGTGAGGCGGCGCCATCCGGCGGGACGCGCTCGGATGAGCCGGAGGAGGGGCAGGTCGCGACGGCCACGGCGCTGGGCGGCACCGCCGCGGTGCAATCGGGCGACGACGACTGGCTGCTGCCAGACGAGGAGGCCATCGAACGCAACCGGCGGCTGACGGCGGAGCCCCTTGCACAGGAGGGAGGTGGGCCGAGCGATACCGCGATCGCCGGCGCGCAGAGTGTCGCCGGGGCGCCGTCCCAGCCGGAGCCCCAGCCCCAGCCCGAGACCCAGTCCCAGCCGGAGCCCGCGGTGGAGCCCGAAGCGGCCGTTGCCGTGCAGCCCAAATCCGAGCCGCAGCAGGAGCCGCAAGCCCAGCCCCAGGAGGATGCCGGCACGCAGGTCGCCGGTGAGCCGGAACGTCAACCCGAAAGCAACGGTCGTAGCTATACACCGGTGGACGACGTACCCTGGCAGTGGCCCACCGACGGCGAGCTGGTTGGTCGCTTCGGCGAAGGTGGAAGCATCACCGCCGGCATTGATATCGCCGGGCAAAAGGGGCAACCTGTCAGAGCAGCCGGGCCCGGTATCGTGGTCTATGCCGGCAGCGGGGTGCGGGGCTACGGCAACCTCATCCTGCTCAAGCACAACGACCAGTTCCTGAGCGCCTACGCCCACAACGACAGCCTCCGGGTAACGGAGAACGACGTGGTCGAAGCCGGTCAGGTGATCGCCACCATGGGCGACAGCGATGCCGAGAGCGCCAGGCTGCACTTCGAGGTGCGCAAGGATGGCCAGCCTCAGGACCCCCTGAAGTTTCTGCCGGAACGCTAGCCAGTATCGCGGTTGCCGTCGGGGCGTCAGGTGGGCCTTGGTACCGAAGGGTGCCATGAGGAGTCATAACAAATAGAACTCGGCGTGCTGTAAGCCATGCCAGAGCAACAGGCATTTCAGGACGAAACCACGGGGTAGCAACCGATGAGCATGCTTGAACGGGACCTTCAGGATGTTGATCTCGATGACGTCACCGAGGCCGACCAGGACCTCGAGACGGATTCGGACACTTCGGCCAGTGACGATGACGCCGCCTTCGAGAAGGCGCTGAGTCGCGAGGACAAGCATTACCACCACAGCCTCGACGCCACCCAGATCTATCTCAACGAGATCGGCTTCTCGCCCCTGCTGACGCCAGAGGAGGAGGTCCACTTCGGCCGCCTGGCGCAGAAGGGCGACCCCGCGGGGCGAGCGAGAATGATCGAGTCCAACCTGCGCCTGGTGGTCAAGATCGCCCGGCGCTACCTCAACCGCGGGCTGACCCTGCTCGACCTGATCGAGGAGGGCAACCTTGGCCTGATCCGCGCGGTGGAGAAATTCGACCCCGAGCGTGGCTTCCGCTTCTCCACCTATGCCACCTGGTGGATTCGCCAGACCATCGAGCGGGCGCTGATGAACCAGACCCGCACCATCCGGCTACCGATACACGTCGTCAAGGAGCTCAATATCTACCTGCGGGCGGCACGCGAGCTGACCCAGAAGCTCGATCACGAGGCCACCCCGGAGGAGATTGCCGATCATCTCGACAAACCGGTCGAGGCGGTGAAGAAGATGATGGGGCTCAACGAGCGGGTCTCCTCGGTGGACTATCCCATGGGAGGCGACAGCGACAAGCCGTTGATCGAGACCCTGGCCGACGACAACGAACAGGGCCCCGAGTCGTCGCTGGTCGACGTCGACGTCAAGCAGCACGTCGACGAGTGGCTGGCGGAGCTGACCGAGAAGCAGATGGAGGTGGTGGTGCGCCGATTCGGGCTGCGTGGCCACGAGGCGGCCACCCTCGAGGAAGTCGGCGACGAGATCGGCCTGACCCGGGAACGGGTGCGACAGATACAGGTGGAGGCGCTGAAGAAGCTGCGTCGGGTGCTCGAGAAGCAGGGCCTCTCGATGGACAACATCTTCAACGAATAGCCACCGTGGCGGGAGAAACGGCAGCCGACCTCCAGGTCGGCTGCATATTTTCTGCATGCTGCTGAGGTATCATTAGCGTCCTCATGATGCAGGGATGAACAAGGGAAAAGAACATATGCTTCGCCCATCTTTCGCACGACGCTTGCCGCGTCGGGGGCTGGCGGTTCTCGTCGGCTTCCTCATGGCTGGCAATGCCCAGGCGGCCGACCTCTGGACCATTGCCCAGGACGCCCTGGCCAACGACGCCGAGCTGTCGTCCACCCAGGCCGCCTTCCAGGCTACCGAGGCCGCACGGGACTTACAGCGCGGTACGCTGTTGCCGCAGATCTCCGTGGGCGGCAATGCGGCGCACACCCGAACCTATTCGAGCTCCAACGAGGGGTTGCGGATTCCTGGCGTTCCGGCCGAGGCATTCGAGACAGAAGATTCCGTCAACAGTGTCGGGCTGAGCCTCGATGCCGAGCAGGCGCTCTACGACCCGACCCGTCGCGCCCAGCTGGAGCGGGCCGAGCGCGAGATCGACCGGGATGCCCTGGGGGTCGACGCAGCGGCCCAGCAGCTGCTCTTCGACGTGTCCAACGCCTACTTCGAGATCCTTCGGGCCCACGATGTCCTCAGCGCGCGGCGCGCCCAGGAAACCGCCATCGAGCGCCAGCTGGAGCAGGCGCAGGAGCGCTTCGAGGTGGGGCTGATCGCGATCACCGACGTCCATGAGGCCCAGGCCTCCTATGACCTGGCCCGTGCCCAGCGCCTCGCCGCGGAGGGGGCCATGCGGGTCAGCTTCGAGGCGCTCGAGCGCCTGACCGGGCATCGCTACGACAGCATCGAAGCGCTGGACGACGAGGTGCCGATTGCTCGCCCCGTGCCAGCGGATCGTGAAGCCTGGGTCGAGCTCGCCATGGCCAACAGCCCGCTGGTGCTGTCGGCCGAGGCCGCCATCGAGGTGGCACGCAGCAGCGTCGATATCTCGCGCGCCGCGCGTCAGCCTACGCTCTCGGCCTTCGCCAGCTACGGCTGGTCGGAATCCGATCGCACGGGCACGGATGAGCAGTCGGAGAGCCAGGTCGGCCTGCGCGCCAGCCTGCCGCTCTATACCGGCGGCTCGACCCAGGCACGGATTCGCCAGAGCGGCTTCCTGCTCGAAGCCAGCCAGTACGACTTCGAAGCCCAGCGGCGCGATACCATTCAGCAGGTGCGCTCGTTGTTCACGCGCGTCAACAACGACGTCGAGACGGTCGAGGCACGGCGCCAGGCAATCGTCTCCAACCAGAGCGCCCTGGAGGCGACGCGTTCGGGCTACGAGGTGGGCACGCGTAACATCGTCGACGTCCTCAATGCCGAGCAGAACCTGTTCAATGCCATCGCCGAACATGCCGAGGCGCGCTATGACTATATCCTCGGTCTGCTGCAGCTGCAGCAGCAGGCGGGGCTGCTCGGGCCGGACTCGATCCAGTCCGTCAACGCCTGGCTCTCCGAGGGGGAGCGCGTCTCGCTGGAATTGCCCGACGAGGCCAACGACGACCCGGTCATGAACATCGGCGAGCGACCGCAGGCGCCTTCCTGATGATTTGCTGAGTTGTCGGATTTTTGCGGCGTGATATGTCGAAGGCCACCGAGAAATCGGTGGTTTTCTTCGTGAAGTGGCGGTGCATATAGAAGATAATCGTGCGTTTATTTGTCCTGTGTGAGGTTGCCCGTGGCCAGGCCCCTGATTGCCGATGTCGATCTTGACGCCCTGCGTCACAACTATGCGCTGGCCCGTGAGCTGGCCGGCGGCAGCCGGGCCCTGGCCGTGATCAAGGCCGACGCCTACGGCCATGGTGCCGTGGCCTGTGCCGGCGCGCTGGAGGCCCTGCCCGCCGGACGACGGCCGCCGGCCTTTGCCGTGGCCTGTCTGGAGGAGGCCGAGGCCCTGCGCGAGGGGGGCATCGTGACGCCCATCGTGCTGCTCGAGGGTATCTTCGAGGCGCAAGAACTGGCCCGTGTCGAGGCGCTGGGGCTGTGGATGGCGGTGCACAGCGACTGGCAGGTGGAGGCACTGCTGGCGTACCGGCCGGCCCGGCCGATCCCGGTGTGGCTCAAGGTCGATTCCGGCATGCACCGGCTGGGCTTCCCTCCCGATCAGGTGGCCGCGGTGTGGGAGCGCCTGTCCGCCGCGCCGGCCCATGCCACCGGATTGCTGCTGATGAGCCACTTCGCGACCGCCGATGCTCGCGATTCCGCCTATTTCGACCGGCAGCTGGCGTGCATGCAGGCGCTGGCCCATCGCCTGGGGGCGTCGCTGTGCCTGGCCAATTCACCGGCGACCCTGGCCTGGCCCCAGGCCCACGGCAGCTGGGTCCGGCCCGGCGTGATGCTGTATGGCAGCGATCCGCTGGAACAGCCGAGCGAGGCGAGTCGCCGCCTCGAACCGGTGATGACGCTGCGTTCCGAGATCATCGCCGTGCGCGAGCTGGCGGTGGGCGAGCCGGTGGGTTATGCCGGTCGCTGGCGCGCGTCGCGGCCGTCGCGCATCGCGGTGGTGGCCTGCGGCTATGGCGACGGCTATGATCGGCATGCCGCGGATGGCACCCCCGTACTGGTGGCGGGGCGGCGCACGGCGATTGCCGGCAAGGTCTCGATGGACATGCTCACCGTGGACGTGACCGACATCCCCGAGGCCGGCATCGGCAGCGAGGTGGTGCTGTGGGGGCGGTCTCGCCATGGCGCGGTGCTCTCCGTCGACGAGGTGGCCCGGCATTGCGATACCATTAGCTACACGCTGCTGACCGGCATCTTGCCGCGGGTGCCCAGACACTATTCGCAGCGTACCTGAGCGTTGCTTGCCTTCGCCCAACTCGAGCCGAACGGAACCCTGCATGTCCAAGCGTAACTGGCCCGCTTCCTTCGCCCATCCCCGCTATTGGCCGGCCTGGCTGGCCATTGCCGCCATGCGCGCGGGCGCCTGGCTGCCGTGGCGCCTGAAGCTCGCCCTCGGTCGCGGCATCGGGCTGCTGGCCTGGCGGCTGGTGCCGCGCCGCCGCCACATCGTCGATACCAACCTGCGCCTGAGCTTTCCCGAACTCGACGAGGTGCAGCGCAGCAAGCTGGTGAGGAAGACCTTCGCCGCCAATGGCATCGGTATCCTCGAGACCGCCACCGCCTGGTGTCGCGATCCGCGCCACCTGCGCCATCGCGTCGCCTGCAAGAACGCGCACTACCTGGCCCAGGCCCAGGCTCAGGGCAAGGGGGTGCTGATCCTGGGTATCCATTTCTCCACCCTCGACCTCGGGGGGGCGCTGCACTCGCTCTTCTTTCCCGCCGACGTGGTCTACCGGCCGCACGGCAACCCGCTGTTCGACCGCTTCATGACCCGCGCGCGCAGCCGCATCTTCGGCGAGGCGATCGATCGCCACGATCTGCGCGGCGTGGTGCGGCGGATCAAGGCGGGCCACAGCGTGTGGTATTCGCCGGATCAGGACTTCGGTCGCGACGCCAGCGTGTTCGCCCCGTTCTTCGGCGTCCAGGCCGCCTCGATTCGGCTCACCGCCAAGATCGCGCGCATGACCGGCGCGCCGGTGGTGCCGCTGATGTTCCACCGCAACCCCGACGACCGTACCTACACGGTCGAGTGGCGTCCGCCGCTGGAGGACTTTCCCAGTGGCGACGAGGTGGCCGACGCCACGCGCATCAATGCCATCATCGAGGAGGCGATACGCAAGCATCCCGAGCAGTACCTGTGGCTGCACCGCCGCTTCAAGACGCGCCCGCGGGGCGAGCCGGGCCTCTATTGAAGCCGAATGGACGGAGCTCTGTTACAACGGATGACCGTCGGTTACTTGACGCTGCCTCGGGCTCACGCAACGCTTAAGGTGACCTAGCCATAGACGCGGTGCCGAAGGATGGCGCCTAGACGACCAAGGAGGTTTCTATGCTCGGCAATGCCATGCTGTTCCTGATCATTGCGATCATCGCCGGGGTACTGGGGTTTTCCGGTATCGCCGGGGCAGCCACCACCATCGCCCAGATCCTGTTCTTCCTGTTCATCGTGCTGTTCATCGTCTCGTTGATCACCGGAAGACGACCATGACCCTCTCCACGGTGGCCCTCTGTCCATGTGAGTAGACCACGTGAGTCGGCCGTAACGACAAGAGGCCTCGCCAATGGCGAGGCCTCTTGCTTGATAGTGCACCCTCAGGCATCGATGCGCTTGTACTTCATGCGATGCGGGGTATCGTTGCCGACCCGCTTGCGATGATCCGCCTCGTACTCGGTGTAGTTGCCCTCGAAGAACTCCACGTGGGAGTCGCCCTCGAACGCCAGGATGTGAGTGGCGATACGGTCGAGGAACCAGCGGTCGTGGGAGATCACCAGGGCGCAGCCGGGGAACGCCAGCAGGGCCTCTTCCAGGGCACGCAGGGTCTCGATGTCGAGATCGTTGGACGGTTCGTCGAGCAGCAGCACGTTGGCGCCCTGCTTGAGGGTCTGGGCCAGCTGCAGGCGGCCGCGCTCGCCCCCGGAGAGGTCCTTGAGGAACTTCTGCTGGTCGTTGCCCTTGAAGTTGAAGCGACCGACGTAGGCGCGCGAGGAGACCTCGTAGCCGTTGATGTTGAGAATATCCTGACCGTCCGAGACCGCTTCCCACACCGTCTGCTTGTCGTCGAGCGCGTCGCGCAGCTGCTCGACGTAGGCAATGTCGACGGTTTCGCCGATCACCACCTCGCCGCTGTCGGGCTGCTCTTTCCCGGTGATCAGCTTGAACAGGGTCGACTTGCCGGCGCCGTTGCCGCCGATGATGCCGACGATGGCGCCCTTGGGCACGCTGAAGGAGAGATCCTCGTAGAGCAGCTTGTCTTCGAAGCGCTTGGACACGCCGTGGAACTCGATCACCTTGTCGCCCAGGCGCGGGCCGGGCGGAATGTAGATCTCGTTGGTCTCGTTGCGCTTCTGGAAGTCGCCGGACTGCATCTCCTCGAAGCGGTTGAGGCGCGCCTTGCTCTTGGCCTGGCGGCCCTTGGCGTTGGAGCGTACCCACTCCAACTCGTGCTTGATCGCCTTCTGCCGCGAGGCCTCCTGCTTGGCCTCCTGCTCCAGGCGCTTCTCCTTCGATTCGAGCCACTGGGAGTAGTTGCCTTCGAAGGGGATGCCGTGGCCGCGGTCCAGCTCGAGGATCCAGCCGGCCACGTTGTCGAGGAAGTAGCGGTCGTGGGTGATGGCGACCACGGTGCCGCTGTAGTCGTGCAGGAAGCGCTCGAGCCAGGCCACGGATTCGGCATCCAGGTGGTTGGTGGGCTCGTCGAGCAGCAGCATGTCGGGGTTGGAGAGCAGCAGGCGGCACAGGGCCACGCGACGACGCTCGCCGCCCGAGAGGTTCCCCACCTGTGCCTCCCAGGGGGGCAGGCGCAGCGCCTCGGCGGCGACCTCCAGCTTGCGCTCGAGGTTGTGGGCGTCGGCAGCCTCGATGATGTTCTCCAGGCGCGCCTGCTCGGCGGCCAGGGCATCGAAATCGGCATCCGGTTCGGCGTAGGCGGCGTAGACGGCGTCGAGCTTGGCCTGGGCCTCCTTGATTTCCCCCAGCGCCTCTTCCACGGTCTCGCGCACGTTCTTGGCGTCGTCGAGCTGCGGCTCTTGGGGCAGGTAGCCGATGTTGATGCCGGGCATGGGGCGCGCCTCGCCCTCATGTTCCTTGTCGACGCCGGCCATGATGCGCAGCAGGGTCGACTTGCCGGCGCCGTTGAGGCCCAACACGCCGATCTTGGCGCCCGGGAAGAAGGACAGCGAGATGTCCTTGAGGATTTGCTTCTTGGGCGGAACGACCTTGCCCACCCGGTTCATGGTGAAGACGTATTGCGCCATGGAATTCCACTGGGGTTGAGGGTTTCAGTGGTCCCGATGATAGTGGTCGTGCGGGGCAAAGGCCAGCACTGCCGTGGCTGGCGCCGCGCCAGGATGCGGCGCGGCGACCGGCATGCTTGACGAGGCATCCACGGATGCCTCGTGCCGAGGGGGGGAGGGGCTACTCCTCTTCTTCTTCGCCGAGCAGCATCCAATCGTCTTCGATGGCGCGCTGCAGGCGTCGCTCTTCCAGCAGGGCCTCGACGCGGCGTCGGGCACGCAGGGTGTCGGCGCGGCTGGTGGCACGCGGGCGAACGTATTCGTCGTCGTTCACCGCTTCGAGGAAGTCCTGATCGTCGTCGTGAGTGTCGTTGACAAGGGGTTCATGGCTCATGCGAAGTCCTCCCATGGCCCGGTGTCGACCGCTCGGCGATCGACGTGTCGCACATTCGCTTCGCGTCCGAAGCGACGGACCTGAAGCGCCATCGGCGCCAATGGCTGGCACCTGACGGCTATATATATCCCGGAGGAGCCGAGAGCAAGCCTTTGAGGAATTTTTTTGTGGGTCCCGGGCCCGTCAGGAGAGGCCGTACTCGGCCTTGATCCGTTCCAGCTCCATCTGGGCCTCGACGCGCTCCGTGACGTCTTTCTGTATGCCGATGAAATAGGTCAGGTTGTCGTCGGCATCGAAGACCGGAGTGATCGACAGCTCGTTCCAGAACAGAGTGCCGTCCTTGCGATAGTTGCGCAGGACTTCACGGCAGGGGCGCCCTTCGCTCAGGGCCTTGCGGATATTGGCCAGCGCCGGCTGGTCGCGATCGTCTCCCTGCAGGAAGCGACAGTCCTGATAGAGGATCTCGTCGGTGCTGTAGCCGGTGAGCCGCTCGAAGCCCTGATTGACGTAGATGAGAATGTTCTCGTCACCTTCCTGCTCGGCGACCACGATACCGTCCTCCGAGGCATTGACGATGCGCTCGAGGAGTTCCGGGCTGATCAATGGGGCGCGTTTCATTCAAGGCATTCCTGACTGGGAGGTGGCGGTAACACAACGTCACTATGCTACATCATGGCCAGCCTTCGCCACGTTGACAACGCCGCGAGCCTATCGCTCGACATCCGGCAGCCGTGCGGCCGAGGCAGCGGCGGCGAGGGCCATCAGCGACAGGGCCACCAGCAGCCAGTCGGTGCCCAGCCACTGCGCCAACAGCCCGGTCGCACCGCCCACCAGCAGCATCATGGCGCCAGTGAGCGTATTGGACAGTGCCACGTAGAGCGCCCGCCGGTCCTGTCCCGCCATGTCGACCAGGTAGGTCTTGCGGCCCAGGCGCACGCCGGCATGGACGATGACGAGCAGGGCATAGACGAGGGCGTAGGGCCATACCGTCTGCGTCCACTCGCCCGGCAGCCAGGCGATACCGGCACCGAGCAGGCAGCAGATCGCGGCTCCCAGGCCGGTGTCGCGCAGCACGGTGCGGCTGGAGGCGTCGGCGCGCTTGCCCCAGGCCGGGTTGGCCAGCATGCCCGCCACCCCCGATACCACGACCAGCACGCCCAGGCCGCCCAGCTCGGTGCCGCTCTGCTGCTGGCCGAGCAGGGCGACGTAGGGTAGCGCCAGGGCGCTGGCCAGCAGCAGCGAGCGCGACAGGTTGAAGTGCAGGAAATCGCGATCGTCACGCAGCAGGCGCAGCCCCAGCTTGATGCTGTTCCAGGCGTTCTCGCCCCCCTCCACCGCGCCGGGCTCCTCCGCGATGCGTGCCGCGCACGCGGCGTTGAGCAGCCAGCCCAGGGCGGCGACGCCCAGCAGCGCCGCGAGGGCCAGCTCGCCGGGGCGATCCTCGAACAGCATCAGGGCGCCGCCGGCGGCCAGGGTCACGGCGCCGGCGATGCTGCCGCTCCAGCCCATCAGATTGCCGCGTCGGCCCTTGGCGATGGTCTTGCCCAGCACATCCTTGGTGGCGATGGAGGAGAGCCCTCGGGCCAGCGACAGGACGATCAGCGTGGCCAGCACCAGGGTGCCGCCCAGGCCGCCCTGGCCATACAGGGCGAGCAGGGCGAGAGCCGCGGCGGCCAGCGCCTGGACGCCGCCGCCGACCACCCACGCCCACTTGCGCTGTGGCTCGAGGCGGATGAGGCCGGCGACGAACAGCTGCGGCAGCAGCGCGCCCGACTCGCGAATCGGTACCAGCAGCCCGACCATCCACAGCGGAGCGCCGATGACCCCGAGCAGCCAGGGCAGTACCAACCTGGCGCTGGAGAGTTCGTCGGCCAGCTTGTTGCCCAGGGCGGCGAACAGGTGCAGGAAGAAGTTGTGCGGTTGCTCGCGGCACGCTGCGTCGGGGATGTCCTGGCACATGCGGCTGTCGTCGTCGCCCGTCAACCACTCGTAGAGACGCGACTGGCTGATCTCGCGTTCGGCCATCCAGGCTCCTTGGCTGCTATCATCTCCATTCCATTGTTGCGACAGGGTGTCCGTATGTCACGCATTCGCATTCATTACTGCACCCAGTGCCAGTGGCTGCTGCGCAGCGCCTGGCTGGCCCAGGAGCTGCTTTCCACCTTCGGCGAGGAGCTGGAGGAGGTGGCGCTGGTACCCTCCCACGGGGGCTACTTCGAGATCTTCTACGACGACGAGTCGCTGTGGGAGCGCAAGCGCGACGGCGGCTTTCCCGACAGCAAGCAGCTCAAGCAGCGGGTGCGCGACCGGCTCGATCCCGAGCGGGATCTGGGGCACATCGACCGATGAGGGCGGCGATGACGAGTGCGGATATCCTGAGCCAGGATCGCGGGGCGATGCTCTTCGGGCTGGGGGCGGTGGCGCTGTGGTCGACCGTCGCCACCGCCTTCAAGGTGGCCCTGGCCTACATGTCGCCGCTGGAGCTGATGTGGCTGGCGTCGCTGGTGTCGTGGCTGCTGATGGGGGGGCTGGTGGTGCGCCAGGGGCTGCTCGGCGAGGCGTTGCGGCATGGCTGGCGCACCGCGGCCTGGGCCGGCTTGATGAACCCGGTGGCCTACTATCTGGTGCTGTTCGGCGCCTACGACCGCCTGCCGGGGCAGGAGGCCATGGCGCTCAACTACACCTGGGCGCTGGCCATGGCCTTTCTCGCGGTGCCTATCCTGGGGCAACGGCTCACGCGCATCGACGTGCTGGCGGGGCTGGTCGCCTACTCGGGCGTGTGGGTGATCGCCACTCGGGGGCAGGTGCTGAATGTCGCCTTTGCCGACCCCTTGGGGGTTGGGCTGGCGCTGGCTTCCACCCTACTGTGGGCGCTCTACTGGCTGCTCAACGTGCGCGACGCCCGCCCGCCGCTGGTGGCCCAGTGGCAAAACTTCGGTGTCGGCCTGCCGGTGCTCACGCTGCTGATGCTGCTGGGCCCCGGCTTTTCCTGGCACGGCTGGGCGGCCGTTGGCGCGGGGATCTATGTCGGCCTGTTCGAGATGGGTATCGCCTTCGTGCTGTGGCAGATGGCCGTGCATCGCGTGTCGCGCACGGCCAAGGTCTCCAACCTGATCTTCCTGTCGCCGCCGGTGTCGCTGCTGCTGCTCTATGTGGTGGTCGGCGAGCCGATCCTCGTCTCCACCCTGGTCGGGCTGGTGCTGATCCTCGGCGGGCTCGGCCTGCAGCAGTGGCAGAAGGCGCCGGCGGTGGCTCAGGAGAGCAGCTGATACTCGAAGAGGAGCTGCTTGAAGCCCTGGCGCCAATGGACGAAACAGGCCGTGAATGGACCATTGGCCAGATGTCACTCCCGTGCGGCTTCGGCCAGCTCCGCGCCGTTGCCCTCCAGCAGTGGCGCCAGTGCCGGCCACACGTTGTCGAGGATGATCGGTTGGGCCTCGCGGGTGGGATGAATGCCGTCGTCCTGCATCATGCCTTCCTCGAGCGCTACTCCTTCGAGCAGGAAGGGCACCAGCGGTGTATCGTAGTTATCGGCCAGGCGGGCGAATACATCGGTGAAGGCGCGGCGGTAAGCCGGCCCGTAGTTGGGCGGGATGTCGATGCCGAGCAGCAGGACTTCGGCTCCGGCGTCCTGGCTGGCCTCGATCATGCCGGCCAGGTTGGCCTCGAGCTGGCTGGGCGGCAGGCCGCGCAGGCCGTCGTTGCCGCCCAGCTCGAGCAGAACGATGTCCGGTTGGTGCTGTCCGATTAGCTCGGGGAGCCGGCTGGCGCCCCCGCTGCTCGTTTCACCGCTGATGCTGGCATTGACCACACGGGCGCGTCCGTCGAGCCGCGTTTCGAGCAGGCTGACCCAGCCTGTTTCCCGTTCGATGCCATAGGCGGTACTCAGGCTGTCGCCCATGACCAGCACGACCGGCCTCTCGGCGGCCAGGGCCGCGGCGGTCGCCAGCCACAGGACGACCAGCATGCCGGCCATGCCGATGGCTGAGCGCCAGCGGGCGTGGTGGGTGCGACGCTCTCTTACCAGACGACTGGGGAAATCCTTCACCATGACCGACTCCTCGACTTCCGATGCGGTTACGCTTGCCCCCGCTGCCGGGCGCGACATCCAACCGATTCTACACGCTCGGCAGCTGGGCAAGCAGGTCGTGAGCGGCGAGCGGCGGCTCACCATTCTGAGTGGCTTGACGCTCGAAGTGTTCCCCGGCGAGAGCGTGGCGATCCTCGGGCAGAGCGGAGCGGGCAAGTCGACCCTGCTCGGCCTGTTGGCGGGGCTGGACGAGCCGAGCGGCGGCGAGCTCGAGCTGTTTGGTGAGACACTGGGCAAGCTCGACGAGGACGGACGTGCCCGGCTGCGCGCCGGCCGGGTCGGTTTCGTGTTCCAGAACTTCCAGCTGCTGCCGACCCTCACGGCGCTGGAGAACGTGCTGCTTCCCCTCGAGCTTTCGCCGCTGCCCGATGCCTCGGCGCGGGCGCGCGACTGGCTGACCCGGGTGGGGCTCGGCGAACGCCTGGATCACCTGCCCAAGCAGCTTTCCGGCGGCGAGCAGCAGCGCGTGGCGCTGGCGCGGGCCTTCGTCACCGGCGCCGAACTGGTCTTTGCCGACGAGCCCACCGGCAACCTGGACCAGGCCACCGGGGGGCGCATCATCGAGCTGCTGTTCCAGCTAAACCGCGAGGCCGGGACCACCCTGGTACTGGTGACTCACGATCATGCCCTGGCGGCGCGCTGCGACCGCTGCCTGCGCCTGGAGGAGGGGCGGCTGGTCGAACTCGTACGCGACGAGGTGGGCGCATGAGCCGGCGCTCATCCCGCCCGGCCGGCGCCAATCTGCTGCGACTCTCCGCCCGCGGGCTGCTGCGCGACCTGCGTGCCAGCGACGTGCGCGCCCTGTTCGTCGCCCTGGCCCTGGCCGTGGCGGCTTCCACCATGATCGGCTTCTTCCTCGACCGCCTGGACCGCGGCCTGACCCGTCAGGCCGGCCAACTGCTCGGCGGCGACCTGGTGCTGGAGCAGGGCCGACCCTTCGACGACGCGTTGCGTCGCTCGCTGAAAGAGGCCGGGATGACGCTGAGCGATCAGGTCGACCTGGTGACCATGGTCAGCCTCGGCGACGCTTTCCAGCCGGCCAGCCTCAAGGCGGTCGACGGCGTCTACCCTCACTACGGACAGCTCCATGTCGACCGCGGCGCCGGCATCGACACCGTGGACCACGGCCCCGCCCCCGGCGAGGCCTGGCTGGCCCCGCGCCTGGCGCTGCTGCTCGAGGCCGAGCTTGGCGATCGCATCCAGGTGGGCGAGGGCGAGCTGACGGTGACCGGCCTGGTCGAACGTGAGCCGGATCAGTCCGCCGGCTTCGGCAGCTTCAACCCGCGCCTGATGGTGCATGTCGACGACCTCGACGCCACCAACCTGGTACAGCCCGGTGCTCGGGTGGAGTTCGAGCTGCTCGCCGCCGGCCCGCCCCAGGCGCTGGAGCGACTGGCGCCGCTGCTCGAGCGGCTGCGCCGCGACGGGGTCGAGGTGCGTGACGTGCGCCGCGACCGCCCGGGGCTCGGCAACGCCCTGGAGCGGGCCGAGAAATACCTGAGCCTGGCCGGTCTCGCCGCCGTGCTGCTGGCCGGCGTGGCGGTGGCGATGGCAACCCGACGCTATGTCGAGCGACATCTCGACACCGCGGCGCTGCTGCGCTGCTTCGGTGCCACCCAGCGTGACCTGACCTGGCTGTTTGCCCTGCAGCTGCTGTGGCTGGCACTGGCGGCGTCGGTCCTGGGTGCGCTGCTGGGCCTGGCCGGGCAGGCCGTGCTGCTGGCTCTGCTGACCACTTTCCTGCCGCTCAGCCTGCCGCCGCCGGGCTGGCTGCCGCTGTGGCTCGGCGTGTTGACGGCGCTGGCGGTGCTGGTCGGCTTCGCCGGGCCGACCCTGCTGCGACTCAAGCGCGTCAGTGCGCTCAAGGTGCTGCGCCGCGAGCTCGATCCGCTGCCGGCCGCGGCCTGGCTGGTCGTGCTGGTGGCCAGCCTGGTCTTCGGCGGCCTGCTGTGGCTCTATTCCGGCGACTTCGGCCTGGCGGCCGCGTTGCTGTTGGGCGGTCTGGTCATGCTGGTGGTGCTGTGGGGCCTGGGCTCGCTGCTGCTCGGCCTGGTGCTGCGGCTCGCGGATCGCCTGCCCCAGGGCGGCGGCCAGGGCGAGCTGTCCCAGGCCGTGCGCCTGGGGGGGCGCCAGCTGGCCAGGCGGCGAGCCGCCAGCCTGGGACAACTGCTCGCCTTTGCGGTGACCTTCTTCGCCATGGCGATGATAGCCCTGGTGCGCGGCGACCTGCTCTCCACCTGGCAGGCCCAGCTCCCCGAGGACACGCCCAACTACTTCGCCATCAACATCCAGCCCGGCGAGCGCGAGGCGTTCGTCGACGCCCTCGAGGCCAATGCCGACGACCGCACGGCGCTCTATCCCATGGTGCGCGGGCGTCTCACCGCGATCAACGGCGAGCCGGCACGCGAAGCCGTGCCGGTGGAGTCGCGCGGCGACGGCTCGCTGCGCCGTGAACTCAACCTCACCTGGCAGGCCGAGCTGCCGGAGGGCAACCGGGTGGTGGCCGGGCGCTGGTTCGACGAACTGGAGAGCGCACCGGCGGGGGACGGCTGGCTCGGGGCGGTGGATGCCGAGCCCCGGGAGGTCACGGTGCCGATCTCGCTCGAGGACGGCCTGGCCGAACGCCTGGGGCTGGCGCTCGGCGACCGGATGACGTTCACCATCGGTGGCGAGGAGATCGTCGGGGAGGTGGCGAGTCTGCGCAACCTGGACTGGGACAGCTTCCGTCCCAACTTCTTCGTCATCTTCCCCCCCGGGGTGCTGGAGCGCTTCGGCCACAGTTTCATCACCGCCTTTCACCTCGAGGCGGGGCAGGGCGAGACGCTGCGCCGACTGGTACAGGGCTTCCCGGGTGTCTCGCTGCTCAACATCGATGCGATCCTGGCCCAGGTACGCGAGGTGGTGACCCAGGTCACCCGCGCGGTGGAGCTGGTGCTGGCCTTCGTGCTGCTGGCCGGGGTGAGCGTGCTCTACGCGGCGCTGACCGCGAGCCGCCCGGCCCGGGCGCACGAGAGCGGCCTGCTGCGGGTGTTCGGCGCCGGTGGGGGGCTCATCTCCCGCGTGCAGGGGGCCGAGTTCGCCATCCTCGGCCTGGCCAGCGGCCTGATGGGCGCGCTGCTGGCCGAGCTGGCCACCGCCGGCATCTACGTGGCCTGGCTCGACCTGGCGCCGCGGCTGCACCCGTGGCTGTGGTTGGTGCTGCCGCTGGGCGGCGCTCTGCTGATAGGCGCCATCGGCCACGCTCTGTCGCGCGGTCTGCGCCGGCAGGCGCCGGCGGCGAGTCTCGGTCTGCTGGGAGAGGCTTGACTCCCCGCGGTCCGGTACTGCGTTGATTGTTCGCGGCCAGCGCTGACGGCGGGGCCGCGGTCGCCGCCCATTACGGTTACACTGTGTCAGCGTGGCGCCGATGGACATTGCCACCCAGCCCCTCACCGCCATCCACAGGAGATAAAGTCGATGCAAGCCCTTCGTCCCCCGGCGACTCGCCTGGGCCAGATGCTGGCCTTCGCCACGCTCATGGGTGCCTGCGGCATCGCAGCCGCGGATGCCGAGCGGCTAGAGGCCGACCTGCGGGCGCTGTTCGGCGGGGGCGGCAGCCTCTCGCTGGGTGAGGTCTCGAGCGGGATGTTGCGCTCGCGGACCACGGCCGAGGAGATCGTCTTCGAGACCGAAGAGGGCGAGCGCCTGTTGATCGACCGCTACATCGTCAGCGGCGACTACGATGCGCCCGACGAGGTGACGCTGGAAGGCTTTCGCATCGAGGACAGCCTGACCGAGCTGACGCTGATGAGCGCGGAGCGAATCGTCATGGGTGAGCCCTCGCGCGCCGTGATCCCGCTGCATGCGGGGCTGGACCCCGAGGAGGTACGCCTCGGCAGCCTGGCCATCGACGGCATCGTGCTCGAACTGGCCTCGGAGCTGGCCGGGGAGCTCTTTCCCGACACCCCCCTGCAGCGCGGCCAGGGGCGCATGACCATCGAACGGGTGCGTGGCGAGTCGCTGACCCACGACGCCATCGGCATGCTCGAGATCACCGGCGTGGCGGGGGCGGCGGAAGACCTGGACGAGATCGGCTCGGGCTCCTTCACTCTGGCCTCGCTGCGTCTCGAGGAGCTGACCGGGCTCGATACCGAAGGCGAGGAAACGCTGGCGTCGTTGCTGTTGCGCGACCTCGACGTGGAGGCCAGCGAGCTGGTCGGCAGCCTGGCCCTGCTCGACGTCGACGGCGATTTCGACGATGGCAAGGGCGGCGTGCGCCTCGAAGGCCTGCATCTCGATCTGGCGCGCATGATCGAGCTGGCGCCCGAGGAGGAGCGCACCCAGCTGCGCATGGCCAGCAACGTGCTGACCGACGGCAGCGGCGAACTGCGGCTCGACGCCGCTTTTCTCGGCAGCTGGCAGGAGAAGGGCGAGCACAGCGTGCTGGTCAGCGACAGCCAGGTCGACGTCCAGGATGCGCTGCGCCTGCTGTTCGACATCAATCTGCCGGTGCGGCTGCCGCCGGGAATCACGCCGGCCGATGCCTTTGCCGACACCGATTGGCTCGAGCGCGCGACCCTGCTGGGTGGCGACATGCGCCTGAACCTGGCCGACAAGGGGCTGTTCGCCCGCCTGGCGACCCTGGGCGCGGCGATGGAGGGAGTTACCGAGGCGCAGTACGTCGAGCAGGCGCGCACCCAGGCCCAGGGTCTCGGCATGATGTTCGGCCCGGAAGCGCAGGCGGTCCTGCTGGGGCTGGTCGAGCTGCTTGAGGGTAGCGCCGAGGAGCTTGAAGTGCGGGTGAAGCTGCCCGCCGAGAGCACCGTGAACAGCTACCAGACCGATCCGCTGGGGGTGGCGGAGAAGCTCAACATAAAAGTCGAGACACGCTAAACCCCGCATGAGAATTTCTGCACCGCTCCATGACGGCCTTTCATGTGAAAGCCGTCATGGGCTGGGGTATCATGGCGCATCCCGATTTCCCCGTGATGCGAGGTTTCCCGCCGATGTTCAGCCGTGACATGACGATTGCCGGTTTCGATGATGCCCTGTTCGATGCGATGCAGAAGGAGGTCGCTCGCCAGGAGGCGCACATCGAGCTGATCGCTTCCGAGAACTATGCCAGCCCCCGCGTTCTCGAGGCCCAGGGCAGCCAGCTGACCAACAAGTACGCGGAAGGCTATCCCGGCAAGCGCTACTACGGCGGCTGTGAATATGTCGACATCGTCGAGCAGTTGGCCATCGACTACGCCAAGCAGCTGTTCGGCGCCAGCTATGCCAACGTCCAGCCGCACTCCGGCTCCCAGGCCAACAGCGCCGTGTTCCAGGCGCTGGTCAAGCCGGGCGACACGGTGCTGGGCATGAGCCTCGATGCCGGCGGCCACCTCACCCACGGCGCCAAGCCGAATTTCTCCGGCAAGCACTACAACGCGGTGCAGTACGGCATCGACGACAGCGGCCGCATCGACTACGAGGAAGTCGCGCGTCTCGCCCAGGAGCACCAGCCGAAAATGATCATTGCCGGCTTCTCCGCCTACTCCCAGATCATCGACTGGGCCCGATTCCGTGAGATCGCCGACGCGGTGGGCGCCTACCTGCTGGTCGACATGGCGCACATCGCCGGCCTGGTCGCCGCCGGGGTCTACCCGAGCCCGCTGCCCCACGCCCACGTGGTGACCACCACCACCCACAAGACCCTGCGCGGCCCGCGCGGCGGCCTGATCCTCTCCAGCGAGGGCGACGCCGAGATCGAGAAGAAGCTGCAGTCCGCCGTCTTCCCCGGCGGCCAGGGCGGCCCGCTCGAGCACGTCATCGCCGCCAAGGCAGTGTGCTTCAAGGAGGCCATGGCGCCCGAGTTCAAGTCCTACCAGCAGCAGGTGGTGAAGAACGCTCAGACCATGGCCGGGGTGTTCATCGAGCGCGGCTACGACGTGGTCTCCGGCGGCACCGAGGATCACCTCTTCCTGCTTTCGCTGATCAAGCAGGGGCTGACCGGCAAGGACGCGGACGCCGCCCTGGGCCGCGCCCACATCACCGTCAACAAGAACGCCGTGCCTGGCGATCCGCAGAGCCCGTTCGTTACCTCCGGCCTGCGCATCGGGACGCCGGCGGTGACCACTCGCGGCTTCGGCGAGAACGAATGCCGCGAGCTGGCCGGCTGGATCTGCGACATCCTCGACACCATGGCCAAGGGTGACGATAGCGCCGGTGTCGAAGCCGAGGTGAAAGGCAAGGTCGAGGCCGTCTGCGCCCAGTTCCCCGTCTATCGCTGAATACCCTGCGATAACGCATCCCGACGCCTCGTGCCGGTGACGGCACGAGGCGTCGTCGTTTCTGGGGGAAGCGGGGCCGATGCCTTCGTTGCTCAGCCAAAAGACTTAGCGTCATCAACTCCTTGAGTTCATTTTCCTGCACGGCTGATGGTGCCGTGCGCGTGGCGTGCTACCGTGATTGAAACGGTGTGTTTCTTTCCGTAATGAAGGTTGGGTGGCGTCTCTCCCATACGGTGACCTGCAATGGTCCGGATACCTCAAGCCTCGGAACTTCACCATGCCCTGCAGGCCTGTCGGGGTTCCTTTGCCTCGGTGGGGCTCTTCAGCCTCTTCGTCAATCTGCTGATGCTGGTACCGGCCATCTACATGCTGCAGGTATACGACCGCGTGTTGACCACCCTGAGCGGCGAGACCCTGCTGATGCTTACCTTGGTGGTGGTTTTCCTGTTCCTCATCATGGGGCTGCTCGAGCTGGTGCGCTATCGCATCCTGGTGCGTATCGGCAATCGCCTGGATCTTCAGCTCAGCGGGAGGCTGTGCCAGGCCATGTTTCGACACAGCCTGCTGACGGGAAGCCGGCAGTCGGCCCAGCCGCTCACCGACCTGGCTACCCTGCGCCAGTTCCTGGCCGGCAATGGGCTGCTGGTGTTCTTCGATGCCCCTTGGGTACCGGTCTACCTGGCAGTGCTTTTCTTCTTCCACCCCTGGTTGGGGCTGTTCGCCACGGGGGCCGGCCTGGTGCTGCTGGCGCTGACCGCGGTGGGGGAGAAGATGACCCAGCCGCTGCTGAGCGGGGCTGCCATCGAACAGATCAAGGCGAACGAACTGGTCGACGCCAACCTGCGCAACGCTGAGGCACTGCACGCCATGGGCATGCTGCCGGGCATTCTGGCGCGCTGGTCGCAGCGACACCGGCGCTACCTGGCGGGGCAATCCCAGGCCAGCGATCGCGGCGAGGCACTGGCCAGCAGTGCACGGGTGCTGCGCCTGCTGGCCCAATCCCTGATCCTGGGACTGGGCGCCTGGCTGGTGCTGCGGGAAGAACTGACGCCGGGGATGATGATCGCCGGCTCCATCGTGATGGGGCGAGCGCTGGCCCCCATCGACCGAATGATCGGCACCTGGAGGGGCTTCATTTCCGCGCGTGGCGCCTACCACCGTCTCGAGGAACTACTGCTCAAGGTACCGGTGGAGCCCGAGCGGATGCCCTTGCCACGGCCAAGCGGCCGTCTGTGTCTGGAGAACGTGACTGCGAGCGTGCCGGGCGGCCGGATTCCGGTGCTGAGCAACGTCCATTTCGAGCTGGCGCCCGGCGAGCATCTCGGCATCATCGGGCCGAGTGCCGCCGGCAAATCCTCCCTGGCTCGGGTCATGCTGGGCATCTGGCCCGTGTCGGCCGGGACGGTGCGTCTCGACGGAGCCGACATTGCCAGCTGGCAACGTGACGCCCTGGGCCCGTGCATCGGCTACCTGCCCCAGGACATCGAGCTGTTCGATGGCACCATCGCCGAGAACATTGCCCGCTTCGGCGAGGTCGACTCGCTCCGGGTCGTGGCAGCGGCGCGCAAGGCGGGCGTGCACGAGATGATCCTGGCCCTTCCCGATGGCTACGACACCCTCATCGCTTCCGGCAGCGGCCTTTCGGGGGGGCAGCGTCAGCGCCTTGCCCTGGCGCGCGCGCTCTATGGCGATCCCGTGCTGGTGGTGTTGGACGAGCCGAATGCCAACCTCGACGACCGCGGCGAGCGAGCCCTGGCGGCGGCGATGTCGGCGCTCAAGCAGGAGGGCGTCACCCTCTGCGTGATCAGCCACCGCATCAGCGTGCTGAAGGGAATGGACCGGCTGCTGCTGTTGCGCGACGGCGAGATGCAGCGCTTCGGCCGGCGGGAAGAGGTGATGGCAAGCCTGACCATTAAGCCGGTGCCCAGCGCGGCCGCCGAGGCGCAGGCGCGCCAGGCGGCCGCGCCACCACCCGTGGAGGGGCGAAGATGACGACGACCCGAGACGACCAGCCATGCGTGGGGGCAGGCTCGGCGCCGGCATCGGTCCCGCACGTTCCCCTCGACGAGCGCCGCTATCACCGCCTTGGCCTGCTGGTGCTGCTGCTGGGGCTGGGGGGCTTTGGAGGCTGGGCCTTTACCGCGGAACTCTCCGTCTCGGTGGTGGCGCCGGGGTACGTGGCGGCGGAGTCCTACCGGCGCACGGTGCAGCATCTCGAGGGCGGTATCGTGCGGGAGATTCTGGTAGAGGATGGCGACAGCGTGACGGCTGGCCAGCCCCTGGTCGTGCTCGACGATACCCAGGCCCGAAGTCAGCTGCAGATCATGCGTTCGCAGTATCTCATTCACCGGGCCACTGAGCTGCGTCTGCTGGCCGAACAGCAGGGCAGTGCAACGCTGTCGATCCCCGAGGAGCTGACAACGAGCGACCTGCCGAGGGTTCAGGAGGTGCTGGCCCTGCAACAGGCACTGTTCGTCGCGCGGCGTGAATCCCATCGCGGTGCGCTGGAGGCCTTGGACGAGCAGGTCATACAGCTGAGACGCCAGATCGAAGGACTGGAGGAGGCGGTGCGGCTGGGAGAGCGTCACCTGGCCTCGCTGAGCGCCGAGGAGAATGACCTGCGCGGACTCTATTCCAAGGGGCTCGTCGATAACCTGCGTCTGCGGGAGGTCGAGCGCGACCTGCTGCAACTCGAAGGCGAGGTGGCCGGCCGGCGTGCCGAGATCGGTCGGCTGGGCTCCCAACTGAGCGAGAACCGCATGCTGCGCGAGGTTCGAATTCAGGAATTCCACAAGGAAGTAGGCGAGCAACTGCGCGACGTTCAGGCGCGGGTCTCGGAAGCCGAGGAGCGCATCATCTCGCTGTCGGATCAGGTTCTGCGAACCACGATAAAGGCGCCCGTCGCCGGTACGGTGGTGGAACGCCGCGTGCATTCCATCGGCGATGTGGTTCGTCCGGGCGATTCGCTGCTCGACCTGGTACCGGCGGGCGATGGCTTCATCATCGAAGCTCGCGTGCCCGGGCGCGATGTCGACCGGCTGTATCCGGGGCAAGCGGCCGAGATCCGCTTTACCGCCTTCAACCAGCGCCAGACCCATTCGAGCCTGGCAGAAGTCGTCTATGTCAGTGCCGACAGCCAGACCGACGAGGCGACCGGTGCGCGGTTCTATCGGGTTCGGCTGAGAGTGTCCGACACGGGGCGGCAGGCCCTGGACGGCCACATGCAGCTGCTGGCGGGGATGCCGGCGGAAGTCATGATCCGCACCGGTGAGCGTACCTTCGCCAGCTATCTGCTCAAGCCGCTGACCGACATGTTTGCCCGGTCGGTGCGCGAGGCGTGACGCGCCCGGCGCTCAGGCGAGAAAGATGTCGTCGTCAAGCTGGAAGTCGTTGTACCAAATCTCCTTGGCCTCGGCGTTGCGGGCGAACAGAAAGAACTTGTCGCCGGTAGCTTCACCGACGGCGTGCACGGGGGTCTGAGGGTCGGTCATGTTCTCGTCGTTGCTGCCGCTGGTCAGGATTCGCGTGCCGGAAGCGGCGGTGTCGAAGGATAGCTCGGCGACCTGTGAAACCTTGAAATGAATGTCACCATACGGGCTCACGGCGTTCTCCTGGTAGAAGATGTAGATGAAGTCGTTGTCTTCGTCATAGGCCAGGGTCGGCCGGCTGGCCTTGTGGGAGGCGGCATGCACCAGTACCGGCTCCTCCCAGGCGCCGGGCAGGCCCTTGACCAGCCAGATCGCATCCCTGTCGTCTTTCATGGTCATGACGATGGCGCTGCCGGTCCATACCGCGGCAAGATGATCATCCAGGGCCACGCGGTCGGTGATCTGCTCGATGGTCCAGCCGTCGGCGTAGTCACTGGGCGTCGCGGAGGTTGGCTGGGAGGCGAACTTCCAGGCGTTGGCGGTGCTGTCGCCGTAGACGAGGCCGACATGGTCGACGCCGTTCAACTGGAAGGACACGAAGTCGACCTTGTTGTCGCCGTTGCTGGCCGAGACGGTGGTGGGGCCGTTATCGATATCGACCACGCTCCAGGCCGAGAGGTCGCTCGAGGTCGGGTAGGCCAGCTTCAAGCCCTGTTCGCCGCCCGCTTCGGAAGGGCCGATGATGGCCACCAGCGGGTTGCCGTTCTGGTCCATTCCCAATGCCATGTCGGGGTTGCGCTGCCATTCCACTCCCGACAGCTTGCCGCCCGAACCGGCCAGCTTGATATCCGCCGACACGACGAACGACTGGGCCTGGGCGTCATAGGCCATGGCATAGAGGTGCGGCGTCGATTCGGTGGGTCCGAAATTGAGCACGTACAGCGTATCGGTCGCGTCATGCCAGGCGATGTCGGCTCGGCGGCCGCTGGTCATCATGGTCGGGCTCGCCACCGACCACCCGCCCATCGTGCCGGGTTCGGGCAGGGTGCCGTCGAAGCGATACACGTGCCAGCCGCTCTGCTCCGGCAACACGGCCCACCAGGTACCGGCATGAAAGAAACTCTTGTTGGCATTGGTGTGCTCGAAATTGCGTCGGTGGTCTGTGCCGAATTCGGTCGCAATGTAGGAGGTTTCCAGCGGAATGGGCGGGGGCATGCCGGATTCGACGGAGACGATGACCGTGGCTGAACCGCTCTGGAGGCTCCCGTCCGAGGCGCGGTAGGTGAAGCTATCGCTGCCGATGAAACCCTGGTTCGGCGAGTAGGTGAGGGTGCCGCTGGGGTTCAGCGTGACGGTACCGTGGGTCGGCTGGGTGAAGCTGCCGACCGTCAACGGATCCCCGTCGGGGTCGCTGTCGTTGGCCAGCACGGCGATCTCGACCGCCGCGTTCTCGCTGGTCGTGGCGTTGTCGTCATTAGCCACCGGCGGGTGATTGTCGGGTTCGCTGCCGTCGGTGGTGTACTCGACGACCAGTCGCGGTGGCGTGCTGCCCTCCGCCGAATGGAAGTCCCAGCCGTCGGGGCCCACCGGGAGGAAGGCCCAGCCGTAGTTGGGCGTGCCGTCGGCCCAGGCCTGCAGGCTGGCGGTGACGTCGAGCCGGGTAGTGCCGACAGGTACATAGCCGGTGACCAGGTCGGCGCTGGCATGGGCCTCCACGCCGTCGGCCTGGAGGCCATCGGTGAAGGTGTTCCAGGTATCGGTATCGTTCCACGGCATCAGCATGCGGTGCAGCCGGGCGCCGTCACCCTTGCCGGTGGTGTTGAGCTCCAGGGTGGCGGTGACGATGGTGGCGCCCAGCGGGATCTGCCCGGATCCGCTGCCGAAGATCTGCTCGAAGCGCAGTAGCGTCTGTACCGCGTTGCCCTTGTCCTCGCTGTCGACGTTGAGCGTGGTCACCCCGGCCCGGCTGGTGGCCTTGGACCCCCCGTGCAGGTAGGTGTCGACGACACCGGCATAGCCGTCGAGGCCCTGCTGGAACTGCAGCGTGCCGGTCACGGGAGGTGGTTCGGCCGGCTCGACCGTGACGGTCACGGTGGCGGGGTCGCTGGCCAGCTCGCCATCCGAGGCACGGTAGGTGAAGACGTCATCGCCGACGAAGCCCGCCGTGGGTGTATAGAGGAGGGTGCCGTCGGGATTCAGCGTGACGCTGCCGTTGGACGGCTGGGTGAAGCTGCCGACCGTCAACGGATCCCCGTTGGGGTCGCTGTCGTTGGCCAGCACGGCGATCTCGACCGCGGCATCTTCGCTGGTCGTGGCGCTGTCGTCGTAGGCCACCGGCGGGTGGTTGTCGGGTTCGCTGCCGTCGGTGGTGTACTCGACGACCAGCCGCGGCGGCGTGCTGCCCTCCGCCGAGTGGAAGTCCCAGCCGTCGGGGCCCGTCGGCAGGAACGCCCAGCCGTGGTTGGGCGCGCCGTCGGCCCAGGCCTGCAGGCTGGCAGTGACATCGAGCCGGGTGGTGCCGGTGGGCACGAAGCCGGTGGTGAGGTCGGCGTTGGCATGGGCCTCGACACCGTCGGCCTGGAGACCGTCGCTGAAGCTGTTCCAGGTATCGGTGTCGTTCCACGGCACCAGCATGCGGTGCAGCCGGGCGCCGTCGCCCTTGCCGCTGGTGTTGAGCTCCAGGGTGGCGGAAACGATGGTGGCACCGAGCGGGATCTGCCCGGCGCCGCTGCCGAAGATCTGCTCGAAGCGCAGCAGCGTCTGCACCGGATTGCCCTTGTCGTCGCTGTCGACGTTGAGGAGGGTGGCGCCGGCCCGGCTGGTGGCCTTGGAGCCGCCGTGGAGATAGGTGTCGACGACCCCCGCATAGCCATCGACGCCTTGCTGGAACTGCAGCGTGGCGGACGCGGGCGGTGGTTCGTTCTCCTCGACCGTGACGCTCAGGGTGGCGGAATCGCTGGCCAGCTCGCCATCCGAGGCGCGATAGGTGAGGCTATCCTCGCCGGTGAAACCGTCATCGGGGGTGTAGGCGAGCATGTCGTCATCGGTGAGGGTGACGCTGCCGTTGGCCGGCTGGGTGAAGCTGTCGACCGTCAGCGGATCCCCGTCGGGGTCGCTGTCGTTGGCCAGCACGGCGATCTCGACCGCCTCCCCCTCCGTTGTCGTGGCGCTGTCGTCGTTGGCCACCGGCGGGCGGTTGTCGGGTTCGCTGCCGTCGGTGGTGTACTCGACGACCAGCCGTGGCGGCGTGCTGCCCTCCGCCGAGTGGAAGTCCCAGCCGTCGGGACCCGTCGACAGGAACGCCCAGCCGTGGTTGGGCGCACCGTCGGCCCAGGCCTGCAGGCTGGCGCTGACGTCGAGCCGGGTGGTGCCGGTGGGCACGAAGCCGGTGGTGAGGTCGGCGCTGGCGCGGGCCTCGACGCCGTCGGCCTGGAGCCCGTCGCTGAAGCTGTTCCAGGTATCGGTGTCGTTCCACGGTATCAGCATGCGGTGCAGTCGGGCGCCATCGCCCTTGCTGGTGGTATGAAGCTCCAGGGTGGCGGAGAGAATGGTGGCGCCCTGCGGGATCTGCCCGGCGCCGCTGCCGAAGATCTGCTCGAAGCGCAGCAGTGTCTGCACCTCGTTGCCCTTGTCGTCGCTGTCGACGTTGAGCGTGGCGGCGCCGGCCCGGCTGGTGGCCTTGGAACCGCCGTGCAGGTAGGTATCGACGGACCCGGCATAACCGTCGAGGCCCTGCTGGAACTGGACGGTGGTGGAGGCTGACTCTGCCTCCTCCACGTTGTCGAGCGTGACCAGGCCGTCCTGCTCCTGCTCTTCCGGTTGAACCGTTGAGCTCATGGCCAATCCTCCCAAGGATCACGTGGGCGTTTGTTTCTGTATGTTAAGTAGTATCGTCGATACGCCTCCACCTCAAAGACGCAACCCCGTGCACCGCAGGAATGCCATGTCGTGGTCTGACGTTTTTCGGTCTGTGCTGCGCCGTACGGACTGCAGCCAAACCTGACCCAGGTCTAGGTTTTGCCTGCATCCTCGGCCCCACCTTCGAGTATGCTGAAAATGTAACGGCCACAGCGAAGGGGCATGGGCAGATGTCGACATTGACGTTCCTGGGGGCGGTGGGGGAAGTCACCGGCTCACGTTATCTGATCGAAGTGGAGGGTGGCGATCGCACCTACCGTCTGCTTCTGGAGTGCGGACTGCACCAGGGCGGCAGGCAGGCGGACGCCGCCAACGCCGTGCCGTTCGGCGCCTTGGCGAAGCAGCTCGATGCGGTGGTGCTCTCGCACGGGCACCTGGACCATGCCGGGCTGTTGCCCAAGCTGGTGCGCGAGGGGTACGACGGCCCGATCCACTGCACCCGTGGCACGCGCGACCTGCTCGACATCATGCTCGAGGATGCCGCCTTCATCATGGCCAAGGACGTCGAATGGGAGAACAAGAGGCGCCAACGCAGCGGCAGGCCGCTGGCCGAGCCGCTCTATGCGCTGGAGGACGTGGAGCGCACGCTGGCATTGTGCAAGTCCCACGGCTACGGTCAGCCCATCGAGCTACCCGGTGGCGTGTCCCTGGTCTTTCATGATGCCGGTCATATCCTGGGCTCGGGGATCGTCGAGCTGGCCGTGCCCTCCGCCGGGCTGACGAAGCGCCTCGTCTTCTCGGGAGACCTGGGCAACCCCAGCTCGGTGCTGATGAAGGATCCCGCCAGGCTGTATGACGCCGATGTGGTCCTGATGGAGAGTACCTACGGCGACCGCGACCATCGGCCTCTCGAAGAGACGCTCGAAGAGTTCGCCCAGGTATTGGAGGAAGCCCATGCCAGCGGTGGCAACGTGCTGATTCCCGCCTTTGCCGTGGGCCGTACCCAGGAGATCCTCTATCACCTGAGCGTGCTCTACCACGAGGGGCGGCTGCGCCAGCAGATGGTGTTTCTCGACAGCCCCATGGCGATCAAGGTCACCGAGCTCTACCACCGCGCACGCAAAAGCCTGGATGCCGAGGACCTCAAGGTGCTCAATATCGCCGCCAGTGGCGATACCAGTCAGTACCTGCCGATCCTGCGCATGACCCGCACGGTGGAGGAGTCGATGGCGATCAATCGCATCCATGGCGGGGCGATCATCATCGCCGGTGCCGGCATGTGTACCGGTGGACGCATCGTTCACCATTTTCGCTACAACCTCGAAAAGGCCAACACCCGGCTCGTGATCGTCGGTTTCCAGGCCGCCGGCACCCTGGGGCGTCAACTCGTCGACGGCGCCGAACGTGTGCGTGTGCTGGGGCAGGAACTGGAGGTGAGGGCAAAGGTGCACACGATCGGCGGTTTCTCCGCCCATGCCGGACAGAGCCAGCTGATCGGCTGGGCCGGCGCCTTCCGGGAGCGCCCTCGCCTCTACCTGGTGCACGGCGAACCGCAAACCCAGCAGGCGTTGAAATCGGCCCTGGCCGAGAGCGGCATCGAAGCCTTCATTCCCGCCTACGGCGAGCGTATCGAACTCTAGCATTTACGCCTGCTGCGCTGACGCGAGGCGCCAGGCTCGGCTCGCGCCTCGCCCCGCTTGCGGTGCTATCGCCGTTGGCTTCAAGGTGGTCGCTTTATATTCAAAAATGATATATCGTTAGAACTTTAGATAAGGTATGCTGCCTCATCTGACATGCAGCGACACCCAACGGAGGTCATGGCCCATGTCCCAACCCATCGTGACCCACTTCTTCGACGAGCCCACCAACACCTTCAGCTACGTGGTCCGGGATCCCGACAGTCGAGCCTGTGCGATCCTCGATTCAGTGCTCGACTTCGACTACGCCGCAGGGCGTACCGATACGCGTTCGGCGGAGGCGATCGTCGCCTTCATCCAGCGCGAGGGGTTGAAAGTCGAGTGGATCCTCGAGACCCACGTTCACGCAGATCATCTCTCAGCTGCTCCCTATCTCCATGGGAAGCTCGGCGGCAAGACCGGTATCGGTGCCAGGATCACCGTGGTCCAGGAGGTCTTCGGCAAGGCCTTCAATGCGGGCACCGAGTTCGCCCGCGACGGCAGCCAGTTCGATCGCCTGTTCGAGGAAGGCGATACCTTCGCCATCGGTAACCTGGAAGGACGAGTGCTGCATACGCCGGGGCATACACCGGCCTGCCTGACCTATGTGATCGGCGATGCGGCCTTCGTAGGCGACACCCTGTTCATGCCCGACTACGGTACGGCGCGCTGCGACTTCCCTGGTGGCGATGCCCGCACCCTTTATCAATCCATCCAGAAGGTGCTGGCGCTGCCGGGCGAAACCCGGCTCTTCCTGTGTCACGACTACAGGGCACCGGAGCGCGAGGCGTACCAGCACGAGACCACCGTCGCCGAGCAGCGTGCCCACAACGTGCACGTTCATGAGGGCATCAGCGAGGAGGAGTTCGTCAGGATGCGCACCGAGCGCGACGCCACCCTCGACATGCCGCGGCTGATCCTGCCGTCGGTGCAGGTCAACATGCGCGCCGGCCATATGCCGCCGCCCGAGGACAACGGCCAAGTCTACCTCAAGGTGCCGATCAACAAGTTCTGAGAGCCATCGCGATGAGTCCCAAGCGCTATCTGCCGATACTGCAGTGGCTGCCAGGCTACGGGCGTGCAACCCTGGCAAGCGACCTGCTGGCAGCAGTCATCGTGACCATCATGCTGATTCCTCAGTCGCTGGCCTATGCCATGCTGGCCGGCCTGCCACCCGAAGTGGGGCTCTACGCCAGCATCGCACCATTGGCGGTCTATGCCGTGTTCGGCACCAGTCGGACCCTGGCGGTGGGACCAGTGGCGGTGGTCTCGCTGATGACAGCGGCAGCAGTGGGACAGATCGCCCCCCAGGGCTCACCGGAATACCTCGGGGCGGCGCTGGTGCTGGCGCTGATGTCGGGGCTGATTCTAACCCTGATGGGAATTGCCCGGTTGGGCTTCCTGGCCAACTTTCTCAGTCATCCGGTCATCTCGGGGTTCATTACCGCCTCGGGGCTGATCATTGCCGCTAGCCAGTTAAAGCATGTGCTGGGTGTGGAGGCCAGCGGTCATAACCTGCTGGAGCTATTGGTCAGCCTGGGTGGCAGTCTGGAGGGGGTAAACGGGCCTACGCTTGTCATCGGCTTCGCCGTTTTGGCGTTCCTCCATGTTGCCCGCCGTTGGCTCAAGCACGGCCTTGGGAAGCTGGGCATACCCGCACGTCCCGCGGACATGCTGACCAAGGCGGCGCCGATACTGGCCGTCGCCGTCACCGCCCTGGCGACTTGGTCGCTGGGTCTGGATGCGCAGGGCGTGGCCGTGGTAGGTACGGTGCCGGCAGGCCTGCCGCCACTGACCCTTCCCGGATTCGATGGGGAGCTGTGGGGCCAGCTGTTCGTGTCAGCATTGCTGATCAGTGTGATCGGCTTCGTGGAGTCGGTCTCGGTGGGGCAGACCCTCGCCGCGAAGCGGCGCCAGCGCATCGACCCGGACCAGGAGCTGGTGGGCCTGGGCACCTCGAACATTGCCGCGTCGCTGACCGGCGGCATGCCGGTGACCGGTGGCTTCGCCCGCTCGGTGGTCAATTTCGACGCGGGCGCCGAGACGCCAGCCGCCGGTGCATTCACCGCCGTAGGCATCGCCGTCGCCGCGCTGCTGTTGACCCCGCTGATTGCCTACCTGCCGATCGCCACGCTGGCGGCGACCATTATCGTGGCCGTGCTCTCCCTAGTGGACATCAAGGCCATGCGGCACACCTGGAACTACTCACGCTCCGATGCCCTGGCCATGTTCGCCACCGTTGGTGTGACGCTCGGTCATGGGGTGGAGAGCGGCATCCTCGCGGGGGTGGGGCTGTCACTGGCGCTGCATCTCTACAACACCAGCCGTCCCCATAGCGCGGTGGTGGGCCGGGTGCCGGGTACCGAACACTTTCGCAACGTCAAGCGACATCGAGTCGAGACAGATCCGCGCCTGGCCATATTGCGAGTCGACGAGAGCCTCTACTTCGCCAACTCACGCTACCTGGAAGACTTAGTGATGTCGTTGGCGGCGCGTGAGCCTGGGCTGGAACACATCGTGCTGGCTTGTCAGGCAGTCAACCGGATCGATGCCTCGGCATTGGAGAGTCTGGAGGCGATCAATACCCGCTTGCGGGATGCTGGGGTCAAGCTGCACCTGGCGGAGGTCAAGGGGCCGGTGATGGATCGGCTCAAGCACACTGACTTCTGCCATGACATGACGGGCCTGGTGTTTCTCAGCACCTTCGATGCCTGGCGTTACCTACGCGGCGAAACACAATCCCCTGGAACGTCATGCGGTGGAGTGGAGTCCGCACCGCTGACAATGGGGACGGAATGAATCTGAAAGAAACGGGAGGAGTGACGTGGATTGGAGCGCAAGTTTGCAAGGACTGGTCGGTGGCGTACTCATTGGGCTGTCAGCTGTCTGGTTGATGGCCACGTTGGGACGCATTGCCGGTATCAGCGGCATCGTCGGTAGCCTGGTGACCACCTTGCCCAAGGGAGACAGCGCCTGGCGAGTGGCCTTCGTGCTGGGCCTGATCAGCGGTCCTTTATTGCTCATGCTGACAGGAGGGGGGCTGGGTAACGTGGCCGGAGAACCCGGTGAGGTAGTTGGACAGCCGGCTGGTGGCGTGGGGCTCATGCTCGTGGCCGGCCTTCTGGTTGGAGTCGGCACCGGCCTGGGTAGCGGCTGCACTAGCGGCCACGGTGTCTGTGGCTTGGCGCGGCTGTCGCCCCGCTCGATGGTGGCCACTGCGACCTTCCTGGCATGCGCCATCGTGACTGTCTATGTGGTGCGGCACGTCATTGGAGGTGGGGCATGAAGACGGTCATGGGTTACATCGCTGGGCTGCTGTTCGGCCTAGGTCTGGCACTTGCCGGCATGACCGACCCCGCGCGCGTGCTGGGCTTTCTCGACCTTTTCGGCGCCTGGGACCCGACCTTGATGTTCGTCCTCGGCGGCGCCGTGGTGACGACCTTCATTGGCTACCGTGTCGTATTCCGTCGTGAGCGGCCAATGCTGGGCGAGACCTTCCAACTGCCGACCCGTCAGGATCTGGATGGCCGGCTGATCGGCGGTGCCGCCCTGTTTGGCATCGGTTGGGGGCTCTCCGGCTACTGCCCCGGGCCGGCCATTGCTTCCATCGCCGGGCTTACCGCCCCGCTGTTCGCCATGCTGGTGGCGATGGTGGCGGGCTGGTTCCTGGCACGCGCGTTTCCCGCTCGTGGCTGAGGACTGGTTGATGCTGCCCTTTTTGCCTGAGTGAGGACGCTCACCCTTGGCCAAGCGTTCCCGTCGCTTAACGCAGCGTTAATTCTTGCGCGGCGGGATTTCGCACAACGCTTGGGTTTCATTATGCATGTGTTGCTCGTCGAGAATGACGAACTGTTGTTCCGAGTAAGTAATCAGGTGTCAGACGTCGATTCCGGGTTACTGACGCAGGTCACGCATCGCTTCTGGCGAAACGGTATGCAACAGGGCAGTGGCCTTGGCTTGTCTATCGTGGCGGCCGTCGCAGCGCGCTTTGGTGGCAGCGTGAGCTTCCGTTGCCTCACTGAGGGTAGTTTCGAAGCTCGATTGACGCCGCCATTCGTGCGGCACCAGGGGGGTTCGGTAACCCCGGACCAATGACCCACAAGGGATCCATAACAACGACGAGAGTAATGCGAGATGACGATCGTGAATAGCGTAGTCAGCCTCGGCCTGATGCTTGGCCTGATGGCCGGGCCGGCCCTGGCCCAAGAGGGAAATCCGCAACGCGGTGAAACTGCCGCCGCCGCTTGCGTGGCCTGCCATCAGGCGGATGGCAGCGGAAAGCATATGGACGGGGGAGAGTCCTGGCCGCGCCTGGCGGGGCTAGATGCCGCTTACATCGCCAAACAGCTGCAGGATTTCAAGGCGGGCCGACGGCAGAATGCCACCATGCAACCCTTCGCCAACATGCTCGACGACCAGCAGGTCGCTGATGTGGCTGCCTATTACAGCCAATTGCCCGTCACCGAGGCAGGGGGAGGTGGAGACGCCGACGAGGCGCTGCTCGCGCGAGGTGAGCAACTGGCGCAGCGGGGCGATTGGAATGCCTATATCGTGTCGTGCAAGAGCTGCCACGGTCCTGGTAATCAGGGGGCAGGAAGCACGTTTCCTGGAATTGCCAGCCAGCACGCCGGCTACATCGAGACTCAGCTACGCACCTGGCAAACCGGTGAACGTGACAACGATCCGCAGAACCTGATGGGCTCCATCGCCAAGCGAATGAGCGATGAAGATATCCGAGCCGTGGCGGCATGGCTCTCGCGTCAGCACTTGGCAACAAAATGAGGGGGCAGAGCATGAACAGAAGATCGATTGGCCTGGCTCTGACCGGCGTGGTTCTGGCGGGGGGCGTGAACGCCGGTGTCTGGGCGGAATACGAAACCCTCGTTGAAATGGGTTATCCCGCTCCCAAGGAGGGCGAGCTGGTGCACGTACCACCGACCATGGAGGACCTCGAGGAGGCAGACCTGCATCCCGAGCTGAAGAAAGTGATTCGGCGCGGGCATGACCTGTTCACCAATACCCAGCAATTGCGCGGCGTGAACGTTTTCAATGACATGAACTGCTCGAGCTGCCACTTGGGCGAGGGGCGCCAGCCATTTAGCGGGCCGGTATGGCCGGCTGCCGTCACGCTGCCCGATTTCCGCGGCAAGAACCAGCACGTCAACAACCTGGAGGAGCGCATCGCCGGCTGCTTCGCCTATTCAATGAACGGTTCTCCACCCATTTATGGCAGCGATGACATGGTGGCGCTTTCAGCCTACCACCAGTGGCTGGCTACTGGCGTGCCCATGTATCCGCAGCAGCCGATATATGGGAGGGGTTTCCCGCGTCTCGACGAGCCTGAACAGGCCCCTGACTATGCGCGCGGCGAGCAGATTTACCAGGAGCAGTGTGCGATCTGCCACAGCGAGGACGGCTCCGGTCTCTACGAGAATGGCGAGTATGTCTTTCCGGCTCCGTGGGGTGACGGCTCCAATAATTGGGGGGCGGGCATTGCGCGGACCTTCACCATGGCCGGATTCGTCAAGCACAACATGCCGCTCGGCCAGCCTATGAGCCTGACCGATCAAGAAGCCTGGGATGTCGCCCTTTACCTCACCAGCCAGGAGCGGCCACAGGACCCACGCTATACCGGCGACGTCCGGGAAACTCGTGAGCGCTTCGAAGCCACATTCCACAAGAACACGCTTTATGGAACCGAGCGTGAACACGACGGGGTGTTGCTGGGAGATCACTCCAACACGGGAGAGAAAGGAGAGGTTAGACCCTGGAATGTCGGGATGCCGCGCTTCGAGAACCTCGAGGATTGATGACGGCAAGAGGATTGCCCCGCCCGGCTCTAGCCGGCGGGCAATCCCCTAAGGGACGATTCAAGGTGCTTCGCCGCCCATCATCTCCACCAGGCGCGCCTCGTCGGGCATGCCATCCACCCGCTCCAGACGTCCATCGAGCAGGAAAAGAGTGCTCGGCGTAGCGTAGAAACCTAGTTCCTCGAACAGCTGATTGTTGCGGTAGACCTGGTCCTCGATGTTTCGGGGCTGGGCCGACGGCGCCACGTCGTTTCCGCTGCTGTGGCGGTGCAGCGCCGCTGACGGCTCGTCGGCACCCAGCAGGGCAGCCGCTTTCGCCGGGCTGTCGGGTTCCAATATGCCCACCATGATATGGCGCAGCTGCACCTCGCCGGCCTCCACCCAGGGCCGCGCAGCTTCCCAGAAACGATGACAGTAAGGGCAGTTCGGGTCGGTAAAGGTATAGAGGGTGCGTGGGGCGTCTACGCTGCCGTCGGCGATCCAGTGGCTCTCTTCGAGCCGGCGCCAGAGTTCGTTCTCCTGGGGAGCGCGCACCAGTTCGTCCAGCGGCGCCTCGGAGAGGTCGTTGCCTTCGGCATCGACCAGGGTTCCGACGATGGCGTGTTCGCCATCGGCGGTCACGAACACGGTCATCTCGCGGCCTTGGTGGCTGGCGGCATAGCCCGTCAGGCCACCGGGAGCGGGGAAATCGCCATGGATCTCGAGGCCCTCGGCAATCAGCGCGCGAACGGGAGGCGGCCAGTCGTCGGCCCTGCTATCGGGGGCGGCGGCAAGGGTGGCGAGGGCCGTCGTAAGCAGTGTGAAGCGAAACACCATGTCGATTTCCTTGAAAGAAGCTCCTGTCGGCGGAGCAGGGACCGTTCACCGCGCAGCGAGACCGCCTGGCGTGTCGGGTTGACGCATCCGGGCACTGACCGTGGGCGTCATAGTATGCTGTGCGCTGCATTTTCCTGGCGCATGCCAACGATACAACAAAGGAGTCCCGTTATGATGCTGCCTCGTGCTCTGCTGGTCGCCGCCGGTCTGTCGCTGGTATCGCTGACGGCGCTGGCCGACCCGCTGGTGGTGGAGGATGCGCAGGTACGCGCCGTGCCGCCCGGCTCGCAGACCTCCGCCGCCTTCATGACGCTGCGCAACCCGGGGCAGCATGACGTGGTGCTGGTAGCCGCGGAAACGCCGGTGGCGGAGGCGGCGGAGCTGCACGACCATCGGGACGTGGACGGGGTGATGCAGATGCGTCGGGTGCCGCAGATCGTGGTGCCGGCCGGTGGCAGTACGGAGCTGGCGCCTGGCGGGCTGCACATGATGTTGATCGGACTGGTCGCGCCGCTGGCGGAGGGCGAGCCCGTCGAGATCGAGCTCCGCTTCGAGACGGGCGAAACCCAGCGGATCGAGGCCCCGGTCCGACGTATCGTCGCGGACGCCGCGCAGGCCGGCCACACGCAGGGGCATGCGCACTGAGGCTGCCCCGTCGAGGTCCGGGGCCGGCGATGCTGGGCGGCCAGCGGGTGAACGGGTACACTATCGCCCAACGAGTTCACCCTTGTGACCCTGCGCGGCCTCGCGGTCGCCCCGCTCCACGTTCGGACCGATACCATGCATTGCCCCTTCTGTGGCGCCCATGACACCCGTGTGACCGACTCCCGCCTGGTGGCCGAGGGCGATCAGGTGCGCCGTCGTCGCCAATGCACCGATTGCGGCGAGCGTTTCACCACCTACGAGACCGCCGAGCTGGTGATGCCCAGGGTAGTGAAATCCGACGGTTCCCGGGAAACCTTCGACGAACACAAGCTGCGCGCCGGCATGCTGCGTGCGCTGGAGAAGCGTCCGGTCAGCGCCGAGGCCATCGAGGCCGCCGTCGAGCAGATTCGCCACCGCCTGCGGGCCAGCGGCGAGCGCGAGATCCAGGCGCGCGACATCGGCGATGTCGTCATGCAGGCTCTCAAGCGCCTGGACCAGGTGGCCTACATTCGCTTCGCCTCGGTCTACCGGCGTTTTCAGGACATCGATGAATTCCGCGCCGAGATCGACCGTCTCGCCCAGGAACCCGGCTTTCCGCCCGGCACCGCCGACGACTAACGCCGAGGAGAGAGATGGCCAAGCCGACCGATGCCGCCTGGATGGCACGTGCGCTTCAGCTCGCCCGCCGCGGCCTCTATACCACGCACCCCAACCCGCGCGTCGGCTGCGTGCTGGTCAGTCACCGGCGCCTGGTCGGCGAGGGCTGGCACCTGCGCGCCGGCGAGCCACATGCCGAAGTCCATGCGCTGCGCATGGCCGGTGAGGCGGCCCACCGTGCCACCGCCTACGTCACGCTGGAACCCTGTTCGCACCATGGGCGTACCGGACCCTGCGCGGTGGCGCTGATCGAGGCCGGCGTCGAACGGGTCGTCGTCGCCATGCAGGACCCCAACCCCGAAGTGGCCGGGCGCGGTATCGCCATGCTGCGTGAGGCAGGGATCGAAGTCGAGGTGGGGCTCCTCGAGGAGGAGGCGCGCAAGCTGAACGTCGGCTTCGTCTCGCGCATGACTCGCCGGCGACCGTTCGTGCGCTTGAAGATGGCCATGAGCCTGGACGGCCGCACCGCCATGCAGTCGGGTGAATCGCAGTGGATCACCGGCCCCCAGGCACGGGGCGAGGTACAGCGGTTGAGAGCCGCCGCCAGTGCGATCATGACCGGCGTCGATTCGATCATCTTCGACAACTCTCGCCTGACGGTACGGGCTTCGCAGCTGGGCCTCGACGACGCCGATGCCATCGCCGCACGCCAGCCGCTGCGGGTGGTGGTCGATACGCAACTGCGCCTGCCGCAGGCGGCGGCCTGCCTGCGCGAGCCGGGGCGCACGCTGGTGGCGACCGTGCCCGGGCACGAGCCGCAGCGCCGCGCCCGTCTGGAGGCGGCCGGCGCTGAGGTGGTGGTGTTGCGCGCCGGCAAGGATGGCCGCGTCGACCTCGCCGTGCTGATGCACTACCTGGCCGAACAGGAGCTGGTCAATGAGCTGCTGCTGGAGACCGGCGCCACGCTGGCCGGGGCGATGCTCGATGCCGGCCTGGTCGACGAGATGCAGCTGTTCGTGGCACCGACGCTGCTCGGCGGCGAGGCGCGGCCGCTGTTCGCCCTGCCGGGCCTGACACGCATGGCCCAGCAGCGGCCGCTGGAGATCCTCGACATCCGCGCCGTGGGACGCGACTGGCGGATCACGGCGCGACCGGAGCACCGGCAGGACTGAGGGGAGGGTACTCGCTACTGGCGCCCGAAGCCGCGCCAATGTACTCGCTACTGGCGCCCGAAGCCGCGCCAATGTACTCGCTACTGGCGCCCGAAGCCGCGCCAATGTACTCTGACGCCCATTCAAGTGGTGCGATATGGTCGGCAACGTGCTGTTGCGCTGCCCTATCGCCCAGGAAGTCGATCGACATTCGGAGATTCCAGCGTGCAATCTTCCCCCGGGGGCCTGGCTCCCATCGAAGACCTGATCGAGGACATTCGGCAGGGCAAGATGGTGATCCTCATGGATGATGAGGATCGCGAGAACGAAGGCGATATCATCATGGCCGCGGAGAAGGTCGAGGCCGAGCATATCAACTTCATGGCGCGCCATGCGCGCGGCCTGATCTGCATGCCGATGACCCGCGAGCGCTGCGAGCGCCTCAAGCTGCCGCTGATGGTCAGCGACAACGGTTCCGGCTTCGGCACCAAGTTCACCCTCTCCATCGAGGCCGCCGAAGGCGTGACGACCGGGATCTCGGCCGCCGACCGCGCACGTACGGTGCAGGTGGCCGCGGCGCGCAATGCCCGTGCCGAGGACATCGTTCAGCCCGGCCACATCTTCCCGCTGATGGCGGAGCCGGGCGGCGTGCTGCGCCGTGCCGGGCATACCGAGGCGGCCTGTGACCTGGCCGCCCTGGCCGGCTTCGATCCCAGCGGCGTGATCTGCGAGATCATGAACGACGACGGCAGCATGGCGCGGCGCCCGGAGCTCGAGCGCTTCGCCGCCGAGCACGGCATCAAGATGGGCACCATCGCCGACCTGATCCACTACCGCATCCACAACGAGCAGACGGTCGAGCCGGTGGAGTCCACGCTGGTCGATACGGCCGTCGGCAAGCTGACCCTGCACATCTTCCACGATCGGATCCAGAATGCCCACCATGTGGCGCTGGTGAAGGGGGAGCCGAGCCCCGATGTTCTGACCACGGTACGGGTGCATCTGGCCGACACCATGCGCGACCTGCTGGGGCTGCAGAAGAGCGAGAGCCGCAACTGGACGACCCACAGCGCGCTGGAAGAGATCGCCCGGGTCGAGCACGGCGTGTTCGTGCTGCTCGACGATGGCCGCCCGCACCAGGACTTTCGCGACCAGTTGGAGGTATTCCTGGAGCGCCGCCGCCTGCCTCGCACCAGCGACTCCGACGGTGCCGGCAACTACCTGACCATCGGCACCGGTTCGCAGATACTGCGACACCTCGGCGTGGGGCGCATGCGACTGCTCAGCTCGCCATGGAAGTTCTCGGCGCTGTCCGGTTTCGACCTCGAGGTGGTCGAGCTGATCGCACCGGGGGATGAGGGGGCGGTCGCCGAAGGCTGAGCCGACGCTCTTTCCATGTACAAGGGGGGCCGGCACCAGTTGCCGGCCCGCGCGACTTCAGCCGGAACCTATCGTTTTTCAGCAGGATCATTTTCAGGAATCAGCGATGCATACCCTGTCTCAACTGGAAGGCAACTTCGTCGACGTCGACGGTCGTTACGTGATCGTGGTGGGGCGTTTCAACCATCACGTGGTCGATAGCCTGGTCGAAGGCGCCGTGGATAGCCTGGTGCGCCACGGCGTGGAGGCCGAGAACATCGATATCGTTCACGTGCCGGGGGCCTGGGAGCTGCCGTTGGCAGTGAAGCGCGCCCTGCAGGTGGCGCGTCCCGACGCGGTGATCGCCCTCGGCGCGGTGATCCGTGGCGGCACGCCGCACTTCGAGTACGTGGCCGGTGGCTGCAACGCGGCGCTGGGCAACCTCCAGCTCGAGTTCGAGACGCCCATCGCCAACGGCGTGCTGACGGTCAACTCGATCGAGCAGGCCATCGAGCGCTCCGGCACCAAGGCCGGCAACAAGGGCGCCGAGGCCGCCATGGCCGCCATGGAGATGGTGTCGTTGCTGCGTGGTTTCGGTGACAACCAGAGCGGAGAAGCTTCATGAGTGAATCGCGTCCGCAGCGCACCCCGTCGGCAGGCCAGCAGGCACGGCGCGCGGCCCGCGAACTGGCGGTACAAGGCCTCTACCAGTGGCACATGACCGGCAAGTCGGCGACCGCCGTGGAGGCCGAGTTCCGCAGCCAGCTGCCCGATGACGACCTGGAGGATCACGAGAACTGGGCCAAGGTGATGCAGATCGCCGACCTGGCCCTGTTCCACGAGCTGCTGCACAACGTGGTACGTTTCCGTGACGACCTGGATGCCGCCATCGCGCCTCTGCTCGACCGCCGCCTGGAAGACCTCGACCCCATCGAACTGGCCATCCTGCGCCTGGGCGCCTACGAGCTCAGCCGCCGGCTGGACGTCCCCTACCGGGTCGTGATCAACGAAGGCGTCGAGCTCGCCAAGTCCTTCGGCGCCACCGACGGGCACAAGTACGTCAACGGCATTCTCGACAAGCTGGCCGCCCGGTTGCGTAGCGCCGAGGTCAGGGCGCGTCGCGGCTGAAGGTGCCACCGGTGGCCAGCGAATTCGAACTGATCGCCCGCCATTTCACGCCCGCTGCACCCGGCCCGGAGGCCGGCGTGCCGCTGGGCGTGGGTGACGACTGTGCGCTGCTCGCCCCGCGGCCGGGAAGGCAGCTGGCGGTCAGCGTCGATACTTCGGTGGCCGGCGTGCACTTTCCCGCCGACGCACCGGCCGAGGCAATCGGCTACCGTGCCCTGGCGGTGAGCCTGAGCGATCTCGCCGCGATGGGGGCCGAGCCGCGCTGGTGCCTCATGGCGCTGGCGCTCGAGAATGACGACGAGGCGTGGCTGGCGGAGTTCGCCCGCGGTTTTCATTCGCTCTGCCAGGCCAGCCATGTCGCGCTGGTGGGGGGCGACGTGACCCGCGGCGAACTCGCCGTCGGGGTCACGGTGATGGGCGAGGTGCCGAACGGGGAAGCGCTGTCCCGCGGCGGAGCCCGAGCCGGCGACGTGCTGGCCGTGACCGGTGCGCTCGGCGGTGGGGCCGGTGGGTTGGCGCTGTGGCAGCGCGGCGAGCGTGACCTCGGCCACCCGCTGCTGGCCCGCTACCTCAAGCCGACCCCGCGGCTCGCAGCCGGCCAGGCGCTGCGCGGCCTGGCCCGTGCCGCCATCGACATCTCCGACGGCCTGCTGGCCGATCTCGAACACCTCCTCGCGGCGTCGGGCGTGGGCGCCGGGCTCGAGCCCGAGGCGCTGCCGCTGGCGGATGGCCTGGTCGAGGCGCTGGGCGAGGCGGCGGCCAGTCGCGCCGCGCTGTGCGGCGGCGACGACTACGAACTTCTGGTCAGCCTGCCCCGCAGCGCCCTGGAGGAGGCCAGGCGTCGCCTGGCGGCGCAGGGGCTGGCGCTGACCGCGATCGGTACGGTTCGTGGCGAGGCCGGTATCTCGGGCGTCGCCCTCGAGGGTAGCCATGGCTGGCAGCACTTCCGCGGGGGCGGGTCATGAACCGCTGCCCGCCGAGCGTCTGGCGGCGCCCCGTCCACTTCTTCGCCTTCGGCCTGGGCAGCGGCGGCGTGCCCTGGGCGCCGGGCACCTTCGGTACCCTGGCGGCGATCCCCTTCTACTGGCTGCTCTCGGAGCTGCCGCTGACCTGGTATCTCTCGCTGGTGACGGTCTCCTTCCTGGCCGGCGTGTGGCTATGCGACAAGACCTCGCGCGACCTCGGGGTCCACGATCACTCCGGCATCGTATGGGACGAGTTCGTCGGCTACTGGATCGCCATGGCCGCCGTCCCGTTCTCCTGGGAAGCGGCGCTGTGGGGCTTCGTGCTGTTCCGCATCTTCGACGTGTTCAAGCCATGGCCGATTCGCTGGGCCGATCGGCGCGTGGCGGGCGGGTTCGGCATCATGATCGATGACGTCCTGGCTGCCATCTACGCCTGGAGCACGATGCACCTGTGGCTCTGGTTGCACTAAGTTACCTATTGTTGAACGGGCTGGCGCAAGGAAACCGACAGGGAGGCGAACGCTATGCGCAAGGAACGGCTCATCGTCCCGCTGCTGGTCGTGGTGGTGCTGGCCTGGCTGGCGGGGCAGGCGGTCTCGAGCTGGCTGTTCGAGCGAGAAATGGCCCGTACGCTCACCGACCTGGAGGCGCGCGGGGAGATCGACATCAAGCGCGTGGACGTGGAGCAGGGCTGGTGGTCCTCGACCGGGCGCATTCTCCTGGCGCCGCTGTTCGGCCAGACGTGGCAGCTGGAGCTGACCTATCATGCCCGCCATGGCGTGCTCAGCACGCAGCTCGACGGCGAGGCGATGCTCCGCCATGGCCCCGACGGTGACAATCTGTTCGGCGATTCGCTGGCCTCTTCTCCGCCCCAGTGGGAGGCCAGCTACCACACCCTGAACGGTGCCCTCGAGGGCGGGATTCAGCTGTCCCCTCTGCGTATCACCCAGCAGCAGCGCGAGCTGACCTTCGAAGGGGGGCGCCTGCGCTTCAGCGGCGAACAGGGCGACTGGCGGCTGCGCGCCCAGCTGGAGGCGTGGACGCTCAGCGACGGTGCCGTGCGGCTGGAAATCGGTCCCGCCACGCTCAACAGCCAGTATGCCTATACCGAGGGAGCGCACGCCTTCACCCAGGAGGACCGCCTGCTGGTCGAATCGCTCTCCTGGCACCAGCCCCAGCTCAAGCTCGATGCCACCGCCGTGCGCCTGGCAAATCGGGTCTCGCTGGACGACCAGGAGCTGCGCATGCAGCTCGACCTCGACCTGGGCGAGATCCACACCGCCGAGCAGGTCCTGTTGACCGGGCAGGTAGAAGCCGAGCTGTCGCGGCTCAATGCCGATGCGATCCGCAGCACCATGTCGCGGCTGCGTGAGCTGGCCGCCAGCGGTCGCCACGCTGGCGACCGCGAGGCGCTGCTGGCCGAGCTCGAACCCTACCTGCTGGCGATCCTGCAGGACTCGCCGCGTCTCGACCTCAAGCGCCTCGAGCTGGACAGCCCGATGCTGGGGCTGGCGGCGCGCGTCGATGGCGCGCTGTTCTTCGACGGCCGCCGGCTGGAGGCACTGAGCCTGACCGACCTCGACCAACCCGAAGCCAAGGAGCGCTGGCGGCGGCGCCTCGACGGCGACTTCACCTGGTACGAGCTGCCTACCGTGGTTGCCCTCTGGCTCGGCTTGCCACTGGATACCCGCACGCTCGAGGTCGACGTCGGGCGGGGCCAGGTGCGCGTCAACGGCCGCCCGCTGCCGCCCCTGTGGCGCTGAAGAGGCGCGGCGTCCTTTTCTTTCGCAGGCAAATGATACGCCCGACTTGAAGTTGGCCGCCGTCGCCCGCATTGCTCAGCTCAGTGTGTACCGGCTTTCCTAGCTTCAGGACGAGGTCTTCATGAGCGAGCATGATCAGGACGAACACAACTGGCGGCAGGCGCGGGCGGGCTCCGACGAGGCGCTGGGTTCCGATGGCGAGGTGGACGAAGTCGCCAACGCCGTGATTCCGGCCAGTGACTACCTGCCCGAGCGCATCTACCTGCTGCCGATCCACAACCGCCCCTTCTTTCCCGCCCAGGTCCAGCCGCTGGTGATCAACCGCGAGCGCTGGGAGGAGACCATGCGCCGGGTCGGCAATACTCCCCACCAGACGTTGGGGGTGGCCTTCGTCGGCGACCGGGCGGTGGACGAGCTCGGTCATGAGCATTTCCCCGAGATCGGCACCGCGGTCAAGGTGCACAAGATGCACGGCGAGGAGGGGCAGCTGCAGTTCATCGCCCAGGGCCTGCGCCGCTTCCGCATCCAGCGCTGGCTGTCGAAGGAGCCCCCTTTCCTGGTCGAGGTCAGCTATCCGCGCGAGCCGGTCAAGGCCGACGAGGACGAGACCCGCGCCTACGCCATGGCGATCATCAATGGCATCAAGGAGCTGTTGCCGATCAACCCGCTCTACGGCGAAGAGCTCAAGCACTACCTCAACCGCTTCAGCCCCCACGAGCCGGGGCCGCTGACCGACTTCGCCGCCGCCATCACCTCGGCCAAGGGGCGCGAGCTGCAGGCCGTGCTCGAGACGCTGCCGGTGCAGGCGCGCATGGAGAAGGTGCTGCCGCTGCTGCGCAAGGAGATCGACGTTGCCCAGCTGCAGACCGAGATCAGCGAGCAGGTCAATGCCCAGATGCAGGAGCGTCAGCGCGAGTTCTTCCTGCGCGAGCAGCTCAAGGTGATCCAGCGCGAGCTGGGCATCTCCAAGGATGACCGCGAGAACGACGTCGATACCTTCCGCGACCGACTGGAGGAGCTGACGGTGCCCCCCAAGGTGCTGACCCGCATCGAGGAGGAGCTCGACAAGCTCTCGGTGCTGGAGACCGGCTCGCCGGAGTACGGCACCACGCGCAATTACCTGGACTGGCTCACGTCGATGCCGTGGGGCGTGCGCAGCCAGGACCAGCTCGACCTGGCGCACGCCCGGGCGGTGCTCGACCGCGACCATGACGGCCTCAAGGACGTCAAGGAGCGCATCATCGAATTTCTCGCCGAGGGCACCTTCAAGGGCGATGTGGGCGGCTCGATCCTGCTGCTGGTCGGCCCGCCCGGGGTGGGCAAGACGTCGGTCGGGCGTTCCATCGCCGAAGCGCTGGGGCGGGAGTTCTACCGCTTCTCGGTGGGTGGCATGCGCGACGAGGCCGAGATCAAGGGGCACCGCCGCACCTACATCGGCGCCATGCCGGGCAAGCTGGTCCAGGCGCTCAAGGAGGTCGAGGTCGAAAACCCGGTGATCATGCTCGACGAGATCGACAAGCTGGGCAAGTCGTTCCAGGGCGACCCGGCCTCGGCCCTGCTCGAGGTGCTCGACCCCGAGCAGAACGTCGACTTCCTCGATCACTACCTCGACGTGCGCCTGGATCTCTCCAAGGTGCTGTTCGTATGCACCGCCAACGCGCTCGACACCATCCCCGGTCCGCTGCTCGACCGCATGGAGCAGATCCGTCTGTCGGGCTACATCGCCGAGGAGAAGATGGCCATCGCCAAGCACCACCTGTGGCCCAAGCTGCTCGAGCGCGACAGGATCCCGAAGAAGCGCATCAACCTCACCGACGCGGCGCTGCGCCAAGTGATCGAGGGTTACGCCCGTGAGGCCGGCGTGCGACAGCTCGAGAAGCAGCTGCACAGCATCGTGCGCAAGGCCGCGGTCAAGCTGCTCGAAGGCGAGCAGGCCTCGGTACGCATCTCGGTCAAGAACCTCGAGGAGTACCTCGGGGCGCCGCTGTTCCGCCAGGAACAGGTGCTCAAGGGCGAAGGCGTGGTCACCGGCCTGGCCTGGACCTCCATGGGCGGCGCCACGCTGCCGATCGAGGCCGGCAAGGTGCACTCGCTGACCCGCGGCTTCAAGCTGACCGGCAAGCTCGGCGAGGTGATGCAGGAGTCGGCCAACATCGCCTACAGCTACACCCTGGGTCACCTCGCCGAGTACGGGGTCGATACCGACTTCTTCGACTCCGCCTTCGTGCACCTGCACGTGCCCGAAGGCGCCACGCCCAAGGACGGTCCCTCGGCGGGGGTGACCATGGCCACGGCGCTGCTGTCCCTGGCGCGCCACCAAGGCATCGACCGGCCGCTGGCGATGACCGGCGAGCTGACCCTGACCGGCCAGGTCCTGCCGGTGGGCGGGATTCGCGAGAAGATCATCGCCGCCCGGCGCAGCAGGATCTTCGAGGTGATCCTGCCCGAGGCCAACCGCCGCGACTACGAAGAATTGCCTGACTTCCTCAAGGAAGGTATGACGGTGCGCTTCGCCAAGCGTTACCGCGACGTGGCCAAGGTGGCGTTTGGTATTTGACCCCAGTGACGTCGAGAACGGCGCTATGGAAGTGCCATGGAAGCGCTGTGCAAATTGTGCAGCGTTTCCCTACATCGAGACGTTGGCGCCGCCATCCACCACCAGCGTCTCTCCGCTGACGAAGGTGTTCTCGGCGCAGGCGAGGAAGGCCACGGCCCTGGCCACCTCGCCGGCTTCGGCCACCCGGCCGAGCGGCGTCGCTGCCTGCCAGCGCCGCCGCGATTCGGACTCGGCATCCTGCATGCCCACGCTGACCGGCCCCGGGGCTACGGCGTTGACCAGGATGCCGTGGGGGCCCAGTTCCACCGCCAGGGCGCGAGTGAGCGCCAGCATGGCGCCCTTGCACATGGCATAGGCCGAACGCTCGCTGGTGGTACGCAGGCCATGGGCCGAGGCGACGATGACGATACGCCCGCCGCCACCGGCCATCATCAATCGGGCGGCGGCCTGCAGTGCCTGGTAGGCGCCGCGGACGTTGACCGTCAGCATTGCGTCGAGCGCGTCGGCCGGCACCTCGACGAAAGGCCCGCGCTGGATCACGCCGGCGGCGCTGACGAACACGTCGAGCCCGGCGCCCCGCGCCTCGATCCCGGCGAAGGCGGCGGAGATATCCTCGGGGCGGCCCAGGTCACAGCCGACGAAGGCGCATCGCTGCGGCCAGGCGTCGACCAGGGGCGCCGCCGTCGCGCGTCGCTCCTCGCGGTCCAGGACATGAACGAAATCGCCCGCCGCGAGCAGCTGTTCGACGATGGCGCTGCCGATTCCTCCGGCGCCGCCGATTACGGCCGTGGTACGCATGGCTAATCCTAAATTTCCCTTGCGCCAAAAAATCGGCATTATAGTCTTTTGCAGGATGTTTCCTAATAAATGCGTCATCCTGAAACACTACAACAAGTGCATCGTCAACGACTGCTGGACACTCGAGGAAGAATCACATGCCGCATCCCAAGCACGCCTTCACCCGCACCCTGCTGGCATCGGCCACCGCCGTGCTGGTGGGCGCCACCGCACTGTCCGCCCAGGCCGAGACCCGTGTGACCTACAAGTCCGCCTCGGCGGGTACCGCCTATTATCAGATGGGCGTCGAACTTTCCGAGGCCATTCGCCAGGGCACCGACGGTGAGGTCGTGCTGACCCTGGAAGAGAGCCAGGGCTCGGTGCAGAACGTCATGGAGGTGATGGCGCGCCAGGGCAACTATGTCTTCACCACGCCGCCGGGGCTGGTCGAACAGGCCATGGCTGGCGAAGGCCCCTTCGCCGAACGGCAGAGCCCGCGCTTCGAGGAGATTCGCGGCCTGTTCCCGATTCCCTCCATCACCATGCACTTCGTGGTGGCGGGCGACGCGGGCGTGATCGCCCTCGAGGATCTCGAGGGCAAGGAAATCCTCATCGGTCGCGGCACCTTCGGCGCTCGCGAGGCCGAACGCTATCTCGAACTTTTCGACCTGCAGGACAAGGTGGAAGTGGCGGATGCCGAGATCGGCAGCGGCCCGGATGCGTTGAAGAATGGACAGATCGATGCCTTCGTCACGGCAAGCTCTTTCCCCACCCCCAACGTAATCGAGACCGCCGCCAGCATGCCGGTCAGCCTGGTCAGCCTGACCGACGAGCAGATCGAACAGACCGGCGCGGCGCGTCAGACCATCCCGGCTGGCACCTATAACGGCATCGATGAAGCGGTCGAGACCACCTCGCTGCCGGTGATCGCCTATACCACGACCAACATGGACGAAGAAACCGCTTATACCCTGACCAAGACGTTCTGGGAGCGCCGCGATGCCATGGCCGAGGAGTCGCCCTGGTGGGGTGGTATCACCCCTGACATGATCGGCAACATTGCCGGCACCCTGCACCCGGGGGCCGTGCGCTATTACGATGAAGCCGACATCGAGATTCCTGACGACTTGCGTTAACCCTGCCGGCCAGCCGGCGAGCTTCGCCGCTGGCCTTTTTCAAGGCTTCCTTATGCCACTGACGTTATCTTCCCCGGCGGCCGGCTCGGTCGTCGGCGACGGTTTGCCGCGCACGCATCCCGCCTGGGTGATCCTGGGCGCGGTCACTGTCATCTTCCATCTCGGTTTGATTTTTTACGGTCTGGCCCCTGCCTTGGTCAGCCGGCCGATCCACATGGCGCTGGCACTGCCCTGGATCCTGATTCATGCGGCGCGAACCCCTTATGAACGCGGCAGCGGTTGGCTGCTGACCCTGCTGGGTATTGCCGCCTGCGGTTACATCGCCTTCAACGAGGAGGCGTTGGCGAGCCAGTACGGTTTCATCGATACCCATTTCCAGATGCTCGTCGGGGCATTCTTGATCGTACTGGCGCTGGAAACGGCCCGTCGGGCGATCGGCTGGCCGCTGCCGCTGGTGACGCTGGCGGCACTTCTCTATGGCCTGTTGGGCGACATGGTGCCCGGCCAGTTCGGCCACCCAGGGCTGCCGATACAGAGTTTCGTCGGCACCCTGACCATCGCCGAGGGAGGCCTGTGGGGCAAGTTGACGGGGGTCAGCGTCGGCGTGGTAGCGGTTTTCGTCATTTTCGGCGCGGTGCTCAACGCCGGCGAAGCGGGTCGCGGCTTCATGAACATGGCCAGCGCCGTCGCCGGCCGCCTGACCGGTGGCGCAGCCAAGGTGGCGGTAATCTCCTCGGCGCTCATGGGCTCGATCTCCGGCTCGGCCTCGGCCAACGTGGCCTCCACCGGGGCCATCACCATTCCCTCCATGGTGCGCCTGGGCTATCCGCGCGCCCTGGCCGGGGGCGTCGAGGCGGTGGCTTCCTCCGGCGGGCAGATCATGCCGCCGCTGATGGGGGCGGGGGCGTTCGTCATGGTCGAACTCACCGGCACGCCCTACACCCAGATCATGGCCGCGGCGCTGCTGCCGGCGATCCTCTACTTCGCCACCGTGTGGATGGGCATCAACGCCTACGCCACCCGCCACGACCTGCGCCCCATGGCGGCGGGAGATCGGCCCGGCGGCAGGGAGGTGGCGATCACCTCGCTGTTCTTCGCCGTGCCCTTCGTACTGCTGCTCGAACGCATCTTTCTCGGCGGCTACACCCCTCAGTACGCCGCCAGCATTGCCATCTTCGCCGGCATGCTGCTGCTGTTCTTCGACGTGAACCTCACCTTCTCCCTGCGCGGTTTCGCCTCGCGCATGGCCGAGGCGGTGGTCACCGCCGGCCGCCAGGTAGCGGTGATCGGCGCCATCATCATCTGTGCCTCGCTGGTGATCGGCGTGCTCTCGCTGACGGGGCTCGGGGTCAAGATCACCTCCGGCATCCTCTCGCTGTCGAACGAGATGCTGTGGCCGGCGCTGCTGCTCACCGCGCTCGCCTGCCTGGTGCTGGGCATGGAGGTGCCGACCACGGCCGCCTACGTGATCTGCGTCTCGGTGGCGGGGCCGGCGCTCACCGCGCTGGGGCTCGAGCCCTTATTGGCGCACCTGTTCGTGTTCTGGTTCGCGCTGCTCTCGACCATCACGCCGCCGGTATGCGGCGGGGTGTTCATCGCCGCCGGCATGGTCGGGGAGAACTGGCTCAAGGTGGCGATGAAAGCCATGGCATTGGGTATCGGGCTCTACATCATTCCGCTGGCCATGGTCGCCAATCCCGATGTGATCCGCCTGGCCTTCGATCCTCTCTGGGCCGTTTTCGATGCGCTCAAGATCGCGCTGGGCCTCGCCGCCATCTCCTACGGGGTGATCGCACGGCGCGCAGCGTGGCTGCGGGTGGTACTCGTGGTGGCCGGCGCGCTGGTGATCTTCGCCTTTTGAGATGAGCCCTTGGGAGAAACGGGATGATCATTGCCACGCTGGGCCCCGAAGGAAGCAACCATGTGCTGGTGCTGCGCCGCTATCTCGACACCCGCGGGCTTGCCGCTGCGCAGGTGAGGCTGTTCGAGGGCTTCCCGGCGGCGTTCGCGGCGCTGGTGGCGGGCGAGGTGGATCGGGTCCTGCAGTGCACGGCGCACTTCAGCCACGCCGACTGCGTGGGGCGCTACATGCACCGCGCCTTTCCAGTGGATGCCTTCGTCGCCGGTAGCCATCCGCTGGCACTGCTGGCGCGACGCGAGATCGCCGCGCCGCGTCGGGTGGCGCGCCAGCCGGCCACGCGCTACTACACCGACCTCTCGGGCTTCGAGGAGGAGATCGATGCGCCCACCACGGTGGCGGTGGCCGAGGGGCTGCTGGAAGGCCGCTTCGAAGCGGGCATCTGCGCCCGTCAGACCCTGGAGGCACACCCGGACACGCTGCGCCTGGTCGAGGACCTGGGCCCGGCGCTGGACGTCTGGGTGCTGTATGGCACCGAGCCGTTACCCGACGACAGCCCGCTATTGGTCTAGCCGCCCCGGCTCGTGCATGACAGAATCGAACTGATTTTCAGACCGAGACCGTCGCCGCCGTGGGTGGCAGAGACGGCGAGAGAACCGCATAGCGCCAACTGCGCATCAAGAGGACACCATGCCCGAATATCGCTCCCGCACCACCACGGCCGGCCGCAACATGGCCGGCGCCCGCGCCCTCTGGCGCGCCACCGGCATGAAGGACGAGGACTTCCACAAGCCGATCATCGCCGTGGCCAACTCCTTCACCCAGTTCGTGCCCGGTCACGTGCACCTCAAGGACATGGGCCAACTGGTGGCGAGGGAGATCGAGAAGGCCGGCGGGGTGGCCAAGGAGTTCAACACCATCGCCGTGGACGACGGCATCGCCATGGGCCATGACGGCATGCTCTACTCGCTGCCGAGCCGTGACATCATCGCCGACAGCGTCGAGTACATGGTCAACGCCCATTGCGCCGACGCCCTGGTGTGCATCTCCAACTGCGACAAGATCACCCCGGGCATGCTGATGGCCGCCATGCGCCTCAACATCCCGGTGATCTTCGTCTCCGGCGGCCCCATGGAGGCCGGCAAGACCAAGCTGCTCGACCATGGGCTCGACCTGGTCGACGCCATGGTCATGGCCGCCGACGACTCGGTGGACGACGCCACCCTGGCCGAGGTCGAGCGTAGCGCCTGCCCCACCTGCGGCAGCTGCTCGGGCATGTTCACCGCCAACTCGATGAACTGCCTGACCGAGGCGCTGGGCCTGGCGCTACCGGGCAACGGTACCGTGGTGGCCACCCATGCCGATCGTCGCCGGCTGTTCGAGACCGCCGGGCATCGCATCGTCGAGCTGGCCAAGCGATACTACGAGGGCAATGAGGCCCACCTGCTGCCGCGCGCCATCGGTTCGCAGGCCGCGTTCAAGAACGCCATGACGCTGGACATCGCCATGGGCGGTTCCACCAACACCATCCTGCACCTGCTGGCCGCTGCCCAGGAGGCCGAGCTCGACTTCACCATGGCCGACATCGACCGCCTCTCGCGGGAAGTGCCGCAGCTGTGCAAGGTGGCGCCCAACACCCAGAAGTATCACATCGAGGACGTCCACCGCGCCGGCGGCATCATGGCGATCCTCGGCGAGCTCGACCGGGCCGGCGTGCTCGATACCCGCGTGCCCACCGTCTACGGCGACACCCTCAAGGACGCCCTGGACGAGTGGGACATCATGCGCAACCCGAGTCCCGAGGTGGTGGAGTTCTACAAGGCCGGCCCCGGCGGCGTGCCGACCCAGGTGGCGTTCTCCCAGAGCGCTCGTTGGCCGAGTCTCGACGGCGACCGCGCCACCGGCTGCATCCGCGATCTCGAGCACGCCTTCTCGAAGGAGGGCGGGCTCGCGGTGCTGCGCGGCAACATCGCCGTGGACGGCTGCGTGGTGAAGACCGCCGGCGTCGACGACTCGATCCTGGTGTTCGAAGGGCCGGCCCATGTGGTCGAGTCCCAGGACCAGGCGGTGGAGCACATCCTGGCCGGCCAGGTGAAGGAGGGCGAGGTCGTCGTCATCCGCTATGAGGGGCCGAAGGGCGGACCCGGCATGCAGGAGATGCTCTACCCGACCTCCTATCTCAAGTCCAAGGGGCTGGGCAAGGCTTGTGCGTTGCTCACCGACGGGCGCTTCTCAGGCGGGACCTCCGGCCTCTCCATCGGCCACGTCTCGCCCGAGGCGGCGGCGGGCGGCGCCATCGGCCTGGTGCGCAGCGGCGACGTGATCCGTATCGACATTCCCAACCGCACGATCGACGTCAAGCTCTCCGACGCCGAGCTGGCGGCGCGGCGCGAAGCCGAGGAGGCGCGCGGCGCCGATGCCTGGAAACCGAGCATTCAGCGCGTGCGCAAGGTATCGGCGGCGCTCAAGGCCTATGCGCTGCTGGCCACCTCTGCCGACAAGGGGGCGGTGCGCGACCTCTCCAAGCTCGACTGAAATGCGGCGAACCGGGCTGGCCCGGTTCGCCGTTGCGGGCTTTTTCATGCAGCAGTAAGGAACGACGACATGCGCAAGCAGACCTTCGGCGTCGGCTTGATCGGCTTCGGCATCGCCGGCCGTATCTTCCACGCCCCGTTGATCCAGGCCACGCCTGGGTTGGAATTGCTGGCCGTGGTCAGCAGCTCGCCCGAACGTGTGCATGAAGCGCTGCCCGAGGTCGAGGTGCTGCCCAAGGCGGCGGCGCTGTTCGCCCGCTCGGACATCGACCTGGTGGTCATCGCCAGCCCCAACGAGACCCACTTCCCGCTGGCCAAGGCGGCGATGGCTGCCGGCAAGCATCTGGTGATCGACAAGCCATTCACCGTATCGCTGTCGGAGGCGCGGCTGCTCAAGGCCGAAGCCGACAAGGCCGAGTGCCGGGTCAGCGTCTTTCACAATCGACGCTGGGACAGCGATTTTCGCACCTTGCAGGCGCTGATCGAGGCGGGGGCCGTGGGCCGCCCGGTGGCGCTCGAGCTACGCTTCGACCGCTTCCGCCCGAAGGTGGCCGATCGCTGGCGGGAGCAGCAGAAGCCGGGTAGCGGTATCTGGTACGACCTGGGGTCGCACCTGCTCGATCAGGCCCGCACGCTGTTCGGCATGCCGCGGGCGATCCTGCTCGACCTGATGGCCGCGCGCGACGATGCCCAGGTGGATGACGACTTCCATGCGCTGCTGGACTACGAGGATCTGCGCGTCACCCTGCGCGCCAGCTCGCTGGTGGCCGAGCCGACGCCGCAGCAGGCCCTGCACGGTACCCGGGGCAGCTTCGTCAAGTATGGCCGCGACCCCCAGGAGAACTGGCTGCGCGAGGGGCGCGCGCCGACGCGTGACTGGGGCATCGATCCGCGACCCGGGAAGCTGTCGGTCGACGAGGGGGAGGGCGAAACCGTTGCGCTGACCTCTCGCGAGCATGCGGGGCTGCCGGGCGATTACCTGGCGTACTATGCCGGTATCGTCGAGTCCCTGGCGGAAGGCACGCCACCGCCCGTGACGGTGGAGGAAGCCATCGAGGTGATGACGCTGCTGGAAGCGGGGCTGGACAGCTATCGCCAGGATCGCTGGATCCGCCTCAAGGAGAACAATGGCACCCTGCGCAAGCTGCTGCATCGCCGCGGCGCTTGATGCCACCACCGCGGCACGTCGTCGGCGGCTCACCAGCTCAGCGGTGCCTCGTCGCCGCGGCGCTCGCGCAGAGTGTCGCGGGCGATGAACAGCGCCGCGATGGCCCGCGCCTCGTGGAAGTCGTCGCGCATCAGCAGGGCGGGCAGTTCCTCGAGGGCGTGCTTCTCGACCACCAGCGGCTCCGGTTCGTCGCCGGGCAGGCGTTTGGGGTAGAGGTCGGTGGCGAGTAGTACCTGCATGCGGTGGCGCATGTAGTTGGGGGCCAGCGACAGCTCCACCAGCGGCTCGATGCGTCGGGCGCCGAAGCCGCACTCCTCCATCAGTTCGCGATTGGCCGCGGTGACGATATCCTCGCCGGGATCCACCAGCCCCTTGGGCAGGGTCAGCACGTAATCCTCGAAACCTGCGGCGTACTCGCGGATCAGCAGCACGTGATCGGGATCGGGCATGGCGATGATCATCACCGCGCCCTGGTCGCTGCCGGTGAGGCGCTCGAAGGTGCGCTCGGCGCCATTGGCGAAACGCAGCTCCAGCGCCTCGATGTGGAACAGGCGGCTTCTGGCCACGGATTGGCGCGATAGCACCTGGGGTTTTTGCAGGGGGCGTCTCTCGGACATGAAGGCTCCGTGTCATGCGGGCTGCCGGGAATGCGTCGTCTCTCCGCATTGGGTACAATACCACGCCTTCCCCTGCACAGACCCACCGGGAGTCGACATGATCGACTGGCGCGCCATCGATACCGTTCTGCTCGACATGGACGGCACACTGCTCGACCTGCACTTCGACAGTCACTTCTGGCTGGAACACCTGCCACGGCGCTACGTGGAGCTGCACCGCCTCGACGAGGCTACCCAGGAGCAGATCCGCGCGCGCATCCTGCGTGAGCGGGGTACGCTGAACTGGTACAGCCTGGCCTACTGGAGCCGCGAGCTGGGGGTGGATATCGTCGCCCTCAAGCGCGAGATCCAGCATCTGATCGGCCTGCGCAGCGATGCACTCGACTTTCTCAAATGGTTGCAGAGGGCTCATCCCAGGGTAATTCTGGCGACCAACGCCGACCGTGAAAGCCTCGAGCTCAAGCTGCCGCTCACCGGCCTCGAGGCCTATCTGGATGCCATCGTCTCCTCGGCCGACCTCGGCGTGCCCAAGGAAGCCCAGGAGTTCTGGTTCGCGCTGCAGGAAGTCGAGCCCTTCGATCCGTCGCGGACACTCTTCATCGACGACAACCCCGAGGTGCTGGAGAGTGCGCGGGAGTTCGGCATACGCCACCTCCTGGGCATCAAGCAGCCCGACAGCACGCGTCCCGAGAAGGAACTGGAAGAGTTCATCGCCCTCGACCGCTTCGCCACGATCCTGCCCGAGGAGCTACCCTCCGAAGTACCTGGCGACAAGTTACGTGACGACAAGGTACGTGGCGAAATGATACGCAGCGACCGGGCAGTGCCCGGCGAGGAGGGAGGCAAGATTGGATAGCGTACGACTCGACAAATGGCTATGGGCGGCCCGCTTCTTCAAGACCCGGGCCTTGGCCAAGAAGGCCATCGAAGGCGGCAAGGTGCACTACAACGGCGGCCGCGCCAAGACCAGCAAGAACGTCGAGGTGGGGGCGCTGGTTCGCGTGCCCCAGGGCTGGGACGTGTGGGAGGTGGAGGTCGTGGCGCTTTCCGACCAGCGCCGTGGTGCGCCCGAGGCCCGCGAACTCTATCGCGAGACCGCCGAGAGCGTCGAACGTCGCGCGCGCGAGGCGGAAGGCCGACGGCTGACCAATCAGGCCATGCAGCACCCGCTCAAGCGCCCCGACAAGAAGCAGCGTCGCGAGATCCAGCGCTTCCAGCGCCAGCAGGACGAGTGAGTATCCCCGCCTGCCGACCCATTAAGAACGACCTCTTTCGGAATCGATCATGACCGACCAGATCCAGCGTTTCCTGTTCGAACGCACCAATGTACGTGGCGAGATCGTCACCCTCGAACGTGCCTATGGCGAGGTGCTCGATCGCCATGGCTATCCGCCGGCCGTCAATCGCCTGTTGGGCGAGCTGCTGGCGGCGGTGGCGCTGCTCACCGATACGGTCAAGCTCGACGGTATCCTCAGCATCGAAGTGCGCGGCCAGGGCGCATTGTCGCTGCTGATGGCCGAGTCCAACCCCGGCGGCGAGCTGCGCGCCATCGCCCGAGTGGCGGAGGATGCCACACTGCCGGCCGGCGAGGCGGGCTTTCGCGAACTCGTCGGTGATGGCCATATCGTGATCACCCTGGACCCGCGCGAGGGCAATCGCTACCAGGGCATCGTGGCGCTCGACCATGACAGCCTGGCCGGCTGCCTCGAAGCCTACTTCTCGCAGTCCGAACAGCTGCCTACCCAGTTGTGGCTGCGTGCCGACGATGAACGTGCCGGCGGGCTGCTGCTGCAGCGCTTGCCGGACGAGTCGCAGAACCAGGACGAGGATGCCTGGGAGCGCACGGTGCAGCTGGCCCGCACGCTGCGCACCGAGGAACTGCTCGGGCTCGAGCAGCGAGAACTGCTGCACCGGCTCTATCACGAGGAGACGGTACGGGTCTTCGAGCCCAAGCGGTTACGCTTCGGCTGCACCTGCTCGCGGGAGCGTATCGGCAATGCCCTGCTGACGTTGGGCGCCGATGAGCTGCGCGACGTGCTGGCCGAACGGGGCGAGATCGAGACCCAGTGCCATTTCTGTCATACCCATTACCGTTTTTCGGACAACGAGATCGAGGCGCTGCTGCGTACCCAGGACGGGCCGCCGCCGGTTCTGCACTGAACGTCGTCGATCGGGGCGGGGCGATGCACGTCTCGCCCGGCGCGGCGCAATGCTGCGATGCACAAGCATGATGCGTCCAACCTGCGGCGATATGTCTCGATGTAGTAGTAAAACTACATGAACTTCGGTCAAAGTTCCCGTTTCCTGACGGCCCCCTTTTTGCCATAATGGCGCCCGCCTAAGGGCCGATCGCCGCATGACAAGACGGCAAGTATCCGCACACGGACGATCGGAAACGCAATGCAACGGCGTACGGACGCCTGGCACACGAGAGAGAACCGGCCGCAAGGCCCAGGAAACGACATGACCACATCCCAAGCCGCTCCTCAAGCACACGTCAATCTCAGCAGCGCCGAGCTCATCGAGCGTGCCGTGGCACGCGGAGAAGGCCACCTGGCCGCCAATGGCGCTCTGGTGGTGAACACCGGTGAGCGTACCGGTCGCTCGCCCGCGGATCGCTTCATCGTCGACGAACCCTCTACCACCGCTGAGATCGACTGGGGTAGCGTCAACCGCCCCTTCGATTCCGGCAGGTTCGATGCCCTGTGGGCACGTGTCGAGGACTACCTGAACAGCGGCGAGCGTTTCGTTTCCGAGCTCCACGTGGGCAGCGATCCGACTCACTACCTGCCGGTACGGGTCACTACCGAGACGGCTTGGCACAACCTGTTCGGTCGTACCATGTTCGTGCGCCCCGAGGGTTACAACCCCTCGGCCAAGGAGGAGTGGACCATCCTCAATGCGCCCCACTTCGAATGCGAGCCGAACCGCGACGGCACCAACTCCGATGGCGCCGTGATCATCAACTTCGCTCAGAAGAAGGTGCTGATCGCTGGCATGCGCTATGCCGGCGAGATGAAGAAGGCGATGTTCTCGGTGCAAAACTTCCTGCTGCCGGCCTCCGACGTGCTGCCTATGCACTGCTCGGCCAACGTCGGTGAGGATGGCGAGACGGCGCTGTTCTTCGGCCTGTCCGGTACCGGCAAGACTACGCTCTCCGCCGATCCGGCACGCTACTTGATCGGCGACGACGAGCACGGCTGGGGCCCCGGCACCGTGTTCAACATCGAGGGCGGCTGCTACGCCAAGTGCATCGACCTCTCGGCCAAGAACGAGCCGGTGATCTGGAACGCCATCAAGTTCGGCACCGTGCTAGAGAACGTGGTGCTCGACGACCGTCGCGAGCCTGACTACACCGACGACAGTCTGACCCAGAACTCGCGCGCCGCCTATCCGCTGGAGCACATCGACAAGCGGGTGCCGGAGAACCGCGCCGGCGAGCCCAACGCGATCATCTTCCTGACCTGCGACATGTCTGGCGTGCTGCCGCCGGTGTCGGTGCTGTCCAAGGAAGCGGCCGCCTACCACTTCCTGTCCGGCTACACCGCCAAGGTGGGCTCCACCGAGATGGGCTCTTCCGAAGGCCTCGCGGCGACGTTCTCCACCTGCTTCGGTGCACCGTTCTTCCCGCGTCCGGCCCGCGTTTACGCCGACCTGCTGATCAAGCGCGTCGAAGCCAAGGGCGCCCAGGTCTATCTGGTCAATACCGGCTGGACCGGCGGTTCCTACGGTGAGGGCGGTTCGCGCTTCTCCATTCCCACGACTCGCGCCATCATCAGCGCCATCCAGTCCGGCGTGCTCCGCGATATCGAGACCAAGCGCATCGAAGGGCTCAACCTGGACGTGCCGGTGGCGGTGCCCGGCGTCGACTCCAGCCTGCTCGATCCGCGCGAGACCTGGGAAGACCAGGCCGCCTACGACCGCAAGCGTAGCGACCTGGCGGCCAAGTTCGTCGACAACTTCAAGAAGTTCGAAGGTGTCAGCGAAACCATCGTCAAGGCCGGGCCCAGCCTGACCTGAGGTGAACCCGCGGTTGCCGCGGCGGTCTGAACGGGGAAGGGGTGCAAGCCTCTTCCCCGTTCGCGTTATGGGCCTGGCAGGTCGGCTGACTGACCAGGTGGGAGGGTCCAATGAAACGACGTCTTTTCCTGGGACTGCTGGGGGTCGGTGGGGCGGCGGGGCTGGTACCCGGCCTCGGCTGGGGATTTCCTAGGCTGTCGCTGGAGGCGGCCCCCGGTCTCGAACGCCTCGAGCTGTCACGCGACGAGTGGCGCGAGCGCCTTACGCCCGAGCAGTTCGAGATCCTGCGCGATCATGGCACCGAGCCGCCATTCTCGAGTCCGCTGGACAAGGAGTGGCGCGAAGGCGAGTACCGCTGTGCCGGCTGCGACCTGCTGCTGTTCGAGAGCGCCATGAAGTACGACTCGGGCACCGGCTGGCCGAGCTTCTTCGAGCATGTCGAAGGGCATCTGCTCAGCCAGCTCGACTTCAGCCTGGTCTGGCCGCGGCGCGAGTATCACTGCGCCCGCTGCGGCGGTCATCAGGGCCATGTCTTCAGCGACGGCCCCGAGCCCACCGGGCTGCGCTGGTGCAACAACGGCCTGGCGCTGAATTTCGTACCGGCGGCTACCTGAACCCCTCCACGATGTGCCGCGCCAGGCCGTCCACCGCGGGCGACGTCGCTTCGGGTGAGCGCAGCAGCACGATGGAGCCGTCGGGCAGCGGCGGGAAGCCGTCCGCCTGGTCGAGGATGCGCATGCCCGGGGTGACCAGGCTTTTCATCAGCGCCGAGACGGCGAGCCCCGCGCCCACCACCGCCTGCAGGGTGGCCAGGCTCGGGCTCGAGTAGGCGATGCGGTACTGGCGTCCGGCGCGGGTCAGGGCGTTGCAGGCATGGCGCCGGCAGAAGCAGGGCTCCTCGAACAGCGCCAGCGGCAGCGGCGACTGGCGATGCACGGCATGGCTCTCCGCCACCACCCACACGGTCTCCTCGCGACGCAGGATGGTGCCGATCTCCTGGCCCACCTCACGGGTCACGATGCTCAGGTCGAGGGTGCCCTGCTGGCGCCCGAGCAGCTCGGACGAGGGCGCGCACTGCACCTCGACGTCGACCAGCGGCCAGGTCTGGGAGAAGGACTTGAGAATTCCGGGCAGGAAGCGCATGACGAAGTCGTCGGGCACGCCGATCCGCACCCGGCCGACCATCTCTGGCTTGCGCAGCTTATTGAGCGCCTCGCCCTGCAGGTCGAGGATGCGGCGGGCATAACCGAGCAGCGTGGTGCCCTCGCTGGTCAGGTGCATCTGGCGCCCCTGGCGCTCGAACAGCGGGCGCTGGATCACGTCCTCCTCGAGCCGCTTGATCTGCATGCTGACCGCCGACTGGGTGCGGTTGACCGCCTGGGCCGCACGGGTGAAGCCACCGTGGTCGACGATGGCGACGAAGGTACGCAGCAACTCATGATCGATGGTGTGCAGCATGGCGGCTTTCCATCATGTGTAGTGATGTATTGCATAATAACTATTTGTTGGATTGATTCAAGTGGCTCGTCGACACTGCCTCCTATCGCCATGAACCGGAGGAAGTCACCCATGAGAGCCGCCACCTGCAACGACTCTTGCTGTGCCGTAACGGGCAATGAGCGGGAGAGCCATTCCTACCTCTCCCGCCTCGGGATCGGGCTGGCGAGAGTGCGGCACCTGATGCAGCTGCGCCGCGAACGCAGCCAGCTGCAGACGCTGCCTGACGAGCTGTTGCGAGATGTCGGGCTGACGCGAGAGCAGGCCCGGCGTGAGAGCCGCCGCCATTTCTGGGACGACATTGGCGGGCGTCGCTGATCGCGGCGGCGACGGCGTGGCGTTTGTGGTACCTTGGCGCGATCTTTCGTTGTTGCACTACCAAGGAAGTCATGGACGCCACGACCCGGATCATTTCGCGCCTCGCCGAGGAACTCGCCGTTCGCCCGCAGCAGGTGTCAGCCACCGTGGAACTGCTCGACGGTGGCGCCACCGTGCCCTTCATCGCCCGCTACCGCAAGGAGGTCACCGGTGGGCTCGACGATACCCAACTGCGCAACCTCGACGAACGCCTGCGTTACCTGCGCGAGCTGGAAGAGCGCCGTGCCGCCGTGCTCGCCGCCATCGACGAACAGGGCAAGCTGACCCCGGAGCTCGAGCGACAGCTCCAGGCCGCCGACACCAAGCAGCGCCTGGAAGATCTCTACCTGCCCTACAAGAAGAAGCGCCGCACCAAGGCCCAGATCGCCCGCGAGGCGGGCCTCGAGCCGCTGGCCGATGCGCTGCTGGCCGATCCCGCGCTCGACCCCGAGATAGAAGCGGCCCAGTATCTTCGCCCCGCCGAGGGCGATATTCCGGCCATCGAGGATGCCAAGGCGGCGCTGGACGGCGCGCGCCAGATCCTGATGGAGCGCTTCGCCGAGGACCCCGAGCTGGTCGGTGCGCTGCGCGAGCGGCTGTGGAGCGAGGGGGAACTCAGCGCCCGGTTGCTCGAAGGCAAGGAGCGCGAAGGCGCCAAGTTCTCCGACTATTTCGAACACGACGAGCCGCTGGCCAAGGTGCCTTCACACCGGGCGCTGGCGATGTTCCGCGGTCGCAACGAGGGCGTGCTGACGCTGGCCATCCGCCTGCCCGGCGAGGACGAGGCGCCAATCCACCCCGCCCAGGTGACCATCGCCCGGCACTTCGATATTCGCGACGAAGGCCGCGCCGCCGACAAGTGGCTGGCCGACGTGGTGCGCTGGACCTGGCGGGTCAAGCTCTATACCCATCTCGAGACCGAGCTGATGGGACGACTGCGCGAACGTGCCGAGCTCGAGGCCATCGAGGTCTTTGCCGCCAACCTCAAGGACCTGCTGCTGGCCGCCCCCGCGGGGCAGAAGGCAACGCTGGCCATCGACCCGGGCCTGCGCACCGGCTGCAAGGTGGCGGTGGTAGACCCCACCGGCCAGTTCCTCGAGCACGCCACGATCTTTCCCCATGCGCCCCGGAATGCTTGGGACGAGTCCCTGGCCCAGCTCGCCAGGCTGGTGGAAAAGCACGACGTGGCGCTGATCGCCGTGGGTAACGGCACCGCCAGCCGCGAGACCGACAAGCTGGCCGGCGAGCTGGTCAAGGCCTTCGCCGGGCGCAAAGCGCTCTCCAAGGTGATGGTCAGCGAGGCCGGCGCCTCGGTCTACTCGGCTTCCGAATACGCAGCCCGCGAGCTGCCCGAACTCGACGTCACCATTCGCGGGGCGGTCTCCATCGCCCGTCGCCTGCAGGACCCGCTGGCGGAGCTGGTCAAGATCGAGCCCAAGTCCATCGGCGTGGGCCAGTACCAGCACGACGTCTCGCAGCTGCAGCTGTCGAAGAGCCTGGAGGCGGTGATCGAGGACTGCGTCAACGCCGTGGGGGTCGACCTCAACACGGCCTCCAGTGCGCTGTTGTCGCGGGTGGCCGGGCTCAACCCGGCGCTGGCCGAGAACATCGTCGCGCGGCGCAACGCCGAGGGTGCCTTCGCCAGCCGCCAGCAGCTGCTCGACGTCAGCCGCCTGGGCCCCAAGACCTTCGAGCAGTGTGCGGGCTTCCTGCGCATCATGAACGGCGAGAACCCGCTCGATGCCAGCGCCGTGCACCCCGAGGCCTACCCGGTGGTGGAACGCATCGCCAGCCGCAGCGGTCGCCCGGTAGCCAGCCTGATCGGCGACAGCGCCACGCTGAAGGCGGTCAAGCCGGCCGAGTTCGCCGACGAGCGCTTCGGCGTGCCCACCATCAGCGACATTCTCAAGGAGCTCGACAAGCCGGGCCGTGACCCGCGTCCCGAGTTCAAGGCCGCCGAGTTCCGCGAGGGCGTGGAGACGCTCAAGGACCTGGAGCCGGGCATGATCCTCGAGGGCAGCGTGACCAACGTCACCCACTTCGGCGCCTTCGTCGACATCGGCGTGCATCAGGATGGCCTGGTGCACATCTCGGCGCTCTCCGACAAGTTCGTCGAGGATCCGCGCTCGGTGGTCAAGGCCGGCGACATCGTCAAGGTCAAGGTGATGAGCGTGGATCTCGAGCGCGCACGCATCGGGCTCTCCATGCGCCTGACCGATCAGCCCGGTGAGGCCGAGGGCGGCAGATCGTCGCGCGCTGGCCAGGGCGAACGGCGCGGCGGCCAGGGCAAGGCAGCGCGCAAGGGCACGCCCCGCGAGCCGTCCCAGCCGAACCAGATGGGTGCGCTGGGGGCCGCGCTGCTCAAGGCCAGGAAGGGCAAATCTTGATCCCGGTACGCCACTCGCCATACTCTCGACACAAAACGCATGATCGGTCGCCCCGGGCGGCCGGCACGTTTAGATCGGAAGGCCCGTCGAGGGTCTCCAAGACACGGGGTCCACGCCTTGTCTGATTCATACTCTGCCACCGTTTCGCACCTCGCCGGGCTGGCGGCCCGGGGGCGCTTCGGGCGCCTGCGCCGCGGCCTGGAGAAGGAGGGGCTGCGCGTCGACCGCGCGGGGCGTATCGTCTCCACGCCGCATCCCCATGCGCTGGGCTCCAAGCTGACCCACCCGCACATCACCACCGACTATTCCGAGGCGCTGCTGGAGTACATCACGCCGGTCTACTGCCGCCCCGGCGACGCCCTCGGTTTCCTCGCCGACCTGCATCGCTTCAGCTATCGCCATCTCGGCGACGAGCGGATCTGGCCGGCGAGCATGCCGGCCAGGCTCGACGGCAACGACAGCGTGGCCATCGCCGACTACGGCAGCTCCAACGTCGGTACCATGAAGCACGTCTACCGCAAGGGGCTGGACGTGCGCTATGGCCGGATCATGCAGGCCATCGCCGGCATCCACTACAACGTCTCGCTGCCCGACGAGCTGTGGGACGTGCTGCGCGAGCGCGACGCTGCCACGCAGATGTCGCTCGACGATTATCGCTCCAGCCGCTACTTCGGCCTGATCCGCAACTTCCGTCGCCACAGCTGGCTGCTGCTCTACCTGTTCGGCGCCTCGCCGGCGCTCGACCGCAGCTTCCTGCCCGAAGGCAACATTCCCGACAAGCTGCGTCCGCACGCTCGCGAGACCCTGGTATCGCCCTACGCCACCAGCCTGCGCATGTCGGACCTCGGCTACCAGAACAAGGTGCAGGAGCAGCTCAAGATCTGCTTCAACTCGCTCTCCAACTACGTGGGCACCCTGCGTCATGCGATCTCGACGCCCTGGCCCGCCTACGAGGCGCTGGGGGTCACGGATGGCCGCGATTGGCGGCAGCTCAACGCCAACATCCTGCAGATCGAGAACGAATACTACAGCGACATCCGGCCCAAGCGCGTCACCCGCTCCAACGAGACGCCGAGCCAGGCACTCGAGGCGCGCGGCGTCGAGTACATCGAGGTACGCTGCCTCGATCTCGACCCCTTCCTGCCGCTGGGCATCGACGAGACGCGCCTGCGCTTCATCGATACCTTCATGATGTGGTGTCTGCTCGCCGACAGCCCCTGGATTCCCGACGACGAGTGTGACCGGCTGGACGACAACCGGCGCCTGGTGGTCGAGCGCGGCCGTGACCCGGCGCTGAGACTGCTGCAGAACGGCCATTACCGCTCCGTGGCCGACTGGGGGCGCGAGATCTTCGCCGAGCTTGGCCGCGCCGCTGAGGTGCTCGATGCGCTGGAACAGGGCAGCCCCCACGCCGATGCCGTGGCGGCGTTCACGCCCTGGCTCGCCGATCCGGCACTGACGCCCTCCGGCCGCCTGCTCGCCCGGCTCGAGGAGACCGGCGAGGAGTTCGTCGACTTCGCCTCGAGCCTGGCCGAGGAGCATGCCGAGCGGCTGCGCCAGGAGGCCATCGACCCGGCGCGGGCGGCGACCTTCGAGCAGATGGTCGAGACCTCGCATCAGCAGCAGCGCGACATCGAGGCCGCCGATACCCAGCGCTTCGAGCAGTTCCTCGAGCACTATTTCGCCAGCGCCCGCGAGCCTCGCGTGGCAATGGCCAGCCAGGGGAATGCCTGATGCTTGCACGCCTTCGACGTCTTTCCGTGCGCCAGTGGAGCCTCGCCGGGCTGGCCTTCTGTGTCCTGATGATGGGCGTGGCCCTGGGCCTCGAGCATATCGGCGGGCTCGAACCCTGCCCGCTGTGCATCTTCCAGCGCGTGGCGGTACTGGCCGCCGCCGCGGTCTTCATCGTCGCGGCGATCCATAACCCACGCGGCCGGCTGGGCCCGGTCGTCTACGGCGGGCTGTCTCTGACGGCAGTGCTCGGGGGTATCGGCGTCGCCGCGCGCCATGTGTGGTTGCAGTCGCTGCCGCCGGATCAGGTACCGAGCTGCGGTCCCGGGCTCGACTACATGATGGATGTCCTGCCCATGCAGGACGTGGTCGCCATGGTGCTTTCCGGCTCCGGCGAGTGCGCCGAGATCGATTTCCTGCTGCTGGGCATTTCGCTGCCGGGCTGGACGCTGATCGGCTTCATCGTGCTGGCGCTGGCCCCGTTGGGGATTCTGTATCGTGCCGTTCGCGGCCTCTGGCCCTGAGGCTGACAGGAGGAAGGCGGGCATGCTGTATCGCGATTTTGCCACCCAGGAAGCGATCGATCGCGAGTACGATCCCATGCGGGGTCGCGACCCGGCCGAGCTGCTGGCCGGTTGGCAGTCGCGCAGCGAGGTGGTGCGCGAGCAGGGACGGGTCGCCTGTGACGTCGCCTATGGCCCTACGCTCGCCGAGCGCATGGATATCTACCATGCCGCACGTGACGATGCCCCGATCCATCTGTTCTTCCACGGCGGCTACTGGCGCTCGCTGGGCCACCGCGAGTTCGGCTTCGTCGCCGAGGGGCTGGTAGCGGCGGGCATCAGCGTGGCGGTGGTCAACTATGCGCTGTGCCCCACGGTGGCCTTCGGCGAACTGGTGAGGCAGGCGCGGGCCGCGGTGGCCTGGGTGAGGAGCAACGGGGCTACGCTGGGTGTCGATGCATCACGTCTGAGCGTCTCCGGCCACTCCGCCGGCGGGCACCTCGCCGCCATGCTGCTGGCCACGGACTGGGCGGGGGAGTACGGGCTGCCTGACGACCTGATCGGCGGTGCCCTGTGCGTCAGCGGGCTGTATGACCTGCGGCCCTTCCCGTGGTCGTGGCTACAGCCCAAGCTGCAGCTCACCAGCCGTGACGTGGCCGACTACAGTCCGCTGTTCTTGCCGTATCGAGTTCCCGCGCCGGTGCAGCTGGTGGCCGGTGGTGAGGAGTCCGCCGAGTTCGCGCGACAGATGCAGGCCCACGCCGAACACCTCGAGGCCCATGGCGCGGCGGTCAGCCATGAGCTCATGCCCGGCGACGATCACTTCTCGATCCTCGATCACTACGCGCCGGGCGGGCGCTTCGTTCAGCGTATCGCTGCTTTCCACAGCATCTAAGTTCGCCTGCGGGTCTACTGGGCCTCGGGGAGTACCGCGGTGGCCTCGATCTCCACCTTCGCTCGATCCTCGATCAGGTCGGCCACCTGCACCATGGTCATGGCCGGGAAGTGCTTGCCCATCACCTCGCGGTAGGCGGCGCCTACCTCCTTGAGCCGTGCCAGGTACTCCCGCTTGTCGGTGACGTACCAGGTCAGCCGCACCACGTGCTCAGGGCCGGCGCCGGCCTCGTCGAGTACCTCGACGATGTTGGCCAGCGCCTGGTGAACCTGGGCGACGAAGTCGTCGCTCTCGAACACCTGGGCGCCGTTCCAGCCGATCTGGCCGCCGACGAAGATCGTGCGGCCGGAGGCGAGCACGCCGTTGGCGTAGCCCACGGCGGCCTTCCAGTGGGAGGGGTGGAGCAGCTCGTGCAGGGTGGCGTCGTTCATCGGATTATCCTTGTTGGCAGTCCTTGGCGAAATGGGCGCGCATGGCCTCTGGCCAGGGCAGGGGGCGACCGCTCTCCAGGTCGACGAAGACCAGGGTCGAGTCGCAGGTCAGGCGTGGTTCGCCGCCGCAATGGGCCACGGTGCGCAGGGTCAGGCTGGTGCGGCCGACGTCGCGCAGCGTCAGCTCGAAGGTGAGCGTTTCGCCCAGCCGGCTGGGCGCGTGGAAGTCGGTCTCGATATGCGCCGTGGGCACGCCGGTGCGGGTGTCCACATGGAGCCGGTTGAAATCGTGGCCGACCGACTCGGCGAAGTAGTCCTCGACCACCGAGTTGAGCATCTCGTAGTAGCGCGGGTAGAAGACGATTCCCGCCGGGTCGCAGTGCTGGAAGCGCACCTTGCGCTGGGTGACGAATGGCATGTCGGCTCTCCTAGACCCCGAGGTAACGGTCGCGAACGGTCTCGTCGAGTGCGTCGGGCTCGCCCGACCACACCGTGCATCCTTTCTCGAGGATGGTGCAGCGGTCGGCCACCGGCAGCAGCTCGGCCAGCGACTTGTCGACGATCAGCGTGGCCTGACCCTGGGTCTTAAGTTCGCGGATGGCGGCCCAGATCTCCTGGCGGATCACCGGGGCCAGCCCCTCCGTGGCCTCGTCGAGTACCAGCAGGCGGGGGTTGGTCATCAGCGCGCGGCCGATGGCGAGCATCTGCTGCTCGCCACCCGAGAGGGTTCGCGCCATCTGACTGCGCCGCTCGGCCAGCCGCGGGAACAGCGCCTCGACGCGTGCCAGCGTCCAGTGGCCGGGGCGTGCGGTGACCACCAGGTTCTCGCGCACCGTGAGATTGGCAAAGCAGCGCCGCCCCTCGGGAACGAGCCCGAGCCCGGCCTGGGCGATGCGGTAGGAGGGCAGGCGGCGCAGGTCGTGGGACTCGAAGGTGATGCTGCCGCTGCGCGCCGGGGTCAGGCCGAAGATGGAGCGGATGGTGGTGGTCTTGCCCATGCCGTTGCGTCCCATCAGTGCCACCATTTCGCCCGCCTGGACGCTGAGGTCGACGCCGAACAGTGCCTGGGAGGGGCCGTAAAAGGTTTCAATGGCGGTGACGTTGAGCATCTCACTCCCCCAGGTAGGCTTCGCGGACTTGCGGGTTGGCGCGGATCTCGGCGCTGTCACCGTGGGCGATCACGCCGCCGGCCACCAGCACCGAGATGCGATCGGCCAGACGGAACACCGCGTCCATGTCGTGCTCGATCAGCAGGATCGGCACCTCGTGCTTGAGCGCTTCGAGCAGCTCGGTCAGACGCGCCGAGCCCTCCGGGCCGAGACCGGCCATGGGCTCGTCGAGCAACAGCACCTTGGGCTTGAGCGCCAGGGCGCAGGCCACCTCCACCTGGCGCCGCTCGCCGTGGGAGAGTTCAGCCACCGGCGTGTCGGCGCGATGCGCGAGTGCCATGCGCTCCAACGCCGCCATGGCCGGCGCCAGCAGGCGCTCGTCGCGGTGCACCGGCTTCCAGAAGCGGAAGCTGTGCCCCTGCAGCGCCTGCACGGCGATCATCACGTTGCGCTTCACCGTCAGCGGCTCGGCCAGCGACGAGACCTGGAAACTGCGGCCCAGCCCCAGCCGCGCCCGCTGCGCAACGCTGAGCGAGGTGATGTCGCGGCCGGCCAGCACGATGCTGCCGGCGTCGGGCTTCAGGCTGCCGGCGATCTGGCCGATCAGGGTCGACTTGCCGGCACCGTTGGGGCCGATCAGCGCATGGATCTCGCCCGGGCGCAGGTCCAGCGACACATCGCGGGTGGCCTGCAACGCGCCGAAGCGCTTGTTGAGGTGGGCAAGCGTGAGCACGGCGTCACTCATGGCGCTCCCTCCCGGCCAGCCAGCCCATCACGCCGTGCTTGGCGAACAGCACCACGAACAGCAGCACCAGGCCCAGGAACAGCTTCCAGTACTCGGTCAGCCCGCCCAGCAGGGTCTCCATCATCACGAACAGGAGGGCGCCGGCCAGCGGCCCGTAGAGCCGCCCCACGCCGCCGAGGATCACGATCACCATCAGCTCGCCGGACATGTGCCAGCTCAGCATGGTGGGGCTGACGAAGCCGTTGAGGTCGGCGTAGAGCGCCCCGGCAAGCCCCGTGATCATTGCCGAGATGACGAAGGCCACCAGGCGGATGGGGTAGGGGGCGATGCCGGCGGTGGCGAGGCGCGTGTCGTTGAGCCGGGCCATGGTCAGGGCGGCGCCGAAGCGCGACTTCATGATGCGCGAGGTGAGGGCGAGCGACAGCACCAGGCCGGCGAAGCAGACCAGGAAGAAGGTCAGGGCGTCACTGCTATCGGCCCACGGCAGTGAGTTGCGCAGGTAGATCGGCAGGCCATCCTCGCCGCCGTAGGTGGGCCAGGAGTTGGCGAAGTAGTAGATCATCTGGGCGAAGGCCAGGGTGATCATGATGAAGTAGACCCCGGTGGTGCGCAGCGAGATGGCGCCGATGACCAGCGCCAGCAGGCCGCACAGCAGGATTGCCGCAAGCCAGATCACCGGCATGCTGTCGCTGCCGGGAATGGCCACCGGCCAGCCGATCACGGGGGTGAAGTCGAAGGCGTGATAGGCACTGATACCGGCCACGTAGCCGCCCAGGCCGAAGTAGGCGGCGTGGCCGAAGCTCACCATGCCGCCGTAGCCGATGGCCAGGTTGAGGCCCACCGCCGCCATGGCGACCAGGGTGACGCGCGAAGCCAGGTTGACGTAGTAGACGTGGCCCAGCAGGTGGGCGGCGAGCGGCGCCAGCAGCAGCAGCGCCAGCAGGCCGATCTGCACCAGCCCCTTGCGGTCGTGCCAGCTGGCCGCGGGCGCCGGCAGCCCCGGCTGAGGGGCGAGGGTCGGGGTGTCGGGCTTATTCATTGGCGGCAAACAGTCCCTTGGGTTTGAAGGCCAGTATCACGGCCATCAGGATGTAGATCAGCATCGCGGCAATCGCCGAGCCGACGCCTGCCGCCTCGGAGGAGGGCATGAACTGGCGGAAGAACAGCGGCAGGAAGACCCGCCCCAGGGTATCCACCACGCCGACCAGGATGGCGCCGTACAGTGCGCCCTTGATCGAGCCGATGCCACCGATCACGATCACCACGAAGGCGAGAATCAGCACCGGCTCGCCCATGCCCACCTGCACCGACTGCAAGGCGCCGACCAGGGCGCCGGCCAGGCCGGCCAGCGCCGCGCCCATGGCGAACACCAGGGTATAGAGCCGGGCGATGTTGACCCCCAGGGCGCCGATCATCTCGCGATCGCTTTCGCCGGCGCGGATGCGCATGCCGAGCCGCGTGCGCGAGATCAGGAAATACAGGCCCACCGCCACGACCACGCCCACGGCGATGATCAGCAGCCGATAGGCCGGATAGCGCAGGCCGCCGGGCAGGGTGACCGAGCCGGCCAGCAGCGCCGGTGGGTTGAGCCACAGCGGCGAGGAGCCGAACAGCCAGCGCGTGCCCTCCGAGAAGATCAGGATCAGGGCGAAGGTGGCCAGCACCTGGTCGAGGTGCGGGCGATGGTAGAGCCGCCGGATCACGATCAGCTCCACCAGCGCGCCGACCGCGGCCGCCGCGGCCAGGCCGGCCGTCAGGCCGACGAGGAAGGAGCCGGTGGCGGCGGTGACCGAGGCCGTGGCGTAGGCGCCGACCATGTAGAAGGAGCCGTGGGCCAGGTTGATCAGCCCCATCACCCCGAACACCAGGGTCAGGCCGCTGGCCATCAGGAACAGCATGGTGCCGAGCTGCAGGCCGTTGAAGAGCTGTTCGATGAATAGGGTCATGTCACGAATAACCGTTGAGCGTTGCAGTAGCGCCGCCGGGCCGGCCGGCCCGGCGGTGCAGCGTCACATCTCGCACTGGGTGTGGTAGATGTCCTGGATATCCTCCACGGCGATGCCCACCAGGCGGTTGGTCGGCTGGCCGTCGTCGCCCTCGACCACCTCGCGCACGTAGATGTCCTGGATCGGGTGGTGGTTGGGGCCGAAGCGGAACTCGTCGCGTACCGAGTCGAAGTCGGCCTCGCGCAGCGCCTCGCGGAAGGCGTCCTGGTCGTCCGGATGGGCCTTCTCCAGCGCGCTGAGGATCAGGTTGGCGGTGTCGTAGCCCTGGGCCGCATACAGCGTCGGCGTGCGGTCGTAGGTCTCGCGGAAGGCCTCGACGAAGGCGTGGTTGGCCTCGTTGTCGAGGTCGTAGGCCCACAGTGAGGTGTTCATCGCGCCGATGGCCGCGCTGCCCACCGCCTTGATGATCGTCTCGTCGAACGAGAAGGCGGCGCCGAACACCGGCATGTCGACCCCGGAGCTCTCCCACTGCTTCATGAACGAGATGCCCATGCCCCCGGGCAGGAAGAAGAACAGGCTGTCGGCGTCGCTGGCGCGGATCTGGGCGATCTCGGCGGCGTAGTCGGTCTGGCCCATCTGGGTGTAGATCTCGTCGACCACCTCGCCTTCGTAGAGGTGCTTGAAGCCGGCCAGGGCGTCGGTGCCGGCGGGGTAGTTGGGGGCCATGATGATGGGGCGCTCGAAGCCCTGCTCGCGCATGTAGGCGCCCATCGCGCCGTGCAGGTTGTCGTTCTGGTAGGCGGCGTTGAAGTAGTTCTCGTGGCACATGCGCCCGGCCAGGTCGGAAGGCCCGGCGTTGGGCGAAATGTAGAAGGTGCCCTGGCGTACCGCCGCCGGTACCACCGCCATCGCCAGGTTGGAGAAGATGATGCCGGTGAGGATGTCGACTTCGTCGCGCTGCATGAACTCGTTGGACAGGCTACGCGCCAGGTCCGGCCGGTTGCCGTCGTCCTGCACCAGCACCTCGACGTCGTCGCGGCCGGAGCGCTCGATGGCCAGCAGGAAGCCGTCGCGTACGTCCACGCCCAGGTGCGAGCCGCCGCCCGACAGGGTGGTGATCATGCCGATCTTGACCTCCTGGGCCTGGGCCGCCGCCATGGCGGTGGTCATCAGCAGGCCGAGGCCAACGCTGGCTAGTCTCTTCATGGCTTTTCCCTCTTCGTTCTCGTTTATTGTGGGCTTCGGCGCCGTGTCCAGCGCTTGTGCTCTTGCGGCCCGTCAGGTCGTACTGCCGAGCGGGTTCCCGCTGTCTGGCCGTCCATTGTCGGGATAGTGCTCCTGGCGCAGCCGGAAGCGTTGCACCTTGCCGGTGGCGGTCTTCGGCAGCGCCTCGACGAAGCGGATCGAGCGCGGGTACTTGTAGGGCGCGATGCGCTGCTTGACGAAATCCTGCAGCCGCTCGACACAGTTCGAATCCGCCTCGACCCCGGGAGACAGTACCACGAAGGCCTCGACGATCTGCCCACGCTCTCCATTCGGTGCGCCGATCACGGCACACTCCGCCACCGCCTCGTGGGCGAGCAGGGCGGCCTCGACCTCGGGACCGGCGATGTTGTAGCCGGACGAGACGATCATGTCGTCGTTACGCGCGGCGAAGTGGAAGTAGCCGGCCTCGTCCTGGAAAAAGGCGTCGCCGGTGATGTTCCAGCCCTCCTGCACGTAGCCCTGTTGACGAGCGTCGTCGAGGTAGCGGCAACCGGTGGGGCCGCGTACCGCCAGGCGCCCGACCTCTCCGCGCGGCAGTTCGTTCATCTCGGCATCGACGATCTTCGCCTCGTAGCCGGTCACCGGCTTGCCGGTGCAGGCCGGGCGATGGTCGTCGAGGCGGTTGGAGATGAAGATGTGCAGCATCTCGGTGGCCCCGATGCCGTCGAGGATCGGCTTTCCCGTCCTGGCGATCCAGTCGTGGTAGATCGGTGCCGGCAACGTCTCGCCGGCCGAGACCGCCACGCGCAGGCTGTCGAGTTCCTGGCCGCTCTCGAGCGAGGCGAGCATGGTGCGATACGCGGTAGGCGCGGTGAAGACGATGGTGGCACGGTGATCGCGGATGATCGCCATCATATTGGGCGGCGTGGCCTTCTCCAGCAGCACGGCGCTGGCGCCGAAGCGCAGCGGGAAGATGGCGAGCCCGCCGAGGCCGAAGGTGAAGGCCAGCGGCGGCGAACCGACGAAGACGTCGTCGGGCGTCACCTGCAGCACCTCGCGGGCGTAGCCGTCGGCGATGATCAGCAGGTCGCGATGGAAGTGCATGGTCGCCTTGGGCTTGCCGGTGGTGCCGGAGGTGAAGCCGAGCAGCGCCACGTCGTCGGCGGCGGTGGCCACGGCCTCGAACTCGCTCGGCTTGTCCAGCGCCAGGCGGTCGAGTTCCGCGTCGTGGTTGGCGGTGCCGTCGAAGCCGACGACTCGCTTCAGGAAGGCGCTCCCGACGGCGCAGGCCTCGAGTTCGTCGAGCAGACGGGTGTCGCACAGGGCGAGACTGATTTCGGCCTTGTCGACGATCTTGGCCAGCTCGCCGGCGCGCAGCATCGGCATGGTGTTGACCACCACCGCGCCGGCCTTGGTGGCGGCCAGCCAGCAGGCCACCATGGCCGGGTTGTTGGCCGAGCGGATCAGCACCCGGCTGCCGGGGCGCACGCCGAGCTCCTCGACCAGCGCATGGGCCAGGCGGTTGCTCCACTCGGCCAGTTCGCGATAGCTGCGTTGTCGTCCGTTGCCGATCAGCGCCACGCGCTCGCCGTGGCCGCGCTCGACCCAGCGGTCACAGAGCTCCACCGCGGCGTTGAGCCGCTCGGGATAGTCGAAGCCGTCGAGTCGGAACTCGGGCCACTGGTCCACGGGAGGCAGGTTGTCCCGGGCGAAGGTATCGGCGTGAGCCGACGGTGCGTTCATGACCATTCTCCGTACGTCGTTGTTGTTGTTCGGCGCCGAGGCGTCGACAGGGGGATACGGGTCTGGCGTCTCTCTAACCGTTTTGTACGCTCTCCTGTTGTGCCAGGCAGCTGCGGGCGATCACCACCTTCTGAACATCCGAGGCGCCTTCGTAGATGCGCAGCGCGCGGATTTCGCGATACAGGCTCTCGACGATGTGCCCCTTGCGCACGCCGTCGCCGCCGTGCAGCTGCACCGCCTTGTCGATCACCTGCTGGGCGCGGTCGGTGGCGTAGAGCTTGGCCATGGCCGCCTCGCGGGTGACCCGTTCGGCGCCCATGTCCTTGGTCCAGGCGGCGCGGTAGACCAGCAGCGCGGCGGCATCCACGTCCAGTGCCATCTCCGCCAGGTGGCCCTGGACCATCTGCAGGTCGGCCAGGCTGGCGCCGAACAGCTCGCGGCTGCGTGCGCGGTCCAGCGACTCGTCCAGCGCGCGCCGGGCGAAGCCCAGCGCCGCGGCGCCCACCGTCGAGCGGAACACGTCGAGCACCGCCATGGCGATGCGAAAGCCCTGGCCGGGCTGGCCGATCATGGCGCTCGCCGGCAGGCGCATGTCGTCGAAGCCGAGCCGCGCCAGCGGGTGCGGCGAGATCGTCTCGAGCCGCTCGCGGATCTCGAGCCCCGGCGTGTCGGCCGGCACCAGGAAACAGGAGAGCCCCTTGGCGCCGGGTCCTTCGCCGGTGCGGGCGAACAGGGTGTACACATCGGCGATGCCGCCGTTGGAGATCCAGGTCTTCTCGCCGTTGATGCGGTAGTGGTCGCCGTCGCGCTCGGCGGCGGTGTCGAGCTGGGCCACGTCGGAGCCGGAGCGCGGCTCGGTCAGGGCGAAAGCCGAGAGCGCCTCGCCGCGGCGGGTCTTGTCCAGCCACTGCTTCTGCCCGGCGCTGCCGAACAGGCTGATCGCCCCGGTGCCCAGGCCCTGCATGGCGAAGGCGAAGTCGGCCAGGCCGTCGTGGCGGGCCAGGGTCTCGCGAATCAGGCACAGGCTGCGTACGTCGATGGTGTCGCCCGCGGTGCCCTCGAGAAAGCCGGCCTGGCCCAGGTCGCGCACCAGTCGGATGCAGGTGGCGTCGACGTCGGCGTGGTCGCGGGGCAGCTCGCGCTGGCACCAGGCCTCCAGGCGCTTGGCCAGGTCGCGATGGCGGGCCTCGAAAAAGGGCCAGTCGAGAAAGCTCGTATCGCTCATTGCTAAGTCTCCCTGGGCGCTCAGTCCCCCTGGAACTGGGGCTTCTGCTTGGCGGCAAAGGCGCGGTAGGCACGCTCGAAGTCGCGGGTCTGCATGCAGATCGCCTGGGCCTGGGCTTCGGCCTCGATGGCCTGCTCCAGGCTCATCGACCACTCCTGGTTGAGCTGGGTCTTGGTGATGCCGTGGGCGAAGGTTGGGCCGCTGGCCAAGCGGGTGGCGTAGGCGATGGCCTCGGCCTCGAGCGTCTCTACCTCCACCAGGCGGTTGTAGAAACCCCATTGATGGCCTTCTTCGGCGCTCATGCTGCGCCCGCTGTAGAGCAGGTCGGCGGCGCGGCCCTGACCGATGATGCGCGGTAGCATGGCGCAGGCCCCCATGTCGCAGCCGGCCAGGCCCACCCTGGTGAAGAGGAAGGCGGTGCTGGCACGGGGCGTGGCAAAGCGGATGTCCGAGGCCATGGCGATGATCGCGCCGGCACCGACGCAGACACCGTCCACGGCGCTGATCACCGGTTTTCCGCAGTGGATCATTGCCTTGACCAGATCGCCGGTCATGCGGGTGAATTCGAGCAGGCCCTTCATGTCGCGCCCGACCAGCGGGGCGATGATCTCGTGAACGTCGCCGCCGGAGCAGAAGTTGCCGCCGTTGGGAGCGAACACCACGGCTTTCACATCTTCGGCATAGACCAGGTCGCGAAAGGTGTCGCGCAGCTCGGCGTAGCTGTCGAAGGTGAGCGGGTTCTTGCGCTCGGGGCGGTCGAGGCGAATCACTGCCACCTCGCCCTCCATGCGCCACAGGAAATGCCTGGGCGTCAGGTCGGCCAGTTTCATCGTTGTGCTCCCGTGTCGGCCGGCAAGCCGTGCAGCAGCTCGCCGATGTGGTGGGCGTCCTCGGCGTCGACGCCAGCCAGCAGTTCGTCGACCCAGCCCTCATGGGCCTTTGCCATGACGCTGAAGGCGTCGCGCCCGGCGGGGGTGAGGCGCACCCGGGTAGCGCGGCGGTCGCCCTCGATGGCAATGCGCTCGACCAGGCCGTCGTCGGCCAGGCGGTCGACGATGCCGGTGACGTTGCCGTTGGAGACGCGCAGTCGCTTGGAGAGTTCGTTCATCTTGAGCCCCTCGCGTTCGCGGAACAGCGCCGCCATGACGTCGAAGCGCGGCAGGGTGGAGTCGAACTCGAGGCGCAGCTTCTCGCGCAGCGCCGCCTCGACCTGGCGGGTCACCCGCAGCATGCGCAGCCACAGGCGCAGGCGCTCCTTGCTCAGGGTTTCCGCTTTCAGCGGTGGGGCCGTCATGTCTCACCTCCCGAGATGGAGATCGCCTGGCCGTGGATGGCGCCGCTATGCGGGCCGCACAGCCACAGTGCGGTGGCGGTGACCTCGGCGGGCTGGACGAGCCGGCCGCGGGGATTGGTCGATTGCAGGTGGGCACGGGCCTGCTCGGGGCTCTGGCCGGTCTTGGCCACGATGGTGGCGATGCTCTCCTCCAGCAGCGGGGTCTCGGTGAAGCCGGGACACAGCGCATTGACGGTGATGTCGCGCCCCGCCACCTCCTGGGCCAGGGCGCGCACCAGGCCCACCACGCCGTGCTTGGCGGCGCAGTAGGGCGCCACGTAGGCATAGCCCTTGAGCCCGGCGGTGGAGGCCACGGCGATCAGCCGGCCGCCCTCGCGCAGGTGTTTCAGGCCCTCGCGCAGGGTCAGGAACGCGCCGGTCAGGTTGACCTCCAGCATGCGCTGCCACTGCTCGAGGCCGGTCCTGGCCAGCGGTGCACTCTCGGCGGTCCCGGCGTTGGCGATCACGATGTCGACCTCGCCCAGGCGCTCGAACAGGGCGACCATATCGGTTTCCCGGGTGACGTCGGCGATCACGAATGTGATGGCCGGGTGGCGTCCGGCCGTCGCCTCCAGCGACTCGCGGCGCCGTCCGGTGATGGTCACCTCGGCGCCGGTCTCGGCGAAGGCCAGCGCCATGTCGGCGCCGATGCCGCTGCCGCCGCCGGTGATCACCACGCGCTTGCCGTCGAGGGGATGCATGGTCGTGCTCATGGTCATACCCACCCCTCGCCGCGCTCGGCCAGGCGCTGCAGCTGGTCACGCCCGGCACGGTAGGGGGCCGGCCAGTCGCATTCGCGGTCCTGAATGCCCGCGGCGGCGTGCAGCGTCCAGTAGGGATCGGCCAGGTGCGGGCGGGCCAGGCACACCAGGTCGGCGCGACCGGCCATCAGGATCGAGTTGACGTGGTCGGCCTGGTAGATGTTGCCCACCGCCATGGTGGCCATGCCGGTCTCGTTGCGGATGCGGTCCGAGAAGGGGGTCTGGAACATGCGCCCGTAGACAGGTCGCGCCCGGGTCGAGGTCTGCCCGGCGGAGACGTCGACGATGTCGACCTCGGCGGTCTGGAGCAGGCGGGCGATCTCGACGGCTTCGTCAGGCGTCACCCCCTCGTCGCCGACCCAGTCGTTGGCCGAGATACGCACCGAGAGCGGCTTGTGCGCGGGCCACACCTGGCGCACCGCGCGAATCACCTCCAGCGGATAGCGCATGCGGTTCGTCAGCGAGCCGCCGTATTCGTCGTCGCGGCGGTTGGTCAGCGGCGTGATGAACGAGGAGAGCAGGTAGCCGTGGGCGGCATGCACCTCGAGCATGTCGAAGCCGGCGCGCTCGGCCATCTGCGCGGCGGCGATGAATTCGTCGCGCACCCGGTCCATGTCGGCACGCGTCATGGCCCTGGGCACCTGGTTGCGTGGCGACCAGGGCACGGCGGAGGCCGCCAGAATCGGCCAGTTGCCCTCGGCGAGCGGCGCGTCCATCTCCTGCCAGCCGAGCTGGGTCGAGCCCTTGGGCCCGGAGTGGCCGATCTGGGCGCACAGCCTGGCCGGCGTCTCGGCGTGGACGAAGTCGCACAGGCGCTTCCACGCCGCCTCGTGCTCGGGGGCGTAGAGCCCCGGGCAGCCCGGCGTGATGCGCCCCTCCGGCGAGACGCAGGTCATCTCGGTATAGACCAGCCCGGCGCCGCCCTTGGCGCGCTCGGCGTAGTGCACGAAGTGCCAGTCGGTGGGGCTGCCGTCCACCGCCTTGTACTGGGCCATGGGCGAGACCACCACGCGATTGACGAGCTGCATGTCGCGCAGTCGGTAGGGGGCGAACATCGGCGCCCGCGCGCTGCCCTCGTTGCCGGCCTGGGCCTGGAACCAGCGCTCGGCGCTCTCGAGCCATGCCGGATCGCGCAGGCGCAGGTTCTCGTGGCTGATGCGCTGGGAGCGGGTCAGCAGCGAATAGTTGAACTGCACCGGGTCGAGGTCCAGGTAGCGCTCGACCTGCTCGAACCACTCGGTGGAGTTGCGCGCCGCCGACTGCAGCCGCAGCACCTCGAGGCGGCGCTCCTCCTCGTAGCGGGCGAAGGCGCTGGCCATGTCGGGCTCGCTGTGCAGGTAATCGGCCAGCGCGATGGCGCTCTCCAGTGCCAGCTTGGTGCCCGAGCCGATGGAGAAGTGCGCGGTGGCGGCGGCGTCGCCCATCAGCACCACGTTGTCGAAGCTCCAGCGCGCGCACAGCACCCGGGGGAAATTGATCCACGCCGAGCCACGAATGTGGTGGGCGTTGCTCATCAGCGCATGACCGCCGAGGTGCCGGGCGAAGATCCGCTCGCAGGTGGCGATCGACTCCTCCTTGCTCATCTCGCCGAAGCCGAAGGCGCGCCAGGTGGGCTCGCTGCACTCGACGATGAAGGTCGCGGTGTCGGCATCGAACTGGTAGGCATGGGCCCACACCCAGCCGTGCTCGGTCTTCTCGAAGATGAAGGTGAAGGCGTCGTCGAAGGTCTGGTGGGTGCCGAGCCAGACGAACTTGCAGGCGCGCACCTCGATGTCGGGTTCGAAATGCTCGGCGTAGCGCTGGCGAGTGCGCGAATTGAGGCCGTCGGCGGCCAGCACCAGGTCGAATTCGCGGCGCAGCTCGTCGATGCGCTCTTCGGGCACGTCGGTCTCGAAGCGCAGCTCGACGCCAAGCTCGCGGGCGCGCTGCTGCAGCAGGAGCAGCAGCCGGTGGCGACCGATGCCGCAGAAGCCGTGGCCGGTGGAGACGGTGCGCACGCCGTCGTGGATCACGGCGATGTCGTCCCAGTAAGCGAAGTGCTCGCGGATGCGTGCGGCGCTCTCGGCGTCGTTGGCGGCGAGGTTGTCCAGGGTCTCATCGGAGAGCACCACGCCCCAGCCGAAGGTGTCGTCGGGGCGGTTGCGCTCGATTACCACGATCTCGTGGGAGGGATCGCGGCGCTTCATGCTGATGGCGAAGTAGAGGCCGGCGGGGCCTCCGCCGAGGCAGGCGATTCTCATGATGGGGCGGCCGTATCGTTGTTGTACTTGATTGCAGGCTAGACCCGAAAAGCAGATAGTTCAAGCTTAAAATTTCAAGCTTGAAACTTATTGGTGTGAGCGAAATTTTCGCCCGCCCAAGGATTGACAGGCAGGTTGGCAACGGCGAGTCTGAGGCTTCGAGCTCGGTGGGTCCGACGAGCGGAACCGGCTGCATTAGGGAAGGAGGCTCACGATGCTGGAACAGTGCAAGACGGCCAGGGAGCGCTGGGGTGGCGTGCATCAGCTGATCGACCGATGGCTGGATGAACGTCGCGATTTGCTAGTCAGCTTCCTCGAGCTCAAGGAGGCCTGCGATACCGAGCTGGAGGCCGTGAGCAAGCCGCAGATCGATCGCTTCAGCGAGCTGCTGATGGACTACATCAGCGCCGGCCATTTCGAGATCTACCCGCAGCTGCGCGAGGAGGCCAACGCCTTCGAGGACCATGAAGCCCTGGAGATCGCCGGCAAGCTGCTCGAGCGGCTGGAGCTCTCCACCGAGCTGGTCCTGGCCTTCGATGCCGACTACTCGACCCCGGTACGCTGCCAGCACTTCCTGCCTCGCTTGCCCGCCTGGCTCGACCGTCTGGCCAAGGGACTGACCGAGCGCTTCGCCCTGGAAGACCAGCTGATCGCACGTCTTCACGCGGCGCATACGCCCAAGGCGGAAGCCCAGACCGAGTAACCGCCTGACTGACAGGCCGATTCTTTCAGGCGCCGCTCCGACTCGTATCGGAGCGGCGCCGTTGCGTCTGGTGTCCGTTCTCTCGACGATAGGGCTCACGCCTCGGCGGGTTTGGCCGCTTCGCGCCTCGGGCGACGCTGCCACAGCACCAGCATGCAGGGGGTGAGCAGCAGCGTCAGTCCGGTGGCGAACACCAGTCCGCCGGCAATGGCGCTGGAGAGCTGGGTCCACCACTGGGTCGAGGGGGCGCCGATGCCCAGGCTCGGGGCGAACAGGTTGACGTTGATCTCCAGTACCATCGGCATCAGGCCCAGCACGGTGGTGATGGCGGTGAGCAGCACCGGGCGCAGGCGCAGGCCGCCTGCGCCCAGCGCCGCCTCATACGGGGCCAGCCCCGCCTGGCGAAGCTCGTTGTAGGTGTCGATCAGCACGATGTTGTTGTTCACCACGATCCCGGCCAGGGCGATGATGCCCATGCCTACCATGACGATGCCGAACGGTTGGCCGTTGATCAGCAAGCCCATCAGTACCCCGGCGGTGGAGAAGACGATGGCCGACAGCACCAGCAGGGCCTGGTAGAGGCTGTTGAACTGCGTGACGAGGATCAGCAGCATCAGCGCGATCGCCACCAGGAAGGCCGTGATCAGGAAGCGGCTGGCCTGCTCCTGGTCTTCCTGTTCGCCGGCCACGTTGACGCGCACGCCCTCCGGTGGCGGGCCCAGGCTCTCCAGCAGGGTGCGCAGCCGCTCGTCGGGCTGGAACCCCTCGGCCACGTCGGCTTCCAGGGTGATCGCGCGCTGGCCGTCGATGCGGTGCAGGGTATCGACCTTGGGCGCCGGCTCCAGGCTGGCGAAATGGGAGATCGGCACCTGGCCGCGCGGCGTGTTGAGGGTCAGCCGCTCGAGCTGGTCCAGGCTGCGCCAGCTCTCGGGCAGGCGCACGCGAATGTCGACCTCGTCGCGGGCGTAAGCGGGGCGGTAGGTGGCCACCTGCAGGCCCGTGGTGACCAGCTGCACGGCGCTGCCCACCGCGGCGACGTCGGCGCCCATGCGGGCGGCAGCGGCGCGGTCCACGTTGAGCCGCCATTCGATGCCGGGCAGGCTGCGGTTGTCCTCGATGTCACGAAAGCCGCCCAGCCGCTCCATCTGCGCGCGGATCGCCTCCACCGCCGCCTCGCCGGCGGCCTCCTGCTGGGCACTGATCTCGAGCACGATGGGCTTGCCCGCACCGGGCCCCATGTCCTGTTCGCGGAACTCGAGCACCACCCCGGGCAGGTCGTCGGTGCGCTCGGCCATCTCGTTCATGATCGTTCGCGCCGGTCGCCGCTGCTGCCAGTCGATCAGCTGGAACTGCACCACGCCGATCACGTCACCGCCGATCTGCTCGTTGGCCACCCCATAGGAACGGGCGTAGAGCGCCTGCACCTCGCTCATGCCGGCCAGGCGCGCCTCGACCCGGCGCACGATGGCGTCCTTCTCTGCGGTGGAAAAGTCGCCGCGGGCGCGGATCACCACCTGGGCGCTATCCGGTTCGACCGCGGGGAAGAACTCCACGCCATGGTTGAAGCGGCCGTAGCCGACGAAGATCAGCGCCATCAGCAGCAGGGCGATCGCCAGCGTCGTGCCGGGGTGGGCCAGCAGCCGGGCGAGGATGGCGCGGTAGAGCCGGCCGCCGGCGGTGACCAGTTCCTCGCTGCGCTGGGGGCGGGCGGTACGGGTGCTGAATACCCCGCCGAGGGTGGGCAGGAAGATCAGGGCCATGGCCAGCGAGGCGAGCAGGCACAGGATCACCGTGGCCGGCAGGTACTTCATGAACTCGCCCACCACGCCGGGCCAGAACAGCAGCGGAAAGAATACGGCGAGGGTGGTGGCGGTGGCGGCAATCACCGGCCAGCTCATGCGGGTCGCCGCGTTGACCCAGGCCTGGTGCGGCGGCTGGCCCTCGCGCAGGTGGCGGTCGGCGAGTTCGCTGACCACGATGGCGCCGTCCACCAGCATGCCGGCGACTAGAATGAGGGCGAACAACACCACGATGTTGAGGGTGTAGCCGATCGCCCAGATCAGCAGGATACCGGTGAGGAAGGCGCCGGGAATGGTCAGGCCCACCATCAGCGCCGAACGCACCCCCATCGCCGCGAGGATCACGATCAGCACCAGGGCCACGGCGGTCAGCACGTTGTTGAGCAGCTCCGAGAGCATCTGCTCGACGGTCACCGACTGATCCATGATGGTGGTGATGGAGAGCTCCTCGGGCAGCAGCGGGGCGGCCTCGGCGAAGATGTCGCGCACCCCCTCGATGGTGGCGATCAGGTTGGCCCCGGCGCGCTTGGAGATCTCCAGGACCAGGGCCGGTTCGTCGTCGATGCGGGCGTAACCCTCGGGATCCTTGAAGGTGGGGTGGATCCAGCCCACGTCGGCGAAGGTCACCACGCGGTCGCCGTCCACCTTGACCGGCATCTCGAAGATGTCTTCCAGGGTCTCGATCACGCCGGGCACCTTCACCGGGCTGCGCCCGGCGCCGGTATCGAGGCTGCCGGCGGCGACCAGCCGGTTGTTGCGCGTGATCAGGTTGAACAGGTCGGTGAAGTCGACGCCGTAGCTGTCGAGCACCAGCGGGTCGACGACGATCTCCATCAGCTCTTCGCTCTCGCCGCCGATCTCGACCTCGAGCACTTCCGGCAGTCCCTCGATGGCATCCTGCAACTGGCGGGCGATGGCCAGCCGGCGGGTCTCCTCGATGGGGCCGGAGAGGCCCAGCGTCAGCACCGGGAAGAGCCCCACGTTGACCTCCACCACGCGCGGTTCGTCGGCCTCCTCGGGAAGCTCGGCGTTGGCGATGTCGACGCGTTCGCGCACGTCGGCCAGCGCCTGGCGCGCGTCGAAACCGGCGTCGAACTCCAGCGTGATCGCGGCGTGCCCCTCGCTGGCCTGGGCGGTCATCTTGCGCACCCCCTCGATGGTGCGCAGCTCCTGCTCCATGGGCCGCACCAGCAGCCGCTCGCCGTCCTCCGGGCTCACGCCTTCGAGCGATAGCGAGACGTAGATCATCGGGATGGGGACGTCGGGGTTGGCCTCCTTGGGCACCGCCTGCCAGGCGGCGAGCCCGGACAGCAGCAGAGCGAGCAGCAGCAGCAGGGTGGTGCGCGAACGGTCCAGCGCGGCCTCGATCAGGGTGCGCATGTCAGAGCGGCTCCTCGGACGATGTGCCGTTCGAGTTGGGCTCGGGAACCGCGATGACGCGATCGCCGGGCGCGACGAAGCCGCCGCCGAGGGTGATCAGCCGGATCGTCTCGGGCAGCCCGGTGACGCGGGCCGCCGTGGCGTCGGCGCCGACCAGGCCGACGGGCGTGCTCACCACGCGATCGTCGTCGTCCAGGTGCTTGATCCGCAGCCGACCCTCTTCGTCCAGTTCGAGCAGGGCGGGGGAGAAGCGGTGCACCTCGCGCTCGGGCAGGGTGATCGCCAGGGTCGCGCTGGCGCCGGCCAGGCGCCGACGCTCGGGGTTGTCGAACTCGGCCTCGACGTAGAAGGAGCGCGTGGACTCGTCGGCGCGGCTGGCCACGTGGGTCAACTCCCCGCTCAAGCGGCTGCCGTCCAGCAGCCTGGCCTCGGCGGGCAGGCCGGGGCGCAGGTCCTGGGCATCGCGCTGGGCGACCCAGGCGCTGGCCGTCAGGCGCCGGTCGTCGACCAGGCGGGCGTAGGCCTCGCCGACCTGCAGCACTTCGCCGAGCTCGACGTGGAGACGGTCGAGCACGCCGTCGAAGGGAGCCGTCGGGCGGGTCTCGTCGAGCGCTTGGCGCAGCTCCGCCACGTCCGCCGCCGCCACGCTGACGCTGCTCTGCAGGCGCAGCAGCTCGGGCCTGGAAATCAGGTTGCGCTGGCGCAGGTCATTGGCCCCGGCAAGCTCGGCCCGGGCCAGTTCGAGCTGAGCCTCGGCGCGCTCCAGCTGCGCCTCGAGGGCGTCGCGTGACAGCACCAGCAGGGGCGTGCCGGCGTCCACTGCCGTGCCCTGGGCCACCGGCAGCTCGGCCACCCGCCCGGCATGGCGGCTGCGCAGCTCGACCTCGCGGAAGGCTTCCAGTTGCCCCTGGACCACTCGCCGCGGCTGGTAGGAGGCGGCTTCGCTGACCCGGTATTCGACCCGGGGCAGGCTCTCAGTCTGTGGAGCCTCGGCGGGAGGCGCCTGCTGCTGGAAGCGCTGGAAGTCGCCGAGCACCAGCCACAGCAAGAGGGCCAGCAGCACCAGGGCGGCCAGCAGCGCGGAATTGGGGGGGCGTCTGAGCATAGAGCCTTCCGTGGGTAAATGCCTGCATTAGCATATTTCGGCACCGCATGATAGCGCATGTGCCGAAGGGTATCAGTCGCCTCGCCCGGACAGCGCGCCGGGTGTTCCCTAACCAGAGGTCGGATTGAGTTTTGTGCACTGCAGGCATACCATCTTGGCGGTCCCGATTCCGGCCAGGGTGGGCAGAGCCCGCGCGGCTCATCTTCATTCCCTCATGGCGGCTCAACCGAAGGAGCAACAAGTGAAAGATCCCGTACGTATTGCCATTACCGGCGGTGCCGGCCAGATCAGCTACTCCCTCATCTTCCGTATCGCGGCAGGCGATATGCTGGGCCCCGATCAGCCCGTCATCCTCCAGCTGCTCGAGATCCCGCAGGCCATGGATGCGCTGAACGGCGTGGTGATGGAGGTGAACGACTGCGCCTTCCCGCTGGTGCAGGACATCGTTGCCACCGACGACCCCAACGTCGCCTTCAAGGACGCCGACTTCGCCCTGCTGGTGGGTGCGCGTCCGCGCGGCCCGGGCATGGAGCGCAAGGACCTGCTGGAAGCCAACGCGGCGATCTTCTCCGTGCAGGGCAAGGCGCTCAACGACAACGCCAGCCGTAACGTGCGCGTGCTGGTGGTGGGCAACCCGGCCAACACCAATGCGCTGATCGCTTCCTGCAACGCGCCGGACCTCAGCCCGCGTCAGTTCACCGCGATGACACGCCTCGACCACAACCGCGCCCTGACCCAGCTGGCGCAGAAGACCGGCAAGCGCGTCACCGACGTCGAGAGCATGATCATCTGGGGCAACCACAGCGCCACCCAGTACCCCGACCTGGCCCACACCAAGGTGGCCGGCAAGCCGGCCTTCGAGCTGGTCGAGCGCGACTGGTACGAGAACGACTTCATCCCCACCGTGCAGCAGCGCGGCGCGGCGATCATCAAGGCGCGTGGCGCCTCTTCCGCCGCTTCCGCCGCCTCATCCGCCATCGACCACATGCGCGACTGGGCGCTGGGCACCGACCAGGTGGTGAGCATGGCGATCCCGTCCGACGGCAGCTACGGCATCGCCGAGGGCATCATCTACTCCTATCCGGTGCGCTGCCAGAACGGCGACTACGAGATCGTCCAGGGGCTCGAGATCGACGAGTTCAGCCGTGCCAAGATGCAGGCCACCGAGAACGAGCTGCGTGAAGAGCGCGCCGCGGTCGAGCATCTGCTGGGCTAAGCGTGTAAGAAAGAAGTAAGAGCCAAGAAAAACCCCGAAGGTCTCAGGCCTTCGGGGTTTTTGTCTTTCGTCTTCGCTCTTCCAGGCGCGAAGCGCCGTTCTTACGACTCATGAACTGGCGAAGCCGTTCAGTCGCGTAGGCTCATGATGCGCCAGCCGCGCTTTTCGGCTTCTTCGCGCAGGGTGGCGTCGGGGTCCACCGCCACCGGGTGCTCCACCAGTTCCAGCAGCGGCAGGTCGTTGTGCGAGTCGCTGTAGAACCAGGCGTCGTCGAGGGTCAGGTCCTTGTCCGCCAGCCACTCCTCCAGGCGCTTCACCTTGCCTTCGCGGTAGCTCGGCGTGCCGCTCACCTGGCCGGTGTAGCGGCCATCGCGGACTTCCGGTTCCACGGCGATCAGGTGGTCGACGCCCAGCCGCTCGGCAATCGGGCCGGTGATGAAGCGGTTGGTGGCGGTGACGATCAGCAGGGTGTCGCCACGGCTGCGGTGGCGTGCCAGCAGTTCCTCGCCCTTGGGCAGGATGCTGGGCTCGATCTTGCTGGCCATGAACTGCTGGTGCCAGGCGGCGAGCTGCTCGGGGCTGTTGTCGGCCAGCGGCCTGAGCGCCACGGCCAGGAAGGCATGGATGTCCAGCGTACCCGCCTCGTAGTCGGCCATGAAGCGGTCGTTGGCTTCACGATAGGCCTCGGCATCCACGGCGCCCTGTTCGAGCAGGAACTCGCCCCAGGCATGGTCACTGTCGATGGAGAGCAGGGTGTTGTCCAGATCGAAGATGGCCAGACTCACGGCTTACCCCTTGCGATGTGGTGAGTTGTCGTAACGTCATGCTGCATTGCGTGAAAGCTGGCGATTATGTCAGACAACGCCTTGCGCTGCTAAGCCCCGCCGCACTTTTTCTCGTACCGTCGATGCCTGCTCGGCGCTTCCCCGCTGATCGTTGTATTGATGCGCTTTGCGCCCTTGTGGAAGAATGCTCTTAATGACGTATTTCACAAGGTGACGTCCGTGATCGACGCTGACGGCTTTCGCCCCAACGTTGGCATCATCATTGCCAACGCCAGGGGGCAACTGCTTTGGGCGCGTCGGGTTGGACAGAATGCGTGGCAGTTTCCCCAGGGAGGCATCAAGTCAACCGAGACACCGCAGCAGGCGCTCTATCGTGAGCTGGAGGAGGAAATCGGCCTGACCGCCGATGACGTCGAGCTACTGGCCTGTACCCGGGGATGGCTGCGCTATCGCCTGCCGCGACGCATGGTGCGCATGAACTCCAGGCCGGTCTGTATCGGCCAGAAGCAGAAGTGGTTCCTGCTGCGCATTCGCTGCCAGGAGAACCGCATCTGCGTGGATGGCTCGGAAAAGCCCGAGTTCGATAACTGGCGCTGGGTCAGCTACTGGTATCCGCTGGGCCAGGTGGTGCCCTTCAAGCGCGAGGTGTATCGCCGCGCGTTGAGCGAGCTTTCGCCGCGCGCGCAGCGGCTGGCGCTCGAAGGTCGCTGATCGAAGGGTCCCCGAGAAGGGAACTGGGTGGACACGACACGAGGGGCTTACGCAGGGCCCCGCCGTGAGGGCCGTTCCCTTCAAGTGCCGCTGCGCGGTCCTGATTCCTCAGCCAGGCGAGGTAAGACAACAATGGAAAGCAAGACGCCGATGCTGGAGGTGCTGCGCCGGGTCATCCAGGAGGTCAACAGCGCCCGCAACCTCGATGCGGCGCTGGCGACCATGGTCCGGCGCATTCGCAAGGCCATGCATACCGACGTGTGCTCCTTCTACCTCTTTGACAAGGAGACCCAGGAGCTCGTGCTGATGGAGACCATCGGTCTGCACAGCCAGGCGGTGGGGCACGTGAGCCTGCGAGTGGGGGAGGGGCTGGTCGGCCTGGTGGCCGAGCGCGAGGAGCCGCTCAACCTCGAGGATGCCCCCTCGCACCCGCGCTTCCGCTACTTCGAGGCCACCGGCGAGGAGCGCTACTCCAGTTTTCTCGGCGTGCCGATCATCCACCAGCGCCGCATGCTCGGCGTACTGGTCGTGCAGCAGGGGGAGAAGCGGCGCTACGACGAGGAGGACGAGGCCTTCCTCATCACCATGGGCGCGCAGCTCGCCGGCGTGCTGGCGCATGCCCTGGCCACCGGCAGCCTCAGCCGGCCCGCCCTGCCGGGCGGCCAGGCGCTGTTCACCGGGGTCGCCGCGTCGCCCGGCATGGCCATCGGCGAAGTGGTGGTGGTGGCGCCGCTGGCCGACCTGGATAGCGTACCCGACCTGATTCCGACCGACGTCGAATACGAGATCGTGCGCCTCAAGGAGGCCATCGAGCGCGTGCGCGAGGAGATTCGCGCGGCGGGCGAGCGCCTGGCCAACCGCATTTCGGCCCAGGAGCTGGCGCTGTTCGAGGTCTACCAGCAGATGCTCAGCGAGGCGGCGCTCTCCCAGGAGGTGGAGAAGCGCATTCGCGAGGGCCAGTGGGCGCCGGGGGCCCTGGCCGACGTGGTGCGCCGCCACGTGCAGTACCTCGAGCGGGTCGACGACGACTACCTGCGCGAGCGGGCCGCCGACGTGCGTGACCTGGGTCGGCGAGTGCTCGCCCACCTGCAGGAAGAGACACCGCAGGTGCCCGATACCTTCCCCGAGAGCACCATCCTGGTGGGCGATGAGATCAGCGTTGCCACGCTGGGCGAGGTGCCGCGGGAGCGGCTCGCCGGGCTGGTGTCGGTGCGCGGCTCGAGCACTTCCCACGTGGCGATCGTCGCGCGGGCCATGGGGGTGCCCACCGTGCTGGGCATGGTCGACCTGCCGCTGCCGCGCCTCTCCGGCGCCGAGGTGGTGCTCGACGGCCACCGCGGCCGGCTGTTCGTGCGGCCCTCGGACGAGCTCAAGACCCGCTACGAGAGCCTGATTGCCGAAGAGGCGGCGCTGGTCGAAGTGCTCGAGCACGAGCAGGACCTGCCCAGCGAGACCCCGGATGGCCACGTCATGCCGCTGATGGTCAATACCGGGCTGGCCATCGACACCACGGTGTCGCTCAGGAAGCGCATCAGCGGGGTGGGGCTGTACCGCACCGAAGTGCCGTTCATGATCGCCGAGCGCTTTCCCAGCGAGCAGGAACAGGCGCGCCTCTACCGCGACCAGCTGGAGAGCTTCGCGCCGTTGCCGGTGGTGATGCGCACCCTCGACATCGGCGGCGACAAGGACCTGCCCTACTTTCCCATCGACGAGGCCAATCCCTTCCTCGGCTGGCGCGGCATCCGTGTCACCCTCGATCACCCCGAAGTGCTGATGGTGCAGCTGCGCGCCATGCTGCGTGCCGCCCAAGGCCTCGACAACATGCAGATCCTGCTGCCCATGGTCACCAACGTCGACGAGGTCGACGATGCGCTGCGCCTGCTCGACCGCGCCATACGCGAACTGGCCGAGGAGGGCATCGTCTCGCCGCGGCCCAAGGTCGGCGTGATGCTGGAGGTGCCGGCGACGCTCTATCAGCTCGACGCCCTGGCCGAACGCGCCGACTTCTTCTCTGTGGGCAGCAACGACCTGACCCAGTACCTGCTGGCGGTGGACCGCAACAACCCTCGCGTGGCGAGCCTCTACGACGCCTGCCATCCGGCCGTGCTGAGCGCCATGGCGCGCCTGGCCGAGGAGTCGGCGCGGCTGAAGAAACCGATCTCGGTGTGCGGCGAGCTGGCCGGGGATCCGGCCGGGGCGCTGCTGCTGATGGGCATGGGCTTCGACTCGCTCTCCATGAACGCCCCCAGCCTGCCACGGGTCAGGGCGGCGATACGCCGGGTCTCCCTCGATGCCGCCAAGGTCCTGGTGAGCGAGATCCTGGCGTTGAACACGCCGGCGGCGGTGCGCAGCCACCTGTTCACCCGGCTGAGCGAGTGGCAGCTGGCCCACCTGCTGCCGCCGCGGGACTGAACGCCGTCCCATGTGCCTCATCGCCTTCGACTTCCGGCCGGAAGCGCCCGTGCCGCTGCGGCTGATCGCCAACCGTGACGAATTCCACCAGCGCCCGACGGCTGCGCTGGGAGCCTGGCAGGACGCGCCCGACATCGTCGGCGGTCGCGACCTCGAGGCCGGCGGCAGCTGGCTGGCGGTGCATCGCCGTGGTCGCGTGGCCGCGGTCACCAACGTGCGCGACCCGGAGCTTCGGGTGGCGGCAAACGCCCCGAGCCGGGGTCGATTGGTGCGCGAGGCGCTGGAGTGCGCCGACCTGCCCGGGTGGCTGGCCAGGCTGGCCGAAGGCGATGGCTGGCGCTATGCCGGCTTCAACCTGCTGGCCGGCGATGGCCACCGACTCTGGCACCTTCACCGCAGCCGCGAGCGGCTGATGCTGGCGGAGGTGACGCCCGGCGTCCATGGCCTCTCGAATGCCAGCCTCGACACCCCCTGGCCCAAGCTGATCGCGGCCCGGCAGGGGCTGGCGACGGCGCTGCGACGGCGCTGGCCGGAGGATGCCCTGAGCGCGCTGTCCGACAGCTGCCCGGCCGACGACCATCACCTGCCCGACACCGGCGTAGGCCTGGAGCTGGAGCGCCGGCTGTCGCCGGCCTTCATCGTCGGCGAACAGTACGGCACCCGCGCCACGACCTGGCTGGAGTGGAGCGACGAGGCGGGCGTCATCGTCCTGGAAGAGCACCGCTACGGTCCCGCAGGCACTCCGTTGGGCGTGACGCGGGAGAGAATTTCGCTACAGCGCGAGCACTTGCGTGCCTCGGCCTGCCATGACAGCCGGGGGCCGTCGGCGTAAACTCACAGCCACATTGCCTGGCACAGGGATGCGAATGCCTGTCGGAACTCGCAAGGACCGCTTCTGGTCGCACCTGATCTGGCCGCTGCTGTGGCCGCTGCTGCTGGCCCAGGCGGCCCTGGTGCTGCTCTGCCTGCTGGTGGGGGTGGTGCTGTGGGTGGCCACGCCCGACCCGACGTCCTGGGCCGAGTCCGCCTGGCTGCTGCTCGCCCTGCTGGCAGGCACCACCTTGACCGTCTCGGCTTTCCTGCTGCAGTTGCGTCACAGCCTGCGTGACTACGAGGGCCAGATCGAGGGGCGGCTCGGCCGCATCGAGAGGCTGCTGCAGGAGACCGAGCAGAGCCTGCCGCGCTGGCTTGGGGTGACCCGGTCGCCACCCGACCACGAGGACCCGGTCATCGAGCGGTTGGAGAAGCTCCACGACGGCATGCTCGAACTGCAGTCCCGGCTCGAGCTGGTGCCGAAACTGGACGAGCTGCTCATGGCCAGCCAGCGCCCGGCTCTGCTGCTCTATCACGGGCGGATCGTGGGCGCCAACCTGGCCATGGAACAGCTGCTGGGAGAGAGCCAGGAGACCCTGGCAGGGCAGGACCCGGCGACTCGTCTGATCGCCGCCGAGTCGAGCGGGAGCCGTCCGGGCGAGGTGCAGGTGATGGATGGCGAAGGCCGCTGGCGTTCCTTCCAGGTGGAGTGGTGGGATGCCCCCCCCTACCAGCTGTCGTTCTTCGAGCGTGCCGGCACGCACGACCTCGGCGGGCTGCTGGCCGCCCGCGAGCGTGCCCGCGAGGACTCGCGGCTCAAGTCGCGCTACCTGACCCTGCTGCAGCGTGAACTGGAGCCGCTGCTCTCCGAGCTGGCCCGGGAGATGAAGGGCGACGACGACAGCCGCAGCGATCCCTGCCGGCATGCTCACTTGAGCGAGCGTATCGCCGATATTCTGCTGTTGATCAGCAGCCTGGCGGGGGAGCAGGGCGCAACGGCGCTGCGCGACATGCGGCTTCCGTCCGGGCAGGCTGCCCCGCTGCGCGTGCTGGTGGTCGATGATGGCCCGGTCAATCGCATGCTGGCGAGCCAGGTCATGGAGCGGCAGGGGTTGCGCGTCGACTGTGTCGCCAGCGGCCTGGAGGCGCTCGAACAGCAGCATCGCCAGGCCTACGACCTGGTGTTGATGGACATCTTCATGCCCGGCATGGACGGCGTGGAGGCCGCCCGGCGCTGGCGCGAGCAGGAGGCGCAGCAGCCCGATGCCGGGCGCAGCGTGCTGGTGGCCTTGACGGCCAACGCCACCGAGAGCGACCGCCGGCGCTTCGACGAGGCCGGCATGGACGATTACCTGGCCAAGCCCTACGGGCCTCGGGAGCTGATCGAGCTTCTGCAGCGCTGGCGACCCGACGCGTTCGAGGAATCCCCAGTGACATGAGCGTCCTCCTCACCTTGCTGGGTTACCTGGCGCTGGGCGCGGCGGCCGGCACCATGGCGGGGCTGTTCGGTGTCGGCGGCGGCTTGATCATCGTGCCGGCACTGGTCTTTGCCTTCGGCCTGCAAGGCGTGGCGCCCGATATCGCCATGCACCTGGCGATCGGCACCTCGCTGGCCACCATCCTGGTGACCGGTGCCTCGTCCGCCTGGGCGCACCACCAGCGCGGCAGCATTCGCCGCGCCTGGTTCCTCGCCCTGCTGCCCGGACTGGTGCTGGGGGCCATCGCCGGCGTGTTCGTGGCCGGCGCGCTGTCGGGCGGGCGGCTGGGTACCCTGTTCGGGGTGTTTGTGGTACTGGTGGCGCTGAGGATGGCGCTGGGCGTGGGTCCCAGGGCGGGGCGCGCGGCGCCGGGGCGACTGGCCATGGGCCTCGCCGGCGTGGTCATCGGTGGCGTATCGGCGCTGTTCGGCATCGGCGGCGGAACCCTCAGCGTGCCCTGGCTCTCCCGCTGCGGGGCCAGCATGACCCAAGCGGTGGGCACCTCGGCCGCCTGCGGCCTGCCCATCGCCCTGTTCGGCGCTCTGACTTTCATCGTGGTGGGCTGGCATCATCCTTCGCTGCCGGTGGGGGCCACCGGCTTCGTGATGTGGCCTGCCTTTTTCGGCATCGTGCTGGCCAGCGTGCCTTGCGCCAGGCTGGGTGTGCGCCTGGCCCATGTGCTTCCGGCCCGCGTGCTGCGGCTCGCCTTTGCGGCGCTGCTGCTGATCGTGGGGCTCCGTTTCCTGTTCTGAGGTAACCATGAACTATCCCGATATCGACCCGGTGGCCATCTCCCTCGGCCCCATCCAGATTCACTGGTATGGCTTGATGTACGTCATCGGCTTCGTAGGCGCCTGGTGGCTCGGCCGGCAGCGGGCCGAACGCTTCGGACTGACCCGGGACGACGTCGGCGACCTGCTGTTCTATGCCGCCCTCGGCGTGGTGGTGGGCGGCCGCCTGGGCTATGCGCTGTTCTACGGCCTGGGCCAGTGGGCCGCCGATCCGCTGTGGGTGCTGCGCGTGTGGGACGGCGGCATGAGCTTCCACGGCGGGCTGATCGGGGTGCTGCTGGCGGCACTGTGGTTCGCGCGCAAGAAGGGCATGGCCTTTTTCACCCTGACCGACTTCTTCGCGCCCATGGTACCGATCGGCCTGGGCGCCGGGCGCATCGGCAACTTCATCAATCGCGAGCTGCCGGGGCGGGTCACCGAGCTGCCCTGGGGCATGCCGTTCCCCGGCATGGGGCCCGCACCGCGCCATCCCACCTCGCTCTACGAGGCCCTGCTCGAAGGCGTGGCGCTGTTCGCCATCCTGTGGTGGGTCTCGGCCAGACCGCGCCGCCGTGGGCTGGTGTCCGGCCTGTTCCTGCTGCTCTACGGTGCCTTCCGCTTCAGCGTGGAGTTCTTCCGCCTGCCGGATGCACACATCGGCTACCTCGCCTTCGACTGGTTCACCATGGGCATGCTGTTGACGCTGCCGATGATCGCCTTCGGCCTCGTGCTGATCGCCTGGTCGCGGCGTCAGCCGACGGTGGGGGCGGCCGTCACGAAGTGATACGAGCGGGCATGCGACGCAAGCGCAAGAGAACGGTACACTCCCAGCCCTGTCGACCATTATTCAAAGAGATCGCCACGATGTCTGACGACAACGCCCAGACCGCGCTCGCCAGCTCTCCTCGTGAAGCGCCCCCTCTCGAGCAACCCTACCTGGACCTGATGCGCCAGGTGCTCGAGCGGGGCGTGGACAGCGCCGACCGCACCGGGGTCGGTACGCGTTCGCTGTTCGGCCATCAAATGCGCTTCGACCTCTCCCGCGGCTTCCCGTTGGTGACCACCAAGAAGCTGCACCTGCGCTCGATCATCCACGAGCTGCTGTGGTTCCTGCGCGGCGACACCAACGTCGCCTATCTCAAGGAGAACGGCGTCAGCATCTGGGACGAGTGGGCCGACGAGAACGGTGACCTGGGGCCGGTCTATGGCTACCAGTGGCGCAGCTGGCCCGACCCCCGCGGCGGCCACGTCGACCAGATCGCCAGGCTGCTGGAGCAGATCCGCACCCAGCCGCGCTCGCGGCGGCTGATCGTCTCCGCCTGGAATCCGGCGCTGGTCGACGAGATGGCGCTGCCGCCGTGCCACTGCCTGTTCCAGTTCTACGTGGCCGAGGGGCGGCTCTCCTGCCAGCTCTACCAGCGCAGTGCCGACATCTTCCTCGGCGTGCCGTTCAACATCGCCAGCTATGCGTTGCTGACCGCGATGATCGCCCAGGTCTCGGGGCTCGAGCCGGGCGACTTCGTGCACACCCTGGGCGACGCGCACCTCTACCTCAACCACCTGGAGCAGGCCGAGCTGCAGCTGTCGCGCACGCCGCGCCCGGCGCCGAGGCTGGTGCTCGCCCCCGATGTCGACTCGCTGTTCGACTTCCGCTTCGAGCACATCGCCATCGAAGGCTACGATCCCCATCCCCACATCAAGGCCGAGGTAGCGGTATGACGGACGAGACCCTGGTGCCGGTGGCGATGATCGCCGCCGTGTCGCGCAACGGCGTGATCGGCATTGACAACAAGCTGCCCTGGCACCTGCCCGACGACCTCAAGTTCTTCAAGCGCATGACCCAGGCCAAGCCGCTGATCATGGGGCGCAAGACCTTCGCCTCCATCGGCCGGCCGCTGCCGGGACGGCTCAACATCGTGGTGACCCGCGACGAGAGCTTCCGGCACGACGGCGTACGGGTCTGCCACGACCTCGAGTCGGCGCTATTCCTGGCCGACCAGCAGGCCACCATCGACGGCGTCGACGAGATCATGGTGATGGGCGGTGGCGAGATCTACGCCCAGGCGCTGCCTCATGCCAGCCGCATCTACCTGACCGAGGTGGAGGTCGAGGTGGCGGGCGACGCCCGCTTTCCCACCCTGGACGAGCGCGAGTGGGAAGAGGTGCAGAGGGTGGCGGGCTCGCCCAACCCGGGGCAGCCGGCATACAGCTTCGTCGAGTATCGGCGTCGGGTCGAATGAGCCGGATGGTTTGTCAGCGTCTCGCTTGTGGCACACACTAGGCGGAAGCTTGTGGGGCAACGCGGCGATTCGCTCGCCCAGGCATTGGTGCAGCGTTTTCCGGGAGGATGCCGGTTTGGTCGAAGAGCGTTCACTACAACTGTTCAGCGCCCTCGAGGCTCGTGCCGTCGATGCGCTCGACGAACTGCGCGACTGTCGCGCGAAGCTGCAGACGCTGGAGGCCCGGCTCGCCGATGCCGAGGCGGCACGACGGGAGCTGGAAGCGTCCCGGCTCGAGCTGATGGAGGAAAACCGCGAGCTCGACGAACAGAATCGCGAGCTCGAGGAGGACAATGCCCGCCTGCGCGAACGCCTGCGCAAGGGCGAGCCGGCGCCGGTCTTCCCCGGCGCGACGCGACGCGCCCAGGGGCTCGCCGCGCTGATGGGCCAGCGCCCGCGTGACGATTCAGAGCCCGGGCACGGCGTGCGCGAGGCGAGCGACGGCGCAGGGGCGGAGCCGGCGCCAGCCGCAGCGTCGCAGGGCGCAGCGTCGCAGGGCGCAGCGACTCCCGGCGCGGACGTGACACCCCGGCGGCAGGCGCCTGGCCCGGCCGGTGCCGAGGCTTCACCTCGGCTCGAGGCGGGGCACGGGCAAGTCGACGGCAGCGAGAGAGACGTTTCGTCCCCCCATGACGAACGCCAGGGGCGGCTCGCCATCGAGCAGGCGCCTTCCGCCGATGCGCTGCTGAAACAGTGGTACCAGCGCTACCCCAGGACCTTCTTCAAGGGCCACACCCGACCGCTCAAGGTAGGCATCCATCACGACCTCGCCGCCCGCGAACCCTGGCCCGAGAAGCTGGTGCGCCGGGCCCTGGCGGGCTACGTCAACCTGCCGCGCTACCTCAAGGCCGTGCGTGAAGAGGCCGAGCGCATCGACCTCGACGGCGAGCCCGCCGGCAGCGTCGACGCCCAGGCCGCCGAGCACGCCAAGCGCAAGCTGGAGCGCCTGCAGAGCGAACGCCGCGAGCGCGGCCGCACCGAGGGCGGCGCCCCCCGGCGCAGCGGCAAGGGCAACCGCGGGCGCGACGCCGCCGACCATCAGCCGCGCAAGGCCGGGCGTGGCCCGACGCAGCGCAGCGCCAAGCCCGCCCCGGCAGACAGCCAGGCGCCGGGCGATGCACCTGCCCCCCCGGCCGACCCCGCCGCGCGCATGGAGGCCAAGCTCTCGGCGCTGCTGGCCAAGCACAACGGCCAGGCGAAAGGGCATTGAGTCGACGAAACCTAGCGTTTAAGCCGGCTCTTGCCTCTCCTTAATCAGCGGGGCATGATGTGCGGGCTCATCGCTGCCAGGCAACCTTACTGCCATTGCCTGCGGCACGCGGCCCCTCGGGCGGGAGCGCCCAAGACCGCAACAGCAGGGAAAAGTTCCGTCGGGGAGGCGGGCGACGAAGGAAAACAGTGTTTTTTCTTATTGCGTTCCCATTTTTCCCGGTATAGAGTTCTACCTGCGAGCATTGGACTATAACAAGGCTTCGCTGCGGTCATGACCGGCCCGGCCACTCCTGAGAAGGAATCGAGCCAAGCACGGCGGGACCCATGCCCGGCAAGCTACCTGCACCGATCCCGGATCGTGCAGTAACGATCGAAACAGTAAGCTAGTGAAAGGAACTATCGTGATGAAAAAGACACTGTTAGCGACTGCCATTGCCGGTGCCCTGGGCGCCTCCGCTGCCGCTCAGGCCGCTACCGTTTACGACCAGGACGGCACTCAGCTGATCGTCAACGGCCGTATCGCCATGGGTATCGCCGGCGGCGGCCCGGAGTACAACTCTTCTGGTGAACAGATCGACAACGGCGCTGAATTCGTCGATGTCTACTCCCGTCTCGGCCTCTCCATGAGCCACCAGATCAGCAGCGACCTGAAGGCCTTCGGTCGCGTCGAGTGGCGCTTCCGTGGCGACGAGCGCACTGGCGGTGGACGCACTGGCGAGAACGACTTCAGTGGTTTCACCGAGACCCGTCACAGCTACATCGGCCTGGAGAGCAACACCTTCGGTACCGTGATGGCCGGCAACTATGACAGCTTCTACAACAGCCACGTCATGGCGCCGTTCGATGTCTACATCGACCAGGGCCTGAACTTCACCCTCAATGGTGATGCTGAGACCCTGGCTACCGCTGGCGGTGCCAAGCAGGCACGCGGCGACTCCCTCGGCTATATCACCCCGAACCTGTCCGGCTTCCAGGCCTTCCTCTCCGCCAAGCACTATAGCGACCGCGGTGAAGTCGAGCCGTCCAGCGGTTCCGAGACTGTTACCCAGGGTGGCGTGAAGTACGACGCTGCCGGCCTGCGCCTGGCGCTTGGTTATGTGGACGACGACGAAGTCGGCGGCGGCAACGGCGAAATGCTGTACGGCGCCTCTGCTTCCTACGCCTTCAACGACGCCTTCTCCGCTCGCCTGGGCTACGAGACCCGTGACGAGAATGATGCTGGCGTTGGCGGCTACGACAGCTGGGGTCTGGGTGGCTCCTACGCGATGGGTCAGTGGGCCTTCAACGCTGACGTCTACCGCGTGAGCCCGGACAACAGCGACAACCGTACCGCCTGGGCGGCCGGTGCCTACTACAAGCTGTCCAGCAACTTCGACATCTTCGCCGAGCTGTATCAGGGCGACCAGCCCGAGATCACTGTCAGCACCGACGAGGGTATCGACACTGCCGACGGCGACGACATGTACTGGCTGACTGGCGCTCGCTACCACTTCTAAGCGAGTCTGCCGTCCAGCAAGGACAGCAAGACACGTCGATTCACTCGACGACAGAACCGGCCCTTCGGGGCCGGTTTTCTTTTTTCAGCCTTTCTCACCGGGCCGTTGCCGCTTGGCGGATCTCAACGCTGCCGCCCGGCATCGCTGGGTCTGCGGCCTACTTGATCCGTTTCTGATAGACTGGCTCGCCTGATCGTCACGGATGCTTGCGCGGGGGTGGTCTTGGAACTGATCTGGTTGGCCTACGTGGCCTTGGGTGGCTTGGTGGGGGTCATGGCCGGCCTGCTGGGCATCGGCGGGGGTGGCATCATGGTGCCGATCCTGACCGCGCTTTTCGTCTTGCAGGGCGTACCGCACGAGCACCTGGCTCACCTGGCGCTGGGCACGGCCATGGCCGCCATCATTCCCGCTTCCACCGCAAGCCTTCTCTCTCATCGACGTCACGGCGCCGTGCGCTGGGAGATCGTCCGCTACCTGACCCCAGGCATCCTGGTGGGCACCTTCCTGGCCACCTTCATCGCTGCCGCCCTGCCGACCCGGGGACTGGCGATCTTCTTCGCCGGTTTCATGACCCTGATGTCACTGCAGATGCTGGCCAATCTCAAGCCCAAGCCGACGCGGCGTCTTCCGGGGCCGGTCGGTCTCGGTGGCGTGGGGGTGGGGATCGGTGGGATATCGGCGCTGGTCGCCATTGGCGGTGGGTCGCTCACCGTGCCGTTCCTCACCTGGTGCAACGTCAGGCTGCCCATGGCCGTGGGGACCTCCGCGGCGGTGGGGTTACCGATTGCCGTGGCCGGTGCCCTGGGGTATGTGATCAATGGCTGGGGGACACCCGGGCTGCCCGGCGCCGCGCTGGGCTTCGTCTACGTACCGGCGCTGCTGTTGATGGCGCCCTTCAGCATCCTGCTGGCGCCCGTGGGGGCCAGGCTGGCGCATCGCCTGCCGGTGGCGATGCTGAAGCGAATCTTCGCGATCATGCTGATGGGGCTGGCGCTGCAGATGGTGTACACGGTCTACAGCGCCTAAGGGGCATCTCGTCATTCCGTCGTTGCAGCGGCACGGCCATCCGAGGGCGGCCGTGCCGCACGGAGGCTAGCAGTCTGTCGGATTTGGCCTGTTGCTAGGGGTTGACCCGCTGCTCGGGGGTCGCCAGCACGGCCTTGAGATGGGCGAGATCGCGCGAGACGTCGGTCTCGACGAACTCCGCCAGCAGTCTCTCGGCCTCGCGCCGGGCCGTCTGCTCGACATATTCGGCGTAGCTGATGACGGCGGCGTCGCAGTAGCGACAGTGAAGCACGTCCGTGGGCCTGGGGTTGCCGTGCCAGAAATTGGCACCGCTGCATTGGGGACACGCGACCTTCCTTGTGCGTTGAAACATTCCGGCCTCCTGCCTGAAAGTTTACCGATATTGGCGATTCCTATCCTAGCATGAAACGGATGAAGTTCATGTTACGTCGCATGCCGGGGATGTGTTGCTCTGCGTTGCCCTTGAATGAACTAGGGTGTAGGCAACGACCTCGATGCGCCCGCGGAGTGCCAGCATGAATGCCGAAACGTACTTGCCCGATACGCTGATGATCCGCAAGCTCGAGAGCCTCTTTCCTCTCGACGAGGAAGAGAGGCAGGCGCTCCGCGACTTGCCGGTGCAGGTGGCGCGTCTCAAGCCCGATCAGTCTGTCGTGCAGATCGGTGACCGGCCCAGGCAGTGCTGCCTGGTGCTGGCGGGCTTGACCTGTGTCTACAAGCTCAGCTACGAGGGCAGGCGCCAGATCATGGCGCTGCACGTGCCCGGTGACATGCCGGACCTGCAGAGCCTGCACCTGGAGGTCATGGACAGCAGCATTGCCTCGCTCAGCCCTTGTACGGTCGGCTTCATCCAGCACGCGGACCTGCGCCGAATGTGCGAGCGTCATCTACGACTCGCGTCCGCCCTCTGGCGCGAGACACTGGTCGACGCCTCGATCTATCGGGAGTGGTTGCTCAGCATCGGGCAGCGAGACGCCTATACCCGCATGGCCCACTTGCTGTGTGAGCTCATGGTCCGCCTGAAGGCGGTGGGGCTCGCCGAGGAAGATACCTTCGACCTGCCGATGAGCCAGCACGAGCTGGCGGACGTGATCGGCATCAGCGCGGTGCATGTCAGCCGCACGCTTCAGGCGCTGCGGGCCGATGGCCTCGTGCAGAGCAGGAAAATGAAGGTGACCATCCTCGACTGGGAGAAACTGAAGCAGGCGGGCGAGTTCGATCCCCTCTACCTTCATCTGAGAAGGGGCGAGGCATGAGCCACACAGCGGGAATCGAGTGCCATGCAGAGGCAGGCTCCACAAGCCAAGGCCCGCCGCTGCTGGCGGGCCTGGCTGGGGCATGATACGGATCGCCTGGCGTGGAGACGCACAATGGCTATTCGTCGTAGCGGCTCCACTGGTTGCTGCCCTTGGGAACCGAGCCCTTGATTTCCCGGCTGCGTAGCTCACTGACTTCCTTGCTCTTCTTATCCGCTTCCTCCGGGCTCATCGAGGAACCGACAGGGGATTGGTCTCTGAGACCGTCACTGGTTTCGACGTGCGACTGAGGGTCGTCGATGTATTGCCAGGTTTCGCCCAGCATAGGGCTCTTGCCTTCATTCCATGGCCCTCTAGCCTCCTGGCCCTTGGACATGTTGAAGTAGAGGTTACTGTAGCGCGGGTCGCCTTGGGTAACGCCGGGTGGAAAGTTCGGCTGTAGGGTGGAGAGCGCCGCCTCGAACATCTGATGATGGGCGACTTCGCGTGTCATCAGAAACTTCAAGGTCTCCTTGACCTCGGGATCGTCGGTGAACTGCATGAGGTATTCGTAGGTGATCTTGGCGCGTGTCTCCGCCGCGATATCCGAACGAAGATCGACGGTGAGGTCACCGTTGGCGTCTACGTAATAGCCTGACCAGGGAACGCCTTGGCTATTGGTAACGGTAGGGCCTCCTCCGCTCACCGCCAGGAACATCGGGTTGACCATCGCCTCGTGAATGATGTTTTCCTTTCCCGCCTTTCCGGTAATCATCTGCATGATTTCGGATTGTTCCGAGATATCCTTCAACTCGCCATTCACACCGTTCATGAGCATCTGTATCGTGGCGCCCACGATTTCCAGATGACTGAACTCTTCGGTCGCGATATCCATCAGCATGTCGTACACCTTTGGATAAGGCTGGCGAGCGGCAAACGCCTGGGTGAAATACTGCATGGCCGCCTTGAGTTCGCCATTCATTCCACCAAATTGCTCAAGAAGAAGGCTGGCAAATCTGGGGTCGGGTCCCGAGACGCGAGCATTGAATTGAAGTTCTTTGGCATGATGAAACATGTTGGCCTCGCTGCATCTGTTGTACTGGAATTCCTGTTCCGTTCTTCAACGTAGCAGGGAGATGAGGCGCAACAAGTTAATTTTGGTAAGCCAATGGCGGCCCATGGAAATGAAGAGCTTAAGCCATTCCGGCTTGTTGCCAGCCGAGAATGACCGAAGGCAATGACACGATGGGGCTTAACCCGCTACAAGCATGACGATTCCTGCAAGATATAGACCGATAATCGTCACGCTTTCGAAGCCGATACGACCTGGCCCTTTCTCCTGACGATATAGCAGCCCGAGTATCAGCACGCTGGTCATCAGCAACGACAGGGCGACCCATAGCGCTACATGATCGGGAATGGCGTGGTAGATCGAGCCGCCGCGGTAGGCGACATCCGAGGCGGCGGCGAACAGGGTGTCGAAGGCATTGCCGCCGATGATGCCGGCCACGGCGAGGGTCAGGGCCCCCTGGCGCACCGCCGCGACGGTGGTTACCAGTTCGGGCAGGGAGGTCGCCACCGAGGTGAGCAGTACGCCGACCGCCGCCTGGCTGAGCCCGGTCTCTTCGGCGATCACCGTGGCGCTGCGTTCGAGCACCCAGCCGGCGATGCCGATACTGGCGCCAAGCAGCAGGAACAGCAGCCACAGGAAAGTCAGCGAGCGTTTGTTGGAGGCTTCCTCGGGCACGTCGGGGCGTGTCTCGCGTGTCCTCGCCGGTCGCCACATGGGGTTGGCCCTGGAGATCTTGACCAGCCGCAGGCCGTACAGATAGGCAATGAACAGCAGGGGCGTGATCGGGTGAATCTGCCAGATGGTCCATTCCGGCGCGAAGCGCCCGACCAGCAGCAGGCTCAGCAAGCACAGCAACAACCCACCCTGAATCATGTTGCCCAGCGAGGCCGCGGCATGCTCGAGGTTGGCGCGTCTATGCACGATGTCGGCAAACGCGAGAAATACCGTCTGGGCGGCGATGCCCCCCAAGGCGTTGCTCATGGCGAGTTCGGGCTTGTCGGTCCAGGCCGAGGTCACCGACACGACGATGCCGGAAAGCGAGGTGGCCATGCCCAGCAACACCGCACCGGCCATGGCTTCGCCCAACCCGGTGCGATCCGCCAGGTTGTCGACGATACCGGTCAGCTTGGTCCCCACGAATCCGATGACTAGGGTGCAGATGCCGAACACAACGATGGCGACGGTCAAGGAGGGAGCGGCGAAGGGAATGGGCATCTGACCTGTCGTCTTGGGGCATAGGTATTTGACCGTAGCCGCCAGCGGCGGAGAGCACAAGCGATCGGCTGCAAGCGTTCGTCAAGGCAGGGTTTTCTTCACGTAGCCAAGATGCGCCGGGCAGAAGCGCGGAAGGAGAGTGGAAACAGGTTGGCGCCCCCACCAGGATTCGAACCTGGGACCTTCCCCTTAGGAGGGGGACGCTCTATCCAGCTGAGCTATGGGGGCCGCACGGCTGCGCATTATAAGCGCTTGTGGCATCGAGATAAACCGATTGCCCTGCGTGTGTTGCCAAGCCTGAAGCCGAACGGCCATCATCGAGCTTGTCTTCAGTAGCAGGAAGCGCGCATGGAAATCGATGAGTACCGACGGCACGATGCCTTGGGGCTGGCCGAGCTGATACGCAGCGGCGAGGTGAGTCGCGAGGAGGTGTTCGACACCGCCTGCCGTGCCATCGAGCGCGACAACCCGCGGCTTCAGGCGGTAGTGCGCATGCGCTTCGAGCGTGCCCGGCAAGAGGCCGGCGGCGTCGATCCGGCGGCGCCGTTCGCCGGGGTACCGACCCTGACCAAGGACCTGCTGATGGCGATCGAGGGCGAGCCGCTGGCCTTCGGCAGCGCGGCCCTGGCCGAGTGGAAGCCGCCGGTGGACTCGACCCTGGTGGTTCGGTTGCGCCAGGCGGGTCTTGCCATTCTCGGCCAGACGGCGACGCCCGAGCTGGGGTTGATGGGGATCACCGAGCCGCGGGCCTTCCCGCATCCGATCAACCCCTGGCAGCCGTCGCATTCGCCCGGTGGCTCCAGCGGCGGGGCGGCGGCAGCGGTTGCCGCGGGGCTGGTGCCGCTGGCCATGGCCGGCGACGGCGGCGGTTCGATCCGCATTCCCGCCAGCTATTGCGGGCTGTTCGGCCTCAAGCCGTCGCGCGGGCGGGTGCCCCAGGGGCCGCTGCACGCCGAGGTGTGGCAGGGTGCCGTGGTGGAGCACGCCGTGACCCGCTCGGTGCGGGACAGCGCCGCGCTGCTCGACGCCATCAACGGCATGGACGAGGGGGCACCGTACCCGGTCAGGCGCGAAACGGGCTATCTTGCGGCGCTCGAGCGTCCGCCCGCTCCGCTGCGCGTGGCGGTATCGCTCGGCGAGCCGCTGGGCAGGCCACTGGGCAGCGTGCTCGATCCCGAGGTGCGCCGGGCGGTGGAGGCCGCGGCAGGCATGCTCGAAGGGCTGGGCCATCATGTCGAGTGGGCCGAGCCGCCGGTCGACGGCGAGCGCCTGGCCAACGCCTACCTGACGCTTTACCTGGGACACTTGACGGCCGACCTGGCCTGGATCTCCCGCGAGACCGGCGTGCCCGTCCCTCGCCTGGACGTTGAGCCCTCCACCCGCGCCATTGCCCGCCTGGGACGCTGCCTGCCGGTGCGCGACTACGAGCTGGCCAAGCGCGACTGGAACGCGGCGGCGCGCGCCATGGGAGCCTTCCATCGCCGCTACGACGCGCTGCTGCTGCCGGTGACCGCGGCGCCGGCGCCGCGCCTGGGGGAACTCTATCCGCCACGCGTGCAAGAGCGCCTGATGGGGCTGCTGGCGATTCCCGGTCTGGCGGGGCTGGCGCTCAAGGCGGGCATGCTCGGGCACCTGGCGCGCGATGCGCTATCGCGCACTCCCTATACCCAGCTGGCCAACCTGACTGGCCAGCCGGCCATGTCGCTGCCGCTGCACGTGACACCGGATGGCCTGCCGGTCGGTGTGCAGGTGATCGGCGCCATGGGGGACGAGCATCGCCTGCTGGCGCTGGCAGCGCAGGTCGAGGCCGAGGCGCGTTGGGCACGACACCTGCCCAGGCCTTGGCAGGACGGGTAGAATGCGCGCCACACCCTCTGTCGCAGTTCCGCCATGACCGATTCCACTCCGCTTTCGCCTGCCGGTGACCGTCACTTCGACGGCCTGGTCGAGAAGTTCGCCGGCAGCCTTTACGGTGGGCCGCGCGGTGCGCTGCGCCTGGCCATGCTCGATGCGTTGCTGCCCGAGATGCTCGAACTCGATGGCCAGCCGCTGCTGGACGTGGGGGGTGGGCTGGGGCAACTCTCCGCCTGGTTCGCCCGGCGCGGCCACCCGGTCACCCTGCTGGAGCCGGCCGGCGACATGCTCGAACAGGCGCGCCAGTCGCTCGAGGGGCTGCCGGTGAGCTTCATGCGGGCGCCGCTGCAGGCGTTGCCGGAGCGCACGCCCGGCCCCTGGCCGCTGATCGCCTGCCACGCCGTGCTGGAGTGGCTCAGCGACCCGCGTGCGGCTCTCGCCACTCTGGCGGATGGGCTCGCTCCGGGCGGTCAGCTGTCGCTGATGGTGTTCAATCGCGATGCGTTGCGTTTCTCCAACGTGGTCAAGGGCAACCTGCAGAAGGCGCTGGACGATCGCCTCGAGGGCACCGGCAAGCGCCAGCGGTTGACCCCCATCTCCCCGTTGAGCCATGACCGGATCGTCGCCTGGAGCCGCGAATGCGGGCTGTCGATTCGCGCTGTGGCGGGCATCCGTGTGTTCCACGATTACCTGCGTCACCCGCCGGCCAGCGAGGACGACTGGCAGCGGCTGGTGGCATTGGAGCGGCGCTACTGCCAGGTCGAGCCGCTCTGGCGACTGGGCCGCTACCTGCTCTATACGCTGGTGAAGGAAGGCGATCTGCCGACCGAGGAGAACGTTCGATGAGTGCCGAAACGCCGGTCTGCCAACTGCTGGAACGCCAGCAGGCCGACTATCGCGGCTGGCTGTGGGTGGCGCCGCCGCGCGATGCCTGGCTCGAGGCGGGGCAGGGCAGCGTCCTGAGCGCCGACCATGGCGTGCTGCAGGCCTGGCAGGGTCGCGGCCGCCCGGCCTCCTCGCCGTTCGCCGGCGATGTCGTCGGCGCGCCGCCCGGGGCGGTGCTGTTCTGGCCCAAGACCCATGCCCTGGGCGAATGGTGGCTGTTGTGGCTGTGCGCTACTCTGCCGGCCGGAACGCCGCTGCAGCTGGTGGGCGAGAACCAGGGCGGCATCAAGCGCGTGCTCAAGGTGCTGGCGGCATTGGGGCTGGGCTGTCGCAAGCTCGACAGCGCGCGGCGCTGCATCCTGTTCGAGACGCGCCTCGGCAAAGTCGGCATCGACCCGGATGCCGCCTGGACCACCTTCGAAGCCGAGGGGCTGACGCTCGTCAGCCATCCCGGCGTGTTCGGTCACGGCAAGCTGGATGAGGGCACCCGGCTGCTGCTCGAGCGGCTCGAAGCGGAACTGCCGGGGCCTGACAAGGCGCAGGACGTGCTCGACATGGGCTGCGGCGATGGCATCCTCGCCGCCTGGCTGGCGCGCCGCGGTCACCGGGTCACGGCGGTCGACGTCAACGCCTTCGCGGTGGAAGCCACCCGGCGCACCCTGGCGGCCAATGGGCTCGAAGGGCGGGCGCTGTCCAGCGACGTCTACTCGGCGCTCGATGGGCGCCGCTTCGCCGCCATCGTCAGCAACCCGCCGTTTCATCAGGAGCGCAGCATCGACTACGGCCCGGCCGGGCGCCTGATCCGCGAGGCGCCCGCGCATCTGCTGCCGGGTGGGACGCTGCTGATGGTGGCCAACGCCTTCCTGCCCTATCCGGACCTGCTCGAGAGCGCCTTCGGTGGGTTCGATGTCCTGGCCGACGATCGGCGGTTTCGGGTTTATCGGGCCCGCGTGGCAGGATCCCGATAGGCGATCTCCGTGATCAGGTAGGTCGTATCGCCCGCCGGCGCCTTGACCGTGACCTCGTCGTCCAGCGCCTTGCCCAGCAGTGCCTTGGCCAGCGGGGCGTCGACGCTGATCCAGCGCTTGGCGGTGTCGGTCTCGTCGTGGCCGACGATGCGGATGCGCATCTCCTCGCCTTCCTCGTCCTCGAGCGTGACGAAGGCGCCGAAATAGACCCTGCCGGTATCCGTCGGCAGGCGATCCACCACCTGCAGCTCGTCGAGCCGCTTGGTCAGGTAGCGGATGCGGGCGATGACCCGGTTGAGTTCCTTCTTGTTGTAGGTGTAGTCGGCGTTCTCGCTGCGGTCGCCCAGCGCCGCGGCTTCGCCCACCTTGGCCGAGAGGGCGGGGCGCTTGACCCGGGAAAGGTGATCGAGAATACCGCGCAGGCGCTCGGCCCCCTCGGCAGTGATCAGGTTGCTCCTGGGTTCCTGGCGCGGGTCCTTGGCGGGGTCGCGCCAGCGCGTCATGTTACGGCCCTTCATGGCGTCGCTCCTGCATTCTTGCGGCGAGTAGGTTCATGCGGCGAAAGGGCAACATACGCCATTGACCCCCGGTGGGCCAGCACCGAGGCGGTGAACGGACTGGCGAATCATTCAAACGTTCGTTACATTGCCGGAAGTGGTGCCGCGCGCCACCGTCAAGAAGTCATCAGCCAATAACAAGCGAATGAAGGAAGGAGTCTGGACATGCCACGACGTCAGTTTCTCGCCGCCGCCCTGGGGGCAGGTCTGCTGCTTGCGCCCTTTTCCGGCGCCCTGGCCTGGGAGAACGAGGTGGAGGCGCTCAAGCAGCGCTGGGAGCGGATCAACACGCAGCAGGCCGAGGGGCAGCGTCGCAGCGCGCTCAAGTCGCTGGCCAGCGAAGCCGAGCAGCTGACCGAGGCCAATGCCGGCGAGGCCCAGCCGCTGATCTGGTACGGCATCATCGAGGCGTCGTATGCGCGCGAGCGCAGCGGCCTGGGGGCGCTGGGCAGCGCCCGCTCGGCGCGCGATGCCCTGGAGCGCGCCATCGAGCTCGACCCGCAGGGAGGCAACGGCTCGGCCTACGTGACCCTGGGCGCGTTATACGACCGTGCGCCGGGTTTCCCCATTGGCTTTGGCGACAGTGACACCGCCGAGCGCATGTTCCAGCGCGCGCTGGAGATCCGCCCCGAGGGTATCGACGTCAACTACTACTATGCTGCCTTCCTCGAGGACGAGGGGCGCCGCGGTGAGGCGCGCGAGCACGCCCAGCGTGCCGTCGACGGTACCGCGCGCGAGGATCGCCAGGCCTCGGACGAGGCACTGCGCGAGGAGGCCAGGGCGCTGCTGTCCCGGCTCTGAGGCGACGTTCCCGCGCGCCCGGGGCGTGCGGGTTCGGCAGGCGGCGGTTGGCAGATTCGGCTCCGGTCACGATAATGGTCGCCATCGCAGACTCGGAGGTTTGCATGACCGATAATCACGATAGCGGCCGGGACGCCGCCCGCCTGCCCAGCTTCAGCGGTACCGATGTCGAGCTGAACGAGCGTCGCTGCCTGCATCAGGGGTTCTTCCGCCTGGACGAGGTGCACCTGCGCCACCGCCTGTTCGAGGGCGGCTGGAGTGGTACGGTGGTGCGCGAGGTGCACGTTCGGCATGATGCCGTCGGCGTGCTGCTCTACGACGTGGAGCGCGACTGCGTGGTGCTGGTCGAGCAGATCCGTGCCGGGGCGCTGGACGACCCCGAGTCGCCGTGGAAGCTCGAGATCGTCGCCGGCCTGGTCGAGGAGGGTGAGAGCGCGGCCGAGGTGGCCCGGCGGGAAGCCATGGAGGAAGCCGGCTGCGAGGTCATTGACCTGGTCGAACTGCATACCTACTATCCGAGCCCGGGCGCCTGCTCGGAGCGAGTGACGCTGTTCTGCGCGCTGGTCGACTGTGACGGGCTGGGCGGCGTGCATGGCCTGGACGAAGAGCATGAGGACATCCGCGTTCACGTGTTACCGTTTCATCAGGCCTGGGAACTCTTGCAGGCTGGGCGACTCGACAATGCCATGTGTCTGATCGCCTTCTACTGGTTGGCGGCTGAACGAGCATCTCTACGAGCAAGGGGGTAGCGTGGCGAGAACCGCCTATGTCACCGATCTGAAGGGCCTGCAGGGGGAATGCAGCGCCAACTACCTGCGCCTGGTTCGGCTGCTGGGCGATCTGGGGGCGGGCGAGACGCGTGAGCTCGAGCTGACCGGTGGGCGTGGCCGATTCGGTACCCTGTGGCTGTCGGTGCTGGAGCGGGCGCCCTATACCACCATCGCCCGCGTGAGCCAGAGCGGCCTGATGGATGCGGTCATCGAGCCGCCCTGCATGCGTGTGCACCTGTACCATGACGTGCGCATGGCCGAGGTCACGGACTTCCAGCGCGAGCGTCACTTCAACGGGCGCTACCGCTATCCCAACGTGCGCATGTTCCAGCCCGACGAGAAGCTGCAGCTCAACCGTTTCCTGGGGGAGTGGCTGGCCCATGGCCTGGAGCACGGCCACCCTACCAACGTGACGGAACTGCCGGGATGATGCGGCTGGTCCAGCTCAGCGACTGCCACCTGCATGCCGACCCCGATGCCCGCTCGCGGGCCGGCTTCCCTCTGCGCCAGCTCGAGTCGGTGGTGGCGGCGGTGCGCGCCGAACGCCCCGACGCGGTCATTGTCAGCGGCGATGTCAGTCAGGACGAGACGGCAGCCTCCTACCAGCATGCCCATCGGGTGCTCTCGAGGCTGGAGTGCCCCTGGTTCTGGCTGGGCGGCAACCACGACCAGCAGGATCTGATGCGGGACATCAAGGCCATCCACGACGACATCGACCTGGGCGACTGGCGGCTGTTGGTCGCCGATACCTGGGTCAAGGGGCATGCCCATGGCGAACTGGGCGCGGAGCGGATCGAGGCGCTGGTCGAGCGCCTGAGCCAGGACGAGCGCCCCACGCTGCTGGTCATGCATCATCCGCCGCTTCCGGTGGGCTCGGCCTGGCTCGACGAGATCGGGCTCAAGGATCGTGACGCCCTGTGGCAGGCGCTGGCGCCGTTCACGCAGGTCAAGGCCATTCTCTGCGGTCACATCCACCAGGCCTTCGCCGGCCGCCAGCGGCTGGAGCGTGGCGAGGTCATGGTCTACGGCTGCCCTTCGACCACCGATCAGTTCCTGGCTGGCTCCGACGGCTTCGCCATCGATGAGGCGTCGCGCCCGGGCTTTCGGATCGTCGACCTGCGCAGCGACGAGTGGTTGACCTGGATCGAGCGCATCGATCTTTGATGCTTCGATTCGTTTTTGATCTAAAAAGATAGGCAATCATTCTTTTACGTTATTATTAGCCCGGCGTTACCCTGTGCGCATGATTCTAATGCCCATCGTCATGCGAGGTATCCGGGCCGATGACCAGTCTCAAAGCTCCCGAGCACAAGCCGGCGCCCCCGGCTTCCGACTCGCCGGCCTCCCTGTCGCCGCGCCGGCTGACCCATCTCCAGCAGCTCGAAGCCGAATCGATCCATATCATCCGCGAGGTGGCCGCCGAGTTCCGTAACCCGGTGATGCTCTACTCCATCGGCAAGGACTCCTCGGTGATGCTGCATTTGGCGCGCAAGGCCTTCTACCCCGGGCCGCCGCCGTTCCCGCTGATGCACATCAACACCACCTGGAAGTTCCGCGAGATGATCGCCTTCCGCGACCGCATGGCCGGCGAGGTGGGCATGGAGCTGATCGAGCACATCAACGAGGAGGGGCGCGCCGCGGGCATCAACCCCTTCGATCACGGCTCCAGCGGCTATACCGACGTGATGAAGACCCAGGCGCTCAAGCAGGCGCTGGACAAGTACGGCTTCGATGCCGCCTTCGGCGGCGCGCGTCGCGACGAGGAGGCCAGCCGCGCCAAGGAGCGGGTGTTCTCGTTCCGTGACAAGTTCCACCGCTGGGACCCCAAGAGCCAGCGTCCCGAGCTGTGGAACCTCTACAACGCCCGGGTCAACAAGGGCGAGTCGATCCGCGCCTTCCCGCTCTCCAACTGGACCGAGCTGGACATCTGGCAGTACATCTACCTCGAGCAGATTCCCATCGTGCCGCTCTACTACGCCGCCCCGCGCCCGGTGGTGGAGCGCGACGGCATGCTGGTCATGGTCGACGACGAGCGGATGCCGCTCGCCCCCGGCGAGGTGCCCGAGGAGAAGTGGGTGCGCTTCCGCACCCTGGGCTGCTACCCGCTGACCGGCGCGGTGGAGTCCAGGGCCGACACCCTGCCCGAGATCATCCAGGAGATGCTGCTGACCCGCACCAGCGAGCGCAGCGGCCGGGCCATCGACCACGACCAGGCGGGCTCGATGGAGAAGAAGAAGCGCGAGGGGTACTTCTGATGGCACACCAATCGACACTGATCGCCGACAACATCGAGCAGTACCTGCACGAGCACGAGAACAAGGACCTGCTGCGCTTCATCACCTGCGGCAGCGTCGACGACGGCAAGTCGACCCTGATCGGCCGGCTGCTGCACGACTCCAAGATGATCTTCGACGATCACCTGGCGGCGTTGACCCGCGACTCCAAGAAGAGCGGCACCACCGGCGATGCCGTGGACCTGGCGCTGCTGGTCGATGGCCTGCAGTCGGAGCGCGAGCAGGGCATCACCATCGACGTGGCTTACCGCTTCTTCTCCACCGACAAGCGCAAGTTCATCATCGCCGATACGCCGGGGCACGAGCAGTACACCCGCAACATGGCCACCGGGGCCTCCACCGCCAACCTGGCGATCATCCTGATCGACGCCCGCTACGGCGTGCAGACCCAGACCCGGCGTCACAGCTTCATTGCCGATCTGCTGGGCATCAAGCACCTGGTCATCGCGGTGAACAAGATGGACCTGGTGGGCTTCGACGAGGCGCGCTTCGACGAGATCGTCGCCGACTACCGGCGCTTCGCCGAGCAACTCTCGGTCAAGGACCTGCATTTCGTGCCGATGTCGGCGCTGGAGGGCGACAACGTGGTCAACCGCAGCGACCGCACGCCCTGGTACCAGATCGACGGCGAAGCGGGACCGGCGCTGCTGGAACTGCTGGAGTCCGTGGAGGTGAGCCGCGACCGCAACCTGGTCGACCTGCGCTTCCCGGTGCAGTACGTCAACCGGCCCAACCTCGACTTCCGCGGCTATGCCGGCACGCTGGAGGCCGGTGTGCTGCGCCCGGGCCTGGCGATCAAGGCGCTGCCCTCGGGCAAGACCAGTCGCATCGAACGGGTCGTCACTTTCGATGGCGACCTGGAGGCGGCGTGGCCGGGGCAGGCCGTCACCGTGACCCTCGAGGACGAGATCGATATCTCCCGTGGCGACTGGATCGTCGCCGAGGATGCCGAGGTCACCCTGACCAACGCCTTCGATGCCGACATCGTGTGGATGCACGAACAGCCCTTGGCGCCCGGTCGGCAGTATGACATCCGCCTGGCCGGACGCTCGGTGGCCGGGCGCGTGAGTGCGATTCACCACCAGGTCGACGTCAACACCCTGGAGCGGCACGAGGCCGAGCGCCTGGAGCTGAACGCCATCGCCCGCTGCCGGGTCGAATTGACCGCCGAGGTACCGCTCGACGCTTACGACCAGAGCCCCGGCACCGGGAGTTTCATCGTCATCGACCGGCTCTCCAACGTCACCGTGGGGGCGGGCATGGTGCGCGGCGCTGCCGAGGCGGCAGGGCAACCGCGCCGCGAGGTCGACTGGCCGACCTTCGAACTGGAACTCAATGCGCTGATTCGCAAGCATTTCCCGCATTGGGAAGCGAAGGACGTTCGCGATCTGCTGCGCTGATCGGCCAGACCGACCATAGACGGTTGAACTGGCGGCATTATCCTCCACACTAGGGACAGGGCTCGGCGCTTGCCGGGCCCTGTCGAGTGTCAGGGAGGAGACATGCCGTACTGCCAGGATCGGCCGGTAGCGTACCGTTCGAGTGGCTTCCCGCCAGCTGGCGCCTCGCCGGAGGGTGAATGACGGGCTTCGTCAGGCGCTTGCTGCGCATTGCCGCCCGCCCGATGAAGCGTGACCGCGGGCGTGGTGGCTACGTCGTGCACCCCTACCGCGGCTACGGCTCCCGCCACGAGGCCTTCCTCATGGGGCGGGTGTTCCGCCAGGCCGCGCTGGGCGAGCTGATTCCGCGCTATGGCGTTCTGCGCGACCTGGCCGACATCGTGCGGCGCCTCTTCCGCCATGGGCTCCCTGCGGTCACCGTCGAGGTGACCCTGGGGCAGAACGTCACCACCGTGACCACCGACCGCGACGGCTACTTCGACGTGCACATGCCGCTCGCGCACGCCCTGCCGCAGGACAGCGCCTGGCATCACGCCGAACTGCACGTGGTGCTGCCGGACATCGAGCCGGTACAGTCGTTCGCCGAGGTCTACATCCCCCCGGCCGAGGCCGACCTGCTGATCATCAGCGACATCGACGACACGGTGATGTACACCGGCGTGGCCAACAAGCTGCGCATGCTGCACCGGCTGTTCGTCAAGCGGGCGCACCAGCGCATGGCCTTTCCCGGCGTAGCCGACTTCTACCAGGCGCTGCACGTCGGTGGCAGCGGCCAGGCCAAGCGGCCGATTCTCTACGTCTCGCGCGGGCCTTGGAGCATCTACGAGATGCTCGAGGAGTTCTTCCAGCTCAACCGCATCCCCGTGGGGCCCATCCTGTTCCTGCGCGAGTGGGGCATCTCCTGGCGCAAGCCGTGGCCGCGGCGTGCCGAGGATCACAAGTACGACCTGATCCAGCACATGCTGTCGATGCGCGACGAGCTGCCCTGTGTACTGGTCGGCGACAGCGGCCAGCATGACCCCGAGGTCTATGCGCGCATCGTGCACGAATATCCCGAGCGGATCCGGGCGGTCTACATCCGGCGGGTGGAGCGCCGGCCCGAGCGCGAGCGCGCCATCGATGCGCTGCGCGAGGAGATTCGCCATACCGGCTGCGACCTGGTGCTGGCCGAAGACAGTCTTGCCATGGCCGAGCACGCCTTCACCCAAGGGCTGATCGCCGAGGAGGGGCTCGAGCGGGTGCGCCGGGCGTCGCATGCATAGCTCGAGCTGAGGCCGGCTCCGGCGCTAGTCCATCGCTTTGGCGGGTTACAAATTCGTTATTCTGTGTGTCGATTTCTTGCGTTTTTCGCTTCTACCCTGCGCCTGACGCCAGGGCTTCGTTAATTTCTCGTTGAGGCTCGGCACGTTTCAGAAGAGGTACTCGCATGACCACGATCGTATGGGATGGGACCACGCTGGCGACGGATTCGCTGATCAGTGTTAACGGCTCGACCTACAACCATGCGCAGAAGCTGTTCCAGCTCGACAACGGCGAGTGGGTCGCCTTCGCCGGCGAGCAGCAGGAGTGGTGGGAGGTCATGGAGTGGCTCAATGCCGGGGCGCCACGTAACGACAAGCCGCACGTGACGAGGGTCGAGATGATCATTGCCGGGCCCGACGGCGTCTTCGAGATGTTCAACAAGCTGGTGCGGATTCCGGTCAACGGCCCCGTCGCCTACGGCACCGGCTGGAAGTGGGCGCTGGCTGCCATCGACCACGGCAAGAGCGCCGTCGAGGCGGTGGAATATGCCAAGACCCGCGACCATGACAGCGGCGGTGAGGTGCAGTCCGTCACGCCCGCGACCCGGGCCGGCGTACCCTTCGCGACGATGATGCGGGATGTCGAGGCAAAGCCGGAACCCGCGACGACCTGATATCGGCTAGACCCCGCGCAGCCCCGGCCAACTGGCCGGGGCTGCGTCGTTGGTGCGTCGGGCGCAGCGCGACAGCATGAACCCGAACCGGGTACGCTACGTCCAACGTCAAGACGCCCAAAGAGACCCCGAACGCCATGATCGTGCTGCTGATCGTCTTTCTGCTGGCCATCTTCGTGCTGCCCAACGTGTGGGCCAAGTGGGTGCTGTCGCGGCACTCCCGTGGGCGCGACGATTATCCCGGTACCGGTGCCGAACTGGCCGATCATCTGCTGCGTCGCCTGGGCATCGAGGGGGTCAAGGTGGAGATGACCGACCAGGGCGACCATTACGACCCGGAGGCGCGCCGGGTGCGACTCTCCCGCGAGCACTACGAGGGACGCTCGCTGACGGCAGTGACCGTGGCCGCCCATGAGGTGGGCCATGCCATCCAGCACCACGAGGGGTACGCCCCGCTGATCGCTCGGGCGCGCATGGTCGGCGTGGCGCAGCGGGCCGAGAAGATCGGCGCGCTGCTGATGATGGCTGCCCCTTTCCTGTTCATCCTGACCCGCCTGCCCGGGGGGCTGGCCATCGTGATCGTGGCGGCGGTAATCAGCTTCGGCACCGCGGCGGTGGTGCATCTGGTGACCCTGCCGGTGGAGTTCGACGCCAGCTTCAATCGCGCCCTGCCGCTGCTGCGCGAGTACGTGCCGCCCTACGACATGCCCGGCGCCCGCCACGTGCTGACCGCCTGCGCCTTCACCTACGTGGCCGCCTCGCTGGCGAGCATCCTGAACCTGGGGCGCTGGCTGGTGATCCTGCGTCGCTGACCCCACCAGACCTTGAGTGCAAGCGGAAGGGGTTTCTAGAGTTCAGGGAGTAACCATGGGCCTTCATGGAGGAGGTGCGAGATGACGACTCCCCAGGACTACGTTCGCGACCATGCCATGCCGCTCGCCGGACGGAGCAGCGACTACGACCGCCTGCTCGACGAGGTGGGTGAGCGTTCACTGGTGCTGCTCGGCGAGGCCTCCCACGGCACCGCCGAGTTCTACCGTATGCGCGCCGAGATCACTCGGCGCCTGATCCGCGAGAAGGGCTTCGAGGCGGTGATCGTCGAGGCCGACTGGCCCGATGCGTTGCGCCTCAATCGCTACGTCCGCGGCGAAGGTGATGACACGCTCAAGAGCGCCTTCGACGATTTCCAGCGGTTTCCGCAGTGGATGTGGCGCAACACCGACGTGCGCGACTTCATCGGCTGGCTCGCGGAGCACAATGCCGGCAAGCATGCCGATGAGCAGGTGGGTTTCCACGGCCTCGACGTCTACAGCCTGCACCGCTCGGCGGAGGCAGTGATCGAGTACCTCGAGGGCATCGACCCGGAGCAGGCGCGCATCGCCCGCGAGGGCTACGGCTGCCTCGACCACGGTGGCGACCCGGTGCGCTACGGTCACGATGCCGCCTTCGGCCTCAGCCGCATCTGCGAGGATGCCGCCGTGCGCCTGCTCGCCGACCTGCTCGAGAAGGCCGGCAACTACCTGCATGGGGACGGCCGACGCTCTCGCGACGAGCAGTTCTTCGCCGAGCAGAACGCCCGCGTGGTGGTCAATGCGGAACACTACTATCGGGCCATGTTCGGCTCGCGGGTGGATACCTGGAACCTGCGCGACGAGCACATGACCGATACCATCGCCGAGCTGCGCGAACACCTGCGCCGCCAGGGCGGGCAGGGCAAGCTGGTGGTGTGGGCGCACAACTCCCACCTGGGCGATGCCGCGTTCACCGACATGGGCTGGCATCGCGGCCAGCACAATGTCGGCCAGCTGGTGCGCCATCGCTTCGGTACCGATCAGGCGCTATTGGTGGGCTTTACCACCCATAGCGGCTTCGTCTCGGCGGCCCGCGACTGGGACGGCCCGGTGGAGCATCGCAAGGTGCGGCCCTCGATGGAGGGCAGCGTCGAGCGGCTGTTCCACGACAGCGGCCGCGGCGACTTCTACCTGCCGCTGGGCGAGGGTGCGGCGCCCCTGAAGGAGCCGCTGTGGGAGCGCGCCATCGGCGTGATCTACCGCCCCGAGTCGGAGCGCATCAGCCACTACTTCAAGGCATCAATGGCCCGGCAGTTCGACGCCGTTTTCCATGTCGACGAGACCCGCGCCGTGGAGCCGTTCGACAGGGGCGAGCAGTGGCACCCGGAGGAGGCACCGGATACCTATCCGTTCGGGGTCTAGGGCCTGGCGGCGGTTACCATCGAATTCTGCTGATGTACGGGAGGTCGGGATTCTGCCAGCATTGACGGCACGGCGTAGCGGCCAATGAAGCTGGACTGAGCGGTAGTCGCTGCGCAGGCTTCCGTCTCGAGGCTTGCCGGGGATCCGGGCTGCGTGCCCCTGGGATCGCACCGGCGGTGCCTTGACCATCGCCGGGTCGTGTCGGTGCCTGGCTCGAGCGACCCGGAGAACCACAATGACGTCAGGCAACGTCGAGGAGAGCACCCGAAGCGATACGTGGCCCGTGGCGACGATCGCCATCGCCCAGCTGTTCGGTACCTCGCTGTGGTTCAGCGCCAACAGCGCGGCGGACGACCTGATGCGCACCTGGCACGTCAGCGCCGCCGATATCGGCTGGCTGACCAGCGCGGTGCAGGTCGGCTTCATCCTCGGCACGCTGACGATGGCCCTCGGCGGTCTGGCGGATCGCTATCGCGCCAGCCGGATCTTCGTCTGCTGTGCGCTGGCCGGCGCCCTGTTCAACGCCGGTTTCGCCCTGCTGTCGGAGGGGTTGGCCAGTGCCCTGGTGTTGCGTTTCCTGGTCGGGCTGTCGTTGGCGGGCATCTATCCGGTAGGCATGAAGCTGATCGTCAGCTGGGCGCCGGAGCGTACCGGCCAGGCGCTGGCACAGCTGGTGGCCATGCTGACGCTGGGTACGGCGCTGCCCCACGGGCTGCGGGAGGTAGGGGCCGAGCTTCCCTGGCAGATGATCATTCTTGCCTCGTCCGGGCTTGCCCTGCTCGGGGCGGTGATGATCCGCTGGCTGGGCGACGGACCTCACCTGCCGGATGCCCGCCAACGCAAGGCATCCTCGGGCACCGAGACAGGGCAGAGGCCCACGGTGCTGGACGCGTTCCGGATCCATCGCTTCCGCGCGGCCGCGCTGGGCTACTTCGGCCACATGTGGGAGCTGTACGCCTTCTGGACGGTGGTGCCGCTGCTGGTATCGCAGACGGTGCTGGCCAGCCGGTACGGCGCGGTGGGAGTCTCCGGGATGGCATTTACCATCATCGGGGTCGGGGCGCTGGGCTGCATCGTCGGCGGGTGGCTGTCGCAGCGCATCGGCAGCGCCAGGGTGGCGCTGGGCGCCCTGGCCTCCTCGGGCGTCTGTGCCCTGGTGTTCGCGCTGTTCTGGCAGGCGCTGCCGGCCGTCGCGCTGGGCCTGCTGCTGCTGGTATGGGGGGCGACCGTCATCGCGGACTCGCCGCAATTCTCCGCCCTCTCGGCTCAGGCCTGCCCGCGCGAGCTGGTCGGTGCCGCATTGGCGATTCAGAATTCCATCGGCTTTGCCATTACCGTGGTCTCCATTGCCGCCACGACGACGCTGTTCGAGCGCGTGGGGCTGCACGCCGCCTGGCTGCTCGTCCCCGGCCCGATCGTGGGGCTGCTCGGCTTCGCCTGGGCGACCAGGCGAGCCGTCGAGGAGCCGTTGGCCACCCAGGACGCGCCGTGATGCCTCACGCGCCCGCCCGGCTAGCGACCTCCACCTCCGGCGCTGTGGCCTCATCCGCATCGAGCGCGATCGGCGGCTGGAAGCCCTTGAGGCGCAGCGCGTTGGTAAGCACGCAGATGCTCGAGGCGGCCATGGCCACGGCGGCGAAGATCGGCGAGAGCAGGATCCCGAAGGCGGGAAACAGCGCGCCGGCGGCCACCGGGATCAGCACGGTGTTGTAGGCGAAGGCCCAGAACAGGTTCTGCTTGATGTTGCGGATGGTGGCCCGGGACAGCGCGATGGCATTGGGCACGTTGCGCAGGTCGCCGGACATCAGCACCACCTCGGCGGATTCGATGGCGATATCGGTGCCGGTGCCGATGGCGATCCCCACGTCGGCCTGGGCCAGCGCCGGGGCATCGTTGATGCCGTCGCCGACGAAGGCCACCAGGCCGCCTTCGGCCTGCAGTTGCTTCACCGCATCCACCTTGCCGTCGGGCAGGACCTCGGCCACCACCTTGTCGATGCCGAGGCGGCGGGCGATGGCATCGGCGGTGCGCCGGTTGTCGCCGGTGATCATCGCGACCTGCAGGCCCTCGGCGTGCAGCGCGCGGATGGCGGCCGGCGTGGACTCCTTGATCGGGTCGGCGACGGCGATGATCGCGGCCAGGCGGCCATCGATGGCGGCATACAGCGGTGACTTGCCCTCGTCAGCGAGCCGGTGTGCGCTCTCGGCGAAGGTCTCCACGTCCAGGCCCAACTGGCGCATGTAGCGGTCGGCACCGACGTCCACCCGGCGCCCATCGACCCGGGCCGTGACGCCGAAACCGGGAATGGCCTCGAAGCCCTGGATGGCACCGGGCTCCAGCCCGCGGGCCTTGGCCGCGCTGGCGATCGCCTCGGCGATGGGGTGCTCCGACTGACGCTCGACGGAGGCCACCAGGCGCAGGGTATCGGCCTCGTCGAAATCCTTGGCCACGACCAGGTCGGTGAGCTCGGGCCGGCCCTTGGTCAGGGTGCCGGTCTTGTCCAGCGCGATCACCTTGGCGTCGCGCAGCGACTGCAGGGCTTCGCCCTTGCGGAACAGCACGCCCATCTTCGCGGCCTTGCCGGTGCCCACCATGATCGAGGTGGGGGTGGCCAGGCCCATGGCACACGGGCAGGCGATGATCAGCACCGCCACGCCGTTGACCAGGGCGAAGGTCAGCGCGGGGGCGGGGCCGAAGACCAGCCAGACGCCAATGGTGGCCAGGGCCGCGGCGATCACCGCCGGGACGAAGTAGGTAGTGACCTTATCCACCATGGCCTGGATCGGCAGCTTCGAGCCCTGGGCCTGCTCGACCATGCGCACGATCTGGGCCAGCAGGGTGTCGGCGCCGACCTTGGTGGCACGGAAGCTGAAGCTGCCCACCTTGTTGAGAGTGCCGCCGACCACGTCCGCGCCGGCTTCCTTGCGCACCGGTACGGGTTCGCCGGTGATCATCGACTCGTCAACGAAGGAGCTGCCGTCGATCACCAGGCCATCCACCGGGATCTTCTCGCCGGGGCGTACCAGCACGATGTCGCCCTGGCGCACCGCGTCGATGCCGATCTCCATTTCCTCACCGTCGCGAACCACGCGGGCGGTCTTGGCCTGGAGCTTCATCAACGCCTTGATGGCCTCGCTGGTGCGGCCCTTGGCGATGGCCTCGAAATAGCGGCCGACGAGGATCAGCGTGATGATCACCGCCGAGGCCTCGAAGTAGACGTTCACGGTGCCGGCCGGCAGCACCTGGGGCAGGAAGGTGGCCACCACCGAATAGCCCCAGGCCGCGGTAGTACCCAGCATCACCAGCGAGTTCATGTCCGGGCCGCCGCGCATCAGGGCGGGCCAGCCCTTCTGGTAGAAGCGCAGGCCGGGGCCGAATTGTACGATCGAGGCCAGCACGAAGAACAGGTAGAACAGGTTCTGCTGGCCCAGGCTCATGTGCAGCCAGTGATGAAGCCCGGGTATGAAGTGCGAGCCCATCTCCAGCACGAAGAGTGGCAGCGTGAATACTGTGGCGATGGCGACCGCGCGTTTCAGCTCGGCGATCTCCCGTTCACGGGCCTCGCGTTCGCGATCACTGCGATCCGGTGCGTCGCTGGCGGCCTCGGCGTCGTAGCCCGCCGCCTTCACGGCCTCGATCAGACGCGGCGCGGTGACGGCCCCTGCCACCACTTTCACGGTGGCCGTCGCCGTGGCCAGGTTGACGCTGGCCTCGAGTACCCCGGGCACGCCGGCGAGCTTGCGCTCCACGCGGCCGACGCAGGAGGCACAACTCATGCCCTCGACCGACAGCTCGATGGTCTCGCTTGAGGCGGGATAGCCTGCGGCATTGACCGCCTGCACGACACCGGCGATATCCGTCTGACCGGAAGCGAACTCCACCTGGGCGCGCTGCGTGGCCAGGTTGACGGAAGCGTCGACGACTCCTGGCACACCGCGGATCGCCTTCTCGACCCGGCCGACGCAGGAGGCGCAGCTCATGCCTTCGATGGCCACGGAATACGTTTCGCTGCCGCTGGAATCATTACGAACCGCCAAGGCGGCCTCGTTGCTCGACATGCCTTGTGCCTCCGTTGCGATGAGGGTTACTATGTCTCAAACCTTCCAGTCATGGGAAGGTAATGGCGCTAGGCCACCTGATTGGGGTAGCCGGCCGCTTCGATGGCTGCCTGGATCGCCTCGACCGGCGCGCTGCTGTTCACGCTGACTTGGCGATTCGCCAGGTCGAATTCCAGGCTGGCCCCGCTGTCCACGGATTCGATGGCGGTGGAGATCGTCGAGACGCAGTGGTTACATGACATGTCCGGCACGTTGAATTTCGGCATGAGCGCTTCCTCGTGGTGGGTGTGCTGGACAGCATAAACCTTCCCATTGTTGTAAGGTCAAGCGCTGACAAGCGTTCCCGGCAATCGGGGCATCTCTCGCGCCAAGTTCCTGAAAGAGGAGGCACCCGATGAATATCGGTCAAGCGTCGAAGGCATCCGGCATCTCGGAAAAGATGATTCGCTACTACGAGAGTATCGGCCTCATTGCCCCGGCAAAACGGACGGAGTCGGGGTATCGGATCTTCAGCGAGAAGGACGTTCACGCGCTGCGTTTCATCTCCCGGGCCCGTGACCTGGGCTTCTCGGTGGAGCAGATGGGTAACCTGCTCGCCCTGTGGCAGGACCGCCATCGGGCCAGTGCCGACGTCAAGGCCGTCGCCCAGGCGCACATCGAGGAGCTGGATGGCAAGATCAAGAAGCTGCAGGGCATGCGCCGTACCCTGGAGCACCTGGTGAAGCACTGCCATGGCGACGAGCGCCCGGAGTGTCCGATCCTCGGCGATCTGGCGGCGGAAAGCCTCGAAATGGAAGCCGAGACTCCCTGACGCAGCATCTGCTCGCTACGCTGGTCTCGTTGCCATCACCACTGACCGTCGCGGCGCGGGATAGCCCTCGCGGGTGCGCGTCGGGTCGGCCGGGTCGAGGAAGTCGGCCAGCGACTGGAAGGTCATCCACTCGGTGGAGCGCTGCTCGTCCAGCGTGGTGGGGGCCTCGTCCACTACCCGTACGTCAACGAAGCCGCAGCGCTCGAGCCACTGGCACAGCGCTGCGGAAGAGGGCAGGAAGTAGACGTTGGGCATGGCGGCGTAGCGCTCGCCGGGCAGCAGCACCGTGGTTTCGTCGCCCTCCACCACTAGCGTCTCGAGCACCAGCTCGCCGCCTGGGCGCAGAGCCTCCTTGAGCTGCAACAGGTGCTCCAGCGGCGAGGGGCGGTGGTAGAGCACGCCCATGGAGAACACCGTGTCGAAGAAGGCGAGCCGCTCGGGCACGTCTTCGATGCCCACCGGGAGGAAGTGGGTGCGTCCCCCGTCGGCGTCACCGACGAAGTGGCGCAGGGCCTGGAACTGGTAGTAGAAGCGCGGCGAAGGGTCGATCACCAGCACGAAGGCGGCCCCCGCGCCGGCCATGCGCCAGGCGTGGTAGCCGCTGCCGCCGCCCACGTCGAGCACGCGCCTGCCGCGCAGGTCGGTGAGGTGCGGCGCCACCCGCCGCCACTTCCAGTCGGAGCGCCATTCGGTGTCGATGTGAATGCCGGCGAGCCGGTAGGGGCCCTTGCGCCACGGCGATAGCTTCCTCAGCAGGTTCTCGCACTGGCGCCGCCGGCTGTCGTCGAGCGCGCAATCCACCGTCACCGTATCGGTATCCAACTGGACGTCGCGTGCCTCGGGCAGGGCGGGCAGCTTGGCCACCGCCTTCTCCCAGGCCGGCAGGTCGCCATAGCGCTTGCGGTCGAGCCCTTGGGCCAACTGTTCCGGCAGGCAGGCGAGCCAAGCATCCAGGCCTTGGTCGATGAAGGCGCGATAGAGCGGTCGCTGATCAGCGGGTATCGCCACCTCAGGCCTCCTTGAACGCGATCAGCGAGGCGAAGTTGAGGTACTGGAACCAGGTCAGCGAGCGCGGGAAGCCGGCCCGGGCCAGGCGCGCATGGTGCGCCGCGAGGGTGTCCGGCACCAGCACGTTCTCCAGCGCCGTGCGCTTCTGGCTGATCTCGAGTTCGCTGTAGCCGTTGGCGCGCTTGAAGTCGTGGTAGCGCTCCACCCGCCAGGCGTTGTCGCGCTCGTCGGGGTCGATCACTTTTTCGGAAAGTACCAGCACGCCGCCAGGCTCCAGCGCTTCGAACAGGCGAACCAGCAGCGCCTCGCGATCCTCGGGTGGCAGGAACTGCAGGGTGAAGTTGAGGATCACCATGCCCGAGGGCCGGTAGTCGAGGGTGCGAATGTCGCCCTCGATGACTTCGATGGCGTGCTCGGGACACTCGGCGGCGAGGGTCTCACGGGCGCGGGCGACCATGGCCGGCGAGATGTCCACCGCGGTGAGGCGAAAGGCGTCCGCCGGCAACTGGCCGGCCAGTGCCAGGCTGGCGGCACCCAGCGAGCAGCCCAGGTCGTAGACATGGGCGCCGTGGCGAAGATGGCGACCGGCGATCAGCCCCAGCATGCCGAGTATCTGGCCGTAGCCGGGCACCGAGCGGCGAATCATGTCGGGGAAGCAGGCCACCACCCGTTCGTCGAAGGAGAAGCGCGCGACCCGGTCCAGGGGTGTGGAAAAGATCGCGTCGCGATAAGATGCGTCACTCATGAGCAGGCCGGTTACGTGGATCAGGCCGATATTCTACGCCGGCCGCTGGCCGGCTGCACGGATGGCGCGCCGCGCGGCGGCGAGATAGCGCCGCTGCCGTGCATCGCCACGCGTTGCATTTACGCTGTGGATTTACAGGCGGATACAAGGCTAGCCTGTGGGCGAAGGATGTCGCCCGTCTCACGCTGGCCGTCAACGACGCGGTGTTCCCGCAACGTCAAGGAGGATTGCTATGAACCACACCCCGATCGACCAGACTGGCGCCTGGCAGCGGCTGATGGAGCACGCCGAGGAGATGCGCCCCACCCACCTGCGCGAGCTGTTCCTCGACCAGGCGCGGGGGCGCGCCTTCACGCAGCAGGCGGCGGGGCTGACCCTCGACCTGTCGAAACAGCGCTGGAGCGACACCACGCTTGCGCTGCTGCTCGACCTGGCCCGCGAAGCCGGCGTGCCCGAGGGCATTCAGGCCCTGCTGAGTGGCGATCACGTCAACGTCAGCGAGGATCGTCCGGCGCTGCACACGGCCCTGCGTCTGCCCCCGGAGGCCTCCCTGGCCGTCGACGGCGAGGACGTGGTCCCGGGCGTTCACGCCACGCTGGACCGCATGGCGACCATGGTCGCACGCCTCCACGCCCGCCAGTGGCGCGGCGCTACCGGTCGGCCGATTCACGATGTGGTCAACCTGGGCGTGGGCGGCTCCGATCTCGGCCCGCTGATGGTGACCCATGCGCTGGCCGACTACCGACCCGCCGATGCGCACCATGTCGAGGTGCACTTCGCCTCCACCATGGACGGCTCGCAGCTCGCCGACTATCTCACCCGCTTCAACCCCGAGACCACGCTGTTCGTGATTTCGTCCAAGTCGTTCACCACCATCGATACCCTGTCCAACGCGCGCACCGCCCGCGACTGGCTGATGGCGCGCCTGGTGAACGATGGCATCCAGGGGGTCGACGAGGACATGGTCATGCGTCAGCACTTCGTCGGCGTCTCGGCCAAGCCCGACAAGATGAGCGAGTGGGGCATCGCCGAGGCCAACCAGCTGCTGTTCTGGGAGTGGGTCGGCGGTCGCTATTCGCTGTGGGGAGCGATTGGCCTGCCCATTGCGCTGGTGATCGGCATGGCCAACTTCCGCGAGCTGCTCGCCGGCGCCCACGCCATGGACGAGCACTTCGCCCAGGCGCCTCTCGGCGACAACCTGCCGGTGCTGCTGGCGCTGGCGGGGATCTGGAACGTCAACTTCCTCGACATCCGCGCCCACTCGATCCTGCCCTACGACGGCCGCCTGGAGCACTTCGCCGCCTACCTCGAGCAGCTCGAGATGGAGTCCAACGGCAAGTCGGCCACCCACGACGGGCGCCAGGTGAGCTACTCCACCTGCCCGGTGCTGTGGGGGCAGCTCGGCCCCAACGCCCAGCACGCCTTCTACCAGCTGCTGCACCAGGGTACCCAGCCGGTGGTGTGCGACTTCATCGCCCCGCTCAAGCGCTACGACGACGTCGAGGATGCGGCAACCCGCCGGCACCTGATGGGGCAGCATCGCCTGACCCTGGCCAACTGCTTCGCCCAGTCGCGCCTGCTGATGCTCGGCGATGACGCCATCGACGAACCGGGTGAGCGTCCCGGCCACAAGCGCTACCGCGGCAACCAGCCCTCCACCACGCTGCTGCTCGACCGCCTGACCCCGGCCACCCTGGGAGCGCTGATCGCCCTCTACGAGCACAAGGTGTTCGTGCAGGCTACCATCTGGGGCATCAACCCCTTCGACCAGTGGGGCGTGGAGCTGGGCAAGCAGATCGCCGGTGAAACCGAGCGCATGCTGGCCGACCACCATGGCCACGAGAAGATGGATGCCTCCACCCGAGCGCTGCTCGAAGCGGTCTGGGAGGCCGAGCGGGAGAGCGATCGTTGAAGCAGGGAGAAACGGGTTAGCGTGGAAGGGCTGGCAATGTATACAGTTCGTTCGGTATGCTGAGCGCACCATTGGCGCCGCTGCCCGCCAGCGGCCTGCTCTACCTGCATGGCTTCAACAGCGGCTATGGCTCGCCCAAGGCGGCGCTGATACGGGCCGCCTGCACGGAGCTGGCGCTGCCCTGCGAGACGCCTCAGCTGCCGCATCGTCCTGCGGCCGCGCTGGAGATGGCCGAAGCGCAGTTGAACACGCTGGGGCCGAGTCCGCTGCTGGTCGGCAGCTCCCTGGGCGGCTTCCTGGTGACCTGCCTGGCCGAGCGCCACGACCTCCCGGCGGTGCTGGTCAATCCCGCGGTGCGGCCGGCGCGGCTGGTGGGGGAGTGGGTAGGCGAGGCCTTCGTCAACGAGCATACCGACGAGCGTTTCGTCATCGAGGCGGCGCATCGAGAGGAGCTGGTCGAACTGACGCCGCAGCGCGTGTGCCCCGAGCGCTACCTGCTGCTGCTGGGAACCGCCGACGAGACGCTCGATCCGGCGGATGCCTTCGCCCTCTACCGCGGCGCCCGGACCGTCCTGCACCCCGGCGGCGACCATGTCTTCGGCATGCTGGAGAGCTACCTGCCGGCCGTGCTCGCCCATGGCGGACACTGCCTGCCACCGAGGCGCGTGACTGCCGGGCCACCGGGGCAATGACGCAGACGCAGCCGGGCTTTCAGGGAAGGGGCAGGCCTGCTGGGAGCGCAATCGAATTCGTAATGGCTTTGGGACACGCATGACACAGTACAGTGCCAGCTCAATCGAAGTACTCTCCGGTCTCGATCCGGTGCGCAAGCGCCCCGGCATGTACACCGACACCACCCGCCCCAACCACCTGGCCCAGGAAGTCATCGACAACAGCGTCGACGAGGCGCTGGCCGGCCATGCACGGGAAGTCACCGTGCGCCTGCTGGAGGATGGCGGTATCGAAGTGGCCGACGACGGCCGCGGCATGCCGATCGACATCCATCCCGAGCACGGCGTCTCCGGGATCGAGTTGATCCTTACCCGGCTGCACGCCGGCGGCAAGTTCTCCCAGTCCAGCTACCGTTTCTCCGGCGGCCTGCACGGCGTCGGGGTATCGGTGGTCAATGCGCTGTCGCGGCGCCTGGAGGTCGAGGTGTCGCGCGACGGCGCCCGCCACGCCATGGCCTTCGAGCACGGCGACAAGGTGTCGGAACTGGCCGAGATCGGCAGCGTGGCCAAGCGTACCACCGGTACCCTGGTGCGCTTCTGGCCCGACGAATCCTATTTCGACAGCCCGCGGCTGGCCATGGGGCGGCTCAAGCACCTGCTGCGGGCCAAGGCGGTGTTGTGCCCGGGGCTCAAGGTCACCCTGGTGGAAGCCGACGGCGCCGAAAGCGTCTGGCAGTACGAGGACGGCCTGCGCGACTACCTGGCCCAGGCCACCGACGGCTTCGAAGTGTTGCCGGCCTCGCCCTTGATAGGCCACTTCGCCGACGACGAGCAGGCGGTGGACTGGGCGGTACAGTGGCTCCCGGAAGGCGGCGAGACGCTGATGGAAAGCTACGTCAACCTGATCCCTACGCCCCAGGGCGGCACCCACGTCAACGGCCTGCGTTCGGGCCTGCTCGAGGCGCTGCGCGAGTTCTGCGAATACCGCAACCTGCTGCCGCGGGGCGTCAAGCTCACCGCCGAGGACCTGTGGGAGCGGGTCGCCTACGTGCTCTCGGTGAAGATGCTCGACCCGCAGTTCGCCGGCCAGACCAAGGAGCGCCTCTCGTCGCGCACGGTGGCGGCGTTCGTCTCCAGCGTGGTGAAGGACGCCTTCTCGCTGTGGTTCAACCACCATGTCGACCAGGCCGAGACGCTGGCCGAGCTGGTCATCAGCGCCGCCCAGCGGCGCCAGAAGAGCGCCAAGAAGGTGGCGCGCAAGAAGGTCACCGCCGGCCCCGCGCTACCCGGCAAGCTGGCCGACTGCTCCGGCCAGGACCCGGCCCAGGGCGAGCTGTTCCTGGTCGAGGGCGACTCGGCCGGCGGCAGCGCCAAGCAGGCGCGCAACCGCGAGACCCAGGCGATCCTGCCGCTGCGCGGCAAGATCCTCAACACCTGGGAGGTCGACAGCCACGACATCTACGGCTCCCAGGAGGTCCACGACATCGCCGTGGCGGTGGGCATGGACCCGGGCAGCGATGACCTGACCCAGCTGCGCTACCACAAGATCTGCATCCTCGCCGACGCCGACTCCGACGGCCTGCACATTGCCACGCTGCTGTGCGCGCTGTTCGTGCGCCACTTCCCGGCACTGGTGGACGCCGGCCACGTCTACGTCGCCATGCCGCCGCTCTACCGCATCGACCTGGGCAAGGAGGTGCACTACGCCCTGGACGAGAGCGAGAAGGCGGCGATCCTGCGTCGCCTCGAGGGCAAGCGCGGCACGCCCAACGTGCAGCGCTTCAAGGGCCTCGGCGAGATGAGCCCGCTGCAGCTGCGCGAGACCACCATGGCGCCGGAAACCCGCCGCCTGGTGCAGCTCACCCGCGAGGTCGGCGACGGCACCATGGAGATGATGGACATGCTGCTGGCCAAGAAGCGCGCGTCGGACCGCAAGAGCTGGCTCGAAGACTATGGCAACCTGGCGGATATCGAAGTCTGAGCTACGAGCTACGAGCTACGAGCTGCGGGCTGCGGGGTTCGAAGCCCGAAGCCCGCATCTCGAAACTCTTCCAGAACGTTTCGTGCGGGCACGGCCCGCGATTTTTCCATGATGACAGATAGGGCGCTAACCCCATGACCATGGATATCCAGGTGGCGGAGGGCGACGTCGAGCGCCTCTCGCTGCGCGAATACACCGAGAAGGCGTACCTCGACTACTCGATGTACGTCATCCTCGACCGGGCGCTGCCCCACATCGGCGACGGCATGAAGCCGGTGCAGCGGCGCATCGTCTACGCCATGCGCGAGCTGGCGCTGAACGCCAGCGCCAAGTACAAGAAGTCGGCGCGTACCGTCGGCGACGTGCTGGGCAAGTTCCACCCTCATGGCGACAGCGCCTGCTACGAGGCGATGGTGCTGATGGCCCAGCCGTTCAGCTACCGCTACCCGCTGGTGGACGGCCAGGGCAACTGGGGCAGCCCCGACGATCCCAAGTCGTTCGCGGCGATGCGCTACACCGAATCGCGGCTCTCCAAGTTTGCCGAGGTGCTGCTCGCCGAGCTGGGCCAGGGCACGGTCGACTGGACCCCCAACTTCGACGGCACCATGAACGAGCCGGTGGTGCTGCCGGCGCGCCTGCCCCACGTGCTGCTCAACGGCGGCACCGGCATCGCCGTGGGCATGGCCACCGACATCCCACCGCACAACGTGCACGAGGTGGTCGAGGCGACCTGCCACCTGCTGCGAAATTCCGAGGCTACTACCGCCGATCTGATGCAGTACCTGCCGGCGCCAGACTTCCCCACCGCGGCCGAGATCATCACCTCGCGTGACGACTTGCGCAAACTCTACGAGAGCGGACGCGGCTCGGTGAAGCTGCGCGCGCGCTACGTGATGGAGGAGGGCAAGGTGGTGGTCACCGCGCTGCCCTATCAGGTCAGCGGCTCCAAGGTGCTCGAGCAGATCGCCGCCCAGATGCAGGCCAAGAAGCTGCCCATGGTCGACGACCTGCGCGACGAATCGACCCACGAGGAGCCGACCCGGCTGGTGATCGAGCCGCGCTCCAACCGTGTCGATATCGAGGCGATGATGGCACACCTGTTCGCCACCACCGACCTCGAGAAGAACATTCGCGTCAACCTCAACGTGATCGGCCTCGACGGCCGGCCGCGGGTGATGCCGCTGCCCGAGCTGCTTGGCGAATGGCTCACCTTCCGGCGCAAGACCGTGCGTCGGCGCCTGGAGCATCGCCTGGGCAAGGTCGAGGATCGCCTGCACATCCTCGAAGGCCTGCTCGCCGCCTACCTCAACATCGACGAGGTGATCCGCATCATCCGCGAGGAGGACGAGCCCAAGAGCGCGCTGATGGCCGCCTTCGGCCTCTCCGACCGCCAGGCCGAGGCCATCCTCGAGCTGCGTCTGCGCCACCTGGCCAAGCTCGAGGAGATGAAGATCCGCGGGGAGCAGGACGCGCTCGAAGCCGAGCGCAAGCGCCTCAAGGAACTGCTCGGCAGCGAGGCCAAGCTCACCGACCTGATCGAGGAGGAGCTGCGCGAGGCCGCCCGCGAGCACGGCGACGAGCGTCGCTCGCCCATCGTCGAGCGCGAGGAGGCCAAGGCGCTCTCCGAGGTCGAGCTGATGGGCGCCGACCCCATCACCGTGGTGCTCTCCGAGAAGGGCTGGATCCGTGCCGCCAAGGGCCACGACATCGACCCGGAAGGACTCTCCTACAAGTCCGGCGACCGCTTCGCCCTGGCCGGGCGCGGCAAGACCAACCAGCCGCTGGTGCTGCTCGACGACACCGGCCGCGCCTATACACTGGCCGCCCACAACCTGCCCAGCGCCCGCAGCCAGGGCGAGCCGGTCACCGGCCGGGTCAACGTGGTCGCCGGTGCGCACATGGCCGGGCTGATGCTGGCCCCGCCCGAGACCCGCTACCTGCTCGCCAGCGACGGCGGCTACGGCTTCGTGGCCAGGCTCGAGGAGCTGATCGGCAAGAACAAGTCGGGCAAGGCGGTGCTCTCGGTGCCCAAGGGCTGCCGGGTCATGGCGCCGGTACGCGTGCCCGAGGGCGAGGACATCTGGGTGGCGGCGGTCTCCAACGAGGGGCGGCTGCTGTTGTTCCCGCTGGAGCAACTGCCCGAGCTGGCCAAGGGCAAGGGCAACAAGATGATCGACATTCCCGGCGCCCGTGCCGCGCGGCGCGAGGAACTGGTGCGCGACATCGCGCTGCTGCCCGCGGGGGCGGGGCTGATCGTGCATGCCGGCAAGCGCCACCTGACCCTCAAGGACGCCGATCTGGACTATTATCGCGGCGAACGCGGTCGACGCGGCAGCAAGCTGCCCCGCGGCCTGCAGAAAGTGGATCGCCTGGAGAGTGGGGAATGACACGACGACTGCTGATCCGCGCCACCGGCGCGGCACGACCCGGCCAGCTGGCCGGCCTGGGCCAAGCCCTGGCGCGCAGCGGCGCACGGCTGCTCGATATCAACCAGAGCGTGACCTTCGGCATGGTCTCGCTGGAAGCGCTGGTCGGGCTCGACCGCGAGAGCGACCTGGAGAGCGCGCTCAACCAGGCGGGCGATAGTCTGGGACTCGACGTGCAGGCGATCCAGGTCAGCGCCGAGGATTATCAGCGCTGGAGCGTGCAGGCCAGCGAGCCGCGGCTGATCCTGACCCTGCTCGCGCCGCACCTGCCCGCCGGCATCCTGGCCGAGGTCGGCGCGCTCACCGCCGAGCACGGCCTGACCGTGGAGCTGATCCACCGCCTCTCCGGTCGCGAGGCGCTGGACGACGGCGTCCCCCCCTTCGGCGCCTGCGTCGAGTGCTGGCTGCGCGGCGAGGAGGTCGATCTCGATATCCTGCGCGAAAAGGCCCTGGCCTTGGGGGCCATGCACGGGGTCGATATCGCCATCCAGGAAGATTCGATCTGGCGTCGCCATCGCCGCCTGGTCTGCTTCGACATGGACTCGACCCTGATCCAGGCCGAGGTGATCGACGAGCTGGCGCGCCGCCATGGCGTCTACGAGGACGTTGCCGCAGTCACCGAGCGCGCCATGCGCGGCGAGCTCGACTTTCAGCAGAGCTTCCGTGAGCGCATGGCCAAGCTCAAGGGGCTCGACGAAGCGGTGCTCGTCGAGATCGCCGAGGAGCTTCCGCTGATGGACGGCGTCGAGCGCCTGATGAAGCACTTGAAGCGGCTCGGCTATCGCACCGCGATCCTCTCCGGCGGCTTCACCTACTTCGCCCGCCACCTGCAGGAGAAGCTCGGCTTCGACGAGGTCCACGCCAACGAGCTCGTCATCGAGAACGGCAAGGTCACCGGCGAGGTTCGCGAGCCGATCCTCGACGCCAGCCGCAAGGCCGAGCTGTTGCACGAGATCGCCGCCCGCGAAGGACTCGCCATGGAGCAGACCATCGCCGTGGGCGACGGCGCCAACGATCTCAAGATGCTCGCCGCCGCCGGGCTCGGCATCGCCTTTCGCGCCAAGCCGCTGGTGCGCAGCCAGGCGCGCCAGTCGATCTCGACCCTGGGTATCGATGCCGTGCTCTACCTGATGGGCTATCGCGAGGGGGATCTGGAGGACGACAGTCGGGCGGGTTGACCGGCAGTACTGGTGAAGCAAGGGGAAGTGGCGTACCTTCGAAGATGACTTGAAGAGCCTGTCTCGAAAGATCTGATCACATCGGAGAACGCCATGGCCCAAGCGCATTTCACCGCCGAGCTGCTGGACGAGCTGAACCTGCTCTGCCTGTACAACCTCGACACCAGCCAGGAGGGCATCAAGGTGCACTCCAATGCCGCGCCGGAAGCGGTCGCCGCCGCCTCGCGGCTGCACGCCAAGGGCCTGGTGACCCAGGCCGACGGTGGCTATCTGACGCCGCGCGGCCGTGAGGCCGCCCACTACGCCCAGGAGCTCGCCGGGTTGCTGAACCCCGCCGAACTGACGACATGAGTTCGCCGACCGCTTGAGCGACATGACGACGCCCGCCTCCGAGAGGCGGGCGTCGCGCTTTCCGGCGAAAGACCGGCTCAGGTGTTGAGCACCACGCCGCCGTTGAGATGCAGCGTCTGGCCGCTCATGTAGGAAGACTCCTCGCTGGCCAGGTAGACGTAAGCCGGTCCCATCTCGGAAGGCTGCCCGGCGCGGTTCATCGGCACCTGGCCGCCGAAGGAGGCGACCTTCTCGGCGGGGAAGCTGGCCGGGATCAGCGGTGTCCACACCGGACCCGGCGCCACGGCATTGATCCGGATCCCCTTCTCGGCGAGCGGCACCGCCAGCGAGCGCACCAGCCCCTGGATGGCGCCCTTGGTGGCGGTGTAATCGATCAGCGAAGGGTTGCCCTTGAAGGCGTTGATCGACGAGGTGCAGATGATCGTGTCGCCCTCGTGCATGTGGGGCAGGGCCGCCTTGGTCAGGTAGAAGTGACTGAAGACGTTGGTCTGGAAGGTGCGCTGCAGCTGCTCGTCGGGAATGTCGGTGATGTCGTCCCAGTCGTACTGCTCAGCCGAGTTGTGTACCACGATGTTGAGCTTGCTGAACTCGTTGAGGGTGCGATCGACGATGTCCTGGCAGAACGTCGGTTCTCCCACGTCGCCCTTGAGCACCAGGCAGCGGCGGCCTTCCGCTTCGATCAGGGACTGCGTTTCGCGAGCGTCGGTATCCTCCTCCAGGTGCACGATGATGCAGTCGGCGCCTTCGCGGGCGTAGTGCACCGCCACGGCACGGCCGATGCCACTGTCGCCGCCGGTGATGATCGCCACCTTGTCCCTGAGCTTGTCGGCGCCGCGGTAGCTCTCGCGAATATATTCCGGTCTCGGCTCCATCTTGTACTCGGCGCCGGGCTGGTGGGCTTGCTCTTGAGCTGGCTGTTTCTCTTGGCTCATGTGCCGGACTCCTTTTCCTGTGCACGTGATGTCTTGAAGGTAGGCAGCGCGCAACCGACTGGACAAGGCGGGGAGAGTGAATAAAGGTTTCGCTGTCGTAAGAACTGGTGAGACCACCGGCCGTGTGCTCTCTTCGTTTCGCGCTCGTGATACCATCACGCCGCCTCGACCGCTGGTGTCGCCTGGTCTGCCGCCGGCGGTTCGGCTCCTGTCACTTCGGATTCCTGTCCAAGGTACTTTCGAGAATTTCCAATGAGCGCTTCTTTCGAAACCTGGCGCGACCGCTTCGAGCGACTGCGTGCCCACAAGGCCTTTGAGCTGACGGTAATCACCATCATCGTCGTCTCGGCCCTGCTGATCGGTGCCAAGACCTACGAGGAAGAGGTCAGCCCCTTCCAGGAGTGGCTGCTGCTGCTCGACACGGCGGTGACGGTATTCTTCCTAGTGGAAATCCTGATCCGCATGGCGGCGGAGAAGCGCCTGCGCGACTTCTTCAAGCGCGGCTGGAACGTCTTCGACTTCCTGATCGTCACCGCCAGCCTGATCCCCCTGGACGATTCCGAGATGGTGCTGCTGGCGCGGCTGCTGCGCATCTTCCGCGTGCTGCGTCTGGTCTCGATGATTCCCGAGTTGCGCATGCTGATCGCGGCGCTGTTCAAATCGATCCCGCGCATGGGTTACGTGGCGTTGCTGATGTTCATCATCTTCTACATCTACGGTGCCATCGGCAGTTTTCTGTTCGCCAGCGTCGATGAGAAGCTGTGGGGTAATATCTCGCTGGCCATGCTGACCCTGTTCCAGGTCGCCACCTTCGAGAGCTGGGCCACGGCGGTGCTCTACCCGACCATGGAGCACTACCCCTACGCCTGGATCTACTTTCTTACCTTTATCTTTCTGAATGCCTTCATTTTTCTCAACATGATGATCGGCATCGTGCTCGACGTGATGCAGAAGGAGAGCATTCAGGTGCAGTTGGAGAGCGGCGAGGGGGAAGCCGCCGAGCTGCATGGCCTGCGCAACGACGTGCGGGCGCTGAGCGACCAGCTGGCCCGCATGGAGGCAATGCTGGGGCGGCGCGGGGAGTAACGCTTCCGCTATGCTCTAATCAACCAGGCTCGATGGGCGAGCCGGATGTGGAGGAGAGGAAAAGGATGACCGACTTGTCACCCGCCGGTGCCAGGCACTTTCTGCCGCCCTACGTGCTCGAGCGCATCGCCAGCGCCGGTTCGGCCCACCTCAGCGAGAGCGCTCGACAGACCCTGCTGGCTGACCGTCAGTTCCGCGCCCGTGCGGGTGGCGTGCCACTGCCACAGGGCAGCCCCCGGCGCGGTGAGTCGGCCCGCTACGTGCATGACGCCGAGCAGCATCAGATCCTGCCCGGCAGGCTGGTGAGGCGCGAAGGGGAGGGCGACAGCGGCGACCCGGCCGTCGACGAGGCCTATCACGGGCTGGGGGCGACCTACCGGCTGTTCTGGGAGGCCTTCGAGCGACACTCCATCGACGATGACGGCATGGCGCTGCTGGCCACGGTGCATTACGGGAAGGACTACGAGAACGCCTTCTGGGACGGACGCCAGATGGTGTTCGGTGATGGCGACGGCGAGCTGTTCAATCGCTTCACCGTGGCGCTGGACATCGTCGCCCATGAGCTGACCCATGGCGTCATCCAGCACGAGGCGGCGCTGGCCTACGCGGGCCAATCCGGTGCGCTCAACGAGTCGCTGTGCGACGTGTTCGGCAGCCTGGCCAAGCAGCGCGAACTGGGGCAGAGCGTCGACGAGGCGGACTGGCTGATCGGCAAGGGGCTGTTCACCGAGCGGGTCGCCGGTCGGGCGCTGCGCTCCATGGCGAACCCGGGGAGCGCCTACGACGACCCGCTGCTGGGGCGCGACCCTCAGCCTGGCCACATGGACGCTTTCGTGGTCACCGAGGCGGACAATGGCGGGGTGCACATCAATTCGGGCATTCCCAACCGGGCCTTCCACCTTGCGGCCATGGCGCTGGGTGGCCATGCCTGGGAGCGGGCCGGTCGAATCTGGTACGACACGCTCGTCGACCGGCGACTGGAGCAGGATAGCGACTTCGCCGCCTTCGCCATGCTGACGCTGGACAACGCCGAGCGCCGCTATGGCGCGGCGAGTACGGAGGCCGGGGCGGTGCGCGAAGGTTGGCGAGGCGTGGGGGTATTGACGTGAGCCGGCCGCCTCGCCTGACGTCGGGCAGTGTGGTCCGGCTGCGCCGCGAAGGGGGCGTGGCTCACTTTCCCGGCCTGTCGCAGCCACGCTGCATCGACTGCGCCCGCTACAGTGAGGCGCAGCGCGACGAGCTGTGGCGATTGCTGTGCGGCGCGGAAGCCGGGGCCGGGCAGGTGGCATCGCCCGGCGCCGACCGGCGCCGCTTCTCCCTGAGCGTGGAGGATGCCGATGGCGCTTCGCTGTGGGCCCTGACAGTGGCCGAGGAAGCGTTGCCCCGGGAGCTCGTGGTATGGTGGCAGCGGGCCGATACCGAAGCGGAAAGGGGAGGCGGGCCTTGACAAGCGTCGGCCATGCTGATTTTCTAGAGGGCATGAACACGACATTTTGCTACCTCAGCCTGAACCTACGACTACTAGCCGGCCTTTGAGTGTCGGGCGATGCGTTGCGCATCGCGTTTTTGTCCAGGTCAGTCGAGGTACCGAAATGTCAACCACCCGAATTGTTTCACGCTACGTACGTCGTTTCGCCGTGACCGCCATCGGTCGCGAGAATCGTCTCGTCCATTGCCACGACGCCCCGGTATGCGCCACGCAGCCGGGGCGTCGTCGTTTCTGAACGCCGCCTGTCCGAACCAGAGCCGCCAGCCAGGGAGACCGCCGCCATGATGCTCGACAACCCCGCCGCCAAGTACCGCCCCTTCGTCGCCGTCGACCTGCCCGACCGCCAGTGGCCGAATCGCCGCATCGAGTCGCCGCCGCAGTGGTGTAGCGTCGACCTGCGCGACGGCAACCAGGCGCTGATCGACCCCATGGACCAGGAGCGCAAGCAGCGCTTCTTCGACCTGCTGGTGAAGATCGGCTTCAAGGAGATCGAGGTCGGCTTTCCCTCGGCGTCGCAGACCGACTTCGACTTCGTGCGCGCGCTGATCGAGCAGAACAAGGTGCCGGACGATGTCACCATCCAGGTGCTGACCCAGGCGCGCCCGCACCTGATCGAGCGCACCTTCGAGTCGCTGAAGGGGGCCAAGAACGCCATCGTGCACGTCTACAACGCCACCGACCCGGTGTTCCGCCGCGTGGTGTTCAACGTCAGCAAGGAGGAGTGCATCGGCATCGCCGTGGACGCCACCGCCCAGATTCGCGAGCTGATGGAGGCGGCGCCGGAAACCAACTGGACCTTCCAGTACTCGCCGGAACTCTTCACCACCACCGAGATGGACTTCGCCAAGGAGGTGGTCGAGGCGGTGATGGAGGCCTACGGCGCCAGCGCCGGGAAGAAGATGATCGTCAACCTGCCGGCCACGGTGGAGGCGGCCACGCCCAACAACTACGCCGACCAGGTCGAGTGGTTCTGTCGCCACGTGAAGAACCGCGACCACCTGATCGTCAGCGTGCATCCCCACAACGACCGCGGCACCGGCGTGGCGGCAGCCGAGCTCACCGTGATGGCGGGCGCCGACCGCGTCGAGGGCACCCTGTTCGGTAACGGCGAGCGTACCGGCAACGTCGACATCGTGACGCTGGCCATGAACCTCTACACCCAGGGCGTGCATCCGGGGCTCGACTTCTCCAACATCACACCGATCATGCGCGAGGTGGAGTACTGCAACCAGCTGCCGGTACACCCGCGCCATCCCTACGTCGGCGATCTGGTCTTCACCGCCTTCTCCGGCTCCCACCAGGATGCGATCAAGAAGGGCATGGCCGAGCGTCGCGCCAATCCGGATGCCATGTGGGAGGTACCCTACCTGCCCATCGACCCGATGGATGTCGGCCGCAGCTACGAGGCGGTGATTCGCGTCAACAGCCAGTCGGGCAAGGGCGGGGTCTCCTACCTGCTCGAACAGGAGCATGGCATCGAGCTGCCGCGCCGGCTCTCGATCGAGTTCAGCCAGGTGGTGCAGGAGGTGGCCGACCGTACCGGCAAGGAGATCACCTCGCAGATGATCTACCAGGCCTTCGCCGACGAGTACCTGGCGCGTACCTCACCCTATGCCATGGTCAATCATCGCCTCTCCTCCGAGCCCGACAGCCCCAGGGTCAAGCTCGAGGCGACCATCGAGGAGCGCGGCGAGCGGCGCGCCATCGACGGCGAGGGTAACGGCCCGCTGGCAGCCTTCATCAAGGCCCTGGCGGCGGCCGGCCATGACGTGGAGATCATCGACTACCACGAACACTCCCGCGGCCAGGGCGCCGACGCCGAGGCGATTGCCTACGTGGAGGTGCGCATCGACGGCAAGGCGGTGTTCGGCGTGGGAACCGACGAGAGCATCACCAGCGCCTCGATGAAGGCAGTGATGAGCGCCATCAACCGGCATGTCTCCAACGAGCCGGCGGCGGCCAATGTGACGGCGGCGACGCTGGCGTAATTGGCGTTGCGCCAGCCCGCTAGGCTGGCTTGCCCTGCCGTCGACGGTCTGGGTCCTACAGTGGCGTCTTGCTCGCTTCGCCGGGGATTTCCCTGACCAGGCGGGGGAGCAAGAAGCCCGGCAGCTCCTCCCTGAGGCCCGCGACCAGCTCGCGGGCCTCTTCGTCGGGCACGTCGAAGTGAGCCGCACCCGCCACCGGGTCGAGCACATGCAGGTAGTAGGGCAGCACGCCGGCATCGAACAGCCGCTCGGAGAGCTGGGCCAACGCCGCCACCGAATCGTTGACGCCGCGCAGCAGCACGCTCTGGTTGAGCAGCGTCACGCCGGCTTGCTTGAGCCGTGCGCAGGCCGCGACCACAGCGTCGTCGATCTCCTGGGCGTGGTTGATATGCAGCACCATCACCTTCTGCAGCCGCGTGGCGCCGAGCCAGCCGAGCATTGCGTCGTCGACCCGGTCGGGAATGACCACCGGCAGGCGGGTGTGGAGGCGCAGGCGCTTGAGGTGAGGGATCGCCTCGAGGCGTTCGACGAGCCAGGCGAGCTGGCGGTCGCTGGCGGCCAGCGGGTCGCCCCCGGAGAGGATCGCCTCGTGGATCGAGGCATCCTGCCTCAGCGTGTCGAGGGAGCGCTCCCACTGAGCCCGCGAGGGGCTGTTGTCGCCATAGGGGAAGTGGCGACGGAAGCAGTAACGGCAGTTTACCGCGCAGGCGGGGCTCGCAATCAGCAGCACGCGGCCGGCGTACTTGTGGATCATCCCCGGTCCCGGGGTGTGCTCGGCCTCTTCCAGCGGGTCGGTCACGTAGCCAGGTACGTTCTCACCCTCGGCGATCAGCGGCAGCACCTGGCGCAGCAGCGGATCATGCGGATCGCCATAGCGCATGCGAGCCAGGAAGGCCTCGGGCACCCGCACCTCGAACAGGGCATGGCCCGCCTCGGCGCCGGGCAGCCACGAATCCTCCAGGCCAAGGCGCCGGCACAGCTCACGCGGGTCGCGGACCGCCCGCGACAGCTGGGTCTGCCAGGCGCTCGGCAGCGACAAGGGCTTCACGTCAGCGTTAAGCGATTCCGGTCTCTGCAAAAGGGCGGAGCTTCGGGTTATCATGCGGCACACCAGTCACAAAGGGGCGAGGGCTCGACTCCTCGTCGATTCGGTTTCTTGCGCGCCGCAGCCTGCTGCGGCGCGCCCGATCATTCGAGAGGCAACATGGCTAGCTATTCTACCAACGAATTCAAGGGCGGTCTGAAGGTGATGCTGGACGGCGACCCCTGTGCGATCGTCGAGAACGAATTCGTCAAGCCGGGCAAGGGCCAGGCGTTCAACCGCGTGAAGCTGCGCAACCTGATCACCGGCCGCGTGTGGGAGCGTACCTTCAAGTCGGGCGAATCCCTGGAAGGCGCCGACGTGGTAGACCTCGAGATGGAGTATCTCTATACCGACGGCGACATGTGGCACTTCATGAAGACCGACGGCTCCTTCGAGCAGTACGCGGTGGAGAAGAAGGCGCTGGGCGACACCCTCAAGTGGCTCAAGGAGCAGGTGGTCTACACCGTGACCCTGTGGAACGACAACGCCATCAGCGTAACGCCGCCCAACTTCATCGAGCTGGAAGTGGTCGAGACCGACCCGGGCCTCAAGGGCGATACCGCCCAGGGCGGTTCCAAGCCGGCCACGCTCTCTTCCGGCGCCGTGGTGCGGGTGCCGCTGTTCATCAACCAGGGCGAAGTACTGAAAGTCGATACGCGCTCCGGCGAATATGTGTCACGCGCCTGACCGGGTGCCTGGCTGTTTCAACGCCGAGTCCTGTTGGGCTCGGCGTTTTCGATGGTGACGACCATGCAAGAGATCGACTGGCGGCCCACGGCGAGTATCGAGACGCTGCGTGAGCGGGCAAGGCTACTGGCCGCGGTGCGTGCATTCTTCGCCGAGCGCGGCGTGCTGGAAGTGGAGACCCCGATACTGGGTCACGGCGGCAGCACCGACGTGCACCTGGCCTCGCTGTCCCTCGAGGCGACCACGCCGGCGGGGCGCGAGCGGCTGTGGCTGCAGACGTCGCCGGAGTTCCACATGAAGCGCCTGCTGGCCGCCGGCAGCGGGCCGATCTTCCAGCTGGCAAGAAGCTTTCGCGACGGCGAGGTGGGCAGCCGCCACAACATCGAATTCACCATGCTGGAGTGGTATCGCCCGGGCTTCTCCCTCGATGAGCTGATCGAGGAGACCGTGGCGCTGATACATCAGGTGCTCGGTCGAGAACTGGGGAATGAGGCGGGCCCGCTGCGCCGCCGGCGCTACCGCGAGCTGTTCCGCGAGGGGCTGGGGCTCGACCCCTTCAGCGTCGATCTCGATGAACTGCGGCGACTGGCCGGCGAGCGTGGCAGCCTCGACATGCGCGATGCCGGGCGCGACGGTTGCCTCGACCTGCTGATGAGCCTGGCCATCGAGCCTACGCTTGGGCACGAGGGGGTCGACGTGGTGGTGGACTACCCGGCCAGCCAGGCGGCCCTGGCGCGGCGCCATCGCGACCCGGAGGACGGCGAGTGGGTCGCCTCGCGTTTCGAGGTCTATCTCGCCGGGCTGGAGCTCGCCAACGGCTACGACGAGCTCACCGATGCCGACGAGCAGCGTGCACGCTTCGCCGAGGACAATGCCGCCCGGCGACGGCTGGGCCTGCCCGAGGTAGAGGTCGACCGGCGCCTGCTCGCCGCGCTGGAACACGGCATGCCCGCGAGCAGCGGCGTGGCATTGGGTATCGACCGGCTGATCCAGCTCGCCCTGGGCAGGGCGAGCGTGGCGGAGGTCATGGCCTTTGCCACACCACGCTGCTGAAGGTGCCTAGACGAAGTCGGGTGTATGTGACTGCGGCAAGCCACCCAACGACTGCCCCATGCTGACCTTGGTCTTGGGCGCCAGGCCAGTATCGAAATTGACCCTGCCGGCGAAGGCCATCACTACGGTAGAGCCGAGCTTGAAGCGGCCCATCTCCTCACCGCGCTCCAGGCGAATCGGCTTGTCGAAGCGCACGCGCTGCACCTGGCCGGAGAGCGGCGTGATCTGGCCGGCCCACACGGTCTCGATGGCCGCGACGATCATCGCCCCGACCAGCACCACCGCCATGGGACCGTATTCGGTATCGAAGTGGCACACCAGGCGCTCGTTGCGGGCAAACAGGTTGGGTACGTGGTCTGTGGTGGCCGAGTTGACCGAGAACAGCCGGCCCGGCACGTAGACCATCTCGGTCAGGGTGCCGGCCAACGGCATGTGCACGCGATGGTAATCCCTCGGCGAGAGATAGACGTTGGCGTAGCTGCCACCGCTGTATCGTCTGGCGGCCACGGCATCGCCGCCGAGCAGGTCGACCACGGAGAAGCGATGGCCCTTGGCCTGCAGCAGACGGTCGGCTTCGATGGGACCGAACTGGGAGATGTTGCCGTCGGCAGGAGAGAGCAGGCCCTCGCCCAGGGGGCGGGCATCGGGCTTCAGCTCCCGGGTGAAGAAGTCATTGAAGGTGGCGTAGGCGGTGGGGTCGGGCTCGGCGGCCTCGCCCATGTCGACCTCGAAGGCCTTGATGAAGGCGCGGATCAGCGCATTCTTCAGCCAGGCGATGCGGGTTTCGGCAAGATAGCCCACCAGCCGCGAGAGCAGGTGGTGGGGAATCGGATACTGGATCAGGGCAAAGAACTTGGCGAGAGACAAGGTTAGGGTTCCGTAGCGTCTTGGTTGGTTTGTCTACTTTTCGATCGGCGTATCGTCGCGGTTGCCCCACTCCTGCCACGAGCCGGCGTAGCCGCGAATGTTCTCGAAGCCCAGCGCCTTGCCCACCAGCCAGGTGAAGCCGCTGCGATGGTGGCTCTGGCAGTGAGTGACCACTTCCATGTCCGGCGTCAGCCCCAGCGCCTCGAGCTCGGTGACGAGCTCGGCGTAGTCGCGAATGCGCAGCGCTCGCTCCTTGTCCATGGCCTCGGTCCACTCCATGTTGACCGCACCGGGGATGTGGCCGAGCTGTTTGTTCTCGCCTTTCTCGCCGCGGTACTCGGCTGGCGAACGGGCATCCCAGATGGCAAAGCCCTTCTCGCCCAGGCGCTCCTGCAGCTCCAGTCGGTCGATGGCGACCTCCGGGTGCAGGATCTCGGCCTCGTAGTCGCTCGGCGTGGCGGCGGTCGGCTCACGGGACACGGGCTGGCCGGCCTGGCGCCAGGCGTGAATGCCGCCGTTGAGGTAGGAGTAGCGGGTGTGACCAATCAGCTCCAGCGTCCATAGCAGGCGCCCGGCCCAGCCGCCGCCCTCGTCGTCATAGGCCACCACGTGGGTGTCGCGGGTGAGGCCGAGCGACGAGAACAGCTGCGACAGCGCCTCGACGCTCGGCACCTCGTTGGCTACCTCGCCTTCGCCACGCAACAGGTGGCGGAAGTCGAGGAATATGGCGCCGGGAACGTGCCCCTCCTGGTAGCTTTCGGCCTTGAGCGGCACGTCGACGACCAGCAGCTGGGGATCGTCCAGGTGCGCGGCGAGCTGCTCGGGCTCGACGATCAGCGGCAGCAGGTTCTCTTCGGAACTCATGGCGCTCTCCTTATTCCTCGAAGTGGCGATGACAAGACGAATCAGGTCTCGTTGAGACTATCGACGATATGGCGGAAGCTGGCAAAACGCTCGGGGTGGATCTCGCCGCGCTCCACCGCCTCGAGCAGGGCGCAGCCCGGCTCCTGGCGGTGGCGGCAGTCGCGGAAGCGGCAGCGGCCGAGGAGGTCGCGAAACTCGATGAACCCCTCGGCGACCTGCTGTTCGTCCAGGTGCATCAGGCCGAATTCCCGAATGCCTGGCGAGTCGATCAATTCGGCGGCGTCGGCGCTGGGCAAGCGGTAGAGGCGGGCCGTGGTGGTGGTGTGGGTGCCCTTGCGCGAATCCTTCGACAGCGCGCCGATGCGCAGCGACTCGTCGGGCAGCAGGCGATCGATCAGTGACGACTTGCCCACGCCGCTCTGGCCGACGAACACCGAGGTACGCCCGGCCAGGCGAGCGAGCAAGTCGTCGAGCCCCGCTTCGCGGGCCGTGGTGGTGGCCACCACCGGGTAGCCGAGCGCCTCGTAGCGTGCCAGCAGCGCTCGCAGCTCGCCGCCGCTTTCGGGCAGCAGGTCGATCTTGTTGAGCACCAGTACCGGGGCGATGCCGGTGGCCTCGGCGGCCACCAGGTAGCGGTCGATCAGGTTGGGGTGTGGCGCCGGCTCGACGGCAAAGACGATCAGGATCTGGTCGATGTTGGCCGCCACCGGCTTGAGCTGGCCACGGGCGTCGGGGCGTTCCAGCACGTTGTCGCGCTCGCTGCGGGCCACCACCACGCCCTCGACCACGTTGCCCTCGGCATCCTGGGCGGCGCGCCAGGTGATCCGGTCGCCGGTGACCAGCCCCTCGAGATTGGCGCGCAGGTGGCAGCGAACGCTGGCCGCGCTGTCGTCGCCCTGGACGTCCAGCGTGCGGCCATAATGGGCGATGACCCGTCCCGGTCGTTCGGGGCCGTATTCGCCCGCGGCGAGCTTGTGCGAATCCTTGGCGTCGCGCTGCTCGGCGCGCCGAGACCGCTCGGCCTGTATCTTCTCGATTCGCCAGCGTTGCTGGCGGCTCAGCTTGCGTTTGCTCATGGGCGCCCGAAGATCGTTACAATGCTGGCATTGTACCCAGCGTGGCTCGGCCTGTCCTGCCGCGCCCTTCAACCTGGAGCCTGACCCATGCCCAACACTCCTGCGCCGCGTGAAGATCTGCTGGTGTGGATCGACCTCGAGATGACCGGGCTCGAGCCCGAGCGCGAGCGCATCATCGAAGTGGCCACCCTGATCACCGACAACGATCTCAACCTCATCGCCGAAGGGCCGGTGATCGCCGTGCACCAGCCCGACAGCCTGCTCGCCGCCATGGACGAGTGGAACCAGAAGACTCACGGCGAGTCGGGCCTGGTCGAGCGGGTCAAGCAGAGCCGTATCGACACCGCCGAGGCCGAGCGGCAGACCCTCGAGTTCCTGAAGCGCTACGTGGCGCCCGGCACCTCGCCCATGTGCGGCAACAGCGTGCATCAGGACCGGCGTTTCCTCGAACGCGAGATGCGCGAGCTGCTGGCCTTCTTCCACTACCGCAACCTGGACGTCTCGACCCTGAAGGAGCTGGCCAAGCGCTGGAACCCGGGCGCACTGGCCGGCTTCAACAAGCGCAACACGCACCAGGCGCTTGACGACATTCGCGAGTCGCTGGCCGAGCTGGCGCACTATCGCAATACCTTCTTGCGGCTGGCCGGTAGCGAGCGCGACGAAGAGGAGTGAGCAACAAACCTGGCTCAGCCCTTGGAGGCATGAGTGGAGCTGTCATGCGAACGATTTGGCCGTGACGACAATACGAGCGAAATGAGGAGTAGTAGGCATACCTGGCTTGTGACACTTCGAGGTGAGCTGTCCCCGGAAAAGCCGCGGTTCAGCCACCATTCAGACGCGGGCGATGACTCTGCTACGCTTTTCCCGCTGCCGCTCGAGCGCCCAGCGCACGTGCTCGCGCACCAGGTCGGAGGGGTAGGCGAGGCGGGCACGCAGGGCGGCCTCCACGGCTTCGCTCCAGGGGGCGTTGCCCAGCCCCACTGCCAGGTTGCGCAGCCAGCGCTCGTAGCCGATGCGACGGATCGGGCTGCCGGCGGTCTTGTCGAGGAACTCCTCCTCGCCCCAGGCGAACAGCGACACCAGGCTGGCCCGATCCAGGTCGTGGCGCGGGGCGAAGTCGTCCTCCGCCGTGGCGCGGGTGAAGCGGGTGAAGGGGCAGACCAGCTGGCAGTCGTCGCAGCCGAACACGCGGTTGCCCATGGCCTCGCGATAGCGCTCGGGGATGCTGCCGAACAGCTCGATGGTGAGGTAGGAGATGCAGGCGCGGGAGTCGACCACCTTGTCCTCGACGATGGCCCCGGTGGGGCAGGCCGTGCGGCAGGCGCTGCAGCTGCCGCAGTGCTCGCTGTCGAAGGGGGAATCGAGGGGCAGCGGCAGGTCGACATAGAGCTCGCCGAGGAAGAACAGCGAGCCCGCCCGAGGGTTGAGCAGCATGGCGTTCTTGCCCACCCAGCCGAGCCCGGCCTTGCGCGCCAGGGCGCGCTCCATCACCGGCGCCGAATCGACGAAGGCACGATAGCCGAACGGGCCGATGCGTTCCTCGATCCACTGGGCCAGGGTGGCCAGGCGCTTGCGCATCAGCTTGTGGTAGTCGCGGCCCACCGCATAACGTGAGACATAGGCCGTCTGCGGCTGGCCCAGTACCTTGGCGCTCTCGACCTCCGCGGGCAGGTAGTCCAGGCGCACGCTGATCACGCGCAGGGTGCCGGGTACCAGCTCCTCGGGGCGCGTGCGCTTGCTGCCGTGCTTGGCCATGAAGCCCATCTCGCCGTGGTAGCCGGCATCGAGCCAGCGCTGCAGATGGCGCTCGTCCTCGGCCAGGTCGACATCGGCGATGCCCACCTGCTGGAAGCCGAGCTCGCGGCCCCAAGTCTTGATCGTCGTAGCCAGTTCGGCCAGCGCGTTGTCGTCCAGGGTCGCGGGGAGAGGCATGATCGAGAAAAAACCGGGCAAAAACACAGCGGGGGGATTGGCTTGTGCGCCGCAGCGCATACACTCCCATGATAAAGCAATGCCGGCTGGGAGACACGGGATGTCTGGCAATCGTTCCGACCACGAGCAGCTGACGCTGCGTCCACTGTACCGCGCCGACCAGGTCCGCGAACTCGATCGGCGCACCATCGCTGCGGGAATCGAGGGCTTCGCCCTGATGCAGCGGGCGGCCACGGCGGCCTGGCAGAGCCTCAGGGCGAGCTGGCCCGGGGTGAAGCGCATCAGCGTGCTGTGCGGCGGCGGCAACAACGGCGGCGATGGCCACGTGCTGGCTGCGCTGGCGGCGGTGGCCGGCGTCGAGGTGCAGCGCATTGCGCTGAAGCCGCCGAAGACGCTCGATGGCGATGCTGCGCGCGCCGCCGAAATGGCAACCGCCGCCGGCGTGGGGCTCGAGCCATGGCGCAAGGGGATCGCGTTCTCCGGCGAGGTGATCGTCGACGCCCTGCTCGGTACCGGCCTCACCGGTGAGGTGCGCGGCGAATTCCGCGAGGCCATCGAGGCGATCAACGCCAGCGGGCTGCCGGTGCTGGCCATCGACATTCCCTCCGGGCTCGCCGCCGATACCGGGGCCGAGCTCGGCGTGGCGGTGCGTGCGACACGTACGGTGACCTTCATCGGCGACAAGGTCGGCCTGCATACCGGGCGCGCGCCCGCACGTACCGGCGAGGTCCACTTTCGTGCCCTGGGCGTCGAGGCACGCCGCCATGCCGATCTGGTGCCGACTGCAGAGCTGCTGGACAAGGCCTTGCTCGAGGTGTGGCTGCCGCCCCGCTCACGGGATGCCCACAAGGGGGCCATGGGCCATGTGCTGGTGCTGGGCGGTGCGCCGGGCTTCGGTGGGGCGGCGCTGCTCGCCAGCGAGGCAGCGGCGCGACTGGGCGCCGGCAAGATCAGCCTGGCCACGGCGCCCGAGCACGTCACCGCCTGCCTGACCTACCGCCCCGAGGTGATGGTGCACGGCCTGCGCGGCGCCGCCGAGCTCGGCGAGCTGACGGAGAAGGCCGATGTGCTGGCGGTTGGTCCGGGGTTGGGGCAGGGTGCCTGGGGCCAGGGCATGCTGCAGGCGGCACTGGCTGCCTCGACGCCGCTGGTGGTGGACGCCGACGGCCTCAACCTCCTGGCCTCGCATTTCCCTGGGCAGCGCCGGGACGACTGGATCCTGACGCCTCACCCGGGTGAGGCGGCTCGCCTGCTGGGCTGCAGCGCGGCGGAAGTGGAGGCCGACCGGCCCGCGGCGGCGCGTGAGCTGCAGCGACGCTATGGCGGCGTGGTCGTGCTCAAGGGCGCCGGCAGCCTGGTGGCGGGGCCGGATGGCATGGCGGTATGCCCCTACGGCAACCCGGGCATGGCCTCGGGGGGCATGGGCGACGTTCTCACCGGGATTCTCGGCGCGCTGCTGGCCCAGGGGCTGGCAGGGCCAGTGGCGGCAAGGCTCGGTGTCATGGTGCATGCCATGGCCGCCGATATGGCCGTACGCGACGCGGGGGAGCGTGGTCTGCTGGCCGCCGATCTGGCATCCTATGCGCGAATCATCGTCAACCCCGGGTTCGTGCCGGGGTTCCATTCGCTGGCGGGGGGCCATGATGCGCATAAGACTCGATGACGAGGAGCGTCAGGTCGTCTTCGGGCAGTGCCTGGGCACGGCCCTGAAGGGGCGCGGTCGTGTCTATCTCGAGGGCGAGCTGGGGGCGGGCAAGACCACGCTCACGCGCGGCATCCTGCGCGCTCATGGTCATGCCGGCGCGGTCAAGAGCCCGACCTATACGTTGCTCGAGCCCTACGAGCTGAAGGGCGGGCGGGTCTACCACTTCGACCTCTACCGCTTGGGCGACCCGGAGGAACTGGAGTTCATCGGCGGCCGCGACCTGTTCGCCGACGATGCGCTGTGCATCGTCGAGTGGCCGAGCCGGGGCGAAGGCTGGCTGCCCATGCCCGACCTGCACGTGGCTCTGAGCCTTTGCGATAGCGGGCGTGAGGCACGGCTCGAGGCGTATACCGAGCATGGCCGGTCGGCGCTCGAGGCGCTGGCGAGAGAGGCCGCTCTTGCCGACACGATCAGCAACGGAGAGCGTGAAACGCCGTGATGAGTACGCGATACCTGCCCATCGGTCATGTCGGTCACGCGGCCCGCTGCTGCCTGCTGCTGGTCCTGGCGCTGCTGGCTGCCCCGGCCGTGCCGGTCCAGGCGGCTCAGGTCGACAATATTCGCCTGTGGGCGGCACCGGATCATGCACGCCTGGTGTTCGACCTTTCGGGCCATGCCGAGGCCAACGTCTTCACCCTGGACAACCCGCGGCGCCTGGTGATCGACCTCGACCAGAGCGGGCTCGACACCGACCTGGCGAGCCTGGAGCTGGAGGGCAGCGCCATCACCGCGGTGCGCAGCGGAGTGCGCGACGGTGGCGGCCTGCGCGTGGTGCTGGAACTCTCCCGCGAGGTGGAGCCGCGCCACTTCACCCTGCCGCCCAACGATCAGTACGGCCATCGCCTGGTGGTCGACATGGAATATCCGGGCGAGAGCGCGGTCCAGAACCCCATCGACCCCATCGAGGCGATGATCCGCGAGCAGGAGATCGCTGCCAACCGACACCGCAACGAGGCCGACGGCGAGACCCCGCGCATCGACCCGGAGGTGGTGGCGCAGCAGCCGGCGGCGCCGCATCCGCGTCGCGACATCATCATCGCCATCGATGCCGGGCACGGCGGCGAGGACCCGGGCGCCATCGGTCCCAGCGGCGTCCGCGAAAAGGACGTGGTGATGGAGATCGCCCGGCGCCTGCAGCGCCTGGTCGACGACACCGAAGGCTTCCGCGCGGTGATGATCCGCGATGGGGACTACTACGTCGGGCTGCGCCAGCGGACCCGCATCGCCCGTGAGCAGAAGGCCGATTTCTTCGTCTCGATCCATGCCGATGCCTTCAACAGCCCGCGCCCCAACGGCAGCTCCGTCTATGCGCTGTCCCAGCGCGGCGCCACCTCGGAAACCGCCCAGTGGCTGGCGGCGAGCGAGAACCAGGCCGATCTGATCGGCGGCGTGGACGGCAACCTTTCGCTCAACGACAAGGACGAGGTGCTGCGCGGCGTACTGCTGGACCTGACCATGACCGCCACCCTCAACGATTCGCTGGCCATCGGTGGGCAGGTGCTCGATCAGCTGGGGCGCGTCAATCGTCTGCACAAGTCGCGGGTCGAGCAGGCCGGCTTCATGGTGCTGAAGTCGCCCGACATTCCCTCGCTGCTGATTGAGACGGGGTTCATCTCCAACCCCGACGAGGAGCGCCGCCTGCGCGATTCGGGCCATCAGCAGCGAATGTCGGAGTCGATCTTCGAGGGTATCCGGGCCCACTTCCGCAGCAACCCGCCGCCCGCGAGCCTGCTGGCCTGGGAGCGCGACAATCAGCGCACGCCCTCCGGCAACGAGTACCGCATCCAGCCGGGCGATACGCTGTCGCAGATCGCCGCGCGGCACGGCGTGCCGGTGGCGCAGCTCAAGCAGGCCAACGAACTCAATGGCGACGTGATCCGCGTCGGACAGGTATTACGGATTCCGCGCTCATGACGGTAGTCGACGACACCCGGCGCATCCGCGTCCTCGACCCCAGGCTGGCCAACCAGATCGCCGCCGGCGAAGTGGTGGAACGCCCGGCGTCGGTGGTCAAGGAGCTGGTCGAGAACGCCATCGATGCCGGCAGCCGGCGTATCGAGGTGGAGCTCGAGGCCGGCGGCGCCCGGCTGATCCGCGTGCGCGACGACGGCAGCGGCATTGCCGAGGAGGACCTGCCGCTGGCGCTGTCGCGCCATGCCACCAGCAAGATCGCCTCGCTGGAGGATCTCGAAGGCGTGGCCAGCCTCGGCTTCCGCGGCGAGGCGCTGGCCTCGATCAGCTCGGTCTCGCGCCTCGAGCTCGTCGCCAACGTCGACGACGACCCGCGCAGTGGCTGGCGCGTGGTGGCTGAGGGGCGCCAGATGGAGCCCCGCGTCTCCCCCGCACCGCATCCGCGGGGCACCTCGGTCACGGTACGCGACCTGTTCTTCAACACGCCGGCGCGACGCAAGTTCCTGCGCACCGAGAAGACCGAGTACGGCCACGTGGAGGAGGCCTTCCGCCGCCTGGCGCTGTCGCGCTACGACATCGGCTGGGTGCTGCGCCACAACCAGAAGACCGTGCACCAGCTGCCGGCGGGCGACGATGCCGCCCGTCGCGAGCGACGCATCGCCGCGCTGCTGGGCAAGGGCTTCCTCGACAACGCCCTGCACCTCGATCTCGCCGCCGGCGGCCTGCGCCTGTGGGGCTGGGTCGGCCTGCCGACCCATTCCCGCGCCCAGGCCGACCAGCAGTACTTCTTCGTCAATGGGCGCGTGGTGCGCGACCGCCTGGTGGCGCACGCCATTCGCCAGGCCTACCGCGACGTGCTGTTTCACGGCCGCCATCCCGTCTTCGTGCTCTACCTGGAGGTCGACCCCGCGGTGGTGGACGTCAACGTCCATCCCACCAAGCACGAGGTTCGCTTCCGTGACGGCCGGCTGGTGCACGACTTCCTCTTCTCCAGCCTGCACCGAGCGCTGGCCGAGGCGCGTCCGGCCGCGCATGGCGGTGTTGCCGAGGGTGCCGCAGACGAGGCGTCCCCCATCGTGAGTCAGGGCGGCGAAGCCGCGGTGCAGGAGCCGGCCGGGCGCTGGCAGCAACAGGCCATCGGGTTGCATCACGCCAGCGAGCCGGCAGAACGGGTCACGGCCGATCGCGTACGCGCCTTCATGAGCGGCTATCGCGCGCTGCATCCCGAGCATGAGGAGCATCTGCTGACACCGCAGCCGGCCGGCACCGAATCGGTCGGCGCCGAGGCATCGTCTTCGTCGCCGGTGCTTTCGGCCACGGCGGCATCGTCCCTGCCGGCGGCGGCGGAGGGCAGCGGCATACCGCCGCTGGGTTTCGCCATTGCCCAGCTGCATGGCATCTACATTCTCTCGCAGACAGCACAGGGCATGATCATCGTCGACATGCACGCCGCCCATGAGCGCATCGTCTACGAGCGCATGAAGGAGCAGGTGCACGGCGGGGCGCTCGAGGCGCAGCCGCTGCTGGTGCCAGTGTCGATGGCCGCCAGCCACGCCGAAGTGGCGACCGCCGAAGCCGAACGCGACGCCTTCAGCCGCCTGGGCGTCGAGCTCGACGTGGCGGGGCCGGAGACCCTGCTGGTACGCCAGGTGCCGGCGCTGCTCGCCGATGCCGACGTCGAGCCGCTGATCCGCGACATGTTGGGCGACCTCGAGCGCTATGGCCGCTCCGACCGCCTCGCCGCGCGTATCAACGAACTGCTGGCCACCATGGCCTGTCACGGCAGCGTGCGTGCCAACCGGCGCCTGACCGTCGCCGAGATGAACGCCTTGCTGCGCGACATGGAGCGCACCGAGCGCAGCGGCCAGTGCAACCATGGCCGCCCCACCTGGACCGAGATGTCGCTCAAGCAGCTCGACCGCCTGTTCCTGCGCGGGCAGTAAGGAAGCCTTCACGCCATGTCCGAACGACGCCCGCTCGCCATCCTGCTGATGGGGCCGACCGCCGCCGGCAAGACCGATCTCGCGATCGAACTGCACGAGCGGCTCGACTGCGAGCTGATCAGCATGGACTCGGCGATGGTCTATCGCGGCATGGACATCGGCAGCGCCAAGCCGTCGCCGCAAGAGCTGGCGCGCGCACCGCACCGGCTGATCGATATCCGCGATCCGGCCGAGCCCTACTCGGCGGCGGATTTTCGCGAGGATGCCCGCCGCGAGATGCGACGTATCAGCGCGGCCGGGCGCACCCCGCTGCTGGTCGGCGGCACCATGATGTATGCCAAGCGCCTGCTCGAGGGCGTGGCCAGCCTGCCGGCGGCAGACCCGGCGATCCGCGCCGAGCTGGCGCGAGAGGTCGAACGCCACGGCCTGGCCGGGCTGCATGCCGAGCTCGCCAAGGTCGACCCCGAGGCCGCCCGGCGCATCCACCCCAACGATCCGCAGCGCCTGATGCGGGCGCTGGAGGTCTATCGGGCCAGCGGCACGACGCTGACCGAGCTGTGGCGTCGGCAACGTCCTGAAACCTTCCCCTGGGAAGTGCTGTCGATAGGTTTTACGCCCTTCGATCGCCGTGTGCTGCACGAGCGCATCGCCGCTCGCTTCGAGATCATGCTGAAGGCCGGCCTGATCGCCGAAGTCGAGGCGCTGAAGGCGCGTGACGATCTGCATCTCGGCCTGCCGTCGATGAAAAGCGTGGGCTACCGCCAGGTCTGGGAATACCTCGACGGCAAGGGCGATCTCGAACAGCTGCGCCAGCGCACCGTGGTGGCGACCCGGCAGCTGGCCAAGCGTCAATTGACCTGGCTGCGCAGCTGGACAGCGCTACACTGGGTCGATAGCCAGAGCCGGGATGCGCTGGACGCCGTCCTGAATTTCGTGCGTGAATCGGGCTCTTAGCGTAAGATGTTGGCTTCGAGTGGCCGGGTGACCAGCCGAGAATGAACACAACCTTCCACCCCTCATGAGAACGTATTAGGGAGAGGTAACATGTCCAAAGGGCAGTCCCTTCAAGACCCGTACCTGAACATCCTGCGCAAGGAGCGCATTCCGGTTTCGATTTTCCTGGTCAACGGCATCAAGCTGCAGGGACAGATCGAGTCGTTCGATCAGTTCGTGATCCTGTTGCGCAACACCGTCAGTCAGATGGTCTACAAGCACGCCATCTCCACCGTGGTGCCTTCGCGCAACGTGCGGCTACCGCCGCAGGACCCTGCGGCCCAGCCGGACAGCAATGCGTGAGGTATTGATTGTTTTTTGAACGACCCGATGCCGGCGAAACGGCAGTACTGGTCCATGTCGACTTCCAGGACGAGCGGGAACGCGAGGATCCGGGCGAGTTCATGGAACTGGTCCGTTCCGCCGGTGCCGAGCCGGCCATGCTGCTCAGCGGCAGCCGGCATCGGCCCGATTCGCGCACCTTCATCGGTAGCGGCAAGGTGGAGGAGCTCCGCGAGGCGCTGGCGGTGCATGGTGCCGAACTCGTCATCTTCAACCATGGCTTGAGCCCATCCCAGGAGCGCAACCTGGAGCGGGAGCTCAAGTGCCGGGTGCTGGATCGCACGGGGCTGATACTCGACATCTTCGCCCAGCGGGCGCGGACTCACGAAGGCAAGCTGCAGGTCGAGCTGGCCCAGTTGGAGTACATGTCCACGCGCCTGGTACGTGGCTGGACCCACCTGGAACGCCAGAAGGGCGGCATCGGTCTGCGCGGCCCGGGTGAGACCCAGCTCGAGACCGACCGCCGCCTGCTGCGGGCGCGCATCAAGGCCATTCACAAGCGCCTCGACAAGGTGCGCAGCCAGCGCAGCCAGAACCGCCGTGCGCGGGCCCGGGCGGAGATCCCCAGTGTCTCGCTGGTCGGCTACACCAACGCCGGCAAGTCGACGCTGTTCAATGCGTTGACCGAGGCGAAGGTCTATGCGGCCGACCAGTTGTTCGCTACGCTCGACCCGACCCTGCGCCGGCTGGAGGTCGGCGACGTTGGGCCGGTGGTGCTGGCGGATACCGTGGGTTTCATTCGCCATCTCCCGCACAAGCTGGTGGAGGCCTTCCAGGCCACCCTCCAGGAAGCGGCCGAGGCCTCGTTGCTGGTGCACGTGATCGATGCCGCCGACCCGGACCGCGAGCTCAACGTGGCCCAGGTCGAAGGCGTGCTCGACGAGATCGGTGCGCACGACGTGCCGATGCTCAAGGTAATGAACAAGATCGACCTGCTCGACAGTGCACCGCGCATCGAGCGCGACGGGCAGGGGCGGCCCGAAGTGGTCTGGCTGTCGGCGCGTGACGGGCTCGGGCTCGAGCTGCTCGGCCAGGCCCTTTCCGAGTGCCTGGCGGAGGACGTCATCGACTTCAGCATGCACCTGGCGCCCCAGCAGGGCCGGCTGAGGGCGGGCCTGCACGAGCTTGGCGCCGTGCGAGAAGAACACTACGAAGAGGGCGGGAAGGTGCGGCTCGAGGTGCGCCTGCCGCGCCGCGACTTCCTGCAGCTGATGGCCCGGTTGGGAGAGCGGGCGGAGGATTACCTGCCGTCCGAACTGCACCAGCGGCCGGTATGGGATGCATGACGACTGCGGTTGTCTTGGCCGGCTGGACTGACTTCCCCTGGTAACCATGGCCTCGGACGCCTTCGGATGACCCTACAGGATAGCAACCGATCTCCCCATGCGGCCGATCGAGACGCCGGCGGGGGGTAACGCAGAGTGGAGACGACGTATGGCTTGGAATGAGCCGGGTGGCGGCAATCAGCATGACCCCTGGAGCGGCGGGGGCCGGCGCGGCGGTGGCAATGGCGGCGGCGGAAACCGGGGGGGGAACCAGGGGCCACCCGACCTTGACGAGGCCCTGAAGAAGTTCCAGGACAAGCTCAACAACATGCTCGGCGGCCGTGGCGGCAAGGGCGGTGGCCGTGGCGGCAAGGGCGGAGGCGGGCGTCCGCGCAACACCTTTGCCCTGCCCGGGCTGTTGCTCATCATCGCCCTGGGCATCTGGGGGGCGATGGGCTTCTACCTGGTCGACCAGGCCGAACGCGGCGTGGTGCTGCGCTTCGGCGAGTACCAGACCGTGGTGGGGCCCGGCCTGCACTGGAACCCGCCGCTGATCGACGACGTGCGCATGGTCAACGTCACCCGCGTGCGCTCGCTGACCCAGACCCAGTCGATGCTGACCCGCGACGAAAACATCGTCGAGGTCGAGATATCGGCCCAGTATCAGGTCAACGATCCGCGTGACTTCGTGCTCAACGTGCGCAATCCGCAGCTGTCCATCGAGAACGCGCTGGACTCCGCGTTGCGCCACGTGGTCGGCGGCACCGACATGATCGAGATCCTGACCTCCGGGCGCGAAATCCTCGGCAGCTCCGTGGCGAGCCGCCTGCAGACCTATCTCGACAGCTACGGCACCGGCATTCGCCTGCAGACCATCAACATCGAGTCGACCTCGGCGCCGGCACCGGTCATCGACGCCTTCGACGACGTGATCCGGGCGCGCGAGGATCGCCAGCGGACCATCAACGAAGGCATGGCCTACGCCAACGCCATCATCCCGGCCGCCCAGGGCCAGGCCCAGCGTCTGGTCGAGCAGGGCCAGGGTTACCGCGAATCGGTGGTGGCCGAGGCGCAGGGTCAGGTCAACCGCTTCAACGCGCTGCTGGCCCAGTACCGCAATGCGCCGGAGATCATGCGCGAACGTCTCTACCTCGATGCCATGGCCGACGTCTTCGCGCGTACGCCGAAGGTGCTGGTCGACGTGCGCGAGGATGCGCCGCTGATGTACCTGCCGCTCGACCAGCGCCCCGGCGGGGCCGGCGGCGAAGGCAGCGGCGAGGCGGATCGCGGCGAAGACGGCGAACTCGACCCGCGTGTGCTCGAGCGCCTGCGCAGCGCCTCGTCGTCGCAGGGGGGTAGCAATACCGGTGGTATCCGCAGGGAGGGCCGCTAAATGGTCAACAACCGTTCCTTGATCATCGTCGGTGGCCTCGCTGCCGTGGCCTGGCTTGCCAGCAACAGTCTCTACGTGGTCGACGAGACCGAGCGCGCCGTCAAGCTGCGCTTCGGCGAGGTCATCGAGGAGAACATTCAGCCCGGGCTGCACTTCAAGGTGCCGATCACCCAGACGGTTCGCAAGTTCGATACCCGGGTGCTGACGCTGGACACCGACACCAGCCGCTACCTGACGCTCGAGCAGAAGGCGGTGATCGTCGACTCCTACGTCAAGTGGCAGGTGGTCAACCCCACGCGCTACTACGAGGCCACGGCCGGCGACGAGACCATGGCGATCCGCCTGATCCAGCCGCGGGTCGACGAGAGCCTGCGTAACGAGTTCGGCCGCCTCGACCTTCAGCAGATCATCGCCGAGCGTCGCGACGACCTGATGATCCGGCCGACCCAGGAGCTCGACTCACTGATGCGCGAGGAGCTCGGCGTGTCGATCCTCGACGTTCGCGTCAAGCGCATCGACCTGCCCGACGACGTCTCGACGGCGGTGTTCGACCGCATGCGCTCCGAGCGCGAGCGCGAGGCCCGCGAATGGCGTGCCCAGGGGCAGGAAGAGTCCGAACGCATCCGCGCCAATGCCGATCGTCGGCGCCAGGTGCTGCTGGCCCAGGCCACCGAGCGGGCCGAGACCCTGCGCGGCGAGGGCGATGCCGAAGCGGCCGCGATCTTCTCCGAGGCCTACGGCCAGAACCCCGAGTTCTTCACCTTCTGGCGCAGCCTCAACGCCTATCGCGCCAGCTTCGACGGCGAGCGGGACATGCTGGTGCTCGACCCGACCAGCGATTTCTTCCGCTACCTGCGTAGCCCCGAGGTCCAGAACGGGGAGTGAGCCACATGAGGTCGGCCGCAGGGGCGGCCGACCTCCTCGTGTTGGCGGGCGGGGTTCAACCGGCCGCTAAACGTGGTAGAATCGGTCAACCGGGCGTGGCCCGGTTTTTTTGTGGGCCTTTTTCGCCATCGCGTCCTTTTTTGCCCGCCCAATCGCCTTGCAGGATTGACGACATGACCATTGCTGACCGCTGGCTGCTGCCCGACGGCATGGATGAAGTGCTGCCGCCCCAGGCGAGCCGCATGGAGGAGCTGCGCCGGGCGCTGCTCGACCTCTATTACCGCTGGGGCTACGATCAGGTGATGCCGCCGCCGGTGGAATTCCTCGACTCCCTGCTGACCGGTACCGGCACCGATCTGGACCTGCAAACCTTCAAGCTGACCGATCAACTCACCGGGCGCCTGATGGGGGTGAGTGCGGACGTGACGCCCCAGGTGGCGCGCATGGACGCCCACTCGATGCATCACCAGGGGCCGGCCAGGCTGTGCTACTGCACCAATGTGCTGCGGGCCAAGGCCGACCAGCACCAGGGAGGGCGCAGTCCGGTGCAGGTCGGCGTCGAGCTGTTCGGCCATGCCGGCCTGGAGGCGGACCTGGAGATCCTGCGCCTGGCGCTGTTGAGCCTCAAGGCTGCCGGGGCCGGCGAGCTGCACTTGGCGTTGGGCCATATCGGCATCTATCGTAGCCTGGTACAGGCGGCCGAACTGGAACCCGACCAGGAGCGCGCCCTGTTCGAGGCCCTGGAGCTGAAGTCGCCGGGGGCGCTGGCCCAGCAGATCGAGGCAGGCGTGAGCGACCCCACGCTGGCGGAGATGTTCCGTGCCCTGGGCCGCCTGCATGGCGGACCCGAAGTGCTCGACAACGCGCGCGATGCCCTTGTCGGTGCCCCGGCGGCCGTGACTGGCGCCTTGGCGCAGCTCGAGGCGTTGTACCGGGGGGTGGCCGAGGAGCACCCCGAGGTCGAGTTCTATTTCGATCTGGCCGAACTGCGTGGCTACCAGTACCACACCGGGATGATGTTTGCGGCCTTCGTGCCGGGTTACGGCCAGGCGCTGGCCAAGGGCGGCCGCTATGACGATACCGGGCGCGCCTTCGGCCGGGCGCGCCCCGCCACCGGTTTCTCGATGGACCTGAAGCTGCTCGCCACGCTGGTGCAGAGCGAACCGGCCTGTGACGGCATCTGGGCACCTGCCGACGGGGAGGGTGTGGCAGAGGCCATCGCCTCGCTGCGCGATGCTGGGCACCGGGTGGTGCAGGCGCTGCCGGGGCAGACGACGTCGCCCGAAGCGCATCGCTGCAGCCTGCGGCTGGTGCAGGTTGAAGGTCGCTGGCAGACGCAGGCGCTCCAGGGCAGGGGCGAACCAGCCGAGCGAGGCTGAATTGGACGAGACCGGCAAGCGGGCCGGATGACGAGCACGGCCCGCAGGGCCGGATCATCGACGCGCACGTACGCGGCGCCGACACGAGAGACGAGACACAATGGGCAAGAACGTAGTCGTACTGGGTACCCAGTGGGGTGACGAAGGCAAGGGCAAGGTGGTCGACCTGCTGACCGAATCCGCCGCGGCGGTGGTACGCTTCCAGGGCGGGCACAACGCCGGGCATACGCTGGTCATCGACGGCGAGAAGACCGTGCTGCACCTGATCCCCTCCGGCATCCTGCGCCAGGGCAAGACCTGTGTCATCGGCAATGGCGTGGTGCTGTCGCCGGAGGCGCTGATCAAGGAGATCCGCGAACTCGAGACCAAGGGCGTGCCGGTCCGCGAGCGGCTGCGTCTCTCACCGGCCTGCCCGCTGATCCTGCCGTACCACGTGCGCCTCGATCTGGCCCGCGAGAAGGCTCGCGGGGTGGCCAAGATCGGCACCACCGGCCGCGGCATCGGTCCGGCCTACGAGGACAAGGTGGCGCGTCGCGGCCTGCGCCTGGGCGACATGCTGCACCGCGAGCGCTTCGCCTCCAAGCTCGGCGAGGTGCTCGACTACCACAACTTCGTGCTGGTCAACTATCACGGCGAGAAGGCGGTGGACTTCCAGCAGATCCTCGACGAGGCCATGGAAATGGCCGAGGAACTGCGTCCGATGGTGTGCGATACGGTGAGCCTGGTGCACGAGCTGCGCCGCGCCGGCGAGAACATTCTGTTCGAAGGCGCCCAGGGGTCGCTGCTCGACATCGATCACGGTACCTATCCGTTCGTCACCAGCTCCAACACCACCGCCGGCGGCACCGCCACCGGCTCCGGCGTCGGCCCACTCTACCTCGACTACGTGCTCGGTATCACCAAGGCCTATACCACCCGTGTCGGCTCCGGCCCGTTCCCCACCGAGCTGTTCGACGAGCATGGCCGCCACCTGGCCGAGCGCGGCCATGAGTTCGGCGCCACCACCGGGCGCCCGCGCCGCTGTGGCTGGTTCGATGCCGTGGCCCTGCGCCACGCGGTGCAGATCAACTCGGTCTCGGGGATCTGCCTGACCAAGCTCGACGTGCTCGACGGGCTCGAGAACATCCGCGTCTGCGTGGGCTATCGCAGCAAGGACGGCGACGTGCTCGACAATCCGGTCGACTCGGAGGGCTACGAGGCGGTCGAGCCGGTCTACGAGGACCTGCCGGGCTGGAGCGAGTCGACCCTGGGGGCCAAGCGCATCGAGGACCTGCCGGCCAATGCGCGCTCCTACATCAGCTTCCTCGAGGAGAAGGTGGGCACCTCGATCGACATCGTCTCGACCGGTCCGGATCGCAACGAGACCATCGTGCTGCGCAACCCGTTCGAGGGCTGAGCGCGGCTCGCGGCGGACGAGGCCGGCACCTGGGTGCCGGCCTCGTCGTATCCCGCCTCAGTTACGCGAGAGTCCTTCGAATGCCTGCGTTTCGCGCCGACCTTCGTCGTCGATCACCAGATGCCGTTGCACGTCGGGGTCCATGAAGTACAAGGTCGCGTAGCCACCGGCGCCGCGGTTGTAGATGGGGCGCATCGAAGCCAGGAAGTCGTCGAAGCGCGACTCCCCGAAGCGGGCGCGATACATCTCCATCCAGGCGAAGTACTGGTTGTCCTTGAGAAACCCCGTGTACTGTTCGCGCGGCGCCAGGTCGCCCAGCTCGGCGGGATCCTCGAGGATATCCATGGCGAAGTCCACCGCATCGTGCATGCTGCCGCCACCGATCTCCATGTCATAAACGTCGTAGCCCTGGCGGTGGGTGATCTCCATGATCGGAATCAGATAGAGCAGCGCGTAGTTCTGGTAGTGGGTAGCGCGACGGCCGCGCTCCATCTCGAGCGGAAACGCTCCTTCCTCGGTCATGTCATGCAGGGCGGAATGGATCGCGCTGACGCCGAAGCGGAACATGTCGTCATCCTCGGTCAGCACCCCGATCATGGCGGCATAGAGCGCACGGCGATAGAAGTGGTTGTTGCAGCAGCTGCTGTCGGCACCTTCGATCTCCATGTGGACGCTGGCCAGTTCGTTGAGCCACGCTTCCACCCGCGCCTGCTCCTCGTCCAGCCCCTCCACATGGGGGCGAACCACGGAATAGGCCATGCCGGCGGCGAAGATCATCGACTCCAGCGAGAACCAGGCCTGGGGCTCTTCCCAGTGGTAATGGAAATCCAGCAGGGCATCGTCCCGGGCCCACTTGTCGAGGAACCTGACCAGGCATTCGGCATAGTAATCGTCGTCGCTGGCGACGTAGGCGCCGGCGAGCTCCGAGACGGTATCCTCGAAATCGAACAGCGGCTCGGTGGCGAGCCTCCAGGCGTCGGGAGTGGGATAAAAGCCGGGAATGCGCATCTGGTCGGTGATGGTCGGGATTTCCAGCCGCTGTTGGCAGCTCGGCGCATACTTGGCCAGCTCCTCACGATGCTGTAGCAACAGGCTGTTGTCCGTCTCCCGGAGCAGCGCCATGCGCTCCTCGACGTCGAAGTAGGACGCGTCCGCGTCACGCACGGTGTAATCGGAGAGATCCAGTTCCCGGCGCTCCTCCAGCGTCAGGGCCTGAGTCGCGGCGCTGCCTGCCAGCAGAACCGCGGCCGTCGCACGCACGATCCAGGGGGGGATGGTAGCGTAGGGAGCATGCTTTCCTTGGTAGCTCATCGTTTGTCAGCCTCCTGCTTCGATGCGGCAGCGGCTGACGCTAGCCGCTACCTTGGCTCGGGTGCGTAAAGACGAAAGGCGGAGAAGTCGACGTGCTGGTCGTGCGGCGTACGCCACTTCTCGCCCGTGCCGCCGAAGAAGGTCGAGAACATCACGCCGTCGACGCCGAGCGCTTCAGTGGTGCGCAGCACCATCTCCCTGCGCTCGAGGACGGGCCAGCCATCGATCCATAGCCGGACGATGCCATCGCGCTCTTCGGGGTCGTTGAGGATCACTTCCTGCTCGACGGTCACCCAACGGCCGGTGGGGAAGTGCCAGCTGCCGCGGCCAAGGGAGTCGCCTTCGAGACCGACCGTATAGGGGTAGAGTTCGCCCTGTCCGTCCTGGCGCCACATGAGGCGCAGCGAGAAGCCGTTCTCTCCCGTCACTGCCTCGCCGCCGCTAGGTGCGTCACCGCCGTAGAGTCCGGGAAGCTTACCTCCCTTTACAAAGTCAAAGTTTTCTTCAAACCGTAACCGATAGTGTAGACATGCCCGGTCGGTATCCTGCAAGCCCCTTTCCTCGGTATAGAAACCGAGGCCGCCACGCGGTATGTCCTTCCGTTCGGCATCGCTGGGCGAAGAGCTGTTACGGGGGTAGTGGGCGCGCAGGGCCGGCTCCGCCAACCCGCTGGTCACGGCGGCGAGCAATTCGGCATTGGTTTCGGTGCCCCAGTCACGGGTCGAGGCGAAGTCCTCGCGAATCGCCCCCTTGGCGGTCTGCAGCGCATGTCGTGGTCTCAGGGTGGCCACCAGGGGATAGCGCTCCGAACAGGGCGCCAGGCGCGGAGAGGGAAGATCGCCATCGTCGGGAGCATCGGCGCTGACGCCGGGGAGCCCCCCGGCGACGCTCAACAGGCCGAGCAGCAGGGTGGCATGGGCTGGGCGACGTGGGGTGTGCGGCATCCGTGCCTCCGCTGTCGAAGGTGGGGCAGGAGCGCCTCTCAAGCGGGGGAGAGGCGCTCCCTTCGGTCTCAGTCGCCCTCGCCGCCGCTGGCGGCAGCGGCGATGGCCGCTTCATCGGTGAGCAGCTGACGCAGGGTCTCGATGGCCATCTGCCCTTCGCTCTCGAACACCTCGTCGAGCCATAGCAGGGCCTGCTGCTGGTTGGCCTGCTCCAGCCCCCGGGCCGACAGGTAGGCTTCGGCCAGGGCGAGTCGCGCGCTTCTGTGCCCCTGGCTGGCCGCCTGGTAGAGATAGTCGGCGCCCCGCTCGGGATCGCGCTCGACGATTTCGCCGCGCAGGTACTCGCGGCCGAGGGAGGCCTGGGCACCGGGGTGGCCCTGCTCGGCGGCCTCGAGCAGCAGATCGTGGCCCTGCTCGACGTCCTGGTCGATGGCACCTTCCCCACGCAGCAGGGCGAGCCCCAGTCCTACGCGTGCGTGAATGGCGCCGGCATCGCTGGCCTGGCGGTACCAGCGTTCGGCCTGCTCGGCATCCGGCTCCACGCCGTCGCCGTTCTGGTAGGCTTCGCCCAGGTGGAAGGCGGCTTGTGCGTTACCCGCTTCGGCGGCGGCGGTCAGCAGCTCCATGCCGCGCTCCACGTTGCGTTCGACGCCGTCCCCGGTCAGGTAGGCTTCGCCCAGGTCGGCGCGAGCCCCGGCATGGCCCCGCGAGACGGCGGCTTCGAGGTACTCGATGCCACGTTCGGTGGCGCCGCGGTCCAGGTACATGCGGCCCAGGCTGGCGGCGGCGCCGGCGTGGCCGGCCTGGTGCGCCTGTCCCAGCCAGTATTCCGCTCGTCCCTGGTCCTGCTGGACCCCTTCCCCGCGGAGGAAGGCGCGACCCAGGTCGGCCATGGCGCCCGGGTGGCCATCCTCGGCGGCGGCCACCAGCGCCTCCATATTGCCCTGGGCGCCCAGGTCGCGCTGCAGGTAGGTGAGCGCTTCGTCGGCGGATTCGTGCCCGGCCTCCTGCGCCCGGGTCAGCCAGCGGTTGGCTTCGCTCAGGTCGCGCTCGACCCCATCGCCGTTGCGATAGGCGCGGCCGAGGACCACCATGGCGTAGGCGTCGCCCTGCTGGGCGGCCTGGGTCAGCAGTTGGATGCCCTGGGTGGGATCCTCACGCAGCGGCCCCTCCAGGTAGCCTTCGCCGAGCAGGGTCATGGCCGTGGTGTCGCCGGCCTGGGCGGCCTGAAGCAGCAGCTCCTCGCCGCGGCTGGGCTGGAAGTTGGGGTTTTCCTCGTCCAGGTAGGCTTCGCCGAGCAACCGCATCGCGCCCGACTGCCCGTGCTCAGCGGCCTGGAGCAGCAGCTCCTCGCCGCGGGCGGGATCCTGCGGCACGCCGCGACCCTTGAGGTAGGCTTCGCCCAGTTGCTGGGTGGCCCAGGGGTGACCAAGTTCGTGGCCTCGCTCGAGGTATTCGACGGCGATGTAGGGTTGGCCGGCGACCCGCTCGTCGTCGAGATAGAGCGCGCCCAGCTGGGCCAACGCCAGCGCGTGATCCTGTTCGGCCGCCTGCTCGAGCAGGTTCATGCCGCGGGGCAGGTCGTTGAGCCCCCCCTGGCCATTGACCAGCGCACGGCCGAGAATCACCTGGGCATCCACCGAGCCCGCCTCGATCGCCTCGCGCAGCCAGCGCTCGGCTTGTACCGGCTGCGGCTGGCCAGCGGTGCCTTCGAGCAGCGCCTCGCCGTAGTAGGTCATGGCATCGACCTGTCCGTCCCCGGCCGCCTCCGCGAGCAGTTCGATACCCCGGGCGTGGTCGCCGGCGTCGATCAGCTCGCGCCCGGTGCGGGCCAGGGCGTCGACGTCGCCGGCCTCGGCGGCCTGGCGCATCCAGCGGATGCGCTGCTCGGGCTGGTCACCGAGCATGCCGTCCGCCGAGTACATCGAGGCCAGCTGCAGCATGGCACCGGTGTCGCCCTGGCTGGCCTTCGACTCGAGGGTCTCGGCGAAGCGCTGGGCATAGTCCATGGCCAGGGCGGGATCCTCCTTCAGCCAGCCGCCGGGAGAGTGCGCCTCGGCCAGGGTTTCCAGGGCCTTGGCATCGCCGCGGGCGGCGGCGCGCTCCAGCAGCCGCTTGGCCGTGTCCGGGTCGGCCTCGATGTTCTCGGTGCCCTCGGCCAGCATCTCGGCCAGCCGGCTCTCGGCATCCTGCTCGACGCCCTCTTCCATGGCTTGCCAGAGCAGGTGGTAGGCCAGCACGTCGTTCTGCTCGACCCCGCGACCCTCCTGGTAGAGGCGCCCCAGGTGCAGCGAGGCCTGGCCATGGATGGAGGATTGCAGGTCCAGCGCCTGGCCATAGAGCCTGGCCGCCCGGGCAGGGTCCGGCTCAACGCCGATGCCCCGCTCGTAGAGCTTCCCGGCCTCGTAGAAGGCCGGCATGATGTTGCGTGCCATCAGCGCGTCGAGGTGCTTCAGGGCCTCGTCGTAGCGCTCCTCCTCGATCAGGCGCTTGCTGTAGTTGATGACGTCCCAGTCCCGGCCCGAGATGTCGGCATCGATCACGCCGCCGAACCAGCCCTGGTAGGCCTCCGGAACGGGCGGGGCATGCTCGCCAGGCGCCGAGCCGCCGGGCGCTGCGCAGCCGACGAGTCCGGCCGTGATGGTGATCGCTGCCGCCAGTCGCAGCGAGGGGATGAGTCGATTCCTGACGTTCGTGCGTTCCATGGGTTCCCCTCTTCGATGTGTGGTTTTCTGTCGTTGGCTCAATTGCTCAGGCCGCGGAAGGCTTCGGTGCGGCGCCGCTCCTCGTCCAGGTAGACGTGTTGCTGGGCTTCGGGGTCCATGAAATAGAGGGTCATGAAGCCACCGGCGCTGCGGTTGTAGGTCGGCCGCACCCGGGTGATGAAACGCGCCATCTGCGGATGGTCGTAGCGGGCGAGGTAGACCTCCATCCAGGTGAAGTACTGCGGGTCGCGCAGGAACCCCGTGAACTGTTCCAGCGGTGCGTAATCGCCCAGCGCCTGCGGGTTGTCGAGGATCTGGAACAGATAATCGACGGCCTCGTGAATGTTGTTGCCTTCGTACTCCAGATCGAAGATGTCGTAGCCCTGGCGCTGAATGACCTGCATGTTGGTGATGAGGTAATTGAGCGCATAGTTCTGGTAATGGGTGGCGCGTCGGCCGCGGCTCACTTCGAGGGGCAGGGCGCCCTCCTCGGTCATGTCGTGCAGCGCGGAATAGATGGCGCTGACGCCGAAGCGGAACAGCTCGTCATCCTCCACCAGCACGCCGATCATGCTGGCGTAGAGCGCACGGCGGTAGAAGTGGTTGTTGCAGCAGCTCTCCTCCGGTTGCCCGGGAAATGCCGAGTGCTGCAGGGCGAGGCCGTGCAGCCACTGCTCGATCTCGGCGCGCTCCTCCTCCAGGCCGTCCACGTAGGGGCGCACGATGGAGTAGGCCATGGCGGCGGCGAACAGCATCGACTCCGCGGCGAACCAGGCCTGAGGGTCGTTGGGGTCGAAGACGAAGGTAGTCAGTGCCTTGGCCTCGGCCCAACCGTGCAGGAAGCGCACCAGGCACTCGGCATAGAAGGGGTCGCCGCTGGCGACGAAGCTGCCGGCGAGTACCGACACGCTGTCCTCGAAGGCGAACAGCGGCTCGGTGGCCAGCTCCCACTCCTCGGGGTTGGGGTAGAAGCCGGGTATCCCGCCCCGCGTGGTAATGGGCTTGAAATTGAGCATCTGGCGACAGCTGGGGCCCGTTTCGAGCTCGTCCTGAAGCTGCAGCAGGATCGAGTTGTCGGTCTCGTCGAGCAGGGCCATGCGCGCTTCGACGTCGAAGTAGCCGGCATCCGTATCGGTGACCCGGTACTCCGAGAGGTCGAGCTCCATGCGCTCTTCGCGCGAGAGTGTGTCGGCCATTGCCGCGCTGCCGCCCATCGCCATCAGGGCGAGGGGAAGCGTGCACAGCAGGCTTGCAGTCAGTCCTTTTGCTACGGCAAGGGGCATGATCGGCGTCGCTCCATTGGCGCTCGATTGCGGAATGGTCAAGGGTGGGACGTGAAGAAGCGAAAGGCGGCAAAGTCCACGTACTGGTCGCGGGGCGTACGCCACCCTTCGCCGCTGCCGCCGAAGAAGGTGGAGAACATCAGCCCGTCGATGGTGACCGACGGCGAGGTGCGATAGACGATGTTCTGCTGCTCCAGCACCGGGCGGCCGTCGATCCACAGCCGGGCAATGCCGTTCTCCTGGCCGGGGTCGTTGAGCACGACTTCCTGCTCGACGGTGACCCACTGCCCCAGGGGAAAGCGCCAGAAGCCGCGTCCCACCGACTCGCCCTCGAAGCCGACCACGTAGGGATAGAGCTCACCTTCCCCCTCTTCGCGCCACATCAGGCGCATCGAGAAACCATTCTTCCCGTCGACCTCTTCGCCTCCCGAGGGGGCGTCGCCGCCGTAAAGCCCCGGCAGCTTGCCCCCGCGCACGAAATCGAAGTCCGCCGGGAAGCGGATCATGTAGCTCAGGCAGGCCTGTTCGGCGCCCTTGATCGAGGGCGGGTCGCTGTAGAAGCCCGCCCCGCCGATCGGCTTCTCTCCCGGCGAGGAGGTACCGGCGGGATAGTGCACGCGCAGGCCGGGCTCGCCGATCCCGGTCTGCTCGGTGCCGAGGCGTTCGACGTTCTCCTCGGTGCCCCAGTGGCGCCTGGTGTGAAAGTTCTGGCGCACGGCGGCATGGCCGTCCACGGCCTGATGCGGACGCGGCGTCTCGGCCTGTACGTAGCGCTGCGAGCAGGCGACCTCCTGGGGAATGCCGACGACGGCGTCGTCGGCTTTGTCGGCCTGGGCGGCAAGGCTCGTCAGCAGCAGCCCTGCGCCCAGCAGCGGTACCCAGCCGCAGGCGGCGTGCCGGGAATCAGCTTTCATCGGTGCTTTCATCGTTGTCCTCCGTGGCGGCGCGATAGATGTCGTCGCCGAACTGGATGACCGAGCGTACGCCCTGCCAGATCCGCTCCGAGGCGGCGCCCAGCAGCGGGGCTTCGGTGAAGCGCACGTCAACGGGTTGGCCGACACTCTCCGCAGGCAGCGGCTCCTCGGGTACCAGCAGCACGCTGGCCACGTTCTGCTGCTGGCGCACCCAACTGGGGAAGCCGGCGCGTGGCTGGCGTTCGACGTCGAGGGCGACGTTGCGCACCCGGGCACGGATCGGCTGGTTGGCATTGGCCAGGGTCACGTACGCTTTCTGGTTGGGCTCGATGCGGCTGATGTCGTTCATGTGCACCAGGGCCTCGACCAGCACGTCATCCTCGTCGGTGCGGATCAGGGTCATGATCCGTTCGCTTTCGTTGATGTAGACGCCGTCGGCACTGCTCAGGGCCCAGGCCACCAGGCAATCGCACGGACTGTAGATCTCGTTGCTGGCCATGCGCGCCTCGAGGGCGGCAATGCGCGAACTCTCATAGTCGCGCACGGTCTCGAACTGCTCGACGCGGGCCTGGGCGATCTCCGGTGAGACCGACTCGAAGGTCATGGTGTCGCCGCTGGCCGGCTGCGCCGAGTTGGCCAGGCTGACCTCCTGCATGCCGCCTTCGATGTGCTCGCGCAGGTTCTCGATCAAGCGGTTGTTGTAGTTGAGCGCCGCCTCGGCCAGGATCAGGTCCGACTCCAGTTCGCTGTTGACCACGTTGGTCAGCAGTTGGTCCCGTTCGACCTGGTCCCCGGCCGTCAGCTCGTGCTCGCCGAGGATGCCCGGCCCCGGTGCGCGAATGTCGATGCGCGGCGCGGTGACGGCGGCGAAGCTCGGCTCGATCAGCATGAAGTTGCGATAGGCCGTGGCGGCCCCGACCAGCACCAGCAGGCCGATGGCGGCGAACAGCAGGAGGTAGCGTCCCATCGGCTTGGGCGGACGCGACGGCGGAGTAGGGCGAGTCGCCTGGCGCTTGCGCGGCGTCTGCGGGTCCTCGCCGCCGATCAGGCCCTCCACATTGGGGGTGCGGCCGCTGAGCGCGCTGCGGATGATCTGGCGCAGCAGCTCGCGATGCTGCGGCTCGATCTCGGTGATCTCGAAGCTGGTGTCGTAGCCGCTACCGCCGTCGGCGGGCCTCGAGCGCAGGCACTCCGCCCGGAGCGGTACGATCAGCTCGGTTGCTCCGGCCATCATCAGCAGCGAGGCGGAGATGCGCTCGCCCGGCTGGAAGCCGCGCGGGCCGCGTGCGGAGAAGCCGCCCAGTGAAACGTCGTTACCGTTCAGCTCCGCGTCGCTGTCGTCGAGGTCGACGCGAAACGGCAGGCTGACACGGATGTAGCCTCGCTCGTCACGGCGCTCATGCTGCAGTCGGTCGCCTTGGGTCAGGCGCGCGCTGTCTCGATCGGTATGCCTCGACTCGGCCGAAGCATCGGGTTGCCGGTGCGGCCGATCCCCCCCCAGGGTAGGCTCGTGCCGCTTGGCGTCGTCGTTGAAGAAGTTGTCAGCCATCCGTTGGTCGCTCCTTGCGTCAGGGTTGGGCCACTGCCACGTCGGTCGGCGCAGCAGGCTCGACCCTGAGTCGTACGTTGACGAGAGTCAGGTCATGTTCGTCAAAGGCCAGTCGGCAGTTCGCATCCACGGTGCACTCGGCGGCATCCTGGATGGGTTCGCCATTCGGGCCCTGGATCAATTCCGCCACGGCGGGTGAAATGGCCAGTAGGGTGGCGCCCTGGTTGCCGTGGATTCGCTTGTCACTCGGCAGCGTGTTCCGCTGCAGGGTCTCGACCAGGTCGCCTTCGAGACGGAAGTAGCCGGGAGGCAGCTGCACCGAGTCGCCGCGCTTGTCGGCGAGGACGGCGCCGAGCCAGCGGTCGAGCCGCTCGGGGTCGTGGTCGCTCTCCCAGGTCTGGCTGCGGGCGATGTGCAGCGATACCCGATCCGGCGGTGTCATCACGCCGGTGGAGAGCAGCAGAATGAACAGCAGCACGCCGTAGGCGAAGCCGTGCAGCACGTGGCCCATGCGTCGCTGCCTGCTGGCCGCGACGGGATCGTCCGGCTCCCCTGCGGAGATGCCCTGGCGCGACCACTTCTGCCGGTTGAAGCGAAAGCTGACATAGGTCTTCAGCATCGCGCCCCACACCTGGTTGTAGTAGATCAGCGGGATCCACAGCAGGCTGAAGCGTCCGCGCTGCCACGCCAGGATCGAGGTCGCGATACCGCGGGTGAAGAGGATCCACAGCACGTAGGCGAAGAAGAACGAGGGCCTCACGAACAGCGACACCAGCGTCACCACCGTGGGGCCGACCAGCGTCGTCCACATGGAGAGACGCTGATCCACCAGGCTCCACCAGGTGAACATCCCCATCGGCCGCGGCCCTAGGGCGATGGCCCGGTTGCTGGTGCGCAGCATGTTGCCGTACCAGCGTCGCATCAGGTCGGTGGTCGAGGCGAAGAAGCGCCGCCGGTCGGGCAGCTCCTCGAACCCGGTGACGAAGACGTCGGGAATGTAGAGCATGCGCCAGCCGTTCTTCAGCAGCCAGTACCACGAGGACTTGTCGTCGCCCGAGAGGAACTTGAAGTTGCCGAAGCGCCAATGGTCGACGTGGTCGCTCTCGATCAGCTCGATGAAATCCGGCTGGGTGGCCAGATCGGCGCGGAACACGCTGTAGCGGCCGGTCAACACCAGCAGGCGTCGCGAGACCGACATCGAGCTCATCATCAGATGGCGCTGCGCATAGCGCAGGTCATACCACTCGCGGGTGGCATCGTTGCCCGTCACTTCGGCGCGGTTGTTGGTGGTCAGGGCGCCCAGGTCGTCCTGCGACTGGAAGAAGGAGAGCGAACGAGACAGCGTACCCGGCTCGAGCCGGATATCGCCGTCCATCGACACCAGCAGCGAGCCCGGCGCCGGCAGACGCCGGGAGATCGCCCGCAGCACCTCGGCCATGGCCGAGCGCTTGCCGTCCCCCTTCTGGAACATGTAGCGCACTTCGACGTTCCGCGGCCAATCGTGCTCGTCCATGACGTGGGTAATGACGTCCACGTCGGTACGATCCGAGACGGAGGCGAAGATGGTGGTCGGCACGCCGTAGTCGCGCGCCTCGCGAATCAGGGCGTCATAGACCTGAAAGTTCACCGTCGCCTCGATCCGGAACGAGGTGCACAGCACGAACAGCTCGGGCGGCTTCTCCTCCTCGCCGATCGCGTCCGCCTCGGCCCGCATCTGCGGGAAGACTCGCCGGTTGTACCACACCGAGCGCACGGCCTGTACGGCCCACCAGGAGTAGCGCCATATGGCGATCCACCCGATGACGAAGATGAAGCTCTCCGACTCCGGCGAGAACACGTTCGAGGGCAGCTCGCTGAGGATGACCACCATCAATGCCAGGCCGAACAGGAAGGTGGTGAGTTCCGTGATCCGGCTGGCAGTGGACGGGTCTGGGGGCGTCGCGGACATGGTCACTCCTCAGGCCAGTACCGGCCGCACGGAATCACCTCGTCCGATGCCGTAGTAGGCGAGGCCGGCGGCCTTGACGGTATCGGGTTGGAACAGGTTGCGGCCGTCAACCAGCACCGGCTCCGCGAGCTTCTCGTAGAGCTCGGGGAAGTCGATGGTGCGGAAGGCCTTCCATTCGGTGCAGATGACCAGAGCGTGAGCCCCTTCCAAGGCGTCGTCACGCTGCTCGGCCAGCACCAGGTCATCGCGCTCACCATAGATCCGACGGCACTCGTCGGCGGCCTCCGGATCGTAGGCCTGGACCCGGGCGCCGGCATCCCATAGCGCCTCCATCAAGGCGCGGCTGGGCGCCTCGCGCATGTCGTCGGTGTTGGGCTTGAAGGCGAGCCCCCAGACGGCGATGGTCTTGCCCGCGAGCTGGCCATCGAAGGCCTGGCAGAGCTTCTCGAACAGCTTGTTCTTCTGCCGGGCGTTGACGCGCTCCACGGCCTTGATCATCTCGGCGGGGTGGCCGATCTCCTCGGCGGTATGGGCCAAGGCCTTGACGTCCTTGGGGAAGCAGGAGCCGCCATAGCCGCAGCCCGGGTAGATGAAGCTGTAGCCGATACGCGGATCGGAGCCGATACCGTGGCGCACCTCCTCGACGTCGGCGCCGAGGCGCTCGGCGAGATTGGCGATCTCGTTGATGAAGCTGATCTTGGTGGCCAACATGGCGTTCGCGGCGTACTTGGTCAGCTCGGCGCTGCGTATGCCCATGAACATCATCTTGTCGCGCTGGCGGTTGTAGGGGCCGTAGCACTCCGACATGGCCTTCCTCACGCGCTCGGAATCGGTGCCGATGATGATGCGAGAGCCGCGCGAGAAGTCCTCGATGGCGGCGCCTTCCTTAAGGAACTCGGGGTTGGAGCAGACATCGAACGCCTGGTCGAGACCGCGCTTCTCCAGCTCGGCGGCCACGGTGCGCTCCACCTTGCTGGCGGTGCCCACGGGCACGGTCGACTTGTCGACGATGACCTTGTAGTCGTTCATGTGCTGACCGATGGTCTCGGCGACCTTCAGCACATACTTGAGGTCGGCGCTGCCATCCTCGTCGGAAGGGGTCCCCACGGCAATGAATTGGAGCAGGCCGAACTCCACCGCCTTGGCCGCATCGGTGGTGAACTCGAGGCGTCCCGCGCCCTTGTTCTTGCTGATCAGTTCCTCCAGGCCGGGCTCGTAGATGGGCACTTCTCCGGCATTGAGGCGGGCGACTTTCTCCTCATCGACGTCTACGCACATGACCCGATGGCCGACATCGGCCAGACAGGCGCCGGTTACAAGACCCACATAGCCAGATCCGAAGATGGTGATCTTCATGGTCGTCGTCGCTCCTTGCAGTTGTGGCCCTGTCATCCAATCAACGCCATCGCGCCGCTGCCGAAATGGCCGGCGGGCGATGGCGAGCAGGGCCGTGTTCATTTAGTTAGCGTGCCATGTGGTACGCAACATTCGCGCCAACTAGAAAACACCGTTTCCAATCAGAATGTTGGCGCAACCGAGGAAGAGTTGACGCTTGCAGGACGTGCACGATCTGTCGCTTATAAGAGACATTTGTGAGCCGAAGCCGCCTGAGCCTTGCAGATCAAGGGCTTGGGATGTCTCTTATTAGCGACAAGGATAGGTCATGAAGAGGTAACTTAATGAATCGATTTGTTTAATTCAGTCAGAGCAAGTGTTCACTGCCTCAGACATCCGCCGACCTGGCCGAGACGCGCGCTTCCATGCGGGCCAGGAACACACCCATGATGCTCTCGTAGAGCTGGCGGCCCAGCACGCTGTCCTCGATACCGGCGTCGACGTTGGGGTTGTCGTTCACCTCGATGACGACCACGCGCTCGCCGGCCTGCTTGAGGTCGACGCCGTACAGCCCATCGCCGATCAAGCGGGTCGCCTTGAGTGCCGCCCTGATCACGGCGGGCGGCACGTCGGCGGGGTCGTGGGTGGTAAAGCCGCCGCTCTTCACCCGGGCGCCGGAATGGTCGTAGATCTGCCAGTGGCCGCGCGCCATGTAGTAGCGGCTGGCGAACAGCACCTGGCCGTCCAGCACGCCGATGCGCCAGTCGTACTCGGTGGGCAGCCACTCCTGCAGCAGCAGCAGGGCGGAATCTTCGAACAGACGCCGGGCCTCTCGCTCGAGCTGCTCCAGCGACTCGACCTTCACCACCCCGCGGGAGAAGGAGCCGTCGGGTATCTTGAGCACCAGGGGAAAGCTCAGGCCGGCGATGCGTTCCGCCAACGGGCGTCGGTCGCGCCGCTTCAGCAGCACACCCTCCGGGGCCGGTACGCCGCGGGCCCGCAGCAGCGCATGCAGGTAGACCTTGTTGGTGCAGCGCAGGATGTCCCGCGGCGAGTCGATCACCACCAGCCCCTCGTGCTCGGCGAGCCGGGCCATGCGATAGGTGTGATGATCCAGCGCCGTGGTCTCGCGGATGAACAGCCCGTCGAACTCGGCCAGCCGCCCCGCATCGCGCCGGGTGATCAGCGAGACGTCGATGCCCAGCTTGCGCCCGGCGCGGATGAAGGCCTTGAGCGCGCTCTTGTTGCTCGGCGGCATGGCCTCCTTGGGATCGACCAGTATCGCCAGGTCGAAGCGGTAGCGGCGGCGTGCCTTGGGCGTGCGCCACACCTTGCGTGAATGCCGGTTGAGGGCGGAGGCGAACAGGTCCTGCTCGTCGGCGTTGAGGTCGCGAAGAGGGATCGGCTTGAGCCGGGCCAGCCGCCACAGGTCGTGGCGCCGAACCAGGCGTGCCTCGAGCAGCGGGCAGGGCAGGCGCTCGAAGAGCTTGCGGGCGAGCCGGGCCAGCTCGGGCTCGAGGCATTCGCCGAACAGCACGCGCAGCGTCACGCTGTCTCCGGCAAGCCTGCCCTGGCGCGCCAGCTCGCCGAGCAGCGGCGCCAGCGTATCCAGCTGCAGGTCGACCAGGGCCTTGCGCGACAGCTCGTTGAGGGTTTCCACGCTGGGCAGCACGCGCTGGCCGCGTGCTTGGGCCAGCAGCGAAACGTAGTAGCCAGTGCCGAGATAATCGAGTTCGCCGCACAGGTTGATCACATGGGTACTGCGGTCCTGGTCGGCGGCGCTACGATGGCGCCGGTCCAGGGCCAGGAAGTCGTCGGCGCTGATCAGGTCCTCGGAAGGGTAGTAGGGCCGCCAGTCTTCCTGTCGATCGACGACGATACGCAAGGGGCACATGGGCGAAATCCGTCTGCTGGGGGAGGGGCGGCTTTGCCGCGGGTTGCGGCCAGCATGCCGCTGCAACTTGCTGTCGACAAGCGCCCCGACAGGTGAAATGATTTCATGATGGCAGGCGGGTCGAGCGCTGCCGTCAAGTTCCCTTTCATGCGTACCCGCATGGCCACCGCCAGCCTGGAGAAAGCCCATGTCCGTTGCTCTGCGCCAGGCCCAGCCACAGGATCTGGGCGCTCTCTACCGCCTGGAGCAGGTAGCCTTCAGCGGAGATCGCTTCAGCCGTCGACAGCTCTGGCACTTATTGAATCGCGCTCATGCCGAGACGCTTGTCGCCGACGATGGAGAGCGGCTCATGGGGTATGGCACCCTGCTGTTCCGGCGCGGCAGCCGTCGCGCCCGGCTCTACTCGTTCTGCGTGCACCCAGAAGCGCGCGGCAGCGGGTTGGGGCGCCAATTGCTCGAGGCACTGGAGCGGGTTGCCCTGGGACACGACGCCGAGGCGCTGGGGCTGGAGGTGAGGGCGGACAATCGCGTCGCCCTGGGGCTCTACCGGCGCATGGGATTTAGGCTGGAGCGCTGGCTCGACGACTACTACGAGGATGGCTGCGCCGGCTGGCAGATGAGCAAGCCGCTTGGCGTGTCGACATGAACCGGCGCGGCTGAGCCCAGGCGCGCAGGGATGGGCCCGGGCTGGTAGACTTCCCGGCATGATTGGGCAAACAAGGACACCGCCATGCCTTCTTTCGACATTGTTTCCGAATACGACAAGCACGAGGCCAGCAATGCCGTCGACCAGGCCAACCGAGAAATCCAGGGGCGCTTCGACTTCAAGGGCGTCAAGGCCAGCTTCGAGCTGAATGGCGATACGGTGCAGCTCGAGGCCGAGGTCGACTTCCAGCTCAAGCAGATGCTCGACGTGCTGCGCAATCGGCTCATCGCCCGCGGCATCGATGCCCGCTGCATGGAGGAGCAGGAGCCAGAGCTCTCCGGCGTGCGGGCTCGCCAAGAGGTCAAGCTCAAGCAGGGGCTCGAGCAGAAGGAGGCCAAGGACATCGTCAAGCGCATCAAGGACAGCAAGCTCAAGGTCCAGGCGCAGATCCAGGGCGAGAAGGTGCGGGTCACCGGCAAGAAGCGCGACGACCTGCAGGAGGTCATTGCCATGCTGCGCGGCGAAGGCGGCCCCGACCTGGCGTTGCAGTTCGACAATTTTCGCGATTGAGAGGCGCAGCCTCACGCCATCGGCTCCGGTCGATGGCGAATCGTTGATCTGGCGCAAGTGCGCGTCGAACGCCACTTGAAAACCGGCCCTGCGCCACCAGTTCTGTTCATGCCGGAACGGGCTCGAAGCCCGTCCTATGCGTCACGTGTCTCATGACGAACAGGAGGTGGCGTATGAATCTGCAGAAATTCTCTCCCTGGAACTGGTTCAAGAGTGAGCGCCGCGATGCCGCGACGCCGGTACCCGTGGAGCCTCGCCAGGGCGAACTCTCGCCGTTGCTCGGCATGCATCAGGAGCTGGACCGCTGGATGAATGACGTCATGCGTCAGTTCGGCATGCCGACGCTCGAGAGCCGCTTCGGTGACATGGCCAGTCTGCTCAGGCCCCAGCTTGACATCGCCGAGCGTGACGAGGAGTACCTGATCAGCGTCGAGGTGCCCGGCGTGGACGAGAAGGACGTCAAGCTCACTCTGGATGGCGACCGGCTGATCATCGAAGGCGAGAAGCGCCAGGAGCGCAACACCCAGGAGGATCGCTACCAGCGCATCGAGCGCTCCTATGGCAGCTTCCGCCGCGTGCTCGACCTGCCCGGCGACGCACGCCCCGAAGCGATATCGGCCTCGTTCGCGAACGGCGTGCTCAAGGTTCGCGTTCCGCGCAGCGGTGAAGCGAAAGAGAACCGTCGCGAAATCCCGATCCAGTAGAGCTTATCGACGTCATTGGCTCGCCTTCGGGCGGGCTTCTTCTTTTTCTAATGGCGCCATAGCCATGCCCGATTGGCCTGCAGCGGCGAGATGGGCTTCAATGGAGTCAGCAGGGAAAACCTGGATGGGGGACTCGCATGCATTCGCTTCGCCGTGCCGTATACATTGCCCTGGCCTGGGCCAGCTTCGCGCTTGGCGTCATCGGCGTCTTCGTGCCGCTGATGCCGACGACCTGCTTCATGCTCCTGGCGGTGTGGGCGGCTTCCCGTGGCTCGCCGCGCTTTGCCCAGTGGATTCGTGAGCACCCTCGCTTCGGCCCGACCGTGGCGGCCTGGGAAGGCGAGCGCGCCATCCCGCGCCATGCCAAGTGGGTCGCCGGTGGCATGCTCGCCCTGTCGGTCGTGGTGCTCCTCCTGACTCTCAGCCTGGTATGGCTGAAGTTCCTGCTGGCGATGGGCCTGGCGCTGCTGGGGCTGTGGATCGTCACGCGCCCCGAGCCCGGCGGCAGGCTCGAGGCGGGGACGGTGGCACGCTTGGTACGGCGCTAGCGTCAGCTGCCTTTGAGGTTGAGGAGCCGGCAACCTTACAATGGGCATCGATCATGGACAGGAGTCTTCCCGATGTCTGAACCCAAGCCGACCCATCGTCACGACTACCGGCCGCCCGCCTACCGTGTGACCCATGTCGCGCTGACCTTCGAACTGGATCCCGCCGCGACCACGGTCAAGGCGAGCCTGCAGCTGGAACGCCATCCGCAGAGTCGAGGCGATGAGCCGCTCGAGCTCGACGGCGAGCAGCTGACCCTCAAGCGCATCGCCATCGACGGCCAGGCGCTGGCCGGAGACGAATACACGCTCAGCGACACCGGACTGGTCGTCCATGGTCCGCCCGGCCAGTTCCGCCTCGATACCGAGGTGGAGATCGCCCCCCGGGAGAACACGGCGCTGGAAGGGCTCTACCTCTCCAACGGCATGTACTGCACCCAGTGCGAGGCCGAAGGCTTTCGCCGCATCACCTACTATCCGGACCGCCCGGACGTGATGGCAACCTTCTCCACCACCGTGATTGGCGACAGGGCGAGCCTGCCGGTGCTGCTCTCCAACGGCAACCCGGTGGAGCGGGGCGAGCTGCCCGGGGGGCGCCACTTCGTCACCTGGGACGATCCCTTTCCCAAGCCCAGCTACCTGTTCGCGCTGGTGGCCGGTGACCTGAATAAGGTCGAGGACCGCTTCGTCACCATGAGCGGGCGCGAGGTCACGCTGCAGATCTGGGTCGAGGAGGAGAACCTGGGCAAGACCGACCACGCCATGGCCTCGCTCAAGCGCGCCATGCGCTGGGACGAAGAGACCTACGGCCGCGAGTACGACCTCGACCTGTTCATGATCGTGGCGGTCAACGACTTCAACATGGGCGCGATGGAGAACAAGGGCCTCAATATCTTCAACTCGGCGGCGGTGCTGACCCATCCGCATACCGCCACCGACGCCGCCTTCCAGCGGGTCGAGGGCATCGTCGCCCACGAGTATTTCCACAACTGGTCGGGCAACCGCGTGACCTGCCGCGACTGGTTCCAGCTGTCGCTCAAGGAGGGCTTCACCGTTTTCCGCGACCAGTGCTTCTCCGCCGACGTCAACTCGGCGGCAGTCAAGCGTATCGAGGACGTGGCCTTCTTCCGCACCGCCCAGTTTGCCGAGGACGCCGGCCCCACCGCCCATCCGGTGCGCCCCGACCACTACATCGAAATCGGCAACTTCTACACCCTGACCATCTACGAAAAGGGCGCCGAGGTAGTGCGCATGCTGCGCAACCTGGTGGGCTGGGAGGCCTTCCGCCGCGGCAGCGACCTCTACTTCGAGCGCTTCGACGGCCAGGCGGTGACCATCGAGGATTTCGTCGACTGCATGGCGGAAGCCTCCGGCCAGGACCTGTCGCAGTTCATGCTGTGGTACTCCCAGGCCGGCACCCCGGAGATCGACGCCTACGGCGAATACGATTATGCCCATGCCGAGTATCGCCTCACCCTGCGCCAGCGTACCCCGGCCACGCCCGGCCAGCCCGAGAAGCTGCCGCTGCACATCCCCGTGCGACTGGGGCTGGTGGGCACCAAGTCGGGGCGTGACCTGCCCTTGACGCTGGAAGGACAGTCGCTCGGCAGCGATGGCGTGATCCACCTGCGCGAGGCGGAGCAGACCTTCGTCTTCAGCGACGTGGCCGAGGCGCCCGTGCCCTCGCTGCTACGCGGCTTCTCGGCGCCGGTCCAGCTGCGCTTTCCCTACGGCCGCGAGGACCTGGCCTTCCTGCTGGCCAACGACTCGGACGGCTTCAATCGCTGGGATGCCGGCCAGCGGCTGGCGATGCTGGCGCTGGACGACCTCATCGCCGCCCACCGCAATGGCGTCGAAAAGGTCATGGACACGCGCGTGGTCGAGGCCTTCCGCGCCCTGCTCGAGCGCGGCAGCGACGACAAGGCGGTGCTGGCCGAGATGCTGACGCTGCCCTCCGAGGCCTATATTGCCGAGCAGCAGCCGCTGGTCGACGTCGAGGCGATCCACGCCGCACGCGACTTCGTCAAGCAGTCGCTGGCCGCGACCCTGCGCGACGACTTCCTGCGCCTCTACGAGGAAAACGTGAGCGACGCGCCCTACGCCCCCGAGCCAGAGCAGATTGCGCGGCGCAGCCTGAAGAACGTGGCGCTCTCCTACCTGATGGCGATCGAGGACGAGCAGGGTATCGACATCGTTCGCCGGCAGTTCGAGGCCGATCACAACATGACCGACGTGCGCCATGCGCTCACGCTGCTGACCCACAGCAGCCGCGACGACCTGGCGGCCCCGGCCCTGCGTGCCTTCGGCGAGAAGTGGGCGCACGATACGCTGGTCATGGATCAGTGGTTCGCGATCCAGGTCACCCGACCCCAGGCCGATGCGCTGGACCGGGTCAAGCACCTGATGGCGCACCCCGCCTTCTCGCTGAAGAACCCCAACAAGGTACGCGCGCTGATCGGCACCTTCGCCAACCAGAACCGGATCAACTTCCACCGCGCCGATGGCGAGGGTTACCGCCTGCTGGCCGACGTGGTGATCGAGCTCAACCGACTCAACCCCGAGATCGCCGCGCGCCTGGTCACGCCGCTGACGCGCTGGCAACGCTTCGACGAGTCGCGTCAGGAACTGATGAAGGGCGAACTCGAACGAATCCGCGCCGAGAAGCTCTCGCCGAATGTTTATGAGGTGATCGAAAAGGCCCTCGCTTGAGGAAAGGGTAATCGGAAATTCCGATTTCCTGATAACAAAAAAGTGCCGCCCCTGGGGCGGCACTTTTTTGGCTGGGCTTAATAGATGAGCCAGCTCAACACCGTCACCCCCAGCACCGCCCAGATCAGCGTGGCGAAGATGCGCCGGCGCAGCAGGGCGCGCAGCGCCAGATAGAGCAGCCACAGGCCGAGCAGCAGCACCGCCAGACTGATCAGGGTGGGGGGAATGCCCAGCGACGTCGCCAGGCCGTCGAAGAAGCCGCGGGCGGAGGCGCCCAGGTTCTGGAAGAAGACGAGCAGCAGGTCGACCACGAAGCGAATGATCTCGCCCAGGGTCTTGCCCAGCCAGGAAAAGAAATCTTGCATATCAGGGTCCGGTCGGCCTACTCGATCATGTCGAGCACGGTGCCTACGATATCATCCATGGTGACTAGGCCCAGCAACTTGTTGTCGTCGAGTACCAGCACTCGCTTGACCACGCTGTCGGTCATCAAGCTGGCGACATGGCGCACGTCGAGCGACTCGCCGACACCGATGGCGGGTTTGGCGCAGACGTCGTAGACGTTGATCAGGTCGATGTCGCCATTCTCGGCGACGATGGTCTTGAGGATGTTGGTATAGGTGATCAATCCCCAGGCATCGTGGGGATCCTGTTGCTCCACCACCAGACTCTTGAGGTTGTGGCGCTTCATCAGGCTCAGCGCATCGCGCAAGGTGGCGAAGGGGGATACCGTCACCACATCGCGGTTCATGATGTCCTTGACCAGCATCTTGTTCTCTCCGTTAAACCATTCGTTCAGACATCTTGCCTGAGGCGTTCTTCGAAGCGCTTGACCTGCGCCATGTCGATACCGCCGAGGTGTTCTACCGGCAGCGTCATGACCAGACCGCGGGAGTCCTCGCCGGTCGGGTTGAGTACCTGGCGAATGGTCTTCAACACTCTCAGCGAGAGACTTTTCTCCAGCGTCAGCAGCATGATGCTCTGGCTGCCCTCGTAAGTCAGCCCGAAGAACGTTTTCTTGCGTTCACCGCCGATCCCGCGGCCGGACATCAACGTCATGCCGACCGCGCCAGCTTCGGTGGCGGCATCGATGCACTCCTGCTCGAGATCCTCCGGCACGATGGCAACCAATAGCGAAAACTTCATGTCGTCCTGCCTCCCGGCTGCGCTAGTTTTTCCATCAGAATGGCATAGCCCATTACGGTCACGATAGGAAAGATCGAGGCGAAGGCGATCAGTCCGAAGCCGTCGATCAGGACGTTACGCCCCTCGATCTGGCTGGCCAGGCCGATCCCCAGCGCGGTAACCAGCGGCACCGTCACCTCGGATGTCGTTACGCCGCCCAAGTCGAAGGCCAGGGCTACGATGTAGCGGGGCGCCAGGGCGGTCAGCAGAATGACCAGAAGATAACCGCCGGTAATGTAGTGGTGGATCGAGTCGCCGCTGATGATGCGATGTACCCCGATAGTGATGCCGATGGCCACACCCAGTGCTACCAGCAGGCGAATGACGTTGCCCTGAATCTTGCCGGCAGCCGCTTCCTCGGCCTGCTGGCCGATGGCGATCAGTGCCGGTTCGGCCATGGTAGTGGCAAAGCCGATACAGAAGGCGAACAGGTAGACCCACAGCCAGGTGTCGAAGCCGATCAGCTGCTCGGCCATGCGCTGCCCGATCGGAAACAGGCCGAGCTTGAGCCCCACCACGAAAGCGTAGAGACCGACGATCACCAACACGAAACCCACACCGACCTTGAGCGGATTGGCCAGGGGATGGCGCAGCACGGCGTACTGGAAGAACAGCACGACCAGGATGATCGGCAGCACGTCGCGTAGCATGGCGAACAGATCGAGGAGGATCGTCAGCGGGCCGGACGGCGGGGAGACGTCTTTCCCGGCAAGCAGCAACTCCGCGCCTGCCTCGAACGCGTCGGGCTCGGCATAGACCAGGATGCCGTAGAGCTGAACGCTGATCATTGGCACCATCACCGCCAGTGCCACCAGGCCGAAACCGTCGATCAGTGGGTTGCGCCCGCGGATCGAGGAGGCAAGACCGATCCCCAGCGCTGCGATCAGCGGCACGGTAACGATGTTGGTGGTGACGCCGCCGGAATCGTAGGCCAGCCCGACGATCTCCGCGGGGGCGAAGAAGGTGACGAGAACCACCAGTGCGTAGCCGGCGATCATGTACCAGTGAAGGGGGTGGCCGAGGATCACGCGAAACACGCCCAGTGCCATCACCAGACCCACCGAGCTCGCCACGATCAGGCGCAGGGTGAGGGCGTCGATACGCCCCTGGCTGATCGTGGCGGCCTGTTCGGCCACGGCAATCAGTGCCGGTTCCGCCACGACGGCTGAAAAACCCATGGCGAAACCGAACAGCATCAGCAGCGGCATGGAACCACGGCGGGTAAACTGGTTGGCGAGCCGCTTGCCCACCGGAAAAATGCTCAATTCGAGTCCCTGCAGGAACAGGGCGACGCCAACGGCGACCACCAGCAGGCCCGCCGCCATGCTCAGCCCGCCCTCCGGCCACTCGCGCAGCAACAGCGCCTGGAAGGCTACCACCACCACGATGATGGGCAGCAGGTTGCGCAGGGCATGGACCAGTGCGTGGAGGAAATCCTTGAGTTGCGCTACCAAGACCGACTCCCTGGCAATGATCGGTTGGGCGAGACGTGACGCTGCGAGCGCAGGCATGAGTGGCTGGCCCGCTCGGCCGCCACACTATACCATCGGTATATGACATTGAGCAGACGCTAATGCAGGCTCGGGCATTGACTCACATCAAGCGGGTCGCTGGCGGCACACGGGAGAGAGCAATGAGCGTGACAGTGATCGTCGTACTGGTGGTGCTGGCCCTGCTGGTGATCTACGGCGTCAGCATCTACAACCGGCTGGTGGCGCTGAAGAACCGCTACCAGAATGCCTTTGCCCAGATCGAGGTGCAGCTCAAGCGCCGCTACGACCTGATTCCCAACCTGGTCGAGACCGCCAAGGCCTACATGGCTCATGAGCGCGACACCCTGACCGCCGTGACCGAGGCGCGCAATGCCGCCCTGGCCGGCCTGCAGTCGGCCGCCGCGCGGCCGGGCGAACCCAGTGCCATGGCCGAGCTGGCCGGCGCCGAGGGGGCGCTCGGTGCCGCCCTGGGGCGGCTCAACGTGGTGATGGAGGCCTACCCGGACCTGAAGGCCTCCGACAACATGCGCCAGCTCTCCGAGACCCTCACCAGCACCGAGAACCGCGTCGCCTTCGCCCGCCAGGCCTTCAACGACGCGGTCATGCAGTACAACACCTACAAGCAGAGCTTTCCGCCGGTGCTGCTGGCGGGGCCGCTGGGGCATCGCGATGACGCGGCGCTGCTGGAGTTCGACGACAGCGCCGAGATCCAGGCCGCCCCCAGCGTGCGGTTCTGACGGAACACGGCGATGGATTTCTTCGGCGCCCAGGCGCGCGCGAAACGCCTGACGGCCTGGCTGGTCGTGCTGCTCGTCGTCGCCGTGCTGGGCATGATCGTAGCCGCCGTTGCGGTGATTGCGCTGGCCATGCTGCTGCTCGACGGCGGCCCGCCCGGGGCAGAGCCGTTGGCCCGTGCGCTCGACCCGCGGCTGCTGGGCGCGGTCGCCCTGGGCGTGCTGCTGGTGGTCGCTGCGGGGAGCCTGGCGCGACACCTGCAGCTGCGCTCCGGTGGGGCGGCGGTGGCCGAGGCGCTGGGTGGTCGCATCATCAATGCCGCTACGCACGATGCCGACGAGCGCCGGCTGCTCAACGTGGTGGAGGAGATGGCCATCGCCTCGGGGCTGCCGGTGCCGGCGGTCTACCTGCTCGACGAGCCCGGCATCAATGCCTTCGCCGCCGGCCATACGCCGCAGGACGCCGTGATCGGCGTGACACGTGGCGCCATTCGTTGCCTCTCGCGGGATGAGCTGCAGGGGGTAGTCGCCCACGAGTTCAGCCATGTCCTGCATGGCGACATGCGCCTCAACCTGCGCCTCGTCGCGCTGCTTTACGGCATCCTGGTGATCGGCCTCGTCGGTCGCCTGCTGCTGCGGGGCATGGCTGCCCGGCGCGTGGTCCGGAGCTCGCGCCGCGGCAGCGGCCACGCGGTGCTGCTCGGTGCCGGGCTGGCGCTGATGCTGGTGGGCTTCGTCGGCACCCTGTGCGGCAACCTGATCAAGGCGGCGGTGAGCCGCCAGCGCGAATTCCTGGCCGATGCCAGCGCGGTGCAGTACACCCGCAACCCCGCCGGCCTGGCCGATGCGCTGAAGCGCGTGGCCGCGCACGCCCATGGCTCCGAGCTGCGTGCCAGTCGTGCCGAGGAGTTCAGCCATTTCTACTTCAGCCGCGGGCTGCCGGGGTTGCGCGGCCTGACCGCCACGCACCCGCCCTTGTCCACCCGCATCCGCCGCCTCGAGCCCGGGTGGGACGGGAAGCTGCCTGAGCCGAGCGTCGAGCGTGAGCCGGCTGGCACGACCGACGCCAGTGCGGAGCCGACCCAGGCGCGACCGACCGAGACGGAAGCCTGGGAAGGTGCTGTGCTGGGGCCGGCAGCGCTGATGCAGCGAGTCGGCCAGCCGCGTGAACAGGACCTGCAGCAGGCTCGCGGGGCGCTGGCGGGCATCGCCCCGGTGCTGCTCGAGGCCGCGCACGATCCCTATGCGGCCCGCGCCGTGATCTATGGTGTCCTCATGGGGGCACACCCGGCCAGCCGGAACCGTCAGCGCCGGGTCCTGGATGAAGCCGCGCTGCCTGGCGTGCTGGCGGAACTGACGCGGCTCGAGCCGTCGCTTGCCGGGATAAGGCCGGGCCCGCGGCTGCCGCTGATCGAGCTTTGCCTGCCCCTGCTGCGGCAGCTGTCGGTCGCACAGCATGCCCGCTTTCGTGACTGCCTCGAACGCCTGATGGCGGCCGAGGACGAGCCCGGTGCGCTGCAGTGGGCGCTGCATCGCTTGATCGTCGCCGGCAGTGAGGGGGGAGCGCCTCGACGCGGGCGCCGGCTGCCCCTGGAGCGGATCGAAGCGCCACTGGCCCGCCTGCTGTCGAGCCTGGCGCAGGCAGGCAGCCAAGGCGAGGCGCAGGCAGTGGAAGCGTTCCGCCAGGCGGCCGATGCGCTGGGCCTGGGCCTCACCTTTGAGCCCCGGCCCGCAACCCCGCAGGAACTCGACTGGGCCCTGGATCGTTGCCGCCAGCTGAGCGATGACGATCGGCTCAGGCTGCTCGACGCCATGGTCCAGTGCGTTGCGCAGGATGGACGTATCCACGCCGAGGAGGCCGAACTGCTGCGCGCCGTGGCCTGGTCGCTCGACTGCCCGCTGCCCATGGCCGGCCTGGGCTGAGACGAGAGCGGATCGTTTTGTCTTGTCACTGTCCAAGCAGTAGGGTGGCCCGCTCGCTAGCGGCTTGCAGCGTTCGCCGGGCTCTGCTGGAATAGCCCCCTTTGCGGGTCTCATATGGATGGGAGAAAACCGATGGCCAAGACACCCTGGATTCCGGTCGCCGCCTTGACCCTTGCCCTGCTGCTGGGTGGCTGTGGCGACGACGGCGACGAGGCGGCCGCTCCAGCCCAGAACGGCGAGCCTGCACCCGAGGCCACGGAAGAGGAGCCGTCGACCCCGCCCCCCGCGCAGGAGGAGGGAGAGACCGGGAGCGAGCCGGCGCCTGCCGAATCGGATGAGGAGACGTCAGCCGGTGCGGACGAAGAGACGTCAGCCGGGGCGGACGAGGAGATCGATGCCGAAGGCGAGACGCTGGGCGAATCTCCCGCCGAGACGCTGGACGAGGGCGGTGCGCTCCCGGGGGAGCCGACCCGTTCCGACGTGGACGCGATCATCGAGGATACCGAGCGTCGCTTCGAGGAGGCGCAGCGCAAGATCGAGCAGCAGTTCGAGGAGGTGGAGCGCAGGGAGCCCGGCCTGGAGCCCATGGAGGGCGGCACCGATTTCGAGCCGACACTCGAGCCGATGGAGGGCGAGGAGAGCGAGGCCGCTTCGGCCATCGAGCGCGAGGCGGAGCGAACCGGCGAGGTCTCGCAGTCAGACGTCGACGCCTGGCTCGAAGAGACCGAGCGCCGCTTCGAGGAGGCGCAGCGTGAGCTCGACAGGCAGTTCGAAGAGGCGGAGCAGAGCGAGCCGGCCAGAGACCTCCCGAAGATCGAACCTGAGCCGCAAGCCGAGTCGAGCGGCGAGGCTGCGTCAGCTTCCGAGGCCGAGGCCGAGGCGGAGTCCCGGCCCGATAGCCGGTCTCAGGCCGAACCTTCCCCCGAGACCTGAGCCGTACCGGCTGGCCGGTGCGATGGAAAGCACGAAAAAGGCCCGCTCTGTCGAGCGGGCCTTTCGTCGATTCGCCGGGCCGTCTTGCGAAGACCGGCGCGGGTCAACGGAGGGGATGCCTCAGTTGGAAACCCGAATGTTGGAGGCCTGAAGGCCTTTCTTGCCCTGGGTCACGTCGAAGGTCACCTTCTGACCGTCCTGCAGGGTCTTGAAGCCTTCAGCCTGAATCTCGGAGAAATGCGCGAACAGGTCATCACCGCCGTCGTCCGGAGAGATGAAGCCGTAGCCCTTGGTATCGTTGAACCACTTGACAGTGCCAGTTGCCATTGTCGATTTTCCTTACTTACAGATTGATCTTGCTGGGCACCGGCGAAACCGGACCCAAACTGCGTGGGCAAAGGCGAAAAGTGCGCTTCGGGTGCATCGATAGGCTCGACATACGACGGGACGACTTTCCACTTGCAGGCCAACGCCGCGAAAGCACGCTTCTCCCGTGCCGCCGCTCAATCCACTGTAGTTAGAAAAAATCCGAGCGTCCAGCGAATCCGCTACCTTAAATTGGTAATACTGCATACGAGTACAACCAACCCTGGCGTCATCAGCCACTTGCGACGCCAGCCCCGTCGTTCACGTCATTGCCGAACCGGAGCCCTGTCATGCTGGACGCCCAATTCTGGCCCTTCCTGATCGCCATCACCCTGCTGTCGATGAGCCCGGGAGTCGATACCCTGCTGGTCATCCGCAATACCGCCCGCGGCGGGGTGCGCGATGGAGTGCTCACCAGCCTGGCGATCTGCTGTGGCCTGTTCGTCCACGCCACGATCTCGGCGCTGGGCATCTCGCTGATCCTGCTCCAGTCGGCCTGGGCCTTCAGCGCGCTCAAGCTGGCGGGGGCGGCCTACCTGATCTGGCTGGGCATCAACGGTCTGATGGCCGCTTGGCGCGGCAGGGGGTTGCCGCTGGGGGCGGTGCAGGGCGAACGGCAGCCCGTGCCGGTATGGCGCCCGCTGCGCGAAGGGCTGCTCTCGAACGTGCTCAACCCCAAGACAGTGGTCTTCTATATGGCCTTCCTGCCGCAGTTTATCGCCCCGTCAGACCCGGCGCTGCTCAAGTCGTTGTGGCTTGCCGGGGTGCACTTTGTGATTGCCAATCTGTGGCAGATCGCCATCGTGCTCATGGTGGGCAGTGCCGGGCGCTGGCTCGGCAGCCGGCTCTTCGCGCGTGCATTGAACGGGGCGACCGGCGCGGTGCTGATCCTGTTCGGCGTCAGGCTGGCGCTGGAACGCCAGCCTGCCTGAGCGGAAGGTGAACGTCAGTTCCTGGCGAGCATCGAGGCGTCGTAGCGCACCGTCTTCTCCGCCCGGGTGAGCATCGACACGCCCTCGCTGCTGCCGCCGTTGGCCAGGCTCTCGAAGATGACCCGGTAGGAGAGCACCGCCTGGACGTAGTCGCGGGTTTCGCGGAAGGGAATCGACTCGACGAACAGGTCGAACTCCTCCGGAGCGTCGCGCAGCCAGCGGTCGACTCGGCCGGGGCCGGCGTTGTAGGCCGCCGCCGCGGCGAGGCGGTTGCCGCGGTAGCGGTCGGTCATGTCGCGAATGTAGGTGCTGCCCAGGCGAATGTTGAGCTCCGGGTCCAGCACGCCATAGGGGCCCGGGTCGCTGATGCCGAGCTGCCGGCTGAGCAGGGAGGCGGTGCCCGGCATGAGCTGCATCAGGCCGCGGGCGCCGGCCGGCGAGAGCGCCTCCGGGTTGTAGGCGCTCTCGCGGCGGGCGATGCCCATCAGCAGGTAGGGGTCGACGCCGGTCTGCTGGCCCCAGTGCAGGAAATGCTCGCGGTAGGCCTCGGGAAAACGCCAATCCAATGCATCCCAGAGCTGGGCGGCAATGGTGGTCTGGACCAGTCGCGCGTGCCAGCCACGTCGTGCGGCATAGTCGGCCAGCGCCCGCACCTCACGCGGCGTGGCATTGGCCGCGGCATGCAGCCATTCGCTGTTGGCCAGCCCCTCCTCGCCGATCCGCAGCAGCGCCTCGGTGCGCTGTACCGTCGGCCACTGGTCCACCTGGTCGCGGAAATCGGCATTGAAGGTACTGCGCTCGAGGTTCAGGGAGTAGGGGCGGCCGATGCGATCGGCGGCGGCAAAGCCGAAGAAGTCGCGTTCACGGGCGGCGCGTGCATAGGCCACCTCGGCCCGCTCCGCGTCCCCCAGTTGCTCATGCGCGCGCGCCTTCCAGTACTGCCAGCGGCTGTCCTCGCGGCTGTCGTCGGGAAGCCTCTCGAGCCAGTCCAGCGCATCGGCCCAGTCGCGCTGGGCCAGGGCGTGACGAATGCGCAGTTCCAGCACGCGGGTGGTGCCGATCCGTGGCAGGGCGTCGTCAACCCAGCCCAGGTTGTGTTCGATACCGCGCACCAGCGAATAGAAGGCAAGGTCCTCCTCGATGGCATGGCGGTGTGTCTCCTCGATCGGCAGGTGGGACGCAATCTTGCGCCAGGCCTCCATGGCGGCTTCGGTATCGGCACGGGTGAAGCCATGCATGGCGGCGGCGAAGAGCGGTCCGCTGCCGCGGCATTCGGGGCCGATACAGGTAGGCACCCGGGTGATGTCGGCGTAGCTTCGCTGCAGCCGCTCCACGGCGTCGCGCCCCTCCTGCCAGCGGCTGCCGAGCTGCCGCCCCAGGTAGCTGACCAGCCCGGTCTCGCCCTGCTCCCAGGCCAGCATCATGCGCTCCCAGATATCGAACTCGCTGATCTCACCGCTGTCGCGCAGGTGGTCGAACAGGGTGTCGCAGGCCGAGGGTTGCGAGCGGCCCACGTGCCAGAGTTCGCGGCCGCCCTCGGCCGCCGCCTGCGGGTCGCTGCCGAGCAGGGCCGTGTAGTAGTGGCACTGGCGCTCGGTGCCGCTGGGCACGCCGTCGGCCACGGCCAGCAGGCTGCCGTAGCGCCCGGCGGCGCCGTAGCGGCTGATCGCCTGGCCGCGCATCCAGTCGGCAACGGGCGAACCCTGGTGGCGCTCGATGAAATCCAGGATCTGGCCCGGCTCGGCCTGGGGCAGGCGGCTGCGCAGGCGGTGGTACTCCACGTAGCCCTCCAGCACGTGGCCGCGTATGGCCGCCTCGTCGATTTGTGTCCACTGGTGGTTGCGGGCGGCTTCGAGGGCTGCGCGCATGGCGCTGTCGCTGGGCTGGGCATGCGCGGTGATGGAGAGACTGAAGGCCGCCGCGGCGAGCCAACCGGACGCGCGGCGAAACGATAGGGAATGGCGCATGGGAAATGGCCTCCGGAGGGCGTTGGCGAACTCCTGTATCCTCGCCTATTGCAGCGGATTTGAGTAGACCGTCAAGGCGTTTTCGCGCCGCTTCAGCAAAGTTTTTCCTGCAGGCTTTCGGCTGTCTCGGACTTGTCTCACCGGCGTCCGCCGACTAGTCTTGCAAGATCGATCAAACGCTTGTTGGAGGGCAGGGTGAACGAACGCCAAGCGCCGTACCGTGGGCCTGCCGCAGCAGGCCGAAGTCCCGAGGCCTGGCGAGCCGGCCTCGGCCGCTTCGTCAACGTCATCCCGCACACGCGCGAACTCGGCCTCGAGGTGGAGGAGGTCGCGCCGCCACGGGTACGCATGCGTTTGCCCTGGCGCGACGCGCTGCTGGGCGATGCCGAGCGCGGCCTGGTGCACGGCGGGGTGCTGTCCATGCTGCTGGATACCGTGTGCGGATCGGCGGTGCTGTGCGGGCTGCCGGCGCCGGAGGTGTGCCCGACCCTCGATCTGCGCGTCGATCACTACCGGCCGGCGGTCGCGGGCATGCCGATCTGGGCCGAGGCCCGGGTGCTGCGCGTGACCCGCGCCATGGTCTTCACCGAGGGCACGCTGTGGCAGGTGCCGGACCGGCCCATCGCGCGCGGGATCGGCAACTTCGTGCGCCTGGGCGAGCGCAATACGCCGGAAGGCTTCGCCGAGGCGTTGTTCGGGGAGGCCGATCATGCCTGAAGGCTTTCACGACGTGGCCTGGCTGGCCAGGACCCGCGCCCGGGGCGACGTCGCCGCCTGGATCGAGCGGCTACCCTACGCCCGTCACATTGGCGTCAGCGTCACATCCGACGCCGAGGGCGACGGCTTGATCTATCACCTCGAACCACGCGAGCACAACGTCGGTAACATTCTGCTGCCGGCGCTGCACGGTGGCGTGGTGGCGGCGTTCATGGAAACCGCCGGGACCCTCGACCTGATGTTGTCGGCGCGCGAGCCGCGGCTGCCGCGCATTGTCGACTTCTCCATCGACTACCTGCGCACGGCTCGGGTGGTGCCCACCCACGCCCGTTGCCGTCTCCTGCGCGAAGGGCGGCGCCTGGCCAACGTCCAGGTCACCGCCTGGCAGGCGTCGGAATCGCAGCCGGTGGCCACGGCGCGCCTGCATCTGGTCCTGGGCGTGCCGGAACCGAGCGACGCTTGAAAACGCGGACACGGCCCCCATATCGCTGAACAGTTCAGAAACGGCGGCGCGCCATGCGCCGCCGTGGGTTCAAGCCATGAGGTAACCGATCCATGTCCACGACCGCTCACGAGGAAACCCTCGGCTTCCAGACCGAGGTGAAGCAGCTGCTGCACCTGATGATCCACTCCCTGTACTCCAACCGGGAGATCTTCCTGCGCGAGCTGATTTCCAACGCCGCCGACGCCTGCGACAAGCTGCGCTACGCGGCGCTCGACAACGATGCGCTGTACGAGGGCGACAGCGAGCTGCGCATCGAGATCGAGCACGACGAGAAGGGCCGTACCGTTACCGTGCGCGACAACGGCATCGGCATGGACCGCGAGGAGGTGATCAAAAACCTGGGTACCATCGCCCGCAGCGGCACCGCGGAGTTCCTCAAGCAGCTCAGCGGCGAGCAGCAGAAGGACGCGCGGCTGATCGGCCAGTTCGGCGTGGGATTCTATTCCAGCTTCATCGTTGCCGACGAGGTCACGGTGCGCACCCGCAAGGCGGGCAGCGACAAGGCCGAGGGCGTCGAATGGCGCTCGAAGGGAGAAGGTGAATTCACCGTCGCCGACATCGAGCGCGAGGCGCACGGCACCGAGATCGTCCTGCACCTGAAGAAGGAGGCCAAGGAGTTCGCCGACGACTTCCGTCTGCGTAGCCTGGTGCGCAAGTACTCCGACCATATCGAGGTGCCGGTGCGCATGCCCAAGGTCGAGACGGCCAAGGACGACGAGGGCAACGAGATCGAGGGCAGCGAGGTCACCACCTGGGAGACCGTCAACGAGGCCACCGCGCTGTGGGTTCGCCCCAAGAGCGAGATCTCGGACGACGAGTACAAGGCCTTCTACAAGCACGTGGCCCATGACTTCAGCGATCCGCTGGCCTGGAGCCACAACAAGGTCGAGGGCAAGCTCGAGTACACCAGTCTGCTCTACGTGCCGGGGCGCGCGCCCTTCGACCTCTATGAGCGCGACGGCGCCCGCGGCGTCAAGCTCTACGTCCAGCGCGTCTTCATCATGGACGACGCCGAGCAGTTCCTGCCGCTCTACCTGCGCTTCATCAAGGGCGTGCTCGATACCCGCGAGCTATCGCTCAACGTCTCCCGCGAACTGCTGCAGCAGGACCCCAAGGTCGAGAAGATCAAGGGCGCGCTGACCAAGCGGGCGCTGGACATGCTCAAGAAGCTGGCCAAGGACCAGGAAGCCTACCAGACCTTCTGGAACACCTTCGGCAGCGTGCTGAAGGAGGGCCCGGCCGAGGACTTCGCCAACCGCGAGAAGATCGCCGCGCTGCTGCGCTTCTCCACCACCCACACCGACAGCGCCACCCAGGACCAGTCGCTGGCCGACTACGTATCGCGCATGAAGGAGGGCCAGGAGAAGATCTACTACATCGTCGCCGACGGCTTCAACGCGGCGAAGTCGAGCCCGCACCTGGAGATCTTCCGCAAGAAGGGCATCGAGGTGCTGCTGCTCCACGACCGCATCGACGAGTGGCTGATGAGCCACCTGCACGAATTCGACGGCAAGCGCTTTGTCGACGTGGCCAAGGGTGAGCTCGACCTCGGCGAGATCGAGGGCGAGGAGGAGAAGAAGGCCCAGGAGGAGACCGCCAAGGCCAAGGAGGAGCTGGTCAAGCGGGTCAAGGTAACGCTGGGCGATGCGGTGCAGGAGGTCAAGGTGACCCACCGCCTGATCGACTCGCCGGCCTGCGTGGTATTGCCCGAGCACGAGATGGGCTTCCAGATGCGCCGCATCATGGAGGCTGCCGGCCAGAAGATGCCGGAGGTCAAGCCGATCCTCGAACTCAACCCGACTCATGCGCTGGTGGCGCGGCTTGAGGAAGCCGAGGGCGAGCGCTTCGACGACCTGGCCCAGGTGCTGCTCGACCAGGCGATCATCGCCGAGGGCGGGCATCTCGACGACCCGGCGGCCTACGTCAAGCGGCTCAATGCACTGTTGACGGCCTAGGTCGTACGATGGGCGTCGCGACCGCGAGGCCCGTCGCTTCATGGCAGCGTGCCACCCCCCATTTTCAAGCCGCCTTCGGGCGGCTTGTTCATGTCCATTTGCGCCTGCGTCGCTCTCCTTGACGTCAACGTCATGCTCGCTTTTTTCCGATATTTCAGCTGCATAGTGTTACATTGACGTGCCATCGAAAGGCCTCGCAGCGGTTGTGCATTGCGGTAGGGTCAGGTATGAATAACCGTTTGCCCTATTCGACCTTTCTATAACCATAAGGGAGATCCAACGTGAAGATTGGTGCACCCAAGGAGCTCGCCAAAGGAGAGGCGCGTGTCGCGCTGACCCCTGACAGTGCGCAGTTCATCAAGAAGCTTGGACACGAATGCCTGATCGAATCCGGGGCCGGTATCGCCGCCGGCTTCGACGACGATGCCTATCGCGCCGCCGGTGTCACGGTGGTGGAGAGCGCCGAGGCGTTGTGGCGCGAGGCTGAAGTGGTGATCAAGGTGCGCGAGCCGAGCGACGAGGAGGCCGAGCGCCTGCGCGAAGGCCAGACCCTGATCGCCTTCTTTTGGCCGGCGCAGAACGAGGCGCTGCTGGAGAAGTGCCGGGCCCAGGGGGCGACCGTCGTCGCCATGGACATGGTGCCGCGCATTTCGCGAGCGCAGAAGATGGACGCACTCTCCTCGATGGCCAACATCGCCGGCTATCGGGCGGTGATCGAGGCGGGCAACCAGTTCGGCCGCTTCTTCACCGGTCAGGTCACCGCCGCCGGCAAGGTGCCGCCGGCCAAGGTGCTCATCGTCGGTGCCGGCGTGGCGGGGCTTGCCGCCATCGGCACCGCGACGAGCCTCGGTGCGGTGGTACGCGCCTTCGACGTGCGCCCCGAGGTCGCCGAGCAGATCGAGTCCATGGGCGCCGAGTTCCTGTTTCTCGACTTCGAGGAGAACCAGGACGGCTCCGGCACCGGCGGCTATGCCGCGCCTTCCAGCCCGGAATTCCGCGAGAAGCAGCTGGCGCTGTTCCGCGAGCAGGCGCCCGAGGTCGATATCGTCATCACCACCGCCCTGATTCCGGGGCGTCCGGCGCCCAAGCTGTGGCTCGAGGACATGGTCAAGGCGATGAAGCCCGGCTCGGTGATCGTCGACCTGGCGGCCGAGAAGGGCGGCAACTGCGACCTGACCGTGCCGGACGAGCGCATCGTCACCGACAACGGCGTGGTGGTGGTCGGCTACACCGACTTCCCCTCGCGCATGGCGACGCAGGCCTCGCTGCTCTACGCCACCAATATCCGCCACATGCTCACCGACCTCACGCCGGAGAAGGACGGCGCGATCGTCCACGACATGGAGGACGACGTCATCCGTGGCGCCACGGTGACGCACCAGGGCGAGATCACCTTCCCGCCGCCGCCGCCCAAGGTGAAGGCGATCGCCGCGGCGAAGCCCAAGCCCAGGGAGAAGGAGCCCACGCCCGAGGAGCGGCGCGCCGCCGAGCACGCCGCGTTCAAGGCCCAGACCAAGCGCCAGGCGACCCTGCTGGGGGCCGGCGGCCTGTTGATGCTGCTGCTCGGCCAGGTGGCGCCCGCCTCCTTCATGCAGCACTTCATCGTCTTCGTGCTGGCCTGCTTCGTCGGTTTCCAGGTGATCTGGAACGTCAGCCACTCGCTGCACACGCCGCTGATGGCGGTCACCAACGCTATTTCGGGGATCATCATCCTCGGGGCGATCCTGCAGATCGGTTCGGGTAACTGGCTCGTCGTGCTGATGGCAGCCATCTCGGTGCTGATCGCCACCATCAACATCGTGGGCGGCTTCCTGGTGACACGCCGGATGCTCGCCATGTTCCAGAAATCGTAAGCGGCGGAGACTACACATGCTGAGTCAAGGATTCGTGTCTGCCGCGGCGATTGCGGCAAGCGTACTGTTCGTCCTCTCCCTGGGAGGGCTGAGCAACCAGGAGAAGGCCAAGCGGGCGGTGTGGTACGGCATCGTCGGCATGGCCGTGGCGGTCTTCTTCACCGCCTTCGGGCCGGGCATCGGTGCCTACTGGCTGATGATCCCGATGGTCATTGTCGGCGCGGTGGCCGGCGCCTACGTGGCCAAGAAGGTCGAGATGACCGAGATGCCGCAGCTGGTGGCGGCGCTGCACAGCTTCGTCGGTCTGGCCGCGGTGTTCGTGGCCTGGAGCGCCGACCTCGAGCGGCGCCGCGTGCTGGCGGCCCGGGCCCTCGATGCGGGCGCCGAGCAGTTCTCGGCCTTCGCCGCCCTGGTCGCGACCAAGGCCCCGGACGAGCTGATGTTCCTGCAGATCGAGGTGGTGCTGGGCGTGTTCATCGGTGCGGTGACCTTCACCGGTTCGGTGATCGCCTTCGGCAAGTTGGCCGGCAAGGTGGACGGCAAGCCGAGGCAACTGCCCGGCGGGCACCTGCTCAATGCCGGTGCGGCCGCGCTGTCACTGCTGCTGGCGATCCTCTACCTCAACGGCGCCGGCTTCTGGACGCTGCTGCTGATCGCCGCGCTGGCCTTCTTCATCGGCTACCACCTGATCATGGGCATCGGCGGCGCCGACATGCCGGTGGTGGTGTCGATGCTCAATAGCTACTCGGGCTGGGCCGCGGCGGCCATCGGCTTCACGCTGTCCAACGATCTGCTGATCGTCACCGGCGCCCTGGTGGGCTCCTCCGGTGCCATCCTGTCGTACATCATGTGCAAGGCGATGAACCGCAACTTCGTCAACGTCATCCTTGGTGGCTTCGGCGGTAGCCAGGGGCCGGCGGCCGAGATCGAGGGCGAGCAGGTGGCGATTGATGCCGGTGGGGTGGCGAGCGCGCTCAACGACGCCGACAGCGTGATCATCGTGCCGGGCTACGGCATGGCCGTGGCCCAGGCCCAGAACGCGGTGAGCGAGCTGGTGCGCAAGCTGCGCTCGGCGGGCAAGGAGGTTCGCTTCGGCATCCACCCGGTCGCCGGGCGTCTGCCGGGCCATATGAACGTGCTGCTGGCCGAGGCGAGGGTGCCGTACGACATCGTGCTCGAGATGGACGAGATCAACGACGACTTCGCCAGCACCGACGTGGTGATCGTCATCGGCTCCAACGATATCGTCAATCCTGCCGCCCAAGAGGATCCCAACAGCCCCATCGCTGGCATGCCGGTGCTCAAGGTGTGGGAGGCCAAGCAGGTGTTCGTCTGCAAGCGCGGCCAGGGTACCGGCTACTCGGGCATCGAGAATCCGCTGTTCTTCAAGGAGAACACGCGCATGTTCTACGGCGACGCCCGGTCCAGCATCGACTCGCTGCTGTCGCAGATCGATTGAGCCGTCGCGGGCTCCCGGCCCGCCTTCCTTTGATGAGACATGCCCCCGCAAGGGGGCATTCTTCGTTACACTCTTGACGGGTTCTCCTGATTCATCGATCGATTCACGGGGCAGACATGTCAGACGATCCCATGCGGGTGGCAGTACTGGGCGGCGGCAGCTTCGGCACCGCGCTGGCGAGCATCGCCGCCGACAACGGGGCCAAGGTGTGCCAGTGGCTGCGCGACCCCGAGCTCGCGGCGCAGATCGACCGCGAGCACCGCAACCCGCGCTACCTGCCGGACTATGCCATCAACCCGGCGGTGCGCGCTTGCAGCGACATGCAGGCGGCGCTCGACGGCGCCGAGCTGGTGCTGGTGGCGATCCCCTCCAAGGCCTTTCGTGACGTGGTGCGCCAGGCCCGGCCCTGGCTCCACCCCGACCAGATCCTGGTCAGTACCACCAAGGGGATCCAGGAGGAGGGCTTCAAGCTGATGAGCCAGATCCTCGAGGAGGAGACGGGCTTCCGCCATATCGGCGTGATCTCGGGGCCCAACCTGGCCACCGAGATCGCCCAGAAGCAGCTCACCGCCACCGTGGTGGCCAGCGATGATGCGCTGACACGCACCCGCGTGCAGCAGGCGCTGGGCTGTGACTATTTCCGCGTCTACGCCAGCAACGACCGCTACGGCGTCGAGCTGGGTGGGGCGCTGAAGAACATCTACGCCATCGCCGCCGGCATGGCCGCGGCGCTGGGCATGGGCGAGAACACCCGCAGCATGCTTATGACCCGGGCGCTGGCCGAGATGGGGCGCTTCGCCGTCAGCCTGGGCGCCAATCCCATGACCTTCCTCGGGCTGGCCGGGGTGGGCGACCTGATCGTGACCTGCTCGTCGCAGCTGTCGCGCAACTACCGTGTCGGCTACGCCCTGGGCCAGGGCAAGGGTCTCGACGAGGCGGTCGAGGCGCTGGGCCAGGTCGCCGAGGGGGTCAACACGGTGCGCCTGGTGCGCGACAAGGCGCGCGCGGACGGGGTCTACATGCCGCTGGCCGAGGGGCTCTACCAGGTGCTATTCGAAGGTGTGCCGGCGCGTGAGATGGCGCGCATGCTGATGCGCGGGGAACAGAGCAGCGACGTCGAGTTCGTGCTGCCGCGCGAGGCCGTTCAGCAGGCCCACCGCCGGGTCGAGGCGAATGAGGGCGGGGCGTGACCGGACGGCTTTTTATCATGCGCCACGGCGAGGCGATCGCGGGGCGCCCCGACAGCGAGCGGGAGCTGAGCGCGCAGGGCCAGGTCGAGGCCGAGCGCATGGCCGGCTGGTTCGGTCGGCAGCCGCTGGCGGGGGCGCGAGTGCTGGTGAGCCCCTTCGTACGGGCCCGGCAGACGGCGGGGCATGTCGGGCGTGCGCTGGGCGTCGAGCCCGAAGTGCTGCCGTTCGTCACGCCCGACGATGCGCCGACCGCAGTGATCGAATGGCTGCTTGCCAACACAGACGAGGCTCCCCTCGTGCTGGTCAGCCACATGCCGCTGGTGGGGCTGCTCACCGGGCTGCTGGTGGAGGGGCGCGGCGACCGTGGGCTCGCCTTTCCCACCGCCGCCGTGGCCGAACTCGAGAGCGAGGTCTGGGCGGCGGGCTGCGCCAGGCTGGTGCGTTTCACGGCACCCGCCGATATCCGCTGAGACAGGACGACGTGTAAAACCGGGTCGCGCCCTAGATCCAGCCGACCACTTTCAGGGCAAACACGCCGACGGTAATGGTCAGGCTGGCCATCAGCGTGGTCAGGGCAATGATGTTGGCCGCCAGCGCGGCGTTGCCGCCCATCGCCTTGACCATCACGAAGCTGGCCGCTGCCGTGGGGCTGGCGAAGAACAGGAACAGCACGCCCAGCTCGCGTCCCTCGAAGCCGCACAGCCAGGCACCCAGGGTGGCACCCAGCGGCAGGCTGACCATCTTGACCAGGCTGGCGCCGGTTGCCAGTCGGCCCGAGGAGCGAATCGAGCCCAGCGACAGGGTGGCGCCGATGCAGATCAGCGCCAAAGGCAGGGTCAGCGAGGCGAAGTACTGGCCCGAGGTCATCAGCCAGCCGGGCAGGCGCAGCTCCAGGGCGGCCACCGGCACGGCGGCCACCACCGCCAGGATCAGCGGGTTGCGCAGGATGTGGCTGGCGATGCTGCGCCAGTCGGTGTGTCGGCCCTCCTGGTAGGTGGCCAGCACGATCACCGAGAAGGCGTTGTAGGTGAGGATCACCACGCCGAGCAGCAGCCCGCCGGCGGAGAGGCCGTAGTCGCCGTACATGCCGGCGGCCAGTGCCAGCCCGACGATGCCGCAATTGCCGCGAAAGGCGCCCTGGACGTAGACGCCCCGCTCGGCATGGGGCACGCGCAGGATGGCCCAGCCCCAACTGAGCAGGAAGCTGGCCAGCGTGGCCAGGGCGAAGTACGCGAGCATGCCCGGGTTCAGCGTGGCGTTCAGGTCGGCCCTGATGATGCTGAGGAAGATCAGGGTCGGCATGGTGCCGCGGAATACCAGCTGCGAGGCGGTCGTCACGAAGGCATGATCGATCCAGCCCAGGCGCTTGAGGCCCAGGCCCAGGAAGACCATGGCGAAGACCGGCAGGGTGATTTCGAGGGTGGCGAAGAAGAGCTCGAACAGGCTCATCGACGCACCAGCCACAGGCCGAAGACGATGGCGGCGGCCACGGTGATCCAGAACAGGCGATTGCGCAAGCGGGTGTCGCGCCGGGGCCGGGTGGGGCGAGGCATGGTGGACTCCAAGGAAGCGGACGGCATGAACCGGAGGTCGACTTGGCGAGATAGAGTAAACCCGTTAGCCTGCTATCGCCACTAGCGGCTTGCCTGACTGACATTGGACCCCGCCATGAACGAACGTCACCCCCCAACGCTGCCGCGGCTGGTCTTCGCCCACGCCAACGGCTTCCCGGGCATGAGTTATCGCAGCTTGCTGGCCCCGCTGCGTGAGCGCTTCGACATCCATCCCGTCGATCGCCTCGGACATCACCCAGACTATCCGGTGGGGGCCAACTGGCTGGCGCTGCGCGACGAACTCCTCGAGCATGTGCCCGATGCCGACGGACCCGTCATCGGTGTCGGCCACTCCATGGGCGGAGTGCTGATGGCCATGGCCGCGGAGCGTGCGCCGCAACGCTTCCGCTGCGTGGTGATGCTCGACCCGCCGCTGATGTTGGGCCTCGATGCCTGGAGCATGAAGGTGGCCAAGCGCTTCGGCTTCGTCGACCGGGTGACGCCTGCCGGCAAGAGCCGGGGCCGCCGTGCCTCCTGGCCCGACCGCGAGGCGATGGCCAACCACCTGCGCCGCCGGGGGTTGTTCCGGCGCTTTACGCCGGATGCCCTGCACGACTACGTCGAGGGCGGTACCCGGCTGCAGGACGATGGCAGCGCCGAACTGATCTATGACCCGGCCATCGAGACCGAGATCTTCCGCAACCTGCCCGACCATCTGGCCCGCCTGCCGCGCCGGTTGCGCATTCCCTTCGGGGTCCTGGTGGGGGGTGACTCCGACCTGATCACGCCCAGGCGCCGCCGGCGCCTGGCCGCCCACGGCATTCCGCTGGCCCTGGTACCGGGCACCCACATGTTTCCCATGGAGCACCCCGAGGAGACCCGCCGCGCCCTGCTGGGCATGCTCGACGCGTTGCTGGAGGGCGAGGCATGAGCGAGGCGCAGCAGTGGAGCCTGGCCGGGGGGCGCCTGGCGGCGCTGGTCTGGGGCAGGGAGGACGCCCCGACCTGGCTGGCATTGCACGGCTGGCTGGACAACGCCGCCAGCTTCAGCCGGCTGGCGCCCCGGCTGGTGGAGCGCCTCGGCATTCGCATTGTGGCGCTGGACTTCGCCGGTCATGGCCACTCGGCCCATCGCGAGGGTGACTATGCGCTGTGGGACTACTGCCACGACCTGCTCGACGCCACCGACGAACTGGGCCTGGAGCGGGTGCCGCTGCTGGCCCACTCCATGGGAGCCGGGGTGGCCTGCCTGACCGCGGCGGCGCTGCCGGAGCGGGTCGAACGGCTGGTGTTGATCGACGGTCTGGGCGCCGTGACCACCCCGGTCGGCGAGAGTGCCGCCCAGCTGCGCAAGGGGTTGCGTGCGGCCCGACGCCCGCGTTCGGTGGCGCCGCGCTATCCTGATAGCAGGACCGCCATTGCCGCGCGCGTAGCAGGAGGCGTGACGCCAATCGACAGCGCAACGGCCACGCCGCTCGTCGAGCGCAATCTGGTGCGGGAGCCCGATGGCCATGTTCGCCTGCGTACCGATGGCAGGCTGCTATGGCCCTCGCCGGTGCGGCTGAGCCCCGAGCAGGCACTGGCGCTGCTGGGCGCGATCCAGGCGCCGGTCTTGCTGATCGAGGGCGAGAGCGGCATCCTCGGCGAGCGCGAGATGGCCCGGGCGGCACGGGAAGCCGTGCCGCAGCTGGTGCGCCGGGTATTGCCGGGCGGGCATCATCTGCATCTCGAGCCCGGCTGGGTATCCTGCGTGGCAGATGCGATCGAGACATGGCTGGTGGCGGCCGAGCCGGCATAAGGGAAAGGGGGAGCGATGACCAGCAGTGCGGCGGTGGAGATGGGCAAGCGAGTGGCGCTGACGCTGGGCAGCGGCGGGGCACGTGGCTATGCCCACATTGGCGTGATCGAGGTGCTCGAGGCGCGCGGCTACGAGATCGTCGCCATCTCCGGTTGTTCGATGGGCTCGGTCATCGCCGGGGTCTATGCCGCGGGGCAGCTCGAGGCCTATCGGGACTGGGTATGCCAGCTCGACTACTTCGACGTGCTCAAGCTGGTCGACGTCACCTGGAGCCCGATGGGGGCGATGCGTGCCAGCAAGGTGATGAGCAAGCTCGAGGAGCTGGTCGGCGACATCCAGATCGAGGACCTGCCCATCCCGCTGACCACGGTCGCCACCGACCTGGTGCGTCAGCGCGAGGTATGGTTCCAGTCGGGCCCGCTGCTGCGGGCGATCCGTGCCTCCATTGCCATTCCGGGCGTCATCACACCGGTGCACATCGGCGAGAACACCCTGGTCGATGGCGGCCTGCTCAATCCCCTGCCGATCACGCCCACCGTGTCGGCCCATGCCGACATGATGCTGGCCGTCAACGTGACCGCCCACAGCGCCCGTCCGGTATCGCTCGACGATCTGCTGCCTGCCGAGGAGCAGGGGGAAGCGGAGGTGAAGGCCGAGGAGGAGGCTGCGGCGCGCAAGTGGATGGATGTGCGCGGTGCGACCCGTTGGCTGTTCGAAGGGTTCGGCGGCCCCGAGGGCGAGGCCGGCGAGGCGAACGGCAAGGCGGGGCGCGTGGCCAGCGGCAGGCGGGCCTGGGGCCGTCTGGACATGATCCTGGCCTCCTTCGACATCACCCAGGCCTCGCTGGCCAAGTACAAGGTCGCGGGGTATCCGCCCGACGTGCTGATCGAGGTACCCAAGACGGTGTGCGGCGCCTTCGAGTTCCACCGTGCCGAGGCGCTGGTCCGCCTGGGCCGCCACCTGGCCATGGAGGCGCTGGACCGCTACGAGGGACGCAGCCACAGTGGCCATGGCGGAGGTGGCGGCATCATCGTCGAGCCGCCGCAGATGCCGGCGGACCGCGAGTCGGGGGGCGGCTAGAAGGTCTGGCCTCGGCGACGTAGCAGGACATAGACGGCACCGGTGCCGCCGTCGAGCTCACGCGCCGAGCAGAACGCCAGTACCGTCGGCCACTCGCGCAGCCAGGCGTTGACGTGGCTCTTGATCACCGGGTAATTCGCCGTGCTGCCCCATGCCTTGCCGTGCACCACCAGCACGCAGCGCATATGGCTGCTGGCGGCCTCCTTGAGGAAGCTCTCGAGCTCGAGGCGTGCCTCATCGAGGCTGTAGCCGTGCAGGTCCAGCCCCGCCTCCCAGGCGAACTGGCCGCGCTTGAGCTGGCTGCGGGTGCGATAGGGCAGGTCGGGCAGGGCGAAGTCGAGGAATTCCGAGGGCCGCACCGCCTCCACGCGGCCGTCGCTGGTGCGACTGGCGCTCTCCTGGGAATCGGCCGCTACTGCGGCGGCGCGTCGTTCGGCCGCCGCAGGATCCCGCCGCCTGGGCCGCCCCGGGTCGGCGCGGTTGACGGCGATGCGGCGCACGCCGGCCTCGCGCAGTGCCCGGCGAAAGGCATGAGTGTCGTCGTCATCGTCGTCGGGGGGGCGGCGTTGGCTCATGGGGACTCGTGTGGTGTCGTCGAGCGGCCAGTATAGCGACCTGAGCGTGGCTGTGAACCGCCTGCCGCCACGGGGTACAATCGGGACATCGCTCATCATCGACCCGCAGGACCTTTCGTGGCCAACTCCCCCACCGTTTCCCACTCGACCCTCACCCTGGACGACGAGGCGCTGTGTCGCGACCTCGTCACCCTGCGCGACTACCTGCGCTGGGCGGCCAGCGAATTCCACCTGGCCGGGCTGCATCACGGCCACGGCACCGACTCGCCCTGGGACGAAGCCGTCGCCCTGACGCTGGGTGCGCTGCACCTGCCCTGGAACGTCGATCCGGCAGTGCTCGAGGCCAGGCTGCTGCCCATGGAGCGTGCGCGCATCGTCGGCCTGGTGCGCGAACGCGTCTCCTCGCGCCGGCCGCTGCCCTACCTGCTCGGGGAGGCGTTCTATGCCGGCTTCGCCTTCGACGTCGACGAGCGCGTGCTGATTCCGCGCTCGCCCATCGCCGAGCTGATCGAGACCGGCTTCGCCGCCTGGTTCCCCGAGGAACCGCCGGCCCGGGTGCTCGACCTGTGCGCCGGCTCGGGCTGCATCGGCATCGCCACCGCGCTCTACCTGCCGGCCTGCGAGGTCGATCTCTCCGACGTCAGCGTCGATGCCCTGGCCGTCGCCAAGCAGAACATCCGGCGCCATGACGTCGGCGCGCGGGTGCGGGCGGTGCTCTCGGACCTGTTCACAGGGCTGGCCGGGCAGCGCTACGACCTGATCGTCTCCAACCCGCCCTACGTCGACGCCCGCGATCTCGCCACCATGCCCGCCGAGTACCGCCACGAGCCCGAGCTGGCGCTGGGGGCCGGGGCCGACGGGCTCGACATTGTGAGGCGCATCCTGCGCGAGGCGCGCGATCACCTCAGCGACGACGGCGTGCTGATCGTCGAGGTCGGCAACTCCGATCGTCACCTGGAGGCGGCCTTCCCCGAGGTGCCCTTCCTGTGGCTCGACTTCGAGCGCGGCGGCCAGGGCGTGTTCGCTCTCACCGCCGCGGAACTCGACGCCCATGCGGCGTCCTTCGCCTGATCCACCACCACGATATCGGGAGGCACGTCCATGTCCGGCAACACCTTCGGCAAGCTGTTCACCGTCACCACCTTCGGCGAGAGCCACGGCCCGGCGCTGGGCGCCATCGTCGACGGCTGCCCCCCGGGGCTGCCGCTCAGCGAGGCCGACCTGCAGCGCGACCTCGACCGCCGCCGCCCCGGCACCTCGCGGCATACCACCCAGCGCCGCGAGCCCGACCGGGTGCGCATCCTTTCTGGCGTGTTCGAAGGCGTGACCACCGGCACCGCCATCGGCCTGTTGATCGAGAACACCGACCAGCGCTCCAAGGACTACGGCAACATCAAGGACCAGTTTCGCCCCGCCCACGCCGACTACACCTACCATCACAAGTACGGGGTGCGCGACTACCGCGGCGGCGGCCGCTCCAGCGCCAGGGAAACCGCCATGCGGGTGGCCGCCGGGGCCATTGCCAAGAAATTCCTGGCAACCCAGGGCATCACCGTGCGCGGCTACATGAGCCAGCTCGGCCCGCTCGAGATCGCCTTCAAGCAATGGGAGGCGGTCGACGACAACCCCTTCTTCTGCCCCGACCCCGAGCGCGTGCCCGAACTCGAGGCGTTCATGGACCAGCTGCGCCGCGACCAGGATTCGGTGGGAGCGAAGATCACCGTGGTCGCCGAGGGGCTGCCCCCGGGGCTGGGCGAACCGGTCTTCGACCGTCTGGATGCCGAGCTCGCCCATGGTCTGATGAGCATCAATGCGGTGAAGGGCGTGGAGATCGGTGACGGCTTCGCCGCGGTAGCCAGCCGCGGCAGCGAGCACCGCGACGAGATGACACCCGAGGGCTTTCTCTCCAACCACGCCGGTGGCGTGCTCGGCGGCATCTCCTCCGGGCAGCCGCTGATCGCCCACCTGGCGCTCAAGCCCACCTCCAGCATCACCATCCCCGGACGCAGCATCGATGTTCACGGCAATCCGGTCGAGGTGGTGACCAAAGGGCGTCATGACCCCTGCGTGGGCATCCGTGCCACGCCCATCGCCGAGGCGATGATGGCGCTCACGCTGATGGATCACCTGCTGCGCCACCGTGCGCAGAATGCCGCGGTGAGAGTCGAGACGCCGGTGCTGCGTTGAGTTTGGCCCGGCCGGTTGCGTCCGATGCGGGGTTGCTACACTGAAAGCACACTGAAGCAGGGATATGTCATGAAGATAAACGTCGAGTTTGACCTGACCCCCGAGGAGTTCCGTCGCGCCCTCGGCCTGCCGGACGTCGAAGCCTTCCAGCAGGAGCTGTTGAACCGGATCCAGAAGCAGATGGAGTCCGGCGTCGAGGGCTATGATCCCATGAGCCTGATGAAGCCCTTCCTGCAGCAGGGATTCACCCAGGACATGAGCCAGGGACTCTCCCAGGGGCTGGCCAGCTTCGGCACCTACCAGCAGATGATGCTGGACATGCTGCGCCAGGCCGGAAGCTCCATGGGCAAGGCGCGCGAGCCTGCCGAGGCTGACCAGCCGGAGGCCGCGCCGAAGGCTTCGGGCAAGGCCGGCACGGCGAGTGCCCGCTCGCGTTCCCGGCGTTCGGAATAGTCGGCGTCCGGCACGCAGCGATCTCTGTAGAGGTGGATGGGTATTGCAGCGGGAGCCCTGGCGGGCTACGCTTTGTGCGGTGCAGCATGAATGGCATGCCACCGGGCCGCGTCGTTGCGCGTGGCCTGCACCAAAGGCGCAGGGAAAGTCGCCAGGAAAGTCGACGGCCCCGCATGTTTCCGGTCACAGGAGGTCAACCCCATGCAGGACAAGATGCTCGATGAATTCAACCAGCAGACGCGGCGTTTCTTCGAACCCATGCGCAAGCTGAACTCGCTGATGCTTGGCAATATGGAGAAGATGACCGAGTACCAGCTCGAGGCGATGAAGCGCTACAGCCAGATGGGCACCGAGCGCATGCGCAGCGCTTCCGAGATCAGCGATGCCCAGGACCTGCAGGCCTTCGGGGCGCGGCAGGCCGAGATGATGAGCGAGCTCTCGCGCCAGATGATGGAGGACGCCCAGGCCCTCGGTGAGATGAGCCAGCAGTTCCGTGCCGAGCTGGAGCAGCTGTTCGGCGAAGTCAGCCAGGAGCTGAGCGACCAGACCAAGCAGGCCCAGCAACAGGCCCAGCAGAGCGACACGAGTGCCAAGCCGGCCGCATCGAGCAAGTCCGATGCTCCGGCCAAGGCCAGCAGCCAGGCCTCACGCAAGAGCTGACGCCTTGCGGCTGCCCGCACCAGGGCGGCCTTGGTAGACAGGTCGACGCACGGCCCGACCGGCAGGTTGCCGGCCCGGGCCGTACCCAGGTGGTGTCGAGCGAACATGTCCGGCACATGGCTCGCTGCCCGCAGAGAACGCAGACAGGGTCCGAGAACAGGAGAGGGCGATGCAGTCAGGGGATGCGGTGTTCTCCCAGGTTGAACTGGAAGAGTGGAAGGAACAGCTACAGGAGATGGGCCAGCATTACCAGGCCCTGTTGCAGGACCTGCTCGAACGGATGGCGCCTGATGCGGCCGCCGACTCGATCCAGACCGACATGCGCGAGGCCTTCCAGGCCGGCGCCGAGTCGCTGATGCGCAACCCGCAGCTGCTGTGGCAGACCCAGGCTCGCCTCGTCCAGGATCAGTACCAGCTGTGGCAGCAGGGGTTGCAGGCCCTGGCCGGCGAACTGGGCGAGCCGTTGGTCTCCCCGCCCAAGGGCGATCGGCGCTTCAAGGACGAAGCCTGGCAGCAGGAACCCTACTACCGCGCCATCATGCAGCAGTACCTGCTGTTCTCGGGGGCGGTCGAGGAGCTGGTCGAGCAGCTCGACGGCCTGCCCGAGCGGCAGAAGCGCAATCTGGCGTTTTATGCCCGTCAGCTGGTTAACGCCATGGCGCCGACCAACTTCGTCACCACCAACCCCGAGGTGATGCGCCGTACCCTCGAGACCAAGGGACAGAACCTGGTCGAGGGGCTCGCTCAGCTGCGCCGCGACCTGGCCAACTCCTCCGACGGTCTCAACGTGGCCATGACCGACCGCAGCGCCTTCGAGATCGGACGCAACATCGCCGTCACGCCCGGCTATGTGGTCTACGAGAACGAGTTGATCCAGCTGATCCAGTACACGCCGACCACCGAGACCGCATTCAAGACCCCGCTGCTGGTCGTGCCGCCGTGGATCAACAAGTACTACATCCTCGACCTGCGTCAGGACAACTCGCTGGTCAAGTGGCTGGTGGACCAGGGGCATACCGTGTTCCTGATCTCGTGGCGCAACCCGGGGCCCGAGCAGCGCGATCTGACCTGGGCCGACTACATGCAGATGGGGCCGATCGCCGCCATGGAGGCCATCGAGCAAGCCTGCGGCGAGAAATCCGTCAACCTGCTCAGCTACTGCATCGGCGGGACGCTGGCGGCTTCCACCGTGGCCTATCTCACCAGCACCCGGCGCGGGCGCAAGGTGAAGTCGGTGACCTACATGGCCACGCTGCAGGATTTCCGCGATCCCGGCGAGCTCGGTGTGCTGCTCAGCGAGCCGATCCTGCAAGGGATCGAGGCGCGCATGGAAGAGGACGGCTACCTGGACGGCCGCTCCATGGCCTACACCTTCAACCTGCTGCGCGAGAACGACCTGTTCTGGTCCTTCTACGTCAGCAACTACCTGAAGGGCGAGAACCCGGCACCATTCGACCTGCTCTACTGGAACACCGACGGCACCAACCTGCCGGCCGGCACCCACGGCTGGTACCTGCGCCACATGTACCTGGAGAATCGGCTGGTGGAGCCGGGCGGCATCGAGCTGGATGGGGTCAGGATCGACCTGCGCAAGATATCGACGCCGAGCTACTTCGTCTCCACGCGCGAGGATCACATCGCCAAGTGGAACAGCACCTACTACGGGGCGCTGCTGCCCAAGGGGCCGGTGACCTTCGTGCTGGGCGGGTCCGGCCACATCGCCGGGATCGTCAACCCTCCCGCTCGCAACAAGTACGGCTACTGGACCAACGACGTCCTGCCGGACGATCACGAAGCGTGGCTGGAGGGAGCCGAGTTCCACGAGGGCTCCTGGTGGCCGCACTGGCAGCAGTGGATGACCGAGAACGGCTACGCCGATCCCGACAAGCGGGTGCCCGCCCGGCAGCCGGGCGAGGGGGAGCTCAAGCTGCTCGAGGAGGCGCCGGGACGCTACGTGCGCATGACCATCCCCGAGGTGCTGGGCGAGGTGCCCGCCAAGGCCGATTGAGCCCGTGGTCGCCTGCAACGCCGAATGGAACGACGAGGCCCGCATGAGCGGGCCTCGTTGCGTTGGGTCGGGAAGTTCTAGAAATGGTGCCGCCGGCGTCGTGGCAGCCGCAGGCCGGGAACGACCAGCAGCACGCCGAGCAGCCACACCGGCCAGCTGCCGCTGCGGGTGAAGGGCGTCAGGCCCTGCATCGGCACGGCCTCGGCGAGCAGCGTCACGGTCTCGAACCGGGGTGCCCTGGCGACGACTCTCCCGAGAGGGTCGATCACGGCCGTGACCCCGTTGCTGGTGGCGCGAATCACGTAGCGGCCGTTCTCCAGTGCGCGCAGGCGGGCCATCTGCAAGTGCTGCAGCGGGCCGATCGACTCGCCGAACCAGGTGTCGTTGGACACCGTCAGCAGCAGCTCGGCATTGCGGGCGCGTTCGGCGACCAGGTCGGCGTAGATGATCTCGTAGCAGATGGCGTTGCCGATCACGCTGCCGGCGGCGCGGATCGGCGCCTGACCCGAAGCCCCCGGGGTCATGGCGGGCATCGGCAGGTCGAAGAAGGCGATAGTGCCGCGCAGCCAGCGCTCCAGCGGCAGGTACTCGCCGAAGGGCACGAGGTGCTCCTTGCGGTACTCGCCTTCGGCATTGCCCACGCCGATCACGCTGTTGTAGTAGCGCCCGCGCCCCTCGCGCTGAAGGATGCCGGTGAGCAGGGCGCTGCCCGGCACCAGGTGTGCCTGGGCGCGGGCCAGCAGCGGCTCGGCCTCGTCCTCGAACATCGGCAGCGCCGCCTCGGGCCAGACGATGAGGTCGGCGGCGTCGGCATGCTCGCGGGTCATCTCCAGGTAGGTATTGGCAGCGCTGCGCTGGCCTTCCGGCGTCCACTTGATCAGCTGGTCCAGATTGCCCTGCAGCAGTGCCACGCGCAGCGGCTCCCCGGCGGGCTCGGTCCACTGCACGGGCAGGGCCAGCGGCGCGAGCCACAGCGCCGCGACGGGCAGGGCCGCCCACCAGCGGCGGCGCAGGAACTCCACCCCCAGGCTGCCGGAGAGAGCGGTGATCAGCGACAGCAGGTAGACCCCGCCGATGGGGGCCCAGGGCGCCAGCGGCGAATCGACGTGGGAGCTGCCCAGCAGCAGCCAGGGGAAGCCGGTGAACAGCCAGGTGCGTAGCCACTCGCCCAGTACCCAGGCGCCGGCGAAGGTGAGGAAGGCCAGGCGCGGGCCGCACAGCAGGCGGTAGAGCCATAGCGTCACGGCGATGAACAGCGCCATGGCGGCGACGAACAGGCCGGTCAGGAACAGCGCCAGCGGGACGCCGGTGTAGCCGTAGTCGTGGATCGAGACGTAGACCCAGGAGGCCCCCGAACCGAACAGGCCGACGCCGTAGCACCACCCCAGCAGCGCCGCCTGGCGCGGGCGCAGCGGCTGAAGGGCCCAGTAGACGAGACCCGCCGCCAGCGGGCCGAGCCACCAGAGTTCATAGGGCGAGGCGGTCAGGGTGGTCAATACCCCGGCGACGAGCGCAGCCAGGTAGCCGAGCGTCGGCGACAGGCGGGAGTGGGTCATGGCGTGTCGTTTCCTGAGACGGCGGTGGGTCAGTCCTGGGACAGTGCCGATTCATCCTGCAGCACGGCCTCGAGCAGGCGAATGCGGCGATTATCGGCATTGAGCACGGTAAAGCGCCAGCCGCCCAGCTCGGCGTGTTCGCCGCGACCGGGGAGGTGGCCGAAGCGCTGCATCACCAGCCCGCCCACGGTATCGAATTCGTCGTCGGAGAAGCGGGTGCCGAAGCGTTCGTTGAAGTCCTCGATGGGGGTCAGTGCGCGAATGGCGTAGCGGCCGTCGCCGAGTTCGCGGATATCGTCATCCTCCTCGGTATCGTGCTCGTCCTCGATGTCGCCGACGATCTGCTCGAGAATGTCCTCGATGGTGACGATGCCGGCGGTGCCGCCGTACTCGTCGACCACCACCGCCATGTGGTTGTGGGTGTCGCGGAACTCCTTGAGCAGACTGTTGAGGCGCTTGGATTCCGGCACGAACATGGCGGGGCGCAGGACGTCCTCGAGGCGGAAGCGTTCGCGCTCCTCCACGGGACGGTTGAGCAGCTGCAAGAGGTCCTTGACCAGCAGCAGACCCTTGACCTCGTCGAGGTTTTCGCCGATCACCGGGTAGCGCGAGTGGCCGGTCTCGTGAATCAGGGAGAGGTACTCCTCGGCGGGCTGATCGACGGCGATGGCGGCGACCTGGGAGCGTGGTATCAGGACTTCGCGTACCTGCTGGTCGCTGATCTGCAAGGCGCCTTCGATGATCATCATGGCGTCCTGGTCCAGCTTGAGGCGGGCGGCGGCCTCACGCAGGAACTCCATGAGCTCTTCCCGCGAACTGGGGCCTTCGCTGTCACCCGAGAGGGCACCGAGCAGCTTATCGAGCCAGGACCTTCCGCCCTGGCCGGTCGTTCGGTCGTCACTCATCGATTTGCGTCTCTCTCGTCCATGTCTTGTTGTTCGTCACTGCCCGGGAGCGGCGCGTAGGGATCGGCGATGGCGAAGTCCGCCAGAATCTCACGCTCGAGCCCCTCCATCACCTCCGCCTCGTTCTCCTCGAGGTGATCGTGCCCGAGCAGGTGCAGCATACCGTGTATCACCAAATGGGCGTAGTGATCGACGAGCCGCTTGGCCTGCTCATGGGCTTCCTTCAGCACCACCGGATGGCAGAGAACCAGGTCGCCGAGCAGCGGCAGACTGACCCCGGGCGGGCCCTCGAAGGGAAAGGAGAGCACGTTGGTGGGCTTGTCGCGACCACGATAGTCGCGGTTCAGCGCCTGGCCCTCCTCGGCGTCGACGATGCGCACGGTGACCTCGTGACGCGTCTCCCGCGGGAAGCGCGCCAGCACGGCGCGGGTCCAGGCCTCCAGCTCGGCCTGGGCGGGTAGCTCCTCGCTCGAGATGGCGAGCTGGAGGTCGACGATCGGTGGCGCACTCATTTCCTGTCATCTTCCCGGTTGCGCTCGCGCTCCTGGCGCAGCGCTTCGCGCTCGCGATCTCGCGCCTCACGGCGGGCGCGCTCCTGGACCTCCTGCTCGGCCTCGAAGCTCTCGTAGGCCTCGATGATGCGCTGTACCAGCGGATGGCGTACCACGTCCTTGGCGGCGAAATGGGTGACGCCGATGCCGGCGGTGTCCCTGAGTACCTCGAGCACCTGGATCAGGCCGGAACTCTGGCCCCGCGGCAGGTCGACCTGGGTCACGTCGCCGGTGATCACAGCGGTGGAGCCGAAGCCGATACGGGTCAGGAACATCTTCATCTGCTCGCGGGTGGTGTTCTGGCTCTCGTCGAGAATGATGAAGGCGTTGTTGAGCGTGCGCCCGCGCATGTAGGCCAGCGGGGCGATCTCGATCACCTGGCGCTCGATCAGCTTGCCCACCTGCTCGAAGCCGAGCATCTCGTAGAGCGCGTCGTAGAGCGGGCGCAGGTAGGGGTCGATCTTCTGCGCCAGGTCACCGGGCAGGAAGCCGAGCTTCTCGCCGGCCTCTACCGCGGGGCGCACCAGCAGGATGCGACGCACCTCCTGCTGGTTGAGTGCTTCCACCGCTGCCGCCACGGCCAGGTAGGTCTTGCCGGTGCCGGCCGGGCCGATGCCGAAGTTGATGTCGTGCTGACGAATGCTCGCGACGTAGTTCTGCTGGTTCAGGCCACGCGGCTTGATCAGCACCTTGGGGGTACGCAGCAGCACCTCGTCCTCGCCGGGGCCCTCTTCCTCGTCGAGCGCCTCGCGCCCCGACTCCTGCAGGAACAGGTGGACGGTATCCGGCGACAGGTCGCTGGCCTCGGCTTCGCGATAGAGGTGCTCGAGCACGTTGGCGGCGGCCTTGACCCGATGACCCGGTCCCGCCAGCTGAAAGACGTTGCCGCGATTGCGCAGGGTGACGCCGAGGCGCGATTCGACCAGCTTCAAATGCTCGTCCCGCTGGCCGCAGAGGTTGGCGAGACGCTGGGGATCATTGGGCTCGAGGCTCAATGTGATGATGCGGTTGGCCTGTGCGGCGTGTTGACTCAAGGTGGCGAAGTTCCTGCGTTGCGTGGTTTGGCACCCAGCTTACTGCCCCGCCTCCGGGCAGGGCAATCCTTGTGGAAACGATGGCCCGAGCCGCGCTCCGCGGCTCGCCACGACGCTCTCCTGTGGTCAGTGTAGCGCCGGGGAGGCCAGCTCGCCGCGTAGAGAATTGGGCAGTGCCTCGGTGATCGTCACGTCGACGAAGTAGCCGATCAGGTCGGTGGGGTTGGCGGCGTGGAAGTTGACCACGCGGTTGTTCTCGGTGCGGCCCGACAGCTGCCCCGGGTCCTTGGGCGAGAAGCCGCTGACCAGGATGCGCTGGGTAGAGCCCACCATGCGGCGGCTGATCTGCATCGCCTGCTGATTGATGCGCTCCTGCAGGATCGCCAGGCGCTGCTTCTTGACGCTCTCGGGGGTGTCGTCGGGCAGCGCCGCCGCGGGTGTGCCGGGGCGGGCGGAGTAGACGAAGCTGAAGGAGTGGTCGAAGCCGATGCGATGGATCAGGTCCATGGTCGCTTCGAAGTCCTCTGCGGTCTCGCCGGGGAAGCCGACGATGAAGTCGGACGAGAAGCTGATGTCGGGGCGCAGCGTGCGAATGCGCTCCATCTTGGCCACGTACTCCTCGACCGTGTGGCCGCGCTTCATGGCCGCGAGTATCCGGTCGGAGCCGGCCTGCACCGGCAGGTGCAGGTGGCTGACGAGTTCGGGGATCTCGCCGTAGGCCTCGATCAGGCTGTCGCTGAACTCCACCGGGTGAGAGGTGGTGAAGCGAATGCGATCGATGCCCTCCACCGCTGCGACGCAGGCGATCAGTTCGGCCAGGTCTATCTCATCGCCGAGCCGGTTCTCGCCGCGATAGGCGTTGACGTTCTGTCCCAGCAGGTTGATCTCGCGAACGCCCTGGTCGGCCAGGTGGATCACCTCGTCCATCACCGCCTCGAACGGGCGCGACACCTCTTCGCCGCGGGTGTAGGGCACCACGCAGAAGGTACAGTACTTGGAGCAGCCCTCCATCACCGAGACGAACGCCGTCGCCCCGTCGGAACTCGGCTTGGGCAGGTGGTCGAACTTCTCGATCTCGGGGAACGTCACGTCGACGACGGAGATCTGGTCGTTGCGCCTGGCATCGAGCATCGATGGAACGCGATGCAGGGTCTGCGGGCCGAACACCATATCCACATAGGGCGCCCGCTTGCGCAACGCTTCGCCTTCCTGGCTGGCCACGCAGCCGCCGACGCCGATCACCAGGTCGGGGTTGGCTTCCTTGAGCTTCTTCCAGCGGCCGAGCTGGTGGAAGACCTTTTCCTGGGCCTTTTCGCGAATCGAGCAGGTATTGAGCAGGATGACGTCGGCCTCGCCTTCGTCGTCGGTCAACTCGAGCTGGTGCGATTCGCCGAGCAGGTCCGCCATGCGGGCGGAGTCGTACTCGTTCATCTGGCAGCCGTGGGTCTTGATGAAGAGTTTCTTCGCCATAAGAATTGGGGTCGGTTATCCGACGCGTGCGTCACCGGTGAGTGGAGTGTCGCGGGAATGGGCTTGTTCAAGCCGTTCTCGAAGGTGGCCGCATTATACGTAAGCCCGCCCACCGGGACCAGTGGGGGACACCGCGGCGGCGTGCGACTGTGGTACGCTTGCGCCTTGGCAGGCCCCGCAGCGCGGGGCTCGAGGCACAACCCAACGTTGAGGACAGACGGCCATATGGCGGCCAAGCCGATCTACCGGGTGGTATTTCATCAGCAGGGCGAAATCTGGGAACTCTACGCCAGGGAGATCTACCAGAGCGAACTTTGGGGCTTCATCGAGGTCGAGGAATTCGTCTTCGAGGATGGCTCGAAGCTGGTGGTGGATCCCTCGGCCGACCGACTGCGACACACCTTCGACGGTGTCAAGCGCAGCTATCTGCCGTTGAACGCCATCGTGCGCATCGACGAGGTGGAGCGCGAAGGGCCGGCCAGGGCAGTCAAGAGTGAAGGGCGCATCGCCGAATTCCCGCGTGGCCCCGTGCCACCCCCGAGGCGTGAATCTTGACCGGCGTTGCCGATACCGGCCGCGGCAGGGGCTGCTCAGCAAACCATCAGCCGTGACCGAGCCCGTGCCAGTGCGCCTTGACGCTGCCTTTCCAGCGGTTTTCCCGCGGCCTATCCACAGATTCTGTGGATAGGCCGCTGAACGACACAAGCCAGGACGACGGCATGAAGCATCGATTCAAGTTTTTGCTTGCGGGGGTGGCGCTGGGCCTCATGGCCTCGCCGCTGCATGCCCAGCAATCAGATGACGCCACCCACTGGGTTTCCGACGAGCTGACGACCTATGTGCGCAGCGGACCGACCGACGGCTATCGTATCGTCGGTACGCTGACCTCAGGCGAGCCGGTCACGGTACTCGAGACCAGCGGCGACTACAGCCGCGTGGAGAGCGCCGAAGGCGAGCGGGTCTGGGTGCTCAGCGACGAGCTGCAGGAAACGCCCAGCGCCCGCGAGCGGTTGCCGCACATGGAGGAGCAGGTCGCACAGCTCGAGGCGCAGCTTGGCAATATCAACGAAACCTGGGAAGGGCGCGTCTCGGCCATGACCGAGACGCTCGAGGCGCGCGAGCGGCGCATTGCCGAGCTAGAGACGCGCAATCAGCAGCTCGACAGCGAGGTCGAGCAGTCGCGCCGCACCGTTCGCCAGCTCCAGGCGCGCCTGGATACCCAGGAGGAGGATCTGCTGATGCGCTACTTCATGTACGGCGGCGGCGTGGCCGGGGCCGGCCTGCTGGTGGGCTTGATCGTTCCGCACCTGCCACGCAAGCGGCGCAAGCGCGACCGCTGGTTCTAGCGAGAGGGGATGACATGGCGCACGACTGGCTCGATCGCTGGCGCGAGGGGCGCATCGGCTTCCATCGCCCCGAGACTCACCCGGCACTGGTGCGCCACTGGCCGCGGCTTGGCGTGCGGCCCGGCACCAAGGTGCTGGTACCGCTCTGCGGCAAGAGCCTCGACATGCGCTGGCTGGCCCAGCAGGATCATCCCGTGCTGGGCATCGAGCTGGCCGAGGAAGCCATCGAGCAATTCGTCGCCGAGGGAACGGGGGACGTTTCGCGCTACCAGCAGGCGCCGTTCGCGATCTGCCGTCAAGGCAGCGTCGAGCTGTGGTGTGGCGACTTCTTTCACTTCCACATCGACCAGGCCGCCGAGATCGGGGCCTTCTACGACCGGGCGGCATTGATCGCCCTGCCTGCGGCCACTCGCCAACGCTACGCGTTTCACCTGGCGCAGCTCATTCCCCCGGGTGCCCGTGGGCTCTTGATCACGCTGTCGCGGGCAGCCGGGGACGAAGCGGCGGGGCCTCCCTATCACGTTCCCGGCGAGGAGGTCCGCGAGCTGTTCGAGCCCAACTTCCTGGTCACCCACCTCGGGGAGGGGGAGCCGGAAGCGGAGAGCGGCTTTCGCGAAAGCGTATGGGCGTTGACCCGGCGCGGCCCCATGACTTGAGCGGTGCGATTAGCATTGCCGATGCGTAGGGAAACAGCGAAGGGCCGCCCATGGGCGGCCCTTCGGTATATCGTGGTCTGGTTGCCTCAGCGGGCCAGCAGCTGGGCCAGCTCCGGGTCGCTGAAGGCGCGATCCAGGGCGTCGCCGATCAGGTCGTTGAGCATGCGGCGGTTGGCATCGCGGCCCGGGCGCACGGCGTAGCTCTGTGTGCGCCGCGAAGTATAGGTGCCGGTATAGGTGGTGCCCTGGTTGGTTACCTTGACCTCGAGGACGGCTTCCAGGCGGGCCTCGTCGATGACCGGCCGGCTGTCGCCGCGTTCGTAGCCGAGGTGCTGCAGCGTCAGCGTCAGGCTGGGGCGGTCGTTGCCGGGCTGGGTAGTCGGGGAGAAGCCCATGTCGCGCACGGCGCGCTCGGCTTCGCGCTGCAGGTGCGGAACCAGTTCGTGGGCGCTGACCGTGATCACCGCGGTGGACATGGCGCTACCGGTGCGGGTGCCGACCACGTCGTCTTCGCGTTCGTCCACGGCAGCCACCGTCACGGCCTGGCCGCTGCCGGACTGCGGCACCGAGACGCTGCGCTGAGGATTCAACTGCAGATAATGGGGGCTGGCGCAGCCGGCCAACAGGGCAGTCGCCAGCAGAGCGGCTGCGGCACGCAGGGCATGACGTCGGTTCATTTTCCCTCCCGGAAGTCGTACGAGGCCATGGACATGGCCGGCGATGGCGGCACAGGCGCAGTATATCGTCAGGTGCTTGACGACAACAGCATGGCGCCGTGGCGGAGGGAAGCGGTTACACTGGGTTTTTCACGTGTCACGACTCGCACGCAGGGAGACGCTGAATGATACGCCCGGCCATCATCGAGGACATACCGCAGCTCGTCGATATCTGGCTGCGTGCCTCGTTGCTCGCCCACGACTTCATACCCGCCGACTTCTGGCACGCGCGTGCCGACGACATGGCAAGCCTCTATCTGCCCGGCGCGGAAACCTTCGTGCTCGAGGCGGCCGAGCGACCCATCGGCTTTGCCGCGCTCAACGGCGATCATCTGGAGGCGCTGTTCGTCGACCCCGAGGTGCAGAACTTCGGCCACGGCTCCCGCTTGATGGCGCATGCCATGGGCCAGCGGGAGCGTCTCACCCTGTGTGTCTATTCGCGCAACGTGCGAGCCGTCTCCTTCTACCGTCGGCTGGGCTTCCAGGTCGTCGAGGAGCGTCGCGAACCGCTCAGCGGCGAGAACGAAACCCTGATGGCCTGGGAGCGTCGACTGCCCCGGCCGCCGGAGGGTCTGGTAACATGACGCCTCTTCAAACGTGCGATGGCTGATACTTCGATGAGCGACGCGAACCGCGACTTCCTGATTGCCCCCTCCATCCTCTCCGCCGATTTTGCCCGGCTGGGTGAGGAAGTGGACAACGTGCTGGCCGCCGGAGCGGATATCGTCCACTTCGACGTGATGGACAACCACTACGTCCCCAACCTGACCATCGGCCCCATGGTGTGCCAGGCGCTGCGCAAGCACGGCGTTACCGCCCCCATCGACGCCCACCTGATGGTCAAGCCGGTGGACCGGCTGATCGGCGACTTCATCGATGCCGGCGCCAGCTACATCACCTTTCACCCGGAGGCGTCGGAGCATATCGACCGCTCGCTGCAGCTGATTCGCGACGGCGGCTGCAAGGCGGGGCTGGTGTTCAACCCGGCGACGCCGTTGTCCTACCTCGACTACGTCATGGACAAGGTCGACATGGTCCTGCTGATGAGCGTCAACCCGGGTTTCGGCGGCCAGGCCTTCATTCCCGGCACGCTCGACAAGCTGCGCGAGGTGCGCCGTCGCATCGATGCCTCGGGCCGAGACATTCGCCTCGAGATCGATGGCGGGGTGAAGGCCGACAATATCGCCGAGATCGCCCGAGCCGGTGCCGACACCTTCGTCGCCGGGTCGGCGGTGTTCAATGCCGGCCGCGACAGCGACCCGAATCGCTACGACAGCGTCATCCGCGCCTTCCGCGAGCAGCTGGCAGCGGTATAGCCGCCGCGCGATGAGAGATCCGGCGCCTGTGTGGTACCTCTACATGATCGAAACCCGGCAAGGGAGGCTCTATACCGGCATCACCACCGACGTCGCGCGGCGCCTGGCACAGCACGAGGCCGGGCGAGGTGCCAAGGCCCTGCGTGGGCACGGGCCGTTGGCTCTGGTACATCATGAGCCGGTGGGCAGCCGCAGCGAGGCGCTGCGCCTCGAGGCAGTGGTGAAGCGGCTCTCCGCCACGGACAAGCGGGCCTGGCTGTCCCGCCGCGCAGCCCGTAACGGCGGGGCCATGCCGCTTGAGGGACGGCCGGAGGAAGCGCTCGATCAGTGCGGCCTTCGCCGAGTGAGCGGCTCCCGCGAAGGGGCAGAGTGACGACTTGACGCTTCTTCGGGACCTGCTTTACTCACTGTTACAGGTCGATCCCGACCCGTAACCGGAGGCCACAACAATGCACAAGAACGCCCTCTCTGCGGGTGTCGCCGCCGCGGCGGTGGCACTCTCCCTCGCCCCTGCCCTGGCCGCCGACGACGATACCCTCGAGCGTCTCGGCGCCTTCCAGACGACCGGCACCACCGACTTCATCACCGTCGAGCAGAATGGCCCGGCCGCCGAGGCGATCCGCCAGACGCTGCAGCGCATTCGCCTGCCGGAAGGCTTCTCCATCGAGCTCTACGCCCTGGTGCCCGATGCCCGCCACATGGCGGTCGGCCCCCAGGGGGTGGTCACCTTCGTCGGCACCCGCAAGAAGGAGGTGTGGGCGGTGACGGATCGCAGCAAGAACCGGGTCGCCGACGAGGTGAAGAACTTCGCCCCGTCGCTGGCCAAGGCGATCCCCAACGGGCCCTGCTTCTCGCAGGACGGCGTGCTCTACATTGCCGAGCAGAATCGCGTGCTGGCCTACCCGGCGGCGGAATTCTTCTACGAGAGCCCCGACGTGGTGGCCGTGCCGGTCATCGCCGGTGGCGAACTCATCCCCGAGGAGTTCGTCAGCTACAACCACACGGCGCGCGTCTGCGACGTCGGTCCGGACGGCAAGCTCTATATCTCCCTGGGCCAGCCTTACAACGTGCCGCCCGAAGAGCACATGGAAACGTTCAACGAGGTCGGCATCGGCGGCATCATCCGTGTCGGGCAGGACGGCAGCGGTCGCGAGGTCTACAGCTACGGCATCCGCAACTCGGTGGGCCAGGACTTCCACCCCGAGACCGGCGAGCTGTGGTTCACCGACAACCAGGTGGACGGCATGGGCGACGACATTCCGCCGGGAGAGATCAATCGCCAGACCGCTGCCGGCCAGAACTTCGGCTTCCCCTGGTATGGCGGCGGCGACGTGCGCACCAACGAGTACAAGAACGATGAGGTGCCGGAAGACGTCGTCTTCCCGGTGGTGGAGACCGACGCCCATGCGGCCGACTTGGGGATGATGTTCTACACCGGCAGGATGTTCCCCGAGGAGTATCGGGGCGGCATCTTCTCCGCCCAGCATGGCTCCTGGAACCGCACCGAGCCCATCGGTGCCCGCGTCATGTTCACCCCGGTCGATGCCGAGGGCAATGTGACCGGCGACACCGTGCCCTTCGCCGAGGGCTGGCTCGACGAGAATGGAGAGTATCTGGGACGCCCGGTGGACGTCGCCCAACTGCGCGACGGCTCGCTGCTGGTCTCCGACGACCTGGCGGGGGCGCTCTACCGTATCTCCTACCGGGAGCCCGCCCAGCCCGACGAGGAGTGAGATCGACGCATGGCCCGGGCAGGAAGTGCGCTTGCCAGCGCGGGGATTGTCAGGCGGGGGCCGGGCGAGGGGGGGCTTCTCGTCGCGGCCCCCACGGCGGCGAAGTAGGCATCGCCCTCGCGGCCGGGTACCATGCCGGCATCTTTCCGCTACCCACCGCGAGGGCCCGTCCGGCATTCTCATGCACCCGATCCTCACCGATATTCGTCTGGTCACCTTCGACCTCGACGGCACCCTGGTCGATTCGGTACCCGACCTCGCCGTGGCCGTGGATGCCGCCCTCGACGCGCTCGGTCTGCCACCGGCCGGCGAGGCGCGGGTGCGCGACTGGGTGGGCAACGGCTCGCTCAAGTTGATGGAAAGGGCGCTGGCCCATGCTGCGGGCGGCCTACCCGGCGAGGCGCTGCTGGCCCGCGCCCACGCGGACTTTCTCGAACACTACGGCCGCGACCCCGGCTCGCGCACGCGGCTCTATCCTGGCGTGCGCGAAGCGCTGGATGGCCTGCGCGGGGGCGGCTGGGTCCTGACGCTGGTGACCAACAAGCCGTTCGCGTTCATCCGGCCGATCCTGGCGCAGTTCGGGCTCGAGGACCACTTCGCGCTGTGCCTGGGCGGCGACAGCCTGCCGCAGAAGAAGCCCGATCCGGCTCCGTTGCTGCATGTGGCCGCTCAATTCGGCCTGTCGCCGTCGGCCTGCCTGATGGTCGGCGACTCCCGCCACGATGTCGCCGCCGGTCGGGCCGCCGGCTTCCGTACGCTGGCCGTACCCTACGGCTACAACCACGGCGAACCGGTGCGCGACAGCCGCCCGGATGCGCTGGTTGATTCACTGGCGGAACTCGTTTAGGGTGATTTTCGATCCTTATCAATGACCTCGGAATCCTTCCGTTTGCCTATTCCTGCGGGAACGCTCGATGGACAGCATGATGCTGCATGACGACTCCTCTGCCCGTGGCGGCCTGCGTCCGGCTGTCATCCCGACGGTGCCATTTTCCGCCCAGCCCGCCGGCTGGCGATGGTGACGCTCGCCGACGCATCGCCCCGATCACCTGCTGTCACCGTCCGATCATCGAGGACCCGTCATGATGACTCCCGAACGTTTCCGTGCGCTGGCCGACGCCGGCTACAACCGTATCCCTGTCACCCGCGAGGTGTTGGCCGATCTCGATACGCCGCTGTCGACCTACCTGAAGCTGGCCGACGAACCCTGGACCTTCCTGCTCGAATCGGTGCAGGGCGGCGAGAAGTGGGGGCGCTACTCGATCATCGGGCTGCCATGCCAGGAGCGCATCGAAGTGCGCGGCTTCACCGTCAGCCACATGCGCCAAGGTGAATGCCTCGAACGCGTGGAGGTGGAGGATCCGCTGACCTGGATCGAGCAGTTCCAGGCGCGTTTCCGCGTGCCCGACCTCGACGACCAGCCGCGCTTCGATGGTGGCCTGGTGGGCTACTTCGGCTACGACACCATCCGCTACATTGAACCGCGCCTGCGGGGCGTCGAGAAACCCGACCCGCTCGGCGTGCCGGACATTCTGCTGATGGTCTGCGACGAGCTGGTGGTCTTCGACAACCTCTCGGGGCGGCTGACGCTGTGGACCCATGCCGATCCGGCCATCCCGGACGCCTTTGCCACGGCGGTGGCGCGCCTCGAGAGCCTGGAGCGGCGCCTGCGCAGCGCCGGCGTGCAGGCCGCCAGTCCCGGTACCGGGCGCAGCGCGGTGGAGGAGGGGCACTTCACCTCGGGCTTCACCGAGGCCGGTTTCAAGGCGGCGGTAGAGAAGATCAAGGCGTACGTGCTGGCCGGCGACGTCATGCAGTGCGTGCCTTCGCAGCGCATGTCGATCCCCTACCAGGCCTCGCCGCTCGACCTCTACCGCGCGCTGCGCAGCCTCAACCCCTCGCCCTACATGTTCTTCTTCAACCTGGACGATCATCATGTGGTGGGCTCCTCTCCCGAGATCCTCACGCGGCTGGAGGAGGGCGAGGTCACCGTGCGCCCGATCGCCGGCACCCGGGTGCGCGGCAAGACCGAGGAGGAGGACCGCGCGCTCGAGGCCGAGCTGCTGGCCGACCCCAAGGAGATCGCCGAGCACCTCATGCTGATCGACCTGGGGCGCAACGACGTGGGGCGCATCAGCGAGACGGGGTCGGTGCAGGTGACCGACCAGATGGCCGTCGAACGCTACTCCCACGTCATGCACATCGTCTCCAACGTCACCGGTAGGCTGAAGCCGGGGCTGTCCGCCATGGACGTGCTGCGCGCCACTTTCCCGGCGGGCACGCTTTCCGGTGCCCCCAAGATCCGCGCGCTGGAGATCATCGACGAGCTGGAGCCGGTCAAGCGCGGTATCTATTCCGGTGCGGTGGGGTATCTCTCCTGGCACGGCAACATGGACACCGCGATCGCCATCCGCACCGCGGTGATCAAGGACGGCGAGCTGCACGTGCAGGCGGGAGCCGGCGTGGTCGCCGACTCCGTGCCCGAACTCGAGTGGCAGGAGACCCTCAACAAGGGGCGCGCCATTTTCCGCGCCGTGGCGATGGCGGAGAAGGGGCTGGACAACCTCTAGACGACTCCGGCCGCTGGCGCCTCCATGGCGCGGGCGGCCGTGCTCTCAACGTAGCGGGCTCGGTCATCGAAGCAGGCGAGCGCTCACTCGCTAACGTTGGCGCCTTCCGCTGCCTGTTCCGTTTCCTTCTCGCCCTCTGCGCACGCTTCGCTCTCCTTGCTCTCTTCCTGCATCAGGGCGTGGCGGATCAGGTTGGCATTGTGGCGCATCATGGCCACGTAGTTCGAGGCGTCGCCGTCGGGCTCGCTGAGTGAATCGACGAACAGCGGGCCGGCCGTGGGTACGCCCGTGTTGGCGGAAATCGCCTGAATATCGCGGTCCGACAGGGTGCTTTCCCAGAACAGGGCAGCCGGCTGGATCTCCTCGATCAGGTCGATGAGGCGCTTGGCCTGCGGTGGCGAGCCTTCGGTCTCGGCATTGCTGCCCCAGGCGCCGTCATGGCGAAAACCATAGGCGTCGGCGAAGTAGACGAACGCCGTCTCGGTGGTGATCAGGATCCGCCGCTCCTCGGGAATCGACGCCAGCCGCTCGCTCACCTCATCGTGCAGCGCGGCGAGCTTCTCCTTGGCGGCGCTGGCCCTGGCCTGGAAACTATCGGCGGCCGGAGGGTGCAACTCGGCCAACTGGTCGGCAATGACCTGCAGGTAGGCCGCGACCGCGCGCGGGTCCATCCACAGGTGGGGGTCGGGTTCGCCGGTGTACTCTCCCGTCACGACCGGCTGGGTCGGATATTCCGACGCCTCGGCGACTGCCACCAGCGGCGCACGGTTGCCCACCGTGGCGTGGACCTGGCGCATCCATTGCTCGAGCTGGTAGCCGTTGTAGAAGATGAGGTCGGCATCCTCCAGGGCGATGAAGCTGTCTGGCGTCAGCTCCCATTCATGCACTTCGGCCCCTGCCGGCGCCAGGACCACCAGTTCGATATCATTGCCGCCGACCTGACTGACCAGGTCGCCAAGGAGCGAGAAGCTGGCGACCACCTTGGGATTGGCTGCTGCCGCTGAAGCGCCACCGAGCATGGCGGCAATGAAGGGAGCCAGCCAAGTACAGGCTCGGCGGGTAAAGCGCATCGTGAATCTCCTTTTTACGCAGCGCACGTGCCCCGATGATAGAGACTGGGCAATAGGCTTGCCAGCGGTGCCGTCGATCCCTGCCATACTCGCGCTGCGCATCGGCCGGCGTTGCGCCAAGCCGCCATCTTGCGTTGACAGCCCCGCCGCGACGACGGCACTATTGCGTCATGAACGCAAACGCCCATATGCCAACGTCGATCCAGTGGTGGCGCTCCTGAGCGAGGGGCGGCACGCTGACGACTGAAGAGAATGCCGCCGTCGGGGCGGCTTTTTTGTGTCCGAAGCAGACCCTGCACGGCTGGCCGAGCAATACGCAACACCAAAAAAAGATTCGCTTTAACAGGACTTTACGCCATGTCCGTGCTGATGATCGACAATTACGACAGCTTCACCTTCAACGTCGTGCAGTATCTGGGCGAACTGGGGGCCGAGGTGGTCACCCATCGCAACGATGCCATCTCGCTGGAGCGGATCGAGGCGCTGGCGCCGAGCCATCTGGTGATCTCGCCCGGCCCCTGCACGCCCAACGAGGCCGGCATTTCGCTTGCCGCCATCGCGCATTTCGCCGGGCGGCTGCCGATCCTCGGCATCTGCCTCGGGCACCAGGCGATCGGCCAGGTCTATGGCGGCAGGGTGGTGCGCGCTCCCCAGGTGATGCACGGCAAGACCTCGCGGATTCGCCACCATGGCCAGGGAGTGTTCGCCGGCCTCGAGGACCCGCTCGAGGTGACCCGCTATCATTCACTGGTGGTCGAGGCCGACACGCTGCCCGATTGCCTGGAGGTCACGGCCTGGACCGACGACGATGACGTGACGCCTGGCTTGATCATGGGGCTGCGTCATCGCGAGCTGGACATCGAAGGCGTGCAGTTCCACCCGGAATCGATCCTGACCCGTCAGGGGCACGAGCTGCTGGCCAATTTCCTGAAGCGTCGCTGACCCGCCCGAAAGAGGAGTGCCTGCCCATGCAGATGCGAGACGCCATCGCCGCGGTGATGCGCCACGAGAACCTGAGTTTCGACGCCACCCATTCGGTGATGCACCAGATCATGACCGGGGAGGCCACCGACGCCCAGATCGGCGGGCTATTGGTGGGCCTGGCGATGAAGGGGGAGAGCGCCGAGGAGATCGGCGCCGCGGCGCAGGTCATGCGTGAACTGATGAAGCGGGTGCATGTGGTGGCCGAGAACGTGGTGGACATCGTCGGAACCGGTGGTGACGGCGCCAACCTGTTCAATGTCTCGACCGCCTCGAGCTTCGTGGCCGCGGCGGCCGGCGCCCATGTGGCCAAGCACGGCAACCGCAGCGTCTCGTCCTCCTCCGGCAGCGCCGACCTGTTCGACATGGCCGGTATCCACCTGGACCTCAGGCCGGAGCAGGTGGCACGCTGCATCGAGCAGGTGGGCGTCGGCTTCATGTTCGCCCCCAACCACCATCCCGCCATGCGCTTCGCCATCGGCCCGCGCCGCGAGATGGGCGTCCGCACCCTGTTCAATATCCTCGGCCCGTTGACCAATCCCGCCGCCGCGCCGAACCAGGTGCTGGGGGTCTACGCCGCGGAGCTGGTACCGCTGATGGCCGAGGTGTTGAAGAACCTCGGCAGTCGCCACGTCATGGTGGTGCACGCCGAGGATGGGCTGGACGAGATCTCCCTGGCCGCGCCGACCCAGGTTGCCGAACTCAAGGATGGCGAGATCCACCGCTACACCATCGCGCCCGAGGACTTCGGCATCGAGCGTCAGGAGCTGGCGCCGCTGAAGGTGGTCAGCGCCGAAGATAGCCTGCGGCTGGTGCGCGAGGCATTGGTAGGCGACGGGCCCGCGGCGGACATCGTCTCCCTCAACGCCGGAGCGGCGCTCTACTGCGCCGGCATTGCCGATACGCTGAAGGAAGGAGTCATGATGGCCCAGGACGCGCAAGCCTCCAAGCTGCCGCTGGAGAAGATGAAGGAACTGGCCGACTTCACTCGCGTACTGGTTTCCTGACGCCCATTCGCGGCCGTTGCCGCCCGTATCGAGAGCCGAGATCATGAGCCCCACCCAGGACGCCCCGACCATTCTGACCCGCATCCTCGCGCGCAAGGACGAGGAAGTGGCCGAGCGCCGCCGCGCCGTGTCCGAGAGCGAGTTGTTGCAACGTGCCGAGCGGCAGAGTGCACCGCGCGGCTTCATTGCCGCACTTGACCAGCGCATCGCCGAGGGAGACCCGGCGGTGATCGCCGAGATCAAGAAGGCATCCCCCTCCCGGGGTGTGATCCGTGAAGACTTTCGCCCCGCCGAGATCGCCGCGAGCTACGCCGCCGGCGGTGCCGCCTGCCTCTCGGTGCTGACCGATGCCGACTTCTTCCAGGGCCACGAGGACTTCCTCGTCGCGGCCCGCGAGGCGTGCGAGCTGCCTGTCATTCGCAAGGATTTCATCGTGCACGGCTACCAGGTCAGCGAAGCCCGTGCCATCGGCGCCGACTGTATCCTGTTGATCGTCGCTGCTCTGGACGATGCGCGCATGGCCGATCTCCACCAGCAGGCGACGGCGCTGGGCATGGACGTGCTGGTCGAGGTGCACGATGCCCTGGAGCTCGAGCGTGCGCTGAAGCTGGGAATCGGCCTGGTGGGCATCAACAACCGCAACCTGCACACTTTCGAGACCCGCCTGGAGACCACGCTGGAGCTGCTGTCGCGCATTCCGGCGGGGGTCACGGTGGTGACGGAGTCCGGCATTCACACCCGCAGCGACGTGCTGCGCATGCGCGAGCACGACGTGCACGGCTTCCTCGTCGGCGAGGCCTTCATGCGCGAGCAGGAGCCGGGCGAGGCGTTGCGGCGACTGTTCTACTGAGCGATCCCCGGCCGGACGTCAGCACCGCCGACAGCCCCGGGCTGCCGGCGGTGTCTCCGCTTCTCGCGATACCCGTCGGGCTAGCCGCGCTCGTAATGGGCGAGGAAGTGGGCCAGCGCCTCGATCTCGGCGTCATCGACATTGCGCAGAATGTCGACCATGGTGGTATCCGGCCCGCCGCGCGTGCGTTCCCGGTAGGCGCGCATGGCCTGCACGAGATAGTCCTCGCGCTGATGCGCGAGGCGCGGCATCTGTTCGTGGCCCGAGAAGTCAGTGCGGTGACAGCTGGCGCAGCGGTGCTGGCGGGCGAGCTCGCGGCCTCGTTCCATCATCGCCTCGTCCGGCTCGCCCTCGGGCGGTTCCAGGGCCTGCTCGGCATAGTGCGCGGCAAGCGCCTGTATCTCCTCGTCCGATAGCCCTTGGGCCTGGGGCGTCATGACCTCGTTACGCCTCAGGCGCTCACGGAAGTAGATCAGTTGGTTGGTGAGGGCGAGCGCGGGCTGCCCGGCCAGGGAGGGAACGCCTGACTCGACGGCGTTGCCATCCTCGCCATGGCAGCCTGCGCATACTTGCAGCTGCTCCTCCAGAGGCAGCCCCGCCGCCGGCCCTTCCTGCGAACGCACCTCCGTGGCCAGCAGGCCGCCCCCGACCAGTGACAGCGCGAGCGCGCGCCGTCCGGGCGTCGCGCACGCAAGGCATCGCACGGCCTCATTCCACATAGTCGGGGGTCTCGTAGCTGATCCGATAGATCGCGCCGTTTTGCTCGTCGGAGACCAGCAGGGCGCCGTCCGGCATCTGCAGCACGTCCACCGGCCGTCCGAAGAAAGCGTTCTCGCTTGGGTCGAGCAGGCCCACCATGAAAGGCGACAGGTCGGCGCGCCTCCCATCCTCGGAGAGTTTCGCCACCAGTAGGTCATAGCCCACGCTCAGGGTGCGGTTCCAGGAGCCGCGACGAGCGATGAAGATCGCGTTGCGATACTCCTCGGGGAACATCTCTCCGGTGTAGAAGCGCATGCCCAGCGGGGCGCTGTGCGGATCGGTGACCGCGGCAGGCAGCGTCTTGTCATTGCAGGCATCGGCGCTGCCAAGCTCAGGGTCGATGATGCCGACGCTGTGACACACGGGAAAGCCGAAGTGCTCGCCCGGCTCGCCGAGACGGTTGAGCTCGTCGCCGGGACCGTGCTCGCCGATCCAGTCCTGGTTGTTGTCGGTGAACCACAGCTCATCGGTGTCGGGATGAAAATCGAAGCCTACTGTGTTGCGCACGCCGCGCGCCTCGATGCGCATGTCGCTGCCGTCCGGCTCGAAGCTGTGAATGGTGGCATGGGTATCGGGGTCGACTTCGCAGCCGTTGCAGGGCGCCCCGACGGGAACGTAGAGCCGCCCGTCCGGGCCGAAGGCGAGGAACTTCCAGCCGTGGTGCTCATCGTCGGGCAGGCCGAAGGCGTCGGTCAACTCCTCGGGCTCGGGGATGTCGTCGCCGTCGGCCAGGTGCGATTCGATATCGTCGTAGCGGAAGATGCGGTTGATGGCCGCCACGTAGAGGCTGCCATCCTTGAAGGCGACGCCGTTGGGCTGGGTCAGGCCCTCGGCGACGATGACGTGTTCGCGCTCGTCGCCGTTGTCCTGCACCGCATAGACTCGCCCGATGCCGCGGGTACCGACGAACAACGTACCTTCGTCGCCAAGTGCCATCATGCGTGCCCCCGGCATGCCGTGCGCCCACAGCTCGGCGCTGAAGCCATCCGGCAGGCGCAGACGGTCGAGAGGGATGTCCTCCTCCGGGGTGACCGTCAGCGGGGTGGCGTGCGGTGAGAGAGGCGAATTGCCGAGCTCGGCGGCACGGCCCTGGGCCCAGGCGGGCTCGTGCTCGTCACCCAGCGCAGCGAGCGAGGCGGCGGCGAGAAGGCCCGTGGCGGAAACGCTCAGGATGCGGCGTGGCAGGGGAGAGGGAGACATCATTGGCTCCTTGTTCTTGTTCAGGTTTTCGTTTCCTCGCCGGCGTGTTCTCAAGTCAAGCGAGGCCTGCCACATCAGCCTAGGAGCTCGCCTCGGGGCGGGTCGATGAATTCTCTCTATCGGTGCACGATCGTGCGCGAATACGGCCAGCTGCCTGCAGTCGAGTGCATACCGGCGCAGCTCAACCAGGCCTTCCTCAACCTGCTGGTCGATGCGGCCCAGGCGATCGAGGAGCACGGCACCATCACTCTGCGCACCGTGTGCGAGGACGACCAGGTCTGGCTCGCCTTTGCCGATGACGGCGTCGGCATCCCAGCCGAGCTGCGGTCGCGGATCTTCGACCCCTTCTTTAACCACCAAGCCGGTGGGCCAGGGGACCGGCTTCGGCCTGTCGCTCTCCTATGGCATCGTGCAGAAGCATGGAGGCCGCATCGAGGTCGACAGTCGGCCCAGCGAGGGCACGACCTTCACCCTGTGATTGTCAGTCCGGCGTGCCGCGGACGAAAGCGCGCCAGCGGCCACGGTCACCGACTGAGTGCCAAGCCGCATGGCCTGGCTGTCATCACCAGCTCAGCGGGCGCAGTTGGGCCAGCAGCCCCTGCAGCGGGTGCGGCAGGTCCCGGTCGGAAAGGCGCTTGGCCTGGCTGCGGCAGGAGTAGCCGGTGGCCAGCAGCCGGCCCCGGTTGGCCTCGTCCTCGACCACCGGCTGCCATGACTGGGCGTAGATGGTTCTCGAAGTCTCGAGATTGCGTGCCTCGTGGCCGTAGGTGCCGGACATGCCGCAGCAGCCGGTGGCGACGAGCTCGAGCTCGAAGCCGAAGGCGGCAAAGATCTGCTGCCACGCCTTGGGGCTGCCCGGAGCATTGGTCGCCTCGGTGCAGTGGGAGAGTAGCCGGAAGCCCGGATCGTCGAGGCTTTCCAGCTTCCGGGCCAGGGCGGGCGGCACCAGGCGCTTGCCCTGGGCCACCAGCCACTCCTGCAGCATCAGCACCTCGGGCACGCTGTCGGGGCCCAGCGTCTTCACGTACTCCTGGCGGTAGGTGAGGGTCATGGCCGGATCGATGCCCACCAGCGGCACGCCGAACTCGGCCAGGGCGCGCAGCCGCCGCGCCTGCTTTTCCGCAGTGCGGGCAAAGGCGCCGAGGAAGCCCTGCACGTGCAGCGGCTTGCCGTTGGCCGAGTAGGGGGCGACGAACACTTTCACGTCCAACCGCGAGAGCAACTCGACGATGTCCCTTACCCGTTCTGCCTCGAAGTGGCTGGTGAAGGCATCCTGCACGATGACCACGCTCCGGGCCTTCTGCGCCTCGCTGAGCAGGCCCAGCGAAACCGGCGTGGCTTCGGCCACGCCCCAGGCGTGTAGCTGCCTGGCCAGTCGCGCCCGAGAGAGAAGCGGACTGTCGACCAGGCCGACGTGCTGCGACAGCAGCCGGTTCACCAGACGATTGCCCAGCGCGGCGTTGTACAGCGGGGCGACGCGGGCGAGATAGGGGACGAAAAACTCCGTGCCGCCGATCAGGTAGTCCCTTACGGGGCGCAGATAGCGGCCATGGTAGATCTCGAGGAACTGCGAGCGCGAGTCAGGTACGTTGACCTTCACCGGGCACTGGCCGGCGCAGGATTTGCAGGCCAGGCAGCCCGCCATGGCGTCGTAGACCTGGTGGGAGAAGTCGGGCTCGTCGCGACGGCGCCAGGTATTGCGCACCCGCGCCGGCAGGCGCTTGAGGAAGCCCCAGGCACCCTCATGGCGCTGCCGTCGTGCTTCTTCCACCGGATCGACTCCGGCGTTGCCCTGCAGGCGTAGCCATTCGCGGACGAGGCTGGCGCGGCCCTTGGGCGAGTGAATGCGGTCGCGGGTCGCCTTCCACGACGGGCACATGGCGTCGTTGGGGTCGTAGTTGTAGCAGGCGCCGTTGCCGTTGCAGTACACCGTCGCGGCGTGGGCCTGCCACGCGCGCTCGTCGATCTGGCGGTCGAACTGGCCACGGGTGGGCACGCCGTCGATGGTCAGCAGGCCCGGGTCGACCCACTTGACGGCTTCTTCCTGCGAGCCGGTCTCAGCGGCTTCGGGCGGATTCTCCACGGTTTCGGGTGGGGTGGAAAGTGAAAGCGGCGTGGCGATCTTGCCCGGGTTCAGCTGATTGTGCGGGTCGAAGGCGGCCTTGATCCGCTGCAGGCTGGGGTAGAGCTCGCCGAAGAACTTCGGTGCATACTCGGAACGCACGCCCTTGCCGTGCTCGCCCCACAGCAGCCCGCCGTACTTGTGGGTCAGCTCGGCGACTTCGTCGGAGACCTCGCGGATCAGCCGCTCCTGCTCGGGGTCCTTCATGTCGATGGCGGGGCGCACGTGGAGCACGCCGGCGTCGACGTGGCCGAACATGCCGTAGGCGAGGCCGCGGGCGTCCAGCGCGGCGCGGAATTCGCGGATGAAGTCGGCGAGGTGTTCGGGCGGCACCGCGGTGTCCTCGACGAAGGGGATCGGGCGCTTCTCGCCCTTGGCATCGACCCGGGCATTGCCCAGCAGCCCCACGGCGCGCTTGCGCATGCCGTAAACCTGCTGGATCTGGGGGCGGCCCTCGGCCAGGGTGTAGCCCAGGCGCGCGACGCTGTCGTCGGCTTCCAGGTGACGGCAGAAGGCGGCGACGCGCTCGGCGAGCCGCTCGGGGTCGTCGTCGTTGAACTCGACGAGGTTGATGCCGCGAATGGCCACCGCCTGACGCTCGGCCGTGGCGGTATCGCCCTCGGAGCCGTCCGAGGCCGCCTCGCTGGGGAAGAATTCCGCCACGCTATCCCAGACGAAATCTTCCATGGCCAGCAGCAGCACCCTGTCGTCCACCGTCTCGATGGAGGTGGGCCTGGCGGCGGACGCCATCAGCGCCTTGGCGTCGCGCAGGGCGTCCATGAAGCCGGCATAGCGGACGTTGACCAGGGTAGAGTGGCGGGGAATCGGCAGCACGTTGAGCACGGCCTCGTTGAGCAGTCCGAGCGAGCCCTCGGAGCCGCACAGCAGGCTGTTGATATCGAGGCGGCCCTCCGCGTCCCTGAGGTGCGCCAGGTCGTAGCCGGTCAGGCAGCGGTTGAGCGGTGGAAACTTGGCCGCGATCAGTTCGCGCTGGGTGTCGGTGATCTCGCGGGCGGTGCGGTAGGCGTCGCCGATCACGCCGTGGCGATGACACAGCGTCTCCAGTTCGGCATCGTCCAGCGGGCGGCTGACCAGGCGCTCGCCGCCGAGCAGCACGGTGTCGAGTTCGAGCACGTGATCGCGGGTCTTGCCGTACTCGCAGCTGCCCTGACCGCTGGCATCGGTGGAGATCATGCCGCCGATGGTGGCGCGGTTGGAGGTGGACAGGTCGGGGGCGAAGAACAGTCCGTGGGGCTTCAGCGCCGCATTGAGCTGATCCTTGACCACGCCGGCCTGTACGCGCACCCGGCGGCGTTCGACGTCGATCTCGAGAATCGCGTTCATGTGACGGGAGACGTCCACCACCAGGCCGTCGGTGAGCGACTGGCCGTTGGTGCCGGTGCCGCCGCCGCGGGGCGTGAGCACCACCCGACGATGCGCAGGTTCGGCGGCGAGCCGCGCGATGCGCTCGAGATCCTCGGCGTGGCGCGGGAACAGTGCCGCCTGGGGCAAGCGCTGATAGATCGAGTTGTCGGTGGCCAGCACTGTGCGGCTGGCGTAGTCCGGGGCGATCTCGCCCTCGAAGCCGGCGGCCGCGAGTGCCTCGATGAAGCGCAGGTAATGGGCGCCGAGCGCGGCGGTGGCGCTCGATTCGGTGGTGTCCAGTCGTGCGATCATGGTATCGATTCGGTCATGTGACGCTGCCCGATGCGTCGGACGGCAGGGGAATGGCGCTACTTTACCGCGAGAGAGAGGCTGTGCGCATCCCGTCGGACGTTGCAGCGTGGCACCCAGGAAGCCTTTTGCCTACAATGTTTCGCCGTTTATCCTCTATTTCCGTTTCGCTTTCACTCAGGGGCTGGATGCCATGCTCGATCCCAAACTGCTGCGCAGCGACCTCGATGCGGTCGCCCAACGACTGGCCAAGCGCGGCTTCACGCTCGATACCGGCCGTCTCGAGGCGCTGGAGTCCCGCCGTCGCGAACTGCAGACCGAGACCGAGAATCTGCAGAACGAGCGCAACACCCGCTCCAAGGCGATCGGCAAGGCCAAGGCCGCCGGCGAGGACATCCAGCCGCTGCTCGACGAGGTGAGCGACCTCGGTGACCGCCTCGACGCCGCCAAGCGTCGATTGGCCGATGTGCAGGAGGAGTGGGAGGCGCTGGTCAGCGGAATTCCCAACCTGCCCCACGACAGCGTACCGGTGGGGGAGAGCGAGGAGGAGAACGTCGAGCTGCACCGCTGGGGCGTGCCGCGTGAATTCGACTTCGAGGTACGCGACCATGTCGACCTCGGCGCGCTCAAGGGGGAACTGGACTTCGAGCTGGCGGCCAAGCTGACCGGTTCGCGCTTTGCCGTGATGCGTGGCCAGATCGCCCGCCTGCACCGGGCGCTGACCCAGTTCATGCTCGACAAGCAGACCCTTGAGCACGGCTACGAGGAGTGCTACGTGCCCTACATGGTCAACGAGGCCTCGCTGTTCGGCACCGGCCAGCTGCCCAAGTTCGGCGAGGACCTGTTCCGGCTGGACGATGAGCGCAGCTATCACCTCATTCCCACCGCCGAGGTGCCGCTGACCAACTTCGCCCGCGACGAGATCCTCGACTTCAAGGCGCTGCCGCTCAGGCTCACCGCCCATACGCCTTGCTTCCGCAGCGAGGCGGGCTCCCACGGTCGCGACACCCGCGGCATGATCCGCCAGCACCAGTTCGACAAGGTCGAGATGGTACAACTGGTGGAGCCCGAGACGAGCTATGCGGCATTGGAGGAGATGCGCGGCCACGCCGAGGCGATCCTGCAGGCGCTCGAGCTGCCGTATCGGGTGGTGACGCTGTGCACCGGCGACATGGGCTTCGGCGCGGCCAAGACCTACGACCTGGAAGTGTGGCTGCCAAGCCAGCAGACCTACCGCGAGATCTCCTCGGTGTCCAACTGCGAGGACTTCCAGGCACGGCGCATGCAGGCGCGCTTCCGCCATCCCGAGCAGAAGAAACCGCAGCTGCTGCACACGCTCAACGGGTCGGGGCTGGCGGTAGGGCGCTGCCTGATCGCGGTGATGGAGAACCACCAGAACGCCGATGGCTCCATCACCGTGCCTGAGGCGCTGCGCCCCTACCTGGGCGGTATCGCCACGCTCAATTCTCGATCTCCCAGCTGACGCTGACCCCCGCCTCGATGACGATCGTCCCGGGGCGGTAGTCGGCCTGGCCGGCGCTCTCGCGGGCATCGGCGCTCATCGCCATCATGCGCGGCATGTAGATGGGAGGGCGCGTCTCGCTGATCGAGGCCACCGCCCCCAGCGAGACGCTCATGGCGCGCGCCATCAGCTCGGCCTTGTGGCGAGCCTTCTCCAGAGCCTTCACCAGCGCCTCGTCGAGCGCGGCATCGCGATCGGCAAGATCGTAGCTGATGCCATCCATGGCGTTGACCCCGGCCGCGGTCAGGGCATCGAGCAGTTGCGGCAGACGGTCGAGGTCATCGACATGAACCTGGAAGGGGCGGTCCAGGCGCGTGCGCATCAGCGTGCCATTGTCGCTGTCGCTCTGCCGTGGAGCGGGAACATACTCGGGCTGCACGCTGAGTGAGCCGGCGCTGATGTCGTCGCGTTCCACGCCCGCTGCTTCCAGCGTACGGATCAGGGCCGAGGCACGCTCCTCCAGCCGATCACGGGCCTGGCGCAGGGCATCGGCACCGGTGTCGTCATCGTGACGCGCCACGGCTGGGGTGCGCTCCCATAGCCGGGCGTTGAGCGTGGCGCGATCCGGTACCACGTCGAGCTGGGCTTCGGCCTGGACGTCCAGGCGGGCGCGCGGTTCCTCGGCCTGTGCGGTGGTTCCCGTCAGCGGGATGACAGCCAGCAGGCCGCCCAGCAGCAGGTAGCGTAAGCGTAACGAAGACATCGAGGACATCGAGTAGGCCTCCTTGCAGTAAGCATGCGAAATCGCGCGGGATCGCGCCGGACGGGATAGAGGGGCCAGCCCGGAGCGGTATGGCACCTCGTCCCACCGTCACCGGGACGGGCAGGTTTGTGCACGCGCCCGGTAACGGTCATGATAAGCAGGACGAGCCGGACAGGGATAGATGGCATGCTTCACCGCGACGACAACGTGCGATACGGTCGCCCGCTCACCTTGACGCTGGCCCTGGCGGCGCTGGTGGTGATCATTGCGGGCATACGTGCCGGCGCCGACCTGATCATCCCCATCCTGCTGGGACTGTTCATCGCCGTGATCTGCACGTCGCCGGTGAACTGGCTCCACCGCCTGGGCCTGGGCCTGCGCCTGGCGGTAGTGGTGACCCTGCTGGTGATCGGTGGCTTTCTTTCCCTGGTGGGGCTGCTTGCGGTCAATGCCTTCGGCACCTTCATCGAAGCGCTGCCCGGCATCGAGGGTCGGCTCTACGAACACTACCTCAACCTGCTCGACAGCCTGGCCGCCATGGGCCTGGCCATCGACCCCGATACGCTGGCCGGCCTGGTCGAACCCGAAGACGAGAGCGGCTGGCTCACGGCCCTGCTGGGGGGGCTTGGCAACCTGCTGATGCAGAGCGTGGTAGTGGCGCTGCTGGTCATCTTCATGCTGTTCGAGACGCTCAGCTTCCGGCGCAAGGTGGCCCGCGCGCTCGACAATCCGGAAGCCAGCCTGCAGCGCTTCCAGGAATTCAGCCAGACGCTCAAGCGTTATCTCGCGGTCAAGACGTTCGTCAGCCTGCTCACCGGTGTCATGGCGTGGCTGGCCTGCCTCCTTGCCGGGGTAGGCTTCCCCCTGCTGTGGGGCGTGCTGGCCTTCGCGCTCAATTACATCCCCAACATCGGCTCTGCCATCGCGGCCGTGCCGCCGGTACTGCTGCTGCTGGTGGCCCAGGACGGCGGGCTGTTGCCGGCCTTCGGCCTGGCCATGGCCTACCTGGCCATCAACTTCGTGCTCGGCAACCTGGTCGAGCCACGCCTGATGGGCCGAGCGCTGGGGTTATCCGCCTTCGTCGCTTTCCTCTCGCTGGTGGTCTGGGGCTGGCTGCTGGGCGTGGTCGGCATGTTGCTCTCGGTGGTGCTGACCATGACCCTGAAGATCGCCCTGGACAGCCATCCCCAGACGCGCTGGATCGCCTACCTGCTGGGGCCGGGAAAGCGCCCGTTCGTCAGTGACGTGATCGACGAGAGAACGTCGTTTCGGATCGAAGTCGAGCCGGGCCTGTCGTCGCCGGAAACGCAAACGCCCCGGCCGAAGCCGGGGCGGGACGAACGTTGACGACTTGGCCGCGTTCAGGCGTTCTGGTCGATGAACTGCACCAGTTGTGACTTGGACTGCGCGCCGACCAGGGAGGCGACCTTTGAGCCCGACTTGAACAGCATGACGGTGGGAACGCCACGAACGCCCTGCTCGGCAGCGATTTCGGGCGCATCGTCGACGTTGATGCTGACCACCTTGAGGCTGTCGGAACGCTCTTCGGCAACCTCGTCGATCACCGGGGCCATGACCTTGCAGGGGCCGCACCAAGGCGCCCAGAACTTCAGCAGCACGGGTTGCTCTGCCTTCAGGACTTCCTGCTCGAAGTTGGCATTGGTGACATCGACGTTATTGGCCATGTGAATCTCCAGTTACGTTGCGCTACATCGAGCGGGTCGGGTGACATGCGTCGGCATGTCCGGTCGGCAGATGTTAGCGGTCGGCCGGGTGTCTGGCAAATGGCCGGTGGCGTTCCCCGCCGAGCCTCGTTTTATGAGGCAGCCGGGTGAGCGCCGAGCCATCCATGACCGGGAGTAGTTCGTCAGCTTAGACAAGCCGGGGGAAGTTGACTAACGTGCCTAGCACGGAGTGAAAGTTATACGGATATGGCTCGGCTCCTGGTGCTGATGGTTATCGTCGCGACCCGGTCGGCAGAAGGCGCTGAGGAGACAGTGCAAGACGCCAAGCGGCCTGGGCAGAACGAGGCGAACCAGACAGGCAGACCTTGTCGTCGGGCCGCGATAGGGAGAGCCGGCTCATGACGTACTGCACCATTGTGTTCGACGGCGAACGTCTGCGCGGCCGCGCCGACGAGCCATTGATCGATTTCCTCAAGCAGCGCGGCCTCGACCTGCCGCATGTCTGTTACCACCCTTCGCTGGGGGCACTCGAGACCTGCGATGCCTGCTGGGTCGAGGTCGAGGGTGAACTCAAGCGCGGCTGCACGCTGAGGAGCGCCGATGGCCTGAAGGTCGAGACCCGTGGCGAACATGCCAGGGCGGCCCGCGAGGAGGGCATGGATCGCCTGCTGGCCAAGCACGAGCTCTACTGCACGGTATGCGAGAACAACAACGGCGACTGCACGCTCCACAACGCCATGGTGGACATGCGGATTCCCATCCAGCGCTACGAATTCCAGCGCAAGCCCCACGCGAAGGACACCTCCAGTCCTTTCTACACCTACGACCCCGACCAGTGCATCCTGTGCGGGCGTTGCGTGGAGGCGTGCCAGAACGTCGAGGTCAACGAAACGCTCTCCATCGACTTCGCCAGCGACAATCCGCGTGTGCTGTGGGACGGCGGCAAGCAGATCAATGACTCCAGCTGCGTCCACTGCGGTCACTGCGTAACGGTCTGTCCCTGCAACGCGCTGATGGAGAACAGCATGAACGGCAAGGCGGGGCCGTTCTCCGCCATGCCGTGGTCGCTCAAGCGGCCGATGATCGAAATCGTCAAGAAGCTCGAGACGACCACGGGGGCGGTGCCGGTATCGGGGCTGTCGGAAATCGACATGCGCCTGCGTCAGCCCGAGACCAAGCGCACCAAGACGGTGTGCACCTACTGCGGCGTCGGCTGCTCGTTCGAGATGTGGACCCGCGACCGCCACATCCTCAAGGTGCAGCCGGTGCCCGAGGCACCGGCCAACGGCATCTCCACCTGCATCAAGGGTAAGTTCGCCTGGGATTTCGTCAACAGCGAGAAGCGCCTGACCATGCCGTTGATCCGTGAGAACGGCCGCTTCCGTGAGGCCGGCTGGGACGAGGCGCTCGACCTGGTGGCACGCCGCCTGCTCGAGGTGCGCGACGCCCACGGCCCGGACAGCCTGGGCTTCATCGGTTCGAGCAAGGGCAGCAACGAGCAGGCCTACCTGGTACAGAAGATCGCGCGTCTGATCATCGGCACCAACAGCGTCGACAACTCGTCACGCTACTGCCAGAACCCCGCCACCAAGGGGCTGTTCCGGACCGTCGGCTATGGCGGTGACGCAGGCTCGATCGCGGATATCGAGCAGGCCGAGGTCGTGGTGATCGTCGGCAGCAATACCGCCGAGAATCATCCGGTCATCGCTTCGAAGATCAAGGCGGCCCACAAGTTGCACGGGCAGAAGCTGATCGTGATCGACCCGCGCAAGCACGAGATGGCCGAACGCGCCGACATCTTCCTGCGCCCCAATGCCAGCACCGATCTGGTCTGGGCCTCGGCCTTGTCGCGCTACATGTTCGACCATGGCCTGGCCGACACGGAATTCCTGGAAAAATGGGTCAATAACGTCGAAGAATATCGTGACTCGCTAGCCCCTTACAGCCTGGAATATGCCGAGCACATCACCGGCATTTCGCGCCAGTCCCTGATCGAGACCGCCGAGATGATTGGCCGCGCCGACAGCGTCTGTCTGCTCTGGGCGATGGGCATTACCCAACACAGCCACGGGTCGGACATCAGCACCTCGCTGTCCAACCTGCTGCTGGTCACGGGCAACTACGGCAAGCCGGGAACCGGCGGCTATCCGATGCGCGGCCACAACAACGTGCAGGGCGCCAGTGACTTCGGCTGCCTGCGCAACATGTATCCCGGTTATGAAAAGGTCACCGACCCCGCAGCGCGCAAGCGCTGGGCCGAGGGTTGGGGGGTCCCCCCCGAACGGCTCTCCGACAAGGTCGGCGAGGGCAACTTCCTGATGGTGCAGTCGGCCGAAAAGGGCAGCATCAAGGCGATGTACGTCATCGGCGAAGAGACGGCGTTCTCCGACGCCAACACGCATAACGTGCATTCGGCGTTCGAAGCGCTCGATTTCATGGTGGTACAGGACGTGTTCCTTAGCCGCACCGCCGAGTTCGCCGACGTGGTGTTGCCCGCCTGCCCGAGCGTCGAGCAGGACGGCACCTACGTGAACACGGAACGTCGTATCCAGCGTGCCTACCAGGTACTCGAGCCCCTCGGCGACAGCCGCCCCGACTGGCGGATCCTCACCGAGCTGGCAGCACGCATGGGGCACGACTGGGGCTATACCCATCCCGCCCAGATCATGGCCGAATGCGCGCGGATCTCGCCGATGTTCGCGGGGGTTTCCTACGAGCGGCTGGAGGGGTGGAAATCACAGCAGTGGCCGGTAGCAGCCGACGGTACCGACTCGCCACTGCTCTACACCGATGGCTTTCCCAACCCCGACGGCAGGGCCAACCTCTACCCCCTTGAATGGCAGGAGCCCGAGGAGACCCCCGACGCGGAGTACGACCTCTCCCTCGACAATGGCCGCCTGCTCGAGCAGTTCCAGGGAGCCAACCAGACGGGGCGCTCGGCGGGCATCTGGGACCAGGTGCCGCACGGTTATGTCGAAGTCAGCCCTGAGCTCGCCGCCGAACGGGGCATCGAGGAGGGTACCTGGGTGCGAATCACATCGCGGCGCGACAGCATCGAATTCCCGGCGGTCATCACCGACCGGGTCGCCGGCAAGACGCTGTTCATGCCCATTCACTTCGGCAAGCCGGGGGTCAATGCGCTGACCGGCGAGCACAACGACCCCGACGTGCAGACCCCGGCCTACAAGGAAACCGCGGTGAAGCTCGAGGTGCTCGACAAGCGCGGCGATCCGCCGCTTCCCGCCCACAACTACCGCCATGGGCGCCCGACGCCGACGACGGGCGTCGAGGTCGAGGTGAAGTGGGCGCGGGGAGACTACACGCTGCCGCCCGCCCGGCAATCCAACCCGAGGAACATGTAATGGCCGAACGAATCTCGCATGACGTGACGCCGCCCAGGATCGGCCCCGATGCCCACGAGGAGCTCGAGCAGCTACTGCAGGTGCTGCATGAGCATGGCGTGCTGCGCCTGGCCAAGGACCTGGTAGGGGCCAATACCTCGATTGCCAGTGTCGTGATGGATGGTCTGGGCAAGGAGTCCACCCTCAATGCCATTCAGAACCTGGCCATTCTTGGCATGATGCTTTCGGACATCCCGCCGGAGCGCTTCTATCGTGTGACGTTCGCCCTCAGGGAGGCGCTGGACCGGATCGGCCAGCACCAGCCCGGCGAGGAGGGCGGCGATGCCCCGGGCGTCAGCGGGGCCTACCGCATGCTCAACGACGATGAGCTGTGGCGGGCGGTGGCGCCGCTGGTGGAGGGGCTCAAGGCGTTCGCCGAGCGTCTCGACAAACCGGTCGACAAGCCGGTCAGCGATTACTTCGGCAAGCCGACCAGCGGCCCTTGAGCAACATTCGTGGTGAGATCCTGAGCAGGGTCGCGTCGCTCCCATGGCCGGAATACTCTTTTGACGATATGCTATTTGGTGATTAGGCAGCGATGTCTAATCACCATTGCATCTGTCTTGCCGGGCGTCAGGGAGCCAAAGTCGACCATGAAACTACAGCAGCTGCGCTACGTCTGGGAAGTGACCCGCCACAACCTCAACGTGTCGGCAACGGCCCAGAGCCTGTTCACTTCGCAGCCCGGTATCTCCAAGCAGATCCGTTTGCTGGAAGACGAGCTGGGGGTGGAAATCTTCGCCCGCAGTGGCAAGCATCTGACCCGCGTCACACCGGCCGGCGAGGCCATCGTGGAGCTGGCCGGGCAGGTGCTGCGGCTTACCGACAACATCAAGCAAGTGGCGCAGGAGCACAGCGACGAGCGTCGCGGCAGCCTGTCGATCGCCACCACCCATACCCAGGCTCGCTACGCCCTGCCGCCGGTGATCGGCGAGTTCACCCGCAAGTATCCGGATGTCGCCCTGCACATGCAGCAGGGCACTCCCAAGCAGATCGCGCAGATGGTCAGCGACGGCATGGCCGATTTCGCCATTTGCACCGAGTCGCTGGAGCTGTTCACCGACCTGATATTGTTGCCCTGCTATCGCTGGAACCGCTGCGTGCTGGTGCCTCGCGGCCACCCACTGGCCGGTGAGGGGGGGGTGACCCTCGAGCGTCTGGCCGAGCAGCCGATCGTGACCTATGTGTTCGGTTTTACCGGGCGCTCCCAGCTCGATGATGCCTTCCGGGCCAAGGGGCTCACCCCCAACGTGGTGCTTACCGCTGCCGATGCCGACGTGATCAAGACCTATGTCAGGCTCGGCCTGGGGGTCGGCATCGTGGCGCACATGGCCTACGATCCCATGCTCGACGACGATCTGGTGGCGCTCGAGGCGGGCCACCTGTTCGAGAGTTCGGTGACCAAGATCGGCATTCGCCGCGGCACCTTCATGCGCGGTTACATGTACGACTTCGTCAAGGGCTTCGCCGGCCATCTCGAGCGGGACCTGGTCGATGCGGCGCTGGCTGCCGGGCCGCGTCACGAGGCCGAGCTGTTTCAGCACGTGGAGCTGCCGGTGCGCTAGAAAAAAGGCGGGCCGAGCTCTGCTCGGTCCCGCCTTGGGCCAGGTCCGGAGGGGGTCAGTGCTGCAGGTGCAGCCCGCACTCGCGTTTCTCTTCCACCTTGGTGGGATCGAAGTAATCGAACTCGTTGGGCAGGTCATGCTGCTGCAGGTACTGGTACATCTGCTTGGCGCTCCAGTGGAGAACCGGGGACACCTTCAGCAGGCCATCGGCATTCTTGCTGACCGGCTGCATGCGTGATCGCTCGGGGGTGTCCTCGGCGCGCAGGGCGGTGAACCAGACGTCCGGTGCCATCTCGCGCAGCGCCCGTTCGAACGGCTCCAGCTTGACCTCACGTGTGAACGCCTCGTGGCGCGGATCGTCGATGCCCGGCATGGGGCCCTCCACCGCCTCGCGGTGAGCCCGGGTGCGCTTCGGCAGATAGGTGATCAGGTTGAGGTCGAGGCGCTCGACCAGTGCATCGGCGAAGCGATACGTCGCCTCCGTGTTGTAGCCATGATCCATCCACACCACCGGGATGGAAGGCAGATGGCGCGTCACCATGTGCAGCAGTACGGCTTCGAAGGGGCGAAAGTTGGTCGTGATGATGGGCTTGCGGCCTTGCGCCAGGGCCCACCGGATCAGCGCATCCGGGTCGTTGCCAAGTTCCTGATTGATAGCGTCGAGTTCAGCCATGGGGGCTCCAGGGTCGTTGATGGCATCTTGGCCCTACCCTACCAAAGGCAGCGAATCGCTCCCCAATATCGTTTCATTGGATGCATATAGCCGAAAGGCAAAAAAGTTGCGGGCTTTATTCCATTTCATGCTTTGCCTCCTTCCAAAGCGGCCATGAGGTGGCGAATCTTGTCCAGCGTCTCGACGTACTCCGCCTCGACATCGGAGTCGGCTACCAGCCCTCCGCCGCCCCATAGGTGGAGGCGTTCGCCATCGGCCACCGCGGTGCGAATGGCGATCGAGGTGTCCATGTTGCCGCGCACGTCGACGAAGCCCAGGCTGCCGCAGTAGACACTGCGTCGGCTCGGTTCCAGCTCGTCGATGATCTGCATTGCCCGCACTTTTGGGGCGCCGGTGATCGAGCCGCCGGGAAAGGCGGCCGCGAGCAGGTCCAGCGGGCGCCGCCCCGCCTCCAGTTCGCCGCATACGATGCTGACCAGGTGATGCACGTTGGCGTAGCTCTCCAGGCCGCACAGTTGGGGTACCCGTACACTGCCTGGGCGGCACACGCGGCCCAGGTCGTTGCGCAGAAGGTCGACGATCATCACGTTCTCGGCACGATCCTTGTGGCTGGCTTTCAGTTCATCGGCCAGGCGTCGGTCCTGCTCGGGCGTGGCGCCGCGCGGTCGCGTGCCCTTGATCGGTCGGGTCTCGACGTGTCCATCGGCTCGGCAGTGCAGGAAACGCTCGGGCGAGAGCGACAGGATGGCCTGCTCGCCCCGCTCGGTCGGCCAGGCCATGTAGCCGGCAAACGGGGTCGGTGTCGCCTGGCGCAAGCGCAGGTAGGCCGACCAGAGGTCGCCACGGTAGGGCGCGCTGAAGCGCTGCGCCAGGTTGATCTGGTAGCAGTCGCCGGCGCGAATGTATGCCTGGACGGCGGCGAAGCGCCGGGCATAGCCGGCACGATCCATTTCGCCGGCGAAGGGAGAGAGCAACTGAAAATCGGCGCCTGGCGGAGCGGGCTGATGCAACCAGCCCAGGACCTGCTCGCGCCTCGCGTGCGTGGCTACCAGCCAGCTCGCTTTCTCGCGATGGTCCTGGATCAAGGCCCAGTCGTAGAGCCCGGTGCGGCTGGTCGGTAGCGCCACCACGGGGGCCGAGGCGTCCCCCACCGGCTCGAGCGCCCGCCCCAGGTCGTAGCCCCAGTAGCCGATCAGGCCGCCGAGGAAGGGCAGGTGGCTGGCGGGGAACTCGAGCGAGAGACTCTCCAGTAGCGCCTGCTGGGCGACGAAGGGGTTGCGCTGCTCGCATAGGGCGCCGTCCACCCTGACGTTGCCCTGCCCGTCGACGCTCAGCAGCGACACGGGGTCGCTCGAGATAATGTCGTAACGACCGCCGAAGGCGGCGGGCCTGCCGCTATCGAGCAGGACGGCTCCCGGGCGCTGGCGCAGGGAAGCGAAGTAGGCGCGCGGGTCCTCCCGATAGGGAAGCGAGCTGATTTGCAGTCTTTCAGTCATCAGGGGGCCTTCCGGAACGGGCCAACCATTCTAGGGGGCAGTGTGCGTTTTGTCGTGAGAGTCGTTGCTTTGTTAACGATCCTCGCGTCAACGCTGGCAAGATTGTCGACATCAAGTGCAGTGACAGTTTCTCGCATTACAACCAAAGGCGTAGGATATCGCTCCGTCAGGGAGGTTGACCAGAGATGAGGCAGTGTCTAAAGTCACTTCATTCACTAATTGTCGACAATTGCCATGAACTCAGCCGCTCCAGAACAAACCTCTCCGGAAGTTCGCACCCTGGCCGAACGCGTCTTTCACCAGCTTCAGGATGCCATCGTCCGCGGTGAGCTGGCGCCGGGCAGCAAGATCACCGAGCCGGGCCTGTCGAAGACCTACGGCATCTCTCGCGGCCCGCTGCGCGAGGCGATGCGTCGCCTGGAGGCTCATCGCCTGATCGAGCGCGTGCCTCACGTCGGGGCGCGGGTGATCAAGCTGTCGATGAAGGAACTGCTCGAGCTGTTCGACGTGCGCGAGGCGCTCGAGAGCATGGCCGCACGCCTGGCCGCCGAGCACATGACCCGCGAGGAGATCGCCGGCCTGCGCGAGGTGCTGGCGCTGCATGAGCGTCAATCGGATCTCCAGAGCGGTGAGGCCTACTACCAGCGCGAAGGCGATCTGGATTTCCATTATCGCATCGTGCAGGGCAGCCATAACCGCATGCTGATGACGATGCTGTGCGACGACCTCTATTACCTGGTGCGGCTCTATCGCACCCAGTTCAGTGCCAGCGGCACCCGGCCCCAGCGCGCCTTTGTCGAACACCACCGCATCGTCGATGCCATCGAGGCGGGGGATGCCGAGCTGGCCGAGCTGTTGATGCGCCGTCACGTCAGCGCCTCGCGGGCCAACGTGGCCGACCGCTACGCCGAGATTCTCAAGGAGCAGGCCGAGGCCACTGCCTGAGGCCGGCTCGAACGATCACACAGGAGCCTATCCATGACGCAACCCACGCCCGGCGCTCGCTTTCGTGCCGCCCTCGACGCCAACCGGCCGCTGCCCATCGTCGGTACCATCAATGCCTATACCGCGATGATGGCCGAGCGGGTCGGCCATCAGGCCATCTATCTTTCCGGCGGTGGGGTGGCCAATGCTTCCTTCGGCCTGCCCGACCTGGGCATGACCACCATGAACGATGTGGTCGAGGACGCTCATCGCATCTGCGGCGCCACCGACCTGCCGTTGCTGGTGGACATCGATACCGGCTGGGGCGGTGCGTTCAATATCGCGCGCACCGTCAAGGAGATGCAGCGTGCCGGCGTGGCGGCGGTTCACCTGGAGGATCAGGTGGCGCAGAAGCGCTGCGGGCACCGTCCCAACAAGGAGATCGTCTCCAGTCAGGAGATGGTCGATCGCATCAAGGCCGCCGCCGACGCACGCATCGACCCGGACTTCGCCCTGATCGCGCGTACAGACGCCTTCCAGAAAGAGGGGCTCGACGCCGCCATCGATCGTGCCAACGCCTGCATCGAGGCGGGCGCCGATGCGATCTTCGCCGAGGCGGTGCATACCCTGGACGATTACCGCGCCTTCTGTGAGCGGGTCGAGGCGCCGATCCTGGCCAACATCACCGAGTTCGGTGCCACCCCGCTGTTCAGCCAGGAGGAGCTCGCCGAGGTGGGCTGTCGCATGGTGCTCTATCCGCTGTCGGCCTTCCGCGCCATGAATGCGGCCGCGCTGAAGGTCTATCGCAGCATCCTGGAAAACGGCCATCAGCGCGACGTGGTCGAGCTGATGCAGACCCGCGACGAACTCTACGACTTCCTCAATTACCACGCCTTCGAGCAGAAGCTCGATGCGCTGTTTGCCGAGAAAGGCGCGGACACCTGAGTCCGACCCGTTACGCCGATAACAACACGCCATATCAAGGAGACACGACATGTCAGACAAACCCATCGGTGGTGCCGGCCTGCGCGGCCAGAGCGCCGGCAGCACGGCCCTGTGTACCGTCGGCAAGACCGGTTCCGGCCTGACCTATCGCGGCTTCGACATCAAGGAACTGGCCGAGAAGGCGCGCTTCGAGGAAGTGGCCTATCTGCTGCTCAAGGGCAAGCTGCCCAGCCAGGCCGAGCTTGACGCCTACGTCAGCAAGCTCAAGGGACTGCGCGGCCTGCCGGCAGCGCTCAAGGCCGTGCTCGAACAGATCCCCAAGGACGCGCACCCGATGGATGTGATGCGTACCGGTGCCTCGATGCTCGGCAACCTCGAGACCGAGGAGAACTTCGAGCAGCAGCAAGACGTCTCCGACCGCCTGCTGGCGGTGCTGCCGTCGATCATCTGCTACTGGTATCGCTACAGCCATGACGGCGTGCGCATCGAGACCGAGACCGACGACGAGTCGGTAGGCGCTCACTTCCTGCACCTGCTACGTGGCAAGGCCCCCTCCGAGCTGCATGCCCGGGTGATGAATGTCTCGTTGATCCTGTATGCCGAGCACGAGTTCAACGCCTCGACCTTTACCGCCCGGGTGTGTGCATCGACGCTCTCCGACATGCACTCCTGCGTGACCGGTGCGATCGGTTCGCTGCGCGGCCCGCTGCATGGCGGCGCCAACGAAGCGGCCATGGCCATGATCGAGAACTGGACGTCGCCGGAAGAGGCCGAGCAAAAGATCATGGGCATGCTCGAGCGCAAGGAGAAGATCATGGGCTTCGGCCACGCGATCTATCGCGAGTCCGACCCGCGCAACGCCATCATCAAGGAGTGGTCGAAAAAACTCGCCGAGGACGTGGGCGACACCGTGCTCTATCCGGTTTCCGAGCGCGTCGAGGCGGTGATGTGGCGCGAGAAGAAGCTGTTCTGCAACGCCGACTTCTTCCACGCCAGCGCCTATCACTTCATGGACATTCCCACCAAGCTGTTCACGCCGATCTTCGTCTGTTCGCGCGTCACCGGCTGGTGTGCCCATGTCTTCGAGCAGCGCGCCAACAACCGTATCATTCGTCCCAGTGCCGACTACATCGGCCCCGAGAAGAGCCAGTGGGTACCGATCGAGGAGCGTGACTGAACCTGCACGTACAGGCGGCCTTCGGGCCGCCTTCTTCCTCGCCCGATCTCACACCACGCGAAGACCGTCGACCCATGAATACTCAATATCGCAAACCGCTTCCCGGCACCGCGCTGGACTACTTCGACGTGCGTGAGGCCGTCGAGGCGATCCAGCCCGGAGCTTACGACACCCTTCCATATACCTCTCGCGTACTGGCCGAGCAGCTGGTCCGCCGCTGCGAGCCGGAACTGCTCACCGATGCGCTCAAGCAGCTGATCGAGCGCAAGCGCGACCTGGATTTCCCCTGGTACCCGGCGCGGGTGGTGTGCCATGACATCCTCGGCCAGACGGCGCTGGTCGACCTGGCCGGCCTGCGCGACGCCATCGCCGAGAAGGGTGGTGACCCGGCCAAGGTCAACCCGGTGGTGCCGACCCAGCTGATCGTCGACCACTCCCTGGCCGTGGAGTGCGGCGGCGACGACCCCGATGCCTTCGCCAAGAACCGGGCCATTGAGGATCGCCGTAACGAGGATCGCTTCCATTTCATCGACTGGACCCGCACCGCGTTCGAGAACGTCGACGTGATCCCCGCCGGCAACGGCATCATGCACCAGATCAACCTGGAAAAGATGTCGCCGGTGATCCAGGCCCGCGATGGTGTGGCTTATCCCGATACCTGCGTGGGCACCGACAGCCACACCCCGCATATCGACTGCCTGGGCGTCATCGCCATCGGCGTGGGCGGGCTCGAGGCCGAGACCGTGATGCTCGGGCGTCCCTCGATGATGCGCCTGCCCGACATCATCGGCGTCGAGCTGACCGGCAAGCGCCAGCCCGGCATCACCGCCACCGACATCGTGCTGGCGATCACCGAGTTCCTACGCCAGGAGCGGGTGGTGGGCGCCTACCTGGAGTTCTTCGGCGAAGGCGCCGATAGCCTCACCATCGGCGACCGCGCTACCATCTCCAACATGACGCCGGAGTACGGCGCCACCGCGGCGATGTTCTACATCGACCAGCAGACCCTCGACTACCTGACCATCACTGGCCGTGAGCCGGAGCAGGTGGCGTTGGTCGAGAACTATGCCAAGACCGTGGGGCTGTGGGCCGACAGCCTGAAGAATGCCGAGTACGAGCGCGTGCTCACCTTCGATCTCTCCAGCGTCGAGCGCAACCTGGCCGGGCCTTCCAACCCCCATCGTCGCCTGCCGACTTCGGCGCTGGCCGAGCGCGGCATCGCCGTGAACCTGGAGCAGGCCCTGGCCGAGGAGAGGGCCGGCAGGATGCCCGACGGCGCGGTGATCATCGCCGCCATCACCAGCTGTACCAATACCTCCAACCCGCGCAACGTCGTGGCGGCGGGGCTGCTGGCCAAGAAGGCCAACGAACTGGGCCTGGTACGCAAGCCCTGGGTAAAATCCTCCTTCGCCCCCGGGTCCAAGGTCGCGCGCCTTTATCTGGAGGAGGCCGGCCTGCTGCCCGAACTCGAGAAGCTCGGCTTCGGCATCGTCGCCTACGCCTGCACCACCTGCAACGGCATGTCCGGCGCGCTGCGCCCGGAGATCCAGCAGGAGATCATCGACCGCGACCTCTATGCCACCGCAGTGCTCTCCGGCAACCGCAACTTCGACGGGCGCATCCACCCCTACGCCAAGCAGGCCTTCCTGGCCTCGCCGCCGCTGGTGGTGGCCTACGCCATTGCCGGCACCGTGCGCTTCGACATCGAGAAGGACGCACTGGGCTACGACAAGGCCGGTAACCCCGTCACCCTCAAGGAGCTGTGGCCCAGCGACGAAGAGATCGATGCCATTGTCGACGAGTACGTGAAGCCGGAGCAGTTCAAGCAGGTCTACATCCCCATGTTCAACCTCGACGAGGTAGAACAGGCCAAGAGCCCGCTCTACGAATGGCGTCCGCAGAGTACCTATATTCGTCGTCCGCCCTATTGGGAGGGCAACATGGCGCGTGAGCGTGCGCTGAAGGGCATGCGGCCGCTGGCAATCCTGCCCGACAACATCACCACCGACCACCTGTCGCCCTCCAACGCCATTCTCCTGGACAGCGCGGCGGGCGAGTACCTGGCCAAGATGGGCTTGCCGGAGGAGGACTTCAACTCCTACGCCACCCACCGCGGCGACCACCTCACCGCCCAGCGCGCCACGCTGGCCAACCCCAAGCTGTTCAACGAGATGGTGCGGGACGAGAAGGGCGAGGTGATCCAGGGTTCGCTGGCGCGCATCGAGCCGGAAGGCAAGGTCACCCGCATGTGGGAGGCCATCGAGACCTACATGGAGCGCGGACAGCCGCTGATCGTCATCGCCGGGGCCGACTACGGCCAGGGCAGCTCGCGCGACTGGGCGGCCAAGGGCGTGGCGCTGGCCGGCGTGGAGGCCATCGTCGCCGAGGGCTTCGAGCGCATCCACCGCACCAACCTGGTGGGCATGGGTGTGATGCCGCTGCAGTTCCAGGAGGGCACCACGCGCCACACGCTCAAGCTCGACGGCACCGAGACCTATGACGTCGAAGGCAAGCCGGCGCCTCGGGCAACGCTCGAACTGGTCATTCACCGCAAGTCCGGTGACGTCGAGCGGGTACCGGTGATCTGCCGTCTGGATACCGCCGAGGAGGTTACGGTCTACTCCGCCGGTGGCGTGCTGCAGCGCTTCGCCCAGGACTTTCTCGAGTCCGAAGCGGTGGCCTGATCCACACATCACGTGAACGCCCCGGCGTCATCGCCGGGGTTCTCCGTCATTTCACGAAGCGAGTGCCATGGCCCACGTTCCTCAAATCAAGATTCCTGCCACCTACATGCGTGGCGGTACCAGTAAGGGCGTCTTCTTTCGTCTGGAGGATCTGCCCGAGGCGGCGCGCCGGCCCGGCCCGGCCCGTGACGCCTTGTTGCTGCGGGTGATCGGCAGCCCCGATCCCTACCAGAAGCAGATCGACGGCATGGGTGCAGCCACCTCCAGCACCAGCAAGACGGTGATCCTGTCGAAGAGCGAAAGTCCGGATCACGACGTCGACTATCTGTTCGGCCAGGTCTCCATCGACAAGCCCTTCGTCGACTGGAGCGGCAACTGCGGCAATCTCTCCGCCGCCGTCGGTCCCTTCGCCATCAGCAACGGCCTGGTGGATCCCTCGCGCATCCCCGAGAACGGCATCGCCACGGTGCGTATCTGGCAGGCCAATATCGGCAAGACCATCGTCTCACGAGTCCCGATCACTAACGGCGAGGTGCAGGAGACCGGCGACTTCGAGCTCGACGGCGTGACCTTCCCGGCCGCCGAGGTGGCGGTCGAGTTCATGGACCCGGCCGACGGCGAGGGCGCCATGTTCCCCACCGGCAACCTGGTCGACGAACTCGAGGTGCCGGGGGTGGGGACTCTCGAGGCCACCATGATCAATGCCGGTATTCCGACAGTGTTCGTCAATGCCGCGGCGATCGGCTATAGCGGCACCGAGCTGCAGGAGGCGATCAACGGCGATACCCGGGCGCTGACGATGTTCGAGTCGATTCGCGCCCATGCCGCGGTGCGCATGGGGCTGATCAAGGAGGTCAGCGAGGCGGCCGAGCGCCAGCACACGCCCAAGGTGGCCTTCGTCGCCCCGCCGGCCGACTATGTCGCCTCGAGCGGCAAGGCGATCATGGCCTCGGACATCGACCTTGTCGTGCGCGCGCTCTCCATGGGCAAGCTGCACCATGCCATGATGGGCACGGCAGCCGTGGCCATCGCCACGGCGGCGGCGGTGCCCGGCACCCTGGTCAACCTGGCGGCAGGCGGCGGCGAGCGCAACTCTGTGCACTTCGGCCATCCCTCCGGCACCCTGCGAGTGGGAGCGGAAGCCTCCCAGTCCAATGGCCAGTGGACGGCAACCAAGGCGGTGATGAGCCGCAGCGCCCGGGTGTTGATGGAAGGGTGGGTGCGAGTGCCCGGCGATTCGTTCTAGGCATTCGCCGTGCCAGGTATCGCCCCGGGTCGCAAGGCTTGGGGCGTTTTCTATAGTGAGAGGAGACGACATCGAGCCTGAGACAGGAGGGAGCATGAGCACCACCGTCGAACGCAACGTCCGTCCCGATTACGACCCTGAACTGCAGATGATCGCCGACTACGTTCTCGACTATCGGATCGAGAGCGAGGAGGCGCTGGATACCGCACGCAACTGTCTCATCGATACCCTGGGCTGCGGCCTCTTGGCGCTGCGCTTTCCGGAATGCACCAAGCATCTGGGCCCTCTCGTCGAGGGTACGGTGGTGCCTCATGGCGCGCGTGTGCCCGGCACCTCTTTTCGCCTGGATCCGGTCAAGGCCGCCTGGGACATCGGCTGCATCGTGCGCTGGCTCGACTACAACGACACCTGGCTTGCCGCCGAGTGGGGGCATCCCTCTGACAACCTGGGTGCCATTCTCGCCGTGGCGGATTACCTCTCGCAAAAGCGAGTCGCCCAGGGCGAGGCACCGCTGACCCTGCGCGACGTGCTCGAGGCGATGGTCAAGGCGCACGAGATTCAGGGCGTGCTGGCGCTGGAAAACTCCTTCAACCGGGTCGGGCTGGATCATGTGGTGCTGGTCAAGGTGGCATCCACGGCGGTAGCCGCCCACCTGATGGGGGCGAGCCGGGAGCAACTGCTGTCGGCGTTGTCGCATGCCTGGGCCGACGGGCAGAGTCTGCGTACCTATCGCCATGCACCCAACGCCGGCTCGCGCAAGAGCTGGGCCGCGGGAGACGCCACGTCTCGCGGCGTGCGCCTGGCTGATATTGCCCTGCGTGGCGAGATGGGGATCCCCGGGGTGCTCAGCGCACCGCAGTGGGGCTTCTACGACGTGCTCTTCTCCAAGACCAACAAGGACCAGGCGCTCAAGCCGGAAGGGGAGAGGAAGCTTCGCTTCCAGCGCGAATTCGGCACCTACGTGATGGAAAACATCCTGTTCAAGATCGCCTTCCCGGCAGAGTTCCATGCGCAGACGGCCTGCGAGGCCGCCGTGCGTTTACACCCTCAGGTCAAGGGCCGCCTCGAGGAGATCGAGCGTATCGTCATCACCACTCATGAATCGGCGATTCGCATCATCTCCAAGGAGGGCGAGTTGGCCAACCCGGCGGACCGTGACCACTGCCTGCAGTACATGGTGGCCGTGCCGTTGATCTTCGGCGATCTGACCGCCGAACACTACGAGGATGACTTTCATCGCCAGCATCCGCTGATCGATACGCTGCGCGACAAGATGGAGGTGAGAGAGGAGCCCCGCTACACCCAGGAGTATCTTGCCGCCGACAAGCGCTCAATCGCCAACGCCATCCAGGTTTACTTCGGCGACGGCAGCGCCACGGAGTGCATCGAAGTGGAGTATCCGCTTGGCCACCGCCGACGTCGCGACGAAGGCATTCCCATCCTCGAGGAGAAGTTTCGGCGCAACTTGGCCACGCGCTTCCCCGCCGGGCGCTGCGAGCGAATATTCTCGTTGTGCAGCGATCGGGCGCAGCTGGAAGCCACGCCGGTACATCGATTCGTCGACCTCTTCGTCATTTGATGTCGCGTGGTACGGCGTGTACGAGCATGAGAAAATTGATCGCCGTCATGGCTGACGTCTGAATCCTGAGCTATATTTTTTTGACGCGGAGGGTTGCGTCATCGGTCGGCACCCCTTAAAGTACGCATCCGCTGCCGGCGACGGGCAACGTGGCCAGCGGTGGGAGGAGTGGTAAGTGGTTGTCATGCTTTGAATTTTTCGACTCGCTTCGCAAGATTCGCGCTTGACGCCCACGGTGGATTCGGTAGAATGCGCCCCACTCGAAAGCAAGTCCGCAAGCGGGCTTGCGGTCGCCGGCTCAGGCGGGTCTTCGCGGTCAGGATCACCTCGGTGACGGCCTCGAAGAGAGTTGACAAACTCCGACGCTTCAGTAGAATACGCCTTCCTCGCAGGGCGCTGGCGAGGCCCCTCGGTCACGGGATCGACGGCCACGACAGCAAGCGAGCTGCTCTTTAACAATCGATCAGGTAATTCATGTGGGCGCTTGTCGATGAGGTGGTGAGAAGTCACACCATTTCAAGGCAAGCGACTCGTCGAGACCTTCGGGTCTTTTGAGAAGCTTTGACCTTGAGCCGAGTTTGGTTCGCTTTCGTCCGTTTCTTCGGGAAGGGGCGAGCAAGAACCGCAATGATTTGAAACTGAAGAGTTTGATCATGGCTCAGATTGAACGCTGGCGGCAGGCCTAACACATGCAAGTCGAGCGGCAGCACGGGGAGCTTGCTCCCTGGTGGCGAGCGGCGGACGGGTGAGTAATGCATAGGAATCTGCCCGGTAGTGGGGGATAACCTGGGGAAACCCAGGCTAATACCGCATACGTCCTACGGGAGAAAGCAGGGGACCTTCGGGCCTTGCGCTATCGGATGAGCCTATGTCGGATTAGCTGGTTGGTGAGGTAACGGCTCACCAAGGCGACGATCCGTAGCTGGTCTGAGAGGATGATCAGCCACATCGGGACTGAGACACGGCCCGAACTCCTACGGGAGGCAGCAGTGGGGAATATTGGACAATGGGCGCAAGCCTGATCCAGCCATGCCGCGTGTGTGAAGAAGGCCCTCGGGTTGTAAAGCACTTTCAGTGGGGAAGAACGCCTTCCGGCTAATACCCGGGAGGAAAGACATCACCCACAGAAGAAGCACCGGCTAACTCCGTGCCAGCAGCCGCGGTAATACGGAGGGTGCGAGCGTTAATCGGAATTACTGGGCGTAAAGCGCGCGTAGGCGGCTTGATAAGCCGGTTGTGAAAGCCCCGGGCTCAACCTGGGAACGGCATCCGGAACTGTCAGGCTAGAGTGCAGGAGAGGAAGGTAGAATTCCCGGTGTAGCGGTGAAATGCGTAGAGATCGGGAGGAATACCAGTGGCGAAGGCGGCCTTCTGGACTGACACTGACGCTGAGGTGCGAAAGCGTGGGTAGCAAACAGGATTAGATACCCTGGTAGTCCACGCCGTAAACGATGTCGACTAGCCGTTGGGTCCTTCGCGGACTTTGTGGCGCAGTTAACGCGATAAGTCGACCGCCTGGGGAGTACGGCCGCAAGGTTAAAACTCAAATGAATTGACGGGGGCCCGCACAAGCGGTGGAGCATGTGGTTTAATTCGATGCAACGCGAAGAACCTTACCTACCCTTGACATCCTGCGAACCCTTCGGAGACGAAGGGGTGCCTTCGGGAACGCAGAGACAGGTGCTGCATGGCTGTCGTCAGCTCGTGTTGTGAAATGTTGGGTTAAGTCCCGTAACGAGCGCAACCCTTGTCCCTATTTGCCAGCGATTCGGTCGGGAACTCTAGGGAGACTGCCGGTGACAAACCGGAGGAAGGTGGGGACGACGTCAAGTCATCATGGCCCTTACGGGTAGGGCTACACACGTGCTACAATGGTCAGTACAAAGGGTTGCGAACTTGCGAGAGTGAGCTAATCCCAGAAAGCTGATCTCAGTCCGGATCGGAGTCTGCAACTCGACTCCGTGAAGTCGGAATCGCTAGTAATCGTGAATCAGAATGTCACGGTGAATACGTTCCCGGGCCTTGTACACACCGCCCGTCACACCATGGGAGTGGACTGCACCAGAAGTGGTTAGCCTAACCTTCGGGAGGGCGATCACCACGGTGTGGTTCATGACTGGGGTGAAGTCGTAACAAGGTAGCCGTAGGGGAACCTGCGGCTGGATCACCTCCTTAAACGACGTATCACGCCTCGCGGCAAGTGCTCACAATGAATTACCTGATCGGCCAGAGCAAAGACTGTTTGGGTCGACGACCCAGTGGTTGTAAGCCGGGTCTGTAGCTCAGTTGGTTAGAGCGCACCCCTGATAAGGGTGAGGTCGGCAGTTCAAATCTGCCCAGACCCACCAATTTCGCCGGATACGGCGTTGCTTTGAACCTCGCATAGCGAGCTATGCGTCGGCCCAAAGCGCCTTGTCTCCGACGAAATTCATCGCCAGTTGCAATGCGGTGATCAGTGGGGCCATAGCTCAGCTGGGAGAGCGCCTGCCTTGCACGCAGGAGGTCAGCGGTTCGATCCCGCTTGGCTCCACCACTTTCTTCGGAAAGTCCGGAAGAGCTCAGCTGGGAGAGCGCCTGCCTTGCACGTCAGGTGGTCGCGCCGGGGTCGCGCACGACTTCGATCCCGCTTGGCTCCACCACTTCCCCGCAGTCTACCCTGATCGGATCTGCAGTCATAAGCCATCGTCGCACCTTGCGATGTCGGGTTTATGACTGTCGATTGACAGTCTGCTCTTTAACAATGTGAATCATGCTGACACGTTTTCTCCGCAAGGAGAAAGCAAAAGTGATACGTTTCAAGCGTATCCGGCAATTGTCGTACGTGATCGCAGACCAGACCCCTTCGGGTTATATGGTCAAGCGATTAAGCGCATACGGTGGATGCCTTGGCAGCCAGAGGCGATGAAGGACGTGGTAGCCTGCGATAAGGCTCGGTGAGGTGGCAAACAACCTGTGACCCGGGCATTTCCGAATGGGGAAACCCACCCAGCACCAGCTGGGTATCCCACACTGAATCCATAGGTGTTGGGAGGCGAACCGGGGGAACTGAAACATCTAAGTACCCCGAGGAAAAGAAATCAACCGAGATTCCCCCAGTAGCGGCGAGCGAACGGGGAGTAGCCCTTAAGCGGCACGACTGGTAGGCGAACGAGCTGGGAAGCTCGACCATAGGGGGTGATAGTCCCGTAGCCGAAACCTGAGTGTCGTGAAATCGAGTAGGTCGGGGCACGTGAAACCTTGACTGAAGACGGGGGGACCATCCTCCAAGGCTAAATACTCCTGGCTGACCGATAGTGAACCAGTACCGTGAGGGAAAGGCGAAAAGAACCCCGGAGAGGGGAGTGAAATAGATCCTGAAACCGTATGCGTACAAGCAGTGGGAGCCCCTTCGTGGGGTGACCGCGTACCTTTTGTATAATGGGTCAGCGACTTATTTTCAGTGGCGAGCTTAACCGAATAGGGGAGGCGTAGGGAAACCGAGTCTTAACTGGGCGACCAGTCGCTGGGAATAGACCCGAAACCGGGCGATCTATCCATGAGCAGGTTGAAGGTTGAGTAACATCAACTGGAGGACCGAACCAGGATCTGTTGAAAAAGATTTGGATGACTTGTGGATCGGAGTGAAAGGCTAATCAAGCTCGGAGATAGCTGGTTCTCCTCGAAAGCTATTTAGGTAGCGCCTCACGTATCACCACCGGGGGTAGAGCACTGTTTCGGCTAGGGGGCCATCCCGGCTTACCAACCCGAGGCAAACTCCGAATACCGGTGAGTGCAAGCGTGGGAGACACACGGCGGGTGCTAACGTCCGTCGTGAAAAGGGAAACAACCCAGACCGTCAGCTAAGGTCCCGAAATCCTGGTTAAGTGGGAAACGATGTGGGAAGGCTCAGACAGCTAGGAGGTTGGCTTAGAAGCAGCCATCCTTTAAAGAAAGCGTAATAGCTCACTAGTCGAGTCGGCCTGCGCGGAAGATGTAACGGGGCTAAACCAGGTACCGAAGCTACGGGTGAGCATGCATCACTTGATGCTATTCGATTGGCGTCGCGAAGCGACGTCCAAGCCGTCCCGAACGTCGAGTCGGGAGGGGAAGAGTGGTATCAAGGATGCATGCTCGCGGTAGAGGAGCGTCGTGTAAGCCGATGAAGGTGGATTGAGAAGTCTGCTGGAGGTATCACGAGTGCGAATGCTGACATGAGTAACGACAAGGGGAGTGAAAAACTCCCCCGCCGGAAGACCAAGGGTTTCTGTTCGACGCTAATCGGAGCAGAGTGAGTCGGCCCCTAAGGCGAGGCCGAAAGGCGTAGTCGATGGGAAACGGGTCAATATTCCCGTACCTCACTGTATTGCGATGGGGGGACGAAGAAGGCTAGGTGGGCCAGGCGTTGGTTGTCCTGGTGAAAGCCAGTAGGCTGGGATCTTAGGCAAATCCGGGATCCCAAGGCCGAGAGGCGAGACGAACACCCCACGGGGTGGAAGTCATCGATGCCACGCTTCCAGGAAAAGCCTCTAAGCTTCAGATACAGTGGGACCGTACCCCAAACCGACACAGGTGGTCAGGTAGAGAATACCCAGGCGCTTGAGAGAACTCGGGTGAAGGAACTAGGCAAAATGGTGCCGTAACTTCGGGAGAAGGCACGCCGCGTTAGTGTGAAGGCCCTCGCGGCTGGAGCACGAGGCGGTCGAAGATACCAGGTGGCTGCAACTGTTTATTAAAAACACAGCACTCTGCAAACGCGCAAGCGGACGTATAGGGTGTGACGCCTGCCCGGTGCCGGAAGGTTAAGTGATGGTGTTAGCCCTCGGGCGAAGCTCCTGATCGAAGCCCCGGTAAACGGCGGCCGTAACTATAACGGTCCTAAGGTAGCGAAATTCCTTGTCGGGTAAGTTCCGACCTGCACGAATGGCGTAATGATGGCCACGCTGTCTCCACCCGAGACTCAGTGAAATTGAAATCGCAGTGAAGATGCTGTGTACCCGCGGCTAGACGGAAAGACCCCGTGAACCTTTACTATAGCTTCACACTGGACGCTGATGTTGCTTGTGTAGGATAGCTGGGAGGCTAGGAACCCCGGACGCCAGTTCGGGTGGAGCCAACCTTGAAATACCAGCCTGGCATCATTGGCGTTCTAACTCAGGTCCGTGATCCGGATCGAGGACAGTGTGTGGTGGGTAGTTTGACTGGGGCGGTCTCCTCCCAAAGCGTAACGGAGGAGCACGAAGGTACCCTCAGCACGGTCGGAAATCGTGCATTGAGTGCAAGAGCATAAGGGTGCTTGACTGCGAGACAGACACGTCGAGCAGGTACGAAAGTAGGTTCTAGTGATCCGGTGGTTCTGTATGGAAGGGCCATCGCTCAACGGATAAAAGGTACTCCGGGGATAACAGGCTGATACCGCCCAAGAGTTCACATCGACGGCGGTGTTTGGCACCTCGATGTCGGCTCATCACATCCTGGGGCTGAAGTCGGTCCCAAGGGTATGGCTGTTCGCCATTTAAAGTGGTACGCGAGCTGGGTTTAGAACGTCGTGAGACAGTTCGGTCCCTATCTGCCGTGGGCGTTGGATGTTTGAGAAGAGCTGCTCCTAGTACGAGAGGACCGGAGTGGACGCACCTCTGGTGTTCCGGTTGTCACGCCAGTGGCATTGCCGGGTAGCTACGTGCGGACGGGATAACCGCTGAAGGCATCTAAGCGGGAAGCCCCCTTCAAGATGAGACATCCCCGAGGCCTCGAGCCTCCTGAAGGGCCCAGCGAGACCAGCTGGTTGATAGGTCGGGTGTGGAAGCGCTGCAAGGCGTTGAGCTAACCGATACTAATGGCCCGTGAGGCTTGACCATATAACCCCAAGGGGTCTGCGCATCGCGCACGATTGACGGATACGCAGCGCGCCGGTAGGCGCGGGCGAGACGATCACGCAGCATGATTCCAACCGTTTTCGCCTGACGACCATAGCGAGTGGGAACCACCTGATCCCATGCCGAACTCAGCAGTGAAACCGCTCAGCGCCGATGGTAGTGTGGGGTCTCCCCATGCGAGAGTAGGTCATCGTCAGGCATCTCTTCAGAAACCCAGCTTCGAATGAGGCTGGGTTTCGTCGTTTCAGGGGCTCCAAAACGACTCTGATCGCCAGCGGGACGACCCGATGGTGTGCTGCAACCCGGGGACGGCCTCGGACCCTCAAGAAGGAAATCTCCAATGGCCTGGCTGATGTTGGTCGTTGCCGGTCTTCTCGAAGTGGCGTGGGCGCTGGGCCTGAAGGCGTCGGCCGGCTTTACCCGACCGCTTCCCAGTCTGCTCACGCTTCTGGCGATGGTGGCCAGTTTCTATCTGCTGGCACAGGCAATGAAGGTGCTGCCCGTGGGTACCGCGTACGCGATCTGGGTGGGGATTGGTGCGGTGGGTACGGTCTTGCTGGGTATTCTGATCTATGGCGATAGCGCTTCGCCGCTGCGGCTGCTCAGCCTGGTGCTCATCCTTGCCGGCCTGGTGGGGTTGAAGGTGGCTGCGTAGCGGGGCGCGAGAAAATATCTATATGATGAAAGCCCCGGCCGCGAGGTCAGGGGCTTTTGCATCAGTAGTGCCGAAAATCTCGGCGGCAAGGATGGGGTGGCTTATACGACGCCTTGATCGATCATGGCATCCGCCACCTTGCGGAAGCCGGCGATGTTGGCGCCAAGTACCAAGTTGGTTGGTTCGCCGAACTCCTCGGCGGTGCTGGCACACTGCCGATGAATATCTGCCATGATTGCCTGCAGCTTGGTATCGACTTTCTCCAGGGTCCACTGCTGCATGCTGCTGTTCTGCGCCATCTCGAGCTGGCTGGTGGCCACGCCGCCGGCATTGGCGGCCTTGCCGGGGCCGTAGGCGATCCTGGCCTCGAGGAAGCGGTCGACGGCGGTGGCGGTGGCGGCCATGTTCGAGCCTTCGCTGATGCAGTGCACGCCGTTGTTAAGCAGGGCGTTGGCATCGGCCTCGGTCACCTCGTTCTGCGTGGCGCTGGGGAAGGCAACTTCTCCCTTGATGCGCCATACGGCATGGCCGTCGCTCGGGTAGTCTTGGGCATCGATATACGTTGCTTCAGGGTGGTGCTCGACGTACTCGCGCAGCGAGGTTCGCTTGACCTCCTTGAGCAGCTTCAGCGTGTCGAGGTCGATCCCATCTGGGTGATGGATCGTGCCGCGGGAATCCGAGCAGGTAATGGGCCGGGCGCCGAGTTGGTAGAGCTTCTCGATCGTGTAGATGGCCACATTGCCGGCACCGGATACCAGACAGGTCTTTCCGGTAATGCTATCGCCGTGCGCTTCGAGCATGTTCTGGGCAAAGTAGACCGCACCGTAGCCGGTGGCTTCCTTTCGGCCGAGAGAGCCGCCCCAGTTCAGCCCTTTGCCAGTGAACACTCCTTCGTAGCGGCCCGTGAGACGCTTGTACTGGCCATACAGGTAGCCGATTTCCCGGGCGCCCACGCCGATGTCGCCAGCGGGAACGTCGATGGTCGGCCCGATATGGCGGTACAGCTCGTTCATGAACGACTGACAGAAGCGCATGATCTCGCCGTCGGACTTGCCCTTCGGGTCGAAGTTGGAGCCTCCCTTGCCGCCACCGATGGGTAGCCCGGTCAGGGCGTTCTTGAAGATCTGCTCGAAGCCCAGGAACTTGATGATGCTGGCGTTGACGCTGGGATGAAAGCGCAGGCCGCCCTTGTAAGGGCCGAGTGCCGAGTTGAACTGGATGCGATAGCCCTTGTTGACCTGAACCTTGCCGGCATCGTCGACCCAACTGACGCGGAACATGATCTGACGTTCCGGCTCGACGATGCGTTCGATGATGCTGTGTTGGTGGTAACGTGGCGCGGCCTCCAGCAGGGGACGCAGGCATTCGAGCACTTCCTCGGCGGCCTGGTAGAACTCGCCCTGGGCCGGACTGCTCCTGCGCAGCCCTTCGAGAGTGTCGTGGATGTAGGTCATTGAGAGCATCCTGAGTTTAATTAGGTGCGCTCACTATAATTCAATGCACCATTATGCAGCAATCGCATAGGCTATGTCGGAATTAGACATTGATATGAGCCGAAATCGCTTTCAAATTGCCGTTTTTTGCGCACCAATATCGAGCATTAGGAAATTTTAAAATACGATTTTTTAACGATGCCGAGAGGGCCGACAGCGAAGGCCGGGGCTGGTACCATGCGGCACCAACGAATCCGTGAGAGAAACGTCGATGTCCAGCCTGGCAGAACGCATGGTGCCCGATCAGCTGCTCTTCTACTGTCGCCCTGGTTTCGAGGCCGATGTGGCAGCCGAAGTGGCGGCAAACGTCGAGCGACTCGGCTGGCAGGGCAAAGCCGAGTTCATCGATCAGTCCGGGTTCGTGAACTTGGTCGTCGGCGATGAGCGGCCGGCCAATGAGCTGCATCGTCAGTTGGCGTTCGAGCGGCTCATCTTCGCGCGCCAGAGTCTGGTGGCGCTGCCGTCACTACAGCTGAAGCGTGACGACAGGCTGTCTCCCATCCTCAAGCAGGTGATGGAGAGCGGCTGGAGTTTCGATTCGATCTGGCATGAGACGCCCGATACCAACGAGGGCAAGGCGCTAGCAGGTTTGATCAAGGCGCTGACACGTCCTATAGAGTCGGCCCTGCGTAAGCGGGGTGCCCTTCGTCGCAAGGCCGGCGGGCGCCGCTTGCACTTGTTCTGGATGGGTGGCGATCTCGTGCAGTTGGGCATGAGCTTTCCGGGTAACCGCAGCGAACTGCCTGGCGGTATTCGCCGGCTGCGCTTCCCCGCGGCGGCGCCCAGCCGTTCGACGCTAAAGCTCGAGGAGGCCTGGCACGAGTTCATTCCGCGCGAAGAGTGGGACGTGCGCCTTTCTGAGGGAATGCAGGCGGCGGATCTGGGGGCGGCACCTGGCGGGTGGACCTGGCAACTGGTGGCTCGGGGCATGCATGTCTATGCCATCGACAATGGCCCTATGAAAGGCGACCTGATGGCCACGGGCATGGTCGAGCATCTACGCGAGGACGGTTTCGTCTGGGAGCCGCCGTATCGGCTGGATTGGCTGGTATGCGACATCGTCGACAAGCCGGCTCGCGTGACGGCGATGGTGCAGCGCTGGTTGACCCGGCGCTGGTGCCGGGAGGCAGTGTTCAACCTGAAGCTGCCGATGAGGCGGCGCTGGGAAGAGGTCGAACGCTGCCTGGCCCAGTTGGAAGATGCAGTGGCGGATGCCGGCGTGCGCGCCACGTTGCGTTGCCGGCATCTCTATCACGACCGCGAAGAGGTCACGGTGCACGTCCGGCTGCGGGACTGACGCGGGCGGGCTCTCTCAGTAGGAGGGTTCGTAGATGCGGATGGTCTCGTCCTCGGTCAGCAGCGGCAGGATGCGTTGCATGGCCCGCGCACGCGCCTCGCTGGCGTACCACTCGTTCCAAGTGCGCAAATCCCGCCACTTCACGATCATCAGGCGCCGGTCGCTATGGCCTCGTTCAACCAGGGTTTCACCGCCAACGAATCCCCTGGCACCGAGGGAGTGACGCATGGCTTCACGTGCGGCCTCCTCGTATTCCTCCTCCAGGCCAGGCATGATACGACGTTCGATAATGATCTTGATCATCTAGCAGCTCCCTACGCCGAGGTCGATCGATGACGAATACCGCCGACTCACAGCCCACCTCCACCCATCAGGCTGAGCTGGATACGACCGGACTCTACTGCCCGGAGCCCATCATGTTGATGCACAACAAGGTGCGCGACATGCAGCCTGGCGAGATTCTGAAGGTAATCGCCACGGATCCGGCGACCACTCGTGACGTGCCCAAGTTCTGCAGCTTTCTCGGCCATGAGCTGATCTCGCAGCAGGAGTCGGACGGGCAATACCTCTACTTTATCCGGTTGGGCTGATGTACTGCCAGTCCGCTGGTCTGGGGCCTCCCCTCAATCATCGGCTTCCTTCGCGGCGCTAGGCACCACCATCAGGGCCAACGCTTCGAGCGTGCTGGGGTCCTGCTCACGGATGCGGTTGGCGATACTGCGCTGAAAGAAATAGACCATCCTGTGACGGCTCTTTCCGGGATAGAGGCAGGCATCGCCGGGCAGGATCGGCGTTGATTCGACGAGGGATTCGTCTGCCAGGAGTGCCTCCACGTTGCCGTCGCTATACAGGCGCCAGCCGAACACTTGCTTGAGCTGCCAGGGGTGACTGTCGTCGTCGATGCACAAGGCGTGAGTGCCCTGTGTATCGGGAATCTGCTGAATCAGCGTCACCTCGCGAGTTTCCTCGTAGTCGAAATAGGCGGCGGCATGCTCCAGCTCGCAGGCCTTGTGAGGTGGCGGGGACTCCAGCAGCTCCTCGGTTTCGGGATCGCGATAGCCGACGAAGCAGCCGTGTTCGGCGTCGTCGAGCTGGTGGCAGGGGGTCAAGGTTTCCATCCAGGGCACCAGGCCGACCACGTCGCCGTCCTCACGCAGCCCCCAGGCGAGTATAGGCATGCCGTAGAGGGCGTCCGGCTCCGAGGACAGGCTGTAGACCATCTCGAGTCCGTCGAGTTCGGGGGAGAGGCGGACCAGGCGTCGCCTGGCCTGGAGTTTCTGGCGCATCGTTTCCAGGTCGATGACCCGGGCAGGGCGGGGTGACAGTGGCATACCCATGTTTCTCCCTCCAGATTCTGCATGGGCCGAGCGGAAAGGTCACGGCTGCGGCAAGGCTGACGGGATCGACTCCTACCTCTTACGAATCACCAATATCACAGAGTCGCCGTACAAGTTAAGTCCGGCGACGCCTTTTCATGAACAGCGCTCGACCAGGGCATGCCAATGCTGGCGATGTTCGCGGCGTGCCTGGCGCAGAGCGGGCAGCGGGGCGTCGGGGTTCTCCAGCGATAGCCAGCGTTCCCGATAGGCGCTGACCGTCTCGGGAGGAGGGATGTGGCTCTCGATCAGGTTGTCGAGCATCGTCAGCCAGCGGGTGGCCAAGGCTTCGAGTCGTTCCAGCCAGTCCAAGGCCTGCCTGGCGGCCTGGCGCCGACCCAGTTCGTCGGGCGTCGCCGAGAGCCTGCTGCAGGTGTCATCGGCAGTGAGAGTGTCGGCCAGCATGGCGGTAGCTTCTGCCAGTCGCTGCTCGGCGAGCAGCAGGGCACGCAACAACTCAGCCGTCAGCGGACGGCTGCGCAGCGACTTGAGGTGGTGCTCCAGGGTGGACGACTCATGACGCCAGGTGGGGTTGAACTGGTTGAGGGTGGCTTGGTGCAGCCAAGTCAGCGCCTCGAACTGGGCCTCGATGCCATGGGTGTCGTCTGGCGCCAGCGGTGAGCTTGCGCGGGAGAAGTTGCGTACCCACTCCTCGGAATCGAACAGACTGTTCCAGCTCACCATGGGTAACTGCTCGGTCTTGGTCCGCGTGAGCCGCCCGAGTCGCTCACGGTCGGCCTCGGCGAGCGTCTCCGGCACGCTGCTTTGCCAGCAGGCGTGCAGCCGGCGCCAGAGTTCGAGCTCGTAGATCCATTGCTGGCTGGGTGGCGCCACCCGACCGAGCTGATTGTTGCGTGCGGCGACTAGGGAGGTGATCCGGCACTCGCGCAGGGCATAGACCTTGAGAATGCTCTCACGGGTCTCGGGGATTTCGTGAAGGCGTTCGTTGCGGTCGGGGAAAGCGCCAATATTGGGTGGGGCGCTTGCTTGCGGGGCTGGTTGGCCCAACCCCTCGGCCAGAGCCTGCTGGTATCGTACGAGTCTGGTTTCAGCCTCTTCCTCGCTGCGGCAGCCAACCAGTGACAGTACGAGCATGAGAGGGGCCAGGTAGCGTTTCGCTTCAATCCCGAGCGATATCCAGCTTGCCATTCGCGACTCCCTTGGCCTTGCACCGTAAGCGTGCGCCAAGCAGGGCCGCGGCCACGGTGAGCCCGGCGATCAGGCCAATCCAATAACCATGCACGCCGAGCGGGCCGCTCCCGCCGGGCAGGCCGCGGGTTCCCAGCCAATGACCGCCGCCTAGTCCCACCGCCCAGTAGGCGAGCAGGGTGATCAGCATGATGACCCTTGTATCCTTGTAGCCTCGCAGGGCGCCGGCCAGGTTGACCTGGAGCGAGTCGGAGATCTGATACAGCATGGCCAGCAGGATCAGCGACAAGGCCAGGCGCTGGACGGCCGTATCATGAGTGTAGAGGGCCATGACAGGCTCTGCCGTGAACCACAGCAGCGCACTGTTGAACAGGGCGATCAGCACCGAGACCAGCACCCCGTTCCAAGCCACCATCCGAGCTTGCATGGGCTTGCCCTGGCCGAGCGTATTACCGACCCTGACGGTAAGTGCCATGCTCAGCGCCAGCGGCAGCATGAACAGGATCGAGGTGTAGTTCAGGGCGACCTGGTGCGCTGCCACCGTCACTTCTCCCAGGCTGGCGATGAACAGCGAGATCAGCGTGAACAGCGTCACTTCGACGAAGATCGCCACGCCGATGGGAACGCCCACATAGAGCAGTTCGCCGATCAGGCGCCAGCGGGGCAGTGTTGGGGAGTGCCATAGCGAGACGTCGCCATAGGCCCTGGAGCGACGTGTATACGCTGCCATGGCCAGGCACATGGTCCACATGGAAAGGGCGGTGGCGATGCCGCAGCCCAGTGCCCCCAGGGCCGGCAGTTCCTGTAGCCAGGTCGGCAGCCAACTGCCGAATAAACCGGTGAGTCCATCGCCGCCGTAGATCAGCACGAAGTTGCTGGGGATGTTCACGCCGAGTCCCACCAGGCTGATCCACAGCGAGGGACGGGTATGGTTCATGCCGTCGGAGAAGGCGCGCAACGCCTGGAACAGGGCGACGCCCGGCATGCCGAAGGCGACGGCGGCGAGATAGGCCGAGGAGCGATGGGCAACCTCGGGGGGAACTTCCAACAGGCGAAAGATAGGGGCCACCAAGAGCCACAGCAGTGCCGCCGACGACAGCCCCAGGGCCAGCGCGAGCCATAGCGCCTGGTGGACGTTAGGGCGGATATGCTTGGTGGCTCCACCTCCCAGCAGATGGGCGACGATAGGCGTCAGCCCCATCAGCGTGCCGGTCATGAACAGCATCAACGGCAGCCACAGGCTGGAGCCCACGGAGACCGCCGCCAGGTCAGTGGCGCTGACACGGCCCGTCATCATCACGTCGGTGACGCTCATGCCTGCCTGAGCCAGCTGGGCGCCGCAGATCGGCAAGGTCAGCCGCAGCAGGGGCCGCGTTTCCGTGCGGCTGACGCTCAGCAGGTCGGTGAAGAACGTTGCCAAGGGGGTGCTCCATGCATCTCAGGCCTTGGCCACATGCCAAGGAAACCGAATATGTTAGCAATTCCCGGTGAATTTCGCTGCGCAAACGACTCGCCTATACTGGCGGGCCATTCGTCATGCATGGAGAACCCGTGACGCATCACCTCGATGACGTGATCGCCTTGTTCGACGGCCTCTTTCAGCAGCGTTTCAATACCCGGCTGGTACGTGGCGGCGACGAGCCGCTCTACCTGCCCGCCGACGATGTCGTTCCCTGGCATCGAGTGATCTTCGCGCGAGGCTTCTACTCGAGCGCCTTGCACGAGATCAGCCATTGGTGCATCGCCGGTGAGCAGCGGCGTCTGCGGGAGGATTACGGCTACTGGTACCTGCCCGACGGACGCAACGCAGAGCAGCAACGCCGCTTCGAGCAGGCCGAAGTGGCGCCGCAGGCACTGGAAATGCTCTTCTCCCGAGCTTGCGGGCTGCGCTTTCATATCAGCGTCGACAATCTGGGCGGTGAGGTCGAGGTCGACCGCGAGGCCTTCCATGACCGCGTCGCGCTGCGCGCGGCCCGCTACGAGCGGGAGGGGCTGCCATGCCGGGCTGCCGCATTCAACGCTGCGCTGCTGGCCTTCTACCAACGGGGCGAGCCCATGCAGAGCGCCCTGTCAGCGGGGCTGGCTGTATTCGATCAGCTGCGCTCGCGAGTCTCCCACGCCGCTCTGCCGAGCTGAAGCAGCGGCTCGAGAGCAGGCATGGCCTGTCGCGCCGGGTAGGCGACGCCGATGGTCTGGCGAATATCGAGCTCGGCAAGGGGGCGGCTCTGCACGTCCGGATGACTGAGGATCTCCGGCCAGGCCGGCACCAGCGAGGCACCGACCCCGGCCGCCACCAGCCCCAGGGTGTATTCGATGGTACGCAGGCGCGCACGGACCTGGCAGCGCACGCCGGCATCGCTGAGCGCCGTGGCCAGCTGCTGCATGGCGGCGCAAGGGTGGCGCCAGATGAACGGCAATCCGTCTAGATCGGACAGCGAGACAGTGCCCTTCAGGCCCAGCGGGTGCCCGCTGGGCAGCGCGAGGCGGTAGCTGTCGTGCCAGATCGGTTGGAAGGCCTCGCCTGGCGACAGGTCCTGTTCGCCGATGATGCGCGCATCGCAGCGCTCCTCCGGATTGACCAGGGTCAGGGCCAGGTTGTCGCCCTGGCCGATGTACTCCTTGAGCAGGGCGGTCATGCGGTTGGCGCCAAGGGAACGCATCAACCCCAGACGAACCGGTGTCGGCGGTGCCGGGGTGCGAAACAGCCGGCTGATGGCATCGAGGTCCTCGCTGACCTGGCGCGCCAGTGGATAGAGTCGGTGTCCCTCTTCGGTGGGCGTGATGCCGCGACGGTGGCGTTCGAACAGCGGCGTGCCCAGCCGCTCCTCCAGCTGTACCAGCGCGGTCGAGATGGAGGGTTGCGCCACGTGGCAGCGCCGTGCGGCGGCGCTGATCGAGCCGCCCTCGTAGGCGGCGATGAAGTAGCGCAGGCTTCGCACATCCATAAACTAAGCCTATATCTGGGGCAGGATATCGATATTATCGCTTTGCCTGTCGGGCACGCTAGGCTGTAACCATTACCTTGGCAGCCCCGGAGTCTGCACCGTGCTCGAACCTCTTCCACAGGAGCAGCGATTCTACGCTGCGCTACGCAGCGGCGACTGGCCAGCGCCACAACGGGAGTGGCAGCTCGACGAGGTCGGGCTCACTTCTTCCGGTCTGGCCGAGCTGTTCGAAACCCAACTGATGAGCCGTCACCTGGACCTGCACGCCCGACGCCTGCAGGCTCGGGGCGAGGCCTTCTACACCATTGGCAGCGCGGGCCACGAAGGCAACGCCGCCATTGCGCGTGCCTTTCGTGCTACCGACCCCGCCTTCCTGCACTATCGCGATGCGGCCTTTCTGATCCAGCGCAGCCGGGCGGTGCCGGGGCAGACGCCGCTGTGGGACCTGCTGCTGAGCTTTGCCGCCTCGGCGGAGGATCCGATCTCCGGCGGCCGGCACAAGGTGCTGGGCTCGAAGGCGCTGCACATCCCGCCACAGACCAGCACCATCGCCTCGCACCTGCCCAAGGCCGTGGGAGCCGCCTACAGCTTTGGATTGTGGCGGCGGCTGGGCGGCGCTGGCGAGTGGCCCGCCGACAGCGTGGCGATCTGCAGTTTCGGCGACGCTTCGTTCAATCACTCCACCGCCCAGGGGGCGCTCAACGCTGCCGGCTGGGCCGCCTACCAGGGGGCGCCGATGCCCTTGGTGATGGTGTGCGAGGACAACGGCATCGGCATTTCCACGCCCACGCCGGATGGCTGGATCGAAGCCAGCATGCGTTCGCGCCCCGGCTTCCACTACCTCGCCTGCGACGGTCTCGACCTGCTCGATACCTGGCGGGCGGCCAGAGAAGCCGAGCGCATCGCGCGCTGCCGCAAGCAGCCGGTCTTCCTGCACATGCGCTGCGTGCGGCTCTACGGTCATGCCGGCTCCGATGCCCAGCAGGCCTATATGACGCCTGCCCGCATCAAGGCCGATGAGGCGCGCGATCCGCTGCTGGTCACGGCCGGTCTGCTCCAGCGCCATGGGGTGCTCGATACCGCTGCCATCGAAGCGCTCTACCGCTCGGTGGCCGAGCGGGTCGCGCATGTCGCCGAGGAGGCGATTCGCCGGCCCAAGCTGGAGGGGGCCAGCGAGGTCATGGCAAGCATCGTGCCGCCGTCAAGGCCGGGGCGTGCGCGACCCTGGCAGGGCGAGGTGGACGCGACCCCGGCACCCATGGCCAAGTTGCTCAACCAGGCGCTGCAGCGCTCGATGACCCGCTATCCGCACCTGGTGATGGCGGGTGAGGATATCGGTCGCAAGGGCGGCGTCTACGGCGTGACCCAGCGCCTGCAGGCGCAGTTCGGGCCGCATCGGGTGATCGACACCCTGCTTGACGAGCAGAGCATCCTCGGGCTCGGCATCGGCCTGGGTCAGAACGGCCTGGTGCCGATCCTCGAGATCCAGTTCCTGGCCTATCTGCACAACGCCGAGGATCAGCTGCGTGGCGAGGCGGCCACGCTCAGCTTCTTCTCCAACGGCCAGTACACCAACCCCATGGTGGTACGTATCGCCGGGCTCGGCTACCAGAAGGGCTTCGGCGGGCATTTCCACAACGACAACGCCATCGCCGTGCTACGCGACATCCCGGGACTGCTGGTGGCCTGCCCATCGAACGCCGCCGACGCCGTGGGCTTGCTGCAGGAGGCCGTGCGCCTGGCCGACGAGGAGCAGCGCGTGGTGGTCATGATCGAACCGATCGCGCTCTACCACACCCGCGACCTGCTCGAGGAGGGAGACCAGCGGTGGTGTTTTGCCGATCCCGGGCCCGAGCATCGATTGGCTGTGGGCGAGCTTGGTGTCTGGGGCGAGGGCCGTGAGCTTGCCATCGTCACCTACGGCAACGGTGTCTATCTGTCGCGCCAGGCTGCCGCCAGGTTGGAAGCCGACGGCGTGGCGCTGCGCATCGTCGATCTGCGCTGGCTGACCGCCATCGATCATGACGCCGTGCATCGTCGGGTCGCCGACTGCGCCCAGATACTGGTCGTCGATGAGTGTCGGCGCAGCGGTTCGCCCAGCGAGGAGCTGATCGCGGGCCTGGTGGAGCGCGGTATGGCGAGCGACAGGCTGCACCGGCTCACCGCCGAGGACAGCTTCATTCCCCTGGGGCGGGCAGCCACGGTCACGTTGCCCTCGGTGGAAGCGATCGTGGCGCAGGGACGTTGCCTCGTGGCGCCTGGGCTGCACGGTGAAGTGGCCGCGAAGGCGGTGGGTAAGGTCACGGCAGGGAGTGGTGAAGCATGAACCGCAGCGACAGCAAAATGAACGGCGAACCGATCCGCGAGCGCATATTGGTCGTCTGTCCCGGCCGCGGCACCTACAATGCCGCGGAGTGGGGCACCCTCAACCGACTGGCGGGCGGCAGCGAGTGGCTGGGGCGCTTCGATGCCATGCGCCGTGAGGCCGATCTGCCGACGCTCTCCGAGTTGGACGGCGAGACACCTTTCCGCCAGAGCCTGCACGGGCGGGGCGAGCACGCCTCGCCGCTGATCTATGCCTGCGCCTGGGCCGACCTGCTGGCGATCGATCGTGAGCGCTACGAGATCGTGGCGGTCACCGGCAACTCCATGGGCTGGTACATTGCCCTTGCGGCGGCCGGCGCCCTGGGGCCCGATGAGACGATGCACCTGATCGGCACCATGGGATGGCTGATGCAGGAGAGCCTGGCCGGCGGCCAGGTCATCTATCCTTGGGTCGATGAAACATGGCGGCCGGACTGGGCGCTGCGTCAGGAACTACTGGAGCTGATCGGGCGTATTCACGGTAGCTCGGGGGCCGAACTCTATCTCTCGATCGAGCTTGGGGGCATGTTGGTGTTCGGCGGCAACGAGACGGGGCTTGCGCGCCTGACCGAGCGGCTGCCGGCGCGCGAGCGCTTCCCGCTGCGGCTGCATCAGCACGCCGCCTTCCATACGCCCCTTCAGGAGGGAGTGAAACGCGAGGCGCGTCGGCGGCTTGGTGCCGGGCCGTTCCGTGCTCCCGAAGTGCCGATGATCGACGGCCGCGGCCATATCTGGACGCCGTGGAGTACTGACCCGCAGGCGCTCTGGGATTACACCCTGGGCGAGCAGCTGATCGCCCCCTACGACTTCACCACGGCCGTCAAGGTCGGCGTGCGTGAGTTCGCCCCCGACCGCATCGTCATACCCGGCCCCGGGGCGACGCTGGGTGGCGCCACGGCCCAGGCGCTGATCCAGCTCGGCTGGCAGGGTTGGAGCGACAAGGCTGCCTTTCAGACCGGCCAGCAGCAGGAGCCACGCCTGTTGTGCATGGGCATTGTCGAGCAGCGTGACCGATTGCTGACGGCCGAGGAAGCATCAGCCCTCGGCTAGACGCTGGTGAAGATGCAGCATCACCTCGACCTCGTGATCGGGGCGTAGCGGCTCGAGCCCCATTTCACCGAACAGCTCGTTGCGCGCTCGGCTCCATTCGCCGGCGGACAGCTCGGGATAGAGACTGTCGGCGGGAGCCAGCTCGACGAAGGGGTCGATGCCGTAGGTGTCGAACAGGCGCGCCAGGGCGGCTTCATCGCCGCTGATGCCGGCGGTGAACAGGGTGGCGCTGAAGTGGTCGCTCTCCAGCTCCCGGATCACGTCCAGGGGGCTCGCGCCGAAGCTGTGCAACTCCTCCAGGCTATACCCGTTGAGCTCGTTGAACTCATCGTCGAGCCAGTCCTCGTCGGGCTGTATCAGGGTGTGCTTGATACGCCCGTCGGGCAGTGCCCAGGCAATGGCCAGGGGCAGATCGCTGTCGTCGCCGGTCTCCACGGCGATGAATCCGGGTATTTCGGCCATATCACGACTCCTGTTGGGCACGGCCTGTCTCCTGGGCTTCGCCTGCCTCGTTCAGGCGGAAGAAGCGTTGGGCGGTCTTCGTGGTGGCACGGGCCAGCTCCGCTTCATCGCTGCCTCGCCAGTGAGCGATCTCGCGTACGATCCAGGGTAGCAGTGCAGGCTCGTTGCGCCTGCCCTTGAGTCTGGCAGGTAAATCGCGCGGCAGCAGATAGGGGCAGTCGGTTTCCACCATCAGTCGGTCGGACGGGATCTCGCGCACCAGCTCGCGCAGATGATGACCGCGTCGCTCGTCGCAGATCCACCCCGTCAGGCCGATGTGTAGATCCAGGTCGAGGTAGCCGTAGAGGGTATCGCGATCGGCGGTGAAACAGTGCACCACCGCATCGGCGAGGTCGTCGCGCCAGGCCTTGAGCATCTCGCGCAGGCGTGGGCCGGCGTCGCGCTCGTGGAGGAACAGTGGCTTGCCGCTCTCCGCGGCAAGCCCCAACTGGGCCTCGAAGGCGCGCTCCTGCTCGGCCGGCGTGGAGAAGTTGCGGTTGAAATCGAGGCCGCACTCGCCCACGGCCAGCACCTCGGGGCGTTGGTGCAGCTCCCGCATGGCGGCGGCCAGGGAGGCGTCCCAGCGACTGGCATCGTGGGGGTGTACGCCGGCCGTGGCGAACAACCCGGAATAGCGCTGGGCCAGCGCCACGGCCTGCTCGGCATGGGTGCGATCGGTGCCGGTCACGATCAGGGTCGTCACGTTGGCCGCCCGCGCCCGCCTCACTACCGCCTCGAGATCGCGGCCGAAGCTGTCGTGGGTCAGGTTGGCGCCGATGTCCACCAGCGGGGCGGGCGAACGAAAGCGCAGTGCCTCGGGCAGAACGTCGTTGAAGGCGGCGTCGGTATCAGCCAATGGGGAGCGCTCCTTTGCAGCTTTCGCGCATTGTAACCAAAGCCACGGCGGGCCAGCCATGCGTTACACTAGCCGCCTTGATGAACGATGAGGTGAGCGCGTGACCCTGCTACGTCTGGAAGGCCTGCAACTGGCCTATGGTACCCATGTGCTGCTCGACGGCGCCGACCTGGTGCTGGAGAAGGGCGAACGTCTGGCGCTGGTCGGGCGCAACGGTACCGGCAAGTCGACTCTGCTCAAGCTGGTGGCGGGGGAGATCCTGCCCGACGACGGCAGCATCTGGCGCGCGCCGGGACTGAAGATCGGCGTGCTGGAGCAGGACCTGCCGGCCGCTTCCGGCCAGACCATTTTCGACGTGGTGGCCCAGGGGCTGCCCCAGGCGGGCGAGCTGCTGGCCGAGTACCACCGCCTGGTGCAGGCGGCCGAGCCCGACATGAAGCGCATGGCGACCCTGCAGAGCCGGCTCGAAGCCATCGACGGCTGGTCCTTCCATCAGCGCATCGACGTGGTGCTGACGCGCCTGGGACTGCCGGCCGACGATTCGATGAGCTCGCTCTCGGGGGGCTGGCGCCGGCGCGTGGCGCTGGCCCGGGCGCTGGTGGCCGAGCCCGACCTGCTGCTGCTCGACGAACCTACCAACCACCTCGATCTCGACACCATCGCCTGGCTCGAGGAGCAGCTGCTCGATTTCAACGGCGCGGTGCTGTTCATCACCCACGACCGGGCCTTCCTGTCGAAGCTGGCGACGACCATCCTCGAACTCGATCGCGGCCGGCTGGGGCGCTATCCCGGGGATTACGCCAAGTATCAGCAGCAGAAGGCCCACGAGCTCGAGGTGGAGGCGCGGGAGCACGCCGAATTCGACAGGAAGCTGGCCCAGGAGGAAGCCTGGATCCGGCAGGGCATCAAGGCGCGGCGAACCCGTAACGAGGGCCGGGTGCGCGCGCTCGAGCAACTGCGGCGCGAGCGCAGCCAGCGGCGCGAGGTCCAGGGCCGTGCCAGCTTCGGCATCGACAGCGGCGAACGCAGCGGCAAGCGGGTGGTCGAGCTCGTCGGCGTGACCCACCGTTTCGGCGACGAGACGATCGTTCGCGACCTGTCGCTCGAGATTCAGCGCGGCGACCGCATCGGCCTGATCGGACGCAACGGTGCCGGCAAGACCACGCTGCTCAAGATCCTGCTCGGCGAACTCGAGCCCAGCGAGGGCAAGGTGCGGCTGGGTACCAACCTCAAGGTGGCCTACTTCGACCAGCTGCGCGCGGGGCTGGAGCCGGAGAAGAGCGTCTACGACAACGTCGCCCAGGGCAGCGACAGGGTCAACGTGGGCGGCAAGGACAAGCACGTCATCAGCTACCTGCAGGATTTCCTGTTCACCCCGGAACGGGCGCGCCAGCCGGTCAAGGCGCTCTCCGGCGGCGAGTCCAACCGTCTGCTGCTGGCCAAGCTGTTCACCCAGCCGGCCAACGTGCTGGTGCTCGACGAACCGACCAACGACCTCGACGTCGAGACCCTGGAGCTGCTCGAGGAGTTGCTGCTCGACTTCGACGGCACCTTGCTGCTGGTCTCCCACGACCGTGCCTTCATGGACAACGTGGTGACCGGGGTGCTGGCCTTCGAGGGCGACGGCGTGGTGCGTGAATACGTGGGTGGCTACAGCGACTGGGTGCGCCAGGGCGGGAAACTGCCACCGGCGCCCTGGGAGGGGGCGGCGCGTCAGCAGGTGGAGCCTACGGCGAAGCCGGTAGAGAAAGCGCCGGCCAGTGCGGCGCCCTCAGCGCCGGCAGCGAAAAAGCCCGCCAAGCTCTCCTACAAGCTGCAGCGGGAACTCGACGCCCTGCCGGCCGAGATCGAGAGGCTCGAAGCCGAGGTGGCCGAGTTCGAGTCCCGGGTTGGCGATCCGGCGTTCTACCAACAGGACGCGGGAAGCGTGTCCGAGACATTGCAGGCCATGAGCGACAAGCAGGCCGAACTCGATGCCGCCATGGAGCGGTGGATGGAACTGGAGTCCATGGCGGCGGGGGAGTAAGCGCTACTCGGCGGTTTCGCCCTTCTTCCCCACTCGCACCGCGAGTACGTCGCATTGGGCGCCGTGCAGTACGCCGGTGGAGGTGGAGCCGAGTAGCAGGGCGAAGCCGTGCCGGCCATGGGAGCCGACCACGATCAGGTCGACGCCGTTCTCGGCGGCAAAGCGATGGATCTCGGTGTCGGGCATGCCGACCAGCACGTGCTGGTTCTCCTTGGCCACGTGAGGGTCGGCGATCTCGGCCAGGCGCTGCTTGGCATGTTCATCCAACTGATCCTGGATGCTGGTGAGGTCCATGGGGATGTCGCCGCCATAGGCGAAGCCCAGCGGCTCCAGCGTGTGCATGATCGACAGCTTGGCCTGGTTGCGCTCGGCGATCTGCAGGGCGCGCTCAAGCACCTTGTGGGAGTCCTTGGTCAAATCGACGGCGACCAGGATGTGGCGGTATTCATTGCTCATGGCAGGGCTCCAGCGTAACGGCTTGTGATCGATATGCCTTCACTCTAGGACGGCTGATGAATCAAGACAACGACTTGCGTCAAGAATCGGGAGAAACGGGATGGTCTGGCTAGTCATTCTGGCGGCACTGCTGCTGATGATCTCACCGGTGATGTGGCTCAAGCCCAGCCCTCGGCAGCGTCGCATCGTGCCGCTGCGCAATGCGGCGGCCAAGGCAGGGGTCAAGGTGGTGTTGGAAAAGCCCCCTCTGCACGGTATCGAGACCGCCATGCCGGGGTATCGCTGGAGCTATCCGGCCGTTGCCCCCGGGCCACGCTTCCTGCTGGTGCGGGCAAGTGAAGCCAGCGATCTGCTCAAGCCCTGCGTGGCCGACTGGCGCTGGCGGATCGAGCCGCTCCGCCCCCTGCCGCCATCGGCGCGCGAACCGCTCGAAGCGCTCTTGACACGCCTGCCGCAGGATGCACTGGTGGTCGAGTCCAGCGAGACCTCGATCACCCTGTGGTGGTGGGAGTCGCAGACGGCGGAGCGCTTCCTCACCTACGTCGAGGATTTCCGCCAGTTGCGCGATGCCTTGGCCGGCCGTGCCGATCAGCGCCGGGTCGGGACTGGCTTCGGTGAAGGCGCGTCGGGCGACTGACAGCGCTCAGCCTTCGCTCTCCCTGGCCTGGATTGCCAGGCCATTGTTCTCGATATGCTCCAGCAGGGCGTCGAGCTGACGGATATCCGCCTCGCTGAGCCCTGCCAGCATCTCGCGCCGGGCCTGGGTCACCACCTCGTCGATCTGCTCGAGCAGCGGGTCCGCCGCCGCGGTCAGGAAAACCCGCTTGGTGCGCCGGTCCTGTTCGCAGGGACAGCGTTCGATCAGCCCCTGCTCCGAGAGTTGATCGAGGGTGCGGACCAGGGAGGGCGCCTCGACGCCGATCGCCCGGGCCAGGTCGCACTGTGGCTGCCCATCGCCGAGCCGCCAGAGATGATACAGCGTGATCCAGCGCGTCTGTGTCAGGCCCAGCGGAGCGAGGCGCCGGTCGATGATGGCACGCCACAGGCGTGGCAGGCGCGACAGTCGGAAGCCGATGTTCTGGTGCATGGGACTCCGCTTAAACGTTGAATTTGCCGAATTGTCCGGACCCCTTGCGTGTAATGCAACTTGTCTCGTCAAGTAACGGCCATTGGCATTTTGATTATCGCGCTAATGGATAGGTTCCCCGGGAGTTCGCCTCCCATTCTCCACAAAGCGATTCTGGGGCTTGACGCGCCGCCCGGAGTGCACCAAGCTTTCGGAATCAAACGGCCGTATGAAACTGGCACTCCTCCAACGCCAACCTCTGTGTGGAGATTCGTGGATGATCTATCAAGGCAACGCCATCACGGTGGCACGCGGTACCAGTAGCGGGGGCGACGACATCGCCATGCTCACCTTCGATCTGAAGGACGAGTCCATCAACAAGCTGTCGAGCGCGGTGGTGGCCGAACTGGACGAGGCCGTCCACGCCATCCGTGCCCAGAGCGGCCTCAAGGGACTGGTCATCGGCAGCGCCAAGGAAGTCTTCATCGTCGGGGCCGACATCACCGAATTCCACGGCATCTTCGAGAAGGGCGAGGAGTACCTGGTCGAGATGAACCTCAAGGTGCACGAGATCTTCAACGCCATCGAGGATCTGCCGTTCCCCACGGTCACCGCCATCAACGGGCTGGCGCTGGGTGGCGGTTGCGAAGTGACGCTGACCACCGATTTCCGGGTGATGAGCGAGAAGGCCAAGATCGGCCTGCCCGAAACCAAGCTCGGTATCCTGCCCGGCTGGGGGGGCTGCGTACGCTTGCCACGCCTGATCGGTTCGGACAACGCCGTGGAGTGGATCGCCGGCGGCGGCGAGAACCGTGCAGATGCCGCTCTCAAGGTGGGCGCGGTGGATGCCGTGGTGCCGAACGAGCAGCTCGAGGCGGCGGCCCTGGACATCCTCGCGCGAGCCAACGCCGGTGAGCTCGACTACCAGGCGCGTCGTGCCGAGAAGACCGGGCCGCTCAAGCTCAACGCCATCGAGCAGATGATGGCCTTCGAGACCGCCAAGGGCTACGTGGCCGGCAAGGCGGGGCCGCACTACCCGGCGCCGGTCGAGGCGATCAAGGTGATCCAGAAGGGCGCCGGCGAGGAGCGCGCCCGCGCCCAGGCCATCGAGGCCAAGGCCTTCGCCAAGCTGGCGCTGACCGACGTCTGCTACAACCTGGTGGGGCTGTTCCTCAACGATCAGGTGGTCAAGAAGAAGGCCGGCAAGTACGAGAAGCAGGCCAAGGCGGTCAAGCAGGCGGCGGTGCTGGGGGCCGGCATCATGGGTGGCGGCATCGCCTACCAGAGTGCCTCCAAGGGCACGCCGATCCTGATGAAGGACATCAAGGAGGACGCCATCGAGCTGGGCCTCAAGGAGTCGCGCAAGCTGTTTGCCAAGCAGGTGGAGCGCGGCAAGCTCAGCACCGAGCAGATGGCCGAGAAGCTGACCCACATCCGCCCGACACTCTCCTACGGCGATTTCGGTCATGTCGACCTGGTGGTCGAGGCGGTGGTCGAGAACCCCAAGGTCAAGGACGCGGTGCTGACCGAGGTGGAAGGCCTGGTCAGCGAGGACACCATCCTCACTTCCAACACCTCGACCATCTCGATCACCCGCCTGGCCCAGAACCTCAAGCGCCCCGAGAACTTCTGCGGCATGCACTTCTTCAATCCGGTGCACCGCATGCCGCTGGTCGAAGTCATTCGCGGCGAGAAGACCGGCGACGCCGCGGTGGCGGCTACCGTGGCCTATGCCCGGGCCATGGGCAAGACGCCGATCGTGGTCAACGACTGCCCCGGCTTCCTGGTCAACCGCGTGCTGTTCCCCTATTTCGGCGGCTTCAGCCTGCTGGTCGAGCAGGGCGCCGACTTCCAGCGCGTCGACAAGGTGATGGAGAAGTTCGGTTGGCCCATGGGCCCGGCCTACCTGCTCGACGTGGTGGGCATGGACACCGCCGTGCATGCCAACGAGGTGATGGCCGAAGGCTTCCCCGAGCGCATGGCGCGGGACGGCAAGACGGCGATCCAGGTCATGTTCGAGAACGAGCGCCTGGGCCAGAAGAACGCCAAGGGCTTCTATGCCTACGAGGAAGACAAGAAGGGCAAGCCGAAGAAGGTCAGCGACGAGAAGGCCTACGAACTGGTCAAGCAGGTCGTCCAGCAGGAGAAGGCGTTCTCCGATGAGGACATCATCGCCCGCATGATGGTGCCGCTGTGCCTGGAGACCGTGCGCTGCCTGGAAGACGGCATCGTCGAGACCCCGGCCGAAGCCGACATGGCGCTGATCTACGGCATCGGTTTCCCGCCGTTCCGCGGCGGCGCGTTGCGCTACATCGACGCCATGGGCGTGGCTGAGTTCGTCAAGCTGGCCGACGGCCTGGCCGAGGAGCTGGGCGCACTCTACGCCCCCACCGACAAGCTGCGCCAGATGGCCGAGGCCGGCGAGCGCTTCTATCCCAAGGCCCAGGGCTGAACCACCACGAACAGGAGTATTGAAATGAGCTTGAACCCGAGAGACATCGTGGTGGTCGACGGCGTCCGCACCGCCATGGCCAAGGCCAAGAACGGCGCCTTTCGCCACGTGCGTGCCGAGAATCTTTCCGCTGCGGTGATGCAGGCGCTGTTCGAGCGCAATACGGCGCTCGACCCGGCCGAGGTCGACGACGTGATCTGGGGCTGCGTCAACCAGACCCTCGAGCAGTCGATGAACATCGCCCGTAATGCGGCGATCATGACCGGCATCCCTCGCACGGTACCGGCCCAGACGGTCAACCGCCTGTGCGGTTCTTCGATGACCGCGCTGCACATCGCCGCGGCCAATATCAAGGCCGGCATGGGCGACTTCTACGTCATCGGCGGCGTCGAGCACATGGAGCATGTCCCCATGACCCATGGCGTCGACGTCAACCCGGCGGCCAGCAAGTACGCCGCCAAGGCGGCGATGATGATGGGCCTGACCGCCGAGCTGCTGGGCAAGATGCACGGCGTCACCCGCGAGGAGCAGGACAAGTTCGGCGTGCGCTCGCACCAGCGTGCCTACGCGGCGAACCAGCAAGGCCACTTCGACAACGAGATCGTGGGGGTCGAAGGGCACGACGAGCGCGGCTTCCGCACGCTGTTCAAGCACGACGAGGTGGTGCGTATCGACGCCAGCCTCGAGGAGATGGCCAAGCTCAAGCCGGTGTTCGATCCGCGCGGCGGCACCGTATCGGCCGGGACGTCTTCGGCGCTCTCGGTCGGCGCTTCCGCCATGGCGATCATGAGCTATGAGCGCGCACGTGCGCTGGGGCTCGAGCCCATTGCCCGGGTGCTCTCCACCGGCGTGGCGGGCTGTGACGCCTCGATCATGGGCTACGGCCCGGTGCCGGCCTCGAAGAAGGCGCTAAAGGCCGCCGGCCTGTCGTCCGAGGATATCCAGACCGTCGAGCTCAACGAAGCCTTCGCCGCCCAGGCGATTCCGGTGCTCAAGGACCTCGGCTTCCTCGATGCCCTGGACGAGAAGGTCAACCTCAACGGCGGCGCCATTGCGCTGGGCCACCCGCTGGGCTGCTCCGGCGCACGCATCTGCACCACGCTGCTCAACGTGATGCGCCAGCAGGACACCACCCTGGGGCTGGCCACCATGTGTATCGGCATGGGGCAGGGCGTGGCGACGGTGTTCGAGCGCTTGAACTGAGCGCAGCAGCAGGAACCTGCACGGCCAGCGGCCTCGCCTTTTTCAGGCGGGGCCGTTTCGTCTGGGCGTTGACGCCCGAATCGCTGGGCAATAAGATGCATTTGTTTTGCTTCTTTTAAATCCACAGTGAGGAGTGCTCTGCTATGGGGCTCAGGAATCTGTTCAAGCGAGACAAGGCAGAAGACAAGCAACCCGTCAGCACGTTCGAGCCGGAAGCGCCAGCGCCGGAAGCAGCGGCCGCCAGCGCCGGCGAGCCTGCCAGCGCCGAGGCTGCCGGGAAGAAAAGGCATGGCGAACCCGGAGTCTGCTGCGGCTCGTGCAGCCACTGACCCGCCTTCACATGGCGGTGAGCAATGGGCATGCTCATCCGGGCATGCCCGCTCCCTTGCTTTGGTGAGATGCTACAGCACCCCGGCCTCGAGTCCTGCCGCCAGATAGAGGCCCAGCTCCTCTATCTGTTCCTCGAACTCTGCCTGCCACTCCCCGCGCAGGATCAGCGGCTCCTGCACCCAGCGCCAGCGCAGCCCGGTCACGATACTCTCCACCGCACGGCGCGTGCCGGTACCGTCGTGGCCGGCGCGCACGTAGAGCGCGCAGGGTAGGCCCTGTTTCTCCTCCAGCACCGCGTAATAGCTGCGGTCGAAGAAGTCCTTCAGTGCACCGCTCATGTAGCCCAGGTTCTCGGTGGTGCCGAGCAGGATGGCATCGCTGGCGCGTATGTCCTCGGGGCCCGCCTCGAGAGGGGCCTTGACCACCACCTCGACGGTTTCGACATCGGGATGCCTGGCGCCGCGTTCGGCGGCGTCTCGCAGGGTTCGGGTATTGGGCGAGGGCGCATGGGCCACGATCAGCAGACGTTTCATGTTTGACAGTCTAACGGCTTTTTCCGACGCTGTTTCGGCACCTATCCGCTTTGTCACACAGGAGGAAATCCGCTCATGGCCTTTGCACTTTCGAACATGCAACTGGAGAGTTCCGCCTTTCAGGCACATGGTGCGATTCCGACCCGACATACCGGTGAGGGTGACGATACCTCGCCGGCGCTGAGCTGGCGCGATGCTCCCGAGGGCACCAAGGGGTATGCGATCATCTGCCACGATCCCGATGCTCCCCTCGTGCAGCATGGCAGCTATGGCTTCGTGCATTGGTTGCTCTACAACCTGCCAGGCTCCACCACGACCCTGGCCGAAGGCACCAGCGACGGCACGAGGGGCAAGAACGATTTCGGCAAGCTCGGCTACGGTGGCCCGATGCCGCCGGAAGGGCACGGCGTGCACCACTATTACTTCTGGGTGCTGGCGCTCGACAAGCCGACCGACCTGCCCGAGGGGCTTGGGTTGGAGGAGCTGCTCAAGCAGCTCGAGCCGCACCTGCTCGGCATGAACCGGCTGATCGGCACCTACCGGCGCGGCTGATCGCTGGCGTCGCTTTCGTCGCAGTCAGGGAGGATTGCCATGTTCGACTGGGTCAGCCAGCACGGGGACAATGTCTCCGTGCTGACGGATGTCGGGACCCTGATCGTCTGGGTCGTCTACGCCCAGCTGCTCTATTTCAGCTTTCGCCGCCAGCGTCGGCCGCGCCTGCTGATCAACCGGGGGCGCAAGAAGGACATCGATGCCCTGTGCATCATCAGCAACATGAGCGCCGAGCCGGTCTTCATCCAGCACGTCGTGGCGGAACTGGCAACCTCGCATGGCGTGGTTCGCGTCGACGTGACCGATCGCACCGAGAGCTATGGCGACGGGGACGACAGTCGTCAGGAGAGCGATCCGAAACTCGCTGCCGATTCGTCTCCCATCGTGCGTGATGGCTCGCACCAAGGGCCGCTGGGATCGGGTCACTTCGTGCATATCGACAGCTTCGGTGCCCTGACGCGGCGCCTGGCCCACGATGGCGGCTTCGAGATGGCGGGGTATCGTCCGCTGAACGACGTCGTGTTTCGCTCGCTCACCATTCGCATCATCTGCATCTACGGCTCGGAGGATCTGCCGGTCGGTGCCGAGCGGTGCTTCGAGTTCATCGACCAGCAGCCGGACTGCGGGCTGGTACCGGCAACCTGGGACACCAAGCGGCTCTCCTCGCACTGGCAGCGCCGCCGGTTGTGCCGTGAGATCCGGCAGTTGAACAGCAAGGATGAGTTCTCCTCCGTGTCGCCCGGTGCGTGAGCCGGTCTCGTGGCGGTCGTCGTTACCCCGATGATTACGGTTACTTTTCTTGGCGCAATAGGCCGATACAAAGTCGCTTTGCAGGCAAAGGTTTCCAGGGCTAAGTTGAGTTGTTACCAGTCGGAGGATTGGTGTTTCGCTTGGATTCAAGGAGGAGCATGCGATGAAGAATGACGTGCAGGATCTGTTCCCTACGCGACTGGAGCGCAAGCTCGGCATGTTCGAGCGCATCGACCCCGTGGTCTACGCCGAAGGGGCCGAGCGCGGGGACGGGCCGCTGAGCGAGGAGCAGATACGCGAATACGAGGAGAAGGGGTTTCTTTCGTTTGAGGGTTTTTTCGACCGAGAAGAGATGGAAGCCTTCATCCAGGAACTGCGTGACTACGAAGAGGACGAGGACCTCAAGCTCTCGGAAGGCACCATTCTCGAGCCGGGCCGCGAGGAGATCCGCTCGATCTTCGGCATTCACGAGATTTCCGAGCGCTTCAGCCGCTTGACCCGCGATCCGCGGCTGCTGGCCATGGTCGAGCAGTTGCTCGGCAAGGGCGTGTACATCCACCAGTCGCGTATCAACTACAAGCCCGGCTTCAAGGGCAAGGGCTTCGACTGGCATTCCGACTTCGAGACCTGGCACAGCGAGGACGGTATGCCACGCATGCGCTCGCTGAGCTGCTCGATCGTGCTGACCGACAATGGCGAGTTCAACGGCCCGCTGATGCTGATCCCCGGGTCGCACAAGTATTTCGTCCCCTGCGTGGGGCGCACGCCGACCGACAACTACAAGGAGTCGCTCAAGAGCCAGTACGTGGGCGTGCCCGACAATGCCAGCCTGCGCCAGCTGATGCTCGACGGGGATATCGAGGCGCCGAAGGGGCCGGCCGGCACCCTGGTGATGTTCGAATGCAACACCATGCACGGCTCCAACACCAACATGTCCTGCTGGCCGCGCAGCAATCTCTTTTTCGTCTACAACAGCGTCGACAATGGGTTGCTGAACCCATTCTGCGGCAATCGTCCGCGTCCGGAGTTCCTGGCCAATCGCACGGACTGGAACCCGCTCGAGCCGGTCGGCTGAAGCGCGGGGCGACGGGGCGCGACAGCTTGCCGTGCCAGGCGCAGCTGGCCCGGGCGTATCACTACCTGACCGCTCGGGCTTGACGCTTCAGCGATGCGCCTTCACGCGCAAGCGCACATAGTCGGCCGTCCAGTTGCCGTGGCTGTCGCGCAGGCTTGGCGCCAGCAGCGCCAAGGCGTCGTCCAGTACCGCCTCGCGTATCTCTTCGTCCAGGCCATGCACGAAGGGGTTGGCAAAGGTGGCGAGCCAGCCGGTCATGCCCGTAGGCAGGCGGGTCGGGCGTGGGATCGATTCGATGGACTCGACCGCGAACCCGGCCGCTTCGAGGCATTCACGATACTCATCGGGAGTGGGAAAGAACCACGGAAAGCGGGCCTTGCCGCTGATGCCACGCGCCTGAAGCGCCGCCAGCAGGGCGGTGCAGATCGCCGCCACGTTGCCGTGACCGCCGAACTCGGCCACGAAACGCCCGCCCGGCTTCAGCGAGCGATGGATGCTGGCGACGACGGCTTCATGGTTGAGCATCCAGTGCAGGGCGGCGTTGCTGAACACCGCATCGAACTCGTGTTCGAAGGGCAGGTTGTGAGCGTCCAGGACGCGAGCGTCGAGCCCCCGTGCCCGGGCGGCTTCGACCATGTCGATGGCGGCGTCCACGCCCACGACGGTGGCCCCGGACTTCGCCAGCACCTCGGTCAGGGTGCCGTCGCCGCAGCCCAGGTCGAGAATGCGTTCGCCGGGGCGAGGGTCCAGCAGCCTGGCCGCTGCACTGCCCAGCTCGGCGACGAAATCGGCGTTGTGGGCGTAGGAGGCGGCATTCCAGTGCTGTCCCCGAGGATGGTGGGAGGCGTCGTTCATAATCGGTGCTCCAGCGGATCGGCGCTTCACGGCCTGTTCAATCAGAATACTCCAAACCGAACCATGCCACCGTCTGCCGACGCAAGGAATTCACTCGTAGGAGGGCGTTTCGCCGCGGGCCGCCAGCTCCTGGGGCAGCAGGGCCGCATAGACCAGGGCGTGAACCGGTGTCGTCACGCCAACGGCGCGGCCCAGGCGCACCACGGCGCCATTCTGCGACTCCAGCTCGGAGGGCTCTCCGGCCATGATGTTGCGCTGCATGGAGGAGGTGCTCTCGGCCGGCATGGCGTCGATGAACTGCATGGCGCGGGCGACGGCATCGGCAGGAAACGCGACGCCATGGCCACGGGCGACCTGGTCGATCTCCTCGAGCATGGCCTGGATCAGCGCACGCGTCTCGGGTAGCTGTCGCGTGACCCCGATGGGAGCCCTGGTGATGCTGCCAATGCCGCTCATGGCGCAGATGAACAGGAACTTGCTCCACTGGGCGACGCGTATGTCGTCGGGAATCTCGGCGCTGACGCCGTGTACCTTGTCGAAGACGGCCTTGAGGCGTGCCGTACGTGCACTGCTGTGATTGTCACGCTCACCGAAGCGGATGAACGGGTCCACGCCGGCGTGGCGGATGTGCCCCGGCGCTTCCCGCCAGGCCAGGATGCCGCACAGCCCCTCGAGCACCGGCGCTTCGCCCAACACCTCGGCCAGGATGTCGGCAGCTTCGACGCCGTTCTCCAACGGCAGCACCAGGGTGTCAGGGCCGACCAGGGGGCGAATCGACTCGGCGGCCTCCCTCACCTGCCATGCCTTGACCGCCACGATGACGCAATCCACCTCGCCCAGCGTGGCGGGGTCGTCCGTGGCCGTGACCCGGGGCAGCATGACGTCTCCCTTGATGCTGCTCACACGCAATCCCTGGCTCGACATGGCGGCGAGGTGCTCGCCGCGGGCGATGAAGGTGACGTCTTCGCCGGCCTCGGCCAGGCGTGCGCCGAAGTAGCCGCCGACACCGCCGCTACCCATGATGGCGAACTTCATGCTGCCTCCTGTCGATTTCACTCTCGTCTCTCGGAGCATAGCGGCAAGATGGCATTCGTGTGTCCTCTCTCCTTGTCGGGAACGCACACGGGCGTCCGGCATATCGACACGCTTGCCCTAGGTCATGTCGGGTGTCCTTGGTGCTGCCCCGGGCGAAAGAAATGCGGCAGACTGAAGCGCATGCCCCGAGGGAGACGATTCGCCGCATGAACAGGACCCGACCGCACGCCTCGAACAAGGCCAAGCCCAGCGATGAAGCGGGGATACCGCTCGCGCTGTGTCGCGTGGCCATCGATACGTACCGCGAGAACGTCGCCTATCTGCATCGCGAGTGCGACCTCTATCGTGCCGAGGGTTTCCAGGCGCTGTCGAAGGTCGAGGTGCGTGCCAATGGCCGACGCATCCTGGCGACCCTGAATGTGGTCGACGACGTTGCCATCGTCGGCCACACCCAGTTGGGGCTTTCCGAAGACGCCTTTGCCCTGCTCGGCGTGGAAGAAGGGCACCCGGTCAGCGTATCGCAGGCAGAGCCGCCCGCTTCGATTCCGGCCCTGCGTCGCAAGATCGCCGGTGAGCGTCTCACGCGCCGGGATTTCCGCGAGATCGTCCAGGACATCGCCGAGCTGCGCTATTCGAAGATCGAGCTGACGGCCTTCGTGGTGGCCTGCGAACTGGGCGAACTCGATCGCGAGGAGATCTTCTACCTCAGCGACGCCATGGGGCGGGTGGGGCGTCGACTCGACTGGCACGAGCATCCGGTAGTCGACAAGCACTGCATCGGCGGCATTCCCGGCAACCGTACCTCCATGCTGGTGGTGCCCATCGTGGCGGCCCACGGCCTGCTGTGCCCCAAGACCTCGTCGCGCGCGATCACCTCCCCGTCGGGCACCGCCGATACCATGGAGGTGCTGGCCAAGGTGGACGTGCCCTTCGACGAGCTGGGTGAGTTGGTGCGTACTCACCGTGGCTGTGTGGCCTGGGGCGGCACCAGCGAGCTTTCCCCGGCCGACGACGTGTTGATCGCGGTGGAGCGACCGCTCTCCATCGATTCGCCGGGACAGATGGTCGCCTCCATTCTGTCGAAGAAGGTGGCGGCCGGCTCGACACACCTGCTGCTCGACATTCCCGTCGGGCCGCATGCCAAGGTCCGCTCCATGCCGGAGGCCCGCCGGCTGCGCAAGCTGTTCGAGTTCGTGGCCGGCCGCATGGGGCTGGTGCTGGATGTGGTGATCACCGACGGCAGCCAACCGGTGGGACGCGGCATCGGCCCCGTGCTGGAGGCTCGCGACGTGATGCGAGTCCTCACCAACCATCCCCACGCTCCCATGGACCTGCGCCAGAAATCGCTGCGCCTGGCGGGGCGAATGCTGGAGTTCGACCCCGACATCCGCGGTGGTGACGGCTTCGGCATCGCCCGGGACATCCTCGACTCCGGCCGGGCGCTGGAGAAGATGCAGGCGATCATTCGTGCCCAGGGCGAGAAGCCCTTCGACCTCGACGCCCCCGAGCTGGCACCGCATCGCTTCGAGGTGCTGGCGCCGCAGGCGGGGGTCGTCACCGCCATCGACAACCTGCGCCTGGCCCGCATCGCGCGCCTGGCCGGGGCGCCCAAGGCCAAGGGGGCCGGGGTCGATCTGCTGGCTCAGATCGGCGATCGGGTCGAACGGGGCCAGCCGCTGTACCGGGTATATGCCGCCTTTCGCAGCGAACGAGGCTTCGCCCATCAGTGCAGCGAGCACCACAGCGGCTACAGTATCGGTCAGCCGGACGAGATCAATCGCCTGAACGTGGAGTTCTGATGCGCGCCGCCCTGCTCTATTTCGAAGAGGAATCCCTGCCTGCCGGGCGCCTGGCCGCGGCGGCGGGCATCGAGGCCCGTGCGGTCGGGCGCCATCGCTTCCCCGACGAGGAGCTGTGCCTGCGCCTGCCTGACGTCGAGCTGCCCGCCTGCCTGGTCATCTATCGCAGCCTGGACCGCCCCAACGACAAGCTGGTCGAGCTGATGCTGCTGGCTCGCCACGCGCGTGCGCAGGGGGTCAAGCGTCTGGTACTGGTGGCCCCCTACCTGGCCTACATGCGACAGGACATGGCCTTCCACCCGGGAGAGCTCGTCAGCCAGCGTCTGGTTGGCGGCTTCCTCGCCGAGTCGTTCGATGCCGTAGTGACCGTCGACCCACACCTGCATCGCATCGAGCGCCTGGAGCAGGCGATACCCTTGGCGCATGCCCTTGCGCTCTCCGGCGCCCCGCAGCTGGGGGCGGCGATCGTCCAGCGGCGCCCCGATGCGCTGCTGCTGGGGCCCGATGCGGAATCGCTGCAGTGGGTGGAGAGTGCGGCCAGGGTGGCAGGGCTCGACTATGGCGTGTGTACCAAGGCGCGGCACGGCGACCGTGACGTCGACATCGCGCTGCCGGACCTGGCCATTGCCGGCCGGCGCGTCGTGCTGCTGGACGATGTGGCCAGCTCCGGTCGTACGCTGGCCCAGGCCGCCGAGCAAGTGCTGGCCGCCGGGGCGGACAGCGTCGACGTGGCGGTGACCCATGCGCTGTTTGCCGGCGATGCCATGAGCGTCATCCGTCGGGCGGGAGTAGGCGAGGTCTGGAGCACCGACACCATCGTTCACGAGAGCAATGCCGTGCACATGGCCTCCGTCCTGGCTCGGGCGCTGGCACGGCTGATAGACGAGGGCTAGCCAAGCAGCGCACGAAGACGTAAAACACACCGCAACGATGAGCCAAACCGGGGAGTACGCCATGCCTGGCACCAGAGTTTTCAGCGCGCTGTTGCTGCTGCTGTTCCTGAGCGGTTGCGCCGGCCGCTCGGCCCAGGTGGGCGAACGGCCGAGCGCTCCCGAGCCGGTTCGCGCCGACCCCGAGCAGGTCGCGCCGACCGAGCCGACGCGCCCTCTCGTGACCGTTACGCGTCAGGAACGCTTCTGGGTGCCCCCGCACTTCGCCTCGGAAGAGGACGAGGTCCACTACTACATCAGCCGTCTTGCCGACCGGGGCTTCATCGACGTCTACGGCGGCGAGGAGCATCCGCGGGTCTGGTACATTGCGGCGGAGCGCCTGGGTCAGATCGGCGAGCCCGCGGTTCCGATGCTGTTCGCGCTGCTCGATACTCGCAGCGAGTATGAGCTGATGCTGGCCCTGTATGCGCTGCAGTTGGCCACTCAGGATCCACGCCTGATGACCCAGACCGGCGGCGATTACGTCCGCCTCACCACGACGCTGGACGAAGACGCCAACGCGGAGAACCGGACCATCGCGCTGGAATGGTGGGAGCGGCATGGCTGGCGCTGGCAGTGATGCGTGGCGGCATGCGCCGCGCGAATGGGCCGCTCGTGTGTCGTCAGCGGCGTTCCGGCAGGCAGGCGGGCAGGGCGTCACGCAGCGAGCGCGGCAGGATGTCGAGGTCGGCGAAGGTCCCCACGCCCTCGCCGACCGTATTGTCCTCGGCCATCATAATGACCTGGTCGCGGGTCAGCGGCGGTCCGGGCAGGGGTGACGCCAGCAGGGCGACAAGCTGCCACAGCGGGAACGGTACCGGCAGCAGCCTGCGCTCAAGCTCCAGGTGGGCCATGACCAGCTCCAGGATCTCCCGGTAGCTCAGGATATCCAGGCCGCCCAACTCGAACAGCCGCCGTTCGGATGGAGCAGCGCCCATCAGTCGCACGATCGCTCTTGCCACGTCCACCACGTGGACCGGCTGGAGTCGCGTTTCGCCGTGCCCGAAGAGCGGGATGACGGGCAGCCGAGTCAGCTCCGCCAGGCGGTTCAGGAAGGCGTCATCGCGGCCGAACATGACGCTCGGGCGCAGGATGATCGCCTTGGGGTAGGCATCGATCACGGCCGACTCGCCGCGCCCCCGCGCCCTGACATAGCGCGAGCGCGACGACGTGGCGGCGCCGATGCCGGAGAGCTGGATGAAGGTTGGCACGCCTTCTGCCCGGGCCAGGCGGGCCAGGCGGCCGGCGCCTTCCACATGCACCTGGTCGAAGCTCGCCTGGCCGCGCTCGACGTAGAGGCTCACGGCATTGACGACTCCCCGTGCCCCTTCGAGCGCCCGGCTCACATCGCTCTCGCTGCGGATGTCGAGGCTCATCGGTTCCAGGGGGTCACCGGGTTCGGCCCAGTCCGGCAGTGCCGGCCGGCGTGCCGCGATGCGCACCGCATGACCCGCATCGAACAGGGCCTGCACCACGTGCCGACCCAGAAAGCCGGTGCCGCCGAAGACGGTAATGGGGGCTCTCGCCATGCTGTCTCCCTGGTCGCTGCTGCCGGAATCGCCTGGTATCACGAGGCCGGCAGGGGAAGAGGGCCATTCTCCTTGACCGCACGAATGGCGAAGCTGCTGTCCACGGCGCTGACCATCTTCAGCTGGCGGAATTGCCGCAACCACTGCTCGGAGGCCCCCAGGTCGGCAGTGATCACTTGCAGCAGGTAATCGAAATGGCCGGAAACGCTATGGCACTGGATCACCTCCGGCATGTCTCGCACGCTCTCCTCGAAGGCTTCCACCCGCTCCTGCTGATGCTGGTCGAGCCGTACCTGCACGAAGAGCGTGATCGTCAGGCCGAGCCGGACCTTGTCCAATTCGGCGCGGTAGCGAGTGATCAACCCGGCCTGCTCGAGCCGGCGAATACGGCGAGCGCAAGGGGAGGGCGAGAGGCTCACGAGCTCTGCCATTTCGGCAGTGGTCAGACGGGCGTCCTGCTGAAGGGCTTCGAGCAGCATACGATCGATGCGGTCGAGTTTGAGGTTGCGCATGGGGTGCCTCGTCAATGTGGCGTTCAGGGGTTCCTTGGCCGATACCGCTAACCATCATTGCAAGTCTGGCGAATCCGGCTCGTGCTCGCCAGTTCTCAAGCTGCTGTGAGCCTGACGCGAGGCGCTCGATGCGGCATGAGAACCAAGCCGAAGCGCCTCGAAGCGTTGAGAGCGGCTAAGGCCACCTCGAGCCAACTTGTATACACTGCAAAAAATCCTAAGCGTTCTACTGAGTTGACGCCCTTGGTCGGAGAGAGAGAGCCCATGGCAGGCATGTGCCGTATCGTCCACGCCTGGCGTGCCGCGGAGCAGTGGTGGCGGTCCTGCCCGCTGATGTTGCGCCATGCCTGCCAGGGGCTGGTGCTGGCCGCTTTGCTGCTGCTGGGCACGGCGCTCGTCCATGTCACCGGCGGCACCCAGTACGCCTATCCCTACCTGATGCTGATCCCCGTGCTGCTGGCGGGAGCCTGGTATACCTGGTACGGCTCTTTGCTCGTGGCGCTCGCGGCAGGTCTGCTGATGGCGGTGATACCGCTCTCGGTGGAGACCGGCGAGCCCCAGGACACCCTCAACTGGATGATTCGGCTCGGGTTGTACCTGATCATCGGCGGCTTCGCCGGAGGCCTGTTCGAGCGCCTGCGGCAGAGCTACCTCGACGCCGAGCTGGCATCGCGGACCGATCCTCGCGCGGGCCTTCCCAATGACATCGCCCTGGAAGCGGACCTGGCCCGCTGGCTGAAGCGATCAACGCGCCAGGATGGGCGTGGCGTCGGGGTGGTGCTGGTGCGTGTCGAGGACATCGGCGAGATCATGGAGGCCCTGGGGGCGGATGCTTCCGATGAGCTGATGGTGGCGATCAGTAACCGCCTGGCCCAGTTGGGCCCCAATCTCCAGGGGAGCTACCGCGTCAGCGGCGCCGAACTGGTGCTGCTGTTCTGGCCGGTAGGGTACAGGGAGCTGGAGCGTCTCGCCCGTCGGGTGGTCGACCTGGGGGAGGACAACCTGGTGACGCTCGGAGTGCCACTGCGTGTGCAGCTGGTGCTGGGTAGCTCGCTGCAAGGCGCCGGTAACGCCACTCCGGGCAGCCTGATCCGCGAGGCGAGAATCGCGATGCTGGCCGCTTCCGAGAAGCATCGCGCGCACTGCCATTTCCAACCCTCCTTCGCGCGACGCAGCCTGCAGAACATCCGTCTGATTGCTCGAGTGCGTCGCGGGTTGGCGCAGGGCGAGTTCGAACTCCATTATCAGCCCAAGCTGCACCTGGCGAGCGGGCGGGTCAGCGGCTTCGAGGGGCTCATTCGCTGGCGTGACGAGAGCGGTGCGCTGATCGCCCCCGGCATGTTCATGCCCAAGGTCGAGAACACCACCCTGATTGCGCCGGTGACCCGGTTCGTCATGCGCGAGGCCTGTCACTTCGCCCGCCGCCATGGCGGCAAGGTCAGCATCAACTTCTCGGTGCGCAACCTGATGGATGACGACCTGCTGGATGAGTTCAACCAGCTCGTGGAGGAGACGGGGATCAGCCCATCGCAGCTCGAGGTGGAAATCACCGAGAGCGCGCTGGTGCACGATCTGTTTGCGGCCAAGCAGGCACTGGAGCGTATTCGCGGCTACGGCATCCAGGTCAGCATCGACGACTTCGGCACCGGCTTTTCATCGTTCGAATATCTGCGCCACCTGCCCATCACCGGCCTCAAGATCGATCGCGCCTTCGTCGAGGGGCTGGAGAAGGACGAGCGTGCGCGCAAGCTGATGGCTTGCCTGATCGACGTGGGGCATGCGCTCGACCTGGAAGTCACCGCCGAAGGCGTCGAGACGCTGGGACAGCATCGCGCCCTTCAGGCGCTGGGCTGCGACCAGGCCCAAGGCTTCCTCTATTCCAAGGCGCTGCCCGTCGAGGAGCTGCTGGCCTGGCATCACGAGCGCGAGCGGCTCCTGCGGCAAGACGACGCCCTCTCCAGGCGGCGGGAGAGCCGGAACGTACCGCCCCGCTGAAATGACTTCCCTCTCTGTTTCGTTGCGACGGAGGTGGTGCGGCCACCGGCGGAGCGGCGATTGTCCGTGCCAATGAGAACGATTGTATTTCTTGATGTGAACGGCGCCGAACGTGCCGGCATCTTGGGGCTTCCGCGCGACGGACGAAGATGGAGTCTTCACATCGCATTCATACAGGACTAAAATGGTCCCAAATGGAGCGCAGGGCCTCCGCCAGGTGTCCGTGACATTCAGGAGTCAGGCATGCTCAAGCTTTCCCGGCTGACAGACTACGCCGCCGTGATCATGGCGCAGATCGCCCGCCACCCGGAGCAGCCGCATGCCGCGGCGGAGCTGGCCGAGGCCGTGCAGCTGCCGCATCCCACGGTCAGCAAGACGCTGAAGATGCTGGTCAAGGCGGGGCTGCTGGAGTCGCGGCGCGGGGCCCAGGGCGGCTACTCCTTGGCACGACCGGCCTCGCGAATCACCGCGATCGACATCATCACCGCCATCGAGGGACCGGTAGCGATGACCGAGTGCAGTCACGCCGAGGGCGACTGCGACCTGCTGGCCACCTGCGGCGTCTCCGACAACTGGCAGCGCGTGTCGCTGGCCGTACGTACCCTGCTCGACAGCGTGACCCTGGCCCACCTGGCCGACACCGCGCCGATCAAGCTGCCGGTACAGCTACCCATACAGAGCGTGAGCCTGGCCGCCGATACGGCCTGAGCCACCGAACCGGATTCATTACCCGAGGCGAGCTCGCTCGCCGGCCCAACCGCCCGGGAGGGGAGAGACCATGGCAAGTCAGGAAATGGAACAGCTTGTCCGCCGCGAGTACAAAGAAGGGTTCGTGACGGACATCGAGAGCGATACGGTACCGCCGGGGCTCGACGAGAGCGTTATCGCCTTCATTTCCAACAAAAAGGGCGAGCCCGAGTGGATGCTCGAGTGGCGCCTCAAGGCCTACCACCAGTGGCTCAAGATGACGTCGCCCTCCTGGGCGCACCTGGAGTACCCGCCGATCGACTACCAGGCGATCTCCTACTACAGCGCGCCCAAGCGCCCCGAGGATCGTCCGCAGAGCCTCGACGAGGTCGACCCCAAGCTGCTCGAGACCTACGAGAAGCTGGGTATCCCGCTGCATGAACGCGCCGCGCTGGCCGGCGTGGCGGTGGATGCGGTGTTCGACTCCGTGTCGGTGACCACCACCTTCAAGGAGAAGCTGCACGAGGCGGGGGTGATCTTCTGCTCGATCTCCGAAGCGATCCGTGACTACCCGGAGCTGATCAAGCAGTACCTGGGTACGGTGGTGCCGGTGGCGGACAACTACTTCGCCGCGCTCAATTCGGCGGTGTTCACCGACGGCTCCTTCGTCTTCGTGCCCAAGGGCGTCACCTGCCCGATGGAGCTCTCCACCTATTTCCGCATCAACGCGGCCAACACCGGCCAGTTCGAGCGCACCCTGATCATCTGCGAGGAGGGCGCCCAGGTCTCCTACCTGGAGGGCTGTACCGCGCCGATGCGCGACGAGAACCAGCTCCACGCGGCGGTGGTCGAGCTGGTGGCACTGGACGACGCCTACATCAAGTACTCCACGGTGCAGAACTGGTACCCCGGCGACGAGGACGGCAAGGGCGGCATCTACAACTTCGTCACCAAGCGCGGTGACTGTCGCGGCGACCGCTCGCGCATCAGCTGGACCCAGGTCGAGACCGGCTCCGCCATCACCTGGAAGTACCCCTCCTGCGTGCTGCGCGGCAAGGAGAGCATCGGCGAGTTCTACTCGGTAGCGGTGACCAACGGACGCCAGCAGGCCGACACCGGGACCAAGATGATCCACATCGGCGAGGGGACGCGCTCCTACATCGTTTCCAAGGGCATTTCCGCCGGGCGCAGCAATCAGTCTTATCGCGGGTTGGTCAAGATCGGCCCGCGAGCCAAAGGCGCGCGCAATTTCACCCAGTGCGACTCGCTGCTGATCGGCGACCAGTGCGGTGCCCACACCTTCCCGTACCAGGAGATCGGCAACAGCACCGCGACCATCGAGCACGAGGCGACCACTTCCAAGATCGGTGAGGACCAGCTGTTCTACTGCCAGAGCCGCGGCATCTCCGAGGAGGATGCGGTCAGCATGATCGTCAACGGCTTCTGCAAGGACGTGTTCCAGGAGCTGCCGATGGAGTTTGCCGTCGAGGCCGAGGCGCTCCTGAACGTCACCCTGGAAGGTGCCGTGGGTTAAAGCGCTTTGGCTAAGGAAACGGCTACGCGACGCCTGTACGGCGTTGAGCGCGGATTCGAGAATGCTCATTTACAGTCGTAAACTCCGCTACTCTCTTCCGCGCTCGCCTTGTCCAGACGCCGCTCGCTCGTTTCGCTGGGCTGGATGAATTATTTTCCGGGTCGCTTTACGGCTCGCCAGAATCGAAAAGGTACTCAAGATGCTCGAAGTCAAGGATCTGCACGTCAAGGTGGAAGGCAAGAACATCCTCAAGGGCCTCAACCTGACCATCAACGCCGGGGAAGTGCACGCCATCATGGGCCCCAACGGGGCCGGCAAGTCGACCCTTTCGGCGGTGATCGCGGGCAAGGATGGCTATGAAGTGACCCAGGGGTCGATCACCTTCGAGGGCCGGGACGTGCTGGAGATGGAGGTCGAGGAGCGCGCCCAGGCGGGCTTGCTGCTGGGCTTCCAGTACCCGGTGGAGATCCCCGGGGTGAAGAACATCTACCTGCTCAAGGCGGCGCTCAACGCCCAGCGCGAGGCGCGCGGCGAGGGCGAGATCCCGGCACCGGAGTTCATGAAGCTGGTCAAGGAGAAACTGGCGCAGATGAAGATGGACGCCAGCTTCCTGCAGCGCGCCGTCAACGAGGGCTTTTCGGGCGGCGAGAAGAAGCGCAACGAGATCCTGCAGATGCTGGTGCTGCAGCCCAGGCTGGCCATGCTCGACGAGATCGACTCCGGCCTCGACATCGACGCCATGCGCGTGGTGGCCGATGGGGTCAACTCGCTGCGTGACGAGAAGCGCGCCATCCTGCTGGTGACCCACTATCAGCGCCTGCTCGACTACATCGTGCCCGACCGCGTCCACGTGCTGGTCGATGGCCGTATCGCCAAGAGCGGCGACGCCGAGCTGGCCAAGGAGCTGGAATCCCGCGGCTACGACTGGGTCGTGGAGGAGTCTGCTGCATGAGCGATGTCGAACAACAGTCAAGCGAGGTGAAAACCTTCCTCGACCGTCTCGCGGAGCGCAGTGCCTCCCGCGGGCAGGAGCCGACCTGGATCGCCGCGCGGCGCCAGGCCGGGGCGGCTCGCTTCGAGGCGCTCGGCTTCCCCACCCGTCGCGACGAGGCGTGGAAGTACACCGACGTGCGCGCGATCGCCCGCGGCGACTTCGCGCTGACCGACAGCGCCGAGTTCTCACCCGCCTCGGCTGCGGCGCTGACGCTGCCCATCGAGGCGCATCGGCTGACCTTCGTCGACGGCGTGTTCTCGCCGGCGCTCTCCGATCTGGGCGAGCTGCCACGCGGCGTCGCCGTGCTGCCGTTGTCCCAGGCGCTGGTCGAGAATCACGAGGCCGTAGGCGGCCCGCTGGGGCGGTTGACCGGGGTCGAGTTCTCGCCGTTCTCGGCGCTCAACACCGCCTTCATGGAGGAGGGCGCCGTGGTGCGCCTGGCGCCGGGCAGCGTGGTGGAGAAGCCGATCCTGCTGCAGTTCCTGTCACGGGCCAACACCGCGCCGGTGATGAGCCACCCGCGCATCCTGGTCGAGGCCGGTTCCCGCAGCCAGGCCACGCTGATCGAGCATCACGTCGGCGAGAGCGAGGCGGCCAACTTCACCAACCTGGTGGCCGAGCTGATGCTCGACCGCGGGGCGATCCTGACCCACTACAAGCTGCAGGAGGCTGCACTCGGCGACCTCCACGTGGCCAGCATCCACGTCGAGCAGAACCGCGACAGCCGCTACACCTCGTTCAACCTGAACCTGGGCGGCGGGCTGGTGCGCAACGACCTGATCGGCGAACTCAACGGCGAGGGGGCCGAGGCCAACTTCTACGGCCTGTTCTACGGCCAGGGGCGCCAGCACATCGACAACCACACCCTGGCCAACCACAACGCCCCGCGTACCTTCTCCAACGAGAACTACAAGGGCATCCTCGACGACCGCGCCCGCGGCGTGTTCAACGGCAAGGTGGTGGTCAAGCGCGACAGCCAGAAGATCGAGGGCTACCAGAGCAACGCCAACCTGCTGCTCTCCGATCGCGCCGAGATCGACGCCAAGCCGGAGCTGGAGATCTACGCCGACGACGTCAAGTGCTCCCACGGCACCACTACCGGGCAGCTCGACGAAGAGGCGGTCTATGCCCTGCGTACCCGCGGCATCGACGAGCAGACGGCGCGTGGCCTGCTGACCCTGGCCTTCGCCGGCGAGGTGATGGAACTGGTCGACCTGGACGCCGTTGCCGAACGGGTGGAGCTGGCGGTGGCCGGTAAGCTGCCGGAGCGCTTCAACCTGGCCGGGCTGGTGGAAGCCTCCATGGCCCTGCACGACGAGTGAGCGAGGAGAGAGCGATGAACCACCTGGCCACCGAGCGACCGCTCAGCGCACCGGCCTTCGACGTGGCCGGGATTCGCGCCCAGTTCCCGATTCTCGAGCGGCAGGTGCACGGCCGCCCGCTGATCTATTTCGACAATGCCGCCACCAGCCAGACGCCGCTGGCGGTGATCGACACCTTCCGCGACTACTTCAGCCGCTACAACGCCAACATCCATCGCGGCCTGCATACCCTGGCCGACGAGGCGACGGCGGCCTACGAAGCGACTCGCGAGACGGTGCGCGATTTCCTGAATGCCGCCGACCGCCGCGAGATCGTCTTCACCCGCGGCACCACCGAGGCGATCAACCTGGTGGCCAACAGCTGGGGCCGGGCCAACCTCGTGGCCGGCGACGAGGTAGTGGTCTCGCTGCTCGAGCATCACTCCAACATCGTGCCGTGGCAGCTCCTGGCCACCCAGCTCGGCATCAAAGTCAAGGTAATTCCGGTGGATGAGCGCGGCGTGCTCGATCTCGACGCCTATCGCGCGCTGTTCACCGAGCGTACGAAGCTGGTGGCCGTGAATCACGTCTCCAATGCCTTCGGCACCGTCAACCCGGTGCGCGAGATGGCGACCGTCGCCCACGAGCACGGTGCCCTGATCCTGGTCGACGGTGCCCAGGCGGTGCCGCACCAGCGCGTCGACGTGCGCGCCATCGAGGCCGATTTCTACGCCTTCTCCGGCCACAAGGTGTATGGCCCGACGGGGGCGGGGGCGCTCTACGCCAGGGCCGAGCTGCTCGAGGCGATGCCGCCGTGGCAGGGCGGCGGCGAGATGATCAAGAGCGTCTCCTTCGACGTGCCCACCACTTTTGCTGACATTCCCCACAAGTTCGAGGCCGGTACACCGGCCATTGCCGAGGTGATCGCGCTCGGCGTGGCGCTGGACTGGGTCGACGGCGTGGGCATCGAGCGTATCGGCGCCTGGGAGGCAGGGCTGCTCGAGCGTGCCACCGCCGCGGTGTCGCGCATCGACGGGCTGCGAATCCTGGGCACCGCCCCGGACAAGGCCGGCGTGCTCTCCTTCGTCGTCGATGGCGCCCACTCGCAGGATATCGCGCTGCTGATCGACCAGCTCGGCGTGGCCATTCGCACCGGCAACCACTGTGCGCAGCCGCTGCTGGCACACTTCGGCGTGACGGCGACCTGCCGGGCGTCGTTTGCCGCCTACAACACGCTGGAAGAGGTCGAGGCCTTCGCCGACGCCCTCGAACGCGTCATCGGCATGGTGCGCTGAGCCATGTCGACCATCGAACAGATCGCCAGCCTGCAGAAGGGCCAGACGCTGCCGCTGCAGCGCGACGTGGACGCCATCTCGATCCCCTTCGGCAAGACCGTGACGCTGCCCGAAGACAGCGTGGTCAGCGTGATGCAGGCCAAGGGCAGCTCGGTCAGCGTCGGCTACGAGGGCCGGCTCTACCTGATCGAGGGCAGCAATCTCGATGCCCTGGGGCTCGAGCCGTTGCCGCGGCCGACCCTGCCCGAGGATGCCACGGACGAGGAGATCGAGCAGTTCGTCTGGGATCAGCTGCGCACCTGCTTCGACCCCGAGATCCCGGTCAACATTGTCGACCTGGGGCTGGTCTACGGTTGCCGCATCGAGCGACTGATCAGCGGCGAGCGTATCGTCACCATTCGCATGACCCTGACCGCGCCGGGCTGCGGCATGGGCGACGTGATTGCCGCCGATGCGCGCAACAAGATCCTCGGTGCCCCCCAGATCAGTCGCGTGCACACCGAGATCGTCTTCGATCCGCCCTGGAGCCGTGAGATGATGAGCGACGAGGCGAAGCTGGAACTCGGCATGTTCTAGCGGCTGGCCCCGGGCCGCTCGCTGGCGGTGGCGGGGCTTCGTGATTCCTGGTCCGGTGACGGTGAATGCAGGCGCTGTTGTGGAAAACCTTCAAGTTCCTTCTGATGTCGCTCGGCGCGCTGCTGCTGCTCGCCGTGCTGCTGTTCGTCGGCGCCAATCTATGGGTTCTGGCGCAGACCCAGGGGCGTATCGAACATGAGCTGCCCTTGTGCGGTCCCGAGCGCGTGGGCATCGTCTTCGGGACTTCCCACTGGACCCGCAGCGGCGTGCGCAATCCGCACTTCGACGCGCGCATCAACGCCGCCTCCCGCCTGATGCGGTTGAGCCGGGTCGAGCATCTGCTGCTCTCCGGCGACAACCGTACCCGGCAGTACAACGAGCCCATTACCATGTGGCGCGACCTGCGTGCCCAGCACGTGCGCGACGAGGACATGACCCTCGACTACGCCGGGTTCAGCACCTTCGATACGCTGGCGCGGGCGCGGGACGTGTTCGGCGTCGACCGGGTGCTGCTGGTCACCCAGGCGTGGCATCTGCCGCGTGCGCTGTTCATTGCCGATGCGCTCGGCCTCGAGGCGCATGGCTGCAGCGCGCCGTCGCGCCCGGTGGCGGGCCTGTGGCGGCTTCAGGCGCGGGAGTGGGTGGCGCGAGCGGCCACCGTGGGCGATCTCTACGTATGGGGCCGGGAGCCGTACTTCCTGGGGCCGCTCGAGCCGCTGCAGATCGCGCCGCCGGTGTGGCGCCAACTGCTCGACCTGGAGCCGGCGCCGGAGGAGACCGAGTCGCCGTGACCGCCCGGCCGGAACTCAGCGGCGGCGCGGCTTCTGCTGACGATAGAGTTCGCGAATCAACGCCCGGCAGTCCCTCCAGCACTGCTCGACGATCGGTTCGAGCGGATTGGGCAGCGGGTGGGTATAGAGCGTGGCCAGGGCCTGCATCAAGACGCGCTCCTGCTCCAGCAGCTCGCCGATGACCACCTGGCTCTCGTTGCCGACGAAACTCTTCAGGCGGCTCCATAGCCACATGTAGTCGTCACGCTCGACGTCGGCATCGCGCGGCAGCAGCTTGAGATGCTGCCTGGCCAGCTCCTGCAGCTTGTGCATCGTCTGGGCGCGGGCTTCGTAGTGAGGCTTGAGCGTTTCGCGCAGGGAAGGGCGCAGGCGCTCGAGGTTGTCCTGAAAATAGTCGATGCTGTCAGCCAGCGCTTCCAGAACGCTGTCCATCGCCACTTGGCGATTGTCGAGAAACATGAGCGGTCACCTCCTCCGGTGACGCAGATTGTGGCGGGGGAAACACTGTTTTGCTACCCCCGCGGACAAAATATGTAGCCTTTCTACAAATACTGGCCCTTTTCTCGCAATTACCCCTTGGGCTTAGGCGGGGCCTTGCGTGGAGCGGCGGCATTCTTCTCGATGTGCTCGATGATCAGGCCGGCGATGTCCTTGCCGGTGGCGGTCTCGATGCCCTGCAGCCCCGGCGAGGAATTGACCTCCATGATCACCGGGCCGTGGTTCGAGCGCAGCAGGTCGACACCGGCCACTCTCAGGCCCATGGCCTTGGCCGCGCGGATCGCCGTGGAGCGCTCCTCCGGCGTGATGCGGATCAGGCTGGCCGTGCCGCCGCGATGAAGATTGGAGCGGAACTCGCCCTCGGCCGCCTGTCGCTTCATCGAAGCGACCACCTTGTCGCCGATCACGAAGCAGCGGATGTCGGCGCCGCGGGCTTCCTTGATGTACTCCTGCACCATGATGTTGGCCTTCATGCCCATGAAGGCCTGGATCACCGACTCGGCGGCCTGGTTGGTCTCGGCCAGCACTACGCCGATGCCCTGGGTGCCCTCCAGCAGCTTGATCACCAGCGGCGCGCCCTTGACCATGGTGATCAAATCGGGGATGTCATCCGGCGAATGGGCGAAGCCGGTGATCGGCAGCCCCAGCCCCTTGCGCGACAGCAGCTGCAGCGAACGCAGCTTGTCGCGCGAGCGGGTGATGGCGACCGAGTCGTTGAGCACGTAGGTGCCCATCATCTCGAACTGGCGCAGCACGGCGCAGCCGTAGAAGGTCACCGAAGCGCCGATACGTGGCACCACCGCGTCGAAGCGCTCGATCTCCTCACCCTTGTAGTGGATCGAGGGGTGATGCGCGGCAATGCTCATGTAGCAGCGCAGGGTGTCGATCACCCGTACCTTGTGGCCGCGCTGTTCGGCGGCTTCCACCAGGCGTCGCGTGGAGTAGAGATTGCGATTGCGGGACAGCAGCGCGATATGCATCGTGGGCTCCGAGGCGGTAGGGCCGGGGGTCAAGGTTCGCCATGCAGGAAGGTAACGCCGGGCGCCACGAGTAAACGCCGCAGCGCGCGACGGCCGAGCAGCATGGGGTAGCGCATGTCACTGCGATCGGCCAGGGTCAGTTCCACCATCACTTCCAGCTCGCCCAGCTGCATCGGCGTGCGAATCACGTAGCGCCACTCCTTGTGTCCGTTGGAACTCGTCACCTTGCGGCGATCATGCAGGTGGGTGCGGTAGGCGTGCGGTGGCGACTCCAGCCCTCCGCTGCGGGTCGTGAAGCTGACCCAGAGGTGGCCCTCCTCCTCGAAGATCTCGATGTCCTCGGCATGCAGGGCCGAGGTGCGGGCCCCGGTGTCGATCTTGGCGCAGACGGTCATGCCGATGGTCGGCAGGGTGACCATTTCCAGGCGACCGATCACGGCCTTGGGAATATAAGGCAGTTCCTTCATCGCGTCATTTCCAGCTGTCGTTGCATGGCGCCAGGCTCATTGGCCCAGGCCGGCCAGGCGCCGGCCGATGGCGGAGTCCTGCCGGGCTTCACGCAGCGTCACCAGCACCGGCAGGCGCAGGCGCGGGATCAGCGCCAGGTCGCGGGCCACGCTGGCGAAATCCGCCTGCGGCTGCGCGGCCAGGCGCTCCAGGAAACGGGGCAGGCGCTGGCCATTCTCGAGGTGCTCCCAGCCGCGACCGGCCATCGCCGCCAGCAGGTCGGGGCCGCAGGCCGCCGGATCGGACAGCAGCGCATCGAACCAGGGGCCGACGATCGCCGTGTCGGCGCCGCCCACGGCCCTGACGCAGGCACACAGCGTCTCCAGGTGGCCAGTGGCCGCCGCCCGCTCTCCGCGATCCCGCAGCGCCAGGGCGAGCGCCTCGGACACGGCAACATGCTCTAGACAGTAGCACAGCGAATGGAGCACTTCGTCGGGCAGGCCAGGCAGGGTCGAAGCGAGCAGGCGCGCGGCTTCCTCGTCCAGGCGAACGGCGAAATCGGCCAGCCCCTGCAGGCCGAGGAACTGCCAGTCCACCTGCTGCTGGCCGCTGAGGTAGGCTTCCACCGGCTCCAGGTGCGAGCTTGCCGGCCTGCCGGTGTCGCGCGTGGCATAAGCATGCAGCATGGCCTGGAAGGGCAGCGACGGGGTGAAGGCGAGGGGGTTGTCGTGCATCAGGTTCTCGATCTCGCCGCCGGCCTGGGCTTCACGGCCCACGCGATCCACGTTGTGTCCGAGGATGACCAGCAGGCGCTGCAGGAACGCATCGCGCGGTGCCGGCACCAGTCGCCCCTGCTCGTCCAGCGGCAGGGCGAGGAACCAGATCAGCGAATCGACGAGGTCCCCGAAGCGGAAGACGATGCCCAGGCGCGCCTGGCCCTGCCAGGGCAACGGCCAGGGGGTGGCATCCTGCTCCAGGCCGGCGAGGGCGTCGAGCGGGCACGGCTCGACCCGCCGGCCCATGTGATAGACACGAACCTCGGCACCGGTGCGCACGAAGAAGTCATGAAGGGTGTGGATCGGTTGCATAGGGGCTCCCTTTTGAGCGTGCACTCTACCGTGACGGCCGGGGAGTTGTCAGCCACTCTCCCGCCTGGACATGCCGACGATTGGTCAAGAAATGACCATGCCTGGCAAAGCCGCGACTTGTCTGCTACCGGGACGGCTTTCCAGAGCTTATCCACAGCCTCTTTCAGCGAATCTGTGCATGACCTTCCGACGCGCGACTACGCTATGGCTGACATAGCGAAATGCCATGAAGCGACGGTGGGTTAATGGGCGGCTTTTTGCTAAAGTCGAATAACAATTGGCGATATCTATTCCAAAACGATATTTATGGAGATCAATCATGACATCGCGTCTTCTCGTTGCAGCGGTTCTTTCCGTCGCGCTCTCCCTGGGTAGCGCGCAGGCTCAGGACGATGTGCTCAGGGTGGGCATGTCGGGGAGCTACTTTCCCTTCACTTTCGTCGAGCAGGACACGCTCAAGGGCTTCGAAGTGGATGTCATGCGGGCGCTCGGCGAAGAACTGGGCGTCGAGGTGGATTTCGTGACGGCCAACTTCTCCGGACTGTTCGGCATGCTCGAGTCGGGGCGCATCGACACCATTGCCAACCAGATCACCATTACCGAAGAGCGTGCGGCGAAATATCTCTTCACCGAGCCGTACGTCTACGATGGCGCCCAAGTGGTCGTCAGGGCAGGCAACGAGGAGATCGAAGGCGTGGAGGACCTGAAGGGCCGGCGGGTCGCGGTCAACCTCGGTTCGAACTATGAACAGCTGCTGCGCGAGCTGCCCTATGCCGACGAGATCGACATCCGCACCTATGACAGCAATATCGAGCAGGACACCGCGCTGGGCCGTGTCGATGCCTTCGTCATGGACCGGGTGAGCGCGACCCAAGTGATCCAGGAGCGTTCACTGCCGTTACAGCTCGCCGGCGAGCCATTCTCCACCATCCGCAACGCGCTGCCGTTCCGCGATACCGAGGCGGATCGTGCCCTGCGTGACCGGGTCGACGAAGCCCTTGCCACCCTGCGCGAGAACGGCACCCTGGCATCCATTGCGGAGCGCTGGTTCGGCACCGACATTACACGTCCGTGACCCACTGAGCGCTCATCATGCGTGTCCTCGATCTCGATTACATGCTGGGGCTGATTCCCATCCTGCTGCGCTATCTGCCGCTCACGCTGCAGATGGCGACGGCAGGTATGGCCCTGGCCCTGCTCCTCTCCTGCGGCCTGGCGGTGATCCGCGTGCTGAAGGTGCCGGGGCTGAACGCAGCGACCCTGCTGTTCATCTCCTTCTTTCGCGGCACGCCGCTGCTGGTCCAGCTGTTCCTGTTCTACTACGGCCTGCCCCAACTGCTAGCCTTCCTGACCCAGATCAACGGCATCACCGCCACCATCATGGGGCTGACGCTGCACTTCTCGGCCTACATGGCGGAGTCGATACGCGCGGCCATCGTCGGGGTCGACCGCAGCCAGACCGAGGCGGCCCTGTCGATCGGCATGACCAATGGCCAACTGATGCGCCGCATCGTGCTGCCCCAGGCCACTCGCGTGGCCGTGCCGACGCTGATGAACTATTTCATCGACATGATCAAGGCAACCTCGCTGGCCTTCACCCTGGGTGTCACGGAGCTGATGGGGGCGACCCAGAAGGAGGCGGCCGGCAGCTTCCTCTACTTCGAGGCCTTCATCACCGTGGCGATCATGTACTGGATCATCGTCGAGCTGCTGGCCTGGCTGCAGAAGTGGCTGGAAACGCGACTCAACAGGGCCTACCGCAGATGATCAAGATCGCCAATCTCGTCAAGCGTTTCGGCAGCGCGACCGTCCTCGATGGTATCGACCTGGAAATCGACCAGGGCGAAATCATCGTCGTGATCGGCCCTTCCGGTACCGGCAAGTCGACCCTGCTGCGCTGCCTCAACTTTCTCGAACGGCCGGATGCCGGCCGCCTGGTCATCGGCGACCTGGACGTCGACGTCACCCGGGTCAGCCGGGCCGAGATCCTGGCGGCGAGGCGTCGCACGGCATTCGTGTTCCAGAACTATGCGCTGTTCGCCAACAAGACGGCACTCGAGAACATCGCCGAGGGGCTGATCGTGGTCAACCGCTGGCCCAAGGCCAAGGCGCACGCCCGCGCGCGGGAGATCCTGCAGCGCATCGGCCTGGCCGACAAGGCGGACGCCTACCCGGCGTCGTTGTCCGGCGGTCAGCAGCAGCGGGTCGGGATCGGACGCGCCATGGCCGCCCAGGCCGAGGTGATACTGTTCGACGAGCCGACCTCCTCGCTCGATCCGGAGTGGGTCGAGGAGGTGCTCGCGCTGATGAAGCAGCTGGCCCGTGAGCGCCAGACCATGCTGGTGGTCACTCACGAGATGGGATTCGCCCGGGATGTGGCGGACCGCGTGGTGTTCATGGAAGGCGGTCGCATCGTCGAGCAGGGGCCGCCGTCGCAGCTGTTCAATGCGCCTCGCGACCCGCGCACGCGGGATTTCCTGCGCAAGATACTGGCCGGACAGCCCGCATGATCGATGCGGCCCGATGGGAGGCCGGCCGAGTTGTGCGATAATGGAGGCACAGTTCCACAGGAGGCCCCATGACCGTTCACGAGGAGCTCGACGTAGCACTGCGCCGTCTCGAGGCCACGATGAAGGCCACCAACATGTGGCGCATGAGTGCGCCGGCGCCGGAAGCCTACGAGAGCCAGCAACCGTTCTGCATCGATACCATGGCCTTGCCCCAGTGGCTGCGTTTCGTCTTCATTGCCCGCCTCGATGCGCTGATCGAGGCCGAGGCGCCGATGCCGGCAAAGTGCGACGTGGCGCCCGTGGTCGACACCTACCTGGCCCAGCAGGGTGCCCGTGCCAGCGAGCGCCTGCTGCTGTGCAAGGCCGTCGAGGAGATCGACCGCCTGGTGACCGAGAACTGAAGCGGCGCGTCCGCCCACGCAACGAGGAACTCATGCCGTACTACTTCGCCTATGGCAGCAACATGAACGTGGCGCGGGTCGAGGCCCGCATCGGCGCGACACGGCGCGTCTTGCCGGGCAGGCTGGACGATCATGCGCTGCGCTTCGACAAGGCGTCGCGGGTCGCAGGCCTCGCCCATGCCAACGTGGCCCCGGCGGCAGGGGAGAGTGTCGAGGGTGCCCTGTTCGAACTGCTCGAGCCCGCTCAGATCGAACGCATGGACCCCTTCGAAGGCTACCCGCACGAGTACGAGCGGCATCGCCTGCCCATCGCTACCCGGGAAGGTCCGATCGAGGCCTGGGTCTATATCGCTGCACCCGGCACCACCGCCGAGGCGCTAAAGCCGGCGCGGGAGTATCTCGATCACCTGCTGGCCGGCGAGCCCTTCCTCAGCGCCGACTACCACCGTCGCCTGGCTCGGGTCGAGGCGATCGGCGGCCTGGAGGATCGCGTGCTCGCGCTGCTCGGGCTGTCGCGTCACTCTGCGCGCTGACTCCGTCGCGGCCGGAAACGCATGAGGCCCGCCATGGCGGGCCTCGCGGCGTTCAGGCGGGTTCTCAGAAGCGATAGCTGATCCCGGCCATGAAGACCCAGGGGTCGATACTCACCTTGCCGACCTCCGTACCGTTCAGGCTGGCGTCGGTATCGATATCGACGTACCAGGCGGCGGCATTGACGCCCCAATTGTCATTCAGGCGCACGTCGAGTCCCAACTGACCGGCCAGCCCCCAGGAGCTCTCGAGCTCCAGGTCCACGCCATCGAGGTCGATCTCTTCACTGAAGAAGTGGGTGTAGTTGAGGCCGACGCCAGCGTAGGGCTGAACTTGGGTGCCGGTGCCGCCCAGCGGGTAGTACTGCAGGGTCAGGGTCGGTGGCAGGTGCTTGGTGGAGGCGGCCTCGACGCCGTTGAGTTCGATGTCGTGCTTGAACGGCAGCGCCGCCAGCAGCTCGATGCCCAGCTTGTCGTGGAACAGGTAGCCCAGGGTAAACCCCAGGTTGGTATCGCTGTCCACATCGACGTCGTACACGCCGCCCGCCAGGCTGCCGTTGCCGCTCTTGGGGTCGACATGGGCGACGCCTACGCGGGTGATGAAGTCGCCCTGGTTGTAGGCGAGCACTTGGCTGCTGGCGAGAAGGGCCGTCGCCGTGAGGCCGGCGGTGAACAGGGAGGGAAGGGCTTGCTTGCGCATGAGTCGACTCCTGTCGTTAGCAAAGGAGCAGCCTGGGCTGCCAACAAAACGAAGTCAGTCTACTCAGGGCTTGGCGGCGGAATATTGACCCATGACAATAGTTGTCTCGGCAACTAAATAGGTATTTACAATATTTCTTTAATGCCGAAAGACGAGATGGGAAAGCTGTAGGACGAAAAACGCCGGGCATGGCCCGGCGTTTCGGTGCGACAAGGCTTCGCTTGGTTCAGAAGCGGAAGGTGACGCCACCGCCGATGGTCATCGGGTCGACCTTGGCTTCCCCGATCTCGTTTCCATTGACCGAAATGTCGGAATCGACGTCGGCATAGTTGGCGAAGCCGTTGAGCATGAAGTTTTCGGTCACGGCGAGATCGATCCCGACCTGACCCACGGCGCCGTAGGAGCGGCGTGCGTCGATACCTTCCGGCTCGCCGGAGAAGCGGGTGTAGTTGAGACCGGCGCCGACGTAGGGTTGAACTTTTGAATCCAGCCCGCCGAGCGGATAGTAGTTCACCAGCAGGTTGACCGGCATGCGGTCGATGGTGCCCGTGCCGCCGCCGAGCGACACGTCATGCTCGATTTTTTCGGAGCCGTTCAGCTCGACGCCGATCTTGTCGTGGAACAGGTAGCCGGCGCCGTAGGTGAAGCCGGTCTCGCCGCTGCTGATGCCGTCGGCGATGCCATTGTCGGAGGTGGTATCCGACTTGGCGAAGCCGCCACGTACGAAAGCATCGCCGGCGCCATAGGCCAGTACTGCTTGGCTGGCGAACAGGGAGCCGGCAGCGAGGGCAACCACGGGAATCAGACGAATCGGTTTCATATAGTGTTTCCTCCAGGTTTCGGCTGGCCGGAGGTTCCGGCGAGATTGGACGATGAGAAGTATAAGAACAGTGTTTCTAAAAGTCCTGTTTAATTTTGTTATCGCCATTATTGGCATAATTGATTGACACAATCGCGCACTTGCCTAATTTCAAAGCCATGAATATGACTAATAACGTGCTACGCGATGTACAAATATTGTTGTGACGCAGCATGGCGCGGGGAGGCATGAAGGGCTAAGCCTTGGGGTAGGAGTCCACGGGAGAGGCACGATGTTGTCTGAAGTTCAGGGTCGCTCGACGTGGTTGACGCTGGCGGCCATGCTGGTGGCCGCGGCGCTGGCCTTATGGCTGTTGATCCGCCCCGAGCTGCTCAGCGGCCTGTCGATGGTGTGGCGCATGCCGGCCATCGGCCTGGGCGTCTGGGCGCTGGGCGCGGCCTTCATGCAGGCGCTGGGGCTCGAGTTTCGCCGCCACTGGCTACGGCGCGCGACCTGCCCTCCGGTGAGCCTGGTGGCGCTGGGGGCCTTTACCCTGCTGGTGGCGATGCGCGCCTTCTGGCTGGCATGAGCGGAAAGACGAGAAAGCCGCCCGGAGGCGGCTTTCTCATGGCAGGTGACGGTCAATCACGCCTCGTCGAAGGTGTCGAAGTCGGCGGTCACGCGCAGGTCCGGCTCCTCGGTGGCCAGGCTCGCCACTACGATGGCGAGGTAGGCCAGGATGACGCCCGGGACGATCTCGTAGAGGTCGAAGATGCCGCCGGACAGCTCGGCCCAGACCACCACGGTGACGCCGCCCACCACGATGCCGGCCAGTGCGCCCCACTTGTTCATGCGACGCCAGTAGAGCGACATGATCAGCGCCGGGCCGAAGGCGGCACCGAAGCCGGCCCAAGCGTAGGCGACCAGGTCGAGCACGGTGGCATCGGGGTTGAGTGCCAGCAGGTAGGCCAGGACGGCAATGGCGATGACGGCCAGGCGGCCTACCCACACCAGCTCGGTCTGGCTGGCATCCTTGCGGAAGATCGCCTTGTAGAAGTCGTCGGTCAGCGCCGAGGAGGAGACCAGCAGCTGGGAATCGGCGGTGGACATGATCGCGGCCAGGATGGCAGCGAGCAGGATGCCGGCGATCACCGGATGGAAGATCAGGTTGACCATGACCATGAACACGGTCTCGCCGTCGGCCAGGTCGCGCTGCACGAAGCCCACCCCGAGCAGTCCCACGGCCACCGAGCTGATCAGGGCAATGGCGGTCCAGGTCACCGCGATGCGGCGTGCGGCGGGGATGTCGCGATCGCTGCGGATGGCGGCGAAGCGCGCCAGGATGTGCGGCTGGCCGAAGTAGCCCAGGCCCCAGGCCAGCGAGCTGACGATGCCAATGAAGCTCAGTGCCTCGCCGGTGGAGGCATCGCGGAACCAGGAGAGCATGTAGTCGCTCTCGGCGGCGAGCGCGGCGCCGGCGCCGCTGGTGCCACCCAGGTCGCCGAAGGCGATGATCGGCACGATGGCGAGCGCCGCGGCCATCATCAGGCCCTGGATCAGGTCGGTCCACGAAACCGCCAGGAAGCCGCCGAAGAAGGTGTAGGAGATCACCGCGATGGTGCCGATGGTGACTGCCACCGAGTAGTCGTAGCCGAAGACCGTCTCGAACAGCCGGCCGCCGGCGACCAGGCCGGAGCTGGTGTAGAAGAGGAAGAACATCAGGATGAACACCGCCGAGATCACCCGTAGCAGCTGCGACTTGTCGCGGAAGCGATTGGCGAAGTACTCGGGCAGCGTCAGCGCATCGCTGACCTTGAAGCTGTAAAGACGCAGGCGACGCGCCACGACCAACCAGTTGAGCCAGGTGCCGATCAGCAGGCCGATAGCGATCCAGCTCGCCGAGATGCCGCTGACGTAGGCGGCGCCCGGCAGGCCGAGCAGCAGCCAGCCCGACATGTCCGAGGCACCGGCCGAGATCGCCGAGGTCCAGGGGCCGAGCGAGCGGCCACCGAGGATATAGTCGGAAAGGTTGGTGGTGCGTTTGTAGGCAACGATACCGATGCCCAGCATCACGATGAGGTACACCGCGAAGGTGAAGCCGATAGCCATGTTGTTCTCAACCATTGGGGGTTCCTTCAGTGTTCTTGTGGTAAAAGACGAGCCTTGTCACTCGTCTCCCAGCGCAAGCAGTGACGCGTTGCCGCCCAGCGCGGCGGTATTGACGGTCACGGTCTTCTCCGTGGCGAAGCGCAGCAGGTAGTGCGGCCCGCCCGCCTTGGGTCCGGTGCCGGAAAGACCCTGTCCGCCGAACGGCTGAACGCCCACGACGGCGCCGATGATATTCCGGTTTATGTACACATTGCCAACGCGAATCCTCTGAGCAACGAGCTGTGCAAAGGATTCATTGCGGCTATGCACGCCGAACGTCAGCCCGTAACCCTTGGCGTTGATCGATTCGAGTACCTGCTCGATCTCGCTGGCCTTGTAGCGCACTACGTGCAGCACCGGGCCGAACTGCTCCCGCTCGAGAGCGTCGATGGCATCGATGCGGAAGGCCACCGGCGGCACGAAGGTGCCATGGGCGGTATGGGCCGGATCCAGCCGGGTCTCGGCCAACAGGCGGCCTTCTCCCTTCAGCCTCTCGATATGGGCCAGCAGGTTACTGCGCGCATCCTCGTCGATCACCGGCCCCACATCGGTACCCAGGTCGCGGGGGTCGCCGACGTGCAGCTCCTCCATGGCGCCGCGCAGGATCTCGATGACCCGGTCGGCCACGTCGTCCTGCAGGTAGAGCACGCGCAGGGCGCTGCAGCGCTGGCCGGCGCTCTGGTAGGCGGACTGGACCACGTCGGCGACGACCTGCTCCGGCAGGGCGGTGGAGTCGACGATCAGCGCGTTCATGCCGCCGGTCTCGGCGACCAGCGCCGGCAGCGGGGCGTTGTCACGGGCTGCCAGGGCGCGATTGATGATCTGGGCGGTATCGGTGCCGCCGGTGAAGGCAACACCGGTGATGCGCGGGTCGGAGGTGAGGACGCTGCCCACGGTGGGGCCGTCGCCCGGCAGCAGCTGCACCACGTCGCGCGGCATGCCGGCTTCGTAGAGCAGCTCGACCACGCGATGCGCGACGATGGAGGTCTGCTCGGCGGGCTTGGCCAGTACGCTGTTGCCGGCCACGGCGGCGGCCACCATCTGACCGCAGAAGATCGCCACCGGGAAGTTCCACGGGCTGATCGCGGCGAACACCCCCTTGCCGCTCAGCATCAGGCGGTTCGATTCGCCGGTGGGGCCGGGCAGTTCGAGCGGCTCGCCGAATTGCTCCTCGGCGCGCATGGCGTAGTAGCGGCAGAAGTCCACCGCCTCGCGGATCTCGTCGACGCCATCGGTGAGCAGCTTGCCGCCCTCGCGCGAGCACAGCGTCATCAGCTCGGCCAGGTTCTCTTCCATCAGGTCGCCCAGGCGGCGAATGATGGCGGCGCGCTCGGCGACCGGCGTGGCTTCCCAGCGCGGGAAGGCGGCCCAGGCAGCATCCACCGCGCGCGCGGCCTGGTCGCGGCTGGTCCACTGCACGCTGCCGACCCGCTGACGGCGGTCGTAGGGGCTGAACACCTCATGCACGTTGGCCGGGTCGCGCTCCACCTCGAAGGCCAGCAGGGGCCCGACGTCGTAGCTGCGCTCCATGAAACCCGACATGGCCTTCATCAGCGGGTCGTAATGGCTGCGCACGTTGAGGTTGACTCCCCTTGAGTTGCGTCGTTTTTCACCATAGATGTCCTTGGGCAGCGGAATCCGCGGATTGGCGAAGGTGCGGTACTGGCCCAGCGTCTCCACCGGATGCACGCACAGCGTTTCCACCGGCACCTTGGGGTCGACCAGCTGGTGCACGAACGAGGAGTTGGCGCCGTTCTCCAGCAGGCGGCGCACCAGATAGGGCAGCAGATCCTTGTGGGCGCCCACCGGGGCGTAGATACGGCAGTAGGTGCCCTTGGGCGCACGCTTGAGGGCCGCATCGTAGAGCGCCTCGCCCATGCCGTGCAGACGCTGGAACTCGAAGGGGCGGGTGGCTTCGTTACCCATCTCGAGGATGGTGCTGATGGTGTGGGCGTTGTGGGTGGCGAACTGCGGGAAGATGCGGCCGCGAGTCTGGTCGGAAAGCAGGAAGCGGGCGCAGACCAGGTAGGCCACGTCGGTGCACGCCTTGCGCGTGTAGACCGGATAGCCCTCGACGCCGAGCTGCTGCGACTCCTTGATCTCGCTGTCCCAGTAGGCGCCCTTGACCAGGCGTACGGGGATTTCGTCGCCCTGGCGCTCGGCCAGGCGGTTGAGGTAATGCAGTACCGGCAGCGCACGCTTGGAGTAGGCCTGCACCACCAGGCCGAAATGGCCCCAGCCCTGGCAGGTATCGCTCTCGTAAACGGCGCGGAACACCTCCAGCGACAGCTCCAGGCGATCGACCTCCTCGGCGTCGATGGTCAGCGCCACGTCGCGCTGGCGAGCCATGTCGGCCAGTTCGCGCACGCTGCCCACCAGTTCGCGCAGGACCTGCTCGCGGCGACCGAACTCGTAGCGCGGGTGGAGCGCCGAGAGCTTGATCGACACGGAGGGCGCCGGGGTACGTTCGGTGAGGTTGGTGCTGGTCAGGCCGACCCGTTCGATGGCGCGCGCATAGTCGTCGAAGTAGCGCTTGGCATCGGTCCGGGTCCGCGCCGCCTCGCCGAGCATGTCGTAGGAGTAGGTGTAGCCCTTGTCGAACAGGGGGCGGGAGCGCTTCAGTGCCTCGTCGATGTCGCGGCCGAGCACGAACTGCTTGCCCATGATCTTCATCGCCTCGTACATGGCGCGACGAATCACCGGCTCGCCCATGCGGTTGACCATGCGGTTGATGAAGCCCGAGGGCTTGCCGTCACGCGGCTTGTCGAGGGTGACCACGTGGCCGGTCATCAGCAGTCCCCAGGTCGAGGCGTTGACCAACCAGGAATCGCTCTGTCCGACGTGGGCCTTCCAGTCGGCGGGGCCTAGCTTGTCCTCGATCAGCGCATCGGCGGTGGCCGTGTCGGGAATACGCAGCATGGCTTCGGCCAGGCACATCAGCATCAGGCCTTCGTGGGTATCGAGGCTGTACTGCTGCAGCAGCTGATCGATCGTGTCGACCGCAGTGTCCATCTCGCGCACTTCGCGGACCAGCTCGGCGGTCTTGCCCGCAATGCGCCGGAAGTCTTCGGGATTGGCGCTGAGCACCTCGACCAGTTCCTTGACGAAGGTTTCTTCGTCCACGATGTAATGGTCGCTGATGCGCGAGAACAGGGTATCGAGATCCTGCTGCCAGGAGGCAGTGTCCAGCATTGTTTTGGCGTTGAGCATATGAATTCCCCGAATGTCACCCGTCCTGAAACGGCAAGAGCCATGCGCCAGGCGGTCTACCCGAGCATGGGTGCGTCATCCTTGACTGTAGGGGGCGTACGCCGGGCCTGCTTGTCAAAAACCCCGGAGTATTTGCAGAATTCGCGGAACTTGGCGATGCGGGGATTGCAATTACGACTTAAGTCGTATGTTGTAATCGGTTGGAAGCGAGGGCCGTGGCGCTGTCCGGTTGGGCACGGCGAAGCTGGCTCGGCGGGCAGCCGTAGGCGCTGCGGAACGCATGGGACAGGGCGCTCTGGTGGGCAAAGCCGGTGTGCAGGGCGATCTGCGACAGCGGCATACGGCTCTCCGCGAGCAGCTGCCGGGCCGCTTCCAGGCGACGCCGGCGTACGTACTGCCAGGGCGACAGGCCGGTCTGCTCGCGAAAGCGGCTGCGGAAGTGGGCCTCGCTGAGGCATGCCTGGGCGGCAAGGTCGGCCACCGTGATGGGCGAAGACAAGTGACTGTCGATGAAATGGTCGAGCTTGACCAGATCGAGCCGACGCATCGACGGCTGTGGCGTCTCTCCGCCAAGCCTGGCGTGCAGGCAGCCGAGAAAGGTCGCCGCCAGCCGGTCGCTCTGGGCGGTGTTCAGGCTCGCTTGGCCGCTGGCCTGCTCGAGCAGGAGGAAGTCCAGGTAGTGCTTGAGCGGCTTGTCGAGGGCGAAAAAGCGCGGCGCATCGAACAATCGTGACAGCTCATGGTGATAGCCGGTGAGCGAGGGGGCGTTGGCGGGCAGGTCGAGTATGAGCTGGCGGTTCTCGCCCTGGCCCATGTAGTAGTGCACGTGGTTGGCGGGTACGATGCAGCCCGACAATGCCGAGATCGCCCCTCCCAGGCCTTCGATCTCGAATTCCGCCCGCCCCTGCAGACCGATGACGATCTGATGAAAATCGTGCGCGTGGTGCTGGGTAGCGGTATCGAGCGGCGTCTGGCGTATGACACTGGGCATATGAAGCTCCCGTGTGCTGGCTATCGCACCCGAGCATACCATACTCGGCGTCTGTTCGACGCTAAGGCTGGTTGCGCTGCCGCTCGCGCAGGCGCTGGTGGGCAGCCAGATGGGAGCGCAGCGCAGCCAGCTCCTCTTGGCCGGTCTTGTCGAGCAGCGGCTTGCCTTGGGCGACCTGCCAGGGGCGGCCATGCTCCTGCATCAGATGCTGGGCACGGCGCCTCACGCCGTCGAGGTAGTCGTCGTGGCGGATCGGGTAGTTGATCACCAGGTTCCACTCGTTCTCCCCGACCTGGTTGTCCAACGCCTTGTCGAACAGCTCGAGCAGCTGCTCCGGCTCGGTGCGATAGCGCGGTGTGCGCGAGAACAGCAGGATCAGCACCACGCCGCCGATGACGAACAGACAGACGGCGAAGATAAGCAGGAACAGAGCCATGGGGAAGCCACGCTGGGAAGAGGCGAACCGGCCGCCGCAGCGGCGGCTGCTGGAGCGGGTGAAGGGAATCGAACCCTCGTCTTAAGCTTGGGAAGCTTCTGCTCTACCATTGAGCTACACCCGCAGAGCGGATTCGATAGTAAAACCAAGGGGTTGAGCTTTGCAAGCGGGACGGTGAAATTCTCCTTTCCCGAGCGATAAGTGCTTGTTTTCCACGAGCGACAAAAAAATTAACGAACAGTGGCGAACTTTTTTGCTTGCTGCTGTCATATCTGGTACAGGCAACAGCGCGATGGCAGTCGCTAACACTGTTGCTCTGGCTCGCAGTTTCGATCTTTGCCGCCCATGGTCTCCATGGGCGGTTTTTTGTCTGTCGCTTACGTCGAGGGTTCAGGCGAACGAACGAGCCCTGCCGCCGGGCAGGGCTCGTTCGTTTCCGGGGTGGGGCGGCGGGGCGCCGGCTTCAGCTGTATCGCATGCGCAGGATGGCGGTCAGCACGTCGCGACGGGTCACGATGCCGCACAGGCGACCCTGCTCGGTCACAGGGAACACCTTGGGCTTCTGGCCCAGCATCTCCTGGGCCAGGTCGGTGATGCTCTTGGTGGGCGAAACGGAGAGCACCTCGTTGCGCATCAGCTCCTTGACCAGGGGGGCTTCGTCGTTCAGGTAGGCGCTCTGGAGCAGCTTGCCCATCACGTCCTGCTCGGAGATGAAGCCGATCAACTGGTCGTGATCGTCGACGACCGGCACGCCAGGCAGGCGATGCAGGGCCAATCCTTCGGCCAGGGTGATGATCGACGTGTTGCCGGTGACCCGGTAGCAATCCCGGGACATGATCTCGCGAACGATGGTAGGGGCCCTGTTGGGCATGGCGCATCTCCTTGTTTCGATCGCTCTTGGCGGGATATCTACAGCATAGCCGAGTCGACCCGGATATAAGGTAGGTCTTCAACATCTTGCCAACGCTGGTGCCGGGCGCGGGCGAAGGCCGCGACGGAACATGGCCGGGGCCGGGTGGCTCCAAATAGGGTGAGGGTAGGCTAGCTTGTGAGGCAGAGGCGGCAAACCGGATGCTCGAGAGCGGGAGGTGGACATGGATGCACGCGAATATCTGGCGAGAAAGGGGCTCGATGGCAGTCGGGACGAGGAGCGCCCCAACACCCTGGAGGAGAAGGCTTGGGAGCGCGCACGTGAGGCGGGCGGACACCAGCCGCGCGCCGGTACGCCCTTCGACTGGGAGGACTGGGAGCGCTATCACGAGGCGCTGGCCGAGGGGGCGGAAGCCATCGACCAGAAGTTCGATCACCAGGCACATCGCCAGGCCGGACAAACCGCCCGGACCGAACGCGAAGCGAGCACCGCGGTAGAGACGTACATCCCCTCGACAGACGCCGGGCCGGCCACCGGCGATGCGCGGCAGGCGCGGGCTCCTACGTCGTCAGCCTGGCAGGCGTCGGCCGCGCTTCGCTTCTCCTACAAGGCGCTTGCCGTGCTGCTGCCGCCGCTGGCCGTTGGCCTTGCGCAAGGAGGAGGGCGCCGTGTGATCGTCTGCCTGTGTCTCACGCTGCTGGGCTGGGTGCCGGGCTGTATCTATGCCTGGTCATGGTTGAGGCGCAGGCTGGGCTGATCGGGGCCGCGCGCATGCCATCTTCGGAACCGAACAGTGTCGCCTCAAACGAAAGGACAGCGCCGAGCGACACCGGGAGGGAAGCGTCCGCTGCCGCCTGGCATCTTTCCAGATTAGACCATGGTCTAGGTACTTATTCGAACACGAGCGTTGCCGCTCAGCGCTCTCTGGGCTAGTCTCGCTATCGTAAATCGAACATTTGAGGTTCGTTTTCGTTCAAAATCGAACATTGGTGCCTTTCCCTGTTCGTTTGCCGCGACCTCAATGAGTAACGACCCGACAAGAACAACAGGGCGAGACCATGTCCCACCCATTCCCTACGAGCAAGACACGACCGCTTCCCAGGCCGTCTCGAGGCACGCCTGCCGCTGGACGGTCGAGTCGGAGTGCCCGCGCCGCTTCCTACAACGACTCCAACACGATGGCAAAGAGTTCAGCATGTCTCTGATACTGGAAAACATCGACCACGTGGTCAATGGGGCCACACATATCGAGGGGGTCAACCTCGAGTTGGCTCCCGGCTCCTTCAACGTCCTGCTGGGAAGAACGCTGGCCGGCAAGACGACGCTGATGCGGATCATGGCCGGCCTCGAGACCCCGACGCGAGGCCGCGTGCTGATGCATGGCGAAGACGTGACGCGCAAATCGGTACGCAAGCGCAACGTCTCGATGGTCTATCAGCAGTTCATCAACTACCCGGGCCTCAGCGTCTTTGACAACATCGCCTCGCCGCTCAAGCTGGCGCGCGTGCCGGCGGAGGAGATTCGTCAGCGGGTCCACGAGACCGCCACCATGCTGCACATCGAGCATCTGCTCGAACGCTACCCGGCGGAACTCTCCGGCGGCCAGCAGCAGCGTACCGCCATGGGCCGGGCGTTGGTCAAGGACGCCGACCTGATTCTGTTCGACGAGCCGCTGGTCAACCTCGACTACAAGCTGCGCGAGGAGTTCCGCGAGGAGCTGCGCGAACTGTTCAAGGCGCGCAACTGCATCGCCGTGTACGCCACCACCGAGCCCAACGAGGCGCTGGCGCTGGGTGGGCACACCGCCGTGCTGCACGAGGGGCGCCTGCTGCAGTACGGCCCCACCGAGGACGTCTACCATCGCCCGCGCGACGTGCTGACCGCCGAGATGTTCTCCGAACCGCCCATCAACGTCGTGCCGGCGATGGTGTCGGGCTCGGAGGTCACCTTCGACCGCGACGTGCATTTCCCGCTCAATCGGGATCTGGCGAGCCTGGCGCCGGGCCAGTACCAATTTGGCGTACGCGCCTCTCACATCGGGCTGCAGCGTCAGGCGGAGGACGACCTGGAGTTGAGGATGAAGGTCGATATCGCCGAGATCAGCGGCTCCGAAACCTTCCTGCACGTGCACAACGACCTCTTCCATCTGGTACTGCACCTGGCCGGTATCCATCCGTTTTCCGTCGATCAGGAGATCAAGGTCTATTTTCCGACCCACAAGATCTACGCCTTCGATCGGCATGGCGACGTCGTGCATATCCCCGCACGCCCTGGAGCGCACTGATGGCCCAGATCACTCTCAAGTCGCTGGCGCACAGCTATGCGCCGAATCCCTCGGGCCCCGATGACTATGCCATTCGCGAGATGGAGCACGTGTGGCAGCAGGGAGGCGCCTATGCGTTGCTGGGGCCGTCCGGCTGCGGCAAGTCGACGCTGCTCAATATCATTTCCGGCCTGCTCACGCCTTCGGACGGCCAGGTGCTGTTCGACGACCAGGTCATGAACGAGCTGCCGCCCGAGGAGCGCAACATTGCCCAGGTGTTCCAGTTCCCGGTGGTCTACGACACCATGAGCGTCTACGACAACCTGGCCTTCCCGCTGCGCAACGTGGGTACGCCCGAGGCGAAGGTCCGCGAGCGCGTGGCCGAAGTGGCCGACGTGCTCGATCTGACCTCGCTGCTCAAGCGCAAGGCGCGCAACCTGACCGCCGACGAGAAGCAGAAGGTCTCCATGGGGCGCGGCCTGGTACGCGACGACGTCTCGGCGATCCTCTTCGACGAGCCGCTCACGGTGATCGATCCCCAGCTCAAGTGGAAGCTGCGGCGCAAGCTCAAGGAGATCCACGAGCGCTTCAACATCACCATGATCTACGTGACCCACGACCAGCTCGAAGCCTCGACCTTCGCCGACAAGATCGCGGTGATGTACGAGGGGCAGGTGGTGCAGTTCGGCACCCCACGCGAGCTGTTCGAGACACCCGCGCACACCTTCGTCGGATATTTCATCGGCAGTCCGGGCATGAACCTCATGCCGGTGGCGAGAACCGACAGCGGGGCGCGGGCCGGTACCGTCGACCTGGTCCTTTCCCCGGCGCTTCAGGGCGCCATCCAGCAGGCCCGTTCGCGCAACATCAAGCTCGGCATCCGCCCGGAGTTCGTCGAGGTGCTGGGGAGCCCGGCCGCGGACGCCTACCCGATCGAGATCGACGCCGTCCAGGATCTCGGCACCTACCGCGTCGTGTCGTTCGCGTTCGCCGGCGAGACGTTTCGTGCGCGCCTGGGAGAGGACCAGCCGCTGCCGCCGCGGCAGGCGTTCGTCCGCTTCCCCGCGGCGTGGCTGCACCTTTATATCGACGAGTTCCGCGTGGAGGTGGGGCAATGAACAAGGTCCACGACAATCGGGCATGGTTCCTGATCCTGCCCATGCTGCTGCTGGTGGCGTTCTCGGCCATCATTCCGCTGATGACGGTAGTCAACTACTCGGTCCAGGACGTGTTCGACGCCAATACGCGCTTCTTCACCGGCACCGAGTGGTTCGAGGCGATTCTCAACGACCGCTCCCTGCAGGCGGCACTGCTGCGTCAGTTCGCCTTTTCCTTCACCATCCTGGCGATCGAGGTGCCGCTGGGCATCGGTATCGCCCTGCTGATGCCCAAGCGCGGCTGGCAGGCCTCCGCGGTGCTGATCCTGATCACGCTGCCGCTGCTGATCCCGTGGAACGTGGTGGGCAGCATCTGGCAGCTCTTCACTCGCGGCGACATCGGGCTGATGGGGGTGGGCATCCGTGAGCTGGGCTACCCCTACAACATCACCCGCAACGCTTCGGATGCCTGGGCCACCATCGTGCTGATGGACGTATGGCACTGGACCCCGCTGATCGCCCTGCTGTGCTACAGCGGCCTGCGTGCGATTCCCGACGCCTACTACCAGGCGGCACGCATCGACCGAGCTACGAAGTGGGCCGTGTTCCGCTACATCCAGCTGCCCAAGCTGACCAACGTACTGGTGATCGGCGTGCTGCTGCGCTTCATGCACTCTTTCATGATCTACGCCGAGCCGTTCGTGCTCACCGGCGGCGGCCCGGGCAGTTCCACCACCTTCCTCAGCCAGTCGCTGACCACCATGGCCATCGCGCAGCAGGATCTGGGGCCCTCTGCCGCCTTTTCGCTGATCTACTTCCTCATCATCCTGCTGGTCTGCTGGATCTTCTACACCGCCATCATGAACAGCCAGAAAGACCACACCGCTCAGGGAGGAGCCTGACATGACCCGCTCCGTACCGACCACGCCCGAAAGCGTACGCCAGCAGGCCGCCGAAAGCGCCGCGCGGCGACGCAAGCAGGCACGCTCCGCGACCATTCGCTGGCGTCGCCGCACGTTGCTCGGGCTCTATCTCGTCTTCGTGCTGCTGCCGATCTACTGGCTGCTCAATATCTCGTTCCAGACCAACAGCGAGATTCTCGGCAGCTTCTCGTTCTGGCCGCAGAGTTTCACCCTGGGCAACTACGTCGGCATCTTCACCGATGCCAACTGGTACATGGGCTACGTGAATTCGCTGGCCTACGTGCTGATGAACATGCTGATCAGCATCTCGGTGGCGCTGCCCGCCGCCTACGCCTTCAGCCGTTTCACGTTCATCGGCGACAAGCACCTGTTCTTCTGGCTGCTGACCAACCTCATGGCGCCGCCGGCGGTGTTCCTGCTGCCTTACTTCCAGCTCTACTACTCGGTGGGCTTGTTCGATACCCATATCGCCGTGGCGCTGGCCCACTGCCTGTTCAACATTCCGCTGGCGGTGTGGATCCTCGAGGGCTTCATGAGCAGCGTGCCCAAGGAGGTCGACGAAACCGCCTACATCGACGGCTACAGCTTTCCGCGCTTCTTCGTCACGATCTTCCTGCCCATGATCCGCTCGGGGATCGGCGTGACGCTGTTCTTCCTGTTCATGTTCTCCTGGGTGGAGTTGCTGCTCTCTCGCACCCTGACCGCCACCAACGCGCAGCCGATCGCCTCGATCATGACGCGCACCTCGACCGCCTCGGGGATCGACTGGGGCACCCTGGCCGCTGCCGGCGTACTGACCATCGTCCCGGGCATCGTGGTGGTCTATTTCGTGCGCAACCACATCGCCAAGGGCTTCGCCCTGGGCCGTACCTGAAGGGGAGGAAACCACGATGGAATGGATGGTCTGGACCCTGCCCACGGCAATCTTCTTCTCCGTCATCGCTGCCATCCTGTGCGCCATGACGGCCTGGGAGCTGGCGTCCCCCAGCGTTGAACGGCGCGGCTTCCTGCCGATCGCCACCACCCGCGGTGACCGGCTCTTCATCGGGCTGCTCTCCGCCGCCTACGTCCACCTGGCGGTGGTCGGTTTCACCGAGCTCTCGATTTGGTTTGCCCTGGGGATCTCCGTCCTCTGGTTGCTGGTGCTGATGCGCTGGGGCTGAACCAAGGCCGTACGGACGATAACCACGTCAAGGATGACATCCACACGCAGAACGAGGTCAACATGAAGAATAAAAGGATCCAACTGACGGCGATCGCGGGCGGCCTGATGCTCGCCTCGGCCGGCCTGCACGCCCAATCAGACGATGCACGCGCGATCGCCGAACGGCTGGTCGACGAGCACTTCCAGAACTCGACGCTCTCCCGCGAGGAGCAGATCGAGGAACTGCTGTGGTTCGCCGAGGCCGCGGAGTCGTTTCGTGGCATGGAGATCAATACCGTCGCCGAGGGCCTCACCACGCACGTCTGGGAGCGCGACGTGCTGGCACCCGCCTTCGAGGAACTCACTGGTATCCGGGTTACCCACAACATCATCGGCGAGGGCGATGTGGTGGACAACATGCAGACCCAGATGCAGACCGGACGCAACATCTACGACGCCTACGTCAACGACTCGGATGCCATCGGCACGCATATCCGCTACGGCACTACCGTCAACCTGACCCAGGCGATGGAGAACGAGTGGAAGGACTACACCCTGCCGACGCTGGATCTCGATGACTTCATCGGCCTGCAGTATGGCACCGGGCCCGACGGCAACCTCTATCAACTGCCCGACCAGCAGTTCGCCAACCTCTACTGGTTCCGCTACGACTGGTTCCAGCGCGAGGACCTGCAGGAGCAGTTCCGCGAGATCTATGGCTACGACCTGGGCGTGCCGACCAACTGGACCGCCTACGAGGACATCGCCGAATTCTTCACCGAGCACGTTGGCGAGATCGACGGCGAACGGGTCTACGGCCATATGGACTATGGCCGCCGCGACCCGTCGCTGGGCTGGCGCTTCCACGACTCCTGGCTCTCCATGGCCGGCATGGGCAGCCCCGGCGTGCCGTTCGGCAACCCGGTGGACGACTGGGGCATTCGCGTCGACGAGGAGAGCCGTCCGGTGGGCGCCAGCGTCAGTCGCGGCGGGGCGACCAACTCACCGGCGGCGGTCTTCGCCGTGACCAAGATGGTCGAGTGGCTGGACAAGTACGCGCCGCCCGAAGCGCAGGGCATGACCTTCGGCGAGGCCGGGCCCGTACCCGCCCAGGGCAACATCGCCCAGCAGATCTTCTGGTATACCGCCTTCACCGCCGACATGACCGACCCGGGGCTGCCGGTCACCGATGACGAGGGCAACCCCAAGTGGCGCATGGCGCCGTCGCCCACCGGACCGTACTGGGAGGAGGGCATGAAGGTGGGCTATCAGGACGTGGGCTCCTGGACCTTCTTCGATTCCACCCCGGAGGACCGGCGCACCGCGGCCTGGCTGTTCGCCCAGTTCGCCGTCTCCAAGAGCGTGTCGCTGGAGAAGCTGATGGCCGGCCTCACGCCGATTCGCGAGTCCGACATCTTCTCCGATCAGATGAGCGAGATGGCACCGAAGCTGGGGGGGCTGGTGGAGTTCTATCGCAGCCCCAATGAGTCCAACTGGACCCCGTCCTCGACCAACGTGCCCGACTACCCGCGCATGGCGCCGCTGTGGTGGCAGAATCTGGCACCCGCGGTCAGCGGCGAGGTCACGCCCCAGGAGGCGCTCGACGACTTGGCCGGCGAGCTCGACAGCATCATGGCACGTCTGGCGCGCGCCAACGTGTTCGAGGCCTACCCGCCGATGCTCAACGAGGAGCGCGACCCGGAGGAGTGGCTGTCGCAGGAGGGCTCGCCCAAGGCCAAGCTGGACGACGAGATGCCGCAGGGCACCACCGTGCCTTACGACGAGATGATGGAGGAGTGGATGGCCGCCGGTACACGTCAGTAAGCAGCCGGCGTCGGGCGAGGCGCCCGACGCGGCCAGGGCCCGGCCACCGCGCCGGGCCGACAACGAACCACGTGTTTCCGGTAGCCCGTCCGGGTCATTCCAGGCCCCGTTCGGCGCTCGCCGAACGGGGCCTTTGCTTGTAAAAGGTCCGCACATGGAACTGCGTAGCAGTAACGTCGAGAAACTCGGCGGCGAGGCGTTCGACGTCCTGATCGTGGGTGGCGGGATCAACGGCGCGGCCTCGGCGGCCGCTCTGGCCGGCAAGGGCGTGCGGGTCGCGCTGATCGACCGCGGCGACTTCGCCGGCAGCACCAGTATGCACTCCTCCAATCTGGTGTGGGGCGGTATCAAGTACATGGAGAGCCGCGACTTCGCGCTGGTGAGAAAACTCTGCTTGAGTCGCAATCACCTGATCCGGAGCTATCCCGCCTCGGTGCAGGAGATTCGCTTCCTGACTACCATCACGCGGGGGTTCCGCTACCACCCGCGCTACCTGTGGGCCGGTGCCTGGCTCTACTGGCTGATCGGTAACGGTTTCACCCGCATACCGCGCTTCCTCTCGCCCCGAGCGATCCGCAACAGCGAAGCGATCATCGACACGCGCGAGGCCGTGGGCGGTTTCGAGTACTCCGACGCCTACCTTCACGACAACGACGCCCGCTTCGTCTTCAACTTCGTGCGCGGGGCGCTCAACTACGGCGCCGTGGCGGCGAATTACGTCGAGTCGCTGGGGGCGCGACGCGAGGGCAGTGATTGGGTGACGCAGGCTCGCGACGTCGTCACCGGGCGGGAGCTCGTCATTCGCTCCAAGGTCCTGATCAACGCTGCCGGGCCCTGGGTCGACGAGCACAACGGCCTCACCGGTCAGGCCACGCGTCATCGTCATGCCTACTCCAAGGGCATCCACCTGATCGTGCCGCGCTTGACCGACAATCATCGGGTGCTGGCGTTCTTCGCCGACGATGGACGGCTGTTCTTCGTCATCCCCATGGGGCCGCGAACCTGTATCGGCACCACCGACACCCGCGTCGAACGGCCCGATGTGAGCGCGAGCGAGGCCGACATTCGCTTCGTGCTCGACAATATCAACAAGCGTCTCGAGCTCGACCGGCCGCTGGACAAGGAGGACATCATCTCCCTCCGCTGCGGCGTGCGGCCCCTGGCGATCAGGGCCGAAGGCGACGGCGGGCGCGACTTCCTGCAGCTCTCGCGCAAGCACGCCATCGACGTCAATCCACACGATGCCCACCTGAGCATCTTCGGCGGCAAGCTCACCGACTGCCTCAACGTGGGCGAGGAGATCGTCGCCGCGGTCGGTGACATGGGCATCGAGGTGCCCTATCCGAAGCACCGCTGGTACGGTGAGCCGCCCGATCAGGTGCGCCGCCAGTTCCTGCACCAGGCGAGGCTGATGCACCTCGACGAGCTGACCGCGGCCGACGCCTCCGAGCCGCTGTCAAGCCGGCTGTGGCGGCGCTACGGTACCCACGCGCTGGAGATGCTCGAGGAGATCCGCGAGGACCCGCGCCAGGCCGAGGCGCTGATCGAGGGCACCGAGTACCTGCGCTGCGAGCTGCACTACGCCAAGCGGCGCGAGATGATCACGCGCCTGGAGGACTTCCTGCGGCGTCGCTCCAAGATCGCCCTGGTGGTGCACGAGGAGACGATGCGCCAGTCTCCGGGGCTGCGCGAGGCGTGTGCGATCCTGTTCGGCGACGAGGCCGAGGCGCGCCTGGAGGAGTATTTTGCCACCACGCGACGCGAGAGGAGCGAGGTGGGGGGCGGCACGGGAGACGATGTGCCCGACACCTGTCCCTCGCGCGCACCCGAGTCGCGGCAGCGAGAGTCGCATTGATGGATCGCCGCTTGGCGGTATAATCACGCGTCAACCCAAAGGAAGAAAGAGGTTAACCGTGGGCTATTTGATCGGCGTCACCGCGCTCTGGGCCTTCTCGTTCTCGCTGATCGGTGTCTATCTCGCCGGCCAGGTGGACAGCTACTTCGCGGTGCTGATGCGCGTCGGCCTGGCGGCCCTGGTGTTCCTGCCGTTCCTGCGGCCGCGGCTGCTGGCCGGGCGTCAGCGCCTGGCGCTGATGGGGCTGGGGGCGGTGCAGCTCGGCGTGATGTACATCTTCTTCTACCAGTCCTTCCTGCTGCTGTCGGTGCCGGAGGTGCTGCTGTTCACCATCTTCACGCCGCTCTATGTGACGCTGCTCGACGACGCGCTGTTCGGCCGCTTCACGCCGTTCTACCTGCTCACCGCCGCCCTGGCCGTGCTGGGGGCCGCGGTGATCCGCTACGACGGGGTCGACAGCGGCTTCTGGCTCGGCTTCCTGGTGGTACAGGGGGCCAATCTCTGCTTCGCGCTGGGTCAGGTGGGCTATCGACGCTTCTCCGTGACGCTGCCCGCCGAGCTGCCGCGCCACAGCGTCTTTGCCTGGTTCTATCTCGGTGCGCTGGTCGTGGCACTGCCGGCCTTCGCCCTGCTCGGCAATACCGCGGCGCTGCCCGCCACGCCAGTGCATTGGGGCGTTCTCGCCTGGCTGGGCCTGGTGGCCTCGGGCCTTGGCTACTTCTTCTGGAACCTGGGGGCGACCCGGGTGGATGCCGGCGCGCTGGCAATCATGAACAACGCCCTGATCCCCGCCGGGCTGCTGGTCAATCTGGTGATCTGGAACCGCGACGCCGACCTGCTGCGGTTGGGACTGGGTGGGGCGATCATCGTCGGCTCGCTGGTGCTCAACGAATGGTGGCTGCGCCGTCGCACCCCCGCCGCTGCCTGAGCCGAGTTTGCCCGCCCTGCACCCAGCCTCCATAATGAGCGGCCATGATCCGAGAGAGCAGGGCATGCAGAACGAGCACGACGGGTTCAAGAACATCGGCCTGATCGGCCGCCTGGGCAGTGCCAAGGTGGTCGAGACCTTGAAGCGCCTGCTGCGCTTCCTCGACGCGCGTGGCTTTCACGTCATCGTCGAGGATCGCACCGCCACCGTGCTGCTCGACCACGGCCACCCCGAGGCCAGCCGACGCACCCTCGGCGAACTCTGCGACCTGGTGATCGTGGTGGGCGGTGACGGCAGCCTGCTGGGCGCCGCGCGCACGCTGTGCCACAGCGGCACCCTGGTGCTGGGGGTCAACCGTGGGCGACTGGGCTTTCTCACCGACATTTCACCCGACGAGCTGGAGGAACGCGTCGGCCAGGTGCTGGACGGCCAGTACGAGGTCGAAGAGCGCTTCCTGCTCGATGCCGAGCTGTATCGCGACGGCACCCTGGTCGGCAACGGCGATGCCCTCAACGAAGTCGTGCTGCATCCCGGCAAGGCGGTGCGCATGATCGAGTTCGAGCTGTTCATCGACAGGCAGTTCGTCTGCAGCCAGCGCAGCGACGGCCTGATCATGGCCACGCCCACCGGCTCCACCGCCTATGCGCTGTCGGGCGGCGGCTCGATCATGCATCCCAAGCTGGACGTGATCGAGCTGGTGCCGATGTTCCCGCATACCCTCTCCAGTCGTCCCATCGTCATCGATGCCGCCAGCGAGATCCACGTGCACATCGGCGAGACCAATCAGACTTATCCGCACATCAGCTGCGACGGCCAGACACGCGCCGTGGCCAAGCCGGACGACGTTCTGGTGGTGAAGCGCAAGCCCCAGCGGGTGCAATTGGTGCATCCCCTCGGTCATAACTTCTACGAGGTCCTGCGCAGCAAGCTGGGCTGGAGCAACCGGCTGGGGGATTGACGTGAGGCAGGCGGCAATAGAGGGCTACGACCTGATCGGCGACGTGCACGGCTGCGGGGCGACTCTCGGAGCGCTGCTCGAGAAGCTCGGCTACCACCAGCGCGGCGGCGTCTACCGCCATCCGCGGCGCAAGGCGATCTTCCTCGGTGATCTGATCGACCGAGGCCCGCGGATTCGCCTGGCCGTGTCCATTGCCCGGCGCATGGTGGAGGAGGGCGAGGCCCACATCGTCATGGGCAATCACGAATACAATGCCCTGGCCTACTGCCATCGTGCACCGCGCCAGGGCGGGCGCGAGTGGCTGCGCGACCACTCCCCGCGGCACAATCGCATCATCAAGGAGACGCTCGATCAGTACCGCGACCATCCCACGGAGTGGGACGAGGCCCTGGCGTGGTTCATGGATATTCCGCTGTACCTCGATTTCGATGCGTTCCGAGTGGTTCATGCCTGCTGGGACCAGGAGCTGATCGATGCGCTCGAGCGCGAATGCCCCGGGGGCGTCATCGACGAGCCGTTCCTGCGTCAATCCGTGGAATCGGATACGCTGGCCTATCGGGTGCTCGACCGGTTGACTCGCGGCGTGCACATACCCTTGCCTCAGGGCGTGGAGATCCACTCGGGCGATGGCTTCACCCGGCATAGCTTCCGCGCCCACTTCTGGGCCCGCGAGCCGCGCACCTGGGGTGACGTGATCTTCCAGCCCGACAACCTCCCCGACGACCTGGAGGAGCGGGAACTGGCCGCGAACGAACGCGCCCGCCTGCCTCATTACGGGCTCGATCAGCCGCCGCTGTTCATTGGCCACTACTGGTGCGAGGGCATTCCGGCGCTGCCCACGGCCAACATCGCCTGCCTCGACTACAGCGCGGTGAAATTCGGCCGCCTGGTGGCCTACCGCTGGAGCGGCGAGCGGCGCCTGGATGCCAATCATTTCGTCTGGGTCCGGGTGCCCCAGGAAGAGGCGGCGAGGCCTCGGCCGTGGGAGATCGACTTCGACTGAAAAGGGATACAAAGTTTTACAACTTTTTTTGTCGCCAGCCTGAACTTCCTTTCGGCTCGCCCGTCTGAGTAGGTGTTCCCTTGAATGATCCCTTGCTCTTGTCCGGCGGCCCCCCTTCCGCCGGATTTTTTCTGTGCCCCTCTGGTGGATTTGAGAAAAGCCCCGCCGCAGCGCAAGATGCTCATAACACGTTGGTTCAGGAAGAGTTCATGTACCGCATCATGCTGTTTCCCCACGAAACGGACACCAGCGAACTGCGCCGAGCGCTGTGGGCGCACCGGATCGGACACCGCTTCACCGAGGAGGCAGAAGGGCAGGTGCTGTGGCTCGCCGATCCCGCCCAGCACGATGCGCTGGTTCGACTGCTGACGCGTTGGCAGCGCGGCGAGCGGATCATGCCGGAACGGCGCCGCCGTTCGACGAGTGGGGCTTCTCTTTCCGCAGCTCTGCGTCAAGTGCCGGTCACGACCGCGGCGCTGGGCATTTCGCTGCTGGTCTTCGCCCTGATGGGCGTGCTCGGCGACATTGTGGTGGCCATGCTGACCATCGTGCCGGTCGCCGTCGTGGGTGGTGGACTGGCCTTCGGCAACCTCACCGATGCGCTGGCCTCGGGGCAGGTGTGGCGGCTGCTGTCGCCGGCCTTTCTCCACTTCGGCTGGATGCACCTGATCTTCAACATGATGTGGCTGTGGTACTTTGGCCGCCAGGTCGAGACGCTGCAGGGCAGCGGGCGCATGCTGACGATCCTGCTGGTGGCAGGCGTCGGCGCCAACCTGGCCCAGTACGCCACCGGCACCGTGCTGTTCGGCGGCATGTCGGGTGTCGACTTCGCCCTGCTCGGGTACGTCTGGCTGATGTCGCGCCGGGCGCCGCATAGCGGCTTCTTCGTGCCGCAGATGCTGGTGGTCTTCATGCTCGGCTGGATGGTGTTCACCATGACCGACATGGCCGGAGCGGTCGGCTTCGGCAACGTAGCTAACGAGGCGCACCTGGGGGGGCTGGTCGTGGGGCTTCTGCTGGGGTGGTATTATTCGGGCCGAGCCAGGCGTCTTCACTGAGCCGTCACTTCGAGAGACTTCCCATGAGTGATATGACCTTCGAACGGATGATCCGGCAGATGACGCCGGCCATCTACGAGAGCCTCAAGCAGGCGGTGGCCCTGCGCAAGTGGCCCGATGGGCGCAGGCTGACCGCGGAGCAGACCGAGCTCTGCCTCGAGGCGGTGATTCGCTACGAGCACGAGAACCACGTGCCCGAAGGGCAGCGCGTCGGCTACCTCGATCAGCGTACCTGCGGCAGTGCCAGCAGCGGCACCGACGTGCCGCCCGAACTGGCGGGGCTGGCCCGGGATGCCAGCCGTGATTGAAGGTGGACGGATAGAAGCGGCTCCGGTCGTGCAGGGCTGCCTGAGCAAGATGGCCATCGCGCCCGGGGAGCCGGGCGGGCCGGTCAGGTATACGCTGCGCGCCGGCGAGCATCGCCTGGACCTCAATGCACGCCTGGGCCAGCCGCTCGAGCTGAACTGGACGGGCGCCATCGCCTGCACCCACTGCGGCCGGGCGACCAAGAAGAGCTTCGCCCAAGGCTACTGCTACCCCTGCTTCAAGAAGCTGGCCCAGTGCGATACCTGTATCGTCAAGCCCGAGACCTGCCACTTCGATGCCGGCACCTGCCGCGAGCCCGAGTGGGCCGAGCGCCATTGCTTCCAGCCGCATGTGATCTATCTGGCCAACTCCTCGGGGCTCAAGGTGGGCATCACCCGGGGCACCCAGGTGCCGACGCGTTGGCTCGACCAGGGCGCAATCCAGGCGCTGCCGATCCTGATGGTGGAGACGCGCCAGCAGTCCGGCCTGGTCGAAGTGCTGTTCAAGGAAGAGGTGGCCGACCGCACCAACTGGCGCGCCATGCTCAAGGGCGAGGTGGAGGCGCTCGATCTCGTGGCCGAGCGTGATCGCCTCCTGGCCCGTCTCGACGGTGGGCTAGGCCAGCTGCGTGAGCGTTTCGGTGTCGATACCCTCCGCGTAATCGACGAAGCGCCGGTCTCTTTCGACTACCCGGTGCTGGAGTTCCCGCGCAAGGTCGTTTCGCACAACTTCGACAAGCAGGCGCGGGTGAGCGGTACGCTGCTGGGCCTCAAGGGGCAGTACCTGATCCTCGACTCGGGAGTGATCAACCTGCGCAAGTTCACCGGCTACGAAGTCACTGTGAGCTGAGCGTAGCCGAGAGGCTGCGCTATGCTCCCGTGAGAGACTTCTTCCAAGGGGGCTGCCATGAGCCAGATGCGCGCCATGCGGTTGCATGGCCCGGGCCAGCCGCTGCAGCTGGAGTGGGTGTCCCGGCCTGAGCCCGAGGTGGGTCAGGTGCAGTATCGTGTGCTGGCCTGCGGCGTATGCCGCACCGACCTGCACGTCGTGGACGGCGAGCTCCCTTCGCCGCGACTGCCGCTGGTGCCAGGGCACGAGATCGTCGGCGAGATCACGGCGGTGGGAGAGGGCGTCGGGCCCCTGTCGCCCGGCATGCGTATCGGCGTCCCCTGGCTGGGCTGGACCTGTGGTGAATGCGAGGCCTGTGTGGCCGGCCGTGAAAACCTCTGCGCGCAAGCCCGATTCACCGGTTACACCCTCGATGGCGGCTACGCCGAGTACGGCGTGGCCGATGCCCGCTACTGTTTCCCCCTGGTCGCCGAGGACGCCCAGGCCGCCGCGCCGCTGCTGTGCGCGGGGCTGATCGGCTATCGCACCTGGCGCCTGGCAGGCGGTGAAGAGAACCGCCGCCTGGGGATCTATGGCTTCGGTGCCGCCGCGCATATCCTTGTCCAACTGGCCGTGGCCAGGGGGCAGCGGGTCTATGCCTTCACCCGGCCGGGCGACGACGCGGCCCAGGCCTTCGCGCTGCGGCTCGGTGCGGTATGGGCCGGCGATGCCGACCAGGCGCCGCCCGAGCCGCTCGATGCCGCGCTGCTGTTCGCGCCGGTGGGCGAGCTGGTACCGCTGGCGCTGGCTCAGGTGCGCCCGGGCGGGGCGGTCGTTTCCGGGGGCATTCACATGTCCGATATCCCCGCCTTTCCCTATCGCCTGCTGTGGCAGGAGCGCAGTATCAAATCGGTGGCCAATCTCACCCGCCAGGACGGTGAGGAGTTTCTCGCTCTGGCCCCTACCGTGCCGATACGCACCGAGACCCGCGCCTACCCCCTGGAGCAGGCCAACCAGGCGCTGGCCGACCTGCGCGAGGGCAGGCTGACCGGGGCGGCGGTGCTGATTCCCTGACGTTGCCTCACGGCGGCGAGGGGGCGCGTTGTGGGGGGATCCCTGTGGCAGGAGCGGGCCGTGGCCGGCTATGCTCCCGTTTTGACCCGCTGCGATGAGTATCGCCATGTATCGTCTGCATATCGCCAACAAGAACTACTCCTCATGGTCGCTACGCCCCTGGGTGCTGATGCGTCAGAAGGAGATTCGCTTCGAAGAGGTACTCACTCCCTTCGAAGCCGACTCGAACTGGAGCACCTTTCGAGCCTTCTCGCCCTCGGGGCTGGTGCCCTGTCTGGAGGATGGCGAACGCACCGTCTGGGAGTCACTGGCGATCGTCGAATACCTGGCCGAGCGCTACGCCGGCGTATGGCCCGCCGACGAGGAGGCGCGCACCTGGGCGCGCTGTGCCAGCAGCGAGATGCACGCCGGCTTTTCCCCACTGCGCAGCCTGTGTCCGATGAATTGCGGCGTCAGGGTGAAGCTGCACCACATGCCGGATGCCTTGGCACGCAACCTGGCCCGCCTCGATGAGCTCTGGCAGCAGGGGCTCACCCGTTTCGGAGGGCCTTTCCTGGCAGGTGAGGCCTTCACCGCGGTGGATGCCTTCTTCGCCCCGGTGGCCTTCCGCGTGCAGAGTTTCGGGCTCACGCTCAGTGAGCCTTCAATGGGTTACGTCACGCGGCTGCTGTCGCTGCCTGCCATGCAGCAATGGTACGAGGAGGCGCTGGCCGAGCCTTGGCGAGAGGCGGCGCACGAAGCCGAAGTCCAGCAGCACGGCACCATCATCGAGGATCGACGGCCTGGCTGAGCCTCCGCCTGGCCCGTTTCTCTCTGCGTTGCTCGGCTCATTCGAACAGGTCGCCCTGGGTCCGGGGCGGCCTGAAGGCCGCGGTGTCCAACTGGCGCAAGTCGCGCTTCTCAGGGTCGTTGAGCCCCAGGCGGCGACACGCCTTTTCGAAGCGCTGGGCGATGAGCTGGGCGAAGATCCCCTCGCCGCGCATGCGCTTGCCGAAGCGACTGTCATACTCGGCGCCGCCCCGGCACTGGCGCATCAGGCTCATCACCTTGCCGGCGCGCTGCGGATAATGCGCCTGCAACCACTCATCGAACAGCGGGGCCACCTCTCGCGGCAGGCGCAGCAGCGTCCATCCGGCCGTTTCCGCTCCGGCATCGCGTGCCGCCTCGAGCAGGCGCTCCAGCTCGTGGTCGGTCAAGCCCGGAATGATCGGTGCGACCATGACACCTACCGGGATGCCGGCATCCTTCAAGCGCTCGACGGTACGCAGACGGGCAGCGGGAGAGGCGGTGCGCGGTTCCAGGCTGCGCTTGAGCTCGGTATCCAGACTGGTGAGGCTGATCGCCACCCGGACCAGGCGCCGGCGCGCGAGCTCGGCCAGTAAATCCAAGTCGCGCAGGATCAGGGCGCTCTTGGTGATGATCGAGACCGGATGGCGGCATTCGAGCAGGAAGGCCAATATCTCGCGGGTGGAACCACGCTCCGCTTCCAGTGGCTGATAGCAGTCGGTATTGCCGGACAGGGCGATGGGCCGGCACACGTAGCTGCGCTTGCAGAACTCTTCGCGCAACCGCTCCACCAGGCCGCTCCGGGCGATCAGCCGGGTTTCGAAGTCGAGCCCCGGGGAGAGATCCCAGTAAGCGTGACTGGGCCGGGCGTAGCAGTAGATGCAGCCATGCTCGCAGCCGCGGTAGGGGTTCAGCGAGCGGTCGAAGCCGAGATCCGGCGAATCGTTCCAGGAGAGTGCGCTGCGGGCTCGTTCATTGCTGACCACGGTGGCCAGGCGCGTCGGCATCGCCTCCTGCCACCAGCCGTCGTCTTCCGTTTCACTGCGCGTGGGTGCAAAGCGGTTGTCGGGGTTATAGGTGGCGCCGCGTCCCTTGCGCGGCTGCTGCTGGTCGAACGGCGGCATGGCGGCGACCTCGTTCATGTATTTATATACAGTATATCGGCTCATTCATGCAGCGCCAACGCTGGATAAATGGTCGCGGACCGTTACGCTGGTGAGCATGACGCCGACTTCCGACAGCCCCACCACCCGCCGGGCCGAAGCCCTGTATTCGGTGCAGGGGCTCTGGTGCACCAGCTGCGCACTGGCCGTCGAGGCCCAATTGAAGCGGCTGCCCGGGATTGGCGCCGCCAGCGTGCACTACCCCAGCGCTACCCTGCTGGTGGAAGGTGAACCGGAGGCCCTCGACGAGCCCTGGCTGGCGGCTGCCGTGCGCCGTCTCGGCTACCGCCTCGGTCCCCCCGAGGCGGTCGCCGATGCCGAAGCGCGGCTCGACGCCGAGAGCCGCTATCTCACCCTGCGGCTGCTGATGGCCGTGGCCTTCGGCATGTGGACCATGCTCGCTTCGCTATTGATCTATGTCGGCGCCATGCCCAGCCCGCGACTGGAACTGGTCATGGCCTGGGTGTCCGGCGCCTTTGCGTTGCCGGTGGTCAGCTACGTGGCCTTTCCGTTCTACCGCGCCGGCTGGCGCACGGCCCGCGCACGGCGCCCCGGCATGGATGCACTGGTGTCGCTGGGCGCGCTGACGGCGGTCGGCGTCTCGCTGTGGCTGCTGTCGCGCGGCTCGGCGGAGGTCTACTTCGATACCGCCGTGATGCTGGTCACCCTGCTGCTGGTCGGGCGGCTGGTGGAAACGCTATGTCGCCACCGCGGGTTGCGTGCCTTGCAGGCGCTACATCAACCTCCCGCCGAAGTGCAGCGCTGGGGGCGCAATGGCTGGCAGCCTTGCCCACTGGCAGCGGTGGCGGTGGGGGAGCGGCTGCGCATCGAACGCGGCGAGACGCTGCCCCTGGACGGCATCCTGCAAGACGACGAGGCCCTGCTCGACCTGGCGCCGCTGACCGGCGAGAGCGCGCCGCGCCGCTGCCTGCCGGGCGATGCCGTGGCGGCCGGCTGCCGTAACTTGGGCGCTGCCCTGGTGCTCGAGGTCAGCGCCGCGATGGGCGAGTGTCGTCTGGACCGGCTGCGCGAGCAGATGTGGTGGCAGCAGGCCCGCAAGGGCGAGCTGCAGCGTCTGGCCGACCGTTTCGCCGGCTGGCTCAGCCCCCTGGCGGTGGTGCTGGCGTTGCTTACCCTGGTGGCGACCTGGCTGGCCGGCGTGCCGACCGAGGAGTCCTGGGTGAGGGCGCTATCGGTGCTGGTGGTGGCCTGCCCCTGCGCCGTAGGGCTGGCGATTCCCCTGGCCGGCCTGGCGGGTAGCAGCCAGGCGCTGGAGCGCGGTGTGGTGATGCGCGACCCGGGGGCCTTCGAGACCCTGGCACGAATCCGCAGCGCCGCCTTCGACAAGACCGGCACCCTCACCGCCGGTGAGCCGCAGGTGCAGGCCATGCACACGGTGGCCGGCCTGCCTGACGCGGAGCTGCTGGCGCTGGCTTCGGTAGCCGCACGCGGCAGCGAGCACCCGTTGGCGCGCGCCGTGCGTCGCTATGTTCAAGATGTGCAAGATATTCAAGATGCCCGAGGGGCCCAGGATGCCGGGGCGGGCGGGGAACTCGAGGTCGTGCAGGCCGAGGAGGTCGGCGGACGGGGGCGCCGGGTCTCACTTGGCGACGGACGCGAGCTGCTGCTGGGCAGCCGTGCCTGGCTCGCCGCGCAGGGCGTTGCCACCGAGCAGGCCGCCGACTCGGGAGAGAGCGAAGTGCTGCTGGCCTGCGACGGTACAGTGCTGGCCCGTTTCACCCTGGGCGAGACGGCCCTGCCCGGTACCGCCGAGACGCTGGCCGAGCTGCGCCGTCACGGCCTCGCCCTGGCGCTGATCAGCGGCGACCGGGCGCCGGCGGTGAGGCGGCTGGCGGATGCCGTGGGCATGAAAGCGGAGGAGTGCTATGCCGGGCGCAGCCCCGAGGCCAAGGCCAAGCTGCTGGCGGCCATGCCGCAGCCGTCGCTCTACGTCGGCGACGGGCTCAACGACGTGGTGGGGCTGGCCACCGCCAGCGTCGGCGTGGCGCCGCTGGGCGCCAACAGCACGGTGCAGGAGGGAGCCAGCGTGGCGCTGCTGAAGCCCGGCGTCGGCGGTGTCGAGGTGGCCTGGCGCCTGGCGCGCCGCACCCGTCGGGTGATGCGCCAGAACCTGGTGCTTTCGGGTGTCTACAACCTGCTGGCCCTGGGGCTGGCGGTGGCCATGCCGATTCCGCCCCTGGTGGCGGTACTGGCCATGGTGGCCAGCTCGCTCAGCGTGGTGGCGAATTCGGCGCGCCTGGCGTGGGGCGAAGACGAGGCGTGCGGGGCGGGAGAGGATGGCCAGCTGACGGAGAGGCTCGCTGCGGCGCCGTGACAGACCGAGCCAGGCTGTTAAGATGGCGGCTGCCCAACCCCATCAGGATACGCTCATGCTCGCCGATTCCCTGGCCGCCATCGTACCGGTCGATGACGCTCTCGCCCCCGCCGTGCAGACACGCCTCGACAACCTCACCAAGCCGCCCGGCAGCCTGGGTCGTCTCGAATCGCTGGCCATCCAGCTTGCCTGCCTGAGCGGCAGTGCTGCGCCTGCGGTGAGCCCGCCCGGGGTGATCGTCTTCGCTGCCGACCATGGCGTGGCCGAGGAGGGTGTGTCGGCCTTTCCTCAGGAGGTCACCGCACAGATGGTGGCCAATTTCGCCGCTGGCGGTGCCGCCATCAACGTCTTTGCCCGGCAGGTCGCGGCTCGGCTCGAGGTCGTCGATGTCGGCGTGAAGGGGGCGGTCGAGGGCGACGGTGTGATCATCGACAAGGTGCGCCCGGGTACCGCCAACTTCGCCCGAGAGGATGCCATGAGTCTTACCGAGGCCGAGCGCGCCATCGAGGTGGGAGTCCGCGCCGCCGGGCGCAGCTTCGCCGCCGGCTGTCGCTGCCTGATCGTGGGCGAGATGGGCATTGCCAACACCACCGCCAGCAGCGCCTTGCTGGCGGCGCTGAGCGGCCGGCCGGCGAGTCGCCTGGTCGGCCAGGGCACGGGTATCGCTCCCGCGCGGCTGGCCCACAAGGCCGAGGTGATCGAAGGCGCGTTGGCGGCCCGCGGCGTGGATCCCTCTCGGCCGCTCGAACTGTTGGCCAAGCTCGGCGGGTTGGAGATCGCCGCCATGGCCGGCGCCTACCTGGGTGCGGCGGCCCGGCGCATGCCGATCCTGGTCGACGGCTTCATCGCCACGGTGGCCGCGCTGGTGGCCTGCCGGCTGGCGCCTGCACTACGCGGCTACCTTATCTTCGGCCATCGCTCCTGCGAGCCGGGCCACGACGTGGCGCTGGAACTGCTCGATGCCGAGCCGCTGCTCGATCTGCAACTGCGACTGGGCGAGGGGACCGGGGCCGCTCTGGCGTTTCCGCTATTGGAGGCCGCCTGCCGCATGCTGAGCGAGATGGCCACCTTCGATTCGGCCGGTGTGGCCTCCGGTGACAAGGCTAAATGAGCGTCGAGCCCCTGAGCCTGGCCCTGCTGGCGCTGCTGCTGGGGGCCATTGCGCTGGATCTGCTGATCGGCGACCCGCGCTGGCTTCCGCACCCGGTGGCCGCCATGGGGCGGCTGATCGAGGTGCTCGAGCGCCGCTGGAACCGCGGCGCTCACCGGAATCGTCGGCTGAAGGGCTTTCTGCTCACCGGCTGCGTGGTGGTGCTGGTCTATGCGCTGGCCTGGAGCGTGCTGACGCTGCTCGCCTGGCTGCATCCCTGGCTGGGGCTCATCGGCGAATTGCTGCTGCTGGCCAGTGCGCTGGCGATCAAGGGCCTGCGCGATGCCGCCTGCGCGGTGGCCGGCCCGTTGGCCCAAGGTGACCTCGACGCCGCGCGCCGTACGGTGTCGATGATCGTCGGGCGCGATACCGAGGCCCTCGACGAGGCGGGGATCACCCGGGCCACGGTGGAAACCGTGGCCGAGAACACGGTCGACGGCATCACCGCGCCGCTGTTCTGGGCGCTGCTCGGCGGGGCGCCCCTGGCGCTGGCCTACAAGGCAGTGAACACGCTGGACTCCATGGTCGGCCATCGCAGCGAGCGCTACGCCGACTTCGGCTACGCCTCGGCCAAGCTCGACGACCTGGCCAACTGGGTGCCGGCGCGACTGACCGCGCTGGCCATGTGGCTGGCCGCCCTGGCGCTGCCAGGGACACGCGGGCGAGGGGCGCTGGCCGGCACCCGGCGCGATGCGCCGCGCCACCCCAGCCCCAACGCCGGCTGGCCCGAGGCGATGATGGCGTACCTGCTCGGCGTGCAGCTCGGCGGCGTCAATCATTACGCTGGGCAGGTGTCGGAGCGGGCCCTAATGGGCGAGCCCCACGAGCCGCTGCGAGTCGCCCATATCGAGCGCGCCATATGCCATATGCACGGTGCCTGGAGCGCCTTCTTCCTGCTGATGGTGATGTTCGTGCTGGCGGGAAGGGGGCTCATGTGAAGAGGCAATGAGCGATGCCATGAGCAATGCGAACGAGAACATGAACGACTGGCCAAGCCACGGCGGGCGTCCGGAGCAGCTATTGCCGCGGTTCGGCCTCGCCGGCGACAGTGAGGTCATCGACTTCAGTGCCAATCTCAATCCGCTGGGGCCGCCCTCGTGGCTACCGGAGCGGCTTGCCGCCAGCGTGGCGGAGCTCGCCCGCTATCCCGACCCCGACTATCGCGAGGCGCGAGAAGCCATCGCGCACGCCGAAGGGCTCGGGCCCGAGCAGGTAAGGCTCACCAACGGCGGTGCCGAGGCGATCTTCCTCGCCGCGGCGCTGCTGGCCAGGCGCGGCGTGAGCCGGGTCGCCATCGTGCAGCCCACCTTCGGCGAGTACGAGCGGGCCTGTCGTCACTACGGCATCGCCGTGGAGCCTCTCGCCCTGACGGGGGAGCGTTTCATGCTGGACGAGGCGCGTGCCGCTGGGGCCATGCGCGATGCCGGCGCGCTGTTCCTGTGTCGCCCCAACAACCCCACCGGCACGCTGATCGAGTGCGGGATCATCGAGCGCCTGCTGGCGACAGGCCAGCGCCACGGCGCCATGCTGGTGGTAGACGAGGCCTTCGTCGATTTCGCCACGCCGGACGAGCGGCTCACGCCGCTGCTGGCTCGCTTCGACAACCTGCTGCTGCTGCGCTCGATGACCAAGCTGTATGCCATTCCCGGCCTGCGGCTGGGCTATCTGCTGGGCTCGGCCGCCGCGGTAAACGCTATTGCCGAGTTGCAGCCGCCGTGGAGCGTCAACGCCCTGGCGGCGGGGCTGGTCGCGCCGCTGTTGGCGGACCGGGACTATCTGGCGCGAACCCGCGCCTGGCTCGACGCCGAGCGCCCCTGGCTACAGGGCGAGCTCGCGTCGCTGGGGCTCGACATCGTGCCGTCCCACGCCAACTTCCTGTTGTTCAGGGATGCTTGGCTTCAGGAGGCTCGCGGCGGGTCGATGCCGGCGCTGCTGGAACACCTGGCGCGCGGTGGCATTCTCGTCCGTCATACCCACCGTTTCATCGGCCTCGAGGGCGCCTGGCTGCGGGTGGCGGTGCGCTCGCGGCCGGAGAACCGGGCGCTGGTCGAGGCCATCGCGCGTTGGAGACATCCATGATCGCCTTCATCAGCGGCGGGGCGCGCTCCGGCAAGAGCACCCATGCCGAAGCCCTGGCGCGGCGCTGGCAGGCCGAGCGGGGCGGGGCCCGCTACTACCTGGCGACCGCCAGGAGCGGCAGCGACGGCGAGTGGCAGGCCCGCATCGGCCGCCATCGGCAAGCCCGGGGCGAGGGCTGGATCACCCTGGAGGAGCCGGTGGATCTGGTCGCCGCCCTCGAGTGGGTGGCGCCCGGCAGCACGCTGTTGCTCGACTGCCTGACCCTGTGGGCCAGCCAACTGCTCTATGCAAGCGAGTATGCCGGCGAACTCGACGAGGCGCGGGGCATCGCCATGCTCGAGCGCCTGCTGGCCGAGGCCCGGCGACGCGACGTGGCGCTGGTGATCGTCTCCAACGACGTCAACGAGGGCATGCCCCCCGAGGACGCCGAGGTGTGGCGCTACCTGGCCTTCCTGCAGCGGGCTCACCGCCTGGTGGCGAAGGAGGCGGACGAGGTGATCCAGGTGATGGCCGGGTTGCCGCAGGTGTGGAAACGCCGTGGTGGGGAGCGCTCATGAAAGACGCCGCCTTTGGCCTGGTGCTGGCGCTGCAGTTCCTCACCCGCCTGCCGCTGCCGTTCGCCTGCCCCTGGACGCCGGCCACCCGGCGCTGGGCGGTGCGCTGCTATCCGCTGGTGGGCGTGCTGCTCGGCGGCCTGCTGGCGGCGGCGGCCGCGCTGCTCGAGAACCTGCTACCCGCGCTGCTGCTGGCGCTGGCCCTGCTCACGCTGTGGGTGGCGCTCTCCGGCGGGCTGCACCTGGACGGCCTGATGGACGTGGCCGACGCCCTGGGCAGCAACGCGCCGCTGGAGCGCAAGTGGGAGATCATGAAGGATCCCCATGTGGGCAGCTTCGGCATCCTGGCGCTGGTGTTCCTGCTGCTGTGGAAGGCTGCGCTGCTGTTCGTGCTGCTCGACGCCGGCGCCGGCCTGCTGCTGCTGATAGTGCTGGGGCTGGGCCGCCTGGCAGCCGTGGCGCTGCTGGTGGTGGCCCCGGCGGCACGGCGCGAGGGCATGGCCGCCAGCTGGAAGCGCGACCTTTCACTGCGCGATCTCTGGCTCGCGGCGCTGCCGCTGCTGCCGCTGGCCGTGCTGGTGTCGGGCGGGGCGTGGCTGTGCCTTGCACTGGCGCCGTTCCTGATGCTCTATGCCTGGGGCATGCTGCGCGCCTTCAAGGGCATCAACGGCGACATCGTCGGAACCGCAATCGAGGGAGGAGAGCTATGGCTGCTGCTGGTCGCCTGGAGCTGGTGGTCGTTCGTCACGGGGTGACGCAGTGGAACCGCGAGCATCGCTACCAGGGGCAGCGCGACATCCCGCTGCTGCTGCCCGACGCCCTGCCGGGCCTCGACCGGCTGCGCGAGGCGCTGGCGGAGCAGAGCTTCGATGCCGTGCACTGCAGCGACCTGACTCGCTGTCGGCAGACCCTGGCGCACGTGATCGAAGGGCGCGAGCAGGCCTGGTCGATGCACTTCGATGCGCGCCTGCGTGAGCTCGACTTCGGCGACTACGAGGGGCGCACCTATGATGAGCTGAAGTCGCAGCCCTTCTATCGCGCCTGGATCGACAGCGAAGGCCAGCAGCCGCCGCCCGGCGGCGAGTCCACCGCCGAGCTGCGCCAGCGGCTCGACGACTGGTTCGCCGATCTCGTGAACGGCTGCTCGCCGCACAGCCACCATCGCGCGCTGGTGGTCTGCCATGGCGGCGTGATTCGAGAGCTGCGCCGCCGCTTCGAGGACATCGGCTTCTGGGAGGGCGGCGTCGTTCAGGCCGAGGGGCGGCGATTCACCTTCACTCATGACGGGGAGCGCTGGCAATGCAACTCTTCATCGGCGGTACCTGCGCCGGCAAGCGCGGCGTCGTAAGGCAGCGCTTCGAGGAGCCCCGCTGGCACTCCGCCCATGCGGGAGGCCGGCTCGAGGCGTGGCCATCGGTGGCCGACACCTCATGCCTGGTGCTGGAGGGCTGGGAACGCTGGATCGGCGAGCGGCTCGACGCCGAGCCCGACGACGACCGGCTGCGTCAGGCCATGGCGCGGGAGCTCGATGCGCTGCGGGACTGGGAAGTCGCGCAGGGCGGCCAGGCCGTGCTGATCGTGGTGGAAATGGGCCGCGCCGTCGTGCCCCTCGGCCGCGAGAACAGGCGCCTGCGCGACCTCAACGGCTGGCTCGCCCAGGACGCCACGGCTCGCTGCGAGCGGGTGTGGTACGTATGGAATGGCCTGGTGAAAGGGCTAACTCGTTGATCCATATCAGCCAGAGCGCAACGATGCGTTGACGCCCGGCGCTACGGTTGCTAGCTTACGCCCACTCTCAGGTGCCTCATTGTCATTTCGAGGTTAAACGGGAAGTCGGTGGTCCTCTTCAGGTTTGAAGAAGGCGCATTCCGACGCTGCCCCCGCAACGGTGATCGAGTGTGGGTCCATCATCGCGCCACTGTGCTCAAGCATGGGAAGGCGATGGGCCCGAAGCGTGCCGTCGACGCTTCGCTCGTCAGCCCGGAGACCGGCCTGAGAGCGGGAAAGCTCGACAAATCGTTCGGCTCTCCCTTCATGCCGGGTTGCGGTGGGTAACCTCGAGGCAGGGCAGACGCCTCACTTCTCTCCCTTTCTCGACTCCCATGCCGCCCGGCTTCGCAAAGAAGACCGTGCGGGTAGGCACGGCGAGCAAGGGAATCAGAATGAAAACCAAGCATCATCTGGCCGCCTTTGGCCTGGCCGCGCTTCCGCTGGCCGTTCAGGCTCAAGATCCGACCGGCGAGAGCGCCGATGCCGTGGCGCTCAATCCGCTGGTGGTCACCGCCACCCTGGCGCCGCGCACCGCCGACGAGAGTCTCTCCTCCGTGACCGTGCTCGACGAGGCCACCCTGCGCCGGCAGGATCCCACCAGCGTGACCGATCTGCTGCGAGGGCAGCCGGGGGTCGACGTCAACGACCGCGGATCATTCGGCAAGGCGAGCAGTATCTACCTGCGCGGTACCGGCAGTGAATCGACCGTGCTGATGATCGACGGCATCCGCCTGCGCTCCGCCACCGCCGGAGGCGCGGCCTGGCACTATCTCGACCCGCGCATGTTCCAGCGCGCCGAGATCGTGCGTGGCCCGCGCGGCAGCCTGTACGGTGCCGATGCCGTGGGCGGCGTGGTTCAGCTCTTCACCCATGAGGCGCAGGAGGGAGGACCGCACCCGCGCATCTCCGCAGGTGGTGGTTCCTTCGACACCCAGCGCTACAGCGCCGGGCTTTCCGGCAGCAGCGGCGGCACCCGCTACAGCTTCGCCGGCAGCCGTTTCACGACCGACGGCACCCCGCTGCGCCGCGATGGTGAGGACAAGGGCTACGACAACACCTCGGCGCTGGCACGCCTGGCGCATACCTTCGATGGGGGGGGGGAGGTGGGCATGCTGGCCCTGCGTGCTCGAGGCGGCAACGCTTTCGTCGACGGCGAGAGCGACTTCGTGCAGCAGGTGGCAGGCATCTATGGCGAACTGCCTGTGACCGAGCGGTGGACCAGCCGACTGACATTGAGTGAAGCTCGCGATGAGCTCGACACCTTCAATACCGACTTCCCTTCGCTCATCGAGACCCGGACCCAGACCGCCCGCTGGCAGAATACCCTGAGTTTCGGCATGCATGAGTTGATCGCCGGCGTGGAGCATAGCGAAGACAAGGTATCGGGCACCACGGATTTTGCCGTCTCCAGCCGTGACAACAGCGCCGTCTTCACCCAGGGTCTGCTCGATTTCTCGCCCTTCGCCGTACAGGCCGGGCTGCGTTACGACGATAACGAAGCCTATGGCGACGAGGTCACCGGCAGCCTGGCACTGGGCTATGATCTGGATGATGCTCATACCCTGCGAGCCAGCTACGGTACTGCCTTTCGCGCGCCGACGTTCAACGACCTGTACTGGCCGAACTCCGGCAACCCCGAGCTCAATCCGGAAACCTCCGAAACCATCGAAGTGGGTGTGCGCGGCCAATATCGGCAATGGTTCTGGGATTTGGCGGCCTATCGCACCGAACTCGACGACATGATCGCCTGGGCACCGACCCCGAGCGGGCTCTGGGCGCCGCAGAACATTGCCGAGGCACGGATCCGCGGCGTCGAACTGTCGAGTGGCGTCGAACTCGGGGATTGGACGCTGGCTACGGCACTGACATGGACCGATCCGGAGAATCGTAGCGGTGCCGATGCCGGCAATCGTATCCAGCGTCGCGCCAGCCAGAGCGCCCGCTTCGACGTGGACCGCGAGCTGGGCGACTGGTCCTTGGGCGGGTCCTGGATCCTGCAAGGCGATCGCTACGACGATGCGGCCAACCAGGATCGTATCGGCGGCTTCGGGCTGGTCAACCTGCGTGCCGGCTGGGAGTTTGCCCCGCTGTGGTCGGCCCGCCTGACGCTGGAGAACGCGCTGGACAAGGAGTACGAGACCGCACGTGACTATCCCAACGCCGGCCGCGCGGCCTTCGTCAGTGTTCACTTCGGCCAGTAGCGGCCGCTTCGGCGGGGCCCTTGGCCCCGCTGCTGTTTCCGCTGCCTTGCTGGCGCTGGCCCTGCTGGGGCCGGTGGCCGGCGAGGTACGCGCCGCTTCGCTGTGCGCCATCGACGACCGCGACCGCGAGGTGTGCCTTTCGGCCCCGGCAGAGCGCATCGCCGCGCTTTCGCCGGGCGCGACCGAGCTGGTCTATGCCGCGGGGGCGGGAGAGAAGGTGGTGGCGGTGGTGGCCTACAGTGACTATCCGCCCGAGGCTCAGGCGGTCACCTCGGTGGGCAGCCACACGCGTATGGACCTGGAGACCCTCGTTTCGCTGCGCCCCGACCTGGTGATCGGCTGGGTCACCGGCAACCCGCCCGAGCAGCTCGAGACCATTGAGGCGCTGGGCATGCCGGTGTTCTACATCGAGCCGCGGGACTTCGAGGGCGTGTCCCACGCCATCGAGCGGCTGGCGCGGCTCGCCGACACCCGCGAGGCGGGTGACCGCGAGGCCGCCGAGTTCCGCGATGGCATGGCGGCACTCGCCGAGCGCTACGCCGAGGCCGAGCCGATTTCGGTGTTCTACCAGGTGTGGGACGAGCCGCTGATGACCATCAACGACGACCACCTGATCGGCAAGGTGCTGACCCTGTGCGGCGGGGTCAACGTCTTCGGCGAGCTGTCGCGGCTGGTGCCGCGCATCGACGACGAGTCGGTGCTGGCCGCCGACCCCGAGGCGATCCTGGCCGGTGGCATGGGCGAGGAGAACCGGGAGTGGCTGGCTCACTGGGAGCAGTACCCCGACCTGGCCGCGGTGGAGCGCGGCAATCTCTACTTCGTGCCGCCGTCGCTGATCCAGCGCCCCACGCCGAGGCTGCTGGAGGGCAGCCGGCTGTTTTGCGAGAAGCTCGACCGTGCCCGTGACAAGCGCTGACGCCATGCGCATGCCGCGCCGACGCTCGCTGTGGCTGCCGCTGGGGACGCTGGCCCTGCTGGGGCTGGCGGCGCTGCTGGTGTCGGTCACGTGGGGCAGCGCCGCGCTCACCCTTGGCGATGTGTGGGCGGTAGTCCGGGGCGAGGGCAGCCCCCTGGCGCGCACGCTGATCCTCGAGCTGCGCATTCCGCGTTCGCTCTCGGCCTTCGCCGTGGGCGGGCTGCTCGCCGTCGCCGGCGCCCTGATGCAGGTGCTGCTGCGCAACCCGCTCGCCGACCCCTACGTGCTGGGCCTCTCCGGCGGCGCTTCGGTGGGGGCGCTGGCGGCGATGTTGACGGGGCTCGGCGGAGCGGTGATCACCGGCTCCGCCTTCCTTGGCGCCTTTCTCTCCACCCTGCTGGTGTTCGGCCTGGCCCACGGCACCGGCAGCTGGACGCCCTCGCGGCTGCTGCTCACCGGCGTGGTGGTCGCCGCCGGCTGGGGCGCGGTGATCACCCTGATGCTGGCGATAAGCCCCGCCGAGCGCCTGCCCGGCATGCTCTACTGGCTGATGGGCGATCTCTCCTATGCACGCACGCCCTGGCCGCCGCTGGCGCTGCTGCTGCTCATCTGCCTGCTGCTGGTGCCGCTGGGGCGCAGCCTCAACGTCATGGCCCGCGGCCCTCTGCAGGCGGCGGCACTTGGGGTCAACGTGCGCCCGCTGGAGTGGACGATCTACCTCGTCGCCAGCGTACTTACCGCCACCGCCGTGACTACTGCCGGCAGCATCGGCTTCGTTGGCCTGGTGGTGCCCCACATGCTGCGCCTGGTGCTGGGCAACGACCAGCGCTTGATCCTGCCGGCCTGTGCCCTGGCCGGCGGCTCCCTGCTGGTGCTGGCCGATACCCTGGCGCGCACCATGATCGCCCCGGAGCAGCTGCCGGTGGGGGTGATCACCGCGCTGCTCGGCGTGCCCACCTTCCTCTTCCTGCTGTACCGGAGCCGCTGATGAACCGCCTCGAGACTCAAGAGCTGGTGATCGACGTGCCGGGGCGGCATGACGGCCAAGCGCTCACGCTCAGCGTCGAGCCGGGGCAGGTGTGGGGCGTGCTCGGCCCCAACGGCGCCGGCAAGACCACGCTGCTGCATACCCTGGCCGGGCTGCGTGCGCCGCGGGCCGGGCAGGTACTGATCGACGGCCGCCCGCTGGCGGCGCTGGGCCGACGGCAGGTGGCGCAGACGCTGGGCCTGGTGTTCCAGGAACGCCACGACGGCTTTCCCGCCACGGTGCGCGAGACCGCGCTGATCGGCCGCCACCCCTGGCTCTCGGCGTGGCAGATGGAGGGCGGCGAGGACCTGCGCCTTGCCGAGGCGGCCCTCGAGCGCCTTGAGGTCGACCACCTGGCCGAGCGCCTGGTGAGCACGCTCTCGGGCGGCGAGCGCCAGCGCCTGGCCGTCGCCACGGTGCTGACCCAGGCGCCGCGGATCTGGCTCGCCGACGAGCCCACCAATCATCTTGACCTGCACCACCAGAGCGCCGTGATGGCGCTGCTCACCGAGCAGGCCGCCGAGGGCCGCGCGGTGATGATGTGCCTGCACGACCTCAACCTGGCGGCGCGCTGGTGCGATCATCTGCTGCTGCTCTATCCCGACGGCGAGGCGTGCTGGGGGGCGGCCGAGCGCCTGCTGGTGCCCGCCGCCCTGGAGCGGCTCTACGGCCAGCGCCTGGCCACCGCCGAAATCGACGGCGCCCCCGTTTTCGTTCCCGTGAGGTGATATGACCGACTCGACGATTCGCGGCGAGACCCATGCCGCCTTGATCACCGCCCCCGGCTCCGGCCAGGGCAAGTCCATGGTCACCGCCGCGCTGGCGCGGCTGCACCGCAACGCCGGGCGCCGGGTGCGGGTGTTCAAGCATGGCCCCGACTACCTCGACCCCATGGTGCAGGAGGTGGCCTCGGGCCAGCCGGTCTACCAGCTGCACCCCTGGATGACCGGCGAGGCGGAGTGTCGCTGGCGCCTGGCCGAGGCGGCCCGTGACGCCGACCTGATCCTGGTCGAGGGTTCCATGGGGCTGTTCGACGGCGACCCCTCCAGCGCCGACCTGGCGATACTCGCCGGGCTGCCGGCGCTGCCGGTGATCGACTCCTGGGGCATGGCCCAGACCTTCGGCGCCGTGGCCCAGGGGCTGGCCAACTACCACCCCGACCTCGCCATCCACGAGGTGATTGCCAACCGTGTGGGTAGCCCCGGCCACGGCAGGCTGCTGGCGGAGAGCATGCCGACGGGGCTCTCGCTGCTGGGGGCGATTCCTCGCCACGAGGCGATGAAGGTTGCCGACCGCCACCTGGGGTTGGTCCAGGCCGGCGAGCTGGCGGGGCTCGATGCGCAGCTCGATGCTGCCGCCGAGGTGCTCAAGGAAGCCGGCCTCGACCGGTTGCCGGCGCGGGTCACGCTCGACGCCGAGGCGCCCGAACTGCCGCCGCGGCTGCTCGAGGACGTGCGCATCGGCGTGGCGCGTGACGACGCCTTCGCCTTCCTTTATCGCGCCAACCTCGACCTGCTCACACAGATGGGCGCCGAGCTGCGTTTCTTCTCGCCGCTGGCCGACCGCGAGCTGCCCGGCTGCGACGCCCTGTGGCTGCCCGGCGGCTATCCGGAGCTGCATGGTGGAAAGCTTGCTGTCAACGCGCCGATGCGCGCCGCGATCCGCGCCCATCACGACGCCGGTCGGCCGATCCTGGCCGAGTGCGGCGGGCTGATGGCGTGCATGGGGGCCCTGGTGGATGGCGAGGGCCATGAACATGCCATGCTGGGGCTGCTGCCCGGTACCGCGCAGATGGCCGGCAAGCTCAGCGCCCTGGGCCTGCAGAGCCTGGCGACCGACACCGGCGAGCTGCGCGGCCACACCTACCACCATTCACTGCTGGAGACGCCGCTGACGCCGGCTGCCCACGCCCGGCGCCTGGCCGGGAGCCCCGGCGAACCGGTCTATGTCGAGGGCAGGCTGGTCGCCAGCTACTTCCACGGCTATTTCCCCTCGGCGCCGGCGCTGGCCGCGGCCATCTTCCGCGGCGAGCCGCTGCATTTCACCCAGGACAAGAACTAGGAGACAACCATGCGCGAGAACGCCAAGGACCCCCAGCGCCATGCCCAGCGCATGGCGGCCAAGCAGAAGATCATGCACGAGCGCATCGCCGGCGCGCAGAAGGAGCAGGGCCTGCTGCTGGTGCTGACCGGCCCGGGCAAGGGCAAGAGCAGCTCCGGCTTCGGCATGCTGGCGCGTGCCTTGGGCCACGGCATGAAGGTAGGCGTGGTGCAGTTCATCAAGGGCACGCGGGAGACCGGCGAGGAGGCCTTCTTCCGTCGCCAGCCCGGCGTCGAATACCACGTGATGGGCGAGGGCTTCACCTGGGATACCCAGGACCGCGAGCGCGACACCCGCGCCGCCGAGGCTGCCTGGCAGGTGGCCCGCGGCATGCTCACCGATGCCAGCTTCGACCTGGTACTGCTCGACGAACTCAACATCGCCCTGCGCTACGACTACCTCGACCTCGACCAAGTGCTCGACGACCTGCAGGCGCGGCCGCCCATGCAGCATGCCGTCGTCACCGGGCGCTACGCCCCTGAGCCGCTGATCGAGCTAGCCGACACCGTCACCGAGATGAAGTTGATCAAGCACGCCTTCAAGGATCAGGGGATCAAGGCGCAACGCGGGATAGAGCTGTAATCCCATGCCAACCCTGATGATCCAGGGCACCACTTCGGATGCCGGCAAGAGCACGGTGGTGGCCGGGCTGTGCCGGGTGCTGGCGCGGCGCGGGGTGTCGGTGGCGCCGTTCAAGCCGCAGAACATGGCGCTCAACAGCGCGGTGACGGTGGACGGCGGCGAGATCGGCCGCTCCACCGCACTGCAGGCACTGGCGGCGGGGGTCGAGCCCCACAGCGACATGAACCCGGTGCTGCTCAAGCCCGAGAGCGACCGCGGCGCCCAGGTGATCCTGCGCGGCCGGGTCCACGGCCACATGGAGGCGCTGGACTATCACGCCTACAAGCGCACCGCGCGGGAAAGCGTGCTGGCGGCCTGGCAGGCGCTGGCTTCTCGCTATGACGTGATCATCGCCGAGGGCGCGGGTAGCCCGGCGGAGATCAACCTGCGTGCGAACGACATCGCCAACATGGGCTTCGCCGAGATGGTCGACTGCCCGGTCGTGCTGGTGGGCGATATCGACCGCGGCGGGATCTTTGCGCAGCTGGTCGGCACCCTGGCGCTGCTCAGCGCGAGCGAGCGCTCACGTACCCGTGGCTTCATCGTCAATCGCTTCCGTGGCGATATCGCCCTGCTCGAGCCGGGGCTCGACTGGCTCACCGAGCGCACCGGCAAGCCGGTATATGGCACGCTGCCCTATCTGCAGGGATTATTGCTCGATGCCGAGGACAGCATCGGTCGCAGCGGCCGGGTGGGGAAGGGGGATACGCTCAAGGTATTGGTGCCGGCGCTGCCGCGCATCAGCAACCATAACGACTTCGATCCACTGCGCCTGCATCCGCAGGTCGACTTGACCTTCGTCGGACCCGGCCAGGCGATCCCGCCGGCCGATCTCATCATCTTGCCCGGCAGCAAGAGCACCCGCAGCGACCTCGCCTGGCTGCGCGCCCAGGGCTGGGAAGCCGCCATCCAGCGCCACCTGCGCTACGGCGGTCGGGTGCTCGGCATCTGCGGCGGCTTGCAGATGCTGGGCCGTGCCGTGCACGACCCGGAGGGCCTGGAGGGGCCGGCGGGCGCTAGCGAAGGGCTCGGGCTGCTCGAGTTCGAGACCCGCATGGTAGCGGGCAAGCAGCTGCGTAACGTGAGTGGGCGCTTGCTTCCCGAAGGGGTGCCGGTCACCGGCTACGAGATCCACAACGGGGTGAGCGAAGGGCCTGCCCTGGCGCGGCCACTCGTCGAGCTGCAGGGTGGGCCGGACGGTGCCGTCAGCGACGACGGCCGGGTCATGGGCACCTACCTCCACGGCCTGTTCGACGGCCCCGAGGCGTGCGCGGCGCTGCTTGCCCGCTGCGGGCTCGAGTCGCAGGGCGACGCGGTGGACTATCGGGCCCATCGGCAGCAGGAGCTCGATCGACTGGCCGACTGCCTGGAAGCGAACCTGGACATGGCCGCCATTGCGCGTCTGGTGGGGCTCTGACGGCATCGTTCGGGCGGTTGGCTACCGTGCGGGCCGACACTCCGATGTCGGCCCACGTGCGTGATATGGGAAGGGTTTCAGTCCGGCGTGAGCGGCAACTGGCGCTTGTGCTCGGTGCGCCGGTAGGTGGTCACGATGGTATCGAAGGCGGGTCGGGAGACATCCCGGTTCTCCAGGAAGGCGTCGATCTCATCGTAGCTGACGCCGAGGGCCACCTCGTCGAGCTTCTGCGGTGCCAGCGACTCGAGGTCGGCGGTGGGCGCCTTGTCGATCAGCTCAGCGGGGGCGCCGAGCTGCTGGCCGAGCAGGCGTACCTGGCGCTTGGTCAGGCCGGTCAGCGGAGCGACATCGCAGGCACCGTCGCCGTACTTGGTGAAGAAGCCCATCAGCGCTTCGGCGGCCTGGTCGGTGCCGATGACCAGCCCGCCGCGCGCGCCGGCCACGGCGTACTGGACCACCATGCGCTGGCGCGCCTTGATGTTGCCCAGTACGAAATCGCGCTGATGGGCGTCCGTGAATGCCAGCCCGCCGCTCTCCAGCGCTTCCAGCAAGGCATCGCTGCCGGCTTGCATGTTCACCTCCAGCACTTCGTCGGGCTGGATGAAGGCCAGCGCCCGCTCGGCGTCCTCGGCATCTTGCTGCACGCCGTAGGGCAGGCGCATGGCGACGAACCAGGCCTGTTCCCCTTCCTCGCGCAGCTGCTCCACGGCGAGCTGCGCCAGGCGCCCCGCGACGGTGGAGTCGACACCGCCGCTGATGCCAAGCACCAGCGTGTGCTGTCCACTCTTCCGCATGGCCGCACATAGGAAATCGCGGCGCCGCTCGAGCTCATGCCGGGCGTCGACGTTCGTTCTGGAGCGCAGCTGCACGCCGATCGAGCGCTGCTCGGCCTGGCGTGAACGGCGCTCTTCTTCGGCCCCTGTCGATTCGGCGCCGGCGCACAGCCGGTGATAGTGAGGCAATCGTTCCAGCGCGTAGTGGGCCGCGGCCAGGCGCACTTCGTTACGCGTGCCGTCGAAGTGGCGGGTTTCGCTGAAATGGTGGTGCTGGCCATTCTCGCGGAAGGCCCAGGCGAAGCAGACCGTGCCGATGGGAGTGTCGTCGTCGCCCGGGGTGGGGCCGGCAATGCCGGTATTGGCCAGGGCCACGTCGGCATCGTTGTTGCTCAGCGCTCCGCTGGCCATTTCGCAGGCCACGGCCTCGCTGGTCAATCCGTATCGGTCGATGGTGTCGAAGCTGACCCCGAGGTAGCGATGCTTCGATTGTGGCGAATAGACGCCAAGGCCGCAGTCGATGCTCTGGCCGCTGCCGGGCACCCGGGCCAGCTCGGACACGATCAGCCCCGCGGTACAGGACTCGGCGGTGGCAAGCTTCAATCCGTTGTCGATCAGATAGTCCGTGATACTGTCGAGCAGTTCCATTGCACTTCCTCCTGGCTGTGCTTCGTTCTGTCCGTTCCACCATCAAGCTAGACCACTGCAGGCATGGCTGTCCTTGCTCCGGTTCCTCAGAGTCGCGGCGGCGGGGCGATGCCGGCGAACAGGGCCGGATCGTCACTGATGGCGCAGTCGACGCCCCACTCCCAGCGCGGGGCGAACGCGGCGGGGTCGTTGGGCGTGTAGCACAGCAGGCGATAGCCGGCGTCCTTGATCTCCCGGGCGCGGCGGGCGGTGAGCCGCGTCCAGTCGGTATGAAGGCTGAAGGCATCGAGCGCCTCGCAGCGCGTCCGCCACGTTGCGGGTACGCCCTCGGTGAGCACGCCGATGGCCAGCAGCGAGGCATCGGCCAGGGAGCGGGCATGCTGCAGGGCGGGCTGATCGAAGGAAGAGAGAATCAGGCGCTCGGGAGGCAGTGCCTTGAGCAGGCGGGGTACCACCACCTCGGCCAGCTCGGTACCGCTGCGCCGGTGGGTCACCTTGAGCTCCATGTTGACGCCCATGTCCAGTTCCACCAGCAGCGCGAGCATGTCGCTCAGGGTGGCCATGCGCTCGCCGCGGAAGCCGTCGCCGAACCAGGCACCGACATCGAGCTTGCGCACCGCGGCGAGATCCAGCATGGCAAGTCGGCCATGGCCGTCGGAGCAGCGCTTGAGCGTGGCGTCGTGCCAGATTACCGGGGTACCGTCGCCGAGCAGCTGCACGTCGAGTTCCACCCAGGCATAGCCGGCCTCATGTGCCGCCTTCACCGCCGCCAGCGTGTTCTCCGGGGCATGCGCGGAGAGACCGCGGTGAGCGATCAATCGGGGCAGCGCAATAGCAGGGTGCTTTGGCATGTCGGGGCTCCGCGTGAAGGTCGTGGCAAGCTATGGGATCCGAATGGCGATTCGAGCGGGGCGACGCGCATGGAATCGACCGCGACTATGCTAGGCTTGCAGCCTTTGACGATGCAACGAGGCAAGGCATGAAGGTGATGACCCCCGAGCGTGACGAGCAGCGCGATGCCTGGCTCGCCCGCCTGTGCGCCGATATCTACGGTAGGGAAGCGGGGCTCTCGCCGCTGGTCACGTTCACCGGCACGCGACAGGTGCTGTTCTCGCAGGAGGCCGCCCGCCTGTGGGCGCTGGTGGACGAGCAGGGCAGGCCCGGTGCGCTGGCCCTGCTGGCACTCGATGCCTCGGGTGCGGGCATGTCGCTGAGGCTGCACGCCTCCCCCGGCGGCGACCGTGAGAGCCTGCGCCGGCTGATCCGCGAGCTGGCCCAGAAGGCCCCGCTGCGGGTCGATGCGCTTGACCAGGACGAAGAGGCGTTCTTTCGCCGCTGCGGCATCAACCGCTGGTTCGCCGCGCCCGGCGGACGGCGCGTCGGCCTCTCGACCCACCACCCGGCGCGTGGCGTGAACGAGCTGGAGCCGGCGCTGGGCTTCGATGACGACGCCGTGCTGCGGCGTTTCAAGCACGACCCGCGCTTCTTCGAACAGGAGAAGGCACGTTTCGTCGAACGGCTGGCGGCATTCCCCGGCTGATCATCATTGTCGGGTGGCGGCGCGCTTGACCGCCTGCCTGATCGGCGGTTGGATGGTGTTCACTTAACGTTAGCGAACAAAGGAAGATCTCATGGCCAAGCGCATCCAGTTTGCTCGCACCGGCGGCTCCGAGGTGCTCGAATTCCTCGACGTCACGCCGGCCGATCCCGCTTCCGGCGAGGTTCGGGTCAAGAATGAAGCGATCGGGCTCAACTTCATCGACATCTATTTCCGCACCGGCCTCTATCCCGCGCCTGGCCTTCCGTCCGGGCTCGGCACCGAGGGCGCCGGGGTGGTCGACGCGGTGGGCGAGGGCGTCGACCATCTCAAGGAGGGCGATCGGGTCGCCTATGCCCAGGGGCCGCTCGGCGCCTATGCGGAGTACCATGTGCTACCGGCGGAGAAGGTCGTGGTACTGCCCGACACGATCGCCACGGAAACCGCCGCGGCCAGCATGCTCAAGGGCTTGACCGTGCAGTACCTGCTGCGCCAGACCCGACCGCTCGAGGGCGGCGAGACGATCCTGTGGCATGCCGCCGCCGGCGGGGTGGGCTCCATCGCCTGCCAGTGGGCGCGTGCGCTGGGCGTCAAGCTGATCGGGACCGTCAGCTCGGAAGAAAAGGCGAAGCTGGCCAAGGCCAACGGCGCCTGGGAAACCATCGACTACACCCGCGAAGACGTGGTCGAGCGGGTGCGCGAGCTCACCAATGGCGAGATGTGCGATGTGGTTTACGACTCGGTGGGCAAGGACACCTGGATCACTTCGCTCGACTGCCTCAAGCCGCGTTCGCTGATGGTCAGCTTCGGCAACGCTTCGGGGCCGGTCGAAGGGGTCAATCTTGGCATCCTCAACCAGAAGGGCTCGCTGTTCGTGACCCGCCCCAGCCTCAACGGCTATGCCGACAGCCGCGAGCGGCTGGAAATGATGTGCCGCGACCTGTTCGACATGCTGGGCAGCGGCAAGATCAAGGTCGACATCGGCCAGCGCTTCGCCCTGGCCGATGCCGGCAAGGCCCAGGATGCGCTGGCCGGCCGCCAGACCACCGGCTCGACCATCCTGTTGCCCTGAAGCCGCACCGACACGACGCCCGTCTCCTCGAGGCGGGCGTCCTCGTTTTCGCTTGAACTCTCGGCAGTGTTAGGCACAGGCTGTCGCCTTCCTCGGCGACGAAGACCCGCTCCGTTGCGCTGTCGAGTTCGCCCGTGCCGCCTGCTGACGCGCGGGCGTTGAGGGCTTCTTCGACGGCCTGTTCGAAGCGCTGGCGCTCACCCTCGGTCATGGCCTTGGATGCTACGCCGTCGGCCTGATAACGGCGCAATGAGTCGATATCGATCCGGTATGACATGCTCCGCTCCTCCCTCCGTGAAAGGTTCACCATAGGGAGGAGCGCAGGCAGGTTGTCTGAAGTTTCGTTGAATTTTTCGTGGCACTGCGTCTTGGGCGATCGTCCGCGATCACAGGGAGGCGCCGAGTTCGGCGATCATCGTCTCGCGGTGCTTGAGCGCCGCCAGCCCGGCGCTACCCAGGGCGCTGGCCACTTCACTCAACAGCCCTTGGGCGAGCAGCATGAAGGCACACATGCTGTTGCTGTAGAACAGGCTATGATTGGGCACCGGAAAGCTGTGCCGCGCGACCCGGGCCAGGGGTGAGCGCTCCGAGTCGGTCAGGGCGATGACCTCTACCCCGTGGCGGGCCGCGACCTCGGCCGTGGCCAGTACGCTCGGGGTATAGGGGAAGCAGCTTGCCACTATCAGCACGTCGCCGGGGTCGAGCTGGGCCAGGGCATCGGCGACGCCTTGCCGGCCCGCGTCGAGTGGGGCGACGTCGGGGCGCAACATCCCCAGGCCATAGGCCATGAACAGCGCCAGGGAGTGGAACTGGCGCATGCCGTGCACGCGCACCCGATGGGCCGTCGCCAGCAGCGTCACCGTCTGCTCGAAGGCCGTCGGATCGATCCGCTCCAACAGGCTCGCCATGTTGGCGCTCTCTTGCCGTCCCAACCGGCTCAGCCGGGCCAGTCCCTGCGTGTCGCTGCTCGCCTCGAGGAGGCGGGAGGCCTGGTCGCTGTAGAAGCTCTGGCCTTCGGTGACTTCGCGGCGGAAGACATCCTGCAACTGGCCGAACCCCCCATAGCCCAGGCGCTGGGCCAGGCGCGAGAGCGTCGACGCATTGACGCCCAGCCGCTCCGCCAGCTCGCTGATGGATGAGACCGCGGCCTGCTGCGGTGCCTCGACGAGCAGCGCGAGTACGTGCCGGGAGCGTTTGCCCAGCCGGATGCCGGCCTCGCCGGCTTCGATGGCCTTGAGCCGTTGCCTGAGGCCGCTCAGCGTTTCCGGAGGGGGCGTGGGGGTGTCCGTCATGGCGTCGCTTCACTTCATCTCGTGGCGTCGGGGGAGCATTGTAGCCTCATGGCGCTGCTGAGGGCGTTGGATGATAAATATGCAAATTTTAATTGCAAATTTAAATAGAGCATTTATATTTTGCGTATTGTCAACCCGGAGAATCCCATGAGCCACGTTTTCCACCGCAGCCTGACGCAGGATTACCCCGCGGCCATCAAGGGTGAAGGCCCTTACCTGATCGACGATCAGGGGCGGCGTTATCTGGATGCCTGCGGTGGCGCCGCGGTCTCCTGTCTGGGGCATAGCGATGCCGCCGTCATCGAGGCCATCCGTGAGCAGGTGGGCAAGGTGGCCTACGCTCACACCGCCTTCTTCACCACCGAGCCGATGGAAGCCCTGGCCGATTTTCTGGTCGAGCGCGCACCCGCGGGGCTCGAGTCGGTCTACTTCGTCTCGGGTGGCTCCGAGGCGATGGAGGCGGCCCTGAAGCTGGCGCGTCAGTATTTCATCGAGATCGGCCAGCCGCAGCGCAAGCACCTGATTGCGCGTCGCCAGAGCTACCACGGCAATACCCTGGGGGCGCTCGCTACCGGGGGCAACGCCTGGCGCCGCCAGCAGTTCGAGCCGCTGCTGATCGACGTGAGTCATGTCAGCCCCTGCTATGCCTACCGCGGTCTGCAGGAGGGCGAGAGCCCCGAGGCCTATGCGACGCGCCTGGCCGACGAGCTCGAGGCCGAGATCCTGCGTCTCGGAGCGGAGAACGTGATGGCCTTCGTCGCCGAGCCGGTGGTAGGGGCCACCATGGGTGCGGTTCCCGCGGTACCGGGGTACTTCAAGCGCGTGCGCGAGGTGTGCGATCGCCATGGCGTGCTGCTGATTCTCGACGAGGTGATGTGTGGCATGGGGCGCACCGGCACCCTCTTCGCCGCTGAGCAGGAGGGCGTCACCGCCGACCTGATCACCATCGCCAAGGGGCTCGGGGCCGGCTACCAGCCGATCGGCGCCACCCTGGTCAGCGGGCGTATCCGCGATGCTATCGCCAATGGCTCGGGCTTCTTCCAGCACGGGCATACCTATATCGGCCATGCGACGGCCTGTGCCGCGGCCCTGGCGGTGCAGACGACCATCCAGGAGCGCGACCTGCTGCCCCGGGTGCGTGAGCTGGGCGAAGGACTGCAGCGGCGCCTGACCGAGCGCCTCGGCGAACATCCCCATGTCGGCGACATACGCGGCCGTGGGCTCTTCCTGGGCCTGGAACTGGTGGCGGACCGGGCCACCAAGGCGGCGTTCGAGCCCGAGCGCAAGGTACATGCACGCGTCAAGCAGGCCGCCATGCAGGCGGGGCTGATGTGCTACCCGATGGGCGGCACCATCGACGGACGCCAGGGTGATCACATCCTGCTGGCGCCGCCCTTCATCCTCGCGGAGAGCCATCTGGACGAGATCGTCGACAAGCTCGATATCGCCCTGCGCAGTGCGCTGGGTAGCCGATAAGGAGATAAGCATGGCCATCGAATCCCGCCTGACCCCGCTCGACGAGACGCGCCTGGACGCCGAACAGCGCCGCGTGCTGGAGGAGATCCTCAGCGGCCCTCGCGGCAATCTGGACGGCCCCTTCCTGGCCTGGATCCATAGCCCGGGCCTGGCCGATCATGCCCAGCGGCTGGGTGCCTTCTGCCGCTACGGCACGCGGCTGGAGCTGCGCCTGACCGAACTGGCGATCCTGGTCACCGCCGCCTGGTGGCGGTCCCAGGCCGAATGGCAGATCCACGAGCCCATCGCCCGCGAGGCAGGCATCGCCGATGACGTGATCGAGGCGTTGCGTACGGGCGAGGAGCCGGTCTTCGAGCGCGATGACGAGCGCCTGGTCTATCGCCTGGGCCGGACGCTCTATGCCACCCGACGCGTCGACGCGGCACTCTATGCCGAAGCCGTCGAGGCCTTCGGCGAGCCCGCGGTGGTCGAGCTGGTAGGGGTGTTCGGCTACTACGCCCTGGTGGCCATGACCCTGAACGTCTTTGCGGTGCGCCGCGACACGGATACCCCCCTGCCGTTCCGTGAGCCGTAAGGCCGGCGCCGTTTGGCCGAAGGTAATGGCCAAGCAGCCGGTGCCTACCCTGCAGCAGACCCGGCCCAGGCCGGGTTTCTTGCACCGACGTAGGGGGGAACTCTCAGAAAAGGCTGGATTTTTTCTCGTGCGGCTGTTGTGCTGGGGCCTGAGTCACCACAGGGAGCGGGTATGGCCGACCATACGTTGGTATTCATCGTGCTGGGACTCACGCTGGCCGCCTTCGTCTGGGGGCGCTTTCGCTTCGACCTGGTGGCGCTCTCGGCGCTGCTGGCCTCGGTGATGCTGGGGCTGGTGCCGGCCGACGAGGCGTTCTTCGGCTTCGGGCATCCCGCCGTCATCACCGTGGCCGCGGTGCTGGTGCTCAGCCGCGGGTTCGAACGCTCCGGCGTGGTCGACGTGATCGCCGAACAGGTGCTCAAGGTCGGCGATCGGCTGTTTCTGCAACTGGTGGCGCTGACGGCCACGGTGGTGGTGCTGTCCGGCTTCATGAACAACGTCGGCGCCCTGGCGTTGCTGCTGCCGGTGGCCATGCGCCTGGCCCGGGAGCACGACACCTCCCCCTCGCTGCTGCTGATGCCGCTGGCCTTCGGCTCGCTGCTCGGCGGCCTGATGACGCTGATCGGCACGCCTCCCAACATCATCATCTCCACCTACCGTCGCTCCGTGACGGGTGACAGTTTCGGCATGTTTTCGTTCTTTCCCGTGGGGGCGGTCGTGGCGCTGGCAGGACTGGCGTTCATCGTGCTGCTGGGCTGGCGGCTGGTGCCCAGGCGGGCGGGCAAGGCATCCACCGAGGAGATGTTCGATACCGCCAACTACCTCGTGGAACTGAAGGTCACTGAGGATTCCAAGGCAATGGGCTGGACGCTGCGGGAACTGCAGCGGGAGGTGGAGGAGAGCGTGCCGGTGCTGGCCGTGGTGCGCGACGAGCGGCGTTGGGCCGGGCACGCCTTCCTGGGCACCCTGAAGGAGGGCGACATTCTGCTGGTCGAGGCCGGGCCCGAGGAGATGAAGCTGCTCGAGGACAAGGCCGGGCTGCGGGTGGGCTTGGACCCCGAGGAGCAAGAGGCGCAGGAGAATGCAGCGCAGCCGGAGGAGAGCGACGCTGAAGCCTCCAGGACAGACGCCGGACCGGCTCAGGGAAACGACGACAAGTCGAGCAAGGAGAACAAGAAGAGCAAATCCGGGAAGACATCGGCCGACACCGAAGGGCTCGAACTGGTCGAGGCGGTGGTACGCAACGACTCCATGATGATCAACCGCACCGTCACCCAGCTGCGCCTGCAGAACCAGTACGGTCTGCACCTGATCGCCGTAGCTCGCGATGGCGGGCGGCTCAAGCAGCGCCTGCGCGACATTCGCTTTCGCGCCGGCGACGTGCTGCTGCTGCAGGGGGGCGAGAGCAACCTTTCCGAGAGTCTGGCGACCTTGGGCTGCCTGCCGCTGGCCCGGCGCAACCTACCGCTGGGTCAGCCACGCATGCTGCTGGTATCGCTTGCCGTCTTCGGCGTGGCCATACTGGCCATGCTGATGGACCTGCTGCCGGCAGCGGTGGCGCTATCGGCGGCGGCGCTGGTCTCGCTGCTGGTGGGCGTGCTGCCACTGCGCGAGGCCTACCAGGCCGTCGACGGGCCGGTCATCGTGCTGCTGGCGGCCATGCTGCCAGTGGGCCAGGCGTTGGAGACCAGCGGCGGAGCGGCCCTGGTGGCCGAAAGCCTGGTGATGGCAGGCGAGCAGTGGCCGGTGCTCTTGCTGCTGATCGGCCTGTTCCTGATTTCGATGCTGCTTTCCAACGTGATCAACAATGCCGCGGCGGCGCTGCTGATGGCCCCCATTGCCGCCAGTTTGGCCGACGGCTTCGGCGCCTCGGCCGACCCCTTCCTGATGGTGGTCGCGGTGAGTGCCTCGTGCGCCTTTCTCACGCCGATTGGGCACCAGTCCAACACCCTGGTGATGGGGCCCGGTGGCTACCGGTTCGGCGACTATTGGAGGATGGGCTTGCCGCTGTCGCTGCTGGTGCTGGCGGTGGCGATGCCGATGATATTGCTGGTCTGGCCGTTATAAGAGGTCGCGATTCGCTACTGCGCTCGCCGCTTTGAACAATAAGACACCCCGGCGCTGGGCCGGGGTTGGTGAGTGGTGCTGACCTTACGCCGCGTTGTGGCGCAGGATGTTGGCCTTGTCGGTGGCGAATTCGTCGTACTCGAAGTCGTCCACGCTCAGCAGCTCCAGTACCTCGGCTTCGAAGCCGCGCATGAACTCGGCGTCCTCTTCGCTGACCAGTCCCTTCTCCCGTGCCGCTTCCAGGCGCGCCTCGGGGTGCAGCGCCTCGCGCGGCAGCTCGCCCTTGGCGTAGGCCTTGTTGACGGTGCGATAGAGCGCCTCGGCGCGGTCGTAGTCGGCGAGCAGGGCGTTGTAGCGGGCCAGGGGATTGTCCTTGACGCCGTCGTTCCGCTGCCAGGCCGCCGCGAGCAGCTTGGCGCGCAGCGCGGTGTCGCGCGACACCGCCTGGGCGATCTCGCGGGTCAGTTGGTCGGCGGGGCGCTTCCAGCGCCGTCCCAACGGCATCGTCACGGTGCGCAGCACACCGGCGAGCGCCCGGTTGGGCAGGTTGTCGAACAGCTCGTCGAAGGCCTGTTCGGCGCGCTGCAGCAGATGAGTGCAGCTGTAGTGGAGCAGGGCGGCCTCGCCTTCCACCTTGTCGCCCTCCTGCCAGTGCTTGAGCACCATCGAGGCGAGATAGAGGTTGGAGAGCACGTCGCCCAGGCGCGCCGAGAGCATCTCGCGCTGCTTGAGCGTGGCCCCGAGGCTGGCCATGGCGGCATCGGCGCACAGGCTGAAGCCGGCCGAGAGGCGCGCCATGTCGCGGGCATAGGGTGCGGCGACCGCGTCGAAAGGCACATCCGGCTTGCCGATGCCGAGCCCCATGGTGAAGGCGCGGGCGGCGTTGCCGAAGACCAGGGCGGCATGGCCGAAGAAGGCGCGATCGAAGGCCGGCAGGTCGTTGCTGTCCGAAGCGGCCAGCTCCTCGAGCACGAACGGGTGGCAGCGGATGGCGCCCTGGCCGAAGATCATCAGGTTGCGGGTCATGATGTTGGCGCCCTCGACCGTGATCGACACCGGGTTGGCGCTGTAGCCGATGCCCAGGTAGTTGCGCGGGCCCAGGGTGACCGCCTTGCCGCCGTGGATGTCCATGGCGTCGGAGAGCGCGATGCGCTGGAACTCGGTGAGCTGGCTCTTGAGAATCGCCGAGGGCACCGCCGGCTTCTCGCCGCGATCGATGGTATTGGCGGTCTGGTAGACCGCCGCCTGGGCGATGTACCCCAGCGACGCCATGCGGGCGAGCGGTTCCTGCACGCCCTCCATTTCCGCGACGGGGACGTTGAACTGGCGGCGAACGCGGGCGAAGCCGCCGGTCCAGCCCAAGGCGTAGCGCGAGGTACCGCTGGCGCCGGAGGGCAGGGTGATGCAGCGTCCGATGGAGAGGCACTCCACCAGCATGCGCCAGCCCTGGCCGATCATCTCGGTGCCGCCGATGATGGTGTCCAGCGGCACGAAGACGTCCTTGCCCTTGATCGGGCCGTTGAGGAACGGGCTGCCGATGGGATGGTGGCGCCGGCCGATCTCCATGCCGGCGGTGTTGCGCGGCACCAGCGCCAGGGTGATGCCACGATCCTCCTCCTCGCCCAGCAGATGATCGGGGTCGAACAGGCGGAAGGCCAGGCCCACCACGGTGGCGATGGGGGCCAGGGTGATCCAGCGCTTCTCGAAGTCGAGGCGCAGCCCCAGCACCTCCTTGCCGTCGATCATTTCCTTGCACACGATGCCGGTGTCGGGCAGCGAGGTGGCATCACTGCCGGCGCGGGGGCCGGTCAGCCCGAAGCAGGGGATCTCGCGGCCGTCGGCCAGGCGCGGCAGGTAGTGGTCCTTCTGCGCCTGGGTGCCGTACTTGAGCAGCAGCTCGCCCGGCCCCAGGGAGTTGGGCACGCCTACCGTGACCATCAGCGTCTCGCTGATCGAGAGCTTCTGCAGCACCAGCGACTGGGCCTTGGCCGAGAACCCGAGGCCGCCGTACTCCTTGGGGATGATCATGCCGAAGAAGCCTTCCTTCTTCAGGTACTGCCACAGCTCCTCGGGCAGGTCGGCACGCTCCTTGGCGATCTCCCAGGCATTGCACATGCCCGCCGCCACCGAGCACTGGTGATCGATGAAGGCGCGCTCCTCCTCGCTCAGGCCGTCGTCGCGGTAGCTCATCAGCCTGTCCCACCGGGGGCGGCCCGAGAAGAGTTCGCCGTCCCAGGCCACGGTACCGGCTTCCAGCGCAGTGCGCTCGGTGTCGGAGACCTTGGGCGAGACGCGCTTGAACATGGCGAACAGGCGCGGCGTGAGCCACCGGGTGCGCAGCGCCGGAAGCCCGGCCACGGCCACCGCCGCCGCGCCGAGCAGCAGCAGTACGCCAAGCACGGGGGAGACCAGCAGACTCACCAGGCCAAGGCCTCCGAGCATGACCAGGATCGGCATGGCGCCGGCCTCGCGCCGCATCAGTGCCAGCAGGCCAGCGACGGTGAGGATCAGGAGTAACAGGGTGAGCATGTGTTCGGCGCTCCCTTGGTTCATGTTTAGAACGGTTGTTTGAATGTGTCAGCCTAGCCGATCTCCCGAGTGCTGGCCAGTCCTGAGGCGCCTACGAAATGACAGCGCCCTGCACGAGGCAGGGCGCTGGGTAGGAAGTTAAAGCGCTGCCTTAAATGAGGCGACGCTGGGGCTCGCGCCTGGCCGGGCTGTCGCCGGCCACGTAGTAGGGCGCATCGGAAGGCGGCAGCGGCTCGCGGCCGCGGATGCGGTCGGCGATCTTCTCGGCCAGCATGATGGTCGGTGCATTGAGGTTGCCGGTAGGGATCACCGGGAACAAGGAGGCATCCACCACACGCAGTCCCTCCAGGCCATGCACGCGGCCCTGGCCGTCGACCACGGCGTCGTCGCCTTCCCCCATGCGGCAGCTGCCGCAGGGGTGGTAGGCGGTTTCTGCGTGCGCGCGTACAAAAGCATCCAGCTCCTCATCGCCCTGCACGTCCGGCCCTGGCGAGATCTCTCGGCCGCGATACGGATCCATGGCGGGTTGGGCGATGATCTCGCGGGTCAGGCGAATGGCATCGCGGAACTCCTGCCAATCCTTCTCCTTGGCCATGTAGTTGAACAGGATGCTGGGGGCCGCCGCCGGATCGCGCGATGTGAGGCGAACGCGCCCGCGGCTCTCCGAGCGCATCGAGCCCACGTGGGCCTGGAAGCCGTGTGCCTGCACCGCACTCTTGCCGTTGTAGCTGATGGCGATGGGCAGGAAGTGATACTGCAGGTTGGGCCAGGGCTCCGCGTCGTGGGTACGAATGAAGGCGCACGACTCGAACTGGTTGCTGGCGCCGATGCCGCTGCCGAGAAACAGCCATTCCGCGCCGATCTTGGGCTGATTGAACCACTTCAGCGCCGGGTAGAGCGTGATCGGCTGCTTGCACTCGTACTGGATGTACATCTCCAGGTGGTCCTGCAGGTTCTCGCCGACACCTGGCAGGTCGTGCACCACCGGAATGTCGAACTCGCGCAGGTGCTCCGGGTTGCCGACCCCCGAGCGCAGCAGGATCTGCGGCGAGGCGATGGCCCCGGCGCACAGCAGTACCTCGCGGCGGGCACGGACCTGGTGGGCCTGGTCGCGGCGCAGGTAGCGCACGCCCACGGCACGCTTGCCCTCGAACTCGATCACGTCGGTGGTGGCGTGGGTCTCGATGGTGAGGTTGGCGCGCTGCTTGGCCTGGTCGAGGTAGCCGCGGGCGGTGGAGGCGCGGCGCCCTTTGGGGGTGACGAAACGGTCCATGGGGCCGAAGCCCTCCTGCTGGTAGCCGTTGACGTCCTCGGTCTCGGGGTAGCCCGCCTGTACACCGGCATCGACGAAGGCGCGGTAGAGCTCGTTGTTGCCCTCCTTGGGCGTGGCCACGCTGACCGGCCCGTCGCCGCCGTGGTAGGCGTTGGGGCCGATGTCGCGGCACTCGGCCTTCCTGAAGTAGGGCAGGCAGTCGGCGTAGCGCCAGTCCTCGAGCCCCGCCATGCTGGCCCAGTTGTCGTAGTCCAGGGCATTGCCGCGGATGTAGCACATGCCGTTGATCAGCGACGAGCCGCCGAGCCCCTTGCCGCGGCCGCACTCCATGCGGCGGCCGTCCATGTGCGGTTCCGGGTCGGTCTCGAAGGCCCAGTTGTAGCGCTTGCCCTGCAGCGGGTAGGCCAGGGCGGCGGGCATCTGGGTGCGGAAGTCGAAGCGGTAGTCGGGGCCGCCGGCCTCGAGCAGCAGCACGCTGACGTCGGGGTCCTCGGTGAGGCGGGTGGCCAGCACGTTGCCGGCGGAACCGGCGCCGATGATGACGTAGTCGAATTCACGAATCTGGGACATGGCGATTTCCTCAGAACACCGACTCGAAGGGTCCCATCTCCACCTGCACCGACTTGGTCTGGGTGTAGTGGGCCAGGGTCTCGATGCCGTTCTCGCGGCCCACACCGGACTGCTTGTAGCCGCCCACCGGCATCTCCGCCGGCGACTCGCCCCAGGTGTTGATCCAGCAGATGCCGGCTTCCAGCCGATGGATGGTGCGGTGTGCCCGGGCGAGGTTCTCGGTGAACACCCCGGCGGCAAGGCCGTAGTGGGTGTCGTTGGCGCGGCGGATCAGCTCCTCCTCCTCGTCGAAGGCGAGGATCGACATCACCGGACCGAAGATCTCCTCGCGCACGATGCGCATGTCGTCGCTGCAATCGGTGAACACCGTGGCCGGGGCCCAGGCGCCGCGGGCGAAATCGCCCTCGGCCAAGGGCTCGCCGCCGACCAGCACGCGTGCGCCGTCCTGTTTACCCTGCTCGATGTACGAGAGCACCTTGGCCTGGTGCTCGAAGCTCACCAGCGGGCCGAAGTTGACGCTGGGGTCGAGCGGGTCGCCGGCGCGGACACGTGCCACGCGCTCGGCGACCTTCTCCTCGAAGGCCTGCTTCACCGTGCGTTCGACGAAGACCCGCGTGCCGTTGGTGCAGATCTGACCGCTGGAGTAGAAGTTGGCCATCATCGCCGCATCGGCGGCGCGCTCGAGGTCGGCGTCGGCGAAGACGATCAGCGGCGACTTGCCGCCGAGTTCCATGGTCACGTCCTTGAGCGTCGAGCCGCCGGCCGCGGCCATCACTTTCTTGCCGGTGCCCACCTCGCCGGTGAACGACACCTTGGCGATGCCTTCGTGCGCGGTCAGCATCTGGCCGATGCGGCCGTCGCCATGCACGACGTTGAACACGCCGTCGGGCAGCCCCGCTTCGGTGAAGATCTCGGCCAGCTTCATGGCGGTCAGCGGCGTCACCTCACTGGGCTTGAACACCACGGCGTTGCCCGCGGCCAGCGCCGGGGCCGCTTTCCAGCAGGCGATCTGGATCGGATAGTTCCAGGCGCCGATGGCGCCGATCACGCCCAGCGGCTCGCGGCGGGTGTAGACGAACGACGACTCGCGCAGGGGGATCTGGGCGCCCTCGATGGCCGGCGCCAGGCCGGCATAGTACTCGAGCGCGTCGGCGCCGGTGACGATGTCCACCGCGGCGGTTTCGCTGATCGGCTTGCCGGTATTGCGTGTCTCGAGCTCGGCAAGCTCGTCATTCCGCTCTCTCAAGAGTGCGACGGCACGGTAGAGGATGCGGCCGCGCTGCATGCCGGTCATGGCGGCCCAGCGGCGCTGACCCTCCCGGGCCGAGTCGACGGCGCGATCGATGTCGGCCTGGCTGGCCTGTTCGACCTTGGCCAGCAGGCTGCCGTCATAGGGATTGACGACGTCGAAGGTTTCGCCGGACGTTGCCGGCTCCCGACGGCCCGCGATGTACAGGGTCTCGGTGTCGTAAGCGGTCATGCTGTCTCCTTGGTGGACGCAAGGGAGGTGTCGTAACGGGCCAGCAGCTGGTCGAGGTAGGCGTGCGCCAGGCGTCGGGCGCGTGCGGTATCCAGCCCCTCGGGGCTGAGGGTGCCGCGCAGCCACAGGCCATCGATCATGGCGGCCAGGCCGCGGGCGGCATCGCGCGCCGCTGCGTGCGGCATCAGACGACGAAACTGGCAGCACAGGTTGGAGTAGAGGCGCTGGTCGTTGACGTGCTGAAGGCGCTGGAGCTGCGGCTTGTGCATGCTGCTGGCCCAGAAAGCGAGCCAGGTCTTGGCGGCCGGACCGATGATCTGGCTGCGATCGAAGTTGCCATCGATGATCGCGCCGATATGCTCACGAGGAGAGCCATTGACGAGCTGGCGACGGCGCTGTGCCACCGCCTCGCCGAGGTCGGTCAGGATCTGGCGCATGGTGGCCTCGAGCAGGCCGTCCTTGCCGCCGAAGTAGTGACTGATGATGCCTGCCGATACGCCGGCATGCCGGGCGATTCGCAGGACCGTGGCATCAGCCAGACCGACTTCGTCGATGGCGGTCATGGTCGCCTTGATGAGCTGGCTACGCCGGATCGGCTCCATACCTGTCTTGGGCACCCGCTGCCTCCTCTCGAGAACGACGCCGCTGGATTTTCCATCAGCATGGCATTTTTTTATTGAACGTTCAATCAATAAAAACCGGAGCCGCGCCGGCTTGCTAGCCCGATTCGTTTCGTGCATAATCCTGCCGCGTCGAGGGGTTCGATTCCCGTTCGAAAGGCTACGTAGCTCAGCCGGTTAGAGCACATCACTCATAATGATGGGGTCCCCTGTTCGAATCAGGGCGTAGCCACCAGGTTTCACACATGATGCCCGCGCGACTCCGGTTGCGCGGGCATCGTGCGTTCGAGAGCGGTGTCAGGCCGGCAGAATCCGCCCTTGACCTTATGTGAGCGATCCGTATACTACGCACCGTGTTCACGGCCATTCCCGGATAGCTCAGTCGGTAGAGCAAGTGACTGTTAATCACTGGGTCGCAGGTTCGAGTCCTGCTCCGGGAGCCAAGAACACGAGCTGATCCTGACGTCCGTCATTCCTCGATAGCTCAGTCGGTAGAGCAAGTGACTGTTAATCACTGGGTCGCAGGTTCGAGTCCTGCTCGAGGAGCCATCAGCCCCGCCCTGGGAATCCTTTCCCGTCATGCCGTTCCCGGATAGCTCAGTCGGTAGAGCAAGTGACTGTTAATCACTGGGTCGCAGGTTCGAGTCCTGCTCCGGGAGCCAATCTCCGTCTTCGCCTGCCAGCGACGGGTTTCCGTTGCGTGCGCTGCCGCGCAGCCCGGTGGCGTTTTCCGATGTCGTGTCAGCGGTCGAGCCGCATGCCTTGGCGTGCCTCGAGCGCCAGGAAGCGATGCTCGATCTCGTCTGCCGCCAGCGCCGGGCTGAACAGATAGCCTTGGTAACCCCAGCACCCCTGACGTTTCAGGAACGCCAGCTCTTTCTCGGTCTCCACGCCTTCGGCGATGGTGTGCAGGCCCAAGGTATCGGCCAGGGCGATGATGGCACGTACGATGCCCTGGTTCTTCTCGTCCTCGTGTACCCGCTTGATGAAGCTCATGTCGATCTTGACGGTGTCGATGGGAAAGTCACGCAGGTAGGCGAGCCCCGAGTAGCCCGTGCCGAAGTCGTCGATCGACAGTGCCACGCCGAGGCGTTTCAGCGCCTGCAGCGTGGCAAGGGTGTAGTCGAGGTCGAACATGGCCACGTGCTCGGTGATCTCCAGTTCGAGGTCGTGACCCGGTATCCTGCTCTCGCCGAGCCAGCGCGTCAGCTCGTCAACGAAGTCGGAGCGGGAGAACAGCGAGGCCGAGACGTTGACCGCCACCGGCAGTATTCGGCGCCCCTGGCGTCGCCAGCGTGCCAGCTGTTCGATCACCGCCTCGAGCATCCAGCGGTCGATGGCGGCGATCTGGCCACTCAATTCGGCAACGGGTATGAAGTTCCCCGGCGGCACCAGGCCGCGCTCGGGATGCTGCCAGCGCACCAGCGCCTCGAAGCCGATGATGCCGTCATCGGCGATGCCAAGCTTGGGTTGATAGTAGGCGCGCAGCTCGTTGCGTTGTATGGCGCCGTCGAGTTCCACCCGTAGGGTCAGTCGGTTCTGCGCCTGGTGCTGCATGTCGCTGGAGTAGAACGCATAGATGCCGCGCCCACGCGCCTTGGCCTGGTACATGGCGGTATCGGCGGCCTGGATCAGCTCGTCGAGATTGGTTCCGTCGCGCGGCGCCTGGGCGATGCCGATGCTGCAGCCGATGTGCACGGGCTGCTCATCGAGCCGGTAGGGCTGGCGAACGCTGCGGATCAGGCGCTTGGCCAGGGAGCGCGCCTCCTGGCGCCGGCCGGCCAGCAGCACCACGAACTCGTCACCACCGAAGCGGGCCAGGGTGTCGCCGTCGCGCAGCTCGCCCACCAGCCGGGCGGACACCAGCTGCAGCAGGAGGTCACCCTGCTGGTGCCCCATGGCATCGTTGACGTGCTTGAATTCGTCCAGGTCCACGAAGAGTACCGAGAGCGCCAACGGGGCATCGCCCGCCTGCTCGACCGCATGCTGAAAGCGGCTTTCCAGCATCAGGCGGTTGGGTAGGCCCGTCAGGGCATCGTAGTTGGCGAGGTTGAGAATCTTCTGTTCGGCCTGTACCTGGGCCGAGACGTCCTCCATGACCGAGATGAAGTGCTCGATCTGGCCGTCCTCTCCGCGTACCGCGGTGATGGTGCCGCGCTGCGGGTAGTGTTCGCCGTTCTTGCGCGAGTTCCAGAATTCGCCGGCCCAGTGCCCTTTCGTCAGCAGGCTGTGCCACAGCGCTTCGTAGAACGTACGATCCTGTCGGCCAGACTGGAGCAGGCGAGGGTTGTGGCCTACCACCTCCCGCCGGCTGTGACCCGTGATGCGCGTGAAGGAGGGGTTGACGTCGAGAATACGGCCTCTGGCGTCAGCGATGATGATGGATTCATGACTGTGCTCGAAGACCTCCGACGCCAGCTTCAGGCGTTGGCGATCCGCCTGCATGGTCAAGGCAAAGGCGATGTCGCCGGCCAGCTCGTCGAAGAGGCGCACCATATCCGCATCGAAGCCGTCGCGTCGCAGGCTGAACACCGTCAACACGGCCTGTACCGGCTTGTCCTCCGGACGGATGGGAAATGCCGCCATGGTGCCAGGCTCATCCCGCGGGGGGGAGGCGCTTGCGCCTGGCCGCCAGTCGTGTCGAATGACATGGCGACGCTTGGCCTGCGCCTGGCGGACCAGCTCCTCGTCGGGGTGGCACCACTCTCCCGCCGCTAGCAGGCCGCTTCCCTGGCGTGCGCAAATCACGCTGGAGGGTCTACCGGCGCTGCCCGGCCGTGCCGCCTGGAGCGGCGTGATGCAGGCCAGGTAAAAGTCGCTCTCGGCAACGATGATCTCGCACATTCGCTGGTAGAGCTGGAGCGGGGTCAGCTTGAGGTTGATTAGCGCCTGATTGGCGTTGCTGAGCATCTCGTACATGTCGCGCATCTTCTGCACCCGGCGCAGCACGCGATGGCGTTCGTCGATCAGGGCGCCGAGCAGCCAGACGACCATCTGATTGATCAGCAGGAACACCGAGACGGCGATCAGGCTGCGCTGGGCGCTTGCGGGGGTATCGCCGGCTCCCAGCGCATCGGCCACGCTGGCGACCAGGCTGGCCGAGAGCACCACGAACAGGCTGGTCGTCAGGGGGAGTCGTATGGCGGCGATCACCAGGAGCGGGGTCAGCAGGAAGCTGTAGGTCGCCAGCGCTCTGCCGGCGGGGTTGCTGACGCTGAAGATCAGGGCCGACGCCAGGCAGGTGAGCGCCCAGAGCGTCACCGATTCCCAGTGGGGCGGGCGTTCGCGAGCCTCGGTCGCTGCGTCGAAGGCGGGTCGAAAGACCAGCACCAGCAGGGGGGCGAAGAGCAGTAGGCCGTTGAGGCGCTGGATGAACCACCACAGCCATTCAGCGAGAAAGAGGCCGGGCGCGTCAAGCAGGCCCAGAGTCGTCAGGCTGGACGACAGCGCTGCCGGCAGCAGGCAACCCCACAGCAGGAATTGCAGGATGCCCCGCTGCGTATCGGGGCTGCTGCCGTCGGGTGCGATGTGCCGCAGCAGCAGGGCGCCCAGCCAGGCCTGCGCGACCAAAGGCGCGCTGACCCATAGGGCGGCGAGAGGTGGCATGTCCTGAAGGCCGATGCGCAGGCCGGAATCGACCAGCAGGACAGCACCAACCAGGCGGAGCCGCTCCCGGCGATGGGTGGAGGGCAGCACGAGCAGGGCAGCAAGCAGGATGCCCCCCTGCGGCAGCATCAGGCTGAAGCCGTGGTACGGGTTGCGCAGCAGATGCGCCGCCACGGAGAGCGCGGCATAGGCCAGCAGCCAGCTTGGCCAGTGCTGGCTTGCGAATCGAGCCGAGCGTGCCAACCGATGAATCCGCATGCGCATTGTTCCCCTGGGGCGTGGATCGGCGTGGCGGGCCGAGCCCGTGCGACGACCGGAACCTCGGCCATGGCTCGCCAGGCCGTTGCTACGGTCATTCTCGCCGATCCACTGACTTGCGCCATCAACGCAGCGTGGACGAAGCCGAGACAGGCATGCCGTATCGGGCTGATCCTAGCAGGGAAACGCAGGCGAATTGATGACGTATCTCATGGTCCGGCTGGGGTGGGGCTGCCTGAGGCGGCACCGAGGGGAGGGGGCGGCAACGCAACCTGGGCGCGGCGAGGGGCGGGCCCCGGGCGGGACCCGCCTCGAAGGGAGGTCAGTAGCGGCCGGCCAGGCGTCGTTCGGTCAACTCGGCGTAGTCGGCGAGAATGGCGGCGGCTTCGGTCACCTGGACTCGATCCACCGGCTCGTCGCGCTCCGTTTCCTCTTCTCCCGCTTCGCTGCGCGCATCGATCAGCTCGTCCAGCGGCTCCAGGCCCAAGGCCTTGCGGCGGCGATTCTCCAGCGCCAGCTGCTCGGCATCGCGGCTCTCCACCTCTCGCTGGCGTCGCTCACGATCCAGGCTGACGCTGGTGTGCTCTTCGCGCATGCGGCGTGCGAGCTCGACGCGCTCCTTCAGGTAGACGAAGTTGGGGTGGGACTCGGCCCGCTCGCGGTGCCGCGAACGCAGCGTCTCGAGATATTCCCATGGTTCGCCGTAGTGGCGGTACTGGACGGCCTGGACGGTGTCCCACGCGAGCGCGTTATCCAGGCTGCTCTCACCGATTCGCTCCGGGTCGACCATGTCGGGGAACAGGATGTCGGGCTCGACGCCGCGATTCTGGGTGCTCTCGCCCGAGATGCGGTAGAACTTGGCGCGGGTCAGCTTGATCTGGCCGTGGCTGAGGTCGTTCAGGGTCTGCACGGTGCCCTTGCCGAAGGTGGCGCTGCCCAGCACCAGGCCGCGGCCATAGTCCTGGATGGCGCCGGCGAAGATCTCCGAGGCCGAGGCCGACAGGCGGTTGACCAGCACGGCCAGCGGGCCGTCGTAAAGGGTGCCGGTCTCGGTGTCGCCATAGAGGCTGATGCGGCCACGCGCGTCGCGCACCTGCACGGTGGGGCCGCGATCGATGAACAGACCGAGCAGCGAATTGGCTTCCTGCAGCGCACCGCCGCCGTTGTTGCGCAGGTCGAGCATGATGCCGTCAACACCTTCGCCCTTGAGCCGCTCCACTTCGCGGGCCACGTCGCGCGTGGTGCTACGGAATTCCTCGGCGCCGGCCTGCCAGGCATCGAAGTCGACATAGAAGGTGGGGATGGTGATCACGCCGATGCGCTTGACGCCGTCGTCGCGCTCCACCTCGATGACCTCGCCATGCGCCGCCTGGTCCTCGAGGTCGACCGTGTCGCGGGTGATCTCGACGGTATGCGAGCGGGTCATGTCGACGGCTTCCGCCGGAACGACATCGAGGCGTACCACGGTCCCCTTGGGGCCGCGAATCAGGTCGACCACTTCGTCGAGGCGCATGCCGACGACGTTGACCGTCTTTTCCTCGTCTTCCTGGCCCACGCCGACGATGCGGTCGGCGGGTTCCAGCACGCCGGCACGGTCCGCGGGGCCGCCGGGCACCAGGCTGGTGACCTTCACGTACTCGCCGTCGGACTGCAGCATGGCGCCGATGCCCTCCAGCGACAGACGCATCTGAATGTCGAAGGATTCGCCCTGGCGCGGCGAGAGGTACTCGGTGTGCGGGTCGATGCTGCTGGTCACCGCGGCCATGAACAGGCCGAACACGTCCTCGCCGTTGGTCTGGCGCAGGCGAGTGAGCTGGCCCTCGTAGCGCTGGCGCAGGTTGTTCTCCACCTGCTCCTCGTCCTGGCCGCTGATGTCGAGGGTCAGGGCATCGTTCTTCAGGCGCTTGCGCCACAGCTCCTCGAGTTCCGCCTCGCTGGTGGCCCAGTCGGCATCGCGACGGTCGAGATCGAGCCGCATGTCGGTCTCGTAGGTGAAGTTCAGCCCTTCGTCGAGGGTGTCGAGCAGCCACTCGAAGCGGTTTTCCGCACGGTCGTGATAGCGTTGGTAGAGCTGGTAGGCGGGCTCGAGCTCGCCCTCGAAGAGCATGTCGTCGATGCGTGTCTCGAGGTGGCGAAACTCCTCGACGTCGCTTTCGAGCAGGAAGGCGCGCTGGCCATCCAGGATGTCGAGATAGCGTTCGAAGGCCAGTCGCGACCAGTCGTCATCGATGGCGGTGTCGGCGTAGTGGCCATAGCGCAGCGATTCGGCTACCTCGACGGCGGCCTGGCGCTGCTCTTCACCCGGCTGGATCTGGGCTGCAAGCGCCAGTTGAGCACACCACGACAGCAGCGCCAGCGTCAGGACCGCTGTGCGCCGAATAACGACTAACTGGCTCATCGATGAAGCACCCCTGGTTTCGTGTACACTTCCTTCCCTAGACAAGCGTATGCCCTGTGAGTTGCCAAAGGCAGACATCGCATTGTAGCAGCTCTCGCGTCAACCTTAGACCCCTGATGAGGATCCTCATGTCTCGGGAAGCCCGCCTCGAGCGCCTGCTCGACTTTCTGTACCGTTCCCCCACGCCCTGGCATGCCGTCGCCGCCATGGCCGAGCGTCTCGAAGCCGCCGGCTTTCGCCGGCTCGACGAGAGCCAGGCCTGGCAGCTGTCTGCCGGTGAGCGGGCCTACGTCACGCGCAACGACTCGTCCATCGTGGCGCTGCAGCTGCCCCGAGCTGGGCTCGAGGCGCTGCGCATGATCGGTGCCCATACCGACAGCCCCGGGCTGCGCCTGAAACCGCAGGCTGCCCAGACGTCTGCCGGCTGGCTGCAGCTCGGCATCGAACTCTATGGCGGCGTGCTGCTGGCGCCCTGGTACGATCGTGACCTGGGCCTGGCCGGCCGCGTCCACGTGCGTCACCCCGACGGCCGCATCGAGGGCGTGCTGCTCCACGTGGAGCGGCCGGTCGCCATCATCCCCAGCCTGGCCATCCACCTCGATCGCGAGGTCAACGCCGGACGCGCGATCAACGCCCAGACCCAGATGCCGCCGGTGTTCCTGCAGGGTGGGGAGAAGGCCGACCTGCAGCGCCTGCTGCTCGAGTGGCTGGAGGCGCAGCATGGCATCACGGGGGCCGAGATCCTCGACTTCGAGCTGGCGCTGCATGACGTGCAGCCGCCGGCCCTGGTCGGCGTCGAGCGCGAGCTGGTGGCCAGTGCGCGCCTCGACAACCTGCTCTCCTGCTTCATCGGCCTGGAGGCGCTGCTGGAGAGCGACGGCAGCCAGGGCGTGGTGCTGGTCGCCAACGACCACGAGGAGGTCGGCAGCGCCAGCGCCTGCGGCGCCCAGGGGCCGTTCCTCGGCGACGTGCTGCGCCGGGTCAATGCCCAGCTCGGCGAACCGGGCGACGAGGGCTTCATTCGCCTGATCCAGGCCTCGCGCATGATCTCCTGCGACAACGCCCACGCCCTGCATCCCAACTTCCCCGACAAGCACGATGCCGCCCATGGGCCGGCGCTCAACGGGGGGCCGGTGATCAAGGTCAACGCCAACCAGCGCTATGCCACCAACAGTGCCACGGCGGCGCTGTTCCGCGACGTCTGCCGCGAGGCCGAGGTGCCGGTGCAGACCTTCGTCACCCGTGCCGACATGGGCTGCGGTAGCACCATTGGCCCGATCACCGCCACCGAGCTCGGCGTGCCGACGCTGGACGTGGGCGTGCCGCAGTGGGCCATGCACTCGATCCGCGAGACGGCGGGCAGCCATGACGTCGAGCATCTGATCCGGGCGCTGATCGCCTTCGCCAACCGCCCGCGGCTGGCCTGAGTTGCCACCACGAAAAACCCGGCGCCAGAAGGCGCCGGGTTTTTTTCGATCTCTGGTGGCTACGCCCTGACTCGAACAGGGGACCCCATCATTATGAGTGATGTGCTCTAACCAACTGAGCTACGTAGCCAATCGACGGAGGCGAAGTCTACGGATTCACTCCCGTCAGGTCAAGCTTGTGGTTACACATTGAAGCGGAAGTGGATCACGTCGCCGTCCTGCACGACGTACTCCTTGCCTTCGAGGCGCCACTTGCCGGCGTCCTTGGCGCCCTGTTCGCCGCCCAGGGCGACGAAGTCGTCATAGGCGATGACCTCGGCGCGGATGAAGCCCTTCTGGAAGTCGGTATGAATCACGCCGGCAGCTTCGGGGGCGGTGGCACCGACCTTGACGGTCCAGGCGCGCACCTCCTTGACGCCCGCGGTGAAGTAGGTCTGCAGGCCGAGCAGCTTGTAGCCGGCGCGGATCACGCGGTCGAGACCGGGCTCCTCCATGCCCATCTCGCCGAGGAACATGGCGCGCTCGTCGTCGTCGAGTTCGGCGATCTCGGCCTCGAGCTGGTTGCACACCGGCACCACCACGGCGCCCTCCTCGGCGGCGATCTCGTTGACGACATCGAGGTAGGGATTGTTCTCGAAGCCGTCCTCGTTGACGTTGGCGATGTACATCGTCGGCTTGAGCGTGAGGAAGCCGAAGCTCTTGAGCTGGCGCTTCTCATCGTCGTCGAGGCCTGCGCTTCTCAGCGGCTGGCCTTCGGCCAGGTGCGGCTGGATGCGGTCGAGAATCGCCTTGGTGGCGATGGCCTCCTTGTCGCCGCCCTTGACCACGCGAACCAGGCGCTGGATGGCGCGCTCGACGGTGTCGAGGTCGGCCAGCGCCAGTTCCAGGTTGATGGTCTCGATGTCGGCGCGCGGGTCGACCTGGTTGGCCACGTGGATCACGTTGTCGTTGTCGAAGCAGCGCACCACGTGGGCGATGGCCTGGGTCTCGCGGATGTTGGCCAGGAACTGGTTGCCGAGCCCCTCGCCCTTGGAAGCGCCCGCCACCAGGCCGGCGATATCGACGAATTCCATGGTGGTGGGGAGCACCTTCTGGGGCTTCACGATCTCGGCCAGCCTGTCCAGCCGCGGGTCGGGCATCGGCACGATGCCGACGTTGGGCTCGATAGTGCAGAAGGGGAAGTTCTCGGCATCGATGCCGGACTTGGTCAGGGCGTTGAAGAGGGTCGACTTGCCCACATTGGGCAGGCCGACGATACCGCAGTTGAAACCCATGGGAGTGTCCTGGAGAGCGTGTGAGAAATTGGCGGCCATTCTACCGTTGCTATGAGCGGTGAGCTACGGCGAAGCCTTTCAGGGCTTGAAGCTATGCAGGCGGTTCATCGCCTGGGCCCACTTGCCGGTTACGACCAGGGGCAGCGTCGCCAGGCACTCGTCGAGGGCCGCGCCGATGGCTTCGAGCTCCGCCTTGCCGGGGCGCCCCAGCACGTAGTTGGTCACCTGGCGTGAATCGCCGGGGTGGCCGATGCCGATGCGTAGCCGGCCGAACGCCTTGTCGCCCAGCGCGCTGATGATGTCGCGCAGGCCGTTGTGGCCGCCGTGGCCACCGCCCTGCTTGTAGCGGGCGCTGCCGGGGGGGAGATCGAGCTCGTCGTGGGCCACCAGCAGCTCGCCGGGGGCGATCTTGTAGAACTGGCACAGCGCGGCGACGGCGCCGCCGCTGCGATTCATGAAGGTGGTGGGCTCGAGCAGGTGCAGCTCCTGGCCGTCGAGCAGGACCTTGGCGTAAAGGCCGAGGAACTTCTTCTCCGGGCGCAGCTCGGTACCGGCCTGGCGGGCCAGGATCTCCACCAGCCAGGCGCCGGCGTTGTGGCGAGTGGCGGCGTAGTTGTCGCCGGGGTTGCCCAGCCCGATGATGGCCTTGACCTGGGACATGCGGGGCCTCCAAACAAAAACAAGCGCCGCAGCGCTTGATCGGATGGGGAGGGGGCCGCCCGCTGGCGGCCCCCGACGGCAGCGCGATTACTCGGCGTTGCCTTCGCCTTCCTCGCCTTCACCCTCGCCTTCGTCGGCCTCGCTGCGGCCCTTCGGCTTGGTGATGCTCAGCACGGCGTTGTCGTGGTCCGCGCCGTGAGTCAGCTCGACCAGGGTGACGCCGGCCGGCAGCTTGAGGTCGGAGAGGTGCAGGGTGGTGCCCATCTCGACATCGCTGATGTCGACCTCGAGGAAGTCCGGCAGATCCTTCGGCAGGCAGCTGATCTGGACTTCGTTGGAGAGTACGTGCAGCTCGCCGCCCTGGTCCTTGATGCCCTTGGACTTCTCCTCGCCCACGACGTGCAGCGGCACGTTGATGGTGATCTCGTGGGTGGCGTCCACGCGCAGGAAGTCGGCGTGGGTGACCAGCGGCTTGTACGGATGACGCTGCAGGTCACGTACCACGACCTGCTCCTTCTTGCCGTCGATGATCAGGTTGAGTACCGAGGAGAAGAAGGACTCGTCCTCGATGGCCTTGTAGAACGCGGCCTTCTCGACGGAGATCGGCTGGGGGGCCTTCTCGCCACCGTAGACGATGGCGGGCACCTCGAGGTTCGCACGACGCAGGCGGCGGCTCGCACCTTTCCCCAGGTCGTTACGAACGCTGGCATTGAGTGTGAAATCGGACATGATGTTGCCTCTTGCTGAAAGTAAGGGAGACGTGCAACCCGCGACCTGATCGCGACGTTCCCGAAAACCCCCGTGGGGGTGCTGCTCCGGCGCCTGCTCCGAGTGAAAGACTCAGTGGAACATGGCGCTGACGGATTCCTCGTTGCTGACGCGGCGGATCGCCTCGGCGATGAGGCCGGCCACGCTCAGCTGGCGAATCTTGCCGCTGCGACGGGCGACGTCGGACAGCGGAATGGTATCGGTGACCACCACCTCGTCGAGTACCGAGCCGGTGATGTTCTCCACCGCCGGACCCGACAGGATCGGGTGGGTGGCGTAGGCCACCACGCGGCGCGCGCCATGGTCCTTCAGTGCGTCGCCGGCCTTGCACAGGGTGCCGGCGGTATCGATCATGTCGTCCACCACCACGCAGGTGCGGTTCTCGATCTCGCCGATGATGTGCATCACCTGGGCCTGGTTGGCCTGGGGGCGGCGCTTGTCGATGATGGCGAGATCGGCATTGAGCTGCTTGGCGATGGCGCGGGCGCGGACCACGCCGCCCACGTCGGGCGATACCACCACCAGGTCGTCGTAGTTCTGGCGCTCGATGTCGTCGAGCAGGATCGGCGAGCCGTAGACGTTGTCCACCGGCACGTCGAAGAAACCCTGGATCTGATCGGCATGCAGATCCATGGTCATGACCCGGTCGACGCCGGCCTTGACCATCATGTCGGCCACCACCTTGGCTGAGATCGGCACCCGGGCGGAGCGCACCCGGCGGTCCTGGCGGGCGTAGCCGAAGTAGGGCACCACGGCGGTGATGCGAGTGGCCGAAGCCCGGCGCAGCGCGTCAACCATCAGGATCAGCTCCATCAGGTTGTCGTTGGTCGGGGCGCAGGTGGACTGCAGGATGAACACGTCCTTGCCGCGAACGTTCTCGTTGATCTCGACCGCGATCTCGCCATCGCTGAACTGCCCGACCGTGGCATTCCCCATGCGAGTATCGAGACTCTCGGCGATCTTCTGGGCGAGTTCGGGATTGGCATTCCCGGCAAAAACCATCAATTTTGACACGCGCATCCACCTATGCAGTGTTGGGGAGCTCTGTTGACGATGAGCCAGGTTGCCGCAAGCGACGCCACCGCGCTTCGGGTCGGGCGCTCGCTGGCATCATGGCCGTCGACCTAGAGCAGCATGTAGCGGGGAGAGATTCAGGCCGCGGGCAGTGAAAGCAGTATAGCGGCCCGGCAGGTCGGCCAATAGACGCTTCGCCTCGGCGTCTGAATCGAACCAGGCGAAGACACAGGCCCCGGTTCCCGTCAGCATGGCGGGAGCTCGGCGGCCAAGCCAGTCGAGCGCTTCGGCGACCTGCGGATAGAGTGACCGGACCGTCGGCTCGCAGTCGTTGTGCCAGCTGGGCGCTCCCCCCTGCAGTGCGCGCGCCATGGTAATCGGGGCCGTGTTACGTGTCAATTGCGCCGCCCCGAACACCGCGGCGGTGGCGACCTCGATGCCGGGGTGTACGACCACGAACCAGGGGGTGTCGAGCGTCACCGGCGTGAGCCGCTCGCCCACGCCTTCGGCCCAGGCGGCGTGACCGCGCACGAACACCGGCACGTCCGCGCCGAGCTGCAGGCCGAGCTCCGCCAGCCGGTCGAGCGTGAGGTCGAGCTGCCAGAGCCGGTCGAGGCCGAGCAGCGTGGTGGCGGCGTCGCTGCTGCCGCCGCCCAGGCCGCCCCCCATGGGCAGGCGCTTGGTCAGGTGAATGTCGGCGCCAAGCCGACAGCCGGTTTCGTCCTGCAGCAGGCGAGCGGCGCGCACGATCAGGTTGTCACTGTCGGGCACGCCCGACAGGCCGGGTGCCAAGCGAATCACGCCATCCCTCCTTGGCCGCAAGCACAGCTCGTCGCCATGGTCGAGGAACTGGAACAGCGTCTGCAGCTCGTGATAGCCATCGGGCCGGCGGCCAGTAATGTGCAGCATGCGGTTGAGCTTGGCCGGCGCCGGCAATACGAGCTCTTTCATCGGTTCCGTCATCGCCTCACTCGTCGATCACGGGACGCCACTCCGTGACCACCAGCGTCACGCGCAGGTCGTCATATTCCATGACCAGGCGGCGCGGCAACCACAGCGACTCGACCTGGGTCCAGTCGCGATAGACGATCTGCCACCCATCCTGCTCGAGCTGCTGCGGGAAGCCGCGCTCGTCCTGCTGCAGCTGGTAACGGCTGTGGTCGGCGGGCAGGCCGCGAATCCAGTCGGCCAGGGAGCTGACCGGCAGCGACCAGCCGAGCTGCTGCTGCATCAGCGCCTCGGGCGTCGCGGCTTCGAAGCGCCCCTCGGCGTTAGTCAACGAGAAGCGACCTTCGCGGCCCTCCAACAGGTTGCGGCCGCTGCCGAAGGGGCCGCTGATCAGCATGCGGTAGTAGTGCGGATGCTGGCTCCAGTCGAGGTTGGCGCTGGTCGTCTCCTGGGGGGTGCGCAGGCCGGCCTTGCCAACCAGCGTCCAGGTGTTCAGTTCCTCCAGGCGCTCCTGCTGGGCCGTCCACTGGTCGGCCGTGCGCTCACCGTCCGGCGCCGCGCCAGGCGTGGCGCAGCCGGCCAGCAGCGCCAGGGCAAGGCTCGCGGCGAGCCCGCGTATCGCAGAAATGGGGCGTCTCATGGCATCGTCTCGTTGACAGTGGATGATCAGGGGGCCAGCTCGGGAACGCGCTCGAGGAGCGCGTCGATCAGCGGATGTTCGTCGTGCTGGCGCAGTGCCTGTTCCACGACGCGTCGCGCCTCTTCCCGGCGATCGAGGGTCCACAGCACCTCGGCCAGGTGGGCGGCGATCTCCTGGTCGGGCATGCTGGCGTAGGCGCGCTCCAGCCAGGCCAGGGCACGTTCGGGGTCGCCTAGCCGATAGTGGACCCAGCCCAGGCTGTCCATGATCGCCGGGCTGCCGGGTTCGAGCGCATGGGCACGCTCGATCAGTTCACGGGCCTCCTCCAGGCGCTCGGCGTCGTTGATATCGGCCAGGGTATAACCCAGGGCATTGAGGGCGGAGGCATTCTCCGGATTGGCCTCGATGATGCGTCCCAGGTCGCGCTCCATGCCCTCGAAGTCACCGTGTTCCCAGGCGCGCATGGCGCGCAGATAGAGCAGCGGCTCGTCGTTGGGCGTACGCGAGAGCTCGCGGTCGAGCAGGGCGTCGGCGTCGTCCTGCCGGCCGACTTCGTCGAGCAGTTCCACCTCGAGGGCGACCAGTTCGCTGAAGTGCGATTCATGGCGCAGGCGCTCGATGCGCAGGAAGGCCCGGGCGTCGAGCAGGCGCTCGTCCGCGATCAGCATCTGGGCCGCTCGCAGGCGGGCGCGCAGGAAATCGCCGCCGGGAGCCACCTGGCGATAGTAGAGAAGGGCGTTGTCGATCTCGCCCTCTTCCTCGGCGATGGTGCCCATCAGGTAGAAGGCGGCGGGAGGTGGCTCGTCGCTGCTGACCAACGGCAGCAGCAGGCGGCGGGCCGCGTCCAGGTGGCCACCCTCCAGATAGAGGCGGGCCAGCGAGAGGTGCAGCTCCTGGTTGCCGACGTGCTCTTCCATCAGCGTCGAGGTGTGCTGCTCGGCGGCGGCGACGTTACCGAGCATCAGCTCGGCCTGCGCCAGAAGCAGCTGGAAGCGCGGGTCGCCGGGCGAGACCTCCAGGCCGCGGCGTGCCGCCTCGCGTGCCTGGCGCGGGCTGTCGGCCTCCAACGCCAACTGGGCACGGGTGAGCCACAGGGCGGGCAGCTCCGAGTGATTGCGCTCGAGCAGGCTCAGGCGCCGCTCGGCCTGCTGGCGCTGGCCCGTGGCCGCCTCGAGCGTGGCCATGGCCAGCACGGCATCGTGATAGTGCGGGTGGGTGTCGACGCCGGTACGCTCGAGATATTCTCGCAGCCGTTCGCGCAGGGGAAGCGGATCGGCGCCGGCCTCGAGCGCCAGCTCGGCGAACAGCGTCAGCTCGGCATGCTGTCCCTGCTCGGCCAGCGCCAGGCGCCGCTCGAGGGCCTGGTCCCAGTCGCCGCGCTGCAGGGCCAGCCCGGCGAGCAGACGCAGCGGTGCCTCCGCGAGCGGGTCGAGCTGATGCCAGGCGTTGACCGCCTGCTCGAGCAGCAGGACGTCGTTGCTGAAGCGCGCCGCCAGCGTGCCGCGCTCCGCCAGTTGCGCGACCCCGTAGCGTTCGGCCATGGCCAGGTAACCCAGCGTGGCACGCCGATAGTCGCCGCGCTGCCCGGCGAACTCGGCCGTCAGCAGCGTCGCCAGCCCCTCTGCATCCAGCCCGTGCTCGATGGGCGGGGCGGAGGCCATGGGGTCTTCTTCTAGCGTGGTAGCCAAAGGGGAGGAGGCCAGGCCCTGGCAACCGCCCAGCAGAACGGTCAGGCCAAGCACTGCCAGTCCATGGCGCGAGGAGCGTATCAGCGTCGAGGGCATGCGTATCTCATCCGGTGTCCCGAGGTGCCAGCATACCGGCTAGCAGCCGATGGGCAAAGGGATCGCTGCGTCGGCGCCATCGCCATGGGAGTGCACCCGCCTTGTCGTGCGTCAAGGGCAGGAGCCGTGCGCCTGGCGCCGATATCCGAAGGCTGTGATAGAATGCAGCGCCGCAGAGACGGTTTTTTCATTTACGGTGCCGCCGGCCGACATCACCGAAGACGCTTAACGCATGACGCTCCTTGCCCTTGGAATCAACCATAGGACGGCCACTGTCGCGGTGCGCGAGCGGGTCGCCTTCACCCCCGCCCAACTCGAGTCGGCATTGACCGAGCTGCGCCATCTGCCTCAGGTGCATGAAGCGGCGGTGCTCTCGACCTGCAACCGTACGGAGCTCTACTGCGTCACCGAGCCGAGCGGCGAGCGCGCCATCCTCGACTGGTTGAGCCACTTCCACGGGCTGGCGCTCGATGAGCTCACGCCCTGCGCCTACCATTACCTGGGCAATGACGCCGCGCGGCACCTGATGCGCGTCGCGGTGGGGCTGGACTCCATGGTGCTGGGCGAGCCGCAGATTCTCGGCCAGCTCAAGGAGGCCTATCAGTCGGCGCGCCAGGCGAGCGGGCTGGGCGGCGAGCTGGAGCTGCTGTTCCAGCACACCTTTGCCGTGGCCAAGCAGGTGCGGACACGTACCGGCATCGGCCAGAACCCGGTCTCGGTGGCCTATGCCGCGGTGAGCCTGGCCAGCCGCATCTTCGATGACTTCAGTCGTTCCCGGGCGTTGCTGATCGGCGCCGGAGAGACCATCGAGCTGGTCGCCCGCCACCTGCGCGAGGCCGGCGTGCGCAACATGATCGTGGCCAACCGCACGCGCGAACGTGCCGAGCTGCTGGCCGGCGAGTTCAATGCCGAGGCGATCTCGCTCAACGAGATCCCCGAGGCCCTGGCCCGCGCGGACATCGTCATCTCCTCCACCGCTGCGCCGCTGCCGATCCTGGGCAAGGGCATGGCGGAGCGGGCCTTGAAGAAGCGCCGCCACCGGCCGATCTTCATGGTCGACATCGCCGTGCCGCGCGACATCGAGCCCGAGGTCGGCGACCTGGACGACATCTTTCTCTATACCGTCGACGACCTCAACGAGGTGATCCAGGAGAACCGCCGGCATCGCCAGGCGGCCGCCGATCAGGCGGAGGCGCTGATCGAGCATGGCGTGCACGTCTGGCTGCACGAGCGGCGCGTCCGCGGCAGCGGGGAGCTGATTCGGCGCTACCGCGACCAGGCGGCCGAGCTGCGCGAGCATTCCGAGCGTCAGGCGCTGGCCAGGCTGGCACGCGGCGAGGACCCCGAGGAGGTGATCCGCCTGCTGGCCCATCAGCTCACCAATCGCCTGCTGCACCGCCCCACCGTGGCCCTGCGCGAGGCGTCGGGCGGCGAGCGACGCGACCTGCTCAGCGCCGCCGAGGCGCTGCTGCTGGATTCCACATCAACGAAACCCTGACAGGACACGCCATGAAAGCGACCCTGCGCCAGCGTCTCGATGGCTTCGTCGAGCGCTTCGAGGAGCTCGCCGCCCTGCTGGCGGAGCCCGAGGTGATCAGCGATCAGCCTCGTTTCCGCGATTATTCCCGCGAGTACGCCGAGCTCGAGCCCCTGGTCGAGGCCTGGCGCGACTACCGGGCGGTCGAGAGCGACCTGGAGGACGCCGCGCTGCTGGCCGACGACAGCGACGCCGAGATGCGCGAGCTGGCGCAGCTGGAGCTGGAAGAGGGGCGGCGACGGCTGGAGGTGCTGGAGGTACGGCTCAAGCAGCTGCTGGTGCCGCGCGACCCGGACGATGGTCGCAACGTCTTCCTCGAGATACGTGCCGGCACCGGCGGCGACGAAGCGGCGCTGTTCGCCGGCGACCTGTTCCGCATGTACTCGCGCTATGCCGAAAAGCGGGGCTGGAAGGTCGAGGTGATCAGCGCCAGCCACGGCGAGCAGGGTGGCTACAAGGAGCTCATCTCGCGGGTCAAGGGCGAAGGGGTCTATGCCCGGCTCAAGTTCGAATCCGGCGCCCACCGTGTCCAGCGCGTGCCGGCCACGGAGTCCCAGGGGCGCATCCACACCTCCGCCTGTACCGTGGCGGTGATGCCGGAGGCCGACGAGGTGGGCGACGTCGACATTAATCCCGCCGACCTGCGCGTCGACACCTTCCGCTCCAGCGGCGCCGGCGGCCAGCACGTCAACACCACCGACTCGGCGATCCGCATCACCCACCTGCCGAGCGGCGTGGTGGTGGAGTGCCAGGAGGAGCGCAGCCAGCACAAGAACCGGGCCAAGGCGATGTCGCTGCTGGCCGCACGGCTGAAGCAGAGCGCGCTGGAGAGCCGCCAGCGCGAGCAGGCCGACACGCGCCGCAGCCTGGTGGGGTCGGGGGATCGCAGCGAGCGCATCCGCACCTACAACTTCCCCCAGGGCCGGCTGACCGACCATCGCATCAATCTCACCCTCTACAAGCTCGGCGAGGTGATGTCCGGCGAACTCGACGAGGTCCTCGACCCGCTGATCCACGAGCATCAGGCCGAGCAACTGGCGGCACTGCAGCGGGAAGCCTGATGCGGCTCGACGTGCTGTTGGCGCGGGCCGCCGAGCGCCTGGCGCGAGCGGGGTCGCCCAGCCCGCGGCTCGACGCCGAGGTGCTGCTGTGCCATGTGCTGGGGGTCGAACGCACGTGGCTCTATACCTGGGGCGACCGCCCGGCGGCGACCTACGCGCGGGCCCGCTTCGAGGCTCTGGTGGCGGCGCGCGCAGCGGGCCACCCCGTGGCCTACCTGACCGGCGAGCGTGAGTTCTGGGGGCTTGCCCTGGCCACCTCGCGGCATACCCTGATTCCGCGGCCCGATACCGAGACCCTGGTGGAGGTGCTGCTAGAGCTAGCCCCCGAGCCCGCGGGCCGCCTGCTCGACCTGGGCACCGGCACCGGCGCCATCGCGCTGGCCTTCGCCAGCGAGCGCCCCGGGTGGGAGACGCTCGGCGTCGACCGGGTGCCCGAGGCGGTGGCGCTGGCCGAGTCCAATGCCGGCCGGCTGGGCATCGCCAACGCGCGCTTCCTGCTCAGCGACTGGTTCGCTGCCCTGTCCGGGGAGCGCTTCACCCTGATCGCGGCGAACCCCCCCTATATCGATGCCGGGGATCCGCACCTGGCGCAGGGCGACGTGCGCTTCGAGCCCAGCAGCGCCCTGGTTGCGGCGGAGGACGGGCTGGCCGACCTGCGCCACCTCGCCGAGCAGGGCATGGGGCATCTGCTGGCGGGGGGCTGGCTCGTGCTGGAGCACGGCCATGGCCAGGCCGCCGCCGTTCGCGGCCTGCTGGAGGCCGGTGGCTATGTCGCGGTGGCCAGCCGACGGGACCTGGGAGGGTGGGAGCGGGTCACGTTCGGCCGGCGGCCCTGCCAGCGTTGAGGAGGCGTATTGGAGGGCGGGTGGCCGCTGTGGTACATCTGTTCAGGAAATAATTCCAAATGTCGGCATGTTTGTACGACCGAACACCAGCGCAGCACCCGATTGCCGCGCTTTTTCAGGTCGATCTGCTGTCATGGCGACGCTTCACTCACTCTGACTCGGCTTCCCGCGACACGACAATGAAATCCAAGACTCGCTCGCTCGACCGCATCGACCTCAAGATCCTGCGCTGCCTGCAGGACAATGCCCGCATCTCCTACGTCGACCTGGCCGCCCAGGTGGGGCTCTCCACCACCCCCTGCCTGGAGCGCGTCAAGCGCCTCGAGAAGTCCGGTGTCATCCGCGGCTACAAGGCGATACTCAATCCCCGCGCGCTCAAGGCCAACCTGCTGGTGTTCGTCGAGATCAGCCTCGAGACCCAGTCACCGGCGGTGTTCGACGAATTCCGTCGTGCCGTGTCGCGGCTGCCGCAGATCCAGGAGTGCCATCTGGTCTCGGGGCAGTTCGACTATATTCTCAAGTGCCGGATCCCCGAGATGTCCGCCTACCGCCAGCTGCTCGGCGACGTGGTACTGACCCTTCCCGGCGTCAAGGAGTCGAAGAGCTACGTGGTGATGGAGGAGGTCAAGGAGGAGTTCTCGCTCTACGTCCCCGACATCGAGGAGCTCGAAGGCAAGTAATGGCCATGAACGACGAGGCGCTGCTGCGCTACAGCCGCCAGATCATGCTGGAGGCGATCGACATCGACGGACAGGAGCGCCTGCTGGCCTCGCGTGCGCTGGTGGTCGGCGCCGGCGGGCTGGGCTCGCCGGTGGCGCTCTACCTGGCCGCCGCCGGGGTGGGGCACCTGACCCTGGCCGACGCCGACGTGGTGGAGCTCTCCAACCTGCAGCGCCAGATCGCCCACGGCATGGCCGACCTGGGGCGCAACAAGGCTGGCTCCGCCCGGGACGCGGCCGCGGCGCTCAATCCGGGCTGCGAGATCCGCGCGATCGAGGCGCATCTCGACGAAGCCGCGCTCGAAGCGGTTGTGCGCGAGGTCGACCTGGTGCTCGACTGCACCGACCGCTTTTCCAGTCGCTATGCCATCAATGCCGCCTGCCAGCGCGCCGGGGTGCCGCTGGTCTCGGGAGCGGCGATTCGCTTCTCGGGGCAGCTGGCGGTGTTCGATCCCCGCGATCCCGCATCGCCCTGCTATGCCTGTCTCTACCCCCCTGGGGAAGGCGGCGATGAAGCGCTGCGCTGCGCCGAGAGCGGCGTGGTGGCACCGCTGGTCGGGCTGATCGGCTGTTTCCAGGCGCTGGAGGCGGTCAAGCTGCTCAGCGGGGCCGGCACGCCGCATCGCGGCCTCTCCACCTTCGACGCGCTTTCCGGCCAGTGGCGTCACTTCCAGGTCCCGCGGGACCCCGGTTGCGCGGTGTGCGCCTCGCGCTGAGTGCTCGTGTGATGGTCATTATTTTACAAGTATGGGCGGCTCGGCAACGCTCTCATCAGCCTCGTTACCTTGAAATTCTACCGTATATTGTTGTTGTGTAAGTCGTTTCGTTGGGTTTCGGCGAAAGTCGCCAAAGGCTGGCATGCCGGTTTCGTTATTGGATACTTGACAGCCCCTGTCGGTATGGTGCCAGACTAGTCGAATCCGATGTCCCGCCGTAGCGCTTCAGGGAAACGCAGCATGGCCACTGCCGCCCAGACCGACAGACCCGCTTCCTACTATCGTGATTCGATCACGGTGCGTCTCGATCAGGCGTGTCCGCCGCTCGCCGGCCATCGGCGTGTCGACGTCTGTGTGATCGGTGGTGGCATCACCGGCTGCTCCGCGGCGCTGCACCTGGCCGAGCGCGGCTACTCGGTGGCGCTGCTCGAGGCGCACGAGATCGGTTTCGGCGCCTCCGGACGTAGCGGGGGGCAGATCCTGCCCGGCCTGGGGACCGATATCGCCACCGTGGAGCAGGCGCTGGGACGCGAGCGTGCCCGCGTGGTGTGGGAGATGAGCCGCGAGGCGGTGCGCCTCACGGCCGAGCTCATCGAGCGCCACGCGATTCCCTGCGACCTCGCCTGGGGCTACCTGCACGCCGCGGTCAAGCCCCGACACGTGCGCGAGCTGCGCGAGATGCAGGAGCGCCTGGCCCGCGACTACGGCTACGCGGCGCTCGAGTGGCTGGAGGGCGAGGCGCTGCGCGAGCGCGTGGTCACCGACGCCTACCCCGGCGCCCTCCTCGAGCATGAGGGGGGGCATCTGCACCCGCTCAACTATACCCTCGGTCTGGCACGGGCGGCTCAGCACGCCGGCGTGACGATCCACGAGCACAGCCCGGCGCTGGAGATTCGCCGCGGCCAGCCGGCCACCGTGGTCACGGCCGGGGGGGAGATCGCCGCCGACTTCGTGGTGGTGGGGGCCAATGCCTACCTGGGGCGCCTGCTGCCGGAGCTCGAGGGACGCGTCATGCGCGCGGCCAACTACATCGTCGCCAGTGAGCCGCTGGGCGAAGCGCGTGCCGCTCAGGTGCTTCCACACAACGATGCCCTGTCCGACGCCAACTTCGTGCTCGACTACTACCGCCTCTCGGCCGACAAACGGCTGATCTATGGTGGAGAAGTCAGCTACGATGGCCGCGAACCCCGCGGGCTTCAGCAGCGCATGGATGCCAAGATCGCGCGTCTGTTCCCGCTGCTCGAAGGGGTGAGAATCGACTACCGCTGGGGCGGCGACGTGGCGATCACGCTCAACCGTGCGCCGGACTTCGGCCGCCTCGGTCACAACGTCTACTACGCCCAGGGCTACTCGGGGCACGGCATGGCGCTGGCCGGGCTGGCGGGGCAGCTGGTGGCCGAGGCCATCGGCGGGCAGAGCGAGCGCTTCGACGTCTTCGCCGCCATGCCCCACCGTCGCTTTCCCGGAGGCGAGCGCCTGCGCACGCCGCTGCTGGTGCTGGCGACCGCTTTCTACAAGCTGCGCGACCGACTATAACGAACGTGACGCCCGGGACGGGCCGCAACGAGGTTCCCATGAAAGATCTGGAAAGCTGGCTGAAGGAGCGACGCATCACCGAGGTGGAGTGCCTGGTCAGCGACATCACCGGCATTGCCCGTGGCAAGATCACGCCGGTGTCGAAGTTCATGGCCGAGAAGGGCATGCGGCTGCCCGAGAGCGTCCTGCTGCAGACCGTGACCGGCGACTATGTCGAGGATGAGCTCTACTACTCGCTGCTCGACCCCGCCGACATCGACATGTTGTGCCGGCCCGACATCTCCGCGGTCTACCCGGTGCCCTGGGCGCTCGAGCCCACCGCCCAGGTGATCCACGACTGCTATGACAAGATGGGCAACCCCATCGAGCTCTCCTCCCGCAACCAGCTCAAGCGGGTGCTGGCGCTCTACGCCGAGCAGGGCTGGAAGCCGGTGGTGGCGCCGGAGATGGAGTTCTACCTGACCAAGCGCTGCGAGGATCCCGACCTGCCGCTGCTGCCGCCGATTGGTCGCAGCGGGCGTCAGGAGACCGGCCGGCAGTCGTTCTCCATCGACGCGGCCAACGAGTTCGATCCGCTGTTCGAGGACATGTACGACTGGTGCGAGGTCCAGGGCCTCGACATCGATACCCTGATTCACGAAGAAGGGACCGCCCAGATGGAGATCAATTTCCGTCACGGCGACCCCCTGGTGCTGGCCGACCAGGTCTTCCTGTTCAAGCGCACCCTGCGCGAGGCGGCGCTCAAGCACGACGTGGTGGCGACCTTCATGGCCAAGCCGATCACCAACGAGCCCGGCAGCGCCATGCACATCCATCAGAGCGTACTGGACGCCACCACCGGCAAGAGCGTGTTCGCCAACGAGGACGGCTCCATGAGCCAGCTGTTCCTGCATCATATTGGCGGCATGCAGCGCTTCATTCCCGAGGCGCTGCCGCTGATGGCGCCCAACGTCAATTCGTTCCGCCGCTTCCTGCCCGATACCTCGGCGCCGGTCAACGTCGAGTGGGGCGAGGAAAATCGCACCTGCGGGCTGCGGGCGCCCGACTCCTCGCCGCAGAACCGGCGTATCGAGAACCGCTTGCCCGGTGCCGATGCCAACGCCTATCTGGCCATCGCGGGAAGTCTGCTGTGCGGCTATCTCGGCATGGTGCAGAAGCTCAATCCCTCTGCGCCGGTGCAGGGCCGAGCCTTCGAACGGCGCAACCTGCGCCTGCCGTTCACCCTCGAGCAGGCGCTCGAGCGGATGGAGCACTGCAGCGAACTGGAGCGCTACATGGGGCACCGGTTCGTGACCGGCTACGTGGCGGTGAAGCGGGTGGAGAACGAGAACTTCAAGAAGGTCATCAGTTCGTGGGAGAGGGAGTTCCTGCTGTTGAGCGTCTAGTGGGGAAGTGCCTGGCCGGCGCCATGGCCAGGCGTACGACAACAATGCGAACAAGAGGTGTCATCATGTCATGTCAACGCAAGCTGACGCGGGCCGCCGCACTGTGCTCCCTGGCCGTGGCCGCTACTGCCCAGGCCAACGAGGTGCGGGTCTACAACTGGTCGGATTACATCGCGCCGGACACCCTGGAGAAGTTCACCGAGGCCACCGGCATCGAGGTGATCTATGACGTCTACGACAGCAACGAGGTGCTGGATGCCGCCGTGCTGGCGGGCCGCTCCGGCTACGACGTGGTGGTGCCCTCCAACTACTACCTGACCCGCCAGGTCAGCGCCGGGGTCTACCAGGAGCTGGACCACGACAAGATCCCCAACATGGAGCACCTCAACCCCGAACTGATGGAGCAGCTGGAGTCGATCGATCCGGGCAGCCAGTACTCGATTCCCTACATGTGGGGCACCAACGGCATCGGCTACAACGTCGAGCGGGTCACCGAGATCCTCGGCGAGGACGCGCCGCTGGACTCCTGGGCGCTGATCTTCGATCCCGAGGTGACCGCAGCGTTGAACGAGGGCGGCTGCGGCATCTCCATGCTGGATACCGGCGACGACATGCTCTCCGCCGGCATGGCCTACCTGGGCCTGTCGCCGACCTCGGAGAAGACCGAGGACATCGAGGCGGCCGGCGACCTGATCGCCGCGGTGCGCGACAATATCACCTACTTCCACTCGTCGCGCTACATCTCGGATCTCGCCAACGGCGACATCTGCGTGGCGGCGGGCTACTCCGGTGACATCTTCCAGGCCGCCGACCGCGCCGAGGAGGCCGGGCGCGACTTCGAGATCGCCTACACCATTCCCAAGGAGGGCGCGGCGCTGTGGTTCGACATGATGGCGATTCCGGCCGACGCGCCCAACCCCGACAACGCCCACGCCTTCATCAACTTTATCCTCGAGCCCGAGATCGCCGCCGACATCACCGAGTACGTGGTGTATGCCAACCCCAACATCGCCGCCAACGAGTTCCTCGACCCTGAGATTCTCAACGACACCTCCGTCTATCCCGACCAGGAGGTGATGGACAACCTGTACGTCCAGGAAGAGAAGCCTCTGGCCGTACAGCGCGTACGCACGCGCACCTGGAACCGGGTCAAGTCCGGCATGTGAGGCCCCGCTGCCGGTCCGCAGGGCCGGCCGTTCTTCCCGTCTGGTCGAGGAGAGGTCGTGATGCCGCAATCCCAGACCCAAGCCGCCGAGACGCCGCGACGAGTCGTGGAGCGTTCGGCCAGCGATGCCGCGGTGGGCAAGCCGCGGCCGGCCCGCGATGAGTCGCTGATGGAGATCCGCCGCGTCAGCAAGCGCTTCGACGGCGTCCTGGCGGTGGATGACGTCAGCCTGTCGATCCGTCGCGGCGAAATCTTCGCCCTGCTGGGCGGCTCCGGTTCGGGCAAGTCGACCCTGCTGCGCATCCTGGCCGGCTTCGAGAAACCCAGCGAAGGGCAGGTGGTGCTCGACGGCGTGGACATTACCGCCATGCCGCCCTATGAGCGGCCGATCAACATGATGTTCCAGTCCTACGCGCTGTTCCCGCACATGACGGTGGCGCAGAACATCGCCTTCGGCCTCAAGCAGGACAAACTGCCGCGCCGCGAGATCGACGAGCGCGTGGCCGAGATGCTCAGGCTGGTGCACATGGAGGGCTATGCCCGGCGCAAGCCGCACCAGCTCTCCGGCGGCCAGCGCCAGCGCGTGGCCCTTGCGCGCTCGCTGGCCAAGCGGCCCAAGCTGCTGCTGCTCGACGAGCCGATGGGAGCGCTGGACAAGAAGCTGCGCACCGAGATGCAGCTCGAGGTGGTGCAGATCCTCGAGCGCGTCGGGGTGACCTGCATCATGGTCACCCACGACCAGGAGGAGGCCATGACCATGGCCGACCGCGTGGCGATCATGGCCGACGGCTGGATCGCTCAGGTGGGGACCCCGATGGATGTCTACGAGAGTCCGGCCAATCGCATGGTGGCGGAGTTCGTCGGCACGGTGAACCTGTTCGAGGGCGAGATCGTGGTCGACGAGGCCGACCACTGCGTGATCGACAGCCCGGCGTTGGGGCGTTCGATTCGCATCGGCCACGGCGTCAGCACCCAGGCCGACGAGCGTCGGGTATGGGTGGCGGTTCGCCCGGAAAAGACGTGGCTGTCCCGCGAGCGCCCGAGCGTCGAGGCCAACTGGGCGCACGGGGTCGTCGAGGACATCGCCTACCTTGGCGGCTTCTCGGTCTACTACGTGAGGCTCGAGAGTGGCCAGCTGGTCAAGGCCAGCATGGCCAATACCGAGCGCCGCGGCGACCGGCCGCACTGGGACGAGCCGGTGTTCGTCCACTGGGACGATCAGAGCGCCGTCATCCTGCACGACTGAGCCCATGACGCCGGGAGATCCGCATGTCTAACTACACCGCTCGCCTGCGGCGGCTGCTCAAGCCCGGTCGCGGTTGGGTCATCGCCGTGCCGTTGCTGTGGCTGACCCTGTTTTTCCTGCTGCCGTTCGGCATCGTGCTCAAGATCAGCCTCTCCGAGGCGGCCATCTCGATACCGCCCTACGGCCCCATCTTCAACTACGCCAACGAGACGTTGAACGTCGTCGTGAGCTTCGGCAACTACCTGTTCCTGGCCACCGACACGCTCTACGTCTCGGCCTACTGGGGCTCGGTGAAGATCGCTCTGCTGGCCACCGTGCTGTGCCTGGCGATCGGCTACCCCATGGCCTACGCCATGGCCCGCGCTCCGGCCCACTGGCAGCTGGTGCTGCTGCTGCTGGTAATGCTGCCGTCGTGGACCTCGTTCCTGATTCGCGTCTACGCCTGGATGGGCATCCTCAGCAACAACGGCCTGGTCAACAACCTGCTGATCTGGGCCGGCGTGATCGACTCGCCGATCCGTATGCTCAACACCAACTTCGCCGTGATCCTCGGCATCGTCTATGCCTACCTGCCGTTCATGGTGCTGCCGCTCTATGCCAACCTGACGCGGCTCGACGTCTCGCTGCTGGAGGCGGCGGAGGATCTCGGCTCGCGCCAGTTCAACACCTTCCTTCGGGTCACCCTGCCGCTGTCCAAGGGCGGCATCATCGCCGGCTCGATGCTGGTGTTCATCCCGGCGGTGGGGGAGTACGTGATTCCCGAACTGCTCGGCGGGCCCAACACGGTGATGATCGGCAAGGTGCTGTGGGAGGAGTTCTTCCACAATCGCGACTGGCCGGTGGCCTCGGCGCTGGCGATGGTGATGCTGGCGATCCTGATCGTGCCCATCGCCCTGTTTCATCGCTATCAGTCCCGCGAGCTTCAGGAGTGACCATGCGCAAGCCATCCTTCACCACCGCGATGCTGATCGTCGGGCTGGTGTTCCTCTACCTGCCGATGATCATCCTGGTCGTCTACTCCTTCAATTCGTCGCGGCTGGTCACCGTGTGGGCGGGCTTCTCGGCACACTGGTACGTTGAGCTGCTGCGCGACCAGCAGATCCTCTCGGCGGTATGGACCAGCCTGCGCATCGCCTTCTTCTCCGCCTCCATGGCGGTGTGCCTGGGTACGCTGGCAGCCTTCGTGATGGTTCGCTTCGCCCGCTTTCGCGGCAAGACCGCGCTCTCCAGCATGGTTACCGCGCCGCTGGTGATGCCCGAGGTGATTACCGGCCTGTCGCTGCTGCTGCTGTTCGTGCACATGGCGCAGCTGATCGGCTGGCCGGCGGACCGCGGCATGGTCACCATCTGGATCGCTCACACCACCTTCTGCAGCGCCTACGTGGCGGTGGTGGTGGCCTCGCGCCTGCGCGAGGTGGATCTGTCGATCGAGGAGGCGGCCATGGATCTCGGGTCGCGCCCGGTGCGTACCTTCTTCCAGATCACCCTGCCGGTGATTGCGCCGGCGCTCGCGGCGGGCTGGCTGCTCGCGTTCACCCTCTCGCTCGACGATCTGGTGATCGCCAGCTTCGTCTCCGGCCCCGGCGCCACCACCCTGCCGATGGTGGTGTTCTCCTCGGTGCGCATGGGCGTGTCGCCCAAGATCAACGCCCTGGCCACGCTGATCATCCTGGCGGTGTCGCTGGCGACCTTCCTCGCCTGGTACCTGATGCGGCGCAGCGAGGCGAGGCGGCGACAGGCGATGCTGCAGGATATGACGGCTGGAAGGTAACTCTTTTCTTTGAGCATGAGGTAGTTATGTCGACCCAAGCCAATGCCGAGCATGTGGCGTCCTACTATGCGGCCACGGCCAACCCCGCGCCCGAGCGTCCCGCCCTGGTCGGCGACGTCGAGTGCGAGGTATGCGTGGTGGGGGCGGGCTTCACCGGCATCTCGGCGGCCCTGCATCTCGCCGAACAGGGGCATCGGGTGGTGGTGCTGGAGGCCGCCCGGGTGGGGTTCGGCGCTTCCGGGCGCAACGGCGGCCAGATCGTCAACAGCTACAGCCGCGACATGGACGTGATCGAGGCCCGGTACGGCACCGACACCGCGCGGGCCCTGGGCGACATGGCCTTCGAGGGCAATCGCATCATTCGCGACCGCATCGCCGGCTACGCTATTGCCTGCGACCTGAAGGAGGGCAACCTGTTCGCCGCCTGCAACCACAAGCAACTCGCCGGACTGCGCGAGCACAAGGCGTTATGGGAGCGCTACGGTAACCAGCAGCTGGAGCTGCTGGAGGGCGAGGCCTACAGGCGCGAGATCGGCAGCGAGCGCTATGTCGGTGCCTTGGTGGACCACTCCGGTGGCCACCTGCACCCGCTCAATCTGGTATTGGGCGAGGCCGCGGCGTTCGAGTCGCTGGGCGGCACGATCCATGAGCAAACGCCCGTGCTCGAGGTGCGTCACGGCGCGAGCGTGACGCTGCGTACGCCGCAGGGGAGCGTGCGTGCCCAGCGGGTAGTGATGGCCGGCAACGCCTACCTGCAGGGGGTATTACCGGAACTGGAGAGCAAGTCGATGCCCTGCGGCACCCAGATCATCACCACCGAGCCGTTGCCGGAAGCGCTGCGTCGCGAGCTGATCCCCCACGACATGGCGGTGGAGGATTGCAACTATCTGCTCGACTATTACCGCTTCACCGCCGACGGCCGGCTGCTCTACGGCGGCGGCGTCAACTACGGCGGCCAGGATCCCTCGGACATCGCCGCGGTAATCCGACCCAAGATGCTCAAGACCTTTCCGCAGCTGGCCGATACGCGTATCGATTATGCCTGGAGCGGCAATTTCCTGATGACGCTCAATCGATTGCCGCAGTTCGGTCGTCTCCGCGACAACGTCTACTATGCCCAGGGCTACTCGGGCCACGGAGTGACCTGCTCGCACCTGGCCGGCAAGCTGATCGCCGAGGTGATGCGCGGTGCGGGCGAGCGCTTCGACGCCTTCGCCGGGCTGCCGCACCTGCCGTTTCCCGGCGGGCGGCTGCTGCGCGTGCCGCTCTCGGCGCTGGGCGCCTGGTACTACGCGACGCGGGATCGGCTCGGCTGGTGAAGTGTCGCCCGCGGCAGACAGCGGGTCAGAAATTGTGGAACCCGCTGCGCTGCGCTTAACGCCGGCCGAGCGCGGCGTATACTGAAACCATTCCCGGGCGGCAAGGAGTCGCCGCCCCGCGTCTCTCCTCCACATCGCATCGAGCCGAGCCTGATAAAGCCCGGGGCGGCATGACGTCCTGCAGGAGGAGCGTGATGAACAAGTCGATCGTGATCGGAACGACACTGAGTGTGCTGGGGCTCGGCGGACTGGGCTTCGGTGCCTGGCAGGTACAGCAGGCACCCCGGGAGAGCGGGCCGCAGTTCGCCGAGGTCGTGGCGGTACAGCCCGTAACCCGCAGCGTCGAGACGCCGCGTGAGGTATGCGAGGACGTCGTGGTGCAGCATCAGGCCCAGGCGCCCAGCCGCGACCCGCATCGCATCGCCGGTACGGCGGCGGGCGCCGTGGTGGGCGGGCTGCTCGGCAACCAGGTCGGGGGCGGTAGCGGCAAGACGCTGGCCACCGTAGCGGGGGCCGTGGGTGGTGGCTTCGCCGGACGCGAGATCCAGGGGCGCATCGAGGCCAACCAGACCCAGACCTACACCACCACGCAGCGCCAGTGTCACACGGTCATGGATAGCGCCGAGGAGACCGTCGGCTATGACGTCACCTGGCGTCACGGCGAACTCACCGAGGTATCGCGTCTCGATCACCGGCCCCAGGGCGATCGCGTGCTGCTCGAAGAGGGCCAGCCGCGCTGGGATCTGCCGCTGGCCAGCACGGACGGCTGATTTTTCCCCTTCCATCGCCCCGGCCTGGGTCGGGGCGATGCGACTTTCCTGCCTGTCCTACACGTGTCTTAGGTACCAGGCATACTCCAGTTGACTCACCGTCTGCAGGGCCAGCTCGCGCTCGGCGCGCCGGTTGGCCACGAAAACGTGGACGAAATCGCGGCCCAGGGCATGCTGCAACGGCTCGCTGGCTTCCAGCAGGTCGAGGGCACGGTGCCAGCTGTTGGTCAGGGTGGGCTCGAACTGCTCATAGGCGTTGCCGACGACGGGGGCGGGCGGCGCCAGCCGCTCCGCGATGCCGTGCTCGATGCTGGCCAGCAGCACGGCGAGCAGCAGGTAGGGATTGACGTCGGCACCGGCGACCCGGTGCTCGATGCGCCGGGCATCGTTGCTGCCCGAGGGAATGCGCAGCGCCACCGAGCGGTTGTCGAAGCCCCAAGTGGGCGTCATGGGTACGTAGAGGCCGGGCTGGAAGCGCCGGAACGAGTTGAAATTGGGCGCGCAGATCGCCATCGAGGCCGGCATCAGCGCAAGCAACCCGGCAACGGCCTGATGCAGGGTGGCGCTACCGAGCGGATCGCCGCTCGCGTCGGCGAAGACGTTGCGGCCGCTGGCGTCGAGCATGCTGAGATGCACGTGGGTGCCGTTGCCGGCTTCGCGGCCATAGGGCTTGGCCATGAACGTGGCCTCGAAGCCGTGATTGAGCGCCACGCCCTTGATCAGACGCTTGAGCAGGACGGCGCTGTCGCACGCCCTGAGCGCATCGTCGCAGTGATAAAGGGTGATCTCGAACTGGCCCGGCGCGCACTCCTTGAGTGCCGTATCGAGTGGCAGACCCTGGCGTTCGGCCGCCCGCTGCACGTCTTCGAGAAAGTCGGCGTATTCGTCGAGCTCGCCGATCGAGTAGAGCTGGCTCTGGCTGGCGCGTTCGCCGCTGCGGGGCGAGCGCGGCGGCTGTATCCGTCCCTCGGGGGTGCGTTCGTGATCCACCAGATAGAACTCCATCTCCACGGCGACCACGGGCGTCAGGCCACGCTCGCTCAGTCGCCCCAGCTGGCGCGACAGCAGCTGGCGTGGGTCGGCGAAGAAGGGGGAGTCGTCGGGTTCGACCATGGTCATCAGCAGTTGCCCCTGGCGGCCGTTGCGTAGCCACGGCGATGGCAGTAGCGTGCCGCCGATAGGGCGGCAGACGCGGTCGCCGTCGCCGCTGGCGAGGCCCAGTCCGGTGGCCTCGATGGTGTGGCCGTTGATGTCCAGGGCGAAGACCGATGCCGGCAGGTTGACGCCCTCTTGGCAGACTTTTTCCAGCTTGTCCCGCGGGATGCGCTTGCCGCGCATGACACCGTTGAGGTCGCTGATCAGCAGGTCGATGCTGTCGATGTCAGGATGGCGCGCGAGAAACTCCCGGGCCTGGTCGGCGCTGAGCGGCGGCATGGGGCACCTGTCAATGTCGCTAGTTCATCATTGGTGCCTATCTTTCGATGAAGCGTTTTTGTTGTCAAATCTTTTACGACTGGTCGTGGCGTATTGCTCATGTTTTTCCGCGAAAACGCTTTGTATGTATAGCTTGATTGAGAGATGGTGGAGGTGGAGTGGATTTTTTTGTCTCGATAGTGGAAAGTTTAATCAACACTGTTTTGTCAGCACGATTTCGAGGAGGCCGTCATGCCGAGCCGACCCCTGGTGGGCGTCATCGCCTGTCGCCGTGAGGTGGAGGGTCACCCCGCCCACGTGGTGACCGACAAGTACCTGAGTGCGCTGCGTGCCTACGGCCTGGCGCCGGTGATGCTGCCGGTCTGGCAGGACGCCGTGGACGGCGACCTGCTCGCGCACCTGGACGGCCTGCTGCTCACCGGCAGCTACTCCAACGTCGAACCCTCCCGCTACGGCGCCGCGCGCGCACCGGAAAACACCCGCGACGATCCGCATCGTGACGCCGCGGCGTTGGCCTGGATACCCGCCGCCATTCGGCGCGGCCTGCCGCTGCTGGGGATCTGCCGCGGCTTTCAGGAGCTCAACGTGGCCTACGGCGGCACGCTGCACCAGGCGGTGCAGAACGTGCCCGGCCTTGCCGACCATCGCGAGCCCGAGGCCGACTACGCGACCCGCTACGCCCCCGCGCATGATGTCGAGCTTTTAGCCGGTGGTCGCCTGGCGGCGCTGTATGCCGAGCCGCATGCGACGGTCAATTCGTTGCATCAGCAGGGCATCGATCGCCTGGGTGATGGCCTGAGAGTGGAGGCGGTGGCGCCGGACGGGCTGATCGAGGCGGTATCGGTGGTCGCAGCCCCGGCCTTCGCCCTGGCGGTGCAGTGGCACCCCGAATGGCGTACACAGGAGCACCCGCTCTACCACGCCCTGTTCGTGGGTTTCGCCGCTGCCTGTCGTGCCCATCTTGCCGACCGTGCCGTTGCTGAGTCGCTATCCATCTGAGCAGGAGAATACCCATGCAGACCCAGGCCTACCGCCAGTTGGATCGTGACCACCACCTGCACCCCTTCACCGACTTCAAGGCACTGGCGGAGGAGGGCAGCCGTATCGTCACCCACGCCGAGGGGGTCTACATTCACGACAGCGAGGGCCATCGCATCCTCGACGCCATGGCCGGGCTGTGGTGCGTCAACCTGGGCTACGGCCGCGAGGAACTGGTCGAGGCGGCTACCGCGCAGCTGCGCGAACTGCCCTACTACAACAACTTCTTCAAGAGTACCCATCCACCGGCAGTGAAGCTGGCCGAGGCGCTGTGCCGGCTGGCGCCGGCGCACATGAACCGCGTGTTCTTCACCGGCTCGGGCTCCGAGGCCAACGATACCGTGCTGCGCATGGTGCGCCGCTTCTGGGCGCTGGAAGGCAAGCCCGACAAGCAGTGGATCATCGCGCGCGAGAACGCCTATCACGGCTCGACGGTTGCCGGCCTGAGCCTCGGCGGCATGGCGCCGATGCACGGCCAGGGCGGCCCTTTGGTGCCGAAGATAACCCATGTGCGCCAGCCCTATTGGTTTGGGGAAGGGCGGCCGGCGGGCCAGGATCCTGGAACCTTCGGTCGCGAGTGCGCCGCGGCCCTCGAGGCGAAGATTCTCGAGCTCGGCGAGGAGAATGTCGCCGCCTTCATCGCCGAGCCGGTGCAGGGGGCGGGAGGTGCCATCATCCCGCCGGAGAGCTACTGGCCGGCGGTCAAGGAGGTGCTGGCCAGGTACGACATCCTGCTGGTGATGGACGAGGTGATCTGCGGCTTCGGCCGCCTGGGGGAGTGGTTCGGCAGCATGCATTACGACCTCGCGCCCGACCTGATGCCGATTGCCAAGGGGCTCTCGTCCGGTTACCTGCCGATCGGTGGCGTGCTGGTGGGCGACCGCGTCGCCGAGACGCTGATCGAGCGCGGCGGTGAATTCTTCCACGGTTTCACCTACTCGGGCCATCCGGTGTGCGCCGCCGTGGCGCTGAAGAATCTCGAGCTGATGCAGGCCGAGGGCGTCGTCGAGCGGGTGCGCAACGACATTGGTCCCTACCTTGCCGAGCGATGGGCCACCCTGGCTGAGCATCCGCTGGTGGGTGAGGTGCGCTCGCTGGGCCTGATCGGTGCGCTGGAGCTGGTCGACCCCGACACCGGCGGGCGCTTCGACAAATCGCTCGGTGCCGGCACCCTGTGTCGCGACATCTGCTTTGAGCTTGGCCTGGTGATGCGCTCGGTGGGTGATACGATGATCATTTCACCGCCGCTGGTCATCTCCCGCGCCGAGATCGACGAACTGGTGAGCCTGGCCCGACAAGCGCTGGACGATACCGAGCGGCGGCTGGTCGCACGAAAACAGGCGGCAGAGTCACCTTCAAGAGAGGAGTCCCGATCGTGAGCCGTACGCCATCCCCCCGCACCCTGGCCGAGTGGCAGGCCCGGGCCGCCGAGCTTTCTTTCGAATCGCGGGCCTTCATCGACGACGCCTTCGTCGCGGCCGAAAGCGGCGACACCTTCGAGTCGCGCAATCCGGCCACCGGCGAGATCCTCGCTCAGGTGGCGAGCTGCGACGAACCCGACGCCGCGCGCGCCGTGGCGGCGGCGCGCCAGGCCTTCGCCGGCGGCGCGTGGTCGCGCCTGGCGCCGGCCAAGCGCAAGAAGACCCTGCTGCGCCTGGCCGACCTGATGGAGGCCCACAAGCACGAGCTGGCGCTGCTCGACACCCTCGACATGGGCAAGCCCATCTCGAGCTCGCTGGGCGACATGGCCGGCGCCATCGGCTGCATTCGCTACCAGGCCGAGTGCATCGACAAGCTCTACGGCGAGGTGGCGCCCACCGGCGAGGAGACCCTGGCCCTGGTGCTGCGCGAGCCCATCGGCGTGGTGGCGGCCATCGTGCCGTGGAACTTCCCGCTGATGATGACCGCCTGGAAGATCGCCCCGGCGCTGGCCGCCGGCAACAGCGTGATCCTCAAGCCCTCGGAGAAGTCGCCGCTCTCGGCGCTGCGCCTGGCGCAGCTGGCCCAGGAAGCCGGCCTGCCCAAGGGCGTGTTCCAGGTGCTGCCGGGCTTCGGCCATACCGTGGGCAAGGCCCTGGCGCTCTCCCACGAGGTCGACTGCCTGGCCTTCACCGGCTCCACCGCGGTGGGCAAGCAGCTGATGCAGTACGCCGGGCAATCCAACCTCAAGCGGGTCTACCTGGAGTGCGGTGGCAAGTCGCCGAACCTCGTCTTCGCCGACTGCAAGGACCTCGACCGGGTAGCCAGCCACGCCGCCGCGGCGATCTTCCACAACCAGGGCGAGGTATGCATCGCCGGCTCCCGGCTGCTGGTGGAGAATGCGATCCGCGACGAGGTCGTCGAGCGGGTACTCAAGGCCGCCGAGAGCATGCAACCGGGCGACCCGCTGGACCCTGCGAGCTTCATGGGCGCCATCGTCGACGAGGCCCAGCATCGGCGTATCCTCGACTACATCCGCCAGGGCGTGGAGGAGGGTGCGCGGCTGCGCACTGGCGGCCAGTCGCTGGAAGGCCCGGGGCTGTTCATCCCGCCCACGGTGTTCGACGGCGTCACGCCGCAGATGACCATCGGCCGCGAGGAGATCTTCGGCCCGGTGCTGGCGGTGTTCGGCTTCGACAGCGAGGAAGAGGCCATCGCCATGGCCAACGACACGCCCTACGGCCTGGCCGCGGGGCTCTGGAGCCAGGACATCGACCGCATCCTGCGCGTGACGCGACGGCTGCAGTCGGGCCAGGTGTTCGTCAACAACTGGGCCGGGGGCGACCAGACGATGCCCTTCGGCGGGGTCAAGCAGTCGGGCAACGGGCGCGACAAGTCGCATCATAGCCTGGAGGAGTATTCCGAACTGAAGAGCGTGTGGATGTCGCTGTCGCTCTGAGGGCTCACCACGACAGGCTACCGACATCGCCTGTTAGGAAATCCTCGACTTGCCGGTTCCCCATGTCCGGGGGGCCGGCTTTTTTTTCGCGTCTCAGACCGCCTGCTGGCGCGACACCAGCGCCACATGATCGAGGAACAGCCGGAACAGTTGCGACTGGCTGGAGACCTCGAGACGCTGATAGATGTGCTTGCGGTGTACCTTCACGGTGCCGTCGCTGATGTCGAGTTCCCGGGCCGCCGATTTCGTCGAATGGCCGGCCAGCAGCAGACGCACGATCTCCTGCTCCCTTGCCGTCAGCACCGCGGCGCCGAAGCTGGCAAGCGCGGCTTCCACCGGTTCCTGCTCCGCGAGACGCTGCTGGAACTGACTTCCCTGCCATTTCCAGTACTCGGTCAGCAGGGCCTCGGCAATGGGCGATACGTAGCGCAACGCCTGCAGCGCGCGGCGGGTCAAGGGTGGCGACTTCGTCCCGAAGCCGAGCGACACGGCGATCACCACCTCCGCCTCGACCCGGCAGAAAATGCCGACTTCATCGACCAGGCCCAAGGCACGATAGTAGTGGGCGTAGTACTCACTGGCTTCGAAGCGATCCGGGGCCAGCTCGCGCAGGCGATGGGCACCCTGGTCCAGGCCATTGCTCACTGCGGCGAAGAAGGGATCGAGCAGATAGGCCTGGCTCAGGTAGCGCTCGACGCCCTGCTCGTGGCGGTGTGGCGGGTAGTCGTCGTGGATCAGCAGCGGTTGCCGACGACCCCGATAGGCGTTGATCAGCACGGTTTCGTGACCCACCAGCTCGCGCAGGGATTGATCGAGCCTGGCGGGGAAGTCGGGGGTCGCCGCCGTGCGCAGCAGGCGAGCCAGCTGCTGGTGCCAGGCATGGCTTTCGGAGCGGGCAAGGAAATCGAGCATGGGTAGGTGCGTCAGTAGAGCCTGGCTTTCACGATAGCATGACCCTGCGTTGACGCCTGGATGCCGTTCGTTGATGGCTGGGCGGACGAAGAAACGATGAACGATGCCAGGTGGGATGCGATGCAGGCCGTGACAAACTCGGCGGTATTGAGGAGACTTGCGAGCTATCCCTTTGCTGCAGCAGGAGAATGCCCTTGACCGATCTCACCACGCTGCTGGCCGCTCTTCCTCTGGGCTACGTCATGGCACTGACTGCGCTGCTGGCGTTTCTGCTCGCCTTCGGCCTGGCCGGCCTGCTTGCCGGGCGGCAGCGCGGCGTCGAGCGGGAGCGGCATGCGGTCATTCACGCCGAGCTTCGCGAGCGGCTCACCGAGCGTGAGCAGCGCCTCGAGCAGCTTCAGCGCGAACTGGGCGAGGTGCAGGTACGCGAGGCGCGCCTGGCCACCACCCTGGAGCAGAAGCAGCAGCACTTCGAGGCGCAGCTGGCGCTGCTGCGCGATGGCCGCGACCAGCTGCGCCAGGAGTTCGAGAACCTGGCCAACGAGATTCTCGAACGCAAGGGGCGCGCCTTCTCCGAACTCTCCCAGCAGCGCATCAGCGGGCTGCTGCAGCCGATCCAGGCCGAGATGAAGGGCTTTCGCGAGAAGGTCGAGACGATCCACCGCCACGACACCGAGCAGCGCGCCGGGCTGCGCGCCGAGCTCAGGCACCTGCAGGCGCTCAATCGTGAGATCACCGACCAGGCCGAGCGCCTCACCCAGGCGCTGCAGGGGCAGAAGAAGGTGCAGGGCAACTGGGGCGAGCTGATGCTCGAGAACGTGCTCGAGGGCTCCGGCCTGCGCTCCGGCAAGGACTACCAGCGCGAGGTCAGCTTCACCACGGCCGAGGGTCGCCGGCGGCCCGACGCGGTGGTCTACCTGCCCCAGGGGCGCCACCTGGTGATCGACGCCAAGACGTCGCTGGCCGCCTACGTGCGCTACGTCAACGCCGAGGACGAGCGTGAACGCGAGCTGGCCCTGGCGGCCCATGCCACGGCGGTGGGCGAGCGTATCAATGAGCTGGCCGACAAGCACTACTACGACCTGCCGGGGCTCAACTCGCCGGACGTGGTGATCATGTTCGTGCCGGTGGAGTCGGCCTACGTCGAGGCGCTCAAGTACGACGAGACCCTCTACCAGCGCGCCATCGAGCACAACGTGCTGGTGGCCACGCCGACCACGCTGCTGACAAGCCTCAACATCGTGCGCCAGCTGTGGCGCTTCGAGGACCAGAGCCGCCACAGCGCCGAGCTGGCCAATCGTGCCGAGCGGTTCTACAACAAGCTGCGCCTGTTCCTCGAGAGCATGCAGGAGGTGCAGGCGAAGCTCGACGGCGCCCGCGACAGCTACGACCGCGCCATGGGGCAACTGGTCAACGGTCGTGGCAACCTGATCAAGCAGGCCGCCGAATTCCAGGAACTGGGGGTGGCGGTGAAGAAGGAGCTGCCCGCCGAGCTGGTCGAGCGGGCCGGGCTGGAGCTCGAAGCTGAACGCCCCCGCCAGGCGCTGCCTGACGGGGGCGGACGAAGCTAGGGATTCCCAGCCAAGCGGGGGCTTAGAAGTTGGCCCACTCCGGCTGACGCTCCGTCGCGGCGAGCTGCAACTGGCGCATGATGGGCCGTGGTGCGGTAAGCATCACTTCGTTCGTCGCACCTTGGCCATCTGTGCGAGCAGTGTTCGGCAGCTGGAAGGCCGCCATGGCGGTCATCAGCTGTTGCGCATGCTGGCGCAGATTGCCGGCGGCCGTGGCACTTTCGTTCACCAGCGTGGCGTTCTGCTGCGTTACCCTGTCCATCTCGGCTACGGCGGTCCCGGCTTCCTGGACACCGGCACTCTGCTCGACGCTGGCCTGGCTGATCTCGCGCATCAGTTGGCTGACGCGTGCGATGGCTTCAACGATTTCCTCGGTGGCCTGGCGGGCCTCGGCGGCGCGGGTATTGCCACTCTTCACACGCTCCACATTGCTGGTGATCAGCTCATTGATCTCCTTGGCGGCATCGGCGCTCTTCTGGGCCAGCTTGCGCACTTCTGCGGCAACCACGGCGAAGCCACGCCCGTGCTCACCTGCCCGGGCCGCTTCCACCGAGGCATTGAGCGCCAGGATATTGGTCTGGAAGGCAATATCATCAATGGTCGAGATGATGCTGGCGATCTCTCCGGCACTCCTGTCGAGCTCGTTCATGGTAGCCGCCATCTGCTCTACCGCTACGCCACCCTGGCGTGCCGTGTGCGAAGCGCTTTCGGCCTCGCGGCTGGCCTGGCCGGCGTTCTCGGTATTCTGAACCACGGTGCCGTTAAGCTCCTCCATGGCCGAGGCGGTCTGCGTCAGGGCGCTGGCCTGCTGCTGGGTACGCGAGGCGAGATCGGTATTGCCTTCGGCGATCTGCTCGCTGTTGCTGGCCACTGCCTCGGCGGCGGCTCGTACCTGGGCGACGATTTCCTGTAGCTGGCGTGCCATGCCGACCTGGGCGGCCATGATGCTGTGTTCGTCGTTCTTGCGCAGGCGGCCGGCCGTGGCCAGCTCTCCACGGCCGATCGCCTCGGCGAAGGCGCGCACCTCATGCGGCTCGGCGCCCAGCTCGCGCAGCAATTGGCGGGCGAGAAGATAGGCAATGCCGCCACCCAGGAGCATTGCCGCGAGACACAGGGCCAGCATCAGCATCTGGAATCCGGCGGCGGTATCGCGTGCCAGGGCGGAATCGGCGGCGCTTTCGGCCTCCTGATGGTCGATGAAGGCGTTGATGCTGTCGAGCCAGGCGAAGAAGGCCGGACCGGCGGCGCTGAGCAGCCGTTCCCTGGCTGCGGCGAAATTCCCCTGTTCACGCTGTTCCATCACTTCGGCCGCGATGCGCTGGGTGGCTTCGGCCTGGCGCTCCACGGCGGCAAGCAGCTCCTGCTCCCGTGGCGTGACGCTTTCGCGCGTCATTTCGTTCATGCCGTTGGCGGCGAGTCGATAGTCATCGGCCAGAGCCCGGTAGTCGCGCTGCAGCGCCGCCAACTCCGGCTGTGTCTCGACCAGGGTCATGTCGCGCAGCAGGATGGCGCGGTCATGCACGCTGCCCCGCCAGTCGATGGCGTGGCGCAGCTTGACGCCATTGATGTCGTTGATGGTGGTGAGGCTGCGGTCGATACGGTTGACCTGCACGATGCCGATGGCAGTGAGCAGTACGATCAGGGCGAGCACGGCGGAAAAACCGAGAAGCAATCGAGTGCGGATACCGAGGCGGGCAAGGCTGGCGTTCGTGGCCTTCATGGTTGTCGTTCCTTCTGCGTGGAGGAGCTCGTAGGGAGGGCTCTTGTTGTACAAGTCGCACTCTATATCTTGTACAAACAATGTACAATTATTTGACGCTATTTGCGCCATAGCCTCGCAGCCACCGCGATATTCTCTGGCTTGGATAGAAATAAAAAAACCTGCCGCAAGGGCAGGTTCTCGAAAACTTGTACAGGATGGGTGGTGCTGATCCGTCAGGCTAGAAGGTTCGCGCCGGCGTGCAGCAGCTCACCAGCCGGCAGGCTTCGCTGCCGGGGTTGCGAAAGCGGTGGGGAACGTTGGTGTCGAAGTAATAGGCCTCGCCGGGGCCGAGCAGGCGGGTCTCGGCGCCGATGGTGATCTCGATCTCGCCCTCGAGCACCACGCCGGCCTCCTCGCCCTGGTGGGCGATCATCTCGCGGCCGGTATCGGCGCCGGGCGGGTAGGTCTCGATCATGAAGGCCAGGGCGCGGCTGGCGCGATTGGCGCCGACCAGCTTGTAGACGACTTCGCCGCTACCCACGTCGGCCAGTTCCTCGGCCGAGTAGAAGACCTGGTTGCGGCTCTCCATGTCCATGGTGAAGAAATCGCCGACGCTGATGGGGATGGCGTCGAGGATCTTCTTCAGCGAACTGACCGACGGGCTGACCTTGCCCTGTTCGATCAGCGACAGGCTGGAGTGGGTGACACCGCAGCGCTTGGCCAGCTCGCGCTGGGAAATGCCGCGCAGGGTGCGCAGCGCACGCAGACGTGTGCCTACATCATCCGACATGCTGTTTCCTCGTCGTGGGGAGCCGGCGCTGTCGCTGACACGACAGCGCCTTGTGACCTAGCAGAGCGCGTCCAGCTTTTCCTTCAGCAGCGCATTGACCTGCTGCGGATTGGCGGTGCCGCGCGAGGCCTTCATCACCTGACCGACAAAGTAACCGATCATCTTGCCGCGCTTGTCCGGTTCGGCATCGCGGTACTGGGCCACCTGGGCCGGGCTGTCGGCGATGACCTGGTCGATCATCGCCTCGATGGCACCGCTGTCGGTGACCTGCTTGAGCCCCTGGGCCTCGATGATGTCGTCGGCGCTTGCACCTTGACCGTTCCACAGCGCCTGGAACACCTGCTTGGCGGCCTTGCCGTTGATGGTGTCGTCGATGACCCGCACGATCAGCTCGCCGAGCTGGCGGGCCGACACCGGGCTGTCCTTGATCGACAGGTTCTCACGGTTCAGGGCTCCAGAGAGTTCGCCCTGGACCCAGTTGGCGGCCTGCTTGGCATCGCCACAGACGTCCCTCACCTCGTCGAAGTAGTCGGCCATCTCGCGGGTGGCGGAGAGCACGCTGGCATCGTAGGCGGAGAGTCCCAGCTCGTTCTCGAAGCGGGCGCGCTTCTCGGCGGGCAGCTCCGGCAGGTTGTCGCGCAGGTGGTCGATATAGGCCTGGTCGAGTACCACCGGCAGCAGGTCGGGGCAGGGGAAGTAGCGATAGTCGTTGGCTTCCTCCTTGGTGCGCATGCTGCGGGTCTCGTCGCGCTCGGGATCGAACAGGCGCGTCTCCTGCACCACCTTGCCGCCCTCCTCGAGCAGCTCGATCTGGCGCTCCACCTCGAAGGCGATGGCACGCTCGACGAAGCGGAAGGAGTTGACGTTCTTGATCTCGGCACGGGTGCCGAAGGCCTCCTGTCCCCTGGGGCGCACCGAGACGTTGACGTCGCAGCGCATCGAGCCCTCGGCCATGTTGCCGTCGGAGATGCCGAGATAGGTGACGATGGAGTGGATCGCCTTCAGATAGGCGGCGGCCTCTTTCGCCGAGCGCATGTCGGGCTCGGAGACGATCTCGAGCAGCGGCGTGCCGGCGCGGTTGAGGTCGACGCCGGTCATGCCATGGAAGTCCTCGTGCAGCGACTTGCCGGCGTCTTCCTCGAGGTGCGCGTGGTGGACGCGAATCGGCTTGGTCGTGCCGTCATCCAGGGTGATCTCGACCACACCGGCACCGACAATGGGCTGGTACATCTGGCTGGTCTGGTAGCCCTTGGGCAGGTCGGGGTAGAAGTAGTTCTTGCGATCGAAGACCGAAACCTCGGGGATCTCGGCATGAATCGCCAGGCCGAACTTGACCGCCATGGCCACGGCGGCCTCGTTGAGCACCGGCAGAACCCCGGGCAGGCCCAGGTCGACGGCACAGGCCTGGGTGTTGGGCTCGGCGCCGAAGGCGGTGGAGGCGCCGGAGAAGATCTTCGAACGGGTGGCGAGCTGGACGTGGACCTCCAGCCCGATCACGGTTTCCCATTGCATCAGGCGTTCTCCTCGGCGAAGGCGGGGCGTTGACGGTGCCAGTCGGTGGCCTGCTGGAACTGATGGGCGACGTTGAGCAGGCGCGCCTCGGTGAAGTGGCTGCCCAGTATCTGCAGCCCGATGGGGCGGCTGCCGGCGAAACCGGCCGGTACGCTCATGCCGGGAATGCCCGCCAGGTTGATGGCAATGGTGTAGATGTCCTGCAGGTACATCGAGACCGGGTCCTTCTTGGCGCCGAGGTCGAAGGCCGGCGTGGGCGAGGCCGGGCCCATCAGCACGTCGACCTCCTCGAAGGCGTCGAGGAAGTCCTGGCGGATCAGGCGGCGAACCTGCTGGGCCTTCTTGTAGTAGGCGTCGAAGAAGCCTTCGGAAAGCGTATGGGTGCCGATCAGGATACGGCGCTTGACCTCGTCGCCGAAGCCCTCGGCGCGGCTGCGCTTGTACAGGTCGATCAGGTCGGCGGGGTTGTCGCAGCGATGACCGAAGCGTACGCCATCGAAGCGCGACAGGTTCGACGAGGCCTCGGCCGGGGCGATGACGTAGTAGGCCGGGATCGCGTAGTGGGTGTGCGGCAGGCTCACCTCGCGCACGCTGGCGCCGAGCGACTCGTACACCTTGATGGCGTCGCGCACCGCCGCCTCCACCTGCGGATCGAGGCCGTCGCCGAAGTACTCGCGGGGCAGGCCGATCTTGAGGCCGGCGAGGGGCGTGTCGAGCTCCTCGGTGTAGTCGGGCACGCCGCGCGCCACGCAGGTGGAATCGCGCAGGTCGTGGCCGGCCATGGCCCCCAGCAGCAGCGCGCAGTCCTCGGCGGAGCGGGCCATGGGGCCGGCCTGGTCGAGGCTCGAGGCGTAGGCGATCATGCCGTAGCGCGACACCCGCCCGTAGGTGGGCTTGAGTCCGGTGATGCCGCAGAAGGCGGCGGGCTGGCGGATCGAGCCGCCGGTGTCGGTGCCGATGGCAGCCGGCACCAGGCCGGCGGCCACCGCCGCCGCGCTGCCGCCCGAAGAACCGCCGGGTACCGCGGCGAGATCCCAGGGGTTCTTTACCGCACCGTAATGGCTGTTCTCGTTGGAGGAGCCCATGGCGAACTCGTCCATGTTGGTCTTGCCCAGGCTGACGGTACCGGCGGCCTTGAGCTTCTCGACCACGGTGGCGTCGTAGGGCGAGATGAAGTTGTCGAGCATCCGCGAGCCGGCGGTGGTCTTGATGTCCTGGGTGCAGAAGATGTCCTTCAGCGCCAGGGGCAGGCCGGTCAACGGGGCTGTCTCGCCCGCGGCGCGCGCCTTGTCGGCGGCCTCGGCGGCGGCCAGGGCCTGGTCGTAGGTAACGGTGACGAAGCTGTTCAGCTCGCCGTCGAGGCGGTCGATGCGGCCCAGCAGGTGCTGGGTCAGTTCGCGGCTGGAGAACTCGCCGGCGTCGAGCGAACGGGCCAGTTCGGCCAGGGTCTTGTCATGCATGCGGCATGGCTCCATGAAGGCGTGCCGTGAGAGAGAAAGTGGGTCCAGAGGTGACCGACGGGCGGTCGGGGCTCATTCGACGACGCGAGGCACGAGGTAGAGCCCGTTCTCCACGGCCGGCGCGCAGCGCTGGAAGCGGCCGCGCTGGTCGCTTTCGGTGACTTCGTCGGCGCGCAGGCGCTGGGTGACGTCGAGCGGGTGAGCCAGCGGCGCGACACCCTCGGTGTCGAGCCCCTGGAGCATGTCGACCATCTCGAGAATGCGGCCTAGGTCGTCCACGTAGCGGGCGGCTTCGTCGTCGGTCAGGCCGAGGCGGGCCAGATGGGCGGCCCGCTGCACGTCTGCGTGTTCAAGCGCCATGAGCTGAGTGTCCTCGCACGGATTGGGAGTGTTATGCACAGCAGGAAAAGGTACCATATCCGGCGCGTGGCGGGCACTCTTCTCGCACCCGCGGCGGCGCCATGTCGCTTGCTGCACGGGGGCCGCGATGATACCGTTTGCCTCCGCACTGGTCCCCGGTCTGCACTAGGTAACGACGTCCATGTTCAAACGCTTGAGGGGGCTGTTCTCCAGCGATCTTTCCATCGATCTGGGTACGGCCAATACACTGATTTATGTCCGCGGTCGCGGTATCGTGCTCGATGAGCCGTCGGTAGTGGCCATTCGCCAGTCCGGCAACATGCGCAGCGTGGCCGCGGTCGGCGCCGATGCCAAGCGCATGCTGGGCCGTACGCCGGGCAACATCACCGCGATTCGGCCGATGAAGGACGGCGTCATTGCCGACTTCACCGTCACCGAGCAGATGCTGCAGCACTTCATCCGCAAGGTGCACCAGAGCACCTTCCTGACGCCGAGCCCGCGGGTGCTGGTCTGCGTGCCCTGCATGTCGACCCAGGTCGAGCGCCGCGCGATCAAGGAATCCGCCGAGGGCGCCGGTGCGCGCGAGGTGTTCCTGATCGAGGAGCCCATGGCCGCTGCCATCGGCGCCGGCCTGCCGGTGGACGACGCCCAGGGCTCGATGGTGGTGGACATCGGTGGTGGGACCACCGAGATCGCCATCATCTCGCTCAACGGCGTGGTCTACTCCGAATCGATCCGCGTCGGCGGCGACCGCTTCGACGAGGCCATTTCCGCCTACGTGCGGCGCCACTACGGCAGCCTGATCGGCGAGGCCACCGCCGAGCGCATCAAGGAGGAGATCGGCTGCGCCTACCCCGGCGGCGAACTGCGCGAGATCGACGTGCGCGGGCGCAACCTGGCCGAGGGCATCCCGCGCAGCTTCACCCTGAATTCCCACGAGATTCTCGACGCCCTGCAGGAGACGCTCTCCTCGATCGTCGCCGCGGTCAAGAGCGCGCTGGAGCAGTCACCGCCGGAACTCGCTTCCGACATCGCCGAGCGTGGCCTGGTGCTGACCGGTGGTGGCGCCCTGCTGCGCGACCTCGACAAGCTGATCGCCGAGGAGACCGGCCTGCCGGTGATCGTGGCCGAAGACCCGCTGACCTGCGTGGCGCGTGGGGGTGGCAAGGCGCTCGAGATGATCGATCGCCACACCTTCGAGCTGCTCTCGAGCGACTGACGCTGGCGCCAGACCGCCTACCAGTGCGAATCGACGGATGAACAGGCGCGGCCAGCCGACGTGCTGCGCCCGGTGCGGGGGGAACGTCTATTAAACCGCTGTTCTCGCACGGTTCTGTGCCCGGTTACCGCATGCTGCTGTGTGCGGTGGCCGCTTCTGCCTTGATGTTCGTCGATCACCGCTTTACCCGTATGGAAGAGGTCCGAGCGCAGCTGACCACCGTCGTGGCGCCGATCCAGTGGCTGGTCGCCGTGCCCAGCGACATTCTGGCCTGGGGGTCGCTGGCGCTTTCCGACCAGCGTGGCCTGGTGGAGGAGAACCGCCGGCTGCGCGAGCAGATCCTGCACCTGTCGCACCGGGTGCAGCACATGTCGAGCCTGACAGCGGAGAACGTGCGCCTGCGCGAGCTGCTGGGTGCCGCGGCGCGCTCGGAGGCGGAGTACATCACCGCCGAGCTGCTCTCCCTGGACTCCGACCCGTTCACCCACCAGATGGTGATCGATCGCGGGCGTCGCAATGGCGTCTACGTGGGCCAGCCGGTGCTGGATGCCTCGGGGCTGGTGGGGCAGGTGACGGCCGTTTCGGCCTACTCCAGCCGGGTGCTGATGGTGGCGGATGCCAGCCATGCGCTGCCGGTCCAGGTCAATCGCAACGGGCTGCGCTTCGTGCTGCAGGGCAGCGGCCAGTACGACTCCCTGCGCGTCGTGCACGTGCCCGACACGGCCGACATCCGCGAGGGGGATCTGCTGGTGACCTCCGGGTTGGCCGGGCGCTTCCCGCCGGGGTATCCGGTGGCAAGAATCACCGAGGTGGTGCACGACCCGGGTCAGCCCTTCGCCCGGGTGACGGCCGAGCCGGTGGCGCGCCTGCAGCGTTCGCGACACTTCCTGCTGATCTTCCCGCCCGAGCCGGCGCCGGTCCCGGAGGATGAGATGTGGGATCGCGAACTGCCCGAACCCGAGGAGAGCGAGGGGGGCGAGGTCGACGCCTCCCTCCTTCCCGCCACGGAGGAGCAGAGCTGATGCCGAGCGGACCGCGAACGCCTCTGGCCTGGGTGTGGGTCACCCTGCTGCTGGCGCTGTGCCTGCAGGTGATGCCGCTGGCCGAAGGCTGGCAGATCTGGCGTCCCGACTGGCTCGGCCTGATGCTGATCTACTGGTGCATGGCCACGCCCGACCGGGTCGGTGTGCTGCACGGCTTCGTGCTCGGCATCCTGCTCGATCTCATCGAAGGCGCCCCGCTGGGCCAGAACGCCTTGACCCTGTCGCTGCTGGCCTTCCTCTCGGCGCTGGTCTATCCGCGCTTTCGCACCTACTCCCTGGTCCAGCAGGCGCTGCTGATCCTGGTGCTGCTGGGGCTGGTGCAGCTGGTCGAGCAGTGGCTGCGTACCCTGTTCGGCCCCTTCTCGATGCACCTCGCCTTCCTGCTGCCATCGCTCATCGGCGCGGCGCTGTGGCCTTGGCTGGTCACCATGTTCCAGGCGCTGGAACGTCGCCTGCTGAGTCACGACTGATGGAGCGGCTCCCATGACCGAGGCGTCGAGCCCTGCCGTACTGTGTCTGGCGTCGGCCTCGCCGCGGCGGCGCGAGCTGCTGGCCAGCATTGGCGTGGCGGCCGAAGTGAGGCCGGTCGACATCGACGAGTCACCACTTGCCGGAGAGCGCCCGGAAGCCTATGTCGTGCGTCTGGCGCGGGACAAGGCGGTGGCGGGAGGACGGCTCACCACGCTGCCGACGCTGGGTTCGGATACCGCCGTGGTATGCGACGGCCGGATTCTCGGCAAGCCTGCCGACCGCGCCGAGGCGGCCGCCATGCTGCGCCTGCTGTCGGGGCGCGCTCACGAGGTGCTTACCGCCGTGGCCGTGACGGGGCCTGCCGGCCTGCTCGACGCCTGCGTGGCCACGCGGGTGTGCATGCGCCGGATCGACGAAAGGGAGATGGCGGCCTACTGGGCTACCGGTGAGCCGGCCGACAAGGCGGGCGGCTACGCCATCCAGGGGTTGGCGGCGATCTTCGTCGAACGCATCGAGGGCAGCCACTCGGCGGTGGTCGGGTTGCCGCTGTTCGAGACGGCGCGGCTGCTCGAACGACAGGGCGTGCCGCTGTGGCACGCAGTCGGTAATGCTGTCTAGCCGCATCACTATGTCATAATGCGGCGAAGACTGAACTGGACAAGGACCTCCGCATGAGCGGCGAAGTACTGATCAACCTGACGCCGATGGAAACCCGCGTGGCGGTGGTGGAGAATGGCGTGCTGCAGGAGGCGCTGATCGAGCGGACGCGCCGACGCGGCATCGTTGGCAATATCTACAAGGGTCGCGTGGTGCGGGTGCTCCCCGGCATGCAGGCGGCCTTCGTCGATATCGGCCTCGATCGTGCGGCCTTCATCCATGCCCACGAGGTGATGCCGCCCGGCACCCCGCCGGAGGAGCAGGCGTCCATCGGCCAGCTGCTGCACGAGGGCCAGGCTCTGGTGGTCCAGGTCACCAAGGACCCCATCGGCACCAAGGGAGCGCGGTTGACCACCCATCTCTCGGTGCCGTCGCGCTACCTGGTGTACATGCCCGACTCCCCCCATCATGGCGTCTCCCAGCGCATCGAGGATGAGCGCGAGCGCGAGCGTCTGCGCGAGCTGCTCGAGCTCTGTCAGACCGAGCAGGAGATCGAGATCACCGGCGGCTTCATCGTGCGCACGGCAGCGGAGAACGTGGGCAAGGAGGAACTCTATGCCGACATGCATTTTCTCCTGCGGCTGTGGCGCAAGGTCAGCGAGCGCAAGGTGACCGCGCCGGCACCCAGTGTCATCTACGACGACCTGCCGCTGTTCATCCGCACCCTGCGCGACCTGATGCGCGACGAGATCGAGAAGGTGCGCATCGACTCGCGGGAGAACTACGTCAAGCTGCTCGAGTTCGCCGAGGAGTTCATGCCGGATTCCTCGGCGCGTATCGAGTACTACCCCGGGGAGCGGCCGATCTTCGACCTCTACAGCGTCGAGGACGAGATCCAAAAGGCGCTGGGGCGCAAGGTGCAGCTCAAGTCCGGCGGCTACCTGGTGATCGACCCCACCGAGGCGATGACCACCATCGACGTCAATACCGGCGGCTACGTGGGCCATCGCAACCTCGAGGAAACCATCTTCAAGACCAACCTCGAGGCGGCCAACGCCATCGCCCGCCAGCTGCGCCTGCGCAACCTCGGCGGCATCATCATCATCGACTTCATCGACATGGAGGACCCGGAGCATCAGCGCCAGGTGCTGCGGGTGCTCGAGAAGGCGCTGGAGCGCGATCACGCCAAGACCAAGTGCACCGGCGTCACCGAGCTGGGGCTGGTACAGCTGACGCGCAAGCGTACCCGTGAAAGCCTGGAGCAGACCCTGTGCGAGTCGTGCCCCACCTGCAGCGGCCGCGGCACCCTGAAGACCGCCGAGACGGTATGCTACGAGATCTTCCGCGAGATTCTGCGTGAAGAGCGCGCCTACAACGCCGAAACCTACATGGTGTTGGCCTCTCAGCCGGTGGTGGATCGGCTGCTCGACGAGGAGTCCGCGGCCGTGGCCGACCTGGAGGCGTTCATCGGCAAGACCATTCGCTTCCAGGTCGAGAGCCACTACTCCCAGGAGCAGTACGACATCGTGCTGATGTGAGGGTCCGATGCCTCCTTCACGCCGGATAGGACGCTGGGCCCTCACCCTGCTGGCCGTGGTGCTGACGCTTGTCGCCGTGCTCGTGGTGGCACTGCGGCTCGTCCTGTCCCAGGCCGACCAGGTGGCGCCACGCGTCGAGCGGTTGCTCGCGGCGCGCACGGGTGCGGCGGTTCAGTTGCGTGAGTTCGATGCAAGGCTGGCCCGGCTCGACCCGGTGATCGAGGGGCGCGGGCTGTCGCTCAGCACCCGGGCCGGGAGTGCCGGCCTGCCGCTGCTGGAGGTCGAGCATGCACGCCTGCGGCTCGATACTTCGGCGAGCCTGCGCAACGGCGTGCCGGTGGTCGCCGATGCCCGCATGAGCGGGATGACGCTGCATCTCTACCAGGACGAGCAGGGCGGGTGGCACTGGCCGGACCCGGCCCAGATCCCCCCCGAACTGCTGGAAGGTGAATTCCACCTCGAACAGCTCGACGCCTGGGTCGGGCTACTGCTGCGCCAGCGAGCCTGGGTGGACAACGTGCGGCTGGTACTGCACGGCCGCGAGCGCCGGGTCGAGATGCTGGCGCCGCGGCTGCTGCTCACCGGTGACGAGCGCCGAGCGCATCTGGAGGGCGAGGTGCACCTCGAGGGGCAGGAGGAGGCCACGCTGCAGGCCGCGCTGGAGGTCTTCCCGGGACCTACCGGTTTTCGCGATTTCAGCGCGGCCCTTCAGGCCAGGATGAAGCTCGGCACGCTGATCGACCTGGTCGAGGTATTCACTCCCGACGATCCCCTGCGGCTGGAGGACGCCAGCGGCGACGTCACCCTGTGGGGGCGCTGGCACCGCGGTGAGCTGGCCGATGCACGCGTCGACATCGACGTGCCCCGGCTGGCGCTGCGTCGCAACGACGAGCCGATCGTGCTGGAACCGTTCAAGGCGCGCGGCCAGTGGCTGCGCAACGACGAGGGTTGGCAAGCCTGGCTGCAGGGCGATGCTGCCGCTGCCGACTGGGCCGAACCGCGCGAGCTCGAGCTCGAGCACGAGCCGGCCCTGCCGCATTTCTGGCATGTGCGCAGTGACGCCGAGGGCTGGTGGCTGACCACCAGCCGCTTCGAGCTGGCTTCGCTGGCTGCCTGGCGCGAGCGCATTCTGCTGCCCGAGGGGCTGGTGCGCACCATCGACGCCCTGGATCCTCGCGGCCTGGTGGCGGGGCTCGGAGTCGGGCGGCGTAACGGCCATTGGGTCGCCCAGGCCGCCGTGCACCAGGTCGAAGTGGAGCCCTGGGATGAGGTGCCGGGCGGTGGCCCGCTCGATGCCTGGGTCGAGGCGCGGGATCTTTCGGGGCACGTCGAGTTCGTCGGCGTGGGTGAGCCGACGTTCAAGGTGCCGCAGCTCTACCAGGCACCGATGGCGCTCTCCCATGCCAGCGGCGAGGTGCGCTGGACCTACGAGGGGCCGCGCACCTTCGTCAGCGGGCGCCGGCTCGAGGCGGGCTGGCAGGGGGCCGAGGTGGAGGGGAGCTTCGGCCTGGCGCTCGGCGGCGATGTGCACGGGGGCCTGGGGCTCGATCTGCGCTTTCGAGATGCCGATGCCCTGGAGCGGCCGCTGGAGGAATGGCTGCCCGGCGATGTGCTGGGGGAGGAACTGCATACCTGGCTCTCCGCGGGGGTGGCCGGGCGCGTGCCGTCGGGCGAGCTCAAGCTGCACCTGCCGCTGCGGCGTGGCGGCAGCGGCCTCGAGCCGCGCCTGCAGCTCGACCTCGAGATCGAGGAGGGGCGCCTGGCGTTCGATCCCGAGTGGCCGGCGATCGAGTCCCTCGAGGGGCGGCTCACGGCGGGTATCGGCACCCTCGAGGCCGAGGTGGACCATGCCGTGAGCCTGGGCGTCGAGGCGGGCAACGGACGGGTCTTCCTCGAGGACGAGGTGCTGAGGGTGAGCGGCGACCTGACGGCCGACGGCGACGCCCTGCACCGCTACCTGCGTGCCGTACCCGTCGACGGCATGCAGCAGCAGGTGGACGACTGGCGCGGCGAAGGGCGGGCCACCGGTCGGATCGAGCTGGCCACGAGGCTCGGCGACGAGGAGGGGTTTCGTCTCGATCTCGACACCGAGGTGGCCCTGGAGCGACTCGACTACCTGCCGCTGGACGTGCCTTTCGAGGACGTTCACGGCCCCCTTGCCTGGCGTCAGCAAGACGAGGAGGGCGGGCTCGTGGGCCAGTTGGAGGCACGCCTGTGGGGTGGTCCGGCCCAGGCCGAGATCGACACCCTTGCCGGTCATGCCGACCTCAACGGCTCCGCCGAGATCGCCAGCGTGCTGCAGCGCTACGAGATCGGCGACCTCACGGCCAGGGTCTCGGGGCGCCTGCCCTGGCGTGGCCGGTTCTCGCTCGGCGAAGCGCGCAACAGCTTTCGTTTCGACAGCAGCCTGGAGGGGGTCGCCATCGACCTGCCGGCGCCGCTGGGCAAGACGGCGGGCGAGACGCGCCCGCTGTGGGTGCAGGCCGACCTCGACCAGCAGCGGGTGGAGGCCGAGCTGGGCGGCGATACGCGCCTGCGCTGGCGAGGCGTGCCGTGGTCGGAGCTGGGCCAGGGGCAGTTCTGGATGGGACGGCTGCCGGAGTCTCCCGAGTGGCCCGAACAGGAGGGCTGGACCGGGACTCTCTACCAGTCACGGCTCGACCCGGTTGAGTGGGGCGAGGCACTGGCGCCGCTGCTATCGGGCGGGCGCGCGACCGCGAGGGAGGGGGCCTCGCCACTGCGTCTGCTGCGGGTGGAAACCGCCTGTCTCGCTGGGCCGGACACCTGCCTTGGCGTCATGAGCGCCGAGGCGCGTCCGCAAGTCGGCGGCGGCTGGCGCGTCGGGCTGCAGGGCGACCTGCTCGAGGGCATCCTCGATTATCGGCCTTCCCTCTCCGCGCCGTTGGATATCGCGCTCGAGCACCTGACCCTCGACGACCTGCTGTCGGCCCGGGTGGAGGACGCCGGCAACCTGCTCGAGGAGCTCGACGTGCCGCCCGACCCGGCGCCTCTGCCCGGCTGGCTCACCGAGCTGCCCGATGGCCGCCTGCGGATCGCCGACATCCTCTACCAGGGGCGGCGTATCGGCCCGCTGACCGCTCGCTGGGAGGGCGGGCCGCAGCGGCTGCGGGTGGCACCGCTGGGGCTGACCCTGGGCCAGGTCTCGGCGCGGGGGGAGCTTGTTTGGGAGTCGGCCGGCGCCGGCGACAGCCTGACCCGCTCGCGGATCGATCTCGACGGGCGCGACCTGGGCACGGCGCTGGAGAGCCTCGGCCAGCCGGTCTCGATCCGCAGCAACGAGACCCGGGTGCGCAGTCAGCTGGCCTGGCCGGGTGCCCCCTGGCAGTTCGCCCTGGCGCGCTCACGCGGCAGCGTCGAGGTCGAGCTGCGCGACGGCCGTTTCGCCTACCTCGAGTCACCCACGGCACGGCTGGTGGGTCTGCTCAACGTCGACAACCTGCTGCGCCGGCTGCGCATGGATTTTTCCGACGTCACCGGCCAGGGCACGGCTTTCGATCGAGTGAGCGGGGCTGCTACCCTGTATGAAGGCGTGCTGGAGACCAATGGCCCGGTGACGATAGACGGCCCGGCGACCTCCTTCACCCTGGACGGCACCGTCGATCTCTTCCGGCGGGAGCTGGATCAGCGCCTGGGGGTCACGGTGCCCGTCAGCAGTAGCCTGCCGCTGGCCGCGGTGATTGCCGGGGCGCCGGTGGTGGGCGGCGCGCTGTTCATCGCCGACCGGCTCTTCGGCAGAGCCATCGACCGGGTCACCCGAATTCACTATCGCGTGCGGGGTCCTTGGATCTCGCCGGATATCACACTGGAAACCGCCGAATGACGACATCTTCCCCGTTCATGCTCGATACCGCCGCCGAGATCCTGCTGCACCCCGGCGGGCTGGATATCGATGCGCTCGATGCCGGCCTCGGCCATGTGCTGACGGCCGGCGTCGACTATGCCGACCTGTACTTCCAGCGGAGCTGGCATGAGAGCTGGGTCCTCGAGGACGGCGAGGTCAAGGAGGCCGGCTACAACATCGACGGCGGAGTCGGCGTGCGCGCCATGGCGGGAGAGAAGACGGGCTTCGCCTACTCCAACCAGATCACCGCCGACGCCTTGGCCGAGACCGGGCGGACGGCGTCGGGCATCGTGCGCAGCGGCGCGACCCTGCCGGCCGGCTCGCGGGTCGTGAGCCAGGCCGCGCCGCGCTATGCCTCGATCGATCCCTTGGCGGGCCTCTCGGCCGAGGAGAAGATCGCCCTGCTCAAGCAGGCCGACCGCGTGGCGCGGGCCGCCGATCCGGCGATCAGCCAGGTCAGCGCATCCCTGACCGGCGTGCACGAGGTCGTGCTGGTACGCGCCAGCGACGGCACCTTGGCGGCGGACATTCGGCCGCTGGTGCGCTTCAACGTCAGCGTCATTGCGGTCAGAAACGGCAGGCGTGAGCGTGGCAGTGCCGGTGGCGGCGGGCGCTATGCCATGTCGCGGCTGCGCGATGACAACGTGGCCGAGCGCTTCGCCAGGGAGGCTGTGCGCCAGGCGCTGGTCAACCTGGAGGCGGTCGACGCCCCGGCCGGCCAGATGCCGGTGGTGCTCGGCCCCGGCTGGCCGGGGATCCTGCTGCACGAGGCGGTGGGCCACGGCCTGGAGGGTGACTTCAACCGCAAGGGCAGCTCCGCGTTCGCCGGGCGCATGGGGCAGCGTGTTGCCGCGCGGGGCGTGACGGTGGTGGACGATGCCACCCTGGCCGATCGCCGCGGCTCCATGAGCGTGGACGACGAGGGCACGCCGGGGCAGTACACCCCGCTGATCGAGGACGGCATCCTCACCGGCTACATGCAGGACAAGCTCAACGCCCGGCTGATGGGCATGCGGCCCACCGGCAACGCCCGGCGCGAGTCGTTCGCCCACATGCCGATGCCGCGCATGACCAATACCTACATGCTGGCCGGCCAGGACGATCCGGCCGACATTCTCGCCAGCGTCAAGCGGGGCATCTATGCGGTCAGCTTCGGCGGCGGCCAGGTGGACATCACCTCGGGCAAGTTCGTGTTCTCGGCCAGCGAGGCCTACCTGATCGAGGACGGCAGGATCACCGTGCCGGTGAAGGGCGCGACGCTGATCGGCAACGGGCCGGAGGCGATGGGGCGGGTGTCGATGATCGGCCACGACCTGGAGCTCGACACCGGGATTGGCGTCTGCGGCAAGGAGGGGCAGGGCGTGCCGGTGGGCGTCGGCCAGCCGACGCTGAAGCTGGATGAGCTTACGGTAGGCGGAACTGCCTCCTGAGTGAAGCAAGAGTCTCGTAACTGTGCCTATAGCGGCGGCGAGGGGGGCGCAGGGGGCAGGCTGGAGGGGAGGTCCTACGCCATGGATGGCGTAGGTAGCGCCCAGGGAAGGGGTTACAGCGCCTCCTCGGAAGCCTGCCGCCGCGACCCCGTGAAGCCAGGCGGTCGGTCGCAGACTGTGTCCTGGGCCTGCGCTTTTACAAACCGGCCGTATCGCGGATCAGCCGGAACAGTTTGCGTGCATTGGCGGGGGGCTTGCCCCGTTCGCGCTCGCTCTTGGCGTTGCGGATCAGCTGGCGCAGCGCCTGACGGTCGACGTCGGGATGCTCCTCGATGAACGCCTCGACGGCGCCGTCGCCCTCGTCGATCAGGCGGTCGCGCCACTTCTCGAGGCGGTGGAAGGCCAGATCGCGCCGGCGGGCCTCCTGCTCGATCTCGTCGAACACGGCCTGTATCGCCTCGAGGTCCTCGCGCCGCATCAGCTTGCCGACGTACTGCATGTGGCGCCGGCGCCCCTCGTGGGAGCGGATGCGCGCGGTTTCCTCGACCGCTGCCAGCATGTCCTCGGAGAGCGGGAAGCGGGCGCGTTCGGCGGGACTCATGGCGATGATTTGCTCGCCCAGCGCCTGCAGGGCATGCATCTCGCGCTTGAGCTGGGACTTGCTGGGTCTTTCATCGGAGGAAGAGGGAATATCCTGGGTCATGCCGCATCCAAGTAGTGAGAGGGTCAGCGCTAGCCTGGCCATCGAGAGATGAATAGGTTCGATGACAGCAGTATATCAGTCCGTCGTGCTACGGCGGGAACAGACGCGTACGGAGACCGGCACGGCCGGTGAATGAGGGAGAGAGACACATGAGCAAGGCTTTCGATGCCGCCGCCCAGCAGGCGCTGCTGGAGTCCCGTGCCGAGCAGGCGTTGTCCCTGGCTCGGCATCTGGGGGCCGATGCCTGTGAGGTGGGGGCCAGTGTCGATCAGGGCGTCGGCATCAGCGTACGTGAAGGGGAGGTGGAGTCCGTCGAACTCTCTCGCGACCAGGGGGTTGCCGTGACGGTCTACCTGCGCGGGCACAAGGGCAGCGCCTCCTCCACCGATGCCGGTGACGCCTCGATCCGCGAGGTCGTGGAAAAGGCCATGGCCATCGCGCTCTACACCGGGGAAGACCCCGCGGCCGGGCTGGCCGACCCTGAACTGATGGCGACCGACCTGCCGGATCTCGACGTGCACCATCCCTGGCCGCTCTCCACCGAGCAGGCCATCGAGCTGGCACTGGCCTGTGAAGCGGCCGGGCGCGGCGAACCCGGTATCCGTCAATCCGAAGGCGCCTCGCTCTCCAGCGGCGAGGGAGTGCGGGTCTATGCCAACAGTCATGGCTTCCTCGGCAGTCAGCGTGGTAGCCGCCATTCGCTCTCGTGCATGTTGATCGCCGAGGACGCGGGCGGCATGCAGCGCGACTATGACTACACCAGTGCGCGCAACCCCCGCGACCTGCTGGCCGCAGAGGAGGTGGGCAAGCGCGCGGCCGAGCGCACCCTGCGCCGCCTGGGCGCACAGCGCCCCGTGACCGGGCGCCTGCCGGTGCTGTTCGATGCCAGCGTCGCCAGCGGCCTCGTCGGCCACCTGATGAGTGCCATCGCCGGCGGTGCGCTCTTTCGCCAGGCGTCTTTCCTGTGCGACCGGCTGGGCGAGCCGCTGTTTCCCGACTGGTTCAGCCTGGGGGAGCGACCCATGGAGCGTGGCGCCATGGCCAGCTCGCCGTTCGACAACGACGGCGTGCAGACCCGCGACAACGTCTTCGTCGAGGAGGGCCGCCTGGCCAGCTACATGCTGTCGGCCTACAGCGCGCGGCGTCTTGGCATGCAGACCACCGGCAACGCCGGCGGCGCACGCAACCTGCGCATCGCCGCACCGCTCGAGTCGCGCGAGGCGCTGCTCGCCCGCATGGGTCGGGGCGTGCTAGTCACCGAACTGATGGGGCAGGGGGTCAACGGCGTGACCGGCGACTATTCGCGTGGGGCGGCCGGCTTCTGGGTGGAGAACGGTGAGATCCGACATCCGGTGGAGGAGTTCACCATCGCCGGCAACCTCGAGGCAATGTACAAGGGGCTGCTGGCCGTGGGCAATGACATCGACACTCGCGGCAGCATCCATACCGGCAGCTGGCTGATCGACGAGATGACCGTGGCCGGTAGCTGAATGGGATGAGCTTCCTATCCCTTGCCGCCTGGCCGGCGCCATGAGCGAGCGATGGCCAGGCCAGGCGAAGCCCGACGAGCAGGCTTCAACGCCGCATGGACGAGCGCAGCCATTCCTCTAGGTATCCTCTTCGAAGCGGGCCTCGAAGAGGGCCTCGATCGCTTCCAGCGCCGCTTCGGCATCTTCGCCCTCGGCGCTGACCTCGAGTTCGGTGCCGCAGGGAGCCCCCAGCATCAGCAGCGCCATGATATTGCTGGCATCGGCCTGCTGCGGCCCGCGGTTGACGAGCACGCGCGCGCTGAAGGGCTGGCAGCACTGGACCAGCTTGGTGGCAGCGCGGGCATGGAGGCCGCGTTTGTTGGTCAGGGTCAGCTTGCGGCAGGGCACACTCAGGTTTCCTTGCGTTCGGAGGTCTCTACGGTCACATCCCGGGTGGCGGTGACCGGGGTGTGGATGCCGAGCTCCCGGTGACGCAGGCGCACGTCCGGCTGCTGCCGGGCCAGGTGCTTGGCGAGGCGCTCCGCCAGGTACACCGAACGGTGCTGGCCGCCGGTGCAGCCGATGGCGACGGTCAGGTAGCTGCGGTGGGTATCGCGGTAGGCCGGTAGCCAGCGCTCGACCCAGGCGATGATGTCGTCGAGCATCTGCTGGACCAGAGGATACTGTTCGAGGAACTCCACGATGCAGGGCTCCCTGCCGGTGGCCGAGCGCAATCGCGGGTCCCAGTAGGGGTTGGGCAGGCAGCGCGCGTCGAAGACGATATCGGCATCGAGCGGTACGCCGCCCTTGAAGCCGAACGACTCCACCGTCAGGGTCAACTGGTCGGCGCGATGGCTGGCCACCTGTTCGGTGATACGCCCGCGCAGGTCATGCACCGACAGCCGCGAGGTGTCGATGATCAGGTCCGCCAGGTTGCGAATGTCGCTCAGCGTGGCGTCTTCCGACTCGATGGCCTCGTTCAGGGTCATGTCCCGGCCGCGGGTCAGGGGGTGACGCCGTCGGGTCGCGGAGTAGCGTTCGAGGAGAATGCGGGCATCGGTGGTCAGGTAGATGACCTGGCAGTCGACCTGCTTGTTGCGCAGCTCCTCCAGCAGGCGCGGGAAGCGCTCCAGGGCGTGGGGGAGGTTGCGCGCATCGATGCTGACGGCGATGGAGGTCTGGATCGTGGGCGAGCTGCGTAGCTCATCCACCAGCGAGCCGAGCAGCATCGCCGGAAGGTTGTCGATGGCGTAGTAACCGATGTCCTCGAGCGCCTGCAGTGCGATCGACTTGCCGGAGCCGGAACGGCCGCTGATGATCACAAGCTGCATGAGGAATCTCCTGATCAGGGGCTGGCCGTACGGCGAGGGAAGCGGTCAGGCCGAGGACTGTCGTCGTATCGCTTCGACGAGACGCTCGTGGAGTTCACGCTGGCTCGTGCACTTGCGCAGCCGGGCGCGCGTCTCGGCGTCGTTCATGACGCTGGCTACTTGGCTCAGCAGCGACAGGTGCGTATCGTCGGCCTCTTCGGGCACCAGCAGCACGAACACCAGGTCGACCGGCTCGCCGTCGATGGCGTCGAAGTCGATGGGTTCGGCCAGCTTGAGAAAGGCGGCCACGGGGCTGTGGCAGTGGGGGCTGCGGGCATGAGGAATGGCCACGCCGTTGCCGATACCGGTGCTGCCCAGCCGCTCGCGCCCGACCAGTCTACCGAAGACCTCCTGGCTGTCGAGGCTCGGGGTGTTCTGCGCGATGAAGGTGCTGAAGAACTCCAGCACCCTCTTCTTGCTGCCTCCCGGAACGTCGAACAGAGCGCGTTCCGGGGGCAGGATGGTTTCCAGTGTCATGGCAACTCAGCGAACGCCGGCGCCCTGGGCGCGAGCCTGGGCCTTTTCCTTGTGTTTGACCAGTTGACGATCGAGCTTGTCGGTCAGCGCATCGATGGCGGCGTACATGTCCTGATCGGAAGCTTCGGCATGCAGATCGGCGCCGGCGGCATGCAGCGTGCAGGCGGCCTGCTGGCGCTCCTTCTCGATCGAGAGCGTGACCTGCACGTTGGTGATGTTGTCGTAATGTCGCTGGACGCGGTTCAGCTTCTCGCTCACGTAGTCACGCAGTGAATCGGTCAGCTCAACATGATGGCCGGTGATGTTGACTTGCATGACAAGCTCCTTCGTCCTTCGGGTGGTAGCTCGATTGTAACCCTTTTTCCTGCCCTGCATACCCCCTCGGGCGGCGGGATTGCCCGGGGTCAACATCACGTCGCGGGGTCAACGAAAACGCTTGCGCTCGCTCGATGAGGGGATGCCCAAGGCTTCGCGATACTTGGCCACCGTGCGGCGGGCGACCTGGATGCCATCCTCGGCCAGCAGATCCACCAGGCGGCTGTCGGAGAGCGGCTTGCGGGGCGGCTCGTCGGCGATGAGCTTGCGGATGCGGGCACGGATCGCGGTGCTGGAGTGGACGTCCCCGTCGCCGCTTCCGCCGACATGGCTGGAGAAGAAGTACTTCAGCTCGAAGACGCCTCGCGGAGTATGGATGAACTTCTGCGTCGTCACCCGCGAGATGGTCGATTCGTGCATCTCGACGGCCTGGGCGATGTCGGCCAGCACCAGCGGCTTCATGCCTTCCTCGCCCTGCTCGAGAAACTCGATCTGGCGCGCCATGATCTCCCGTCCCACCCGCAGAAGCGTGTCGTTGCGGCTGGCCAGGCTCTTTATCAGCCAGCGGGCCTCCTGCAGGTGATCCTTGAGGAACTGGTTGTCCTGGCTCTTGTCCGCACGCCGCACCAGGGCGACGTAGTCGGGCTGGATGCGCAGGCGCGGCAGGGCCTCGGCGTTGAGTTCCACGCGCCAGCCCGATTCGTCGTGATAGGCGACGAGGTCCGGGGTGACGTAGCTGCTGCCGACCTCGGCAAAGTCGCTGCCGGGGCGGGGATCCAGCGAGCGAACCAGGGCGATGACCTGGTCCAGCGACTCGTCGTCGAGACCCAGGCGACGCTTGAGCAGGCGGCGGTCGTCGGCAGCCAGCGCCTCGAGGAACTGGCGCACGAGACGGCGGGTCTGGGGCAGCAGTGGGGTATCATCGGGCAGCGCCGCCAGCTGCAGCATCAGGCACTCGCGCAGGTCGCGGGCGAACACGCCGGTGGGCTCGAACTGCTGCAATCGCAGCAGGACCTGCTCGACCTCCCGGGTGGGCAACCCCTCCAGGCCCTGACGGCGCAGGCCGTCGCGTATTTCCTCCAGGGGGTGGGCCAGGTAGCCGGCGGCGTCCACGGCGTCGATCAGGCTCTCGGCGATGAGGCGCTGGCGGTCGTTCAGGTCGGTCATCGCCAGCTGCCAGATCAGATGGCCGGCGAGGGTCTGCGCCGAGGCTTGGCGCTCGAAGTCCGGCCCCTCGCCGGTGGCGGCGCCTGAGCCGGAGCCCGTGCCGTGGTCGGGGTAGGTGTCCGTCCAGTCGCTGTCGGTGGAGAGTTCGCTGGGTATCTCGCTGGCCCAGTCGTCGCTCGGGGTTTCGCTGACGGCCTGTTCGCCGAAGCCGTCGTCGAGTTCCAGCATGGGGTTGGATTCCAGCGCCTGCTGGATCTCCTGGCGTAGGTCGAGGGTCGAGAGCTGCAGCAGGGCTATGGCCTGTTGCAGCTGGGGGGTCATGGTCAGCTGAGTGCCGACACGTAATTGCAGGGACGCTTTCATGGCCATGAGGGTAAGGCGCTCATCTGCCGGAAAAGCTCTACCCTAGACGGGTAGCCCATGACTTGCAAGAGAAATGGCTGCAATATGCATGCCAGTGAAAGTTTTTATCCCTGATTAGAATGTTTTAATGCGTCCCAGGTGCTTGCATAATGCAGTGGAGTGCGCTACAGGCGAAAGTCCTCGCCGAGATAGACCTCTCGCACCCGCTTGTTGGCCAGAATGGCCTCGGCGTTTCCATCGGCAATGATCTGGCCGTCGCCGACGATGTAGGCCGAGTCGCAGATGTCGAGGGTTTCACGGACGTTGTGGTCGGTGATCAACACCCCGATGTCGCGCGCCTTGAGCTGGCGGATGATGCCCTTGATCTCGCCCACCGAGATCGGGTCGACCCCGGCGAAGGGTTCATCGAGCAGGATGAAGGCCGGTTCGGTGGCCAGCGCCCGGGCGATCTCGACGCGGCGCCGTTCGCCGCCGGACAGGCTCATGCCCAGGTTGTCGCGGATGTGGGTGACGTGGAAATCTTCCAGCAGCTGCTCGAGCCTCTCCTGTCGCCCGCGGCGGTCGAGATCCCGGCGCGTCTCGAGGATGGCCATGATGTTGTCGGCTACCGACAGCTTGCGAAAGATCGATGCCTCCTGGGGCAGGTAGCCGATACCCGCCCGAGCCCGTTCGTGCATGGCGCTGTGCGAGAGGTCCCGGTCGTCGATGTGCACTTCACCGGCATCGGCCTTGACCAGACCGACGATCATGTAGAACGACGTGGTCTTGCCGGCCCCGTTGGGCCCGAGCAGGCCGACCACGCGGCCCTGCTCGATGGTGAGGCTGATGTCGTGGACCACGCGGCGACGCTTGTAGCTCTTGGCCAGGTGGCGGGCGTGCAGGGTCTTCATCGACATGTCAGCGCTCCGGCTGCAGGGTCATGCGAATGCGCTGGCTGCCTTCGACGCCCTCGCTCTGGGAGCGTGCCTGCACCACGCGGCGGTCGAGGAAGTACTCGAGGTAGCCGCCGTCGAAGGTGTCGCCGCCCTGGTGCAGCTCGGCGCGGTCGATCAGTTCCACACGGCGCTCGGCGACATGGTAGACAATGGTACGCCCCCAGCCGCGAACCACGGGTTGCTCGGGGTCGGGCTGCTGCTCGATGTAGGCGCGCTCGCCGCGGGCCGTGGCGCGCGAGAGTTCGCCGGCCGCATTGCGCTGAAACTCGACGCGGTCGCCGGTGAGTCGCATGCTGCCCTGGCGAATGTCGACATCGCCGGTGTAGACCGCGGTGCCGGCGCGATCGTCGAGGTCGAGCCGGTCGGCCTCGACCTCGATGGGCTGCTCGGCGTCGCGCTGCTGCGCCATGGCCGGCCCGATACTCGCCAGGCCGATCAGCGTCACGCTGGCCAGTGCCAGGGTGAATGGCCTGCGGAGGGTCGGGAGCCTGCATCGCTTCATGGCGTGAAATCCTCTAGGTTGACGGCGTCGGCTTGTCCCGACTGGGTGCCTTCCGGGACATGGTGGCCGCGCACATTGTCGGTCAAACGTGCCCGATTGTCATGAATCCAGGCGTCGAAGCGCTCGCCGCGCATGTGCTGGGGGGGTTGCTGCAGCAGGGCGGGCGTGTCGCTCCAGGCATGACCCACGTTGGCGTCGAAGTGCAGGGTCTCGGTGTCGAGCTGCCAGCGCTCCTCGGGCGCGAACAGCCGGGCGTCGCCCGAGAGCGTCAGCGGATTGCCGCCCGGGCCGAGACGGCCTTCCTCACCGCTCGCCTCCCAGCGCCGGTTGTCGCGGTCGATCAGATGGGCCAGGGGCGTGACGGCACGGGTGACGTCGTCATGGGGGGTGTGGACGAGTCGCGGGCTCTCCAGGCGCTGATGCGCCAGACCGGTGGCGTCGAAGCGGGTCAGCTGCGCCTGCTCCAGGTAATAGTCGGGTTCGCCGGCCTCGTCGGTGGGGACCGGGCCGGGGGCCGGGGCCTGCCAGGGATCCAGCCAGGCGATCAGGCCGCCGAGGATCACCAGCAGCAGGAACAGCCAGACACGAAACGAGGGGCGTGGCAACCGACGCAGCATGTTCGCTCGGCCTCAGCGCTTGCCGTGGAGGTAGGTATCGACCAGCGCGTCGCGATGCCCTTGGGCCTCGAGCAGCAGGTCGCAGATCTCGCGCACCGCGCCGTGTCCCCCGCTGCGTTCGGTGACGTAGTCGGCCACGTCGCGGATGTAGGGCGGGGTGTTGGGGACGGTGATGCCGATGCCGGCACGCTGGATGGCGGCCAGGTCGGGTAGGTCGTCGCCGCAGTAGGCCACCTGTTCGAGCTCGATGCCCCGCCGCGTGCACAGCTCGCGCAGGGTGGCGAGCTTGTCCTCGCAGCTCTGGTAGACGTGATCGATACCCAGGGCGGCGGCGCGGTGGCTGACCATGGGCGATTCGCGTCCGGTCAGGAAGGCTACCTGCAGGCCGGCCCGCCGCAGCAGCTTGAGGCCCAGGCCGTCCTGGGTGTGAAATGCCTTGATTTCGACGCCGTCGGCCTGGAAATAGAGGCGGCCGTCGGTGAGTACGCCGTCCACGTCCAGCGCCAGCAGGCGAACCTTGCGCAGGCGGTCGACAAGATGCGGATCGAGAGTGGAGGTGGCCAGAGCCATGGGCTTTCCTTGGTCGGGATGAGGTCAGATCACGCCGCTTCGCAGCAGATCGTGCATGTGCAGGGCACCGATCGGGTGGCCCGCTTCGTCGACGACGGCCAGCGCCGTTATCAGGTTGTCTTCCATCATGCGTACCGCTTCGGCCGCCAGCACGTCGGGGGCGATGCGCTTGCCGGGCCGGGTCATGACATCGTCCACCGTCAGCTGGCTAAGGTCCTGATACTGGTCGAGCGTGCGGCGCAGGTCGCCGTCGGTATAGACACCGATCAGCCGATTGTGCTCATCGACGACGCAGGTGAAGCCGAGCCCCTGCCGGGTGATCTCGAGCAGGGCGTCGCGCAAGGGGCTGCCCAGCGGCACGCTCGGCAGTCGCTCGCCCTGGTGCATCAGGTCGCTGACGCGCAGCAGCAGCCGCTTGCCAAGACTGCCGCCGGGGTGCGAGAGGGCGAAGTCCTCGGCGGTGAAGCCGCGCGCCTCGAGCAGGGCCACGGCCAGCGCATCGCCCAGCGCCAGCGCGGCGGTGGTCGAAGCCGTTGGCGCCAAGTCGAGGGGGCAGGCCTCGCGTTCGACGCCGGCATCGAGGTGGGCGTCGGCGTGGCGGGCCAGCGTCGAGTCGGGGCGCCCGGTCATGCTGATCAGCGGCGTGCCGATGCGCTTGAGCAGCGGCAGCAGTGCGGTGACCTCGGCGGTCTCGCCGGAGTTCGACAAGGCCAGCACCACGTCGCCTGGGGTGATCATGCCGAGGTCGCCGTGGCTGGCCTCGCCGGGGTGCACGAAGAACGACGGCGTGCCGGTGCTGGCAAGTGTGGCGGCGATCTTGCCGGCGACATGGCCCGACTTGCCCATGCCGGTCACCACCACGCGGCCCTGGCAGGCGAGCATCAGCTCGCAGGCGCGGTCGAAGTGGCTGTCGAGCCGCTCGAGGAGTGCCGCGATGGCTTGCTCCTCGATCCTGAGGGTGCGTCGAGCGCTCTCCCTCAGCGGCGTGATGCCCGGGGCGGCGCTGTCGGGGGGTGCGGTGGAATCGTCTGAGCTCATGGCGATGATTGTTGCCCGATGGGAGGTTTCACTCAAGTGGCCCCGCCGCTGACGCCGAGCCAGACCAGGTAGGCGGCGTAAGTGGTCAGGAAGGCACCGCCGACGAGGCGGCCGAGCCGGCCCTGGCGCTGCCACAGCAGCAGGATGGCCAGGGCCAGCGTCAGCAGCAGCATGACGCGATAGTCGCGTCCCGCGGCGTCCGGGTGGGGGGCGCCGGGGGCGATGAGCGCCGGAATCGGCAGCACCGCGAGAAGATTGAACAGGTTGGAGCCGATCACGTTGCCGATGGCCAGGTCGTGGTGGCGCTTGAGTGCGCTGGCTACGCAGGCAGCCAGTTCCGGCAGGCTGGTACCCACCGCGACCACGGTCAGGCCGATCACCAGTTCGCTGATGCCGAGGCCGCGCGCCAGCTCGCTGGCCCCCCACACCAGGGCGCGGGAGCTCAGTGACAGCAGCAGCAGGGTGACGACCAGCCAGGAGAGTGCGCGCTTGAGCGTCATGTCGGGTATCTCGCCGGCCGGGTTGGCATCGGGCGTATCGGCGCGAATCAGCCACCACAGGCTGAAGACCATCAGCAGCAGCAGGACCAAGCCATCGAAGTGTCCCAGCACGCCGTTGGCCAGCGCATAGCCGGTGATCCCGGTCGCGCCGAGCAACAGGGGCAGCTCGCGACGCACCAGCGAGAAGGGCACCGGGACGGGGCGCGCCAGCGCCGTCGCGCCCAGCACCAGCCCGATGTTGGCGATGTTGGAGCCCAGCGCGTTGCCGATGGCCAGGTCGGGAAGGCCGTCCAGAGCCGCGAACAGCGCCACCACCATCTCGGGCGCCGAGGTGCCCAGCGCCACCACGGTCATGCCGACGAGCATCGCGCTCAGGCCGGTGCGGCTGGCCGTGGCGGCCGCGGCATTGACGAAACGGTCGGCGCTCCAGGTGAGGCCGGCAAGGCCGAGGGCGACGGCGACGAAAGCGATCAGCATGGCAACGGATCAGGGTGGCAAGTGAGGCCGCACATTAGACGTCTTCAGCGGTTCGGGTGCAAGCGACGCCGTGGCTCGGGCTGGCGTCGGGCAGAGCAGTTAGGATACGATGTTCGATAATTTTTCCTGGACCTTGCGGCATGATCGATTCCCCCTTCGTGGAGGTGGAGAGGCTGCGTTTCTCGCGCGGTGAAAAGACCATCTTCGACGGCGTCGAGCTGCGGATCCCCCGTGGCCGGATCACGGCCATCATGGGCCCCAGCGGCACGGGCAAGACGACGCTGCTCAAGCTGATCGGCGGGCAGCTGGTTCCCGACGCCGGTAGAGTCCTGATCGCCGGTCAGGACGTGCACGCGCTGTCGCGCAAGGCGCTGTTCACCCTGCGTCGGCGCATGGGCATGCTGTTCCAGAGCGGCGCGCTGTTCTCCGACCTCAGCGTGTTCGAGAACGTGGCCTTCCCGCTGCGTGTGCATACCGATCTGCCCCAGGCGATGATTCGCGACCTGGTGCTGATGAAGCTGCAGGCGGTGGGGCTGCGTGGGGCGCGCGAACTGATGCCGGCGGAGCTGTCGGGCGGCATGGCGCGGCGCGTCGCGCTGGCCCGGGCGATTGCGCTCGACCCTGACCTGGTGCTCTACGACGAGCCGTTCGTGGGCCAGGACCCGATCTCCAAGGGCGTGCTGGTACAGCTGATCAAGAAGCTCAACGAGGCGCTCGGACTGACCTCCATCGTGGTTTCGCACGATATTCAGGAGACCCTGTCGATTGCGGACTATGTCTACGTCATCGCCGACGGGCGGGTCATGGCGCACGGTACGCCGGGGAGTCTCGACATCGACGACGACCCGCGCGTCAGTCAGTTCGTGCACGGCGAGCCGGACGGCCCGGTGCCCTTCCACTATCCGGCGCCGGACTACTTCCGCGACATCCTCAACCTGGAGGGGCGGCCATGATCATCGGGCGCATCATGCGCCTCGGGCGCGGCGGCTGCGACGTGCTCGAGGCCCTGGGGAGGGCGGGGCTGTTCCTCGTCCAGTCCTCCATCGGCATCCCGTCCCGCGAAGGCTGCTACCTGTGGCTACGGCAGATGCACTTCGTCGGCGTGCTGTCGCTGGCGATCGTGCTGGTGTCGGGGCTGTTCATCGGCATGGTGCTGGCGCTACAGGGCTACACCATCCTGGTCGACTTCGGCGCCGAGCAGGCGCTGGGGCAGATGGTGGCGCTGTCGCTGCTGCGTGAGCTGTCGCCGGTAGTGGCGGCGCTGCTGTTTGCCGGGCGTGCCGGCTCGGCGCTGACCGCCGAGATCGGCCTGATGAAGGCCACCGAGCAGCTCACCAGCATGGAGATGATCGGCGTCGATCCGCTGCGCCGGGTGGTGGCGCCGCGTCTGTGGGCAGGCTTCGTGGCGCTGCCAATGCTCACCGTCGGCTTCAGCGTGGTTGGCATCTACGGCGGCTATCTGGTCGGCGTCGAGTGGCTGGGCGTGTTCGAGGGCTCCTACTGGAGCAGCATGCAAGCCAGCGTCGATTTCATCGCCGACGTCGGCAACGGCATGGTCAAGAGTCTGGTGTTCGCCCTGGTGGTGACCTGGATCGCGGTGTTCCAGGGGTACGACCTGGTACCCACCTCGGAGGGCATCTCGCGTGCCACCACGCGCACCGTGGTCTACTCCTCGCTGGCGGTGCTGGGGCTCGATTTCGTGCTCACCGCGCTGATGTTCGGAGGGTTTTCCTGATGCTCGGTAAATACCTATCGCTTACTGGAGAGGCAGGATGAAGCGCAGCAAGACAATGGAGCTGGGCGTCGGGCTGTTCATGCTGGCCGGCATACTGGGGTTGCTGGTCCTGGGGCTGCGGGTCAGCGGGTTGACCTTCACGGTGCCGGACGACACCTTCCGCCTGGAGGCCAACTTCGCCAACATCGGCGGCCTCAAGCCGCGTGCCCGCGTCACCATGTCGGGCGTCACGGTAGGGCGCGTCACCGCGGTCGAGCTGGATACCGAATGGTACGATGCCCGGGTCGTCCTCGAACTCGACGCCGAGCTGGAGGGTCGCCTGCCGCGCGACACCACGGCGGCCATCCTCACCTCGGGCCTGCTGGGCGAGCAGTACGTCGGGCTGACGGTCGGCGGGGACCCCGAGACGCTGAGCGCTGGCGATACCATCCGCGATACCCAGTCCGCCCTGGTGTTGGAAGAACTGATCCAGCAGTTCGTGTCCAATATGGTCAATGACTGAGCCACACCCTTGTCACCGTTTCACTAGAGGTCGAACCATGAGTCAGATGACGCTATCCCTCGCCCCGTTTCGCCGCCTGGTAGCCGGCCTGACCCTGGTCCTGGTCAGCCTGTCGGCGGTGGCGGCGCCGGAACGCGATCCCGAGCAGGTCATACGTGACAGCATCGACGGGCTGATGGGACAGATCGATGGGCGCAAGGAGTACTACGCCAGCAATATCAACGAACTCAAGTCGCTGGTCGACGACAGCCTCGACGACATCGCCGACTTCCGCTACATCGGCGCCAGCGTGATGGGGCGCTACTTCCAGAACGCCTCTCCCCGGCAGCGTTCGCAGTTCGTCGACGTCTTCCGCCAGACCCTGATCGATACCTATACCAAGGGGCTGGTGACCTTCGATTATCGTGAGCTGCGCGTACTGGAGAGTCGGCGAGCGTCGCGCCACGAGGACCAGGCTTCCGTGGCCATGGAAGTGGTAGCCATGGACGGTACGGTCTATCCGGTCAGCTACACGCTGCGCCTGAGCGATGGCCAGTGGAAGGTGGTCAACGTCATCGTCAACGGTATCAACCTGGGGCTGACTTTCCGCAACCAGTTCGACCAGGCCATGCGCGACCACGGCCGTGACTACGATGCGGTGATCGCCAACTGGTCGCCGGAGATCGCCACCGAGGAGCTCGAGGAAGGCGGCCGCTCATGAGCCGGCTGCTCGAGCGTGGCGGTGTGCGGCTGGAAACCGGCCCGCAGGGGCTGGCCGTCAGCGGCGATGTCGACTTCGAGATTGCCGCGCCGCTGGCGGAGGCGGGTCGTGCCTGGCTCGCCGACCAGGCCGCCGGGGCTCGCGTGGTGCTCGACCTTGGCGGGGTCGAGCAGGTCAGCAGTGCCGCGCTCAGCGTGCTGCTCGAGTGGGCGCGCCAGGCACGCGCGGCCGGTGTCGAGATCGACCAGGTCAAACTCTCGGCGCCGCTGGCGCGGCTGACCCGGGTGGCCGGGCTCGACGCGCTGCTGCCGCTCGCCGGCGAGGCCTGATCCCCACCGCCAGGCCCGGTTCCGGCATCGCCAAGTGCGATGCTTTTCTTTACCATGTAGGGATTCTGGTTTCCGGCGGCGGCCTTCATGGGGCCGCGGCCGCTCCATTCGTCCCACAGGAGTTCCGTTTTTCATGCAACCCAGTGACGTCAAGGCGCTGCTCGAGGCGCGCCTCGAGGACTGCGATTTCTATATCCAGGGCGAAGGCTGCAACTTCCAGGTCATTGCCGTGGGCGATGTCTTCGACGGCCTGTCGCCGGTCAAGCGGCAGCAGCTGATCTATGGGGCTCTCGCCGAAGAGATTGCCTCGGGTGCCGTGCATGCCGTCAGCCTCAAGACCTACACCCCGGCGCAGTGGGCTAGCGCGCCGGAGAACGCGGCTTCACCTGGCCAGGGCGCCTGACGGTCGAGCATTCATGGACAAGTTGATCATTACCGGCAACGGCCCCGTCGACGGCGAGGTCTGGGCCAGCGGCGCCAAGAACGCGGCATTGCCCATCCTGTGTGCCACCCTGCTGGCCGACGCGCCGGTGACCATCGGCAACCTGCCGCATCTCCAGGACATCACCACCACGCTGGAGCTGCTGGGTCGCATGGGCGTGGAGCCGGTGATGGGCGAGAAGATGACCATCCAGCTCGACGGTTCCCAGGTGCGGGACTGCCACGCCCCCTACGAGCTGGTCAAGAAGATGCGCGCCTCGATCCTGGTGCTGGGGCCCCTGCTGGCACACTTCGGCCATGCCGACGTGTCGCTCCCGGGCGGCTGCGCCATCGGTTCGCGGCCGGTGGACCTCCATATCCGCGGGCTCGAGGCCATGGGCGCGGAGATACGCGTCGAGGGTGGCTATATCCGTGCCCGCGTCGACGGTCGGCTCAAGGGCGCCACCATCTTCTTCGACACCGTCACCGTCACTGGGACCGAGAACCTGCTGATGGCCGCGACCCTGGCGGAAGGCACCACGATCCTGGAGAACGCCGCCCGCGAGCCCGAGGTGGTGGACCTGGCCGAGTGCCTGATCAAGATGGGCGCGAAGATCCGCGGCCACGGCAGCAACAACATCGTCATCGAGGGCGTCGAGCAGCTGCATGGCGCCTATCACGACGTCATGCCCGACCGCATCGAGACCGGCACCTTCCTGGTGGCCGCCGCACTGTCGCGCGGTCGCGTGCGGGTCCGCAATACCCGCGCCGACATTCTCGAGGCGGTACTGGCCAAGCTCGAGGAGGCCGGTGCCAAGGTCACCGTAGGCGACGGCTGGATCGAGCTGGACATGGAGGGGCGGCGCCCGCGTCCGGTCAACATACGCACCGCGCCTTACCCGGGCTTCCCCACCGACATGCAGGCCCAGTTCGTGGCCCTCAACGCCGTGGCGGACGGCTCCTCCCATGTGGTCGAGACGATTTTCGAGAATCGCTTCATGCACGTGCAGGAGCTGAATCGCATGGGAGCGCAGGTGGCGCTGGAGGGCAATACCGCCATGATCACCGGGGTCGAGCGGCTCTCCGGTGCTCCGGTCATGGCCACCGACCTGCGCGCTTCGGCCTCGCTGGTCATCGCGGCGATGATGGCCGAGGGGGAGACCCTGGTCGACCGCATCTATCACATCGACCGCGGCTACGAGTGCATTGAAGAAAAGCTGCAACTGCTGGGCGCCCGGATTCGTCGCATTCCCGGCTGAGCGGGCTGGCGGCGCCCGCGGTTTCCGACCATAGGCGAGACCATGAGCAAGCAACTGATTCTGGCCCTGTCGAAGGGCCGCATCCTCGACGAGACCCTGCCGCTGCTGGCGGATGCCGGGATCGTGCCGGCCGAGGACCTGGGCAAGAGCCGCAAGCTGCTCTTCGATACCAACCTCGACGACGTCAAGCTGGTCGTGATTCGCGCCACCGACGTGCCGACCTACGTACAGCTGGGCGCCGCCGACCTGGGCGTGGCGGGCAAGGACGTGCTGCTCGAGCACGGCGCCGAGGGGCTCTATGAGCCGCTGGACCTCGAGATCGCCAAGTGCAAGCTGATGACCGCCGGTATCGACGGGGCCGCGGCGGCGCGGGCCCGGCGCCGGGTGGCGACCAAGTTCGTCAACGTGGCGCGGCGCTACTACGCCGAGCAGGGCATCCAGGCCGAAGTGATCAAGCTCTACGGGGCCATGGAGCTGGCGCCGCTGATGAACCTGGCCGACGAGATCGTCGACATCGTCGACACCGGCAATACCCTGCGCGCCAACGGCATGTCGCCGCGAGAGCTGATCGCGCCGATCAGTACCCGCCTGGTGGTCAACAAGGCGGCGATGACCATGAAGCACGAACGCCTCAAGCCGCTGATCGCACGCCTCGCCGAGGCGGTGGCGCGTCGGCGAGCGCATGCCGAGGCGCCGGCTCGGTAGCCATGCGATTCGGTACCCGCAACGAAACCATTCATCAGGAGGCGCAGGCGATGATGAGCGAACCCCCCGTCGAAACCGTCGACATTTCCCGGCTGTCGACCGAGGCTGCCGACTTCGAGTCGCGCCTGGAGGCGCTGCTGGCCTGGGAGGGCGTGTCGGACGCCGAGGTTCAGGCGCGTGTCGCGGAGATCATCGCAGCGGTTCGTGAGCGCGGCGATGCCGCCCTGATCGAGTACACGGGGCGCTTCGACCGGCTGAAGGTGACCGCCATGAGCGAGCTCACCCTGGGGGCGGCGCGGCTGGAGCAGGCCTTCCACGGTCTGCCCGCGGAACAGCGTGACGCCCTGGCCCAGGCCGCCGAGCGCATTCGGCTCTACCACGAGCGTCAGAAGCCGGCGTCATGGTCCTACGTCGAGGAGGACGGCAGTGTGCTCGGCCAGCAGGTCACGCCGCTGGACCGGGCCGGCATCTACGTGCCGGGCGGCAAGGCCGCCTACCCCTCCTCGGTGCTGATGAACGCCATTCCTGCCCACGTGGCCGGCGTGCGCGAGATCGTCATGGTGGTGCCGACGCCCGATGGGGTGCTCAACGAGCTGGTGCTGGCCGCCGCCCACCTCGCCGGGGTGGATCACGTCTTCACCATCGGTGGCGCCCAGGCGGTGGCAGCGCTGGCCTACGGCACCGAGAGCGTGCCGCGGGTCGACAAGATCGTCGGGCCCGGCAACATCTACGTGGCGACCGCCAAGCGCGCGGTATTCGGCCAGGTGGGCATCGACATGATCGCCGGCCCCTCCGAGATCCTGGTGGTGTCGGACGGCGGTACCGATCCCGAGTGGCTGGCCATGGACCTGTTCTCCCAGGCCGAGCACGACGAGGACGCCCAGGCGCTGCTGGTCAGCTGGGACGCGCGCCACCTGGCCGAGGTCGAGGCGGCGATCGCCCGTCTGCTGCCGACGCTGGAGCGCGAGGCGATCGTGCGCCAGTCGCTGGCGCGACGCGGTGCCCTGATCCGCTGCCGGGATCGCGCCGAGGCAGTGACGCTGATCAACCGCATCGCGCCTGAGCACCTCGAGCTCTCCCTGGCCGATCCGCACGCGCTGCTGCCGGAGGTGCGCCATGCTGGGGCCATCTTCATGGGGCGCTACACGGCCGAAGCGCTGGGCGACTACTGTGCCGGCCCCAACCACGTGCTGCCGACCTCCGGCACGGCGCGTTTCTCCTCGCCGCTGGGCGTCTATGACTTCCAGAAGCGCTCATCGCTCATCCACTGCTCCGAAGCGGGAGCATCGGCGCTGGGCAGGGTGGCCTCGGTGCTGGCGCGCGGCGAGTCGCTGACGGCCCATGCCCGCTCCGCCGAGTACCGCATCAAGGAGTAGGAGGGGCGCCGCTCCTCAGCGTTCGGGTCGTCGGCTCGGCGGCAGCGGGCGTTCGCCCACCTCCAGGTCGACGGTGAAGGTCTCGCCGCTGCGCACCAGCGTCAAGGGAAGCGTGGCCCCGGGCTCGATGGCGGCGATGTCGCTCATCGCGGCACGCGCATCGAGGATGGGGCGCCCGTCGACCTCCAGCAGCACGTCGCCCGGGCGCAGGCCGGCGCGGGCGGCGGGCCCGTCCGGCACCACCGCGGAGATGACCACGCCGCGCGGCGCCTGCAACCCGAAGGAGGCCGCCAGGTCCTGGGTCATCTCCTGCGCCTCGATGCCCAGCCAGCCGCGGATCACGCGCCCCTGGGTCACCAGATCCTCCAGGATGGTGCGCGCCAGGCGGGTAGGGATGGCGAAGCCGACCCCCTGGGAGCCGCCAGAGCGGGAGAAGATGGCGGTGTTGATTCCCACCAGCGAGCCTTCGGCGTTGATCAAGGCGCCGCCGGAGTTGCCCGGGTTGATGGCGGCGTCGGTCTGGATGAAATCCTCGTAGGCACTCAGCCCCAGGTGGCTGCGCCCCGTGGCGCTGATGATGCCCATGGTGACGGTCTGGCCGACGCCGAAGGGGTTGCCGATGGCCATGGCAATGTCGCCCACCACCACGTCCTCGGTATCGGCGAGATGAATCACCGGCAGTTGCTCCAGGTCGATGCGCAGCACGGCCAGGTCGCTCTCGGGGTCGGTGCCGATCACCTCCGCCAGCGTTTCCCTGCCGTCACGCAAGGCCACCTGGATCTCGTCGGCGCCATCGATGACGTGATGGTTGGTCAGCACGTAGCCGTCCTCACTGACGATGACCCCAGAGCCCAGGCTCGACAGCAGGCGCTGCTGGGTTGGCAGGTCGTCGGCGAAGAACTGGCGGAAGAACGGGTCCGACATCAGCGGATGCTCCTCGCGCGCCACGACCCGCGACGAGTAGATGTTGACCACGGCCGGTGCGGCCTTCTCGACTGCGGTCGAATAGCTGACCGGCCCCTGCTGGCGCGCCAGGGGAGAGGCCTGCTGAAGCTCGGGGGAGGGGCGCGACACCGTCACCTCCGGGTCCGGCGCGGGTTGGGAGGAGGTGTCCGGGGTCGACGGGGCCCGCAGTAGCTGCGGAAAGGTGTTCAGCAGGACGATGGCCAGCAGCACGCCGATGAGGACGGGCAGGGCATAGGCAATGAGAGAACGACGCATGCGGCGCTTCCTGGTCGGCGGGAAGTCGATGGTGTCCCGCTCAGTCGTTACAATGGGGCCGATTGTAACATCGACACCGAAGCGCTGTCCGGGAGGCAGGGATGATTTTGCGAACCGAGCTGGTGCGGGCCTGCGATACGTTGCTGAACGTCACCGCGTTCAAGGACTATACCGTCAATGGGCTGCAGGTGGCGGGGCGAGACGAGGTGCGCCGCGTGATGAGTGGGGTGACCGCCTGCCAGGCGCTGCTCGACGAGGCGGTGGCGTGGCGGGCGGACCTGCTGCTCGTCCACCACGGCTACTTCTGGAAGAACGAGCCGGTGGCGATCACCGGCATCAAGCAGCGACGCATCCGCACGCTGTTGCTCCACGACATCAATCTGCTGGCCTACCACCTGCCGCTCGATGCCCACGCCGAGCTCGGCAACAACGCCGAACTCGGCCGTCGTCTCGGGTGGCGTGTGGAAGGTTGTGCCGACGGCGAGCTCGGCCAGGGGCTGGTGTGGCTCGGCAGCCTGCCCGAGGCCGCATCGCCTGCGGCCCTGGCGCGTGATGTGGGGGAGCGTCTGGGGCGCGAGCCGCTGCTCGTCGAGGCACCCGGTGGCGGAGCGGTACGCCGCGTGGCGTGGTGCACCGGTGGGGCGCAGGACATGATCGTCCAGGCCTGGGAGGCCGGTGCCGAGGCGTTTATCTCGGGCGAGATCTCAGAGCGCACCACGCATCTGGCCCGGGAGCTCGGCATCCACTACCTGGCGGCGGGCCACCATGCCACCGAGCGCTACGGAGTCCAGGCGCTGGGGGGCTGGCTCGAGCGGGAGTACGGTGTCGAGCATCGCTTCGTGGATATCGACAATCCGGCCTGAGGGGCGCGCCCGGCGGACGCGGGCGCTCAGTAGCGCGGCGGCTGCGGGGTCTCGCTCTTCTCGCCGCTGGACTTGAGGCCGAAATCCTCCGACAGGGTGCCGCCGGAGCCGTCGGCGTAGTCGCGCGGCGCCGGTATGTCGTCCTCGCTGCCGGTCAGGGCGGGCTGGTCGGCCGCCTTCAGCTGACGGTCGTGGCGGGGTTCGCAGTGCAACGTGCTGGCATCCTCGGTGAGGCGATGCTCGAGGGTGCGCATCTCACGCTGGATATTGCCCACCATCATGCCCACCTGGGTGAAATGCTCGTTCATGCCCTCCCGCATCACGCTGAGTTCGCGCTCGCGCTCGGCCACCTGGCGACGCAGCTTCTGCTGCTGCGTGGCCGAGGCGCCGAGCATGCGGTGGCCGATGACACCGATGCCAAGGCCGGCCAGCAGGCTGACGATGGCCACGATCCAGTTCACATTGCCGTAGTCCACGAAGTTCTCCTGATACTGATACACACCGGGGCCGTGCCGCTGCCCGGTTCGAGCCATGTCTGGCGGCCCATTATAGAAGCGTTGGCCGTCGGCGGGTCAACGATCGGCCATTTTTCTGCGCGCCGCGCTCGGGATGCGTATAATGCGGGGCCTGCAACGATGCGAGCCATGATCCAGCAAGGAAACTTCCATGTGCGCGACCGTGACCTCTGCGGGGCCCCGTTCGGCCGGTGCCGGCACGCCGCTGGCACGCTACCGGGCCGACCTCGAGCGCGACGACTTTCACTACGACCCTGCCCAGGAGCAGGCCGTGGAGCACCTGCAGCGTCTCTACGACCAGCTCGTGGCCTCGCCGCGGACCGAGCCCCGGGCGGTAACCACCGGGCGCGGGCTCAAGTCCCGGGTGGCGGGGTTGTTCGGCAAGCGCGACAAGGGGGGCGAGGAGCCGGCCTTGCCGGCGATCCAGGGGCTCTATTTCTGGGGCGGGGTGGGGCGTGGCAAGACCTATCTCGTCGACACCTTCCATGAGTCCCTGCCATTCCCCGACAAGATGCGCACCCATTTCCATCGCTTCATGCAGCGGGTGCACAACGAGCTGGAGCACTACAAGGGCGAGAAGAACCCGCTGACGCTGATCGCCGGGAAATTCGCCGCCGAGGCGCGGGTGATCTGCTTCGACGAGTTCTTCGTCAAGGACATCACCGATGCCATGATTCTCGCCAACCTGCTCGAGGCGCTGTTCGAGCGCGGCGTGGTGCTGGTGGCGACCTCGAACATCGTGCCCGACGAGCTGTACAAGGACGGCCTGCAGCGCGCCCGTTTCCTGCCCGCCATCGACCTGCTCAAGCGGCACTGCCGCGTGGTCAACGTCGACTCGGGGATCGACTATCGTCTGCGCGCCCTGCAGCGGGCCGAGATCTTCCATGCGCCCCTCGACGCGGCCGCCGAGCGTGAGCTCGAGCGCAGCTTTCGCGAAATCGCCAGGCACGAGGGCGAGGCCGAGGTGCCGATCGAGATCAATCACCGCGTGTTGCGAGCGCGGCGCCTGCACGACGACGTGGTGTGGTTCGAGTTCCGCGAACTGTGCGACGGGCCGCGCAGCCAGAACGACTACATCGAGCTGGCCCGCGAATTCCACACCGTGCTGGTCTCCAACGTGACCCGGATGGGGGCGGCGACCGACGATCAGGCGCGCCGCTTCATCAACATGGTCGACGAGTTCTACGATCGCGGCGTCAAGCTGCTGATGTCGGCCGAGGCACCGGCGGAGGCGCTGTATGCCGACGGCCGGCTCGCGTTCGAGTTTCAGCGCACCCTGTCGCGACTGCAGGAGATGCAGTCGCACGAGTATCTTGGCCTGCCCCACAAGCCATGACGGCAGCCAGATAGGGCTTTATCCCGAGCGCGCAGTTCATGTAGAATACGCGCTCCTCGACCGTTGTCGCCGCTCACTGAGCGCGGCAACCAAGAAAAATAGGGATGATCCCGGTGGCGCCGCGGCGCACGGGGTCCAATGCACTTGATAGATCTTGTGGTGATTTCTCCATGAAAACGTTCACTGCTAAGCCGCAGAGCGTGCAGCGCGACTGGTATGTCGTCGACGCGGCGGACAAGACGCTCGGCCGTCTGGCCACCGAAATTGCACGTCGCCTGCGCGGCAAGCACAAGCCCGAGTTCACCCCTCATGTCGATACCGGCGACTACATCGTCGTGATCAACGCCGAGAAGGTGCGGGTCACCGGCAACAAGGCCAAGGCCAAGACCTACTATCGCCACACCGGCTACCCGGGCGGTCTTCGCTCCATGAATTTCGAGAAGATGATCGCGCATGCACCCGAGCGCGTGATCGAGTCTGCCGTCAAGGGCATGCTGCCGAAGGGGCCGCTGGGGCGCGCCATGTACTCCAAGCTCAAGGTCTACGCCGGCGCCGAACATCCGCACGCCGCCCAGCAGCCGCAAGAACTGAACATCTGAGGGGATCATCACCATGGCACAGCAGTATTACGGTACCGGGCGCCGCAAGACATCGACAGCCCGTGTCTTCCTCAAGCCGGGCACCGGCAAGATTACCGTCAACAACCGTGACCTGGATCAGTATTTCGGTCGCGTTACCGGCCGCATGGTGGTTCGCCAGCCGCTCGAACTGACCGAGACGACCGGGCAGTTCGACGTCTATGTCACCGTCAAGGGCGGCGGCGGTTCCGCTCAGGCGGGCGCCATTCGTCACGGTATCACCCGCGCCCTGATGGAGTACAACGAGGACTTTCGTCCGGCGCTGCGCGCCGCTGGCTACGTCACTCGCGATGCACGTCAGGTGGAGCGCAAGAAGGTCGGCCTGCGCAAGGCGCGTCGCCGTCCGCAGTTCTCCAAGCGCTGATTGCGTCCAGAACGAAACAAAAACCCGGGCGTTTGCCCGGGTTTTTTTATTTTTATTTCAAGCAATTGCAGGTCGAATTCCACCTTGGTCAGGACTGTTTCGTCTTGTACCAAGCGGTGCGATTCCTTAAGATATGGCGGATTTGGTATCCGTGGTCGCGGAACTCATTCCGTGCGGGATCAACGGGTAAGCTGATGGGAGAAACCAGAAAATGGCAGACAACGGCGTGAACAAAGGGCGGCGCCGTCTCCTCCTTGGGGCTACCACCGTCGTAGGGGCGGTGGGGGCCGTGGGAGTGGCAGTTCCCTTTGTGGCTTCCTGGCAGCCGAGTGCCAGGGCAAGGGCGGCAGGGGCGCCAGTGACGGCGGACGTCTCGAAGCTCGAGCCGGGACAGCGCATGACCGTCGAATGGCGCGGAAGGCCAGTCTGGGTCATCCGGCGTACCTCCGACATGATCGAGCGCACCGAAAGCTTCGATCCCTCCCGTCTGGCCGACCCCGAGTCAAATGAACCGCAGCAGCCGAGCTACGTCAGCGGTCCGCTGCGCTCGATCAAGCCCGAGATCGGCGTGCTGATCGGTATCTGTACCCATCTGGGTTGCTCGCCGCTGTTCCGCCCCGAGCCGAACGCCGAAGGGGTGGGGACGGACGACTGGCCGGGCGGTTTCTTCTGCCCCTGCCACGGCTCGCGTTTCGACCTGGCGGGCCGCGTGTTTCGCAACGTACCGGCGCCGACCAATCTCGAGGTGCCGCCGTATCGCTTTGAAAGCGACAGCGTGATCGTCGTCGGCGAAGATGAGGAGGCTGCCTGATGGGTAATCCGAACCGTGCCAAGGCAGAGAGCGGATTCATGCGCTGGGTGGACGACCGCTTCCCCGCCACCCAGATGTGGCAGGACCATCTCTCCAAGTATTACGCGCCCAAGAACTTCAACGTCTGGTACTTCTTCGGCTCACTCGCCCTGCTGGTGCTGGTCAACCAGATTCTCACCGGCGTCTGGCTGACCATGAGCTACAACCCTTCCGCCGAGGGTGCCTTCGCCTCCGTCGAATACATCATGCGCGACGTGGAGTGGGGATGGCTGATCCGCTACCTGCATTCCACCGGCGCTTCCGCGTTCTTCGTGGTGGTCTATCTGCACATGTTCCGCGGCCTGCTCTACGGCTCCTACAAGGCGCCTCGCGAGCTGGTGTGGATCTTCGGCATGGCGATCTACCTGGCGCTGATGGCCGAGGCCTTCATGGGTTACCTGCTGCCCTGGGGGCAGATGTCCTACTGGGGCGCCCAGGTGATCATCTCGCTGTTCTCTGCGATCCCCGGCATCGGCCCGGACCTGGCTCAGTGGGTGCGCGGTGACTACCTGATCTCCGGCATCACGCTCAACCGCTTCTTCGCCCTGCACGTGGTGGCGCTGCCCATCGTGATCCTGGCCCTGGTGGTGCTCCACCTCATCGCCCTGCATGAGGTCGGTTCCAACAATCCGGACGGCATCGACATCAAGGCCAAGAAGGACGAGACCGGCAAGCCGATCGATGGCATTCCCTTCCATCCGTACTACACCGTCAAGGATGTGTTCGGCGTGGCCGTGTTCCTGTTCGTGTTCTGCGCGGTGGTGTTCTACTTCCCCGAGGGCGGCGGCTATTTCCTCGAGAAGCCCAATTTCGAGCCGGCCAACCCGTTGAAGACGCCGGACCATATCGCACCGGTGTGGTACTTCACGCCCTTCTACGCCATCTTGCGCGCCATCACCTTCTCGATCTTCGGGCTGGATGCCAAGTTCCTCGGCGTCGTATTCATGGGCGCGGCCATCGCGGTGCTGTTCGTGCTGCCCTGGCTCGACCGCAGCCCGGTGAACTCCATGCGCTACAAGGGCTGGATCTCCAAGGTGATGCTGGCGCTGTTCGCCATCAGCTTCGTGATTCTCGGCGTGCTGGGCGTGCTGCCGGCGACTGACGGTCGTACCGTGCTGGCGCAGGTTTGCACGGCGGTCTACTTCGCCTTCTTCCTGCTGATGCCGTTCTACACCAGGATGGAGAAGACCAAACCCATTCCGGAGAGGGTGACTGGCTAATGAAAAAGCAACTGTTCGCACTGCTCTTCGTGCTGGTGCCCTTCACCGCGATGGCGGCGGGTGGCGAGAGCGTGCCGTACTCGATGACGCCGGATCTCCAAGACAAGCCGTCGTTGCAGCGGGGCATGAAGCTCTTCGTCAACTACTGCATGGGGTGTCATTCGCTCGAGCATCAGCGCTTCGCTCGTGCCGCCGAGGACCTCGACGTTCCGCAGGAGCTCATCGAGGAGAACCTGATCTTCTCTTCGTCCCTGGCCTACAACGACCAGATGAACAACGCCATGAGCAGCGAGGACGGCGAGAGCTGGTTCGGCGCGCCCCCGCCCGACCTCACCCTCGAGGCGCGGCTGCGCGGCACCGACTGGATCTACTCGTACCTGCTGACCTTCTACCGTGACCCCGAGCGTCCCAATGGGGTCAACAACGACGTGTTCGATCTGGTCGCCATGCCCAACGTGCTGGAGCCGCTGCAGGGCGTGCAGGAGAAGGTCTGTGCCGAGACGGATCGTCCCGTCCATGGGGCGGAGCTCGATCCGCTCACCGGCAAGTACCAGTCCTGCGAGGTGCTGCAGGTGACGCAGCCCGGCGCCATGGAGCCGGAGGAGTTCGAGGAGGCGGTCTACGATCTGACCAACTTCCTGGCCTACGTCGGCGAACCGACCAAGCTGCATGCGCAGGCGCTGGGGCCGAAGGTGCTGATCTTCATCTTCATTTTCGGCGTGTTGGCGTACCTGCTGAAGCGTGAGTACTGGCGCGACATCCACTGATTCGCTCGAATCGGTAGGTCGTGCCGCAGGGGGCGTATGGCCATCGTGCCATGCGCCCCCTGCGTATTGTTCCGAGTTCGAGAGCACGCCACCCCCGCAGTTGGGTGCGTGCTATCATGCTGGTTCGAATTGATGCGAGGATTGTTACATGGGTGTAGTGGCCAAGCGGTCGTCGATGATCTTCTACTCGGGAGGCGATGACCACTTCAGTCATCGCGTACGTATCGTGCTCGCCGAGAAGGGCGTGGCGGTCGATATCGTCGAGGTCAATGGCGACCAACGTCCCGAAGAGCTTGCCGACCTGAACCCCTACAACAGCGTGCCGACCCTGGTCGATCGCGATCTGGCGCTCTATGAGTCCAAGGTCATGATGGAGTACCTGGACGAGCGCTTCCCCCATCCGCCGCTGCTGCCGGTGTACCCCGTCGCACGGGCGCAGAGCCGGCTCTGGATGCATCGCATCGAGCGGGAGTGGTGCCCGCTGGTCGAACAGATCGAGAGCGGCAGCAAGAAGGAGGTGGAGAAGGCACGCAAGGAGCTGCGTGAAAGCCTCATCGGCATCTCGCCGATCTTCGAGGACGTGCCGTTCTTCATGAGCGAGGAATTCTCGCTGGTAGACTGCTGTATCGCGCCGATACTCTGGCGTCTCCCGGTGCTGGGCATCGAGCTTCCGGAGAAGCAGGTCAAGCCGCTCGTTGCCTACATGGAGCGCCTGTTCGAACGGGAATCCTTCGTGTCGTCGCTGAGCGAGAACGAGCGCGAGATGCGCGCCTGAACCAGGCGTCGGGCTTGCCCGACGCCGACAGACTGGAGGGCAGAACGCCATGTTGTCGAGCCGCCCCTATCTGGCCCGAGGCCTCTACGAGTGGCTTCTGGACAATGACCAGACTCCCTATATCGTGGTGGACGCCGAGCAGCCTGGCGTCAGCGTGCCGCGCCAATTCGTGCAGAATGGCCAGATCGTGCTGAACGTCGGGCCCGCTGCGGTGCGCGATCTGCGCATCGAGAACGATGCCGTGAGCTTTCACGCCCGCTTCGGTGGGCAGCCCATGCAGGTCGTCGTGCCCATGCCGGCCCTGGTCGCGATCTACGCCAAGGAGAACGGTGTGGGCATGGTCTTCGGGCATGAGCCGACCATGCCGGCACCGCAACAGGAGGAGGGCGCCTCCGCCGAAAAGCCCGAGCTGACCAGCGTCGACAGCGGTGCCGAAGAGGGCGGAGAAGTCGCCGGGAAACCCGAACACGACGAGACATCGCCCACCGGCAAGGGCACGAAGGGTGCCGCGTCCAGGAAACGGCCGTCGCTGCGGGTGATCAAGTAGCCCGGCAGGCGTAGGTTTCGCGGCGACCAAGACGCAGAACGGCAGGCCCAGGCCTGCCGTTCTGCGTTTGCGTTGGGGGCGGTGCGCTCAGTCGAGGTAGTCGAAGACCTTGACGATACGCTGGATACCACCGACGTCGGCCACGGCATTGACGATGCGGTCTGCTTCGGCCCGTGTGACCATGCCCATGATGTAGACCGTAGCGTTCTCGGTGATGAAACGCAGCCGGCCGGTGTCGATGCTCTCGTCGGCCGCCAGCGTCGTGCGGATGCGGGTATTGATCCAGGTGTCAGAGAGACGCTGGCTGGCCGGAAGGTTGGCGGCGACGGAAAGCTCGTTGTGCACGTCGCGTACGTTGCGAACCTCCCGCGCCACTTCATTGGCCTTCTCCTTCAGCTCTTCGCTGGGGACCTGGCCGGTGAGGAGCACGATGCCGTTGTAGCTGTCGACGTTGATGCGGGCATCGCCGAGACGGGCGTCGCTGCGGCGCAGGTTGTGGGCGATCTTGGTCTCGATGCTCTCGTCTTCCACCTGGGCGCCTAACGTGCGCCTGCCGTAGTTCTCGTCGATGGTGCCGGGGTTGGTGACGCCGGTGACGGCGGTACAGCCGCCGAGGGCCAGTGCCAGGGTGGCCAGAAGACAAGCGAACAGTCTGGTTGAGGTCATGGTATTACTCGCTGCTGCCGAAGAGTTGTTCATCGATGAGGTCGCACAGGCAGTGGATCACCAGCAGGTGAACCTCCTGGATGCGAGCCGTGGAAGTCGCCGGGACGCGTATCTCGCAGTCGTCCTGGCCAAGCAGGGAGGCCATGTCGCCGCCGTCGCGGCCGGTCAGGGCGACGACGGACATGTCGCGGTCATGGGCGGCCTGGATGGCCTGGATGACGTTGCCCGAGTTGCCGCTGGTCGAGATCGCCAGCAGGATATCGCCGGGCTGGCCGAGGGCCCTGATCTGCTTGGAGAAGACCTCGCTGTAGCTGTAGTCGTTGGCGATCGAGGTCAGCGTCGAGGTATCGGTGGTAAGTGCCAGTGCCGGCAGGCTGGGACGCTCCCGCTCGAAACGGTTGAGCAACTCGGAGGAGAAGTGCTGGCTATCGCCCGCGCTGCCGCCGTTGCCGCAGGCCAGGATCTTGCCTTCGTTGACCAGGCACTGGACCATCATCTGGCTGGCGACCTCGATGAAGGGGGGCAGCACCTCGCTGGCGTAGGTCTTGGTATCGATGCTGGCGTTGAAGTGGCCGAGTATGCGTTGCTGAAAATCCATTCTGTCGAGTCCTGTCGCGTAACGTCGGTCAGAACGCTTCGAAGGCGCCCTGTACCCATTCGAAGTCGAGCGCGGGCGGGGAGCCGGTCACGGCCAGCACGTCGAAACGGCAGGGACATGATAGCCGGTTACGCGCCAGATAAAAACGCGCCGCATGGATCAGCCGGCGCTGCTTGGCGGCAGTCACGGTTTCCAGCGGATGTCCGTGGCGCACGTCGGCGCGATGGCGCACCTCCACGAAGACCAGCGTCTCGCCGTCGCTCATCACCAGGTCGAGTTCGCCACCCTTGAACTGCTGGTTGCTGGCGATGAGCGTGAGCCCGCGTGCCGCGAGCCATTCGGCGGCCAGACGCTCGATGCGGGCGCCACGGGCACGGGCGTCAGCGGAGCCGGTCATCATTCTGGCCATCGTCGAGCCGCTCGAGGGTCAGGATGGGCTGCGGCACGCCGCGCTCGAAGCGCGCCCAGGGCAGCCGTCGCTGGATGCGGCCGTCGTGCCCGGGGACCAGCAGGCCGGTGGCGCCGAACAGTTCGCTCTCGGGCAGCAGCTGGAACTGCGGCAGCCGTCGTGCCAGTTCGTAGGCGTCGACGCCCATGGCCATCAGCCGGAAGGTGGAGGGATCGGCTTCCTGCTGAAGTTCCTCGAAGCTGGCGAGGTAGGGCAGTGCTTCCACCCCGCCAACGGCGGCGTCGGGGATCTGCCAGGGAATATCGACGAAGTTGACCTCGTCGAGATCGTGGTCGAGCAGTGGCTGGGGGCGCCCTTCGTAGAGGTGCGAGGTGGCGTAGATGGGAAGATCCGCCGCATCGTAGTAATCGAGCGTCGGCGGCACCTGGCGGGCGTAGCTCGGCAGGGCCAGCAGGAACAGCATGTCGGGGCGTCCGCCGGCCAGCACGCGGCGGGTGCTCTCGGTCGCCGAGCCGCGCGGATCGTAGGCGATGGCGTTGGTGATGGTGCCATCGCGCTGGCGCCATTCATCCTCGAAGGCGCGGCCGACCCGGGCGCCCCACTCGTTGTTGGGCACCATCAGGGCGCTGCGACGATGGCCATCCTCGCGCGCACGGCGAGCCACCTGGCGCGCCTCGTCCTCGGCCGAAAGCCCGTACTGGAACAGCCCTTCGGCACGATTCGTCGAACCGGCACCATAGTTCAGCGCCAGTGTCGGCAAGGGCACGCTGTCGCGGGACTCGAGTTCGCTGACCTGGTCCTTGTCGAGCGGGCCGATCACCACCTGGGCGCCGCGGTTTCGCGCCTCGGCATAGAGGGCGTCGAGGTCGCCCTGGCTGGCGTCGAGGAACGAGAGCCGTACGCCGCCGTTGCGCTCGACGCTGTGGAGGTGGTGGATGCGAATGCCGGTTCGAATCGATTCGGCCACGCCGGCCAGCGGGCCGCTGCCGGGCAGGAAGACGGCGATGTGGCGTACCTCCTTGCCGCGCAGTTCGCGCAGTGCCAGCAGCTCGGAGGGCACGCGGCGGGCCGCTGGATGCCGGGGGTTGCGCTCACGCCAGGACTCTAGGCGAGCGAACAGGCGCTCGATGTCGCCGTCGCTTTCGCGCACCAGGCTGGCCAGCTCCAGCCAGCCGCGGGTGAGGTCGTCGGCGCCCTCGCGCAGGCTGGCGAGCCCGCTGCCCTCGAGGCGCGATAGGGCGGCCCAGATGGGCTCGTTGAGCGCTTCCCGGTCGGTGCGTGCCTGCACGTCCATCAGCATGGCGGCTGCGGCGCGGTGTTCGTCGATCTGCAGCAGGGCGCGGCCCATGCGCTCGCGCAGGATCAGGTCGGCGTCGCGTGGCACCTCGATCTCATCGAGCAGCTGACCGGCCTGGACCACGGCCCAGGGGTCCTCGAGCGCTTCGCCGAGCTCCGACAGCAGCATGGCCCAGTGCAGGCGGTACTCGGCGGGCAGCCGGGCGTCGTCGATCTCGCGAGCGACCTCCAGCGCCTGGGTGCGCCGGTCACGGCGTGCTAGGATATCCGCCGCCTCGAGTCGGCTGAGCGCGGCCTGCTCGGGGGCTTGCTGCTCGGCCTGTTCGAGCAGGGCGCCGGGGTCGTCGTCGGGCACGCGCTCGACGACGCCGGAGGGGGTGCAGCCGGCCACCAGGAGGGCGAGGAGCACGGTGGCCAGCAGGCCGCGGGACGTTTTCAGCATGTATCCTTCCTTGTCTGCAGGCTCAGAGAGGCACAGGCCTGTCTCTGGGCCCGGCATCAATCACGTTCGGCCAAGCCCGACAGTCTCCCTGAGGAATCGCCATGTCTGACATCGATCTGGGCACATTGTACGTGGTCGCCACGCCGATTGGGAATCTGGAGGATCTGAGCCCCAGGGCGGCCAGGCTGCTGGGCGAGGTGTCGCTGATCGCCGCCGAGGATACCCGCCATACCGTTCGGCTGTTGCGCCACCTCGGGCTTACGGTGCCCATGCTTTCGCTGCACGAGCACAACGAGGCGGCGCGGGTGGATCAGCTCGACGAGCGGCTGGTGCGCGGCGAGAGCATCGCGCTGGTCAGCGATGCCGGAACGCCGCTGATCAGCGACCCCGGCTTCGTGCTGGTGCGTGAGCTGCGCGCGCGCGGGCGTTGCATCGTGCCGGTGCCGGGGCCCTGCGCGCTGGTGGCTGCGCTCAGCGCGGCCGGCCTGCCCACCGACCGTTTCCTGTTCCAGGGCTTCCTGCCGGCCAAGGCGGGGGCGCGACGGCAACGCCTCGAGCGGCTCGCCAGCAACCAGGAGACGCTGGTGTTCTACGAATCGCCCCACCGCATCCGTGACACCCTGGCCGACATCGCGGCGGTCCTCGGTGAGCGCCACCTGGTCCTGGCCCGGGAACTGACCAAGTCGTTCGAGACCTTTCTCGACGGCAGCGCCGCGGCGCTGCTGACGCGCATGGAGGACGACCCTGATCAGTCCCGCGGTGAGTTCGTGATCATGCTGGCAGGCGCCGAAGCGAGGCACGGTTCGGACGCCGCCAGCCTGGAAGCCGACGCCGTGCTCGAGGCGCTGCTCGCCGAGGGCGTGGGCGTGAAGCAGGCCGCGGCGGTGGCGGCGCGCCTGTTGGGCGGGGCGAAGAAAGCCTGGTATGGCCGCGCCCAGTCGCTCAAGGAGGCGCGCTGACAAGGTGTGGAAAGACATTGAGAGGCCTCGGGCGCGCTGGTATTCTTGCGCTCGGAGTCGGCCAGACAGTCGCCGCCGGCAGCGCTTGCGAGCGCCGCCGGGGGAGGAAAGTCCGGGCTCCACAGGGCAGGGTGCCAGGTAACGCCTGGGCGGCGCGAGCCGACGGAAAGTGCAGCAGAGAGCAGACCGCCTACGTCTCCCGCGGGAGGCCGGCAAGGGTGAAAGGGTGCGGTAAGAGCGCACCGCGCGCCTGGTAACAGTGCGTGGCATGGTAAACCCCACCCGGAGCAAGACCAAATAGGAACCCAATGGCGTGGCCCGCGTCGGGTTCGGGTAGGTTGCTGGAGGGCCGCGGTGACGCGGCTCCTAGATGAATGGCTGTCCTCGACAGAACCCGGCTTATCGGCCGACTCCCCCGAATCAAACCCTTCGCGTCCGGTCAAGGCCGGTGCGTTCATTCAAGTTCGAGACACCGGGAAAGCGCATGCCGCCATCCGCCGCTGAACCGAGCCGACATGGCTTTCGTCATGCCAGCGTGCTGCTGGACGGCGCCGTGGATGCGCTCGTTCATGACCCCAGTGGGACCTATCTTGACGGCACCTTCGGCCGCGGCGGTCACTCGCGTGCCATCCTCGAGCGGCTGAGCCCTGAGGGCTGCCTGCTGGCCATCGACCGTGACCCTCATGCCATCGCCGAGGCGCAGACGCTGGACGACCCGCGCTTCGCCATCGAGCAGGGGGAGTTCGCCAACCTGGACGAGATCGCCCGACGCCGAGGCCTGCACGGCAGCCTGGCCGGCATACTGCTCGACATCGGCGTGTCGTCGCCGCAGCTGGACGACCCCGAGCGGGGCTTCAGTTTCCTGCGTGACGGCCCGCTCGACATGCGCATGGATCCGACCCGGGGCGAGAGCGCTGCCGAGTGGCTGGCGCGCGCCCGTGAGGCCGATATCGCCCAGGTGTTCAAGATTTACGGCGAGGAGCGCTTCGCCAGGCGCCTGGCGCGCGCCATCGTGACGCGTCGTGCCGAGAGACCGTTCCTGCGCACCGGCGACCTGGCCGAGGTGCTCAAGGTGGCCCATCCGGCCTGGGAGAAGGGCAAGCATCCCGCCACGCGCGCCTTCCAGGCGCTGCGCATCCACATCAACGGCGAGCTCGAGCAGTTGGACCTGGCGCTGGAGGCCGCGTTGGAGGCGCTGGCGCCGGGCGGCCACCTGGTGGTGATCAGCTTCCATTCCCTCGAGGACCGCCGGGTCAAGCGCTTCATTCGCCACCACGTGCGTGGTGATAGCGACCTGCCGCGCGGCATACCGGTGCGCGAGGCGCAGCTCGCCAGGCGCCTGGAGATGCTGGGCAAGGCGCAGCGCCCCACGCCGGCCGAGGTCGAGGCCAACCCGCGCGCGCGCAGCGCGGTGATGCGCGCTGCGCGCAAGCTGACCTGAGGAACGGCATGGCGCAAGGACGGCTGTCATCCCGAATGCTGCGCGTCGCCAGGCGTCCGGCCTGGCTGCCGAGCTGGCGCCTGCTGCTCGTCCTTGGCCTGCTGCTGGCCTGCCTGGCCAACGCCACGGCGGTGATCAACGCCAGCCACCAGACCCGCATGCAGTACGTGCGCCTGCAGCAGCTCGAGCGTGAGCGCGATCAGCTGCAGACGGAGTGGAGCCAGCTGCTGCTCGAGGAGAGCGCCTGGTCATCACCGGCGCGCATCGAGCGCCTGGCCGTCGAGCGGCTCGAGATGCGCCTCCCCGATGTCGACGAAGTCGAGGTCATACGGCCATGAGTACCGAGGTACGCAGTGGCGTGACGCCGCGTCGCCGGCCGCCCATGGCGCCAATGGGCGGGCTGCGCTATGGCGTGGTGCTGGGGGCGGTGATCCTCGGCTTGCTGTTGCTGGCGGGGCGCATCGTGACCCTGCACGTCTTCGATCGGCCTTTCCTCCAGGGCCAGGGCGATGCGCGTATCCTGCGCACGGAATCGCTGACGGCCCATCGCGGCATGATCACCGATCGCAACGGCGAGCCGCTGGCCGTCTCCACGCCGGTCGTGACGCTGTGGGCCAACCCTCAGGAAGTGCCCGACGACCGCATTCGACGGCTGATGCTGGCGCAGGCGCTGGGCATGCCGCTGGACGACCTCGATGCCAGGCTGGAGCGTTTCGGCGAGCGCGAGTTCATGTACCTGCGCCGCCAGCTGACGCCCGCGGCCGCCCAGCGGGTGCTCGACCTGCGGGTACCGGGGGTCTACGCCCAGCATGAGTACAAGCGCTACTACCCGGCCGGCGAGGTGGTCGCCCAGTTGCTCGGCGTGACCAACGTCGACGACATGGGGCAGGAGGGCATCGAGCTGGCCTACCAGCCCTACCTGGCCGGCACGCCGGGCCAGCGCCGCGTGGTCAAGGACCGGCGCGGGCGTCTGGTGCGCGACCTGGAGATCCTGCGTGAGGCGCAGCCGGGCGGTGAACTGACGCTGTCCATCGATCAGCGCCTGCAGTACATGGCCTACCGTGAACTCAAGGCGGCGGTTGCCGAGCATGAGGCCGAGGGTGGTGTCGTGGTGATGATGGATGCCCGCACCGGTGAGGTGCTGGCCATGGCCAACCAGCCCTCCTACAATCCCAACAATCGCGCCGGCATCGATCCGCGCGGCCTGCGCAACCAGGCCATCGTCGACGTCTTCGAGCCGGGCTCGGTGATGAAGCCGTTGGCCATGGCGGCGATCATGGAGAGCGGTCGATTCCCGAGCGACGTGGTGGTCGACACCTCGCCGGGCTGGATGCGCATCGACCGTTTCACCATTCGCGACATCCGCAACTACGGCGAGCTCGACCTGGCCGGCATCCTCGAGAAGTCGTCGAATATCGGCATGTCCAAGCTGGTACTGGAGCTCGACGACCCTCTGGTCCCTGACCTCTACCGTCGGCTCGGCTTCGGCCAGAGCTCCGAGACCGGCTTTCCCGGCGAGTCCGTGGGGCACATGCCGGCCCCGGTGCGCTGGTCGCGAAGCCAGTGGGCGGCGCTGTCGTACGGTTACGGCCTGTCGGTCTCCGCGCTGCAACTGGCCAGCGCCTATACCGCGCTGGCCAATGGCGGCGTGCGCATGGCTCCCTCGCTGCTGAAGCTGGACGAGGCGCCTGCCGGAACGCCGACCATCGACCCGCAGGTGGCCCACGAGCTATTACGCATCATGGAGCAATCCGTGCAGCCGACCACCGGCGGCAGGCGCGCGGCGGTACCGGGCTACCGGGTGGCCGGCAAGACCGGTACAGTACGCAAGACGTCAGGACGCGGCTACGAGGAGAACGCCTATCGCAGCCTGTTTGCCGGTATCGCTCCCGTCTCCGACCCGCGTATCGTCACCATCGTCATGATCGACAACCCCCGGGCGGGAGAGTACTACGGCGGTGCCGTGGCGGCGCCGGTGTTCTCGCGCGTCACGGGCAGTGCCCTGCGGCTGCTCGACGTGCCGCCGGACCAGCGTGCTAGATGATTCCTGCCGTTTCCACGACAGAGGTGTGTCGATGCAGGTAAGTATTTCCCGTCTCCAGGCGGCGCTACGCCGCTGCTGGCCCGGCATGGCGATGCCGGGCTTTGCCGGTGTCGCGCCGGTTCGTCTGGTGCTCGACAGTCGGCGGGTCGCGCCGGGCGACGTGTTCATCGCCGTGCCGGGAGTGACCGGCGACGGCCGTTCCTACCTGGCCGAGGCGCTGCAGTCGGGCGCCGTCCAGGTGCTCTACCACCTCGAGCCGGGCGAGACGCTACCCGATGCGGCGCGGGAGCAGCCGGTCGTCGGCCTGCCGTTCCTGCGCCAGCGTCTGGGCGAGCTGGGGCGGCTGCTCTTCGAGGTGCCCGATGCGCTGGAGCTGGTCGGCGTGACCGGGACCAACGGCAAGAGCTCCGTGACCCACTACGTCGCCGAACTGAGCGAGGCCCTGGGGCGCCCGGCGGGCCTTGTCGGCACGCTGGGGATGGGGCGCCCCGGTCAGTTGGAGGATTCGGGGCTGACGACGCCCGGCCCGCTGACGCTGCAGGCGGCCCTCGGCGAGATGGCCGCGGGCGGCATCGACCGAGTGGCCATGGAGGTCTCTTCACACGCCCTGGAGCAGGGGCGCCTCGATGGCTGCCACGTCACCGCCGCGGTATTCACCAACCTCAGTCGCGACCACCTCGACTATCACGGCAGCATGGCGGCCTATGCTGCCGCCAAGGCGCGGCTGTTTCGCCGTTCCGAGCTGGCGCTCGCGGTGGTCAACGCCGATGACCCGCTGGCTCGCCTGATGCTGGCAGGGTTGCCGGAAGGCGTGCGTGTGCTGGCGGTCGGCGACGATCCGGCGGCGACGCTGCGCGTGATCGACTGGCGTCCCAGCCGTGACGGCCAGCTGGCCCTGGTGGCCACGCCCGAGGGTGAGCGTTCGCTCGAACTGCCGCTGATGGGCCGTTTCAACCTCGACAACGTCCTGCTGGCCATCGCCACGCTGCACGGCCTGGGGGAGCCGCTCGATGCGCTGTTCGAGGCGGCTTCGCGATTGACCCCGGTACCGGGACGCATGCAGCGGGTGGGACGGCATGGCCGACCGGCGGTGATCGTCGACTATGCGCACACTCCCGAGGCGCTGGAGAATGCGCTGGTCGCGCTGCGCGAGCATCTGCCCGGCGACGGTCGGCTGTGGTGCCTGTTCGGCTGTGGCGGCGACCGCGACAGCGGCAAGCGCCCGCTGATGGCGGCTGCCGCCGAGCGTCATGCCGATCGGCTGGTGGTGACCGACGACAATCCGAGAAGCGAGGACCCGGCGCAGATACGCGCGCAGATCCTCGCCGGGGTGTCGGAGGCCGCCGCACCGCGCACCGAAAGCATCGCGGGGCGCCGCGAGGCCATTGCCCGTACCCTGGCCCAGGCGGGGAGCGATGATGTGGTGCTGATCGCCGGAAAGGGGCACGAGCCCTATCAGGAAATCGACGGCGTACGCCATGCCTTCAGCGATCTTGCCGAAGCCGATGCTGCGCTGGCGCGTCGCGAGGAGGGGGCATGAGCGGATCCGGCCTGCAGAGCCTGGCTGCCGTCGCCGAGGCGCTGGGTGTGGCCGCGCCCGGCCACGAGGTGCTCCTGAGCGACATCGTCAGCGACACGCGTCGTCTGGTCCCGGGCAGCCTGTTCGTGGCGCTGCGCGGCGAGCGCTTCGATGCCCACGATTTCATCGCCCAGGCGCGGGAAGCGGGGGCGGCGGCGGCATTGGTCGAGCGGCGTGTCGACGATTCGCTGCCGCAACTGGTGGTGCCGGACACGCGGCTGGCGCTGGGTCTGCTCGGACGTGCCCGGCGCCGCGCCTGGGGTGGCCCGCTGGTAGCGGTGACCGGCAACAGCGGCAAGACCAGCGTCAAGGAGCTGCTGGCCCGGCTGCTCGGCCAGCGTGGCAAGACCCTGGCCACGCTGGGCAATCTCAACAACGACATCGGCGCGCCGCTGACCCTGCTGGGGCTCACCGCCGAGCACCGCCAGGCGGTGGTCGAGCTGGGCGCCAATCACCTCGGCGAGATCGCCTGGACCGTGGGCCTGGCCGAGCCGCAGGTGGCCATCATCACCAACGTCACCGGCGCCCATGTCGGCGAGTTCGGCGGCATGGGCCAGATCGCCCAGGCCAAGGGCGAGATCCTCGGCGGCCTGGGCAGCGACGGAGTGGCGGTGCTCAACCGCGACGACGTCTATTTTCCGCTCTGGGCGCGGCTGGCCGCGCCGCGGGAGGTACTGGACTTCGGTTTTGCCGAGCAGAGCCGCGTGCGGGCCACCGAGCTGGCCTGCGACGCCCTGGGGCGCTATGCTTTCACGCTTGTCGCGGATGGCCGTCGGGTCGGCCGGGTGCAACTCGCGCTGCTCGGGCGTCACGGCGTCGCCAACGCGCTGGCGGCGGCCGCCGGGGCACTGGCGCTGGGGCTTGACGACGGCCAGCTGCTGGCGGGGCTGGCGGCGGCGGCACCGATGCCGGGGCGATTGAGTCCGCTGCCGGGCATTCGTGAGTGCCGCCTGCTGGACGACAGCTACAATGCCAATCCGGGAGCGGTCAAGGCGGCGCTGGCGCTGCTGGCCGAGCTGCCCGGCCCCAGGTGGTGCCTGCTGGGTGCCATGGGAGAACTGGGGAAGGAGTCGGAGCGGCTCCACGCGGAAGTCGGCCGCTGCGCGAGAGAGCTGGGGATCGACGCGCTGTTGACCTGCGGCGAACCGGCGCTGGCCGCGAGCCGGGCCTTCGGCGATGGCGGGTATCATTTCAACGATCACGAGGCGCTGACGCGCCATGTCCTGGGCCATCTGCCCACCGGTGCCAGCGTGCTGATCAAGGGGTCGCGCAGCGCCGGCATGGAGCGGGTGGTGGCGGCGCTACGAGCTGACGCATCAAGGTGAACGCAACACATGCTGCTTTTTCTGGCTGAATTCCTGGCGCAGTACCAGAGCGCCTTCAACGTCTTCAACTACCTGACCCTGCGCATGATCCTGGGCACCATGACGGCCCTGCTGCTGTGCCTGTGGCTGGGCCCTTGGATGATCCGCCGCCTGGTCGAGCGGCAGATCGGCCAGGCGGTGCGCGACGACGGTCCGCAGTCGCACCTGTCCAAGGCCGGCACGCCGACCATGGGGGGCGCCATGATCCTGATGTCGATTGCCGTCGGCACGCTGCTGTGGGCCGACTTGACCAACCGCTTCGTGTGGATCGTGCTGGTGGTGACGCTAGGGTTCGGCGCGATCGGTTGGGTCGACGACTATCGCAAGGTGGTGGAGAAGAACCCCCGTGGCTTGCCGGCGCGCTGGAAGTACTTCTGGCAGTCGGTGATCGGCCTGGGCACCGCGCTGATGCTCTACCTGACAGCCACCAGCCCGGTGGAGACCAGCCTGATCGTGCCGCTGTTCAAGGACATCGTGCTGCCGCTGGGCGTGTTCTACGTCGTGCTCACCTACCTGGTCATCGTCGGCAGCTCCAACGCCGTCAACCTCACCGATGGCCTCGACGGCCTGGCGATCATGCCCACCGTCATGGTCGCCATGGGGCTGGCGGTGTTTGCTTATGCCAGCGGCAACGCGGTGTTCGCCAACTACCTGCAGATTCCCAACATCACCGGCGCCGGTGAGCTGGCGGTGTTCTGTGCCACCATCTCCGGCGCGGGGCTCGGCTTCCTGTGGTTCAACACCTATCCGGCGCAGGTCTTCATGGGCGATGTCGGCGCGCTGGCGCTGGGCGCGGCGTTGGGCGTGGTCGCCGTGATCGTGCGCCAGGAGATCGTGCTGTTCGTCATGGGCGGCATCTTCGTGCTGGAGACCATCTCGGTGATCCTGCAGGTCGGCTCCTACAAGCTGACCGGCCGGCGCATCTTCCGCATGGCGCCGCTGCATCACCACTATGAGCTCAAGGGCTGGCCGGAGCCGCGGGTCATCGTACGCTTCTGGATCATCACCGTGGTGCTGGTGCTGGTCGGCCTGGCCACGCTGAAGGTACGCTGAGCCGGGTGGCGCCGATCCCACTGCGCGAGGAGGCTGAAATGCCCAAGGTGGCGAAGGGGGAGACACTGGTGGTCGGGCTCGGCGTATCGGGCCGGGCGATCTGCCGGCACCTGGCCCGGGTGGGCACGCCGTTCATGGTCGCCGATACGCGTGAGGTGCCGCCGGGCCTCGCGGACTTCCGTGCCGCTCACCCTGGGGTCGCGCTTCACTGCGGGCCGCTCACCGCGCTCGACATGAGCGAAGCCGCGGAGATCGTGGTGAGCCCCGGGGTCGACCCGCAGACGCCAGGGTTGGCCGAGGTGGGGAAGTGCCGTCGCGCCGACGGAGAACCGCTGGTGGTCGGCGAGATCGCCCTGTTCGTGCGCGCGGCGCGGGCGCCGATCGCTGCCATCACCGGCTCCAACGCCAAGTCCACCGTCACCACCCTACTCGGCGAGATGGCCCGCGCCGCCGGCCGGCGCGTGGGCGTCGGCGGCAACCTGGGCACACCGGCCCTCGACCTGCTTGCCGACGTGCCCGAAGCCGAGCTCTACGTGCTCGAGCTCTCCAGCTTCCAGCTCGAGACCACGCCCTGCCTGGGGGCCGAGAGTGCGGCCTTTCTGAATCTGTCCGAGGATCATCTCGACCGGCACGGCGACATGGCGGGCTACCGCAAGGCCAAGCTGGCCATTTTCCGCGACGCGCGGCATGCCGTGGTCAACGCCGAGGACCGCCTGACCTGGCCGGAGGCACCGCTTCCTGCCATGGACCGATTCACGACCCTGCCTCCCGAGGCCGGCGAATGGGGGATTGCCAGCCGCCACGGTCGCGACTGGCTCATGCGCGGCGACGAGCCCCTGATCGCGACCGACGAACTGGGGCTGGCGGGACGTCACAACCAGGCCAATGCGCTGGCGGCGCTGGCCATGGGCAATCGCCTCGGGCTACCCCTCGCGTCGATGTGCGATGTGCTGCGCCGCTTCAAGGGGCTGCCGCATCGCAGCGAGTCGGTTGCCGAGCTCGGCGGCGTGCGCTGGATCAACGATTCGAAGGGGACCAACGTCGGTGCGACCCTGGCCGCCCTGGCCGGCCTGGGGCCGACCCTGTCGGGGCGGCTGGTGTTGCTGGCGGGCGGTCTGGGCAAGGGCGCGGATTTCGCACCGTTGGCCGAGCCCATGGGCCGGTTTGGCCGCGAGGCGATTCTGTTCGGCGCCGACGCCGACAGGCTCGCCGAGGCACTGGAGGGTAGCGTGACCGTGACCCGTGTCGCCGATCTCGAGGCCGCCATGCGGCGTGCGCGGGCGATCGCCGAGCCGGGCGACTGCGTGCTGCTCTCGCCGGCCTGTGCCAGCCTCGATCAGTTTGCCAACTACCAGGCCCGCGGCGAGGCATTCCGGCGCCACGTCCAACGCATCGCTGAGGAGGCTGGGCATGGCTAAGACCAAGGCGCCATCCGCGGACAGGTTCGCTCGATTGCGCCGACTTCGCGCGCGCCTCTCGACCCGCGACCAGCCGTTCGACGGCTGGCTGCTGTTCGCCGCGCTGACGCTGATCCTGACCGGCTGGGTCATGGTCACGTCGGCATCCACCGAAGTGGCGGCCAGCCTCACCGGCAACCCCTGGTACTTCAGTCAGCGCCATGCGCTGTTCGTGGCCATGGCGTTGCTGGCCGCCGCCGCGACGCTGCGCTCGCCGCTCGCCTGGTGGCGTGCCAACGGGCCACTGCTGCTGCTGGTCAGCATCGTGCTGTTGCTGCTGGTGCTGCTGGTCGGGCGCGAGGTCAACGGCAGCCGACGCTGGCTGTCGATTCCCCTGCTGCCCTTCAACCTGCAGATATCGGAGCTGGCCAAGCTGTGCATGATCGTCTACCTCGCCGGTTACCTCGAGCGCTTCCTGCCCGAGGTGCGCCGCCGCTGGGGTGCCTTCCTGCGTCCGCTGCTGGTGATGGGCGTCGTCGCCGTGCTGCTGATACTGGAGCCGGACTACGGCGCGGTCGTGGTGATGACCGCTTGCGTGATGGGCATGCTGCTGATGGCGGGGGCCCCCTGGGGGCGATTCGTCTTCATCCTGGCGGCGGTGGGCCTGCTCGGCTTCTATGTGGCCATTGCCGAACCCTACCGGCTGGCGCGTCTGACCAGCTTCTCTGACCCTTGGGCGGACCAGTTCGCCAGCGGTTACCAGCTCACCCAGGCGCTGATCGCCTTCGGGCGGGGCCACTGGCTGGGCATGGGGCTCGGCAACAGCGTGCAGAAGCTGTTCTACCTGCCGGAGGCGCATACCGATTTCGTCTTTGCCGTGCTGGCCGAGGAGCTCGGCCTGTTCGGTGCCATTGGCGTGGTGGGGCTGTTCGCCCTGCTGATCTGGCGGGCGCTGGCGGTAGGACGGCGGGCCGAGCTGGCAGGCATGGCCTTTGCTGCCTATGTCAGCTACGGCATCGCCCTGGTGATCGGTGCCCAGGCCTTCATCAACATCGCGGTGAGCACCGGCATGCTGCCGACCAAGGGGTTGACCCTGCCGCTGCTCAGCTACGGTGGTTCGAGCCTGCTGGTGAGCGCGGCGATGGTGGCCCTGTTGCTGCGCGCGGACATCGATACCCGCCGGGCGATGCGTCGCGCCAGCCCGACCGCACCGCGGGAATCGGCAGGGCGACGCGAACCCAGGATCAACGGACAGGGGGCCACCAAGTGACGCAGTCGACAACGCGCCGCGTTCTGATCATGGCGGGCGGTACCGGCGGGCATGTCATCCCGGCGCTGTCGCTGGCCCGTGGGCTTCAGGCCGAGGCGCTGGAAGTCCACTGGCTCGGGAGCCCTCGAGGCATCGAGAACCGCCTGGTGCCGGCGGCCGAGCTGCCGCTGCACCGCATCTCGGTGGCCGGCCTGCGCGGTAACGGCCTGGCCGGCTGGCTCAAGGCACCGTTCAACCTGACCCGCGCGGTATGGCAGGCGGCGCAGGTCATTCGCCGGCTCGACCCGGTGCTGGTGGTGGGGCTCGGCGGCTTCGCCAGTGGCCCCGGGGGGCTGGCGGCCTGGCTGCTGCGCCGGCCGCTGGTCATTCACGAACAGAACGCCGTGGCGGGCATGACCAATCGTGCCCTGGCACGGCTGGCGCGGCGCGTCTTCAGTGCCTTTCCCCAGGCTTTCGGCAGCCGGGGAGAGGTGGTCGGCAACCCGGTGCGGGAGGATATCGCTGCCCTGGGCGAGTCGCCGCGCGAGGCGGCCGCAATGGGCGGCCGTCGCCTGCGGCTGCTGGTGGTGGGCGGCTCGCTGGGGGCGCAGCCGCTCAACCAACGCCTGCCCGAGGCGCTGGCGGTGCTGCCCGAGGCGCGTCGCCCCGAGGTGCGCCACCAGGCCGGCCGCGACAAGGACGCGGCTACCCGCGAGGCCTACGCGGCCCGGGGCGTCGAGGCCGAGGTGAGCGCCTTCATCGACGATATGGCGGCGGCCTACGACTGGGCCGACCTGGTGGTGTGCCGGGCCGGGGCGCTCACCGTCTCGGAGGTGGCGGCGGCGGCCAAGCCGGCCCTGTTCGTGCCGCTGCCCCATGCGGTCGACGACCACCAGACCGCCAATGCCCGCGCCCTGGTGGCGGCGGGCGCGGCCCGACTGATGCCGCAGCAGGAAATGACCGCGGCGGCGCTGGGCGAGAGCCTGGCGACGCTGCTCGACCCCGACACTCTCGCCACCATGGCCCGGCAGGCGCGCCGCTGCGCGCATCTCGATGCCGTCGAGCGCCTGGTGGCCGGTTGCTTGGAGACAGCGCTTGAGCGATAGCACCTTGAGGCCGGTTCCCGGTCAGGCAACGCTGCCCCGCCATGGGCGAGGCCTGGGCATGCGCCGTATTCGGCACATCCATTTCGTCGGCATTGGCGGGGCCGGCATGTGTGGCATCGCCGAGGTCCTCGCCAATCAGGGCTATCAGGTCAGCGGCAGCGACCTGAAGCCGTCGCCGGTGGTGACTCGCCTGCGCGAGCACGGCATCCGCGTGGCCATCGGCCACGCCGAGGACAACGTCAGCGGCGCCGACGTGGTGGTGGTCTCCACCGCCGTGGATGCGTCGAATCCCGAGATTCGCTGGGCCCAGGAGCATCGCGTGCCGGTGGTGCGCCGGGCCGAGATGCTCGCCGAACTGATGCGCTTCCGCCACGGCATCGCCGTGGCCGGTACCCACGGCAAGACCACCACCACCAGCCTGACGGCGACGCTGCTTGCCGAAGGCGGGCTCGACCCGACCTTCGTCATCGGCGGCAAGCTGACCAGCGCCGGCACCAACGCGCGGCTGGGCGAGGGCGACTATCTGGTGGCCGAGGCCGACGAGTCGGACGCTTCGTTCCTGCACCTGCAGCCGATGGTGTCGATCGTCACCAACATCGACGCCGATCACATGAGTACCTACGGCGGCGACTTCGAGCGGCTCAAGGGTACCTTCATCGAATTCCTGCACAACCTGCCCTTCTACGGGCTGGCCATCCTGTGCATCGACGACGAGCAGGTACGTGGCCTGCTCGATCGCATCCATCGTCAGTTCGTGACCTACGGCTTCAGCGAGGATGCCGACTACCGGGTCGTCGACTTCGCCCAGCAGGCCGGCGAGGTTCACTTCACCGCCTTGCGCCCCGACGGCCTGGCGCCGCTGGAGGTCCGCCTGAGCATGCCGGGGCGCCACAATGCGCTCAACGCGCTGGCGGCGATCGCCGTGGCCACCGATGCCGGCGTCGACGAGGCCGCCATCCTGCGCGGCCTGGCCGGCTTCGCCGGGGTGGGGCGCCGCTTCCAGGTGCATGGCCACTTCGCGCCGCCCGACGGCAGCGGCGAGGTCATGCTGGTCGATGACTATGGCCATCACCCGCGGGAAGTGGAGATGGTGATCAAGGCGGTGCGGGCCGGCTGGCCCCAGCGGCGGCTGGTGATGATCTACCAGCCCCACCGTTTCACCCGGACCCGGGACCTGTACGAGGACTTCGTGCGTGTCCTCGCCAGTGTCGATGTCCTGCTGCTGCTCGACGTCTACAGCGCCGGCGAGACGCCGATTCCCGGCGCCGACGGCAAGACGCTGGCGGGCTCGATCCGCCAGCGCGGCACGCTCGATCCGATCTTCGTGCAGCACAAGTCGGAGCTGCCGGCACTGCTGGCCAAGGTGCTGCGCGGCGACGATATCCTGATCACCCAGGGCGCCGGGGATGTGGGCGGCATCGCCCTCGGGCTGGCCGAGAGCCGGTTGATTCTCGACGAGGTGGAGCTATGACGCAGGCGAGTGAGTTTGGGCGGGTCGTGGTGCTCTATGGCGGCAACTCCGCCGAGCGTGAGGTCTCGCTGAGAAGTGGGGCGGCGGTGCTGGCGGCGCTCGAACGCAGCGGCGTCGATGCGATCGGTTACGATCCCGCCGACGGCGGCCTGGCCGGGCTCGAGGCGCTCGCGCCCGACCGCGTCTTCATCGCCCTACACGGCCGCGGGGGCGAGGACGGTACCCTGCAGGGGGCGCTGGAACTGCTGGGGATCCCCTACACCGGCAGCGGCGTGCTGGCCTCGGCGCTGGGCATGGACAAGCAGCGCACCAAGCTCGTCTGGCAGGCCCTGGGGCTGCCCACGCCAGAGTCGCTGATGCTGGCTGCTGATTCCGACTGGGATGACATCGTCGCTCGTTTGGGCCTGCCCCTGATCGTCAAGCCGGTCCACGAGGGCTCGACCCTGGGCATCAGCATCGTCGACAGCCGGGAGGCGCTGCAGGCGGCCTACCACGAGGCGGCACGCTTCGATGCGCGAGTGATGGCCGAGCGCTTCATCCAGGGCGAGGAGTACACGGTGTCGCTGCTGGGCGGGCGGGTGCTGCCGGCCATTCGCGTCGAAGTGCCCAGCGGCTTCTACGACTACGAGGCCAAGTACAACTCCGATGAGACGCGCTATCACCTGCCCTGCGGCCTCGCCGAGGAACAGGAGGCGGCGCTGGGTGAACTGTGCCTCCGGGCCTTCGATGCCGTCGGCGGCGAAGGCTGGGGGCGGGTCGACGTGATGCGCGACGGCGAAGGGCGCTTCTGGCTGATCGAGGTCAATACCGCGCCGGGCATGACCGACCATAGCCTGGTGCCCCAGGCCGCCGCCCATGCCGGTCTCGATTTCGCAGCGCTGGTGCTGCAGATACTGGCCACCACGCTGGAGCCGCGCCAGGCATGAGCACTCGCGGCTCGACGTTGGGCATACTGCTGCTGCTGATTCTGCTGGGTGCGGGCGGTCGCGCGCTGTGGACCTGGCTCGACCGGCCCATCGAGCGAGTGGCCATCCGCGGCGAGCTGCAGCACGTCAGCGCCGATTACCTGCGCTCTCAACTGGCTCCGCTGCTGCAGGGACAGACCTGGCTGTCCGCCGATCTACCGGCGCTGCGCCGCCGTGCGCGCAACATCGACTGGCTCGCCGAGGTCCGCGTGGCGCGGGAGTGGCCCTACACCCTGGCCTTCGAGCTGGTCGAGCAGGTGCCGGTAGCGCGCTGGAACGACGAATACTTGCTGAATTCGAACGGCGAACCGTTCGCCTTCGCGCCGGTGGAGCCGCCGGAAGGACTGCCCGATCTGGCCGGGCCGGTCGGCAGTGGTGCCGAGGTCCTGGCTTACCACGATCGGCTCGTGCCCCGCTTCGAAACGCTGGGATTGCACATTACCCAGCTGCGGCTGGAGCCGCGTGGCGCCTGGCGCTTCCAACTCGACGACGGCGTGTGGGTGATGCTCGGACGCAGCGATCGCGAGGCGCGCCTGGCCAGGTTGACGGCTGCGTGGCAGCGGCAACTGGGCACGCAGGCGGCCCACATCCGCTACATCGACCTGCGTTACCCCAACGGCGTGGCGGTGGCCTGGCATGGCGAGACCGACATCGAAGAGGAAGATGACGGTACGGGCTGAAACCTTTTGTCACGCACAGGCCTCATCTTGCAGCATTGCGCTATTTTCTTTGTCTTCAATAACCCGTATCGTGAACCAGGTTTTTCGTAATGGACTGGTGGTTTAACGCCAGTTGTTTCTATAATGGGCGCAATGACCATTTATCAGAATAATGGGATTCCCAGCGGGTCAAGTTTCAGGAGACACTCCGGCGCATGGCAGTCACTTCCAACTCATCCAATATGGTAGTCGGACTGGATATCGGAACGTCCAAGGTAGTGGCCATCGTCGGACAGCCTACCGATGACGGCGGCATCGAGATTGCCGGCATCGGATCGCACCCTTCGCGCGGCATGAAGAAGGGCGTGGTGATCAACATCGAGTCGACGGTGCAGTCGATCCAGCGCGCCGTGGAAGAAGCCGAGTTGATGGCCGGCTGCGACATCCATTCGGTCTATGTCGGCGTGGCGGGCAGTCATATCAGTTCGATGAACTCGGACGGTGTGGTGGCGATAAAAGAGCGTGAAGTGATGTCCACCGATATCGAGCGAGTCATCGATTCGGCTCGGGCGCGGGCCATCTCCGAAGGGCAGCGTGTCCTGCATGTGCTACCCCAGGAGTTCGCCATCGACACCCAAGGGGGCATTCGTGAGCCGCTCGGCATGTCGGGCGTGCGGCTCGAGGCGCGCGTGCATCTGGTGACCGCCGCGCTCAATGCGGTACAAAACATCGATAAATGCGTGCGGCGCTGTGGTCTCGAAGTCGATGCCATCATCCTCGAGCAACTGGCTTCGAGCATGGCGGTGCTGACCGAGGACGAGCGCGAACTCGGCGTCTGCATGGTCGACATCGGCGGCGGCACGACCGATATCGCCGTGTTTACCGAGGGAGCCATCCGCCACACCGCGGTGATTCCCATCGCCGGCGATCAGGTGACCAACGACATCGCCATGGCGCTGCGCACCCCGACCCAGTACGCCGAGGAGATCAAGGTCAAGTACGCCTGTGCGCTGACCCAACTGGCCGCCAGCGACGAGATGATCAAGGTGCCGAGCGTCGGCGACCGGCCCGCCCGCGACCTGTCGCGACAGGCCCTGGCCGAGGTGGTCGAGCCGCGCTACGAGGAGCTCTTCACCCTGATTCGCGACGAGCTGCGGCGCAGCGGCTACGAGGATCTGGTGGCCGCCGGCGTGGTACTCACCGGTGGCACCTCGCGCATGGAGGGAGTCGTCGAACTGGCCGAGGAGATCTTCCACATGCCGGTGCGCATCGCCTGCCCGCATAACGTGCGCGGGCTCTCCGACGTGGTGCGCAACCCGATTTATTCCACCGGTGTAGGTTTGCTACATTACGCTCTTCAGGAGGCTCGGCAAGGGCATGGTCGTGAGGGCAGGGTAGTGGCGGCGCCACCCAGGCGCGAAGACGTCTCCCAGCGTGGAGGATGGGAAGGGATTCCGGCGCTGGCAAAACTCAAGGGCTGGTTGAAAGGAAATTTCTAATAGGGCCGCGGCGCGGTCCAGGAGACGGGGCTTATGTTCGAACTGGTAGATAGCGCACCCTCGAGCAGTGCGGTCATCAAGGTCGTCGGCGTAGGTGGCGGCGGCGGCAACGCCGTCAACCACATGGTCGAGAGCAATATCGAAGGCGTCGAGTTCATCTGCGCCAACACGGACGCCCAGGCGCTAAAGCGGGTGGCCGCCAAGACCGTGCTCCAGCTCGGCAACGAGATCACCAAGGGGCTGGGCGCCGGCGCCAATCCCGACGTGGGGCGCCAGGCCGCCATGGAGGATCGTGAGCGCATCGCCGAGCTGATCAGCGGCGCCGACATGGTCTTCATCACGGCCGGCATGGGCGGCGGTACCGGCACCGGCGGCGCCCCCGTGGTGGCCCAGGTGGCCAAGGAGCTCGGCATCCTCACCGTGGCCGTCGTCACCCGCCCGTTCCCGTTCGAAGGGCCGAAGCGCATGCGCGTGGCCGAAGAGGGCATGAAGGAGCTGTCGGAGCACGTCGACTCGCTGATCACCATTCCCAACGAGAAGCTGCTCTCGGTGCTGGGCAAGAATGCCAGCCTGTTGACCGCCTTCAGTGCCGCCAACGACGTGCTGTTGGGCGCCGTGCAGGGGATTGCCGAACTGATCACCAGCCCGGGCATCATCAACGTCGACTTCGCCGACGTGCGCACCGTGATGTCCGAGATGGGCATGGCGATGATGGGCACCGGCGGCGCCACCGGCGAGAACCGTGCTCGCGAAGCCGCCGAGAAGGCCATCCGCAGTCCGCTGCTGGAGGATATCGACCTGCACGGCGCACGCGGCATCCTGGTCAACATCACCGCGGGACCGGACCTCTCCATCGGCGAGTTCAACGACGTCGGCGCCACCGTTCAGGAGTTCGCCTCCCAGGATGCGACCATCGTCGTGGGCACCTCCATCGACATGGACATGACCGACGAGCTGCGCGTCACCGTCGTGGCGGCGGGCCTCGAGGGGCGGCAGGTCAAGGCGGCAGGCCGTGAGACCGTCAAGCGCAGCGAAGGCAGCGAATATCGCCAGCGTGCGCAGCCGGCCATGCGCCAGCAGAGCGCCATGCCCAAGGCCGAGCCCCAGGAAGCGGCCAAGCCGCAGCCGGAGAAGCGTCGCTCGCCCCAGGAGCTGGACGACTACCTCGACATCCCGGCCTTCCTGCGTCGACAAGCCGATTGAGACAGGCTATTGCGAGCCTAGGCAGGGCCAGGTGATGTTTTTTTGTTGAAACGCTCGTTCGGTGTTATAGTGAACGGTGTTTGATAACATACAACGGCCTGGCTACTGCCCATGATCAGACAACGCACCCTGCAAAATACCATCCGCGCCACCGGCGTCGGCCTTCATTCCGGGAAGAAGGTGTACCTGACCCTGCGTCCGGCCCCGGTGAACACCGGCATCGTGTTCGTGCGGACGGACCTGAACCCCGAGGTGCAGGTGCCGGCCAGCGCCGCCCTGGTCACCGATACCACCCTGTGCACCGCGCTTTCGCGGGGCGACGTCAAGGTGGCAACCGTCGAACATCTCATGTCCGCGTTGGCCGGCCTGGGGATCGACAACGCCTACATCGACCTCAGCGCACCCGAAGTGCCGATCATGGACGGTAGTGCCGGTCCGTTCGTGTTCCTGATCCAGTCGGCTGGCATTGCCGAACAGGAGGCACCGAAGAAGTTCATCCGCATCAAGCGCGAGGTGGTGGTGCAGGACGACGGCAAGGAGGCGCGCTTCCTGCCGCACCAGGGCTTCAAGGTGACGTTCGCCATCGAGTTCGATCATCCTGTCTTCGAGGATCAGAAGCAGACCGCCGTGGTGGATTTCTCCACGACGTCCTTCGTCAAGGAGGTCTCCCGCGCCCGGACCTTCGGCTTCATGCGCGATCTCGAATACCTGCGTGCCAACAACCTGGCATTGGGTGGCAGCCTCGACAACGCCATCGTGGTCGACGAGTACCGCATCGTCAACGAGGGTGGCCTGCGCTACGAGGACGAGTTCGTCAAGCACAAGGTGCTCGACGCCATTGGCGATCTCTACCTGCTCGGCTACAGCCTGATCGGCGAGTTCCGCGGCGTGAAGTCGGGCCATGCACTGAACAACCAGCTGTGCCGGGCGTTGCTGGCTCAGCCCGATTCCTACGAGATCGTCACCTTCGAGAACGAGCGCGAGCTGGCGCCGATCTCCTACGCGCAGCCTGTCATGGCCTGAGCCTCAGGCTGTCAGGCCGACAGCGGCCGGCAAAGCATCTGCGAAGTGCAAGCAAGCGCGCCGCCCTCCATGAGGGCGGCGCTTTTCGTCAGCGAAACCAATCCTTCATGACCCCGGTGATGTTGCGCATGTCCACCTCGGGCGTGATATAGGCCGGCATGGTATAGAGCCAGCGGCCGAAGGGGCGCAGCCAGACACCCCGTGCGCGGGCGAAGGCCGCGACCCCCTCGAGGCCGGCGGCATCGTCGACCTCGATGACCGCCGTGGCGCCCAGCACCCTGACGTCACGCACCCGGGGGTGGCGACGCAGCGCCGGATCCTCCAGCAGCTCCGTGCGCAGCACCTGGTTGAGGCCCGCGATCTTTTCCAGGTAGTTCTCTTCCTCGAACACGCTGAGGCTCTCCAGCGCCACCCGGCAGGCCAGGGGGTTGCCCATGAAGGTGGGGCCGTGCATGAAGGCGTGCCGTGGCGTCTCGCCGATGAAGGCGTCGTGCACCCGGTCGGTGGCCAGCGTCGCCGCATGCCCCAGGTAGCCCCCGGTCAGTCCCTTGGAGAGCACCATGATGTCGGGCGTCACCCCGGCGTGGTCGGCGGCGAACAGCCTGCCGGTGCGGCCGAAACCGGTCGCCACCTCATCGAACACCAGCAGCACGTCGAATTCGTCGCACAGCTCACGTGCACCTGTCAGGTAGCTCGGCGAGGTCATGTTGAGACCGCCGGCGGCTTGCAGCAGCGGCTCCATCAGCAGCGCGGCGATCTCATGATGATGCCGTTCCAGCACCGTGCGCAGGGCGGCGAGATCGTGCGCCACGGCGTCGGCGTCGGCATCGTAGGGGGCGGTGGGGGCGGGGGCGAAATGGTGGCTGGGCAGGTAGCCGGCAAACAGGCTGTGCATGCCTTCCTCGGGGTCGCAGACCGCCATGCAGCCACTGGTGTCGCCATGGTAAGCCTTCATCAGCGACAGCATGCGGTGCTTTTCGGGCCTGCCGCGCAGGTGGTGGTACTGCACCGCCATCTTCATGGCCACTTCCATGCCCACCGAGCCGCTGTCGGAGAAGAATACGTGGTTGAGGCCTGGCGGCGTGACGCGCACCAGCTCGCGCGCCAGGCGGTCGGCTGGCTCGTGGGTCAGCCCCCCCAGCATCACGTGGCATAGGGTGTCGGCCTGCTCCTTGATGGCCGCCACCAGGCGCGGATGCGCGTAGCCATGGATCATGCACCACCACGAGCAGGTGGCGTCGAGCAGCGTCTCGCCGCTGTCCAGGGTGAAGCGCGGGCCTTCGCCACCGACGACCCTGGGGGCGGCGGGCTGGGTGAGCAGGTGGGCATAGGGATGCCAGACGGGGGAAGTCATGGTCATGCCTCCGTGAATGCAAAGCGGGAGTGGACAGGCGTGCGACAGGCGCGCGCCGGCACAGCGGCGATGGGCTGTCGTCGGAGAGGCAAAAGTGATGGCAGTGGGAATGTCGCGACGCTCGACGCGCGAGAGCCGTGATGGTGCGGATGGGGAGACTTGAACTCCCACGCCCGAAGGCACCAGAACCTAAATCTGGCGTGTCTACCAATTCCACCACATCCGCAGGGCTGGGCAGGCGTCAACATTTTACGGACCCTCGGTCGCAAGTCAATCGCCTTCGGGTAGCGCGAGATGAGCGATGGCGGCTTCCGGTCGCCGTGCCGGTGCCACTCTCAGGCGCGGTATCACCCCGAGGCAGGGAGCACCGAGAGTACGCTGCAGCGTGGCCAGGTTGTCGGCATAGCACGAGGCGTCGCGGGCGAAGTCGGCAGTCAGCAGGTTCCCCACCCAGCCGGCCAGCCTGGCCCCGTCCGCACGTATGGCCTCGGCCGTCAGGCGCGCATGGTTGAGGCAGCCAAGCTTGAGGCCGACCACCAGGATCACTGGCAGGCGCAGGCGCAAGGCCAGGCCGGCGAGATCGTCGCGGCCATTGAGCGGTACGCGCCAGCCACCGGCACCCTCGACGAGAATCAGGTCGCGGGGCTCGTCCAGCAGGGGCGAGACGTGGGCGCAGAGCCGCTCGAGGTCGAGGTCCACGCCGGCCTGACGGGCGGCCAGGTGCGGGGCGATGGGGGGCTCGAAGGCGAAGGGGTTGATCGTCGCGTAGGGCGGCGACGGCACGCTGCGTGCCAGCAGGGCGAGGGCATCGTCGTTGCGCAGCCCGGCGTCGGTTCGACGGCAGCCCGAGGCGACAGGCTTGAGGCCCAGGGTGCTCAGGCCTCGCGAGCGTGCCAGCGACAGCATGCCGGCCGTGACGAGGGTCTTGCCGGCATCGGTGTCGGTGCCGGTCACGAAGTAACGCGTCATGCTGACGGCTCCTTGTCGAGTACCAGGGTCAGCCGCCGATAGCTGACCGGCAGGCCGGCAGCTTCGCGTAGCGCTTCGTAGCGACGCTTGGCGTGCTCCAGGTCGGCGCGTGTGAGGCGGGCGGCGGGGCGTGGGGTCTGGGCGCCGACGCCTTTGATCGAGGCCATCACCGCCGCCAGGTCGGGGTAGAAGAAGCGCTCGTGGGTGTCGGTGCAGCGGGGCTGTGAGAACCCAGCCAGGCGTGCGCTGACCAGGTGCCGCTCCTGCGTGCGGAAGTCGAGCAGGGCATCGGGCGACGACCAGGCGTGGGCTACCTCGTGCAGCGTGCCGGGCCCCAGGGTGTTGATCACGGCGCGGCCGCCGGGGCGTAGCACCCGGAAGAGTTCCGTTATCACGGCGTCGAGATCCGGGCACCATTGGATGGCCAGGTTGGAGAACACCAGGTCCACCTGGCGATCCGCCAGGGGCAGGGCGGCGGCATCGGCACACAGCCAGTCGACGCGTTGGCGGGCCTCGCGGCGGGCGGTGTCGAGCATTCCCGGGGCGAGGTCGAGCCCGAGGACATGGCAGCCGGCACCGAAACGGACTGCCAGGCGCCGGCTCCAGTGTCCCGGGCCGCAGCCCAGATCGAGCACGCGCTCCGCGCGGTCGGGCAGCAGTGGCCAGAGCGCTTCGCCCATCTGCCGCTGGGCGTGGGCCAGGCGAGCGTAGTGCTCCGAGACCCGGGAGAACGCCCTGGCGACGTGTCGCCGCCAGCGGTGGGTCGTATCGGCCTGCCAGGGAGAGGCGTGGGGGGATGCCTGGGCGAAAGTGGGGCTCATGAGGCGACCCCGCCACGGTCGCTGCGCTGATCGGCATCGCTTCCCGCCAGCTCGACGAGGTGGCGTACCAGGGTCTCCGGGTGCGACAGCATGGGGGAGTGGCCGCAGCCGGTGAGTATCCGCTCGGCTGACTGTCGCGCTGTCTTGCCCATCAGCCGGTCCCGTTCGCCGGCGATACGCCAGATCGGACAGGGGGGGGCGGCAAGCATCTCGCCAAGGTCGAGGTAAGCCAATTGCTCGAGGCCCGTTGCCAGCGTCTGGCTGGACGCGCTGGGGTGGCCCCCGAGGAGATCGAGCAGGCGGCGGTGGGCCATTCGCGGGGCGGGTTCCCCCTGCAGCTGCCAGCGCAGGAAATGCTGCCAGGTTGCCCGTGGGTCGCGGTCGAAGGCGCGGCGAAAGGTGGCGAGTTCGGCAGCCCTGACGCCGTCCTCGCTGCAGAAGCGGGCGCCGGTACCCACCAGCAGCAAGGCACGTGGAGGCGGCAGGTGAGGCAGCAGCGCGCCGGCCAGCAGGCCACCGAGCGACCAGCCGACCCAGATGGCGTCCTGGGGCAGGTCGCCGCGCATCTTGTCCGCCAGCACCGGGAGCGTCTTCGGCAGGGTTTCGTGGCTGCGTTCGCCGTAGCCCGGCCAGTCGGGAGTGCGTACCTCGATGCCGCCTGGCCAGTAGGGGGCGAGCGGGTGCCAGATGCGGGCATCGATGCCCCAGCCGGAGAGCAGAACCAGCGTCATCAACGCGTTATCTCCCCTGGCAGTCGTGCCAGTGCCTCGAGCAGGCGATCCAGGCACTCCCGATCGTGGGTGGCGCGCAGCGTGATGCGTAGCCGGGCCTCGCCCCGTGGAACGGTGGGTGGACGGATGGCACCGACCTGAAGTCCTGCCTCGCGCAGGCGGCCGGCCCAGCGCAACGCCGCCTCGCTTTCACCCAGCACCAGCGGCTGAATGGGGGTGAAGGAATCGGTCAGCGGCAGGTCGAGCCGCGCTGCCTCGTGACGAAAGTAGGCGATATTGTCCCGCAGGCGCTCGCGACGCTCGGGCTCGGCGGCGATCACATCGAGTGCCGCGAGGGTGGCGGCGGCAACGCCCGGCGGCTGGGCGGTGGTGTAGACATAGGGGCGGGCGAACTGGATCAGATGCTCGATCAGGGCCTCGCTGCCGGCGACGAAGGCGCCGCCGGTGCCGAGCGCCTTGCCCAGCGTGCCGACCAGCACGGCCACATGCTCGACGCCATGGGCGCGACCGACGCAGCCGTCGCCGTGGGCGCCTAACACGCCCAGCCCATGGGCGTCGTCGATCATCAGCCAGGCGCCATGTCGGGCGCTGATTTCCGCCAGTCCGCCGATATTGGCCACGTCGCCATCCATGCTGAACACGCCGTCACTGACCACCAACCTGGCCGCTTCGGAGGGGGCGCGCGCGAGCAGGCGGTCGAGGTCGTCGAGGTCGCGATGGTGGAAGCGCCGCGAACGTGCCCCGGCTAGCTTGGCACCATCGAGCAGCGAGGCATGGTTGAGCCGGTCCTGGAAGACTTGGGTCTCGCTGTCGCAAAGGGCCTGCAGCGTCCCCAGGTTGGCCATGTAGCCGGTGGAGAAGAGCAGGGCGCGAGGGCGCCCGACGAGTTCGGCCAGGCGCCGTTCGAGGGCCTCATGGACCTCCAGGTGACCGCTGACCAGGTGCGAGGCCCCGGCGCCGGCGCCGAGTCGCCGTGCTCCCGCCGCCTGGGCCTTGGCCAGCCGGGGGTCGGCGGCCAGCCCCAGGTAATCGTTGCCGGCGAAATCGAGCATCCCGCGGGTGGACGTAAGGCGCTCACGCCACAGCCCCTGGGCACGGCGCCAGGTCGCGGCGTCGGCGAGGCGTTGAGGCCAGGCCTGGGGGCTCGATGCCATGACGTTCAGGCCTGTGTGGCGTCGTAGGCCAGCGCGGCGCTGCGGGCCTGCCTCGCCTGACGTGCCAGGGCGTCTTCGAGCGTGGCCTGCTGGCGGTCGTCGTCGCGGCAGGTGTCGCGCCGCTCGGGGTGCAGCCCGAGCTTGTCGAACAGAGCGCGGTCGCGCGTGGCCTGGGGGTTGCCGGTGGTCAGCAGCTTGTCGCCGTAGAAGATGGAGTTGGCCCCGGCGAGGAAGGCCAGCGCCTGGGTCGATTCATCCATCTGCTCGCGGCCGGCGGAGAGGCGGACGTGGCTGGCCGGCATCAGGATGCGAGCCACGGCGATGGCACGCACGAACTCGATGGGGTCGAGATCCTCGACGTCCTCCAGCGGTGTGCCGGGTACCTTGACCAGCATGTTGATCGGCACGGACTCGGGATGCGGATCGAGCCGGGCCAGTTGCTGCAGCAGCGCGGCGCGGTCGCGGGGTGCCTCGCCCATGCCGAGGATGCCGCCGGCACAGACCTTCATCCCCGCCTCGCGTACGTTGGCCAGGGTTTCCAGGCGGTCGGCATAGGTGCGGGTGGTGATGATTTCGCCGTAGTACTCCGGCGAGGTGTCTAGGTTGTGGTTGTAGTAGTCGAGGCCGGCCTCGGCCAGGCGGGCGGCCTGGTCGCCGTCGACCATGCCCAGCGTCATGCAGGTCTCGAGCCCCAGCGCCTTGACCTGGCGGACCATCTCCAGCACCACGCCCAGGTCCTTCTCGCGCGGGCTGCGCCAGGCCGCGCCCATGCAGAAGCGGCTGGCGCCGGCCTCCTGGGCTGCCTTGGCCTGGGCCACCACCTTCTCGATCTCCAGCAGCATCTCCTTGCCCAGCCCGGTGGCGTAGTGGCCCGACTGAGGGCAATACTTGCAGTCCTCCGGACAGGCCCCGGTCTTGATCGAAAGCAGCGTGGAAACCTGAACGGCGTTGGCGTCGAAGTGGTTTCGATGCACCTGCTGGGCGCGGAACAGCAAGTCGTTGAAAGGCAGTTCGAAGAGTGCCTCGATCTCGGCCAGCGACCAGTCATGGCGAATCCTGGTATTGGCGGTGATGGTTTGGCCGTTCGGGCTGGCATTCAGGGTGTCGGACATGGAGGGCTCGTCTCGGTCAACTCGATGGTCCAGTAAGGTTGACTGTGAGCGTACGTGAAAATGTCTGCCTGTCAACCTCATGAGTGCAACAGGTTAACGATAGGCGGGCCGAAAGAGCGGCAAACGTCGCGGTGCCGGGGTGATAAGCTCTTGGGCATTCCGTCACTCGACAAGGACGACCATCGATGGAACCGGAATGGGAGCAAGCGTTGCGAGACGGCCCGACGCCGCCGGTACGCCGGGGCGACTGGCTGCGCTCGCTCTGGCACGGTGTCGATGCCATGCTGCGCCGTGCGTTGCCGGGGCGCTGCGGCTTCTGCCTGGCAGCCGCCGAGCCGGAGCGCCCCTGGTGTGCGGCCTGCTTCGAGGCGCTGCCGTGGAACCTGCCGGCCTGCCCCGGCTGTGCCGAGCCGCAACCGCCGGGGTCGCTCTCGGACAGGCGCTGCGGCCACTGCCTGACCCGCCCGCCGCTGTTCGTACGTTCGCGGGTGCCGCTGCGCTACGAGGATGAAGTGGCCAGGTTGATGCAGCGCTTCAAGTTTCACGCCTCGCCGCGGGCCGGCACCGTGCTGCTCGAGCTGCTCGAACTCGGCCTGCCGCCGGGGGCTCTGGCCTGGCCCCAAGTGCTGATCCCGGTGCCGCTGCACCCCCGGCGGGCGCGAGAGCGTGGCTTCGACCAGGCCGATTGGCTGGCCCGACGCCTGGCGACACGTCATGGCCTGGTGCTGGCGCGTGCACGGCGGTGCCAAGCCACCCGCTCGCAGCGCGGGCTCGATCGCGCCGAGCGCTACCGCAACCTGCGCGGCGGCTTCGAGGTAAGAGGCCCGCTGCCGCCGCGCGTGGCGCTGCTCGACGACGTCATGACCACCGGCGCGACCCTGGACGCCTTGGCGCAAGCCTGCCTGTCCGCCGGCGCGTGCGAGGTGGAGGCGTGGTCGGTGGCCCGCACCCCGCTACGGGGTGAGTGATTCCCCGTCGCGCAGGCTGTTACCATGAAGGCTCCCATTTGCCGGTGACCCCCATGCACAGCACGCCACATCCCTTCGCGGCACTCTCGCCGGCCCGCGTCGTGTCGGCCATCGAGTCCCTCGGCTTCTGGCTGCCGGGCGAGCCGTTCGCCCTGAACAGTTACGAGAACCGGGTCTTCCTGCTCTACGATGACGAGGGGCGCCGCTGGGTGGCCAAGTTCTACCGTCCCGGGCGATGGAGCGACGCCCAGATCCAGGAGGAGCACGATTTCCTGGATGTGCTGGCCGCGGAGGGTGTCGCCGTGGCCCCGCCCTGGCGTGATGACGCCGGACGTAGCCTGCACCATGTCGAGGGCTTCCGCCTCGCCCTGTTTCCGCAGCTGCCGGGCCAGGCCCCGGAGCTCGAGAACCCTGCCCACCTGTTTGCCCTGGGCGAGCTGATCGGTGCCGTGCATGCCGTGGGTGAGCGTGCCGACTTCGAGCATCGGGTCCGGCTCGACCTGGATGGCATGGTGAACGAGGCGCGCATGCGCGTGCTGGCGGCGCCCTGGCTGGACCGGCGCCAGCGCCACGCCTATGCCGGGGTCGCCGAGGCGCTGCATGCGGCGCTGCAGGCCCATGCCTGGACGCCTGCACAGGCGATCCGAGTGCAGGGCGACTGCCACATCGGCAACCTGCTCGGTCGCGACGACACCTTTGCCCTGGTCGACTTCGACGATGCCATGATGGCGCCGGCGGTGCAGGACCTGTGGATGTTCCTCACCGCCGAACATGAGGCGGAGTGGCACATGCAGCTGTCGGAAGTGCTGGAGGGCTATGAACAGCATCGTGAGTTCGATCGCCGCGAGCTGGCGCTCATCGAGCCATTGCGCACGCTGCGCCTGATGCGCCACAGCGCCTGGTTGGTGGCGCGCTGGGACGACCCGGCCTTCCCCCAGGCGTTTCCCTGGGTGACCGATGGCGGCTATTGGGATGCGCACATTCGCCAGCTGGAACAGCAGCGCCTGGTGCTTGGCCAGGCGCCGCGCTGGCTGGCGTGAAAGGCGCGCCCCGACGAGGAGGCGCGGGCCGGGAGATCAGTCGCTGTCGGGGTCGGGGCGCTCGGCAGGGATGGGGTTGGCGACGCCGGCGCCGTCGGACTGGCGGCGCTGCTCGTTGATACGCGCAGAGGGGTTGTCCTGCTCCTCGATCTCCAGCTGGCTGGCCAGCTGGAGATGAAAGACGTGATCGCTTGCGAGTTCGCAGCGCCCGGCGTCGCATACGGCCAGCCCGTAGCTGCCGTCGCTGTCGTACGCGGCCGCGGAAATCTCGCCGTTGTAGATGTCGCTGTCGCCGCCTTCGGTCTCGACGCAAGTCAGCGCCTTGGCGGCAATGCGCAGGCGATCACCGTCCTGTCGCGCATCACCCACCACGACGCAGTACTCGGGGAGCTCATGGGTGGTACCGTCCTGGCCGCCGACGGGGCGCAGCAGAATGTCGTCGCGGCGCCCGCTATCGCCATCCAGGATGAGATCATCGATGACCTGTACGGCGACAATGGCGTCCCCGGGCACGGAAAGGCTGTTGGCCGAGGCATTCAGGGGCAGGAGGAGCAGTAGGGCCAGTCCGCTGACTGACAGTATCGCGTCTGGAATCTTGGTCATATCGGCTCTCGGGGGACCAGGCTGCGGGTATCGGCGGTACTCGAAGGCCAGCATGTTACCACAGCCACCGAGGCGGAGCAGTGTCACGAATGTCGCAGGGGGTCGTTTTCAGGCATACCGCCTGCGGCAAGCCTTCGGTTACGGTAGAATAGCGTCGAGAGGCGCAAAAAGCTGTACAAGGTGTGCGCGCGCGCATAGTCCTTGTATGATTCAACGACGATGGCCGGGCCATCACCAGACGAACGGTATCCAGTCGCAGGGCCTGACCATGAACGAAGAGCTTGCCAACTACTACCGCCAGATCATTCTCGAGCTGGGCGAGGACCCGGAACGAGAAGGCCTGCGCGATACGCCGAAGCGCGCCGCCAAGGCGATGCAGTTTCTCACTCGCGGCTACTCCCAAACCCTCGAGGAGATCATCAACGGCGCAGTCTTCCAGAGCGAGACCGACGAGATGGTGCTGGTCAAGGACATCGAGCTCTACTCGATGTGCGAGCACCACCTGCTGCCCTTCATCGGCAAGTGCCACATCGCCTACCTGCCCAGTGGCAAGGTGCTGGGGCTCTCCAAGTTTGCGCGTATCGTCGACATGTACGCCCGCCGCATGCAGATCCAGGAAAACCTGACGCGCCAGATCGCCGAGGCCGTGCAGCGTGTGACCGGCGCGCGTGGCGTAGCGGTGGTGATCGAGGCGCGGCACCTGTGCATGATGATGCGCGGCGTGGAGAAACAGAATTCCAGCATGACCTCTTCCGTGATGCTGGGGGCTTTCCGCGAAAACCAGCCCACCCGGCAGGAGTTTCTTACCTTGGTCAACGGCCGCTGACTGGGCGCCCCGCCCACGGCCGTTCTTGCCCGGAGTTTCGCCATGACGCTGCATGCCCTGGACGACCAGCATCTCGATCACGACCTGGCCACGATTCGCATCAAGAACCTGCGCTTGCGAACGTTCATCGGCATCAAGGAGGAAGAGATCCAGAATCGCCAGGATGTGGTGGTCAACGCCGTGATCCGCTATCGGGCCGACAAGGCCGTCGCCTTCAACCTCATCGAACAGGCGCTCAACTATCGCACCATCTGCAAGCAGGTGATCGCGCTGGTGGAGGAGGGCCGCTTCCTGCTGCTGGAACGCATGACGCGAGAGGTTCTCGACCTGATCATGAGCCACGAGCAGGTCCTAACGGCGCAGGTCGAGATCGACAAGCCGCATGCGCTGCGTTTCGCCGACTCGGTTTCCGTCACGCTCTCGGCCAGTCGAGAGCCGCGCCGGAGCCGCTGAGGTCGCCGTGTCCTGCAGGTGATGGTCCGGGTTTGGCGGCAGCGGGGCTTTGCGCTTAGCATGAAGGGTCCATTGCCGAGCCGACAGGGAGAGAAACCCGTTGAAACGCGACACCCCGTCCCGCGATTCGCCACGGCAACGCCATGCGCCATGGGCCATGACGGCCATCGTCTTGGCGCTCGTCGCCCTGTTGTTCCAGGGCAGCCTGCTGCCTCTGAATCTTGCCGCCGCCATCTTCGCCGTAATGGGCCTGCGCCAGGTCCATCGCCAGCCGGAACGCTACATCGGCCGTGCACTGTGCTGGATTGCCATCGCGCTGGTCCTGATCCTTGCCATACTTAACGCGATGCTTCAGCCGCCCGTACAGGATGACATTTCCGAGAACGTGCCCGAGCAGCGCAGCACCGAGACCCGGTAACAGGGGCAGGGCGTGGCACGCACACACTTACCCTCGGTAGAGGCCCCGCTGAGGCCAGGAGAGACAACATGGAAGCCCTCAAGGAAACACAGCTCTATTGCCCTTTCGCCTACATTGACGGCAGCTGGGTCGCCGCCGACAGCGGCGAGCAGATCGAGGTCGTCAATCCGGCGACCGGAGAGACCTTCGGCACCGTGCCGCGCCTGGGGCGTGCCGAGACCGAGCGCGCCATCGCCGCTGCCGATGCGGCGTTGATAGGCTGGCGAGCGCTCACCGCCCAGGAGCGCGCCGACATCCTGATGAAGTGGCATGACCTGATGTTCGAGCATCAGGACGACCTGGCGATGATCATGACCCACGAGCAGGGCAAGCCGCTCAAGGAGGCGGCCGGCGAGATCGCCTATGCGGCAAGCTTCATCCGCTGGTTCGCCGAGGAGGCGCGGCGCATCTACGGCGAGACCATTCCCGCCGCCAAGCCCAACCAGCGTATCGTGGTCACCAAGCAGCCGGTGGGCGTGGTCGGCGCCATCACGCCGTGGAACTTCCCGGCGGCGATGATCACGCGCAAGGCCGGCGCAGCGCTGGCGGCGGGCTGCACCATCGTCATCAAGCCGGCCAGCCAGACGCCGTTCTCGGCCACGGCGCTGGCGCTGTTGGCCGAGCGCGCCGGCGTGCCGCGCGGCGTGTTCAACGTGGTGCCGGGGCGGGCAGGCGAAATCGCCGCGGCCATGACCGAGTCGCCGCTGGTGCGCAAGATCACCTTCACCGGCTCCACCGAGGTGGGGCGCGAGCTGATGTCGCGGGCCTCCCAGCACATCCAGAAGATCTCGCTGGAGCTGGGCGGCAACGCCCCGTTCATCGTCTTCGAGGATGCCGATCTGGATGCCGCGGTGGAGGGCGCCATGGCGGCCAAGTTCCGCAATGCCGGCCAGACCTGCATCTGCACCAACCGCTTCCTGGTCCAGTCCAGCGTGGTCAACGCCTTCTGCGAGAAACTGGCCGTGGCGATGAACAGCGAGTTGAAAGTGGGCGACGGTACCGAGCCCGACATCAACATCGGCCCGCTGATCGACGGCAACGCGGTGACCAAGGTCAGCGAGCACGTGCACGATGCCGTCGACAAGGGGGCCGAGCTACTGCTGGGTGGCCACCCCCATCCGCTGGGCGGCAACTTCTTCACCCCGACGCTGATCAGCTTCGCCAACAGTGACATGAAGGTGGCCCAGGAGGAGACCTTCGGCCCGCTGGCGGCGGTGTTCCCCTTCGAGGACGAGGAGGATGCCGTACAGATGGCCAACGACACCCAGTACGGGCTTGCCTCCTACTTCTACTCCCGCGACCTGGGCCGGGTATGGCGCGTCGCCGACGCCCTGGAGTACGGCATGGTGGGCATCAACACCGGGCTGATCTCCAACACCGCGGCGCCGTTCGGCGGCGTCAAGGCCTCGGGGCTTGGCCGCGAGGGCGGCCATCAGGGCATCGAGGAGTTTCTCGAAACCAAGTACCTCTGCATCGATCTTGGTTAATAGACGGACTGCACTTGCGACGTTTCGCTGAGCTTCATAATGGTGCGGTTGATCGCAACGATGAGCGGCGCCGGGGGCAGGTCGAAGCGGAGGTCTTTTTCCAGGAAAGGAGAAAGTAGCGCCCAAGGATGGGTTCACAGCGCCTTCGCGCAGGCCTGTCGCCGGAGAGTCGCGACGTGTGACTGTCAATGTCCGCTATACGAGAAGCCCTCATCAACAGGATTGATGAGGGCTTTATTTTGTGCGGCCAAGTATGTCTGACCGAGATCGTCTTTAATGCCTGAAGTGGCGCATGCCGGTAAAGACCATGGCAATGCCCGCCTCGTTGGCGGCGTCGATCACTTCCTGGTCGCGCATGGAGCCGCCGGGCTGGATCACCGCGGTGATGCCGGCCGCCGCCGCGGCGTCGATGCCGTCGCGGAAGGGGAAGAAGGCATCCGAGGCCATCACCGAGCCGGGTACCGAGAGGTTTTCATCGGCAGCCTTGATGCCGGCGATCTTGGCCGAGTAGACGCGGCTCATCTGGCCGGCACCGACGCCGATGGTCTGACCGTCCTTGGCGTAGACGATGGCATTGGACTTGACGTACTTGGCGACCTTCCAGGCGAACGCCAGGTCGCGCATCTCCTGTTCGCTGGGCACGCGCTCGGTGACCACGGTCAGTTCGTCGCGACCGACCATGCCGAGGTCGCGGTCCTGTACCAGCAGGCCGCCGGTAACGCGCTTGAAGTCGTGGGCGTGCTCGCGCTCGCCGGGCCAGTTGTCACCGACGTCGAGCAGGCGCACGTTCTGCTTCTCGGCGACGATGGCGACGGCGTCCTCCTCGACCCCCGGGGCGATGATCACCTCGACGAACTGGCGGTCGATGATGGCGCGGGCGGTGTCGGCGTCCAGCGGCCGGTTGAAGGCGATGATGCCGCCGAAGGCGCTGGTGGGGTCGGTGGCGAACGCCTTGTCGTAGGCGTCGCGCGGCGTCGTCCCGACCGCCACGCCGCAGGGGTTGGCGTGCTTGACGATCACGCAGGCGGTGTCGGTGAAGCTCTTGACGCACTCGAAGGCGGCATCGGTGTCGGCGACGTTGTTGAACGACAGTGCCTTGCCTTGCAGCTGGCGGGCGGTGGCGACGCTGGCCTCGCTGGCATCGGCCTCGACGTAGAAGGCCGCGCCCTGGTGCGGGTTCTCGCCGTAGCGCATAGCCTGCTTCTTGACGAACTGGACATTGTAGGTGCGCGGGAAGCCGTCCTCGCCGCCGGGCACCCGCTGGCCCAGGTAGTCGGCGATGGCGGCGTCGTAGCCGGCGGTGTGCTCGAAGGCCTTCACTGCCAGATCGAAGCGCGTGGCGTCGCTCACCGCGCCGCCCTGGGCAGCGATCTCCTCGAGCACCCGCGGGTAGTCGCCTGCATCCACCACGATGGTGGTGTAGGCATGGTTCTTGGCGCAGGCCCGCACCATGGTCGGGCCGCCGATGTCGATGTTCTCGATGGCATCGGCAAGGGTGCAGTCCGGTTTGGCCACGGTCTGGGCGAAGGGGTAGAGGTTGACCACCACCATGTCGATGGGCGCGATACCGTGCTCGGTCATGACCGCGTCGTCCTGGCCGCGACGCCCCAGGATGCCGCCATGGATCTTCGGATGCAGCGTCTTGACGCGTCCGTCCATGATCTCGGGGAAGCCGGTGTGTTCGGATACCTCGGTGACGGCGATGCCGTTCTCCTGCAGCAGGCGGAAGGTGCCGCCCGTGGAGAGCAGTTCGACACCATGCCCGGACAGGCCGCGGGCGAAGTCGACGATGCCGGTCTTGTCGGAAACGCTGATCAGCGCGCGGCGTACCGGGGTGGGGGAGGCTTGGGCCATGGTGGGGTGCAACTCTATGGAGTGGGTTAAGGTAAGCCGGCTCGGGCAGCGGCTGGCCACCCGCGCCGACCGGGTTCAGATCAGGTCATGCTGCTTGAGCTTCTTGCGCAGCGTGCCGCGGTTGAGGCCCAGCATCTCGGCGGCGCGGGTCTGGTTGCCCTGGGTGTATTCGAGCACGCTGGCCAGCAGGGGCGCCTCGACCTCGGCCATCACCATGGCGTAGAGGTCGGTCACGGTGCCGCCATCGAGGTGGTCGAAATAGCGTCGCATGGCGGCGTCCACGGCTTCGCGCAGCGGCTGCTCCGCCAGCGTGGCCGGTGGCAGGGCGGGGCTGTCGAGCTCCGGCAGGCCTGCGCAGGAGCTGGCTTCGAGGCCTGGCAGATCGGCATTGCGATTGAAGGCGTCACGATTCATGCGGCACTGATTCCATTCGCTGCCCGGCGGAGGAGGGCCTCACTCTCCGGGCGAAAGAGGACGTCGATGAAGTCATACTGTTCGTCAGGCTGCTCCAGGGCGTTGAAGGCTGCCCGCAGCTCGCGCTGCCGGTCGGCGTCGAAACGACCGTCGCCGGCGAGATACCAGCCGAGATGCTTGCGCGCGATGCGCACGCCCATGTAATCGCCATAGAAGGCATGCAGGGCATGCAGGTGCCCGCGCAGGACATCGGCCCTCTCGTCCGGATCGGGGGGCGGGCAGTGGCGTCCATGGCGCAGGTAGTGGTCGATCTCGCGAAAGATCCATGGGTTGCCCTGGGCGCCGCGACCGACCATCACCGCATCCGCACCAGTATAGTCCAGAACCTGGGCGGCCTTGCGTGGAGAGTCGATATCGCCGTTGGCGAATACCGGAATGCGCACGGCCTGCTTGATCGCGGCGATGGTGTCGTACTCGGCCTGCCCCTGGTAGCGCTGCTGGCGGTGACGACCGTGGACCGCCAGCGCCTGGATGCCGGCGGCTTCCGCCAGGCGCGCCACGCGCACGCCGTTGTTGCTCTCGGCGCACCAGCCGGTGCGGATCTTCAGCGTCACCGGCACTTCGACCGCGGCCACTACCGCCTCGAGGATTTCCGCCACCAGGGCCTCGTCACGCAGTAGCGCCGATCCGGCGGCCTTGTTGCAAACCTTCTTGGCCGGGCAGCCCATGTTGATGTCGATGATCTCGGCGCCCTGCCCGGCGTTGAGGCGGGCCGCCTCGGCCAGCATGGTGGCGTCACCGCCGGCGATCTGCACGGCACGGGGGCCGGGTTCGCCGCGATGGTCCATGCGCTGGCGCGACTTGCGCGTGTGCCACAGCGCCGGATCCGAGGTGACCATTTCGCCCACCACCAGACCCGCGCCCAGCCGGCGGCAGAGCTGGCGGAAGGGGCGGTCGGTCACGCCGGCCATGGGCGCCAGGATGACGCGGTTGGGCAGGCGGTGTCGGCCGATCTGGGGCAACGGGCGGCTATCGGGCATGAGACGGATCAACGAGTTCGGGGCTGCATATCATACGCCCCCGGAGGGGCGGGGTGAAGGTGGCGGTTGTCAGGCCGGGCGCTGTCCGCTGAGCCTGACCCAACCCTCGCGAACCTGCGGCTCGTCCATCCTCAGGCCCTCGCCGCGATAGGCATCGAGCACCTCGTCGGCCTGGCTTTCGAGAATGCCCGACAGTGCCACTTTTCCGCCGGGTGCGACATGCCCGGCGATGGTCGGGGCCAGCTCCACCAGGGGGCCGGCCAGGATGTTGGCGACCACCAGGGGAAAGCGGCGTCCAGAGGCGAGCTGCTCGGGATAGCAAAGCGTGAGTTCATGCTCGGTAACGTCGTTGCGTATGGCATTGTCGCGGCTCGCCTGCAGGGCCTGGGGGTCGATGTCGGTGCCGGTGGCCGTTGTCGCGCCCAGCTTGAGCGCGGCGATGGCCAGGATGCCGGAACCGCAGCCCACGTCCAGCACCTCGACGCCGTCGAGCTTTCCCGCCAGCGCCAGGGCGTCGAGCCATTCGAGGCACAGCGCCGTGGTGGGGTGGGTGCCGGTGCCGAAGGCCAGGCCCGGGTCCAGGTGCAGGTTGACGGCGTCCAGGTCCGGCGGCTCGTGCCAGCTGGGCACGATCCACAGCCGCTGGCCCATGCGCAGCGGTTGGAAGTCCTCCATCCACTCGCGCTCCCAGTCGCGATCGGCGAGCAGTTCGTGCTCGATGACCGGGCAGGGGTCGTCGGGCATGGTCTCGGCCCAGGCCGCGGCGAGGCGCTCGAGCATCGCCTCGAGGCCCTCGAGGTCGTCGTACAGGCCGGTCAACACCGTCTCGTTCCACAGCGGCGTGGTGCCGCGTTCGGGCTCGAATACCGGGTCGTCGTGGGCATCCTGGAGGGTAATGGCGGTGGCGCCTTCGGCCAGCAGCAGTTCCTCGAGCCGTTCGGCCTGCTCCGGGGCGATGCGGGCCTTGAGTTGCAGCCAGGGCATGGGGGTCTCCGTGCGTAACGCAGGCGGGGTGGCCGTGGCCACCCCGCCGGGAGCGAACGTCGGCTCAGGAGCCGAGCTTCTTCTCCAGGTAGTGGATGTTGACGCCGCCCTGTTGGAAGTGGCCGTCGCGGACCAGGTCCTTGTGCAGGTCGGTATTGGTCTTGATACCTTCCACCAGCAGCTCGTCGAGACCGTTGCGCATGCGCGTCAGCGCGATCTCTCGGCTATCGCCCCAGGTGATCAGCTTACCGATCAGCGAGTCGTAGTGGGGCGGCACGGTATAGCCGGTGTAGAGATGCGAATCCATGCGCACGCCCAGCCCGCCCGGCGGATGATAGAGCGTGACCTTGCCGGGGGAGGGCATGAAGGTGCGCGGGTCCTCGGCGTTGATGCGGCACTCGAAGGCGTGACCGTTGAGCTTGACGTCCTCCTGGCGGATCGACAGCGGCAGTCCCGAGGCGATGCGCAGCTGCTCGCGAACGATGTCCACGCCGGTCACCATCTCGGTGACGGGATGCTCCACCTGCACTCGGGTGTTCATCTCGATGAAGAAGAACTGGCCGTCCTCGTAGAGGAACTCGAAGGTACCGGCGCCGCGATAGTCGATCTCGATGCAGGCCTGACGGCATGCCTCGAGCACCTTGGCCCGGGCCTCGGGATCGATGCCGGGGGCGGGGGCCTCTTCCAACACCTTCTGGTGGCGCCGTTGCAGCGAGCAGTCGCGGTCGTACAGGTGGATGGCGTTGCCCTGGCCGTCGGCCAGCACCTGGACCTCGACGTGACGCGGCCGCTCGAGGAACTTCTCCATGTAGACCGTGCCGTCGCCGAAGGCGGCATGCGCCTCGGTGCGGGTCACGTTGATCGCCGACAGCAGGTGTCCCTCGGTGTGCACCACACGCATGCCGCGCCCGCCGCCGCCGGCAGCGGCCTTGATGATCACCGGGTAGCCGATGCGCCGGGCGATGGTGACGTTGTCGCCTTCGTCGTCGCCCAGCGGGCCGTCCGAGCCGGGAACCGTGGGCACGCCGGCCTTCTTCATGGCCTCGATGGCGCTGACCTTGTCGCCCATCAGGCGGATGGTCTCGGCGCGTGGGCCAATGAACACGAACCCGGAGCGCTCCACCTGTTCGGCAAAGTTGGCGTTCTCGGAGAGAAAGCCGTAGCCGGGGTGAATGGCGCTCGAATCGGTGACTTCGGCGGCGCTGATCAGCGCCGGGATGTTGAGGTAGGACTGCGCCGAAGAGGCCGGCCCGATACACACGGCCTCGTCGGCCAGGCGCACGTGCATCAGTTCACGGTCGGCCTTGGAGTGCACCGCGACCGTCTTGATGCCCAGTTCCTTGCAGGCGCGCAGGATTCGCAGAGCGATCTCGCCGCGATTGGCGATGAGAACCTTGTCCAGCATAGGGAGTCCGCCAGTGTCGGTGAATGATCAGGAAATGACGAGCATCGGCTGGTCGAACTCGACCGGCTCGCCGTCCTCGACCAGGATTGCCTCGATCACGCCGTCACGGTCGGCTTCGATCTGGTTCATCATCTTCATCGCTTCGACGATGCACACGGTCTCGCCCTTCTTGACGCTCTGGCCCACTTCGACGAAGGGCTTCGAGCCCGGCGCCGGGCTGCGGTAGAAGGTGCCGACCATCGGCGAGGTCAGGGCGTGGCCCTGGTAGCTGGCGGCGGGGGCCTCTTCGGCGGGTCCGGCGGCGGGAGCCGGTGCGGCCGGGCTGGGCGCCGCCTGTGGCGCGGCATACTGCGGCAGGGGCGCCTGGGGCCAGCTGACGCCGTTGGGGTGGCGGCTGATACGCACCGATTCCTCGCCTTCCTGAATCTCGATTTCGCTGATATTGGATTCTTCCAGCAGCTCGATCAGTTTCTTGACCTTACGGATATCCATGTTGAGTCTCGACCGGTGAGTAAATGGCGATGGGCGAGGGCGCTGTCAACCCAAGCCAACTTTCGATAGATCGCGGCAAGATGACGAACATTGCCGGCTCTATAGGCCTTGATAAGCGTCGTTGGCGGAGTGTGCCTAAAATCGCGAGGGATGTCCAGCCGGTCGGGAACGCTGTTCGATACGGTAGTAGCCTGGGCCGGCGGTGGTATCAGCTGCGCTGTCGCTCGAACCAGTCGAGTATCCCGTTGAGGTGGCTGGCGAGCTCGCCGGCCCTGACTTCACCCTGGATGCGGGCTTCGCGGATCTCCTCTTCCCCGCTGAAGAATAGCAGGCTCGGTGGGCCGAACAGGCCGAAGTGATCGAGCAGTGTGCGGGTGGTGTCGTCGGTGCGGGTCACGTCGACGTTGATGCGGGCGAATTGCGAGAGCGGCTCGGCGACCTGGGGGTCGGGATAGACCTGGCGCTCCATCTGCTTGCAGGAGATGCACCAGTCCGCGGTGAAGTGCACGAAGGCGGGCTGGCCCTGGGCTGCGCCCGAGCGAAGTGCGCCGCGCAGGGCCTCGAGGTCTTCCACGGTGGTGACCTGGACGCGCTCGGCGGTGCCGGTTGCGGCATGGAATGGCGCCAGTGGGCGCAGCGGGTCGCCGCCGCCCATGGCGGCACCGAATACCAGGGCGATGCCCCAGGCCAGCAGTATCAGGCCGGCGGCTTGGCGCACCCGCGGCCAACCCTGGGCCAGGTTGAACGAGAGCGCGCCCAGCGCCAGGGCGCTGCCGATCGCCAGCGCCGCCCACAGCAGCAGGCCCGCGGCGGAAGGCAGCAGGCGCTCGACCAGCCATACCGCGACGCCGAGCAGCAGGATGCCGAAGGCGATCTTGACGCCGTTCATCCAGGCACCGCTGCGCGGCAGCGCGGTGGCACCGAAGGTGCCGACCAGCAGCAGCGGTACGCCCATGCCCAGGCTCAGTGCCAGCAGGGCGGCACCTCCCATCAGTGCGTCGCCGGTAGAGGAGATGAACACCAGGGCGCCGGCCAGGGGCGCTGACACGCAGGGCGAGACCACCAGCACCGACAGCGCGCCGGCGCCGGCGAGGCCTAGCGGCCCGCTGCGCTGGGCGCGTGCCTGCCAGGCGTCGATCCGGCTTGCCAGGCGGGGCGTCAGGCGCAGGTCGAAGGCACCGAACATGGCCAGCGCGAAGACGACAAAGAGCAGCGCGAAGACGATCAGCACGGGGGCGGATTGCAGGTGCGCCTGCAGGTTGAGTCCCGCGCCGAACAGCCCCATCAGCACGCCGACCACGGCATAGGTGAGCGACATGCCGCCGACGTAGCTGGCGGAGAGCGCGAAGGCGCGCGGGCGGCTGGGATACTGGCCGACGATGATCGAGGAGAGAATCGGTACCATCGGCAGCACGCAGGGGGTAAAGGTCAAGCCCAGCCCGGCAAGGAAGAACAGCCCCAGCGCCAGCGGCAGACTGGCCTCGTCGATCAAGCGACTGAAGCGGCCATCCTCGCTCTGCAGGGCGGGAGGTGATGCGCCAGCCGTGTCTTCGCTGATCCCGTCGTCCTCGCCGTCGGCCTCGCGCCAGCCGACGAAGGCGGCCGGCATGGCGCTGGCGGGGGCCTGCAGCTCGACCCGTTCGGGGGGGTAGCAGAGCCCGGCATCGGCGCAGCCCTGGAAGCTGACCGTGACGTCCAGCGGGCCCTCGGCGCCTTGCGGGAGCGGGGCCTCGAAGACCACGCGATCGTAGAAGACGTAGACATCGCCGAGGAATTCGTCGCTCTTGAACTCGCCCTCGGGAAGGGTCGGCTCGCCGATCTCCACCGCCTCGTCGCGGCTCTCGACGCCCAGCCGGTGTCGGTAGAGATAGTAGCCCTCGGCGTTCTCGAAGCCGATGAACAGCGTCTCGCCATCGTGCCAGGCGCTGGGTTGGAAGGCCTCCCGCACCGGCAGGAAGTCACCCTGGCCGTTGCCGGAGGAGAACCACTGGGCCTGGGCGACCAGCGGCAGCCACAGCAGCAGGCAGCAGAGCAGGCGTATGACGAGGTGGCGACGGGTCAACGCAGTAGTCCTTGTGGCAAGCGGAGGCTGTCGGCAGCGGCACGCCTCGGAGGCGGCGGCCCCCTGGTTGACTCGCGAGCGAGCGTCGAGTTCCCCGGGCCAAGGTGCCGAACGGTTCTAGAATACCTCAGTCGGCGGCGGCGTTAGAACCTTACGCCTGCGCTGTGATGTCGCACGAAAGCGAGCGGGCCGCCCCATGGGGCGGCCCGCTCGGAAGAGGCGGTTCTGCTCAGGCCTTGTCGTAGGCGGCGACGGCCTTCTCGATTGCCTTGTGGGCGGCATCGGCGCCTTCCCAGGACTCCACCTTCACCCACTTGCCCTTTTCGAGATCCTTGTAGTTCTCGAAGAAGTGCGCGATTTGCTGGCGCAGCAGTTCGGGCAGGTCGGTGACCTCCTGCACGTCGTCGTAGAGCGTGGTCAGCTTGGCGTGGGGCACGCACACCAGCTTGGCGTCTTCGCCGGCCTCGTCGGTCATGTTGAGGATGCCCACCGGGCGCGCGCGGATGATGCTGCCGGCCTGGACCGGGTAGGGCGTGACCACCAGGGCGTCGAGGGGGTCGCCGTCGTCGGCCAGGGTGTGGGGAATGAAGCCGTAGTTGGCCGGATAGAACATCGGGGTGGCCATGAAGCGGTCAACCAGAAGAGCGCCCATCTCCTTGTCGATCTCGTACTTGATCGGAGCGTGGTTGGCAGGAATCTCGATGGCGACGTAGACGTCGTTGGGTAGGTCCTTGCCGGCAGGGATGTGGTCGAAGTTCATCGTCGCTTCCTTCGTTGGGCGAAAAGTGAAGACATCGCAAAATGCGCCGAATTATACGGACCAGACCCGAGGATTACCAATGCGACATAGGTGAGGGTGGGGGTCTGGCCGGCTTGGGCTTTGGTTGACAGGTTGCGTTTCTCGCAACCGTGTATGATGGCCCTCGTCAGGCGGTTCGGCCAGCGATGCGGAGCGAATGGTGATCAGTGGCGATATCTTGAAGGAGCGTGTCTTGCCATCCAATCGACTGTCTCTCAGCGTCGGGCAGGCCTTCGTGGCGCCGGACCAGCGGAACCACCGCAGCTCGATGTCGGTTCGGATTCCCGATGAGGTGGGGCAGTTCGCCGCCAAGGGCGCCTGCGCGGTGATCAGCGACACCAGCTTGCGCAATGCCATCGCCAAGCAGGCCGGCGACCTCAGCGTGAGGGGGTTTCTGGCCGATTACTTTTCCACGCCGGATCACTGGGACGTGAAAACCTCGGCGACTCGCGTGCTGCGGGCGCTCAACGGCTGGTGCTACAGCCAGAGCACCTTCGTCGAAGGCGGCAGCTACGTCGCCTCCCTTTCGGCCATGATCTACCGCGGGCGTGACGCTTACCTGTTCCACATGGGCGATACCCTGGTCTTCCGCCTGCGTGGCGCCGAGTTCGAGCAGCTCTCGCGTGACCACATCACCGACCTGGGGGGGTATCGCTATCCCTCGCGAGCCCTGGGGCTCGATGGCAGCATCGACATCGACTACATGCAGCTGCCGCTCAAGCAGGGCGACATCTTCCTGTTCACCACCCAGGCGGTGCGCGGCACCCTGATGCCGTCCGACTACGTCGGGCTGATTCGTCAGGATGCCAGCGACCTCGACGCGGCCTGCGAGCGCCTGGCCGCGGCGGCACGGGAGCGGGCCCAGGAGCGAGGCTACGGCGCCGATCAGTTCTGCTTCCAGCTAGTGCGCATCGACCAGCTGCCCGAGGAGGAGCGCGATCATCCGAGCCGCATCTACGGCGACCTGCCGATCCCGCCCGAGCTCTCCCCGGGTGAGCGAATCGACGGCCTGGAGGTGCAGGAGGTGTTGTCGCGTACCGCCCAGTCGCGCGTCTATCGGGTGCGCGACAGCCGCACCGAGCGCGAGATGGTGATGAAGGCGCCGAGCCCTGAACTGTCCAACCGCAACGCCTATCTCGAGCACTTCCTGCTGCAGCAGTGGGTAGTGGAGCGGGTCAAGTCGCCGTTCGTGGCCCGCGTCATGGAATCCTCGCGTCCGCGCCGCTACCTCTACTACCTGATGGCCTACGTGGAAGGCATGACGTTGACCGAGTGGGCCCAGCGCCACCCCCAGGCCAGCCTGGCCCAGCGCCTCGACATCGCCATGCAGCTGGGCAAGGCGGTGCAGGCGCTGCATCATCGAGAGGTGCTGCACCAGCGCATCCACCCCGACAACATCCTGATCGACATCCACGGCCAGGTGGTCCTGACCGACTTCAGCGCCTGCCACATGCGCGACCTGGACGGCCACCGCCGCTCACGCGAGCTGGCCCGCCAGACCGGGCTGTCCGAACACAGTGCGCCGGAGTATGCGCTGGACGACAGCGTCGGCCGGCGCAGCGACCAGTACTCGCTGGCCTCGACCACCTATTGGCTGCTGACCGGGGAGCTGCCCTACGAGCTGAGCCCCGATCGGCTGCGTAGCCATACCGACCTCGAGCAGCTCAGCTACCGCAGCGCCAGGCTGTTCAATCCCGAAATCTCGGCGCAGCTCGACGACACCCTGCGACGAGCGCTGGACCCCCAGCGTTCGCTGCGCTTCCGGCGCATGTCCGAGCTGCTCTACTCACTGCGGCACCAGGAGGGGCGAGGCCGGCCGAGGCGTCGCGATCCGCGCCGGCTGCTGCGCGAGCCGGCCAACTTCTGGCAGGGGGTCGCCGGTATCCTGCTGCTGCTGCTGGTGCTCTCGTGGCTGCTGCGCTGACACGGGCCCGACACGACGAAGCCCCCGCCGGGGCGAGGGCTTCGTCGCGAACTCGACGCTGGATCAGAGCTTGAACTCGGGCAGCTTGCGCTCGACCTTGGCCAGCTTGAGATTGGCCACCTTGGGCAGCCCGTTCTCGTAGGGCGGGTAGTCCTCCCCCTGGATCAGCGGGGCCAGGTAGCGGCGGCAGGCAGCGGTGATGCCGAAGCCATCCTCGCGGATGAAGTCGCGCGGCATGAACTTCTCGCGGTTGGCGACCTCGGCCAGCGGCGCGGACTCGATGCGCCACTCGTAGGGGGTGTCACTGACCCGCTTGATCGCGGGCATCATGGCGTTCTGGCCGGCCACGGCCAGCTCCACCGCCTGCTGGCCCACCGCATAGGCCTGCTCCACATCGGTGCGCGAGGCCAGGTGGCGTGCCGCGCGCTGCAGGTAGTCGGCCACCGCCCAGTGGTACTTGTAGCCGAGGTCCTGCTTGACCATGCCGGCGAGCGTGGGCGCCACGCCGCCCAGCTGGCGGTGGCCGAAGGCGTCGGTGTTGCCCGAGTCGGCGAGGAAGGTGCCGTCCTCGTAGCGGGCGCCTTCGGAGACCACGATCACGCAGTAGCCGTACTTCTTCACGCACTCCTCGACCCGCGCCATCACCTTGCTGCGCTCGAAGGGCACCTCGGGGAAGATCACCAAATGGGGGGGCTCGCCTTCCCCTTCGCCGGCCAGTGCACCGGCGGCGGCGATCCAGCCGGCATGACGCCCCATCACCTCGAGCACGAAGACCTTGGTCGAGGTGGCGCACATGGAGGCGATGTCCAGCGAGGCTTCCAGGGTGGAGGTGGCGATGTACTTGGCCACGCTGCCGAAGCCCGGCGAGTTGTCGGTGATCGGCAGGTCGTTGTCGACGGTCTTGGGCACATGGATGGCGGTCAGCGGATAGCCCATCTTCTCGGAGAGCTGCGAGACCTTGAGGCAGGTGTCGGCGCTGTCGCCGCCGCCATTGTAGAAGAAGTAGCGGATGTCGTGAGCCTTGAAGACCTCGATCAGGCGCTCGTACTGGGCGCGATGACTCTCGATGTCCTTGAGCTTGTAGCGGCAGGAGCCGAAGGCGCCGCCGGGGGTATGCCGCAGGGCGGCGATCGCCTCGTCCGACTCCTGGCTGACGTCGATCAGGTCCTCGGTCAGGGCGCCGATGATGCCGTTGTGTCCGGCATAGACCTTGCCGATACGGTCGGCATGTTGGCGGCAGGCTTCGATCACGCCGCAGGCGCTGGCATTGATCACGGCGGTGACACCGCCGGACTGGGCATAGAAGGCGTTATGCTGGGCCATGGGGCTTATGGGCTCCTGGGAAATGTCCATTTTCATGCGTCACGACGAGGCGTGACATTTTAGACGAAAGGCGGCGAACCTGCACGCCGCTGGAGGGGCGCCGCCAGGCCGTGCTAGTCTGCCGGTTCCTTTTCGGCGGGCAGCGCCCGCCAGCTCTACCAGGTGAACAAGGTCGGATTGCATGCACCTCCATATTCTCGGTATCTGCGGCACCTTCATGGGGAGCCTGGCCCTGCTGGCGCGCGACCTGGGGCATACCGTCACCGGTTCGGACTCGGGCGTCTATCCGCCGATGAGTACCCAGCTCGAAGAGGCCGGCATCGGCCTGTATGAAGGCTACGCCGAGGCTAATCTGACGCCGCCCCCCGACCTGGTGGTGGTCGGCAATGCCATGACCCGTGGCAATCCCGAGGTCGAGGCGTTGCTCGACCTGGGCCTGCCCTATACCTCCGGCCCCCAGTGGCTGGCCGAGCACGTGCTGCCGGGACGCCGGGTCATCGCCGTGGCCGGCACCCACGGCAAGACCACCACCGCGAGCCTGGCCGCCTGGCTGCTGGAGTCGGCCGGGTTCGAGCCGGGCTTTCTGATCGGCGGCGTACCGCGCAACTTCGGCGTATCGGCAAGGCTCGGTGGCGCGGGTGCACCCTTCGTGGTCGAGGCCGACGAGTACGACACCGCGTTCTTCGACAAGCGTTCGAAGTTCGTGCACTACCGCCCCGAGATCGCCGTGCTCGGCAATCTCGAGTTCGATCACGCCGATATCTTTGCTGACCTGGCCACCATCGAACGTCAGTTCCACCATCTGGTGCGTACCGTTCCGCGACGCGGCCGGCTGCTGGTGGCCGATGGCGAACCGGCGCTGGACCGAGTGCTGGACATGGGCTGCTGGACGCCGGTGGAGCGCTTCGGCAGCGCGGCGGAGAGCGCCTGGCGGCTGGTGCTGGAGCGCGACGACGCCTCGCGCTTCCGGGTGGTACACCAGCAGGGCGAGGTGAACGAGGACGCCGTGGTCGACTGGGCGCTGACCGGTAGCCACAACGCGCGCAACGCCCTGGCGGCCCTGGCCGCGGCGCATGCCTGCGGCGTCGACCTGGCGCGGGGGTGTGCGGCGCTGTCGCGCTTCGAGACGCCACGCCGGCGCCAGGAGGTGCGCGGCGAGGTGGCCGGCATCCAGGTCATCGACGACTTTGCCCACCACCCCACCGCCTTCGCGGCCACCCTCGAGGGGCTGCGTGCCGCCACGCCGCGCGGTCGCCTGCTGGCGGTGATCGAGCCGCGCTCCAACACCATGCGCCTGGGGACCATGCGCGACCGCCTGACAGCGAGCGTCGCCGCCGCCGACCTGGCGTTCTGGTACCAGCCGCCGGGCCTCGACTGGTCGCTGGCCCCGGTGGTTGAAGCCAGCCCCGTGCCGGCACGGCTCGAGGAGGACATCGACGCGCTGGTCTCGGCGCTGGTGGCCGAGGCGCGCCCGCTCGACCGCATCGTGGTGATGTCCAACGGCGCCTTCGGCGGTATCCACGAGAAGCTGCTGGCGGCGCTCGAGGTGGCGCATGGCTGAGGCAGGTTCCGGGCCGAGGGATAAGTCGGGCTTCCAGCCCCCCGTGACGGTGGCGATCACCGGCGCCTCCGGAGCCCAGTACGGCCTGCGCCTGATCGAGGCGCTGGTGGCTGCGGGGCACGAAGTGTGGGTGATGATCTCCAAGGCCGCGCATCTGGTGATCGAGACCGAGACCGATGCCGACCTGCCGGCACGACCCGAGCGGCTGGCCCGGGCGCTGATCGAGCGCAGCGGGGCCGCCCCCGGCCAGATTCGCTGCTTCGGTCGCGAGGAGTGGATGGCGCCGGTGGCCTCGGGCTCCGGTGCGCCGTCGGCCATGGTGATCTGCCCTTGCTCCACCGGCACGCTGTCGGCAGTGGCCACCGGTGCGAGCAACAACCTGATCGAGCGCGCCGCCGACGTGGCGCTCAAGGAGCGCCGCCGGCTGATCCTGGTGCCGCGCGAGACCCCGCTGTCGGCCATTCATCTCGAGCACATGCTGAACCTGACCCGCATGGGGGCGGTCATCCTGCCCGCCGCGCCCGGTTTCTACCACCAGCCCGAGAGGGTGGAGGATCTCGTCGACTTCATCGTGGCCCGCATCCTCAATCAGCTCGGCATCGAGCACCGGCTCCTGCCGCGCTGGGGCGAATGAACTTCGCCGTCGTGTCATCGCCACGTCACGAGCGGACGTCACGCTAGGAGTACGGGAAACAGGCCTGCGCCATGATCAAGCTATCGTTGCTGTCGGTCTTCGTGCCGACCTTTCTTTTCGTCTCGCTGACGCCTGGCATGTGCATGACCCTGTCGATGGTGCTGGGCATGACCCAGGGGGTGAAGCGCACGCTATGGATGATGGCCGGCGAGCTCATCGGCGTGGGGCTGGTGGCTGCCGCCGCCGGTGCCGGCGTGGCCACGCTGATGCTGCGCCAGCCGGAGCTGTTCGCGCTGTTCAAGTGGGTCGGCGGCGCCTACCTCGGCTACCTGGGGGTGATGATGTGGCGCTCCCGGGGTCGCATGGCGATTCCCCTCGAGAACGTCGAGCTGGCGCCGGCCACGCGTGGTCAGCTGGCGCTGCAGGGCTTCGTCACGGCGGTGGCCAACCCCAAGGGCTGGGCCTTCTTCGTCGCCCTGCTGCCCCCCTTCCTCGATGCGTCGCGTCCGCTGGGCGGACAGCTGGCGGCGCTGATCGGTGTGATTCTCACCATCGAGTTCCTGAGCCTGTTGCTGTATGCCGCCGGCGGGCGCGGTCTGCGGCGCGTGCTCGGCGAGAGTGGCAACGTCCGGCTGCTCAACCGCATCGCCGGCACGCTGATGGTGGGCGTGGGGGGCTGGCTGGCCTTCGGCTGAACCCCGACCGTCGCGGCGTTCGTCACACGGCCGGCAGCAGCGCCACCCGGGCGCCGAGCAGCACCAGCGAGGCGACCGTCAGCCAGGGCCAGGGGCAGGGGCTCAGCGGGGCATGGGGGCGGCGTTGCCAGGCCAGGCGCACCAGCGCGCAGACCACCAGTCCCAGCAGACCGCCGCCGATCAGATCGGAGAGCCAGTGAACGCCGATCACCAGGCGTGACAGCGCCATGGGCAGGGTCAGGGCAATGGCGAGCCAGTAGATCCAGAAGCGCCGCTGCGGGGGCAGCTCCTGGGCGATGAAGGCGGCGGCCAGGCCGTAGAGTACCACGGCGGAGGAGGCGTGGGCGCTGGGGTAGGACAGCGAGCCTAGCAGGTAGTCCGGCGTTTCCGGCCGTGGCCGGCCGATCAGCGCCTTGCCCAGTATGTTGAGCACGGCAATGCCGCCGAGCCCGGCGGCAACATGGGCGAGGGCGGCCAGGTGGCGGCGGGCCAGCAGCCAGGCGCCCCAGGGCAGCACCAGAGCCAGGATTCCAGCGATGTCGCCGACGCGCGCCAGCAGCTCGCCCGCCTCGGGCAGCAGCGGCACCACCAGGGCGTCGAAGAAACTGTTCACCTGAAGGTCGATGGGAAAGGGGCCGTCCTGGCGGATCACGGCGATGGTCAGGCCGGAAAGCCCGCCGAGCGAGAAGATCAGCAGCAGCCAGCTGGCCAGGGGCATCTCGCCGTGCCAACTTCCCTTCAACCAGGTCCGGCGCAGCAGCGGGTGGCGCCTAGCGCCGCTTGCCAGCACCCGGTAGACGCGGCCCGGGCGGCTCACCTGCTGGCGCAGCCACGAGAAAGCTACCGCCAGCACCACGAGCATCACGGCCAGCGTGATCAGCAGCGCCTCGAGCCCCGCCGGAATTGTCAGCAGTTGCTGCCAGGTCTGCCCCAGCAGGTATCCCGGCAGCACATAGGTGGGCGCCCACAGCGCCGCCGAGACCAGGTTGGCCCACAGGAAAGTGCGCGGCGGCATGTGCAACATGCCGGCAATCAACGGGATGACGGGGCGAACCGGGCCGACGAAGCGACCGAAGAACACCGACAGGCTGCCATAGTGCTGAAAGAAACGTGCGCCTCGCGCCAGCCACTCCGGATGACGCGACAGTGGCCACAGCCGGGTGACCCGCTCGCGCTGGGTATAGCCCAGGGTGAAGCTGAGCCCGTCGCCGAGTATGGCACCGCAAAACGCGGCCAGCAGCAGCGAGGTCACGGCCATGTCCTGATGGCCGGCCAGCGAGGCCGCCGCGGTCATCAGGACCACCCCGGGCAGCAGCAGGCCGATCAGAGCCAGCGATTCGATCATGGCGATGGCGCCCACGGTGAACAGCAGCAGCTGGGGGGAGGGGGCGAGTTGCAGCAGGGCTTCGGTCAGGCTCAAGCATCGACTCCTTGGTTACCGGCTTGCGTGAATCCCTTCAGTTATTGCTGAGATGGCGGGTCAAGGTCAGCAGCCGCTGTTCGAAGCGCGGCCAGCTTTCCCCTGGGAGGCGCTGGCAGTGGGCGATTTTCACCTGCAGCGGTCCGGTGTCCACCAGCACCGTGGTTTCCAGTGCCTGTCCGATGCGCTGCTGTACCATCTGGACCCCGCTCTGGCTGGTGTCCGGCAGTACCAGCCAGAATGTGGAGGCGCTCTGCCGGCCGAGGAAGTCATGGCGGCGCGAGAAGCGATTGACAGCCAGGCAGAGCGCATCGAGCAGGGCCTGGCGCGCCCGGTTGCCGAACTGCTCGCTGGCCATTTCCAGCTGGGGCAGGTGGAGTGCCAGCACGGCAAAGGGCTGGCCGAGGAACTGGGTGCGCTTGTACTCGCTGGCGAGCAGTTCGTGCATGGCCTCGCGAGCCAGGGCATTGCAGTGCGGGTCGCGTGGATTGGTGGCGTCCAGCAGCGCCTGCTGGCGGCGCTGCTCCCAGGGAACCAGTGCCACCACCAGTGCCATGGCGACATAGCTCAGCGCCAGGTGAACGTCCAGCTGCGTATCGCTGAGCAGGAGCCAGACAGGGGCCAGCAGGAGGTTGAGCAGCATGGCAGAGGCGAGAGGCAGCAACAGCACCGTGAGCAGCGGGGCGAAGCCGAGCCACATGATACCCGCCTCGTCCAGCCATGGCAGCTCCAGGGCCAGCATCAGGTAGCCGACGATCAGCGCCAGGTAGGCGGACAACCTCGCCTGGCTGGCGCTGGCGACGCACATCAGGCAGGCCACCAGCATGACCAGGGCGAGAGAGGCCGGCAGCAGGATGCGACTGTAGTCGCCCATCAGGTAGCGCCAGATCGCATAGCCGCCCAGCAACAGGGTGGCAATGGCGTACGCAATGACGATTCGGCCCATATGGGGGCGGTTGGCCTCAGCCATGGACGCGCTCCGTCTCGACCTGGAGTTCCTCGCGCTGGCGCTCGAAGCGCTGTACCGCTTCCTCGAGCGTGCCCAGGCCGCTCAGCGAGGCGAAGCGGACCTTGGCATTGGGGCGCAGCCCCTTGAGCAGTGTATGGCGTCGTTCGCTGGCCTGCTTGTCATCCCGGCTCAGCAGCAGGGTGGCCAGGGTGCGGTGGTCGAGACGATAGCAGTTCTCGAACTCATGGGTCAGGCGGCACAGGTCCTGGGCCATCGGCCACAGCTGATGCCGTGAGGTACGCAGCAGCATCAGCTCGGCGTGTACCCCCTCACGCCGGCAGCGCGCGCGCTCCCGGCGCAGGTCGGTGGCAAGCTGCTGGCCGCTCCACAGGGGCAGGCCTGGTACCAGGCGCATGCGCTGGCGTGCGGCAGCGCGGGTCGGGAACCAGTAGCGGTTGCGAGCCAGGCCCAGCAGCATCAGCGGCAGCAGCACCAGGCCGGAGAACAGCGTCTGCTCGATGCCCAGCAGGTCCGCCAGCAGCCACCAGGTCAGTGCCGCCAGAAGGCAAGTGAGGGCCAGCACCCAGCCAGGCTGCGGCAGCATCAGCAGGGCGGGCCAGACCCACAGCCACAGGGCGTGACGCGCTGGGTCGGCGACGAGCAGCCCGGCCAGCAACAGGCTGGGCAGCAACTGCCAGGGTATGGTGGCGGGGCGGCGATGGCTCAGTTCGAGCAGGCTGGCCGTGACCATCAGCCAGATGCTGGCCAAGACCAGCAGCAAGGCGCTGGACAGCTGTTCCGACAGGTACGCCAGCAGGATCAGCAGCAGCGCTGCAGCCCATAGGTTCAGGCGCATCAGCCCGACTTTGTACTTGCTCTGCATGGTGCCTTACTATGGAGTTCGTCGTATTGTCGCGCCAGTATAACGTCCGCAGCGCCGTGTGGCGCTCTGCCCAGGAGAACTTCGTCCAGCATGCCCGCTCACGCCTCCCAACCCGAACGCACCGAAGCCGCGGTGGTCGATGTCGTCGCCTACATGACCCGCCTCGGCGAGGCGGCGCGCAGCGCTGCCAGCCAGATGCGCCGCGCCATCACCGGCGACAAGAACCGAGCCCTGCTGGCGATGGCCGAGCAGCTCCAGCGTCGCCGCAGCGAGATCCTGGCCGCCAACGCCGCGGACCTCGCGCGCGGCCGAGCCAACGGCCTGGAGCCGGCGTTGCTCGACCGCCTGGCGCTGGATGATGCGCGGCTCGATGCCATGGTGGAGGGCCTGGAGCAGGTGGCGGCGCTGCCCGACCCCGTCGGCGAGATCGACGGGCTGCGCTTTCGCCCCAGCGGCATCCAGGTGGGCCAGATGCGCGTACCGCTCGGCGTGATCGGCATCATCTACGAATCGCGCCCCAATGTGACCCTGGAGGCCGCCAGCCTGTGCCTCAAGTCGGGCAACGCCAGTATTCTGCGCGGCGGCTCCGAGGCGCGCGACTCCAACGCGGCGATTGCCGCCTGCATCGGCGAGGGGCTGCGCGAGGCCGGGCTGCCGGAGGGGGCCGTGCAGGTCGTGGCGACCACCGACCGGGCCGCGGTGGGGCAAATGATCGCCATGCCCCAGTACGTCGACGTGATCATACCGCGCGGTGGCAAGTCCTTGATCGAGCGCATCTCGCGCGAGGCGCGGGTGCCGGTGATCAAGCACCTGGACGGCGTATGCCACGTCTATATCGATGCCTCGGCGGACCCCGCGAAGGCGCTGGCGATCGCCATCAACGCCAAGACGCATCGCTACGGCACCTGTAACACCATGGAGACGCTGCTCATCGACGCCCCCATGGCGGAGGAACTGCTGCCGCAACTGGCCGCGGCGTATGCCGAGCATGGCGTCGAACTGCGCGGCTGCGAGCGGAGTCGCGCCATTCTCGCCGGCATTGCCGCCGCGACCGAAGCGGACTGGTACGCCGAGTACCTGGCCCCGGTGCTGGCAATACGCGTGGTCGACGGCATCGATGCCGCCATCGATCACATCGAGCGCTACGGTTCGCACCACACCGACGCCATCGTCACCGAGGACTACGGTTTGGCGCGCCGCTTCATGGCCGAAGTCGATTCCAGTTCGGTGATGGTCAACGCCTCGACCCGCTTCGCCGACGGTTTCGAATACGGCCTGGGGGCGGAGATCGGTATTTCCACCGACAAGCTGCACGCCCGGGGGCCGGTGGGGCTCGAGGGGCTGACCACCCGCAAGTACGTGGTACTGGGCGATGGACAGGTCCGCCGGTGACCGCACACCAGACCAGTACGCAGCCGGCCCGGCACGCCGCGCTGCCACTGGAGCCGCCGCGGGTGGCCATGCTGGGCGGCACCTTCGACCCCGTCCACCTGGGACACCTGCGCAGCGCCGTGGAGCTGCTCGAGGCCCTGGGGCTGGATCGGGTCCACATGGTGCCGGCCAAGATACCGCCCCTGCGCGGTGCACCCCAGGTCACCCCCGAGGAGCGCCTGGCGCTGCTGCGGCTGGGCATCGGCGAGACGCCAGGGCTGGTCGCCGATCCGCGTGAACTCGAGCGCGACGGGCCCTCGTACAGTGCCGATACCCTGGCCAGTCTGCGCGGCGAGTACGGCAACCAGGCAAGGCTCGTCATGGCCCTGGGGCATGACGCCTTCCTGCGCCTGGCCGACTGGCAGTCGCCTCGGCGTCTTTTCGAACTGGCCCACCTGGTAGTGATCGATCGCCCCGGCCACGACGCCCCGCTGCCGTCAGCCCTGGCTGAACTGATCAGAGGGCGTGAAGTCGCGAGTGCCGAGGCGTTGATGCGGCGCCCCGCGGGCCACCTGCTGCGGCTTGCGCTACCGACGCGCATGGCGATTTCGGCGACCGAGATTCGCCGGCGGCTCGCATCGGAACGGAGTGTGCGCTACCTGCTGCCCGAAGCCGTCGAGGCGAGAATCCTCGCCAACTTGCTTTATCGGCGTCGCTGAGCGCTGCCAGCGGCAGCCCAAGACGATACAATGACGGTGACCAAGACTTCCCGTTGACGAGGGGCTATGCAGAACGATTCGCTCAAGACTCTGGTGGTAGAGGCGTTGGACGACCTCAAGGCCAAGGACGTGGTGCAACTGGACGTGTCCCGGCTGACCAGCGTGACCGACCTGATGATCGTGGCCAGCGGCACTTCCACGCGTCACGTCGCCGCGCTTGCCGATCACGTGGTTCAGCAGGCCAAGGCCGGCGGTATCCAGCCACTGGGTGTGGAGGGGCAGGCCGGGTCCGACTGGGTCCTGGTGGACCTGGGCGATCTGGTCGTCCACGTCATGCTCCCCGAGACCCGCCAGCTGTACGACCTGGAACGGCTGTGGGCCGATCTGCCGAGCGACTCGGAGCCGCAGCAGGAACACGGTGGCGTATGAGAATCCGCCTGCTGGCGGTCGGCACGCGCATGCCGGGCTGGGTCAACGACGGCGTCGAAGAGTACCGCAAGCGTCTGCCGCGCGATTTTGCCCTGGAAATCGAGGAGATCGTTCCCGGTCAGCGCGGCAAGAACGCCGACACGGCCAGGGCCGTGGCGGCCGAGGCGAAGCGGATTCGCGAGCGGCTGCGCGGCGATGAATTCACGGTCGCGCTCGAGGTCGCGGGGAAGCCCTGGAGCACCGAGCGCCTGGCCCGGGAGGCCGAGACCTGGCGCCTCGAGGGACGCGACGTGGTGCTGCTGGTGGGCGGGCCCGACGGGCTGGCCCCGGAGCTCTCCGCCTCTGCCGACCGGCGCTGGTCGCTCTCTCCACTGACCCTGCCGCATCCGCTGGTCAGGGTGATCCTGGCAGAGCAGCTCTACCGCGCCTGGACCCTGCTGGTCGGGCACCCCTATCACCGCTGAACGGCGGCTTCACGAACTTTGAGTCGAGACCATTTTCGGCATGCGCGACCGCCGCGAGACGTTGAAGAATCCCGAGCAGGAGCTGCGCATCTTTCGCGTGCGGGCATTTCTTGCCGTATTGACCATCCTGCTGTTGATCGGATTGCTGGCGGGGCGGCTGGTGTATCTCCAGGTCGTCCAGCACGAAGTCTACAGTACCCGCTCCGAGAAGAACCGCGTGCGAGTGGAGCCGCTGCCGCCCACTCGCGGGTTGATCTACGATCGTAACGGCATGCTGCTGGCCGAGAACCGCCCCACCTACAACCTGACACTCACGCGCGAGCGGGTCGACGATCTCGATGCCACCCTGGACCGGCTCGAGGAGCTGCTGGAGCTGACGCCGCCGGAGGCCGAGGGCTTTCGGCTGCGCGCGCGTCAGCCTCAGCGGCCGTTCCAGCCGGCGCTGCTGATGAGCGATCTCGACGAGGCGCAGATCGCCCGGCTGGCCGTCAACCGGCATCGGCTTCCCGGGGTCGAGGTCGAGGCGCAGCTGCTGCGCTACTACCCCGATGCCCATGTCATGGCCCATGCTCTCGGCTATGTCGGGCGCATCAACGCCGATGAGCTCAAGGAGCTCGATTCCGGGCGCTATGCCGGTACCCACTTCATCGGCAAGACCGGGGTGGAGCGCTTCTACGAAGACGTGCTGCATGGCCAGGCCGGCCTGCGCCAAGTGGAAACCAACGCCCGCGGGCGGGTGCTGCGCGAGCTGGGGCGCACCGACCCCGTGCCCGGTCAGAACCTGACCCTGACGCTCGACAAAGAGCTGCAGCTGCTGGCCTACGAGCTGCTCGATGGCCGCCGCGGCTCGATCGTCGCCGTGGCGCCCCAAACCGGCGAGATACTGGCCATGGTCTCGACGCCGGGATTCGACAGCAACCAGTTCGTCACCGGGATCGACTTCGACTCCTACCGCGCGCTGCAGGAGGACATCGACCTGCCGCTGTTCAACCGCGCCATCCGCGGCCAGTATCCACCGGGCTCCACCATCAAGCCGTTCCTGGCGTTGGCCGGGCTGGCCGAAGGCGTGATCACGCCCGAGAAGACGATCAACGACCCGGGCTTCTACCAACTGCCCAACGACAGTCGTCGCTACCGCAACTGGCTGCGCTGGGGGCATGGGCGGGTCGACATGGAGCGCGCCATCGCCGTCTCCAACAACACCTACTACTATTCTCTGGCGCATGACATGGGCATCGACCGCCTGCACGAGCAGATGAGTGCCTTCGGCTTCGGCCAGCGCGTCGGCCATGACGTCTTCGGTGAGAGTGCGGCCCTGATGCCTTCGCGGGACTGGAAGCGGGCCCGCTTCAACCAGCCCTGGTACCCCGGCGAGACGCTCTCGGTCGGCATCGGCCAGGGGTACTGGCAGGTCACGCCGCTGCAGCTGGCCACGGCCACCGCCGTACTCGCCAATCGCGGCCAGTGGGTCAAGCCGCGCCTGGCCCGGCGAATCGGCGAGGAGGACGTGCCGATCCAGCTGCCGGATACCCCCGCCGACATCGTCATCCAGAACGACGCCTGGTGGGACCGCATCTTCTCCGGCATGGAGAAGGTCCTCACGGGGCACGAGGGCACGGCCAGGCGTACCGGGGTGGATCTCGAGTATCGCATGGGCGGCAAGTCCGGCACCGCCCAGGTCTTCTCGCTGGGGCAAGACCAGCGCTACAACGCCGAGGAGCTGGCCGAACGGCTGCGCGACCATGCGCTGTTCATGGCCTTCGCTCCACTGGAGGAGCCCCAGATCGCCGTGGCCGTGATCGTGGAGAATGCCGGGGGGGGCAGTACCCATGCCGCGCACCTGGCACGCGCCATCACCGACGCCTGGCTGCTGGAGGAGGAGGCTCCCGATGTCGAGGAGGTGCGCGAGGTGATGGAGAATGATACCGGCAGCGTGGCGGGGAACTGAGCGATGACGTGGATGGGAGTGGCAAAGGGGCTGCGCGCGCGGCCGGTGAAGGCACCGCAAGACGGCATATCACGGCGCAAGAGCATCTGGGAGCGCACCCATCTCGACCCCTGGCTGCTGCTGCTGCTGCTGGTACTGCTGGTCGCGGGGCTGGGGGTGCTCTACAGTGCCAGCGGCCAGCGCATCGAAGTGGTCATGGCCCAGGGCACTCGCTTCCTGGTCGCGCTCGTGGTGATGCTGACCCTGGCACAGCTTCCGCCTGCCACGCTGCTGCGCTGGGCGCCGCTGACCTATGGCGCCGGGCTGCTGATGCTGGTCGCGGTGGAGGTCGTGGGCGACATCGGCATGGGGGCCCAGCGCTGGCTCGAGATCCCTGGGGTGATCCGCTTCCAGCCCTCCGAGCTGATGAAGCTGGCCATGCCCCTGATGCTGGCGGCCTGGCTGGGGCGACGCGAACTCCCGCCGCGCTGGAAGGACCTGCTGGTGTGTGCGGCGATACTCGGCGTACCCATCGTGTTGATCGCCAAGCAGCCGGACCTCGGCACCTCCCTGCTGGTGGGGTGCGCCGGGGTCTTCGTGGTGCTGCTGGCGGGGCTCTCGTGGCGCTTCATCGGCCTGCTCTGCGTGGGCGCGGCGGCGGCGCTGCCGCTGCTGTGGATCAACCTGCACAACTACCAGCGGCAGCGGGTGTTGACCTTTCTCAACCCCGAAAGCGACCCTCTGGGGGCCGGTTGGAACATCATCCAGTCGACCACGGCCATCGGCAGCGGTGGCCTGTGGGGCAAGGGCTGGCTGCAGGGAACCCAGTCGCAGCTGGAGTTCCTGCCCGAGCGGCACACCGACTTCATCGTGGCGGTGCTCGGCGAAGAATTCGGCCTGGTGGGCATGCTGCTCGTGCTGCTGCTCTACCTGCTGATCGTGCTCCGCGGGCTGTGGCTCTCCGCCGTGGCCCACGACACCTTCGGGCGCCTGCTGGGCGGCAGTATCATCCTGACGTTCTTCATCTACGTCTTCGTCAACGTAGGCATGGTCAGCGGCATTCTGCCCGTGGTCGGGGTACCGCTACCGTTGGTCAGCTACGGTGGGACCTCCAGCGTGACCTTGCTGGCGGGATTCGGTATTCTCATGTCCATTCATGGGCACCGCCGCCTGCTGCCGCGCTGATGGCCGGCGCAGCGCGTTGCGGGCTCGGACGATGTGGCCCCAGTCAGGGAGTGGCGCAAGCATGAAGCCATCGAGAAAGTGCAAAGGGGCTGGCGCCGCGGTGGTGACCATGGCGCTCTGGTGGGCGGCGCCTGCCGTGCACGCCGCAGACTTTTCCCCTGCCGAGCATGAAGGGGCCAGGCAACTGCTCGAGGAGCTCGCTGGGCGCGGCATCGAGCGTGGCTGGTTGGAGGCGGCGCTGGATGACGCTGCCTTCCAGCAGGGCGTGCTCGACGCCATGGCGGGGGCGGCGGAGCGCCGGCTGCGTTGGGACGAGTATCGCGCGATCTTCCTGCAGCCGGAACGGATCAGTCGCGGGGTCGCCTTCATCGAGGCCCATGAGGAGGCCTTTTCCCGCGCCCAGGCCGAATACGGCGTGCCGCCGGAGATCATTGCCGCCATCATCGGCGTCGAGACCAGCTACGGCCGCTTCACGGGACGCCACCGGGTCATCGACTCGCTGGCGACGCTGGCCTTCCACCATCCGGTTCGCGGAAGTTTCTTTCGTGGCGAACTGGCCGCCTTTCTCGAGATCAGCCACGAGCAGGAGGTCGAGCCCGGCAGCCTCACGGGTTCCTATGCCGGTGCCATGGGCTATCCGCAGTTCATACCCAGCAGCTACCGTGCCTATGCGGTGGATTTCGACGGCGACGGCCAGCGCGACCTGTGGACCAACCCGGTCGATGCCATCGGCAGCGTGGCCAATTATTTCGCCGAGCATGGCTGGCGTCCGGGCGAGCCCATCTATACCGAGGCCGAAGGGCCTGCCACGCCGCCCGGGGCGATCGAGTTCAACCAGACCCGGCGGCCCTATCAGGCATTGAGCGAGCTGGAGCGCTCCGGCGTCGATTCCGTCGCTGAACTCGACGAATCGACCCGGGTCATTCCGCTGGCGCTGGAGGTCGACGATACGCAGTGGCGCTACCGACTGGGTTACGAGAACTTCTATGTCATCACCCGTTACAACCACAGCCATCTCTACGCCATGGCCGTGACCGAGCTGGCCGAGGCGATAGCGGAGCTGCGCGAGCTGGAGCCTTTCCCGCTGTCCGCCTCCGTGTCCGACGAGCAGGAGGGTGCGCTGTGAAGACGCTGTGGTTGGGACTGGCCATGACGCTGCTGCTGGCAGGCTGTGCCGGCAGCGGATCGAGTACCCCGGCGCAGCGAGACGGCGGCCCGGCAGCGGCGACGTCGACGGAGCGCTACGCCATGAGCGGTGATGCCTACCCCCAGGACCCGCCCGACGTGAGCCAGATCCCCGACGCCGTGCCGCGCGCCGAGGCACCCTCGCGGGGGGGCAACCGTCCGGTCTACGAGGTATGGGGCAAGACCTATCGCGTCCTGCCGGATGCCCGCGGCTACGCGCGGCAGGGCACCGCGTCCTGGTACGGCCAGAAGTTTCACGGCTACGCCACCTCGAACGGTGAGATCTATGACATGTACAAGATGAGCGCGGCGCATCGCTCGTTGCCGCTGCCGACCTATGCCCGCGTCACGAACCTGGACAACGGTCGCTCGGTGATCGTGCGGGTCAATGACCGCGGCCCGTTCCACAACGACCGCGAGATCGACCTCTCCTACGCCGCCGCGGCAAGACTCGACATCCTCGACCGCGGTACCGGTCGGGTGAAGGTCGAAGCAATCGACCCGGTGGCCTGGCAGGCCGAAAACGGCGGCAGTGGAGCGAACCGGCCTGCAGTCGCCGCTGTCCAACCCGCGGCCGATAGCGCGCCGCGGCGTGACGTGGCGGCACCGGCACGCACCGGGGACGCCTCGGCGCCCAGCGCACCCAGCCAGGCGAGCAGCCAGACGCCGATCTACCTGCAGATCGCGGCGCTGGGCTCGGCCGACAACGCGCGAGCGCTCAAGGCGCGCCTGGAGGACGAGCTGTCGCATCCGGTTCGCGTGGCGGACGCCGCCGGCATGTACCGGGTTCAGGTCGGCCCCCTCGCCCATGCCGGGCAGGTCGAGCCCGCCCGCGATGAGCTGAGACGTGCCGGTTTCGATCAAGCCTTTATCGTCAATGGCGCCGACTGAACGGCGCACCTTACCCTTGACCTTTCTCGACGTAGCGATGAGATCCATGCCCATGCGAGTGCTGTTTTCCCGTTTCCGTTCGCGTCTTCTCCCATTGACGCTGCTCGGCCTGATGCTGGTCGTTTCCCAGGCCATGGCGCAAGCGGTGCCGCAGCCCCAGACGCTGATACCCGCTTCACCGCAGATCGCGGCGAAGTCGTGGATACTGATGGATGCCGACAGCGGCAGGGTGCTGGCCGAGCACAACGCCGACGAACGCCTGCCACCGGCGAGCCTGACCAAGTTGATGACGGCCTATCTGGTCGAGCGCGAGCTGAATCGCGGCAACGTCAGCCTGGACGATACCGTGCGCGTCAGCGAGAACGCCTGGCGAACGGGTGGCTCCAAGATGTTCATCGAGGTCAACACGGACGTCACGATTCGCGACCTGCTCTACGGGATCATCATCCAGTCCGGCAACGATGCCAGTGTCGCCGTGGCCGAGCATCTTGCCGGAGGCGAAGCGCCCTTCGCCGACATGATGAATCAGCATGCGTCCCGGCTGGGCCTGAACAACACCCAGTTCGTCAACGCCACGGGGCTTCCCCATCCCGAGCACTACTCCACGGCGCGCGATCTGGCGCGGCTTTCCCAGTACATCATCGACGACTATCCCGAGCACTACGCCATCTACGCCGAGAAGTACTTCACCTACAACGACATCCGCCAGCCCAACCGCAACCGCTTGCTGTGGCGCGACCCGACGGTGGATGGCCTGAAGACGGGGCATACCGACGAGGCGGGTTATTGCCTGGTGGCCTCGGCCGAGCGCGATGGCATGCGACTCATCTCGGTCGTCATGGGCACCAGCTCCGAAGAGGCGCGTGCCCAGGAGACCCAGAAGCTGCTCAGCTACGGGTTCCGCTACTATGAGACGCTCGAGCTCTACGAGCAGGGGGCGGTACTGAACTCGCCGCGCATCTGGGGGGGCGAGAAGGACGAACTGCGCGTTGGTGTCGACAGCGATGTCGCGATGACGCTGCCGCGCGCGCGCAACCAGGAACTCAGCGCGCGGCTCGACATTCGCCCCGACCTCACCGCGCCGATCAGCCTCGGTGACCGGGTGGGCACGCTGGAGGTGCGTCTCGGTGAGGAGGTCGTGGGTGAGCAGCCCCTGGTAGCCCTCGAGTCGATCGAGGAGGGCGGGCTGTTCAAGCGGCTGTTCGACCAGGTGCGGCGATTCTTCAGCAACCTGCTCAGCGGGTGGTTCTAGTCGTGCCTTGGTCGGCGTCGGATAGTTGAGTAAAATAGTCGGAAATCCCCACGAGGCGCTCATGGCCATGTCTGACAACAAACTGCGCGACCTGCGTCAGCCGCCGGCTGCCGCGGTGTCGGCGCCAACGATCACCTTCCCTTGCGATTACCCGATCAAGGTGGTGGGTGACGCTGCCGAGGATTTCACCGCTACCGTCTGCCAGGTGGTGCAGCGTCATGACGCAAGCTTCGATGCGTCCAGCATCGAAGTGGTGGCGAGCCGCAATGCCCGCTTCCAGTCGGTGCGATTGACGATGCGCGCCACCGGCGAGGCCCAGCTCAAGGCGTTGTTCGCCGAGCTCAAGGCCACCGGGCGCGTGCACATGGTGGTGTAGTTGAGCGGCCAGGCGGGAGGGGCGCCGATTACCCTGCTGCGCCTGGGCCGGCGCCCCTACCAGCCGGTATGGCAGGCCATGCGCGAATTGACCGACGGCCGCTGCGAGGCGACGCCGGATCAGTTCTGGCTGGTGGAGCATGACCCGGTGTTCACCCAGGGGCAGGCAGGCAAGCCCGAGCATCTGCTGATGCCAGGCGATATCCCCGTGGTGCAGACCGACCGAGGCGGACAGGTGACCTATCACGGTCCCGGTCAGGTCGTGCTCTATCCCTTGCTCGACGTACGCCGGGCCCGGCTGGGCGTTCGCGATCTCGTCTCGGCGATCGAGAATGCCGTCATCGCCGTGCTGGCCGAGCGCGGCGTCGAGGCCCACGCCCGGCCGGATGCCCCCGGGGTCTATGTCGGTGAGGCCAAGATCGCCTCGCTGGGCCTGCGCATACGGCGCGGTGCGAGCTATCACGGCGTGGCGCTCAACGTCGATGCCGACCTGGCTCCCTTCCAGCGCATCAATCCTTGTGGTTATGCCGGCATGGCCATGACACGCCTGGCCGACCTGGTCGCCGAGCCGCTCTCCCTCGATCAGGTCGGCACCCGCCTTGCCGAGTGCCTGGCGCTGCAGCTGGGACGCGAGCTCGTCCCGGATGAGGCGGCCTTGCCCGCCCGGCTGACGGCGAAGGCTGCGCAAGTCGATTGAGTGCGGCGCCGTCAGTCGACGGGGGCAGGGAAGACAAAAAGGCGACCGCGAGGTCGCCTTTTTTGCGCTTGGGCCGTGGCTCCGCCGGTGGGGCGGGTTGTCAGCCGACGTTGACCGCCTGGATGCGATTGGGGTCGGTTGCCTGGCCCGGCACCTCGGCCGGCGCGGCCAGGCCCAGGTTGTTCTTCTCGAACACCCGGTCGGCCCGATAGCTGGAGCGCACCAGCGGCCCGGAGGCCACCTCCATGAAGCCCTTCTCCAGGCCCAGGCGGCGATAGCGCTCGAATTCGTCCGGCGTCACCCAGCGCTCCACCGGCAGGTGGTTGCGGGTGGGGCGCAGGTACTGGCCGAGGGTGACGATGTCGACATCGATGGCACGCAGGTCGTCGAAAGTGGCGAGGATCTCCTCGTCGGTCTCGCCGAGGCCGAGCATCAGGCTGGTCTTGGTCAGCACGCCGGGGCGGTGACGCTTGGCGTGGGCCAGCACGTCGAGGGTCTTGCGGTAACCGGCGCGGGGGTCGCGCACGTAGTGGGTGAGTCGTTCCACCGTTTCGACGTTCTGGGCGAACACCTCGAGGCCGGAGTCGACCACCCGCTCGATGGCGGACGGGTCGCCGTCGAAGTCGGGCGTCAGCGCCTCGACCACCACTTCAGGGGTATTCGCCTTGATCGCGCGGATACACGCGGCATAGTGGGCGGCGCCGCCGTCGTCCAGGTCGTCGCGGTCGACCGAGGTCAGTACCACGTAGCGCAGCCCCATCAACTCCACCGACTTGGCGGTGTTGGCCGGCTCCTCGGCGTCCAGCCAGCCGCGCGGATTGCCGGTGTCGACGGCGCAGAAGCGGCAGGCGCGGGTACACACCGAGCCCATCAGCATGATGGTGGCCGTACCGTTGCTCCAGCACTCGCCCATGTTGGGGCAGTGCGATTCGGCGCATACCGTGCTCAGGCGATGCTCGTTGACGTTGCGTTTCACCGCCTCGAAGCGGCCGCCGCCGGGGATCTGGGCGCGCAGCCACTGCGGCTTGCGACCCGGTTCGGGACGCCCCTCGGCTTGGCTGCGTTGCTTGATGCCATCCTTGATGGCGGCGAAACCATGCTCGGTACGGAACTTCGCGCCGCTCGGCACGCGTTTCGAGGTGCTGTCGCTCATAGGGTGTGAGCCCCTCCACTCGGCGGCTGCCACAACCATGCCGCGGTGCGGCGGGACGTCGGGTCCGGGCGGCACCAGCCCGCATGGCAGCAATTGATACGATGGTCGCAGGCCCGTAATCTACCATATCCCCGCCTGCCTGGCACAGCGCTCCGCGCCGGTACCAGGGGCCGAAGCCTTCAGCCGGGCGGGATCGGCAGGCAGACCACGCCGTGATCGGGCATCGGCTGCGGTGGGGCCTTGAAGTGTGCTTCGATCTCGCCGAGCCGCTCGCGCACGAAACGCAGGAAGAGTTCGGTGACGGGGGTGGGGAAGCGATCCCGGGGATAGACCGTGCACCAGGAGCGACGCAGGGGAAACCCGGGCAGGGGCAGCTCGGCCAGCAGCCCCGCGCCCAGCTCCAGGCGAACGGCCAGGCGCGGCAGCACCGTGACGCCCAGGTGCGCCATCACGCCCTGCTTGATCGCCTCGTTGGTACCCAGCTCCATGGTATGCTGGAGCGCGACGTCCTGTTCGGCCGCGAGCTGCTCGAAGGCGGTGCGTACGCCCGACCCCGACTCGCGCATCAGCAGGTAGTGGCGGGCTAGGTCCTCCAGCGTGGGAGAGGGGGCCTCGAGCAGCGGATGACCGGGCCAGACGATGGGAATCAGTTCGTTCTCGAGAAACGGCATGAAGACCAGGTTGTCATCGTCCTCGGGCACCATGGCCATGATCACCAGGTCGTCGCGGCGTGCCGCCAGTCTTTCCAGCGCCTGGCTGCGGTTGCATACCTGCAGCCGCACCTGGACGTTGGGATAGTGGGCACGAAAGCGGGCGATCAGATGGGGCACCACGTACTGCGCCGTCGATACGGCGGCCAGGTTCAGTTCGCCGGAGATCGTGCCGTCCATGTCCGATAGCGTCATCTGCAGGCGCGAGACCTGGCCGAAGATGGCCTGGGTCGAGGCCGCCAGCGCATCGGCCGCCGGTAGCACGTGCAGGGTCTTGCCGGCGTACTTGAACAGCGGCTGACCCAGGGCCTGTTCGAGCTGGCGGATCTGCGCGCTGACCGCCGGCTGGGTCAGGCCCAGCTGTTCGGCGGCGCGGGAATAGGACTGCTGGCGATGCACGGCCTGGAACACCTGGAGCTGGCGAAAGGTCAGGCGGTTCAGCAGGCTAGGCGTTGTCATCTATCAATCCGCTAGAGGGGTCGGGGAGGCCCGTTGAAGAAGCCCTTTCATGCTATCACCGCCGACGGTCGGGGTCATGCCGCCGGCCTCGCCGGACACCGGCAAGCGTCGTCCAGCCCCGCTCCCGGCGTGCTGCGCCAGGGCGGCTGGCATGGCGTCATGCTGGCGGGCAGCGGCCTGGGCGCGCTGCGGGCCGGCCAGGCCTGCACGGAACTCGAGTTGGTCTGGCATGGCAGCGGTGGCAGGACCGGCGATGCCCTGGTGGAGCACGCCCAGCGGCTGGGCTGCGAGGCCGTGCATCCCGGGGAGGCGCTAGCCGAGGAGCAGTGGCGCCTCGCCCGGGCCTGTTCGCGTGCGGGTCTGGTCTTCATCGGCCCGCAGGAGGCCCACATCGCCGCCATGTGCGATGACGAGGCCGCGCGGCAGTTGATGCGTGAGGCGGGGTTGCCCTTGGGCGAACCGCAGGCGCCACGGGTACACCTGCCGGTGCTGGCCGATTGCCGCGGCCAGGCACTGGCCCTGGTCGAGCACGAGCTGCTCGGCGCGGGGTTCGCCATGGCCCCCAGCGAGCGGCTGACGCCCGAGCAACGCGCCTATCTGGGGCAGCTTGCCGTGCACGGCGCCCGCTCGTTCGGCCTGGTCGGCCTGGCGACGCTGAGTTTTTCGCTGGCCGACAACCGGCTGGGGTTCGTTGGCATGCGCCCCGCTCTGACGGGCTACGAGGGGCTGGCCGAAGTGCTGACCGGGCTCGACCTGGCGGTGGAACAGATCCGCCTGGTGGCGGGAGAGCGGTTGCGGCGTCCCCGGGTCGGCCACATGGGGCATGGCCCGGGCCGGCCTGGGCAGGCGCGCTGGCGCCTGCTCCTGCCAGGAGGCGGGCAATTGGGAGGTGGGCCCGGCGTCAGGCTTGACCGCCCCACCCCGGAAGCGGGCGAGACCGGGATGCGCCTGCTGGTATGGGGGCGAGACGGCGCGGAGGCCCGCCGCCGCGAGCATCGAGCCTTGACGGAGTGGTATGGGCGCCCGGCTGGCGTCGGCGAAGACAGCGACGGAACGGGCGGGTAAGCGCTTCACAAAAAATCGACAAAACGGCTGCATTGCAATGACGCAGGGCGTACTATGCTTGCTGCATCGCAGCATTTTTTCTCCTTCCGCTGTCGAAACCCAATAGCGGAGACAACAGGAGCCGAGCATGAACGCACCCTTGCCGATACCCCCGACAGAAGTTTTCAGCTTCCTGGATCCATTCGGTTTCGGTCGTGCCGCCTTCGATTACTGGCGGGACGCCGTCGAGCGCAGCGTGCTGTACATGGATGTGATGCGCGAGCGCGGCAACCAGTATCTCGAGCACATCGAGAAGACCAAGCCCAATGTGTTGGGCTTCAACGCCGAGGTGGTAATGGACGGTCGCGAACTGCCGCGGCCGGTCAACTACGAACTGATGCAGATTTTGCCTCCGGCCGGTGTCGAGGTCGATCTCCAGGCGCGCCCCTTCGTGGTCGTCGACCCGCGGGCCGGGCATGGCCCCGGCATCGGTGGATTCAAGCCCGACAGTGAAATCGGCGTTGCCCTGCGGGCGGGCCATCCCTGCTATTTCATCGGTTTTCTGCCTTATCCCGAACCCGGTCAGACGGTGGAGGACGTGGTGGAGGCGGAGATTGCCTTCCTGCGTCGTGTGGTCGAACTCCATCCTGAATCGAGCGAGAAACCGATGGTCGTCGGCAACTGCCAGGCGGGCTGGCAGATCATGATGGCGGCCTCGCTCGAGCCCGAAGTCTTCGGACCGATCCTGATCGCCGGGGCGCCGCTCTCCTATTGGGCCGGCGAGCGGGGCAAGGCGCCCATGCGCTATACCGGCGGCATGACCGGCGGCAGCTGGATGACGACCCTGGCCAGCGACTTGGGCGATGGACTGTTCGATGGTGCCCTGCTGGTACAGAACTTCGAGCGGCTCAATCCGGCCAATACCTGGTGGGACAAGCAGTATCGGCTGTATGCCAACGTCGACACCGAGGCCGAGCGCTATCTCAATTTCGAGCGCTGGTGGGGTGGTCACGTGGTGCTGGGCGGCGAGGAGATCCAGTACATCGTCGACAACCTGTTCGTCGGCAACCGGCTCTCCACCGCACAACTGGTCACGTCGGACGGGCGTCGCATCGACCTGCGCAACGTGCGCTCGCCGGTGGTAGTGTTCTGCTCACAGGGCGACGACATCACGCCGCCGCCCCAGGCACTGGGCTGGGTGCGCGATCTCTACGGCGACACCGACGACATCGTCGCCAGCGAACAGACCATCGTCTATTGCGTGCACGACAGCACCGGTCATCTGGGGATCTTCGTGTCGGGCAGCGTGTCGCGCAAGGAGCATGCCGAGTTCACCGCCAACATCGACTACATCGACGTGCTGCCGCCGGGGTTGTACGAGACCACGGTGACCAGTGCCGATGAGCGCGACGATGCCGAGCTGCTCGAGCGCGACTACCTGCTCGAGTTCAAGGCGCGCTCCATCGAGGGGCTCAACCGCGACGTGCTGCATCACCGCGAGGACGACGACCGGCGCTTCGCCACCGTGGCGCGCCTCTCGGAGACCAACCTCGGGCTCTACCGGCTGTTCGTGCAGCCCTGGATCCGGGCCGTGATTACCCCGGAGGCGGCTCGCCTGATGCGCCGCCTGCATCCGATCCGGCTGGGCTACAAGCTACTATCCGATCGCAATCCCCTGTCGGTGCCGCTGCCGGTGCTGGCCGAGTGGGTGCGTGAGGACCGCCATCCCGTCGCCGAGGACAATCTCCTGCGAACCATGGAGCGGGCCGTGTCGGAGCAGATCTCCCGTAGCCTGGACACCTGGCGCGAGATACGCGACCAGAGCATCGAGCACACCTTCCTGACGGTGTATGGCCAGCCGCTGCTACAGGCCATGGTTGGCCTGGGCGGCGACGCCCATATCCATCGCCGCCAGCCCGGCAGCGAGCCGGAACATCGTCGCTTCCTGGAGCGGCGCCAGGACGAACTGCGCCAGCGCGTGGCCGAAGGCGGCATCCACGAGGCGGTGATGCGCTCGGTGATCCATGTGCTGGGTGGGGCACCCACGACCGATGAGCGTAACTTCAAGCGCCTGCGGGCCTCGCGCGCCGAGCTGGAGCCGGGCGCCAGTCTGTCGGACTTCAAGCATCTGGTGCGTGAGCAGTTCTTCATCCTCAAGCTGGATCGTGAGGCGGCGCTGGCGGCGATTCCTCAGCTGTTGGCGGGGGAGTCGGGCGAGTCGATACGCGCGTCGCTGGAGCATATCGACCACGTGCTGGCGGCAAGCGGGGAGCTCTCCGAGCACGCCCGCAAGCGCTACGAGCACATCCAGGCGCTGTTCGGCGAGGCGCTGGAGCGGGTTGACCCGGCGGAGCGTCGCCAGGCGCTGGCCGAGCTTCACGACCAGGTGGCGACGGGGGCCAGGGCCGAGGCCACGGCGCGCAGCGAGATGGCGAGCCTGCTCAGGGCCGAGCCCGAGGCAGCCAAGCCCGATCAGGCGAGGCGCTCCACCGGTTCGAAGGCGCGAACCGGAAAGGCGCGAACCGGAAAGGTGAGGAAGGCGGCTTCCCGGCCGCAGGCCGACAGCCCTTCCGACGCTACCCGGAGCGAGGCGAACAGCAGGCCGGACGCTTCGCGCAAGCCTCGCAAGCGTTGAGCAAGAGGTTTCGCGAATACGCCCCGGCGCCCCTGTCAATCGTGGCAGGGGCGCTGGTCGTTTGGCGGCGCGAAGTCGCGACGGGGCATGACCGACTTGATGCCTCTTTCCCATTGCTGCTTTACTGCCGCCATGTGAAGCGACTGGCGTGAAACGGGTGGCTGGGGTAGGGTAAGCGGATTTTTCACCGTCTCCGCCGAGGAACCGGTGGACCGGAACCGTTCAGGTGGGGCTCGAGAACCCTGCCGTGCAGAATGTGGAGCGCTATGGGCAAGTCATTGGTCATCGTCGAGTCGCCGGCCAAGGCCAAGACGATCAACAAGTATCTCGGCAGCGAGTTCGTCGTGAAGTCGAGCGTGGGACACATCCGTGACCTGCCGACCAGCGGCTCGGGCAAGGCGGCCTCCGATCCCAAGGAGCGCGCCCGGCAGGCGGCGGCAACGCGCAAGATGTCGCCCGAGGAGAAGGCCGAGTACAAGAAACACAAGGCCAGGGATCAGCTCATCCGGCGCATGGGCATCGATCCCGAACAGGGCTGGAAGGCCCACTACGAGATCCTGCCCGGCAAGGAGAAGGTGGTGGCCGAGCTGCAGAAGCTCGCCGAGAAGGCCGACACCGTCTATCTCGCCACCGATCTCGACCGGGAGGGGGAGGCCATCGCCTGGCACCTCAAGGAGACCATCGGCGGCGACGACGCGCGCTATCGCCGCGTGGTGTTCAACGAGATCACCAAGAACGCCATCAAGGAGGCGTTCCAGGAGCCCGGCACGCTCAACATTCCCCGTGTCGAGGCGCAGCAGGCACGGCGCTTCCTCGACCGCGTGGTGGGCTTCATGCTCTCGCCGCTGCTGTGGGCCAAGATCGCCCGCGGCCTCTCGGCCGGCCGAGTGCAGTCCGTAGCGGTGCGCCTCATCGTCGAGCGCGAGCGCGAGATTCGCGCCTTCGTGCCCGAGGAGTTCTGGGACGTGCATGCCGATCTCGTCTCCGACCAGGGCGAGCCGGTGCGATTCGAACTGGTGCGCCAGGACGGCAAGACCTTCCGGCCCACCTCGGAGGCCGAAACGCTCGAGCGTATCGAGCGTCTGCGCAAGGCAAGCCTTGCCATCACGGCGCGGGAGGACAAGCCCACCCGGTCGAAGCCGAATGCCCCCTTCATTACGTCGACCCTGCAGCAGGCCGCCAGCGGGCGCCTCGGCTTCTCGGTGAAGAAGACCATGACCCTGGCCCAGCGCCTCTACGAGGCGGGCTACATCACCTACATGCGTACCGATTCCACCAACCTGTCCCAGGATGCGGTGGCCATGGCGCGCGAGCATATCGAGCAGGCCTACGGCAAGCGCTACCTGCCCGAGTCGCCCAATCGCTACTCGAGCAAGGAGGGCGCGCAGGAGGCCCACGAGGCGATCCGCCCCTCCGACGTCAATCGTCAGGCCGGCGACCTGGCCGGCATGGAGCGCGACGCCGAGCGACTCTACGATCTGATCTGGCGGCAGTTCGTGGCGTGCCAGATGACGCCGGCCGAATACCTCTCCAGCACCCTCTCCGTGGAAGCCGACGGCTACGAGCTCAAGGCCAAGGGGCGGGTGCTCAAGTTCGACGGCTATACCCGGGTGCTCAAGCCCGCGGGCAAGAACGAGGACCAGGCGCTGCCTGACCTCGCCGAGGGCACGCCGATGCGGCTCGAGGCGCTCGACCCCCAGCAGCACTTCACCAAGCCGCCGGCCCGCTATACCGAGGCGAGCCTGGTCAAGGAGCTGGAGAAGCGCGGCATCGGGCGTCCCTCGACCTATGCCTCGATCATCTCCACCATCCAGGATCGCGGCTACGTCAAGCTGGAGAGCCGGCGCTTCTATGCCGAAAAGCTCGGCGACATCGTCACCGAGCGGCTCAAGGAGTCGTTTCCCGACCTGATGGACTACTCCTTTACCGCGCGCATGGAGGACAGTCTCGACGAGGTCGCCGAGGGCGAGCGCAACTGGCGCGAGCTGCTCGACGCCTTCTATGCCGAGTTCCGCGAGGAACTGGAGGCCGCCGAGAGCGAGGAGGGCATGCGCCCCAACCAGCCGGTGCCCACCGATATCGACTGCCCCACCTGTGGCCGCAAGATGCAGATCCGCACGGCGTCAACCGGAGTGTTCCTGGGTTGCTCCGGCTACAACCTGCCGCCCAAGGAGCGCTGCAAGACCACCATCGACCTGCTGCCCGGCGACGAGGCGGTCCCCGCCGATGCCGGCGAAGAGGCCGAGACCCAGGCCCTGCGCGCCAAGCATCGCTGCCCCAAGTGCGGCACGGCGATGGACAGCTATCTGATCGACGAGAGCCGCAAGCTGCATATCTGCGGCAACAGCCCAGACTGCGAGGGCTACGAGATCGAGCACGGCAGGTTCCGCATCAAGGGCTACGAGGGGCCGACCATCGAGTGCGACAAGTGCGGCAGCGAGATGCAGCTCAAGTCGGGCCGGTTCGGCAAGTATTTCGGCTGCACCAACGAGGCATGCAAGAACACCCGCAAGCTGCTGCGCAACGGTGAGGTCGCCCCGCCGAAGATGGACCCCATCCCGATGCCCGAGCTGGCCTGTCAGAAGGTCGACGATCACTACGTGCTGCGCGACGGTGCCAGTGGCCTGTTCCTGGCGGCGAGCAAGTTTCCGCGCAATCGCGAGACGCGGCCGCCTCTGGTGCGGGAACTGAAGGCCCACGCCGGTGAGCTGCCGGAGAAGTATCGCTATCTGCTCGATGCCCCCAGCGAGGATCCCGATGGCCGCCCGGCCCAGATCCGCTACTCGCGCAAGAGCAAGGAGCAGTTCGTCATGACCGAGGAAGAGAGCAAGGCGACCGGCTGGCGGGCGATCTACGCTGACGGTAGATGGCAGGTGGAGGACAAGCGCAAGTGAGCCCGCGAGCCCGTACCAACCAGTTGCTCTACCAGGCCGAGCTGCTCCTGGCGGTCCCCCCGGGTGAGGACGAGCACGCCGAGGCGCGGCGCATGGCCACCGAGGAGGCCGCACTGGCGCTGACCGAACTGGCGCTCGAGTCGCTGCTGCGTGAGGTCACCGAGCATGCCCGGCTGGAGCGCCACGACTGGCGCGACCTGCTGGGTGCCGAGGGGGCCGGCATTGCCGAGCTGCATCGTCTGCGCGAGCTGGCGATGCGTCCCGAAAGTTGGCTTGGCTGGCTGTTGCAGCGCATCGAGGCGCTGCATGCGAGCGAGGGCGTGGCGCGTCGGCGCAACTCCTCGCAGCAGGGGCTGATAGCGGTGGGCAGCGGCGCTGCGCTGGGCGACGAGCTGCGCGCCTGCCTGCGTGAGGCCAAGAGCGAGATCGCCGCGCTGCGTGAGACCAGCGAGGAGTGGTAGGGCAGGCGCCTGTCACCCGTTTACTCCGTGCCATCCGGCATCGGTGCCAATCGCCTTCGATTGATACAAGTCAAGCGACGGCGGTCGGCTTTGGCTAGGATGAAAGCAAGCAGCTGGTCGTCGAGGCTGGCTGAGCGACATCGAGGGGGGCTCGCATGCGCTTTCATCAAGTCAAGGAGCTGGTCGAGTGGGCGGCCGACTATCATGCCCGTATGGCCGATCACTATTCCCAGCTGGCCGCAACGGGTAACGACGAACGGGTGAGAATGGCGCTGGAATACCTGGCGCAGCGTGAGCGCAAGCTGCAAGCCGACCTGCTGGGCTATCTCGACGATGGCAGCGATCATGAGGGCGTGCTCAACACCTGGTTCGACGACCCCAACGACTTTCCCCACCCCCCGGTACTCGAACGCTTGCCAGAGGGCGTCGCGGGCGAGAGCGTACAGGGCGTGCTGGCAACGGCACTGACCGCACACCGGACCCTTCAGGACCTTTACGCCCATCGCGCCGATCTGGCTGGCGGCAGCCGTGAAAAGGAGTTCTTCGAGGCCCTGGCCAAGGGGCACGAGGGGGAAGTGCGCCGCCTGGTGCGTGACATGCAGCGGCTCGAAGACTATTGAGTTTATGTGCCAGACTGCAAATAGACCCTTCGATCAAGGAGATCGCCATGCCGGAACGTTTCATGTTGAGCTCCATCTCTAACGATCTTCTCTCTCCCGAGATGCTCGGGTACTGGAGCGATGAGTCGCTGCGTGAGGTGCCGGACGACTCCGGCATCTATTGCGTCTTTCGTGCCGCCGCGGACCCCGAGACCCATGAGATGGAGGTCCAGCAACTGCTCTATGTGGGTGAGCATCGCAACGTGCGTTACGGTTTGCAGCATCATCCCGACAGGGAGAAATGGCGTGCCTTCCTGCAGCCCGGCGAGGAGCTGTGGTACTCGATGGGCTTGAGCGGCCATGCCAACCGGGAGCGCCTGGCCGCCGCCATGATCCATGCGCACAAGCCCCGGTTCAACGGTGACAGCGAGTACCTGGACCGTTACCCGTTCCCCGAGACCACGGTGCACATCTACGGGAAGAAGCACAAGCTGCAGAGCATCTTCACCGTGGAGCCACGCCCCTAGCGTAACCGAACGGATCGATGCGTGCCGAGAGCGCCCCCGCAGGCAGGCCTGCCGGGGGCGCTGTGCTTGGCGTGCCGTGGCGGCATGCCGGACTGCGGCGCGGCGCGCTTGAGCTAGACTGCTGTCAGCGGCCGAGCGCCAGCGCCGCATGTCCAGGGTCAATCAGGGAGGAGCAGGCCGTGCTGGAGCAGACCTATCAGCGCCACTTGCTGCCGGCATTGTCGGCGCAGTTGGAAGCGGAGCAGGCGTCGGGCAGTGGAACGCTGGAGGCTTACGCTCTGCTCGACGATGCCCTGCGCGCCAGGGCCACCGACGTGCACCTCGATCCCGAGCCGGAGGCCTATCGCATTCGTCTGCGCATCGATGGGCGTATCGTCGATGCACTGCGGGTCGATGCAGTGCAAGGCGCGCGCCTGGTGAACCAGTATAAGGTGCTGTCGAAGCTCAATCCGGTGCCTTCCCTGGTTACCGCGGAGGGCAGCTTCCGCTGGACACGGGAGGCGAGCGGCGAAGGGGAGCGCTACCTGCGCGTCACGGCGGTGCACTGCGTGACGGGGGAGAAGCTGGCGATTCGCTTCCTGGCGCCGCCGCGATCTTTCGACGACATCGAGGAGCTGGGAATCGGCGAGGAAGGGGCGTTGGGCATCAGGCGCTGGATGGACGCCACGGGCAGCATGTTGCTGGTCGCCGGTCCCACCGGTGCCGGCAAGACCACTACGCTCTACACCCTGCTGGGTCAGCTGCAGTTGACCGACAGTCACGTGGTCACCCTGGAGAATCCCGTCGAATATAGCGTTCCCGGCATCAACCAGATCCAGGTGGACCTCGACCATGGTCTGGATTTCGCCAGCGGCACCCGTTCGCTCCTGCGGCTGGATCCCGACTACGTGCTCATCGGGGAAATTCGTGACCGCGAGTCGGCCCTTGCCGCCCTGAGCGTGACCAGCAGCGGTCGTTCGCTGATGGGAACGCTGCACAGTCGCGACGCCGTGGGGGTGGTGACCTCGATGCGCCAGCTCGGCCTCAGCGACAGTGAGATCAGTGCCAACCTGGGGCTGGTCATCGCCCAGCGGCTGGTGCGCCGGCTGTGCCCGCATTGCCGTGAGCAGGCGGCACCCGACCACAGCGACCGCGAATGGCTGGAGGCGATCGGTCATGTGCCGCCGGCGCTGACCTGGGTTGCCAAGGGCTGTCCGCAGTGCGATGGACTCGGGTTTCGCGGCCGTATCGGCGTGTTCGAGATCTGGCAGCTGGCTCCCGAGGACCATGCCCGCATCCTGCGTCATGCCGACGAGTCAGAGCTGCGCCGCAGCCTGCTCGAGCGCGGTATCGAGCTGATGCTCGAGGATGGCCTGACCAAGGCCGAGGCGGGCATCACCAGCCTGCGGGAAGTGTTTCGCATGGGAGCCATACTGTCGGCTTGAGCCGTGGCAGCGCGGCGAGAGGTGTAGAGCTGGCAATATACTGGTGCACAAGAAGCTTGCTGGCCTGAGGATGGAGGGCAAGCATCAGCCCGGCGGGGCCCGGGTCCGGTTACGTTAAGTGAACTGACAGTCGACAAGCGATACGTTATAAAGCGCCTGTCGCCAACCATTCCGTCTGTGTGAGGAGCCGATGAGATCCGTTTCCCGCCGTCGCTTCGGCCAGCTCGCCCTATTGGCGCCTTTCACGCTCCTCCTGCCTCGTGAGGGCCGAGCCAACCTCATCGAAACCCTATTGGCGCGTGCTCACCTGCCTCGTCATGCCAATGAAGTGTGGGTTCTCGTCGACGACCGCGAGGCCGCGTTGAGCCTCTACCGTGGCGAGCGACTCCTCGAGCGCTTCGCGCCCATCTCGCTGGGGCGCTCCGGGGCCAGCATCATGCGAACCCAGGGGGACAACACAACCCCGAAGGGGGAATTTCGCGTCAACCGGTTCAACTGGGAGAGCGACTGGCACATTTTCATCGGGCTGGACTATCCCACGCCCTCCCATGCGCGCATGGCGTTGGAATCAGGGCTTTACACGGAGCAGGATTACGCAGATTATTTCGCCTACTACCGCCGCCACGGGTATCCGCCGCAGCGCACCGTACTGGGGGGCTTCATCGGGATCCATGGTGTCGGTAGGGGGGACCCGGAGATTCATGCCAGCTATCACTGGACTCAGGGATGTGTGGCGGTGACCGACGAACAGATCGAAAGGCTTTCCGAGCTAATCGACATTGGCACTCGCGTCGTCATCCGCTAGGCTCAAGATACGCAAGGGACGTTTCGAGCTATGGACAAGCGCCGTCTGGTATTATAAAACAGCGTTTGACTCCTGTGCTTGGCAGCAGTCGCTGCAAGAATCCTGCATTGAGCAGGGGAGCCTGGATCACAGGCAACATCAACGCCGCTGTACTAACGTGTGCAGTACCAAGGAAGACTCAAGGAGAACATCATGACTCTGAAGACCACCCTGAAGCTGACCGCCGCTGCTGCTTCTCTGGCCATCCTGGCCGGCTGTGCCAGCAACGCCGCTCTGGATGAAGTTCGCCAGACCGCTGAAGCCGCTCAGGCCGACGCTGCGGAAGCGCGCAGCATCGCCACTCAGGCTCAGAACACTGCCAACCAGGCGCAGCGTGACGCCCAGGCGGCTCTGCAGATGTCCGAGCAGAACCGCGAGGAAATGAACCGCATGTTCCAGCGCTCCATGCAGAAGTAATTCTGCCGGAGCGCCGTATCGCCTTCGGGCGATGGCGGTTCTGCAACGAGAAAACCCCGCCTCGGCGGGGTTTTCTCGTTCCGGATGGCTTGTCGATGCGGCAGGCCTCGGCGGTTGGGTCGAGCCAACGCCTGCCGCTTCCAGCGCTAGAGGTGGCTGACTTCGAGCTCCGAAAACAGCCCCGTCTGCTGGCTGACTTCCAGCTCGGAGAACAATCCCTCGTCGAGGGTCTCCTCCCGTTCCTCGGGAGCCGGCTCCTCCTCGGCGAGGCGCAGCAGCGACACCAGGCGACCGTCGGGCTGTTCCACGATCTGGCGCAGCTGGGCGTAATCGACCGGCGCGGGTTCTTCGCCGAAGGCGCCGGCCACGATCTCCATGGCGTTGAGGATCGGCTCGAAGGTGCCCTGGTTCTCCTCGAGCAGGGGAAAAGACTGCGCATAGAGCACGCCGTCGGCCGACCAGGCAACCTTGAACGGCTGGTCGATGATGTTGACCTGGGTGCCGCTGGGCACGCGCTCGTAGAGCGACTCGATGTCCTCGGGGAACATGCGGATACAGCCACGGCTGGCGCGCATGCCGACGCCATCGGGACGGTTGGTGCCATGGATCAGGTAGCTCGGCAGGCCGAGCAGGATGGCATGACGGCCCAGGGGATTGTCGGGACCCGGCGGCACCACGGCGGGGGCCGGCTCGCCGCGGGCAGCGGCTTCCTCGCGCATGGAGCGCGGTGGCGACCAGTGGGGGTCCTTCACCTTGACGGTGGTGCGGGTCACGCCTACCGGCGTGGCGAAGCCGTCGCGGCCGATACTGATGGGGTAGGTCTCGACGATGCCGGGGCGCGAATAGTAGTACAGGCGAAGCTCCGAGAGATTGACCACGATGCCTTCCCGCGGCGCGTCCGGGAGAATGAACTGGGCGGGGATCACCACTTCGGTACCGGGGCGGGGCGCCCAGATGCTGACGTCGGGGTTTGCCATGCGCATCCCCTCGTAGCCCACGTTGTGGCGGCGACCGATATCGAGCAGGGTCTCGCCTTCCTCGACGGTCACGGTATAGACCTCGCCGATCACGTTGCCTTCGTCGGGCAGGTGATAATGGCCACGGGGCAGCTCCTGAGGGGGCTCGGAGCCGTCCTCCTCGGCAAGGGTCGTGGTCGCCAGCAGGGCGGCGAGACCGAACAGGGCAGCGCCAAGACCGAGTCGCCTGGTCAATGTCGGGTTCTTCATCTACGTCGTGTTCTCGTCATAAGGTCGCTGGTCGGGGTTGCCCAAGGGAGGCGGTGCCCGCCGGGCGACGATCATACGCCTGCCGCTGGGGTGGCGTCGGGTTGGTGTCAAGGCTGCGATAAGACACATCGCATAGTATAGCGTTCCCGGTCCCGGCGGGAGTAGCGGTGCCGGATCGGGGGGCTGGCCGCCTTCAGGCGGCCTTGGCCTTGCGATTGAGGCCATCGAGCAGCTGCTCGATGGCCTGGAAGCGGGCCTCGGCGTCTTCCATCTCGCCTTTGAAGCGCAGGGTGTCGGCGCCGTCGAGCCGGTAGCGCTGCGGCTCGGCCTGGATCATCTTGACCAGCGTCAGCGGGTCGACCCGGGTCTGGCCACCGAAGATCACCCGGCCCCGCTGGGCGCCGGCCTCCAGGCGCACGATGCCCAGGCGTTCGGCGCGCTGGCGCAGGCGGGTCTGGCGCATCAGGGTCTTGACCGCGGCCGGCAGCAGGCCGAAGCGGTCGATCATCTCCACCTGCAGCTCCTTGAGCTCGGCCTCGTCGGCGGCGCTGGCGATGCGCTTGTACATCACCAGGCGCTGCTGGACGTCGGGCAGGTAGTCGTCGGGGATCAGCGCCGGCAGGTTGAGGCTGATCTCGACGCCATCGCTCAGCGGCGCTTCGATGTTGGGCGTCTTGCCGGCACGGATGGCGGCCACGGCGCGATCGAGCATCTCCATGTAGAGGGTGTAGCCGATGGCCTCCATCTGGCCGCTCTGCTCCTCGCCGAGCAGCTCGCCGGCACCGCGGATCTCCATGTCGTGGCTGGCCAGGGTGAACCCCGCGCCGAGGTCCTCGGCGGCGCCGATCGCCTCCAGGCGCTTGACGGCATCCTTGGTCATCGCCCGCGGCGGCGGGGCGAGCAGGTAGGCATAGGCCTGGTGGTGGCTCCTGCCCACGCGACCGCGCAGCTGGTGCAACTGGGCCAGGCCGAACTTGTCGGCGCGCTCGATGACAATAGTGTTGGCGCTGGGCACGTCGATGCCGGTCTCGATGATGGTGGAGCAGACCAGCACGTTGTAGCGCTTGTGGTAGAAGTCCGACATCACCCGCTCCAGGGAGCGTTCGGGGAGCTGGCCGTGGGCCACGGCGACGCGTGCCTCGGGTACCAGGGCGCGGAGACTCTCGGCGGCGGTCTCGATGGTCCTGACCTCGTTGTGCAGGTAGTAGACCTGGCCGCCGCGCAGGATTTCGCGCAGGATCGCCTCCTTGATGATCGACTCGTCGCGCTGCTGGACGAAGGTCTTCACCGATAGCCGGCGCGCCGGGGGCGTGGCGATGATCGACAGGTCGCGAATGCCGCTCATCGCCATGTTGAGCGTGCGCGGGATCGGCGTGGCGGTCATGGTGAGGATGTCGACCTCGGCGCGTAGTTCCTTGAGGCGCTCCTTCTGCGTCACGCCGAAGCGATGCTCCTCGTCGATGATCAGCAGCCCCATGTTGGGCAGCTTCATCGACTTCGACAGCAGCTTGTGGGTGCCGATGACGATGTCGGCCTGGCCGCTCTCGATGCGCTTGAGCGAATCGGCCTGCCCCTTGCCCGCGGTAAAGCGCGACACCAGCTCGATCTGCACCGCGGTGTCGGCGAAGCGGTCGCGGAAGTTCTCGAAGTGCTGTCTGGCGAGCAGGGTGGTGGGCACGAGTACCACCACTTGACGCCCCGAATGCACGGCGAGGAAGGCGGCGCGCATGGCGACCTCGGTCTTGCCGAAGCCGACGTCGCCGCACACCACGCGGTCCATGGGCCGGGGAGCGGTCATGTCGCCGATCACCGCGCTGATGGCGGCGCGCTGGTCGGGCGTCTCCTCGAACGGGAAGCTGGCGGCGAAGCGGGCATACTCCTCGTCGGGCGGGGCGCAGGCGAAGCCTTCCCGCGCCTCGCGGCGGGCATAGACGTCGAGCAATTCGGCGGCGGTGTCGCGAATCTTCTCGGCCGCCTTGCGGCGCGCCTTGTCCCACTGCTCGGAGCCCAGGCGATGCAGGGGGGCCAGCTCGTCGTCGGCACCGGCGTAGCGCGAGATCAGGTGCAGGTTGTCCACCGGAACGTAGAGTCTGGCACCGTCGGCGTACTCGAGTGCGACGAACTCCGCAGCCTGGCCGCCGGCCTCCAGGCGTTCGAGGCCGCGGTAGCGGCCGACGCCGTGGGTCTGGTGCACCACCGGGGCGCCCGGGCGCAGCTCGGCCAGGTGGCGAATGGCCAGTTCGCCCATGTCGGTGGCCTTCTCGCGGCGACGGCTCTGGCGCACCACGTCACCGAACAGCTCGGTCTCGGTGATCACGGCGATGTCGGGCTGCTCCAGCCATAGCCCGGCGCCGACCTCGCCCTCGGTGATGGCCAGGCGCGAGTCGCCCTGGCGGAAGGCGTCGAATCCCTCGACATGGGGCAGCTCGAGGTGCAGCGGGGCCAGCAGCTCCTCCAGTGCCTCGCGTCGGCCGCGCGATTCGGCGACGAACAGCACCCGCGTGCCAGCGTGCTCGTCGACGAATCGTCTCAGCGCCGCCAGAGGCTGCTTGGCGCGGGCATTGATGGTCGCCTCCGGCAGCGCGCGTGCGGCCACGGCATGGGCGTGGCGATGCTCGGGGTCCTCGGTCAGTTCCACTCGCGGGTGACGCTTGATGGCGGCGAATACCTCGGCGACGGGAAGGAAGGCGCGGTGGGGCGGCAGCAGCGGCCGGGTGGGGTCGACGCCGAGATTCTCGTAGCGGCTCTCGATGGCCGCCCAATGGTGTTCGGCGGCGGCGAAGACGTCGGGCAGCAGCGCCACGCGGGTACCGTCGGCAAGGTGATCGAACAGCGTGGCCGTCTCCTCGAAGAACAGCGGCAGGTACTGTTCCAGGCCGGGAGAGGGAATGCCCTTCAGGGCATCGACGTACAGCGGGCATTGGCGCGGGTCGACGTCGAACAGGGTCTCGAAGCCCTCGCGGAAACAGGCGATGGCGCTGCGTGACAGCGAGTACTCGTGGGCCGGCAGCAGCTCCATGCGCTCGACCTTGTCCTGGCTGCGCTGGGTATCGGGGTCGAAGCGCCGCAGGGTGTCGATCTCGTCGTCGAACAGGTCGATGCGCAGCGGGCTCTCGCTGCCCATGGGATAGAGGTCGATCAGGGCGCCACGCAGCGCGTACTCACCCGGCTCGTAGACCGTTTCCACGGCGCGGTAGCCGGCGCGCGAGAGACTCTCGCGAAAGCCCTCGCGATCCAGCCGCATGCCCACCTCGAGGGTGAGCACGCGCCCGGCGATGTAGTCGACCGGTGGCAGCCGCTGCATCAGGGTATTGATCGGTACCAGCACGATGCCGTGCTCGCCGTCCTGGAGCCGGCGCAGGGTTCGCAGCCGTTCCGAGACGATGTCCTGGTGCGGCGAGAAGCTGTCGTAGGGCAGGGTTTCCCAGTCGGGAAAGGGGAGTACCGGCACACTGGCATAGAAGCGCAGGTCGTTCTCCAGCCGCTGCGCGCTGGCGGTGTCCGGCGTGACGACCAGCAGCGGCGCGTCGCCGGCGAGGTGGGCCAGCGCCAGGGCAGCCGCGCTGCCCGGCGGGGTCTGCCAGTAGAGGGTATCGCGAGTCCCCGCTGGTCGGGGCGGATCGAGCGGCGAGAGTTTGGGCATGATGTCGTCGGGCGTTCCGTCATTCGTGTGGGCAGGCCGTCAGGCCGTTCGCAAATGCCTGGCTGAGAGCAGCAACAGGAGCAAAGGGGGATCATACCAGCCCGATACGGCGCTTGTAGTCAAGCCGCGATTCCTGTAATCCCCCTACACCGCCTGCGACCATCCTGCGATTGCCCCAGCGAAACGCGGACGGGATAATGAGCCGGAATTTTCGATTATCAGAGAGGCTTCACGTGAGTCAGCAACCCCTCGAGACCGTCTTCCAGGAATGGCACGACAATCAGGCCCTTGCCGAACAGATGATCCCGCTGATCGGCAGCCTCTATCGCCACAACAACGTGGTCACCACCCTCTATGGGCGCTCGCTGTTCAACCGCTCGGTGATCCGTATCCTGAAGGACCACCGTTTCGTCAGGAAGGTCGAGGGTACCGAACTCTCGGTGCAGGACACCCTGCCCCTGGTCCAGGCCATGACCGAGCTAAACCTGGGGCCGGCTCACGTCGACGTGGGCAAGCTGGGCGTGGCCTTCAAGAAGCGCGGCGGCGGTGATGCCAAGGCCTTCCTGCGCGAAGAGCTCGCCGAGATCGTCGATGCCCACGACCCCAACGGCAACAACGGCCAGTCCAAGGACGTGGTGCTCTACGGTTTCGGCCGCATCGGCCGCCTGCTGGCGCGAGTGCTGGTGGAGAAGGCCGGCGGCGGCAACCTGCTGCGCCTGCGTGCCATCGTCGTGCGCGGCCGGGGCGACATCGCCAAGGACCTGGAGAAGCGGGCGAGCCTGCTGCGCCGCGACTCGGTCCACGGCCCGTTCGACGGCACCATCAGCGTCGACTACGAGGCCCGCACGATCACCGCCAATGGCAACGTGATCCAGATGATCTACGCCGACAAGCCGAGCGACGTCGATTACACCGCCTACGGCATCGACAACGCCGTGGTGGTCGACAACACCGGCATCTGGCGCGACGAGGCGGGCCTCGGCCAGCACCTCGAGTGCAAGGGCGTGTCCAAGGCACTGCTCACCGCGCCGGGCAAGGGCGACATCAAGAACATCGTCTTCGGCATCAACCATGGCGATATCGCCGAGGACGACACCATCCTGTCGGCGGCCTCCTGTACCACCAACGCCATCGTGCCGGTGCTCAAGGTGCTCAACGACGAGTACGGCATCGAGTGCGGTCACGTCGAGACGGTACACGCCTATACCAACGACCAGAACCTGATCGACAACTACCACAAGGGCGATCGCCGCGGCCGCAGCGCACCGCTCAACATGGTGTTGACCGAGACCGGGGCGGCCAAGGCGGTGGCCAAGGCGCTGCCGGAGCTCTCCGGCAAGCTGACCGGCAACGCCATCCGCGTGCCGATCCCCAACGTCTCCATGGCCATCCTCAACCTGACCCTGGGCCGCGAGACCGATGCCGGGGCGCTCAACGACTATCTGCGCCGCATGTCGACCGATTCCTCCTACCAGAAGCAGATCGACTATGTCGATTCACCCGAGGTGGTGTCGTCCGACTTCGTCGGCAACCGCCATGCCGGGATCGTCGACGCCAAGGCGACCATTGCCAGCGGCCGGCAGGCGGTGCTCTACGTCTGGTACGACAACGAGTTCGGCTACAGCTGTCAGGTGGTGCGCATCCTGCAGCACATCTCCAACGTGCGTTTCCTCAAGCTGCCGCGCGTCCAGCCCTGAGCCCTGTCGGCGCATACCCGATCGCGCGGGTCGGGATTACCTGACCCGCGTCACTGATCCGTCACTCCGGGCGGCGCTTTCGGGGCGCCGCCCCGGCTCTTCAGGACAGACGAAAAGCCCTGAAACGAGCGTCTTTCAACGCCTATTGAACCCTTTCGAAGCCAAGCGTAGAGCGGTTTTGTGCCCCCTTTTGCGACCTTAGGCCGTGTGGTCTTTGGTCGCGCTTGTCTTTATAATGCTGTGGATTTTTTCGGGGTGGCCCGAATTTCCTCGGGCCTGACTGGTAACGTACTGACTCAACAAGAATTCGAATCCATTCGAACCCCTTTCCTTCGCATTTCCGATCCATCAACTGGGCGAGACTATGATCGAAGTCAAGAAAGGCCTGGATCTCCCCATCATGGGGACGCCCGAGCCGCGCATCGAGGATGCGCGACCCGTGCGTCACGTGGCTGTCCTGGGCACCGACTACGTCGGCATGAAGCCGACCATGGAGGTCCGGGAAGGGGACAAGGTGAAACTGGGCCAACTCCTCTTCACCGACAAGAAGAACCCCGGCGTGCGCTTCACGGCACCGGCTGCCGGCGAAGTCGTCGCCATCAACCGTGGCGAGAAGCGCAAGCTGCTCTCGGTCGTGATCCAGGTCGACGAGAACGAAGAAGCGGTCGAGTTTACGGCCCTCGGGCGTGATGGGCTAGAATCCCTCGAACGCCAGCGCATCGTCGACCAGCTGGTCGAGTCGGGGCTGTGGACGGCACTTCGCACCCGCCCCTTCTCGCGCAGCCCGGCCATCGACAGCGAGCCGGCCGATATCTTCGTCACCGCGATCGACACTCACCCGCTGAGCGCCGACCCCGCCATCATCATCAACGAGCAACCCGAGGCCTTCGAAGACGGGCTCAAGGTGCTGTCGAGTCTAACCCAGGGCAAGGTCTTCCTGTGTACTGCGCCCGACGCACGGATTCCCGGCGGCGACGTGGCAGGCGTTCAGGTCGAGACCTTCGGCGGCCCGCATCCGGCCGGCCTGGTCGGTACGCATATTCACTACCTGTCGCCGGTCGCCCTGCACAAGCGTGTCTGGCACATCGGCTACCAGGACGTGATCGCCTTCGGCAAGCTCTTCGCCGAGGGCAGGCTCGACATGTCACGGGTCGTCGCCGTGGGCGGGCCGCGCGCTGAGAAGCCGCGCCTGCTGCGCACGCGCATCGGTGCCAGCACCGGGGAACTGTTGGCGGGGGAAATCCTCCAACCCGAAGACACGCGCGTGATCTCCGGGTCAGTGTTCTCGGGGTTCACCGCGGAGGGCAGCCTGCGCTACCTGGGCCGCTTCCACAATCAGTTCACTCTGCTCGAGGAGGGCAACAAGCGAGCCTTCCTGGGCTGGCTGTCGCCGGGCAACAACCGTCATTCTGTGCTGGGGATCTACCTGTCGAAGTTCAAGGGGCTCTCCAACTACGCGCCCAACACCTCCACCAACGGCTCCGAGCGGGCCATGGTGCCGGTAGGTGTCTACGAGGAAGTGATGCCGTTGGATATTCTGCCGACCCAGCTGCTGCGCACGCTGATCGTCGGAGACATCGAGGCGGCCATGCAGCTTGGGTGTCTGGAGCTGGATGAAGAGGACCTGGCGCTGTGCACCTATGTGTGCCCGGGCAAGTACGAGTACGGTCCCATCCTGCGTGACAACCTCACCATGATCGAGAAAGAGGCCTGATGATGGGTATCCGACAGACGCTCGACAATCTCGAACCGCACTTCCACAAGGGTGGCAAGTACGAGAAGTGGTACCCGCTCTTCGAAGCGGTCGATACCATCTTCTACTCTCCGCCCAGCGTCACCAAGACCACGGCCCACGTGCGCGACGGTATCGACCTCAAGCGCATCATGATCACCGTGTGGCTGTGTACCTTCCCGGCCATGTTCTTCGGCATGTGGAACGCCGGCTGGTTGGCCAACAGTGCCATTGCCGACGGTTATGCCTCCATGGACGGCTGGCGCGAAGCCATCCTGATGGTGTTCGCCTCGGGCCATGATCCCGACAGCCTGTGGGCCAACTTCGTGCTCGGCGCCACTTATTTCCTGCCGATCTACCTGGTGACCTTCGTGGTCGGTGGCTTCTGGGAGGTTCTGTTCGCCGTCAAGCGGGGCCATGAGGTCAACGAGGGCTTCTTCGTCACCTCCGTGCTCTATGCCCTGATCCTGCCGGCCACCATCCCGCTGTGGCAGGTGGCGCTGGGCATCACCTTCGGCGTGGTGATCGGCAAGGAGATCTTCGGCGGCACCGGCAAGAACTTCCTCAACCCGGCGCTGACCGGCCGTGCTTTCCTCTACTTCGCCTACCCGGCGCAGATCTCGGGCGACGCGGTGTGGGTGGCGGCCGACGGTTACACCGGTGCGACCCCGCTCTCCATCGCCTTCCAGGAGGGCATGGCGGAGCTGAGCTCACAGTACAGCTGGTGGGATGCCTTCATCGGTTACCTGCCGGGCTCCGTCGGTGAGGTGTCGACGCTGGCCATCTTCCTGGGTGCGGCGGTGCTGCTGTGGACCAAGATCGCCTCCTGGCGAATCATGCTTGGCTGTCTGCTCGGCATGGTCGGGACCAGCCTGCTGTTCAACCTGGTCGGCTCCGAGAGCAACCCGATGTTCGCCATGCCGTGGTACTGGCACCTGGTCATCGGTGGCTTCGCCTTCGGCATGGTGTTCATGGCCACCGACCCGGTGTCCGCCTCGATGACCAATCCGGGCCGCCTGATCTTCGGCATCCTCATCGGCGTGATGACCGTGCTGATCCGCGTGGTCAACCCGGCGTTCCCCGAGGGCATCATGCTGGCGATCCTGTTCGCCAACCTGTTCGCACCGCTGATCGATCACTTCTTTGTTCAGGCCAACATCAAGCGCCGCATGCGGCGTGTCGGTGCACCGGCCGAGGAGACTGCCTGATGGCACAGAGCAATAACTCCATCAAGAAGATCCTCACGGTGGCGTTCGCACTCTGTATCGTGTGTTCGGTCATCGTGTCCACCGCAGCGGTGGCGCTGCGACCCAAGCAACAGCTCAACCAGGAGCTCGACCGCAAGACCAACATCCTCAGCGTGGCCAACCTGTACGAGCCGGGCATGGACGTGGAGGCGGCCTTCGGCGAGGTGACCCCGCGCGTGGTGGACATGCGTACCGGGGAGTACACCGACGAGTTCGACCCCGAGACCTTCGACCACTTCCAGGCCGCACGTGACCCGGCCACGGGGCGTACCCTATCGGGGGATCGTGACATCGCCGGCCTGAGCCGCGTCGAGAACTACGCCACCGTCTATCTGGTCGGTGACCCCGAGGATCCGGACCAGATCATCCTGCCGATCCGTGGCCAGGGCTTGTGGGGGCTGATGCGCGGCTTCATGTCGGTGGAAGGTGACGGCAACACCATCGTCGGCATCACCTACTACGAGCACGCCGAGACCCCGGGGCTGGGCGCCGAGGTCAACAATCCGCGCTGGCAGGCTCAGTGGGAAGGCAAGAAGATCTTCGCCAGCGAGGATGATGTCACGCCCGCCATTCACCTGACCAAGGGTGGCGCCGACGACGAGACCGAGATCGATGCGTTGTCCGGCGCCACGTTGACCAGTAACGGCGTCACCAACATGCTGCAGTTCTGGCTGAGCCCGGAGGGCTTCGGTGAGTACCTGGCGCGGTTCCGCCAGGGAATCGACCCGGAGGAAGCTCAGGAAGCCGACGTCGAACTCGAAGCTGAAGCTTAAGGAGCCTGAAAATGTCCGCTGTGACTCCCAAGGGCGTCCTGACGACCCCGATCTTCAATAACAACCCCATCGCCCTGCAGGTACTCGGTATCTGCTCGGCGCTGGCGGTGACGACCAGCATGAGCGTCTCGCTGGTCATGGCGCTGGCCGTGATCTCGGTAACGGCGTTCTCCAACCTGTTCGTATCGCTGATTCGCCATCACATTCCGTCATCGATCCGTATCATCGTGCAGATGACCATCATCGCCTCGCTGGTGATCGTGGTGGATCAGGTGCTCAAGGCGTTCGCCTACGAGATGTCCAAGCAGCTCTCGGTGTTCGTCGGCCTGATCATCACCAACTGCATCGTGATGGGGCGTGCCGAAGGCTTTGCCATGCAGAACAGCCCGGGCCTGTCGTTCCTGGATGGTATCGGCAACGGTTTGGGCTACGGCTTCATCCTGATGACCGTCGGCTTCGTTCGCGAGCTGCTCGGTTCCGGCAGCGTGTTCGGCTTCACCATCCTGCCGACCGTGCAGGACGGCGGTTGGTACGTGCCCAACGGCCTGCTGCTGCTGCCGCCATCGGCGTTCTTCATCATCGGCTTGATCATCTGGGCGCTGCGCTCTACCCATCCGGAGCAGGTCGAGGCGAATGAGTTCAAGATGAAGGAAAACACCCAGCCGAAGGAGGCCGTGTAACATGGAGCACTATATCAGCCTGTTCGTCGCCTCGGTCTTCGTCGAGAACCTGGCGCTGGCGTTCTTCCTTGGCATGTGTACCTTCCTGGCGGTATCCAAGAAGGTCTCGGCGGCCATCGGCCTCGGTATCGCGGTGATCGTGGTGCTGACCATCTCCGTGCCGGTCAACAACGTCATCTACAACGCTCTGCTGGCAGAGGGCGCGCTGACCTGGACGGGGATCGAAGGCGCCGAGAACATCGACCTGTCGTTCCTGGGCCTGCTCTCCTATATCGGCGTCATCGCCGCGCTGGTGCAGATCCTCGAGATGTTCCTCGACAAGTACGTGCCGGCGCTCTACAACGCACTGGGCGTGTTCCTGCCGCTGATCACCGTGAACTGCGCCATCCTCGGGGGCGTGCTGTTCATGGTCGAGCGTAACTATGGCTTCGGCGAATCCGTGGTCTACGGCCTGGGCTCCGGCGTCGGCTGGGCGCTGGCGATCACTGCCCTGGCGGGGATTCGCGAGCGGCTCAAGTACAGTGACGTGCCGGCCGGCCTGCAGGGCCTGGGCATCACCTTCATCACGGTGGGATTGATGTCGCTGGGCTTCATGTCCTTCTCGGGCATCCAGCTCTGAGTCCGGGCGCATTTCCGGCGGCGTTCGCGCCGCCGGGAAACAGGTTACACAGCAAATAGGAAACCGACATGGTTGGAACATCTATCATCTTGCTCGGTGTGTTCATGTTCACCGTGGTCGTCATCGGCCTCGTCGTGGTGATCCTGGCGGCCCGCAGCAAGCTCGTCAGCACCGGCGACGTTTCCATCGAGATCAACGGCGACCCGGAACACACCATTACCACCCAGGCCGGTGGCAAGCTGCTCAACACGCTGGCGGCCAACGGCATCTTCCTCTCCTCCGCTTGCGGTGGCGGCGGCTCATGCGCCCAGTGCAAGTGCCGGGTGGAAGAGGGCGGCGGCTCGATCCTGCCGACCGAAGAGTCCCACTTCACCCTGCGCGAAAAGAAGGAGGGCTGGCGGCTCTCCTGCCAGGTACCGGTGAAGCAGGACATGAAGATCGAGGTGCCCGAGGAGGTCTTCGGCGTCAAGAAGTGGGAGTGCGAGGTCATCGGCAATCCCAACGTCGCCACCTTCATCAAGGAGCTCAACCTCAAGCTGCCCGAAGGCGAGAACGTCGATTTCCGCGCCGGCGGCTACGTCCAGCTGGTCGCACCGCCCTACGACATCAAGTTCTCCGACTTCGATATCGAGGAGGAGTACCGTGGCGACTGGGAGAAATTCGACCTGTTCAAGATCTCCCACAAGAACACCGAGGAAGTCATCCGCGCCTACTCCATGGCGAACTATCCGGAAGAGAAGGGCATCCTCAAGTTCAACATTCGTATCGCCACGCCGCCTCCCGGTACCAATCATCCGCCAGGCTTGATGTCGACCTATGTCTTCAGCCTGAAGCCGGGCGACAAGGTGACCGTGATGGGCCCCTTCGGCGAATTCTTTGCCAAGGATACCGACGCCGAGATGATCTTCGTCGGCGGTGGTGCGGGTATGGCTCCCATGCGCAGCCATATCTTCGACCAGCTCAAGCGCCTCAAGAGCCAGCGCAAGATCTCGTTCTGGTACGGTGCGCGCTCCTGGCGCGAGACCTTCTACAACGACGAGTACGACCAGCTGGCCGAGGAGTTCCCCAACTTCGAATGGCACCTGGCCCTGTCCGACCCGCTGCCCGAGGACAACTGGACCGGTCCCACCGGGTTCATCCACAACGTGCTGTACGAGAACTACCTCAAGGACCATCCGGCCCCCGAGGATTGCGAGTACTACATGTGTGGGCCGCCCATGATGAACGCCTCCGTGATCAAGATGCTGCTCGATCTGGGCGTCGAACCCGAGAACATCCTGCTGGACGACTTTGGCGGATGATCCCCTTCGCCCTCGGGCGACACACCGGGCTGGCCCTCAGTGGGCCGGCCCGGCTCCTTCTTCCGGTTCTGATGGTCCTGGTGCTCAGCGCTTGCCGTGACCAGTCCGACGAGCATCTCATCCAGGGCACGGCCCTGGGAACGGGTTACCACATCACCCTGTATGCCGACCTCGACCAGACGCAGGTCGCCGCGCTCGAGGCCGGCATACAAGGTGAAATGGCAACACTCGAACGCCAGCGAAGCGTCTTTACCCACGCGCTGGCTACGGCCTTTCGCCGCTTCTGGATAGCTACACCGGGCCTGCAGCACGAAGTGGATCGCCAGACGCATGTGCTTGCCGTCGACCGGTTGGTGCAATGGCTTGAGGAGCATCGTCCGGCCCCGGCCGCCGTGCTGGTCGAGCTGGGGGGTGTGCTGCGCGCCCAGGGGGAGTCGCCCGACGGGGGCTGGCGCCTGTCGCTCGAGCTGGCGGGGCTGCCCGGCCCCGATGGCGCACGACACCTGCGTCTCCGGAATGCCGCACTGGTGCATCGCTTTGCGCGGCAGGAGCGGGTGCCGCTGCTCACGTTGACGACCCCGCTGGCGGTGAGCGTCATCGCGCCGAGCGCCAGTGAGGCCATGCACCAGGCCAGCCGGCTGATGCAGGCCGATCCCGAGCATGCGCTGGCGCTGGCCGAGAGCATGGATAGTGCCGCCAGGGTCGTTGTCAAGACACCACAGGGTATCGAAATTCAACATACCGCGGCCCTCGAGCCTTGGCTCGAGCCCTAGCCGCCTGGAGGATGAGCAATGAGCACTTTTCTCGTCGTATTGGGATTCATGCTGCTGATCATGGCGGCCATGGCCATCGGCGTGATCATGGGGCGCAAGCCCATCGCCGGTTCCTGTGGCGGGCTCAACAAGCTGGGCCTCAAGGAGGGTTGCGACATCTGCGGTGGCAAGGACGAGGTGTGCGAAGAGGAAAACCGCAAGCGCAAGGGTGAGTCGGTCAGTGCGCGCCGTTCGAGCGACGAGAGTCGTGGCGCCGACCTCGGCTACGATGCCACTCGCCGTTAACGGCCTCGGATTCTGTCGATCGCCGGATCAGGCATCGCTCGAGATACCGTGTTGCAGCCGTAGCCCCGGAAGCCGAGAACCAACATCGACAAGGCAAAGGAGACGCAACAGCCCATGGCAGTCCATAACTACGACGTGGTGGTGATCGGTACCGGACCCGCCGGCGAGAGCGCCGCCATCAACGCCGCCAAGCACGGCAAGCGGGTGGCGGTCGTGGAGAAGCAGCCGGTCCTGGGGGGCAACTGCACCCACTGGGGGACCATCCCCTCCAAGGCGCTGCGCCACCAGGTGAAGCAGATCATGCAGTTCAATACCAACCGCATGTTCCGCGACATCGGCGAGCCACGCTGGTTCTCCTTTCCCAGGGTCATGGAACGCTCGCGTATCACCATTGATCAGCAGGTCGAGATGCGTACCAAGTTCTATGCCCGCAATCGCATCGATCTGTTCAGCGGGGTGGCTCGCTTCAAGGATGAGCACACCCTGCTGGTGCGCGACCAGGAGGCGCTGGAGGAACTGGTGGCGCAGAAGATCATCATCGCCACCGGCTCGCGTCCGTACCGGCCCGCGGACATCAATTTCCGCCATCCGCGCATCTACGACTCCGATGGCATTCTCAGTCTCTCCCACACGCCGCGCACGCTGGTCATTTTCGGTGCTGGCGTGATCGGCTGCGAATACGCCTCGATCTTTTCGGGGCTTGGCGTCAAGGTGGACCTGATCAACAGCCGCGACCGCTTGCTCTCGTTTCTCGACGACGAGATCAGCGATGCGCTTTCCTACCACCTCCGCAAGCATGGCGTGCTGATCCGCCACAATGAAGAGTACGAGCGGGTCGAGGGCGACGAGTCGGGGGTGGTGGTCTACCTCAAGTCGGGCAAGAAACTGCGTGCCGACGCCTTCCTGTGGGCCAACGGCCGCACCGGCAATACCGATGAACTTGGCCTGGAGAACATCGGCCTCGAAGCCAACGGGCGCGGCCAGCTCCAGGTCGACGACCATTACCGTACCGCCATCCCGCATATCTATGCCGCCGGTGACGTGATCGGCTGGCCGAGTCTGGCGAGCGCCGCTTACGACCAGGGGCTCAACGCCTGCGACGAATTGCTCGAGCGCGACTATCGCTTCGTCAATGAGGTGCCGACGGGCATCTACACCATTCCCGAGATCAGCTCATTCGGGCGGACCGAGCGTGAGCTCACCGAAGCCAAGGTGCCCTACGAGGTGGCGCAGGCCTTCTTCAAGGATACCGCTCGTGCCCAGATCACCGGCGATACGGTGGGCATGCTCAAGATCCTGTTTCATCAGGACACCCTGGAGATCTTCGGGATCCACTGCTTTGGCGACCAGGCCTCGGAGATTGTCCACATCGGCCAGGCGATCATGCAGCAGAACGGCGAAGCCAATACCCTCAAGTACTTCGTCAACACCACCTTCAACTATCCTACCATGGCCGAGGCCTACCGGGTGGCGGCACAGAATGGGCTGAACCGGGTGTTCTGACTCTTCCGTCCCGCTCCAGGCCCCTCTGCTTCCACGTGCCGGTCGCCGTAACCGGCACGTGTACCTACCGTCATGGGCCACCCTGCAACGCCCAAGGAAGCGTTTCCCACGCTGACACCCGGCCAGTACGCCACCGCTCTAGGGGCATAGCGCTGGGCTCGCAAAAAAGCATGAGAAAAATGATATACGCAGCGCTGCGCGAGCTGTGTGATCTTGAGTATCGAAAGGTTGCAGTTTGTTCTTTCCGAGGCCGGGAGTTTGACGTCTTGATTACGTAAGGAGGGGAACCGTCGACAAATCCTGCAGAACGGGCATGTTGCCGAGTCGATTGGCCGAGGGGGGGCTATGAAACGAACGCTGGGCGCGTGGGGAAGAGGGATTGTCAGAGCGTGTCTTGCTGGGCCATTGCGCCTGGCCGGTTACAGAATCGAAAGACAGCAGGCTCTCATACACGATATGAGGGCACCGGGAAGGTGTCCCACTCCTTTGGAAGGCATGTATTCGAGCAAGCAGCGTAGATACGTGGTAGACGTGCCGCTTGCCCTGCTGGCATGCACCAACCTGATGCACATCTGGATCCAGGTGATTCGCGCCTATGAACGCGGTGGAAGGGATGCGGCACTGCGGTTCTTTTCCCATTATTTTGATGAATTCCAGCCAAAGAATGTGGCCGAGTTTCTGAATGTCGTGCCCAACAAGCAGTGGCTTCGCCTGGATCCACTTGCTTATGTTTACCCTTGGGATGCGTCGACGCCGGAGGAGAAGAAGGAGTTCCGCATCGAGTTGATGCGCGACGAGGCGCGAAAGAATGGTTTTGAAGCCTGGCGCGAGGAGGATGGTTGGAAAGGTTTTGGCCCAGTCTCCCCCAAGTTGGTGGAAATGGAGCTGAAAAGGCTTATCGAGGCTTATGAGTCCATCAAGCGCATAGGGCTGAAGGAGGAGTTCGGGCTGATCAGGGGTAGAATATTTTCCACTGAGGGAGAGGAAATCATCCAGCCAAGGCATGGCTGGCATCGTGTTGCGATATGTCTGGCTCTGGAAATAGATAGTATTCCCATGTTGTTCGATAAGGATAACCCCGTCATCAGGCTCGAGGAAGCCCATTTATGGCCTAATGTTAGGCGCGGGTTGTATACAGAGGATGAGGCTGTCGAAATTTTCCGCCGCCGATTCGAGCGGCATTTACAAGAACGATTATGGCCGAAACGTGAAGAAATTATACAAGCCGTCTAGCTATCGGAAAAGCCAGAGCGAGATGAAAAATGAATACTATCGGGCGCGTGAATGGGAGTTCGGCTGAGTCTGGCACCATGTTCAAGCTTGCGAAAAAAGCGCGGGAGCCTGCGAGTGAGCCAGCCTTGTTGCAGGAAAGGAGGGGTGTGGTAAGACGAGACTTCTCATGTTTTGCCATATGGGAGGGGGGGCGAAGCAAAGAAGGTGAGATCGTTGAAGGAATAAGGCGAAACTTTAATATACTGGGCGATTACAATATATATTGGTCAGAGCGGAATTATAATAGGAATATTCAGCGCCTCTACCAAAGACCCTCGGGATCACTTGAGTTCAAAGGGTACGACAGGAAAATCGGAAAGCCCCCGTTTCGCTTCATTATTGTTGAGGATCTGGAGCCACAGTACACCTTGATTCGAAATGTATCCGGTAACATAGAGCTTTCTAACCGAAATATCGTGAAGAAAAAATATGAGTTTCGCGCTTGGTTTGATAAAGCGTACCAGGTGCATTCCAGCAACAATTACGAGGAATTTATCTTCCAGACGTCGCTCGTTCTCGGTAGCGAACTTCTTCGCGAGTGTCTGTCTTCCGATGTTCCGATAAAGAAAGACATACACAAGGATCTAGAGGGAGCCAATGGCTGGCGGGACTGGAATGAGCCATTTGAAGTCCTGAATAACTGTGTTAAATACCTTGTGCTGAGAAATTTTGAAAATCTTCCTGTCAGATCCGGCTGTGGTGACGTGGATTTCCTTTGTTCCGATTTTCAGAAACTGGCCTCGGCGGCCAACGTCTACCAGAAGCGTGGAAGGCCTTACAAAGGAACTATCGATATTGCAGGCAATACGATACCTGTCGATATTCGATTCGTGGGAGATGGTTATTACCCCTGTTCGTGGGAGAAGGACATGCTGGAACGCAGGAAGAAGCATGAAAATTTCTTTGTTCCCGAGCTGGAGGATCTCTTCTTTTCGCTCCTCTATCACTGTAAGGTGCATAAGAGTCGTGTTGGTGAAAATTATGTCGCGCTGCTCGAAGAGATTGCAAGGGAAAAGCAGTGGGGTTGGTATCAGGATGTCAATGTACATGATAACGTGCAAGTGGGTGGCCTGCTCAAGGGATATCTGAAATCAAATAACTATTACTACGAAAAACCCATAGACGTTGGCGTTCATATCAACAAGGAAGTGGTGAAATTGCTAAGCGAGTCGATGTTCGGTGAGCGAGAATTGGGGGTTTTTGGAAAAATGGCCATGAGGCCTGTTCGTCTCGCCAACAAGGTTTTGAGAAAGGTGAAAGATCAAGTTAAGCCGACTTTCAATCAGGTTGGAAAATTCATTCATTAAGATCCGGCTCGAGGGATGAAGAATGAGAAGGGTTGAGGGGATCGTGTCTTCAGGGAGGGGGAGGGCTAACGAACATATAGCTCATTCCGTCGAGGAGATAGAACATCTCACGGGGCTGCGCATCTTCCCAGGTTCCTTGAATATCGTCCTTGACGATGGCGTTAAGCTGCGCGTCGCTTGCGCCAAGAAATTCGATAATGGGAGGCGCTTTATCTGGCCGGCTTTCATAGCCGGCCAGCCTGTCTGGATCTATCGTTGGCAAGGCACGCCATTCCATATTATGGAAATTCTTTCTGACAAAAAACTCAGAGAGGTTTTTGACCTGAAGGACGGGTCAAAGGTAAAAATCGACTTGAATGAAGATTTTGTCGAGAAAATGTGCTTGCGCGAAAAAATATCCACACTTGTGATTTGGGGGTTTGGTAGGAGTCATCTTTACTACCGAAGAACCTACACCAGTAACAGGATGATTTTCTTTGCCAGAAGGTGCATGCGGGATGGGCAAAGAAAATGATGACGAGTCGATACGGAGCGACAATGAATAAGGCTAGCATCAGTGTGATCATGCCGGCATTCAACGTCTCGCATTACGTCATGGAGGCGCTAGCCTCCATGGCAAGCCAGGTGGTTCTTCCCGATGAAGTCATCATTATCGATGATGGCAGCACGGATGATACCCTGGCATTGGTTGAAAAATTCCAACATCCCTATCCTGTCAAAATTCTTTCTACCAGCAACCAAGGGCAGGGAAGTGCCAGAAACCTGGGACTTTCGTTGGCTAGTTGTGAATACGTCTATTTTTTCGACTCGGATGACTTGGTGACGCCGGACTTCATAGCCGATATGAAAAGTTTGGCAGAGAACAATGCTTTTCCAGATATTGTTTTCTTCTCGGGAAGGAGCTTTTACGACGGCGTCGATGAAAGCATCATCCAGCTGGAATATGGCAGGGGATTTGATGGAGTCTTCGAGTCCTCGATAGAACTTCTCGAAGCGTTCCGTGCTAGCGGAAGATTTTCCGCCTCGACCTGTCTGTACATGAGCAGGCGCCGCCTATGGTCCGATGCCTCGCTTAGGTTCATCCAACACTTTCATGAGGATGAATGCATCCTCTACCCGTTGGTGATGGCCGCTAGACGCTTTCTGGTGACGCAGCAGGTTTACTTTGAAAGACGCATAAGACTGAACTCGACCATGACCCAGCACAAGGTCCCCAAGCACGTTCAGGGCATGCATGCTACCGTCAGGACCCTCCTGAGGCTCAACCGGAAAGTGAGGGACAGGCAGCTCACCACGTTCATCCATCGACGGATGAGGCTTTTTCTCAAGCGCTATGTATCCCTGTGCAGGAGCGCAGGAACGGAGATCGACTTGAACCTGCTGGTGAGGACTTGCCTGGCATTGCGTGACCCCATGGTGCTGGCATATCTGCTCTACTACCTGTTCGATGGCCCGGCGAGGGGGCGGATCAGGAGATACATGCGCGCAGGATCGAGAGGATGACGAACCTCACGGTGGCGCCTAGGTATCCGGCACCGGACAGTTACTCATCCCGCAGTTGGTGCCGATAGCACGGAGGCGATGCAGGCTCGAGATCTTCGGCATCTTCTTGCCTTAGCGCCTCCAGCAGGGCCTGCCGCAGCAGAGGTAAATAGGACTCCTCAAGGTTGCGTGCCGCGGAAAGCAGCGTCAACTTCCCCTGGCGGGCATATCGCATCAGAGGAATCAGGCACTCGGGATGGTCGCGTAGCTCGCCACGGTAGCGTACCGCAAAGACCTTGGGGCTGATTTCATCCTGACGTAGCTGACGATTCAACAAGGGCGACGGGGAGGCGTCCCGATACCACTCGGTCAGCGCCAGGCTCTCGCGCCTCTTGCCGCGGGGCCAGAGCCGATCGACCAGAACTCGCGCACCGTCTTCCGGTGCGTGCGGACTATAGATACGCTTGAGCGAGATCGCGTAGCTCACGACACCTCCTGCCTCTTCCGTTCTCCTTGGCACATCAGCGCTGCGTCAAGGCCTCCATGGCCCGCTCCCGCCATGGACCCGGCAGCTCGGCGGCACGTGACAGCGCCTGCCGGGCGAGCTCCTCCTCTCCCTGGGCGCGTTGCAGCAGGCCCAGGTTCAACCAAGCCGCACCCAGGTCGCTGCGCTGCGTCACGGCGCTCTGTAGTGCCTCGATGGCGCCCGGCGCATTACCGGCAGCATGGCGGGCATTGCCCAGGGCAAAGTGGCCCATGCCGGAGCCGGGGAAGCGTTTGACCAAAGCCTCCCAGGCCGGGAGGGCTGCTTCGGCCCCCTGCACCTGCTCGAAGGCAGCGATCGCCTGTAGCGCGCGCTGCTCACCGACACCGCTAGGCATCTCACCGGGAGCCAGGGCGACGAAAGCCCAACGGTCGCTGCGTGCCCAGGTGGCATCGAAGCGGCGGAAGGATTCGATGCGCGCCGCTTCCTCACCGCTGTGCAGCGTCATTTCCTCGGCCTCCAGATCGTAGCCGATAGCGACGGCGTAATGCCACATCGGCCACGCTGGAAGGGCAAGGTTCTGCATGACGACGACAGGGTGGCCAGCGGCGATTTCCGTCAGCAGCGCATCGAAGCTGTTGTCCAGCACGAAGGGAATGCGGCCATGACGCCTCACCGTGGCGAGCATTTCAGGCTGTACGCTGCCCTCGCGACCGGGGATGAATACCTGGGGAATCAGGCTCTCCATGGCCACGTCGACGTCGCCATGGTTGAGCACCATGGCCAGCGATGCGGGGCCGCACTGGTACTCGCGCTGGGAATGGAAAGGCACGCCGTCGATTGCGGCCTGGCGGGGTAGCGCCTGCTCGGTGCTTTCGGCCAGGCGAGGCGTCGAGGCGCAACCCGTCAGCACCAGCAGCCAAAAGCCCAACAGAAGAACGCCCGCTAAGCGGGCGTTCATGCATGCTGGCTTGAAACGGCTCTGCATGTCGTTTCTCATCAGCGCGTGAAGGGGAAGACGTTGGTCAGGCCCAGGATGTCGGTGACCAGCAGGACGAGGAAGATGAGCACCAGGGCACCGACGACGCTGGCACCGGCGGGCAGCTGGTCGAGCTGCTCGGCCATCTGGCGCGCTTCCTCGTCGGATAGCGCCGCTACCCGGGCTTCGACTTCGGCCAGGTCGACGCCCTGGGCGATGAGCTGCTCTTGAACGTCGGCACGAGACAGGATCTCGTTGATGCGTTCCCGGTCGGCGTCGGCCCGCTCGGCCGAGAGAGCCGCCTGGGTGGAAACCAGCTCGCTGGCGGGAAGCGGGGCGGCGGAAACCGAGACGCTGCCGAGCACCAGGGCCAGGATCAGTAGGGGGCTGAGAAAGCGGCGGAGTGTTTTCATGATCAGTGTTCCTTCTTCTTGGGGAAAGGCTTCCGGCTCTTGAATGATCCAGCGCTCCCGGTTCGGTGAGCGCAGTCGTCCACTTGCTCCAACGATGCTGTATAAGTATAAGCAGAAAGCGCGTGAAATTTCATGCCCTTGCATAAAGCGATTTGGCGAGAGGTCACGGGGCGGCCTAAAGGCTCAGCCGACGCGGTAGGAGGACGGCAGTTCGGCCAGCAGGCCGCGGCCACCCGCCAGTGTCAGCGCCAGATCGTGAAGTGCCTCCCAGGGTGGCAGTTGGGCCGCGCCCTTGATCGAGAGATCGAGGCGTTGAGCGAACAGCAGCAGCTTGTGCAGGCGTTTCCTTGGCAAACGCGCAATGGCCTGCTGGTAGGCGGGACGGCGCTTGTCGAAGATGGCTGGCTTCTGAGCCTTGCAGGCGTGCTCGAAGCTTTGGCCCTGGTCGAGATGCTGGTGCAGCGAGAGCAGCGTGCGCAACTCGCGGTTGAGGGCCCACAGCACGATGGGGGCCTCGACCCCTTCGCCGCGCAAGCCGCGAACGATCCGCGAGACGCGCTCGCGCTCGCCCTTGAGGCAGGCATCGGTCAAGGTGAAGACGTCGTAGCGCGCGCTGTCCTCCACGCCGCCGGCGATCTGAGCGGGGCCCACGCGCGTTCCTGGGGGCAGCAGCAGGGCCAGTTTCTGCAGCTCCTGGTCCGCCGCGAGCAGGTTGCCTTCGGTGCGTTCGCCGAGCAGGCGGGCGGCATCCAGGTCGAGCGAGAGACCGTGGCGCTCGGCTCGGTCGCGTAGCCAGAAGCCCAGCCGCGCCACATCGACCGGCCACACCGGCACGAACAGGCCTGTCTTGTCGAGCGCCTGGAACCAGGCGCTCTTCTGCTGGCGGAAGTCGAGCTTGCCCATGCTGACGAGCAGGACGTTGTCGCGGTTGCCCGGCGCGTCGGCATACTCCTTCAGCGCCTTGGCGCCTTCCTGGCCAAGGTTCTGGTTGCCCAGGCGCAGCTCGATCAACTTGCTCGAGGCGAACAGCGACAGGCTGGCGGCTGCCTCACGCAGCCGGCCCCAGGCGAAGTTGGCTTCCACATGCAGGATGTCGCGCTCCTCGATGCCGCGTTCGCGGGCCGCGCTGCGCACGGCATCGCAGGCTTCCATGTGTTGCAGCGGTTCCTCGCCGGCCACGATCACCACCGGGGGCAGCTTCTTGGCCAGCGCTTCCGGCAGCTTGTCGGCAAAGATCTTCACGGGCGCGCCTTCACGAGAGCTTCCATCTTCACGGCTGAGCCCCATCCAGAGTGCGCAGGCGATCGAACAGGCGGCGCACGGCTTCCTGGCGTAGCTCCTGGCGCGCTTCCTCGCGCAGGTCGTCCTGGGCCAGCAGGTTGTCGTCGCTGACGGTGAAACGGGTCGATACCTCGAGACGCTGTTCGGAGAGCCGATAGACACCGTCGCTACGCCGTTGCACCGAGAAGGGCACCGTGAGCGCCATTTCCCGCTCCTGCGGGCCGCTGTCGAGGACGCTCAACTGGCGCTCACGGAACGTCTCCGGGCCGAGGTTGAGCACTTGCGGGGCGTTGTCGTGCACCTGGGTACCGACCGCCACCAGGCGCTCTTCCACCAGGCGGGCGAGGTCGCTGTCCGTACCCGCCAGGGCGAGTTCGTCGAGGGCCAGCCCCGGCGTATCGAAGCCGCGCAGGCGAAAGCCACAGCCGGCCAGTGCCAGGGCCGCCCCGGCGGCCACGGCAAGGTTGAGAAATTCGCGTCGCTGCATGGGCGCTCCCGTTCGGTCTGCGTCAGCTCACCACGATATTGACCAGCTTGCCCGGTACCACGATCACCTTGCGTACCGTCTTGCCTTCGGTGTGCCGCTGGACGTTCTCGGCGGCGAAGGCTTCGGCTTCAATGGCTTCCTTGGCGGCCTCGGCGGCGACTTCGATGCGGGCACGCAGCTTGCCGTTGACTTGGACCACCAGCTCGATGGTGTCGCGTGCGAGGGCCGATTCGTCCACCTGTGGCCAGGCGGCGTCGATGGCCGGCTCCTCGTGGCCCAGCTCGCGCCACAGCGCATGGCAGGCATGCGGCGTGATCGGTGCCAGCAGCAGCACGCAGGCTTCCACGGCCTCGCGGGCCACGGCCAGGCCCTGGGGGCTGGCATCGTCGAACTTGGCCAGGGCGTTGGTCAGCTCCATCACCGCGGCGATGGCGGTATTGAAGGTGGTGCGCCGACCGATGTCGTCGCTGGCCTTCTTGATCGTCTCGTGGGTCTTGCGCCGCAGTTCACGCTGGGTGTCGTTGAGCGCAGCGGTGTCCAGCTTGCCCGGCTGACCGGCCTCGAGGTGCTCGGCAACCAGGCGCCACAGGCGCTTGAGGAAACGGCTGGCACCCTCGACGCCGGAGTCGGACCACTCGAGCGACTGCTCCGGCGGGGCGGCGAACATCATGAACAGGCGCACGGTATCGGCGCCGAAGCGGTCGATCATCGACTGCGGATCGACGCCGTTGTTCTTCGACTTGGACATCTTCTCGATGCCGCCCATCTCCACCGGCTGGCCGTCCTTGATCAGCACCGCGCTGACCGGGCGCCCCTTGTCGTCGCGTTGGACCTCGACATCGGCGGGATTGAACCATTCCTTGCCGCCGTTCGGCGTCGAGCGGTAGAAGGTTTCGGCGATGACCATGCCCTGGGTGAGCAGGCGCTGGAACGGCTCGTCGACCTTCACCAAACCCAGGTCGCGCATCAGCTTGGTGAAGAAGCGCGCGTAGAGCAGGTGAAGGATGGCGTGCTCGATCCCGCCGATGTAGAGATCCACCGGCAGCCAGTAGTCGGCACGCTCGTCGAGCATGGCTTCGCGATTGTCGGCACAGCAGAAGCGGGCGAAGTACCAGGACGATTCCATGAAGGTATCGAAGGTATCGGTCTCGCGCACCCAGCCGTCGCCCAGGTCATAGAACTCGGGCATCTTCTTCAGCGGCGAGCCGCTGGCGTCGACGGTCACCTCCATCGGCAGGGCCACCGGCAGCTCGTCGTCGGAGAGCGGCACGGTCTGGCCTTCGGGGCCGTACTTGACCGGAATCGGTGCGCCCCAGTAGCGCTGGCGGGCCACGCCCCAGTCGCGCAGGCGATAGTTGATCTTCACCTCGCCGCGACCCAGCTCGGCCAACCTGCCGGCAATGGCCTCGAAGGCGGCATCGAAGTCCAGGCCGTCGAACTCACCGGAATTGATCAGCCGGCCGTACTCCACATAGGCGCCCTCGGAAAGATCCGGGGCCAGGCCGCTCTCGTCGCTGATCACCGCTTCGATGGGCAGGTCGTACTTGGTGGCGAACTCCCAGTCGCGCTGGTCGTGGCCGGGAACGGCCATGACCGCACCGGTACCGAACTCCATCAGTACGAAGTTGGCGACGTACACCGGCACTTCGCGACCGGTCAGCGGGTGCACCGCCACCTGGCCGGTGGCCATGCCGCGCTTCTCCTTGGTGGCGAGTTCCGCCTCGGAGGTGCCGCCGCGCGCGCACTCCTCGCAGAAGGCGGCCAGTTCGGCGTTGCCCTGCGCCGCGGCCCTGGCCAGCGGATGGCCGGCCGCCACCGCCACATAGGTCACGCCCAGCAGCGTGTCGGGGCGGGTGGTATAGACCGACAGCGGCTCGGCGATGCTGCCGTCCGCGTTCCTGATGTCGAAGCTGAGTTCCACGCCGCGCGACTTGCCGATCCAGTTGCGCTGCATGGTCTTGACCTGCTCGGGCCACTCGATCTTGTCGAGATCGGCGAGCAGCTCATCGGCATAGTCGGTGATCTTGAGGAACCACAGCGGGATTTCCTTGCGCTCCACCAGTGCACCGGAGCGCCAGCCGCGACCTTCGATGACCTGCTCGTTGGCCAGTACGGTCTGGTCCACCGGGTCCCAGTTGACCGTGGACATCTTCTTGTAGACCAGGCCCTTCTCCACCAGCTTGGCAAAGAACCACTGCTCCCAGCGGTAGTAGTCGGTGTCACAGGTGGCGAACTCGCGGCCCCAGTCGTAGGCGAACCCCAGCGCCTGGAGCTGGCTGCGCATGTAGTCGATGTTGTCGTAGGTCCACTTGGCCGGTGGCACCCGGTTCTGGATCGCCGCGTTCTCTGCCGGCATGCCGAAGGCGTCCCAGCCCATGGGCTGCATCACGTTCTTGCCCTGCATGCGCTGGAAGCGCGAGACCACGTCGCCAATGGTGTAGTTGCGCACATGCCCCATGTGCAGCTTGCCGCTGGGGTAGGGGAACATCGACAGGCAGTAGAACTTCTCGCGGCTGGCATCCTCCACCGCCTTGAAGCACTGGTTCTTCTCCCAGAAGTCCTGGGCGTCGCGTTCGATTTCAAAGGGCTTGTACTGTGCGTCCATCGGCTTTCGAAATGACCTTAGAGTGTGTTGGCGCGGTAGCACCGTGCGCTTGCGCAGAAAGTTGTCCGACGTCATTGCCGGCCGGCAGCCATACGATAAAATGTTGAACTGACGGCGGGATGGCGTCTAAATGGTAACCAAGGATACCCCAGTAGGGCAGGCCCGGCCATGCCCGGTCCATGCCGAAAACCGCTTCGAGGAGATGACCATGAGCGAACGTCCCGACTCCCATCGCGAACATCGGCTGCGTGAGGGCTACGAGCGCATGCTGGCCCGGCTGCGTGAGGGCGCGGATGATCTGACCTGGGAGAACCTGCAGCGGGAACTGGACGAGGCGGTCGAATTCGAGGCGGAACTCGAGGAATTCACCAAGGATGAGCTCGCCCTGCTGCGTGCCTGGGTCGAGCGCGACCTGATCGACATGCGGCGCTACCTGCGGGCGGGAGGCCGTGGCGTCGCCGCCTGGCTGGGCATCGATCTCGACCTGCTGTCGCGCAAGGTGGTGGATTCGCTGTTCTCCATCGCCGACCGCAGCATCGTCGAGAACGCCCAGCTCAACGAAGACCTGGAGGCGGCACGGGCCGACTACTGCGAGGGTGAGGTGGCGGCACCAGGACGCATGGCCTGCGTGCACTGCGATGCGGTCGTCGAGCTGGAGGGCGTGACTCGCATCGAACCCTGCCATCGGTGCGGGCATCGCTACTTCTACCGTATCTCCCAGTGAGACGCTACACCCAGGCATCGAGCGCGATGATGGCCACCATCACCAGGCCGCTGAGCAGCAGGGCGTACCCCAGGTTGTGACGCATCATGCGGTAGCCGCTGACGCCATAGCGCCCCTGCAGCGACAGATTGATGCCTGACAGCGGCCCCACCGAGGTGCCCACCGCCCAGGAGGCCAGAGCGGTAAAGGCAAACAGCGTCTGCTCGTTGCCACTCAGGTCCAGCATCGAGGCCAGTACCGAGACGCCGATGATCGGATGCAGCCCGGCCACGGCGCTGATCACGATGGCGAGAAAGCTGATCACGGCCTGGGCCGAGCCGAAATGAGAGAATAGCCGCCATTCGCTGCCCGTCGCAGCGGCGACGAAGGTGGAGAGTCCCAGGGTCAGCAAACCTGCCGAGAGGAACAGGGCAATCTCGCCGCGCATCGCCGGCAGGCGCGTCAGCGTGTGCTGGCGCACGCGGCGCAGGGTCCAGCGCGGCCCGGCCGGGAGGTTGCTGACCAGTGCCACCGCCGGCAGCAGAAACGTGATGATGCTGACGATGCCGAGCCGAGGCGTGAGCTGAAAGTGAAACAGCATCACCAGTATGGCCATCGATACCGGCATCAGCAGGCTACGCGGCGAGAGCGAGAAGCCCGCTACTTCGGCGAGGTCGAAGCGGCGCGACAGCTCGAACGTGGTGAGTGCCCCGCTGACCAGCGCCAAGGGCAGCCCGATGGCCAGGACACGCAAATACTCCATGCCCGGGGCCAGGGTCATCACCACGCCCATCGAGGCGAAGAACGGCGACCACAGCGCGGCGCTGGAGAGGCCGCGATTGAGCGCCAGCAACTGGGGTGTAGTCAGCGGGGCGCGGCGGGCCAGGCGGTCGCCGATCATGAACACCGTCGAAAGATTGAGAATGGTGCCGAGCAGATGGACGCCGAGCCAGGTACCCAGGGTGCCCCGTCGCCCCGTAATCGGGCGGCCCAACGGACGCGACGAGCCGCTGCGGTTGCCGATCAGGCCGATGAAGCTGACACCGACCAACATCGCCACCACATAGGTGTTGCCGCTGGTGACTGCCGGCCAGGCGATGTCGCTGGCGTAGCGCCAACCCGCCAGGATCAGCAGTCCCAGGCCGATGGCGGCCAATGCGCCGGCCTGCCAGCGGGTGCGGCGGGGAATGTCGCGCCACAGCAGCAGGGTTGCCATCCATAGCACGTAACCCACCCCGTGTGGCAGAAGTACGATCCCGGCGAAGGCGAGGATCTGCTGTACCAGCCCAAGCAGGATCAGCCCGCCGGCCAGGGCATGGCGCAAGGATGTCGGTGACGAGTCGGGTGGGGACACGATGGCTCAGGGCTCCAGGCGGAGTCAGGTTTATTGTGAGCAGTCTAACAATTTCTTCCTAACTCCTGCGACTCGTTGCGTCACGCGCCTCCTCCAGCAGGGAGAGCATCGCCCGCGCGGCATTCGAAAGCGTACGGCTGCGGTGCACCAGATAACCCAGAGAGCGGGTGATGGTCGGATGCTCCACGTCGAGTTCGTGGAGCTCGCCTACCACCATTCGCTCCGGCAGCAGGCTCCAGCCCAGGCCGATGGCGGTCATCATCTTGAGGGTTTCGAGATAGTTGGTGGAGAGGGCTACCGGCAGCTCGAGGCCGGCAGCGGCAAAGCGCGATTCGATCAACGTGCGGGTGAAGGTCATGGGACCGGGCAGCACGGCATCGAAGGCGCACAGCTCGTGCAGCGTGAGCCGGCCGCGTGTCGCCAGTGGATGATCGAGGCCACAGACGAAGCACATCCGGTCCTCCCATACCGGGACCACCTCGAGCTGCGGGTCGGGGTGCGGAGCCAGGGTGACCACGGCCGTTTCCAGCTCGCCGTCCAGTACCCCCTGATAGGCCAGCTCCGAGTCGAGAAAGCGCAGGTCCAGACGCACCCCGGGGTGTGCCTGGGTGTAAGCTTTCAACAGGGGCGGCAGGCGATGCAGGCCGATATGATGGCTGGTGGCGAGCGTCAGGCTGCCGGCCACCTGGCCTTCGAGATTGGTCAGCGCGCGGCGGCTGTCGTCCACCATGACGAGAATTTGCCGGGCGCGGGGCAGCAGCACCCGGCCCGCCTCGGTGAGGGTGACGCGGCGGCCGATGCGGTCGAACAGCCGCGCGCCGATCTGGTCTTCCAAGGTGGCGATGCGCTTGGAGACCGCCGGCTGGGTCAGGTGCAGGTGCTCGCCGGCGCGGGAGAAGCTGCCGCTGTCGGCCACGGCGAGGAAGGCTTGCAGGCTTTGGGTGTCCATCCTATCGCTTGTATTCCTGTTGGGAATCCAATGAATAAATAACATGAATTGCTTTTATGGGCGAGCCGCGCAAGACTGCAATCACTCGGCCATGGCAATGCAGGAAAGGGGTAGCCTTGGCATGTCGGGGCTTTGCCGGCGACAAGGTCTTCGAGGAGGCGCTGTGAACCCATCCCTGGGCGCTACTTTTGCCATCCATGGCAAAAGACCTCCTCTCCGACCTGTCCCCGGCGCCCCTCGGCAAGTTCTGCTGCAATGGCCCTTTGAGGCAATACGTACGAGATCGGCGAACCTTGGGGAGTCTTTCCCTAGACCGGACAGGCAAAGGGCCACAGAGCCCCGGAGAACGATATGGCAGGCCAGACGCTTTACGACAAGCTGTGGTCGCAGCACCTGGTGAAGGAGCGCGACGACGGCACCGCACTGATCTACATCGACCGCCAGCTGCTGCACGAAGTGACCTCGCCTCAGGCCTTCGAGGGGCTGCGTCTGGCCGGGCGCAAGCCGTGGCGTCTCGACGCCAACCTGGCCACGCCGGACCATAACGTGCCGACCACGCTGAAGGAGCGTGCCGAGGGCAACGCCGGCATCAAGGATCCGGTGTCGTTGATCCAGGTGCAGACGCTTGACGACAACTGCGTCGAGTTCGGCATCGAAGAGTTCAAGATCAACGACCCGCGCCAGGGCATCGTGCACGTGGTGGGGCCGGAGCAGGGCGCCACTCTGCCGGGCATGACCGTTGTCTGCGGCGACTCCCACACCGCTACCCACGGCGCCTTCGCCGCGCTGGCCCACGGCATTGGCACCTCCGAGGTGGAGCACGTGCTCGCCACCCAGTGCCTGCTGGCGCAGAAGATGAAGAACATGCAGGTGCGCGTCGAGGGCAAGCTCGGCACCGGCGTCACCGCCAAGGACGTGGTGCTGGCCATCATCGGCAGGATCGGCACCGCCGGAGGCACCGGCTACGCCATCGAGTTCGCCGGCAGCGCCATTCGCGACCTCTCCATGGAGGGGCGCATGACGGTGTGCAACATGGCCATCGAGGCCGGCGCCCGGGTCGGCCTGATCGCGGTGGACGACACCACGATCGAGTACCTCGCCGAGCGCCCCTTCGCCCCCAGGGGCGAGCAGTGGCAGGCCGCCGTGGCGGACTGGCGCAACCTGGTCTCCGATGCGGACGCCCGGTTCGACAAGGTGGTCACGTTGGATGCCGCCGAGATCGAGCCCCAGGTGAGCTGGGGCACCAGCCCCGAAATGGTCACCGGTATCTCCGGCGAAGTGCCCGACCCGGCCGAGCAGAACGATGAGACCGTCAAGCGCGGCTACACCCGTGCACTGGAGTACATGGGGCTCGCGCCCAAGCAGAAGATCACCGAGATCAAGCTCGACAAGGTGTTCATCGGCTCGTGCACCAACTCGCGCATCGAGGACCTGCGCGAGGCGGCCAAGGTGGCGCGCGGCAAGAAGGTGGCCGACTCGATCAAGCTCGCCATGGTGGTGCCGGGCTCCGGCCTGGTGAAGCGCCAGGCCGAAGCCGAGGGGCTCGACAAGATCTTCATCGAGGCGGGCTTCGAGTGGCGCGAGCCGGGCTGCTCCATGTGCCTGGCAATGAATGCCGACAAGCTCGGCGCCGGCGAGCACTGCGCCTCCACCTCGAACCGCAACTTCGAGGGTCGCCAGGGCTATGGCGGCCGCACCCACCTGGTCAGCCCGGCCATGGCCGCCGCCGCCGCCATCGCCGGCCACTTCGTCGATGTGCGTCGTCTCGACGCCCAGCCCGTTGCAGAGGAGGCCTGAGCCATGAGGAAATTCGAACGCACCGAAGGGCTCGTCGCACCGCTCGACCGGGCCAACGTCGATACCGACCTGATCATTCCCAAGCAGTTCCTGAAGTCGATCAAGCGCACCGGCTTCGGCGTCAACCTGTTCGACGAGCTGCGCTACCTCGACGAGGGGCAGCCCGGTCAGGACGTTTCCCAGCGTCCGCTCAACCCGGATTTCGTGCTCAACCAGCCGCGCTATCAGGGCGCGAGCGTGCTGCTCGCGCGGCGCAACTTCGGCTGCGGCAGCTCCCGCGAGCATGCCCCCTGGGCGCTGGAGGACTTCGGCTTTCGCGTGGTGATCGCGCCGAGCTTCGCCGATATCTTCTATAACAACGCCTTCAAGAACGGCCTGCTGCTGATCACTTTGCCGGAGGACGTTATCGACCGACTGTTCCGCGAGGTGGAGGCCAGCGAAGGCTATCGCCTCGACGTTGACCTCGAGAACCTGCGGGTGATCACCCCTGCGGGTGAGATTCTCGAGTTCGAGGTCGACGCCTTCCGCAAGCACTGCCTGCTCGAGGGGCTCGACGATATCGGCATCACCCTGCAGGACGAGGATGCCATTCGTGCCTTCGAACAGCGCCACCGTGCCGAGCGGCCGTGGCTGTTCCGCGATAGCGCTCAGGCCTGACACTTCCAGCTCTACCGTCGGAAATGCGGGGCTGATCCGGCTTGCCCTCGGCGCCCCGCGGGGCTGATCCGGCGGCAGGCCTGCGAGGAGGCGCTGTGAACCCATCCCTGGGCGCTACTTTTGCCATCCATGGCAAAAGACCTCCTCTTCGGCCTGCCCCCGGCGCCCCGCTTGCGACGGCGGTAGTCAACCAAGGAAACAATGATGACACGCAAGATTCTGGTACTGCCGGGTGACGGCATCGGACCCGAGATCACCGCCCAGGCGAGCCGCATCCTGGCTAGCTGCCAAGCCCAAGGCCTCGACGTCGAGGTGGAGGAGGCGCTGGTCGGCGGTAGCGCCTACGACGAGCACGGCGAGCCGCTGCCCGCCGTGACCCTGGACAAGGCCAAGGCCGCCGACGCCATCCTGCTCGGCGCCGTGGGCGGTCCCAAGTGGGACAAGCTCGAGGACCTGGCCAAGCGCCCCGAGAAGGGCCTGCTCGGCCTGCGCAAGAACCTCGGCCTGTTCGCCAACCTGCGCCCGGCCATCACCTACCCGCAGCTGGCCAGCGCCTCCAGCCTCAAGCCCGAGCTGGTGGCGGGGCTGGACATCATGATCGTGCGCGAGCTGACCGGCGGCATCTACTTCGGCCAGCCCCGCGGCATCGAGGTGCGCGACGGCCAACGGGTCGGCTTCAACACCTATGTCTATTCCGAGAGCGAGATCGAGCGCATCGGCCGGGTCGCCTTCGAGTTGGCGCAGAAGCGCGGAAAGCGCCTGTGCAGCGTCGACAAGGCCAACGTGCTCGAGGTCACCATCCTGTGGCGCGAGGTGATGGAACGGCTGGCGCCGGAGTACCCCGACGTCGAGCTCTCGCACATGTACGTCGACAACGCCGCCATGCAACTGGTGCGCGCGCCCAAGCAGTTCGACGTGATGGTCACCGGCAACATGTTCGGCGACATCCTCTCCGATGCCGCCGCCATGCTCACCGGCTCCATCGGCATGCTGCCCTCGGCCTCGCTCAACGAGAGCGGGCAGGGCATGTACGAGCCCTGCCACGGCAGCGCGCCGGACATCGCCGGCAAGGGCATTGCCAACCCGCTGGCGACCATCCTCTCGGTGGCGATGATGCTGCGCTATTCGCTCTCCGAGCCCGAGCTGGCGGCTCGCATCGAAAATGCCGTCGGGAAAGTGCTGGACGACGGCCTGCGGACCGCGGATATTGCCTCCGAGGGCACGCGCACCGTATCGACGAGCGAAATGGGCGACGCGGTGCTGGCAGCCTTCGAGGCCGCCTGAACGCCACCGCATACCATTGCCGTTATCCTGGCCCGGGCTCGCCTGCGAGGTGGGCCCGGGTCGTGTATACTATTGGCCTCATTCTTTCCAGGAGGACTTCACATGTTGAAAGTCGGTTTCGTCGGATGGCGTGGCATGGTGGGCTCCGTGCTCATGCAGCGCATGCAGGAGGATGGGGACTTCGACGGCATCGAGCCGATCTTCTTCACCACCTCCCAGGTCGGTCAGCCCGGCCCCGACATCGGCGTGGACGTGCCTCCGCTGAAGGATGCCACCGACATCGAGGCGCTCAAGGCGCTCGACGTGGTCATCACCTGCCAGGGCGGCGACTACACCAAGCAGGTCTACGGCGATCTGCGCGGCAGTGGCTGGAAGGGCTACTGGATCGATGCCGCGAGCACCCTGCGCATGGAGGACGAGGCGACCATCGTGCTCGATCCGGTCAACCGTCACGTCATCGACGCCCAGCTGGCCCGAGGCGCCAGGACCTTCGTCGGCGGCAACTGCACCGTCAGCCTGATGCTGATGGGCCTGGGAGGGCTGTTCGAGGCCGACCTGATCGAATGGATGACCTCCATGACCTATCAGGCCGCCTCCGGTTCCGGCGCCAAGCACATGCGCGAGCTGCTCAACCAGATGGGCGCGCTGCGCGACGTGGTCCAGAGCGAGCTCGACAACCCCTCCAGTGCGATCCTCGACATCGACCGCAAGGTGGCGGCGGCCATGAAGGGGCAGGACTTTCCGATCGAGAACTTCACCGCGCCGCTGGCCGGTAGCCTGCTGCCGTGGATCGACACCAAGCTCGACAACGGCCAGAGCCGCGAGGAGTGGAAGGGTAGCGTCGAGAGCAACAAGATCCTCGGCCTGCAGTCCAACCCGGTCCCGATCGATGGCCTGTGCGTACGCATCGGCGCCATGCGCTCGCACAGCCAGGCTTTCACCATCAAGTTGAAGAAAGATGTGCCGATAGATGAAATCGAGGAGCGCATCGCCAAGCACAACGAGTGGGTCAAGGTGATTCCGAACGACAAGGAAGCCACCATTGCCGGGCTGACGCCGGCTGCCGTCACCGGTACCCTGAACGTTCCGGTGGGCCGCCTGCGCAAGATGAACATGGGCGGCGAATATCTCTCGGCCTTCACCGTCGGCGACCAGCTGCTGTGGGGTGCCGCCGAACCGCTCAAGCGCATGTTGAAGATCTTGCGCGAGCAGTAATTCTCGTTGCAGTGCCGTTGACGGGGCATCTCCTGCGGGAGATGCCCCGTTTTGCGTGGGGCTGAGATTGGCCTTGGCTGGCGTGGAAGCAGGGCGTACAGGGATATGGTACATATTCATCAGCGGTCTGAAGCGTGGCTTCAATAGAACCGGACGCCTTATCAGGCAAGCGAGCAAGGCAAGGGAGCTCCATGAAACGCAAGTTGACATACGCCATGCTGCTGGCACTGTCGGCCGCTGGCCCACAGGCGCTGGCGCTGGGCGTGGGGGAGGCTCAGGTGCGTTCCCCGCTCAATGCACCGCTGCGTGCCGTCATTCCGCTCACCGATACGGACGGGCTCGATCCCGAGCGGCTGCGTGTCAGCGTGGCCGGGGCCCGGGAGTTCGAATCTGCGGGCCTCTCGCGCACGCCGCTGGCGGCCAGCGTGCGGGCCGACGTGGAAGTGCGTCAGGGCCAGTGGGTCGTGAGTCTCTCGAGCGAAAGGGCGGTGCGGGAGCCCTGGATGGACTTGCTGCTGCGCTTCGATTGGCCGTCAGGGCGCCAACTGCGCGAGGTGACGCTGCTGCTCGACCCTCCCGATTACGATCGCATGCCGGTACTGGTGAGCGGCTCGAGTCGTCAGCCTGTCCCCGCGGCACGATCCGCCGCCGAAGCGCAGGTGGCCGATGCCGAGCCCGACGCCTCAGGCTTATCCGCTGCACCGGCAGGAGAGCGGAACAGCGCGGAAGAACGCGCCTGGGTCGGCAGTGGCGATACCCTCTGGTCGGTGGCCAGCAGGCTGCGTCCCGATGCCGGGGTCAGCATGGACCAGATGATGGTGGCGCTGGTCGAGGCCAATCCCGATGCGTTCCCGTCAGGCAACATCAACGCCATGCGGGCCGGCTACACGCTGACCGTGCCGTCCCGGGAGGCCATTGCGGCGCGCTCCGCACAAGAGGCTTCCCAGATGGTGCAGGCCATGAACCAGGCCTGGGCAAGTCGCGGCAACGGTGCGCCGGCTCGCGTCCCCCTGGGGGCTCGGGTAGCGGCGGTCGGCGAGCTCGAGGCTGCCGCGATGTCCGTTGCGCAGGCGATCGCCGAGCCTTCCGGCACGCCGGGCGAATCGACAGCGAGCGAGCAGGGCATGGCTGCCGAGGCGGCCCTTCCCGCGCCGCGCCTGACCCTGCTCAGCGACGAGGAGCTGGCCGCCGAGTCCGCCATGGGCGCTGCCGTGGAGCGCGACCGGGCGGCAGCGAACGCCGGTGAGGAGGGCGGGCGCGCCGAAGGCTGGCTCGATGCCGACGTGTTGGCAACGCTGGGGGCTGGCGAGCTGGCCTTGGCACAGGACGACCCGCGCTTCGCGCTGCTCGAGCGGCGCTGGCAGGAGAGCCGCGCGGCGCTGGAAGCGGTACAGACCGAGCGCGACGCCCTGCAGCACGAGCTTGGTAATTTGCGCGACGAGGTCGAGGCCATGCGCGAGCAGTTGGCGGCGCTGCTGGCCAGTAACCAGGCTGCAGTGCAGGTTGGCAGCGGCGGGGCGGTAGTACAGGCCGAGAAGGACGAGCCGGGCGAGTCGCCCTGGTGGGGGGCGGCATATCCGGTCGATGTCGACCGCAACCTGCTGTTGGGCGGCGCCGGGCTGGCGGCTCTGCTGGGGCTCTGGCTGTGGGTGCGCCGCCGCCAGCGCCGCGACGCCGTCCCCGCGTCGGGAGGTAGCGCAATGCCCAACATGGTCCACGGCATGCCTCCCTCCGACCACGTCGCGGTGCCGCCAGGGGCCGCCGCCGGTCCGGCCCCGCTCGCCGCGGCGGGCATGAGCCTGGATGAGCCAGAGACTCATCGGGAAGAGCTGCCTCGCGCCACCATGCCCCAGGCCGAAGCGATCAGCGAAGCGGATATCTTCATGGCCTATGGGCGCTACGATCAGGCCAGGGAGATGCTGGAGGCGGGCCTGGCCCGTGAACCCGAGCGCCATGACCTGCGCCTGAAACTGCTCAACGTTCACGTGGAGCAGGGTGACCGGCAGGCGGCCGAGCGCGAGGCTCAGCGGTTGGCCGAGACCGGCGACTCCGCCCTGGTGGCCGAAGCGGGGCGGTTGCTGGCCAAGCTTCAGCCCGCTGCGCCCGATCCCGATTCCCTTGCGAACAGGGCCGAGCCGCCGCGCACCGCCGCCGCCGCGGGGAGTGAGTCGCTGGCGCCCGCAGTGGGGCGGCAGGAACCGCCGTTGCCGGCCGAGCGGGAGCCGCTCGACGCCCCCCGCAGCGAGCTGGCCGGGCGCGAGGATGCATCGTCGGCACAGGCAGAGCCACTGCGGGCCGAGGAGCCGGGCGTAACGCCAAGCTCGCCCGATGACGAGGCACCGCCAGGCGATGGCAAGGGGCCCACCCCGGCGGATGAGCGCGGTGAATCGTTGGAGTGGCGCACGATCGACTACCAGCCTCCCGCGCTGGACCCGGACCCGCCGTCGCGCGAAGAGACGCCGATGCAGCCCAGCGTCGAATTCCCGCGGATGGACGCGGCTCTCGGGGAGGCCGGCGAAGCCGAATGGGAGGTGGAGGAGGTGGCCTTCCCGCCGCTGGACCGCGATAATGGTGTCGTCCTGGGCGAGGCCGGCGGACGTGACGATCTGCAGCGGGCCCGTCACCTGCTCGAGAGCGGTGACGCGGAGCGGGCCCGTCCGCTGCTTCAGCGGCTGTTGAAGGACGCCAGCGATCCGCAGGTGCGCAGCGAGGCCCAGGATCTGTTCACTCACTACCGACTCTGATGGCGGCATGACCCTGTTTCGACCTCTTGACGATCGCCACCCCCTGAGCGGCCGCCTGGCCCTGGGGGTGGAATACGACGGCAGCGCCTACTGTGGCTGGCAACGCCTCAAGCATGCCCCCTCGGTCCAGGCCGAGCTGGAACGGGCGCTCGCCAAGGTGGCAAGCCGGCCGGTGACCGTCCATGCCAGTGGGCGCACCGATTCCGGCGTGCACGCCACGCGCCAGATCGTCCACTTCGACGCGCCCGCGCCCCGTTCGCAGAAGGCCTGGGTCTTCGGCGTCAACGCCAACCTGGCGCGCGATGTCGCGGTGCGCTGGGTGTGCGAGGTGCCCGAGGATTTCCACGCCCGCTTCAAGGCGCTGGCGCGTCGCTACCGTTACGTCATCCTCAACCAGCCGAGCCGACCGGTCCTGGAGCGCGCCAACGTCACCTGGTGTCGCGATCCGCTCGATGCCGATGCCATGCATCGTGCGGCCCAGGCGCTGGTCGGCGAGCACGACTTCTCCAGCTTCCGCGCGGCGGGCTGCCAATCGAAGACGCCCTGGCGCCACCTGCACTTCATCGAGGTGCATCGGCACGGGCCGCTGGTGGTGATCGACGTGCAGGGCAATGCCTTCCTGCATCACATGATCCGCAACATCGTCGGCGCCCTGGTCACCGTGGGGCGCGGCGAGCGGGGCGACGACTACCTGGCCGGGCTGCTGGCGCTGAAGGACCGTACGCTCTCCGACGTCACCGCGCCGGCCTGCGGTCTACACTTCGTCGACTCCCTCTACGATGAGACCTGGGGCCTGCCGCGCGAGCCGCTGGGTCCGAACCTGCTGGCCTTCCTGGGCGAGTGGACCGGCGAGCGCGAACTGCCGGCATGCCCCATGGTCGAATTTCGCCGAGGCCGACCCGTCGCCGAGTCGACGAGCGGTGTACCCGAGGTGGAGGAGGGGAAGTCATGACGCCATCCCGCACTCGCATCAAATTCTGTGGCCTGACCCGCGAACGGGACGTGGCCGATGCCGTGGCCGCCGGTGCCGATGCGTTGGGGTTCGTGCTGTGGCCGGGCAGCAAGCGCTGCGTCGACGAGGCGCGTCTTGCCGCATTGGCAGCCCAGGTGCCGGCCTTCGTCACGCGGGTGGGATTGTTCGTCGATGCCTCGCCGGAGTTCGTCCAGAGGGCCAGCCGTCACCTCGACCTGCTGCAGTTCCATGGTGATGAGACGCCGTCCTTTTGCGCGCAGTTCGGCCGTCCATGGATCAAGGCGCTGCGCATGCGTGACGATCTCGATCTGCACGCCGCCGCCGCGGCCTACGATGGCGCCCAGGCGCTGCTGCTGGATGCCTATCGCCCGGGGGTGCCGGGCGGTACCGGCGAGACCTTCGACTGGTCGCGAATCCCCGCAAGCCTGGCAAAACCTGTTATTCTCGCGGGTGGGCTGACCCCGGACAACGTGGCCGGCGCCATCGAGCGCGTGCGCCCCTTCGCGGTGGACGTTTCCGGCGGAGTGGAAGCCGAACCCGGTGTCAAGGATCCCGGCCAGCTGTCGGCGTTCGCCGCGGCGGTGGCCGAGGCGGATCGCAAGCGCCCGGCATGATGGCTCCCTGCCCAAGCCCGACTCAATCCCTGTCCCTTGTGGCGACCCTATGAGGTGTCTTTAGTGAGCAAGTTCAGTGACCTGACCCGACTGCCGGACGCCCGCGGCCACTTCGGCCCCTATGGCGGCCGGTTCGTCTCGGAGACCCTGAGCTTCGCCCTGGACGATCTGGAGAAGACCTACCTGCGTCTTCGCGACGATCCGGACTTCCAGGCCGAATTCGACTATGACCTGGCCCATTACGTGGGCCGTCCTTCTCCGCTCTACCATGCGGAGCGATGGTCGCAGCAGCTCGGCGGGGCACGGATCTGGCTCAAGCGCGAAGACCTCAACCATACCGGCGCGCACAAGGTGAACAACACCATCGGCCAGGCGCTGCTGGCCAAGATGAGCGGCAAGCCGCGGGTGATCGCCGAGACCGGCGCCGGCCAGCACGGCGTGGCCACGGCCACCGTCGCGGCGCGCCTGGGGCTGAAGTGCGAGGTCTACATGGGTGCCGAGGACGTTCAGCGCCAGAAGCTCAACGTCTACCGCATGCGCCTGCTCGGGGCCAACGTGATCCCGGTGGAGTCCGGCACCCGCACACTCAAGGATGCCATGAACGAGGCGCTGCGCGACTGGGTGACCAACGTCGACGACACCTTCTACATCATCGGCACCGTGGCCGGGCCGCACCCCTATCCCATGCTGGTGCGCGACTTCAACGCCGTGGTCGGCCGCGAGGCGCGCCGCCAGTCGCTGGAAGAGTTCGGCAAGTTGCCCGATGCGCTGATCGCCTGCGTAGGGGGCGGCTCCAACGCCATGGGCCTGTTCTACCCCTTCGTCGAAGATGACGAGGTCGCCATGTACGGCGTCGAGGCAGGAGGCGACGGCGTTGACACCGGGCGCCATGCCGCCCCGCTGGCGTCCAACGCGCCGCGCGGCGTGTTGCACGGCAACCGTACCTACTTGATGTCCGACGAGGGCGGCCAGGTCTCGGACACGCATTCGATCTCGGCGGGTCTCGACTATCCGGGCGTGGGCCCCGAGCATGCGCTGTGGAAGGATGTGGGCCGTGTGCAGTACGTGGCGGCCAACGACGACGCCGTGCTCGAGGCGTTCCGCGAGCTGACCCGGGTGGAAGGCATCATGCCGGCGCTGGAGTCGGCCCATGCCCTGGCGTATGCCAAGGTGCTGGCGCCGACCCTGCGACCCGATCAAAACATCGTGGTCAACCTTTCCGGCCGCGGCGACAAGGACATCATGACGGTCGCCAAGATCGACGGGCTGGAGTTCTGATGATGAATCGAATCGACAGACGCTTTGCCGAGCTCAAGGCCCAGGGGCGCCGCGCGCTGATCCCCTACATCACCGCCGGCGACCCCGCGCCGCAGCATACCGTTGGGTTCATGCATGCCATGGTGGAGGCGGGCGCCGACGTGCTCGAGCTGGGAGTGCCGTTCTCCGACCCCATGGCCGATGGGCCAGTGATTCAGAAGGCCTGTGAGCGTGCCCTCGAGCACGGCGTACGGCTCACCCATCTGTTCGAGATGGTGCGCGAATTCCGCCAGCGTGACGAGCAGACCCCGATCGTGCTGATGGGCTATCTCAACCCCGTCGAGCGCATCGGTCTCGAAGCCTTCGCCGAGCAGGCCGCGGCCGCCGGCATCGACGGCGTGCTGACCGTGGACATGCCCCCCGAAGAGGCCGACGAGTTCGGCCCGCTGCTCAAGCAGCACGGCCTGGCCTCTATCTTTCTCGTTGCCCCTACCACTTCGCGGGAGCGGGCCGCTACAATATGCGCCCATGGCGAGGGCTACCTCTACTATGTCGCGCTCAAGGGCGTGACCGGGGCGGCCACGCTCAATGCCGAGGACGTGGCCCAACATCTGGCGCCACTGCGTGAACTGACCGAGCTGCCGCTGTGCGTCGGCTTCGGCATCCGCGACGGCGCCTCGGCCGCCGAGGTCGGCAAGGTCGCCGATGGCGTCATCGTCGGCAGCGCCCTGGTCAGTCGCATTGCCGACAACGCCGAGCGGCCCGAAGCGATTGCCGGCGAGCTCCAGGCGGTACTCGGGGAGATGCGCCGCGCCCTGGATGCGCTGCCCGCTCGCTGAGCTTGCCCTTGCCCGAGATTCGATTCATGACGCCCGGTACAGCCGGGCGCAACAGCATACGGAAGCCTTTCTGACATGAGCTGGCTCGACAAGATTGTTCCCTCGATGGGGCGGATTCAGCGCAAGGACCGGCGGGCCAGCGTGCCCGACGGCCTGTGGCGCAAGTGCCCGAAATGCGAGGCGGTACTCTATCTTCCCGAACTGGAAAAGCATCACAACGTCTGCCCCAAGTGCGACCACCACCTGCGGCTGACGGCGCGCAAGCGGCTCGACTGGTTCCTTGACAAGGAGGGGCGGGAGGAGATTTCGGCCGACCTGGAGCCGGTGGACCGCCTCAAGTTCCGCGACTCCAAGAAATACAAGGACCGCCTCGGTGCGGCGCAGAAGGAGACCGGCGAGAAGGACGCGCTGGTCGCCATGCGTGGCACCCTGGACGGCCTGCCGGTGGTCGTGGTGGCCTTCGAGTTCACCTTCATGGGCGGTTCCATGGGGGCCGTGGTGGGCGAGAAGTTCGTGCGTGCCGCGACCCTGGCGCTCGAGCAGCGCATTCCCTTCGTCTGCTTCTCCGCTTCGGGCGGGGCGCGCATGCAGGAAGCGCTGTTCTCGCTGATGCAGATGGCCAAGACCTCGGCGGCGCTGGAACGCCTGCGCGTGGCCGGCGTGCCCTACATCTCGGTGCTGACCGACCCGGTGTTCGGCGGCGTCTCGGCATCATTGGCCATGCTCGGCGATCTCAACGTGGCCGAGCCCAACGCGCTGATCGGCTTCGCCGGGCCGCGGGTGATCGAGCAGACCGTGCGCGAGAAATTGCCGGAGGGCTTCCAGCGCAGCGAGTTCCTGCTCGAGCATGGCACGGTGGACATGATCGTCACCCGCAGCGAGATGCGTGCCCGTCTCGGTGCCGTGCTGCGCAAGCTCACCCACCAGCCTCCGCAGGGCCTGGAGCTTCCCGAGCCCCTGGAACCGGACCTGGTCGACGAGGCCGAGCGTGCGGCGGCGGAGGAGGGCGAGGTCATTGACGCCTTCGAACCCGAGGCACCGGAAGAGGCTTCGCCATCGGCGTCCTCCGCGGATGCCGATCGCTCCGATGCGCCGCGCTGATCGCCCGTGATGACCTCTCCGTCACCCCGTACGCTGGACGCCTGGCTCGATTACCTCGAGCGGATCCACCCGGTGGGCATCGACCTCAGCCTCGAGCGAGTGGCCGAGGTGGCCCGCCGCATGGGACTGCTGGAGCAGCGCCTGGCGACGCGGGTGATCACCGTCGCCGGCACCAACGGCAAGGGGTCGACCGTCGCCATGATCGAGGCACTGGCCAGGGCGCATGGCCTCACCACCGCCGCCTACACCTCGCCGCACCTGCTGCGCTACAACGAAAGGCTGCGGCTCGATGGCGCCGAGGCGGACGATGTCACGCTCATTTCCGGCTTCGAAGCCGTGGAAACGGCGCGCCTGGCCGACGATCCCGTCAGCCTGACCTACTTCGAGGCCGGGACCCTGGCGGCGCTGTGGGCCATTGCCCGCCGCCGCCCCGACCTCGCCATTCTCGAGGTCGGGCTGGGAGGCAGGCTCGATGCGGTCAACGTGATCGATGCCGACGTCGCCGTCATCACCACCATCGCCCTCGACCATGCCGCCTTTCTCGGCACCGACCTCGACGCAATCGGCCGTGAGAAAGCCGGCATCATGCGTGGCGGACATCCCGTCGTCCTAGGCAGCAGCGAGCTCCCCGACAGCGTTCGCCAGTGCGCCGAGGCTTGCGGCGCCCCGGTCCTGGCGCTGGGGCAGGAGTTTCGCTGGACGCCCGGTGCCGTCGGCCGCTTCGGCTGGCAGGGAGCCGTTGGCGATCACGCCTCGCCAAGCGTGGAGGACTTGCCTGACCCGGGGCTGCCGCTCGACAATGCGGCGACGGCGCTGCAGGCCTTGGTCGCGGCCGGCATTGCACTCGACGAAGTGAGTTGCCGGCTGGCCCTGCGCGACCTGCAGGTGCCCGGCCGCATGCAGTGGATGGGCCAGTGGTGCCTGGACGTGGGCCACAACCCGCACGCCGCCGCCTACCTGGCGGGCCGTCTCGCAGAGCGGCCGTGCCGCGGGCGAACCTGGGTGCTGCTCGGCATGCTGGGTGACAAGGACGCCGATGGCGTCGTCGCCGCGCTCGCCGGCGTGGCGGATGGCTGGGTGGCCGTGACCCTGGCCGGTGAGCGGGCACGCACCGCCGCGGACCTGGCGGAGCGCATCGCGGGGCAAGCGGGACATGTCGCATACCAGGCCCCGACGCCCGAGGATGGTGCGGCATGGCTGGCCGGGCGGCTGGCGCCCGACGATCGCGTGCTGGTGTGCGGCTCCTTCTTCACGGTAGCGGCCATACTGGCGTGGAAGCAGGCACAGGCAGCTTAGCCGGGCAGGAGGGATGATGAAGTACGGAATGCGCGAACGAATCAGCGGTGCGATCATCCTGATTGCCCTGGCGGTGATTTTCGTGCCGATGCTGTTCGATGAGCCGGCCCCCCGCGACGAGCGTCCCCAGCCGATGCTGACCATCGAGCAGCCGGTCCCGGTGGAGCGGCGCAACGTGCCCGACCCGCAGCCGCCGACGAGCCTGGGACAGATCCGCACCCCCGAGACGAATCCCTCGCTGGTGGAACCGCAGCCGCCACTGCAAGACGTCGAGCCCGAGCCCGACGATACGGCACGGGTCGAGGCGGAACCGGCCGTGGCCTTGCAGCAGGGCGAGACGAACGGCGCTGCGGAGCAGGCCTCGCCACCATCCGAGGCGCCTCGGCAGGATCCGATTGCCGACCTGGCCCGGGCTGCCTCCGAACGCCTGGAGGGCGAGCGGTCCACTGCCGCGAATCCCGAACCCGAACGCCAGGACTCCGTGAGCGCCTCGTCGGAGGGCGAGTGGGCCGTGCAGGTGGGCAGCTTTGGCGAGTCGGGCAACGCCGAGCGCCTCCAGACGCAGCTGCAGGAGCAGGGGTTCCCCGTCTACAGCCGGCGGCGCGAGAACGGCATGACCACGGTCTACGTGGGGCCCTTCGAATCCTCGGATTCCGGCGAACGCGCCATGAGTGCCATCAAGGAGCAGGTCAACCTGCAGGGTTTGCTGGTCCGTGTGAGAGACTGAACGCATGATGTTGACCTGGATCGACTGGGGCTTTCTCGCCGTTCTGGCCGTCTCGACCCTGGCCGGTTTCATGCGCGGTCTGGTTCGTGAGGGACTGGGCCTGGCGGCGTGGATCATCGCCCTGTTGGCCGCTCGACTGCTGGCCGAGCCGGTGGCCGATCTGCTTTCGGGACTGATCGACAACCCCGACGGCCGGCTGGTGCTGGCCTTCGTGCTGGTGATCCTTGGCGTGGTACTGCTGTGCGGCATCGTCATCCGCATGGTTCATGCCGCCGTGGAGTGGGTCGGCATGGGCTTCTTCAACCGTGTCGCCGGCGCCTGTTTCGGTGTCACCCGCGGAGCGGCCATACTGGTGGTAGCCACTATCCTGATCAGCCTGACGCCGCTGGCGCAGCTGCAGGCATGGCAGAATGCAGAACTGCGGCCCACCTTCGAGCAATTGCGCGACTGGGCCGTGAGCCAGCTCGAGGCTTGGGAAGGGCGCGTTCCCGAGGCGCCCGAGGGCTGGCGGAATCTCTCGCTGCCCGAGCGCCGCGATGCCGGCACTTCCGAGCCCGGCGCCCAGTAAGTCACTACTGCTATTATCAAGCCGACTGCGGTCGGCCCCCTGCAAGCGAGGTAAGGTGGAATGTGCGGTATCGTCGGCCTTCTGGCCAAGCAGACCGTTAACCAGGCGATCTACGACGCCCTGACGGTGCTTCAGCATCGCGGCCAGGATGCTGCGGGCATGATGACCTGGAGCGAAGGACGTTTTCTGCTGCGCAAGAGCAACGGCCTGGTACGCGATGTGTTCCACACGCGCCATATGGCGAGGCTGCAGGGCAACCTGGGTATCGGCCATGTGCGCTACCCCACCGCGGGCTCGTCCAGCGAAGCCGAGTCGCAGCCGTTCTACGTCAATTCGCCCTACGGCATTGCGCTGGCGCACAACGGCAACCTGACCAACTCCGACCAGCTCAAGCAAGAGCTGTTCTCCTCCGACCTGCGCCACATCAATACCAGTTCGGATTCCGAGGTGCTGCTCAACGTCTTCGCCCATGAGCTGGGCAAGCAGGGGCTGCACCTTTCCCCCGGCGACATCTTCGACGCGGTGCGGCGGGTGCATCGTCGTTGCCGCGGCGGCTACGCTGCGGTGGCGATCATCAACGGTGTCGGCCTGGTCGCCTTCCGCGACCCCAACGGCATCCGCCCGGTGGTGTTCGGCACCCGCGACGAAGGCACGGGCCAGGAGGTGATGATCGCCTCCGAGTCGGTGGCGCTCGATGTCGGCGGCTTCGAACTGCACCGCGACCTGGCGCCGGGGGAGGCGATCTTCGTCGACATGGAGGGCGAATTCCATACCCAGCAGTGCGCCGATGCGCCCACGCTGTCGCCCTGCATCTTCGAGCACGTCTACCTGGCACGCCCCGACTCGATCCTCGACGGCGCCTACGTCTACGGCACGCGTATGCAGATGGGGCGCAAGCTCGGTGACCGCATCCGCAGCGAATGGCCGGAGCACGACATCGACGTGGTGATCCCGATTCCCGATACCTCGCGCACCTCGGCGCTGGAGCTCGCCCAGCACCTAGGGGTGACCTATCGTGAAGGGTTCATGAAGAACCGCTACATCGGCCGTACCTTCATCATGCCGGGGCAGACCCAGCGCAAGAAATCGGTGCGCCAGAAGCTCAATGCCATCGGCGTCGAGTTCAAGGGCAAGAACGTGCTGCTGGTGGACGACTCCATCGTTCGCGGCACCACCTGCAAGCAGATCATCCAGATGGCACGCGACGCGGGGGCGAACAAGGTCTACTTCGCCTCGGCGGCGCCACCGGTGCGCTATCCTAACGTCTACGGTATCGACATGCCGGCGGCCGCCGAGCTGATCGCGCATGGCCGAAGCGAGGCTGAGGTCGGCGAGCTGATCGGTGCCGACCGCATCTTCTATCAGGATCTGGATGACCTCAAGGCCGCCTGCCGCGAAGTCAACCCCGGTCTCGAACGGTTCGACTGCTCGGTGTTCGATGGTAACTACATCACCGGCGATATCGACGACGGCTACCTCTCGGCCCTCGAGGCCTCGCGCAACGACGCTGCCAAGGAGCAGCAGAGCGTCGGTGCCCACGCGCTGGTGGGCATGCACAATCAGGAAGATGACATCGACGACTGAGGTGGCCGAGCATGCATGACGAGACATTCCCCGACGACGGCTGGGCGCTGGAAACCCTGGCGATTCGTGCCGGACATCACCGCACTCATGAACAGGAGCACGGCGAGCCGATCTTCCCCACGTCGAGCTTCGTCTATGCCAGCGCCGCCGAGGCGGCACGCAAGTTCAAGGGGGAGGAGCCGGGCAACGTCTATTCGCGCTTCACCAACCCCACGGTGCACACCTTCGAGCGCCGCCTGGCGGCGCTCGAAGGGGGCGAGCGCTGCGTGGCGACGAGTTCCGGCATGGCGGCGATACTCGCGACCGTGCTCGCCCTGCTGCAGGCCGGCGATGAGATCGTCGCCTCGCGCTCGCTGTTCGGCTCCACCGTCAGCCTGTTCGACAAGTACTTCGGCAAGCTGGGTATCACCACACGCTACGTCGAACTCTCCGACCTGGCGGCTTGGGAGGCGGCGCTCACGCCCCGAACGCGCCTGTTGTTCGCCGAGACCCCCTCCAACCCGCTCTCCGAGATTGTCGATATCGCAGCGCTCGCCGACATTGCCCATCGCTCGGGCGCGCTGCTGGCCATCGACAACTGCTTCCTGACGCCGGCACTGCAGAAGCCACTGGCGCTGGGGGCCGACCTTGTCATCCACTCCGCCACCAAATACCTGGACGGCCAGGGTCGTGCGATCGGCGGCGCCGTGGTAGGACGTGACAAGGAACTCGAGGAGGTGTTTGGCGTGGTGCGTACCTGCGGACCGTGCCTGAGCCCGTTCAATGCCTGGATTTTCACCAAGGGACTCGAGACGCTGGGCCTGCGCATGCGCGCCCACTGCGAGAATGCCCAGGCCCTGGCCGAATGGCTGCAGGGGCATCCGGCAGTGGCGCGTGTTCACTACAGCGGCTTGCCGGGCCACCCGCAGCATGAGCTGGCCGGGCGTCAGCAGGGCGGCTTTGGTGCGGTGCTGGGGTTCGAGGTGAGAGGCGGGCGCGAGGCGGCCTGGTCGGTTATCGATGCCACCCGCATGCTATCGATCACCGGCAACCTGGGAGACGTCAAGACCACCATCACCCATCCTGCCACCACTACCCACGGTCGGCTCTCCGAAGCGCAGAAGGAGGCGGCCGGCATCGGCGAGGGCCTGATCCGCGTGGCGGTAGGGCTCGAGGCGTTCGAGGACATTCGCAGCGACCTGGCGCGCGGCCTCGATGCGTTGATCTGAGCGTTCCGGGCGTGGAAGGGCGCCCCGTGACAACGACAGGGAATTTTTACGAACGTAACGTTCGGTTTTTTCAGCGCATCCTGAGCATTCGTTACGGTATGCTGCCTCCCATCGATCACGCAGCGCAACGGGAGCGACGAGATGTGGCGCAACACCCGCTCAGGCTGGGGCCTGGTCAGCATCCTCTTCCACTGGGCCAGTGCCGTGGCGATCGTGGGCCTGTTCCTGCTCGGCTGGTGGATGACGGACCTGGGCTACTACGACCCTTGGTACAATCGCGCTCCGTGGTGGCACCGCTCCATCGGTATGCTGCTGCTGTTTGTCACGCTGCTGCGCGTAACTTGGCGCCTGTTCCAGCCTGTCCCCGCGGCCCACGGTAGCCGCACAGAGCGCTTTGCCGCCCATCTGGGTCATATCGCCCTCTATGTGCTGATGCTGGCGGTGCTGGTCAGCGGCTACCTGATCTCCACCGCTCGCGGACGTGGCATCAGTGTCTTCGACTGGTTCGAGGTGCCCGCGCTGGTCAGTCACCTGCCCGACCAGGCCAGCGTTGCCGGTGAGATCCACTGGTACAGTGCCGTGGCGCTGATGCTGCTGGCGGCGGGCCATACCTTGGCGGCACTGAAGCACCATTTCCTCGATCGCTACGATACTCTCATTCGCATGATGAACCCGGCACGTACGCGTCGCCGTTGAACGCCAGCGCCTGTGGGCGCTCAACCAAGGAGAGACTCGATGTTCAAGAAAGCCGCACTCGCTACTGCCTTTGGCGCCGTTTCCCTGGCCGCCGCCGGTACGGCACCGGCCGCTGAATACGTGGTGGATACCGAGGGACAGCATGCCTTCATCCAGTTCAAGATCAATCACCTGGGCTACTCATACATTCTCGGCTCCTTCGAGGAGTTCGAGGGCCGTTTCCAGTACGACCCCGAGGATCTCGAGGCTTCCAGCGTGGAAATGGAGGTACAGGTAAACAGCCTGAACACCAACAATGCCGAGCGTGACAAGCATTTCCTCAGCAGCGATTTCCTGGACGCCGGCGAGTATCCGACTGCCACGTTCGTCTCCACCGGCTTCACGCCCAACGGTGACGACGAGGGCGTGCTGACCGGAGACCTGACCCTGCACGGCGAGACCCACGAGATCGAGATGCCGGTCACCCTGATGGGCGAGGGCGAAGACCCGTGGGGCGGCTATCGCGCCGGCTTCGAGGGCAGCACCATGCTGACCCTGGCGGACTTCGGTATCGACATGAGCGATTTCCCAGAAGCGATGCACGAACTCGAGCTCTACGTCACCTTCGAGGGGGTGCGCCAGTAACCTGGCTCAACGTCATGACACTGCCACCCCCGGACTGATCCGGGGGTGTCGCGTTTTGTACGGGAGAGTGCGTGACACAAAGTGACAATACCGCGCCCTCGTTGGGGCTGACCCTGTGGCGCCAGACCTGGCCGATGGCGATCGGTGTGTTGGCGCTGCTGGGCTTCCAACTGGTGGACAGTGCTTTCGTTGCCCGCCTGGGTACGGCACCGCTGGCGGCGCAGTCGTTCACCTTTCCGCTGACCTTTCTCGTCATCGGCGTGCAGGTAGGGCTCGGCATCGCCATAGCGGCACTGATCTCGCGCGCGCTTGGGGCCGGCGAGGTCGAACGGGCCCGGCGCCTGGGTTCGCTGGTGCTGGTAGTGGGTAGCGTGACCATCGCCCTGCTCGTGTTCGTGCTGTGGTGGGCCCAGGTGCCGATCTTCTCTCGTCTGGGAGCCGACGCGACGGCACGTGCGCTGATCCGCGCCTACTGGGCGCCGCAGCTGCTGGCGGCGTGGCTGGGGGCGGTCCTCTACTTTGTCTATAGCCTGTTTCGCGCCCACGGCGATACGCGTTTGCCCGGCAAGCTGATGGTTGTCACGAGCCTGATCAATCTGCTGCTCGACCCGCTGTTCATCTTCGGCGTCGGGCCCTGGGCAGGGCTTGGTCTTCCCGGCGCGGCCTGGGCCACGGCCATCGCCTTCGGCAGCGGGCTGCTGCTGGCCGTCTATCGGCTGCGCCGGCGCGACTGGCTGACGCGTCACGGGCTCAGGCGCGAGCTGGCCGGCTCGGCTGGCGCTTTCGCCGGCATCGCCGGGCCGGCCATGGTCAGCCAGCTGATGCCGCCGCTGGCGGCTATGCTTGCCGTCTCGGTGGTAGCTGGCCTGGGGGAGTCGGCAGTGGCGGCATGGGGGCTGGCGAGCCGGCTCGAAACGCTGGCGTTGGTCGTGGTGCTGGCGATGACCATGTCGCTCCCGCCCTGGCTGGGGCGTTGCTACGGTGCCGGTGACTGGGCTCAGGTCAGGCAGCTGATACGCCTGGCGCTGAGGGTCGTCATCGGGTGGCAGCTGCTGCTGGGTGGGGGACTGGCGCTGCTGTCGCCCTGGGTCTCTCAGCTCCTGGCGGGCAGCGCCGACGTGCGGAGCGATTTGACGGTGCTGGTCCGGTTCCTGCTGCCGAGCTACGCCGCCCTCGGGGTCTGCATGCTGGTGGTATCTGCCGGCAACGCACTGGGCTGGCCGCTGCGCGCCATGCTGATGTCCACCGCAAGGCTGTTCCTCTGCTACCTACCGTTCCTCTGGCTCGGATCGTCGCTTGCTGGCCTGCCGGGGCTCGCCATGGGGGCGGCCTTCGGTAACGTGGTGGCGGGCACGCTGGCCTGGCGGCTGATGCGCCACATGCTGGCCCGCAGCAGTGCCGAGGCAGGCGTCGAGTCGAAACTTTTGCCGCGTGAGCGAACCTGACGCCTGTTGCGCTGTCTGGGATAGGACGTAGTGGCTCGACCGTACGGGTCATGAAAGCAACTCTGATGGAATGGAGTAAGTGATGAAGCTCACCAAGTTTCTGACAACGATCGTGCTCACCCTGGGCATCACTGGCGTCGTGGCGGCACAGGAGATGCAGGCTCCGCCTCAGGGAGACCAGGTGGACCAGCTCGATCAGTTGCTCGACCTGGACGAGAACCAGCAGCAGGAGATCCGTGGTCTGCTGGACGAGGCCGAGCGTCAGCTGGCACCCAAGGAGCAGGAGGCCCAGGCCCTCCAGGCGCGCCTCGGCGATCATGTTGGTCCTGACTACGATGAGAATGTCATTCGTGAGGATGCTTCACGCCTGGGCGACCTGACCGGGGAGATCACCGCCGAAACCGTGCTGTTGCAGTCCCGTATCGAGTCGGTGTTCACCGATGAGCAGCGGCAGCGGCTGGACGAGGCGATTGCCCAGCAGCAGCAGCAGATGCAGGACCTGCAGAACCAGATGCAACAGCAGCAGGGCCAGCCGGCCCAGCCTGCAGAGTAAGGCTGCCTGCACGGCGGCTCTCGTGCGGGAGTCGCTGTGGCCTCGGGTGAAGTCGGCGAGCTATGCCTGGTCGATCTGATTGACCAGCGTGGCCGTCATCGACCCGAGCGGCCTGGATGTGTCCCACGACGCTGCGTGACGTAGCGCACGGGTGGGTATCGACGAGGCCCTGTCGAACGTTCGGCAGGGCCTCGTCGCATCGGAAGGGTTGACCGGCTTCTGCCGCGCTCGAGGCGTAATGTCGCGAAATGGTGACAGGGGCTTTGCCTTCTTACCATGCGTGTCTCTGGGCGAGCTTTCTGGGTGAGCGCTTTAATTGCCTGTCTCTTGATTGCGACGTATCCAGGCTGCCCTAGTCAGCTGTCAGGCAGCTGCATGAACGCCGTTCTTTTTCAATTTCCTGTTTTTACGAATTTTTTGTTAGGCATGGCATGTCTCTCGCTAGGTAGGGCATGAGCGGTATCGTTGCGAGCTGCTCATCAGGAGTCTGACCGAACCACCCCCAAGGAGACGGGGAGAAGGAGGCGCTATGAAGCTCAAGACACTGACTGCCAGTATGGCCCTGATCTTTGCCGGCCTGGCCGGCGCGACCGCTCATGCCGAGAGTGAAACGTGGCAGAGCGGCAATGTTTCCACCGCGGCATCGTTGGGAGTGGCCAGCGAATCGTCTCCCATGCTGCTGGCCCAGGCCGGCGATGCCGAGGGTGGCCTGGATGGCGGAGCCGAAGGTGGTGTCGAGGGCGGCCTGGATGGCGGCGCCGAAGGTGGTGCCGAGGGCGGCCTGGATGGAGGCGCCGAGGGTGATGCCGAGGGCGGCCTCGACGGCGATGCCGATGGCAGCGTCGACGGCGATGCCGATGGCAGCGTCGACGGCGATGCCGATGCCGATGCCAGTGTCGACGGCGATACCGATGCCAGCGTCGACGGCGATACCGATGCCAGCGTCGATGGCGATACCGATGCCAGCGTCGACGGCGATACCGATGCCAGCGTCGACGGCGATACCGATGCCAGCGTCGATGGCGATACCGATGCCAGCCTCGACGGCGATATGGAGACGGAATCGGAATCCACTGACGACCTCGACGCGACGTCCGATATGGATGCCGATGTGGAAACGGAGGTCGAAGCCGAAGCCGACAAACCGAAAGCACCTGGGCTGGATCGTGCCTCGGAGCGGGCTGCCGAACCTGCCCAGGACCGGATCGAAGAGAATCGCGATCGCATCAGGGGGACGGCAGAAGGCGAGACGGAAGCCGAAAGTACCATCGACGCCAACTGAACCGGGATCCGCTTCTTCTCAACGAACCCAACGAATCCCGAGGGAGCCAGGCAAGGGAACCGGGGGCGCAGCTGCGCCCCCGATGCTTTGTGCCTCAGTCGGCCGCTGGCGGCTGGGGAGCCGCGGCGGGCTTGGACGGGGAGGCATGGGGAGCTACCGACTTCTCTTGCTGCCAGGCGAAGTAGAGGAACAGCGCGCCCATCACCAGATAGCCCAGGGTGAAGTCCCAGGCGGCGTTCACGGCCAGCTCCGGGGCGTGCATCAGTCCGACGAAGGAGAAGGCCGCCGCCACTGCGGCGAAGATGGCGGCGCGACGGAACTGATGGTCGATGACCGAGACGGTCATGGCGCCGATGAAGATGGCCATGAACATCGCGCCCTGGCCCATCGGCACGACACCCGAAGAGATTCCCGTTACCGTCTCCTCGGCAGCCCGGTTGAAGCGCGTCATCACGTAGTTGGCGAAGTAAGGCAGCATGGCCAGCGCAACCGCCGGGTAATAGCGCGTATCGTTGCTCTGGAAGGCGGTAGCGATCATCGACATGCCGACGAAGACCAGGATCGGTGCGACCACCGAGACCGGGATGATGGCCGCGAGGGCGGCGATCAGGCCGAACATGGTGGCCAGGGCGTAAACGGCGCCGTTGAGGATGCTGTAGCCGCGACCGGCGCCCATCCACTTGGCCCCTACCGTGGCGATGTAGACGGTCGTGGGGAAGACACCGCCGAACAGGGCGCCGATCATGGTACCGGCGCCATCCACGGCCTGGCACTCGCGAACGTCGTACTTGTCGCCCGCGGCTTCCATTGCCTCGACGTTGTTCATGGTCTCGATGGCGTTGTACAGCGTGATCGGCAGCACCACGGTGAGCACCGCCAGCATGCCGGTGAACAGCAGCCCCAGCCCCTCGAACCAGGCTAGGTTGGGCAGCAGCGGGTAGAAGCCCAGGTGAGTGAAGGCATCGCTGAAGCGCTCGCCGCCGGCATCGCCGATGAGGTAGGCCATGGCGGTGCCGATGACGATGGCGAACAGCGAGGTCGGCAGGCGGAACGGCATGCTGACGCGCGCCACCAGGCCGACGATGATGATCGCCAGCACCAGCAGCCCTATTACCGGCATTTCGAGCGTCTTGAACAGCATCTCGCCGGCGATGAAGGTCAAGGCGACCCCCGCGACCGCACCGAGCATGGCGGCACGCGGTAGGTGATACTGGACCCAACGGCCGATCAGGCTGACCGCCGCCTCGATGGCGCCGCTGATGAAGCAGGCCGCCACCGCCACCTTCCAGGCCAGCTCGGCGTCGCCGGTCAGCTGCTTGGCCGGCAGCAGTACGCCGAACAGGAAGACGAACATCACCGGCGTGGAGATGCCATAGGAGAGCGCAGTGACGTCGCTGCGGTTCTCCTTGCGCGCCAGACGTGCCGCCGACCAGGCGTAGTAGAAATTGCCGACCATCACGGCCACCGCGGCTCCCGGCAATACCTGACCGAAGACAATGGAAGCGGGAAAGCCCATGCCCAGCATGGTGATGGCAATGATGACGAAGTTGGCGATATTGTTCTGGAAGAGGGCGAAGAAGGCATCGGTGTCCTCCTTCTTGTACCAGGGGTAGTGCACGGGGGAAGCCGCCATGATGAGCCTCTTGTGTGTTGGGGTTGTAGTCAAGGCAGGTCCAGTGTGACTACTGTCTGACTATTTGGTCAAGACTGCCTTTGTCGTATTCACCCGCAGGGCGAGCACGTAAGATGAAGTGGCTCATTGCGGGGGTTCGCTGCGCTGGGGGCCGCTTGGCGCATTCATGAATTCAGGGGGGATGCTCGATGAACCCAGACGAGAGCTGCATCGTTCGGCATTTCAATCAGTACTATCCGCTGTCCGCCGAGGACAAGGCGCTGCTTTTTCGATTGGAGGACAGCGCCACCACGGTCAAGGCCGGCTTCCCCCTGTGGGAGGAACGCGACCGGGCCCACGAATTCTGCACGCTCAAGCGCGGCTGGGCGTTCTCCTACCGTGAGCTGGAGAACGGTACGCGTCAGATTCTGGATATCTACCTGCCCGGCGATATCGTCGGCCTGCGCGAATTTGCCTTTTCGCAGCGCCTGGCCGGGGTGCAGATGATTGAGGACGGCGAAGTCTGCTTCTTTCCCCATCGTCACCTCGTCGACATCTTCCGCCAGTCCTTTACCCTCACCTCGATCCTGTTCGCCATCGCCAGCCGCCAGCAGGTGATGCTGACGGAGCGCCTGGTCAACCTGGCGCGGCGCAACGCACGCCAGAAGCTGGCGCATTTCCTGCTCGAGATGTGCCAGCGCATCAAGCAGACCCACGGTAACGGTTGCGAAAGCTTTCGCCTGCCGCTGTCGCAGGAGATTCTGGCCGACCTGCTCGGGCTCAGCCCGGTCCATGTCAGCCGAACCTTCACGGCACTGAACGACGACGGGTTGATCTTCCGCGAGCGCTACCGCGTGACGATACCGGACCTGGAGGCGCTCAAGCATGAGGCCGGGTTCGATGATCGCTACCTGATCGAGAATATGCGCCCGCTCTTCGACGGATCGCCTACGTAAAAAAGATTGGTCGCACGTGCGTCGGCTCAGCCCGCCCCGACAAGGCCGGGGCGGGGCGTGACTGCGAGCGTAGGATCAGTTGACCGCGGCGATGGCCTTGGCCAGGTAGGGCAGGTTCTCGTTGGAGAAGCCGGCCACGTTGGCGCGGCCCGAACGTACCATGTAGATGCCGAACTCGTCACGCAGGCGGTCGACCTGCTCCGGCTGCAGGCCGGTATAGGAGAACATGCCGCGCTGCTCGGCCACGCAGGCATACTTCTGGTCGAGCCCATAGGGCTTCAGCGCTTCGACGAAATCGCGGCGCAGGGTATTGATGCGGTCGCGCATTTCGGTGAGCTCCTCGCGCCAGATGGCGGCAAGCTCGGCGGAGTGGAGGATCTCGCTGACGATGGCGCCGCCATGAGCAGGCGGGTTGGAGTAGTTCTCGCGGGCGACGATGGCCACCTGAGAGCGGATGTTCTCCATCTGCTCGTGGTTCTTCGCCACCATGATCAGGCAGCCGGTGCGCTCGCAGTAGATACCGAAGTTCTTCGAGCAGGAGCTGGTGATGATCACCTCGTCGAGGTTCTCGGCCAACAAGCGAACGCCGTAGGCGTCTTCATCGAGACCCTCACCGAAGCCCTGGTAGGCAAAGTCGATCAGAGGCAGCAGGCCGCGCTCACGGACCACTTCCAGAATCTGCTGCCACTGCTCGCGGGAGAGGTCGAAGCCGGTAGGGTTATGGCAGCAGGCGTGCAGCACGATGACGTCGCCGGCCGGAATCTGCTGGACCGCGGCCAGCATGCCGTCGAAATCGAGGCGATTCTCGGCGTCGACGTAGGGATACTTGTGCAGCTCGATGCCGGCGGCGGTGAAGATCCCGTGGTGGTTCGGCCAGGTGGGATTGCTGACCCAGATGCCCTTGCCGGGGAGCTGGGTACTGATGAAGTCGGCCGCCAGGCGCAGGGCACCGGTGCCACCCGGCGACTGCGTCGCGCTGGCGCGGCCGGCCGCGAGGACCGGTGAGCCTTCGCCCAGCACCATTGGCAGGATCACTTCGCCGTACTCGGGCGCGCCGTGGGAGCCGATGTAGGTCTTGGTGGTTTCGTTCTTGAGCAGCAGGGCCTCGGCTTCCTTGACGGCGCGCATCACCGGGGTGTTGCCCTGGGCGTCCTTGTAGACGCCGACGCCGAGATCGACCTTCTGGGGATTGGTATCCTTCTTGAAGGCCTCGATCAGGCCGAGGATGGCGTCCCCGGGGACCCGCTCAATATGTTCGAACATGTTATTTCGCTACCTCGTCGGTCTGGCGACAATAGGGAATCGTGGCAACGTCGGACCGTCATTCTGCATGGCCCGCATCCTGTCCATGATGCCATCGCCTTGCGCAATCTGCCACATGGGGTGTCGACGGGAGGCGGCATGTTCAGCCGCTGATGACGCGGTTGCGCCCTTGATGCTTGGCCGCGTACAGGCTGCGATCGGCCCTGCCGATCAGGGTGTCTCTCGACTCACCCAGGCGGTACTCGGCAAGCCCGATACTGGCGGTGACCTGGCCGGCCTCGATGCCGAAATCGTGCGCGGCAATGGCGTGGCGCAGCCGTTCGGCCAGCGGGTGGCTGGCGACCAGCGGGGTCAAGGGCAACAGCACGGCGAACTCCTCGCCGCCGAGTCGGCCGATGATGTCTTCCTCGCGCAGTAGCTGGTGGCACAGGGTGGCGAATTCGGCGAGTACCTGGTCGCCCTGCAGGTGTCCCCAGGTATCGTTGATGCGCTTGAAGTGATCCAGGTCGAGCAACATCAGGGAGAGCGGGCTTCCATGCCGATTGCTCCTGGCGATCTCCTCGTCGAGCCGGGTCATCAGCCTGCGGCGGTTGGCCAGGCCGGTCAGGTCGTCGGTATCCGAGAGCCGGCGTAGCCTGGCCTCCTCGGCCATCTGTTCGGTGATGTCGATCATCAGTCCGTGCCAGAGCACGCCGGTCGCCGAATCCTCCGGCTGGGCTCGAAGCGCGACCCAGCGACAGCGGCGCCCCGACAGGCGGATGCGGAACTTGGTGGCGATGGGGATGCGCCAGCGAGCCGAACGTTCGATGGCGGCCATCACGCGCGGGTAGTCCTCCTCATCCAGGCGGTCGAGCATGTGGCGAGCGTCCTGGTTCAAGGCGTTGCGATCGATTCCTGGCAGGCCGGTGCCGCTTCCGGCCAGGTAGGGGAAATGCATGTGCCCGTGATGGTCACGATGAAACTGAAAGACGACGCCGGGCAGGCGTTCCGTGAAGTCACGCATGCTGGTCGGTTCATTCAGCTCCCCTCCCGTCATGGCATTCTCTTCAGACATGCGGGCGTCCCTTGTGGCCTGCTGCGTACAGGCATGAGTCCTGGTGTTGTTATGTAACGGCTCGGTACCTTGTCACGGGCATGCTTGGCTTCTACGCGAAGCCACCCACCTACGGAAGGGAGCCGTTGAGAGAATGTCTAATATACGTTGTAACAGAGCGTAAATCATCTAGCGGAAGCTGTAAGAAATTGCCTACAGCGCTTGTAAGATAACGCCTCATGCGGCGTGAGGCTTCAGCGCGGTGCGTCGTAGCGCGTCCGCCTGCCGCGGGAGAAGACGACCTGCCAGAGCTGAAGGTCGCGCGCACGAAAGGCGCCGGCGCATACCGACAGGTAGTAGCGGAACATTCGCTCGGTGCGCTGGCTGTAGCGATCGGCGATCTCGTGCCAGTGGGCATCGAAGTTGTCGCGCCAGGCCATCAGCGTTCTGTCATAGTCGGGGCCAAAGTTGTGCCAGTCCTCCATCAGCAACAGGTCCTCGCTGGCATCGGCGATATGGCGTGCCGAAGGCAGCACCCCGTTGGGGAAGATGTAACGGTCGATCCAGGGATCGACGCTGATCTCGGAGCGGTTCGAGCCGATGGTATGCAGCAGGAACAGGCCATTCTCGGCCAACAGGCGTTCGACGGTCTGGAAGTAGATCTCGTAGTTGCGATGGCCCACGTGCTCGAACATGCCGATGGAGACGATGCGATCGAAGCAGCCGGCCAGTTCGCGATAGTCCTTCAGCTCGATCTCGACGGGCAGGCCGGCGCAGCGTTCCCTGGCCAGCTCCGCCTGTTCCCGCGAGATGGTGATGCCGGTTACCGAGACCCCGTGATGACGGGCCGCATGCTCGGCGAAGCTGCCCCAGCCGCAGCCGATGTCCAGCACGTGCATGCCGGGGCGCAACTCGAGCTTGCGACACGCCAGTTCGAGCTTGGCGAGCTGGGCCTCGTGAAGCGTCGCGGCGTCTTTCCAGTAGCCGCAGGAGTAGCTCATGGTGGGGTCGAGCATGCGCTCGAACAGGTCGTTGCCCAGATCGTAATGTGCTTCGCCGACGATGTAGGCCCGGGCCTTGCTCTGCAGGTTGAGCAGCCCCGCCTGGAGACGATACATGAGGCGATCTGCAGGGGGGCGGGCCCGCTCGCCCAGGCCATGCAGGAGCAGGCGGCAGGCCATCTCGTCGATCTGCTCGCATTCCCACCAGCCATCCATGAACGACTCCCCCAGCCCCAGGGAACCCTGGCGCAGGATTCTCGAGCAGAAGTCAGGATGATAAATCTGTGGATCCCAGGGCGCGTCGCCATTGAGAGTCACGCCGGAGCCTTCCAGCAGTGAGATCAGCACTCGCTGGGCTCGGCTGTCAGGCAGGACGATCGGGCCAATGCGTTGTTCGCTTGTCATGGAGTCCTCCCGGTCCATCGATTCAGGGGCATGCGTGGCATAGCCGTTGTCGTTGTCGTGGTGCCTGGAACGAGGTGAGCACAGCGGGCGTGTGCTGGCGTGCTCATATTAGGTAAGAGCATAGTTCAGGCTGAAGAGAACGGTGAACCGGCAGTGGCTGGTATAATCGGGCCATCACCCCCGCAGCCGGAGCCCCAACGTGTCCAGTGATTCGCCTTTGATCATCGCCCTCGATCATCCCTCTCTCGATGCCGCCCTGTGCCTGGCCGACCGGCTCGACCCCGAGCGCTGCCGCGTCAAAGTGGGCAAGGAGCTGTTCACCCGCAGTGGCCCGGAGGTGATCGATGCGTTGCATGGGCGCGGCTTTCAGATATTTCTCGACCTCAAGTTCCACGATATTCCCAACACTGTGGCCGGCGCCGTACAGGCGGCCGCCGAGCAGGGCGTGTGGATGGTCAACGTGCATGCCGGCGGTGGCCGGCGCATGATGGAGGCCGCACGGGAACGCCTGGATCGCCACGCGCTGGCGACCCGTCTGATCGCCGTGACGGTACTGACCAGCATGACGGCAGAGGACCTCACCGAGGTGGGCGTCGCGGCCACGCCGGCCGAGCATGTCGAACGCCTGGCCGTGCTGGCGCATCGGTGCGGCATGGACGGGGTGGTGTGCTCGGCGCAGGAGGCGGCTCGGCTGAGCGAGCTGTGCGGTGAACACTTCCTCAAGGTGACGCCGGGAATCAGGCCGCGCAGTGCCGAGCATGGCGATCAGCGGCGCGTGATGACGCCGGCCGCAGCGCTGGCGGCGGGAAGCACGCATCTGGTGATCGGTCGGCCGGTGACCCAGGCGGACGATCCGATGGCGGCGCTGACGGCCATCGAGCAGGAACTGGCCCGGGGCTGAGCCTCACTCCCCCTCGATGCCGGTGATGGGACGGGTGGTGCCCCAGCTGCGGCAACTGGGGCATTGCCAGTGCAGGGGCTGGCCGGCGAACCCGCAGCGCTGGCAACGATGCCTCGGCCGTGCCGTCAGCAGGGTATGGGTGTGCTGCTTGAGCAGCTGCAGCCGGTCGTCGGGAGCCCCCTGTTCCTGCTGCTGATGCTGGTAGAGGTCCAGCAAATAGTCGAGGGCGCCCAGACTCGGCGACCGATTGAGCTGTTCGCTGACCAGCTCGATGGCCACCTGCAGCCCGTGGCGTTTGCGCTGGGTCTCCGCCAGCAGAATGATCAGGCTGGTCACATGGGCGCGTTCGAGCAGTCGCTCCAGGCAATCCACCAGTCCCGCTTCGTCATTCAGCATCGCAAAGGCATGATGCAGCGGTTCCAGCGCGACTGGCATCATGTCCAGATCCTGGTCGGGGATGCGCATGAGGATACGGATGGCATCGCGATAGTGCCCGGTATCCTGGGCCAGTGCCGCCAGCAGCAGGTTGGCGCGCACGCAGCGCGAGTCGATGGATAGCGCGCGCCGCAAGTGCTTGCGGGCCAGCCCCGGGCTTGCCGAGCGGCGTTCCTGGTCGGCCATCTCGCAGAGCCAGTGGGCCGCTGCACGGCGGATGTCCTCGTGCCGACGAATCAGGCTGGGGTAGGCCACGTCGAAGGCGGCCTGCCACTCTCCCTCGCGATCGAAGAGGTCCGCCAGCAGGCGCTTGGCGGAATGACGGAAGTCGTCGTGGCTGGCGTCGTTCACCAGCTGCTGGAGTAGCCGCTCGCTGCGATCGAACAGCCCCAGGTGAAGGAAGTCCCGGGCGAGCTCGAGCTGCACCTGTTCGCTTTGCAGAACCGTCAGGGTGGGGCGGGCCAGCAGGTTCTGGTGGATCTTGACGGCGCGGTCGGCCTCGCCGCGGGTGCGGAACAGGTTGCCCAGGGTGATGTGGGTGTCGATGGTCTCGCTGTTCACTTCCAGCGCGCTGACGAAGGTCTCGATGGCGCGGTCGGGCTGCTCGTTGAGCAGGTAGTTCAGGCCGACGAAGTAGTCCCGTGACAGCGTGTTCGATGGCGCGTGATCGCGGCTGCCCTGGCGCTCACGGCGGCCTAGCCACCAGCCAATGGCAACGGCGGCCATCAGCAGTACAAGCAGCAGGGCATCAGGCATTTACGGCAGTTCCTTGAGCTCCTGAACGCGAAGACGGTCGAGTTCCTTGCGCTGTTGTCGATTCAAGCGCTGAGCGCGCGAGAGCGCGGTGCGCAGCCTCAGCCAGACCCCTGTCATCGCCAGCATGCCCAGTACCACGCCGCAGACCAGGGCGGCCAGCAGCCACACGGAGAGCGATACGGCCGGCAGCTCCATCCAGATCAGGTTGAGCGGTACCGTCTGCTGGTTGTTGACGGCGAAGAGAATGCCGACAAGCAGTACCGCCAGCAGGATGATGGCCAGGATCAGGCCTTTGAGCCAACGCATGTGTCTATCCCTTGTGAATGACGAAAGTATTAATAGCCGAGGGCGCGGCTGGCATTGACCTGCTCGCGGAGTTCCTTGCCAGGCTTGAAGTGTGGCACGAACTTGCCCTCCAGTGCGACCGGTTCGCCGGTCTTGGGGTTGCGACCGACCCGCGGCTCCCGGTAGTGCAGGGAGAAGCTGCCGAACCCCCGGATCTCGACCCGTCCCCCCTCGGCCAGCGTGTCGGTGATGTCGTCGAGAATCAGGCGAACCGCGGATTCGACTTCCTTGATCGAGAGCTCAGGCTGGCGCATGGCGATCTGTTCGATCAACTCGGATTTGGTCATCGGGTCATCTCCAGGCGTTTCCTGGTCCGGTGGGACCTGGGTGGCATTCTTGTTCTCCCGTCAGCATACTGCTCAAACCGAGATAAAACAACGCACTACGACCATGGTCAAGAGAGAGGGGCAATGCGGGTCGAAGCGCTGCCCCATTTTTCCGGCTCCGGTATACTGGTGCCTCATTCCTCCTACCATCGAGGCCGACGTTGAGCGAAGCGAATACCCCCGATGCCGCTGCCCTGCGCAAGCGGCTCTATTGGCACTCCCGGCGCGGGATGTGGGAACTCGACCTGCTGCTGATCCCCTTTCTCGAGCACTGCTACGATGGGCTCGGCGCCGGGGACCAGGCGGCCTATCGCGCGCTGATCGAGGGCGAGGACCAGGATCTCTTTGCCTGGCTGATGCAGCGCGAGGAGCCCGATCCGCAGTTTCGCCGCATCGTGACGCTGATTCAGCAACATGCCGAGAACGCCGATAACGATCCGCATCGTCCCGTCTAGGTTGGCCTGGGGCTGCCAGTGGCTGCTGGCGCTGGCGGTCACCGCCAGCGTATTGAGCCATGCGCCCGGATGGCTGGGGCTGCCGGCCCTGGGGTGGCTGTTGTGGCTGGGCGGGTGGCTCTGGCGTGGACAGGCCCACGGTGAGCTGCAGATGCAACCGGAAGCCGGTGGCGGCTGGCGCTGGCTGTGGCGCCCGGCGGCTGCTGCCGAGGCGGTTCCCGTCAGGCTGCGCTGCGCCTATCGTGGCCCCTGGCTGATCGCGCTGGACATCGAACGTCGACGGACCTGGCTGTGGCCCGACAGCGCCTCGTGCGAAGCGCGGCGCCAACTGCGGCGGGCGCTGGCTCGCTAGGGGCAAGGCGTCGGTGGCGGACGGCGCGGGTCCTTCAGTCGGGGAGATCGGCCAGATGAAGCCGGGAAGGGCGTGGCGCCAGGCCGGTTTGGTCGTGGGGCGGGCAGTCGGGGTTGAAGTGCAGGCCGCGTGACTCGCGGCGCTGGCGAGCCGCCATCACGGTCAGGCGGGCCAGCCTGACGGCGTGCCACAGGCTGGCCAGTGCCGTATCGGGTGCAGCGCTTTCGACAGCGGCCTGTATCTCTCGATTCAGCTCGCTCAGCTCGCGCGAGGCGGCCTCCAGACCGGCGTCGCGGCGCACGATGGCCACGTGGCGGCTCATGATGTCGCGCATGGCCGTGCGCCATTGCTCGACGCGATGGGCTTCCACCCGTTTTGTACCCACGGTGCCCGCCGTCGGCGAAGACGTGGCGGCGGGGGCGCGCAGCGCCAGCTTGCCGGCGCAGCTGCGCGCGTAGACCAGGCACTCCAGCAGCGAGTTGCTGGCCATGCGATTGGCGCCGTGCAGCCCCGTGCAGGCGACTTCGCCGATGGCGTACAGATGCGGCACGCTGGAGCTGCCGTCGAGGTCGGTGGCAACGCCGCCGCAGCTGTAGTGGGCGGCGGGCACGACCGGAATCGGTGCACGGGTGATGTCTAGCCCGCGATGCAGGCAGTGGGCGTAGATCGTGGGAAAGTGGCGGCGAATGGCCGCGTCGCCGAGATGGGTCACGTCCAGCCAGACGTGGGGCGAGCCGGTACGCTGCATCTCGGCGTCGATGGCGCGGGCGACGATGTCGCGAGGCGCCAGCTCGGCGCGCTCGTCCCGCTCGAGCATGAAGCGATGTCCATCCGTGCTGTAAAGCCTGCCGCCTTCACCGCGAACCGCTTCGCTGATCAGGAAGGGCGGGCCGCCCGGGTCGTAGAGGCAGGTCGGATGGAACTGCTGGAACTCGAGGTTCATCAGCTCGGCGCCCAGCTCAGCGGCCATCATCATGCCCTCGCCGCTGGCCGGGTGGGGGCTGGTGGTATGGCGGTAAAGTCCGCTGGCACCGCCGGTGGCGAGTACCGTATCGCCGGCCAGCAGCTCCTGCAGCTGGCCTCGTTCGTCCACGCAGCGGGCGCCGCGACAGCGCTGCTGGGCATCGCCCATCAGGCCGATGGCGACCAGGTCGTCGCGAATGGCGATCGCCGGATGCGCCTCGACGTGGCTCTTCAGGGTGTCGAGCACGGCGCGCCCGGTGGCATCCTCGGCATGAATGATGCGGCGGGCGCCGTGCCCGCCTTCCCGGGTCAGGTGATAGGGGTAGCTGGCGCTTGGGCTTTCGTCGCGCGTGAACGGTACACCGAGAGAGAGCAGCCACTCGATGGCCGCGGGCCCCTGCTCGACGGTGAAGCGCACGGCCCGCTCGTCGCACAGGCCATCGCCGGCGACCAGCGTGTCGGCGACATGAGCGTCGAAGTCGTCCTGGGGCGAGAGCACGGCGGCAATGCCGCCCTGGGCCCAGCGGCTGGCGCCTTGATCGTCGCTGGCGGGGCGCACCAGGGTGACGCGGCGCGTCCCGGCGACGTGCAGCGCCAGGGTCAGGCCGGCAACGCCGCCACCGATGATAAGAACGTCGTGTTCGCTACGGGCCGGACGGATAGGGGCCATGCGCATTCTCGCTGGAGACTGTTGCATCAGCCAGCATGCCGCAAAGGGGCCCAACAGGATAGGGAGGCGTGGGCGGCGGAGCGCCTGGTGCCCGGCGCCGGCTTCGAACCGGCACGGTATTGCCAACGTGAAGTTTCAAGTTCGTCGCGGGGCTGCGCTTGCACTTCGGTTCCCTTTTCTATCAGGAGCTTAGCTGACTGAGATCGTTGAAGAATGCGCGATTGTAGCATGGCGCCAACGATCAGTCTGGCGCCTTTTCATGAGGCTCCATTTTTCATGAGGCTCCATGACGCCCACCGCATCCACGATGCACGGAAGCAGGCAGGTTTCTCGTTCAAGCACGACGAGGCGCGGCCGATAAAAAACTCATGGGAGGAGTTGTCCGTTGTGCGCGCCACGATCAAAGAAAGGGCCGAGCAGGCTCAAGGCCGCGACAATGGCCTATGCCGCCAAGCTGAAGAGGGTCAGTCATGAGCAGCCAATATCCGCTATCGGAACTCGCCGTCTACCAGGGGATGGCGTCCCCGGAAATGTGCCGCCGGTTGGATGCACTGCAGGCCGAGCGCGACACGCAGGCCTCGCTTGTCGAATCCTGCCGAGCGCTGCTGCTCGAGGCCCAGTTGGTCTTGGATGACAGCGATCCCGAGCAGTTCGCGTTAAGCAGCAAAATGCGGAAATGGCTGTATTCGTCATCCACCAACAGCACCGGTCTTGGCCGCCGTGACAGGTTGCAGGGGACGATAGCGAGTGAGGGCTGAATTCGTTGGTGCCCGGAGCCGGGCTCGAACCGGCACGGTGTTGCCACCGAGAGATTTTAAGTCTCTTGCGTCTACCAATTTCGCCATCCGGGCGGCACGGTTTCGAGCAGACAACTGACGAGGGGTAAGGAATGGAGGCTGGAGTCGGAATCGAACCGGCGTACACGGAGTTGCAGTCCGCTGCATGACCACTCTGCCATCCAGCCTCGTTGAGTCGTTTGTCTCCCTCACGAAGAGACTGGAGCGGGAAAGGAGATTCGAACTCCCGACCCTCGCCTTGGCAAGGCGATGCTCTACCACTGAGCTATTCCCGCTCGACTCGAGTGCGAATTATACGGATAAGCTCGCTTGTGTCAATCACTTGTTGGCGTCGGGTGGCGTTCGATCACATCGAGCGGGACAGGTGGGGCCAGGCGGCGCGCAGGTACATCAGCATCGACCAGAGCGTCAGGATCGCGGCGACATGCAGGGTGACGACGCCCAGCAGGGAGAGCTGCGTGCTGGGGGCAAAGGCCAGCAGCAGCAGCAGGGCGATCATCTGCAGGGTCGTCTTGATCTTGCCCAGCCAGGAGACGGCCACGCTGCCGCGCTTGCCCATCTCGGCCATCCACTCGCGCAGTGCGGAGATCACGATCTCACGACCGATGATCACCAGTGCCGGCAGCGTCAGCCAGACACTGTCGAAGCGCTCGATGAGCAGGGCCAGGGCCACGGCCACCATCAGCTTGTCCGCCACCGGGTCGAGGAAGGCGCCGAAGGGGGTGGACTGGTTCCAGCGCCGCGCCAGGTAGCCGTCGAGCCAGTCGGTGACCGAGGCCAGCGCGAACAGGCCTGCCGCTACCGGCATGCTCCACGAATAAGGGAGGTAGACGAACACCACCAGCAGCGGGATGAAGGCGATTCTGGCCAGCGTCAGGATGTTGGGGATGTTCATGTGGCGAGGGGTCCTTGCCTTGGGTCAGGAGAGCCGAAATGGCCCCATTCTATCTGTAGCGGCCAGCATCATCCATGCAACGAGCGATGAATCGTCTCGGCCAGCGTGGCACTGATGCCGGGAACGCGGGCGAGCTCCTCGCGGCTGGCCTGCTTGACGCCCTGCAGCCCGCCGAAGAAGCGCAGCAGCTCCCGGCGGCGTTTGGGGCCGATGCCGTCGATCTCTTCGAGGGCAGAGCTGCGCCGGGCCTTGTCGCGCCGGTTGCGGTGCCCGGTGATGGCAAAACGGTGGGCCTCGTCGCGCACGTGCTGGATCAGGTGCAGCGCCGGCGAGGCCGTCGGCAGGTCGAGGGTGCGGTCGACCGTCTCGAGGAACAGCGTCTCGAGGCCGGCCTTGCGCGTGGTGCCCTTGGCCACGCCCAGCAGGCGAATGCTGGTGAGCCCCAGTTCGCTCAGCACCTCACGGGCCAGGTTGAGCTGACCCTTGCCGCCATCCAGCAGCAGGATGTCCGGCGTCACCCCTTCGCCTTCGGCGAGGCGGCGGAAGCGCCGATCCAGAGCCTGACGCATGGCGGCATAGTCGTCGCCGGCCGTGACGCCCTCGATGTTGAAGCGCCGATAATCCGATTTTCGCGGGCCGTTGCGGTCGAACACCACGCACGAGGCCACGGTTGCCTCGCCATGGCTGTGGCTGATGTCGAAGCACTCGAGCCGCTCGACGGCCTCCTCGAGCCCCAGGGTCTGCTGCAGGGAGTCGAAGCGGCGCTCGAGTTCGCTCTGGCTGGCCAGGCGGCTGGCCAACTGCTGCTCGGCATTGGTGCGCGCCAGTTCGAGCCACTGGCCGCGGTGGCCGCGCACCTTGTGGGTCACCCGTACGCGGCGCTCGGCGCGGCTGCTCAGGGCGCTTTCCAGGATGTCTCCGTCGGGGAGCGGCAGGCTGCTGATCACCTCGCGGGGGATTTCGCGCCCCTGGCCCAGGTAGTATTGGCTGACGAATTCTCCCAGCAGCTCGGCGGCTTCCAGGCCCAGGCCATTGTCAGGCGAGTGGTGACGCGCCCCGAGGAGTCGCCCCTGGCGTACCGCCAGCACCGAAATGCACAGTGCTCCTTCGCGTTCGGCCAGGGCGAAGGCGTCGGCATCCCCCCCTTCGGTGTCGACGAACTGACGGTGCTGGAGCTGGCGCAGGTGCTGGATCTGGTCGCGCAGGCGGGCGGCATCCTCGAAGGCCAGCTCGCGACTGGCGGTCTCCATGGCCTCGGTCAACTCCTGGGTGACCTGTTCGCTGCGCCCTTCGAGGCACATGATGGCGTGTTCCAGGTCGCGCCGGTAGTCGGCTTCGCTGATCAGGCCGACGCAGGGCGCGCTGCAGCGCTGGATCTGGTATTGCAAGCAGGGGCGCGTGCGGTGAGCGAAGACGCTGTCCTCGCAGTTGCGTATGCGGAAGATCTTCTGCATCAGCGAGAGGCTCTCGCGCACCGCACCGCTGCTCGGAAAAGGGCCGAGGTAGCGCCCGTCAGCATGGCGCCGACGTGCACGCTTGTACTCGAGGGCGGGGAAGGGGTGACGATCGCTGGCGAACACGAAGGGGTACGACTTGTCGTCGCGCAGCAGGATGTTGTAGGGCGGACGCAGTTCCTTGATCAGGGTCTGCTCGAGCAGCAGGGCCTCGATCTCGCTGCGCGTCACCGTGACCTGTACGTCGGCGATGCGCGATACCATGGCCTGGGTCTTGGCGTTGAGCGCGCCGCGAAAGTAGCTGGCCAGGCGGGCCTTCAGCCGCTTGGCCTTGCCGACATAGAGGGTATCGCCGTGCTCGTCCAGCATCCGGTAGATGCCGGGGGCTTGTGTGAGGTTGGCAAGGAACTGCCTCGAATCGAAGGTCATGGCGCTCGGGCTGTCTGGCATGGGAGCCACAGGTTACCAGAAGGGCCCAGTCAGTTGGCGGTGTCGAAGCCTTCGATCAGGCCATGCTTCAGTCCCAGGTGGGTGAGTTCCACGTCGGTCTCGACGCCGAGCTTCTCGAAGATCCGGTAGCGATAGGTGTTGACGGTCTTGGGGCTGAGGAACAGCCGGTCGGAGATCTCCGAGACCCGCTGGCAATTGACGATCATCATGGCCACCTGCAGCTCGCGCTGCGAGAGCTTGTCGAAGGGGTTCTCCTCCGAATCGAAGCGGGAGAGCACCAGGCGCTGGGCGATGTCCGGACTGATGTAGCGATGCCCGGCGAAGACGCTGCGGATGGCGTCGACCATGTCCGGTACCTGGGTATCCTTGCTGATGAAGCCGCCGGCGCCGGCGTCGAGCATGCGCTGGGCGAAATTGTCTTCCATGAAGCCGGTCAGCGCCAGGATGCGTACGTCGGTGTTGTTGCGCATGATCTTGCGGGTCGCTTCAAGGCCGCCGATGCCTGGCATGCGCAGGTCCATCAGGATCACGTCGGGCTCGAGTTGGCGGCACAGGGTGATGGCTTCCTCGCCGCTGGCGGCTTCGCCTACCACGTCTATGTCCTCTTCGTTCTCAAGCAAGCGAGCAAGACTGGTGCGAACCAGATGATGATCGTCGACAATGAGCACCTTGATCAAGACTGACATTCCTCGTCATTAGGGAGAGCTCGCGGCGACGAACCGGGAGTCGCGGCGGGAGCTTGAGCTCGGTTGGGCTCTCGATCGCCGAGTCTTCGGCATCCAGAGGCAAGCTTGCCATACTCGTGAGGCAAGGGAAATTGAACGAGCATCTCGATTCCCGCTTTCTCTCAACGCAAGGACGACATGGCGCGAGCCTATTGACGAGCTCTGTCGCGGTAGATAAGATACGCCTCGTTCTCGAGAGGTCGGGAACGCGTGGGGCCTTAGCTCAGCTGGGAGAGCGCAACACTGGCAGTGTTGAGGTCAGCGGTTCGATCCCGCTAGGCTCCACCAACAAGCTTTTACGAATCAGCCGCTTGGCGCATCGCGCCAGGCGGCTTTTTCGTGTGCCTGCCGCAGCGTCCTATCTATCCGCGCACCACTGGGTATACGTACCCTGCTCGTCGGGGTGGCCGAGGCGCCACTTGGGCGCGACATCGAGCATCTCCTCCCGGTACCACTGTTCGACCTGCTCGCAGTAGCGCTGCTGGTCCGGCGTCAGCTCATCCGGGCTCACCCGTTCTGCCTGGTTCCGGGCGTTGTGTAGATAAATGCCGGCGCCGATGCCGGCCACGCAGGCGGCAGCGACCCATACCTTGTTCATTTTCATTTCCTTGTCGTCGTTTGTATCTATTAACCAAGGTTAGCCGCTTGAAACGCAAGGATACAAAATGGCCGGCATGCGCTGGGCCATTCCTGGCCTGCTCGGCTACGTTATGGGCACGGCAACGCGTGTCGGGTGCGCCGCGCCGTCGATACCGGCCCGCAGCGTCGCCAACAGGGAGGAGGAGTCGAGATGCGTACCCATGACTTGCACGACACGGTCGTCGTGCTCACCGGTGCTTCGAGCGGCATTGGCCGAGCCGCTGCTCACGAGTTCGCGCGTCGCGGTGCTGCGCTGTTTCTCGTCGCCCGCGACCGCCAGGCCCTGCACGGTGTGGCCGAGGCGTGCCATCGCCTGGGCGGCCAGGCGAGAATCGTCGTCGCCGACGTCAGTCGGCCTGACGACATGTCGCGAGTCGCCAGGGAGGCCTACGCGACCGCAGGCCGTATCGACGTCTGGGTCAACAACGCCGGGGTCGGCGCGCTGGGAGCCTTCGAGCAGGTGCCTCGCGAGGCGCATGAGCAGGTGATCCAGACCGACCTGTTGGGCAGCCTGCGCGGTGCCCATGCCGTGCTGCCGTACTTCAAGCGGCAGGGGTACGGTACGCTGATCGACAACGTCTCGCTGGGAGGGTGGGCGCCGCAGCCGTACGCCGCTTCGTACAGCGCGGCGAAGTTCGGCTTGCGTGCCTTTGGCGAGAGCCTGCGCGGTGAGCTGCGGCGCTGGCCGAACATCCATGTTTGCCAGGTATTTCCCGCGGTGATGGACACGCCGGGCTTCCGGGATGGGGCGAACCATACGGGCCGGCTCGTTGCGCGTGTGCCGCCGGTCTACGACCCACGGCGTACCGCGAGAGCCATCGTCGGGCTCGCCATGCGCCCGCGGCACAGTGTCTACGTCGGTCTGCCCGCCGTGCTGGCGCCGGTGGCCCAATGGCTGCCTGGCTACAGCCGAATCAATGCCGGCCTGGTCGAAGCCGCGCTGCGTCGGGCGCGGCCTGTGGCCGAGTCGTCGGGAAACCTGTTCGCACCGCCTCGGGGGGAGCGACGCATCGACGGTCGCTTTCGTTCGCCACGCCTGCGCCGGGCGGTGCTGGTATCGGCGGCCGCCGCCGCGGTAGCAGGCGCATGGCTGCTGAGCAGGCAGCGGGAGGCTCGACCGGTCCGCCGCTAGCCGCTGGGGCCATACCGCGTGGGGTACGCGCCATTTGCCCAAGATGGCAGGTCTTTCCCACAATCATAGGAGGGTCTCACTGGAAAAACGGAGGTTCTTGTGAGCGACACCGATCTCGGCACCATGGATGCGGGGCAGCTTCGCCAGCACTTTGCAAGCGGCACGGCTTCTTCCTTGGAGGCAACGAATGCCGCACTCGAGCGTATCGACCGCTTCAACAGCGCCGTCAACGCCTACGTGGTGGTCGACAGGGAGGGGGCGCAGGCGGCTGCCGAAGCCTCGGCCCGGCGCTGGCGTCAAGGGCGCCCGCTCAGTGATATCGATGGCATTCCCGTCTCGCTGAAGGATCTGACCGAGTCTCTTGGCCTGCCGGCGCGCAAGGGGTCGTTGACGGAGTCGGCTGCGCCCTGCGAGCGGGATTCCCCGCCGGCACGCATGTTGCGCGAGGCCGGCGCGGTGATTCTGGGCAAGACCAATACGCCCGAGTTCGGCTGGAAGGCCATCACCGACAACCGCATCTTCGGCGCGACGGCCAATCCGTGGCACACCGGGCTGACACCGGGCGGCTCGTCGGGCGGCGCGGCGGTGGCGGCGGCGCTCAACATGGGGGTGCTGCACCAGGGGGGCGATTCCGGTGGCTCGATCCGCATCCCCGCGTCATTCTGCGGTGTGTTCGGCTTCAAGCCCACCTTCGGCTGGGTGCCGGAGTGGCCGCGTTCCAAGGAGGCCTCGCTCTCGCACCTGGGCCCTCTGACACGCACCGTGTCCGATGCGGCCCGGATGCTGAACGTGATAGGACGCTACGACTATCGCGACCCTTACGCGCTGCGCGGACAGCCCCAGGACTGGGGGGAGGAGCTCGGCCAAGGGCTCGAGGGCATGCGCATCGCCTACTCGCCTACGCTGGGCTACGCCCGGGTGGAGGCCGAGGTGGCCGAGTGCGTGCGCAAGGCAGCCCATCGGCTCGAGGAACTCGGCGCCGTGGTGGAGGAGGTGGACCCGGGCTTCGAGTCGCCCATCCGAATCTTCAATACGCTGTGGTTCACCGCTTCGCTGGCGGTGTATCGCGAGCACGGCGAGCGGCAGCGTCGGCTGCTCGACCCCGGCCTGGTGGCCGACGCCAAGCGGGCCGAACGGCTGAGTGCGCTGGACATGTTCTATGCGCTCAAGGAACGGGCGCGCCTGACCGAGAGGCTCGAACACTTCAATCAGCGTTATCACCTGGTCATGACACCTTCGGTAGCGGTGCGCCCCTTTCCCCTCCATCATGACGTACCACCGGATGCCGGCATGCGAGACTGGGAGGAGTGGGCGCCGTTTTCCTACCCCTTCAATCTCAGCCAGCAGCCCGCCGCATCCGTACCTTGCGGCTTCACGCCGTGTGGCCTGCCGGTAGGATTCCAGTTGGCGGGAGGCAAGCATGACGATGCCCGGGTGCTGCGGGTCAGCGAGGCCTATCTCGCCGCCTTTCCGCCCAGCTTCCCCGAGCGGCTCGACCTGGCGCGCTAGCGGCGCCTTTCGGCTCGAGCCCCGTCACTCCTCGACCGGCCCATGTGCCTCGAGCCATGGCGACAGCGCTGCCGCCGCCATGGCCGGGCTGTACAGGTTGCCCTGCACGAGGCGTGCGGAAACGCCTTCCACGGCTGTCGCCAGGCTTTCGTCGTCGATACCGACGATCACTGGCTCTATGTCGAGAGCGTTCAGCATGCGGCACGACGCTTCCACCAGGCGCCGTCCGTCATGATGCATGCCGACCAGCCGGGCATCGACGGTGGCTTTCTGGAAGGGCAGACGGGCGAGCCAGGGGAGGTCGACGGAATCCCTGCCGAAGCCCTCCACCGCAAGGCGGATGCCGAGCCGCTCGAGCCGCTTCAGCAAGTGGATGGCTCGGTCCAGGTCGCTGCCGAGCCCGTGGGCGGGCACCTTCAGCGTCAGCCACTCGAAGGAGTTCATCTCCTGGTGTCGCAGGAAGAGATCCAGCGGTCGATGATCGAAGGTGTCCTGCGCCAGGTGCGATTCGCAGAGCTGGAGAGAGACGGGAAGACGCCCGAGGTCAGACCCGCTGTCGTGCCACTGACGATGGTCGGCGACCGCCGTCTGGATCATCCAGCGGTTGAGCCGTACGCCTAGCCCCAGGCGGGCGAGTGTGTCCAGGTAGTGCCCCGGGGGGTGCTGCCAGCGCGTGGGACGCTTCCAGCGCAGCACGGCTTCCAGGCCGGTGCAGTGCAGGCTGCGCCGATCGAGCTCCGGCTGGTAGTGCAGCTCGAAGTGTTGGTTCGGCATGTGGATGGCTTCGCTGAGCAGCGTCTCGAGCCGGTGCTTCTCCTTGAGTTGCGCCGTCAGCCGATGGTCGACGAAGGCCAGTCGCCCCGGCCCTTTCTTGCGGGCCGTGAACATGGCTCCGCGAGCCGCCGTGAGCAGCGTTTCGACGTCCTGCGCATCGGTGGGGTAGAGGGCGATGCCGATCGACGCCGTCATCAGCAGGTAACGATCGCCGGAGGTGAATGGCGGCTCCAGCGCCTCCTGCAGGCGCTCTGCGACCAGCTGTGCCGATTCGGGAGTGCCGTCCTTTTCCAGCAGCACCACGAACTGGTCGCTGCCGAGCCTCGCCAGGGTATCCCTGCTGCGCACCTCGCGCTGCAGGCGCTGGGCCAGCTCGCCCAGCATGCGATCGCCCTCGGTATGGCCTAGCGAGTCGTTGATGGCCTTGAACCGATCGATATCGATGAACAGCAGCGCCAGGGTGGTGTCGGCGCGTTCGGCCTGGGCCAGGGCGTGGCCCAGGCGATCACGCAGCAGCAGCCAGTTGGGCAGGCCGGTGATGGGGTCGATATGTATCCAGTGGCGATCGTCGAGCCATTCGCCATTGGCGCTGGTGAGCTGGACGAAGGTGTGCAGGAAATGGCGCGGCTGCTGGTGTGCGTCGAGAATGGCGTCGACCGTCATCAGGACCGGCAGCGATTCCCCATCGGCTCGGCGACAGAGCACCTCCTGCTGCCAGGAGTGTGTCACGTTCGGAGGGGTCTCAGCGGTAACCGGCAGATGCGAAGGTATGCGCCGGGAAAGGTAAAAGTGCTCGATCGGCCAGCCGCGCGTTTCAGCGCTGTCGACGCCGGCGATGCGACAGAAGGCGTCATTGACCAGCAAAATGTTGCCATCGCCATCGGTGATGACCAGGCCGGTCTGGCTCTGCTCGAAGGCGTGTTGCACCAGCCGAGCCGGATGCTGGGCAAGGACGTGCAGCTGCTTGCCCGGGGGGCGGTTACCTTTTTCGGTCATCGGAACGGCTTCGGTAAAGTGAAATTCGGTTCGATCTAGGTTCTATATCGTCCTGTCTCGCCAGGACTTGAGCGAGGCAGCCTCCTTGCGTTGAGGAGCGCGTTCGTCATGTTGGGTAACATGCTTTGATGCGTCTACAGGGCTCAAGTTCGCTTAGGGCGTGCCGATAACAAGGTTAGCTTCTCCTGCCTCCGTGCGGGGCTGCCAGGAACAGGCGGCACACTCTGTCAAGCCGAAGCCGACAGGCCCTATTTCCCTCCATCCAGGAGATTTCATTGCACGTGATGGCATCTATCGCGTCCCTGGCCCGCTCGATCTGCTCGCTGCAGGGGCGCCTCCTTGCCGGACTGGCCATGACCTGGCTGGTCATCGTCGGCATCGTTCTGGTATTGGCCTGGCAGTTCGGCAAGGGGCTCGTCGATGAGGCCAACCTGTCGCATCTGCGCTATGAATCGCGGCTGATCGCCGACGACCTGACCCGACAGGTCGAGCGCCGGCTGGGTGCGCTCAAGCGGCTCGAGCGTAGCCTGCGCGAAGTCGAGGCCGACGAGCTTTCGTCCCGGTTGGCGAACAGCCAAGTGCTAATGGAGTGGTTCGAAGGGCTGATGGTCACCGATGCCGAAGGCCGCGTGGTCGCCGATTGGCCCATCGTACCAGGTCGTGTGGGACTGGAAACCGCCGACACCGAATATTTCCGCATGGTCCGGCACTCGCCGTGGCCCTACGTCAGCCGCCCCTTCACCGGCAGGGCAAGCGGGGAGTCGCTGGTGCTCATGCTGGTGCCGCGCTTCGATGAGCAAGGGCATTTCGCCGGTGTCGTCGGGGGCATGATCAACCTCGCCCGAGGGGGGCTGTTTCGCCGCCTGGAGACGATTCGCCTGGGCGAGGATGGCTACGTGTCGGTATTCGCCGTCAGCGGAGAACGGCTCTTTCATCCGCGTCGGCAGCCATCGCTGGCCCACGAGGAGGATCTCGCCGATGCGCCGGCGCGACAGCTGGCGCTGGATGGCTGGCAGGGCGAGACGGTTGCCCGGGACAGCGGGGGGGCGCCGACCCTCATGTCGTATCGTCAGATCTGGCCGGCCGGCTGGGTCGTCAAGGTGGCGGTGCCTCAGGCCCAGGTTCGGCAACCTCTGGGTGACTTCCTGGGGCGGCTCTGGTGGGCCTGGCTGGTGCTGGCGGTCGTCATGCTGGTCACCATGCGTCTGCTGGTGAGGCGGCTGCTGCGTCCCCTGCACCGGCTCGAGCGGCAGATCGCCCAGGTCGGGGCGGGAGAGAGGCGCTATCTGGAACTCTCCACCAATATGCATGAGCTGCGTCAGGTGGCCAGCAGCTTCAACCGGCTCGAGCATGAGCGGCTGGCGGCGCTCGAGCACCTGCGCGATCGCCAGGCGTTCCTCGACGCCGTTCTCGGTTCGACGCCCATCGGCATGTTCGTGGCGGATCTGAACGGCCGCCTCAACTACCTGAATCCGGCACTGCTCGAACTCCTCGGATTGGAAGCTTCTCATGGATTCAAAGATTGGTGGGAGCGCATTCATCCGGCCGACAAGCAGGGAGCCGAGGACATGTGGCGTCACACCCTGGCGACCGGTAGCGACTTCGTGCGTCAGCTTCGCTTCCTCCACCCCAACGGGGCCACGCTGTGGGTCGAGGTGCATGCCAGCCAAGTGCTGGGCAATGAGCAGGCGCTGGGCTTCGTGGGCATGGTCAAGGACATCACCGAGCGTCGGCAGCAGGAGGCGCTGCAGCGCTGGGAGGCCGAACACGACCCCCTGACTGGCCTGCTCAATCGGCGTGGCTTCGAGCGGCGTCTCGAGGAGGCGCTGGCGGAGTATGCCAAGACGGGCACTCCCTCGGTGCTGATCCTGTTCGATCTCGATCACTTCAAGCCGATCAATGACGAGGGCGGACACGCCCTGGGTGACGAGATGCTGCGCCGGGTTGCCCAGGTAGTGGCCTGGGAGGTTCGCCGCAGCGATCACGTCGCCCGCCAGGGTGGGGACGAATTTGCCGTCCTGTTGCCCAGCTGTACGCTCAAGCAGGCAGGGGAGATCGCGGAGTCCTTACGCCGCGCCGTGTCCGAAGTCACCGTAACCAACGAGGCCAAGACGTACAGCATCACTCTCAGCATGGGGGTAACGGCGCTGCAGGAGGGGGATGAAGCCGCCGAGACCGTGCTCGCGCGTGCCGACGAGGCGAGCTACAAGGCCAAGGCGGAGGGGCGTAATACCGTGGTGATCACGACCTGCGACGACGATTTGATCAACAGCCTGTGGTAGCGGCACGGGCACGTCCGCAGCGGTGGGGCGTGTAGCGCAGAGGGCCGTCAGAGTCAGGCGTCGTGGCAGGAGGTGTCAGGCGTCGTGGCAGGAGGTCTTGTGACGACTGTCGAGTCGAGGGGAGGAAGCGGCTGGCGAATCCGTGCCTAGACCGAGGCGTTGATGCGTCCCGATTGGGCGGCAACGCGCCCGCTGGCGCGATAGACGGTCTTCTCGGCGGCTTGGTGGATGAACGCCAGCAGGCGGGTGTTCTGCTCCATGCGCAGCTCCACCAGCTTGCCGTTGAGTGCATTGAGGCGCTGGGCCTCGCGGGTCAGCTCCAGGGTATGGAGCCAGGCGTGCTCACAGCCAGCGTCGGCCGCTGCCTGTCGCGCACCTTGCGCTCCTCTGGCATAGCCCAGGCGCTGCTGCACGCCCTGGCGCAGCGTCTCGCTGGTTTCCAGCTTGGTCAGCAGCGACTGCTTGAGCCCGGCGATCTCGCCGAGCAGATGGCCATCGATGTGCGCGCCGGCCAGCACGGTGCGCTCGTGCCGGAGCAGGTCGATCACGCCATTCAGGCGCTGCTGCTGCTCTTGAAGAAGCTTCGCCAGGCTCATTCCCCGCGGCGCTCCGCTGCCAGGGATTCGATCAGGGCATCGGCAATGCGCTCGGCACGGACTTCCAGTCGCCCCTCGCGAATGGCTTCGCGAATCTCCTCGACCCGCGCCATGTCGACGTCGCGCGAGGTGTCGGCGGCCTTCTGGCTGAGGTGGGTGGCGGCCGACGGACCGGGTTCCTGCTGCTTGGCCGAGGTGGCGCCCTTGACCGGCTGCGTCTCCTCGCGCGGCGTCGTCTGCGTCGGGCGAGTCAGGGGGTTCTGGCTGTTGATCTTCACGATATTGGCCTCATGACCGGATGCTTTCAGCTGTTATCGGCGGCGCGCGGATTAACTTTAGGCCCGATCTTCGATGCAGGTTTTCGAGACGGCGTTGCGCCTGCCTCGTCCGGTGTGGTTCGCCAGCGTGGCAATGTCAGAAGTCTACGACAAGGGTGCCCTCGCCGACCACCTCGGCGGTCACGACTTCACGGCTGTCGAAGCGAACCCTGACCCGGTCGCCCATGGCTCCCGGCTCCAGCGCCTGACCTTCGCGGGTGACGCGAAACGCCGCGCCCCTGGCCTCGACCACGACGCGCTGGTTTCTCTCCACCAGCGGCAGGCTGCGGAACTGATGAGCCTGCAGGGGCTGCTCCGGGCTGAGCGGGCGGGTCGCCACCTGGCCGACGATCTCGTCAATATCGAGCAAGGTTCGGTTCGGCAGCTCGGCGAGGTTGCCTGACTGCATGGCCAAGTGTTCGCGACGGACGGTCTCGCCTGCCGCCAGCGGAGCGGTGAGAACCGGATACTCCCCCAGCGCGCCGATGTCGGCCTGCAGGTAGCGCACCTGCCGGCCGTCACTGCCACAGCGTACGCCCACGGAAACGCGCCCGAGGGGAACGTCGCCCGGACGGGCAAGAAAGGGCTCGGGGGATTCGCAGGCCGGCAGCCTCGCTGATGGCAGACGCAGCTCGATGATCAGTTCGTCGCCTAGGGTGCTTGCCTGCTCGTGCAGGAACGCATGCACGGCTTGCAGCAGTTCGGTGTCGTCAGCCGTGGCCGCCGCAGGCAGCGGCAGGAGGGCCAGCGTCAGCGGCAGCAGCAGGGCGAGGCGGATCAGACGCATCGGGCAAGGTCGTCCAGCAGGGGTGATGGCCAGATTCTAGCGACAGGCGACGGACTGAAACAGCGGAAATGAACGAGGAAAACCGGCCTGTTCCTGCCATTGACATGACAGCGGCATCGCTATTCTTCAACCTCAAGAAGTTCCGCATGTCATCCACTGGGTTTGCACGGGAGTGCCGGCATGATCGACCAGCTCGAGGCCGCCTTTAATTACCACCAGCAGGCGCTGGGCCTGCGCCAGCAGCGCCACCAGGTGCTGGCGAGCAATATCGCCAACGCCGATACGCCCAACTACAAGGCGCGCGACATCGACTTCGCCAGCGAGCTGAAGAGGGCGGTCGAGCACGGGCGGTCGTCAGGCGGCGGGTTATCGCTGGCGCGCACTTCCGAGCGGCACCTGGCGGGGCAGGCCATGGCGACGCCCCGGCATGAGCTGCTCTATCGCATTCCGGACCAGCCGAGCCTGGATGGCAATACCGTGGACATGGACCGCGAGCGTACCCAGTTCGCCGACAATGCGGTGCGCTACCAGGCGGCGCTGACCTTCATGAACAGCCGCATCCAGGGGCTGAAGAACGCCATGCAGCCGGAATGACAGGCCGGAACTGACAGAGGAGTGAGATATAACCATGTCGATGTTTTCCGTGTTCGATATCGCCGGCTCGGCCATGAGCGCCCAGTCGCAGCGCATGAACGTCACCGCCAGCAACCTGGCCAACGCCGACAGCGTGGCCGGGCCGGACGGCGAGGCCTACCGTGCCAAGCAGGTCATGTTCGAGTCACGTCTGCAGGGCGGGCGGGGCATCGGTGGCGTCGGGGTGCGTGACATCGTCGAGGACCCCGCGCCGCTGCGCCTGGAATACCGCCCCGAGCACCCGCTGGCCAATGAGGAGGGCTACGTGTCGATGCCCAACGTCGAGCCGGTGCACGAAATGGTCAACATGATCTCGGCGTCGCGCTCCTATCAGGCCAACGTCGAGGTCATGAACACCAGCAAGCAGATGATGCTCAAGACACTCACGCTGGGCGAGGGCTGATCGCCATGTCGAACACCATTGATGCCAATGTCGTCACGCGCATGAACCAGGGCGGCCCGGCCGCCCGCGATGCCAGCCAGTCTGCCGACCTGCGCAACAATTTCATGACCCTGCTGATTGCCCAGATGCAGCACCAGGATCCGCTCAAGCCGATGGACAACCACGAGATGACCAGTCAGCTGGCGCAGATCAACACCGTCAGCGGCATCGAGGATCTCAACGAGACGCTCTCGGGCATCACCGACCAGATGAACGCCGGCCAGACCCTGCAGGCCACCGGCCTGATCGGCAAGGGCGTGCTGGTGCCGGGCGATCGCGTGCTGCTCGAGCATGGCGAAGAGGGCGAGCCGCATACCACGCCGTTCGGCATCGAGCTGCCCCAGTCGGCCGATAACGTCCGTGTCGTGATCACCAATGCCAGCGGCCAGGTGGTCAATCGCTACGACATCGGCTCGGCCAAGGAGGGGGTGGAGTCGTTCACCTGGGATGGCCGTACCAGCGAGGGCGAGGTGGCGGCTCCGGGCTCCTATCGCGTTCGTATCGAGGCCACCAGCGGCGACAAGACGGTAGACGGCACCACGCTCAACTATGCCGTGGTCGGTGGGGTGACGCCTCCCGACAAGAACGGTGGCGTGAAGCTGGACCTGGGCGCCGTCTATGGCCAGGTCGGCCTCGACCAGGTCAAGCAGATTCTTTGACCCACATTCACTGAATACGAGAACCGCGCATAGCGGCATTTTTCGCCGGTAGGCAGAGGAACGAAGCAATGAGTTTTTCACAAGCATTGAGCGGCCTGAATTCCCAGTCGCAGAAGCTGGGCACCATCGGCAACAACATTGCCAACTCCCAGACCGTGGGGTTCAAGGGCTCCAACGTCCAGTTCTCCGACGTGTTCGCCAACTCCAAGGTCGGCCTGGGAACGCGGGTGTCGGCCGTGCTGCAGAACTTCAGCGAGGGTAACGTCGAATCGACCAACCGCAACCTGGACCTGGCGGTAGCCGGCGAAGGCTTCTTCCGCTACATGGATACCAGTGGCGAGGTGGTCTATTCGCGCAACGGTCAGCTCTCCATGACCTCAGACGGAAACCTGATCAATGCTCAGGGCTTCCAGATCATGGGCTATGGCCTCAACGCCGCCGGCCAGGTACAGGTGGGCGGCCAGCCGCAGCCGCTGAACGTCTCTGCCGAAGAGCTGGATGCCAGCGCCACCACGCGCGTCGGTACCACGCTCAACCTGGATGCGCGCAAGGTGATCGGCGACGACCTGAGTACGGTGGAAGCGGTGGATTCGACGGGCAACCCGGCCATGATCGACTACCACTACTCCAATAACTTCACCGTTTACGACTCGCTCGGCAACCCGCGTAACATCACGGTCTACTACGAGAAGACCGCGGCCAACGACTGGACGGCGAGAATGACGCTCGACGGTACCACGTTGGACGATGGTGCCGGCAACGTGACGGAATTTTCCGTCCAGTTCGACAATAACGGCAAGCTGATCAATGGTGCGGGAAGCGTCAATGCCAATGGCGCCATCGCGGGTGTCTCGTTCGCCGCCAATGACTACCTTGGCGGCGAGCCGGAGGATCTCACCTTCGACCTCAACCTGGCCGGCACCACCCAGTTCGGCAACACCTCTACCGTCAGCAGCCTGACCCAGAATGGCTACACCTCGGGCACCCTGGTGGGTATCACCATCAATGAAGACGGCACCATCATGCGCAACTACTCCAACGAGCAGTCGCGCCCCGCCGGTCAGGTCGCCCTGGTCAGCTTCCGTAACCCCGAAGGCTTGACGCCCGCCGGCGACAACGTCTGGCGCGCTTCTAACGAATCGGGCCAGGAACTGGTCGGCGCGCCGGGTAGCGGCCTGCTGGGCAGCATCGTTTCCGGGGCGGTCGAGACGTCCAACGTCGACATGGCGCGTGAACTGGTCAGCATGATCGTGGCGCAGCGGGCCTACCAGGCCAACTCGCAGACGATCAAGACCCAGGACGAGCTCCTGCAGACTGCGATCAACCTGCGCTAAGCGCTGATTCGAGCGTCAAGGGAGCGAAATCGTGGACCGTATCCTCTATACCGCCATGAGCGGGGCCAAGCAGAGCATGGATCAGCAGGCGGTGGTCAGCCACAACCTGTCCAACGTCTCGACCAGCGGCTTCCGCGCCCAACTGCATGCCATGCGTGCCGTGCCGGTTCAGGGCGACGGCGTGTTGCCGACCCGTGTATCGGTCGCGGCGACCACGCCGGGCAGCGATTTCAGCCAGGGGCCGATCACCCAAACGGGGCGCGAGCTGGATGTGGCGCTGGAAGGTGATGCCTGGCTCGCCGTGCAGGCCGACGATGGCAGCGAAGCCTATACCCGCCGCGGCGACCTGCAAGTGGATGGCAACGGTCTGGTCACCGTGGTGGGGCGGCCGGTGATCGGCGAGGGCGGTCCCCTCATCGTGCCGTTGGGCTCGAGCGTCACCATCGGTGCCGACGGGACCCTCAGCGCCATCGGTGAGGGAGAAGGCCCCGAGGCACTGGTCGACGTAGGTCGGTTGAAGCTGGTCACGCCGCAGCAGAGCCTGCAGCGCGGCGATGATGGCCTGTTCCGCGTGCCGCCGAATGCGGAGGGCGAGGTCGCCGCGCTGGAGGCCGACGAGGAAGCGCGGCTTGCCAGTGGTGCGCTGGAAGGCAGCAACGTCAGCGCCGTGGAGGCGATGGTCGCCATGATCGACGTGGCCAAGCGCTACGAAATGCAGATGAAGGCGATCAAGACCGCTGACGAGAATGCCCAGCGGGCCAACAATCTGCTCTCTATACAAGGCTGATGGCTCGCTCACGAGCCGACGGCGCGCAGGGTAAAGGAAAAGTCTCATGATCAAGTCACTGTGGACGGCCAAGACCGGCCTGGAATCCCAGCAGGTCAAGCTGGACGTCATCTCCAACAACCTGGCCAACGTCAGCACCAACGGCTTCAAGCGCTCGCGGGCGGTGTTCGAGGACCTGCTCTACCAGAACCTGCGCCAGCCCGGTGCACAAAACGACGTACAGAACCGCCTGCCTTCGGGAATGCAGGTCGGTACCGGTGTGCGTCCGGTGGCCACCGAGCGCCTGCACAGCCAGGGCGGGCTCGAGCAGACCGAAAATTCGCGTGACCTGGCGATCAACGGCAACGGTTTCTTCCAGGTGCTGATGCCGGATGGCTCCACGGCCTATACCCGCGACGGCAGCTTCCAGCTCAACGAGAACGGACAGATGGTCAACGCCAACGGCTATCCGCTCGAGCCGGCCATCATCATTCCCGACAACGCCCTGTCGATCTCCATCGGCGAGGACGGCATCGTCTCGGTGACCCAGCCGGGCGTGAACCAGGCGCTGGAGGTGGGCCAGATCACCATTTCGACGTTCGTCAATGCGACGGGGCTCGAGAGCATCGGCGGCAACCTCTATCGCGAAACCACTTCGTCGGGCCCGCGCAACGAGGCCATGCCGGGGATGAACGGTGCCGGCAGGCTGTTCCAAGGCTACGTGGAGACCTCCAACGTCAATGTGGTGGAGGAGATGGTCAGCATGATCCAGACCCAGCGGGCCTACGAGATCAACAGCCGTGCCGTGCAGACCAGCGACGAGATGCTGGCCCGCCTGAGCCAGCTCTGATCGACGATCAACGGCACATCCTGGGCTGAAGCGTTCGGCCGGAAGCGAGCAAGAATGAAAGGTACGGGTACTAGTTCGATGGCGGGTAGAGTGATCACGGCGGTTATCGCCATCATCATGCTGGCCCTGGGCGGATGTGCCCAGGTGCCGCGTGCCTCGGTGGTCGGCGAGCAGGAGCAGATCAATATCGTCGAGCCGCCGCCGCGCTTGGCCAATGGTTCCATCTACCAGGCGCATCGCGGGGTCCAGCCGCTGTTCGAGGATCGCCGACCGCGCATGGTGGGCGACATCCTGACCATCGTGCTCGACGAGCAGGTCAGCGCAAGCAAGAACTCGCGCTCCAACATGGATCGCAGCGGCTCGGCCGGTCTTGACCTGGCCGAGCTGCCCGATGCGCTGGAGCGCCTGGCCGAGTACGGCTTCGACCTCTCCGGCGAGAGCGATTTCTCCGGCGGCGGCGGCTCCCAGGCCAACAACAGCTTCACCGGCACCATCACCGTCTCGGTGCTCGAGGTGATGCACAACGGCAACCTGCGGGTGCGCGGCGAGAAGCAGATCGCCATCAACCAGGGGGTCGAGTTCATTCGCTTCTCCGGGGTGGTCAATCCGCGCACCATCACCGGCCAGAACACCGTGCCCTCGACCGCCGTGGCCGACGCCCGTATCGAATATGTGGGCAACGGCTACATCAACGAGGCGCAGTACATGGGCTGGATGCAGCGCTTCTTCCTCAACATCTCGCCTTTCTGAGCGACCGCGAGCGAGGCGACCATGACAACTCTCACGATGTCCAAGCCATACCGTTCTCCTCCGATGGCGGCGAAACTCCTGCTTCTGGCATGGCTCCTCCTGCTGGCGCTGCCGGTACAGGCCGAGCGCATCCGGGAGATCGCCAGTTTCGCTGGCGTGCGTGACAACCAGCTGGTGGGCTATGGCTTGGTGGTCGGCCTCGACGGGACCGGTGACCAGACCATGCAGGCCCCCTTCACCGGGCAGAGCCTGACCAACATGCTGTCGCAACTCGGCATCACGGTGCCGCCCGGCACCAACATGCAGCTGCGCAACGTTGCCGCGGTGATGGTGACGGCCGATTTGCCGCCTTTCTCGCGTCCCGGGCAGCGGCTGGATGTCAACGTCTCGTCGATCGGAAACGCGCGCAGCCTGCGTGGCGGCACGCTGCTGATGACCCCGCTGAAGGGCGCCGACGGCGATACCTACGCCATCGCTCAGGGCAACCTCCTGGTTGGTGGAGCTGGGGCGGCGGCGGGAGGCGCCTCGGTTCAGGTCAATCAGCTGGCTGGCGGGCGCATTGCCGGCGGCGCCATGGTGGAGCGTGAAGTCCCGCTCGATCTCGGGAGCAATGGCGGGCTGCTCGAGCTGGAATTGAAGGAGTCCGATTTCGGCACCGTGCAGCGCGTGGTCAACGCCATCAACGACGAATTCGGCCGGCCGGTGGCGGCAGCAATGAACGGCCGCGTCATCGCCCTCGACGGGCCGATGAATGCCAATTCTCGGGTCAATTTCATGGCCCAGGTGGAGAATATCCAGGTCACGCCCACGGAGGCGGCGGCCAAGGTGGTGTTCAACGCCCGCACCGGCTCGGTGGTCATGAACAGTGCGGTCAAGCTGCATCGTGCCGCGGTGGCTCATGGCAATCTCTCGATCGTGATCGATCCGCGCTTCATGGTCAGCCAGCCGGCGCCCTTCGGCGAAGGGGAAACGGTGGTGGTGCCCGATACCGAGATCGAGGTTCAGGAGCAGGATGCCTATCTGCGCGTGGTCGAAGGGGCCGACCTGGTCGACGTGGTCAATGCGCTCAACGCGCTCGGCGCCACGCCCACCGACCTGATGGCCATTCTCGAGGCGCTCAAGGCATCCGGTTCGCTGCGTGCCGAGCTGGAGATCCTCTGATGAGCATTCAGGACGCCACCGGCCAGTTCGCCCTCGACGTACAGGGGCTCGAGCGGCTCAAGCACACCGCGCGTCAGGATAGCGCGGCAGGCCTGCGCGGTGCCGCACAGCAGTTCGAGGCACTGTTCCTGCAGATGATGCTCAAGAGCATGCGCGACACCATTCCTGACGGTGGCCTGCTCGACAGCCAGCAGGGCGAGTTCTACCAGTCGATGCTCGACCAGCAGTGGGCCCAGACCATGGCCGGACGCGGCATCGGCCTGGCCGACCATCTCGTCGCCCAGCTTGAAGGCCAGTTGGGTGCCTCGTCGTCCCGCTCGGGCGTGGCCGACCGCGAACTGGGCGAATTGATTGCCGGGATACCGCGCGGCACGCCCAGGGTGCTTCAGGATGCCCTGCAACCGGCAGGCGAAGAGGCAATAGCCCCGCAGGATGAGGGCAAGGCGACGGGGGCGGCGCGAGAAGAGCGTGCGGCCAGCCTGCCGGCAACCTTCCTCGAGGAGCTCGAAGCGGTGCGCGGGGGCTTCATGTCGGCCCTTGATGCCACGCTGCCGGCCCCGAGCCGCGCCGCCGGCGAGCCAGGAAGCGCCGGCACGGCTGCCGGCGAGGCGCTCCGCTCAGCCCCGAGCGACGGTCAGGGGGGCGAGCATGTGCAACGCTTCATGCAGCGCCTCTCGGCACCCGCCCAGGCGGCAAGCCGCCAGACCGGGGTGCCGGCCGAGCTGATCCTGGCTCAGGCGGCACTGGAGACCGGCTGGGGGCGCCACGAGATCGCCACGGCCGATGGCGGCAACAGCTACAACCTGTTCGGCATCAAGGCGGGGCGCAACTGGCAGGGGCGTACCACTGACGTCACCACCCATGAATACATCAACGGGCGGCGCACGCGAGTGGTCGACACCTTCCGTGCCTACGACTCCTTCGAGCAGGCCTTCACCGACTATGCGCGGCTGATCGGCAACAACCCCCGCTATGCAGCGGTCACCACCGCCGGCAGCGCCGAGCAGGCCGCTCGCGCCCTCCAGGCGGGCGGCTACGCCACCGACCCGGCCTACGCCGACAAGCTGATCGCGGTGATGAACTCCATGGGGCCGGTGCAGCAGCGTGGCGACTCGCTGGTCTTCTTCAGCTACTGATTTGCGTCTCGGCGCCTAAAGGTTCGCGGACCCGGGCCGATATAACGGGCATTGGCGAAAGGAAACGACACCATGAGCACCATTTTTTCCGTCGGCCTGAGCGGCCTGAATGCCGCCCAGAACGCGCTGAACACCACCAGCAACAACATCAGCAACGTCTATACCCCCGGCTACAACCGGGAACTGACGATCCTGGGGCAGAGCCGTGCCGACGCCGGCGTGCAGGTCAACGACATCCAGCGCCAGTTCAACCAGTACGTCGCCTCGCAGCTCAACGCAGCAACCAGCTCCTCCAGCGCGCTGTCGACCTACGAGAACCAGATCAGCCAGATCGACAACCTGCTGGCCGACCGGGAGGCGGGTCTGGCACCGCTGATGCAGAGCTTCTTCTCGTCGTTGGAAGACCTCGCCGGTGCACCTTCCGACCCGGCGGCGCGCCAGGGCGTGCTTGGCACCGCCGACACCATGACCGCCCAGTTCCGCGCCTTCGACGGTTACCTGCAGGACATGCAGGAGGGCATCAACGGCCAGATCGAGGATGAAGTCACCCAGATCAACAACGCCACCGAGCAGCTCGCCACGCTCAACCGCGAGATCGCCCTGGCCCGTGCGCGCAGCGGCGAGGCCCCCAACAGCCTGCTCAACCAGCGCGACCAGTTGGTGGCCGAGCTCAGCGAGCGCATGAACCTGCGCCTGGATATCCAGGATGGCAAGAGCTACAACATCAGCCTGCCCAACGGGCAGCCACTGGTTTCCGGCACCAACCACTATCGCCTGGAGGCGATGGATGCCCCCAACGACCCGCAGCGTACCGTGCTGGGCTATCGCGACTCCGGTGGCAACCTGATAGCGCTACCGGAAAATACCATCCAGGGCGGGGCCCTGGGCGGCCTGATGACCTTCCGTGCCGAGACCCTGGACAAGACCCAGAGCCAGATCGGCCAATTGGCCGTATCGCTGACGGTGGGTTTCAACGAACAGCATCGCCAAGGGATGGATCTCAACGGCGATCCGGGAGGGGATTTCTTCACCATCGGTCAGCCTCAGGCCTACTCCTACCCGCGCAACACCAGCGGCGAGGACGTGCTGACGGCCAGCTTCGATACGGACAATATCGACAGGCTGCGCGCCACTGACTATACGGTGCGCTTCGGTACCCCGGGCGATCCCCCCCAGGTGATTCGCAAGGACAATGGCCAGGCGGTACCGGCCGACGAAATCACCTGGGACGACGGGACCTCGACGCTGGGCTTCGGAGGCGTGACGTTGCAGTTCAGCGGTACGCCTGCCAATGGCGATCGCTACGAGGTTCAACCGGTGCGGCGTGCCGCAGCCGCCTTCGAGTCGCAGGTTTCCGACCTGGACAAGATTGCCGCGGCCCAGCCGCTCAACCCGACGGACGATCCGGCCGACTGGATCATGTCCGGTACCGGTGACAACCGTAATGCCCTGGCCCTGCAGAACCTGCAGAGCGAGGCGCTGGTGGCCGGGCGCTCGTCGTTCAGCCAGGCCTACGCCGGCATGGTCAGCGACGTGGGCAATCGAGCCAACATCGTCAAGGTCAACCTCGACGCCCGCCAGGGGCTCACCGACCAGCTCAAGGCGGTGCAGCAGTCAGAATCCGGCGTCAACCTGGACGAGGAAGCGGCCAACCTGATTCGCTACCAGCAGTTCTATATGGCCAACGCCAGGGTCATCGATACCGCTTCCACGGTATTCGACACCATCCTCGGCTTGCGTAACTGATCACCAGGGAGTCTCGTACGATGCGTATCAGCACCGTGACCATGTTCGATCAGAGCGTGGCATCCATGAATCGTCAGCAGAGCGACTTCCTCAAGGTCGGCCAGCAGATTGCCAGCGGGCGCCGCGTCGTGAACCCCTCCGACGATCCCCAGGCGGCCTCGAGGGCGGTCGGCGTCTCCCAGGCCATGGCGGTGAGCCAGCAGTTCGCCGATGCGCGCGTATCGGCGCGCAACTCGCTGGCCCAGGCCGAGAGCGTACTTAACAGTGTCAGCGATGCCATCACCAGCGCCAAGACGCTGCTGGTGCAGGCGTCTAGCGACACCCTGAACGATGCGGATCGCCAGTCGGTGGCCTCGGAGCTGCGCGGCATCTACGAGACGCTGATCGGCCAGGCCAATGCCAGCGACGGTAACGGACGCTACCTGTTCGGCGGCTATCAGGATTCGAGCCCCCCCTTCGTACGCAGTGCTGACGGCGTGTCCTATGTCGGCGACGACAATGCCCGGGCGCAGCGTGTCGATGCCTCGCGCGAGATGCCGGTGTCGGACAGTGGCGCGCGCATCTTCAACAGCGTCGCGAGTGGTGCCGGTTACCTGTCCGAGGCCGGGACGCTGGATGCGGACGGTACGCTTACCGGCAGCAACGGAGGCAACGTGCGCTTCTCCGGTCCGCAGGTCGTGAACAACGCGGACCCGAACCATGGCCGTGCGTTTCGCGTCGACTTCACCAGCGATGGCGTAACGCATACCTATACCGTGAAGATGCAGGACGATAACGGCGACTGGGTCGATACGGCACCGGCCCTGAACGACGAGCCCTACGACCCTGCCGGCCAGACGGTCGAAGTGGGCGGCTTGAGGCTCGAGCTGCAGGGAACTCCCCAAGATGGGGATGGGGTCAAGTTTGCCACCGCAGACGAGATGAACCATGACCTCTTCAAGACCCTGGAGAAGGCACTCGGTGTGCTCGAGAACCCGGCCGGCACCCCGACCGAGAAAGCCGAGCTGGCCAATACGCTGCGTACCACCATGCGGGAGCTCGACAACGGTCTCGACAACGTGCTCACCGTGCGCGCCTCCATGGGGGCGCGTCTCAACGAGCTGGACGTGATCGAGGCCGTCGGCGGCAACCGCATGAACAACTACGAGCAGACCCTCTCCGACCTGGTCGACCTCGACTACAGCGAGGCGATTTCCGAGTACAGCCTGCGTCAGGTCGGGCTGCAGGCGGCGCAGAAGGCCTTCGTCGACGTCAAGGGCCTGTCGCTGTTCAATTATCTCTGAGGCCCGAGGCTGCGCGGCAATTCGCTCGTGCAGCCAGCATCTCCCTAAGCGGCGTCCAAAAGCTGGCGGACGAGGCTTTACGCTTCCCTGCAGACCTTGTCGGTGCAAACCCATGGGGTCTCTTTTCGCCGCTCCGGTTCGCCGGGGCGGTTTTTTTTGTTCAGGGGGTGGGGCGGGTTTCGCCTGGCAGGCGTTCAGGCGTTCAGGCGTTCAGGCGTTCAGGCGTTCAGGCGAGTGGCGCCATCGCGTCGATGAGCGAGTAGAGGAACTGGATGCCGTGGCTGAACAGCCCCTGGAGGAAGCGCGACATATCGGTCATCAATACCATCAGCAGTACCAGGCCGATAGTCAGCATCATGGGGAAGCCGATGTTGAACACGGTGAGCTGAGGGGCCGAGCGGTTGAGGATGCCCATGGCCAAATTGATGATCAGCAGCGAGCCCACCAGCGGCAATGCCAGCGACATGCCCGCCACGAAGATGGTGCCGCCGTAGCGCACCAGCATCTCGAAGGCGGCGGGGTTGAACGAACCGATGCCGACGGGCAGGCCGTGGAAGCTGGAGACCAGCGCTTCGAGCACCAGCAGGTGCCCGCCCAGGGCGAGAAACAGCAGCAGCGTGATCATGTAGAACACCCGCGAGAGGATCATGGTGTTGGTGCCGCTGCCGGCATCGAAGAACGTGGCGAAGGCCAGGCCCATCTTCAGGCCGATGAACTCGCCGGCAGCCTGCACCACGGCGAAGGTCACATGCATCACCACGCCGATGGCAATGCCGATCAGCATCTGTTCCACCATCAGCCCGAGGCCCGCCCAGGAGACGATCGGCACGTCGGGCATGGGGGGCAGCACCGGCGCGACGACCACCGTGACCAGGAACGCCAGGCCGATCTTGGCCTGGCGCGGGACACTGGAGTGGCCCCACAGCGGGGCAGCCGAGAAGAAGGCCAGGATCCGCACGAAGGGCCACAGCAGGATGACGAGCCAGCCGTGCAGCTGGGCGAAAGTCACCTCGACCATGCGTGACTCACATCAGCATGCTGGGGATGCTGGTGAAGAGGTTGCGCGTGAAGTCGACGATCAGGCCGATCAGCCAGGGGCCGGCCAGCACCAGCACGCTGAAGACGCCAAGGATCTTGGGGATGAAGGAGAGGGTCATCTCGTTGATCTGGGTCGCGGCCTGGAACAGGCTCACGATCAGGCCGGTCAGCAGCGCGGTGATCAGCAGCGGGCCGGCCAGGAACAGCGTGACGCGCATGCCCTGGTAGGCAATGCTCATGACCATTTCCGGTGTCATTTGGACTCCTCGCCGAGGCTGGCTCGGCCCTGTTTCGCGTAGGCCCGGATCAATGCCCGGGCCTAGATGAAGAAGCTTTCGGACAGCGAGCCGATGATCAGCTGCCAGCCATCCACCAGCACGAACAGCATCAGCTTGAACGGCAGCGAGATCGTCGCCGGGGGCACCATCATCATGCCCAGCGACATCAGCGTACTGGCCACCACCAGGTCGATGATCAGGAACGGGATGAAGATGGTGAAGCCGATCTGGAACGCTGTCTTCAGCTCGCTGGTGACGAAGGACGGCACCAGGATCCGCAGCGGCACGTCTTCCGGGCCCTGCATGGGGCCGACCTCGGCCAGGCGGGCGAACAGCGCCAGGTCGGGCTCACGGGTCTGGGCCAGCATGAACTCGCGGAAGGGCTGCTGGGCCAGCTGCAGGAACTCGTCGAAGTTGATCTCATCGGCAGTCAGCGGCACCCAGGCCGTTTCGTAGACCAGGCCGATGACCGGCGACATCACGAAGAAGGTCAGGAACAGGGCCAGGCCCAGCAGCACCTGATTGGGCGGCGTGGCCTGGGTGCCGATGGCGGTGCGCAGCAGGCTGAGCACGATGATGATCCGGGTGAAGCTGGTCATCATCAGCAGCGCCGCCGGCAGGAAGGCCAGCGAGCTCAGCAATAGCAGGGTTTGCAGCTGGATCGACCACTGCTGGCCACCGTCTTCGAGGGGCTGGCTGATGATTCCGGGAATCTGCTGGGCCTGCGCACCGAGCGGCAACAGGGTGAGGATCAGCGCGACGGCCAGGGCGAGCCGGTGCAGCGAGCGAGGAGAGCCGATCATGCATCTCCTCGCCCGCGGCCGCCCAGGCCGGCGTTGTGCTTGAGTGCGCGTGCAAAGCGAGCGGCGAAGCGCTCCCCCTCGGGCATCGGGTGCGAGCCATTTCCGGCGGGCCGGGCGGGAGCCGCGAGCTCATGCAGTTTGTTGATCTGGCCACCGCCGACACCGAGTACCAGCCAGGTACCTTCGACCTCGACGATCACCACTCGCTCGCGGTTGCCCAGGGCGGCGCTGCCGATGACCTGCAGATGGCCGCCCGCCGCGCGCTTCTGGGGATTCCAGCGACGCAGCAGCGCCGTGCAGATGAAAATGATGGCAATGACCAGCGCCAGGGCGGCGGCAGTCTTGCCGAGGGTGGCCATGCCCACCAGGGCATCGCCACCGACGGCCAGGGACTCGAGCCCCGAGGCGGTCTCGGAAGAGGCGGTGTTGCTCATCGGTTGAGTTTCTGTACCCGCTCGGAGGGGGTGATGATCTCGGTGATGCGGATGCCGTACTTGTCGTCGACCACGACGACCTCGCCCTGGGCGATCAGATAGCCATTGATCAGGATGTCCATCGGTTCGCCGGCCAGGCCGTCGAGTTCGACGACGGAGCCCTGGGTCAGCTCCAGCAACTGCTTGATGGTCAGCTTGGTGCGGCCCAGCTCCACGGTCAGCTTGACCGGAATATCCATGATCATTTCGAGGTCGCGGGCGGCACCGCCTTCCTTGCCCTTGTCGAGCGGGCGGAACACCCGGTCGCCGGCCGACTGAGGGGCGGCGGCAGGCGCGCTGGCCGACGCCGGGGCCTCGTCGGCCGCGGCATCGGCCGCTTCCTGCTCGGCCAGGGCTTCCGCCCAGGGATCGTCCTCGGCGCCGGCCGCAGACTCGGCCGCTTGCTGCTCGGCCATGGCTTCGGCCCAGGGGTCGTCGTCGGCCGCGGGCTCGTTTCCTTCCTGCTCGGACATCGCGGAGGCCCAGTCGTCGTCGGAAACGTTCTGATCGGGTTTCTTGGGATCAGTCATGCTTGAAGTCCTTGGCTTGAGGCGCTGCGCCCTTGATGAAAGCGTCCTTTGACGCCGGGTTCTGTGCACCATGATCGATGATGCGGATGACACGCAGCGCGCGTTGCTCGTGCTGGCTACCGTAGTCGCACTCCATCACCGGCACGCCGTCGACGCTGGCGGTGACCGTCTCGGGCAGCTCGAGAGGGAGGACGTCGCCCACCTTGAGCGCCATGACATGGGCGATGCGGGTGGGGACATCGGCAAAGTTGGCGATCAGCTCCACCTCGGAGCGACGCAGCTCGCCGGCCATGCGCTTGGTCCAGGAGCCATCCTGGTCGTGGTGGCCGTCGCTGAGCGGGTTGGCCAGCAGGTCGCGCAGGGGTTCGACCATCAGGTAAGGGATGCAGATCTGGAAGCTGCTGGAGAGATTGCCGACTTCGATGTTGAAGTTCGTGTTCACCACGATCTCGTTGGGCGAGTTGGTGATGTTGGCGAACTTCGACTGCATCTCCGAGCGCAGGTAGCTGATCTGCAGCGGGTAGACCGACTTCCACGACTCTTCGTAGGCGTCGATGGCCAGCTGCAGCAGGCGCTGGATGATGCGCTGCTCGGTGTTGGTGAACTCGCGCCCTTCGGACTTGGTCAGGAAGCGCCCGTCGCCGCCGAACAGGTTGTCCACCACCATGAACACAAGGTTGGGCGGAAACACGATCAGCGCCGACCCACGCAGCGGCTTCATGCCGATGATGTTGATATTGGTCGGTACCGGCACGTTGCGGGAGAACTCGCTGTAGCTCAGATAGCGTACCGAATCGACGGTGATATCGGCGCTACGCCGCAGCAGGTTGAACAGCCCCATGCGGAAGTGCCGCGCGAAGCGTTCGTTGATGATATCCAGCGCCTGCAGGCGCTCGCGAATAACGCGGTGCTGGGTCGCCGGGTCATAAGGACGTACGCGGGAGTCGCCGTCGCTGCGCGCAACGGGCTCGTCATCGCCGCTGACGCCCTTGAGCAGGGCGTCGATTTCATCCTGTGACAGCAGATCGTCTTGGGACATGGTGGCCAGGGCACCCGTTTATTGCACGATGAACTCGGTGAACAGCACGTCCTGGATCTCGAGGGACGGCTGGGGTTCGGTCAGCGGCTCCGAGAGCACGGCGATGACCTCCTCGCTCAGGCGGCGCTTGCCGTCCGGCGTGGTCAGTTCGCTCGCCTGCTTGCCGGAAAACAGCATCAGCAGCCGGCTGCGTACCTGTGGCATGTGCTCGATCAGGATCTCGCGGGTCTCGTCCGCGCCGACCTTGAGCGAGATGCCGGTGTAGAGCAGGCGCGAGCCGAAGTTGTCGTCGGCGAGATTGACCGTGAAGGGGTCGATCTTGACGAAGATCGGTGCCTGCCGCTCGATCTGCTGCGTCTGGAGGCTGGCATCGCCTTCATTACGATCGTTCATGACCATGTAGATGGCCGCCCCGGCCGCCGCCGTGGAGAGCAGTACCAGCAGTATCATCAACCACAGGAGCTTGGAGGAGCCACCCGTCGATTTCGCCATTGCCTTGCCTTTGTCAATGTGGGTCTAGCCGTTGAGGAGAGTATGCCGAAGGTGCGCGACCCCTGATGACAGGAACAGGCCGCGCGAAAGGGCCTATCTTGGCTTTTTGTCTCAAGCGTAGAGGTTCACCCGGCCATCCAGCGGGAGCGTGATGGAGGAGGGGGACACGCCCGGCTCATCGCCATCCGGCAGTGCCAGCCCGTCTTCGCCCCGGGTTGCTCCCCCCTGGCCACGCTGACCGTCACGGCCCGCGAACGCCTGGGCGTCCTGTTTGCGCTGCTCGCCAACGGAGGTCTCGCCGAGGCTGATGCCCTGCTCGGCCAGTGCCTCACGGAGCTGTGGAATGGCCTGTTCGAGGACCTGGCGTACCTGGGCATGGGCGGACAGGAACTGCGCCTGGGCCCCCTGCTCGGTCATTTTCAGGGTCACCGTGAGCGGCCCGAGCTCGGCGGGATTCAAGCGCATCTCGACCTGCTGTTCACCGCCCTGGCGGGCGAACTGCACCAGCTGTTGCCCCAGTTGGCTGGGCCAGGCCGGACTCTGGAGTGGAGCGGCAAGGCTGGCCTGGGCGACCGGGACCGGGGGCGGGGCGGGCTGAGCCGATGCATGGGCGGGTGCCGTGGGGCCGGTGGTGGCCTGTGTCATGGTGGCGGCATCCGGTATGAAGCCGCCACGCGGTGTCTCGGCGGTGGTGGCTCGCAGCTCGGCGGTAGGCTGAGGCGCAGGTGCCTTGGCCAAGGCATTGGCGAAGTCGGCCGGCCGAGCCGACGCCGCAGCACCATCTCCCGCTTCCGCGGCGGCGGCTGCCGAGGCTGCTAGCGACGCCGTCAGCGGGTGGCCGGCGGCAGCGGCAGCCGGCTGGCCGGGCTGTGCGGCGCGTTCACCCGGTAAATTCATGCCCGGAGAGGCTGCCGTACCAGGGCGCTGTGTCTCGGTGACGGCAGCCGTCATCAGGGCCGCAACCTGGGGGTGTTCGGCGAGCTCGACGCTCATCTCGTCAACGGGGCGTGCCGTTTGCTGGTCGGCCGGCAGCGCTGCATCGGGCAGGGCCGGCGCCTGGCTGCTGCCTTCGATCAGCGCGAGCCGCGCCATGATCTCGCGCAGCTCCGCATCGGGCAGGGCTGATTCGGCCTCGCCGTCGAGTCGCTGCCCGGCGTGGCCGTTCAGGGCCTGGAGCAGCGCCTGCTGAGCGGCCATGGTCGGCGGCGGTAACCCCTCTGTCGGCATGGCGCTCAGTTGGGCGGCAAACGTGACGTTGCCCGCCTGGTCGGGAGTGGCCGTGGCAGCCTGGCTGAGTGCCAGGGCGAACTGGCCCTGGCCGGCGCCGGTGTCCGGCTTGCCGGAGAGCGGCGTCGGCAAGGCGGACAGGATCATCTGGATATTCATGGTTGTCTCCTTGACCGGATCAGGATGCGTATCCGGCGCGCTGGCGCAGTAGCCGTCCGGCTGCCATCTCGTCGCTGGTGCGTTGTTCGCGGCGCTCCTCCTGACGCTGCCGCTCGACGTCACGGCGCGACACCAGGGTATCGAAGGCCGAGAGTCGCTGCTGTTCCTGTCGCCACTGTTGCTGGCTCTGCTGAACGCGTTGCTGCTGGGCATCGAGCGCCTGCCTGGCCCGCTGCAGGGCGGCATCCAGCGAAGCCAGGAACTGCTGGTAGTTGTGCATGCTGGCCGGGTCGATACCTTCCCGCATGGCCTGCTGCAGGCGCTCGGCATATTCGAGCCGATAGCGACTGAGCGACTCCAGTTGGGAAGCCACCTGGCGCTCGCTCTGTCGCTCGCCGGCCAGCAGTCGGCCGGCCTGATCGCGGGCATCCCGCGCCAGGTCGCTCAGCATGGCGAGTTGAGACGGTGCACTCATTGCTTGACTCCTAGGGTCTCAGCAAGAACCTGTCGGGAAGCCTCGATCGAAGCATTCTCATTGATGCCCTGCTGGAGGAAGTGTTCCAGCTGCGGGTAGCGCTGGACGGCTTCGTCCAGCTGAGGGTCGTGCCCCGGGCTGTAGGCGCCCACGCTGATCAGGTCGCGGTTGCGCTGGTAGCGCGAGAAGAGTCGCTTGAACGCCTGGGTCATGCCCAGTTGCCGTTCGTCGATGATGTGGGTCATCACGCGGCTGATCGAGGCCTCGATGTCGATGGCCGGGTAGTGGCCGGCTTCGGCCAGGGCCCGCGACAGGACGATGTGGCCGTCGAGGATCGCGCGTGCCGAGTCGGCGATGGGGTCCTGCTGGTCGTCGCCTTCGGTCAGCACGGTATAGAAGGCAGTGATCGAGCCGCGGCCGCGCTCGGCATTGCCGGCGCGCTCCACCAGGCTGGGGAGCTTGGCGAACACCGAGGGCGGATAACCCTTGGTCGCCGGCGGTTCGCCGATGGCGAGGGCGATTTCGCGCTGGGCCATGGCGAAGCGGGTCAGTGAATCCATGATCAGCAGCACGTTCTTGCCCTGATCGCGGAATCCCTCCGCCAGGCGCGTGGCATAGGCGGCGCCCTGCAGCCGTTGCAGCGGCGAGGTGTCGGCAGGAGCTGCCACCACCACGGCGCGGCGGCGCCCCTCCTGGCCGAGGATGTTGTCGATGAAGTCCTGTACCTCGCGACCGCGCTCGCCGATTAGCCCGACCACGATGACGTCGGCGCCGGTATAGCGGGCCATCATGCCGAGCAGCACCGACTTGCCCACACCGGAGCCGGCGAACAGGCCCATGCGCTGCCCGCGACCGACGCTGAGCAGGGCGTTGATGGCCCGGATACCGACGTCGATCTGCTCGTCGATCGGGGCGCGCCTGAGCGGGTTGAGCGGTGGCGTGCTGAGCGGCGCGCGCGGGGCGTCGTCCAGCGGCCCGAGGCCATCGAGCGGCTCGCCGTTGCCGTCGACGACGCGGCCCAGCAGCGACTCGCCGAGAGGGAAGCGGCGAGCGGCATGATCCGGGCCGTCGCCGAGCGGGTACACCCGGGCGCCGGGCATCAGGCCGGAGATCTCGGTGAGCGGCATCAGCAGAAGGCGTTCGCCGTTGAAGCCGACCACTTCGGCCTCGGCGAACTGCGGCGCTTCGTTGCCGCCGGGGGAGAGCAGTTCGATGCGGCAGGCATTGCCGAGCGCCACACGCAGGCCGACGGCCTCGATCACCATGCCGGTGGCGCGCAGGACACGCCCGCTGGTGCGGTAGCCGGGTACCGTCTCCACACGCTCGCGAACGTGCCGCAGCGCCTGCTGCCAGCGCATCCGGTGCGCATTGGGTGTCGATACCGCTGCTTCGGTCATGGGCGCATCTCGCTGCTAGTCATCTTTGCCGTCGCCGGCGGGGGGCGTCGAGTGGCGCCTGCGCACCTGCGACTTTACCGCCTGCCAGCGTGTTTCCCAGGTGGCATCCAGCTCGCCATTAGCGCTCGTCACCCGACAGCCGCCACGGGTCAGCTGGGCATCGGGCTGCAGCTTCCAGCCGGCGGCAGCCAGCTCGACGCCCAGGTGTTCTTCCACCAGCTTGTGATCCTGGGGGTTCAGCCACAGGCGCTGCTGGCCGACCAGTGGTGGCTCGGTGTGCAGCAGCGCCTTGACCAGCTCCAGTACCTGGCGCGGCCGAGCCTTGAGCGCTTCCCCGGCCAGCTGTTGGCCGGTTGCCAAGGCCAGTTCCACCAGATCCGTGGCGATCTCATCGTCGAGCGTTGCCAGCGCGTTCGCGAACTGCTCGGCGAGCGGCTTGAGCGGCGTGACGACCTCGTGAGTGCGACGCTTCAACTCTTGCTCGGCCTCCTGGCGTCCTTCCTTCAAGCCCTGGGCATGGCCTTCGTGGCGCCCAGTCTCGAAGCCGGCTCGATAACCCTCTTCGCGGGCTTCCTGAATGACTTTCTCGCGCAGTGCCTTCAGCTCCGCCTGGCGCTGAAAGGCGGCGCGGCGCCTGGCCTGCTCGGCCGGGTCCAACTCCTGGCTCTGTCGCTCGGCCGGGTTTTCGTCGTGCAACTGGCCCATTTGCCAGCGCTGCCACGGCGCGTGCCGTTCGGAAGAGGCGGGCGAACGTTCAGACATAGGTGTCGTCTCCGCCGCTCAGCACGATCTCGCCGGAATCCGCCAGGCGGCGCACCACCTGGAGGATGGCCTTCTGCTCGGCTTCCACCTGGGACACGCGAATCGGCCCGCGGGCTTCCATGTCCTCGCGCAAGAGATCGGCGGCCCGCCGCGACATGTTGCGCAGGAACTTCTCCATGAGACCTTCGGGTGCGCCCTTGAGCGCCACCACCAGCGAGTTGGTGTCGATCTCCTTGAGCACCAGCTGGATACTGCGGTCGTCCAGGTCCATGAGGTTCTCGAACAGGAACATCTCGTCGATGATCTTCTGGGCCAGGTCCTCGCTGTGGGCGCGCACCGTCTCGATGGCGGTCTCCTCCAGGGAGGAGTTCATCAGGTTGAGAATCTCGGCGGCGGTTCTCACGCCGCCCATCTTGCTGCGCTTGAGGTTCTGGCCATCGAGCATGCCGGAGAGCACCTCGGTGAGTTCCTGCAGGGCAGCCGGCTGGACGCCGCTGAAGGTGGCGATACGCAGCACCACGTCGTTGCGCAGCTTGTCGTCGAACAGTTCCAGCACATCGGCGGCCTGATGGCGCTCCAGGTGCACCAGGATGGTGGCGATGATCTGCGGGTGTTCGTCGCGGATCAGCTCCGCCACCATCGACGCTTCCATCAGGTTCAGAGAGTCGATGCCGCTGCTGGTGCCGGTGGACTCCAGGATGTCCTCGATCAGGCTGGTGGCGCGTTCGCTGCCCAGGGCCTTGGTCAATACCGAGCGAATATGGTCGCTGGAGTTGAGGTTGAGGGCGATGAACTCCTCGGTCTCGCGATGGAACTCCAGCATGACCTGCTGCATGTCCTCGTGGGAGACCTGATCCATCTCCGCCATCTCCATGCTGAGCTGCTGGATCTCCTTGGGCGCGAGGTACTTGAACACCTCCGCGGCGCTGTCCTCGTCGAGGGCGAGCATCAGGATGGCGCTGCGGCGTACGCCGCTCATGGGCTTGGCACTGCTCATTCTTTGTTCATCCAGCTGCGAACGATCATGGCGATCATGCGGGGATCCTCCTGGGCGAGCTCACGCAGTTCGGCCAGGTGGTCCTCATAGGCTGAGGAGCGGCGCTTGCGCTTCGGCTTCTGGTACGGGCGCAGTTCGTCATCTTCACCGCCGGCCGCCTGCAGCTCGCCTTCGCTGGCCTCGGCATCGTCGCCCACGCGGACCTGCAGGCCGGTGCCCGGCGCGGCCGCCAGCACGGGACGTTCGGTGTGGCGCTTGATCAACGGGCGCAGGATCAGCAGGTAGCCGAGCAGGATGCCCAGGGCGACCAGCAGGTAGCGGCCGGCGGTCAGCGCCAGGGCATGGATCTCGGGCGACTGCCACCACTCGAGCTCCTCGCTCTCCTCGACCACACGGCTGAACGGGCTGTTGACCACTTCGATCGCGTCGCCCCGCGCCTGGGAGAAGCCGATGGCCTGGCGTACCAGGCGCTCGATCTGGGCGATCTCGGCCTCGCTGAGCGCAACGCGCTGCCATTCGCCGTTCTCGTCGCGCTCCTCGCGATAGTCCACCACCACCGCGGCGGTCAGGCGCGTCACCTGGCCCTGGCGATGCTGGATGTGCTGGACGTTACGATCGACCTCGTAGTTGATGACGTCGTCCTGGCTCAGATTGTTTAGCGCGCGCAGGCTCTGCTCGGCCTCCTCGGTGAGCTCGCCTTCCTCGTCGGTCGGCAGCTCGATGGGGGAGGGCGCCACGCCCGGCGGGGTGTTGCTCAGGGCGCCGGGGATGCCCCGCGCCACGCCGTCGTCGCCGTTGTAGGAGAGGCTGGTCTGGCGGCTTCGCACCGCGGCTTCGTTGGGCGGCTGGTTGGGGCCGTAGCGCTCGCTGGTCTCTTCGCGGCGCGAAAAGTCGATCTGGGCGGCCACCTGGGCGCTGATGCTGTCGCGGCCGAGGATCGGCGCCAGGATGTTCTCGATGCGCTGCTGGAAGGAGCGTTCGACTTCGGCGATGTAGTCGAGCTGGGTCGCGTCGAGCCCACGGCCCTGGCTGTTCGGCATCGACAGCATGCGACCGCTATGGTCGACCACGGTGACGTTCTCGGCCGCGAGGTCCGGTACGCTGCTGGAGACCATGTGGACGATGGCGGCGACTTGGCTTTCACCCATGACGCGGCCCGGCTCGAGGGTCACGATGATGGACGCCTTGGCGGGTTCGCGGTCGCGCACGAAGACGGAGGACTTGGCCATGGCCAGGTGAACGCGGGCGCGCTCCACCGGCCCCAGGGACTCGATGGAGCGCGACAGTTCACCCTCGAGGCCGCGCTGGTAGTTGACCTGCTCGGCGAACTGACTGACGCCGAAGGCTTGGCTGTCCATCAGCTCGAAGCCGACGTTGCCGCCGCGCGGCAGGCCCTGTTCGGCCAGCTGCAGGCGCAGGCTGTGCACGCTGTCGCCCGGCACCAGCAGGGCGGTGCCGCCTTCGCTGAAGCGATAGGGAACGCCGCGGCTATCCAGCTCGCTGATGATGCGCCCGCCATCGGCTTCGGTGAGGTTGCTGTAGAGGACGCGATACTCCGGTTCACGCGCCCACATCAGCAAGGCCACCACGATCGCGATCATGGCGGCACCGCCGATCAGAACGGCGATCAGCGGGTTTCCGCGAAACTGCTGCTGAAGGCGCTCCAGCAGCGCAGCGGAGGACCCGCTGCCCGGGGAGGCCTGACGCTCCTGCGTCGTGGCGCCGTTGCTCATGCGCCCCCCCGTAGGAGAGCGTCATCGGCTGCCTGGAAAATGTTGCTCGAAGATGGCATCGACTGCATCCGTTCACCGCGTTCTGGCTGCCCCGTGGGGGCGCAACTGTGATGAACGCTATTATGCGAGCCGCCATCCACTCCAAAGGCGGGAAAAGCCCCTTTTTTTCCTGCCATTTGGTAGTTTGGTGACGCTTCGTAACCTGTTAGCCTTGCTCTACATTCGCCAGGGTCCCGATTCGGCGGCCCCGGCGTCAGCAGGCAAACGCTCCATGGTGCAGATGCCATGGCGAATGAGAGAGGGCGCGGATCATGAGTTCACCGGCCATCCAGTCGGCACTGGCCCAGATGCAGACCCTGGCGACCCAGGCCGGCGGTCAGGCGGGCAAGGGGCAGCAGGTTTCCACTCAAGTGGGCCAGGGCGGTTTCGCCGGCGAGTTGCAGGCGTCGATACAGCGCATCAACCGCCTGCAGCAGGCATCCGCTGCCAAGACCATGGCGTTCCAGGCCGGCGATCCCAACGTCGAACTCAACGACGTCATGGTCGACATGCAGAAGGCCAGTGTCGCCTTCCAGATGGGGCTGCAGGTGCGTAATCGCCTGGTGACGGCCTATAAGGACGTCATGAACATGCAGGTGTGAACTTACACCTTGAGGCTGATCAGGTTGCCCTGCAGTTCCTCCAGCCGTTCGGCGATGGCCAGCACTTCCTCCGCGGGAATCTGGCGCAGCACGTCGCCCGTTTCACGATCCACGATGCGAGTGATGATCCGTGACGTGTCGTTGAGTTCGAACTCCACGCCATACTGGCGAAGCACTTCGTTGATGCGTTGAATCGGTTCCACCAGGTCGGCTGGGCTGGGTGCCTGGCCGTGGCTTGCGGCATGGGCCAGCACGGAGCCCGCCGAAGGTAGCGTGGCGAGCACGGTCTCCTTGCGCTGGCGCGGTGTCAGGTCGTGTAGCGCCGACGTGTTCAAGGCATTGGTGGCATCGGTCAGTGGCGAAGACATGTCGTGTTTTTCCTTGTATATGCCTTGCTGAAGCGATCTTTCAGCATCCCCCAAGGCCGTCTGGCGGACAGCCTCTCCCGCAAACTCTATCGGCCGCCAAGCCGGCAACTTTAGCGTCTGGTGCCGCTTTATTTGCGCGATAAACACCAAGCGTTGGTCTTTTTTTCCCTGCGTTGATGCAAAGTCAGGCCAAGTGGATAAAATGCAGTTACGGATTGGCTACATTCCAAGTCGCCACTCCGGACAGGCAGGGATCCTGAACCGTGCAGGGACGCGTGCAGGTTGCTCTTGAGTTCCATGACGACGACTCAAGCAGCAGGTATCCAGCCAGCGAGGCGCCATGAGCCAAGAGCTACCCATCGAACGCATCATGCAGTCCGGCCTCCTCACGTGTGAGCCCGAGACACCGCTGTGGATGGCCGCCGAACGCATGGCGGCGCGACAGTGCAGCTCGATCGTCGTGGTCAAGGCAGGACAGCCCGTGGGAATCTGGACGGAGCACGATGCACTGGCGGTCAACTTTGCCGACCCCGATGCCGTACGCCAGCCGATAGCCCAGGTCATGAGCCAGCCGGTGGTGAGCCTGCACGGTTCCACGCCGCTCAGTGAGGCCGCACTACGCTTCAACGCCGAGCGGCGCCGGCATTTTCTCGTAGTGGATGACGCTGACGCTCCGCTAGGCATCCTGTCGCAGACGGACGTGGCGCTGAACCAGGGGCTCGAGCCCTACCTGCGGCTGCGCGAGGTCCAGGCGGCCATGCGCCATCGGGCGCTGGTGCTGGATGGGGGACAGCGCCTGGCCCAGGCGGCGCGCTCGATGCGCCTCTCGGAATGCGATGCCGTGGTGGTCAAGTGCGAGGGCGGCGAGCTGGGCATCCTCACCGAACGCGACCTGGTGCGCTTCGTGGCGCGCCACCCGGGCAACACGCCGATCGATTCGCTGGCCAGTCGGCCCCTGCTGACGGTGCGCCAGGACGACACGCTGATTGCTGCACGCGACCTGCTGTTGAATCACCGCGTGCGCCACCTGGCCGTGCTCGACGAGGCCGGTGAGGTGGTGGGGTTGCTGGGCTTTCGCGACATGCTGGCCGGCGCCGAGCACCTCTACACGCAGGACCTGCGCCATGCGCTGGAGCAGCGCGACCGTGCGCTGGCCCAGTCGCGGGAGAACCGCCAACTGGCCGAGCGGGTGATCGACTCCTCGCTGGAAGGCATCATCGTTACCGATGCCGCCAATCGCATCGAATTCGTCAACCGCGCCTTCAGCCACATGACCGGCTATAGCGCCGAGGAGGTGATTGGCAAGACCCCTGCCATTCTCTCCTCGGGTCGCCACGATGCCGCCTTCTACCGCCAGATGTGGGATACCCTGCAGCGCAGCGGCTACTGGCGCGGCGAGATCTGGAACCGGCGCAAGAGCGGTGAGCTCTATCTGGAGCTGCTCACGATCACGGCGATCACCGACCGCAGCGGCACGGCGACCCACTACGCGGCGCTGTTCAGCGACATCACCCACTTGCGCGACAGCGAAGAGCGCATTCGCAAGCTGGCCTACTATGATGCCCTCACCGGCCTGCCCAATCGCCGCCTGCTGGAGGATCGTCTGGAGCTGGCGATACGCCACGCCCATCGCAACCAGAGCCGGCTGGCGGTGATCTTCGTCGACCTGGACCACTTCAAGGAGGTCAACGATGCGCTGGGCCATGCCTTCGGCGACGAACTGCTGGTGATGGTGGCCGAACGGCTGCAGACGCGCCTGCGTGAGGACGACACCCTTGCCCGCCTGGGGGGCGATGAATTCCTCGTGCTGCTGCCCGATCTGGAGGAGGTGGACGAGGTGGTGCGGGTGGCCCGGCGCCTGGTGGAGGCCGTGCACGAGCCCTGCGTGATCGAGGGTCAGGAGTTCCGCCTCGGCTGCAGCCTGGGGATCAGCCTCTACCCCGATGACGCCTCGACGGCGGAGTCGCTGGTGCACAATGCCGATGTCGCCATGTACCAGGCCAAGCAGGAAGGGCGCAACGGCTACCGTCTCTACCGCAACGAGATGAACCTGCAGGACGACCGCCAGCGCGCGCTGGAAACCGCCCTGCGTGAAGCCTTCATCAGCGGCGAGGGGCTGCAGCTCCACTATCAACCGGTGTTCGAGCGTGACGGCAATCGGCTGCATGGTGCCGAGGTCCTGTTGCGCTGGCATCATCCGCTGCTGGGCAGCGTGCCGCCGGTCAGCGTCGTGACCCTGGCCGAGCGCGCGGGGCTGCTGCCGCAGCTGGACGAGTTCATCCTCGAGCAGGTCTGCACCCAGCTGGCCGGCTGGAGTACCTCGGGGGCTACGCCGGTCCCCGTCAGCATCAACCTCTCGTCGTGCCAGTTCTGGCAGCACGATTTGCCCGTACGCGTGGCTACCAAGCTCAACGAGCACAAGCTTCAGCCGGGCCTGGTGGGGTTCGAGATCGCCGAGCGAACGCTGCTGGAGAAGCCTCATCAGGCGGCCGTCGTGCTCAAGCGGCTGCGGCGGTTGGGCGGCGAGGTCGCCATCAACGATTTCGGCACCGGCTACGCCTCGTTCGGCTACCTGCAGGAGCTGCCGATCAGCATGCTCAAGATCGACCGCCGTTTCGTGCAGCGCCTGGACAGCGGCCAGCGCGGCAGTGCGGCGATTGTGGCCGCGGTGGCGGGGCTGGCCGGAGAAATGGAGTGGCGCATCGCCGCCGTTGGGGTCGAGACCGAGGCGCAGCGCGACATCCTGGCTCGACACGGCGTCGAACTGATCCAGGGCTACCTCACCGGTCAGCCGGTACCGGCCGATTTTTTCGCCAGTCGCTATCTCTCCCGCAGCGGAGTGGCACCACAAGATGCCTGAAGGCCATCGCCTGGCCATGAGAAACTGTCTTCGGCAGGCGCTTTTTACGGCTTCGCCCGTGGCCGTGATCCCTTAGTCTGGTATCTTTCTTCGTCCGTCTCCCCAACCCCGGATCGACAGCCGTCTCGATGAGTTCCCTGCACGCCAGCGGCGGCGATCACCGTGGCCCCATGCGCCACGAGTCGCTGATGCCGACCCACCACGATCACGATCAGGACAGTACCTGGATGATCGGCTACCTGGACATCATGACCCTGCTGGTGGCGCTGATGGTGCTCATCTTCACGCTCTCGAGTTTCGGGCGCCCCGGCGACGAGGCGGCACCGCTCGCCACACGGGTGCCCTTCGCCATACCGCTGCCCAGCGAGATGACCCAGGCGCTGCCGCTGGCGGCGATGCCGCGCCCGGTTCCCGGGCGGCTGAGCCAGTCGGCCATCTCGGCCGCGCTGGGGGTGGCTGGGTTGCCGCGGCGCTTGACGCCGGCGCCGAGCGAGCGGATCGCCTTCGCGGCGCCCACGCCGCTGGCCCTGCTGGCGCAGCGCGAACCCCCACCGCTCATGCTGCCGACGCTGGTGGCAAACGGCAGCGTGCCGACGTCGCCGGCCGACTTCGCGCTGGTGCTGACCGACCGCCCGCCGAATGGCGTCAGGGAGATCACGCCGCAGGCCGTTGCCGCGACGAAAGCCTTGCAGGAGACACTGAGCGCACGCCTTGACGATGCCCCCTACCTGGCCGACCTGGAGGGCGTCGAAGTTTCTCGCGTGGCCGAAGGCATCAAGCTGCGCGTGGAAGACCGGCTGCTGTTTCCCACCGCCACGGCCGAGCTGAGCGACGACGGCGAGGCGCTCATCCAGCGTCTGATGGAGGTGATCCAACGCCATGACGGGGAGGTCGCCGTGGAGGGGCACACCGACAGCCGCGCGATCCGCACCGAAGAGTTTCCCTCCAACTGGGTGCTCTCCAGCGCCAGGGCGATCGCCATCGTGCACGCGCTGGAGCGTTCAGGCGTCGATTCGCAGCGCCTGCGGGCGGTGGGCCTGGCCGACACGCGGCCCCTGGCGAGCAACGACACGGGGGAAGGGCGGGCCCAGAACCGCCGTGTCGAGGTGATCATCCACGCACGTTGACTTGCGTCTAAAGTCTAGCGACTCGCAGCCGATATGCGGTTACCCCCGGCGCATGGACGTGACCGGCTCCGCATTCCGTTACAAGCGAGAACTCTCCATGCTCACCTCCCTGCGACTTCGTTTGCTATTGGTCACGGCCGTCGTTATCGCCGTGTCGCTGATTGTCAACGCCGCCATCAACTACTTTACCCTCCAACGCCATAACGACCAGCAGGTCGCACGCCACCTGTCTGCCGAAGCCCAGGGCAACGGGCTCGCCATCAGCGAGTGGATCGATGCCCGCGCCAGCATGCTGGAGGCGCTGGCGCCCGCCGTCGAGGGCGAAGACCCCCTGCCGGCTCTGCAGCAGGTGGCCGCTGCCGGTGGCTTCATGTCGACCTACCTGGCGAACCCGGCGGACGGCAAGGGCATCTTCTCCGATGGCTGGAACCCGCCCGCCGATTACGACCCGCGACAGCGTCCCTGGTACCTTCAGGCGGTGGAGGCCGGCGGCACCATCGTCACGCCGCCCTACGTGGATGCCAGTACCGGCGGACTGATCGTCACCATTGCCACGCCTTTCCACGACGATGGTCGGCTGGTGGCGGTGGGCGGTGGCGATATCTCCATCGACACCATCGTGGCCAACGTAGGCGACATCGCGCCGACGCCGGCAAGCTTCGCCTTCCTCGTCACCGCCGACGGTACGCTGGTGGCGCATCCCGATCCCGATATGACGCTGGAGCCGGCGTCACACCTCTCCCCGGCCTTCGGCAATGACTATTTCACTGCGCCGATCGGGGCCGAAGCACCCGTACGGCTTGACCTGGAGGGGCGCAGCAAGTGGCTTCGCAGCGTGCCGATACAGGGAACCGACTGGCAACTCGTCGTGGCGCTGGACCAGCGCGAAGCCACGGCCGGGCTGCGCGCCGTATTGGGTACCTCGCTGGCAACCCTGGTGCTGGTGGTGCTGGGTGCCGCCCTGGTGCTGGGGACGCTGCTCAAGCTGATGTTCCGTCGGCTGCAGGTGGCGCGTGACGCCATGACCGACATCGCCAGCGGCGATGGCGACCTCACCCAGCGCTTGCCGGAGGACGGCCGCGACGAGGTGGCCCAGATTGCCGCCGCCTTCAACCGCTTCGTCTCGCGCATCGAGGACGTCATGCTGACCATCCGCGATGCCAGCGAGTCGGTGACCGTGGCGGCGGGGGAGATCGCCACCGGCGGTCAGGATCTTTCTCGGCGCACCGAGAACGCGGCGTCGAGCCTGCAGCAGAGCTCGGCCTCCATCGAGCAGATCACCAGTACCGTCGAGCACACCGCGGATTCGGCGCGCCAGGCCAGCGAGCTGTCTCAGTCCGCTTCCGAGGTGGCGGCCCGCGGTGGCGAAGTGGTGGGCCAGGTCGTGACCACCATGGAAGAGATCACGGCCTCCTCCGAGCGCATCGGCAACATCGTCAAGGTGATGGACGGTATCGCCTTCCAGACCAACCTGCTGGCGCTCAACGCGTCGGTTGAGGCGGCCCGTGCCGGCGAGCAGGGCCGAGGCTTCGCCGTGGTAGCGGGTGAAGTGCGCCAGCTGGCCACGCGCAGCGCCGAGGCCTCGCGCGAGATTCGTGGGTTGATCGAGGCCTCCGGGCAGAAAGTGGCCTCGGGCACCGAGCTGGTCCAGCGTGCCGGTGCCACCATGGAGGAGCTGGTCGAAGGGGTCGGCCGCGTGGCCAAGGTGTTGGGCGAGATCAGCGTCGCGGCGGGCGAGCAGAGCGACGGTATCGGGCAGGTCAACATCGCCGTGGCGGAGCTTGACCGCATGACCCAGCAGAACGCCGCCCTGGTGGAAGAATCCACGGTCGCGGCCGAGCAGCTCAAGGACCAGGCCGACCGGCTGGCCGAGGCCGTGGGTGGATTCAAGCTCAGCGAGCGCAGGATGGATCGGCAGGCTCCCAGGCAGATTGAGATGGCACCAACCCGGTCGCGTGTACTCGTCGAGCTGGAGTGAGTCCTTTCCGGCCGCTGAGCCAGACAGGCTCGGCGGCCCTGTTCATAGGCAACGAAAAAAATCGCTTCCGAGCCTAAAGGTTGGCTCGCTGCCGCCGACAAGCTAGAGGTAAGGACGGTACCGAGCGATGCAGTGTCGCTCGGTACCCGAACTCACCGGCTGAAGGCAGTTCCCCATGGCCAGCATCTCCTCCCTCGGCATCGGCTCGGGCCTCGATCTCAACGGCCTGCTCAATCAGCTCCACGACGCCGAGCGCAGCAAGCTCGAACCCATTAAACAGCAGATCGAAACCCAGCAGGTCAAGATCTCCGCCTACGGCGAATTGAAGGGAGCCCTTTCTGGTTTCCAGTCCGCCAACGAGGCCCTCAACGACGCCGCTCTCTTTCAGGGACTATCCACGTCCGTCAACGGCGATGCGGTGCAGGCTGCGGCAGGCCCCGAGGCTTCGCCCGGCCAGTATGCGATCGAGGTGGAGCAATTGGCGACCGCCGGCAGTCTTGCCACGCAGCGCGTCGAGAGCCTCGATGCCGAACTCAACGATGCCGATGCCATGCTCGAACTCGCCTTCGCGGATGACAGTCTCGATCATGGCGTTGCCATAGCGGCAGATAGCACTCTCGAAGACGTGCGAGACGCCATCAATGCCGATGCCGAGGCGGCCGTCACGGCCTCGATCGTCAACGATGGTGAGGGCTACCGGCTGGCCCTGATGTCGCAGGAGACCGGCGAACAGGCGGCCATCGTCGATGCCAACTTCGCGACCGTGGCGACACAGGCAACGCTGGAGGACGAAGCGGTGCTGCAGGAAGGCCAGGATGCCCGGTTCGAGGTGAACGGCATCGCCGTGTCGAGTGCCGACAACCAGGTTGACGATGCCATCCAGGGGGTCGCGCTCAGCCTTCAGGGCACGGGCAGCAGCACCTTGACGGTCGAGCCGGACACGGACTCCATTCGGCAGGCCGTCGCCGACTTCGTCGAATCCTACAATGAGCTCAAGGACACGGCAGGCAAGCTGACGGCTTTCAACGGCCAGGACGGGGAGGCCGGTGAGCTGATCGGGGACAGTGCGGTGCGCGGCATCGAGTCCCGTCTGCGCAGCGACCTGGCAAGCGTGATCGAGGGGAGTGACCACGCCATGCTGGCCGACCTCGGCATCGCCCTGCGTGTCGATGGCACGCTCGAGCTCGACGAAACGAAACTGGAAGCGGCGCTTGCGCAGGGTCCGGGCGAGGTCGGCGCCTTCTTCGCCGGAGAGAGCGCAACGGATGGCATGTCGGGCCGGCTCGACGCGACACTCGAACAGCTGCTGGACAGCAATGGAGCACTGGAAGGGGCCATCGGCGGGGCCGAGAATCGTATCGACAGCCTGAACGAGCGCTATACCCGTACCGAGCAGAGCATCGATACCACCATCGCGCGCTACCAGACGCAGTTCGGTCAGCTCGACGGCATGCTGGCCCAGATGAACCAGACCAGCGCCTACCTGACGCAGCAGCTGAGCCACTTACCGGGCCAGGGCCAGGGCGAGGGTGGTGGGGGCATGCTCTGATCACTCCCTGCTTGGGCTTGCCTGCCGCTAGCGGTCGGAAAAATTATGCCACAGGGCTAAAGTTGCCGGTTCAGCAGCCGATAGTAAGCCCATAACCGTTATTGACGCTCACGGAGGGCGCATCGTCCCATGGCAAGCATCTCCTCACTCGGTGTTGGCTCTGGCTTGGATCTGTCGGGGCTACTCGATCAGCTGAACGCGGCGGAGCGACAGAAGCTCAAGCCGATCACGGCCCAGAAGACACAGGAGCAGGCCAAGATCTCGGCCTATGGCCGGCTGCAGTCCGGCCTGACCAAGTTCCAGGACGCCGTGACCAAGCTCAATGACGCCAAGCTGTACCAGAGCTTGACGACCAGTGTGTTGGGCGAGGGTATCACCGCGACCGCGGGAGCGGAGGCGAGCCCGGGGCGCTACGAAGTCACCGTGAATCACACCGCCAAGGCGGGCAGTATCGCCAGCCAGGGTGTCGCAAGCACCACCGATGCGCTGGTGGGCGCGGGTGGCGATACGCTGACGCTCAGTTTCCAGGGCAAGGCGGACGTCACGGTCGATCTCGCCGAAGGCGGGAGTCTCGAGGACATTCGAGATGCCATCAATGCGAATGCCGATGCCGGAGTGTCGGCTTCGATCATCAATGACGGCAACCGCTACCGCCTGGTGGTGAACTCCAAGGAGACGGGGCTGGCAGAGAGTGTGACGGGAATGGCCTTCGCCAATACCGCGCTGACCGAGGATACGGCAGTCAAGGTGGCCGGGAGAGACGCCGAGCTCCTGATCAACAACATCACCATCACCAGCAGTTCCAACCGGGTTGAGGGCGCGATTCAGGGTGTGACGCTCGAACTGGACGCCGCGGCGGCGGGGAAAACCGCGACGGTGGTGGTGGAGCGCGACAACAATGTCCTCAAGGAGGCTGTGAAAGGGTTCGTTACCGCCTACAACGAGATGAAGTCGACCATCGGTCGCATGACCGAGGCGACCGGAGACGCCGATACGGCTGGTGAACTGGTCGGCGACCGTGCCGTACGCACCATCGAATCGCGGCTCAGCCGAAACCTGGGTGATCTCGTCCCGGGCGGCGACATACAGATGTTGACCCAGATGAGCATCTCACTGAAGCCCAACGGCCGGCTGGAACTCGACGAGACCAAGCTCGACGAGGTGATCGCAAGCAATCCCCAGGCACTGTCTGATTTCTTTGCAGGAGATAGCAAGGAAGCCGGCATGGCTGGCCGGCTCGGCACGACGCTGGAGCAGGTGCTGGGCGCCGAGGGCTTGGTGAAGAGCTCGATCAAGAGTTCGGAAACGAAGGTAGACAGCCTGAACGGCCGCTACGAGCGCATGGAACTCAGCATTGAGCGAACCATCGAGCGCTATCGCAAGCAGTTCGGGCAGCTCGATGTCATGCTCGCCAAGATGAACTCCACTGGCTCCTACTTGATGCAGCAGCTCGATATGTTGAGCATGCAGATGGTCCAGACCAAGAAGTAGTAGAAGCCGCTAGAGAGTTTTGCAGCGGTGCCAGGATCACGACTCATCCTGGCCAATTTACCGGGCCCGGCAATTGCCGGGCCCGAGCGTTTACGACACCGAAGCCGACTTGGCAAGGTGTCCGATCCTTCAAAAAAAGCAAAAAAAGTCGTGCCGCCCCCTAAAGGTTTCCCTCGCGAAGCCGTTAATTAGGGTAACGGCCAACGGCGCCGTTGAGACAGGCCCGAGATGCTGGGCCGCAGGAAAGGTTCAGTGGGCCCGTCAATGGAGCCCTCAACGTAAAGAAGGAATGACACCATGTCAGTGATCAATACCAACATCACCGCCCTGATCGGCCAGAACAACCTGAAGTCTTCTCAGAGCATGCTGGCCAAGGCGCAGGAGCGTCTCTCCTCCGGCCTGCGCATCAACAGTTCAGCCGACGATGCCGCCGGCCAGGCTATCGCCAACCGCATGAGCGCCCAGATCAAGGGCATGCAGCAGGCCCAGCGTAATGCCAACGATGGTATCTCCATGGTGCAGACCATGGAAGGCGGCCTGAACCAGCTGAGCGACAACCTGCAGCGTATCCGTGAGCTGGCGGTGCAGGCGGCCAACGACACCAACTCAGCTGATGACCGTGCTTCCATCCAGCTGGAAATCGATAAGCGCGTCGAAGAAATCACTCGTATTGCCGAAGCAACGACTTTCAACGACACTGCACTGCTCAGCAATTCGGCTACTTTGAATATCCAAGTGGGCGCCAATACCGGGACCTCTGACTCCATCGAAGTCGAAACCGTATCGATGACGGCTAGCGATATTGGCCTTACTAACACAGCAGTGGCGGATATCGATGTCACCAGCTTTGCAAGCGCGCAAGCAGCAATCGATGTTGTCGACGCTGCCCTTCAGCAGATCGACGACCAGCGTGCAACGCTTGGTGCTACCCTGAACCGCTTCGATTCAGTGGTAGAGAACCTGACCACCAACGTCACCAACCTCAGCGAGGCCCGCTCGCGGATCGAGGATGCCGACTACGCTGTCGAGGTCTCCAACATGACCCGCGCGAACATTCTGCAGCAGGCTGGTACATCGATGCTGGCCCAGGCCAACCAGACGCCGCAGAGCGTACTCTCTCTGCTGGGCTAATCGCGAAGTTGGTATCGGGTTGTGCTATGCAACCCTCTCCCGAGGCTGGCCGATTGGCCAGCCTCGCTTCGTTGTAGGTATTTGCTGGGAAACCGCTCAGCCTAAGAGCGAAAAAGGGGGTTGTTGCTAGTCCTTTTGCACGTATCCCGGCGCGCCAGGCGGTTTACCATGAGCAGTTGCCATCGTATACAACTGTCAAGGTGCCCCGGCCATGGCCAAGAAAAATGCTCGTCGACGTTACCCTTCTCCCGCACCAAAGGTTGGCAATGTCTTGCCGGCCGCTCAGCTAGATGCTTTCGATAGCGCTTATCGTGGGGGAGACTACCTCCGAGCCTTGGAAATGGCCGAAGCCTTGGTGCAACGCTACCCGCAGGCTGCCCAGGCCCATGAGCTACATGCAAACGTGCTGGGCCGGTTGGAGCGCTTTGCCGACGCCTGCGAGGCCATGGCCCAAGTGATCGACCAGCTGGCAACGCCCGGCGCCGCTCAACGGCTGAAACTGGCACAGTATCAAGTGCTGGCAGGGCAGGCCAAGCAGGCGACGGCAGCGCTGCATGAGATTCTTAAGGCAGAATCAGACCACTTGACCGCATTGGTATGGATGAGCCGAGCCTACCATCAACTGGGTGATAACCGCAGGGCGCTCGAGATAAATGATCGTGCTTTAGCATTAGACGCTTATCATGAAGAAACACTGCTATGGCGATCCCGCATACTTGAACAGCTTAAGCGACACGATGACGCTCTTGAGACCTTGAAGCGGTTACTTGAGATAAACCCAAAACATGTAGGGGTGAATAACCATATTGCGGCACTCTATGTCAAAGAAAGTGAATATGAAAAAGCCGAATTTCATTACAACAAAGAGCTGAAGTTAAATCCTTCCAATAGGAAGGTCCATTCAAATCTATTGGTAGCGGCACACTATAATCCTGCATACAGTGCTGTGGATCTTTACAACATGACGGTACAATGGGGTAAGCAAGTTGCCATGCTTGCCTCAGCTCGGGAAAGTACGCTTAAGAACCCTGCAAAAAAAATTCGTGTTGGACTGCTTTCCGGTGGATTCAGAGTGCATCCGGTAGGGCAGATGATACTTCCTGCACTGGAGAATTTACCTGCTGAGCAGTTCGAGTTGATTGCTTACAGTACAAACCAAGTAGTGGATAAGTTGACGCAGTGTTTTCAGAATGTCGTCCGCCGTTGGGAGGTGGTCGAAGGGCTGAGTGCAGAGCAACTGGAGAAGACGATTCGCAGTGATGGCATCGATATACTGATTGACATGAACGGTGCCGGTGAAGGCTCGCGCTACGATACCCTGACTCGTGAGCCAGCTCCGCTGATCGTCAAGTGGGTGGGAAGCTTGATCAGTACGACTGGGCTAAGCTGCTTCGATTATCTTTTGAGCGACAGCATCGAGACGCCTGAGGGAGTCGATGAACTCTATGTGGAGAAGCTGATTCGTCTTCCTGACGACTATATCTGTTACCATATTCCCGAGCATGCCCCTTCGTGCAATGGTCTTCCTGCGCTAAACAATGGCTACATCACGTTCGGTTGCCTGAATAACCCCGCCAAGCTATCTCCACCCATGCTGGCCGAATGGGCCAAGCTGCTGAAGGAAATCCCTGACAGCAAGCTGCTGCTTCGCGGGATTCAGTTCGAAAGCGCACGCTACCGCGACAAGTTGACTGGAATCTTTGCGGAACATGGCGTTGCCGTGGATCGGTTATTGATGGAAGGCCCGGCACAGCACCAGGAGTTCTTGGCCACTTATCAGCGTATCGATATCGCTCTGGATACCTGGCCCTATTCAGGTGGTTTGACCACATGTGAGGCCCTGATGATGGGGGTGCCTGTCGTAACCCGGGTCGGTCCCACCTTTGCTGGGCGTCATAGTGCAACCCATCTCGTCAATGCCGGGCTTTCCGAACTGGTAACAGATAGCTGGGAAGAGTTTCGTAAACGTGCCACGGAGTTGGCGGCTGACTTGCCCAATCTTGCCGTCATTCGTGCTGCCCTACGTACCATTCTGACGGATTCTCCCATTTGCGATGGTCCTCGCTTTGCCAGTCATCTGGCCACTGCGCTGCGCGCCATATGGCAGCGTCATTGCGAAGGCAAGCCGCCCGAGGCTTTGACCTTCAGTAAGAGTGGTGCAGCGCAGTTCGCTGATGAAAATGTCCCTGTGAAACTTTCCGTAGCGCTACCCAGCGGTATTTTTGACTGGCAGCTCGAAAGCCCGGTGCTTGCAGTTGATAATGGTGCGGTGCTGGCCGCCAGGGCAGATGCCCGCGAATTGCTTGGCAGCGGTCGTGTCGTTATTCTGAGTTTCGATCCTACCGGGAAGTTACCTACGGTGGACCATCTTGCTCAATATGGAGAAATACAGCACTTCCCCAGCACCAGTCTTGGTGATGGCCAGCCTGTCACGCTTTATACAGATGATGAATTAGAAGCCGCATCTATTAAAACTGATTCTAGGTCGTCCTGGTATCAAATTCCAACAGTTGCTCTTGATAGCATTGAGGGTCTTCCTAGTATTGATTTCTTGGCACTTGATGCTGGTCATGACAACTTGAAAATATTGGAGCATGCTACGAAAGCATTGGCCAATACACTAATCATCCAGGCTCGAATTTCTTTTCAGCCGATTCATAAGATGCAATTCAACCTGGCGAGATTTCTCGATTGGATGGAGAATCATGGATTCCGTTTGTATCGATTCAATGATATGAAACATATCAGTCATCTGCCCGAGAGTGTGCCAGAAGTGAAGCGGCAGGCTACCGAGTTGGGAAGTGCTGATGCATTGCTATTGCCCAGCCGCGAGCGTCTAATGACCTTGAACAATGAAAATAGAATGAAGCTTGCGTTTATCCTTAGTGAAATTTTCGGTGTACATGATTTTGCTTATAAATTAGTGTCTTCTGTTTGTACTGACCGTTCCTTGAAGTTGCTTGAGGATAAGGGTCTGTTGCCTTCTTTTTCTGATCAGTTGGTTAAAGGTAGTGATGAGAGAAAAAGCTTCTTGGGTGATGACGATAATTTATTTGATCTGTTAGGCCTTTAGTGGAGGGGGATATGTTTGCATACGAGAAATTTGATGTTTACAGCCGTATTGTTTCAAGTTTGGATTCTTCCTCTCGTTTGAATTACTCCCCTTTAATCCGAGAGGCGTTTTTATTCTGCTTGAAAGAGGTATTTTGTAAGCCTGTGGAAATGCCTGCAGGGGGCTTGTTGAGCTCGGGGGTATTGACTGATGTTTACCCAGAGAAAAAAAGAATCAAGAAGGTCGGTTATTTTGCAGATAGGATTTTTCTTGGTAGTATTCTGAGGAAATTCGAAGAAAAAGGTATAGCTACGACTCGAATTAATATTGCCGAGCCCCAGTACAGAAAGCTATTGAGTACTAAGCAAAAAGAGGAGATAGATTTCTTTGATTCTCGTTTGATTGAGTTCTATGGCGCAAGTATTCGCCGCGATCTTGAGAGTAGATTTTATTTTCTCAATGGTCTGATTGGTGAGTACTTTAAGCTTCTAGCCAAAATGAATGTCGATGCTGTGCTGCTAAGGTGTTATTATAGCCCCTATTATTTCCCTATTATTTTTGCTTGCAAAATGCTGGGCGTGACTGTTATAGATGTGCAGCACGGTATTAATGGTTTTAAGCACCCTGCATATTCTAAGTTTAAAGAATTAGAGCTTTCTAGTCCGTTGCTTCCGGATTTGTTTTGGACTTGGGGAGGTATGGCTACAAAAATGCTAGTAAAGGATAGTGATATTGAGGTAGGGGCAAGAGTAGTCGAAGGTGGGAATCCTGTTTGTCCGCATATTAAGTTTTCTAAAAATATTGGTAGATACATTCTTTATACCCATCAGCCTCAGTCGAAAGGAATTCCTGTGCCTTATGATGCTATAAAAAATGTGCATTCTTTAATAAAAGAAAAAGTAGTAATCAGGCCGCATCCACTCCATATTGATGAGGCGATCGAAATACAGTCGATGCTAAAAAAAATGAACATTAAGTCTAAGGTTGAGGATCCTGTCAAGATAGGAATTAATGAATCATTGCAGTCCGCGAGAGTGCATGTTACTTTCTCGTCCACCTGTGCTCTTGATGCGCTAAATTTCGGTATACCAACCGTCTACTGCTCGGACTATATCGGTGATGTTGAGAAAGAATTTTCTACTGGGCTGCTTATTAGGGATTCTGACGCATGCATGAATAATTTGATAAGGCGCCCTGATAAGGCTTTAAATTATAGCTTGGGAAGCGACCAGATGATTGAGAGTGCAATTACGAAATTGCTAACCGGGCGGTGAAGGCTAGATGTGCGCTGCGTACACTGTGTAAAGTGATGATATTCGCCTGACACATGCTCCCGTTGGCTCCCTATAGTTTAACAGTTCTTTTTTCCTTTTCTGGGCTTCTTTCGTTTTTAAGAGGCCCTTTCTTGAAAACGGATCCGGCACCTTATTAATTTCCAACTTGCTCCTTGGCTTCTGGTGTCTCTGAATTATAGAGCCATTTCGGTTTTTCCTTACCAAACTAGTTCAGAAAATTAAAACTGTAAGGCTAGCCTATTCATACTTATGCATCTCATGCAGCACCTAAAGAATAAGGTGCGCCTCTTTTTATTACACTAAAGTTTTCTTATCCGTTGCCGAAATTATAGCTATCATCTCTTCCGCAGAGCGGCCATGACAGTCATCAATACCAACATTTTATCGCTTAAGGGGCAGAGCCACCTTGCCCGCAGCCAGTCCCAGTTGGCGGTGTCCATGGAACGGCTCGCCTCAGGCCTACGCGTGAACAGCGCCAAGGACGATGCCGCCGGCCAGGCCATTGCCAACCGCATGGAGGCAGGCTTGCGCGCGGGCTCTATGCTGTCGCGAGGCATCAATGATGGGATTTCGCTTATGCAGACTGCCGAAGGTGGGCTCGACAGTATCAATGAGATCCTGCATCGCTCGCGTGAGCTGGCCGTTCAGGCAGCCAACGGAACGCTCTCGGAGGCTGATCGTGCCTCGATCGATGCCGAATACCAGCAGCTTGTCAAGGAGATCGACCGGATCGCGTTTGGCACCGAGGCGTTCGGCAAGACCCCGCTTGCGCCGGAGGAACCTCGACCGCTGCCAGTCAAGCTGGGAAACGCACCGCATATCACCGAGCTGCTCGAGCCGACTTTCAAGCGCTTCTCCTCCGGCATCGCGTCATTGGCCTACATTCCCCAGGGTGCCACTAACGTGATGCTGGAGATCGATTCGCTGAGTTTCGACGACGACATACAGATTTTCACGGTAGACGGGAAGCATCTCATCGGCACGCCAATCGAAGGGGATCATCCCGATTATGTCTGGCAGTACCGCAACGTCAGCGACGCCGCGACGGCCAACGACCGGCTGATAACGGTGGGTAACGGATTCAATGCAGATGCCTCCTACGATGCCGGCTTGCTGCAGGACAGTGCGGGGTCTCATGATCCGAATTCGCTGCCTATCCAACTGGATTACAACGGCATGCTCATCGCTTACAGCGGAGATGGCGATCGGCTGGCGCTGGATACAGCTGATGAAGACGGCACCGAGTTCAATGACGGTCGCTTGGCGGACAACATGCTGGAGCGGGTCACGTTGGACAGAGTCACCGAGAACCTGCTCGTTTTCGTTGCAGGGGAGGGGGCTTTCAATGCCCGGGCAACCTGGGACGAGATGCCCATCGAATACGAGGAGCCGGAACCGTTGATGAGCCCTGTCAGTAGGCCCACTGAGATAGCGGTCGGTGCTGGCTTCGGCCAAGGAATCGATAAGCTTACCGTTGGCCCTACCCCAGCCAATAGCCACTCACTGGGGCTCGAGGGGGTGGCGTTGGACCCGAGGGAGAAGGCCCTCGAGGCGATGCAGAAACTCCAGCAGGCGATGGGCCAGGTGGATGGCTATCGCAGCCATTACGGCGCACTGCACAATCGCTTCGAATCCGCCCTCGATAGCTTGGGGCATGAGCAGGTAAGCCTGGGAGCTGCCCGGTCTCGAATCGTCGATGCCGACTACGCCCAGGAGACCTCCGCCCTGGTCAAGGCGAAATTCCTCCAGCAGGCGGGTTCCGCGGTTCTGGTTCAGGCCAACCAGGCGCCGCGGGGCGTGATGTCGCTGCTGGCTTGAGCACGTGCTCTTAGGAGAGGTGGGTAGGATAATCCATAAATTTCTGACTGAGAGAGAAAGCATGGCGGGATTCGATCCGAGCCTATCGTCAAGGGAGCTTTTGGACGAACTTCTGCCGAAACTCCAGGCAACCGAGCAGTTTCTGAGCGAAACGCTCGGGGCCAAGCTTGAGTACAGTCTCGACCCCAGGGAAACGCGGCGGCTTCAGGAACTCAAGGACGAGTTCGAATTGGAGATCACCATGATCAATATGAACCTGGGGCACTTGCTGCGGCGCTACTCTGATCAGCTGGTCGATGCCATGGAAGAGCCGGAAGGGAAGGACGACACTCGGCTGGAGCTGGACGAGCACGAAGCCGTGGCTGTCGAGAGAATTCGTCGTCTCTACCAGCGCGCCCAAGAGCTGCAGACCGATCCTGCATAAGGCTACCACACTCGCCTGGCGTCACTCTCCCTGCCACGCCACCCGGTTGCGCCCGCGAGCCTTGGCCTCGTAGAGCCCGGTGTCAGCGCGCTTGATCGCCGGTTTCAGGGTCGATGCTTCCGGATTGACCCACGTGACCCCCATCGAGGCGGTATAGCGCAGCTGCCCCGAAGGCTCGACCTCTTCATCCACCGCTGCGGGTGAACTTTCCAGCGCCTGGCGAAGCCGCTCGGCGATCAGCAAGGCAGCCTCCTTGGGGGTGTCGGGCAACAGCACGGCAAACTCCTCACCGCCCATGCGGCACAACACGTCGCCCTCTCTCAACTGCTCCGCGGCCTTGCGGGCGAAGTCCTGCAGCACCAGGTCGCCTATGTCGTGGCCGTATTCGTCATTGATACGCTTGAAGTGGTCCAGGTCGATGACGATCAGGCTCAGGGGCGCGCCGCTGCGCCGGGCACGGGCCATCTCTAGGCTGGCCTGGTCCTTGAGGTAGCGCCGGTTGCCCAGCCCCGTCAGGGGGTCCGTCATGGCCTGGCGAGCCAGCGCTTCCTCCAACCGCTTGCGTTCGCTCAGGTCGAACACCATCGCGCGGGAGTGCACGAACCCCTGCCGTGTGTGATAGGCGGTGGCCTGGATGACCACGGGCAGGGTGTCGCCGCTTCGGGTGACCAGCTCGCACTCCGCCGAGCCCTCCCGCTGCGGCCCCAGCACCTCCCGAAATGCCGCTTCGAACGCCTCGCGGGTCTCGGGCGTGACGAAATCCCGATAGTCCCGCTTGCCGATCACCTCCTCTGCGGCGTAGCCCAGCCAGTTGAGTTCGGTACGGTTGATCTTGACCACGCGCCCGTCGGCGTCCAGCGAGTGATAGCCGCACGGCGCATTCTCGTAGAGGTCGCGCACCTCATGGGCATAGTCATGGGCCTGCTGGGAGAGCCGCTGCGCCTGTTGGCGCAGGGTCTGCTGGCGATGGTGGCTGATCGCCCAGTACACGCCGAAGGTGATGGAAAGCACATAGAGAAGCAGGGCGATCAGAACGGCCGTGGGTTGCTCTGCGAGCAGCGTAGCGAGAGCAGGTTGGGTCACCGTGATCCCCAGCCGCCACGGATAATAGCCCGGTGGGCCGGTGACCATCCCGGCCTGGCTATGATAGTGGTCAATGCGCGCATCGTAGGCGCGAAACAAGACTCGCTGATCGCCATCGTCCACTTCACCGCGATTGCGCTGCAAGAGCGCCTCCCAGATGAGCGGTGAATGTGCCGCAAAGCTGTCACCGAACGCGAGCGGCCCCTCCATCTCGGTCAGCAGCCAGGTTCCCCGTGCGTCGATCATGAAGGGGAGCGATTCCACTTCCATGGCAACGGTTCGCTGGATATCGGTGGCCAGATGATGCCAATCCAGGGTGAATCTCAGCACACCCTTGCGCTTGCCAAGCGTGTCGAAAACGGGCGTGGCGATAGTCAACTGGAAAGCGCCGGCCGTTTGACGGTTTTGAGCATGACTTGGCGCTGCGACGTAGACGTCCCGGGGCGCGAGCGCCATGGCTTCGAGAAAAAAAATGGCCTCGGCATGACGCTCGGGCTGGGCCGGTGCGTCGCCGACGTGTACCAGTTCCCGGCCGGCTGAATCTATCAGGCTTAACTGGGTGTAACGCGCGTAGTGTGGCAGCAGCGTTTCGAACAGCGCATGAAGGCGGGCTTCGGTGAGATGTGCCGTGGCCTCCTGCCGTGGGGATTGAACCGTTCCCACGCCAGCCAGGTAGCGCTGGATCAGCGGCATCTCTGCGGTCGCCAGCAGGTGGTTGATGCTGGCGTTGATCTCGCTCTGCAGCACTCGCAAACCGGCTTCGAGCTTGGCGTCGGCGGCCGAGACGGCGCCGTCGAGCCGGGCGCCGAGGTGGGCCTGGAGGATCGGGTACAGCGTGGCCGTCACCAGGATGACAGGTACGACGACGGCTGCGATCAAACGCCTGCAGAGGACTTTCAGCGTCATCAGGCGACCCTCCGAAAGTGACGAGCGAAGCTCGAGCCGGCGCATTCTAGGGTAAGCCGCCCTGAAAGGAAACGCTGTTTTTATGTGACAGCAGTGCCCGCCTGGCAGGTACTACCAGCGAGACGGACAAACGGGTAAGCCGTACCATCCGATTAAAGTTTCGACTTGCGGTGCCGTTAAGCCTCTTAGAATAAATCACGCGAGTCCTGCCAAGGTGCTGTTCGGTATGGATGGCTCGGAGCAGAAGGCTCGCGATGCTCTGAAGGGGTATTCACTCATGTCCGAGGTACGCCTGCATCATTTGAATTCCTGGTGTTCTTGGTGCGGAGAATTCAGTCGCCATACCTTGTTCAAGAAGCATGGCTCTGGCCGCGCCACCTTCCTGTGCTCCTCATGCAAACTACTGACGGCGCAGTGTCGCTACTGCGACAGCATGGCGCGCGCAGTGATTGGTGACGATGGGAAGGCAGGAGATGAGTGCCAGACCCAGGTGTGGCATGGCGAGCTGTGCGCAGAGCATGATGGCTCGATGCCGAACTTCACCAAGGCAACAGCCAAGATACTCGAACTGGGAGAGTTCAAGTATCTGATGCGGCCACGCAGGAAAAACCTCGTTGGCCTGGCCAATGGCAATGGACCCGGTGCCGGGGAGGCGAGCAGCTACCTGGCGGCGCCAGGCATTGCGGTGGCGCTGGGGGGCTCCTACTGGCGTGCCCGCCACGACGCTTCGCACGAAGACCTGCTCGCTTCGGCATCGTTGACCAAGGTAGGGAGCGGAGAGTTGGGTATCATTGCCGCCGCCGGAGCCGGGCTGGGTGGCAAGGCCGGTTATGGGCTGGCAAATGCCTATCTGAAGGACATCCCCGATTACCATTTTGTATTGAAGCGTACGTCACCCGAGGACCGTGGACATCGGGTCGTTATGGTCAATGGTCCCTTGTCCGAGGGGGATCTTGATGCCCATGACTGGTGCGATGGCCTGACGGAACACTACTGTGATGCTTCGCTCTGGTATTTGAATTGGGAAGCCAAAGCGCTGCGTAGGTTGGGTGGGCTGCTGACCAAAACCGCAGCTGGCGCACATACGAGCGATATCTTGTTCCGTGGGGAAAAGGGAGCGTTCAACCCTTGGCAATCCGCCATGCTGAACGCGGAGAAGGCGGGGGCGCTGCTGGCCGAGGCCATCAGCCGTACCGAGAATAGAACTTTCACTCTGATGGGACATTCGCTGGGAGCCAGGGTCATCTTCTTCGCTCTGCTGGCGTTGGCCAGTAAGGGGCCCGGGAGATATGTCCGGGATGCCATCCTGTTGGGCGGTGCCGTGGACAGCGCCAACGAGTTGGACTGGCGCACGGCTGCTGCCTCTACGGCGGCCGGTATACATAACTGCCACTCGGAACAGGACAGCGAGCTGCAGTGGCTGTGCCGTAAGGCGGATGCCGGTTTCGCTGCTCCGGCAGGCTTGGTGCCGGTACCCGACGCGGGAAGCGGCATCGTCAATTGCAACTTCAGCGATCTGGTTGAAAGGCACTGCGAATGGAAAGCCAATCTTGGCGGTGTAATGAACCGCCTCGCACGCCAGCGGCAGTCGCTTGCCCTTCGCGAGAGAGAGGTCAGTCAGGCGAAACCTTTTCCTGCAGAAGCGTTTCGCTGAAGTACCGGTGCCCGATGAGCTGATGCAAGTCGCGCTCGGCGATGGGTTTCGAAATGACGTACCCCTGGGCCATGTCACAGCCCAACCCGGCCAGCTCGCGAAGCGTGGCGGCATCTTCGACCCCTTCCGCCGTCACCTTGAGCCCCAGCTCATGCGCCAGGGCAATGGTCGAGGCGATAATGGTACGGTGCCGCCGGTTTTCCAGCATGTTGCTGATGAAGCTGCGATCCAGCTTGACCTCATCGACGGAAAACGCACTCAGGTAGGATAAGGAGGCGTAGCCGGTACCGAAGTCGTCAACGGCACAGCTGATGTTCTCGTCGTGAAGCTGCTCGATGACCTTCTGGGCGTGGCGCTGGTCGTGGATGACGCCTGTCTCGGTAATCTCGAGGCACAGCGCCTGTTTACGGTAGGCGAACGATCTCGTCTTGATGAAATCGATCAGCGTGGATCCTTCCATCAGGTCCCGGGATGAGATGTTGACGCTGAGGCTGAAATCCTCGTCATGCTCCTGGCATCGCTCGACGGCCTGTATCGCTTCTTCCATGACCCAGTAGGTCAGCCGTGTGATCAGCCCCGTCTCTTCCAGTAGCGGGATGAAATGGGCGGGCGACACGTTGCCCAACTGCGGATGCTGCCAACGGACCAGCGCTTCGGCTCCCCGGACATAACCGCTCGCCAGGTCGAGCTTGGGCTGGTAAAGCAGGTACATGTCGCGTGTGCCATGGCGACGGAAGTCTCGCAGCAGTATCAGGTCGTTGGGGTCGGGTTCCAGGTCAGGGCTGTAGATACGCCACGCCTGGCCGCTGCCGGCTGCCGCGGAGTAGGCCGTCATGGCGCGGCGCACCAGCTCTTCTGCCTCGGAGCCGTTGCATTCGTCCCGCTTGGTGCGCCCCTCGCAAATGCCCATGGCGACCTGCACGTCGATGCTGATCGTATCGACGACGAGGGAATCGTTCACCCGTTGCGCGAGATCGTCGTGTGAGAAGTCGTGCTGGCGCAGAATGGCGAAGACGCCCGAACCCAAGTGGCTGACCTGGGCAAAATCCAGCGATTCGAGATGCCTGGCGAAACTAATGAGCAGCAGCTCGTGGCCGAAGCGATAGCCGAACATGCTGGTGAGCTGTTCCAGGCTGAGCAAGCGCAGGAGAATTACCGTGGGCTCCCAGTTCGGCTGCTCCTGGAGTCGCCGGTCCAGGCTCTCGATGAACCTGGTGCGACTGGGAAGCCCGGTCAGGGTGTCATGCTCCGCCTGATAGCGCAGCTCTTCCTCGAGTCGGCTACGGGCCTTTAGTTCCTGGGACAGTAGGCGCGTGCGCAGGGATACCTGACGCTTCAGGTACCAGGAAAACATGAAGCCCAGCAGCGCCATGAAGAGCAGAACGGCAACTGCCCAGGCATAGGTGCGCAGGCTGTCGATGATGTTGGGCTTCCGCCACTCCAGCTCGGGTCGCCACTGCTGGTAGATGTCGTTGAAGGTACCGTCGGCCATGACCACGGCCAACTGGTGCTCCAGCCAGGCCAGCATGGCCGTATTCCCCTTGCGAACCCCGAACACGTAGGGCTGCGGCCAGAAAGGGGGGCTCGACTGGCGTACGTTCATTTCGGCGGCGTGGCGCATCGAGGTGAGGGAGGCCTCGATACAGGCCTCCGCCTGCCGGGCCTGCACCGCGCGCAGGCAGTCGTACTCGGTGGCGACCGGCACCAGCGGAATATCTGGGTGTTCTTCCGCCAGCCGTGCTTCGGCATGGCTGCCGGAGACCACGGCGGCTCGGTGCCCCTCCAGGGCCGCCAGGCTGCTGAAGTGCTCGCCGTCGTCGTGCGAAAAAATGCCGTGAAACAGGTAATAGAAGGGCTCGGTGAAATCGAGGAAAGGCGCACGTTCTTCGGCGGCGAACAGCGCAATGGCATCGGCCCTGCCGTCCTGGACTTCCTGCAGGGCGCTATCCCACTCCATCAGCCGATGTTCGGCGTCGATCCCGGCGTGGTGTGCCATGCTCTCCTGCAGATCAATGACGAAGCCTTTCGCCTGGCCGTGCCGGTCGAGCCACTGGAACGGCGGGTAGGTCGCGGAGCCGGCAAAGACCAACTGGTCATGCTCGGGCTCGCTCTGCCCCATGGTATCCCGCAGGGGGAAGACCAGCATCAGCAGGCCTGCCGCCAAGGCCAAGGCGATGTTCGCCTCGGCGTTTGCGAGCTGCATAGGTCCCCCCTTGGCAAAGCTTCTTACTTGGCGATCCGGACCCCGTAGTCAGCAGGATTGACCACTCCCTCGAGCTTTCCTATCTGCGCGAAGTCCTTGCTGGTCAAGACGCTGTCGATATTAGTGTCCTTGAAAGATAGATTCTTGATGACGTTGACTTTGGTGGGCATGCCCTTGGCATCGATATCCATGATCCAGGCCAGGAAGCTGCCGGAGAACTTGGCCAGGCTGCCGATCGGGTAGAGACCATATTGCTGGATGTATTCGACGAGGATGGTTTTGTCATAGGCTCCAGAGGCATCGTTGACCCAGCGGTAGGCATCGAGCGGCGCCCGCGGCGGAATGCCATTGCGCTCATGCGTCAGCTTGTTGATGGCCTTGAGCACGGAAACCAGCCTGGCCAGCTCCGAGAGCTGTTCACCTCGTTTGCCCGCCGGGTAGCCGGATCCATCGAGTCGCTCGTTGGCGTTGACCAGTACGTCGCGACAGGTCGGACTCGGCGACCAGCCCAATGCCTGCAGCTTTTCCTTGAGGGCGGCTACGTGCCCTTTCAGGATCTCTTTCTGGTAGGGCTTCATGTGGACCTTGAGGGACGGCAGCTCCTCGCTGACCAATAGCGGCTTGCCCATGCTGTGCAGCAGCGCACCCAGGACGGCCTCGCGCACATGAGGCGAATGGGGATCGCGCAGCAGCATCATGTCCGCCAACTGGCCGGCTACCTGGACGGCATGGCGTACCCAGTCCGGCTCGTTGCGCAGGAACGCCAGCGCATAGAGGAGCGCCTTGCGATCCTGCGCCACGAGATAGAGCAGGGTGTCGGCACAGTCATACAGGATCTCCTCGGGGAAGAGGTGGCGGGTCTTCATGTACATCAGCCCGATCTGGATCTGATGGGCGATTTCCATCACCCCCCGCTGGACGGGGGAGCGTTGCGCGTGCTTTTGGCGCTCCTGCTCTTCTCGTTGCAGAATCTTCTTCTCCTTGGCACCGGGAATGAAGAGGGGGGAGTGCGTGGCCACTGCGTCATTGGCTCCCGTTCGGTAGGCGGCTTCCCGCTCGGCTTCCGAGACATAGTGGAACAGGGCTTCGGACTGCGGTGTGGTCAGGTTGATGAACTGGAAACCCACGGCTGCATGGCCGTGGTTGCCGAAGGGGCGCATGTGGCGAATGCTTGCTTCGGCGAAGAAGCTCACCCCGCTGGGAAATTCCAGGGTGATGCCCGGCACGCTCTGCCCCACGGTAATGGCAATGCTGTCGGCTATGTCGATATCCACCATGCAGCCGCCGACGGAGAGGTTGCGCAGGCGCCCGGGGATGCTGAGTTCGTGGAGGTAGACTTCGACGCTGACGCGCGCTTGCATGCCCAGGATAAAGGGGATGCGGATCGCCCCGCGGCTATCCTGGACGAAGACGGATTCAGGCAGCTGGCATTCCAGCCGGTAGGTCGTGCTATCGGTCTTCAGGATCTTCGCCGACACGTTGCTGATGCTGTAGACCTCGCGCTCGCCGGCATCCGGGGCCTTCAGGGCCTCGATGTCGAAGCTCATGCCGCCACCGCTGGTGTACTGCTCGATGTCGGAGCCACTGTACTCCGCCTCCAACACCAGCTGGCCGGCCTCCAGGTCCAGCTCGGTGACCTGGGCCGGCAGCGCATAGGGGGCGTTCTTCGAATGCATCGAGAGCTGGTGCTTGTGCTGCAGCAGCGACCGGATCACCTGGGCGGAGGGATTGCCGGAGCGTGGGGCGGCGTTCATAGGTTACCTGCGGAGTCGATCATGTGCCGAGTAATGAATATATCTTAGGATGTGTCAAGGGAGGAGCCAGCCCAGACCCATTATTTTGCGACAAGCGGCTGCTTCCGGCCATGCCGGTCGATCGCCCTCGGTCGGGCTGAACGGCGCCGCGCCAGCCGCAGCCAAGCATCCGAAGGGAGGCGCTGAGCCCCATGGCGGGCTTTTGCGGTCACGCGTATAGCGAAAGCCGGCGCATTCTAGGGGATACCGCTGGGAAAGGGAAACGGCAGTTACCCGCCACCTGCATTCACCGCGCCAGGCGAGCAAAGTCCACTGCGCCACGCGAGAAAATCCTGCCCTGGCGCGGGGTGCCCATGACAGAATACGCGTCGTCCCAGGGCGGCAGGCAGCTCGTCGCCCCAGCAGAGCACGCGAAAGGAACGCAGATGACCGCCAGCACATCCTGGAAGCAGCAGGAGCGAGCGAATCGCAGGCGGCTACCCGCCAGACTGGAAGCCCACACGGCACGGCTGGAGACACTGGCCAGTCTGTGGGGGTTCGCCTTTATTGCGCTGCTGGTGGTGCTGCCTTGGGCCTATGCGATCTTTCCCCTGCTCGCCGCGGTCACCCTGCTGCCAGCGCTGCTGTTTCATGCGCCACGGATGGGTGGCGATGGCTGGCTCGACCGCGACGATATCGCCATGCTGCTGGCTCTGCTCGCTTATGGCGGGCTGTGGTGTCTCGACGTATGGCGCAGCGGCCAGTGGCCGATAGGTGAGGGCAACCAAGGCGTGCTTTTGCCGCTGTGGCCGTTGCTGGGCGCCGCGCTGCTGCTGGCGCTCAGGTCGTTCTCGCCGGAGCCGCGGCTGCTGTGGCTGGCGGTATCGTGCGGTGCCGTGGGCGCCGGTGGCATTGCCCTCTTCGAACGGCTGGTGCTGGGCAAGGCGCGAGCCAGCAACGGCATGAACGCCATTCCCTTCGGCAATCTCTCCCTGCTGCTGGGCGGGCTCTCGCTGCTTGGCGCTCTGTGGTGCCTGCGCGCCGGCAGCGTTCGTCGCCCGGCCATGGTGGTGCTGGGCCTGCTGGCGGCCATGGCCGGCATGGTAGGGTCGCTGCTTTCGGGCACTCGCGGTGGCTGGATCGCCGCGCCATTGCTGCTGCTGGTGGTCTATCGGGTCGCGCGCAACCTGTTGCCCAGTCGGACCCGGCGATTGGCGGCCGGCACCCTGATGGCGTTGCTGCTGGCGCTGGCGCTGATACCGCAGAGCGGCGTCAGGGATCGTGTGGCACTCGCCTACAGCAACCTGGAACAGTACTGGGCAGGGGATTCTCGCGGTACCTCTGTCGGGTTGCGGCTGGAAATGTGGCGTGCCGGCGGCCTGATGTTCCTCGAACGGCCGCTGTTTGGTTGGGGCGAGGGCGAGGTGTCGGCACGGCGCGATGAACTGATTGACCAGGCCGGGCTCCATGCGGGCATACGCCACCACGACCAGCTCCACAGCGAGCTCATCGATACCGCAGCGCGCCGTGGCCTGGTGGGCGTCGCGGTGCTGGTGGCACTCTATGTGGTACCGCTGGGCCTGTTCTGGCGCCGCTTGCGCAGCCCCGGTGCCGAGCCAGGCACCCGGCTGCTGGCCGCCGCGGGCATGATGGTGCCGGTGGCCTTCATCGACTTCGGGCTGACCCAGTCGATGCTGCGTGACGTGCGCGGCCTGAGCGGCTACCTGGGGCTATGCGTGGTGTGCTGGGCGGTGCTGCGCAAACATGAGCCAGCCCGACCGTAGCCGGGCTGCAAGAGAAGCGACCTTCATCCTGTCGTGCCAGGGCTGCCGCTTACCATTTAAGCACCAAGTTCTTGTCCGCTGCTTCGCCGAATTCGACGCAACGCTGGTAAAGCTCCAGGTTCTGGGCCAGGTTCAAGCCACAACGCGCCCACGCTTGAGCTTCGTGTAGCCTCAACTCATGCCGCTTGGCGAGGTAATACTCGTAGGGCAGCATCTCTTCGGACAGGCCGATGTCATGATGCATGAGCGTAATGATGCGCCCGACCATCTGGGGGTTGTTCTGCTGATTGGCATGATGCAGCAGGCGCTGATAGTTGAAGGTGGTGCGGTAGTCGCTCTCGAGCGTCTTCATGAAATAATCCTGTGCCGGCTCGAGATTGCCCAGCATAGCGTGGGCGAGAGAAAGCTGGTTGTAGACGTGGGCGTTCTTCTCCAGCATCGGAGGGATCGCGTCTTGCTCCACCGCCTCCAGGCCAGCCCGCAGCTCGGTCTCATTGTTCGATACCAGGCGGTTCAGCCCATAGAGATAGTCGACGGAAGCGAAACGCGGCACGTCATTGCCGATGCGGCGGCGACGTTCGTCAGGCTCTAACTCCCAGATGCGCTCGTTGAGCTTCTCCAGGCGGACCTCCATGGGCTCGTAGAGGCTATCGCGGGAACCGGTCATGCGCGCGGCGCAGCCGGCAAAATTGACGTTATAGCGATTGTCGCCCGCATCGGTAACGCAGACGGGCGTATCATCACCGCGGCTTGCCAGGGCACTTTGGGAATACTCGCCCAAGCGACGAACGGCCATCTTCAAGCCATCCTGGGAGTAACCGGCTGCCGCGAGAAGCGACACGGCAAAGGCATCTGCCTGGACTTCCTGCTCGCTGTTCCAACGGTGATAGATCAGGCCGTTGGCCGCTTCCTTGGCGGCATCGCCCAATACCACGCTATAGCCATTGCCGGCTGCAATACCACCGATGCGCGCCGCCGTGACAGCGGCCTGTTGAAAACGGGACTTGATCGTGTCCTCATGGAATACATGCGAGAGTTCATGAGCAAGGAGGGCGGCAATTTCATCTTCGCTCTCTGCCTGCGCCATGACGCCGGTAGACAGAACGATGGTGTAAGGCGAGAGCGCGTAAGCTTCGTAGCCTGCAAAAGAATCGACCACGACGATGCAGTTGCACGGCTCATCCAGCCCGGCTTCGAGGCGGATCAAAATGCCGTTGAGATAATCGAGAAGCGCCTGGTCGGCGATCAGTACGCGGTTCATTCGGTGGACATGCTGCAGGTCGGCCGAGCGCACTTCGTAGCTCACCCCGGCAAGCTGGGAGTCGCCAGTCGGCAGCCCGGCGCACCCCGCCAGCGTCAGGCAGAGTAGCAGCGTGGCGATGCGTTTGATCAACGGCATGATTCACCTGCCCCCTTCACGCTGGCGGAGCGGGTATCCGCGGCCAGGGCCAGAGGAACCGTATCGCAGGCACTGGTGACAAGCGCCTCGTTGGCAAGGACGACATCGGCGCGCGCGATACGGTACTGCTCCCCGGCGACGGTAAACAGCAGTTCACGCTGAGAACCGGTGTTGGTGCTTGCCGCTAGCGGCAAGGAAAAGCCGGCAATCTCGTCGACCAAAAACCACTGCTCGCTACTGACCTGCTGAGCTTCGGTGAAACGGGGGCTGGGGATCTCCACGATCTGAACCGCCTCGGCCCAGGCGGCCGAGGTACACATCAGAATGGCGGCAGCGCATAGCATTCGCGCGTTATGCATCGTTTGTCTCCTTGATTGGCTGGGTAGCTGCCTCGTTGCGCAGCACGACTTCGCGAAGCAGGGGGACGACAGCGATCAGCGATAGCCATCCCTCCGGTACGATTCGCATCAGGTTGTGAAAGACCAGCTGAAGCAGCAACACGGCCACGGTGATCACGCCCCACCAGATCAGCACCAGGGGAATCTTCGTACGTGGCGGGGAAACGTGACGCCGCTGCGCCTGCAGCATGAACAGCAACACGGCCAGGCACCATGCGGCGATGCCCCACAGCGTGACATCTCGATACCGGAAGTAGCCGCTCTCCAGCCGCCAGAGGTTTTCGAAGGCGACGGCATGCAGCATGACGCCGGGCAACTGCTCGTAAATGGGCGTGGCAACGTAATCCAGCATACTGGGCATGACGACACCGACCATCACGGCATAGGGTGCGCCTTCACCGAGCTCCGGCGGAACCAGCGAAACCGGGTCATCGCCGTAGAGCTGTGAGGCACGAACGAGATTGACCGGCAGGCAGTCGGCCGAGAGGTGGCTCGGCTCCACCTTGCGGTAGAGCCCTTGGAGCACGCCTTGCGCGAAGCGCTTCAGCAGTGCGCCCGAGCGGCTTACCGGCTCTGCCGGTACGCACTCCGGCGCTTCCCGTGATGCCCACTGCACGGAAAGATCGGAGGCCGAGGTCGGCTCCAGCCAATCGCATGAGCGGTTCGAGGCCTCGCACAGGGCCTGGTACACAGCAACCGCCGGGGTCGGCCTGACGTCGCCGCGCGTGGTGTTGAGGAGGGGAACGGCCGCCAGGAAGGGGTAGTCATCTCCATGCCCATGCCAAGATGTCGGCGCCAGTTGGGGCTGAGCCAGCAGCTCATAGGAAGGCAGGGACATGGGCATGGGGCTGCCACCCCCGGCCAGTAACAGCTTGGTTGGGCCATCTTGTGCCAGCATGGACAGCCGGCTGCCCAGCCTCCCGAGATCGCCACTGGCGCTTCTTGGTGCCTCGAAGAAGATATCGTAGAAGAGCGCGCTGGGTGGGTGTGCCTGGCTGTCGGTCAGGTCGGTGATCAGCCTGGCATGGTCGGCGTAGTCCAGCGGCCAATCGCTGCTCGACATCCACCCGCTACCGTCGCCATGCAGTGCCTGGATGCTCGGCGCATCGATCATCACCACCGTCAGCGGGGCGGGCTCGACACCGGAGAGTCGTACGTGAAGGTTCTGGTATTCACGCGACAGGGCACGGTCTGAAGTGGAGGAGAGCGTGAAAGGATCGGCCGCCAGCGCCCAGATGCCCAGCGCCACATAGACCAGGTAGCGAACTCCGGCGATTTGCCAGCAGCGGTGTCTAAGTGAGTGCCCAAGGCCGACTATTCGCTCAAGCCGGGCCATGTGCACTTCGCCTCGAACGCTTGCGACCACTCCTGACACTGCACGAACCGGGCCTGCGAATCGAGGCATAGGGCTGCCGTGAAAGGCAGCGTGGCTTCCCTTTCTGAAACATCCTGATTCCTTGCGTACGGCAAAGCTCTGCTGGCTTCGCTCTATTTTCTTTTCATTCTTTTCTGGCTGGTCAGACCAGCTTGTAATGCTTCAACAACATAAATTGCCAAGTAAATAATTTAAATTAGGAAAAGGTCGTATCGCTCGATCTTCATTCCCAAACCCCCTCGAACTGGCGCCAGTAGCTACCGAGATCCCGCTCCTGGGTAAGCTGATACAGCGAGTGGCGGCGGTTGAGGCGGGCGCCACCATCGCGGGTGAGCGGCTGCCAGGCAATGTCGGCGCGATCGCGGCTCGAGCGCACGAAGAAGGCATCGAGCGGGATCGAGAGGTAGAGCGCCTTGTCGAAGCTGCCTTCGCCGAAGTCGTCGCCGGCGTCGGTGAAGGTGGCCCAGCCGCCGACCCGCACGCCGTTGTCGAACTCGCGCGAGACATCAAAGGTCACGCCGTTGTCGCCGGCGAGGTAGCGCCCGACGCTGACCTTGGCCAGCAGATCCTCGAAGCCGGTATCGACATAGGCGGTGAGATGGCCGGTCCAGGTCTGGTAATCGCGCAGCGCGAAGCGCTGGTCGAACTCGCGCTGGCGCACCCGGTTCACGTCAAGGCCAAGGGCCCAGCGGCTGTTGAAGGGGCGGTAGAGCACCTCGCCGCCGATTCCGGCATACATGACTTCCAGTAGCCCGCCGTAGCCCAGCAGGTACCAGTCGGGCGCCAGCTGGGCGGTGCGGGTGTACTGCAGCTGGGTAAGGCCCACGTCGGCGCTGGCCAGGTAGTCGCCGATATGGGTTCGCACCCGCGGCAGCTCGGAGCGGGCAATATAGTCATACTTGTCGAGGTTGTCGGCGAGGGTGGCATCGGCGCGCAGCGAGAACCAGCCGTTGGCATCGGTGTGCCACGCCATGTCGGCGAAGGCCGAGAGGCGGTAGAGGTAACCGTCCGGCCCGCCGAAGTTCTGCTCCAGGGCCGGGCCGAAGTGGTAGTCGAAGCGCTTCGGCGTGCCACGGTACAGGGTCTCGCCCGCGGCGCGCTCCAGTTGGGCATGCACGTACACGCCCTGCAGGTGCTCGCGGGCCGCGTCGGTCGAGGCCACGCCAGCCACGAAGGAGTCGCGCGGGTGCACGCTCTCGCGCAGGCCCAGCCCGTGCTGCTGCCACCGATAGCGGAATTCGGTCACGTCGGGGCCGAGTTCGGCGTGCAGGATGCGCCCCGCGCGGCCCTCGCTGGTGGCCAGGTTGCGGTAGCGCTGCGGCTCGGCGGTCACCGTCACGCTGCCGCCACGGCGCTCGAGTTCGTGCACCCGCATGCCGGCGTTGGCTTCTAGCGCCTCGGCGACGTCTTGCCAGTTACCCCTGGCCGGGGCATCCAGCGGCATGGGGGGCGGGTCCTGCTTGGCCTGGGCGAGCCCCGCCAGGTTGGCCGAAACCGTCACCCCCGCCATGAGGGTATCGCCGCGCTGCCAGCCCGCATGCAGCGAAACATTCTCCCCCAGCTGCAGCCGTGAGCCGAGATTCACCCGCGATTCCGCTGCGATCGGCGTGCCGGCCGGCTCGTTGCTGTAGTCGTTGCCCTCATATTCAAGCTGCAGCACCAGCGGCTGCCACGGGGTCTGGTACTCCACGCCGCCGAACAGCGCCGCCGGCCCGCGGAACAGCTGCGAGATCTCGAACTCACCGCCGCCTTCGCCGTACTCGGTGGGGCGGTGATCGAAGCGGCTGTCGAGCCAGCCCAGCGGCGAGCCGAGATCGCCACTGGCGCCGAGGTAGCCCCAGCCGAGGCCCAGCGAAATATCCCAATCGCCGAAGCGCTTGTTCGCCACTAGATACTCGGCACCGAACAGCGTGGTACCGCCGGCATCGCGCAGGCCCAGCGCCACCTCGGGCCGGTAGGGGCCTTCCTCGAGCAGGCGAAACTTGGCATCCAGCCCCTTGTCGAGGTAGTTGCGCTCACCGGCAATACTCTCGCCGTAGCGTCGGTCCTCGATCTCGACATAGCGAAAGCCTGCCTCCAGCCACGGCGTGGGCTGTATGAACACGCCATAGCGCCGGTAGGGCGCAGTGCGGCTATAGGTGGCGGCGAAGTGGCCCAGCGGCGCCATGCGCGCGGTGGGGGTTTGCATCAGGCCGACGCCGCCGAAATCGCTCTGGCCGGCGCCCAGCGCCGAGGGGCTGTCCAGCAGCAGGGCGGCAATCAGGCAGCCTGGCAGCGCGCGCGTGTACACGCGTAGGGAGAGGGCCGGCCGGCGGGGGCGTGGGTTCATGGGGTTGGCCATAGGGTACAAGCGTCACCGGGTAGGCGAGTGGCGAGAAAACGCACCAGCAGTTGGTTGACCAGGCTGCCCTCCTGGGTGCCGCCCAGGCCGTGGCGGGGCAGCAGCAGCACTAGCCGCGCACCGGGGGCCAGCGGGGCCGATTCGCGATTCCAGCGCGCTACGCCCAGCGTCGTGGCGGTGCCCAGCGGCGATATCAGCGCGGCCTGGTCGAGCTCATCGCGACCGGCGGCGGGCAGTTGCGCAACGGCATCGGCCGTGGTCATGCCGGGCTGCCAGGTCAGGCGGGTAACGCCGGCGGCATGCCACAGCTCGACCCAGCCCGGCGGCTCGCAGCTGCCAAGGTGCGCCAGGCGTGCGGTGGGCAGGTTGCGCCGCAGCGAAGCGGCGAGCCAGGGCAGGTCGAAGCGCTCCGGCGAGCGTGCGGCGTCGATGGGCAGCTCCCGCAGCGCCTGGTGCCATGCCTGCAGCCGGCTCGCCTGGCGCGCGTCGCCCATCAGTGCCAGGGCATCGCCCAGTGCGGCCACTTCGGCCAGCAGCTCGCGGCGCAGGCCGGCAAGCGTGGCGGCGTCGCTGTTGCGCAGGGCGAAGCTATAGGCCCAGTCGAGCGGTTCGGGCTGCTCGGCCTGCCAGGCCAGCCACGCCTCGAGCAGGGTGGCCGGCATGGCGCCGGAGGCCGGCGCTTCACGCTGGGCGCTGGCAGCCAAGGGGGGCGGCAGTAGCGCCGGCAGCAGAAGCGTCAACGTAAGGGCCAGCAAAGGGCGGCGTCGCGTCATGAGGGTTTTCACGTGTCTTGTTGCAGAAGCCTGGCACCGCAGGCATTCATTGCCACCAGTGCCGGGCCACCTGCCAGCGAATTCGCGGCGCGCCGGGCCAGGGGCGCTCATCCACCGCCCACAGCCGGCGCTCCTGCGGGTCGCGCCACAGCGTCGCGTTCTGGCTTGGGCCATGCTCCCAGCGCAACTGCTGCGTGCAGCGCTCCAGCGGGCGATCCCCTAGCGGCAGTTCGGTCGCTTCGGCCGCGGCGCACGCCAGCGTACCCTGGGCCACCCCGCGTACCAGTTGCCCCTCGCTATCCTGCCAGTGGCGTACCAGCACGAAGCGGGCCGGGGTATCGAGCTGCCAGGGCGGCGGGGTCTCGGGGTAGTGAGTGGCCAACAGGTCCTGCGCCAGCCCGCTGGTGGCATAAAGCCCCCCGGCGTGCAGCGCCAGCAGCACGCCATCGGCCAGTGGCCAATAGCTGTGGTCGCCGGCTCGAGTGCCCATCACGGCCAGCCCCTGCAGATCCCCCATGCGCAGCGCGAGCGTGGCATAAGGGATCTCGGCGGCCTGGTCGCTCGCTTCGCCGCGCGACGGCAGTACCGTTTGCAGCGAAGCGCCCAGCGGGCTCAGGCCGTCGCTGGCACAGCCGGCCAGACCGAACAGCGCCCCACACAAAAGCGAGACCGCCCTCAGGCGGTCTCGCTTAGGCGCTTGGGACCAGGGCCAACCCATCAATTGGTGCCCGTGGTTCCCGTGGTGCCAGTGCCACCATTGCTGGAGCCGGAAGAGGCAACGGCGGCGCCAACGGCCACCGCACCGGCAATCCCGACGCCCGCCAGCGCCGCGGTGGAAAGGCCCGTCGCCGCGGACAAGCCCGCCAGGCCGCCGCCCGCCGCGGCACCGCCTGCGGCTGCGCCACCCGCTGCCGCCCCGGTACCTGCCGCCGTACCCCCTGCGCTGCCAGCGGCGCCGGTTGCGGCGGAACCGCTCGAAGCGCCGGAGCCGGCCGCAGCGCCAGTCTCCTGAGCCAGTGCCAGCGGGGCAACCAGCATGCCCGCCACGACCACCGTTGCAATACCCTTCAAAGTCATCCGTCGACTCCCTGTGCAGATGTCGCTCAATGGCGACTGTTACTTTGTGCTACGTACCAGAAAACTAATTCCGGCGGATGGTAACGCCTGAGGCGCCGCATGACCAGAGCTTCGTCGCTGGACGACTTTCGTTGTAGGAAATTTGCGACAGTTTTTGTAAGACATTGCTGCAAAGCGGTCAAAAAATGATGAGAGGCATGGTCTATAGGTAATGAAATGTGTACTATCGCCACCGATTTTATGGGTGCCTAATTTCCCCTGTTGCCAAAAGGCAACGCCCGAAGCGGCAGCCCTACATATCTGAGCCCCTTGCCGGCATCGCCTTGCCGGCTGGGGGATTCTTTTTTCCGGCCTCGGGGATGCGCCTTCGTCACCTCGGGGCGGTAGCGTGTCCGAACGAAATTCAAGGGGCTGGCTGAATGCATCACACCCGACTCACACGGTTCGTCCTGCTGGCTTGCGCCGGCCTTCTGGCCGGCTGCGCCTATGCGCCCGGCGGGCACATCGGCTATCGCGCCGAAAGCGCCCCGATCGACGACCTGGTGGACATCCGCCCGATCACCCCCGGGCTGGTACGCGCGCAGCGGCCGGCGCCGAGCAATGCCGACATGCGCCGCCTCAGCGACTCGCTGCTGGCCGACGTAGAAGGCTACGATTACGGTATCGGCAAGGGCGACGTGCTGAGTATCACCGTCTACGACCACCCCGAGCTGACCATTCCCGCCGGCGGCGAGCGCAGTGCGGCGGAATCCGGCAACGTGGTGCACAACGACGGCACCATCTACTACCCCTACGTGGGCCGGCTCCAGGTCGTCGGGCTGACGGTGGCCGAAGTGCGCGACATCATCGCGCGCCGGTTGGCTACCTACATTGCCGACCCACAGGTAGAAGTCCAGGTGGCGGCATTCCGCTCGAAGAAGGTGCTGGTCACCGGCGAGGTCAACGAGCCGGGCCGCCAGCCGATCACCAACGTGCCGCTGACCGTGCTCGACGCCATCAGCCAGGCCGGCGGGCTGAACGACGAGGCGAGCTGGCACGAAGTCACGCTCACCCGCAACGGCGAGGAGTACCGCCTCTCGCTGTACGACATGCTCTACCGGGGAGAGCTGCAGCAGAACCGCCTGCTGCAGGATGGCGACGTGCTGCACGTGCCCGACAACCTGGGCCAGCACGTATTCGTGATGGGCGAGGTGGGCGAGACCGTCAGCCTGCCGATGGGGCGCTCGCGGCTGTCGCTGACCGACGCCCTGACACGCGCCGGCGGCATGAACGAGAACAGCGCCAATGCCAGCGGCATCTTCGTGATCCGCGAAGCCGCAGCCGAGAGTGAACAGCTGGCCACGGTGTACCAGCTCGATGCGCGCAACGCCACGGCGATGATGCTCGGCACGCGCTTCCAGCTCGAGCCCAACGACGTGGTCTACGTGACCACCACCCCGCTGGGCCGCTGGAACCGGATCATCAGCCAGATCCTGCCCAGCGTGACGGCGGTGTACCAGGTTACCCGCGCCACGCGCGACGTGACCGAACTGCGAGACGACATCTGATGTTCCAGCGCATCCTGATTGTCTGTATCGGCAACATCTGCCGCAGCCCGGTGGCCGAGGCCATACTGCGCGCCAAGCTGCCCCAGCGCGAGTTTAGCTCCGCCGGCCTGGGCGCGCTGGTGGGGCAGGGCGTCGAGCCCACCGCCCGTGAACTGGCCGAGGCCGAGGGGCTCGACGTCTCGCAGCACCAGGCCCGCCAGCTCACCGCCGACATGCTGCAGGCCGCCGACCTGATCCTGGTAATGAGCGACGGCCAGCGCCGCGCCGTGGGCGAGCTGGAGCCCGCCGCCCTGGGCAAGACCATGCGGCTCGGGCGCTGGCTCGACGGCGGCAAGGGCCGCGACATCCCCGACCCCTACCGCATGAGCCGCGAAGCCTTCGAACACGCCCACGACCTGATCAAGCAGGCATCCGCCGCCTGGTCAAACAAGCTGTGAGCCTGCTTCCACTGCCTGCCTAACCCTGTTTTCTTTTAGCTTGTCGCTTTCAGCTTGAAGCTTTCAGCTTGAAGCTAAACGGAGTCCCCATGTCAGATGTTGCCCAGCCCTCCGCCCCGGCCCACCAGGCGCCGGCCGACGACGAAATCGACCTTGGCCGCCTGTTCGGCCTGTTGCTCGACCATAAGGGATGGATCGTTGCCATCACCGCTCTGTTCAGCCTGCTCGGGGTGGCCTATGCGCTGCTGGCCACGCCGATCTACCGCGCCGATGCGCTGGTGCAGGTCGAGAGCAAGGCGGGCATGAACAACCCGCTGCAGGACGTGCGTGCCATGTTGGGGGAAGAGACCAAGGCCGACGCGGAGCTCGGCATCCTGCGTTCGCGCTTGGTGCTGGGCCGTGCGGTGGAACAGGAGCGGCTGGACGTGACCGTCACCCCGCGCCGGCTGCCGCTGGTGGGGGACTTCCTCGTACGCCACGGGGTCGAGCGCCCGGCCTTCCTGGATGGTTACGCCTTCACCCGGCGCAACGTTTGGGCCGGGGAAACCCTCAACCTGGGTGAGCTGCACGTCGCCCCGGCGCTGCAGGGTGAAGCGTTCACCCTGCAAGTGCTCGAGGGCCAGCGCTACCGGCTGAGCCTCGACGGCGAAGTGCTCGGCGAGGGCCGGACCGGGCAGGGCGAGAGCTTCCTCGATGGCCAGGTCACCCTGCGCGTGGCCGAGCTGCTGGCCGCGCCCGGTGCCGAGTTCGAACTGGTGCAGCAACCGCTGCTCGACGTGATCAACGACCTGCGCACGCGCTTCAGCGTCAGCCAGCAGGGCCGCGACAGCGGCCTGTTCGACCTCTCGCTGAAAGACGCCGACCCCCAGCGCGCCCAGCGCACCCTCAACGCCATCAGCCAGGTCTACCTGACCCAGAACATCCAGCGCCAGAGCGCCGAGGCCGAACAGAGCCTGGAGTTCCTCGAGCAGCAGGCGCCCCAGGTACGCGTGCAGCTGAGCCAGGCGGAAGAGACCCTCAACGCCTACCGCATGCAGCAGGACAGCGTCGACCTCTCGCTGGAAACCCAGGCGATTCTCGAGCGCATCGTCACCCTGGAAGGCCAGCTCAACGAGCTGGAGTTCTCCGAGGCTGAGATTTCACGGCGCTTCACCCCAAGCCACCCCACCTATGCCGCGCTGAACGAAAAGAAGCAGCAGCTGCAGCGCGAGCGCGCCCAGCTCAACCAGCAGATCAACAACCTGCCCGAAACCCAACAGCAGATGCTGCGCCTGACCCGTGATGTGGAAGTCACCCAGGAGATCTACGTTCAGCTGCTCAACAAGATGCAGGAAATGAACATCGCCAAGGCCAGCACCGTGGGCAACGTGCGCATCCTCGACGGTGCCATGGTGCAGCGCCTGCCGGTGGAGCCGAAGAAACCGTTGATCGTGATTCTCGCCACGCTGCTCGGCGGCATGGTGGCGGTGGGATTCGTACTGGTGCGCGGCCTGCTCAACCGCGGCGTGGAATCGCCCGCGCAGATCGAAGAGACCGGCCTGCCGGTGTACGCCACGGTGCCGCTCTCCGAGGAGCAGCACAAGCTCACCCAGCGCATGCGCCGGCGCGAAGAGAAGCGCGGCAGGGCGGTGCCCATGGCCCTGTTGGCCGAGCGCGCTCCCGCCGATACCTCCATCGAGGCGCTGCGCGGCCTGCGCACCAGCCTGCACTTCGCCATGATGGAAGGCAGCGACAATCGCCTGATGATCACCGGCCCCAGCCCCGGCATCGGCAAGAGCTTTGTTTCCATCAACCTGGCCGCGGTATGCGCCCAGGCCGGCCAGCGGGTGCTGGTGATCGACGCCGACATGCGCAAGGGCCACATCCACCACGCCTTCCGCGGCAAGAGCGAAGGCGGGCTCTCCGAACTGCTGGCCGGCAAGGCCGCGCTGGACGACGTGCTGCGCGCCACCAGCCAGGAAGGGCTGAGCTACCTCTCGCGCGGCAGCGTACCGCCCAACCCCTCGGAGCTGCTGCTCACCCAGCGCTTCAGCCAACTGCTCGAAGAAGCCAGCCAGCGCTTCGACCTGGTGATCGTCGACACCCCGCCGGTACTCGCCGTGACCGATGCCGCCGTAGTGGGCAAGCAGTGTGGCACCACCATGATGGTAGTGCGCTTCCAGCAGAACCCGATCAAGGAACTGGAAGCGGCCCGCCGCCGCCTGGAAACCGCCGGGGTGGAGCTCAAGGGCTGCGTGCTCAACGCCGTCGAGCGCAAGGCCGCCACGGCGTATGGTTACGGATATTATAATTACTCCTATAAGTAAGGAGAACAGAAACAGAATGTAATGAAAAGCCGCCTTGTGACGTACTCTTAGCTCTTTGTCAGTGCTTATATGTAATGGTGGCAAGATGACTCCAGCTGATGATATGCCCTCCCTTGTTGAATCAGGTCAAATATTCCTTGATATCGAATTTGGTAACTCTGTAGGTTACTATTCGTTTAAAAACCACTCGAATAAAGCACAAGAAATCTCTGTGATTGCTTCCGATATCAGTTTCTCTCCGGAGCTTTTTGGCACCCATGTCACGATAGGTGACCGGAGGAAGCTATCAAACAATGAATTACTCCGTGCGGTAAAATTTAGCTTCTGTGAGGTGTCTAAGGTTTATGATTTAGTGTCCAGGTTTGTCGTTTATTCAAGTAATGACAGGCCGGCGAAAATTAATGACAAGGAAATAGTTCATAAAAATTCAAATATTTATTATCAGTACCCAGTAACTTCCCTAAGAGTTCCGGTGTCCGGGTCGACATGGCTAGATTTTGACTTTACATTTTCCAATGATATCGAAGGCATGCAAAGTGTATGTTACGTAAGAGATGAAAAAAGAGATGCCTTGGGGTACCGCTGGATCGTGCATCAGCGCATGATTGCTGATCCCGAAAAATCTAATTTAATCATCCGGTCATGCAATCCTCGCTATGAAGGGGTGTTGCCGTATCAATCGCTCTACCCTCGCTGGCTAAAGAAACAGCTGTTCAGGATACGTGAAAGAAAGTATCCATCCTTTCCGGTCATGGCGGTAGGAGAGGCAACAGTAGAAAAAGGGATGACATGCAGTCTTGGGGCTCGGGTCAAAGTCGTAACTTGATGGATAGGATAAAACAATATCAAGAGTCTGGTAAGCGGCTTAATGCTCATCTCGAGCGCATGCTGGATTCGGAAAAGGGCTTCCCGGACCCCCCGACCTGGGGTTATGCGTTCACGGCATTGAGTGCCGCTGTTCAAGATGACGAAAACTCGAGCGGCTCCCGACTTTTCCATACAGCCATCAAGCATCTTGAGCAGCAAGAAAAAAATAGCAGGGAGTACTCCTGGGAATTTGTCGTTTTTGCGATGCAGGCGTTGCGATGCTTGCATGGGGTCAAGCACCCCTGTGTCGAGCAGTTGACTCGCTATCGAAAGAAAGGAACCAGAATGTTCAACTGGTATCTTCTACGAGTGGTCAACAAGTACTTTGACAAGCGGCTCGCCTGGTATGATCGCGTGACTTTCAGGTTGGCGATAAATCTCTATACGACACCAGAAGGCATGATTCTTGACGAATTCAAAACTCGATCCCTGCAATACCATGCATTTTCCTTGTTTGTTCTTATACATATATACCATGAGTCAAAGGCTGAATGGCTCAAGAACATCATCATCAAGGCCGGGCAGCTTAGTGAACATCTTATGATGGCAGACGGCACAGCACTTTATCTGGGCAGAGGCCAGGAACAAATATTCGGATATGGTGCATTGGTTTACAGCCTCGAGTATATCAACCGCTGTTTGAGAGCCCTCGATCAGACGAAGCTTGAAGCCTTGGCCAAGCGAGTGCTCTCGTTCCAGAGAAGGGACGGGAGTTTTCCCTTGGTACTTCGACGGATTGAACCCGAATTAGCTGGCATCAACTTCTCTGCCGATAGGCCCCATGGTTGGTATGGGTATAATACCCTGTACGATTATCAGCCATTCCTGGCCTATTGTTTACTCAGGACAGGGCAGCTATCAGATGGCGAATAGAGATATGTTACCTGATGTGGTGCAGCTTTCGCCGAATATCACGATTACCTGGGCGACACCTTTGGGTGGCTATGGGCATGTGGCTGACGAGCAGCCTCTTCCTTATATATGCATGAATGGAAGAGAAATGACGCCACGCTTCGGTGGGGAAGAGGGGCCATGCGAAACGTCAGTCCAGACATTGCCTCTTCCTTCTGGGGTACTGCATTCGAAGCTCCCCATTAAGGATCGTATTGTCAACGTCTCCAAGCGAAGAGTCAATATATATTGGAGAAACGGTTTTCATTCTTTTGTCGATAATGTCAGATTCTGGTTCATTGAGCAACTACGCTTCAGGAAAGTTGATAATGGTTTTGTTGGCGAGTCTTCCTTGGTAAGATTTGAAAGGTTGTTTTCGGTTGATAGGACATGCTGCGAAATTGTTGTTTCCGATATTATTCAGGCCAAGCTGGATATGCTCTTCAAGGACTTTCACTACGCGCACTGTGCAGAGTTGAAAGGGCTTGAAGAAGACATAAAGATTCGCCAGGATACCAAGCCAACAAGCGAAGTCACCCTATATTCATCCACAGGAGAGGGTTGTCTACGATATACAAGCATGGATTGTTTGAACCTGCAAAAGAATCAGAAGCTGATATCCACCATTACCTATCGACTTCATAATGCTTGATAAGCTAAAAAAGGCATTCGGCTACTCCGCACTGGAATCGGTGGGGTCGCGTGGCTTTGATTTTATTACGCTATGGGTGCTACTCAATACACTGCCGACAGTTGATCTGGCCGATTTTGGCTTGGCCACCTCTGTGTTATTTATCTTTAACGTTTTGTTGGTCGTTCCTGAGACTTCCTTGTTGAAACACCAAAAGGAATGGATGACCAATGGTACACTCCCCCAATATGTCACGACATTCTACTGTTTTTCCTTGGCGAAATCCCTTTCGCTGCTGATACTGCTCGGTATCTCCTATTGGCTCTTCGGATATGACTGGCAGATCGTGGCCGTCGCCTTGGCTCTCGGTACCCAGTTGATCCAGGCCGCCGAAATAGGCCGGATTTATCTGCGGATGGAGTTGCAACAGAAGCGTGTCGCGAAAGTCGAGATCTTGACAAAAAGTCTGCTTGCCACTCTGTGCTTGGCACAGTTTGTTTATCCTGGGCTCTCTGTTTATCTTACGATTTATCTGTGCTGGACTTTTTCAGTGGCCTGTTTCTGGGCAGTGGTAATGTTGCGAGAGGGGCAGCTTGGCCCCATCGACTGGGAAACGTTTTCGCACTGCTTCAAGTCGGCATTCCTGGGGTTTTCACTGTGGCAGCACTTCAGTGGTGTCATCACCTTCTATCTCTACAATGTTGATCCCTTGTTTCTCAAGCTGAATGAGGTGGCAACCATGGAGATTGCCACTTATACGGCAGCACTTAAAGTGAGCAATCTTTTCTTTGTTGTCCCGATGTTTCTCCAATCCTTCGTGCCCGTTATCTTGGCCAATGCCGGCGAAAAGTCAGAACATGCCTATCAAAAGCTGGTGGCCTTTAATGCAGCACTATCCCTTGTCCAGCTGCTGTCTTTCGTGACTTTGGGTGCATGGCTGTCGCCATTCTTTGGTGTGACAGATGAAACGGCGAAAAATTCCTTCTATGTATATGGAAGCTTGATTTGTGTCGGGGTCTTTCTGCTCAATATGGCCAGGCCGCTCTCGACTTATTTGCTCATCAGATTGTCACCGCGTCTCCTGTTTCCACAAGTTTTCATTCCAACCTTGATGATCTCAACCATGCTCTTTGCGGTCCTGACCTGGCGGTATGGGGCCATTGGTTGTGCTGTTGCCTCGGCCGTTGCTTACGGTATCTTCGGTACGCTGCTACTCGTATGCAAGATAAGACACTCCCAAACTATTCATGATGCGGTAAGCGGATATTCAGGATCACAATGATTGATATCAGTGTTGTCATTCCGACCTATAAGCGCTCAGATTTGTTGAAGCGCCTTTTGCGGTCGATCGCGGCTCAGACTTTGAAGCCCAAGGAGGTCATCGTAGTCGATGACTGCTCCGAGATGACTGCAGAATATAAAAAAGTCATTGAAGAATACCGCGAATGCTTTCCTTCACTGTTGTTCCTTGAGCAGCCCGAAAATGGTGGGGCGCCGAAGGCCCGCAATCGTGGGATCCGGCAAGCCTCGTGTGACTGGGTAGCCCTGGTAGATGACGATGATGAATGGTTGCCTGGAAAGTTGAAAGCACAGGCGAAGATCATTCAGGATAGTAATTTTAAAAACCTTGGTCTGGTATATACATGGACAAGGGCCGATGGCGCCAATGGCATGGCATCCTATGACAGCAAGATATCGGTCAGCGGAGATGCCAGGTCATACATTGTCACGACCAACTTCATCATGTCGGCATCGGTAATCGTCAAGAAGCGGGCCATCGTAGAGGCCGGCCTGTTCGATGAAGCTTTGCCCAGCTGCCAAGACTGGGATATGTGGATCAGGATTTTCTTGAAAGGGTATGAGTGTGACGTGGCAAAAGAGATCTTGACCATTTACCATCGGCACGGGGGCGAGTCCATCGGGCTTTCGGCCCGTGCACTCGAAGGTTATCGGCTATTGCTTGAAAAACATTGGCTTCCGATCTTGAAGTATACGCAGCCGTTGAACTGGGCCAAGAAGTCGTTTCTCTATCTGAAAACAAGATTGAGCGCCGCATGAATATCTCCATCTTGACCAATATGGTGGCGCCTTATCGTGTACCGTTCTTCGATGCCTTGGCTCGGCAAGAGGGCGTCACGCGGCTTCGGGTGCTGACGTGCGTCGAGCGTGAAATCGATCGTGAGTGGAAAGTCGAGAACCGTGCTGGCTATGCAGTCCGCCAACTTTCAGGATTCACGCTGAACCTGAAGAAGGGGGCGGATGCCAGAAGGATCGTACACCTGCGTCTTGGGATATTCTGGGAGTTGATTCGTCATCGTCCGGATCGCCTGGTCATCGGTGATGCTTCCTGGACCTCGTTTCTTGCCGTCCTGTCCTGCCTGACTTTAGGCATTCGCTACGTCGTCTGGAATGAGATCACGACGACTTCGAAGGTTTCCACAGGAATCGTCAGCCGACTCCGGCAGAGGATGTACCGCCATGCTCAGTCCTGTATTGCCTCATGCCAGATGGCCAAGACGTTTCTCATAAATAATGGCGTCGACGAAGAAAGTATTAGCATTGTGAACAATGCAGTAGATAATGATTTCTTCTTAGAGAAGAAAAGGGAGTTGGAGCCCAGCAGGGTTAAAATAAGAAAAGGTCTTAATATCGATGAAGACACTTTTTGTTTTATCTATGTCGGGCAATTGATTTCTCGTAAGAGAGTAGTCGAAACGGTTGAGTTGCTCTCAAAGGTTCGCCAAGAACGAAAGATACATTTACTTGTTGCCGGTTCTGGGCCATTGGAGTCGGAAATGGCAAAGGTTGCAGAGGAAAATGGTTTCTCTGACATCAACTTCCTGGGGTTTACCGATCCTGATCGGTTATGTGAGCTATACGTAGCGTCGGATGGTTTGATACTCCTCTCAGATGATGAACCCTGGGGAATGGTCATAAATGAAATTTTGCTCTTTGGCAAGCCTTTTTTTGCAAGTGAATCTGTCGCAGCTGCTATAGAGTTAAAGAATATCAATAGTAAAAGTTCTGTTGTTGATTTTGATGGCATAAGCCCTGAGATTATTTTTGATTTTTTAAGCAATGATGACGATAAAAGCTATAGTGTAGTAAGTCCATCTGCAATGTCTAAAGAACTTTTGAACTCCTTGAAATGAATATCAGGTTAAGCTACTTAGCTGCATTCCTTTACGTTGGTGCTGTAGTAAATGATGCAGTGATTTTAGATGATATTTTATTGTTGTCTTGGTCTAAAGTGCTATTTCTATTGTCTGTATTAGCCTTTTTAGCTAGTGGGCTGACTCTTCGCAAACCTAGTAGAGTTGAGTTTTTTTGTTTTCTTTACGCTTTCAGTTTAATTTCTTTGTCGTTGTTGCTTTCTAGTGGCTCGTTTTCATCCCAGAGTCTGTCTGTTGGAATCAGCTTGGGTATTGGCTTTATTTCCTTTGTGATAGTTTATAGAAGTCACCTTGATCTTAAAGTGCTTTGCAATTGTTTTTTCTGTTGGATGATAATAAGTGTAGCTCTATCTTTTTTCCAAGCAGTTAGTGGCCATGGATACATTTCTGATAGAGTTTTCCTGTCTAACCTAGTTCCAGGTTTATATAGAGGTGCTGGTTTAATGAGTGATCCAAACTATTTTGGGTTGCTTTGTTTGCTTGCACTAGCCTTAACCTTTTCACAGACTATATCGCATAGACTTTTTGTCAGGGGGGTATTAGTAATTGGCGTTATCTTGTCTGGCTCAAGGGCATCAGCGATTGCGCTACTAATCATATTGATTTTTTCTGCGTACAATAAGTCTATGAATTTTAGGAAAATATCAATCGGAGTTTTGGTCGTATTCTTTTCTTTGCTTGTTGTGTATTACCTCCGAGACCTTCTGCCCCATGATCTTTCAAAGGTTTTTGATCCGTATTATTACTCACAGAGCAGCGATAGAAACTCTTTGAGTGATAGATTTTCAGCGGTCCAGTCTGCTTTTTCAGTGTTTATGGAAAACCCGTTCTTTGGATATGGTATCGGTAACTTCGTTAATCATCCATATAATTATCATGGGCAAGTGTCACATAACACATATACTGAGATATTGGCAGAATCAGGACTGGCTGGGATCTTGCTTTTTTTAGGCTTTTTTGCATATCTGCTTCAGCTTTTATTTTCTTCGGCCGATAAGGGTTTTGGCCAGACTAGGGGTAACTCTCTCGTCATCTTCATTTTAGTCTTTCTTGCTATGTCGATGACTCTAGTTACACATTACAGTAAAATCATGTTCTTTGTGATAACAGTTGTTTCGCTTTATCTTGGTTCGCTGAAAATAAAGGCAGGGGTATAACGATTTGGAATTTCTTTTTTTTAACCACTCTGAAGTTTTTGGTGGACAAGAAAGGTATTTGTCAAATATTACACTAGAGCTTTCTAGGCGAGGCTATTGTTCTGGGGTTATTTCTGAAAGTCCAGGTCTTAGATTCCTTGTTTCCCCTGATGAAGTAGATAAAAATCAAGTAGAGTTTGTTATTCTAAATGGTAACGCAGCACTATATAAGATAAGAAATTGGTTAGGCGGTACATGTTGTGTGATATATGTGCAACATAGTGATATCAGAGACAAGCAAGCTTCTTTTTTTCGATCAATCATAAGGAAGATATTGTTTCGTTTTTTGCTTTTGTTTGTAGATGGGGTGGTTAGAGTATGTGATTACTCCCTGCCAGATATTTATGCGCCTAGGAAAATAAAAACCATATATAATGGGGTGAGTCTTCCCGGGAGAAAGGTTGAATGCAATGATCGTTTTACAGTTGTGATATTGGGAAGTGTGAACTCAAACAAAAATCAAATTGAAGCAATTGATGTATTGAGATATGTGAGTGGCGTTTGTTTGGTTGTTGTCGGCAGTGGTCCTCTTGAGGCTGAACTAAAGGAATACGCTGAGCAGGGAGAAGTTTCAGATCGCATCACTTGGACTGGCCATGTAGACAACCCTGAGGACTATATTTCCCAAGCCCATGCGTTGCTGATGCTATCAAAATACGAAGCCTTCCCATATGCAGTGCTGGAGGCCATGAGTCTGGGGTGCCCCGTGATCAGCTATCCCGTCGGTGGTGTTCCTGAGATTCTTGAAGATGACGTGAACGGCATTCTGCTGCCTGATCGCGACTTCGACAAGTTGTGTCAAGCTGTCGTGCGTCTCAGGGATTCTCATGAAGATGTGGAGAGGCTTGGTGCAGCGGCTCGTAAAACCATTGAAGAACGTTTTACCGTGGAGCACATGACCGATCAGTTCCTGGAGTTCGTCGAGGAGATCGCTCGCAAGAAGGGGCTTATCACATGATTGCCGTCGATGCAAAGTGGATGTCGGGCTCCATGAGGGGGATGGGGCGCTTTGCCTGGCAGCTCATTCGCCCCGTTCGCGATCAGGTCATGGCGCTATCACCGGCAGGTACGAGAGTCGAGGGACTGCAGTCGGTCGAGTCGGGACGTGGTTTTTTTCCCTTGTGGGAACAGTATCACCTGCCCAGGCTCGTCCGGCAGCGTAAACCGGATATCTTGTTGTGCCCATACAACACGGGGCCGTTATGGCGAGTGAAAACGCCCACTCTCGTCGTGGTTCATGACCTGATATTCATGCGCTCATGGAAAGAACTGCCTCCTTCGCGCTCCTTTTATCAGACCCTTGGGCGTTATTATCGCCGTAGAGTCGTACCGAGAATGGTCCGCAAGGCACAGCATATCATCACGGTATCCAAGTACACTCGACGGGAACTGATAGACAAGCTGGGGGTGGCAGCGTCCAATGTCACGGTCATTCCCAATGCCATCGGCGATGAGTGGTTCCGTGAGGAGCCGCTTCCCTTGGAGAATCGCCAACCCTATTTATTCACCGTGGCCGGAGAGGCTCCCAGCAAGAATGTGCCGGCACTCATCGCTGCTTTTGCTCAGGCGAGGCAGAAGGCTCTGTTGAGCCGTGATATTACCTTGGTCATCGGGGGTATACCCTCAGCTCGTCATGACTATTATAGGCACTTGTCACGATCAGAAGGGCTTGTGGATGACGATGTCACGTTTGAAGGCTACCTTACGGTCGAGGAATTGAAGGACCGTTACCGACTAGCCCGGGGCTTTGTCTTTGCCTCACTCTTCGAGGGCTTTGGCATTCCTCCCCTCGAAGCCCTGGCATCCGGTACCCCAGTGGCCTGCAGCAATACGACCTCTCTACCGGAAGTCGTCGGGGAACATGCACGGCTGTTCGATCCATCCGATATCCAAGATATGGCTATGTCAATGGCCACGCTATGTAACGACAGTGATGCCCTGGACTTCGAGAGACGCGTTCAAGCGGGAAGAGGGCATGCCAGGGCATTTTCGGAAAGCTCGGTGGAAAAGACAATCACCCGGTTTTGGGAGCGTTTTCAGTGCTAGAAAAGCCAAAGGTCCTGGTGCTCACTCCTCGGTTCCCTTATCCCGTTGTCGGCGGGGATCGGCTAAGAATATATTTCCTGTGCAAGGAGTTGTCAAAACATTATCGACTGACTCTGTTGAGCCTTTGTGAGTCGACCGATGAAATGCAGATGGATGTGCCACAAGACGGCGTCTTCTCGCGTGTCGAAAAAGTTTATCTACCACGTTGGCGTTCTTTTTTGAATTGCTTGCGCAGCCTGCCGACTACCACTCCCCTGCAAGTGGCCTACTACCAGAGCAAGGCGTTTTCTCAGGCCGTGCGTCGACTGGTACCTGAGCATGATTTGGCGCTGGCTCACCTGATACGCTCTGGCTCTTATCTGCGTGATCAATCGCTGCCCAAGGTGCTGGAGATGACGGATGCCATTTCCATGAACTATGAGAGGGTAAGAAAAACGGCTGGTGTCACGGGTCTCAAGGCTTGGGTATACAAGGTCGAGCAGAGGCGATTGAAAGAATACGAACAGCGGATCGCGTCAGACTTTGACTTGTCCATTCTGGTATCTCAGGTCGACAAGGACTACTTGTTCCCTGTCGGGTCTCCGACTGCTGCAAGCACCCTTGTCTGCTCGAATGGTGTTGACTTGAGCCACCTTCCTTTCAGTCCGGAAACAGATGGCAAGATGGTGGTCTTCATTGGCAATATGTATTCGTTGCAGAACCTGGATGCCGCTAACTGGTTTGCCGAACAGGTAATGCCCAGGCTGGTGGGGAAGGGTAACTATGTTTTCAGAGTGATCGGCCGAATCAAGGATGCTGACCGTGCTCGACTCGAGAGGTTGCCCGGCGTCGAAGTCACGGGGGCCGTCGATGAAGTGGCGGAGCACGCCAAAGGGGCCCTTGCTGGCATTTGCTCCGTTCGCCTTGGGGCTGGCGTACAGAACAAGGTGCTGGAGTATATGGCGCTCGGCATCCCTGCCGTCGTTTCCAGTGTCGGCAGTGAAGGGCTGGAAGCCGTCCCCGGGAAGGACTTCCTGATCGCCAATTCCGTCGATGAATATGTGGATACGCTACAACTGCTGTCTGGCAATGGTGGTTTCAGATCTTCAATCGCGATCTCGGCAAGACGGTATGTAGAGCGGCAGCATGCCTGGGATCAGAAACTGGGGATCGTTAGCCAGCGGGTGGATGCATTGCTGAGCGGATGAGTGTTCTCGTCATCCTTATCAAGTTATTGCTCTTATTTTGTATGTTTATGGCCCTGGTAGTGACCTGTATCTGTGAAGCGATGCCTGCCAATCCGTCTCACTCGCGAGGCGGATTTATTTTTTTCATGCTTCCGCTATTGAATGAGGAGGTTCTGAAGTGATTACCCCTGTTATCATGGCTGGGGGCAGTGGCTCGCGGCTCTGGCCGCTGTCGCGCCAGTTGCGCCCCAAGCAGTTCCTGCCGGTCACCGGCGAAGGCAGCATGCTGCAGGAAACCCTGAGACGCCTGTCGCCCCTGGAGCACCGCGCGCCGCTGCTGATCTGCAACGAAGAACACCGCTTCCTGGTGGCCGAGCAGCTGCGCCAGCAGGGCATCACCGACGCCCGCATCCTGCTCGAGCCGGAAGGGCGCAATACCGCCCCGGCCATCGCCTTGGCGGCACTACAGGCGGTGGAAGAGGATCCCGAGGCGCTGCTGCTGGTGCTGGCGGCAGATCACCTGATCAAGGATGTCGAGGCGTTTCATGCCAGCATCCAGCATGCCCAGGCGTTGGCCGAGCAGGGTCAGCTGGTGACCTTCGGCGTGGTGCCCACCCATGCCGAGACCGGCTATGGCTATATCCAGCGCGGCGAAGGGCAGGGCGACTTCGGCTTCCGGGTCAAGCGCTTCGTCGAGAAGCCCGATGCCGCCACCGCCGAAGACTACCTGGCCACCGGTAACTACTACTGGAACAGCGGCATGTTCCTGTTCCGGGCCAGCCGCTACCTGGAGGAGCTGGAACGCTTCCAGCCGGCCATGGTCAAGGCCTGTCGCGCGGCCCTGGCCGGGGCCCGTGAGGATCTCGACTTCACGCGGCTCGACGCCGAGGCCTTCCAGGCCTGCCCGGCCGACTCCATCGACTACGCGGTGATGGAGCGCACCGCGCATGCCAGCGTGGTCCCGCTGGAAGCCGGCTGGAGCGATATCGGCTCCTGGTCGGCGCTGTGGGAGGTCAGCGAGCGCGACGCCCAAGGCAATGCCTGCCACGGTGACGTGATGCTCCACGACAGCCACAACCTGCTGGTGCATGCCGATCATCGGCTGGTGGCCACGGTGGGCGTCGAGGACCTGGTGGTGGTGGAAACCAAGGATGCGGTGCTGGTGGCCCGCCAGGATCGGGTGCAGGAGGTCAAGCAGATCGTCGAGCGCCTCAAGGCCGAAGGCCGTAGTGAGCACCACAATCACCGCGAGGTCTATCGCCCCTGGGGCGTCTACGACAGCATCGACAACGGCAGCCGCTATCAGGTCAAACGCATCACCGTGAAGCCTGGCGCCAAGCTCTCGGTGCAGATGCATCACCACCGCGCCGAGCACTGGGTGGTGGTCTCGGGCACCGCCAAGGTCAGCATCGGCGAGAAGACCCAACTCGTCAGTGAGAACGAGTCGACCTATATCCCCATCGGCCAGGTGCATGCCCTGGAGAACCCCGGCAAGATCCCGCTGGAGCTGATCGAGGTACAGTCGGGTTCCTATCTGGGCGAAGACGATATCGTGCGCTTCACCGACCGCTACGGGCGCTGCTGATCTCAATAAGGCCGCATTAGGGGAATGCCATGACGATTTTCGTAACAGGTGGCGCGGGCTATATCGGTTCGCATACCGTCGTGGAGCTGCTGGAGGCGGGCTACGAGGTGGTGGTGCTGGACAACCTCGTCAATGGGTCACGCGAGGCGCTGCAGCGGGTCGAGGCGATCACCGGCAAGGCGGTGCGTTTCGTCGAGGGCGACGTGCGCGACCGGGCGCTGCTCGATCGGCTGTTCGCCGAGCATGCCATCGAGGCGGTGATCCATTTCGCCGGCCTCAAGGCGGTGGGGGAGAGCGTCGAGCAGCCGCTGGCCTATTACGATGCCAACGTGCACGGCAGCCTGGTGCTGTGCCAGGCCATGGCCGCGGCAGGGGTCTACCGGCTGGTGTTCAGTTCCTCGGCCACCGTCTACGGCCCGGCCGCGCCGGTGCCCTATGTGGAGTGCCTGACGCGCGGGCGCACCGCCAACCCCTACGGCAGCTCCAAGGCGATGGTCGAGCAGCTGCTGGAGGATCAGTGCCGGGCCGACCCGCGCTGGTCGGTGGCGCTGCTGCGCTATTTCAATCCCATCGGCGCCCATCCATCCGGGTTGATCGGCGAAGACCCCCGGGGAACTCCCAACAACCTGATGCCGTTTATCGCCCAGGTGGCGGTGGGGCGGTTGCCGGCGCTTGCGATCTTCGGCAACGATTACCCCACCGTCGACGGCACCGGCGTGCGCGACTACCTGCACGTGGTCGATTTGGCCGCCGGGCATGTGCAGTCGCTGGCCAGCCTGGAGCGGCCCGGGGCGCATATCTACAATCTCGGCACTGGCCAGGGCGTTTCCGTGCTGCAGATGGTCGAGACCTTCGAGAGAGTCACGGGACAACAGGTACCGTATCGCTTTGTGCCGCGTCGCGACGGCGACCTGGCAGAAGTCTATGCCGATGTCGCCAAGGCGGAGCGGGAGCTGGGCTGGCGCGCCGAGCGCGGCTTGGAAGCAATGCTGTGCGATACCTGGCGCTGGCAGGAGCAGAATCCGCGAGGGTATGAGGGTAGTGGCGTCAAGAAAGCGAAAGGGGAGAAAGCTGAAACCAGATGAATTTGGCTCTATGCTTTGGCTCTCACTAAATAGTTGTATCTAAGCTCGGATCTTTGTATTAACGGCATCAGGCTGCCTCGGTCAGTGGTGGAAGAAAGCACGCCTCAACGGTTATTCCATCATCCAATACTTCTTGGTACCGCTCCCGAATGTGCCTGACGAAGTAATTATCAAGCGCTAAGCGGCTGATGCCCAGAAAATAAAACGGCCGCCGGACCTGGCTAGGCGCTGCACCCGGCTCAACGCTCGAGCCTTCGTGATAGAATCCCGTTCCTTTATTTTCCGCTTATTGATTTCGCGATAAAGGTTGTCGACCAGCTCCTGGCTCTTTTGGGCTTCCCTGTCGCTGACGCCCACGTAGAGTCCAGCGGAGTTGTCAGCAGCCCGCGCTTCCGCTGTCTCACCATGAAAGGGGGGCACCCTGAGCGAGCGGCCAACACGAGGTGGTCGTCTCTTCTATCTTCTGGGCTGCGAGGGCTACCTTGGCCTTGAAGTCACTGCTGTACTGCTGACGTTTCATACTCACGATCCGGTACACTTGGTCGGTCTGGTGAGAGTTTAGCTACTGGTCCGGAGGGCCATTTCATTCATAATGTTAAAGTTTTCATGTGTGTTCCCTGCCCCTACTGTCCTGCGCTTTTTCTGCGTGCGTCACTTCAGATAACAATAACTTAATAGCAAGGGTTTCGATCATCAAGAATAAGCCATGCGGGGTTCAGCGCTTCACAGAAAGCGCGGCCACGCCATGGCGATAATTAATGCGTAGGGAGTTTTATGGATCCATGGAGTTTCATTCCGCTCTTGGCCATGGGGCTGTCGGCCCTGGCCATTGCCGTATTGCGGCGTCCTGCTGCCGCAGTGGGGTTGGCCGACAGGCCAGGGGGGCGCAAGCAGCATCAGGGGGTGGTGCCGCTGACCGGTGGGCTTGGGGTCTTCATCGGTTTCTTGCTGGTGCAGCCTTTTCTGCCGGGTGTGCAGAGCGTATATGTGCCGCTGTTTGCCGGCATGGCGTTGCTGGTGGCCTGCGGGGTGATCGACGATGCCCGCGACATGCGCAGCACCGTCAAGCTGGGCGTGCAGCTGCTGGCCGCCGTGCTGATGGTGGTGTGGGGGGGCCAGGTGGTGACCACGCTCGGCGAGTTCCCCGTGGTGGGGGCGGTACAGCTGGGGTGGCTAGCCGTGCCGGTCACGGTGTTCGCGGTGGCGGGGCTGATCAATGCAGTGAACATGATGGATGGCATCGACGGCCTGGCGGGTGGCACGGTGCTGGTCATGCTGAGCTGGCTTGGCATCATCGCCGCGGTGCAGGGCCAGCTCTCGCTGCTGGTGGTCATCGCCTCGCTGGCGGCAGCGGTGGTGGGGTTCTTGTTCTTCAACATGCGCCACCCTTGGCGCAAGCGGGCCAGCGTGTTCATGGGCGATGCCGGCAGCATGGCGCTGGGTTTCGCCATTGCCTGGTTCGTGATCGAACTCTCACAGTATGAGCAGGCGGTGCTCGGCCCCGTTGCCTATGGCTGGATCCTGGTGATGCCTGTCATGGATACGCTGAGCCTGATGATCCGCCGCATCCGCAAGGGGCGCAGCCCCTTCGCGGCCGATCGCGAACATCTGCACCATATCTTCCTGCGCGCGGGGTTCTTGCCGGGTTCGGCGACCCTGGCGCTGATGAGCATGACGGCGGTGCTCGGGGCCGTGGGGGTGGTGGGCTCGCTGCTGGGCGTGCCCGATCTGCTGATGCTGCTGGGCCTGATCGGCGTGGCGGTGGCGCACTACGTGTTCATCCGCCACGCCTGGCGGACCAGCAAGGCCTTGCGGCGCCTGTACGCCACGCCACAGGGGCCGGCCATTCTGGTGCGCGCCCAGGCTGATGGCGTAATGCTGCGTACCCGGCCGCTGGTCGGCGGGTGGCGCCGCCGCCTGGCGCTGGCAGGGCTCTATCTGGCGCTGTTCACGCTGACGCTGAACCCCTGGTTCAGTGCGCTGGGGGCAGGCCTGGTGCTGCTCGCCACGCTCTTCGCGCTGCCGGCCTTCCTGCGCGATGCCACCCGGCTGCCGCTGTTTTGGGCCAGCCTGGCGCTGGGCGGCTATGTGCTGGTGCGAACGTTGGAGGCGGGCGGGGCCGTGCCGGTGTCGCCGGATTGGCTGCCGCTGGTGCTGATTACCGGTGTTGTCAGTATTCCCATCGGCTGGTGGCTGGCCCAGCTGCGTTTGCAGTGGCCGTGGCTCTTCACGCTGTTCCTGCTGGGCGGCATCGCCTCGTTCGTGCTGCATGCTGATTGGCCGCGCCTGGGCAGCGGCGTGCTCTCCAATCCTCACGCCTGGGGTAACCCCTCGCAGACCGGCTTTCTCGCCAGCAACGGCTTCCTGATTCTGCTGGCCATGCTGTTTTCCGGCGTGCAGCGCCTGGGGATCGGCTGGCGGCCCACCTACCAGGTGGGCGCGGCGCTGCTGATGTGCGTGCCGGTGCTGGTGGTGCTGGTAGCCAGCGGTTACGCCACGGGCTGGATTGGCGCCATGGTGGGCGTGTTCTGCTTCGCGGGGATCACGCTGATGATGGGGATCTACCGCAGCCGACAGTTCGGCCTGGTGGGCACCTTGACCCTGCTGCTGACGCTGCTGGTGGGGCTGGTGACCTGGCAGGGGTTGGTCAGCGGGAATCGCACCCTGGTGGAAGGCCTTTACCATCCTCTGCAGGCCATCGTGCTGACCCTGCAGGGTGAGGTCGCCACGGCACACGTCATTCATCCCGGCAGTACCGAACGGCTGATGCTCTGGGCGCAGGCGTGGAACGAGTGGCAGGGCAGCCTGCTGTTCGGCACCGGTAGCATGGCGCCGGGGGATGTCGGCCTGTGGCTCAAGGGTTACCAGGGTTTTCATTCGCTCTACGCCGGGATCGCCGCGGGCTTCGGCCTGGTGGGGGTGCTGGGGTTCGTGGGTGTCACGCTGATGTTGATCCGCGCCGTGGTGCTGGTGGCGGTGCACAAGATCTGGCCGGCAGCGTGGGCCATCGCGCTGCTCAACTGTGCGGCGGCCGTGGTCACCATGTTCTTTCTGGCGGTGCCGCTTCGTGACCCGGGCTCCCTGGCCCTGGTGGTGCTGCTGGTGGCGTGCGGCGCCACGGCGGCTTTCCATCAGTGCTGGATCAGCATGCGGCGTACCCAGGCGGACAAGCAGGCGTGGTTTGCCGCCACCGCCCACGGGAAGGTGAAGCCGCTGGACGAATCTGACCAACGCGAATTCGAGCCATACGTGCCACTGGAAAGCGCGGAAAGACGCTAGCGCTCCTCGGGGCAGGCGGAGGGAAGCCGCCTTCGAGGCCTACTGTTTGATGGCCCATAGCAAGATTGAGCAGCCCGACCCATGGCTGGGTTGTCTGCGTTTGAAGCTCGGCTATCGGCAGTGCATAACCTGAGAGTTGCCGACACAGGTCGGGCCGTTGCAGTGCAGATGTCAGAAAGAGCGGGCCGGTAGTGCATCAAACAAGCGCACCACGTTTTCGGTGCGGTCCGCCAGCAGCTCGGCACAGCGCGCCAGGGCTTCCTCCAGCGCCATGGGTCCATCGGCGAGGGCGAGCGCCGCCGTGACGCCCTCTCGGTAGGCCAACTGCCAGCCTTCGCCGAGGCTGCCCGCCAGCACGACGACCGGAACCCCAGCGTCTCGTGCACGGCGAGCAATGCCAATCGGTGTCTTGCCGGACAGGCTCTGTCCATCCAGCCTTCCCTCGCCTGTGATGACCAGGTCGGCGCCTGCCAATCTTTGCCGAAATCCCACCTGGTCCATCACCAGCTCGATACCCGGGCGCAGCTCGGCTCCCAGAAACGCGCGCGCGGCGAAGCCCATCCCACCCGCCGCTCCCGCACCGGGCATTTCGCGGTAATCCTCCCCCAGGGCCTTGACTACCTTGTCGGCGAAGTTCGCCAGCGCAGCTTCCAATCGGGCCACATCCTCCTCATTGGCGCCTTTCTGGGGCCCGAACACGGCTGTGGCCCCTCGCTCGCCGAGAAGGGGGTTATCGACATCCACAGCCGTTTCAACGCTCACGCTGGCCAGGCGCGGATCCAGCCCGTCGAGCTCCACTCGGGCCAGGTCGAGCAACGCCGCTCCGCCGGGCGGCAATGGCTGGCCTCGGTCATCCAGCAGTCTGGCGCCCAGGGCTTGCAGCATACCGGCCCCTGCATCGTTGGTCGCACTACCGCCGAGCATGAGTACCAGGCGCTCGGCGCCTTCGTCGAGGGCGGCAAGCATCAACTCACCCACGCCATGGGTAGAGGTATGCATTGCCGTGCGCTCCGAGGGCGTCAGTCGCTGCAGGCCACTGGCCTCGGCCAGCTCGATATACGCCGTGCGAGTGGCGGCATGCCAACCCCATGCTGCCTGGCAGGCTCGCCCCAAGGCATCCTGTACCATCTGGTAACGCCGCTGTGCCTGCGTCGAGACGATCAGCGCATCGAGCGTTCCTTCCCCACCATCGCCCATGGGGCATTCATCCCACTGCGCCTTTGGCGAGGCACGCTGTATGCCAGTCGCCATGGCGTTGGCGGCCTTACGTGCCGGCAGGGCGTCCTTGTAGCTATCCGGCGCAAGTAGGATATTCACACTGCTGCTCCTCTCAATGTTCCTCGGTGCCGCGCGCCAAACGCTGGGTACTGCTGCGTAGCTTTGGCGTGACGGGCAAAGTGACGTGCTCCGGTATGGTGTCTGTCTGGTGGATTTGTCCCATCAGCAGCTCCGTGGCTTTCATGATCATCTGGTCGACGGGCTGTTGCAGGGTGGTCAGGGAGTGGCTGGGCCAGCTCGCCATCGGCACATCGTCGAAACCGATGACCGAGACGTCATTCGGCACCATCAGGCCGAATTCATGACGCATGGTTTCCATCGCGGCAATCGCCATCACGTCGTTCGCACAGAACAGTGCATCCGGCGGCGATTTCGCGGCAAACAGGCGCCGCGTGGCATCACAGGCATCCGTGTAGCGGTAGTTGCCCACCTCCGACGCGTGGCAGGCTGCACCCATGGTGGCAAGCCCTTCGATAAAGCCGGCATGTCGCTGGTGGTCGGTGGAGGAGTCGGGCAGCCCCGCCAGATAGGCGATGCGGCGATGGCCAAGGGAGGCGAGGTGTTGACCGGCCCAGTACCCGCCGCTGAAGTTGTCGCTGCCGACTTGGCTGATCCCCGCATAGTTCACGGTACGGTTGATGATCACCACGGGTATCCCGAAATCGGCCACTTCCTCTGCCTGGGCGTTGTCGAGGGTGATGGCCAACAACAGTACGCCCTCGACCTGGCTCCTGATGATTTCGTCGATAACGGTGTCGAACCCCCTATCTGAGGGAGCAAAGAACAGCAGCAGGTGATACCCCTGCTGCTGAAAGAACCGTGACGCCTTTTCCAGCATGAAGGCATAGAAAGGGTTGTCGAGGCTGTAAGTCACCACGGCAATGGTGCGACTGGAGCGGGTGATCAGCGAGCGAGCGATCGAGTTGGGGCGGTACCCCAGCTCCCTGGCCGCTGCCATCACCTTCTTGCGTGTCTTCTCCGCCACCTTGGCGTCGGAGGAAAAACTGCGACTTACTGCCGATTGGGACACCCCAGCCAACTTGGCCACATCACGGGAGGTTACGGATTTTCTTTTCATGCATCACTCTCTCAGGAGCCGGGCAGATCACAAGCAGCGGATCACCAGAATCGTAGAGCGTGTCTTGCCCGACCCTGCGCTCATAGCTTCTCCAGAGACTGATACTGATGAATCTTCTTCACGTAGACGGCACTGTTGTCCAGCGCCCCCTGGACTTCTTCATCGGTCAATTCCCTGACCACCTTGGCGGGGCTGCCGACGATAAGTGAACGCGGTGGGAACTTCTTGCCCGAGGTGATCAGGGCACCGGCCCCGATGATGCAGTGTTCGCCAATCTCGGCGCCGTTGAGCAGCGTGGCGTTCATGCCGACCAATACACCGTCGCCGATGCGGCAGCCATGCAACATGGCCAGGTGCCCAACGGTGACCTGACGGCCGATGACGACCGGGTGGCCCGGGTCGGTATGCACCACACAGCCATCCTGCAGGTTGCTGCCGGCGCCCACGGTAATCGGCTCATTATCGCCGCGCAGCACGGCACCCGGCCAAACGGTGACCTCACGGTCCAGGTGGACGTTTCCGATCAGGGTGGCTTCGTTCAACACCATGGCGGAAGGGTCGATCTCGGGGGCATGGCCTTCGAGTCGGTAAAGGGGCATAAGCCAATCTCCTTAGAAGCCGACCTTGTCGGCACCTTTCAGCTGCAGCATGTCGCGCGCTTCATCGGGCGTCGCAATCTCGAAGGAGAGCCCCTCGAGGATCTCACGCACCTTTCTCACCTGGCTGGCATTGCTTTCGGCCAGCTTGCCCGGGGCGAGCCACAAGGAGTCCTCCAGCCCCACGCGAACGTGACCCCCCATGGCCGCCGCCTGAGCGGCAATGCGCATCTGGCTGCTGCCGGCACCCAGCACTGACCACTCATACTCATTGCCGAACAGCCGGTTGGCGGTGCGGCGCATATGCATCACGTCTTCCGGATGCGGGCCGATGCCGCCCAGAATGCCGAACACGCTCTGCACGAAGATGCGTCCCCCCACGATGCCGCGATCCATCACGTTGCGCAGGCTGTAGAGGTGGCCGATATCGTAGCACTCGCACTCGAAGCGTGTGCCGTTCTTGCCGCCTAGCGTCATCGCTGTCTCGATGTCGGCGAAGGTATTCTTGAACACCAGGTCGCGGCTGTTCTCCAGGTGGGCGCGCTCCCACTCGTGCTGGAAGCTGTCGTAGCGATTGAGCATGGGGAATAGACCGAAGTTGATCGAGCCCATGTTCATCGAGGCGAGCTCCGGCTTGAACTCCATGGCGGGGCGCATGCGTTCTTCCACGGTCATGTGCGGGCTGCCACCGGTGGTGAGGTTGATGACCGCGTCGGTGGAAGCCTTGATACGCGGCAGGAAGCGTTCGAAGACGGCGGGGTCCTGCGTGGGCTTGCCGTTCTCGGGGTCCCTGGCGTGAAGGTGAAGAATTGAGGCGCCGGCCTCGGCCGCGGCGATGCCCGCTTCGGCGATCTCCTCCGGGGTGACCGGCAGGTGCGGTGACATGGAAGGGGTATGAATGGCGCCGGTTACGGCGCAGGTAATGATGACCTTGTGTTTGTTCGCCATGGTGTGTGTCTCCTCGTGGTTGGCGGCTGTCAGGAAGCGGAAAGGAGGCGCTGGTGGGCCATCAGCGCCATGAGGCGGCGGTCGCGCCAGGCTTGTCGCTCGGCGAGCCCGTCGCTCGGCAGCTGCTCGCGGCGCGCTTCGCCCAGTGCGGCGAGGTTCGTGGTTTCCCACGGATCGTCACCGCCGCGCTGGCGATCGACGTCGCGGTACAAGGGGCCGTAGCGCTGGCCGTAGTCGACCACCCCGGAGGGCGCATTGAGGTCGATGGTCTCGAAGGGCCCCATGAACGACCAGCGCAGCCCCAATCCATGCTTGACGGTCTTGTCGAGATCCTCGGCGGAGACGTAGCCATCTCGGAACAGGCGCAGCGCCTCGTTGAGCAGGGCGCCCTGCAGGCGGTTGAGGATGAACCCCTGGATCTCCTTGCGCACCAGGATGGGGGCCTGGTTGGCCTGCTCCATCAGGCGCATGGTGCGGTTGACCGCGGCTTGCGATGTGGTGGGCGCGGGGGCGACCTCGACCAGCGGGATCAGGTAGGGCGGGTTCACCGGATGCGCGACCAGGCAGCGCTCCGGGTGGCTCAGGTGGTCGGTGAACTGCGAGGCGGCTATGCCCGAGGTGGAACTGGCCAGCACGGTATCGCTGGCTACCACTGCTTCCAGGTCGGCATAGATGCGCCGCTTGGCCTCGACGTTCTCCGGGCCGCACTCCTGGACGTACTCGACACCTGCCATGGCTTGCGTCAGGTCGCTTTGTGTCTGGATACGTGCCAGTGGGGCGCCCACGTCCTCGATCAGGCCGGCCTGCTGGAGGTCAGTGAGGGATTGGCGGATGGCCTCCCGCGCCTTGTCCAGGGCGCCTGCGTCCACGTCATAGAGAGAAACGGACATGCCGGATCGGGCGAAGACGATGGCCCAGGCACGACCGATCAGGCCGGCGCCCACGATACCTATTCGAGCTGTCATGTAGGGCTCCTTTTGCCGTCACAGGGATTCGACGTTGGCGCAGACGCTCAGCGCCTGGCCCGAGATGTTGGCGCCGCCCGGCGCCGACAGGAAAAGCGCCATGGCCGCGATGTCGGTGGGCTCCACCATGCGGCGCATGGAGATCTTGGAGAGATTTTCCTTCTCCATCTCGGCATAGCTGATGCCCCGTTTGGCGGCACGATCCTCGATGACCTTTTCGATGCGTGGACCGCGCACGATGCCGGGCAGGATGGCATTGACCCGTACCCCCTCGGGGCCGAGTTCGCAGGCCAGGCTCTTGGTCAGTCCGACGACGGCCCATTTGCTGGCGGCATAGGGCGTGCGATAGGCAAAGCCCAGGCGGCCGGCGACCGAGGCCAGGTTGATCAGTAGGCCGTGGCTCTTGCGCAGGAGTGGGGCGGCGCGATGCGCGACGCGGTACTGGCCGTTGAGGTTGATGTCGATGGTGCGGTGCCAGCTTTCGTCATCAATCTCGTCGATGCTCGCGGTGGGGCCGGCAATTCCGGCGTTGTTGACCACCACATCGAGCCCGCCCAGGGCGGCGGCGTCCTGGAACAGCCGCTCGACATCCGCTTCCTGGCTGACATCGGCCTGGGTGTGCGTGATGCCCTCGGGCAGCGCGGCCAAGGCCTGGGCGTCGATATCGCAGACGTGCACCCGCCCCCCTGCTTCCTGGAAGGCCTTGGCAATGGCCAGGCCGATGCCGTTGGCGCCGGCGGTGATCAGGACTCTGAGGCCATGGCGAGGCGCCAGGCTTTCAACGACGTTCATGGGTCTCTCCTAGTCAGGTTGACCTGGGTAGGGCTTACAACGAAGGCAGCCAGGTGGAAAGGAAGGGCAGCAGGCTGATGATCAGCAGGTTGATGAGCACGATGCCGACGAAGGGCATGACGGCCCAGGTGAGCCGGGCAATGCCGATGTTGGTGATCTGGGACGCAACGAACAGGTTGAGGCCGACCGGCGGCGTGAACATGCCCATGGCCAGGTTGACCACCATGATGATGCCGAAGTGAACCGGGTCGAAGCCGAAGCCGATGGCAATAGGCAGCAGGATCGGCACGAAGATCAGGATCGCCGCGGCCGCCTCGATGAACATGCCGGCCACCAGCAGCAGGAGGTTGGCCAGGATAATGAACAACAGCGGGCTGTCGATGGCCGAGATCACGAAATCGGAAATCATGTTTGGCACCCTCAAGCGCTGCAGGATGCGACCGTAGAGCCCTGCGGCGCCGATGATGCTGAGCACCACCGCGGTGGTGACTGCCGATTGCTTGAGGATGCCCACCAGGCTGGCGAGCTTGATTTCTCGGTAGATGACGAAACCGATCAGGAAGGAGTAGGCAACCGCCACCACCGCGGCTTCGGTCGGCGTAAAGATACCGCCATAGATGCCCCCCAGAATGATGATCGGCATCAGGATTGCCAGAATGGCTTTCCGCCCGGCCCGGAGGATGTCCTTGAAGGAGCTCTTTTCGTTGCCTCCCAGGCCGTTGGCCTTGGCGAAGAAGTAGGCGAAGAGCAGCAGCGTCAAGGTGACCAGAACGCCCGGCAGGATGCCGGCGATGAACATGTCGCCCACCGAGACGTTGGCGGCGATGCCATAGAGTATCAGCGGGATGCTGGGAGGAATGATCACGCCGAGGGCGCCGGAGGCGGCCTGGTTGGCGGCGGCGTAGCCGCCGGGGTAGCCCTTGGCCAGCATGGCAGGGATCAGGATGGAGCCGATCGCCGCGGTAGTCGCCGCCCCAGACCCGGAGATGGCGGCGAAAAACAGCGAGGTGACGATGGCGACCATGGCCAGGCCCCCCGTCATGCTGCCGACCAGCGTATTGGAGAAATCGACCAGGCGCTGGGAGATGCCTCCCCCTTGCATCAGGTAGCCTGCCAGGATGAAGAACGGGATCGCCATCAGCGGGAAGGAGTTCACCGAGGCGATGAGCTGCTGGGCGATGACCAGCATCGGCATCAGGTCGCCATGCCATACGGTCACGGCAGAAGCCAGGCCGAGCGAAAAGGCGATGGGGACGCCGATGAGGAACAGGGAAATCAATACCAGGAACAGGAGCAGTGCCATGGTCAGTTCACCTCCTGTTTAGGGCTGTACGGTTTGCCGAGTGCTTCATCGATCAGCAGCCCCACGCTGTTGATCAGAATGACGACGCCACCCACGGGCACCGCAAGGTAGGGCCACATCATGGAAATCCGGGTGCTGGGAGCGGTCTGGCTCGAGACGCGTTCCACGATATCCAGCCCGTACTTGACCATGATGAAAGCGAATAGCGCCGAACACAGGATAATGGCGATCCGCAGCAGGCAGCCCAACGTCTTTCCTGCATATTCCAGCACGATATCCACGGAGATCAGCGCGCCCCTGCGATAGGCGTAACCGGCCCCGATGAAGGTGAGCCAGAGCATGGCAAAGCGGGCAATCTCATCGGAGAAGAACAGAGGTTTTCCTATCACGAATCGGGCAAATACCTGCCAGAAGATGAGCACGGTCATCACCAGCAGGAGTGCGGCCAGCCCCCAGCCAATCAGGCGGTTAAACTGGTCGATGGCCCTATTGGCCAGCAATAGATAGGTCTTCATGGGCGCCTCATGCGTCAGCATGGCGCCCGCAGGGCTTCAGCCTGCGGGCGCCGTGGGGCTCAGTACTCGTAGTTGAGGGCAGCGTCGACAAGGTCCTCGCCGACGGTGGGGGCCCATTCGTCGATGACGGGGCGGACAGCCTCGCGGAACGGTTCGAGATCGGGGTGGGTCACGGTCATGCCCAGTTCCTCGAGTTCACCGAGGTAGCGCTGCTCGAGTTCCTGGCTGGTTTCACGCTGGACGGGCAACGCGATTTGGGCCGCTTCCAGGATGATGGCCTGGTCTTCCTCGCTGAAGGAGTTGAAAAGGTCCAGGCTCATCATCAGGGGCGCCGGAGAGTAGACGTGCTGGGTCATGTTCAGGTAATCCTGAACTTCATAGAAATTGACATCGTAGATGGTCGCCAGAGGGTTCTCCTGGCTATCCATCACGCCCTGCTGAAGCGCAGTGTAGACCTCGGTCCAGGCCATGGGGGTGGCATTGGCACCCAGCGCTTCCCAGGTATCGACCTGCACGCGGCTTTCCTGGGTGCGGTGGTTGATACCTTCCAGGTCGCTGGGATGTTCGAGCGGACGCACCGAGTTGGTGTTGTGGCGGAAGCCGTTCTCCATCCACGCCAGGAACTTGACGTTCATGCCCTCTTCGGCCAGTCGAGCAAGCTCTTCGCCATGCTCGCTATCCAGGAAGGCGTAGGCATGCTCGTGGTTCTCGAAGACATACGGAAGATCGAAGAGCATGAACTCGTCGACGAACCCCCCCATGGGGCCGGTCGAGGTGATGCCGGCGTCGATCATGCCCATCCCCATGCCCTCGACGACCTCTCGCTCGGCCCCAAGGGCATTGTCGTAATGGGGCTCGATAGCCAGACGGCCGCCCGAGAGGCGTTCGAGCTCCTCGCCAAACTTGAGAATGCCTACACCCTGCTGGGATTCGGGGCCCAGCGGGAGGCTGACGTCGATGACACGCTCTGGCTCGGCAAGAGCGGAAGTTGATGTGGCCAGAGCGACGGCGGCTGCCAAGGAGGTGAGGGGTAGGGACTTGGTCTGCAAGCGGTTCATGAAAAAACTCCTGATGAAGCCAGCGTTAGCGCTGGGCGCGTTATCGTTGTGGTCTGTTACCTGAGTCGATGTGGGCTCAACAGCCGGTATCCAACCAAAAGGCCAAGCCCAGGGGTTGTTCTAGGTGATAGCGCATACGTATGCAATGGATGGTAGGTTCATTGCCAAACCTGTTCTTAATAACTATTTGAAATTAAAGTAAATATACTTTAGTAGTAGAGAGTGAATACGTATTCGTTAAACTTTAAGATCGATCTGATGGGCGGGGCTTCACCCGGGGCGGGCGAGCCTGAAGAGGGCCCAGGTGAAGCCAATATGAAAATGGGTCTGGCTGGAAGCTGGTGGGAATCGCCCGGCTGCCTTGGTGGCGGGAGAGGCGGGGCCCTCCTGTCATGGCGGGATGGTCGAAGTCACCCAAGCAGAAACTGCTCTAACGGAACTATGCCAGCTCACCGCTCAACTGCCAGCGCTGCTCTGCCGTCAGCGCAGTGAGTAAAAGAGGTGCCAGACCCACATCACTGCCGGGCGTTATGTCGCCTGCGGCCTGACTGCCAAATAGATATACCGGCTGCAATGAGGGAAGGGTGGCGGGGAGATAGGCCGTTACTGAGGCTTGAGCAGGGCATGGCCCCCTCCCTTTGGGCTTGCAGCATGGCGTTAAGACAGCAGTTTTATTGGCATCTTCGCCCGGGAGGGGACACGCTTCAGTTGGCAGGATTCAGCTCGGTGATCTTGAGCGTGGCCGGCTGCATCTGGTCGCTGCCGTGCACGCCCACCCAGACGTTGTACATGCCGCTGGGCGGGTTCTGGAACATGACCACGGGATCGAGACCGCTGAAGTCGTCGTTGCAGTACCAGCGTCCATCGGGCGCATTGACGACCAGGGTGGTATCGGCGCTGGAAGTGACCGTGATGTAGAGCGGCATGCTGCCGGCGGTGTAGTGCAGGTCGATGTCCGGGGCGCTGGCCATGATGTAGCCGGTGCAGTTCGGGCCCAGTTTGGCACTCACCGGCGTGGAGCCGCCCGCCTGCAGGCTCTGTACCCAGGGGTCGGGGGTGAAGCCGGCGGAAAGGTGGTGGCTGCCGTAGCTGGGCTCGGCGGTCCAGTCCGGCTCCTGCGCCTGGACCGTAGCGAGTGAAAGGGCCGTGCCTACGATCACGGCGCCGCCCACCAGGGGGGCGCGGAAAAGAGCAACTGTGTTCAAGGTGACGTTCCTGCGTGGTTGAGCGCGGGGCTCTTATCGTTGGTATCGTGTGACGCGTAGAATAAGCGCGAAGCTAGTGAATGAGAAGTCGCTGATGCGCACCGCGGGGTCGCCACCTTTAAACGCAACCCACTGGGCCGGTTGAAACACATGCCGAGTGTCGATGTCGTGTTGAAGCTGTCCGCCGAGGCCTGCCTCGCCCATTACCAGGGCAGGGTGGGGCAGGTGCTGGCCATGAGCCTGGATGGCCGGCGCGTGGCGTTCCCTGCCGAGGCGCTGCGCCACGTGGTGAGCCGGGATGGCGTGCATGGCGTCTTTCGCCTCTGCTTCACGCCGGAGGGGCGCTTCCGATCGATCGCACGTCTGGATCGGTTCGCATGATGCATGCGCATTGAAATGGCAATGAAATGGCACGATGTTCGTCGCATATCGAGTCTTTCGGGCTCGTTACCGTGAGCTTGCTCTGATATAACGACGAAGCTGCACAGTTACCCTCCGTTCAGGCAGGCGTGCGGCATCTCCGTTACCGGCCATCAGGAAGTGCGGCCATACGACAAGGCCCTACCATGCTCTTGAGCAAGTCGCGTGAGCCTCGTGAGTTCCATAGCCGGCGCCTGGATGCACTGGCCGAGCCGCCCGAAGTGGGGCATGAGCTGTTCGTCGGCTTGAGCGCCCTGCGCGATACCCTGAGCAGCCGCCACCACTCGCGGGACTTCGCTTTCGCCCATGCGCGCTACCTGCGCAGCCGCGTGCTGGCCCTGGCGCTCATCTTCGCGCTGCTCTCGCCGTTGTGGATCGTGGTGGATGCCCTGGTGCTGCCGAGCGAGCTGCTGTACCTGACCCTGGCGGGAAGGGTGGGGCTGCTGCTGGGGCTGGTGGCCGTGCTGGTGCTGGCTTATTGCAGCCGCGAGCGGATCTGGCGCATCCGCTTCTGCGCCGGCATGCTGCTGGCCCTGCCGGCGGGGTTCTACCTGTTCGTGCTGGTCATGCTGCCGGCGGAGCAGCTACGCAACCTGGTGGGGTATGGGTTCATCCCCTTCCTGCTGGTGGCGGCGCTGAGCGTCTTTCCCTTCACCCTCATCGAATCGCTCGCGGCCGGCCTTGCCATGCTCGGGCTGCTGGCATTCTCGCAGGTGAACGACGGGAGCTGGATGAGCGGCCGCGGGCTGGAGAGCGTCTGGCTGCTCTCCAGCCTGTTGCTGGTGTCGCTGGCGGCCAACCACTTTCAGCTCAGCCTGCTGCTGCGGCTCTATCGCCAGGCCACGCACGACCCGCTGACCGGGCTCTACAACCGCGGTGCGCTGGAGGTACATCTGGAGAAGGTCCAGGCCTGGCAGCGTGACATCGAAGGGCAGGATAGTCTCGGCAGCGTACCCTGTTCGCTCCTGCTGGCGGACCTCGACCATTTCAAGCGTATCAACGACAGCTACGGCCACTCGGCTGGCGATAGCGTGCTGTGCCAGTTTGCCGAGCTGCTGGAGCACCAGACGCGCCGTCACGATTGTGTCGCGCGCTATGGGGGCGAGGAATTCGTCATCATCCTGGTCGGCAGCGGCCAGGCCAGGGCGCTGGAAGTCGCCGAGCGCATTCGGCATGCCGTGGAGGAGACCGAGTTTCACGGCCACGCTGGCGAGCCCATACCCGTCACGACCAGCATCGGCGTGACCCGCCTGGCGCAGGACGAGCCGGCGCAGGAGGCACTCAAGCGGGCCGACGAAGCGCTCTACCGGGCCAAGCGGGAGGGGCGTAACCAGGTGGTGGCCGCGCTGGACCCAAGCGACGCTTGAGCCCGCAGGTCCATGAGTTCAGTGGCAGGCCATGGCCGGCCCCTGCACGGCGATCCTGTGGCCACGCCTGGCGATCTGCACGACCCTCGCCGAACTCCTCAAGTCTTCCGGCTCGCTGCCGATAACCCTCTCAGGGAAATTAGCGAGTGGGGACCGAATGCCCAACAATTCTCAGCAAGTGGCGCTCCATGCCTGGCTGGTGCTGGTGCCGGTGTTGCTGCTGGTCATGGGCATCGTCAACGGCCTGGCCACTTGGCAGCTCCCGGTCGAGTGGCAGCCGCCCGGCATCAGCCTGCCCATCATGGTGCTGGTTGGCGGAGGGCTGTTGGCGACGCTTGTGAGCAGGGTGCCGTTGGCCCAGCTCTGTGGGGCACTGCTGCTGCCGATCGGCCTTTATGCGCCGCTGCTGGCATGGCTGGCTTCCGCGTTTGGCGAGGCGTTCACGTTCGGGCAGCCACCGCTGACGCCGATGACCAGCGTCGCGGTGCTGATCGTTGCCGCCTGCCTGATGGCGGGCAATCGCTCGGTGCGCGCCCGCTTGTCCTGGTGGCTTGGAGGGGCTGGCCTGTGCCTGGTGGGGGGAGTGAGCGTAGTGGCGGGGCTGCGGCCCGACCTGCTGGACATCGGCCCCTGGGATAGCGCCTTCGCAACGCCTTTCATCGCCTTGCCCGCGCTGCTGAGCGGTACGGCCATGATGCTGATGGCACGGCACCCGAGCGTGGTGCTCACGCTGAATCGCGGGATGATCCTGGCCTTGACTGGCGGAGTGCTGGCCAGCGGCATTGCCTGGTATGCGCTTACCATGCAGCAGTACGATGCCAGGCAGCAGCACGCCGCGGAGCTGTTCTTCACCTTCAAGGTCAGCGCCGAGCGTGTGGTGGACAACAAGCAGCGCGAGATCCAGCGCATGGCGGAGCGCTGGGTCGAGTTTGGCGGCCTGCCGCCCCGGCGATATCGGGAAGTGGAGGTCGATGGCTACTTTCGCGACATGCCGAGCCTGGTGGCGCTCCACTGGCAGTCCGGGCTCGACGAGCAGCTTCGCTGGGGGCGGGAAAAAGGCGATTTTCGACTCGCCGGCTGGGTGACGAAACACGATTGGCTGCTGGACTGGCTGGCGGTGGGTGGCCCCTACCCACGCTGGGTGCTGCCGGACGAAGCGCACCCCGAGCTTGCCCTGGTCTCCGTACCGCTGTCGCCTCCCGCCCATGGCAAGCTGATCGCCGTGCTCGATCTCACGCGCCTGTTTCGCGAAGAGGTGAATACGCTGGTCACCCCACTGCGCCTCTCGTTGCAGAGTGATGAGAGCCTGTTGCCGATCAACCACCGCCAGGATATCGAGGGGGTGGAGCTCAGACGTGGCCTGGTGATGCTGCCGGGCGGCGCGGCCATGAAGATGCGCATCCACGATGCCGGTCCGCAGAGGGCCAGCCTGACGGGGCTGATGCCGTTGGGCGTCGCCGTGGGCGGGTTGGTCATGAGCTATCTGTTGGCCTTCAGTCTCGGCATGGCCGGCCTGGGCCGGCGCCGTTCGCTGGCCCTGGCGCGCACCCAGCGTCACCTGAGGGCACAGCAGCGCGTACAGACACTGATTGCGCGGGACCAGCCTCTGGAGGATACGCTGAAGGCGATCTGCCGGATCGTCGAGGCCCAGGTGCCGGGTGGCATCGCGTCGATCATGCTCTGCGACGAGGCGCAGCAACGGCTGGAGCGACTGTACAGCGTCAGCCTGCCGCAAGCCTACTGCGAGGCGATCGGGGAGGTGACGATAGGCCCTGACAACGGTGCCTGCGGCCGTGCGGCATACCTTCGTGACTTCGTGATATGCGCCGACCTGGCCAACGATCCGCGCTGGGTCGGTTACCATGCGCTGACGGCTCGCCATGGCCTGAGGGCCTGCTGGTCCTATCCGGTGGTCGGCAGCAACCAGCAGCTGTTGGGCACCTTCGCCATTTACTATCAGCGGCCGGGCGAGCCTGCGCGGAGCGACCGCCGGCGTGTGATCGAGGCGGCCGAACTGGTCTCGCTGGCGGTGGAGCGCGAGCGTAACCGTCGAGCGCTGAAAGAGAACGAGCAGCGCTACCGTTCGATGTTCACCTACCATCCCGACGCGGTTTTCTCGCTCGACCTGGAGGGGCATTTCACCACGGCCAATGCGGCCTGCAGCAGCGTGACAGGCTACGCCCTGAAGCAACTGATCGGCTTGCATTTCTCGAAGCTGGTGGAGTCGGACGACCGTGAGCGTGTCGCTGCCCTCTATCGCGATGCCGACAAGGGCGAGGCATTCCGCTATACGGTCACCATCGCGCATCGCGAGGCGCGCAGCGTCTATCTGGACGTGACCAACCTTCCCATCGTGGTCAACGACCGCATCATCGGCTTTTACGGCATTGCCAAGGACATGACGGAGCGGCACCGCCGCGAGACGGAGCTCCGCATCCTGCAGCGCAGCGTCGAGGCCAGCATCAACGGCATCATCATCAGCGACGCCCGGCAGCCCAATAATCCCATCATCTACGTCAACGAGGCGTTCGAGCGTATCACCGGCTACCGCCGCGACGAGGTGTTGGGGCGCAACGGGCGCTTCTTGCAGGGCAACGATACCGATACCCAGGCCATGGCGCAGTTGAGGCAGGCTATTGCCGAACAGCGCGAAATCAACGTCACGCTGTGCAACTACCGCAAGGATGGCACACCGTTCTGGAACAATCTCTACCTGGCGCCGGTGCGGGACGACGAGGGCGTCGTGACGCATTTCATCGGCATCCAGCACGACATTTCCGAGCGCAAGTCCTACGAGGCGAAGCTTTCCTATCACGCCAGTCACGATGCGCTGACGGGGCTGGCCAACCGCTCGCTGTTCGAGGATCACCTGATGCACGATGTGCTGCTCGCCCAGCGGCACGGGTGTCACCTGGCGGTACTGTTCCTCGACCTGGATGATTTCAAGCCGATCAACGACAGCCTCGGCCACGAAGTGGGCGACCAGGTCTTGATCCAGGCCGCCCAGCGCCTGGCGGATGAGCTCGACCCGGGCGATACGCTGGCCCGCTTCGGCAGCGATGAGTTCGTCATCCTGCTGCCCGAGCTGGAGCGCGAAGAGGATGCCATCCGCCTGGTCGAGAGGCTGCTTCCCTGTATCGGACGCCCGTATCGGGTTGGCGAGCACGAACTCTACATCGGCGCCAGCGTGGGCATCGCCTTCCTTCGCAAGGAGCTGGAAAATCCCGTCGAGCTGATCCAGCAGGCCGACATGGCGATGTACCGAGCCAAGCAGAAGGGGCGCAACGCCTGGGAGTGTTTCACCAGCGATATCAATGACGAAGTGAGCGAGCGCATGGCGCTGCGCAACGACTTGCAGGAAGCGATCGAGGCCGAGAACTTCGAACTGCACTACCAGCCCCTGCTCGCCGCACAGGGCGGGCAGGTGGTCGGCTTCGAGGCGCTGGTACGCTGGAAGCATCCGGTCAAGGGGTACCTTTCGCCGGGGCTGTTCATTCCGCTGGCCGAGGACACCGGCCAGATCGGGCCGATCAGCGAATGGGTGCTGCGCCAGGCGTGCCGTGACATGTGTCGGTTGGCCGCCAAGGGGTACGGCCGCTATCGCGTCTCGGTCAACCTCTCACCGCTGCAGTTCCGCCGCGCCAATTTCCTGAGCAACCTGCAGCAGGCGCTGCTGGAAACCGGCCTGTCGCCGGACTGCCTCGAGCTTGAGCTCACCGAGGGCATCCTGATGAGCGATACCGCGGCGGCCGTCGAGACGCTGCATCGTCTGCGTGACATGGGAGTGGAGGTGTCCATCGATGACTTCGGCACCGGCTTCTCGAGCTTGAGCTACTTGAAGCAGCTGCCCATCGGTAAGATCAAGATCGACCGCAGCTTCGTTCGTGACGTCACCGTCAATCGCCACGACAGCGCCATCGTGCAGGGTATCATCTCCATGGCCCATCACCTGGGGCTGCTGGTAGTGGCCGAAGGCATCGAGGAAGCGGCGCAGCGCGACTTCCTGGCGGCGCACGGCTGCGACGTCTTCCAGGGCTTCTTCTTTGCCCGCCCGATGCCTCTCGAAAAGCTTAAGGCCTACTTGACGCAACGAGGCGCGGTGCCCGGACAAGGTGACAGCCTGTCGATACCGCTCGACGGTGAGGCGCTCACGGCCGGGGCCCAGTCGTGGCCAGACGATAACCACTAAACCATTACCGAAGGGGCGGGATAGCGAGGATGGCGCAGGTTCAGGACGAATTTCTTCGAGTGGGGAGCCCGAGCGAGATCGAGGCGCTGCTGGAGCGGTTGATCCAGCCCGGCGGAGCTTCACTGCTGCTTGACAAGCCCGACAGCACGCCCATGCCGGTGGTAGTGATGGAGCAGGCGGCGCCGCAATCCCTTCTGCTCGATATCACCGCCGTTCGCGAAATCGTGGGTGAGCTCAAGCGTGGGGTCGGCTTTCGCCTGCTGGGGCAGGTGCAGGGCAAGATGATCCGCACGCCGGCGCTCAAGTCGCGGCAGGTCGAGACGGCGGGGGGGCGAGTGCAGTGTCATTGCGAATATCCTCACTATCTCGAAGAACTGCAGCGGCGCGAGTCCTTTCGTGCCCGCCTGCGACTGGGCATGGAAGTCGGCGCCATCGTGCGCGGTGCCGAGGGCGAGACCGCAGTGCAAGGGGACCTCAAGGATCTCTCCCAGCAGGGCTGTCAGTTGGAACTGCCCGCCTCGGCCGCTGCGCTGCTGGCCGAGGCCGTGCTGGTCGAGGTAGAGCTTTGCTTTCCCAACGATACGCGCTTCACGGTACAGGCGGTGCCGCGCCACACGGTGGCGGATAGCGATCGCCAGACCCTGAGAGTAGGGTTCCAGTTCGAGAAGTGTACCGCCGAGCAGGAGCGCAAGCTGTGGTTCTTCGTTCGCGAGATCGAGCGCGAGTCGTCGCGTTACGGCGATGATGCCGATGTCGGCCGCCTGCCCTCGATGCTGTTTCAGAGCCAGTCGGCAGGCGCCTCGGCCCCGGTCGGCAGGCGCAACCTGCAGGCCTACCCGACACCGATGGCGCGTCGGCTGGCACGGGTGGCAGGCTACCTCGATGCCCAACTGCTCGAGCTGCAGCAGGGTGACGAGATCGACTCGGTTCAACTCTCGCGCCATGCCGACATGCTGCTCCAACTGGCCGAGGAGGACATCGAGGCGCTGCTGTTCGCCACTCGTTGCCTGGGGCAGGAGCCACTACTGGTCCGCCATGGGCTTGGGGTTGCCGTACATGTGCTGGCCCTGGCTAACAGCGGCTCGGTGCCGCGGGACGTACGCAAGGCGCTGGCTGCCAGCGCCATGGTGCATGACCTGGGCAAGGGGCTGCTGCCCCCCGGCTTGCTGGCCGCCGAATCGCTGGGGCCAGAAGCGCGGGCTCGCCTCCACGAGCACGTGATGCTGCTGAAGCAGCGGCTGGGCAGTTGCCAATGGCTGGCGGCGGGGGTCGTGAGTGCGGTCGTGGGTGGCATCAACGAACGCCTCGATGGCAGCGGTTACCCGGCGGGGGCAACGAGCGAAGGCTTGCCCGAGCTGGCCCGCATGAGTGCGGTGGTGGACGTGGTGGATGCCATGCGGCGCGACCGCTCCGACCGCCCCGCCTGGCGCATCGACGCGGTATACCGGCATCTGCTCAAGTCACCCGGCCAGTTCGACCCGCGCTGGGTGAAGCGATACGTGCAGCGCTTCGGGCTGCGCCCGGTGGGCTCGCTGGTGCGTTTCTCCGGCGGCGCGTTGGCCTGGGTGCAGCGGCTCGACCAGCAGGGCAAGCCCTTCCAGGTACAGCTGACCGAGCAGGTGGCTCCGCCTGGAGACGCGCTCGGGGAAGTACTGCGCGGGGATGTCACGTCGCGCCTGGGAGAAATGGTCGAAGAGGTGCCCGTCTCGACGTGAGTGCTCCGATGCGTGGCTAAAGTCGACGCGCTTCGCGCCGATAACAGGAAATAACCCCAAGGTCGCGGGCTTTTCACAGGAACCGTTGGCGCGAAGCCTGCCAAACTATCCGTAAAATGCCATATCGCCATCGTGACCGTTTCGCCGCCACGATTTTTCGGAGAACGACCCATGAGTACCATGCGAGGAGCTGCCGCTTACGGACGAGGTGCCGGTGCCTATGCCAGGGTTGGCGTCGAGAGCGCCGTGATGTCCGCCTCGCCGCATCAACTGATCGTGATGCTGTTCGACGGTGCCCTGAGCGCCATCCGCGCGGCGCGCATCCACATGCAGGCGGGCAATACCGTGGAGAAGGGCAAGGCCATCTCCAAGGCGCTCGACATCGTCAATAATGGGCTGCTGGCAGCGCTGGACATTGAAAAAGGGGGCGAGATTGCCGATCGGCTGGGCTCGCTTTACGACTACGTCGGTCGGCTGCTGCTGGCGGCCAACCTGCACAGTGATCAGGAGAGCCTCGACCAGGCCGAGAAGCTGCTGGACGATATTGCCTCGGCGTGGCGGGAGATCGGTAGCGCAGGAGCGCAAGGCTGAGATGGCGATGTCGACCACTCGTGCCGTACTCGACGGCTATACCCGACTCAGGCAACAGGTTGCCGTCATGCTCGAACTGGCACGCGCCGGAGAGTGGGATGCGCTCATCGAGCGTCAATCCGGCTATCTGCAGCTCGTCGATCGGGTCCGCCAGCTCGACAAGGACGCCAGGCTCGATCACGAAGGTCTGCAGTGCAAGGCCGAACTGCTCGAGGCCATTCTGGCCGATGACCTGGCGATCCGTGAGCAGCTGATGGCGCGCCGCAGCGAGCTCGGGCAGCTCATGGATACCAGCCGGCGCCAGCGTGACTTGCATCGCAGTTACGGCAAGCAGGCGGCCTCCGTGATCGATGCTGCCGGCAAGTTCGGCCCGGAGACGTCGTGAGTGGCATCACGCCACTGCTCGATACGCTGCTTCATCAGGTGCTGGGCAAGCGTATCGATACCGCCCCGCCGCGGGAGTTGACCGAGCCGGTCAGACCGGTCGACCCCGGCGAAGGGCCCAGGGCGCTGCACAGCGATTCCCGCCTGGAGGGGCGCCGCCCCGGCATGGCGCCGCTGCAGGGCACCGCAACCCCCAATCAACGTGGCGAAGTGCCGGTATCGCGCAGCGACCCGGCGCCGTCTCCCGCATCCTTTCAGACCCATTTCAGCCCCTCGGCGCGTACCATTGCCGACCTGCTGGTACGCTTCCCGGCCCCGCCGTCGGTACTCAGTCCGAACTCTCCGCTGATGACCTCGGGCGAAGCCCCCAGCGCTTCTATCCTGGCCGAACGGCTGCAAACCGGCGTGCGCGACAGCGGACTGTTCTACGAGGCGCATCTTTCCCGCTGGTACCGCGGCGAGATGAGTCGCCAGCAGCTGGAACGTGAACCCCAGATGCTGCGCACGCTGCGCTTCACGCCGGCGGCACCGGCTAACGCTCCCGCCCCGGCGCCGGTGGCCGGTGCCGGGGCGCCGGCTACGGGGCAGCCCGGCTTGCTTCAGCCCGCGCCACCAGCCCCTGGACAGGCCTTGCCGGGGCAGGCGCCATCCGCAGCCAGCGCCTATGTCGCCACCGAGTCGCTGTATCCGGCAGCGGCGCGTGGCGAGAGGGCCGGGGGCGAGATGCCGGCACCGTCTCAAGCCCCGGCGCGCGACACCCCGGCGCCGGCGGCGTCACGGGTGGCAGGGGCGGAGCTGGCCGGGCAGGCGGAGGGCGAGCCGCCGGCTCGTGCCCGGGCCACGGGAGGGGAGCCGGTCCACGAAAGCCTCCAGGGGCTGGTCCGGCATCAGCTCGAGATGCTGGTCACACCCGTCTTGCGCTGGGAAGGGGACGTCTGGTCCGGTATCTTCATGGCCTTGATGATCCAACTGCCTGCCGGTGCCCGGCATGAGCATGAGGGCACCGAACAGGGTCAGGGTGAGGGGCAGCAGGAGGCCTGGCACTCCGAGCTCCAGCTCACGGTGCCAAGCCTGGGCGAGATTCGGGTGGCACTGTGGCTGCAGGAGACACACCTTCGCCTTCAACTGCTGGCCAGGGAGGAGGGTAGCCTGTCGGTTCTGAAGAGGGGGCTGCCGCAGCTGGAGCAGCGGCTTGAGGAGGCGGGGCTGTCGCCGGTGCTGATCGATGCCGGCCCCTGGGAGGGGGGAGCAATGGACGGGGGAGGAGCCGATGACGGAGCCGAAGCCTGAGCGGCGACGCCAGGCGGTCGCGCTGGCCTACCGCGAGGGTGATGATGCCCCGCGAGTGCTGGCCAAGGGCTATGGCGACATGGCCGAACGGATTCTGGCCGAGGCTAGACGGCAGGGTATCTACGTTCACGATGCCCCCGAGCTGGTGGCGCTGCTGATGGGGCTGGATCTGGACGAGCGCATCCCTCCGATGCTGTACCAGGTGATCGCCGAATTGCTCGTATGGGTGTATGAGCTTGCGGAAGCGCAAGAGCAGCGTTGAAACGGACAGCCTGTTTTTTGTAAAAAATTGTAAGCGAATGCGCTTTCTTCTGGATTTGTCAAGCCTTTAATGTGTCTTTTTTTATGTTGCGGCACAAGGCGTTAACAATTTAATCCTTGAGGCTTAGTCGCTTCATCTTTTCGACTGAGGATATGTTGCGTTGAGAAAGGTTGGCAGGTATTAAAACAGTGGTCACAATGCCTGTGTGAGATATGTCCTTATCAGGTGCTGCCTGGTCATGTCGTTGATCCATCCGACGTATCTCCAGGCCGTAGTCCTGAATAAGTGCTTTACAAGAAAACAAAGGACACGCGAATCAACAGCGTGCAGGGAAACTGAATGATGAACACGAATCACCTGGATGAGATCCAGGAGCTCAACCTCGCCTATCTGCTGCTGGCACAGCGCCTGCTCAACGACGACCGCGCGGCGGCCATGTTTCGTCTCAAGATCGATGACGAGACTGCCGATCTGCTCGTGTCGCTCGGTGCCGCCCAGTTGACTCGCCTGGCTCGCACCAACCAGCTGCTTTGCCACTTCGGTTTCGATGGCGCCGAGCAGCTGCGTCAAGTGATCGATAACCCCCGTGACAATGGATTGTCGCAGTTCCATGCCTCGCTGCTCATGGCGGGTCGTGGTACCGCATCCCTGTCGCGGGGGGTGTGAGCGATGTCGCAGAAAAGCCTCGTCGAGGAGATGCAGCAGGTTCAGCTCGCCATCGAGCTGATCGAACTGGGGGCTCGTCTCCAGGTGCTGGAAACCGAGACCGACCTGAGTCGTGCCCGCCTGATTCGCCTGTTCAAGGAAGTGCGCGGCATGTCGCCGCCCAAGGGCATGCTGCCCTTTTCCACCGACTGGTTCATCACCTGGCTGCCGAACGTACACGCCTCGCTGTTCTTCAACATCTATCGCAGCCTGGTCGAGGAGCAGAAGTGCGAGCGGATGCAGGCCTTCGTTACCGCCTACCGGCTCTACGGCGAGCAGGTCAGCATCGATCAGGCCGAGCCGGTGCTGGGCCTGACCCGCGCCTGGACCCTGGTCAGGTTCTTCGAGAGCGAACTCCTGCAGCTGTCGACCTGCACCCACTGCAGTGGCCGCTTCGTCGCCCATGCCCACACGCCGGACCATGACTATGTCTGCGGTATCTGCATGCCGCCTTCGCGCGCCGGCAAGACGCGCAAGCGCCGTGAGCGCGAGGCGGAGCAGGCCGTCGGTCGTGAGGTTTCGCTCAAGCGCGTCGGTTGACGTTGCTGTGACCGGCACGCCTGCGTAGCAAGACGCCGCCTTCGGGCGGCGTCTTGTCGTTGGGGGCTGGATGGGTCGGCCGAAGGCCGGTCGTTCTTTTTAGCCCGCCGGGCCTCAAGTGTGGCGCCGCTTGGCCGATAAGCAATGGTAACGACGGCTTGCATCCATTGAAGGGTATCGGTTGTGCTGATTCTGCTGGGTTACCTCGTAGTCATAACGTGTGTCTTCGGCGGCTTCGTGCTGGCGGGGGGCTTCCTTGGGCCACTCTACCAGCCGACCGAGCTGCTGATGATCGGTGGGGCCGGGATCGGGGCCTTCATCGCTGCCAACAACGGCAAGGCGATCAAGGCGAGCTTCAAGATCCTTCCCAAGCTGCGGCGTACCAAGAAGTACAACAAACAGATGTACATGGAGCTGCTGGCAGTGCAGTTCAAGCTGCTGACCAAGGTTCGCCGCGAGGGCATGCTCGGCATCGAGCGCGACATCGACAGCCCGCAGGAGAGCGTGCTGTTCCAGGAGCACCCCAAGGTGCTGGCCGATCCGATGATCATGAATTTCCTGACCGACTACCTGCGCCTGATGGTGGCCGGTGGCATGGATCCGATGGAGATCGACGAGTTGATGCTCCACGAGATCGAGACCTTCGAGCAGGAGGCACACATCCCCGCGGATGCCATCGCCAAGGTGGGCGATGCCATGCCCGCGTTCGGTATCGTCGCGGCCGTCATGGGGGTGGTCAAGGCGCTGACCTACGCCGATGCCGGCCCCGAGCAGATGGGCGAGATGATCGCCCACGCCCTGGTCGGTACCTTCCTCGGTATTCTGATCGGCTACGGCTTCGTCAATCCGGTGGCCAGTACCATCGAGCGCCAGGCCAAGGAAGCGGAGAAGATGCTCCAGTGCATTCGCATCACGCTGCTGGCCAGCCTGCACGGCTACGCGCCGCAGCTGGCGGTGGAGTTCGGCCGCAAGGCCTTGCATACCGCCGAGCGCCCCGGGTTCACCGAGCTCGAGACCTATGTGCGTAATGCCAAGTCGGGTGCGGCAGCAGAATGAGTGCGGGGGGAGACAAGCGTCCGATCATCATTCGGCGCAAGAAGGTCGTCCGCGCTCACCATGGCGGGAGCTGGAAGATCGCCCTGGCCGACTTCATGACGGCCCTGATGGCGCTGTTCCTGGTGATGTGGATTCTCTCGGTGGCAAGCCCGGAGGCGCGCGAAGGGGTGGCCGACTATTTCAGCACGCCCTTGGTCAGTGCCGTCACCGGCGGGGATCGTGCCGGCAGCACCCGGGCCATTCCCGGTGGCGGCCCCGACCCGGCTCACAGCGAGGGCGAGCGGGCGCGTATCGACACTCGCGAGTTCTCGCGTCCAAGCGAGCAGCAGCGGCGCTTCTTCATGGATCTGCAGCGGCGCATCGAGACGGTGATCGAGGCCGACCCCGAGCTGCGCGAGTTGCGCCAGCAGATGCGCTTCGATCTGACGCCCGAGGGGCTGCGTATCCAGCTACTCGATACCGAACAGCGACCCATGTTCGCCATCGGCAGCGACCGCGTCGAGCCCTACATGCGCAACCTTCTGCGTACCATCGCGCCACTGCTCAACGACCTGCCCAACGACCTGAGTATCGGTGGGCACACCGACAGCCGGCCCTATGCGGGCGGCTACCGGGGCTACAGCAACTGGGAGCTTTCCAACGATCGGGCCAATGCGTCGCGCCGCGAACTGGTCGCCGGCGGGTTCGACTCGGACAAGCTGCTGCGGGTATCCGGCTTCGCCGATCGCGTGCTGCTGCCCGATACCGACCCCTTCGATGCGGACAATCGCCGGATCGAGCTGCTGGTACTGCTGCCGGAGGTGGCGGAGTACATTCGCCGGCCGAGCATTCTCAACGGCCCGGGCGTGCCGAGTCCGATGAGCACCCGCCTCGACAGCGAGGTCGACCTGGCGCCCGTACAGCAATTTACTGAAGGCCTTCGCCGTACCCTCAATCCCCAATAACCCATTTTGACACCAGGTGGTGAAGCGCATGGATATCACGGATTTCTATGACACTTTCTTCGAGGAAGCCGAAGAGCTGCTGGCCGACATGGAGCGCTACCTCCTGGAGCTCGACGTGGAGGCACCGGATACCGAGCATCTCAATGCCATCTTCCGGGCGGCCCACTCGATCAAGGGAGGGGCGGGCACGTTCGGTTTCGACGTGCTGCAGAAGACCACACACCTGTTCGAGAACCTGCTCGACCATACCCGCAAGGGCGAGCTCAAGCTGCGCCGGGATATCGTCGATACCTTTCTGGAAACCAAGGACATGCTCAGCGATCAGCTAGACGCCTACCGCAACGGCGACGAGCCCGATCAGGAGGCCTTCGAACGTATCTGCAAGACGCTCCAGCAGATTGCGCTCGAAGAGATCGGCCAGGATCTGGAGGGGGGCGCGCCCTCAGCGCCGGCGCCCAAACCGGAGCCGCCGCCGGAACCCGTCGCCGCGAGCGAGCAGGACGGCGAGGCAGGCTCGAATCACTGCATCGTGACGTTGCTCAACGTGGGCGAGAAGGACCGTCAGCTGCTGGTCGAAGAGCTGGGCCAGCTGGGTGAGGTCATCGCCCACGGTGGCGACGAGGCGTGCTACGAGGTGACGCTCGCCTCGTCGGTCGGCAATGACGACATCGAGGCGGTGATGTGTTTCATCGTCGATGCCGAACAGGTCAACATCCGCGCCGCCGAAGGCACGCCGGCGATGCAGGCTGGCGAGCCCACGCCCACGCCGCAGGAGACACCTGCCGAGCCGGTGGCGGAGCCGCCGAAGCCGGCGGCCGCCGCCATGCCTGCCGACGATGGCAAACCCGCCAAGGCGAAGAACAAGGCCAAGGGGGGCGGCGAGTCGACCTCGATTCGAGTATCGGTCGACAAGGTCGACCAGATCATCAACCTGGTGGGCGAGCTGATCATCACACAGTCGATGCTCGACCAGACCGTCAGCGAGCTGGACGGCGTCGCCGACAGCGCATTGCTCAACGGGATGAGCCTGTTGCAGCGCAACGCGCGGGATCTGCAGGAGTCGGTGATGTCGATCCGCATGATCCCGATGGACTTCGTCTTCAGCCGCTTCCCCCGGGTCGTTCGCGAGACCGCGGGCAAGCTGGGCAAGGAGATCGAGCTCACCACCGAGGGTGAGTCCACCGAGCTCGACAAGAGCCTGACCGAGCGCATCATCGACCCGCTGACGCACCTGGTGCGCAACAGCCTCGATCACGGCATTGAGCCGCCCGACGTGCGCGAGGCGGCTGGCAAGCCGCGCACCGGCAAGCTGGTGCTGTCGGCCCGGCACCAGGGCGGCAACATCATCATCGAGGTGATCGACGACGGCGCCGGTCTCAATCGCGACAGGCTGCTGGCCAAGGCGCGCGAGAACGGCCTGCCCGTTTCCGACACCATGAGCGACGACGAGGTGTGGCAGCTCATCTTTGCTCCCGGCTTCTCCACTGCCAAGGAGGTGACCGACGTCTCCGGCCGCGGCGTGGGCATGGACGTGGTCAAGCGCAACATCCAGGGCATGGGCGGGCACGTGCTGATCATGTCCACGCCGGGCGAAGGCACCACCATCCGCATCGTGCTGCCGCTGACGCTGGCGATTCTCGACGGCATGTCGATCAAGGTCGGCAACGAGATGTTCATTCTGCCGCTGTCCGCCGTGCTCGAGTCGCTGCAGCCGGCCAAGGAGGATCTCTACGCCATGGCCGGTGACGACGTGGTGCTCAAGGTCCGCGACGAGTACCTGCCGGTGGTGGCGGTACACGAGGCGCTGGACGTGCCGAACGCCAAGACCACGCTCACCGAGACCATCGCCGTGATCGTGCAGGGCGAAGGGCGTCGCTATGCCCTGCTGGTGGACGACCTGGTCGGCCAGCAGCAGGTGGTGGTCAAGAACCTGGAAACCAACTACCGCAAGGTGCCGGGGGTCTCCGCCGCGACCATCCTCGGGGATGGCAGCGTGGCGCTGATCCTCGACATCACCGGCTTGCATCGCCTCAGCCGGGCCAAGAAGGAGAAGCGCCGGCCCGAGCGGGGATTGCAGACACTTGAAGTCCTGACCGAAAACGCGCTGGAGAACTGATCATGAGCCAGACGAACGATGCGGCACTCGCCGCTGCCGAAGCCCACAACCGTGAATTCCTGGTGTTCTCGCTGGGCGACGAAGAGTATGCCGTCGACATTCTCAAGGTGCAGGAGATCCGTGGCTACGAGAACGTCACGCGAATCGCCAATGCGCCGGACTTCATCAAGGGGGTGACCAACCTGCGCGGGGTGATCGTGCCGATCGTCGACCTGCGTATCAAGTTCCACCTCGACAAGGTGGAGTACGGCGGCCAGACGGTGGTGATCGTGGTCAACGTCGAGGATCGTGTCGTCGGGATCGTCGTCGATGGCGTGTCCGACGTCATGACGCTCTCGCCCGACCAGATCAAGCCGGCGCCGGAGTTCGGGGTCACGCTCTCTTCCGATTTCCTCAGCGGGCTGGGCAGTCTCGAGGACCGCATGCTGGTCATCGTCGATATCGACAAGCTGCTGACCAGCGACGAGATGGAACTGGTGGAGCGTGTGGCGGAGTGAAGGGGGCTCAAGTTCGCCTCGCCCTTGCCGATGTCCGTATGAAAGGCGGTCTTTTTGCATGCCGCTCATAAGGGGATGACGTGAAGTTACTCGACAACCTGACAGTCCGGGCCAGCTGGTTCCTGGTGTTGCTGTTCTTCGGCGCGATGCTCGTCGTGCTGAGCGTCCTGGGTCTCTATGCTCTGCAACAGGGCAGCGCCGCCGTCGCCGCCATGGCGCCGCACGCGGGAGAGTCGGGTGCGGCGCATCAGGCCTCGTTTGCCGCTACGACCGGTCTGATCCGCCTGGCAATCGTCGCCGTGTTGCTGGGGTCGGTCGTGGTGATGGGCATCGTGGTGTGGGGCATCAGCGTCAATGTGCTACGACCGCTCGCCCGTCTGGTCGGTTATTTCGAGGGCTTGGCCCAGGGCGACCTCTCCCAGCCGGTGGAGAACCGCGGTAGCAACGAGATCGGACGCCTGTTCACCTCGCTGCGACACATGCAGGATGGCCTTTCGGGCACCGTCGGCACGGTGCGCAGCAGCAGCGAGAGCATCTACCTGGGGGCCCAGGAGATCGCTGAGGGTAACGGCGAGCTGTCGTCGCGTACCGAGCAGCAGGCCGCCTCGCTGGCCGAGACCGCCTCCAGCATGGAGGAACTGGCCTCCACCGTGGAGCAGAACGCGGACAATGCGCGCCAGGCAAGCCAGCTTGCCGCCGAGGCATCGCGCACCGCGGCCCAGGGCGGCGAGGTGGTCGGCGAGGTCGTCGCGACCATGCACGACATCAGCGAAAGTTCGCACAAGATGTCCGACATCATCGGCGTCATCGACTCGATTGCCTTTCAGACCAACATCCTGGCGTTGAATGCCTCGGTCGAGGCGGCCCGTGCCGGCGAGCACGGTCGTGGCTTTGCCGTGGTGGCCCAGGAGGTACGCAGCCTGGCCGGACGCAGCGCCTCGGCAGCGGGCGAGATCCGCGCGCTGATCAACACCTCGCTGGAGCGGGTGGATGTCGGTACCGCACGGGTGGACCAGGCCGGTCGGACCATGGGCGAGATCGTCGCGGCCGTCCAGCGGGTCAGCGACATCATGGACGAGATCGCCTCGGCCTCCCTGGAGCAGAGCAACGGTATCGGCCAGGTCAACCAGGCCGTGACCCAGATGGACCAGGTGACCCAGCAGAACGCGACGCTGGTGCAGCAGGCCGCCACGGCGGCGACCCAGCTCGAGGCCGAAGCCGCTCGCCTGCGCGAGGCCGTCCTGCGTTTCCGCCTGGCGGGACAGCAGGGCGAGACACCATCGAAGGCGGGCCGGCAAGCCGGTCGGGCCGCCCCGCTTGCGCTGCAGGATCCGCTGCCCGCCAAGCGCAGCCAGAACGTCACGAAGGGCCGGCACGAAGAGCCGAAAGAAGAAGAGTGGGCCTCGTTCTAGGACCCGCCGGAGTCGCAGTGCCAGACAACGCAGGGGCGGCGTCATGCCAGCCGTTCCGCCCTGATCGAGCCGAATCGGCAAGGAAACTACAATGCGCAACAATCAGCCGGTGACACAGCGGGAGTACAAGTTGGACGATCGGCAGCTGCTGATCAGCCGCACCAACCTCAAGGGCCAGATCACTTACGCCAACGACACCTTCGTCGAAGTAAGCGGTTATCGCAGAGAGGAGCTGATCGGCTCGCCGCACAACCTGATTCGCCATCCCGACATGCCGCCAGAGGCCTTCGCGGACCTGTGGAAGACCATCAAGAAGGGCGAGACCTGGCAGGGGCTGGTCAAGAACCGGCGCAAGAACGGCGACCACTACTGGGTGCGGGCGACGGTCACGCCGATCGTCGAGGACGGGCAATGCCTGGGGTACACCTCGGTGCGCACGGTGGCCGAACCCGGCGCGATCGAAGCGGCCGAGCGCATCTACGCGGGCCTGCGCGAGGGGCGCTCCGCCTATGCCCTGCGCCAGGGGCTGGTGGTGCGGCGCGGCCCGCTGGGCTGGCTGGCACGCATCAACCTGCACTCCATTCGCGCCCGCCTCTCCATGCTCACGCTCTCGGCGCTGCTGCTGCTCGCGATCAGCGGCGGGGTCGGGCTTTTCGGCTTGCAAGCGTCGGGGGAGCGCCTGGCGGAACTGAACCGTGACGGCTTGCAGGACGTGATTCGACTTCAGCAGCTCGGTCAACTCGTCAACGAGGGGCCGCAGGGGCTCAGCGCCGAACAGCGCATGGATATCCTGGGCGAGCGACACCAGCGCGCCGAGGAACTCTCTCGCATCGCCGGGCAGCTTTCGGAGCTGTGGGGCGAGTACCTGGATCGTGACGTCAACCGTACGCCGGTGGCGATGGAGTTCGACGCCTCGCTGACGAGCTTCCTCGATGAAGGCTTGGCATCCATGGCCGACGCGCTGGGCGGCGAGGAGGCCTTCGATGCCATGATGGCGCTGAACAACCAGACGGCTCCGCTGCGTGAAAGTGCGGAAGCCTTGACGGTACAGATCAACCAATTGATCGACCAGCAGCGCATCGCCGCCCTGGGCATGGCCGAGGACGCTGAGCAGGGGCAGCAGCAGATGCTGGTGGGCCAACTGGGCTTCATGGCACTCGGCTTCGTGTTGCTGATCATCATCAGCGTTTGGATCATGCGGGCGATCACCCGGCCGGTGCGCCGCGCGGCTGATTTCACCCTGCAGATCGCCTCGGGCAACCTGGCGGTGGCGATGCCGAAGCAGACCCGCGACGAGATCGGTGCGCTGCTGGGCTCGCTCGATACCATGCGCAAGAGCCTCTACAGCACAACCGCGAGCGTGCAGCAGGGCATCGACGTGGTGACCCCGGCGTCGCGTTCCATCGCGCGCGGCAACGAGGATCTCTCGGCGCGTACCGAGCAGCAGGCCGCCTCGCTGCAGGAGACCGCCTCCAGCATGGAGGAGATGACCACCACGGTGCAGCAGAACACCGACAACGCGCGCCAGGCCAGCGGGCTGGCGCTGGACAACGCCAGCCGCGTACGCGACACCGGCGAGCTGATGCATGGGGTGGTGCAGACCATGGCGCGCATCACCGCCGGCGCCGAGAAGATGAAGGACATCATCAACGTGATCGACTCGATCGCCTTCCAGACCAACATCCTGGCGCTGAACGCCTCGGTGGAGGCGGCGCGGGCGGGCGAGCAGGGGCGCGGTTTCGCGGTGGTGGCCGGCGAGGTGCGCAACCTGGCCGGGCGCAGCGCGGAGGCGGCCAAGGAGATCCGTAGCTTGATCGACGGTTCCGCCAGCGAGATCCACGAGGGGGCCAGCCAGGTGCAGCGCGCCGAGAGCGCGATGGCCGAGGTGGTGGCGGCCTCGCAGCGGGTCAACGACATCATGGGCGAGATCACCGCGGCGTCGGAGGAGCAGAGCAGCGGCATCGGCCAGATCAACCAGGCCATCACCGAGATGGACCAGGTGACCCAGCAGAACGCCGAGCGGGTGCAGCAGAGCGCGCGGGCAGCAAGCGACCTGCAGCGCCAGGCGGAGCAGCTGGCCCAGGCCATTCGCGTCTATCGCCTGCAGGGGGCTGGCCCCGAGACGGTGCCTGACGCGAAGGAGTCCGCCGGCCGGCCGGCCGGCGCCGCCAGCACGCCGGCGGCCACGTCAGCCGCGCAGCACGACCCGCTTCCTGCCAAGCGGGCACCGGCCAAGGCGCACGACCAGGCGCCCGAAGAGGAGTGGGAGACGTTCTAGTAGCGTGGCAGGGGACTCACTTACACGAGGCGGCAAAGGATAATAACGATGCGCGACAATCAGCCGGTAACGCAGCGGGAATTCAAGCTGGGCGAGGAGCATCTGCTCATCACCCGCACGGACCTGGAGGGGCGAATCACCTACGCCAACTCCGCGTTCGTCGAGGTCAGTGGTTACGCCCACGAGGAGGTGATCGGGGCGCCGCACAACCTGATTCGTCATCCCGACATGCCGCCCGAGGCCTTCGCGGACATGTGGAAGACCATCAAGAAGGGCGAGACCTGGCAAGGGGTGATCAAGAACCGCCGCAAGGACGGTGACCACTACTGGGTGCAGGCGACGGTCACGCCGATCCTGGAGGACGGCAAGTGCCAAGGCTACACCTCGGTGCGCACGGCGGTCGAGCCGGCGGCCGCCGAGGCGGCGGCTCGCGCCTATGCCCGGCTGCGTGAAGGGCGCGCCAAGCTGGCATTCCGGCGGGGGCAGCTGGTACGGCGCGGGGTGCTGGGTGCGTTTGCACGGCTCAACGTGCATACCCTGCGGGCCAAGCTGGTCACCCTGACCCTGGTGCCGGTACTGCTGCTGCTGCTCAGCGGGGCGGTGGGGCTGTATGGCCTCAAGGTATCGGGAGACCGTGTAGCCTACATCAATGGCAATGGCGTGCAGGACATCGCCGATCTGCAACGAGTCGACCAGCTGCTGAGCCAGTTGATGACCGACCTGGAGCGCCCGGTGCGCAACCCCAGGGCGCTGCGTCTGGAGCAGATCCAGGCGCTGGCAGACGAATCCGAAGTCGTCGTCGAGCGAGTCGGTGCCTCCTGGGACAGCTTCCTGGAGGGCGAGGACCCCACGAACGAGGAAATCGCGACCCTCGACGCCCAGCTCGGCGTCGCCGTCGATGAGGGCATCCGCCCCACGCTGCAGGCGCTGATCGACGGCAGCGGCTTTGCCGCCTACGAGGCCTACAACGATGTGCTGCGCCCGGAGGTCGAGAGCATCAGCCAGAGCATCAACGTGCTGATCGAGGGCAAGCTCGGCTATGCCAACCAGCTGGCGGAAGAAGCCGAGCGCGGTCAGGCCCTGATGCTCACGGGTCAGCTGGCGGCGCTGTCGGTGGGCATCCTGTTCCTGATCCTGCTGGGCTTCTGGACCCTGCGGGCGATCACCCGGCCGGTACACCGCGCCGTCGACTTCACCCTGCAGATCGCCTCGGGCAACCTGGCGGTGCGCTCTCCCGATCGTACTCGTGACGAGATCGGGGTGCTGCTCGGTGCGCTCAACACCATGCGCAAGAGCCTCTACAGCACGACCCGGAGCGTACAGCAGGGCATCGACGTGGTGACGCCGGCGTCGCGTTCCATCGCGCGCGGCAACGAGGATCTCTCGGCGCGTACCGAGCAGCAGGCCGCCTCGCTGCAGGAGACCGCCTCCAGCATGGAGGAGATGACCACCACGGTGCAGCAGAACACCGACAACGCGCGCCAGGCCAGCGGGCTGGCGCTGGACAACGCCAGCCGCGTACGCGACACCGGCGAGCTGATGCATGGGGTGGTGCAGACCATGGCGCGCATCACCGCCGGCGCCGAGAAGATGAAGGACATCATCAACGTGATCGACTCGATCGCCTTCCAGACCAACATCCTGGCGCTGAACGCCTCGGTGGAGGCGGCGCGGGCGGGCGAGCAGGGGCGCGGCTTCGCGGTGGTGGCCGGCGAGGTGCGCAACCTGGCCGGGCGCAGCGCGGAGGCGGCCAAGGAGATCCGTAGCTTGATCGACGGTTCCGCCAGCGAGATCCACGAGGGGGCCAGCCAGGTGCAGCGCGCCGAGAGCGCGATGGCCGAGGTGGTGGCGGCCTCGCAGCGGGTCAACGACATCATGGGCGAGATCACCGCGGCGTCGGAGGAGCAGAGCAGCGGCATCGGCCAGATCAACCAGGCCATCACCGAGATGGACCAGGTGACCCAGCAGAACGCCGAGCGGGTGCAGCAGAGCGCGCGGGCGGCAAGCGACCTGCAGCGCCAGGCGGAGCTTCTCGACCGGGCGATTCGTGTCTTTCGGCTGCGGGGTGCCGGGCTCGAGCAGGTCGTCGCCCACGGCCAGGAGAGATTCTCCGAGACCTCAGCCGAGCGCCCACGTTCTGCCACCCCCGCCTTGGGGCATGATCCGCTTCCCGTGCCGCGGACGCCTGGCAAGACCAGCAAGGCAACAGCCGATGAAGAGTGGGAAACATTTTGACGATGTCACAGGGCCCCGGAATGGAACCGGGGCAATGGTCCGGGCTGGGTCACCTCGAGCGTGACCTGGTCCTCACCGACGAAGACTTTTCTCGGATTCGCCAGTTGATCTACCAGCGGGCGGGTATCGTGCTGGCGGAGCACAAGCGCGAGATGGTCTACAGCCGACTCGCCAAGCGCCTGCGCCACCATGGCCTGACCCGCTTCAGCGACTATCTGGAAAAGCTGGCGCGCCAGCCCGATGCGAGGGAGTGGGAGGCGTTCACCAATGCGTTGACCACCAACCTCACGGCGTTCTTTCGTGAGATGCATCACTTCCCGCTGCTGGCCGAGCACGTGCGCAAGGCCAGCGGGCCCGTGCGCATCTGGAGCGCCGCCGCTTCGACCGGAGAGGAGCCGTACTCGATCGCCATGACCCTGCACGAGAGCCTGGGCGCGCGGGCGACGGAGGCGCGTGTCGTGGCCACCGATATCGATACCGAGGCGTTGACGCGTGCGCGGGCCGGCGTCTATCCCGTCGAGCAGGTGCGCAAGATCGATGAGAGCCGGGTAAAGCGCTTCTTCCAGAAGGGCCGGGGGCAGCACGAGGGACTCGCCAGGGTGCGCCCCGAGGTCTCCTCGATGGTGGAGTTCCTGTCGATGAACCTGCTGGCGCCGCAGTGGCCGGTCAAGGGGCCCTTCGATGCCATTTTCTGCCGCAACGTCATGATCTATTTCGACAAGCAGACCCAGGCTCGAATCCTCGAGCGCTTTGCGCCGCTGCTCAAGGACGATGGCCTGCTGTTTGCCGGCCACTCGGAGAATTTTTCGTATATCAGCAAGGTGTTTCGCCTGCGTGGGCAGACCGTCTACACCCTGGCGGAGATGGCTGGCGCAGGCAGGTAGCGAGACGCCGTGAGGCTAAAGTTATCGCCGCCCGTGCCGATGAATCTCATATTGGCATGCCATGGGTCGCCATGACTCACCCATGAACAGGAGACTTGTCTTGGGATCGAACAGGATCAAGGTGCTGTGCGTCGATGACTCGGCGCTGATTCGCGACCTTCTCAGCGAGATCATCAACTCGCAGCCGGACATGGAAGTGGTCGCCGTGGCGCCCGATCCTCTGGTGGCGCGCGACCTGATCAAGCGCCACAACCCCGACGTCCTGACGCTCGACGTCGAGATGCCGCGCATGGACGGGCTCGACTTCCTCGAGCGCCTGATGCGCCTGCGGCCGATGCCGGTGCTGATGGTGTCGTCGCTGACCCAGGCCGGCTCGGAAATCACCCTGCGTGCACTGGAACTGGGGGCACTGGACTTCGTCGCCAAGCCGTCGCTGGGCATCCGCAATGGCATGCTCGAGTACGCCAATGACATCGCCGAGAAGATTCGCGCCGCGGCCAAGTCGCGCCCGCGCCAGGCGCGCCAGGCCCAGACGGCGCCGCGGGCCACCTTGAAGGCGCCGCTGGTATCGAGCGAGAAGCTGATCATCATCGGTGCCTCCACCGGGGGCACGGAAGCGATCCGTGCCGTACTCGAGCCGCTTCCCGCCAACAGCCCGGCCATCCTCATCACCCAGCACATGCCCGGCGGCTTCACCCGCTCTTTCGCCGAGCGGCTCAACCGCCTGTGCAACGTGACGGTGAAGGAGGCCAGTGACGGCGAGCGAGTGCTGCCGGGTCATGCCTACATTGCCCCTGGCGACGCCCACCTCAAGCTGGCACGCAGCGGGGCGAACTACGTGGCCAGGCTCGACGACGGTCCGCCGGTCAACCGCCACCGCCCTTCGGTGGACGTGCTGTTTCATTCCGCTGCCACCCAGGCAGGACGCAACGCCATCGGTGTGATCCTCACCGGCATGGGCAAGGATGGAGCCGCGGGCCTGCTTGAGATGCGCCAGGCGGGGTCTGCCACTCTGGCCCAGGACGAGGCCAGCTGCGTGGTCTTCGGCATGCCGCGCGAGGCGATTGCCTTGGGCGGAGCCGCCGAGGTGGCCAGCCTCGAGGACATTCCCGAGCGCCTGATGGCGCTGGTGGCGGCCTCGGGCCGCGCGCAACGGGTTTGAGCCTTTACAAGAAAAGAACAAGACGACAAAAAAGTCGTCAGCCTACGCAAGGAGCCGCCCGGTAATGAGCCGCCTGATTCGCAATATCAGTATCAACGTGTCCGTGATCGCTGCACTGGCCAGCTTCGCCGTACTGATCGGCGTGGTGGCGCTGCTCTCGTTCCTGTCCGAGCGCCAGGCGGAGCGGGTCATGACGGATCTCGACCGCATCAACGCCCAGCAGCTCAACGAAGTCAACCGCGCCGATGCGCTGCTCAACGTGGCGCGGGTCAGCCTCGAGATCGCCTCCAACCAGATCATGCTGGGCCGCACGGCCGATGCCAATCAGCAGCTCGATGTCGCCGCGGATCGGATCGACAGGGCCGAGGCACGCCTGAGCAGCTTCTCAGCAGTGCCCAAGTTCGATGGCTCCCGTGACCTGGCGCAGCGCCTCGAGCAGCACTTCACTACGGTGCTCGGCCTGGTTCGGGATCAGCACGCCGCGCTCGACCAGCTCGATACGCCGCAGTTCGGCAGGCTGCGCGAAGAACTCATCGAACCCAGTGCCGCCCTGGCCAGCAGCATGACCGAGTTCGTTCACTATGGCTTCAGCACCGGACAGGCAATGACGGCCGACTTCCGTGCGCGGGCCGATCGCTTCGCTGCCATCAAGCTGGCCGCGCTGGTGCTGGCCGCACTGGTGCTGGTGCTGGTGTATGTCGGGCTGCGTGCCACGGTGATCCGCCCGCTCAACTCCGCGGTCAATCACCTGCAGACCATCGCCAAGGCCGACCTGACGGGCAGGATCCCCGAGGGCAGCCGCAATGAGATCGGCAAGCTGTTCAATGCCATGCGCAACATGCAACAGAGCCTGACCCGCATCGTCGGTCAGGTGCGTGGCAGCAGCGGCTCGATCCATGTCGGCACGCGTGAGATCGCCAGCGGCAATGCCGACCTGTCGTCGCGCACCGAGCAGCAGGCGGCGTCGCTGGAGGAGACAGCCTCGAGCATGGAGGAGATCACCGCCACGGTCCGTCAGAATGCCGACAACGCGCGCCAGGCCAGCGGGCTGGCCCTGGACGCCTCGACCACGGCCGAGCGTGGCGGCGAAGTAGTCGATCGCGTGGTCAAGACCATGGGTGGGATCTCCGCGAGCTCACAGAAGATCAGCGACATCACCAGCGTGATCGACTCCATTGCTTTCCAGACCAACATCCTGGCGCTGAACGCCTCGGTGGAGGCGGCCCGCGCCGGCGAGCAGGGCCGCGGCTTCGCCGTGGTGGCCGGCGAGGTGCGCAACCTGGCCAGCCGAAGTGCCACGGCGGCGAAGGAGATCAAGGAGTTGATCGAGGGGTCGGTGGCCCAGGTCAAGGAGGGCTCGACCCTGGCCGAACAGGCCGGCGAAACCATGGACGAGGTGGTCAAGGCGGTGCGCCGCGTGACCGATATCATGGACGAGATCTCCGCAGCGTCCCAGGAGCAGAGCGATGGTATCGAGCAGGTAAGCCAGGCGGTGGGCCAGATGGATCAGGTCACCCAGCAGAACGCCTCGCTGGTGCAGCAGGCCACGGTCGCCGCGGCCTCGCTCGAGGAGCAGGCCAACCGTCTCGAGCAGGCCGTTGCCATATTTCGCCTGGCAGGCGATGCGCAGCGCGACTCCGCGCATGGCCAACCGCCGAGCGAGAAAGAGGGCGTGAACGGCGGAGCTTCGCTGACGCAACGCACTGCTGTCCCCGCCTTGGCCAACCCGGAGCGCCGGGCGCGCCCGGCAGGCCGCGAGATCGATCCCAAGCCCAAGCGCAAGTCCCAGGCCGAGCCCGTGGTCGAGGGGGACTGGGAAGAATTCTGAACGCTCATTGCAACCGCGACGGCAATCGATGTCGTCGGATGACGATCAACGTCTGATAGAGAAAGAGGAATCCTGATGGCTGACAAGAACATGAGCTTTCTGGTGGTCGACGATTTTCCGACCATGCGCCGGATCGTTCGGAGCCTGCTCAAGGAGCTGGGTTACACCAACGTCGAGGAGGCCGAGGATGGCCAGGAGGCGTTGACCAAGCTGCGCTCGGGCGCCTTCGAGTTCGTGGTCTCCGACTGGAACATGCCGAACCTCGACGGCCTGGAAATGCTCAAGCAGATCCGTGCCGACGACTCGCTCAAGCAGTTGCCGGTGCTGATGGTCACCGCCGAGGCGAAGAAGGAGAACATCATCGCGGCGGCCCAGGCCGGGGCCAGCGGCTACGTGGTGAAGCCGTTCACCGCCGCCACGCTGGAAGAGAAGCTCAACAAGATTTTCGAAAAACTGGGCAAGTGACGCCGGCAGGTTAGTCCCGCTTGCGGAGGAGAGAACGAGATGAGCGCAAACGAGCAGCCTGGCCAGGCGCAATCGCCCGGCGCCGCTGGCGAGGAGCTGGTCCAGCGCATCGGACAGCTGACCCGCATGCTGCGGGAAAGCATGCGCGAGCTGGGCCTGGACAAGGAGATCGAGAAGGCGGCCGAGGCGATTCCCGACGCGCGGGATCGACTGAGCTACGTGGCCACCATGACCGAGCAGGCCGCGGAGCGTGCCCTCAACGCCATCGACCGTGCCCAGCCGCTGCAGGATTCGATCAGCAGTGGCGCCGAGTCGCTGGACAAGCGCTGGGCCGAATGGTTCGCCGAGCCCAAGGAGTTAGACGAGGCGCGTGACCTGGTCAAGCAGACACGCAGCTACCTGGCCGATGTGCCCGACAAGACCCAGGCCACGCAGAAGGAGTTGCTCGAGATCATGATGGCCCAGGACTTCCAGGACCTGACCGGCCAGGTGATCAAGAAGATGATGGACGTCATCCGCGAGATCGAGCACCAGCTGGTACAGGTATTGATCGACAACGTGCCCGAGGAAGTGGCCCGCGAGAACATGCAGCGCAAGGCCAATGACCAGTGGGAGAACGAAGCCCGGCGCCGGGAGGAGGGGCTGCTCAACGGCCCGCAGATCAAGCCGGGAGTCGATGTCGTCACCAATCAGGATCAGGTGGATGATCTGCTCGATCAACTGGGCTTCTAGGGTGCACAAATGCCTGCGCGAGCGAATCGCTGCGTTGCGCGGTGCTGGAGCGCCAGCCCGGTCGGAATCCTCACATATACCCCATATGCTCCGGTTCCTGTGCGCCGCGCGCCTTGCGCTTCATCTCGCTCGGCGATTTGCTCAGCGTTCGCATAGACATGAATAGGCGTTGAAGTCCTTAAGCCGCCTATTTCAAGCTCTCCATCTTCATAGGCGCCGACGGTCGTGGTCGATAAGACTGCGATCATCGGCGCTTTTTGGCGTATCGACAGCCTGCCGTTGACGCCACAATGGCCACCGTGCGGAAAAGTGTGCGGGTGCCATGGCCGACGAGAGCAGTGATCAGGAAAAAACCGAAGAGGCCACGCCACGGCGCCTGGAGAAGGCGCGTGAGGAAGGCCAGGTTGCCCGTTCCCGTGAGCTGACCACCTTCATGCTGCTGTTGGGCGGCGTGGTGGGCATGTGGTCGATGGGAGCGCTGCTCTACGACCAGTTGGGGCTGGTGATGGAGCAGGCCTTCCTGTTCGAGCGTCGCCAAGCCTTCGAGACCGGCCCCATGCTGAGCAACGTGCTCGACCTGGGATCCCGGACACTGTGGACCATGCTGCCGCTGTTCCTGCTGCTCACCCTGGTGGCGCTGGTGGCGCCGGCGCTGCTGGGCGGTTGGCTGATCTCGGCCAAGTCGCTCAAGCCCCAGATGTCGAAGCTCAACCCGTTCAAGGGGTTGAAGCGCATGTTCGGCACTCAGGCACTGATCGAGCTGTTCAAGGCGGTGGCCAAGTCGGTGCTCATCGGCGGGGTCGGCACGGCGTACCTTTATTACAATCTGGGGGAGTACCTGTCGCTGATGGATCAGCCGACGACCCAGGCGCTGGCCCGGGCGCTGCTGATGGCCGCCGAAGCCTGCGGGCTGATGGTGCTGACGCTGCTGGTGGTGATCCTGATCGACGTGCCCTACCAGCTCTGGAGCCATGCCAAGAAGTTGCGCATGTCGAAGGATGAGATCAAGCGTGAGCACAAGGAGTCCGAGGGTGACCCGCACGTCAAGGCGCGAATTCGCTCCCAGCAGCAGGCGATGGCGCGAAATCGCATGATGAGCAAGGTGCCGGAGGCCGACGTGATCATCACCAACCCGACCCACTATGCCGTGGCGTTGCAGTACGACGAGGCGCGCATGGGGGCTCCCCGTGTGGTGGCAAAGGGCGCCGACATGGTGGCGGCGCGCATCCGTGAACTCGGCGAGGCCGCCGGAGTTCCCCTGCTGCAGGCACCGCCACTGGCGCGTGCGCTGTACCAACACGTCGATCTCGAACGCGAGATTCCACTGGACCTGTATACCGCCGTGGCGGAAGTCCTGGCCTGGGCCTTCCGTCTCAAGCACGTGTCACGAGAAGGGGGAGAGGTGCCGCCTACACCCGAGAATCTGGTCATCCCGGAGAGCCTGTCAGTGCCCGCGGCCGATGCGGCCGAGGGCAACGCTGAGCCGGGGTCGTCCGAATCCGACGGAGCGCGTCGATGAAGTCACTCAGCCATATCATCGGGCGCCGCGACTGGATGGGCGATGTCCGCATGAAGCTGCTGGCCGGTCCGATCCTGATCATCATGATCCTGGGCATGATGATCGTGCCGCTGCCGCCGTTCGCACTCGACCTGCTGTTCACCTTCAACATCGCGCTGGCGGTCATGGTGCTGCTGGTCAGCATGTTCACCCAGAAGCCGCTGGACTTCGCCGCCTTCCCGGCGGTGCTGCTGTTCACCACCCTGCTGCGGCTGTCGCTCAACGTCGCTTCGACGCGGGTCATCCTGATGGAAGGCCACCAGGGCGGCGATGCGGCGGGCAAGGTGATCGAAGCGTTCGGTGAGTTCCTCATCGGCGGCAATTTCGCCGTGGGCCTGGTGGTCTTCCTGATCCTGGTCGTCATCAACTTCATGGTCATCACCAAGGGGGCGGGACGTATTGCCGAAGTGGGCGCGCGCTTCATGCTCGACGCCATGCCGGGCAAGCAGATGGCCATCGATGCCGACCTCAACGCCGGCCTCATTGGCGAGGAGGACGCGCGCGCGCGTCGCGCCGAGGTCGCCCAGGAAGCCGATTTCTACGGCTCCATGGACGGTGCCAGCAAGTTCGTGCGTGGCGATGCCATGGCCGGCCTGGTGATCATGGTAGTCAACATCATCGGCGGCCTGCTGATCGGCATGCTCCAGTACGACATGGGCTTCGGCGATGCCGCCCGCACCTACGTCCTGATGACCATCGGTGACGGCCTGGTGGCTCAGATTCCCGCCCTGGTCATTTCCACTGCCGCCGGCGTGACCGTGTCCCGCGTCAACACCGAGCAGGACGTTGGCCAGCAGATGATCGGCCAGCTGTTCGTCAACCCCCAGGTGATGGTGCTGGCGGCGCTGGTCATGGGCCTGCTGGGCCTGGTGCCGGGCATGCCCAACATGGTGTTCCTGCTGTTCACCGGCCTCCTGGCCGGCCTGGCCTGGATGCTGACACGTCAGCAGGAGCAGCGCCTGGTGGCGCAGGAGCTTCACGCCGAGCCACCGCCGGCGCCCGAGGCGCCCGAGGCCAGTTGGGAGGACGTGCAGCTGGTGGACACCCTGGGGCTCGAGGTCGGACATCGCCTGATCCCGCTGGTCGACCAGCGCCAGGATGGCGAGCTGCTGGGCCGCATCAAGAGCGTGCGCAAGAAGTTCGCCCAGGAGGTCGGCTTCCTGCCCGCGGTGGTGCACATTCGCGACAATCTGGAGCTGGGCGCCAATACCTACGTCATCACCCTGAAGGGGGCCGAGATCGGGCGCGCCGAGGCCTTCCCGGGCCAGTGGCTGGCCATCGATCCGGGCCAGGTCACCGGCCAGCTGCAGGGCACGCCGACCTCCGACCCCGCCTTCGGCCTGCCGGCGGTGTGGATCGACGGGGGGCAGCGCGAGCACGCCCAGGTCTACGGCTATACCGTGGTCGACGCCGGTACCGTGATTGCCACGCACCTCAACCACCTGCTGCACCGCCACGCGGCCGAGATGCTGGGGCGCCAGGAGGTGCAGAAATTGCTCGACAAGCTGGGCGAGGAGCAGAAGTCGCTGGTCGAGGAGGTGGTGCCCAAGGCGATCAGCCTGACCGTCCTGCAGCGCATCCTGCAGAACCTGCTCGACGAAGATGTCTCCATTCGCGACATGCGCACCATCCTCGATACCCTGGCGGAGTACGCGCCCCAGCAGCAGGATGCCAACGAACTGACAGCGCTGGTACGGATCATGCTGGGGCGCGCAATCACCCAGCAGTGGTTCCCCGGGCGCGATACGCTGAACGTGATCGGCCTGGAGGCCCAGCTCGAACAGGTCCTGTTGCAGGCGATGAATGGCAACGGGGCGCTCGAGCCGGGGCTGGCCGAGACCTTGATGAGCCAGACCGAGCAGGCCGTCGAGCGGCATGAGGCGAGCGGCGAACCGCCGGTGCTGGTCGTGCAGCACAGCCTGCGTCCGCTGCTGGCCCGTTTCCTGCGCCGGCGCATGCGCCACCTGGTGGTGATGTCGCAGGCGGAAATACCCGATGATCGGACGCTGCGTATCGTGACGCTGGTGGGAGGTCGATAAGCGATGAGTGTCATGCGTTTCGTGGGGGTCAACAGTCGCGAGGCGATGCGCCAGGTGCGCGCGGCCCTTGGCGACGAAGCCCTGATCCTGGCCAACCGACACACCGAGCAGGGCGTCGAGATCCTGGCAATGGCCGAGTCGGCCGCGGCGCAGGACGATGGCGGCGCCAGCAAGCGCGTGCCACCGTCCGCAGTACCGCAACCCCCGGCCGCAGCGGGGCCCGCCACGCCGGCAGGCCCCGACCCGGCCCAGGCCTTCGAGGCGATGAGCGCGAGGCTGCTCGAGGAGATGCGCGACATGCGCGCCATGCTGACGCGTGAGCGTGGCCAGCCGGCATCGACCGCCACGCTGGGCGAGCAGCTCGTGCAGACGATGCTGGCGAGCGGTTTCAGCCGCGCGCTGGCCGACGAGGTGGTCTCGGCCCTGCCCGAGGAGCTGTCGGCCGCCGCTACCCTGGAGGAGCGTGCCCTGGCATGGCTGGCGCGCCAGTTGACCCAGCGCCTGAGCGGCCTGGACGACGAAGCGGCCTTCATGGACCGTACCGGCATCGTAGCGTTGATCGGACCCACCGGGGTGGGCAAGACCACCACCACGGCCAAGCTGGCGGCGCGCTACGTCATGCGCCACGGCACCCGCCCGGTGGCGCTGGTGACCACCGACAGCTTCCGGATCGGCGCGCACGAGCAGCTGCGCATCTATTCGCGACTGCTCGACGTGCCGATGTACGCGCTCAATGCCGATCAGCCGGTATCGGACCTGCTGGGGCGCATGAAGGGCAAGTCCTGGATCATCATCGACACGGTCGGCATGAGCCAGCGCGACCATCGGGTCATCGAGCAGGTCAGCCACCTGCACGGTGGCGACTCGCCGGTGCGCCTGGTACTGCTGCTCAACGCCGCCAGCCAGCCCGAGACCCTCGAGGAGGTGGTGGTGCGCTACCGGCAGGCGGCCCAGGCGGCCGGCGGCGAGCTGCGTGACTGCATCGTCACCAAGCAGGATGAGGCCGGGCGGCTGGCGCCCGTGCTCGACATCGTCATGCGTCATGGTCTGCGCCTGCTGTTCGTCTCGCATGGCCAGCGGGTACCGGAAGACATGGCACTCGCCCAGCCGGAGGCCTTGATCGACCAGGCACTCGCCGACCGCCCGTCGACGCCGGGCACGGTGACGCGTCTGGCCCCGGAACCGGCCGTGCGAAGCTCGGGCAGCCTGCTGGGGCAGGGGCGCCGCCTGGCCGCCGTGTTGCAGCTGTTGCGCCAGCGCCTGCCTGGCTTCGAACGCCTCGAGGAGGTGTGGAACCTGCTGGGCTTGCCGTTCGCCGTCCAGCAGCAGCGTCTGGATCGGCTGTTGCAGGATTACCCTGGTGCCGGCGAGGCGTTGGGGATGCTGTGGAGCGAACGTCGTCGCGTACCGGGCGAGAGCTGGTCGATGCCGGACGTGGCGCTCAGCCCCGAAGGTACCTGGCTGGCGCTGCCGCTGCTGCAGCACCGTCAGGTGGCGGGTCAGCAGGCGCGCCTCGAGACGGCGGGAGCTCGGCATGGAATCGGTGTGCATCTGTTGAATGGCCTGCCCGATGCAGAGGCGGGTGAGTGGCTGGAACGCCAGGCTTTGAGCTGGTGCAGCCAGGCACGCGGCAGCCAGCGCGTCGTATACGCCGGTGAGCGGCGAAGCCTGGTGTCGCTGGATGGCGTAGGCGAGGCCGTGGGTGACGTGCGCTGCCGCTTCCGCGGCGCGCCAGGCCGCCTCGTCCTCGCCGCGCTGGCCGCCGACGTCGCGTTCAAGGGCAATCGGCGCGACCGGGAGCTGCTGGAAGCGCGGGTCTGGTTCGGTGAGGTTCGCGACGAGGAGAGCGGCAAGGTGCTTGGCAAGCGCTATTGGCTGGCGCCGGCGCGGTTGGGGCGCGAGCCCGAGCCGCTGTTGCTTGCGCTGCTGCAGGGCGACGTACTGCCGCAGCTCACCCGCCGCGCCTGGCAGCGGCTGGACCCGGCCGAACTCGGGGAACTGCGTGCCGACCTGCGCCTGCTGATGGCCAGCGGCCTGGCGACGGTGGCCGCCCACCTGGACCTTGCCGAGGACGAATCGGCGATGGACCTGCGGGCGGAGCTGCTGGGGCTCGGCGGGGGGCGCCGTCGTCGCCGTGACGTTGCGCTGCTCGAGTCGTTGGTACAACTTTTCCTGGTGCGCGATGCCATTCGCCACCTGGGTCTCGGTGAAAGGGAGACAGGCTAGATGGGATGGGACCAGGCCGCAGGGCTGCGCCAGTGGGCGAACGGTGAGTCGCAGCAGTGCCCGGCACATGTGGCCGAGATGCTGGTCGAGTTGGCGGCCAGGGGCGACGGCGGCGCGACACCGCCGCCGGCCATGGCCCGTGCGGCGGCCAAGCCAGCCCCCGGGCGTGCCGCCACCGCGCCGTCACGCCCGGCCGCCAGCGCCCAGGGGGTGACGCTGATGGTGCTGGGCCTGCCGGGGACCGCCGAGCGGCACACTGCCAGGGTGACCGAGCTGCTGGAAAGTTGGGCCCGCGAGGGGCGGCGATGGGTGGGTGACCCCCGCGCCTGGCGCATCGTGGCGCTGCCCATCAGCAGCCCACACCTGCCCGTGCTGGCGACCCAGCAGTCGCACTGGGCGCTGTGGGTGGATGACGATCTCGAGGCATTTCGCCGTGGCTACCGTCTGCTCAAGCAGATAGCCGAGCAGGGCGGGCCTCGGCGGCTGCTCGCCGTGCATCCGCCCGGGGTGGGGCGACAGGGCCTATTGGCCAATCTGCAGTATGTGGCAGAGGCTTATTTCGACATCGAACTGCTGGTATTGGCGCGATGATACCTCGAGCGAGTCACTGGCTCGCGGCCATCGCGCTCGGTGGCTGGCTGGGGGGTGCGCAGGCCAGCGGCAGCTGGGTCGCCTCCGCCCCCTCGCTGCTGGTGGCCACGGCCGACCGTCCGATGGCTTCCGCTGCCTTGCTGCCGCCCTCGCCGGAGCTGGCCAGTGGCCAGGTGATGGGGCGGGTCGGCTGGCACTACCAGCCGCCGGTCGGCATCGCGGTGAATGCCTGGCTGTGCCATCCGGGCAGCTGCCTGCGTCTACCGGGGCCACGGGGACAGACCGACGGCCTGGCGGGCCTGCCGGCGGATACGCCACTCTATTTTCAGTTTTCCCTTCAGGATCGCCGGCAGCGTGCCGCGACCCTGCAGGGGCTGCAGGTGATCGTCAACCATGAGCATCTGCCACGCCCCTGACCCGTCGAGCGTGCGAGTCGACGCTCGTGGGAATCGTCAGCCGTGAGAGCAAGCGCATGTACACAGCACGAGGCAAGATCGAACAGGCGGACCTGCTGGATGAGTACCTGCCGCTGGTGAGGCGCCAGGCGCTTTCCATGCAGGTTCGGCTACCGTCGAGCATCGAACTCGACGACCTGATTCAGGCCGGTACGGTGGGGCTGCTCGAGGCCATGGGCCGCTTCGATGCGAGCCAGGGGGCCAGCTTTGCCACCTTCGCCAGCCAGCGCATTCGCGGCGCCATGCTCGATGAGCTGCGCAGCCGGGACTGGCTGCCACGCAGCGTCAGGCGCAACGCCCGGGCGGTCGACGAGGCGGTGCGGCGTCTGGAGCAGTCGCTGGGACGCCCCGCCGAGGAGACCGAGATCGCCGGTGAACTCGACATGGGGCTGGAGGAGTATCGCCAACTGCTCAGCGATACCAACAGCGGGCACCTGCTTCCCTTCGAGGCGCTGATGGCCGAAGGGGTCGAGCCCGGGATCGAGGACGCCTCGATCGACACGCCCTACCGCATGCTCATCGACGAGGAGAAGCGCCGGCAACTCGCCGAGGGCATCGAGGCGCTTCCCGAGCGCGAAAAGCTGCTGATGGCGCTGTACTACCAGGAGGAGCTCAACCTCAAGGAGATCGGCGTCGTGCTGGGCGTGACCGAATCTCGGGTCTGCCAGTTGCACAGCCAGGCGGTGAGCCGTCTGCGGGCGCGCCTGGCAGAACACGATTAAAGGTTTTCCATCAGCGCCTTGGTGCTCTCCAGCGCATTCATGTAGCAGGCATGAAGCTGGTCGGCGGGCACGTCATCGATGGCTTCCTCGATCTGGCGCTCGTGATTCTCGCACAGGGTCAGCACGGCACCGAGGGGGCCGCTCCGGTGCTTGAGGGCCTCGATGATCGGCTGCCCGAGCGGCAGGTGTTCGAGCAGGGTGTTGCGGTCCTCCTCCAGCAGGGCATCCATCATCGAGAACAGGCCGGTGGTGAAGGCATCCTCGGAGTCGAGGGTGGGGAAGGGGGCCGCCAGGTTGCGGCACATGAAGGCGCGGATCAGCGCCATGCGCAACACGATGCGCGACGTGGGCTGCAGGCTGGCGAGCGTCAGCGTCAGGATCAACCGGCGAAGCTCGATGAGCCCCAGGAGCTGGACCGCGCGATGCAGGTCGACCTCCTTGCCGCCGCGGTGGAAATAGCTCGAGTTGGCCCGGCGCAGGATGGCCACGTGCAGGTGGGGTACCTGCACGACCAGTTCGTGGAGGCGGTTGAGGTCCTGGTTGTCCTCGTAGAGGGCACGAATCAGGCGGATCTGGGCGGCACGGTTGCCATGGCGGCCCCGCGGAGCCGAGGCGATGAAGCTGGGTTTGGCGAGGTAGTGGCCGTGATAGTAATCGCAGCCCATCGCCTGGTAGCGCTCCAGCTCTTCGCGGCTGTCGAGGTTCTCGACCAGCAGCTTGACGTTGCGCCCCGGGAGCCGCTCCAGGGTCGCATCGTCGAGGTCCCGCGGCGAGGTGAGCGCGATGATGTCGCAGCGGTCGAGCATGGCCTCGGGGTCCTGCTTCAGCAGGCGGGACGATACGATGACCCGGTAGCCGCGTTCGCGGATATCGTCCAGGCGTGCGAGCAGTTCGGCGGTGACCGTGTGCGCCCCGGCCATGCCCAGCGCCAGGCGCGGGGCCGGCGTAGGCAGCAGTTCGGGGCGCTCGAGCCACTCCAGCGGCAGGTCGACGAACAGTGTCCTGTCGCCCAGCAGGCCGCCATCGCCAAGTTCATAGACGGCGCTGGCCAGCGCCCTGGCGGTGGCGGCCATGACGTCCTCGGTTTCGCTGTCGGTGTGCCGGGTGTAGACCAGGCGATCCGCGACGTGATGATGGCTGGCATCGTGAATTGGCTGAAGCGCGACGGTGAAAGGATCGGGGTCCCTTGGCTCAGGCATGCTGCTTGGCTCCGTGCTGAGTGCGATGCACTCGGAAATTTCTCAAGTTTCAGGCTGACATGAACGTGTTCGAACCGCTTACCCTAGATGGCCCGTTGCAACGTCGCGAGCGTCGGCTCGAGGCCGTGGGTCAATGCCTCGAGGCCGGGGCGGGCATAGAAGAAGCCTTGCTGCTGGGTAATGCCGCCTCGTGCAAGCCACAAGGCCTCGGCACGGGTCTCCACGCCTTCAGCCACCAGGTCGACATCCAGTTCCCGCGCCAGCGTGACGACGGCACGCAGGATGGCCTGGCGGCGCGTATCGCTGTCGCAGTGCATCACCAGCGCGCGGTCGATCTTGAGCCGGTCGGGCTCGAGTTCCACCAGCAGGTCGAGGTTGGCGAAGCCGTTGCCGAAGTCATCCAGCGCGGTCTTGAAGCCCATGTTGCGATAGGCCTCGATGATGTTGCGCAAATGCTGGCCCTGCACCCTTTCGATCTCTGTGACCTCGAAGACCAGCCGCTCGGCCGGCCAGCCGACCTGTTCGGAAATCGCCAGCGTCGCCTGGATGCAGGCCGTGGGCTCGTAGACCGCGTTGGGCAGGAAGTTGATCGACAGGCTCTCGCGCATGCCGAGACGGCTGGCGAGCTGGATGGCGCGGATTCGGCATGCCTGGTCGAAGCGATACAGCAGCCGAGGCGTGACCTGGTCCAGGATGCTGGCCGCCGATTCGCCAGCCGGCCCTCTCACCAGCGCCTCGTAGGTGGTGATGCTGGCCGAGGCAAGGTCGACGATGGGTTGGAAGGCCATGGTAAAAGCGAACGGCAGCGGCCCCTCACAGCGTTCGCAGCATCCGTCCCTCTCGGCGCATCGTTGCATGGCTACTCCTGTCTGGTCGCGGTTGGCCAACGGGATGCTCACGGAGGCGTCCTGGCCGCCGCCGGAATCGCTCGTTGGCCAGGCGAGGGCCAACCCCCTGTGCCGCCCTCGGCAGGCCCGACCGAAGGGCCTGGTGCCGACAAGGATCTCATGGCTATCGTATCGGCCGCGATTGCCGAAACTTTAGCAGGAGGCGAAAAGTTTGACCTGGGTCAACCCGGTGCCGGCCTTTCCCCTTCGTGGCTAAAGTGGCCACGCCCATGGCCGATATTTTTCACTAGGCTCGATGCCCCGTCTTTTCAGGAGCTTGCATGAACCCTTCAACCATCATCGGCATGTTCGCCAGCATCGTGCTGCTGGTCAGCGTGCTGTTCTTTACCGCCGAGTCGCCGCAGAGCTTCATCAACCTGCCGGGCCTGGCCATCGTGCTGGCCGGGACCATGGCGGCCACCTTCATCAGCTATCCGCTGAGGGAAGTCCTGCGGGTAGTGCGCCTGGTGGGCCTGGTGTTCCGCCGGGAGAACACCTACATGCGCGACGACATCAAGGAACTGGTGGACATCTCGCGGCTGTGGTTCAAGGGCGACGTGCGGGCCGTCGAGGCGGCACTGGAGAAAGCGCGCAATCCTTTCCTGCGCACCGGCATCCAGCTGGTCATCGCCAATACCAAGGAGGAGGAGATCTTCGACCTGCTGCGCTGGCGCATCGCCCGGCTCAAGGCGCGCGAGCATGCCGAAGCGCAGATCTTCCGCACCATGGCCACCTATGCCCCGGCCTTCGGCATGATCGGCACCCTGGTCGGGCTGGTCAATATGCTCGAGGTGATGGAGTCGGGCGACCTGCACGTCATCGGCCCGCGCATGGCGGTGGCGTTGCTCACGACCTTCTATGGCATCCTGCTGGCCAACCTGGTGTTCAAGCCGATCGCCGTGAAGCTCGAGCGACGCACCGAGGAGCGCCTGATCGCCATGAACATGGTGCTCGAGGGCATCTCGCTGATCACCAAGCGTCGTCTGCCGTCCTTCATCGAAGAGACACTCAACTCCTTCGTCGCCAACTACCACGACGAGATCCGCGACCCCGAAGTGACCAAGCGCGAAGCCCCCGATGGGGAGGCGCAGAATGCTTGATCGCAGCACGCGCGACGTGCTGCATCCTCCCGCCGTCGAAGTCGGCGAGGGGGAGGGCTGGCTGGTGAGCTATCTGGACGTGCTGACGCTGCTGATCACGTTGTTCGTGCTGCTGCTCTCGCTGGCCGGCAACGGCCAGGCCATCGAGGGCAGCCGCCAAGGCGGCGAGACATCGGCACGGGTGACGCCGCAGGCCGAAGCCGCCGCCCGCCTGGTGGCGGGGACGGGGCTCAAGCCGCGCCACGATGGCCTAGAGCCGCGTTTCCCCGGGCTCGAGATCGAAGGGGTGAGCGTGACCGAGGGGCAGCAGGGCATCACCCTGCGCATCGACGACAATCTGCTGTTCGACAGTGGCCAGGCCGTCCTTACGGGGCAAGGGCGCGAGGTGCTGAGCCGGCTGCGCGACATCCTCGTCTCCTTCGAGGGAGAGATCTCCGTGGAGGGGCACACCGACAGCATCCCCATCGCCAGCTCCCGCTTCCCGTCGAACTGGGAGCTCTCCTCGGGGCGCGCCATCGCCGTGTTGCGCTATCTGGCCGACCAGGGCCTGCCGGCCGAGCGGCTGCGCGCGGTGGGCTATGCCGAGACGCGCCCCCTGGTCAGCAACGCGACGCCCGAAGGGCGGGCCGCCAACCGCCGCGTCGAACTGTTGCTGCATCAGCAGGCGGTGGGCGGCAGCTAGAACGAGCCTTGGGCGGGCCTCAGTGGTCGACCCGGCCCAGCAGCAGGAACTCGATCAGTGCCTTCTGTGCGTGCAGACGGTTGCCGGCCTCCTGCCAGACCACGGCTCGCGGGTCGTCGAGCAGAGTCTCGCTGATCTCCTCGCCGCGATGGGCCGGCAGGCAATGCAGGAACAGCACGTCGGGCTTGGCACGGTCCAGCATGGCCTCGCTGACCTGGAAGCCGGCGAAATCGGCTTCGCGCTTGGCCTGCTCCTCCTCCTGGCCCATCGAGGCCCAGACATCGGTCGTCACCAGGTCGGCGCCGACGACGGCCTCGTTCGGGTCGCGCAGCAGCGTGACCCGATCGCCGGCGGCGGCGAGGATGTCCTGGCGCGGCTCGTAGCCCTCGGGGCAGCATACGCGCAGCTGGAAGTCGAACTGGCGCGCGGCGTTGATCCACGAATGGCACATGTTGTTGCCGTCGCCGATCCACACCGCCGTGCGGCCGCGCACGCTGCCGCGCAGCTCGGTCCAGGTCATCACGTCGGCCAGCAGCTGGCAGGGGTGGTAGTCGTCGGAGAGCGCATTGATCACCGGCACCGCGCTGGCGGCGGCGTAGGTCTCGAGGCCGGCGTGGGAGAAGGTGCGGATCATCACGATGTCGACCATCTCCGCCAGCACCCGGGCGGTATCCTCGATCGGCTCGCCGCGGCCGAGCTGGGTATCCCTGGGCGAAAGGAACAGCGCATGGCCGCCGAAGTGCGCCATGGCCGTTTCGAACGAGACTCGGGTGCGGGTCGAGGATTTCTCGAAGATCATCGCCAGCGTGCGGTTGGCGAACGGGGCATAGCTCGGCCCCTGGGCACGCAGGCGGTTCTTGATCGTGATGGCGCGCTGGACGAGGTAGTGCAGCTCTTCGGGGCTCAGGTCCAGCAGGGTCAGGAAGTGGCGTGTCGCCATGGCGATCTCTCCGCGCGAAAAAACCACCATCCTATCCAGCCGGCGGGGGATGCGCAATTCGCCCGTCATCAGTAGAATGAGGGCAAAGAGAGAAAGGCCGAGCGTGGTGCTTGGGTATTGGCCCGGCAGCCTCGGCATTCACGATCCAACCTGGAGCGCACATGAGCACTACCCTCGAGAATATCCAGCGCCAGATCAGCGAAAATCCCATCCTGATCTACATGAAGGGCACGCCCCAGCTGCCCCAGTGTGGCTTCTCTGCCCAGACCGTTCAGGCCCTGATGTCCTGCGGCGAGCGCTTCGCCTTCGTCAACGTGCTCGACAACCCGGACATTCGCGCCGAGCTGCCGAAGTATGCCAACTGGCCGACGTTTCCCCAGCTGTGGGTGGAAGGCGAGCTGGTGGGCGGCTGCGACATCGTCGGCGAGCTGTACCAGAGCGGTGAGCTGGAGAAGCTGATCAAGGACGCGGCGGCACGCGCCAAGGCCAAGGAGGAGGGCGGCGAGGCCTGATCCGCTTCCGCACGACGCCCCGACAAGGCCCGCGAGCTCCGCTTCGCGGGCCTTGTCGATTCCAGACCGCCGCCACGGGCCTGATACGTTGGGAAACCAAATGACGAAGCAACGGGTTTGAAATCCCCCGCGGGCATGACCACGCTGAAGCCGAAAGGCCGAAACGGATTCAGGCATGCACTGCCAGGGAGGAGAGATGCAGACACCCTTGGAGATCACCTACCAGCACGTATCACGCTCCGCATGGATCGACGAGTACGTCAGGTCGCGCGTGGCCAAGCTCGAGCAATTCAGCCGCGACATCGTCTCCTGCCGTGTCACCATCGAACAGACCCAGAACCCCCACAAGACGGGCAACCCGTATCGCGCCCTGGTCGAGGTGTCGCTACCCGCCAAGGGCGAACTCGTGGCCGAAAAGAGCGACAAGGTCACCGACCCCCAGGTCCAGCTGCGCCCGATCATTCGCAACGCCTTCGAGGCGATGGAGAAGCAGCTCAAGAAGCAGACGGCGAAGCGCGATGGCAAGGTCAAGCAGCACAACGACGAGCCGATTCCGCCGGTGGCGACGGTGGTGCGCCTGTTCGAGAAGGATGGCTACGGCTTTCTCAAGAGCCTCAGCGGCGAAGAGTTCTACTTTCACAGGAACTCGGTGCTGCACGACGACTTCAAGCGCCTGACCGTGGGCACCCGGGTGCGCTTCGAGCCCGACGAGGGCGAGGAGGGGCTGCACGCCAGCACCGTGCAGATCATCGACAAGCCGGGGGTTGGCGGTGCGCCAGGCGAGGACGACCTCGACCTGCCCGCCGGCTGGGAGCAGGACACCGGCACCCGGCACTGAGCCGGGCCCGGCAGGGCCTCGCCGGCATCCGACAGTGCTCGACTAGATGTCTTCGAGGCCCTGTTCGCGCTGCGCCAGCGCCCAGCCACCCAGATCCTTGTAGCGGTTGACGATGGCACAGAACAGCTCCGCGGTACGTTCGGTATCGTAGCGTGCCGAGTGGGCTTCCTGGTTGTCGAAGGGGATGCCCGCCGCGCGGCAGGCGCGGGCGAGGACCGTCTGGCCGTAGACCAGGCCCGCCAGGCTGGCGGTGTCGAAGCTCGAAAAGGGGTGGAAGGGATTGCGCTTGATACCGCAGCGATTGACCGCGGCATTGAGGAAACCATGGTCGAAGGCGGCGTTGTGGCCCACCAGTATGGCGCGGGTGCAGCCGTAGGCCTTGATCGCCTTGCGCACCGGACGAAAGATCTCGCCCAGCGCCTCTGCCTCGGAGAGCGCTACGCGCTGGCGTAGCGGGTCGTCGAGCTTGATGCCGGTGAAATCGAGCGCCGACTGCTCGACGTTGGCCCCGGTGAAGGGTTGCACATGGTAGGCGTAGGTCGCGTCGGGCATCAGGTTGCCTTCGGAGTCCATGGTCAGCGTCACGGCGGCGATTTCGAGAATGGCGTCGCGCTCCGCGCTGAACCCTCCGGTTTCCAGATCGACCACCACCGGCAGGAAACTGCGAAACCGCTGCGCCATCATCTCGCGAGTGATCGCCTCGCTCATGCGCCTCTCCTCATCACGTGCCTCTCTCTGTCGTTGTCGGGGACGGCTCCTTGCCAGCGGCAACCGCCGCGGCCAGGCCGACTCTCATGGGCGAAAAGTCTAACAGCTTGGCCGCGATACGTCCCGCCGCCGGTATTCGCCGGGCGGCAGCCACGCTATACTGGGCGCCTTGCGTCGTTTACCTCAGAGGAGCCCCCGAATGTCCGATGTCAAGAAGGTCGTGCTTGCCTATTCCGGCGGCCTGGACACGTCCGTCATCGTCAAGTGGTTGCAGGAGACCTACAGCTGCGAAGTGGTGACCTTCACCGCCGACATCGGTCAGGGCGAGGAAGTCGAACCCGCGCGCGCCAAGGCCCAGGCCCTGGGCGTGAAAGAGATCTACATCGAGGACCTGCGCGAGGAGTTCGTGCGCGACTACGTCTATCCGATGTTCCGCGCCAATACCATCTACGAGGGCGAGTACCTGCTGGGCACCTCCATTGCTCGCCCGCTGATCGCCAAGCGCCTGATCGAGATCGCCAACGAGACCGGCGCCGACGCCATTTCCCACGGTGCCACCGGGAAGGGCAACGACCAGGTGCGCTTCGAGATGGGCGCCTACGCGCTGAAACCCGGGGTCAAGGTGATCGCGCCGTGGCGCGAGTGGGACCTCACCTCCCGCGAGAAGCTGATGGCCTACTGCGAGCAGCACGACATCCCCGTCGACTTCTCCAAGAGCAAGAAAAAATCGCCGTACTCGATGGACGCCAACCTGCTGCACATCTCCTACGAGGGCGGCATTCTCGAGGATCCCTGGGCCGAGGCCGAGGAGGACATGTGGCGCTGGAGCGTGTCGCCGGAAGCCGCTCCCGACCAGCCCACCTACGTCGAGCTGACCTATGAGCGTGGCGACATCGTCGCCATCGATGGCAAGCCGATGAGGCCCCACGAGGTGCTCGAGACCCTCAACAAGCTGGGCGGCGACAACGGCATCGGCCGTCTCGACATCGTCGAGAACCGCTACGTCGGCATGAAGTCCCGCGGCTGCTACGAGACGCCGGGGGGCACCATCATGCTGCGCGCCCACCGCGCCATCGAGTCGATCACCCTCGACCGCGAGGAAGCGCACCTCAAGGACGAACTGATGCCGAAGTACGCCAAGGTGATCTACAACGGCTACTGGTGGAGCCCCGAGCGGCGCATGCTGCAGGCCGCCATCGACGAGACCCAGAAGAACGTCTCCGGGGTGGTGCGCATGAAGCTCTACAAGGGCAGCGCCACCGTGGTGGGCCGCAAGTCGGAGCAGTCGCTGTTCGACGAGTCCATCGCCACCTTCGAGGACGACGCCGGCGCCTACAATCAGAAGGATGCCGAGGGCTTCATCAAGCTCAACGCCCTGCGGTTGCGGATTGCCGCGGGGAAGGGTCGCCAGCAGAGCTGATCGTCTGTCGATTCTCTGCGAGACGCGCCGGCCAGTGGCCGGCGTTCTCGTTTGGTGGGTTCGCATTGAAAGCCCTCGCAGGGGAAGAATTCGTAGGGAAGAACTGTAGGAGAGAACAATGCTGAAGAAACTATTGGGCGGGTTGTTCGGAAGCGGCGGTGACGCCAAGCCGGGGAATGCCAAGGCCGCCGAGCCGGTCGAGTACCACGGCTACCAGATCGTCTCCGAGCCGGCCGAGCAGGGCGGCCAGTACCGCGTGAGCGGTTGGATTCGCAAGCCGGGGGAGAATGGCGAGACCCTGGAGCACCGCTTCGAGCGTTCCGACCTGGTGCCGGGCCGCGACGCCTGCGATCAGTTGATGGTGAGCAAGGCGCAGCGCTACATCGACCAGGTCGGCGACGACATGTTCCAGCCGCGCTGAATCCGCTGCCACGCCTGCCGAGGGAGGGCTCATCCCTTGGCCCAAGTGCCATGCTGACGCTCGCTCGCTACACTGCCTGACGTGTGTGCGATGGGAGACGATATGCGCGTGCTGCATCGGGCCTCGCCCTGGCGAGAGCTCTTCGCCGGCAACGACCTGCCGGCACCGGACGGCCTGCTGGCCCCGCTGTACGAGGCGGTGGACGAACTGGGGCCGAATCCCGACCTGGCGGCCGCCCATGCCTGGCAGCCGCGGTTGGTCGAGGCCCTGCAGCGGCTCGACCTGCCGGCCTGGCGCATCAGCCAACTGATCAGTGACCACAACGACCAGCTCTATCGTCGCGCCATCCAGCTTTCCCTCGACGAGATGCTGGCACAGGGCTGGGGCAGGCCGCCGGTGGCCTTCTGTGTGCTGACGCTGGGTTCCGCCGGTCGCCACGAGAGCCTGCTCGGTCCCGATCAGGACAATGCCATGATCGTGGCCGACTACCCGGACGCTCGCCATACCGAGATCGACGGCTTCTTCCAGGCGCTGGGGGAGCGCTTCACCACGCGACTCGACGAGGCCGGCATTCCACTGTGCCACGGCCATGTCATGGCGCGCTGGCCGATGTGGCGCAAACGCCTACCGGAATGGCGCGAGCAGCTCACGCTGTGGACCCGCGACCGCCGGGTGAAGCGCGTCCAGCAGAGCAACATCCTGCTCGACTTTTACCCGGTCTTCGGCGACGTCGGTCTCGCCGAGGCGCTGGCCGATCACGTCGCACGGCTCATGCCTCGCGCGGGGCTGTTCCTGGACGAGATGGCGCAACTGCTCGACGAGCTGCCGGTGGCGCTGGATCGTTTCGGCCGGCTCGCCGGCAGCAGCGAGGAGGCGCCGCACGTGAACGCCCTCGACCTCAAGCGTCAGGGCCTGCTGCCACTGGTCAATGCCGTCCGCCTGCTGGCGCTGCGCCACGCCGTGGGGGTGCCCGATACGCGCCGCCGGCTGTCGGCGCTGGTGCTCAAGGAGGCGCTCTCGGCGGGTCAGGCCCGGGCGGGGATAGCGGCCCTGGATCGCCTGCAAGAGCGGCTTCTGACGGCGCAGCTGGCCAGCCTGAAGGCGGGCGGGGCGGCCGATGGCTGGATCGACGTCGCCAGGCTCGAGGACGACCAGCGCCTGCTGCTGCGCCACGACATGCAGGTAATTCGCGGCCTGGTCAGGGTGGCCCGAAACGTTGGTACCGTCTGAGCTCGCTGCAAGGCGGCCCGGGTATCATGGAGCTTCAGTACGAATCACCGCAGGCCCGGCCATCGTTGACGCCTCGGGCAGCTCCATCACCAGGCAAGCCCCTTCCAGCGTCGGCGCCTCGTCGACCCACAGCCGCCCGCCCAGGTGGGCGACGATGCCGCGGCTGATCGGCAGGCCCAGACCGCTGCCGCGGGGGCGGCCGCGCGCCTTGCCGCTGGTGGCGCCATAGCGCTTGACCTGGTGGAACTTCTCGAAGACCCGCTCACGCTCGTCAGGCGCAATGCCCGGGCCGTTGTCCTCGACGCTCAGCCTGAAGCTCTGCTTGTGCCGGGCCAGGTGAAGGCGCACGCGCGGGTCGTCGTCGGCGGCGAACTTGCCGGCATTGTCGAGCAGGTTGATGATCACCTGCTCCAGGCGATCGGGGTCGCCGACGACCGGCGCCTCGTCGAGCGCCAGGTCGATCTCCAGCGTGACGCCGCGGTCCTCCTGTAGCCGGTGCACCGCATCCACGCTGTGGCGGACCAGGGCCACCAGGTCGAGCCGCTGGGGGTTGAGCGTCAGGCGCCCACTTTCCAGGCGTGCGAGGTCGAGGATCTCCTCGATCAGCCGCGACAGCCGCTGGCTCTCGAGCACCACCACCTCGAGGAAGTGGATGCGCTTCTCCTCCGGCAGCTCGCGGTTGTCGCGCAGGATCTCGGCGAAGGCACGAATCGAGGTGAGCGGCGTTCTCAGTTCGTGACTGACCATGGCGACGAATTCATCCTTGAGCCGGTCGAGTTCGCGCAGGCGTTCGTTGGCCGCGCGCAGCTCCTCGCCGATGCGCGCCAGCTCGTTGGATTTCTGCTCCAGGCGGCGGTTGTACTCCAGCGTCTGCGAAGTGGTGTCGAGAATGCTGAGGATCGACTCCAGGTCCAGCGCTTCGCCGCGTACCACCGAATTGATCAGCACGCGCGCCGAGGCGCTGCCCAGCGCCCCCGACAGCGCCTGCTCGGCGCGGGCGATCAAGGCCGGCGGGGCGGGGGCCTCGTCGTCCTGGCTGCCCTGAGGGGTGGACAGGATGCGCGCCGTGGAGCCGGCGCCCAGGTAGCGGTTGAGCAGGCTCTTGAGCTCGCCGCGGGTGGTCTGGCCGCGCCATAGCGAGGTGTGCTGAAGTCCCGGGTTCATGGCTTCGGTGAACAGCGCCGCCTGGGTCTGCTCCACCGGGGTCTGGCGGGTGAACAGCGAGACCCCGACCAGCAGCCCGACATTGGCCAGCAGGCACCACAGCAGGGCGTGGCTGTAGATGTCGAACCCCTCGAGGCCGAACAGCGCATAGGGGCGCAGCCAGGCCAGGCCCAGCGGGCCCTGCTGGAGGAAGGTGGCGTCGAGCCAACCCGACTGGGCGAAGCCCGGCAGCAGCAGCGTGTAGCACCAGGTGAGGAAGCCGGCCAGCAGGCCCAGGGTCGCGCCGGCCCGGGTCGCGCCGCGCCAGTACATGCCGATCAGCATGGCCGGGGCGAACTGGGCCGCGCCGACGAACGATACCAGGCCGATGGTCACCAGGCTGTAGGAGTCGCCGATCAGGGCGTGGTAGAGGTAGCCCAGCAGCAGGATCAGCACGATCGCCACGCGGCGGATGCCCAGCAGCCAGCCGGCCAGCTCCCCTTGGGAGCTCAGGTGCAAGCGCTTGGAGCGCAGCAGCAGCGGCATCATCAGCTGGTTGCTGACCATGGTGGAGAGCGCGATGGTCTCGACGATCACCATGCCGGTGGCCGCCGACAGCCCGCCGATGAAGACCAGCAGCGGGATGCCTTCGGTACCGGCGGAGAGCGGCAGGGTGAGCACGAAGCTGTCGGGGTCGCCGTTGCCCATCGGCAGCAGCAGGCCGGCCATGGCGATGGGGATCACGAACAGGTTGATCGCCACCAGATAGAGCGGGAACAGCCAGCTGGCGCGCCTGAGGTGACGCTCGTCGACGTTCTCCACCACCAGCACCTGGAACTGGCGCGGCAGGGTGAGGAAGGCGAGAAAGGCAAGCACCAGGGTACCGACCCAGCCGATGGCGCCGCCCGGCACCGCGTCGAGGCTCAGGGCGCCGGCCAGCTCGGGCGAGTCGGCGACCTGGCGAAACAGGTCCCCGGGTCCGTTGAACAGCACGAAGGTGACGAAGACGCCAACGGTGAGAAAGGCCACCAGCTTGACCAGCGATTCGAAGGCGATGGCCGCCACCATGCCCTCGTGGCGTTCGCTGGCATCCAGGTGCCGCGTGCCGAACAGGATGATGAACACGGCCAGCACCAGCGCCACCCAGAACGACTTGTCGGTCCAGAAGCTCTCCTCGGCGAGGCGAAACTCGGCCGCTTCCGGGTAGTTGACCAGCACCGCATGGCTGAGGGTGATCGCCTTGAGCTGCAGGGCGATATAGGGCGTGATGCCGATCAGCGCGATCAGCGCCACCAGCGCGCCGAGGCTGGAACTCTTGCCGTAGCGAGCGCTGATGAAGTCGGCAATGGAGGTGATGCGCTGGGTGCTGGCGATGCGCACCATCTTGCGAATCAGCAGCGGGGCCATCAGCATGGCCAGCGTCGGGCCCAGATAGATCAGCAGGAAGCTGGGGCCGTACACCGCCGCCCGCCCCACGCTGCCGTAGAAGGTCCAGGCGGTGCAATAGACGGCGATCGACAAGGCGTAGACGGTGGGCGAGCCGATCACCGAGCGGCCCTGTTCGGCACGCCGGTCGCCCCAGGCGGCGATCACGAACAGCAGCGCCAGGTAGCCGAAGGCGACCGTCAGCACCACCGGATCGGTTCTCATCGCGTCAGCCTTCCTCCTGCCGATGCTCCATCAGCCAGGCGGCCAGCGCGATGACCAGCAGCCAGGCCACGAACAGGTAGAGTGGCAGCCAGGAGAGCCCGGCGGCGGGCGGTCGATCGAAGATCAGGACCAGCGGTGGCGAGAAGAGCAGGGCGGCCAGGCCGATCAAGCCGGCCAGCCGGGCCTGGGGGCCGGAGGCGTTCATGTGCAGGCGTCCTCTCGGTCCAAGGCGGTGGCCTGCAGCGCCAGTGCCTGCTCCAGGGTCTCGATGCCGCGGGCCTCGAGGCGCGGCAGCAGTGCCAGCCACAGCTCCGCGGTGACCCGCGCATCCCCGATCGCCGTATGACGGGTGCCCGGGGGGAAGCTGAGATCGTAGCGCTCGGCGAGGGTATCCAGGTCGTGCCCGTCCAGGCTCTCGTCGAGAGCTCGGGAGAGCAGCAGCGTATCGAGTACCGGCATGTCCAGGGTCGTGCCGCTGTCGGTGGGCTGCAGGGCCAGCAGGTCGAAGGCGGCGTTGTGGGCCAGGATCACGGCATCGCCGATGTAGTCGCGGAAGCGCGGCAGGATGACCGGCAGCGGCGGGGCGCCGGCCACCTCGCTGTCGGTGATGCCATGAATCGCGGTGCTGGCCGGCGGTATCGGCCTGCCGGGGTCGACCCGTACGTCGAAGGTGTCGCTGGCCAAAAGCCGGCCGTTGACGATGCGGCAGGCGCCGATGCTGATGACGGTATCGCCGCGGCGCAGCTCGAGCCCGGTGGTCTCGGTGTCGAAGGCCACGATCTCCAGCGCCTTCAGTGGGCGTCGGGCCAGCTCGGCATCCGGTGGCGGCAAGTCGGCGATGCCGAAGTCATGGAACTCGGGCCGTGGCGGCAGCTGGCTGGGCGGCGCCCCGACGCGATCCATGGCGGGCAACGGCAGGCGCAGGCGAGCGTGCCGTCCATCGCTGTCGGCCAGGCTCCAGGCGTCGCTGGCATGTTGACGCAGCAGGTCGCCGACCCGCGGAGAGAGCGGCAAGGCGTCGAGTCGCTGCTCGCACCAGGCCGCGAGTTCCCGCTGCGGCAGTGGCTTGCCGGGCCAGATCAAGTCGAGGTAGACGCGGCGGTTACCGAGCAGGATCTCGCCTTCGAAGTACGTGGTGTCGGCATGCTTGCTCAATCGCACCAGCAGCGTCACGAGCAGGACCAGCAGCGCCGGGGCATCGCCCTTGAACCAGGCGGGCATGCCGATGGGCAGGACCTCGATGGGGCTGTCGCCGAGCCGTTCGTTAAGCGATTGCCACAGGTCGTTGGACCACAGTGGCACCAGGCGCTCGCCCTGCTGCTGCATGTCCTCGATCAGGCGACCGAGATTCTCGATCTCGCTGCCCAGGGCGCGACTCTCCTCGTCGATCACTGCCTCCAGGCGCCGGCGCAGCGTGTCGTCGATGTGCCTGGCGTGGCGTACGCTACCCAGCGCTTCGGCGGCGCTGGCCAGGCTGGCGCCATGCCGGCGCAGCGGCGCCATGTGCTGCGCCAGGCCGGCACGCGCCCCCATCTCGCTGGTCCAGGCGGCGGTGGCATCGGTCAGGGTCAGCAGGGTCTCGCCATTGCTCTGCGGCACCCGGCGCATCACGGTGTGCAGCCAGCGCTCGTCGCAGGGAATCAGCAGCTCGCGCGGGGAGCCGTCCTGCGGCAGCTGGCTCAGTGCATCCTGCAGGCTCGATATCGGCAGCAGGGCATCCAGGCGTTTGCCGAGCCCAAGCCCGGTATGCTTCTCGAACAGCTTCTCGGCGGCCTGGTTGAACAGCAGCAGCCGCCGATGGTGATCGCACAGCAGCAGTGGCATGTCGAGAACCTGCAGCAGCGTCTCGAGCTCCTGGCGAATGCGTGCCGCACTGCGTGCACCCTCGGCATGGGCGGTAGCCAGGCGCTGGCGGTCGCTGCGCCAGGCCTCCCGTACTCGCACCAGGTCCGGACCCAGGCCGCGCAGCCAGCCCTCGGGTGGATAGTCCTCGCGGGCATCGGGGTTGGCCACCAGGCGGGCCAGTTGCACCTGCAGATGGCGCAGCGGGGTGAACAGCATGCGCTCTAGCAGCAGGCCGAGCAGGAAGATGGTTCCGCCCCCGGAGAAGCAGCCGAGCCACAGCATCAGGCGGGCGACCCCCTGGGGCTGGAACAGGCTGTCGAGCCAGGCGGCGAAGATGGCGCCACCCAGCAGGCTGATGCCGCTGAGCAACAGCCACAAGCCGATCAGGCGCTGGCGCTTGGGCAGCTTGCCTCCCTTCATCTGGCGTCCTCGGCCAGCAGGGCCTTCACTTTCTCGACCAGGGCCTGGGTCGAGAAGGGCTTGGTCACGTAGTCGTCGGCGCCCAGGGCCAGGCCCTTTTCCCGTTCCACCTCGCGACCGTGAGCGGTGAGCATGATGATGGGCAAGCGGGAATGGCGGTCGTCCTGGCGCAGTTGCTCCAGCACGTCGAAGCCGCTGATGTCGGGCAGGCTGATGTCGAGCAGGATCAGGTCGGGGGCGTACTGCTCGACCTTGGCCAGGGCACCTTCGCCATCCTCGGCCGTCTCCACCTCGAATCCGGCCTGCTGCATCAGGAACTCCAGCGACAGGACGATGTTGGGCTCATCGTCCACCACCAGCACCTTGGCCATGCATGACTCCTTGAAGCGTCGTTGTATCTTGTTGATTGTCAGTCTAGTGCGCCTGACAGGGGCGGCAAAGACGACCTTGGCAGAAGGCGCCCGCAGCGCAGGGTGGCCGCCTGGGGAAAGGGAGGCGACAACCGGCAATCAGCGCGGCTCGTCGCCGTTCTTCCCGAGTCGCCGCCACTTCGGCCCCAGCGGGCCGAGCCACAGCCACACCTGCAGCAGCACCAGCAGGGGCAGCAGCCAGGCAGGGGCGCCGGTGGTGCGGGTCAGAAGATAGAAGATCAGGTAGGCGGTGATGCCGGCAGCCAGGCCCACCAGGGTGAAGGTGAAGGCGCGCGCCTGGCCTGGCCGGCGCGTCACGCGAAACAGCAGGCCGACGAAGGCACCGAAGGCGCCGGCCATGGCGAGTTGCATCAGAGTCTCTGGCATGGAAGGTCTCGTCGTCCTGGGCTGGCTTCTACCGCAGCGTAACGCGCCCTCTCCCCCGGGGGCTGTAAGACCTTGGAACAAGCCGGCCGTCGATCACCGGTCCCGAGGCAGTGGCTACGACTTTAGCGGCAAAAGGCCGGCCGGTCAGGCCGAAAAGTAGACTTGTCACTATCCTCTGCTCATCCTTGCCGGGCAGGGCCACGCGCGCTGCCGGAACTCTCGCTTCGCATCACGGGCGAAGCGTCAGGAAAGAAAAGGAACCTTCCTCACAAAGGAGCTGACCAGAATGAGTGCTATCGTCCTGCTGGTTCTCGGTCTTGCGGGGATGGCCGCGGGATACTTCCTCTACTCGCGTTTCATCGCCACCAGGATCTACCGCCTCGACCCCGACTTCCAGACGCCCGCCCACGAATACGAGGATGGCGTCGACTTCGTGCCGACCAACCGCTATGTCCTGTGGGGACATCACTTCACCTCGGTGGCCGGCGCCGCGCCCATCGTCGGGCCGGCCATCGCGGTCATCTGGGGCTGGCTGCCGGCCTTCCTGTGGGTCGTGCTCGGCACCGTGTTCTTTGCCGGCGTGCACGACTCCGGCGCCATCTGGGCCAGCGTGCGCAACAAGGCCAAGTCGGTCGGCGCCTTGACCGGCGATGTGGTCGGAGCGCGTGCCCGCAGCATCTTCATGATCGTCATCTTCCTCGTCCTGCTGATGGTCAACGCCGTGTTCGCCGTGGTCATCGCAGGATTGATGATGAACTTCTCCAGCGCCGTGGTGCCGGTGTGGGGCGCTATCCTCGTGGCACTGATCATCGGCCAGCTGATCTATCGGCGCATCCTCAGCCTGCCGGTGGTGTCGATCCTCGGCGTCATCGCGCTCTATGCGCTGATCCTTGTCGGCCCCTCGGTGCCGATCCAGATGCCGGCCGAGGTGGCTGGCTTCTCCGGCAACGCGGTGTGGATCCTGATCCTTTTCGGCTATGCGGCGATCGCCTCCATGCTGCCGGTCTGGGTGTTGCTGCAGCCGCGCGACTACATCAACGGCCTGCAGCTGTTCATCGGCCTGATCGTGCTCTACGGCGCCGTCCTGCTGCTCAACCCCACCGTGGTGGCGCCGATGGTCAACGGCGAGCTGCCGGCCGGCACGCCGTCGATGCTGCCGCTGCTGTTCGTCACCATCGCCTGCGGCGCGATTTCCGGTTTCCACGGCCTGGTCTCGTCCGGCACGACCTCGAAGCAGCTGAACAAGGAGACCGACGCCCGCTTCGTCGGCTATTTCGGCGCGGTGGGCGAGGGCATGCTGGCACTCGCGGCCATCCTGGCCGCCACGGCCGGCTTTGCCACCTTCGCCGACTGGCAGGCGGTCTATACAGCGTTCGGTGCCGGCGGCGTCAATGCCTTCGTCGAGGGCGGTGCGTTCATCATCCATAACGGCCTGGGCTTGCCCGAGGCCACCGCGGCGACGCTGCTTACCGTGATGGCGGCCCTGTTCGCCGGTACGACAATGGATACCGGCCTGCGCCTGCAGCGCTACATCTTCCAGGAGTGGGGCGAAATCTATCAGCTCAAGTGGATGAACAGGAACGTGCCCGCCACCCTGCTGGCCGTGGGCAGTTGCCTGCTGCTCGCCTTTGGCGCCGGTGGTGCGAGCGGTACTGGCGGCATGATCATCTGGCCGCTGTTCGGCACGACCAACCAGCTGCTGGCAGGCCTGACCCTGCTGGTGGTGACGGTGATGCTGGTGCGCCTGCGCCGGCCGATGTGGTACACCCTGGCGCCGCTGTGCTTCCTGCTGGTGATGACCATCGCAGCGCTGCTCATCCAACTGCGCACCTTCTTCAACGAGGGCAACTACTTCCTGCTGTTGGTGGATATCGTGGTGTTGATCGCCGCGATCCTCGTGGCCATGGAGTGCGCCTCGGCGCTGAAGCGTTCGCGGGCGGAAGTGGCCAGGCAGGAGTGAAACGAGGAGGCAGCCCATGAGCGACGACAGTGACACTCCGGATTCTCGTCGCGAGCGGCTTCGGGCCTGGCTGAGCCAGGCCCGGTTCGTCGCCGAAGAGTTCTACAGCGCCCGCTATCGCGGCGCTATCGCCCGTGCCCGGCGCGACGAGGACGACCTGTTCATGCTGCTGGTGTTCTCCGAGATGATGGGCGTGCCCAACCCGGCTGCGTACTACACCCTGGAGCTTCAGCCGCTACTGCTGGAGCGCTTCCACGACTGGCACCGGCGCATGGGCATGGAGCGCTCGCCGCTGGACCATTTCCGATGCTGTTAGTGACACGGACAAAGTGCTGCGCTCCAGTGAGCTGCGAGGGAGCTCTCCTGAGCTGCCGCCAACTCTCGATGCCTTGGAAGTAATATGAAAGAGTTACTCGACAAACGCCTGGTCTGGGTGGGCGGCAAGGGCGGCGTGGGCAAGACCACGGTGGCCGCCTCGCTGGCCGTGCTGGCCGCGCGCCGCGACAGCCGCGTACTGGTCGTCTCCACCGACCCGGCCCACAGCCTCGGTGACGCGTTCGACCGTGTGCTGAACGATGCACCGCGGCGTCTGCTGCCCAACCTGGACGCCATGGAGATCGACCCGGACGCCGAGGTCGAGGCGCACCTGACCCGGGTGACCGAGCAGATGCGCCGCTATGCCGCGCCGGAGATGATGGCCGAGCTGGAGCGCCAGATGCACCTGACGCGACAGTCGCCGGGTACCCAGGAAGCCGCCCTGCTGGAGCGGCTGTCGCGCATCGTCACTGACGATGCCGCGCCCTATGACCTGGTGATCTTCGATACCGCGCCGACGGGTCATACCCTGCGCCTGCTGACCCTGCCCGAAGCCATGGCGGCCTGGACCGATGGCCTGCTGGCGCACAATCGCAAGTCCGAGGAACTGGGCAAGGTGCTCTCGCACCTGACGCCCAGGCGCGGCCGCGACGTGGCCACGCCCTTCGACGATCCCCGCGAGGATCCGCTGAGCGATCTCGACGAGCGTACTCGCGGCGTGGCACGGACGCTGATCGAGCGCCGCCGGCTGTTCCACCGTGCCCGGCGCCGCATCGAGAACGCCGAAGAAACCGGCTTCCTGTTCGTGATGACCCCCGAGCGGCTGCCGATTCTCGAGACGGTGCGGGCCGTGCAGGCGCTCGAAGCGGCCAAGGTGCCGGTGGCCGGCGCCGTGGTCAACCGGGTGATTCCCGCCGATGCCGACGGTGAGTTCCTGCGTGCCAGGCGTGAGCAGGAAGCCAGCTACCTGGCGCGCATCGACGAGCAGCTCGCGCACCTGCCACGGCTGCGACTGCCGCTGCTGCCGAGCGACGTGCTGGGTCTTCCGGCCCTCGAAGCGCTCGCCGATCGTCTCGAGCAGCTGGGATTCTGAAGCGGCTCACGCGCCAACCGGCCATTGCTGTACAGCAATGGTCAAATGCAGGGTGACAGGCTAACGCTGTCGGGCCGGGGCGTTTACACTTTCGCCCCTCGAGCCCAGTCAGGAGAGCCTGTTCATGTCCGGTAGCGTGCAACTGATCCAGCGGTACTACGATGCCTTCAACCGTGGCGACTGGGACGCCATGCTCGCTTGTCTCGATCCCGAAGTGGCCCACGACCTGAACCAGGGGCCGCGGGAGACGGGGCGTGACGCCTTTCGTCAGTTTCTGGCACGCATGGATCGCAGCTACGTGGAGCGACTGGAAGACGTCGTGCTCATGCCAGCCGCCGACGGACGACGAGTCGCCGCGGAATACGTCGTTCACGGCGAGTACCGTGCCACCGACGAGGGGCTGCCGCCGGCCAAGGGGCAGCGCTACGTGCTGCCCGGCGGCGCCTTCTTCGAAGTGGCAAATGGCCGGATCACCCGCGTGACCAACTACTACAACCTGGAGGAGTGGCTGCGGCAGGTGGCCCAGGCGTAGGCCAACCAGGTCCGGAAACAGGGGGAGGAGGAATAGCGATGCGCGTGGCCGTGGCCAAATATCCCATCGGCATGCCGGCAAGCTTCGATGATTTCGCACGGCGCCAGGAAACCTGTCTGAGGCAGGCGCGTGAGCTGGGCGCCCGAATCGCGGTGTTGCCCGAATATCTGAGCCTTGAACTCGCGGCCGGCTTTCCGCCCGAGGTGCATGGCGACCTCGCGGCGTCGCTGGCCGGGCTCCAGGCATGGCGTGGTGCCTGGTGTGAACTCTACGGACGCCTGGCGCGGGAACTCGACATGTACCTGGTGCCCGGGACCTTCCTGCTCGACGTGGGCGGTGGCCGCTACCGCAATCGGGCCGACTGGTTCTCCCCGGACGGCGTTCATGGCTGGCAGGACAAGCTGCAACTGACCGGCTACGAGAAGCAGAGCGGCATCATCGAACCGGGCGATGCGCTGTCGGGTTTCGACTGCGATGGCCACCGGGTCGGCATCGCGGTCTGCTATGACGTGGAGTTCCCGCTGCCGGTACGTGCCCAGTTCGAGGCGGGCATTCGCCTGTTGCTGGTGCCCAGCTGTACCGACACCGCTGCCGGCGCGACTCGGGTGAGAATTGGCTGCCTGGCACGCGCGCTCGAGAATCGCTTCTTCGTGGCCCAGGCGGTGACCGCGGGTGAGGCGCCATGGAGCCCGGCGCTCGACGTCAACACCGGCGAGGCGACCCTCTACGCGCCGATGGATCATGGCTTTCCTGCGGATGGGATACTCGCCGCTACCCAAGGCGATGCGCTGTGGGCCTGTCATGACGTCGACGTGGCCAGGCTGGAACTCAGTCGCGTACACGCTCAGGTGGACAACGACCGCGATTGGCCGCAGCAGCTCGTCGCCAGGTTGCAGCACTGGGTCGGGGAGCCGGACGCCGGGGCGCCACAGTGCGAGACAGCGCCGGCTTGACGCGACCTCCGCTTGCGTCCCGTGCGGCAGGCAGCAGCTATGGCAGCAGTTGGTGAAGCGATTGGCCGGCACGCCCCAGCCACTCGTTCAGGGCACGCGTGCTCTGGTTGAGGTGGTAGGCGCGTGGCAGCCAGGCCGACAGCCCCTCGGGCGGTGGGCTGGTGAACTCGGTGGGCGCGGGGATCACCTCCAGGCCCTGGGCCTCGAACTCCGCCACGGCTCGCGGCAGGTGCCAGGCCTGCGAGACCAGGGCTATCCGTTCTATGCCATCGGCACGCAGCATTTCGGCGCTGAAGCGGGCATTCTCGGCGGTGCTGCGGCTCTCGCCTTCCAGCCAGCGAACCGGCACGACGAAGACGTCGCGCAGCGCAGCGGCCATCAGGCTCGCCTCTGCAAACTCCTCGCCATGGACACGACCGCCGCTCACCAGGATCGGCAACTCGCTCTGGCGATGCAGGTGCGCACCATAGGCCAGGCGGCGCCAGGTGGGATTCGCCGGCGCGTCGCCCCAGCCGAACTCGGGAGCCTGGTAGTCTCGCCCGCCACCCAGGATGACGATCGCCTCGGCGCGCTCCAGTTGGGAGCGTGCGGGAGATGCGTAGGGTTCCAACCCCTGGCGCAGTGTATGGCTGGCCATCGGCGTGGCGAGCAGCACTAGGCCGAACAGCCCCAGCATGATCAGCAGGGCGCCGAGGAAACGCTTGGGGCTGAGCCATAGCCCCAGCAGTACCAGCAGCACGTTGAGCGTGGGTGGTAGCAGCAAGCTCTTCAGCAGCGTCATCGTTGCGCTCCGGTCAAGCGTGATCGAGGAGTTCCAGCCTGCGGCTGGGCCAATGCACGACAGCGGTGCGCGACGTCATGCGGTTCGCCAGCCCGGGGTGTTCCCTGGCGATGACCTGGGCGGCGAACTCGGCAAGGAAGCACGACTTCAGTTCGGCGCGGGCGCGGTCCACGCCGACCGCTTCATAGGGCGTCGAGGCCAGCAGCAGGAAACCGTCGTCCGGAATGCGGCCTGCCTTCATGTTGCCATCGATGATTGCCGCCGCGGTGCCGATGGGTTCGGACAGGTCGGGACTGTAGGGGCCGACGATCAGCGCAGTGTTGGGCAGGTGCAGGAAGTCGAAGCCGCGACCGACGCAGATCACCCACTCGCGATGCTCGATGTCGAGCTCGCGGGCGGTGCCACGCAGCGAGTCGACGTGTTGCAGGTTGCCCTTCAGCAGTGGCAGCAGGTCGCGACGGATATCGCCAGGCATGTCGGGGCACAGGTCGGCGAGGCGACGTTCCAGCTCGCCTTCGGCCTCGGGTGCGAGTGCGCTGATGTCGAGGAGGGAGTCGCCGGTGCCGTGCACGATGAGCGCATCGGTGTCGGTTTCGAACCCGCAGACCAGCGGGTAGACGTGGCGATGATCGCGGCCGAAGATGCGTTCAGCCTGGCGACGTATCTCGTGAGCCTGTGCCAGGGCGGCATCCGTGTCGCAGGCGAAACCGGCGCAGCCACGCAGCCGCTCGCCGCGGGAGAAATGGTAGCTGATGATCAGCAGCACGCCGCTGCCGGCCTGAATGGCGTCGTCGACGGCATCGGTGAGCATCTCGCCGAGGTAAGGCCAGCCAAGGTGGAAGATGCCGCCGAGGTTGCGGAACGGAGTGATGATGCCCAGCGGCGTGCGGGTGGCATGGGGCAGGTGGATGCGTCCATCCATGCATTTCATGACCAGAATTCGCGTGGGATGGTTGGCCAGGTAGCGCTCACGGGCCAGCCAGGCCGAGGAGCTGCAGAAAGTGTCGGCGTGTTCGCGGGAAAGGGCGAGCAGCGCTTCGATGCGCTCACCGATGGGGCGGTCGTGCAGTGGCATGCTTGCGGCTCTGGTTATTGTTATCTATCCGGCATCGTCCATGACTGTGCCGTTATATGCAAAACCCCCATTAGTCGCATTTTCAGTTCGAAATTTGCTTAACCGATACCGGTTTATGCGATATCCACCTTCTCCTTGTACTCGCAGAGATCCTCGATCACGCAGCTACCGCAGCGCGGCCGGCGGGCCACGCAGGTGTAACGCCCGTGCAGGATCAGCCAGTGATGCGCGTCGCGGCGAAACTCACGGGGCACGTGGCGCAGCAGTTTCTGCTCGACCTCGTCGACGTTCTTGCCCGGGGCCAGCCGGGTGCGGTTGGAGACACGGAAGATGTGCGTGTCCACGGCAATGGTCGGCTCGCCGAAGGCGGTGTTGAGAATCACGTTGGCGGTCTTGCGTCCTACGCCGGGTAGCGCCTCGAGCTCGGCGCGGGTGCGAGGTACCTCGCCGCCATGCCGCTCCACCAGGATGCGGCAGGTCTTGATCAGGTTTTCGGCCTTGGTGTTGTAGAGCCCGATGGTCTTGATGTGCTCCTTGAGCGCCTCGAGGCCGAGGTCGATGACGGCCTGAGGCGTGTTGGCTACCGGGAACAGCCGTGCGGTGGCCTTGTTGACCCCGACGTCGGTGGCCTGGGCGGAGAGCAGCACGGCGGTGAGCAACTCGAACGGCGTGCTCCAGTCGAGCTCCGTGGTCGGCTCGGGGTTGTGCGCGCGCAGGCGGGCGAAGATCTCGTAGCGTTTCTGGGCGTTCATGCGGGGTTCTCGTTCGATGGCACGCTCACGGTGAATCGGACGCGAGGGAGGCGCGGGCCTCCTCGAGCAGGGCGGTGGCGCGTGCGAGCTGCGCCTCGGCTTGGCGACAGGCTTCTCTATCATGCCGTCGCTGGGCGCTCTCGAACTGCTGGCGAGCCCGGCGCACTGCCTGTTCGGCGGCTTTAACCGCCATTTGGCGCTGGCGCTGCTGTGGAACCGGGCCGCTGCGAGTGTCGCGCGTCCCTTGTCGAATCAGGCGGCGCTGCCGCTCCAGGCGCTTCTCCCGCGCCAGGCGTGCCTGGCGCTGCTGGCGGGCCTGATAGCGCCGTCGTCCCAGCTCCGCCCGCCGCGCCAGGTATGCCTGGCGCTCGGCCTCATCGGCGGCGGCCTGCCACTCGGGGTGGGGAACCAGGTCGATGCAGTCGACGGGGCAGGGCGCCACGCACAGCTCGCAGCCGGTGCACTCGGCGGTGATCACGCTGTGCATGCGTTTGCTGGCGCCCAGGATGGCATCCACCGGGCACGCCTGGATGCACTTGGTGCAGCCGATGCATTCCGCTTCGCGTATGACCGCTGCGAGCGGTGACTGGGCTGGCTGCTCCAAGGCCTGGGGTGGACGGCCTGTCAGCTCGGCCAGGCGTTCGACGGTGTCCTCGCCGCCGGGAGGGCAACGGTTGATCGGTTCGCCTGCGGCGATGGCCTCGGCGTAGGGGCGGCAGCCAGGATGACCGCACTTGCCGCACTGGGTCTGCGGCAGCAGCGCATCGATGGCATCGATCAAGGTGCTGTGGCCCGTCACGTCGTCTCCTGATAGGGCGCAGGTGGGGTGCCAGCGGAGGCTGACGGCCGGACATTATACGCGGCGGCCCGGCACGGGCATACCGTCCTGCTCCCCCTGGCGCTTCTAACGCTCGACCGGGCTGAGCTGGTCGCTGGTGCGATAGGCTTCGACCCGGTTACGCCCGCCCGTCTTGGCCTGGTACATGGCCTGATCGGCGGCCCGCATGATGTCGGACGGGGTCGTCATGTCCGCTTGGTGGGCGGCGACGCCAATGCTGACGGTCACGCTGGTGCTGGTGGGGGAGAATTCGTGCGGCATCTCCAGTGCATTGATGGCTTTCAGCAGCTCGCGGGCGTGGGCTAACGCGATATCGAGCGAGGTGCCGGGAAGCAGGACGCTGAATTCCTCGCCGCCGGTGCGGGCCACGAGGAACCCATGGGGCTTGAGACAGTCTTCCATGCACTGCGCCAGGGTCATTAAGCAGATATCGCCGGCCTGGTGGCCGTAATGATCGTTGTAGAGCTTGAAATGGTCGATGTCGATCATCATGGCCGAGGTGCGGTGGCGGGCGCTGCGCAGGCTCAGCGCCTCGGCGAAGCGCTCATCGAACAACCGGCGGTTGGCCACGCCCGTCAGGGGGTCATGCTGGCTCAGCTCCAGCAGCTGTTCGGATTGCTTGCGCTGATGGTCGAGCAGGTGGCGGAATTCCCGCGCCAGGGTGCCGATCTCGTCGTGGCGCGCCGCGAGACTGTCGGGCATGGCCGGGAGTACGACCTCCCGGTGGACACGCTGGGTGTAGTGGGTGAACTGGCGCAGCGGCAGCAGCACCATGCGTTCGAGCAGCCACAGCACGATCAGCAGGGTGACGATCAGCACGCCGCCGGTCCAGTAGAGCGCGAAGCGGAAGGTCTCGAGGCTTGCCTGATAACGCTGGCGGGGCAGCAGGGCGTCGATGCGTACGGCGCGGTTCGGCGGCAGCGCCGGGATTAGGCGCTGTGCCGCCATGTGCGTCGGCGAGACGCGCTCCAGGTATTGGATAGGGCCCTCCTGCTGCGGCACGGGGCTCAGCTCCATCTGGATGCCGGTGGTATCGCGCAGCTGTTCGATCCAGGGGGCATTGAACGGGCGCACCATGGCAAGCCAGCCGGCCGCCGGCGACGCTTCCCGGCTCTGGTGGATCGGTGACAGGGCCGCCATGGCGAGCTCGGATTGCGCCAGCAGCCAGGTGTCGGTGGCATCGTCCGCCTTTTGCTCGATGTGGCGGACGAGAAAGTCCCTGGCCGGTTCGGCCCAATCGCAGGGGGGCGCCACGCCCGGGCAGGAGGTGAATTCTCCCTCTTCGTCGTAGCCGACCACCCAGAAGGCTTCCCGGTCGGCGTCGAGAAAGAGCATTAGCTCGAGATCGAGCGTCTCGAGCGTATCCTCGTAGAGGTTCGAGTCGACGTACTCGGGCCGCTTCCCGCTGACGAAGTCGAAGGAATCGTCCCAGTAGGCCCAATCTTCGACCAGGCGACGCATGTGGTTGAGCTCACTGCCCAGGGCGCGTTCGGCCCGGTCGAGCTCGGCGCTGGCAAAGGTTTCCTCGTCTTCCAGCAGGATCGGCATGATCTGGTAGCGTGCAATCAGCACCAGGGCCAGCAGGGCCAGGCACAGCACGCCACACAACGACAGCAGGAAACGATTACGCAACGAAGTGAGCACTGTCGTCATGAGGCATGCCTGTTTCATGTGCCGCCACCCCGGGTGTCAGAGGTATTGGCACCGGTGTAGGTGATTGCTTACAAGATATTTCGGCTCTGGATTACAAAACTTTAGTGGAACTTAGGCTGTGACCGAAAAGTGCCTGTGCTTGCCCACGCTGCGTCGAAGCTTGGCTCTATGTGCTCCTTCAGTAATGAAAAGCGCGACCGAGGCCGCGCAGTTTCATGGGCGAAGGCGATCTACCTGACGCGCTGGCCGGGCTCGGCGCCGGAATCCGGCGACAGCAGGTAGATACCGTCGTCGTCTCCCGCAGCCAGGACCATGCCTTCGGAGACGCCGAAGCGCATCTTGCGCGGCGCCAGGTTGGCCACCATGACGGTCAGGCGACCCTCCAGGGCCTCGGGGGCATAGGCCGAGCGAATGCCGGCGAAGACGTTGCGCGACTCGCCGCCCAGGTCGAGTGTGAGCTGCAGCAGCTTGTCGGCACCCTCGACGTACTCGGCCTTGGCGATACGGGCGATGCGCAGGTCGACCTTGGCGAAGTCGTCGAAGGCGATCTGCTCGGCGATGGGGTCGTCGGCCAGCGGCCCCTTGGCCGCTTCCTTGAGCTTCTGTTCTTCCACCAGATCCTCCTTCGATGCCTCGATCATGGCATCGATCTTCTCCCGCTCGACGCGGGTCATCAACGGTTTGAACTTGGCGATTCCGTGGTCGAGCAACACCTCGTGACGGCTCTCCCAGTCGAGCGATTCCAACTGCAGGAACTGGCGCGATTGCTGGGCCATGGCCGGCACCACCGGCGCCAGGTAGACCATCAGCTGGCGGAACAGGTTGATGCCCACCGAGCAGATGTCGAGCACCTCCTGTTCGCGGCCCTCCTGCTTGGCCAGCACCCACGGTTCCTTGTCGGCAATGTAGGTGTTGGCTTCATCGGCCAGCTCCATGATCTTGCGCACGGCGCGTCCGAATTCGCGAGCCTCGAAATCCTCGGCGATGCCATCACCCGCGGCGATGAAGCGAGCGACCAGCTCCGGCTCGGCGCAGTGGGCCGAGAGCCGGCCGTCGCCCAGCTTCTTGACGAACCCGGCGCAGCGGCTGGCGATGTTGACCACCTTGCCGACGAGGTCGGCATTCACCCGGGCGGCGAAGTCCTCGAGGTTGAGGTCCAGGTCGTCGACCCGCGAGGTGAGCTTGGCGGCGAAATAGTAGCGCAGGTACTCGGGATTCAGGTGCTCGGCATAGGTGGCTGCCTTGATGAAGGTGCCACGCGACTTCGACATCTTGGCCCCGTTGACGGTGACGAAGCCATGGCAGTTCACGGCGGTGGGGGTGCGGAAGCCGGCGCCGTGCAGCATGGCCGGCCAGAACAGCGCATGGAAGTAGACGATGTCCTTGCCGATGAAGTGATACACCTCGGCCTCGCTGTCCTTCTTCCAGAAGGCATCGAAGTCGATGCCGGTGCGCTCGCACAGGTTCTTGAAGCTGGCCAGGTAGCCGATCGGCGCATCCAGCCAGACGTAGAAGTACTTGCCCGGGGCGTCGGGGATCTCGAAGCCGAAGTACGGCGCGTCGCGGGAGATGTCCCACTCGTTGAGGCCGGACTCGAACCACTCCTGCAGCTTGTTGCCGATCTGGGTCTGCACGTGGCCGCCGCGGGTCCACTGCTTGAGGAAGTCGGCGAAATCGGGAAGCTTGAAGAAGTAGTGGGTGGAGCTGCGCACCTCGGGCGTGGCGCCGGAAATTGCCGACACGGGATCGATCAGTTCCGCCGGGGTGTAGGTGGCGCCACACGCCTCGCAGTTGTCGCCGTACTGATCCGCGGTCTTGCACCGGGGACAGGTCCCCTTGATGAAACGGTCGGCCAGGAACAGCCCCTTGACCGGATCGTACATCTGCTCGATATCGCGGGTGGCGATATGGCCGTGCTCGCGCAGGCGAGTATAGATCAGCTCGCTGTAATGCCGATTTTCCTCGGAGTGCGTCGAGTGGTAGTTGTCGAAGGCGACCCCGAAGGTGGCAAAGTCGGCCTGGTGCTCCCTGGAGACGCGCTCGATCAGGGCTTCCGAGGAGATGCCTTCCTGCTCCGCGCGCAGCATGATCGCGGTGCCGTGGGCGTCGTCGGCGCACACGTAGTGGCACTCATGGCCGCGGCTCTTCTGAAAACGCACCCAGATGTCGGTCTGGATGTACTCCAGCAGGTGGCCAAGGTGAATCGAGCCGTTGGCGTAGGGCAGGGCGCTGGTGACCAGGATCTTGCGCGGGGCGCTGGTAGAGTTCGACATATCGGCTCTGGAATTCCCAAGAAAAACAGGCTTTCGATTGTATCCCTGTTGGCGCGCCACTGCATCCGGTGGCGGGAAGGGGCGTTCAGCACCATGCGGCTGGATTCTGTGCGCTAGGCTGATCCCATACGGCTACGAGGGAGGCAGGTGTGGATCCAATTTTCTTCGATCAATGGCAGGCGCTGCTGCGCACGGCGGTGCTTGGCGTGCTGGGTTATGTGGGGCTGGTATTCCTGCTGCGTGTATCCGGCCGGCGCACGCTATCGAAGATGAACGCCTTCGATCTGGTCGTGACCGTCGCGCTGGGCTCGGTGCTGGCGTCGGTCATGCTCAGCAAGGACGTGACCCTGGCCCAGGGCATCTTGGCGTTCGGTCTTCTCATCGGCATGCAATACCTGGTGACTTGGGCAAGTGTCCGCTATCGCTGGGTGCGCCAACTGGTGACCGGCGAGCCGGCGCTGCTGTTCTTTCGCGGCGGCTATCTGCCTGAGGCCATGCGGCAGGCGCGTGTCACCGAGGATGAAGTGCGCGCGGCGGTACGTGCCGCCGGCAAGGCCGAACTCGCCGATGTCGGTGCCGTCATCCTGGAGACCGACGGCTCCTTCAGCGTGGTGAATGGGGCGGACGGCGCAACACTACCAAGCCTCGCAGGGGTGAAGGAGCCGGGAACCCGGTCAAGCGGACCCGAGCGCAGCGGACCTCCCGAGCGAAGTGGCTAAAGGGTGCGATCGGCCATGTGCTTCGTTACAATGCAGACGAGTGAACCCAAGGATGGGCTCCAGGTACGCCTCATGCACCGCAGGTTACGCATCATCCGATCGCCGAACGACCGACTGAGGATGATACGATGAAACTGCGCAACGTTCTTCCGCTGCTGATGGCAGCCGCCCTGCTGGTTGGCTGTGGCACCAACGCCGTCGCCCCGCGCTATACCAGCTCGAATCCCGACATCATGCGCATCAGCGAAGAGCAACCCGCCAATCCCGAGAAGACCGTCGAAGATCTCGGCTCCTACTGTGTGGAAATCACCGAGACCTGGAACGCTCACGGCGAAACGCCGAATGGCCAGACCCTGTGGGCCAAGGATACGCGCCGCGCCGTCGTGCCGTGTGATTGAGCCCCTGCCAGGGTAAAGCAACGGCACTACCGGCCCATGCCTCGGCATGGGCCGGTTCGTTATGGGCACCTGGCACCGCCCGCCTCACCGCCTAGACTGGGGGAGACAACGTCAAGGAACCTGTCGCTGTCAGGAGGCATGCCATGGAACGAAAAGCCCTCACTCCACTACATCCATTGCTTCGCACCCTACGTCCGTTGGCAGGCGCTTCTTCCCATGGGTCGGCTCCCGGCGCGCGGGTGGGCGGCGTGATCCTGTTGTTGGCGATGCTCTTCGTCGTTCTCCAGGCCAGCGTTGGCGAAGCACAGCCACGGGAGCCGGAATCGAACCGCCTACTGGGAACCGAGGCGGGGGACGAGGCCGGGCTGGAGCATCCCAGCGAACATCTCGTGGTAACGGACTTCCCCGGCGAGCTGATCGATGCCGAACTTGACACCTGGCAGGAATACGTTCCCGAGGTGGAAGACGTCACCATTCCCGCCTCGGCGGACGAATACGAGCAGCCGGCACTGTTCTACGCGCCGGACGGCGGGGAGAAGCGGCCGCTGCTCCTGGTGCTGCACAGCTGGAGTACCGATTACCTTCAGAACATTGATATTCCCCTGGCGCAGTTCGCCGTGGCCAACGATTGGGCCTTCATGCACCCCGATTTTCGTGGCCCCAACGATGGTCGCCCTGAATCAACGGCCTCCGACCTGGTCATTTCTGACATGGAAGATGCACTGGAGTACGCCCGCGAGAACGCCCGCGTGGACGAGTCGCGTATCTATTTGCTGGGTTACTCAGGTGGCGCCATGAACGCGCTGCACCTGGCCAGCCGGCATCCCGATACGTTCGCCGGCGTGGCCGCCTGGGTGCCGGTCTTCGATCTCGTCAGCTGGTATGAATGGAACGAGCAGCAGGGCGAGAAGTATGCCGAGGAGATTGCCGAGGCCTGCGGTGGCGTGCCGGAGGAGGGCGGCGAGGCCCATGAAGAGTGCCGACAGCGGAGCCCCAAGGCGCATGTGCCCGACGTGGCCGGCAAGATCCGTGTGCTGATCGCGCATGGTATCGACGACGGGACCGTGCCGGTCGAACAGGCGCTGCACGCCTACAATGACCTGGTCGAAGAGGAGGCGCGCCTGTCCCGGGAGGATATCGATGCGATCATGGAGAGCGGGGAGATACCCGACGCCTTGCTCGAGGTGTCGTTGCACCAGCAGCGGGACTACCAGCGCTTCGACGACGCCGAGGCACCGGTCCTGCTGCATCTGCAGTCGGGGCCGACCGAGCTGGCGCTGTTCGATGGCGAACACGACATGCTCTATCGCCCCGGCCTTGAATGGCTAGCCCTGCAAGAACGCGAATGAGGAAATTTACCGTCTGGCAAGGATGAACCTTCGATGTTGTTACGCTACCTCAGCCGACGCCCACGTTTCGTGGGCGTCATGTTGTCGGCTACCCTCATCGCCGGGGGCATGTCGAGCGCCATTGCCCAATCCCCCGCCTCGTCGCCTACCACGCCGGCGGACTGGGCCGACGTCAACGAACCACTGTCCGGCCCGCCGCGTGTCATCGGCCCCTACGATGGCGGTTGCATCGCCGGTGCGGAACGGCTGCCCGAAGAGGGGGAGGGTTACCAGGCGGTGGATCTCAAGCGTAACCGCCACTATGGACACCCCTCTCTCGTCGATTACATCGAGCGCCTGGGCGAGCGCATCAGCAAAGCCGGCTTCGGCCCGATCCTGGTGGGTGACATGGCCCAGCCGCGCGGTGGGCCGATGCCCTACGGCCATGTCAGCCACCAGACCGGACTCGACGTCGACATCTGGTTTCGCCTCGACCTGCCGTTCCTCGAGCGCAGCGAGCGCGATGAGCTCGAGCAGCCAATTCTGGTGGATCCACGCAGCCAACGCCTGGACGAGCGTTGGACGGACCAGCATGCCGAGCTCATTCGCCATGCAGCTGACGACCCGCGGGTGATGCGGATCTTCGTCGACTCCGCGGTGAAGCGCGACCTGTGCGAGCGGGAATGGGACGACCGCTCATGGCTGCGTGTGATCCGCCCCTGGCACTCTCACGATGAGCATCTCCACGTACGCCTGCGCTGCCCACCGGGCCAGACGGAGTGCGCCGACCAGCCTCCGCCGCCTCCCGGAGACGGCTGTCAGGCCTTGGCTCCGACGCCTCGCCCGGAAGCCTATCCTCTGCCGAGTCGTACCCTGCCGCCTGCGTGTCGTGCCGTGCTGAATCGTTGACGAACCCAGGCGGAGCCTGATCCGCGACAGAAAGGAGCCTGCAGAGGTACCATGACGGCACGAGCGGACAGGGCGAGAGGCGACGGTGGAACAGCAGGGGTTCGTGCTGACTCGGCATTGGCGGGAGTCGGCTGCCGGCACCGAGGTCTCGTTCTGGCTGGCCACCGACGCCGGGCCACGCCATGTGCGCCTGCCGCTGCAGCCCTCGGTGGCCTTCGTGCCCGCCGAGCAGCGCGACCGGGCCGAGGCGTTGCTGCGCGGCGAGCGCGACGTCGAGCTGCGCCCGCTGGCGCTGTGCGACTTCCAGCACCGGCCCGTGTTCGGCCTTTACTGTCGCCAGCATCGCCAGTTGATGCACCTCGCCAGGCGCCTGGACGAGGCCGGCATCGAGGTCTACGAAGCCGACGTGCGACCGCCGGAACGCTACCTGATGGAGCGCTTCATCACCGCGCCGGTGTGGTTCTCGGGAAGGGCGGATGCCGACGGCACACTTGGCGAAGCCCAGCTCAGGCCAGCAGCGCGATACCGCCCCCGGCTGGCACTGGCCTCGCTGGATATCGAGACGAACGCCAGCGGCGAGCTCTACTCCATTGCCCTCGAGGGCTGCGGCGAGCGCCAGGTCTACATGCTGGGGCCCGCCAACGGGCAGGGCGGTGAGGCCGAACGGCAGCGCGACTTCACCCTCACTTATTGCAAAAGTCGCGAGGCGCTGCTGGAGAGTCTCAACGGCTGGATGGCCCGGCATGATCCGGATGCGATCATCGGCTGGAACCTGGTGCAGTTCGACCTGCGCATCCTGCAGCGGCACGCCGAGCGACTCGGGGTGCCGCTGCGGCTCGGGCGCGGTGGCGAACCCCTCGGCTGGCGTGCCCACGGCAGCAACCCCAATCACTTCTTTGCCGCCGCCACCGGGCGCCTGATCGTCGACGGCATCGAGGCGCTGCGCCAGGCCACCTGGCGCTTTGCCTCGTTCAGCCTCGAGAACGTCGCCCAGGAGCTGCTCGGCGAGGGCAAGGCGATCGACAACCCCTACCAGCGCATGGAAGCGATCGACCGCATGTTCGCCGAGGACAAGCCGGCGCTGGCGCGCTACAACCTCAAGGATTGCGAACTGGTGACGCGCATCTTCGCGCGGACCGAGCTCATCGACTTCCTGCTCGAACGGGCCAGCATCACCGGGCTGCCGGCCGATCGCAGCGGTGGCTCGGTGGCGGCCTTCTCGCATCTCTACCTGCCGCGCATGCATCGCCTGGGCTACGTGGCGCCCAGTCTGTCCCACGGCCGCGAGGCCGGCCAGGACAGCCCCGGCGGCTTCGTCATGGACTCGCGGCCGGGGCTCTACGATTCGGTGCTGGTGCTGGACTACAAGAGCCTCTACCCCTCGATCATCCGTACCTTCCTGATCGACCCGGTCGGCCTGGTGGCGGGGCTGGAGGCGCCCGAGCCCGAGACGGTACCCGGCTTCCGCGGGGCCCGCTTCTCGCGCACCCGGCATGCGCTGCCCGAGATGGTGGCGCGGGTATGGCAGGGGCGCGAGGCGGCCAAGCGCGAGGGCAATGCGCCTCTCTCCCAGGCCCTCAAGATCATCATGAACGCCTTCTACGGCGTGCTCGGCTCGCGAGGCTGCCGTTTCTTCGACCCGCGGCTGGCCTCATCGATCACCCTGCGCGGCCACGAGATCATGCGCCGTACCCGGGAGCTGATCGAAGCCGAGGGCTACCGGGTGATCTACGGCGATACCGACTCCACCTTCGTCTGGCTGGGGAGTGCCCATGAGGAGGCAGAGGCCCGGGCCATCGGTCAACGCCTGGCTGAGCGGGTCAACTGCTGGTGGACGCAGCATCTCGAAACGGAATACGGCCTTGTCAGCGCGTTGGAACTGCAGTTCGAGACCCACTTTCGACGCTTCCTGATGCCCACCATCCGCGGCGCGGAGGAGGGCAGCAAGAAGCGCTATGCGGGGCTGGTGCGTGATGCAAAGGGCGCCGAACACGTCGTGTTCAAGGGACTGGAGACGGTGCGCGCAGACTGGACACCGCTGGCCAAGGCTTTCCAGCAGGAGCTATACCGGCGCATCTTCGTCGGCGAACCCTATCGTGACTATCTGCGCGACTACGTGAGCCGCACACTGGCCGGTGAGTTCGACGAGCGGCTGGTCTATCGCAGGCGCCTGCGTCGGCGGCTCGACGAATACCGTCGCAACGTGCCGCCCCACGTGCGCGCCGCGCGCATGGCCGACGAGCTCAACGACCGCCTGGGGCGCCCTCGGCAGTACCAGCACGGTGGCTGGATTCGCTACGTCATCACCGTGGCGGGGCCGGAGCCGCTCGAGGCGCGGCGCTCTGCCATCGACTACCAGCACTATCTCACCCGCCAGCTACAGCCGGTGGCCGACGCCATCCTGCCTTTCCTCGGCGATGACTTTGCCAGTCTGACCGATCGCCAGTTGGGACTGTTCTGAGCCGAATGGGAGTGCATGGCAACGCCGAGGTCATCACCCGGGCTATCGCAGGGCGAGGTCCGGCGACGAGGAGGAGTCGCCGCCGGCATCGTCGGGCGTCGGATCCGCTTCGCCGTCATCGGCAAAATGGTACTCGTCGCGTGGTATGGGAGGACAGCTGCCCGTGCCGGGCTCGAGGTGGGGGCGCAGTATCGGCTCCATCCCCTTGAGTACCTGAACCGGCAGCGCGGAGGTGAAGCGGAAGTCGTCCGAGGCGCTGCCCGCTACGTAGGCGGTGAGGGTGCCGAAGTGGTTCTCGCCGAGGTAGAAGACGAAGGTGGCGGTACGGTTGCGCGCCCGTGAACTGGTAACCTGGCCGCCGCGGCCCACCGTTTCGATACGATTGTTGCCGGTGCCGGTCTTGCCGCCCAGCACCAGCGGCGTGCCATCTTCCAGCGTGAAGCTGCCGTGCAGGCGCCTGGCGGTGCCGCCCTCGACGACCTGCGATAGCGTCTCGCGCAGCACGGCTGCCACCTCGGGGGCCATGACCCGCTGGGCACGGTCGGGAGCGGGCAGGAAGCGGGTCTCGTAAGGGGTATCGGCGGCGAAGTGCAGCTCATCGATGCGCAGCGTGGGTTGCCTGACGCCATCGTTGAGGATGATGCCCATCAGCTCGGCCAATGCGGCTGGGCGGTCGCCCGACGATCCCACGGCGGTGGCCAGCGAAGGTACCAGGTGATCGAACGGATAGCCCAGGCGTTGCCAGCGCTCATGGATGTCGAGGAAGGCTTCGACTTCGAGCATGGTGCGAATGCGCACGTCGCGAGCACTGCGGTGTCGCGTACGGAACAGCCAGCCATAGACTTCCTGACGCTCGTCGGCGCTGGCCGCGGCTGCCTCGGCGAAGCTCGCGTCGGGATAATCGAGCAGGTAGCCCAGCAGCCACAGCTCCAGGGGATGCACCCGAGCCACATAACCCTGATCGGTAAGTGAATAGTTGCCGGGCGAGTAGCGCTCATAGAGCGTATCGATCTCACGCTCGCTCGGGCGGGCGGCATCGGCCAGCCAGACCCCAAGGAAGGCGGCGAACTCCTCGCGACCGGCCTCCGGGAACAGGTAGCGGTGCACCGCGGCGAGGCGTGGCGCCGAGGCATTGAGCCCCTCGAGGAAGGTGACGAGGCGCTCGTCGCTGGTCTGCTGGCGGTACTTGCGCCAGAAACGCTGCAGGAAGGTCTGCCCCTCGCGGTCGGCAAACAGGCGCAGATACTCCAGGCGCCGCGGGTCGCTATCGTCCTCCAGCAACTGGGTCCGATGCTCGTTGAGGTGTGTGCTGTAGCGTACCAGGTCGCGCATCAGGCGTATGAAGGGCAGGTTGAGCGACTCGCGCATGGCTTCGGTCAGCGTCGGGTTGCGGCCGTTGTCCTCACGGCGGAAATTGCTGAACGTATGCCGTCCCCCGCCGGTGAAGAACGCTTCCGCGGGGCTTGCCGAGTAACGCCGCTCCATGGCCATGGCCAGCAGCTCGTCGAGAGTCAGTCCGGGGGTCTCGATGAGGCGATCCAGTACCCAGCGGCTGAGCACGTCCTGGCGGTCGGTCTCGACCGCGCGCAGCATCTCGGGGCTCTTGCTGCCATGACGCTGGTGCTGCTCGGCAATCACCTCCAGGTAAGTGGCCAGGACCCTCAGCTTGGCGGTGGAGCCGAGCTCGAGCTTGCTGCCCTGGTTGATGTCGAAGGGCTGGTCGGTGTTGTCGGTCTGCACGCGCACCAGGAAGCCGTCTTCACTGCGCTCGAACAAGGTGAAGCTGTAGCGTACGTCCTGGGTACGTCCGGGCGAGAGCAGGCGCTCTCCCAGCAGGCCGATCTCGCCGGCGTACTCAGGGTCTGCCAGGCGATGCAGGTAGGCGGTGACTTCGCGCTGGAGGCTGGCGTCGAGCGTCGTGCGGGCGCTGAGGTCGAGGCGGTCGAGGTCGTACAAGGACATGCCCAACATGCTCCCGAGGCGTTGACGCGCCACCTGGATCCCTTTGTCCGGCTCGATGCGCAGGTTGAAGGGCGTCACGCTGTCATCGCGAAAGGTCAGGCGCTGTTCCAGCGCCGCTCGAGCGAGGGCATCCGACATCACCCCCTCCTGTCGCAGCAGTCGCAGGTAGCTGTCGGTCAGTTCCTCCAGCGCCTGGCGACCGCCATTCAGATACCAGGAGGGGCGCCGCTGCGCGATCATCAGTGCCACGACCTGGCGCAGCGCCAGCCCTTGCTGCGCATGGCCGCCTCCGTCATCCGTAGTGAGGAGTCGATTGAACGTATCGAAATCGGTACCGAACCACGCCCACAGGCCATCACCGATGCCATGTACCTCGCCGTAGCCGGGGGCGGCCGAGAGCGGCACGGTATTGAGATAATCGAGTGCCACATCCTGGCGAGCCGTCAAGGTCTGGGGGCCATGCTGGTAGCTGCGCACGCTGGCTGACACCATCTGGCGCAGCTTTTCCCTCGACGAATAGGTCCGGCCCTGGGGAGAGTGGCGATACTTCTCGAGCTGAGTGGCCAGGGTGCTGCCTCCTGCCGCCTGACCGGGCAGGTCCAGGGCCCGGCCGACCTGGGACAGGGCCGCCTTGGTGAAGCGCGGCCAATCGACGGCGGGGTTGGCGTAAGGCGTGCTCTCGTCCAGCAGCTCCCGGTTCTCGATGAACAGCAACGTCTGTAGCACGACCGCGGGAATGGTGTCGAAACTGGCGTACTGACGCTGCGGGTGGCGGAAGTGATAGAGGGTGTCGCCCCGGCACTCCTCGATGGTCAGGCCCGCTTGGGTCTTTTCCGTGTAGGGCGGGAAAAAGCCGCGGCGGGTATAGTCGAGCAGCGCATGCGAGAAGTGTGCCTGCTCGGTGATCTCATAACCGCGCGATAGCAGGCGCGCTTCCAGCGCCGGTAGCTGGGTATAGCCCAGGCGCTGGTCAAAGGGGCCATGCTCGGGAAACTGGATTCGGCTGCTGCTACCTTGTTCGAGCGTATAGCGCAGGGTCGCGGCATAGCGCGAGAACTCCTGGGCCTGGAAATGCGACGTCTTGGCCTCGGCGACCAGCAGCGTGGCGAGCGACACGCCGAACAGCAGCAGCAAGATCCCCAGCACCAGGTAGAGATACCGATGGGACGGCGCTTCCTGCGGGGCCGGAGCGAGCTTCGGTTCCTGAATGAAGGGCGAGCGCTTCTCGAGCGACTCGCCGTTGTCTAGCCACGCCACGGTAGACGAATCCCGGCGTGACGAAGACCTGCGTGCACCCATGCGCCACTCCCACCGACCGCGACCTGTTAATTTCGTTTTAGCGCAGTCCAGCGGGGCAATAAAGTGGTTGCTAAAAAAGAATTTGTAACAGGCCGGCCAGCGCTGAAATTCGCCGGCTCAGCCTTTCATGTAGGGCTCATCGAGCGCGATAGACCCCGAAGTGCCACAGCCCACGATCATGCAGGTGCATGGCCTGCATGCGGCTCATCACGCCCTGGTCGCAGTAGAGCAGGTAGCGGCGGTCGTCGGGCAGGGCCGCGGCGCGTGACTGAAGCTCGAAGAAGGGAATCTCCAGGCACTCGACCTGATCGAGCTTGAGCGGTGCCGCTTCACGCTCCGCCGGTGCGCGAATGTCGATCACACTGACATTGGATGCGCCAGCCATGTCCTGCAGGTCGGTTACCACCTCCAACCGGGGCTCACTGTCGGGCAGCGGCTCCAGGAGTTGGTCGGAGCGAGTCAATACGGCCAGCTCCACCGCGGCCTCCAGCACGCTGAAATCGAAATCTGCTTCGGCGGCGACGACCTTGTCGTGACGGGCCTGGGTATTGGGTCGCTGGGAGACGGCGCCGCACACCTCCGGCATGCCTTCGGCAAAGGGGGCGGTGCCGATCTGGCGGGCGGTATCGATGATCGACTGCTTGTCCTCGGCAATCAGCGGCCGCAGGATCGGGATCTCGCAGGCGTCATCGATGAGCACCAGGTTGGTCAGGCTCTGGCTCGAGACCTGGGCAATGGCATCTCCGGTCACCAGCATGGGGATGCGCGCGCGCGTAGCGATGCGGCTCGCTGCCCGCACCATCATGCGCTTGAGCACCACGCCGATGAGTCCGTCGGGTATGCTGCGCTGGAGCTCCGCCACCACGCCCTCGAACGGCACCGAGAAGAACTTCACCCGGTGCGAACGGCCATAGGTCTCCCACAAGTGCGCGGAGACCTCGCGCACGGCGGCTTCGTGGCCGGTGCCACCGAGCTCGAAGAACAGGAAATGGGTCTTGATGCCGCGCCGCATCATCTTCCACGCGGCGACCGGTGAGTCGTAGCCACCCGAGATCAGCGCCAGGGCCTGCCCCTGCAGGCCCAGGGGATACCCCCCCAGCCCCGGCCAGCGCTGGCGCACCAGGCGCAGGCGGCTCTCGACCACGTCCACCCGCACGTCCACGTCCGGCGACTTGAGCTGAACCCTGGAGCCTGGCGCGGCATCGAGCAGCTCCCTTCCGAGGTGGCGCTCGAGATCCTCCGAAGTGAAAGCGTGCTGGCCCCGGCGTTTCACCGTGATGCGAAAGGTTCGGCCCGTGATGGCATCCCGCCAGACCGGCAGTAGCCGCTCGGTCGTGTCGGCGAAGGAGACGAACGGCACCTCCTCGACGCATTGCACCTCGTGAATGCCGGGGATACGACACAACAGGCCTTCCAGCTGACGCAGCCAATCCGGAGAGGCATCGTCAGGCACCAGAACCTTCAAGGCATCCCAGCCGCCCTGAACGCGAAGCGAATCGCCCAGTGGGCGCAGCACGTTGCGGATGTTGCCGACCAGGCAGCGCGTCATCTGGCGACGCACGGAGCGTGACTTGATGGTGATCTCGGGAAACAGCTTCAGCAGGTAATACATTGGCAAGTACTTGTAAAGGTTTTGGAAAACAATTGCTTGCCATTATATCAGAGCGTAGGTCAGGCGTGCGCCCGGTTCGTGGAGGCGCCGAACGGGCACGAGGCGCCCGTTCGGCATGCCAACCCGCTCAGTAGAGGGCTTGCTCCTCGCTGATCACCTCCTTGAGCAGTTCGAGGAACAGCTTGTCGGCTTCCGAGTGCTCCTGCGGGTCCTCGGGAATGTGCACGCTGGTGGTGTCGGAAATCTCGTTGGCGATGCGAGCCTGGGCACCTTCCGCATTGCCCTCGCCATAGTGGCGGCGGGCGATCTCCAGGGAACGCTCCAGGATTTGCGGCTCCTGGAGCAGCTTCTTGATGAAACCGCGCAGTTCATTGATGACCCGCGCTTTCTGGATCTCGGATGAGGCAGACATGAGGTCTCTCCTTGTGCTGATGGCCCATTCGGTCAATGCGCTGACGATAGCATGTTTGAGGGGCACCGGGAGAGCGCCGCTGAAGGGTACGGGCCTGATCGGATCGGGGTTGGAGGCCTAATGCTTGATGTAGATCAGACCCATGCTAAAAGTCGAAGCCTCGTGGTCAGAAACTATTGGACTTTTTTAGTGCCTCGGTTACGCTAACTTACAAAAGTGCAGCAACTATGCCTGATGGCCTTATAAGTAAATGACTTTAGTAGTGAAGTGTAGTTAGAAGCCCCTCCGTGGGAGTTACGCTTCATTTACATTAAGCCAGGTCGATCGGGTGCAGTCGGTTTTCCAAGGGAATCGGGAATGGATGCACCATCCGGTCACGCCGGATGAGCCCCGCCATAACAAGAACATATCTTCACAACTCGACGGATTGCCTGTGCAGACGGGGCATCCGAATCATGAAAAGGGAACACCCATGAAATACGCGATTGACCTCTCCCGTGCGCATCGACTGGCCAAGGCTGCGATGATGGGCACGTCGCTTGCGCTTCTGCCGGTGACCGCTGCGGTAGCCCAGGCGTTGCCCCCAGGCCTGGCGGCGCCGGGTGCCGCCGATATTCAGCAGGTGGTGCGCCAGGCGCTCACCAGCAATCCCGAAGTCAAGGCCGCCATGAACGCCTTGAGTGCTGCCGGACATGACGTCGGCGTGGCACGGGGCAACTACCTCCCGAGCATCGACCTGGCGGCTGGCATCGGGATAGAGGAACGGGAAGGCGACGGGCGCGGTAGCTACGACACCGACTTCGCCGAGCTGCGCCTGACGCAGATGCTCTACGACGGTTTCGCTACTCGCAGCGAGGTCGAGCGTCTCGACCGTGCCGAGCTGGTGCGCTACTACGAACTGCTGGGGGCCAGCGAGAATGTGGCGCTCGAAGCCACGCAGGCCTATCTCGACGTCAGCCGCTATCGTGAGCTCGTCCGGCTGGCCCAGAGCAACTACGCCGACCACCTGCGTGTCTACAACCAGATCGAAGAGCGCGTGCGCTCCGGCGCCGGGCGCGGGGTCGACCTCGAGCAGATCAGCGGCCGCCTGGCGCTGGCCGAGTCGAACCTGATGACCGAGGCGTCCAACCTGCATGACGTCACGGCCCGTTATCAGCGCATCGTCGGGGGGCTGCCGGCCGAAAACCTCACCCCGCCGCCGCCGCTCGACGAGCGCTTGCCGCCCTCGGTGAGAGAAGCCGTCGACCTCGCCTTCCAGGGCAATCCGGACTTCCACGCCGCCATCGAGAACATCGAGGCGGCGAGAGCGGAGCAGGCGGGCAGCAAGGCTGGGTTCCAGCCGCGCCTGGACCTGCGGGGACGCACAGGTACCAACAACAACGAGAACGGTTTCGATGGCTTCGGTCGGCGCGATCGCCACAGCATCGAGCTGGTGGCCAGCATGAACCTGTACCGTGGCGGGAGTGATCTGGCCTCGTACCGGGCGGCCAGCGACCGCGTCGAACAGGCGATCGATCAGCGCGACCTGGCATGCACCAACGTGAGGCAGACCACTCAGATCGCCTACAACGACACCCAGCGCCTGCGTGAACAGATTCGTTATCTCAATGAGCACCGTCAGTCGATTGACCGTGTCCGTGGTGCCTATCAGCAGCAGTTCGACATCGGCCAGCGCACCCTGCTCGACGTGCTCGACAGCGAGAACGAATACTTCGAGGCAAGCCGGGCCTATACCAACGCTCAGTACGACATTGCCCTTGCCGATGCGCGTACGCTGGCCGCCATGGGGCAACTGATGCAGGCTCTGGGCGTGATGCGCGACGACATGCCGACCCTGGCCGAGCTGGGCAGCGACGGTGTGGCACTCGACCCCAGCATCCTCTGTCCGGTCGAAGGTCCCGGCGGCTACACCCTGGCCGACTTTACCCGTGGCATCAGCGCGCCGGCACCGACGCGCGCTCCCGACATCACGCTTTCCGCCGATGCGCTGTTTGCCGTCAACAGCGCCGAGCTGGGTCCCGATGCGCGCCAGGAACTCACCGAGCTGGCGGGCCAGATCCGCAATCGTACCGATCTGGCGCGGATCTTCGTTGCCGGCCATGCCGACAGCACCGGCAGCGATGCCATCAACGATCCGCTTTCACAGCGGCGGGCCGACAGCGTGGCGGATTACCTGGTCAGCCAAGGCGTCGATCGTGGCCTGGTCCAGACCCGCGGCTATGGCTCGCGACAGCCGGTCGCCTCCAACGACACGGCAGAAGGACGACGTCAGAACCGTCGCGTGGAGGTGACTCTCGAGCGCGTGGGGGAAAATCTCGACCTGTCTTCCACCCAGCAGTGGCCCGGAGAGGTGAGCCAGGCAACTGAAGCCGCAGAGACGTTGGATGTCGCCAGCGTCTGGGGCGAAACCCAGCCCGTGGTCAGCCTCTACGGAGAAGCGAGAATTGCAGAGCAGGTCGAGCGGCAAGAGATGGTCGTGGAACAGGGCGCTTACCTGCAAGTCGTCGCACTGAGCAGCTCCGAGCGTGCACAGGGCATAGGTCATCAGCTCAGCGCCACGCTGGCCCAGCCGATGCGGCTGGTCAGCAGCGCCGACCTGCACCGCGTGCAGCTCGGCCCCATCGGCGACCCTGGCGAGCTGGCGGCCCTGCGTGCCGAACTGAAGCGTCTCGGTTACGCCGACAGTTACGTCGTACAAGGCTGAGCGACCTGGGTAAAGGCTGCTTGTGCCGAGTTCGCTCGGCGCAAGCAGCAAGCAGCAATCGTTTATAGCGCCACCCGTCCGGTATGGTCGGACGGGCCTCATGCCCGAGGTCCCCGTGACACAGCAAGAAGTACTGGATTCCTCCCTGGGTGCAGCCCGCTCGGCCGTTCGCGACGAGCTGCTCGAGTGCCTGCAAACCATCGCCCTGGCCCATGACCATGCGGTGACGCCCGATGCATTGACGGCGGGCCTGCCGCTGGAAGAGGGGCGGCTCACTCCCGGTGTCTTTCCCCGGGCCGCCACCCGGGCCGGCATGACGGCGCGAATCGTCAAGAGCCGGCTGGCGCAGCTCAATCCGGCACTCTTTCCCGCCGTACTGCTACTGGAGCCGGGGCGTGCCTGCGTGCTCATGGCACTGGACTTCAAGGCGCGCCGTGCCAGGGTGATCTTCCCCGAGCTTGGCGATGCCGTGAGCGAGGTCGATCTCGAAGGCCTGAGCGAGAGCTACAGCGGCCAGGCCATCTACGTGCGTCCGCGCTTTCGTTTCGATGCGCGCGGTCCCGAGGTCGGCAAGCAGCGCTCGCGCCACTGGTTCTGGGGCGTCATCCGCGAGAACCGACGGCTTTATCGCGACGTGATCGCCGGCTCCATCATCATCAACCTGTTTGCCGTGGCCATGCCGCTGTTCGTCCTGAACGTGTATGACCGCGTGGTGCCCAACCATGCCACGGAGACGCTATGGGTGCTGGCCGCCGGCATCTTCATCGTGCTCTGCTTCGACTTGGCACTGCGTCTGATGCGCAGCGCCTTCATCGACCTGGCGGCGAGTCGGGCCGACGTCAAGCTCTCCGCGAAGATCATGTCCCAGGTACTGGGCCTGCGCATGGAAGCCCGGCCCGCCTCGACCGGCTCGTTCGCCTCCACCCTGCAATCCTTCGAGTCGGTGCGCGCCTTCATCGGCTCGGCCACGGTGGTGGCATTGGTCGACCTGCCTTTCGTGCTGTTCTTCGCCGCCATCATTGCCTTGATCGGGGCGCCGCTGGCGCTGCCGGTACTTGCCGGCATCGTTGTCGTGCTGCTCTACGCCATGGCGGCCCAGGGCAAGCTGCACGAGCTTTCCGAGACCACCTGGCGAGTCAGTGCCCAACGCAATGCCACGCTGGTGGAGTCGCTGTCGCACCTGGAAACGGTCAAGACCCTGCGCGCCGAGAGCCGGCTCCAGGGAATCTGGGAGAAGTCGACGGCCTTTCTGTCGCGTACCTCGGCCCAACTGCGCCTGGTCAGCACCTCGGTTTCCAACGTGGCGATGTGGGCCCAGCATACCGTGGCGGTCTGCGTGATCCTGATTGGCGTCTACCTGATCATCGACGGCAATCTCAGTCAGGGTGGGCTCATTGCTGCCTATATGCTCTCGTCCCGTGCCATGGCGCCGGTGAGCCAGGCAGCCGCGTTGCTGGCCCAGTACCATCAGTCGTCCACCGCCTTGAAGTCTCTCGACGACGTCATGCAGCGCCCGGTGGAGCGGCCCGAAGGCAAGTCCTTCATCTCGCGCCCGGTCGTTCATGGTGAGATTCGTTTCGACAAGGCGTCGTTACGCTACCCGGACGAGGAGCGCGATGCGCTACGCGACATCTCGCTCAAGATCGAGCCTGGCGAGAAGGTGGCCTTGCTGGGGCGTGTCGGTTGTGGCAAGACCTCGCTCAACAAGCTGTTGCTGGGGTTGTATGCGCCCACGGCGGGTTCGGTAATGCTCGACGGGGTGGACCTGCGACAGTTCGATCCGGTGGAGCTGCGGCGCCACATCGGCTACGTGCCGCAGGACGTCAGCCTGTTCTTCGGTTCGCTGCGTGACAATATCGTGGCCGGTGGCGGCAGCGATGGTGTCGACGACGAGGCGCTGCTGCATGCGATCAAGCTCAGCGGCCTGGAAAGCCTGGTCAATGGCCACCCCCAAGGCGTCGAGCTTCAGGTGGGCGAACGTGGCCAGATGCTCTCCGGGGGCCAGCGCCAGGCAGTGGCCATTGCGCGAGCACTGGTTCATGACCCGAAGATCCTGTTGCTCGACGAACCGACCAGCTCCATGGATCACGCCAGTGAGGAGGCCTTCAAGGCCAATCTAGCAAGTTACGGGCAGGGCAAGACGCTGATCGTGGTGACTCACCGTACCTCATTGCTGTCGCTGGTCGATCGCATCATCGTCATCGACGCCGGCAAGGTCGTTGCCGACGGCCCGCGTGACAAGGTCGTGGAAGCCCTGCGCAAGGGCCAGATCGGGAGGGCCAACTGATGACCGCCACGTCTCCCAAGGCCAAGGGCAAGAGTGCCGAGCAGCAAGGCTTCGAGGCGATCGGGCGTTTCACCGATGTCGGCGGCAAGCCGTTTCGTCCGTTCATGGACCGTCTGTTCTCCAAGCGGGTGACTTCCGCCCACCTCAATCGCGACTGGGCCAGCGATGCCGACTGGGCGCGCATGCAGCAGGACCCGATCCGGGCACGGCTCTTCCTCTACACCATACTGCTTGCCTTCGGCGCGCTGATCGCATGGGCCTATTTTGCTTCGATCGACGAGGTGACACGCGGGACCGGGAGAGTGATTCCCTCCAGCCAGTTGCAGAAGGTGCAGTCCTTCGATGGCGGTGTGGTGCAGCAGATCATGGTGCGTGAAGGGGAGATGGTCGAAGCGGGGCAAGTGCTGATGCGCATCGACCCCACGCGCTTCGTTGCCAACTTCCGTGAGAACCGTGCCCAGGCATTGGCCCTTCGTGCCCGCGCCGAACGGCTGCGCGCTCTGGTGACCGATACGCCCTTCAACCCCGACGACGAATTGCGCAGCGGGGCGCCGGAAATCGTCGCGCAAGAGCGCGAGGTCTACGAGAGCCGGCGTGAGGAGCTTCGCGAGCAGGAGAGCATTTTGCGCGATCGCATTCGTCAGCGTGAAGAGGAGCTCAACGAAGCCAAGGCGCGGCGCGATACCGCCCAGCGTGAGGCGAACATGGCGAGCCAGGAGTTGAACCTGACACGACCACTGTTGGCCTCGGGGGCGGTCTCGGAGGTCGACATCCTGCGCCTCGAACGTGAGGTTTCGCGTGCTACCGGCGAGCGCAACCAGGCCGCGGCTGCTGTCGCGCGCCTCGAGGCCGCCGTAGAAGAGGCGCGTACCCAGCTACGCGAGATTGGCGCCGAACGGCGCAGCGAATGGCGCAACGACCTGGCTCAGACCATTGGGGATCTGGGGGCACTCGATGAGTCCAGTGCCGGCCTGCAGGATCGGGTGCGCCTCGCCGAGGTCCGATCCCCTGTGGATGGCATCGTGCAGCGCCTGGGGATCAATACCCTGGGCGGCGTGGTACAGCCAGGGCAGGAAGTGGTGGACATCATACCCAGCGACGATCAGCTGCTGGTCGAGGCGCGTATCGCACCGCAGGACATTGCTTTCCTGCGACCCGGCCAGCCGGCCACCATCAAGCTGACGGCGTACGACTTCGCCATCTACGGCGGTCTCGAAGCCGAGCTGGACCACATCAGTGCCGACACCATCACTGACGACGACGACAACACCTTCTATCTGGTGCGTGTGAAAACGGTCGAAGGGGAAAACCTGGGCAGTGACATCCAGGTCATTCCCGGCATGACGGCTCAGGTCGACATCATGACCGGCAAGCGCACCGTGATGCAGTATCTGCTCAAACCCGTACTGCGGGCATGGAGCAACTCCATGGGGGAACGATGATGGCAGTTCTGTTCGTGAGTCAGAGGCGCGCAGACATTCCACGGCTGCACAGCGCCTTTCGCGATATACGGCGAATCAACCCGGACCAGGCGCGCGTCATGGTGGACGATGGCGACCGGATCTGGCTGTTGACGGATCATCCGGAATGGCCCGGGCTGGCGGGAGCGCTGGCTGGCCATGGCGCTATTGTTGTCGTCATGTCCCTGACGCCGAGCGAAGTGGAAGCGCTCATGGCGCTACAGGTGGGGGCGCGTGGCTATGTCCACGCGCTATCACCCCCCGAGCTACTGCGGCAGGTGGCTCTGGTCACCGGCCATCAGGGGGTATGGGTGCCGGCCGAATTGCTCAGCAAGGTGGTTGGAGGCGCATTCGCCACCCTAGGTGGGCGTGACGGCCTGCCGCAGGAGAACCTGTCCGTGCTGACGGAGCGCGAGCGAGCCGTGGCACTGGCGGTAGCAGAAGGACGCAGCAACAAGGAGGTGGCCCGCCAGCTCGACATCACCGAGCGCACGGTCAAGGCACATCTCGGCGCGGTATTTCGCAAGCTCGGCGTACGCGACCGCATGCAGCTGGTGCTCAGTCTGTCCAGACAGGACGCGAACGTCGTCTAGGCAGCTTATGTTTTATAAAACAAAGGCTTAACTAGTTATTGTTAAGCCTTTTTTCGTTCGCGTCCATTCGCTTTGCTACTTGTCCATCGGTCCAATATCAATGTTTCGGTATGTTACTTAATGTGTCGTTTGTGAGGTTAATGTAAGAGATACAGACGATACAGGAGCCATGTCATGGCCATTTCCACAGTTATCTCGATTACCGGCCAAGCTTGGGCGCGCGACGCCGAGGGCAACCTGCGCGAATTGCGCGTGGGCGATACCCTTCAGGAAGGTGAGGTGCTGATCACCTCCGACAACGGCAGCGTCCAACTCGACTTCGCTGATGGAATCGATCCGGTGCTGGTAGAAGGCGGCGAGCAAGTGGTCATGACAGCGGAGCTGGATGCCGCCGAAGCGACCGACGCTTCTGAATTCTCTGCCTTGGACGAGGATCTCGAAGCCCTGCTGACGGCGCTGGACGACGACAGCGTCGACCTGCTGGAGGTGCTCGATGCCACTGCAGCTGGCGCCGGCCCCGGTGGTGGCGCCGATGGCGGTCACAGCTTCGTGCGCCTGGCGCGCATTGCCGAGAACGTCGACCCATTGACGTTCAACTTCGGCATGAATGATCTGCGTGGCTCGCCGGAAGAGGACGGGCTGGCTTTCGCCTTGGCTGAGCCGGACGAGAACGCTCCAGACGACTCCGAGCCGACCATTACAATCATGTCCGACAGCAGCAGCGTCGACGAGGCCGGCCTGCCGACCGGCAGCGTGGGTGACGGCTCGCACACCACCAGCGGCACTTTTGCTATCGACACCGGCAACGACGGGCTGCAGTCGCTGGTGATCAATGGTGAGAATGTCACCGGCGGTGGCACGGTCAACGGTACGCACGGCACCTTGGTCGTCACGCTCGCCAACGGCAGCTACAGCTGGACCTACACCCTCGACGGCGCCACCGACGGTGACACGACCAGCGACAGCTTCACCCTGGTCGTCACCGACAGCGACGGCGACGAGGCCAGTGACAGCCTGACCATCGCCATCGTCGACGACGTGCCGCAGGCGGTGGATGACACCGCCGGGACCGCGGAAGATACCCCTATCACTTATAACGTGATGGACAACGATACGGCCGGTGCCGATGGCGCCACGCTGACGGCGGCGAGCCTGCGCAACCCGAGCCAGGGCAGCCTGAGCTTCGATGCCAATGGCGCGGTCACCTTCACCCCGGCGGCGGGCTTCGAAGGCGATGCGGTGATCGACTACACCATCACCGACGCCGACGGCGATACCTCCAGCGCCACGCTGACCGTGACCGTGGCGGACGACTCCGAGCCGACGACCGAGGTTGGTGGCCCCGACGTCAACGACGGCCAAGCCAGCGTCGACGAGGCCGGCCTGCCGAGCGGCAGTGCCAATGACGGCTCGCACGTCACCAGCGGCACCCTGGCCATCGATACCGGCAACGACGGGCTGCAGTCGCTGGTGATCAACGGCGAGAACGTCACCGGTGGCGGCACGGTCAACGGTACGCACGGCACCTTGGTCGTCACGCTCGTCGACGGCAACTACAGCTGGACCTACACCCTCGACGGCGCCACCGACGGTGACACGACCAGCGACAGCTTCACCCTGGTCGTCACCGACAGCGACGGCGACGAGGCCAGCGACAGCCTGACCATCGCCATCATCGACGACGTGCCGCAGGCGGTGGACGACGCGGCGACTCAGGAAACCGAAAACGCCCCGGTCACTATCAACGTGTTCGGCAACGACACGGGCGGTGCCGATGGCATCGACCTGACCAACGGCGTGGCCCTGGTGGCCGGCAGCCTCACCGGCAGCGGCACGCTGGTGTACAACGAAGACGGCACCTTCACCTACACCCCGACGGCGGGTGAGGAAGGGGTGGTGAGCTTCGAGTACACCATCACCGACGCCGATGGCGACGAGAGCACCGCCACGGTCACCCTGACCTTGCAGGACGACTCCGAGCCGACCATCAAGGTCAGCGGACCCGATGTCAACGACGGCCAAGCCAGCGTCGACGAGGCCGGCCTGCCGAGTGGCAGTGCCAATGACGGCTCCCACGCTACCAGCGGCACCCTGGCCATCGATACCGGCAACGACGGACTGCAGTCGCTGGTGATCAACGGCGAGAACGTCACCGGTGGCGGCACGGTCAACGGTACGCACGGCACCTTGGTCGTCACGCTCGCCAACGGCAGCTACAGCTGGACCTACACCCTCGACGGCGCCACCGACGGTGACACGACCAGCGACAGCTTCACCCTGGTCGTCACCGACAGCGACGGCGACGAGGCCAACGACAGCCTGACCATCGCCATCATCGACGACGTGCCGCAGGCGGTGGATGACACCGCCGGGACCGCGGAAGATACCCCTATCACTTATAACGTGATGGACAACGATACGGCCGGTGCCGATGGCGCCACGCTGACGGCGGCGAGCCTGCGCAACCCGAGCCAGGGCAGCCTGAGCTTCGATGCCAATGGCGCGGTCACCTTCACCCCGGCGGCGGGCTTCGAAGGCGATGCGGTGATCGACTACACCATCACCGACGCCGACGGCGATACCTCCAGCGCCACGCTGACCGTGACCGTGGCGGACGACTCCGAGCCGACGATCGAGGTTGGTGGCCCCGACGTCAACGACGGCCAAGCCAGCGTCGACGAGGCCGGCCTGCCGAGCGGCAGTGCCAATGACGGCTCGCACGTCACCAGCGGCACCCTGGCCATCGATACCGGCAACGACGGACTGCAGTCGCTGGTGATCAACGGCGAGAACGTCACCGGTGGCGGCACGGTCAACGGTACGCACGGCACCTTGGTCGTCACGCTCGCCAACGGCAGCTACAGCTGGACCTACACCCTCGACGGCGCCACCGACGGTGACACGACCAGCGACAGCTTCACCCTGGTCGTCACCGACAGCGACGGCGACGAGGCCAGCGACAGCCTGACCATCGCCATCATCGACGACGTGCCGCAGGCGGTGGACGACGCGGCGACTCAGGAAACCGAAAACGCCCCGGTCACTATCAACGTGTTCGGCAACGACACGGGCGGTGCCGATGGCATCGACCTGACCAACGGCGTGGCCCTGGTGGCCGGCAGCCTCACCGGCAGCGGCACGCTGGTGTACAACGAAGACGGCACCTTCACTTACACCCCGGCGGCGGGTGAGGAAGGGGGGGTGAGCTTCGAGTACACCATCACCGACGCCGATGGCGACGAGAGCACCGCCACGGTCACCCTGACCTTGCAGGACGACTCCGAGCCGACCATCAAGGTCAGCGGACCCGATGTCAACGACGGCCAAGCCAGCGTCGACGAGGCCGGCCTGCCGAGCGGCAGTGCCAATGACGGCTCCCACGCTACCAGCGGCACCCTGGCCATCGATACCGGCAACGACGGGCTGCAGTCGCTGGTGATCAACGGCGAGAACGTCACCGGCGGCGGCACGGTCAACGGTACGCACGGCACCTTGGTCGTCACGCTCGCCAACGGCAGCTACAGCTGGACCTACACCCTCGACGGCGCCACCGACGGTGACACGACCAGCGACAGCTTCACCCTGGTCGTCACCGACAGCGACGGCGACGAGGCCAACGACAGCCTGACCATCGCCATCATCGACGACGTGCCGCAGGCGGTGGATGACACCGCCGGGACCGCGGAAGATACCCCTATCACTTATAACGTGATGGACAACGATACGGCCGGTGCCGATGGCGCCACGCTGACGGCGGCGAGCCTGCGCAACCCGAGCCAGGGCAGCCTGAGCTTCGATGCCAATGGCGCGGTCACCTTCACCCCGGCGGCGGGCTTCGAAGGCGATGCGGTGATCGACTACACCATCACCGACGCCGACGGCGATACCTCCAGCGCCACGCTGACCGTGACCGTGGCGGACGACTCCGAGCCGACGATCGAGGTCGGTGGCCCCGACGTCAACGACGGCCAAGCCAGCGTCGACGAGGCCGGCCTGCCGAGTGGCAGTGCCAATGACGGCTCCCACGCTACCAGCGGCACCCTGGCCATCGATACCGGCAACGACGGGCTGCAGTCGCTGGTGATCAACGGTGAGAACGTCACCGGCGGCGGCTCGGTCAACGGTACGCACGGCACCTTGGTCGTCACGCTCGTCGACGGCAACTACAGCTGGACCTACACCCTCGACGGTGCCACCGACGGTGACACGACCAGCGACAGCTTCACCCTGGTCGTCACCGACAGCGACGGCGACGAGGCCAACGACAGCCTGACCATCGCCATCATCGACGACGTGCCGCAGGCGGTGGACGACGCGGCGACTCAGGAAACCGAAAACGCCCCGGTCACTATCAACGTGTTCGGCAACGACACGGGCGGCGCCGATGGCATCGACCTGACCAACGGCGTGGCCCTGGTGGCCGGCAGCCTCACCGGCAGCGGCACGCTGGTGTACAACGAAGACGGCACCTTCACCTACACCCCGGCGGCGGGTGAGGAAGGGGGGGTGAGCTTCGACTACACCATCACCGACGCCGATGGCGACGAGAGCACCGCCACGGTCACCCTGACCTTGCAGGACGACTCCGAGCCGACGATCGAGGTCGGTGGCCCCGACGTCAACGACGGCCAAGCCAGCGTCGACGAGGCCGGCCTGCCGGGCGGCAGTGCCAATGACGGCTCGCACGTCACCAGCGGCACCTTGGCCATCGATACCGGCAACGACGGGCTGCAGTCGCTGGTGATCAACGGCGAGAACGTCACCGGTGGTGGCACGGTGCAGGGCACGCACGGCACCTTGGTCGTCACGCTCGTCAACGGCAGCTACAGTTGGACCTACACCCTCGACGGCGCCACCGACGAGCACAGTACCCAAGGGCCTAACATTGATGGCGTGAAGGATAGCTTCGCACTGGTGGTCACCGACAGCGACGGTGACAGCGCCAATGCCAGCTTGACCATCGATATCGTCGACGACATTCCCAGCGAGTTCACGCCGGATGCCGCGGCGCTTGTCGATGGTGCGGCAGGAAAGCTCAACTTCGCCGATGCGGTTGGGGCCGATGGCTTGGGCAACGTTGTGTTCAAGGCCAGCCTGGAGGGTCAGCCGGCCGTCGACACGGATGGCAATGCACTCTCGTTCGAGGGCCAGCCGCTCTTCTATGCGTTGAGTAGCGATGGGCAGCAACTGACGGCTATGACCGAGAGTGGCGAAGAAGCCTTCGTCGTGACGCTCAAGCCGAATGGCGACGGATTCACTATCCAGGTGAATGACCAGGTTCTGAACGGCACACTGGTCGAAGGCAACATCGCGGCGGGCATCAGCGGCGGCAACTCTGGCTACTATGCGCTGAACTCCGAGGATGGCGATATCGCTAATGACGTGCTGATCTCATCCACCACAAATGACACGATCAATACCAGCTCAGGGCGGTTGGGTGTCAGCGAAGGCCAGAGTATTACGAACGGTGAATTCATCCGCTTCGATTTCCTGCAGGGGCTGAGTTTCACAGGCGTATCTGGTTCTCCCGAATGGGAAGCTCGCCAGCAAGCCACGCAGTTCACTCAGGACGTTTACCTGACCGGCGGGAAAAATAGCACTGCCTCGTTCATCGTCAAGGCAGTGGCCGATGCCGAGGCCAGCAGTGGCCACCCCTCAGACGTCACGGATCAATATCTGACACTGTCGCCAGACGACATCGTCGTTCTCGATGGCAATGGCGTCGACGTTACCTCTGAAGTCACATTGACCCAGGTTGGGGATGGCATCCGCATCGACGGAGTGAAGGATGGCTGGAGCTATCGAGTCGAGACTGAGGAGCCCTTTGAAGCCATCGAGGTCACTGGTGCCAACGGAGACAACTTCAAACTTGGTGACCTTTCGTTCCAGACGGGCGGAACTGCCTCTGACTTCGATATCGAACTGAAGATCGAAGGCCAGGATGCTGATGGGGATACCGTCGACAGCAGCATTACGTTGTCTTCGCCAGCCCCTGATGCGCTCTACGTCGGCAACAACAGCGAGAATAATCACGACAGCACCAGTGGCAGTGATGTATTGATAGGCGATGCGGGAGGCAAGTTCACCATCGTCGAGCCCGGTCAGAACTACAATATCTCGCTGATCGTCGATGCTTCCGGCAGCATGAATGACTACTCGGGTACTGGCTACCTGAGTCGCATGGACTTGACCAAGCAGGCGCTGGTGAACTTGGCCAATCAGCTCAAGGAGCACGACGGCACCGTCAATGTACAGATGATGGTCTTCTCCTATCACGCTAGCACCTTGGCCAGCATCCAGAATCTTAACGCTGACAACGTAAACGATCTCTTGCTAGCTATTGATGCGGTCTCGGCTGGTGGGGGAACGAACTATGAATCGGCGTTCGAGCAGGCTGTTGCCTGGTTCAATGCCCAGCATGGAAACGATGCATCAGTTAGTGATGGCTTCAAGAACCTGACCTACTTTCTGACCGACGGAGATCCGACAAAGTACTATGACGCTGACGGAAATTTGCGTGGGCCAGGTGATGCAACTGATATAAATACTTTCAATGCTTCGGTGGAGGCTTTCGAAGAACTCTCGGCGGTCTCAGCCGTGCATGCCACTGGTATCGGCAGTGGTGTAAGCGAGCATATCTTGAAGTTTTTTGACAATTCCGAAGTGGCTGGTGAAGGGTACCTGACAGCAAGCAACGGAGCGACGACAGTCACGGCTCCCTTCGGTTATGTGGATATCGTCAATACAGCAGAGGACCTCGACGCCGCACTCAAGGGTGGCTCTAGCAGCGATGAGTTGGCCGAGCTGGGAGACGACGTGCTCACCGGCGGTGACGGTGATGACATCATCTTCGGCGATGCCATCAATTCCGACCACCTCGAGTGGACGAACCTCGACACTGGCGAGATCTTCTCCGATGGCAGCCACGATGGACTGGGCTATGCGGGGCTGGTCGAATACTTGCGCTGGGCGGAGGGCACTCCAGGTGAGGCCCCGAGCGACGCTGAGATAATCGCCTATGTGAAGTCACGCTGGGAGGAGCTGGTAGATACTCAGCGAGCCGATGGCGGCAATGATTTCCTCGACGGAGGCTCGGGGGATGACGTCCTGATCGGCGGTGCGGGGGATGACGTCCTGATCGGCGGTGCGGGCGATGACGCTCTGATCGGCGGTGCTGGTGACGACACCCTTCTCGGCGGCCTTGGCGCAGATACCTTCGCCTGGAAACTCGGTGACCAGGGCGAAGAGGGCAGCGCCGCGGTCGATACTGTCGAGGACTTCTCGTTGGCCCAGGGTGACAGCCTGGATCTGAGCGAATTGCTCAGCGACGGCAATGGGCTCGAGCACCTGCGCTTCGAAGCCGATGGGAGCGGCACCACCAAGCTCTACATCAGCACGGAAGGCAACTTCGGAACCGATGAGGGGAACTTCGACAATGCGCTGGCCGACCAGGTCATCGTGCTGGAGAACTTCAGTGGGGATCTCGAGGCGCTGAAGTCGAGCCTCAATATCGACTGATTTACCGCAAGGACTATAGACGCCCGGCCTAGGCCGGGCATTTTTTATTGATAACCACTCACACTAACTCTTGATCGGCCTCAACTTTTTCTCTCACACTGTACTACGGTCCAATATCGCGCTGTAAGCCTTGGCCCATACTTCATCTTAAGCACGCCCTCCAGGCATGGACCGTTTGGCCGTGGCGAGCCTCGTAAACAGTTTTTTCATTTTGCGGGGTGATCCCTCATGTCTATTGCAACCGTTATCTCTCTCTCCGGTCAGGCCTGGGCACGTGATGCCTCGGGCAATCTGCGCGAGCTACATGTCGGAGACGCGCTGCAGGAAGGCGAAACTGTCATCACATCCAATGGAGGGGGTGTGCAGCTCGACTTTGGCGATAGCTTCGCCCCCACCCTGATTGAAGGTGGCGAGCAGGTAGTCTTGACACAAGAGCTTGGTGCCGACCAGCCTGCCGATGCGAGCGAGTTCGCTGCCCTCGACGAGGACCTCGAAGCGCTGCTCTCGGCGCTGGATGACGACTCGGCGGATCTGCTTGACGTGCTCGATGCCACCGCCGCAGGAGCCGGCCCTGGTGGTGGGGCCGATGGAGGCCATAGTTTCGTACGCTTGGCCCGTATCGTCGAGAATGTCGATCCCCTGGCATACAACTTCGGCTTGAATGCACTGGGCAGGCCGTCGGAAGAGCAGGGAGGCGCTTTCGTGGCGGAGGAAGCCGAGGAAGTGGAGGAACCTCAAGCGCCTGCCGGTACCCCGCCAACGGCGGGGAGTATCGAAGCGACGCTGCATGATGTCGAAACGCTGGGCGGTAGCAGTTCGGTTGCCAGCGGTGTTCTGCCGGCTTCCTTTGGCTCTGGCAGTGATGGCAGCGTGACCTTTGCCGGCATGAACGGTGCGCAACTCCAACTGGGCGGCGAGACACTGCTGTTCAATTGGAATGCCGCTACCAACACACTCCAGGCGATTTCAGAGGCGCGTGGGGTCACGGTGTTTACCGTCGAGCTCGACCCTGCAACGGGCGCGTTCACTATCATCCAAGTGAACAACTTGTTGCACGGTATGGGCATGGACGATGCACTTGCCAGCCTGGTCTACACCGTGTCGAGCAGTAGCGGCAGCGCCACGGGTACGCTCCAGCTTACCTTCGTCGACGACGCTCCGCAGGCGGCTGACGATAGTGCTAGCACCGATGAAGACACCGCCGTCATCGTCAATGTGGTGGGTAACGACAGTGCGGGCGCCGATGGCATGAGGCTGACCTCGGCGAGCCTGCGCAATCCCAGCCAGGGCACGCTGAGCTTCCAGGCCAACGGGGAGGTCACCTTCACTCCGGCGCCGGGCTTCGAGGGCGAGGCGGTGATCGACTACGCGATTACTGATGCCGATGGCGACACGTCCAGCGCCACCCTGACCGTCACGGTCGCGCCCGACTCCATACCGGTGATCGCCGTCAATGCCGACAGTAGCAGCGTCGCCGAAGCCGGCCTGCCGAGCGGCAGCGCGGGCGACGGCTCGCACGCCACCAGCGGCACCCTTGCCATTGACACCGGCAACGACGGGCTACAATCGCTCTTCATCAAAGGCGTCAACGTCACCAATGGCGGCACGGTCGCGGGTACGCACGGCACCCTGGTCGTCACGCTCACTGACGGCAGCTACAGCTGGACCTACACCCTGGACGGCGCCACCGACGGCGACGCGACCAGCGACAGCTTCAGCCTGGTCGTCACCGACAGCGATGGCAGCACCGCCAGTGACAGTCTGGTCATCGACATCGTCGACGACGTGCCCCAGGCTGCCGACGACCACGGCGGTACCGTGGCCGAAGACGCTGCCGGCAACGTACTCAGCGGCAGCGTTCTCGCCAACGACACCCTAGGCGCAGACGGTTTCGGCTCATTGACCTGGGATGTCAGCGCTGAACAACTGGCCGAGCTCGGCCAGTACGGCAGCCTAGTGTTGAACCCCGACGGCAGCTGGAGCTTCACACTCGACAACAACCTGGCCGCCGTGCAGGCGCTGGGCGCCGATGAGCTGCTGAATTTCAGCCTCGGCTACACCATTACCGATGCCGATGGCGACACCTCCAGCGCCACCCTGAGCCTGTCCATCCTGGGCGCGGACGACAGTGCCCAGGTGATCGTCAATGCCAGCGGCGCCGACAGCACCGTTCACGAAGCCGGCCTGACCTCTGAGTCCGATACCCGTGAGAGCGCTAGCGGTAGCTTCCATGTTGCAGCCACCGACGGCATCGCCAGCGTCACGGTGGGCGGTCAGAGCTTTACCCTGGCTCAGTTGCAGGGCTTCAGCGAGGCCACGCCATCGTTAGCGATTTCCACCGTCATGGGCACACTGTACCTGACCGGTTTCAGCGGCACAGCCAGTGCCGGCACCGTCAGCTATGTCTACGCCCTTGGTGAAGCCCAGATGCATGGGGTGCCGACCAGTAGTACCGACGAAACCCTGACGGACAGCGTGTCGCTCAGTGTGACCGGTGTGGGCGGAAGCACGGCATCGGCGACGCTGACGGTCGACATCATTGACGACACACCTAGCCTGACCAGCCTGAACCTGGCCATCGGGAACGTGGCCGGAACGTATGATGGAGTTTATGAGTTCGACGTGGGGCCGGATGCTCAGGGCTTCCTCGACAGCTTCGGTGAAGGTTCGCTGATCTGGACAGGCATGCCGGCAGGCTACGAGCTGATCATTACCGGTTCTTCAGATACTTCGATCACCTATACCGCACAGTCGGGAGCCCTCGCGTTCTTCAATCTCACGCTCCATACGAACGGGACCTACAGCTTCGAACTGGTATCTCCTGCGCCTGTCGTCGAGACGGAAATAGAGAGCATGTTGAGTGCCTTCGATCCAAGCGGCTTCTACCAGGAGGAGGGCAAGCTCGCCTACTTGTTCTCGGCAGATCTCTTCGATGGCAAGTTCGCGCTAGCGGTCGAAGCTTTCAGTAACGGCAGCCGAGAGAATGTCAGCCTGTCCTCAACGGATCTGGGCGTACATTCCAATGTGGTTCAAGGCAACAAGAACGACATGCTGAGGTTCGACGTCCGCCCCATGGAGGATGCAGGAGCGATCGGTATCGCCTCTTTCGTCTTCAGCGTATCCGGCACGGGAGGCACCAAGGCGGGTGACCAGGCCAAGTTGACGGTTTACGACGTGGATGGAAGCTCGACGATCTACACCGCGACTCTCGCGACATCCGATGGGGAGTTCCTCTTCGACATCGATCCATCGCACAACATCGATTACCTGGAACTGCGCCCGGCGGGTAACAACAGCTTCAAGATCGATGGCGTCTCAACCAGCTACGTGACCCAGATCTACCCAGACGATTACCAGCTCGACTTCGAGCTGGCCGGCTCGGATGCAGATGGGGATCTGGCATCCGCGGCGTTCACGGTTTTCGTCAAGACCACCGAAGACGGCACTTATGAGATCACCGGCACCGACGGTGATGACGTGGTGCATGGCACCGAGGGGGACGACACCCTGGCGGGCGGGGCCGGTCATGACACCTTGATCGGCGGCGAAGGGGACGATGTCTTCCAATGGCAGCTGGGCGACCAAGGTGAGGAGGGCGTGCCGGCTACCGATACGATCAAGGACTTCGGGCTCGGTGAAGACGTGCTGGACCTGGTGGATCTACTGCAGAGTGGAAGCACCGACAGTATCGACAATTTCATCCTTGCCGCGCAGGAAGGTACCGACACCGTGCTCTACATCAGTCACGAGGGCGGTATCAGCGCCGATGGCAGCAATGCCACTCAAGTGATCGTGCTGGAGAACGTCAACATGGAAGGGGCCAGCTCGGCGGACTTCCTCCAGGAGATGTTGGAAAGCGGCCAACTCCACATCGACCCGTAAGCCGGCGTCGAGCCGACGCCATCGCCCTGCCTGGAGACACCGGGCAGGGCGTTTGTTACTCTACGTAAGGAACGTTCAAGGGCAGAGCCATGTACATAAAGCGCAACGAATCAGGGCAGGTCGTTCAGGTGAGCCGTGAGGCGACGGCAGAGTGCCGTGAATTCGTGCCGCCTTGCTCGCCCGAGCTGCAGAGTTTCGTCGCCGAGGATGGCGATGCCGATAACCTGGCGCTGTCGAAGTCCGATCTGGCCTTCGTGCGGGTTCTCGAAGATGTGATCAACGTCTTGATGGACAAAGGGGTGATCAGTTTCACCGATCTTCCAGAGCCGGCTCAGCAGAAGCTGTTGGAGCGCCAGTCGCTGCGCAAGCGTCGGAACAGTGTGGGGCTGATGGCGGACATCGACGACGACATCATCTAACCTCCAGAAGGCCACGAGGCCGGCTTTTGCCGGCCTCGTCACTTCGAGCGGCTGTCATGCACCGCTCCCGCCGCTACCCTCGTGATGGCGCACGCCTGGTCCCGTCACGCCATCCAGCCCCAGCTCGAACAGCATGCTCGCGGCTTCCTGGCTCTCCACGCCTTCCGCAATGGCCATGATGCCAAGCGAGTGAGCCAGCGTGGCCATACCTCTCAGCAGGCTCTGCTGATCGCTACGGCTCTCGATCTCCTGGCTCAAGGCGCCGTCCATCTTCATGAAGCTCAGGCCCAGGTCCTGTAGCCCTTCGATCTTGCCGAACTGGGTGCCGACATGTTCCAGGCCGACTCGGCAGCCCAATCCAAGCAGGGCATGGCAGAGGGTCTTCAGCGCCTGTGGCTGCTGTATGGCAACGGATTGCGGCAGCTCGAACCACAGCTTGTCGGCAATGCTCCGGTGGGCACCGATGCGAGAGAGCAGCTCGCCAACGAAGTGGCCATCGTTGAGCGACTCGGCCGACAGGTTGATCGCCACCGCCTTGCCGCTGGATTCGACATCCGTCAGCGCCGCCGAGACGACGGCCAGGTCGAGGGTCGGTGCCATCGCCAGGCGCGATACCCAGGGCAAGAAGACTCCTGCGGGGCGCCACTCCCCCTTCAGGCGCAGCCGTGACGGGACTTCGTAGTGAACCAACTGGCCCCGCGCATCGAGCACAGGATAGTGGGCCAGGAAGACTCCCTGCTGGAGGGCGTCGCCAAGGGCCTGACGCCAGTCGTCATGACGCGTGAAGAGCACACTGCTGGCGGGCTGGTCGACGATCTCCTGATGGTTCTCGCCGCGACCTTCGGCGGCAGCCAGCGCACCGTCGAGGCTGGCCAAGAGCTCGGCCTGGCTTTCGCCCTGGCTGTATTGACGCAGGGCAGAGGGCAGGGAAGCGCTGGCCTGTTCGCCACTCAGCGCTTCCAGTTGCTGCTGCAGCGCCATTCCGATCGCTTCGAGATCGTGGTGACGTGGCAGGATAACGCCGAAGTCGCTGCCGTTCAGCCGGCCGACCGTGCCGAGGCCATGGGTCTTGGCGACTTGCTCGAGACGACGTGCCAGTTGGGCGAGCAGGGCATCGGTGGCTGCATGGCCGAGCTGCTGGTTGAGTTCGGCCAGGCGGGCGACGCGCACCATCGCCAGGGTGCCGCTGGCATCGTCCTTCTCGCTCTTGAGATGTGCCTGCAGTTGGGCCAGGAAGGGCGCGCGGGTGAGCGTATCGGTGACCGGGTCATGCTGCATGCGGCGCCGGAGCTGGTCGAGCTTGTCGCTCTCTTCGCCGAGCATCTGGCGTACGGCGTAAGAGAGCTGGTTCATGGCCTGCACCACCTCGCGCAGCTCTCGCGTACGTGGCTCACTTGCCATCGTGAAGCGGCGCTGACCAATGGCCTGGGCCTGGTTGACCACGTTGCGCAGCGGCCGACGAATGGTGTTCACGATCCAGCTTGCCAGCAGCAGACTGATGGCACCGGCAACGGCGAACCAGCCGGCCAGCTCCAGGGTGCTGAGCCATAGCGAGCGATAGGCGAAGCTGTGCTGGCTCTCTAGCTCCAGGGTGCCGTACTGCTGCCAGCCATCCTGTACGACCGCATGGCCCGCTGGCACGTCGAAGCGTACCAGCTTGACGAACCAGGCCGGCACGTCGTCGACATATTCGCCGGCGGTGCGCTGCTCGATGATCTCTCCCTCGGCGTCGCGCAGCTCGATGCGCCGGTAGTGCCCGGTGTCGAACTGGGCGGCCAGCAGCAACTCCAGGATGACGGGGTCTTTCTCCATCTGGCTCATCGACAAGGCCAGGGCATTGGCGTTGTCGTTGTTCTTGATCTCGATCTCCTGCTCGATGTAATGACGGCTGCTCGTCACGCCGATGAGCAGGCTGCCCACGAAGGCCAGCAGCAGCAGTGTCGTTATGGTCAGCCAGAGCTGCTTGATCAATGACATGTCTTCGTTCCCCCTGGGAATGAACGCCCTGATTCGTTCCGTTGCGTCGATCTTTTCTTGTTGTGTGGCTTTGTCATCAGATGAATCCCTGCTGCTGCATGCGCTCGATCACACTGCGCCAGCGCGACAGGCGTGCCACCGGATCCGCGCGCGACTGGCTGGAACTGCCGGCCCACAGGCCTTCGCTGTTGAAGCTGAAGACGGGGTCGAGATCGGTGCGCTGGGTGGCAGGCGTAATGGAAGGGATCAGGTTGTCGAGTACCAATGGCACCGCCGATGGCGTCTCGTAGTAGCCCAACACCATATGGGCCTGACTGATCTGGCTGCGGCCGATACGGGCGCGGACGTAGATCATGCGCAGCTTCGCGCCGGGGATGCCGAGCTCCTTGAGCGTCACGTACTTGGCGATCGAATAGTCCTCGCAGTCGCCCTGGCGCTTGCCCATGGTTTCCAGCGGCGTGGCCCAGTAGTCCTCGGCTCCCCAGATCTGGGTGTCCTCGAGCCAGCGCACGCGGCGGTTGAAGAAGTCGTTGACTTCGCGCAGTTGGGTGTCGAGGTCGCTGCCTTGCAGCCGGTCGAGCAGCGCAAACCACTCCTCGAGAATGGCGAGGCCCGAACTGCCATACAGGCGCTGCATGCTCTCGCGCAGCCGCCCACGGTTGATTCGCGCCTCGAGCGCCGTGGGGGATAGCCCCAGCCCCGTGGTCAGCAGCAACCCGCCCAGGCCGAAGAGGAATCGGCGTCGGCCAGGCTTGAAACCATGTGGGGCAGGGCGATGCGTCATCAGGCGCGCCGAAAGCTTGTTAAGGAATGTAAGCCATGGGCCGAGTATAGAGGAGTGCCAACCTCAGCACGATAGATAGGGAAAGAGTAAGTCGATATGACCAGGTTTTGTAAGACATTGCCGACATCTTGCGTCAGCTAAAAACGCTTCGTGCACGTTGCGCCTTGCTCCCTCGCTTCGCTTGCGTAACCTTGCGTATTTCTCACTTGCCTTTCACCCGGGTGACCAGAAGGAACCTCACATGGCCGACGCAACTGGATTGCAATTCACCCTGCAGCTTGCCGGGGCTGACTCGGCCGACCTGGCGGTCATCGACTTCACCCTGGAGGAGGCGCTCTCAGAGCCCTTCACCCTCACGCTGCGCTTCGCCAGCCGCGACGGCAGCCTCACCGCGATTGACATTCTCGACCGCCCGGTAACCCTGACGATCTGGCAGGACGGCGAGGTGCTGCGCCGGGTCAACGCCATCGTCAGCGAGTTCGGTCGCGGCGACCGCGGCCACCGCCGCACCATGTACTCGCTGGTCGCCCGCCCGGCGCTGTGGCGCCTCGGCCTGCGCCACAACTCGCGCATCTTCCAGCAGGTCTCGCCGCTCATGGTCATCAATACCCTGTGCGACGAGCGCAGCCTCACCGATATCGCCTTCGCCGCCACCCGGGAACCGCAGGAGAGGGAGTACCTCACCCAGTACCGGGAAACGGATCTCGCCTTCGTCGAGCGCCTGGCCGCCGAGGAGGGGCTGTTCTACTTTCACGAGTTCTTCGAGATAGGCTTCGAGTCGGGCGGCGAGACACCCAGCGCCGCCCACCGCCTGGTGTTCGCCGACGCGCCCCAGGCGCTGGCCCACCTGGGTGAGCGTACCTACCACGGCCGGGCCGGCGGCACCCCGCCCAAGCGCCACGTGCGCAAGCTCCAGCAGCTCGCCCGGGTCGCCCCGGCCTCGGTCACGCTCAAGGACTATTCGTTCAAGAACCCCGCCTACGCCCAGTTGCATGAACATGCCGCGGACGGCCTGGAAGAACACGCGCAGCGAGACGACTACGAACACTACGACTACCCCGGCCGCTACAAGGCCGACGCCTCCGGCCAGGCCTTCACCCGTATTCGCCTCGAACACCTGAGAAGCGACGCCCTGACCTGCGCCGCCGAAAGCGACCTGCCCGAGCTCGCTCCGGGCACCCGCTTCACCCTCACCGACCACGACCTCGACGAGCTCAACGTCGACTGGCAGGTGGTGAAGGTCACCCACCATGGCAGCCAGCCCCAGGCCTTGGAGGAGGACGGCATCACCCAGGGTGATGCGGCAGGGCTAGGGCACATGACCAAGTTCGACAACGAACTGATCCTCACCCCCGCCGACCGCGCCTGGCGCCCCAAGCCCAATCCCAAGCCCCGCGTCGACGGGCCGCAGATCGCCTTCGTCGTCGGCCCCGAGGGCGAGAAGATCCACTGCGACGAGCATGGCCGGGTCAAGGTGCAGTTCCCCTGGGACCGCTACGCCGAACCCAATACCGCCGGGGCTGAAGGCGAAGCCGCTGGAAGAGCGCCCAGCGCTTGGGTGCGCGTCTCCCAGGGCTGGGCCGGCGGCGGCTATGGCAGCATCGCCATTCCGCGGATCGGTCACGAGGTGGTCGTCAGCTACCTGGAGGGCGACCCCGATCAGCCGCTGATCACCGGGCGCACCTACCACGCGGTGAATACACCGCCCTACGCGCTGCCGGCGCACAAGACCCGCACCGTCCTTCGCACCCAGAGTCACCAGGGCGAAGGCTTCAACGAACTTCGCTTCGAAGACCAGGCCGGCGAAGAGCAGATCTGGCTGCACGCCCAGAAGGATCTGGAGCTGCTGACCAACAACGACCGCACCGAGGAGATCGGCCACGACAGCTTCCTCACCGTGCATCACGACCGTATCGGCGAGATCGACGCTGACGAGCACCACACCGTACGCGGCAACTGCCATGAGCAGACCGACGGCAATCAGCACCTCACGGTGCAGGGCACGCTGCACGTCAAGGCCGGCCAGGCCTGGCTCAGCGAATGCGGCCGCGAACTGCACGTCAAGGCCGGCCACAAGGTGGTACTGGAAGCCGGCAGCGAAATGACGCTCAACGCCGGCGGTAGCTTCCTCAAGCTCGACGGCGGCGGCGTGACCCTGGTCGGGCCCACGGTGAAAGTCAACGCCGGCGGCAGCCCCGGCTCCGGTTCGGGCCAGGCGGTGGAAGCGCCGCTGCTGCCGGGCCGGGCAGTGCCGGAGGTGCATGAGGCGATACCGCCCACCGTGCTGCCCAAGCTCAAGGACTACCAGCTCTCCGAGGCCACGCTTATGCCGCTGTGCGGCAAGCTGAGCGAGACCACCTGCAGTCGGGGGGATTGCCCATGCCTGGCTGGTTGAGTCGAATCGACGAGCGCAGCCAGCGAGTCGACACCCTGGCAAGCGGCTTCGCCGCTCATCGTCCCGCCTATCTGGTGCTCGACCAGCGCCGTGCCCCAGAGCGCTGCGCCGCCCTCGTGGGCCAGCCCGGCTGGCGCGACTACCTGACGCTGTTCGCCGGCACGACACTGGCGCCGCTCATCGAAGCCAGCCCCTGGCTGGTCGAACTCAGCATAGGCAGCCAGGCCTGGCAGGCCGCCGCCGCGTTGTGCCAAGAGCAGCGCATTGGCTGGGCCTTCCAGCCCGCGCATGACACCCGCCTCGACGACCTGGCCGATCACCTGCGCCAGCTGTTCGTGCTCGACGACCCCCACGGCGGCCAGTCGCTGGTCAACGTGCAGGACCCCACCGCCTGGACGGCCCTGCTCGCCGCCGGCAGCGACACCGCCTACGCCCAGCTCATCGGGCCGCTGGGGCAGGTCGTCACGCCAACGCCGCTGCTGCACTGGCAGGCGTGGCAGCAGGTCGATGAAGTTGGCGAGGACGCGAGCGAGACCATGGCACCGCCGCTGACCCATGAGCTGGAACAAGCCCTCAAGGAGAGTCCCCGCGCCTGGTGGCTGAGCGCGGCAACCGACATGCCACTGCAGGAGCTGCCACCGGCGTGGCTGGAGCGGCTCGGGCGGCTCGAGACCGCGGGTATCCACCAGGCCCATCATCTCCAGCGTTTGCTGCCTAGAGTGCAGCATGAGCCGAATCCCGAGACGGGCTGGTGGGCCCAGGCGACCACCACGGAGATCCTTCAAGCGGCCATGCCGGCCTGGAAGAAAGTCGACGCACTGGAGGCGTCCGCATGACTCAGGACAACACCACCGAATGGCCACCATTCATGCCCGCGACGACCGCAGGCGGTTCCATTGTCGGCGAGAGCCAGCACGTATGCCAGGCGTCGGAGTGGGTGGATATCCTCTATCTGGTCGGAACCGGCCGCTTCTGGCTGCTGACCGAAGACGCCGCCGAGCTTCTGCACGAGGCGGCCCATGAGCTTCATCAGTGGGCCAGCCTCGAGGATCCGGACCAGCGCAACGCCACCTTGTCCGAGAACGCCGGGATCATGGAGTGCTTCCTGCCCGCTTCACCGATCAGCTTTCTCAGTGAGGCAGACCGTGAGAAGTACCAGCGACTCAGCCGGCAACTGGAAGACGTTCAGGTCCGCTCTCTGGATCCGGGGGCCCCAATGGGGCAGCGGATGACCGGCGGCTATGAGATGGCAGCCATCGCGCAGGAGCAGCAACGGCTCTATCAGGAAGGGAAGCGCATCGCCCGAAGTGCTGGCTATGAAATTGCTGGCGACAGGTTTTATGGGCCCTGGGAAGAGGAGATCCAGCAAGCTCTGGAGCGTTATCGCCAGGCGAGACGTGACGCCGTTCGGCGTTCACGGGCGGTGCCGCCCAGTGCGGATGAAGCCGAAATGGCGCCGCTGCGTACCTTGCAGGAAGCCTTGGTCGAGTATCAAGGCTTCATCCAGCGCTGCGAAACGCAAACGCCGAATGCTGCCAGTGCCGAGTGCCAGTTGGCCGACATGTTCACCATGGAACAGCTTCGCAGCGGCACCCTGTATGGCAACTACCTGGAAAGCATACTCGACCTCGCCGCATTGGGCTTCGCCACACCGGAATACGCCCTGGCCGCTCCCTCTCCAGCCGCTCCCACGGTGAGGGACGGTATCAGTGGCTTCGACCGCTACAACGACGTGCTGCGTGAACAAGCCGAGCTGCTCGCCGAGGTGGAAACCAAGCTTCAGGAGTGGCAGGCCAGCACCGGCGGCCATACCGCTTTGCCTCTGTTCCTGTTCAGCGACGAGCGCGACCGCTACCAGAGCATGACCGAAGAACTCGATGCCCTGCACGAGCAGGCCAAGCGTGCGATGGAAGCCATGCGTCCGCACCGCGTCCTGTTCTGGCAGGCCGACTTGGCGGACGAGCGCAATGCGTTCGGCTATGAGAAACGTCAACTGGATGTGCTGGTGCGTAACGACTGGCCGCTGCGTGAATGCAGCGCGGCGGGAGGCGAGCGCTCCTTGAGCCATGTCAGCCTGCATGTGCTGATGGACCGTATGGCCACCGCTGAACGCAACGCCGTGGCTCCATTGTTGGTAGTCGACGGGGTACTGCCGGAAACGTTATGGGAGGCTCCCGAGCAAGCCCTTAGCCATTGGCTGAGCCTCAAAGGTTGCCAACCCATCGACTGGCGTGGTGAGTGGCACGACGACGAACTGGGGCTGTTTCAGCCCGAGCGTTTCTTTGCCGACCTGGACGCCCAAGGATACGAAATCGCCAGCCTGGCGGACGACGCGACCCGCACGCGCTGGGGCGAGACGCTGGAGCGGATCCTGTTTACCGGGCCGGCCAAGGACACCCTGCGGCTGTTCGACGCCAGCGCCCAAGCGCAGATGCTGCGATTGGTGGGAATGACCCAAGGGGAGTTGAAGGACGGAATCTCCGTGGAATTTTCCGGCCCGCTGCGACTGGCCGAACCGCTCGAAAGCGAACTGGAAACTCACCAGTTGGAAGTCAACGCTGGTAGCAGCGAGGAACCGCTGCGACAGGAGTGGGATTTCAAAGGCACCTATCATCTGGCACGTGGCGAGGTGAGCCTGGGTGTGCTGGAACTCCCCAAGGCCGATGAGGCCCCACGCGTCTCGGTGAGATTACCGGCTCGCGACAACGAGGAGCGCAGCCTGGGCCGCTACGCCTTACGCCTGGAAACGGTGGCCAAAGGGTTCGCCGGGGCCAGCCTGGCTCTCAGCGGCAAGGTCGGCCTGTCGATCAACCGTGACCTGAGTGTAGAGAGTGAAGACCGCGTATCGCGATTGGGAGTCGGTGCCAACCTCAAGGCTTTCGCCGGGGTGCGCGGAGGGTTGGAGAGCCGCTGCGAGCTGCGCTGGGAGCCGCCAGAGGACATTGCGATGCGCGCACCGATGCACCAGGCAATGGACGCCTTCACCCGGCGCAACCAGCTGAGTCAACTGCAGGAGTGGCGCAGCCTGGGCATGGTCAAGGGCAGCCTCGAAAGCGGCAAGGGCAAAGGCTTCGAACTCGACTACCAGCTTGGCATCCACAACGGCAAGTTCGTGCTGCGTGCCAAGGCAGCGCTATTCTTCGGCCCCGGTGCGAGTGGCAGTGTGGGCATGGAGCTCGATAACCGCCATCTGGATCTGTGGCTCACCATGCTGCATCGTGACTTGGTAGCCAACGGCTACGAACACCTCGACTGGCTGGACGAAGAAGCCTTCGAGGAATTCAGCAACTTGGGCTATGTCCTGACCCTGACGCTATTGAACACTGGGCTGCTGCTGGCCCAAGGGCGAGAGTGGTTCCGGAGCCTGCGCCACGAGCTCAGTCGCTCGGAACGGGCCGGGCCGATTGCCCTTGCCCTGACACGCCCGCTAAGTCGCGAGCAGGAGAATCAGCGTATCCGATGGGTACAACAACTCACGCCAGAAGCCTTGGGATCGCTGCTCTTCTTGCTGAGCAGTACACCACAAGGCTTCTCGATGGACGCGATTGCCGACCGTCAGACCATGGTTAGCTTAAGTGGGGATGGTGGGGATGGGAACGACAGCCCCACATTCAGCGCAGACCAGGCTCTCGATTACCAGCAGATCGCCATCGCCAATTGTCTGGAATGGATCGTGGATGGCATGACGCGTAATGTGTACGGCCGTTGGCCAGAAAGCGGGGCTCACCCTGCCCAGCTATTGTTCACCAAGGCCGTGGCTCGCATGACCGTCAATGGACGGCGGACCACCAATTTTGCTGGATTGGACTATCAGAATGGCATATATGCTCTAGATGATTTCATGAAGCGTTTGAGTGGCTCTACAGGTCTTATTGCCCAGCAAGCACAAGATGCTCGCGCTAGTTATAAAATGTCCTCAGCGCAGCTGAGCTCTCACTTACGCTGATTAAGTCTTAACAGGAAGTTTTTATGTCAAAAATTAAGACCCTGTGGGGAATTTGCCTAACACTAGTGCCATTAACTGGATGGGCCCTCTTGGGCGACAGTGAGCAAACCGCTAAAGAAGAAGGGATGATTGATTATAACCTTGGCTATCTTCTTGACGCTATTCCTAAGCTTGAAGTTGCGGCCGAAGCAGGTGATGTCGAGGCCATGTATTATCTTGGCGAGTCGCATCGTATCGCTCACATGGGTATGACGCGTGAGGCGTTGGATTGGTATCACCTGGCCGCTCAAGAGGGCGATCCCTATGCCATGCTGCGCCTCGAGTCGGGTAAAGTATGTGCACTAGCAGATGTCTGTCCCGAGAATGGCGACAACTGGGCAAAAGCTGCACTGGAAATTACGCTGCCAAAGGCTGAGGAAGGTGACCTTTACGCCATGGGGGCATTGTTTAATATTTATGGTACTCTTGGTGAGCATCAGCAGGCCATCGCCTGGCTTGAAAAATCAGCGGAGGCAGGCAACCCTCACTCTCAGCACTGGCTGGGCACACTTATCTATGAAGACCGCAACTTCACCCCGGATAATGATGAACGCCATCAACTAGCGGAGGAATGGTTTCGACAGGCAGCGGTACAAGGCTATGTTCCGGCTATGCTTGGCTTGAACTCAGTGCTATCAGCTCAAGAAAGGTTTGAAGAAGCCTGGGAATGGGGGGAAAGAGCCGCAGACAAAGGATCCACGACTGCGTTGCTTGGCATAGCGAACTGTTATATTAACCCGCGTTTGAGTGTTGACTGTATTGTTACCCCAGATCCTATCAAGGGCTGGGCAGTGTTAGAAGCCATGCAAGAGGTTCTTAACGACCAATACTCTCGCCGGGCCATGAGGCTTAGGCATGACCTGCTGACGGATGAGCAGAGAGAAGAAGCGCGAGAGGCTGCTCAGCCGCTGGTCGAAAAGTGGTCCTCTAATAACCCGGCATTATCGAACTTTCCAGAAAAATATGGCTTCTGATGATGTCACGTGTCGGAACAGGTGTGCTCCTGGCACTACTAATGCTCCCGACGTCCAGCTGGGCTCTGCTTGACGAAAGTGAGCAAGCCGCGAAAGATGAGGGTATGAGGCTTTACAATATTCATAAGCGTGCCTCAGCCATCCCCTATTTGGAAGAAGCAGCGGAAGCTGGTGACGTTGAGATTATGTACTATCTAGGGGAGGCTCACCGCCTGCGTCACATGGGTATGACGCGTGAGGCGCTGGACTGGTATCACATGGCCGCTCAGCAGGGCGATCCCTATGCCATGCTGCGTCTCGAATCAGGCAATGTATGCAAGCTCGGGGACGTATGTCCTGAAGCAGGAGACAATTGGGCTGAGAGTGCACTTAGCATCGTCCTACCCCAAGCCGAAGACGGCGATGCCGAAGCGATGGGTACGCTATTTCATGTGTACCTTGCCCTTGGTGAACATACCGAAGCGGTAGATTGGCTGAAAAGTGCTGCAGAAACTCACGACCCAGTATCACAATATGTGCTGGGTGTAATTATTCAAGAGGATGAGAGCTATATCCCTGACGAGGAAGAACGTCTCGGAACCGCAGAGCGCTGGCTGCAAGATGCTGCCGAGCAAGGGTATGTCCCTGCAATGGATCGGTTGGCTATGGTCATGAGACAGCAAGGGCGTGATGAAGAAGCTTGGACATGGCTTGTCAAGGCGTCGGAAGGGGGGCACAAAAGCGCAAGAGGGAATATAGGCTGGTGTCTACTTAACCCTGAGGAGCGAGGAGAAGACTTCTGTCCTCCTGAAGAGGATCGAGTTAAAGGATGGGCGATATTGTTCTCTATTCATCAAGAAACTGGTGACAGAGCGTCAAGAAATATTATGTCCAGGAATAGAGAAAGGCTGACTGAAGAGGAAATCGAAGAAGCAGAAGCCCAAGCTCAAGAGTGGCTGGGAAAGGGGCCGCCTCTTTCTGAGTATCCACCCAGATACGGTTTCTGATGTCGTCACGTATCGGAATAGGGGCGCTCGCTGTGCTACTGCTCAGCCCGGCCAGCGCCTGGGCACTGAATGCCGAGACCCAGGCCGCCAAGGACGAGGATGCGGCTTCAGCTTCAGCCCTTCCCCGGCCCCTGCCACACCCGCAGCCGGCCCAGCCAGGTCAGCTCGTGGGAGGCTTGGCGCAACTCTTGGGCGGCCTCTTCCAGGCTCTGTTGGGGCGGTAGTTCACTCACGTAGACCGAGACGTCGATCTGTTCGGCCAGGTAGTGCAGGTCGAGGGCAATGCGGTCTTGCCAGGCGGGGCAACCCTGCCACGCCTCGTCGAGCATGCTCTCAACGTCCTGGCGCAGCGGCAGGCCGGGGCGCAGGCTGTGTTCGATCTGGTCCGAATCGTCTTCGGGGTCGATATGGAAAGTCACGTCGGCCAGTTCGGGGTAGGCGTTGCGCAGCTGCCGGCTGACCGCATTGCCGATCTCGTGGGCCTCGGAAACGGTCAGCCGGGGCGGTACCACGATATGCAGGTCGAGCACCACGTGACTGCCCACCGAGCGGGTGCGCAGGTCGTGGACGCTGTCCACCCCGGGCACCGCTTCGGCGATGGCCTTCATCTGCACCTGGTCGTTCTCTGGCAGCGCGGTGTCGATCAGCTCGCGACCCGATTCCCACAGCAGCCGCCAGCCCACCTGGCCGACCATGATGCCGACGATGATGGCGGCCACCGCATCGACCCAGCCGGCGCCGAGCTGTGCCGCCACCAGGCCGACCAGCACCACGCCGGTGGAGAGGGCGTCCGAGCGTGAGTGCCAGGCGTTGGCCTCGAGCAGTCGCGAGCGGATGCGCTTGGCCACGATCATGGTGTAGCGGAAGATCCACTCCTTGGCGGCCAGGGAGGCCACGGCCACACCGATGGCCCACAGACCGGGGGCGGGGATGGGCTCGCCGGCGAGCAGGCGGGTGAGGCTGGCCCAGGCGATGCCGCCGGCCACGAAGATCAATACACTGCCCAGCCACAGCGTCGCCAGCGTCTCGATCCGGCCATGGCCGTAGGGGTGGTCGCTATCCGGCGCCTGGCGGCCGAAGTGGGTCGCCGCCATCACGAAGCCATCGGTGACCAGGTCGGAAAAGGAGTGGATGCCGTCCGCGATCAGGGCGGCGGAGCCGACCAACCAGCCGGCCACGATCTTGAGCAGCCCGACCGCCAGGTCTATCACGGCGCCGATCAAGGTGACCCGATGCGCTTCACGCGCCTGGGCGCCGCGGTCGGGTGGCAGGTGGCCGGGGGCGTTCATGACGACGTGTCGCTGCCTGCGAGCAGCGCCGCCTTGTTGCGCACGGGGTTGGCGTACTGGGCCAGCCACCAGTCGCGGAGCTCGGTGGGAACCTCGTTCAGGCGCGCCTGGAAGCGTGCCCGGTCGACGTCGCTGACCTCGCTCATGTCCAGCAGCTCGGGCGCGTCGCCCAGCGCTTCCAGGGCTAGGTAGTGGCTGGGAAAGAGGTGGTACCCACCGACCACCTGGCGGTCGATCTCGGCGGCCACCGCTTCCGGGGTGTCGAAGCCGGTGCCAAGCGGCTCGCCGAAGCGCAGCTCCACGCGGCCCTTGTGTCCGGTGATGCCGGCCACGATGGACTGAATGTCCTCGAACTCACTCTTCTCGTAGCGGCCATGGTTGTGGATGGCGTGCAGCTCACGCGCCTTCTGCAGGTCGCAGGGGTCGTACTCGTAGCTGATCGATACCGGTACCATTCGCAGCTCGGCGATGGCATCGCCGATGGGGGCGCTGCGGTCTTCCTGGCGTCGGGCCATGGTCAGCATCTTGATGATCGCCGTGTCGGTACGGTCGATGCCGTCCTTGGCGCGTCCCTCGCGCTGGGCCATCCAGATCGAATGGTTGTCCTCGGTGATCGAGTGGCGAATGTAGCTCGAGAGGTTCTGGTAGGCCGCCAGCATGGCGCGCTTGCCACGCAGGGCACGCGGCACGATGAAACTCTTGTTGAGCCGCATCAGGTCGGTCACGTAGGGCTTTTTGAGCAGGTTGTCGCCGATGGCGATTCGCACGGTGTCGCGCCCCGCGCGGTGCAGGGCGTAGTTGACGAAGGCCGGGTCCAGCGAGATGTCACGATGGTTGCCGATGAACAGGTAGGCGGTATCGGGATTGAGCCGCTCCAGCCCCTCGACGCGGAAATCGTCGGTGGAGGTGCGGATCATGCGCGCCATGTAGTGGGCCACGCGCATCTGGAAGTCGTGCACGCTGGCCACGTCGCGCGTCTCGCGGCGAATCACGTAGGAGGCCAGGGCGCGGGCAAGCCAGGGCAGCGTTCGGCTCAGGCGGGGCAGCCGGTAGCGGGTCAGGGCGTCCAATAGCTCGCGGTTGGTGGCCAGGTGCGCCAATACCGCCGCTACCTCGTCGTCCCGGTAGGGGCGGATGTCGGCCCAGGGATCCGTGGAAGTCGTACCTGTCGCGGTGTCGGTCATCGGTGTGTCTTGGTTGCCGGGTTGAATCATTCACTTTCCTGCGGGGCGGCATTGGCTTCGCCGCCCAGCCAGGCGATCAGCTGCTCCACCTCTTCGGCCAAGGCCTGGGCCATCAGCATGAAGTCGGCTTCGAGGCGCACGATGGCATCGCCATCGTCCTCGATCTCGCCCGCTTCGTCGATCAAGGCATCGCTGAACCGCAGGGACTTGAGGGTCAGGTCGTCGTGCAGCACGTAGGCGAGCCTGCCCTCGATCTCCACCCCCAGGCGGCTGGCCTGCCGGCCGGCGGCGAGCAGCTGCTGGATCTCGTCGCTGTCCAGGTCCACCTGGCGGGCGCGCAGGACGCCGTCGTCACCCTTGGCCTTGAGCTCGACCTGGTCGCCGAGCTGCAGCGAGGCGGGGCGCGAGCCCTCCTCGGCAAGCCACTGGGTCATTGCGCGCATCGGCAGGGTCTGGGTCGCCAGTGGCGTCACCTTGAGGCTGCCGAGGGTCTCGCGGAGCAGGTCCAGCGCTTCCTCGGCACGCTTGCGCGAACTGGTATTCACCGCGATCAGGTTGCGTCGGGTATCCCACCACAGGTCGACCTTCTGGCTGCGAATGAAGGCGCGCGGCAGCAGCTCCTCGTAGATCTGCTCCTTGAGTTCCTGCTTCTCCTGGCGGCGCAGTTTGCGCCCCTCGCGGGCCTCGATGTCGGCGCCGCGCTCTTCCAACTCTTCGCGCACCACGCCGGCGGGCAGCAGTCGCTCATGCCGCAGCATGGTCATCAGGCGCTGCCCCTGCAGTTCATGCAGCAGGGAGGTGCCGGCGCGCCCCGCGGGAGGGCACCAGCCCACGCGCCTGGCCTCCTGGCCGCCGGGCGAGCGAGCCACCTGCTCGGCCAGGGCGGCTTCCAGGTCGGCGGCCGGAATCCCCGCCGACCCGTGCAGGCGGTAAAGGTGCAAGTGCTTGAACCACATGGTGCAATTCCCTGGGCAAAAGGACGCATATTATGGCGAAGGGGGGATCAGGGTTCCAGTGGCAAACGGTGTCAGGATTCACCTGAATTCAAACTGTTGTTTGAATTCGGCGCGATGGCAGGCCTAGAATCGGGCGGCAGCATCATCGACCGAGCAAGGGGGCCCGCCCATGGATAACCGCATTTCCCGCGTCACCCTGCGTGTACGTGGCTACCACCTGGATGGTTATGGCCACGTCAACAACGCCCGCTACCTGGAGTTCCTGGAAGAGGGGCGCTGGGGTTACTTCGATGACCGCCCCGAGCTCGCGCGGTATTTCGCTTCCGGTAACCCGGCCCTGGTGGCGGTCAACCTCAACATCAACTATCGCCAGGCCGCGGTGGGTGGTGACGATCTCGAAGTGCTCACCCGAGTCGCCGAGCTGGGCCACCGTAGCGCCCGCATCCATCAGGAGATCCGGCGCATCGGTGACGGCCAGCCGATTGCCGATGCCGACCTCACCTTCGTGCTGTTCGACGTACGCAACCAGCAATCCATGCCCATCGAGGGCGAGATCCGCCAGGCCCTGGAGCCGCTGGTGCTGCCGAAGGAGGCATGAAGGGGAAACATGAGCGGCAACATCATCTTGTCGCTTGTGTCCAGCCTTCCTTTGCACTGTCCCGCACGCTGCCTTTGTGTTGCCCGGAGTGGTATGATGGCAGGCTGTAATGGCGCGCCGCCGCCTTGGTCACGGTTTGGCCCGAGGAGCGCGCCAGTTCGCTGTAGCGCAAAGGATTCGACAACCCATGGGTGACATCGCCAGAGAGATTCTGCCAGTCAACATCGAGGACGAGCTGAAGCAGTCGTACCTCGACTACGCCATGAGCGTGATCATCGGCCGTGCGCTGCCGGACGTGCGCGACGGGCTCAAGCCGGTGCACCGGCGCGTGCTGTTCGCCATGCACGAACTCGGCAACGACTGGAACAAGCCTTACAAGAAGTCGGCCCGCGTGGTGGGCGACGTCATCGGTAAATATCACCCCCATGGCGATAGCGCGGTCTACGACACCATCGTACGCATGGCGCAGGACTTCTCCATGCGCCACGTGCTGGTCGACGGCCAGGGCAACTTCGGCTCCATCGACGGCGACAGCGCCGCGGCCATGCGTTACACCGAAGTGCGCATGGCCAGGCTCGCCCACGAGCTGCTGGCCGACCTCGACAAGGACACCGTCGACTGGGTCGACAACTACGACGGCACCGAGCGCATTCCCGACGTGCTGCCGACCAAGGTGCCCAACCTGCTGATCAACGGCTCCTCGGGCATTGCCGTGGGCATGGCGACCAACATCCCGCCGCACAACATGGGCGAGGTGATCGACGGCTGCCTGGCGCTGATCGACGACTACACCCTGACGGTCGACGACCTGATGGAGTACATCTCCGGGCCCGACTTCCCCACCGCAGGCATCATCAACGGCCGCGCCGGCATCCTCGAGGCCTATCGCACCGGCCGCGGGCGCATCTACGTGCGCGCCCGCCACACCATCGAGCACGATGACAAGACCGGCCGCGACCACATCATCGTCACCGAGCTGCCGTACCAGGTGAACAAGGCGCGGCTGATCGAGAAGATCGCCGAGCTGGTCAAGGACAAGAAGATCGAAGGCATCGCCGAACTGCGCGACGAATCCGACAAGGACGGCCTGCGCGTGGTGATCGAGGTCAAGCGCGGCGAGTCCGGGGACGTGGTGGTCAACAATCTCTTCGCCCAGACCCAGCTGCAGAACGTCTTCGGCATCAACATGGTCGCCATCGAGGATGGCCAGCCCAAGATCCTCAACCTCAAGGAGGTGCTCGAGGCCTTCATTCGCCATCGTCGCGAAGTGGTCACACGGCGCACCCTGTACGAGCTGAAGAAGGCCCGCGAGCGCGGTCATATCCTCGAAGGTCTGGCCGTGGCCATCTCCAATATCGATGAGGTGATCGAGCTGATCAAGGCCTCGCCGAGCGCCGCCGAGGCCAAGGAGAAGCTGCTCGACAAGGTCTGGCAGCCCGGCCAGGTCACCGCCATGCTCGAGCGCGCCGGGGCCACCTCGTGCAAGCCCGAGGAGCTGGAGGAAGGTTTCGGCCTCAACACCACCGGCACAGAGTATCGCCTGTCGCCGGCCCAGGCCCAGGCCATCCTCGAGCTGCGCCTGCACCGCCTGACCGGCCTCGAGACCGAGAAGCTGCTCGACGAGTACCTGGGCATTCTCGAAAAGATCGCCGAGCTGATGGCCATCCTGGCCTCCAGCGAGCGTCTGCTCGAAGTGATCCGCGAGGAGCTCACCGCGGTGCGCGACCAGTTCGGCGATGCCCGCCGCACCGAGATCCAGGCCAGCCACCTCGACCTCTCCATCGAGGATCTCATCGCCGAGGAGGACATGGTGGTCACGGTGTCGCGTACCGGCTACGCCAAGACGCAGCCGCTTTCCGACTACCAGGCCCAGCGCCGCGGCGGACGCGGCAAGTCGGCGACCAGCATGAAGGATGAGGACGTCATCGAGCACCTGCTGGTGGCCTCCACCCACGACACCGTGCTGCTGTTCTCCAACAAGGGCAAGGTCTACTGGCTCAAGGTCTACGAGATGCCGGCGGCCAGCCGCGGCTCACGCGGCAAGCCGCTGGTCAACCTGCTGCCGCTGGACGAGGGCGAGTCGATCAACGCCATCATGCCGGTGAAGGATTACAGCCCGGACTGCTACATCTTCTTCGCCACCGCCAAGGGCACGGTCAAGCGCACCAGCCTCGACCAATTCTCGCGTCCGCGTAGCGTCGGCCTGATCGCCATCGATATCGAAGAGGGCGACCGCCTGGTGGGCGCCGCCATCACTTCCGGCAACGACCATGTCATGATGCTGTCGTCCAATGGCAAGGCGATTCGCTTCGAGGAGAGCAACGTACGCGCCATGGGGCGTACCGCCCGCGGCGTACGCGGCATGAAGCTGCTGGGCGATGCCGAGGTGATCAGCCTGATCATCCCCCAGAGCCAGCAGATCGACGCCGACGCCGACGCCGACAGCGAGACGGAAGGCGAGGAGGGCACCGCGCTGGAAAACGGCAACGGCGGCCAGATATACATCCTCACCGCCTCCGAGAACGGCTACGGCAAGCGTACCCGGCTCGAGGAGTTCCCATTGCGCGGGCGCGGCGGCCAAGGCGTCATCGCCATGCAGACCAGCGAGCGCAACGGCTCCTTGGTGGCTGCCATGCAGGTCTACTCTGCCGACGAGATGATGCTGATCACCGACCGCGGCACCCTGGTGCGGACTCGCGTCGACGAGGTCTCGATCACCTCACGCAATACCCAGGGCGTGATGCTGATCCGCCTGGGCAACGACGAGAAGCTGGTCAAGACCGTGCGTATCGACGAGCCCGACGCGGAGAGCGAGCCTGAGAATGGCGATGAGGGCGAAGCGGAGGACGCACCGAAGGCCGAGCTGCAGGCTGGGCCGGATGCGGACGGAAACGAGGGTGTAGAAGAGAACCGGAACGACGAATAAGCGCGTCTGCATAACCGGAAAGCGATGAGCTGTTCCGGCGACGAGCCTCGCGAGGGCGCTGTGAACCCATCCCTGGGCGCCACTTTTGCCATCCATGGCAAAAGACCCTCGCTCCGGCTCGTCCCCGGCGCTCATCTCGCCTGGCCACGACATGAGTAGAACGGAACACCACGCTGATGACACGCCACTACAACTTCTGCGCCGGTCCCGCGGCGCTGCCCACCCCGGTGCTCGAGCGCGCGCGGGAAGAAATGCTCGACTACAACGGCCGCGGGCTCTCGGTGATGGAGATGAGCCACCGCTCGCCGGAGTTCGTGGCCATCGCCGAGCAGGCCGAATTCGACCTGCGCGAGCTGCTCGCCATACCCGAGAACTACAAGGTGCTGTTCCTGCAGGGCGGCGCCAGTCTGCAGTTCTCCATGGTGCCGATGAACCTGCTGGGGCAGGGTGGCACGGCCAACTTCCTCTACACCGGTATCTGGGGCAAGAAGGCGCTGGCGGAAGCGAAGCATCTTGGCTTTGCCGTGCACCTGGCAGGCTCCAGTGAAGCCAGCGGCCACACCGAAGTGCCGACCCAGGCGGAGCTGGTGCTGTCGAGTGACGCGGCCTACCTGCACTACACCGCCAACGAGACCATCGGCGGGCTGGAGTTCGACTACATTCCCGACGTCAGCGTGCCGCTGGTATGCGACTACTCCTCGAGCATCCTGGCCGAGCCGCTCGACGTATCGCGCTTCGGCGTGATCTATGCCGGGGCGCAGAAGAACATCGGCCCGGCAGGCCTCACCCTGGTGGTGGTGCGTGACGACCTCCTGGATCGGCGCTGCCAACGCATCCCCAGCCTGTTCGACTACCAGGCCGTGGCCGAGGCGGGCTCCATGGTCAACACGCCGCCCACCTACGCCTGGTACCTGGCGGGTCTGGTGTTCCAGTGGCTCAAGCACGACATCGGCGGGCTCGAGGCCATGGCGACCATCAACGCGCGCAAGGCGGCCAAGCTGTATGCGGCGATCGATTCGAGCGGCCTCTACTCCAACCCCATCGCCTTGCGCAATCGTTCGCGCACGAACGTGCCCTTCGTGCTCGCCGACGAACGTCTCGACAAGCCGTTCCTGGCGGAAGCCGAAGAGGCCGGGCTGCTCAACCTCAAGGGCCACCGCAGCGTCGGCGGCATGCGGGCGAGCCTCTACAACGCCGTACCCGAAGCGGCCGTCGATGCGCTGATCGACTTCATGGCCGACTTCGAGCAACGCAGGGGATAAGCCATGACCGATAGCCCCACCAACCTCGACTCGCTGCGCCAGCGCATCGACGAGCTCGACAACGAGATCCTGCGCCTGATCAGCGCCCGTGCCGATTGCGCCAAGCAGGTCGCCGAGGTCAAGACCAAGCACGACCCCAGTGCCGTCTTCTACCGTCCTGAGCGAGAGGCCCAGGTGCTGCGCCGGATCATGGAGCTCAACCCAGGCCCGCTCAACAGCGAGGAGATGGCGCGGCTGTTCCGTGAGATCATGTCCGCCTGCCTGGCGCTGGAGCAGCCCACCAAAGTGGCCTATCTCGGCCCCGAAGGCACCTTCACCCAGCAGGCCGCGCTCAAGCACTTCGGCGAGAGCGCGGTGAGCATGCCGATGGCCGCCATCGACGAGGTCTTCCGCGAAGTGGAAGCGGGGGCGGTCAACTACGGCGTGGTACCGGTGGAGAACTCCACCGAGGGCGTGGTCAGCCACACCCTCGACTCGTTCATGGACTCCTCGATCCGCATCTGCGGCGAAGTGGTGCTGCGTATCCACCACCACCTGCTGGTCGCCGACACCACGCTGCGCGACAAGGTCTCTCGGGTCTACTCCCACCCGCAGTCCCTGGCCCAGTGCCGCAAGTGGCTCGACGCCCACTACCCGCGCGCCGAGCGGGTGCCGGTGTCGTCCAACGCCGAGGCGGCGCGCATGATCAAGAGCGAGTGGCATAGCGCCGCCATCGCCGGTGACATGGCCGCCAAGCTCTACGGCCTGGAGAAGGTCGCCGAGAAGATCGAGGATCGCCCCGACAACTCCACGCGCTTCCTGATCATCGGCAGCCAGCACGTGCCGATGTCCGGCGAGGACAAGACCTCCATCGTGGTTGCCATGCGCAACCAGCCCGGCGCGCTGCACGACCTGCTCGAGCCGTTCCACCGGCACAGCATCGACCTCACGCGGCTGGAGACACGGCCCTCGCGTACCGGGGTGTGGAACTACGTGTTCTTCATCGACTTCAAGGGCCACGTGGACGAGCCGCGGGTCGCCGCGGTGCTCGAGGAGGTGCGCCTGCGCGCCTCCGAAGTCAAGGTGCTCGGCTCCTACCCCGTGGGTGTGCTGTAAGCGTGGTGGGCGGTACGACACCGAATGAAGCGCGCCTCCTCATCGTCGGCCTGGGGCTGATCGGCGGTTCACTGGCCGCCGCGCTGCGCGCGGCAGGCTTTGCGGGCACGATCCAGGCATGCGACCCGGATCCCGGCGAGATCACGCGCGGCATCGAGATGGGCCTGATCGACGCTGGCGACACTCGCCTCGCGCCGCTGGTGGAAGGTGCCACGCTGATCGTGCTGGCGGTGCCGGTGCTGGCCATGCGCAGCGTGATGACCGAACTGGCCGCCGCACTGCCGACGGAGGCGCTGGACGGCGAAGCCCCGCGTGTGGTGATCACCGACGTCGGCAGCACCAAGGCTGCGGTGCGCGATTGCGCCCTGGCCGCCTTCGGCCGCCTACCGGCCGGGCTGGTGCTGGGCCACCCCATCGCCGGCTCCGAGAAGAGCGGCGTGGCGGCCGCCGATCCGCGGCTCTACGTCAACCACAAGGTGATCCTCACCCCCGCCGCCGAGACGGCCCCCGTCGCCGTGGCCCGGGTGCAGGTGCTGTGGCGTGCCTGTGGCGCGGAAGTGCTGGAGATGGACGTTGACCGCCACGACCAGGTGCTGGCGCGCACCAGCCACCTGCCGCACCTGCTCGCCTTCTCGCTGGTGGACACCCTGGCGCGCCAGGACGAGCGGCTGGAGATCTTCCGCTACGCCGCCGGCGGGTTTCGCGACTTCACCCGCATCGCCGGCAGCGACCCGGTGATGTGGCGCGACATCTTCACCGCCAACCGCGAGGCGGTGCTGGCCTCCCTCGACGACTTCCAAGCGGGGCTCGGCCGGCTGCGCCAGGCAGTGGAAGCGGGCGACGGCGATGCTATGCTTGCCATCTTCGACCGTGCCAGCCACGCCCGGCACTATTTCGACTCTCTCCTGAACCAGACCAGTTATCAGGCGGAATACCAGATGCAAGAACAAGGCAGACTCACCTTCCGGGCCGCGCCCGGTGGCCGTGTGGCCGGGCGCATTCGCGTACCGGGCGACAAGTCGATCTCCCACCGCTCGATCATGCTCGGCGCGCTGGCCGAAGGCGTCACCGAAGTGAAGGGGTTCCTGGAAGGGGAGGACAGCCTGGCCACGCTGCAGGCGTTCCGCGAGATGGGCGTGGCCATCGAAGGCCCGCACCAGGGGCGGGTCACCGTGCACGGCGTCGGCATGCGCGGTCTCAAGGCGCCCTCCGGCCCGCTCTACGTGGGCAACGCCGGCACCGCCATGCGCCTGTTCGCCGGCCTGCTGGCGGGGCAGGCCTTCGACACCGAACTGATCGGCGACGCCTCGCTGACCAAGCGCCCCATGGGCCGCGTGGCTGACCCGCTGCGGCTGATGGGGGCGAAGATCGATACCGCCGAGGGCGGTCGCCCGCCGCTCAGGATCCACGGCGGCCAGGCGCTCAAGGGCATCACCTACGACATGCCCATGGCCAGCGCCCAGGTGAAGTCCTGCCTGCTGCTCGCCGGGCTGTATGCCGAAGGCGAGACCCGCGTGCGCGAGCCGGCGCCCACCCGCGACCACACCGAGCGCATGCTGGCCGGCTTCGGCTATGAGGTCCACCGCGAAGGCGATACCTGTTGGCTGCAGGGCGGCGGCAAGCTCACCGCCGCGCCCATCGACGTGCCCTCCGACATCTCCTCCGCCACCTTCTTCCTGGTAGCCGCCGCCATTACGCCCGGCTCCAACCTGATCCTCGAGCACGTGGGCATCAACCCCACGCGGATCGGCGTGATCAACATCCTTCAGCTAATGGGCGCCGACCTTCGCCTGTTCAACGAGCGCGAAGTGGGCGGCGAGCCGGTGGCCGACCTGCACATCCGCTACGCACCGCTCAAGGGCATCGACATCCCTGTCGACCAGGTGCCGCTGGCCATCGACGAATTCCCGGCGCTGTTCGTCGCCGCCGCCTGCGCCAGGGGCACCACGCGCCTGCGCGGCGCCGAGGAGCTGCGGGTGAAGGAGTCGGACCGTATCCAGGCCATGGCCGACGGTCTGGCGACCCTGGGCGTGGAACACACCGTGATGGAGGATGGCATCGACATCGTCGGCGCAGGCGATCGCGAAGTGGCCTACGGCGGGGGTCGCATCGACAGCCTGGGCGACCACCGTATCGCCATGTCCTTCGTGGTGGCCTCCCTGCGCGCCGGCGAGGAGATCGTCATCGACGACTGCGCCAACGTCGCCACCTCGTTCCCCGGCTTCACGGAACTTGCCAGGGTCGTGGGGCTCCGAGTCAGCGAAGAGCAAGAGGAACGCGCATGAATGATACGGCCAAGGTGCTGACCCTCGACGGACCCGGTGGTGCCGGCAAGGGCACCATCAGCCGCCTGGTCGCCGAGCGCCTCGGCTGGCACCTGCTCGACAGCGGCGCCCTCTACCGCCTCACGGCGTTGGCGGCCCTGCGGCATGGCGTGGCGCTGGACGACGAGCCGGCACTGGAGCGGCTGGCCGCCGAACTCGACGTGGTCTTCGTGGCCGAAGAGGCGAGCACCCGCGTGCTGCTCGAAGGCGACGACGTCAGCCGCGAGATCCGTACCGAGCAGGTGGGTGATGCCGCCTCCCGGGTCGCGGCGCTGAACGGTGTGCGCCAGGCGCTGCTGCAGCGCCAGCGCGACTTCAAAAAGCCCCCCGGGCTGGTGGCCGACGGGCGCGACATGGGCACCGTGGTATTCCCCGACGCCGAGCTCAAGGTGTTCCTCACCGCAAGTGCCGAGGAACGCGCGCGCAGGCGCCGTCTTCAGTTGCAGGAGGCGGGGGTGGATGCTAGTCTATCGAGTCTTTTGAAGGAAATTCAGGCACGCGATGCACGCGACATGCAGCGCAGCGTGGCACCGCTCAAGCCGGCCGATGATGCCATCACGCTTGACACCACGAGCCTGAAGATACCGGAAGTGGTGGAACGGTTGACGGAGTGGCTCGCCGAGCGCGGCCTCGTCCCCGAGACTTGATCTCCCTTGCGGCGCCCTCGAGCGGATGTCATGGCATGGTCGGGCAACTCACTCTTGCAAGCCCGGCCAGGTCCAACCAGCGCTAACATCCCCGGGGGTTTGGTAAATAAGGCCCGCACTCGCTGGTGGTGCGGAGAAGGCGGCAACGCCTCAACACCGTTGATCACGTAGGAAAATCATGAGCGAAAGCTTTGCTGAACTGTTTGAACAGTCACTGCAGGACATCAACATGGAGCCGGGCGCCATCGTCACGGCTACCGTCGTCGACATCGAGGGTGACTGGGTCACCGTCAATGCCGGCCTGAAGTCTGAAGGGCAGATTCCCGCGGCGCAGTTCCGCGACGACAACGGCGAGCTCACCATCGCCGTCGGCGACGAAGTCAGTGTCGCCCTGGAAGCCGTCGAGGACGGTTTCGGCGAGACCCGCCTGTCTCGCGAGAAGGCCAAGCGCGCCGAAGCCTGGAAGGTGCTGGAAGCGGCCTTCGAGAAGGAAGAAATCGTCAAGGGCGTGATCAACGGCAAGGTCAAGGGCGGCTTCACCGTCGACATCGACTCCATCCGTGCCTTCCTCCCGGGTTCCCTGGTCGACGTGCGTCCGGTGCGCGACACCACGCACCTCGAGCACAAGGAACTCGACTTCAAGGTCATCAAGCTCGACCCCAAGCGCAACAACGTGGTCGTGTCCCGCCGCGCCGTGCTCGAAGCCGAGAACAGCGCCGAGCGTGAAGCCCTGCTCGCCACCCTGCAGGAAGGCCAGCAGATCGTCGGTATCGTCAAGAACCTCACCGACTACGGCGCCTTCGTCGACCTGGGCGGCGTCGATGGCCTGCTGCACATCACCGACATGGCTTGGAAGCGCATCAAGCATCCGAGCGAGATCGTGGCCGTGGGCGACGAGATCAACGTCAAGGTGCTCAAGTTCGACCGCGAGCGCAACCGCGTCTCGCTGGGCCTGAAGCAGCTGGGCGAAGACCCGTGGGTCAACATCAAGGACCGCTACCCCGAGGGTACCGTGGTACCGGCCCGCGTCACCAACCTCACCGACTACGGCTGCTTCGCCGAGCTGGAAGAGGGTGTCGAAGGCCTGGTTCACGTCTCCGAGATGGACTGGACCAACAAGAACATCCACCCGTCCAAGGTCGTCAACATCGGCGACGAAGTGGATGTCATGATCCTCGACATCGACGAGGAGCGTCGTCGTATCTCCCTGGGTATCAAGCAGTGCACCCCGAACCCGTGGGAAACCTTCAGCGCCCAGTACAACAAGGGCGACCGCGTGTCCGGTACCATCAAGTCGATCACCGACTTCGGTATCTTCATCGGTCTGGAAGGCGGCATCGACGGCCTGGTTCACCTCTCCGACCTCTCCTGGTCCGAGACCGGCGAAGAAGCCGTGCGCCGCTTCAAGAAGGGCGACGAAGCCGAAGCCGTCATCCTCTCCATCGATCCGGAGCGCGAGCGCATCTCGCTTGGCATCAAGCAGCTCGACTCCGACCCGGTGGCCGAGTACCTGGCGGTCAACGACAAGGGCTCCATCGTCTCCGGCCGTGTGGTCGAAGTCGACGCCAAGGAAGCCCACGTCGAGCTGGCGACTGACGTCGTCGCCGTGCTCAAGGCCTCCGAGATCAGCGCCGACCGCGTCGAAGACGCGCGCAACGTGCTGAGCGAAGGCGATACCGTCGAAGCCCGCATCGTCAGCGTCGATCGCAAGAACCGCACGATCAACCTGTCGATCAAGGCCAAGGATCAGGACGACACCCGTCAGAACCTGAAGAAGCTGCGCGAGCAGGAAGTCGAGACCGGTGGCCCGACCACCATCGGCGACCTGATCAAGCAGCAGATGGGTCAGGACTGATCGTCCTCCGGGCTCCGCTCGCGGAGCCCACGAGCCAAGGCTCAAACAAGAACGCCGCCTCGAAGGGCGGCGTTCTTGCGTCTGGGCTTTCTATGCGGAGTAGAAGTCTAGAAACTTGACCGGCTGCGCCTCCTCGACCACCTCCGCCCACAGGTCGTACTCGTCGGCATTGGTGACACGAGCGCGCACCACGTCGCCGGGGCGCAGGGTGCGCTTGGACGCCAGAAACACCATGCCGTCGATCTCGGGGGCGTCGGCTTCGCTGCGGCCGATGGGACCGTCCTCGTCGACCTCGTCCACCAGCACTTCGACCTCGCGGCCGATCTTCCGCTCCAGGCGGGCGGCAGAGATCTGCTGCTGATGCGCCATGAAGCGCTCCCAGCGTTCCTGCTTCACGTCGTCCGGCACCGGCTCCAGGCCCAATTCGTTGGCCGGCGCGCCCTCAACCGGTGAGTACTGGAAGCAGCCCACGCGGTCGAGCTGGGCTTCGCTCAGCCAGTCGAGCAGGTACTGGAAGTCCTCCTCGGTCTCGCCGGGGAAGCCGACGATGAAGGTGGAGCGAATGGTCAGCTCGGGGCACAGCTCGCGCCAGCGCTTGATGCGGGCGAGCGTCTTGTCCTCGAAGGCGGGGCGCTTCATCGCCTTGAGCACCTTGGGGCTGGCGTGCTGGAAGGGAATGTCCAGGTAGGGCAGGATCTTGCCCTCGGCCATCAGCGGGATCAGCTCGTCCACGTGGGGGTAGGGGTACACGTAGTGCAGCCGTACGCGAATGCCCAGCTCCGAGAGCGCCTCGCACAGCTCGGTGAGGCGCGTCTTGACCTCGCGGCCGCGCCACTCGCTCGGCGCATAGCGCAGGTCCACACCATAGGCGCTGGTGTCCTGGGAGATCACCAACAGCTCCTTCACGCCCGCCTTGGCCAGGCCCTCGGCTTCGCGCAGCACGTCGCCCACCGGGCGGCTGACCAGCTTGCCGCGCATGGAGGGGATGATGCAGAAGCTGCAGCTGTGGTTGCAGCCTTCTGAGATCTTCAGGTAAGCATAGTGGCGCGGGGTGAGCTTGACGCCCTGGGCCGGCACCAGGTCGATATGCGGGTCGTGCCGGTGCTGGTGCGGGGCCGCCTCGTGCACGGCACCGACCACGCGCTCGTACTGCTGCGGGCCGGTCACCGCCAGCACGCTGGGGTGAACGTCGCGAATCGCGCTCTCGTCCACGCCCATGCAGCCGGTGACGATCACCTTGCCGTTCTCGGCGATGGCCTCGCCGATGGCGTCGAGCGATTCCGCCTTGGCGCTGTCGATGAAGCCGCAGGTGTTGACCACCACCACGTCGGCATCGTCATAGCTGGGCACGATCTCGTAGCCGTCGGTGCGCAGCTGGGTCAGGATACGCTCGGAATCCACCAGCGCCTTGGGACAGCCCAGTGAGACGAAACCGACCTTGGGTGTGGACATGGTCTACCTCAGAGGAAAAATGTGGCGTTTTATCTCGCTCGACGATTTGTTGGGTTACCTTGGACGAATGCTTGCGTAAGCGAAGATTAGCTATTCGCGTTAGCTATCGCCTAGCAGGACGGGTAACCTGCGGAATGAAAGTGGAGCATTTTAGCGTCGTACAGCAGCATAGGGAACCGCATGGCCACGATCGAACACAGCGCCATTCTCAAGGCCCCGCCGGAGCGGGTCTTTGCCCTGTTGGAGCGAGTCGAGGATTTCGCCGACTACTCCGACCTGATCAAGGCGATCGAGCCGCTCGGCGACGAGCGCTACCGCTGGCATGTACACGCCGTGGGCATGGACTGGACCTTCGACGTGGCCATCACCGAGAACCGGCCACCCGAAGTGTTGGCCTGGGAGTCGGTGGATGGCGTGCACAATCAGGGCTGCTACCGGCTCAGCCCGGTGGAAGAGGGCACCGAGGTCTCCTTCACGCTGACCTATGCCATCCGCAACCGCCTGGTCGAGAAGGCCGTCACCAGGGCTGCCAAGCCGCTGGTGAACAAGGTCAGCCGTCAGATTCTCGAGCGGGTGGAAGCTCGTCTATAGCAAAATTTGATCGTCGAACCCTCTACTAGTCCTCGAGGGCAAGGACTACACTCGACTCGACGAGGCCGCTTCGGTCTCATTGAGGAATGCCGTCGTGTTTGAAGGGCTGATGTGGTGCCTTGCGGTGCTGGTGGCTCAGCTGGTCCTCCTCCATTATATCGATCGGCGTGTCGCCGCCATGCCGCGGCTGAAAGAGCCGCCTCTGGAAACGCCGGATGGTCCGGCTCCACCACCGCCCTTGACGACATCCCGCCGGGAAGGACAGCTTGACGCCTGAGAGGCATCGGACAGTCTGCCTACGGGATGATCAGGATTGGCAGCGGCACCCGTGCCACCAGCTGTTCATCCTCCCTGAGTAGCGCTTCCAGCTCGCAGCGGCGCAGCAGCAGCCCGCCGGCACTGGCGCGGTCGAGCCCCCGTTCCAGCTCCGCGGCGTGCCGGAGGGCCAGCGGGGAGATGCCGTCGAACAGCGATGCCAGCCAGGCCGGTTGCGAGGGTACGGCGCCTTTTCGGGCCGGGTCGTCCTCGTGCGCTGCCAGCCAGCGCAGCGGGCCGCGCCGGAAGGGGTGCGCCTCGTCCCACAGCAGCACGCTGCAGGGCGCTTCCATGATAAGGCGCCGGCTGGTGGTGCCGAGCCGCTTCCCCCAGCACTCGGTGCTGCCGGCCTTGCCGAGCACCAACACATCCTCTGGTCCCGACCTGGCCAAGGCCTCGGCGGCAATCCGCCCGCGGCTGACCTCGAGCCGGTGGCGCAGTTCGCGCCCGGCCACCGCCGTGGCCAAGGCCTGCCGCACACGCCGCAGCTGGTGGGCGATGCTGGCTTCCAGGGCCTCGGGCGTGAGCGGGCGTGCCAGCCCCGACTGGGCGCCGATCTCGCAGGAGAAGGGAAAGGCGGCGCAGCGCAGCAGATCAAGGTCCTCGACGTAGAGCGCGACCAGCTCGACGTGGCGCTGGCTGGCCAGCTCTACCGCCGCGGCAAGCGCCGCCAGACTGTGGCGGGAGGCGTCAAGCAGTGCCAGTACCCGCGCCACGTCCCGGCTCGGCGCCTGGACGGCGGCGCCCTGCGGGGCATCGTCAGTGGTCATCGCTGTGCTCCTCGTCGACGCTGTCGGCGTCGCCATCCTTGCCGTTCGCCTTGTCGCTCTCCTTGCCGTTTTCCTTGATCCTGCTCTGCTTGACCGCCTGGTGAAAGGCCCCCAGGCGTTCAGCTACACGGGCGTTCAGGCTCCCGGCGGGGTAGTGGCCTTCGCTATCGCGCTCGCCGGGCGTCAATCCGGTCAGCAACGCCAGCGCCTGGTCCAGGTGTTCGATCGCATAGACGCTGAAATCGCCGGCGGCGATGGCATCGCGCACCTCGCGCTTGAGCATCAGGTGCTCGACGTTGGTGGCGGGCAGCAGCACCCCGTGGCCCTTCACGCCGCCGCGTGCCTGGCAGATGTCGAAGAAACCCTCGATCTTCTCGTTGACCCCGCCCACGGCCTGCACGCGACCGTGCTGGTCGATGGAGCCGGTTACCGCCAGGCGCTGGTCGATGCCCACCCGGGCGATGGCCGAGATCAGCACGCAGGCCTCGGCCACCGAGGCGCTGTCGCCCTCGATGCCGCCGTAGGACTGCTCGAAGGCCAGGCTGGCGGAGAGCGACAGCGGCGTATCCGGAGCATAGCGGCTGGCCAGGCAGCGCGACAGGATCATCACCGCCTTGGAATGAATGCGCCCGCCCAGGCGCGCTTCGCGCTCGATGTCGACCACATGGCCGGGCCCGGGGCGGGCGGTAGCCGTGATGCGGGTCGGCTGGCCGAAAGCGTAGTCGCCCAGGCTCATGACCGAGAGGCCATTGACCTGGCCGACCACCGCCCCTTCGAGCTGGATGGCGACGGTGCCGCGGGCAATCGCTTCGTGGCTGCGCTCATGGATGCGGCTGGCGCGCCACAGTTGCTGGGCCACCGCCTTCTCCACGTGGCGTCGCGATACCACCTTGGCGTCATCGCGCTCGGCCCAGTGGTCAGCTTCCTCCAGCAGGTCGCTCAGGGCCCGATGGCGGGCGGTGAGCTTGCCCTGATCGTCGGCCAGGCGGCTGGCGCGCTCGATTACCGCCGCCACGCCGCTGCGGTCCAGCGGGCGCAGCGCCGACTCCCGTGCCAGGGTGGCCACCATGCGGGCATAGAGTGGCTGGTTGCCGTGGTTGCGCTCGAGCTCGTCCTCCAGGTCGGCCTGCACCTTGAACAGCTCGAGGAAGTCGGGGTCGTGTTCGCACAGCAGGTAGTAGAACAGGCGCTCGCCGAGCAGCACCACCTTGAGGTCCAGCGGTATCGGCTCGGGCTCCAGCGTGGTGGTGCTGATCAGGCCATAGGCCTGCTCCAGCGATTCGGTGCGGATCTCGCCGGCGCGCAATACCCGCTTGAGTGTCTCCCAGGCGCCGGCATGCATCAGTATGGCGCGCACGTCCACCACCAGGTAGCCGCCGTTGGCACGGTGCAGGCCGCCGGCGCGAATCAGCGAGTAGTCGGTCAGCAGGGTGCCGTTGTGTACGTGGTGCTCGATGCGTCCTACCAGGTGCTGATGGGTCGGCAGGTCGAGATAGACCACCGGTGCGCCTTCGCAGCCGGTATGGTCGACCAGCAGGTTGATCGCGAAGCGGTTGAAGATCGCCTCCGGCGGCATTTCGGGTTCGTCGGCGATGAACGAATCGACGTGCAGAGCCATCGCCTCACGAATCGCGCGCAGGTGATCCAGAACACCGTCGTAGTCGGCGTAGCGCTCCTCCAGTTCGGCCAGCGGTGCGTCGATGGCGCTCTGCAGCATCTCCCCGTTCAGCGCCGAGATCTGCTCGCGCAGCTGCTTCGCCAGGCGCGGCATGTGGCGAATGGCCAGGGCCAGTTTCTTCTGCAGCACCTGCACCGTGCCTTCGATGCGCTCGCGGTCGTCCCTGTCGAGTTGCTCGTATTCCTCGGGGGGCATCATCCGCTCATCGTCGCCCGCCGGGGCGAAGGTGAATCCGTTGGGCGTCGAGAGCAGCAGGATGTCGTGCTCGCGCGCCTCGCGGCGCACCGCCTCGATGGCATCGCGCTGGCGTTCGCCCATGGCCTGCTTCAACTCATGCAGGCGGTTCTGGTACTCGTCGCCCTCGAACACGGCGGGAATGGCCGAGCGCAGCTCCTCGGCCAGCTGCTCGAGATCGGCCCGCAGCACCCGGCCCATGCCGGTGGGCAGCAGCAGGTGAAGCGGCTGCGTGGGATCGTCGAAGTTATAGCGGTAGGCGATGTCCGGCGGGGTGGCCTCGCCCCGCGAACGCTCGGCGAGGAAGCGCCCCACTAGCTGATGCTTGCCGTGCCCGGGGTGGCCCAGCACGAAGAGGTTGAAGCCGTCGCTGCGCATCGAGGTGCCGAAGTCCAGTGCATCGCGGGCGCGGGCATGGCCGCTCAGCATGTCCAGCGACTCGAGCTCGCTGGTCACTTCGAAGTCGAAGGCATCCTCGGGGCAGGCGCGGTAGACCTGCGTCACGTCCAGAGCTTTCACCAGGCATTCTCCTCAATGCTAATACAGCTCAGTATGGGGGAGAGGCGACAAGTCTGCATGATGCAGGTCAATATGACGGGCGGGGGCACACGGCGGTGAACAAGGAGACGGAATGCTAATGTGGATCGCCATAGGCATTGCCCTCGGGAGTGCCATTGGCAGTATGCTGGATAACCTACCCCTGGGCATTGGTATCGGCGTAGCGCTCGGCATCGGCTTGCACTCCGCTCGAGGCCCGAAGGAGTAGCGGCGCTGGGGTTGTCACCATCGGCTTACCAGAGAGGAGCCACCATGACCTTCACCTTCTGGTTTGAATTCGCCAGCACCTACTCCTATCCCGCCGCCATGCAGCTCGAGCACAAGGCCGCCGAGCGGGGCATCGAGGTGCGCTGGCAGCCGTTCCTGCTGGGGCCGATCTTCCAGGCCCAGGGCTGGAACGACACGCCCTTCAAGCTGTTTCCGGCCAAGGGGCGCTACATGTGGCGCGACATCGAGCGCGTGTGCGATCGCGACGGCATCCGCTTCCGCCGCCCCTCGCAGTTCCCTCGCAGCGGCCTGCTGGCGGCACGCATTGCCAACTGGCATGCCGGCGAGCCTTGGGTGCCGGCATTCGTGCGCAGCGTCTACCGCGCCAACTTCGAGCACGACGAGGAGATCGCCGACCCCCAGGTCATTGCCAACTGCCTGGCGGAACTCAAGCTCGACGCCGCGGCGCTGCTGGAGGAGGGCCAGCGCCCCGAAGCCAAGCAGGCGCTGCGTGACGCCACGGCCCGGGCCGAGGCGTTGGGCATCTTCGGCGCGCCGTTCTTCATGGCCGGCGACGAGCCGTTCTGGGGCTACGACCGCATGGAACAGGCACTGGAGTGGTATGCATCGTCAGGCGTTGCCTGACATCGATTCATTCATAGGAGAGCAGTCGATGAACGCCAGCAAGATCCTGCAACAGCTAATGCAGCAAGCCGGTGGCCAGAAGCCTGGCGGCCAGGGGCGCGGCGGCGTGGACGTGAAGGGCATGCTCGAAGGCCTGACTCGCCAGTTGGGTGGCGGGGCTTCGGGCCAGGCACCTGCCGGCGGCAGCGGCCTGGACGTCAAGAGCCTGCTGGGCGGCGGCGCCATGGGGCTGCTGGTCGGCTCCAAGCGCGGCCGCAAGCTCGGCGGCAAGGCGCTCAAGTACGGTGCGGTCGCCGCGGTCGGCGTGCTGGCCTGGAAGGCCTGGCAGAACTCGCAGGCCGCCAAGGCCGGGGGTGTGCAGGCGGCCGGCGATGCCGAGGGCGAGCGGGTCGAGGTGCTGGAAGGCGAGCTGCAGGAGCGCCGCAGCCTCGAACTGCTGCAGGCGATGATCATGGCCGCCCGCGCCGACGGGCATATCGACGCGCAGGAGCGCGAGCTGATCGCCCAGCAGATCGACGCGCTGGGCGCCGACGACGAGCTGCATCGCTGGGTCGAGCGGCAGCTCAGCGCCCCGCTGGATGCCGACGCGCTGGCGCGTCAGGCCGACTCGCCCCAGGCGGCGCGCGAGATGTACCTGATCAGCGTGGCGGTGATCGACGAGCAGAACCCCATGGAGCGGGCCTGGCTCGACCAGCTGGCCAAGGCGCTCGAACTCACGCCGGAGCTGGCCGGCGAGCTGGAACATCAGGCGCAGCAGGCGGGCTGACAGCCCAGGCGGGCGATACGGCTCGCCTCAGCGGTAGCGATAGATCCGCAGCGACGGCAGGTAGGGGTGTTCTTCCAGCTTCTCGTCGCTGCGGCGGGCTCGGGTACGGCTTGGCGGCGGCGCGGCCGGCGGCAGGTTGTGGTCGGGCAGGCGCCCGCGCGGCGCCGGCAGGAACAGCGGCAACGCCACGTTCATGGCACGCCGGCTGCGCCCGTCTTCCAGCGGCTCGCAGTAGAACAGGTTGGCGCGCATCAGCGGCGCCTGGCTCTGCACCTGGGCCAGCGGCTCGCTCGAAGGCAGGGCGGCCAGCTTGCGCAGCTGAATGCGCACGTGGGGGGCGTCGCTGTCCAGCGCCAGCAGCTTCTTCTCCACCTCGCGCACCGTGAGCCGCTTGATCGAGCGGCCGCTCGAGTACCAGGCCAGACGCACCCGGGCCACCGGCGCCTCGGCCACGGGAATGGCACGCCAGCACTGCTTGAGGTGCAGCCGGGCCAGGCCGCTGCCGCGCAGGTGGTCGTGCAACTGGGGGTGACGGAACGGCAGCACCGCCTTGGCCTCGGCCAGAAGCGGCGGATGGTTGTCGCGTATGTGTGCCAGTTGGGCGGCGAATTCGGCCTTGGTCGCGTTCACTTCGGCCACCCTGGCCATCAGGGCGTCGTCGGCGGCCACCAGGCCGACGTGGCTGCGGGTGGCGCGGCCGTCCTGGCCATCGGTGTACCAGAAGTCGAGCAGCGCGCGGCGCAGCCACTCGGTGCTGGCCTCGGCCTGGAAGGCCCAGGCCTCGGCGGGAGACGCGGCGTACGCCTCCATCAGCGCCTCGCTGCATTCGATCAACCTGTCGAAGGCGACCTCAAGTTCGGCCAGCAGCCGATAGGACGGCGCCGGGGCCAGGCTCACCGATCGTCGCCTCGATCGGCGCGGGCGAGCCACTCGTCGATATTGGTCTCGTCGAGTGCCGGCTCGCCGGCGATCCGGTGCGACTCATCGGCCCAGGCGCCCAGGTCGATCAGTTTGCAGCGCTCGCTGCAGAAGGGGCGGTAGGGGTTGGTCTCGCTCCACGCCACCTTCTTCTGGCATTGTGGGCAGGCGACGGTCAGGGGGCGTTGGTCGTGTTGGCTCATGAAACCCAAGCGGTTGGTGGCTTTCCGATCATTCTAGCGGTTCTCGGCCAACTCTCGATAGCGTCGATCGAGCTCGGCTACCTGAGCGGCGAGCGCCGCCTCGCTGCCGCTGTTGTCGATTACGTCGTCGGCGCGGGCCAGGCGTTCGCTGCGCGGCATCTGGGCGGCCAGGATGGCGCGGGCCTGCTTCTCGTCGACGTCGTCGCGGGCGGCGGTGCGGGCGAGCTGCACGCTTTCCGGCACGTCGATCACCAGGCAGCGATCGACCATCTCGCTCTGGCCCGACTCGAATAGCAGCGGCGAGACCAGCAGCACATAAGGTGCGCCTGTGCGCTGGAGGCGTTCCAGGTGGGCCAGGATCCGCTGACGGATACGCGGATGAGTGACCGATTCGAGCCACAGCCGCTGGTTCGGGTCGGCAAACACGATCTCGCGCAGCGCGCGGCGGTTCAGGCTGCCGTCCGCCTGCAAGACCTGTCCGCCGAAGCGCGCAGCGATCTCGGCCAGCGCCGGTTCGCCGGGCTCGACTACCTCGCGGGCCACGTCGTCGGCGTCCACCCAGGGAATGCCCAGCGCCGCGAAGGCCCGTGCCACGGTGCTCTTGCCGGAGGCGATGCCGCCCGTTACGCCAACGATCAAAGACGCTCTCCCACGCTTATCAAATGAAGCTGATATAGGTAGCCATCAATGGTTCGCCCACCAGCAGCGCGATCCAGCCCGAAGCGGCCAGGTAGGGGCCGAACGGCATCGGGGCGCCGCGCAGCCGGGGCAGGGCGAGCTGCACCAGGATGCCGACGATGGCGCCCACGCCGGCGGAAAGGATCAGTACCATCGGCAGGTACTGCCAGCCGAGCCAGGCACCCAGGGCCGCCAGTAGCTTGAAGTCGCCGTAGCCCATGCCCTCCTTGCCGGTCACCAGCTTGAACAGCCAGTAGACGCTCCACAGGGCAAGATAGCCTGCCATGGCCCCGATCACCGCACTGGTGAGCATCAGCGGCTGGAACAGCAACTGGTAAAGCAGCCCGGCCCACAGCAGCGGCAGGGTCATCATGTCCGGCAGCAGCTGGGTGCGCAGATCGATCACGGCCAGGGCCAGTAGCGCCAGGCAGGCGCCGAACACGAACAGGCCCTGCCAGGTGGCCCCGTAGAGCGTCAGCACGGCCAGCGCCAGGGCGGCGCCGGCCAGCTCCACCAGCGGATATTGCGGGCTGATCCGGGCCTGGCACGAGGCACAGCGACCGCGGCGCTTGAACCAGCCGATCAGCGGCAGGTTGTCGTGCCAGGCGATGGGCGTTTCACAGCGCGGGCAGAGCGAGCGCGGCACCAGCAGGTTGAACCGGGGCGTCTCCTCCTCGGGCAGTTCCAGCGCTTCGCGGGCCTCGGCCCGCCAGCCCAGCATCAGCATGACCGGGAGGCGCACGATCACCACGTTGAGGAAGCTGCCCAGGCACAGGCCCAGCACGGCCGCTAGCGGCCAAAGCACACTCACAGCACCGTGCCCAGTTCGAAGATCGGCAGGTACATGGAGACCACCAGGCCGCCGACCAGGATCCCCAGTACCACGATGATCAGCGGCTCGAGCAGCGAGGTGAGGGCGTCGACCTTGTTGTCGACCTCCTCCTCGTAGTAGTCGGCCACCCGGTTGAGCATGGCGTCCAGCGCGCCGGACTCCTCGCCGATACCGACCATCTGCACCGCCAGCGCGGGGAAGCGCTCGGTCAGGCGCATCGCGAAGTGGAGCTGCTGGCCGGTGGAGACGTCCTCGCGGATCTGCCGGGTGGCACGCTCGTAGACCAGGTTGCCGGTCGCCCCGGCGGCGATGTCCAGCGCTTCCACCATGGGCACGCCGGCGCCGTAGGTGGTGGCCAGGGTGCGGGAGTAGCGCGCCACGGCCGACTTGTCGAAGATGTCGCCTAGCACCGGCACCTTGAGCAGGAACGCATGCACGCGGTAGGCAAAGGTCGGCGAGCGCTTGATGCCCTGGCGCATCAGGTAGACGAAGGCGATCAGGCCGCCAAGCCCCCACAGCCAGTACTGCTGGGCGAACTCGGAAAGGGCGATGGTCATGCGGGTCATGGCCGGCAGTTCGGCGCCGAAGCCGTGGAACAGGCTCTCGAACTGGGGTACCACCTTGATCAGCAGCAGCGCGGTGACCCCGATCCCCACCAGGATCACCGCGATCGGATACCACAGCGCCTTCTTCACCCGGCCCTTGAGCGATTCCACCTTCTCCTTGTAGGTGGCGATCCGGTCGAGCATGCGGTCCAGTGAGCCGGAGCTCTCGCCGGCCTCCACCAGGTTGCAGAACAGGCTGTCGAAGTGCTCGGGGTGGTTGCGCAGCGCCTGGGAAAAGCTCGAGCCGGCCGCCACCTCATTCATCATCTGTTGCACCACCGCGCTCATGGCCGGCTTGCGGATACTCTCGGCGACCACCTGAAAGGCCTGCAGTACCGGCACCCCGGCGCGGATCATCGTGGCCATCTGGCGGGCAAAGAGCATGGTGTCCCTGGGCTTGATGGTGCCCATGCCGCCGGTGAGCCCGCTCTTGCGGCGGACGTTCTTGACGATGATGTTCTGGTTGGCCAGCTCGCGCTCCACCTCGAACTTCTCGGCGGCCACTATCTCGCCGCTGACCAGGCGCCCGCCGGGACCCTTGCCCGTCCAGCGCCAGCGGTAAAGCTTGAGCTTCCTTGGCGCTCTCGCCGTTTTGGTTGCCATAGATTCCCTGCTGCAGTTTCGATGGTAGGTTTTTCTTTCCCTTATTATCGGATCAAGTGTGCCTGACTTAAGCGTTCTTCATTGAGTTACAAAGCAATAAGATGCAGCAATTTGTTAATCCTTCGTGACCCGATTGACCTCGGTCAGGCTAGTGATGCCCTGCATCACCTTCAACAGCCCGCTGCGGCGCAGGTCCGGGTGGCCCTCCTGGCGCGCCAGGCTGTCGAAATCCATCGAATTGCCGTTGCGCATGATCAACTGGCTCATGGCGTTGCTGATCGGTACCACTTCATAGATGCCCACACGCCCCTTGTAGCCGTGGGTGCAGTGCTTGCAGCCTACGGCTTCGTACACCGTGGCACTATTCACCTCCTGTTCGGTGAAGCCCTCCTGCAGCAGCGCCTCGCGGGGCAGCTCGGCCTCCTGGCGGCAGTGCTTGCACAGCCGCCGGGCCAGGCGCTGGGCGATGATCAGGCTCACGGAGCTGGCGATGTTGAACGGCGGCACGCCCATGTTGGCCAGCCGGGTCAGGGTCTCCGCGGCGGAGTTGGTGTGCACCGTGGAGAGCACCAGGTGGCCGGTCTGCGATGCCTTGACGGCGATCTCGGCGGTCTCGAGGTCGCGGATCTCACCCACCATCACCACGTCCGGGTCCTGGCGCAGGAAGGCGCGCAGCGCGCTGGCGAAGTCGAGCCCGATCTTGGGCAGCACGTTGACCTGGTTGACCCCGGGCACCTTGATCTCGACCGGGTCCTCGGCGGTACAGATGTTACGCTGCACCTCGTTGAGGATGTTCAGGCCGGTATAGAGCGTCACCGTCTTGCCGCTGCCGGTAGGGCCGGTGACCAGAATCATGCCCTGGGGGTGGTCCAGCACGCCTTCGTAGAGTGCGCGCTGCTCCGGCGTGAAGCCCAGCGCATCGATGCCGATCTGCGCCGAGGTGGGGTCGAGGATACGCAGCACGATCTTTTCGCCGTACACGGTCGGCAGCGAGTTCACGCGGAAGTCGATCGAGCGGGTCTTCGAAACCTTCAGCTTGATCGCGCCGTCCTGCGGCAGGCGGCGCTCGGAAATGTCCAGCCGCGCCATCACCTTCAGGCGCGCGGCAATTCGCGATCGCATGGCGAAGGGCGGGCGAGCCGCCTCCATCAACATGCCATCCACGCGCATGCGCACCCGGTAACTGGTCTCGTAGGGCTCGAAATGGATGTCCGAAGCGCCGCGGCGTATGGCATCCAGCAGGATCTTGTTGACGAACTTGACGATCGGCGCATCGTCGGCACCGCTCTGGGCGGCGTCGATGGCGCGCTCGTCGCTGATGTCGACGCCATCCTCGAATTCCAGCTCGCTGACCGCATCGTCCACGCCGGCCAGCTCGTTCATCATGCTCGAGTCGTGCTGGGCCAGGTAGGCCTCGAGCACCGGCATCAGTTGATCCACCGGGCAGAGCACGGCCTCGATGCTCAGCCCGGTGGCGAACTGTAGCTCATCGAGCAGGGCCAGGGTGGAGGGGAAGGGCACCGCCACGGTCAGACGGTGGCTGCGGCGGCTGAGCGGCACGACACACAGCTTGCGCAGCAGCTTCTCGGGGTACTCACTGGCCGGAGGCAGGCTCGCCAGGCGCAGCGCGTCCAGGTCCACCAGCGGCAGGCCGTACTCCCATGCCGCGCACAGCGTGCCCTGGCGGGCCGTGACCAGGCCGGTGTCGATCACATGCTGCAGCAGGCTGGTTTCCGCCTCGCGCGCCTCGTGCTCGGCCCGCTCGGCGGCCGCACGGGACAGCAGCTCGTACTCCACCAGCCGGCGAGTGAAACCGCGCAGCCCCTCGGTATCGGCCGCACGCTGCTGGCTGGCTGTCTCATGAGCACCGACCGGTGCCGTTCGATAGTCGTTCATGGCGCCTCAGGCACAGGCCCGCAAGGGCGGTGAGCGATAGGGTACCCCGCATTCTAGACCGTTGGTATGCTTCGTCACAGCAAGCTGACAAACGCCACGCCAACTGGTATTAACTTCGTCATGGCTTATGCTGAAGTAAACTTCCTACCTACGTAGGTAGCGCTTGCGGTACTGAGGCTGAGTCATCTAATGTTAGCGCAAGGCTCTCGATAGCCGCGAAGAAGGGCGCGAACTCAGGCAGTTACGCAAAAAGCTTGAGAAGGCCCTGCAAGGGGACAGGCAAGGCCCACGGGCCGAGCCACGACATGGCGGTGATCGAGCCGCAGGTGCAATCGCCCAGGGCTGAACGCAGCCACCGGGCACCACAGAGCAGGGGACGACTGCGATGAACGTGAAAGAATTGATGAAAAAACGAGCAGCCGCCAAACAGGGACAGGGCGGTTTCACCTTGATCGAACTGCTGATCGTCGTGGCGATCATAGGTGTGCTAGCAGCTATTGCGATACCGCAGTATTCAGCTTATCAGGAGCGGGCTGCTCGTGGGGCTTGTTTGGCAGAGGCGCGAGGATACCTTACTGAAGCAGAGCTGATCTTGATTGGCGAAGCGAATGCGGGTGATGTCACTGTTCGTGAAAGTGCATGTAGTGATATTGATCTTGCCACCACGGCTGGCTCTGTAGTGGCAGAGGTTACACTACCAGATGGGTCTACTGAGTCTATTACGTTGAGTTCAGCTGATCCAAATGGTGAAACTGGCGGTGGTTGGCAGTAATTTGTCGGGCCGGCATTTGCCGGCCTTTTTGTTGAAGTCTTCAATCAGAGCGCATACTTCCGGACCCACGGTTGCTGTTGGTGGCGTTGGGGTGTCGGATCAGCTTTATCCTTTACCTGCGGTACTAACCAAAGCGTGACGCTAACGCCCATACTGGACAAAGAATCCGAAGGCTTTTGGCGCAACATACCAACCAGATCACTCAGTGAACGATAGAGCCCAGCCGCCATTGCGGCGGTAAGGCTTCTTCCCACGCCATGACGTGCCAGGTGCACAGTGCCTTGGCATAGAGCAGCAGATAAGAGATGTCTTGCACCTTGAGGGCGCTCTCCTGCATCCGGCTGCCATCCTGGTTCAGCAGGAAACGGACGCCGGCCTGCCCAGCCCATCCTTTAGATTCGTAAATCTCCGCGCCGAAACATGACATTTCGTTGCACGTTGATTGCGCATTCCTCTCCTAGGCTGGAAAGGTGAGCCAATCTGCCAAGGAGTGTCACCATGTCGCATGCCAAGCGAATTCTCCTGACGAGCGTGGCGGTGCTGGTTCTGGCCTCGACGCAGGCCCAGGCGCAGCCGGGCGATAACCGCGGCCAGGGGCAGGGCCAGGGAAAAGGGCAGGAGCAGCGGGAAGCGCCGGCCCAGCCGGGGCGGGGCCAGGGCGAGCCAGGGCGGGGGGCGAGCGAAGGTAACGACTGGCGCGGCGAGGGGCGGGATGAGAGCCGCGCTGTTGCCGACGGCCCGCGCTTCGACGAGCGCGAAATCCGCCGCCTGCTGATCGAGCGTCGCGACTGGATCGAGATCGACCGCGGTGCCGAGAGCCTGCCACCCGGCGTGCGCATGAACCTGGAGCGTGGCAAGCCGCTGCCTCCCGGCATCGCCATGCAGCTGGACGAGCGCCTGCTGCGCGACCTGCCGCACTACGACGGCTACGAATGGCGCCGGGTCGGCCCCGACGTCGTCCTGGTGGACGCCGCCAACGCTATCGTCTACGAGATCCTGCGCGACATCTTTTACTGATTCTCGTACATGCATGCCTGGCCGTGCTCGTCTTGGCGTTATGCAAGCCATCGCCCTGGCATGCCGCGCCAGGGCGATGTGCATTGCTGCACAGGCCGGTGGGCGGCAGCTCAGCCTCGAGCCGGTTCCCTTCCTGTCGAGCGGTAAAAACTGACCCCGGTCAACGGATTGGCATGTTCTTATAAAAAAACTTGCCTTCACATTTGTGGTGCGCTCTGAGAGACTCCTGCACCTATTTTGTGCAAACCGAAGGCAGATGAAGACTTACCTCAGCAAGATGCGCGCCGAACGAACCCGAGCCCCCAGCCCCGATTGGCAGGATGCTCTGTGGTCGTGGTTCGGCGCCTTCCTCGGCATGGGGGCCATCTGCTGGCTGAATGCGCACTGGCTCTCTCACCATCTCTTGATCGTGGCCTCCTTCGGCGCCACCTCGGTGTTGCTCTACGCCGCGCCCGAGAGCCCTTTCGCCCAGCCGCGCAACGTCCTGTTCGGTAGCATGCTCTCTGCCTTGGTGGGGGTGGCTTGCTTCAAGCTGCTGGGCAGTACGGCACTGGCGGTAACGCTTGCCGTATCGCTCTCGGTGCTTGCCATGCAGCTCACCCACACCGTGCATCCGCCGGGTGCCGCCGCGGCACTGGGTGCCGTGATCGGCGGCGAGACCATTGCCACCTTGGGTTGGTGGTATCCCCTGATGCCGATCGGCATTGGCTGTGGCGTCATGCTGGTAGTGGCGATTCTGGTCAATAACCTGGCCCGCCATCGGCGTTACCCAAGTTACTGGTAAAGGCTGAAACGACGGTTGGCGGGTTAGGGGGGGCTTGCTCAAGAGGACAGTTCAAGATCGTCTTGCCTGAAATCGCCCAGTGTGGCCAGGCCGCGCCAGTTCTTGATCCGGATCTGCTTGTGGTCGCAATTCTCTATCAGCCCCTTGCGCTTGATCTTGCTGATCGAGCGGCTGACGTGAACGCTGGAAAGGCCCAGAACGTCGGATATCTCGGTTTGCGTCAGTGGAAAGAAGTAGCGGCCCCGGTAGGTGAGTCCGGCGGCATGAGAGCGGGCATAGCATTCGCACAATAAATTGGCGATGCGCCCCTCGGCGCTGCGTGCCGAGACATTGATGATCCAGTTCAGCGCCGTACTGTGGCTGATATGGCCCGAGGCCCTAAACAGGCGAAGTATTCTGGGGCGCTCGAACAATCGCTCTGCACCCGCCGGATCTATGGTAGTGAAGCGCAGCGGCGTTATGGCCTTGATGGAAAACTCCAGGCGGGCGTGCAGGCCCTGGCCATTGTCACTGATATCGCCGGGCAGCAACAACGAGGTTATGGGTTCGCTGCCGTCGCGCAGCATCCTGTAGCGGCAGGCCCAACCCTTCTCGATCAGGTGCAGGCACTTCAGCGTCTCGCCCTCGCGGGCCAGGTGGCTGCCTTTCTTCACCTCCTGGGCCGGGCCGACGTAGCTATCGAAAATTCGCTTGTCTTCGGAGCATAAGTCGTTGCGTGCCTTGAAATTATGGAACAAGTACATGACATCCCTTTCGTCGTATCCGCGATCGAACCTGCTTCAACGTGCCTAGTGAGTGTAACAAAGGGAGTGAGGTGTACAAATTTCTAAATTAGGTTATGCTTATTCATTCTGTGTGCTCATGGTCACATCACCCTCGGGCCAATTTACAACTCTCGGCGAGAGGCGCACCGGCTGGAATCTATGCTCGTATTATCTTGCTGACTTCAAGAGAGCTGTTTCAGTTCGAGAACGCTGTGGTAACGAGGGATTGCTTGCCTGCAGTGCTAATCGTTTTTCTATTTGACGCAGCCGATGAGAGTCGGCTAAAAATAACCTCAAGTATTGTCATTTTGTTCGAGTTGTTGTATTCATAGGCGGCATTCCAAAACATCCTCCCATTGCAAGGACCGTGTATATGTCTCTTCTCAGCGAATTCATGCAGAAAGAACAGCAGCTCAAGCAGCTTCAGGCTGAAATGGAGCGGCTGCAGAACGATGAGCGACTGAAAGCTGAGCTGGAATTCAAGGACAAGCTTGAAGCGTTGATGCGTGAGTTCAACAAGAGCTCCGCCGATGTAATCGGCCTGCTCGAGCCAAAGGGCGGCAAGTCTGCACCGGCGGCCAAGGCAGCGGCAACTTCCAGCACCGGGCGGCGCAAGCGCAAACTGAAGATCTACAAGAACCCGAAGACCGGCGAAGTGGTGGAAACCCGCGGCGGCAACCAGAAGACACTCAAGGCGTGGAAGGACGAGTTCGGCTCCGACACCGTCGAAGGCTGGCTGGTTCGAGTCGAGTCCTGATTCCCAGGCAGGTTCGAGCGGAAGAGGGCGCCGCCAGCTGCGCGGCCCCTCGTTTCGGTTCAGGCCTGCTGAACGGGAAGCCTGACCAGCACGCCTTTCTCGTTCCATTCCACCTGAACGGCATCGCCGCTGGCGTGAAGCCCCTGTTCGGGAAGGCATTCGCAGACCAGATACTGAACCACGTCCGGAATTTCCTCCAGCGACCCCAGTTCCACGCTAGCCTGCTGCTGGGCCGGCAGGTTCAGCAGGCGAAAGGAAGCGGGTATCGCAATTCCCGGGGCTTCGTTGCGATCGACGAGTGGCCCGACGTCAATGCGTTCCATGTCGCTCGGGAGCGGAATGTTGTGCAGCAGGGCGATGGTTTGCCCTTGGCGCAAGCGATCCGGAAGGCTCTCAACGCCCTTGGCGTATTGGGTCCACTTCCGCAGCACCCCGAGCGGGTGGCCGCGCTCCTTTCGGTATAGACGCGTCACCAGGGCCTGGCGCGCCGGCGCCCAGCGGATTTCATGATGGGGTGGGTCACCGCCATGCCCCTGGCAAAAGGGGTTGTGGTGAAGTTTCAATCGCAACGCCTGGCGGTATTGGCGTGGAGTTTGATTGTGGTATCGTTGGAAGGCACGGCTGAAAGCGGAATGATTTCGATAGCCACACCGGGTTGCAATAGACTGAATAGAGAAAGGGGTAAACGCCAGCAGGCGCGCCGCCTTCTCCAGCCGCAGACTATCGCGATAAGCGCTAGGGGACAGACCAAAGCATTGCTTGAACCTGCGCCGGACCTGTGAGGTCGAGTAACCGAGTCGGCTGGCGAGGTCTTCTATTCCCTGCTGGCTATCCAAATGGTCCTGCAGCCAGATCTCTGCCCGCATCATCTCGTTAAACATAACTGTCCCTTGCTCGAAGCGCAGCAAAATGAAGGTTGCTGCATCCATTAACAAACGCTGATGCTACCGATGGCGCCTGGAAATGCCAGGCAGGCATAACGCCATCGATTTTTATGGTTTTTGTGCGTCTCTTTATGCGCTTTCGCGGGAGGCAAAGGCAAGTTTGGTTAACGGATTTGACCGTTTGTGCATAATAGTAGCAAGGTGCGATACGGTGCTCCTTTGCGTGAGCCCATGTGTCTTATCAGTTTAGCGTACTGGCCGACCTTCGCTACTCGGTGCGTTGGCGGTATACTCGGCCCCACAACCATCGGGTGCCGCCCACGTGTGAGGACAGCCAATTGCGCTGCTCCAACCAGGTACTTGAGCAATCACGGATAACGATGAGAAACCAGAAGCCCAACCGATCGATGGATGAGCGCGAGAAGCTGCGCAAGTTTCGTGAACTTGACGATGCCTTCGCCCAGGCACTGCGCGAGCTGGAAAAACCCAGTTCCCGTCTCGATATTCCCACCGGGCCGCCGGTGCGCAGCTTGGCGGAGCTGGAAGCGGAAGAGCAGCAGCAACGCCAGCAGGCGTTCGAAACGCGGCTCCAGTCTCTGATGAAGGAGTACGCCCAGCCCAGGGAGAGCGTGGCCGACCTGCTGCGCACTCTGCACACGCTCGGCCATATCGCCTGATTCACCCATGACCGACCTATCTGCGCCGATGACCTATCTGCTGGTGATGGGCAGCGTGGCGCTGTCCGTGTTGTTCACGCTCGGTTGGGCGTTTTCACGCCTGCTGCGCTGGCTGGCCGCCGGCCTGCCGTTGGGTGGCGGCAAGGCCGGGCGCAAGCCCGCCAAGCGCAGTGGCGCGACGCGTCAAGCCGGTGCGGCCAAGGCCTCTCGCAGTGCCAACGCCGGCAGCAGGCGCAAGGCCAAGGCCAAGGCTGGCGCCAAGCCGCCCAGCGAGCCCTGGGCCCTCACCCGACGCCTGGCCGAGTGGCGCTCCAGCATCGCCATGGCGCTGGTGGCGGCGCCCACGTATCTCGTCGCCCGTCTTGTCGAACACGGCATGAGTTTTCGTCCGCCGCATAACGTGCCCAGCGGCTTTACCACGCTGGTGATCGTCCTTGGCTGGCTGGCCGCGGGCCTGATTCTGCTCGCACTTCTCCATCGGCTGGCCGTCTGGCGCTGTCGTTGATGAAACGTTGCTGAGAGCTCTTCTCGGTAAACAGTGCTACGGGCCGTCATATTTTCGTAAGAAGCAAACAAGCATCTGACGATTCAGCACTATTTAGCCCTTATTCCGCGGTAGAGCATCGCCTCCGAGTGCCGTAGAATTGCGTCATTCCAATAACGATACCCGGCAGGGGCCTGAAAGCGCGGCTTTCATGTCGAGCTTCAGGAAGCCGAGCGATGGCTCGGCGGCGGACCGTGAGCAGCCGCGACCAGGGCTGGACCATGCCCTGGGGCTCGCCGTAGTCATTGACGCTACGCTTCCGTTCCCGATCCGGTATCGCTACGCAGCAGGGCCAGGGAACCGCCCGGAACAATCCCCGGGCGGTAGCGTGCCTGAACGGTGGCGGCCCATTCTCTACCCCACGCAAGGGAACGAACCGAGTGAAACTGCTGATCACCGGCATCGCCGGCTTCGTCGGCCACGCCGTGGCCAAGCGCCTGAGCGGGCTTGGCCACGAGATCGTCGGTATCGACAACCTCAACACCTACTACGACGTCTCGCTCAAGCAGGCGCGCCTGCACGACCTGGCCGACCGCCACGACGTTCGCTTCATCCACATGGACCTGGGCGACCGCGAGGCCATGGCCGCGCTGTTCCGCGAGAACGAGTTCGACCGGGTGATCCATCTGGCCGCCCAGGCCGGGGTGCGCTATTCGCTGGACAACCCCCATGTCTACGCCGACTCCAACCTGATCGGCCACCTCAACGTGCTGGAAGGGTGCCGGCAGCACAAGGTGGGGCACCTGGTCTACGCCTCCTCGAGCTCGGTCTACGGCATGAACGCCAAGACCCCGTTCGCCACCAGCGACAGCGTGGATCACCCCGTCAGCCTCTACGCGGCCACCAAGAAGGCCAACGAGCTGATGAGCCACACCTACGCGCACCTCTACGGCGTGCCGATGACCGGGCTGCGTTTCTTCACCGTCTATGGCCCCTGGGGCCGGCCCGACATGGCCATCTTCAAGTTCGTCAAGGCGATGTTCGAAGGCAAGCCGATCCAGGTCTACAACCACGGCGACATGTCGCGGGACTTCACCTACGTCGATGACATCGTCGAAGGCATCGTGCGCATCCTGGATGTCATCCCGCAGCCCAACCCCGACCGCGCCGCCGCCACTGCCCGGCCGGACCAGAGCACGGCGCCCTTTGCGCTCTACAACATCGGCTACGGCGCGCCGGTCTCGCTGATGAGCTTCATCCGCGCGCTGGAAGCCGCCACCGGGCGCGAGGCCATCTGCGAGTACCTGCCCATGCAGCCCGGCGACGTGCCGCGCACCTGGGCCGACACCGAAGCGCTGCTCAAGGCCACCGGCTACCGCCCCAAGGTGAGCGTGGAAGAGGGCGTGAAGCGCTTCGTCGAGTGGTACCGCGGGTTTTATGGCGTTTAATTTTTAAAGCTCAAAATAATAAGTAAGGGATGACTTCTTGAACATCGTTCATCACGGCGGCGGGGCGGGCGTGACCGGCAGCTGCCACCGCCTGCAGATCGCGGCGGATCGGGCCCTGCTCGTCGACTGCGGCATCTTCCAGGGGCAGGATGCCGAGCGCGTCGACAGCCTCGAGCAGCACGCCGTGCGCTTCCCGGTGGACGACGTGCTGGCGCTGGTGGTCACCCACGTGCACATCGACCACATCGGCCGGCTGCCCTACCTGCTGGCGGCAGGCTACCAGGGGCCGATCCTCTGTTCGGTGCCCTCGGCTCGGCTGCTGCCCTTGGTGATCGAAGACGCGCTCAAGATTGGCTTCACCCGTGACCGGCACTTGATCGAGCGTTTCCTGACCGAAGTGCAGGGACGGCTGGTAGCGCTGGATTACCAGACCTGGCACACCGTGCTCGACGACGAGCGCCACCACGTGCGGCTCAAGCTACAGCGCGCCGGGCACATCCTCGGCTCCGCCTACGTGGAAGTGGATACGCTGGAGAAAGCAAGCGGTCAAGCTCAGCGCACCGTCTTTTCCGGCGACCTGGGCGCGCCCTACGCGCCGCTGCTGCCGGCACCCAAGCCGCCGTACCGTGCCGACGTGCTGGTGCTCGAGAGCACCTACGGCGACCGCCTGCACGAGGACCGGCGCCACCGCCGCGAGCGATTGAAAGCCGCCATCGACAGGGCGCTTGCCAACGGCGGCACGGTAGTGATCCCCGCCTTCAGCGTGGGCCGCACCCAGGAACTGCTCTACGAGCTGGAAGGGCTGATCCATAACGCCCGCAACGAGCGCTGGCGCGAGCTCGAAATCATCGTCGACTCCCCCCTGGCCGCCCGCTTCACCGAGGTATACCGCGAACTCAAGCCGTGGTGGGACGCCGAAGCGCACAAGACACTGCGCAGTGGCCGCCATCCGCTCAGCTTCGAAAATCTCTACACCGTGGACAGCCACCAGGAACACGAGCAGACCGTCGCCTACCTGGCCGAGAGCGGCCGGCCGGCCGTGGTCATCGCCGCCAGCGGCATGGCCAGCGGCGGCAGGGTGGTGAACTACCTCCAGCGCATGCTCGGCGACGAACGCCACTGCGTGCTGTTCACCGGCTACCAGGCCCACGGCACCCCCGGCCGCGACATTCAGCGCTACGGCCCGAAGGGCGGCTGGGTCATGCTCGACGGCCAGCGCATCGACATTCGCGCCCGGGTGGAAGCCGTGAGCGGCTACTCGGCCCACGCCGACCAGCATGACCTGCTCAACTTCGTGCGCCGCATGCGCCACCCGCCGCGGGAAGTGCGCCTGGTGCACGGCGACCCCCACGCCCAGGCCGCGCTCAAGGCCAAGCTGCAGGAGTGGGCCGAAGGGGCAGGGCATGAGATGAGAGTCACCTTGGGTGGCGATTATCTCACCCCTGATGAAACAGGCGCTGCGAAGGGTACACTCGCACCGGCCACGGCGTGAGCAGAGCCGCGCACAGATTCAAGGTAGCGGGAACATCATTGCCCGCTATATCTCTTAGAGAAGAGCGTACATAAAGGAACGGCAATGAACGTTACCGTATTCGGAACCGGCTATGTGGGTCTGGTGCAAGGGGCCGTGCTGGCCGACGTGGGCCATCACGTGGTTTGCGTGGACGTGGATGCCGCCAAGGTGGAGCGCCTGAGCAAGGGCGAGATTCCCATCTACGAGCCGGGCCTGGAGCCGCTGGTGAAGGAGAACCATGCCGCCGGCAGGCTCAAGTTCACCACCGATGCCGCCGAAGGCGTCAAGCACGGCCAGGTGCAGTTCATTGCCGTGGGCACCCCGCCGGACGAAGACGGCAGCGCCGACCTCAAGTACGTGCTGGCCGTGGCCGAGACCATCGCCCAGCACATGGAGCGCGACCAGGTCATCATCAACAAGTCCACCGTGCCGGTGGGCACCGCCGACAAGGTGCGCGACAAGGTGGATCACGTGCTGGAAGCCCGCGGGCGCAAGGACCTGCGCTTCGACGTGGTCTCCAACCCGGAATTCCTGAAAGAGGGCAGCGCGGTCAGCGACTGCCAGCGGCCCGACCGCATCATCATCGGCACCTCCAGCCGGGTGGCGGAAGACATGCTGCGCGAACTCTACGCGCCGTTCAGCCGCCAGCAGGACAAGATGATCGTCATGGACGTGCGTAGCGCCGAGCTGACCAAGTACGCCGCTAACTGCATGCTGGCCACCAAGATCAGCTTCATGAACGAAATGGCCAACCTGGCCGAGCGCCTCGGGGCGGACATCGAAATGGTGCGCCAGGGCATCGGTTCCGACCCGCGCATCGGCTACCACTTCATTTATCCCGGCGTGGGTTACGGCGGCTCCTGTTTCCCCAAGGACGTGCAGGCACTGATTCGCACTTCCGACGCCATCGACTTTGATGCCAAGGTGCTCAAGGCGGTGGAAGCGCGCAACGAGGAACAGAAGACCACCCTGTTCCAGAAGATCCACAAGCACTACCAGGGCAACCTGAAAGACAAGACCTTCGCCATCTGGGGCCTGGCCTTCAAGCCCAACACCGACGACATGCGCGAAGCCCCCAGCCGCGTGCTGATGGAAGCGTTGTGGGAGGCGGGTGCCAAGGTGCAGGCCTTTGACCCGGAAGCCATGGAAGAGGCCCAGCGAATCTACGGCAACCGCGATGACCTCTCCCTGTGCGGTACCAAGGAAGCCACCCTGCGCGGCGCCGATGCCCTGGTGATCGTCACTGAATGGCAGAGCTTCCGCGCGCCGGATTTCGAACTGATCAAGCAGCAGCTCAGCGAGCCGCTGATCTTCGATGGGCGCAACATGTTCGAGCCGAAGCGGATGGCGATCAAGGGCATCAGCTACCTATCCATCGGGCGGTAAGCAGCATCCTTGATGCCATTTGAAGCGCTGTTCACGTTAGCCATCGTCGTATCGGTACTGATTGCCCTGGCTTTGAGCCGGGTCGCCCCGGATACGATCCTGATGGCGGCCCTGGCCGCCCTTATCATCTCGGGAATCCTGACGCCAGGCGAGGCCCTGGCCGGGTTTGGCAACCCTGGCGTCATGACCATCGCCGTGCTCTACGTCGTGGCAGCAGGATTGAAGGAGACCGGCGCCATCCAGTGGCTGGCGCACCGCCTGCTGGGCCAGCCGCAGCGTCTGCGGCAAGCACAGCTCCGTGTCTTGCTACCGGCATCGGGCTGAGCGCCTTCATGAACAACACCATCGTGGTGGCCATGTTCATTCCGGCCATCCAGGAGTGGGCGGGGCGCCTGCGGCTACCGCCCTCCAAGCAGCTGTTGCCGCTCAGCTACGCGAGCTCGCAGCTAGCCCCGAAACCCCAAGGAATGAGTTTTGACCGATTTTGTGACAGCCGATATGCGTGCCCGCCTTATCGAAGGCGTTCATGCCGCGGGCCGTGAAGTCATCTCGATCTATGAGCGTGATTTCAACGTCGAGATCAAGGATGACAAGAGCCCACTGACCGAAGCGGATATGGCCTCCCACCACGCCCTGGTGGATCTGCTGGAAAACCTTGCCCCACAGGTGCCGATTCTTTCCGAGGAATCCGCGGAGATTCCTTTCGCCACTCGCTCGGCCTGGCAGCGCTACTGGTTGATCGACCCGCTCGACGGCACCAAGGAGTTCATCAAGAAGAACGGCGAATTCACTCTCAACGTGGCGTTGATCGAGGATGGCGTGCCGGTGTTCGGCATCGTCCATGCGCCTGTACTGCGCACCACCTGGATCGGGCAACAGGGGCAGGGCGCATGGAAACAGGTGGACGAGGGGCCGTGCCATACCATCACCGTGCGCGCGCTGCCAGAGCCTGAGCAAGAGGCCTGGCAGGTAGTGGGCAGCCGTCTTCATGGCTCGGAGGAATTCGAAGCCTTCTGTCGCATTCTGCCCAATCATGAATGTGCAACCATGGGCAGCTCGCTCAAGCTTTGCCTCGTTGCCGAGGGCAAGGCCGATCTTTATCCGCGCCTGGCACCGACCAGCGAATGGGACACGGCGGCGGCCCAGGCCGTGGTCACTGCAGCGGGCGGCCAGGTGCTGAACGCCCATACCCTAGAGCCGCTGCGCTGCAACCAGCAGGAGAGTGTGCTCAATCCGTTCTTCATCGTGGCCGGCGAGCGGGATTCGCGCTGGGAATCGGCCCTGCGGGCTAGTCTGAAGAGTTAAGAAAGAACCCAAGGTTTTTTCGATGCCTGAAATTTCTACCGAACGGCAGACCCACCTCAAACAACTCGAAGCCGAGTCGATTCATATCATCCGCGAGGTGGCCGCCGAGTTCCGCAACCCGGTGATGCTCTACTCCATCGGCAAGGACTCCTCGGTGATGCTGCATTTGGCGCGCAAGGCCTTCTACCCCGGGCCGCCGCCGTTCCCGCTGATGCACATCAACACCACCTGGAAGTTCCGCGAGATGATCGCCTTCCGCGACCGCATGGCCGGCGAGGTGGGCATGGAGCTGATCGAGCACATCAACGAAGAGGGGCGCGCCGCGGGCATCAACCCCTTCGATCACGGCTCCAGCGGCTATACCGACGTGATGAAGACCCAGGCGCTCAAGCAGGCGCTGGACAAGTACGGCTTCGATGCCGCCTTCGGCGGCGCGCGTCGCGACGAGGAGGCCAGCCGCGCCAAGGAGCGGGTGTTCTCCTTCCGCGACAAGTTCCACCGCTGGGACCCCAAGAACCAGCGTCCCGAGCTGTGGAACCTCTACAACGCCCGGGTCAACAAGGGCGAGTCGATCCGCGCCTTCCCGCTCTCCAACTGGACCGAGCTGGACATCTGGCAGTACATCTACCTGGAGCAGATTCCCATCGTGCCGCTCTACTACGCCGCCCCGCGCCCGGTGGTGGAGCGCGACGGCATGCTGGTCATGGTCGACGACGAGCGGATGCCGCTCGCCCCCGGCGAGGTGCCCGAGGAGAAGTGGGTGCGCTTCCGCACCCTGGGCTGCTACCCGCTGACCGGCGCGGTGGAGTCCAGGGCCGACACCCTGCCCGAGATCATCCAGGAGATGCTGCTGACCCGCACCAGCGAGCGCAGCGGCCGGGCCATCGACCACGACCAGGCGGGCTCGATGGAGAAGAAGAAGCGCGAGGGGTACTTCTGATGGCACACCAATCGACACTGATCGCCGAGGATATCGAAGCCTATCTCCGCGAGCACGAGAACAAGGACCTGCTGCGCTTCATCACCTGCGGCAGCGTCGACGACGGCAAGTCAACCCTGATCGGCCGGCTGCTGCACGACTCCAAGATGATCTACGAGGACCAGCTGGCCGCCATCGCCAGGGACTCGAAAAAAGTTGGCACTACCGGGGAAGAGGTGGATCTGGCGCTGCTGGTCGACGGCCTGCAGTCGGAGCGCGAGCAGGGCATCACCATCGACGTGGCCTACCGCTTCTTCTCCACCGACAAGCGCAAGTTCATCATCGCCGATACGCCGGGGCACGAGCAGTACACCCGCAACATGGCCACCGGGGCCTCGACCGCCAACCTGGCGATCATCCTGATCGATGCCCGCTACGGCGTGCAGACCCAGACCCGACGCCACAGCTTCATCTGCGATCTGCTGGGTATCCAGCACCTGATCGTGGCGGTGAACAAGATGGATCTGGTCGATTACTCGCAGGCACGCTTCGACGAGATCGTCGAGGAGTACCAGGCCGTTGCCGAGAAGCTCCATGCCCGCGACATTCGCTTCGTGCCGATGTCGGCCCTCAAGGGTGATAACGTCGTCAACAAGAGCGAGACCATGGGCTGGTACGATATGCCGGCCTTGCTGGAGCTGCTGGAAAGCGTCGAGATCAGCCACGACCAGAACCTGCGCGACCTGCGGTTTCCGGTGCAGTACGTCAACCGCCCCAATCTCGACTTCCGCGGCTACTCCGGCACGCTCGCTAGCGGCATCGTATATCGTGGCCAGGCCGTGAGGGCGTTGCCTTCCGGCAAGGTCTCCAAGGTGGAAAGAATCGTCACCTTCAATGGCGACCTCGAAGCCGCCTACCCGGGCCAGGCGATCACCCTCACCCTGGAAGACGAGATTGATATTTCCCGTGGCGACTGGCTCGTCGCCGAGGAAGCCAAGGTGCCGCTTGCCAATGGCTTCGATGCAGATATCGTGTGGATGCATGAAGCGCCGCTGGAGCCAGGCAAGCTCTACGACTTAAAGCTTGCCACCCGGGCCGTGGCCGGCAAGGTCACGGCGATTGACTATCAGGTCGATGTCAACACGCTCGAGCACCGCCACGCCGAGAATCTCGATCTCAACGCCATCGCGCGCTGCCATATCGAACTGACGGCGCCTGTGCCCATCGACGACTATCGCACCAGCCCCGGTACTGGCTGCTTCATCGTCATTGACCGCCTCAGCAACGTGACGGTCGGAGCGGGGATGATCCACCAGCCGCTGGATAGCGAACTGCCCTACGAATTCCGCGAGCACGAGAGCAAGGCCAACGTGGTGTGGAACCGCACCAGCGTGACCCAAGCCATGCGCGAGCAGCTCACCGGCCATCAGGGCAAGTGCATCTGGTTCACAGGGCTCTCTGGTGCAGGCAAATCCTCCCTAGCCAATGCCTTGGAAGTGGAGCTGAACCGCCGTGGTTACCACACCATGCTGCTGGACGGCGACAACGTACGCCACGGCCTGTGCAAGGATCTTGGCATGAGCGAGGAAGATCGCGCCGAGAACATCCGCCGCGTGGGCGAAGTGGCAAGGCTATTCGCCGAGGCCGGCATTATCATCATTACCGCCTTCATCTCACCGTTCCGCAGCGACCGCGACGCCGCACGGGCCCTGTTCCAGAACGGTGACTTCATCGAGGTGCACGTCGATACCCCACTGGATATCTGCGAGCAGCGCGACCCCAAAGGGCTCTACCAAAAGGCACGGGAAGGCAAGATCAAGGACTTCACGGGGATCAGCAGCCCCTATGAAGTGCCTAAATCAGCAGAACTGACGGTCAATACTGCAGAACTGAGCCAGCAGGAGATCGTCGGGCTGCTTCTCAAGCAGCTCTGGTAGATTTGAGCCTGTGCGATTTTGCTTGAAAACAGAGTGGGAATGCATGCGCTGAGAGAATTTAGTAGTTAAAGAAATATTGTAAGTAAATTGGATTGATAAGCTGAAGGAAAAATGATATTTAATGACTCTTCCGTGCTGGTTACAGGTGGAACCGGCTCATTTGGCCATACTTTTATCCCCATGCTGCTGGAGAAATATAACCCCAAGCGGGTTATCATCTTCTCGCGGGACGAGATGAAGCAGTGGGAAATGGCCAAGAAGTTCCATAACGATCCCCGTGTGCGTTTTTTTATCGGCGACGTTCGCGACCGTGAGCGGGTCTATCGTGCCCTGGACGGTGTTGATTACGTAGTTCATGCAGCGGCCACCAAGATTGTACCCACCGCCGAGTACAACCCGTTCGAGTGTGTGAAGACAAACGTCCACGGCGCCATGAACCTTATCGATGCCTGTATCGACAAGGGGGTCAAGAAGGTCGTGGCGCTTTCCACGGACAAGGCAAGCAGCCCGATCAACCTGTATGGGGCCACCAAGCTGACTTCCGACAAGCTGTTCGTGGCGGGTAATTCCTATGCAGGTGGGCATGATACTCGCTTCGCCGTCGTGCGCTATGGCAACGTAATGGGCTCTCGCGGCTCGGTCATCCCGTTTTTCATGTCCATCCGGGACAAAGGCGTACTGCCGATTACGGATGAGCGCATGACGCGCTTCATGATCAGTCTGGAGCAGGGGGTCGAACTGGTTTGGCACGCCTTCGAGGATATGGAGGGTGGCGAGATCTACGTCAAGAAAATCCCTTCCATGAAGGTGACGGACCTTGCCCGTGTGGTAGCACCGGAAGCCAAGCAGGAAGTCGTTGGCATACGTCCTGGCGAGAAGCTGCACGAGCAGATGATCGGCGCCGAGGATGCCTACTACACCTACGAATACCCGGAGCATTTCAAGATTCTTCCCGCCATCAACAGCTGGGACCAGGATGCCAACCGTATCAAGGATGGTAAAAAGGTGCCGGAAGGTTTCGTATACGCCAGCGATAACAACGCCGAGTGGATGACTGACGAAGAACTCAAGTCCTGGATCGATGCCAATTGGGAAAAGATCGGGAGCATTTAATGATTCCATACGGCCGTCAGGACATACAGCAGCAGGACGTCGACTCTGTATTAGAAGTATTGCGCTCCGACTTCCTCACCCAGGGGCCGGTAGTGCCACGGTTCGAGAAAGCCGTGGCCGAGAAAACCGGCGCCCGCCATGCCTTGGCAGTGAACAGCGCGACGTCGGCATTGCACATTGCATGCCTCGCACTCGGGCTAGGCGAAGGGGATTGGCTGTGGACCTCGCCCGTGACCTTCGTTGCCTCGGCGAACTGTGGCCTCTATTGCGGTGCCAAGGTCGATTTCGTCGATATCGACCCCCAGACGTATAACCTCTGCCCTGAAGCGCTTGAGGCCAAGCTGGAACAGGCCGAGCGGGAAGGGCGCTTGCCCAAGGTCGTGGTGGCAGTTCACCTCTGCGGGCAGCCCTGTGACATGCAGGCTATCCACGTACTTGGCCAGCGTTATGACTTCCGGATCATCGAAGATGCTTCCCATGCGATCGGCGGCAAGTACAAGGGTGAGTACATCGGGAACTGTCGTTACAGCGACATCACGATCTTCAGCTTTCATCCAGTGAAGATCATCACTACGGCGGAAGGCGGGATGGCGCTGACGAATGACGACCCGCTGGCCCAGAGAATGAACCTGCTGCGTAGCCACGGCGTGACTCGTGCCCCCGAGCTGATGACGCATGAAGCGGACGGGCCCTGGTATTACCAGCAAGTCGACCTTGGCTTCAATTATCGAATGACGGAGCTACAGGCCGCACTGGGCGTCTCACAACTGGAGCGGCTCGACGACTACGTTGCACAGCGGAATTCTCTGGCCGAGCGCTACGATAGCGAGCTGGCAAAGCTACCCGTGGTCACCCCTTGGCAGCACCCCGACAGCTACTCCGGCCGCCACCTCTATGTGATTCGCCTCAAGCTGGACGAGATCGGTGTCAGCCATCGCCAGGCTTTCGAGTCATTGCGTGAGCAGGGCATAGGCGTAAACCTGCACTATATACCGGTGCATACTCAGCCCTACTACCAGGCGATGGGATTCCAGCCGAATGATTTTCCTGAGGCCCAGCGCTACTACGCCGAGGCCATCAGCCTGCCGCTATATCCCACCATGACAACCGCCCAGCAAGACGAAGTCTTAAGTGCCCTGCAGCAGGCTTTGGAGGTTGCATGAGCGATAACGCTCGTTCGGGCAGCGTGGCGGTGATTCCCGCCCGTGGCGGTAGCAAGCGGATACCCCGCAAGAACATCAAGCCATTTGCCGGTAAACCGATGATTGCCTGGTCGATCGAGGCTGCCCTGGCCAGTGGCTGCTTCGATCGTGTCATTGTCTCAACCGATGACGAAGAAATCGCCACGGTAGCGAGGGAGTGGGGCGCCGAGGTGCCATTTCGTCGCCCCGCCGAACTGTCCGATGACCACACCAGCACCATTCCCGTCATTGCCCATGTCATCGAGTGGCTCCGCGAGCAGGGTGAAGTCCCGGATGCAGTCTGCTGCCTCTATGCCACCGCGCCTTTCGTACAGTCCGAAGACCTCAAGACTGGCTACCGGTACCTGCAGAGCGGTGATGAAATTGACTATGCCTTTTCTGTAACCAGTTATGCTTTTCCCATACAGAGGGCGCTGCGCCTGACGCCGCAAGGGCGCGTGGCCATGCTCCAGCCCGAACATTTCCATACCCGTTCCCAGGATCTGGAAGAAGCCTGGCACGATGCCGGCCAGTTTTACTGGGGGCGAGCCGACGCGTGGCTCAAGGGCTTGCCGATATTCTCCGAGCGTGCCGTGCCGGTGATCTTGCCGCGTCACCGTGTACAGGATATCGATACCCTGGAGGATTGGCAGCGGGCGGAGTGGTTGTTCAGAGCTTGGCAGGCGGAACAGGGGAACGGGCTACAGTGAGCTATCGGCCTGATGCAAGGGGGGGGAAGGTCGTTGCCATTCGCGTCGACGCCTCGCTCGAGATTGGCACCGGCCACGTAATGCGTTGCCTCACTCTGGCTCGCGCGCTACGCGGAGCGGGAGCCGAGTGTCACTTCCTTTGCCGTGAGCACCCCGGCAACCTGACTGAGATGATCGAAGCCGAAGGATTCGTCGTGCATCGGCTACCTATGGCGGCACATGATGAGACGAGCCAACCTCAAGCTGAGCATGGCCGGCTCAAAGACGATCAAGAGGCCCAGCCTAACGTGCCGAATGGGGTTTCGGAGCACTCCCATTGGCTGGGCGCGGACTGGAGAACCGATGCGGAAGCATGCCGGACTATCCTGAAAGGCCTGATACCGGACTGGCTGATAGTGGACCACTATGCGCTGGACGCTTGCTGGGAAAAGGCAGTGCTTCCTGCAAGTACCCGGCTCATGGTCATTGATGACCTTGCGGATAGAGCCCATATCGCGAACATACTGCTCGATCAGAACCTGGGCCGTCGTGAAGCGGACTACGACAACATGGTACCCGAGGGCTGCCACCGCTTGATTGGGCCTCGGTATGCACTGCTGCGCCCCGAGTTCGCCGAGCTACGCGAGAAAAGCCTGGCTCGCCGCCGCGATCCGCTTGAACTCAAGCGGCTACTGATCAGTCTAGGCGGTGTCGACAAGGACAATGCCACAGGGGCAGTGCTCGAAGCGCTCAAATCCTGCGGCTTGCCTGAGAGTTGCCATATCACCGTCGTCATGGGGGCCTCGGCACCTTGGTTGGATAACGTCAGGGCCAAAGCCGACGAGCTGCCCTGGCATTGTGACGTTGTGGTCAACGTGACGGACATGGCCGAGCGCATGACCCAGGCGGATCTGGCCATTGGCGCGGCCGGGAGTACCTCTTGGGAGCGTTGTTGCCTCGGTGTGCCGACCTTGATGCTGGAGCTGGCAGAGAATCAGAAAGGCATCGCCGGGCGCTCCATCAGACTGGCGCGGCTTATAACGTAGGCGAACCTGAAGCAGTGAATCGCTTGCCCGCTATCTGGGAAGAGCACATTCGCCCGCCAACCTTGGCCCAGATGAGCCTTGTTGCCTCTCGTCTCGTGGACGGCAACGGCGTCGCACGACTGGTCGAATGGATGACGGCTGAGAGTCGCCCAGAGGAAATAGGCAATGGCTGAGGAAGAGGATCGGCTCCGCCCTCTCCAGGAAGCGGAGCTGGAAATCGTTCGTGAATGGCGTAACCACCCAGACGTGCGTCGCTTCATGTACACACAGCATGAAATCGAAGCGAAGGAGCATCGCAGCTGGTTCGAAAGAGCTCGACAGGACCCGAACCGGCATCTGTTGCTCTACCTTCAGCAAGGCGTGCCGATGGGCTTTGCCAACATCACGCTAGTCAGTACATCGGCGAGACGAGCCGAGTGGGGCTTTTACCTGGCGCCCGATGCTCCACGAGGGAGTGGCCAACGCCTTGGGGGGGTCACATTAACCTATGCATTCGACACGTTGGGCTTGCACAAATTATGCGGTGAAGCCTTGGCCTTCAATACGCGCTCGATACGCTTTCATGAGCGTTTGGGGTTCACACGAGAAGCTACGCTACGCGACCATCATTTCGATGGGCAAACATTTCACGACGTCATCGGATTCGGGCTGCTCGCCAGCGACAGAACTGCAGGACAAGGAGCAACATCATCATGACTCTGCTGTATATTGAAATCGACGGTCGTCGGATTGCTGAAGACCAGCCCCCGTATATCATCGCTGAACTTTCTGCCAACCATAATGGGAAGCTCGAAACAGCCTTGCGCATCATCGAAGAAGCGAAGAAGGCAGGCGCGGATGCTGTAAAGCTGCAAACCTACCGTCCCGATACGATTACTCTTGATTGCGACAGCGATGATTTTAAAATCAAAGGCGGACTATGGGACGGTCGTACACTATATGAACTCTATGAGGAAGCTCATATGCCATGGGAATGGCATGAGCCTCTTTTTGCTCGCGCACGCGAACTCGGTATCACTATCTTCAGTTCGCCCTTCGATACCACAGCCGTCGATTTGCTCGAAAGCTTAGGGGCCCCTGCCTATAAAATCGCTTCGTTCGAAGCCGTGGACCTGCCCTTGATAGAGTACGTTGCCAAGACTGGCAAGCCGATGATCATCTCGACAGGCATGGCTGACGCAGAAGAAATCCAAGAGGCTATTGATGCTGCCCGTGGTGCGGGTTGCAAACAGCTAGCTATTCTCCACTGCGTAAGTGGTTACCCGGCACCCGCAGAAGATTACAACCTGCGTACGATACCAGACATGATCGAGCGCTTTGGCCTGGTAACAGGATTGTCCGATCATACTTTGGATAACACTACCGCCATTACGAGCGTTGCCCTAGGCGCGAGCCTAATCGAAAAGCACTTCACCCTTGATCGCAACGGCGGTGGCCCCGACGACAGTTTTTCCTTGGAACCTAAGGAACTCGCCGAGCTATGCCGAGATAGCCGAACGGCGTGGAGTGCATTAGGTAAGGTAGACTACGGTAGAAAATCGAGCGAGCAGGGTAATGTGCAGTTTCGACGTTCGTTATACTTTGTAAAAGCCCTAAAAGCGGGGGAAATAATCACTGAAGATGCGGTACGTAGCGTAAGACCAGGGTACGGAATGCCACCAAAATATTTATCAAGTGTGCTAGGGCGGAAAGCTGGGAAAAATATAAAAGCTAATACGCCAGTAGCACAGGGTGATATAGAGTAAGCACGATTAGGTTTAAAGAATTAGTTTGGTATAGGTTGTCAGAAGTTCTACAGCTGGTTATGACATCTCGCACGTCCGCATGGTGCGACCGAAGTAAAAACCAGCGTTTGATGGTTCTCCAAAAAAGCGTATTTCGTAAATAATTCGAAGCGTCCATATGGACTGGATGGTTTTACTTATTATTGCTTTATTGAATAGCTTAGAGTGCAGAAATGACGTCAATTCGTAGCCAAGTTTTTACTGTTATTCAAGAAATACACCCCTTTTATCAGCGTCACAAACGTTGGCTATATCCGATCAAAGATTTTGCCCTACACATCCCGGCGCTTAAACGATTGCGCGATGCTGCAATAGACGGAAAGAGTCATAGGGAAAGTGGTTGGCAAATAACAGGGAGTGTCGAGAGGGCACTGCAGAATCAGCATGTGGCTGGAGCCGTCCCCTCTCTGATCGCAAAAACACCTATTAAGGTAATGCCGGTTGTTTTTGAGGACGTTGTCCTTTTTTATCGAGAGGCCGTGCGATACGATGATCTTAAGATTGCTATTAACTTTTTCTGTGAATGGCTTGAAGATAACTTCCAAAAACTCCCTGGCCGGCAACTAGTGGAGTATGTTGAAACTTTTGAATTTGCCCTTCGAAGCCTCAATGGACGTACCGTTACTAAAGTGCCGAAAATTCAACTGGGCCACTTGCAAAATGCTAAGGTTGTACGGCGTGCATATCTTGTATATTTCACGGTGCTTGTTGATAACCTTGAATTCAAACGCGCAGAACAACTCCTTCGAACAGTAACGGTCGAGGATCACAATCTCCTATTTCAGGCGGCAATAGTATTGCAGAGGAAGCCCGCCCGCGTTGAACTTGACGCCACATCGCGCTTGACACTTAGGGATACGGTGCTTGTGATGCTGGAAGAAAACCTTCTAGAGCTAGGAGTACCAGACAGCTTCACAAGGATGATTGATGCGAGTGTTAAGGCTAACGAACTCGAGAGCTTCTTGACAGCTGTGCAGAACGTGCGTCAGACGCTTCGAAAGAATAACCAGACCGAAGAATGGGTGGCTCGTCTCGCACCTATTTTCAAGCATGTATTACGCCAGCTAATATCGCTCGGTCATATTGAGCTTGCAAGAATTATATTACAGCAGTGTAAGGCAACACTTTCCGAGTCTATAGTCGACGACATAGAGACGCGACTCGCGGTTAATGAACTGAGTGAAGCAGCGGCATACACTTATCTGAGGAATAATGCTCAGCACTCACAAACCGCAAGAAATCTATTGCTGGCAGCTGCTTGGGATCGTAACGACTTTCAAACTGCCAGAATTCTTGCGGAACAGCCGCTTTCTACGAATGCACCTCTTCGACGGCAAATTTCTAGAAAAAGTACTGTCGATAGACTGCATTTTCTAGAGCAAACGTCTGAGATTGTGCATCGCATAGAGCAGCCTGAGCAGCCTACGGGGTACGTGCTTCTTGCTTCACTAAATTGCTTCAACACTTTAGCAATGGTAACGCCTGCATTAATCGAACTTAAGCGACAGGGGTTCGCTGTCGGCTCACTCATGAAAGGTGTTCTAAACCAACAGCCACCAAGCGCAGCTCATGCCTCTATCGCAGACCTCTTTAACAGTATCGACCGAGCAAGAGAGGATGGGGAACTAGTATTGGATTGGAAGGTCGATTGGTCTAACCGGGTGGTTTCAGCCGAAGGTATAAATTTCTACCAAGGAGTTTATGAACGTCTTAGCACCATCTATCGTCGCGCTACCATAGCCATCGATGATGAGCCTGTAGCGTCTGCTTTCGCTAGTATTCTCCGACGCTGCGACTATATTTTAAGGCACTGCAAAAATATAGAGCGGGCTGCCGAACAGAGTGAACAGCCGATTGTGCTCCTCGGTAGTAATTCCCATGTTGCTCCATATTCAGTATTCCGAGACTTTGCGTTAGCTCGCCCCCTTCCTAATCTTAGGTACGTCGCCGCCAGCGTCGCCTATGAAAACTACTACACTAACCTAGGCAGTAAGACATCTGGCTCGATGGCTGTGGTGGATATGACGCTGCATAGAAACTGCCGCGCTCCATTCCTAGCAATCCCAGAACGCTTTGAGCGTTGGTATCAGGACAACAAAGGCAGCCAAGAAGTCCATAAGCGCTTCGAAGAACTTGTGGCAAAGAATAGAACAGGTCGCGACGAAGGTGTGCATTCATCTCCTGCAGCTGCCGCACTCAATCATGCTCGCAGGGAAGGGCGTCGGATTGTATGTTGTTTTGGTAAAATTTTATGCGACTTGGCTGTTCCATACGACGGCGGACCAGCACACGAAGATATGATTGACTGGCTTCATCACTCTGTAGAAATTGCCCGAGCAAACCCTGATCTTCTTTTATTGATCAAGCCTCATCCACATGAGCTTCGTCCAGAAATTGCTCTAGAACTTACCGAAAAACTTGAAGATGTGTTGCCAGAGAATCTCCCAAAGAATGTCGTCGTTCTAAACCATGCTGAATTCAATGCTGGTGACTTAGCCCAATATTTGGACCTCGCGGTGCTTTGGAATGGTACGGCATGTCTTGAGCTCACGGGGCTTGGAGTGCCGGTTGTTATGTGCAGCCATTTTGGTCGCTATGATTACCCACTTGCATTGAACTATCCCAAAGATAGAACAGGCTATGAGAATCTGTTGGCAAAGGCAATATTAAGAGCTCCAGCCCCTGAGCTTCGTAAGAAAGCCATGGGTCTTCTTCATTATATGGGAACAAAAGAGGTTGCCCTACCAAATACATATAGTCGGCGGCCGATAACGAACGATAGTATCGGTGTGCCTACTTGGTACATGGATAAAATCAACGACTACTTAATTTCAGGGGATTCGTATATGGAACTTGCGGCATGCAGAATTATAGAAGGGGTCAAAGAAGGAGTTAAGTAATAATTAATGATGGCGGCAAGGAGTCCTGTGGTTACTCTATATCGTGTTATAACAATTTAAGGAGTAATTATTTGTCGTGTTCCGACTCTTTGTTAATTTTTTCTCATCTATCATGTTTATATTCTCAGTACACTGTTATTTTCTAGAAGGTTTGGGTGTATGAATATCACACCATCAAATCTATATCGCCATGTTGTCAGGTTTGCTAAAGCCATCATAGCTAAAGAGGGGGCGCGAATTGCGAAAAAAATAGACAAAAGCAACGATCCAGGAGCTCTTTTTATAACTTTCCAAAGGAAAAAAAATGTCTCCTTGAGAGTATTGTGGGAAGCACTTTCACATTTACGCAATTTGCGAAGCCCTGCCTATGATGTTATCGCTAATAATAAAGCATTACATGATGAACTGAATAATTTAATAGGGCTTCATAAGGCTTTGTCTTCGCCATCTCCTATTGTGTCTGAGGAGATGGATCAGTTCGTAAGCTTCTATAAAAAACAAAAAAATAGTGTCAAGAATAAAAGTGAATATAGACGTTTATTGATTTCTCTCATAGTTAAAAAATTACCGCCATCCCAAGCTTGCGAGGCATTTTCTAGCGCTGGCTTGATAGATAAAATTACTATCCATGATGTCCTAAAGGTCTTGCGTAAGGCTTCGGCTGAAGGTGAAAGTAATGTTTTTTTTGATTTGAAAAAAAAGTACTTGCATCAGATGTCGCCACCCGCTTTAGTGAAGGCCAAGTACTGGGAAGGTAGGCTTGTTCAAGATGGTTCGGTGGTTTATAAAGAGATTGAAAGTGATTTCTGTCAACTAGATAAAACTTTGTCTAAAGAATATAAACTATACTTGCTGGGCTTGTTGGAAGCCATACCCAACGAAAAGAACTCTCTTGATTGCCAAATTAAGAGTGGTAAGTTTGTTAAGATAAAGCGAAGTATCGAAGAGAAAATTCAACTACAACAACCTTTTTCCTTCGTGCGCCTTAATGATGGTGAAGGCTATGGGTTTCCTGATGTCTTACCTTGCCCCTTCGATGTGGAGCGGCAGGAGCTCCATTGGTGGGGAGAAGTACTGTCTCCTGAGCTGAGGAATACAATCCAAGAAAATTTCAGGCGAAGCTTGCCTGAACATGACTTGGTCGGAATTCCTAGTGTATTCAGATTTATCGATGAGCTGAGCATCAATCGCGACTATAGTATTTTCAACAATGCTCTGCTTTGTAGGCTGTTCACGCTCTGCCATGGTTATCTGAAGATATATAATGGCCGTGCCCATGTCACAGAAGGACAGATAAACTTGTATCTGTTTGACAGGGAATACATTACAAAACTTGCTAAGCTCGCTCGGCGTGTCGTTTTTATTTCGGGTGCAAAGAGAGAGTATCTACAATCGGTCTTTGAAGACTTGCCTCATGCTACATATATAGAATTGCCAACACACCGCCTCCTGAAGGCAGAGAAGTTCAGTTGTTCGGAAGCCACGCAGCCTCTGCCTTATGTTTATGAAAACTACCTTGATCAGATCAGAAGTCTGGCGGGTCCAGGTGTCGTCTTCTTTATTTCTGCCGGGTTCATAGGAAAAATTTTCGCTGCAGAAGTCGCAAAAAAAGGTGGTGTTGCCTTGGATGTAGGGCAATCATTAATGAATATAGTGGCGAATAACATCGATGCATAAATTGTACTATGCCGTACGTTTGTTTTTTTATGGGCTTGAGAAAAACTTCAAGATTATTCGATTCGGTGATGTGCCGGTATATCATGTGCGAATCGAGGCGGAAGAAAAATACAAGCGACTCAACTCCTCACGTCTGCCTCGATTGGTAGCGGCGGGTTATTTATTCAGAGAATTTTTTCTATCACGCCACAAGCGCTATGTTGGGCCTGTTCCAGAGGCTTTATACTGCGGCAGCACAAGAAATAATGAAAGAGAGTTTTTATTTTTGCAAAAGTTGATGGCTGGCACTGAAGCTGCTGACTTGTTGACTTACGCTAAAGAAAAAAACGTGTCGTTTTATCCAGCAAAAAAGGGAAAGAACGATCTTTACCATATTTTTGTCAGATTCGTGCTGCTTTGTTGCTGCCTCGTATATCTATGGCGCATAAAAGTTAACCCTACCTCGCTTAGGTTTCTTATTCGATTCGCGAGTGCGTATTACCGGCTGCTGGTATATTTCAGTCGAGCGAATGAGAAGCCGAAGGTGTCCATTTTTGCCAACGATCATACCGATATATCCGTAGCGCTCTCGATGGTAATGAAGCTACAAGGCGTTCCCAGGATATATGTGCAGCATGCCGAAGTGACCAAAGACTTTCCTGCTTTGGATTTCGAGATTTCCATATTGCGCAATAAAAAGTCATTAGACACTTATGCGGAAATAGGTAAGATCGAGGGGGCGACATACATCATACCAAGGGAGGAGGGATCCGCCTCTTTTAAGGAAATAACGGATGCTTCGCCGGATAAGGTGAGGGTGGTAATTTATCTGAGCTCTACTTTTCTTAAGGAAAAAGTGGAGGAGGTGGTAAATTTATGCCAATACAATGCCGATGTGGAAAGTGTCGCTATCAAGAAACATCCTCGCTCGCAAGAAAATGATTTTTCCTTTCTAAATGGTCGTGTTCATGTGCATGATGTTGTACCTGAGTATGATCATATCGCTTTGGTTCCAAATTCTTCCGTGGTAATTGATCTTCTTCATGATGGGGTGAAAGTCTATCAACTATTTGAGCTCGACAATATTCGAGAAGATTACTACGGCTTTGTAAAAAACTCGGTCACACTAAGAGTTGCTATCTCTGAATTGAAGGATGGCTTCTGGAAGAACAATTTTTACAATGAGGATTGGCTTGAGAGATTTGAGACTTATGACCCGAGTATTTCCGATCATTGGACAGAGGACCTTGGCAGGTTGAGAAGTGAAGTCTCGATGATGCTGATGGAATCGTAGGTTTATTGACTTTGGTTCAGGATGCCAGTTGTGTTGAATTATTTTAAAAAAATTAAGCGAGATTTTCAGTTTAGACTGTTTCATAACATTAAGGTCACTACTCCGGCAGAAAGGCAGGTAAAAAGGAAAAAAACCATATCTCGTGATGAGGTTCAAGAAAGACAATTTTGCCTAAATAATTTTGAAAGCGAGTTTGTTCTTTATCGCATAGTTGGTAACGATCTTGTTCCTCGGCACGAGAAAGGGCAGTCACGGAAAAATTTGGAATTTATCCTCAAGAATGAGCCGAAGTTAGAAGGTTGCGTTAAGCGCTTTATTGTCAACCGTATTGTCGATCCCGATGAAGAAAAGAAGATAATTGGTATGCTGGAAGCTGCCAATGTCGAATATATACATATACCGTTTCACCTTGATGTATACCAGGCTCTGCCACTGGATGTCGAGGGGGTGCCAAGCGGTTTTTTACCAACTGGAAAACTATTCTCTCAGTTGACCGCTCCTCAACAGAGCCGCATATGGATGCGGCTGTACCGCCATAAGAATAACTATGTGATGAATAATAACGGAGCGCGGAACGTGGCGCTCAGAGCAGGGAAGGATCAAGCCAGATGGGTGTTGCCTTGGGATGGCAATTGCTTCCTTACGGATGTGGCCTGGAATGAACTTGTAGCGAGTATTGAATCGCAACCAGAGTGCCGCTATTTTATCGTTCCGATGGCACGAATTTCCAGCAACGAGAGCTTGCTGGAGAAAGGTTATCGCCCACATGCTGATGAAGAACCGCAAATGATCTTCAGGTGTGATAGCACCGAGGAGTTCGATGAAGCGTGCTACTATGGCCGCCGCCCCAAGGTAGAGCTGTTCTGGCGGCTCGGCATACCCGGCAAATGGGACCATTGGCATATCGAGCCATGGGATATCCCATGTCCTGACTATTCAGAGGACGCTGGCGCATTCGCTACGGCAGGATGGGTAGCGCGGCTTTTCTCGGGTCAAGGCCATCTGGAAAAAGGAAAAAGTGGTCTTGTCGACCGTGGCTTGGCGCGTAACGAAGCCATCGCGAATCTGCTCGATAGACTCGATGGAGAAGGACACCAATCTCGCTACGACCCGAGTCGTCCGTGCTATGTGGCCGAAGTGGCATCGAATGGCATTGCAAGCGAGACTCTAAGGCGAAGCCTGATAAGCGCGGCGGATGAAGCGCTAGCTCGCGGGCCCTTTTCGGTCGTCGATAAAAAGACGCTTCCTCCGAGCAAGAATCCTCACGACTACTGGCACCCCGCACCGTATTTCTGGCCCATTCCGCTTCCCATTCCGGGGCTGCCTTATATACGCAGGGATGGCAAGCGCGTTCCCGGCACGCGGCTCTATGAACCGCTAAGCGATAATTACGACCGCACGCGCTTGCAGCGGCTTTTCGATGACACCTTCGTTCTAACCTTGGCTGGGGGCGTCGGCCAGAATGAGCGGTACGACGCTCATGCGGCAAGCCTCGTTCGTACCTGGTTCCTAGACCCAGAAACAGCGATGGCGCCTCATCTCGATTATGCCCAGGTGAGGAAGGGGTGGAACAAGAACCGGGGCAGCAGTTCCGGCATCATCGAGGCTAAGGATTTTTACTACTTCCTGGATGCCGTGAGACTACTGGAGCAGCGTGGTAAGTTGAATCAGAGCGAATCGAATACGCTAAGGGAGTGGCTATCAAAATACCTGCACTGGCTGTGTACCAGCCCGCAGGGCTTGAAGGAGCGCGCAGCGCAGAACAACCATGGCACCTACTACGACCTACAGGTTGGTGCCATTGCCGCGTTTCTCGGAGAGGATACGTTGCTGCGCCATACGCTGAGAGACTGCCGTTTTCGCATCGTGCACCAGTTCGCTGCCGACGGTAGCCAGCCCGAGGAGCTGAAGCGTACCACCACCGCTCACTACTGTTGCTTCAACCTGCAGGGGTGGATCCACTTGGCGCAGTTGGCCGACTCATGCGGTGAGGATCTCTGGACATTCGAAGGGCCACAAGGGCAGGGCTTACGCAAGGCAATGGAGTGGTTGCTTTCGTATATGGAGAAGGAATGGCCCTTTCAACAGATCGATGCATTCGATACCGAGCGCTTCTACCCTATCTATTACGCCTATCTTTTCCGATATGGGAAAATGGGTGAGCTTGAGCAGTTGGAAATTCCCCGCCAGGAAGAGGTGAAACCGTTGTTCTTCCCTCACGATGGTATTCGGCCATTTTGGCAGCTGAGTTGAAGGGTAAGGCATATGTTTTTTAGGTGTGATACCTGATGTGGTTTTATCGCGTTGCGCTACGCCACCTGTACTGGTCGGCAGCAGTTCTCAAGAAGTTTTTCAAGCTTGTGCCTCTGCCCACGCTGACACTCGTTGCGCTGACCCTGGTAAGCCAATTTTCCCGTATGTTGGCTTTCTTCTTGCCGCTGAAAGTCATTATTTTGATAGGTTCGACGGGCACCCCGCGCTACTTTCCAGACTCATGGGCTGCTTTAGACCGAGATTTTCTGGTCATTGCCCTTAGTCTTGCAACTGTGTTTTTCTATGCCGTTTCGCTCTCATCAGAAAGGTTGTTGAGCTACATGGCGGAAAAAGGAGCGGCCGGCGTGGTGGCAGGCACTCACAAGCTGGTCCTGTTCACCAACCAGGACGAAGTCGCGAGCCAAGCCTATCAGAAACTGGCGGCTGGCTTGGCTACCGGAGCTCTGTCGGTAGTGCTAATTTTACTTTTTGCCCTTGTTTATCCGGGCTTTCTCCTTGCCATTGTGAGTTATGTTGTGGCCGCTTCAACTTTCGTGGCATTGCTGGGTCATCGCGTCGAAGCGCGCAGCGAACTGCAACAGAAGGCGGGAACCCTGATAGGGCTGCTTTCTGGCATTGGCTTCATGATGTTGTTCGCCTTTATGGTGGTGGATTTTCTGTTATGGGAAGGCGTCAGTTTCATGGTGGCGCTCATCAGCTTGCTGCTGTCAAGGCAGCTCTTGAACCGGCTCGATGGTGTGCTAAAGGATGCGATATGGCTCAATGACAAGCGTCTCCAGATCAATGCCATCTTTTTTACTGGTCATCGCCTGGAAAAGATGCCGGAACACACCCGTAACAGGAAATTCTGGAACTTTCTTTCCTTGAGTGAAAATTGTGATCTGCTTCTACCGATCCTTGCAGAGGTTAAAGGTCATGAGCTGTACGATGGTATTCAAGTAGAATGTCGTTGGAAGCAGAGCGGCCTGGCGGATCTGTTGACTTTCGATGTCGAGGTAAAGACAGAGGAGGAAGAGACTGAACGGTACCTGCTGAAAATATTCGGCAAGCGGTATCGCAAAGCGGCGATGAGCGAGGCGGATATATTATCGTCTGCGTCCGGTCATCGGCTGCCGGCTCCTGAGCTTGTGTACATTGGGGAGATGGATGGTTTCGATGTTCACTTGTTCCGCTTGCCGGACTGGTACGACCCTAGCAGCTCCGTTGCATCGAAAATAGAAGTAGAGTGGTTGGCTAAGTATTGGAAGGTAGAGCCTGATAAAACACTGGTGAATCGCTACCAGCGTTCACATCCTCTCCTGCAGCATCGTTTGGGTTTGCCGATGTTTGAGCGATTGATAGTCGTAGCTGATGATGATCATCTGCCCGCCCTAGAACGGATCAAGGGACGTTTCGAGGATCTTCTTGAAAACTTGAATCTTCTTCCTTTAGTGTTGCTCAATCCTGGTGTACCAAGGGACCTCAGCTTTGTGTCGGAAACAGGAGAGCTAATTCAGGCTCACTTCGGCAACTGGGCACTGGAACCGATCGGTGTGGGGGTACCACATGCTGAGTCATGGCTACCGAAGCTTGATGAACTATTGGCCGAAGCGTCGGAAATACGTGAATCCTTGCAGAATACACCCACGGCACGCATCCGCCTTTGTGCTTGTTGCAGTGCTTTTGAACAGAACTTCAACAAGCAGCGATATGCCGATGCCATAGCGCTGCTGCCTGATATCCTTGCCTGCCTCTCTGCAATTGACATGGCGCGTGAAGGAGAGAGCAAGAGTTCGACGTGCCCTGCGGCGGGCGAAGGGCACGCATGAAGGTCGATATGCCAGAAGTTGTCGTCTCTATCATCGTACCTACCTACCGTGATTGGCACGCCTTGCGCTCCTGCCTCGATGCTATGGTAGATCAGACCCTGCCGGCGCAAGAGTTTGAAATCCTCATTGTGGAGAATGCTGGCGAGACCCAGCCGTGTGATTTGACGCTGCCCGGCAATGCTCGACTACTTCATGAGCCGGCCCCAGGCTCCTACGCGGCGCGCAATCGCGGTATTGCCGAGGCTCGTGGTGATGTACTCGTGTTTCTCGATGCGGATTGCATGGCCGCTCCCGGCTGGCTACAAGCTGGGATTGAGTGCTTGCAAGCCAACCCCGACGTTGGGCTGGTGGCGGGGAATATCGAGCTGAGCTACGCCGCATCTCGCTTGACGCCCGCTGAATGCTTCGAGAAGGCCTTCGCCTTTCGGCAGCGGCAGAACGTGGCCAACGGGGTGTCGGTCACGGCGAACCTGTTCGTGCGCCGTGAGGTGTTCGATGAGGTGGGAGTGTTCGATTCCGGCTTGATGTCTGGTGGCGATTTCGAGTGGACCCGGCGTGCCACTTCGCGTGGTCATCGGCTGTTGTTCTGTGAAATTGCCGTGGTGCGCCATCCCGCGCGTTCCTCTATTGCCGCGCTTGCCGGCAAGGCCCGCCGCGTAGCCTCCGGCAGCCAGGCGCTGTACCAGGAGCGCGGCGTATTCGGTGGCTTGCGGCGTGTGCTGGGTAATCTCGTTGGCGATATGGCCTCGCTGGTTACCCGGCGGGACATGACCTGGCGTGAGCGTGCCTGGGCGCTGCTGGTGCTCGCTTATCTCAAGGCAGTGAAGGTGGGACAGCGATTCCGGCTGGTGACGACCCGACACGGCAGGGCAGAGCTGCCGCGATGAGGGTGTTGTTTGCCGCTTCCTTCGGCGGGCATTGGGCTCAGCTGAAGCGATTGGCCGAGTTGATCGAATGCGACGAGCGCCTGTTCGTTTCCACATCCAGGGAGCAGAACTCGTCGGCCAATTTCTACCTGGATGATTTCAACGTTCGCGAGCTGTGGTGTGGGGCTCGCCAATTGCCCCGTGCCATGAGCATCGTGCGGAAAAGCCGGCCCGACCTGATCGTCAGCACCGGCGCGGCCCCTGGCCTGCTGATCCTGTTCGCCGGTTTTCTGATGGGGCGCAAGACAATCTGGGTGGATAGCATTGCCAATAGCCGGCAGTTGTCTCTTTCCGGCCGAGCCGCGTGCCTGTTCGCCACCCAGGTACTCACCCAGTGGCCCGAGCTTGCCACAAAGCGCGTACGCCACTTGGGCAGCCTGCTATGAAGCTGCTGTTCACTGCCGGTACCCAACTGGCATTTCCCCGCCTGCAGCAGGCAGTGGAGCAGGTGGCCCGTCAACGGCCGCAATGGCAGCTCACCTTGCAGGCGGGTCCCGGAGCCAGGCTGGAGGCGCTTGCCGAGTGGCCCAACGTGCATGCCCGGCCACTCTTCCCGAGCGAGGAGTTCCTGGCGCGGTTCGAGGCGGCGGACCTGGTGGTGACCCATGCCGGCATGGGTAACATCATCGCCTGTCTGGAGGCGGGCAAGCCGCTGATTCTGCTGCCGCGCCAGGCGAGCCTGGGCGAACATCGCAACGACCATCAATTGGATACCGCCGAAGCCTTCCTACGCATGTACAATGTGTCCGCTTTTGAGCGCGTGCCGCAGCTGGTGTCGGCCATTCTCGACACCAGCCGTTGGCCGCAGGGTGGATCAAGCGCCGCAGAGCGTATTCACCGCAAGCGCAGCGCATTTGCACGGCAGCTCAATGCGTTGCTCAGTGAATTGTAGGGGACGCGTGACATGCAAGAGGGAAGGTGGGGGAGCCGGCCGGCGTCGTCTCGTGATGGCTGCGCCAGGGTTTTGCGAGTGCCGTTTGCTTCGGTTCGTTGTCACATCCATGGATGTGACAAGGAGTCGTTTCGATGAAGCACACGGCAGTCAGCTTTGCCGAGCGGTATCCCGCTCAGCTCATCGTACCGGTCGTCGATTTCTTCGCCTTGATCGGTGCCGGCATTCTCGCCCATTGGGTTCGCTTCGGAGTAACGCCCGATCACGACCGCTACTGGCTGGCGATGGCGGTCATGGGGCTGCTGGTGATCGTGCTGAACATGGCCCAGGGCGGCTACTCGCGCTGGCGGATCACCCGTATCACCACGCTGCTGATGCGGCTGCTGTTCGTCTGGATGGTAGTGGCGGCGGTGGTGACGTCGTTGATCTACTTCGCCCATACCGCGGAGCGTTACTCGCGGCTGTGGGTGGGCATGACGCTGCTCTTTTCCTTCATTGGGTGCGCCGGGTTGCGTGTCGCCGTGCAGTTGCTGCTGCGGCATGTGCGTCGGCGCGGTGGGGCGCGTCGCTCGGTGTTTCTCGTTGGCCCCGGCCCGCAGTTGGTGAGTGTGGCCCAGGGCATGCGCGCTTCACCCGCCGAAGGCTATTCGATCGCCGGTATCGAGCGCATGAGCTGCATGCCCGATGAGATCTACCTGGAACGACTGGTCAAACGGGTAGTGGATTCCGGCGCTCGGGAGGTGTGGATTTGTGTGCCTTTGGAGATGGGCGGGGTGGTGCGCTCGATCTTCTTTGCCCTTCGCAACCATACGGCGGAGGTGCGCTTCATACCCGACTTTCCCGACATGCAGCTGCTCAACCACCGTATGAGCGAGGTAGCAGGGCACCTGGCTGTTGACCTCAGCGTCACGCCTATCGATGGTGTGTCGCGTGTCGTCAAGCGACTGGAGGATATTCTCCTTGGCACCCTGTTCTCGCTGATCGCCCTGCCGGCCGTCGTTGTCATCGCTGTCTTGATCAAACTCACCTCCCGTGGGCCGGTGCTCTTCAAGCAGTACCGTACCGGAGTGAACGGCAAGCGGTTCAAGGTGTACAAGTTTCGCTCGATGAGGGTGCACCAGGAGCCGAACGGGCAGGTGACCCAGGCCACCAAGGGCGATTCACGGCTGACCCCTATCGGGGCTTTCCTGCGCCGCACCTCGCTGGACGAGCTGCCTCAGTTCTACAACGTGCTGCAGGGGCGCATGTCGATCGTGGGTCCGCGGCCGCACGCGCTGGCACACAACGAGCACTACAAGGAGCTTGTCGAGTCCTACATGCGCCGCCACAAGGTGAAACCGGGCATTACCGGCTGGGCCCAGGTCAACGGGCTGCGAGGCGAGACCGACACCCTGGAGAAGATGCAGCGCCGGGTGGAATGCGATCTGTGGTACATCGACAACTGGTCGTTGTGGCTGGACCTGCGAATTATCTGGCTGACGATTTTCAAGGGGTTCATCAACCCTAACGCCTATTGAGCGGGGCGCCAACCACCCGTGTGGCAGCGGTCTAGCGGGAGTTGGCGTCTCTTGAATGCGTGATAACTCATATAAGTCGCGTGTTTACTGGTCCATTGAGCGGGCCGGGATGTGGTAAGGTAATGGGCCCTGTAGCAGCCAAGTTCCCGACTCGTGAAAGCCCATAGCGTGACGCCTCACTTGCCCCGCACCTCGGATAGAACCGTTTTCCTGACCACTTACACGAGCTTGGCTGTTTTTCTGCTGGGTGCCATTGCCTTGGTGGTGCCCAGCGGCTATTCGGCCGGGGCGGCATTGCTGCTGCTGGGCAGTGGCTGGCTGCTGGTGGCACGTCCGTCGCTTGGCCTTACGCGCCAGGATTGGCTGGTAATTGCCGCGCTGGTTGGCTATGCCGCCGTGGGCATGGTGGAAGCCTGGCTGGACGGGCAGGGCTCGAGCGGCTTCGACAAGCCGCTACGTTTTCTGCTGGCCGTTCCCGCCATGCTGCTGGTGATGGCCTACCCGCCGCGCCTCGCATGGATGTGGAGCGGCATTGCCATCGGCGCTATCGGGGCGGGAAGCTGGGCCTCGTGGCAGAAATGGCAAGGCGTGGAGCGCGCCGACAGCTTCACCCACGTGATCCAGTTCGGCAACCTGTGCATGGTGCTGGCGGTGTTCTGCCTGGCGGGGCTTGGCTGGGCATGGCAGCAGCGGCAGCGATCCGGCTGGGTGGCACTGTTGTTGGTCGGCGCCCTGGGGGGCATTCTCGGCTCGCTCTTCTCGGGCAGTCGCGGGGGCTGGATCGGCTTTCCCATCGTGCTGCTGGTGCTCTACCGGGGCTACGGTCGCCTGCTGCCCAGGCGGGTAAAAGTTTCCATCCTGGTCTCGGTGGTGTTGGCAGCGGCGGCGGTCTACAGCATTCCCCAGACGGGCGTTCAGTCGCGTATCCATCAGGGATTCGAGGACGTGGCGGAATACCGGGCGGGTGTCCAGAAGGGCAGTTCGGTGGGTGATCGCTTCGAGATGTGGAAGGGCGCCGTTACCCTGATACAAGAACGCCCCTTGACCGGCTGGGGAAGCAACGGCTACCACGCCGCCTTGATTGAGCTAGGGGAGGCCGGGGAGATCCGAGAAGGGGTCACTCGGTTTGGCCATGCCCACAACGAGTACCTCGATGCCATGGCCAAGCGTGGCGTGATCGGGCTTGCAGTGTTATTGATGCTTTATCTGGTCCCTATGCGCCAGTTCCTGAAGCAATTCGGTCATCAGAGCCTGGAAACCCGCTCCGTGGCAATTGCCGGGGCGCTGCTTAGTGTTACCTACCTTGACTTTGGCTTGACCCAGACCTTCATGGAACACAACAGCGGCGTGATGATGTTTGCCTTCTGGCTCGCGGTGCTTTGGGGCGTGTTCTCGAGCCGGGTTCATCGCGAGGCGGCCTTCTCCTCCTCGATAAGCTCGAGATAACGGTCAGCCACTGAGCCAGGCGAATACTGTGCGAGCACTTCCGGGCGGATGATGGGCGGGTTGCCTAGCAGGTCGCTTATCGCCTGCCCGAACTTCTTGATGTCTTCCTTGGGAGTCACCAGCCCTCTCGCCAGGTCACCCTGCAGGATGTCGCGAGGGCCCGAGAGGCAATCGGTGCTCACCACTGGTGTGCCGCAGGCCAGCGCTTCGATGATCACGTTGGGTAGCCCTTCGTAGTCGGAAGCCAGTAACAACAAGCGGGCCCGGCGCATGTAGGGGTAGGGGTTGTCGCGGCTTCCCAACAGCATGACCTGCTCTTCGATACCGAGTGCTGCGGCACGCTTCTTCACTTCCTCCACGGCGCCGGTGTCTCCGTCGCCTACCATGACCAATGGCATCTCGGTGCCACTCGCCTTGTAGCCTTCCAGCAGCCTGTCGAGCCGTTTCTGGCGCATGTTGAGCCGGCCGACGAAGAGGCAGAAGTCGCGCTGCTCCAGTTCGGGTTCTGGCAGGGCGTCAAGCATTCTCTCCTGTATGTGCTCGAGTTCCACCAGGTTCGGTATGACCTCGGTTCTGGCAGGCTCGATGCCGATGCGGTCCAGCGAGCGTAAATTATCCTGGGTCAGGGTGAGGATTCGCTTGTCTCTGTACAGCGCCTTCACCTTGTGCCGCTTGATGGCACGCCGCCAGCCCTGCTTGTGTGAGATCAATCTCTGCCAAGGGTCCGAGCGAATACACAGCCAGGCCTTGGATGAAAGCTTGGAGCGCGCCAAGACCTGGTGGGCATGGTTGAGGTTGGCGACTACCAGATCGAATGCTTCACCCAGCTCGTCGAGATACGAATCGAGCCGCTCGGCGTGCAGTCTGTAACGCTGCTGCTTTTGCCAGAATCTCTTGGGTGTGAACGGCACGACATGCACGCTGGCCCCCTCTGGAACCGGCAGCGTCACCGGATCACGGAGCGAAACGAGGGTAACCTGGTGCTGCCGTTCCAGCAGGGCGCGCGTCAGCTTGATGACGGAGCGAGGCGCGCCGCCGCTGGCGAGCTGGTCGATGATAAACAGGAAGCGTGCCATGTTGCCCTCTTGAAGTCCTTGTCTCGCTGACTGTGCGATTTTCCTTAAAAACACCTCAGGAGTTGCCGGTACTCTGGCCCAGCTTCGCCTGCAAGATCCTTTTCACGGTTTCGAGATGGTCGGCCCCGCGAAGCTTGCTTTCGGATAAGCCCGCTCTCACCGCGCTCCATGTATCGTTCCGTTTGTCCCGTATTTTCCTGACATTGGCGTCGATCCACACGATGGTCTGGTCATGCCGAATCAGCAGGTTGTTGTAGTGCAGGTCGCGGTGCACGTAGCCAAGCTTGGCGAGCTGGGCCACTTCGGTGCAGAAGCGCTCCAGGAAGGCCAGGCGATCCGCCTCGTCTATCTCGTCGAATACTTCCCCGCCGGGGCGGGCGTCGTGAATGAGTTCGGTCAGCAGTAGCGAGGCATTGCTGTTGCCGGGATTGAGCGAGATGCCCCAGCCGTGGCAGCGGGGGGTGGTCAGCCCCGCTTGCTTCAGTATCTGCAGGCTTTCGTACTCCTCGCGCGCGTCACATTGCCCCAGCCAGCGCTTTTCGAGGTAGTCGCGCATTAACCACTTCAGCGGGCTCTGCCACCTGCTGTACTTGTCGGGCACTACCTTGGCGACCAGGTTACCGTCGCTCGAGGTAAAGAAACGACTGCTGCCGATGGATTCAAACTGCGCCGTGGTGGAGGTGCTGGCAAGCACGAGTCGATCGGGAAGGTCCCTGGCCTGGAAGATCAGGTAGCGGCGGTGGCGGTCGTTGAAGGGTATGTCGAGTAGCTTCATGTCATGTCGCCGCTCATAGCGCCTCGAACCGGGGAAGCACGTTTTCGGTCAGGAACTGCCGGTAATAGCGCTCATCGATCTTGACCGGTGCGGCATCCATCCGGGCCATGGCATCCGCCAGGCCTGCTTCGTCCTCTTGCCCGACGAGAAAGTCGGTCAGTTCCCCCGTGAGAATCTCCCTGGGCCCGCTTGGGCAATCCACGCTGATCACCGGCGTATGCAGCAGCAGCGCCTCGATGAGAACGCGGGGCAGCCCTTCGGCGTCGGAAGTGAGGACCAACGCCTTGGCCTTCTGGATGAGGGGGTAGGGGTTGGTGCGGTAGCCGAGCATGGTGACCCTGTCCTCGAGCCCCAGTTCGGCGATCAGCTGCTTGATTTCCCCTTCGGTTTCGCCCTTGCCGAGCAGCACCAGCGGTGTTGCGATGCCGCTGCGCGCGTAGGCGCGAAGCAGGCGGTCCTGCCGCTTGACGTGGGTAAAGGCGCCGACATGGATGAAGTAGTCGGCAAAGGGAGCCGAGACCTCCTCCTTGGCCATCTCCAGGAAGGGGTGGCGCTCGTAGGGGTTGTAGATGGTCTGGATGTGAGAGGGCCGTATGCCGATCACTTCCTGCAGGTTTTTCTCCACCCCGTGGGAAACGGCAATGATCTTACGTCCACTGTAATAACGGCGCTGCTTGGCAAACTCCTTTTCACGCTTGGGAGAGTGGCGCAGCTGCGCGGAGGAATCGCCTTTTACCCAGAAGTACAGGTTGGGGTGCTGCATGTGCCGGGTGATCCTGTCGCAGGAGCAGGAGAGCACGGTATCGGCGCGAAAATCGCTGACGGCCTTGGCGATGTTCCTCGCCTGCCATTTCTCTACCCAGCTCGTATTGAAAGCCTTGGTAAAGCGATTGATGACGGCCAGGTTGACGATTTCGAGGCCTTCGGGGATGCGGTGCTCGATTCGCTCACGAAGCGTGAACACCTTCACCGCATGGCCGCGCTGGCGCAGCCCTTCTGCAGTATAAAGCAGTGATTTTTGCGCGCCACCGCCATAAAGATCGGAAATGACAAAGGCGAAACGCTTTTGCATTGCATCCCTGCTCCACGATTTTGGTATTTGACCGGCCAGTTTACCGGATCGCCGCCGACACGCCTAGGCGACCCGCCCGGCGCGGCATGAACCGGCGCGTTTGCCTGACCGTTGTCCGTTGAGTCGTCCTCTGTTTTTTCTCGCTTGTGGATCGTATCGGCATGCTAGAGTGCGCTCGTTGGCGCGCGGTAGGTCTCTCTCGTCGTGAGGCCGTGGGGAACTGCCAGGCCGAGGCCCTGTCGTAGGGGTGCCACTGCCTGCCCATCGCAGCCGTTCCAGGCGAAGGCCGGTGCGGTTTCGAGGCAAGCAGAGGCGAATCACCATGGAGGGGTTCATCGCAGTGGTCGCTCGAAGCTTCAGCCGAGCGTGACACCATCAGAGGATGCAGAGTGAAGAACACAGGCATTCTGGCCTTCGCCAGGCTGGTCAAGCTGCTGGCCAACATCACCAAGGTGGCTTCGTATGGCTTCCATTACGTCTTCCCAGACAAGCGTTTCATCATCCCCGAGCGCGCCGCGCCGTGGTGGAAACCGAGCCGACAGGCCAAGGTGCCACGGATCATCTGGCAGACCAACTTCACCGACAAGGCGACGCTGCCGGTTTACCTGAACTACCTGTTCAACCGCCTGATGGCGCCGGGGTTCGAGTACCGCTTCATGGTCACCGAGGCCAGGGCGGCCTTCATCCGCGAGAATTTCTCGCCGGCCATCTACGAGGCCTACTCCCGTCTGCAGGTGGGGGCCGCCCAGGCCGATTTCTGGCGCGTGCTGGTGCTGCAGAAGCACGGCGGGGTCTACCTGGACATCGACGCCCATGCGGTGTGGCCCCTGGCGCGGATCGTCAGGCCCGAGCTGGATGAGCTTTACGTCACGACCCGGCGTGGCGACATCAGCAACTACTTCATCGCCAGCAGGCCGGAGAACCCACACATCGAGCGCATCGGCAAAGCCATTCTCGCCAATATCGAGAACGAGGCCGACAAGAACATCTTCGAGCTGACCGGGCCGGGGGTGTTCAACCAGGTGCTGCCGCGCGATGAGGTTCCCACGGCCTGCTATCGCACCACCTGCAACCAGGGCAATTTCACCAACGAGTACTTCCAGTACATCGACAAGCCCCAGGGCAAGTGGACCCGGCAACAGCAGCAGATCGACGTGGTGCGCAAGCGCGAAGCGGTGGAGTAGGCTTGGGGGGTCAAATCCGCGTGCGAGCCGCCTTGGTGATCGCCCGCGCGCACTCGATCAGCGGCGGGGCCAGCCGTTCGAGCGCGGTATCGAGCGTCCATCGGCTGCCGGGGGCGGTGACATGAACCGCGGCTACCGGCTCGCCTGAGCCATTGAGTACCGGGGCGGCGACGTTGATGTCGCCCAGGAAGTATTCAGCGTTGTTCCAGGCCACGCCGCGCTTGCGACACGCCAGAATCATCTCCAGCAGGGTATCGATATCCGTCACGGTGTCGGGGGTATGGCGGATTAGCTCCGAGGCCTCCAGGTAGCGACGAATCGTCGTTTCATCATGTGCTGAGAGGTAGGCCCGCCCGGAAGCCGTGCAGTACATGGGCACCCGGCTGCCGATGGGCATGTGGATGGGAATGTAATGGCGGCTGGTGAAACGGGCCACGTAGACCATCTCGAGCCCGCTGGGCTCGGTCAACGAGACCGTTTCGAGGCAGCGGTTGCTGAGGTCCGAGAGGTAGGGGTTGGCGCAGTCCACCAGCAGGTCCGCTTCCAGGTACTGCGAGGCCACGGTCAGGATCTTGATGCCGATACGGTACTTGCGTGAAGCGGGCACCTTGGTAAGGTAGCCCAGCTGCTCCAGCGTATGGGTAATGCGCTGCACCGAGCCCATGCTCATGCCGCTGAGTCGGGCGATCTCGGAAAGGCTCAGCTGGCTATGCTGGGCGCCGAACAACTCCAGGATGGCGAATGCCTTCTCGATGGATTGGTTGAACAGGGAAGAGCGCGAACTCTGTTCTTCACCGATGCCCATTCGCTTGGCTCCTGAGGTATCGTTGCTGAGATACCGTTACTGAAATAGTTATTAGGCGCCCAGCCTACCATGCACGGACTCTCCAGGGAGAGAGGGGGCTGCGTGGCCTAGCGTTCCAGCCAATCCCGGGCTCTATAGTAATTGACCACGGCACCCACATAGAGCCGCTGCAACCCATGCAGGGGAATGGGTTGTATGGGCGTGATCGGGAAGGGCAAGGCTTCGTGGAGCGAGGCGTTGCCCAGGTGTTCACCGATCAGCTTGCCCAGGTGCGTGCCCATGGCCACGCCCCGTCCGTTGTAGCCGAGCGCTACGGTCAGCCCCGCTGCGGGCTGATGCACGTGAGGCAGGGCGTCGCGTGTCAGGGCGACCCGGCCCGCCCAGCGGTAGCCGATCTCCACATTCTTCAGAGCTGGGTAGAGTTTACCGATGGCTCGCTGCAGGTGGCGGAAGTCGGGCTCGCCCTGGGGCTCGTGGAACGGGCCGCGCCCTCCCATCAGGAACCGGCCGCTGGCGTCCCGCCGAAAGTAGAGCAGAAGCTTGCGGGCATCCGAGACGACTTCGCCCCCCGGCAGTATGCCTTGCGCTTCCGCGTCGGTGAGCGGTCGCGTGGCGATCTGGTAGCTGTTGGCGGCTATCACGCTTCTTGCCAGTCCGGGCTGCAATCCTCCCGAATAGCCATTGGTGCATAACAGCACCTGGCCGGCGTCGATTGTGGCGCCGCCCTGCACCTCGGCCACCCAGCGGCCTGACTGGGCGTTCAGTCCCTGTACCGGAGAGCGTTCGAAGAGCCGTGCGCCGGCTGACTCGGCGGCCGTTGCCAGGCCGCGTGCGTAGGCCAGTGGGTTGAGGCCGCCGGCACGCGGGTCCAGCCAGGCGCCGAGATAGGCCTCGCTGCCCAGGCGCTCGGCGCAGGCCGCCTTGTCGAGCCAACTCACGTCGACGCCGTGGTCGGCCCACTGGCGGGCGCGTGTCTCGATCACCTTCAAACTGGCATGCGTGGCGGCCGGCTGGATCCAGCCGTTACGGCTGGCCTCGCAGTTGATGCCGTGGCGCTGAATCAGCTCGAACACCACATCGGCATTGCGTCCGGTGAGTTCGACCATCTTCTGCCCGCGCTCCTGGCCATAGCGCTGGCGCAAGGTCTCGGGATCGTACTTCAGCCCCGGTATGACCTGGCCGCCATTACGGCCCGAGGCGCCCCAGCCAATGGCGTTGGCCTCGAGCAGTACGGTATCGATACCGCGCTCGGCCAGCGCCAGTGCCGCGCTGAGCCCGGTAAAGCCGCCTCCTATCACCAAAACATCGGCGCGACGGCTTTCCGTCAGGGCGGGCCTGGCGGGTGCCGCTGGCGCCGTATCCGCCCACAGCGAAGGGGGCATATGTTGCAGTTCTTCCATTGGCTCGGTTCCCTGTGGGCGGTTCAGTGATTGAGGACTCGGCGAAGGAAGTCCTGGGTTCGCTCATGCCGTGGTTCGGTGAGCAGGGCCTGGGCGTTGCCTTCTTCCACGATCTGGCCGCCGTAGAGAAAGCAGACGCGGTCGGCGACTTCCTTGGCGAAGCTCATTTCGTGCGTCACCACCACCATGGTCATGCCTTCTCTTGCCAGGTCGCGCATTACGGTGAGCACGTCGCCGACCAGTTCCGGGTCGAGGGCCGAGGTGGGTTCGTCGAAGAGAATGGCATCGGGGCGCATGGCCAGGGCTCGCGCAATGGCGACCCTTTGCTGTTGCCCCCCCGAGAGCTGCTGTGGGTAAGCGTCGACCTTGTCGCCCAGCCCGACTTTTTCGAGCAGTTCGATGGCTTGCTTGCGCGCTTCGCTGCGCGGTTCGTGCTTGACGTAAACCGGGCCCTCCATCACGTTTTCCACCACCGAGCGATGCGGAAACAGGTTGAAGCGCTGGAAGACCATACCGACGCGGGTGCGCAGGTCGTGGATGTCCCGGCTGTCGGCATTGACCTGCCGGCCGTTGATGGTGATTGCGCCGCCGTCGTATCGCTCCAGGCCATTGATGCAGCGCAGGACCGTGGACTTGCCGGAGCCGGACGGGCCGATCAGGCAAACGACTTCGCCTGCGTTCACTTCGAGGCTGACGCCCTTCAGCACTTCGGTGGCGCCGAAGGATTTGTGGATGCTGTCGATCGTGATCATTTGCCTGCCCCCTTCGCGGATTTGCCGAAGTAACGCTCCAGCCGGTTGACGCCGAAGATCAGCGGCAGGCTCAGCGCGAGGTAGAGAAGCGCGACCATGGTGTACACGGTGGTGTTCTGGAAGGTGGAGGCGGCAATCAGTTGGCCGGCCCGCGTCATTTCCGCCACCGTGATGGTGGATGCCAGCGAGGAGTCCTTGAGGATCATGACCGCCGTGTTGCCGTAGGGCGGCAGGGCGATGCGAATGGCCTGGGGCAGCACCACGCGCCGCATGATCAGGCGACTCTTCATGCCGATCGATTTGGCTGCTTCGATCTGTCCGCTGTCGATGGCCTCGATACCGGCACGGAAGTTCTCGGCCTGGTAGGCGCTGTAGGCGATGCCCAGGCCGATGATGCTGGCCTGGAACGCGCTGAGCTGAATGCCGAGTTCGGGTATGACGAAGTAGATGTAAAACAGCTGCACGATGATGGGCAGGCCGCGAATCACGTTCACGATGGTGCTCGCAGTCAGCGATAGGGCCCGGAAGGGCGAGAGCTTCATCAGTGCCAGGATCAAGCCAAGAAACGAGCTCAGCAGCAGGGCGCCGATGGTGATTTGCACGGTGACCACCGCACCTTTCAGCAAGATGGGCAGGAAGGCTGCTACGTCGGAGAACTCCATGGGAGAACCTTTTTTCCAGGCGCATGCCGGCGATGCCGAAAGGCACTGCCTGCGTTGCGCTGTTCATGGAATCGTCGAAGGCGCCGGCCGGGAGTTGCCGCCGGCGCGCGGACGTGGAGAAGGTGCTTCAGGCGAAGCTCAGAGTCCCCACTCCTCAAAGATGGCTTCCACGGTTCCATCCTCTTTCAGCTTCGCCAGCGAGGCATTGAGCTGCTCGAGCAGTTCCGTGTTTTCCTGCGCCACGGCCAGGCCAATGTGGCCGACCATCTGCTGCTCATAGCCTTCGGCCAGCTGTAGATCGGGAAAGCGCCCTTGGCTCAGTTGGTAGCCCATGATGGGCGCATCGCCCACGCCGGCCACGATCCTGCCGAGGGAGACGTCACGCATCATGTCCGCCAGGGTGTCGTAGTTGCGTATCTCGGGGAAGATGCCCATGGCGTTGAGCTGTTCGACGTAGGTGGTTCCCACCTGGGCGCCGATCGTCTCTCCCGCCAGGTCGTCCAGCGAGTGGATCTCGCCTTCGTAGTCGGTCTTGATGACCACCCCCTCGCCATAGGGATAGACATCGTCGCTGAAGGCGACCACTTGCGCCCGCTCCGGTGTCTTGAGCATGGCGGCGGAGATGATGTCGATCTTGCCGGAGGTGAGCGAGGGAATCAGTGCGTTGAACTGGGACTCCTGCACGGTGACGTCATAGCCCATGTCTTCGCCCAACGCTTGCACGAGGTCCACCATGGCGCCGGTGATCTCGTTGGTCTGTACGTCGAGGAAGGTGAAGGGAATGCCGCTGGGGGTGCCGCCTGCGCGCAGTGTCTCCTGCGCCTGAAGGGTGGCGCCGGTCAGCAGCAGTGCCGTTCCGAACAAGCCGGGCAGCAGGTAGCGGCGCAGGCTGGAGGCTTTTGTTGTGCTAGCGGAGCGTTTGGGCTCGAGGGGAGTAAGGGTCATGAAAGCACCTTGCATGGCTATTGAGGTTGTTATGGTCAGGTAGCTCTACGACTACACCTCCCCGAGCCTAGGCGAAGTTAAAGTTATCGGCAAGAGTTATTTTATATCGCATATCGATAAATATTGCGTGATGAATCTCCCGTGAGGGCTTAATTCACATTGAACGAACGACGATGGAAAATTAGTGTGCGGGGCCGAGAAAGGTGGACCCGCCAGTTAAGTTGCTTCTGGCCTCAAGCCGGCTTGCCGTAATCGTCGAATTGGCTGGCCTCAACTGGCTAGCACGTGCCGGTTTTTCAGGCCGCGCTGCATGGCGAAGATCACTACGATGGCGCTGCAGCCGACCAGGGTGCCCAATACTCCAGGCATCAGCGTGAGCGTGGCGGCAAACAGCAGGATCAGGCGAACGGGCCAGGTGGTGCGTACGAAGCCTTGTCCAACCATGGCGACGTTGAGTGCGGCGAGTGCCAGCAGGCTGATGGCGACTACGCTGATCTGGTCGAGCAGGGTGCCCTCCAGCAGCAGGAGCTCGGGCCTCGCCACGAACAGGAAGGGCAGGAAGAAGCCCGGCAGGCCGATCTTCACGGCCTGCATGGCGGTGGCGAAATACGGCGCCTCGGCAATGCGGGCGGCGATCAGCGAAGCCACGGCCACCGGCGGGGTGAGCGCCGAGAAGATGGCGAAATAGAGCACGAACATGTGCGCGGCCATCATGCTCAGCCCCATGTCGATCAGCGCCGGGGCGGTAAGCAGCGCGACCAGGATGTAGGCGGCCGAGGTGGGTAGACCCAGGCCGAAGATCAGGCAGGCAAGGGCGGCAATGAGCAATAACACGCCGAGGCTTCCGTCTGCTATGCCGAGCATCAGGTAGGAGAGCTTCTGGGCGAAGCCGGTCGCGGTGAGCACTTCCACGAAGATGCCGATCACGGCGACGATCACGGCAATGGTGGCTCCGCTGAACCCGCCTTCCCTCAGGCCGTCGATCAGGCGCTTGCCCGCGGCGACAAGGCCTTGCAGGGGCTGGCGATACTGGCGGGCGGCACTGCTGAAAAGTTCCAGCACGATGATCGCCAGGCAGCCGTAGGCGGCGGCGTAGGAGGGCGGCATGCGACTGATTAGCAGGAAGACCAGGACGCCGATGGCGATCAGAAGATGGCCGTAGCGGGCCATCAGCACCTTGGCCGGGAGCGGCTGGGCCTGAGTGGCGGTATTGCCGGCCTGGAGTCCGACGCCATCGCGAACGGCTTGCAGATGGACGGCAAGAATCAGGTAGAAGTAGTAAAGGCCCGCGGGAATGGCTGCGGCCAGGATGACCTGATCGTAGCCGAGCCCCGTGACGCCAACCATGAGGAATGCGGTAAGCCCCATCACCGGAGGCGTCATTTGGCCGCCGGTTGACGAAACCGCCTCGACGGCGCCTGCGAATGGCGCCTTGAAGCCGGTACGCTTCATGGTGGGGATGGTCATGGTGCCGGTGCTGGCGATGTTGGCCACGGTGCTGCCGGAGATCATGCCCATGAAGGCGCTGGCCAGGACCGCGATCTTGGCTTGCCCGCCACGCGAGTTGCCGGCCAGCTTGGTGGCAAAGCCCATGATGAAGTCGATGCCGCCGGTCGATTTGAGTAGGCCGGCGAAGACCATGAAGATGAAGATGGTGCCGGCGGATAGCTCCGTGAGGGATCCCAGGACACCTTGAAAGTTGGGAATCGAGGCGTAGGAGACCAGTCGCTCCAGCCCCATGCCCGAGTGGTGGAGCAGGCCGGTAGGCAGGGAGTTGCCGTAGTAGCCGTACAGTAGCCCGAGCACGCCGATCAACGGGATGGTCAGCCCCCATTGCTGCCAGGCGGCGATCAGACAGATGCCGACGAGCAGTGAGCCGACCACCACGTCCTTGGGCTCCGGTCCGAAGACCCGGTCGGAGATCAGGCCCTGATACTCCATCAGGATGTAGCCGGCCGCGTAGGCCGAGAGAGCGAAACAGGCGACATAGGCGAGTCTGCTCGCCAGGTGGCCGGCATGCCCGGCGGCGCTGGCGAAGATGACGAGCAGAGCAAGGCCGAGGTGCAAGGTCTTGAACTGACCGGAAGGCAGGAAGTACTGGAATACCTGGAGCAGATGAGTGGCCACCATCACCAGGGTGAGGAGCAGTACGAGGTTGGCGGCATTGAGATAGCCGCGCCTGCCGTCAAGGAGCTTGGGAGTCATGATCGGGAGCGTCGCCAACGGGGGATGAAAATGCCATGCACGCCGTGCATGGCATCGTGGAGGCCTGGTTTAGGCAGTCACGGGATCGGCGATGATCAGCTCGTCTCGCCATACGCCCCGTTCCTGGAAATAGCGCGCGGCGCCGGCGTTGACGGGGTAACCCTCGAGCAGGTACTGCACGGCGAATTCCACGTCGATGTCCTGCAGCTGCGAGCCGACCCGGCGCACGTCCTCGGGGTTGTCGAAGATCGCCTGGCACACGGCATAGGCTTCTTCGTCGGTGACGCCGGGACGCGCCGCCAAGACCCCGGAGATCGCCGGCATCAGCATTTCGCCTTCGGCCTTGTCCCACTGTGCCTGGCTGACGGTGCTGGCGAGCAGGCCGGAGTTGATCTGCTGGGCGCGCTGGAGTACCTCGGGCTCGATGGGTAGCACGCGGAACTCTACCGTACTGTCGATCTCGGCCAGGGCGGGCGAGGCACGGCCGTTGGTGAGCGTAGAGGGAATGGCATCTACGGAGCCGGATTGGAAGGCACTGAAGGTGTCATTCCAGGAGCCGTAGGTCCAGTTGACCTGATCGGCTACGCCGGCGGCTTCGAGGATCGTCTGGTGCATGATCGCCGTAGCGCCGCCGGCGGTGGAGGGCATGACGCGCTTGCCCGCCAGGTCGGCGAGGCTGTGGATGTCGGAGTCGGCACGCACGATCAGCGGAATGTTCCATACCGTGTAAGCGAACATCTGGCGGGCATCGATGGGCGCAGGGAAGGGGCGTTCGCCCTGGGTGGCCGGCGGCCAGTCGGTCGAGGTGGTCTGGCCGAATTCGATCTCGCCGCGGCTGGCCATCACCATGTTCTCGGCGCCGCCTGACGTGGCCAGCGTGGTGCTGCGCATATCGCTGTTGCGCTGCACGGCCTGGGCCAAGGCTTCGATGATGATGTAACCGGTCGAGCCCAGACTGGCTGAGCCCCAGCGCAGCTCACGGTTGTGACCGGTAGAGGCATGCAGGATCCCTGGGAACATGGCGATGCCGACACCGGCCACGCCGGCTTTGAGCAGGAACCGACGCCGGGCGCCGAGAGTGGAAAGGTTCTTGTGGCTGGTGTCCTGAGTCATGTCGCTACCTTTTTGTTGATTGGGTGAGTGGTGACGTTGGCGGCATTGAGGAGCCTGGTCAGTTGCCGCGTGCCTGACCTGCTTGGGTGCTAAGCTCGATGTCCCGGTGCCCCGGCTGCACTTCGAAGCGCTGGAAGGTGGTGGGGCTGCCGTCGCGGGAGTAGCCGCGTACCTGCCACTGCAGGCCGTGGCGGATCTCCTCGGCCAGCCCGAGACAGCGCCTGGCGTCCTCCGAAAAGGGGCCAACCCCTAGGCGGTGCACGAAGTGGCTGGTGAGGATGCGCTGGGTCTGGAACAGGTGCTCATGCAGCGAGAGGCCGTCGAACTCACTCGCCGGCTTGTCCATGAGATCGCCGGCCCACTCCAGTGGCAGGAAGAACTCATTGAACGTCCAGGGTTCGCCCTTGACCTGCACCAGCCGCTGCACCACGGCGGCCCGGGGCCGGCCGAAGAATGTCGCCAGCTCGGTGTCGAGTTCCACCGCACGAATGTTCAGCCCCTGCAAGGAGAGCGGCAGCGGTTGCCCGTTGTCGAGGAAGCGGAAAACGCGAATGTCTTCGAACTTGATTTCCTGATCGCGGATGAAAGTGCCGCGGCCATGCTCGCGTACCACGATACCGTCGTCCGAGAGCGCCTTGAGCGCCTTTTGCAGGGTGCCCAGACTGGCCGGAAGGCGCGCGGAGAGTTCCTGCTCCGAGGGCAGTTTGTCGCCCGCCACGAGCTTGCCGGTCTGTACCGCTTCCTTGATGGCGTTGTAGAAGCGCGCGTACTTGGGCACGCCGATATGCGCGTTCTCGAAGTGCGGTAGGCAGGCGTCTACGATCTTTTCCATCGTCATGCGGGCATCCTGTGGTGTGCCGTTTTCATAAAGCTATATAGCTCTAGTGATCCTGCCTGTAAAACATGGTAGTTTCAAGCGCAGTCTGACGCTTCCCATCTACAAGAGGATTTGCCCCCATGCCGAGCTTGCCGCCTTTTACGACACGCCCCGAGATCAAGGGAACCTTCGGGGCCGTCTCCACGACCCACTGGTTGGCCTCGAGCGTTGGCATGGCGATGCTGGAGAAAGGGGGAAACGCCTTCGATGCCGCGGTGGCGGCGGGCTTCGTGCTACAGATCGTGGAGCCGCATCTCAACGGGCCGGGGGGCGAGGTGCCTATCATCGCCATGCGCCATGACGATGAGGCCCCGCGGGTGATCTGTGGCCAGGGGGTGACCCCGGCTGGAGCCACGCAGGCGCATTTCGCCGGCCTGGGGTTGAAGACGGTGCCGGGTACCGGGTTGTTGCCGGCGGTGGTGCCGGGCGCTTTCGGGGCGTGGATGCGACTTCTGCGCGATTACGGCAGTTTGCCCCTGGAGACCGTGCTGGCGCCGGCCATCGACTATGCCGAGCGTGGCTACCCGCTGCTTGCCCGGGCGGTTTCCTCGATCGTGCCGGTTGTGGATTTCTTCAAGCAGGAGTGGCCCAGCTCCGCGGAGCAATGGCTCGTCGATGGCCGTGCGCCCTCGGCGGGTGCGCTGTTTCGTTCGCCCGCCATTGCGGCAACCTATCGCCGGATCCTGGCGGAGGCCAAGATCGCCGGGCCGGATCGCGAGGCGCAGATCGAGCGAGCCCGACGCACCTTTTATGAGGGCTTCGTGGCGGAAGCCATTGATGAGTTCTACCGCCATCCGCTGATGGATAGCAGTGGCAAGCGCCATGCCGGGGTCCTGACCGGAGACGACCTGACGAACTGGTCGGCCACCGTAGAGCCGACCGTGAGCTACGACTATGCGGGCCACCGGGTGCACAAGGCTGGCCCTTGGAGCCAGGGGCCGGTTTTCCTGCAGCAACTGGCGTTGCTGGAGAAGGTCGACTTTTCGGCCTTCGGCGCCGAGAGTGCCGCGTTCGTCCATCATGTCGCCGAAGCGGCGAAACTGGCCTTCGCCGATCGTGAAGCGTGGTATGGCGATCCGGCGGCGGCAGATGTGCCGCTGGCAAGACTGTTGAGCGTCGAGTACAACGACGAGCGGCGCGTGCTGTTGGGGGATCGGGCTTCCCAGGTCATGCGTCCGGGCCTGGTGGGGGGCGAGGCGAATATCGCTGCGATCATGGCCCTGGCCGGCAGCGAGCCGACCATTGGCCCCGGGGGTGGCGAGCCAACCTTTGCCCCGTTGCCCAGCGTGGAAGGCGATACCGTGCACCTGGACATCGTGGATCGGTTCGGCAACATGGTATCTGCCACGCCGAGCGGTGGCTGGCTGCAGAGCTCACCCAGTGTGCCAGGTCTGGGCTTCTCGATTTCGACACGTGCGCAGATGACCTGGTTAACCCCGGGGTTGGCCAGTTCGTTGCGCCCCGGCACGCGGCCACGCACGACGTTGACCCCGACACTGGTGACCCGAGAAGGCAAGCCGTACCTGGCGTTAGGCTCCCCGGGCGGTGACCAGCAGGACCAGTGGAGCCTCACGACGTTCCTGCGTATCGTGCATTATGGCTACGACCTGCAGCGGGCGATCGATGCGCCGCTCTTCCAGATTCGCCACTTCCCGACCTCCTTTCATCCCCGGGACTGCGTGCTGGGGCGGCTACTGATAGAAGGACGCTTCGACGCCGGGGTGCTGGCAGAACTGCGCGAGCGTGGCCACGAGCTGGCAGTGCAGGACGACTGGGCGCTGGGGCGGGTGTGTGCCGTGGCTCAGAGAGACGGTATGCTTCACGCTGGCGCCTCGGCAAGGCACATGCAAGGTTATGCGGTAGGGCGATAGGGCGATAGGGCGAAGGCCGGTTTGCCAAGGCACACTCCAACAAAGCGGCCTGAATCGGGGTAGGACATGAATTTTCGCAGCCTGGAGACGTTCATCTGGATTGCGCGCCTGGGCAGCTTTCGGGCCGCGGCGCAGCGTCTCTATACCTCGCAGCCCTCCGTTTCTGCCCGCATATCGGGGCTGGAGGATGAGCTGGGGGTCGAGCTGTTCGAGCGTACCGGCCGCCGGGTGGTGCTGACGGCGAAGGGGCGTGAGCTGCTCGCCTACGCTGAGAAGCTGCTGCACCTGCACGGAGAGATGCTGCAGGTCGTCGCCAAGTCGGAGTGCCTGCAGGGCAGCATTCGCCTCGGCGTGGCGGAAACCATCGCCTATACCTGGCTGCCACGCTTGATCGAGCGTGTCAGCGAGGCTTATCCGGCGATCAACCTGGAGCTGGACATCGATATTTCGGTCAACCTGGCCGACAAACTGACCAGCCATGATATCGACATTGCCTTTCTGATGGGGAAGGTGAACCAGCCCGGCTTCACCAGCGATGACCTGTGCCGCTATTCGTTGGTCTGGGTGGCAAGCCCGAGGCTGGCGTTACCCGCCGGGCCGGTCACGCTCTCCGAACTGGCCCAGTGGCCGATCATCACCTACCCGCGCCGCAGCGAACCGTATGCCGTGATTCGCTCGCTCGTCGATCCGATGAACCACTCCACGCGAATTCATTCCAGCTCGTCGCTCTCGACCATCATCCGCATGGCGTTGGATGGGATCGGGGTGAGTGCGCTGCCGCGTGAGATCGTCTCTCGGGAGCTAGAGAGCGGCACGCTCCGCCAGTTCAATGTCGAGGCGGCACTGCCCGACCTGGCTTTCAGTGCGGCCTACAGCACGGCTCCCGGCGCCAACGTGGTGAGGGCGGTGGCCGAGCTTTCGCTGCATACCGCCCGCCTCGAGGGTTTCGATCCTCTCGTTGAGACCGAAGCCGACGATTGATCCAAAAAGCTGATCAATTGTGATACTTAATTTCGATTTGTATTAATCATCGCTTCTGCCTTAACTGAAGGGAAACGTCAGTGAGGACGATCGATGACGACTCCCCGCCCGGACGACTCCATTCTTCCTACCGCCCACTCCTCTCCTGCCGAGGTTCGCAGGGCGGCGCGTGAGGGCCGCTTGCAGGCGCCCACTGCTGGGCTGGCCTATGGCTTTGTACAAGCCAATCTCGTCATCCTTCCCGAGCCGCAGGCCAATGGCTTCTTGCGATTCTGCCAGGCGAATCCGAAACCTTGCCCCTTGCTTGCCGTCAGCGAGCCGGGTGCCCGCAGCTGCGCCACGCTCGGTAGCGATCTCGATCTCGCCCGCGACGTTCCCGCTTATCGAGTCTTCCGTGAAGGCCGGCTGCAGGCGACCGTCAGCGATGTCGAGGCCGAGTGGCGCGACGATCTCGTGACCTTCGCGCTGGGGTGTTCGTTTACCTTCGAGCATGCCCTGCAGCAGGCCGGGTTGCCGGTTCGGCACATCGAGGAGGGGCGCAACGTGCCGATGTATCGGACCTCGATTCCCCTGGTGCCGGCGGGGGGCTTCGCAGGCCACCTGGTGGTATCGATGCGCCCGATGAAGGCGGCCGACGCCATTCGTGCCATCCAGGTCACGACACGCTTTCCCCAGGCTCATGGTGCCCCGGTGCACCTGGGCGACCCTTCTCGGATTGGCATTGCGGACATGCGCTCCCCGGACTACGGGGACGCGGTATCGGTGGGCGAGGGCGAGTTGCCGGTTTTCTGGGCCTGTGGGGTAACGCCTCAGCAGGTGCTGATGGATGCCGGTGTCGAATTCGCCATTACCCACAGCCCGGGCCACATGCTGGTGACCGACATTCCCGACAGCGAGCTGGCCCTACTATAACCATCACGACCAACCATCACGACGCAGATAAGTGAGGAAACCATGCTGACTACAAGAACAAGTCTCGTCTCAGCCATTGCGACTGGTCTATGCGTTTCGGCAGGGCAGGCGGCTGCCCAGGAGCTGGATCAGACCAGCCTCTCCTACGTGGGCAGCTGGAGCAGCCTTTCGCTGTTCCAGAACTTCGAGCGCCCCTTCTGGGAGGAACACCTGCCGGAAGCCTCCGAAGGGCGGATCAGCACGGAGGTGACGACCTTCGACCAGATGGGGCTCGACGGGGGCGAGGTCTACCGCCTGATGGCCCGCGACGTGGTGGAGGTGGGTTCCACCGTGGCCGATTATGCCGTTCAGGACGCCCCGGAGCTCGAAGGGCTCGACATGCCGATGATTGCGCCGGATGTGGAAACGGCGCGCGAAGTGGCCGAGGCCTACCGTCCGGTATTGGCGGACGCCTTTGCCAAGCGCTTTTCTGGGGCGCAACTCCTCGCGGTGGTGCCCTATCCGTCCCAGATGGTGTTCTGTAACGCCGAAATCGACGGGTTGGGCGATCTTGCCGGCAAGAAGGTTCGCGCCAGTGGACGCACCACGGCCGAGTTTCTCGAGGCCCTCGGTGCCGAGGGTATCACCCTCAGCTTCAGTGAGGTGCCCGGCGCCCTGCAGCGGGGCGTGATCGACTGTGCCGTAACCGGTTCGCTTTCCGGCTACAGCTCTGGCTGGCATGAGGTGTCGACGCACCTCTATCCGCTACCCGTCGGCGGCTGGGACCACGTGGTCACGGCCATGAACGGCAACAAGTGGGAGTCGCTCTCCAGCGATACCCAGGAGTGGCTGCTGGAGGAGATTCGCGAGAACTACGAGGCGCCCGTATGGGAGTCGGCCGTGGAAGAGACCCGCGAAGGCATCGCCTGCCTGACCGGCGATGGCGACTGCTCGCGTGGGGAGCCGGGCGACATGATGCTGGTGGAAGCGACCGATGAGGACTTCCAGGAGGTCTCGCGTCACCTCGAAGAAACCCTGCTGCCCAACTGGGCCAACCGTGTCGACCAGGAATGGGTGGACCGCTGGAACGAGACCGTGGGTGAAGTCACTGGCTTGAGCGCGTCTCGCTAACTAACTGGACTTGACCGTTACCGGCGGGCTGGGCATGACCCGGCCCGCCTCGGAGAACGTTATGTTTCAGCGGGTAAATGATGGGCTCGACCGGGCGCTGGGTGTCGTGCGGGTGGGGTCGCTATGGCTGGCGCGTGCCGGCGGCGTACTGATTCTTCTGACGGTGGCCATGGTAACGGTGGAGGTGCTGTCTCGCCGCCTGACGGGGCGGTCGGCGGTGCATGCCACGGAACTCACCGGATACATCATGGCGATCAGCTCCAGTTGGGCGTTCGCCTACACCCTGATGCAAAAGGCGCACATTCGTATCGATGCCCTCTACGTGAACCTGCCGATTCGCCTTCGCGGCGTGCTGGACCTGGTGGCGCTGCTGGCGATGGCGCTCTTCTGCATCCTGGTGGTCGGAGCGGCATTCGACATCGCCGCAAGCTCTTACGCTGGCGGGGCGCGCGCCAATACTCCCCTGGGAACGCCGGTCTGGATACCGCAGGCGCTGTGGTTGCTTGGGCTGGCCTGGTTCGCCCTGGCGGTCGGCTTGGTGTTGCTGCGTGTGCTTTTCGCGCTGCTGAATGGCGACACCGGGCGCGTTCAACAACTGGCCGGGAGTCCCACGCTGGATGAGCAGCTGGAAGAGAACAAGGAATACGCCTCATGATTCTGATGGCTTTGCTGGTTCTGCTGCTGCTATTGGTGCTGAGCGTGCCGGTGGCTGCCACGCTCATTGCGCTTGGCCTGTTTCTCGACGAATTCTTTTCTCCATTCCCTCTGGTCAGGGCCCTGGGCGATGTCCTGTGGTCGGCGTCGGACAGCTTCCTGCTGATCGCGATTCCGCTCTTCATCCTGCTGGGGGAGATCCTGGTGCGTACCGGTATCGCCAAGGGGACCTACCGGGCGCTGGAGAGCTGGCTGTCGTGGCTGCCGGGCGGCCTGCTGCATGCCAATATCGGTACTGCCACGCTGTTTTCGGCGACTTCCGGTTCCAGCGTGGCCACCGCGGCGACCATCGGTACCGTGGCGATTCCCCAGGGCAAGGAGATGAAATACGACCAGCGCCTGTTCACCGGTTCGATCGCTGCCGGTGGCACCCTGGGCATCATGATCCCGCCTTCGATCAACCTGATCGTCTATGGGTTCCTGACGGAAACCTCCATACCCCGGCTGTTTGCCGCGGGGTTGCTGCCGGGCTTGCTGCTGGCCCTGCTGTTCATCCTGGGCACGGCGCTGATCTGCCTGTGGCGGCCCAGCCTGGGCGGGCCCAGCCGCCGCCACAGCTGGCGGGAGCGTTTCTCGGGCTTGCGCCATCTGGTGCCCGTGCTGCTGTTGTTCGGCGTCGTGGTGGGGTCGATCTATGCCGGCTGGGCGACACCCACCGAGGCCGCTTCGCTCGGGGTCATCGGGGCGCTGCTGATCGCCGTGGCCATGCGCAAGCTGTCGCTGGCGATCATCGTCGAAGCCCTGGATGGCACGATGCGGACCACGGGCATGATCATGCTGATCATCATCGCGTCGTACTTCCTCAACTTCGTGCTGGCGTCGGCCGGCATCACACGGGAGTTGAGGACCTTCCTCGAGACCGCTGGTCTGGGGCCCTATGCCACGCTGCTGATGGTGATCGCCCTGTACATCGTGCTCGGCTTTTTCATCGAGACGCTCTCGCTGATGGTGATCACGATTCCCATCGTGGCGCCGATCATGATCGGGCTGGGGTTCGACCCGGTGTGGTTCGGCATCCTGCTGATTCTGCTGATCGAGATGGCGCTGATCACCCCGCCCGTCGGCCTCAACCTCTACGTGGTGCAGGGTGTGCGACAGGGGGGATCGTTCAACGACGTGATGGTCGGTGCCATTCCCTATGTCGGCATCATGCTGTTGATGGCCGTGGTGCTCGTGCTGTTCCCGGCCGTCGCCCTCTATCTTCCCGGCGTGCTGAATTGAGCGCCCCAGCAACAAGTTCAATGGAGCCAGCGAATGTTGATTTTCCATGTATCGGAGACCGACAAGGCCCTGAAGGTCGATATTCAGGAGCTGATCATCGCCGGGTGGGCCGGGCGCGAGCAGTCCGCCATCGATGAGCATATCGAAGAGCTCGAGGCGATCGGCGTAAAGCCGCCTTCGGCAACGCCGCTGTTCTATCGCGTCGCTGCCAATCAGTTGACCACCGAGCCGACGATCCAGGTGCTCGGCGAGGCCTCGAGCGGCGAGGTGGAGGTCGTGCTGATCGGCACGCAACAGGGCACGCTTGTCGGTATCGGCTCCGATCATACCGACCGCGAGGCGGAAGCCTGGTCGGTGGCGCATTCCAAGCAGGTCTGTGCCAAGCCGGTCAGCCGCTGCGTATGGCGCCTGGAGAGCGTGCTCGACCATTGGGACGATTTGCAGATGGTGTCTTACGCTACGATCGAAGGGCAGGAGGTGGTCTATCAGCAGGGTGGGGTAACGGGCTTGCTCCATCCTGCGGAGCTGCTGCGCCGCTTTGGGCTCGACGAGGTGCGGCTGGCGCCGGGGCAGGCGATGCTCTGCGGTACCCTGCCGGTCAAGGGCGAGGTACGCGCCGCCGAGGCGTTTCGCGTGGTGCTGACGGATCCGGTCAGCGGGCGGGAGCTCGAGCACCAGTACCGTATCAAGACGCTACCGGTGGTCGCATGAAGACGCAGGATACCTTGACACTTGCTGCAGATCTCTCCAGCGGGCTCACCCTTCGTCAGCTTCTCGACGACCTGGACCAGGGCAACCTTCGAGCCAGAACGCTGCTCGAGGCGTGCTGGGCGAACAGCGACGAGAAGGACGATCCCCAGGCCCAGGTGTATACGGCACGCTTCGAACAGGCCGCGAGCGCCGAGGCCGAAGCGGCGGATACCTTGCGTCGGGCCGGCGTGCCGGTGGGCGAACTCGCCGGCCTGCCGATAGCGCTCAAGGCGCTGTTCGATGTGGCCGGCGAAGTGTCCCATGCCGGCTCGCGATGGTGGCGCGAGCCGGCCGTTGGGGATGCCTGCATCGTCACACGGCTGCGTCGGGCCGGGGCGGTGATCACGGGGCATACCAACATGACCGAGTTCGCCTATTCCGGCCTGGGGCTGAACCCGCACTTCGGTACGCCGGACAACCCGCTGGCGCCGGGGCGTATCCCCGGCGGCTCCTCGTCGGGTTCCGCGGTGGCCGTGGCCCAGGGGATGGCGGCGGCGGCCATCGGCACCGATACCGGCGGCTCGGTGCGCATTCCCGCGGCCTTCTGCGGCCTGGTGGGGTTCAAGCCTTCGCAGCGGCGCATTACCCGCGACGGCACCTTTGCACTCTCGGACAGCCTGGACTCGATCGGCCCCATCGCCCGCAGCGTGGCCTGCTGTGCCCGCCTGGACGCCGTGCTGTCGGGGCGTACCTATCGCTCCCTGGCGGCCTACGATCTGCGCGGGCGCCGCTTCGTGGTGCCCGACACCTACATGCTCGAGGACTTGGATGACACGGTGGCGCAGGCCTTCGACCGCAACCTGCGCCAGCTGCGTGCGGCCGGGGCGGTGATCGTCGAAGCGCCCGTGCCGGTGCTTGGCGCACTGCCGGAGCTGATGGAGGGCGGCGGGTTCACGGCGGCCGAGAGCTATTTCCTGCATCGTGAGTGGTTGGCAGAGCATGCGGGAAGCTACGACCCTCGGGTACGCACGCGGATCGAGAAGGGGGCCAATATCTCGGCCGCCGACTACCTCGAGCTTTGCAGGCGCAGGCAGGCACGGATGTGCGAGATGGATGCGTGGCTGCAAGGCTACGATGGCCTGCTTGCGCCCACGGTGCCGATCGTGCCGCCTCGCATGCAGGAGCTGGAGAGCGACGAGGGCTACACGCGGCTCAACTTGCGTGTGCTGCGCAACCCGACGGTCGCCAACCTGCTGGATCTTTGTGCCATCACCCTGCCCAGCCATGCCGAGGGCGAGCTGCCCAGCGGCATCATGCTGGTGGGCCGCAACGGCCTGGACGATACGCTGCTGCGCCAGGCGCAGGCCATGGAGGACGCACTGCGCCACCCATGCTGAGCATGCTGCTGACCAAGCTGGTTGCCACCGCCCTGGTTGTGATAGGCGTTTCCGTGACGGTGGCCAGACTTGGCCCCCGCCTGGGTGGAATTCTTGCCGGGACGCCCATCGTCCTGGGGCCTGGCTATTTCTTCATGCTGCAGGAGCAGAGTGCGGAGTTCGTCCGCTCGGCGGTGCTCTCGACCCTGCATGCGCTGGTGGCGACCCTGCTGTTCAGTAGCTGCTACGTCATTGCCGCCGCCAGGTTGGGTCCGCTAGGCAGCCTTGGCTTGGCGACGCTCTGCTGGATTCCGGCGGCCTTCCTGTTCTCGCTGCTGCCGGGAGATATCTGGGCCGCGGTGCTGCTGTACATCATCGTATTGGCAATGGCCGAGGGAATTCGGCGCGCGCTCGACCTGAAGCAGCCTGTCGTGGTGGCCCGTTCAGGTTGGTTCGATCTGCTGTTGCGCGGCCTGCTGGCGGGGCTCGTGGTGGGCGTGGCGACCACGCTTGCTGCACGTTCGGGGCCAGTGCTGTCCGGTGTGCTGGTGGGCTTTCCCGTGGGGTTGTTCACTATCGGCTGGACGCTGCATCAGCGCTACGGGGCCGAGGTCGCCCGCTGCACGATATCCTTGGCCCAGCATGGCATGTTGAGCCTGGTTGCCTTCGCTGTCGTCACGGCGCTTCTGGTCGGTTCGGCGCCCCCCATGGCCACTTTCGTCTTGGCGCTGCTGGCGTCCATCAGCGTCAGCATGGCGCTCTTCATGTTCAGTCGGTGGCGGGTCCGGTCGGCATTTTCCCGTTGATGGCCCTAGCGCGAATCGATGCGTAGGGGAAGGCACCGATTGAAAGGTTCGCCAGTGCAGGCGTGGCCAGGCCGGTTGAGTCAGTGGCCTTCACCCACATGCTGTTTCCGCTCCTGCGCGCTCACTTTTTCGATCACCACTTCCGGGTGGTGGCGCTTGATCGCCTTCCGGTAGGCGTCTTCTTGTTCGTCCGGTACGTCGATGATCAGCAGCATGGCGCCGCGCTTGATCGCCTTGTCGTACTTGCCGACCTTGATGTCCTTCACCGAGACGCCAACCATCGTGCTCGCCCATACCCCGAACAGTGCCCCGAAGAGCGTCATGCCGAGGGCCATCCAGACGATGTTCGTATCGATCAACACATAGTGCGCGATAAAACCTAGCACCAGGCCGATCAGTGCCCCGACGATGGCGCCGCGCTTCGCAGCGTTGACGACATCGGAAGTCTGTATCAGCGTGGCGACCGGAACCCCCTCCTTCTCCAAAGGCTGCCAATCCTTGCCCAAGACGTGCAGGTGGTCCTTGGTCAGCCCCATCGCGTTCAGTTCATTGACGATGTCGGTGGTGGTCTCCCTGTCGGGAATCAGAAAGTACAGGCGCTGCATCGTGTCCTCCCTGGCCTGAGGCCTCGTGACATTCGCTTTGCCTTTGCATCTGTCCTGTACTGGTAGGTGTAGCAGTCATGCGGCGCTCCTGGCCAATCCACTGCCTGGCCGGTAGCCGTCGCTGCCATGTGCCGCTGCGTCAGGGCTGGTGCCCCCACACCACGAAATGCGGGTAAAAGTGAGCATGATAGTGCCTATTTGTACAAATCGTTCAGATCGTGATGATCTGCCAACTTTGCTACACGTCGAACTCGTCGATCTGGTGGCTGGCACGTTGTCTGACGAGGTGGGGAAAGGCACGCTCGACAGCCTGCGTCGTCGACAGCTCACGCAGCTCGTCGCGTAGCAGGGTGGCGACCAGGCGAGCCTGGGCCTCGTCACGGTGGCGTTTCATCGGTTCCCGGTCGGGCAGTTGGCTGACGTGCCACTTGTGTAGCACGAAGGCGCGGGGGTCGACGGTAGACAAGCGCAGCGGCATGCCTCGCTCATCAAAGACGACGGCTTCGAAGCGTGGCGATGCGATGGCCCATTTCAGGGAGTCGATGCCTACCGGCTTCAAGTCGCCCACCTCCAGATGGTGCTCGAAATCGCTCATTGCCATGGGATCAGCGGCCTGCGTGATCAGGTCGATCATGTAACCCTTGGCGTTCGCGGCCCGAAACTCGAAAGGAGACTCGGTGAGCGGCTCGAAGGTACGATCGCTGGATTGCAGGACAGAGAGGAGTGTTTCCCCCTCGAGGGCCGTGACGATTCTCAAGCCCTGCCGGGCATCCATGAGCACATCGATATCGGCGGTCGCCAGATGTTCGGGCTCGATCAGCACGCCGGCACGAGCTTCATAGGCGTACAGGGCATTGGTACCGATGACCCGGAAAGGGATCTGCTTGCGTTGCAGTGCCCGTATCGCCCTGGCGCCGTCGATGGGGAACCGGTTTAGCCGGTTGGCTCGGATGTAGGCGGAGTGCACCTGGAGCTGCTCCTTCAGCGACTGCTCTCGCGCCTGGTACTCCGCCTTGCGAGCGTCAAAGGCTTTTATAATGGCTTCTGTCTCGGCGGAGCGGGGGCCTAGCGAATGGTTCTTGCCGCCCGTGTAGGCACGATACAGGTACTCGCGTCCATGGATTCGCTTCCAGTGCATCGAGCCCTTGACCTGGCGCGCCTGGGCGCGATGCTGCTCGAGCGCTTCGAAGAGTTGCGTCGCGTTGACGGCAACCCGGGTCTGTTCCGCTTGAAGGCGCTGATAGGACATCGAGGTAGGCTCTGGATGGTTTTAACTAACATTAGATAGATTATGGATGGAAATTAGTTAAAGTCCAGTGCGCTTCCCTTGCCGTCACGCCCGCCGCTCGTTCCATTGGGGAAATCTCCAGCCAAACCAGCATCCAGGTCCTCTCGCACCGAATTGGGACATACGCGCACCAAAACGGTTGTGGAAGCATTTTCCATGCGCCTGAACGGTGCAGGCGAGCAATCCATGACATACGACGGCGTATCTTTAGGCTTCAAGAGCAAAGTTTCGTCACCCTAATGAAATGTCGATAAAGCTGGGGCATGATGTTTCTGGATGTCACAAAGGAGAAACCTCATGCCTACACAATCGACTGCTGTGCTGCGCGAAGTGCTGGAACACTGGGTCTCTCAAGCCCAGGCTCAATTGGCGGCTTGCGACGCCATCGCTGCCTATATCCGCTGAGACGGCACGCGCCGCCAGGGACCAGGGAGGGTCCGGTTTCTGCTCCTCGCTGTCCTAACCCCCACTCGTGTTTCAGCAAGAGCCGACCTCACCTCGGGCGCGCGAACACCTGCGTCCAGAAGGGTGAATAGCGCGACTCTTCGGCCTCGACGGAGGCGGCGCCCATTTCGGTGAATTCGTCGCTCATGATGTTGGCGCAGTGCCCCGGGCTATCCAGCCATCCGGCCATGACGGCCTCGACATCGGCTTGACCGGCGGCGATGTTCTCGCCCACGGCCATCCATTCGTAGCCCGCTTCGCTCACCCGCGCGGCAACCCCTTCGTCGTCCTCACCGGTATGGCCGAAGAACTCCTCTTCGGCCATGGCTCGTGAATGGGCCTGGGCCGCCTCGGCCAGGCGACAGTTCCACTCCAGCGGCTCGGCCGCTTCATGTTCCTCGTCGCCGCACTGGCGTGCCTCGCTGCGCGCCTGGTTGACGCGTTCGAGCATTTCCCGCTGCGCTTCGTTCGGCTCGCACTCGGCCAGTGACGGAACGGAGTGGAAGGCAACGCCGAGTGTCAGGAATGCCGCCGGCAGCGATGTCATGGACAGTTTCATCGACCTTCCTCTGGTCTTGGGCTTGCTCCGTCAGGATAGTTCCTATCGCACTGTCGTCGCGGGGGCAGGCCTCGTGCAGGCGCTCAGTGCCGCGGCGGCAGGATGCGTCCGGGGTTCATCAGCCCGTCGGGGTCGAACAGGGCCTTGATGCCTTCGGCCAGCTCGCGTTCCACCGGCGATAGCCGGGCCAGGTAGGCGGCCTGCTTGGTGCGGCCGATGCCGTGCTCGGCGCTGATGCTGCCGCCGACGCCGTCGAGCACCTCGAACAAGTGGGCTTCAAGGTCGTGCAGGTGGCGGCGCTTATCGGCCTCCGGCATGGCCGGCGGCGGCAGGATGTTGAAATGCAGGTTGCCGTCGCCGACGTGGCCGTAGGCGATGATCTCGCACTCGGGCGAGGCCGCCATCACGATTCGGCTGGCCTCGTCGACGAAGGCGGGGATCGCCGAGATGGGCACCGAGATGTCGGTACGCAGGTGTTCGCCGCGTCGGCGCTGGCCTTCCAGCATGCTTTCACGGAACTGCCACAGCTGGAGTGACTGGGCTTCGCTTGAGGCCAGTGCGCCGTCGAGCACCAGCTCACGGGCCATGCCCTGTTCCAGCAGGTATTCGAGCATGGCGCCGAGGTCCAGCGGGCCGCTGGCGCTCACCTCCAGCAGCACGTACCAGGGATAGGCGTCATCCAGCGGATCGCGCAGCTCGGGTGTCGCTTCCATGGCGAGCTCGAGGCAGCGGCGCGGGATCAGTTCGAAGGCGCTGAGCAGGTCGCTGCAGTCGCGCCGGGCGAGGCCGTAGAGTTCGATCACTGCCTCCAGCGAGGGCAGGCCGAGCAGGGCGGTGCGGGCCTGGTTGGCCCGGGGCGTGAGCTTGAGCACGGCGCCGGTGACGATGCCGAGCGTGCCTTCGCTGCCGAGGAACAGCTGCTTCAGGGCGTAGCCGCGGTTGTCCTTGTGCAAGGCGCTCATGCCATCCCACAGGCGACCGTCCGGCAGCACGACCTCGAGCCCCAGCACCAGCTGGCGCATCATGCCGTGGCGCAGCACGTTGAGCCCGCCGGCGTTGGTGGCGATGTTGCCGCCGATCTGGCAGCTGCCCTGGGCGCCGAGGGCGAGCGGGAATTCGCATTCGTGCTCGGCCGCGGCCTGCTTGACGTTTTCCAGGATGCAGCCAGCGTCCACGGCCATGGTGAAGTTGATCGGGTCGACGGCGCGAACGCGGTCCATGCGCTCCAGGCTGATTACCAGCTCGTTGCCCTCGGCGGCGGGCAGGGCACCCGCCACCAGGCCGCTATGGCCGCCCTGGGGCACCATGGCCACGTCGTGCTCACGACACAGGCGCACCGTGGCGGCGACCTCCTCGGTGGTGGCGGGGCGGGCCACCGCCAGCGGCATGCCCAGGCGGTCGCCTGCCCAGTCGCTGACATAGCGCGCCATGCCGTCGTGGTCACGCAGCAGGCCTCGTTCACCCAGGCGCTCGGCGAGGGCGACGAGAAAGGCGTCACGTTCCATTCAGCTCTCCTCCTGCCAGGCGGCGCCGTCCGGGAAGCGGTGGCGGGCCAGCGATTCGGCGTGCATGGTGATGCCGTAGCCGGGGGCCTCGGGCACGCGATAGCGCCCGCGTTCGATCACCACGGGGTCGACGAAGTGCTCGTGCAGGTGGTCGACGTACTCCAGCACGCGCCCCTCCAGGCTGCCGGAGACGGCGATGTAGTCGAACAGCGAGACGTGCTGGACATACTCGCACAGCCCCACGCCGCCGGCGTGGGGGCAGACCGGCACGCCGAACTTGGCGGCCATCAGCGCCACCAGGATCACTTCGTTGAGCCCGCCCAGGCGCGCGGCGTCGAGCTGGCAGTAGTCGAGTGCTTCGGCCTGGAAGAACTGCTTGAACATCACCTTGTTGTGGCAGTGCTCGCCGGTGGCCACGCCGATGGGGGCGAGGCGATGGCGGATCTCGGCGTGGCCGAGGATGTCGTCGGGGCTGGTGGGCTCCTCGATCCACAGCGGATCGAACTCGGCCAGGCGGCGCATCTTGGCGATCGTCTCGTCGACTTCCCAGACCTGGTTGGCGTCCATCATCAGCACGTTGTCCCAGCCGATCTCCTCGCGCAGCAGGGCGGCACGGCGGATGTCCTCGTCGAGGTCGCCGCCGATCTTCTGCTTGAAGTGGGTCCAGCCCTCGGCGAGCGCCTCGCGGGCCAGGCGACGCACCTTGTCGTCGGGGTAGCCGAGCCAGCCGGCCGAGGTGGTGTAGGCGGGAAAGCCATCGCGCTTCATCTCGGCCTCGCGCTCGGCCTTGCCTGCCTCCCGCTTGCGCAGTAGCGCGATGGCCTCCTCGGGGGTGAGGGCATCGGTGACGAAGCGGAAGTCCAGGCAGCGCACCAGCTGTTCGGGCGTCATGTCGACCAGCAGCTTCCACACGGGCTTGCCTTCGCGCTTGGCCCACAGGTCCCACACCGCGTTGACCAGGGCGGCGGTGGCCAGGTGGATCGCGCCCTTGTCGGGGCCGATCCAGCGCAGCTGGCTGTCGCCGGTGATCTCGCGCCAGAAGCCGCCCATGTCGGCGGTGATCGACCCCAGCGTGCGGCCCTCGACCAGATGGGCCAGGGCGTTGACCGCGGCGACCACGATCTCGTTGCCGCGGCCGATGGTGAAGGTGAGGCCGTGGCCCTCGGTGCCGCCGTCGTCGACCCGCAGGATCACGTAGGTGGCGGAGTAGTCCGGCGCGGCGTTCATGGCGTCCGAACCGTCGAGGTTGCGCGAGGTGGGAAAGCGGATGTCCTGGACGTCGACTCGGGTGATGACGGTCATGCGGCCTCCTTGCAAGGCGCCTGGCGTTTGGCCAAGCCTCGCCTATCATGTTATTGGTGTCGCCTTGTATGACAGGTATGCCATGTCTGGGTCACTCTAGCGCACCATGCCGGGCCGGGTCGACTGCCTGGGCGCTGGGAACGGCCCAACCAACCAGCGAGGGAGATTTCGATGCTCGACGAGTGGAAAGGCAAGCGCGTTCTGATCACCGGAGCCAGTCGCGGCATCGGTGCCGCCGTGGCACGCCAGCTCGGGACGCTGGGGGCCAGCGTCGCCGTGCATTACCATGCCAGCGCCGACGCCGCCGAGGCGGTGGCGGCCGACATTCGCTCTTCCGGCGGCGAGGCCGTGGTCGTCAAGGGCGACGTCAGCCGTTCCGCCGAGGCCCGGCGGGTGGTCGACGAGGCCGCCGAGCAGCTGGGCGGACTGGACCTGCTGATCAACAACGCCGGCGACATGCTGGGGCGCGTCACCCTGGCGGAGATCGACGATGCGCACTACGACCGCGTGATGGATCTCAACGCGCGCTCGGTGGTGATGGTCTCCCAGGCGGCGCTGCCGCACTTCAAGCGTGCCGGCGCCGGCAACATCATCCATACCTCGTCGATCGCGGCGCGTAACGGCGGCGGGCCGGGGGCGGGGCTCTACGCCTCGGCAAAAGGCTTCGTCAGCACCCTGACCCGCAACATGGCCAAGGAGCTGATGGAGGACCGGATTCGCGTCAACGCCGTGGCGCCGGGCGTCATCCTCACCGATTTCCACGCACGCCACTCCACCGAAGAGCAGCTGGCGGCGGTATCCGCCTCCATCCCCATGGGGCGCACGGGAGCCGCCGAGGAGTGCGTGGGCGCCTACGTGTTCCTGGGCACCGACCGCATGAGCGGCTACGTGACCGGGCAGATCCTCGAAGTCAACGGAGGCCAGTTGATGCCATGAGCGAGACGTCACCGTCCTCTGTCGCCCAGCGCCCCGGCTATGCGCTTGCCATCACCATGGGCGACCCCGCGGGCGTCGGCCCGGAGATCATCTGCCGCGCCGTGGCTGCCATGTCGCCCGAGGAGCGCCGCACGGTGGTGCTGGTCGGCGACCCTGCCATCTACCGCCGCGCCGCCGGCCTGGTCGGGGCGGCGCTCGACTTCGTCCCGCTGGGGCAGGCCCGGGCCGATGACGCGCGGGTGGCCGTGGCCGAGGTGCGGGTAGCCGAGGGCGAGGCGATTGCCGATGGCCGGATCGGTGCCGCCGCCGGCGACCTGGCCTTTCGCTGCGTCGAGCGCGCGGTGGCACTGGTGCAGGCCGGGCGGGCGAGGGTGATCGTCACCGCGCCGCTGAACAAGGCGGCGCTGCATGCCGCCGGCCACCATTACGATGGCCATACCGGCATGCTGGCCGCACTCACCGGGGCGCCATCCTCCTTCATGCTGCTCGCCTCCGAACGGCTGTCGACGCTGCACGTCTCCACCCATGTCTCGCTGCGCGAGGCGATCGAACGGGTCACCCCGGAGCGCATCGCCGCCACGGTGAAGGCCGGGCACGCGCATCTGGTCGAGCTCGGCACGCCGCGGCCGCGCATCGCGGTGGCGGGGCTCAACCCCCACTGCGGCGAGGGCGGCATCTTCGGCGACGAGGACGACCGCATCATCGCCCCGGCGGTGCGGGCACTGTGCGACGAGGGCTTCGAGGTCAGCGGGCCGATCCCGGCCGATACCGTCTTCTACCGCGCCTGCCGCGGCGAGTTCGACCTGGTGGTGGCGCAGTACCACGACCAGGGCCACATCCCGGTGAAGCTGATCGCCTTCGATACCACGGTCAACGTCAGCCTGGGGCTGCCGGTGATGCGCACCTCGGTGGATCACGGCACCGCCTTCGACATCGCCTGGCAGGGGCGCGCCGATGCCACCAACATGGGCGCGGCCATCGCCTACGCGCGGCGTCTGGCCTCACCGCGGACGGCGGTGTGAACACGCGCTGCGAGGTGGCCATCGTCGCCGACGACCTGACCGGCGCACTCGACGCCGCGGCACCCTTCGCCGAGCGCGGCATGGCCACCCGAGTCGCGGTATCGCTGGAGGGGCTCGAGGCCGCGCTAGCCGATGGCGGGAGCGCTCCGCGGGTGGTGGCGGTCAATACCGGTTCGCGGCATCTGGATGCTGACACCGCCGCCCGGCGAACGCGGGAGGCCGCCGAGCGCCTGCATGCCTGCCAGCCGCGGCTGTTGCTGAAGAAGGTGGATTCGACCCTGCGCGGCCAGGTGGTGGCCGAGGCCGTGGCGCTGCGGCGTAGCGGCGGGCGGCGCCTGCTGGTGTGCCCGGCGGTGCCGAGCCAGGGCCGCAGCGTGGTCGGCGGCGAGGTGTGGGTCGATGGCGAGCCGCTCGCGGCCACCGCGTTTTCCCGCGATGCCCTGTCGCCGCCGCTGGCCGGACCGCTCGACCGCGCCTTCGCGGCGGGTGGCGTCCCGCTGCTGCGCTACGTTGCCGAGGCGGGCCTGCCGCTGCCGGCGGGGGATTGCGTCGCCGATGCGGCGGACGACGCAACACTGGCCCGGCTCGCCACGCGGCTGCTCGACGCTCCTGGCGAATGGCTGCCGGTCTGCGCCGCCGGCCTGGCCCATGCGCTGGCCCAGTGCCTGGCGCCGGCCCAGTGCCGGGCGTGGCCGCCCTGGGCGTCGTGGCCACCGTCGCTGCCCGAGCCGGCGCGTGCGCTGCTTGCGGTGGGCTCGCGGTCGCCACGTGCCCGGCGGCAGCTCGACCTGCTGCGTGAGGCGTTCCCCGAGGTTCCGTGTCAGCCGGCGTTCGGCCCGGGAGGCGCCGATGGCGAGCGCGGCGTTCGCGTCATCGTGCCTGGCGTGCCCGCGGGGCTGGCGCCGAGTGCCGAGGCGGTGGCAACGGCCATGGCCGAGGCGGTCGTTGCCGCGGGCGGGGATGAACGTGGGGTCCTGCTGTTCCTCTCCGGCGGCGATGTCGCCCTGGCCGTGCTGGCGCGGCTCCGCGGCGAGTACGTCGAGCTGTTCGGCGAGTGGTGCCCGGGGGTGCCGTTGGGGCTCGTGAACGGCGACGCCGGGCGGCCGGTGATGACCAAGGCGGGCGGCTTCGGTGCGGAAGCGCTGCTGGTCCGGCTGGTCGAGCAGGTTAGACATTCGTCGCGGGTGGAGTGATCCATTTGCAGCGAGCGAGGCGAGGGACTAGGTTTCCTTATGATGGTATGACACGTATACAAGAACCCATCCGCCGTAGACGGCCAAGCGCCGTTGCCGGCAACGCTCACGAGGGAGAACAACAAATGGTCAAGCAGAGCAACCGCCAGTGGAGTCGTTGGCTGTCGACCTCGCTGCTGATAACGGGGCTGAGCGCCGCGGGGGCGGCCAGCGCCGAGTCGCTCAACTTCGCTCACGTCTACGAGACCTCAGAGCCCTACCACGAGTGGGCACTCTGGGCGGCCGACGAGATCGAGCAGCGCACCGACGGTCGCTACACCATCGAGGTCCACCCCGCTTCGTCGCTGGGCAAGGAGGAGGACATCAATGAAGGCCTGACCCTGGGCACCGTCGACATCATCTATACCGGCAGCCAGTTCGCCGGCCGCGCCTACGGGCCGATCGGCATCGCCGGCGCCCCCTACATGTTCCGCGATTTCGACCACTGGCAGGCCTATGCCGAGAGCGACCTGTTCCAGGAGATCGCCCAGGGCTACCAGGACCAGACCGGCAACGTGCCGGTGGCGCTCAACTACTACGGCGAGCGCCACGTCACCTCCAACAAGCCGATCATGACGCCCGAGGACATGCGCAACCTCAAGATCCGCACGCCCAATGCGCCGATGTACATGATGTTCCCCGAGGCAGTGGGGGCCAATCCGTCGCCCATCGCCTTCGACGAGGTGTACCTGGCGCTGCAGCAGGGGGTGGTCGACGCCCAGGAGAACCCGCTTCCGACCATTCGTGCCAAGGCGTTCTACGAGGTGCAGGATCACATCAACCTGACCGGCCACATCACCGATTCGCTGCTGACCATCATCGGCGGGCCGCTGTGGGATCGCCTCTCCGAGGAGGATCGCGAGATCTTCCGCGAGGTGTACCAGGAGGCGGGCAAGAAGATCACCGCCGACATCCAGCAGCAGGAGCAGGAGCTGGTGGCCTGGTTCGAGGAGCAGGGCGTGACGGTCAACGAGGTCGATCGCGAGCCGTTCCGCGAGGCCGTCATTCCCGAGCACAACGGCGATGATGCCACCTGGGACCAGGAAACCTACGACCGGCTGCAGGAAATCGGCCAGTAACCGTCGAGGCGCGCCGTCCCGCCGCCAGCGGGGCGGTGCGCCGGGAGCGCGCCATGTCTGACGATACCCTGCCACCCGAGGCGGGCAGCATCGACCCCGTCGAGGCGGACGACTTCGACTACAAGGCGTACGGCTGGGAGGACTGGCCGACGCTGGTGATCTTCTGGGTGCTGGCCTGCGTGGTGTTCCTGCAATTCTTCAGCCGCTACGTGATCGGCAGCTCGGTGGGCTGGACCGAGGAGATCGCCCGCTACCTGCTGATCGTGGTGGGCTTCCTGGGCAGCGCCATGGCCGCGCGCAAGAACTCCCACATCGCCGTGGAGTTCTTCTATCGCTACATGCCGGGTGACGTCGGCCGGGCGATGTCGATGCTGGTGGATGTCGGCCGCAGCGTCTTCTATGCCGCGGGCGTGTGGATCAGCTACGGCCTGGCGGCCAAGACCAACGCGATGATGGTGTCGATCGACGTGCCCAAGGACGTCATCTACTACATCGTGATGGTCGGCTTCATGCTGATGCTGGTGCGTTCGCTGCAGGTGACGGTCCGCCACTGGCGCGAGGGCGAGAGCGAGCTGACCACGGCGAAGGACCGATGATGACGACGACAAGCTACCGGAGAGTGCGCCATGCCTGAGCTATCGAGCGCGCAGCGCAAGGGGGCGGTCGTGCCGCCGCTGATCATCGCCTTGGCGGTCGCCTTCTGCGTGCTCATGGCGGTCATGGGCTACTACCTGACGTTCCTGTTCGCCGCCATGTTCACCATGCTGGTGATGGGCTTCCCCATTGCCGTCAGCCTGGCGGGCTCGTGCCTGCTCTATGTGTACCTCACCGGCCGGGTGCCCGACATCGTGGTCGCGCATCGCATGATCAACGGTATCGACAGTTTCCCGCTGCTGGCGATCCCGTTCTTCATCCTGGCCGGCAACCTGATGAACCATGGTGGCATCACCACCCGGATCTTCGACTTCGCCCGTGCGCTGATGGGCTGGATGCGCGGTGGGCTGGGGCACGTCAACGTCGGTGCCAGCATCGTGTTCTCGGGCATGTCGGGAGCGGCGGTGGCCGATGCCGGTGGGCTCGGCACCATCGAGATCAAGGCCATGCGCGACGCCGGCTACGACCAGGAGTTCGCGGTCGGCATCACCGCGGCCTCGTCGACCATCGGCCCGATTATCCCGCCCAGCCTGCCGATGGTGATCTACGGTGTGATGGCCGGTGCCTCGGTGGGGCAGCTGTTCGCCGCCGGCCTCATCCCGGGGCTGCTGATGGGCGCGAGCCTGATGATCATGATCGCCATCCTCGCCCGGCGGCGCGGCTACCCCCGCGATGCCTCGTTCTCCCCGAGGCTGGTGTGGCAGACCTTCAAGCGTGCCTTCCTGTCGCTGCTGACGCCGGTGATCATCGTCGGCGGCATCATCTCGGGGGCCTTCACGCCGACCGAATCGGCCATCGCCGCGGTGGTCTATGCGCTGATCCTCGGCACCGTGGTCTACCGCATCCTGACCTGGCGGCGGCTGCTCAAGGTCAGCATGGAGACCATCGAGACTACCGCCGTGATCCTGCTGATCGTCGCCGCAGCCTCGATCTTCGCCTGGATCCTGACCAGCAACCAGGTCACCCGCCATGTGATGGAGCTGCTGGGGCCGTTTTCCGACAACCCCATCGCCATCCTGCTGCTGATCAACCTGGTGCTGATCGTGGTCGGCTGCTTCATGGAGACCATCGCCGCCATCACCATCCTGGTGCCGGTGCTGCTGCCGCTGGCCGTGAACGCCGGCGTCGACCCGGTGCACTTCGGCGTGATCATGGTGCTCAACCTGATGATTGGCCTGCTGACCCCGCCGGTGGGCATGGTGCTCTACGTGCTCTCGCGGGTCTCGAACATCTCCTTCGAGAAGTGCATGCGCGGCACGCTGCCGTTCCTGGTGCCGCTGGTGATCGCGCTGCTGCTGGTGACCTTCATCCCGGCCATCTCGATGTGGCTGCCCACGCTCGTGTATCGCTGATCCGGTTGTTGAGGAGTGTCGATGTCCCGCACTTTCGAGCCCGCCGCACGGGTTGCCGCTGCGGCCCTGGAGACCTTCATGCAGAGCGCACTGGCCCGCTGCGAGGTCGACGAGGCGTCGTGCCTGGCGGTAGCCCGGGCCCTGGTGACCGCATCGCGCATGGGCACCGACAGCCATGGCCTGCGCCTGCTGCCGCACTACGTGCGCGCCGTGCAGGGGGGGCGCATCCACCCACGCCCGGCCATGCGCTTCACCCGGCGCCTGGCAGGAACCGGCTACCTCGATGCCGAGGACGGCTTCGGCCACCTGGCCGGCTATACCGCCATCGATCACGCCATCGCCATGGCCGACGAAGTCGGCATCGGGGCGGTGGCGGTGGGCCGCTCCTCGCACTTCGGCGCGGCGGGCTGCTACGCCCTGGAGGCGGCCGAGCGCGGCTACGTGGGGCTCGCGGTGTGCAACGCCGATGCCCTGGTCAGCCTGCACCACGGCCAGGGCCCGTTCCACGGCACCAACCCCATCGCCTTCTCCGCGCCGGTGCCCGGACAATCGCCCTATCTGCTCGACATGGCGACCAGCTCGATTCCCTGGAACCGGGTCCAGCAGTATGCCGCCATCGGACGCGAACTGCCGCCCAACGTGGTGGTCGATGCGGCGGGGCGGCTCACCACCGATGCCGCCCTTGCCGCTTCGCTGCTGCCGCTGGGCGGCGCCGACTTCGGCTTCAAGGGGGCGGGGCTCGCCGGCATGGTGGAAGTGCTCAGCGCGACCCTGACGGGCATGGTGCATGGCTTCCGCATGCTGCCGATGGGCGGCGAGGACATGAGTACGCCGCGCGGCGTGGGCCACTTCTTCCTGGTCATGCGCCCCGATGCCTTCGTCGAGCGCGAGGTCTTCGATCGCGGCATGCTGGCTTACCTGGCGGACCTGCGCGCGCAGGCCGCCCTGGCGGGCGAAGAGGTGCTGGCGCCCGGTGACCGCGAGTGGCGCTGCCAGGCAAATCGCGATGCCGAGGGCATTCCGCTCGATTCGGCCAACGTGGCGGCCTATGCCGAGCTGGCCGAGCGGCTCTCGATCGCGCCGTTGATTTAGGTCTCCGGCGGTTGCCGAGGATGCAGTAACATAACGGCCAGGCCCGCACTGGGCCCGGATTGGCTGGCCAGGAGTTGCATTGCATGAGTCGATACAAGGTGGAGCGCAAGACGCTGTCCGAGCAGGTGGCCGAGCAGCTCGAGGCGGAGATCCTCGAAGGCCGGCTGAAGGAGAACGACCAGCTACCCTCGGAGCGCGAGCTGATGGAGCAGTTCGGCGTCGGCCGGCCCGCGGTACGCGAGGCGCTCTTCCATCTGCAGCAGCTGGGGCTGATCGCGATCAACAGCGGTACCCGCGCGCGGGTGATCCGGCCCACCGCCGAGGCGGTCATGGCGCGGCTTTCGGGGGTCACCCGCCAGTTGCTCTCCAAGCCCGATGGCCAGCAGTACTTCCAGGAGGCGCGGGCGATGTTCGAGATCTCGCTGGCGCGCTACGCCGCCCGCCATGCCGGCGCGGAGGATCTCCAGCGCCTGCGCGACGCCCTGGCCGACAACCGCGCCGCCATCGGCGACGAGGCGCGCTTCAAGCGCTCCGACAACGACTTCCACGGCGTACTGGCGAGCATCGGCAAGAACCCCATCTTCGATGCCATTCACGTGGCGCTCTCCGAGTGGCTCGACGATCGCCGCGCCCAGGTGCTGCAGCAGAAGGACGAGGACAAGGCGGCGCTGGCGGCCCACGAGGAGATCGTCGCGGCCATCGAGTCGGGCGATCCCGACGCCGCCGAGACGGCGATGCGCCGACACCTCGACCGGCATTATGGGACCTATATGAAGCTCAAGAAACGTCTATCCGAGTGATGATCTGCTGCGCGTCGGCTGGGGGTTATAAAGAGACGCCGCGCTTCCAGGGAATAAAATCATACTGCGCCAAGCCCACTGCCTTGGGCATGTAGCGCCCCGAGGCGGTGTCGATGCAGAGCCGCAGGAGGGCGTCGGCCAACTCCCCGATGCTCGCTTCGCCGCGGATGATCGACCCGGCATCGAAGTCGATGACGTCGGCCATGCGGGCCGCCAGCTCGCTGTTGCTGGCGATCTTCAGCACCGGGGCGACCGGGTTGCCGGTGGGCGTGCCGAGCCCCGTGGTGAACAGGATCAGGTTGGCCCCGGAACCGGCCAGCGCGGTGGTCGATTCGACGTCGTTGCCCGGGGTGCAGAGCAGGTTGAGACCGGCTCGCGTCTGCGGTTCGGTGTAGTCGAGCACGTCCACCACCGGGCTGTCCCCGCCTTTCTTGGCCGCGCCGGCGGATTTCATGGCGTCGGTGATCAGGCCGTCGCGGATGTTGCCGGGAGAGGGGTTCATCGAGAAATCGGCGCCGACCCGGGCGGCGTGGCGCTGGTAGGCTTCCATCAGTGCCTGGAAGCGTTCGGCCACGCCGTCGTCGCGGCAGCGCGCCATCAGCTCGTGCTCGACGCCGCACAGCTCGGGAAATTCGCTGAGAATGCCGCTGCCGCCCAGCGCTACCAGGCGGTCGACCACCGCGCCCACCAGCGGGTTGGCCGAGAGTCCCGAGAAGCCGTCGGAGCCACCGCACTCCACCCCCAGCGTGAGCGCCGAGAGCGGGGCGGGCGCACGCGTTACGCCGTTGGCCATGGCCAGACCGTCGAAGATGGTGGTCAGGGCGTCGCGGATCAGGGCTTCCTCGCTCGCACTCGCCTGCTGTTCCAGGTAGTGGACGGGGCGCAGCCCGCGCGGGTCGCGCTCGGCGACGGCGGCCCTGAGCATCTCGATCTGCGCCTTCTGGCAGCCCAGGCTGAGCACCGTGGCACCGGCCACGTTGGGGTGGCAGATGTAGCCCGCCAGCAGCTGGCACAGCGCCTGGGCGTCGTCGTCGGTGCCGCCGCAGCCGAGGGTGTGGGTAAGGAAGCGGACCCCGTCGACGTTGGGAAACGGCCGCTCGCGGGCGGGCGCGGCCTGCTCGCCGGCGCGCTCGCCGTGCAGCAGTGCGCGGGCCATGCGCTTGTAGTCGCGATAGGGGTCTTCGCCCAGCGCATCGGCGACGCACTGGCGCAGCACCTCGATGTTGCGGTTCTCGCAGAACACCAGCGGCACCACCAGCCAGACGTTGGCCGTGCCGACCTTGCCGTCGGGGCGGTGGTAGCCCTCGAAGGTGATGCCGGCGAAGGCCGACACGTCGGGGGCATGCCATTCGCCGCGCCTGGCCTGCGGCACGCTGGTGGCGGTGCTGTGCTCGGTATTGTCGACGCTGATGGCGGTGCCGGCCGGGATGGGGCGCGTGGCCCGCCCCACCGTGACGCCGTACATGATCACGGCATCGCCGGCGTCGAGGTCGGTGAGGCTGAACTTGTGCTTGTGGCGCACCGGCTCCGCCAACCGCAGCTGCCGACCCTCATCGTCGACCAGGGTGCCGGGTGCCAGGTCCTTGAGCGCCACGCGCACGTTGTCGGCGGCATGAACGCGCAGGCTGTCCAGTGAGCCGTTGCTGCTGGCAATGGTGTCGCTCATCTCTGGGCTCCGGGGGCAGGGCTCATGCCGGGGTGATGTCCGACTCGGCGATCACTCGTTGGGTCTGGGTGCCGAGCCCCTCGACGCCGAGGCGCATCTGCTGACCGGGCTGCAGGTAGACCGGCGGCTTCTGGCCCATGCCCACGCCCGGCGGGGTGCCGGTGGAGATGACGTCGCCCGGCTGCAGGCTCATGAAGCGGCTCAGGTAGCTGATCAGGTACGGAATGCGATAGACCATGGTGCGGGTGGAGCCGTCCTGGTAGCGCCGGCCGTCCACCTCCAGCCACATCGCCAGCTCGTGGGGGTCGGCCACTTCGTCCGGGGTGACCAACCACGGGCCGAGCGGGCCGAAGGTGTCGCAGCCCTTGCCCTTGTCCCAGGTGCCGCTGCGCTCGAGCTGGAACTCGCGCTCGGAGACGTCGTTGACCACGCAGTAGCCGGCCACGTGCTCCATGGCATCGGCCTCGTCGACGTAGCGCGCCTGCTTGCCGATGACCACGCCGAGCTCGACCTCCCAGTCCGTCTTCTGCGAACCGCGGGGGATGATGACATCGTCGTTGGGGCCGCAGATGGCGCTGGTCCACTTGGCGAAGACCACCGGCTCGGGGGGAACCTCGGCGCCGGTCTCGGCGGCGTGGTCGGAGTAGTTGAGGCCGATGCAGATGAACTTGCCCACGCGACCCACGCAGGGGCCGAGCCGGGTGTCGGCGGCAACTTCCGGCAGGCGCGCGGGATCGATCGCGGCCAGCTCCGCCAGGCTGCTGCGCCCGAGGCGGTGGCCGTGGAGGTCGTCGATATGGGCCGAGAGGTCGCGGATCACGCCATCGGCGTCGAGCAGGCCGGGTTTTTCGTGGCCCCTGGGGCCGAAGCGCAGCAGTTTCATGTCGTCTCCTCTCTATGAAGTTCAGCCCGAGTTCGGCTCGGATTCAGATCAGCCAGCCGCCGTCGATGATCTGGGCGGTGCCGGTGGTATAGGCAGACTCGTCCGCGGCGAGATAGGTGGCCAGGGCGGCGATCTCCTGCGCCGTGCCGAGCCGCCCGAGCGGCTGGCGGGCGAGGAATTCCGCCTGTACGTCGGCCTCGGGTCGACCCTGCCGGCTGGCCTGGTCGCGGATACGCTGGCGCAGCGAAGGGGAGTCCACGGTGCCGGGGCAGATGGCGTTGCAGCGGATACCCTGGTCGATGTAATCGGCGGCGATCGATTTCGTCAAGCCGATCACCGCGGCCTTGGTGGTGCCATAGGCGCAGCGGTTGGGCACGCCCTTGAGGCTCGAGGCCACCGAGGCCATGTTGATGATGCTGCCGCCGCCGTTGCCGATCATGGCCGGCAGCAGGGCGCGGGTCAGGCGCATCATGGCGGTGACGTTGAGCGCCAGAGACAGCTCCCAGTCGCTGTCGCTGCCGTCGAGCAGCGAGCCGTTGGCGACGAAGCCGGCGCAGTTGAACAGCACGTCCACTGGAGGCAGTTCACCGGCAAGGGAGTCGATGGCGGACGCATCCAGCACGTCCAGGCGGCGGGGTTCGATACCGTCGATGCCCGCCAGGTCGGTGAGCTTGCCGGCATCGATGTCGGTGGCGATGACGCGGGCCCCCTCGGCGGCGAAGCGCTCGGCCGTCGCCCGCCCGATCCCTTGCCCGGCAGCGGTGATCAGCGCCGTCTTGCCGCGCAGTCGCATAGCGGTTCCTCGTGGTCGTTGACCGCCGTCTCGCTGTCGTTGCGTTGACGGCATGGGGCCAGCATCGAGGCATGTGGTATGACAGGATACTAGCCTGACGTTCATCCCGATTATGGCCCAGCCCCGGCGAAATGCAACTTGGCGCCGAGGCGCAGCGATCAGCGGGCGAGCCAGCCGCCATCGACCGCAAGGGCATGCCCGTTGACGTAGCCGGCGGCATCGGAGCAGAGGAAGATCACGGCCCCGGCGAGATCGTCCGGGGTGCCCCAGCGGCCGGCGGGAATGCGGCCGAGGATCTCGGCGCTGCGTTCCTCGTCCTCACGCAGCGCCTGGGTGTTGTCGGTGGCCATGTAGCCCGGGGCGATGGCGTTGACGGTGATGCCGTGGGCGGCCCACTCGTTGGCCAGCAGGCGGGTCAGCCCGAGTAGGCCGCTCTTGCTGGCGGTGTAGGAGGGCACGCGGATGCCGCCCTGGAAGGAGAGCACCGAGGCGACGTTGACGATACGCCCCGGCGCCTTGCGCTCGACCAGGCGGCGGGCGACCTGCTGGCTGAGGAAGAAGGCGGCCTTGAGGTTGACGTTCATCACCTCGTCCCAGTCCGCTTCGGTGAACGCCAGGGCCGGGGCGCGCCGGATCGTGCCCGCATTGTTGACGAGAATGTCGACGCGGCCCAGGTCGGCGATGGCCCGGTCGACGATCTCCTCCGCCGGGTCGTGGCCCAGCCGGGCCTCGAGATTGACGTAGCGGCGCCCGAGGGATGCGATGCGCTCGCGGGTCTCCTCGGCGGCGCGGCGATTGACGCCGACGATGTCGGCGCCGGCCTCGGCCAGGGCCACGGCAATGCCCTGGCCGAGGCCCTTGTTGCAGCCGGTGACCATGGCGACCCGTCCTTCCAGTGAAAAGCGTGTCATGCGGCTCCTCCCTCTGCGTAGTGATGGGTGCAGGGGAGAAGATAGCGCCGATCCCGCCCGAGGGGCGAGGCCGTCGACGGCCGGCTCCCTCCCCGGCGGCGGCGGCGAGCGCCGCCGGCCGGCCCGGTGTCCAGCCAACCAACTGAAAGGAAAGTACAAAAGGGACTTTCCATTTGTCCCTGAACGCGCTAGTATACGCCTCGTTCTCGGGGCGCCGGCAGGGCCGGTCAGCGCGGGAATGATCGAATATCGCCAGGCCGCCTGGCGGCGATTCGGTCAGCAAATGTCGGAGCGTGGCGCAGCTTGGTAGCGCGCTGCAATGGGGTTGCAGAGGTCGCAGGTTCGAATCCTGTCGCTCCGACCACTCGATTCGAGAAAAACCGCCACTGACGGATCATTCCGGGTGGCGGTTTTTCGTTTCGGCCAGCCTGTTGTCATGTGCCATACGGGCTGGCCCGCTCAGATCTCTTCCCAGATACGACGCCGGAATTCCTGGGGAAGAATCGCTACCTGCTTGAGCCGCTCCATATGATGGTCGGCAACCTCGCGGGCGATTTCCTTATAGCACTCCTGCATCTTTTCCGGATCGGCGCCGTGGGTCTCGTAGCAATGGTTGAGTTGCTCGCCGGCAGCCGAAAGGGCGGCAAAAAAGCGCGCCTCCTGCTGCAGCATCTCGCAAGTGCACTCCATCCAGGCAAGCTGGAAGCGTGTCACCGGGGCAAAGCCCTGCATGCACTGTTGCGACCACCATTCGATCATGGGTTGTGAAGCGCCGAACGCAGGGGTATGACTGTGAGGGTGGGAAGGGGTCGTGCTGGCCATGGGGTGAAAGCTCCAATCGAAGGGTAACCGGGGGTGTGCGATAGTGGTTTTGAGTGTAGTCCACGGCCGGCACGGTCTACAGGTTTTTTGCTGCGCTGCGTCATGAAATTTTCATCTTTCGAGGGCTTGTCTGTTTGCCCTCCATTCATGGCATGCTGCAACAAGGCGAGCGGCAGAGGGAGCTTGGTCATGTGGGAAGTCGTCAAATCCGTCCTGGCCGCCTTTCTTGGCGTACAGCGTGAGCAGCAGCGGCTGAAGGACTTCGAAAAGGGCAACCCGATCGCCTTCATCGTCACCGGCATCGTGCTGGGGGCCGTGCTGGTGGGGTTGATTGCCCTGGTGGCCACGCTTGCCGCAGGCTGACGACGCCGGCGTTGCGTTGATTGGCGCGTTAGCCAGAAGGCTTAGGCCAAGGCAGTGACTTTCGAGATGAGATCTCTATACTCGATGAAGAAGCGGCTAATGTTCTCAGGAGGAGAACCCCCGTTCCCTGACCTTCGGGGTTGCCGTTCCGACACAACTACAACTTCGGGAGGCGTCGATGCGCACTCTGCTCGTCTGGTTGGCAGGGGGCTTGGCCCTTGTCGGCTCGAGCCAGGTGGCTCTGGCTAACGGCTGGAACATGCCCGTTGGGGTCTCGAGCCTCAGCGGCGAAATCTACGGCCTGCACATGACCATCTTCTGGATCTGCGTGGTCATTGGCGTGGTCGTGTTCGGGGTGATGTTCTATTCCCTGTTCAAGTTTCGCCACTCCAGGGGGGCCAAGGCCGCCAACTTCCACGAGAACACCACCGTCGAGGTCATCTGGACCATCGTGCCGCTGTTGATCCTGATCGGCATGGCGGTGCCCGCCACGGCGACGCTGCAGAAGATCTACGACCCCTCCGAAGCCGAGCTGGACGTGATGGTCACCGGCCAGCAGTGGCGCTGGCGCTACGAGTATCTCGGCGAGGACGTCTCCTTCAATTCCAACCTGGCCACCCCCAGGGCGCAGATTCGCGGCGAGGAGCAGCGCGGCGAGCACTACCTGCTCGAAGTCGACGAGCCGCTCGTGCTGCCGATCAACCGCAAGGTCCGTTTCCTCTTTACCTCCGACGACGTCATGCATGCCTGGTGGGTGCCCGAACTCGCCGTCAAGCAGGATGCCATCCCCGGCTTCGTCAACGAGAACTGGGTGGAGATCCAGGAGCCCGGTATCTACCGCGGGCAGTGTGCCGAGCTGTGTGGCGTCGACCACGGCTTCATGCCGGTCGTCGTCCAGGCGGTCGAGGAGGAGGAGTTCGACACCTGGCTGGCCGAGCGCAAGGAGGCCGCGGCCGAGGAAGCCATGGGCATCGACCGCGAGTGGGAGATGGACGAATTGATGGAGCGCGGCGAGGGCATCTACGGCAGCATCTGCGCCTCCTGCCACCAGCCCGAGGGTCAGGGGTCACCGCCCGCCTTCCCGGCCCTGGCCGGCAACGAGCAGCTCATCTCGGACAAGGACTGGCACATCACCACCGTGATGAACGGCGTGTCCGGCTCCGCCATGCCGGCGTTCCGCAACACGCTCAACCCTGTCGAACTGGCCTCGGTGCTCACCTTCACGCGCAACGCCTGGGGCAACGATACCGGTGAAGTGGTTCAGCCCGCGGAGATCGCCGAACGGCTGGAGGAGTGACGGCAGGCACGGCGTTGGCGCCGTGCCACCCCGACTTGCCGCGCTATAACAAGACAATGTTCATGGAGTAGTCCGATGGCCCCGAAGGTACCTCCTCAACCGACGCTAGAGCAGAGCAGCACCGCCGCGGAAGCCGGGCATGGACATGCCCACCATGCCCCGCCGAAGGGCATCCTGCGCTGGTTGCTGACCACCAACCACAAGGAGATCGGTACGCTCTACCTGATCTTCTCGCTGACGATGTTCTTCATCGGCGGCATCTTCGCGCTGGTGGTGCGACTCGAGCTGTTCCAACCCGGCCTGCAGTTCGTCAGGCCCGAGTTCTTCAACCAGATGACCACCATGCACGGCCTGATCATGGTCTTCGCGGCGGTCATGCCGGCCTTCACCGGGTTGGCCAACTGGATGATCCCGCTGCAGATCGGTGCGCCCGACATGGCCCTGCCGCGACTCAACAACTTCAGCTTCTGGCTGCTGCCGGTGGCCTTCTGCCTGCTGCTTTCGACGCTGCTGATGCCGGGCGGCGGGCCGAACTTCGGCTGGACCTTCTACGCGCCGCTGTCGACCACCTACGCACCGCCGTCGACGACCTTCTTCATTCTCTCCCTGCACATCGCGGGCATCAGCTCGATCCTGGGCGCGATCAACATCATCGCCACCATCCTCAACATGCGCGCCCCCGGCATGCGCCTGATGGACATGCCGCTGTTCGTCTGGACCTGGCTGATCACGGCGTTCCTGCTGATCGCGGTGATGCCGGTGCTGGCCGGTGTGATCACCATGATGCTGATGGACATCAACTTCGGCACCAGCTTCTTCAATGCCGCGGGCGGTGGCGACCCGGTGCTGTTCCAGCACCTGTTCTGGTTCTTCGGCCATCCCGAGGTCTACATCATGATCCTGCCGGCGTTCGGCATCGTCTCGGCGATCATCCCGACCTTCTCGCGCAAGCGCCTGTTCGGCTATGCCTCAATGGTGTACGCCGTCGCGGCGATCGCCATCCTCTCGTTCGTGGTGTGGGGCCACCACATGTTCGCCGTGGGGATGCCGCTGGTCGGCCAGCTGTTCTTCATGTACGCGACCATGCTGATCGCGGTGCCCACCGGGGTGAAGGTGTTCAACTGGGTGGCGACCATGTTCCGCGGTTCGATCAGCTTCGAGCCGCCGATGCTGTTCGCCCTGGCGTTCGTCGTGCAGTTCACCATCGGCGGCTTCTCGGGGCTGATGCTGGCCATTGCACCGGCCGATTTCCAGTACCACGACACCTACTTCGTGGTGGCGCACTTCCACTACGTGCTGGTGCCGGGCGCGATCTTCGCGATCCTGGCCGGGGCCTACTACTGGCTGCCGAAGTGGACCGGGCACTACCCCAATGAACGTCTGTCGCAGTGGCACTTCTGGCTCTCGGTGATCGGCGTCAACCTGACCTTCTTCCCCATGCACTTCTCGGGGCTGGCCGGGATGCCGCGGCGTATTCCCGACTACGCGCTGCAGTTCGCCGACTTCAACCTGGCGTCGTCGCTCGGGGCCTTCATCTTCGGCTTCTCCCAGCTGCTGTTCGTCGCCGTGATCGTGCTCTGCGTGCGCGGTGGCAGGAAGGCGCCGGCCCAGGCCTGGGGCGAGTACGCGACCGACCTCGAGTGGAGCGTGCCCAGCCCGGCACCGCTGCACACGTTCGAGACGCCGCCGACCTTCGAGCGCCCGGCCCACTGAGGCCGGCCGGTCGGCGCCGGGCGAGGAGGAGTGACGCATGAGCCGCAACGAGACTGAAGCGCGCCAGGCAGGGGTGCGGCGTACGGTGTGGCGCACCGTGGCGGCGCTGGTCGGCATGTTTGCCTTCGCCTTTGCGCTGGTGCCGATGTACGACGCCTTCTGCCGGCTGACGGGCATCAACGGCAAGGTGGACACCACTGCCCGGGCCATCGTCAACGAGGAGGTCGATGAATCGCGCATGGTGACCGTGCAGTTCATCACCCGCAACGGCACCGGGCTGCCCTGGCGCATGGAGGCGGAAACGCGCCAGGTGCGGCTCCACCCGGGGCAGACCTCCGAGGTCAACTTCATCTTCCGCAACCAGAGCGATGCCGAGAGCTGGGGGCGCGCGGTACCCAGCGTCTCGCCATCCAGCGCCACGCGTCACGTACGCAAGACGAGCTGCTTCTGCTTCGAGGAGCAGCAACTGCAGGCGGGCGAACGAATCGAGCTGCCGCTGGTGTTCCAGCTGGCGCGCGATCTTCCCCCCGAAGTTCATACCGTCACCCTGGTCTATACCCTCTATCCCGTCGAGGGCAAGCAGGAGCCGCTGCAGGTGGCCGTGCAGACCAAACAAGGAGAAGAGGCATGAGTGGCAGTTACTACGTACCCGCAACGAGCAAGTGGCCGGCGCTGGGTTCCCTGGCTCTCGGCGTGATGATGGTCGGCATCGGCATGCTGCTGGTCCATGGGCGTGGCACGGTGGTCGTGGCGATCGGCCTGGTCGGCGTGCTGGCGGTCATGGCGCTGTGGTTCCGCGATGTGGTGAACGAATCTCGCAGCGGCCTCTACGATGCCCAGATGGATCGCTCCTTCCGCTGGGGGATGGGCTGGTTCATCTTCTCCGAAGTGATGTTCTTCGCCGCCTTCTTCGGCGCGCTCTTCTACGTGCGGACCTTTGCCCTGCCGTGGCTGGGCGGCGAGGGCACCAAGGGCGCCACGGCGCTACTGTGGCCGGAATTCACCGCGCACTGGCCGCTGCTCAGCCCGCCCGACTCCTCGGTGGCCGGGCCCGCCCAGGTCTTCAGCCCGTGGCAGCTGCCGCTGGTCAATACCCTGATCCTGGTGTCGTCGAGCATCACCCTGACCGTGGCTCATGAGGCGTTGAAGGAGGGCCACCGCAAGGTGTGCCGCAACTGGCTGGCCGGAACCGTGCTGCTGGGGCTGTGCTTCATCACCATCCAGGCCGTCGAGTACTACGAAGCCTATGCCCACTACGGCATCACCCTGCAGGCCGGCATCTACGGCGCGACCTTCTTCATCCTCACCGGTTTCCACGGGCTGCACGTCATCATCGGCACGATCATACTGATGGTCATGCTGGTGCGGATCATGCGGCGCCACTTCACCCCGGAGGAGCACTTCGGCTTCGAGGCGTCGAGCTGGTACTGGCACTTCGTCGACGTGGTCTGGGTGGGGCTGTTCATCTTCGTCTACGTCTTCTGATGGCGGCGGCCCGGGTTCATGCCTCGCCCAGGCCGCCGAAGAAGAAGCCGTAGAAGAGCAGGGCGATCAGCAGCGCCGCGAGGGTGACGCGAACCTTCAGCGAGATCAGCAGGCGGCGGGACTGGCTGTCGTCGCGCAGCAGGAAACCGACGCCGGCTGCCAGGCTGGCCAGCATGGCCAGGAACAGAACGGCGATCAGGGTCTTGAGAAACATGGGGCACTCCATCGAAGGTCAGGGAGCCAAGGCAGGCGGGAGGCCGACGCCGCGTCTGCTCGGGGGGCGGCTGGGCCTGTGGTACCTGCTCTGGTCGTTGTTGGTGACTGTGGGGCTGTGCCTCGGACTATGGCAGTGGGAACGGGCCGACGACAAGCGCCGCTACCTGGCCCGGCTCGACGCGGCGCCAACGCTGGAGTCACCCAGCGAGATGCCGCCGGAGGGCGCCCGCCTGACCCTGCGCGGCGAATACCTGGCCCAGGAGACCCTGTTTCTCGACAACCGCACCCACGAAGGGCAGCTCGGCGTGGCCGTGCTCACGCCGCTGCGCGACGAGGCGGGGCGCCTGTGGCTGGTGCAGCGCGGCTTCCTGCCCACGGGCCCGAGCCGCGAGACGCCGACCGCCGCGACTCCCGCGGGCGAGGTGCGCGTGCACGGGCGTTGGCAGGCCGCCGGGGACGGGCCGCCGCTGTTCGGACCGAACCGTGAAGGCCAGCGCCTGCAGCGCATCGACCTCGCAGAGTGGGACCTGCCGGGGGGCTTCGCTCACCCGGGTTGGCTGCATCTCGAGGAGGGGCCGGGGCGGCTGGCGCCCTGGTGGCAGCCCAGCGTGGTGCCGCCCGGGCGGCACGTCGGCTATGCGGTGCAGTGGTGGGGGCTGGCGCTGGCAGCGCTGGCGGTGATGCTCATCGGGGGGCGCCGACTGGCCAGCGAACGGCGGGCCGGTCGCGATGCCCCGGGCAGCGACAACTAGCGGGAGATCTTCGTGCAGCACGCAATGAACGTACAACGCCAGCGCCTCAAGCTGTTCGCCCTGATCGCGGTCTTCGCCCTGCCGATGGTGACGGCCTGGGTCATGGTGCAGTGGCGCATCGGCATTCCCGAGCAGCGCACGGCGCACGGCGAGCTGGCGCCCGCCGTGCCGGTGCTGGCGGAGTGGCCGCTGGAGGAGCGCCATGCGACGCTGGACGGCGGCGACTGGATCCTGGCGTTCGACTGTAGCCGCGACTGCAGCGCCGAAGCGGACCGCTGGTGGCGCATGCACCGTGCGCTGGGGCGGGAAGCGCCGCGCGTCAGCCGGCTGCGGATCGGCGGGACGCCGGAGGCCCTGCCGGGTGAAACGGTGACCCAGTGGCGGGAGCGTCCCGAGTGGCAGGAGCCGGGCGACATCTGGCTGCTCGACCCCGAAGGGCGGGCGGTCCTGAGTTACGCGAAGGGGGTGTCGCAGCGCGACGTGTTCGACGATCTCGGCCACCTGTTGAAACGCAATCCGGACCGGCGTGCGGTGACCCAACTGGACGGCGAGCGACACTGAGCGGCCCTCCCGCCTGGCGGCCAGAAAGTCCCTATGACAAGGTACCGGTACATGACAGGAACCAGGACGTCGGACATGCAGGATGCCCCCATCCCAATGATGCTCGAGGCCTCGCATTCGCGCCGCCTGCGCTGGCTGCTGAATCTCAGCCTGCTCGGCGTCGTCTTCACCACGGTCGTCGTGCTGATCGGCGCCTGGACGCGGCTGGTCGATGCGGGGCTCGGCTGTCCCGACTGGCCGGGATGCTACGGCGGCCTGGTGGTACCGGACGCCGAGCGCGCCATGGCCCATTCGCCGGATGCACCGCTGGAGGCGTTCAAGGCCTGGGTCGAGATGATCCATCGCTACCTGGCCTCGACGCTCGGCCTGCTGGTGATCGCGCTGCTGGCCCTGGGGGCCGGCCTGCGGCGCCGCGCCGGCTACCCGTGGGTCATCCATCTGGCGCTGCTCGCGGTGATCCTGCTGCAGGGTGCCTTCGGCGCCTTCACCGTGACGCTCAAGCTGTGGCCGCAGGTGGTGACGCTGCACCTGCTGGGTGGACTCACGGTGTTGCTGCTGTTCCTGTGGCTGCACCTGGGCCTGCGCCGGTTTGCCAAGGGGCATGCGCCAGGAGCGCCGAGGCGTCGCCTCACGCCGCTGTGGGGGGTAGCCATTGTGCTGCTGGTGCTGCAGCTGGCGCTGGGGGGCTGGGTCTCCAGCAACTATGCCGGCATCGCCTGCCAGGGGTTCCCGACCTGCAACGGCCAGTGGTGGCCGGCGATGGACTGGAGCGAAGGCTTCCACCTGACCCAGACGGTAGGGCCGAACTACCTGTATGGCCAGCTCCACGCCGATGCCCGCACCGCCATCCACCAGGGGCACCGCATCGGCGCGCTGCTGCTGGGGCTGGCGCTGCTGACGCTGGCGCTACGCCATTGGGCGAACGCGCGCATGCGACCCTGGCTGGCGGGCCTGGTCGTCGCCTATGTTGTGCAACTGGGGTTGGGCATTGCCAACGTTCTGCTGTGGTTGCCGCTGTGGTTGGCGCTGCTGCACACGGCCGGGGCCGTGGCACTGGTCATGCTGCTGACGATCACGGTATGGCGCTGGCGGGAGACGGCCATCGAGGCCGTGGGTTCGACACGACGAGACAAGGAGTGGGTGAATGGCTAACGCGCTGATGAAGCGGGCGGGTGTGAAGCGCGTATTGCTGGCCCAGTGGGAGGCGTCCGACTGGAGCTGGCAGGACCTGCTCACACTATGCAAGCCCAGGGTGGTGGTGGTGATGCTGGTGTGCGCGCTGGTGGGCATGGCGCTGGCGACACCGACGTTGCCGGCACTGGCCACGGTCGTGTATGGGCTGGCCGGAATCGGCATGGCCGCCGGCGGGGCCGCGGCGTTCAATCACGTGGTCGATCGCCGGCTCGATGCGATGATGCTGCGCACCTCGCAGCGCCCCCTGGCGAGCCGGCGCATGCCGACGGCCCTGGCGCTGGCCTGGGCGTCGCTGCTCTCGGTGGCCGGCATCAGCCTGCTGCTGTGGCAGGTCAATGCGCTGACGGCCTGGCTGACGCTGGGCTCGTTGATCGGCTACGCGCTCATCTATACGGCGTTCCTCAAGCGCGCGACGCCGCAGAACATCGTGATCGGCGGCGTGGCCGGTGCGGCGCCCCCCATGCTCGGCTGGACGGCAGTCACCGGGCACCTGGGGCCGGAGCCGCTGTTGCTGGTGCTGATCGTGTTCGCCTGGACGCCGCCGCACTTCTGGGCGCTGGCGATCCACAAGCGCGACGAGTACGCCCGGGCCGGGGTGCCGATGCTGCCGGTGACCCACGGCGAGGCGTTCACGCGGCTGCAGGTATGGCTCTACGGCTGGCTGACCGTGGCCGTGACGCTGCTGCCGTTCGCCATCGGCATGAGCGGTGCCGTCTACCTGGTCGGCGTCATGGCGCTGAACCTGCGCTTCATGTACTGGAACTGGAAGGTCTGGCGCGGCGCGGACCCCCAAGCCCCGCTGGCGGCCTTCTGGTTCTCGATCCGCTATATCCTGGGCGTGTTCGGCGTGCTGTTGCTGGATCACTACACCGGCTTCTGGGTCATGTAGCGGTCGCTTGCCGAAGCATGAGGAGGGCCCCGTCGGGCCCTCTTCGCGTTCAGGGGGGGACTGTCGGCCTGACTCAAGCCAGCGCGACAATTCCTTACCATCGGAAGCGTGGTCGGGGCCTGTGTCCGCGTTCCGCTTGCGTTACAATTGCGCGGATCATTTCGTCAGCCGGGAGATTCGATGACGACGACAACGGCATGGATCCTGCTCGGCCTGGGCTTGGCCATCGTGGCCGGCCTGGCCGCCTATGCCTTCACCCTGTGGCAGGAGGTGAGGCGACGGCAGGTCTTTCACGAGGAGGAGCTTCGCCGCGCCCACGAGAACTGCCTGGCCAACCTCGAGATCGTCGCCTCGTCACTGCTACAGGAGCAGGTGGACGTCACCGAGGGGGCCTGGCGCTGCAAGCTGCTGCTCGACATCCTCGACCCCAGCCTGATCGAGAGGCCCGGTTTCCAGGCCTTCGGTGAGGTTTACGCCCGCACCCGGCACCTGCATACTCACTCCGCGCGCAAACAGCTTGCGCCGCGCGAGCGGATGCGTGAGGACCGCGAGCGCCTCGAGGTCGAGGCGGAGTGGCGTCAGCCGGTACTGGCGGCGGCGGAAGAGATCCTGAGGTTTCGCCGTGCCTGGCCGGACGGCCTGCATTGAAGCTATACAAACACTTTACACCAAGGTATGTTGGCGGCGTCCGGCGCACTTCACCAAGCTACTTATTGGCCATTGGACGGGTTTTTTCTGGCAAAATTCGCCACAATGGTCAACGAATGGAGTGTGGCGGCGCTTTGAGCAAGGCCAATAAAGGCCTACACTTGAAGCCGTTGGGTCAATGAGTGTCCTGACCTTCGGGGAGTTCGCTTCTGCATAGCCCCGAGATGAAATCAAGAAGGAGTCTTGCAATGAAAAAATCAACGACTGGCTTGCTGTTGGGTTCTGCACTGGTGATCGGCCTCTCCGGCTGTGCCACCGATTTCCAGCGCGGTGGTGACCGGGCGGGTGGCACGTCCACTGCCTCGAGCGGAAACGCCTGGTACCAGCAGCCCGTGGTCTGCGGTATCGCGGGTGGCTTGGTCGGCGGCAGCATCGGCTATGCGACCAGCGGTGAATCCGACGAGGAACAAGGCGCTGCGACCGGTGCGGTGGCCGGTGCCGCGATTGGCGGCCTGCTGTGTGCCGACCGCTCACCCGAGCCCGAGCCGGTGGCTGAGCCGATGCCCGAGCCCGAACCCGAGCCCGCGCCGGTAACCGAGTTCGAGCCCGTGACGCTGGATAGCGAAGTCACCTTCGCCTTCGACTCCGCCGAGATCCGCCCCGGTGCGCATCAGACCCTGGATCAGGTGGCTCGCACTCTGCGTGACAACCCCAACCTGCGCGTACGCATCGAAGGCCATACCGACCACATTGGTTCGGCCCAGTACAACCAGGACCTGTCCCAGCGTCGCGCCGATTCCGTTCGCGACTTCCTGGTGTCTCGCGGCATCGCCGAGAATCGCATGACGACTCGCGGCTTTGGCGAAGAGCAGCCGATCGCGACCAACGAGACCGACGAAGGTCGCGCTCAGAACCGTCGCGTCGAGATCCTGAACTGGGATTGATCGCGGCTTCCACCGGGCCCAGCGCCCGGTGAACGGCGCAGCAACAGGGGCACCTCCGGGTGCCCCTGTTGCGTTTGCGCCGGCGGGTCGACATGTGCCATGGCGCAGTCGGGCCCGATTCTGTTAGTCTTGTCGGCTGCCGCGACGTGTGGCGGGGCCGGCTGGTACGGCACCCGTATCGCCCAGGGTAGTGGGTGGGCTGCACGCTTCGTCGGCCGACGACGTTTTTGCTTCGCCATCAATTTTCGTACTGCTATCAACCGCGACATGTGATCCCTGGTATGGATCACCACTGCGCAAAGGACGCTTCATGCCCATCGTGACCCTGCCGGACGGCAGCCAGAGAACCTTCGACGAACCCATTAGCGTGATGCAGCTTGCCGAGTCCATCGGCCCCGGTCTGGCCAAGGCCTGCGTGGCCGGCAAGATCGACGGCGTGCTGGTCGATGCCGCCGACCTCATCGAGCACGACGCCGAGGTGGCGATCATCACCGCTCGTGACCCCGAGGGGCTGGAGGTCATCCGCCATTCTTGCGCCCACCTGATCGGGCACGCCGTCAAGCAGCTCTATCCCGAGGCCAAGATGGCCATCGGCCCGGTGATCGAGGACGGTTTCTACTACGACATCGACTTCGGCCGCTCGGTGACGCCGGACGATCTGGCCGCCATCGAGGAGCGCATGAAGGCGCTGATCGACAGCGAGTACGACGTGGTGCGTGAATACGTCGATCGCGACAAGGCGATGGTGACCTTCCTGCACCGTGACGAGCCCTACAAGCAGGAGATCATCCGCGAGATCCCCGAAGGCGAGACCATCCGCCTCTATTACCACAAGGAATACACCGACATGTGCCGGGGCCCCCACGTGCCCAACACCCGGCACCTGAAGGCGTTCAAGCTGACCAAGCTGGCCGGTGCCTACTGGCGCGGCGATGCCAGCAAGCCTATGCTGACCCGCATCTACGGCACCGCCTGGGGCGACAAAAAGCAGCTCAAGGCCTACCTGCAGCGTCTCGAGGAGGCCGAGAAGCGCGACCACCGCAAGCTGGCGCGCAAGCTCGACTACTTCCACATGCAGGAAGAGGCGCCGGGCATGGTGTTCTGGCACCCCAAGGGGTGGACGCTGTGGCAGATCGTCGAGCAGTACATGCGCAACGTCTACCGCGAGGGGGGCTACCAGGAGATTCGTTGCCCGCAGATCATGGACGTCTCGCTGTGGAAGAAGTCCGGCCACTGGGACAACTACGCCGAGAACATGTTCTTCACCGAGTCCGAGAAGCGTGAGTATGCGCTCAAGCCGATGAACTGCCCGGGGCACGTCCAGGTCTTCAATTCGGGCCTGCGCAGCTACCGCGAGCTGCCAGTGCGCTACGGCGAGTTCGGCGGTTGCCATCGCAACGAGCCGTCGGGGGCGCTGCACGGCATCATGCGCGTGCGCGCCTTCACCCAGGACGACGGGCACGTGTTCTGCACCGAGGCGCAGATCGAGCCCGAGGTGACGGCGTTTCATCGCCAGGCGCTGAAGGTGTATCGTGACTTCGGCTTCGAGGACATCGCGGTCAAGATCGCCCTGCGGCCCGACAAGCGGCTGGGCGGCGACGACGTCTGGGACCGCGCCGAAGCCGCGCTGCGCGGGGCGCTCTCGGCCTGCGAGGTGGAGTGGGAGGAGCTGCCCGGCGAGGGGGCCTTCTACGGCCCCAAGATCGAGTACCACATGAAGGATTGTCTCGGCCGCGAGTGGCAGGTCGGTACCATGCAGGTCGACTTCATGATGCCGACCCGCCTTGGCGCCCAGTACGTGACCGAAGAGGGGGATCGCAAGCCCCCGGTGATGCTGCATCGCGCCATTGTGGGCTCGATGGAGCGTTTCATCGGCATCCTGATCGAGCACTACGCCGGGGCCATGCCGCTGTGGCTGGCGCCGGAGCAGGCGGTGGTGATGAACATCACCGACGCCCAGCGCGATTATGCCGTCGCGCTGGAGCGGCGCTTGCAGAAAATTGGCCTGCGAGTCAAGGCGGACTTGAGGAACGAGAAGATCGGCTTTAAAATCCGCGAACATACGTTGCAGAAGGTTCCCTATCTCCTGGTGGTAGGAGATAAGGAAGTCGAAGCCGACTCGGTTGCCGTGCGTACCCGCACCGGCGAAGACCTGGGCACCATGACCGTCGACGCCTTCATCGGGCGGGCGCGGGAAGAAGGTTGGTGAGCACAGGTTGGTAAAGACAGGTTGGTAACGACATCGTCAATTACCGGAACGGAGACGGAACGATCAAGCGAAGCAGCCAGCGCGGACGTCCTCAGGACAAGCGCCCCCCAATGAACGAGCGGATAACCGAGGATCAGGTACGCCTGATCGATAGCGACGGCGAGCAGCTGGGCATTGTGCCGACCAGCGAAGCGCTCGAGCGCGCCGAAGCGGCCGGTCTAGACCTCGTCCAGATTTCCAACGCCGATCCGATCGTCTGCAAGATCATGGATTACGGTAAATTCGTCTTCGAGCAGAAGAAGCAGAAGGCTGCCCAGAAGAAGAAGACGAAGCAGATTCAGGTCAAGGAAGTCAAATTCCGGCCTGGCACCGACGAGGGCGACTATCAGGTCAAGCTTCGTAACCTGATTCGCTTCCTCGAAGGTGGCGACAAGGGCAAGGTCACGCTGCGTTTTCGCGGCCGTGAAATGGCGCACCAGGACATCGGCCGCAAGCTGATGGAGCGGATCGCCGCGGATCTCGAGGAGATCGGGACCGTGGAGTCCTTCCCCAAGATGGAAGGGCGCCAGATGACCATGATCATTGCCCCCAAGAAGAAGTGATCCGAAGGCCAGTCAAACGGCGGGTCGGCTTATGCCGGCCGGCGGCCCCGGATTTTCTGAAAAATCTCGAGCGGAGTTAGTCTCATGCCGAAAATCAAGAGCAACAGCGGCGCTGCCAAGCGCTTCAAGAAGACGGCCAACGGCTTCAAGCACAAGCAGTCGTTCCGTAGCCACATCCTGACCAAGAAGTCGACCAAGCGGAAGCGTCAGCTGCGCGGTATGAAGCAGATCCACGACGCCGACAAGGCCCTGATTCAGCGCATGCTGCCGAATCTGTAAGCCTCTGGTTGCCCCACTTTAACGTCAGGAGAAAGCCATGACTCGTGTCAAGCGTGGTGTCGTCGCTCGTCGTCGTCACAAGAAAGTTCTCAAGCTGGCCAAGGGCTACTACGGTGCCCGTTCGCGCGTCTTCCGCGTGGCCAAGCAGGCTGTCATCAAGGCCGGTCAGTATGCCTACCGCGACCGCCGTCAGCGCAAGCGCCAGTTCCGTGCCCTGTGGATCCAGCGTATCAACGCCGGCGCCCGTCAGCACGGCCTGTCCTACAGCCGCTTCGTCGGTGGGCTGAAGAAGGCCGGTATCGAGATCGACCGCAAGGTGCTGGCCGACCTGGCCGTTCACGAGAAGGCTGCCTTTGCCGCCATCGTCGAGAAGGCCAAGGCTGCCCAGTAAGTGACATCGGCCGATGGCGTCGGGCCGGCCCAGGCCGGTCCGCCACGATGCCAGACCGTCGCAGGGGAAGAGCAGCCGCTCTTCCCCTGTTTTTTGTGGCCCCCCTCATGGGTCACGCTACGGACCGTCGCTGGCGCGGCGTCGAGGATCGCCCATGGCATCCTTCGCCACGCAACATTGACGCGTGAACAGTAGAATCAACGATTTCGGAGCTCAGCGGATGGACCATCTACCGACATTGGTCACCGAGGCCCGTCAGGCCATCCAGGCCGCCGAGAGCATCGCGGCGCTCGATGAGCTGCGCGTGCGCTACCTCGGCAAGAAAGGCGAGATCACCGCCCAGCTCAAGGGGCTGGGCAAGCTGCCGGCGGACGAGCGCCCGGCGGCGGGCGAGCGCATCAACCAGGCCAAGCAGGCCCTGGCCGAGGAGCTCGACGCCCGGCGCAAGGCGCTGTCGAAGGCAGCGCTCGAGGCGCAGCTGGCCGCGGAGCGCATCGACGTGACCCTGCCGGGGCGCGGCCAGGCCAGCGGCGGGCTGCATCCGGTCACCCTGACCCTGGAGCGTATCGAGGGGCTGTTCAGCCGCATCGGCTACGACGTCGCCGTGGGGCCGGAAGTGGAGGACGACTACCACAACTTCGAGGCCCTCAACATCCCGGCGCACCATCCGGCGCGGGGCATGGCCGATACCTTCTACTTCGACGCCACGCGCCTGCTGCGTACCCACACCTCGCCGGTACAGGTACGCACGATGAAGGAGCAGGCGCCGCCGATCCGCATCGTCTGCCCGGGGCGGGTCTACCGCAGCGACTCCGACCTGACCCACACGCCGATGTTCCACCAGGTCGAGGGCCTGCTGGTGGACGAGGACGTGAGCTTCGCCGACCTCAAGGGCACCATCGAGGATTTCCTCCACGCCTTCTTCGAGCGTGACGACCTGTCGGTGCGCTTCCGGCCCTCCTATTTCCCCTTCACCGAGCCCTCCGCCGAGGTCGACATCCAGTGCGTGATGTGCTCGGGCGAGGGCTGCCGGGTCTGCTCGCACAGCGGCTGGCTCGAGGTGATGGGCTGCGGCATGGTGCATCCGGAGGTGTTCCGTCACTCCGGCATCGATGCGGAGCGCTACAAGGGCTTCGCCTTCGGCATGGGCGCCGAGCGCCTGGCCATGCTGCGCTACGGCGTCAACGACCTGCGCATGTTCTTCGACAACGACCTGCGCTTCCTGCGCCAGTTCGCTTGACCGACCGCTGCAGAACACAGGATTTGCCATGAAATTTTCCGAACAGTGGCTGCGTGAGTGGGTGTCCCCGCAGCTGGGCGTACAGGGGCTGGCCGACCAGATCACCATGGCCGGCCTGGAGGTGGATGCCGTCGAGCCCGTGGCCTCGGCCTTCAGCGGCGTCGTCGTCGCCGAGGTGGTCGACAAGCAGCCGCATCCCGATGCCGACAAGCTCAATGTCTGCCAGGTGGTCGATGGCGATGGCGAGCCGGTGCAGGTGGTATGCGGTGCGACCAACGTGGCAATAGGGCAGAAGGTGCCCTTTGCCCGGGTGGGAGCGGTGCTGCCCGGCGACTTCAAGATCAAGCAGGCCAAGCTGCGCGGCGTCGAGTCGCGTGGAATGATCTGCTCGGCTTCCGAGCTGGGGCTGGCCGAGGAAACCTCCGGGGGCATCCTGGTGCTGCCCGCCGATGCGCCGGCCGGTGAGGATTTCCGCGCCTGGATGGGGCTCGACGACCATACCGTCGAGGTCGACCTGACCCCGAACCGTGGCGACTGCCTGAGCCTCAAGGGGCTGGCGCGGGAGGTCGGCGTGCTCAACCGGCTGCCGGTCACGCCGCCCGCCATCGAGCCGGTGGCCGCCGGCCATGACGAGACCTTCCCGGTTCGTGTCGAGGACCCCGAACGCTGCCCGCGCTACATCGGCCGGCTGATCAAGGGGGTCGACGTCACTGCGGCCACGCCGCTGTGGATGGTCGAGCGCCTGCGGCGCAGCGGCATCCGCTCGATCGACCCGGTGGTCGACGTGACCAACTACGTGATGCTCGAGCTCGGCCAGCCGCTGCATGCCTTCGATCGCGACAACCTGCACGGTGCGGTGGTGGTGCGGCTGGCGCGGCAGGGCGAACGGCTGATCCTGCTCGATGGCCAGGAGATCACCCTGGAGGCGTCGACGCTGGTGATTGCCGACGAGCGTGGCCCGCTGGCGATCGCTGGAGTGATGGGCGGCGAGCATTCCGGTGTCGGACCGGCGACGCGCGACATCTTCCTCGAATCGGCCTTCTTCTCGCCGCTGGCGGTGGCGGGGCAGGCGCGCTCCTACGGGCTGCACACCGATGCGTCGCATCGCTTCGAACGCGGCGTCGACCCGCAGCTCACGCGTGAAGCGGTCGAGCGCGCCACGGCGCTGCTGCTCGCCATCACCGGCGGCGAGCCGGGGCCGCTGGTGGAGGTGGCCAGCGCAGCGCACCTGCCCGCCGAGCGCGAGGTGACGCTGCGTGCCGCGCGATTGGAGCAGGCGCTGTGCAAGGCGCTGCCGTCCGCAGAGGTGCAGGAGATCCTCGAGCGGCTGGGCTTGCAGGTGAGCGCCACCGAGGCGGGCTGGCAGGCGCGGGTGCCGAGCTGGCGTTTCGACATCGCCATCGAGGAGGACCTGATCGAGGAGGTGGCGCGCATCCACGGCTACAACCGCCTGCCGGTGCGTCGCCCGGCGGCGCGGCTGGCGCTGCGCCCCGATCACGAGGCGCGTACGCCCCTGGCGCGCCTGCGCCGCCAGATGGTGGCGCGTGGCTACCAGGAGGCCGTCACCTATAGCTTCGTCGCCCCCGAGCTGCAGCAGCTGCTGCTGCCCGATGCGGTGTCGCCGCGACTGGCCAACCCCATCTCCAGCGATCTCGCGGTGATGCGGGCGAGCCTGTTTCCGGGGCTGGTGCGAGCGCTGGAGTACAACCTCAACCGCCAGCAGACTCGGGTGCGCCTGTTCGAGACCGGCCTGGTGTTCCGCGGCGACCTGGATCAGCTCGATCAGACCCCGATGGTCGGGGCGCTGGTCTGCGGCGAGCGCTTCCCCGAAGGCTGGAGCGGCGGCCGCGACAAGGTCGACTTCTTCGACCTCAAGGGCGACCTGGAGAGCCTGATCGCGTTGGGCGGCGAGGAGGGCGCCTGGCGCTTCGAGCCCGGCGAGCATCCGGCGCTGCATCCGGGGCAGAGCGCGCGGATCGTCTACCGCGGCGAGGCGGTCGGCTGGATCGGGGCGCTGCACCCGGGGGTCAAGGCCGAGTTGGGGCTCAAGACCGAGGCGTTCCTGTTCGAGGTGCGCCAGGACGCGCTGACCCATGGGGTCCTGCCCAGGTTCGAGCCGCTGTCGCGCTATCCGGAAGTGCGCCGCGACCTGGCCTTCCTGCTGGGCGAGGAGCGGCCGGTGCAGGCGCTGCTGGACTGCGTTCGCGATCAGGCGGGGGAGTGGCTGCAGGAGCTGCGCCTGTTCGACGTCTACCAGGGCAAGGGCGTACCCGAAGGCAGCAAGAGTGTTGCCCTGGGCTTGACCTGGCAGCATCCTTCGCGCACGCTGAATGACGATGAAATCAATCAGTTGGTCGATGCCATCGTCGCCGAGTCGCATCAGCATCTGGGGGCCGAGCTGCGCGGATGAGCGTAGGGGATCGATGGGTGTCGTCAAGGCGGCGGGCTGGACCGCCATTCTGAGGAGGTGACATGGGAGCGTTGACCAAGGCGGAGCTGGCCGAACACCTTCACGCCGAGCTGGGGCTGACCAAGCGCGAAGCCAAGGCCATGGTAGAGGCTTTCTTCGAGGAGATCCGGGCGTGCCTGCGCGAGAACGAACAGGTGAAGCTGTCGGGGTTCGGCAACTTCGACCTGCGCGACAAGCGTGAGCGTCCCGGGCGCAACCCGAAGACCGGCGAGGAGATCCCCATCTCGGCGCGTCGCGTGGTGACATTCCGCCCGGGGCAGAAGCTCAAGAGCCAGGTGGAGCGCTACGAAGGCTCGCCGCCAAGCTGACGATGCAGCGGGATGCCACCTGCCGGGTGGCATCCCGCTCGCTACACGCCCCCGCCGTTCTCCATCACCCAGGTGACCACCACCTTGAGGATGTAGCCCATCATGCCCGCGCCGAGCACCACGAAGAGCATGAGGGTGCCAAAGCGGCCGGCCTGGGATTTCTTGGCCAGGTCCCAGATGATGAAGCACATGAACAGGATCAGCCCACCGATGAGCAGGGGGGTGATCCAGGCTTCGAACGTCTGCGTCTGCAGCATGTCGCCTCCTCGCACGAAAGGCCGACCATTATACTCGGGCATGGCGCGGCCTGCATGCGGCACCTCGTCGCCCGGGGGCGAGGCGTCGGCCGAACTGCGGCATCCGCCTGCGTCGTGGTATCATGTCGTTGAATGATTCAGGTTTATCCCCGACATGCCAATGCTGAAGATCTTCGTAGGAACCATGTATGGCGGTGCCCTCGATGTCGCCGAACAGGTCGCTCCGCTGTTCGAGGCGGCCGGCTATGACACCGCCATCCTCGAGCAGCCTGCCCTTGCCGACCTGACCGAGGCGCCGCCCGATCTGGCGCTTTTCTGCGTGTCCACCACCGGCAGCGGCGACTTTCCCGGCAACTTCGTGCCCTTCGCCCGCGGGTTGGATGAGCAGAGCCCGTCGCTGGTGGGGCTGCGCTACGGCGTGATCGCCCTGGGCGACAGCTCCTATGGCGATACCTTCTGCGGCGCCGGTCGTCGCCTCGACGAGATGCTGGAGGGGCTGGGTGCCACTCGCCTGGGGGAGCGGCTGGAGGTCGACGCCATGGAAACGTTCATGGCCGACGATGCCGCGCTGCCCTGGGCCGAGGAGTGGATCGAAACCCAGCAGCTCACGGTGGCCTGAGATGACCGCTCCCACCGCGGAACGGCTGAGCCTGCTGGCGGGCCTGCTGATCCTGATGTTGGCCACCGTGCCACGCTACCTCGCCGGCGGCCACGACAACCGCCTTGCCCTGATCGCGATCGTCATTGCCGTGGTGGCGGTGGTGGCGGTGGGGAACTGGCGCATGCTGGGCGCCGGCGAGCGCGCCCGGCTGCCGCTGCTGGGCAAGCGACTGGCTCTGTCGCTGGTCGCCGGTCTGGCCGCGATGGGGCTCTGGCATGCGCTGTTCACCGACTGGGTGAGCTGGCAGCTGCTGATTGCCCATGGCGCCACCCTCGGGTTGCTGTTGCATGCCTTGTGGCTCTGGTGGCGCCCTCTCGGCGCCCAGGGCTGAGGCCCAGGCGCCGGGCGCGGCCGGCGCCTGGGCCTTGCTTTTCGCTTACACCAGCCGGTAGCAGGGTTCGTACTCCTGTCCGGGCAGCTTCATGCGGCCCTGGGCGACGAAGGAGCCGAGCAGCTCGTCCAGGCGCCGCATCAGCTCTGACTCGGCGTGCAGTTGGAAGGGGCCGTGCGCTTCGATCGCGCGCAAGCCGTGCTCCTTCACGTTGCCGGCCACGATGCCCGAGAACGCGCGCCGCAGGTTGGCCGCCAGCTCGTGCACCGGCTGGTTGCGGTGCAGTGCGAGGCCGGCCATTGCGCCATGGGTCGGTTCGAAGGTTTCCTGGAAGTTGCGCGCGACGGTCAACCGCCAGTTGAAGTGGAAGGCGTCCTGGTGGGCGCGGCGGAACTCGGTGACGCTGTCGATGCCCTGGCGCATGGTGCGGGCGACTTCGACAGGGTCGTCGACGATGATCCGGTACTTGCTGCGCACCGCTTCGCCGAGGGTATAGACCAGGAACTCGTCGATGCGCTGGAAGTAGTCGGCGGAATTGGCCGGGCCGGTGAAGATGACCGGCAGCTCCATGTCGTGGTTGTCGGGGTGGAGCAGGATACCCAGCAGGTAGAGGATCTCCTCGGCCGTGCCGACGCCGCCGGGGAAGACCACGATGCCGTGGCCCAGGCGCACGAAGGCCTCGAGGCGCTTTTCGATGTCGGGCATGACCACCAGCTCGTTGACCAGCGGGTTGGGCGCTTCGGCGGCGATGATGCCGGGCTCGGAAATGCCCAGGTAGCGGCCGTCGCCGATGCGCTGCTTGGCGTGCGCCAGGTTGGCCCCCTTCATCGGTCCCTTCATGGCGCCGGGGCCGCAGCCGGTGCAGATGTCCAGCTCGCGCAGGCCGAGGTGGTAGCCGACGTCCTTGGTGTACTCGTACTCCTCGCGAGTGATCGAATGGCCGCCCCAGCACACCACGATGCCGGGGTCGCGGCCGGGCTTCATCGTGCCGGCCTTGCGCAGGATGTGAAACACCGCGTTGGTGGTGCCTTCGCCCGTGGTCAGGTCGAACCGCTGGTGGTGCTGGATCTCGTTGTAGACGTAGATGATGTCGCGCAGCACCGAGGAGAGGTGCTCGCGGATCCCGCGGATCATCTTGCCGTCGACGAAGGCCTCGGCCGGCGCGTTGGTCACCTTGAGCCGGATGCCGCGGTCCTGCTGGATCACCTCGATGTCGAAATCGTGGTAGGTCTCCATCAGCACCAGGCTGTCGTCGGTCATGCTGCCGGAGCTGAGCACGGCGAGCGAACAGCGCCGCAGCAGGTCGTGCAGGCCGGCCTTGGAGGTGTCGCGCAGGCGATTGACCTCGTGCTGCGAGAGCACTTCCAGGCTTCGCAACGGCGAGATGGTGGCGGAGATGGTATCGGGCATGAAACGATCCTTGTGGTGGGCTTGCGCCCTGTCGCGTGCGGGGTGGACAGGGTTCATGCAATGGTCATCGAGTCGTGTTCATCGAGTCGTGATCCGATGCTATCACGCCGGCGGGAATGGCGCAGCGCTGCGCCGCGGGGCTCGCGATGGTAGGATGACGGCATCCGGTCTCGGCCCCTGACCGCCCATGCAAGCGATGCGATGCGCCATGTTCAACGCCCAGTATTTCCGTACCTTCATCACCCTGGTCGAAACCGGCAGCTTCACGCGAACCGCGCGCCATCTCGACATGACCCAGCCGGGCGTCAGCCAGCATGTGCGCAAGCTCGAGCAGTACCTCGACAAGCCGCTGCTCGAGCGTCAGGGGCGGCGCTTCACCCTTACCGAAGCCGGGCGCCGCGCCTACGACTACGGCCTGCGCCTGTTCGCCGAGCACGAGCAGTTCCGCCATTCGCTGGATGACGATGCGCTCGATACCGGCGAGTGCCGGATCGCGTCGCCCGGCAGCGTCGGCCTGATGTTCTACCCCTACATCCTCGGCCAGCAGCAGATGTCACCGGGGCTGACGGTCAACTACAGCTTCGCCTTCAGCCATGAGATCGTCTCGGACGTGCTGGCCGGCCGCCACGACCTGGGGATCGTCACCGAACCGATTCGCCACCCGGAGCTGGACTGCAAACTGTGGCATCAGGAGCCGCTGTGCCTGGTGGTGCCGGCCGACTTCGCCGGCACCTCGCTGGCCGAGCTGATGGGCATCGGCTTTCTCAACTACTCCGACGGCATCAACCACGCCGGGGCGCTGCTGCGCAGCAACTTTGCCGAGGAGTTTCGCTCCATGAGCCAGTTCCGGCGCCAGGGCTTCACCAACGAGGTGAGCATGGTGATGGACGCGGTGGCCCGCGGCCTCGGCTTCACCGTGGTGTCGCGACTGGTGCTGGAGACCTCGCCCTGGCAGCGCCAGGTCAAGGAGCTCGACCTGCCGGTCACGGAGTACGAGACGCTGCACCTGGTCACGCGCACCGGCACCAAGATGCCGCGCCGCTATGCGCGGCTGCTGGAGGGCTTTCGCGAACAGCGCATGCGCGAGCGCTTCGGCTACGGCGAAGTCGCCTCGCCGCTGTAGCGGCTTGACCGGCTTCGATCCGCATGGCAAACGGCCCGCCGATCGCTCGGCGGGCCGTTTCGCTTTGCTGCTACCGTCAGCGGCGCGTCAGTCGCGGTACTCGTCGATGCTCGGGCATGAGCAGATCAGCTGGCGGTCGCCGAAGACGTTGTCGACGCGATTGACCGCCGGCCAGTACTTGGCTGCCTTGACCGCTTCCGCGGGGAAGGCGCCAACCTCGCGCGAGTAGGGGCGTTCCCAGGCCGGGTCCATCAGGTCGGCCATGGTATGCGGGGCGTTCACCAGCGGGTTGTCGTCGACCGGCCACTCGCCGCGCTCGACCCGGGCGATCTCCTCGCGGATGGCGATCATGGCGTCGCAGAAGCGGTCGATCTCGTAGCGCGACTCCGATTCGGTGGGCTCCACCATCAGCGTGCCGGGCACCGGGAAGGACATGGTGGGGGCGTGGAAGCCGTAGTCCATGAGGCGCTTGGCGATGTCTTCCTCGCTGATGCCCGAGGCCGCCTTGAGCGGGCGGATGTCGATGATGCACTCGTGGGCCACGGTGCCGTTGACGCCGCGATAGAGCACCGGGTAGTGCTGCTCGAGGCGCCTGGCGACGTAGTTGGCGTTGAGGATGGCCAGTTCGGTCGCCTGGCGCAGGCCGCGCGCGCCCATCATCTTGATGTAGGCCCAGGAGATCGGCAGGATCGAGGCGCTGCCGTAGGCCGCCGCCGAGACCGCGCCGCAGTGCTCCTTCACGCCGGGGATCGGCGTGACCACGTGGTTGGAGACGTAGGGCGCCAGGTGCGCCTTGACGCCGATGGGGCCCATGCCCGGACCGCCGCCGCCGTGAGGGATGCAGAACGTCTTGTGCAGGTTGAGGTGGCTGACGTCGCCGCCGAAGTCGCCGGGGCGGGACAGGCCCACCTGGGCGTTCATGTTGGCGCCATCGATGTAGACCTGGCCGCCGTGGCGATGGACGAGGGCGCACGCCTCGCGAACGCCCTCCTCGAACACGCCGTGGGTCGAGGGGTAGGTGAGCATGATCGCGGAGAGCGCGTCGCTGTGCTGCTCGGCCTTGGCGCGCAGGTCGTCGAGGTCGATGTTGCCGATCTCGTCGCACTCCACTACCACCACCTTCATCTGCGCCATGGCGGCGGAGGCGGGGTTGGTGCCGTGGGCCGAGCTCGGGATCAGGCACACGTCGCGGTGCCCCTGGCCCTGGGCGGCCTGGTAGCGGCGGATGGCCACCAGGCCGGCGTACTCGCCCTGGGCGCCGGAGTTGGGCTGCATCGAGATGTGGTCGTAGCCGGTGATCTCGACCAGGAAGGCCGCCAGCTCGTCGATCATCTGCTTGTAGCCGACCGCCTGATCCTGCGGTACGAAGGGGTGCAGCTGGCCGAACTCGGGCCAGGTGATGGGAATCATCTCGCTGGTGGCGTTGAGCTTCATGGTGCACGAGCCCAGCGGGATCATCGCATGGGTGAGCGAGAGATCCTTGTTCTCCAGGCGCTTGAGATAGCGCAGCATCTCGGTCTCGCTGCGGTAGCGCTGGAAGGTCGGGTGCGTCAGGAACTCGCTCTGGCGACGGCTGGCGGCGGGAATGCCGCTGATGCCCCGGCTGGCCACCTGTTCGTCCAGGGCAGTGACGGAGAGGCCGTGCTCCTCGTCGAGCAACACGTCGAACAGCGCGTCGAGATCGTGGGCGGTGGTGGTCTCGTCCAGGCTGACGCCGATGTCGCCGTTGTCGAAATAGCGCAGGTTGATCTCGTGGGTCAGCGCGCGGCCGTGGATCTTGCCGGCATCGACGCCGGTCAGGCGCAGGGTGTCGAACCAGCTGTCGTGCACCAGCGCCACGCCCTTGGCCTTCAGGCCTTCGGCCAGGATGGTGGTGAGGCGGTGGATGCGCGTGGCGATGGTGGTGAGGCCTTCGGCGCCGTGGTAGACGGCATAGAAGCCGGCGATGTTGGCCAGCAGCGCCTGGGCGGTGCAGATGTTGGAGGTGGCCTTCTCGCGGCGGATATGCTGCTCGCGGGTCTGCATGGCCATGCGCAGGGCGGTGTTGCCGCGGCTGTCCTTGGACACGCCGATGATGCGGCCCGGGATCGAGCGCTTGAGCTTGTCGGTGGTGGCGAAGTAGGCGGCGTGGGGGCCGCCGTAGCCCATCGGTACGCCGAAGCGCTGGGAGTTGCCGACCACGATGTCGGCGCCGAGCGCGCCCGGCTCCTTGAGCAGCACCAGGCTCATGATGTCGGCGGCCACGCAGGTCATCACGTTCTTTTCGCGCGCGGCGGCGAGCAGCGGGGCGAGGTCGTGGACGCGGCCGCTCTCGCCGGGATACTGCAGCAGGGCGCCGAACACGTCGTGCTCGGCCAGGCTCTCGGCGGGGCCGACGATCAGCTCGAAACCGAAGTAGTGGGCGCGGGTGCGCACCACGTCCAGCGTCTGCGGCAGCACGTCGTCGGCGACGAAGAAGGCGTTGCTCTTCGACTTCTTGTTGGCGCGCTGGCACAGCGCCATGGCCTCGGCGGCGGCGGTGGCCTCGTCGAGCAGCGAGGCGTTGGCCAGCTCCATGCCGGTGAGGTCCATCACCATCTGCTGGAAGTTGAGCAGCCCCTCGAGGCGGCCCTGGGCGATTTCCGGCTGGTAGGGGGTGTAGGCGGTGTACCAGCCCGGGTTCTCCAGCACGTTGCGCTGGATCACGGCGGGTACATGCGTGTTGTAGTAGCCCTGGCCGATGTAGGTCTTGAAGACCTTGTTCTGGCGCGCCAGGCGCCTGAGGTAGTCGAGCGCCTCGGCTTCGCTGCGCGGCGGGTCGAGATCGAGTTCGCGGCCCAGGCGGATGTCCGCCGGTACCGTGCGCTCGACCAGCGTCTCGAGGCTGTCCATGTCCAGCGCCGCCAGCATGGCGGCTACATCTTCGGCTCCGGGGCCGTTGTGGCGGCGGATGAAGGCGTCATGATCGGCCAGTTCGGCCAGGCGGCGGTTGTAGTAAGCCATGGAGAACCCTGTACATAGTGGTGAATGCCCGGCGATTGGAGGTGCCCGGTCGCCGGGCCGGGGGCATCGCTGTGTCGCGGTCGGGTGCGACCTCAGGCGTCGCTGTCGACCACGGCCTGGTACGCCTCGGCATCCAGCAGCGCTTCCACCGCGGCCGCATCCTCGACGCGAACCTTCATGATCCAGCCACCTTCGTAAGGCGCTTCGTTGACGGTCTCGGGCGCTTCCTCGAGGGCTTCGTTGACCTCGACGATCTCGCCGGCCAGCGGGGCGTAGAGGTCGGAGGCGGCCTTGACCGATTCGATCACGCCGAACTCCTCACCTTTCTGCAGGGTACGTCCCACTTCGGGAAGTTCGACGAACACGACGTCTCCCAGGGCTTCCTGGGCGTGGTCGGTGATGCCGATGGTGACGGTGCCGTCGCCATTGTCCAGCACCCACTCGTGGCTGTCGTTGTAGCGCAGGTTGGCAGGGATCGAGCTCATGATGTTTTTCCTATAAGAAAAAGGTTTTCTGACTGTGCGAATGCTAACGCCATTGGCGGCATTTGGCGAGCCCGAGGGTCGCCTCCGGTTCGTGCTTTCGGAACCGTCGCCCCGATAGCGTGGCGCGTGGGACGGTAGGCGTCCAGTGCAACTTGCGTGGGATGGGGCGCTCCCGGCAGGCAACGGCGGTATTCGACACCGCCGGCCCGGCTCACTAACCTGTGAGGCATGCCGCTTGGCAGCGGCGCCAGGCGTGGGTGTGCCGGCCGATTGACGGGTGACGATGTCGTGACGTTTGTTTCCGATACGAAACACGCGCTAAGCTTGCGCTGCCGCGGGCAGGACGAACGAGTCGCAGCAGGCATTACGACTTGGTGGAATATTTCCGGCATTTTCCGCTATGGTACGCCGTCTGATCATCTAGATCTTTCGGGAATGTCCTTAAAAACAGTCTAAACAACAGAGGGAAACGTTCGTGGAAACATTGACAGCGATATTCAGCGCCATCAACGGTGTGGTTTGGGGGCCGTTGATGCTCATCCTGCTGCTGGGGGTGGGGCTCTATCTGCAGATCGGCTTGAAGCTGATGCCCATCCGCAAGCTGGGCACCGGCTTCAAGCTGATGTGGCAAGGGCGTGACGCCAAGCCTGCGCCCGGCGAGGCGAAGAAGGCGGACGACGAAGGCGAGATCTCGCCCTTCAATGCCTTGATGACGGCCCTGTCGGCCACCATCGGAACCGGCAACATCGCCGGTGTGGCGACGGCCATCGCCCTGGGTGGCCCCGGTGCGGTGTTCTGGATGTGGGTCACGGCACTGGTTGGCATGGCGACCAAGTTCTCCGAAGCGGTGCTTGCGGTGCGTTTCCGCGAGACCGACAGCACCGGCTATCACGTCGGCGGGCCGATGTTCTACATCAAGAACGGCCTGGGCCGTAAGTGGCTGTGGCTCGGCGGCGCCTTCGCCTTCTTCGGTGCCGTGGCGGCCTTCGGCATCGGCAACACCGTGCAGTCGAACTCCGTGGCCGACGCCCTGGATTCGACCTTCGGCATTCCCCACTGGCTGACCGGCGTGGTCATCATGGTCCTGGCGGGGGCCGTGATCCTGGGCGGTATCAAGCGCATCGCCAAGGTGGCCGGCAAGCTGGTGCCGATCATGGGTATCGCCTACGTGGTGGCGGGTCTGCTGGTGCTCATCATCAACGCCGGCCAGATCGGTGAAGCCTTCCGTCTGATCTTCTACTACGCCTTCAACCCGGTGGCGGCGGCGGGTGGCTTCGCCGGTGCGGCGGTAATGGCGGCGATCCGCTTCGGCGTGGCGCGCGGCATCTTCTCCAACGAGGCGGGCCTGGGCAGTGCGCCCATCGCCCATGCGGCGGCCAAGACCCGCAACCCGGTTCGCCAGGGCCTGATCGCCATGCTCGGCACCTTCATCGACACCATCATCGTCTGCACCATCACCGCGCTGGTCATCCTGACCTCCACGGTATGGATCCAGGGTGAAGAGGGGGCTTCGCTGACCGCGCTCTCCTTCGATGCGGCGCTGCCGGGCTGGGGCAACCAGATCGTATCGCTGGCACTGGCGGTGTTCGCCTTCACCACCATCCTGGGCTGGTCGTTCTACGGTGAGAAGTGCTTCCAGTTCCTGTTCGGTACGCGCTCGATCATGCTCTACCGGGTGCTGTTCGTGCTGGCGATCCCGCTGGGCGCCATGGCCCAGCTCGGCTTCATCTGGCTGATGGCCGATACCTTCAACGCCATGATGGCGATCCCCAACCTGATCGCGCTGGCCCTGCTCTCCCCCGTGGTGTTCAAGGTGACGCGCGACTACTTCAACGGCGAGACAGTGCTGCCGGGCGAGGACCTGGATCACGACAAGCGCTGAGTGACTGCCGTATCGGTGCGGGAGGCGCCTTGGGGCGTCTCTCCGCCCGTGCCGCATTCTCGCCTACCATCTCGTCACGAGGACCCCTACATGAGTCAACTCAAGCACACCCCACTGCACGCCTTGCATCTCGAGCTGGGGGGCAAGATGGTGCCCTTTGCCGGCTACGAGATGCCGGTGCAGTTCCCGCTCGGCGTCAAGAAGGAGCACGAGCATACCCGCGCCGCCTGCGGCCTGTTCGATGTCTCTCACATGGGCCAGATCCTGCTGCATGGGCCACGCCCCGCCGAGGCGCTCGAGACCCTGGTGTGCGCCGACATCGTGGGCCTGCCCGAGGGCATGCAGCGCTATGCGCTGTTCACCGGCCAGGAGGGCGGCATCCTCGACGACCTGATGGTGGCCAACCCCGGCGATGGGACGCTCTACCTGGTGGTCAACGCCGCCTGCAAGGAGCAGGACATCGCGCTGCTCGAGCTGGGGCTCGATGACGAGCATCGGGTCGAGGTGCTGGAGCGCGGCCTGCTGGCCCTGCAGGGGCCCGGGGCGGCGGAGGTCATGCGCCGTCACTGCCCCGAAGCGTGCGAGATGGTGTTCATGCAGCACGGTCGCTTCGCGATCGACGGCGTGCCGGTGTGGATCAGCCGCAGCGGCTATACCGGCGAGGACGGCTTCGAGATCTCGGTGCCGGCCGACCAGGCCGAGGCCCTGGCGCGGCGCCTGCTGGCCGAGGATGAGGTCGAGGCGATCGGCCTCGGGGCGCGGGACTCCCTACGCCTGGAGGCCGGACTGTGCCTTTATGGCCACGACATCGACACCGAGACCACACCGGTGGAGGCGGGGCTGATCTGGGCCATCGGCAAGCCACGTCGTCACGGCGGCGAGCGCTCGGCGGGGTTCCCCGGGGCCGACGTGATCCTGCACCAGGTCGACGCCAAGGATCATCGCCGCAAGCGTGTCGGCCTGCTGGGCGAGGGGCGGGCGCCGGTGCGCGAGGGCACCGAGCTCTTCGACGAGGAGGGCCAGCGCATCGGTACGGTGACCTCGGGTGGTTTCGGGCCAAGCGTAGGCAAGCCGGTGGCCATGGGCTACGTCGACATCGCCCATGCCGAGCTCGGTACCACCGTGTATGCCGAGGTGCGGGGCAAGCGGCTGCCCATGCTGGTGAGCAAGATGCCCTTCGTGACGCCGGGCTATCATCGCGGCTGATTGAGTTATACCGTTATCTTTCCTCGAGACCACCGCATGAAGATACGGTGGTCTCGTCGTTTTCGCACGGCAGGGGCTCATCGCATCAGCTCGGCCTGCTCCTCCCAGTAGCGGCCCATGCGGCGCTCCTCGGTCAGGTCGTAGAGCGACTCGCGGCGCGCCAGGCGGGCGCCGCCATCGCGGGTCAGCGGGCTCCAGGCGAGCTGGGCCCGCTGTCGGGTGGAGTGTACGAAGAAGGCATCCAGCGGCAGCGAGAGGTAGATGCCCTTGTCGAAGCTGCCTTCGCCGAAGTCGCTGCCGGCGTCGGTGAAGGTGGCCCAGCCGCCGAGGCGCACTCCCGAATCGAACTCCCGGGAGACGTCGAAGGTCATGCCGAGGTCCCCGGCCAGGTAGCGGCCCACGCTGACCTTGGCCAGCACGTCTTCGTAGTCGGTCTGCCAGTAGCCGGTCAGATGGCCCGTCCAGGTGCTGTAGTCGCGCATCTCGAAGCGCTGGTCGAAGTCGCGCTGCTTGACCCAGTTGAGGTCGAGCCCGAGGGCCACGTCGCTGTTGAACGGGCGGTAGAGCAGCTCCGCCCCCGCGCCGGCGAACATGGTCTCGAGCAGGCCACCATAGCCCAGTGCGTACCAGTCGTTGCCCAGCTGGGCGGTTCGGGTGTACTGGAGGTTGCTGATGCCGATGTCGGTCTCGGCCAGGTAGTCGCCGATATGGGTCCGCACCCGCGGCAGCTCCGAGGGGCCGATGTAGCGGTACTTGGCGAGGTTGTCGGCGAGGGTATAGGTGAGCGTAGCCGAGAGCCAGTGATTGGCCCCCAGCCGGTACTCGCTGTCGAGATTGGCGGATAGCCGGTAGAGATAGCCGTCGGGGCCGCCGAAATTCTGCTCGAGCTGCGGTTCCAGGCTGTAGGCGAGCCCGCGGGGAGGGGCTTCATGCAGCACCTCGCCCTCGCCCGAGCTCAGTTGGGCATGCGAGTAGATGCCGTGGCGATAGGCGACGTTCGCCTCGCTGGACTCGGCGGCGGCGACCAGGGCGTCACGCTGGTGAACGCTCTCGCGCAGGGGCATGCCGCGCTCATGCCAGCGGAAGCGGAAGCTCTCCACCTCTCCGTCGAGATGATTATGCAGCAGGCGCCCGGCGCGCTGCTCGCTCTCGGCGAGGGAGCGATAGCGCGTGGGTTCGCCCTCGACGGTGACGCTCGTGCCGTGCTGGCGGATGCGGTAGACGCCGATGCCGGCGTTGGCGTCCAGCTCGCGGCTTAGCCCGCCCCAGTCACTGGTGTGCTCGGCGGGGGCCGGCGCCAAATCGACGGGGAGGGGGTCGCGCTTGGCCTGGGAGATGCTGGCCAGGTTGGTCGCCAGGCTGATCCCGAGCATGGCGGTGTCACCGCGCTGCCAGCCGGCTCTGAGTTCGATGCCGTCGCTCAGGCGCAGCCGAGCCCCCAGGTTGAAGCGTGACGCTTGCTCCTGGTCGTTGCGCTGCGGCTCATGCTGATAGTCGTTGCCCTCCAGTTCGAGCTGCAGCACCAGCGGATCCCACGGGGTCTGGTATTCGATCCCGCCGAACAGCGCGCTGCGGCCGCTGAACAGGCTGCCCAGGTTGAAGTCGCCGCCATCGCCGCCCGAGCTGAAGCCGGAGCGCCGCTCGAAGCGCTCGTCGAGCCGGGCCAGCGGGTTGGTGAAATCTTCCTGGTTGCCGAGATAGCCCCAGCCGATCCCCAGTGAGAAATCGAAGTCGTGCCAGCGCTTGCTGGCCACCAGATATTCGCCCGAGAACAGGCCGGTGCCGCCGATGTCGCGGGCGCCGACGGCGATCTGCGGCCAGTAGCGATCCTCCTCTCGCAGCCTCACCTTGAAGTCGATGCCCTTGTCCAGGTTGTTGCGGTCTCCCGTGGCGGCCAGGTAGCGCCGGTTCTCCACCTCGACGTAGCGGAAGCCGGCTTCGAGCCATTCGGTGGGCTGGAAGAACAGCCCGTAGCGCCGGTAGGGCGCGGTACGCGACAGCGAGAAGGCGAAGCCGCCCAGCGGCGTCATGCGTGCGCTGGGGGTCTGCATCAGCCCGACGCCGCCGAAATCGCTCTGACCGCTGCCGAGGCGAGACAGGCCGGGCTCGGCGAGTGCCGGCGCGGCCAGGCTCATGGCGATGGCGATGGCGAGGGTCAGCGGTGCGAGGTGCGAGGAGCCGGGCCCGTGTGCGGGTCGCTTCATGTCGCAGGTCCTCCCGAATCGGCTTGACCCGCGGCGTGCGGCAAGGCGACGGCCTGACAGGCATCGCCGGGTAGGCGGGTCGCCAGGAAGTCGGGCAGGGCGCGATTGACCCAGTCCGACTCCTGAACCGGTTCGGGAAGGGCGATGGCCACGCGGCTGCCGGGAACCAGGGGAGCATCGCCGGCGTTCCAGGCGGCCACGCCGAGTCGGCGCGGCGCGCCCTGGGGGGCGATCAGCCACGCTTCGTCGGCGCCGGCCCGGTGGGCGTCGGGCTGTTGGCGCAGCAGTTCGCGCAGGCTCATGCCCGGGGTCCAGCGGTGACGCGTCACGCCGCCGAAGTGCCACAGCTCCACCCACTCGGGCACGTCGCAATGACCGACGGCCGCCAGCGAGGCCAGCGAGGGATCGTGCCGCGGCGAGGCGAGCAGGGCGGCGAGGTCGGCCCTGGCAGGGGTGCGCCCCGCCGCCGCCTGCAGCTCGACGATGGCGGCCTGCCATGCGGCCAGCCCCCGGGCCATGTCGCTGCGCCCGGCCAGGGAGTACCAGTCGATCAGCGTCGCCAGTTCTTCCCGCAGGCGCCTGGCCCGGCGCTGCTGAGGCTCCTGCTGACGTTCCAGCAGGTAGTAGCTGTAGGCGGGTGGTTCGGGCAACGCCGGCTGCGCGAGCCACAGGTCAGACAGCCGTGGGGTCTCGGCCTGGACGTGAAGGGGTAGGGCCAGCAGCGCGCCCAGGCAGGCTGAGCGCCAGCCGCCGGCATGGGGGGGGTGACGTCGGGTCATTCTCACTCTCTTTGTCACGACGATGGCACGGCGTCGGGCAGGCTCGTCTGCCCGTCGTCGTGCCCGGTGTCCTCGGCATCGCTCCACCAGGGTCTCGCCACCTGCCAGCGCAGGCGTGGACCGTCCGGCCAGAGCGCCATGTCACCCCCCCAGATCCGCAGGCTGCCCGGCTCGCGCCAGTACACCCCGCGGCTGTGCGTATTGCTGCCCTGCCAATCGAGTCGTTCGGTACATCGCTCCAGCGTTAGCCGGGTCAACGGCAGGTCGACGGGCTGCGCCGCCTCGCAGGTGAGACTTGCCGTTGCCATGTCCTGCCACTCCTGGCCGTCGGCATCGCGCCAATGAACGTGCACCCGGTAGTGTCCATGGCCCGGCTCGGCCGTGAGCCAGCGTCCCAGCAGGAGCGCGTCGAAGCCGGCCGTGCTGGCGGGAACGCCATCGCGCAGCTGCAGCGTGGCGCGATCCCCGGCCTGCCAGTAGGTATCGCGGCCGTTATGCCCGGTGCGATGCGCCATTACCAGCAGCGCCTGGTTGCCCTCGGTGCGTGCCACCAGCGTGGCGTAGGGTAGCGCTTCGGCCTGTGCTGCGGGGTCCTCGCCGCGAGCCCCGCCCATCAATGTGGCGCCCATGGGCGTCAGCCGCCCGCCTTGGGCACAGGCCGTCATGCCCGCGACCAGTCCCCCCGCCAACAGCAGGCGAAGCAGGACCGCCTTGCGGCGGCCCTGAGTCGGCACACGTCTGATGCTGTACCGTCTGTCGCGGCTCATCAGCGCGTCCCGGTACCGGTACCCGTCCCGGTGCCGGTACCCGTGCCGGAGGCACCGATCGCCACGCCGATGCCGGCGGCTCCCCGGCTCACCGCACCGGCCAGGGCCTGGCCGGAATTGCCCGGGGCCTCGGCGCCGGCACCTATGCCGGTGGCGAGCCCGCCGCTAGCCACCGCGCCCGGCGCCGGCGTATTTGCCGAGTTGCCCGGGGCGCCCGGCGTACCCTGGGGTAACGTGGCCTGCTGGGCCAGCGCGAGCGGCGCGAGGCCCAGCAGGGTCACGCCCGCCAGGGTGGCGATGCGCCTTCGTAGTTTCATGGGTTCAAGCATATCGATATGGCTCCTTTATTGCGCCGGATGCTTCCGGCGGTACGAATAGCCGGACGGCGTATCCTGTAATGGTGCTGGATTACCACCCGGCCAACCTGCCGTCGGCAGGTAATGCAGACAGGCTTGCATAGACTTGCCCCCGTGACGTTTAAATGCCATGGGGGTTTCGGTTCGAACGGTGAATTGATAACCTAATTAGTGATAACAGGAAAGAAACTTATCTTGTTCCAGCGTGTCCGTGTGTATATAAGAGTAAAAAAATGTATAGAACTTGATAAGGGGTAGTGGCGAGCAAAAAAAAAGATTATTCTAGCCCTGTTCACTTGGCACCTTGCATGGAGGCAAGGGCCCTGTCTTGTCGAATTCCTTGAGTATGCGTCGTGTCGCGGTTCTTGCCGCTGGCATTTTTTCGCCCTGAAAACAGGGTGATGCGCGTGGCTTCGGGGATTGTCGTCTTAACCTCGCGGCGGTAGCGTGTCTTGCGGCGGGAGGGTTTCTTTACTTGTCTCGATGTCGGATAAAGTATTCTTAGGTTTATGTTTGGAATATTGGTGTCGACGTCGGGAGACAGTTTGAATTAGTTGGTGTCGCCGGATGACTACAATCGCGTTTAATTATTGTGTCAGGTTGAGAAATTTGGGTGCGGTTGAGGTTATTTGTTGGTTTCCTCCCGTGTCACTTGGTGGCGACATTAACGAATAATAAAAGCGACAAGGAATGACTGCTTAAGGCGACAGGGTCCAGGTTAATAATGGCACGCGAGTGAAAATTCGATGAATCACGACTTCCAGCGGCTCCGGGTGGGGCGCTTGTTTCTTTGTTTCGGGCTGTTTGCCTTGGGTGGATGTGCCTTTGCCCCGGGAGGGCATATCGATTACCAGGCGGACTCCGCCCCGATCGACGATCTGGTCGATATCGAGCCCATCACCTTCGGCCTGGTGCGCAGCCAGCGCCAGGAGCTCCTCGGGGCCGAGGATATGGAGAAGGCCGGCGACGCCCTGCGTGAGGAGGTCACCGACTATGACTACTACATCGGCAAGGGCGACGTGCTCACCGTCATCGTCTACGGCCATCCGGAACTGACGATTCCCGCCGGCGGGGAGCGTAGCGCGGCGGAGTCGGGCAATACCGTGCACAGCGACGGCACCATCTTCTATCCCTTCATCGGCCGCATTCCGGTGGAGGGACGGACGGTGCGCGAGGTGCGCGAAGTCATCGCCAGCGGGTTGGAGCCCTACGTGGCCATGCCCCAGGTCGAAGTCCAGGTCGCCCAGTACAACTCCCAGAAGGTCAACGTCACCGGCGCCGTGCAGGAGCCCGGCCCGCTGCCGATCCGCAACGTGCCGATGAGCGTGCTCGACGCCATCAACCTGTCCGGCGGGCTGGCGGAGCACGCCAACTGGCACGACGTGCTGCTGACGCGGGACGGCGAGGAAACCCGTGTGTCGCTGCACGACATGCTCAACAACGGCCGTCTCGACCAGAACATGCTGCTGCGCGATGGCGATGTGCTGCACGTGCCCGACAACAGCAACCAGAAGGTGTACGTGATGGGCGAGGTGCGCGAGCCGACCAGCCTGCCGATGGGGGCGAGCCGGCTGACGCTGACCGATGCGCTCTCCGAGGCTGGCGGCATCAACGAGGGCAATGCCAACGCCTCGGGCATCTTCGTCATCCGCCGGGCGGCGTCGGACAGCGACAAGCTCGCCACGGTCTACCAGCTCGACGCCAGCAACGCGACGGCACTGATGCTGGGTGCCGAATTCACCCTGCAGCCGACCGATGTGGTGTACGTGACGACCACGCCGCTGGGGCGCTGGAACCGTGTGGTGCGCCAGCTGCTGCCCACCGTCAGCAGTCTCTACCAGACCACGCGCACCGGGCGTGAGCTGGATCGTGTCCGCGAATAGAGGGAAGGGAATGTTTCAGGAAGTACTCGTGGTGTGCATCGGCAACGTCTGTCGCAGCCCGGTCGGAGAGGCGCTGCTCAGGCGGGCTCTGCCCGGCCACCGTATCGCATCGGCCGGCCTGGGGGCGCTGGTCGGACACGCCGCCGACCCTACCGCCGCGCGCCTGGCGGAGGCTGATGGGCTCGATCTCTCCGCCCATCGGGCGCGCCAGATCGACGCCGGGATGGTGCGCGAGGCCGACCTGGTGCTGGTCATGAGCGAGGGCCAGCGGCTGGCGATTGCCGAGCAGTTCCCTTTCGCCACCGGCAAGACCATGCGCTTCGGGCGCTGGCTGCCGGGTGAGGCGGGCAGCGGGGTGGACATCCCCGACCCCTACCGCAGGAACGAAGAGGTCTTTGTACGCGTGCATCGTCAGCTTACCGAAGCCGCGCGCCTCTGGCAGGCGCGCCTCGGCGGCTCGCGAGGCTGACGCGAACGACTCCCTTTTCACGCCAGGACTCTACCAATGGTGAAAGAGATCAAGACGGGCTCGCGCCCAGCCCATGACGATATCGATCTGGGCAGGCTGTTCGGCGTCCTGCTGGACAACAAGTGGCTGATCATGCTGGTGACGGCGGTCTTTGCCGTGGCGGCGGTGATCCACGTGCAGCTGGCGACGCCTATCTACCGCGCCGATGCCCTGGTGCAGGTGGAGGGCAAGACCGGGCTGAGCAATCCGCTCGCCGAGGTGCGCTCGATCCTCGAGGAGGAGACCAAGGCCGAAGCCGAGCTCGAGATCCTGCGCTCGCGCATGGTGCTCGGCCAGGCCGTCGACCAGGAGCGCCTCGACATCGAGGTGATCCCGACCCGGCTGGCCTTCGTGGGGGATTATCTGGTCAGGAGCGGCATGCAGCGGCCCGGCTTTGCCGAGCGCAGCGTGTGGGCCGGCGAACACCTCAACGTGGGGGAGCTGCGCGTCGACCCGGAGTGGCTGGGCCGCGCGCTGCGCCTGGTGGCCGGCGAGCCCGGCAGCTACCGGCTCTATCACGGTGAGACGCTGCTCGGCGAGGGGCGGGTCGGTACCACCGAGAGCTTCGACGAGGGCCGCATCGAACTGCGCGTGGCCGAACTGGAGGCCGGCGAGGGGGCGGAATTCACCGTGGTGCGGCGTACCCGCCTGGCCGCGATAAACAACCTGCGCTCACGCTTCAGCGTCGGTCAGCGCGGTCGTGACAGCGGTGTGTTCAACATGACCCTGCTCGACGAGAACCCGCGCCGCGCCGAGCGTACCCTGAGCGTCATTGCCCAGATCTACCTGACCCAGAACGTCGAGCGCCAGAGCGCCGAGGCGCAGCAGAGCCTCGAATTCCTGGAGGAGCAGGTTCCCCAGGTGCGCAACGACCTGGCCGCCGCCGAGGATGCCCTCAACGCCTTCCGCATGGAACACGAGAGCCTCGATCTCAACCTCGAGACGCGCTCGGTGCTGGACCGGGTCGTCGAACTCGACACCCAGTTGGGCGAGCTGGAGATGGAGCAGGCCGAACTGAGCCAGCGCTACAACGCCTCGCACCCGCTTTATGCCGCCCTGATGGAGAAACGCCACAATCTCGAGCGCGACCGCGAGCGGCTCAACGAGCGCATTCACGGGCTGCCCGAGACCCAGCAGCAGATCCTGCGCATGACGCGCGACGTCGAGGTGACCCAGCAGGTCTACGTGCAGCTGCTCAACAAGATCCAGGAGATGAGCATCACCAAGGCCAGTACCGTGGGCAACGTGCGCATTCTCGACGATGCCGTTGCCCAGCCGGGGCCGGTGGAGCCGCGCAAGCCGGTGACCGTGGCCATGCTGACCCTGATCGGCGCCTTCCTGGCGGTGGCCTTCGTCATCGTGCGCAGCATCCTGCACCGGGGCGTGGAGAGTGCGGAGCAGATCGAGGACCTGGGGCTGCCGGTGTATGCCACCGTGCCGCTCTCCGACGATCAGCAGAAGCTGGTACGTCGGGTCAAGCGCCACAACCGGCGCCGTGGCCGCGCCGTGACCAACGGGGTGCTGGCCCAGAATGCGCCGGACGACACCGCCATCGAGGCCCTGCGCGGCCTGCGCACTTCGCTGCACTTCGCCATGCTGGAGGCCAACGACAACCGGCTGATGATCACCGGGCCGAGCCCCAATATCGGCAAGAGCTTCATCTGTATCAACCTGGGGGCGGTGATCGCCCAGAGCGGCCAGCGCGTGCTGATCGTGGATGCCGACATGCGCAAGGGGCACGTTCACACCGCCTTCAACGCCGATAGCAAGGGCGGGCTCTCCGAGGTGCTCGCCGACAAGGCCGCGCTCGACGAGGTGATCCGCCAGTCGCCGATCAACGGCCTGAGTTACGTCGCCCGCGGCAAGGCGCCGCCCAATCCCGCCGAACTGCTGATGAGCGAGCGCTTCACGCGGCTGCTCGAGGCGGTGAGCGAGCGCTTCGACCTGGTGATCGTCGACACCCCGCCGATCCTGGCCGTGACCGACGCCGCGGTGATCGGCCACCACTGCGGCACCACGCTGCTGGTGGCCCGCTTCGGGCTCAACCCGCCGCGCGAGGTCGACGTGGCCATTCGCCGCCTCGAAACCAGCGGTGTCACCGTCAAGGGCGGCATCCTCAACGCCATCGAGCGCAAGGCCGCCACCAGCTATGGCTACGGCTACTACCACTATGCCTACAAGACCACCCAGACCTGAGCGCCGCAGGCGCCAACGGACGTCGTCCGAGCCTGCCCGTGCAGGCCGTTCCCTGGCGTGAGGCCGGCTGGCCGAGCGCCGATCACTACCACTCGAAAACCATGGAAGCGTCATGACCACTATCAAAGATCGTCTGATTGGCCGGCTCGAGCGCAAGGAAGCCGTGATCGGGATCGTCGGGCTTGGCTATGTGGGGCTGCCCCTGATGCTGCGCTACAGCGAGATCGGCTACCGCGTGCTCGGTATCGACATCGATGCCGGCAAGGTGGAAAAGCTCAATGCCGGGCGCAGCTACATCGAGCACATCGACTCGGAGCGGGTCGCCCGGGCCAGGGACGCCGGCTTCGAAGCGACCACCGACTTCTCCCGCGTGGCGGAGGCCGATGCGCTGATCCTGTGCGTGCCGACGCCGCTCAACAAGTATCGCGAACCGGACATCAGCTTCGTCATCGGTACCGTCGATGCGCTCAAGGGGCACCTGCGCGAAGGCCAGGTGATCTCGCTCGAGAGCACCACCTACCCGGGCACCACCGAGGAGGAGCTGCTGCCGCGCATCGAGGAGAGCGGCCTCGCGGTCGGCGAGTCGCTGTTCCTGGTCTACTCGCCGGAGCGCGAGGACCCGGGCAACCCCGACTTCGAGACGCGTACCATTCCCAAGGTGGTCGGCGGGCACACGCCGGCGTGCCGCGAAGCCGGCGTGGCGCTCTACCGCCCGGCCATCGACCAGGTGGTACCGCTCAGTTCGACCCGTGCCGCCGAGATGACCAAGCTGCTCGAGAACATCCACCGTGCGGTGAACATCGGCCTGGTCAACGAGATGAAGATCGTCGCCGACCGCATGGGCATCGACATCTTCGAGGTGGTCGACGCCGCGGCCACCAAGCCGTTCGGCTTCACCCCCTACTACCCGGGGCCGGGGCTGGGCGGCCACTGCATTCCGATCGACCCCTTCTACCTGACCTGGAAGGCCCGCGAGTACGGCCTGCATACCCGCTTCATCGAACTCTCCGGCGAGATCAACCAGGCCATGCCGGACTACGTGGTGGGCAAGCTGATCGAGGGGCTCAACCAGCATGGCCGGGCGTTGAAGGGCAGCCGCGTGCTGGTGCTCGGCATCGCCTACAAGAAGAACGTCGACGACATGCGCGAGTCGCCGTCGGTCCACATCATGGAGCGCATCCGCGACCGCGGGGCCGAAGTGGCCTACAGCGACCCCCACGTGCCGGTCTTCCCGCCGATGCGTGAGCACCATTTCGAACTCGAGAGCGTGCCGCTCACGCCGACCACGCTGGCCGAGTACGATGCCGTGGTGCTCGCGACCGATCACGACCGCTTCGATTACGACATGATCCGCGCCCACGCCCAACTGATCGTCGATACCCGCGGCATCTACCGCGGCGAGAGCGAAGATCGCGTGATAAAGGCCTGAACCCCATGCCCAATGCACAGGTACCCGCCATGAAATACTTCGCCCTGATCGGCGCCGCCGGCTACATCGCTCCCCGCCACATGAAGGCCATCAAGGAGACCGGCAATCACCTGGCCATGGCCTACGACATCAACGACTCGGTGGGCATCATCGATTCGATCTCGCCGGAAAGCGAGTTCTTCACCGAGTTCGAGCGCTTCATCGAGAGCGCCTGGCAGCGCAAGCGCGACCCCTACACGGCGCTCGACTACGTCTCGGTATGCTCGCCCAACCACTTGCACCATGCCCATATCGCCGCCGGCCTGCGGCTGGGCTGCCATGTGATCTGCGAGAAGCCGCTGGTGCCGACGCCGGCGCTGCTCGACGAGCTCGCCAAGGTCGAGCAGGAGACCGGCCGCCGGGTGTTCAACATCCTGCAGCTGCGCCACCACCCGGCCATCGTCGAACTCAAGGAGCGGGTGGCCGGCACGCCGCGGGACGACAAGTACGACGTCGAGCTGACCTACATCACCTCGCGCGGCAAGTGGTACCACGAGAGCTGGAAGGGCGACCCGCGCAAGTCGTTCGGGGTGGCGACCAATATCGGCGTGCACTTCTTCGACATGCTGCACTTCGTGTTCGGCGATCTGCAGCGCAACGTCGTCCACTACCTCGACGAGCATCGCGCCGCCGGCTTCCTCGAGTACCAGAAGGCGCGGGTGCGCTGGTTCCTGTCGATCGACAGCAACGACCTGCCGAGCAGCGTGCAGGGGCAGCAGACCACCTACCGCTCGATCCTGTGCGAGGGCCGCGAGATCGAGTTCTCGGGCGGTTTCACCGACCTGCACACGGTCTCCTACCAGGAAATTCTGGCCGGGCGCGGCTTCGGTCTCGAAGATGCCCGCCACTGCATCGAGACGGTCGACACGATTCGCAACGCCGCCCTGGAAATTCCCGCCCGCAACGAGGCGCATCCCTGCCTCAAGCGGCACCTGATGTGAGGTTCGCCATGGACAGCCAACCGCACGACAGCCGTTACCCCGGTGTCCGGATCCACCCCAGCGCCATCGTCGACGACGGGGCCGAGATCGGCGAAGCGTCCCGCGTCTGGCACTTCGTTCACGTCTGCGGCGGTGCCCGCATCGGCCGTGGCGTGTCGCTGGGACAGAACGTCTTCGTCGGCAACCGGGTGGTCATCGGTGACCGCTGCAAGGTGCAGAACAACGTCTCGGTCTACGACAACGTCACCCTCGAGGCGGGCGTCTTCTGCGGCCCCAGCATGGTCTTCACCAACGTCTACAACCCACGCTCGCTGGTCGAGCGCAAGGACGAGTACCGCGACACCCTGGTGCGCGAGGGGGCGACGCTGGGTGCCAACTGCACCATCGTCTGCGGCGTGACCGTGGGACGCCACGCCTTCATCGGCGCCGGTGCGCTGGTCAACCGCGACGTGCCCGACTTCGCCCTGATGCTCGGCGTGCCCGCCCGCCAGCAGGGCTGGATGAGTCGCCACGGCGAGCGTCTCGAGCTGCCGCTGGAAGGCGAGGGCGAAGTGACCTGCCCGCACACCGGCGAGCGCTATCGGCTCGAAGGGAAGAGGCTCCGCTGCATCCCGGCGCAGGAAGCGCCGTCCGCCGCCAAGGACACCCGTCGCATGGACTTCATCGATCTCAAGGCCCAGCAGGTGCGCATCCGCGAACGCATCAACGCCGGCATCCGCAACGTGCTCGATCACGGCAAGTACATCCTCGGCCCCGAGGTGGACGAGCTCGAGGCGCGCCTCGCCGACTACGTCGGCGTGCGCCACTGCATCTCCTGCGCCAACGGCACCGACGCGCTGCAGATCGCCCAGATGGCGCTGGGCATCGCCCCCGGCGACGAGGTGATCACGCCGGGCTTCACCTACATCGCCACCGCCGAGACCGTCGCGCTGCTGGGCGCGCGCCCGGTCTACGTCGACGTCGACCCGCGCACCTACCTGCTCGACCCGGAAAAGCTGGAAGCCGCCATCTCCCCGCGCACCCGCGCGATCATCCCGGTATCGCTCTATGGCCAGTGCGCCGACATGGACGCCATCAACGAGATCGCCGCGCGCCACGGCATCCCGGTGATCGAGGACGCCGCCCAGAGCTTCGGCGCCACCTACCGCGGCCGGCGCTCGTGCAGCCTGTCGCAGATCGCCACCACCTCGTTCTTTCCCAGCAAGCCGCTGGGCTGCTACGGCGACGGCGGGGCGCTGTTCACCGACGACGACGAGCTGGCCAAGGTGCTGCGCCAGATCGCCCGCCACGGCCAGGGGCGGCGCTACTACCACGTCCGCATCGGCGTCAACAGCCGCCTGGACACCCTGCAGGCTGCGATCCTGCTGCCCAAGCTCGACATCCTCGACGAGGAGTTGAGGCTGCGCGAGCAGGTCGCCGAGCGCTATGGCCGCCTGCTGCGTGCGCACGGCTTCGCCTCGCCCCACGTGGAGCTCCACAACACCAGCGCCTACGCCCAGTACACGGTGGAGGTCGACGACCGCGAGGTGGTGATCGCGCGGCTGGCCGAGGCCGGCATACCCACCGCCGTGCACTATCCGATCCCGCTCAACCAGCAGCCGGCGGTGGCCGACCCGGCCGTCGACCTGCCGGTCGGCAACGCGGCCTCGCGCCGGGTGGTCAGCCTGCCGATGCACCCGTACCTCACGGCCGAGGATCAGGAGCATATCGTCACGGCGCTCAGGGAGGCGGTGGCCTGAGCCGCCCGCCAGGGAGGGGAGACATCACGTGCTGAATCGGCTCGTCATACCGGCAAGACGCCTGCTGCCGACCCACGCCTTCGCCCGCGGGGTCAGCGTGCTGGTGGGGGGCACGGCGGGGGCGCAGCTGCTGACCATCGCCGCGGCGCCGCTGTTGACCCGGCTGTATGCGCCGGAGGACTTCGGCCTGCTGGCGGTCTACGGCGGCCTGCTGGCGCTGTTCACCGTAGTGGCCAGCGGCCGCTACCAGCTGGCCATCCCGCTGCCGGAAACGGAGCGCGAGGCGGCCGAGGTGCTGGCACTGAGCCTGACGGTCGTGGCCGTGACCACCCTGGTCGCGCTGCTGCTGGTGCTGCTCGGGGGGCGGGCGCTGGCCACGGCGCTGGGCGTGCCCTCGCTGAGCGCCTGGCTGTGGCTGCTGCCGCTGGGCGTGGCCGCAGCCGGGGGCTACCAGGCGGTCAGTCACTGGGCGGTGCGCACGCGTGCGTTCGCCGCGCTGGCCTCGACGCGGATCAAGCAGTCGCTGGCGCTGCTGGCGATCCAGCTCGTGGCGAGCCCGCTGGGCGGCGGTGGCCTGCTGCTCGGCCATGCCGCGGGGCAGGGCGCCGGTACCCTGGCGCTGGCGCGCCCGGCGCTGCGCGCCGTCGGCGAGCAGCAGGTCACGGCGGCAGGGATGTGGGCGGCGGCGTGCCGCTACCGCAAATTCCCGCTGCTCTCCTCCTGGTCGGGGCTGTTCAACACCCTCGGCAAGCAGCTTCCGCCGCTGCTCTTCGCCGCGCTGTTCAGCCCCGTGGCGGCCGGGCTCTATGCGCTGGCGCACCGCGTGCTGGCGATGCCCATGACGCTGATCGGCGAAGCCGTGGGCAAGGTGTTCTTCGCCAGCGCCGCCGAGGCCCATCGGCAGGGCGAACTGGGCCCGCTGGTGGCCAAGGTGCACGCCACGCTGGCGCAGCTCGCCATGCCGCCGGTGCTCGTGCTGATGGCGATCGGCCCGGAGCTGTTCGCCCTGGTCTTCGGCGAGCGCTGGCGCGAGGCCGGCGAATTCGCACGCTGGATGGCGCCCTGGCTCTACCTGGTGTTCATCACCTCGCCGCTGAGCCATCTGTTCTCGGTGCTGGAGCGCCAGGGGCAGGGGTTGATCTTCCAGGCGCTGTTGCTCGGCGTGCGCGTGGCGGCCATCGCCATTGGCGCCGCCCGCGATGACCTGCTGCTGACGGTGGCGCTGTTCTCGCTGGGCAGCGCCGCCTGCTGGATCGGCTTTCTGGTCTGGATCGCCCGGCTGACCGACAACCCGCCGCGGGTGCTGGCGACGGCCACTCTCACGGCGCTGGGGTGGGGGCTGGTGCTGCTGGCGCCGCTGCTCGCCGCCGGCTGGCTGGCCCCCGCGTGGCTGCCGTGGAGCGTGGCGCTGCTGCTTTGCGCCGCGCTGGTGGGATTGCGCTATTTCCTCCTGTTCCGAAGGGCCTATCAATGAGTTCGATACATTGTCACTTCGCTTCCTCGCGCTGGCAGCCAGGCAGGCTGCCGGACGGGCGTGGCCATGTCTGCGGCCGCGTCTGGCTCGACGGGCGGGAGCTGTCGCCCGATGCCGCCCTGGAGCGGCTGGAGCCGACCGGGGACGTCGAGGCCTGGCGCAGGCGCCTGGGCGAGCTCAACGGCTTTCACGCGCTGGTGCGAGACGCGCAGGACGGCCTGGTGGCCGTGGTGGATCGGGTGCGCTCGATTCCGCTGTTCTACGGCATCCGCGGCGACGCCTGCTATCTCAGCGACGATGCCGACTGGGTGCGCCAGCAGGTCGGCGAGGATCGGGTCGACGACGAGGCCAGGGCCGACTTCGAGCTGGCCGGCTACGTCACCGGCCGCGACACGCTGTTTCGCCGTGTCAAGCAGCTGCGCGCCGGAGAGGCGCTGGTCGTGAACACGACTGAGCCGGGCCTGAGCCTCTCCCTGGAACGCTACTATCGCTTTCGCCATTGCGCCGAGTCGGGGCATGACGAGAGTTCGTGCCTGGCGCGGCTCGAGGAGGTACTCGAGGCGGCGTGCGACCGGCTGATCGCGACGGCCGACGGGCGCCAGATCGTGGTGCCGCTCAGCGGCGGCTATGACTCGCGCCTGATCGCCACGCTGCTGGCGCGCCGCCAGTATCCGCGCATGCTGGCCTACGCCTACGGCTACCGCGACAACCAGGAGGCCAGGGTGAGCCGCGAGGTGGCCGGCGCCCTGGGGTTGCCGTGGACCTTCGTCGAGTACAGCCAGCAGGCATGGGGTCGCGTCGCCGAGAGCGAGGCGTACTGGCGCTACCAGCGTTGGGCCTCGGGCTGGAACGCCATCGCCAACATGCAGGACTGGCTGGCGGTCAAGTCGCTGACGGAACGGGGCGAGGTCGAGCCGGGGTCGCTGTTCGTGCCTGGTCACTGCTGCGTGACCGGTTTCGTACCGTCGAGCGCGTTCGAGGCCAGGCGAGAAGACCGCCAAATGCCGGCGGACGCGCTGGGCGAGGCCCTGCGTCAGCGGCATTTCACGCTCAACGCCAGCGAGGAGGGCGAGGCGCTGTTCCACGATCGTGTGCTGCCGCGCCTAGCCCTCGACTATCCGCTGGACGAGGCGCTGGAGCCCGACGAGTTCATTCGCCAGTTCGTGCAGTTCGGCTGGCAGGAGCGCCAGGCCAAGTTCATCGTCAACTCGGTGCGCAGCTTCGAGTTCTTCGGCCACGACTGGTGGATGCCGCTCTACGACCGCGACTTCATGGCGCTGTGGCAGACGGTGCCGTACCACTGGCTGGAGTGCCGTGCCGGCTATGTCAGCTTCGTCGAGGCCCTGTTTGCCGAGGTCAGCGGCCACCAGGCGCCGCTGGGCAACGCCGCGCATCGATCCCGCCAGAGCCTGCGCGCCCGCCTGAGCCGTCTGGCGGCCTTTCGCCGCGGCCCCGGTGCGCGGGTCAAGCGCTTGGCCAAGCGGCTGCTGCCGGGCCTGGCCCGGGGCAACACCCTGGCATCCACCGGGCGCTTCCCGCCCGAGACCCTCGAGCGCCTGCGCTCGCAGGGCTACTCGCACAACGGCGTGGCGGCGCAACTGTTCCTCGAGAGGTTTTGCTGATCATGAATGCCAACGCAGCGAGTCGACACCTGCGGGTCGCCTTCGAAGCGGCCGCGCTGATCGCACGTAACCTGCGCCGTACCAGGGGGTTCGCCACCGTGCCGCTGCGCCATCACGACGGCTACCGGCTGTGCGCCATGCGACGCCCGCACCTGCCCGGCGCCCTGGCGCTGTATGCCGAGCTGCACGACGGCCAGCCGCTCGACCTGCCCCGGCGCTGGCTGTACCGCCTGGCGGGCAACCGCCTCGGCGTGGTCGCCCTGGACATCAACGGTCGCGTGGTGGGGGCGGCCTTCTACGGCTTCAGTCGCCGCGACCTTCGCGAGGATCGGGTGCATTCGAGCTTCAGCGGCGTTCACCCCGCCCACCGTGGGCGCGGGCTCGCCACCGAGCTGCGCCGCACGGCCATCCTGCATTTCCGTGCCAACGGGGTGCGTGGCTACTCCTCGCGCATCTCGGCGGACAACGTCGCCTCGCTCAAGCCCAGCCTGCGTCTCGGTTTTCACATCGCCGAGCGTTACCAGGACCCGGTCAGCGGCGAGCAGCGCTACTACCTGGTCTGCGATTTCGACGACGACTACCGCGATGACACGACGCAGGGTCGCGAACCGCAGCCTCCGACCCCGGAGACGGAAAGGAAAGCCGTACCATGAACAACGACCCGCTGTTCCATCCCGGATGGATCCGCTTCAACGAGCAGCGCTGGGGACTGACGGCCGAGCCGCTGTCCTTCACGCCCGACAAGGGCGACGGTTGGCGGCTCGATACCGTGCTCTACCGCAACCACCAGGGGCGCCTGGTGACGCCGCCGCGCAATCCCCACCTGCCCATCGCGTTCCAGTGTGCCAGCGAGCGGCCCGCCTCGCGCAATCGGCGCAAGCGCCTGGCCCTGACCCGGCTGGCCGAGTACCTGCAGCAGTGCGAGTTCGGCGGCAGCCTCAGCCTCTCCTCGGTGGCGGACGACGTGCGCCCGTTCGAGTGGGCCAACATGGCGGCACGGCCGCGCTTCACCTACCACCTGGACATCGCCACGCGCGAAGACGCCATCGACCCGAGCGCGCGCAAGAAGGCGCGCAAGTGCCGCCGGCTTGGCTACCGCTGCGAGGTCACCGAGGAGTACGCCGCGGTGGCCGACTGCCTGGCGGGCCCGGAGGCGCGCAAGGGCTTCGACTATCGCCTCGATGCCGCGGAGCTCTCGCGGCTGGCCGAGCTGATGGGCCCGGAGCACTTCGTCTGCTTCCTGGCGCGCAACGCCGAGGGCGAAGCCATGGGCACCCGGGTGTGCCTCTTCGTGCCGGGCGGCCATGCGCTGGCCTGGTCGGCGGGCATGAAGACCGAGGCCATGAAGGACGGCGTCAACAACCTGGTCGCCGAGGAGGCGCTCGATTTCTTCGAGCGCCAGGGATGCACGGTCTTCGACTTCATCGGTGCCAACATCGCGCCGGTGGCGGAGATGAAAGAGGCATGGGGCGGGCGACTGGTGTGCCACTACACGATCAGCCAGCGCGGCATCCGCCAGCTGGCCCGTGAGGCATACGTCACGGCCCGTACACTGATGAAGAGGGAATCCAAGTGAATGACATGACTGCACTTTACGATCGGAATTCCCCGGCGCGGCCGAACGCCTCGCTGAAACCGTCCTGCGTGACGGGTAACCTGTCCGTGGTCTCGTCGGGCGTCACCTCGGGCGAGCCGGTACTGGCCTGGCTGGAGCAGATCCTGCTGGAACGCTTCGGGGTGCCGCTGCACCTGGAGCGCGACGGCCCGGAGCGGCTCTATCTGCGCCACGCCGACGCGCCGGGACAGCTGCTGTTCGACCGCCTGCAGCCGGGCTTCTACCTGGCCGGCGGGGACCTGCCGCACTGCCAGTGGGATGCCGCGGCCGAAGGCTTCAGTGCGCCGCTCGACTCGCCGCTGCCGGCCCCGGGCGCCGCCAGCCTGCCGCGGCCGCTGGTCGAGCCGATGTCGGGCGGGCTGGCGATTCACTACGACATTCTCGGCCTGACCTACTGGATGCTGTCGCGGCAGGAGGAGGTCGACGCCCAGGTGCTCGACCGGCACTGTCGCTTCCCCGCCAGTGCCTCCCATGCCGGCCGTCACGGTTACCTGGACCGGCCCGTGGTCGACGAATGGCTGGCGGTGCTGGGCCAGATGATCCAGCGCCAGTGGCCATGGCTGCAGCTGCGCCGGCATGCGTTCACCCAGCGCCCGTCCCACGACGTCGATCGCCCCAGCCGCTATGGCTTTGCCCGCGACGTCAAGCTGGCCCGGGCCATGCTGGGCGATGCGCTGCTGCATCGCCGCCCTCAGGCGCTGGTGGTGGGGCCGTGGGTCCGCCTGAGCACCCGCCGCCGGCTGCATCCGCTGGATCCGCTCAACACCTTCGACTGGCTGATGGACGTCTCCGAGTCCCACGGCCTGAGCAGCGCTTTCTACTTTATCTGCGGCCGCACCGACCCGCGCAAGGATGCCGACTACGAACCGGAGCACCCGGCGATGCGCGAGTTGATGCGGCGCCTTCACGAGCGCGGCCACGAGATCGGCCTGCACCCCAGCTACCACACCTTCCGCAACCCCAAGGAGCTGGCCAACGAGGCCATGCGCCTGCGCCGGGTCTGTGCCGAGGAGGGCATCGAGCAGGCGCAGTGGGGCGGGCGCATGCACTACCTGCGCTGGCAGATGCCGCTGACGCTGCAGGGCTACACCCAGGCCGGGCTGGATTACGACACAACCCTGGGCTACGCCGAAGCGCCCGGATTCCGCTGCGGCACCTGCTTCGAGTATCCGGCGTTCGACCCGGTCAAGGGGGAGCCGCTGGCGCTGCGCATCCGGCCGCTGATCGCCATGGAGGCGTCGGTGATCTCGCCGCTCTACCTCGGGCTCGGCACCGGGGAGGAGGCCTTCGCATGCTTCAGCAGGCTCAAGGCGCGCTGTCGCGCCATGGGCGGGGTTTTCACCCTGCTGTGGCACAACTCGGAACTGACCACGTCTGCCCAGCGCGAGCTCTACGAGCGCGTGCTGGCCGATTGAGCGCAGGGGTATCGGCATGGTCCTGTCCGGTGATGCGCTGACGACGCGCGCCTCGGCCATCGGCTTCTTCGTGCTTTTCCCGGGCTTCATTCTCTATCACACGCTGGTGGCGATGGGGGTGATCCCGGCGGTGCTGGGCGGCCTGTTCGGGGTGGTGTCGGTGTTGATGTTCATCGTCTACTGCGCGCTGCTGCCGTCCCAGCTCTACCTGCTGCTGACCGCATCCCGCGGCTACGCGCTGGTCACGCTGTGCTTCTTCGTCTACGTGCTGCTGTGGTCGGCGGTCAACTACGGCCTGATCGGGGGCAGCGTGATGCAGGCGGCGCTGATCCAGACCGTCGAGACGCTGGTGCTGTGGCTGGTGCTGTTCGTGCTGGGCTACCGCATCCCGCTCGACTCGCCGCGACTGGCGCGGGCCTTCTGGATCGCCTTCGTGCTCATTGCCGGCTATCTGGCGTTCCACGTGGCCACCACCGGCCAGTGGATGTTTTTCGCCCGCCGCATGCTAGAGGTCGAGGCCGAGGCGGGGGACAGCGTCTCCACCTACCAGGGCTATGCCCGCAGCGCTCTGGTGCTGCTGCTGTTTCTGATCGCCGTCAGCGAGCGCGCGGTGGTACGCGCCGTGCTGATCGTGCTCGGCGCCTTCGTCATGTTCGTGCTGGGCGCGCGCTCGGAGCTGTATGCCTTCCTCGCGCTCTCGGGGCTGCTGCTGCTGCTGTGGGCAGGCATGAGCGTCAAGTACATGCTGACGCTGCTGGCGGTCGTCGGGGTGCTCATGGCGCTGGTGGTGAGCCAGTTCGAGGCGCTGGCCGGCAGCCGCCAGCTGCAGATCTTCGACCTGTCGGGGACCAGTTCCTGGCTGGCGCGCCAGAACCTCGGGCAGCGTGCCGTGGCGCAGATCCTCGAGAGCCCGCTGCTGGGCCGCTTCGGCGGGCATATCGCCTCGGCGCAAGTGACCGGCGGCTATGCCCACAGCATGCTCTCCGCCTGGGTCAACTACGGGCTGCTGGGCTTTGCCCTCTACCTCGGCCTGACGCTGTTTGCCTTCGTCGGCGCCGCCTACCGCCTGATCCTGCTCGGCGATCGCGGCGGCAGATGGGTCTTCGCCTTCTCCGTCAACTTCGTTTGCCTGCTGCTGATGGTGCTGGCCAAGCCGGTGTTCTGGCCACTGCCGGCGCTCGGCTGGGGCGCCTTCGCCAACGCCCTCGTCGCCTCCCGCCGGGAGCGCGACGCGGATGACATGGGGTACGCCGGCACGCTCGGCCGCCACGATGACGAACCGGGGCAGCACGACGCTGCAAGGGATTTACAAGGACGCAACGATAATGAAAGTGGTACACCTGACCTCCGCCCATCCGCGCTATGACACGCGGATCTTCCACAAGCAGTGCCGGTCGCTGGCCGCCGGCGGCTACCCGGTGACGCTGGTCGTCGCCGACGGCGAGGGCGACGAGGAGCGCGACGGGGTCGTCATCGTCGACGTCGGGCAACTGCCCGGGCGCCTCAACCGTATCTTGAAGACGACGCAGCGTGTCTTTGATCAGGCCAGGCGGCTGGATGCCGATCTCTACCATCTGCACGACCCTGAGTTGATGCCGGTGGGGCAGCGGCTCAAGCGGCTGGGCAAGCGCGTGGTCTACGATGCCCACGAGGATCTGCCGCGCCAGATGCTGGCCAAGCACTATCTCGGCAAGTTCACGCGGCACGTGCTGTCGCGCGGGGTCGAAGCCTATCAGCGGCGGGCCTGCCGTCGCTTCGATGCCATCGTGGCGGCGACCCCCTACATCCGCGATCGTTTCGGCGAGTTCCACCCCCGGGTGGTGGACGTCAACAACTTCCCCATGCTCGGCGAGCTCGACGGGGCGCTCGATGCGCGCCTGGCCGCGAGTCCGGGCGAATCCCAGTCGGTGTGCTACGTCGGCGGCATCGCCGAGGTGCGCGGCATTCGCGAGATCATCCGCGCGATGGAGGGGGTCGGCCACGATTGCCGGCTGCAGCTCGCCGGCGACTTCAAGACGCTGGCCCTGGAGCAGGAGGTGATGACCTACGCCGGCTGGGCGCGGGTCGAGGCGCACGGCTACCTCGATCGCGCCGGGGTCCGCCGAGTCATGGCCGGTTCGGTCGCCGGCCTGGTCACGCTTCACCCCATCATCAACTACCTCGATGCCTTGCCGGTGAAGATGTTCGAGTACATGAGCGCCGGGCTACCGGTGATCGCCTCCGATTTCCCGCTGTGGCGGGAGATCGTCGAGGGCAGCGACTGCGGGCTGTGCGTCGACCCCCTCGACCCGGAGGCCATCGCCGAGGCGATCGAGTACATCGTGAGCCACCCCGAGCGCGCCCGCGAGATGGGCCAGAACGGCCAGCGGGCCGTGGTCGAGCGCTACAACTGGCAGCAGGAGGAACGCAAGCTGCTGGACACCTATCGCGCCCTTGCCCGCTGACCGAGGCTCCCATGAGACACGTCTGGATCCTGAATCACTATGCCAAGCACCCCGACGCGGCCGGCGGGGCCCGTCACTTCCAGCTCGCCCGGCACCTGCCGGCACACGGCTGGCACGCCACCTTGATTGCCTCCAGCGTCGACCACCCCAGCGGCGAGCAGCGCCTGGAGAAGGGCGAGCCCTGGCGGCTGGAGACCATCGACGGCGTGAATTTCCTGTGGCTGCGCACCTCGAGCTACCGCGGTAACGGGGGCGGGCGCATGAAGAACATGCTGGAGTACGCCTGGCAGGCGATGCGGCCGACGCGCCTGGCCGAGCTCGAGCGTCCCGACCTGATCGTCGGTTCGAGCGTGCATCCGTTCGCGGCCCTTGCCGGCTGGTGGCTGGCGCGACGCCACCGCGTGCCGTTCGTGTTCGAGGTGCGCGACCTGTGGCCGCAGACCCTGATCGACATGGGCCGGCTGCGGGAGGGCGCGGCATTGACCCGGGCGATGCGCCGGCTCGAGACCTTCCTCTACCGCCGGGCGCGTCGTGTGCTCACCCTGCTGCCGCGGGCGGTGGACTACATCGCCCCGCTGGGCGTGCCGGAGGAGCGCGTGGTGTGGCTCTCCAACGGGGTCGACCTGGCCGCGTTCCCCGAACCCGATGCGCCCGCGCCGCGGCCGCCCGAGATGCCGCTGTCGCTGATGTACTTCGGCAGCCACGGCGAGGCCAACGGGCTCGCGGACCTGCTGGAGGCCATGGCGATCGTCAAGGCCGACAGCCGCGCCGGCGAGGTACCGGTGCAACTGCGCCTGATCGGCGACGGGCCGGGCAAGCGCGAGCTGATGCGCCAGGCCAGCGGCCTCGGGCTCGACGGGCGCTGGGTACGCTTCGAGCCGCCGGTACCCAAGCGCGAGATCCCGGCGCTGGCCAGCGAGGCCGACGCCTTCGTCATCACGGTGCGCGACCTGCCGCGGCTATATCGCTTCGGCATCAGCATGAACAAGCTGTTCGACTACATGGCCGCGGCGCGTCCCGTGATCATCGCCTCGGCGGCGGTCAACGATCCGGTGGCCGAGGCGGGGGCCGGCATCACCGTCCCGCCCGAGGATCCGCTGGCCCTGGCCGAGGCGATCAAGCGGCTGGCGGCGCTGCCGCCCGATGAGCGCGCCCGCATGGGGCGGGCGGGTCGGGCCCATGTGGAAGCCGTCTACGACTACCGGATCCTGGCCGAGCGCCTGGCCGGGATCATGAACGACGTAATGGATGAGAGGCAATGAAGCGACTGTTCGATATCGTGCTCTCCCTGGTGGCGCTGATGCTGCTCTCGCCTGTGCTGCTCGTGGTGGCCGTGCTGGTGAGGCTGAGGCTCGGCTCGCCGGTGCTGTTCCGCCAGACAAGGCCGGGGCGGCGCGGGCGTCCGTTCGAGATGATCAAGTTTCGCACCATGCGCGATGCCGTCGACCGCGACGGCAATCCGCTGCCCGATGCGGCGCGCCTGACCCCTCTGGGCCAGCGGCTGCGCGCGGCCAGCCTCGACGAGCTGCCGGAGCTGTGGAACGTGCTCAAGGGCGACATGAGCCTGGTCGGTCCGCGTCCACTGCTGATGGAGTACCTGCCGCTCTACACGCCGCGCCAGGCGCGGCGCCACGAGGTGCGCCCGGGCGTGACCGGCTGGGCCCAGGTCAACGGCCGCAACGCGCTCTCCTGGGAGCAGAAGTTCGAGCTTGACGTGTGGTACGTCGACCACCGCTCGCTGTGGCTCGACCTGCGCATCCTGCTGCTGACGGTGAAGAAAGTGCTGGTTCGCGAAGGCATCGCCCATGACGGCGATGTCGCCATGCCGAGGTTCCGTGGAGGCCATCCTCATGAGTAATCGTCATCGTCTCGCCATTCTCGGCGCCAGCGGCCACGGCAAGGTGGTGGCGGATATCGCCCTCCACGCCGGCTGGCGGGATCTGGTCTTCTACGACGATGCCTGGCCGGAGAGGACGCGTCACGAGCACTGGGAGATAAAAGGCACGCTGCCGATGCTGCTCAACGACCTGCCCAACTTCGAGGGGGTGGTGGTGGCGATCGGCCATAACGCCATCCGCGAGGCCAAGCTCGATGCCCTGCTGACGCAGGGTGCCAGGATCGTCTCGCTGGTGCATCCGCGAGCCACGGTCAGTCCGATGGCCCGTCTCGGCCCGGGATGCGTGGTCATGGCGGGGGCGATCATCAATGCCTTTGCCGAGCTCGGCATGGGCACCATCGTCAATTCCGCCGCCACCGTGGATCATGACTGCCGCCTGGGCGCCTGTGTGCACGTCGCGCCGGGCGCCAACGTGGCCGGCGACGTGGAGATCGGTCGCACCAGCTGGATCGGCGCCGGCGCCGTGGTGCGTCAGGGCGTGGCGATCGGCGAGGCCGTGATGGTCGGCGCCGGGGCGGCCGTGGTCTCCGACATCGATGGCAACCAGGTGGTGGCCGGCGTGCCGGCACGCCCGCTGGCGTCGGCTCAGGACGACGACGACACGCCTCCCAGTGGGTCGAACGTGCTGCGCTTCGACCTGATTTCACCGCAAGGAAGATCATGATGCTCAACGGACCTTTTTCTCCCTGGCCCGCCTTCACGCCTGAGGAAGCCGATGCGGTGGCGCGCGTGCTGCTCTCCAACCGGGTCAACTACTGGACCGGCGATGAGTGTCGCGAATTCGAGCGCGAATTCGCCCGCTTTGCCGGCAGCGAGTACGCCATCGCCGTGGCCAACGGCAGCGTCGCCCTCGACCTCGCCCTGCGTGGGCTCGGCATCGGCGCGGACCCCGCCGACGAGGTGATCGTCACCTCGCGCACCTTCCTGGCCTCGGCGTCGAGCATCGTCACCTCCGGGGCCACGCCGGTCTTCGCCGACGTCGACCGCGACTCGCAGAACGTCACCGCCGAGAGCGTGGCCGAGAAGATCACGCCGCGCACCCGGGCGATCGTCGCCGTGCACCTGGCCGGCTGGCCTTGCGAGATGGATGCGCTCATGGCGCTGGCCGAGCGCCACGGGCTCCATGTGATCGAGGATTGCGCCCAGGCCCACGGGGCGCGCTACCGCAGTCGCAGCGTGGGCAGCATCGGCCACGTCGGCTGCTGGTCGTTCTGCCAGGACAAGATCATGACCACCGGCGGCGAGGGCGGCATGGTCACCACCAGCGACGCCCAGCTGTGGCGTCGCATGTGGGCCTTCAAGGACCACGGCAAGAGTTGGGAGGCGGTGTACGAGCGCGAGCACCCGCCCGGCTTCCGCTGGCTGCACGAGAGCTTCGGCACCAACTGGCGGCTTACCGAGATGCAGGCCGCCATCGGGCGTATCCAGCTCGGGCGCATGCCGCAATGGCATGCGGCGCGCCGGGCGAATGCGCAGCGTATCTGGCGGGCGGCAGCCGGCTGCCCCGGCCTGCGCGTGCCTGAGGTGCCGCCGCACTGCGACCATGCCGCCTACAAGTGCTACGTCTTCGTCGAGCCAGAACGCCTGGCAGCGGGCTGGGATCGCGACCGCATCATGGCCGAGATCAATGCCGCCGGGGTGCCGTGTTTCTCGGGCTCCTGCTCGGAGGTGTACCGCGAGAAGGCCTTCGACGGCACCGGCTGGCGCCCCGCAGCGCCACTTCCCGTTGCCAGCGAGCTGGGCGACACCAGCCTGATGTTCCTCTGTCATCCGACGCTGACCGAGGGTGAGATCGCGCGGACCTGCGCGGTGCTCGAAGAGGTCATGGCGCGGGCCTGTGCCTGACGCCCGGAATCAGGCGGGTGCGTCGGCGCCCGCGGTCATGGAGAGACGACATGCGAGACCTGCTCCAATCCCTGTTCCGCCTGCCCAGACGGCAGAAACGCACCATCCAGCTGGTGGTGGACTGCGTGCTGATCGCCACCAGCTTCCTGCTGGCCATGCTGCTGCGCCTGGAGAGCTGGGCGCCCCTGGCCGAGGCGCAGACCTGGATGGCCTTGCTGGTGATGATCCCGCTGAGCCTGGTGATCTACGTGCGGCTCGGGTTCTATCGCGCGGTGATCCGCTACCTGGGGCCCAAGGCGATACGTGCCGTGGTCATCGGGGTGGTGGTGTCGGCGCTGTCGCTGCCGCTGGCCAGCTATCTCTTCGCGCTGGGGATCCCGCGCAGCGTGCCCTTCATCTACGCCATGCTGGCGCTGCTCACCATCGGTGGGGTGCGTTTCGGGCTGCGCGCGATCTACCTGCGCAGCCAGATTCGCCATAAGCCGCGGGTGGTGATCTATGGCGCCGGCGCGGCCGGGCGCCAGCTGGCGGTGTCGCTCAGCCATGGCGAGGAGTATTTGCCGATCGCCTTCGTCGACGATGCGGTGAGCCTGCAGAACACCTACATCGAGGGGCTCAAGGTCTATCCGCCGCGCCAGCTCGGCTACCTGGCCGACACCTATGGCGCCTCGCGGGTGCTGCTGGCCATGCCCAGCGTGAGCCGGGCACGGCGGCGCGAGATCCTCGCCGAGCTGGAGCCGCAGGGCTTCCCGGTGCAGACGATTCCCGGCGTGGTCGACGTGGTGACCGGGCGCGCCAGGATCAGCGAGGTGCGCGACGTGGCGGTGGAGGATCTGCTCGGTCGCGACCCGGTGCCGCCCAATCCCACCCTGATGGAGGCCAACATTCGCGACAAGGTGGTACTGGTCACCGGCGCAGGGGGCTCCATCGGTTCCGAGCTCTGTCGCCAGCTGCTGCGTCACGGACCCAGGCGGCTGCTGCTGCTCGAGATCTCCGAGTTCGGGCTCTACCGCATCGAGCAGGAGCTGCGCCGCATCGCCAGGGACGAGGGGCTCGAGGTCGGCATCGAGGCGCTGCTCGGTTCGGTGCAGCATCGCAAGCGGCTGACCACGGTGATGAAGGCCTTCGAGGTGCAGACCGTCTATCACGCGGCGGCCTACAAGCATGTGCCGATGGTCGAGCACAACGTGGTAGAGGGCGTGCAGAACAACGTCTTCGGGACTCTCTCGGCCGCCCGTGCGGCGATGGACGCCGGGGTCGAGACCTTCGTGCTGGTGTCCACCGACAAGGCGGTGCGGCCGACCAACGTCATGGGCACCACCAAGCGACTGGCCGAACTCATCTGCCAGGCCTTCGCCAAGCACCAGGAGGCGACACGATTCTGCATGGTGCGCTTCGGCAACGTGCTGGGTTCCAGCGGTTCGGTGGTGCCGCTGTTCCGCGAGCAGATCCAGGCGGGCGGGCCGATCACGGTGACCCACCCGGACATCACCCGCTTCTTCATGACCATCCCCGAGGCCGCCCAGTTGGTGATCCAGGCGGGTGCCATGGCCCGCGGCGGCGACGTCTTCGTGCTCGACATGGGCGAGCCGGTGCGCATCGCCGACCTGGCGCGGCAGATGGTACGCCTGTCGGGGTTGAAGGTGCGCGACGAGCACAGTCCGGATGGCGACATCGCCATCGCCTACAGCGGCCTGCGTCCGGGCGAGAAGCTCTATGAGGAACTGTTGGTGGGCGACGACGTCGCGGCGACCTCGCACCCGCGCATCATGACCGCCCAGGAGGTGTTCTGGGAGTGGCCGCGGCTCGAGGCGTTCCTCGACCGGCTGTTCGAGGCGTGCCGTCTCTTCCAGCACGACGGGATTCGCCGCCTGCTGCTGGAGGCGCCGACGGCGTACCGGCCGGAGGGCGAGATCGTCGACCTGGTGTGGCTCGAGAAGCGCCATCGCGAGGCCCCGCCGATGGCCTCCAACGTCGCCATCATGCCGCTGCGCCCGGTGCTGGAACGGCACAAGTAGGCGGCATCGGTCGAACGCCTTGGCGGCCCGGGACGGCCGCCAGCCGGTGTCATCGCAGCCGGCGCATCGCACGCGATTTGATTGCCCTAGCCAGTGCATCACGGCTCGAGGTCGTGGCACCGTTCATGGAGAAGAGAGCATGTGTGGCATCGTAGCTGCAGTGGGGGCGGACAACGTCCTGCCCATCCTGATGGAAGGTCTCAAGCGCCTCGAATACCGGGGCTATGATTCAGCCGGTGTCGCCCTGGTGGAAGCCCCCGGCAAGCTGGGCCGCGCCCGGGAAGTGGGCAAGGTGGCGGCGCTGGAGCGGCTACTGTCGGCGTCGCCGCTGACGGGCATGACGGGGGTGGCCCACACCCGCTGGGCGACCCACGGCGAGCCCAGCCAGGACAACGCCCACCCCCACGTCTCGGGGCGCGTCGCCGTCGTCCACAACGGTATCATCGAGAATCACCATGCGCTCAAGGCCGAGCTCGTCGCCGATGGCTACGTCTTCGTCTCCCAGACCGACACCGAGGTCGTGGCGCACCTGGTCGAGCGCGAGCTGAAAGCCCGGGGAGACCTGCTGCTGGCGGTCGAGGCGGCGGTTGCACGGCTCGAAGGCGCCTATGCCCTGGGGGTGATCGATGCCGACCGGCCCGATCGCGTCGTCGGCGCGCGCCACGGCAGCCCGCTCGTGGTGGGGATCGGCGAGCCGGGCTGCTACCTGGGATCCGACCCGCTGGCGCTGCTCACGGTGACCGATCGCTTCGTCTACCTGGAGGACGGCGATCTGGTGGAGGCCACGCGCGACGGCTGCGTCGTGCATGGTCTCGACGCCGAGGGGCGGCGTGCCCCGGTAGTGCGCGAGGTGCTGCGCTACGAGCACGACGACCCGGCGGTCGGCAAGGGCGAGTTCGAGCATTACATGCTCAAGGAGATCCACGAGCAGCCGGTGGCCGTGGCCAACGCCCTGGAAGGGCGGCTGGGGGGCGATCAGGTGCTGATCGAGGCCTTCGGCCCCCAGGCGCGCGAGCTGCTGGGCAAGACTCGCCAGATTCATCTCGTCGCTTGCGGGACCAGCTACCATGCGGGCATGGTGGCGCGCTACTGGATCGAAGCGCTGGCCGGGGTGCCGTGCCAGGTGGAGATCGCCTCCGAGTACCGCTATCGCGACGTAGTGGCCCCTCCGGGGACGCTGCTGCTGACCCTGTCGCAGTCGGGCGAGACGGCCGACACCCTGGCCGCCCTGCGCCATGCTCGCAAGCGCCAGGGCGAGAACTACGTCGGGGCGCTGGCGATCTGCAACGTGCCGGGCAGCTCGCTGGTGCGCGAGTCCGACCTCAGCCTGATGACACATGCCGGCCCCGAGATCGGCGTGGCCTCGACCAAGGCGTTCACCACCCAACTGACCTCGCTGATGCTGGTGGCGCTGGCGCTGCGCCAGCTGCATGGCGGCGACCCCGACCTGACGGCCAGGCTGGTGCACCGCCTGCGCTACCTGCCGACCCTGCTGGGCGACACGCTCAAGCTCGACGGCGAGATCGCCGCCCTGGCCCAGCGCTTCGTCGACTACCGCCATACCCTGTTCCTGGGGCGCGGTGCGCAGATGCCGATCGCCCTGGAGGGGGCGCTCAAGCTCAAGGAGATCTCCTACATCCACGCCGAGGCCTATCCCGCCGGGGAACTCAAGCACGGGCCCCTGGCGCTGATCGACGGCAGTATGCCGGTGGTGGCGCTGGCGCCGCTGGACGAGCTGATCGACAAGCTCAAGTCCAACCTGCAGGAGGTGCGGGCGCGCGGCGGCCAACTGCTGGTCTTCGCCGATCCCGAGAGCGGCCTGGAGCAGGAAGCGGGCATGACGGTGATCAAGGTACCCGGCTGCTGCCGCTTCCTGGCCCCCATCGTCTACACCCTACCGCTGCAGCTGTTGGCCTATCACGTCGCGGTGGCGCGCGATACCGATGTCGACCAGCCGCGCAACCTGGCCAAGTCCGTCACCGTGGAGTGAAGGAATCGGTCGGGTGGACATCGCTTCCACTATCCTGAGAGGGTAATCTTTCGACACGGCGCCCGGAAGCCAGGAGGGCAGTTCCCCGGGCGCCGTTGACGGCAGCGTATCAACGGATGAGCCATTGCCATGATCGAAGACAATTCCTATCGACCGCTCCCCGGATCCATGTCGCGCAGCTGGAGAGCCGTGTGCCAGGCGTGGCTGTCGGCCCTGGCCATGCTCACCCTGGGGGCGTCGATGCTGGCGCTGCCGTGGGAGGGTCTCATCGTCGTGCCGCTGCTGCTGCTGGCAGCGGCCTGGCTTGGCGAGGAAGGGCAGGTCGATGCGTTTCCGCGGCGCGAGGATCTGCTGCTCGTGGCCGCCATGGGGCTGCAGGGCCTGGCCTGGGTCGGCATGCTCCTGCTGCACGGCGAAGGCGCCTCCGGTCTGGTCAATGCCTGGCCATTCGCGCTGGCCATGGTCGCGCTGGTGGCGTTCGCCAGGGTCAGGGTCCGTGCCACCTGGCTCTGGGCCGGCCTGGCGCTGGGCAGCCTGGCGGCGAGCGCCTGGGCCTTGTGGCAGCGCGTCGTCGAGGGGACGACGCGTGCCAACGGTCATGAGCCGTTGCACGCCATCCTGTTCGGTAACCTCGGCCTGCTGATGGGGCTGCTGTGCCTCGCGGGCCTGAGCTGGTCGTTTGCCCGGCGGGAGCGCTGGCCCTGGTCGCTGCTGCTGATCGTCGGTGGCCTGGCGGGCCTGCTCACCTCGGCGCTGTCCGGGTCGCGCGGGGGCTGGATCGGCCTGCCCCTGGCGATCTGGGTGCTCTATCGCGGGCATGGCCGCCGCCTCTCGCTGGGCTGGCGGGTGACCCTGGTGGCGGCCCTGATGGCGCTGCTGGGCAGCCTGTATGCGATGCCGCAGACCGGCGTGGCCACGCGCGTCGACAATGCCGTCAACAGCCTGCGCCAGTACGTGGCGGGGGACGACGAGATGACCTCGGTCAGCGCCAGGCTGGAGATGTGGCGGGGTTCTTCGCAGCTGATACTGGAGCGCCCGCTGCTCGGGTGGGGCGGCAGCGGCTACCAGGCCGCCATGCGCGAGCGCGGCGCCGAGGGCGAGCAGGACCCTGCGCTGGGGCGCTTCTGGCACGCCCACAACGATATCCTCGACGCCTGGGTCAAGCGCGGGGTGCCGGGGCTGCTGGCGCTGCTGGCGCTCTACTTCACGCCGCTGTGGCTGTTCGCCCGCGGGGTCGGCGCCGGCTCGGGCGAGCAGCGGGCGCTGGCGGTGGCGGGCACGCTGGTGCCGGTCGCCTTCATCGACTTCGGCTTGACCTACAGCTTTCTCACCTATCCCGTCGGCGGGCTGGTCTACGCGCTGTTGATCACGATCCTATGGGGGCTCTACCGCCAAGCCCATTGACCGGGCTCAGCGCCGGCGCCGGGGGCGTATCAGCACGCGCCGGAAGGTGAGGCTGATGCGCAGCCCGGGGACGCGCCTGGGCAGCAGGGCGTGCTGCAGCTTCGCCTGGCAGCCGGGTCCCATCAGCAGCAGGCTGTCGTGGGGCAGCCAGACATTGAAGGGTGGGTCGCCGCCCTGTTTCCAGCGGAACCGCAGCGGCCGTTCGCTGCCCAGTGTGACGGCGGCGATGACGGGGTTGTCGCCGAGCTCCGGCTCGTCGTCGCTGTGCCAGCCCATGCGCTCGTCGCCATCGGCATAGCGGTTGAGCAGCACGCTGTTGAACGCGATGTCGAGACCCAGCTTCGCCAGCAGGGCGGCGATGCGCTCGCGTATCGCGACGACGTCGGGATGCCACGCCAGCGGCACGAAGTCACGCCCCGAGTAGCGATAGTGCGCCTCGGGGTCGCCCATCCATACCTGGCGGCGGGGAATCGGGTGCTCGCGCCCGTACAGGCGCAGGCGGGGCTGTTGCCAGTCCAGCTCCGCCTCCAGCCTGGCCAGGACCTCACTGGCCGCGGGCTCTCCCAGTACGCCCCGGTAGCGATACAGCGGCGGTGCTGGCAGGCACCGTTCCCAGGCTGGCGTCGCCATGGCGCTAGCGCAGCACCCGGCGCGGGTCGATCGGCTTGCCGCCGAGACGTATGTCGAACAGCAGGTCGAAACGCTCCGTGGCATTGCTGAAGCCCACCTCGCACAGCGGCGTGCCGCGGCTGACACGCGCGCCGTCGTCCACCAGCAGCTTGTCGCACAGCGCGTAGACGCTCTGCAGGTTGTCGGCATGGTGCACGATCACGACGCGACCGAGCTGACGCATGCTGCCGGCGAAGCGAACGTCGCCGTCGGCGACCGCCTTGGCCCGCGCGCCACGGTTGGTGGCGAGCAGCATCGGTTGCAGGGTGCCGCGGCTGTCGGTGCCGTAGGCACGCACGACACGATAATCCTCGAGTGGCCAGGGCCAGTTCCGCGCCGAACCCGGTACCGAACTCGGTGCGGACGCTGCCGTGGGGGGGCTGGCAGGGCGGCTCGGGGTACTGGCGCGACTGCTCGAAGCGCTTGACGAGCGGGCGGTCGTCGTCGTGGTCGAGCCGCGCAGGGGGACCTGGATGAGCTGGCCCACGCGCAGGCGGGTTGGCGCCACACCGGGGTTGGCCGACTGGATGCGCGCCGGCGTGGTGCCAAAGCGCCGTGCGACCGCCGAGAAGGTATCGCCGGGGCGAATCTGGTAGCGGTAGGGGCCGCCGGAGGGGGCTCGCTCCTGCTGGGTGGGAATCAGCAGGCGCTGGCCGACCGCCAGGCGATTGGCGTTGACGCCGGGGTTGAAGCGCTGCAGGCGGGCCAGCGGCACGTCGGCACGGGCGGCGATGCTGCCGAGAGTGTCGCCGCGCTGTACCACGACCCAACTGCCGGCAATGCCGGGATCGCTGCTGCGCTGGACCTCGCCGCCGGGCGAGGCGCAAGCGACGAGCGACAGCAGTGCCAGTACGTAAAGCAGCGTCAGCGCGATGCGAGCGCCTGGTCTTTTTCCTGCCACAGGGCGTTGAGCCATGAGTGGAAGCGTTCCTTGTAGTGCGGATCGTCATGGTAGCGACTGTCGAGCATCCAGCCCGGTACCTCGAGTCGGCGAGCCTCGAGCGTTATCGGCCCTTCGCGTCCGCACAGGAAGCCCCAGAAGGTCGGGTCCGGGTTAGCATAGTGCAAGGTCACGTCGAGGATACCGTCGAGCTGGGCACCCAGCAGGCTCAGCACCTGGGCGACACCGCCGGCCTTGGGGCGAAGCAGATGGCGGAAGGGGCTATTCTGCGCATCGCGCTTGAGCGGGGTAAATCGCGTGCCTTCAACGAAGTTGAAGATGGCGAGCGGCATCTCGCGGGCGCGCTCGCACAGGCGCTCGGTCGCCTTGCGGTCGACCTCCGCCAGTTGCGGATTGCGCTCGATCTGCTCGCGGCGGTAGCGGCGCATGAAAGGGAACTCGAGGGCCCACCAGGCGAGCCCCACGATCGGTATCCAGATGAGCTGCTGCTTGAGGAAGAAGCGCGGCATCGGGATGCGCCGGTGCAGCACCATGAGCAACATGAAGATGTCGGTCCAGCTGCGGTGATTGGAGATCACCAGCCAGCGCTGTTCGGGCGACAGGCCTTCGGGCAGGGTCGCCTCGAGGCGAGGCTTGAGCCAGTGGCGCATCCACCACAGGTTGCAGCCGATCCAGTTCAGCGCCACGCCATTGAGGCCGCGCAGCACGATCAACCGCAGGGGGCGCGTCGGCGTGATCAGCTTGAGCAGGGTCAACAGGATCAGGGGAACCGACCAGAACAGGGTGGTGACCACCAGTAGCAATGCGCTGACGAGCCCCTTCAGGGTCGACATGCCTGACTCCTCGATGTGACGTCGTGACAATAGCCGCACATGCTAATGGATCGGGCCCTTACTGCCCAGCGCTTCCACTCACGCTGACGGCTCGCACAGCGTCGTCTGCAGCACGTCGAACAGCGCCCGCGCCGCAATCGAAAGCTCCTGCCCGGCACCCACTACCACGCCTACGGTACGGCGGATCTGGGGGTCGAAGAGTGGCACGCAGCGAGCGCCGAGCTCATGCATCTGCTCGCGGCACAGCGTGGGCACGGCGCTGACGCCGAGACCGCTGGCCACCATGCGACCGACCGTCGCCAGCTGATGGCTCTCGAACGCCACCGGCAGCTCCGTTTGCCGGCGCGCCAGGGCCTGTTCCAGCAGGATGCGTACCATGGAGGGGCGCTGCAGGGCGATGAAGTCGTGCGAGAGCAGGGCCTTCCAGTCGACCGATTCGGCGGCGACCAGGGGGGAATCCGGCGGCAGCACGGCAACGAAGGTGTCGTCGAACAGCGGCAGGAAGTCGATGCCCTCGCGGGTTTCGGGCTCGAAGGCGATGCCCAGCTCGACCCGCTGGTGGCGCACCATGTCGATCACCTGCTCGTTGATCACGTCGTGCACCGTCACGTTGACCCGGGGAAAACGCTCGCGGAAGCGCCTCAGCGCGCGAGGCAGCCGATTGCAGGCGATGGAGGGCATGGCGGCCAGGGCCACCCGCCCGAGCTGCAGGGTGAAGCGCTGGCGCAGCAGTTCCTCGGCGTTGTCCCAGTCGGCCAGCAGGCGCTTGGCCAGCGGCACCAGGATCTCGCCCTCCGGCGTGAGGCGCACGCTGCGTGTGCTGCGAATCAGCAGGGGGCCGCCCAGGGTCTCCTCGAGCCCCTTGATGGCCAGGCTCAGCGCCGGTTGCGACAGGTGCAGCCGCTCGCAGGCCTGGGTAAAGCTGAGGCTCTGGGCCACGGCGAGGAAGGCGCGAAGCTGCTTGACGGTCATGGTGCGGCCTATTTTATAAATAATTCATATCAATTGATAAAAAAAACAAACTTAACAAATATATTGGGCAGGTCAACACTGATCAGGTACCGTCACCTGTACCCATTTCACAACAAGACGAGGCTTTGCGATGTCCGGATTCGACAAGCGCGTGTACTCCTACGAAGAGGCGATGGCAGGCATCGAAAGCGGGATGACCGTGGTGGCTGGGGGCTTCGGCCTGTGCGGCATCCCCGAGAACCTGATCGCCGAGGTCAAGCGCCGCGGTGTCAAGGACCTGACCGTCATCTCCAACAACTGTGGCGTCGACGGCTTCGGCCTGGGCGTGCTGCTGGAAGACAAGCAGATCAAGCGCTTCTATGCCTCCTACGTGGGAGAGAACGCCCTGTTCGAGCAGCAGATGCTCAACGAGGAGATCGAGGTGATCCTGACGCCGCAGGGCACCCTGGCCGAGAAGATGCGCGCCGGAGGGGCGGGCATTCCGGCCTTCTACACCGCCACCGGCTACGGCACGCCGATCGGCGAGGGCAAGGAGGTGCGCGAATTCAACGGCCGTCACTATATTCTCGAGGAGGCGTTCCACGCCGATTTCGCCATCGTCAAGGGCTGGAAGGCCGATCGCTACGGCAACGTGGTCTACCGCGACACCGCCCAGAACTTCAACCCGTTGGCTGCCACCTGCGGCAAGATCACCGTGGTGGAGGTCGAGGAGATCGTCGAGCCGGGCGAACTGCGCCCCGACCAGATCCATACCCCGGGCATCTATGTCGACCGCATCATCCAGGGCACCTTCGAGAAGCGTATCGAGAAGCGCACGGTGCGCGAGGGCTGAGCCCGGCGCCGCTTCCGCCGCCGGCAGCGACCGGCACACCACATATCGCTTCTCCACCGAACACTAGAGGCAAACAAGATGGCACTGACTCGCGAACAGATGGCGCAGCGCGTGGCGCAGGAACTGAAGGATGGCTTCTACGTCAACCTGGGCATCGGCATCCCCACCCTGGTGGCCAACTACGTGCCTGAGGGCATCGACGTGATGTTGCAGTCGGAGAACGGCCTGCTCGGCATGGGGCGTTTCCCCACCGAGGACGAGGTCGACCCCGACATGATCAACGCCGGCAAGCAGACGGTGACGGCCCGCCTGGGGGCGGCGATCTTCAATTCCGCCGAATCCTTCGCCATGATCCGCGGCGGCCACGTCGACCTGACCGTGCTTGGCGCCTTCGAGGTCGACCAGGAGGGCAACATCGCCTCGTGGATGGTCCCCGGCAAGCTGATCAAGGGCATGGGCGGCGCCATGGACCTGGTGGCCGGCGCCGAGAACATCATCTGTACCATGACCCATGCCTCCAAGCATGGTGAGTCGAAGCTGCTCGAGAAATGCACGCTACCGTTGACCGGGGCGGGCTGCATCAATCGGGTGCTCACCGACCTCGCCTACCTGGAGATCGAGAACGGCGCCTTCATCCTCAAGGAGCGGGCGCCCGGCGTCAGCGTCGAGGAGATCGTCGAGAAGACCGCCGGCAAGCTGATCGTCCCGGATCACGTGCCGGAAATGACCTTCGATTGAGCTGCTCCGCGGTACCTTCGGGCCCGGGCTTTGCCCGGGCCTTTCTGTTTCAATCTGTGATGATTTTATGATCAACCCGAGCGAGGGGCGTCGTGCCTGGGCCAACGAGGCTTGTCACGGCGTCTTGCACAGCGTTATCCACAGTTTCTGTGGATAACGCCCGGCGGCGGGTCAGGTGAGCTCGCAGCGGGTGTGGTGAGGCAGCAGCAGCTCCACGCTGCGCTCGTGGTCGCTGCTCAGGCGCTTCTGCATCAAGGCCAGGCCGCCCAGGCAGATGCGGTGCTCGTCGCCCTCGGCAAAGGCAAGCCGCTGTGAGCAGGTGGGGTAGAAGCGATACTGGAGCAGCGGCGATACCGGGAAGACGCCGTGATGACGGTCTTCATTGCCCGCGAGGCCGGCTGCCGACAGGGCGGCATCGAGCGCTTCGAAGCTGTTGCCGAGGCGTGCGCAGTCGAAGCCGGCGTGATGTACGCTCGGCCCCATGGCGGCAAACCAGGCGGCCAAGGGGTGCGCGTCGTACAGCGAGCGATAGACGTCCCAGCTGGGCATGGGCCAAGGGCGGCCCCGGCTCAGCAGGTTCTTGCCGCGGGTATCCTGGGGGTGGGTGCGGCTGACCAGCGCAGCGAGCGCATCGCGCGGCTGGCGCGACAGGCTGCTGAGCTGGAGTTCCGCCAGCACCAGCCAGGTGCCGCTGTCGGGCGGCGCCAGCAGGGTGACCAGCAGGCCGCGGTCGGCCATGGCGTAGCGCTGTACGGGGCGATAGCCGAGGTGGCCGAGCGTGGGTAGCAGGTCGTCGGCAGCGAAGGGAGGCTGATTGAGGGTGAGCAGCGTCAGGTACTCGACCGGCGCATTCGTCGGCCACAGGCGCAGCATCCCCACGTCTGGATGGTGGTGGATGTAGTCGAGCCAGAGCTGCTGGAGGAATTCTTCCCTTTGCATCGTGCCGTTCCTTATGTCCAGATGCGCTTGCGCATTAGACCTCAGTATAGGGGCTGGACAGGAACGGCTTTCAACGGGGGAGGAACGTTAAACGGGAAATGGACGCAGGGGCCAGGCCGGCGCTCTGTCTCGGCCTGGCGGGCCGGATTCGTCAGGCCATGAGGGCATTGTCACGCACGTAGCGATCGAACTCGGTGAAGCCGCCGACGTGCTGCTGGTCGATGAAGACCTGCGGCACGGTCGAGACCGGCTTGCCGATGGTCTTCTCCAGGTCGGCCTTGCTGATGCCTTCGGCCCAGATGTCCACGTAGCGGTGACCCTCGATCACGTTGGCGCTTTCCAGGCTCTCGGCGAGCTGCTGGGCACGAACGCAGAAGGGGCAGCCGGGACGACCGAAGATGACCACGAACATAGCATGTCTCCTGAAGGTATTTTCCTGGGCGCCATTGTGACGGATGGGAGGGCTGCGGGCCAATAGCAGGCTGCTAGCGGCCCGATTGGGCAGCCCTATCGCGGCCGCGGCGGAAGCCTTCAGTACGGTCTCAGCTCGTTGGCATCGGCCGCGCGCAGCAGGTCGCCGAGCTCGGCGTGGATCTCGGGGGCGCTGACCAGCAGGTTCTCGCCGTACAGGTCTTCCGGAATGCCCTTCGGGCAGGGATAGAGGTGGCCGGTACGGGCGCCGGCCTCGCGGGCAATCAGCAGGCCGGCGGCAAAGTCCCAGGGCGATACGCTCTCGTAATAGGCATCCAGCCGACCGCAGGCCACGTCGCACAGGTCGAGCGCGGCCGAGCCGTTGCGCCGCACGTCCTGGCAGTGCTCCAGCACGGCCATCAGCCGACGCATCAACGGCGGGCGGCTGTCGCGCCGGTAGGGGAAGCCAGTGCCGACCAGGCAGCGCTGCAGGTTGGTGGTGCGACTGGCATGAATCGGCTTGCCGTTGCGCCAGGCGCCCTGACCGCACAGGGCGGTGTAGGTCTCGCCGAGGAAGGGGGCATGCACCACGCCCAGGCGGGACTTGCCCTCGCTGACCCAGGCGATGGAGACGGCGACATGGTGCAGGCCATGGGCAAAATTGACGGTGCCGTCGATCGGGTCGATGACCCACAGCGCCTCGGCCGTGCGCATCACCTCACGGTCGGGGGCGAGCTCTTCGCTGAGCCGCTGCTCGCCCGGCAGGCTGGCGTCGAGGCGGTCGCGGATCAGGGTGTCGACGGCCACGTCGACGTCGGTGACAAGCTCCTGGCCGTGCTTGAACTGCTGGTTGAAGCTTTGGCTCTGCCTGGCCGCCACGATTCGCTCGCCGGCCTCGCGGGCGATGGAGACGGCCAGCTCAAGACGTTGCTGGGGGAGCATGGGCATTCCTCGTCGCGCATGGAGCTGCCAGAATAGCAGCCGCGAGGCGTCCTGCCGAATGAGACCTCTCGCCGATGAGCGCCGGTGGCGCATCGTCCATTGCGGATTAGAGGAGAGCGGCATGCTGGCCCCAACGCCCGAGCAGTACCGGCGCCTGAACGAGATGGCCCAGGCCTGGAAGCGCCGCCAGGCCGATGCGCTCGAGACAGCCCCGGGATACAACCCGCAACTCGACGTCGACGCGCTGTGTTTCCAAGTCTGTCCCGATGACGTGGCGGCGACGGCGGGCCGCGATTACCTTGTCGGCGCCCTGATCAGCCCCGTTTCGCTGTCGCTGGTGCTGTTCCCGGCCTTTGCCACCGTCGCGGCACCGGCCGAGGGCGAGCGTCGCGCCTTCGCCTTGCCATCGGGCCGCTACCCCTTCGTCGCCGAGGTGCTGGAGGCGGAACTGTGGCTGTGGCGCTGCCAGCTGCTCGACGATCTCTCCGACCTGGAGACACGCGAGGAGGGCAGCCGCCTGGCGCAACGCCTGATGGACCGGGTGATGAACCCCGAGGATGCCGCTTGAGGCGATGCCGCGGCTGGCCCTGATCGCCGCCTCCGGCTTATGCTGGTGACACTCTCACATCCCAACGCCGCGTAGAAGGATTTACCCATGCCCAATGCAACGACCCCCGTGCCTCGCGTCGCCCTGGTCACGGGCACCGCCAGCGGTATCGGTGAAGCCGTGGTACGCCAGTTCCGCGAGCTCGGCCATCAGGTCCTGGCCGTCGATTTCAACGAACAGGCCAAGGAGAAGGCCGACGCCGCCGGGGCGGCCTTCTACCAGGCCGACCTCACCGATGGCGAGGCCTGCAAGGGAGCCGTCGCGGAAGCGATCAAGCGCTTCGGCCGGGTCGATATCCTGGTCAATAACGCCGGCATCCAGCATGTCTCGCCGATCGAGGATTTTCCCGAAGCCAAGTGGCGGCAGATCGTCGACCTGATGCTGACGGCGCCGTTCCTGCTGACCCAGGCGGTCTGGCCCTCGATGCGCCAGAACGGCTGGGGGCGGATCATCAACATTGCCTCGGTGCACGCCCAGGTCGCCTCGCCGGGCAAGTCGGCCTACATCAGTGCCAAACACGGCCTGATTGGGCTGACCAAGACGGCAGCGCTGGAGGGTGGCCCCCAGGGGATCACGGCCAACGCGATCTGCCCGGCCTACGTCAAGACACCGCTGGTGGAGAACCAGATCGCCGACCAGGCCAGGCTGCACAACATGGACGAGCAGGACGTGGTGGAGCAGATCATGCTCAAGAACGCCGCGGTCAAGCGCCTGATCGATCCCGAGGAGGTCTCCGGCCTGGTGGCTTACCTGGCCTCGGATGCGGCGGGTGCGGTGAGCGGCTCGAGCTGGAACATTGATCTGGGTTGGACGGCTCAGTAAGACGCGGCTACGCCGCTCGAAAGGGCAGAGCGGCGCTACGCACCTGGAAGAGGGAAGAAAGAACTCCATCCCTTCTTCTCTCTTCAATCTTCATTCTTGCGCCTCTGATCAGCGCCGCACCGGCCGCTTCTGCAGCTTGCGCTGCAGGGTGCGGCGATGCATGCCCAGGGCGCGGGCGGTGGCGGAGATGTTGCCGTCGTGCTCCTGCAGCACCTTCTGGATGTGCTCCCAGGCGATGCGGTTGATCGACGGCGGGTTATCGGCCACTTCGGCTTCCGGATCGCCCTCTTCCCGACCCAGGGCAACGAGGATCTCGTCGGCATCGGCGGGCTTGCACAGGTAGTTCACCGCGCCGAGCTTGATCGCCTCCACCGCGGTGGCGATGCTGGAGTAACCGGTCAGCACCACGATGCGACAGTTCGGCACCACATCGAGCAATTCCGGCAGCAGCTTCAGCCCCGAGCTGTGCTCCAGCTTGAGATCTAGCGTGGCCAGCTGGGGGCGGTGACGGCGAGCCAACGCGAGTGCCTGTTCGGCATCGTTGGCCACCAGCACCTCGTAGCCGCGTCGGGTCATGGCGCGAGAGAGAACATGGCAGAACATCTCGTCGTCGTCGATGATCAACAGGCGGGTATCGGCATCTTGCATGGCAACCTCGTCGCGTCGCTCAGGGCTCACTGTGTGGCAGGATCACTTCGGTCAGCGTCCCCCCGTCCGGATGATTATACAGCCTCACGCCGCCGCCGAAGCGATTGATGGTGGCGTGGGTGAGGAACAGGCCGATGCCGAGTCCCTTGCTCTTGGTCGAGACGAAGGTCTCGCCCAGCTGGTCGGCGATGTCCAGGGTAACCCCGGGGCCATGGTCGCGGATGTCGATCACCACGTCCTGGGCATTCCAGTCCAGGCCGATATGGATGTCGTCGGGGTTGGCGTCGGCGGCGTTGTTGAGCAGGTTGGTGATTGCCTGGTCGAGGGTCGTGTCGACCTTGAGCCAGGGCGTGCCGCGCTGGCTAGCGATCTCGAGGCGGTGGCTGACGTCCGGTCGCAGTACCAGCCAGCGCTGCACCACGCCGCTGAGCCAATCGCGGGCGTCGCGCACTTCGGGTTCGGCCATGCGTCGGCGGTCGGCGCTCTCGACCAGGTGGCGCAACCGCGACTTGCATACATCGACCTGTTGGCGCAGCAACTCGACATCCTGTTCCAGCGCCGGGTTGCCGCGGGCGTCCTCGCGCATTTCGCTGAGCAGCACCGCCATGGTCGACAGCGGCGTACCCAGCTCATGGGCGGTGCCGGCGGCCTGGGTGGCCACGGCGACGATCTGCTCGTTGCGCAGCGCCGACTCGCGGGTCTGGGACAGGGCCTGTTCACGGCTGCGCAGGGCGTGGGCCATCTTGAAGATGAAAAAGGTCACCAGGCCGGCCGACAGGCCGAAGTTGATCCACATGCCCAGCACGTGCAGGTTGAGAATCTCGTTGCCTTGGTCGTGGGTCAGTTGAGGGACCGGATGGTAGTCCCACATCAGCAGGGTGTAGGAGGCCATGGCCGAGGCGGCGACGATCCAGGCATACCGCCATGGCAGGGTGGCGGCGGCAATGGTGACCGGCACCAGGTAATAGTTGATGAAGGGGTTGGTGGCCCCCCCGGTGAGATAGAACAGCAGCGTCAGGCCGAGCACGTCGACCAGCAGGTGGATCACGTACTCGGTGTGGTTGACCGCCCATTGGCGACCGAGCCGCCACCAGGTGAATAGGTTGACCAGGCCCATGCAGACGATCACGCCGATCACCGCTGCGATCTCGAGTTCGAAGTGCAGGAGTTCGACGCCGACGATGACCGCCGCCAGGAAGCCGGTCCAGGTGATGCCGCGCACGATGGTCAGGCGAATCAGGTTGCGGCTGGGCGTCGACAGCGGGAGGGGGGGAGCGGTAGGCATGACGTCTCCTGGAGCATTCGTGCCGCCATGATACCGTCTCGTGCCCTTTCTCGCCGCTGCCCTACAACTGTGCGGGGCAAAGCCGTAGAATGCGTGCCAATTCACCATTCACGCACCGTCTGGGTGCCACGACGAATCCGAGACTGATGTCAGCTGCCGATCTGGCCCGCGAAGTCGGGCTGCGTAGAACCTTCGCCATTATCTCGCACCCCGATGCGGGCAAGACCACCATCACCGAGAAGATGCTGCTGTTCGGAAACGCCATTCAGCTCGCCGGCTCGGTGAAGAGCAAGCGCAACGACCGCCACGCCACGTCCGACTGGATGAAGATGGAGCAGGAGCGGGGCATCTCGGTGACCACCTCGGTGATGCAGTTCCCCTATGGCGGGCGCATCGTCAACCTGCTCGACACCCCGGGGCACGAGGACTTCTCCGAGGACACCTACCGCACCCTGACCGCGGTGGACTCGGCGCTGATGGTGATCGACGGCGCCAAGGGCGTCGAGGCGCGGACCATCAAGCTGATGGAGGTGTGCCGGCTGCGCACCACGCCGATCCTCACCTTCGTCAACAAGATGGACCGCGACATTCGCGATCCCATCGAGGTGATGGACGAGGTGGAGACGGTGCTCGACATCCAGTGCGCGCCGATGACCTGGCCGATCGGCATGGGGCGCCACTTCAAGGGGGTCTATCACCTCTACAACGACGTGATCCATCTCTATACCCAGGGCCAGGGCAGCCGCATTCCCGACGACAGGCGCATCGAGGGGCTCGACAATCCCGAGGTCGACGCGGTGCTGGGTGCCGAGCAGGCCGAGGAGCTGCGCATGGAGGTGGAACTGGTGCGCGGCGCTTCCCACGAGTTCGATCTCGACGCCTACCGCCGCGGCGAACTGACCCCGGTCTACTTCGGCACCGCCATGGGCAACTTCGGCGTGCGCGAGATGCTCGACGGCTTCGTCGAGTACGCGCCGCCGCCGCAGCCGCGCGAGACCGACACCCGTACCGTGGAGGCCGAGGACTCGCGCTTCACCGGTTTCGTATTCAAGATCCAGGCCAATATGGACCCCAAGCATCGCGATCGCATCGCCTTCCTGCGGGTCTGTTCGGGCAAGTACGAGAAGAACATGAAGATGCGCCACGTGCGCATCGGCAAGGACGTCAAGATCGCCGATGCGTTGACCTTCATGGCCTCCGACCGCGCCCACGTCGAGGAGGCCTGGCCCGGCGACATCATCGGCCTGCACAACCACGGCACGATCCAGATCGGCGATACCTTCACCATGGGTGAGGAGATGCGCTTCACCGGCATTCCACACTTCGCGCCGGAGCTGTTCAAGCGCGTGCAGCTGAAGGACCCGCTCAAGCTCAAGGCGCTGCAGAAGGGGCTCCAGCAGCTCTCCGAGGAGGGCGCCACCCAGTTGTTCCAGCCGCTGGACAACAACGACCTGATCCTCGGTGCCGTGGGTACCCTGCAGTTCGATGTGGTCGCGCACCGGCTCAAGGAGGAGTACAAGGTCGACTGCGTCTACGAGCCGGTCAACGTGCAGACCGCGCGTTGGGTCTACTGCGACGATGCCAGGAAGCTCGAGGAGTTCAGGCGCAAGGCGAGCGCCAACCTGGCGCTGGATGGCGGCGGTTACCTGACCTACATTGCTCCCACGAGGGTCAATCTTCAGATGACCCAGGAGCGCTGGCCGGAGATTCGTTTCGCCGCCACCCGGGAACACTGAGGCGGGCGTCGACCAGGCGAGAGAGCAAGCCGAAGAAGCTGCGATGGGGAGATGGGGGCATGGCATCGAAGATGCTGAAGGAGTTTCGCGAGTTCGCGGTCAAGGGCAACGTCGTCGACATGGCGGTGGGGATCATCATCGGGGCGGCGTTCACCTCCATCGTCAACAGCCTGGTGAAGGATGTCTTCACCCCGCTGATCAGCCTGGCGACGGGTGGGCTGAACTTCACCAACCAGTTCCTGGTGCTGCGCGACGGCCCGGGGGAGGAGATCTACCACACCCTGGAGCAGGCCCAGGCGGCGGGGGCGGTGACCCTCAACTACGGCCTGTTCCTCAATGCGGTGCTGTCGTTTCTGATCGTCGCCTTCGCCACCTTCCTGCTGATCCGCAACATCAATCGGCTCAAGAACCTCGCCTATCCGCCCGAGACGGCGGCGGCGCCGACGGTCAAGGATTGCCCGTACTGCCTCAGCAAGATTCCCATTCCGGCCACGCGCTGTCCGGCCTGCACCTCTGAGCTGCCGGCGACGCCAGCCGAGGCGGAGTGACGGCAGGCGGCGAAGCCACGCCACGCAAGGGAGCACGACACGGATGTTGATCGACGCCCACTGCCACCTCGACTTCGAGGCCTTCGACGACGACCGCGAGGCGATGTTCGCGCGCGCCAGGGCGGCCGGTGTCGGTCACTTCATGGTGCCGGGCACCACCCGCGAGCGCTGGCCGGCCGTGCTGGCGCTCGGCCAGCGCGACGACGTCCACGTCAGCCTGGGCCTGCACCCCTATTTCATGCATGAACACGGCGAGGGCGACGTCGAGGCGCTGGCGCAGATGCTGGATGACCATCCCGAGGTGCGGGCGCTGGGCGAATGCGGCATCGACGCGCGCTTCGAGGAGACCCTGGACGACCAGTGGGCGCTGTTCAACGCCCAACTGCGCCTGGCCAAGGCGCGCCGGCTGCCGGTGGTGATCCACTGCGTACACGCCAACGACAAGGTCTCCAAGCGGCTGCGCCAGCTCGACCTGCCGGCGGGCGGTTTGATTCACGCTTTCGCCGGCTCGCCGGACCAGGCCTGGAAATTCCTCGATCTCGGCTTCGTGGTGGGGTTGGGCGGTGCCGTGACCTACGAGCGCGCCCAGCGCCTGTGGCGGGCAGTGAAGCGCCTGCCTGAGGATGGCTTCGTATTGGAGACCGACAGCCCCGACATGCCGCTATGCGGGCACCAGGGCCAGCGCAACGAGCCGGCACGCATCGCCCAGGTGTGCGAGATGGTGGCCAAGCTGCGAGGGGAGAGCACGGAGGCGGTCGCCGCCCAGAGCACGGCGACCGCCAAGCGGGTGTTCGGGCTGGACTTGCCCTAGGCGCTTGCCTGGGCCAGGCTCTCCGGATCGAGGCGTTCGATGGGGTAGGGCAGCTTCAGCAGCTTGACGGCCTGGCCATCGACGCTGAGCGGGCCGGGATCGTCGCGGGTACTCAGCACTGCCAGGATCTCGGCCTGGCCGTAGGCGTCGAGTTCCGCCGCCACGATCTCGCCCAGGCTCTTGCCGCTGTCGTCGACCACCGCTGCGCCGAGTGCAGGCAGACACTCCCCCTCGAGCTGAGCCCGAACCAGGCGCTTCTTCACCTGGCCGCGGAAGTGGGCGCGGGCCACTACCTCCTGGCCGGTGTAGCAGCCCTTCTTGAAGCTGACCCCGCCCAGCGCCTCCCAGTTGATCATCTGCGGGAGCAGGGCGTCCTGGTGGGCTGGCGTCAGCCAGGCGAGCCCGGCCTGGATGTCCTGCAGGCACCACACGGCGTTGCCGACCGCAGCCGCCTGCTCGTTGAGTCGGGTGGCGACCGCTTCGGCCTGCTCCAGCGGCAGGCAGGCCAGCAGCCGGTACTGTGGCCCCGGGTGGGCCAGCAGTTGCACCTTCTCGTCGCCCGATTGGTGCCAGACGGCGGGAGGGGCGACGTCGAAGCGTACCTCTGCCAGCGCCTGGGCCTCCTTGCCGATCAGCCCCAGCAGTACCAGGTCGTCGCGGATGGCGAGTTCGCTCTTGTAGAACGGCGCGAACTTCTTCAGGTGGGCGCACAGCGGCGCGAGCAGGCCGCGATGCAGAATCAGGCGGTAGCGTTCGGCATCGATGCGTAGCAGCTGAGCATTGGCCAGCATGCGCCCCTTGGCGCTGCAGAAGCAGGTCAGCGGGGCGAAGCTGCCGTCGGCCAGGTCGACCTGGGCGCTGGTCTGGCCCTGCAACAGCTTGCCGGCGCCGGGGCCGACCACATCGAGAACGCCGAGGTGGACGAGCGGAGTGATGACGGTATGCTCCATGGCCTGGCGGGCGGGGTCTGGCGTATCGAACGCCACCCGCTCATCGCTCGAGCGTCGTCCTCCCAGGGCGGTTATCCAATCGTTCATGCCTGTGTGGCTCCGGGTCGTCATGTCAGGGATATGGCCCATGGTATGCGGGCACGGCGGCGGGAATGCAAGCGGCTGCCGCTTCAAGGTTGCCATGTTAGACTCGTGCATTCCTATTCCATGCCCCGGGGAGTCAGGCATGCCGCAGCAGTCGCTCAGTTTCAGCGGCGTGGAGAGCGCCGATCAGGTCAATCGCATTACCACGGCCCTGATGATGGTGGAGGGCGTGGAGAGCGCCGAGGTGGGGCGCCATGGGGCGGACGTGGAGGGGCGCGTCAGCCGCGAGGCGCTGATCCGTGCCGTCCAGGCCCTCAAGCTTCCCATCGATATCAAGTAACCGAACGGAATCGCCCATGCCCAAGTCCATCGAGATCGTCAGCGAGCGCAACAGCATCTTTCGTCAGCGGGTTCGCATCGAGGGGTTCGAGGATCTCTACGCCGATGTGCCCAGTGCCTTCGGCGGCGAGGATAGTGCGCCGGACCCACACGACTACTTCGACCTTTCCCTCGGCGCCTGCAAGGCGATCACCGCGCAGATGTACGCCCGGCGCAAGCAGTGGCCGCTCGAGGGGGTCAGCGTCAGGGTCAACCGCGACGACAGCGAGGAACGCAAGGGCGTCTACCGACTCGAAGTGGTGATGACCTTCCATGGCATCGAGGACGAGGAGCAGCGGGTGCGGCTGGAGGAGATCAGCGACAAGTGCCCCATTCATCGCCTCATGACCAGTGCCACCGTGGAAGTCACCACGCGCGCTGCCGATGTCACCCAGGCATAGGCCGAAGGCCGGCCTTTTGCTGCTGATATCGGTACGTACCGTCCGGGCGCCGAACGGCGCCTGAAGCCGTCTGGAGCCGTCATGAGCAAGCCGTTTCGCCTCAATGCCAACTTCAAGCCCGCCGGCGATCAGCCTACCGCCATCGAGGGCCTGATCCACGGGCTCGAGTCCGGGTTGGCCCACCAGACGCTGCTCGGCGTGACCGGGTCGGGCAAGACCTTCACCATGGCCAACGTGGTCGAGCGGCTGCAGCGGCCGACCATCGTCATGGCGCCCAACAAGACCCTGGCCGCCCAGCTCTACGGCGAGTTCAAGTCGTTCTTTCCCGACAACGCCATCGAGTACTTCGTCTCCTACTACGACTACTACCAGCCGGAAGCCTACGTTCCCTCGTCGGATACCTTCATCGAGAAGGATGCCTCGATCAACGACCACATCGAGCAGATGCGGCTCTCGGCGACGAAAGCGCTGTTGGAAAGGCGCGATGCGCTGATCGTGGTGTCGGTCTCGGCGATCTACGGTCTCGGCGACCCCGACCAGTACCTCAAGATGCGCCTGCACTTCACCCGCGGCGAGCTGATCGATCAGCGCCGCTTCCTGCGCCGCCTGGCGGAGCTGCAGTACACCCGCAACGACATGGACTTCAAGCGTGGTACCTACCGGGTGCGCGGCGACGTGATCGACATCTACCCGGCCGATTCCGACGAGGAAGCGGTTCGGGTCGAGCTGTTCGACGACGAGATCGACTCGATCCGGCTGTTCGACCCGCTTACCGGCGAGGTGCGCGGCCAGGTACCGCGCATGACCATCTACCCCAAGAGCCACTACGTGACGCCGCGGGAGACCATCATCTCGGCTGCCGATGCGATCAAGGCCGAGCTGGTCGAACGCCTTGCGTGGCTGCGCAAGAACGATCGCCTGGTCGAGGCCCAGCGGCTGGAGCAGCGTACTCTCTACGATCTCGAGATGATGAACGAGCTGGGCTACTGCAACGGCATCGAGAACTACTCGCGCTATCTTTCGGGCCGCAACCCCGGCGAGCCGCCGCCCACCTTCTTCGACTACCTGCCCGACGATGCGCTGCTGTTCATCGACGAGTCCCACGTCAGCGTTCCCCAGGTCGGCGGCATGTACAAGGGCGACCGCTCGCGCAAGGAGACGCTGGTCGAGTACGGCTTCCGCCTGCCCTCGGCGCTGGACAACCGCCCCATGACCTTCGAGGAGTGGGAGCGCATCTGCCCGCAGACGATCTTCGTCTCGGCCACCCCGGGGCCCTACGAGGCCGAGCACGCTGGCCAAGTGGTTGAGCAGGTGGTGCGCCCCACCGGGCTGGTCGATCCCGAGATCGAGGTGCGTCCGGCCTCGACCCAGGTCGACGACCTGCTCTCCGAGATCCGTGCCCGCGCCGAAGTGGGCGAGCGGGTGCTGGTCACCACCCTGACCAAGCGCATGGCGGAGGACCTCACCGAGTACCTCGACGAACATGACGTGAGGGTGCGCTACCTGCACTCGGACATCGACACGGTGGAGCGGGTGGAGATCATCCGCGACCTGCGCCTGGGCAAGTTCGATGTGCTGGTGGGCATCAACCTGCTGCGCGAGGGCCTCGACATCCCCGAGGTCTCGCTGGTGGCGATCCTCGATGCCGACAAGGAGGGCTTCCTGCGCAACGAGCGCTCGCTGATCCAGACCATCGGCCGGGCGGCGCGCAACGCCCACGGCAAGGCGATCCTCTACGCCGACCGGGTGACCGACTCCATGCGCCGCGCCATCGACGAGACCGAGCGGCGCCGCGCCAAGCAGATCGCCCACAACGAGAAGCACGGCATCACGCCCACCACCGTGACCCGCTCGGTGGCCGACATCATGGAGGCGGCCCAGGCCCCGGGTCGCAAGGGCAAGGGGCGCCGCGGCGAGCGCAAGGTGGCCGAGGGTGCGGCGATCTACGATATCTCCGAGCTCTCGCCGACGGACCTGGTCAAGGAGGTCTCGCGGGTCGAGGACGCCATGTTCGAGGCGGCCCAGAACCTGGAGTTCGAGGAGGCCGCACGGCTGCGCGACCGGCTGCATGAGCTCAAGGAGCGGCAACTGGCGCTTGGGTAAGTCTGTCCGCTCGAGGCTTTCCGTCGACAGGACTACGAGGGGGCGCTGTAAACCCATCCCTGGGCGCTACTTTTGCCATCCATGGCAAAAGACCCCCTCTACGCCCAGTCCCCGGCGCCTCTTGCTGCGTTCCCGCATTGTCCTGAACTTGGAGTCACGATGCCCGAAGGCCCTGAGATTCGCCGTGCCGCCGACCGCTTGCACGAGCAGCTTGCTGGCAGGCGGCTGGAGTCGGTGTGGTTTGCCTTCCCCGAACTGGCCGCCGAGGCCGATTCGCTGGTAGGGCGTGAGGTCACGGCGGTGGACAGCTGGGGCAAGGCGCTGCTGACCCGCTTCGACGACGGTCGCGTGCTCTACAGTCACAACCAGCTCTACGGCGTGTGGAAGCTGCACGACGCCGAGCGCGAGCCCGATACCGAGCGCTCGCTGCGCGTGCGGCTGACGGCGGAAGGGCGCTCGGCCAGCCTCTACAGCGCCTCGGACGTCTCGCTGTGGCCGGGCGACAGGCTCGCCGAGCATCCGTTCCTGTCCCGGCTCGGCCCCGACCTGCTGACCCACGGCGTTACCCCGGAGCAGGCCATGGCGCGGCTGAGCGAGCCGCGCTTCGTGCGCCGCCGGCTGGGCGGCCTGCTGCTCGACCAGGCGCCATTTGCCGGCATCGGCAACTACCTTCGCTCAGAGATTTTGTTCTTCGCCGGCGCCTCGCCCAGTGAGAAGCCCATGGAGCTGGGCGAGGAGCGTCTGGCGCTACTGGCGCGCGCCATTCTCGACGTGACGCGGCGTGCCTACGACCAGGCAGGTGTGACCAACCGTGACGAATGGGCAGCAGCTGCGCGACGGCGAGGCGAGAACCGGCGCCTTTGTCGCTTTGCTGTCTATGAGCGCGACGGGTTGCCGTGTCATGCCTGCGGTACGCCCATCGAACGGGCCATGGTGGCTTCGCGTCGGCTCTATCTTTGCCCGCAGTGCCAGTCACAGTAACTTGTATTTATACCGTTATCTTCCTGCATATCTCCAGTCTGCCTACTACCTTGGCCTACGAACCTGTCTAGCAGGTCCCGATACGGTATAATTCGGCACCGTTCGAACCCGCCGCTTCGCGCTTGCGAATCCAGAAGCGGGCATGCCGACACTGCCGAGGAGTTCCTAGCACATGACCGTGATCCGCCAGGACGATCTGATCCAGAGCGTCGCCGACGCCCTGCAGTACATCTCCTATTACCATCCCAAGGATTTCATCGACGCCATGGCGGCGGCGTACGAGCGGGAAGAGAATCCGGCGGCCAAGGATGCCATCGCTCAGATCCTGATCAACTCGCGCATGTGCGCCATGGGGCACCGGCCGATCTGCCAGGATACCGGTATCGTTACCGTGTTCGTGCATGTGGGCATGAACGTACGCTTCGAGGCCGACATGAGCCTCGACGACATGATTAACGAGGGCGTGCGCCGTGCCTACAATTTCCCGGACAACGTGCTGCGCGCCTCGGTGCTGGCCGATCCGGACGGAGCGCGCAAGAACACCGGCGACAACACGCCGGCGGTGATCCATCACAAGCTGGTGCCGGGCGACACCGTCGAGGTGCACGTCGCGGCCAAGGGCGGCGGCAGCGAGGCGAAGAGCAAGTTCGCCATGCTCAACCCCTCCGACAGCGTGGTCGACTGGGTGCTCGAGCAACTGCCCAAGATGGGCGCCGGCTGGTGTCCGCCCGGCATGCTCGGCATCGGCATCGGCGGTACCGCCGAGAAGGCCATGGAGATCGCCAAGGAGGCGCTGCTCGACCCCATCGACATTCAGGAGTTGCAGGCGCGTGGCCCGTCCAACCGCGCCGAGGAGCTGCGCCTGGAGCTGTTCGACAAGGTCAACAAGAGCGGCATCGGGGCCCAGGGCCTTGGCGGCCTGACCACGGTGCTTGACATCAAGGTCAAGGACTACCCGACCCACGCCGCCAACAAGCCGGTGGCGATCATCCCCAACTGCGCCGCCACCCGTCACGCGCACTTCACCCTGGACGGCAGCGGCCCGGCCGCGCTGCCGGTGCCGAAGCTCGAGGACTGGCCCGAGATCACCCGCGAGGCGGGGGACAACGTCAAGCGCGTCAACCTGGATACGGTCACGCCGGAAGAGGTGCAGAGCTGGCAGCCGGGCGACACCCTGCTGCTCAACGGCAAGCTGCTCACCGGGCGTGATGCCGCCCACAAGCGCATGGTCGACATGATCGCCAAGGGAGAGGAACTGCCGGTCGATCTGAAAGGGCGCTTCATCTACTACGTCGGCCCGGTGGATCCGGTGCGCGACGAGGTGGTCGGCCCGGCCGGCCCGACCACCGCCACGCGCATGGACAAGTTCACCCGTACCATGCTGGAAGAGACCGGCCTGCTCGGCATGGTGGGCAAGGCCGAGCGCGGCCCGGCGGCGATCGAGGCGATCCGCGACAACAAGGCGGTCTACCTGATGGCCGTGGGCGGTTCCGCCTATCTGGTGGCCCAGGCGATCAAGAAGTCCCGCGTGGTGGGTTTCGCCGACCTGGGCATGGAAGCGATCTACGAGTTCGAGGTCGAGGACATGCCGGTCACCGTGGCGGTGGACAGCCAGGGCACCTCGGTGCACCAGACCGGCCCCGCCAAGTGGAAGGAGATCATCGCCGAGCGCGCTTGAGGGCGCTCGACCCTGGGCCGGGAACAAGGCTGTCCCCGGCGTCCTTCTGGTCGTCGATGGCCCATGCTGCAAACGGCCCCGCCAACTGGCGGGGCCGTCGTCGTCTGGGGTATGCTGCAGCGTGCTGTTTTTTCAGGGAGAGATCATGGCATCCTGGCTGTTCGGCCTAGCGATTTTCCTGGTGCATCTGCTCGGCTTTCTGTCGGCGATCCTGGCGCTGCTCTCGAGTCGCACCTCACAGGGCGCCGTGGCCTGGATCATCTCCCTGGTCACTTTCCCCTATCTGGCGGTGCCTGCCTACTGGATCTTCGGCCGGCCACGTTTCTATGGCTACGTTTCCGCCCGCGGCGAGCGCGACACCGTGCTGCGGCGCATTCTCGCCGACTATCGCGTCCGCCTCGAACCGTATCTGGCCGATGCCCGCAGCCCCGATGTGCGCGCGGTGGAGCGTCTGGCCATGATGCCGCTGACCAGCGGCAACCATGCGCAACTGCTGATCGACGGCAAGGCCACGTTCGACAGCATCTTCGCCGGCATCGATGCCGCCCGCGACTACGTGCTGGTACAGTTCTTCATCGTCCGCCACGATGCCCTGGGGCAGCAGTTGAAGGAGCGCCTGCTTCGCGCCGTGCGACGCGGCGTGCGGGTCTACTTCCTGTTCGACGAGATCGGCAGCCGCAAGCTTGCCGAGGGGTATCTCCGCGAGCTCGCCGATGCAGGGGTGGAAGTGAGCCCGTTCCGCTCGTCGCGCGGCTTCAAGCACCGCTTTCAGCTCAACTTTCGCAACCACCGCAAGATCCTGGTGGTCGACGGCCGAGAGGGCTGGCTAGGCGGTTTCAACGTCGGGGTCGAGTACCTCGGCCAGCATCCCCGGCACGGTCCCTGGCGCGATACCCACCTGAAGCTCACCGGCCCCAGCGTATTGGGCCTGCAAGAGGCCTTCTGGGAAGACTGGCACTGGGCGACCGGTGAAGTCATCAACCTGTGCTGGGAGCCGTTAGTGACCTGCGACGAGTGCCAGAACGTGGTCATCGTGCCGTCGGGCCCCGCCGATCGCCAGGAGACCGCGAGCCTGCTGGTGCAGCAGGCCATCCACAGCGCCAGGGAGCGGCTGTGGGTGACCAGCCCCTACTTCGTGCCCGACCAGGGCGTACAGGACGCCCTGCGCCTGGCGGCCATGCGCGGCGTCGATGTTCGCATCATGATGCCCGAGCATCCCGACCACCTGCTGATCTACATTTCCGCCTTCTCGTTCCTCCCCGACATGGTGCGGGCCGGGGTCAAGGTATATCGCTACCAGCCGGGCTTCCTGCATCAGAAGGTGATACTGATCGATGACAGCGCCGCGGCGGTCGGTACGGTCAACCTCGACAATCGCTCGTTCCGCCTCAACTTCGAGATCACCGCCTTCATCCCCGACCGTCGCTTCGCGGCCGAGGTGCACCTGATGCTCGAGCGGGACTTCGCCGATTGCCGTCGCATCAGCTACGAGGAGCTTCAGCGGCGACCGCTGTGGAGCAAGCTGGTGTCACGCGCCGCCTACCTCACCGCGCCGATCCAGTGAGGCGTGAAGTTCCTTGGGTTCGATGAGCGGCTGGGGTACATTAGGCGCTGCCTCAGAAAGATGTCCTGGGGCACGATGAATTCACTCGAATCGTGATTGCTGTCAGCGGGAGTCCCGGTGAACCTCGAGACAAAGTGGCTGGAAGATTTCGTGGCCCTGGCCAACACCCGCAGCTTCTCTGCCTCCGCCCGGCAGCGCCATGTCACTCAGCCGGCCTTCAGTCGCCGCATTCGCGCACTCGAGCAGGCAGTCGGCGTCACCCTCGTCGACCGCTCGACCACGCCCATCAACCTGACCCCGGAAGGGCAGCTGTTCCTGATCACGGCGCGCAACCTGGTGGAACAGCTCAACGAATGCCTGGGCCACCTGCGTGGCGTTTCCATGGCGCGCGAGGCGCTGGACATCGTGGCCGCCCACTCCCTGGCGCTGAGCTTCTACCCCGAGTGGATCTCACGCCTGCAGGAGGGGCTGGGTGAGTTGCCGACGCGGCTGGTGGCCATGAACGTGGGCGAGGCGATCCACGTGCTGCGCGAGGGCAACTGCGACCTGATGCTGGCCTACCACGATCCCTACGCGACCATGCAGCTCGATGCCGAGGTGTTCCCCTCGTTCTCCATCGGCCAGGTCAAGATGCTGCCGGTCAGCCTCCCCGACGCCAAGGGCAGGCCGCGCTTCAGCCTCGACAGCAAGGACACGATTCCCTACCTGGCCTATACCCAGGGCGCCTTCCTCGGCCGCAGCGTGCGCATGCTGCTCAAGAACGACCCGCTGCGCCTGCGTCTGCGTACCGTCTACGAGACGGCCATGGCCGAAGGCCTCAAGGGCATGGTGCTGCAAGGGGTGGGGCTGGCCTGGATTCCCGACTTCTGCGTGCGCGAGGAGCTCAAGAACGGCCGGCTGGTGCGCGCCGGCGGCGAGAAATGGGACGTGCCGCTGGAGATCCGCCTCTATCGCTGCTCGCTGGTGCACAAGCCGGGCGTCGAGAAGCTGTGGCGGCAGATGATGAAGCTGCCGCGCGACTTCCTACAGGCTTAGGAAAGCACTCGACGAATGACTGCGCCCGCAATCGCTGCGCTATCGCCGCCGTCCCCTGGCGGCTATCCTTCGGGCCAGCCTAAAGGCTGTTCAAATTCGTTCCCGACGAATTTGTACGCGGTGCCGAAGCGTCGGACCGTCGAGGCGCCACATATACACCATATGCTGCACCTCCTGTGCTCCGGTCGCCTTGCGCTAGGGCCGCTCGCCGATCCGTAAAGCACTTTTAGGCCCCGCCGAAGTCGGCCGGCAGGCCGAGAAAGTTCTGGATGATGAAGAAGTGGTCCTCGAACAGGCTGTCGGGCTCGAGTTCGGCCAACGGTACCCAGCGCGCGTGATCGCCGCCCTTGACCGGCTTGAGCCGGGGCAACTGCTGGTCGGGGCGCAGGGCGAAGTAGAAGGCCTCGGCCAGGGTGCGGCCGCGCCAGCTGCGGTGGGGTTCGTCGAACAGCCGCTGGCCGCGCAGCGAGCCCTTGAGTACCGGTTCCGGTACCTTGAGACGGACCCGCTCGCGCAGTTCGCGCAGGCAGGCGTCGAGCAGGCGCTCGTGCGGGTTGACGAAGCCACCCGGCAGCGCCAGCAGCCCCTTGCCCGGTGCCGCGGTGCGCCGCACCAGCAGCACGTGGCCCGACTGCACCACCACGGCGTTGACGGTGACGAAGATCGGCGGGTAGGGGGCGTTGGCCCAGGCCCTGCGATACTGGTCGAGCAGCGTCTGCTCTTCCATCAGCTGCAGGTGGGCGTCGCTGCCGGCGAAGTCGCGCAGCGCATCGCACACCCCGGGCGGCAGGTCGTGGGCTGCCCCGGTGCTGAGGTAATCCTCGGTGGAGGAGGGTGAACGAAACAGGCGCTCGCGGATCTGGCTGGCGGAGATGCCATCGACCAGCGGCACGCTGACCGACTCCCACTGGGGGAACAGCGAGAGGTAGTAGCTCGACTGGCCGCGGCTCGCGCCGATCAGGCCGATGCGTGGCAGCCGGGCGTGGTGATGGCCAGCGATGTCGCGCACCTTGCGCTGCACGTCGCGCACCCAGACGTCGTTGTTGTAGAGCGCATCGAGTAGCGGCACGATCTCCAGCCGTGCATTTTCCTCTTCGTCGAAGCAGCTGCGCAGCTGCGCCTGTCGCTCGTCGAAGCGCCAGGGGTTGCGCAGCGAGCGTGCCTGCCAGGCCGAACCAACGAGCACGATGACCTGACGCGCATGGCGCAGGGCCTCGTTGATCACGGCCAGGTGCCCGAGGTGGGGAGGCTGGAAACGCCCGATGAAGACGAGACAGTCGAAATCGTGATCGGTATCGCTCATCGGCGTATCCTTCGCGTGTGGCTCGGGGGCCTTATTATGGGCGCGGTCGGTTTGGGGCTGCAATGCAAGCCTTTGGCCGACAGGAGCATTTCGATTGCCTAAGCTGGGTACGAAAGTTGTTGACAAGGAGGTGGCGTGCACAGTCTCTCGTTAAGGTTCTGGTGGAATGCGCTGCAGCAAGGCTTCAGCCTGTGGTTGGAGCGCAATGCCTTCAGCTATGCCGGTTCGCTGGCTTTCTACACGTTGTTCTCGCTCGCGCCGACGGTGATCATCGCCGTTGCTGTCATCGGCGTGGTGTTCGGCGAGGATGCCGCCCAGGGGCAGATCGTCGCCCAGTTGCAGGGAACGCTGGGTGAAGAGGCGGCGCGAGCGGTCGAACAGGCGGTGGCGGCGTCGCGTATCGAGGAGTCGGGTCTCGTGCCGACCCTGCTCGGCTTTGGCGGCCTGCTGGTGGGGGCCACCACGGTGTTCGCCCAGATGCAGTATTCACTGAACATGATCTGGGGCGTGACCGCCAAGCCCAGCCGCAACAGTGTCCTGGTATTCCTCAAGCAGCGACTGCTGTCGCTCACGGTGGTGCTCGCCATCGGCTTCATCCTGCTCGTCTCGCTGCTGGTGGGCGTGATGCTGCGTGCCGTGCTGCAGGCCATCGACGACGCCATGCCGCTGGTGGGGCCGCTGACGGCCGGGGCGGAATTCCTCATCTCCCTGGCTGTGATCGCCGCGCTGTTCGCGACGATCTTCAAGGTGCTCCCCGATGTGGTGCTGAGTTGGCGGGACGTACTGCTGGGAGCGCTGGTCACCTCACTGCTGTTCGCCATCGGTCGCAGTGCCATCGCCTACTATCTGGCCTATACCGCGACCGCCTCGACCTACGGCGCCGCTGGTTCGCTGGTGATGATCCTGCTGTGGGTCTACTACAGCTCGCTGATCCTGCTGTTCGGCGCCGCCTTCACGCGTAGCTACGTGGTCGCGATGGGGCGTGAGGTGGTACCGCGCAACAGCGCCGTGATCGTCAGGCGCGAGCTGTTGACGGAGTGAGCGAGTGACGAAGCCGGGCGCCGATGGCGCCCGGCAACGGCTCAGCCTTGCAGGCGCTCGCGGGCGAGCCGGTCGGCCACCTCTGCCGGGTTGCTGTCCTCTTCCCGGGCGCGCGTGAGGATTTCGTCGATGGTGGCGGAGATCCGCTCCACGTGGCGCATCACGGCTTCCCGGTCGTAGTGGTCATGGCGTTGGGCCTCAACCTCGATGACGCCGCCGGCGTTGGCTACGTAGTCGGGGGCGTAGAGGATGCCACGCGCATGCAGGCGCTCCGCCACGTCGGGCGTGGCGAGCTGATTGTTGGCCGCCCCGCAGACCACCTTGGCCTTGAGCCGTTCGGCCACCGCTTCCGTCAGCACGGCGCCCATGGCGCAGGGAGCGAAGACGTCTGCATCGACATCGAAGATTTCCCCCGGTGCGACACTTCGCGCCCCCAGTTCGTCGCTGAGCAGGCCCAGGCTGCCGCGATCGATGTCGGTCAACAGCAGTTGGGCGCCGGCTTCGTGCAGCTCGCGGGCGAGGTGGGCGCCGACGTGGCCGACACCTTGGATGGCCACGCGCAGGCCCTTCAGGTCGTCGCGACCGAAGCGATGACGCACGGTGCTCTTCAGCGCGCAGAACACGCCATGGGCGGTGAAGGGCGAAGGGTCGCCGGACTCGCCGTCATGGCCCAGGCCGCTGACGTGACGGGTCTCCTCCCGAATCAGTCGCATGTCCTCTTCGCCGCTGCCGGAGTCCTCGGCGGTGATGTAGCGTCCGCCCAGCGATTCGACGAGCCGGCCCATGGCGCGCAGCAGGGCAGGCGTCTTGTCCCGACGGGGATCGGCGATGATGACCGCCTTGCCGCCGCCGAGGGGCAGGTCGGCCAGGGCCGACTTGTAGGTCATGCCGCGGGACAGCCGCAGCACGTCGGTGAGGGCGTCAACCTCGTTGGCATAGGGGTAGATGCGCAGGCCGCCCAGGGCGGGACCGCGGCGCGTGTCGTGGACGGCGATGATGGCGCGCAGACCGCTGGCTTCATCGCAGCCGAAGACGATCTGCTGGTGATGGTCGAACTCGGGGTGGTCGAAGACCCGCATGGCGTTATCTCCCTTGTGAGGATCCATTGTTGTGGTCGTAAGCGCGGTGGGTGGCAGCGCTTCCAGTGGGGCGGCCGTTGCTTGTGGCGAGGCCGCATCCCTACTATCTAGATTAGAGCATTTGGGCAGATGGCTGGAATCCCGCTCGCCGGCTTCGAGCGTTGATACCGATCTCCTGTTCAGGCTTGACGCGAGTGGCCAGACTGGGATGGACGAACACCAACTGGCGGAGCGAGGAGGGAAGCATGAACAAGCGCTGCGTGAAGGCCCTGGTGGCTGGCAAGGTACAGGGTGTGTGGTACCGCCGGGCGGTTCAGGAGCAGGCGCTGCAGCACGGCCTGACCGGCCATGCCAGAAACCTGGCCGACGGCCAGGTCGAGGTGCTGCTGTGCGGTGACGGCGAGGCGGTCAATCAGGTTGCCAACTGGCTGTGGCAGGGGCCGCCGAATGCCCGGGTCACGCACGTCGAGCTGGAAGCGCTGGAGTGTCATGACCCGGACAACTTCGTCTGTTTGTAATGCCGGGGAGGCCCCTTAGCTCAGGGTGTCGGCAATCCACTCCACCACGGCCTCGCCGTCGACCTCGAGGCACACCTCCGCCAGGGGCGTCTGCGACCAGCGCTCCTGAATGAAGCCGCGCCCCTCGGGGGCAAACAGGGTCTGGCCCTCGGCGATGCCCTCGGTGACGACCGACAGGTGCCCCGGGGCGGTGGTGAACAGCTCCGGGCGCAGCAGCCAGGCCAGCGCGCAGCTGTCGTGGGGACAGCAGCCGTCGATGCCGAGGAATTCACGGTAGAAGTCGCGATAGAAGGCGTAGCTGCCGGCCAGCACCTTGCCGAGCTCGCCCTGGCCCGCCTCGATGCGATGCATGTGCGCCTGGCTGAGCACGCAGCGGTGGGTGACGTCGAGCCCGACCAGGGTCAGCGGCCAGCCGGCGGTGAGCACGCGCTGGGCGGCATGCGGGTCATTGAACATGTTGGCTTCGGCCACCGGAGTGACGTTGCCACCCTCACGGATCGAACCGCCCATGATCACCACGCGCTTGACCTTCTCGGTCAGCCCCGGGTCGAGCTGCAGGGCGGCGGCCAGGTTGCCCACCGGCCCCACCGCGACCAGCGTGACCTCGCCGGGGCGGGCATTCACCGTATCGACGATGAACTGGGCGGCGCTGCGCGGATCCTTCTCGCCCCTCACTTCGGGCAGTTCGATGTTGCCCAGGCCATTGGCACCGTGGATGTGGGCCGGCGCCGGGTGGCGTGGCTTGACCATGGGGCCGGCGGCACCCTGGGCGACGGGGATGTCGCGACCGGCCAGCTCGCTCAGCAGCAGGGCGTTGTGAGTGGCGGTCTCGATGTCGACGTTGCCGTAGGTGGTGGTCAGGCCGAGCAGCTCGATCTCGGGATGGCGCAGGGCGATGGCGATGGCCTGGGCGTCGTCGACGCCGGGGTCGGTATCGAAGATGATCGGATGCGACACGTTGCCTCCTTGTGGGTGTCAGGCGTTTGAGGGGCTGGCGAGGAACCGTTCGACCTCGTCGCGGGACGGGATGCTGTCGGCGGCGCCGGGGCGCTGTACGCCGAGCGCCGCGGCATGAGCGGCGAACGCCAGGCAGTCGGGGAGTGAGCGCTGCTCCTGCAGCGCCGCCATGAAAAAGCCGATGAAGGTGTCGCCGGCGCCGGTGGTATCCACCGGCGCCACCGGCAGCGCGGGCTGGAAGTGACGCTCGCTGCCGGACTGGTACCAGGCGCCCTCGCGACCGAGGGTCAACACCGTGGCTGTAGCCGGCAGTCGCGCGTGCAAGCCTTCCAGCAGTACGCGGGCGTCGCTCGTCTCGGGCAGGCCGGCGAGCCAGGCGGCCTCGCCGCGGTTGACGAATAGCAGTTGGCAGGCTTCCAGCGGCAGCGCCAGCACCGTGTCGCTCATCGGCGCGGGATTGAAGGCGATGGCGAGCCCCTGCTGGCGGGCGCACTCGAGCAGCTCGGGCAGGGCGTTACACTCGTTCTGCACCAGCAGCCAGTCGCCGGGCCTGGCCGTCTCGCACAGCGCTTCGTGGTGGCGGCGGGTGAAGCCGTGGTTGGCGCCGGGGCAGAGAATGATGGCGTTCTCACCATGGTCGTCGACCTGGATGATGGCATGGCCGCTGGGCTCGTCCACCAGTTCGACATGCGTGACGTCGACCCCGGCGCGGGCCAGCCTGTCGCGGGCCCAGCCGTCCTGTCGGCCCAGCCGCCCCCAGTGACACACCTGGCCGCCGGCCAGGGCCATGGCCAGCGACTGATTGGCGCCCTTGCCACCGAGGCCGACCTGATAGCTGCGGCTGGCCAACGTCTCGCCGGGGTGGACCAGGTGCGGTACCCGATAGAAGTGGTCGAGGTTGATCGAGCCGAGGTTGTGAAGCATGGAGTTGTGCAGCATGGTCATGCTCCGTCCCGCTGGGCCTTCCAGCGGCGCAGGTTGTCACCGGTGAGCGCCACGATGCGCTGGCGCGCTTCGGGGGTGATCCAGGCGTTGTGCGGGGTGACGATCAGGTTCAGGGGCTCGCCCAGGGCGTCGAGCAGGGGATGCCCGTCACGCGGCGGTTCCACCGGCAGCACGTCGACACCCAGTCCGCCCAGGCGCCCGCCGCGCAGCGCTTCCAGTGCCGCTTCCTCGTCGATGATGCCGCCGCGGGCGCAGTTCACCAGCAGGGCACCGGGTTTCAGCGAGGCGAGCAGGTCGGCGCCGATCAGGTGGCGGGTGGCCTCGGTGAGCGGGCAGTGCAGGCTGATCACGTCGGCCTCGGGGGCGAGCTCGGCGATGCCAGGGCGGCTGTCGCCGGCCTCGTTGCCGGGCCGGGCGGCGAAACTGACACGCATGCCGAAGGCTTCTGCCAGCGCAGCCACGCGCCTGCCCAGCTCGCCCTGGCCGACGATGACCAAGTGCTTGCCTTCGAGCTGCAGCGTGCCGTGGTCCATCAGACAGAAGAAGGGACTCTGATTCCAGCGCCCGGTCGCCACGTCGCGCTGGTAGAGCGGCAGGCGATTGGCCAGGGCCAGGATCATCATCAGCGTATGCTGGGCCACGCTGGCGGTGCCGTAGGCCGTGACGTTGCGCACCGGAACGCCCAAGCGCTCCGCCGTGGCCATGTCGATGTTGTTGGTGCCGGTGGCCAGCACGCAGATCAGCCTGAGCTCGGGCAGCGCCTCGAGGGTGGCGCCGTCGAGTACCACCTTGTTGACGATGGCGATCTCGGCGCCCGCCAGGCGCTCGCGGCTCTGCGCGGTGGTACTGGTCTGGTGGACCTCCAGCGTATCGACCTGCTCGCGGATGGCGGTGAGGTCGACGTCAGGGCCCAGGCTGGCGGCATCGAGTATCACGGCTTTCATGCTGGATTCCTTGTGTTGGTTCGCCGCGGCAGGGCTGGGACAGGCCTTGCAGGGCACGTTATACTATCGGGCTTTCACGGCAGGCTTGGAAAGTGCACCGCTCGACCCTATATCGCCGTTGGTTGCGCGCTGTCGAATCAGGAGTGAATTGAACCATGCCCATCTATGAATATCAGTGCAAGGCCTGCGGCCATCGACTGGAGAAGCTCCAGAAGCTCAGCGCCGCTCCCCTGACCGACTGTCCCGCCTGCGAAGCACCGGCGCTCGGCCGCCTGGTTTCCGCGGCGGGCTTCCGTCTGGCCGGCGGCGGCTGGTACGAGACCGACTTCAAATCCGGCAGCAAGAAGAACCTCGCCGGCGATTCGGGAAGTGGCGGCGGAGAAGGCAAGCAGAGCAAGGCGCCGGCGAAGGACGGCGCCGCGGCCTGACCGTGACCCATACCGACCATTTCACAGACAACGCTTAACGAAACAGGATACGACATGCGCAGCCATTATTGCGGCCAGCTCAACGAGACCCTGGTGGACCAGACGGTCACCCTGTGCGGCTGGGTTCACCGCCGCCGTGACCACGGAGGCGTGATCTTCCTCGACATGCGCGATCGCGACGGCATCGCCCAGGTCGTGGTCGACCCCGACACCGCCGAGGCCTTCGCCACTGCCGACCGGGCTCGCAGCGAGTTCGTGCTTCGCATCTCCGGTCGCGTGCGGCTGCGCCCCGAAGGCACCCAGAACCCCAAGATGCCCACCGGTTTGGTCGAGGTGCTGGCCAAGGACGTCGAGGTGCTGAACACGGCGGCCACGCCGCCGTTCCAGCTCGACGAGCATGGCAAGGTGGGCGAGGAGGTGCGCCTCAAGCATCGCTACATCGACCTGCGTCGGCCCGAGATGATCGAGAAGCTGCGCCTGCGCTCGCGCATCTCGCACCACGTGCGCGCCTTCCTCGAAGGCCAGGGCTTCCTCGACATCGAGACGCCGATCCTGACCCGCGCCACGCCCGAGGGCGCGCGCGACTACCTGGTGCCGAGCCGCACCCATCCGGGCAGCTTCTTTGCCCTGCCGCAGTCGCCGCAGCTGTTCAAGCAGCTGCTGATGGTGGCCGGCTTCGACCGCTACTACCAGATCGCCAAGTGCTTTCGCGACGAGGACTTGCGCGCCGACCGACAGCCCGAGTTCACCCAGATCGATATCGAGGCCTCCTTCGTCGAGGAGGAGGACATCATGGGTGTGACCGAATCCATGATCCGCGAGCTGTTCCAGGACGTGCTCGACGTCGAGCTGCCCGAGTTCCCGCGCATGAGCTGGGCCGACGCCATGGATCGCTACGGCTCCGACAAGCCCGACCTGCGCATCCCGTTGATGCTGGTCGACGTCGACGACCTGATGAAGCAGGTCGACTTCCAGGTCTTCTCCGGCCCGGCCAATGCCGCCGACGGCCGCGTGGCGGCGCTCAAGGTGCCGGGCGGGGCCAGCATGTCGCGCAAGGTGATCGACGACTACACCAAGTTCGTCGGTATCTACGGCGCCAAGGGCCTGGCCTGGATCAAGGTCAACGAGCGCGCCAAGGGGCTCGAGGGCCTGCAGTCGCCGATCGTCAAGTTCATGGAGAACGTGATCGAGGAGCTGCTCGACCGCATCGGTGCGGAGGATGGCGACATCGTCTTCTTCGGCGCCGACAAGGCCAAGGTGGTCAACGAGGCGTTGGGGGCGCTGCGGGTCAAGCTGGGTGAGGACCTCAACCTCTATACCCGTGACTGGGCGCCGCTGTGGGTGGTCGACTTCCCGATGTTCGAGACCGACGACAGCGGGCGCCTGAGTCCGCTGCACCACCCGTTCACCTCGCCCTCGTGCAGCCCCGAGGCGCTCAAGTCCGACCCGGCCGCGGCGCTCTCGCGAGCCTACGACATGGTGCTCAACGGTACCGAACTGGGTGGCGGCTCGATCCGTATCCACGACCAGCAGATGCAGAGCACCGTGTTCGAGATCCTCGGCATCGGCGAGGAGGAGGCCCGCGAGAAGTTCGGCTTCCTGCTCGACGCCCTGCACTATGGCGCGCCGCCCCACGGCGGCCTGGCCTTCGGTCTCGACCGCCTGGTGATGCTGATGGCAGGGGCGCGCACCATCCGTGAAGTGATCGCCTTCCCCAAGACCCAGAGCGCGGCCTGCCTGATGACCGACGCCCCGGGCGAGGTGAGCGGCGACCAACTGCGCGAGCTCAACATCCGCCTGCGCCAGAAGGCCAAGGCGGAAGGGCAGGAGTGAATACGCCAGCCTGCTGTGCGATGAAAGAAACCGGCGCCCACGTGGCGCCGGTTTCACGACGCGTCAAGCGACGTCATGCCGGGCGCGTGTCGGTCGCCCGCGAACGGGGGAACGCAGCGTGCTGATCCTCGGTATCGACCCGGGCTCGCGCATCACCGGCTACGGCGTGCTCGACGTCAGCACACCCACGCCGCGCTACGTGGCCAGCGGCTGCATCCGCCTGCAGGACGTCGAGTTGCCGCAGCGCCTGGCGCGCATCTATGCGGGTATCGCCGAATTGATCGGCGAGTATCGTCCGGGGGAAGTGGCCATCGAGCAGGTGTTCATGTCGAAGAACCCGGACTCCGCGCTCAAGCTCGGCCAGGCGCGAGGGGCGGCGATCGTCTGCGCCGCCAACCATGGCCTGCCGGTCGACGAATACGGGCCGCGCCAGATCAAGCAGGCGGTGACCGGCAGCGGTGGGGCGACCAAGGCCCAGGTGCAGCACATGGTGGTCGCGATCCTGGGGCTCGGCGCCTCGCCGCAGGCCGATGCCGCCGATGCCCTGGCCATCGCGCTGACCCACGCCCATGCCAGGCTCGGGCTGCTGACCCGAGGCAGTTTCGGCGGGCATCGCTCGCGGCGCCGAGGCGGTTCCTGGCGCGATTTCCGCCCTTGAATGAGGCCGGGCAGCGGCAGTCGATTAATTGTCGAACACCGTTTACTCTAGACTGGTCAGGCGCTTGAGTGATCAGTATAGTGGCGCCAGGAAGGCCTTTGGCCATGGTCGTATACGGATCGGGACACTGAATTCCATGATCGGACGCCTGCGTGGCACCCTGCTCGAGAAGCAGCCCCCCTGGCTGGTGGTGGACGTGGCCGGCGTCGGCTACGAGCTCGAAGCCTCGATGACGACGCTGATGGCGTTGCCCGGGGCGGGGGAGCCCGTCTCTCTCTATACGCACCTCACCGTGCGCGAGGATGCGCATCTGCTGTTCGGTTTCGCAAGCGAGCAGGAGCGGGCACTGTTTCGTGCGCTGATCAAGGTCAATGGCGTCGGCCCCAAGCTGGCCCTGGCGATTCTATCCGGCATGGACGAGACGGCTTTCATCCGCTGCGTGATGGAGGATGACGCCAAGGCGTTGACGCGTCTGCCCGGTGTCGGCAAGAAGACCGCCGAGCGCCTGATCGTCGAGATGCGCGACCGCTTTCCCCACTGGGAACACCCGGGAGCGACCGACCTCGCCGGCGCCAAGCCGTCACCCGCCACCGGACAGGGGCGTCAGGACCCGCTGGCCGACGCCGAGGCCGCGCTGGTCAGCCTGGGCTACAAGCCCACCGAGGCGGCCAGGATGCTCTCGGGGCTCGACGAAGGCTTGTCGACCGAGGCCATGATCAAGGCGGCGCTGACCCGGCGCATGGCGGGTTAGGGCGAGGCTCGACGCATGTCTCCATCACGGTGCCAGGATTCATCCGATCGGTGACAGAGGGCATTTTCATGAGCGCCACGAGTGTTCGACATGATGCACAATGATCGCTTGATCGCCGCCGACGAGCGCGAGGGCGAGAGCCGCGTCGACCATGCGATTCGCCCCAAGCGGCTAGCCGAGTACATCGGCCAGCCCCGCGTGCGCGAGCAGCTGGAGATCTTCATCAGTGCGGCGCGGGGGCGCGACGAGAGTCTCGACCATACCCTGGTGTTCGGTCCTCCCGGGCTGGGCAAGACCACGCTGGCCAACATCATTGCCGCCGAGATGGGGGTAGGGCTCAAGGCCACCTCCGGGCCGGTGCTGGAGCGAGCCGGCGACCTCGCCGCCATGCTCACCAACCTGCAGCCCGGCGACGTGCTCTTCATCGACGAGATCCACCGCCTGTCGCCGGTGGTGGAGGAGATCCTCTATCCCGCGATGGAGGACTTCCAGCTCGACATCGTCATCGGCGAGGGCCCGGCGGCACGCTCCATCAAGCTCGATCTGCCGCCCTTCACCCTGGTGGGCGCCACCACCCGGGCCGGCCTGCTCACTTCTCCGCTGCGTGACCGCTTCGGCATCGTCCAGCGCCTGGAGTTCTACGACATCGAGGAGCTCACCGAGATCGTTGCGCGCTCGGCCAGGCTGCTCGGCGTCGAGGCGGACCGAGGCGGTGCCCGCGAGGTGGCGCGCCGCTCGCGCGGTACGCCGCGCATCGCCAACCGACTGCTGCGCCGGGTGCGCGATTTCGCCCAGGTGCGCGGCAATGGCCAGGTGGACGCGACAGTGGCCGATCAGGCGCTGAACATGCTGCACGTCGACCACCATGGGCTCGACCACATGGACCGTCGCCTGCTGCTGGCCATGATCGAGAAGTTCGACGGTGGCCCGGTGGGTATCGATTCGCTGGCGGCGGCGATCGGCGAGGAGCGCGATACCATCGAGGACGTGATCGAGCCCTACCTGATCCAGCAGGGCCTGATGATGCGTACTGCCCGTGGTCGGGTGGTGACCCGCCAGGCCTGGCAGCACTTCGACCTGGTGCCGCACGAGCAGGCTCTGGATGCCTCTGGCGAGGTGCGTCAGTGAGTGATTTTCGCCTGCCGCTGAGGGTCTACATCGAAGATACCGATGCCGGTGGCATCGTCTACTACGTCAACCATCTCAAGTTCATGGAGCGGGCGCGCAGCGAGTGGCTGCGCCAGCGCGGCTTCACCCAGCGTGAACTGCTCGACGCCGGTATCCAACTGGTGGTGCACCGGCTCGAGTGCCGCTATGCCAAGCCCGCCCATCTCGACGACGAACTCTCGGTCACGGCGGCCGTCGAAACCACCGGCCGCTGCCGGTTGAGATTTTCTCAGGCGGTGATGCGTGGCGAGGAACCCTTGTGCGAGGCGCGGGTCGACATCGCCTGTGTGGATGCCGTGCGTCTCAAACCCATGCCCTGGCCGCCGGCGCTCGCCGCGGTTCTCAACGGTCAACTGCAAGATCAGCGAGGAAGCCCGTGAACGACTCCATGTCAATACCACACCTGATCATGAGCGCCAGCACCGTGGTGCAGCTGGTCATGCTGATCCTGGTGATAGGTTCGATTCTCTCCTGGGTGGTGATTTTCCAGCGCACCTTCGTGCTGCGTCGGGCACGCCGGGCGCACCAGTCATTCGAAGAGCGCTTCTGGTCGGGGGTCGACCTCAACGAGCTCTACCGCGAGACACCCTCCGAGCAGGAGACCCAGGGCGCCGAACATGTCTTCCGCGCCGGTTTTCGTGAGTTCAATCGCCTGATGGCCAAGACCAAGAGCGCCGATGCCATCCTCGACGGCGTTCAGCGCAGCATGCGTGTCGCCTGGTCGCGGGAGGAGGAGCGCCTCACCCTGCACTTGGTGTTCCTGGCCACGGTGGCCTCGGCAAGCCCCTATATCGGCCTGTTCGGCACCGTGTGGGGCATCATGGGCTCTTTCCAGTCGCTCTCCATGGCCCAGCAGGCCACGCTGGCCACCGTGGCGCCGTGGATCGCCGAGGCGCTCATTGCAACCGCCATGGGCCTGTTCGCCGCCATCCCGGCGGTGATCTTCTATAACCGCCTGTCGTCCGAAACCGACCGCATGCTGGGCAAGTACGAGGACTTTGCCGAAGAGTTCCACTCCATCCTGCATCGCAATCTGCAGGGCCGCAGCGAAGCCGGCGCCGCCTGAGGGAGTCGCGACATGCATGGACCGTTCAACCGCGGTGGCCGCCGCAAGCCGATGGGGGAGATCAACGTCGTCCCCTTCATCGATGTCATGCTGGTGCTGCTGGTCATCTTCATGATCACCGCACCGATGCTGACCCAGGGCGTGCAGGTCGAGCTGCCCCAGGTCACCTCCGAGCCGATCGACGTCGAAGAGGACCGAGAACCCATCATCGTGTCGGTGGATCGAGAGGGGCAGTACTACCTCTCGATCGGCGGCGAGGAGATGAACGTGGAGCTCGAGGAGCTGGGTGACCGGGTGATCATCCTGCTCGATCGCCAGCCCGGCACGCCGGTCATGGTGCGCGGCGACCGCTACGTCCCCTATGGCGAAATCGTGACCCTGATGAGCACTCTGCAGGTGGCCGGCGTGGCCAATGTCGGGCTGATTTCCGAGCCGCCACCGCGTGATTAGGCGCTTCTTGATTAGCAAAGTAGGAGACGTGATGGCCCGACGTCAGCGTGGACCTGCTCATGTAAGTGACCGACCGGTCGGCTATGGCGTGCCGGCGCTGCTGGCGATTGGCCTGCACGTGCTGGTGTTGATCCTCAGCGTGGTTACCTTGCCCCAGCGTCAGCCGGAGTCGCAGACGACCTCCATCGTCCAGGCCACGCTCGTCAGCACCGAGACCACGACCGACCAGGCCCAGCGGGCCGAGGAGGCCCGCGCGCGCGCCGAGGCCCGGCAGGCCGAGGAGCAGGCGCAACAGGAAGAAGAGGCCCGGCAGGCCGAGGCCGAGGAGCAGGCGCGTGAGGAGGCCGAACGGCAGGCGGCCGAAGAGCAGGCGCGCCAGGCCGAGCAGGAGCAGGCCGAACGCGAGGAGGAGGCGCGCCGCTTGCAGGAGGCCCGCGAGGAAGCCGAGGCGGAGGCCCAGCGCCGCGCCGAGGAGGCCGAGCGGCAGGCCCAGCTGCGCGAGGAACAGGAGGCCGAGCGCCAGCGCGAGGCCGAGGAGCAGCGTCGTGCCGAGGAGGAAGCCCGGCGTCAGCGCGAGGCCGAGGAGGAAGCCCGGCGCCAGCGCGAGGCCGAAGAGGAAGCCCAACGCCAGCGCGAGGCCGAGGAGGAAGCCCAACGCCAGCGCGAGGCCGAGGAGGAAGCCCGGCGCCAGCGCGAGGCCGAGGAGGAAGCCCAACGCCAGCGCGAGGCCGAGGAGGAAGCCCGGCGCCAGCGCGAGGCCGAGGAGGAAGCCCGGCGCCAGCGCGAGGCCGAGGAGGAAGCCCAACGCCAGCGCGAGGCCGAGGAGGAAGCCCGGCGCCAGCGCGAGGCCGAAGAGGAAGCCCAACGCCAGCGCGAGGCCGAGGAGGAAGCCCAGCGCCAGCGCGAGGCCGAGGAGCAGCGGCGTCGCGAGGAGGAGGCGCGCCGTGCAGCGGAGGCTGCCTCCCAGGGACTCGAGCGTGCCATCGAGGGCGAGTCGGATAGCGTGGCCGATGCCCGGCAGGGCCAGGAGGCGGCCAACAGCTTCATCAACCTGGTCCGCCGTGCGGTGGAGCAGGCCTGGGTGATCCCGCCCGGGGCCAGCGGCGGGCTGTCTGCTACCGTTCAGGTCCAGCTCGGGCCCTCGGGAGAGTTGTTTGGCGCTACCATTAGTCAGAGTAGCGGAGACAGCAGCTTCGACCGCTCCGCCATTCAGGCGGTGGAAGCTGCCGCCCCGTTCAACGAACTGCGCCAATTGCCGCCAACGGCGCAACGTGACTTCCGCCAGTTCAATCTGCGTTTCACACCGGGAGATGTACGCTGATGAAAGCCCTGATGACCACCTGGCTGGCTGCCGTGCTGCTGATGTTCGGCGCGCTCGCCCATGCTCAGTCCGACCTGACCATCGAGATCACCCGCGGCAGCGACCGGGCGACCCCCATCGCCATCGTGCCGTTCGCAGCAGACGGCGAGGAGTTGCCCGGGGACGTGGCCCAGATCATCAGTGACGATCTGGAGCGCAGTGGCTTCTTCGAGCCACTGCCGCGCGATGCCATGTACGACCGTCCCAGCTCCGGCGACCAGGTGCGCTATGGCCAGTGGAGTGCGCTCGACGTGCGCTATCTGGTCGTCGGTCAGGTCAGCCGCGGGGCGGAGGGCTACCGCATCCGCTACGAGCTGATGGACGTCAGCGGTCAGCGCCGCATGCTCGGCGAGAGCGTCACTGGTGGCGCCAACGAGTTGCGTGCCGTCGCTCACTTCGTCAGTGATCAGATCTTCGAGGCCATCACCGGCATCCGAGGGGCTTTCTCGACCCGGATCGCCTATGTCACCGCCCAGGGCACCGGTGACGACGCACAGTATGCTCTCTACGTTGCCGATGCCGATGGCCACAATAGCCAGCAAGTGCTGAATTCGCGCCAGCCGATCCTGTCTCCCTCCTGGTCGCCGGATGGCCGTCGGCTGGCCTACGTCTCCTTCGAGACCGAGCGACCGGCGATCTACGTGCAGGACGTGAACACCGGGCAGCGGACCAGGCTGACTTCGTTCGACGGCATCAACGGGGCGCCGGCCTGGTCGCCCGACGGACGTCGCCTGGCCATGACCCTGTCGAAGGACGGCCAGCCCGAGATCTACGTGATGGATGTCGGCTCGCGCAATCTCGAGCGCATCACCAACAACTCGAGCATCGACACCGAGCCGGCCTGGTCGCCCGACGGGCGCAGCCTGATCTTCACCTCGGATCGCAGCGGTGGGCCGCAGATCTATCGCTACAGCTTCGGTGGCGGTGAGGCCGAGCGCCTGACCTTCACCGGCAACTACAATGCGCGGGGACGCATTTCGCCGGACGGCGAGTCGCTGTTCCTGATCCATCGCAGCAATGACGGCTATCAGGTGGCGCGGCAGGACCTGGATTCCGGCCGCCTGGTCGTACTCAGTGACTCCCGTTTGGATGAATCCCCTAGTGTTGCACCCAACGGGACCATGGTAATCTTCGCCACCCAGCAAGGTAACAGCGGGGTGTTGGGGGCCGTGTCGGCCGATGGACGGGCGTCCTACCGGTTGCCTTCGGCACAGGGTGACGTGCGTGAACCCGCATGGTCACCGTTCTTGAACTAATGGTACGTGTCATTCGAATCCTGTGAGGAGTTTGACGATGCAATTCAAGTCGCATGCCAGAATCCTGGCAATTGCCCTGTCCCTGGCTCTGGTTGCCGGCTGTTCGAGCACCGGGGGAAGCCGTGACGGGTCCATGGATGGCACGGGCGCCAATGGCGGCGTCGGGACCGGAACGGCCGGCTCGGGCCAGGTCAGCGGCTCCGGCGTCAGCGGCGACCGTTCCGGCCAGCAGGCCGACGGCCGCATCCCGGAAGTTCGCACCATCTATTTCGACTTCGACCGCGACAGCATCCGTCCGGAATTCGAATCGGTGCTGGTGTCGCATGCGCGCTATCTGCGTTCCAATAGCAATGCACGCGTCGTGCTGCAGGGCCACACCGACGAGCGCGGCACCCGCGAGTACAACATGGCGCTGGGTGAGCGTCGTGCCAACGCGGTGAAGCGTTTCCTCGAGGTGCAGGGCGTCTCCCCGTCCCAGTTCGAGGTGGTGAGCTATGGCGAGGAGCGCCTGGCTGCACGTGGCAACAGCGACGATGCTCATGCCCAGAACCGCCGCGTCGTGTTTGCCTACTGAGCGAACTGGCGCCGACGTGCGCCAATGGAGTGAAGCATGAGACACAGTCTGAAAAGGCTGTGCGGCGCGGGAGCCCTGGTGCTCCCGCTGTCCGTGATGAGCCTTGTAGAAGCCCAGCAGCGCCCGATCGTCGAAGACCGCACCGCACAGCCGCGGGGGTTCCTCGAACAGGCCGAGGTGCGCGAGGAGGCCGGCGGCAGTCTGGTGATGTACAACCAGCTGCAGGAGCATCAGCGCGAGATTCAGCAGCTGCGCGGACAGATCGAGGAACTGCGCCACCAGCTCGAGCAGCTGCGCAACCAGACCCGCCAGCAGTACCTCGATCTCGACGAGCGGCTGATGGCCGGCAGCGCCGGCATCGAGGCCAACCCGCAGGTCGATCAGGAGTCGGCCCGCCAGGTGGCGCAGACCCCCTCGCCAAGCGGCAACAGCCCCGACGCCCAGGCCGCCTACCAGGCCGCCTTCGCTCGCGTCCAGTCGCGGGAGTTCGCCGAGGCCATCCAGGCCTTCGAAGCCTTCGTCACCGACTACCCCGATACCAACCTGACCGCCAACGGCTACTACTGGCTGGGCGAGCTGCACTCGGCGGAAGCCAACCTGGACCAGGCGGAAGCCGCCTTTCGCCAGGTCATCGACAACTTCTCGCAGAGCAGCAAGGTGCCCGATGCGCTCTACAAGCTGGGCCTGATCAAGGCGCGTCAGGGCGAACTCGACGAGAGTCGTGGGCTGCTCGAGCGCGTGCGTGACGATTACCCCGACTCCAGCGCGGCGGGGCTTGCCAACGATTTCCTGCGCCAGTCCCTGTAGCGGACTGGTCTCGTCCAAGGAGCCAAGATGACCTGCAAGATCGACTACGTGGCACCGGCCGACCTGCTCGCCGATCGCATCATCCTCGTGACGGGGGCCGGCGACGGTATCGGTCGGGCGGCGGCATTGGCCTTCGCTCGACACGGTGCCACCGTGATCCTGCTGGGCCGCACCATCGCCAAGCTGGAGAAGGTCTACGACGAGATCGAGGCCGCCGGCGGCCCCCAGCCGGCCATCTTCCCGCTCAACTTCGAGGGCGCCACGCACAAGGACTACCATGACATGGCCGAGACCCTGGACAGGGAGTTCGGCCGGCTCGACGGCATCCTGCACAACGCGGGGCTGCTGGGTCGCATCACGCCGTTCGAGCAGTACAACCCGGAGCTGTGGGAGCAGGTGATGCAGGTCAATTTCAACGGGCCGATCTGGATGACCCAGGCCCTGCTGCCGCTGCTGCAGGCCTCGCCCGATGCCTCGGTGGTCTTCACCTCATCCAGCGTCGGGCGCAAGGGGCGGGCGTTCTGGGGGGCCTACGCGGTGTCCAAGTTCGCCACCGAGGGCTTCATGGAAGTCCTCGCCGACGAGGTCGAGCACCTGGGTACGCTGCGCGTCAATTCGCTCAATCCCGGGGCGACCCGTACGGCGATGCGTGTCAATGCCTACCCGGCAGAAGACCCGAATACCCTGCGCACGCCGGAAGCGATCATGCCGACCTACCTGTGGCTGATGGGGCCGGAGAGCAAAGGGCACAACGGCGAGCGCTTCGACGCCCAGCCGCCTAGGTAAGCAAATGGCTGCGCGGGACTGCCTGGGGCGTCTCAGGCAGGCTCCAGCAGGGCTTCGACCAGTTTCTCGCAGGTCTCGAACCAGCAGTCGGCCGGCCACTCCCGGTAGTCGTCTCCCTCCTCGATGTAGCCGTAGCCGACGGCCACCGCGACCATGCCGGCGGCGCGGGCCGCCTGCATGTCGCGCAGGTGATCGCCGATGTACCAGCACTGCGAGGCCGGTACGCCCAGCTGTTCGGCGGCGGCCCATAGCGGTTCCGGCGCCGGCTTGCGCTGCGGCAGGTCATCGGCACACAGCAGCGCGCCCGGTGCCAGACCCAGCGCCTCGACGAGCGGCGCCGCATAGGCGCGGGGCTTGTTGGTAACGATGCCCCAGGGGCGGCTCCCCGCTTCCCAGCTGGCCAGCAGCCGGTCGAGGTGGGGGAACAGGCAGCTCTCTTCCGCCACGGCCTGGCCATAGGCGTCGAGCAGGAACTGACGCGCCGCGTCGTGGTCCTGGTGCGCCGGCTCGATCCCCAGCGCCAGGGTGACCAGGGCACTGCCACCGTTCGACACCTGGGCGCGAATCAGCGGGTAGGGCAGCGGCGCGAGGCCATGGTGGGCGCGCAGGGCATTGGTGGCGCGGGCCAGGTCCGGGGCCGTGTCGACCAGCGTGCCGTCGAGGTCGAACAGCAGGGCATGGGGCGAAGCTGTCATGCCGGCTCCCGGCGGCAGTGCATCAGGTAGTTGACCGAGACGTCCCGCGGCGAGAGGCGATAGCGGCGCGTCAGCGGGTTGAAGACCAGTCCGCTCTGCTCGCGAACGGCAAGCCCGTGTTCGCGACACCAGCCGGCCAGCTCGGAAGGGCGGATGAACTTGCGATACTCATGGGTACCGCGGGGCAGCATCTGCAGCAGGTACTCGGCGCCGACGATGGCCAGGGCATAGGCCTTGGGGTTGCGGTTGATGGTCGAGAAGAACAGGTGGCCGCCGGGCTTGACCAGGGTGGCACAGGCCTGGATCACCGAGCCGGGGTCGGGCACGTGCTCGAGCATCTCCATGCAGGTGATCACGTCGAACTTGCCCGGGTGCTCGGCGGCCATGGCCTCGGCGCTGGCCTGGCGATACGCGACCTCGACGCCGCTCTCCCGGGCATGCAGGCGTGCCACGCCAAGCGGCGCCTCGCCCATGTCGATGCCGGTGACCCGCGCGCCGCGGTGCGCCATGGCCTCGGCCAGAATGCCGCCGCCGCAGCCCACGTCGAGCACCTCGCGGCCGGCCAGGCCACAGCGGGCGTCAATGAAGTCCAGGCGCAGCGGATTGATGTCGTGCAGCGGCTTGAACTCGCTGTGCGGATCCCACCAGCGGCTGGCCAGGGCCTCGAACTTGGCGATCTCGCCCTGGTCGACATTGTGGTGGAGGGTAGCGCTCATGTGGTCTCTCCGTGTCAATTGGTCCGGCACCCTGGCAACATTCTTTACCTTCGGTATCATGCACATTGTACCCGTAGCTGCCCGGGCTTTCCCATGACGGAATCAAGGACCGGCCCGGGGAGTATCGTTCACGTCCATTCATCAACCGACAAGGAAGGCACCCATGATCCGCAAGGCCGTACTGCCCGTGGCCGGTTTCGGCACCCGCTGCCTGCCGGCTTCCAAGGCAATTCCCAAGGAGATGATCACGATCGTCGACCGTCCCGTGATCCAGTACGTGGTCAACGAGGCGGTGAAGGCCGGTATCCGTGACATCGTGCTGGTGACCCACGCCAGCAAGAGCGCCATCGAGAACCACTTCGACACTCACTACGAGCTCGAGGCAACGCTCGAGGCCAAGAACAAGCAGGAGCTGCTCGACGAGCTGCGTGCCATCGTGCCCGCCGACGTCAACATCATCAGCGTGCGCCAGCACGAGCCGCTGGGGTTGGGGCATGCCGTGCTCTGCGCGCGCCCCGTCATCGGCGACGACGAGCCTTTCGCGGTGCTGCTGCCCGACGTGCTGGTCGACGACGAGGGACTCGAGCGCAACGACCTCGCCGGCATGCTCGAGGCCTTCGAGGCGACCGGGCGCTCGCAGCTGATGGTCGAGGAGGTGCCCTGGGAGAACGTGCACAAGTACGGCATCGTGAGTCCCCAAGGCGAGGCTCCGACTGCCGGCAATGCCTGTCCGCTGGCCGGCGTGGTCGAGAAGCCTGCTCGCGAGGAGGCGCCCTCCAACCTGGCGGTGATCGGTCGCTACGTGCTACCGGGCAGCATCTTTCCCCTGCTGGCCGAGACGCCCCCCGGCGCCGGCGACGAGATCCAGTTGACCGACGCCATCGAGACGCTGCGTCAGCGCGACGGTGTCGATGCCTGGCGCATGCGCGGCAAGACCTACGACTGCGGGCATCAGCTCGGCTATCTCGAGGCCACGCTGGTCTATGGCCGCCGTCACCCGCGCTTCGGCGAAGGCTTCCGCGAGCTGCTGGCCCGCTATAGCCAGGCGAGGTGAGCGTCATGCGCATCGAGATACATGGCAGTGAGCTGGCGGCGGCGACAGCCGCCGCCGCACTCTCCTGGGTCGGCCATCAGGTGCGTTGGGTGCCGCACGAGAGCATGCGTTGGCCATCGCTCAGCAAGGCCGACTGGCTGCGCCGGGAGCCGGACCTGCTCGACCGCCTCGAGGAGGGGCTGGAGCAGGGGACCCTGCACCTGGCCAACGGGGAGGGTGGAACCGACACCTCGCCGCAAGGTGTCGACATCCTCTGGCTCGCGCTGTCGCCTGAGCAGCGCGAGGAAGCCGGTGACCTGGTCGCCCGGGTCGCCTCGCGCGAACCGGGCCCGCTGACCCTGGTCAACAACTCGACCTTTCCCGTCGGCGAGACCGAGCGGCTGGAGGCGCGCCTGGAGAGCGGCGCGCGGCGCGCGGTGGCCCTGGTCGACATGATCGAGGAGGGGCGGGCGTGGGCCAGCTTCACCCGTCCGGGCCGCTGGCTGCTGGGCTGCGACGACGAGCAGGCCGAGACCCAGGTGCGCGAACTGCTGCGTGCCTTCAATCGTCGCCGCGACGTGATCCAGTTGATGCCGCGCCGGGCTGCCGAACTGACCAAGCTGGCGACGATCGGCATGCTGGCCACGCGGATCAGCTACATGAATGAGATCGCGGGGCTCGCCGACAGCCTGGGGGTCGACGTGGAATACGTACGCCAAGGCATGGGGGCGGATTCGCGAATCGGCTACGAGTACCTCTATCCCGGCTGCGGCTTCGGCGGACCGCATTTCTCGCGCGACCTGATGCGCCTGGCCGACGTGCAGGAGGCCAGCGGGCGTCACTCGGCGCTGCTCGAGCAGGTGCTGGACATCAACGAGCAGAAGAAGGAGACGCTCTTCCGCAAGCTCTGGACCCATTTCCAGGGCCAGCTCGAGGGGCGCACCCTGGCGATCTGGGGGGCCGCCTTCAAGCCGGGCTCGGCGCGCATCGATCACGCCCCGGTGCTCACGCTGCTCGAAGCGCTATGGGCCCAGGGCGTGCGGGTGCGACTGCACGATCCGGCGGCGACCCCGGCATTGCACGCCGCCGTGGGCGACCATCCGTTGCTGTCGCTGTTCGACGGCGACCCCTATGCCGCCTGCGAGGGTGCCGATGCACTGATGCTGGTCACCGAATGGAAGCACTACTGGAACCCGGACTGGCCGCGCCTGGCCGAGCTGCTGCGCGAGCGTCTGCTGCTCGATGGCCGCAATATCTACGACCCCAACCACGTGGCCAGCTGGGGACTGACCTACCGGGGCATCGGTCGCCGCGCGGATGCGCGAGAGCGGCCGGCGACGCGTTGAGGCAGCAGTGTGCGCGCAGGTGCTTGACCTGCTTACAATGGACAGGCGCCTGCCGCATCTGCCCACAAGGAGCTTGACATGCCCGAAGCGCGTCCCTCCGAGCGACGTCCCATCGTGCCCGATCCGGATTCCAGCCTGACAAGGCCGCGCCGTCCTTCCCAACCGCAACCACGCCTGTGGCCACTGAAGTTCGCCGTACTGCTGCTTCTGGCCCTGCTGCTCGTGGCGATATGGCTGGGTTGGCAGGAGCGCGAACGGTTGAATGCCCAGCTGCAGCAAGTTTCCGCCGAGATGTCCAACGTCCATGCCCGCTTCGATGCGGAAGAGGGGCGCGGCGATCGTCTGGAGAACATCGAGTCGCGTCTCTCCTCCACCGAGGAGCATGCCGAGTCGATCGTGGCACGCATGGCGGGGCTGGAGGTCGAGGTCCAGCAGGTCAGCGAAGGGGACGCCTCTCGGTTCGAGGCGCTCGACGAACGTGTCGATGACGTGTCGGCCAGGCTCGGGCGGCTGGCCGAGGAGGCCGAGGATCGTGATGCCCTGCTGGTGGCGGTACGCGCCTCCCTCGACTCGCTGGAACGTGCCGGCGAGGAGGGGCGCAACGCCTTGGCCGCCAGGGTCGAGGCGCTGGCCGAGGCCAGCGAGCGCCACGGCCAGCGCCTTGACGAATTGCGCTCTCAGCAGGAGGAGCTGGCGGAAAGCCAGCAGGGCGTGAGAGCATCGTTCGATGAGCGGTTCGACAGCACGGATCAGCAAGTCCGGCAGCTCGTCGAACAGGAGCTTGCCGCGCTGGAGGAAAGCTTCGCGACACGGGAAGCGGCCCTGCAGGAGCGCCTCGACGAGCTGTCCGGCGAGCTCGAGGCGGTTGCCGAGCGCGGCGATGCCGCCCAGGACATCGAGACCCTGAGGGGGCGCTTGACCTCGATGGAGGCCGAGCTCCGTGAGCTGCGTCAGGAGCAGCTGTCACTCAGCGCAGGGCTGGAAGCCCTGCGGTAATCTGCCTGGCCCAGGTGCGGGCCGGGCGAGAGTCAAGTCGGGAAGCCGTGAATATGGGAAGAGGCGTGATCTCACGCATGGGGGCGGCGGCCCTGTGTCTCGGCATGGTGCATGGAGCGCTGGCACTCGAGGCACGTATCGACGGACTGGAAGGCGACGTTGCCGACAACGTTCGTTACTACCTCGACGATCTGGATGCTGCGCAGTATGACCGCCGTCGTCTGGAAGGCGAGGCGGTACGCCGCACGCGCGAGGCCATGCGCGTCTATGGCTACTACGAGCCGCGGGTGCGCCCACGGCTCGATGAACAGGATCCCCCGCGCTACGTCAGCCTCGCCATCGACCCCGGCCCCCGGGTGGTGATCGAGGTTCTCGACGTTCGCCTCGAAGGCGAGGCTGCCGGGGACGAGCCGTTCGACGACACCTTGGGCGCCTTCCCGCTGAAAGAGGGGGACCCTTTGGTGCATGCGCCCTGGGATCGCATGCGCAGCCGGCTGGCCAATCTCGCGCTCGAGCGCGGCTACTTCGACTGGGCCTTCACCGACCGGCGCATGGAGGTGCGGCCCTTCGACCAGAGTGCCAGGCTCTATCTCACCCTCGACAGCGGGCAGCGCTACGCCTTCGGCGACATCGCCATTCGCGGCAGCCACATCGTCGAGGAGCGTTTGCGCAACCTGGCACCCTTCGAGCCCGGCGAGCCCTATCGGGCCAGTCAGGTGGCGCTCTATGCCCAGCGCCTGGGGCAGACCAACTGGTTCAGCTCGGTCAGTGTGCGACCCCGGCTCGATGCCCGTCGTGAGCTGGCCCTGGCGCCGCCGACCCTGGGCTGGTGGAACGTGGTGGAAACCGAGGGCGACGCCGCGCTGCCGCAGGCGCCGTCGTCGCGTACGGCCATGACCGCAGGCCCCCGGCTCTCCGCCTTGGCGCTGGACGCCGCCGCGCGGCTCAATGCCCCCGAGCGCCCCAGCATGCCAATCGACGTGGCGCTGGATCCCGCCGATCGCCACCAGTTCGAGACCGGCATCGGCTACGCCACCGATGTCGGGCCGCGGCTGCAGTTCGGCTGGAACCAGCCGTGGATCAACCGCTATGGTCACAGCCTCGAGCACGACGTCTTTCTCTCGCAGCCGGAACAGCAGCTGAGCGGCACCTACCTGATGCCGCTCGACGACCCCCTGCGCGATCAGTACCGCTTCCAGTACGGCTTGCGCCACCGCGACAACGAGGATACGCGATCCAACGAGGCGACCGTTGAGCTGGCTCGACGCTGGGAGTTCGACAACCGCTGGGTGCAGACCCTGTTCGCGCGCGCTACCTACGAGGACTTCACCCAGGGCGGGGAGGACGAGAGCGTCTTCATCTACTACCCGGGGGTGAGCTGGTCGCGCGTGCGGACCCGTGATCCTCGCTTCCCCACCTGGGGCGATCGCCAACGCGTCACTTTCGAGTATTCCGACACGTCCTGGGGGTCGGGTGCCGACTTCCTGCGCATGACGGGCAATACCGAGTGGATACGCATGCTGGGGGACGATCTGCGCTTCGTCACTCGTCTCGCCCTGGGCGCCATCGAGACCAGCGACTTCTCCAAGGTCCCTCCCTCGCTGCGTTTCTTCACCGGTGGCGATCGTTCGGTTCGCGGCTACGGCTACGAGACCCTGGCGCCCCGCAACGAAGAGGGCCTGCTGCGCGGCGGCCAGCAGATGCTGGCCGGCAGCGTCGAGGTCCAGCGCCGCGTCACCGGCAACTGGTGGGGGGCGGCCTTCGTCGACAGCGGGGATGCCTTCGACGACTGGTGGCCGCAGGCCCTCAATACCGGGGCCGGCCTCGGCGTACGCTGGATTTCCCCCGTGGGGCCGGTGCGCTTCGACATCGCCCATCCCTTCGATGACGAGGAGAACTCGTGGCGCCTGCACTTCGCCATCGGCCCGGAATTCTAAGATGCGGTCATTGATTCTTGCCATTCTGAAACTGCTGGTTGTGCTGCCTGTGCTGGCGACCGGGGTCGTGTTTCTCGTGATCGGCCTGGCGCTGTCACCGTGGGGCGCCGGTCTGCTGCTCGAGGAGGGCGCCGAGCGCGGTTATTACCAACTGGAGCGGGTCGAAGGGGCGCCGCTGGACCGCCTGGTGCTGCATGGCTTCCGACTCGAGGCCGGCCCCGCCGAGATCGCCGCCGAGCGGCTCGAGCTCGCCTGGGCGGACGATTGCCTGCTGCGTGGCCGGCTGTGCATCGAGCGCCTGGCCATGCAGGGAGGGCACGTAAGGCTGCATGAGACCGGGGCTGGCGAGCCGGGAGAACCGGAACGACAGGTCGAGGCGAGCGACCCCATCCAGTTGCCGCTGCCCCTGGAGGTCCGGGAGTTGACACTGCAGGACACCCGGGTCGAGCTGGCGGACGGCACCCGGATCGAGCTCGAGCGGCTGGCGACGGCAGCCCAGGCGGAGAACAGCCAGCTGCACCTGGCGGCCTCCCGCGCCGATGGCCTGCGTGTCGAACTGCCGCAGTCACCGGAGCCGACGCCGGAAGCGGGCCAAGGGGCGCCTCCGGTCCCGGCAGAGGAACCGTTCGTGGATGAGGCCTCCGGGGCTGCCGTCGTGCCGTTCCGCTTCCCGCTCGATATCGTGGCGCCGCAAATCGACGTGGAGGATGTCGAGCTGCGACTTGCCGACGGGACGCGTATCGGATGGGATCGCCTGCATACAGGCGTCGAGGCGGAGGACGAGCGGCTCACCCTGTTGCCGACGCGGCTCGTTGCGCTGCGGGTCGCGATGCCTCCGGCGGCCACCGCGCTGGCCCTGGAGGCGGCGGGAGACGCCGCGGTGCTGGACGAGCGGGCGCTGGCGGCAGCCGAGGCCGTGCAGGCGCCGGCCAGCGCTGACGAAGCGGCGTCGCTACCCCTTGACCAGCGCGAACGCATCGCGCTGCCCGATATCACCCTGCCGGTGACCGTGTCGGCACCGCGCGTGCATGTCGATGGCATCGAGGTGAGCGGGCCCGTGGACTACGACTTGCGGTTCCTGACGCTCGCCTTCGAGGCGAGTGGCCAGGAAGTGGAGATTGCGGCGTTGAAGGTTGCCAGCCTCGATGCCGACGCCCGCCTGACCGCCCGGGTCATGCTGCGTGACGACTATCCGCTCGAGGCACGACTCGAGGCCGCCTTGTGGGTGCCCGAAACGATGCCCGAGCTGGCCGGCCAGCGCCTCGAACTGACGCTGGACGGCAACCTGGGCGAGTTGAGCACACGGCTGACCGCGCGCGGCCCGGTGGACGCCGAGCTGACCGCCAGCGCCGATGTGCTGGACCCCCGCGTGCCGTTCGATGCCGCGCTGCAGAGCGAGTTCCTGCAGTGGCCGCTGCCGATGGCCGCCGCTCAGGCCGACGGCACGGAAGTCGCCGAGCCGTTCGTGGTGGAGGACCTGACGCTGAAAGCGTCGGGCAGCCTGGAGAATTACACCGCCGCGCTGTCGATGCGCCTGGAAGGCCCCGACATTCCCCTGACCCGGGTCGCCCTGTCGGGAAGCGGCGATTTCGAGCACTTCGCCTGGACGCCGCTGTCGCTGGCACTCGGCGATGCCTCGGTGGTCAGCCGCGGGCGGATCGAGTGGCAGGAGGGCTTGAGCGTCGATGCCACCGCTCGCCTCGACAATGTCGATCCTGGGCTGTTCACCGAAGCGATGGAGGGGCGCCTGAGCGGCAACGTCGACGCGACCTTCCGCCAGACCCCGGCGGGGTGGCAACTGAGTGTGCCGCGCCTCGCCATCGACGGCGTGCTGCAGGAGCTGCCGCTGTCGCTGCGGGCACGCCTGGCAGGCGACAGCGACATGCAATGGCAGGTGCATGAGTTCGACTTCCGCCAGGGTGACAATCGCATCACGGCGGAAGGCGCCATCTCCGAGCAGCGCATGGATCTTGGCGGGGACATCTCGCTCACCGAGCTCGGCAGCCTGCACGATGAGCTCAGCGGCAGCGTGACCGGGCGCTTCCGCACTGCGGGTACGTCGGGGCGGCCGCGGTTGAACCTCGATCTGCAGGGCAACCGGCTGGCCTTCGCTGACAACCGCGTCGAGGCGCTGGCACTGTCGGGCAGTGTGGAGGGGCTCGACGACCCCGAACTCGACCTGGCGCTGGACCTCCAGCGCCTTGATGCCGGAGGCCAGCGCTTCAGTGACGTGAGTCTCGACCTGAGCGGTCGCCTGTCGTCACATCGGGCAAACCTGACGGCGCTTGCCGGGCGCGACATGCCGCTCTCGCGGGCAGAGCTGAGCCTCGAGGGTGGGCTCTCCACCGAGCGACAGCGCTATACGGGGCGTATCGAACCGCTTGAGGTCGATAGCGATTACGGTGACATGCGTCTCGATTCGCCGGTCGAGTTCGAAGCCGACCTCGCCAACGGGCGGGCCCAGGTGCAGCCCTTCTGCCTGCGTCGCGAGCAGGGGGGGCGGGTCTGCCTGGACGAGACGCTGCAGGCCGGCGCCGACCAGGGACAGGTTGTGCTGTCGATGCGCGGCCTGCCCATGGACCTGCTCGCCGAGTGGTTGCCGGAGGAGTGGCGCGCGAGCGGCGAGACCGACCTGCGGCTCCAGGCAGGTTGGCGCCAGGGCGGCAACCGCTGGAACGTCGAGGCGGAGCTGGACAGCGCGCTGGACCTGGAGGGAGTCGACATCTACGGCCAGCCCTGGTCGATGCCCGATACGCGACTCAACGTGACGCTGGATGCCGATCAGGCGCGTACGGCACTCAATCTTGACCTGACCCTGGGCGATGCCGGGCGGCTCGATCTGGATATCGGTCTCGACGACCCGCTGGGGGCCGCCGAGCTGAGCGGCACCCTGGTGCTGGACGGGCTCAATCTGTCGCGTTATCGCACCCTGGTGCAAGGGCTCGACACGCTGGAGGGTGTCGTCAGCGGTCGGGTCGGGATATCGGGGACCCGCGACAACCCGAGCCTGGACGGGGCGCTCGAACTCACCGGACTGCAGGCCTCGGGTCTCGACGTGCCGCTGATCGTCGAGGATGGCCGCATACGCGTCGAGTTCGCCGGCGACAGCGCGCGATTGATGGGTTACGTCGCCAGCGACGAGGGGCGCCTGGTCATCGACGGCAACGCCAACTGGCCCTCTCTCGACGAGTGGCGCATCGCCGTGGACCTGGACGGCACCCGCCGCCCGCTGCTGGTGAGCCTGCCCCAGTTCGGGCGCCTGCGCATCGCCCCGGAGATCGCCGTGCGTATCGATCCCCGGCGACTGCGCGTGCGCGGCGATGTGCAGGTGCCCTGGGCGAGGCTGGAGATCGGCGAAGCGCCGCCGGCGGCCGTCAGCCCCAGCCCGGACGAGATCATCATCACCCGGCGCGACGAGGCGCGGGCCCGGCAGCGCGAGGACCTGCCGGCCACCGCGGGCGACGACGAAGCGGCCGCCGTGGCCCTGCGCGAGGCCGGCATGGTGCTGGATGTGCGCCTCGAGCTGCATCTCGGGCCGGACATGCAGCTCGCCGCGTCGGGACTCGAGACCGGGCTGGCCGGCACCCTGCAGGTGCGTCAGCAGGACGGCCCGGTGCAGCTGTTCGGCGAGGTCAACCTGGTCGATGGCCGCTTCCGCGCCTTCGGCCAGGATCTGCTGATCCGCCAGGGCCAGCTGCTGTTCAGCGGCCCGCCGGACCAGCCGCTGCTCGACTTCGAGGCCATTCGCAATCCGGACATCACCGAGGACGGCGTCATCGCTGGCCTGCGAGTGACCGGCTTCGCTGCCGAACCGACCCTGACGATCTTCTCCGAACCGGCCATGGACGAGGCTCGCGCGCTCTCCTACCTGCTGCGCGGGCGTGCACCGCGGGATGGCGACGCCGATGGCGCGCTGACCTCCGCGCTGGTTGGCCTCACCCTGGGGCGTACCGGCGGCGCCGTGGGGGCGATCGGCCAGGCCTTCGGCATCGACGACCTGTCGCTGGAGACCACCGGGGTCGGCGACGAAAGCCAGGTGGTGGTGAGCGGCTACCTGACAGAGGATCTGCGCGTCAGCTATGGTGTCGGTATCTTCTCGCCGATCGCCGAACTGACGCTGCGCTACACCCTGTGGCGTAACCTCTACGTGCAGGCCGTCTCGGGTGCCGCCCAGGCCGTGGACCTGGTCTACATCTTCACCCGGCCGGGCAAGCCGCCCCGGATCGACGAAGCGCCATGATCGGCTGCCCCGGGGCGGGCGTCACGGGGCGTCAACGGGACCCGTTAACAGGAGAATCGCCATGACCGTCGAGCCTTCCCATGCCCTGCCAGGGCGCGACACCCCGATGCGCGTCTCGGGCGTGCATGCCGTCAACGGTCGCTCGATGCTGCCGCCGTTCCCCGCGGGACACGCGACAATCGTCTTCGGCCTCGGCTGCTTCTGGGGCGCCGAGCGCCTGTTCTGGCAGTTGCCCGGCGTCTACGTCACGGCGGTGGGCTATGCCGGGGGCGTGACGCCCAACCCCACCTACGAGGAGACCTGCACCGGGCGCACCGGCCACGCCGAAGTGGTCAGGGTGGTCTTCGACCCGCAGGAGGTGGATGTCGAGACGTTGCTCAGGGTGTTCTGGGAGGCCCATGACCCCACTCAAGGCATGCGGCAGGGCAACGATGTGGGCAGCCAGTATCGCTCGGTGATCCACACCACCAGCGATGCCCAACTTGCGGCCGCGCAGCACAGCCGCGACGCCTACCAGTACTCGCTGGCCCAGGCCGGGCGTGGCCGCATTACCACGGAGATCGCGCCGCTCGACGTCTTCTACCTGGCCGAGGAGTACCACCAGCAGTACCTGCACAAGAACCCGGGGGGGTACTGCGGCCTGCAGGGAACCGGGGTCAGTTGTCCGATCGGCTGAGGTGGTGATCCATCGCCGATTGGCAGGACGCGCCGGTGTCTGCCCAGCAGGCGAGTTCATGGGCCAGGCGCCGGGCCAGCCAGGGCTGCAGGCGCCGTTCGCGCCACTCCATGAAGCCGACATGGCCGCCGTGGCGGGTGATCTCCAGGCGCACTGCATCGGCCGGATCGGGCAGTCGCTCGAACAGGCCGGCGGGCATGAACGGATCGTCGTCGGCGTGCAGGATCAGGGTGGGCAGCTCGACTTCGCCGAGCAGGCGCCCGGCGGAGGCGCGGCGGTAATAGTCGGCGGCATCGCTAAAGCCATGCAGCGGCGCGGTGACGGCGTCGTCGTAGTCGCGCAGGCTATCGATGCGTGCCAGCGCACGGCTATCCAATGCCAGGGGCAGCTCGCCGCGTGCGAGACGTGGCGCGACCTTGCGCTTGAGGGCGTTCAGCAGGTGGCGTTCGTAGAGGCGGGAAAACCCCCGGTGCAGTCTCTCGGCGCTGGCGGCGAGGTCGAGCGGTGCGCTGACCACGATCGCACCGGCCAGGTCGAGACCGCCGCCGCCCTGTTCGGCGACGAGCTTGAGCAGCATGTTGCCTCCCAGCGAGACACCCGCGGCCACCTTCAGCGCCTTGGGGTAGCGCCGCGACAATTCACCGATCAGCCAGTAGGCGTCGGCGGTGTCGCCGCTGTGGTAGGCGCGCGGCAGCCGGTTGGGTCGGCTGCCGCAGCCGCGAAAGTGCATCAGCAGAGCCCGCCAGCCCATGCGGCTGGCCGTGGCCAGCAGCCAACGGGCATAGGGTGACTGGAACGAGCCCTCGAGCCCATGGAACAGCACGAAGAGCGGCGCGCCGGAGTCGGCAGGGGCCGGGAGGATCCAGTCGAGCTCCACGAAATCGCCGTCGGGCAGTTCGAGGACCTCGCTGTTGCGTGCGAGGTGGGGCCGAGGCAGGCATCGAGGCAGCAGCGTCTGCACGTGCGGGTTGGCCAACCCGCGCGGGGGAACGAAGCCGGTCTGCTGCCACCGTTCAGGCATGGGTCACTCGATGTCTGCGGTCAGGTTCCTGGCTGAGTTGGCCGTGACAACCACGTTATCCTCGATCCGAATGCCGCCATGGGGGGCGAGGCGCTCGATCGAAGCCCGGTTGAGGTGCCGCCCAGCAGGCCCCGACGTGAGCGGCTCGAGCAGCATGGGGATGACGTACAGCCCCGGTTCTATGGTGACCGCCATTCCCGCTTCCAGTTCCCGTGTCAGGCGCAGCGCCGGGTGCTGGGCGGGCGGAGGCAGCGCCGTGCCGTCGCTGGCCCGGCGGCCGGCCACGTCGTGGACCTGGATGCCGAGCAGGTGGCCGAGTCCATGCGGGCAGAAGGCACGGGTGATGCCGCTTTCGACGGCCGTCTCCGCAGAGCCGGTGACCAGCCCGCTGGCGACCAGCAGCTCGCCGAGCAGGCAATGCATCCGTTCGTGCAGTTCGACGAAGTCAACGCCGGGCGCGACCGCTTCGACGAGGCGCTGCTTGATATCGTGCATCCCCGCGACCAGGTCGCCGAAGAGCGGTTCGGCATCTGCCCCGGCCCAGGTGCGGGTGATGTCGGCGCAGTAGCCGCGATGGCGGTGACCGGCATCCACCAGCAGGCTGTATCGCTCACGTGGCGCTTGCGTGTCGTAGTGCTGATAGTGCAGCACCGCGGCATGGGCGCCGCTGCCGACGATGTTGCCGTAGGGGAGCTCGCTTTCACGCTGACGCGAGGCCTGGAGATAGGCCAGGTGGACGTCGAGTTCGCTGCCGCCGGCCAGGAAGGCCTCCCGCGCGGCGCGGTGCCCGAGCCCGGCCATGCGATTGGCCTCGCCCAGGCAGGCGACCTCGTAATCGGACTTGCGTACACGGCCTTCATCCAGCGCGGTGAGCAGGGCGGCTGGGTTGAGTTCCGCACCAAGCGCGGCGGATGTGGCGGCGGAGACATCGCCGACCACGGCAAGGCGACCGCCGGCGGCAATGGGGGGCGCCTCGTCGTAGCGTCCAGGAATCACTTCGAGCCTTTCGGTCCAGGCCTCGTCGGGGAGCTGCGCCGGCAGATGCCAGAAATCGTCGGGGGCATGCAGGTAACAGACGGGCCGTCGTCCCGGGCGGATCAGCAGCCAGCTATGGGCCAGGCCGGCCTGGCCGGTCCAGTGCTGAAAATGGCCATAGCTGCAGAAGCTGGCGTACTGGTCGTCGCCGAAGTGCAGGGCAGGGCGGCCGCTGTAGATCAGCACGCCATCGTAGCCCAGGGCCGCCAGGGTCTCGACGTAATGGCGTTCCAGGGCCTGGAGATGTTGCTGCTGAAGCGTGGCGAGTGGATCGGCCATGGCGTTTCCCTGGGGTGTCGTCGCTCGCAGTGTAGGGGGCATCGCCCACGGTTTCGAGTCGGCCCGAGTCAGGAGGCGTCGGGGCTCGCCTCGATGCGGTCGATACGGTAGAGCGTAGCCACCTGGTCCAGGCCCTTCACGGTGCACTTCAGGTCGGTGATGCGGCCGTCGCCAAGGCCGTAGATCCAGCCGTGCACGGCCAGCGGCTGACCACGCTGCCAGGCGAGTTGGATGATCTTGGTGCGGCACAGGTTGTTGACCTGCGCCTGGACATTGAGCTCGCACATGCGATCGATCTGCTGGTCGAGTGGCAGGTGCGCCAGCACGGAGCGATGCTGACTGTAGAGTTCACGCACCGAGTGCAGCCAGTAGTCGACCATGCCGCATTCACCGCCGGCCACGGCTGCCCTCACGCCGCCGCAGCCGTAGTGGCCCACCACCATGATGTGCTTGACCTGCAGCATGTCGACGGCGTACTGCACCACGGACAGCGCATTCATGTCGTTGTGATGCAGCAGGTTGGCGACGTTGCGATGCACGAAGACCTCGCCCGGTGGCAACGACACGATCTGATTGGCGGGTACCCGACTATCCGAGCAGCCGATCCAGAGGTAGTCAGGGTTCTGCTGCTGCGACAGGCGTGTGAAGTAGTCCGCATCCTCGCGGCACATTCGCTCCGCCCAGGAGCGGTTGTTGTCGAGCAGGGTTTCGATGTCCTTGTCCATGCTGGGTCCGTTCGCCGGGGCTGTTGTCGAGGGCCTCTTTTACCGCCGCTGCGGATGGGGGTCAACCGGCGCAGTCGCGGGGGCGGCTCCACACGCCATGGGTCGCGCTGGTAAGATCGAGCGATTCGACCGGGCCGTCGTCCCACGCCCGGCAAGACGAGGAGAATCGAGTGTCTGACTTCGACTATGACCTATTCGTCATCGGAGCCGGTTCCGGCGGAGTGCGCGCCGCCCGCACCGCAGCGGCCGCCGGTGCCCGGGTGGCCGTTGCCGAGGATCGCTACCTTGGGGGTACCTGCGTCAACGTGGGCTGCGTGCCCAAGAAGCTCTACTCCTATGCGGCCCACTTCCACGACGCCTTCCAGGACGCCCGTGGCTTCGGCTGGCGCCTGCCCGAAGCGCCAGTGTTCGACTGGGCCACGCTGCGTGACAACAAGGTTCGCGAGATTATCCGGCTCAACGAGATCTACGGCCGCCTGCTGGACAGCGCCGGCGTACGCTTGATCCATGGTCGTGCACGGGTGGTGGATGCGCACCGCGTCGAGGTGGCGGGCGAGAGCATTACCGCCGCCAAGATCCTGGTGGCCGTCGGTGGCTGGCCCTGGGTGCCCGACTTCCCGGGGCGTGAGCTCGCCGTGACCTCCAACGAGGTGTTCGACCTGGCGCAGCTGCCGCGGCGCTTCCTGGCCCTCGGCGGCGGCTACATCGCGGTGGAGTTCGCCAGCATCTTCAACGGCCTGGGCAGCGAGTCCCATCTGGTTTACCGGGGCGAGCTGTTCCTGCGAGGCTTCGACCGCGAGGTTCGCGAGTTCACCCGCGAGCAGATGGCGGCCAAGGGCGTCAGGCTGCATTTCGAAGCCAACGTCGAGCGTATCGACAAGGTCGAGGGTGGGCTTCTGGTCACGCTCACCAACGGCGAGTCGCTGGAGGTCGACGCCGTGCTGGCGGCGACGGGGCGCCGGCCCCACCTGGAAGGCGTGGGGCTCGATGCGCTGGACATCGAGCTCAACGGCGACGGCACGGTCAAGGTCAACGAGCGCTTCGAGACGTCCGTTCCCTCCATCCTGGCGCTGGGCGACGTCATCGGCGGGCCGGAGCTGACCCCCGTGGCGCTGGCGGAGGCGATGCATCTGGTGCAGCAGCATTTCGGCGACGCCCCACCGGCCCCGATGGATTACCGCAATATCGCCACTGCGGTGTTCTGTCATCCCAACATCGGCACGGTCGGGCTCTCGGAGGAGCAGGCGCGCAAGCAGTACGGGGCGATTCGGGTCTACCGCACCGACTTTCGCCCCATGAAACATACGCTCTCCGGCAGCGAGGAGCGCTGCCTGATGAAGTTGATCGTCGCCGACGACAGCGACGTGGTCGTCGGTGCCCACATGGTGGGCGAGGAGGCCGGCGAGCTGATCCAGGGCGTCGCCATCGCCGTGAGGGCCGGCCTGACCAAGGCGGATTTCGACGCCACGGTCGGTATCCATCCGACGGGTGCCGAGGAGTTCGTCACCATGCGCACCCTTTCACGCCGCTGAAGCGCTCCTCCACGCCACTTCGGGCCGCCTTCGAGCGGCCCGATGTCGTTCCGACTCCCGGTCGTTTCCTGGGCTACACTTTCCCTGGCGCTTCGGCAACTGTCGATAAATTTTTGTTATTGAACTGTGCCGCTCTCATAATGCTAGTTTTGATTTAATGATGAGCCCTGTTATCATTACGAGCAACATCGCTACAGCGAAGCCTAACCATGAACGTGACAACGCAGCCCTTCACACCTTCCGCCGACCTGGCCCGCCCCAGCGTGGCCGATGCCGTGGTCGGCAGTGATGCCTCGCCACTGTTCATTCGCAAGCCCAACCCCGACGACGGCTGGGGAATCTACGAGCTGGTCAAGTCGTGTCCGCCGCTCGACGTGAATTCCGCCTATGCCTACCTGTTGCTGGCGACCCAGTTCCGCGATAGCTGTGCCGTCGCCACCAACGAGGAGGGCGAGATCGTCGGCTTCGTCTCGGGCTACGTGAAGAGCAACGCGCCGGATACCTACTTTCTCTGGCAGGTGGCGGTGGGTGAGAAGGCCCGCGGCACCGGCCTGGCCCGCCGCCTCGTCGAGGCCGTCATGAGTCGCCCCGAGCAGGGAGAGGTCCACCATCTGGAGACCACCATCACGCCGGACAACCAGGCGTCCTGGGGGCTTTTCCGGCGCCTGGCCGATCGCTGGCAGGCACCGCTCAACAGTCGTGAATACTTCTCCACGGACCAGCTCGGCGGCGAACACGACCCAGAGAACCTCGTGCGCATCGGTCCCTTCGACACACGGCGCATCTGATCCTACCCGAATCGCTGGATGGTCGAGCCCCTCGGCCGTCCATGCTTTCCTACGCTTGACTATCCCGACAGGAGGTCGACATGCAGACCCAGACTCTCGAACGGCTCGAATCCAACGTGCGGACCTATTCCCGCTCCTTCCCGGTCGTCTTCACCCAGGCCAGGAACGCCCGGCTGACCGATGAGAACGGCCGTGAATACATCGACTTCCTCGCCGGCGCCGGCACCCTCAACTACGGTCACAACAACCCCCACCTCAAGCAGGCGCTGCTCGACTACCTGGAGAGCGATGGGATCGTGCACGGCCTCGATTTCTGGACTGCCGCCAAGCGCGACTACCTGGAGACGCTGGAGGAGGTGATCCTCAAGCCGCGCGGGCTCGAGTACAAGGTCCATCTGCCGGGCCCGACCGGTACCAACGCCGTCGAGGCGGCCATCCGCCTGGCCCGGGTCGCCCAGGGGCGACACAACATCGTCACCTTCACCAACGGTTTCCACGGCGTGACCATGGGCTCGCTTGCCGCCACCGGCAACCGCAAGTTCCGCGAGGCCACCGGCGGCATTCCGCTGCAGGGCAGCGCCTTCATGCCCTATGACGGCTACCTGGGTGAGCACGCCGACAGCCTGGATTACTTCGAGAAACTGCTGGGCGACAACTCCAGCGGCCTGGATATTCCGGCGGCGGTGATCGTCGAGACGGTACAGGGCGAGGGCGGCATCAACGTGGCCGGCCTCGACTGGCTCAAGCGCCTGGAGCGGATCTGTCGCGACAACGATATCCTGCTGATCGTCGACGACATCCAGGCCGGCTGCGGCCGTACCGGCAAGTTCTTCAGCTTTGAACACGCCGGCATCAAGCCCGACATCGTGACCAACTCCAAGTCGCTGTCCGGCTTCGGCCTGCCGTTCGCTCACGTGCTGATGCGTCCCGACCTGGACAAGTGGAAACCGGGCCAATACAACGGCACCTTCCGCGGCTTCAATCTGGCCTTTGCCACGGCCGCCGCCGCCATGCGACAGTACTGGCGGGACGATACCTTCGAGCGCGATGTCCAGCGCAAGGGCAGGGTAGTCGAGGACCGCTTCCAGAAGATCGCGGCCTGGATCAGCGAGCAGGGCGTAGCGGCGTCAGAGCGTGGCCGTGGGCTGATGCGCGGTATCGACGTCGGCGATGGCGAGCTGGCCGACAGGATCACCGCCAAGGCGTTCGAGAAGGGGCTCGTGATCGAGACCAGCGGTCAGGCCGGTGAGGTGGTCAAATGCCTGTGCCCGTTGACCATTCCCGACGAGGACCTGCTCGAGGGGCTGGACATTCTCGAGGCAAGTGTCAAGGAAGTCATGGCCTGAGCGACGTCCGTCCGACGCGGCACCCATGACCTTTTGTCGGCCGGCTGCAGCGGCTGCCGGCCAATCCATGGATTGAACGGAGACTTGGGAAAATGATCGTTCGCAATCTCGAGGAAGCGCGCAAGACCGAGCGCCTGGTCAAGGCGGAGAGCGGCACCTGGGACAGCACGCGCCTGGTGCTGGCCAATGATGGCGGTGGTTTTTCGTTCCACATCACGCGGATCTTCGAAGGCACCGAGACGCACATTCATTACAAGCATCACTACGAGTCGGTCTACTGCATCGAGGGCGAAGGCGAAGTGGAAACCCTGGCCGACGGCAAAATCTGGCCGATCAAGCCGGGTGACATCTACATTCTCGACCAGCACGACGAGCACCTGCTGCGCGCCCACAAGACCATGCACCTGGCCTGCGTGTTCACGCCGCCGATTACCGGCAAGGAAGTGCATCGCGAGGACGGCTCCTACGCGCCGGCCGACGAGGCATGAGATGAAGGCGATTGGCCGCCGCGTCAGCGAAGCCACGAACCCCGGCCGGCGAGTCGGGGTTCGTCGTGTGGATAGCGTCACGCGGGAGCCGATGCCGGCAGACAGCGGGCCGTTTTGCCTGGTGCGATCCGGCCCGCCTAGCCTGATCCGTTAGTTCGTGTAATGTATATTATGTTAAATCGGATCTCTGTCACGGCGTTGGACAACGCTACCTCGAAATCCTTATCATCCACCGTCATGTTTCACCGCGACGACGCGCGCACCCTTCAAGCCAAGCCCACTGCCGCTACGCCTCGCCCGTAGCCCGACCGGAGGCTGTCAATTCCAATGCGACCGAGAACGCTATCCGCACCCATACCCTGGTTGCTGAGTACATTATTGATCAGCGGATGCGCCCTCACACCAGAGCCGGAGCCCGAACCCACACTCAGCCCTACGGCCTTCGAGGCGCGTATCGGCCAGCTCGAGGAACAGATCGCGCAGAGCTGCGACCGTTCCGATGGCCAGGCTGCCAGCGACCAGCGACAGGCCGAGCTGCTCGCCGAGCTGCGCGATGCCGGCGTCACCCTTCGCCATCTACGCGGCGATATCGAGCGGCTCGAGCAGCGTGGCGACGAGCCCCAGGTGATTCCGGCGGAATGCAACAATGAACTGAGCGAGACGCTCTCGTCCAAGTCGATGGTCGGTCGCTCCGAATGGATCGGCTTGCCCGATGTAGGCACCTACCTGCGGGCAAGGGTCGATTCCGGAGCCAACACTTCCTCTCTCTCGGCTACCGATATCACTCGCTTCGAGCGCGACGGCGAGGACTGGGTGCGCTTCAAGCTGGGCTTGAACGAGGACGATGTCGTCGTCGACAGCGTGCGCGACGAGTGGATCGAACGGCCGGTCGAGCGTCGCGTGCGTGTGATGCAGGCCGCCGGCAGCACGTCGCGCCCGGTCGTCAGCCTGCTGATGACCCTGGGGCCGATCCGTGAAACGGTGGAGTTCACCCTCAACGACCGTACCCACCTCAACTATCCGGTCCTGCTGGGTCGACGTTTTCTGATGGATATCGCCCTGATCGACGTGGCGGAGAACTACATTCACCCACGGCCCGAATTCCCCGGCGGCCGCCCGGCCTCCGAGGCGGCGGAAGACGAGATCAACGACCGGGACGAAGAGGAAGGCTGATACCGAGCCTCACTACCCTATCTGCCTATCTGCCAAGGATGATACATGTCGCGACTGCCCTTCTATCTCATCGTGGGTCTGCTGATGGTGCTCGGTATCGGCACGAGCCTGCATCGACACATCGCGATGGAGGTGCCCTGGACCCCGGGCGAGCAGCGCCAGGTCTGGGAAGTCGAAGCGGTCGTCGACTTCACCGCCCTGGGCGAGCCCGCCCGCGTCGAACTGGCCTTGCCCTCGCATCAGCGCGGCTACCGGATCCTGACCGAGAACACCGCCTCCCCGGGCTACGGGCTGTCGTTCCTGCAGGATGAAACCGGGCGGCGCGCGCAGTGGTCGATCCGCCAGGCCACCGGCAGCCAGCAGCTCTACTACTCCGTGCGCCTGCTGGTGACCGATGACCAGCGCAAGCGCCAGATCTCGCGCCCCTCCCTGCGCGAAGTCAGTTGGGAGCGCCCCTACGATACCGCGGCGGCGCAGGTGATCGAGCGCGCCTGGATGCGCAGCGCCGATCCCTACACGTTCACACGCGAGCTGATCCGCGACTTCAACGACGATCGCCAGGGCGAGAACGCACGCCTGTTGCTGACCCAGTTCGAGCGTACGCCCCTGCTGGTGCGCCTGCTCAATCAGGCCGGCGTGCATGCCCGCGAAGTCAGCGGATTGATGCTCGAGGACGGGCGCCGGCGCCAGACGCTGACCTCCTGGATCATGGTCTTCGAGGACGAAGAGAACTGGGCGCTGTTCAACCCGCGCACCGCCGACCAGGGTCAGCCGGAGAATCTCCTGCTCTGGGAGACGGCCGGACGTGCCGTGCTCGAGGTCCAGGGCGGCACCAACTCGCGTGTCACCTTCTCCATGCTGTCGCGCAGCCAGCCTGCTGCGGCTGCCGTACGCAGCCAGCTGGCCGACGATACCCTGCTCAACTTTTCCATTCACAGCCTGCCGCTCGAGGAGCAGGCGCTGTTCCAGACCATCCTGCTCATTCCCATCGGCGCGCTGGTCGTCGTGTTCCTGCGCATCCTCGTCGGGATCAAGACCTCGGGCACCTTCATGCCCGTGTTGATCGCACTGGCCTTCATCCAGACGACCCTGCCCACCGGGTTGGTCGGCTTCCTGCTGGTCGTCTCCGTCGGGCTGGTGATACGCAACTACCTCTCCTATCTCAACCTGTTGTTGGTGGCTCGAGTCTCGGCGGTGATCATCACGGTCATCGCCATCATTTCGATCTTCTCCGTGCTCTCCTACCGGGTGGGCCTCAACGCGGGCCTGACGATCACCTTCTTCCCGATGATCATCCTGGCCTGGACCATCGAGCGCATGTCGATCCTGTGGGAAGAGGAAGGCCCCAAGCAGGTATTGATTCAGGGCGGCGGAAGCCTCATAACGGCGGTATTGGCGTACCTGGCGATGAACAATCCCTGGATTCGTCACATCACCTTCAACTTCCTGGGCGTCCAGCTGATCATCATGGCGCTGATCATGCTGTTGGGTAACTACACCGGCTACCGCCTGCTCGAGCTGCGGCGCTTCAAACCGGTCACCGAGGACTGAGCATCATGTGGGTATGGCCAAGCCAACTCCGTAGCCGCGGCATCATCGGCATGAACCGGCGCAACATCCGCTATATCGGACGCTACAACAAGCGCCGTCTCTACCCCCTGGTAGATGACAAGCTGAAAACCAAGCTGCTTGCCGAGAAGCACGGCATCACCTCACCGGCACTGATCGGCACGGTGACCACGCAGTTCGAGGTCAAGCAGGTCGGAAAGATGATCGAGGGGCATGGCGGCTTCGCCATCAAGCCGGCCAAGGGTAGCGGCGGCAAGGGCATCCTGGTGATCGAGCGGGTCGACAGCGATGGCTTCGTCAAGCCCAGCGGCGCCAAGCTCAGCCTCGAGGACCTGCACCGCCACATCTCGAACATCCTGTCGGGGCTCTACTCGCTGGGGGGGGCGCCCGACGTGGCGATGATCGAGGCGCTGATCAACTTCGACGAGCAGCTCTCCGAGTACACCTACGAGGGCGTGCCGGACATTCGCGTGATCATCTTCCGCGGCTACCCGGTGATGGCCATGATGCGTCTCTCCACGGCCGCCTCGGACGGCAAGGCCAACCTGCACCAGGGCGCGGTGGGGGTGGGGCTCGACATCGCCACAGGCACGGCGGTGCGTGGCGTCCAGTTCGACCGCTCGCGTCGCGACCACCCGGATACCGGCCACGAGCTGGCCAGCCTGCGCATTCCCGACTGGACCAACCTGCTGGAACTGGCCGCCGGCTGCTACGAGATGACCGGGCTCGGCTATCTCGGTACCGACATGGTGATCGACCGCGACCGCGGCCCCATGCTGCTCGAACTCAATGCTCGCCCGGGTCTCGCCATCCAAATGGCCAATGGTGAGGGGCTGCGCTCACGCCTGGACCTGGTGGAAAAGCAGCCCGAAGGGATGGGCGTCAAGGCGCGGGTCGCGTTCGCCCAGCAGCACTTCGCTCGCCGCGGCGAACTCAAGGACCTGCCCGATCCCGAGCTGGCCGAGCCTTGTGTCACCACGTAGAATGGTGGCTGTTCCTGAAATCCTGGGTCGCCCATGACCGACGCTACCACCCTGCTCGCGCAGGCCGAAAGACAATGTCAGCTTCGCGGGGTGCGCTTCACCCCGATCCGGCGACGCGTACTCGAGATGATCGCCGGGGCCAGCGGCGGCCTCAAGGCCTATGAGCTGCTCGATCGGCTCGCCGTCGAGCATGCGGCTGCCCGCCCGCCGACCATCTACCGCGCGCTCGATTTCCTCATCGAGCAAGGGCTGGTGCATCGCATCGAGTCGCTCAACGCTTACGTAGCCTGCCCCTGCCCCGAGCATGCACACGGCTTCCAGCTGTTGATTTGCCGCCACTGCGGGCGCGTCGAAGAGCTGCATCTGGACGACGTCAACGCCCAGCTCAGCGCCCAGGCCCGCGACCTCGGCTTTCGCGTCGAGCGCCAGACCATCGAGCTGCTGGGCAGCTGCGACCTGTGCCTGAAGGCAGTGGCGCAGGCCTGAGCGAGTCATAACGGAAAAGCCATGACCGATACCTTCAAGCAACTCGAGCATGCCGAGCTCGACTCCCGAGTGCCGCTGGCCGAGGTGCTCGGCGCCGTACGCTTCAACGGCGACGGCCTCATCCCCGCCATTGCGCAGCAGCACGACAGCGGTGAAGTGTTGATGATGGCCTGGATGAACCGCGAGGCGCTGGAAGAGACGCTCGCCACCGGGCGCGTCTGCTACTGGTCGCGCTCCCGCGGCAAGCTGTGGCGCAAGGGGGAGTCGTCGGGCCAGCAGCAGCACCTGCGCGGAGCCAGCCTCGACTGTGACGGCGACACCCTGCTGCTGCAGGTCGAACAGACCGGCCCCGCGTGCCATACCGGGCGGCGCAGCTGTTTCTACGTGGCCCTGGAAAACGGCGAAGCGCGCATCACCAGCGAGCCTTTGATCGACCCGGAAACCCTCTACCGCAAGCCGGCGGAGGGGCGCTGAGCCATGCCCTGCCTGGCGGCCTGGCTCGCCTGCCTTGGTCGATTGCTACGCGGCGCTCTTGGGTTCGCGATGATCGGCCTGGTCAGGCTCTACCAGCTGGCGATCAGCCCTCTGCTGGGCCCACGCTGCCGCTTCTGGCCCAGTTGCTCCCACTACACGGTGGAAGCCATTCAGGTCCACGGCCCGCTGCGCGGCGGCTGGTTTGCCGCCAAGCGCATCGTACGCTGCCACCCCGGTAGCGAAGGCGGCCTTGATCCCGTGCCCGGCGGACCCAGCGAACGGCTCTGTCGCGAAGACCCCGAGCTGGACGAGCACTTTCGCTGTCGCCACGCGTGCCACCTGCCTGAACGCTGACACTGCCATGCCGGCGCCTCGTCGCGCGCCTGCCTTTGCTTGACGAGTGGCTGTAGTAGCCCGCTACCACCCTCCTCCGGCCCGCCCGTGCCAGACTGATGCGTGGGCACATCCACCACGACGAGTCGATGAGGAGACACGCCATGCCTGCCAAGCGACTGCTCTTGCTGTGCGGCGACTTTGCCGAAGACTACGAGACCATGGTGCCGTTCCAGGCCCTCAAGGCCGTGGGGCATCGCGTCGACGCCGTATGCCCCGACAAGCGGGCCGGCGACACCGTCGCCACCGCCATTCACGATTTCGAGGGCGACCAGACCTATAGCGAGAAGCCGGGCCATCGCTTCACGCTCAACGCCGACTTCACTACGGTGGAGCCGGCCGATTATGACGGCCTGGTCATCGCCGGCGGCCGGGCGCCGGAGTACCTGCGCCTGAACGACAAGGTCATCGGCCTGGTGCGTCATTTCTTCGAGGCCGACAAGCCAGTGGCGGCGATCTGCCATGGCGCCCAGCTGCTGGCGGCCGCCCGGGTGCTGGAGGGGCGTACCTGCTCGGCCTACCCGGCGTGTCGACCCGAGGTGGAGTTGGCCGGGGGGCGCTATGCCGACATTGCGGTGGACGATGCGGTTACCGATGGCAAGCTGGTCACCGCTCCGGCCTGGCCCGCCCACCCTGCCTGGCTCGCCCAGTTCCTGCAGGTCCTCGGAACGCGCATTGAGCCCTGATCGCCTTGCTCTGGCCCGCATCCGGTACCATGATGAGGTGTCGGTCGGGCCAGCAAGGGGGACAACGGCATGTGCAGGCTTTTCATCGGCGCCGAATCCAGCCTCTGGGAGCCCCGGACCCGCTCCATCCGCCTCGACGGGGTCTCCACCAGCGTGCGCCTGGAGCGCTTCTTCTGGGCGATCCTGGAGGAGATCGGCAGGCGCGACGGGCTGTCCCTGAGCCAGCTGTTGGCGAAGCTGTCGCGGGAGTGCGCCGAGGCCGGCCACGACCCCGCCAACTTCGCTTCTTTCCTGCGCGTCTGCTGTGGTCGCTACCAGGCGCTGCAACTGGCGGGCGAGATCCCTGCCGCGCGTGACGTTTCCATCACCAGTCTGGATGCCGAGGGCATCCTCGCGCGGGAGCGGCGACGGCACGCCATCGCGCTCGCGCCGGGGCGGCGTCAGGCCGAGGCTGCCTCGCTGTCGGCGACCTCGTAGATCTTGCCGAGCATGGCGTGCAGCCCGTTGCTGCGCGTCGGCGAAAGGTGCTTGTCCAGTCCCAAATCCTCGAGGAAATGCGGGCTGGTGTCGCGAATCTCGGCGGCCGGCCGGTCGTTGTAGATGCGCATCAGCACGGCGATCAGGCCGGAGACGATGGCGGCATCCGATATCGCGTCGAAGTGCAGTACCTCGCCCTCGCGGCGATGATGCATCCAGACGTTGGACTGGCAGCCTTGGATCTTGCGCTCCGGCGTCTTCCACTCTTCGGGAAACGCCGGCAGCTGCTTGCCCATGTCGATGATGTACTGGTAGCGGTCCATCCAGTTGTCGAACATCTCGAACTCTTCCAGCAGCGCCTGCTGGGCCTGTTCGGCCGTGGCTTCGGTAGTCATGTCGTCTCCCGTATTGGCTCGTCCACCATTATACCGGCTCAGCCGCCCTGCCGGGCAATCCATGGGCCGACTGCTGGCGATGCCACTCCTCGTCTTCGGTATGGAGGTATTGGGCGGTGGTGTCCAGTCGGGCATGGCGAGCGGTGCTGGCCAGGTAGCGCAGCTCCACGCCGGCCTGGGCCTGGTGCGTGAGCGCGGTATGGCGTAGCCAGTGCGGCGTGGCGCTGCGCAGCCGCGCCACCTGTGCCGTCGCCGTATCGCCGGCCTCGGTTTCCAGGGCCGAGGCGGCCTGGTGAAAGGTGTCGCGTATCAGGCGGTAGAGCTGGTTGTCGCCCAGGCCACGCTGGCCGTCCAGTCCGCGCAGCACGGGGCCTGCCTCCCCGGGCGCAGGCTCAGCGGATAAGCCGAGTTCACGCCTCCAGTCACGCAACAGGGCCAGCATGTCGTCGGGCACCGGTATCCGGGCAGCCTTGTCGCCCTTCCCCACTACGCGCCACCACCAGCGCCCTTCGCGCTGAAAGAAGTCGTCCATCTCGGCGCCGGCCATCTCGCCGATACGCGGTGCCAGCAGGTAAGCGAAGCCGAATATCACGCGCCGACGCTGCCATAGATAACGCTCGCGAGCGCTGGCGTCATCTTCCAGGGGCTGGGTGAGCCATTGCCACAGCCACTCCCACAGCGGGCGCTCCAGATAGCGATCGATGCCGGGCTGGCGATTGTCGAGCCGGCGGCGCTTGTCGCGCATCAAGCGGAACGGGTTGTGCTCGACCCACCCCGCCTCGACCAGCCAGGCGAACATGCCCTGCAGGATCACCAGGCTCTGCCTGCGGCTGGCCGGCGACAGCGGTCCGCGAAACGGCCGCCAGTCCGGCGCGTGTCGCGGCCGCGGCGGCCCCACCCAGAGGTGGCGCGGCGTGGGCGACGCCAGGAACGCCTCGAAGGCGTCCAGGTCCTGGCGGTGCAATTGCTCGAGACCCCGCCCCCGGTGTTCCAGCCATAGCAGCAGCCGCTCGGCTTCGCGGCGATAGGCGCGCAGGGTCTGCGGGCTGGCACGGTACTCGGCAAGCCACAGGGCCACGGCCTCGGCATCGCTGCTGGCCGCGATACGAGCAGCGCCATTGGCGTTGGCCACGACAGGAACCGCCGTCGGTGGGATGGCATGGCGAACCGGCGGCCGCCCCTGGTTCCGGTTCGCGGTGGTGTCACTGCCGCTCTCCTCGTACGCCTCTCGTTCGTGCATCGCCTGCCCTGCCGCTGTGCTTTCTGCCCCTTGTCGTGTGCTTGAGTCTCCCGTGTAGCGGCAACAAATTCAAGATAAGACGGGTAATCATGAATTTTTGGTGATCTGCGTTACGTAAATTACGTAATTACGTATAATGTAATTAGCTTTCCGCCTTGGACGAAAGTCGCTATGCTTAGGTATCCAAGCGGGCGCACGGAAACAGCAACAACAAGCGACGCCTGCCGCTAGAGCAAGGATCAGCCGCCCCACCACACAAGGAGATCGTCATGGCGCGCAGCGGTGTGCAGTACGAGGACGTCCAGCAGGCCATCGAGACCCTGCTGGCCAAAGGGGAGGCGCCCAGCGTCCAGAAGATTCGCGACGTGCTGGGAACCGGCAGCTTTACCACCATCAGCGATCATCTGAGGGAGTGGCGGTTGCAGCGTGAGGCCAGCCGCGACCTGCCCGCCTCCCAATCCATGCCGGAACCGGTGCTGAAACTGGCGGAAAGCCTGTGGCACAAGGCCCAGGAGGCGGCCGGCGAGGGGCTGGCGGGTTACCGCGAGCAGGCCGACCGGCGCGTGGCGGATGCGCAGGCCGCCATGCAGGAGGCGCAGCGCCAGGTCGAGGATGCCGAGCAGCGCGAGGCCGCCCTGTCAGCGCACCTGGCGGGCACGGAGCAGCGGCTCGAGCAGCGTAGTGCTGCGCTGGCGAAGGTGGAGAGCGAGCGCGACCAGTGGCAGGAGCGCACGCGCCAGTTGGAACAGCGCCTGAATCGCACCCTGCAGCAGCTCGACAAGCTGCAGCGAGAGAACGAGCAGCAGATGCAGGCGCACCAGCAGGCGCTGGCCGACCGCGACGCCCAGCAACTGGCGCGCCTGAACCAGGAGGAGCAGCGCCACGAGGCCGCCGAGGCGCGACTGATGGGCCTGCTCGACGAGGCGCGTCAAGAGCGGATGTCGGCCGAGAAGCGACACGACGCCACGGTGGCGCAACTCGAGAAGCGCCAGGAGAACATGCAGCGGCAGCTGCACGAGACCCAGGCGGCGCTGTCCAGGGAGGAGAAACAGCATCGCGAGACCCAGTGGGCCAGGAGCCGTGCCGAGGAGCGCATCGATACCCTGCGCCACGAGCAGTCGTTGCTGCAGGCCCGCATCGACGACCAGAAACGCCATATCGACGAGCAGGCGGCACGCCTGCGTACGCTCGAAGCGGAGCTGATGCGGCGAACCTGGCAGCCTGACGAGGAAGGAAAGGCGTCACGCCGTGCGGAACGGGGAGCCGAAACCCAGGAAGGCTCCAGGATAGAGCCTTCCGAGAGCGTTCGCTGAAAGGAGCGGCGCGCCCGGTGGGCGCGTTCGGTGTGAACCGCGGCGATCCCGCCAGATGCGGCTCGCCGCGGGAGGCTCAGCGATAGTAGGCGTTGGTGGTATCGGTGTGATCGGTCACGTCGCGGATGCCGGCCAGCTCCGGGATGCGCTCCATCAGGGTCTTCTCCACCCCCTCCTTGAGGGTCAGGTCGACCGCGGCACAGCCCTGGCAGCCGCCGCCGAAGGCCAGCACCGCCACCTGATCCTCGGTCAGCTCGACCAGCTTGATCTCGCCGCCGTGGGCAGCCAGGCCGGGATTGATCTCGCTGTAGAGGATGTAGTTGACGCGATCCTCCAGCGGGCTATCGGCGTTGACCTTGGGCATCTTGGCGTTGGGCGCCTTGATGGTCAGCTGGCCGCCCATGCGGTCGGCATTGAAGTCGACCACGGCCTCCTCGAGGAAGGGAAGGCTGTTCTTGTCGAGGAACACCACGATCTTTTCGAGCGCGAGTCTCTCGTCGCTCGGCTCCTCCTCGCCAGGGCGACAGTAGGCCAGGCAGGTCTCGGCGTAGGGGGTTCCCGGCTGAGTGATGAAGATGCGCACCGCGATTCCCTCGACGTTCTGCTTCTCGAGCAGCTCGGCGAGGTAGTCCTGGGCGCTGTCGGTAATCTGGATGGTCTCGCTCATGGTGTTCTCGCTGGTCGGGCCTCGGCCGCGTCGGCCGGCCGTAAGTGACATGCCATTATGGTAAGCAAAAGCCGGCTGAGAGACAATCCCGACTGTTTTGCTCGGTTTTTGATCGGCCCTGCCCTCAAGGCGCTGGTTTTGCTACCATGGCGGGCCGACACGACCGCCACCGCCAGCAGCCGACAAGAATTCGCGGGGCGGCCTCGATTCCTGGACGTGACTTTCGCTGGAGACTGACCCGACCCATGGCCGCCCTACCTTCTGCACTGACCGCCTCCCTCTCCGAACGGCTCGGCGAGCGCATCCTCATGCTGGATGGCGGCATGGGCACCATGTTGCAGAATGCGCGGCTCGACGAAGCCGACTTCCGCGGCGAGCGCTTCGGCGACTGGCCCTCCGACCTCAAGGGTAACAACGACCTGCTGGCGCTGACCTGCCCCGATCTGGTCACGCGCATTCACCGCCAGTATCTCGAGGCCGGTGCCGACATCATCGAGACCAATACTTTCAACAGCACCCGCCTGTCCCAGGCCGACTACGGCATGGAGGCGCTGGTGCCCGAGCTCAACCGCGAGTCGGCGCGCCTGGCGCGCGAGGTGTGCGACGCCGTGGCGGCCGAAACCGGCGTGCCGCGCTACGTCGCCGGCGTGCTCGGGCCGACCTCGCGCACTGCCTCGCTGTCACCGGACGTCAACGACCCGGCCAAGCGCAACGTCACCTTCGACGAGCTGCGCGACAACTACTACGAGGCGGCCGAAGCGCTGATCGAAGGCGGCGCCGACCTGATCCTGATCGAGACGATCTTCGACACCCTCAACGCCAAGGCCGCCATCTTCGCCCTGGAGACCCTGTTCGAGGCCCGCGGTGAGCGCCTGCCGGTCATGATCTCGGGCACCATCACCGACGCCTCGGGGCGCACCCTCTCCGGCCAGACCACGGAAGCCTTCTGGAACTCGGTGCGTCACGCCCAGCCGCTCTCCATCGGCCTCAACTGTGCGCTGGGCGCCGAGGAGCTGCGCCCCTATCTCGAGGAACTCTCGAACAAGGCCGACACCTTCGTCTCCGCGCACCCCAACGCCGGGCTGCCCAATGAATTCGGCGAGTACGACCAGACGCCGGAGGAGATGGCCGCCATCGTCGCCGAATTCGCCCAGAGCGGCCTGGTCAATATCATCGGCGGCTGCTGCGGCTCGACCCCAGAGCACATCGCCGCGATCCATGCCGCCATCCAGGGCCTGGCGCCGCGCCAGGTGCCCGAGCGCCCGCGCGCCTGCCGCCTCTCCGGCCTCGAGCCGTTCAACATCGAGAAGAGTTCGCTGTTCGTCAACGTCGGCGAGCGCACCAACGTCACCGGCTCGGCGCGCTTCAAGCGGCTGATCGTCGAAGAGGACTACACCACGGCGCTGGAGGTGGCGCTGGAGCAGGTGGAGAACGGCGCCCAGGTCATCGACATCAACATGGACGAGGGCATGCTCGAGTCCCAGGAGGCGATGGTGCGCTTCCTCAACCTGATCGCCGGCGAGCCCGACATCGCCCGCGTGCCGATCATGATCGACTCCTCCAAGTGGGAGATCATCGAGGCCGGGCTCAAGTGCGTGCAGGGCAAGGCGGTGGTCAACTCGATCTCGCTCAAGGAAGGCGAGGCGGCCTTCCTCGAGCAGGCCAGCCTGTGCCGCCGCTACGGCGCCGCCGTGGTGGTGATGGCCTTCGACGAGGCCGGCCAGGCCGATACCTTCGCGCGCAAGACCGAGATCTGCCAGCGCGCCTACGAGCTGCTGGTCGAACGGGTCGGCTTCCCGCCGGAAGACATCATCTTCGATCCTAACATCTTCGCCATCGCCACCGGCATCGAAGAGCACGACAACTACGCCGTCGACTTCATCGAGGCCACCCGCTGGATTCGCGAGCACCTGCCCCACGCCATGGTCTCGGGCGGCGTCTCCAACGTGTCGTTCTCCTTCCGTGGCAACAACCCGGTGCGTGAGGCGATCCACTCGGTCTTCCTCTACCATGCGATCCGTGCCGGGCTGACCATGGGTATCGTCAACGCCGGCCAGCTGGCGGTCTACGACGACCTGCCGGAGGAGCTGCGAGAGGCGGTCGAGGACGTGGTGCTCAATCGCCGCAGCGACTCCACCGAGCGACTGGTCGATCTGGCCGAGAAGTACAAGGGCGATGGCAGCGGTGCGGCCAGAAAGGAGGACCTCGAGTGGCGCTCCTGGCCGGTCAACAAGCGAATCGAGCATGCCCTGGTGAAGGGGGTGACGGCCTATATCGAGGACGACACCGAGGAGGCCCGCCAGCAGGCCAGCCGCCCCATCGAGGTGATCGAGGGGCCGTTGATGGACGGCATGAACGTGGTCGGCGACCTGTTCGGCGCGGGCAAGATGTTCCTGCCCCAGGTGGTCAAGTCGGCGCGGGTCATGAAGCAGGCGGTGGCCTATCTCATTCCCTATATCGAGGCCGAGAAGAGCGAGCTCGCGGCGGAAGATCAGCAGGCCAAGGGCAAGATCGTGATGGCCACGGTCAAGGGCGACGTACACGACATCGGCAAGAACATCGTCGGCGTGGTCCTGCAGTGCAACAACTATGACGTGGTCGACCTCGGCGTCATGGTGCCGGCGGAAAAGATCCTGCAGACGGCCCGCGAGGAGAACGCCGACATTATCGGTCTCTCGGGCCTGATCACCCCGTCGCTGGACGAGATGGTACACGTGGCCAAGGAGATGCAGCGCCAGGGCTTCACGCTGCCGCTGCTGATCGGTGGCGCCACCACTTCCAAGGCGCATACGGCGGTAAAGGTCGAGCCGCAGTACGACGAGCCGGTGATCTACGTGGCCGACGCCTCCCGGGCGGTCGGCGTGGCCGGCAAGCTGCTCTCGCCCGCGCTCAAGCCCACCTACGTGGCCGAGATCAAGGCCGAGTACGAGCAGGTGCGCGACCGCAATGCCAAGCGTCGACCCAAGGCGGCCGACCTGAGCTATGCCGAGGCGCGTCAGCGCAAGCTGCCCATCGACTGGGACGGCTATACCCCGCCCCGGCCTGCCGTCACCGGCCTCAAGGTGTTCGATGGCTACGATATCGAGGAGCTGCTCGAGCGCATCGACTGGACGCCCTTCTTCATGAGCTGGGAGCTGGTGGGCAAGTACCCCAAGATTCTCGACGACGCCGTGGTCGGCGAGGCGGCGCGCAGCCTGTTCGCCGATGCCCAGCAGATGCTGCGCAAGCTGATCGACGAGAAGCGCGTCGAGGCGCGCGGCGTGATCGGCCTGTGGCCGGCCAATAGCGTCGATGACGACGTCATCGAGGTGTATGCCGACGAGTCGCGCAGCCGGGTGATCGAGCGGCTGCATCACATTCGCCAGCAGACCACCAAGAATCGCGACGGCGTCTGCTACAGCCTGGCGGATTTCGTCGCGCCCAAGGAGAGCGGCAAGCCCGACTGGATCGGCGGCTTCGCCGTGACCACCGGCCATGGCGTCGAGGCGCTGGCCGAGCGCTACAAGGCCGCCGGCGACGACTACAACGCGATCATGGTCCAGGCCCTCACCGACCGCCTGGCCGAGGCCTTCGCCGAGCGCATGCACGAGCGGGTGCGCAAGGAGTTCTGGGGCTACGTGCCCGACGAGACGCTGGACAACGATGCGTTGATCGCCGAGAAGTACCAGGGCATCCGGCCGGCGCCGGGCTACCCCGCCTGCCCCGACCACACGGAGAAGCGCACCTTGTTCCGCCTGCTCGATGCCACGGCGAACGCCGGTATCGAGCTGACCGAGAACTTCGCCATGTGGCCGGCCGCGGCAGTCTCGGGGTGGTATTTCTCCCACCCCCAGTCGAAGTACTTCTCGACCGGCAAGATCACCCGCGACCAGGTCGAGGCGCTGGCCGAGCGCAAGGGCATGACGCTTGCCGAGATGGAGCGCTGGCTGTCGCCGGTGCTCTCCTACGATCCGGCCTGACGTGTCGCCATTCGACACCGCCCGTGCCACCGGCACGGGCGTTTTTCAGATGAACCGATAGTACGCGAACCGATAGTACGGATGTTACCCGACTCCCTGCGCCGCCGGAGAATCCTGCGCCTCGCTCTGCCGATCATCGCTGCCATGGTCACCCAGAGCCTGATCAATCTGATCGATGCGGCCCTGGTCGGCTCGCTCGGCGAGGTGCCGCTGGCCGGCGTGGGCATCGGCGGCTACGCCATGTTCCTGATCACCGCGCTGGTGTTCGGGCTTTCGTCGGGGGTGCAGGCACAGACCGCCTGGCGGCACGGCGAGCAGGCCTGGCACCTGCGTGCCCTGCCGCTCAATGCCGGCCTTGCGATTGCCCTGCTGGTGTCGCTGCCCGTTACCCTGCTCTGCCTGTGGCAGGCGCCGTGGCTGCTGGGGTGGCTCAACCCCAGCGCCGAGGTCACCGAGGTCGCGGTGGAGTACTTCCGCTGGCGAGTGATGTCGCTCGCCGCCGTGGCGATGATCTTCTGCTTTCGTGGCTATTGGAACGGCATCCAGCAGAGTGGCTACTACCTGCGCATCATGCTGGTGATGCACGTCGTCAACGTGCTCGCCAGCCTCTGTCTGATCTTCGGCTACCTGGGAATGCCCGCCATGGGGGCGGCGGGAGCCGGCGCGGGAACCACCCTTTCGCTGCTCGCCGGGCTTGGCCTTTGGGCCTGGGTCAGCGCCCGTCACGCCGTCTCCTGCGGTTTCATGAGGCAACTGCCGGAGCGCCCTACGCTACTGACGACCCTGCGCCTGGCCACGCCGCACTCCTTTCAGCAGCTCTGGTTCGCTGCCGGCTATGCCGTGTTGTTCTGGATCCTGGGCCGGATCGATACCGCCAGCGTGGCGGTGGGCCATGTGCTGGTGAATCTGTCGCTGCTGCTGATCCTGCCCGGCGTGGGCCTGGGCATGGCCGCGATGAGCCTGGTGGGCCAGTCGCTTGGCGAACAGGCTCATGGCGAGGCGCATCGCTGGGGTTGGGACGTGGTGCGCCTGGCCTGGCTATGCCTGGCGTCGCTGGCATTGCCCATGACGCTGTGGCCCGAGCATGTCCTGAGGCTGTTCCTGTACGATCCTGAGCTGATCGCCCTGGCCCGGCTGCCGCTGCAGTTGACTGCCGTGATGATCGTGCTGGATGCCGCTGCCCTGGTTCTGGGGCAGGCGCTGCTGGGTGCCGGGGCCAACCGTACCGTGATGACCACTACCCTTACCTTGCAGTGGCTGGTCTTCCTGCCTCTGGCCTGGTGGGTCGGCGTGACCATGGAGCAGGGCCTGCTGGGCATCTGGTGGGTGCAGCTCGGCTATCGCTGCCTGAATTCACTGTGGTTTGCCGCGATCTGGCAGCGTCGTCAGTGGCTTCGGCTGCAGTTTTGAGCAGGCAGCATGCCCCTTGACGCTTTATATGTCTTTACGTATAAAAAATATGAATATTTATTCTTTCATAGAATATCGCAGGGGCGTTATGGTGCCCCCTGACGCTTCGCCAATCCCCTAGCAGCAGGACCGGCTGAATGTACCGCTACGACACCCATGATCAGACACTGGTCAATGAACGCGTCGCCCAGTTTCGCGAGCAGATGAACCGTTACCTGGCCGGCCGCATCAGCGACGAGGAATTTCTGCCGCTGCGCGTGCAGAACGGCCTCTACGTCCAGCGATACGCACCCATGCTGCGTATTGCCATCCCCTACGGCATGCTGGCCTCCTACCAGCTGCGCAAGCTGGGCGATCTGGCTCGCGACTACGATCGCGGCTACGGACACTTCACCACCCGTACCAACCTGCAGCTGAACTGGCCGAAGCTGGAGACGGTGCCGGACATGCTGGCCGAGCTGGCCAGCGTGCAGATGCATGCCATCCAGACCAGCGGCAACGACATTCGCAATACCTCTACCGACCAGTTCGCCGGCATTGCCGAGGACGAAGAGGTCGATCCGCGCCCGTGGTGCGAGCTGATCCGCCAGTGGTCGACCTTCCATCCCGAATTCACCTACCTGCCGCGCAAGTTCAAGATCGCGGTGACGGGTGCCGCCGAGGATCGTGCCGCCATCCAGGTGCATGACGTGGGCCTGCGCCTATGGCGCGACGAACACGGCGACGTTCGCGTCAAGGTGCTGGCCGGTGGCGGTCTCGGTCGTACGCCGATGATCGGCGAGGTGGTGCGTGAGGACCTGCCCTGGCAGCACCTGCTGACCTATCTCGAGGCCCTGGTGCGCGTCTACAACCAGTTCGGCCGCCGCGACAACAAGTTCAAGGCGCGCATCAAGATTCTGGTCAAGGCGCTGGGCGTCGAGGAGTTCCGCCGTCGGGTGGACGCCGAATGGGCGCATCTGAAGGATGGGCCGCAGACCTTGACCCGCGAAGCCGTCGAGGCGATGCAGTCGCATTTCTTCGACCCCGAGCGGCGCACCGTCAGCGACGGGGCAATTGCCGAGTTCGAGCGCCTGCGCGGCGAGAACCGGGCCTTTGCCCGCTTCGTGACCAATAACGTGCATGGGCACAAGGTGCCGGGCTACAAGGCGGTGACGCTGTCACTCAAGCGCAAGAACCACTCGCCCGGTGACCTGACCTGGGAGCAGATGCATCAGGTGGCCGGCCTGGCCGACGAGTTCAGCTACGGTGAGATCCGCGTGACCCACGAGCAGAACCTGGTGCTTGCCGACGTGGCGGTGGATCGCCTCGAGGAACTTTGGCACCGGTTGGGCGAGCTCGGGTTGGCCAACCCCACCGTGGGCACTCTCGCCGACCTGATCTGCTGCCCGGGCGGTGACTATTGCGCCCTGGCCAACGCCAAGTCCATCCCGGTGGCCCAGGCCATTCAGGAGCGCTTCGAGGATATCGACTACCTCTATGACCTGGGGCCGCTGGATCTCAACATTTCCGGCTGCATGAACGCCTGCGGACATCACCACGTCGGCCATATCGGCATCCTCGGCGTCGACAAGAAGGGCGAGGAGTGGTATCAGATCTCGCTCGGCGGTGCTCAGGGCAACGAATCATCGCTGGGCAAGATTCTCGGCCCTTCGTTCGACCGCGAAAGCGTGCCCGAGGTGATCGACAAGGTGCTGCAAGTCTATGTCGGTGAGCGTGTCGAGGGCGAAACCTTCATCGAAACCTATCGCCGTATCGGCCTCAAGCCTTTCAAGGAGCGGGTATATGCCTGATCAGAACGTCTCCGTGCGCCCCTTCATTCGTGGCGGCAAGCCGGCCGAAGACCGCTGGGTGCTGATTCGCGAAGAGGACGCCGCGCTGCCCGCCTCTCCGGCCATCGTGCCGTTGGCGCGCTGGCAGGAGCTGAAAGGAAGCCAGGAGCTGGCGCCCTGGTTGGGCAGCGACACCGAGCTGACGCCGGAACTGGCCGACGAGCTGGCTTCTGCCCCGCTGATCGCCATCGACTTCCCCAAGTTCACCGACGGCCGTGGCTACAGTCTCGCGCGCCTGCTGCGTGAGCGCTACGGCTACGATGGCGAGATTCGTGCCATCGGCGACGTGCTGGTCGATCAAGCCTTCTTCCTCACCCGCTGCGGCTTCGATGCCCTGTCGCTGCGCGAAGACCAGTGGCTGGAAGACGCCCTGCAGGCCCTCAACGCCTTCAGCCGCGCCTATCAGCCGGCCGTCGATGTCGATGAGCCGCTGTTCCGCCGGCGCATGCGCGAAGCGGTAAAGCACACTGAGCCAGCGTTGGCATAAAGCCCCCTTGGTGTAACCACGAAGCCGGCCGCGTGCCGGCTTCGTGGTGCAGGGGCAGCGTCAGCCGCGTCGCTTCTGCTGCCGCTCGCGGTTGTCCGCCCTCGCCCGCTCGCTCTTGCGCAGCATCACCCAGGTGGCGCCCAGACCGCCGTCGGCCTGCTGGGCGGAGGCGAACGCCTGTACCTCATCGAACTGGGCCAGCCACTTGGCCAGGTAGGAGCGCAGCACGTTGGCCGGGCTGTCGGGCTGCTGCCCCCGGCCGTGTACGATCAGCAGCGAACGCAGGTCGTGGGCATAGGCTTCGCGGATGAAGGGCGGCAGTACCCGCCGGCACTCGGCCAGCGGGCGCCGCAGCAGATGCAGGCGTGACTGGGCGGGATAGCCGCCGTGGCGCAGGCGGTCGACGACGCCCTGCTGGATGCCGTCGCGGCGAAACGCGACGGGATCGAACGGTGGAAGCAGCTCGACGAAATCGTCCGACAGGAAGCTGTCCTCGGCGAGTTCGGCCTGGGCGCTTTCGCGTCGTGCCAACTGGGCCTCCGTGGGCCGGCGTCGTCGCTGGCCCGGATCGGCTCGGTTGGTGCGCCGGCGTAGCGGCTTTACATCTCCCATCAACGCCCTGAAGTCCTGATCCTCGTGTGCCGACTGGGCCATGGGCATCCTCCGCGGTGGTCGAGCCATGCTTCGCATCCTAACAGAGCGTCGAGCCGAGGGAGAACCGGACAGCCTCGCCTCTGCCGTGTCAGGATAGATCCCATCACGAACGCAAGGAGCGTGTATGCGCCTGTCCCATGCCGTTATCGTGGCACTGGTAACCCCATTGGCCGTGCTCGGCTGGCTATGGCTGACCCTGCTCAGCCCCTTCAGCTACGATCGTCCCGACCATCTCCCCCCGATCGAGGAAGGCGAGCATGCCGTCTTCGTCTACGGCACACTGCGCTTCGCCCCTATACGCTGGGTGGTGATGGGCCGTGCGGGAGAGACCCAGGCGGCCGTGCTCGAAGGCTTTCGCCGCGAGGGGCTCGATCTGGCCGAGGCGCCGGGCGAGCGGGTACCGGGTGAAATCGTGGTGGTCGACGCCGATGAGCTGGAGCGCCTGGATCGCTACGAGCGCCTGGGGATACGCTATCGACGCGTGCCCATGCGCCTGGCGGATGGCCGCATGGCATGGGTCTACCGCCGCCTGAGCGAGGTATCGCACCCCGCCGGCGCCGGCGCAACCGACTGATCGGCGCGGAAGTTTCGAGTGGCTGCGGTTGTGGCCTGGGTGACGCCCCTTCTACAATATGGACCAACCTTCCAAGGATCGAGGAGTCGCGCATGGCCATCACGCTCTATCACAACCCCCGCTGCTCCAAGTCGCGCCAGGCGCTGGCGCTGCTGGAGGAGCACGGCGCCGAGGTGACCGTGCGGCGCTACCTCGACGAGCCGCTGAACGAGGAAGAGCTGCGCGATCTGATGTCGCGCCTGGACGCCGACGGCGAGCGCCTGGTGCGCACCCAGGAGGCGGAGTGGCAGGAAGTCGACGATACCGACCTGCAGGATCAGGAGCAGGTGATCGCCGCCCTCCTTCGCTTTCCCAAGCTGCTGGAGCGTCCGATTGCCGACGACGGCAAGCGCGCCGTGATCGGTCGCCCGCCGGAGGACGTGCTCGCCCTGCTCCATGCCCACGACTGATCGCCTGCCCACTCGAATCGGAGCCACGATGCGCGACTCCCTGCCCTATGTGTTGATCCTCTATTATTCCCGGCATGGCGCCACGCGCAGCATGGCCGAGCAGCTGGCCGCCGGCGTCGAGTCCTGCCCCGGCATCGAGGCACGGCTGCGTACCGTGCCGCCCGTTTCACCCACCTGCGAGGCCGTCGACCCCGAGATCCCCGCCGAGGGGGCCGTCTATGCCGACCTGGAGGACCTGCGTCACTGCGCCGGCCTGGCGCTGGGCAGCCCGACCCGCTTCGGCAACATGGCCGCGCCGCTGAAGTATTTCATCGATTCCACCAGCGCCCTGTGGCTCAACGGCGTGCTGGTGGACAAGCCGGCGACGGCGTTCACCTCCACTTCCAGCCTGCACGGTGGTCAGGAAACCACGCTGATCTCCATGCTGCTGCCGCTGTTGCACCACGGCATGGTCTATGCCGGCCTGCCCTACAGCGAGACCGACCTGATGACCACTACCGTCGGTGGCACTCCCTACGGGGCCAGCCATCTGGCCGGGCAGCGTAGCGACCAGCCGTTGGCCGATGCCGAGCGGCGGCTGGTGCGTGCCCAGGGGGAGCGTCTGGGGCGCCTGGCCCTGGCGCTCGGGCACCTGAGGGAAAAAGCTTCATGAGGCGCTGGGTCGAGGGACTCGAGACTCGCCATGGCCTGGACATGCTCACCGAGCGCAGTCGCCAGTTGGTCCTCACCAGCTATGTATTGCTGTTGGTCCTGCTGGTCTGGAGCGGCCTGGCGATGCAGGCCGGGACCCATCCGCTGACGCCGATCCTGATCCGCGCGCTGCCGTTGATCCTGTTCCTGCCTTCGATCCTGGGAAAGCGCGCCAGGGGCCATGCCTGGCTGGCCTTCGTCAGCCTGCTGTACTTCGTTCAAGGCGTGATGGTGGCCACGCTGCCCGGGCAGGGGGCGCTCGGCGTTGCCGAGGCCCTGGTCGCCCTGGCGCTGTTCACCGGCTGCATGTTCTACGCCCGCTTTCGCAGTCGTCAGATCAAGGCGGCGCGCGACGCGTGAAACGCGGGCTACCGGCACGGTCCGGATGACGAAAACATGATAACGGTCAAGCCGCGGGGTGTTGTGCTGACGTCTCTCAGCGGCGACCATGAACAGAAAGACGAGGAGTACGCCATGACACGCAACATCGCCGACATACGGCGCGACTACGAGGGTGGCAGGCTCGAGGAAGGCATGGTGCCCGCGGCGCCCATGGTACTGTTCGATGAGTGGTTGACGCTGGCACTGGAAGTCGAGGGTGAGGATGGCAACGTGATGACGCTGGCTACCGTCGACAGCCAGGGGCTACCTCACGCGCGCATCGTGCTGATCAAGGGCTACGATGAGCGTGGCGTGGTGTTCTACACCAACTACCACAGTCACAAGGGCAGCGAGCTGAGCAACGTGCCGCATGCCGCGCTGGTGTTCTGGTGGCCTTCCCTGGGGCGGCAGGTGCGCATCGAAGGTCGTGTCGAACTGGTTTCCGACGAGGAGTCGGACGCCTACTTCAACAGTCGCCCCCGTGCCAGCCAGCTCGGCGCCTGGGTGGCGACCCAGAGCGTGGTGATCCCCGACCGGCACTGGATCGAGGAGCGTCAACACCGCTTCGAGCAGGCCTACGAGGGGCAGGAGATCCCGCGCCCCGTGCATTGGGGCGGCTACCGTGTGGTGCCCGACATGATCGAGTTCTGGCAGGGGCAGCCGAGCCGGCTTCACGATCGCATTCGCTACGAGTATCGGGACGAGAGCTGGCACTCCTTCCGCCTGGCGCCCTGAGGTCCCGCCCCAACGGCAGGCGCCGACGCTGAGGTCGGCGCCGAATGGCGTCAGTCCGGCAGGCTTTCCAGCCGGTGCCGCTGCCATTCGCTCTCCGGCTCGTTGAGGCGCAGTACCGCATCCACGACTTGCTCTTCCATGTTGTAGCGGCAACGGAAGCCGAGATGCTTCATCAGCGCTCGCATGGGGTGGTTGTCGACCATGATCTTGCCGATCATCTCCAGCGTACCCACGCTCTTGCAGTAGGCGATCATCTTCTTCATCAGCAGGCTGCCGAGCCCCTGCCCGGCCATATCGTCACGCACGATGATGGAGAATTCGGTGCGGATGTTGTCGGGGTCGTTCCACACCCGTACCACGCCGAGCATCTCCTTGCCGCCATCCTCCTTCTGGTGCTCGGCGATGAAGGCCATCTGGCGGTCATAGTTGATGTGCGACAGCATCGACAGGTCGCGCTGGCTGAGGTCGGACTTGTTGTGGAAGTAGCGGAAGCGAATGCTCTCCTCCGACAGCTGGCTGTGAAAGCTGGTGATCAGCGGGGCGTCCTCGGCGCGGATGGGGCGCACCTCGACGCGCATGCCGTTGTTAAGCGTCACCCACTCCCGCAGCTCCTCCGGGTACGGCATGATGGCGAAGCGTGCCGGGGGGCCGAGGTCGAGGGCGAAATCCACCGCCAGCATGCCGTCGCGATTGAGCAGCAGGGGGTTGAGCTCCAGCCCGCGCAGCTCGAGCAGGTCCGACGCCATCTGCGACAGCTTGACCAGTAGCTGGCACAGCCGCTGGAGGTCGCGCTCGGGTTCACCGGAGTGTTCGCGAATCAGCCTCGCAGCATGGGTTCGCCCCACCACGTCGGCGGCGAGGGTCATGTTGAGCGGCGGTAGCGCGACCTGCCGGTCGGCCAGGATATTGACCTTGTAGCCACCGATGCCGAACACGATCAGCGGCCCGAACACCGGATCGCGGGTGATGCCGGCGCAGAGCTGCATCGACTGCTTGCCGCGTTGCATGGGCTGCAGGCAGTACTCGCGTATCTTCACCGGGGGGAATTTCTCGTGCACCTTCTCGCCCAGCCGGGTGAGGCCCTCGGCGACCTGGCTCGGCTCATGGAGGTCCTGCAGCAGCCCCGCCGAGATGCGGTGCGGATGCTTGCGATAGCGAAACGGGCGGCAGTTGCCATCGTGAATCACCTTCAACGCCCAGGGACCCTCGAGTTCCTCGGCTGCCGCCGCGGCTTCCTCGGGCGTGTGCACGTAGCGGCTGGGGGCCACGGGGATGCCGTAGGCCTCGAGCACCTGGGCGGTCTCGGCGTGGGACAGGGTCTCGCGCCCCTCTGCCCTGGCCTGCTCGATCAGGGTATGGCAACGGGCGCGAATGTCCGTGGTGGTGCTGAATGGCAGGCTCGGTGGCGTCTCCTGCAGCAGCGCCTGGACGCGCTGGTAATCGACCATGTGCATGAACGCCTTGACCGCTTTTTCCGGCGAGACATAGGTGGGGATGCCCGCCATGCTGCATTCGTGGCGGGCATAGAGGGCGCCCTCCAGCCCCATCCAACTGGTCAGCAGGTTGCGCCTGAAGCGCTTGCGATTGGCGATGAGTGCCTGGGCGGTGGTCTTTGACGGGGCCAGCCGCGTGGGAGCGTGTACCACCAGTACGGCGTCCACGCCGGGGTCCGCGGCGACGATCTCCAGCGCCGCGACGAAGCGCTCCGGCGTGGCATCGCCCCCCAGGTCCACCGGGTTCTCGCCGGGCTTGCTCATGTCGAACTCACCCTCGCGCAGCGCTTGGCGCGTCTCCGCGCTGAAGCTCGCCAGGGCGCCTCCCGCGCTGATCAGCTTGTCGATGGCCAGCATGGCCGGTCCCAGCCCGTTGGAGACGATGGCCAGGCGATCGCCCTTGAGCGGGCGCATCTGCGACAGGGTCATCAGCGCATCGAACAGTTCGTCGGAATCGTTGACCCGCACCACGCCGGCACGCGAGAAGGCGGCTTCGAAGACCACGTCGCGATTGGCGATGCCCGGGGTCGGCGGCATGCCGGAGAGATCGGACTGCGGCGTTCGGCCGCTCTTGATCGCCAGCACCAGGCGATGGCGCGAGGCATCGCGCAGCGCGGTCATGAAATGCAGGGAATCCTGGATGCGCTCCAGGTGGAGCAGGATGGCCTGGGTCGGCGCGTACTGGTTGATGTAGTCGATCAGATCGGGAAGCATCACGTCGACGCTGTCGCCCACCGTGATCAGGTGCGAGAAACCGATGCCGCGGCCTGCCGCCCAGTCGATCATGGCGTTGCCGAGCATGCCCGATTGCCCGAGGTAGGCGACCTTGCCCGGCTTTACCGGCTGGCTGGAGTAGGAGGCGTTGATGCGTCGGCCCGGCACGATCAGTCCCATGCACTCCGGCCCCAGCACGCGGATACCCGATTCGCGCGCCGCCGACAGCATGCGCTCGCGGATCGAGCCGCGGCCTTCCTCCGGGTCGTCGAGATGTGCGCCGCCGGAGAGCACCAGGGCCGCCTTCACGCCGATCCGCCCCAGCCGGGAAATCACCTTGGGCAGGGTCGCCGCGGGCGTGCAGACCACGGCAAGATCGGGCGTTTCGGGCAGCTCGCTCACCCGCGAGACGCACGGCCGGTCGAAAACCGTCTCGTAGCCCTTGCGGTTGACGGCCCACACTGCCCCGGGGAAGCCGGCCTCCTGCAGGTTGCGAATCACGATGCCGCCGATGGAGTGGGGCTTTTCCGAGGCGCCAATGACCGCGATGGTACGAGGTTCGAAGAAGTGGCGCAGGAATCGGGTGCTCAAGACGTCACCTCAGCAGAGCAGTGGATGCCTCCTTGTGTACGACTTATTGACACTGTTGTGCAAGGGCTTGCGCGCATTAAGGTGACTTCAGTCACTCTGGAGTTCCATATGATCACGGCGTTCATCTCGCACCCGGACTGCGACCTTCACCATATGGGCCCGGAGCACCCCGAAAGCCCCCTGCGCCTCGAGGCCATCCGCGCCCGTCTGGCCCTCAGCGGCCTGCTGCAGCAGACCATGCAATCGGAGGCGCGACCCGCCAGCGAAGAGGAACTCGCCCGGGTGCATCCGCTGCGTCACCTCCAAGCGCTCGACAAGTGTGTTCCCGAGTCGGGCATCGTCAGCCTGGACGGTGACACGCTGATGAATCCGGACAGCCTGGACGCCGCCCGCGTGGCCGCGGGCGCGGTGATCCGCGGCGTCGACCAGGTCTATCGCGGCCAGGCCGACAACGTGTTCTGTGCCGTGCGCCCCCCCGGCCACCACGCCGAGGCCACCGATGCCATGGGCTTCTGCTTCTACAACAACGTCGCCGTCGGCGCGGCTCACGCCCGCGCCCGCTACGGGGCGCGGCGCATTGCGATCCTCGACTTCGATGTGCACCAGTGCAACGGCACCATCGATATCTTCAAGGACGACCCGGATGTCCTGATCTGCTCCAGCTTCCAGTTCCCCTTCTACCCCTGGCGCTACCTGCGCAGCGAGTGGCAGAACGTGGTGAACACGCCGCTGGAGGCCGGCACCGGCAGCGCCGCCTTCCGCCGCGCGATCGAGGACGACTGGTTGCCGGCGTTGCACGCCTTCAAGCCCGAGCTGGTGCTGGTTTCGGCCGGCTTCGACGCGCATCGCGACGACCCCTTGGCGGAATTGTGCCTGGAGGACGAGGATTACTACTGGGTCACTCGCCTGGCCCTGGATGTCGCCGCGCTGTATGCCGAGGGGCGCCTGGTGTCGGTGCTCGAGGGCGGCTACGACCTGGATTCGCTGGGGCGCAGCGCCGAGGCCCACCTCAAGGCCCTGCTAGGCTTGCCCTTCGAGACCTGAGCCGCCCGGCTGTGTCGGGAACGCGCATGGGGGTGGCGCCATGCGACCGGTGCAAGCGGCACATCTGTGGTACGCTTCGGGAAACTCTGTTTCCGATAGTGAACTCATTCATGCCCGCCAACACCGACCAGCAGGCCGCGCTACGCATCGCCTCGGGACGCAAACCCTTCGTCGAACCGTTGCGCCTCGGCGAACGACTCAAGGAAATCCGCCTGGCCAACCAGTGGACCCTGGAGGACGTCAGCCAGCGCACCGGCCTGGCCCGCTCCACCCTGTCCAAGATCGAGAACGACCAGATCTCGCCGACGTTCACCGCCGTACAGAAACTGATCAACGGCCTGGGCATCGACCTGCCGCAGTTGCTCACGCCGCCCAAGGTGCAGCCGCGCACCATGGGGCGCCGCGATCTGACCCGACAGGGCGAAGGGCAGCGCCACCCGACGCCTACCTACGAGCACGAGCTGCTCAGCTGTGAGCTGGCCCAGAAGCGCATGATTCCGTTCAAGACCATCGTCCGCGCACGCAGCTTCGACGAGTTCAACGAGTGGGTGCGCCATGACGGCGAGGAGTTTCTGATGGTGCTGGAGGGCGAGATCCAGCTCTACACCGAGTTCTACGAGCCGCTGCTGCTGTCGCGCGGCGACAGCATCTACTTCGACAGCGACATGGGCCATGCACTGGTCTCGGTCAGCGACGACGATGCGGTGGTGCTCTCGGTCTGCACCCGCGGCGATACGACCTGAGCGGTAGACGTCAGGCCCGCCGCCATTTGTTATCCTGAGGCGACCTGAACCAGGAGCCAACGTCATGCAGCATCTCGACGACGCCACACGCACCCAGCTGGAGGCGGCCGCCTTCCGTCGCCTGCTCCAGCATCTGGATGCCAACAAGGACGTGCAGAACATCGACCTGATGATTCTCGCCGACTTCTGCCGCAACTGTCTTTCCAAGTGGCTGGTGGCCGCCGCCGACGAACAGGGCGCCGAGCTCGACTATGAGGCCGCGCGCGAGTACGTCTACGGCATGCCCTACGCCGAGTGGAAGGTGAAGTACCAGCAGGAGGCCACGCCGGAGCAGCAGGCCGCCTTCGAGGCGCGTCAGGCCCGCAAGCGGGAACCCCGGTCATGAGCGAGGCGATGATCCCGCTCAGCATCGCGGTTCTGACCATCTCCGATACCCGCGACTTCAACAGCGACCGCAGTGGCGCCCTGCTCGCCGAGCGGCTCGCCGAGGCCGGGCATCGCCTGGCCGACCGCCGCATCGTCATCGACGACGTCTACCGCATTCGTGCCGTGGTCTCCGAGTGGATCGCAGACCCTGGGATCCAGGTGATCCTCACCACCGGCGGGACCGGCTTCACCGGCCGCGACTCCACGCCCGAAGCGGTGGCGGTACTGCTCGACAAGCGCATCGAGGGCTTCGGCGAGCAGTTCCGCCAGCTCTCCTGGCAGGAGATCGGCAGCTCGACTATCCAGAGCCGCTGTCTCGGTGGCCTGGCCAACGCCACCGCGATCTTCTGCCTGCCGGGCTCGAGCGGCGCCTGTCGCACGGCCTGGGATGGGCTGCTGCTCGAACAGCTCGACAGCCGCCACAAACCGTGCAACTTCGCCAACCTGGTCATCCCCGAACGAGGCCAGCATGTCTGAGCTACAGTCCGTCGAGGCGGCGCTTGCCGCCCTGTTGAAGGAGGTCTCCCCCGTCGAGGCGGAGACCGTTTCCTGCGAACTGGCCGGGCGTCGCGTGCTGGCCGAAGAGGTCATCGCCCGCCTCGACGTGCCACCGTTCGACAACAGCGCCATGGACGGCTATGCCCTGCACCACGAGGACGCCGGCAAGCGGTTGCCCATCGCCCAGCGCATCGCCGCGGGAAGCGAGCCGCAGCCGCTGGAGCGGGGCAGCTGCGCACGCATCTTCACCGGCGCCCCGCTCCCCCCCGGCGCCGACTGCGTGGTGATGCAGGAGAAGGTCGAATTCGCTGGTGACGTCGTGGCGATACCAGGCCAGGTGCCTGCGAACAATAACGTGCGCCACCGCGGCAGCGACGTCGCCGCCGGCGCGGTGCTGCTCGAGGCCGGCCATCGCCTGGATGCCGCCGCGCTGGGGCATCTGGCGAGCCAAGGCATCGTCGAGGTCGCGGTACGCCGTCGCCCCCGCGTCGCCCTGCTCGCCAGCGGCGACGAGATCGTCGAGCCGGGCCGGCCGCTTCTCCCGGGTCAGATCTACAACAGCAACCGCCCCATGCTGAAGGAGCTGCTGGAAAGTTTCGGCGCCGAGGTCACCTTCATTGCCTCGATGCCCGACGATGCCGCCGGCACCCGCGCCATGCTGGCACTGGCTGCCGAGCAGGTCGATGTGGTGGTGAGCACCGGTGGTGTTAGCGTCGGCGAGGAAGATCACGTCAAGTCCGCCATCGAGGCGATCGGTCGGCTCGACCTGTGGCGCCTGGCGCTCAAGCCCGGCAAGCCGCTGGCACTGGGCAGGCTTGCCGCCAGCGACGGGCGCGAGGTGCGCTTCGTTGGCCTGCCCGGCAATCCCGTCTCCGGTTTCGTCGCCGCCTGGCTCTTCCTGCGCCCCTTGATGGGCGCCCTGCTCGACTGCCCCGGCCTTGCCAGTCTGCCCAGGCTCAGCGCACGCGCCGACTTTGCCACTCGCACTGGGCCACGGCGGCACTACATGCGGGTCAGCCTGGGCATGAGCGAGCACGGCATCACGGCCCATGCCTTCGCGGATCAGGGCTCGGCGGTGCTCTCCTCCTGTGTGAGAGCCGATGCGCTGGCCGCGATCCCGGCCGATTCACGTATCGAAGTGGGCGACACGGTCGAGTGCCTGTGGCTTAGGGGCGGCTGAGGCGTTCGCTGCCGGGGGCTACTTCGAGCGCCATCGCCACTGCCGGCCACAGCCGGCGGAAGTCGTACTCCAGGGCGACGTAGTCCTCCTCCAACCAGGGCACCAGTGCCGCCAGGCGGTTCGGGCCGGAGAGGCGCTGGCCGATCCCGCGCACCGCATCGCAGGTAAAGGCGAAGTCGGCGTAGCGGTGCAGCCAGTCCTGGGCGACCAGGGCCGGAATCATCCGCTCCAGGCGCGCCGGCGCAGGTCGGTGACTCAGCACCCGGTAGCTGCGCTGGACCAGGCGAGACGGCCGCTGATCCAGCGCGAGTTCCTGTGCCACGAAATGGTCCCACACCAGATCGAGGGCGATCCCTGCGTAGCGCCGATACTCTGGGGGCGCACGTCGGCGGGCCGCGAGCACCACCGGGTGCGCGTCGACGAAGGCGTCGACGCGACGGTGGTGGCGAATACCGTTGGCCACTTCGGCGGGCCAGGCGGTGAGGTCGCGGCCCTTCACGCCGTCGGCGATCAGGTTGCCGTAGAGGAAGTCGTCGCTGCCGCCGCGGGCAAGCCAGGCATGGGCCAGGAAGTTCATGTTGCTGCCGTCAGAGACAGTTGGCGGGCTTCGGCAGCCCGGCAAGGCGTGCCGCCACCTTGGCGGGGCTGTCGGGAAAGAGTTTCATCAGGTGCAACGAGCGCCCCTTCTCCGGTCCCAGCGACTGGTTCACCGCCTTGACCAGCGGGCGCATGGCCGGCGCTGCTTCATAGCGCTCATAGAAGCGGCGCAGCACCTCGATCACCTCCCAGTGCTCCGTCGTCAGCTCGCGCCCCTCCTCGGCGGCCAGGGCTTCGGCCACGGCCGGGGTCCAGGCCGAGAGGTCGACAAGATAGCCCTCGGGGTCGAGGGCGATGCGCTCGTCGCCGACCTGCAGGTAACGATCGATCTCGGAGGAAGCCATCAGAACCAGCTCACTGTCTTGTCGGCCTCTTCGGTCAGGGTGACGAAGCCATCCACGTCGACGACCTGGACGCTGGCATCGCACTGGCCCTCGAGACCGCGCGCGCTGAGATCCTCGCGCAGCGCGAAAAGGCGCCCGTCGATCGCCTGGAAGTGGCGAACCTGCGCCGTCATGGCGCCCAGCACGCCGTCCTCGATCAGCAGCAGTCGATCCGTGCCCCCCATCGCAGCGAGCGCGTCGCGGTAGACCAGGCTCGAACTGGGCGGTCGATTGAGAATATGCAGGATCATGGGCGTCCTCGTTCCGGCGTCAAGGTCATCAGAATGTCAGGACCAGCCGATGCCCGGCAATCATTGGCGGGAGCGAGCCGGCGTCGACTGCCGTGGCAGGGAGCTGCAGATCCTGCTGGGCAAGCCCGAAGCGCTCGAGCGCCTCCGGATCGAAGTGGACCGACTCGATATCGTACATGGCCAGCATATCGAGGGTCGCTGCAGTGCCCTTCTGGCCGAGCGGGCCGCCCTGCTGCCCCTTGGCCAGGGCCAGCACGCCGTCGCCCTGGAACAGCAGGGTTACCGACTGACCGAAGGCGGCGGCCACCAGCGCGGCGTCGAGGCCTTCGCGCAGCCAACTGCTGCCATGCGGTGCATGCCGCAGGATGACCAGCACGTCTCCGGTGACCGGGGGGCATGTTGGCATCGTTGGTTCTCCTCAGGGGGCGAAGGTCACCAGCCGGTCGACCGAGTGCCCCAGATCGACCAGTTGGCCAAGCCCCGTCAGCTCGAAGGGAGGTTCGACGCTGTGCCCCGACTTGCCATGCCGATCGGCTTCGCGCGAATCGAGCAGCCCGCGGCGCAAGGCGGCGGCGATACAGACCTGTAGCCGGGTAGCGTGCTCGGCATGGAGTGAGCACCAGGCATCGTGAAGATGCGGTTCGTCCTGGGGCGGTGCGGCAAGGCGAGAGGCATTGTAGACCCCATCATGGTAGAAGAAGACGCTTTCCACCCGATGTCCTCTGGCGATCAGCGCCATGGCAAAACGTAGCGCAGAGTGGGATGCCTGGCTGCTGTAGGGCGCTCCCTCGACGAGTAGACCATAGCGCATGGGCTGTTCCTGTCTTCGTAAACACGCAGGCCCCGCAGTGGCGGGGCCTGGCAACCGTTGACCGCTGGCTTCAGTCGTTGCTCATGATGCCGAGCAGAGACAGCAGGCTGACGAAGAGGTTGTAGATCGAGACGTACAGGGTGATGGTGGCGAGGATGTAATTGGTCTCGCCGGCGCGATGTACGATTTCGCTGGTCTGGAAGAGGATGGCGGCCGAGGCGAACAGCACGAAGCCAGCCGACACCATCAGCATCAGGGTGGGGATTTGAAAGACCAGGCCCGCCACCATGGCCAGGATCAGCACGATGGCACCGGCCATCAGGAAGTTGCCCAGGAAACTGAAATCCTTCTTCGTGATCAGCGCCACCGCGGAGAGACCGATGAAAGTCAACCCGGTCATGGCCAGGGCGTTCATGATCAGCGCGGCCCCGTTGGGCAGCGCCAGGTAGGCACTGAGAATCGGGCCGAGGGTAAAGCCCATGAAGCCGGTGAAGGCGAAGGTCGCCAGCAGGCCGGCGGCCGAGTTGGCGGTCTTGTGCACCAGGAACATCAAGCCGTATGCGCCGATGAAGAAGACCAGGATGTTCATCCGCTCGACGCCCATGGCCATGGCGGCACCCGCTGTGATGGCGGAGAACAGCAGCGTCATCGCCAGCAGCGCATAGGTATTGCGCAGCACCTTGCTGGCACTGACGGCCTGCGACGAGTGCTGTGCCACATGTGTGTCGTGATAGGCCATTGATCCAGAGCTCCCTGTGATTGATCTTGGTTGATCTCTGCAGTGGACCAAGGATGCCGTTGCTTGGTTCCCGACGCAAGTCCTTAGTTCTGCAAGACTCAACGCCTCTTCATCGAAACTCCGCGACTGTCAGCAGCTCGAGCGCGACCTGGCGTGCGCTGGCGCACAGTTCGGCATCCTCCCTGAGCTGTACCGCATCCAGCCAGCGGGCATCGCTCGCGTCGTCACCTGCCATCGCGCGCCCTCCCGTCCAGCGGCATTCCACTACCACGATGACGAAGTGGCTGAGCAAGCGACCCGCCTCATCGCACTGGATCTGATCGATGGCGGTCAGCACGCGCTGCGCTTCGGCGTCGACACCGGTCTCCTCGCACAACTCGCGCACGGCGGCCTCGAACAGCGTCTCGCCCGGCTCGACGCGCCCTCCCGGCAGCGCGAGCATATCGGCATTGGGTGGGTGACGCCGGCGAACCATCAACACCTTGCCCCGATCCACCACGGCTGCCGCAACCGCCGGGGCCGGCCTCACCTTCATCGTGTCATCTCCGGCCACCTTCGCCCTCCCCTCGATGCACTTTGCTGAATCCCACTTGACCTTATGAACGTAACTGGTAATATTCGCCCCCGTGAGCCGGAGGGATGGCAGAGCGGTTGAATGCACCGGTCTTGAAAACCGGCAAGGGTTAACGCCCTTCCAGGGTTCGAATCCCTGTCCCTCCGCCACCTTGATTCTTTAAAAAACCCCTGCCGAGTCAGGGGTTTTTTATTGACTAATGTCTAGTCCCAAACCCCCTCTACCCCTTCCGGATAACTGTTGCACCGCAACAGGGCATGATAAAATTCAGGCGCTTTTTTCACCTCTCCCTGAAAACCTTAACAAACAGGATTACCCTCCATGCCAACTGGTTGCTGTTCACAAACCAGGCTACGGAAATCGCTCCGTTGGCCGAGTGCCCTATTGCTTGCTTTCGGCATCCTGCTGTTCAGCCCTGCCGCTCTGGCGGTGACTGGCAGCCTTGATCTGACCGATTCGACCGTCGGTTATGTGGCTGTCGCCATCTTCGTGCTCGCCTATGCGCTGGTGATGGGCGAAGAAAAATTGCACATGCGCAAGTCCAAGCCGGTGCTGGTGGCGGCCGGTCTGATCTGGGTCATGATCGGCTGGGTCTACGTGCAGTCTGGCATGCCCACCGAGGCCGAGCACGCCTTTCGCGAGACACTGCTCGAATTCGCCGAGCTGATGCTGTTCCTGCTGGTGGCGATGACCTACATCAATGCCATGGACGAGCGGCGCGTCTTCGATGCCCTGCGCTCCTGGATGATTCGCAAGGGGTTCAGCTACAAGCAGCTGTTCTGGCTGACCGGCTCCCTCTCCTTCATCATCTCGCCCATCGCCGACAACCTCACGACGGCCATGCTGATGTGTGCTGTCGTCACCAAAGTGGCCGAGGGTGACAAGCGCTTCATCAACCTGGCCTGCATCAACATCGTCGTGGCCGCCAATGCCGGCGGTGCCTTCAGCCCCTTCGGCGATATCACCACCCTGATGGTCTGGCAGGCGGGAATTGTCCAGTTCTACGAATTCTTCACCTTGCTGGTGCCTTCGCTGGTGAATTTCCTCATCCCGGCCGTGCTGATGACCTTCTTCATCAACAACCGCAAGCCGGAAGGCGTCTATGAGGATGTCTGGCTCAAGCGTGGCGCGCGCCGCATCATTCTGCTGTTCCTGCTGACCATCACGACCGCCGTGGCCTGCCATACCCTGCTGCACCTGCCGCCGGTGCTGGGGATGATGACCGGTCTTGGCTACCTGCAGTTCTTCGGTTACTTCCTGCGCATGACGCTGCCGCGTTCGCTGGAGAAGAAGCGCATCCGCTATACCCGTCGCGGTGACGAGCGCAAGCTGCGTCAGTTGGGCAGCGTGGTTCCCTTCGATGTCTTCAACCGCGTGGCACGCGCGGAGTGGGATACCCTGCTGTTCTTCTACGGCGTGGTAGTCGCCGTCGGCGGTCTCGGCTTCCTGGGCTATCTCGGCCTGCTTTCCGAGGCGCTCTACGCGGGCTGGGACGCCACCTGGGCCAATATCGTGCTGGGTGTGGTTTCCGCCGTGGTCGACAACATCCCGGTGATGTTTGCCGTGCTCACCATGGAGCCCGACATGTCGCACGGACATTGGCTGCTGATCACCCTGACGGCCGGTGTCGGCGGCAGCCTGCTGTCGATCGGCTCCGCCGCCGGCGTCGCGCTGATGGGCCAGGCGCGCGGCAGCTATACCTTCCTTGGGCACTTGCGCTGGGCACCCGCCATTGCAGTGGGCTATGCCGCCAGCGTGGCCGCCCACCTCTGGCTCAACGCGGCGAGTTTTGCCATCTCCGGTTGAACGTCCCACGCCTTATCCATGCGCCCGGCTTCGGCCGGGCGCTTTGCTTGGCCGCTCATCTGCCCAGCATCACCACGCCGGCCGGGGCGAAGAAGATGACATAGCCGATGACCATTCCCACGCTTGCGCCCTGCCGGCTGTGGATACGTCCCAGCAGCGCGCCGAAGAAGGCCAGCAGCGTCGGCACCAGCATGCCGCCAAAGGCCAGGAAGAGGTCATGGTTGGCATCGGGGGGCCAGCCCAGGATCACGAACAGGAAAGTGCCGATCGCGTGACCTGCTACCAGCACGAACCACTGTCGATGCGAAAGCAACATCGCAAGCTCCCGTCAACTTCTTTTAGCGTACCCACATACTAGCGAAGGGAGGCAGGTTCTTGCGAAGAGTGCAGGCTTGCCGTACCAGGGCAGCGGCGCTGCCCTGGCAATGAGTGACGTCAGAAGATGAGCATCAGCAGGCCAATGACCACGGCCAGCCCGATGAGAAAGATAATGCCGACGGTACTTGCCAGAAACTTGAGCATGCCGCTCTCCTTGCGGGAGTGAAGTGCGCCTTATTCGACCTCACCGACGCCCTTGGTGACATCGGCCATGCTCTCGTATTCCTGTTCCGGCAAACGCCGAACGACCTCCATGACCTCGTCCTCCGCGCCATTGGCCTGGGCCTGAGCGATCAGGTCATCGCGCCGGGCGGGAAAATCCACGCCCTGCAGATGGTGCGTGATGTTGGCAGGTGAGCGACCTCCGAGTCCTCGAGTCATGACTACCTCCGTCAAATCCTGTTGAACGTGATGGTATCGAGGAAGATAGCTGCCCTCGACGGGGGCGACAAGCGAGGCGGCCGACACCGCTCCCTGCCAGGCTGCAGGACAATCGCGGTGTCATCAGGCTGCACGGCGGGCAGTCAATAGAGGCGCAGGCCGACGCGAGTCACACGGTTGCCGTCCATCTCGCTGATGACCCAATGAATGCCATGCCAGTCGATGTCGTCGCCCACTACGGGGTGGCCGCCCACGCGCAGTGAAACGAACTCGGCGAGCGTCATCTCGCTCTCCCCGGGGCTGAGGGTCAGGCCGTAGACTCCGGCGATGTCCTTCATCAACGCATCGCCGTCGAAGGTGAAGGTGCCGAAGAAGGCGCGCTCGCGCTTGAGCTTGGCATCCCCACTGAAGAGCCGATTGAGGGCCGGCAGATCCTCGCTGCGCCCGATGACGCAGATGACGTCGCCGGGCTTGAGTCGGGTGCTGCCCTTGGGATGCAGCATGGCATGCTGACGGAAGAGTGCCGAGATCACCGCGCCGGAGGGGAAGCGCAGCAGGCGAATGGGGACATCGTCGAGGTCCTGGTTGTCCACCTTATAGACGAACATCTCGTAGTCGTTCTCGGGCAGGATCCCTAGCGGTCCACGGTGGTCCGGGGTGACTCCCAGGGGAACCTCCACCTTCGTCCAGCGCGCCATCAACGGCAAGGTGCCGCCCTGGATCAACAGCGACAACAGCACCACGGCGAATGCGACGTTGAAATAGAGCGCGGCATTCTCCACCCCGCCGATGACGGGGAAGATGGCGAGCACGATGGGGACCGCCCCGCGCAATCCCACCCACGAGATGAAGCCGATCTCACGCCAGCGAAAGCGGAAGAAGGGCTTCACCGTGAGCAGCACCGCCAGCGGTCGGGCGACGAAGATCAAGGCCAGGGCCACCAGCGCGGCCGGCAAGGCGAACTCGAGCAGCCCGGATGGATTGACCAGCAGGCCCAGGATCAAGAACAGGCCGATCTGGCTCAGCCATGCCAGGCCGTCATGTACGGGAAGGATGAAGTTGAGGTGACGCCCCGGCTGGTTACCGATCATCAGCCCGGTCAGGTAGATCGCCAGGAAGCCGCTTCCGCCGAGAAAACTGGTGGCACCGAAGACACAGAAGCCCAGGCCCAGGGCCAGCAGCGAGTACAGCCCGGGGGCGAGATCGAGCCAACGCAGCAACTTGGCGCTCAGCCAGCCGCCGCCCAGGCCGATCAACGTGGCGAGACCGAACTGCAGCACCATGAACATCGCGGTCTCGAGCGGGCCGCGGATGTCGCCCACCAACAGTTCGACCAGCAGCAGGGTCAGGAAGATGGCCATCGGATCGTTGGTGCCGGATTCGATCTCGAGCGTGGCACTGACGCGCTCGTTGAGATGGACGCCACGCCCGCTGAGCATCGAGAACACCGCCGCGGCGTCCGTCGAGCCGACGATGGCTCCCACCAGCAGCCCCTGGACCAGGGTGAGGTCGAACACCCACATGGCGAATACCCCCACCACGCCGCTGGTGACGAACACGCCGAGCGTGGCCAGCGACAGCGCGGGCTTGAAGCCGACACGAAAGGTCTTGAGGCGGGTGCGCAGCCCGCCATCCAGCAGGATCATGGCCAACGCAAGGTGACCAATCAGAAACGCCAGCGAGTAGTCGTCGAACTGGATGCCAAGGATCCCCTCCTCGCCCGCCAGCATCCCCAGGCCCAGGAAGATCAACAGCAAGGGCAGCCCCACCATGGAAGAGATACGACTGGCCACGACGCTGAGGGCGATCAGAAAGCCGGAAAGCAGGAAAAGCGTATTGATGGTGTCCATGCATGACCTCGAGCCGGGATGCCCCATTATGCCACGAGTGCCCAGGCGGGGCAGGCGCTGCCTCGGCTAGCCATGACTGGCACGACAACGATAAACTAACTGCTTACCGACGCTTACGAATTGCCTGGAGACGTCCATCCATGGCCAAGCCCCATCGACGCTGCATGGCTCGCGCCCTGGCTGGAACGATCGCAATCCTGGCCGTATCGCTTTCCCTTCAGCTCGTGGCCGATGCCGACCGGGAAGCCGCCCTGCCAGCCCCTCCGCTCGAGCTTGAGCTCGAGAGCATCGTCAAGGTTCCTCCCGAGCTGCGCGACACGGAGACCCTGGCGCCAAGCGAAGCTGCGGCAGTGGTCGAGGTGCCTCCGGCGGTCGAGGGCCGGGGTGTCCTCGCGCCACTGCTGGAGGACGAGCCATCCGGCCAGCAGGAGCCTCGGGCCGAGCCTGCCGCGGAGGTGCCCTCGATGGTCAGTGTGCCTGCCGAACCGATCGTGCCACCGCCTACGACCCGCCTCACCGTCACCCTGGACTGGTACCTCAACCCCCAGCATGCCGCCCTGCTCGTGGCACGTGAACGAGGCATGTTTGCACGCCGCGGGCTGGATGTGGCGCTGATCGCGCCAGCGGATCCCAGCGTGCCTGCCAAGCTGCTGGCGGCGGGACGCACCGACCTGGCACTCGGGCGCCAACCTCAACTGCACCTGCTGGTCGACAAGGGGATGCCGGTGGTGCGCGTGGCCACGCTGATCGCGGCTCCCGTTTCCGGCCTGCTAGTGAGCGATGCGCTCGGAAGCGACAGCGGTGAGATCCCTCTCGAGGGGCTGCGCATCGGTGTCACCGACGGCGACGGCCGTGATGTGGTGCTGGCCAGCATGCTCACGGAGCTGCTGGGCACGGCCATGGGGCTCGAGCTGGTGGAGCTCGAGGAGGTCGGCTACTCTGCCCTGGCGGCCATGCGCGAGCAGCGAGTCGACGGGTTGGTGATGCATCATCGCTTCCTGCTGCCACGACAGCTGGCGGACGAAGGCGTGATGACACGAACGTTGCCGAGCGAGGCGTACGGCTTGCCTGCCCACGATGGACTGATTTTGATGGCCAATCGTGACCGGCTCAATGGCAAGCGTGATGCCGTGCGCCGACTGGTCTCGGCGTTGGAGGAGGCCGCCCTGTGGATTGTCAACCATCCGCATGAGGCCTGGCAGCTGTTGGAGACGGCCGAGCCCGCACTTGCCGACCACACCGGGCGCGACGCCTGGAACGATATCGTTCCTCGCCTTGCGTTGCAGCCTGCGGCCGTGGATCGCGGGCGCTACCTGCGGTTCGAGCAGTTCCTGCTCGAGGCGGGCGTGGTCGAGACCGCAACGCCGCTGGAGCGGCTCGCCGTCGATCTCGGCACGACCGCTCCCTGAGCACCTCAGTCTGGCAATGAATCCAGGAACTCCTCGACCGCCGACTGGAACGCCTCGGGTTGCTCGGCGTGCAACCAGTGGCCAGCCTCCTCGAGGGTCACCAGGCGCGAGTTGGGGAGCACCTCGCGCAGGTTCGCCAGCGCCGTATCCGGGACGTAGTGCGACTTCCCGCCTCGCAGCACCAGCGTCGGCCCCTCGAAGGCGCCCTCACCGGCCGGGGCCTGCATGATGTCGCGATAGCCGGCCTCGATCTGGTCGAGGCCGACTCGCAGCCTCAGCCCGCCATGCTCCCCACGCTCCAGGTTGGTGGCCAGGAACAGCCGAGTGGCACGCTCGGCGACATGTTCGGCCAGCAAGGCGTCGGCCTCACGCCGATTCTCCGGCTTGCCTCGCTCGAGGTGCCGGAGCCCGGCGAAGACGGCGTCGTGGTCATGGCCATAGGCCTGCGGCGCGATATCCGCCACGATCAGTGATGCCACGCGCTCAGGCGCCTGTCGCGCCAGGCTGATGACGACCTTGCCGCCCATGGAGTGGCCGAGCAGGTGCGCCTTGTCGATGCGCAGGCGATCCATCAGGGCCAGCACGTCGGCCGCCATCTCGCGATAGCTCATGCCCTCGGCATGCGGCGAGCGGCCATGGTTGCGCAGGTCGACAGCCACCACCCGTCGGCGAGCCTGCCACTGCCTGACGTGCGAACGCCAGTTGTCGGCGCTGCCCAGCAGGCCGTGGACCACGACCAGCGGCGTGCCCTCTCCTCCGGTGTCGTGGTAGTTGAGTTCGACGCTCATTGCTCCTCCCCGAGGTTGTCTTGGCGATGCATCGTGATTCGGCGATCACAGATGTTGCGGCGCGAGATCCTGCTGTCCGGTGAGCGACACCAGCCTCCGGCTCAGCCATGCCAGCAGCACGCCATACAGCGGCAGGAAGAACAGCAGGCTGATGGCAAGCTTGATCACGTAGTCGGCGGTGGCGATCTCGACCCAGTTCGAGGCCATGAAGGGGTCGGGGCTGCGATGGAACGCCATGGCGAAGAAGGCCGCGGTATCGGCGAGGTTGCCCAGCACGGTGGAAACCGCCGGCGCTATCCACCAGGCGCGCAGGGTGCGCAGGCGGTCGAAGACCTGAACGTCGAGAAGCTGGCCCAGCACGTAGGCCATGAAGCTCGCCAGTGCGATGCGAGCCACGAACAGGTTCCACTCCCCGAGCGCGGCGAAGCCGATGAAGGTGCCGCGGGGAAAGACCACCGAGACGACATAGGAGACGAGTAGCGCGGGGAGCATGACCCGCATGATGATGGCCCGGGCCGGCTCCTTGCCGAACAGCCTCACCGTGAGATCGGTGGCGAGGAAAATGAAGGGAAAACTGAACGCCCCCCAGGTGGTATGAAACCCGAACAGCGTGAAGGGCAACTGCACGAGATAATTGCTGGCCGCGATCACCAGGATATGGAATGACACCAGCAGCAGCAGGCAGCGGCGTTGCTGCGCTTGCGACAGTACGAACATGCATGAATCCTTTTTGGCGGCCTTGGTGTGGCCTGTCGAACGGACGAGGGGTGAGGGAACCCTCGCCGGCACCCGTCGAGAACGGTTACCGGAATGCGGCGGAGATTATACGTGGCAGGTGCGGCGCTGGCCAATGCCGGCGCTGGCAGCTGCGCCGCCCTGCAGGGCGGCGCGATGGGCTGGCCGTGACGGAGGTCAGACCTGGCGGGCCTCATGGGCGGCGCCGACGTCACGCGCCTTCATGGCCTCGTGCACGTCCTGCAGGCTGGCGGGATCGTCGATGGTCGAGGGGACGCCGTACTCCTTGCCATCGGCGATGTTACGCAACAGCTTGCGCAGGATCTTGCCGGAGCGGGTCTTGGGCAGCCGGTTGACCACCAGAACCTGCTTGAAGCAGGCGACCGGGCCGATCCTGTCGCGCACCAGGGCGATGAGCTCGCTCTCGAGCGCAACCTCGTCGCCATCGAAGCCGTCCTTGGGGATCACCAGGCCGACCGGGATCTGCCCCTTGAGGGCATCGTGGATACCGATCACGGCACACTCGGCGACGGCCTTGTGCGCACCGACGACTTCCTCCATCTCACCGGTCGAGAGACGGTGCCCCGCCACGTTGATGACGTCATCGGTGCGGCCCATGATGAACAGATAGCCATCCTCGTCGAAGTAGCCGCCGTCACCGGTCAGGTAGTAACCCGGATACGCCGCCATGTAGGCGCTATGGAAGCGCTGTGGATCGCCCCATATCCCCACCAGGCAGCCAGGCGGCATGGGCTGCTTGATGACCACGCTGCCCTGCTCCATCGCCCCGGCCTGCTCGCCCTCCCGGTTGAGGATCTGCACGTTGAAGCCGGGTACCGGCACGGTGGCGCTGCCGGCCTTGGTGGGCAGCGGCTCCAGCCCCTGCAGGTTGGCCGCGATCGGCCAGCCGGTCTCGGTCTGCCACCAGTGGTCGATCACCGGTACTTCGAGCAAGTCGTCGAGCCAGTGGAAGGTCGGCGGGTCGAGGCGCTCGCCGGCGAGGTAGAGCGCCTTCAGACAGGAGATATCGTACTGCTGCAGCAGCGTGCCGTCCGGGTCTTCCTTCTTGATGGCCCGGAAGGCCGTGGGCGCGGTGAAGAAGCTCTTGACCCGGTACTGGCTGATGACGCGCCAGAAGGCCCCGGCGTCCGGCGTCCTGACCGGCTTGCCCTCGTAGACGACCGTGGTACAGCCGCGCAGCAGCGGCGCATAGACGATATAGGAATGCCCCACCACCCAGCCGACATCGGAGGCGGAAAAGAACACGTCGCCCGGCGCCACGTCGTAAATGGTCTCCATCGAGTAGTGCAACGCCACCGCATAGCCCGCCGTATCACGTACGACGCCCTTGGGCTTGCCCGTGGTGCCCGAGGTATACAGTACGTAGAGCGGGTCGCTGCCCTTGACCGGCACGCAATCGGCCGGAGTGGCACGCTTCAGCAGCTCTGCCCAGTCGTGGTCGCACGGACCGAGTGCGGCACGCTGCTGCTCACGCTGCAGGTAGACGCAAGCGTCGGGCTTGTGCTCGCTCTGCTCGATAGCCGCCTGAATGTTGGGCTGATAGGGAATCACCCGCTCGATCTCGATGCCGCAGGAGGCCGCCACCACGACCTTGGGTCGGGCGTCGTCGATGCGCACGGCGAGCTCGTGCGGCGCGAAGCCGCCGAAGACCACGGAATGCACTGCTCCCAGGCGCGCGCAAGCGTACATGGCCACCAGCGCCTCCGGCACCATGGGCATGTAGATGACGACCCGGTCGCCCTTTTCTACGCCGAGGTCCTTCAGGGCCCCGGCGAACAGTGCTACCTCGTCGCGCATCTCGCGATAGGTCAGGGTGCGCTTGGCGCCGGTGACGGGCGAATCCCAGTAGACAGCCGGTTGGTCACCACGCCCCTGGGCCACGTGATGGTCCAGGGCGGCATGGCAGAGGTTCATCTCGCCGTCGACGTACCATCTCGCATGGCCCTGCTCGTCATACTCGAGAATGGTGCGCGGTGGCGTGAACCAGGGGATACGTTTCGCCTGGTCGGACCAGAAGCCTTCAGGCTGGTCGATGGAGCGCTGGTACTCGGCATTGTAGGTTGTCATGAGGGTCCTGTCCGGCATCGCTGTGAACTTGGATTGTTGACACTCTAGAGGTTTTTTCCAAGATTTCCTTCATACCATCGGCTAGTCAAACCGAAAAAGCGATTCAAGGCATATTTCCGCTACATAATTGTTGACAATGTGACGAGCTCGTCTCCTGAATGTCCTGTTGGGTTGATTCTTCGTTTGACAGTCGCGGAGTCACTATCAATGATGACTAAATCAGCAATGCCATAACCAAACTTGGGCACTGCCGGATCGCATCGTCTGCGACAGGTGGTTTGCGCTCTCTGTCGTGGGCGAGGTAGCCGCCCGAAGCCGCCTGCCCGGAGCCAGTGCGTGGACCGGGCAGCAACACGGGGGAGATCACCATGAGCACCTCGCACAGCGCTGCATCCCGCCTTCTCCAGGCCGGCAATCCGGCCATCGACCAGGCTACTGCGCTTCTGAAGGCTCTGGCGAACGACAATCGACTGCGCATCCTGTGTCTGCTGGATGGCTCCGAGCTGTCGGTGACGGAGCTCAACCAACGGCTGGCGCTGAGCCAGTCGGCGCTGTCCCAGCACCTGGCGATCCTCAGGCGCGAAGGCCTGGTGTCGACGCGACGCGCGTCCCAGACCATCTACTATTCGCTGCAGGGAAAGCAGGCGCGTGAGATGATCGGAGCGCTCGTCAGGCTGCAGGAGGCGTGACGAGCCCGGCTGAATGACTCACCGCTTTTCCCAGCGGCTGGCATCGAGCCGTTCCAGCACCCGTTCGACGCCGGCCTCAATGCCTTCCCTGACGGCCAGGCCGAGCCGTTTTCCCATTGGATGTCGGGCTTCCAGGCGTACGCTGACGACTCGTGCCTCTTCCATGCGCGCCAGGAGATAGGCCTCACTGGTACCCAAGGCGTCCACCAGGCCCTTCTCGAGCGCATCGCGCCCGTACCACACCTCCCCCGTCGCCACCGCTTCGACGTCCAGCGTCGGGCGGCGCTCGGCCACGTGCCGCTTGAACAGCTCATGTATGTGCTCGAGGTCCGACTGGAACTTCTCCCGTCCCTCTTCGGTGTTCTCGCCGAATACGGTCAGCGTTCGCTTGTACTCGCCTGCCGTGAGCAGTTCGACGTCGACGTCGTGGCGCTTGAGCAGTCGGTGGACATTGGGCAGTTGGGCCACGACGCCGATCGAGCCCAGAACGGCAAACGGTGCGGCACGCAGCTGATTCGCGGCACACGCCATGAGATAGCCGCCGCTGGCCGCCACCTTGTCCACGCATACCGTGGTGTCGAGCCCCGCCTCGCGCAGTCGATCGACCTGGGCGGCCGCCAGGCCGTAGGCGTGCACCAGGCCGCCCGCCGACTCCAGGCGAATCACGACTTCGTCCCCTTCGCTGGCCGCCGCGGTGACGGCGGAAATCTCTTCGGCGAAGCGGGCGGCTCCCGTCGCCCGGAGGTCGCCGTGGAAGTCCAGTACCCACACCGTGCCGCGAGGCTCGTCGGCTTGCCTGCGGCCAGCACGGGAGCGGCTCTTGTCGTCGCGCCGGAAAGCCTTGGCCAAGCGCTTGCGAGCGCTCGGCTCGGTGGCGGCCAGAGCAAGCCGGCGACGCCGGTATTCGAGACGATTGTTCAGCTCATCGACCCGCAGGCGTACGCGTTCACCCGCCTCGCTCTTGATCCGGGCGATCACCACGACCGTCACCACGACCAGCAGCGTCAGAACCGACACCTGCACGACGAAACGCCCCATGTCCATCAACCATTCATTCACGTCGCCTCTCCGTTTTCGCGTAGTTTCACTCATCGTGACCCGCTGGCACGTTCCTGACAACGGACTTGATTGAAACAATCGTTTGAAATAACCTCTGCCCTACGGGCACCCCGACCCTCTTCACTCACAAAGGAAGGATCTCCATGTCCACCTCGACACTAGACAAACTGCAAGAGCGCTTCGACCCACAGGCTGCCCAGGGCATGAACGATGTCTTCCAGTTCCACTTCAGTGACAATGGCAGCCACTACCTGGTGGTCAAGGACGGTACCCTGTCGATCGAGGAAGGCGAGCATGACGATCCCTCCGTATCGCTCTCCATGAGCAGCGAGACGTTGAAGGGCATCATGACCGGGGAGGTCAATGGCATGACGGCGTTCATGACCGGCAAGCTCAAGGCCACCGGCAACGTGATGCTGGCGACCAAGCTGACGAGCCTGTTTCCGAATCGCTGAGCGAAGGGGTAAGGAAGGTGACGGGTCGCCGGCTGGCGACCCGTTTCATTTCAAGCCGTCGGCCACCTCGGCAAGGTGGGTCTCGATCAGTGCCCGCGAGATGGAATAGGGAGGCGGCAGCTGCGGAAGCCGCTTGGGGTGGAACCAGGCGGCGTCGGCAATCTCGATGCCGTCGATGCGAATGCGACGACTGGCTGCCTCGGCAAAGAAGCCCAGCATCAGCGCGTGGGGGAACGGCCAGGCCTGGCTGCGGTAGTAGCGAATCCGCCCCACGCTGACGCCCACCTCCTCGTGAATCTCCCGATGAACCGCCTCCTCGGCGGACTCCCCCGGTTCGATGAAGCCTGCCAAGGTGGAGTAGCGCCCCGGTGGGAAGCGCGGGCTGCGGGCCAGCAGCATGGCGTCGCCGTGGGTGACCAGGGTAATGATGCATGGCGAGATGCGCGGGTAGTTGCGATGCCCGCATTGCTCGCAATGCATGGCGAACTCGGCGTCGAGCCGAGCGGCTGGCGCGCCGCAGCGACCGCAGAAGCGGTGATCGCGAAGCCAGGCGGCGACCTGCAGGGCTGTGGAGAGCAGCGGAAACCAGGACTCGGGAAGGCGGGCGAGCCATTGACGGCCATCGGGCCAGTGCTCGCCGGCATGCTCTTCCACCGACAGCGCGATCGGTTCGTCGTGCCAGTACGCCAGCGGTTGCACGCTATCTGGCCAGGGCTGCGCCTGCTGGAGGGGGCCGCCGTCCGCTCCGGGTGCGATGCGCCCCGCGGCGACCCGGATGAGCCTGCCGTGGCTGGCCGTCAGTGGCAGCTCACGGCGCAGCATCGCCGCTCCCCCGGGGCTGTTCCGTCAGCGCATCCCACTGGCAGCTGCCCGCCGCCTGGCGAATCTGCTCGAGCTTGGCCCGGTGTGCCGCGAGCTCAGCGTCGCCGGGGCGTAGCACGCGCAGGCTGCCGGCAGGCAGCGTCATGCGCCTGATCGACAGGCCGCTGGTCATGGCCTGCCTGTCGCTGCGCTCCTCGGCATCCAGCGACAGCGCCGTCTGCCCGCCGGTCATGGCCAGGTAGACGTCGGCCAGGATCTCGGCGTCGAGCAGGGCGCCGTGCAGCACGCGGTGGCCGTTGTCGATCTCGTAGCGCTTGCACAGCGCATCGAGGTTGTTGCGCTGCCCCGGGTGGCGCTCCCGGGCCAGTTGCAGCGTATCGAGGATTCGGCAGTGCTCCGCCACCGGGCCCAGGCGTGGCTCGCCCCGAGCGCCCAGCAGCAGGCTGAATTCGTGATCGATGAAGCCGACGTCGAACGCGGCGTTGTGGATCACCAGCTCCGCACCGCGGATGAACTCCCAGAAGGTATCGGCCACTTCGGCGAAGAGCGGCTTGTCGACAAGGAATTCGTTGGTGATGCCGTGCACCGCGATGGCCTCGGCCTCGACCTCGCGCTGGGGGTTGATGTACTGGTGGTAGGTGTTGCCGGTCAGGCGCCGGTTGACGAGTTCCACGGCGCCGATCTCGATCAGGCGGTGGCCCTCGCGGGGGTCGATGCCGGTGGTTTCGGTATCCAGAACGATCTGACGCATGATCTAGGACTCAGATTGGGTGGTTTGCGACATGCCTCGGCTCCAGTGAGCGTCGATGGCGGCATTGGCCAGCGCATCGGCTCGCTCATTGCCGGGGTGGCCGCTGTGCCCCTTGACCCAGTGCCAGTGGATACGGTGGCGCTGGGTCTCCTCCAGCAGCTCCCGCCATAGCTCGGCATTCTTGACCGGCTGCTTGGCTGCCGTCTTCCAGTTGCGCTTCATCCAGCCGTGAATCCACTCGGTGATGCCGCGGCGCAGGTACTCCGAATCGGTCCACAGCTCCACTTCACAGGCCTGCTTGAGCGTTCGCAGCGCCATGATCGCGGCCATCAGCTCCATGCGGTTGTTGGTGGTGGTCGCCTCGAAGCCGTTCAGGGTCTTTTCGTGCCGGCCGCTGCTCAGCACAGCCCCCCATCCGCCCGGCCCCGGGTTGCCACGGCAGGCGCCATCGGTATGTATGGTGACACGGGGGAGCGGTTTGTCGGGATCACTGGCACTCAACTTCGGCTGTCCTTCTGCTCGGTTCCGGCGCGGCACTGCCGACGCGCGTGGCATGGCCCAGCGCACCGCCGCCGAGGGTACCCTGCAGCCTCAACCTGGGGCGTTGCCTCTGGGCGAGCCGGCTTCGGCGGCGGGCGTGAATGATGTAGCTGTCACCCAGCGGTACGTTATGGCGCCGCCCCAGCGTTTCCAGCGCGGCATTGCCAGGCGGGCTGCCGGGCAGGTGAAAGCCGCAGTAGTCTACCCGCTCGACGCGGAAGTCGACAAACGCCAGCCAGTCGCCGAGCTTGGATGGCGAGCGCCAATGTCCGCGCCAGGGCATGCGGCGGCGGCGCCCCGGCGTGAGGCGCGCGAGGCCGCCCAGGCCCATCGGCGTCCAGCCAAGCACGACCAGGCAGCCATCGTCCGCCGTGACCCGCGCGGCTTCCTGGAGCAATCGATGAGGCTCGTCGACGACCTCCAGCAGATGATGAACGATGACCAGGTGGAGGCACTCATCGGGCAGCGCGAGCGCATCCAGTGGACACACCAGGGCGGAGGCGCCCTCGCACAGTTCGGTCGTCGGTGCCCAGCGAATGTTGTGGCGAATGGGAGACATATCGGTAAGCGAGGGCCCCATGCCGAGCTCCAGACTATGGCCGCCATGCAGGCTCTCGCAGAGCGGTCCCAGGCAGGCCCGTTCGGCGCGCCAATGCGCCTGGCCGTCATCGCTGGACCAGTAGCGGTGCCCTTCCCGATACAGCCGTGCCAGGGCGAGCGCTTCATGCGGGTTTGACATTGCTGACCATTACCTCCATGATCACCGGTTTTGCAGGCATTTCCGGCATTTTTGCCGTGCACGGCCCTCGGTCGAGTGAGCGCCCACGGTGGCGCTCGGCCGCACGCCGGGTGCGAGGAACGGACCAACGACCGCCACTCACTTCGGTAGACGACGCGACGAAGGAAAGACCGCCTATGCTGAGCGTGACACCGATTCCCGCTTTAAGCGACAACTATATCTGGCTCATGCGCCAGGATACGAGCCCTGAAGTCTGTGTCGTGGATCCCGGTGACGCCGAACCGGTCCTCCGTGTGCTCGAGCAGGAGGGTCTTACCCTCGGGACCATCCTCGTTACCCACCATCACCCCGATCATACCGGGGGGCTGCCGCAACTCATCGAGCGCTACTCCCCCCAGGTGATAGGACCTGACAACCCAGGCATCGAAGGCCTGACGGAGCGTGTCGGCAAGGGCGACACGTGCCGGGTCATGGGGCGACGCTTCGATGTGCACGAGGTGCCGGGACACACCCGCGATCACATTGCCTTCTTCACCGCCGGCATTCCGCCGCTGCTGTTCTGCGGCGATACGCTGTTCTCCGCCGGCTGCGGCCGCTTGTTCGAGGGTACTCCCGAGGAGATGTACCGCTCGCTGCAGACCCTGGCCGCCCTGCCGGACGATACGCTGGTGTTCGCTGCTCACGAATACACCCTCGCCAACCTCAGGTTTGCCCAGGCGGCCGATCCGCACAACCGGGACGTTGCCGATGCGCTTGTCGAGGCCCAGCGTGCCCGCAATCTTGACCGCCCCACCCTGCCCAGCCACCTGGCCCGGGAGAAGCGCATCAATCCCTTCTTGCGTTGTGCCGATCCCGATGTGCGCGCCACGGCTGCCCGGCATGGCAGTACCGATACCGACCAGGCCACTTTCACCACGCTGCGGGCCTGGAAAGACAACTTCTGAGAATCGACGCATCCCATGGGCAGCAGAGCGACACGTGCCCTGAAGGAGAACGCATGACCTATCGAACGACGCGGCAGTGGACCTTGGCCCTTGCCGGCGGCATCGCCATGATCGGTGCGCTGTCGACCACCAGCCCGACGCTGCTGGCAAGCCCGCATCCCGGAGCTGCGCCGATCCATCCCTCCCACCATTTCTGGGACGACCTGAATCTCGACTTCGTACCCGGGGACGCTTGGGAGCGGTTGCGCGACAACATGGAATGGCACGATCGCCGCCAGGACGCTCGCGTGCAGCAGTGGATCGAACATTATCGTTCCAATCCTCACAATATCGCCGAAATCATCGAGCGCGCCCGGCCGTGGATGGCCTGGATCACCGAGCAGGTCGAACTGCGGGGCCTGCCCGGCGAAGTCGGCCTGATCCCCTTCGTGGAGAGCTCCTACGACCCACTCGCCCGCAGCCATCGTGGCGCCGCCGGGCTGTGGCAGTTCATGCCCGGCACCGCCGACGCCCTGGGTCTGTCCCGTCAGCGCGGCTATGACGCGCGCCTCGACGTCATCGCCTCGACGCAGGCGGCGCTGGACTACATCGAGCTTCAGGCCGAGCAGTGGTACGAAGGGGATATCGAGCTCTCGCTGGCGGCCTACAATGCCGGTGCCGGCACGGTCAACCGGGCTCGACACGCGGCAGCGGCAAGTGGGGCTCCCGATGGCTACTGGCACCTCCAGTTGCCCGGCGAGACGATGAACTACCTGCCCAAGCTCAATGCCATCGCCGCCATCATCGACGATCCCGATGCCTACGGCGTCGCCCTGCCCGAGATCGATGATGCCCCTGCCTTTGCCAAGGTGCCGGTCAATGCGCCCATCAACTTGTCCCAGCTGGCCAGCGTGGCCGGTGTGGACCAGGACGAGCTCGCGGCGCTGAATCCCGGGCTGACCAATGGCAGTGCCAGCCCTGCCACGGTCGACGTGGTGCTGGTGCCCGTCGAAGCGGAAGAGACGATACTGGCGGAGCTGAGCGCGCCGGCGTCGTCGACGCCCGCCGACGGCGAGCGCTACCTCGTCCAGCGTGGCGATAGCCTCTCCGCCATTGCCAGCCGTCACGGCATCAGCGTGGCCGAACTGCGCCGCCACAATGCTCTCGCCGGCGACGTCATTCATGCCGGTCAGCGTCTCGAGATCCCCCGCCGCAGCCTAGCGGCACGTTGAATGAGGCGAGGACCATCCGCCACGTCGAGGTTTACAAGTGACGGATGGCCTGACACCTTATGGCGGTATCGCCCGGACTGCCGGGCCAGCCTCCACCAAGGATGTCATTGATGCGGTTCGTCTTGCGTGCCTCTCTCGTCGGTTGCCTGTTGCTTGGCTGGGGAGCGTCGTCATTCGCCGCCGAGGCGGACGAGGTGCCCACCGTGCATGGCCTGGCGCTCTACGACGAGCCGGCCCTGCCCGGCGGCTTCAGCCACTTTCCCCATGTCGTACCGGATGCCCCCAAAGGCGGCAGCATGACCCAGGCGGCCGTGGGCAGCAGCTTCGATTCGACCAATCCCTTCATCATTCGCGGCACGCCGGCGATCGGCATCGGCGAGATCTACGATACGCTGCTGGTGGAGAACCCCGGCGAACCGTTCAGTGCCTACGGCCTGCTGGCCGAGGGCATTCGCCTGGACCCGGATCGCTACTGGATCGAGTTCGACCTGCACCCCGCGGCGCGCTTTCACGATGGCGAGCCGGTAACCGCCGAGGACGTGGTCTATAGCTTTCATCTGCTGCGTGACGAGGGCAATCCCTTCTACCGCGGTTACTATGCCGACGTGGAGAGCGTCGAGGCGCTCGACCCCCATACCGTGCGCTTCGAGTTCGCCGCCAACCACTCCCGCGAGCTGCCGCTGATCGTCGGCCAGCTGCCGATCCTGCCCAAGCACTACTGGGAAGAGCGTGACTTCTCGAGCCCCACGCTCGCCCGGCACCCCGGCTCGGGACCCTATCGCATCGCCGAGGTGGACCCCGGCCGGCGCATCGTGTACGAGCGCGTCGACGACTACTGGGGCCGAGACTTGCCGGTCAACGTGGGTCGCCACAACATCGATCGCCTGATCTACGACTACTACCGCGACCGCGACATCGCCTGGGAGGCGTTCAAGGCCGGCGTGATGGACTACCGTATCGATGCACGTGCCGCCACCTGGGCCATCGGCTATGATTTCCCCGCCTATCGCGAGGGGCTGGTCAAGCGCATCACCGTGCCGGATGGCCAGCCATCTCGAATGCAGGCCTTCGTCTTCAACCTCCGCCGGGACAAGTTCCAGGACCCTCGGGTGCGTGAAGCGCTCAACCTCACCTTCGACTTCCCCTGGCTCAACGCCAACATTTTCTACGATACCTACCGGCGCACCGAGAGCTATTTCCAGAACTCGGACATGGCCGCCGAGGGAAAGCCAAGCGATGCCGAGCTCGAGCTGCTAGAGCCCTTTCGTGATGTTCTGCCGGCGCGGGTCTTCGACGAAGCACTGCCCATCGACCATCCCGACGACCTGCGCGAACGGCTGCGCCTGGCCTACGACCTGCTGATCGAGGCCGGCTACGAGGTGCGTGACGACACCCTGGTCGACGCCGAGAGCGGCCGCCCGCTCGCGGTCGAAGTGATGCTCTTCGACAGCGGCATGGAGCGCGTGGTCCAGCCGATGCTGCGCAACATGTCACGCCTGGGGATTCACGGTACCCTGCGCATCGTCGACATCAACCAGTATCTCAACCGCCTGCGCAGTTTCGATTTCGACATCATCGTCGGCCAGTTCCCTCAGTCCAACAACCCGGGCAACGAGCAGCGCGAGTACTGGACCAGCGAATTCGCCGACAGCCCCCAGAGCCGCAACCTGATGGGGCTCGAGCATCCCGCCGTGGACACCCTGGTGGCGCAGCTTATCCGGGCCGACAGCCGCGAAGAGCTCAATACCGTGGCCCGCGCGCTGGACCGGGTGCTGCGCTGGGAATTCATCACCATTCCTCAGTACCACTCCGGCGAGACACGGATCGCGGTCTGGGACAAGTTCGGCTATCCCGAGCCCTTCCCCGAGTACGGGCTCGACCTCGCTGCCTGGTGGGTCGATGCCGAGCGCGAAGCCGAGATCAACCAGCGCCTGCGCCGCCGCTAGGCCACCGCCATGAGGATGACCTGACGTGAGCCGCTACATCCTGCGCCGATTGCTGCTGATGATTCCCACCCTGGTGGGCATCATGCTGCTCAACTTCATCATCGTCCAGGCCGCCCCCGGCGGCCCCATCGACCAGATGCTGGCCCGCTTCGAGGGCGTCGACAGCATGGTCAGCACGCGCCTGGACGCCGGCGGTGGCGACGTGGTCGTGCGCGACGAGTCCCGCGGCGCCCGCGGCATCGACCCGCGTTTCATCGAGCAGCTCGAGCAGCAGTTCGGCTTCGACAAGCCCGCCCACGAGCGTTTCCTCGGCATGATGCGCGACTATGCCACCTTCGATTTCGGCAACAGCTTCTTCCGCGACCGCCCCGTCGTCGAGCTGATGATCGAGCGCCTGCCGGTCTCGGTCTCGCTGGGGTTGTGGACCACCCTGCTGGTCTACCTGATCTCGATCCCGCTGGGGATTCGCAAGGCGCTCCATCATGGCTCGCGTTTCGACGTCTGGTCGTCGGGGCTGGTGATTGTCGGCTATGCCATCCCCGGGTTTCTCTTCGCCATCCTGCTGATCGTGCTGTTCGCCGGCGGCAGCTACTGGGATCTCTTCCCCCTGCGCGGCCTCACGTCGCCCGACTTCGAGGCGCTCTCCACCTGGGGCAAGATCAAGGACTACTTCTGGCACATCACCCTGCCGGTCACCGCCATGACCATCGGCAGCTTCGCCACGCTGACCATGCTGACCAAGAACAGCTTCCTCGACGAGATCCACAAGCAGTACGTCCTGACGGCGCGCGCCAAGGGCGCGAGCGACCGCCGAACCCTCTACGGCCACGTGTTTCGCAATGCGATGCTGATCATCATTGCCGGCCTGCCCGGCGCCCTGGTGACGATCTTCTTCACCGGGTCGCTGCTCATCGAGGTGATCTTCTCGCTGGAGGGGCTCGGCCTGCTCGGCTTCGAAGCGGTAATGCAGCGCGACTATCCGGTGATCTTCGGCACGCTGTTCCTCTACACCCTGATAGGGCTGATCCTCAAGCTGGTGTCCGACCTCACCTACGTGTGGGTGGATCCGCGCATCGATTTCGAGACACGGGAGTCCTGAGCCGATGTCACTTGCGTTCACCTTCAAGCTCTCGCCGATCGCACGCCGGCGCATCGAGGTCTTCCGCCGCAACCGCCGTGCCCGGGTCTCGCTGTGGATCTTCCTTGTCCTGTTCGTGGTGAGCCTCGGCGCTGAGCTGATCGCCAACGACAAGCCCCTGGTCATGCGCTACGACGGCCAGTGGTACGTGCCGCTGCTGGTGGACTATCCCGAAACCGAGTTCGGCGGCTTCCTGCCGACGCGTACCGACTACCACGACCCTTTCATTCGCGAGCAGATCGAGGCGCATGCCTCGGCCGTCTGGCCGTTGATTCCGTTCTCCTACCAGACCCTGGACATGCAGATGATGCGCCCCTCGCCTTCCCCGCCCGATTCGCGACATTGGCTGGGCACCGACGACCAGGGTCGCGACGTCCTGGCGCGCGTGATCTACGGCTTTCGCCTATCGGTGGCCTTCGCCCTGGTGCTGACGGCGGGCTCGCTGGTGATGGGGGTGATTATCGGCGGCATGCAGGGCTATTTCGGCGGCAAGACCGACCTGATCGGCCAGCGCCTGACCGAGATCTGGTCGGGGCTGCCGGTGCTGTTCCTGCTGATCATCCTGGCCAGCTTCGTCCAGCCGGGGTTCTGGTGGCTGCTCGGCATCATGCTGCTGTTCTCCTGGCTCGGCCTGGTGGACGTGGTGCGCGCCGAATTCCTGCGTGCCCGCAACCTCGAGTACGTGCGTGCCGCCAAGGCCATGGGTTTGCCGTCACGGCTGATCATGTGGCGTCACGTGCTGCCCAACGCCATGGTGGCCACCCTGACCTTCATCCCGTTCCTGTTCACCGGCGCCATCACCACCCTGACGGCGCTCGATTTCCTCGGCTTCGGTCTACCCCCAGGCTCGCCCTCGCTGGGCGAGCTCGTGGCCCAGGGCAAGAACAACCTGCATGCGCCCTGGCTCGGCATCACCGCCTTCGTCAGTCTGTCGCTCATGCTTTCGCTGCTGGTCTTCATCGGCGAGGGGCTGCGCGACGCCTTCGATCCGCGCCACATTCAGCATGCCGCCAGCGCTACGCCGTTGACCAGGACCCAAGCCAATGCCTGACACTCGCTCGCAACCCCTGCTACGACTCGACAGGCTGTCGATTGCCTTCGACGGCAAGCCGGTCCTCAACGAACTGACGCTCGAGGTCCGTCGCGGCGAAACCCTTGCCCTGGTCGGCGAGTCGGGCTCGGGCAAGTCCGTGTCGGCTCTCGGCGCCATGAACCTGCTGCCAGCCAACGCCCAGGTGTCCGGCGGCCGTCGGCTGGGCGACACCGACCTTACCACCCTGGGGAAGCGGGACTGGCAGGCGCTTCGCGGTGGGCGCGTCGGCTTCGTCTTCCAGGAGCCGATGACCTCGCTCAACCCTCTGCACACCGTGGCCAAGCAGATCGGCGAAACCCTGCGGCTGCATCAGGGCCTGTCGGGGCGTGAGGCCCGTGGGCGTACCCGCAAGCTGCTGGAGCAGGTCAAGCTGCCGCGCCCCGACGAGCTGCTCGATGCCTGGCCGCACCAGCTCTCGGGTGGACAGCGTCAGCGGGTGATGATCGCCATGGCCATCGCCAACGATCCCGAGCTGCTGATTGCCGACGAGCCGACCACGGCGCTCGACGTCACCGTGCAGCAGGAGATCCTGGCGCTGCTCGCCGAGCTGCGCGACCGGCATGGCATGGGCATGCTCTTCATCACCCACGACCTCAACCTGGTGCGACGCCACGCCGATCGCATCTGCGTGCTCTACGACGGCCACGAGCAGGAAACGGGTCCCGTCGGCGAGGTCTTTGCAGCGCCACGCAGCACCTATACGCGAAGCCTGCTGGATGCCGAGCCGACCGGACGCCCGGCCCCCGTCGCCTCCAGCGCGGTATTGCTAGCGGCGCGCGGCGTGACGGTGAGTTTTCAGCGTCCCAAGCGGCTGTTCGCCAAGCGCCCTCCCGCCTTCGAGGCGGTAAAGCCGATCGACCTGCACCTGGCACCGGGCGAGACCCTGGGTATCGTCGGGGAATCCGGCTCCGGCAAGACCACCCTGGCCATGGCACTGTTGAGGCTGGTGGAGAGTCGTGGCGAGATCGAGCTGGACGGCGAGCGTCTCGACCAGCTCACCGGCAATGCGCTGCGCAAGCGGCGGCGGCGCATCCAGGTGGTCTTCCAGGACCCCTACGGTTCGCTCTCGCCACGCATGCCGGTCTCGGACATCATCAGCGAGGGCCTGCGCTTTCACTATCCCGAGCTCAGCGATGAGGAGGTGGACGAGCGGGTGCACGCCGCCATTCGCGAAGTCGGCCTGCCTGCCGACTGTGCGGCGCGTTATCCCCACGAGTTCTCCGGTGGCCAACGGCAGCGCATCGCCGTGGCCCGGGCGCTCATCCTCGAGCCGGCACTCGTGGTGCTCGACGAACCCACCTCGGCGCTGGATCGCACCGTGCAGAAGCAACTGGTCGAACTGCTGCGCGATCTCCAGGCTCGCCGCGGGTTGAGCTTCCTCTTCATCAGCCATGACCTCGCCGTAGTGCGGGCGATGGCGCACCGCGTGCTGGTGTTGAAGGATGGCGAACTGGTGGAACAGGGCGAATGCCAGACCCTCCTCGCTGCGCCCACCAGCGACTACACGCGAGCGCTGGTCCAGGCGGCAGGCCTGGCGCCACCTGTCTGATGACATGATGACTTTCGCGAATTAGCCGTGATTTAGCGAAAAAATGATAACGGTATAAAGCCTTGTCTTCGGCTAAGTATGCCGAACGCGCTTCACTGGACAGGTATGCCTTATACTGGGGCTTCGCGCCGTCAGGAACACAGGAAACGCCACCCATGCGCTGCCTCGACCTCCCGCTGCGGTTGTTCGCGCCACTGGTTCTGCTCTTCTTTCCTGTCGTGGCGGCGGCCACGTCCTCCCTGGATCTCGATAGCGGATGGGAGTATCGCTGGGGGGATTCGCCCACGCTCGAAGACGGTACGCCTGTCTGGCTTGTCACCGATGATGAAGCTGCCTGGCAGGCCATCGACTTCCCTTCCAACCCGCCCGGCCGGGACGGCAATCACCACGCCTGGTTTCGCATCACCCTGCCTGATGGTGAGTGGCGAGACCTGGTACTCTACATTTACAGCATCGACCTGATCGCTCAGGCCTTCCTCGATACCGAGCCGATCTACCAGCACGGCAACTTCGATGCGCGGGGGCAAGGCCCCTTCATCGGCTGGCCGTGGCACGTGATCAGCCTGCCCGAAGACTTCGGCGGCCGGCAACTGGCGTTCCGGGTCTACTCGAACTACACCGATATCGGCCTGTGGGGCGAGGTTCGCCTGATGGATCGCCCCGAGTTCTTCGCCATGATCCTGAATCGCTCGGCGGCCGACCTTGTGGTCAGCGCCTTCTGCCTGCTGCTGGCGCTGTTGGCTGGCAGCTTCGCGCTGATTCATCAGCGACGCCAGACCTTTGCCGGTATCGGACTCTTCTCGCTCGCCTCGGGCGTGATGATCCTGGCCGAAACCCAGGCCAGCCAGCTGCTGCTGGCGACACCGCTGCTATGGGATTACCTCGCGGCAGCAGGTTACTACGCGCTTCCGGTGGGCATCGGCCTGCTGCTCGAGCCCTGGTTCACGAATCGTCTTTCGCGCTGGATTCGCCGGCTGTGGCAGCTCCACCTGGGATATCTGGTCCTGGCACTGGGGCTGGCGCTGAGTGGCGTCATCAATCTCTCCAGCACCTTTCCGGTCTTCGATGCCCTGCTGGCCACCAGCCTGCCGGTGCTGTTCGCGCTGATTGCCGGGCACCTGAAGCGGCTCAACGGCGAGCAGCGGCTCGTCATTGCCGCCTATGGCCTGTTCGCCCTGCTGCTGCTGCTCGACATGGCGGTCGCCCATGGGCTGCTACCATGGCAGCGCATCCCGGTCAGCCTGGGGGCTCTGGGCTTCAGCCTCGCCATCGTGGCAATCTCGCTGCGCCATTACGTCCTCACCCAGCGCGAACTGATCGGGTTGAACCAGCGTCTCGAGCAGCAGGTGGCCGATCGCACCCAAGACCTGCAGCACATGGTCGAGCAGCTACGCGCGTTCTCCTACCAGGACCCCCTGACCGGCCTGAAGAATCGCCGCCATTTCGACGAGGTCTTCGCGCACGAGGCGGCCAGTGCCCGGCGCGGCGGTGCGCTCACGCTGGTCATGCTCGATATCGATCACTTCAAGCATTTCAACGACCTCTATGGTCATGATGCCGGCGATGCGGTGCTGACAGCCACGGCACGGCTGATCGGTGAGCACTTCCGCGAGGCCGACGTGGTGTGCCGCCTGGGCGGCGAGGAGTTCGTCGTGATCATGCCCGGCGCCACGGCGCAGCAGGCCAGTGAAGCCGTCGAACGACTGCTGGCTTCGATGCGCGAGCAATCCTTCCTGCATGGCGGGGAAGCGCTCGGCTGCGTCAGCCTCTCCTGCGGCATCGCCAGCTACCCGACCCATGCCGACGACCCGACCGAGCTGGTTCGCCTGGCTGACATGGCTCTCTATCGGGCCAAGCATTGCGGCCGCGACCGTAGCGAAACCTATGCCCCCTCCACCTGACTCAGTCGAACCCGGCCACCTCGTCGTCGCTCAGCTCGCGCCACTCCCCCAGGGCGAGATTGCCTAGCGAAAGCGGACCTATCGATTCCCGATGCAGCGCCGTGACCCGGTTGCCGATGGCGGCGAACATGCGCTTGACCTGATGGTAGCGCCCCTCGTGCAGAGTCAGCTCGGCTTCGTGGGGGCTTCGCATCACCAGGGCTGCCGGTAGCGTCGGTTTCTCTTCGCCCTCGAGCAGGAGGCCCTCCTCGAAGCGCCGCACGGCGGCGGCCAGCGCATCGCCGGCAAGCGGCTCCGCCAGGCTGGCACGATAGACCTTGGCGCAGCGACGGCGCGGTGAGCTGACCCGATGCGACCACTGCCCATCGTCGGTCAGCAGCACCAGGCCGGTGGTATCGACATCGAGTCGCCCCACCGTCTGCAGGCGTTCGGCCTTGGGCAGATCGATGAGGTCGACGGCGCGCGGATAGAGCCCGCGACGGGCGCTGCACTCTACGTCGCTCGGCTTGTTCAGCATGACATAGCGCAGGCCGACGAGGGTCAGCGGTTGCCCGGCCCACTCCACGCGGTCGGTGCTGGCCACCTGGCTGGCGGCCTGCTTGGTCACGGTTCCGTTGACGCTGACTTCGCCGCGATGCAGCGCCTTCTTGGCCAGGCTGCGGGTCAGGTCGGTGGTTTCCGCCAGGAAGCGGTCCAGGCGCATCAGAACCCTACCCCGTCGGCCAGCGTGAAATGGTCGGCATCGCGCCAGGCAGGAAACTTCTCGCGAAACGCCTCGAGGTCCGCGCGTGAAAGTGTCGCACTCTTGATGAAGGCCGTATCTCGCGGCTCGTCGATGATCGCCTCGCCCTTGAAGTCCACCAGCATGGAATCGCCGGAATAGTGCATGCCGTTGGCGTCCTCGCCGACACGATTGACCCCGATGACCGGACACAGATTCTCGATCGCCCGCGCCTGCAGCAGGATCCGCCACGGATGCCGTCGCGGCGCCGGCCAGTTGGCCACGCACAGCAGCGCATCGTACTCGAAATGTTCGCCCGGCCCCGGGCTCTGGCGCAGCCACACCGGGAAGCGCAGGTCATAGCAGACGCTGAGCAGGATACGGAAGCCCTTGAGCGTGACGATCACCCGGTCGTGGCCCATGGCGTAGCGCTCATGCTCGCCGGCCATGCGGAACAGGTGGCGCTTGTCGTAACAGACCCGACTGCCATCCGGCCGAGCCCAGACGAGGCGATTGTAGTAGTGGCCGTCTTCGACGATTGCGACACTGCCCGTGATCACGCAGTTGCGCACGCGAGCCTGTTCTGTCAGCCAGGCGACGGCCCGGCTCTGCTCCATCGGCTCGGCCATTTCACGGGAGTTCATGGTAAAGCCGGTTGCGAACATCTCGGGCAGCACGATGAGATCGGTCTCGTCGCCACCGAGTTCTCCCAGCTGCTCCTCGAGCATGCGGCAGTTGGCCTCGGGGTCTTCCCAGCGCAGGTCGCACTGAACCAGGGTCGTACGCAAATCGCTCATGGTGGCTCCCTTGCGGTGTCGTCTATCGCTTCAGCCTAACCCAGGCAGGCAGCGACGTCAGCCCGCGGCATTGCCTCGCCGAGACACCCCGGGATCATGGAGCCAAGTTCAATAGGCTGCTAAATTGTAGCTTTCCGTCATCAGAGACCCCGGCATGCCCCTGCAATCCCTGAGCGATAGTGAAGCCGCACGCGGTGTCGGCTTCGGCCTGGCCGCCTACGTCATGTGGGGCTGCTTTCCGCTGTTCTTTGCCCTGTTCGATGGCGTTCCGGCCTTCGAGGTGCTGATCCACCGCATCATCTGGTCGTGCCTGTTCCTGGTGGGGCTGGTCACGCTGCTCAAGCGATGGGGGCCCATCCGCAAGGCGCTCGCCGAACCTCGTCGCCTGGGACGGGTGCTCGGCTGCGCCCTGCTGATCGCCATCAACTGGGGGCTCTACATCTATGCGGTGGAGACCCGGCAGGTCTTCCAGGCCAGCCTGGGCTATTTTCTCACCCCGCTGGTCAACGTTGCGCTGGGCATGCTGGTACTGCGCGAGGCCATGGCCGGGCTGCAGCGCGTCGCCGTCGTGCTGGCGGGCATCGCCATAGCCATTCAGCTGGTACTGCTGGGCGAGCTGCCATGGATCAGCCTGACCCTGGCGCTGAGCTTCGGCACCTATGGCCTGCTGCGCAAGCAGGTGCCCCTCGACGGCCTCTCGGGACTGTTCGTGGAAACCCTGCTGTTGCTGCCGCTGGGGCTGATGGCGCTCGCCTGGCTCAGCGCCGGCGAGCTCTCTCATTTCCTCACCGGGCCTCGCATCACGCTGCTACTGGTAGCCAGCGGCGTCATCACCGCCCTACCCTTGCTGGCCTTCGCCGGCGCGGCTCGGCGCCTGCGCCTTGCCACGCTGGGCTTCCTGATGTACCTCAACCCCACCATTCAGTTCTTCATCGCCCTGCTGGTGTTCCGCGAGCCGCTGTCGCTGGTCCAGCTCGCCACTTTCCTGCTGATCTGGGCCAGCCTGGCGCTCTACTCCTGGTCGGCCTGGAACAGTCGTACGCGCTCCCCCCTGGCGCCGGCCGGCACCCTTCAGGAGGGAGAGCGAGCCTGACTGCGAGGAGGGTATGCTCAGGCGGTTTCCGGCTTGTAGCCGACCCGGAACCCGCCCCAGTGTTTGCCGCCGACATAGATGGGTACCGACAGATCGTGCATCACCTCGCCGGTATCGCGCTTGTAGGTCTGCAGCAACAGCGTCTGCTCATGGGTACCGCAGCGTTGGCCGGTGGTGTCCTCGTAGATTCGCCGGTTGCGACAGAACTTGAGGTCGTGGTCGTAGTCGCCGGTGGGGGGGCGACTGCTCTGCGCATTGTGAGTGGGGATGTAGCCGCGTCGGTCGATGCCGATGGCGTAAGCGACACCCAGCCGCTCGAGCAGCGGTTCCTGGATGGAGGGAAAGTTCTCGTCCGTGTAGCCGACGAATCCGGTTTCATACTGCTGGGGGTTGGTACCGGGAATCGGCGTGTACTGGGCATGGAAGAGGGTCTGCTCGTCCAGCTCGCCACGCTTGATGGCCGATTCGAGTAGCTCCCCGATCTTGGCCGCCGCCTGGCGCGCCGCTTCGAAGACCTGTTGGTGGCGCCCTTCGAGGCGCTGCTGGGCGAGCGCCGCATCGACCGCCTCGGCGCCCGCCATCAGGGCACGCGCCTGGCTCGCCAGACCATGCATGTCGCGGTTGCCCTGCTCGGCATCCTCTTCCAGCGTACCCAGGGTACCGGCCACGCGCTGGGAGTGTCGGTTGGTGTCCTCCATGGCCTCGGCGATGGAGCGAATCTCGCCCTCCACCTGGTCGAAGTGGCCGGTCATCTCGGTGAGCTGCTCGCCCACCTTGCTCATTTCCTTGGCACGGTCGCCAACGCGCTGCATCAGGTGGCCGATGGTGTCGACCACGCGATGGCTGCTGTCGCCGATATCCCCGACCAGGGCTTCGACGTTGCGTGTGGCATCGGCGGTGCGGCCGGCAAGCTGGCGCACCTCACCGGCCACCACGGCGAAGCCGCGGCCATGTTCGCCGGCCCGGGCGGCCTCGATCGAGGCGTTGAGCGAGAGCAGGTTGGTCTGCTCGGCGATCTCCTCGATCAGCGAGGTCACGTGGCGCACGCTGTCGGCCTTCTGGCTCAGCATGTTGAGCAGCTCCAGCGCCTCTTCGGAGCGCTCGGCGAGTGCCTGCATCTCCTCGATGACCTGGCCCAGCGATTCGCGACTCACATGGCTGGCGTCACGCGAACGACTGGCGAGCGTGGCCACGTTGGAAGCGCTGGCGGCCACCTGTTCGATCGCCGAAGTGATCGCCGCCATGCTCGACGAGGCCTCGCGCACGGTCTGCTCCTGCCGTTCCAGGCGCTGGTCCATGCGATCGGCGTGGTGGGACACTTCGGCAGAGGCGATAGCCGTGGCGCTGGCCTGGCGAATAAGGCCATGGGCCATTCGACGCAGCGAGAAGTAGTCGCGGGTGACGGGCAACCATGCGATACGGCCGTTGGCGAGGCTGTCGGCATCGGCGCGATAGACCGCCGCCATGCCGCTCAGCGCCAGCGCAAGGCCGCTCACCAGCCCGAGGCCGATCCCAGCGAAGGCCTGCCAGCCCGCCCCCTCCAGGTAGGAAAGAAGAAGTCCACCGGCAAGCGAAACCGCGGCCAGTAGAAGCATCAGGATCCGCATGGCGTCTCGTCTCTTTGTTACTGGGATTTGTCAGAGATTAACGCCATGTAAGCGGCATTCGCATCACCACTTTGGCCTGACAGACGAAAGCACGACTCAAGTCGGGCTCCGCGCGGCCGATATCAACGCTTTGGCACCCGCTGCGGGCCCCTCGTACGAGACGGCCCGCTCCCGTGCCCGACTGGCTCAAGCCTGGCTGGCGGCCAGCGCCTGTTCCAGGTCGGCGATGATGTCGTCGACGTGCTCGATGCCGATGGAGAGGCGCACCATGTCGGGCGTCACGCCGGCGGCGACGAGTTCGTCGTCGCTGAGCTGACGGTGGGTGGTCGAGGCCGGAATCGACGAACAGGTCTTGGCGTCGCCGATGTTGACCAGGCGCAGGATCATGCCCAGCGCATCGTAGAAGCGGGCTCCCGCCTCGCGGCCACCCTGGATGCCGAAGCTGAGGATGCCCGAGGCGTGGCCGTTCATGTAGCGCTTGGCCAGGGCGTGATCCTTGTGGCCGGCCAGGCCGGCGTACTGTACCCAGGTCACCGCCGGATGCCCTTCCAGGTACTCGGCCACGCGCTGGGCATTGTCGCAGATGCGCTCGATGCGCAACGCCAGCGTCTCCAGCCCCTGCAGCAGATTCCACGCCGCTTGGGCAGAGAGCGCTGCGCCCATGTTGCGCAGCGGCACCACCCGCGCGCGAGCGATGAAGGCGGCCTCGCCCACGTCACGGGTATAGCTCACCCCGTGGTAGGAGACATCCGGCTCGTTGAGCAGCGGGAAGCGCTGGGCATGGTCAGCCCACGGAAACTTTCCGGAATCGACGATGACGCCCCCCACGGTGGTGCCGTGGCCGCCGATGTACTTGGTGGCGGAGTGAATGACGATGTCCGCCCCGTGCTCGATCGGACGCCACAGGAACGGCGTGGCTACGGTGTTGTCGACGATCACCGGCACGCCGTGGCGGTGGGCGACCTCTGCCAGCCGGGCCATGTCGACCACGCTGCCCGAGGGGTTGCCCACGCTTTCGCAGAACACCGCCTTGGTGCGGGCATCGATCAGCGATTCGATGCCGTCGAGATCGTCCTTGTCGGCGAAGCGCACCTCGATGCCCTGCCGCGGCAGGGTATGAGCGAACAGATTGTAGGTGCCGCCGTACAGCTCGCTGATCGAAACGATGTTGTCGCCAGCCTCGGCAATGGTCTGTATCGCGTAGGTGATCGCGGCCATGCCGGAGGCCACCGCCAGGCCGGCGATGCCTCCCTCCAGCGCGGCGATGCGCTGCTCCAGCACCGCGCAGGTGGGATTCATGATGCGCGAGTAGATGTTGCCCTCGACCTTGAGGTCGAAGAGGTCGGCGGCATGCTGGGCGCTGTCGAAGGAGAACGAGGTGGTCTGGTGGATCGGCACGGCCACGGCGTGCTGGTCGTCGGGGGCGTAGCCGTGGTGCAGGGCGATGGTTTCGGGCTTCATGAGGTGTCCTATATGGTCAAAGGGGGTTTCGTCTATATCACTCGATGCTAACCAAGACTCAACCCATCCACCAATATCGTTTAGTCTGTGCATTCCCCCCCCACCCTGACACGAAGAGACGGATGCTCAGACGCTACCTTCCGGTCCTTACCTGGCTGCCCCACTACAACCGTCGCCTCGGCGGCGCCGACCTGCTGGCAGGCCTCATCGTCACCGTCATGGTGATCCCCCAGTCCCTGGCCTACGCCGTGCTGGCCGGCCTGCCGGCGGTGGTCGGCCTGTACGCCAGCCTGCTGCCGAGCCTGGCATACACCCTGCTCGGCACCAGTCGCACGCTGGCCGTGGGGCCGGTGGCGATCATTGCGCTGATGACTGGCGCGGCGCTCTCTGGGGTAGCCGCGCCAGGCACCCCGGAATACGTCGAGGCGGCGCTGATCCTGTCGCTGCTGTCGGGCCTCATCCTGGTGGCCATGGGCCTGCTGCGCATGGGCTTCGTCGCCAATTTCCTGAGCCATCCGGTCATTGGCGGTTTCCTCTCGGCCGCCGGCATTCTCATCGCCGCCAGCCAGGCGGGTTACCTGCTCGGGATCGAGCTCGCGGCGCGGGACCTGTTGCCGCGAGTGGTGGAGCTGGTGCGGGAGCTGCCCGGCCTGCATCTGCCGACCCTGGTCATCGGCGCAGGAACCCTCATCTTCCTGCTGTGGCTGCGCCAGTATGGTCGCTCCAGCCTGCGCCGGCTCGGCCTGCCCCGCTCCCTGGCCGACCTGCTGACCCGGGCCGGCCCGGTCTTGGCGGTGGCGGTCACGACACTGGCGACCTGGCACTGGGGGCTGGAGCAGCGCGGTGTGGCGGTGATCGGCGACATCCCTCAGGGCCTGCCGCCGCTGACCCTGCCCGGCTTCGATGCGGCAACGTGGCAGGCCCTGCTGGTACCGGCGCTGTTGATCAGCATCGTCGGCTTCGTCGAGTCCGTCTCCATGGGCCAGATGCTCGCCGCACGCCGGCGCGAGCGCATCTCGCCCAACCAGGAGCTGCTCGCCTTGGGTGGCACCAACCTCGCCGCGGCCTTCACCGCCGGCATGCCGGTCAGCGGCGGCCTGACCCGCACCGTGATCAACTACGACGCCGGGGCGCAAACCCCGCTGGCCGGCATGTTCGCCATGCTCGGCATCGGCGCGGTGACGCTGTTCCTCACCCCGGCACTGCACCATTTGCCCATCGCCACCCTCGCCGCCACCATCACCGTATCGATCATCACGCTGGTCGACGTGTCCATGATCCGCCAGACCTGGCGCTACTCGCGCAGCGACTTCTCGGCTATGGCCGCGACCATCCTGCTGACCCTGGTCGAGGGGGTCGAGGCCGGTATCCTCGGCGGCGTGGGGCTCTCCATCGCGCTGTTCCTCTATCGCACCAGTCGCCCCCACAGCGCTCTGGTCGGGCGCATTGCCGGTACCGAGCACTTCCGCAACGTCGAACGGCACGACACCGAGACCGCCAGTCACCTGGCGTTGCTGCGCATCGACGAGAGCCTCTACTTCGCCAATGCCCGCTACCTGGAGGATACCGTCTACGACCTGGTGGCGACGCGACCGGAACTTGAGCACGTGGTGTTGATCTGCTCGGCGGTCAACCTGATCGACGCCTCGGCGCTGGAGAGCCTGGACGCCATCAACGCTCGCCTCAAGGACTCCCGTGTCACCCTGCACCTGGCCGAAGTGAAGGGGCCGGTGATGGACCAGCTCAAGCGCAGCGATTTCCTCGACGACATGACCGGACGCGTGTTCCTCAGTAGCTACGCCGCCTGGCGGGAACTGTCGCGCCCATCGGAATAACGCCGCCACCCCCACTCAGATCACCGTCTGCACGCCTATACCTTGGTCGTAGGGCGCGCTGCGCTGTCCGAAAAAAAGCCTGCCAAGCCTTTCTTTTTCCAGCCTTCCCGAAACACCGCACGGCGGCATTCCGCCTAGCGGAAAGGCAGTGGCGTGGATCCGTTGACAGCGTCGCAGTGCCTTTCTAGTATCGACCTCAGTTTCGGAATTAAATACCGCATAGCAAAACAACAATCGCCCACGGCACAGGAGTCTCCCATGCGCCAGCTGTCCCATCCGCTCGCCTTCATCGCCCTTCCGCTCTCGCTGCTCTGCGCCGGCGTCGCCCAGTCCGCCGAGGTCGAATTGCCGCGCACCATGGCCTGGACCGCCTACGGCACCAATTCCAGCGGCTATGCCCAGGCCGTGGCCATCGGCAACATGCTGCAGAACCACTACGGCACCTCGGTGCGCGTCCTGCCCGGCGACAATGACGTCTCGCGCATGACGCCGCTCAAGCAGGGCCGCGTCGACCTCTGCGCCTGCGGTATCGCCAGCTACTACGGCGCGGAGGGTGTATTGATGTTCGCCGACCGCGACTGGGGCCCCCAGCCCATCCGGGTGCTTACGACCTCCACCGCCTCCTTCGGCCTGTCGCTGGCGGTGGCTGGCGACCTCGACGTCGAAACCCCGGCCGACCTGGCCGGCAAGCGCATCGCCTATATCCGTGGTGACGACGCCCTCAACAAGGGCACCGAGGCCTACCTGGCCTTCGGCGGGCTGACCTGGGACGACGTCGAGCGCGTCGACTACCCCGGCTATGCGCGCTCCTTCGACGGCATCATCGCCGGCGACGTCGATGCCTCCTTCACCACCACCGTCACGCCGCCCGCCCAGCAGCTCGCCAGCAGCCCCCGCGGCATCAGTTGGCCGGTGCTCGACCCCGACGACGCCGAGGGCTGGGAGCGCATGCTGGCGGTAGCGCCCTACTTCCAGCCCCACGAGGTCACCGCCGGGGCCGGCGACGTCAGCGCCGACAATCCCGTGCCCAGCGCCAGCTACCCGTACCCGATCGTGGTGGCCAACCAGGACCTCGATGACAACGTCGCCTACGGCCTGATCAAGGCGCTGCAGGACAACTACGACGACTACAAGGATGCCGCGCCCGGCGCGGTGGGCTACGCCCTGGAGTACCAGGACCTGACCTGGGTGCTGCCGTTCCACGACGCCGTGGTCGAGTACTACAAGGAGATCGGTGAATGGACTGATGACATGCAGGCACACCAGGACTCGCTGGTCGAACGCCAGGAGCTGCTGCTCGAGACCTGGAACGCCTTCATCGAGGATGCGCCCTCGGACGAAGAGGCGTTCCGCGACGCCTGGATGCAAGCGCGCGCCACGGCCTTGCGCGACGCCGGCTTCGATCCTGTCTTCGAATGATCGCGTCACCAGCGACTGATTCCGGGGCGGCCATGCCGCCCCTTGCCGCCTCACGGATGCTGCCATGACCACCGCCACTTCGCCCCCCGAGTCGCCACGCCAGCTCAAGGAAAAGATTACCCACGTTCGCTCGCTGCCCACCGCCCTGCGCTGGATACCCGGCGCGGTGACGGTCGTGCTGATGGCCATGACGCTGGACTACCTGTTCAACCTGGGCTGGTTGCGCTTCGTGACCGGACTGGAGACGCAGTTCTACTACGCCGTGGTGGCCCTGCTGCTGCCGCTGGTCTACCTGCTGTGGCCGGCCTTGCCTTCGCGGCAGCACCTCCCGGTGCCCTGGTACGACTACCTGCTCAGCGCCGTCACCCTGATCGTCGGTGGCTACTTCGTCTATCACGCCGAGTCGATCCTCGAGCGCGGCTGGGCCTTTGCCGCCCCCGATACGGCCATTCTGGCCAGCTATGCCTGGTGGCTGCTGATTGTCGAGGCCGCCCGGCGTGCCGGCGGCTGGCCGATCGCGGTGATCGTGGCGACCTTCTCGCTCTACCCGCTGGTAGCCGATATCGTGCCCGGGCCGATCCAGGCGTTTCCCTCCACTCTGGAGGAAACCGCCATGTATCACACCATGAGCACCGAGAGCATCATGGGCGTACCGCTGCAGGCCTTCGCCGGTCTGGTCATCGGCTTCCTCGTCTTCGGTGTGGTATTGCAGAAGAGCGGCGGCGGCAAGTTCTTCATCGACCTGGCCTTCGCCCTGCTGGGCCACGTGCGCGGCGGCCCGGCCAAGGTGTCGATCTTCTCCAGCGGTCTGATGGGCTCGATGAGCGGCAGCGTGATCAGCAACGTGCTGACCACCGGCGTGCTGTCGATCCCCGCCATGCGCCGCATCGGCATGGGCCGCTCGTTCGCGGGCGGCGTCGAGGCCTGCGCCTCCACCGGCGGCGTGTTGATGCCGCCGGTCATGGGCGCCACCGCCTTCGTCATGGCGATGTTCCTCGACGTACCCTATGCCGCCGTGGCGTTGGCTGCGGTGATCCCCTCGATTCTCTATTTCCTCGGTCTGTTCATCCAGATCGATGCCTATGCGGCGCGCCACGACATCCAGGGCCTGCCCGCCGCGGAACTGCCCTCGATCGCCCAGACCCTCAAGCAAGGCTGGTACTTCATCTTCGTCTTCGCCCTGCTGGTGTGGATGCTGCTGGTGATGCAGCGCGAAGCCGTGGCGCCCTTCTATGCCACCGCACTGCTGCTGGTGCTCAACCAGTTCTCGCGTCGCAACCGCTGGGGGCTACGCGAGCTGGGCGAATCGCTCTCCTCGGCGGCCAAGCTGTTCGCCGAACTGATCGCGATCCTGGCCGGCGTCGGCATGCTGGTCGGCGCGCTGTCGATGACCGGGCTCTCCGGCACCATCGCCAACGACTTCATCCATATCGCCGGCGGCAGCGTGCCGCTGCTGCTGATCATGGGCGCCCTGACCAGCTTCGTGCTCGGTATCGGCATGACCGTCACCGCGGCCTATATCTTCCTCGCCGTGGCGCTGGCGCCGGCGCTGATCCAGGGGGGTGGGCTCGATCCCATGGCGGTGCACATGTTCATCCTCTATTGGGGCATGCTCAGCTTCATCACCCCGCCGGTGGCGCTGGGCGCCTTCGCCGCCGCCACCGTGGCCGGCGCTCGCCCCATGGCCACGGGCCTCCAGGCCATGCGCCTGGGCAGCGTGATCTATTTCATTCCCTTCCTGTTCGTGCTCAATCCCGCCTTGATCATGCAGGGAGAGGCATGGCAAATCGGCCTGGTGTTCGTTCAGGCCGTGATCGGCATCGTGCTGTTTGCCTCGGCCATGCAGGGCTATTTGATCGGCGTGGGAAGGCTCGGCATCGGCGCCCTGCATGAAATCCCGGCCCGCGGCCTGGTACTGGTGGCCGGCCTGCTGTTCGCCCTGCCCGGCGGCGGCATGGTGCCGCTCAGCCAGTTCGAACTGCTGGGCAGTGCGATGGCCGCCCTGCTGCCTGCCGTGCTGCTGGCGCGCTGGAGCCAGCGCCACGCAGGACCGCGTATGGCGAAGATGGCACCTCCCGTCGATTCTTGAGGTTGCGTGCATGTACCATTCATTAGAACCGATGCCTGACATAGGGAGCCATACCGCATGACGTCCCCCGTCACCTACCAGCGCCACGACGAGATTGGCGTGATCATCATCGACAATCCGCCGGTCAACGCCCTGGGCCAGGCCGTGCGACAGGGAGTGATGGAGGCCGTCAGTCAGGGCAACGATGATCCCCAGGCTCAGGTACTGGTGCTTCTCGCCCGCGGCCGCACCTTCATCGCCGGTGCCGACATCCGCGAATTCGGCAAGCCCCCACAGGCACCGATCTTGCCGCAGGTGATCGCCCATCTCGAGGCCAGCGCCAAGCCCATCGTTGCCGTGCTGCACGGCACGGCGCTGGGCGGCGGGCTGGAGGTTGCGATGGGCTGCCAGTTGCGCGTGGCGCTGCCGGGCACCAGGGTGGGCCTGCCCGAGGTCAAGCTGGGGCTGCTGCCCGGTGCCGGCGGTACCCAGCGGCTGCCGCGACTGGCCGGCGTCGAAGCCGCCCTGGACCTGATCACCAGCGGACGCTTCGCCCCCGCCGACGAGGCCCTGTCGCTGGGCATCGTCGACGCCGTGCTCGAGCTCGACGACCCCTTGGAGGCGGGACTGGCGGCGGCGCGCGACGTGCTGTCAGGCACGCGCAGGGCGCGAGTCACCGGCGAGCTGCCGCCGCCAGCGGCCGATCCCGAAGTCATCGAACGCTACCGCGCCAAGCTGGAAAGCGAGGTGCCGGAGCTCTACTCCCCCTTCCGCTGCCTCGAGGCCATCGCCGCCAGCAGCGAGGGCAGCCTGGCCGAAGGGCTGCGCCGCGAGCGCGAGCTGTTCCTTTCCTGCATGGAGTCGCCCCAGCGCGCCGGCCTGATCCACGCCTTCTTCGCCGCCCGTGCGCCGCACAAGGTGCCAGAGGCGGGCGAGGCCTCCGCCCTGACGCGCCTGGCCCTGCTCGGCGAACATCCCCTGTACGACAAACTCAGGAACAAGGCCGAGCGGGCCGGTATCGAACTCAACGAGCGGGCAGACGACGCCACCCAGGCCTGTCTCATCGCTGCCGGAGCCGATGCGACCTGCCCGGCCCACTGCCTGCGTATCGCCTTGCGCGATGTGGAAGCGGCGCACGATCTCGACAGCCTCGACGCCGACCTGGCGCTGGTCGTACCTGCCGAGGGCAGCCTGGCCGAGCTGGTGGCACTGCGCGCCGATGCCGCTCGCCAGCAGGCCGTGGCCAATCTGCTCAAGGCGCTACGCCAGGAAGTGGCGGTCAGCCGGCAGGGCAGCCTGCTCGCCACCCTGGCGCAAGCCGCATGGGACGACGACGCCAATCCTCACGCCGCCATGGAAGCGGCGAGCCTGATGCTGGCCGAACGTGGCTGGGCCTACCGCGCGAGCGACATCGACCTGCTCGCCATCGAGGCACTGGGCTACCCTCGCCATTTGGGCGGCCCACACCGACAGGCCAGCTTGGCGGTAGAAGAGCGGCACGGCTAAAGGCAGCACAAGTCATTACCAGGCCGCGAGCAGGAACCAACCGGCCAGCAGCGGGATACAGGCGAGCAGGAAGCGCGCATTCCAGCGATAGCCGATGCGGCTCGACGCGATCCCGGTGAAGCGCGACAGGATCAGCATCGAGGCCGTCATCGGCGATGACATCATCGCCAGCGCCCAGCCCACCATCAGCGATGCCCCGAGCAGTGCCGGCGGCAGCCCGTCGATGGGCAGCGTCGGCACCAGTCCCACGAGCAGCGTCACGGTGACGATGGGATTGATGCCGACCTGGGCCAGCCCCATCACCAGCAACATGGCCAGCACGGCGTTGGCCGCCCCCAGCGGCTGCACCGAAGCCAGCAGCGGCCCGAGGCTCTCCACCGGCACCAGCGCCACGCACAGGTGGCCCAGGTAGCCTGCCGCCCCCAGTACCACGACCTCGTTGGCACTCGGTGCCAGCAGCCACGGCAACTGACGATGCAAGCTGGCCAGCGCCGCCGGTGCGCCCAGCATGCCGAGCCGCCGCCTCTGCCAGGCGAGCCAGGTGATCGCCGCAAGCGGTGCGCCCATCAGCACGGCGATGGGCAGCCGCACCTGCAGCGCCCAGGCCAGCAGGAACACCAGTGAGACGACACCCAACAGCAGCAGGCAGAACTGCCCCAACGGCGCCGCCGAGGGAGCCGGGTGCGACGTGCGTCGCGAGGCAGGGGCCGGACCGCTGACATGAGCGGGATGCGGGCCGGTGACATGATCGACGCCCCACCCCACCAGGAAGATGAGCAGCGCGGCACCGATCACATAGGGGGCGAGGTCGAGCCAACGCAGCTCGGGCAGGTTGGAGAGCACCACTGCTACACCGATGCCCATGGGCGAGATCAGTGGGGCCAGCGAGAAGCCGCGCAGCAGGGCCAGCATCATCCGTCGCTGGCGTACTTGTCGCACCCAGGCGCGGCCCTGGGCCGCCGCCAGGGTATTGCTCTTCTCGATCATGCCGGCGAACAGGTTGAGTACGCCGATATTGAGGATGATGCCGAACAGCGCCGAACCGGCCGAGAGGATCGGGTAGCGCCGTCCCGGCGGCTGCAGCAGCATCGCCTCGCCGCAGCGCCGCACCAGACGTGAGCGATAGGCGGGCAGGCGCAGCAGGCTGAGCGCCACCACGAAGGTGGCAAAGAAGGCGAAGCGGCCGGCCGCCTCGAACAGCAGTCTACCGGGAGTATCGCTGCGCCATAGGACGACCACGCTCAGCGCGGCGGCCGCGGCAAGCAGCCAGCGCGCCATGGACGACAGGTGCCGGGTCACGCCGGCCAGATAGAGGGCCAGCGCCAATGCTGCGATGCCCTGCAGCCAGGCGCTGGTGAATACCAGGTGGCCGAGGGTCGCCAGGGTCACCAACACCAGCAGGCTGGCACGCAGCCGTGCCGGTGTCACTCGGGGACACCCTCCGGCGACTCGCTGCCAGCGCGCCGACGAAACGCACCTTCGGCCATCGCCACCAGCTCGCCCCCGCGGCCGGTGACCTCGCCACTGGCCATGTAGACCTTGCGCCCGCCGCCGCGCACCCTGCCGGTGGCACGCAGCAGGCCTGGACCGGCAGGCCCGACGAAGGTGGTCGTGAGCGACAGGGTCATCCCGCGCCTTACTCGGCCAGGCAGCTCGCAGTAGAGCCCGGCGAGACTCAGAGCGCTGTCGAGCATCGAAGTGAGCACCCCGCCGTGCACGATGCCGCTGCGGTTGAGGTGGCGCTCATCGGCCACCAGCTCGACCACGGCGACCCCTTCCGACCACTCCACCACCCGCAGGCCGAGCAGCTCGTGGTAGCCCATCAGGGGCGACTGGCTGGATTCGCTCATGCCGCCCCCTCTCGGTTGGCCAGCTCGCGCAGACGCCCCTTGAGGATCTTGCCGCTGGCGGTGGCCGGCAGCGCGTCCATCAGTACTAGTCGCGTCGGCCGCTTGTAGGGTGCCAGGCGCTCGGCGATGAAGGCCTTGAGCGCCTCTTCATCAGCCCTGGCACCGGGTTCGCACTGGATGAAGGCGACCACCTCCTCGTTGCCTTCCACCTGGCGCCCCACCACCGCCGAGAGGGTCACGTCGGGGTGCTCGTTGATCACCGCCTCGACGTCGGGCGGATAGATGTTGAAGCCGGAGCGGATGATCAGCTCCTTACTGCGGCCGACGATGTAGAGCTGATCGTCGTCGTCGAAGCGGGCGATATCGCCGGTATTGAGCCAGCCGTCCTCGGTCAGGCAGGCACGGGTAGCCGCCGGCTGGCGGAAGTAGCCCTTCATCACGTTGGGACCGCGCACCCACAGCTCGCCGGCGCCGGCATGGTCGGGCTCGTCCTCGCCGGCATCGCCCAGCGGCTCGAGGCGATACTCCAGCAGCGGCAGCACGCGCCCCACGGTGTTGCTGTCGAAGCTGTCGTCGATGCGGGTCTGGCTGATGGTCGGACTCGCCTCGGTGAGGCCGTAGCCGTTGTGCAGCGTGAGTCCGAACAGCGCCTGTACCCGGCGCTTGAGGTCGCCGTCGAGCGGCGAACCGCCGGCAGAGATGTAGCGCAGCGCAGGGGCCGCGAGCGAGCGCCCCTCGCGACGCAGCGTCTCGAGCATGCGCGCGAACATGGCCGGTACGCCCTGCAGCACGGTGATGCGCTCCTGTTCCAGGGCCGCCAGCATGGCGGGAGCATCGAAGCGCGGCACGCAGTAGAGGCAGGCACCGTTGTAGAGCGAGCCCATGCACACCGACGACAGGCCGAACACGTGGGACATCGGCAGCACGCCGTAGACCCGCTCGCCTTCGCACAGGTGGCGCATGCCGCCGGAGAGCGCAGCGATGTAGAGAATGCCGCGATGCGTCAGCATCACGCCCTTGGGCGTGCCGGTGGTGCCCGAGGTGTAGATCATCGCGGCGACCTGGTCGGCGCCATCGGTCGCGACCGGCTCCGGTTCGACCTCGGCCAGCGGTGACAGCCCGAGCCGACCCAGTGAGGGGTGCGCGAACGGCTCGGCGCCGTGGCGCCGACCGTGGGCTTCGGCGTCGGGAGACGCCTCGCTGGTATAGAAGATCCGCCGCGGCTGGCAGTTGTCGCGAATGGCATCGATCTCCTGGGCCGAGAGCCGCGAGTTGACGATGGCCACCCAGACATCACGTTCGCTCGCCGCCAGCAGCAGCACGACCAGCGCCCGACAGTTCTCGCTCACGGTCATGATGCGATCGCCGGGGCGAATGCCCAGCGCATCGAGCCACTCGGCGGCGGCGCGTATCTCGCCGCCCAGCTCGGCATAGCGCCAGCGCACTTCGCCGTCGACCAGCGCCGGCCATTCGGCCAGCCGCTCGGCGTTCTCCAGCACGCGGGTACTCAAGCGCTCGGGCAGCTCGGCCACCAGCTCGCTCGCCTGGCGACCGAAGATCGTCTCATCGGGTGCCTGGCGGGGTACCGAGAGGGATTGGCGCTCAGTTGCGTGAGCCCCCCGCTCGCCATCGAGCGCCATCAGGTCACCTCCCGCACCATGTTGCGTGCGATCACCAGCTGCTGGATCTGGGTGGTGCCCTCGTAGATGCGGAACAGCCGCACGTCGCGATAGAAACGTTCCACCGCATATTCCGCCATGTAGCCGGCGCCACCGTGGACCTGAACCGCGCGATCGGCTACCCGGCCCACCATCTCGGCGCAGAACAGCTTGCAGCACGACGCCAGGGTGGAAACGTTCTCGCCGGCATCCTTGCGCCGGGCCGCATCGAGCACCATGGTGCGGCCGGCGTAGGCCTCGGTCTTGCTGTCGGCGAGCATCGCCTGCACCAGCTGATGCTCGGCCAGCGGCACGCCGAACTGCTTGCGTTCGATGGCGTAGTGGAGCGACTCCTCGACGAGGCGTTCGGCCACTCCCACGCACACTGCCGAAATGTGCAGGCGCCCACGGTCGAGCACCTTCATCGCAGTCTTGAAGCCCTGCCCCTCGCGACCGCCGATGATATTCTCGGCCGGCACCCGGCAGTCCTCGAAGATGATGTCGCAGGTATGCGCCCCTTTCTGGCCCATCTTGTTGTCGGCCGGTCCGCGCTTGAGCCCCGGCGTGTCGCCCTCGACGATGAAGGCAGTGATACCTCCGGCGCCCTTGTGGCTCGGATCGGTACGTGCCATCACGGTGAAGACATCGGCCTCGGGGCCGTTGGTGATGAAGCGCTTGGTGCCGTTGAGCACGTAGTGGTCGCCGTCGCGTATCGCGGTGGTCCGCAGACTCGCCGCGTCGGAGCCGGAATCGGGCTCGGTGAGACAGAAGGCACTGAGCAGTTCGCCGGTGGCCAGGCGCGGTACGTACTTCGCCTTCTGTTCCGGAGTGCCATCGATCAGGATCCCCTGGGCGCCGATGCCGTTGTTGGTACCGAACACCGAGCGGAAGGCCGGCGAGGTCTTGCCGAGCTCCATCGCCACCAGTGCCTCCTCCTCCATGGTCAGCTCCAGCCCGCCGTACTCCTCGGGGATCGACAGGCCGAACAGGCCGATCTCTTTCATCTCCTCGAGCAGTTCCTGCGGCACCGCGTCCTCTTCCGCCAGGCGTGCCTCGTTGGGAATCAAGCGCTCGCGCACGAAGCGGGAAATGGTATCGATGAGCTGATCGAGCAGTTCGGGGTCGCGAATCATGGCATGTCCTCACGCAGGTGGCGGCTGGCTGTCAGATACTTTGGTTAAGAGCTACGGAATGACCAAGAGCAACGAAGCCCTTGAAATGACAGGTCTCACCTGCCTTAATTTCGCATAGCAGAATGGAAAACCGCATTAAGTTGTCAGGCAATGTTGCATAGCCTAGGATGGCAGTCAATATACGGAACAGCATTCCGCCAAGCGAAATAAAAGTGATAAAGAGGATAGACTCATGCCGAACGACACGCCAACCCCCTCTCTCCAGACGCTGGGTATCGTCGGTACCGGTGCCATGGGGCGTGGCATTGCCCAGATCGCCGCCCAGGCCGGACTGACCGTCTATCTCCACGATCTGCGCGAAGGCGCCGTCAGTGAGGCGCGGGATTTCATCGGCGGCATGTGGTCGCGCGGCGTGCAGAAACAGCGTCTCAGCGAAACCGAGGCCGAGCGCTATCGGGCCAGCCTGAGAGAAGCGGCGACACTGGACGACCTGGCCGGCTGCGACATCGTGGTAGAGGCCATCGTCGAGAAGCTCGACGCCAAGCAGGCGCTGTTCGCCGAGCTCGAGGGCATCCTGAGCGACCAGGCGGTACTGGCCACCAACACCTCGTCGCTGTCGGTGACCGCCATTGCGTCGTCCTGCCGTCGGCCCGAGCGCGTCATCGGCTTTCACTTCTTCAATCCGGTACCGCTGATGAAGATCGTCGAGGTCATCCCCGGGCTGCGCACCGACGCCGAAGTGACCGAACGGGTCGAGGCGCTGGGCCAGGCCATGGGACACTTCACCGCCCGGGCCACCGACACCCCGGGTTTCCTGGTCAACCACGCCGGACGCGCCTTCGGCACCGAGGCGCTGCGCATCCTTGGCGAGAGCGTCACCGACCACGCCACCATCGACCGCATCCTGGTGGACCAGGGCGGCTTCCGCATGGGGCCGTTCACCCTGCTCGATCTTACCGGGCTCGACGTCTCCCACGCGGTGATGGAATCGATCTACCACCAGTACTACGAAGAGCCGCGCTTCCGCCCCTCGCCGCTGACCCGCCAGCGGCTGACGGCCGGCCTGCTCGGGCGCAAGAGCGGCGAAGGTTTCTACCGCTACGTGGAAGGCAAGCCACAGCTGCCCGATGAGCCGCCGCTGCCCCAGGCCGCGCCACGTCCGGTATGGATCGGCGCCGAGGACGACGAGGCCCGCCGGCAGCTCAGCGAGCTGATAAACGAAGCGGGTTGGCCGCTGGAGAGCGGCGAGACACCCTCGGCCGAGGCGCTCTGCCTGGTCGCCCCGCTGGGCGAGGATGCCACTGCCTGCTCCCTACGCCTGGGCCTGCCCGCAGAACGCTGCGTGGCCGTGGATCTGCTGGCCGGCCTCGATCGTCGCCGCACCCTGATGACCACGCCGGCCACCCAGACGGATTACCGCAATGCCGCGATGGCCCTGCTGGGCCACGACGGCACCGCGGTCAGCGCCATCGGCGACAGCAACGGCTTCGTGCTGCAGCGGGTGGTGGCATGCATCGTCAACGTGGGCAGCGAGATCGCCCAGCAGGGCGTGGCCGAACCGCCCACCATCGATCGTGCCGTGGAGCTAGGCCTGGGCTACCCCCATGGACCTCTCGCCATGGGCGACCATTACGGCAGCCGCCGCATCCTCACCATCCTCGACAACCTGCTGGCCGCCACCGGCGATCCGCGCTACCGCGCCAGCCCGTGGCTGCGCCGTCGCGCCACCCTTGGCCTACCGCTGACCGCGGCCTGATGCCTCAAAGGAGCTTTGCCATGCAAGACGCCTATATCTTCGACGGGCTGCGCACGCCCTTCGGCCGCCATGGCGGCAGCCTCGCCGCGGTGCGCCCCGACGACCTGCTCGGCCTGGTGCTCAAGGCGCTGGTCGAGCGCAACGCCTTCGCCGCCGAGGCTTATGAGGAGGTACTCGCCGGCTGCACCAACCAGGCCGGTGAAGACTCGCGCAACGTGGCGCGCCACGCGGGGCTGCTGGCCGGGTTGCCGGTCGAGGTGGCGGCGCAGACGGTCAACCGGCTGTGCGGCAGCGGTCTCGCCGCGGTGATCGACGCGGCCCGCGCCACCCGCCTCGGTGAAGGCGAGCTGTTCCTGGCCGGGGGCGTGGAGTCGATGTCCCGTGCGCCCTACGTGCTGGGCAAGGCGGAGTCGCCCTTCGCCCGCAACCAGCCGCTGTACGACACCGTGATCGGCTCGCGTTTCCCCAATCCCTGGATCGCCCGCGAGTACGGCAGCCACAGCATGCCGGAGACCGCCGACAACGTGGCCCACGACCTCGACATCGGCCGCGAGGCGAGCGACGCCTTCGCCGCCCGCTCACAGGCACGCTACGCCAAGGCCCAGGCCGGTGGTTTCTACGACGCCGAGCTGCTCGCCGTCGAGGTGCCCCAAGGGCGCAAGCAGCCGCCGCTGACGGTGGACCGCGACGAGCACCCTCGCCCGGGTACCGACGCCGACAAGCTGGCGCGGCTGGGGCCGCTGTTCGAAGGCGGCGTGGTCACCGCGGGCAACGCTTCGGGCCTCAACGACGGCGCCGCGGCGCTGATCGTCGGCAGCCTGGCCGCCGGGGAGCGCGCCGGCGTCGCCCCGCGGGCGCGTATCGTCGCCAGCGCCGTGGCCGGAGTGCCTCCCAGGGTGATGGGCCTGGGGCCGGTGCCGGCCAGCCATAAGGCGCTGGCGCGGGCCGGCCTCTCCCTCGAGCAGATGGACGTGATCGAGATCAACGAGGCGTTCGCCGTGCAGGTGCTGGGCTGTATCAAGCAGTTGGGCATCGCCGCCGAGGACGAGCGACTCAACGCCAACGGCGGCGCCATCGCCATCGGCCATCCGCTGGGTGCCTCCGGCGCGCGGCTGGCGCTGACGGCACTGCGACAGCTGGAGGCCAAGGGCGGCCGCTACGCCCTGGTCACCATGTGCATCGGGGTCGGCCAGGGCATCGCCTGCATCCTCGAGCGCCTGGACGCCTGACGGCAGCGTTGCCCGGGCCGGCGTCGCCAACGGACCCGGCCCGGGGCGATATGCGATACTCCGCCGCAACGATCTCGTGACAGGGAACCCGCCATGAACAAGCCTGCACCGCTCGATGACGACCAGACCGCACCGGCCAAGGATCGCAACTTCGTCACCGCCCTCGCCCGCGGCCTGGAGCTGCTGCGCGCCTTCGGCACCGGCGAGGAGTACCTGGGCAACGCCGAGCTCTCCAGCCGTACCGGCATACCGCGACCGACGGTCTCACGCCTGACCTACACCCTGACCCAGCTCGGCTACCTGCGCCACAACACCCGGCTGGAGAAGTACCGCCTGGGGCCCGGCATCCTGGCGCTGGGCTACCGCTTCCTGGCCAGCCAGGGAATTCGCGAGATCGCCCGCCCCTTCATGCAGCAGTTCGCCGAGGCCACGGACTGCAACGTCAGCCTGGGAGCGGCCGACAAGACCGACATGGTCTACATCGAGAGCTGCCACGGCAGTGGCCCGCTGATCGTGCGACTCGACGTGGGCTCGCGGCTGCCGATGGCGACCACGGCGATCGGCCGCGCCTGGCTCTGCGGCCTGCCGGAAGCGCGCCGCGAGGCGATCCTGGCGGAACTCGCCAGGGAGCACGGCAGCGATTGGCCCACGCTGGAAAAGGGCATCAGACGCAGCCAGGAGGAGTATGCCCGCTACGGCTTCTGCCTTTCGGAAGGCGACTGGCAGTCGCAGATCAGCGCCGTCGCCACGCCGCTGATCCTCGAGGACGGTGCCGAAGTGATGGCGATCAACTGCGGCGGAGCCGCCCATCGCCTGAGTCATTCGATCATGGTCGACAACCTGGGGCCGCGACTCAAGGAAGTGGCCAGGCGCATCCTCGGTGAATTGCAGCACGGCAATGCCAGGTAGGCCGCCGCTCGCTGTCGCCTAACGGTGTATGACGATATAGTGATGGCGAGCCTATGGAAGCACTGAATAAATTGGCGAGCGAGATGTAGCGCAAGGCGCACGGAGCGCAGGAACCGGAGCATATGGGGTATATGTGAGGATTCCGAGCACCGCGCAACGCAGCGATGCGCTCGCGCAGGCATTTATGCAGTGTTTCCACCATTTTCAGGGAGAGATGGACCATTCGCCATGCCCGACCCCGTTTCCCGTCCCGGCAGGCTGGAGCAGGATGCCCATCGTCTGAGAGCCGTCGGCGACTGGACGCTGCCGCACTATGCCAGGCTGCGTGACGCCGTGGCCAGGGTCCACGAGGCCGAGTCGGTCGACCTGGAGCGCCTCGGCGAGCTCGACACCTCCGGTGCCGCCCTGCTGGTCGACCTGCTGGGCCCCGATACCGTACGCGACGTCGCCCAGTGGGCACCGAACCTGGCGGCCGAGCGCCAGGCGCTGCTGAGAGCGGTGGCCGACGCCTCCCGCACTCCCTTGTTCGCGCCGCCCGGGCCTGACAGGGGCCTGTTGGCAGCCTTGGCCGCACTGGGGCAAATCGTCGAGCACCTCGCCCGCCAACAGTTGCAGCTCATCGCCTTCATCGGCCTGACGCTCAGCACGCTGTTGGCCACGCTGGTCACCCCCTGGCGCTGGCGAATCACCTCGCTGGTGGCCCATGTCCAGCAGACCGGCCTCAACGCCATTCCCATCGTCGCCCTGCTTACCTTTCTCGTCGGTGCGGTGGTGGCGTTCCTTGGCGCCACGGTGCTGCGCGACTTCGGTGCCACCATCTACACGGTCAATCTGGTGACCTACTCCTTCCTGCGCGAATTCGGCGTGCTGCTCGCGGCCATCCTGCTGGCGGGCCGCACGGCCAGCGCCTTCACCGCCCAGATCGGCTCGATGAAGGCCAACGAGGAGATCGACGCGCTGCGCGCCCAGGGGCTCGATCCCATCGAGCTTCTGGTATTGCCACGAGTGCTGGCGATGACGATCAGCCTGCCGATCCTGGCCCTGGTCGGCATGCTCAGCGGCATGCTGGGCGGCGCCCTGGTATGCGCCCTGGCGCTCGACATTTCTCCCACGCAGTTCCTCGCCATCCTGCAGCGCGACATCCCGCTACGGCACTTCCTGGTCGGCATGGTCAAGGCCCCGCTGTTCGCCTTCCTCGTCGCCGTGATCGGCTGCCTGGAAGGCTTCAAGGCCAAGGCCAGCGCCCAGTCGGTGGGTGAACACACCACCTCCAGCGTGGTGCAGTCGATCTTCATGGTGATCCTGCTCGATGCGCTGGCCGCCCTGTTCTTCATGGAGATGGGCTGGTGAGGCAGAGGAGCGAGGCTATCGTCGAGATCCGTGGGCTGGTCAACCGCTTCGGGCAGCATGTGGTGCACGATGGCCTGGATCTGGACATTCGCCGCGGCGAGATCCTCGGCGTGGTGGGCGGCTCCGGCACCGGCAAGTCGGTACTGCTGCGCAGTATCGTCGGCCTCAAGCGGCCTGACGTCGGCGCCATCCGCGTCTTTGGCGAGGAACTGCAGCGTCTGCCTGCCGCCCGGCGGGCTCGGGTAGAGCGCCGCTTCGGCGTGCTGTTCCAGCGCGGCGCCCTGTTCTCCTCGCTCAATCTACAGGAAAACGTTGCCCTGCCGCTGATCGAACATGCCGGCCTGTCGCGCGCCGACGCCGAGCGCCTCGCCCGGGTCAAGCTGGCATTGGCCGGGCTACCGCCAGACGCCGCACGCCTCAACCCGGCGGAGCTCTCCGGCGGCATGATCAAGCGCGCCGCACTCGCCCGCGCCCTGGCCCTCGACCCCGAAGTGCTGTTTCTCGACGAGCCTACCGCCGGCCTCGACCCGATCGGTGCCGCCGCCTTCGACCGCCTGCTCCTGACGCTGCGCGATGCCTTGGGCTTCAGCGTCTTTCTGGTCACGCACGATCTCGATACGCTGTACTCGAGCTGCGACCGAGTGGCCGTCATCGCCAACAAGCGCATCCTGGTCGCCGACTCGCTGCCAGTGGTGGAGGACACCGACGACCCCTGGATACGCGACTATTTCCACGGCCCAAGGGGCCGAGCCGCCAGCCAGGCGGCACGACACCATTCGTCATCCAACGGGGAGGAACGCTGATGGAGACCCGCGCGCACCATGTCGTGATCGGCCTGTTCGTCGTGCTGTCGGCCGTCGGCGGGGCCCTGTTTGCGCTGTGGCTCGACCAGAGCACGCGCGACCAGGCCTATACCCAATACGAGGTGCTCTTCCACCACGGCGTCAGCGGCCTCTCGGAGGGCAACGCCGTGGAGTACAGCGGCGTGCGGGTCGGCGACGTGGTCAGCCTTCGCCTTGACCCTGCCGATCCCCGCAACGTACTGGCGCTCATTCGCGTGGAGAGTCAGGTGCCGGTCCGCCAGGACACGCGCGCGCGGCTCGCCCTGGCCAATATTACCGGCAGCATGTCCATCCAGTTGCAGGGTGGGGCGCCGGAGAGTCCGCTGCTGGTCACCCGCGGCGACACGCCGCCGCGCATCACCGCCGACCAATCCCCACTCAGCGCCATGCTCAGCGACAGCGAGGAGCTGCTGGGCAACGTCAATCGCGTGCTGACGCGGCTGGAGGAGGTGCTGTCCGAGGAGAACGTGGCCAGCATCGAGCGGACGCTGGCCAACCTGGAGCGCACCACGGCGCAGTTCGCCGCCGTCGGCGACGCCCCGGGCCGACTGGCCGAGCGCATGCTGGAGGTCTCCGAGGAGGCCGCCCGGGCACTCGCCGACATTCGCGCCCTGGCCGGCCGCACCGGAGGCCTGGTGCAGGGGCAGGCTGAGGAAGTGCTGGGCAATGCTCGCCAGATCACCGGTAGCCTGGCCCGTACGGCCCAGAGCCTGGAGTCCCTGCTGAGCGACAACCAGGGCGCACTGGAAAGCGGCCTGCGTGGGGTTCAGGGGCTGGGGCCGGCCACGCTCGAGCTGCGCAACACCCTCTCCTCGCTCAACCGTCTGGTCCGTCGTCTGGAGGAGAACCCTCGCGCCTTCCTGCTGGGGCGCGATCGCGTCGAGGAGTTCAGCCCATGACGCCCCGCCGGCTGAGCCAATCAGCGCTGGTGGCGATCGGCCTGTTGCTGGCCGGCTGCAACCTGGTGCCGGAGCAGACCCGGATCGCCCTGTATGAACTGCCATCGCACCGCCTCGAGCCGGCCCCGGGGGAGGCTACACGCGCGACCCTGCGCCTGGAGACGCCGCACACCAGCGGCCTGCTCGATGGATCGCGAATCCTCGTCGTCCCCCAGCCGCACCAGCCACGCGCCTACGAGGGCGCGCGCTGGGCCGACGACATGCCGCAGCTGATCCGCAATCACCTGCTCGACGCCTTTCAGGACGATGGCCGCATCGTCCACCTGGTGCCCGACGACAGCGCGGTGTCGGCCGACCTGGCGCTGCTCAGCGACCTGCGGGTCTTCCACGCCGAATATCGCGACGGCCTGCCCGAGGCCACGCTGCGCCTCGATGCCAGGCTGGTCGACACCCGCTCGCAGCGGCTTGTAGCCAGCCGACGCTTCGAGCAGCGGCAGCGAGCGGAGAGCGAAGCCATCCCCAGCGTGGTGGAGGCCTTCGGCAGGGTGGCGGACAGGCTGGCGCGCGAAATGGTCGACTGGACCGTAGAGCAAATGGAGCGTCGCTGATTCGTACCGCAGCCCCGAGGCAAATATAGATACTCGAGCAAAATATCGAGCAGTTACCCGCAACGCTCGCGATTGGTTATTATGCTCGGCAAAAGCAAGGAAAAAGCGATGATGACGATGGATACGCCACGCCAGAATCTCGGTATCAGCGCCTACAGCTGGCTCAAGCACGACATCATACGCGGCGTTTTCCAGCCGGGGGAGAAACTGCTGATGAGCCGGCTCAAGGAGCGCTACGGCCTGGGCATCGGCCCGCTGCGCGAGGCCCTGTCGCAGCTCGTCGCCGAACGCCTGGTCGTCGCCATCAGCCAGCGCGGTTATCGAGTCGCCCCCATGTCGCTGGCCGAACTCAACGATATTTACGATGCAAGAGCCCAACTCGAGGGGCTGATGCTCAAGCTTGCCATCGAGCGCGGCGACGATGCCTGGGAGGCCGAGATTCTAGCCAAGGCGCACACCCTCTCCAAGGTCATGGAAGTGAACTCCCCCGACGAGCTGCTCGACGTGTGGGATGCACGGCACAAGGCCTTTCATACGGCGATCGTGAGCGGCTGCCGCTCCCTCCACCTGCTGCAGGTGCGCGACAGCCTGTTCGACCAGGTCGAGCGCTACCGCCACCTGTGGCTGCGCGAGACGGTATTCTCCGAGGAAGCGCTGGAGCGCAAGCGCCAGGAGCATGCGGCGCTGGTCGAGGTGATCCTCGAGCGCCGCGCCGAGTGCGCTGCCGACATGATGCGCGAGCACCTGATGACGCCGGTGCCCATCATCACCGAGGTGATGACACGCCGCGGCCTGGCCTGAGGGCCGCGCCGCCATGACGCCCCCCCCTGGCGTCACCAAGTTGTCATGCCGTGTCGCCAGAATGAGTGATGACACGCCGAGCGCATCGGCTTATGTTGAAAGTAAACCAATGAGCCGGCCCGGTGACGCAGGGCCAAGGGGGGAGTGATGCCACATCTGCTACGGTTTTCCCGCGACGTCGAGTCTCGCCTCGAGCGACTCGCCCAGCGTACCGGCAAGAGCAAGGGGGAGCTGATCGAGAGCTGCCTTGCCGTGGGTATGCACGACCTCGAGGCCCAGTACCTGCTGGAAGAGGCCGTCAGCGCCCCGCTGCCGAACCAGCGCCCGGCGCTCGACCAGTTGCTGCGCGAGAGCGGGCTGGGCGCCTGAGCGTCCCGGTTCAACGCCAACGGCTCAGCGGAACGCCTCCAGGCAACGGCGGTAGGAAACCAACGCCCATTCACGGGAGGTTGCCACCAAGCCGACCTCCTTTCCCGGAAGGCACTGCGCCAGGCGTGCCGACGCCAGCGGCGTCAGCGCCCCCAGGCGTGGATAGCCGCCTATGGTCTGGCGATCGTTGAGCAGCACGATGGGTTGACCGTCCGGCGGTACCTGTACCGCTCCCAGCGGAATGCCCTCGGAAATCATGCTCCCCAGCCGGCAGTGCAGCTCAGGTCCCAGCAATCGAACGCCCATGCGGTCGGCACGAGTATCGATGCGCCAGGTCGCGTTGAACGCATGGTAAAGGCTCGCACCGGTGAAATGGCCGACCTGCGCACCGGGCACCAGCGCCAGCCGATTGCCACGCAGCGTGATCCCCTGGGCCGGGTCGAACGGCAGGCGACGCACCCTGGCCTGCTGCGGATTCCATGCCAGCCGGTCGCCGCCAGACAGCGCACTGCCGTCACCGCGATGCCCGCCCAGTTGCTCCCGCGGCGTGGCGCTGCGACTCCCCAGCACGACCGGCGTCGCCAGTCCGCCTGGCACGGCCAGGTAGGCACGTAGGCCATCGCGGGGCTGGTAGAAGCTCAGCCGCTGACCGGCCGAGACCGGAAAGGCCGTGCCGGGGGCAAGCGGCCGGTCGTCGAGTCGCGCATCGAGGTCGGCGCCCGCCAATGCCAGGGTGGCATCCTGTTCTACCTCCAGCATCAGGCCGCCGCCGAGCACGATCTCCAGCGCCGCGGCCTCCAACGCGTTGCCAAGCAGCCAATTGGCCCAGCGAAACGAGACCCAGTCGGCGGCCCCCCCCTGGGTTACGCCCAGGTGGCGTACGCCGAAGCGGCCGCCATCCACCACGAGCGCCAGGGGGCCCGCCTTCTCGACGCGCAGCAGCGCACGACTTTCATCACTCACGGGGCGGCCTCCAGCGGTGTGGCATCGCCACCTTGGCGTTCGAATTCAGCGCGGGAAACCGCCGTGAAACGCACCCGATCCCCCGGGAGCAGCAGCGGATCGCCGCGCCGCGCATGCTCGAACAGGGGCACGGCGGTGCGCCCCACGATGTTCCAGCCGCCCGGCGACAGCAGCGGATAGATCGCGGTCTGTCGATCGGCGATGCCCACGCTGCCGGCCGCCACCCGTCGGCGCGGGGTCTTCAGCCGCGGCGTGGCCAGGGCCTCCTCGACCATTCCCATGAAGCCGTAGCCTGGGGCGAAGCCAAGAGCGAAGACGTGATAGTCACGGCCACAGTGGCGCTGTACCACCTCCTCGATCGACAGCCCGCCGTGCTCGGCCACCCGCGCCAGCTCGGGCCCGACACTCGGGTCGTACCAGACCGCAATCTCGTGGCGCCGCCCCAGCCCGGCGTCAGCCGGTTCCAGGCGAGAAAGCACGGCCTCGATTCGCGCCAGTGCCTCGTCATGGGTCAGGCGCAGGCAATCGTAGTGCAGCATCAGCGTGGTGTAGGAAGGCACCAGGTCGATCAGGGTATCGCCGAAGGCATCGCGCAACGCCCGGTCGGCGGCCAAGAGCCACGCCATGTTCGCCTCGTCGATAGTGTCGAACAGGCGCACCATGAGCACGTCCATGGCCGTCAGTTCGATGCGCGTCTGCAGCGTCATGCCGATGCAAGCTCCCGGAAGGCCTCGCGGATCGCCCGTACCGCCGCCACCGACTCGGGGTTGTCGCCGTGCACGCAGAGCGTGTCACAGGGCAGCTTGAGCAGGGTGCCGTCGCTGGCCTCGAGCGGCTCGCCGCGGGCCAGGCTGACGGCCTGGGCCACGATGGTCGCCTGGTCGTGATGCACCGCTCCCGGCAGGCGGCGGGAGACCAGGTGTCCGTTGGCGTCATAGGCCCGGTCGGCGAAGGTCTCGAACCAGATCGCCACGTCCAGCTCTGCCGCGAGGCGCCGGCTCGGCTCCGGATCGGCCGTGGCCATCAGCATCAGCGGCAGGTTGGGGTCGAAGCTGCGCACCGCTCGCATCACCGCACGCAGCAGATCGGCGTCGCGTGCCATGTCGTTGTACAGCGCGCCATGCGGCTTGACGTAGCTGATACCCGTGCCCTCCGCCTGGCAGATGCCCGACAGCGCGCCGATCTGATACAGCACCAAGTCCTCGACCTCCTCGGGGGAACAGGCCATGGAGCGGCGTCCGAAACCCATCAGGTCGGGATAGGCCGGGTGAGCCCCGATCCTGACGCCATGCTCCACCGCGAGCCGCACCGTGCGGCGCATCACATGAGGGTCCGATGCATGAAAGCCGCAGGCGATGTTGGCGCAATCGACATGGGGCATCACGTCGCTGTCCAGCCCCAGTGAATAATTGCCGAAGCTCTCACCCATATCGCAATTGAGCAGCGGAACGAACATGATGCCTCCTGAACGTCGATGGCGATTGTTGTAGTGAATTTCACTATATTGATGGGGAGTTTTCATCGCCAATCGTTTTTTACGATACTCAATATCGGCATCACCTATCATATTGTTATTCAGAAGGAAAATGGTTGACGATACCTCTCTTGCGGATTATCAATGAAAAAGCGAGACCCTATAACTTCAACAAGAGGAGTCCCCTCATGGCGGTAAAAGATCCCTTCCATTTAGCCGTCCAAGTGCGTGATATCGACGAGGCGCGGCGCTTCTACGGCGATTTCCTCGGCTGCCCCGAGGGCCGTTCGTCGCAGAGCTGGGTCGATTTCGATCTCTACGGCCATCAGTTCGTCTGCCATCTCAACCCAGCGCTCAAGGACAGCCCGGTATCCAGCCACAAGAACCCAGTCGATGGCCACGGCGTACCGGTGCCGCATTTCGGCGTCGTGCTGGAAATGGAAGCCTGGGAAGCACTGGCACAGAAGCTGCGCGAGCACGGCGTGGCGTTCGAGATCGAACCCTATATCCGCTTCAAGGGCGAGCCCGGCGAACAGGCCACCATGTTCTTCTACGATCCTTCCGGCAATGCCCTGGAGTTCAAGGCGTTCAAGAATCGCGAAGAACAGCTGTTCAAGAAAGCCTGAGCGGTACCGGCATGCTCGATTTCAAAGAGTTGGAAGCGTTCGTCTGGGCAGTCAGACTGGGATCCTTCCGTAAGGCCGCGGATCGCCTGCACCTGACCCAGCCCTCGGTCTCCGAGCGGATCCTGCGGCTCGAGACGACCGTCGGCGAAACGCTGCTGGAGCGCTCGGCCAGGCCCATTCAGCCCACCATGCGCGGCCGTGAATTCTTCGTGCATGCCGAGGGTCTGCTGCGACAACGGGACGAGGCCCTGAGGCTGTTCGACGACAAGGAAACCTTCTCCGCCCCGCTGCGCCTCGGCGCCATCGAGACCATCGCGCACAGCTGGCTCACCGAGTTCATGCGCGGCCTGACGCAGCGCTATCCGCAACTCACCATCGAGCTCAGCGTCGATTATTCGCCGGCGCTCAACCAGCGGCTGGCCAGGAACGAACTCGACATCCTGCTGGCCATGAACGGCTATCTCGATCCCGAGCGCATCGAGCAGGTTTCACTGAGCCCCTACGAGATGGGCATGTTCGTCTCGCCGGACCATGTCGAGCTGCTGGCCGGCTGCAGCGACGACTGGCTCACCTGCCTGCCCTTCATCTCCTTCGGCAGGAAGGCCCGACCGTACGAGGAGCTGCTGGCTTACCTGGCCATGCAGGGAGTGGCATCGCCGCGCATCCATAGCGTGAGCACCTTGATGACCATCGCGCGCATGACCATGGAGGGGCTGGGGATCGGCGCCCTGCCTGTTGCCACCGTGCTCGACGAGTGGCGCAGCGGCAAGCTGTACCGCATCGAGCTGCCCCTGCCGCTGCCGGACATGCACTACGACGTGATCTGGCGCAGCGCCAACCACCCGCGCTTCTGTCGCAGCGTCGGGCTGTTGGCACAGCAGTGCGCCCAGCGCTATGCGCAGTCGCGCGTCGACGACATGGCACATAGCGATTTTTCCGGCCGTTGGGTGCGGCCGAAACGTCCCACCACACACCCACTGGCAACATGACAACAACCTGGTGATCCAACAAGAGAGAAAACCATGAACAAGCTTCTGTCCCGCTCCGTGCTGCTCGCGACCGCCTGCGGTATTTCCGCCGCCGCCGGCGCCGCCGAATGGACCATGGCCACGCCCTATGGCGATGCCAGCTTTCACACCAAGAACGTGAAACAGTTCGCCGAGGACGTGGCAGAAGCCACCGGCGGCGAGCTGACCATCAACGTTCACAGCGGCGGCTCGCTGGTCGCCCATGGCGAGATCAAGTCGTCGGTACGCCGCGGCACCATCGAGGCCGGCGAGGTCTTTCTCTCGACCCTTTCCAACGAGGATCCGATCTTCGAGGTCGACACCCTGCCGGGCGTGGCCGGCAGCTACGAGGAAGCCTTCGCGCTGTGGCAGGCGACCAAGCCTGTCATCACCGAACTGTTCGCCAACCAGGGGCTGATGCCGCTCTACGCCGTCGCCTGGCCGGCCCAGGGCATCTACACCGATTTCGAGCTCGACGACCCGGAGCGCTTCGAAGGCCTGCGCGTGCGTGCGCCGAACATCAATACCCAGCGCTTCGTCGACTATCTCGGCGGCAGCCCCACCGAGACCGAGGAGTCGGACATCCCCACCGCCTTCAGCACCGGCCGCGTGGACGCCATGATCACCTCCAGCTCCACCGGCAATGCGATGACGGCGTGGGATTACGTCTCGCATTACACCGATGCCAACCTGTGGCTGCCCAAGAATATCGTCTTCATCAGCCAGCGCGCCTTCGATCGCCTCGACGAAGCGACCCAGGAGGGGCTGCTGGAGGCGGCGGCCCGGGCCGAGGAGCGCGGCTGGCAGATGAGCCGCGACGACAACCAGGCGAGCCTCGAGGCGCTGCAGGAGAACGGCATCACCGTCTCGACGCCGAACGACGACGTGGCCGCCGCCCTCCAGGCCGCCGGCGACCAGCTGTTCTCCGCCTGGCAGGAGCGTGCCGACGAGCAGGCCCAGCAGGTACTCGAAGAGTACCAGCAGCAGCGCGGCAACTGAGCGAACGCCTTCATCCCCCGGCGTGGCGGGTGTCCGCCACGCTTCTCTCTGCTTGCCCGAGGCCTCTGCCATGAGATTCAAGTTCAACGCGCTGTACCGCCTGGGCGCCTGGGGCGCGGCCGCCTGCATGGTGGCGATCTGCGCCCTGGTCGCCCTCCAGGTCACCTTCCGCCTGGTCGACGCCCTGCTGGTGCTGGTGGGCATGCGCCGTCTCGGCCTGGGCATCACCGGCCTGTCGGAGATCGCCGCCTACCTGCTGGTGGGGGCCACCTTCCTCGGCCTCGCCTATACCTTCGTCCACCATGCGCACATCCGGGTCACGTTGCTGATCGGCCGGTTGCCGTCCGCGGCGCGCGCCTGGTTCGAGGTGTTCTGCCTGCTGGTGGCGCTCGCCATCAGCCTTCTGCTGGGCTACGGCCTGGTGGAACTCGCTCGCGAGAGCCGCGCGTTCCATGACGTCTCCTCGGGTTTCCTGTCGATCCCGCTGTGGATTCCCCAGACGGTGCTGGCCACCGGCGTCGGCCTGCTCTGCCTGGCGCTGGCCGAGGCCCTGGCCATCACGCTGCGCATAGCCATCCGTGAACCGCACCGCTTCCGTGAGGCGACCGCCACCGACGACACCGAAACGCCATGAACCTCGCCTCAACCACACGGAGACACCCCTCGTGCTGATACTCAGCCTGGCTACCATCGCCACCCTGGCCATCCTGCTCGGCAGCGGGGTGTGGATCGCCTTCGCCCTGATCGGTACCGCCTGGATCGTGCTGGCCTTCTTCAGTTCCTTCGACCCGGGTCCGATTCTCGCCTCCGACTTCTGGGGCGCCAGCTATGGCTGGGACCTGACCGCCCTGCCGATGTTCATCTGGATGGGCGAGATCCTGTTCCGCTCGGGGCTTGCCGACAACATGTTCCGCGGCCTTTCGCCCTGGCTGAACCGCATGCCCGGGCGGCTGCTGCATACCAACATCCTTGGCAGCGGCATGTTCGCCGCCGTGTGCGGCTCCTCGGCCGCTACCTGCGCCACGGTGGGCAAGATGACCCTGCCCGAGCTGGAGCGTCGCGGCTATGACGCCAACATGGCCATCGGCACCCTGGCCAGCGCTTCCACGCTGGGCCTGCTGATCCCGCCCTCGATCGTGCTGATCGTCTACGGCGTGGTCACCGAGCAGTCGATCTCGCGGCTGTTCATGGCCGGTATCGGCCCGGGGCTGATGATCCTGGCCCTGTTCATGACGTACCTCGTTGCCTGGTCGCTGCTCCGGGGCAATCGCCGCGGTCTCACCGGCCAGGACGAGTCCGGCCTGCCGCTGGCCAGGAAGCTGCGCCAGACGCTGGAACTCGTGCCGATCCTGCTGCTGATCGGCGGCATCATCGTGTCGATCTACGGCGGGCTGGCCTCGCCCACCGAAGCCGCTGCGGTCGGCGTGGTACTGTCGATGGTGATCGCCCGCTGGAACGGCAGCTTCGGCCTTGCCGTGTTCCGCGAATCGCTGTTCGCTGCCATCCGCACGGCCTGCATGATCGCCTTCATTATCGCCGGCGCCTCGTTCCTGACCTCCGCCATGGGGTTCACCCAGGTGCCCATGCAGCTGGCTCGGGCCATCGGCGAGATGGGCCTGTCGCCGACCATGCTGCTGGTGGCACTGACCCTGCTGTTGCTGGTGATGGGCTGCTTTCTCGACGGTATCTCGCTGATCCTGCTGGTGACCGCCATCATCATGCCGCTGGTCAGTGCCGCCGGCTTCGACCTGATCTGGTTCGGCATCTACCTGGTGATCGTGGTCGAAATGTCGCAGATCACCCCGCCGGTGGGCTTCAACCTGTTCGTCATCCAGGGCCTGACGGGCAAGGACATCGTGACCATTACCAAGGCCACGCTGCCCTTCTTCCTGCTGATGCTGCTGGCGATCGCGCTGATGCACCTGTTCCCCGAGGTCGCGCTCTACCTGCCGCAGAGCATGACCCGCTAGCACGCTAGGCCTTGGCGTCGCCGTCCCGCGCCTCCTCACGCGGGTTGCGCGGATAGTAGCGCTCCGGCTGGCGCTCGACATGGGCAAAGAAGCGCGTGTCCTTGTAGGGCATCTTCATGAAGCCCGACACCCCCAGCCCCTCGATCAGCCCGACGGCATCGAGAATGTCGTCGAGCCGGTCGCGGAACTCGGCCTCGCGGGAAGGATCGAGCAGACGGTAGTAGCTGTGTATCTTGAGGTGCTGGGGCAATGCCTCGAAGATGATCATGCCGGTGTGATGGATCTCGTTGAGCGCCTCCAGCGAGGTGATGATCGTTTCCGGCAGGACCAGGAACTCCTCGGGATCGGGGCCGTCCTCGAAGTAGCTGTGCAGCCGGCTGCGGTCCTCGAGTTCCGGCACCGCGCTGACTTCGTAGCGCAGCCGCATGCCGGGCTCGATCACGAACGGGTGCGCCGGGCTCTCGCGGTCCAGGTGCAGGGTGTCGCGGGCATTGAACAGGCAGCTCTTGAAGATGCCCTGGCGATAGATGGCCCGGGCCAGGTTGACCATGTTGTTGACCGCCGCGACGAACGCCGGCTTGAGCGTCGAGTCGTGTAGGTTGAGCGAGGTATCGATGTAGACGCCGTCGGCTTCCCAGCGCACGGCGAGACCACCCACCACCGGATACTTGCCCAGCCGGCTCACCGCCGCCAGGAAGGCCTTCTCGGTCTCGCCCATGCCCTGCATGAAGTTCTTGTAGTAACGGTCGAGCTGGACGTCGTTGACGTCGTTGAGCGTCTCGCGACCGCCCTCCTCGCGCAGGAACGCCTTGCGCGAGCTGTAGACCACGGTATCGATCTCCCGCGTCGAAGGCCTGACCCAGGTTGGCACCAGCGGCGTCTCAGGCGCTTCCGGCAGGTCGATCATCACCACCCGCGCCAGGCGCGGCATCTCGCGAATGAAGTGATCGCCGGCGCGCAGCCGCACCCGCGGGTCGGGGTCCAGCATACCGTCGAGCATGCGCGCAAATTCCATGGGCAAGCCCAGCGAGGTGGCCGGGATGGCGCGGTGGCCGAAGCGGCACGACTGGGCCGAGGCCAGCGCGTAGAGCGTGCCCGCGGTGCCCTGCTCGTCGAAGCGCGGCGAAGAGAGCGCCCCGTTCAACTGCTCCTCGCCGATGAAGTAGACATCGCCCAGGCGCGCATTGGTCTGCTGCAGGTTATCCGACATCAGCTCCATGACGTTGGCCGTCACGAACTGCTGGCCGGCGTCGAGCTGGGCGAACACCGACGAGCCCCAGTCGATCAGCGCCACCGCCTCGCGGCGCGCGTCGAAGACCAGGTTCGAGGGCTTGATGTCGCCATGCACGACGGGGCGCCCCGCCGGCCCCGACTCGCGGCGCAGGCTGCGCAGGATGTCGGCGAGCTGGTCGGCGATACGCACCACGAGGCGCGGCGACAGGCGCCCTTCGCGCAGCGAGACCTCCTCCAGGTTGATACCCGGCGCCCGCTGCATCACCAGGATCGACTGGTTGCGCACGCGCTGGAAGGCGATCAGCCTCGGCACCCGGGGGTGATCGACCTGCTCCAGCATGAACGCCTCCTCCTCGAGGCGATCCTGCAGCTGCTGGGGCAGGTTGACCCGGGTGAACTTGAACACGTACTCCTCATCGTGGGCGGTGGTCCCGGCGAAGACGAAGCCGTAGGCGCCCTTGCCAATCAGTTCGATGTCGCGGTAGCCCAGTTGCCCTAGCTGGGCCTGGCACAGCGCCACCCACTCCTTCAGCTTGCGCGCATCGTCGTGGCTGAGCAGGTAGATCGACTGCTCTTCGGGAATGTAGAACTGCTGCAGCGGCGCCTGGGACATGTGGAATTGCCCATCGAAAGGGAGCCGCCGCGGGCACGCTCGCCCGGACGGCTCTGCCGGACTAACCGAGATGCAGGAGCATGGTCTCGGGGCTCTCTAGGTAGCCCTTCCAGGCGTTGCAGAAGCGCGCGATGGTGCCGCCATCGATCACCCGGTGGTCCCCCGCCCAGGCCACCGTCATGATCGCCCGCCTCACCACCTCGCCGCGGTCGTCGAAGCGCGGTAGCCACTGGCTCTTGCCGATGGCGACGATGGCCAGCTCCGGCGCGTTGATGATCGGCGCCGCATAGGTGCCGCCGAAGGCGCCGATGTTGGAGATGCTGATGGTGCCGCCCTTCAGGTCCTCCTGGGCCACCCGCCCTTCGCGCGCATCGGCGGTGAGGCGCTGGATCTCGCGCGCCACCTCGAGCACGCTGCGCTGCTCCACCTGCTTGACGTTGGGCACGATCAGGCCGGACTGACTGTCCACCGCCATGCCGACGTTGACCGACGGCAGGTAGTGGATCTCGGTCACTTCGGCGTTGAGCCGGGCATTGAGGATCGGCTCCTCGCGCACCGCCAGCGCCAGCGCCTTCATGAAGAACGGCATCAGCGTCAGGCGCACCTGCTGTGTCTCGGCCACCGGCTTGAGTCGCTCGCGCAGCGCCAGCAGCTCGGTGACGTCAACCTCCTCGCCGTACTGGAAGTGCGGGATGGTGCTGGCCGACTCGACCATGCGCCGCGCCATCACCGCACGCACGCCGCGAATCGGCTCGACCCGCACTTCGCCTTGCGGCTCCCGCGGCGCCGTTCCCTGCTGAGATGCCTCGCGGCGAGCGGGCGGGGTGACGCCCCGTGCGGGTCTCGCTTCACCCCGCTCGACCTGGCCGTGTTCCGGCTGTTCGTCCTCGAGGTAGCGCAGCACGTCCTGCTTGAGCACGCGACCATCCTTGCCCGAACCGGCTATCGCCTCGAGCGACAGGCCGTGCTCGCGCACCAGGCGCCGCACCGCGGGGCTGGCCGGAATGCGGCCGTAGGGGCCGCGGCCGCCGCTGGCCGCAGGTTCCACGCTCTCCCTGCGCCCAGGCGTTTGCGGCACGTCGGGTTCGGTACGAGACGCTGCGGCGCTCACGAGCTCTTCGCTCTCCCCGGCATGGGCCGGCACATAGGCGAACAGCGGCGCGTGCACCTTGGCGACCTCGCCCTTGGGCACGTAGAGCTTGCTCACCGTGCCCGCCTCGGGCGCTGTGATCTCGACCAGCGCCTTGTCGGTCATCACGTCGACCAGCGGCTGGTCCTCCTCGATCGCCTCGCCCTCGGCCACGCGCCACTCCACCACTTCGCATTCGACGATGCCCTCGCCGATATCGGGCAGAATGAAATCCTTGGGCTTGGCACCCGCCGACGTAGTGGTGGCGGCAGGCGACGATGACGCCGCGGGCGGCGGCGCTTCCGCCGCCGGGCTCGCCACTTCATCCTCGTCGCGCGCGGCGGGACCCGGCGGCTCGACCCCCCCACTGCTCTCGCCCCCTTCGCCATGCGCCTCGTAGGCGAACAGCGGGGCGTGGACCTTGGCGATCTCGCCCTTCGCCACGTACAGCTTGGTGACGCGCCCCGCCTCCGGGGCGGTGATCTCGACCAGCGCCTTGTCGGTCATGACCTCGACCACCGGCTGGTCCTCGGCAATCTCGTCGCCCTCGCTCACGCGCCATTCGACTACTTCGCACTCCACGATACCTTCGCCGATATCGGGCAGCATGAAATCGCTCATCGTTCTCTCCTGTCCTGATATCGGGCGTCAGAACGCCACGGATGCCTTGATCGCTTCGAAGATCTTGAGATGGTCGGGCAGATACTCCTTCTCCAGCGTCAGCGGGAAAGGCGTGTCCAGCCCGGTCACGCGTTCGATGGGCGATTCCAGGTACAGGAAGCAGCGCTCCTGGATGGTGGCGGCGATCTCACCGGCGAACCCGCCGGTACGCGGCGCCTCGTGGGTGATCACCAACCGGCCGGTCTTGAGCACCGATTCGACCACGGTGTCCTCGTCCCAGGGCAGGATGCTGCGCAGGTCGATCACCTCGCAGGAGACACCCTCCTTCTCGGCCAGCTCCACGGCGCGCTCGATCACTTCCATCTGCGCACCCCAGCCCAATACGGTGACGTCGCTGCCCTCCTTGGTCACCTCCGCCTCGCCGATGGGCAGCTGATAATCCTCCTCGGGCACCTCGCCCACCGCGGCACGGTAGAGCCGCTTGGGCTCGAAGAACAGTACCGGGTCGGGATCGCGAATCGCCGACAGCAGCAGCCCCTTGGCCTGGTACGGGTTGCGTGGCACCACCACCTTCAGCCCGGGCGTGTGGGCGAAGTAGGCTTCAGGCGACTGGGAATGATAGTGGCCGCCGGAGATGCCGCCGCCGTAGGGGGTGCGAATGGTCAGGCCGCCGACGTTGAACAGGTCGCCCGAACGATAGCGAAACTTGGCCGTTTCGTTGACGATCTGGTCGAAGGCCGGAAAGATGTAGTCGGCGAACTGGATCTCGGCCACCGGCACCGAACCCTGGGCCGCCAGGCCGTTGGCGAAGCCGATGATCCCCTGTTCCACCAGCGGCGTGTTGAAGCAGCGATCGCGGCCGTACTTCTCCTGCAGATGGCTGGTGGCGCGGAAGACCCCGCCGAATACCCCCACGTCCTCGCCGAAGCAGAGCACCTTGTCGTCCTCGGCCATGGCGATGTCCAGCGCGTTGTTGATCGCCTGCAGCATGTTCATCCTGGGCATGTCAGGCTCCCCCCTGCTCGTCGCCGGCCTTGTGTTCACCGCCCGGCGCCTTGACGTCGGGGTCGAGCGATCTTGCCCCCTTCGGATAGGCGTCGGGGTGCTTGCGGATATGGGTCTTGAGCGCGTCGAGCTGACGCTGCAGCGCCGGCGTGACGTCGGCGTAGACATCCGTGACCAGGCTCTCCAGCGGCGGCGGCGGGCGCTTCTCGGCACGCTTCATGGTTTCGAGGACCTCACGGCGCAGGCTGTCCTGCAGCTCCTTCTCGCGTTCTTCGCTCCACCAGCCGCGCTCGATGAGCCAGCGCTGCATGCGCAGGATCGGGTCCTTCTCGCGCCACGCCTCCTCTTCCTTGCGTGAGCGGTAGCCGGAGGGATCGTCGGACGACGAATGCGCGGCCAGGCGGTAGGTCATGGCCTCGATCAGCACCGGCTGGTTCATCTCCACGGCGAGCTTGCGCGCTTCCTGGGTGGCGCGGTAGACCGCCAGCACATCGTTACCGTCGACGCGGATCACGTGCATGCGGTAGCCGAAGGCGCGTGGGGCGATGCCGTCGGCGGCGAACTGCTCGCTGGAGGGGGTCGAGATGGCATAGCCGTTGTTGCGGCAGAAGAAGATCACCGGCACCTTGTGCACCGAAGCCATGTTGAGCGCGGCATGGAAATCCCCTTCGGAGGCCGCCCCCTCGCCGAAGAAGGTGATGGTGCAGTGGCCCTCGCCGGCCAGTTTTTGGCCGTAGGCGTAGCCGGTGGCCTGGGGAATCTGGGTCGCCAGCGGCGACGAAATGGTCATGTAGTGCAGCTTGCGCGAGCCGTAGTGGATCGGCATCTGCCGGCCCTTGCCGTAGTCGAGCTCGTTGCCGAACAGCTGGTTCATGAACTCGTCGTAGCTGAAGCCACGATAGACCAGGGCCCCCTGCTCGCGGTACTGGGCCATGATCATGTCGGCATCGTCGAGCGCTGCGGTGGCGCCGATCACCGCTGCCTCCTCGCCGGTGCACTGCATGTAGAACGACAGCCGCCCCTGGCGCTGCGCCGCCATCATCCGCTCATCCAGTACCCGTGTGATGAGCATGGCGCGGTAGATCTTGAGCGCTTTGTCCTCGTCGAGCTCGGGCGCCTCGGCGCCCTCGAACAGCGTGCCGTCCTGCTGCAACAGGCGGAAGGTAGGAATGTGGAACTCGTCGCCGGTCATGAAGCTCGGCGCGTAAACGTCGTGTGTTGTTGTCATCTTCCTGATCCTTGGGTAATGGCAGGAGGAATACCGCCCCTCGTGAGGGCAGTGTTGTCTCTAATGTAGCCGTCTGCCAGAGGGTCACTCCAGCAGGCCGCCAACGCTGGATAGGTTGACGTTAACGTAAGATGAATCCTGCCGCATCCCTTTTTACTGCTTCATAGTACAATGGTATAGGCATTCGACTACCTCACGCCAAGTACACAACATTATCGTCCAGTCATGACCTCAACGCCGTGAAGTGGCGACGCCGCAGCCGCCGCGCCGCGATCCGCCCCATGACCGCCAGGCTGTCGCCGTCCGCAGACCAGCGTGAAAAACCTCGTGCCTTTCCCTTGCTGCGCCTTGCCATCCCTACTAGAAAGGGAGGGGCGTGCCGAAACGAGCACCCCATCCTCACGCGCTCCCGCACGTGACAACACACTGGTCCACCCCGGGCAGCGGAGCCTGCCCGTGGACAGTCGACAGGGAGTATTCGCATGACTCGCCACCTCGACGCCGCCTCGTCAAACGCCCTCGAGGCCCATCGCACCCCGGCAGAGCAGGCCGCAGCGCATGCCGCCTTGTTTCGCCCCGATCCCACGCTCATCCCTGAACTTCGCTCGGAGCTCGATGCCCTCCTGACACGGCAGCAGGACGACTATGCCGGCCTGACCCGAATGCAGCAGGCGACCGCCCTGTTCGACGACTTGCATGAACAGCCCCTCACGCAGGAGCTTGAAGCCGCCCTGGCGGCACTACGCGAGGGCCCCGCGGGCCAGCTGGTGCGACGCTTCAACGAGGCGATCGCCCCCAGTGCCCCGCCACCCGCAGGCGAGGAGGACGGCGACGAAGAACGCCCCGTGGAAACCGTCACCCTGGGCGATACCGAGGAGGACGCGTCGTACGACGACATGGGCGACGCGGCCCTGGCACTGAGCCTGAGCGCCGACGAACGGAACGAGGAGTACCACGGCGTCTTCCGCTTCGACGGCAGCGGCCCGGCGACGATCGACACCTTCCTGTCGGAGGATCCGAACCCCGACTACGATTCGCCCAGCGGCACCTATCACCTTCTCAACAGCGAGACGTTGAGTCTGCAAGTGGCCGATGAGACCGGTTTCAGCGGCAGCCTCCATGCCGATGCGGCGCAGACGCTGGAGGTGGATGCGACCGGCTGGTTGAACGATGCCACGCTGCACGGCGCCAGCCTGACCGAAGCCACCTTCGACATGGACATGGTGAGCCGCTACGAGGGCGACGACGCCCATGGCGGTACTTACCATGCGATGGACATCGATGCCGAGAGCCTGGATCGACTGACGATCCAGGGCGATGCCCGCTTCCACCTCACCTCCATCGGCGAGTCTGAGGCCCTGCGGCGCGTGGATGCTGACACTGATGGCGAGTTCCTGCTCTCGGGTTTCGAGCTCGACCATCTGGAAGAAGCCAAACTAAGCGGCGGCGGCCGGGTCGTCTTCTATGCGGACGAGGCCAGCACACAGGCCGAATCGGTTCGCATCGACGCGGCAGAACTCAGCGGCGACGTCTTACCCATTCCGCCCGGCGAGGACACCTTGAACGCCAGCATCGGCGCCTTTGACGGCCCGACACGAGGCACGGCCGAGATCATCGGCTCGCAGGAGGGCCAGAACACTCTCGCTGTCAGCGGGCGCGACCTTTCCTACACCGGGGGCGAAGGCACCGACCTCCTGAACTACGCTGGCGCTGGGGAGCTGGACGACATGGCCGCTTTCCATATCCAGGCCCCCAGTGCCAGCGTCCACTTCACCGACGTGGCGGCAGACGGAGAGCTGGCGCTCGATGAAGGTCTTGTCCGGGCTAGCGGTGACAGCCTAGTGCAGACCGAGGCGTTCCTGGCGCTGACCGGCGACATGTTGCACCCCGAGAGTAGCAACGGCGAAGCCACCATCGAGGCGAACGGCGAGGTGGCGCTGGATCCCTTCCGCCCCTCCCACATCGAGCCGGAAGCCTACAACAGCGCCTACTTCGCACGCGAAACCGGCGACAGCCACTGGTCGGTCGACGAGGAGGGTCGCTTCGACGGCCGCTTCGACTTCGACGCCAGCGTGACCAATGCCGAGGACGAGACCCTGGATGGCCTGCTGTTCGAGGACGACGAGGGCGACCTCTTCTACGTGCTGGATACCGATACCGCCCCCGGCATCGAGGCGGGAGCGGATGCCTTTCGCATCGGCGAGGTGGGTGACGGCTGGGCCGATGGCGGCGACGTGCAGAGCGCTGCCGAGGTCGACGCCGTCATCGATGATCGCGCCCTGGCGCTGCTGGGCGTGGGTGAGACGACGCTGACCGAGCATGGCGAACTGGCCTGAGGCGCATTGGGAAGGCGCCTGCCGCGCGCGGCGCTAGCCGCGACGCAGCAGGCGTTCGAAGCCGCTGTCCACCGCCAGCGCCAGCAGCCCGATCAGCACGGCACCCTGTACGATGTAGGCCGTATTGCCGTTGACGATTCCGGTGATGATGGGATCGCCTAGGTTGCTCGCTCCCACCGTGGCGCCCAGTGCCGCGGTGGCGATGTTGATGGTCACCGAGGTGCGGATACCGGCAAGAATGACCGGCGCCGCCAGCGGCAGCTCGACCTGGCGCAGCACCTGCCCCGCGGTCATGCCCATGCCGCGCGCCGCCTCGTGCACCTCGGCAGGGATGCCGCCGATGCCGGCCAGGGTGTTGCGCACGATCGGCAGCAGGCCGTACAGCAGCAGCGCGACGATGATCGGCAGGGTGCCGAAACCGAGCACCGGCACGGCCAGCGCCAGCACGGCCACCGGGGGGAAGGTCTGGCCGATGGAGGCCAGCTGCGATACCAGCGGCAGGAAGTCACGGCCGGCGGGTCGCGTGACGGCGATCGCGGCCCCCACCCCCAGCACCACCGCCAGCAACGAGGCGACACCCACCACCAGGATGTGCTGACCCAGCAGCGCGAAGAAGCCCGATCGGCGATAGACCACGGCGCGCACGTCGGGCTCGATCAGGCGAAACAGCCACTCGAGCTGCCCCATCCCGGCCGACAGCAGCAGCAGCAGCGCGAGCCAGGCGAGCGGCGTCAGCCAGCGGCGCGACCTGGCCAGCGGCGTGATGCGGCGGGCGTCGTGGGCCGTCGACTTCATGACGCCCTGGCCCCGAGCAGACGACGCAGCGACAGCTCGCCGATGGGAATGTCCTCCTCGTCGACCACCGTCAGGCGATCCACCTGATGCCACAACATGACCGACAGCGCCTGGCTCAGCGACGCCCCGTAGGCAATCCGCTCGCTGGCCAGCAGCCGGGGCCCCAGCGGCAGCATGCGTTCGCCGACCTTGATCAGTGCCGCCTCCTTGAGGCCGCGATCCATGCCGCCCAGCAGCGACTCGACGAAGGCATTGGCCGGATCGTGCAGCAGCTCGATCGGCCCGCCCTGCTGCACGATCCGGCCCTGATGCATGACCACCAGACGGTCGGCCAGCGACAACGCCTCGTCCATGTCATGGGTGACGAAGACGATGGTCTTGTGTAGCCGCGCCTGAAGCTCGCGCAGCTCCTGCTGCAAGGTCTCGCGGGTGATCGGGTCCAGCGCGCCGAACGGCTCGTCCATCAGCAGGATATCGGGATCCGCCGCCAGCGCCCGGGCCACGCCGACGCGCTGCGCCTGGCCGCCGGAGAGCTGGCGCGGGTACTTGTCGGCAAACTCGGCCACCGGCAGTCCCAGCAGCCGCATCAGCTCCTCGACTCGCTCGCGCACTCGCGCCCTGGGCCACTTGAGCAGGCGCGGCACCAGGCCGATGTTGCGCGCCACCGTCCAGTGGGGAAACAGACCGGTGCTCTGGATGACGTAGCCGATGCGCCGGCGCAGGGTCACCTCGTCGAAACTGCGCACCGGCTGGCCATCCAGGTGGATCTCACCGCCATCGTGCTCGATCAGGCGATTGATCATGCGCAGCGTGGTCGATTTGCCGCAGCCCGAGGTGCCGACCAGGACACACAGCTCGCCCTTCTCGATTCGCAGCGTGATGCCATCCACGGCGGTCTCGTCGCCGAAGCGCTTGGTCACGTCGAACAGTTCGATCATGCGGCCCCTCCCGGTCGCAGGCATTCACTCAGGGAACCGAACAGCGCATCGGCCAGCAGCGCCAGGGCGATGATCGGCAAGGCGCCGAGCAGCACCATGTCCATGGCCGCCTGCCCCAGCCCCTGGAAGATGAAGGTCCCGAGCCCCCCCGCGCCGATCAGTGCCGCCACCGCCGTGAGCCCGATCGCCTGCACGGTGGTGATACGCAGACCCTCGAGTACCACCGGCAGCGCCAGCGGCAGGCGCACCTGCAGGAACACCTGCCGCCGGCTCATGCCCATGCCGTGTGCCGACTCGATCACCGCGGGGTCCACCTCCTCCAGCGCCACGTGAATGTTGCGCACCATCGGCAGCAGGCTGTAGCCGAGCAGGGCCAGGAACGCCGGCGCCCAGCCGATGCCGCCGACGCCGAGCGCCGCGAGCCAGTCGAAACGCGCGCCGAGCCAGGCCAGCGGTGCCAGCAGCAGACCGAACAGCGCCAGGCTGGGTATGGTCTGCAGGAAGTTGAGCACGCCGAACCCCACCCGGCGTACCCCGGCATGTCGGCGCATGGCCAGGACCAGCAGCACGGCCAGTATCAGGCTGGCGGCGACCGCCGCGCCCACCAGCATCAGATGCGTGCCCAGGGCGCCGATAAACTGGTCACTGCGGGCCTGGTACTCGCGCAGCAGCGCCAGCGGCTCGAGCCATAGTGCCAGCGCCACCCACCAGCCCGCGATCACCGGTATCTGGAGCAGCCAAGCCGTCGCCCGCGACAGCCCGAGCCGCGTGCGCAGCTCGATCAGCGCCAGCAGCAGCAGAAACAGCAGCAGCCAGAGGGAGGCACCGATGGCGACACGCGCCTGGGGCATGTCGGGCGTGACCAGCACGGCCGTTGCCGCCGAGAGCCACAGCGGCAGCAGCGTCAGCAGTGCCACCACGGTGGCCAGCGACAGCCGCAGCCCCTTGTCGTGCGGCCGCCAGGCGAGGACCGCGACGGCGAGCATCGGCACGGCCAGCAGTAGCGCCGGCCAGCCGTTCATGACGTCCAGCGCCGAATGCGGCGTGCCGGGCACGATCCGGTTGGCTGCCAGGCTCACCGCATCGAGGGTGAGCCACGCCGCCGCGGCGCACAGCATCAGGCTCAGCAGGACCCAGTTGGGGGATGGTCTGCCCTCAGCCACGCTCAGTCCTGCAGCCCGGCCAGATACTCCTCGGCGACCTGGCGCGGGTCGAGGCCCTCCACCGCCACCCGGCCATTGAGATCCTGCAGCGTCTCGAGATCCAGCGACCGGAACAGCGGTTCGAGCAGTTCGGCAATCTGCGGATGGGCATCGAGCACTTCCTGGCGCACCACCGGGGCCGGCTGGTAGACCGGCTGCACGCCCAGCGTATCCTCCAGCACCACCAGGTCGAGGGCATTGAGCCCGCCGTCGGTGCCGTAGGTCATGGCGCCGTTCACGCCGCTGGTCTGCTGGGCGGCAGCGCGCATGGTGGCTGCGGTGTTGCCGCCGGAAAGCACCAGCAGCTGATCGGCGCTCAGTTCGAAGCCATAGGCCTCCTGGAACGCCGGCAGCGCCTGCTCCGACTCGACGAACTCCGCGCTGGCGGCGAACTTGAACTCCCCGCCTTCATCCAGATATTCGGCGAGATCCTCTAGGGTTTCGAGGCCATGCTCGCGGGCCAAGTCGCCGCGCACGCTCATCGCCCAGGTGTTGTTGGCCTGCGCCGGCGTCAGCCATACCAGCCCATTCTCGGCATCCCGCTCGCGCACCGTTTCAAAGGCCCGTGCCGCATCGTGCCAGACGTCGCTGTCGGCCATGTCGAAGAAGAAGGCGCCATTGCCGGTGTACTCGGGATAGAGGTCGATCTCGCCGCTCATCAAGGCCTGGCGCACGATATTGGTGGCGCCGAGCTGCAGCCTGTCCTCGGTCTCGATACCGCCCTGCTGCAGGCGCTGAATGATCAACTGGCCCAGTACCGAGCCTTCCGTATCGATCTTGGAAGCGACCGTCACCGGTTCGTTGGCCTGCACGCCGGCAGCGAGCAGCAGGGAAGAGGCGGCTAGCGCCGCCAGACCGGACAAGGAGCGTTTCATGTCACCACCATCCGTTGTGAATGTCAGTAGAGTATAAGGCGTGTACAGTTTGACTGTCAGACCCCGATCTCAACGCGGAACCACAGGCCCACCATGTCCGAGGACGATGCCGCCCTGCTCGCCCGATGTCATCACCCGCTGGTGCGCGACCTGGCGTGGATCGTGCTGGCGCCCGACCTGATCCGCACCCCCTGGCCGGGGCGCCCCAGCCGTGCGGACCTGGGCCTGGCGGGCGATGATCGCCTGGGCGACTGGCTCGATGAATGCGAAGCCAACCCCCAGGCATTGGAGCGCCGGGTGGGCAATACGGTCGACGGTCGCATGGGTCACTACCACGAGCGGCTGTGGCAGTACCTGCTCGACGCCGCACCGGGCACTCGCCTGCTCGCCAGCAACCTGAGGATACATGAGGGCAAGCGCACCCTGGGTGAACTCGACCTGCTCTATCGGCGACTCGACGACCCGACGCCGGTGCATCTCGAGGTGGCCATCAAGTTCTACCTCGGCTTGCCCGCAGGACCGGGGCCGGACAATGGCCAGGCGCGCTGGATCGGCCCCGGCGGCGCCGACAGCCTGGCCACCAAGCGTGAGCATCTCGACCGCCATCAGCTGCGCCTGACGGAGCGAGTCGAAACGCGCACGACGATTCGCCAGCACACCCACCCGCGCGACCTCGGCCCTTCCCGAGAGGTCGTCATCCGGCGCCAGCTGGCGATACCGGGCGTGCTCTTCTACCCCTGGCAGGCGCCCATGCCGGCGCCACTCGAGGCGGCAACCGCCCACCTGCGCGGCCATTGGCTCCGCTGGGGCGACTGGCCGCGCCTGCGCGACGGCCTGGCCCGCGACACGCGCTCGGCCTGGCTGGTCAAGCCCCACTGGCTGGCGCTGCCGCGGGACGAGGCGTTCGTGCCACTGCGCGACGTCGAAGCACGCCTGGCGCAGCACTTCTCCCGCCCTGCCGCACCGGTGCAGATAGCGCTGCTCGGCCCCCTCGCTCGCGGGCGCCGTCATCAACGCCTGTTCATCGTGGACGACAGCTGGCCGCTGCAGATACCGCTGCCCCCTCGGCCGCCTGCCTGACCCGGACACGACTGCGCCCGGCCGAAGCCGGGCGCAGAGACCTTGAAGCTCCGTTAGGGTTTCGGCGACTCGAAGACCCAGCTCGTCCCCTCCCGGGAATCCTTGAGCACGATGCCGAGTGCCGCCAGCTCATCGCGGATGGCATCGGCGGCAGCGAAGTCCCTGGCCTGCTTGGCCTCGGCCCGTTGGGCGATGCGCGCCTCGATCTCCTCTTCGCTCAACGGCAGTGCCGCCTGGCCGCCCTTGAGGAAACGGGCTGGCTCCTGGCCGAACAGCCCCAGCACCCCGCCCAGGCGACGCAGCTCGGCGGCCAGGGGGGCAGCCTCGCCGGGCGCTTCCGCCTTGGCGCGATTCAGTTCTCGGGCCAGCTCGAACAGCACCGAGAGGGCCTCGGCCGTGTTGAAGTCGTCGTCCATGGCGGCGCTGAAGCGCTCGTCGAAGCGGCTATCGACCTCGCCCCTCGCGCCCCCGACATCCTGGAGCGCGATACCGTCGAGAGCGGTGTAGAAACGCTCCAGCGACTTGCGCGCCTCGGCCAGCGACTCGGGGGCGTAGTTGATCGGGCTGCGGTAGTGGCTGGCCACCAGCAGGTAGCGCACCACCTCCGGATCGTGAACCTCGAGCACCTCGCGGATGGTGAAGAAATTGCCCAGCGATTTGGACATCTTCTCCTGGTTCACCCGTACCGCCCCGGCGTGCATCCAGGTGTTGACGTAGGGCTTGCCGGTGGCCGCCTCGGACTGGGCGATCTCGTTCTCGTGATGCGGGAAGGTCAGGTCCGGCCCGCCGCCGTGGATGTCGAACGTCTCACCCAGGCAGCAGGTCGACATCGCCGAACACTCGATGTGCCAACCGGGGCGCCCCTCGCCCCAGGGCGAAGGCCAGCTCGCCTCACCCGGCTTGGCCGCCTTCCACAGCACGAAGTCGAGCGGATCCTCCTTGTGTTCGTCGACCTCGACCCGGGCGCCGGCGCGCATCTCGTCCGGCTTGCGGTTGTTGAGCTTGCCGTAGCCCTCGAACTTGCGCACCCGGTAGTAGACATCGCCGTTGTCGGCCGGGTAGGCATAGCCCTTGGTGATCAGGGTCTCGACCATGGCGATGATCTCGGGCACGTGCCCGGTGGCACGCGGCTCGTGATCCGGACGCAGCACGCCGAGGCGCGTCTCGTCCTCGTGCATGGCAGCGATCATGCGCTCGGTCAACGCCGTGATGCTCTCGCCGTTCTCGTCTGCGCGCTTGAGAATCTTGTCGTCGATGTCGGTGATGTTGCGCACGTAGGTGACATCGTAGCCACGCCAGCGCAGGTAGCGGGTGACCACATCGAAGGCCACCATCACCCGCGCATGGCCCAGGTGGCAGTAGTCATAGACGGTCATGCCGCAGACGTACATGCGCACCTTGCCCGGCTCGATCGGACTGAACGTCTCCTTGCGCCGCGTCAGCGTGTTGTAGATCTGCATGTCAGCCCTTCTTCTGTATCTTCGCCCAGCTGTCCTTCAGCCCAACGGTACGGTTGAACACCAGTTTGCCGTCGCGACAGGCGTGGCGGTCGGCACAGAAGTAGCCCACGCGCTCGAACTGGAAGCGCGACTCGGGTGACGCCTCGGCCAGGCTGGGCTCGCCCATGGCCTGACAGACCTTGAGCGACTCGGGGTTGAGATGCTCGAGGAAATCGGCGTCCTTGTCCTTGTCGGGCTGCTCGACCAGGAACAGGTTGTCGTAGAGGCGTACCTCCATGGGCACCGCATGGGTCGCGCTGACCCAGTGGATCACACCCTTGACCTTGCGCCCTTCCGGGTTCTTGCCCAGGGTGTCGAAATCCACCGAGCAGCGCAGCTCCTCGATCCCGCCAGCGGCGTCCTTGACCACCTCGTCGCAACGGATCACGTAGGAGTTGCGCAGGCGCACCTCCTGCCCCGGCGCCAGGCGGAAGAACTTCTTGGGTGGCTCCTCCATGAAGTCGTCGCGGTCGATGTAGAGTTCGCGGGTGAACGGCACCCGGCGCAGGCTCATGTCCTCCCGGGCGGGATGTCCCGGCACCTCGTAGACTTCCTCGTGGTCCTCGGCCACGTTGGTCAGCACCACCTTGAGCGGGTTGAGCACGCACATGGCGCGCGGCGCGTTGTCCTCGAGGTCCGAACGGATGGCGTGGTAGAGCATGGCGATGTCGACCAGCCCGCCGTCGGCGCGGGTCACGCCGATCATCTCGCAGAACTTGCGGATCGAGGCCGGGGTGTAGCCGCGCCGACGCATGCCCGAGATGGTCGGCATGCGCGGGTCGTCCCAGCCGTCGACGATACCCTCGTCCACCAGCAGCTTGAGCTTGCGCTTGGAGGTCAGGGTGTAATTCATGTTGAGCCGGGCGAACTCGATCTGACGCGGCTTGGCCGGCACCGGCAGGTTGTCGAGGAACCACTCATAGAGCGGACGGTGGTCCTCGAACTCCAGGGTGCAGATGGAGTGGGTCACCCCCTCGATGGCATCGGACTGGCCGTGGGCGAAATCGTAGGAGGGGTAGATCTTCCACTTGTCGCCGGTCTGGTGGTGATGGGCATGGCGAATACGGTAGAGGATCGGGTCGCGCAGGTTGATGTTGGGCGAGGCCATGTCGATCTTGGCCCTCAGCACCCGCTCCCCTTCGTTGAACTCGCCGGCGCGCATGCGCTCGAGCAGGTCGAGATTCTCCTCCACGCTGCGCTCGCGCCACGGGCTGGGGCGCCCCGGTTCGGTCAGGGTGCCGCGGTACTCACGCATTTCGTCGGGGGAGAGATCGTCAACGTAGGCCTTGCCCTCGCGAACCAGGTGCTGCGCCCAGGCATAGAGCTGATCGAAATAGTCGGACGCATAGCGTACCGAACCGGCCCACTCGAAGCCGAGCCAGCTGACGTCCGCCTTGATGGCATCGATGTAGGCCTGCTCCTCCTTGGCCGGGTTGGTGTCGTCGAAGCGCAGGTGACAGTCTCCGCCGAACTGCTCGGCCAGCCCGAAATTCAGACAGATCGACTTGGCGTGTCCCACGTGCAGGAAACCGTTGGGTTCCGGCGGGAAACGGGTCACGACCTTGTCGGCACGGCCGGCCTGGATCTCGTCGCGGATCTGGTTGCGGATGAAATTCGGCGCACTGGCGTTTTCGCTGCTCATGTCGTTGCGGCAAACCTCTGGTTGGGTCGCGAATCGGGAAGGGGCCTCGGTATCGATGGGCCCGGTGCGCTTCGCGCATCGATGCAAAACCGCTATTATAACGCCACGCCCATGCACGGCGCCAAGGCGCGCTCCCTCTGACAGGAAAACTTCGATGATCATTCTCGAGACCAGCTTCGGCGACATCACCGTCGCCCTGAATCACGACCAGGCGCCCAAGACCGCGGCCAACTTCGAACAGTACGTTCGCGAAGGGCACTACGACGGTACCCTCTTCCACCGCGTGATTCCCGGATTCATGATCCAGGGCGGCGGCTTCGACCAGGACTTCAACCAGAAGCCCACCCATGACCCAATCGAGAACGAGGCCGACAACGGCCTGAAGAACCTGACCGGCACCCTGGCCATGGCCCGCACCCAGGATCCGCACTCCGCCACCGCGCAGTTCTTCATCAACGTGGCCGACAACGACTTCCTCAACCATAGCGGCAAGTCGATCCAGGGGTGGGGCTACTGCGTATTCGGCGAAGTCGTCGAAGGCATGGACGTGGTGGGACGCATCACCGCCGTGGACACCACGCGCCGCGGCATGCATGCCGACGTCCCCGCCGAGGACGTGATCATCAAGCGCGCCTACGTCAAGGACGAGGCCAGCGACAGCTGATCGCCCTCTTCCGGCACGCCCACCGCAGGGCGTGCCTTTCGTTTCCCTTCCGTTCGCCCGAGCCAGCGAGACACGGTCATGTCCACCACCCTGCTGATCTCCGACCTGCACCTTCACCCCGACGCCCCCGAGGTCACCGAAGGCTTTCTCGACTGGCTCGCGCGACGGGCCAGCGGCGCGGATGCGCTCTACATCCTGGGTGACTTCTTCGAGGCCTGGATCGGCGACGATCTGCTCGATCATGTCGACCAGGATCCCACTGGCAACGCCGCACTGGCCATCCGCGTGGCCGGCGCGCTACGCAGGCTCGCCGATGAAGGCACTGCCATCTACCTGATGCACGGCAATCGCGACTTTCTGCTTGGCCACCGCTTCGCCAGCGCAGCCGGCGCCAAGCTGGTCACCGATCCGGCCGTGCTGCGCTTCGCCGACGAACCGGTCCTGCTCATGCACGGCGACAGCCTGTGCACCCGCGACGAAGCCTACATGGCCTTTCGCCGCCAGGCGCGCAGTCCGGCCTGGCAGGAACAGATCCTCGCCATGCCGCTGGCCGACCGCATCCAACTGGCCGCCCAGTTGCGCCAGCAATCGGGCGAAGCGAATTCCAACAAGGCCGAGGACATCATGGATGTCACCCCGGCGGAGGTGGTACGCACCATGCGCGACCATGGCGTCACCACGCTGATCCACGGCCACACGCACCGCCCCGCGGTCCATGCACTCGAGATCGACGAGCAGCCCGCCCGGCGCATCGTGCTCGGCGACTGGCAGCCCGACCACGGCTGGGAAGTCGAGATCGGACCTGACGGCGACCCGGTGCTGCGTCAGGTCACACTCTAACCAACGCTCTCAGCGCTGCTCATCGCTCCCCCGGCCCTGCAGGCGGCACGCCTGCAGGGCCGCGAGGGTCTCCTCGGCCGGCGGCATGAGCCCCGTCTCGGCGATCAGTTCCAGACGCGAGTCCTGGCGCCAGGCGCAGGTAGCCAGGCTTGCCGCCCCCTCCCCCCGGTTGTAGAGTTTCCAACCCGCGTCGGTATGCAGCACCCCTTTCACCCTCATCCTGGAGGGCAGCCGGTCCAGCACTCGGGTCAAGCGGTCGAGATCGAAGACATCCTGCGGAGACCAGCGCCAGCTCAAGGTGTCGTAGCCAAGCGCCGTGCCTCGCTCCTGGCGCGGCTCTCCTGGCTGTGGCTTGGCCTCGGCGAAGCCATCCAGAAACACCACCTGGCGCGCCGCGTCGCGAAGCGCGTCATGGCCACCGCTTCCCCGGCGCGCCGCCTCCTTCCGGTGCCGCCCGCTTGCCAGCAGCAGCGCCAGCGGCAGCTCGCCATGGTCGGCCTGGGCCACCCACTTCTTCGGCGGCCACAACGTCTCGACGTGCCGCCGGGCGGCCTCCTGCTGCTCGGGTGTCGCCCGATCGCCCATGGTCAAGGCCACCGCATCGGCCAGGGCCAACTGGTCATTGAAGGTCTCGTGCTCACGTGCACGCGGGTCGTCGAGCCGCGCCGGATCAAGCAGTACCACGATATCGCGCAGGTCGAGCACGTCGGCAAAGCTTTCGCCGCGCAGCACGTCGAGCAGCCCGGCCGGATGCCCGAGCCCGGACGGTTCGATGACGACGCGATCGGGACGGTGTCGATGCAGCAGGTTGATCAGGGTCGCCTGCAGCACGAAGGCCAGCTGGCAGCACAGGCAGCCACCGGGAAGCCCCTTGACGATGACGTCGTCACGCGCCTCGAACATGGCCTGGTCGATGCCGACCTGGCCAAACTCGTTGATCAGAATCGCCCAGCGCTCCTCCTCCGGCTTCTGTTCGATCAAGCGGCGGATCAGGGTGGTCTTGCCGCTACCAAGGAAGCCGGTGAACAAATGGACGGGAATCGCTGCGAGAGGGGGTGCACTCATGGGAGAACCTGCTGACTCGAAATCGTTACAGAGTAACATATTCGACATCGCAGGGGCACAATGGTGCGTATCACAAGATAACGGTATAAAGGCGGCATCGAAAAAAGGGAGGGCTAATGCCCTCCCTTTTTCCTTACCCAACGGGTCAGTAACGCTCGATCTCGGCGGTCTCACGCAAGTGATTGCGCAGCCCCTGGATGGCCGCCTGGGCACGCAGCTGCTGTGCCATGCGTGCGACGAACGCCTCGGTCTGCTCGTCGGTCTCTCCGGCCCCTACGCTGTCCAGCGCGATCAGCGTGACCCGCTCACTGTCGCTGGTATGGCCATAGACGGCCTCGTCCCCCTGCGGATGAGGGAGCCGGAAGGCAGTCTGCAGGACGGACCGCGGCACATTGTCCTGCTGCCGGGTCGCCTGCTCGACCTGCTGCCAGTCGAGGTCGAGCTCTTCACCGTCGCGCAGGCGCTCGACCCGTTGCCTGGCCACATCGAGCAGCGCCTCGCGCTGCTTGCGTTGCTCCACGGCGGCCGCCACACGCTCCCGCACTTCATCGAGCGGCAATACCGTCGCCTCGCGATGCCCGGCCACACGCAGCACCATGCGGCGATCCTCGTCGAGCTCTATCACCTCACTATTGAAGCCTTCCACCAGCACGTCTTCGCTGAAGGCCTCGCTCATGACGCCCGGCTCGGAAAGCACGCCATCGCCCCCGTCACGCGACACCCAGTCGCTCTCGTGCAGCTCGAGCGACAGGCTATCGGCTACGCTGGCAAGGTCGTCGGCCGCAAAGCTCTCGTCGATGAGGGCCTGGACCCGGCGATTGTATTCGTCGTTCACCTGCTCGAGCGCCAGCCCGCGCGCCAGGTCGTCGCGCACCTCCTCGAGTGGGGCCTGGTCCAGCTCGGTGACTTTGACCAGATGCAGGCCGTTGTCGGTCTCCACGATGCCGGACACCTGGCCCGGCGAAAGCGCGAAGGCCGCTTCATCGAACGCATCGCCGAAGAAGCCGCGGCTGATCATGCCCAGGTCACCCCCCTGCTCGGCCGTCGAAGGATCGTCGGAGTACTGAAGCGCGAGATCTTCGAATGACTCGCCATCGGCAAGACGCTCGCGCACCTCCTCGAGGCGTGCTACTGCCTCGTCGCGGCTGCGCTCGCCATCGAACGTCACCATGATATGCGACACGCGACGATCGGCGTCGCGACCACGCTCCTCCCAAGCCTGGCGAATCGCCTCCTCGTCGACATCGACCTGTTCGGCCATCTGCTGACGGTCGACGATGACGTACTCGAGGCGAACCTGCTCGGGGCGCTGATAGCGCTCGCGGTTCTCTTGGTAATAGGCCTCGAGATCCGCGTCGCTGACCTTCACGGGCTCGTCGAGCTCCTCGGCTCCCAGCACGTAGTAGCGGAAGCTGCGAACCTGCCGCTGCAGCGATGCCAGCGCCTCGCGCTCACTGTCGAGAACGAAGTCGCTGACCGCGAGGCCCTGCTGCAGCTGCTGACGCTTGAGGTCGACACGCAGCGCCGCGCGGAACGAGTTCGGCGTGAAGCCGGCACTCGCCAGGCGATTGCGGAACAGCTCGGTATCGAAGCGGCCGCGCTGATCCTGAAACTCGGGCAGGGTCACGATCACCTGGTCGAGCTGCTCGTCGGAAAGATAGAGCCCCCCGTCTTCGGCAAACGTCAGCAGCAGCCGCTCACCGATCATCTCGTCGAGCACCTGGCCACGCAGGGCCCGCTCCTGCTCCGGCGGAACCTGGCCGGAGCGGATCGCACGCTGCACTTCCATTTCCAGCTCCTGGCGGGTGATGGTCTGGCCATTGACCTTGGCGACTTCATCGCCCCCACCGCCGAACAGCCCGACCAGGGACTCGATACCGAACAGTGCCATGGTGACTACCACGGCAGCCACGATGATCTTGGCGCCCCAGCTTCTGGAGCGGTCACGAATACTTTGCAGCATGCAGGCCTCGATTGCTGGTTATTGGCTGGCTGTGGCGCCGTATTATACGGGGCCGGGCCGTCGCGGGCCATCACGCCGGCCCGGCCCTCCTCGACGATGGCGGCGCCACCAAGGCGAAAAAAAGAAGGCGCACCGCCGAAGCGATGCGCCTGATCGTTTGCTGCCGAGTTGCTTCGCTCGCGCTCGGGCCTTCGGCGCAAATGACCCCTTGACTCAGTTCACGGAGTCCTTGAGCGCCTTGCCAGCCTTGAACGTCGGTACCTTGGCTGCACTGATCTGGATCGGCTGGCCTGTCTGCGGGTTGCGGCCGGTGCGGGCGGCACGCTCCTTCACCGAGAAAGTACCAAATCCGACGAGAGACACGGTGTCACCTTTCTTGAGGCTTTCGGAGACGGTGTCGACCATGGCATCCAGTGCGCGAGACGCAGCGGCCTTGGGAATATCGGCAGACGCGGCGATGGCTTCGATCAGCTCGGATTTGTTCACACTTCACCCCTTGACTGTTTCGGAAAATGGCTCTAATCGGCGTGCCTTTCGCCTGGCAACTCGATCACAGCATGGCTGCCAGTTTATAGCAATGCTGCAAAAGAGGTGTCAAGCAACTGCGGCGCCAAACCGCGTCATACAAGGATTCTTCTCCCAAGTATGACGCAGTATTTATCGTTAATGTGTACTGATCATGCTGGAAGAAGAAGCCGAATCTTCCGTTCGTGATTCTTCCCCACCATTGGCGGCCCTTTCAGCCAGGGCCGACTCCAGCACTTCGTCGATCCAACGAACGGGCCGGACATCCAGCGCGTCCTTGATATTATCCGGTACCTCCTTGAGGTCCCGGCGGTTCTCTTCCGGAATGAGCACGGTCTTTATACCACCGCGCCGGGCCGCCAGCAATTTCTCCTTTAGCCCACCGATCGGCATCACCTCGCCACGCAGGTTCACTTCTCCGGTCATGGCCAGGTCGCAGCGGATGGGCCGCCCGGTATAGGCCGACACCATGGCGGTGACCATGGCGATACCCGCGCTGGGGCCATCCTTGGGCGTGGCGCCCTCGGGCACGTGGATGTGCAGGTCCTCCTTCTCGAAGCGCTCGGGGTCGATGCCCAGCGTCGCGGCGCGGGCGCGCACGACGGTATGCGCCGCACTGACGGATTCCTTCATCACGTCGCCCAGCGACCCCGTCTTGTTGATACGCCCCTTGCCCGGCGTGACCACCGACTCGATGTTGAGCAGCTCGCCACCCACGGAGGTCCAGGCCAGGCCCGTGACGCGCCCCACCTGGTCCTCCTTGTCCGCCAGGCCGTAGCTGTAGCGACGCACGCCGGCGTAGCTCTCGATGTCCGCCGCCGAGAGCAGCGCCGGCGCCTGAGCGCCCTTGCCCTCGTACTCGAGCCGCTCGCGCAGGACCTTGCGGCACACCTTGGCGATCTGCCTTTCGAGCTCGCGAACCCCCGCCTCGCGGGTGTAGTAGCGGATCAGCTCGAGCAGCGACTCGTCGGAGAAGGAGAGTTCGTCATCCTTGAAGCCGTTGGCCTTGAGCTGCTTGGGCACCAGGTAGCGGCGGGCGATGGCCAGCTTCTCGTCCTCGGTGTAGCCGGGCAGGCGGATGACCTCCATGCGGTCCAGCAACGGCCCCGGGATGTTCATCGAGTTGGCGGTACAGATGAACATCACCTCGGAGAGGTCGTAGTCCAGCTCGAGGTAGTGGTCGTTGAACTTGTCGTTCTGCTCCGGGTCGAGCACCTCCAGCAGCGCCGAGGCGGGGTCGCCACGATGGTCCATGCCGATCTTGTCGACCTCGTCGAGCAGGAACAGCGGGTTCTTGACCTCGGCCTTGCTCATGCGCTGGATCAGCTTGCCAGGCAGCGAGCCGATATAGGTGCGGCGGTGCCCCCGGATCTCCGATTCGTCACGCACGCCGCCCAGCGCCAGGCGTACGTACTTGCGGTTGGTGGCACGGGCGATCGACTGACCGAGCGAAGTCTTGCCCACCCCCGGGGGCCCCACCAGGCACAGCACCGGCCCCTTGAGCTTCTTGACCCGCTTCTGCACGGCGAGGTACTCGAGAATGCGCTCTTTCACTTCCTCGAGGCCATAGTGGTCCTCGTCCAGCACCCTGTGGGCATGCACCAGGTCGTGCCGTACCCGGGTGCGCTTCTTCCACGGCACCGACACCAGCCAATCGAGGTAGGAGCGTACCACCGTGGCCTCGGCGGAACTCGGCGACATCATCTTGAGCTTGCCCAGTTCCTGCACCGCCTTGTCGCGCGCCTCCTTCGGCATGCCCGACTCTTCGATCGCCTTCTCGTACTTCTCGGCTTCGTTGGGCACGTTCTCGAGCTCGCCCATCTCCTTCTGGATGGCCTTCATCTGCTCGTTGAGGTAGTACTCGCGCTGCGACTTCTCCATCTGGTCCTTGACCCGGGAGCGGATGCGCTTCTCCACCTGCAGCAGGTCGATCTCCGACTCGATCAGCGCCATCAGGTGTTCGATGCGCTCACGCACGCGATCCATCTCGAGCAGCTGCTGCTTGTCCTGGATCTTGAGCGAGAGGTGAGCGCAAATGGTATCGACCAGACGGCTGGGGTCTTCGATGCCCGACAGCGAGTTGAGAACCTCGTTGGGAACCTTCTTGGAGAGCTTGACGTACTGCTCGAACTGATTGAGCAGGACCCGCACCAGCGCCTCCTGCTCGCGCTCGTTCAGCGGCTCGCTGTCGCGCAGCACTGCCTCGGCCACGCTGTGGCCGTCAGTATGGTGGACTTCACGCAGGTCGGCGCGCGAGACCCCTTCGATCAACACCTTGACGGTGCCGTCGGGCAGCTTGAGCAGCTGCATGATCTCGGCAACGGTGCCAATGGTGAAGAGGTCGTCGGTGCCGGGGTCGTCCTGGCCGGCCTCGCGCTGGGCGACAAGCAGCACGCGCTTGTCGGCGGCCATCGCGGCGTCGAGCGCCTGGATCGACTTCTCGCGGCCGACGAACAGCGGGATCACCATCTGCGGATAGACGACCACGTCGCGCAGAGGGAGTAGGGGCAGACTCAAGGTCTGAACGGCGTTCTGCTGCATCGCAGACGTTCCTCAAACAGAAATCGGTGTATACAGGGGGGGATGGGGGCACGCCGCTGCCATTGCAAGGGAAGATGCGTCGGCGAACGTGAAAAGGGGCCGCCCGAGCGACCCCCTTCCGTCTGGGCATGGCAGCAGAGGCCGCCGGGCCTCAGCCGTCAGTACCGTCGACTCGCTGCTCCTGCTGCGAATAGATCAGCAGCGGCTCGCTTTCGCCGGCGATGACCGAGGCATCGATGACCACCTTGGAGACCCCCTCCATGGAAGGAATTTCGTACATGGTGTCGAGCAGCACCGATTCGAGAATGGAGCGCAGCCCACGGGCACCGGTCTTGCGCGCCATGGCCTTGGCCGCCACGGCCCGCAGGGCGTCCTCCCGAAACTCCAGCTCGACCCCCTCCATGTCGAACAGGCGGGCGTACTGCTTGACCAGAGAATTCTTGGGCTCGGTGAGGATCTGGATCAGCGCATCCTCGTTGAGCTCGGTCAGCGTGGCGATGACCGGCAGGCGGCCGACGAACTCAGGAATCAGGCCGAACTTGACCAGATCCTCGGGTTCGACGTCGGCGAGCAGGTCACCCACGCCCTTGGTCTCGTCCTTGCTCTTCACCACTGCGCTGAAGCCGATGCCCCCCTTCTCGGCACGATCGCGGATCACCTTGTCCAGCCCGGCGAAGGCGCCGCCGACGATGAACAGGATGTTGCCGGTATCGACCTGCAGGAACTCCTGCTGCGGGTGCTTCCGCCCGCCCTGCGGCGGCACGGAAGCCGTGGTGCCTTCGATCAGCTTGAGCAGGGCCTGCTGCACGCCCTCGCCCGACACGTCGCGGGTGATCGAAGGGTTGTCCGACTTGCGCGAGATCTTGTCGATCTCGTCGATGTAGACGATGCCGCGCTGGGCCTTCTCCACATCGTAGTCGCACTTCTGCAGCAGCTTCTGGATGATGTTCTCGACGTCCTCGCCGACGTAGCCCGCTTCTGTCAGGGTGGTGGCATCGGCGATGGTGAACGGCACGTTGAGCAGGCGCGCCATGGTCTCGGCCAGCAGGGTCTTGCCGCTGCCGGTAGGACCGATGAGCAGGATATTGGACTTGCCGAGCTCCACGTCATCGCCCTTGATCCCGGCGCGAAGACGCTTGTAGTGGTTGTAGACCGCCACGGACAGCACCGTCTTGGCGCGGTCCTGGCCAATCACGTATTCGTCCAGGGTGCGACGAATCTCGCGGGGAACGGGCAGACGCTCCTCATCGCTCTCGGCATCGGCATCGAGAACTTCCTCGCGAATGATGTCGTTGCACAGGTCGACACACTCGTCGCAGATATAAACGGACGGGCCTGCAATCAGCTTGCGCACTTCATTCTGGTTCTTCCCGCAGAACGAGCAGTAGAGCAGCTTGCCGCCTTCGTCCTTGCCTTTGCCGTCGGCCATTCGCGTACCTCTGTCACTTCGGCGGCCTGGTCGGCCGCCGCTAATCACGTAGTTGAAGCGTGCCTGATTTCACGCTATCAGGATGTGGGCCGCTTATCCAGTACGGCATCGATCAGGCCGTACTCCACCGCCTGGGAACCGCTCATGAAATTGTCGCGGTCGGTGTCTCGAGCGATGGTCTCGATATCCTGCCCGGTATGGTGGGCGAGGATACGGTTGAGCTTGTCCCGGATACCCAGGATCTCGCGCGTATGGATCTCGATGTCCGATGCCTGCCCCTGGTAACCCCCCAGCGGCTGGTGGATCATCATGCGCGAGTGGGGCAGCGAGTAGCGCTTGCCCGCAGCACCGCCAGCCAGCAACAGCGCCCCCATGCTGGCCGCTTGGCCAATGCAGACGGTGGAGACGTCGGGCTTGACGAACTGCATGGTGTCGTAGATCGACATCCCGGCGGTAACGGCACCGCCCGGAGAATTGATGTAGAGGTGAATGTCCTTGTCCGGATTCTCGGATTCAAGGAAGAGCAGCTGCGCCACGATCAGGTTGGCCATGTGGTCTTCCACCGGCCCCACCAGAAAGATTACCCGCTCCTTCAGCAGCCGGGAGTAGATGTCATAGGCCCGCTCGCCGCGCGCGCTCTGCTCTACCACCATCGGCACCAGGCCGCCGGCGTTCCGGGTCTCGAACTCGTTGCTCATCAGTGTGATGTCCTTGCATCCGATGAATGGAAGCGTTTCCCACCTGCCGATCGCCACCTCTGCGACCGGCAGGTGTTGGCTCACGCCGCCGAATCAGCCGTTGGCTGCCTGCTCGCCTTCCTCGGCCTCTTCGTCCTGCTCGCCCTGCTGAGCGGCGGCCAGCGCCTGCTGGTAGCTCATCTCCACGTCCTTGACGGTGGCCTGCTCCAGCAGCTTGTCGACGGCCTTCTCTTCGAGGATAGCCGACTTGACCTGAGTCTTGAGCTGATCGTTGCCCATATAGTAGTCAATGACCTGCTGCGGCTCCTGGTACTGCTCGGCAAGCTCCTCGACCTTGGCGCGGATCTCGTCGTCGCTGGCGTCGAGCTCGTGGGCCTTGATCACCTCGGCCAGCAGCAGGCCGACCTGAACGCGACCCTTGGCCTGCTCGGTGAACAGCTCATTGGGCAGCTGGGACACGTCGAAATCCTCGCCCAGGCCGAACTGCTGCGCCGCCTGGCGCTTGAGCGCGTCGGTCTCCTGCTGCACCAGCGCCTGCGGCACCGGGATGTCGTTGGCCTTCTTCAGCGCCTCGAGGACCTGCTGCTTGACGCGGTTGTCGACGGCCTGCTTGGCCTCGCGCGTCATGTTCTTCTTCACTTCGGCGCGGAATTTCTCGAGATCGCCGTCCTCGACGCCGAAGCGCTTGATGAACGCCTCGTCGACGTCCGGCAGGGCACGCCCCTTCACCGCGTGCACCTTGACCTTGAAGGTGGCTTCCTGGCCGGCCAGATGCTCGGCCTGGTAGTCCTCGGGGAAAGTGACCTTGATCACCTTCTCCTCACCCGCCTTGGCACCGGCGAGCTGGTCCTCGAAGCCAGGAATGAAGTTGCCGGAGCCCAGCACCAGCTCATGTCCCTCGGCACTGCCGCCTTCGAAGGGTTCGTCGCCGAGGAAGCCCTGGAAGTCGATCTTGACCTGATCGCCCTCTTCGGCGGCGCGGTCGACCTCTTCCCAGGACGCGTTCTGCTTGCGCAGGGTCTCGATCATCTCTTCGAGATCGGCGTCGCTCACTTGCACCACGGGGCGCTCGACCTCGGTACCCTCGACCGAAGCGAGCTCGATCTCGGGGTAAACCTCGAGAGAGGCCACGAACTCCAGGTCCTTGCCGGCCTGGTCGACCTTGGGCTCGATGCTCGGGAAGCCGGCCGGATTGAGGTTCTGCTCGGTGATGGCACGCACATAACGCTCACGCATCAGCTCGCCCACGACCTCGTCACGCACGCCGCGGCCGTAACGCTGGCGCACCACGGACATGGGTACCCGACCCTTGCGGAAACCGTTGAGGCGAATGTTCTTCGCCGTGTCCTTGAGGCGGGCTTCGACGGCCTCGTCGACCTCAGCGGCCGGCACCTGGAACGTGACACGGCGCTCGATCTGGGAGGTCGTTTCGACGGAAACTTGCATGAATGGTCCTCTACCGACTGGGGGCGTTCTTGAAAAGTGCGGAATGTAAAAGAGAGATTCTAAGAATCCCGCCCTACGCTGGCAAGCGTTACGCCCTCAGGATGGGGGCGATCTGGCATTTTACAAGGGCTCTGCACGGCTAACGTGACGCGCCGCCACCCGCCATTTCGAGCCAAGGCCGTGACGACGGCACCACTACCCGAACGAGCTGGCTCGCCCGGCAACAGGAAAAAAGAAAAGGTAAAGAAAGGACTAGGAGATACCGAGGGTGCAATGGGGTGGATGATGGGGATCGAACCCACGACCACCGGAGCCACAATCCGGGGCTCTACCACTGAGCTACATCCACCATTGCAGAAATGAACCACGAGGCGTCGATTGGGGTGGATGATGGGGATCGAACCCACGACCACCGGAGCCACAATCCGGGGCTCTACCACTGAGCTACATCCACCATATCGACACGAGCGGCAAAAAGCCGCGCTCTTGCAAAACGCCACGCCCAAACCGATGCTCGACTCATCCGCCAGGACCACGCCAAACTGGCACGCCCAGCAGGACTCGAACCTGCAACCTACGGCTTAGAAGGCCGTTGCTCTATCCGGTTGAGCTATGGGCGCATTCTACGTTCCATGGCCTCCGACCGCAACCCCGCTTCGCCATTTCTTTAGCATAAACAGAAGGTTGTGGTCGGGGTGGAGGGATTCGAACCCCCGACATCCTGCTCCCAAAGCAGGCGCGCTACCAGACTGCGCTACACCCCGCCGGCCTTCGCACGGCCCACGAGGCCCAGACGGGCCTCGCCGAGCGCTGCGTATTCTACGCGAGAATCAACCGTGGTCAATAGCTTCCTGACGCAACGAGGCTTTTGCGCTTTGCCTCGCGGGCACGGCATGCGAAAATCGGCACCCTTCGCATTCCGCAGACGGCCTCGCCAGCGCCGCTCAACAGCACACATCACGGGGGAGAACCGATGACCGCCCAACTCATCGATGGCAAGGCCATTGCCGCGCAGGTCCGCGAACAGGTTGCACGCCAGGTCGAGACGCGTCGCACCGAGGGCAAGCGCATCCCTGGCCTCGCCGTCGTCCTGGTGGGCGAGGACCCGGCTTCCCACGTCTACGTCAGCAATAAACACCGCGCCTGCGAGCAGGCGGGCATCCTCTCCTTCCGGCATACGCTGCCCAGCGATACCAGCCAGCAGGCGCTCGAGCGCCTGATCGACGAGCTCAATGCCGACCCCCGCATCGACGGGATCCTGCTGCAGCTGCCCTTGCCGGCCCACCTCGATTCTCGCCCCCTCCTCGAGCGCATCCTGCCGCACAAGGATGTGGACGGCTTCCACCCCTACAACCTGGGTCGCCTGGCCCAGCGCCTGCCGGTACTGCGCCCCTGCACGCCCAAGGGTGTCATGACGCTGCTCCAGGCCCAGGGCCTGAAGGTGCGAGGCCTGGATGCCACCGTGGTCGGCGCCTCCAACATCGTCGGCCGTCCCATGGCGCTGGAGCTGATGCTGGCAGGCTGCACCACCACCGTCTGCCATCGCTTCACCCGGGACCTGGAGTCGCACGTGCGCCGCGCCGAACTGCTGGTGGTGGCGGTGGGCAAGCCGGGACTGGTCAAGGGCGAGTGGGTACGCGAAGGCGCGATCGTCATCGACGTGGGGATCAACCGCGAGGAGGATGGCCGCCTGGTCGGCGACGTCGAGTTCGGCCCGGCCGCGGAGCGAGCCGCCTGGATCACGCCGGTGCCGGGCGGCGTGGGGCCGATGACCGTCGCCTCGCTACTGGAGAACACGCTCTATGCCGCCGAGCGGCATGACGCCATGGAGCAGGAACTCCCGACACTCTGAAACACGGCCTGACACGGGCGCGCCGCTCGGCTAGAATGCGCGCTCCCTGTTTCCTACCTGCCGCGAGGCCGCCCATGAGCGACAAGATGAACGTCGAAAGCTTCAACCTTGATCACACCAAGGTGCAAGCCCCCTACGTGCGCCTGGCCGATATCAAGACCGGGCTCAATGGCGACCGTATCCACAAGTACGACATGCGCATCTGCCAACCCAATCGCGAGCACATGGAGATGCCGGCGCTGCACTCCCTCGAGCACCTGATGGCCGAACTGTCGCGCAACCATTCGGACCGCATCGTTGATATCAGCCCGATGGGCTGCCAGACCGGCTTCTATGTCGCTCTGATCAACCACGACGACTACGACGACGTGCTGAACCTGCTGCAGAAGACGCTGGAGGACGTGCTGGTAGCCAGCGAGGTCCCGGCCTGCAACGAAGTCCAGTGCGGCTGGGCGGCCAGCCACAGCCTGGAGGGCGCCAAGCAGATCGCCCGCGGCTTCCTGGCCAAGCGCCAAGAGTGGACCCAGGTCTTCGCCGACGAGGCCTGAGCCCGGGCCACAGCCCGACGGCGCCCTGCGCCGCTCACCGGAGAATGCAAGACACGATGAAACGCATCGGCATCATCGGCGCCATGGCCCAGGAGGTGGAGCATCTCGCCTCGCTGTTGGAAGAGCGCCGCACCCGCACCCACGTCGGCTGCACCTTCCACCACGGCAGGCTGCACGGGGTCGACGTGGTGATCCTGCAATCGGGCATCGGCAAGGTGAACGCCGCCATCGGCACCACCCTGCTGCTCGACGTCTACCGGCCCGAGGCCATCATCAATACCGGCTCGGCGGGCGGCTTCGGTGAAGGGCTCGAGATCGGCGATGTGGTGGTTTCCAGCGAGGTGCGCCATCACGACGTGGACGCCGTGGTGTTCGGCTACGAGCACGGCCAGGTGCCACAGATGCCCGCCGCCTATCGGCCCGATGAGCGCCTGGTCAAGCTTGCCCGCGAGTGCGTCGAGGCGCTGGGCGAAGTCAGGGTAGTCGAGGGGTTGATCGCCACCGGTGATGTCTTCATGGCCTGTCCGGAACTGGTCAGCAAGACCCGCTCGCGCTTCCCGACCATGCTCGCGGCCGAAATGGAGGCCGCGGCCATCGCCCAGACCTGCCACCTCTACGGCTGTCCCTTCGTGGTCGTCCGCTCGCTCTCCGACATCGCCGGCGGCAGTGACAACCATCTATCGTTCGAACAGTTCCTGGAAAAGGCCGCCGTCCATTCGGCGCGCATGGTCGAGGCAATGATCGCGCGACTCGCTCCGCAGGTGGAACCCGAGCCCGCCATTGGCTGAACCCTGGCAATGGGTCGGTCAAGGGGGCATGTCAGACGACAGCCTTCACGATTGGCCCCACGCATCGCCATGTCGCCATCCGAATTCGGAGAAGGGAAAAGCGGCAGCCAGCTGTAACGGATCGCCCAGGTACTGGGCAACACCGGCCTGCTCTGGCAAGGCCGACATGCAAGCATCGGCCGCTGCCCGATCCGCGACCGGCATGACGCGGGTGTGCGGTGCGTCCGTGGTGCTGTAGTAGTCTTGGAACTTGAACTGCCCCCCGGTGATGCCATCGGAGAATCGCACCCAAAGGTTGGGGATTCGGTAGCAATCCGCAAGGATGAGCCCGTGCAACGACGACGAGATGATCGAATCGCATTGGTTGAGCGCATCGATGAACGGCTCGGGCTGCTGCCTCACGTCGATCAGTCGGACGCCGGGGAGTTTCGCCATGTAGCGGACCACCGGACTGTCCTGATCCACGTAGTGGGGCACCAATCCGATGCGGAATTTTCGACCGCTGCGAGAAGGCTGGTAGAGCAGAGGTACGATGAGCGCCGGATCCCCGAGCACCGACGCTGACACGTCCGCACCCTTGGCGGCCAGCAGCTGCTGGGTGAGCCGGCCTCTCAGGGCCACGAACCTGGCATGCTTCAGGGCGTCGCGCCTTGGCAGCCACTCCGGATCGATGAGCCCACTGCCCCACACCAGGCTGCGACTTCTAGCCTGGTGGATGATGCTCCCGACTCCCAGCAGGTGAACGACCGAGTTCGAGTGGACTCGGTAAACATCCTTGCCGGTGAGCTGCCGGACCAGAAAAGGCGTGATCGCGTCCCCGACATTGAGCAACTTGTCGAAATACACGACCGGGATCTTTCCCTTGGCGACGGTCAGCAAGAGCGCCAGTTCGACAAAGCTCCGAGAGACCCTACGCGCCCGCCTGGGAGTCCATTTTTTCATCCTGTGTCGGTTCTCTGCGCAAGACTGACCACCGATACCCGGCAGCGGAACCGCCAGGCACCTCAATGGCAACCTTGGTATACGAAGATCGAGCGCATCCTGCGCTCATTAACCATAGCTCACCCGGCAATGCTTGACCGGAAATTTCAACGGATGGGGCAGCCACACCGGAGGGGAGCCAGCGTCACGAGTCGCGCAGCCTCCAGGTCAGCGTCTCCCCTGCCTTCAGCGGCACGATGCGCTGGCCGTCGGCATAGGGCAGCGATGCCGGCAACGTCCACTCCTCGCGTACCAGGGTAATGGCGTCGGTGTTGCGCGGCAGGCCGTAGAAGTCCGGCCCGAAGTGGCTGGCAAAGCCCTCGAGACGGTCCAGCGCCCCGGCTTGCTCGAACGCCGTGGCATAGAGTTCGATCGCCGCCGGGGCGGTATAGGCGCCGGCGCAACCGCAGGCCGACTCCTTGTCGCCCTGGGCATGGGGAGCGCTGTCGGTGCCGAGGAAGAACTTGCCGCTGCCCGAGGTGGCGGCCGCCAGCAGCGCCTCGCGATGCCGCTCCCGCTTGAGGATCGGCAAGCAGTAGTAGTGCGGGCGGATGCCGCCGACCAGCATGTGGTTGCGGTTGAACAAAAGGTGATGGGCGGTAATCGTCGCCGCCACGTTGGCCGGAGCCCGCGCGACGAACTCGGCCGCATCGCCGGTCGTGATGTGTTCGAACACCACCTTGAGGGAGGGATGACGCTCGAGCAGCGGCTTCATCACGCGCTCGATGAAGACGGCTTCGCGATCGAAGATGTCGATCTCGGCATCGGTGACTTCGCCGTGGACCAGCAGCGGCAGCCCCAGCCTTGCCATGGCGGCGATCGCGGCGTCGCAGTGGGCCAGGTCGGTGACCCCCGAATCGGAATTGGTGGTCGCCCCGGCCGGATAGAGCTTCACCGCATGGACCCGGCCACTGGCGACGGCACGCTCGATCTCCTCGGCCGGGGTATTGTCAGTGAGGTAGAGCGTCATCAACGGCTCGAAGGCCGACCCTTCGGGCCGTGCCGCCAGGATCCGCTCGCGGTAGCGCAAGGCCTGCTCGGTGGTGGTGACCGGCGGCTTGAGGTTCGGCATGATGATCGCGCGGCCCATCTGCCGGGCAGTCGCGGGCACCACGGCCTGGAGCACCTCTCCGTCACGCAGATGAAGATGCCAGTCGTCGGGACGAGTCAGGGTAATAGCGGTCACGGCATTTCCTGTCGGTCAGCATGAATGTCGAGACTCCGATTATACCGGGGAGAGCCGACCGAGCGTCGAGAAAGTTGCCCCGATGGCAGCAACGAACGCCGATTTACCGTATCATCGACGCCGATTTTGCCGTGAGAGACGCTGCCAATGCCCCGGGTTCGCCACTACGCCGATATCGTCGCCATTCTGGCCGGACTGATGTGGATCGTCTTCTTCTGGTCGATCAGCATCTCGGCCCGGTTGGACAGCGTAGAACCCACCCTGGCTGCCATGCTCGCCCTCGGCGCAATGATTCTGGTCAGCTTCATGCATCGCCCCTTTCGCATCCACCTGAGCCGCTACCATGTGCGCAAGCGGCGCACCGAGATGTGGATGCACATCCTCGCCCTCCCGATGGCGCTCGCCCTGCTGTTCGGGGTGCTCATCGAGACCCTGTTCGCCCCGATGAGCGGCCAGCAGAAGATGCTGCTGTTCAACGTGCTCGCCAGCGCCGGCTGGGTGGTCTACGTGATGACGCTGGTGATCAAGTTCGCACATCACCAGTGGCGCCGACGTCGACGCCGGCGCCGCGCGTGATGACGCCTGCCGGCACAGTAACAGTCAGAAGCGATCCGCCCGAAACGGCGACATGTCCACGGTAGCAGGTTCCCCCTCCATCATTTCCGCCATCAATCGTCCCGTCACCGGCCCCATGGTGAAGCCCTGATGACCGTGACCGAAGGCGAACCACAACCCCTTGTGGCGTGGCGCCGGCCCGATCACCGGCTTCATGTCCGGCAGGCAGGGACGGGCCCCCTTCCAGGGCTCCGCTTCCAGGCGCCCACCCAAAGCGGGATAAAGCTCGCGCGCCTTGCGCTCCGCGGCATCCAACTGGCCCCGGGAGGGAGGCGCATCGATGCGGGCCAGCTCGGCCCCGGTCGTCAGGCGGATGCCCGCCCGCATCGGCGCCAGGATGTAGCCGATGTCGGCATCGGCGATCCAGTGACGCAGCCGCCGCCCCTCCGCGGCGCCATAGTGCATGTGGTAGCCGCGCTTGACGAAGATCGGCAGCCGGTAGCCCAGCCTCCTGAGCCACTCACCGGCCCAGGGACCCAGCGCCACTACCACCTCGTCGGCCTCGTGGCTGCCGCTATCCGTCTCGACATGCCAGCCCTGGCCGGCCGGGCTGACGCGCTCGAGGGTCGCCTGCAGGAACTCGCCTCCCTGCTGCTGGAAACTGGCGGCATAGGCCGTCACCAGAGCACCGGGGTCGGCCACGCTCCACGAGTTGGTCCAGTGAATCGCCCCGGCCAGATCGGCACTCAGCCCAGGCTCGCGGCCGGCCAGCCCCTCGGCATCGAGAAAAACGTGGGTCACCCCGAAACGCCTGGCGGCATCTTCTGCCTCACGCCGGCGGCGCTCGAGCTCGGCCTGGCTGCGGTGCACTTCCAACCACCCCTCCTTGCCGATCAGGTCGGCCGCCCCCGCCGCCTCGATCATGGGGGCGTGCTCCTCGGTGGAGAGCGCGATCAGCGAAGCGTACTCGTCGGCGATGCGCTCATAATGGCGTGGCGACGAGTAGCGCCAATAGTCGAACAGCGGCCCGGCATAGGTCAGCATGCCGCTCACCCGGTAGCGAATGTCCACCCGGCGATTGGGCAGTGCGCTGAGCAGCTTGCCGACCTCGCGCGGAAACGTATACGGGCGCACCGCCTCACGCTGGATCAGACCGCCGTTGCCGTATGAGGTCTCCCGCCCTGGCGGACGACGATCCACCAGTAGCACCGAACGGCCGCGACGGGCCAGGTGCCAGGCGATGGAGACGCCGACCATGCCGGCACCCAGAACGACGGTTTGACGAGACATGCCACTCCTCCAGTTGGCCAGTCGCCTCCGGCGCAAGTGCCGGAACGAGCGCCCAGTCTAGCAGCGCGATACGCCCGCGGCCGCCTTGATCCCGCATTTCATGCCACGGATCAAGGCGATCTACTCGGCGTCGGCCTGCGCCTGCAGCTTGGCACGGATGAAATCGGAGTGGCTGACGTGCAGCAGCTCGGCCAGGCGCCGGATACGATGCTCCTCCAGATGATGGGACTCGCCATCGGCATAGGCCAGCGACCACATCATGCGCACCAGCTCGCAGCGCTGCGCATAGCCGTAATGCTGCTTGATGAGGCTGACGAACTGGTAGTGATCGACCGAGGTCTCGATCTCCTCGCGCGCCAGCTCCATCAGCTCCTCGACTTCGCCATCGCCGAGGCCGAAATGCCGCTTGAGCATCCGGCGCAGCGACGAGAGTTCCGCTTCGTCGGTGTGATAGTCGGCGCGCACCACCTCGCACAACAGGGCGGCGGTGGCGCGCTCGAGCGTCGGGCCACTGCTTCCCTCGCCCGCGGGTTCCGTCAGGGCCTGCTGAAAAAAGCGCTGAATGGTTGCAAGCATGGTCACCCCTTGGCCGTTTAACGCATCTGACCCGCCCGGACCGCGGGCGTTCCATGGCGACATGGCGCCGCAGACAAGGCGTGCCGCGGCGCTCAGGCTTCGCCGATCCCCTTCACCACGTAGTGCTGCGCCACGCCGATGTGGTAGTCGATCGCCTCGCGACAGCGCTCGGCGTCGCCGCTGGCCAGCGCATCGAGCAGCAGCCAGTGGCTGGGCGCGATGCTGTCGGGATCGGCATGGGTCTTGCCGATCAACGCGATGCAAAGACGCAGTTCATGGGTGATGTCGTCGAATGCCTTGAGCAGGCGTCGATTGCCGGTGAAAGCAATCAGCATCCGATGGAAGACGAGATCCTCCTCGATCTTGCGGCTGTCGCTGTCGTTGAGTGCCACCTCGCACATCAACTCGACCTGACGGCGCAGCGCCTGCTCCTTGTCGGCGTCATAGGTCTCGACCAGCCGTGACAGCGCATGGCGCTCCAGGCACAGGCGCAGGTCGAACACGTCGTTGAGTTCGCTGGCATCCAGCGCGCGCACGAAGAAACCACGCCGGGGCTGGGACACCAGCAGGCCACGGCTCTCGAGCAGCCGGGCCGCCTCGCGTACCGGCGCACGGCTGATGCCCAGGTCGCGAGCCAGCTGCACTTCCGACAGGCGCTCGCCGGGGGCGTAGTGCTGGCTGATGATGGCCTGGGTGAGGAAGTCGGCGACCTGCTCCACCAGATTGCGCTGCTGGATGACCATGCCGCTACCGAACGCATTGGAAGCTGTCATTCACTGGGGCTCTTGCGGGTTGACTTCGCTAGAGTATGACGCAGCCAACGTCCATGTCGACCGTCGATTGGCGACTGTCGACAGTTTTGGAAGGCGCTGCTATGGTCAAAAGGGCTGTCAGAACAGACGTGACAACAACAAGGAATCCGATAATGCGAAAGACGCCCTTGGCCTTGGCCGTCGCCACACTGGCCTTCACTTCCGCTCTTGCCACCGCCGACGAGCCCAAGCGCGGCGGAGTCATCGACACCATCATCCAGCCCGAACCGCCCGGCCTGGTGCTGGGCATGGTCCAGAACGACCCCACCCGCAAGGTCGCCGGCAACATCTACGAGGGCCTGCTGAGCTACTCCACCGACCTGGAACCGCGGCCACAGCTCGCCGAGTCGTGGGACGTCAGCGACGATGGCCTGGTCTACACCTTCCATCTGCGGGACGACGTGCGATGGCACGACGGTGAGGCCTTCACCGCCGAGGACGTGGTGTTCTCGGCCGATATCTTCCATCGCGAGCTCAATCCCAGCGCCCGCGCCGTGCTGCAGCACGTCGAGAGCATCGAGGCCACCGACGACCACACCGTCGTCTTCACCCTGGCCGAGCCATTCGGCCCGTTCCTGCTCTCGTTCGAGGCCGGCACCTTCACCATGGTGCCCAAGCATATTTACGAAGGCACCGAGTTCCGCGACAACGAGGCCAACAACCATCCCATCGGTACCGGCCCGTTCAAGTTCGACGACTGGGAGCGCGGCACCGTGATCCAGCTGGTGCGCAACGACGACTACTACGAGGAGGGCCTGCCCTACCTCGACGGCGTCAACTGGCATGTGATCCCCGACGGTGCCTCTCGCGCCGTGGCCTACGAGAACGGTACCGTCGACGTGCTGCCCAACGGTACCGTGGAGAATTTCGATATCCCGCGCCTCACGGAAATGGACAACACCTGCGTCACGGAGGAGGGGCATGAGTATTTCAGCCCCTTCGCCATGCTGTGGATGAACAACCGCGAAGGCCCCACCGCCGACAAGCGCTTCCGCCAGGCGGTGATGTACGCCATGGATCGTGAGTTTGCCCGTGACGTGCTGTGGAACGGGCTCGGCCAGGTCCCGCTCTCCGCCTTCGGTTCCAATGCCAAGTTCCGCCACGACGGCCTGGAGCCCTACGACCACGACCCGGACCGGGCCCGCGAACTGCTCGACGAGATGGGCTACGACGGCGAGGAGGTACGCCTGCTGCCGCTGCCCTACGGCGAGACCTGGACACGCTGGGCCGAGGCCGTACAGCAGAATCTGCGTGAGGTGGGCATCAACGTGCGCACCCAGTCCACCGACGTGGGCGGCTGGAACCAGCGCCTGGGCGACTGGGACTACGACATGGCCTTCACCTACCTCTACCAGTACGGTGACCCGGCGCTGGGCATCACCCGTTCCTACCGTTCGGACAACATCGAGAAGGGCTCGCCGTGGAACAACGTCGAGGGCTACGAGAACGAGCGCATCGACGAGCTGTTCGACCAGGCGGCCACCGCCTATCCCGAGGAAGAGCGCGAGGCACTTTATCGCGAGGCCCAGGAGATCCTCCATGAGGACGTGCCGGTAGGCTGGCTGCTGGAGCTCGGTTTCCCGACCATCTACCGCTGCGACGTCAAGGATCTGGTCACCTCCGGCGTCGGAGTGAACGATGGCTTCCGGAACGCCTGGCTCGATCGCTGATCGCATGCAAGTGACGGGAGTGGCCCCGCGGGCCGCCCCGTCTTGAACGGCAACCAGCCGCCGAGCGAGATCGAGCCCCGCGCAACGCGGCGATTCGCTCGCCCAGGCGGTTGCGTACCCACGTACCAGAGGCTTGCTGCATGCTCTATGCCCGCTTGATCGCGATGCGGCTGCTCAAGGCCGTCGTCGTACTGTTCCTGATCGTCATCTTCAATTTCGTCCTGATCCAGCTGGCGCCGGGAGATCCCGCCGCCATCCTGGCCGGCGAAGCCGGCGCCACCGACGAGGAGTTCCTGCGCCAGCTACGCGAGCGCTTCGGCCTCGACCAGCCGCTCTACGTACAGCTATGGCACTATCTGTCGGGCATCGCCACGCTCGACTTCGGCTGGTCCTATCGCCAGGGCATGCCGGTGCTCGACCTGATCCTGGCACGCCTGCCGGCCACCCTGCTGCTGACCGGCACCGCCTTCGTACTGTCGCTGGCACTGGGTATCGTGCTCGGCTCCATGGCCGCGGCCCGGGTCAAGAAGCCTTCGGGTTCGCTGATCATGGCGCTGGCGCTGATCTTCTACGCCACCCCGCTGTTCTGGGTCGCGTTGATGGCCGTGGTGTTGTTCTCGGTCTATCTCGGCTGGCTGCCAGCCTACGGCATGTATACGGTGGGTGCCGGGCATACCGGCTTCGCCCTGGTGCTCGATGTCGCCAAGCACCTCGTCCTGCCCGCCACCACCCTGGCGCTGTTCTTCATGGCCATCTATACCCGCATGACCCGCGCCTCGATGCTCGAGGCGAGCCAGCAGGACTACGTCAAGACCGCTCGCGCCAAGGGGCTCAGCCCCCGCGTGATCCAGCGCCGCCACATTCTCAGGAATGCCCTGCTGCCGATCATCACCCTGGCCGGCCTGCAGGCGGGCCAGATGGTGGGTGGTGCCATCCTCACCGAGACGGTCTTTGCCTGGCCCGGCATCGGCCGGCTGATGTTCGAGGCGCTGCAACAGCGCGACTACAACCTGCTGCTCGGGATCTTCTTCTTCTCCGCGGCGCTGGTGATCGTGTTCAACATCATCACCGACCTGGTCTATCGCCTGGCGGACCCGCGCATCAAGGAGGCGTCATGAGCTTTTTCGCCCGCTTCGCCCAGAACCGCGGCGCCCTGGTCGGCCTCGTCATTCTGCTTGCCATCGTGCTGATGGCGATTCTCGCGCCGCTGCTCTACCCCGAGTCGCCCTGGCGCATGATGCAGCGCCCCTTCCTTCCGCCGCTCGAGATGGAGGGCTTTCCGCTGGGCACCGATACCATGGGTCGCGACGTGACCGCCGGATTGATGCACGGCGCCTGGGTCTCGCTGTTGATCGGCCTGATCTCGACCACGGTGGCGCTGCTCATCGGCGTGCCGCTGGGCGCCGTGGCCGGCTACTACGGCGGCCTGATCGACGACGCCCTGATGCGCTTCACCGAGTTCTTCCAGACCATCCCCAACTTCGCCCTGGCCATCGTGCTGGTGGCGATCATGCAGCCGAGCGTGACCTCCATCGTGCTGGCGATCGCCATCGTCAGCTGGCCGCCGGTCGCTCGTCTGGTGCGCGCCGAATTCATGTCGCTGCGCCATCGCGAGTACGTGGAGGCAGCACGACTGGTCGGCCAGACCAACGGCACCATCATCCTCAAGCAGATCCTGCCCAATACGCTGTCGCCCATCATCGTGCTCGCCTCGCTGATGGTGGCGACGGCGATCCTGCTGGAGTCGGCGCTCTCCTTCCTGGGCCTGGGCGATCCCAACGTGATGTCGTGGGGCTACATGATCGGCGCCGCACGCACGGTGATCCGCCAGGCCTGGTGGCTGAGCTTCTTTCCGGGGGTGGCGATCCTGCTCACGGTACTGGCGCTCAACCTGGTCGGCGAGGGGCTCGACGATGCCCTGAACCCCAAGCTCGCTCGCGAACGCACATAGGAGAGGGAGCATGAACGACAATACCCCGGTACTGAGCATCCGCGGCTTGACCCTGGCCCTGCCCCAGGGAGCCGACCGCGATTACGCGGTGGAGGACGTCAGCTACGACGTGGCGCGCGGCGAGATCCTTTGCGTGGTGGGCGAATCCGGCTCCGGCAAGTCGATGGCGGCCAATGCCGTGATGGGCCTGCTGCCCAAGGGCGTACGCCCCACCGCCGGTGAAGTGCTGTTCGACGGCCAGGACCTGCTCACGCTGAGCGAGAAGCAGCACCGCCAGCTGCGCGGCCTGCGCATCGGCATGATCTTTCAGGAGCCGATGACCGCGCTCAATCCGCTGATGCGGGTCGGCGCCCAGATTGCCGAAGTCTTCGAGGCCCACGGCAAGTACAACGGTCGCGAACGCCAGGAGAAGGCCCTGGCGCTGCTGGAGGAGGTCGGTATTCCGCAGCCCGAGCGGGCCATTCGGGCCTATCCCTTCCAGCTCTCCGGCGGCCAGCGCCAGCGGGTGATGATCGCCATGGCGCTGGCCCTGGAGCCGGAGCTGCTGATCGCCGACGAGCCCACCACGGCACTCGACGTCACCACTCAGGCGCAGATCCTCGAGCTGATCCGCAACCTGCAGAAGCGGCGCGGCATGGCGGTGATGTTCATCACCCACGACTTCGGCGTGGTGGCCGAAGTCGCCACCCGTGTGTGCGTCATGCGCTATGGCCGGATCGTCGAACTCGGCATGGCCGACGAAGTGCTCGACAACCCGCGCCACGAATATACCCGGGCCCTGCTCGAGGCGATCCCCAGTAACGTGATCCCCGAAGCGAGAGGCGGCGAACGCCCCGCGCCGCTGCTGGAGGTGTGCAACCTGAACAAGACCTTCCGCTCCCGTGGCGGCCTGTTCAGGCCAGCGCGCGAGGTACGCGCACTGGACGACGTCTCCTTCACCCTGGCCCCCGGCGAGACGGTAGGTATCGTCGGCGAATCCGGCTCGGGCAAGTCGACACTCGGGCGCTGCGTGGTGCGCCTCGAGCGGCCCGACAGCGGCACGCTCGCGCTGGCCGGCACCGATTTCTCCGCTCTCCGCGGCGACGCGCTGCGCCGCGAGCGACATCGCGTGCAGATGATCTTCCAGGACCCCTACGCCTCGCTCAATCCGCGCCACCGGGTCGGCTATGCCATTGCCCAGGGCCCCATGGCCAACGGCGAGCCACGCGCCAAGGCCATGCGCCAGGCGGAGGAACTGCTGGAGCTGGTGGGGCTTGGCGCCGTGGCCGTGGATCGCTTTCCGCACGAATTCTCCGGCGGCCAGCGCCAGCGCATCGGCATCGCCCGCGCCCTGGCGCTGAATCCGGAACTGATCGTCGCCGACGAGGCGGTGTCGGCACTCGACGTCTCGATCCAGGCCCAGGTGCTCGAACTGCTCGAAGAGCTCAAGCAGAAACTGTCGCTCTCGCTGCTGTTCATTACCCACGACCTGCGCGTCGCGGCCCAGATCTGCGACACCATCATCGTCATGCAGCAGGGTCGCATCGTCGAGCGGGGCACCGCCCAGGAGGTCTTCCTCAGCCCGCAAGAGGCCTATACGAAGCAGCTTCTCGACGCCATTCCCGGTCGTGCGCACGAAGCGGCCATGGCCTGAAGTCCAGGCTCGAAGGCCCAAGCTCGCAGAACAAGCTCGAAGAACAAGGAAAGCAAAGGATACCGAATGCAAGCACTGCTGAAGGATATCGCTGCCGTCGTCGGTCCAGGCAACGTACTCACCGGTAACGACGTGACCCAGCGCCAGGTCGACTGGATGAGCGGCGCGAGCTGTCGCGCCGGCGCCATCATACGCCCCGGCACCACTGCCGAGCTCGCCGCGGTGATGCGCCTGTGCCATGCCGCCCGTCAACCCGTAGTGACCCACGGCGGGCTCACCGGCCTGGTCCATGGTGGCGAGGCGGCACCCGACGAGCTGGTGATTTCGCTCGAGCGAATGAACGCCATCGAGTCGATCGACCCGGTCGGCGGCACCCTGACCGTGCTGGCCGGCACGCCGCTGCAGCGGGTGCAGGAAGCCGCCGCCGAGCATGGCCTGCAGTTCGCGCTCGATCTCGGCGCGCGGGGCTCCTGTACCATCGGCGGTAACATCGCCACCAACGCCGGCGGCGTGAGGGTGATTCGCTACGGCATGATGCGCCAGCAGGTCCTCGGTCTCGAGGCGGTACTCGCCGACGGCACCGTGGTCAGCTCGATGAATCGCATGCTCAAGAACAATGCCGGCTACGATCTCAAGCAGCTGTTCATCGGCAGCGAAGGCACGCTGGGTATCGTCACTCGTGCCGTGCTCCGCCTGCACCCCAGGATGGCCAGCGAGCGCACTGCCCTAGTGGCCTGTCCCGACTTCGATGGGGTAGCCGGGCTGCTGGCCCATCTGGGGCGTGAACTCGGCGGCAGCCTCGGCACCTTCGAGGTGATGTGGCGCAACCACTATGCCCTGCTCACCGAGGAGAGCGGCCGCAATACGCCTCCCTTGCCGCCCCGCTGGCCCTACTACGCCATCGTGGAGTCGCTGGGCAGCGACAACTCGGCAAATACGGCACAGCTCAGCGCCGCCCTGGAGTCGGCTCTCGAGGCCGGCCTGATCGAGGATGCCGTGCTGGCTCAGTCCGATGCCCAGCGCCAGGGCATCTGGAATATACGGGAGGACATCGAGGGGCTGATCCAGCATCTGGCCCCCCTGTTCACCTTCGACGTCAGCCTGCCCATCCCCGACATGCCAGGCTATGCCGCGGAGCTCGAGCGCGCCGTGCAGCAGCGCTGGCCGCAGGGGCGCATCGTGGTCTTCGGTCACCTGGGCGATGGCAACCTGCACGTCACGGTCAGCGTCGGCGATGGCGAACCGGCAACCCGCCGTGCCGTGGAGCAGATCGTCTATGCCCCCCTGGCCGAACTGGGCGGCTCGGTTTCCGCCGAGCATGGCATCGGCCTGGAGAAGCGCGACTACCTGGCGCTGTCGCGCACGCCCGAGGAGATCGCCCTGATGCATACCCTCAAGCGTGCGCTGGATCCGCTGAAGCTGCTCAACCGCGACAAGGTCCTGGCTGCCGAGGAGTGAATCGTGCGGTTCGGCCCAGGCCGCTGACGCCCTGCCGGGCGTCGACTTGAGCCAGCGACCGCCTCCTGCGACGATCCCTTACACTGCTTCTCGAGTACTGGAGTCTTCCATGCCCCGTTTTCCCGACCACTTGACCGGCCCCGGTCCCAGCAACCCCTTTCCCGGCATCAAGGTGCTGGAGCGGCGTATCGGCCGGGAGATCCCTCATCGTCTGGGCTCCAACGAGGGGCTCGACATGCCCCACCGGGCGCTGCGGGAACGCTTCGGCGACGCCATGGTGGAGCACGTCTACTGCTACGGCGATTCGGAAGCGCTCGGGGTACGCCAGCGGCTTGCCTCCCTTTATGGCCTGCCGCTGGAGGCCATCCTGGTGGACGCCGGCGCCGACAGCCTGATCGCCCTGGCGCTGCGCACCGTGGCCACGTCCGGCTGTACGGTGGTGAGCGCCAGCGGCACCTATCCCACCTTCGGTTACTTCGCCCGTGGCCAGGGCTGTCATCTCGTCGAACGGCCTTATCGGGAGGCGCCGGGCCTGCTCTCGCCCGACCTCGAGGCGCTGCTGGCCAGCGCCCACGAGCACCGGGCCCGGCTGGTCTACGTCGCCAACCCCGACAATCCCAGCGGACATCTCCACAGCGACGAGGAGATCCGCCGGCTGCGTGCCGAACTTCCCGATGACTGCTGGCTGCTGCTCGACGAGGCCTACCACGACTTTCGCGACGACGCCGACTCGCCGTTCAGTCGCGAGGTCCTGCCCGGGGTGATCCGGCTGCGCACGCTGTCCAAGGCCCACGGGCTGGCCGGGATGCGCATCGGCTACGCCATTGCCGAGCCGGAAACCCTGGCCATGATGATGAAGGTACGCATCCATTACGCCGTATCCGCCCTGACGCTGGCCGTCGCCGAGACCGTGCTCGATCACCACAGCGAGGTGGAAGCGCACATTCGTGACGTCAAGCAGCGCCGCGAACGCCTTGCCCGGCATTTTCGCGACCTGGGTGCCGACGTGCTGCCCAGTGCGACCAACTTCATCGCCATCCGCCTGCCCAGCGCGGAGCTGGCGGGACGACTCAATCAGGAGCTGCTCGAAGCCGGCCGTCTCATCGCCCGCCCCGCGCATCCGGATCTCGGCCACGTGCTGCGTATCACCGCCGTGGAGGATGCCCTGGTGCCCGGTCGCTTCGAGATCCTCGAGCGTGCCATCACCACGAACGGGGCCGACTAGGCTTTGTCTGAAAAGTCGACGAGCGATGGTCAGACAAGGCAAAAATCGGTGAAAAGACGGAGTTTACAGGTTGTAAATGAGTACTTTGAGCCGATTTTTAACGCCGTATGGCCGAGCGCAGGCACTTTTCGGATAAAGCCTAGCGTTCGATCCTGAGCCCGTGCTTTTTCAACTTGCGCACCACGCTGGGCTGGCTGACCCCCAGCCGCTCGGCAATGGCATAGGTGCTCGCTAGCGTACGGCACATCTCCTCCAGCACGCTGCGTTCGGCACGGGCCAGATAATCGTTCAGGCCTTCGCCCTGCGTCAGCGTCGGAACGGCCGCCGTGGCCCGATCGGGCGACGAGACCGCCACCGGAGCCGCCGTCTCGGCGCGGGTCGGTGAGTGAATCAGGTCGCCCGGACTCGACAGCCAGGCGCGCTCCAGCCAGTTCTCGAGCTGGCGCACGTTGCCCGGCCAGTCACCGCCCATCAGCTCGGACCAGGTGCTGCCATGCAACAGCTTGCGCTGGCCATAGCGCTGGTTGAGCCGCTCCAGGCACGCCTCGACCAGGGCCGGAATGTCCTCGCGACGCTCGCGCAGGGGCGGCAGGGTCACCGGAATGACGTTCAACCGATAGTAGAGGTCGAGGCGGAAGGCGCCGCTCTCCACGCGCCTGGCCAGGTCCTGGTTGGTGGCCACCACCAGGCGGAAGTCGACCCGCCGCGGGCGGGTGTCGCCCAGCCGGGTGACGCTGCCGTCCTGGATCACCTTGAGCAGTTTGGTCTGCATCGGCAGCGGCAGCTCGCCGATCTCGTCGAGAAACAGCGTGCCGCCCTCCGCCTGTTCCAGCAGCCCGGCCTTGCCCTGTCGCGCCGCCCCGCTGAAGGCGCCCGGCTGGTAGCCGAACATCTCCGACTCGAACAGGTTCTCCGGTATCGCCCCGCAGTTCACCTCGACGAACGGCCCTGCGTGACGCCGGCTCCAGCGATGCAGCTGGCGAGCGAAGGCGGTCTTGCCCACGCCCGACTCGCCAAGCATCAATACCGTGGCATCCGACGGTGCCACGCGCTTGAGCAGCAGGGCCAGCTCCCGCATCACGTCGCTGCGCACCTGGAGCTCGTCCAGCGCCGCCTCGAGCTGGCCATCCTCGGCATTGCCGCCGCCCTGGCTGCGCTTGAGGTGCTCACTGAAGCGCTTTTGCAGCAGTGCGTATTCGTCCTGTAGCAGCTGCAGGTCGGTGAGGTCGCGAGAGCGGCTGACGATACGTGCAAGTTTGCCCTCGACGTACACCGGATGGGCCTCGGCAATGACCCGCCTGCCGGTACCGGTCACCTGCATCAGCTGAGCCGGCTTGCCGTTGCGGATCACCTCCAGGCTGATGGAGGGCTTGAGCACTCCCTCCGCCTCGAGCCGCTGAACGGTACTGCCGATAAGGCGCTCCCGCGCCATGCCGTAGACCGCCGCCGCTCCCGGGCTGACGTCCAATACCAGCCCCTCACCGTCGACGATGAAGAAATGGTCGTTGGCCGTTTCGACGATGGTCCTGATCACTTCCCGGTCGATGTCGCTCATGCGTTCCACCGATGCAAATATGAATCCTGATTCAATCATGCATCACATGAGCGGCGATGGCGATTCAATCTTGCATCGCCCGGGGCGGCAAAATCCCATGATGGCGGGCCGCACGGGGTTGGCACGAAAGCTGCTATAGGCAGGGGAGAGACGTTCCCAGACCCAACGTTACGCAAGGAGCCGACCATGCCCGACTTCAACCAGCCGCTCGGCGGCAACGAGATGCCGCGCTTCGGCGGACCCGCCACCATGATGCGCCTGCCCACCCAGCCTACCGCTGCAGGGCTCGACGTGGCCTTCATCGGCGTACCGCTGGACATCGCCACCTCCAATCGTCCCGGCACGCGCCTGGGCCCGCGCCAGATCCGCGACGAGTCGCGCATGCTGCGCCCCTATAACATGGCCACCCGCGCCGCGCCCTTCGACAGCCTGCAGGTGGCCGACATCGGCGACGTGCCGATCAACACCTTCCATCTGCCCAAGACGGTGGACATCATCAGCGCCTTCTACGACGAGGTGCTCGGCCATGGCTGCACGCCGCTGACGCTGGGCGGCGATCATGTGATCACCCTGCCCATCCTGCGCGCCATCGCCAAGAGGCACGGCCCGGTGGGGCTGATCCATATCGACGCCCATGCCGACGTCAACGAGCACATGTTCGGCGAACCCATCGCCCACGGCACGCCATTCCGACGCGCCCAGGAGGAGGGGCTGCTGGCCCACGGCAAGGTGGTGCAGATCGGCCTGCGCGGCACCGGCTACGCCGCCGAAGACTTCGACTGGTGCCGCCAGCAGGGCTTCCGCGTCGTCACCGCCGAAGCGTGCTGGTACCGCTCGCTCGAGCCGCTGATGGCGGAAGTGCGCGAGCAGATGGGCGACACGCCGGTCTACGTCACCTTCGATATCGACGGGCTCGACCCCTCCGTGGCTCCCGGCACCGGCACCGTCGAGATGGGCGGGCTGACCTCCGCCCAGGGGCTGGAGATCGTGCGTGGCACCGCCGGGCTCAACATCGTCGGCGGCGATCTGGTCGAGGTCTCGCCGCCCTACGACCCGAGCGGCAACACGGCGCTGATGGGTGCCACCCTGCTCTACGAAATGCTCTGCGCCCTGCCCGGCGTGAAGCGTCGCGACTGACACAAGCGTGAAGCGACGCGACTGACACAAGCGTCGCAATTGACCCGACACCACCTGATCCTACAACGACAACCCAAAGGGAAATCCCATGTCCTCCACTGATACCACCCCGCGAAACGTTGCCGCCCAGGCGCCTTTCGAGCGTGGCAGCCTGCTGAAATTCCTGCTTCCCTCCGCGCTCGGTGTCGGCCTGTTCCTGATTCCGTTCCAGGTCGGCGACACCATCAACATCGGCATGGGCCTGATGGCCGACGGTCTCAAGGCGCTGCTTGCCGGCGCCCTGCCGGCCATCGCCGTGGTCGTGCTGGTGCTCTCGGTCCTGGCCACCAGCTGGGTCAAGCTGGCCCGCCCGGGCTGGGCCGAGAATGGCGTGCTGCGCGACATGTTCCACGTCGGCCCGGTGTGGTTCGGCATGCGTATCCTGGGGGCCGCCTTCGCCCTGATGACCTTCTTCCAGTTCGGCCCCGAGTTCGTCACCGCCTCGTTCACCGGAGGCGTGATGCTCAACGACCTGGCCCCGGTGCTGCTGACCTTCTTCTTCTTCGCCGCCCTGTTGCTGCCGTTCCTGGTCGAATTCGGCTTCATGGAGTTCATCGGCAGCCTGGTGCGCAAGCCCTTCCGAGCCATCTTCAACCTGCCCGGCCGCAGCGCCATCGACGCCACCGCCTCATGGATGGGCTCGGGCACGGTCGGCGTGCTGATCACCACCCAGCAGTACGAAAAAGGCTATTACAATCGTCGCGAGGCGGCGGTGATCGCCACCAACTTCTCCATCGTCTCGATCGCCTTCAGCCTGCTGATCACCAGCTTCGTCGACATCAACCACATGTTCGTGCAGTTCTATTTCACCGTGGTGGTGGCCGGACTGATCGCCGCGGTGATCGTGCCGCGCCTGCCGCCGCTGTCGCGCAAGCCGAACACCTATTACGAGCCGGTGGGCTGTCAGCTGGCCGAGAAACGCACCGAGGAGATGGGCCTGCTGCGCTATAGCCTGACCCAGGCCGTACGTCGTGCCGAACATGCACCCGGCCCCAGGGAACTGGTGCGCAACGCGCTGTTCAACGTCGCCGACATTTTCCTCGCCCTTTTGCCGCTGGTGTTCGCCATCGGCACCGTGGCACTGATCCTGGCCGAGTTCACGCCGCTGTTCACCTGGCTCTCCTACCCCATGGTGCCGGTGCTCGAGCTGCTGCGCATTCCCGAGGCCCAGGCGGCCGCTCCCGCCACCCTGGTGGGCTTCGCCGACATGTTCCTGCCGGCGGTACTGGCGACCAACATCGAGAGCGAGCTGACCCGCTTCGTCATCGCCTGCCTGTCGCTGACCCAGTTGATCTACATGTCGGAGATCGGCGCGTTGCTGCTCAAGTCGAAGATCCCGCTCAAGCTGTGGGAGCTGGTGGCCATCTTCCTGCTGCGCACCGCCATCACGCTGCCGATCATTGCCTTCATGGCCCACACTTTCTTCTTTTGATACCGCAAGCAACGGGCTTCGAGCATCGAGCAGTTCGTAGCCCGTAGCCCGTAGCCCGTAGCCAGAGAGGTTTACCCATGACTTGTGCCCAGTTGCTGTTGCGCCTGTTACGCGATACCTATGGCGTCGACACCGTGTTCGGCATTCCCGGCGTGCATACCGTGGCGCTCTATCGCGGGCTGGAGAATGGCGGCGTGCGCCACGTCACTCCGCGCCACGAGCAGGGCGCCGGCTTCATGGCAGACGGCTATGCCCGCGCTACCGGCAAGCCCGGCGTGTGCCTGATCATCACCGGCCCCGGCATGACCAATATCGCCACCGCCATGGGTCAGGCGCTGGCCGATTCGATCCCCATGCTGGTGATCTCCAGCGTCAACCGCCGCGACACCCTGGGGCGCGGTCAGGGCCGCTTGCACGAGCTGCCGAGCCAACAGCAACTGATGGCAGGGGTTTCGCGCTTCAGCCATACCCTGCTCGACCCCGCCGCACTGCCGGAAGTGCTGGCCCGCGCCTTTGCGGTGTTCGAGAGCCAACGACCGGGGCCGGTGCATATCGAGATTCCCATCGACCTGTTCGACGCCCCGGTGACCTCAGCCGAACTGCCGCCCCCGGCTCGCCTGTTCCGTCCGGCACCGGATCCCGAGGGGCTGGCCCTGGCCGCCGCTTGGCTACGTGAGGCGCAAAGGCCCCTGGTGCTGCTGGGCGGCGGTTGCGTCGAGGCCCCCGCGGCGGCCCGCACCCTGGTGGAGCGGCTCGACGCACCCACCGTTACTACCATCAACGCCAAGGGCGTGCTGGGGCGCGACCACCCTCTCGATCTGGGCGCCAACGCGGCGCTGCCCGCCGTGCGCGAGCTGGCCCGCCATGCCGACGTCATCCTGGCCGTGGGCACCGAGCTCGGCGAGACCGACTACGACGTGGTCTTCGACGACGGCTTCGAACTGCACGGCAGGCTGATCCGCATCGACCTCGAAGCCCAGCAGTTGGTGCGCAACCAGCAGGTCTCGCTGGGCCTGGTGGGCGATGCCGGGCGCAGCCTGGCACTGCTCGCCGAGTTCTTCCCCGAGGCGCTCTCACGCGCCGGCAGGGAACGCACCGCGGCCACCCTCGCGGCGCTGGGGCTCGCTGCCGACCCGGCCTTCGCCCCCTTCGTACCCTTCTATGCCGTCCTGCGCGAGGCACTGCCCGAGGCGATCCTGGTCGGCGACTCCACCGCCCCGGTCTACGCCGGCAATCACCTGGTCTCGCAGCCCGAGCCGCGCCGCTACTTCAACGCCTCCACCGGCTACGGCACCCTCGGCTATGGGCTGCCTGCCGCGCTGGGCGCCCAGTTGGGCCAGCCCACACTTCCCGTGGTGGCCCTGGTCGGCGACGGCGGCGTGATGTTCACCCTCAGCGAGCTCGCCACCGCCGTGGAAGAGCGCCTGCCGGTAGTGATCGTGCTGTGGCACAACCAGGGCTATGAGGAGATCCGCCGCTACATGGATGCCCATGGCGTCGCGCGTTGCGGTGTCGACATCCAGGCGCCCGACTTCCAGACCGTTGCCGCCGGCTTCGGCTGCCTGGCCACCCGGGTCGGCAATCCCGCCGAGCTGGCCCGGGCCCTTGCCGTTCGCCCCAACGGCGGCCCCTTGCTGATCGAAGTGGACGCCAGCGCCTGGCTCGAGGCCACCGAATCATGAAGAGTGTTCCTATGCCGCAACTCGACAGACAATTCATCGACAACCGCTGGGTGTCATCGCGAGGCGAGCGCTACTTGCCGGTGATGAACCCTTATCGCGAAGAGACGATCGCCGACGTCACCGCCGGCCATCCGGACGACGTCGACGATGCCGTTGCCGCAGCACGTCGCGCCCTACCGGCCTGGCGGGAGCTGTCCGGCGCCCAGCGCGCCATCTACCTGGAGGGTTTCGCCGATGGCTTGAGCCGGCGCCGGGAGCAGCTCGTCAGGCTCTCCTCGACCAACAACGGCAAGGTACTGGCCGAGGCCGGCATCGATCTCGATGACGCCATCGCCTGCTACCGCTACTACGCCGGCCAGGCCCGCGCCCTGGACGAGCGCCAGGGCCGGCTCGTCGAGCTGGAGACGGCGGGCGTGGAGGCACGCTGCTATCACGACCCGGTGGGCGTGGTCGGGCTGATCACGCCGTGGAACTTCCCGCTGGTGACCAGCGCCTGGAAGCTTGCCCCGGCGCTTGCCGCCGGCTGCACGGTGGTGCTCAAGCCTTCCGAGGTCACCCCGCTGCCCGAGCGGGCCCTGGCCGAGATCGCCCAGGAGATCGCCCTGCCAGCCGGCGTTTTCAACCTGCTGTTCGGTGATGGCGAGGGCATCGGTGCACCGCTGGCCGCCCACCCCGGCATCGACAAGGTCTCGTTCACCGGCAGCAACCGGGTCGGAGAAGCGGTGATGCACGCCGCCGCCGAACGCGCCGCCGACATTTCGCTGGAACTCGGCGGCAAGTCGCCGATCCTGGTAATGGAAGATGCCGACCCCGAGCAGGCCGCCGACTGGGTCATGGCCGGTATCTATTTCAATGCCGGCCAGATCTGTTCGGCCACCTCGCGGCTGATCGTCCACCAAGCCGTCGCCGAAAGCCTGTACGACGCCTTGGCGGCACGTATCGACGCCCTGGTGCTGGGCGACCCCCTGGATGAGGCTAGCGACATGGGGCCGCTGACCAGCGCCCGCCAGCGCGAGAACGTCCAGGCCTATCTCGCCGTCGCCGAGCAGGAGGGGCTCAGGGCGGTGCGCGACGCCAGCCACCGCACACTGCCGTCACGGGGCTATTTCCTCGCCCCCACTCTCTACCGCGACGTGCCGACGCAGAGCCGCCTGTGGCGCGAGGAGATCTTCGGCCCGGTGCTGTGCGCACGCAGCGTCGCGAGCGAGGAGGAAGCGATCATGCTGGCCAACGACAGCGACTTCGGCCTGGCCGCCACGGTGGTGAGCGCCGACCGGGAGCGGGCCGCGCGCATCGGCCGCGCCCTGCAGGCCGGCAGCGTCTGGCTCAACGGCGAGCAACTGGTGCTGCCCGAAACCGGCTGGGGCGGCTTCAAGCGCAGCGGCATCGGTCGCGAGCTTGGGCCCTGGGGGCTTTCCGCCTACCTGGCGGTCAAGCATCTCGTTGGCCCGGCCTGACATGGGAGGACGCCCTTTCCACGCTGACATGCCGTAGAATCGGGCCGATGCCAGGTATCAAGGAGGACACCGATGATCCGCATCCGCCCCTACCAGTCGGGTGACTGGCCCGCCATGTGGGATTTCATTGCCCCGGTGCTGCACGCCGGCGACAGCTACGCCGTACCGCGTGACATCGGGGAATCCGACGCCTACCGCATGTGGGTCGAGCTGCCGCGCGCCGTGCGCGTGGCCGAGGATGCCCGCGGGCGCGTTCTCGGCACCTATTTCCTCAAGCCCAACCAGCCGGGCCCCGGCGACCACGTGTGCAACTGCGGCTACCTGGTGGCCGAGCAGGCCCGCGGCCAGGGCATCGCCAACAAGCTGTGCGAGGACTCGCTGCGTGTCGCGCGTGAGCTGGGTTTCACCGCCATGCAGTTCAACATGGTGGTCTCGACCAACGAAGTGGCGATCCGTCAGTGGCAGAAGCACGGCTTCGAGATCGTCGGCACCCTGCCCTGCGCCTTCCGCCATCCCCAGTTGGGGTTGGTCGACGCCCATGTGATGTACCGCCTGCTGTGAGAAAGGCCGGCGCGAGCGAATCGCCGCGCCATGGCCACCAACTCGGTAGTTAGCCTGTTACTTGATAATGGTCTAATGATTGACCCTGTCGGGCTGGCTGGGGCATCCTCCACAACGGTTTGACCCGACAAAGGAAAATTAAAAATGAAAACGTTCGCACGCAGCACGCTGGCACTCGGCCTCTCTCTCGCCCTGGTTTCCGCTGCCCAGGCCTCCGATTTCGAGGACATGGATCCCGTCACCCTGCGCCTGGCCCATGTGGTCAACGAGCAGGACGGTTTCCACATCGCCGCGGTCAAGTTCCAGGAACTGGTCGCCGAGCGCACCGATGGCACCATTTCCATCGACATCTACCCCAATGCCTCGCTAGGCGATGAACGCACCCTGCTCGAGGGCATGCAGATCGGTACCGTCGACATGGGCGTGATCACCAACGGCCCGGTGGCCAACTTCGTCGAGGAGATGGCGGTGTTCGAACTGCCGTTCCTGTTCCCCTCGCCCGAAGCCGCCTACGAGGTCCTCGACGGCGAGATCGGCCAGGAGCTGCTCGACAAGCTCGCCGACGTCAACCTCAAGGGCCTGGCCTACGCCGAGCGCGGTTTCCGCAACCTGACCAACAGCGAGCATGCGGTACGCAGCCCCGATGACCTCGACGGCCTGCGCATTCGCGTTATGGAAAACCCCGTCTACACCGACACGTTCCGCGAACTCGGCGCCAACGCCATTCCCATGGCCTGGACCGAGGCCTTGACGGCCATGCAGCAGGGTACCATCGACGGCCAGGAGAACCCGGTCAACGTCATCCACTCGTTCAAGCTCTACGAGACCCAGGATCACATGACGCTGTCGCGCCACACCTACGCGCCGGCCATCTTCGTCATGGGCATGCCGGCCTGGAACCAGCTGCCGGAAGCCGCCCAGGAGGTGCTGATCGAAGCCGCCCAGGAGGCCGCCGAGCACGAGCGCCGCATGAACGCCGAGATGGAGGCCGACCAGCTCGACGAGCTGCGCGCCGCCGGCATGGAGATCGTCGAGGATCCCGACCTCGAGGCGTTCCAGGCTGCCGTGGAGGGGGTCTACGAGAAATACGGCGACCAGTTCGGCGACTACCTCACCCGCATCCGCGAGGCCCTGCAATAAGTGAACGCTCCGCTGCACGCTCTCACGAGCTTGCTGCAGCGTAGCGAGCGCGCCCTCGACGCCGTCATCCAGCCCATCGTGTTCCTGGGCATGGCGGCGTTGATCGGCGTGATCACGCTGCAGATCGTCTCCCGCGTCTTCTTCACCGCGGTGGGCTGGACCGAGGAAGTCGCGCGCTTCCTGCTGATCTGGATCACCTTCCTCGGCGCCACCCTGGCGTTCCAGCGTGGTCGCCATATCGCCGTGACCTTCGTCGTCGACGCCCTGCCCCCGCGCCTGGCCCAGCTGGCGCGTATCGCCGCGGTACTGGTGGCACTGGGCTTCATGATCGCGCTGGTCGTGATCGGCTACCGCTACATGCAGGTGCAGAGCTTCCAGCGCTCGGCTTCGCTACGGCTGTCGATGACCTATGTCTACGCCGTGATCCCCCTCGCCGCCGCCATCATGGCCTGGTACGCCCTGATCGACATCGTCGAATTCATCGTCAAGGGACCCAAGGCAGGCGAGACCGGCAGTGACACCGCCGAGGAGCCGCCGCCATGACCGCCCTGCTGTTCGTGCTGTTCTTCGCCTTCATGCTGCTGGGCGTACCGATCGCGCTCGCCATCGGTGCCAGTACGCTGCTCGCCCTCAACGCCCAGGGCGTGCCGCTGATGGTGGTGACCCAGCAGATGTTCCAGGGCATCAACTCCTTCGCCCTGGTGGCCGTGCCCATGTTCATCCTGGCCGGCGACCTGATGGCCCAGGGCAAGGTGAGCGAGAAACTGGTCGATTTCGCCGACTCGCTGTTCGGCTTCCTCAAGGGCGGTCTCTCCATCGTGTCGGTGGGCGCCGGCATGTTCTTCGCGGCCATTTCCGGCTCCGGTGCCGCTACCACCGCCGCGGTGGGCTCGAGCCTGGTGCCGGAGCTCAAGCGCAAGGGCTACGATCCGGCCTCGGCGGCCAGCCTGATCGCCGCCAGCGGCACCATCGGCGTGGTGATACCGCCTTCGGTGCCGATGATCATCTATGCCGTCATCGCCCAGCAGTCGGTATCGAAGCTGTTCCTGAACGGCATCGTGCCGGGCATCCTGATGGGGATCGGGCTGGCCGCCATCGCCATCGTCCAGGCCTATCGGCGCAACTACCCGCGCGGTACCGCGCTGTCACCGGCGACGATCTGGCGCACCTTCAAGGGGGCCAGCTGGGGCCTGATGACGCCAGTGATCATTCTCGGTGGCATCTTTTCCGGCATTTTCACGCCGAGCGAAGCGGCCGTGGTAGCCGTCAACTACGCCCTGCTCGTCTCGCTGTTCGTCTATCGCGATCTTTCCTTGGCCGACGTCTATCGCATCCTGATCCGCTCGGCGATCACCACTGCGGTGATCATGCTGGTCATCGCCACCTCAGCCGTGCTGAGCTGGACGCTCTCCAGCTGGCAGGTCCCCGGCGCCATCGCCCAGGCGGTGCTGTCTCTCTCGACCAACCCCCACGTGATCATGCTGCTGGTAGTGGCGGTGATCCTGCTCACCGGCGTGTTCATCGAAACCGCCAGCGCCCTGATCATCCTCACGCCGGTGCTGCTGCCGCTGGTCGGCCAGCTCGGCATCGACCCGATCCACTTCGGCATCATCATCGTGATGGGCCTGGCGATCGGCATGATCACGCCGCCGGTGGCCATCAACCTCTACGTCGCCTCGTCGGTGACCCAGCTACCGCTGGAGCGGATCACTCGCGCCATCCTGCCTTACCTGCTGGGCCTGATCGCGGTCCTGCTGCTGGTGGTCTATGTCCCGATCCTGCTGGGCTGGTCGGGATGAAGCCGCTTCAACCACTTGACGACCTTGCGGCCTGGCCTCAGGCTGGCCGCTGAACCACCCATCGAAGGGATTCCACGTGATTACCATGCTGCGCCTTGCATTTCCTCTTGGTCTTGCCCTTGGCCTCGCCCTGCTCGCGGGCTGCACCACCTACACCTACGAAGACGGCAACCGCGAGACCCTATGGGGCGTCCCGGCCGAGGAGGAAACCCGGCGCTACGAGGACGATCGCCAGGCCGAAGGCGTACGCTATCGCGTACCTGGGCAGGTCGATGAGACCCGCAGCGAAGCGGAGCAGTGACACCGCTCAGGCATGCAGGCGCAGCACCACGCTGAGGTTGTTGGCCGGCATCTCGATGGTTTGTTCCAGCATGAAGCCATGCGCCTGGGCCTCGGTCACGACGCTCTCGAGATCGCGTACTCCCCAGCGCGGGTCGCGCGCCTTGAGATCGGCATCGAAGGCGGCGTTGCTCGGCGCGGTATGGCGACCGTCACGGCGGTACGGTCCGTAGAGATAGAGCACCCCGCCCTCTCGCAACCGCTGCGCCGCTCGCGCCATCAGCGCTTCGGTCACTTCCCACGGCGAGATGTGCACGAGGTTGATCGCCACCACGGCGTCGAAGGGACCGGCCGGCCAGATTCCCCCGACATCCAGCGGCAAGGGCGCGCGCAGGTTGGCGAGGCCGGCGTGTTCGCGCCAGGCGGTAATCGAGTCACGCGCCTCGGGATTGGGGTCGCTGGGCTGCCACTCCCAGCCGGGCCTTGCCGCGGCAAAGTGCACCCCGTGCTCCCCGCTGCCGCTGGCCACCTCCAGGATCCGGGCCCGTTCGGGCAGGATCACGCTCAGGACATCGAGTATCGGCTGGCGATTGCGAGCCGCGGCTGGGCTCATCATGCGGCGGCTCATGGTCTCGGTCGGCCTCGCTGTTCATGGTCGGTCAATGGATACGAACAAGGCCCCGGTGTCAGCCGGGGCCAGCATCTCACGCATGGCAACTCACGGATGGCGGCGACGCTGGTGCTCTGCCGTCGAGCGCGCCTGACGACCACGAAAGCCGTCGATCATCTGCTTGCCCTTGCCCTTGCGCTTGAGCCTCTCACGATTTTCCGGTTTGCGCAGCCACCATGCGGCCGCGAGTCCTATCAGCCTCTTCATACCTGACCTCCTGTTGTCGGGCGAGTGACTCTTCCTGTATGGACCGCGGCACGGGTCAGGTCAAGCGTAGCGGCCCCTTCCGGCCAGGTCTCCCGCCACGCCGTCATTCGCCAAGCATGGCTTCCTCTGCCATGGTTAAGGTGGTTCAACCACCATGGAGGAAGTCATGACGCGAACGGCACGTGTCGAGCCGATCAGGGAAGAGAGTCGCGAGGCGGTTCTGGTAAGCGGTTGGCGGGTGCTCGACGTCACCGATCCCGACCTGCCACAGGAGATCTCGCGCCACGATACCGAACCGGAGGCCATCGAGGCCGCCCGGCAATATGAGCACGAGACCTCGCTCGAACCCGGGTCACCCCCCGACGACACTCAGGATTACGACGCCTCCGATCCCCAGGGCGGCAAGGAGATCTGATGCAACGTACCCGGCGTTGCCGCTCGCATGGCACGCCGGGCTGCGTATCCGAACTCTCTCGCTCAGGATGTCGGCTGCGCACTGCCGGCCGCCGCCTGGGCCTGCATGGCCTCGGCGATGTACGCCTCGCTGCGCCGATTGGCCGGGCGATCCCTGAGACCGGCCCAGTACGCCTCGAACTCGGGGCGCCTCTCCAGCGTACCGAACTGCATGCCCCAGCCGATATGCGAGCCGACATAGACGTCCGCGGCCGTGAAGGTATCGCCCGCAATGTATCGGCGCCCCGCTACCGCCTTGGCCAGGGTTTCGACGACGGCTTCATAGGAGCCGCAGCCGAACTGCATCTCGTGCTCCGCCGTGAGCGAGAAACCGGCATGCTTGAGCGACAGGGCCATCTCCACCGGGCCTGCGGCGAAGAATAGCCAGCGATAGTAGTCCCCGCGAGCCTCGGCTGCCGGCAGCAGCCCGGCCTCGGGGAAGGTTTCGGCAAGGTAGGCGCAGATCGCTGCGGCCTCGGTCACCACGGTATCGCCATGGCGTATCGCCGGCACCTTGCCCATCGGATTGACGGCCAGGTACGTCGGCGACTTCATCGGCGCCCCGAACTCGAGCACCTCCATGCGGTAGGGCTGGCCGATCTCCTCCAGCATCCAGTGCACGATGCCGGCCCGTGACAGCGGGTTGGTGTAGAAAACGATGTCGTGTTGCATGTGGCACTCCTCCCTTCGGTTTGAGGTAGCACCAGCATACGACTCGACACTGACAGATTCTGGCAGCAGTGAGTCCAGCCACTCCCTCTCCAATACTGCCCTCGCCCGTGGGTAGCGCTCCTCGAGCGGACTGGCCGCCTCGATGCGATCGGTTCGGAAGCTGCGGAAGGCCTGTCTCAGTTCACACCAGCCGACCACGAGACGCGTCGACTCGAAGAAGGCAATCGCAAAAGGCCAGATCAGACGTGACGAGCGCTTCCCCTGCTGGTCGCGATAGTCGATGTGCAGCTTGCGTTCGCGGCGGATCGCGCGACGCAGCGTTTCGAGGTCGACGACCTGGGGTCGCTCCCAGCCGGGCCCCACCCACAGCGCTGAGTCCTGCATCCTGTGCCGCAGTTCGCCCGGCAGCACGGCGGTCAGCTTGGCCAGGGCATCCCCTGCCGCAAGCGACAGGCCATCGTCGGCACGGCGACCCACCCACCTGAGCCCCAGGGCGAGCGCTTCGAGCTCCTCTTCCGTGAACATCAGCGGCGGCAGCATCAGGCCGGGGCGGAGCAGGTAGCCCATCCCCGGTTCGCCGTCGATCTCGGCGCCGATGGCGCGTAGCGAGGCAATGTCGCGATAGAGGGTGCGCAGCGAGACCCCCAGCTCGCGAGCCAGCGCATTGCCGCTGACCGGACGGCGATGGCGCCGCAGCACCTGCATCAGCTCAAGCAGCCGCGTGGTACGTGACATGCCGGACCTGCCTCGTTAATTCCATTGACACGACGCCGCGCTCCCGCTCATATCGCGCTCATCCATAGGCTGTCTCCTCACGCCAGGCCAGGTAGACTATGTATATACAAACCGGCACAGGGAACCGATTCATGGGCAGCACCCCTCCACTCTACTTGCAGATTCAGCAGCACCTGCTGGAAAAGATCCAGGGAGGCGAGTGGGAGGCGCATCACCAGATCCCCCCCGAGGAACAGCTGGCACGGGACTTCGGCGTCAGCCGCATGACCGCCAACAAGGCGATCCGCGATCTCGTGCAGCAGGGCTACCTGACGCGACAGCCGGGACTAGGCACCTTCGTCGCGGATCGCAAGGTGGAGTCGTCGCTGGTCGACGTGCACAACATTGCCGAAGAAGTGCGCGGCCGCGGCCATCTCTACAGCAACGACGTGCTGCTCGCCGAAGCCATCGCCGCCGACGACGAAGTGGCACTGCGTCTGGGCGTTCGCCTCGGCACCCGGGTCTTCCATACGCGTATCGTGCATCGCGAGAACGGCGTGCCGATCCAGCTCGAGGAGCGCTTCGTCAATCCGCGCTGGGTGCCCGATTACCTGGAGACCGATTTCAGCCGCCACACGCCCAACGAGGTGCTGGTGGCGGCGTGCCCCATCACCGACATCGAACACGTGGTCGAAGCGGTCCTGGTCGATGCCGCCACCGCCCGACGACTCGAGATCGAAGTCAATCGTCCCTGCCTCAGCATGACGCGCCGCACCTGGTCGGGCGATCATCTGATCAGCTATGCCCGTCTCCTCCATCCCGGTGAACGCTACAAGCTTCGTTCATCGTTGCGCCGCAGCTGAGCGCCGCCCGCCGCGGATTCGATTCGCAGGGCGGCGCCAGGTATCGCATCAAGGAGGTCGCCGTTCGGGTCGCGTTGAAATCACCGTTGTCGCCTCATTTTTTTAATCCTACCGTGGCTACTGAGGCACAAGTGGGTTGACGAGCCAGGCTGCGCCCGGGGTTACAGTCACACCGGGCGCGGGCGTGGCGTCTAGCTGACGCCCAGCGCCTGGACCAGGTAGGCGGCCGGTATCGCCAACGTCAGGCTCAACGCCACGCGCAGGAACCACACCGCCACGATGCGCCCTACCGACAGCGGAATGCTGGTCGCCAGGATGCAGGGAATCGAGGCGGAGAAGAACAGCACCGCCGAGACTGACACCACGCCGGCGGCGAAGCGGGCGACGAACTCGGCTTCCGCCATCAGCAGCGCCGGCAGGAACATCTCGGCCAGCCCCGCTGCCGTCGCCTGGGCCAGCGCCACCCCATCCTCGAGCCCCCAGATCGCCACGAACGGGTAGAACAGCCACCCCAGCCACTCGAACAGCGGGGTGTACTTGGCGGCGAGCAGCCCGAGAAGCCCCACCGACATGATCGACGGCAGGATGCTGATCGCCATCAGCATGCCCTCGCGCACGTTGAGCGCCACGCTGCGATGCAGCCCCGGCGCCCGGTCGGCTACCGCCAGGCCGGTACGCCAGGCGGTGGCCAACCGCTTGCCGGCCGGCGCCTCGGGTTCACCGTCGCGCCTGCTATCGTCCAGTCGCGACAGAGGCGGCAGGCGGACGGTAATGGCGGTGACCACGAAGGTGATCGCCAGCGTCAACCAGAAATAGAGGTTCCATACGCTCATCAGCTCCAGGGTTCTCGCCACGATGATCATGAAGGTGGCCGAGACCGTGGAGAAGCCGGTGGCAATGATGGCCGCTTCGCGTGCCGAGTACTGCCCCGCCTGGTAGACCCGGTTGGTGATCAGCAGGCCGATCGAGTAACTACCCACGAACGACGCCACCGCATCGATGGCGGAGCGCCCCGGCGTGCGCCAGACCGGACGCATGACCGGCTGCAGCAGCACGCCGATCAGCTCCAGCAGCCCGTAGCCGATCAGCAGCGCCAGGAACACCGCCCCGATCGGCACGATCAGCCCGACCGGTATCACCAGCTTGTCGAACAGGAACGGCAGCATGTCCGGCTCGTGCAGCAGCGTCGGCCCCCAGCCCGTCAGCGCCATGACGGCTACCGCCACCCCGGCCAGCTTCAGGGCGGTAAAGATCCGATCGGTCAGGCTGCGTTTCCAGGTGCCCTTCCACAGCGGATAGATCGCCCCGGCGAGTATCAATACCAAGGCATAGAGACCGGCGGCTTCGCCCAGCAAGCCCCGAGCCACGGTCACCATATGGTCGAGCAGGATCGTGTGTCTCCCGCCAAGGGTGACGGGAACGAAGAAGATCAGGATGCCCAGCGCGCTGGGCAGAAGCAGCTTGGCCGCTGTGATCCAGGCGCCACCGTGCAACTTGCGGGTGGCCGGTTCCGGTATCGCCATGGTCGTTTCCTCGCGTTGTGATTGTGATCGTAGGGCTCGTCCTGCGGATCGGCATGGACACGCCTATTGTATATACAATAAACCCCACCCACGCACCAATGACGTTTTGCCGAAGCCCTTTAGACCTTAGTCTGAAACCAGCCCCATGAAGGCAACACGCCACTCTTTTAGTGGACTGATTCTACTTAGTTTAATGCAATTTTCGGCGAGCCGGATTCGATTCACTGCCACCGGGACACCGAGAGCGACTTGACCTCGCGCCCATGACGACTTAAATGTATATACAATACGAATATCAGGAGCCATCATGTCCACGCCTTCAATCACACGCCGACTCTGGCGCGACGTCACGCTGTTCGACGGCCTCGATACCCAGCCCCAGCCGATGGCGGTCGTGGTCGCGGGAGATCGAATCGAACGGGTGGTTCCCATGAGCGAACTCGATCCCGCCGAGGCCGTCGCCTGCGAAACGCTGGGCCGTGGTGGCGTCATGACCCCCGGTCTGATCGACTGCCATACCCACCTGGTGTTCGGTGGCTCGCGGGCCGATGAGTTCGAGAAGCGGCTGGAAGGAGTGAGTTACGAGGAAATCGCCCGCCAGGGAGGCGGTATTCTCAGCACCGTGCGCGCTACACGTGAAGCCAGCGAGTCGGAACTGTTCGCCCTGGCCCGGCCGCGGCTCGAGGCGCTGATGCGCGAGGGGATCACCACGGTGGAGATCAAGTCCGGCTATGGGCTGAGCGTGGCCGACGAGTTGAAGATGCTGCGCGTGGCGCGCCGCCTCGGCGAGGCACTGCCGGTGCGGGTGGTCACCACGCTATTGGGGGCCCATGCCCTGCCGCCGGAGTACCAGGGCGACAGCGACGGCTACATCGACCTCGTGTGCCACGAGATGATTCCGGCCGCCGCCGCGCAGGGCCTGGCCGATGCGGTGGACGTGTTCTGCGAGAAGATCGCCTTCTCCGTCGCCCAGTGCGAGCGCGTCTTCGAAGCGGCCAAGGCCCATGGCCTGCCGATCAAGGCCCATGCCGAGCAGCTCTCGAACCTGGGCGGCAGCGCCATGGCGGCCCGCCACGGTGCACTTTCCGCCGACCATATCGAATACCTCGACGCAGCCGGCGTCGCCGCCCTGCGCGAGGCGGGAAGCGTCGCTGTATTGCTGCCCGGCGCCTTCCATACCCTGCGCGAGACGCAGCTGCCGCCCATCGCCGCGCTACGCGAGGCCAGCGTGCCCATGGCCGTCGCCACCGATGCCAACCCCGGCAGCTCGCCGCTGTTCATGCCGACGCTGATGCTCAACTTCGCCTGCACCCTGTTCCGCCTGACACCGCGGGAGGCCCTGGCCGGCATGACCGCCCACGGTGCTCGTGCATTGGGCCTGCACGATCGCTCGCTGGGTCGCATCGTGGAAGGCGCCCCGGCGGACCTGTGTCTGTGGGACGTCGCCACGCCTGCCGAGCTGGCCTATGCCGTGCAGCCCGGCCGTCTTCGCCAACGTATCTACCGGGGAGCGCTGACCCATGGTCAAGACCAGCACTGATCCGCATCTGGCCGACCCGGCCATCGACATGTCCCTCTGGGCCGGGCGCGAGGACCCGGAGCCCGACAGCCTGCGCTGGCATCAAGTCGTCACCCCGCTGAAGCGGGGCGTCAGCACGGGCATCGCCCTGCTCGGCTTCGCCTGCGACGCCGGGGTGGCACGCAACCAGGGGCGCATCGGCGCCGCCGAAGGGCCGCGCGCCATTCGCCGCGCGCTGGCCCCGCTGGCCTGGCATCGGACCGCTCCCGTCTTTGATGCCGGCGACGTGAACTGCCATGGCAACGACGATCTCGAAGCGGCGCAGCAGCGCCTGGCCGAACGGGTCGCCGCCCTGCTGTCGGCGTCGCACCTGCCGCTGATTCTCGGCGGCGGTCATGAAGTCGCCTTCGGCAGCTGGTCGGGCCTGGCCCGTCATCTCCAAGCTCAGGCCGAGGCGCGGCCGCGGGTCGGCATCATCAACCTCGACGCCCACTTCGACCTGCGCGACCCGGGTCGGACGGTCTCCTCCGGCACGCCCTTCGCCCAGATCGCCGCCGAGTGCGACCGTCGTGGCTGGCCGTTCCGCTACGCCTGCCTGGGGGTCAGCCGCGCCAGCAATACCCGCGCCCTGTTCGCCCGCGCACGCGAACTCGGCGTACTGGTACGCGAAGACCGCGAGTTCACGGCGCAGCACCTGGACGCCATCGTGCGCGACCTGCAGCGCTTCATGGCGCACTGTGACCACCTCTACCTGACGGTCGACCTCGACGTGCTGCCGGCCGCCGAGGCGCCTGGCGTCAGCGCCCCCGCCGCCCGTGGCGTATCGCTGGCGCTGCTCGAACCGCTGATCGAGGCGGTGCGCGACAGCGGCAAGCTGCGCCTGGCCGACATCGCCGAGCTCAACCCCAGCTTCGATATCGATGCCCGCACCGCCCGCGCCGCGGCGCGCCTGATCCACCAGCTCACGCTGGAGAGCTGAGCCACCCCGAATCAGCACCAGACAACGAGAGAGACGTTCATGAACAGTCATTCCCCCCTCACCGACACCCGCCACGATCCCAGCCGCCATATTGCCGCCCCCAGCGGCAGCACGCTCAGCTGCAAGAGCTGGCTCACCGAAGCGCCGCTGCGCATGCTGATGAACAACCTCCACCCGGACGTCGCCGAGCGCCCCGAGGACCTGGTGGTCTACGGCGGTATCGGCCGCGCGGCCCGCGACTGGCAGTGCTTCGACACCATCGTCGCGACCCTCAAGCGCCTGGAGGACCACCAGACCCTGCTGATCCAGTCGGGCAAGCCGGTGGGGGTGTTCGAGACCCACAAGGACGCCCCGCGGGTCCTCATCGCCAACTCCAACCTGGTGCCGGCCTGGGCCACCTGGGAGCACTTCAACGAGCTGGATCGCAAGGGCCTGATGATGTACGGCCAGATGACCGCCGGCTCGTGGATCTACATCGGCTCCCAGGGCATCGTCCAGGGCACCTACGAGACCTTCGTCGAGGCCGGGCGCCAGCACTACGGCGGCGACCTCACCGGCCGCTGGATCCTCACCGCCGGCCTCGGCGGCATGGGCGGCGCCCAGCCGCTGGCGGCGAGCCTGGCCGGCGCCTGTTCGCTCAACGTCGAATGCCAGCAGTCGCGCATCGACTTCCGCCTGCGCACCCGCTACCTGGACGAGCAGGCCGACGACCTCGACGACGCCCTGGCGCGCCTCGAGCGCTACACCGCCGAGGGCAAGGCGGTCTCCATCGGCCTGTGCGCCAACGCCGCCGAGGTGCTGCCGGAGCTGGTCAAGCGGGGCGTCAAGCCGGACATGGTCACCGACCAGACCAGCGCCCACGACCCGCTGCACGGCTACCTGCCCGCCGGCTGGAACTGGGACGAGTACGTCGAGCGCGGCAAGGCCGAGCCCGAAGCGGTGGTCAAGGCCGCCAAACAGTCCATGGCGGTGCACGTGCAGGCCATGCTCGACTTCCAGAAGATGGGCGTGCCCACCTTCGACTACGGCAACAACATTCGCCAGATGGCCAAGGAAGAAGGCGTCGTCAACGCCTTCGACTTTCCTGGCTTCGTGCCGGCCTACATCCGCCCGCTGTTCTGCCAGGGTATCGGCCCGTTCCGCTGGGCGGCGCTCTCCGGCGACCCGGAGGATATCTACAAGACCGATGCCAAGGTCAAGGAGCTGATCCCCGACGACCCGCACCTGCACCGCTGGCTCGACATGGCCCAGGAGCGCATCAGCTTCCAGGGGCTACCGGCGCGCATCTGCTGGGTGGGCCTCAAGGATCGCGCCCGCCTCGGCCAGGCCTTCAACGAAATGGTAAAGAACGGCGAACTCAAGGCCCCCGTGGTCATCGGTCGCGACCACCTCGACTCCGGCTCGGTGGCGAGCCCCAACCGCGAGACCGAGGCGATGCTCGACGGCTCCGACGCCGTCTCCGACTGGCCACTGCTCAACGCCCTGCTCAACTGCGCCTCCGGCGCCACCTGGGTCTCGCTGCACCACGGCGGCGGCGTGGGCATGGGCTACTCCCAGCATGCCGGGGTGGTGATCGTTGCCGACGGCACGGACGACGCCCACGCCCGCCTGGGCCGAGTGCTGCGCAACGACCCGGGCACCGGGGTGATGCGCCACGCCGATGCCGGGTACGATATCGCCAAGCAGTGCGCCCGGGAAAATGGGTTGGATCTGCCGATGCTCGATAACTAAGAGCCTCGGGGTTCGGCGCGATGAGCGCTCATCGCTTCAGCTGCCAACGCCTTTTCTGAAGAGAGATTCCATGTCCCAACTCGACATCCAACCCGGCAAGATGACCCTGGCCCAGGCACGCCAGGTCTACGAGGCGCCGCTGCGCGTGACGCTGCCCGACAGCGCCGACGTCGCCATCCGACGCGGCGTCGATTGCGTCAATCGCATCGTCGCCGAGGATCGCACCGTCTACGGCATCAACACCGGCTTCGGCCTGCTGGCCCAGACCCGCATCGACCATGACCACCTGGAGGATCTCCAGCGCTCGCTGGTGCTGTCTCACGCCACCGGTGTCGGCGAGCCCATGGAAGACGCTCTGGTACGGCTGATCATGGTGCTCAAGGTCAACAGCCTGGCCCGCGGCTACTCCGGCATCCGCCGCGAGGTGCTCGACGCCCTGCTCGCCCTGGTCAACGCCGAGGTCTACCCGCACATTCCACTGAAGGGCTCCGTCGGCGCGTCCGGCGACCTGGCGCCGCTGGCCCATATGAGCGTGGTGCTGCTCGGCGAAGGCAAGGCGCGTCAACGTGGCGAATGGATCCCCGCCCGCCAGGCCCTCGAGATCGCCGGGCTCGAGCCGCTCAGGCTCGCCCCCAAGGAGGGCCTGGCGCTGCTCAACGGCACCCAGGTCTCTAGCGCCTATGCGCTCAAGGGCCTGTTCGAGGCCGAGGACCTCTACGCCGCCGCCACGGTGTGCGGCGCACTGACCGTGGAGGCCACGCTCAGCTCCCGCGCGCCCTTCGATGCCCGCATCCACGACGCCCGCGGCCAGCGCGGCCAGATCGATGCCGCCGCGGCCTACCGCCACCTGCTGGGCGAGCGCAGCGAGATCAGCGACTCCCACGCCCATTGCGACAAGGTGCAGGACCCCTACTCGCTGCGCTGCCAGCCCCAGGTGATGGGCGCCGTGCTGACACAGATCCGCCAGGCCGCCGAGGTGCTGGCCGTCGAGGTGAATGCGGTATCGGACAACCCGCTGGTGTTCAGCGACGAAGGCGACATCCTCTCCGGCGGCAATTTCCACGCCGAGCCGGTGGCCATGGCCGCCGACAATCTGGCCCTGGCACTGGCCGAGATCGGCTCGCTCACCGAGCGCCGCGTGTCGCTGATGATGGATACCCACATGTCGCAGCTGCCGCCGTTCCTGGTGGAGAACGGCGGGGTCAACTCCGGCTTCATGATCGCGCAGGTCACCGCCGCGGCGCTGGCCAGCGAGAACAAGGCCCTGGCCCACCCGCACAGCGTCGACAGCCTGCCCACCTCGGCCAACCAGGAGGATCACGTCTCCATGGCGCCGGCCGCCGGCAAGCGGCTGTGGGAGATGGCCGACAACGTGCGCGGCATCGTCGCCATCGAATGGCTGGCCGCCTGCCAGGGCCTCGATTTCCGGCTGGATGCGCATCAGCAGCGCATGAAGAGCACGCCGCGCCTGGAGCGGGCCAGGCAGGCGCTGCGCAGCGCGGTCGCCTACTACGACCGTGATCGCTTCTTCGCCCCCGACATCGAGCGGGCCACCCAGCTGCTCGCGTCGCGGACGCTCAACGAGTTGGTGCCGGTGGAACTGCTGCCGAGCCACTGACCCGGCAGTCCGGCTGAGGTAAGATACGCTGCCCCGGCGCTTCGGCCCGGGGCTTTATTCTGCCTGACCCTCATTTCGACATCCGTTCATTCAGCCAAGAGCCGCACATGAATGCCATCGTTCTGGCCATCCTGGTCATGGTCACCCTGAGCCTCGCCCGCGTTTCCGTCGTCTTCGCCCTGATCGCCGCCAGCCTGGTAGGAGGACTGGCCGCAGGCCTGCCGATCGGCGACATCATGAGCGCATTCAACGATGGCCTGGGCAATGGCGCCACCGTCGCCCTGGCCTACGCCGTGCTGGGTGCCTTCGCCGTGGCCCTGTCGCGCTCCGGGGTCACGGAGCTGCTGGCCGAGCGTGCCATTCGCGGGCTGCACCTCGACGACCAGCCGTCGAGCCGGCGCTGGGTCGCCTTCACCCTGCTCGGCGCCCTGCTCGCCGCCGCGGTCAGCTCGCAGAACCTGATCCCGGTGCACATCGCCTTCATCCCGGTGCTGGTGCCGCCGCTGCTCAAGCTGATGAACCACCTGCGCCTGGATCGCCGCCTCGCCGCCTGCGTCATCACCTTCGGCATCACCGCACCCTACATGCTGCTGCCGGTGGGCTTCGGCGCCATCTTCCTCAACGACATCCTGCTCACCAACCTCAATGAGAGCGGCGCCGAGCTCGGTCTCGAGGTCACTCGCGGCATGGTGCCCATGGCCATGCTGATGCCCATCGGCGGCATGGCACTGGGGCTCGCGATAGCAGCGCTGCTGAGCTATCGCCGCCCGCGCCGCTACGAGGATCGCGACCTGGCCCACGGCGACGAGACCCCGGCCCAGGCCGCCCGGCATCTGGCGCCCTGGCAAATGGCCGTGCTCGCCGCGGCACTGGTGGGCACCGTGGTAACCCAGCTACTCTCCGGCTCCATGGTGCTCGGCGGATTGTTCGGCTTCGCCCTGCTCTCGGTCAGCGGCGTGTTCCGCTGGCACGAGCAGGACGGCATCTTCACTGAAGGCATGCGCATGATGGCGCAGGTAGGCTTCATCATGATCAGCGCGGCGGGTTTCGCCGGGGTGATGAAGGCAACCGGAGAAGTGGCGGCGCTGGTGGAAGGCTCGGCGGAACTGATCGGTGACAACAAGGGCCTGGCCGCCCTGATCATGCTGCTGGTCGGCCTGTTCATCACCATGGGCATCGGCTCGTCGTTCTCCACCGTGCCGATCATCGCCTCGCTCTACGTGCCGCTGGCGCTCGGCTTCGGCTTCTCGCCCATGGCCACCATCGCCCTGGTGGGCACCGCCGCCGCGCTGGGCGACGCCGGCTCACCGGCTTCGGACTCGACCCTCGGCCCCACCGCCGGGCTCAACGCCGACGGCCAGCACGACCACATCTGGGACACCGTGGTGCCGACCTTCCTGCACTACAACCTGCCGCTGATCGCCTTCGGCTGGCTGGCCGCCATGGTGCTTTGACAGGTCTCACCCACAGAACTCATCTGACGGGATCATCCCAGGCCGCAGCAACTCTTGAACTTGCGCCCACTGCCGCAGGGGCAAGGGTCGTTGCGGCCCGGCTTGAGGCGTTCAATGGCGGGTTTGCCATCGACATAGAACCAGCGCCCCGCCTCACGCACGAAGCGTGAATCCTCCTCCAGCACGCCCCAGCGGCGGCCCTCGCGAAAGGTCGCCCGAAAGTGCACGCGGCCCCCGTCACTATCCTGTCCATGATCCAGCACCTCCAGGCGCACCCAGCGGGTCGACGCATCGAGATCCAGCGCGGTCGGGCGCGTGCTGGCATGCCAGGTGTCACGCAGGTAGTCGTCAAGGCCGAGGACGAAGGCACTGTAGCGCGACCGCATCAGCGCCTCGGGCGTGGTGGCCGGCTCGCCGCCGTGGCAAGGGCCGCAGCACGCCGCATAGGGCCGACCGCTGCCGCATGGGCAGCGCTTGTCGACGCTCGCGGCGGGAGTATCGTGGGTGGGCATGGCGGTCTCCGCGTCGGTACAGGTGGCCGCAGGATACCCGGCTCGCCGGCGGCTGGCATCTCCCGCTTGCCACCTTGGCTTGCGCTGCGATTCTTGTCCTGTGTCACTGCGATGCAGCATCGGCCGTGCTACAACGAAAGCATCGATCTGCGGAGACCGGGACATGCCCGTCCAGCCCACCCCTTCACGCCCTCCCTGGCACGCCGTGACCGGCGACCAGGCATTGGCGACGCTCGAGAGCCACCCCGAAGGACTCGCCAGCGAGGCCGCCGACGCACGCCTCGCCGAGCACGGCCCCAATCGGCTGCGGGAGCAGGCCGCGCGGCCCGGATGGAAGCGCCTGCTGGAGCAGTTCAACAACCTGCTCATGCTGATCCTGATAGTGGCCGCGATCGCCAGCCTGGCATTGGGGCACCGTCTAGATGCCCTGGCCATCGTCGGCGTGGTGACGATCATCGCGCTGATCGGCTTCGTCCAGGAGGGCAAGGCCGAGCATGCCCTGGAGAGCATTCGCGGCATGCTCTCGCCGCAGGCCAAGGTGCTGCGCGACGGGCGTCGCCAGACCGTCCCGGCCGAAACCCTGGTGCCGGGCGACATCGTGCTGCTCGAGAGCGGCGACCGGGTGCCCGCCGACCTGCGGCTGCTCCAGGCCAACCGGCTGCGCACCGAGGAGGCCGCCTTGACCGGTGAATCGGTGGCCGTCGACAAGCAGGCCGCGCCGGTCGACGAGGCGACCGACCTGGCCGAGCGCAGCAGCATGGCTTATGCCAGCACCCTCGTCGCCCAGGGCACCGCCCAGGGCATCGTCGTGGCCACCGGGATCGACACCGAAATCGGGCGCATCTCCGAGATGCTGCGCGGCGTGGAGAAGCTCAAGACGCCGCTGCTGCGCCAGCTCGACCGGGCCGGTCGCGTGCTGGCCATCTTCATTCTCGGCGCGGCCGCGATTACCGCGGCGATCGGCGCACTCGTCCACGACCAGCCCGTCAGCGAGATGTTCATGGCCGCCGTGGGGCTCGCGGTGGCGGCCATCCCCGAGGGCCTGCCGGCCATCGTCACCATCGGCCTGGCGCTGGGTGTCCAGGCCATGGCCCGGCGCAACGCCATCATTCGCCGCCTGCCCGCGGTCGAGACGCTGGGCTCCATCTCCACCATCTTCACCGACAAGACCGGCACCCTGACCCGCAACGAGATGACCGCCCAGGCCATCTGGCTGCCGAAGGGCGAGATCGCCGTGACCGGCGTCGGCTTCGCCCCCGAGGGGGAGTTCCTGCCCGGTGGCGACGACACGGCCGCGTGCGGGCCGCTGGAGCTGGACGCGCACCCCGCCCTGCGCCACTTCCTCAAGGTGGGGGTGCTCTGTAACGATGCCGAACTGGCCAGGGACGAGGCCGGGGCCTGGCACATCCACGGCGACCCCACCGAGGGCGCCCTGGTGGTGGCGGCCGCCAAGGCGGGGCTGGATGTCGCCACGCTGCGGGGTTGCCACGACCGCCACGATGCCATCCCCTTCGAGTCCGAGCGCAAGTACATGGCCACCCTGCACGAGGTGGACGGCCAGCCCACGCTGATGGTGAAGGGCGCCCCGGACCGGCTGCTCGAGATGTGCCACCGAGTGCGCACCGAGGCTGGCGACGTCGTGCTCGATACGAGCGAATGGGAGCAGAGGATCCATGCCCTCTCCGCCCGCGGCCTGCGTGTCCTGGCGCTGGCAGAGAAGCCGATCCATGCCGTCTCGGAACTTGACGAGACACATGCCGAGGAAGGCCTGGTCCTCCTGGGTCTCGTCGGCTTGCTCGACCCGCCCCGGGAAGAGGCGGTACGCGCGGTCTCGCGCTGCCTCTCGGCCGGCATCCGCCCGATCATGGTCACCGGCGACCACGCCGTGACGGCGCTGGCCATCGCCCGGCAGCTCGGCTTCGCCAACACCGAGCGCGCCCTGACCGGCCGCGAGGTCGAAGCCATGAGCGACGCCGAGCTGGAGCGCTGCATCGACACGGTGGACGTGTTCGCCCGCGCCGCCCCCGAGCACAAGCTGCGCCTGGTCAAGGCAATGCAGGCCCGCGGCGGCATCTGCGCGATGACCGGCGACGGCGTCAACGACGGCCCGGCACTGAAGCGCGCCGACGTCGGCGTGGCGATGGGCATCCAGGGCACCGAGGCGGCCAAGGAAGCGGCCGAGATGGTGCTCGCCGACGACAACTTCGCCACCATCGTCGGCGCCATCGAGGAGGGCCGCAAGGTCTACGACAACATCCGCAAGACCATCACCTTCCTGCTGCCCACCAACGGCGCCCAGGGCCTGGCGATCATGCTGGCGGTGCTGGCCGGTACGCTGCTGCCCATCACGCCGCTGCAGGCGCTGTGGGTCAACATGGTGGTCGCCGTGACCCTGGGCCTGGCCCTGGCCTTCGAACCCGGGGAGGAGAACCTGATGCGCCGGCGCCCGCGCGACCCCGCCGCGGCCCTGCTCGACCTGTTCCTGCTCTGGCGCGTGGTGTTCGTCTCCCTGCTGCTGCTGATCGCCGTGTTCGGCATGTTCAGCTGGTTGCTGCGCGTCGAAGGCAACGAGGCCGTCGCCCGCGCCGGCGCCGTCAACGCGCTGGTCATGGGCAGCGCGGCCTACCTGATCAACAGCCGTTACCTGCTGCGCAGCAACCTCTCCTGGCAGGGCCTGTTCGGCAGTCGTCCGGTGTGGATCGCCATCGGGCTCGTGCTCCTGCTGCAGCTCGCCTGGACCTACCTGCCCTTCATGCAGGCGGTGTTCGACAGCGCCGCCCTCGACCTGCGCCACTGGCTGCTGGTCATCGGCTGTGGCGTCGCCCTGTTTCTCGTCGTCGAGCTGGAGAAGTGGCTGCTGCGCCGGAACGCCCGAGCCGCGAAGAAGCGACACGGCGGCGAACGGCCGCGAGGCACCACGCCCAGGACACAGTGACATTACGCTACGCGCCCCGCCTGCAGCTTCGCCCCGAGTGTGCTACCCCTAGAGGCACACGGAGGTTTTGAAGCTCAGGAGGAGCAGCATGCCCGACCGCGACGAACAGGAAGCACGTACGCCCTGGCACGCCATGTCCGGCGACGAGGCGCTCAAGCGGCTCGAAGCCGAAGCGAGCGGGCTCGACGACGGCGAGGCCAGAAGGCGCCTGGAGCAGTACGGCCCCAACCGACTGCAGCAGGAAGAGGCCCAGCCCTGGTGGAAGCGACTGCTGGCGCAGTTCAACAACGTGCTGATGCTGATCCTGGTCGTCGCGGCGGTCGCCAGCCTGCTGCTGGGCAAGCCCCTGGATGCGGCGGTCATTCTCGGCGTGGTGGTGATCATTGCCCTGATCGGCTTCTTCCAGGAGGGCAAGGCCGAGAAGGCCCTGGAGAGCATACGCGGCATGCTCTCCCCCCAGGCCTCGGTGCTGCGCGGCGGGCGCGAGGCGCAGATCGACGCCGAGGAGCTCGTCCCCGGCGATATCGTCAAGGTTGAGAGCGGCAACCGCGTGCCCGCCGACCTGCGCATCCTCGACGCCAAGCGACTGAATGCCGAGGAAGCGGCCCTGACCGGCGAATCCACGCCGGTCGACAAGGCCGACGAGGCGGTGGACGAGGATACCGAGCTGGCCGAGCGCAGCGACATGCTGTTCGCCGGCACCATCGTGGCCAAGGGCACCGCCACCGGGGTGGTAGTCGAGACGGGCGAGCAGACCGAGATCGGCCGCATTTCCGAAATGCTGAGGGGCGTGGAGCAGCTCAAGACGCCGCTGGTCGAACAGCTCGACCGCGCCGGGCGCGTCCTGGCGCTGTTCATCGTCGGCGCCGCGCTGCTCACCGGGGCCTTCGGCGTGCTGGTGCACGGCCAACCGTGGACCGAGATGTTCATGGCCAGCGTCGGGCTTGCCGTGGCCGCCATTCCCGAGGGGCTGCCGGCCATCGTGACGATCTCGCTGGCTCTCGGCGTGCAGGCCATGGCGCGCAAGAATGCCATCGTGCGCCGCCTGCCGGCGGTGGAGACCCTGGGCTCCATCGCCACCATCTTCTCCGACAAGACCGGCACCCTGACCCGCAACGAGATGACCGCCCAGGCCATCTGGCTGCCCGAGGGCGAGTTCCGCCTCACCGGCATCGGCTTCGCTCCCGAGGGCGAACTGCGCCTGGCGCCGCGCGACACCGAGGACACGGACGAAGCGTCCGGCGAGTCGATCTCGCTACAGGATTACCCTGCCCTCGCCCATTTTCTCGAAGTGGGGGCGCTGTGCAACGACGCCGACCTCAACGAAGGGGAAGAGGGTTGGTGCATCGATGGCGATCCCACCGAAGGCGCCCTGGTCGTCGCGGCCGCCAAGGCGGGCATCGACACGCGTGAGCTGCGCGACTCGCATGGCCGCGAGGATGCCATCCCTTTCGACTCCGAGCGCAAGTACATGGCCACCCTCAACGAGCACGACGGCAAGCGCCTGCTGGTCAAGGGCGCGCCCGACCGCCTGCTCGAGATGTGCACGAAGGAGCGTGGCCGTGACGAAGACGCGGAGCTCGACCGCGACGCCTGGGAAGAGCGTATACATGAGCTCTCGTCACGCGGCCTGCGCGTGCTCGCCCTGGCCGAGAAGCCGGCCGACGACCTGACGGGAGAACTCAGCGACAGCGACGCCGAGGAGGGGCTGGTGCTGCTCGGCATCGTCGGCCTGCTCGACCCGCCCCGGGAGGCCGCCATCGAGGCGGTCAAGAACTGCCAGCGCGCCGGCATCCGCCCGGTGATGGTCACCGGCGATCATGCGGTCACCGCGCGGGCGATCGCCGACCAGCTCGGTTTCGCCCGCACCGATCGTGCCCTGAGCGGCCACGAGATCGAAGCGATGAGCGACGAGGAACTGGAACGGGAGATCACCGAGGTCGACGTCTACGCCCGCGCCGCCCCGGAGCACAAGCTGCGCCTGGTCAAGGCGATGCAGGCCCGCGGCGGCATCTGCGCGATGACCGGCGACGGCGTCAACGACGGCCCTGCGCTCAAGCGCGCCGACGTCGGCGTGGCCATGGGCGTCCAGGGCACCGAGGCCGCCAAGGAGGCCGCCGAAATGGTGCTCACCGACGACAACTTCGCCACCATCGTCGGCGCCGTGGCCGAAGGGCGCAAGGTCTACGACAACATCCGCAAGTCGATCACCTTCATCCTGCCGACCAACGGCGCCGAGAGCCTGGCCATCCTGCTGGCCATCGTGGCGGGCTTCACGCTGCCGATCACCGGGCTGCAGGTGCTGTGGGTGAACATGATCACCGCCGTGACGCTGGGCATCGCGCTGGTCTTCGAGCCCGCCGAGGAGAACGTCATGACGCGCCAGCCGCGCGACCCTCACGCCCCGCTGCTCGACATGTTCATGCTGTGGCGCGTGATTCTCGTCTCGCTGCTGCTGGTGCTGGGTGTGTTCGGCATCTTCGCCTGGATCCTGCACGGCCAGGGCGGCAGCGAGGCGCTGGCGCGCAGCGGGGCGGTCAACATGCTGGTGGCGGGCGAGATCGTCTACCTGATCAACAGCCGCTACCTGCTCGACAGCAGCCTGTCGTGGCGCGGCCTGTTCGGCAGCCGCGCCGCGCTGATCGCCATTGCACTGGTGGTGCTGTTCCAGCTCGGCTGGACCTACCTGCCCTTCATGCAGGTGATCTTCGGCACCGAGGGCCTCTCCCTGCTGCACTGGGCGGTGATCGCCGTCGCCAGCGTGGCGGTATTCCTGATCGTGGAAGCGGAGAAATGGCTGCTGCGCCGGCGCCAGGCCGACACGGCAGCGGAGTCGCCCCCTACACGCAAGGAGAAAGCCGCCGCCGGATAAATCAGCTGCGCAGCAGGCATCGCGCGAGCTTGCGGCTGTCACGGCAGGCGGCTTGGAACTGGCCGAACAGGCGCGGTTGCATGCCGAGGAACCAGAGACCCGGTAGCCCGGGAAGCGACTCGGCGCCCTGGCACCGGGGGATGCCGCGGTCGTCGAGCACCTTGAGGTGTCCCACCAAGCCCTCCAGGCCCGGCCGGTACCCCGTGGCACAGATGACGATATCCGGCCGCAGCCGCCGCCCGTCCTCGAGCACTACCGCCCGCGGCTCGAACGCGACGACCCCGGGAACCACTGTCGCGCTGCCACCCTCGAGCGCACGGACGAAACCGTCGTCGATGGCGGGAGCCACACCGCGCCGTGCCAGACGAGTGGCCGCGCCGATCTCACCTCGGGGCAGGCCCAGCCGGCGCAGGTCGCCGAAGGCAATGCGCTCGGTCATGGCGAGCAGGCCATCGGCGACTGCCGTTGGCAGGCAACTGATCACACCGGACAGCCGCTGCACGGGAACACCCAGCAAGCGCTTGGGCAGGATGGCGGTGCCCCCGCGAACGGCGACCCACAGGCGGCGCGTGCGCTGGCGCACGAGATGGTTCAGCACGTCCACGCCGGAGTTGCCTGCGCCGACGACGAGCACGCGCCGATCGCGGTAGTCGTCGAGGGAGCCGAAGTCGGCGGCGTGCCGCACCCTCCCGTGGAACCCCTCGCGCCCCGGCCAGTCGGGAATGACCGGGACGCGTTCCCGTCCGGTGGCGACCACGACGTGACGTGCCTTGATCTCGTCGACATTCGTCTCGAGGCACCAGCCGTCATCGCCGGGCTCGATCCGCGACACCGACACCCCGAACTCGATGGGCGAGGCGAGATCCCGCGCATAGGCTTCGAGGTAGCGGATCACGCTGTCGCGGCCGGCAAACACCCCCGCGCTGCGCGGGAGCGGCCGCCCGGGCAGTCGCGAGAAGTGTCGGTGCGTGTTGAGCCGAAGCTGAGGATGCCGGCGCCGCCAGGGCTCGGCGATCCGTGGTGCCGCCTCCAGGAGCCTGGGGCGGACCCCGCGGCGCTCCAGCCGATAGGCCAAGGCGAGCCCGGACAGCCCCGCGCCGACGATCACGACCCGATGGCAGAAACGACCAGCCGGCATGCGGCTCCCTCCTCTCGTTGGCTGTAGGCCTGTGCAACCCGCACCTCACCGTCAGCGGGACTGCCGACGAATCTCCTGCGAGCGGGCGCGGCTGGCCTGAACGCGGCTACCATCCTTCAGCTTGACCAGGTAGCGGCCGTCCTCCTGCGGCTCCATGCGTTCGACGTGGTCCAGGTTGACGAGGTGGGAGCGGTGCACACGGAGGAAGGGAGGACGCGGCAAGCGCCCTGCCAGCTTGCCGAGCCGCACGCTGACCAGATAGCCCCGACCGCGGGCGTGCACCATGACATAGTCGTCCTGGGCCTCGATACGCACGATCTCATGCGGTGCGATCGGCACCACCGCCCCCCGGTCGCGCACGAGGATGCGCGCCAGGGGCGCCGGCTCCTCCCGTTCACCGAGCACGCCACGCGCGCGCTCGAGCATCGCGACGGCCGCCCGGCTCTCGACGGTCAGGCGCGCCCGCTCGACGGCCGCCTGCAACCGCTGCGCGCCGAAGGGTTTCAGCAGATAGTCGACCGCCTCCAGTTCGAAGGCAGTCACCGCGTACTCGTCGAATGCCGTCGTGAAGACTACCGCCGGCACCTCATCGAAGGCGTGCAACCGCTCGATGACCTCCAGGCCGGAGAGCCCCGGCATGCGGATGTCCAGGAACACGACATCGGGACGCAGGCGCCGGATCTCGGCCAGGGCCGTGGCACCGTCGCCGGCCTCGCCCACCAGCTCGACCCACGCCACCTCGGCGAGCAGCGCGCGAAGCCGCCGGCGCGCCAGCGGCTCGTCATCCACCACCAGTACCGACAGGCTCATGATGCCCTCCCTTGCGGCAGGTGCCCCGGCAGCACGAGGCGGACCGCGAACCCACGCCCCGGTGCGGTCGTCACCTGCATCCGGCTGCGGCCCGGGTAGTGCAGCTCGAGCTGGCGCCGCACGGTCGAGAGGCCGAGCCCCGCGCCAAGCCGGCATGCTTCGGCATCGGCACCCTGGCCGTCGTCCGCGACCTCGACGACGAGGGAGCCCTCCTCCACGGCGGCCGCCAGGCGAAACGTACCGCCCTCTAGCCTTGGCGCGATGCCGTGGCGCACGGCATTCTCGACCAGCGGCTGCAGCAGCAGCGAGGGCACGGCAAGTTCGAGGGCCTCCGGGTCCAGCGCTTCCTCGACGCCCAGCCGCTCCCCCAGTCGCAGCTGTTCCAGGGCCAGGTAATGACGGATGAAAGCGAGTTCGTCTTCCAAGGTCACCTCCGGCGTGTCGCTACGGCCGCTATGCAGCACATAGCGCATGAGATCGCCGAAACGCTCGAGCGCCTGTTCGGTGGCCGCACTGTCGTCCCGGGCCAGTTGGGTCAAGGAGTGCAGGGTGTTGAACAGGAAATGAGGGTCGAGCTGCGCGCGTAGCGCCTGGAGTTCAGCGCGCGAGGCGACAAGAGCCTGTTCGGTCAATTGTTCTCGCGTCCGCAGCCATTGCGCATTGGCCGCAATCGCCGCGTAGAGGATCAGCCCGCCCACTAGCTGCCAGGGGGCGCCGTTGTACAGGAAGGCCTGGGCGGCCTCGCGGTGCACCGGCAATGCCAGCAGATAGATGGCAACCGTCCAGGCGACGGCGAAGCCCATCGCGGCCAGGCCATGGACGACGAGCGCTCGCCTCCGACCGAGCCCCTGCCGTGGCCGTCGAGCGAAGCGCCAGGCACAGCCGCCGAGAAAGACGCCGGGCACGGCCACCATCAGGGCGGCCGCGATCGCGTGCCCCCAGGGCAGCCCCTGCCCGAGGTAGACGGGTACCAGCAGAGCAGACCCCGCCAGGGCGACGAGGGTCAGCAGGATGGGCATTCGGCGCCAGCCGTCGAGCCTCGCTTTCACGGTTCCACCCCAGATGGCGAACCCGGCGGTTTCCGCCAGCAGGCGAACGAGGCAAGCTGGTGCCGCGATACCAGCCGGCGCGGCTGGCGGTGAGGCAGCCACTGCGGGAAGTTGCCCTGCAGGAACAGGCCCCCGAAGCCGTGCCTGACCGACAGACGCAGCCGCAATGAGCGGAGTCGTTCGCTCCTGGCCTCCGGCTGGCGACAGAAGCAGAGGCACAGCAGGCCACCCGGCGCCAACACGCGCACGAGCTCCGCGACGGCCCGCTCCGGTTCCGCAGTGGTTTCCAGCGCCCAGGCACAGATCACGATGTCGAATTCCGCCTCGCTGAAGGGCAAGGCCAGCAGGTCCGCGTGGACATGTCGACCCGGCACGCTGCTCGCCCGTTCCAGCATGGCGGGCGCAAGGTCGACCAGGGTCAAGTCTGCCCCGGGCTCCGCCCCCATGACCCAGCGCGCCAGCGTCCCGGGACCGCAACCGGCATCGAGCACCCGGCGACCGGGCTCGAGCTCGGCAGCGAGGCACCCCTGGAGCGCTGCCAGCGATTCGGCGCCTGCCCGCTCCAGCCAGCGGCGATGCATGCGGTCGTACCGCGGCGCCAGCCGATCGTAGAGTGCCACGCTATCGCCCCGCGACAGGGTCAGTGGCAACAGGACATCCCGAATCGCCGACAGCATTGTCTCGCCTCGCTCATGCATTGGCGCGCCACTGGCGCCGATGCCTGAACCATATGGCGTCATCGCGACGGCTGCCACGAGAACTCGGTGAACGGCAGATTGACTCGGCGAACGGTTGCCCCGGCGGGTCGCTGGCCTACCGGAGCGGCGGCCTAGTCAAGCCTGAGCGCGGCAGCGTGCAAAGGCTACCCTCGGCGCTTGGTCCGCGCGGTGGCCTCGGCAGTGGCGGGGTCCTCCGGCCAGGGGTGCTTGGGGTAGCGGCCGCGCATCTCGCGGCGCACCTCGGGGTAGCCGTTGGCCCAGAAGCTGGCGAGATCCGCGGTGACCTGCAGCGGACGCCGCGCCGGCGAGAGCAGGTGCAGCAGCACCGCGACTCGCCCCTCGGCGATCCGCGGCGAGTCGCGCCAGCCGAACACCTCCTGCAGCTTCACCGCCAGCACCGGCGCCCGGCCCTCCAGGCACGGCGTGTAGTCGAGCCTGATCTGTGAGCCGCTGGGCACCGCGAGACGCTCCGGTGCCAGTTCGTCGAGCTGGCGGCGCTGGGGCCATGCCAGGCTGTCGAGCAGGAAGCGACCCAGCGGCAGCCGCGCCACCGCGTCGAGGCTTCTGACACCGTCGAGGTGCGGCCCCAGCCATGTCTCGAGCGTATCCAGCAGCACCGGCAGCGACCAATCGGGCCAGGTGTCGCCCAGATCTCGACGCAGCAGCGCCACACGCCCACGCAGCTGCTCGTCGTTGTCGCCGAAGGGCAGCTCGCCGCGACGGCGCAGCGCATCCAGCAGCGCCTGGCGTACCGCTTCGGGCGGCAGCGTCTGCAGCGGCTTGCGCTCGAGTACCACCGCCCCCAGGCCGCGTACCTGCTCGCCGACCAGGCGCCCCTGCTCCTCCGACCACTCCAGGCTCGCCCGCCACTCTCGCGTTTGGGGAAACAGCGCCTCGAGCCGTGACCGCGCGATGGCCACGCCGCGAAAGATACGCGCACCGCTGGCCTGGCCGTCGAGATCGGCGGCCACCAGCAGCTCGGCATGGGCCAGTGGATGGCGCTCCGGCAGCGTCGCCAGCCCGCCCGACGCCAGGCGGAAGCGTCCCGGCCCCGCGTCGTGGTGAATGCGCTGGGCCACCCGGTCCGGATAGGCCAGGGCCAGCAGTTCCCCCAGCGGCGCCAGGGTCGGCACTTCCAGACTCAAGCCGTCAATGCGGGCCAGGCGCTGGGCCTCGCGCTGCCATTGACGGTGAGCGGCGGGCTGCGCCAGGCGGACCTGCAGCGTGCGCTCCAGGTCCTGTTCACCGTCGAGGTCTCGCCCCTCCAGCGCCGCCACCAGGGCACAGGCCAGCGGCACGGCGTCGAGTTCGCCGGCACGCGCCAGCATCGCGGCCAGGCGCGGATGGGTGGGCCAGCGCACGCAGGCACGGCCCAGCGCGGTGAGCAGGAGGGTCTCGTCAAGCACGCCGAGTCGTTGCAGCAACTCCCGCCCCGCCGCCAGCGCCCCGGTGGGCGGCGGCGTGACCCAGGCCAGCTCGGCCGGCTCGACAATCCCCCAGCGCGCCAGCTCGAAGGCCAGCGGAGCGAGATCGGCCTGCAGCATCTCGGGCTCGCCGTGGGCCTGCAGCGGCTGCTCCTCGGCCCACAGCCGCAGGCAAAGCCCCGGCCCCTGGCGCCCGGCCCGGCCACGGCGCTGATCGGCGCTGGCGCGATTGACACGCCGGGTCTCCAGCCGGCTGAGCCCGCTGCGCGGCTGGAACACCGGCACCCGCTCCTGGCCGGCGTCGATGACGATGCGCACGCCATCCACGGTCACGCTCGATTCGGCGATGGCGGTGGAGAGCACCACGCGCCGCCGGCCGTCGGGCTCGGGCTTCAAGGCGCGACGCTGCTCCTCCAGCGGCAGGCGCCCGTGCAGCTCGCGTACCGCCAGCTCGGGCTGACGGCTGGCCAGCTCCCGCGCCAGGCGGCGGATCTCGGCCACCCCGGGCAGGAACACCAGGGCATCGCCTTCGCACAGGGCCAACGCTTCCCCTATCGCCCTGGCCTGCTGGCCTGCGGCGTCGTCGCGAGAGCTGGAGTTGGAGCGAAAGCTGAGCGGACGATAGCGGGTCTCCACCGGGAAGCTGCGCCCCTGGCTCTCGAGCAGCGGCGTGGCTTCGCCGAGCACGCCGAGCAGCGCCTCGACGTCGAGGGTGGCCGACATCACCAGCAGGCGCAGGTCGTCACGCACCGACTGGGCATCCAGCGCCAGGGCCAGCCCCAGGTCGGCCTCCAGGCTGCGCTCGTGGAACTCGTCGAAGACGATGCCGGTCACTCCGTCGAGCAGCGGATCGTCCTGCAGCATGCGCGTCAGCACGCCCTGGGTGACCACCTCGAGCCGCGTGCCGGGCCCCACCCGGCTCTCGCCGCGCATGCGGTAGCCCACGGTCTGCCCCACGGGCTCGCCCAGGCTCTCCGCCATGTAGCCGGCGGCCAGGCGGGCGGCCACCCGCCGCGGCTCCAGCAGCAGCAGGCGGCCTGCGCCGCGCTCGCCCCGGCACCAGGCCTCGTCGAGCAGCGCCAGCGGCACCCGGGTGGTCTTGCCCGCCCCGGGTTCGGCGACGAGCAGCGCCCTAGAATGCGCGGCCAGTGCCTGGCGGATCGCCGGCAGCTGGGCGTCGATGGGCAGTTCGCCGCCGGGCGTCATCGAATTGTCATCTCGCTTCATATACGATTTGCCATATATTTCGCTCGCAGGAGCCCCGACATGACCCTACGCATCGGCATCAACGGTTTCGGACGCATCGGCCGCCTGGCGCTGCGCACCGGCTGGACCAACCCGGACCTCGAGTTCGTGCGCATCAACGACCCGGGCGGCGACGCCGCCACCTTCGCCCACCTGCTGCAGTTCGACTCGGTACACGGCCAGTGGAGCGGCGGCGGCGATGATATCACGTCGGCCGAGGGCGCCATCGTGGTGGCCGGCAAGCGCATCGCCTTCTGTGCCAACCGCGAGATCGCCGACAGCGACTGGTCCGACTGCGACGTGGTGATCGAGGCCTCGGGCAAGATGAAGACCAGCGCCAAGCTCCAGGGCTACCTGGACCAGGGCGTGAAGCGCGTGGTGGTCAGCGCGCCGGTAAAGGAGGAAGGCGTGCTCAACGTGGTCATGGGGGTCAACGACCATCGCTTCGACCCGGCTAGCCACCGCATCGTCACCGCGGCGAGCTGCACCACCAACTGCCTGGCGCCGGTGGTCAAGGTGATCCACGAGCGCCTCGGCATCCGCCACGGCTCGATGACCACCATTCACGACATCACCAACACCCAGGTGATCCTGGATAGTCCGCACAAGGACCTTCGCCGGGCCCGGGCCTGCGGCATGAGCCTGATACCCACCACCACCGGCTCGGCCAAGGCGATCACCGCGATCTTCCCGGAGCTCACCGGCAAGCTCAACGGCCACGCCGTGCGCGTGCCGCTGGCAAACGCCTCGCTCACCGACATGGTGTTCGAGGTGGCGCGCGAGACCACGGTCGAGGAAGTCAACGCAATGCTCAAGCAGGCAGCCGAGGGCGAGCTGGCCGGCATCCTGGGCTATGAGGAGCGCCCGCTGGTCTCCATCGACTATCGCAGCGACCCGCGCAGTTCCATCCTCGACGCGCTCTCCACCATGGTGGTGGCCGGCACCCAGGTGAAGCTCTACGCCTGGTACGACAACGAGTACGGCTACGCCTGTCGCACCGCGGAGCTGGCCGCCAAGGTGGGGAAAGCCACCGGGGTGGAGAGCGGCGGAAGATGATCGCCCGCGTTGCCGCCTTGCCCCGCGAGGTGCGCCAGTATCTGCTGGTCACCGGCAACTACTGGGGCTTCACGCTCACCGACGGCGCCCTGCGCATGCTGGTGGTGCTCCACTTCCACCAGCTCGGCTATTCGGCGCTGGAAGTGGCGCTGCTGTTCCTGTTCTACGAGTTCTTCGGCGTGGTGACCAACCTGGTAGGCGGCTGGCTGGGCGCGCGACTGGGGCTCAACCGCACCATGAACCTGGGGCTGGGCCTGCAGATCGTCGCCCTGGCCATGCTGCTCCTTCCCACGGCCTGGCTCACGGTGCCCTGGGTGATGGCGGCCCAGGCGCTCTCGGGCATCGCCAAGGACCTCAACAAGATGAGCGCCAAGAGCGCGATCAAGGGCCTGGTACCGGCGGGCGACGAGGGGCACACCTCGCTCTACCGCTGGGTGGCGCTGCTCACCGGCTCGAAGAATGCGCTCAAGGGGGTGGGGTTCTTTCTCGGCGGGCTGCTGCTCACGCTGATCGGCTTCCAGGGCGCGATCCTTGCCATGGCGCTGATGCTCGCCGGCGTGCTCGGCCTCTCGCTCGCCCGCCTCGACGCCGACCTGGGTCGCGCCAAGGCCAAGCCGAAGTTTCGCGAGATCCTCTCCAAGAGCCGGGCAATCAACATTCTCTCGGCGGCGCGCATGTTCCTGTTCGGCGCTCGCGACGTGTGGTTCGTGGTGGCGCTGCCGGTGTTTCTCGCCACCCAGTTTGGCTGGGACCATTGGCGGGTCGGCGGCTTTCTGGCGCTGTGGGTGATCGGCTACGGGGCGGTGCAGGCGGTGGCGCCACGCATCACCGGGCACACGGCAGGACGCGGCGCCGCCATCGCCTGGGCCACGGCGCTGGCGGCCCTGCCGGCACTGATCGCGCTCGGGCTTCAAGTACAGGGCCTGGAATGGCTGTCCTATGTGGTACTGCTGGGCGGGCTGTTGCTGTTCGGCGCAGTGTTCGCGGTGAACTCCAGCCTGCACAGCTTCCTGATCGTGCGCATGGCACGCTCGGACGGGGTCTCGCTGGACGTGGGCTTCTACTACATGGCCAACGCCATGGGCCGGCTGATCGGCACCCTGCTCTCCGGCTGGCTCTACATGACCGGCGGCCTCACTGCCACGCTGTGGGTGTCGAGCGCCATGCTCACGGCCACGGTGGCGATCAGCCTGGCGTTGCCAAGGGAGGCTTGACGCCTATTGAGGGAAGCGCTCTGTATTTTCCAACAGACGACGCCCATGAATGACGGCCAGAATCAGAATTCGCTCAGCCTCCACGCGATAAATCAGGCGGTAGCTATAGACAAAGCGCTCACGAATATTCGCCTCACCAAGCTCGGGCACTACTCTGCCTAGCTCAGGAAACTCCCCTAGCGCCCGAGCCGTATCCACCAACTTGGTCACGACAGCCCGTGCATAGAAGGCCGAATCTCGCTCGATGTATTCGGCGATGAGTTCCAGATCCTCGAGCGCTTCTGGAGACCAGGCTAGCGCTCGAGCCACTTTGCCAGCTTCCTCTCGACCTGTTGTTGGCTCAGAGCCCCCTCGGCCTCAGCACGCTGACTGCCTCGCTGTACCTTTTCCACGACGTAGAGATGGTACTGGATATCTTCCATCGTACAGTCTTCAGGGAGGGACTCGAGCAGTTGCCGCACATCATCCTTTGCCGTATTCATGGCTTCACCTTTTCAACATGCGCCTGACAACACTCTATCATGCCCCGCTTCGAGGCGGTCGTACTCCACACCCCTTGAGGATCACCTGGGTCAGGAACTGAGTGATGCGCTCGACGTCGGCATCGCTGATCTCGTCCTTGCCGGTAATGCCCAGCACCTGAGCCTCGAAGTCGGCGTAGTGCTGGGTGGCCGACCAGATCAGGAAGATCAGCCATACCGGATCGACAGGGTCCATCAGGCCCCGCTCCTCCCACTGCTCGAAGACCCTGGCCCGGGTCTGCACCCACTCGCGCAACTCGCCGCGCAGATAGTCCTGCAGGAAAGGTGCGCCACCCAGGATCTCGGCGGCGAACAGCCTCGAACCCTCGGGATGACGACGGGAGAGCTGCATCTTGCTGCGGATGAACGCCTCGAGTACATCGGCGGGGTCGTCCTCCACGCTGATGTCGTCGAGCAGGGCATTCCAGCGCGCCATCATGCGCTCGAGCAGCCGCACGTAGAGGCCGCGCTTGTTACCCATGTAGTAGAGCACGTTGGACTTGGGCAGCCCCGCCTCCTCGGCGATGGCCTGTACGCTGGCGCCACGGTAACCGTACTGGGCGAAGACCCGCTCGGCGGCTTCGAGAATCTCACGCTCGTTGCGTTCGCGAGTGGCGCCATTGCTCTCGCCACCCTGCCGAGGAGACTGCAAGGTCTCGGTTTCAGTCACGTCTGTCATTGACAGGCCCCTGCCCTGTGAATGGGGGAAAGCCAAGAGAGTGCCCCACCGCGAGGCTTCCTGCAAATGAGACCATCGGTGGCGCACCAGGTGCCCTGCCCCCTCTTGGTCAGCATGCTGCCGTGCCGTGCCCATTTTGCCCTTGCAAAGTGCGACAATCTGGCCCATGCTGAGATCATCCTGACCATTTGGTCAACTCGTGGCGATAAGGTCTGATGCCGACATCCGCTGCGTGGCGACGGGTCAGCTATCACAACGTCAACAAGAGACAAGGCGATGATCGACTTCATGCTCAACGGGCAGCCATGCCGGAGCGAGGCCTCACCCGAGACCAGCGTGCTCGAGCTGCTGCGCGAAACGCTTGGCGTCACGGGCACCAAGGAGGGCTGCGCCTCGGGTGACTGCGGTGCGTGCACGGTAGCCATCGGCGAGCCCGGCCCCGACGGCGAGCTGCGCTACCACAGCGCCAACGCCTGCATTACGCCCGCTCATCAGCTCAACGGACGCTACCTGGTCACCGTAGATGGCCTCGCCCAGGGCGACGCGTTGCATCCCGCCCAGGCCGCCATGGTCGCCTGCCACGGCAGCCAGTGCGGCTTCTGCACGCCAGGCATCGTCATGTCGCTGTTCACCCTGCACGAGCAGCAACGCCAGGCTCCGGCTCCGCTGACTCCCCAGCGCCTGGAGGCCGCACTGGGCGGCAACCTGTGCCGCTGTACCGGCTATAGGCCGATCCGCGATGCCGCCATGAGCATGGATTCCCATCCCGATAATCGCCCGCTGTGGCTCGACGCTGCCGCACCTCGCGACAGCGAGGCAGACAGGACCGGCCTCGATCTCGACGCCAGCTTCCTGCAGCCCGGCTCCCTCGACGAGCTGACCGACTGCCTCGCGCGGCATCCCCAGGCGCGACTCGTCGCCGGTGCCACCGACCTGTGGTTGGAGTCCACCCAGCGTCTGGCGCGCTTCGAGCGCGTCATCGACGTGACCCGGGTCGCCGAACTCAACGTCGTCGAGGAAGCTGAACTGCAGGACGGCCGCAGCGGTTGGTGGATCGGCGCCGCCGTCACCTACTCGCGCCTCGAGCCGCTGCTAGAAGAGCACTACGACGCCTTCGCCCACCTGCTGCACCGCCTCGGCTCCCAGCAGGTGCGCAACCGTGGCACCCTGGGCGGCAACATCGCCAATGCCTCGCCCATCGGCGACACCCCGCCGGTGCTGCTGGCGCTGGGCTCGCGCCTGCGCCTGGTTGGCCCCGAGGGTGAGCGTGAGCTGCCGCTGGACGACTTCTTCCTCGACTACAAGCGCACCGCGCTGCGCGAGGGAGAAGCCATCCGCGCGATCTTCCTGCCCCGTCCCGTGGCGGGCCAAACGCTCAAGGTGTGGAAGCTGTCCAAGCGTCGTGAGGATGACATTTCCGCCGTGCTGGGCGCCTTCGCCTGGCGGATGGAGAACGGTGTGATACGCGACGTGCGGCTCGCCTTCGGCGGCATGGCGGCGATCCCCAAGCGCGCGGCGCATGCCGAAGCCGCGCTGGAGGGCCAGGCGCCCGATGCGGCCGCCTTCCGCGCCGCCCGCGAGGCCTTGGCCGAAGACTTCCAGCCCATGTCCGACGTGCGCGGCAGCGCCGAATATCGCCGGCTCTCCGCCGCCAACCTGCTCGAGCGCCTGCGTCTTGTGATCGCCCAGGCCGAGACCGACAGCCCCCGGGAGGTGATGCTCCATGCGTACGCTCACTAAGCTGAACAAATCGACAGAGATGGCTGCCGACGTGAGCGCCGAGTCCGCGACAGCCCGCCACGAGCTCGACGGACGCATCAAGGGTTCGAGCCCCTTGGCGCGGGATACCGTCCATGCCGCGCCGCATCCGCACGCCCGCGCCCACGAGAGCGCGGTCAAGCACGTCACCGGCCGCGCCGCCTATATCGACGATCTCAAGGCGCCGGCCGATACCCTGCACGTGGCGCTGGGCCTCTCCCCCGTCGCTCACGGTCGCCTGACCCGGCTCGACCTGGACAAGGTGCGCAGCATGCCTGGCGTGGTCGATGTCATCGGTTTCCATGACGTATCGGGCCATACCGACATCGGCCCCGTCTTCCCCGGCGACCCCATCTTCGTCGAGGAGGAGATCAGCTACGTCGGCCAGGTGATGTTCGCCGTGGCCGCCGAGAGCCACCGCGCCGCCCGCGAGGCGGTCAAGGCCGCAGTGATCGAGATCGACGAACAGCCGGCCTGCCTCGACCCGGTGGCTGCCGCCGAGCGCGGCGAGTTCGTGCGCCCCACCCACGTGCAGCAGAGCGGCGATTGGGAGCAGGCGCTGGCCAACGCCGCCCACGTGGTCGAGGCCGAGCAGTTCGTCGGCGGCCAGGAGCACTTCTACCTGGAAGGCCAGGCCTGCCTGGTGCAGCCCACCGAGGACGAAGGCGTCATTGTCCACACCTCCAACCAGCACCCCAGCGAGACCCAGAAGCTGGTGGCCGAGGTGCTGGGCATCCCCTTCCATGCCGTGACCGTGGAAGTGCGGCGCATGGGCGGCGGCTTCGGCGGCAAGGAAACCCAGGCATCGCCCTGGGCCTGCATCGCCGCGCTGATCGCCCGGCGCACCGGTCGCAGCGCCCGCGTGCGCCTGCCGCGCGCCGATGACATGCGCGTCACCGGCAAGCGCCACCCATTTCACAACCGCTACCGCCTCGGCGTGGATGAGCAGGGCGTGATCCAGGGCGGCGAGATCACCGTGATCGGCGACTGCGGCTACTCACCCGACCTCTCGGACGCCATCGTCGACCGCGCCATGTTCCACAGCGACAACGCCTACTCGCTGGGCGAAGCCCGCGTGACGGGCCATCGCGCGCGCACCCACACCGCCTCCAACACCGCCTTCCGCGGCTTCGGCGGCCCCCAGGGCATGATGGTGATCGAAGCGGCGATGGACGACATCGCCCGGCGTATCGGCGAAGACCCGCTCACGGTGCGCAAGCGCAACTTCTATCGCCCCGGCCGCCAGATGACCCATTACGGCCAGCAGGTGGACCAGATCGGCCTGCTCAAGGAGCTGGTCGAGCAGCTCGAGACCAGCAGCGACTACTGGGCGCGGCGCCGCGCCATCACCGAGTTCAACGCCGAGAGCCCGATCGTCAAACGCGGCCTGGCGCTGACGCCAGTGAAGTTCGGCATCTCCTTCACCGCCAAGCATCTCAACCAGGCCGGCGCCCTGCTGCACGTCTACACCGACGGCAGCGTGATGATCAATCACGGCGGCACCGAGATGGGCCAGGGCCTGCACACCAAGATCTGCCAGGTGGTGGCCCGCGAGCTGGGGCTCGACGTCGACGAGGTGCGCATCACCGCCACCCGTACCGACAAGGTACCCAACACCTCGCCCACCGCGGCCTCCAGCGGCGCCGACCTCAACGGCCAGGCCGCCCGCGACGCCTGCGTGAGGCTCAAGCAGCGCCTGTTCGACTTCGCCCACGAGCACCTGTACAAGGATCAGGGCCTCGATCGCGAGGAGATGCGCATGGAGGCCGGCCATCTGGTCGCCGGCTACGGCGAGAGCGAGCGCCGCATTCCCTGGGGCGAGCTGGTGCAGGCGGCCTATCTCAACCGCATCTCGCTCTCCGAGAAGGGCTTCTACGCCACGCCGCTGATCCACTACGACCGCAACGTCGGCCAAGGCCGCCCCTTCTACTACTACGCCTTCGGCGCCGCCGTGGCGGAAGTCAGCGTCGACACCCTGACCGGCGAGTATCAGGTCGAGCGGGTCGATATCCTGCACGATGTGGGCGATTCGCTGAACCCGGCCATCGACCTCGGCCAGGTGGAGGGCGGCTTCATCCAGGGCATGGGCTGGCTGACCAGCGAGGAGCTCAAGTGGAACGAGGCCGGCCGGCTGATCTCCGACGGCCCCGCTACCTACAAGATCCCGACCTATGGCGATCTGCCGCCGGTGTTCAACGTCAAGCTGATGGAGGGCCACCCCAACTCCATGGCCAGCATCTACCGCTCCAAGGCGGTGGGCGAACCGCCCTTCATGCTCGGCATGGCGGTGTGGTCGGCGCTGCGCGACGCCCTGGCGAGCCTCGCCGACTACGCCGAAGCGCCGCGACTCGACACCCCGGCCACACCGGAGCGGGTGCTGATGGCCGCCGAGGAGCTGCGCAGCCGCTATGATGCCGCACAGGCACAGGGAGCGGTGTGATGAACGCGCCGCGTCCGCAGGCCTGGCACGAGGCGCTGCACCGGCTGCAGCGCGAGGGGCTGCCCCACGCGCTGGCCACGGTGGTGACCAGCGCCGGCTCCACGCCCCGCGAGCCCGGTGCGCGCATGGTGATCAGCGAGAGCGACGTGTTCGACACCCTGGGTGGCGGCACCTTCGAGTTCCAGGTGATCGACGCCGCCCGCGAGAAGCTGGCACAGGGCGAAGCCGGCATGAGCCTCGAGGCCTTCGCCCTGGGCGGGCGCAGCGGCCAGTGCTGCGGCGGCTTCGTCAACGTGCTGCTGGAAGTATTCCCCGACAGCGCGACTACGCTAGCCATCTTCGGTGCCGGCCATGTCGGCAACGAACTGGTGCGCCTGGCCGCCCCGCTGCCTTGGCGTGTGCTGTGGCACGACAGCCGTGAGGGCGTATTCCCGGCCTGGACCACGGAACAACCACGCCTGGCCTGCCGCCACGCGCCGGACCCGCAGGCCGCCGTGGCGGCGCTGCCGGCGGGCAGCCACGCGCTGGTACTGACCCATGATCATGCAGAGGACCGTGCCCTGGTCGACGCCCTGCTCCGGCGGGACGACATCGCCTCCATCGGCCTGATCGGCTCCAAGAGCAAGTGGGCCAGCTTCCGCTCGCGGCTCACCGATGCCGGCCACGACGACGCGGCCCTGGCCCGGGTGCGCTGCCCCATCGGCATGACCAGGGACGCAAATGGCGAACCGATCAGAGGCGGCGACAAGACGCCTTACGCCATCGCCATCGCCGCCCTGGCCGAGCTGCTGCCGATGGTGGGCAATGCCGAGCGTGCCGACCAGCGCGGCCTGGAGCCGACAGAGCTGCGTGCTCTGTTTTAACTGATCAATACCAAAGGCAATTCCACCGAACGCATCTGAGGAGCGCCGGGGGCAGGCCAAAGAGGAGGTCCTTCGCCATGGATGGCGAAGGTAGCGTCCAGGGAAGGATTCACAGCGCCTCCTCGCAGGCCTGCCGCCGGATCAGCTCCGACTACCGCAGACACGGATGAGCTCCTGACATCATGACGAACAACGACTCCCGCGTGATACGCGCCGAACTGCTGAGCTTCGATGCCGACCCCGGCGAAGGCGACAGCCCCGCCGAAGGCAGCGTGCGTCACTACGCCGACGGCGCGCTGTGGCTGGAGAAGGGCCGCATCAAGGCCATCGATGACTACGCAGCGCTGGCGCCGCGCCTGCCCGAAGGCATCGAGACAGTGAATCATCGCGGCAAGCTGGTGATGCCCGGCTTCATCGACAGCCACGTGCACTACGTGCAGCTGGAGATCATGGCCTCCTACGGGCGTCAGCTGCTGGACTGGCTGAACGAGTACACCTTCCCCGAAGAGTGCGGCTTCGCCCAGCGCGAGCGGGCCGAAGTGATCTCCAACGCCTTCCTCGACGAGATGCTGCGGGTCGGCACCACCACCGCCCAGGTGTTCTGCTCCAGCCACCCCACCTCGGTGGAAGCCTTCTTCTCGGCCTGCCGCGAGCGCGATCTGCGCATACTGGCCGGCAAGGTGCTGATGGATCGCAACGCCCCCGAGGCGCTGTGCGACGACACCTACGGCGGCATTCGCGACACCGAACGGCTGATCGACGAGTGGCACGGCAGAGGGCGCCTGGGCTACAGCCTGACCCCGCGCTTCGCCCCGACCTCCACCCGCCAGCAGCTCGACGCCACCGGCGGCCTGCTGCGCAACGACCCGAGCCTGTGGCTGCAGACCCACCTCTCCGAGAACCCCGGCGAACTCGACTGGGTGGCCGAGCTGTTCCCCGAGAGCCGCGACTACCTCGAAGTCTACGAGCAGTCCGGGCTGGTCGGCCCGCGCAGCACCTTCGCCCACGGCATTCACCTCGACCAGGAGATGCGTTGCAGGCTGGCCGAGCGCGGCGCCAACATCGCCTTCTGCCCCAGCTCCAACATGTTCCTCGGCAGCGGCCTGTTCGACCGCCTGGCGGCACGCGAGGTCGGCCTCAACATCACCTACGCCAGCGACATCGGCGGCGGCACCGACCTCTCCGGCCTCGCCACGCTCAAGGCCGGCTACCAGGTAGGCCAACTGCGCGGCCAACCGCTCACCGCCTGGCAAGGCCTCTACGGCCTCACCCTGGGTAACGCCAAGGCGCTCTCGCTGGACGACAAGATCGGCCGCCTCGCCCCCGGCATGGAAGCCGACTTCGTCGTCATCGACCCCGACGGCTCACCGCTGCTTGGGCGACGTCACGCACGTTGCAAGACCCTCGGCGAGCGGCTGTTCGCCCTGATGGTGCTGGGCGACGACCGCAGTATTCTGGAAACCTGGGCCGGCGGACGCTGCCAGCATCGCCGCGACCAAGCCTAGGTCAAGCCTGAAAAGAAAATGGCGAGTGGTTCTCAATCGGCCGTTTCACAACAGCCTTCAAGAGGACTACTCGCCACTGAGAAAACGCTTAGGTAGCTTCGTGCGCGGGGAGGCGCTACCAGCATCGCTGTCTGTCGATTCAGCCCATCATGGCCGGTAGCGCCTCAGTGAGAGCCTCGACCGCGAGACGCACCCGACGCGGGAGGTGGGGCGTCGGCAGCCACATTGCATGGGCGTCGTAAAGGAAACAGGGCTCCTCGGGCAGCAACAGTATCAAGGCACCAGATTCGATACGTTCGCGCACCAGCCAGTAAGGGAGCCACGCCATCCCCATGCCTAGGGTCGCCGCATCGGCGACGGCGGCGAGATCGTCGAATCGCACGCGGTGAATGGGGGTTACCGCCGCTGCCGGCAGGCCTTCCTGGGGAAACAGCCAAGGACGGACCCTGCCGGAGCGCCGGTAGATAACCGCCTGGTGACTGGCGAGTTCATTGATCTGCTGCGGCTCACCATGTCGTTCGATGTAGCTGGGCGACGCGCAGACGACCATACGCTGCTGTGCAACGCGGCGGGCGACCAACCCCGGGCTTGTCTCCGAGCAGCCGGTTCGAATCGCCAGATCATAGCCATCGTCGGCAAGGTCGGTGAAGCGATCGTTGAACGATAGATCCAGCTCAAGCGCTGGGTATTGCTGAGCGAGCTTCAGCAGCACCGGCGCCACACAGCGGCGGCCGAAATGCACGGGCATGGTCACACGTAACTTTCCGTGCGGCTCGTTCAATTGATCGATGACGAGGGCATCGGCCGCATCCGCTTCTGCCAGCACCATCCGGCATCGCTCGTAGTACGCCCGGCCGAAGTCCGTCAAGCTCTGGCGGCGCGTAGTACGGGCGATGAGTCGCACACCCAGGCGCTCCTCGAGAAATCTCACGTACTTGCCAACCATCGGCCCGGAAAGTTCCAAAGCCTCCGCGGCAGCCGTGAAGGAGCCCAGTTCAACGGCTTTGACGAAGACGGCCATGCTAGTAAGTCGGTCCATATTAAAAACCAATGGTTTCTACTGTTCTCCCTAATAGCAGATTTATCCGTCAATGACACCGCTTCATAGTCTATTCGTTCCATTCATTCAGGAGTCGAAACGAGATGACACGTGTCATTCGCTTTTACGAACATGGCGGCCCGGATGTCCTTCGCATCGAGAACGTCGAACTGTCGCCCCCTGCACAGGGAGAAGTTCAGATCCGGGTAAAGGCGCTGGGACTGAACCGCGCGGAAGCATTGCTGCGCGCAGGAAAGTACATTGAAACGCCGACACTGCCCTCAGGCCTTGGGCTAGAGGCAGCCGGCATCGTCGAAGCAACCGGTGAGGGCGTGGTGGGCTTCGCTCAGGGCGATGCCATCAGCGTGGTGCCACCGTTGTCGATGGTCCAGTGGCCAACCTATGGCGAACGAATCAACTTCCCAGCCGAGCTCGTCGTCAAGCACCCTGCGTCACTCGACTGGACGACCGCCGCTGCCGTTTGGATGCCGTACCTGACTGCTTACGGTGCGCTGATCAACATTGCCGGACTTGGCAAAGGCGAGCACGTCGTGGTGACAGCCGCTTCCAGTAGCGTAGGGTTGGCCGCGATCCAGATCGCCAACAGCATCGGCGCTATTCCCATCGCCGTTACCCGCACATCCGCCAAGCGGGATGTCCTGCTCGAACAAGGGGCAGCCCATGTTGTGGTTTCAGGTGAGGAAGACCTGGCGGCACGATTGTCGGCGATTGCCGGGCCAGAGGGAGCAAGGGTTGTGCTGGACCCGGTAGGCGGCTCGATCTTCGAACCACTGACGGCCGCGATGGCTCGTGAGGGAATACTGATCGAATACGGCGGCCTGAGCAACGAACCCACGCCATTCCCGTTGTTTACCGCGCTGAGCAAGTCGCTGACGCTTCGCGGCTACCTTGTCCACGAGATCACCGGGAATCCGGCGCGACTCGAGGCCGCCAAACGTTTCATCCTCGACGGGCTCGCCTCTGGGGCGCTAAAGCCGGTCATCGCCAGAACCTTTGAGTTCGACCAGATTGTTGAGGCACATCGCTACCTGGAATCGAACGAGCAGCTCGGCAAAATCGTCATACGAGTTTGAATCCAGGGAGTCTAGTGGGAGAGGACTGGCATGTCTCGTAGAAGCATTGCTTGCCGCTACTACGACCATAGTCGCAACCCATCTGTCCAATCGGTCAAATATCTTCTAGGCTGTAGCCGGACACGCCTGACCAAACGGTCAGGCATGTCGCTGCCGCAACCTACAACGCTTATTCGACAACGCCATCCAACAACAACGGACACATGCTATGGAACCGACCTCCTCCACCCTGGCCGGCAAGGCAGAAGGCCAGACCCTCGGGCAGGCCACCGGCAAGGCCCACTGGCTGGATACCTACTTCGGCGTGAGCCGTCGTGGCTCGAGCCTGAAGACCGAGATACTCGCGGGCATCGCCACCTTCCTGGCCTCGATGTACATCATCGTGGTCAACCCGGCGATCCTCTCCGACGCCGGCATCCCCTTCTCTGCGGCGCTTTCCGCCACCGTGCTGATCAGCTTCATGAGCAGCCTGGCGATGGGGCTCTATGCGCGCAACCCGATCCTGGTGGCGCCGGGCATGGGCATGAACGCGCTGTTCACCTATACCCTGGTGCTGGGTGCCGGCCTGTCGTGGGAGGTGGCGCTGGGCTGCGTGTTCTGGTCCGGCGTGCTGTTCGCCACCCTGGCCATGTTCAACGTGCGCGAGGCGATCATCGAGGCCATTCCGCCCTCGTTGCGCTATGCCATCACTTGCGGCATCGGCCTGTTCATCACCTTCATCGGCTTCAAGAACGCCGGTTTCATCGTCGGTAGCGACGCCACCCTGGTCACGCTCGGCAGCATGGACGCCTCGCTGATCACCTTCTTCATCGGCATGATGGCCACCGCCATCCTGGTGATCATGCGCTTCAACGGCGCGCTGATCCTGGGCATCGCCCTGACCACCCTGCTGGCGACGCCCATGGGGCGCCTGTGGGGCGGCGATGTGGTGGTGGAGTGGAGCGGCCTGGCCGCCTGGCCGGACTTCAGCGCGGTAATGAAGGTGGATATCTGGGGCGCGCTCAAGGTCGCCTACCTGCCGTTCATCTTCGTCATGCTGTTCACGAACTTCTTCGACGCGCTCTCCTGCTTCATGGCGCTCTCGGAGTCGGCCGACCTCAAGGACAAGAACGGCAACCCGCGTAACCTCAAGCGTTCGATGACCGTGGATGCCTTCGCCTCGATGATCGCCGCGCCGCTCGGCACCAGCGCCGCGCAGACCTTCATCGAGTCCGGCGCCGGCGTGGCCCAGGGCGGCCGTACCGGGCTGGTGGCGGTGACCATCGCCTTCCTGTTCCTGCCGTTCCTGTTCCTCTCGCCGCTGCTGTCGCTGGTGCCCGGCATCGCCACGGCGCCGGCGCTGGTGCTGGTCGGGCTGTTCATGCTGGCGCCGATCAGCAAGATCGACTGGTCGCGGTTCGAGCAGGCCTTCCCCGCCTTCCTCGCCATCATCCTGATGCCGCTGACCTACTCGATCACGCTGGGCATCGCCTTCGGTTTCCTGAGCTTCGTGCTGATCAAGCTCGCTACCGGCAAGCTCTACGAGATCAAGCCGGCGATGTGGGTCTCCGCCGCGCTCAGCGTGGTGATGCTCGTAACCACCCAGTAAGAAAGCGCGGGGCCGGCAAAGCCGGCCCCCTTCACTCTTCCCCCCAAGGATCGGTCAGACGCTCTCGGCCAGTTGCCGATGCAACTCCAGCCGGCGTGTGTCGCTCACGAAGGCGGACTCGATGGCAGTGCCGGCGAGCTGGATGAAGGTCTCGCGCGACCAGCCGAACGCCTCGTGGCAAACCATGAAGTTATCCAGCATGCCGCCACCGAAATAGGCCGGATCGTCCGAATTGAGGGTGAGCCTCAGGCCGGCATCGAGCAGCCGGGGTAACGGGTGCTCCTCCATTCGCTCCACCACCTTGAGGCGCACGTTGGAGAGCGGGCAGACGGTGAGCACCACGCCCTCGTCGCGCAGCCGGGCGACCAGCTCGGGATCCTCCAGGCAGCGCACGCCGTGGTCGATGCGACACACGTCGAGCAGGTCGAGGGCCTCGCGGATGTAGTCGGCAGGCCCCTCCTCGCCGGCATGGGCGACCCGGGGAATGCCCAGCATCTTCGCGCGCTGGAAGACCTCGGTGAACTTGGAGGGCGGATGGCCACGCTCGGCGCTGTCGAGCCCCACGGCATCGAGCATCTCCCAGTACGGCGCGGCGCTCTCCAGCACCTTCATCGCCTCCTCGGCGGGCCGATCGCGCAGGAAGGCCATGATCAGCGCCGTGGACATGCCCAGTTCGCGCTCGGCTTCGCGGCGGGCCAGGCTGAGCCCCTCCATGACGACGTCGAGCTCGACGCCGCGGGCCAGGTGGGCCTGGGGGTCGAAGTGCATCTCGACGTGCACCACGCCCTCGGCATGGGCGCGACGGAAGTAGTCCATCGCCAGGTCGTGGAAGTCCTCGGCTCGCTTGAGCACGCTCATGCCCTGGTAATAGAGGTCGAGAAACGAGGGGAGATCGTCGAAGTCATAGGCGGCCCGCACCGCTTCAACCGAGTCGAAGGGCAGCGCGACGCCGTTGCGCCTGGCCAGAGCGAACATCAGCTCCGGCTCCAGCGAGCCCTCGATATGCAGGTGGAGTTCGGCCTTCGGCAGCCGCTTCAGGAAATCGCGCATGGTGCACCTCATCGGCTTCATGTCCTTATCCTGATGGATACCCGGGTTTTGCGCAAACGGTCAATCTACCCTGCTCGAGATGCCCGACCAGGGTGATCCCGGGAGGATCGAAAGCCCCGCCATCGAGCTGGTGCACCAGGTAGAGCACGCTGCGGCCGCGCAGCCACTCGTCCATGCGTCGCGACAGCCGCGCCACGGTGGCGGCATCCAGGCCGGTGAAGGGCTCGTCGAGGATCACCAGCCCGGGGTCGCGCAGCCACAGCCGGGCCAGCGCCAGGCGGCGCGCCTGGCCGCCGGAAAGCGCCCGCCCGCCTTCGCCCACCGCGGTAGCCAAGCCGTGCGGCAGGCTCGCCGCCCATTCCTGCAGCTCGACCCAGGCCAGGGCCTGCCAGAGCCGGTCGTCGTCGGCATCCGGTGCCGCCAGCCGCAGGTTGGTGGCCAGGCTGTCCTGCAGCAGATCGATACGCTGGCCGAGCATCGCGACACGCTCGCGCAGATCGCGCTCCGCGACCTGAGCGAGGGGCACGCCGCCTAGCAGGATGCTTCCATGGTCGGGCGGCAGGCGCCGGGTCAGCAGGGCCGCCACACTGCTCTTGCCCGCGCCGGAGGCGCCGGTCAAGGCCAGCCGCTCGCCGGGCCTCAGCTCGAGCTGGATCTCCCGCAGCGCGGGCGTGAGCGCACCGGGATAATGCAGCCCGACGTCTTCCAGGCGTACCGCCAACGGGCCGCCAGGCAGACTGGCGTCTCCCTTCTCGTAGCCGCCCACGCTTGCCCGCTCCACCGCGTTGAGCCGCTCGGCGGCCCCGCGGGTCGCGCCCAGCTGGGTGAAGGGCGCCGGCAGCAGTGCCAGCGCCTCGCCGATGGCGAGCACCGCCAGCGGCATCATGACCATCACGGCACCGCTGATGGCGCCCCGCTGCCAGGCCAAGGCTGCCAGCCACAGCGCCGCCACCATGCCCAGCCCGACCGCCAGGTTCCCCAAGGCAATGCCGAAGCCGGCGACCCTGCCGACGCGACGCTGGTCCCGGCACAGCGCCTGCTCGCGCTGGCGCAGCCCGCGCCGATGCCAGGCCCGGCTGCCGTAAGCCTCCAGCTCCGCCAGCCCGGTCAGGTACTCGATGGCCTGGCTACGCAGGCGCTGAAGATGGCCCACCTGGCGCCGGCTCGCGGCCATGCCCAGCCACGCCTGGCCAACCGTCAGCCAGGCCCAGGCGGGCAGCAGTAGCGCCAGCAGGGCCACCCCCACGGGCGGGACCCACAGCGCCAGGAAGGCGGCCAGCAGCAGCACCGCTGCCAGCGCCACCAGCGGCGGCGCCAGCAGGCGCAGGTAGAGGCTGTCGAGGGTGTCGATGTCGGCGGTCAGCCGGTTGAGCCAGTCGCTGGCACGCTGCCGGGCCAGGCTGCGGTCGTCGAGCCTGGCCATGGCGGCGAACAGCCGAACGCGCAAGTCGGCCAGCAGGCGCAGCACGGTGTCGTGGTTGTAGAGTCGCTCGAGATAGCGCGCCACGGTCCGGCTGACGGCGAAGAAGCGTATCCCACCGCCAGGTACGTAGACGTCGAGACTGGCCGCGAGGCCCATCGACAAGGCAATGCCGGTGAGCGCGCTAGCGGCAATGAACCAGCCCGATAGCGCCAACAGCCCCACCGCCGAGAACAGCGTCGCCGCCAGCAACAGCACGCCAATGGCGAGCCGCCGCGGGCGACGCGCAAGCAAACGCAGCCAAGGGGACAGCGTGGCTTTCAGCGACTCACTCATGGAGACGCACTCCCGTTGCCTGGGCCTTGACGGCGCCTCCGTCGAGTTCGAGCCGCCGACTCGCCAAGGCCATCAGGGCGGGGTGATGGGTGGCGATGACCAGCGCCCGGCCCTCCTCGGCCAGCCGGCGCAGCGATTCGACGACCCGCGCTTCGCTTTCCGCATCCAGGCTCGCGGTGGGCTCGTCGAGCAGCACCAGGTCGGCGTTCGAGAGGAACACGCGCGCCAGCGCCAGGCGCTGCGCCTGGCCACCCGACAGACCGGAACCCCGCTCGCCCAGACCGGTATCGATCCCCTGAGGCAGCGCAGCCACCAGCTCGGCCAGCCCGGCCCGTTCGAGCGCCTGCTGCAGTTCGGCCTCGCTCGCATCGGGCGCGGCCAGGCGAAGGTTGTCGGCCAGGCTGCCGTGGATCAGCACCGGGCGCTGATCCATCCAGGCGATCCTCAGCGTCGCCTGAGTGCAGCGCTCGCCCTCGTCGGGGGCCACGAAGCCCGCCAGCAGCTGCAGCAAGGCCGACTTGCCCGCCCCCGAGGGCCCCGCGATCACCAGCGTCTCGCCGGCGGCCACCGCGACACTGAGCGGCCCCAGCACCTGGCCGCGCCCCGGGTGCGACAGGGTCACGCCTTCCAGGGCCACCAGCCGCTCGTCGGACGACGGCAGCGCTGCACCGCCGTCGGCCCGGCGCACCGGCTCGGCGAGCAGCGCCAGCATGCCGTCGGCGGCTCCCAGCGCCGCGGCACGGTCGTGATAGTGCTGCGCCAGGCTGCGCAGCGGCTGGAAGAATTCCGGTGCCAGCAGCAATACCAGCAGGCCGCTGAACAGCGTGAGGTCCTCCGCCGGGCCGAATTCGATATAGCCGAGCAGGCCGAAGCCCACATAGATGGCGACGACGGCGATCGACACCGAGGCGAAGAACTCGAGCACCGCCGAGGAGAGGAACGCCACCCGCAGCGTGCGCATGCTCAGGCGCCGATAGCGGTCCGCGGCCGCATGGACTTCCGCGCCGGCTTCGCGGGTCTGGTGGAAGAGCTGCAGCGTGGCGATGCCCCGCACGCGATCGAGGAAGTGGCCCGCGAGGCGAGTGACGGCGGCGAACTGTTCGCGGTTGAGGCGCTCCGCCCCCATGCCCACCAGCGCCATGAACAGCGGGATCAAGGGGGCCGCCAGCAGCAGGAACAGGGCCGCCAGCCAGTCGAGCCAGAGCACCACGACGAGAATCAGCAACGGGATGGCCACGCTCAGCCGCAGCTGCGGCAGGAAGCGGGCGAAGTAGCCGTCGAACGCCTCGACCTGCTCGATCAACTGGCTGGCCAGGCTCGCCGAATGGCGGGCGCCGGCCCGCACCGGCCCCATCGCGTCAAGATGCTCCAACAGCTCGTCACGCACCGACTGACGAATGTTCAGGCTGGCCTCCTGGCCGGCCGCCTCCTGCCCCCACTGGCACAGCGCCCTGGCCAGCAGTGCGGCGACCAGCGCGACGAAGGCCCAGGTCAGCGCGGCCAGGGAATCGCCAGCGACCAGCAGGCGGCTGACGATCCAGGCCAGCAGAGTCATCTGAACCACCGTCAGCGCGCCGACGGCAATCCCGGCCAGGGCGGCCAGGCCGAGCCAGCGGCGCTGGGCGGCGGCATGAGCCGCCAGCCAGCGTCTCGGCGTGAGGTCCGAACGTGCGTCGGAATTCATTGCTCAGTGGTAGCCTTCGCCGGCCCGCACCTTGCCGCGAAATACCCAGTAGGACCAGAAGGTATAGACCAGCACGAAGGGCAGCACGAAGAGCACGCCGATCAGCAGAAAGAGCTGTGATTCCGGCGCCGAGGCCGCGTCCCAGATGGTGTAGTTGGGCGGTACGATCCACGGCCACTTGCTCACCACCAGCCCCAGGTAGGTGAACAGGAAGGTACCCAGCGTGGCAATGAACGGCAGCACTTCGTAGCCCCGGCGCGACGCCCAGTACACGGTGAACATGCACAGCAGCGTCAGCGCCGGCAGCACCCAGATCACATGCAGGTGGCCGAACCAACGCTCCCACACGACGTCGTTCACCAGCGGCGTCCAGATGCTGATGATGGCGAAGATGACGAGCACGGCCAGCAGCAGCGGCGTGGTCAACCGGTAGGCCCACCGCTGGATGTAACCTTCCGACTTGAGGATCAGCCAGGTGGTACCGAGCAGCGCGTAGCCGATCATGATGCCGATGCCGGTGAGCACCGTGAACGGCGTCAGCCAGTCGAACGGACCGCCCACGTAGACCCGGTTCTCGGTGGCGAAACCCTGGATGTAGGTACCCACCACGGCGCCCTGGGCGAAGGCCGCCACCGCGGAACCGCCGCTGAAGGCGAGGTTCCACAGCCGCCGGCCGCGCCGATCGCGGCGCGACTTGAAGCGCAGCTCGAAGGCCACGCCGCGGAACACCAGCCCCGCCAGCATCAGGAACACGCCGATGTACAGCGCCGGCAGGAACACCGAGTAGACCAGCGGGAAGGCCGCCAGCAGCCCCGCGCCGCCGAGTACCAGCCAGGTCTCGTTGCCGTCCCACACCGGGGCGACGGAGTTCATCATCACGTCGCGGGCATCCTCATCCGGGGCGAACGGAAACAGGATGCCGAGCCCCAGGTCGAAGCCGTCCATCAGCACGTACATCATGATGCCGAAGCCGATGATCAGCGCCCAGATCAGCGACAAGTCGAACATTTCCATGGTCAGGCTCCTTCCCTGGACGGGTCGTCATCGAACGGGGTATGGGTCGCCGACCAGGGCCGCTTGGGGGTCTCGAAGTCGTCGACCACCACCTCCTCGTCCTTCGGCTGCATGCCGTAGCGGATTACACGGGTGAGATAGTAGGTCCCGGCGTAGAAGATCACGCCGTAGACCGCCACGTAGCCGAGCAGGGTGAACAACGCCATGCCGCCGGTCAGCGACGGCGTGACGCCCTCCGCGTGGGTCATCATGCCGTAGACCAGCCACGGCGCGCGTCCCGACTCCGTGGTGATCCAGCCGGCGAGCACCGCGACGAACGGCGTGACGGACATCAGCCGTAGCGTCTGCAGGTACGGTCGCGAATGGTAGACCCGCCCGCCGCGGCGCAGGTAGAGCCCCACCAGCGACACGGCGATCATCAGCAGGCCGAGACCGACCATCACGCGAAACGCCCAGAACACGATGGCCACCGGAGGCTGCTCCTCGGGCGGCGCCTCGACGATCCCGGGGATCTCACCGTCGAGCTCGTGGGTCAGGATCAGGCTCGCCGCATAGGGGATGCCGATCTCGAAGCGGTTCTGCTGCGCCTCCTGGTCCGGCAGGGCGAAGACCAGGAATGGCGCACCGCGCCGGGTCTCCCAGTTGCCCTCCATGGCGGAGAGCTTGACCGGCTGGTGCTCGAAGGTGTTGAGGCCGTGGAAATCGCCCACCAGCGCCTGGGTCGGCGTCAGCACGAGCAGCATCCACAGGCACATCGACAGCGCCTTGCGGTTGGCCTCGACGTCGCGCCCGATCAGCAGGTACCAGGCGCTCACCCCGGCCACCACGAAGCCGCCGGTGATGAACGAGGCCATGGCCATGTGGGCCAGGCGGAACGGGAACGAGGGGTTGAAGATCGCCTCGCTCCATGACGTGACCCGGAAGGTTCCTTCCACCAGCTCGACCCCGGCCGGGGTGTGCATCCAGCTGTTGGCGGCCAGGATCCAGAACGTGGAGATGAAGGTGCCGAGGGCGACCATGACGGCGGCGAACAGGTGGACCCCCTGGGGCACCCGGCCGCGGCCGAACAGCAGCACGCCGAGGAAGGCCGCCTCGAGGAAGAAGGCGGTGACCACCTCGTAGCTCAGCAGCGGCCCGATGAAATTGGCGCTGGCCTGGGAAAAGTTGCTCCAGTTGGTGCCGAACTGGAAGGACATCACGATGCCGGACACCACCCCCATGCCGAAGGCCACCGCGAAGACCCGGGTCCACAGCTGCGCCAGGCGGTCCCAGGCGGGATTGCGCGTCTTGTAGAAGAGCCCATGGAGCACGGCGAGATAGGACGCCAGGCCGATGGTGAAGACCGGGAAGATGGCGTGGAAGGAGACGACGAAGGCGAACTGCAGTCGCGAAAGCACTACGGGATCAAGCTCCATGACGTACCTCTTGGCTGCGAAAGAGTCAACGTCTCAAGGGATGCGAAAGCACGCGGGGTGCCGTTGTTGTGCTTCCGACCACGTCCTTCCTGGACATGTCGTGACGCATTTCACCTCGACACTCGGCTAGGGGTGTCCCAAGAGCCTAGAACAGTGAGACATGCAGGGTGACGAGACTTACAAAACCCTACATGCCTTGACACTGTCCTGGATCAATACTCGTCACTGCATCTTGTGCTTGTCATACAGCCTACTAGAGCCCGGGCGCCCGGTCCCTGTTTCCTGCTGTGTCGGGATGTCGCAGCAGGGTGAGCCGCCCCTTGGCTAGAAGGCCCCGGCGCTGCGCAGGACCAGGTGCACCATGAAAACGGTATAACCGACGAACAGCGCCAGCAGCATTGCCCCCTCGAGCCGGTTGATCCGCCCGGGGCGCCCCTTCCAGCCGATCGCGAAGACCGTCATCAACAGCGTCATGACGGTCATCAGGGTCCAATCGCGCATCAGCACTTCGGTGGCCGCCTCGATCGGATGAATCACCGCGGCCAGGCCCACCACGCCCAGCGTGTTGAACAGGTTGGAGCCGACCACGTTGCCCACCACCAGGTCGTGTTCTCCCTTGCGCAGGGCGCTGAAGGAGGACGCCAGCTCCGGCAGCGAGGTGCCGACGGCAACGATGGTCAGCCCGATGATCAGGTCGCTGACCCCGAAGGCGACGGCGATCTCCACCGCCCCCCATACCAGCAGCCGCGAACTCAGCACCAGCAGCAGCAGGCCGACGAAGGTCCAGATGATCCCGGTGCGCAGCGACATGGGGTGCGCCTGCAGGCTCTCCTCGGTCTCGTCGGCCAGCGGGTCGGAGCCGCTGCGCCGGGCCTGCCAGATGCTGTAGCCGACCATGGCCGCCAGCAGCACGAGCAGCAGGCCGCCTTCGAGCCGGCCGATCATCCCGCCCCACAGCAGCAGCGCCGACAAGAGCGTAACGGCGACCAGAATCGGCAGCTCGCGCCGCACCACGCTGGAGTGCACCGCCAGCGGCGAAACAACCGCCACCAGCCCCAGGATCAAGCCGATGTTGGCGATGTTGGAGCCGTAGCCGTTCCCCAGCGCCAGGCCCGGGTTGCCTTGCCCCGCCGCCAGCGAGGAGACCATCAGCTCGGGCGCCGAGGTGCCGAAGCCGATCACCAGCATGCCGACCAGCAATGGCGACACGCCCAGCCGCCTTGATGTCGCCGCCGCTCCGTCGACGAAGCGTTCGGCACTCCAGACCAACAGCACGAGACCGGCCAGCACGGCCAATAGGGGTAGTAACAAGGTCGTCTCCTCGAGGAACATTCAGGGGCGAATGTTTGTATATGGTACGCGGGGCGTCAACATGCCACACTTTGGAAGCAGCCGACACGGCTTTCCTAAGACAGGATGCGAGCAGCCTCGCTCCACCAGCATTCGAGTCGACTCGCCAGTGCCCTACAGGTTTTCGCGCCCACCGCTCGTCCCGAGCGCCCCCTTGGTCGATCAGGCCCCGCCCGAGGCACGCACCTCGCGCCGCCGGCTGCGTGCCTGCCACGAATGCGACTGGCTGGTGGCGCTGCCCCCGCTGCGGCCCGGCCAGCGGGCGGACTGCCCCCGCTGCGGACACACCCTGGCGACACGCCACCGGCAACCTGCCCAGCGCAGCATGGCGCTGGCCATGGCGGCGATGGTCGCACTGCTGCTGGCGATCTCGTTTCCGTTCGTCAGCTTCAGCACCAGCGGGGTCGGCAACCGTATCGAACTGACCCATACGGCCACGACGCTGATCGGCTTCGACCAGCCGCTGGTGGCGATCGCGGTGATCATGACGATCGCCGTGCTGCCGGGCCTCTACCTGCTCGGCGTCATGTGGCTGCAACTGGGCCTGCTGCAGGGTCAGCCACTGCCGGCCAGCCGCACCATTGCCCGCACCCTGGCCCATCTCAACCCATGGATGATGGCCGACGTATTCATCATTGGCGCGCTGGTGAGCCTGATAAAGGTGGCGGACCTGGCCCAGATCGAGCTCGGCCTCTCGTTCTGGGCCTTCTGCGCCTTCGCCCTGCTGCTGCTGTTCACCACCCAGTCGATCGATTCGGACTGGATGTGGTTCTCGCTCGCCGGCGAACCGCTCGCCCCCGAAGGAGCCCGTACCGGCACCACGGCCGCCGGCCAGGGCCTGACCGGCTGCCCCACCTGCGGGCTGGTCAACCGGCTGGAGGCCGGCGGCGGCGGATACTGCCGGCGCTGCGGGGAACGACTGCACGCCCGGCTGCCGCACAGCCTCCAGCGCACCTGGGCGCTGCTGGCCGCCTCCGCGCTGATGTACATTCCGGCCAACGTCTACCCCATCATGACCACCACCAGCCTCGGTCACAGCGATCCATCCACCATCATCGGCGGCGTGGTGGAACTGATCCAGATGGGCTCGTGGCCGGTGGCCGCGGTGATCTTCATGGCCAGCGTCATCGTGCCGGTGGGCAAGCTGGTGGCGCTGGCCTGGCTTTGCCTGGTGGTGAAGCGCAGCAGCGAGCTCAACGCCAGCCACCGCACCTGGCTTTACCGCCTGACCGAGTTCATCGGTCGCTGGTCGATGGTCGACGTCTTCGTGGTCGCCATCCTGGTGGCGCTGATTCGCGCCGGCTCGCTGATGTCGATCACCCCCGGCCCCGCCGCCCTGGCGTTCGCCGCCGTGGTGGTGCTGACCATGCTGGCCGCCATGACGTTCGACCCCCGCCTGATCTGGGACACGCCCCTGCCGCGTGACCGACCTGCAACGCAAGGAACCACCGGATGAGCGACACTCCTCGCGACAACGAGGCCTCCCGCGACATGCACCGTGCCCGCCCCACGCCGCAGCGGCGCCTCTCGCCAATCTGGATCGTGCCCATCGTGGCGATGCTGATCGGGCTATGGCTGGTCTACGACAACTATCGCAGCCGCGGCCCGCTGATCACTCTGACCATGAGCAGCGCGGACGGCATCGAGGCCGGCAGCACCCTGATCAAGACCCGCAACGTCGAGGTCGGCCGGGTCGAGCGCGTGCAGCTCTCCGACGACATGTCGCACGCCGTGATCACCGCGCGCATGTCCCCCGATACCGATGACCTGCTGACCGAGGGCAGCCGCTTCTGGGTGGTCAAGCCGCGTATCGGCCGCGAGGGGATCAGCGGCCTGGGTACGGTGCTCTCGGGGGCCTACATCCAGCTCGAGCCGGGCGGCGGCGAGTCCGGCGTGCGCGAGTTCCAGGTCAGCGACCAGCCCCCCGTCGCCCCCGCCGACGCGGCCGGGATCCGCGTCAATTTGGTCAGCCAGCTTGGCAACTCGCTGCGTACGGGGGATCCGGTCACCTACCAGGGCTACACCGTGGGACGCGTCGAGGAGGTCGACTTCGACCCCGACCTGCGGCGCATGAACCAGCGCATCTTCATCGAGAGCCCCTACGACCGCCTGGTCACCGACGGCACCCGCTTCTGGTCGGCCAGCGGCGTCGACCTGCGCCTCGATGCCGACGGCATCCGCGTCAACGTGGAATCGATCGAGGCACTGCTGGGCGGGGGCGTCACCTTCGGCGTTCCCGACGACCTGCCCCGCGGCCGCCCGGTCGAGGATGGTGCCACCTTCAACCTCTACCCCGACGAAGAGAGCGCTCGTCAGGGCACCTTCAATCGCTATCTCGAATACGTCCTGCTGGTGGAGGACAGCGTGCGCGGGCTCTCCCGCGGCGCCCCGGTGGAGTTCCGCGGCGTACGCATCGGTACCGTGGCCAGCGTGCCCTGGGAGTTCACCGCGACCCAGCCGGAGACCCGCGGCGGTTTCGCCATCCCGGTGCTGATCCGCATCGAACCGCAGCGCCTCGGGATCGAGAACCAGGAAGTCGACCTGGAGGAGTGGGACCAGCGCTTCCGGCGCCTCTTCGGCCGCGGCCTGCGTGCCTCGCTCAAGTCGGGCAACCTGCTCACCGGGGCGATGTTCGTCGACATCAACTTCTACCGCGAGGAGGCCGACGACTACGTTGCCGAGACGTTCAGCGAGCGCACCGTGTTCCCCACCACCTCGACCGGATTCGCCCAGATCGAGTCCCAGGTCACGGCCCTGCTGGAGAAGCTCAACGCGCTCGAGATCCAGCCGCTGCTCACCGGCCTGGAGCGCAACCTGGCCGCCTCCGAGGCCATGCTCGGTGAAGTCCGCGAGCTGAGCGCCTCGCTGCAGGGCGTGCTCGACGACCCCGGCACGCGCAACCTGCCGGCCAACCTCAACGCCTCGCTGGAAGCCCTGCGCGAGACGCTGGAGGGGATGTCGCCGGAGTCCAGTGCCTATCGCGAGCTGACCGGCGCCGCCGAACGGCTGGAGCGCACCCTGCGCGAGCTGCAGCCGGTGACCCGTACGCTCAACGAGAACCCCAGGGCGCTGCTGTTCGACAGCCTCGACGCCGAGGACCCGACGCCGCGCGCACCGCGAACCAACTGAGGAAGCCAGCCCATGAATCGCTATGCTGTTGTCGTCGTATCGGAAGGGAGTGTTGCATGAGGCGGATGATCCGGCTCGCCCTGGTGGCGGGCATATTGCTGCTGGCCAGCGGCTGCGCCTCGTCCTCGGCGCCGGCCAACCGATACCTGCTACCCGACGCCGGTACCGCAGCGAAGGACGGCAACCCTACCACCGAGCACCTGCTGATCGTGCACTCGCCGCGCCTGGCGCACTACCTGGATACCGATGGCATCGTCCTGCAACTCGACGACATCACGCTCAACGCCGCGCGCCAGCACCTCTGGGCCGAGCCGCTGGGGCGCCAGCTGGAGCGCGGCCTGCGCGCCAGGCTGAGCGAGCGCCTCACCGATACCCGGGTCATGCGCGACGATGCCAGCCTCGGGCGCAGCGAGGCCCTGCGCCTGCGCCTCGAGGTGGACCGCTTCCAGGGGCGTCATGACGGCCTGGCCATCGCCAGCGGCCAGTGGCAATTGTTGGCACCCGATGGACGTCTGCTGGCCATGGAGCCTTTCCATGCGGAGACGGTGCTCGACGACGACGGCTACCCGGCGCTGGTGCGCGCGCTGGGCAGCAGCTGGGACCAGGTGGCCGGCGAGATCGCCGCCGGCATCAGGCAGGCGCGCTGAGGCACGGTCTTACTGCATATTCGAGATGGCTGTGGCATACTGGTGCCTCGCGGCGATTCGTGGTCCCTCCTGCCGCGCCCCTGAACCGAATTTCTCGCGTCCTGGCCCGGGACTGGTCATGTGCATGTCGCACACGACGAGGCCATGACGTATCTGCGGAGACCGCATGACCCTCTTTTCCGATCTCGGCCTGCGTGCCGAACTGCTGCGTGCCGTCGAGGCCCAGGGCTACACCACCCCGACCCCGATCCAGCGCCAGGCCATTCCCGCCGTGCTCAAGGGCGGCGACCTGCTCGCCAGCGCCCAGACCGGCACCGGCAAGACCGCCGGCTTCACCCTGCCGATGCTGCAGCGTCTGGCCGATGGCCCACGCCCCGGCCCGCGTCAGGTACGCGCACTGGTGCTGACCCCGACCCGCGAGCTAGCCGCCCAGGTAGGCGAAAGCGTCGCCGATTACGGCCGTCATCTGACCCTGAAGAGCCACGTCATCTTCGGCGGCGTCGGCCAGCAACCCCAGGTCGACGCCATTCGCCCCGGCCTCGACGTGCTGGTGGCTACCCCCGGCCGGCTGCTGGACCTGCACCAGCAGAAGCACGTGGACCTCTCCCGCGTGGAGATTCTGGTGCTTGACGAAGCCGACCGCATGCTCGACATGGGCTTCATTCACGACATTCGCAAGGTGCTGCGGGTGCTGCCCGAGAAACGCCAGAACCTGCTCTTCTCGGCCACCTTCTCCGACGAGATCCAGGCGCTGGCCGCCAAGCTGCTCGACAATCCCGAGAAGATCTCGGTGGCTCGCCGCAACACCACGGCGGAAACCGTCGACCAGGCGGTCTACCGCGTCGACCGGGAGAAGAAGCGCGACCTGCTGGCGCATCTGATCACCCGCCACGCCTGGCATCAGGTGCTGGTCTTCACGCGCACCAAGCATGGTGCCAACCGCCTGGCCGAGCAGCTCTCCAAGCAGGAGATCCCGGCCATGGCGATCCATGGCAACAAGAGCCAGTCGGCACGCACCAAGGCGCTGGCGGCGTTCAAGAGCGGCGACCTGCAGGTGCTGGTGGCGACCGACATCGCCGCCCGCGGCCTGGACATCAGCGAGCTGCCTCACGTGGTCAACTTCGAGCTGCCCAACGTCGCCGAGGACTACGTCCACCGCATCGGCCGCACCGGCCGTGCCGGCAGCGAGGGCCAGGCCGTTTCGCTCGTCTGCGTCGACGAGCACGGGCTGCTGAAGGGCATCGAGCGGCTGATCAAGCGCGACCTGGAAAAGCACATCGAGCCCGGCTTCGAGCCCGACCCGAACGCCAAGCCCGAACCGATCGAGAACGGGCGCAACCGTCGCGGCGGCCGTTCGGGCCAGGGCGGCGCCAACCGGGGCCAGTCGGGACAACGTGACGGCAACGCGGCCGGCGGCGACGCTCAGGCGCCACGACGCCGGCGCAGCCGCGGGCCGCGCACTCGCCGGGCCTGAGCGACACGCACGCGGCGGCTTGGTGGTTGGCGAGAGGTGCGGGATGGTATACGGTTTGACGGCTGGCGGATCCAACCCCGACACGCCGCAAGCCACTGATTCCCATCCCACCTCGCCGGGTGACGCAAGGAGACTCGAGCATGCTCAAATGGCTGACCGGAAAGCAACCGATTCCGGTCTGGGTCATCAAGCAGATCGATGACAGCCTGCTGCATCTCTGCGGCCAGGGCAGCGTCGAGCCCCGAGCCAAGCGCAGCAGCGTCGTTGAGTGCCTGCATGCCGGGCGCTACGAAGGCGCCGTCACCATGGCCTGTGGCGGTCTGGTGCTCAATGCCCGCCTGTTCGCTGCCCTGGTGCCGCTCGAGTCCCTGCAGCTGGACGAACAGGGCCACGCCCACTGGAACGGCCGCAGTTGGTACGTCGCCCAAGTGCCGCAGCGCTGCTGGACCTTCGAAGGCCGGCTGGTCTCCCAGCGCCAGGTGCTGGGCAACCAGGAGCAGCTGATCAGCGTCGAGGACGTATCCGACATTCGTCGCCAGCTGCAGGGCGCCTCCGCTCCCGGGCGGGTCAACTACGACCCGCGCGGCGTCAACGAGCACCCCCTGATTGCCCGCCGCGACGTGGACGACGCTGCCGTACGAAATGACACCAGCAGAGGAACCGACAAGTGGCGAGGCCATGACGACTGACGCCCGTCCCGATCGCCGACGCCTCGTCCTCTTCCTGTTGCTGATGGTACTGGTGGGCCTCAACCTGAGGCCCGCCCTCTCCTCGCTCGCGCCCCTGCTGCTGCGAATTCGGGCCGATACCGGTCTGTCGCCATTGGCCATCGGGGCCCTGACCACCCTGCCGGTGCTCTGCCTGGGTGTCTTCGCGCCGCTGGCGCCCTGGCTCGCCAAGCGCGCGGGGCCAGAAAACACGCTCGCCCTGGCACTGGGCCTGTTGATTCTCGGCCTGTTGCTGCGCGGCCTCCCGGCCGTGGTGCTGCTGTTCGGCGGCACCCTGCTGGTGGGCGCCGCCATCGGCGTTGCCGGCACGCTGCTGCCAGCGCTGGTCAAGCGCGAGCTGCCCGGCGGGGCAGACCTGATGACCGGGGTCTATACCATGGCCCTGTGCCTGGGCGGCGCCCTCGGCGCCGGCCTGAGCATTCCCCTGGCCGATCTCATGGACAGCTGGCGTTGGAGTCTGGTGAGCTGGGGGCTGCTGGCCGCGGTGGCCCTGCTCGCCTGGGTGTCGTTGATGCCGCGCACGCCTCGCAACCTGCCCGCGCCGCCCCCGGGCGGCAGCATGCGCGAGCTGCTCGGGCAGCCGCTCGCTTGGCAGGTAATGCTGCTGATGGGCACGCAATCCTCGCTGGCCTACATCGTCTTCGGCTGGCTGCCAACCCTGCTCCAGAGCCGCGGCTACAGCGAAGCCGAGGCCGGCTGGCTGATGGGCGCTTCGGTCATGGTGCAACTGATCTCGGCGCTGGGTGCGCCATGGCTGGCGCGTTTCGGCCGTGACCAACGCCCGGCGCTGCTGCTGGTACTGGGCTGCGTGGCGGGCGGCCTGTGGCTGCTGCTGCAGGCCGGGCAGAACTGGCGCTGGCCCGGGGTGGTGCTGCTGGGGCTCGGCCAGGGCGGCAGTTTCAGCCTCGCGCTGACCCTGATCGTGCTGCGTACGGCCAATTCACGCCTGGCCGGCAAGCTCTCCGGCCTGGCCCAGGGCGGCGGCTACACCCTTGCCGCCATGGGACCGCTGGCGGTGGGCGTGCTGCTGCAGTTCGAGGTCTCCATCGATGCCATCACCATCGTGCTGCTGCTGATCGTGGCCGTCGCCATTACCTTCGCCCTGCTGGCAGGACGCAACCGTCGCCTGGATCTGGATCAGAGCGGTAGGCTGTTCACGCGCTAACCCCCGCCAACCTGAACGCTTCTTGACCTCGATCAACACCGTGCCGGCGCCCCGGCATGCTAGCCTGTCTCTAATCTTTCCACGAGGCAGCCCCTACGCCATGTCCCGCGTCGTGTTCCAGGCCCGCGGCCTGAAGCGCTTCTATCCGATGGGCGAAATCACCATCCAGGCGCTGCGCGGCGTCGATCTGGAGCTGCATGCGGCGGAGCTGGTGGTGATGCTGGGGGCTTCAGGTTCGGGCAAGTCCACCCTGCTCAACATCCTGGGCGGCCTGGACAGTCCCAGCGAGGGCTCGCTGCTCTACTATCCGAGCGACCCACGCGACCCTCATCACTCCGTCCCTCGCCACTCGGGTACGACTTCGCCCGCACAGGCCCAGGGCATTGACCTGGCACATGCCAACCAGCGCGAGCTGACCCGCTTTCGGCGACATCACGTCGGCTTCGTGTTTCAGTTCTACAATCTGATCTCGAGCCTCACCGCGCGGGAGAATGTCGCCGTCGTCACCGATATCAGCCGTCACCCGCTGCTCCCCGAGGAGGCCCTGGCGCTGGTGGGGCTAGAGCATCGTCTCGACCACTTTCCTTCGCAGCTCTCTGGCGGCGAGCAGCAGCGGGTTGCCATTGCCCGCGCCGTGGCCAAGCAGCCAGACGTGCTCCTATGCGACGAACCCACCGGCGCCCTCGACTTCCAGACCGGCATCCGGGTGCTGGAAGTCCTCGAGCGCATCAATCGCGAAACCGGCACCACCGTGGCGATCATCACCCACAACGAGGTGATCGGCGACATGGCCGATCGCATCGTGCGCCTGCGCGACGGCAGGGTCGAACGGCTGCAGGCCAATGCCCGGCGCCGCATGCCGCAAGAGTTGCGCTGGTAGCCGGACGCAGGTATGCAGACACTCGACCGCAAACTGTATCGCGACCTGTGGCGTCTCAAGGGGCAGGCGCTGGCCATCGCCCTGGTCATCGCCAGCGGCGTGATGACGCTGATTCTCGCCGTGACCACGCTGGAGGCGCTGTCCGGTGCCCGCGACCGGTTCTACGCCAGCCATCACTTCGCCGAGATCTTCGCCGAGGTCAAGCGCGCCCCCCTGGGCGTGCTCGAGCAGCTGCAGCGGCTCGATGGCGTCAACCTGATCGAACCCCGGGTTCGCGCCGCGGTTCGGCTGGCGGTACCCGGTTACGGCGATCCGGTACGCGGCCTGTTGCTGTCGCTGCCCGACGGTCGCCAGCCGCTGCTCAATCGGCTCCATCTGCTGAGCGGCAGCCTGCCGGAAGCCGGGCGCGACGACCAGGCCATCGTCTCCGACGCCTTTGCCGAGGCGCATGGTCTGCGACCGGGCGACACTCTGGAGGCGATCGTCAACGGCCGTCATACCCGGCTGACGATCGCGGGTATCGCGCTGAGTCCCGAGTATCTCTACCAAGCCGCCCCCACCGACCTGATGCCTGACTATCGCCGCTATGCGGTGCTGTGGATGAACCAGCGCTCGCTCTCCCGCGCCTACGGCATGGAGGGTGCTTTCAACAGCCTCAGCCTGACGCTGCAGGCGGGGGCCAGTCGGGACGATGTCATCGACGCCCTCGACCTGGCGCTGGCCCGCTATGGCGCCATCGGGGCGCAGACCCGCCATGACCAGCAGTCGCACCGCTTCATCGAGGAGGAGCTCAACCAGCAGCGCCTCATGGCCACCGTACTGCCGGCGATCTTTCTGACGGTGTCGGCTTTCCTGCTCAACGTGGTGATGGGGCGTATCATCCAGACCCAGCGCGAGCAGCTGGCCATCCTCAAGGCTTTCGGCTATCGCGACACCGAGCTGGCCCGGCACTACGGTTTGCTGGCGGCTGCGATCGTCCTGTTCGGCTGGGCCGTGGGCGTGGCGCTGGGCGGCTGGGCCGCCAGCGGCCTGGCCGAGGTGTATCGCGCCTATTTCCGTTTCCCCGAGATGCGCTTCGGCGTGCCGCCCTGGGCGCTGGCCCTGTCGCTTGGGGTGACGCTGTGTGCCGCCCTGGCCGGCACCTGGCACGCGGTGTGGCGAGCGGTCAGTCGCCCACCCGCCGAGGCGATGCGGCCGCCGGCACCGCATCGCTTTCGCCGCAGCTGGCTCGAAAGCCTGGTGCCCTCGACACTGCTAGGTAACGAAGGTCGTATCGTGCTGCGCAACCTGGCCCGGCATCCGGCCAAGGCCGGCTTCTCCGTGGTGGGGATTGCCCTGTCCGCCGGCCTGCTGATGATCGGCGCCTACCAGCTCGCCGCGGTGGACAAGATGATCGACCAGCAGTACCGCCAGGTACTGCGGATGGATGTCGAACTCACCTTCAACGACCCGACACCGGCCCGTGCCGCCGGTGAACTGCGCCACCAGCCTGGCGTACTGGCGGTGGAAACCTGGCGTCGGGTGCCTGCCACCCTGGTCCATGGCCATCGCGAGTACCGCACCAGCCTGCTTGGCCTGGACCCCGAGCCGCAGCTGCGCCGGGTACTCGACTCTCGTGGCCAGGCCCAGCCCGTGCCCGAAGCGGGCATCATGCTGACACGCCATCTGGCCGGGGTACTCGATGCAAGCATCGGCGATATGCTCGAAGTCGCGGTCATGGAGGGACGGCGCGAGCGCCTGCGCCTGGCTCTCGTCGCCGTGGTGGACGAGCCGCTGGGTGTCGGTGCCTACCTGCGCCGCGATACGCTCAACGCCCTGGTGCATGAAGGCCCTGCGATAAGCGGCGCGTGGCTGCTGGTCGACCCCGCGCACGCCGCGGAGCTGCACGCCGCCCTGTGGGAGATGCCCGCGGTGGCGTCGATCGGCCTGCTCAACGAGGCCGAGCGCGGCATACGTGAGTACATGGGCGAGACCCTGCGCACGTTCGCGGTCATCTTCGTTGCCATCGCTTCCTCCATCGCCTTCGGCGTGGTCTACAACAACGCCCGCATCGCCTTCGCCGAGCGCGCCCGGGAGCTGGCGACCCTGCAGGTGCTGGGCTACACCCGGGCGGAAGTCGCGCGGGTACTGCTGGGGGAGATCGCCCTGCTCACCCTGGCGGCCATCCCGCTGGGGTGGGCCATCGGCACCGTCTTCATTCGCCTGCTGCACGCCGCCTTCAGCAACGACCTGTTCCGCATACCGCTGGTCTTCAGCTCCCAGGTCTTCGGCTTCGCCGCCGCCGGCGTGTTGACCGCTTCCGCAGTGGTCGGCGTACTCGTCTTCCGCCGCCTCGGCCGGCTCGACAAGCTGCGCGTCCTCAAGGCCGTGGAGTGACGGTCCAAGTCTCCAGCACAACAGGGGAAGAACATGAAGAAAGGTCGCCGTTGGATACGCTACGCCATCTGGGCCGCGCTGGGACTCGGGCTGCTCGCCCTGCTGGCCTGGGCACTGCGCCCCATGCCGGTGCCGGTCAACGTGGCGAGGGTCAGCGTGGGGCCTTTCACCGATTCGATCATCGAAGAGGGCCGCACCCGCCTGCGCGATACCTGGAACGTCTCGGCACCGATCGCCGGCTTTCTCCAGCGCGTGACGATCGAAGAAGGCGACCGGGTCGCGGAAGACGATACGCTGTTCCGCCTCGAGCCGAATCCAGCACCGGCGCTGGACGTGCGTACGCGACAGCAGGCAGAGGACAGCCTGCAGGCCGCTCAGGCCCGGCTACGTGCCGCCCAGGCCAACCTCGAGACGGCACGCGCCGACCGGCGCTTCGCCGAGGCCGAGTATCAGCGCTACCGCCAGCTTCATGAACGCAATCTCATCTCCACCGCCGAGCTGGAGCAGCGCCAGAACCTGCGTGACCGGCTTCGGGCCTTGGAAAATTCCGCGGCTTCCGGGGTCGAGGTCGCGCGCTTCGAGGTGGAGAGCGCCAGGGCACTGCTCGCCGTGGCCAGCGGCCAGCGCAGCGAATCGGACCAACCGGTGCTGCAGGTTCGCGCTCCGGTGTCGGGGCTGGTGCTGACCCGCTACCGCTGTTGCGAGGGCAGCGTCTCGGCCGGCGATCCGATCCTGGAGCTGGGCAGCCTCGACGACCTGGAGATCCAGGTCGACCTGCTCTCCATGAACGCCGTGCGCCTTCGTCCCGGCATGAGCGTGAACATCACCGGCTGGGGCGGCGAACCGCTGACAGGCCACGTCAGGCGCATCGCGCCATCCGGCTTCACCCGCACCTCGGCGCTCGGCGTGGACGAACAGCGGGTCCCGGTGATTGTGGACTTCGCCGATGGGCTCGATCTGGCCACGCTGGGCCTGGGGAGCGGCTTTCGCGTCGATGCCGAATTCCTGGTCTGGGCGGCCGATGAGGTCCTGCAGATGCCCACCAGCGCGCTGTTTCGCCACCAGGGAGAGTGGAGCGTCTTCGTGATCGAAGCGGGGCGTGCCGTGCGCCGGTCAGTGGAACCGGGGCGACGCCAGGGGCTCGTCAGCCAAGTACTCTCGGGGCTCGAGGCGGGCGACACGGTGATCACCCATCCCGGCGAACGAGTCGCAGAGGGCGTCAGAGTCAGCGCCGACGAGTGAGTTCCCCGGCGAGTCCCGCTATCATGTCGCTCGCGCGCCCAGCCGCGCCCTCGAACACGACAATGCAGGAGCCGCCATGAACGAGTCCCCCTTCGCCGATCGCCCCGTGCTGGTACTGTACACGGGAGGCACCCTGGGCATGCTGCCCAGCGACCAGGGGCTGGCACCCGGTGGAGACATCGAGGCTCGATTGCGGCGCGCCCTGGCCACTCTCCCGCCCACGCGCCAGGCCCGCCTGCCCAGTTTCGCGGTCCAGGCGGCGGACGATCCCATCGACTCGAGTGCGGCGACACCGCGTGACTGGCAGCGCCTGGCGGGGACCATCGCCGCCCAAGTGGGTGAATATGCCGGCGTGGTCGTACTGCACGGCACCGATACCCTGTCGTGGACCGCCTCCAGCCTGGCCTATCAGCTTCAGGGCCTGGACCGCTCCGTGGTGGTGACCGGGGCCATGCATCCGCTCGAGGCCGAGGGCAGCGATGCCCTGGACAACATCGAGCTCGCCCTGCGCTTCGCCGCCAGGCCGGAGCTGCAGGAAGTCGCCGTGGCCTTCTGTGGGCGCCTGCTGCGGGGCGTACGCACCCGCAAGACCCACAGCGAGGCCGACGACGCTTTCGCCAGCCCCAACTACCCGATTCTCGGCGAGCGTGTCGAGGACGACGTGATCCTCTATCCCGGCCGCGGTCTAGAAACCCAGCAGCGCGGCGCTCCCCGCTTCGAACTTCCCGACTACACGGCACTGGCCGTGGGCGGCGTGGCCAGGCTCGCGCTCTGGCCCGGCATCCAGGCCTGGCAGCTCGACGCCTGGCTCAGCGACGCGCGAGTTCGCGGCGCGCTGCTCGAAGTCTGGGGTGGGGGCAACATCCCAGCGGACCCTGAACTGATCGGCGTGCTGGCCAAGGCCAGCGGCGAGGGCAAGCTGATCGCCGCGATCAGCCAGTGCCCGATCGGCAGCATCGCCCCGGGCCACTATGCAGCCGGACAGGGTCTGCTGCAGGCCGGTGTGCTGTCGGGGGATGCCATGACCCCGGAGGCCGCCCTGACCAAGCTGGTGCATCTCCTGGCCCAACCCCTCGATGAGCAGGAGCGTCGCCGACGCTTTCTCACCCCGCTGGTGGGCGAGCGTTGACCCCTGCGGCAGCGGCCGGCCATGCCCGGCATACCGGCTGGCGTCCCCCCGCAGCCGGGCTAAGGTGAACGTAACGAACCGGAATCCCAGGCGTAAGGAGCTGTGACATGGAGCATCCCGACCACCCCTTCAGCGAGCTATTCGAACAGCTGGGCCTTGCGGCCGATGAGGCCTCGATCAAGGCATTTCTCGAGCGCCACGCTCCGCTTCCGCCCGAGATGGCCCTATACCAGGCACCCTTCTGGAACCCCAGCCAGGCCGAGTTCTTGTATACGGCGCTGGAGGAGGATGCCGACTGGGCGGAAGTCGTCGACCACCTCGATGCATCGTTGAGGAAGCCCTAGTGTCTCAAACGCTTGGCAGCTAACCGTTCTGCTAGGCTTGGCCGGGGACAACAAGAACCAGCATGGGCGGGAACAATATGCCGATCGATAGGATATCGATAGCGGAATCATCTGGCGTGGCCGGCCTCGCCAATCTACAGCTACCGCCCTTGCCCGAAGCCCTGCGCACCCGACTGGCCGAATGCCGCACGCTGCCCAGCCTGCCGGCAGCGGCGGCGCGCGTGATCGCCATCGCCCGCTCGTCCGACCCTTGTCTTGCCGACTACGCCCGCACCATCGAGCAGGATCCCGCGCTCACCCTGCGGCTCCTCTCCATGGCCAACAGCGCCTCCTATTCGCGCGGCGGGAATGCCGTCTCCACCTGCCTGGATGGCGTCTCGCGCATCGGCCTGGACGCCACCTTGGCGATCGCCCTGAGTTTCGGCTTACCCCGCCCCGGCGCCGGCACCGTGCTCGACCACGAATACCTATGCCAGCGCGCCATCATCGCCGCTAGCGCCACGCAGGAGCTGGCCCAGCACCTTTGTCCCCAGGAAGCCTCGCAGCTGTTCACCACCGCCCTGCTGCAGGACATCGGCATCCTGGCGTTCGAGGCGCTGGATGGCGATGCCTATGCTTCCCACATCCCCGAACTTCGCCAGCACCACAGGCTGAGCGAGGCCGAGCATGAACGCTACGGCTGCGACCACGCCCTGGTGGGCGCCTGGTTGGCCGCCAGTTGGGGAGTGCCCGCCCCCATCGCGCTCGGCATCATCGACAGCCATGGCCAGCTCGCCGACGGCGATGCGCGCAAGCTCTGCCTGCGCCTCTCCTGCCGTATCGCCGACTGCTGGCTCGCCGCCGACTCGGCCTCCGCCTTCAGCGCCCTGCTGCGCCAGCTCGCTTCCGTCGCTTCGCTGGACATCGTCATGCTGATGACGGTCATGCAGGAGCTCCAGCATCGCCTGCCCTCGCTGGCCCGCCTGTTCGAGATTACCTGCCCGCCCGCCATCGACAGCACCCACCTGCTGGCAGAAGCCAAGGAGTTGCTCTTCGAGCAGAACCTGCGCATGACCATTCGGCTGGCCGAGCAACAGCGTGAACTGGAGGCGCTCCACGCCAGCCACGTCGTGCTCGACGAGCAGCACCGCACCGACCACCTCACCCAGCTGGCCAATCGTCCCTGGCTGGAGAAACGTCTCGCGCAGCACTTCGACTGCGCCCGCCAGACCCGGCAGCCGCTGTCGGTGATGTTCATCGATCTCGATCACTTCAAGCGCATCAACGATCGCTTCGGGCACCGTTTCGGCGACGAGGTGTTGATCCACTTCGCCGCCGCGCTCAACAACATGGTGCGCGAGAGCGATATCGCGGGGCGCTACGGCGGTGAGGAGTTCCTCGTGATCATGCCCAACACGCGGCGCCAGCATGCCGGCATCCTGGCCGATCGCATCCGCGAATACCTGGCCACCCAGCCCTTGGCCCAGGCCGACGGCAAGCCGCTGCACGTGACCGCCTCCATCGGCATCGCCGACCTGGAGGACGGTGAATTCGACGATGCCGCCGCCCTCGTCGACGCGGCCGATCACGCCATGTACCGCGTCAAGCATGGCGGCCGCGACGGCGTGGGCCACTACGAGGAGTCAGATCCCTCCGCCTGAATCACGATTCACCAGGCGGCAATTCAGTCGCCGCCAAGCGAACCAAACAAGACGACGAAGGCGGCCATCTGGCCGCCTTCGTCGTGATAGAGTGCCGGCCACCGGCCGCCCCGGGACTAGCCCGGCAGATCGCGCATCAGCAAAGCAAATTCGATTCGCTCCGCCGCGATGGCCTCGCCCGGCACGGGAATGCGCACCACATGACCCGAGCCCGGCGCCGCCTGGACCGATTCGCCTCGTTTGTTCTCGATGTGCTCGAGCTTGAAGCGCCGGTTGCCGCCGGGCAGCATCAGCTCCATGCCGTCGCCTACCTCGAAACGGTTCTTGACGTCGACTTCGAGCACGCCGCGATCGGGATCGTAGCCGATCACCTCACCGACGAACTGCTGGTGCACGCCGACCGAATTGCCGCGCTCGTAGTTCTGGTACTCGTCGTGCACGTGGCGCCGATAGAACCCCTCGGTGTAGCCACGGTTGGCCAGGTTGTCGAGTTCATCCATCAGGCGCATGTCGAAGGGCCTGCCGGCCACCGCATCGTCGATGGCACGACGATAGACCTGGGCGGTGCGTGCCACGTAGTAGTGGGACTTGGTGCGGCCCTCGATCTTGAGTGAGGTCACCCCCATCTCGGCGAGCCTGGGCACGTGCTGCACGGCGCGCAGGTCCTTCGAGTTCATGATGTAGGTGCCGTGCTCGTCCTCGAAGATTGGCATCAGCTCGCCCGGCCGGGTGGCGTCCTCGATCAGCGCCGAAAGCTCGTCCTGCCCCTCCACGCCGCCGGCGGTGGCCGTGCTGAGGGTGGTACTGCCGCCGCCCGACGCGATCAGGCCGCCCTGGCCGGGCGTCCACACACCGCTTGCCGCATGCGCCGCCGCCGAGTTGGCCGGCACCAGGTCGCCGGTCTCGTCCTGGGCCGCGGCCACGGTGTTGTATTGCCAGCGGCAGGCGTTGGTGCAGGTACCCTGGTTGGGGTCGCGGTGATTGAAGTAGCCGGAGAGCAGGCAGCGCCCCGAATAGGCGATGCACAGGGCACCATGGACGAAGGTCTCGATCTCGAGGTCGGGGCACTCGGCGCGGATCTCGGCGATCTCCTCGAGCGACAGCTCCCGCGACAGGATGATGCGGCTGATGCCCTGCCGCTGCCAGAACTTCGCCGCCGCCCAGTTGACCACGTTGGACTGCACCGAGAGATGAATGACCTGCTCTGGCCAGCGCTCGCGGATCATCATGATCAGCCCCGGGTCGGACATGATCAGTGCGTCCGGCCCCGCCTCGATGACCGGCTCCATGTCGCGCAGGTAGGTCTTGAGCTTGCTGTTATGCGGCGCGATATTCGACGCCACGTAGAACTGCTTGCCGCGCTCGTGGGCATAGGCGATGCCACGATGGAGGTTGTCGAGCTTGAAGTCGTTGTTGCGCACGCGCAGCGAATAGCGCGGCTGACCGGCATAGACGGCATCGGCGCCATAGGCGAACGCATAGCGCATGTTCTTGAACGTTCCCGCGGGGGAGAGCAGTTCGGGAGCTTTCATTGGGGTCACCGTTTTCAGGACGATGGCGGGTCACTGCCTGAAAACTGGCTGCGTTCGCCGACTTTTCAGACAGCGCTCGGGCGCTGATAGGGGCCGCATTATAACAGCACGGGCACCTCGCCAGCACCACCGAGCGACGTGCACTAGGCTTTCCGGTCAAGTAGAATGATGCGCGCCGGACCGGATCCCGGCGCCCGCCCAAGGCGGGAACGACAAATTCTCCGATACAGAGTCTCACTATGCCCCCGATATCTTCCCCCAGCGCCACCGTGGTGATCTACTCCGGCGGCATGGACTCCTTCACCGTGCTGCACCGCGCCCTGCGCGCAGGGCTCGAGGTCCATGCCCTCTCCTTCGATTACGGCCAGCGCCACGCCCGCGAACTCGAGGTGGCCGCCTGCGTTTGCGCCGCGCTCGGCGTACCGCACCAGGTGGTGGACATCCGCGCCATCCATGGCCTGATCGACAATTCGGCGCTGACCGATGCCAGCCGCGACATGCCCGAAGGCGACTACGGCGAGGAGAACCTCACCGCCACGGTCGTGCCCAACCGCAACATGATCCTGCTCTCGCTGGCCATCGCCAAGGCGGTCAACGTCGGCGCCGGGCGTGTCGACTACGGCGCCCACGGTGGTGACCACGTGCTCTACCCTGACTGTCGCCCCGAGTTCGTCGAAGCCATGGGCGCGGTGGCCGGCATCGCCAACTTTGCGCCGGTCGAGATTCATGCGCCCTTCCTGCGCTCGAGCAAGGCGGAGATTCTTGCCGATGGCCTGGCCATGGGGCTCGACTACGCCGAGACCTGGACCTGCTATCGCGGCGAGGCGCTTGCCTGCGGCCGCTGCGGCAGCTGCCGCGAACGACTCGCCGCCTTCGCCGCCAACGGCGTGAGCGACCCGCTCGCGTATGCCGCCGATGCGCCGCGCCCCGACCTTGCCGGCGGAGGGGTCTGATGTATCACGTCAAGGAAGCCTTCTACTCGCTGCAGGGAGAAGGGGCACGTGCCGGGCGCGCCAGCGTCTTCTGTCGCTTCAGCGGCTGCAATCTCTGGTCGGGGCGCGAGCAGGACCGGGCAGGCGCCGCCTGCCGCTTCTGCGACACCGACTTCATCGGCACCGACGGCCAGCACGGCGGGCGCTTCGCCTCCGCCGAGGCCTTGGCGGACCACCTGGTGGCGCTGTGGCCCATGGACAGCACGCGGGCGAAACCCTACGTGGTGTTCACCGGCGGTGAGCCGCTGCTGCAGCTCGACGAGGCATTGATCGAAGCTGCGCATGCGCGGGGCTTCGAAGTCGCGGTGGAAACCAACGGTACCCTGCCCGTCCCGGCCGGCATCGACTGGCTGTGCGTGAGCCCCAAGGCCGCCACGTCCCTGGTACTGACCCACGGCGACGAACTCAAGCTGGTCTACCCCCAGGCGGAAGCCCCTCCCGAGCGCTTCATCGACCTCGACTTCGGGCACTTCTTCCTGCAACCCATGGATACCGCGCCGCTGGCTGCCGGCGGCCACCATCTGGACGCGACAGTGGCCTACTGCCTGGCTCACCCGCAGTGGCGGCTCTCGCTGCAAACCCACAAGATCACGGGAATCGACTGATGACCCTATTCGTCAACCGGCTGACCCAGCTCGACGCCTCACTCTGGTGCCCGCAGCGCGGCCTCATCGGCGTCAGCTGGTTCGTCGATGCCGAGCTCGACGGCGAACTCGGCGAGGATGGCATGCTGTTCGATTTCGGTGAGGTCAAGCCATGGATCAAGTCGCGCCTCGACGCCGGCGCCGACCACACGCTGCTGGTGCCGACGCGTGCCGCCGGCATCAGCATCGCTGAGTGCAGCGAGGGAATCTGCATTCGCACCTCGCTGCCCTACCCGCTGGTGGTTCGCGCCCCGCGCCAGGCCTTCACCCTGCTGCCCTGGGCCGAGATCACCCCCGAGCGGCTCGCCGACTTCCTCGCCCGGGAGCTGATGAAGCGGCCACCGCCGCGGGTCAGCGACATCCGCCTGCGCCTGCGTCCAGAGGTCGTCGATGGTGCCGTCTACACCTACAGCCACGGGCTCAAGCACCACGGCGGCAACTGTCAGCGTATCGCCCACGGGCATCGCTCGCGCCTGCACGTCTGGCAGCGCGGCGAGCGCTGTCCGGCGCTGGAGGCACAGTGGGCCGGCTACCTGGACGATCGCTACCTGGTCGACCAGAGCGACATCATCGACCAGGTGGAACCCGAGATGCATCCCAGCCTGACCAGCCGCTATCGTGCCGAACAGGGCCGCTTCCAGCTGCGGCTGCCGCTGGAGCGCTGCATCGTGCTCGACTCGCCGACCACGGTCGAGCACATCGCCCGCTGGCTGGCCCGGCAGATTGCCGAAGAGACGGGAAGGCCCACGCGCGTACAGGCGTTCGAGGGGATCGACAAGGGGGCGATTGCCGAGGCGCGACCGTGAGCACCGGGACCGCACGGGCGGCCGGGGACACACCCACCCGCGCGCAATGCCGCCCCGGCTGCGGCGCCTGTTGCATTGCGCCTTCGATCAGCTCACCGATACCCGGGATGCCCCACGGCAAGCCGGCCGGCGTACGCTGCGTACAACTCGACGAGAACCATCTCTGCCGCCTGTTCGGCGACCCCCGCCGCCCCGCGGTATGCCTGCGCTTCGCCTTCGATAGCGAGCTGTGCGGCGAGGACCGCAATCAGGCACTGCAGCGAATTGCCGTGCTCGAATGCGGCACCTCTGCGTGAAGCCTCAGCCGTTGCCGACGGCCACGCGTCCACCGGTGTCCCGCTGAGGTAGCTGCCGGTCGAGCAGCATGCGCCAGCGGATCAGTACCGGGGCATCGCTGTGGCTCACGCTGTCGAGCAGCAACCGGAACTGCTCGCGCATGCTCTCGTCCTGGCCATCGACCAACGTCAGCCAGGCCTCGAGCGCGCACAGCTCCTGATGACGGTTCTCGTGCAGGCGTGCGCACTCCAGCGCCTGCTCCACGAGCCGCCTCACCTCGCTCGCCGGACGCTCGAGCCGATGACGCACACGCGCCAGCTGGACAGCCAGCTCGGAAACGAACAGGGTGCTGCGTTCACGCGCGATCATCAGGCACTGATCCAGGTAATCCTCGGCCCGGGGAAGCTCGTCCAGCGCCAGACAGGCGTCGCTGTACCACAGCGTCGGGCGATGGTAGCGGTCGCGGCCGGTGATCTCACCCAGCTCCTCCTGGGCCAGCTCCATCATCGTCAGGCCATCGCGATCGCCGGAGAGCGCCCGGCGCCACCCGAGGATGGCCTGGGCCGACACCTGCCACAGATGCAGGTCGGGCGTCTCGGTCAGGGCCACGGCCTGCTCGGCGCGCCGCGCCGCCAGGTGCACGTGGCCGAGCTGACGATAGAGCGCTGCGGCAAACAGCAGCGCCATGGCCAGCGAACCGGGGTGCCCGATCCGCTCGGCCAGGCGAATCGCCGCCTCGACCTGCTGCTCGGCACGCCGGTAGTCGCCGCGCAGGCAGATCGCCCAGCCCTGGAAGCAGGCCGCGGCCACCTGAGGATGCTCGGAGAACGGCAGCCACTCGATGAGCATCGCCTGCTCCAGCGGGGCGATCTCGTCGAGGTGCTCGAAGGCCTGGCGGATGCGGCCCGCCCAGTACTCGCAGTTGGCCCGGGCGTAGTCGGCGAGACGCTGGTAGCGAGGGTCCTCGAGACGACCGGCGATCGAAGCCAGGCTGGCAGCGAGCGAGAAGGCATCGGCGTGGGCATGGCGCTGGCTGCAACCGACCCACAGCCCCCACTTGACCAGGAAGGCCTGCTCGAGATCCTCGGCGTCCTCGGCGTGGCAGCCGCCATGCTCCACCAGCAGCTCGCGGGCGCGCACGAAGCTCTCGTGGGCGGTCGGCGAACCGTGCCCCTCGAGCGCGAAGGCGGCCTGGCCACGTACCGTCAGCAGGCTGATCTCGCGCTCCTCCTGGCCCTCCACGTGGCGCAGGCTGGCAAGACCGAAGTCGGCCATCTTCAGCGCGGTACGGTTGGCGCTGACCTTGAGCGCCTCGCGCGCCGCAAGCTCGAAGTAACGGGCGCCGCGGGCATAGTGCCCGCTGCGCCGCAGGTGGGTGGCGAAATCACCCGGATGCCGGCCGATCCACATCGGGAAGCGCTCCTCGATGAGGCTGACGACCTGGCGGTGGATACGTACCCGCACGTCGCGGGGACAGGAGAGATAGGCGGCTTCCTGCAGTAGCTGGTGACTGAACTGGTACTCGCGACAGCCACCCTCACCGCCGGCGGGCTCGATGATCTCGAGCCGGCGCATCTGCTCCAGGGCGCGGTGAAGCTGCGACATCTCCCAGCCGCTGCACTCGGCCAGGAAGTCGAACCGAAAACGGCGCCCCAGTACCGCGGCGACATGCGCGACCTCGCGGTCGCCGTCGAGCTGGTCGATGCGCCCGGCGAGCAGGCCGAGGAGTCCGCGAGGCAGTTCATCGAGCTGGACGCTGCGCCCTTCGCGGCGATCCATCTCCAGGCGCCGACAGATCTCCTGCATGTAGAGCGGTACGCCATCGCAGCGTTCGATGATCTGGCCCCGCAGGCGCGGGCTGAGGTGCAGGCGGTAGCGCCTGGCCAGCTGCGACAGCAGCCGCGACGACTGCATCGCATCGAGATGACTCAGGGTAACCTGCTGATCCCAATGCAGGCGCGTGGGCAGGGTCTCGCGCCCATGATGACTGGCGACCAGCAGGAAGGCGCAGTTGATCGGCAGGCGTGCCTGCAGCCCCGCCAATACGCGGAACGACGGCTCGTCGAGCCACTGCAGGTCGTCGATCATGAGCACCTGGGTGCGCTCGATGGCCTGGCGCTCGATGGCCCGGCACAGCAGCGCCACGACCAGGTCCACCGCCTCGCCGCTCTTGGCCAGCTGCGCCACCTCGGGCGACTCCCTGACGCCCAGGGCCTCCTCCAACAACCCCAGCTGTTCCGGTGTCAGCGCGAGTTCACACTGGTCGACCAGCTCCTCGAGGCACTCCTGGTCGAGCTTGCCATCGAGCCGCCAGCGCAGCAGCGTGCGCGCCACGCCGTAAGGCTCCAGCACCGACAGGCGCGTGGTGGGCTGCCAGCAGATCGCCGCGTCGCGGCTCAGCTCGAGCTGACGAAACCCCACCATCAGCGCCGACTTGCCCATGCCCGAAGCGCCCCTGACCAGCACACTCTGGCGCAGGCCGATGCCGGCACGGGCCAGGGCGTCGCGCAGCACGCGCAGCGAGGCCTCGCGGCCGACCAGGCTCGGCGGCATGGCATCGCGGCCGCCTTCGTTGTGGCCCAGCACCAGCGCCCGCAGCCGTACCCGGCCGTCGCTCGCCACCAGCCGCGAGGAGAGTCGCGGCTGCAGGTCCAGCGCCGGCGGCATGTGCTGGCTGGCTTCCTGAGAGATGACCAGCTCGCTGCCTTCCGCGGTACACATCAGGTCCAGCGCCCCCTGGGTGACCTGGCCCAGTGGGTCGACCAGCTGCCGCTCGGGCAGATAGACGACACGCCCGCTGTTGAGGCCGGCCGCCAGTTCGATGCGTGGTGGCTCGTCCTCGCCGCTCCAGTGCCTTGCCACCTCGTCGGGCAGCACGCGCCGACAGTGCTCGTAGAGCGCCACCAGCTCGGCCAGCTGATGGGCCGGGCCGTGGGTGCCGAAGCAGGCCAGGCCCAGGCCGCCGGTGGCACCGGGCAGCCAGAAGCCTCCCAGATGGTGGCACTGTTGTTCCAGCCAACGCATCAGCTCGATCTGCAGCGACAGGCAGGCGCGGATCTCGTCGCGGGCCGAGAACTCACCCTTGACGCGCAGGCGGATCGCCATCACCGACAGCTGACGCTGCTCGATCTCGTCCTCGCGCAGCGGTGAGCTGCCGGCCGCCAGCGTGCGCGAGAAGGCGCCTTGCGGCGACAGGCTCTGCAGGTCGGGGCTGCCATCCGACCAGTAGCGCGCCAGCTGCAGGAAGTTGGGTTCGGGCTGCTGGCCGGAGAGCGCCAGCAGCTGCAGGTAGGCGTTGTACTGCTCGTGCGCCGCGGCCAGCTGGCCCTGCTCGGCGAGCTGGCGCACCAGGCGCTCATGGAAGGGCCCATAGCCCGAGAAGCGGCTGACCAGGGTCTGCAGCAGCGCATCGGGTACTTCCTCGTTGCGCTCCAGTACGCCCTCGGCGAAGCGAATCACGCGCTGGCGCCACTCGTTGCGCAACTGCACCAGCCAGCGCTGGAATTCGGTGCAGGCGGGAAGCTGAAGCTCCTCCACCAGGTCGCCGCGGTAGCGCCGCAGCAGCCGTTCGAGCGTCACGACATCCTGCGCGCCTTCCAGCAGTTGCTGGAGTTCGTGCAGGTCGAAGCGCCAGCTCTCGGGGCGGCGGAAGGCGATGGTCTGACGCGAGACGACCAGTACGCGCTCGGCCTGCTCACCGAGCGACTGGCGCAGGCAGTGCAGCGCATGGCGCAGGTTGGTGCGCCCCGAGGAGAGCCCCTGGTCGGGCCACAGCAGTTCGGCCAGGCTGGCCCGGTTGACCGGTTGGTGGTGCAACAGCAGGTAGACCAGCAGCGCCTTGACCTTGTCATAGCTGAACTGGGTCAACACATCATCACCCAGTGCCAGCGAGAACTGGCCGAACAGCGCCAGATGATCACCCTCTTCACTGTTATGCTCGGTTACTGAAGCGTCCTGCATGACGGAACCCTGCATGGCAAAGTGGCGGCATCAGGCCGGCACGCCACTATGGAAACGAAACGCCGTGTCCGGCGTGACTATTAGTTGTGCTTCGCATTCGGCAAAGAAATCCACCCGCTTGTCAATGGCATCCGACGAAAGATACCGCGCCAGCAGGAGGTAGTCTTCGTAGTGTCGGCCTTCCGACTTCACCAGCGAGCGATAGAACCGGGCCAGCTCGGCGTCCAGGTGCGGGATCAGCCTGGCGAAACGCTCACAGCTTCTCGCCTCGATGAAGGCCCCTATGATGAGAATATCGACAAGCCTCCCGGGTTCTTGAGAGCGGACGTGCCGACGTAGCGCTTCGGCATAGCGCGACGCGCTGAGGTGCCGGTACTCGATGCCCCGCGCCGCCATCAGCTTCACCACCTGCTCGAAGTGCAGCAGTTCCTCGCGGGCCAGCTGCGACATCTTGGTCAGCAGCAGCGGCTGGTCGACGTAGCGATAGAGCAGGCTCATGGCGGTCGAGGCGGCCTTTTTCTCGCACTGGGCGTGGTCGATCAACAGCAATTCGGGATTGTCCAGCGCCCACTCGACCCAGGTGTCAGGCGTGGGGCAGGCAAGGAAGGCGAGCAGCCCCGCTGGCAGCTCGACGTCGTGGAGGGGCGCTTCGATGGTCTCAGGCATGATTCAGGCTCGGTATTCTGCTCGTGCGGTCAATGGCGGGGGAGCGGCACCCGGTCGGCGCGCCGGCGTTCGTCAGCCTCCACCCGCAGCTGCTCGCTGAGCCGTGCATGCAGGTCGGCGGCGCTGAGCGCGGCGGCACTGCCCAGCGGAACCAGGCCATAGCGAGGCAGCTCGTGGATGCGGTCGCGCCCGACCCGCAGCAACTCCACCGCACGCGACAGCGGCGGCTGCTCCGGACGGAAGCGGATACGGTGACGGCGCAGTTGCGCTTCGAGGCAGGCTTCGTCAGTGACACGCAGGAACCGCGCGGCAACCCGCTCGCGCAAGGCGTCCAGTTGCGCGATGCGGCGGTTCCGCTGCTCGGCGGAAAGCGCCATCCATGCGCAGATCTCATCTTCCGTTCGCTGGCAGCCCCGGCACACCGGGTCGCCCAACGTGGTCGAACAGAGCCCCACGCAGGGTGAGGCGATACGTGCGCACATCCCACTCTCCCCGTTGGTCGTTCGGCCAATGGTAACGCGCCCTGCCCTGCCTGGCACGCTGTAGTTAAGCAAACAGCGCGACGACCAAAGTCTAGGCTTCGCCGCGGCGGCCCAACTTAACATTGTCGACAGTTTCCCGTAGAATCGCGCCACCCAGTGACTACGGTTGTTTTCCTGCCAGGGCGGCCATTTCGCCGATGTTCGTCGCCGTACCGAGCCGCCCTGGGCAACACACCAGATGAGGGCCCCAACGTGCTTGAAGCCTATCGCCAACATGTCGAAGAACGCGCCGCCGAGGGCGTCCCGCCGAAGCCCCTGAATGCCGAACAGGCCGCCGCGCTGGTCGAACTGCTGAAGAATCCGCCCGCTGGCGAAGAAGAGTTCGTCCTCGACCTGCTGACCAATCGCGTGCCCCCCGGCGTCGACGAGGCCGCCTACGTCAAGGCCGGCTTCCTCACCGCCGTCGCCAAGGGCGAGGCCCAGTCGCCGCTGGTCGACAAGGTGCACGCCGTCAAGCTGCTGGGGACCATGCAAGGCGGCTACAACATCGCCACCCTGGTCGAGCTGCTGGACGACAGCGAACTCGCCAAGGAGGCCGGCGAGCAGCTCAAGCACACCCTGCTGATGTTCGATGCCTTCCACGACGTGGAAGAGCGCGCCAAGGCGGGCAACGCCGTGGCCAAGGACGTGCTGCAGTCCTGGGCCGACGCCGAGTGGTTCCTGTCCAAGCCGGCGCTGGCCGAGAAGATCACCCTCACCGTATTCAAGGTGCCGGGCGAGACCAACACCGACGACCTCTCCCCCGCGCCCGACGCCTGGTCGCGCCCCGACATCCCGCTGCACGCCAACGCCATGCTCAAGAACGAGCGCGACGGCATCGAGCCGGAAGTCCCCGGCACCACCGGCCCGCTCAAGCAGATCGAGGCAGTGAAGGCCAAGGGCTTCCCGGTCGCCTACGTCGGCGACGTGGTCGGCACCGGCTCTTCGCGCAAGTCCGCCACCAACTCGGTGCTGTGGTTCTTCGGCGACGACATCCCCAACGTGCCCAACAAGCGCGCCGGCGGCTTCTGCTTCGGCGGCAAGATCGCCCCGATCTTCTTCAACACCATGGAAGACGCCGGCGCCCTGCCGGTCGAGATGGATGTCTCCAAGCTCGAGATGGGCGACGTCATCGACGTCTATCCCTATGAGGGCAAGGTGTGCAAGCACGGCACCGACGAGGTGCTCACCACCTTCGAACTCAAGACCCAGGTGATCCTCGACGAGGTGCGCGCCGGCGGCCGCATCCCGCTGATCATCGGCCGCGGCCTGACCGGCAAGGCGCGCGAATCGCTGGGCCTGCCCCAGTCCGACGTGTTCCGCCTGCCCGAGCAGCCCAAGGACACCGGCAAGGGCTTCACCCTGGCCCAGAAGATGGTCGGCAAGGCCTGCGGCATGGAGGGCGTACGCCCGGGCATGTACTGCGAGCCGAAGATGACCACCGTGGGCTCCCAGGACACCACCGGCCCGATGACCCGTGACGAGCTCAAGGACCTCGCCTGCCTGGGCTTCCAGGCCGACCTGGTGATGCAGTCGTTCTGCCACACCGCCGCCTATCCGAAGCCGGTCGACGTGGAGACCCACCACACCCTGCCCGACTTCATCATGAACCGCGGCGGCGTCTCGCTGCGCCCGGGCGACGGCATCATCCACAGCTGGCTGAACCGCATGCTGCTGCCCGACACCGTGGGCACCGGCGGCGACTCGCACACCCGCTTCCCGCTGGGCATCTCGTTCCCGGCCGGCTCGGGCCTGGTCGCCTTCGCCGCCGCCACCGGGGTGATGCCGCTGGACATGCCGGAATCGGTGCTGGTGCGCTTCAAGGGCAAGCGTCAGCCCGGCGTCACCCTGCGCGACCTGGTCCACGCCATCCCCTACTACGCCATCAAGCAGGGCCTGCTGACCGTCGAGAAGTCGGGCAAGAAGAACGCCTTCTCCGGCCGCGTGCTGGAGATCGAGGGCCTCGAGGATCTCACCGTCGAGCAGGCCTTCGAACTCTCCGACGCCTCCGCCGAGCGCTCCGCCGCGGGCTGCACCATCACCCTGGGTGAGGAGAGCGTCGCCGAGTACCTGAAGTCCAACATCACCCTGCTCAAGTGGATGATCGCCAACGGCTACGGCGACCGTCGTACCATCGAGCGCCGCATCCTGGCGATGGAGGAGTGGCTGGCCAACCCGAGCCTGATGCGCGCGGACAAGGACGCCGAGTACGCGGAAGTCATCGAGATCGACCTGGCCGAACTCAAGGAGCCGGTACTGTGCGCGCCGAACGACCCGGACGACGCCCGCCTGCTTTCCGAGGTCGCCGGCGAGAAGATCGACGAGGTCTTCATCGGCTCGTGCATGACCAACATCGGCCACTTCCGCGCCGCGGGCAAGCTGCTCGAAAAGCAGCCCGCCGGCAGCCTGAAGACCCGTCTGTGGCTCGCCCCACCGACCAAGATGGACCAGCACCAGCTGACCGAAGAGGGCTACTACGGCATCTACGGTCGCGCCGGCGCGCGCATGGAGATGCCCGGCTGCTCGCTGTGCATGGGTAACCAGGCCCGCGTTGCCGCCAAGAGCACCGTGGTCTCCACCTCCACCCGCAACTTCCCCAACCGCCTGGGCGACGGCGCCAATGTCTACCTGGCGTCGGCCGAGCTTGCCGCCGTGGCCGCGGTGGAGGGTCGCCTGCCGAGCGTCGAGGAGTACCAGCGTTACATGGGCGAATTCGACGCCATGGCCGGCGAGATCTATCGTTACATGAACTTCCATGAGATCGAGGAGTATCAGAACGCCGCTTCCAACGTGATTCCGGTCGCCCAGGAAGCCTGATATCCTGAGTTCTGATAGCCTCAGGTTCGACTCCGATGCTCGCAACATCGTTGGTACCCGGTACCTGAGCCGATGATCGAAGCGCCCCGAATGGGGCGCTTTTTTTGTAAGTGTCTGAACTGACTAATCTCCCGTCGTCGACCGGCGACGCCTCGCTACGTTTTTTTACCCTCCCTGCCTTGAGCGCGGTTAACGCCAAGGCTACGTTTAAGGAGCCTGAGTGCGCCGATTCCGCCGCTCTGGGCGGCGACAAGGCGCATAGAAAAAAGAGGGATTTAAGGCAAGGACTTGCTTGAGACGTCGGGCAAAGCCTAAGGGATTCAAGGAGACAGAACATGCCAAACAGAACGCTTCTTACCATCGCGCTCGCCTCCGCCTCGCTGCTCACGGCCAGCGTCGCGCAGGCCCAGGCCGGCCAGCCCCATGAGCAGTATGCCTACCTGGGGCTGGGCACCGGTTTCAGCTCGCTGGAAAACGACCGCGAAGAGGTGGACAACTTCATCGAGAGCGGCAGCAGCGACTTCGATCTCGACGACGATGACAACGTCTGGAAAGGCTTCGCCGGTTACCAGTTCAACCGCTACCTGGCCGCCGAAGCTTTCTATGCCGACCTTGGCCGTGTGCGCCTGCGTGGAACCGATGGCGCCAGCACCGATCTGGAATCGACCGCCTATGGCGCCAGCCTGATCGGCCAGCTGCCGGTCACGAGCTGGTTCACGCCCTATGCCAAGGTCGGTGCGGCCAGCTGGGAAACCGATGTGAAAGGCAACCTGGGCGATGCCGAACTCGACCTGCAGGACAACGACGGCTTCGATCCGGTCTACGGCCTCGGCGCCCAGTTCAACTTCAACCCGGTACTGATCCGCGCCGAATACGAGCGCTACGACTTCGACAGCGACTACACCATCGATACCTTCACCGCCTCGGTGGGGCTGCGCTTCTAGCCGCTCCACCTCGCCGAGCCGGTCCCACCCGGGGCCGGCCCGGCCTCAGACGAATCGACGAAGGCCGTGCCAGGCAGGCCATGGCATCATGGGGGCAACATCCGCCCAGGCAAGGAGCCTTCGAATGAGTGCCATCATCACGCCCGATATCTGCGACGCCCATCCGGACGTACAGGTTCTCGATCCGATCTTCATCAACTTTGGCGGTCGGGACGCCTTCTGCGGGCCGATTCGCACCGTCAAGTGCTTCGAGGACAACTCCCTGGTCAAGCAGGCCGTCGGCGAACCCGGCGAGGGCGCCGTACTGGTGGTCGATGCCGGCGGCTCCCAGCGCTGCGCCATGCTCGGCGACATGCTGGCCGAGCAGGCGGCGAACAACGGCTGGTCGGGCGTCGTCATGTATGGCTGCGTGCGCGACGTGGACGTGCTGGCCGAGACCGACCTGGGCGTCCAGGCGCTCGGCGCCCACCCGCGCAAGAGCGAGAAGCGCGGCGAGGGCAGTCGCGACGTCGCCGTCACCTTCGCCGGCGTGACCCTGCGCCCTGGCCAGTGGTTGTACGCCGACAATAACGGCATCGTGGTGGCGCACCAGCGCCTGCCCATCGACACCTGAGCCCATCGTCATCGCAACGGAACTTGCCCAGCTGGCTGCCGCGGTGCCACGCTAAGGGCATGAACCTGCACCCTGACCCCTCGCATCGATGACGACGCTAGGCGTGGATGTGCTGCGCAGCCTGCGAGAGCACCTGCGTCCGCTGGTGGCGTACCATCTGTTCTTCACCCTGCTCGCCTCGAGCCTGTTGCTGCCGGGCGTGGCCTGGTCACTGACCAGCCTGCTCCGGCGCTTCGATCGTCCCGTCGTCACTAATGCCGCGCTGCTCGACCTGCTGCTCAGCCCGGGCGGGGTTCTGTGGCTCCTGGCGGCCATCGGCCTGACCTTCCTGGTGCTCTACCTGCAGCAGGCCGGCATGATCCTGGTGGCGGTCAAGCGTCGCGACAACCACTATCAGCTGGCGTTCATCGCGCTGTGGCAGACCCTGCGCCGGCTCCCCGTGCTGGCCGGCCTGGTCGTGCTTCAGGTAGGCACGCATCTGCTGCTGCTGATTCCCGTCGCCCTGCTGCTCGGCTGGCTCTACGAGATGATCATCGGCGGACTCGACCCCTACTACGTGCTGCGCATGCGTCCGCCGGCCCTGTGGTACTTCCTCGCCACCGCGGCGCCGCTGACCCTCGCCTGGGCCCTTACCGCGGGGTGGCTCTACGTGCGCTGGATCCTGGCGCTGCCGGTGGCCACGCTGGAGAACCTCCCGGCCACCGCCGCGCTCAAGCGCAGCCGTGAGCTGACCCGTGGCCACCGCGGCAAGGTCGCCCTGGTGGTGATCTCGGTCCTGCTGGTCATCGTTGCCCTGCCCTTACTGGCCAGCGCGCTGTTCGACCACGTCTTCACCCCGATGCTGTGGTGGCTGCCGGAACGCAACGCCGTGCTGATCCCCGCCATGCTGGCCTACGTGACCGGCTACGTGCTGGCGACCCTGGCCATTACCTTCGTCGGCATCGCGGCGAACGCACTGCTCTCGGCCTGCCTCTACCTGCGCCTGGCCCACCGTGAGCCCCGCCCCGCCCCACCGCCCCCCGATGCGCACCCGGGACGCCTGGCCTGGGGCGTCGAACTGGCCGTGCTCCTGTTCGCCGTGGCCCAGGCCTGGTGGATCGTCAACAGTTTCGAATTGCGCGACGACGTCGCCATCATCGCCCATCGTGGCAGCTCGGTCGCCGCGCCCGAGAACACTCTACCGGCCATCGAGCGGGCCACCGCGGACCGTGCTCACTACGTGGAGATCGACGTTCGCCTGACCGCCGACGGCGAGGTCGTGCTCTACCACGATAGCAGCCTGCAGCGCCTGACCGGCGACCCGCGCCTGCTGCACGAAACACCCCTGGAGGAGCTGCGTCAGTTCGACGTCGGCAGCTGGTTCGGCGATGCCTTCGTCGGCGAACGCATCCCGACCCTCGACGAAGCCTTTGCCGCAGTGCGCGGCAAGAGCGCGCTGATGATCGACATGAAGCCGGACCCGGGAAGGGAAGCCGACCTGGTGGAGGCCGTGCTCGATGCACTGCAGCGGGAAACCGAAGCGCGGCGTGAATGCCTGGCCCACGTGACGCCGGCTCAGGCCGCCCGCTGCGGCAGCCCGGACGTCAGCGGCGAGACCAGGCTGGCGGTGATGTCGACCGGCGTACTGGAGATGCTCAAGGAGCGCGAGCCGGACCTGCGCGTGACCCTGCTGGCCCAACTGGTCATGCCGGGCACCTTGGATCGCCGCAGTTTCGATGCGCTGGGACTACGCCACAACCGCATCACCGACAACGAGATCCGGCTGGCACGGGAGCTGGGCTACGAAGTGCACGCCTGGACGGTCAACGACCGCTCGCGCATGTCGCAGATGATCGATCTGGGCGTCGATGCCATCATCACCGATCATCCGGATCGCCTCGCCGAACTCATCCGCGACCGCCGCGAACTGAGCGACGGGGCAATCCTGCTGGTGAAACTGCGCAACTGGCTGCGGCGTTGACGGCGCCGCCCGCCCGGGCTAGTCGCCCATCACCACGCCCTCACGACGTGGATCGGCACCGCCGAAGAAGCCCTCCTCGGTGCGCTGGATCGCCTGCAGGCCGCTCACCAGCTCGCGCTCACTGGCCTCGTGGCCGAGCTCGTTGAGGGCTTCGATCACGTGGGCCGGATAACGCCCCTCTTCGAGATAGGCCGGGCCGCCCAGGGTGATGGCATGCGGCAGGTCGAGCGCCTCCTGCGCATCCAGCCCCCAGTCGAGCATCGCCACCAGTGCCTTGGCGGTGTAGTGGATGATCGCCGCACCGCCCGGCGAGCCCAGGCTGGCGATCAGCTCATTGCTCTCGCGGTCGAACACCAGCGTCGGGCTCATGCTTGAGCGCGGGCGCTTGCCGGCCTCGACGCGGTTGGCGATCGGCGAGCCATCGCTGTCGAGGGGACGGAACGAGAAGTCGGTGAGCTCGTTGTTGAGCAGGTAGCCGCCCGGTAATCCGGTGCCGCCATCGGCCATGATGCGGGAGCCGAAAGCCGCCTCGATGGTGGTGGTCATGGCCACCGCATTGCCCTCCTCGTCGACGATGCTGATATGGCTGGTGCCGTATTCGGGCTGGATGGGCTGAACGGCCCAGGCCGTTTCCACCTCGCCGGGATTGCCCGGTTCGGCGCCGTCGACTCCCACGCTCTGCTCGCCGATCAGCTCGGCACGCTCGGCCAGGTACTCCTCGTCCAGCATGCTGTTCCAGTCGCCACCGGGAGGATTGACGAAATCCGGGTCGGCAATGAACTTGTTACGATCGGCAAAGGCCAGACGCGACGCCTCGAGGAAGCGGTGCAGCCATTCGGTACCGGGCCGCCCCTCCTCCAGTGGCTCGTCGAGGGCCGGCAGTTGCTCCAGGATACCGAGGATCTGCATGATGGTGAGGTGGCCCGAGGACGGCGGCGGGAAGCCACACACGCGGTAGTCCTGCCAGTCGGTGCACAGCGGGTCACGAGCCTTCGCCACGTAGGTGGCCATGTCCTCCAGGCTGATCGCCCCCGGCCGGCCGTCATGTCCCTGTACCCGCTGGACCAGGTCCTCGGCAACCGGCCCGGTATGCAGCGCCTTGCTGCCGTTCTCGGCAATCTTGCGCAGCACCTCGGCAAGGGCCAGGTTCTGCAGGCGATGCCCCGCAGGCAGCGGCTCGCCCTCATCGGTGTAGTAGAAGACGCTGGCCAGCGGATCGTCGCGCAGCCGCTCCTCGGCGGCCAGGCTGGCATGCAGGCGCGGGCTGACCTCGAAACCATCCTGGGCCAGAGTGATGGCGGGGGCGAAGAGATCCGCCCAGGGTAGCTTGCCGTGCTTCTCGTGGGCCATCTCGAGCATGCGCACGGTTCCCGGCACGCCGACCGAGAGACCGCTGGCCGCCGCCTCCATGAACTCCAGGGGCTCGCCCCCACCGTTGAGGAACAGCGACTCGCTGGCGGCACGCGGGGCCGTCTCGCGACCGTCGTAGGCCTTTACCTCGCTGCCATCGTAGTGCATCAGGAAGGCACCGCCGCCGATGCCGCTCGACTGCGGCTCCACCAGGGTCAGGACCATCTGCACGGCGATGGCGGCATCCACGGCCGAACCGCCCGCCTTGAGTACCTGATAGCCGGCGTCGGTGGCCAGCGGGTTGGCTGCCGCCACGGCAAAGCGCTCGGTGGCCCAGCCAGGTTTTTCGTTGTAGCCGGACGCGGCCTCCGGCGCGATGGCCGGGGCTTCGTATTGAAAGGCCACCTCGGAAGTTGCCAGCAGCGGCGTGCCCAGCACGCACACTGAAGCAACGGTAACTAACCAGTATCGACGAAAGGAAACTGATCGGAAGTCCATGAGCGGGCCCCTCGGTAACTCCATGTAAGAGGTGTACAGCATAGGCGAAAAAAAGCCCGATTGAGAGTCATCAATCGGGCAAGTTTGTAACTTAAGAGAACTTAACTACGCGAGCGTTTCCCCGGCCAGCATGAACCAGGTCTCGAGTACCGCATCGGGATTGAGCGAAACGGAGTCGATACCCTGCTCCATGAGCCACTTGGCCAGGTCGGGGTGGTCGGATGGGCCCTGGCCGCAGATGCCGACGTACTTGCCCTGGGCCTTGCAGGCCTGGATGGCCATGGCCAGCAGGCGCTTCACCGCCGGGTTACGCTCGTCGAACAGATGGGCCACGATGCCCGAGTCGCGATCCAGGCCCAGCGTCAACTGGGTCAGGTCGTTGGAGCCGATCGAGAAACCGTCGAAGTGTTCGAGGAACTCCTCGGCCAGCAGCGCGTTGGCCGGCAGTTCGCACATCATGATGACCTTGAGCCCATTGTCACCGCGCTTGAGCCCGTTGGCGGCCATCAGCTCCACGACTTCGCGCGCCTCGTCGGTCGTGCGCACGAACGGCACCATGATCTCGATGTTGTCGAACCCCATCTCGTCGCGCACCCGCTTGAGCGCCCGGCACTCGAGCTCGAAGCAGGGACGAAAGGCATCGGAGATGTAGCGCGAGGCGCCGCGGAAACCGAGCATCGGGTTCTCCTCGCCCGGCTCGTAGAGCTTGCCGCCGATCAGGTTCTCGTACTCGTTCGACTTGAAGTCGGAGAGCCGCACGATCACCCGCTGCGGATGGAACGCCGCCGCCAGGGTCGAGATGCCCTCGACCAGCTTGTCGACGTAGAAGTCCACGGGGCTGGCATAGCCGGCGGTGCGCAGGTTGATGGTCTGCTGCAAGTCCAGCGGCAGCGTGTCGTACTCGAGCAGCGCCTTGGGATGCACGCCGATCATGCGGTTGATGATGAACTCCAGGCGCGCCAGGCCGACGCCGGCGTGAGGCAGGCTGGCGAAGCTGAAGGCGCGGTCGGGGTTACCTACGTTCATCATGATCTTGAACGGGATCTCGGGCATCGAGTCGACGCTGGTGACGCGACGGTCGTAGTCGAGCAGCCCCTCGTAGACATGGCCGGTGTCGCCCTCGGCGCAGGAGACGGTGACGTCGCGACCGTCCTCGAGGATCTCGGTGGCATCGCCACAGCCGACCACGGCGGGAATGCCCAGCTCGCGGGCGATGATCGCCGCATGGCACGTCCGGCCGCCGCGGTTGGTGACGATCGCCGAGGCGCGCTTCATGATCGGCTCCCAGTCGGGATCGGTCATGTCGGTGACCAGCACGTCACCGGCGTTGACCTTGTCCATCTCCTCGGGCGTGAAGACGATCTTCACCGCGCCACGACCGATGCGCTGGCCGATGGCGCGGCCGCTCACCAGGGTGCGCCCCTTCTCCTTGAGGTGGAAGCGCTCCAGCTTGCCTCCTTCCTGCTGCGAGACCACGGTTTCCGGACGCGCCTGGACGATGTAGAGCTCACCGTCGTCGCCGTCGAGCGCCCATTCGATGTCCATCGGCCGGCCGTAGTGCTCTTCGATGGTCACCGCCTGGCGCGCCAGCGCCATCACCTGTTCGTCGCTGATACAGAAGCGCGCGCGATCCTTGAGCGGCACGTCGACGGTGGAGACCGACTTGCCGGCGCTGGCATCGCTGCCGTAGACCATCTTGATCAGCTTGGAGCCGAGGTTTCGGCGCAGCACGGCCGGACGCCCCGCCGCCAGGGTCGACTTGTGCACGTAGAACTCGTCGGGATTGACCGAGCCCTGAACGACCGTTTCGCCCAGGCCCCAGGAAGCGGTGACGAACACCGCATCGCGATAGCCCGACTCGGTGTCGAGGGTGAACATCACGCCGGAGGCGCCGGTCTCGGAGCGCACCATCTTCTGGATGCCCGCCGACAGCGCCACGTTCTCGTGGGCATAGCCGCGATGCACGCGATAGGAGATGGCGCGGTCGTTGAACAGTGAAGCGAACACCTCATGCACGGCGCGCTTGACGTTGTCGAAACCCTCGATGTTGAGGAAGGTCTCCTGCTGCCCGGCAAACGACGCGTCTGGCAAATCCTCGGCAGTGGCTGAGCTGCGCACCGCGACCTTGAGGTTGGGGTGCTGGCTAGCCAGTTTGTCGTAGGCGCTGCGCAGGTGCGTCTCGAAGGTGGGCGGCAGCGGAGTGTCGATCACCCACTGGCGGATCTCGGCACCGACCCGGGCGAGCTCGCCGACATCATCGACGTCGAGCCGCGCCAGGGCCTGGTTGATCCGCTCGTTGAGCCCTTCGTGGGCGAGGAACTCACGATAGGCATGGGCGGTGGTGGCAAAGCCGCCAGGGACGGTGACGCCGGCTCCCGACAGGTTGGAGATCATCTCGCCGAGCGAGGCGTTCTTGCCGCCTACCCGCTCCACATCGTCCATGCCGAGCTGATCGAACCACAGGATATAGTCTTCCACGTAACCCCCTTGATCTTCGTTGCCGAGGCCCTACCGTCGTTGCACCGCTTGCGCTTGCAGCTCTTCGGGCAGGGCCGCCTCAGGCGAAAAACGCAATGCTGCCCACCTTAAACGCAAGCGGCCATATTCGCCATTGGTCTAACATCGAAGTCACTGGAGGTTTTTTACAACAATCGACCGTTTCGGGCGGTTTCTGTAGTCGGGAGCACCCGAGAGCCGCGGAACCGCGCCTTGCCGACGGCGCCACGAGCCCTGACAATGTGCCATCGAACCCTATACGGATACCGCCGACGCCATGTCCCGTACCGCCTTTTTCATTTCCGACGGCACCGGCATCACCGCCGAGAGCCTGGGACGCAGCCTGCTCGCACAGTTCGAAAACGTCGAGCTGCGCATGCTGACCAAGCCCTATATCGACACCGTCGACAAGGCCCGCACCCTGGTCGAGATCATCACGGATACCGCCGTGCGTGACGGTGAGGAGCCGATCATCATCGATACCATCGTCGACGAGACCATCCGCGAGGTGATCCGCAGTGCCCCCGGCTTCAAGATCGACATTTTCTCGACCTTCCTGAAGCCGCTGGAAAAGGAGCTTGGCACCCATTCGAGCTATACCGTGGGCCGCACCCACTCCATCGGCCAGGACGAGGTCTACATGGATCGTATTCACTCGGTCCATTTCGCCCTGGACAACGACGACGGCGCCCGCACCCACCAATACAACCAGGCCGACGTGATTCTGGTCGGGGTGTCGCGCTGCGGCAAGACGCCCACCTCGCTCTACCTCGCCCTGCAATTCGGCATCCGCGCCGCCAACTATCCGCTCACCGAGGACGACCTCGACGAGGACGGAACCCTCAAGCTGCCCCGCGCCCTCGCCCAGTATCGTCACAAGCTGTTCGGGTTGACCATCGACCCGCGCCGGCTGGCCGCCATCCGCCATGAACGACGGCCCAACAGCCGCTACAGCTCGCTGGACCAGTGCGTTCAGGAAGTGGAACAGGCCGAAGGGCTCTACCGCCAGATGCACATCCCCTACATCGACACCACGCGCTTCTCGATCGAGGAGATCTCCACCCGCATGATCGCCGAGACGGGACTGACGCGACGCTTCTCGCCGCGCTGACACCCGTCGCCTAAACGAAGGCGGCCGGGCTCGTGCCCGGCCGCCGACTTCCCGCTCGGCCCGAAGACCTCAGTTGACGATCCCCTCACGCCGCAGGCGGTCGATGTCGTCGGCGGTCAGGCCCATTTCGGCGAGAATCGCGTCACTGTCCTGGCCCAGCCGGGGCGGCGCCACCTCGCTGACGGCGGGCTCGCTGTCGAAGCGCAGCGGACAGGCCACCTGGGGTACCTCGAGGTCGCCGCGCCTGAGCGACCGCCGCAAGCCGCGGTGTTTCACCTGGGGGTCGTCGAACACCTCGCTGATGGTGTTGATCGGCCCGGCGGGAATGCCCCGCGCCTCCAGTTCGGCCAGCCATTCGTCACGTCCGCGGGTCAGCAGGATCGACTGGATCAGCGGCACCAGCACCTCGCGGCTGCCCACCCGGGCGGCATTGGTGGCGTAGGCGGTATCGGTGGCCCATTCGGGGTGGCCCAGCAGTTCGGCCAGACGCGAGAACTGCCCGTCGTTGCCCACGGTCAGCACCAGGTGGCCGTCGGCGCAGGCGAAGGCCTGGTAAGGCACGATGTTGGGGTGGGCATTGCCGTGGCGCTCGGGCGAAACGCCGCTGACCAGGGCGTTGAGCGCCTGGTTGGCGAGCGCCGCCACCTGCACGTCGAGCAGCGCCACGTCCACGTGCTGCCCCTGCCCGGTGCGCTCGCGCTCGTGCAGTGCCGCCAGCACGCCGATGGTGGCGTAGAGCCCCGTCATCACGTCGGTGATCGCCACGCCGGTCTTCATCGGCATGCCGTCGGGCTCGCCGCCGATGCTCATCAGCCCGCCCATGGCCTGGATCATGAAGTCGTAGCCGGCGCGGTGGGCATAGGGGCCGTCCTGGCCGAAGCCGGTGATGGAGCAACCGATCAGGCGCGGGTTGAGGGCCTTGAGGCTGGCGTAGTCGAGGTCGTACTTGGCCAAGCCGCCGACCTTGAAGTTCTCCAGCACGATGTCGGCGCCCGTCGCGAGCCGGCGAACCAGCGCCTGCCCCCTGTCGCATGCGATATCGACGGCCAGCGACTGCTTACCACGGTTGGCGCAGAGGAAGTAGGCCGCCACGCGCTCGACCTCATCCTCGGCGGCCAGCCATGGCGGCCCCCAGCCGCGAGTGTCGTCACCGCGCTCGGGATGCTCGATCTTGATCACCCGCGCCCCGAGGTCGGCGAGCAGCTGGCCGGCCCAGGGGCCGGCCAGCACTCGCGACATGTCGAGTACCGTGATGCCTTCCAGCGGTCGACTCATCTTGACTCCTTCCACACTCGTCGCTGCGGTGGGCAAGCCCCGAAGTGTCGGACCTTCGAAGAGGCGCTGTGAATACATCCCTGTACGCTACCGACGCCATCCATGGCATCGGACCCTCTTCTTCGGCTTGCCCCGTCGCTCCTCGTTAGAGGTAGCGTTTGGATCTCGGTGAATCAGTTGGCGAAGGCTTGGATGCCTGTCTGAGCGCGACCGAGAATCAGCGCGTGAACGTCGTGAGTGCCCTCGTAGGTATTGACCGCCTCGAGGTTCATCACGTGCCGAATCACATGGTATTCGTCGGCAATGCCGTTGCCGCCGTGCATGTCGCGGGCCACCCGGGCGATGTCGAGCGCCTTGCCGCAGTTGTTGCGCTTGATCAGCGAGATCGCCTCCGGCACCAGCTGGCCGGCGTCGATCATCCGGCCCACTCGCAGTGCGGCCTGCAGGCCCAGGGCAATCTCGGTCTGCATGTCGGCGAGCTTCTTCTGGATCAGCTGGTTGGCGGCCAGCGGGCGGCCGAACTGCTTGCGATCCAGGGTGTACTGGCGGGCGGCATGCCAGCACGCCTCGGCGGCACCCATGCTGCCCCAGGCGATGCCGTAGCGCGCGCGGTTCAAGCACGAGAACGGTCCCTTGAGCCCGGTCACGCCCGGCAGGCGCTGCTCGTCGGAGACCTCTACGTCCTGCATGGCGATCTGCCCGGTGACGGAGGCGCGCAGGCTGAACTTGCCCTCGATCTTGGGCGCCGAGAGCCCCTTCATCCCCTTCTCGAGGATGAAGCCGTTGACCACGCCCTCCTCGTCCCGCGCCCAGACCACGAACACGTCGGCGATGGGCGAGTTGGTGATCCAGGTCTTGGTGCCATTGAGGCGCCAGCCGCTGTCGGTACGCACGGCGCGGGTGGACATGTTGCCCGGATCGGAACCATGGTCGGGCTCGGTGAGGCCGAAAGCCCCCACCCACTCGCCGCTGGCCAGCTTGGGCAGGTACTTATCGCGCTGGGCGTCGCTGCCGAAGGCATGGATGGGATACATCACCAGGCTCGACTGCACGCTCATGGCACTGCGATAGCCGGAATCGACGCGCTCCACCTCGCGGGCGATCAGGCCGTAGCTGACGTAGTTCATGCCGGCGCAGCCGTAGCCGTCGATGGTGGCGCCGAGCAGGCCCAGCTCGCCCATCTCGTTCATGATCTCGCGGTCGAAGCGCTCGTGGCGGTTGGCTTCGAGCACCCGCGGCATCAGCTTGTCCTGGCAGTAGTCGTGGGCGGTCTGCAGGACCATGCGCTCGTCTTCGTCGAGCTGGTCGATCAGGCGGAACGGGTCTTCCCAGGTAACGGGGGTGATTTGGCTCATGGTGACTCTCCTCTAATAATTTCTACATTTTAAGCAAATGTAGACCACAGGAATCGTAATGCCAACCCCCTGTCGCGCTTTTTTCTCACCCATCGTGAGCGTGAGCTGGTGCCTCCGCGCGCATGGCATCGAGCCGCCGGCGAAGCGCGCGCCACGCCACCATCCCCACCAGTGCGTTGGCCAGGAACAGGCCGACGAAGATGCCCCGGGTGCTGGCCAGCACTCCCCCCAGCCAGGCCAGCGGCACGGTCAGCAGGAACAGCCGGATCACCGAGAGCCGCATGGCGCGGGCCGGCTCATGCAGCGCGTTGAAGGACGATACCGCCAGAATGACCACGCCCTGGGCGCCCAGGCCCAGCGGCACCCACCACAGGAAGCTGCGCAGTACCTCGGCCATCTCGTCGCCCGTGGCATAGCTGACCATCAGCCAGGGGGCCAGTAGCTGCAGCAGCAGCCAGACGCCGAGCTGCCACGCCAGCACGAAGGCGAAGCAGCCGAAGATGGCCCGCCGCACACGCTCGTGCTGCCCAGCCCCGGCGTTCTGACTGACCAGCGGCGGCAGGGTCATCGACAGCGCCAGCACGCCGATCTGTGCGATGGCCTCGATACGCGTGCCCACGCCATAGCCCGCCACCGCATGGTGGCCATGCCCGGCGACGATGCGGGTGACCAGCGCCAGGGCCAGCGGTGTGAAGACGCTGGTGATCGCCGCCGGCACGGCAATACGGCCCAGCTCCCGCCACGACGCCATCAACCCGCTCGGCGTGAGATGGCGCAGGTCGAGACACTCGCGTAGCTCGCGCTGCCAGAACAGCGCCGCGGTCATGGCGCTCCAGCTCAGCACCGTGGCCAGGGCTGCGCCCTGTACGCCCAGCGCCGGCAGCGGCCCCACGCCGAAGATCAGCAGCCAGTCGAGCAGTCCGTTGAGCAGCGCGGCCAGTGCCATCATCAGCCCGGGGATCAGGGTGTTGCCCTGGGCGCGCAGCACGCTGTTGAGCACCCGCGGCACGATCACCGCGGCCGCCCCCAGGTACCAGACGCCCATGTAGTCGCGGATGTGCGGCATCAGGGCGGCGTCGGCCCCCAGCAGGCGGAACAGCGGCTCGAGGGTGGCCAGGCCCAGCACGCTCAGCAGCACGCCGACCGCCAGCGCCAGCAGCGCGGCATCCGTCGCCCTTCGCCGCACCGTGTCGTGATCGCCCCGCCCCAATAGCCGCGCCACCACTGCCGAGGTGCCGATGCCCAGGCCGATGGCCAGGCTGATCACCGCGAATACGACGGGAAACGTGAACGACACCGCCGCCAGTGGCTGCGGCCCCAGCCGCGCGATGAACCAGGTATCGACCAGGTTGAAGCTCATCATGGCGATCATGCCGCCCACGACGGGTAGGCACTTGCGCAGCAGGGTCAGGGCAATGGGACCTTCGAGCAGCTCACGCCGCATGGGGCGTCGCGAGCCACCGTCAGCCGTGGAGGGGGACGTCGGCATGGGACCTCGAAACGAGAAACGGGCACAAGATTGTGCCCGTTTCTCGCCAAGCTGCCAAAAGGGGGCTCAGCTCTCCTCGCCCGAGCGGTAAAGCTTCTGAATACTGGAAAAGTCCAGCCCGCCGTTGCCCTGGGCCGCGTGCAGCGCAAACAGGTTGCGCGCCTGGGAGCCCATCGGCACCGTGGCCTTGCAGCCCAGCGCCAGCTCCCACGCCAGCCCGAGATCCTTGGCCATCAGGTCGGTGAGGAAGCCGCCTTGGTAGTCGCGCGAGGCGGCGGAACCCTCCATCACCCCGGGCCAGGGGTTGTAGACGTTGAGCGCCCAGTTGCCGCCGCTGCTCTGCTTCATGATCTCCGAGAGCACGGCGGGGTCGAGGCCGTTCTTGACCCCCAGGGCCAGGGCCTCGGCGGTGCCGCTCATGAGGATGCCGAGCAGCATGTTGTTGCAGATCTTGGCCACCTGCCCGGCGCCGATCTCACCGGCGTGGAAGATGTTCTTGCCCATGCCCTCGAGCACTGGCCTGGCCTGCTCGAAGCCGGCCTGGCTGCCACCGACGATGAAGGTCAGGGTGCCGGCCTGGGCGCCACCCACGCCGCCGGAGACCGGGGCATCGAGGTAGGTCAGCCCGCGCTCGGCGGCAGCCTCGCCCACAGTGCGTGCATCCTCCGGCGAAATGGTGGAAGCGTCGATGATCAGCGGCTTGCCTTCGAGCGCACCGAACAGTCCCGGCGCCTCCGGCTGACCGATGTAGAGGCGCCGAACGTGCTGGCCGGCCGGCAGCATCGAGATGACCACCTCGGCCCCGCGGGTCGCGTCCTCGGCACTGGCACCGGCCCGGGCTCCGGCCTCTTCGAGGCGCCGCATGGCGGCATCGACCAGGTCGAAGACGCTGACCTCATGGCCGGCCTTGACCAGATTGAGGGCCATCGGGGCACCCATGTTGCCCAGGCCGATAAAGGCGATTTTCATGCGAGCTGCTCCTGATTGTCGTTATGAAAGAGAATGCGGTTGGGTCCAAGGAGTCACTCGCGACCGAGGTCGCGAAGCGGATGCTCCTCCTCGCTCCACAGCGGCGCCAGCAGTGCCTGGAGGTCCGCCTCGGGAACGCGGGCGACGCTTTCGTGCTGCCACTTCGGGCTCTTGTCCTTGTCGATCAGCAACGCCCTGACCCCCTCGGCGATATCGCCCCGTCGGCAGCACTGCACCGAGAGGTTCAGCTCCTCGCGGAAGGCATCGGCCAGGCTGGAGTGACGGTGCCGTTCGAGCATGCGCCAGACCAGGTGCGCGCTCAGTGGGCTACCGGCCGCCAGCCGCTTGCGATTGGCAACGAGCCAGGCGTCGTCACGGCGATCCTCGAGGATACGCTCGACCGCGGCGACGGCATCGACCTGTCCGACCAGCGCCTGAAGATGATCGAGCAGCGGCGCCACCTGCGGCGCAGGAGCCCGGTCGCGCGCCTCGAGCTCGTCGAGAACCCGCTGCACCCCGGCCTGCAGCTCGCGGGGGCTGCGCGTGCCGTAATCGGTCTCACCCAGGGCTTCCAGCAGGGCCTCACGCCGCTCGCGCGGCACGAAGTGGTCCGCCAGCCCCAGGTCGAGCGCATCGCGGGCATTGAGCTGGCCCCCGGTGATGCCCAGGTAGGCGCCAACGCCCGGCGGCATGCGGTTGAGGAACCAGCTGGCGCCGATGTCCGGATAAAGGCCGATGGTGATCTCGGGCATGGCGATCAGCGTGGTCTCCGTCACCAGGCGCCGCGACGCCCCGGCCATCAGGCCCAGGCCGCCGCCCATGACGATGCCGTCGCCCCATACCAGGATCGGCTTGGGATAGGTATGAATGCGGTAATCGAGGCGATATTCCGTGGTGAAGTAGGTCTCGGCAAAGAGGCTGTCGCGCCCGGCGCCGGGATCGTCGCCCGCCTCGGTCATCGAACGGTACAGCGCCACCACGTCGCCGCCGGCGCAGAACGCCTTTTCACCGGCCCCCTCCAGCCACACCGCGACGATACTGCGGTCCACCGCCCAGGCCGCGAGCTTGGCGTCGAGCTGTCGCGCCATCTCCAGCGACAGGGCGTTGAGCGACTTGGGCGAGTTGAGGGTGGCGACACCGATCCGCCCGCCGTCGCGGGTCGGCAGCTCATCGAAGATGACCGCTAGCTCCGTCATGCCTGCTTTCTCCTTATGCTCATAGCCGCTAATGCTCATTGCAACGCTTCGATCACGCCGTCCGCCAGCAGGCGGCGAGCCACGATCACACGCATGATCTCGTTGGTGCCCTCGAGGATCTGGTGCACGCGGGTGTCGCGCACCATGCGCTCCAGGGGAAACTCCCTCAGGTAACCATAACCGCCATGCAGCTGCAGCGCCTCGTTGCAGACGTTGAAGCCCATGTCGGTGGCGAAACGCTTGGCCATGGCGCAATAGGCCGTGGCTTCCGGGTCGCCCTGGTCGAGTCGCCAGGCGGCATGGCGCACCATCAGCCGGGCCGCCGCCAGCTCTGTCGCCATGTCGGCCAGCTTGAACTGCAGCGCCTGGAATTGCGCCAGCTCACGGCCGAACTGCTTGCGCTCCTGCAGGTAGTTGCGCGACAGGGTCAGCGCATGCTGAGCGGCGCCCAGCGAACAGCTGGCGATATTCAGCCGGCCGCCGTCAAGCCCCTTCATCGCCAGCTTGAAGCCTTCACCCTCCTCGCCCAGCCGATTGCCCACCGGCACGCGTACGCCGTCGAAGCTGATCAGCCGCGTGGGCTGGCTCTTCCACCCCATCTTCTCTTCGTTCTTGCCGTACTCGATCCCCGCGGCATCCGCCGGCACCAGGATCGCCGACACGCCTCCGGCACCGCTGTCGGGCGCACCGGTGCGCGCCATGACCACCAGCACGTCGTTGGCCCCGGCGCCGGAGATGAACATCTTGGAGCCACTGATGACATACTCGTCGCCCTCGCGCACGGCCTTGGTCCGCAGGCTGGCAGCATCCGAACCGGAACCCGGCTCGGTCAGACAGTAGCAGCCCAGGCACTCGCCGCTGATCAGCCGCTCCACCCAGCTTTCGCGCAGCGCCTCGCTGCCCCAGCTGGCCACCATCCAGGCCACCATGTTGTGGATGGTAAGATAGGCGGTCGTCGAGATGCAGCCCTGGGAGAGCTGCTCGAAGATCAGCGAGGCATCGAGACGCGACAGCCCCAGGCCGCCGCGCTCTTCGGGAATATAGATGCCGAGCAGTCCCGCTTCGCCCGCCCGGCGGATGACATCGACCGGGAAGTGGGAGGTGGCGTCCCATTCGGCGGCGTGCTCGGCCAGTTCCGCCCGCGAAAAATCCGCGGCGGCCTGCACCAGCGCCTTCTGATCGTCGGTTAGGGAGAAATCCATTGCGCTGTCCTCAAGAAGTTTGGCGGTCCGTTCGTCCAGCAGAAACCGGCTGGCAGGGTCGTCGAGGCCGCACCTCATCGCCAACCAACCTAGCACTTGCTAGGTTTTATCGCATACCTCCCTTGGTCGACAACCACTTTACGTTAACGTTAACGTCGTCTAGTGTTGCGATAAGTGGAGGGACACCGCCTGAGGGCCCCGCCCAACTCATAGGAAGCGAATGACATGAGCATATCCAAAGCGGAAGTCACCCCCCCGGCCAACGGCAGCAGCCTGCCCCGGCAGCGCCGTACCTATTTGATAGGCGAACTGGCCCGGATGTTCGAGGTGACGCCGCGCACCATCCGCTTCTATGAGCAGGAGGGCCTGCTCGCACCGGAGCGTCGCGGCCAGACCCGCATCTACCACGAGAAGGACCGCGTTCGCCTCAAGCTGACCCTGCGCGGCAAGCGCCTGGGTTTCTCGCTGGCCGAGATCCGCGAGGTCATCGAGATGTACGACGCCATGCCCGATGGCAACGCTCGACAGCTCAAGCGCCTGCTGGAGATCCTCGCCGACAAGCGCAACAACATGGAGCGTCAGTTGGAGGACATTCGCCTGATGCAACGCGAACTCGATGACGTGGAAATGCGCGCCCGCGAGGTACTCGAGCGCCTCGGCCAGGCGTAGGGCTTGGGCCGCCGCAACCTGACGTCCCGACACGCCGTTCAACGGATGGGCGCCCGGCCACGGCGCCCATCGGCAATCGACTACCGCAGCCAACTGCACAACAAGACGGGTAATACGATGACACGCCAAGCACTGCAAGAACGCGTCCCGAACAGTTACGTCAGCGGCATCAGCGATACGCCTCTCAAGGGCGAAACCATCGGCGACTGCTTCGACGCGACCGTGGCACGCTTTCCCGATGGCGAGGCCCTGCTCAGCCTGCACCAGGGGCTGCGCTACACCTGGAAGGAGCTGCAGCAGGCGGTCGACCAGGCCGCCCGGGCCATGCTCGCGCTGGGCGTGAAGAAAGGCGATCGGGTGGGCATCTGGTCGCCCAACTGCGCCGAGTGGACCATCACCCAGTTCGCCACGGCGAAGATCGGCGCCATCCTGGTCAACATCAACCCCAGCTACCGCACCCATGAGCTCGACTACGCGCTCAAGCAGTCCGGCACTTCCACCCTGATTCTGCAGGGCAAGTTCAAGACTTCCGACTACGTGGCCACGCTGGCGGAGCTGGCCCCGGAGCTGCGCGACGGCGCCCCCTCCACCTTCTCCTGCGCCAAGCTGCCCGAGCTCAAGCGCGTGGTCTGCCTCGACGCCGACCGCGCCCTGACCGGCATGTTCAGCTGGCAGAGCATGCTGGCCCATGCCGACGAGGTCTCGGAAGAACACCTGGCCGACGTCCAGGCCACGCTGCAGTTCGACGAGCCGATCAACATCCAGTACACCTCGGGCACCACCGGGGCGCCCAAGGGCGCCACCCTCTCCCACCACAACATCCTCAACAACGGCTTCTTCGTCGCCCGCACCATGGGCTTCTCCGAGAAGGACCGCCTGGTGATCCCGGTACCGCTCTACCACTGCTTCGGCATGGTGATGGGCAACCTGGGCTGCATGACCCACGGTGCCACCATGATCTATCCGGGCGACGGCTTCGACCCGGAGGCCACCCTCAAGGCGGTGTCCGACGAGAAGGCCACGGCGCTCTACGGCGTGCCGACCATGTTCATCGCCGAGCTGGAACACCCCGACTTCGCCCAGTACGACCTCTCCACCCTGCGCACCGGCATCATGGCGGGCTCGATCTGCCCCATCGAGGTGATGCGCAAGGTCATCGACAAGATGCACATGGAGGACGTGACCATCTGCTACGGGATGACCGAAACCAGCCCGGTCAGCTTCCAGACCCAGACCGACGCCCCGCTGGACAAACGCGTGACCACGGTGGGCACCATCCACCCCCATCTCGAGGTCAAGCTGGTCAGCCCCGAAACCGGCGCGGTAGTGCCCCGCGGCGAGACCGGCGAGCTGTGCACCCGAGGTTACAGCGTGATGCTCGGCTACTGGAACAACGAGGAGGCCACCGCCAAATCCATCGATAGCGCCGGCTGGATGCATACCGGCGATCTCGCCACCATGGACGAGGAAGGCTATGTGGCCATCGTCGGCCGCATCAAGGACATGATCATCCGCGGCGGTGAGAACATCTATCCACGCGAGATCGAGGATTTCCTCTACACCCACCCGGCCATCTCCGATGTGCAGGTGATCGGCGTGCCCGACGAGAAGTACGGCGAGGAGGTCATGGCCTGGGTCAAGCTCGGTGATGGCCAGAAGCTCACCGCCGACGAGCTCAAGGAATTCTGCAAGGGCAAGATCGCCCACTACAAGATCCCGCGCTACGTGAAGTTCGTCGACGAGTTCCCGATGACCGTCACCGGCAAGATCCAGAAATTCAAGATGCGTGAGGAAGCCACCCACGAGCTGGGCCTGGCCTGAACCGCTGACCAGGCGACGCCTTGACGACCGTCACGCCCCTGCCCCGGCAGGGGCGCTTGCGTTTCGCCGTCAGACGATGCGCTCGCGTATCCAGTCGATGAAGGCACGCACCTTGTAGAGGTCCGCCATGTGCTCCGGGTAGGCCATGTAATAGGCGTCCCGGCTCTTCAGGCTGAACGGCCAGGGTACCACCAGCTTGCCCTCGTCGATCTCCTCCTGGACCAGGAAGCGCGGCACCAGCGCCACGCCGCAGCCGGCCTGCGCCGCTCGCAGCGCCATATAGAAGGTATCGAAGCGCGGCCCATGATAGCTGTGCTCGGTGTACTGGCCCTGGGCATCGAACCAGTCGTGCCATGCCTCCGGCCGGGTGGCGCTCTGCAGCAGCACGAGCCGCGTCAGCGCCAGCGGTTCTTCCACCCTCATGCCCTCCAGCGCCTGCGGCGAGCAGACCGGCACGATCTCCTCCTCGAGCAATCGGATGCATTCGGCCTTGGGCCAGGCTCCGTGCCCGAAGAAGAACGCCACCTCCACCCGCTCCTGCTGCATGTCGAACGGCTCGACCCGGTTGCTGATGTTGAGGTTGATGTTGGGGTGGCGAAAGCGAAAACCGTTGAGCCGCGGGATCAGCCAGCGCGCCCCGAAGGTGGGCAGGGTCGCCACGTTGAGCACGTCCGCCTCGCCGCCGTAGGACTGCATGTAGCGCGTCGACATCTCCACCTGGGCGAGGATCTTGCGCGCCTCGCCAAGGTAGATCGCCCCCTCGGGGGTGAGGTGCAGGCGCCGACGAATGCGCCGGAACAGCGGGTGCTCCAGGATCGACTCCAGCTGTGCGACCTGCTTGCTCACGGCGCTCTGGGTCAGGCTCAGCTCATCTGCCGCGCGGGTGAAGCTCAGATGGCGGGCCGCCGCCTCGAAGCATTGCAGCCCGGCCAGGGAAGGAAGGTGTCGACGACTCATTTCGCCCGCCTAGCATGAAATTAAGGAATGATATGTGTCGTAATCGTCGCTTGTTGCCGCTCGGCAGCGGTAGCGATACTGGGCGCCACGACATTCTCTGATGATAACGATAGGAGAAAGAATGATCGACTCCCTGATGCAGCGCCTCGGCGTGGCGCCTGAACAGTACCGAAACGGCGATATCGCGGTCGCCACTCCCATCGACGGCAGCGAGATCGGTCGTGTGCGCACGGCCACTGCCCAGGAGATCGACACGGCCATCGCCAACGCCCAGCGCGCCTTTGAAGCGTGGCGCCAGGTGCCCGCCCCGCGTCGCGGCGAACTGGTGCGCCTGTTCGGCGATCAGCTGCGCCGCCACAAGGAGGACCTGGGCGCACTGGTCACCTGGGAGTGCGGCAAGATCCTCCAGGAAGGGCTCGGTGAAGTGCAGGAGATGATCGACATCTGCGACCTCGCCGTTGGGCAGTCCCGCCAGCTCTATGGCCTTACCATCGCCTCCGAGCGCCCCGGGCACCATATGCGCGAGAGCTGGCACCCGCTCGGCCCGATCGGGTTGATTACCGCCTTCAATTTTCCGGTCGCCCCCTGGGCCTGGAACGCGGCACTGGCCCTGGTATGCGGCGACAGCCTGCTGTGGAAGCCCTCCGAGAAGACCCCTCTCACCGCCCTGGCCTGCCAGGCGCTGCTCGAGCGCGCCATGGCCGAGTTCGGCGACGACGCGCCTCAGCACCTCAGCCAGGTCATCATCGGCGAACGTGCCGCGGGCGAGCAGCTGACCGACGACGCCAGGATTCCCCTGATCAGCGCCACCGGCAGCACGCGGATGGGCCGTGAAGTGGGGCCGCGCGTGGCCGCCCGTTTCGGTCGCAGCATCCTCGAACTGGGCGGCAACAACGCCATGATCCTGACGCCCAGCGCCGACCTGGACATGGCCGTGCGCGCCATTCTCTTCTCGGCGGTGGGGACCGCCGGCCAGCGCTGCACCACGCTGCGCCGCCTGGTCGTGCATCACTCCATCAAGGAAGAGGTCGTCGCCCGGCTCAAGCAGGCCTATGCCGGCATCAGTATCGGCGACCCGCTCGAAGGCAACCTGATCGGCCCGCTGATCGACCGCCAGGCCTTCGACACCATGCAGGCGGTGCTGACCCAGGCCCGCGAGCAGGGTGCCAACGTATTCGGCGGCCAGCGCCAGCTCGCCGAGCAGTATCCCGAGGGCTACTACGTGGCGCCGGCCATCGTCGAGGTCGAAGGCCAGAGCGACCTGGTGCGGCACGAAACCTTCGCACCGATTCTCTACGTGATCGGCTACGAAGCGCTCGACGAAGCCATCGCACTCAATAACGACGTACCCCAGGGGCTCTCCTCCTGCATCTTCACCACCGACGTGCGCGAGGCGGAAACCTTCGTCTCCGCGGTAGGCAGCGATTGCGGTATCGCCAACGTCAACATCGGCCCCAGCGGCGCCGAGATCGGCGGCGCCTTCGGTGGCGAGAAGGAGACCGGCGGCGGCCGCGAATCGGGCTCCGATGTCTGGAAGAGCTACATGCGCCGCCAGACCAACACCGTCAACTACTCCAGGGAGCTGCCGCTCGCCCAGGGCATCAAGTTCGACTGACCGGCAGGGCACCCTCGGCCTCGGCGCAGCGGCTCGCCGAGGTCTTCCCCAATACTTCATGTACGGGAGGCACAATGAAGGAACGCTGTCTCTGGCACGACACCTCTCCGGAGCCGCCCCTGGAGCTGACCATGCTGCAGGGCGATCACCGCACCGATGTGCTGGTGATCGGAGGAGGGATTACCGGTCTCAGCACCGCCCTGCACCTGGCCGAGGCTGGCGTCAGCGTGACCCTGATCGAAGCGGGCGATCTACCCAGCGGCGCTTCGGGACGCAATGTCGGCCTCGTCAATGCGGGACTGTGGATTCCACCGGACGATATTCTCGCGGTGCTTGGCGAGGAGATCGGCGAGCGCGCCAACACCATCCTCGGCGGCGCACCCGCGGTCGTCTTCTCGCTGATCGAACGGCACGGCATCGCGTGCCAGGCGACCCGTACCGGCACCCTGCACCTGGCACACAATGGCAAGGGCGAGCAGGAACTGTCACGACGAGCGGAGCAGTTGCAACGGCGTGGGGCACCCGTGGAACTGCTCGAGGCAACGGCCTGCCGGGAATACGTGGGCACCCGGCGCATCCGCCGCGCCCTGCTCGACCACCGTGCCGGGACCCTGAACCCCGCCGCCTACACCCGCGGCCTGGCACGTGCCGCGCAGGCGGCCGGCGCACGCCTGTACACCCATAGCGCCGCCACCGCCGTCGCCCGGGCGAGAGACGGCTGGCGGATCACCACCGCTCACGGCAGCGTCCAGGCCCAGCGCCTGGTACTTGCCACCAATGCCTACACCGAGGATCGCTGGAACGAGGTCCGCCGCCACTTCTTCGTCGGCCACTTCTACCAGGTCGCCTCCCGACCGCTATCCGGCGCGGCAGCCGATGAGATCCTGCCGGGGCGCCAGGGCGCCTGGGATACCCGCATGGTGCTGAGCAGCCTCCGTCGCGATGCAGAAGGCCGACTGATTCTCGGTAGTCTTGGCAAGGGGGAAGGCAAGCCTGCCGCCTTCCTGCGCTGCTGGGCCAATCGCATCCAGCGTCACTATTTCCCTCGGTTGGGCAGCATCGAGTGGGAATACAGCTGGACGGGGCGAATCGGCTTCACGCCCGATCATACGCTGCGCCTCTTCGAACTCGCCCCGGGTGTGCTGGGCGTTTCCGGCTACAACGGGCGCGGTATCACCACTGGCACCGTGGTGGGCAAGGGGTTCGCCCAATACCTGATGACCGGCGAGGAGGGCGCCCTGCCCCTGCCGATTCGCACACCCCGGCCGATACGGGCCAGGGCGCTACGCAGCTCCGGTTACGAAAGCGGCTTCACGCTCTATCACACGGGGCAATGCCTGAGAGTGCTGGGTTGAGCTGCTTACGGCTGAAAGTAGTTATCGATGGGAACCGGCACCGTCACTTCGTCTTTCACCAGCTCCATCACCACGAAGGAGTGCGTTTGATGGACATTCGGCAACCGGCCGATCTGCTGGACCAGCACGGCCCGGTAATGGGAGATATCGTGAGTTCTCACCTTGAGCATGTAGTCGAAGTTTCCCGCCACCATGTAGCAGCCCTGCACCTCGGGGATGAGGCGCACGGCCTCGTTGAAACGATCCAGGGCGTCTTCGCTGGTCTTTTCCATCGTCACCAGCACCACCAGCACGTGGCCCGCCCCCAGCTGCTCGGGGTCGAGGTCGGCACGGTAGCCGCGGATGATGCCGGCCTGCTCGAGCCGACGCACCCGCTGAGCGCAAGGCGTCTTGGTCAGATTGACCCGGCTGGCGAGTTCGACGATGGAAAGCCGCCCATTCTCCTGCAGCTGGTTCAGGATCCGACGGTCTATGCGGTCCAGCTTGGCAGCCATATTGCCTACTCATATTTGTTTTTAAGGACAAAGGTAAAACAATCTAGCGTTATTTGGAGCCAATTCCTATCAAGATTGGCCAACAATTAGGCTTGAAGGACGGTGCTCATGACAACAAGCGACAACGACCCGAGGAGGTGAGCCCAAGACGACTCCAGGAGCGAACCCAGTGATCGGCCCTGCCGCCTGCCCATGGCGATGAGGGTTGGGAAACTGCGTAATGCTTATCGATTAAGTCGTGCTTATCGATGAATAAGCAAACCAAGAACAACGCACATTGGTCCCAAGGTAAAGTTTAATATGAAAAGTTCAACGCCCATCCAGTACCAGCAGCCAAGTCTGGCGCTGGCGCTGACTCCCGTCGTCCTGACACTGCTGGTACTGGCAGTTCAGCTGTTCTACTTCGGCGATTTCACGCCCCATATCCCCCTGGCCATCGGCCTGGCCATCACGTCGCTCGTCGGCGTCAAGCTCGGCTTCCGCTGGAAGCAGATCGAAGAGGGCATCTTCCACGTCATCCACGTGTCGCTGCCCTCCGTTTCCGTGCTGATCTGCGTCGGCATGATCATCGGCGTCTGGATCGCCAGCGGCACCGTGCCGACCCTGATCTACTACGGCCTGACGATCCTCTCGCCGACCATCTTCCTGGCCGCGGCCATGCTGCTGTGCTCGATCGTCTCGCTGGCACTGGGTACCTCCTGGGGCACCGTCGGCACGGTGGGCCTGGCCCTGATGGGCATTGGCGCCGGCTTCGACATCCCGATGTACTGGACCGCCGGCGCGGTGGTCTCGGGCGCGTTCTTCGGCGACAAGGTCTCGCCGCTGTCGGATACCACCAACCTCGCCCCGGCGGTCACCGGCACCGACATCTTCTCGCACATCAAGAACATGATGCCGACGACGGTGCCGGCCATGCTGATCGCCTTCGCCATCTATCTCGGTGCCGGCTTCGCCCTGATCGACGACAACTCCGCCTCCTTCGAGCGGATCGAGGCCATCACCTCGGCGCTGCAGGCGAACTTCACCATTTCCGCCTGGCTGCTGCTGCCGGCGGTGCTGGTCATCGTGCTCGCGGTCAAGCGCATGCCGCCCATCCCGTCGCTGTTCGCCGGCGCCCTGGCCGGTGCGGTCACCGCCATGCTCGTGCAGGGGGCCGGCGTGCATGAGGTGCTGACCTATGCCAACAGCGGTTACTCGATCGACACCGGCGTCGCGGCCATGGACAGCCTGCTCAACCGCGGCGGCATCCAGTCGATGATGTGGACCATCTCGCTGGTGCTCATCGCGCTGGGCTTCGGCGGTGCACTGGAGAAGACCGGCTGCCTGGAGGCGATCATCCGCGCCATCATGACCAAGGTGCGAAGCTTCGCCGGGCTGCAGACCTCGGCCGTGCTGACCTCGGTCTCCACCAACCTGGTCGCCGGCGACCCCTACCTCTCGATCGCCCTGCCCGGCCGCATGTATGCCCCCACCTATCGCGGCATGGGCTATTCGACCCTGAACCTGTCGCGCGCCATCGAGGAAGGCGGCACGCTCATCTCGCCGCTGATCCCCTGGAACGCTGGCGGTGCCTTCGTGATCAGCGCCCTGGCGCTGGGAATCGCCGACGGTAACGTCGAGAACCTGCTCTACATTCCGCTGGCCTTCGCCTGCTGGCTGTCGCCGGTGATCGGCCTGCTCTATGCCCAGATCGGGATGTTCTCACCCCGCGCCACCGAAGAGGAGCGCCAGCTCTGGGAGGAGCAGGGAGAAGCCATCGCCACCGACCTCGGCGCCGCCGGCGAGGCTTCCGTGAGCGCCACCCCGGCGACACGAACCAGCTGACCCGCTTCTCGCCTCGGTGGGATTGTGTTCAGCCACCCGGCAGGCCAGGCCTGCCGGTTTTTTTCATTCGCCTTTTTGCAACCGCCGCAGCTCTTCGAGGTAGGTTTCCAGCACCAGGTTGGGCGGGGCGCCCTTACGGGTGATGGCGCTGTAGTGGGTGAGATAGTGCCAGCGCGCGGGGTTCAGGGCCCGCATCCGGCCACTTCCCACCCAGCGTTCGGCATAGTGGGTCGGCAGGTAACCGATGAAGCGGTTGGAGAGAATGAGAAAGGCGATCCCTTCCCGGTCGGTGGCCGAGGCAGCGGCCCTGAGCGGCTCGTGCAGCGCCTTGACCTCTGGCGTCTGGGCATAGGCCGGCACCACCGCGTCGCAGTTCGCCAACTGGTGCTCGGTCACGTCTTCGACCTCGAACAAGGGGTGGCCCGAGGCGCAGTAGAGCTGGGAGGTTTCCGCGTACAGCGGGAGATAGTCGAGTCCCGGCAGGGTCTTGAGCGACGGTATCACGCCGGTATGCAGGCGACCATCGAGCACGCCCAGCTCGATTTCACTGGGCGGGATCATGCGGATGTTGATGCGCACGTCCGGACCGCGCTCCTTGAGTGCGCTGAGGGAATGAGTGATATGCATCTGCGGCATGGTCACCAGGTTGTCGGTGATACCGATGTTGAGCTCGCCCTTGAGCCAGGCATGCAGGCCATTGACCCGGGTGCGAAACCCTTCGACCGCGGCCAGCAGCTGCAAGGTCGCCTGGTAGACTTCCGCGCCTTCATCGGTCAGCGAGAAGCCACTGCGCCCACGCTGACACAGCCGCAGGCCGAGCCGCGTCTCGAGGTCGTTCATCGCCATGCTGATCGCGGCGCGGCTGATGTTCAGCTCTACCTCGGCAGCAGAAAAGCCGCCGCACTCCACCACCTTGCGGTAGATCTTCAGCAGGCGCAGATCGGCATCGCCGGGCTGGGCCGACAGGGCCTCCTTGCGGCGTGACATGGGCCGCTCCCTTCGTTCATGACGTTCGCCTTCGAGCATATCGCCGCCCGACTGAAAAGTTAACCAACCGCTTGCGTAAGCTTCAAAATATCTGGATTTAACTTATCCTCAGTTCGACCTAGCCTGCTACTAAATGCCACCAATAACGGCAATGCCAACCGAGGTGCTGACATGTCTGTTCATGAATCGCTGCGCGCCGGCCTGAGCCAGGAGCAGTTGGACGCCTACTGGATGCCCTACACCGGCAACCGCCAGTTCAAGCGCGACCCGCGCATCATCGTCGGCGCCAAGGGCAGCTACCTGACCGATGCCCAGGGCCGCCGGGTCTTCGACGGCCTGTCGGGGCTTTGGACCTGCGGTGCCGGTCACTGTCGCCCCGAGATCACCGAGGCGGTGGCCCGCCAGCTAGCCGAGCTGGACTATTCGCCAGCCTTCCAGTTCGGCCACCCCAAGGCCTTCGAGCTGGCCCATCGGCTCCGTGGGTTGATGCCCCAGGGCCTCGACCATGTGTTCTTCACCGGCTCCGGCTCGGAGAGTGCCGACACCGCACTGAAGATCGCCCGCGCCTATTGGCGCAAGAAGGGCAAGCCGACCAAGACCAAGCTGATCGGTCGCGCCAAGGGTTATCACGGGGTCAACTTCGGTGGCTTCAGCCTGGGTGGCATCGGCGCCAACCGCGCCCTCTTCGGACAGGGCGTCGATGCCGACCACCTGCCCCACACCCTGCTCGCGGAAAACGCCTTCACCCGGGGCATGCCCGAGCGTGGCGCCGAGCGGGCCGAGGAACTGCTGGAGCTGATTGCACTGCACGATGCGTCCAACATCGCCGCGGTGATCGTCGAGCCGCTGGCCGGCTCGGCCGGGGTGATTCCGCCGCCCAAGGGCTACCTGCAGCGGCTGCGAGAAATCTGCGATGCGCACGACATCCTGCTGATCTTCGACGAGGTCATCACCGGCTTCGGCCGCATGGGCGCCATGACCGGCGCCGAGGAGTTCGGCGTGGTGCCGGATATCCTCAACGTGGCCAAGCAGCTGACCAATGGCGCGGTGCCCATGGGCGCAGTCATCGTGCAGGGAGAGATCTATCACACCTTCATGGAGCAGGGCGGCCCCGACTACCTGCTCGAACTGCCCCACGGCTACACCTACTCGGGGCATCCGGTGGCCTGTGCCGCCGCGCTGGCGGCACTCGACGTGCTCGAGAACGATCGCCTGATCGAGCGCGTACGCGAGATGAGCCCGGTCTTCGAGGAGGCCCTGCATGGGCTCAAGGGCAGCCGCTATATCAGCGACATTCGCAACTACGGGCTCGCCGGGGCCCTGCAGATCGAGCCCTACCCCGGCGAGCCGGCCCGGCGCCCCTTCGAGATCGCCATGAAGTGCTGGGACAAGGGCTTCTATGTGCGCTACGGCGGCGACACCATTCAGCTCGGCCTGCCCTTCATCGTCGAGCGCGACGAGATCGACCGTCTCGTGAACGTGCTGGGTGAGACCCTCGGCGAACTCGACTGAAGACAACAGACACTCGTTTTATCTAGAGGCAATGCAAATGACCACGCTCGGCCATCTGATCGACGGCGCACGCGTCGCCGGCGAAGGACGCACCCAGGACATCTTCAATCCCTCCACCGGCGAGGTGAGCGGCCAGGTGAGTCTGGCCGGCAAAGCCACCGTCGAACAGGCCATCGCTAGCGCCCAGGCTGCCTTCCCGGCCTGGCGCAACACGCCGCCGGCCAAGCGCGCCCGCGTCATGTTCCGCTTCAAGCAGCTGCTCGAAGAGCATGCCGACGCGATCTGCCGCCTGATCGGCCAGGAACACGGCAAGATCGTCCACGATGCCAAGGGGGAACTCTCGCGCGGCATCGAGAACGTGGAGTATGCCTGTGGCGTGCCGGAGCTGCTCAAGGGCGAGTACAGCAAGAATGTCGGCCCCGGCATCGACTCCTGGAGCGAGTTCCAGCCGCTGGGCGTGGTGGCCGGCATCACGCCGTTCAACTTCCCGGCCATGGTCCCGCTGTGGATGTACCCGATGGCCATCGCCTGCGGTAACACCTTCGTGCTCAAGCCCTCCGAGCGCGACCCGACCTCGGCCTTGTTCATCGCCGAACTGGCGCTGGAAGCGGGCCTGCCCGCCGGGGTGCTGAATGTCGTCAACGGCGACAAGGAAGCCGTCGATACCCTGCTCGACGACCCGCGCGTCCAGGCCGTCAGCTTCGTCGGCTCCACGCCGATCGCCGAATACATCTACGGCCGCGCCAGCGCCAACGGCAAGCGTTGCCAGGCGCTTGGCGGCGCCAAGAACCACGCCATCGTGATGCCCGACGCCGACATGGACAACGTGGTCGATTCGCTCACCGGCGCCGCCTTCGGCTCATCGGGCGAGCGCTGCATGGCCCTCTCCGTGGCGGTGGCCGTGGGCGACGCTGCCGCCGACGCCCTGGTCGCCAAGATGCGCGAGCGTTTGACGTCCCTCAAGGTCGGCCCCTTCTCCGACGCCGGGAACGATTTCGGCCCGGTGATCACCCAGGCTCATCAGCAGAAGGTGTGCGGCTACATCGACAGCGCCGAGGCCCAGGGCGCCGAGATCGTGGTCGATGGCCGCGGCGTTGAGGTGCCGGGCTTCGAAAGCGGCTTCTATGTGGGTGGCACCCTGATCGACCGCGTGACCGCCGAGATGACCTGCTACCGGGAGGAGATCTTCGGGCCGGTGCTGCTGGTGGTGCGCGCCGGCTCCATGGAGGAAGCCATGAAGCTGATCGACGACCACGAGTACGGCAACGGTACCTGCCTCTACACCCGTGACGGCGAAGCGGCCCGTTACTTCAGCGACAATATCCAGGTGGGCATGGTCGGCATCAACGTGCCGCTGCCGGTGCCGGTCTCCTACCACAGCTTCGGCGGCTGGAAGCGCTCGCTGTTCGGCGACCTGGCCGCCTACGGGCCGGATGCCGTGCGCTTCTATACCAAGCGCAAGACCGTCACCCAGCGCTGGCCGTCAGCCGGGGTTCGCGAGGGCGCGCAGTTCTCCTTCCCCTCCTGACGCCAGGCGATGGCATGAAGCCGAACCAGGTCTCCTGGTTCGGCTTTTTCATTTGCGCCATTCTCACGGCTTGAGCGTTCGGGTGACAGGCGCTGCTCAGCGCCCCAGGGCTTGAAGCACCGCCTTGCGGGAGGCCCGCTCACGCTCGGCATAGAGTGCCAGCTCATCGCTGACCGGCGCCCCCAAGGCCTGCTCGAAGGCCTCGCGATTGGCGTTGCCGGCATAGGCCCCGTTCTGCCCGCCCCCCAGGTTCGATTGGAAGATCCCTGCCGCACTGACCGGCAGAAAGTCTTCGTAGGTAAGTGGCAACGCCTCCACCAGGCCCTGGGCGATCAGCGCCTCCAGGCTGGCGCCCTCCACTCGGCCTGCCGCCGTGCCGGCGTCACTCTCCCCACGGACCGCTGCCGTGCCGGCGTCACTCTCCCCATGGACCGCTGCCGTGCCGGCGTCACTCTCCACACGGACCGCCGCCGTGCCGGCGTCGGTGAGGCGATAGTGGAAGAAGGCCAGCCCCTCGCGTCGCAGAACGGTCTCGTCATCGGGGAAGTCGGCGAAGACGTCTTCGAGCACACGCTGATGCGCCTCGTTGTCGAGCCCGGCGGAGCGGCGCCGCGCTTCGCCAAGCAGGCTGTCGTAGCGCTCACGTCCCCTGGCGGTCAGCGCCATGCCGCGCTGCTCGATTTCACCGAAGCGGGCGGTATGGGTCCCCTGCCGCTCACCGGCAAAACGGATTCCCTCCTCCAGCGCCTTGAAGCTGGTCTGGCGCAGCAGGATGGGACAGTTGCGGCGGGGCGGCCCCTCGATCACCGCCTTGGGCTGCATGCCGGCGTCGGGCATGCGCCCCTGCACTTCGTCGATGTCCAACGTGCGCGGCGTGAGGTGATTGATGTGCGGGCCGCGAAAGCAGACCACGTCGGCGATCAGCCGGTGCTCGGCATGCAGCGCCTGGTAGGTGTCCAGGTCTACCGTGGCGTCGCGATGCCAGCGGAACGTCTCCAGGGCCTCGCCGATGAAGCGCTCGGCCTGCTCTTCATCGAGCCCGCCCTGCGCTTCATGGACTCCGATCAGTTGGCGACAGCCCGGGGTGAAGATATCGCGGCCGGCAAGGATGGCCGCGGCCCGCTCCCGCAGTGCGGGGCTCTCGATCAGCTCGAGGCGTAGCAGCGACGTGAAGATGCGGAAGGGGTTACGCGCCAGCGCCGCGTCATCCACCGGGCGGAAGGCCGTGGAGTGTACCGGCACGCCGGCTTCGGAGAGGTCGTAGTAGCCCACCGGATGCATGCCCATGACGGCGAACAGGCGACGCAGCATGGCCAGCTCCTGGGCCGTGCCCACGCGAATGGCACCATGACGCTCGGCACCGAGGCGTTCCAGTTCGCCATGGGCGGCAAGACGCTCGGCCAGGGCGGGATCGGCCTCCAGGACTTGCCGGTTGACGCGCTCGACCAGATCGAGCAGCGCCCCGTACTGCGGCACTTCCGCCTGGTACATCACCGACATGGCCCGGGAAAAGCGGTCGCGGATCTCATCGGAAGAAAGGTAGGGGGCAGGCAATTCAGGCCTCCTCGGTATTGGGTTGAACGAGCGATTCCAGGGCGCGCTCGAGCCGCCAGAGTCCTTCTTGCAGGGTGTCGGGCTCGGCGGTCAGCGGCGCCAGCAAACGCAGCACGTTGCGCCGTCGGCCGCTGGGCATCAGCAACACGCCGGCCTCGCGCGCCGCCGCCAGCAGCGCAGCCAGGTGCTCGGCACCGCTGGCCCGGTCGGTGTCCTCGAAGACGATCCCGCGCATGGCGCCCACGCCGGTGAGCTTGCCCAGCATCGGGAAGCGCCCACTGGCCTGCCAGCGTCGATGGGTCTCGACGATCAGCGCCTCCTGGCGCGTTCCCCAGCTCGCCAGGGCCTCTTCGCTCATCAGGGCCATCACCGTACGCGCCGCAGCGCAGGCCAGGGCGTTGCCCGAGTAGGTACCGCCCAGCCCGCCCTTGGGCACGGCGTCCATGAACTCCGCCCTACCCGCCACCGCCGCCAATGGCAGCCCCGCCGCCATGCTCTTGCCCATCAGCAGCAGATCGGGCTCGACGCCCAGCCGTGAGAAGGCGAAGCGGGTCCCGGTACGCCCGAACCCCGACTGGATTTCGTCGAGGATCAGCACGATGCCGTGGCTGTCGCACAGGGCACGCAGCCGCTTGGCGAAGTCGCCACATAGCACGCGGAAACCACCCTCGCCCTGGACCGGTTCGACGATGATGCACGCCACTTCATCGGCAGGTGTTTCGACCTCGAAGAGGCGCTCCAGGGCGGCCATGGCCTGGTCGGCATCGACATCGCTGTCGCCGCTGGGGAAAGGCACGTGGTAGACCGGGCCCGGCAAGGCGCCCAGGCGGTTCTTGTAGGGCTTCACCTTGCCATTGAGATTCAACGCCGCCAGCGTGCGCCCATGGAAGCCGTCGTCGAAGGCGATGACCGCCTGGCGCCCGGTCGCCGCACGCGCCACCTTCAAGGCGTTCTCGGTGGCTTCGGCACCGCTGTTGGTGAGCATGCAGGAGAGCGGATAGGAGACGGGCACGAAGGCATCCAACGCCTCGACGACTTCCAGGTAGCCGCGGTGTGGTACGGCGTTGAACGCCGAATGTATCAGCGTATCGGCCTGCGACTTCACGGCCTCGACGATCGCGGGATGCGAATGTCCCAGGTTGAGGACGCCGATACCGCCAATGAAGTCGATATAGTGCGCGCCACGCTCGTCCCACACCTCGGCATTACGCCCCCGCTCGATACAGATGGGGTGCACGATGCCCAGGCCCTGGCTGACGTGAGGTAAATCCATGAACAATGTCCCGCAAGCATGAGAGGTCAGAAGCGCAATGAGAGCAGATGGCCGAGGGCATGCTCAAACGAAAAAAAGACGCCTATGCATTCCATAAAGTCATGAAAAAAGGCGTCTTATACTTTTTCCACCAAACTTTCAGCAATCTGCATCCATGGCTTGCGTTGGCATTCCGAAAACTATCGCGGATGAGGTATTCGCGAGCTAGAGCCCTTTAGGCGCGAATATCCCCGGCGCATTGCGCCAATACCCCTTGTAGTCCATGCCGAAGCCGAACACGTAGCGGTCGACCACTTCGAGGCTGCAGTAGTCGGCCTTGAGGCCCGGCACCGCCTTGCGATCATGGCGCTTGTCCACCAGCACGGCGGTGGAAATGCTCGCCGCACCGGCTTCGCGGCAGTAGTCGAGAATGGCGGCAAGCGTCGCGCCTTCGTCGAGGATGTCGTCGACGATGACCACATGACGATCGGCCATGGGGATCTCGGGCGACACACGCCAGAACAGCTCTCCGCCACGCAGGCCGCCGCGATAGCGGGTGGCGTGGAGGTAATCGACTTCCAGCGGGAATCCCAGCCGGGTCAGCAGGTGTCCCGTGGTGATAAGGCCGCCGTTCATCACGCAGTAGAACACCGGCAGCTTGTCGCCCAGGTCGGCGGTGATCTGCTCGGCCATGCGATCCAGGGCGCGTTCGACCTCTGCGTGGCTGATCAGGCAGTCGGCATTCTCCATGACGTCGCGCATGGTAGCCAGGGAGTCGTGAAAATCGGCTTCGAGTTTGGGCATGAAGGACTCGTGTCAAAGCAGGTAAACGAATAGGGAAAACGACAAGACGGATCAGAGCGTGGCCATGGCTTCCAGGCGCGCATGCACCCGGCGCCAGCGCCCCAGGGCCTCGAGCGCCTCGATGTCGGGACGCGCCCGGCCGTAACGCAGGCGCGCCGTCAGCCGCGTGGTTCGCCCCTGGCAGGCGTCCAGCACCTCGAGTGCCGCCGCACGGTCATTGCACACCAGCACCATGTCGCAACCGGCACTCAGCGCGGCCATGGCCCGCTCGCCCGGCGCCCCGGCAAAGCCGGCACCGGCCATGCCGAGGTCGTCGGAGAAGATAGCCCCCTTGAAGCCCAGCGACTCGCGCAGCAGGCCCAGCCAGCTTGTCGAGAAGCCCGCCGGGCGCGAATCGAAGGCGGAATAGATCACGTGAGCCGGCATCACGCCGTCGAGCCGGCCGGCGAGTTCGGCGAACGGCACCAGGTCGTGCCGGCGCAGCGCCTCGAGCGGGCGCTCGTCGACCGGCAGCTCCAGGTGGGAATCCGCCGCCACCCCGCCGTGGCCGGGGAAATGCTTGCCCACCGCCGCCATGCCGGCTTCGTGCAAGCCGCTGACGAAGGCGCCGGCCATGGCCGCCACGGCCTGGGGGTCGGAGGAGAAGCTGCGATCGCCGATCACGCTGGAAAGGCCAACATCGACATCGAGCACCGGGGCGAAGCTGAGATCAAGGCCGCAGGCCGCCATCTCCATGCCCAGCAGCCAGCCGGCATCGAGACACAGCCTCAGGGTCACCTCCGGGGCCACGGCATAATCCCGGCCGATCCGCCCCATGGCCGGCAGGCGCGTCACCCCTTCACGCAGCCGCTGCACGCGACCGCCCTCCTGGTCGATGGCGAGCAACAGCTCCGGGCGTACGCGCCGTATGGCATCGCAAAGCTCCCGCACCTGCCGCGCATTCTCGACGTTGCGAGAAAACAGGATGACGCCCCCCACTTCGGGGCGCTTGAGCAGCGCACGCTCTTCCTTGCGTAATGCGGTGCCTTCCAGATCGAGCATCACCGGGCCGAGGGTCTGGGTCATGATCGGAGTCCTTGGGCATGAAAGGGAGCTGATTCTAGACCAAAGCCGTCTACGGCAACAGCCATCGGTGCGGTAAGAACCGTACCGGAAACGGCGCTTCCTCCCTAGCTCACTCGTGCAGCCAGACGGGAGTGCCCGGCAGTGCCAGCGCGAAGACTTCCAGCAGCGCCTGGTCACGCATGCGGATGCAGCCATGCGAACGGGGCACCCCCATCGGCTGATCCGGCGGCGTACCGTGTAGATAGATATAGCGCCTCTGGGAATCGACGTCGCCGCCGCGATTGATACCCCGCTCGAGTCCGCACAGCCACAGGATGCGGGTCAGGATCCAGTCGCGCCCGGGGTGGGCGGCGGCCAGCGTCGCGCTATAGACCTCGCCGGTGGAACGCCGGCCACGAAAAACGGTACCCGGCGGCTGCCCATGGCCGATGGCGGCCCTGACGTAATGCCAACCGAGCGGCGTGCAGCCGCTGCCTTCGCGTTGGCCCGTTCCCGCCAACGCCGTCGATACGGGCCACTCCAGCAGGCGTCTGTCGCCCTGCCACTGGACCAGGCACTGGCGCCCGATGTCGACTTCGAACCAGCACCCGTCCCGGGGCGGCAACGCCTCCAGCCGCGGAGTATGCATGTCAGCTCGCCCTGGCCGGCTGCGCGGCAGGCGGCGGCAGAGGGGCGTTCATTGCGGCGACCACCACAGGACGCAGGCGACGAATCAAGTCGCGCACCGAAACATGCTCGTGGTAGTCCTTCTCGGCGATGTCGCGCAGCGCGTCGAGACCCGAGAGGGTAAAGATCACCGTTCCCAGGACGAAGTGAAGGCGCCAGAAACGCTCGGCATCGGGAAGCTCCGGGGTGGCGCGGCGCACCAGGTCGGTGAAGCGGGTGAAGACGCTGCCGTACTCTTCCTGGATGTGACGACGCAAATGTCCCTGGGCCTGGCTGTAGGCAAGCCCCAGCAGCTTCATGAACACCTTGAGGCTGTGCTTCTCGGCCGGCACCTCGAGCACGGTGCGAGCCATGGTTTCCAGAAGCACCTCCAGCGGGATGACATTGCCGGCATGCTGAGCCTCGAGCTCGTCGAGGGCATGGTGGAAGCGCACCGTGAAGGGGTCGAGGTAGCGTGAGAAGACCGCCTGGATCAGCGCTTTCTTCGAGCCGAAATGATAGTTGACCGCGGCGAGGTTGACGCGAGCCTTGCTGGTGATGGTGCGCAGCGAGGTCTCGGCGAAGCCGCGCTCGGCGAACAGCACCTCGGCGGTGTCGAGGATGCGCGTGACGGTATCGGTCTGGGCCATGATCAGTTCCCACTGGAAACGACTGTTTTAAACATTACAAAAGTCTACGCCATTACGATGCACGGCTCAATGTCACGACAGCCAGAAGCGTTTTAAACGATTTACGAACGCCGCGCGATCCCGCACGCTGCCTTTTACTGTATGGGCTTCCATGCTGTATACTTGACCAATACGGCCTTCACGCCTCTGGAGTTCGCCATGACACGCCCGCTCACTTCGCGTCAGCAAAACGTCTATGACTTCATCGTCAAGACCATGAACGAATTCGGCTACCCCCCCACGCGGGCCGAGATCGCCCGAGCGCTGGGCTTCCGCTCGCCCAATGCCGCCGAGGAGCACCTGCGCGCACTGGAACGCAAGGGCGTGATCAGGGTGATACGCGGCACCTCACGCGGCATACGCCTGCCGGCTCAGGAAGCCGACAGCATCGTCAGTGAGCCGAGCGGCGAGGGGCTGCCGATCATCGGCGAAGTGGCTGCCGGCAGCCCCGTCCTCGCCGCCGAGCACATCGACCGCTATTGCCCCCTGCCCCCGGATTTCTTCACGCCTCGCGCCGACTACCTGCTCAAGGTTCGCGGGCTCTCGATGAAGGACGTCGGCATCCTCGAGGGCGACCTGCTGGCCGTGCATCGCACCGATCGCGTGCGCGACGGCCAGATCGTGGTCGCGCGCCTGGAAGACGAGGTCACGGTCAAGCGCTTTCATCGCCAGGGTCATCGCGTTGTGCTGGAGGCCGAGAACGCCGACTTCGCTCCGATAGAGGTGGATCTGCGCCACCAAGAACTCGAGATCGAGGGGATTGGGGTGGGGGTCATTCGCGGCGGCAACGGCCAAGCCTTGGGGTAAGAGCTGGCTGCGCTTGGCCATACGGCGTTAAAAATTGGCTTAAAATGCTCATTTGCAACAGCAAACTCCGCTTTTTCGCCAATTTTTGCCTTGTCTGGCCTTCGCTCGCTCAGCTCCGACGTCCTGGCGAATCTCCATGAGCCGCAAGATTCTGCATGCCGACTGTGACTGCTTCTACGCCGCGGTGGAGATGCGTGACAACCCGGCGCTGCGTGAGGTACCGCTGGCCATCGGTGGCAGTGCGGAGGGGCGCGGGGTCATCGCGACCTGCAACTACCCTGCCCGTGCCTACGGCATTCACTCCGCCATGCCGACGGCGCGGGCACTGCGGCTGTGCCCCCACCTGACTCTGCTGCGCGGGGATTTCGACCGCTACCGCGAAGCGTCACGCCAGATATCGGCGATCTTCCACGAACTGACACCGCTGGTGGAGCCGCTGTCACTGGACGAGGCCTTTCTCGACGTCACCGAGGTGACGCGCTTCTCGGGCAGCGCCACCTGGATGGCACGCTGGCTGAAGGAGGAGTGCCTGAAGCGCGTCGGCATCACGGTGTCGGTAGGCGCCGCCCCGTCGAAGTTTCTGGCCAAGATCGCCAGCGACTGGGAGAAGCCCGACGGCCTGACCGTCATCTCCCCTTCCCAGGTGGACGACTTCGTGCGCCAACTTCCGGTCACCAAGCTGCACGGCGTCGGCCCGGCCACGGCCAAGCGCTTGCAGGCGCTCGACATCGACACCTGCAGCGATCTGCAGACAATGCCGCTGGAACGCCTGCTGCAGGAGTTCGGCAAGTTCGGCCGACGCCTGTTCGAACTCGCGCGAGGCATTGACGACAGGCCGGTGCGCATCGAGCGCGAACGCAAGTCGGTGAGCGCGGAGACCACCTTCGCCAGCGACCTGCCCGAGCTCGCGCTCTGCTACGCCGAGCTAGCACCGCTGTGCGAGCGCCTCGACGCCCGGCTCGCCCGCCACGGGCATCCGCCCGTCGCCGGCATTTTCGTCAAGGTACGCTTCGACGACTTTTCCCTCACCACCCTCGACTCACGAGGCGGCTTGCCTGACCTGGAAAATTTCGCTGCCCTGATGGAACAGGCCTGGGCGCGTCGCGCGCGCCCGGTACGGCTGCTCGGCGTAGGAGTCAGGCTGGTGACGGACGATGCTCGGCGCCAGCTCAGCCTGCCGTTTTAAAGATTCACTTGGTATCGATATAGCGGTGGTCGTTGAAGGTGGCGACCCAGTCGGGGTGATAGACCATCAGCACGCTGAGCAGCATGCCGGTGAGAAAGGCCTCCGACGGCATCAGCAGTGGCAGGAACAGGGCGTACTCCTTGGCCAGATGGACGGCATCCGGGTCGGTAGCACCGAGCATGACCAGCCCCAGACCGGCAAGCCCCGTGCCCAGCGTCGCCAGCGCTGCACCGAAGAAGCCGCACAGGAAAAGAAAGATCATCAGGTTGTCGGGCAGGTAGCGATCGACGATGCGCCATATCGACACCATCACCAGGACCGGCACCAACCCGGTAATCAGCACGTTGACGCCGAGCAGAGGCCAGCCTGCCTTGCCCAACGCGACCAGCGAGAGGTTGGCCAGCAGATTGGTCACCAGTGCCAGCGGCGCCTTGAAGACCAGCGTCAGCAGTGCCGTCAGCATCAGCTGCAGCGCCAGCCAATCGACCGACTGGGCCCTGAGCTGCCACAGCAGCACGACGGCCACACTGGCCGCCAGCCAGCGATGCTGCAGGCCGTGGTCGGCCAGCAGCGGCTGCCAAGGGCGCTGCACCAGCGCCAGGCCCAGCACCGTCAGCGAGATCAGCCCGCATGCGATCAGCAGCCAGGGGGCCAGAATCGGCTCGGAAAAGGTCATTGCCGCACTACCAGTCAGGGATCAGGCGAAGACGACGGTCTTGTTGCCATGTATCAGCACCCGGTCCTCCAGATGCCAGCGCAGGCCGCGCGCCAGTACCGCCTTCTCCACGTCGCGGCCGAAGCGCACCAGGTCCTGCGGCGTGTGGCAGTGGCTCACGCGGTGTATGTCCTGTTCGATGATCGGCCCGGCGTCCAGTTCCTCGGTCACGTAGTGACAGGTGGCACCGATCAACTTGACGCCCCGCGAGTGGGCCTGGTGATAGGGCCGTGCCCCGGCAAACGACGGCAGGAAACTGTGGTGGATGTTGATGACCCGCCCGGCATAGCGCTCACACAACCGCGGCGGCAGGATCTGCATGTAGCGGGCGAGCACCACGATGTCGGCCTCCATTGCCTCCACATGTCGCTCGACTTCAGCGAAGGCTGCGCTCTTGTCATCGGCTCCAACCGGTACGTGGTAATAGGGCAGGCCATGCCACTCGACCATGCTGCGCATGTCGTCATGGTTCGAGATCACACCGACGATGTCGCCCTCCAGCTCACCGGCCGTCCAGCGGTACAGCAAGTCGACCAGGCAGTGGGATTCCCGCGAGACCATGAGCACCACCCGCGGCCGACGGCGCGTATCGCGCAGCGCCCATTCCATGTCGAATTCCCGCGCCACAGGCTCGAAGGCCTCCTGCAACTCGGCGGCGGTCATGCCGATGGAGTCGGCCAGGATCTCGTAGCGCATGAAGAAGCGTCCGGCCTCAAGGTCGGAGTGCTGGCTGGCTTCCGTGATGGAACCGCCGTGACCAGCAATGAAACCGGAGACGCGGGCCACGATGCCGCGGCGGTCGGGGCAGGAAACGACGAGTCGATAATAGTGGGACATGGGCCAACCTGGTACGGAGCGGTGTTCGAAGAGCACGCATTGTAGCGAACTCGGCAGACCCGCGACACGCCTGCTCCCGCACACGCCACCGGCATCGCATTGTGGAGGGTCGCGACGATCCGTATAGTGAAGTTTCCATTGTCTGGTCTAGATTTGCCGATGCCTTCGACTCACGCCACGATTCGTCCCCGCCGCCGCTCCCCGCTTTACTTCCTGCCACTGGGGGGCTGCGGCGAGATCGGCATGAACCTGGGGCTCTACGGGCATGAGAACGACTGGATTGCCGTCGATTGCGGCATGATGATTCGCCAGGATTTGCCGGATTCCCCGCTACAGGTACCCAGTCTCGAGACGCCCGAGGCGCTGGACATCCGCCCCTCGGCGCTGATCATCACGCATGGACACGAAGATCATATCGGCGCTGCCGCCTGGCTGTGGCCCAAGTGGCAATGTCCCGTATACGCCACTCCGCTGGCGGCCGGCCTGCTGCGGGCCAAGTTTCACGAGCGCGGCCTCGCCGTCGACGCCATCCGTGTGATCGAGCCTGGCGAAGCCCTGGAGAACGGCCCCTTCACCCTGCGCTACCTGCCGCTGACGCACTCCATCCCCGAGAGCTGCGCCCTGCTGATCGCCGTCGGCGATTACCGCGTGCTGCATACCGGCGACTGGAAGCTCGACCCGGAGCCGTTGATCGGCCCACCGGTCAAGGGTGCACTGTTTCGTGCCCTGGCGCCGGTGGACCTGGTGGTCGGCGACTCCACCAACGCCCCCATGCCGGGGCACTCGCGCAGCGAAGGCGAAGTGGCCAGGGCGCTCGAACACCGCCTCGCCCAGTGCACGGGGCGCGTCGTGGTGAGCTGCTTCGCCAGCAACCTGGCCCGCGTGCTGGCCGTGGCCCGAGCCGCCGAGCGCTGCGGGCGCCGGGTCAGCCTGATGGGTCGGGCCATGGAGCGCATGGTGGCGGTAGCCCGAGGCCTCGGCTACCTGGACGACATGCCGGCGCTGGTACCGACCAGCGATCTTGGCTATCTCCCTCCGACGGAAGTCCTGGTCATCGCCACCGGCAGCCAGGGCGAGCCACGCGCCGCCCTCAGCCGGCTGGCCAACGGCCGGCATCCCAGTTTCGAACTGATGGCAGGCGATACCGTTCTCTTCTCGGCCAAGGCGATTCCCGGCAACGAGCGCCAGATCGAGCGCCTGAAGCATGCCCTGAGTCATCTCGACGTGGCGGTGTGGGACGAATTCAACCACCCCGAACTTCACGCCTCAGGCCATCCCGCCCAGGACGAATTGCGCACCCTCTATGGTTGGATAAAGCCACGTCATCTACTGCCGGTACATGGCGAGCGTCGTCACCAGCAGGCGCACCAGGAGGTGGCGGAAGCGATGGGAATACAGGCCCCCCTGGCGCCGGTCAATGGCGACTTGATTCGCCTCGATGGCGAGGGGCTGACGCTGGAATCGAGACACCCTCAGCGACCCTGCATCGTCAGCCAGAATGCCGTTACGCCCCTTCCGGGGCTTACCGCCGAGCATGGTTCGCCGCGCCACGGCATCCTGCACCTCGCCCTGTCGGTCGCCTCGACGAGAACCGGATGGACACGTATCGGACGCCTGATGATGGACGCGCATCGAGTCAGCGCCATGGACGAAGAGAGCTTCACCGAATGGCTGGACGAGCGCCTGGAAGAAGTCGAGGCGGAAACCTTGGCCGAACTCCGTACCGCCCTGCAGCCTCTCATTACCTCCTGGCTGGGACAGCACCTTCGCCAATTACCGGACGTTCACCTCCAGCTGATCCCCGTGGAGGTACCGGCCTACCGCTGATTCCCACCGGACCATGACCGGCCCGAGGCGGGGCAAGATGTGGTCAACAGGTCGGGGGTGACGCCTCATGCATTCCCCCGACCCGCGTTGCGCGAGCAGACGATTCGGGTCCGACCGGATCACGAACCGCTGGCATTCTTGGGCGGACGACCACGCCGGCGGCGCGGCTGTTCCCCTACGAGATCTTCCACGGAGAGACCGGCATCACTCATGGCCTCGCGGATCTCAGCCAGTTTCTTTTCCTTGTCCGCTTCTTCCTGTTTGCGGAGCTTCTCCTCTTCATTTTTCTGCTCGATGACCTCGCCGATCACATCGGAGAGCTTGTGCAGCTGCTCCATGCTCAACTGGCGAGCCGCGGCACGAGCCACGTTCTTGTTACGGGCGATACGCTCCAGGGTTTCGCTGGACATTGGCCTCCTCCATGCAAGAAAACGACGAGTCAGCCCTAAGGCTCACTCGTCAAAAGTATATGCCGATTTGCCGAATTGGCAAGAAAAGTCCACGCGAACGCGAGGAGGATAATCGGGAAAGAGAACGCGGAATAGCCGCCTTCTTGCAGGCGCTCAGCCGCCGGTCATGTTCATGAAGCGAACGATCTGGACGTCACCGTCGGTGGTGAAATAGTGGCGTTCGGGCTTGAGCGGCAGCGCCGCGACGATAGCCCGCTTCAAGGCATCGAGGTCGCCCGGGTGCTGGCGCAGCACGGCGCGTAAATCGACCGAGTGCTCGTTGCCCAGGCAGAGCAATAACCGCCCTTCGGCCGTGACACGCACGCGATTGCAGCTGGCGCAGAAGTTGTGGCTGTGCGGGGAAATGAAACCGATACGGCTGGCACTATCGGCCATGCGAAAATAGCGCGATGGCCCGAGTGTCGACTCGGCAGTGGGAATCAGCTCGTAGCGCTGCTCGATCACTGCCTTGACCTCATCGCTCGAGCAGAAGGTCTCGGCACGGGAGTGATCGGATACATCCCCCAGCGGCATCTCCTCGATGAAACTCAGGTCGCCCCCCTGGGCTCTGGCAAATTCGACCAGGTCGAGCACCTCATCGTCGTTGCGCCCCTTGAGGATCACGGCATTGAGCTTGATCTGCGCGAAACCGGCCTCCTTGGCCGCTTGCAAGCCCTCCAGTACGCGTGTCAGGTCGCCGGTGCGCGTCAGCCGTCGGAAACGCTCGGGATCGAGCGTATCCAGGCTGATATTGAGCCGACCCAGGCCGGCCTCACGCAGACGCCTGGCGTGCTTGACGAGCCCCGCCCCGTTCGTCGTCATGGCCAGGTCGCGCAGCCCGGGAAGCGCACTGGTCTGCTCGATCAGCTGGTCGATACCCCGCCGCACGAGGGGCTCACCGCCTGTCAGGCGGATCTTCTCCACGCCCATCTCGACGAACGCCCGCGCCACCATGCCCAGCTCTTCGAGGGTCAGGATCTGCGCACGCGGCAGGAAGGTCATCTCCTCGCTCATGCAGTAGACGCAGCGGAAATCGCAGCGGTCGGTGACGGAGATCCGTACATAGCGAACCCGCCTACCGAAACCGTCGACCAATTCCGAAGGCAAGGTCTCAGGAAGATTTGTCATTTTCGCTCTCCCAGCGGCTGGCATCGCGGTGGTCCGACTCACGCTCGGCAACCCAGTAATCTCCGGTGATGCTGTGCTCCTTTTTCCAGAAAGGCGCGCGAGTCTTGAGGTAATCCATGATGAAGTCGCACGCCTCGAAGGCCGCACGTCGATGGGCACTGGCCACCACCACCAGGACAATAGGGTCACCGGGGGAAAGACGGCCAACCCGGTGGATGAGGCGCACGCCCTGGAGCGGCCAGCGTGACTCGGCTTCGGCCACGATATCGCCTAGCGCGGCCTCGGTCATGCCCGGGTAGTGTTCCAGCGTCAGCGCGTTCACGTCGGGACGCTCGTTGAAGTCGCGTACCAGCCCGGTGAAGCTGACCACAGCCCCGATGTCCGAACGCCCCTGTAGCAGCTGTCGCTGTTCGCTGCCGGCATCGAAGGCGGCCTGCTGAACTCGGATCGTCACCTTCAGCCTCCCGTTACCGGCGGGAAAAATGCCACTTCATCGTCGTTGGTGATCGGCGTCGCGTCCAGTGCCATGACCTGGTTCACGGCGCACAGCACCCGCCCCTCGCCAAGGCGCGCAAAGCGCGAATCCCGTTTCACCAGTGCATTCTTGAGTCCGCCGACATCGGTGCTGGGGAGGGTATCGAGCGGCAGGGTGAGATCGCTGACCCCCAGCCGCTCGCGCAGTTCGGCGAGGAACTTCACCCTGACGCAGGGAGAGTCGATATCGCAGCGGGTACCCACCGAGACCTGTCCCACGGCGCCCTGGCCGGTAACGATCGGCGTCGTCGCGGCACTGGGTTGCCGCTGGTAGTCGCCCGACTTTCCGCCACGCTTCGCATCGACATGGATGGCGCCGATCTCCATGTCCTTGTCCACCGCCTTGCACATGTCGTAGAGCGTCAGGCAGGCCACCGACACCGCCGTCAAAGCCTCCATCTCCACGCCGGTTCGACCATTGAGGCGACATGAGGCAATGACCTCGACCCGGGCGTTCTCCTCGTCCACATGAAAATCGATCGTTACCTTCGACAGCGGCAACGCATGACACAGCGGAATCAGTTCGTGGGTGCGCTTGGCCGCCTGGATGCCGGCGATACGTGCGGTGGCCAGGACGTCGCCCTTGGGCAGCCCGCCTTCGACCAGCAGCGCCAGCGTCGCGGGCTTCATCTGGATGTGGCCGGAAGCGGTTGCCTCACGGCGACTCTCCGCCTTGTCGGCGACATCGACCATATGGGCTTCGCCGCGCTGGTTGAGATGGGTCAGACTCATGTGAAGCAGCCTCGGTATCGGTTGATCGAATGCGGTTCGTGGCAAGCGGACGCTCGCTCAGGCCAGGCAGCGCGGCGCCCGCTCCGACGGCCAGCGCGCCGGCCAGGCGCTGACCCACTCGGCAATGGCCTCCAGATCGCCCAGGTCGAGCCAATCGACACCGGCCGGTACGCTGACGGGTGGCTGGCTGGCCACCGCCTTGACCCAGGGATCCTCCGCCACGCGCAGCGTCTTGCCGAGCTCCTCGCGGTAGAGCTCCAGCTTGGGCAGGGGCCAGGCCTTGAATCCCTCCACCAGCACCAGGTCGGGATCCTGTCCGCGCACTGTCTCGATCAGCTGCGCCAGGTCGGCCTCCTCCAACCCAGGGGTCTCCATCATCATGGCCCACCTGGCACGGGAGGCAACCAACATCGGCGCGGCACCGGCCTGGCGCAGGCGGTGGCTGTCCTTGCCCGGCTGATCGACATCGAAACCATGATGCGCGTGCTTGATCACGGCGACACGCAAGCCGCGTGCCGCCAGGCGGGGCAACAGGCCTTCCAGCAGCGTGGTCTTGCCGGTGCCGCTCCAGGCGGCAATGCCGAGCAGCGGCAGCCCATCGTCGAGGTTCAGCGGGCCGTGCAGCGGACGTGACATCAGGGTCGACTCTCCTCGTTCAGGCGCGTCTCCAGGCGCCGTCTGTCCTCTTCGGTATTGAGATTGCCGAAGGCTTCGGGGCAATCGCTGAAATCCACGCGGGTCCAGGCGTGGCGCTCGTACCAGCGGCCGACCTTGCGCTCCCCCGCCACCAAGGCGGCATGCAGGTCTGCCGCCAGGGCCCGCTCCAGCAGCGCCACGACCGGGTGCAGACGCTCCCCGTCATGGGCCACGGCAATGCGATGGCCGCCGATGCCGGCCGCCATCCTGGCCACGAGGTCGCGTGGAAGCATCGGCGTGTCGCAGGGCACGACCAGCACCCAGGGGGTATGGGCGGCACACAGCCCGCTGTAGATCCCCATCAGCGGCCCTTGAAAGCCACCCTCGGTATCGGTCACGACACGATCGGCCAGGCCCCGGTAGCGCGCCAGGTGGCGGTTGGCACTGATCAACAGCTCCGCGACGTTGCCCACCAGGCGAGCCCGGACATGGTCGACCAGTGTCACCCCGTCCAGCCGCTCCAGCCCCTTGTCGCGCCCGCCCATGCGGCGGCCTCGGCCGCCGGCCAGGATCAGGCCGGTGATGTCGGTCGATGGATTCGGTACGCTGAGGGCGGGACGTTCGCACATACCCTCCATGATGCCTCAGCCGGCACGCCGGTGCCATGGCTCGCGAGCCAATCGCCAGCACGTCATGATCCGGATCATCTTATGCATGACGGCTGCAGCAGGTATCATGTGTCAAACAAATCGAACGACCCTGGACCTGACGATGGAAGGATTTGATGTGGGCACACGCCTGCGCGAGCTGCGCAAGGCACGCAAACTGTCCCAACGCGAGCTGGCCAAGCGCGCCGGCGTCACCAACAGTACCATCTCGCTGATCGAACAGAACAGCGTCAGCCCATCGGTCAGCTCGCTGAAGAAGATACTCGATGCCATGCCGGTGTCGATCAGCGCCTTCTTCGCCGGCGACGAACCCTCACCGCCGCGCGCCTTCTATCCCGCCGAGGAGCTCACCGAGATCGGCGACGGTCACCTCTCGTGGCGCCTGGTGGCGGCACGCCGCCCCGACCGCAGCATGTCGATCATCCATGAACGCTACCCGCCCGGGGCCGATACCGGGGACGAAATGCTCGAGCACGACGGCGAGGAAGGCGGCGTGGTGGTGGCCGGCGAGATCGAGCTCACCGTGGCCGGTGAAGCCCGGCTGCTGCGCACCGGCGATGCCTACTACTTCGATTCACGCCTGCCGCACCGCTTCCGCAATGTAGGCGAGGAGGAGTGCGTGATCGTCAGCGCCAACTCCCCGCCGACCTTTTCCGAGGGCGGCAGGGAGCTGCATCACGCTTGAACTCGGCGGAAAACCGGCTGCGCTCACCGACTTTCGAACGAAGCTCAGTTCTCCTCTTCGGCGCCGGGCAGCACCCAGTTCAGCACGATACCCACCAGTGCGGCCAGGCTCACGCCCTGCAGGGTGAACTGACCACCGCCGAACTGCATGCCACCGATACCGAACACCAGGATCAGAGAGACCACCACCAGGTTGCGCGGCGCCGTCAGGGAGTGACCGGCGCGCACCAGGGTGTTCATGCCGACCACCGCGATGGAGCCGAACAGCAGCGTCATGATGCCGCCCATCACCGGCCCGGGAATGGTCTGCAGCACCGCTCCGAGCTTGGCGACGAACGCCAGCCCGATGGCGCAGCAGGCCGCTACCACCATGATCTTCGGGTTGAACGCGCGGGTGAGCGTCACCGCCCCGGTCACCTCCGAGTAGGTGGTATTGGGCGGGCCGCCGAACAGCGCCGCGGCGGAGGTCGCCAGGCCGTCGCCCAGGAGGGTGCGGTGCAGCCCGGGCTTCTCCAGGTAGTTCTTGCGCGTGACCGAGCCGATGGCGATCATGTCGCCGATATGCTCGACGGCGGGGGCGATGGCCACCGGGATCATGAACAGGATCGCCGCCCAGTGGAAGCTCGGCGCGGTGAACGCAGGCATGGCCAGCCAGGCCGCCTCGCGCACCGGCGCGAAGTCCACCAGCCCCATCATCAGCGCCATGGCGTAGCCCACCAGGATGCCGCCCATGATCGGTACCAGGCGCAGCAGGCCGCGGCCGAACACCGCCAGCACCAGCGTCACCAGCAGGCTGGCCATGGATAGCAGTAACGCCGGACCGTAGTCGATATGGTCGCTGGTCTCGCCGGTGGCCATGCTCACCGCCACCGGGGCCAACGCCAGCCCGATCACCATGATCACCGGCCCCACCACCACCGGCGGCAGCAGGCGATGCAGCCAGGCCGTGCCCTTCATGCGCACCGCCTGGGAGATCGCCACGTAGACCAGCCCCGCCGCCATCAGCCCGCCCATGGTCGCCGGCACCCCGAAATTGGCTACCGACCCCTGGATCGGTGCGATGAAGGCAAATGACGAGGCCAGGAACACCGGCACGGTGACCCGGGTCACGCCGTGGAATACCAGGGTACCGATCCCCGCGGTGAACAGCGCCACACTGGGATCGAGCCCAGTCAACAGCGGCACCAGCACCAGGGCACCAAAGGCAACGAAGAGCATCTGCGCCCCGGTCAGGAGCAGCCTGGGCAAGGATTGGGTCGGCGCCTGCGCAGTCGCCACGTGTTCGTTCATGCGAAGCTATCCTTCTTCTGTGTCGTTCGTTCGAATGAAGGCATCCCAGCCCAGAAAAACGCCCCTGGATCGCGATCTCAGGGGCAGCCTCTTGTGTTTTGCCGATGAACCTCGCCGAGCGCAGGCAGGTTGATGGCAAAAATTACCTCGTTCCGAAGATCTTGTCCCCCGCATCGCCGAGACCGGGGACGATATAGCCGTGTTCGTCGAGATGATCGTCCACCGCGGCGGTGTAGATCTCGATGTCGGGATAAGCGTCCTGTACCCGCTTGATACCCTCGGGAGCCGCCACCAGCACGATCACCTTCATCTGCTGGCAGCCGCGCTCGCGCAGCATGTCGAGCGTCGCCACCATGGTGCCGCCGGTCGCCAGCATCGGGTCGATGACGATCGCCATACGCTCGTCAAGATCGTTGGCAAACTTGGCGAAGTACGGCACGGGTTCGAGCGTCTCCTCGTCGCGATAGAGCCCCACCACGCTGATCCTTGCGCTCGGGATCAGGTCCGTCACGCCATCGAGCATGCCGAGGCCTGCGCGAAGGATCGGCACGATGGTCACTTTCTTGCCCTTGAGCAGCTTCACCGGGATCGGCTTGCCGCTCCAGCCGCCGATCTCCTGCGCTTCCAGCTCCAGGTCCTTGGTCGCCTCGTAGGTGAGCAGCTTGGCCAGCTCACCGGCCAACTCGCGAAAGCTCTTGGTGCTGATGCCGGCTTCGCGCATCAGCCCGAGCTTGTGCTGGACCAGCGGATGTTGGATGGCATGGACGCTCATGACGGACCTCTCGGCGTGGGATGAAAGTGGCGACCTTCGTCGCAGGGACGAGTCGCGGCATTTTACCTGCAACCCGCGGGCAGGTTAAGGCATCGGCCATGCCGGCTCGACACCTCAGGGCACAGCGGGAAGCTGCCAGTCGATCGGCTCGCGCCCCTTCGCCTCGAGAAAGGCGTTGGCCCGGGAAAAATGGCGATTGCCGAAGAAGCCCCGGTGCGCGGAGAGCGGCGAAGGATGCGGCGATTCCAGCACCAGATGACGCGAGGTATCGATCAGGGCTTTCTTCTGCCGGGCATGGCTGCCCCACAGCAGGAAGACGGAGGGCGGCGCATGGGCGTTGACCGTCTCGATGGCACGATCGGTGAAGGTCTCCCAGCCCCTGCCCCGGTGCGAGCCGGCGTTGCCCTGCTCCACCGTCAGCGAGGTGTTGAGCAGCAGCACGCCCTGCCGCGCCCAGTACTCCAGGTTGCCGTGGTCGACCGGCTGGAAGCCGACGTCGGCGACCAGCTCCTTGTAGATGTTGACCAGCGAGGGCGGCGTCGCCACCCCCGGCAACACTGAGAAGCACAGCCCGTGAGCCTGATCGGGCCCGTGGTAGGGGTCCTGCCCCAGGATCACCACCTTGACCCGCTCCAGCGGTGTCAGCTCGAAGGCACGGAACCAGTTCGACGAGTGGGGGTAGATCACCTTCCTGGCGGCCTTCTCGGCGGCCAGGAAATCACGCAGCGCCTGCATGTAGGGGGCTTCGAATTCGCCCCCCAGCCAGCGCTGCCAACTATCGGGCAACGGGCAGCTCATGATTCGCTCTTCACAGCTGAGACTCAACGTTTGACCTGGTCGACCAGGGGCTCCACATAGGCCACCCCCATGTCCCACGGGAACTGGATCCAGCAGTCCTGCGCCACCTCGGTCAGGTACTGGTCGACCAGGGGGCGACCTTCCGGCTTGGCATAGACGGTGACGAAATGTGCCCTGGGCAGCATCTCGCGCACCTTCCGCGCCGTCTTGCCGGTATCGACCAGGTCGTCGACCAGCAGCCAGCCGTCGCCATCGTGGTCGACCCCCTTCATGACGTCCAGCCCGCCCTGGTCCATGTGGTCGTAGCTCTTGATGCACACGGTATCGATCAGGCGCACGTTGAGCTCCCGGGCGATCAGCGCCGCCGGGATCAGGCCGCCTCGGGTGATCGCCACGATGCCCTTGAAGTCGCGCTCGACGAGACGGTGGCAGAGTTCGCGCACGTCACGATGCAGCTGGTCCCAGGAGACGGTGAAGTGCTGGTGGTAGCGGGCGTTGCTCATGGTGATGTCACTCGTCCTCACTGAAGGAGCAGACCGCAAAGACGCCGAAACCGGCCTCGCGAATCCTGGCCGACCCGCCGATCTCCGGCAGGTCGATGATGGTAGCGGTCTCCACCACCTGCCCGCCCGAACGGGTGATGAGCTTGGCGGCGGCCAGCATGGTGCCACCGGTGGCGATCAGATCGTCCATGATCAGGATCCTGTCGCCCTGGCGGAACGCATCGGAGTGCAGCTCCACCTCGGCCTGGCCGTACTCCAGCGTATAGGTCTCGCTGATGGTACGAAACGGCAGCTTGCCCTTCTTGCGCACCGGCACGAAGCTGCACCCCAGCTCGTAGGCCACCGGCGCGCCGATGATGAAGCCGCGCGCGTCGATGGCCGCGATCGCATCGAGCTCCATGTCCTGATAGCGGTGCACGAAGCTGTCGATCAGCTTGCGAAAGGCCGAGCTGTTCTGCAGCAGCGGGGTGATATCGCGAAAGTTGACCCCCTGCTGCGGCCAGTCGGGGACGGTTCGGATCACGGACTTGATGTAGTCGCCGTAAATGCTCATCGCAGCTCTCGGTGAGGAATGTCAGTCTAGGAACAGGAACTTCAGCACGAACAGGATCGCCAGCACGACCACCGCCGGGTTGAGATCGCGGAAGCGACCGGAGAGGGTCTTGATAGCAGCGTAGCTGATGAAGCCCAACGCGATGCCCTCGGCGATGGAGAAGGTCAGCGGCATGGCCAGGGCGGCAATCAGCACGGGCGCGGCATCGGTCGGGTCGTCCCAGTTGGCGTGGGACAGGCTGCCGGCCATCAGCACCGCCACGTAGAGCAGTGCACCGGCGGTGGCATAGGCCGGGATCGAGCCCGCCAGCGGGGCGAAGAACAGGCTGACCAGGAACAGCAGGGCCACCACTACCGCGGTCAGTCCGGTGCGGCCGCCCGAGACGATACCCGCGGTGGACTCGATGTAGCTGGTCGTCGTCGAAGTCCCCAGCACCGCTCCCGCCATGGAGGCGCCGCTGTCGGCCATCATGGCGCGACCCAGGCGCGGCAGCTTGCCGTCCTTGTCGAGCAGCCCACCCTTGTGGGCCACCCCCACCAGCGTACCCGAGGTGTCGAACAGGTCGACGAACAGGAAAGCAAAGATGACGCTGAGCATGGCGACGTCGAGCGCGCCAGCCAGGTCCAACGCCATGAAGGTCGGGGCGATGGAAGGCGGCATCGACATCAGGCCGCCATACTCGTTGTGCCCCAGGATCATGGCCAGCACGGTCACGCCGAGGATGCCGATCATCACCGCCCCGGTGACGCGCAGGTAAGCCATGGCGGTAATGGCGAAGAAGCCCAGCAGCGCGTAGAGCGCGGCCGGCTCGGAGAGATCCCCCAGCGCCACGTAGGTGGCCGGGTTGGATACCACGATGCCGGCGTTCTTCAGCGCGATCATGGCCAGGAACAGGCCGATTCCGGCAGCAATCCCCAGTCGCAGCGAGAGCGGAATGGAGTTGATGATCCATTCTCGGATCTTGAAGATGCTGAGCAGGAAGAAGCACAGACCGGAGAAGAACACGGCCCCCAGCGCCGCCTCCCAGGTGTAGCCCATGCCGAGCACCACGCCGTAGGTGAAGAAGGCGTTGAGCCCCATGCCCGGCGCCTGGGCGATCGGGTAGTTGGCCCACAGGCCCATGATCAGACAGCCGACGGCCGCGGCCAGGCAGGTGGCGACGAACACGGCACCGTAGTCCATGCCCGCCTCGGAGAGAATGCTGGGGTTGACGAAGATGATGTAGGCCATGGTCAGGAAGGTGGTGATCCCGGCGATGACCTCGGTCTTCACGCTGGTGTTGTGTTCCGTCAGCTTGAAGCGGCTATCGAGCATGTTCTTCATTTTTGGCATTCCTGCGCACAAGGGCTGTATTCGGCCAGGGGGCGAGAAAAGCCGCACATGGTACCCAAAGGCCGCCGGCGTTGCGAGGCCACCCTGAATGCCATGCCGCGGCACGGTTCGCTCTGTATAAGCAAACTCTGCGCCATGCGCCAGCGCGGCTGCCAACGCAGACTTGACGAAACGGTCATTTGAACCTGTTCGTCAGACGCCACGCGAGGCGAGCACACGCTCTACCGTCTCGACGATGGCCTGGGTCTGGGGGTCGATCTCGATGTTGACCCGGTCCCCCGGCACGCGATCGACCAGAATGGTGCGCTCCAGCGTCTCGGGAATCAGATCGACGCAGAAGCGCGGCCCGTGGTCGGCCGCGGCGTGCCTCACCGCCCCAATGGTCAGGCTGATGCCATCGACCCCGATATAGCCCTTGTCGAACAGGAAGCGCCCCAGGGCGCGCGGCACCTCGAACCACAACCGGCGATTGTTGGGCGCCTGGTCCAGCTCCACCAGCTCGGCCATGGCCATGACGTGCCCGGACATGGCGTGTCCGCCGATCTCGTCACCGAAGCGCGCCGCACGCTCGATATTGACGCGATCCCCTTCGCGCAGCGCACCGAGGTTGGTCACCCGCAGCGTCTCGCGCATCAGGTCGAAGCTGACCCGCTCGCCCTCGATGGCGGTGACGGTCAGGCAGACGCCGTTGTGGGCCACCGAGGCCCCGAGCTCGAGCCCTTCGCGCAGAGATTCCGGCAGGCTCACCACATGGGTCCGGAATGCCTCCGCCTCGTGGATGGCGACGATCTCGGCCGTCCCCTGAACGATGCCTGTGAACATGACGCCTCCTGGGCAGTCCCGACAATGGTGAGAAAGGATTGGGCTCGCAGTGTAAGAATTCGCGACCGCAACGTCCATCGGCATGGACGTCAGGCACCGCACCGTCGACAGGACGATGTCATGCCGGAATCCAAGAAGACGGAACATCTTACTGAAAACATGGCTTCAGGCTACAAACATACACCAACGCATTGACAGCATGCTTCTTTGGTCCTAGTATTCGCCATCACATTTCAGGCGCCGATTTGTACCCGGATTGCGGGCGCCCACGCCGCTGGGAAATGGAACGCTCCATCCCCAGCGACGTGAAGTGCAGCTAAAAGGGTGTGTCCAGCGTTGATGGCCACCCGTCAGGGTGGCCTTTTTTTCGTTCCGGCTCTCCCTCCTTGGTCGTCGCTGCGCCCGCCCCACCGGGACGGCCTCTCAGGAAGCCAGATGATCACGCTAAGCAACGTCTCCAAGACCTACCATCTCGCCGGCTCGAGAAGCCGGCTGCCGTTCGCCGCCCGTCGACGCGACACTCCGTCACGGACGATCGAGGCCCTCAGGAACGTCGACCTGCATGTTCCCCAGGGCAGCATCCACGGCGTCATCGGCCTGTCCGGCGCCGGCAAGTCGACCTTGATCCGCTGCGTCAACCTGCTCGAGCGCCCCACCGGCGGCAGCGTCGTCGTCGATGGCCAGGAGATGACCGATCTCTCCCCCGCCGAGCTCAACCAGGCGCGCCACCGCATCGGCATGATCTTCCAGCACTTCAACCTGCTGACCACGCGCAACGTATTCGACAACGTGGCGCTGCCGCTGGAACTGATGGGCATGAAGCGCGGCGCCATTCGCGAACGCGTGCTGCCGCTGCTCGAGCTGACCGGCCTTTCCGACAAGGCCCGCCAGTATCCGGCCCAGCTCTCCGGCGGGCAGAAGCAGCGCGTGGCCATCGCCCGGGCGCTGGCCAGCGAGCCGCGAGTGCTGCTGTGCGACGAGGCGACTTCGGCGCTCGACCCCCAGACCACCGGCTCGATCCTCGCCCTGCTGCGCGAGATCAACCAGAAGCTCGGCCTGACCATCCTGCTGATCACCCATGAGATGGAGGTGGTCAAGTCGATCTGCCACCGGGTCAGCCTGATCTCTGACGGCGAGCTGGTCGAGGAAGCCGAGGTGGGCGATTTCTTCACCGCACCGCGCACCCGGCTCGGCCGCGAGTTCCTCAACGACTTCCTGCAGCTCGAGCCGCCCAAGGCGCTGGTCGAGCGGCTGGAGGAGGCGCCCGGCGAGCACACCCACCCGGTGGTCCGCCTGGCGTTCTCCGGCGATGCAGTCTCCACGCCGCTCATCTCGCGCCTGGCGCGGGAGTGCGGTGTGGACGTGAGCATCCTCCAGGCCAAGGTGGAGTCGATCCAGGAGCGCACCCTGGGCCTGATGATCGCCGAATTGCTGGGCTCGCCGGAGCAGACCCGCCGCGCCATCGACTACCTCGAAACCCATGATCTTCACGTGGAGGTGCTCGGCCATGTCCAGCGCGATGATTGACCTGATCCTGCAGGCGACCCTGGACACGCTCTACATGGTCGCCGTCTCGGGCGTGATCTCGGCCTTGCTCGGCGTACCGCTGGGCGTAATGCTCTACGTCACCCGCCCGCGCCAGATCCTCGCACATCCGGTGCTCAACCAGGCGCTGGGCATGGTGACCAACGTCGGCCGCTCGATCCCCTTCATCATCCTGATGGTGGCGATCATCCCTTTTACGCGCGTGATCGTCGGCACTTCCATCGGTACCAATGCCGCCATCGTGCCGCTGACCATCGCCGCCATTCCCTTCGTCGCCCGCCTGGTGGAGGGGGCGCTCAACGAGATTCCACCGGGTCTTGTCGAGGCCGCCCAGTCGATGGGCGCCACGCCGCGGCAGATCATCACCAAGGTACTGCTGCCCGAGGCCCGCGGCGGCATCGTCACCGGCCTCACCATCACCGTGGTCACCCTGGTGAGTTACTCGGCCATGGCCGGCGCCGTGGGCGGTGGCGGCCTGGGCGACCTCGGCATCCGCTACGGCTACAACCGCTTCAACCCCACCGTCATGCTGATCACCGTGGCCATCCTGGTGGTCATGGTGCAGGGCTTCCAGAGCCTGGGGGATTACCTGGTACGCAAGTCGGATCGCAAGTGACGCCACACCCAAGGAGAACGACCCAATGCAAGCAACCCTGACCCGCCTGCTCGGCGCCGCCACGCTGGTCGGCACTCTCGCCACTACCAGCCTGCTCGCCGGCTGCGGCAACGACGACGCCGGCGAGACCCGCTCGATCAAGGTTGGCACCATGTCCGGCCCCGAGTCGGAAGTGATGGAGGTCGCGGTGCAGATCGCCAAGGAGCGCTACGATCTCGAGGTCGAGATCGTCGAGTTCACCGACTACGTCTCGCCCAATGCGGCGCTGGCCGACGGCAGCCTCGATGCCAATGCCTTCCAGCACGAGCCTTACCTGCAGAGCATGATCGACGACCGCGGCTATGAGCTGGCCGTGGCCGGGCACACTTTCGTCTACCCCATCGGCGCCTACTCCGAGAAACACGACAGCATCGACGAGCTGCCAGACGGTGCCATCATCGCTCTGCCCAATGACCCCACCAACGGCGGCCGCGCGATGATCCTGATGCACAATGCCGGCCTGATCGAACTCGACGATCCCGAGAACCTCGAGGCCACGCCGGTCGATGTGGTCGAGAACCCCCGCGACTTCCAGTTCCGCGAGATCGAGGCGGCCCAACTGCCGCGCGTGCTGCAGGACGTCGACCTGGCCTTCATCAACAATACCTTCGCCCAGCCGGCCGGCCTGCACCTGGACGATGCCTTGATCAAGGAGGGTCCAGAATCGCCCTACGTCAACCTGATCGCGGTACGCGCCGGCGACGAGGAGCGTGAGGAGATCCAGCAACTGGTCTCGGCCTACCAGAGCGAGGAAGTCGTGGCCAAAGCTCAGGAGCTATTCGACGGCGGGGCAGTGCCCGGCTGGGAGTAAACCTAGCCGCGCCTTCCTGTTGACGGCAGCGGGCCGACGCCATGCGTCGGCCCGTTCGTTTGCCAGAGGCGGTCTCGAATCAGCCTATCTTGCGCTCGACCTTCTCGATCCGCCCCTCCAGGCTCTGATCCTTGTCGGTGGCCGTGGCGATGCGGATCGCACTGTCCACCCGCGGCGCGCCGCGCTCGTGCAGCACCTCATGGCAGCGCTGGACGACCCGCATCACGTCCTCCCACGAGCCCTCCAGGTTGGTACCATGGGCATGCAGGCGATACTTGAGCCCGGCCTCCTCGATCACCTCCTCGCAGGCGGCGACATGGGACGACAGCGAGGCCCCGGCCCCGATTGGGGTGACATTGACATCGGCAACCACACGCATACTCAATCCTCCTGATCGACCAACGGATATCCCTACCCGAAAGCTAGTGTCGCCCCGGCCATTGTTCAAACCCCGTTAGAAGGAGGCCCCATGCCATCGGCCGCTCTCGATTACGCGCTGCTCGCGCGACAGCTCGACGCCCTGCTGGATGACGACGACTGGTTGGCCAATGCCGCCCAGACCTGCGCCTTCATCATGCAGCAGGTACCCGAGCTCAACTGGGCGGGATTCTACCTGCAGCGCCAGCCCGAGCGACTCACCCTCGGCCCCTTCCAGGGCAAGCCCGCCTGCAACCCGATCCCGTTCGCCAAGGGCGTGTGTGGCGCGGCCGCCCGCAGCCGCCAGACGCAACGCATCGACGACGTTCACGCCATCGCCGACCATATCGCCTGCGACGCCGTGTCGAACTCGGAGCTGGTGATACCGCTCTTGCGCGAGGGCACGCTGTGGGGCGTGCTCGACCTGGACAGCCCTCGCCACGCCCGCTTCAGCGCCGAGGACCAGGCCGGCCTCGAGCGGCTGGTCGCGGTGTTCATCGAGCGCACCCGGCTGCCGGACCTGCTCGCCGCACCGACGCCGCTCGGATGAAAGCAGAAACGCCCCATGGCACAGGGCCATGGGGCGTTCCGAGAAACTGGTAGGACCAAGCGGATTTGAACCGCTGACCTCCACGATGTCAACGTGGCGCTCTAACCAACTGAGCTATGGTCCTGAAGGCGATGTGAAAGCTGGTAGGACCAGGCGGATTTGAACCGCCGACCTCCACGATGTCAACGTGGCGCTCTAACCAACTGAGCTATGGTCCTGCTTCCGGCTTTTTTGCGCCTGCCTTCACATCTTGCGAATGACAGGCCGCCTGTCACCGCCACATCTGCGCTGCGGCAACGGATGCATATCTTACCGATATCGCTGCCTTTTGCAAGCTTCAGGCGGTGCTTTTTACACGCCCCACCGCTTCGAGCCAGCCTCCGTAAAGCCGCTCACGCTCGGCTTCCGGCATGCTAGGCGTGAAGCTCCTCTCGCAGCGCCAGAGCTCGGCGATCTCCTCCAGGTCGCGGTACCAGCCGAAGCGCAGCCCAGCCATGTAGGCGGCCCCCAGCGCCGTCGTCTCGAGCACCGTGGGCCGGTCGACCTGCACCCCCAGCATGTCGGCCAGGAACTGCACCAGCCACGAGTTGGCCGCCATGCCGCCATCGACGCGCAGCGTGCCCGGGGACACCCCCATGTCGTCGCTCATGCAGGCCTGCAGGTCGCGGGTCTGGTAGCACACCGCCTGCAGTCCGGCAGCCACGATCTCGGCGATACCGGTGTCCCGGGTCAGGCCGAGAATCGCCCCTCTCGCCTTGGGATCCCAGTGCGGCGCCCCGAGGCCGGTGAAGGCAGGCACCAGGTAGACGCTATGACCGTCGCGAGTCTGTCGGGCCAAGGCCTCGGTCTCGGCCGCCTCCTTGAACAGCTTGAGCCCGTCGCGCAGCCACTGCACCGCCGCGCCGGCCACGAAGATGCTGCCCTCCATGGCATAGGTGGTCTTGCCACCCAGCCGATAGGCCACCGTGGTCAGCAGCCGATTGCGCGATGCCGCCGGCCTGTCGCCGGTGTTGAGCACCATGAAGCAACCGGTACCATAGGTACTCTTGCCCATGCCCGGTTCGAAACAGGCCTGCCCCACCAGCGCCGCCTGCTGATCGCCGACTATCCCGCCGATCGGCAGTTCGGCCCCCAGCCACTCGGCTTGCGCGGTACCGAAGTCGTCGCTGCTGTCGCGCACCTCGGGTAACAGCCCCCGCGGGATGCCGAACAGCCCGAGCAGCTCGTCGTCCCACTGCTGGGTATGGATGTTGAACAGCATCGTGCGCGAAGCGTTGGTGGCGTCGGTGGCATGCACGCGGCCACCGGTCAGCTGCCACAGCAGGAAACTGTCCACCGTGCCGAAGGCGAGTTCGCCGCGCTCGGCGCGCTCCCGGGCCCCCTCGACGTTGTCCAGCAGCCAAGCCAGCTTGGTCGCCGAGAAGTAGGGGTCGATCAGCAACCCGGTGCGCGACTGGACGAGCGCGCCATGGCCCTGGTCGCGCAGCTGCTGGCAGAAGTCGGCGGTACGCCGGTCCTGCCAGACGATGGCGTTGTAGAGCGGTCGCCCCGTCGCTCGGTCCCACAGCAGCGTGGTCTCGCGCTGGTTGGTCATGCCGATGCCGGCCAGCGCCTCGGGCGCAACGCCCGAGGCTTCCACCACCTCACGACATGTCGCCAGCACCGTGTCCCAGATGTCCTGGGGCGCGTGCTCGACCCAGCCGTCACGGGGGAAGTGCTGGGGAAACTCACGCTGTGCCACACGCACCACATGAGCGCCGCGGTCGAAGAGGATCGCGCGTGAGCTGGTGGTGCCCTGGTCGATGGCAAGAAGATAGTCGGCCATGTTAGGTCTCGTCATTGTATGTTCGTTTATGATCACCAAGAGTACTTGAGAATGTTCGCATTGCTTTACGACTTTCGTAGAATACGGCCGTAACCGCCTGCCGACGGCGCGCCGAATCGCTTACACTCGCGTGATCGAAAGGGAGCCGACATGAACCAGCAACAGCGCCAAGATGCCATCATTGACCTCGTGCGCCGTCAGGGCTATGCCAGCATCGAGCAGTTGACCGAACACTTCTCCGTCACCCCCCAGACCATTCGTCGCGACCTCAATGCGCTGGCGGAAGAGGGCATGATCCGCCGCGTGCATGGCGGGGCGGGGCTCGAGTCGAGCACCGTCAACACCGCCTACAGCACGCGCAAGAACCTCAATCTCGACGCCAAGCGACGCATCGCCGCCCTGGTGGCCAGGCACATACCCGATCACGCCTCGTTGTTCATCAACATCGGCACCAGCAACGAAGTGGTCGCAGAAGCCCTGCTCGACCACCAGGGTCTCGAGGTGATCACCAACAACCTCAACGTGGCGGCCATCCTCCAGCACAAGGAGGACTTCAACGTCATCATCGCCGGCGGCCAGGTTCGCTCGCGGGATGGCGGCATCATCGGCGAGGCGACAATCGACTTCATCAACCAGTTCAAGGTGGACTTCGGCATCATCGGCATCAGCGGCATCGACGAGGATGGTTCGCTGCTGGAATTCGACTACCAGGAAGCCCGCGTCGCCCAGGCCATCATTCTCAATTCCCGCCAAGTCTACCTGACCGCCGACCACTCCAAGTTCCATCGCAATCCCGTCGTCCGCCAGGGCAACATCGCTCAGCTGGATGCGCTCTTCACCGACCGCCAGCCGCCTGAGCGCATCGTGCATCTCATGCAGGTCAACGACGTCGCCCTGCACATCGCCTGACCCCGACTCGCCGGCCAGACGACATTGCCGACACCCTGGTGTCGGCAATGTCGTCTTCGAACCCTTGATGTTCGCTTTCGATTGCTCTATGTTCGTTTTCAAACATCAACGGTGGGATCGGCACCGCTTCCGCGGCCCCAAGTTCGGAGTCTCTTCTCCCATGGCACAGACGTCTCGCAAGCTACTCGACATGTTCATCATCGGCGGCGGCATCAACGGGGCCGGCATCGCCAACGACGCCGCCGGCCGCGGGCTGACGGTCGGCCTGTGCGAACAGGGCGACCTGGCCGGCGCCACGTCGTCGGCGAGCAGCAAGCTGATCCATGGCGGCCTGCGCTATCTGGAACATCGCGAGTTCCGCCTCGTCGGTGAAGCCCTGCGCGAGCGGGAGGTCCTGCTGCGCAAGGCGCCACACATCATCTGGCCGCTGCGCTTCATCCTGCCCCACCGCTCCCACCTGCGACCCGCCTGGATGATCCGCGCCGGGCTGTTCCTCTACGACCATCTGGGCAAGCGCAAGACGCTGCCCGGCTCGCGTGGCGTGCGCTTTACCGTCGATTCCCCGCTCAAGCCGGAGCTGATGCGCGGTTTCGAATACTCGGACTGTTGGGTCGACGACGCACGCCTCGTGGTGCTCAATGCGCTTCAGGCGCGTGAGGGCGGAGCGGAAATCCTGGTGCGCACGCGCTGCACCGGAGCGCAGGAAGAAAACGGGGCCTGGCGCATCGAACTGGAGGACGTGCGCAGCGGTGAGCGCTTCGAGCGCCACGCGCGAACCCTGGTCAACGCCGCGGGGCCCTGGGTCGAGAAAGTGGTGCGCGAACAGGCGGCGCGTCCTTCGCGCTACGCCATTCGCATGATTCAAGGCAGCCATATCGTCGTGCCGCGCCTCAACGCCGACGAGCGTGCCTACATCCTGCAGAACAGTGATCGCCGCATCGTCTTCGTGCTGCCCTACGAAGACGATTTCAGCCTGATCGGCACCACGGACCGCCACTATCGCGGCGACCCGAGGCAGGCCGCCATCAGCGAGGAGGAGACCGACTACCTGCTCGGCGTGGTCAACCAGCACTTCCGCCGCCAGCTCGACCGCCGCGACGTGATCACGAGCTTTTCGGGCGTACGTCCCCTGTGCGACGACGAATCGGCCGACCCTTCTGCCATGACCCGCGACTACACCTTGGCACTGGACGATACCGGCGCCCCGCTGCTCTCGGTGTTCGGTGGCAAGATCACCACCTACCGCAAGCTGGCGGAGGCCGCCCTGAAACAGCTCGCTCCAGCCCTGCCGGGCATGGGGCCGAGCTGGACCGCAACGGCTGCCTTGCCGGGAGGCGACATCGACGGCCAGGAGCCCTTCATGACCCGCCTGCTTCGCGAGTATCCCTGGCTCGGCGAGGCACGCGCCCGGCGCTTCGCGCGCAGCTACGGCAGCCTGTGCCTGCGCTTTCTCGAAGGCGCCGAGGGGCCCGATGACCTGGGAGAGGAGTTCGGCGGCGGCTTGACGGCCGCCGAAGCCGACTATCTCATCGAGCATGAGTGGGCGCTCGATGTCGAGGACATTCTGTGGCGGCGGACCAAGCTCGGCCTGCGCCTCACGCCGCGCCAGGTGGAGGCCCTCAAGCGGCATACCGAAAAGCACCGCCACGGGCTGGCCGCATGAGGCTCATATCGCTTAGGCTGAAGGTGAAGACGCTTCACCGTTCTTTCGCCGCCAGGCCAGGGGCCCATGACCTTCTCCTCCGTCGCGCTCGCCGCGGTGACGGCCATGCTGCTCGCCGCCACGCTCATCGCCAAGCTGCCGCTCCGCTGGTGGTGGATACGCGCCTGTGAATTCCCGCGGCTGCAGCTGGCCTGTGCCGCCCTGGTCACCGCCCTGCTCTCGCTTCCCCTCGATCCTCCCTGGCGGTGGGCGCTGCTCGCGTCGAGCCTGCTCGTGGTGGTGCTCCAGGCCCGCTTCATCCTGCCCTGGACCCGCCTATGGCCCGTCCAGGTTCAGGCGGCGGAACCCGGCCAACAGGAGCGCTGCCTCACACTGCTGATTGCCAACGTGCTGACGCCCAATCGCCAGGCCAGCCGACTCATCGAGATCATTCGGCAGCACGACCCAGATGTCGTGCTGACCCTCGAGTCGGACAGCTGGTGGCAGGAACGGCTCGATCAGGCACTCGAGGAGCACTGGCCAAACAGCGTCAAGATCCCCCTGGACAACCTCTACGGCATGCACCTCTACTCTCGGCTGCCACTGGGCAACACCCGCGTCGAATGGCTGATTCAGGACGATATCCCCTCGATCCATACCGAAGTGACGCTCACGAGCGGCGACAGGCTGACGCTACACGCCCTGCATCCGCGGCCGCCCGCCCCCAACGAGAGCGAGGAGACGCTCTGGCGCGATGCCGAGCTGCTCCTGGTCGGCAAGGAGATCCATCGCCACCCCACGCCCACCATCGTCGCCGGCGACCTCAACGACGTGGCCTGGTCGCGCACCACCCGCTTGTTCTGCCGCATCAGCGGCATGCTCGACCCGCGTCGGGGGCGTGGTAGGTACAGTACCTTCCACGCCCGCTACCCGCTGCTGCGCTGGCCCCTGGACCACATCTTTACCAGCGAGCACTTCACCTTGAAGAGGCTGGAGAGGCTGCCGGGCTTCGGCTCGGATCACTTCCCGATCCTGGCCACGCTCTGCTTTCGCCCGTCGCGCAGTGACGAACACGACACGCCCGAGGCCGACGGTGACGAGCGCGCCTGGGCGCGCCAGACCATCCGCGAGGCCCGCGCTCGCGACCAGCAGACGTGAGGCCGCCCACTACTCCGGAAGCCCACCGAAGGTCAGCTTGGCCGGATCGAGCAGGCGTTCGAGCTCCTCGCGGCTCAGGTCGGTCTGCTCCTCGGCCACCTCGATGATCGGCCGCCCAGCCTGGTAGGCCTGCTTGGCGATGGCCGCCGCGGCGTCGTAGCCGATCACGCCGTTCAGCGCCGTGACCAGGATGGGGTTGCGTGCCAGCGGCGCGGCCAGGCTCTCCTCCCGGACCCGGAAGGTAGCGATCGCTCGCTCGCCCAGCAGCCGTGCGGTATTGCTCATCAGCTTGATCGAGGTCAGCAGGTTGTTGGCGATCAACGGCAGCATCACGTTGAGCTGGAAGTTGCCGCTCTGCCCTGCCACCGTTACCGCCGTGTCCAGGCCGATGACCTGGGCGGCGGCCTGCGCGGCGGATTCGGGAATCACCGGATTGACCTTGCCCGGCATGATCGAACTGCCGGGCTGCAGCGCCTCGAGCTCGATCTCGCCCAGCCCGGCCAAGGGGCCGGAGTTCATCCAGCGTAGATCGTTGGCGATCTTCATGATCGCGCAGGCCAGCCCCCTGAGCTGGCCAGACAGCTCGACGGCGGCATCCTGGGCACCCAGGCTGGCGAAGAAGCTGTCGTTGGGGCTGAGGGAGAGGCCGGTCTGCGCGCTGAGCTCACGCGCCATGCGCTGGGCGAACTCGGGATGCGCATTGATCCCCGTTCCGACCGCCGTGCCACCTTGAGCCAGGCGAGAGAGCCGCACCATCGCGCTGTCGATACGCTCGATGGCCTGGCCGACCTGGCTCGACCAGCCACCCAGTTCCTGCCCCAGGCGCAGCGGCATGGCGTCCATCAGGTGAGTGCGCCCGGTCTTGACCACCCCGTCCAGCTCCTGTGCCCGCTCGTCGATGGTCGCGCGCAGCTGCACCAGCGCGGGGCGCAGGCGTGCGGTGACCTCCAGTGCCGCCGAGAGGTGGATGGCGGTGGGAATCACGTCGTTGCTCGACTGGCCCATGTTGACGTGATCGTTGGGCCCGACCTCGAGCCCGTCGCGGCTGGCGAGGTGGGCGATGACCTCGTTGACGTTCATGTTGCTGGAGGTGCCCGAACCGGTCTGGAACACATCCACGGGAAACTGGTCGTCGTGCTTGCCATCGACGATGGCCTGGGCAGCCGCGACGATGGCTTCGGCCCGCTCGCCATCGAGCAGGTCGAGATCGCGATTGACCTTGGCCGCGGCCAGCTTGATCCGGGCGATGGCGTGGATGAACGCCACCGGCATCGGCTGGCCCGACACCGGGAAGTTGTCCACGGCTCGCTGGGTCTGGGCCCCGTAGAGCGCCGAACCCGGCACCCGCAGCTCCCCCATGCTATCGCGCTCGATACGATGTTCGCTCATGTCACTCCCTCGCTTGTCGTCCTCTCCTTCACCATGGCGGCAACGGCCGGCGCGTTCAAGGCATCTCGGCGGCTGCGGATTTCCAAGCCTTTTTCTTGTGCAAGATCAAACACATTTCAGAGCACACGCTCACCATCGACGGACAATATGACAACTGTCGTTGCAGCAGGCCACGCCACCTTCCTAAGATTGCTTCGCCTACCCACTCCAGGCAGTCATTGAACAAAACCACGCGGATAAACAACGCGGACAAAACAAAGCGGACAGAAAAACCCATGACACAGACCGATTCCCTGTTGCTCCTGCCACACGAACAGCTGACGCTCGCCAATACCCACGAGGCGGCCGAACTGAGGCGTTACCGCCGGCTGGCGCTCAGTTTCCTGCCGAAAGCGCCGCAGACGAGCCGCTTGATGGCCACGCTGGGCCTGCAGTGCGAAAAGCGGCTCGACACCCTTCGCCAGGCGGCCCGCAGCCTCGAGCTCGATGCCTGCGTCATGGCATTGCCCGCGGGGGTGCCGCGCTGTGCCCTGAACGACCGGCATTTTTTCATCGTCGACGACGCCACCGGAAACCAGGTGGTCGAGCAGGCCATACGCGCCGCAGTGGAATCGAAGAACTTCTTCGAGTGGCTCGTCGACACCAACGCCACGGCGGAACTGCATCAGCCCTTCCTGAGCTTCGCCAGGGAGAAGGAGGGTGAGTGCCGCGTGCTGCTCGAGTTCTGGGAGCAGCACCATCAATCGCCCGTGCGGTTACGGCAAGCCTGACCGATCCGTCAGCCTCAAGGTCTCTTCTGCCGCCTGCCGGGAGAAGAGGCCAACCGCTCGAGCCGGGCCAGGTCGAGAAGATGATACTCACGCCCACGCACGGCAAGCAGCCGCTGAGCCTGGTAGGCCATGAACGTCCTGCCGACGGTCTCCTGGGTCAGGCCCAGATAGCTGCCGATATCGCTTCGCGACATCGGCAGACGAAAGCTTCTGGGCGAGTAACCACGGCGTTGGAAGCAGGCCGATATCGCGAGCAGGAAGCAAGCCACACGCGCCTCGGCCGTTCGTCCCAGCAGTTGGTGCAGATTCAACCGCTCCTCGCGCAGGCTTCGGCTGATGCAGTTCTGGAGACGTCTGCACAGCCTGGGCAAGCGGTGCCTGAAGGTCTCGAGCCGGTCGAACGGGAGCTGGCAAAGCGTAGCGGTTTCGAGCGCGCTGACGGTTCCGGCATAGCGCCCCGAGTCGATGGCATCACAACCAATGAGGTCACCGGGAAGCCAGAAGGCGGTCAGCAACGTCTCGGCGCTGTCGATGGCGGTCTCCTGCTTGAGGCAGCCGGTACGTACCGCGTAGAGCGCATCGAACGATGCTCCTTGGGAACAGAGTACATCGCGCTTTTCGAGCCGGAGGGGGGGGACGACGATGTCGTCGAGCAGCAATCTTTCCTCGTCCGGCAACCCCTCAGGTTTGCTCAGCACGTTGAGGTAGCACGCGAGGCAGTCGGAAACCTCGGCCATGCAGCCATGTCCATCCTTCCCGTAGCTAGACATGAAAGCGGCCCTCGTTCCATGGGACACGCGAACAGTATAGGGAGGGGGCTGCGGCACCGCAGGTTGAGTTACGTCATGCTCCGACCAGGGCAATGTCAACCTCCCCTCGCCTATGTCATGACGAAAACCATGCTGCACGATGAAATCCCGCGACCTAGTGTTAATGCTGCACTGCCGCAGGCTCAGCGTTACCTCTGGGACAAGAGGAACGCCACTCAAGGGAATCTAGCCATGCACAAGACATCCTGGATGACGTCTGACATTCTCGGTCGGCTCAACGCCAATGCTGGCATGCTGCTGTTGCGCAGCCTCTGGGAATATTGCCCCGAGCACATGTTCATCGTTCGTGTCGAGGGTCCTGCCGACTTTGTGATCGAGGCCATGAACTCGACGCGCCAGGCCATGCTCGGCGATGAAACTGCCTGCATCGGCAAGCGTATCGAGCAGTTGCTTCCTCCCCCCATGTGCCATGGCGTGATCGCCAACCTGCATCGCTGCGCCGAGTGCGGCAGCCCCATTCGCTATGAGGAGAAAGGCGGCTACGTCGACCGCCACGGGGCTTGCCAGCAAGGGCACTGGCAGACCCTGCTGGTGCCGATCACCAATCAGGAGGGACGCGTCACCCATCTGTTCGGTGTGTCCCGCGACATGTCGCAGCTACCCGAGCAGCCCGTCGGCGCCAGCCCCGAGAGCAAGGAATTCGAACGGCGGGTGCATGAACGCACGGCAGAACTCGTCGCTGCCAACGAGCACCTGACCCACCTGGCGACACATGACTGCCTGACCGACACCTACAACCGCCGCTACCTGCAGGAACTGGCCGAACTGGAGCTTCGCCGCGCCTCGCGCTACGAGCAATCGCTCTGCCTGATGATGCTCGATATCGACTACTTCAAGAAGATCAATGACAGCGAGGGCCACCTTGCGGGCGACGAAGCCCTGCGCTGCGTCGCGCACACGATACTGGCCACGGTCCGCGAGTGCGATCTGGTCGGTCGCTACGGTGGCGACGAGTTTCTCATCCTGATGCCGGAGACCACGGCCGACGGGGCTCGGGAGATTGCCGAGCGCCTAAGGCGGACGCTGACTCAGACGTCCCGGTTCACGGTCAGTATCGGCATCGCCTGCCTGGCGCCTACCGATCACTTCGTCGTCGACCTGATTCATCGTGCCGACACCATGCTGTTGCAGGCCAAGCGGAACGGACGCAACCGAATCGAATGTGCCGCCTGACAGGAAGCAACAGAGGCTTACCGAAACGCATATTGCAGTGCACAAACAACTCTGCTATGTTGCATCGCAGCAGGACGAATTCACTTCGTCACCAATCGCGAACCCGGAGGTTCACAGGAAATGATGAAGACTTTCAGCTTCGACACCAAGCCGTTCGAAGCCATGCTTCTCGGCCCGGCCCGCGCCTATGCCGCGCTTAGCATCGACTACACCGAGAAGCTTCTCACCGCCCAGTTGGATACCGCCAAGGCTTATACCGACACCGGCCTGGCTCAGGCCCGTGGGCTGCTCGAGGTACGCGATGCCGATGGTCTGCGCAACTATTTCGAGGGGCAGCAGCAGTTCGCCAAGGACATGGCCGAACGGCTCAAGGGCGATGCCGAGAAGGTCGTCTCCCTGAATCAGGATTTCGTGCAGCAGAGCCAGAAGCTCGCCGAAAGCAGCCTGAAACAGACCCAGCAGGCGGCTTCCGCCAAGTCGTGACGCGGCTGTACGCTCCCACGGACGTACACCCAAGAAGGCCCGTCGAACCCGGTTCGACGGGCCTTTCGCTTGCCGCAGGGCCTGTCACCGTCCGCCCCCTTCGTTTATGCTCGATACGCACGGGCATGGCAGTGAGGAAGCGATCGTATGAAAGCCTGGATTTCCCTGGCCCTGCTGGGCCTGCTCCTTAGTGGTTGCCAGATGATGGAGCCGGGCCCGCCCCCCGAGCGCATCGAGATCATCGAGATCGGCGAGCCCCAACGCCCTGACGCCGAGCGCCCCGACGAGCAGCGCCCCGCACCGCCGCGCGTCCCGCGTCAGGTGGCATTTCCCGCCGAGGAGTACGCCGCGCTACCGAAAACCGGCAGCGCAAGCATTACCGGCCGGCTCAGCCTCAACGGCAGGCCGGGTGCCGGCGAGACCATTGCCGTGGCCCCCGTCACCACCTACTCGGCTGAGGCTGCCGAACACGCGCTGGCCGGGCGAGCGGTCGAACCTGCCGACCCTCGTGCACGCGAATACACCCATACGACCCGTACCGACGGCAGCGGGAACTTCAGCCTCAATGGGCTCCCGTCCGGGGAGTTCTACGTCTCGGGCAGCATGGTCAATTCACGCGGTGAGCGCCAGGTGATCTTGCGCCAGGTGTCGCTGCGTAACGGCCAGCGTCTCGAGGTCAACCTGAGCCGCTGAACGACGCTACCAGCCCAGCGCCTGCTTGACGAAGGGAATCGTCAGCTTGCGCTGGGCGGACAGCGAGGCCCGGTCGAGCAAGGCCAGTGCCTCGAACAGCTCGTCGAGACGCCGCGGCCCGCGATGCAGGATGTAGCGCGCCACCTCATCAGGAAGCTGCATGCCACGCACCCTTGCACGCAGCTGCAGGGCCTGCAGTCGCTCGCCATCATCCAGTCGCTGCAGATGAAAAGTGACACCCCAGCTCAGGCGCGAGGCCAGGTCGGGCAGTTTCACGGGCAGCTGGCGGGGTGCCACGGCGCCCGACATCACCAGGCGCTTGCCGGCATCACGCAGGCGGTTGAAGGCATGGAAGAGACCCTCTTCCCAGCGCCGCCGCCCGATGACGCTGTCCACATCGTCGATGGCCACCAGGTCGAGGCGCTCGGCATCCTCGAGCATCAGGGGGGGAAAGTGGCCGAGATCCTGAAGCGGCAGGTAGAGGGCCCGCAGGTCACGATCCGAGGCGGCGTGGCAGGCCGCCTGAAGCAAGTGGCTGCGACCGCTGCCAGAGGCTCCCCATACGTAGAGAAACGGCTCGCCGTCAGCATCGAGCTGACGCGAGAGGTGTTCCACCAGGGCGGCATTGGCCGCCGGCAGGAAACTGTCGAAGGTGGCATCGTCGCGCAGCCCCACCCCCAATGGCAGCTGCGCAGGCGCTCGGCTCATGGTGAATCCTCGTGGCGATGCTGCGGCCCATCGACGTCGTAGAGCGTACTGCGCTTGTAGCGGTCGTTGAGCTCGCGCAAGAGTACCATGATCACCGCCGCGGCCGGCAGCGCCAGCAATACGCCGGTGAAACCAAACAGGTTGCCCCCGGCCAGCACGGCAAAGATGACCGCCACCGGATGCAGGCCGATTCGATCCCCGAGCAGCTTGGGCTGTAACAGCGTGCTTTCGAGCGCCTGGCCGATGGCGAACACGACCACGACGCCGAACAGCGCGAGCCAGGTACCAAACTGAAAGAAAGCCACCAGCAGCGCCACGCTGATGCCGACGATGAAGCCCAGGAACGGCACGATGCTGGCCAGCCCCGCGACCATGCCGATCAACAACCCGAAACGAACGCCGACCAGGGTCAACCCGAGCGCATAGATCACGCCCAGCGACAGCATGACCAGCAGTTGACCGCGCAGGAAGGCCGACAGCACCTCGTCGCAGCGGCGGCTCAGGCGTACCGCATCGGGCTCCCAGTGGCGCGGCAGCATATCGCGCAGGTTGGCCATCATCCTGTCCCAGTCGAGCAGCAGATAGAAGGTCACCACCGGAATCAGCGCCACGTAGGTGACCCAGGTGATGAAGGCCATGCCCGATCGGCCCACCCGGCCCAGCAGCTGGGCCGCGTACTCCCCTGCGTTCTGCCAGTTGCGTGCCAGCGTCTGCTGGATGGCATCGAGATCGGCCGTCACGTCGAGCCCCGTCCAGTCCTGCAGCTGAGGCGCCAGCGACGTCTGTACCCAGGCGAAGATCCCCGGGATCATCTGGTTGAACTGACGGATCTGCTGCATGAGCAGCGGAATCAGGATCAACAGCGCGATCGCCAGCAGGATTGTCATGAGCAGGAACACAGCGCACACCGCCAGCATGCGCGACAGGCCCAGGCGCTCCAGCCGATCGGCCAGGGGATCGCACAGGTACGCCAGGATCATGCCGGCAATGAACGGCATCAACATCGTCTCCAGCTGGAACAGCAGCCATACCACCGCCACCACACCGCCCAGTATCCACCACTCTCTGCGCATCACACCTCCCTGCGTTCGTCGTTCACGGCGATGCGAGCCGTGTTTCGTGATGCTACAATTCCGGCCCGATCTTGCCCACTGCTGCGGCCATCGGGCGACCTATCGCCTGACGCCAGCCAACGGACCACTAACCGCGTTTCTTCCTACAGGACAGGCCATGACCGATTCCACCTCTCCCGACAACGCCAAGGCTTCGCTGAGCTACAAGGATGCCGGCGTTGACATCGATGCCGGCAATGCCCTGGTCGACCGCATCAAGGGCGTCGCGAAGCGCACCATGCGCCCCGAGGTGTTGGGCGGGCTGGGTGGCTTCGGCGCCCTGTGCCAGTTGCCCTCCGGCTATCGTGAACCGGTCCTGGTATCCGGCACCGACGGCGTGGGCACCAAGCTGCGCCTGGCCATGGACCTGGGTCGCCATGACACCATCGGTGTCGACCTGGTCGCCATGTGCGTCAACGACCTGGTCGTGGCCGGCGCCGAGCCGCTGTTCTTCCTCGACTACTATGCCACGGGCAAGCTCGATGTGGACATCGCCGCCGACGTGGTGGCCGGCATCGGCGAAGGCTGCGAGCGCGCCGGCTGTGCCCTGGTAGGCGGCGAGACCGCCGAGATGCCGGGCATGTACGAAGGCAGCGACTACGACCTGGCCGGCTTCTGCGTCGGCGTGGTGGAGAAATCCGAGATCCTCGACGGCAGCCAAGTCGGCGAAGGCGACGTGCTGCTGGGCATCGCCTCCACCGGGGCTCACTCCAACGGCTACTCGCTGATTCGCAAGATCCTCGAGGTGAGCGGCGCGTCGCTGGATACCGCCATCGACGGCCAGCCCCTTGGCGACGCCCTGCTCGCCCCCACTCGCATCTACGTCAAGCCGCTGCTGTCGCTGATCAAGGAGAGCGGTGTGGCGGTGCACGCCCTGTCCCACATCACCGGTGGCGGGCTGCTGGAAAACGTGCCCCGTGTCCTGCCGGAAACGCTTGCCGCACGCATCGACGTGAAGAGCTGGACCCGCCCGGCGCTGTTCGACTGGCTGCAGCAACAGGGCAACGTGGCGGAGCATGAGATGTATCGCGTGCTCAACTGCGGCATCGGCATGGTCGTCGTCGTGCCCTCCGCTCAGGCCGACCAGGCTCGCGCCCACCTTCAGGCGCAGGGCGAGACGGTCTACCGTGTCGGCGAGATCGTGGCCCGCCGCGAAGGAGAAGAAGCCGTGCAGTTGGAGAACCTCGAGGCATGAGCGACTACGCCAGCGACACCCTCAACGACCTGACCCCCGAGCCGACCGGCGCGCGTCGGGTCGTGGTGCTGATCTCCGGCAACGGCAGCAACCTGCAGGCGCTGATCGACGAGCAGACCCATGACCGCCTGGGCGGCGAGATCGTCGCGGTGATCTCCAACGTCGCGGACGCCTACGGCCTGCAGCGAGCCCGCGATGCCGGCATCGACGCCGTGGTGCTACCCCACGGCGAATACGACAGCCGTGAAGCCTACGACGGCGCCCTGATCAAGGTGATCGAGCGCCACGAACCGGACCTGGTGGTACTGGCCGGCTTCATGCGCATCCTCAGCTCGCGCTTCGTGCAGCGCTTCCATGGACGCATGCTCAATATCCACCCCTCCCTGCTGCCCGCCTATCGCGGCCTCAACACCCACGTCAAGGCGCTGGCCGACGGCGTGACCGAGCACGGCTGCAGCGTGCACTTCGTCACCGAGGAGCTCGACGGCGGCCCGGTAGCGATCCAGGCCGTGGTGAACGTGAGTGAGGACGAGACCGAGGCCAGTCTCAAGGAGAAGGTGCACGCCCGCGAGCACCTGATCTACCCCATCGCGGTGAAGTGGTTCCTCGAGGGGCGCCTGCGCCTCGAGGGGGCGGCCGCCGTGCTCGACGGCACCCCGCTGCCACCCCAGGGGCTACGCCTCTCCCACGCCGACGCCGCCGAGGAGCTGGACGAGAAATAGTAGAAAGCCGGCGATTTATGTCGCGAGCGAAGACAGGCTGATCGCCGCCGGAGCGCAATACCGAGCGAAGCGACAAACAGCCGTAGGCTGGCCCCGAAGGGGCGAGAAGCCGAAGGCTGCGAGTCAACCGGAGTGTTGCCTGCTACATGAGCATTTTGACGGTCCGACGCCTCGGCACCGCCGGCGGTCAGGATGGCCAGGTTCGTTCCCGACGAACCAACGCACTTCCCACATCCATGTGGGTCGTCGAGCGCAGCAATAAATCGGCGCTTTCTCAGGTGCGGGGCAGAGTCACCCCCCTCTGCCCCATATACTTGCCGCCGCGGTCCTTGTAGGAGGTCGCGCATACCTCGTCCGATTCCAGGAACAGCATCTGCGCCACGCCCTCGTTGGCGTAGATCTTGGCCGGCAGGTTGGTGGTGTTGGAGAACTCCAGGGTCACGTGCCCTTCCCACTCGGGCTCCAGCGGCGTCACGTTGACGATGATGCCGCAGCGGGCGTAGGTCGACTTGCCCAGGCAGATGGTCAACACGCTGCGCGGAATGCGGAAATACTCCACGGTGCGTGCCAGGGCGAAGGAGTTGGGCGGAATCACGCAGACGTCACCCTTGACGTCGACGAAGCTCTTCTCGTCGAAGGCCTTGGGATCGACCACTGCCGAGTGGATGTTGGTGAACACCTTGAACTCGTCGGCACAGCGAACGTCGTAGCCGTAGCTGGAGGTCCCATAGGAGATCACCCGCTGATCGTTCACGTAACGCACCTGGTCGGCTTCGAAGGGTTCGATCATGCCTTCCCGCTCGGCCATGCGGCGGATCCAACTGTCGGGCTTGATGCTCATGGAACGTCCTGAGATGTTGTGCCGAAGAATGAAGAAGTGGCTTTGGCTGAAAAGTCGGCGAGCGAAGGTCAGACAAGGCAAAAATCAGCGAAAAGACGGAGTTTACGTGTTGTAAATGAGTACTTTGAGCTGATTTTTAACGCCGTATGGCCAAGCGCAGCCAGTTTTCAGAAATTGCCTAGGGCCGCTATCATAACGGCCCTAGGTGCAGGCGTCACGACCAGCGGCCAACGCTCCTGGCCGTGGCGCACTCAATCGCTGAACGAGATGCTCGGTCCCTCGTCCGTCGACTGACCCTCGAGCGCCTTGGCGATCTGCCGCGCCATGTCGCGGAAGGTATGGGTCACCTCCCCTTCCGGCTCGGCAACCACCGTCGGCCGGCCACCGTCGACCTGCTCACGGATCGACAGTGCCAGCGGCAGCCTGCCCAGCACGCGAGTGTCGTACTCCTCCGCAATGCGCTCGCCGCCTCCTTCGCCGAAGATCGGTTCGGCATGGCCGCAGTTGGAGCACACGTGCAGGCTCATGTTCTCGACCACACCCAGCACCGGCACGTTCACCTTGCGGAACATCTCGATCCCCTTGCGCGCATCGAGCAGGGCGATGTCCTGGGGGGTGGTCACGATCACGGCGCCATCCACCGGCACCTTCTGCGCCAGGGTCAACTGGATGTCCCCGGTGCCCGGCGGCATGTCGATGAACAGCACGTCGAGATCCTGCCATGCCGTCTGGGTCAGCAGCTGCTGAAAGGCCCCCGCCACCATCGGCCCGCGCCACACCATGGGTTCGCGCGTATCGACCATGAATGCCATCGACATGGCTTGTACGCCGTGCATTTCCAGCGGCCTGAACTTGTTCTCACCGGCCTGCTGGGGCCGCACGCCTTCCGGAACGCCCAGCATCTGGGCCTGACTGGGGCCGTGGATGTCGGCATCGAGAATACCGACCCGATAGCCCTCGGCCACCATGGCGAGCGCCAGGTTGACGGTAACGGTGGACTTGCCCACTCCCCCCTTACCGGATGCCACGGCCACGATATGCTTGACCCCTTCGATCACGATTGACTCCTCGTATGGTTCATGTGGCTAAAACGCCATCGGGCTGTTCCGACAGTATACGCGTCGATGCCGATGCCTGGCGGCCAACACCGACGCCGACCCTTGCCTGAAACGGCTTGCGGCGAGCCGTAGCCCGCCGCATCGCGTGATATTGACGGTCAGCTGCGTGCCTCATCGGCAGGCTCTTCCTGTGGCCGATCCTGTTGCTGCTGGCCCTCCTGCTGCGACTGGCCTTCGCGCTGCTGGCCCTCCTGCTGCGTCTGGCCTTCGCGCTGCTGGCCCTCCTGCTCCGTCTGGCCTTGCTGAGAGGACCCGGTCTGCAGCTCCAGCTCGGCAAGTGCCTCACGCCACCTCGCCAGCTGCGACTCGATCTGCTGTAGCTGTTGCTGGCGCCGTTCGAGGCGAGACTGGAGCTCTTCGAGCTCCTTGCGTCCCGATTCGAGATCGCCAGTCAGCTGTTCATGCTCCTGGCGTGCCGCTTCCGTTTCAGCCACGACGTCGTCGCGCTCACTTTGCAGATCGCCGACTTCGCTCTCCACTTCGCCACGCCAGGCCTCGAGGGCTTCGATATCGCTTTCCAACGCATCGAGTGTCTGCTGGCGCTCGTCGATTGCCTGAGTGAGCGTATCGAGGCGCTGCTCGGCAGACTCGACCTCTTCGCGTAACTGGCCCAGCTCGTTGGTCACCTGCTCGCGTTCAGTCTCGGCCCGCTGGCGCTCTTCATCGGCCTGTTGACGGGCGGCCTCGGTCTCCTGCAGCCCTTGCTCGGCCTCCTCGCGCGCCGCTTCCGCCTCTTCCCGTGCCTGCTGCACGGCCTGGTAGTCGTCACGCAGCGCCGTGAGGTTCTCCTCCATCTCGGCCTGCTCGCCGCGGCGCGATTCAAGCTCGCTCTCCAGGGTCACCTGTTGCTCCTGCAGCTCCGCGAGTCGATTTTCCGCTTCGCCGGCTTCGGCTTCGAGTCGCTCGATCTCACCGCGTGCCGCCTGTCGCTCCTCGCCCATGGCAGCTTCGACCGACTGGCGCTCCTCCTCCAGCTCGGCCAACCGCTGCTGCAGCGTCTCGACATCCTCTCCGGCCTGGTTGCGCTCGTTGAGCTCAGCGAGCAGGTCCTGGTGTTCGCCCTCGACAGAGGACAGCTGCTCTTCGAGCGCTTGGCTGCGCTCGCGGTGATCGCTGGCACTATTGTGGGCGAAGATTGCCCAGATGATGGCGAGCACGGCCACGGCGACCAGGGCCAGGACGCGCCTATCCTTGTAGAGTGGGCTTTCGGGTGTCTCCGACATGGGCTAGACCCTCCAGATGGTCCGTATGAGCCGCCGCCGGCAGGCGACAGCCGCGTATCGAGGTGCTGGCAACCGCTCTTTCCTCAGCATACATAGCGATACCTTCAGGCGAAAGGAAGCTCAAGACGGTGGCTCGGCCCCGCATACTACGCCATGCGGAGAGCCTGCTTGCGCTCAGGGCGGCTCGACGCGCCAGCGGGAAAACCAGGGTGAGCCCCGGACCTCGACGTCCAGGGCACGCAGCCAGCGGGCTACGACCAGATTCGACTGGTGTACGGCGGAGTACTTCCGCGGATGGGGGACGAACGCCAGGCCGAACTCTTCACTCGGCACCGGCTCGACAGCGGCTCGCTCGAAGTGCCCATCGAGACGCCGCCGCAGGGCCAGGACGCGCCCCGCCTCGGCCTGAATCGGGTAGACCTCGTCCAGCCCCTCCGGCGCCAGCCGGTGGAACTGCTCGGGCGAGTCGACTCCCGGATATTCGCCTCGCCCCAGCCCGGATGCAGTGGGCCAGAGCATTGCCGCGGCGCCGGCCGGCCAGTGGCGCCGTCCCTCGACGTACCAGCGCCACTCGCCATAGCTGTAGCGAACCATACCTCCCTCTTCACGCGGCAATACCAAGCTGGCGTGACGGCCGTGATCGAGCACGTAGACCTCGACAGGCCTGTCGAGGGAAGACGGCTCGGGCGGCAGCACATGACCGACGCAGCCGGCCAGAAGCAAACACAAACCGGTTCCCAGCCAGCCTGACCGGCGGCGTCGATTGCCCATGTCCTGCCCCTCCCCATGGCACCGCTGGCTCCGAGTACCGCTGGCCCGGGCCTGCGTCCAGCGGGACGCGGCGGTGGGGGGTTGCGTCCGGGACCAGGTGGATCAGCGCAGTCCCAGCATCGACAGGATGAAAAGCACCACCACGATCAAGCCAATGATATAGATGATATTGCGCATACAGCTCTCCTTGCTGTTCGGTTCAGGAAGGACGCCACGGCAAGCCACCGGGCTCCGTCAGCCCCAGTGTAGCGGACCTGTGCCAGGCATCCAGTGGAGCGCCAGGCTTGTCGGCATCGCCCTACCCTAATACCTTAACGAGCAGGATCCCAATCGGCACAAGGAGCGGCCTCACCATGTCTCGAGATCACAGGTCGCAGCGGGCAATGGTGTTGATCCCACGCATTGGCGGCTTCCTGTGGCGAGTCCTGTGCGCCTTTCTGCGCAATCGCGGCATCCTCCTGGCGGGCGGCGTCGGCTACAACATCCTGCTCTCCATCGTGCCCCTCTTCGCCCTGCTCGCCGTACTGCTGACACGGGTAGTGGACGAAGCCGTGCTTCTCGAGGTCCTCAGCGTTCAGTTGGCCCACCTGGCCCCGGCGCATGCCGAAGGCTTGCTGGAGGCGGTACGTGCGCTGCTGGCATCGCGCGACGTCATCGGGCTGTTCGGCATCCTGATGCTGCTGGTGTTCAGTTCCTTTGTCTTTCGCATGCTGGAAGACGCCCTGGCGATCATCTTCCATACGCCGGAGGCACATCCCAAACGTCGAATCTGGGTCTCGGTGCTGCTGCCCTATTTGTTCATGCTGGTGCTGGGCGCCGGTCTATTCGCGCTGAGCCTGATGGTGGCCCTGGCCGAGGCGATCAGCACCTTGTGGCGGGTGGTGCTTGGGCGCGACATGCCCTTCGCCGGCCTCTCCGATCCGCTGCTCAACCTGTTCAGCTTCCTCGGGGTCTTCCTGCTCTTCAGTGCCATCTACAAGGTGCTGCCCGTGGTGAAGATCGCCTTGAAGCGAGCCCTGATAGGCGGCTTCGTCGCCGCCCTGCTGTGGGAAGGGGTCCGCTTTCTGCTGATGTTCTACTTCCTCAACGTCTCGCTGGTGAACGTCGTCTACGGCTCACTCGCCACGCTGATCGTGGTGCTGCTCACCCTGGAGGTCGGCGCCATGATCGTGCTGCTAGGCGCCCAGGTCATTGCCGAACTCGAATACAACGCCCGCCGCGGCCTGCCTTGGTACGTCGACCCACGGCGGGAGGCAATCACGCACGTGGATTGAAGCGAGCGCTCCCGATACCCCCTCACTACCGGGAACCGTGCTTTCGGTCGCTCCGTAGCCGGCGTATGAGCGTGAACAGCGCCTTGCCGCTGACCATGCCAAGCACGTAGATGACGAGCAGCAGCAACGCCAGTGGCATGCGCGTTCCCCATGCCAGGAAGCGCACCTCGACCAGGACGATGTTCTGCACGAAGAGAATCGCGACCAGCAGGGTGATGACGATCTTGATCGCCAGCAGTAGCGTATCCATGCGCCCTCCTTTGCCGTTCTGCCTATTCAAGCTGGGCGGTCGCGCGTTTCCTGTCAACTCGAGCCAAGATCGGTCTCGTCCAACATGACACGCCCGGCCAAAGCCGGGCGTGGAGGGACATCAGGGAGGAGAAACGTTGCGGGACTTCAGGCTCGGCGCGCGATCAGCCGAAGGCAAGCAGTGCCCCGGCTGCCGTGATCGCCACGCCCAGAGCCCGCAGGAAGCGGTTCTCCCGCTGCATGAGCAACCCACCGGCCAGGCGGCCCGCATAGGTGACCGCCAGCGTGGCCAGCGTGAAACCGGCCAGGTACGTCAACATGGAGGCGCCATGCGGGATCTCGCTGCCGTGGGCATGGCCGTGGAACAGCATGAACAGCACCACCACGCCGGCGCCCACCGCGGCCGGCACCTTGACCAGCGCGGCGATCAGTACCCCCGCCAGCAGTACCGACATGGCGATGCCGAACTCCACGCCCGGCAATGCCAACCCGACCCAGGCCAGTCCGGCTCCCAGCAGCATGCCACCGGCGGCGAGCAGCGGCGCCGCCAGGCTGAAAGCACGGCTCTGGCGCAGGCTCCACAGCCCGACGGCCAGCATCGCCAGCAGGTGGTCCAGCCCCAGCAACGGATGCGCCAGGCCGGCGGCAAAGCCACTGCTATGGGCATGGTCGTGGCCCGGGTGGCCAACGGCCATGCCCGCGACCAGCAGCATGAGGGGGGCGCTCGCCAATGCCAGGCGCGCGGCGGGGGAATGACGGTGCTTCATGGTGGCGCTCTCCTTGCCGATAAGGAAAAAGGGATTAGGCTCAGGCGTTGACCGTCTGGGCCTGGGGACGACGCTCCGGCAACATGCCGCGATCGAGAATGAAGCGGATGATCGCTTCGAGCCCCACGCCGTCGTAGAGGTTGGTGAAGACGAATGGACGCTCGCCGCGCATCTTCCTGGAGTCGCGCTCCATGACTTCCAGCGAGGCGTGCACCTGCTCGGCGATGTCGATTTTGTTGATGATCAGCAGGTCCGACTTGGTGATGCCGGGCCCGCCCTTGCGCGGGATCTTGTCACCGGCGGAAACATCGATCACGTAGAGGGTGAGGTCGGAGAGCTCGGGGCTGAAGGTGGCCGAGAGGTTGTCGCCGCCCGACTCCACCAGCACCAGCTCCAGGCCGGGGTGCCGCTCCTGCAGCTCGTCGATGGCGGCGAGGTTCATCGAGGCATCCTCGCGGATCGCCGTGTGCGGGCAGCCACCGGTCTCCACGCCGAGGATGCGGTCGGCCGGCAGCGCCTCGTGGCGCAGCAGGAAATCGGCGTCCTCACGGGTGTAGATATCGTTGGTGACCACGGCAATGTCGTAGTAGTCGCGCAGCGCCAGGCAGAGCTGCTTGAGCAGGGCCGTCTTGCCGGAGCCCACCGGGCCGCCGACGCCGACGCGTAGGCAATGTGTCATCGTCTTGCTCCTTTCATGAATTCGACATTCGGAAAGTCACGAGAAGGAAGACGTCGCTTCGCGACTCGAAGAGGGAAGAAAACTCACGCCCTGCCTACCCTCTTCTCTCTTCTCTCTTTCCTACTTCCTACTAGCTTCTAAACAATCGCGAATACTGGGTTTCGTGCAGCGCGCTGGCCAATGCCAGCCCGGGCAGCGCGGGGCCGAGTTCGTCGTCCTCGAGCGCGAGCGCTTCATCCACCGCGGCCACCAGCGCCGGGCGTAGCCGCTCGACCAGTCGCTGGGCCGCGGTATGCCCCAGCGGCAGCGCCTTGCAGGCCACGGCGAGCTGGTTCTCGAGCCAGGCCCAGGCGAAGCCGAGCATGGCCTGGCGCGGGGCCACCCCGCGTACCTGGGCGGCCCAGGCAAACACGGTCACATAGCCGGCGCCCGGCGGCATCGCTGGCGACTCTCTCGAAGGCCCCTCGGGCAACAGGTTCAGGCTGCCCAATAGACGGGAGAGCGACGCACCCAGTCGCGAGTCCTCTGCCGCCAGCTCGGCGGTCTCACGGTTGGCGGCGAGCCAGCTGTCCCACCACGCAATCGCCTCTTCGTCTTCCCTCGCCCAGGCCTGCTGCAGACGCGCCAGCACCGGCAGCTCGCAGCGGGACAGGCCGTCGTCGAGCACGCCGGTCAGCCAGTCGCCGAGGCTCGCCTCATCCTTTACCCAGCCCAGCTCGAAGGCGCTCTCCAGGCCCTGGGAGAAGGCGAAGGCCCCGATCGGCAGCGCCGGGCTGACCAGTTGCAGCAGTCCCAGCAGCGCCAGATCGTCGCCCTGCGCCATCCTCAATGAGGCCGCCTCAATGGGCATGGTGATGGCCATGGCCGTGGTGACCGTGATCGTGGCCGTGCTCATGGTCATGATCGTGGTCATGCGCATGTGAATGGCCGAGCTGGTGGTAGGCGCCCGGCTCGGGGTCGAAGGGCGCCTCGTGCCGCTCCAGGCTCGCCCCCAGCAACTCGGCCAGCTCTTCCAGAACGTGGTCCGGCGGGAAGCGCACGTAACCACCCTGCCCGTCCTCTCCCAGGGCCAGCTGCACATGGCGATTGCCCAGGTGATAGGCGAGCCGCGCCAGCGGCAGGCCCGCCGCGACCCTGGCGGTCACCACCGGCTCGGCAGCGGCCCTGACCCGCACGATCTCACCGCTCTCGGCGCGCAGCCCCTCGCCGGCGCGCAGCACCGGGCCGCGGTCGAGGAACAGGCCCAGCTCGCGACCGGCATCGCTCACCGCCTTGAGCCGGCCACGAATGCGCAGCTCATAGGGCAGCGTCAGGGTATCGCCGGCCTGGCGCCCCTCGATGGGTCCCAGGCGTTCAGTCAGTTTCAGCATTATTCAACCCCAGTATCGGGCCACGAGCCGCGGGCTTCGGGCTCGTAGCCCGTAGCCCGTAGCCCGTAGCTCAGAACAAGTGGTAGCGCTGGGCCAAGGGCAGCTCGGTGGCCGGCTCACAGGTCAGCAGCTCCCCGTCGCAACGCACCTCATAGGTCTGCGGATCGACGCTGAGCTCGGGGCAGGCATCGTTGAGCTTCATGTCGCTCTTGCGCACCCCGCGCACGTTCCTGCATGCCGCCAGCCCGCTTTGCAGGCCCAGCCGCTCCTTGATGCCGGCGTCCAGCGCCGCCTGGCTGACGAAGGTCAACCGCGACAGGCTCGCCGCCCGGCCGAAGGCACCGAACATGGGGCGGTAGTGCACCGGCTGCGGCGTGGGAATCGAGGCGTTGGGGTCACCCATGGGCGCCGCCGCGATCATGCCCGCCTTGAGAATCAGCGCCGGCTTGACGCCGAAGAAGGCCGGACTCCACAGCACCAGGTCGGCCAGCTTGCCGACCTCGATGGAGCCCACCTCATGGGCGATGCCGTGGGTGATCGCCGGGTTGATGGTGTACTTGGCGATGTAGCGTCGGGCGCGGAAGTTGTCGGCGCCGAGCGCTTCGTCCTCCGGCAGCAGCCCACGCTGCACCTTCATCTTGTGCGCGGTCTGCCAGGTGCGGCACACCACTTCGCCGACCCTCCCCATGGCCTGGGAGTCCGAGGCGATCATCGAGATCACCCCCATGTCCTGCAGGATGTCCTCGGCGGCAATGGTCTCGCGGCGGATGCGCGAGTCGGCGAAGGCCACGTCCTCGGGAATGTTGGGATCGAGGTGGTGGCACACCATCAGCATGTCGAGGTGCTCGTCGATGGTGTTGACCGTGTAGGGCCGGGTCGGGTTGGTCGACGACGGCAGCACGTAGGGCTTGGAGCAGGCAATCAGGATGTCCGGCGCATGACCGCCACCGGCGCCCTCGGTGTGATAGGTGTGGATGCCGCGCTCCTTGAAGGCGGCCAGCGTATCCTCGACGAAGCCCGACTCGTTGAGCGTGTCGGTATGGATGGCGATCTGTACGTCGTACTTTTCGGCCACGCTCAGGCAGGTGTCGATGGAGGCCGGGGTAGTGCCCCAGTCCTCGTGCAGCTTGAGACCGATGGCGCCGGCCTCAAGCTGGGCTTCCAGGGCTTCGGGCAGGCTGGCATTGCCCTTTCCCAGCAGGCCGATGTTCATCGGCAGCGCGTCCACCGCCTGCAGCATCCTGCCGATGTGCCAGGCGCCCGGCGTGCAGGTAGTGGCGTTGCTGCCGGTGGCCGGCCCGGTGCCGCCGCCGAGCATGGTGGTGATGCCGCTCATCAGGGCTTCTTCCACCTGCTGGGGGCAGATGAAGTGGATGTGCGCGTCGATGCCGCCGGCGGTGAGGATCTTCCCCTCACCGGCAATGATCTCGGTGCCGGGGCCGATGACGATGTCGACGTCGGGCTGGGTGTCGGGATTGCCCGCCTTGCCGATGGCTGCGATACGGCCGGCCTGGATGCCCACGTCCGCCTTGACGATGCCCCACCAGTCGAGGATCAGCGCGTTCGTGATCACGGTATCCATCACCGTATCGTCGAGGCGCTGGCTCTGGCCCATGCCGTCGCGGATCACCTTGCCGCCGCCGAACTTCACCTCATCCCCGTAATGGGTCGCGTCGCGCTCGACTTCGATCCACAGCTCGGTGTCGCCCAGGCGTACCCGGTCGCCCACCGTGGGGCCATACATATCGGCATAGGCTTGGCGTGAAATCTTCATGAAGCGTCTCCATCCAGCTTACCCATCACCTCGCCGCGAAAGCCGTAGATATGGCGCGTGCCGGCAAAGGGAATCAGCGTGACTTCTCGCGTCTGACCCGGCTCGAAGCGAATCGCCGTGCCCGCCGCCACGTCCAGGCGAAAACCACGCGCCTTGGTGCGGTCGAAGACCAGCGCCGGGTTGGTCTCGGCGAAGTGATAATGGGAGCCGACCTGGATCGGCCGGTCGCCGGTATTGGCCACCTCCACCGTGATCCGCTCGCGCCCGGCGCAGAGCTCGATCTCGCCGTCCTGTAATTGGTACTCCCCAGGAATCATGACGCCTCCTTAACAACGTTGCGGAAATGAGCGAGCGACGGCCAGACAAGGCGAACAGAGGCGAGCCAGCGGAGTTGACTGGGTGTTCAATGAGCATGGCGAGCCGATGTTCAACGCGGTATGGCCGAGCGCAGCCATTTCGACCTCCGCTAGACGATGGGTGTGTGGACCGTGACCAGCTTCGTGCCATCGGGGAAGGTCGCCTCCACCTGCACCTCGTGCACCATCTCGGCTACCCCCTCCATCACATCGTCGCGGCCGAGGATCTCGCGGCCGTAGCTCATCAGCTCGGCCACGCTGCGGCCGTCTCTCGCGCCTTCCATGATCTCGAAGCTGATCAGCGCCACCGCCTCCGGGTAGTTGAGCTTGAGGCCGCGGGCCCGGCGTCGCTCGGCCAGTTGGGCGGCCGAGAACAGCAGCAGCTTGTCCTTGTCTCTCGGGGTCAGTTCCATGCGAGTCTCCTGCAATCGTCAGGTGAACCAGATACGGGGGGGATGGGGAGGAGAATCGATCAACAGCGGCCTGAGACAGGCCCAGGCCTGCTGGCAAAGGTCCCAGGCCTCGTTACGCTCATGACCCAGGTAGCGCAGCAACAGCACGCCATGGCGCACGGTGACCGCCCAGCGCGGGCTTGGCGGGATCGCATCTCGCAGCGCTTCGATGGCGTTGGCTTCGTCGTCGAGGCCCACGGCCCATAGCGTGGCCTGCACGCTGGCGCCCCCCTGCCCCCAGCGCCCCTTGAAGCGCGGGTGCTCCGGGTCGAGCGGCTGACGCTCCAACCACAGCGGCTTGCCATCGCGACACAACCGAAAGCGCTGCTCGATGCGGCCCGACACGTAGGGCAGCCGGCTCGCCGGTCGGCCCAGCGCCAACACTTCCCAGCCCAGGCAACGCGCATCGCCGGCCAGCTCGATGGCCGTGTGCTGCTCACCGCACGAGCCATCGAAGGCAATGGTCTCCTGGGGCAGCCACTCGAGCACGCCGCCCGGCGCCACCTGCAGCTCGGTACGCTGGGACCAGGCCACGCCATGGCTGTCGGCACGATAGAGCTTGTTGGCCGCAGGCGTCGTCACCAACGCACGGGCGCCCGATTCGACCTGAACCGAGACGTGCAACAGATCGCCGCTGACCAGCCCTCCGGGCGGATGCAGCAGGTAGACATGACACGAGCCCCCGCGGCCCTCGGGATAGAAAGGCCGCTGCACCCGCAGCGGGCCCTGATGACGAGCCCGCACCAGGCGGGTGGCCCCCTGGCGCCGGTCGAAGCCGAGTTCCAGCGACGCCACCCAGCGACGGCCGGCATCGAAGCGGTGACCGGAAGCACAGGGCGGCAGCAGTGTCTTGGCGTCGAAACGAGCCGTCATTGGCATCGGCCTTCAGCAACAGGGTTCGGCCTCTTCGTCGAGGCTTTGCCCTATTCATGGCAACCGCTGTACCAGAACGGTGAAATGCAGGAAAAACGGATACGATTCATTGGCTTATTTTGTATACAGCCACACCTGCACGGACCATCTTCGCACCAGATTGGCGCGCGAAAGCCAGCGCGGCGCACAGTTTCCGCGCATGAGCGCCTGACGACTCCTTGGCCATGGCGCAGAACGGTGCATGGAAAAATCCCACCTTGGCAAAACGGCTAGACCGTCAGGTGCTCCTTGATCAGGGCATCGGTGAGCTCACCGATCTCGCCCCTGGCCACCGGCCGGCCGCGATCCATGATCGCGAAGCGATCGGCATACTTGCGGGCGAAGGGCAGTTTCTGCTCCACCAGCAGCACGGTCAGACCGTCCTCGGCGATCAGCTTGCGAATCACCTCGCCAATCAGGGTGACGATATTGGGCTGGATCCCCTCCCCCGGCTCGTCAAGAATCAGCAGGCGTGGCTCGATCACCAGCGCCCGACCGATGGCCAGCTGCTGCTGCTGGCCGCCGGAGAGATCGCCACCCCGACGGTGCTTCATCTCCTCGAGCACCGGGAAGAGTTCGAAGATGCGCTCCGGGATGGTGCGCCGACCATCGCCGCGTGCCGCCAGGCCGGTACGCAGGTTCTCTTCCACGGTGAGCAGCGGGAAGATCTGCCGCCCCTGGGGCACGTAGCCGATCCCCAGCCGCGAACGATCCTCCACCCGCCGCCGGGTAAGCTCGACATCGTCGGCATAGCGGATGCTGCCGGAGGCCACCGCCACCTCCCCCATGATCGCCTTCATCAAGGTGGTCTTGCCCACCCCGTTGCGCCCCATTACGCAGGTACACTGGCCCGCCGGCACGGCCAGGTCGAGATCCCACAGGGTGTGGCTCTCGCCATAGAACTGATTGAGCTTGTCGATTTCGAGCATCAGACCGCCTCCTCCTCGGCTTCGGCGCCCAGGTAGACCTCGACCACCTGCGGGTCGCTCGACACCTGGTCCATACTGCCCTCGGCCAGCACGCTACCCTGATGCAGCACCGTCACCTTGCGTGCGATGGAACGCACGAAACCCATATCGTGCTCGACGACGACAACAGATTGTTTTCCCGCTAACCCGGTCAGCAGCTCGGCGGTACGCTCCATCTCCTGCTCGGTCATCCCCGCCACCGGCTCGTCCACCAGCAGAAGCCGCGGCCGCTGCATCAGCAGCATGCCGATCTCCAGCCACTGCTTCTGGCCGTGGGACAGAATGCCCGCCTGACGCTCACGCAGCTCGGCCAGGCCGATGGTCAGCAGCACCTCGTCGATGCGGTCGCGAATCTCGCCGTTCATGCGTGCCGTGAGCGTGGGCAGGATGCGTTTGTCGGCGGCCATCGCCAGCTCCAGGTTCTCGAATACCGTGAGCGCCTCGAACACCGTGGGCTTCTGGAACTTGCGGCCGATGCCGAGGCTGGCGATCTGCGGCTCGTTCATGGTCAGCAGGTCGTGGCGACTGCCGAACCACACCTTGCCGCTATCGGGTCGGGTCTTGCCGGTGATGATGTCCATCATGGTGGTCTTGCCGGCGCCGTTGGGTCCGATGATGCAGCGCAGCTCGCCGTCGTCGATGGTCAGGTTCAGGTCGTTGATCGCCTTGAAGCCGTCGAAGCTGACCGTGACGTCGTCGAGGTAGAGAATCGGCCCGTGCCGCACGTCGACCGGCGACTCGGCCGGCACCAGGAAATCGAAGACCCGGTCACGATTGGCCAATGAACTCAAAATGCTCATGCCGATGCCTCCTTGCCGGAGAACGCACCCGAGCCCTCGGCACGACCTCGGTATCTCAGTGCCAACAGGCCGGCTACCCCCTTGGGCAGGAAGACCGTCACCAGCACGAAGAGCCCGCCCAGGGCGAACAGCCAGGCGTCGGGCATCACGCCGGTGAACACCGTCTTGGCATAGTTGACGAGTATCGCCCCGATCGCCGCTCCATAGAGCGTCGCCCGGCCGCCCAGCGCCACCCACAGCACGATCTCGATGGAGAACAACGGCGAGAACTCGCTGGGGTTGATGATGCCCACCTGGGGCACGTAGAGCGCCCCGGCGAGCCCCGCCAGCATGGCCGAAACCACGAACACGAACAGCTGGAAGCGCTCGACCCGGTAGCCGAGGAAGCGCGTACGCGCCTCGGCGTCGCGGGTGGCCACACACACCCGGCCCAGCTTGCTGGTCACGATGGCCCGGCACAGCACGTAGCCCAGCGCCAGGGCCACGCCGGTCGCCAGGAAGAGGCCCAGCCGGGTGTCGCGGCTGCGCAGGTTGAAGCCGAGGATCTCGCGGAAATCGGTCAGCCCGTTGTTGCCGCCGAAGCCCATCTCGTTGCGGAAGAAGGCCAGCATCAGGGCGAAGGTGAGCGCCTGGGTGATGATCGACAGATAGACCCCGGTGACCCGTGAGCGAAACGCCAGGAAGCCGAACACCAGCGCCAACGCTCCCGGTACCAGCAGCACCATCAGGAAGGCGAACCCGGCCATGTCGAAGCCATGCCAGTACCACGGCAGGCTGTCCCAGTTGAGGAACACCATGAAGTCGGGCAGCACCGGGTGGCCGTAGACGCCACGGTCACCGATCTGGCGCATCAGGTACATGCCCATGGCATAGCCGCCCAGGGCGAAGAAGGCGCCATGACCCAGGCTGAGGATACCGAGATAGCCCCACACCAGATCCACCGCTACCGCCAGCAGGGCGTAGCTCAGGTACTTGCCGAACAAGTTAACGGTATAAGCGCTGACATGGAGTGGATGCCCCGCCGGCACGGCCACGTGCAGCAGCGTCACCAGGGCCATCGCCGCCAGCAGCACGCCGAGAAAGATCAGCGTCGAGCGTTCGCCGAACGGTCTCATCAGCCACGATCTCGATTGCATGGATCAGCCCTCCGCCGCCCGGCCCTTCTGCGGGAAGAGTCCGCGGGGGCGCTTTTGAATGAACAGGATGATGAACACCAGCACGATGATCTTGGCCATCACGGCCCCGGCCCAGGGTTCCAGCACCTGATTGATGACCCCGAGCGAGAGGCCCGCCACCAGTGTGCCCCACAGGTTCCCCACCCCGCCGAAGACCACCACCATGAAGGAGTCGATGATGTAGTTCTGGCCCAGGTTGGGGCCCACGTTGGTGAGCTGGCTGAGCGCCACGCCGGCCAGCCCCGCCACCCCGGAGCCCAGAGCGAAGGTCAGGATGTCGACCCGCGTGGCGCGAATGCCCATCGAGCGTGCCATGGCACGGTTCTGGGTCACCGCCCGCACCTCCAGGCCGAGCCGGGTACGGCGCATGATCAGCATCAGCGCGGCGAACACCACCAGGGCGAAGCCGAGCACCACCATCCGGTTGAGCGTGAGAGAGAGCGCATCGTTGACGGCAATGGAGCCGCTCATCCACTCCGGCGTGACCACGGTACGGTTGAGCGGCGAGATCGCAGTGCGTACCAACTGCTGGAGAATCAGGCTGACACCGAAGGTCGCCAGCAGCGTCTCCAGCGGGCGCCCCTTGAGGAACTGGATGACGCCGCGCTCGATGGCGATGCCGGCCAACGCCGCGACCAGGAAGCCGGCGGGAATCGCCAGGATCAAGGCCAGCCCCGGCTGGCCCGGCAGCAATTGCTGCATGGCCCAGGTGGTGTAGGCACCGAGCATGATCAACTCGCCGTGGGCCATGTTGATCACGCCCATCACGCCGAAGGTGATGGCCAGGCCGATGGCGGCGAGCACCAGCACCGAGCCCAGCGACAGGCCGAAGTAGAGCGTCTCGACCGCACGGTTGACCTTGAGCTTCTGCTCGATGCCGTTGAGTGCCTCACGAGCGGCGTCGACCAACGCAGAATCGTCACTGTTGAGTACACGATTGAGCGCCACCCGGACCCGCGGATGCAGACTGCCGCGCAGCTCCTCGACCGCTTCGACCTCGCCCTGCTCCAGGCGGTAAATGGCGAGCGCCTGGATCAGCCGCTCTTGCACCCGCGCATCCGGCTCCGCCTCGATCACCTCGGCCAGGGGGCCAGCCAGGTCGCCGTCGACCTCGCCCAGCAACCGCTCTGCAGAAGCGCGGCGCAAGCCAACATCGGCGGCATAGAGATCGACCACGGCGATCGCGCTGCGCAGTTGGTTGCGCAGCGCGTTGTTGATGCCGATGCGGTCCAGGTCGCGGCGCGACATCTCGCCCAGGGCCTCGCCGGTCAGGGCGTCCTCGACCGGCCACTGGCGGCCCGAGTTGTCGAGCACCACCACGAAGCGGCCATCGTCGGTGCGCTGCAAACGACCATCGAGCAGGGCCTGGAGCCAGCCCCGGGCGCGAGGATCGTCGCTGCGCACGATGCCCTCGATGGCCTCACCCTTGGCGGAAAACGACGACACGTCCAGCGCCGCGAGAAGCGCCTGTGCCGTTGAATCGGACCTCTCGGCCTCCTGGGCGGATGCGGGAGCGGCCAGCGTAAGACCAAGTGCGAGCGTGAGGGCAAGGACGAGAACCATCAGCCACGAACCCCTTGTCGCCGTGTGCATGGGCTCGCTGGCTTCGGCGGCGCTGCCGGCCCTCGCCCCGGCCGCCACTGGCCAGGGCACGGGGGGATATCTCATCGGAGCGTTCCTCGGAATCGGTGAAGAAGGCGTGCTCCCCCGCTGCTGGCAGCGGGGGCCATGCTGTAGTTACTCGGCGAGCGCCACTTCCGCTTCTTCGGCCGCGGTGCTGCCGCCGCAGCTGCCGTTGACCACGTTGAAGTTGCCGCACTCCATGGGCAGGCGCCAATCGGCGATCAGGTCCCGCGAGCCGGGCAGGTAATCGGACCAGGCATCGCCGGCCACAGTCGCCGGCGTCTGCCAGACGATGTCGAACTGGCCGTTGTCCTGTACCTCGCCGATCAGCACCGGCTTGGTGATGTGGTGGTTGGGCATCATCGCCGCATAGCCGCCGGTCAGGTTGGGCACGGTCACGCCGATGATGGCTTCCTTGACCGCATCGACGTCGGTGGTGCCGGCCTTGCGCACCGCCTCGGCCCACATGTTGAAGCCGATGTAGTGCGCCTCCATGGGGTCGTTGGTCACCGCCTCCTCGTCGCCAGTGTAGTCGATCCAGGCGTCGATGAAGTCGTAGTTGGCGTCGGTGTCCACGCTCATGAAGTAGTTCCAGGCGGCCAGGTGGCCGACCAGCGGGCCGGTATCGATGCCGGAGAGCTCCTGCTCGCCCACCGAGAAGGCGATGACCGGAATGTCGGCGGCGTCGATGCCCTGGTTGGCCAGCTCGCGATAGAACGGGACGTTGGCGTCGCCGTTGATGGTCGAGACCACCGCCGTCTTCTTGCCCTCGCTGCCGAAGCGGCGCACCTCGGCGACGATGTTCTGCCAGTCGGAGTGACCGAACGGCGTGTAGTCGATCATGATGTCCTCGTCGGCAATGCCGTGCTCCTCCTTGAGGAAGGCTTCGAGGATACGATTGGTGGTGCGCGGGTAGACGTAATCGGTGCCGAGCAGCGCAAAGCGCTCCACGCCTACCTCGTTGAGCAGGTATTCCACCGCCGGGATGGCCTGCTGGTTGGGCGCCGCCCCGGTGTAGAAGACATTCTCCGAGGACTCTTCGCCCTCGTACTGCACCGGATAGAACAGCAGGCCGTTGAGCTCCTCGAACACCGGCAGCACGGCCTTGCGCGAGACCGAGGTCCAGTTGCCGAACACCACATCCACCTCGTGCTGCTCGAGCAGCTCGCGGGCACGCTCGGCGAACAGCGGCCAGTTGGAGGCCGGGTCGACCACCACCGCCTCGAGCTGGCGACCCAGCAGGCCGCCCTGCTCGTTCTGCTGCGCGATCAGCATCTCGACGGTGTCCTTCAGGGCCGATTCGCTGATCGCCATGGTGCCGGACAGCGAGTGCAGGATCCCCACCTTGATGGGCTCTTCCTGGGCCAGCGCCTGGCCAGTACCACCGAGGGACGCCGCCGCCAACAGGGCTGCGGCCACAGCGCGGGACGGGGATGACATGAGGCGAACGGGGAAAAGCATGTTGCGACGGGAAGCGTTCACGCGAACCTCCTTGCGCCCTCCTGCGGGAGGGACTTGTTGTAAAGGTCATGCACGGCCGACACCGGCCGCACAGCACTAGGCTTCCTGCCTATGCAACGCTTGCGCCATCAGGCGAAGAAATTCGAAGAACTCTTTTCATACAGAAGATTACGGCGCCTTTACGCCCCTTGACGATCCTGCCGGCGCACCGCCGCCGTGCATTCGGCAGGCGCCGGTTGCGCCGGCAAGGATCGCCTGCACTGCCACAGCGCACCAGACCGGTGCGTCATAACGAAGACAGGGGCGCCGATCGCTCGGCGCCCCTGCGGGGTGGTAGGCATTGCCGGGCTCAGTCGCCTTCCGGATTCCCTGCGGTGGCAGCGGTTGCCACCTTCATCCGGCGGCGCAGGATGGGGCCGACGATGTAGGGCAGAATTAACCCCACGGCAGCAAACACCCACAGGCCGATGGCCAGGCCGCTGTTCCAGAGAATGGTCCAGTCGCCGTCGGAGATATCCATGGCGTGGCGCAGGTTCTTCTCCATCTCCGGCCCCAGCAGCAAACCGAGGATGATCGGCACCAGCGGAATCTCCAGCTTGCGCAGCACGTAGCCGGCGACGCCGAAGGCCACCATGAAGTAGAGGTCGAAGGTGGTGTTGCTGATCGAGTAGATCCCGACGAAGGCGATCATCGTCACACACGGCAGCAGGTACATCGGCGGCACCGACAGAAGCTTGACGAAGATGCCCACCAGCGGGATGTTGAGGATCAACAGCAGAAAGTTGCCAATCAGCAGCGCGGCGATCACGCCCCACACGATGTCCGCGTTCTGGGTGAACATCAGCGGGCCAGGGGTGATGTTGAGCGAGATCAGCAGCGCCAGCAGCACCGCGGTGGTGCCGCTGCCCGGCACGCCCAGCGTCAGCATCGGTACCAGCGCACCGCTCGAGGCACCGTTGTTGCCCGCTTCGGGGCCGGCCACGCCACGCGGGTCGCCCTGGCCGAAGAAGCCTTTCTTGCCGACCGCCTTTTTCTCCAGCGTATAGCCAATGAAGCTGCCGAGCGACGCCCCGGCACCGGGCAGCACGCCGGCGATGAAGCCGAGGATACCGCCGCGCACGCTCGACGGCAGGATGTTGCGTATGTCGGCCCAGCTCAGCTTGAGCTTGTTGACGGCCATCTTCGCCTTGCCGCCGCCGGCGCGCTCCTCGATGAAGAACAGCAGCTCCGAGATAGCGAACAGGCCGACGATGGCGATGATGAAGTCGATACCCTCGTAGAGCTCCAGGGTCCCGAAGGTGTAACGCTGCACGCCGGTGGAGTCGATCCCCACGGTGGCTACCATCAAGCCCAGGCAGGCCGCCACCACGGTCTTTACCGGGTTCTTGCCGGTGATGCCGCCCAGGGTGGCGAAGGCCAGCAGGAACAGCGCGAAGTACTCGGCCGGACCGAAGGTGAGCGCGAACCGCGCCAGCACCGGCGCCAGCAGGATCAGGCCGACGGTGGCGATCAGGCTGCCGATGAAGGAAGCGATGGCGGAAATCGCCAGCGCCTCGGCGGCCTTGCCCTGCTGCGCCATGGGGTAGCCGTCGAGGCAGGTCATCATGGCCGGCTCGTCGCCGGGAATGTTGAGCAGGATCGACGAGATGCGCCCGCCGTACATGGCCCCAGCGTAGACCGCGGTAAGCATGATCAGCGCGGTTTCCGGACGCAGCCCCAGGGAGAAGGCCAGCGGGATCAGGATGGCCACGCCGTTGGCCGGCCCGAGGCCCGGCAGCGCGCCGATCAGCGTGCCGAGGAAGGCCCCCATCAGGGCAAACATCAGGTTGTGCGGGGCAAGGGCAACCCCGAAGCCATCGATCAGAAAGCCGAGGGTTTCCATCAGCTCACCTCCAGGAACGAGAGCAGGCCCAGCGGCAACGCGAGGTCGAGGGCGAAATTGAACAGCAGGAACACCACCACGCCCGCTACCGCCCCGACCAGGTAGGCATTGAGCACCTTCGCCCCCATGCGCCAGCACAGCGTGCCGATGGCCAGCGTGGTGCTGAGGATGAAGCCGAGCGGTTCGAGGAGCATGGCGTAGAGCACCAGCACGACCACGGCGACGATCAGCTCAACGCCGGTGCGGCTCCATGGCCAGGCATTGTCCGGGTCGGGCCGCACGATCAGGTAGAGGCTGGAGAGCCCCAGCACGACGGCCAGCAAGGTGGGAAAAGTGCCGGGGGCAATCCCCTCGGCACCACCGAACGGTTCGGGGAACTGGCTGGCGCCCCAGCCGTACGCGACGGCCAGGACGATCAGCAGCACACCGAAGATGCGGTCGTTGAAGGTCATCACTGGATCAGCCCGATGTCCTTGGAGAGGGTCTCGATATCGTCGATCTGCTCGGTGACGAAGGTCTCGAACTCACCGGCGCTCATGTGGAACGGCATCAGTCCATTGCTGGTCATGATGTCCTGCCATTCCTGGCTCTCGTAGATGGTGTCCATGGCGTCGATCCAGTACTGCTTGGCCTCGTCGGAGATGTCAGCCGGCATGTAGAAGCCGCGCCAGTTGGGGCCGACCGCATCGATACCCTGCTCCTTGGCGGTGGGAATGTCGGCGAAGTCGCCCGGCAGGCGCTCGTCGGAGAGCACTGCCAGCACGCGCAGGTCACCGGACTCCATGAAACCCTGCGCCTCGCTGATGTCGCCGGTGAAGGCATCCACATGGCCGCCCACGACCTGGGTCATCGCCTCGCCGCCGTTGTTGTAGGAGAGATAGGGAATACGCGGCAGCTCATCGACGCCGGCGGCGTCTGCGGCGATCAGCACCTTGAGGTGATCCCAGCCACCCTTGGCGCTGCCGCCGGCAAACTTGACGCTGCGCGGGTCTTCCTTGAGCGCCTCCATCAGCGCAGGGAGGTCGTCGTACTCGGAGTCGGCGGCCACGGCGATCACGCCGTAATCGGCGCCGAGCGCCCCGATCCAGTTGACCATGTCGGCGGTCATGCCCGGGAACTGGCCTTGGGCCAGGCGGGTGGTCGTGGCCGTGGAGGCAGCCACCAGCAGCTGCTCGTCGCCGGCGCGCTTGGACACGGTATGGGCGAAGGCCACACCGCCGCCGGCACCCGCCATGTTCACGGTCTGCACGCTGCGCGGCACGATGCCCAGCTCCTCCATCACGTTGCCCACGCTGCGGCAGGTGAAGTCCCAGCCGCCGCCGGGGTCAGCCGGGGCGAGACACTCCACCTTGCCCTGTGGCTCGAAGGCCATGGCGCTGCCGGCGCTCAGGGTGAAAGCGGCAATGGCGATGAGTTTGAGTGGCGTTTTCGTGGACATTGTTGTGGTCCCTCCGGTCTTGACGTGTTGTGAAATGTTGGCTTGCGGTCTTTCATCGGCTACCTTACAATTCTGTAAGGCAGAACAACGTTCTTCAGGATAGAAACTAGGCGCGTCGACAGGCAGCGTCAACGCATCGGGTTGCAATTGCGACCAAAGTTCAATGCCTCCAGACTCAGGAGATCACTGCATGGCCCAGGATCGCGTCGAGGCCGTCGAGCGCGCACTGACCGTACTGGAAGCGTTCGATGTCGATCAGGAAGCCTTCACCCTGGCCGAACTCGCCCAGGCGACGGGCTACTACAAGAGCACCCTGCTGCGACTGCTGGGTTCGCTGGCTCGTTTCGATTACGTGCAGCGCAGCCATGATGGACGCTGGAGTCTGGGTAGCACGCCGCTTCGCCTAGCCCGGCGCCACCCCCCCAGCCGACAGCTGACCACTCGCGTACAGCCGCTGCTGGACCGGCTGGCTGCCGAGACCGGCGAGACCGCCGCCCTACTCGAGAACCACGGTCCCCAGGTCGAGTGCCGGCTGGTCGCCCTGCCCGAGGCGGCGCTGCGCCATGAGCTGCGTCCGGGCAGCCAGTGGCCCCTGGCCGCAGGGAACGATCCCCGCCCCGAGCTGCCGGGTGGCAAGATGCTGCTGCAAGCCCTACCCAGCGCCCCCGGCGAACCCACGCGCTGGCTGGCCCTCTCGGGTCCGTCGAGCCGCCTCGATGCACGCAGCGAGGCGGCCCTGAAGGCGGCGCTGGCGGAGCTGACGGCCGTAGCTGAAACGGAAGCCATGACATGAATCTGCTGCTCGTCGAGGACGATCGCCTGCTGGCCGAGACCCTCCAGGACGCCCTGGCGCTCGAGGGCTACGACGTGATGCACCTGGCCGACGGCGGCGTCGCACGCCGTCACCTGGAAGACCCACAGCACGACCACACCCTGATCCTTCTTGACCTCAACCTCCCCGGAGCCAGCGGTCTCGAGGTGCTCGAGACGCTGCGGCGTCACGATCGCGACACGCCGGTGCTGATCCTCACCGCGCGCGGCGCGGTAGAGGATCGTGTGCGCGGGCTCGACCTGGGCGCCGACGACTACCTGGCCAAGCCCTTCTCGCTCGAAGAGCTCGAAGCCCGTGTGCGTGCGCTGCTCAGGCGGCGCACGAGGGGGCAGGAGCTGCGCGTCGGGGTACTGCACTTCGACGGCTTGGCGCAGCGCTTCACCCTCGCCGGCGAGGCCTTGGCCCTACCGCCCCGGGAGCAACGCCTGCTCGCCTGCCTGATGCGCCATGCGGGCCAGCCCGTCGACAAGGCCCGCCTCGCCGACGAAGCCTTCCAGGGCGAACCCATGGGCGACAATGCCATCGAGGTCTACGTGCATCGGCTGCGCAAGCGGCTGGGCGGCAGCGACGTCGCCCTGCGCACGGTGCGCGGGCTCGGCTACCTGCTGGAGGCCACGTGAAGCGCGGCGACAGCCTCTACCGCCGGCTGCTGGCCTGGCTGCTGATCCCGCTGCTGGCCCTGGGCGGCCTGATGGTGTTCCAGGCCTGGGTGGATGCGCGCCACACCGCCGACCGCGCCTTCGATCGGCTGCTCGAGGCGGCCAGCCTGGCGATCGCGGAGCAGGTGCAGTGGCAGGACGACCGGCTGTGGCTCGATCTTCCCCCGGCGGCTTTGGACATGCTCGCCACCGACGCCGAGGAGCGCGTCTTCTACAGCCTGGTGGATCGGGATGGGCGCTTCATTACCGGCAACGCCGAGCTTCCCGGCGACGAGCGAGGCGACGCCGAAGCCGGCGATACGCTGCTGTTCCGCGACGTTACCTGGCACGACATGGCGCTGCGCCAGGGCGTGCGCCGCTCCCGGCTGGAGGACTGGCGGCTCAGGGAGCGCTTCGAGATTCGTGTCGCCCACAGCCGCGAGGGCCGCGATGCGTTGACCCTCGAACTGTTGCGCGCCAACCTCGCCTATATCCTGGCCATGGCGCTGGTCGCCATTGCGGTTCTGGTGGTGGCGATACGCTCCGCCCTGGCGCCGCTCACCCGGCTGCGGCGCGCCATTCGTGCCCGCGATCCGCGCACCCTGGAACCCCTCGACCTGCCGCTGCCGCGCGAACTGGCCGAACTGCGCGAGACCCTCAACGAACTGCTGGCGCGTATGCGCCGGGTGCGCGCCAACCAGGAGCGCTTCATCGGCGATGCCTCGCACCAGTTGCGGACACCGCTGGCAGGGCTCTCCGCCCGGGCCGAGCTGGCCCTGCGGCAGGACGATCCCAACCGCTGGCGCGATGCGCTTGGCGCCATGCAGGCCACCAGCGCCCGCACCGCACGACTGGCCATGCAGCTGCTCTCACTGACCCGGCTCGACAACCCCGAGTACCGCCCCGAGCTGACGCCGCTCGATCTCAACGACATCGCCCGCCAGGCGGTACGCGATCACTGGGCCGGCTGCCATCGTCAAGGGATCGACCTCGGCGTGGAGTGCGCCGCCCGACCGGTGCGGGTCAACGGGATCGACTGGCAGCTGCAGGAAGCGATGAACAACCTGATCGACAACGCCTGCCGCTACGGTGGCCGTCGAATCACCCTGCGTACCCATGCACAGCCGCCCTGCCTGGAAGTCGAGGACGACGGTCCCGGGATTCCCGAGTCCCGTCGCCTGCTGGTGCTGCGCCCCTTCCATCGCGGCGAAGAGGGAGGCGAAGGCTCCGGGCTCGGCCTGGCCATCGTCGACAGCATTGCCCGTGCCCACGGCGCACGACTCGAGCTGGCCCAAGCAGCGCACGCCAGCGGTCTCGTCGTGCGCCTGCGCTTCAGCGAGGAGGGCCCATGATCCGACCCCTGTCCTGGCTGCTGCTCAGCCTGTGGAGCCTGGCCGCCGCGGCCGAGGAGACCCTGCACTACCCTGCCGATCCCGAGGCCGGGGCGCCCCAGTCGCTGGTCATCCACGCCGCCCTGGACCTGCCACAGGCTCGCCCGCTGCTCGAAGCATTCCATCGCCGCCACCCGCGCATCGAGCTGACCTACCGCAACCTGACGACCCTCGAGCTGCACCAGCGCTTTCTCGACGCACCGGACACCGCCGACGTGGTGCTCTCTTCCGCCATGCCCTGGCAGTACTACCTGGCCAACGACGGCCACGCCCAACCCATCGACAGCGACGCGGCGCGCCGCTGGCCGGCGTGGGCCCAGTGGCGCGGCGAACTGTTCGCCTTCACCTTCGAACCCATCGTGATGGTGGTGCATCGCAGATTGCTCGAACGTTTCGGCGAGGTTCGCAGCCACGGCGACCTGTTAGCGCTGCTGGACAACCACACCGAGGCGTTGGCCGGCCGCATCGTCACCTACGACCCGGTACGCAGCGGCGCGGGATACACCTATGCCATCGAGGAGTCGCGACTCTCGCCGCGCTATTGGGATCTGGTCTCGGCCTTGGGGCGCGCACGCACGGTGCTCGTCGACACCACCGGGGAGATGCTCGACGGGCTCGAGCAGGGACGCTACCTGCTGGGCTATAACCTGCTCGGCAGCTACGTTCGCGACGCGGTGGCCGACAAGCCGGACCTGGTCATGGTGGTACCCGAGGACTACGCCCTGGTCACCCAGCGCCTGGCTTTCATTCCGCGCCAGGCGCCACACCCCGAAGCGGGTGCGCTGTTCATGGAATTCCTGCTCAGCGAAGAGGGCCAGCGCGTGATCGCCGAGCAGACCCACCTGGGTGCCATGCATCCCGGCCTCTCCGGTACCGGCACCGCGGATGCCCTGCGCGACGAAGTCGGCGACGCCTTGCGCCCGATCGCGATCGGCCCCGGTCTGTTGGCGACGCTCGACCGGCTCAAGCGCGAAGCCCTGCTGGCGCGCTGGCGACGCGAGTTCCAGCGCGAGGTGCCGCCGCAGCGCTGAGCGCCATGGCGAGCCCCGCCACCGGTTTACACATCGAAACCGGAGACACGGCGTTGGGAGAAGGGCACTTCACTCAGGCGACAGACGCACCTCCGCCACGCCCTGCCCGAGCATGTCGAGTTCTTCGGCCGCGCGTCGCGAGAGATCGATGACACGGCCGCGCACGAAGGGTCCACGGTCGTTGATGCGCACCACCGTCTCGCGGCCGTTGTCCAGCCGCGTCACTCGGACCCGGGTGCCGAATGGCAAGCTTCGGTGCGCCGCCGTCAGCGCGTTGCGATCGTGGGCTTCGCCACTGGCGGTGCGCCGGCCATGGTAGCGGTCGGCATAGAACGAGGCCTGCCCCTGCTCGCCATGCCAGCCGGATGGCACCGAGGCGCGCTCGACCTGGCGGCCGTCGCGTCCGGCACAGCCGGCAGTCAGGGTTAGCAATAGCAGGACCAGCACGCCCCGCACCAGGCGGGGGGCAGCCGGACCGGCACCGAAAATGGAACGAACGCTCATCCTGTCACCTCGACGTGGACGTCCCCATCGGACCGGCCCGACATTAGCGTCAAGCCCTGCGGCAGGCAAGCGTTCAGCCCGCCAGCGTGCGCCGCAGCCTCGGGCTGGCCAGTTCGCCGATCAGGGTGACCAGAATCAACACGCCGAGCAACCACGGCCAATGCAGGCCGAATTCGAGCCGTGCGATGCCCAGCGCATCGACGAAGATCACCAGGATGCCAAGCGGGCTCACGTAGCGCACCATGAACAGCCACAGCGCGTGCCAGTACGGTGCCAGCCCCAGCTCCTCGCGGAAGCTCTCGCTCTTCAGCACGAAGCCGGCCAGCAGCACCATGCCCAGGCCGCCGAGCGGCATCATCCAGCGCGAGGTGAGGTAATCGAGCCAGTCGAAGAAGTGCTTGCCCGCCAGGGTCCAGTCGGCGCCCAGGTTGAACGACAGCATCGCCAGGGTGCTCACCAGCCACAGCACGATGCCCGTTCCCCACGCCGCCGTACGGCGGGTGATGCCCTTGTTGTCGACCAGCCACGAGACGGTGGCCTCGACCATGGAGATCGACGACGTCAACGCCGCCATCGACAGCATGATGAAGAACAGTACGCCGAACAGCGTGCCCAGCGGCATCGCCTGGAACGCCAGCGGCAGGCTCATGAACAACAGCCCCGGCCCACCCTCGGGGCTCATGCCGTTGGCGAAGATCACCGGGAAGATCGCCAGGCCGGCCATCAACGCCACCAGCGTATCGGCCGCCGCCACGCCGAGGGTGGTACGGGCGATGGAAGCGCCCGCCGGCAGGTAGCTGCCGTAGGTGAGAATGGCGCCGGAAGCCAGCGACAGGGTGAAGAAGGCATGGCCCAGTGCGGCCAGCATGCCCTCGCTGGAGAGGCTGCCGGTGTTGAAGGAGAACAGGAAGCGCCACGCCTCGCCGAAGCCGCCGGAGAACACGCCGTAACCGATCAGAATGAGCAGCATGATCACCATGCCCGGCATCATCCAGCTGACGCTCTTCTCGATGCCCGCCTGCACGCCCTTGCCCACGATCAGCATGGTGGCAAGCGTCACCAGGGTACTCCAGAAGCCGAGGTTGAGCGGGTTCTCGTTGTTGGCGACGAAGATCGCCACCATGTCGTCGACACCCGAGCCATTGAGGCCGCCGCTCAGCATCTTCCACAGATAGGAGAACGACCAGCCGGCTACCACCACGTAGAACGACAGGATCATGAAGCCGCATAGCATCGCCATCCAACCCAGCAGCGACCAGGCGGAGCTTCTGCCGGACTCCGTCACCACCCGACGCACCGCGTCGATGGGGCTGCCTCGGCCGCGCCGGCCGAAGGCGATCTCGGTCATCATGACCGGCACGCCCACCGCCAGGATGCAGACCAGATAGACCAGCACGAAGGCGCCGCCGCCGTGCTCGCCGGTCATGTAGGGGAACTTCCAGATATTGCCCAGGCCAACGGCGGAACCCGTCGCCGCCAGCACGAAGCCCCAGCGGCTGAGCCACTGGACTCGAGGTTGTTGCTCGGTCGTCATTACGTCACCAGAGGAGTCGTTGTTATGAACTGACGCAGCAATATGCCCGGTGCAACACCGAGATTGCAACGACATTTTCTTGTACTAATTGAAGTGCTCAGGGTTTTCATCCTGAAGCGTATGAAAAAAGCGGCTCCCATCCGTGCGATGGGAGCCGCCTGTCGATCAATCCGCCTTGAGCACCCCGCGACGGATCTGATCCTCCTCAATCGACTCGAACAGGGCCTTGAAGTTGCCCTCGCCGAAGCCGTCGTTGCCCTTGCGCTGGATGATCTCGAAGAAGATCGGGCCGATCACGGTCTCGGTGAAGATCTGCAGCAGCACGCCCTCATCCGGGCCGCCGTCGATCAACAGGCTCAGCTCGCGCAGGTCCTCGACGTTCTCCTCGTGGTTGGGCACGCGCGAGTCGACCTTCTCGTAGTAGGTATCCGGCGTGGACAGGAACTTCACGCCATTGGCGCGCAGGCCCCGTACCGTGGCGTAGATGTCGTCGGTGGCCATGGCCAGGTGCTGGATGCCTTCGCCGTTGTACTCACGCAGGAACTCGGCGATCTGAGAGGTATCGTCGGCCGACTCGTTGATCGGGATGTGCATCTTGCCGCACGGTGCGGTCATGGCACGTGAGTGCAGGCCGGTCTTCTTGCCCTTGATGTCGAAGTAGCGGTTCTCGCGGAAGTTGGCGATCTCAGTGTAGAAATCGGCCCACTTGTCCATCTGGCCACGGTCGACATTGTGGGTCAGGTGGTCGAGCACCTTGAGCCCCACGCTGTTGTCGTTGCGCGAACGGCCGGGAATGGCTTCGAAGTCGATGTCGTAGATGGTGCGCCCTTCGCTGTCGACCTTGTCGTCGACGAAGTAGAGCAGCGAACCGCCGATGCCGCGCACTGCGGGAATGCCCACCTCGCCGGGGCCCACCGGGTTCTCCACTGCCTCGGCACCGTGGGCCAGCGCGTACTCGAACGCCTGCTTGGCATCGGCCACCTTCCAGGCCATGGCGCAGGCGCAGGGGCCGTGCACCTTGGCGAACTCGGCGGCGTGGCTGTCCGGCTCGGCATTGAGCACGAAGTTGACGTTCTCCTGCTGGAACAGGAACACCTGCTTGGAGCGATGCTTGCGGGTTTCGGTGAAGCCCATGCGGTTGAATAGCGCGCGCAGCTCTTCGATGCCCTCCGCCGTGGGTGCGCTGTACTCGACGAACTCGAAGCCGTTGGTTCCGATGGGGTTCTCTTGGCTGATCGGAGACACGGTCTTGGCGGGTGCGTTCATGCTTACCTCCAGGGGGATTTGCCGTTGTTATTTCGTGCAGTCATGGGTGCCGAACTGGTGCCCCCAGCCTAGTGCCCACGCTTCCCCCTCGAAACGCCCCTTTACGGCCTGGAGCGTGGGCGGCGGAGCTCCGCCCTCTCCCTTATCGTAAGAAAAATCTTACAGCCCTTCGAACTCCATAAGATCGGCCTGTGTTGTGGCTCAAAACCCTGACGCGGCGTAAAGAATGCTTTACGACTGTCGTCTCCATTACGGCATTATTGCGCCACTGGCCAACCTCCACGCCACCCAGGCCAGAATAGCGGCAATCACCAGGTCGATGGCGCGCCACACCCGCTCGCTCTCCAGCCGCGGCGCCAGCCAGCCCGCCGCCGCCACCAGGCCGAAGAACCAGCCGAACGAGGCCATTGCCGCGCCGATGAAGAAGCCCCAGGGGCTTGGCTGTACCGCACCGATGGCGCCAAGAAGCACCACGGTTTCCAGATAGACCTGGGGATTGAACAGGGTCACGGCCAAGGTCGCGGCCAGAGCGCCGCGCCATGACGCCTGGGCGCGCTCCTCGGCCACCAGTACATTGCACGTGAATGCCCGGCGCAGCGCCAGCCACGCTTGCCAGGCGAGAAAGGCAGTGCCGGCCCAGCGCGCCACCTCCATCAGCGTCCCTTGCTCGGCGATCAGCGCGCCCAGACCCAGCACCCCCAGCCCCACTAGCAACCAGTCACACAGCGCACAGACCGCGGCCACCAGCCAGGCATGCTGACGCCGCAGCCCCTGCTGCAGCACGAAGGCGTTCTGCGCACCGATAGCGACGATCAGACCGGCGCAAACCAGCAGCCCATTGACCCAGGACAACCACATGGGAACTTCTCCTTGGCGAATCGATGCCGACAAGGCTAAGCTCGGCGCAACAATAAGAGAAATGAATTGATCGACTGGGGGATAAGCCAAGCTAATGCTCGACTACAAGCTGCTCGAAGCGCTGGTGGCGGTCACCGATCAGGGCGGCTTCGAGCGCGCCGCTCGCCACCTGGGCCTGACACAATCGGCGGTATCCCAGCGCATCAAGCTGCTCGAGGCGCGCCTGGGCCAGCCGGTGCTGGTGCGTAGCCCACGTCTTACGCCCACGCCGCTGGGGCGCAAGCTGCTCAACCACGCCCAGCAGGTGCGCCTGCTCGAGAGCGACCTGCTGGACGAGGTACCGGCACTTGGCAGCGGCGAGCAGCGCCTGCGCCTGGCGATCAACGCCGATAGCCTGGCGACGTGGTGGCCGGAGGCGATCGGGCGCTTCTGCGAACGCCACTCCGTACTGTTCGAGCTGGTGGTGGAGGATCAGGAGGTGGCGCTCAAGCGCATGCGCGACGGTGACGTGGCCGGCTGCATCTGCGATTCACCCACGCCGGTACAGGGGGCGCGCAGCCACGGACTGGGCAGCATGCGCTATCGCGCCCTGGCCAGCCCCGCCTTCATGGCGCGCTATTTCGCCGATGGCGTGACGCCGGAAGCGCTACGCCAGGCTCCGGCCATCGTCTTCGGCCCCGACGACCGGCTGCAGCATCGCTTCCTGGCCATGTACGGCGTGGAGCCCCCCTTCCCCCACCACCTGTGCCCTTCGTCGGAGGGTTTCGTCGGCCTGGCGCTGGCAGGACTCGGCTACGGCATGGTGCCGGAGCGCCAGGCCGAGCGCGAACTCAGTGAGGGGCGGCTACAGGAGATCGACCCCGGCCCGCACCTGGCCGACGGCCGCCTGGTCGACCTGTCGCCGGGCTACGTGATCGACGTGCCGCTCTACTGGCACCATTGGCGCCAGGGCGGCAAGATCCTCGACGCCCTCACTGACCACCTGTTGCGGCTGGGCGACGCCTGGCTGGCGCCGTTGCCGACTTGAGCGGATATACGAGACTCCAGCTCAGGTGTCGCGCAGCTTGTTCTCGACGCTCGACACCTTGTCGGCCATGGACTGCTCGCGGTCGGTGCGGGTGCCCAGCTTGATGGTGGTAGTGATGCGCGGCGCCCCCAGCTCGTGCACCACCTCGTGGCAACGCTTGACCACCGCCATCACCTCGTCCCACGGCCCCTCGATGTTGGTGCCGTAGGCGTGCATGTGGTGCGTAAGGCCCGAGGCCTCGATCACCCGCTGACAGGCAGCGATCTGCGGCGAGACCGACACGCCCACCCCCAGCGGGACGACGCAGAGATCGATGATGACGTGCATGGCTCCTCCTCTCCGTTGAGTGCTAGCTCAGGTTGGCTCCGGCTCGCTGACGTGAATACCGAACAGGCTGGCCTCGCCGGCGCTGCGGCCCAGCGATTCCGGCGCGGCGATGCGGCCGTCGCGCACCATGACGTGGCCGCCCTGCCCCTGAACGCCGCCGATCACGCTGCCCACCAGGTAGGTGGGGAAGATGTCGGGGTCGTTCTCGTAGTTGGGGTTGTGGATCAGGCCGATCATCTGGAAGCGCCCGCGGGTGTTGCGCAGCGACTCCAGCGAATCCTGGATCAGGCGGCGGTGCGAGAGCTTGGAGAACAGGCCGTCGAGCAGGATCACGCTTTCGCGGCTGGTACGCGCGCGGCGGCGGTGATGCCCCGGCAGTTCGCGCAGCTCGCGCTCGATGGCGAATTCCGATAGCTTGACCAGCCACATCAGCGACACCGCCTCGCGCTGCCCCTCCGACATCTCCTCATTGAGCGAGAACAGCCGGCCATGGGGGCGGATGGCGTCGTGCTTGAGGCGGATCGCCACGTCGTGAAACAACCCGCGGTAGATGCGCCGACGGATCTGGCGCAGCAGGTCGTCGTCGCGACGGCGCGCCTCGCCGTCGACCATGCCGCCGTCGCGCTCGGCGCGACGGCGCATGGCCGCCTGGTGCTCGTCGATGTCGGCCAGCAGCGTGGCAATCAGGTCGCGCAGCTGGTCGGGGCCGATCAGCGAGGCCTTGACCTCGAAGAAGGCGCCGCCCTCGCCGCTGCTCTTGGCCACGCGCTTGAGGATGTCGAGGTTGCCGGCGGCATCCGAGATGATCGAGCTGAGGCGCTCCACCAGGGTGCCTTCGATCTGCTCGCGAGAGGCGTGCAGCCGCTCGACCCGTATCTTGTGGTCGTCGAGTTGGCCGGCAAGCTGGTCGTGCAGGCGCGAGAGGTCGTCCAGCGCCTCGGCGCTGGCATGCGTCAGCCCGGCCAGGCGGGCACGCTCGGTGTCGCTGAACATGCGGCTGTGGGCCGCTTCGGCCAGGGCCTCGGCCAGCTTACGCTCGCCGCCGTCGACCTGGCGCGCCTGGCGCTCGCGGTTGCGCGCCTGCTCGCCCAGGTTGAGTTCGCCCAGGGCATCGACCAGGGTCTGCTGACAGGCCTCCAGCGCTTCGATGTCGAACTCGCCCTGCCCCTCGCTTGCGGCCATGTCGTGCCAGGCCTCGAGCGCGGCGTTGCGCGCCGCATGCTCGTCCGCCTCCCCGGGCCAGCGGCTGGCCTCGGCGAGATCGACCAGCGCTGCCAGGCGCCGCGGCCAGCCCTCGGGCAGGTCGCGCAGTACCCGCAGCCACTCCACCGCCAGTTGATCGATGCAGGCCAGCGCCCGGCGCTGCTCGGCCAGGCGTGCCTCCAGGGCGTCGCGCTCCTCTCCCCGCGCCTTGCGCGTCTCGCGCAGCTCACCCAGCTCGCGCCGCACCCGGGCGATCTCGCGCTCGAGCTTCTGGCTGCCGCCGGCGGCGTCGCGCACCTCCAGGTAGGCGCGAATACGGGTGAAGTCGAAGTCGGCGCGGCGGGTCGCCCGGGCCTGCGCGGCCTCCAGCTCCTCCTGCACCTCGGCGGCAGTGGTCATGAAGTCGACGCCACCCTCCGCTTCGAAGCGCGCCAGGGCACGCAGCCGGTCGCGCTCACCGTCGCTGAAGATGCCGCGCAGCTGGGCTTCGGTCTCTTCCACCTGGCGCTTGAGCGTCTCGCGCTGCTCCTCGGCGGCTTCCAGCCGAACGCTCGCCTCGCTCAGGTGGCGTTCGAGTTCGGCGAGGCGCGCCTCCAGCGCCTGCAGCCGCTCGACGCCGCCGGCATCGCTGAACTGCTCGGCAGCGAGCCAGGTCTGGCCATGGGCCTCCAGCTCGCGGGCCGCCGCTTCACGCCGCGGTGCGAGTTCGGCCAGCGCCGTCTCGGCTTCGAGCCGCGCCTCGGCGGCCTCCTGCTGGGCGAACTCCCCGCCCTCCTGCAGGTAGCGCTGGTAGTCGTCGATACAGGCGAGCGCGACGTCGGTCAGCCGCGGCGCCAGCGCCGCCTCGCGCTCGGCCAGCGCCGCCTGCCGCTCGGCCACGGCCTCCAGGGCCATCTCGACCTGGGCCTCGTCGGCCTCGCGGGCGCGCAGCGCCAGGGCGAAGGTGTCGCCGTGGGGGTCGAGCCGCTCGCATTCCACGGCCAGCGCCTTCTGCCGCTCACGGTCGGCGGCCAGCCGCTTCTCGGTGGCCTCGCGCAGCGCTTCCAGGTAGCTGGGATCCAGTGCGGCCTTGACCGCCAGGGTCTCGACGCCGGCCACCGCACCCAGGGGCGGCTCGCCCCGGGCCAGCAGGCCGGCCAGCGTCTCGGCCTCGAACACCGGCAGCGCCAGGCCCGCCTCGATCAGCGTGGCGACGACGGACTCGGCCGCCTCGCGTCCGGCCACCACCGGGGCGAACAGCACCCCGGCGGCCTGCACCAGCCACTCGCGCCGCTGTTCGGGGGTATGGGTCTCGACGTTGAGCACCGCATGCAGCGGCTGCCAGGCGATGCCGGCGTCATCCAGTTGGCGATGGGCCTCTGCCTCCACCACGCGCCGCTCCAGCGGATCGCCGGAGAGGCTCTCCAGGTAGCGCTCGCGGGCGGCGATGTCGGCTTCCAGCGTCTCCGCTTCGCGCAGCAGCCGCGGGTAGCGACGTCGGGCGTCGGCCAGCCACTTCTCCGGGCTCAGCTCGCTGCGCGCGGCGAAGTCGAGCCGCGCCCGGTGCAACGTGCGCAGGTGGTTCTCATCATCGAGCAGCCGCTTGCGCTCGTCCCCCAGTTCGCGCTCCGTCTCGCGCAGTCGTGCTCGCAGGTGCACCGGCTCGTCATCGCCGTGCAGCTCAGCGTAACGACGGGCGCCCTCGGCCAGCGGTGCCAGCCGGGCCAGGGTGCGCTCGGCCTCCTGGCGGCGCTGCTCGGCCTCGCGACAGTTCGACTCCAGCTCGGCCAGCGCCGTCTTGCGTCGCGTCCAGAAGCCGCTCACCTCTTCGCCCGGCCAGCCCTCGACGAAGGCGCGCCAGGGCGCCTGGCCGCGGACCAGCAGGCCCTGCTCGCCGCTCAGGCGCTCCCGCTCGCCGTTGAGCCGCTCACGCTCGCCGCGGGCGGTCTCGAAGGTGCCGAGCGCCTCGTCGCGGCGCCGGGTCAGCTCGTCGAGGGACTCGGCCAGCTCGGCCTCGCGCTCCAGCTTCTCCTCGAGCCGCTCGGCCGGTGCGATGCCCGGGCACTCGCGGCGGTAGGCGTCGTGCCAGGCGGCGACCTGCTTGAGCTCGCCGACGCGGCCCAGGTGCGCGTTGAGGGCGCGGCGAGCGTCGCCAGCCTCGGCCTTGGCCGCCTCGGCGCTGGCTTCGGGGGTTTCCAGCTCGGCCTCGCTGAACAGCCCCTCGGCCAGCGCCTGGGTGTAGAAACTCTGGTTGTCGACGAAGTCGCGCTGCTGGGACTCCAGCCGCTCGCGCTCGTGCTCCAGGTCGTCGCGGCGCTCGTCCAGCTCGGCGAGTTCGCGGGTCAGCTCCTCGAGATAGACCCCGTCGCCGATCACCTCCTCGCGGAAGCGGTTGCCGTCGGCGGCCTCGAAAGCGTCGGCGCCTTCGTCCAGCGCGCTCAGGGCGCGGTCGCGGGCCGTATCGTCGGCCAGGGCGTGGCTTTCGGCCAGCCACTCGCGGGCGGCCTTGAAGCTGACGTGGCCGACGTCGCGGTTGAGCGGCCACTCAGCCTGGGGCAGGTGGATCAGCCGGCGGTGCACGTCGACCCGGGCGCCACGCTCGGAGAGCGCCTGGCGCACGGCCCGCTCGGAAAGCCCCGAAAGCGTCGCCAGCAGCGAGGTGGAGACCCTCGGCCGCGAGGTATCGCCGACGATCCAGGCGAAGCCATCCAGCGGAGCGGCGCCGCGCGCTTCGGCGTCATCCTCGATGTCCACCTCGGCAGCGGCGCGGGGCAGCCCGGGCAGGCCCAGCAGCGCCTGCCCGCCCAGCAAGGCTTCGCTGGCTGCCAGGCCCTGGTCGAGCTCCATCAGGCGGGTGCGGGCGTCGCGCAGCGACTCGCCCTGTTCGCGCAGCTCGGCCAGGCGGACCACCTTGTCGCTGGCGCGGCGCTGGTCGCTCTCGGCCTCTTCCAGGCGATGACGCAGCTCGGTGATGTTGGTGCCGGAGTTGAGGATCACCTCCTCGATCAACTCCTCGCTCTCGTCGGTCTCGCCGCGGGTGGCGCCGGAGAGGATCTCGGGGGCCAGCACCTCGAAGAAGAACGCCTGGTCGGCCTTCTCGCCGGCGCGGGGCTTGATGGCGTTGAAGATCTGGCTCTTGTCGGCGCCGCCCTCCTTCTGGAAGGCGGCGAGCTGGGACAGCTCGCGACGGGAGACGTGAGCCCCCACCGCCTCGAGCCACTCCTCGCGGTTGTGAGTCAGGCGCACGCCGCGCTCGGCCATGGCCGCCTTGACGTCGCGGTTGGCGTAGAGCGCCAGCTTGCCGTCGAGGGTCAGGTGATGCACCGGCACGTCTTCGAGGCGCCCGGCATAGTGGTAGAACGAGAGCCCGCTGCCGTCGCTGTAGCCGTAGAAGCCGAACACGAAGGTCTCGCCGGCCACCTCCTCACCCGCCGCAGCGAGCATGTCGTCCTGGCGCTCGAGCCCGCTGCGCGAACGGAACTCCACCCGCAGGTGGCTCCAGCTACGCGCGCTGCCGCCCACCGCCGAGGGCGAGCATTTGCGCCGGGTGCGCGAGAGCAACGTGCGGTCCCGCGACAGCAGGCCGATCAGCGCCTCGGAGAGCGTGGTCTTGCCGAAGCCGTTCTCCATGCTGATGGCGCTCGACTGGCCGCGCAGGTCGAGCAGCAGGTGACGCATCTTGGCGTCCCAGGGCGAGGCCACGTCGCCGTGCTTGTTGAGCAGGTTGGCGACCTCGATGCGGTTGATCACGCTCATGCCTGGGTCTCCTCGTGCTCGTCGATGGCGGCTTCGTACGCTTCGTCCCGATAGCGCCCCTGGGCGCGGCCCTGGGCCAGCGCCTGCAGATGGCCGAGCTGATGGATGCCGATCTGCTCGCTCTCCAGCGCGCCGAGCAGGGTCTGCTGCCACACCTCGCCGACGCTCTCCTCGGTGCCGGCACTCGCCTCGGCGTCGCGCAGGCCTTCGAGCAGCCCGGCGCGCACCTGCAGGTCGATGAAGGCGCGCACCCGGCGGCTGATGTCCTCGCCGCGCTCCTCCAGCAGCACGCGGCTGCTCTCCGGCGCCTCTTCGCCCAGGCTACGCAGCGTCTCCAGCTGGTCGCGCATCAGCTCGACCAGCTCGGCCCCGGCGAAGGTGGCCTCCTGGTAGCGGCTGACGTCGGAGAGCGCGCGGTTGTAGCGGGTGTAGAGCAGCGTGTGCATCAGCAGCCACAGCTGCAGGTACCACTGGGCCAGCTCGGCGCGGCTCTCCTGGCGCAGCTTGAGCGCCTCGAACACCGGCTCGCGGGTGTAGAGCGGCGGCTGCTCCAGCTCCGGGTCGGGCAGCAGCGCGTAGTAGCGCGAGCCGGGCGCGATGCCGGGATAGTCGCCGGATTCGAAGGCCTTGAGCCGCAGGCCCTGGCCGGCCAGGAAATCCCGCAGCGCCTCGCGCTCGGCCTCGCTGGCGTCGTCGATCAGCGCGCAGACGTCGCGCTCGGAGAGCTGCCCCTCGCGGGCGGCGCGGCGCTTGCGCCCGCCGCCCGGGGTGCGTTCGGCGCTGCGGTAGCGCAGCAGGTAGGCGACCACTTCGCCCATCTCGGTCATGTTCATACTGGCTCGTCCTGATCGATGCGCGATATGCCATTAGGCGCGGCAGCGGGCGCCTGCAAGGAATGCGGCGCGGCAGCGGGCGCCTGCAAGGAATGCGGCGCAGCTTCGGGCGCCTGTAAGGAATGCGGCGCGGCGGCGGGCGCCTGAAAAAAGCCGAGAGAGGGCGTCACGGCCCCCTCGATGCGGCGACCGTCGTCGAGTTCGAGCTCGAACGGCGTCGCGTCGATCCCCACCGTCAGCCCCGGGGCCAGCAGTTCGGTATCGACGAAGGTGTTGAGCAACTGCGCCAGGCAATCGCCCTCCTCGAAGCGGTGCCAGGCCTCGGACAGCGCCTCGGGCAGCGACAGCGGCGCCCGCTGGATGCGCTGGCGCAACGCCGGGCCCCGCGCCTCGAGGAAACGCGCCAGCAGCGGGTCCTCGGGGGCGGCGTCGCGCGCCTCGTCGAACACCAGCGCCACCGGGCTGACGTCGGCGCGACGGCTCTCCAGCAGCGGCACCAGCGGCGCCAGACGCGGGAAGGTGGCCTGCACGTGCAGCGGCATCATGCGCGCCACCACGGCGTCGCGCAGCGCGCCTGCGGGCGGCGCCTCGAGCAGCTGGCGCGCCATGTCCTGGAAGTCGATCACGCCCATGGCCTGGATGCGCCCCTCGGCGATATCGGCCAAGAGCTCGGAGAGCCGCCGCGAGAGGTTCTCGATGGCGGTGAGAACGCGGCCGATGGCGCTTGCGAGCACGCGCAGGTCCCAGTCGTCGGACTGCGCCTCACGCCAGCCCTCGAAACGCTCCATCAGGCGCGGCGTGGCGAGCTGGGCGCGGGCGTCGAGCAGCGTCTGCTGAATGTTGGTCAGGGCGTTGTGGTAGTGGCGCTCGTTGTCGAGCAGTGCGGAGAGCTTGCCCTCGCGAGTGGGATTCTCGCGCACCCGCCGCAGCTCCTGGGTCAGCGCGCGGATCGCCAGCAGGATCTGGTTGGTGATGTCGGGAATGCGGGCGAAATCGCCCCGCGCCAGCGCCGCCAGCACCTTGGCGGCGTCATACTCGGAGTAGAGCAGGTCCTCGACCTGGCTGGCCAGGGTCACCGACTGGCGACCGCTCGGGGTGAGGCGCACCTGGCCGGTCTGGCCCTGCTTCTCGATCAGCGCGGTGCGCTTGGTGCTGCGCCGGCTGCGCTCCTCTGCCGTCGCGTCGTCGCCCATGGTCGGCGATGGCTGACGAAAGTGGATCTCGCTGGGGGTGGAGAGCAGGTTGATGACGAAGCTCAGGTCGTCATGGGGCAGCCCCGGGTAGCTCTCACGCAGGTGATTGAGGCAGCGGCTCTGCGAGACGAAGGCACTGTTGGTAGCGAAGTCCTCGTCGAGCAGGTAGTCGAGCAACAGGCAGCCAAGGTCGAGCCAGTAGCCGTCGCGCAGGCCGCGACGTTGCTCCTGGCTCACTTGCACGAAGGGCGAGCCGGGCTCGTGGGCGCTGTCGTGCAGGTCGATCAGCCGCGTCGTGGCGATCAGCAGCTTGCTCCAGGCGGTCATGGGGTCTTCCCTGCGGGCGAAGAAAAAGGGGCATTATGCCAAGCCCGGCACCTCGGGTCATGACGTGGTTGTCCCCAGCTCTCCACGCTTGCCGTGAGAGGCACGGGAAGCGCCCGGAAGAACAAGGCTATAGATGGCCCAGGAAAAAGCGAGTAGCGTGGCGCTCGACCTCCTCGAGCTTGCCGGGCTCCTCGAACAGATGCGTGGCACCGGGCACGACGACCAGTTCACATTCGCTCGCGGCGGTCATTCGCTCCCTGGCCTGCTGGTTAAGGTCGATCACCGGTTCGTCCCAGCCTCCCACCAGCAACAGCGTAGGTGCCTTCACCTGCGCCAGGTGCTCACCGGCCAGATCGGGGCGCCCGCCGCGGGAAACCACCGCACGCACCTGCTCCGGACGTTCGGCGGCGGCGATCAGTGCAGCCGCCGCCCCGGTGCTGGCACCGAACAGGCCGATCGAGAGATGCCGCGTCAGTTCGTCTGTCGCCACCCAACCTACCGCTGAGGTCATGCGCGTGCCGATCAGGGGAATGTCGAAGCGTAGCTGCCGGGTGCGCTCGTCGATCACGTTCTCTTCCGGTGTCAGCAGATCGAAGAGCAGCGTCGCCAGCCCGTTCTCGGCAAGATGCCGCGCCACCTGGCGATTGCGGCTGCTGAAACGGCTGCTGCCGCTGCCATGGGCAAACACCACGATGCCGGTCGCGCCATCGGGCAGGATCAGATCGCCTTCCAGCGCGACGCCGTCGGCATCGATCACGACACTCCTGGGTGTGGTCGTCATACGGCTACCTCCACTTGCTGATCTTGTCGCATTGGCTCCGGGACTGCCCGATCTCCCCCAAGTGTAGGCGCCCTGGAGCGCGCGCCCACTACACGCGCCCGCGGCTCTCCCCCATGGCCACCCCGCCGGCAATCAGGTGCGCCACGCGCAGCGGCTCGGGCACGCTGCCATGGGGCGTGGTGGCTCGTATCGCCGCGGCCGCCTCCTCCCTGCTCAGCCCCACGCGCTGGACGTAGATGCCCGCCAGCGGCTCCATCTCTCCCAGACGCTCGACCAGTGCCCACTTGCGCGCACCACCGGGAATGCGTTCGAGCAGGGCCCGGCGCATGGCCCCCTGGCGCGGCGCCCGGCGCGCCACCACCAGCACCGGCAGCCCCAGCTCGGCGTGCAGGCGCGGCACGTCGATCACGTTGAAACCGGCCAGGGCAACCCCCTGCAGCATGACCAGCTGCAGATGCGCGGCAAAGCGCGAGCTGCCGGCCAGGCGAATGAGCTCCCGTGTACTGTTGACGCCATCCCGGCGCACCTTGCCGGAAAGTACCCCTTCCAGGCGCAGCCCCGAGAACACCGTACCGACGATGGGCACATCGCCACGATGGCCGCGCGGGAACGGACAATCGTCGAAGCCGACGATATGCGAGAATGTGCGTCCGGTGGTCGCCATGGCCTCCGCCTTTCGAAAAAACGGTACGTAAAACAACTGCGCAGGGAGTGCCCACGTGATCGATCAAACGTTACAGCAGGTCTTCGGCTATGACGACTTCCGTCCCGGGCAGCGCCCGGTCATCGAAGCGATCACCGCCGGCCGTTCGGCGGCGGCGATCTTTCCCACCGGCTCGGGCAAGTCGCTTTGCTATCAGCTGCCGGCCCTGCACCTGCCCCACCTGACCCTGGTCATCTCGCCGCTGCTGGCGCTGATGCAGGATCAGTTGGCGTTTCTCGCGCGCCATGGCATCGCCGCCGCCAGCATCGACTCGGGCCAGAGCCGCGAGGAAACGGCGGCGGTGATGGAAGGCGTCAAGCGCGGCGAGATCCGTATCCTCATGGTCTCGGTGGAGCGGCTCAAGAACGAGCGCTTCCGTGCCTTCATCCGCCGCGTGCCGATCTCGCTGCTGGTCGTGGACGAGGCCCACTGCATCTCGGAGTGGGGTCACAACTTTCGCCCGGACTATCTCAAGCTGCCCCACTACCGGCATGAGTTCGGCATCCCTCAGGTCCTGCTGCTGACCGCCACGGCCACGCCGCGGGTGATCGCCGACATGCGCGAGCGCTTCGACATTGCCGAGGGCGACGTGACCGCCACCGGCTTCTATCGTCCCAACCTCAACCTGGAAGTGGCACCGGTGCCGGCCGAAACCCGGGCGCGGCGACTGGTCGAGTGGCTCCGTCCCAGGCTCGGCGGCGAACCGCCCCAGCCCACCATCGTCTACGTCACCCTGCAGCAGACCGCCGAACGCCTGGCCGCCTACCTGAGCAAGGCCGGTTTCGTTGCCACCGCCTACCACGCCGGGCTCGACGCCGAGACCCGCGAGCGCCTCCAGCGCGACTTCATGGCCGGCAATACGCCCTGCATCGTCGCTACCATCGCCTTCGGCATGGGCATCGACAAGGCCGACATTCGCAACGTGGTGCACTTCGACCTGCCCAAGTCGGTCGAGAACTACAGCCAGGAGATCGGCCGCGCCGGCCGCGACGGCCAGCCCTCCGACTGCCTGATGCTGGCCGGGCGCGATCACGTCAACGTGCTGGAGAACTTCGTCTACGGCGACACCCCTGAGCTTCACGGCATCCGCAAGGTGATCGACGAGCTGATCGAGGCCCCCGGGGCCGCACGCCAGTGGGAGCTGGTGCTCAACTCGCTCTCCCAGCACAGCAACATCCGCCCGCTGCCGCTCAAGACGCTGCTGGTCCAGCTCGAACTGCGCGGCATCATCGCACCACGCTACAGCTACTTCGCCGAGTACCGCTTCCGCCTGCACGACGAGCCCGAGGCGCTGGTGTCGCGCTTCGAGGGCGAACGCAGCGCCTTCGTGCAGGCGATTCTCGACGCCTCCCAGCGTGCCCGCACCTGGTTCAGCCTCGACTTCGCGGCCCTCGAGCGGCTGGGCGAGGAGCGCGGCCTCAACGTCGAGCGCGCCCGCGTGCTCACCGCGCTGGACTACTTCGTCGCCCAGGGCTGGATGGTGCTCGAGAGCAAGCAGATGACCGAGGTCTATGAGGTGCTGCGCGACGACATCGACCCGGCGGCCCTGACCGAGGAGCTGCACGCCTATTTCCATGACAAGGAGCGGGCCGAGGTCGACCGCCTGCACGCCATGCTGGCGCTGTTCGAGAGCGAGGCGTGCCTGAGTCGCCGGCTAGCCGAATGGTTCGGCGATACCCGAGCACCCGAGCGCTGCGGCCACTGCTCGGCCTGCCGCGGCGTCGTCGCCCAGTTGCCCTCCCCCGAGCCGCTCGAGCCGCTTCAGGGCGAAACCATCGAGCGGCTCACGGGTGAACTGGTGCAGCAACTGTCCGTCAGCGACGAACCCCATCCTGCCAGCCCCGACCTGCTGGCGCGCTTCCTGTGCGGCCTGACCAGCCCCCTGCTCACCCGGCTCAAGGCGCGACGCCTGGCGGGCTTCGGCGCGCTGGAAGCCTACCGCTACGCGGAGGTCAGGGAACTGGCCGCTCGCTCGTCATGGGTGGACGGTCAGGCGTCGGCGGCACCGATGCCGTAGCTGCGCAGCTTGTTGGCAATGGTGGTGTGCGACACCCCGAGGCGCTTGGCCAGCTGTCGGCTGGAAGGGTATTGCGGATAGAGCGCCGCCAGCACGCGGCGCTCCACGTCACTCATGATGTCGGCCAGGCTGCCGTCCATATCGATGCCCGACAGTCCCGGCGCCTCGCCCACGTCCGGCAGGCGCAGGTGCGAAGGCTCGATGGCATCGCCCTCGCACAGCGATACCGCCTGGAACAGCACGTTCTCCAGCTGGCGCACGTTGCCCGGCCAGTGGTAGGTGGAGAGTCGCGCCAGCGCCGCCGGCGACAGCCCAGGCATGCGACAGCCGATCTGGCGGGCGGCACGATCGATGAAGTGCATTGCCATGGCCTCGATACCGTCGAGACAATCGCGCAGCGGTGGCACCGTCAGCGACAGCACGTTGAGCCGGTGGTAGAGATCGTGACGGAAGAGGCCTTCGGCACAAAGCTTGGGCAGATCCTGCTGGGTGGCACAGATCACCCGCACGTCGAGGTAGGTCTCCTCGTCGCTGCCCACCCGGCGAAAACCGCCGTCCTGCAGGAAGCGCAGCAGCTTGACCTGCAGCCGCGGGCTCATCTCGCCCACCTCGTCGAGAAAGATGGTGCCGCCCGTGGTCATCTCCAGCAGCCCGAGCTTGCCCTCGGGGCGAGCCCCTTCGAAGGCACCCGGCGCGTAGCCGAACAGCTCCGTCTCGGCCATCGACTCCGGCAGGCCGGCGCAGTTGAGCGCCATGAACGGCGCCTGCCCGCGGGCGCTGGCCAAGTGGCAGGCCCGGGCCAGCAGCTCCTTGCCGGTGCCGGTCTCGCCGTGGATCAGCAGCGGCGCATCCAGCGGCGCCATGCGCCGCGCCTCGCGAATCAGCGCGGCCAGCCTGGGGCTCGCCTGGAACAGCGCATCGAAGCCACGCAGCTCCTGGCGCTGCACCTGATAGATGCGCTCGCCGATCCGGTCGGCGCTGTGCAGGGTCACCACGGCGCCGGCCAGGGAGGCCACGTCGTCGTGATGCTCGCGGTGCAGCGGCGCGATGTCGGCGAGGAAGGTCGCGTCGCGCAATTTGATGCGCAGGCCGTTGACCCGCGCATTGTTGCGCCGGATCAGCGCCGGCAGATCCACGTCGGGCAGGTAACGGTTGAGCGACAGCCCCGGCACCTCGTCGATACGCACCCCGAGCAGCTGCCCGGCGGCGCGGTTGGCGGCGACGATATGCCCTTCCATGTCGATCGACATCACCGGGTCGGAGAGCGACGACAGCAGCGCATCGAGTTCCAGGTGACGCCGTTCGCTCGGCATCAGGCTGACCCGGCGCACGCCGAATACACCAGGGACCGCTTCCAGCTCCGGCTTCAGCGTGGCCAGCTGCGCATTGAGCAGATTGGGGATGTGCAGATAGATGGCATTGCCGTGCTCACCGCCCACTTCGCCACGTGCCACGTTGAGGCCGTAGTCGACGAAATGCGAAACGATGTCGCGCAGAATGCCGATACGGTTCTGGCAGTGAAATCTCAATCTCATGACGGGCCTCCGGAGGGGGAATCGGCAGGCCGGGCAAGCCGAAAATGACGTCAAGGCGACGTGACTCGGCTGTAAAGATAACGTGACACCTCGCTCGACTCAAACTCGCGCGGGCCTCGGTTCGACAGGAACAGGCAAGGACGCACGAGAAGTCGTCAGGTTTTCTTTACGCCTACCGCATCGCCCGCTGCCTGATACACGTCTCGGGACGCATCATCCTGGGCATCAAGGCACATAGACTCGGGTCAAAGGTTCGCAGGACAAACACAAGATTCGCCGACCGGAGACAGCCATGACGTCATCCCATCCGACCCTCAGCGACGTGGCCAGCAAGACTGGCTATCGTGCGCGACTGCCCGACGACAACGGCTTCATCGACTGGCCCGACCAGGACAACGCCACCTGGCAGACCCTGATGCAGCGCCAGCTCGGCATGCTGGAGGGACGCGTCTGCCAGGAGTACCTCGACGGCCTGGAGCGCCTCGCCCTGCCCGTGGACCGCATTCCCCAGCTCGCCGATATTGACCGCGTGCTGCATGCCGCCACCGGCTGGCAGACCGCCCAGGTCCCGGCGCTGATACCGTTCGACACCTTCTTCGAACTGCTGGCCAACCGGCGCTTCCCGGTGGCCACCTTCATCCGCACCCCGGAGGAGCTCGACTACCTCAAGGAGCCGGACATCTTCCACGAGATCTTCGGCCACTGCCCGATGCTCACCAACCCGGCCTTCGCCGAATTCACCGCCACCTACGGTCGCCTCGGCCTGGCCGCCGAGCCCAAGGAGCGGGTCTACCTGGCGCGGCTCTACTGGATGACCGTGGAGTTCGGCCTGGTGGACACCCCGGCCGGACGGCGCATCTATGGCGGCGGCATCATCTCCTCGCCCAAGGAGACCCTGCATGCGCTGTCGGACGTGCCCGAGCATTTCCCGTTCGACCCCATCGAGGCGCTGCGCACACCCTATCGCATCGACATCCTGCAGCCGCTCTACTACGTACTTGACGATCTCTCGAGGCTGCACGAGCTTTCCCAGCAGGACATCATGGGCATGGTGCACCGAGCCATGGAACTGGGCCTGCACGAACCCCGCTTCGAGCCGGCCCCGAAGAAGGCCGCCAAGGCGTAAACGCTACCGCGACATTCCCCAACAACACCCCGACGAGGAAGAAGCATGACCGAACTCTCCGAACAGCAGTGCGAAGCGTGCAGCTGGGACGCCCCCCACGTCAGCGATGACGAGATCGAAACGCTCAAGCGGGACATTCCCGAGTGGAGCCTGGTCGAGCGCGACGGCATCAAGCAGCTCGAACGCGTGTACAAGTTCCGCAACTTCAAGCAGGCGCTGGCCTTCACCAACCGCGTCGGTGAGATCGCCGAGGAAGCCGGGCACCACCCCGCCCTGCTGACCGAATGGGGCAAGGTCACCGTGACCTGGTGGTCGCACGAGATGAAGGGCCTGCACAAGAATGACTTCATCCTCGCCGCGCGTACCGACAAGGCGGCCGCGAGCGAGTGACGCGAACGGCTTCGCCCGATGCCCTGGCGTTGGCATTGGGCGAAGCCGTTTCCAGCACCGCTACTACGGCCTTCGGTCGGATGTCTCACAAGATCGATGGCCAATGTCGCCCAGCTTCTATCGTCTTTGTCTTACATAGCAAAGGGCGATATGCCTCTCTTTTTCCCCGCCTGCCTCGTTTAGCGTGGAGCACGAGACCCGTTGGCGTCTCAAACCCAACATGAAGACAACTTCACGAAGCGAGGAAAATAACGATGAAGGGAGTCGTACAGGCAGCCCTGCTGGCGCTGACACTGAGCTTCGGCTCACTGGCCATGGCCCAGGACGTGGCACCGATCAACGTCAACACCGCCGATGCGGAACTGCTCGCCGAGCTGCCGGGCATCGGCCCGAGCCGCGCCCAGGCGATCATCGAGGATCGCGAGGCCAACGGCAATTTCGAAAGCGCCGATGACCTGACCCGGGTGAGCGGCATCGGATCGGCCACCGTGGACGGTTTCCGCGACCAAGTGGAATTCTGAGCTCAGGATCGAGCATTGGTCGAAACGCAGCGAGGCCGGCTACCCGCCGGCCTCGCTGTCGTTCTGGGCAGGGTTCGTTCTTATTTGCCTATAGACGCAAACCACCGTCGCACTCGATCACCCGACCGGTGAAATAATCGTTCTCGATGATGAACGCCACGCTCTGGGCGATATGATCGGGATCACCGAGCCGTCTGAGCGGCACGCCGGCGGTCAGCTTCTCGAGCATGTCCGCACGCATCGAGGCGGTCATGTCGGTTTCGATGAAACCCGGCGCCACCGCCCCTACGCGGATCCCATAGCGCGCCAGTTCCTTGGCCCAGGTGGTGGTCAGCGCCACCACGGCGGCCTTGGCGGCTGCGTAGTTGCTCTGCCCCATGTTACCGGCGCGTGAGATGCTCGAAATATTGACGATCACACCGCCCTGGTCGGCCTCGACCATCTGGCTGGCCGCCTCACGGCCGCAGAGGAAGACGCCGGTAAGGTTGACGTCGATGACAGACTGCCACTGCTCGAGCGACATGGTCTTCTCGACCTTGCCGTCCCTGGCCTTGACCAGCAGCGCATCGCGCAGGATGCCGGCATTGTTGACCAGGCCGCTCACCGGCCCGAGCGATGCGGCCACATCGCCGAAGGCCCGCTTCACCGAGGCCTCGTCCGCCACGTTCACTCTGAAGGCACCGGCCTCGATGCCCTCCGCGTGCAGAGCGGAGACGGCCTTGTCCAGGGCCTCCGCGTCCATATCCATGAGTGCCAGCGTGGCGCCCTGGCGGCCCAGGCGACGGGCCATGGCGAAGCCAAGGCCCCTGGCGCCGCCGGTAATGGCTATTACGCTATTGTCCAGTTTCATTCACTGTCCCCACTAATGTGTCAATCGGAAGGTTCGGGCCCGGCGACGCCCCGTATCTTTTCCACTGGCCTCTTTTCCACTGGCCTCGTCCCCCTTACATTCGGCACAAACCTCAATCGACTTTAGGTCCAGGGCGATTTTTTGTGCGGCGCAATACAAGCGTATCACGAACCTCTACTCGAATAGGATGCCGCTTGAATTTCCCCTCCCTGCCCCCATGTTCAGCACAACGCCACCCTCGGAGACGTCATGCCGTTACTGATTCTCTTCACGCTTTTCACCCTGCTCGACTTCATCGTGCTGTTCTCCGTAGGCAGCCAGATCGGCCTTCTGCCTACCCTGGCCCTGGTGCTGGCCACCGGTTTCATCGGGCTCCATCTGATTCGTCGGCAGGGTATCGCCACGCTCGCCCGTGCACGCCAGCGCCTGGCGCAGGGCGAACTCCCTTCCGGCGAGCTGTTCACCGGCGCAGCGTTGATCTTTGGCGGCGCCCTGATGCTCGCCCCCGGCTTCCTGTCCGATGCGCTCGGCCTGCTCTGTGTCTTGCCCGGCGCACGCCGTCTGTTGGCCCGCCTGCTGGCGCTGATCAACCTTCGCCTGCTTGCAGGGGTCCATCGCCATTCGCCAGGCGGCACGGGACACGGCGGCGAATGGCACCGGCCCGAGCATGGCCCCAACGCGCGCAGTGACGACGAAACGCGGCAGAGCGCCGGCCAGGGGCAGCCACTGGAGGGCGACTTCATAAGTCGCAACGAGCCACGCCGCTAGTCTCGTCAGCGCGTTGGCCCGAGACGAAAAATTTTTACCGCAGGGGCTTGAAAGGTATTCACCCGGCCCCATTTCACGGTCAGCACCAGGCTACGGTGTCGAGTGGAACTCGGCATCTTTGACAAGGAAGGCGTCCTCGCCTCCACCTTCCAGTCAGGAAGGCAGTGATGAACCGCCATGCTGCGCATGGCACAACTGACCATCAGGAGAACGTGAGCAATGAACATCCGTCCCTTGCACGATCGCGTCGTCGTCCGTCGCGTTGAAGAAGAGCAAAAGACCGCTGGCGGCATCGTGCTTCCGGGCAACGCCCAGGAAAAGCCGACTCGTGGCGAAGTGCTCGCCGTCGGTAACGGCCGGATTCTCGACAACGGTGACGTTCGTCCGCTGGACGTCAAGGTCGGCGACACCGTGATTTTCAAGGAAGGCTTCGGCGTCGAGAAGCAGAAGATCGATGGCGAGGAAGTCCTGATCATGAGCGAGACCGACATTCTCGCCGTGGTCGAAGGCTGAGCCGTCACGCCCTACTCCGTTCCCATAAGACGTTCACGAACTCACAGGAAGTAACGAAAAATGGCAGCGAAACAAGTCAAATTCTCCGATGACGCCCGCAAGCGCATGGCCCGTGGCGTTGACGTTCTGGCCAACGCCGTCAAGGCCACCCTGGGTCCGAAGGGCCGCAACGTGGTTCTGGAGAAGTCCTTCGGCGCACCGACCGTGACCAAGGATGGCGTCTCCGTGGCCAAGGAAATCGAACTGAAAGACAAGTTCGAGAACATGGGCGCACAGATGGTCAAGGAAGTCGCCTCCAAGACTTCCGACGTCGCCGGTGACGGTACCACCACCGCTACCGTGCTGGCCCAGTCCATCGTGACCGAGGGCATGAAGGGCGTGACCGCCGGCATGAACCCGATGGACCTGAAGCGCGGTATCGACCAAGCCGTCATTGCCGCCGTCAAGGAAATCGAAGCGCTGGCCGTGCCCTGCACCGACTCCAAGGCCATTGCCCAGGTCGGCACCATCTCCGCCAACGGCGACAAGCGCATCGGTGAGATCATCGCCGAAGCGATGGAGAAGGTCGGCAAGGAAGGCGTCATCACCGTCGATGAAGGCCGTGGCTTCGAGGACGAGCTGGAAGTCGTCGAGGGCATGCAGTTCGACCGCGGCTATCTGTCGCCCTACTTCGTGACCAACCAGGACACCATGGCGGTCGAGCTCGAAGACCCCTACCTGCTGCTGGTCGACAAGAAGATCTCCAACATCCGCGAACTGCTGCCGGTGCTGGAAGCCGTCGCCAAGTCCGGCAAGCCGCTGGCGATCATCGCCGAGGACATCGAGGGCGAGGCCCTGGCCACCCTGGTGGTCAACAACATGCGCGGCATCGTCAAGGTCGCGGCCGCCAAGGCGCCCGGCTTCGGCGACCGTCGCAAGGCCATGCTGCAGGATATCGCCATCCTGACCAACGGCACCGTGATCTCCGAGGAAGTGGGTCTGACCCTGGAGCAGGCCAACCTGGATCACCTGGGCAGCGCCAAGCGCATCACCATGTCCAAGGAGAACACCACCATCATCGACGGCGCCGGTAACGAGGGCGACATCGAGGCCCGCGTCAACCAGATCCGCGCGCAGATCGAAGAGACCTCTTCCGACTACGACCGCGAGAAGCTGCAGGAGCGCGTCGCCAAGCTGGCTGGCGGTGTTGCCGTCATCCGCGTCGGTGCCGCCACCGAAGTCGAGATGAAGGAGAAGAAGGCTCGCGTCGAGGACGCCCTGCACTCCACTCGCGCCGCGGTCGAGGAAGGCGTGGTGCCTGGCGGCGGTACCGCCCTGGTGCGCGTACTGACCAAGATCAAGGACCTCAAGGGCGAGAACGAGGACCAGACCCACGGTATCGCCATCGCGCTGCGCGCCATGGAGTCTCCGCTGCGTCAGATCGTGACCAACGCCGGTCAGGAAGCCTCCGTGATCCTCAACGAGGTGAAGGCTGGCCAGGGCAACTTCGGCTACAACGCCCAGACTGGCGAGTTCGGCGACCTGTTCGAGATGGGGGTGCTGGACCCCGCCAAGGTGACCCGCACCGCGCTGCAGTCCGCCGGTTCCGTGGCTGGCCTCATGATCACCACCGAGTGCATGATCGCCGACGATCCGGAAGAGAAGGAAGGCGGCCCGGACATGGGCGGCATGGGTGGAATGGGTGGCATGGGCGGCATGATGTAAGCCGGCCCTGACCCAAGCCCTACAAAAGCCCCGCCTCGTGCGGGGCTTTTGTTTGCGCGTAAAGTAGGAGCAAGAATTCAAGGCCAGGTAGAATATGTTCCTCAAGGGGGCGCTACGCGCCAGTCTGCTTTCTTCACTCTTCCGTCTTGCCTACATGCTCGCCAATATCCGTATCGTCCTCGTCCAGACCTATCACCCCGGCAACATCGGCGCCTCGGCGCGGGCCATGAAGACCATGGGCCTGACCGACCTGGTGCTGGTCAATCCGCGCTGCTTTCCCGACAGCGAGGCCTCGCGCCTCGCCGCGGGCGCCGAGGATGTGGTCGACAACGCTCGCGTGGTCGGCTCTCTTCAGGAAGCCATCGCCGACTGCGTGCAGGTGGTGGGGGCCAGTGCCCGGCTGCGCAGCCTGCCGCTGCCCCACTTCGATGAACCCGAGGCAATGGCCCGTGAGCTCGTCGCCCATGCGGAGGACGATCCGGTGGCGCTGGTGTTCGGTCGCGAGCGCTTCGGGCTGACCAACGACGAGATTCGCTGTTGCAGCCATCAGGTCAGCATCCCGGCCAATCCCGATTACGGCATCCTAAATCTCTCCCAGGCGGTTCAGGTGCTCGCCTATGAGACGTTCAAGGCCTGGCGCCGGCGACCCGAGAGCGACCACTGCCAACCGCGCCCCGCCGAGGAGCGCCGGCCGACCCGCGAGCAGCTCGACCACTTCCACGCCCATCTGAGCCGGGTGATGCAGGCCAGCGGTTTCCTGACCCAGCCCCATGCCCGCACCGAAGCCCAGCTGCAGGCGCTGTTCGCTCGGGCTCAGCCCACCCGCAAGGAGCTCTCGCTGCTGCGCGGCCTGCTCCGCTCACTGGAAGAATCGGCCCAGGACGACTAGGCTTCGATATGCCTTTGTCCGACCGTTTTCACCGCGCCGTCATGGCCATGTCATCAGTTGATGGGATAAAGGTACATGCCCCCGCCAGGGGGAGGAAGACAAGGGACACTGTCGAGCTGCGACACGGATGCGGGCAAGGAAGCTTTACCGAAGCGGCATTGCACATGCCCAGGGAGACATGCGCCACGAGGCTCCGCGCCCGTGGCGCTCTTTGTTGCGCCTACGGATCCTGCGCCAGAGACGCTCGATCCAGCGACTCCCAGCCCGGAACCCCCTGACGAATGCGCTGGGAGAAATCGGTCGCGCGATGCACTCGGCGCGCCTGGTCATCGATACGCCCTTTCATCTCCAGCTCGGAAAGCGTGAAGCCGGGCCACAGCCCGCCGACCTTGAAGGCGTAGCCCGGCAGCCGGTCGGTCACCAGCAGACGGTAGTCGAGGGGCAGGCGGGCCCCGATGCCGCGCGCCATGGCGAAGATCAGCGTGGTGCAGTTGGCGGTGATGGTGTTGTAGAAGCGCGGCGCCTTGGCGAGCGCATTGGCCTCCTCGACGTAGGCGAGCAGCAGCGAACGCATGGCAGCCTGCGGCATGCGCAGCCGGAACAGCGACACCCGCTCGCCGCGTACCTTGCTGCGCAGGCCCACCGCGTCGCGCTCGTCGGCCGCCACGATGGCGAGCTCATACTGGCGAAAGAAGCCGCCGATTTCGGAGAAGCGTTCGCCCTTCAGGCGTCTTACCTCCACCGAGAAGACCACGAACTGCTGCCCTTCGAAGCCGAACGAGACCATCACGTGGGCGACGCCCGGTCGCCCCCAGCTGGAGACGATCATGTCGACCGAATCGAGGCGCTCCAGGTCGTAGCGGCGCGCCTCCCAGTGCACCTCGGCCTCGTCGCGGGTTCGCCAGTCGAAATCGCGCACGTGATGCAGCATCAAGTGGCTGCCCTGCAGCTCGCCGGTGGCCAGATAGGCCACGTCATCGGACCAGGGCCGATCGTGAGTCGGCCGCAGCCGGAACCACCAGATCAGCAGCAGCAACAGCAACAGCACCTGGATCCCGTTCGCCCACCATTGCCCCTGTCCTCCCAGCAGCAACAGGACCAGGGCCGCCGCGCCCCAGCAGGCCACGGCCAGCCGTCGTCGGCTTCGCGATCCGGGCAGGCGAAACCACAGCGCGGCGGCTCCCCACGCCATGCCCATCGCCATTAGCAGCGTTACCAGTAAGCCGATTGCCTGAGTCATGGCACCCCACTGTCGTCGAAGTGCGGCCATATTAGCAGTCTATATATGGCGATGCGCGTCTCGAAGCGGAGGGCACCCTCGGACGAATGGCTCAGGCGGGGGTCAACCAGGCACGAAAGGCAGTCAGATCGCCAGCCAGTTCCGCTCGCGTGACTCGACGATAGAGCTGCTGAAGCTTCGCCGTCACGGAATCCTCGGCGATCGGCTGCCCCGGGAGGGGCGCGCCGGCGCGTGCACCGACATGGCGCCCGTCGAGCTCCCGCAGCGGCAGGATCTCGGCGGCGGTGCCGGTGACGAAGGCTTCGTCGGCGATGTAGAGCTCGTCGCGGGTGATACGCCGCTCCCTCACCTCGATGCCCAGCACGTCGCGCGCCAACTGAATCACGCAGTCGCGAGTGATGCCCTGCAGGCAGGAAGTCACCTCCGGCGTGTGCAGCACGCCGTCGCGCAGCAGGAAGACGTTGGCCGCGGAGGCCTCGGCCACGTAGCCCTCGGGGTCGAGCATGATGGTCTCGTCGAAGCCCGCCTTGACGGCGGTATTGAGCGCCAGCATCGAGTTGACGTAGTGGCCGTTAGTCTTTGCCCGGCACAGGCTGATGTTGACGTGGTGCCGCGCCCAGGAGGAGGTCAGTGCCCGCAGGCCGAGCGAAGCCGCCTCCGCCGAGATGTAGTCGCCCAGGTCCCAGGCGGCGATCATCACGTGCACCGAGAGCCCCTTGGCACGCAACCCCAGACCTTCCGCGCCGAAGAACACGGTGGGCTTGAGGTAGGCATTGCGCAGCTCGTTGCGCACCAGGCACTGGCGCTGGGCCTCAATCAGCGTCGCCTCGTCGAAGGCGACCGGCATGTCCAGCGCGTGGGCGCTGTCGAGCAGACGCCGGGTATGCTCGGCAACGCGGAACAGGTGGGTTCCCTGCGCCCCGGCATAGGCGCGCACGCCCTCGAAGCAGCCCATGCCGTAATGCAGGGTGTGTGTCAGCAGGTGGCTCTGCGCCTCTCGCCATGGCAACCACTCGCCGTCCCGCCATATCCACCCATCTCGATCATAGAGCGGCGTCATATCGTCCTCGTCGGTTCTGATAGGTTGTTTCAGAGCGGAGCGGCACGCCGCCAGCCCTCGCACCAGCCGTCGATCAGGGCACGCTGATGCGGCTGCAGCGACTGGTAGGCCCAGGCGGCGATCTCGTCGTTCTGCGGGTCCGGCACCTCGATGCGACTGCCCGACAGGGTCTGGATCACCGCGTGCCCGCACAGCGGCACGTAGCCTTCGGAGTAGCCGCCCTCGTGGATCATCACCAGCTTGCCGTCGCTGATGCGCGCCGCCAAGGCCTTGAGCTGCTGGGTCATGGCGGCGAAGGCCGAACTGTTGAGCATCATCTTGCCCAGCGGATCCTTGCCGCAGGCGTCATAGCCGCAGGCCACCACGATCAGGTCGGGGGCAAAGCCGCCGATGGCGGGCAGCACCAGCTCCTGCATGGCGTAGCGGTAGGCGTCGATGCCGCTGCCGGGCGGCATCGGCAGGTTGAGATTGGCGCCATACCCCGCGCCTTCGCCCAATTCCTCGAAGTCACCGCTGTCCAGCGGATAATTGCCGGCCTGGTGAATCGACACGGTGAGGACATCGGGGTCGTCGTAGAAGGCCTCCTGCTGGCCGTTGCCGTGGTGCACGTCCCAGTCGAGGATCGCCACGCGCCTGACCTGCCCCAGCGCCCGGGCCCGCATCACCGCGACCGGAATGTTGCCGAGCAGGCAGAAACCACGCCCGCGATCGGCTTCGGCATGGTGCCCCGGCGGCCGACACAGGGCATAGGCGTTGGCCAGCTCGCCGGTGGCCACCGCCTCCACCGCGGCGATTGCCAGGCCCGCCGACTGTTTCGCCGCCGCCAGGCTGCCCGGCGTGAAGGGCGCGCATTCGCCGGCGTCGCCGCCCCGGGTCAGCTCGCCCTCCTCGAGTTCGTCCAGGTAGCGCCCGGTATGGAAGCGCGCCAGGTCCTCGCGGCTCGCCGGCGACGCCTTGCGCACGTCGAGCTCGTCGATCAGCCCCGACACCTCGAGCAGGTTCTTCAGCCGGCGCTTGCTCTCGGGGCTCTCCGAGGCAGGCTGGGGCTGCAGGAACTCGCCGGGCGCCGAGAACACGCCGATGGCGCCCGGGTCGTGCCAGAAGCAGCGCTCATGCCAGTAAAAGCCTGTTCGACGCTTCATGCACGCTTCTCCAACTGCTCCCAGACCTCGATGGCCGCCGCCAGATCTTCCAGCGAAGCGCCGACCGACTTGAACACGGTAATCGCCTCGGCCGAGCGGCGCCCGGCCTTCTCGCCACGCAGCAGCTCCGCCAGCTCGGCGGCAATGTCGTCGAAAGCGAACGCCCCCTCGTCGATCGCCTGGAGAATGTCGCCCGCCTCGCCCCGGGCGCCGGCATAGGTATCGACGTACACCTCGCCACGCCGCAGGCACTCGGCGTCGGTTTCGCGCATGCTGGGGCGGAACGCGCCGATCAGGTCGAGATGGGTGCCGGGCGCGAGCCACTCGCCGCGTATCAGCGGTTCGCTGGAGAGCGTGACGCAGCTGATCAGGTCGGCGTCACGGGCGGCCGCCTCGAGATTCTCGACCGCCGCACAATCGAACCTGTCGGCGTACTCGGCAGCCAACCGTCGTGCCTTCTCCGGGTTGCGGCCCCAGACTCGCACGCGCTTGATCGGACGCACCGCGGCATGGGCTTCGATCACCATGGGCGCCAGCTTGCCGGTGCCCACCACCAGCAGCGTCTCGACATCCTCCCGAGCCAGCTCGCGAGCGGCCAGGGCCGAGGCCGCCGCGGTGCGCCGCCGGGTCAACTCGCTGCCGTCGAGGCAGGCAAGCGGGCGCCCATGGGCGCCCTCGCTGAGCAGGTAGACGCCGGCAATGGCCGGCAGGCCATGGTCGGCATTCTGCGGAAAGACATTGACCATCTTCACGCCGATATAGCCGGCCCGCTCCCAGGCCGGCATCAACAGCATGGTGGCCTCGCCGTCGGGCCGCTGCATGGCATGGTGATGGCGCGGCGGTGACTCCACGCCCTCCCGGAACGTCAATGCCAGGCGCTCGACCAGCGCCGGCCAGGGCAGCGCGCCAGCGACTTCCTCGGCGGTGACGATACGCATCTCAAGCCTCCGGCAGCGCCGCGACCACCATGATCTCGACCTTCCATTCAGGCTTGGCCAGCTTGGCCTCGAGGGCGGCGCGCACCGGCGGGCGGCCCGGCACCACCCAGGCTTCCCAGGCCGCGTTCATCTGATCGAACTCCGCCATGTCGGTGACCCACACCTGGGCCGAGATCAGGTGCTCCTTGGCGCTGCCGGCCTCGGCCAGCAGCTCGTCGATGCGCGCCAGCACCTGCTCGGTCTGGCCACGCATGTCGGCCGTGGCGTCGCTCGGTACCTGGCCGGCCAGGTAGACGGTTCCGTTGTGCACGGCGATCTGGCTCATGCGGGCATTGCTGTGATGGTACTGAATGGTCATGTCGTCTCTCTCGATGGAAGTGAATTGGGTCGAACAGCGAATACTTGCACGTCCGCGGCCTGACGTCAGCCGCTGCTGAAGCCATTCATGAAGGCGGCCAGGTTGTCGCCCAAGTGCTCAGTGGGATAGCCGCCCTCCTGTACCAGCACGACGGGCCGGGCCAACTGAGCCAAGCGTCGGCCGACCGCTTCGAAATCCGCGGTCTCGAGCGTCATGCCGGCCAGCGGGTCGTCACGATGGGCGTCCAGTCCCAGCGCGATCACCACCGCCTCGGGACGAAACGCTTCCAGGCGCGCGATCAATACCTCCAGCGCCTCGAGGAAGGCGGCGCCATCGCTGCCCAGTGGCAGCGGCAGGTTGACGTTGGCACCCAGCCCCTCGCCCATGCCCTCCTCATTGGCCCCGCCCCAGAAGAAGGGGTAGAAATCGGCGGGATCGACATGCAGCGAGCCGGTCCAGACGTCGTTCCGATAATAGAAGATGTCCTGGGTGCCATTACCGTGGTGCAGGTCGACATCGAGAATGGCGACCCGCGAGAAGTGCTCGCGCAGCACGATGGCCGCCAGCGCCGAGTTGTTGAGGAAGCAGAAGCCACCCGCCCGGTCCGGCCCGGCGTGGTGCCCCGGAGGGCGACACAGTGCGTAGGTGGTGCCGTGGCCACCGATCAGCGCCTCGGCCGCCGCCTGGGCCGTGGCCGCGCTGGCCAGGATGCCGCGGAAGCTGTCGGCACCGATGGGACACGCCATGTCGTGGAGATGCCAGCCCGCCTGCCCTACCGGATGACGCGGGTAGTGATGGCCGCCGCCGCATGGGTGGATATTGGGCATCACCAGTTCGGAGGCCCCCGGCAGCTCGCGCCAGCGGGCATGAATGGTCTCGAGGAAACTCAGGTAGCGCGGCGTGTGAATGCTTGCCAGGCGGCTGCGCAGCCGCGGGCTGTCGATATCCTCGGGCTCGTGCAGCACGAGGCCCATTGTCTCCAGGCCCTTGGCCAACAGCTCGGCTCGCACCGGTCCCTCGGGGGAAGCGGTGAGCTGGCCACGCACCAGGAAGGCGCCGGGCGCGTGGGATGCCTGGTCGGGATGGTAGAAAAGCTTCATCGTGTCGGTCCTTGCATTCGCATTCCTCAGTCAAGCAGCGAGGGAATCCAGGTAGAGAGTGCCGGAAAGGCCGCCAGCAGCAAGATCACCGCCAGGAACGCCACGTAGAACGGCAGAGACGCGAGGATCGCCCGCTCGTAGGGCACGTTGGCGATGCGTGCCGCCGTCATCAGGGTCATCCCCACCGGCGGCGTCACGTTGGAGATATTGAGCACCACGATCATCAGGATGGCAAAGTGTAGCGGATCGAAGCCAAGCTGGATCATCGCCGGCACCAGCACCGGCGCCACCACGACCAGCGCCGGCAGCACGTCCATCACGGTACCGATCAGGATCAGCAGCACACACACCAGCATCAGTTGGAGGAACGCCGAGTCGCTGAAGGTGGTGATCAGCCCTGCCGCATCGCGGGCGATCCCCGAGCGCGTCACGAACCAGCCGAGCACCGCCGAAGTGGCGAGCAGAAAGAACACCACGCCGGAGAAGCGTACCGTCACCACCAGCGCGTGCCAGATCTTCCTCCAGTCGAGGTTGCGGTAGAGCAGCACGCCGATCGCAATGGCATAGACCGCAGCAAACCCGGACGCCTCGGTGATGGTGGTCAGGCCCGAGAGTATGCCGCCCAGGATGATCAGCGGCACGATCATCGCCGGCAGCGCCGCCAGGAACGACAGCATCGCCACCTTGATGGGCGTCGGCGTCTGCTTGGGATAGCCGCGCTTCCAGGCCAGGTAGAAGCTGACCCCGAGCAGTGCCAGCGCCATCAGCAGACCCGGGACGATACCGCCGGCGAACAGGTCGATCACCGAGATGTCGCGCAGCAGCGTGGCGTAGACCACCATCACCACGCTGGGCGGGATGATGGGCCCGATGATCGACGAGCAGGCGGTGATCGCTGCCGCATACTCGGCGTCGTAGCCCTGGCGCTTCATCTCGGGGATCATGATCTTGCCGATCGCCACGGTATCGGTGATCGCCGCCCCGGTAAGGCCGGCGAAGAATACCGAGACCGAGACATTGACGTGGGAGAGCGCCCCACGCACGCGCCCGAACAGGGCATTGTTGAAGGCGATCAGCTTGTGGGTCAGCCCGCCCTGGTTCATCAGCTCGGCGGTGAAGATGAAATAAGGCACGGCAATCAGCAGGAAGCCGGACACACCGGAGAACATGCGGTCGGCGATGATCCCGAGCATGCGCTCGCCGCCCATGGCATAACCGCCGGCCAGGCCGGAGAGCGCCATTACCACCGCGACGGGCGCGCCGATCAGGAGCAGGATGGCGAAGGTCAGGATCGCAGGCGTCATGCGTGCTCCTCCGTTTCGGTGGTCTCGGTGTCAACGGTCTCGATCAGCTCCTTGATGGCCGTCTCGTCGTCGATGAAATGCTCGAGCAGCGCGAAACCCTGAACCAGGTGGAGCAGAATGATGGCACCGCTGACGGGCATCACGACGGCAGTGAACTTGCCGGGGATCTGGATGCGATCCGAGACCATGTAGACCTGGGAGGCACCGAGGAAATAGTCCCTGCCGTACCACAGCAGCAGCAGACCGAACACGCCGATCACCGCCAGGCATAGACCGGCCGCGAGCTTGAGCAGTACCCGCGGCAGGCTGCGCACCAGCAGCGTCATCGCCACATGTTCACCGTAGCGCAGCGAGATGGTCATCGAGAGAAAGCCGATCCAGGGCAGGAACAGACGCGCCAGCGAATAGGTCCAGCTGAGCGAGCTGCCCGTGGCCAGCTTGTAGAGAAACGCCGTGAACGAGATGCCCAGCATGATCAGCACGCAGGCCACGCAGATCACGATTGCCGCCTGGTTGACCGTGTCGCTCAGGCGACGCAGGGGTTGGAGGAATGGCATCGGAAAGCCTCGAAGGGCCCCATGACCGGGCTTGCTGGCCATGGGGCGACGTTGAGCAGGCAGAGCGGTGGGTTACTGGCCGTAGACCGACACGTCCGTCCGTGACACCTCCTCCCCCACCCGAGCTACCTCGTCGAGGAAGGCATCCACCCGCTCGGCCTCGATGCCGAAGTCATCCACGATCCACGCCTTCCAGGCCGGCCGGGCGACGTCGGCCATTCGCTCGCGCTGCTCGGGCGGCATGATGTAACACGCCTCGAAGCGCTCGCAGGACTCTTCCCAGCTGGCGGTGGCCAGCGCCCCCGACATGCCGTGGGAGAGCTCGATGGCCTCGCGCGCCGAAGTGACGATGGCGGCCTGCTGCTCCTCGCTCAGCCCCTGGAACCACTCCTCGCTGACAAGCCAGGCGGCGCTGTTGTAGACGTGGCCGGTAAGCGTGGTGTAGTCGGTCACCTCGTCGAAGTTGAAGGTGGTATTGAGCACCGGCGCATTGAACTGACCGTCGGCCAGGCCGGTCTCCAGCGCGGTGATCAGCTCGCCCCACGGCAGCGGCGTGGCCGAAGCGCCCAGCGCCTTCATGATGGCGACGTGCCCCGGGTTCTCCTCGGTACGGATGTTGAGCCCTTCCAGGTCCTCGACCGTCTCGATCAGCCGCTCATTGTTGGTGAACGCCACGAAGCCGCCGCCGTCGTCGAAGGTGCCCAGGTAGCGCATGTCGGCTTCCTCGATGGTGCCGGACATGAAGTCGGCAAACCACTCGCTGTCGAAGAAGGCCCAGGCCTGGCGCCAGTTGTCGAACAGGAAGGGGGCGGTCATCAACTGGTAGTCGTCATAGAAGGAGGACATCGCCCCCGTAGTGATGATCGTCGACTGCAGGGTGCGCCCGCCCTGAACTTCCGAGGCGGTCTCCACCTCGGAGCCGAGCTGTCCGCCGCCGAAGATCACCACCTCCACGTCACCGTCGGTACGGGTCTCGACCAGGTTCTTGAAGTGCACCAGCGCGGGATAGACCTCATTGTTGCCCATGTCCTCGGGCAACAGCGTGGCAATGGCCATTTCATGGGACTGCGCCTGGGCATCGGCGCCGGCGACGGCCAACGGCAGCACGGCGAGCGCGGCCAGGCGGGGCAGCGACTTCGGGGACATGATCCACCTCGTTGTGATTGTGCTTTGGGGTCTCCCTTCCAGCCTAGGGGGAGACCTGCCCCCGCATTTGCCCGCGGCTCCTCTCTTCTTGCCCCAGGCTCAGCGATCGCGACGCTCGGTGGAGGGAGACAGTTGGAAATGGCGCCGGTAGGCGCGGCTGAAGCTGCCCTGGTCGCGAAAGCCGACCAGCGACGCCACATGCCCCAGGCTCAGGCCGCTGTGTCGGACCAGGGCCCGGGCGTGATCCAGCCGGCGCTGCTGGACATACGCCACCGGCGTGACGCCGGTCAAGTCGCGAAACAGAGCATGGAAATGACCCGGACTGAGCGCGCACAGCGCCGCCAGCTGGTCGACGCGGATTTCGTCGGCCAGGTGCCGATCGATCCAGGCGTTGAGGCGCTGAAGATCGATCCGCTCGCCGGAGCGACAGCCGGCCAGGGACGCGGTCGTGCCGGTGGGTAGCTCGTCCTCGAGCTGAAGATAGAGCGCGCGCAGCAGCAAGGCGGCGATCTCGCTATGCAGCGCCGGGAACTGCTCGAGCTGTGCCATCAGCGTGACAGCAAGATGATTGAGGCGGGGCGACACGGGAAAGAAGCGCGGGCGCTCGAACAAGCGCTGCAAGCTGTCGCCGTCGCGCCGGTCGCCCAGGGCGGCAAGCGACACGTCGAGCACCAGCGTTCGGTTACGCCCGTCGCCCTGGTATTCATGATGGTGGGCGCAGGGAATCAGGCAGCCGCGGCCGCCGGTGACGCGATCGCCGACGCCCTCGATCGCGAGTTCGGTGGTGCCGCAGGTCGCCAGGATCAGTTGGTGATGCGAATGGGCATGCGCGACATGCTCGTGCCCCAGATTGGAGGTGCGCAGGTCGAGAAGAGCCATGACGGTTTCTTGGGGTCCGTTCAGTCAGGGGTAACACCTACCCTACTCCGACATGAAGCGGGACGAAACCGTTGGCACCGCTCGCGGACAAGCGGTCAGCAGTTTCCCTTCATGGCATGCCCCGGCGGACAGAAGCCTCCACGGTGACGATAACGATCGCGATAGCGGCGGCCGTCGCGATAACGCCTATCATCGTGGTAGTAATGGCGCTCCACGTAGCGATCGTGGTGCCGGTGACGGTGCCCGTCCCCGTGATAGTGGCGATGGGAGCCGTCCACCACCACGAGAGGTTCGGGCGTGATGCGTGCCGGCGAGTAACTGCAGCCGGCCAGGGCCAGCATGAGAGGCACGCAGGCCAGGGTAAGCAAGCGCAGGGACGTTTTCATGCCAATTCACCTCATGGGGTCAAGAGCCTGGGACGCCCCTCGGTTCCGTGCGAAGTCATTGTTACTGATCAGTCTAGCCCGCCTTGGGAGGCGTTGGCTCAACAGCGGCCTTTCTTGGCCTGCCCCGGCGGACAGAAGCCGCCTCCGTGATGCCCGCCATGGCCATCGTCGATGATGACCAGCGGCTCGGATTTGATACGTGCCGGCTGGTAGCTGCAGCCCGCCACCAGCAGGGCAGCCAGGATCAGAAGGAAAGGAAACAACAGGCGCCGTGACATGACGTATCTCCAGGTTGACGAACACTGTTCATGATAGCGAATCACGCAGCATTTACACATGTGGCACGGCGGCTACAAACCTGTCGCCGTTCGACGACATTGCCAGCCTGTCGCGAAAGCGCGATAGTGCCGTATTCATTAGTCTGCAAACAGGACGAGTCATGGACGCCCTTCGCCGCCACTCGCTGCTGCTGATCCTGCTCGGCAGCCTGGTCATTTCGCTGGCCATGGGGCTGCGCCATGGCTTTGGCCTGTTTCTTGAGCCGATGAGCAGTGAGTTGGGCTGGGGGCGCGAAGTGTTCGCCTTTGCCCTGGCGCTGCAGAACCTCATCTGGGGCTTCGCCCAGCCCTTCACCGGCGCGCTGGCCGACCGCTTCGGTGCGGCCCGGGTGGTCGCCGTCGGCGGCATGCTCTATGCCCTCGGCCTGCTGTTCATGGGGCTTTCCGAGTCGGCGCTGGGCATGTCGTTCTCTGCCGGGCTGCTGATCGGCCTGGGGCTTTCGGGTACCACCTTCTCGGTGATCCTCGGCGCCGTCGGCCGCGCCGTGGCACCCGAGAAACGCAGCATGGCCATGGGGATCGTCAGCGCGGCGGGCTCGTTCGGCCAGTTCGCCATGCTGCCGGGCACCCTGGGCCTGCTCGGCTGGCTCGGCTGGTCGGCCGCGCTGCTGGCGATGGGCGCCCTGGCCGCCATGATGGTGCCGCTCGGCGCCATGCTGAAGGACCGCCCCTCCGCTCGTCAGGCGACGGATCTCTCGCTGCGCGCTGCGCTGGACGAGGCCGCCGGACACCGCGGCTTCTGGTTGCTGTGCCTGGGCTTCTTCGTATGCGGCTTCCAGGTGGTGTTCATTGGCGTGCACCTGCCCGGCTACCTGTTCGACAACGGTCTGGCCGTACAGGTGGGCAGTACCACCCTGGCGCTGGTCGGGCTGTTCAACATCTTCGGCACCTACACTGCCGGCTGGCTGGGGGGCATCTTTTCCAAGCCCCGCCTGCTCAGCTGGCTCTACTTGACCCGCGGCGCGGTGATCGCCGCCTTCGTGTTCCTGCCGCTGAGCCCGGCCAGCGCCTACCTGTTCGGCATCGCCATCGGCCTGCTGTGGCTCTCCACGGTGCCGCTGACGAATGGCATCGTGGCCTCGGTGTTCGGCGTGCGCCACCTCTCCATGCTCGGTGGCATCGTCTTCCTGTTTCACCAGGTCGGTTCGTTCACCGGCGTATGGCTCGGCGGTATGCTCTACGACCAGCATGGCGACTACGACGTGGTCTGGAAGCTCGCCATCCTGCTCTCCGTGGCAGCCGCCCTTCTGCACTGGTTCATCAGCGAGGCCCCCATCAAGCGCGCTGCCATTCAGGAGGCCCAGGCATGAGCCGGGTTCAACTGGTGAGGCTTGCCGCCCTGCTGGCTCTCGGTGTCGCCCTGGCCCTGGTGTGGTGGGGCTGGCAGAACGCCGATGCGTCGCTGCTGCTGCTCGGCACACGGCTGTGCTGAGCTAGCGGCATCATGCCCCATCTTCCTTCATCGCCACGGCCAGGGCGGTCTGGCTGGTAAAGTCGATCTCGTCGATGTTCTCGGCCAGGAAGTCGAGCAATGCCCGCACCGCGGGAAGGACGCCGCGCCGCGACGGAAAGACGGCGTGCAGGATCCCTCCCCGCGGCTCCCAGCCCGGTAGCACATCGACGAGACGCCCCGCCTGCAGGTCCTGCCCTGCCACAAGCAGCGCCAGCTTGACCACACCCAGGCCCGCCAGCGCGGCCTGGTGCAGCGTCTCGGCATTGTCGGTGACCAGACGGGGGTGGTGACGAATCTCAGCCGTCGCGCCCTCGGGGCCGTCGAGCGCCCAGTCATGCTGCCTGCCCACCTGATCGAAGTCGAGGCTCGGCAAACCGGCCAGGTCGCCCGGCGCCCGCGGCATCGGCCACGCCTCGAACAGGGCGGGTGCGGCCACCAGGCGCTGGGGGCTGCGCGACAGTACCTTCATCGAGAGATCGCTGTCCTCGAGCGGCGGAAAGCGCACGCGGATGGCCATGTCGAAGCCCTCCCTGATCACGTCGACCCGGCGGCTGGTGGCCTCCACCTGTACCTCCACGTCGGGACACTGGGCCATGAAGCGGACCAGCAGCGGAGTGATCAGGTAGTGCAGCAGGCTCGGCGGACAGCTCAGCCGCACCGTGCCACGCGGTAGCGCCAGATTGCGCTGGACCAACTCCTCGGCGGCCTCCGCCTCCACCAGCATCGCCGCGCAGTGGCGGTAGTAGGCCTGGCCCAGCTCGGTGACCGACAGATGGCGCGTCGAACGATGAATCAGCCGGGCACCGAGCCGTTCCTCCAGCTGGGCGATACGCCGGCTCAGCTTCGACTTGGGGATGCCGAGGGCGCGTCCGGCCGGGGCGAAACCGCCATGATCCACCACCTGCACGAAGTAATAGAGATCATTCAGATCCTGCATATCATCTCGTTCTCATTGTCCTGTTTATAGAACGCAGCGTGTAAATTATACCCTCTACTGCCGCCTTCGTTCTCCTCATAAGCTTCCTGTATCGGGTCAACGCCCAATCCATGCAGGAGCCCAACCATGAAGAAGATCCACGGTATCTATGGCGCCCCACGCGGCCACTGGGTCGGCGACGGCTTCCCCGTGCGCTCGCTGTTCGCCTATGACCGCCTCGGCGCCGACCACCTGAGCCCCTTTCTACTGCTCGACCATGCCGGCCCGCACGACTTCGCCCCGGCAAGCCGGCCGCGGGGCGTCGGCGCTCACCCACACCGCGGCTTCGAGACCGTGACCCTGGTCTACCAGGGTGAACTGGAGCATCGCGACTCCACCGGCAGCGGCGGACGTATCGGCGAGGGTGACGTGCAATGGATGACCGCCGGGGCCGGCATCGTCCACGAGGAGTTCCACTCCAGCGACTTCACGCAGCAAGGCGGCACCCTGGAAATGGTGCAGCTGTGGGTCAACCTGCCGGCCGAGCACAAGTCGGCACCGGCGGCCTACCAGACGCTGCTCGACGCCGACATTCCCCGCGTGGCACTGCCCGGCCGCGCCGGCGAACTGCGGGTGATCGCCGGCAGGTACGGCGGCCAGGAAGGACCGGCCCACACCTTCACCCCGATCGAGGTGTGGGACCTGCGCCTCGCGCCGGGCGGCGAGACGACCCTGAGAGTTCCCGAGGGACACACCACGCTGCTGGTAGTGCTCGAGGGAACGGTACAAGTCAACGGCGATGCCTTGGTACGTGACGCCGGCCTGGTGTGCTTCGAGCGCCGGGGCGACGAGATACGCCTGGAGGCCAACAACGACGCCAAGCTGCTGCTGCTCGCCGGGGTGCCCCTGGACGAACCGGTGGTGGGCTACGGCCCCTTCGTGATGAACAGCGAGGCCGAGATTCACCAGGCCTTTGCCGATTTCCAGGCCGGCAAGTTCGGACGCCTGGAGGGTTAGCGGCCTGCCGCCCCCAACCGCGCCCGGCTCCCCCTGACCGGGCGCTTCACTCGAGAAAGCCAAGGAGAAACGAGATGTCCTTTACCTACAACCGCCTGAACAAGGACGATGTCGCCCTGCTGATGGTCGACCACCAGTCCGGCCTGCTCTCGCTGGTGCGCGACTTCAGCCCCGACGACTTCAAGAACAACGTGCTGGCCCTGGCCGACATCGCCAAGTTCTTCGAGATCCCCACCATCCTCACCACCAGCTTCGAGGACGGCCCCAACGGCCCGATGGTGCCCGAGCTCAAGGCAGCCTTCCCCGATGCGCCCTACTTCGCGCGCCCCGGTCAGATCAACGCCTGGGACAACGAGGAGTTCGTCGCAGCGGTCAAGGCCACCGGCAAGAAGCAGCTGCTGATCGCCGGCGTGGTGACCGAGGTGTGCGTCGCCTTCCCGGTGCTCTCGGCGCTGGAGGAAGGTTTCGAGGTGTTCGTGGTCACCGACGCCTCAGGCACCTTCAACCAAACCACCCGTGAGGCGGCCTGGGATCGCATGTCGCAGGCCGGTGCCCAGCTGATGACCTGGTTCGGCGTCGGCTGTGAGCTGCACCGCGACTGGCGCAACGACATCGAGGGCTTCGGTGGCCTGCTGGCCGGCCACCTGCCCGCCTACGCCAACCTGATCCAGAGCTACGAGCAGCAGAGCCTGGCGCACAAGCGTTGAGGTAACAGGGCCCGGCTTCTGCCGGGCTCTACTCAACTGACTACCCACCGCCGTGGAGGCTCCCCATGTCCGTTTCCGAACCCGCCCCTTCGGCTCACTGCGAGGGGGCAACGATCCAGATCCACCACCGGGTCAGGCCCGAGGCCAGGGCTCGCTACGAAACCTGGCTGCGCCAGATCATCGAGGCGGCCGGCCGCTTTCCCGGCCATCAGGGAGTGCACATCCTGCGTCCTCCCGAAGGTCATCATGACTACGAGATCGCCGTGCGCTTCGCCAGCGACGCCGACGCCCGGCGCTGGCGGGAGTCGCCCGAGCGCCGCGAGCTGATGGGGACCATCCAGCCCGACCTGCAACAGGCCGAGCGGGTGGAGATCGTCAGCGGCATCGACTACTGGTTCACCCCGCCCACGCCCGCCGGCAAGCAGCCGACGCGCTGGAAACAGTGGCTGGTGACCACGGCGGTGATCTGGCCCCTGACCATGATCGTGCCGCTGCTGTGGCTGCCGCTCTTCGGCCTGCTACCGGCGCTGGACACCTGGGGCATCCGTCACGGCCTGGTGGCCGCCACCATCGTGGGCCTGGTGGTCTACGCCATCATGCCGCGGGTGGTGAAACTGGTGGCGCCCTGGCTGTTTCGTTAGCCATGGCCAACCCCGACGGGCAGTGCCGCAAGCGAGAACCTATGCTGAAACCAGCCTGACTGCCCCTCCCACTGCGTTCTTCCTTGGAAAACGACAATGAGCAACCTCGTCAACGACGCCGATCTCTCCTCCTCCTTGGACTGCCCCATCGTCGACGGCAAGCGTCAGGTGCAGCACGTCGCGCCGCGCACGGCCGACGTCGGCGGCATCCCCGTCAACCGTGTGCTGCCCTCTCGCCATCGACGCCTGATCGGTGCCTGGTGCTTCCTCGATCATGCCGGCCCGGCGGTATTCAAGGGCGACGCACGCGGCCTGCGCGTCGGTCCCCACCCGCACATCGGCCTGCAGACCTTCACCTGGATGATCGAGGGGGAAGTGCTGCACCGCGACAGCCTGGGCAACGAGCAGGTGATCCGCCCCGGCCAGGTCAACCTGATGACGGCCGGCCGCGGGATCAGCCACACCGAGGAGTCGGTACCCGGCGAGTCGCACCTGCATGCCACCCAGCTCTGGATCGCCCTGCCCGAAGCCAACCGCCGCACCGAGCCGCGCTTCGACCACTATCCGCAGTTACCCCGCTGGCACGAGGGAGACGTCGAGCTGACCCTGCTCACCGGCGAGTTCGCCGGCCAGCGGGCACCGACGCTGGCTTTCTCGCCGCTGGTGGGCCTGGACCTGGCGGCAGCCTCCGGCGGCTCGCTGGCACTGCCGCTGCGCGAGGACTTCGAATACGGTCTGCTGCCGCTGGAAGGCGAGCTCGGCATCGAAGGCGAACACTTCGCCACCAACGAGCTGGCCTATCTGGGTCGTGGGCGCCGCCAGCTCGCTCTCGAGCTGCCCGCAGGCGGACGCGCGATCCTGGTCGGCGGCGAACCGCTGGGCGAGGAGATCCTGATCTGGTGGAACTTCGTCGGCCACAGCAAGGCCGAGATCATCGAGGCCCAGCGCGACTGGGAAGCCGGCAGCGAACGCTTCGGGCACATTCCCCAGTACGCCGGCGAGCGCCTGGAGCCACCGCCCTTGCCCTGGCGGGAATGACACCCCGAGAGCCACTGACCGACCACCTACAAAAAGGAATGCTTCGCCCATGACGACCTCCACCCCACCGCGCATCCTGGTCTTCGCCGGCAGTGCCAGAGAGAACTCCTTCAACAAGCGCCTGGCCCGCCTGGCCGCCGAACGGGTCGAGCATGCCGGCGGCCAGGCGACCTTCATCGACCTGCGCGACTACCCGCTGCCCCTCTACGACGGCGATCTGGAAAACCGCGAGGGCCTGCCGGCCAGTGCTAGAAGTCTGCAGGGCTTGCTTGCCGATCATCAGGGCCTGCTGCTGGCCTCGCCGGAGTACAACGGCTTCATCACGCCGCTGATGAAGAACACGCTGGACTGGATGTCGCGCTCGGACGGTGAGCGCAGCGGCCTGGCCCTGTTCACCGACCAGGTGGCGGCAGTGGTCTCCGCCTCACCGGGCGCGCTGGGCGGCATGCGCAGCCTGGCGCTGATCCGCCAACTGCTCAGTAACCTCGGCGTGACCGTGCTCCCCAGCCCGCTGGCCGTACCGCGCGCTGCCCAGGCCTTCGGCGAGGATGGCCAGCTGGCGGACGAAAGCCAGCGCGAACGCCTGGACGCTCTTTGTCAGCGGCTGGTCACGACACTGGCCAAGCTACACGCTGCCGATAGCACAAGCGACTCATGAACGCTGCCGCGCCGACCACCACGGCGCAAGCCAAGGCGCCCATGCCGCACGGCATGGGCGCTGTCGATGGTTGCCATCGCCGCTTGCGGCGTGGCTTCGGGGCGTCAGAGGTAGAACTTGGCAAGCTTGCGCGGAGGGCGCTTGCCCTTGGTCGACGTGGTGAGACGCGGGCTGTCCCAGATGGTCAGGAAGCGCTCGGCAGTCGGAGCGGTCGGGGGTTCGTCGGCCTCGCGACGAGCCGCCAGCGGAAGATCCCAGATGGTGGAAAAACGCAGTGTGGTCATGGTTCGCTACGGCCCCTGAGGTACCGCCTCCGGCACGTTTATGGAATGGTTTTTCAAATTATCCCTTTTCTTAGACTTTAGTTCAACCCTCGACAGGTCAACGGCCATCCTGACGCGCTTGCACAACGCTAACGGGCATGGCCGCCATGAGCCTCCTACACTGCAACGCAACATCAACGACACAGGAGATGGCATGCCCAGGGATGAACGCAAGCACATCGACCTCGCACTACAGGGCGGAGGCTCCCACGGCGCCTTGACCTGGGGCGTACTCGACCGGCTGCTGGAAGAGGAACGGCTGGAGATCGATGGCATCAGCGGCACCAGCGCGGGGGCGATGAACGCCGTGGTGCTGGCCGATGGCCTGCACCGCGGCGGCCGCCAGGGCGCACGCGAGGCGCTTGGCCGCTTCTGGCGTGGGGTCAGCGATGCCGCACGACTCTCACCCATTCAGCCGGCGCCATGGGACTGGCTGACGGGCACCGGCAGCCTCGATCATTCGCCGGGCTATCTGATGTTCGAGAGCCTGACCCAGCTCATCGCCCCGGCCAAGCTCAACCCACTGAAGATCAATCCGCTACGGGATCTGGTGTGCAAGCTGGTGGATTTCGAGCGTGTCAACGCCTGCCGCCGGGCCAAGATATACGTCACCGCCACCAATGTCCGGACCGGCCGGGCCAAGGTGTTTCGTCAACCGGAAATTTCAGTGGATACGGTGATGGCCTCGGCCTGCCTGCCGTTCATGTTTCCCGCGGTGGAAATCGACGGCGAGGCCTACTGGGACGGCGGCTACAGCGGTAACCCGGCGCTTTTCCCGCTGGTGGACGATATGGATTGCCAGGACCTGGTGGTGGTGCAGGTCAACCCGCTGGTACGCCAGAAACTGCCCGACAGCGCCCGGGACATCATCAACCGCATCAACGAGATCACCTTCAACACCAGCCTGATCAAGGAGCTGCGCAGCATCCAGCTGCTGCAACAGTTGATCGATGCCGAAGGCCTGGAGGTGGAGCGCTACCGCTCCATGCGCCTGCACCTGATCCACGCCGAACAGGAGGTGGAACAGCTCTCCGCCTCCAGCAAGTTCAACGCCCAGTGGGATTTCGTCTCGCGGCTGTATCGCCAGGGCCGCGGCTGGGCCGAGCTGTGGCTCGAACAACACTTCGATGCCATCGGCCAGCACTCCACCTTCGATCTCGATGCCGTGTTCGGCGACGGCTTCCGCCCGGTCGCGACCAAGGATCGCCGCCCCCACCGAGCGAAGCGCGATGAGGACGAGGCATGAGGGTCAGGCGGGGACAGGCGTGCGTCGGGAAAGCGCACCGCTGCCGATCAGCATGCCCAGGGTGATCACGCCTGCCGCCAGCGCCAGCAGGGGGGTGGCCTGCGCATAGCCGGCCATGATCAGCGCCAGCGTCGAGAGCAACGGCGTGGCGTAGGCCAGCAGCCCCAGCAAGTGCAGGTCGCCGTGCTTGACGCCGATGTCCCAGGTGAAGAAGGCACTGCCCACCGGCCCCAGGCCCAGGCCGAGGACGCCCAACCACTCGTTGCCCTGGGGCCAGCGGGTCGCCTCGAAGAGCCCGTGGCAGGCGAAGGCCAGCAGCGCCGTGACCAGGCAGAAGCCGCCCACGGCGCTGGTCGGCACCGCCTTCTTGGCCCGCGACAGCACCGAGTAGCCACTCCACACCAGGGCACAGGCGAAGGCGGCGCCATAGCCCAGCGCACTGCCCCCGGCGCCCAGGTCGCCGCCGATCAGCAGCGCCGCCCCGACGAAGCCCAGCAGCCCGCCCACCACGTGCCGTGCCAACAACCGCTCGCCCGGCAGCAGGCCGACGAACAGCACAATCAGCAGCGGCCAGAGATAGCTGATCAGCCCCGCGTTGGCCGGCGGTGCGTTCTGCTGGGCGACGAAATAGAGTGCGTGATAGCCGAACAACCCGCCGACACCCAGCGCCCACACCGAAGGGGCCTGGCGCAACGGCGCGACGAACGACTCGTGCCGCGCGAGGCTCCAAGCCAGAAAGCACAGGAAGGCAATGCCGAACGCCAGCCCGGTGAGCAGGAACGGCGGCACCGGCCCGGAGAGCTGGGTCAGGGTGGCGAGCAGCGCCCAGTTGAGAATGGTGGTGGCCCCGATGGCCGTGGCCTGACGGTGGGAGAGCGCGAACATGCGATGACCTCGTCAACAACATCGAGGCCTGAGCATGCCCTTCAGGTGACGCGGTCGCTTGTCGAATCCTGACCTCTGGACGCAGCGCCCCTCACCCTCGCCAGCCGGCGCCACTTGCTGGGCGATGCCTCATGATGCCGGCGGAAGGTCTTCGAAAAGTGGGCGCTGTCGGCGAAGCCGCAGGCCTGGGCCACTTCGGTGAGCGACGCATCGTCGACTCGCAGCAGCTCGCGAGCCAGCGCCAGCCGCTCGTGCACCAGCCACTCGTGGGGCGATTGCCCGGTCAACGCGCGAAACTGGCGGGCGAAGACGGCCTCGGCCAGATGACAACGCCGGGCCATCTCGCCTACGCGCCACGGATGCGCCAGGTCGCCGCGCATGGCGGGCAGCAGCTCGAGCAGCTTCAGCCGCGGTGGCGCCAAACGCCGGCCACCGGCGGCAAGCACTTGCTGCAGCCAGCCGGCCAGTGCCTGGCCCGAGCCGCCAAGCCCCTTCCCTTGCGCCACCAGCCGCTCCGGCAAACGCCGCGCCTGCCCCCGCATCAGCCCTTCGAATGCCAACGCCTCGCACCACGCCTCGGGCAGGTCGAGCACCAGCACGCGGTTGGCTCCCGGTGCCAGGTAGTGATGCACCTCGCCGCTGGCCACCGGAGCCAGCACGCCGCGCGTCACGTGCACGAGCCGCCCGGCCGACTCGAGTTCCAGCGCGCCGTCGAGTCCCAGCAGCAGCTGGTGAAACCCGTGGCGGTCGGTCAGCACGCGGTCGGGGTAGTGACGTGTCTCGGCGAGAAGTTCCATGCAGGCCCTTTCCTTGCAGCGCCTAGAACCAGCGCTTGCGCTTGAACCACACCACCATGCCGACGGCGACGGCGATCATGACCCCCCATACGACAGGATAGCCCCAGTACCAGCCGAGCTCTGGCATGGCGAAGGGACTGGTGGGATGCGCGAAGTTCATGCCGTAGACGCCGGCAATGAAGGTCAGCGGCATGAACACGGTGGCAACGATGGTGAGCTTGCGCATGCTCTCGTTGAGCCGGTGACTCATGCTGGAGAGATAGACGTCGAGCAGGCTCGCCGTCATGTCGCGGTAGCTCTCCACCAGGTCGATCACTTGCACCGTATGGTCGTAGACGTCGCGCATCCACAGCCGCGTATCGGGCGTAAACAGGTCGTTATGATCGCGCAACAGCTGGTTGATGACCTCACGGGTGGGCCAGAGGTAACGCCGCAGCATGATCAGTTCGCGCTTCAAGCCATGCAGGCGCTCCAGCGTCGAGCTGTCCGGCTGGTTGAGAATCTCGAGTTCCAGTTCCTCGATTCGCTCACCCACGCTGTCGAGCACCGGGAAGGCATGATCGACGGCGGCATCGAGCATGCCGTAGAGCAGGTCGTCCGGCTCGCCCAGGGCGCGCCCGCCGCTCTCCTTGAGGCGTCGCCGGAATACCACGAAAGGATCCAGCGTTTCGCCCATCACGCTGACGACGATGTTGGCCCCCATGAACAGCGACAGCTGGTACAGATGCAGGTCACCCTCTTCGTCGAGTTCGGGAATGCCCAGAATGACCACCAGCCCATCGTCGAAGCGCTCGACCTTGGGCCGCTGTCCACCATTGAGGATGTCCTCCTGGGCCAACGGATGCAGGCCCACCCGCTCGCCGAGCAGCTCCAGCTCCTCGGCCACGGGCAGCCCCTGCACGTGAAGCCAGCACAGCGGCCCCTCCGCGGCGGCCTCGGGAATCTCCGCGACCTCGATCTCCTGCATCGCGCCCCAGCGCCCCGCTTCGCGACGAGCCAGGTGGAACGTGGCAGGGCCGAGCAGGCCAGCCTGTTCCAGCGACAGTTCACGCAGGGTGCCCGGCGCCGTACCGGCCGGATGGTAGTGCTTCCTGAACAAACGGGTCATGAAGAGCGTCCTGGCAGTGCGACCCGTCCATACTGGCACGCTCCGGCCGCTCTTCGCACCCGCCTCATGCCCACACCTCGGCAAGGTTGCCGGGTACATGGCACGCCGGTGGCATATGCGTAACGTGACAGCTGTCACGGCACTGTATCGTCATGGTCACCCTTGCCCTCCCACTTTTGTCATCCCGGGTATGGAAAACAGTAGCTTACCTCGTGGATTCCGCTTTGGCATGCTCCTTGCCGTCTTCACCCTGGTGGCAACGCCACCATTAACAACGGCAATAACAAGGAGACATGCCATGAACAAGACACAATGGGTAGGGGCCGCCCTGGCAGCGCTACTGACGAGTCATACCGTCCAAGCCGAACTCCCGGGAATGCGCGGCACCCAGCACTTCGGCTTCACCGTGCCTGACCGGCAGGCGGCGGTGGATTTCTTCGTCGAGGTCATGGGTTGTGAAGCCTTCTTCACCATCGGCCCCTTCGGCCCCTTCGACGACGACTGGATGACCCAGAACCTCGACGTGCATGCCGAAGCCACCATCCCCGCCGCCCACCTCGTTCGCTGCGGCAACGGCACCAATCTGGAGATCTTCGAGTACACCGCCCCGGACCAGCGCACCGAGCAGCCGCGCAACAGCGACATCGGCGGACATCATATCGCCTTCTACGTCGATAACATGGATACGGCCGTGACCTATCTCCAGGCGCAAGGACTGGAGGTGTTGGGCGAACCCAAGACCTTTACCGAAGGCCCCATGAAGGGGCTGACCTGGGTTTACTTCATGGCGCCCTGGGGCATGCAACTGGAGCTGGTGAGTTCGCCCCACGGCATGGGCTACGAAGCCGACACCGGCAGCCGGCTGTGGGATCCACGCCACTGAGGGCATGTCAGCGGCGCCTAGCCGCGCCGCTGGCACAACGCCTAAGTGGTCCTGGACCTACGGCTCCTCAAACGATGGTGCCGGGTCGCCGGCGCACCAGGCAACGCTGGAGCCTCCCGGTTACCTGGACCATAGTGTCGATGACAGCGTCGATGAACGGGGTCGATGAGCGACAGGAGGCCGGCAACGCCATGCTGCCCATCCAAGGGATAGACCATCTGGTGCTACGCATCCGCGACACCGACGCCATGCTCGCCTTCTATTGCGACGTATTGGGCTGCACGGTGGAAAAACGTCAGGATGAGATCGGCCTGATCCAACTGCGCGCCGGACGCAGCCTGATCGACCTGGTACCCGTGGAAGGCCCGCTGGGACAGCGTGGCGGCGCCGCCCCGGGCCGCGAGGGGCGCAACCTAGATCACTTCTGCCTGCGCCTGGAACCCTTCGACGAGGCGGCGATACGCCGACACCTCGCCGCGCACGACATCGAGGCCGGCGAACTCGTGCAGCGCTACGGCGCCGAGGGTACGGGCCCCTCGCTCTACCTCGAAGACCCCGAAGGCAACACCCTCGAGCTCAAGGGGCCGCCCGACGCTTGAAGCCCAATGCATCGAGAAACCGGCAACCGGTGGCGTATCAAGCCGAGCCTCAGGGTTTCGTCTTGCGCTTGCCCGCCTGGGCACGCAAGGCCGCTTCGAAGGAGCGACGCGCCCAGGCCGCGGCCAGCTCGCGGTCCTCGAACAGCTCCTCCGGCGCCTGGTAGTAGGAGAGCCGGACGAACCGGCCACCCTTGTCGTAGCCGAACGGTTCGAGCCCCGCGCGCTCGAAGTCGCCCAGGTTGTACTCATCGACCTTGAGGTAGAGCGTCTCGTCGGCCACCAGGGCGAACATCAGGCCATCATGATAGATGCCGTGGCCGCCGAACATGCGCCGTGCGGCGATGGGGCCGAACAGCTCGAATACGTCACGCAGCGAATCCGTGTACTCGCTCACGTTGCCTCCTCCCGATCGGCCAGCCGTTGCAGCAGCTCCGGCAGCACTGACTCGACATCCAGACCCGGCAGCGCCTGAGAGAGTGCGACATGGCTTTCGGGCAGGAAGCGCTGAGGGTCGTCGATGGCCTCCTGAAAGGCATTGACGATGTCGACCAGTTCGGCCGGATCACCACCGACCTGCATGGCGCCGTGGACCAGCAGCGCCATGTCGCGACAGCCGCGCACCCGTCGCCAGCGCTGGGCGGTACCCACCAGCTTGCGGCCACAGATGCGCACGTTGAAGCGACCGTCGCAGTAGGCGCCGGGCGCCGACCCCAGGTCGGCGTCGGCGGCACCGAGCGCGGTGAGCCACTCGCACCAGGGGTCGCCAAGGCGATGGTAGCCCCACTCGAGATGGGCCGCGGAGCTGCCCACGCGACAGCGCAGCACCAGGGTCACGTTGACTACCTCGGGGCACTGCGGCACCGGCGTGCCGCCCGTGGCGCGAAACAGGATCGGCCAGCCCCGTTCGCGCAGGACCTGGCGTGCCGCAGGAAAGCCCTCGGTGCGCTCGTGGCGGCGCGGCATCACCAGGGCGCGATCCAGCGGCTGCCAGGCCAGCAGTTCGAACTGGCTCTCGCCCTGACAGACCGCATCGAGCCTGGCCTCCTCGGCGGCCAGCCCCTGCTCGACGCTGAGCCGCTGGAGCGCGCGGTCCAATCCAGGCGAAAGCGCCGTCATGTGGCTTCCTCCCTCTAGTCGTCGTTGACGCTCAGTTCGCTGTCGAACGCCTCGGGCGGCAACCCCTCGATGCGCTCGCACAGGGCATCGAGGAAGGCCGCCGCCGGAGCGCCGTTGACGGCGCGATGGTCGAAGGTGAGCGACAGGCCGATGACCGCCTCCTCTCGCCACCCTTGCGATGATGGCACGGCGCGCCGTTCCATCCCACCGATGCCGAGAATCGCCACCTGGGGCACGTTGAGTATCGGCGTAAAGTGGTGCACCCGCGAGCGGCCGAGATTGGAGACGGTGAAGGTGGCGCCGGTCAGTTCGCGCACGCCAAGCTTGCCGGCCTGGGCCCGTTCGACGAGCGTCCGGCGTGCCTCGGGCAACTGGCCCAAGCTCAGTTCCTGGGCATCGAAGAGTGCCGGCGCCACCAGCAGGTCGTCGGGCAGCGGTATGGCCAGCCCCAGGTGCACCGCGCCGTGCTGGACGATGCGATTCTCCTCCAGCGTGGCATTGAGTGCAGGGAAGTCGGACAGGGTCTGCACCACCAGGCGCAGCAGCAGGTCCTGCAGCGAGGGCACGACCTGCCCCCGCTCGCGGCAGCGCGAGCGCAGCGCTTCGAGGGCGCAGAGCCCGGCGCTGGCATGGTGGGTCAACTGGGCCGTGGTCTGCAGGCTTTGCTGCATCCTGGTCGCGATCATGCCGCGCATGCCCTTCAGCGGGATCTCCTTCGCCGCGGCAGGTGGTATGCCCGCCCCCGGGGGGCGGGTCTCGTCGTGTCGGGTCGTGGTGAGTTTCACAGCACTCTCCTCAGCTCTCGAGCGTGGCGATCACGCTGCCCTTTGCCACCACTTCGTCCTCCTCCTTGACGATGGCGAGCCTGCCCGAGAGCGGTGCCTCGATCTCGTACTGGGCCTTCTCCACCATCACCTCGGCGACCAGGTCGCCCTGGGCCACCTCGGCGCCGTCGCTCACCAGCCAGGAGGTGATCACCCCTTCGGTATCGCCTTCCCACAGGTCCTCGGGCACGGCTATTTCGGTCGTCATGCTCATCTCCTCAACTCTCTCGCATCATCTGGTGGAAGGCCGCGACGACCTTGTCGGCGTTGGGCAGGGCCCACTGCTCCATGGTCGGCGCGAAGGGAATCGGAATGTCGGGATAGGCCACCCGCTTGGGTGCGGCCTTGAGCCGGCAGCCGGCGTGCTCGGCGACGCTGGCGATGATCTCGCCGCTGACCCCGTAGCTGTGGTAGTCCTCGTCGACCACGATCAGGCGACCGGTTCTGGCGACGGACGCCCGCACGGTATCGCGGTCCAGCGGCACCAGGCTACGCAGGTCGACCACCTCGGCGGAGAAGCCCTCCTCCTCCAGCGCCTTGGCCGCACGCAGGCAGTGGTGCACCCCCACCCCGAGGCTGACCAGGGTCACGTCGTGGCCCTCGCGCACCACGGCGGCCCGGCCGATCTCGACCGAATAGGGCGCCTCCGGCACCGGCACGGTGGCGCCCTTCTCGGTGCCCAGCCAGCCCATGCCCTGCAGCGCCTTGTGGTACATGAACACCACCGGGTTGTCGTCGCGGATGGCGGCGGTCATCAGCCCCTTGGCATCGAAGGCGTTGCTCGGCACCACCACCTTCATGCCGGGCAGGTGAGCGAAGGTGCCGTAGAGGCACTGGGAGTGCTGGCCGGCGTCCGAGTAGCCGCCGCCGGTAGAGGTCATCAACACCATCGGCACCTTGACCTTGCCGCCGGAGAAGTAGGTGTTCTTGGCCATCAGGTTGTAGATGGCGTCCATGCACACGCCGAAGAAGTCGACGAACATCAGCTCGACGATGGGGCGCATGCCATCGGAGGCGGCCCCCACCGCGGCACCGATGAAGGCGGTCTCGGAGATGGGCGTGTCGCGCACCCGCTCGGGACCGAACTCGTCGAACAGCCCGCGGGTGTTGCCGAACACGCCGCCCAGCGGGCCGACGTCCTCGCCCATGACGAAGACCCGCGGATCGGCCCGCATCTCCTGGGCGGTGGCCTCGGCCATGGCCCGGGCGATGGTCAGCTTGCGGGTGGCGCTCTTGGTAACAGTAGTCATTGCTGTTCTCCCGATTCGACGAAGACCTGCTCGAGCGCCGCCTCGGGCGGCAGGAACTCGCTCTGCTGGGCGAAGCGAATGGCCGCTTCGACCCGCGCGTGGGCCTCGGCCACCAGCGCGACGTCGCCGGTTTCGTCGAGCACGCCGGCGTCGAGCAGCGCCTGGCGGTAGCGCGGGATCGGATCGCGGGCCTGGAGCCCTTCCTTCTCGCCCTTGGGCCGGTAGTCCTCGCCGTCGCCCATGAAGTGGCCGGCGAGCCGCGCGGTCTCGATCTCGATCAGGCTCGGCCCCTGCCCTTCGCGGGCGCGGGCGATGGCCTCGCCCGCCGCGGCAAAGACGCCCTCCACGTCGTTGTCGGCCACGTAGTGGCCGGGGATGCCGTAGGCGGCGGCGCGCAGGTCGTTGCGCGGCACTGCGGTAGAAGCTTGCTTAGCCACGGAGATGCCCCAGGCGTTGTCCTCGATGACGAACACCACCGGCAGTTGCCATACCGCGGCGAGGTTGAGCGCTTCGTGGAAGGCGCCCTGGTTGGCCGCCCCCTCGCCCATGAAGGCCACCGCCACGCCCGGCTTGCCCTGCAGCTTGCGCGACAGTGCGGCGCCCACCGCGGGCCCCAGCCCTTCGCCGATGATGCCGGAGCAGGAGAAGTTCACCGCGGCGTCGAACAGGTGCATGTGGCCGCCGCGCCCGCCGGCGAGCCCGGTGGCCTTGCCGAAGATCTCGGCGACCATGGCGTCGAGGTCGACGCCCTTGGCCACGGCGATGTGGTGCGGCCGGTGGGTAGCGGTGACGATGTCGTCGGCCGAGAGATGGGCACACACCCCCACGGCGCAGGGCTCCTGGCCGTTGGAGAGGTGCATCTCGCCGGGAATCGGCCCCTTGGCCATGTTGAAGACCGGGGTCTTGCCCTCCATGTAGAGCGCCTCGATGCGCTCCTCGAGGTAGCGGCTGAGCACCATGTGGCGGTACATCCAGCGCCGCTGGTCGGCTGTCGGTTGCATGGGATGGCTCCTGTCAGAGTTCGCCGCGCGACATGCGCTCGGCGATGTGGTCGGCCTGGCGCAGGGCCAGGGCGACGATGGTCAGGGTGGGGTTCTCGGCGCCGCTGGAGGTGAACTGGCTGCCGTCGGAGACAAACAGGTTGTCGATGTCGTGGGCCTGCCCCCACTGGTTCACCACGCCGTCCTCGGGGCGCGCGCTCATGCGGTTGGTACCCACGTTGTGGCTGGTAGGGAAGTCGGGCACATCGAACACCCGCACCGCGCCCACCGCGTCGTAGCAGCTCCGTGCCTGCTGCTGGCCGTGGCGGCGCAGGGCCTCGTCGTTGGGATGATCGCCCTTGTAGACGATGGGCACCGGCAGGCCGTACTGATCCTTGCGGCTGTCGTGGAGGGTGATGCCGTTCTCCTCCATGGGCAGGTCCTCGCCGCAGATCCACACCCCCGAAAGGTGGTCGTATTTTTCGAGGATGGCGGCGTAGTCGCGCCCCCAGCCGCCGTTGGCCGGGTCCATGAACTTGGCGAAGAACGGCAGGCCGAGCGACATCACCTCCAGGGTGTAGCCGCCGACGAAGCCGCGTGAGCGGTCGAGCCGTGCCTCGTCGGAGATGATCCCGGCGAAGGTGGTGCCGCGGTGCATGTTCACCGGCTTGGGCATCTCGGCGAACACGCAGGCGGTGGCGTGGGTCATGTAGTTGCGCCCCACCTGGCCGGAGGAGTTGGCCAGGCCATCCGGGAACAGCGCGGAGTGGGAGTTGAGCAGCAGCCGCGGCGACTCGATGGAGTTGCCCGCCACGCAGACCGCCCGCGCCCGCTGGCGCTGCAGTTTGCCCTCGGCGTCGGCATAGACCACGGCGTTGACCCGGCCGCGCTCGTCGTGCTCGATGGTGAGCGCCATGGCGTTGGGGCGGACTTCGCAGTAGCCGGTGGCCTCGGCGCGGGGAATGTCGGTATACATCGTCGACCACTTGGCGCCGAAGCGGCAGCCCTGCATGCAGAAGCCCGCCTGCATGCACTGGGGGCGGTCGTCGTAGGGCCGGGTGTTGATCGCCATGGGCCCGGCGCGCAGCTTCTCGTAGCCCACCCGCCTGGCCCCCTCGGCCAGCACCATGAAGTTGTTGTTCCAGTCGTGCAGCGGCATGCCCGAGGCCTCGCCGGTCACGCCCATGTGCCGCTCGGCCTGGACGTAGTAGGGTTCGAGCTCCTCATAGGAGATGGGCCAGTCCAGCAGGTTGGCGCCGGCGATGTCGCCCACCTCGCTGTGCAGGCGGAACTCGTGGGGCTGGAAGCGCAGCGCTACCCCGGCCCAGTGGATGGTGCTGCCGCCCACGCCCTTGACGATCCAGGCCGGCAGGTTGGGAAAGGTCTCGGTCAACTGGCGCGGGCCGGCGGTAATGCGCTCGTCGAGCCAGGAGATCTTCTCGAACATGGCCCACTCGTCGTTCTCGATATCCTCCAGGGCGTAGCGCTTGCCGGCTTCCAGCACCACGCTCTTGATGCCCTTGCGGGCCAGGGCGTGGGCCAGGGTGCCGCCGCCGGCACCGGAGCCGATGATCACCACCACCCCGTCGTCGTCATGCTCGAATCGGGTACTCATGGCGTGTCTCCTCATTGCAGCGTTTGTTGTTGTGGTGAGCGGCGTGCCGGCGTCACAGCCAGTCGATCACCAGATCGTTGTAGCCGCGGCCGACATAGCCGCCCTGCTCCCACGAGGAGCCCTCGTAGCCGAAGTGGGCTTGCCACAGCTCGGGCGTGTCGTAGAGCCCCACTACCAGGGTGTTGCGCACGGCCTGGAAGAACTCGCCATCCTCGATCTGGCGCAGCAGCGCCTCGCGCTCGGCGGCGCTGTCGACGGCGGCGTAATCCCGGCCATGGGCCGCCCGCGCACGGCGGTCCAGGTCGTCGAGCCCGGCGGCGATCAGCTCACGTTGCTCCTCCAGCAGCGGCGTGAGCGGCGCCAGGTAGTAGCGATCCGCGATCGCTTCGTGGGGATAGATGTCGCGCCCCAGGCGCAGCAGCCGGGTGGCCAGCTCGGGCTCGGCGCGCGCCCAGCGCGGCCACAGCGTCGAGGCGCTGAGCGCCAGGCTGCCGGCGGCCAGGGCGCCGGTCAGGGTGAGGAAACGACGACGGCTGAGCGTCGTCCCGGTGGCAGATTGCATGGTGCGAGTCCTCGGTTGTTGTTGGGCAATGGCCACGCCGACGCGGCGAGCTCACCTCCTACCGGGCAGCTTCCATGCCAGAACCGCCCAGAACACGAGTAACTCGTTGTAGGAAAAGCAATATCGGAGGAATCGCGGAGCATGTCCGGAACGCGCCGCATGACAGTCGCGTTACACGGAGGGCGTACGCATGCGTTACAGGTGTAAAGCGCTCGACGAAGGTCGTATCTCGCGCCGGGTTGGCGACCCTTACCTTGAAGGCATAACGACAACGACATGCCACGCCAAGGCTCCGCCATGTCCACGACACCGCTCACGACACACCACCAGCGCCAGCATATCGACACGATATTGCGCACCGTTGCCGACACCGAGGCGAGAACGCCGGCGCAAAACGAAGCCGGCATCATTGCCCGCTCATGGCGTCGCTGCATCGATCGCTATGGCCTCGATCCGGCCCGTCCCACGCCCGCCCGCTACGTGCCCGGCGCCACCTTGCGCGAACACCAGGACCAGGCCGATGCCCTGCTCCAGGTGGCCCGGGCCGGAGTCGAGCAGCTCTATCGCCAGGTCGCGCCGCTGAGCTACGTGGTACTGCTGACCGATGCCCGCGGCATCGCGGTGCAGTTCCTCGGCGCCAAGAGCGACCAGCGCGAGCATCAGCGCACCGGCCTCTACCTGGGATCGGACTGGAGCGAATCCCATGCCGGGACCTGCGCCGTGGGCACCTGCATCCACGAGCGCACCGCCCTGACCTGCCATCACAGCGACCACTTCAGTGCCCACCACATCCAGCTCACCTGCACCGCGGCACCGGTCTTCGATCCCCACGGCCAGCTGCTGGCGGTACTCGACATCTCCGCCTATCGCTCGCCCTCCGCCAAGGAGTCGCAGACCTTCGCCCTGCAGTTGGTCAAGACCACCGCCAGGATGATCGAGGATGCCTACTTCCTGCAGCGCTATGGCGACCGCCATATCGTCTGCCTGGATCGCTCGCGGGAGTTCGTGCAGATCAATCGCCGCTACCTGCTGGCCATGGAGGAGGACGGCACCCTGGTGGCCGCCAACACGGCGGGGCGCAAGCTGCTGCGCCATCACGGCCTGCCGCTGCCCGAGGCCGGCGAGGCACGCCCCTTCCAGGCCTGGAACATTCGCGACCTGCTCGACGGCGAAGTCAGCGAGGTACTCGCCATCCCCCAGCACAGCGATGACCGGGTACAAGCCTTTCACACCCGGCGCCACCGCGAGATCCACTTCGCCACCCTGATCGAGCCGCCCCGGCGCCCCGGCGCCAATCGCTCGCTGCCCCGCGACTCCAGCCTGGCCCCGCTCGAGGCGCTGGCCGAGGACGACCCGAGCATGCGCGACACCCTGACCCGGGCCGCGCGCCTGCGCAACGAGCCGATCAACATCCTGGTGATGGGCGAGACCGGTACCGGCAAGGAGCGCATGGCCCGCGCCCTGCACGACTCGAGCCGGCGCCGCGACAAGCCATTCGTGGCGATCAACTGCGCCGCCATGCCGGAGTCGCTGATCGAGAGCGAGCTGTTCGGCCACGAACCGGGCAGCTTCACCGGGGCGCGCAGCAAGGGAATGAAGGGGCTGATCGTGCAGGCCGACGGCGGCACGCTGTTCCTCGACGAGATCGGCGACATGCCGCTGCAGCTGCAGACCCGTCTGTTGCGGGTGCTGGCCGAGCAGGAGGTATTGCCCATCGGCGCCAGCCGGCCGATCAAGGTGGACCTGAGGGTAGTGGCCGCCACCCACCGCGACCTGCGCGAGCTGATCCAGGCCGGGCGCTTCCGCGAGGACCTCTTCTATCGTCTCAACGGCGCCAGCCTGCGACTGCCGCCGCTGCGCGAACGCGCCGACAAGGGCTACCTGATCCGGCAGATCTTCGCCGAGCTGAACGAGCAGCGCGGTTCGCGGGTGCGCCTGCGCGGCGACGCCATGAGCGCCCTGCTCGCCTATCCCTGGCCCGGCAACATTCGCGAGCTGCACAACGCGCTGCACTACGCGCTGGCCACCTGCGATGGGGACGAGGTCGTCGTCGGCGACCTGCCCGAGGAGTGCGTGCATGGTCAGTTGGCCCACCCCGGTGCCAGCCAGGGCCAGGCCCTGTCCACCGCCACCGGTTCATCCGCGCGAGCGCTCCATCAGGACCTGCTCTACCGCGCCCTGTGCCGACACCAATGGAACGTCAGCGCCGTGGCCAGGGAACTGGGGCTGTCGCGCCCGACCATCTACCGCCGCATGAAGCGGCTGGGCATCATGCCGCCGAACCAGCAGCCCGCCAGCTGAACCCCGGGGCAGGAAGCCGGCAGCGTGTCGAGACGAAGCTGTCCAAGCGCTCGCCCGCGAACATCGGAAACCTCGCCCAGCGTTGACACGAGCCAAGGAACGGGCCGGCAAAGCCCACTATAGTGAAGGCCGTTGACGGCAATTTTCCGGCAGGCGACGCCAGGCACGTCACTGGCGACGCCGCGGCGATGCGATGAAGATCTTCACGGCTTCAGGGGGCGTCATGCGAGAATCCATCCACCCGTATCCACACCCATTCCCGAGTCAACCAACGCCTTCCTGTCGGCGCCTGGAGGAACCCAGCCGCCAGCCCGCTTTACGACGTTAGCCGCAAGCGCCCGCATGGCCCTTGCCCTCGTCGTCCTGCTACCCCTGCTGGGCGCCTGGCTTCCCGCTCTTCGCCGGGGCGGCACGTCCCGGCAGCTGGCGACTCTCGCCGCCTTGCCTGCCGTCTCGAGCTTCGCCCTGCTGCTGGGCTGGCTGCCGCGGGTCTCGAGCGGCGAAACGATCGTTCATACCCTGACCTGGCTGCCCTCGCTGGGGCTCGACGTGGCATTTCGTCTCGACGGCCTAGGCCTGCTGTTCGCCCTGCTGATCACTGGCATCGGCGGTTTGATCCTGCTCTACGCACGCTACTACTTCGAGGGCAGCGCCTCGGCCGCGCGCTTCTACATCCTGGTGCTGCTGTTCATGGCGGCCATGCTGGGCATCGTGCTGTCCGAGAACCTGCTGTTCATGCTGGTGTTCTGGGAACTGACCAGCCTGGTGTCGTTCCTGCTGATCGGCTTTCACAGCGAGCGCCATGCGTCCCGGCTGGGCGCGCGTATGTCGCTGGTGATCACCGGTGGCGGCGGGCTGCTGCTGCTGGGCGGCATCGTGCTGCTGGGTCAGGCGGCCGGTAGCTACGAACTGTCGGTGGTGCTCGAATCCGGCGACCGGATCCGTGCCCATGAGCATTATGCGCTGATGCTCAACCTGATCCTGCTCGGGGCCTTCACCAAGTCGGCACAGTTTCCCTTCCATCTCTGGCTGCCCCACGCCATGACGGCGCCGACGCCGGTCTCCGCCTATCTGCACAGCGCCACCATGGTCAAGGCGGGGCTGTTCCTGCTCGCCCGGCTGCATCCCGCCCTGGCGGAATCCGAACTGTGGTTCCACCTGGTCACCCTGACCGGCATAGTGACGCTGATGGTGGGTGCCTTCGTGGCCATGTTCATGCATGACATGAAGGGGCTGCTGGCCTACTCCACGGTCTCCCACCTGGGCATGATCATGCTGCTGCTGGGCCTGGGTACGCCCATGGCGGTGGCCGCGGCGCTCTTTCACCTGGTGTGCCACGCGTTGTTCAAGGCGCCGCTGTTCATGATGGCGGGCTACGTTAGCCGCGCCACCGGCACCCGTGACATGCGCCACATCAACGGCATGTGGCGCTTCATGCCGTGGCTGATGGCCCTGTCGGCGATCCCCGCCGCGGCCATGGCCGGCCTGCCGTTGATGAGCGGCTACCTGAGCAAGAAGATGCTGTTCGGCGAGAGCCTGCTGGTGGCAACGCCCGGCTGGGCGACCGTGGCGATCCCCGCCTGGGTGACCCTGGCCGGGCTGTTCTCGGTGGCCTACTCGATTCGCATCTTCCACAACGTCTACTTCAACGGCAGACCCATCGACCTGCCCGTCTGGCCGCCCAGGGAGCCCCGCGCGGCGGCGCTGACGCCCATTGCCCTGCTGGCCCTGGCCACGCTCTACGCGGGCCTGGCGCCGACAGGGCTCAACGCGACACTGGTCCAGCCGGCGTTCGAGGCCTCTCGCCAGGCCGACCTTCCCGCCTACGACTTCGCGGCGCTGGGGGGCTCCCTGCCCATGTTCATGAGCCTCGTGGCGCTGGCGGGCGGCGCGCTCTTCTACCACATCCGCGACCCGCTGTTCCGCCTCCATGCGCGGCTGCCCGAGGTGGACGCCAAGGAGATCTTCGACTGGATCATGCTGCGCACCATCACGCTATCGCAGCAGCGCGTGTTCCAGCTCGAGAACGGGTCGCAGCAGCGCTACCTGATCTTCATCATGGTGACCGTCGTCGTGCTGGTCGGCGTGGAGCTGCTCGGCGTGGCGCGCTGGCACGGCGGCGTGGCGCTGGCGCCCCTCGACCCGCTGACCGTGCTGGCCGCCATCCTGCTCTGCCTGGCGGCCCTCGGCGTGGTGGTGTTCCACCACCTTCGCCTGCCGGCCCTGCTGCTGCTCGGGGTGACCGGGCTGCTGGTTACCGTCGCCTTCGCGCGCTTCTCGGCGCCGGATCTGGCCCTGACCCAACTGATGGTCGAGGTGATGGCGGTGGTGATCATGATGCTGGCGCTCTCCTTCCTGCCCCAGCAGTCGCCCCGGGAATCCTCGCGCCTCCGAATGGGGCGGGATCTTGCCATCGCCGGCCTGATGGGCGGCGGCGTGGCCGCCTTCAGCTTCGCCATCCTGACCCGGCCGCAACAGAGCATCTCCGACTTCTTCCTCACCAACAGCCTGCCGGGGGGCGGCGGCACCAACGTGGTCAACGTGATCCTGGTGGACTTCCGCGGCTTCGATACCCTGGGCGAGATCACCGTGCTGGGCATCGCGGCGGTGGCGGTGTTCGCCTTCACCCGCGACCTGCAGCTCAAGGAGCGGGTGGTCGACACCAACCCCGCGCACTGGGTCGCCGAACCGCACCCGATCATGCTGATCACCGTGGCCAGGCTGGTGCTGCCGATCGCCCTGCTGGTCTCGGCCTACATCTTCCTGCGCGGCCACAACCTGCCCGGCGGCGGCTTCATCGCCGGGCTGATCACTGCCGTGGCGTTGACGCTGCAGTACATGGCAGGCGGGTTGGTGTGGGCCCAGGAACGCATGCTGACCGCCTTCCGCCCGCTGATCGGGGCCGGCATCCTGATCGCCGTGACCACCGGCCTCGGCAGCTGGCTGCTGGGCTACCCGTTCCTCACTTCGGCCCATGGCCACGTGCACCTGCCGCTGCTCGGCGACGTCGAGCTGGCCACCGCCATGCTCTTCGACCTTGGGGTCTACGCCACCGTGGTCGGGGCGACCCTGCTGATCCTGGCCAACCTCGGCAAGCTGATGACCGTGGCCGGCCCCGGCAAGGAAATCGGCTGATGGAACTGCTCTATGCGATAACGCTGGGCGTGCTGACCACCTGCGGTGTCTACCTGCTGCTGCGGGCGCGCACCTTCACGGTCATCCTGGGGCTCACGCTGCTCTCGCATGCGGTCAACCTCTACCTGTTCGCCTCGGGTCGCCTGGTCGCCGGCGCGCCGGCCATCGTCGGCCTCGGCGAACGCGCGGCGGATCCGCTGCCCCAGGCCCTGGTACTCACCGCCATCGTCATCGGCTTCGCCATGACCGCCTTCGTGGTGGTGCTGGCGCTCAAGGCGGCGGTGGAGCTGCGCAACGACCACGTCGACGGCGAGAACCCGGACGAGGACCGCGCATGAACCACACCCTGATCCTGCCGATCCTGCTGCCGCTGATCACCGGGGCGGGCCAGCTGCTGCTCTACCGGCTGCCCTTCGGCGTGCAGCGCCGGGTGGGCATCGCCAGCACCCTGGGCCTGGTGATGCTGGGCGTGTGGGGCCTGGCCATGGCCGGTTCCGGGGAGCACTACCTCTACCACGCCGGCGACTGGCCCGCGCCCTTCGGCATCGTACTGGTCCTCGACCGGCTCTCGGCCATCATGCTGGCGCTGACCGCCGTGCTGGGGTTCTGCTGCCTGCTCTACGCCAGCAGCGGCACCGACAAGCGCGGGCCGCACTTCCACGCGCTCTTCCAGTTCCAGCTGGCCGGGCTCAACGGTGCCTTCCTGACCGGCGATCTGTTCAACCTCTTCGTGTTCTTCGAGATCCTGCTGATCGCCTCCTACGCCCTGCTGCTCCACGGCGGCGGCCGCGCCCGCAGCCGCGCGGGTCTGCACTACGTGGTCATCAACCTGGCAGGCTCCGCGCTGTTCCTGATCGCCCTGGGCACGCTCTATGGCCTCACCGGCACGCTCAACATGGCCGACCTGGCCCTGCGCGTGGCCGAGGCGCCGGCGGAGGATGCCCCGCTGCTCGCCGCCGCCAGCCTGATCCTGCTGGTGGTGTTCGGCATCAAGGCCGCCATCCTGCCGCTGCTGTTCTGGCTGCCCCGTGCCTACTCGGCTTCCAGCGCGCCGGTCGCCGCGCTCTTCGCCATCATGACCAAGGTCGGGGTATATGCCATCCTGCGGGTCTTCTTGCTGGTCTTCGCGCTGGGCGAGGCGCCGGTCAACGCGACCGCCTGGCGCTGGCTGTGGCCGCTGGCGCTGCTGACCCTGGCACTCGGCGGCGTCGGCGTGCTGGGTTCGAACAGCCTGCGCACGCTGACGGCGTACCTGGTGATCCTGTCGGTGGGCACCCTGCTGGCCACCATCAGCTTCGTCACCCCGGCAACCCTCGGCGCCGCCCTCTTCTACCTGATCCACAGTACCGGCATGACCGCCGTCTTCTTCCTGCTGGCCGACCTGCTGGGCCGCCAGCGTGAAACGGGCTACGACCGCTTCTCGGCGATCGGCCCCATCGGCCATCGCTGGCTGCTGGGGAGCCTGTTCTTCATCGCGGGTATCGCCATGGTCGGCCTGCCGCCGTTCGGCGGTTTCGTCAGCAAGGCATGGATTCTGCAGGCCAGTGCACAGGAGCCCCGCGGACTGTGGCTGTGGTGGGTACTGCTGGGCGCCGCGCTGCTGACCCTGATCGCCGTCAGTCGCACCGGCAGCAGCTGGTTCTGGCGCCCCGGCGACATGGCCAGGCCATACCCGCTCGAACGCGGCCCGCTGGCGCTGGTGACCGGCATGGTCGGCCTCAACGGCTTGCTGGCGGCGTTCGGCGAGCCGGTGATGGGCTATCTTGAACTGACCGCGCTACAGCTGCTCGACCCGCAGGCCTACATCGCCGCCGTGTTGCCGGAAGCCGGCGCAGCGACTCGGGAGGTGGCACCATGACGCCCTCGTCGTTCCGCTCCTGGCAGTTCTGGCTGCCGCACCCGCTGTTCTCGCTGTTCCTGGCGCTGCTGTGGCTGCTGATGGTCAACGACTTCAGCGTGGCCCACGCCCTGCTGGGGGTGGCCCTGGGCGTGGCGATCCCCTTCGTCACCCACGCCTTCTGGCCCGAGGAGGCGAAAATCAAGCGCCCCCTGCCGCTGCTGCGCTACCTGCTGGTGCTGCTGGTGGACATCCTGCGCTCCAACCTGGTGGTGGCGCTGCGCATCCTGCGCCCCACCCGGTACCTGCAGCCGGGGTTCTTCGTCTATCCGCTGGCGCTGGATGACGACTTCGCCATCACCATCCTGGCCAGCACCATCTCGCTGACGCCCGGCACCGTCTCGATCCATCACGATGCCAAGGCCCGTACCCTGCTGGTGCATGCCCTGCACCTGGAGGACGAGGCCGAGGCCATCGCCACCATTCGTGAGCGCTACGAACGGCCACTCGAGGAGATCTTCCGATGATTACCGTCATCACCATCGCCATGACCCTCTTCGCCATCGCCGCCCTGCTCAACCTCTACCGCCTGGCCGTCGGGCCGGACATCGTCGACCGCATCCTGGCGCTGGACACGCTGATGATCAACAGCATCGCGCTGATCGTGCTGGCGGACATGCGGATGGGGCTCGGCGTGCTGTTCGAGCTGGCCCTGCTGATCGCACTGATGGGCTTCGTCAGCACCGTGGCCATGAGCAAGTACCTGCTACGAGGGGATGTCATCGAATGATCGTCATCGACATGCCGGGATACCTGCAGGTCGTCGTCGCCACCTTTCTGCTGTTCGGTGCGCTGGTGGCACTGATCGGCTCCTGGGGGCTGGCCAAGTTGCCCGACTTCTACACCCGCCTCCACGGCCCGACCAAGGCCAGTACCCTGGGGGTCGGCTGCATCCTGATCGGCTCGCTGATCTACTTCAGCCACCAGCATCATGGCGTCTCGGTCCAGGAGGCGCTGGTGACGATATTCCTGTTCGCCACCGCCCCGGTCAGCGCCCACATGATGGGCAAGGCCGCCTTGCGCCGGCGCCTGCCGGGCGTGGCGCGCACGCGCAACATGCCCGACCTGTCCGAGAAATAGCGAGGCGGCGTCAGGTCGAGGCGATCGGCCTGCCCACGCTGAGCGGCGCCACCAGCCCAGGCGGAAGCTCGCGGAAGGCGGCATCGGCCTCGGTGCCAAGGCCGTCGAGGATGCGCGTGAAGAAGGCGCGGCCCGCCACCACCGCGACGATGTCGAAGATCTCATCGTCGCCGAAACCGTGCGCCCGCAGCGCATCGATATCCTCGGCGCCGACCTCCTGGGCGCGGCAGGCCACCTTGGCGGCAAAGGCCATCATGCTGCGCTCGGCCTCGTCGAGAGGCCCCGCCCCACCCGCCACCATGGCCTGCGTCTCGTCCATGCCGAGCAGCTCGGAAAGCGCCTTGGCATGCGCCAGCGAGCAGTAGGTGTTGCCCAGCGCGCGGGCGGCGGCGAGGGTCGCCAGCTCGTAGCGGCGCGCATCCATCGGGCGACGGATGGCCGCAATCAGCGCCGCCCAGCGGTTCATCACCTCGGGGCGATGGCAGAACACCCGGGCATAGTTGGGCAGGTAGCCGAAATGCGCCTGCTGGCGCTGGTACATCTCCCTGACCTCGCCTTCGGCCCGCTCCGGGTCAATCGTCTCGATATAGCTCATGTGCGTCTCTCCGTCAGGCGGTGGTGGAGCGTGGGTGTAGCCAGGCCGGCAGCAGGAGGTCGGGGGCGATTCTCGCCTCACCATCGTAAGCCACCCCGCACGCTGCGAGGCGTTCGCCGAGGCTACCGTCGGCCCATGCCTCGAACAGTTCGCCACAGCCGCCGAGCGGCTTGCCGCCGATGAAGATCTGCGGAATGGTCGGCGCCCCCGTGCGCCGCGCCAGCACCGGGCGCAGGCGCACGCCCATGTCGTCGGCCTGGCAGGCCGGTGAGTCGAGATCCACGCTCAGTACGTCGACGCCCAGGCGCTCGAACAGCTTGCGCGCCGCCCAGCAGAATTCGCACCAGGCCAGGGAGAACATCACCACCGGCGCCTGGGCCAGGCAGGCGTCGAGCCGTCGCTCGGCCTCGACATCGCTCGCTGCCTGCTGGGCGGTATCAAGGCGCGCTATGGCAGGCGGCTGGGCGACGGGCGCGGGCGCGTCGAAACGGTAACCGGGCGTGGAGCGCGACAGCGCCAGCTCCTCCTCGTTCATCTCATCCGCGATGCCCTCGAACAGTGGGGTGGACTGATAGCGCTCGCCGGTATCGGGCAGCATGCAGACGACATGGCTGCCGGCCGGTGCCCGCCGCGCCACCTGCAGCGCCGCGGCCAGGGTCGCACCGGCCGAGATGCCGACGAAGATGCCCTCCTTGCGCGCCAGCTCGCGAGCCAGGCGCAGCGCCTCCTCTCCCGCCACCGGCACCACCTCGTCCACCATCCCGGCGGCCACCGCCTGCTGGGTCAACGGCGAGATGAAGTCCGGGCTCCAGCCCTGCATCAGGTGCGGGCGGAAGCGCGGATGGCTGGCGCCTTGCGGCTGGACTTCGCCGCTGCCCAGCAGCGGGGCATTGTCGGGTTCGGCAACGACCACCCGGGTCGTCGGATCGGCGGCCTTCAGCACCCGGGAGACCCCCTTGAGCGTGCCGCCGGTGCCGAAGCCGGTCACCCAGGCGTGAATCGACTCGCCCTGCATGTCATCGAGGATCTCCCGCGCCGTGGTGCGGCTGTGCACCTCGGCGTTGGCCTCGTTCTCGAACTGGCGGCACAGGAAGTAGCCGTGGGCCTCGGCCAGCTCGATCGCCTTGGCCAGCATGCCGCTGCCCTTCTCCGAGGCCGGCGTGAGCACGACACGGGCGCCGAGGAAGCGCAGCAGACGCCGGCGCTCCAGGCTGAAGCTCTCGGCCATGGTCACGACCAGCGGGTAGCCCTTGCGCGCGCACACCATGGCCAGGCCGATCCCGGTATTGCCGCTGGTGGCCTCGATCACCGTCTGTCCCGGTCGCAGGGCACCGCTGCGCTCGGCCGCCTCGATCACGGCCAGGGCCATGCGATCCTTCACCGAGCCCATGGGATTGAAAGCCTCCACCTTCACGTACAGGTTGACGTCCGGCGGCGCGAGCCGGGCAAGCCGCACCAGCGGGGTGCGGCCAATGGTTTCCAGGATACTGGCATGGCGGGACATGGGTGGCTCCTCGGTTGGGTATGCCGCAAGGGTCGCCTCCCGGCGAGGAAGCGGGCGTGGAAGCCAGCGTGGTTTTTTGCTGTCGGGGGCGTAGAAAAATGGGCGGCCAGCCCGACGGGGTCGCAGACTATACTGCTAGCGTTATCCCACCGGGTCCTGACATGAACGCGCTGACCCTCAACCTGCTCGGCGATCTCGAAGTGCTTCGGGACGGGCAGGTCTTGGCGCTGCCGCCCTCCCGCAAGACCCGAGCCCTGCTCGCCTACCTGGCGCTTCATACCCGCTCCCTGAGCCGCGAACACCTGTGCGACCTGCTCTGGGAGCTGCCCGACGACCCACGCGGCTCGCTGCGCTGGAGCCTGTCGAAGCTGCGCCGCCTGGTGGACTCCCCCGGCCGAACCCGGCTCAGGGCCGATCGGCTCGGCGTGGGCCTGGACACCGCCGACATCGACATCGACGCGGTTGGCCTGCATGCGCTGTGCAGCGCCGGCTTGGCACAGGCCGACATCGCCGCGCTCGAACGCGCTGCGGCTCGCTACCGCGGCCCGTTCCTGGAGGGCCTGGAGCTGGATCGGTTCCCCGATTTCCACGGCTGGTGCCTGGCCGAGCGGGAAGCCGCCATGCGTGCCCAGACGGCCTTGCTCACGACCCTGGTCGAGCGGCTCGCCGACACGCCCGAACGCGCCCTGCCTCACGCCCACGCCTGGGTGCGCCTCACCCCCTTCGACGAAACGGCTCGCGCACGGCTGGTGCACCTGCTGCTGGCGCTGCACCGCCCTCGCGAGGCCGAGCATCAGCTGCAGCTTGGGGTGAGGCTCATCCGCGAGGCGGGTCTGCCGCTCAACGGCCAGCTGCTGCGCGCCTGGCGCGAGACCAGGCTTCCCCCGACCCCGTCGACGAGAGGCGCCGACCCTTTCGTGGCGGCAACGCCCCCCGCCGCCCAGACGCCCTCTTCGGCCCTCAAGGGCGACACCCTGGAGGTGATGCGCTGGGCCGCGCTGCTCGCCCCGGAACCCGATCCCGCCACCCTGGGCCAGGTCTCGGGGTTCGACACCAACCGTGTCGGCATGGCGCTGGAAGTGGCCGAACGGCACCACTGGCTCACCAGCGGCAGCCAGGGGCTGCGCTTCACGCACGGCGAATTGGCGAGCGAGCTCTACCAGGCGATCACGCCGGCACGTCGCCAGGCCATGCATCGGCGCATTGCCGAATGGCTGGCCGAAAGGCCACTCAACGACATGCGCCAGGCCGCTAGCCTGGCGCACCACGCCCATGCCAGCGGCGACCTCGAATTGGCCGTCCGGGCCATGATCGAAGCCGGCCGCTACTGTCTGCGCATTTTCGCCAATCAAGAGGCCCAGCATTATGCCCAGCGGGGCCTGGTCTTGACCGACGACATGACCGGCACCCGACGCGTCTGCCTGGCCCTGGAGCTCCACGACCTTCTCTACAGCGCCGCCCCCATGGCGGACTGGGAGGCCGGGGCCGGCGAGGTCGTGGCCCTGGCCGAGCAGGCCCTGGAGCACGGTGCTCTGGCCCACGCGCGCCTCGGCTTCCAGTTGGCCAGCCATATTCGCTGGGCCCACGGCCAGTGGCGCGACGCCCATGAGCAGACCCTGCAGGCGGAACGCGCGACCCGCTGCGGCGAAGGCCGCGAGCAGGTCATCGCCATGGCCGAGACCGCCCGCTGCCTGGCCATGCTGGAGCGCGACCTGAACCAGGCGGGCGAGCTGCTCGCCCAGGCGCGCAAGCTGGCCATCCAGCAGCATATCGGCCACCCGGCCATTCCCCTGGCCCAGGGCCTGCTCAGCCTGCATGAGGATCGTCTCGACAAGGCAGAGAGCTACTTCAAGGAGGCCCGCACCCTGTGCAAGGCCATGGGCGACCGGCTGGGCGAGTTCCAGGCCCAGGAGATGCTGCTGCTGATGGATTTCGAGCGGGACGACTACGCACAGGCCCGGGAGCGCTGTCACCAGCTACGCGAACTCGGCGGGCGCCTGCGCGACGGCAGCGAGGCGCCCTATGCCGTCGCCGCCGAGGCCCTGTGCCACTACGCGCTGGCAGATGATCCCGACTCCTTCGGCGTGGCACTCGTCACCCTGCGTCATGCCGATGCCCGCCATCGCCTGGCCGTGCTGCTGCTCCAGGCGGCGCGGCTCGACCTGATCAGGGGACGAGCCGACAGCGCCAGGCAGCGGGCCGGCGAGGCCCTCGAACACGCCAGGGTGCTGGAGCGGCGCAGCGAGCAACTGCTGGCCCATGCCCTGCTGGCCGAATGTGCCCGACGCCTTGGCGACACACCGGCCTGGCGACAGCATGCCCAGGCCGCCGAAACGCTGGCACGGGGCCCCGTTGCCGGCTGGGCCCGGCGACGCTGGCTGGCACTGCTGGCACAACCCGAAGCCGAGGACGAGGCATGACCGACGTCATCCTCGAGCGCGGCTTCGACCGCCCCCTCGAACCGCAGCGCGTGCGCTCGCTGAGCGAAGCGGCCCTGCCCTGTTTCGACCTGCATCGGATTCGCTGGGAAGAGAGCCTGCTGGCACGGGACGGACGCCGCCTGGTCTGTCACTTCCGGGCGCCCGACGTGGAATCGGCGCGCATCGGCCTGCGCCAGGCCGGCGCCGACGTCAGCTCACTGTGGGCCGGCAGGGTGTACGATGCCCCCGCCTTGAGACCCGCAGCGCTGGCGGCCGCCAGCGTGATGGTGGAGCGCCACTTCGCGGCCCCGGTGACCTTCGAGGCGATCCAGGCCCTGGAGGATGCCGGGGCGGCGTGCCTGAACAATCACCAGGTGCGCTTCCTGCGCACCTTCTTCTCGCTCGACCGGCAGCGCATGCTCTGTCTCTACCACGCCCCGGATGCCGAATCGGTACGCCTGGCCCAGCATCAGGCCGGCATGCCGGTCACCCGCATCTGGGCCTTCCGGCGCATCGCACCCGAGGTGGATTCCACGCCGGCGGCCTGAAAAACCACGCCCTCTCCCACGCTGACTCACACCAAGCGCGTCGAATCTCGCCATTGACCGCTGACGGTCAATCCATGACGAGACAAAACAATACGAGGAGAGTCTAGATGCACACCGCCACCCAACCGATCGACAACGGCGTCAACGTCACCGCCCTGCTGGGCGCCCGCGAGGCGCTGTCCCAGGCCCCCGCCGCCGCCCGTTTCACCTGGCGCGCCCACTGCGACTGGGTCCGTGGCACCCATAGCCGCATCGCCGTCGAGGACTTCCATGGCCTGGGCGAAACCCAGCGGCACCGCTCACGCTCCACCTTCGAGGCGGATCACCCCGAGGTGTTCGCCGCCGAGGATCACGGCCCCACCCCGGTGGAGTACGTGCTGGTCGGCCTGGCCGCCTGCCTCACCGCCGGCGTGGCCGCCGTGGCCCAGCATCGCGGCATCCAGCTGCGCTCGGTCAAGGCCACGGTGGAAGGCGACATGGACATCCAGGGCATCCTCGGCATGGACCCCGACGTGCGCAACGGCTTCGACGACATCCGCGTGATGTTCGAGATCGACGCCGATGCCAGTCGCGCCGATATCGAGGCGCTGGTGGCCCAGTCGCAGAAGCGCTCGGCGGTCTACGACCTGCTCACCAACCCGACCCACGTGAAGGTGGCGGTGAAATGAGCGCAGGGCATCAACGCCCGCTGCATCGCCCGGCCCGCGTCGTGACCTCCGTGGTCATCGGCGCGGGACACGCGGGGCTTGCCATGAGCCACCACCTGGCGCAGCGCGGCATCGACCACGTTCTCCTGGAGCGCGGCGAGGTGGCCAACGCCTGGCGCAACGAACGCTGGGAGTCGCTGCGCCTGCTCACGCCCAACTGGCAATGCCGGCTGCCCGGCCAGGCCTATGCCGGGCCGGAGCCGGAAGGCTTCATGGGCATGGCGGAGCTGATCGCCTTTCTCGACGACTATGCACGGGGCCTCTCGGCCCCGCTGCATACCGGCACCGTAGTGAAAACGGTCTGGCCGGCGGACGGCGGCTACCGGGTAGTGACCGACCGGGGCGACTGGCGCTGCCGGGCGGTGGTGATCGCCACCGGCGCCTGCCAGCTTCCCGCCGTGCCCGCCATGGCCGCAGCCCTGCCGCCCTGGGTCGAAAGCCTCACGCCCCATGCGTATCGTCGCCCGGAGCAGTTGCCGCCGGGCGGCGTGCTGGTGGTGGGCGCCTCGGCCACCGGCGTGCAGCTGGCCGACGAGATCCAGCGCAGCGGGCGACCCGTGACGCTGGCCGTGGGCGAGCACCTGCGCATGCCACGGTGCTACCGCGGCCGCGACATCCAGTGGTGGCTGGAGCACGCCGGGATGCTCGACCAGCGCTTTGACGAGGTGGACGACCTGGCCCGCGCCCGGCGCCAGCCCTCACCGCAGCTGCTGGGCAGCGTCGAGCCGCAGGACCTGGACCTCAACGCCCTGAGCGAGCGTGGCGTTCGTCTGGTCGGCCGTCTGGCGGGCCTGGCCGGCACCCGGCTGCAGTTCTCGGGCTCGCTGGCCATGCACGCCACGGCGGCAGACCTCAAGCTGGTGCGGCTGCTCGAGAACCTGGATGCCTGGGCCATTGCCCACGACTGGCACGATGCCCTGCCCGCCCCGGAACCCCTGCCGCCCACCCGCGTGCCGCAGCGACCCTGCCTCGGGCTCGACCTGGCCGGCGGCGAAATCCGCACGGTGCTGTGGGCCACCGGCTTCAAGCCTGACTTCAGCTGGCTGGACGCACCGGTATTCGATGCCCGCGGACGCCTGCGGCACGACGGCGGCGTGGTGGCGCCGGGCCTCTACGCCATGGGCCTGCCCTTCATGCGGCGGCGCAAGTCGGGCGCCATCCACGGCGCCGACGACGACGCCCGCGATCTCAGCCTTCACCTGGCCGGATGGCTGGCCAGGGCCGGCCATCGCCACGGCAGCTTCGCCTGAACTTCGACGAAGCGCAGAGGCCCAGACGCTTGCGACAGTGGTCCGGGCCTCTGCCTGCCGGGCTTGACCATCGGGTTTGCGTCAATCGAGGCGAAACAGCTCTCGCGGGGAATCGTTCAGGATCACGCGCCGGTCATCGTCGCCGACCCAGTCGGCCAGCCAGTCGACGGTATCGCGATAGCTATGCTTGCCTTCATGACGGGTCCAGGGCCAGTCGCTGCCCCACACCAGCCGCTCGCGCCCCAGCTCGTTCAGCAGCTCGCCCACATGGGGTCGCAGGTCGCGCACCGGGGAACGATAAGGCCCCGACAGCTTGACCCAGGTGCGGCCGTACCGGCCGGCTTCCAGCAACAGGCGGAAACCGGCATCGTCGGCGGGGGCGGCCTCGACGGGCAGCCCCAGGTGATCGATCACCAGGGTGACGCCGTGCTCGTGCAGCGCGGGGAAGAGTTCGGGCAGGCGATCCCCCTCGAGGTGCAGCTCCAGGTGCCAGTCCAGCGCCTTCAGCCGGTCGAGGAAATCGATCCATTGCGGATCCTCCAGGTCGGGAAGTTCGTGGCGCCGTTCGATCAGGTTCCAGCGCACGCCGACGATGCCGGCCGCATCGAGCTGGCGCATCTCGGTCAGGCTGGCCTCCTTGGGAAGCTGCACCACTCCGCGGTAGTTCCCCCCCAGTTCGCCGAGGATCCGCAACAGCTCACGGTTGTCGTGGCCGAGAAAGCTCGGCTGCACCAGCACGCCACCGCGAAGCTCGCATGCCTCCAGATGTGCCTGCCACTCATGCAGCGGCGCCGGCCGCGACGGACGATAGTTGGAGCCCTTGACCTCATCCACCTGCGGATAGACGTGGGCGTGACAGTCGAACCCTTGCTTCACTCTGGTTTCCTCACCCGCTTTTCTCACCGACTTTCCTCACCGACGTCCTCACCCCCAGCTTTCCCACCCGCCAGGCCCGTGGCCGAATACTCAAGGGCGTCTCACCTAGACTTAAGTCTAGTTCTCTAGAGAATCGGTTGACTAGAAGTATACACTGGTCTTTAGTGACAGCAACAAGACAGCGAATCCAGGAGATCGAAGCCATGTGTGCACTGCGCATGCCCCAAGCCGACGGGCGCCTTCCCCTCTATGCCCGGCTGCGCGACCAGTTGGCGTCGCGGATCGCCAATGGGGAGTGGTCGCCGGGCGACACGATCCCCTCGGAGAACCGCCTGGCCGAGGAGTACGGCGTGGCGCTGGCCACCATGCGCATGGCGCTGAAGCAGCTCGTGGACGAAGGCCTGCTGGAGCGGCGCCGCGGCACCGGCACCTTCGTCAAGCAGCCGGCGTTTCGCGCCGACCTGTTCCGCTTCTTCCATGTGCACGATGCCGACGATCCCGACGGCTCCATGATTCCGGAGAGCCGCATTCTCAGCCGTGAGGAGGTTGAAACGCCTGCCGAGGTCCGGCTGGCCTTCGGCGAGCCGGAGGCGACGCGCTGCATCAAGCTCGAGCGCGTTCGCCTGTGGTCCGGCGAACCGATGCTGTTCGAGGAGGTTTACCTGCGCCTGCCCGATTTCGAAGGGCTGCTGGCGCTCGATCCCAAGGACATGGGACCGCTGCTCTACCCCGTCTTCCTTCAGGAATTCGGGATTCTCATCACGTCGGCGACGGATGAGCTTTCGTTCGGCACCGCCACCCAGGCAAGCGCCAGGCACCTGGAGCTGCCTGCCAATTCGCCGGTTGCCGTCATCGAGCGCATCGCGCGCAACCCCATGGGCCGCGTCATCGAGTATCGACTCGTGCATGGCCGACCCGAGCGTTTCCGCTATCGCGTCACCCTCGGCGAACAAAACGCCTGAAGCGGGCCTCGATGCCCGCCCCCATGTCCCAACGACTCCAACGACAGGTTCGACAGATGAAAACCACGCTGCTCCTCACCACCGCTACCGTATCGGCCCTTGCCTTCACCCCGGCCATGGCCGACTATCCCGACCGCCCCATCGAGCTCATCGTGCCGGCACCGGCGGGCGGCGGCACCGACAACGTGGCGCGCATGCTCAACCAGTACCTCGAGGAGGAGCTGGGCCAGCCCGTCGCCGTGCTCAACGTGGCAGGCGGCGGCGGCGCCATCGGCGTCAACCAGTTCTCCCGGGCGCGGCCCGATGGCTATACCCTGCTTTCCACCTGGAACAGCCCCATCACCACGGTGCCGCACATGCAGCGCGTGCAGTACTCCTACGAGACGCTGACCCCCATCACCAGTACCTCGCAGAGCGCCTACACCCTCTGCGTCGCGCCCGACTTCCCCGCCGAGAGCGGCGAGGAGTTCCTTGCCGAACTGCAAGCCAACCCCGGCAAGTACACCTATGGCAACGATGGCGTCGGCGGCACCATGCGCCTGGCGGCGGAGCGGATCTTCGAAGCCTACGACATCACCGCCCGCCCGATTCCCTTCGGCGGTGCCGGCGAGACCCTGCAGAACTTCCTCGGTGGCCACGTCGACATCTACGGCGGCTCCATCACACCGGTGCTGCCCTATGTCGAGGAAGGCCAGGCCAAGTGCCTGCTGGTGACCTCCGCCGATGACAACGAAGCCCTGCCCCAGGCATCCGGCCTCGCCGCCCTGGGCCATCCCGAGCTCGAGACCGTGCTCTGGCGCATGATGCTGGGCCCCGAAGGCATGGACGAAGAGCGCGCCGAAGCGGTCGCCGATGCCGTGGCCCGCGCCGTGGAGCACCCGGAGTTCCAGGAATTCCTCGCCGCCCAGGGCGAAACCCTCAACCTGGTGCGTGGCGAAGCCCTGCGCGAGCGCCTGGAGCAGGAGACCCAGGCCATCGGCGAGACCCTGGAAAACCTCGGCCTCAAGCAACAGTGACCCGCAAAGGCATCGATAAGACCATGAACTACAGAGATCTCTTCTCTGGCATTGCCTTCCTCATCCTGGGCGTCACCACTGTCTGGATGGGGAAGGACTTCTTTGCCGATGCCGCCTACGTTCCCATCGGGGTAGGCACCCTGATGGGCGCGTTCTCCCTGCCCCTGCTCTGGCGAGGCATGAAGAGCGTGCTGGCCGCGCGCACCACGACCGCCGCCGGCCGCCACACGACACCCCACCCAGCTCCCGCCCTGGTCGATCACCCGGCGCGCTTCACCACGACCCTGGGCTGCTGTCTGGTGTACTACACGGCCCTGCCGATCGTCGGCTTCTATACCACCAGCGCCCTGTTCATCACGCTGCTGGCGGTGCTGCTGGGAGAGCGGCGACCCGCCCCGATAGCGGGCATCACCCTGGGCTTCATCACGCTGCTGTACGCCCTTTTCGCCGTGGTGCTCAAGCGCCCCTTGCCCGTCGAGTTCTTCCTCGCCTCCTAGAATAGGGTCCCGCTCATGTTCGAATCGCTCCTGAATGCGCTGCCGGTGGCCCTGCAGCTCGGCTCGCTGATCAGCCTGTTCGTCGGCACGCTGATCGGCATCCTGATCGGCGCGCTGCCCGGCTTGAACCCGGTCATGGCCATTGCCCTGATGCTGCCGCTGACCTACGGCTTCGACCCCATCATTGCCCTGGGGCTGGTCGCGGGGATCTACAACGGCTCCATGTACGGCGGTGCCATTCCCGCCATCCTGCTCAACATCCCGGGCACGCCCGCCGCCATCGCCACCACCTTCGACGGCTATCCGATGACGCGCCAGGGCGAAGGCGGGCTGGCCCTGAAGACGGCCTGCTGGTCGTCCGCCATCGGCGGTATCGTCAGCGCCCTGGCCCTGATGACACTGGCCCCCATGCTGGCCAAGGTGACCCTGGCGTTCGGCCCCGCGGAGTACTTCTGGGTGGCCGTGTTCGGCCTCGTCAGCATTGCCGTGCTGGTGGGCAAGGATGTCAGCAAGGGCATGCTCAGCGCTCTGCTCGGCGTCATCATCGGCCTGGTGGGCATCGATGCCATCAGCGGGGAAGAGCGCTTCACCTTCGATTCACTCTACCTGTCAGGCGGCTTCGAGCTACTCATCGTGCTGATCGGGCTGTATGCCGTGCCGCCAGTGCTCGAGATGGCAGAAAAGCGCAACGAATCCTACTTCAACAGCGACAGTTTCCGCGCCAAGCCGAGCGGCGGCAGCCTGGGCCTGCTGCGCCGCCACTGGCGCACCTGGAGCCGCTCTTCGCTGATCGGTGTGGCCGTGGGCATCCTGCCGGGCGCCGGCGGCAACCTGGCCGCCCTGCTCAGCTACAACGAGGCCAAGCGCAAGGCGCCGGACCCCGAGACCTTCGGCAGCGGCAATCCGGTCGGCGTCGCCGCGGCGGAGTCCGGCAACAGCGCCGATAACGCGGCGGCCATGATCCCCTCGCTGACCTTGGGCATCCCCGGCAACCTGGTGGCGGCACTGGTACTGGGCGCACTGATGATCCATGGGCTGCAGCCCGGCCCGCAGCTGTTCACCCGCTCCCCCGACGTGGTGTTCGGCTTCATGTGGCAGATGCTGCTGACGGCCATGCTGCTGTTGCTGCTCGGCGGCATGGTCGCCACGCGCCTGTTCGCCCAGGTGCTACGCATGCCTTCCGCGCTGCTGGTACCCACCACGCTGGTGCTGATGGCGGTGGGGGTCTACACCGTGAACGGCAACGTGACGGATCTCTATGTCATGCTGGCCTTCGGCCTGGCCGGCTACCTGCTGAACCGGCTCGGCTTCCCGCTGGCGCCCGTGGTGCTGGGCGTGCTGCTGGGCCCCATGGCGGAGCAGAACTTTCGCCTGACCATGCTGATCGCCCAGAACGACTGGACGGTGCTGTTCACCCGTCCCATCTCGCTGGGCATCGTCGCCCTGCTGGCCGTGGTGCTGCTCTCGCAGCTGTGGAAGACGCTGCGCCATCGTCGCCAGTCGCAGGATCAAGCTGCCTGAGACCTTCATAAGGGGTCCTCCAACCGCCCTAGCATCGCCTCCAGCTCGTTAGCCACGAAGCGCGGCTCGACACACTCGTCGAGATGCCCCGCGGCGAAGCGCAGGAAGCCCAGCGCGGCGTGAGGCAGGCGGCGGTCGCGGCGCACGATGAACTGCCAGTGGCTCTCGATAGGGAAGCCTGCCACCGGCAGGATGACGATATCCGGATGCTCCGGCGGCAATACATGCTCGGAAAGCACGGCCAGGCCCATGCCGGCCGCGACGCCGACGCGAATCGCCTCGTTACTGGCCATCTGCAGCGTGGGCCCCAGCGACAGGCCGTGCTCCTGCAGCCAGCTCTCGAACATCATGCGCGTGGCCGAACCCGGTTCGCGCAGCAGGAAGCGCTCCTCCAGCAATTCGCCCATGGCGATGCGCTCGTGCTTCGCCATAGGGTGCCCCTGTGGTGCCACCACCACCAGCGGGTTGCGCAGGAAACGCCCGGCCAGGGCATGGGTCAACGACGGTGGGTGGCTGAACACGTAGAGATCGTCGTCCTGGCGCTCGAAGCGCGTCAGCATCTGGCGGCGGTTGCCGATATGCAGGGTCACGTCGACATCGGGGAAGGCGTGGCTGTAGGGGCCGAGCAGGCGCGGCAGCACGTACTGGGCGGTATTGACCAGGGCGATGCTGAAGCGCCCCCGCTCGCCCCCACGCAGTGCGGTGAGGTAGTCCTGGAAGTCATCGAAGCGGCCCAGCACCTCGCGGCTGGCGCGGTACAGCTCCCGCCCCGCCTCCGTGGGCACCAGCCGACCCTGGCGCACGTTCAATAGTGGCTCGCCCACCGCCTCGCCCAGTCGCTTGAGCTGCTGGGAAACGGTTGGCTGGGTCAGATGCAGTTGACGTGCCGCTTCACTGACCGAGCCCGCCCGTACCACGGCGGTGTACACCTGCAGAAGCCGAAACGTCAGGTGGCGAACGTTCATTCGTGGGTCCCGAAGATAGTGCTATAGATGATCACCAATGCTATTCCCTGAAACAATTTATTGGAATCAATATAGTGTACTCTTCACAATCCGCGACACCCAGCCACTGCGTCGCAACATGGCACGTGCGTTGCGACACGATAAGAGAGTCCACCCATGCCCGATATCGTGGTGATGTTCTTCCTGCTCGGCCTGCTCGCCGGTGTGGTGAAGTCCGACCTGACCATACCCAAGGCTGCCTACGACACCCTGAGCCTGCTGCTGATGCTGACCATCGGCCTCAAGGGCGGGATGGCGCTCTATGGCAACCTGGGCTGGTCGATCGTGCCGGAGCTGCTCGCAGTGGCGGCGCTTGGCGCCCTGATCCCGCTGGCGCTGATGCCGGTTCTGCGCCGCCTGGTACGTCTCTCGGCGGCCGACAGCGCCAGCATCGCGGCCCACTATGGCTCTGTGAGCGCCGGCACATTCGCCGTGGCGCTGGCCTTCGCCGAGAGCCGCGCCCTACCCATCGGCGCCGAGGTCACCCTCTACCTGGTGATGATGGAGCTGCCGGCGATCATGGTCGCCATCGCGCTGTACCGCCGCCATTCCGGCAAGGCTTCCAGCGAGGCGCTGCAGGGGATCTGGCACGAGACGCTGACCAACCGCGGCGTGATCCTGCTGGCCGGCGGTGCGGTGATCGGCGCGATGTATGGCCCGGCGGACGGCGCCAACGTCACCGACCTGCTGATGGGTGCCTTCCATGCGGTACTCGCCCTGTTCCTGCTGCAGATGGGTCTGACCGCGGCGGAGACCCTTCGCCCCATCCCCTGGTACCACTGGCGCCTGCTCACTTTCGCCCTGGTGGCCCCGCCCCTGCTGTCGCTGGTGGGAATGTTGGCCGGCCTGGCGCTGGGCTTGCCGGCCGGCTCGGTGCTGATCCTCACGGCGCTCACCGCCAGCGCTTCCTACATCGCCGCACCGGCCGCCATGCGCACCGCCATTCCCCAGGCCAACATCGGCCTGGCCATGCTGGCCTCGCTGGGCTTCACCTTCCCGCTCAACGTGATCGTGGGCATCCCCCTCTACTATCAGCTCACCCTGCTGCTAAGCTGAACCGGCATGACGCCATCGAGCCGATGGGCTCGGTGGCGTCATCTCGCCACGACACCCTTCGACATTCGTAGCACGCCCCAAGGCTGCACTTTACGTTAACGTCAACCTCGCCTAGTCTTGTAGCATCCTGATTTACACTGCGGGCTGCGCTGTGCGCTCGCACCAACCGATAGCTGGTCTACGACCGTCACTAGGGAGTTCCGCCGCCATGTTCACGTCCTACAAGCCCCTCGACTTCGGCCTCGATGACGAACTCAACATGCTGCGCGATCAGGTCAACGCCTTCGCCCGCGACGAGATCGCCCCGCGCGCCGCCGAGATCGACGAGAAGAACGAGTTCCCCAACGACCTGTGGCGGAAATTCGGCGACATGGGCCTGCTCGGCATCACCGTGCCGGAGGAGGATGGCGGCACTGGCATGGGGTATCTCGCCCACTGTATCGCCATGGAGGAGATCTCCCGGGCCAGCGCCTCGGTAGGCCTCTCCTACGGCGCCCACTCCAACCTGTGCGTGAACCAGCTCAAGATCAACGCCAATGCCGAGCAAAAGGCCAAGTACCTACCCAAGCTGATCAGCGGCGAGCACGTCGGCGCGCTGGCCATGTCCGAGCCGGGCGCCGGCTCCGACGTGGTCTCGATGAAACTGCGCGCACGGCGCGAAGGCGACCACTACGTGCTCAACGGCAACAAGATGTGGATCACCAACGGCCCCGACGCCGACGTGCTGGTGGTCTACGCCAAGACCGACCCGGAAGCGGGCTCCAAGGGCATCACCGCCTTCATCATCGAGAAAGGCATGCCCGGTTTCTCCACCGCCCAGAAGCTCGACAAGCTGGGCATGCGCGGCTCCAACACCTGCGAGCTGGTGTTCCAGGACTGCGAAGTGCCGGTCGAGAACGTGCTGGGTGACGAAGGCAAGGGCGTGCGCGTACTGATGAGCGGCCTGGACTACGAGCGCACCGTGCTCGCCGCCGGCCCCATCGGCATCATGCAGGCGGCCATGGACGTCGTCGTGCCCTACATCCACGAGCGCAAGCAATTCGACCAGTCGATCGGCGAGTTCCAGCTGGTGCAGGGCAAGATCGCCGACATGTACACCACGCTCAACGCCTGCCGCGCCTACCTCTACGCCGTGGCGGCGGCCTGCGACCGCGGCCAGACCTCCCGGAAGGACGCCGCCGGCGTGATCCTCTACTGCGCCGAAAAGGCCACCCAGGTGGCGCTGGACGCCATTCAGCTGCTCGGCGGCAACGGCTACATCAACGAGTACCCCACCGGGCGCCTGCTGCGCGACGCCAAGCTCTACGAGATCGGCGCCGGCACCAGCGAGATTCGCCGCATGCTGATCGGCCGCGAAATTTTTACTGAATCGAAGTAAGGGGAGCCCCGATGGCGATTCTGAACACTCAGGTCAATCCGCGCAGCGACGGCTTCCAGGCCAACGACAAGGCCATGCGCCACGAGGTGATGAAGCTGCGCGAGCTGACCGCGGCGATCAGCCAGGGCGGCGGCGAGAAGGCCCGCACCCGCCACGAGAGCCGCGGCAAGCTGTTCGTGCGCGACCGCATCGACCACCTGATCGACGAGGGCTCGCCCTTTCTCGAGTTCTCGGCACTGGCCGCCCATGAGGTCTACGAGAGCGAGGTGCCCGCCGCCGGCGTGGTCACCGGTATCGGCCGCGTTTCCGGCGTCGAATGCGTGATCGTCGCCAACGACGCCACCGTCAAGGGCGGCACCTACTACCCGCTGACGGTGAAGAAGCATATCCGCGCCCAGGAGATCGCCCGCAAGCACCGCCTGCCGTGCATCTACCTGGTCGACTCCGGCGGCGCCTTCCTGCCCCGCCAGGACGAAGTGTTCCCCGACCGCGACCACTTCGGGCGCATCTTCTACAACCAGGCCACCCTCTCCGCCGAGGGCATCCCGCAGATCGCCGTGGTGATGGGCTCGTGCACCGCCGGCGGCGCCTACGTGCCGGCCATGGCCGATGAGTCGATCATCGTCAAGCAACAGGGCACCATCTTCCTCGGCGGCCCGCCGCTGGTGAAGGCCGCCACCGGCGAGAGCATCAGCGCCGAGGACCTGGGCGGTGCCGACGTGCACGCCAAGAAGAGCGGCGTGGCCGACCACTACGCCGAGAACGATGCCCACGCCCTGCAGCTCGCCCGCGCCTGCGTGTCGCGGCTGAACTGGCAGAAGCGCGGCCAGCTCAAGATGCAGGAGCCGAGGCCCCCGCGCCTCGACCCCAGCGAGCTCTACGGCATCGTCGGCACCGACCTCAAGAAGCCGTTCGACGTGCGCGAAGTGATCGGCCGCATCGTCGACGACTCCGACTTCGACGAATTCAAGCGCTACTACGGCGACACCCTGGTCACCGGCTTTGCCCACATCCACGGCTACCCGGTGGGCATCGTCGCCAACAACGGCGTGCTGTTCTCCGAATCCGCGGTGAAGGGTGCCCACTTCATCGAGCTGTGCGCCCAGCGCAAGATCCCGCTGGTGTTCCTGCAGAACATCACCGGCTTCATGGTCGGCTCCAGGTACGAGCACGAAGGCATCGCCAAGCACGGCGCCAAGCTCGTCACCGCCGTGGCCTGCGCCAAAGTGCCCAAGTTCACCGTATTGATCGGCGGCAGCTTCGGCGCCGGCAACTACGGCATGTGCGGCCGCGCCTACGACCCCAACCTGCTGTTCATGTGGCCCAACGCGCGTATTTCGGTAATGGGTGGCGAACAGGCCGCCGGCGTGCTGGCCCAGGTCAAGCGCGAGCAGTACGAGCGCGAAGGCCGCGAGTGGAGCAAGGAGGAGGAGGAAGCCTTCAAGCAGCCCACCCGCGAACAGTACGAGCGCCAGGGCCACCCCTACTACGCCAGCGCCCGACTGTGGGACGACGGCGTGATCGACCCGGCCCAGACCCGCGACGTGCTGGGGCTGTCGCTCGCCGCGGCGATGAACGCGGAGGTCCAGGAAACCAAGTTCGGCGTATTCCGGATGTGAGGCCGTTATGACACAGACATATTCGAACTTGAACATCGATGACCGTGGCGTCGCCCGGCTGACGCTGAACCGCCCCGAAGTGCACAACGCCTTCGACGACAGCCTGATCGCCGAGCTCAACGAGCATCTCACCAAGCTGCATGACGCCGCCCGCCACGGCGAGGTGCGCGTGGTGGTGCTGGGCTCCGAGGGCAAGAACTTCTCCGCCGGTGCCGACCTGAACTGGATGAAGCGCATGGTGGAGTATGACTTCGAGGGCAACCTGGCCGACTCGCGCAAGCTCTCGCAGCTGATGCACGGCCTGGATACCCTGCCCTGCCCCACCGTATGTCGCGTGCAGGGCGCCGCCTTCGGCGGTGCCGTGGGCCTGGCCGCGTGCTGCGACGTGGTGATCGCCAGCGAGAAGGCCAAGTTCTGTCTTTCCGAGGTCAAGATCGGCCTCTCCCCGGCGGTGATCAGCCCCTACGTGCAGCGCGCCCTGGGGTCGCGCCAGATGCGCCGCTACGCGCTCACCGCCGAGGTGATCGACGCCGACCAGGCGCTGGAACTGGGCCTGGCCCACCAGATCGTCGGCCACGACCACATCGACGAGGCAGTCGAGGAGATGATCGCCACCCTGCTGGCCGGCTCGCCCCAGGCCCAACGCGCCACCAAGGCGCTGCTGGCCGAAGTGGCGCGCGACTCCGACAGCAAGGCCACCCGCGAGCACACCTGCCGCGTGATCAGCGAGCTACGCGTGAGCGCCGAAGGTCAGGAAGGCCTGACCAGCTTCTTCGAGAAGCGCCGCCCCGCCTGGGCCGACGACAACACGAATTCCTCGGAGCGCCGCTCATGAGTCAGACCCACGATACCCGCAACACACCCTTCGACACCCTGCTGGTGGCCAACCGCGGCGAGATCGCCTGCCGCGTGATGCGCACCGCCCGCGCCATGGGCCTGCGCACCGTGGCGGTGTACTCCGACGCCGACGCCAACGCACGTCATGTGCGCGAGGCCGACGAGGCCATACGCCTGGGCCCGGCCGCCGCCCGCGAAAGCTACCTGAAAATCGAAGCGGTCGTGGAAGCCGCCAAGCGCACCGGAGCCGGCGCCATTCACCCCGGCTACGGCTTCCTCTCCGAGAACGGCGCCTTCGTCGAAGCGCTGGATGCCGCCGGTATCACCTTCGTCGGCCCGCCCGCCTCGGCGATTGCCGCCATGGGCGACAAGTCCGCCGCCAAGGCGCGCATGGCCAACGCCGGCGTGCCGCTAGTGCCGGGCTACCACGGCGACGACCAGGACGACGCACTGCTCAAGTCCGAAGCCGACAAGATCGGCTACCCGGTGCTGCTCAAGGCCAGCGCCGGCGGTGGCGGCAAAGGCATGCGCGTGGTGGAAGCCCCCGAGCAGTTCCAGGCCGCGCTGGACGGCTGCCGCCGCGAGTCCCAGGCCGCCTTCGGCGACACCCGCATGCTGATCGAGAAGTACCTGACCCAGCCGCGTCACGTCGAGGTGCAGGTGTTCTGCGACAGCCACGGCAACGGTGTCTACCTGTTCGAGCGCGACTGCTCCGTGCAGCGCCGCCACCAGAAGGTGCTCGAGGAAGCCCCCGCCCCCGGCATGACCGCCGAACTGCGCCGCGAGATGGGCGAAGCCGCCGTGCGCGCCGCCAAGGAGATCGGCTACGTGGGCGCCGGCACCGTCGAGTTCCTGCTCGACAAAGATAGTTCGTTCTACTTCATGGAGATGAACACCCGCCTGCAGGTGGAGCACCCCGTCACCGAGATGATCACCGGCCAGGACCTGGTCGAGTGGCAGCTGCGCGTGGCCATGGGCGAAGCGCTGCCGCTCCAGCAGGAGGAGCTGACCATCACCGGCCACAGCTTCGAGGCGCGCCTCTACGCCGAAGACCCGGAGCAGGACTTCCTGCCTGCCACCGGCAAGCTGACTCGCTTCGCCATGGACCTCAAGGGCGCCGGACTCGACCCGCGCCAGGTGCGCCTGGACAGCGGCGTGGAAACCGGCGACGTGGTCTCCATGCACTACGACCCCATGTTGGCCAAGCTGATCGTTCACGGCGATGACCGCGACCAAGCACTCTCCACCCTCAACCGCGCACTCGCCGCGCTGGACGTGCAGGGTGTGGTGACCAACCGCGCCTTCCTGCAGCGGCTGGCCACTCATCCTGCCTTCCGCAACGCGGAGCTGGATACCCGCTTCATCGAGAAGAACGAAGCCACCCTCTTCGCCCCCAAGCAATACACCACCGAAGAGTACGCCGGCGCCGCGCTGATCGGCCTGAACCAGCTCGCCCGCGAGTGCGAAAGCGACTCGCCCTGGGACCGCCACGACGGCTTCCGCCTCAACGCCCCGCACACCATCCGCATCTCGCTTTGCGACCCGGCCCATGTGCAGGACGAAGAGAGCGTGGTGGTCGTGGAAGGCACCCGGGCCAGCGGCGCCGATCCATGGGACCTGACCATTGGCGGCGAGACCCTTACCGCCCGCCTGCAGCACCTGGAAGGGGACGCCGTGGCCGTCACCCTCAACGGCCACCGCCGCCGCCTGCAGGCACGCCGCGACGGCAACGTCGTGGTGATGGTCGACCCGCGCGGCGAAACCCGCCTGTTCTGGCGCCGCATCGACGCCATCGACCACGGCCACCACGAAGCCGAATCGACCCTCACCGCGCCGATGCACGGCACCGTGGTCGCGCTGCTGGTGGAAGCCGGCCAGAAGGTGGAGAAAGGCATGCCACTGATGGTCATGGAAGCCATGAAGATGGAACACACCATGACCGCCCCCGCCGACGGCCACGTGGAGAGCTTCCACTTCAACGCCGGCGATACGGTAGGCCAGGGGGATGTGCTGCTGGAATTCGCGCCGGCGGAATAGGAGAACGATAAATGGCATTTCCGAAACGAGTGCGCCTGGTCGAGGTCGGCCCACGCGACGGGCTGCAGAACGAGCCCAACCCGATCGACACGGCCACCAAGCTGGAACTGATCGACCGCCTGGGCGCCGCCGGTATCGGCTACATCGAAGCGGCCAGCTTCGTCTCGCCCAAGTGGGTACCGCAGATGGCCGACCATCGCGAAGTGATGACCGGCCTCAAGCGCCGCCAGGGCGTGACCTACGCCGCCCTCACCCCCAACCTCAAGGGGCTGGAAGCGGCATTGGAGTGCGGCGTGGAGGAAGTGGCGGTATTCGGCGCGGCCAGCGAGGCCTTCTCGCAGAAGAACATCAACTGCTCCGTCGCCGAATCCCTGGAACGCTTCGCCCCGGTACTGGAGCGAGCCAAAGAGGCCAACGTGCGCGTGCGCGGCTACGTCTCCTGCGTGCTCGGCTGCCCCTACGAAGGCGAAGTCGCCCCGGCCAAAGTCGCCGAAGTTTCGAAGGCGCTATATGACATGGGCTGCTACGAAGTCTCGCTCGGCGACACCATCGGCGTCGGCACCCCGCTCGCCGCCAAGCGCATGATCGAAGCCGTGAGCCGCGACATCCCCATGGAAAAGCTCGCCGCCCACTTCCACGACACCTACGGCCAGGCGCTGGCCAACCTCTACGCCGTGCTGGAAGAAGGCATCAGCGTGGTGGACAGCTCCGTCGCCGGCCTCGGCGGCTGCCCCTACGCCAAGGGTGCCTCCGGTAACGTCGCCAGCGAGGACGTCGTCTACCTGCTGAACGGCCTGGGCATCGAAACCGGCATCGATCTCGACAAGCTCGCCGAAACCGGCACCTGGATCACCCAAACCATCGGCCGGCCGAACCGTTCGAAGGTAGGTGTGGCGCTGGCAGCGAAGTGATTAAGCGTTAGAAACGGAAAGCCCCTGAGTCAGGCGACTGGCTCAGGGGCTTTGGATTATTACGCTATGTTTTGCTGTGGCGGCATCTACACTGGTTAGAGCATTCCGAACCCACAATGACAATGCATGGGCAACCCATGCGAGGGGGCCATATGGCCGGCAATGCTCCTGATATCCAGACCATCAAGGAACGCATGCGCAAGACTTGGATGGCCGGTGATTTCGGTGAAATCGCCAAATTCATCCAGCACCATGCCGACGACTTCATTTCCGATTTGAACATCAAGCCCGGGATCCGACTGCTCGATGTCGCCTGCGGTACAGGGAACCTGGCGATTCCAGCGGCCCGTGCCGGCGCATCGGTCACGGGAATCGATATCGCAGACAATCTGATCGAACAGGCCCGTACTCGAGCGCGCACCGAAGGCCTGGACATTCACTTCGAGGTTGACGATGCCGAGAGTCTCGCCCAACCCGATGCTGCGTTCGACGTTGTGGTGAGCATGTATGGGGCCATGTTCGCTCCACGACCCGAGCGTGCGGCCGCTGAAATGGTGCGGGTATGCCGCCCCGGCGGTACCATCGCCATGGCCAACTGGATGCCGGAGACCTTCATCGGCGATATGTTCAAGCTCATCGGTCGCCACGCGCCACCGCCGGAAGGGGTGCCATCGCCCGCCCTCTGGGGAGACCCCGCCACGGTACGCCAGCGCCTGAGTGAGGGCATCAGCGAGCTGAACACCAAACCGGTTACTGTCATCTTCCAGTATCCGTTTTCAGTTCCTGAAGTGGTGGAGTTCCACAGAATCTTCTTCGGCCCAATCGAACGCGCCTGGGCCAGACTCGCAGATGGCAGGGATCCTTTAGTTCATCTGGCTTGCGCAGGCCTGGCCATCGGCACGGTAGGCACCGGGGCCATAGTGGGAGGCGCCTGCCTCGATCATGCCACTGCGGCCTCCCGCTGCTCCCGGTAAACAGCCATCTCCACCTTGCCTAGCTGCGGGGTGAGCTGGCAGCGCTGGCGGGACCAGGGGTAGTCGATCTGCGCCTTGAGGTGAGCCGCACCCTCTCCCGCTTTCCACGCTTCCAGATCCAAGTCGCGCCAGTAGCGTGGGTTCCGCCCTGATTGCCGATCATGCTCGGCAGTGGTGGGGTCAAGATGGCGGAAGGGTTCCAGGCGCGGCACGTCGGGCATGGGCTGGCTCACGTCCATGTAGCGCTGCAGCATGTCCCACGTGGCGTGCACCTCGTGCTTGTGATCGACGATGGCGCTGAGCGAGGTCTGGCTGAACTGCTTGCCGGTATAGCGATGAACGAACATCAGCCGATAGAAGATACCGCCCCGCTGTACCACGCGCTCCACATAGCCATCGAACTCCACGAAAGGCGCCTTCAGCGGCGGTTTCTTCTTGCCTTGGGCGAAGCTCACCATTCCGGTTTGGCGGTTGAATTCGCTGCATCGTATTTCCATGTAATTATCGGTTTTGTCGGCAATCCATCCATGAATGGGACTTGAAATCCAAGCCACTCCACTCATTACTATCCGTGTAAGGTAAGGCCCTACTAAAAAAATTCCAACATACCCCAAAATAGCGACAATTAGGGTATAAATACCTTTCAAAAAAACCCTTCCCTCAAACCCTGGAAGGCTTATAATTATATAAAGCCAAAGCCCTCCTAGAGCCAAAACCACAAGATATGGAATCACTGCAAAACTGGCTAACACCCCTGAGTTACTACCAAGAAATCGGATCCGCTGATGATCCCACCACCAATCATCCGTTTCGTAGAACGCCTTATCCTGACGATCCTGATGCTGAACGAACTCAGCATCCTCACAGAGCTGCTGGTAGGGATCGACACCGGCATAGTCGCCAAAAGGTAGCAGCTCCTCACCGATACGCTCCCGCTTCTTAGGCGACGCAGGCAAGGAAGGAATGGCCCCGGCACGATAAGCACCGGCGTCATAATGGGAGGAGCTTGCCTCTTTCATACCTGAAATTCCTTGATGTACCAGTAATGTGGATCCTGGGAGCGCCCCGTCAAGGAGCTGATGAAGTCGGCGATCGGGTTGTTTACCGTACGGTACGACCGAGCCGGCAATGCATCATGCTGGCCTTCCATAAAGGGCTCGTACTCCTTGAGCATCGGGGTAGGCAGCACCATCTCGCCCAACTCCCATTCGATTCTCGCCTGCAGGGCGACACGCAGGCGAGCCGTGGAGGTCACGCTGGTGCCACCCATCTGGAAGCTCTCCTCAGCCACCTTGCGCTTGACCAGAAAGCGTACCGCACTTTGCTGCGGTAGCAACTGGCGCTTACCAATCTCGAACGGCTCCGGCGCCCGAGTGATATGAGATAGCTGTTCATAGGTGCCAAGCGGGGTGATGGTACCGGTATCGGTCTGTTCCAGCTCCTGCACGGCCAGGTTCAAAGTCTCGCCAATCTTGTAGCGGCTGATCAGTGGCGTGCTGATCGTTACAACATAGTCGCGGCTGCTTGGGGTATCTGACGAGGATTCCCAGACACTTTCCAGCAATGCCTGCCGCTCTTCGGCACCAAGGCTGCCGTAGCGCGACACCTCGATCTGGGCCGGGCTCAACTGCGTCAATAGCTGGGGGTAGTAGGCGGTATCATCAGTCGATGTTGTGGCGCTATCGGGATGGGTACCCAAGGGGCCCTGCTTGAGCAACTGCTCAAAGGGGGTATCCTGATTCATGGCGGCATAGCTGCTACCGCCAATGGCCAACCCCAAGCCCAGCAACGCCCAGCCCCAACCTGGAATCATTACTAGCCCCGCCATCAAGGGGGCAGTAAGAAACAATACTCCACCGGCAATCGCCACACCGTGACCGATACCCGCATCACGATCTCCTTGCTGCAAACTATTGCGCAACTCCCAGCTGCTAATACCCACGGCTATTGCACCAGCCAAGAAATTAGCCAAACCCAATGTCCGAACGATGGTACTAGCGCCTACCTTGGCTAACCGAGGCCCGATGAGTGGCCAACTCTTCATATCAAACCATGGCCGCTGAATAAACCGCCCTGTCATTGAAATAGAGTGAGGTTTTAGTACCGCATGTAATTTCATTGTCGCAGCGCCTAAATCAGCAATTGCACTACCGAGCTTCACACGGTGTAAAGCGAGATACCCCTCACGCTCTGCTTTGTTAGCATTTAAAATTTCAGAACCCAGGTTATATATTGCAAACCCCACCAACAATCGCGACACCGCAGGGCCATCTACCACCACTTTAACCTGACCGGCGACCTTGGCCAGGCGCAGATGAGCGACTTTCGCGGCCTCGGGGTGTCCGGCAGGTAATACGAACACCAAGGTGTATCCCGCCACTTGGCGGATGGCATCGTCTGCGGCCGCGGACATGCGCTTCGGGCTGGTCGAGGCTTGCACGTCGCCCCTGGGATCCACTTGCTCGGCGTAGAGGTAGTCCCGCTGTGTTTGGAAGATTCCACTGGTGCGGTCGCGGTCGGTCAGCCCCCATTCAATGCCATCGCCATGGACGCCGATGATGGTATAGCGGCTCAGGTCAACATCTCCACGCCTCATGACCTGCAACTCACCGCCCAGGTTGCCATCGATCAAGTTGGCGTGGGTGCCAACCGAGGCGAATGTGCGATGCAGCTGTATCACTTCCAAGTCATCGCCTACTCTTTCCGCTACCCGCAGCACGGCCTGGCTCCATTGCCCCACTACCGTGTTGACCAAGCCGCCAACCTTGATGGCGTTGGCCACGCTGAGCACACCGGCCTGCTGGGCTTGTTCCTGCTCAGCCAGGTTTTGAGCGACTAGCCCCAGGGTCTCCAGTCCCAGGCTCGCGGCTAGGGCTTCGTCGATGTCGCGGTCATCCTGGGCAAGCCGGCGCAGGAAGGCAGGCCGGAAGTTGCCGCTGCCATCATTGGTGGCGTCATCAGCCGGTTCATCGGTGGCCTCGTTCTCGTCGGCACTCCAAAGCGCTTGCAACTCCCGGTCAGTCAGCAGCGTCTTGAGCAGTTGCCGAGTACGAGCCTCCTGGCGGGTATCGCCCTGGTCGTGGAGCACACCGGGAAGCTGTTGCAGCACACCATAGAGATCACCACACAGGGCGTAGCCTTCGCAGATGCCCAGTTCATGGTGGCTGGTGAAATCACGCAGCATGGCGGTGAGCTGGCCCTGGCTGGCCAGTCGCTCGAGGGCCTCTAGCTGTGTGCGCACTACCGCAAGCGCGGCGTTGCGTTCGGCCTGCTCCAAGGTGGCATCGAGCTTTGTCGGGTCGATGGCACCTCGAAACTCGGCAAGTGGATTCGCCTCGCCACTGCTCGGCGCAGTGAAGAGAGCCTGGCGAATGAGCTTGGCCGAATGCCCCAAGGGATTGTCGGCCAGCCGGCTGTCGAGGCCATCCAGGTAGTGTTCGGCGAGGTGGATCTGTGCCAGGGCATGGCGCAGCGTAAACAGGGGGTCCGGCAGTGCCACGGCAACGATACCAGCGTTATTCCGTATGGCAGCCAAGAGGTCTTCACCGGCCTCGCACTCCAGCGCCAGGGTGGCAGCGCGATCGGTTTCCCCGGCCTGCTCCCACAAGGTCTTGAGCTTGGCGCACAGTTCGCTTCCTGGCGGCGCGGTAAAGGCGGGAGTGAAGGACTCCGGCGCCTGTAGCATCAGTTCGACACCGAGATCACGCTCGCGCAGTTCCGGCTGGTCAGCCACGCGCCCGGCAGGAAAGCCGGTCTGCATGGAGAGCCAGCCTTCCATATCGAGGACGACGGCATGGGCGTGACCGACGGCGGTGGTGCGCGTTTCGAGCCGGCCAGGATTGGCTTCGAGCCAGGTGATGTAGGGCCAGCTCCAGGCAATCTCGCTGTAGGCGAGGCGCACCCGATGCAGGGTGGCCTGCCCCTGTAACATCGCCGGAAGCAAGATGTTATCGAGCCATTCGCCTGCGCTGTCCCGCTCATTGGGGGTGTCGCCCCCTTCGGCCAGCTCACGATAGTGTTCCAGGTCCACATCACTGAGCTTGCCGTCGGTGCCAACCTCGAGTTCACGCCACAGGCGGTTGTCTAAGAAGACGTACAGGTATCCCGGACGCAGCATGGCAGTGGCGATACCGGTATTGGTCGTTACCCCACTCCGCTGAACGGGGCGATTGCGCCCGACTTCCGCCAAGGGGCGAACGGCCAGCATGGTGTTGTCCTGCAGGCTGCCATCGGTGCGCTCGAAAACGGTTCTGGCATGCTCCTGCAGCGGTATCTCGATTTCACCGCCGCCTTCACGCTTGGGAATGACCAGCGCCAGAGTACCGTCTTCGTCGTCCTCATATTCGACACGGCGCCGCACGCCCAGGTCGACATCCTCGTCTTGCAGTTCCTTGAGATCACCTTCGCTCATCCGTTCTGTCCTCCATTCGTCCGAGCCCGCCCCTTGCGCAGACGAACCTGCTGACCGTCCTGGCTACCGCTGGTGACGTCGACGAGAAACTCGCGCTCACCCAGCCCTTCCGCCTCGACCAGCTGTGCCTGCTGGCTGGGTCCATGGCCTGAGAAGGCGACTTGGGTGTGTTCCTCTCGCTCAGCGCGCTGGGGAAGTTCCGGGGGCTGCGCCCCCTGCCCGCTCCCCGAGCCGGGGCTGCCGCCGGAGTTGATCTTGACCTGGGCGCCGACGATGGTGATGCCGCTGGGGTCGAGCTTGAGGAAGCTGCCGCCAGCCTTGAGGGTGATCTCGGCGCCCGCGTCGATTACGGTCTTGCTGCCGGCCTTGTGGTGCACTTCCTGCCCCGCTTCGACGAGCTGGGCGCGGGCGGTCTTTTCGTGGCGGGTGGCGCCGACGATGAGGTGGTCGTCGCCGTCGACCTGGAGGTGGCGCTGGCCGCGCACGGTGAGGTGGTCGTCGGCGTGAATCTCGCTGATGCGGTGATGATGCACGGTGAGGTGGCTGTCGTTGCCGATCTCTTCGGTGCGGTCGTTGAGGGTCAGCAGCTCCAGGTCCTTCTGGGCGTGGAGCCAGATCTGCTCCTGGCCGGCCTGGTCTTCCAGGCGCAGTTCGTTGAACCCTTCGCCCTGGTGGCTCTGGGTGCGGATGACGGTGCGGGCCTTGTTCTCGGGCAACGCATAGGGCGGCGTGTTGACGGCGTTGTAGACCCGTCCGGTGATCAGCGGCTGGTCGGGATCGCCCTCCAGGTAGCTGACGATCACCTCGTGGCCGATCCGCGGGATGGCGAGGCTGCCGTAGCCGCCGCCGGCCCAGTCCTGGCTGACCCGGAGCCAGGCACTGGCGGTTTCGTTGGGTTCGGCGTAGCGATCCCAGGGGAACTGCACCTTGACCCGGCTGTGTTCGTCGCAGTAGATCTCCTCGCCTTCGGGCCCGACGACGAAGGCGACCTGGGGGCCGTCGACCCGGGGCTTGGGGTTGGGTTCGGGGCGCCAGGCCTGGTCGGCGGGCATGAGCACGAGGTCGTTGTAGTAGCGGGTCATGCCGCCGCTAGTGTTGCCCCCGGCCTGGTCTTGAACGATGCCGTCCTCTTCCAGGGCCTGGGGCTGCTTGCCGTAGTGGACCACGCCGAGCACTTGCCAGTCCTGGTTGAGTTCATCGAGGTCGTGATCGGTGAGTGTGAAGCGCACGCCCGGGGCCAGCTCGGGCAGGTCGCTTTCGGCGTCGGCGGTGTTGGCGCTGCGGCGCAGGGATTCGAGGCGGATGCGGGTGAAGGCCTGGCCGGAGGCGTCGCGCTTGTAGCGGCCGGGGTAGTCGTAGTGTTCATAGTCGACGCGCTGGGCGTGTTCCTCCAGCCCGTCGGCGAGGTGGTCATGCAGCTGACCGTAGGCCGGGCGCTTGAACGAGTAGTCCTTGAGCGTGGCCGAGGCCGGGGCGACCCGGGCGAACTGCTCGAGCTTGCGCACGTGGCGCTGCGGCGGCGTGCCGCCGGCGCGGCCGTGGTAGGTGCGGCTGCCCAGGTGGGTGAGCACCTGGGGCGCGTCGGCGAAGACCAGGCGGTGGGCGGCGCGGGCGCTCTCTCCACCACTGGCCTCGCCGCCCGTTTCGAAACCTACCTCAAAAAACTCGTGGAAGTAGAACAGGCCCTCTTCGGCGGCCAGGCGCTGGACGAAGGCGAGGTCGGTCTCGCGGTACTGCACGCAGTACTCGCGCGTCTCGGGTTCGAGAGTCGCGGCGAAGGCGAGATCGGTCAGGCCATGCTCGTCGCACAGGGTGTTGAGCACGGTGAGCGGCGAGACCTCCTGGAAGATGCGCGAGTTGTGGCGCAGCGAAAGGCGCCACAGCGCGGGGCGAATCTCGACCCGGTAGAAGGTGCGGCGGTGGCCGCGGTCGCCACGGGCGAATTCCGTGACGATGCCGTGCACGTGGCGCAGCGCCTCGCCCTCCTGCCAGATGGTCAGGGTGGCCTCGCGGTCGAGGATATCGGTGGCGGAGAGGCTGCCATCGCGGCTGGCGAAGCGCACCGTCAGTTCGAAGGGCTGGGAGAGCGCTTCCTTGTGAGTGAACTCGACCACCGCCAGGTCGTCGGCCCCGGCCAGGGCCAGGGTGAATTGCCATCCGCTTGCATCGGCCATGGTGCCTCCCTGCATCCGAAAGATGCCGCTCTTATTGGTTAATTAGGGGAATCGCAATTCTTCGCGCAGAGAGCATACCAATCGAAGCGGCGGGTATCTGTGGCACTTCGCCGATAAACATGTAGGAAAAGGCTTACAAAAAAGTCGGATCCGCCTATCCTCTTGGTGGTTGCACCGGTGGCAAAGGCGACCTCGGCCAAGCGATCAGTAGAGGCGTCGCTTACCTGCTCAACGACCGAACCGGCCGGAGGTGGGCATGGCGCTGGTGGCGAAGTCGTGGGGGGTAAACGAAAAACCCCCGAGCCAGGAATCCGGCTCGGGGGCCATGAGGAGGGGGTGCGCTCTGCTATGCATGTAGCATTCGCTTGACTTTTCGTTCAATACTTTTCATGAGGCCAGACGCCGAATTGCTCAAAAGCTCGCTCGATGCATTGAAGTCGGAGATGAACCTCTTCTCCCACTCTGCGTTTCTAATGTCACTCTGCTTTTTCGTGACTGGCTCGCGGGGTATTTCAACCGACTCGATCTCAACGCCCATAAAGCCTGCTATATCATTTATCGACTGAACCAGGTTGTGACGGACATGATCAAAGTCCATCTCGATGTAGTTACAGCCGTTAGCCGACAAAGTGTATCTCCATGATGAATTATTTAAAATAGTTTCACGAAGGCATTTGTCAATATGGCCAAAATCATACTGTGGGTCATCGCTTACTGCCTGTTGGCCGGAAATCCACACCCCTGTCTGGATAGCTATCGACAGTGACACGGCCTGTTTCAACAGATCCTTTCTCGACAATAGAATGTAATAGGCATCTGGAAAACACTTGACCACATTACCGAAACCACCAAACTGCTTGATGTGCGGGTAATGAAGCTTTATTCCAAACACGCCATTAGGCGATGTTCTTCGCTGCTTGATTTCCTCCATCACCTCTTGAAAATCGTCGATTTTCAGTCGCCTTTGCCATTCCTGCAAATTTAAAGGATTCGCATATTCCAATGGAAAGCCAAATCGATTGGTTGCATGTAGGGCATGGCCCAGCATATGGCTGCCGCTTCTTCCCGTAGATGCGATGACCAACACCTTGGCGGGAGCTTTTACTCTCGGATAGTCATGGCGCTCTGAAAATTGCTCTTCATATAAATGCATTGGATTGCCTTCATGCTTTCATGGAAGACATGGACCGCATCTCAAGCACATTTTCTGCGCTCTCACCAACCGCAACTAGCACCAACGGTGACGGCAAAGCCAACGCAGGCATGGAGCAAGTATAGCCGCTCAAATGAACAGGGGCGCCGTAGCGCCCCCGGATGTGACCAGCTCAAAGTTCCCGACTCAGTGCCACTTGCCCCCACCGACACCGCTGACGATGGAGACGGCCCCCGACTGGAAGTGGCTGACCGCATCACCTCGGTATCACCACGAACGCCGGTATCAGCCCTGCCAAGCGCAACGGATCACTTCGGTATCACCTCATCTGAGCCTCTTGGACGCGACATCCTCCTGGCGGATTCTTATGAAAACAACGACTGGGGGGCGCCACCATGGACCATGCACCGCTACGGGTTGCCATCATCGGCGGCGGGGTTTCCGGCCTGTCGCTGGCCTACTATCTGCAAAAACTCGGCTGCCAGAAGCTGGGGCACGAGACGGCCCGGCAGATCGAGGTCACGATCTTCGAGCGCAAGGCCAGCCTGGGCGGCAACGCCGAGACGGTGTGGGTCGACCTGGGCGTGCGGCGATACCCTGGCAAGCCCGAGACGCCCTATCGCCGCTGGGCCGACCTGGGCGTCAATGACGTCAACCTGGCGACCTACCACCGCCTGCGCACGATACTCGGCGAGATCGGCGAGCTGGAGCGCATGAAGCCGCTGGAGAATACCGAGAGCTATTTCAGCCGTGACGGAAGCATTGCCCTGACCGACGACAAGGAGCTGTTTCGTGGCGTCAGCGACCCGGCCCACGAGTTGTGCAAGGTCGATGGAGGCCGGCTGGCACTGCTGATCCCCGTGGTTCACCAAAGTGCCATCGCCCTGGTGGAGAATCGCCGCGTTACGCCGCGCTATACGGTGGACGACTTCTTCGATACCTGCGTGGCCACACCCGCCGAGATGCTGGCCGCCGCGGCGGATCAACTGCACGTCACCATCGACTGGCACGACCCCGAGCTGCCGGCCCGGCTGGAGCGCATCCGTCGCACCATCTACTACCCCCGCATCTCGGCCATGTACTTCGCCGACGATCGCGGCCCGGGCGGCATGCCGCTCCAGGCCCCCTTCGAGTACTACCGCATTCAGGAGGGCGGCTCGCCGCCGGACCGCCGCTACTTCGAGCACGGCGCCCAGCACTGGCTGGAGGCCCTGGCCGCGCACATCGTCAATCCGAATACGCCGGGCCCCCGCGTTCAGATCCTGCGCGGCATCGAGGTGGAAGCCAGCCTCTCGCCCCGGGGCGTGACGCTGACGGAGCGTGCCCCCGGCGAACGCCGCTGGGAGGCCGACCTGCTGATCATGGCCACCCACGCCGAAGACGCCCTGCCGCTGCTGACCTTCGGCGACGGCCTGAGCGACACCCAGCGGGAGCTGCGGCACATCCTCGGCAAGGTGCGCTACACCCGCAGCTTCGGCGTCTGCCACACCGCCGCCGCGCGCCTGCCGCCCGATCGCAACCTGTGGCGCACCTACAACATCGAGGTGCGCAATCCCGAGGACACCTTCTTCCCCTACCGCATCGACTACGTGGCCAATCGCCACCAGAACGATGCCGAGAACCCCGCGTACAACCAGGCGGGCCTGCCGCAGTACTTCGTCTCCCTGGTGGATGATCTGAACCGGATTCCCCGCAGCGAGATGCTCGAGCGGCAGTCCCCTCCCCTGGACGAGTCCGTACCGATGACCGCCGCTCCCGGCGAGGGCGGCTATCGGGACCGGCTGCCGCCGCTGGACAGCGCCCTGGAATCCAAGGCCTGGACCCTGTTCAAGCACAACGTGCTGGATGCCAATTGCCTGGAGGCGCAGGCGGAGATCGAGCGCTACAACCAGGCCACCGCCCGACGGAGCGCCGAGGGCCAAGAGGGTTGCCCGCTGCTGTTCGCCGGCGGCTGGACCCGCGGCGCCGGCCTGCAGGAGCAGTGCCTGGAGCAGTCGGCGCATCTCGTCGAGCTGCTGCTGGGCACGGCGGAGCGCCGGGATGAGAAAGTCCTGCGGCTAGTGCCGACTGGCAGCCAGGCGGGGCAGCGTCATCACCAGGCCAGCGGCTTCGCCACGGTGCCAGCACGCCCGTAGGGCTTTCAGGGTGCTCTCCTCGCCGCCCTTCTCGCCCTCCGCTTGGCCGTTCTCCAGCCAATCGGCATAGGCCTCGATCAAGGCGCAGTGGTGCTCGCCCCAGGCACAGGGCTCCGCCCCCATCAGTTGGGTCAGGCGCTGGGCATAGTGGCGGGCCGCCTCGGGGCGTCGGTCGAGCAGACTGACCTCCGCCGCGGTGACCAGGAAGCGATAGCCGTTGTGCCCCACGCAGCCGGCATCCAGCAGCGCTTCGCCCTCTTGTAGCGTCGCCAGGCGCGTCTCGGGCTCCTCTTCCAGCAACGCACGGGTGCCCAGCACCCAGGGGCCGATGAAGGCCTTAAGGCCGTGCTGCTCGACCAGCTGCCAGGCACGCTCGATGCTGGCTCGCGCCTCGGCCAGCCGCCCGGTGATCAGCTCAACCCGGGCCTGGCTCTCCAGCAAAAACGCCTCGAAGCGACCGGAGCCCAGGCCACGCGCCACCGTCAGCGCCTGCTCGATCTGCTCGTCCGCCGCATACGGCTCGCCCTGGGAGAGCAGAATCCACCCCGCCGTGAGCCGCGCCACCACCTCGGCACGCCGGTTGCCGACCCGCTTGCCCAGCTCGGCGGCATCGAAGCAGTCGGCCAGCGCCGCGTCGGTCTGGTTGGCGTAAATGCGGGCGGTACCCAGCATGAACAGGTTGGAGGCCTCCAAGTCGGCGTGGCCATGGGTTCGGCACAGCGTGACGCAGTGGTCGAACAGCTCGAGGGTGCTGAGCATCTGCCCCTCGGCATAGTGGGCATCGCCCAGCCCGCTCAGGGCCTGGATCTCGGTGCGCACGTCCCCGCCACGGCGGGCCTGCTCCAGGGCGCGGGTGTGATAGGCGCGGCTGGTGGCAAAGTCGCCCCGGGGGAAATAGAGATTGCCCTTGAGATAGAGCGCCTCGGCCAGGGGCAAGGGGTCCTCCAGCGCCTCGGCCAGGGGCAGCAGGCCGTCGAGTATCGCCTCCTCCGCCGCCAGTGCATCGAGCATGTTCAGCACCCGGGCCAGCCACAGATCGGCCGTGATGCGCTGACACTCCTCCCGGGCGAAGCTGCGAGCCGCCTCGAAGTGCTCCCGCGCCGCCTGGATCTGCCCGGTAGCCATCGCCACCTGGCCCTGCAGCAGCATCAGGCGGTACTCATCCTTCGGCGCGTAGTCGATGGCGCGGCAGTCCCGCAGCAGCACCATGGCCTCCTCATGGCGATAGCGGGCCATTTCCGCCGCCACCGCTTGCAGGAAGGCATTCGGCGCCTCCAGCGAGCGCGCCCGATGCAGGTGGCGCGCCCGCAAGCCAGGTTCCGCCTCGCCGTAGAGCGCGGCCAGGCGAAGATGCAGGCGGTCGCGCTGAATCTTGGGAATCCCCTCGTAGATGCCTTGCAGGATCAGGTCGTGCACGAAGCGGTAGCTGCCCTCTTCCAGCGGGCGCACCAGGCTGTAGCGCTGGGGCAGTTCGGGCTGATAATCGGCCTGCCTCAGCACCTCCTGCAGCGAGGCCAGGGAGAAGCGCTGTCCCATCACCGCGGCGATGCACATGGCCCGACGATCCAGATCGGTGAGCTGATCCAGCTTGCTCTGTACCAGATTGGCGAGGCTGGCCGGCAGGCTGCGATGAGGATGGAACAGCAGCAGTTGGGTCAGGAACAGCGGGTTGCCCTGGGCCTGGGTCACGCAGCGGGCGGCGTGCTCGGCGGGTACCGTGCCGTAGCTGGCCACCAGGGCCTCGGCCTCCTGCGGGCGCAGCGGCGGCAGCTCGATCAGAGTGAGCGGCAGCTCCGGCAACTGCGGGCGCAGGCGGCTCTCCAGCGGGTCCTGCTCCAGGCGCGAGGTGAACAGCCAGATCACCGGCGCTTCCTGGGTGCCCTGCAGCAGCCCGGTGAGCGTGGCCAGCAGCGCCTCGTCGGCCCAGTGCAGGTCCTCCACCACCACCAGCTGAGGGCGATGAATCGAGCGCGCCAGGAGCAGATCGCGCAGAGCCAGCACCAGGCGCTGGCTGCGGGTCGCGGGGGTCATGGCGGCATAGAGCGACTGCGCCTCCTCCGGCTGAGGCAAGCCCAACAGCGGACGCAGCAGCATGGCGTGCTCCCTGGGCAGGCGCAGCGCCGAGAGACGGGCCAGCAGGAGAGCCTCGTCCAGAATTTCCGCTTTCGCCTCGGCGGACGTTTGCAGCAACGAACGCGTGAGCTGCATCAGCGGGCCTTCGTCGGCGCGGGTACCGAAGTCCAGCACCTCAGCCTGGTGATGATCGGCATGGGCCGCGGCCATTTCGGCAAACTCGGCGCTGAGGCGCGTCTTGCCGATGCCGGCCACACCGCGGATATAGATCAGATGGCCGGCCTGATAGGCCTAGGTGTTCTCCAGGATGGCTTGCAGCTGGCCCAACTGCACCCGGCGCCCCACCAGCTCGAAGCGAGCGTCATGCGCCTCGTCCCGGGGTTGGCGATAGCGCCGCCACTCGCCGACTTCGTCATCGAAAACGAAACGCTCCGCCAACTGCACCGCCACGCCACGCTCGACCCAAACGCCGCTCTGCTCACCCGACATGGAAAGCGGCACAGCCGTGGGCCAATGGCCGGCCTGAAGATAAACGCCGCGGGCCACCCCCTGCTCCACCAGGGTGGCAGCACACAACAGGCCGCGCTGGGCATCGCTGCGGTAAGCCCGGGGCAGCCCGAACAGTGCCGTGCCCCCTTCCTCCAGGCTGCCGCCGAAATGCTGAACCCAGCTCGCCAGCGCCGACTGATCGGACGCCACGGCGTGCAGCTGGATCAGTACGCGAGCGCTCTCCATCTCCTCGATATCGGAGGCGACAACGGCAGCCTCCTCGACCTCCGCCGACAGCTCCTCGACCTCGACCTCGTAGATCTCGGCCAGATGGCGCGCGGTACGATACAGCACCGCCTTGCCACTCTCGGCCCGCTTGATGGAAGCGATGGAGACACACAAGCGACGATCAAAACAGTACTCGGCCAGCGCCTCCTGACTCAGGCCCAGCCGCTTGCGATGCTGCTTCAAGCGCTCACGATCCAGCCGCAAGCGCCCGTCTTGGGGGATGAACACCGGTGGGTTCCTTGGCGGCACCACATTACAAATGAAATATTGTTGCAGAGCAACCGAGAGGGGGTCAGTTTGTCAAATGAGTCTAGCGCCTAAATCTGGTTCACCGCAGGTGTCACATGAATTTATTTGTTAGTTTTTGTTTAAACACAAAAGAATTTTTCATTCTCATCAAGAGACAAGATTATATGTTTAGATATCTTTTTATAAGCCTCCTCTGATATTTTATCTGATAACATTGAGAGTATCTGTTGACCTGGAAGCTTGCTTGCTTCTTTGAATATTTCTTCGATCTGTTTTTTGTCGATATCCTCAATGCTGTCATGGAAAATAAACCTTGGGCGTTTCAGCTTAAACTCATCAACGGCATGTATATAAGCGAAATCAAATGCAATAACTTCGGCTTTCTTTTTCCCTCCCTCAGGATTAGTTGCTGAGTTATTTAGCTCTATAGAGCAAGCACCACTATCCTTATTAAAATATAGATCTATGCTATATTCTTCATCATGAAGACTTTTTGTAAGAGATTTTAAGTGCGAATTGAAAATTTTCTCAAACAAATAAACGTTGTCAACCTCTTTAGAAACCGCATCAAGAATTTTTTGTAATTTAGTTTCTGCTTCAGCTAGATCCGATTTTGCTTTGGACTGTTGTTCCATTAGCCCTTCCAACTTCCCAAGCTCAACCTTAAGCTCACCAAGTCGTTTCAAATTTTTAGTAACATTATCTAAGCTTTCCTTAGATCTCATGTCGGAAAAAACCTGTAGCTTATCATTTCTTATTGAAACAAGCTCTGCCTGAAGACCATCAGATTCTTCGTTTAATTTAGGTATATCAATTGTAAGAAAGCGTTTCTTTTTCTCAACGAGGTTTTTATGGAATAAAATAACATCTTCAAGTTCACGTAAAGCTCCATCAATTGCCACACCTGAGAAACTGTATATAGCCTTAAGCTCATTGATCAAATAACCATCTTTGTCTTTAGACAATAGTTCGATGGTATGGTTGATGTTATCTAGTTTTCTCTGTATGGATAGAAGCTCTTCAGTATATCTATTTTCTTTAACTTGCAGCTCTGAAAGCCTCTCTATTGGATTGGAATACTCTGATGAATATTCAAATGTCAAAAGACTGCTCTCTAGTTCCTTAGCATCGGCTTTATATTTTTTAATCTCACTTTTTGGGTTTTGTTCTTTCACTAAAGCATTAATGGATGTGGAGTTCCTTTTCCGCCTGCTAACTAAGTTTGTTGCATCTCTTTTTTCAGTAAGCAGAGACGTATTATTGAAGCCAAAAAGGTATAGAAAAAGCTCGCTGTAATCTTTTGGACCTTGTCGTTTATCAAGAAACTTGGTTGTACTCAACATTCTGTGACTATTATTCCTAATAAACTTAGGAGCTAAAGCTCTAACAGATGGCCTTCTGGTTGATATATTAAACATTTTGTCTTGAAGAAATTCTTCATACCTCTTTTCTTCAACAGCATCACCATTAATCCAGAATTTAGATTCTGAACTGTCACCTATAGATAAATTTCGAGAAACTTGATTTATTCTATTTGAGTAGTCAAGGAAACTGAGCGTAGCCGTCACAAAATTGTTCTTAAAAAGAGCCTCTATCTCAAGGTTTGGCTTTTTAAATTCTTCATCAATGTAAATACTGTCTATACTTCCCAGCATAAGAAAATCTACAACTCTTGACAATGTTGATTTTCCTACGCTATTACCTGTTCGACCTGAATTTGGCTTATTTGTAATGAGGTTCAGACCTGGCTCGAATTTAACGAACCTCTTTACTTCGTAATTTATCTGAACTTCAAGGCTATCAAGCTTCATTTATAAATACCTCTACTCCGTTATATTCAATAGCCTTAATTGAGAATAGCCAGTCTAAAGATAATATAATGTGATCTATCGAAACTTTAAGTTCTGATGAGCAGTCACTTAGTATAACATCTAAGGATGAATTTTCTTCTGCAATTTTCTTTAAAATCTTTGCCCCAATGCTTACAACATTTATCTCAGGGTCACAACCACTTCTAGGAATCATAATTTGGATTTTCCATGATTACGCACTCAATAAAAGCATGGGCTACAACAACGTTCACCCCTAATTCAACATGCTCCTTGAAAGCAGGTGTGTTTTTCGACTCAAATGCACTATTTTTTAATTTTTGAATGATGAAATCCAAAATGAATTCTGAATTTTCTCTGACCTTTTCTATATCTACATCGCAACTTAAATAATCTATACCAACAGAGTCTAATGCGAGATAATATAAATCGTTTAAATTTTGAATTATTGTATCTTTTCCGAAGGTTATTAGTGAGTCAATATCAGAATACGCTTCCTCTATTTTTGAAGAGTGATCCAGATATTGCTTTATGATATGACTTTTAGATTTAAGATTGTTGTGATTTATCTTTACAACAGTTTCAGAAGACGGACGTCTTCTGTTCGTATTAAATGTAAACGGCTTGCTAGCTAATGACTTTAGCAATTCATTTATGGCTGAACTGATTTCATACTCGGGAGAATCTCCGATGATAATATTACCAGCATTACGCGTAACATTTACTGTCTTGTTCACAGAGAGCCAACCTCTTCATTTCCTATGGTCAAAATTTATTCCTTTACATGTCTATTTTCATGCCGCCAGAATTGTTCTTAGTATATACATTTTTCTGACCGTTTTGCATAATGCTGTCTTGGCTGTTATCCATTTCTGAGTTGCTTGTTATTTCACCAATTTTTACTTTCAGCTTCTTATTTTTCTTTGATGTGATCACAGAAAATACTGTACTTCCTACAGTACACAGCCAAGCCAATGTGACACCTATATCGGACTTTATTAATTCGATGATATTTTCCATTTCTTTTCCTGACGGTAAGTAACGATATTTACTAGAAAACTAACGACAGGCATGAGCCGCGTCGGCTCTATGCCTTGGTTGGGCCATGTGGACTGCCTAGCTAGTAGGCTACCCTGAAGTGATAAACGGAGTTCTCGTAGACGGATGTTTTGTTGACTGATCGCTTAGGAAGCGTGTTGTTGAACGGCCGATTCAGAAGTGGACTTAGCCGGGTATGCTCGGGTTCGCCCCCCTTGACAAGATGATCGGTGTACGAGCACGCGAGGTAATACTGTTCTTGATCAGCATCGACAACGCAAACCCAGTGTTCGCCAATGGTGCAACTGCCTGTTTCCACGGAGGTCCTCAGGCATACCAGCCCGGCAGATGACTCTCCAATCGCTGAGCTCAGCTCTTCTAGGGGAACGCGTCGCGCTTCATACTCCTCCCGCTTTCTCTCCCCAATCACTGCCGCATAAAGCTCCAGCAGCCTTTCCTTTACTAGGACATCAGCGGAATCAGTCGACAACTCGAATGCACTTCCTTCTCCTGACACGAAGTTATGAAGCGACGGTGTAACGGAGACCAACTTGCGCCAGACATGGCTTTGGTGGTCAACGAACCAACTCGCCGAGCGCCTTGGATACTTCAATGCCTTAAAAGCGTTAGCCACGGCATAAACCAAGCATAAGCCATCCAAGTGCCCTTGTTTCAAGATGCTGCTCATTACCCCCTCCTCCCAACGACCAGCGTGAGCGGCGTGCGCGGTCCGCTCCACGCACAATGGTTAGCCTCTTGATTCTTCTGCTATGTATCGCCAGGCTAGCCAGCGCTGGCGCTTCTTAACTATTGATATCTCCTGCGCCACAGCACGCCGCAGCAGCGAGGCCGGTCAATCTTCACTGACGTTGACACCACCGCCGGAACCAAATCTTTCTCTCCGCTTCGACACTTTCAGGCCGTGCCGAAGGGTTATCTGATCAATCATCGGCTTCGGACCGATGACCTTCCCTTCCGTCCAGTTACCCCATTCGAATCGCAGGATCACACGGCCCTTCTTCTGATTGGCTCGACCGTAGTCGATCCATGCGTCGAACCCACCATAGACATAAATCTTCTCCCAGCCCTCATCCAGATGATCCTTAAGAATCTCGTTGAACTTCTCAATGGGCACGTCTTCGATGAGCGCACGAGAGAGCAGCCAGCTCTTAAGATCGACCAACATACGGATTATGGGCGCCTACCGGTTCCATAGGTCTCGCGTCTAACGCCACGCTCTGCGGCAATTTTGGAGCGCAGCGGAAAAATTGTCCGGCAGAAGCGCTTTGTTAGCATTGAGCAAATTGCAAGGTTCATAGGCCTTGGATTTTTGATCGCAACCGACTAACCAGAACAGCATCAGTTGAAGACCTCGCATTTATTGCTCTAATCCAATCAATGGCCTTACCGCCAACATCCCTGCTAGGATCTGCATTTTTTAATATATATTGGGCAATCCATAAGCCGAAAGGAACATAAGGGTTTCCGGTCATGGCTGTAGCCACCGCCACACCTCCTAGACCAAGAATATCTAATCTATTAATTCTATTCTGATTGGTCTCGAATTTTCTAATTCTCTCATTTAGAGCAGCAATTTCCTCACTGGGGTCTTCGAGGCCAGTCACTCCCCTCAAATATCCGCCCAATCTATCAATGTCACTTGACGTAAACACATCATCTACCTCCAAAACAGAGGCATCATTGTTAAGTGTTAGAAGCCCCTCCATAAACGGCTCGAGTGATTTTACTGGGTTTATAAGAGGAGCATTTTCAACGCCGGAGTACAGACTTGCACACAGATTTGCTGCATTAAAATCAGAGTAGCCTTTATTTTCTATAGGGCAGTAAGTTGCACCAACGGCAGCAGCCCACTCTACTGACATTGAGCTAGTTATTAACTCAAGTCGTAAATCCCTTCCAGACACGGTATTAATCAATTCACCCAATATTGTTCCTACACCGTTATTAGCAGTACCCATTCCACCACGGTTGCTTATATTCCTCTCCATCCCAACCCAACCCTGAGCAAGGCTCCTAGCTAGGACCTCCCCTACCGGCTTAATTTTCGGTTCCGAAACGCTTACCAGCAGCCTCAATAAATCTCGTTTAGCAGATGCGCCGAAAGGAGGGTAAAGAAATGGAAGTCTTGCCCTTGTTTCAGCTACTGACGCTGCAGCTAGTCTACGTGAGAGCAATACCGAGTCAGGATCTATTTCTATGGCTTTGGCAATAAAATTCAGATTATAGCGTTGGATTGATTGCGGAAGGATGAATTGTACTCTTCCACGCGCAATCAAATTCAAAAGCTCTGTCTCTTGCACATTGAAAGCATCTAATGCCGAAGCAAAGTGAGTTGCGAGAGGCATTGAAATGACTAAGCGTTGATATATGGGAAGGTAGGTTCTGATATTCTTGGGAGGAAAAACCGTGGCGTCAATAAAGCATGCGGAAGTTTTTTTCAAGAAAGACGGTTTTAGCACATCTTTCCTTGAGCATATATCCGATGAGAATACATTGACTCGATTGTCAATCCAGAACTCCTCATCTTCTTCATAGGAAGACAAAACACAATTAGGAACTTTATCTTTTATGCGTTCACTTAGGATAAGCGTCAATCCATCGAAAGATTTTTTTAATGCTTTATCGTTATTTGTTTCTGAATCTTCTGAAGGGTCAACAACCTCGATATCGAAATCTATCCCAATATTTGCGAAGGCAATATTTATCTCATTTTCTTCGTTTTGCGTTAGCAGCCTATTTACGCTGACAACGACTTTCCCTGCACCAGATTTAATTGCACTAAGTGGAAATGATTTAGGAAGAGTAATATATAGCTCCCTATGTAGCTCAGAGAGTGTAAGCGGTTCTCCAAATAGTCTTGCCAGCTCACTTTCGCTGCGCTCATTGATCTGCTCGTATCCTTCCGGTACGTCAGACGCTATTTCTATAGGGCAGCAAACAGGTCTGCAGCTGTAGTGAAACCAATCCCTTAATGGCTTCCCATCACTTGTTAATGGATTCTTATCCAAAGAAGGACATGAAATAAGAAAGCGATCACCTTTTGTCCACAGCCCGGAAAATTCAATATGGGGCTGCATGAGAAGTAGCGACTCATATGCGTAACGGGCATTGAATTTGTCCATTCTCACCTTCTTTGATATCTGAACACATTCGAGCGGCTTGTGTTTACCGGAATGCTAACGCTTGAGTTCAGGGGCGTTTGAGACGGCGTCCCTTTTTGCAGCAGCAAAAAATGGGCGGCGGATCAAACCTCCCCTGCAACGACTTGTTGGGCGGCGGGCCACTCAATCTCCAGTTCTGGTAGATATTTGCCCTGATCGTTTATTAAACCTTGATCAATCACCCTGCGATAGATAGCAACAGTATTAACTGCATCTTCCGCAGTTAGCACCCCATCATAAACAGCCCGTCGTAGTGTTTGGGCAACCCTTGGCCCAAGTAGCAGCGACCTAACATTCGATAGCCTCTCAATTAGGAAGAACGCCTCGGCATTCCCAATAGCGGATTCTCTTGGTCCCTTCAGAAAACGTGAGCATGCTGCTGCTATTCCCATTACACCATAATCGAAGCGAACGGACACAAGGTACATTTCTAACACACGATCCTTTGAAATAACCTTTGAAAGCCAAAGTGCCAGAAGTATTTCAACTAGCTTACGCCGTATTAGCTTACTTTGATCAACGATAAAGAGTGTTCGCGCCAACTGCTGTGTGATGGTTGAACCTCCCGATCTTGGCCCAAGCCTCATGACTGAAAGAAGCAGCCTGGCAATACCCTTCCAACTTACACCACGATGTGAGAAAAATTCCTTGTCCTCAATCTGGACAGCCATTTTCTTTAGCGAAGTGAGATCGATCCCTAGGCGATGAACTTCGTGTGTAGCAAGATTTGCTCGATAAATCAGGTACTCAGCACGATCATCGATCCTGACACCAAGAATATTCGCGATAGTCCGCGCCACCAAGAAGGAAGTGCGCTCATGAGTATCCAGAAGAGCCTTACGATAGAGCCAGCAGAGGTATACGAACCAAGCCACTGATAGGAAAATTGCTAGAAAAAGAGGATGCAAGGACGCTGAAATATGGTTTGCACCAAAAGCCTTGGAAAGGATAGTTGCACCAACGAAGAAAACCACGACTGACGATATACCCGCGAGCGCATAACATGGGTATGCGACATATGTGTTCCAACCCGGGAATAAGCGTAATGCGAAAGGTTCATCTGCTCCTTCGATACGCCAGTTTGGAAGAACGAGTTGCAATCTTCCGTAAGACATTCCTAGCATGCGACGAAGTACGATTAGCTTTCTACCAGCAAAAACGATGGCCTTTTGACGGTCTGCAAAGTACCGCAAGAAGATGACTCCGGCCGCAACTGAAACCAATAAAACAACGAAAAGCGTCGCAAGCTCAGGAACGTACGGAGCAAGGGATGAAGTAATAGCATTGAGGTTTCCGAGAGCAAGCGAGCCAAATGCAGCACCTATTACGATGGATATATTTGCTGCATTTAGGAACACCCGTTCATCTGCTTCCAGGGTTTTTGCAGTTAGGCGATATTCCTCTAGCGCAACGTCCCGATCTTCAAAGTGGTAGGTCGGAAAATGTTGCCGCCAAGCTGGTTCGTCATCACTATAAATAGACATTACGCTTTGGTTTACCCCTAGCCATTTCAAGCCGCCCAACGCCACGCATAACGGGCCGATTTTTGGAGCGACCAGCGGAACAAAACGGTCCCGTTGATGCGCTTGTTAAAAACGGCATACTTTCAGCACATTAGCATAAAAATAAGGAAGACCATCTTCTGGGCCTTCATTAGTGTGATATCCCTTTATCCTGATATCATGTGTCAGCGAGGAAGGCAGACCCACCGCACTAACTTGCTTATCAATCCACGTACGCTTATTATCTTTCGTTGGAAACGATAGATAGCAACCTTCTATCGCTGTATTACCGTTATATAGTTGTAGAAAATCAATAAACCTTTCTATTTCTTTCTTTACTTCAGTCGCATTTGGATCGAACCCTTTGAGCTCGATTACTAAAGAGTGGTCTTTAGGCTCAATGTCAACAAAAATATCTACTTTGCCCGAACGGCTAACTTTTTCTTTTAGAATTCCAAAATACTCTTTAAGACCAACCTTTCTAATCAATCCTTGGCCGCCTATAGGGTTAACTGGCTTTTCAAGGTGAACCTCTATATCTAGCCCACTTATTCCGTCAAATCCCTTAACCAATTCATCTGCCGTTGCGACTGTAAACAGGTACTCTGGCTTAACTTCTAAAATCGATTTTTGGTAATCCCAGTGTTTGTCGACTGCTGATTTTATCCCTTCTAGCAGCCTATCGATCAGATCCATTTCTCTCCCTTTTTAACGCCGGCAATCACGCGCTTGTCGCGTGCATTGCTTTGTTAAGTGGCTTTCGGATGAACGCGCGGTAGCTAGACGTGGAACCACCACTCATAGTAGTAGCACTTACCACCTCATCGTGAAAGCAAGAGAAACTAGCGAATAGGTCGCGGAGCTCTTTCGGGCTACTGTATCGCATCGGTAAACCGAGGCCGGAAATAAAGCCCTTACTTTCTTCAGAACAGAACTCCGATATATGAACGACCCCGCCTGGCTTCAACACACGGGTTATTTCCGCAGCCACTCTACCCCGCTCCTCAAGTGAAGGAATGCACGTAAGTACCGCGCAAATGACGACGGCATCGAATGCATTCTCGCCGAACGGAAGATCCATCCCATCCAAATGCAGGAGAGGCAACCCAGGAAACGCCTTCCTTCCACGTTCGATCATTGCGCAAGAAGGATCAACGCCCATTACATCAGTGTACCCGGACTCAGTAAGTTCGTTGGAAATCCGCCCATACCCACACCCAAAGTCTAGCACCTTAGCTTTTCGGCTAATCAAGTCCAGAAATCGCGCCAAATCAATTTCTAGATTGAAATCGACGTCACTGGCGACCTTATCCCAACTGCCTTGGAGCATCGAATTCTCCACTTAACAGTGATTGGACTGCACGTCCTGATATTCAATGAACATCCTGCGCGTTCAACAATATTATCTGACGCGCTTCATTCCTTGCAACTCGTTGATTTTTCTAGCACCTAAGTATAGCTCTGCCACCTATGCAGAATTCGCGCGCGTGCTCTTTTTGCCGGAACCAATATACTGTATGCACATAAACTAATAGGCTGGGAGGCAACCAAGTGCTACGAACCAAGTCAGTTAACCGCTCCTTAAACAGCCCAAAGCCGCCCCACCTCCCCCGCATAAATCAGCCACCCAACCACCCCGCAATTCACCACCACTCCACACCAGAATATGGCCTGAAACGGCTGCTTCCTGGTTTTGTGCCGAAACAGCCGCTGCGCTACCAGCGCGCCGGGCCAGCCGCCGATCAACCCCACGAAGAGAAGCGTGGCTTCTGATGTTCGCCACTGGCCCCTTTCCGCTGCGGCTTTGTCGAAGCCGTACATGGCGAAGGTGATCGCGCTCAGCAGCATGTAGGCTCCCACAAGCTTTAGCGATATGTGACCCAGAGCACTCAAGGCCGCCAGAAGCGCGGAGAAGGCTGCGGCCACAGTGCAAGCGAATGCCATCCCCTTGCTGCGAGGAGCTGAGCGGTTTGGTGATAGGAAAAGTACCTTCTGTGCTCTGGGCCTGCTCTGGCTATCACGGGTCAGATGGTAAGTGATTGGCTCGTTCACTTTTGGCCGACCTTCACCGCGTGGAAAGGCGCTGATATGGACGAACACGCGAGGGCCGCCTGCGGCTGGCGTGATGAATCCGAAGCCCTTGGCGTCGTTCCACTCGGTGAGTTTGCCTTCATGGCGCATGGGTTATCTCTTCTGAACCAATCAATTGTCAGAGAATACCATGCACGGTCGAAACTATTTGAATTCAGTAAGTTACTGGAGAATGTAAATAAGACTTGATTTCGTCTGGCGGGGAAGTTGGGAGACGGGGCACGCTACCGCCCCTGCTGGCAGAATGGATGATGATTCGCATCATCCTAATGCGGCAGTCCCTGAGTACGTCTTGATTGCATGGCTTTGCCTGAAAAGGCGGCGAGCGAAGGCCAGACAAGGCAAAAATCGGCAAAAAGACGGAGTTTACGGGGTGCAAATGAGTACTTTGAGCCGATTTTTAACACCGTATGGCCGAGCGCAGCCAGTTTTCAGGTAGAGCCTGAGCCGTCTACTGCGGCTTTTTACTAACCGTAACCAAGCGAAACGTTTAGGGCAATGCCAACGAAAGCATGAGGCGTTGCTAGCGCCACTTCTTTTGATCTGAGTCGGGACATAAAAAAACCGGAGGCTGGTTGCTCAGCCTCCGGGATCAGTTTTGAAGCCCACCAGGCCCGCGTTACTGCCGCGGACCTGTGCTTCAGCGATGCAGGTCGAAGCGGTCGTTCTCCATGACCTTGACCCACCCTTTCACGAAGCGGTCGATCATGCGCTCCTCACCGCCGTTGGCGGCGTACTCCTCGGCGATGGCGCGTAGCTGGGAGTTGGAGCCGTACACGAGGTCGACGCGGGTGGCGGTCCACTTCTTCTCGCCCGTCTTGCGAATGCGTCCTTCGAAGCGCTCTTCGCTCTCGTCGAGGGGCTCCCACACGGTGCCCATGTCGACGAGGTTGACGAAGAAGTCGTTGGTCAGCTGGCCGGGGCGGTCGGTGAGGATGCCGTCGTTGTTGTCACCCACGTTGACGCCGATGGCGCGCATGCCGCCGAGCAGCGCGGCCATCTGCGGTACGCTGAGGTTGAGCATGAAGGCGCGGTCGACCATCAGGTGCTCGGCGGGGATGGAGGTCACCTGGGGCTGCATGTAGTTGCGGAAGGCGTCGTGCCTCGGCTCCAGGTAGGCGATGGTATCCACCTCGGTCATCTCCTGGGTGGCGTCGGTGCGGCCCGGGGTGAACGGCACGGTGACGTTGTGCCCGGCCGCCTTGGCCGCCATCTCGACCCCGACGCTGCCGCCCAGCACGATCATGTCCGCCAGCGAGATGTTGGCCTCCGAGGCGTCCTTGATCTGCTTGAGCTTGTCGATCACGTCATACACGCCGGAGCGCTGGTTGATGTCCCAGCCGGTCTGCGGCTCGAGACAGATGCGCGCGCCGTTGGCACCGCCGCGATGGTCGGTCTGGCGGTAGGTGCAGGCCGAGGCCCAGGCGGTGCTCACCAGCTGCTTGGCGCTGAGGCCAGAGTCGGCGATCTGCTGCTTGAGCGTGGCGATCTGCTGGTCGTTGACCAGCGGCCCCTGATGCTCGGGCACCGGGTCCTGCCACACGAGCACCTCGTTGGGCACCTGCGGGCCGAGGTAGCGGGCGCGCGGGCCCATGTCGCGATGCAGCAGCTTGTACCAGGCGCGGGCGAACTCGTCGGCGAGCTTCTCGGGGTTCTGGTGGAATTCCTTGGCGATCTCGAGGTAGATGGGGTCGGTGATCATCCCCATGTCGGCGGTGTTCATCACCGGCGGGTTCTTCTTGCCTTCCACATGGGCGTCGGGCACCCAGTAGCCCTCCTTGACCTCGACCGGCTCCCACTGGTTGGCGCCGGCGGGCGACTTCTTCACCTCCCACTGGTGGGCGAAGATGGTGTTGAGGTAGGCGTTGTCCCACTGGGTCGGCGTCGGGGTCCAGGCGCCTTCGAGGCCGGAGGTCACGGTGTACTCGCCGAGGCCGGTCTCATTGGTGTTGGCCCAGCCGAAGCCCTGCAGGTGAATCTTGGCGGCCTCGGGGGCCTCGCCCACGGCATCCGGCGAGCCGTTGCCGTGCATCTTGCCGAAGGTGTGGCCGCCCACCGTCAGCGCGACGGTCTCGCGGTCGTTCATGCCCATGCGAGCGAAGGTCTCGCGTACGTCCTGGGCGGACTTCATCGCGTCGGGAATGCCGTTGGGGCCCTCCGGGTTGACGTAGATGAGGCCCATCTGCACCGCGGCGAGGGGGTTGTCGAGCACGCGGCTGCCGTCTTCCCAGCTGCCGGTGTAGCGCTCGTCGTTGGTGGCCAGCCACTCGGTCTCGGGGCCCCAGTAGATGTCGTCCTCGGGTGCCCAGATGTCGGCGCGGCCGTAGCCGAAGCCGAAGGTGCGGAAGCCCATGGTTTCGAGTGCGCGGTTGCCGGCGAGTACCAGCAGGTCGGCCCAGGAGATCTTCTCTCCGTACTTCTGCTTGATCGGCCATAGCAGGCGGCGGGCCTTGTCCAGGTTGCCGTTGTCGGGCCAGCTGTTGAGCGGGGCGAAGCGCTGGGCGCCGGTACCGCCGCCGCCGCGGCCGTCCAGCGCACGATAGGTGCCGGCGGCGTGCCACGACATGCGAATGAAGAACGGGCCGTAGTGGCCCCAGTCGGCGGGCCACCAGTCTTGCGAATCGGTCATCAAGGCATCGAGATCGGCGCAGAGTTCGTCGACGTCGAGCTGCGAGAATGCCTCGGCATAGCTGAAGTCGGCCCCGAACGGGCTGGCGTCGGGGTGTTTCTGGTGCAGGATGTTGAGGTTGAGCTGGTCGGGCCACCAGTGCTCGTTGCCCTGCAGGCGGGACGTGGTGCGCGCCCCATACTCCCGGCGTGTAGGCTTTTGATCGGACACGGTCTTCTCCTCGACTGGATGGTGGCCTACAGGGTATCTGAGCCGATAACGCCGCATCGCCTCATGTTGTTGTAAACGCCTTCCGGCCCTTCGCCGCAGGCATTGAGCGTCCCGTAAGCCGTCAAGTATCAGTCAAGGATTAGAGAGCGAAACCGTCAAGCTGGAGAGAGGCTTTCGCCTCGATAGGGGCAGGCTATGAGAAGGCTCAGCTGCGCCTGACGGGGATATCGAAATGCAGGACGTTCTCCCTGATGCCCAGCTTCGAATACAGGGCGATGGCCGCCTCGTCTTCCGGTCCCGTATCGGCCTGGACGAAGATGACGTAGGCTCCGCGCGCCGCAGCGGTATCCTTGAGCGCCTCGATCAAGGCCGTGGCAATCCCCTGGCGCCTGTATTCGGCGGCAACCGCCAGGTCGTAGAGATAGACTTCACTGCGCTCCTGCTCGAACTTCTTCAGCTCGTACGCGGCCAACCCCGCCACCACTTTTCCATCCCGAAGGGCGACCAGGGCAATGAACTCATCCCTGGCAAGCAGCCGGCTCAGGTAATCCGCCGAGGGCCGGCTGCCGACATAGGTCTTCATGTCGCCAAATGCCTGTCCAAACACCTCCATCAAGGCGTTCATGAGACCAAGGTCGTCACTATCAAGACGCTTTATGGCTTGTCCCAGGTGCATCGTTCCGATGCCCTCCAGTCAATGGCGGAGCAGAGACGCCGCCTAGTTGGCGCTACCAGGGCAGGCCTGGCGTGTCCTCTGCACGGCCTGGAGGCGGTGTCGTCTCGATAGACCTTCGCTCGCTCGGACTTGGTCATCTGTGCTCTCCTCCGCTCGGCAAGGTGTGATCCTCAACCGGATTCAGCCAGTTTTCTGTCGCGCTATCAAACGCGATAGAGAGCCGGATCGCCATTTCCGGACTAATGCCAACGCGGCCTTGTGCTAGTGACATTGGCAGCGTTCATCGAGGTCGTAGTTCAACACCTCTCCGCGCTGGTTCATTTCGACCCGACAGCACTCCACCAGCGCATCGTGCAGCATGGTGCGACCGCGCTGCACGCGGGACTTGGCGCCGGAGATCGACAGCCCCGCCTGGGATGCGTACTGTTTCTGGCTCAAGCCGCTCTCCAAGGTGGAGAGCAGCGCTTCGCGGTACTTTTCCGGCAGCTTGCCCATGAGCGGGCGCAGGCACAGCGCCAGTTCCGCTTCCACTCGCTCATCTGCCTCCGCCTGTTCCTCCAGCTCCGCCGGCAACGGTTCCAGCGGTTTGTGTGCCCGATAGTGATCCACCAGCGCATTGCGCGTGATCTGGTAGAGCCAGGCGCGCAGCCGGGAGCCGTCTCTCAGCTCATCGCGGTGTGCGAAGGCCTTGATGAGGACGTCATGCACGACGTCCTCTGCCACGCCCTCGTCCGCCAGCCGTCTGCTCACGAAGCGCAGGAGTTCGCTGCGAAACGTCTGCCACAGCAGGCGTTGGGCCTGTTCGTCGTTCGCGCTCAACGACACCCGCATGAATCCTCCTCCGTGGTTGGGCCGCAGCACTTGGCCTTGGCCTTGGCCTGTGGCTGGCAGCAGGTGGCCTGTTCGCTTGGGTCGCAGCATGAATGCGATGCGATGCCCTGCCCGGCCGCCTCTGCCGCGGGGCGCGCGCTCTCGACCGCAGGAGCCGTGCGGCTCGATTCTGACGATACGGCTGATGGCATCTTCTTCAGCATGGCATGTTCCTCCTGGATAGATGCCTCGCCCTTTGCGAGGCCTTCACAACAGGAGACGGATCAGGCGGCAGAAGGACGCAAAATTCTCCATCTGGCTTCCAGATCAGGTTGCATGGCGCAGTGCCACCTGCGGTAGCGCGATCAAATCCGTCACGCCATAGTCCTTGCCGCATTGGCTCAGCAACGCCGTCAGCTGGCCCCGATGATGGGTCTGGTGATTGAAGAAGTGCGTGACCGCAAACCACATCTCGAGGGAGCGAGGCTCGGGGTTGCTGATACTCGTATACGCCAGCGTGGCTGAAAGCTTGTCTTCCGTGAGCGATTCGGCCCACCGCACGATCTCTTCATCGGTGGCTTTCCGGTCATCTCTCAGCGCATCGAATGCAGGGTGAAGCTCTTGGTCCAGGCCGCTGACGTGAAATGCTTTCCCGGTGAATCGCGCCAGCCAGATCTTGTCCGCCAGCAGCAGGTGGTTCAGGGTACCATGCACGGACTTGAAGAAGACTCCACGATCTTCATGCCGCTCGGCCTCCGAAAGCTCGGCGCACACGGCGTAGAGACGCTCGTTCATCCACCGGTTGTAACTGGCTAGATCTCTTGCCTGTTGCGCATGCATGTCGACACCCTCCTGAGGCCTGGCATTAAGCGGGAGCAGATCACCACCAGCTTACTCGGCTAGACGACATTCATTCAGCTTTCTTTGAGATCCAGGTGACATTGGCCCGGTCGCTCGCTAGAACATACGCTCCCCGGGCAGCCGGGCTGCCTGGCGAAGCCACTCTTCCAGTTGGGCTTCGTCGATCGGCTCATCCTGGTGGATGTGCAGGTAGCGCGTGTTGGGGTCCTTGGAGGCGACAGGCGGGGGTGGCTCCAGCGAGGCGCCGTTGAGAAACGCCACCTTGATGTACCTGGTGAAGCAGTGAAAGGTGAGAAACCAGCCCTGGCCCCCGATGCCATAGAAGGGCGAGTTCCACCTCACGGCCTTGCGCACCTCGGGCAGCGTACGCACGATGAGCTCGTCGAGCCGGCGCCCGACGTCCTGCTTCCACTCCGGCATGGCGGCGATGTAGGCCTGTACGGGGCCGTCGCCGTCACCCTTGGGGATCTGCGGGTTGCCTCCCGAAAGCAGCTTCGGTTTCGCTTCTGCCGCTGGCTTGGCCTTGTCGCGTGGCATCATGCTCTCCTCCTGTCCAGGCCGAACGAGTGCAGTTGAAATGTCGCGGTAGCGTATACGTTACCGTCGCCCTTTCCGGTGTCGCTCAGCACATCAGCTACAGGTTAGGCGAAGACTTGGCCCTTCATGGCGATGTTGCACAGACCGGTATCGACCGACGCCAAGCTGGCCGATACCGGCATCGGGAGAATAGGACACCCGGCCCGACGGCCGAAGCAACCGACCGCGGCTGGGGATGGCCGAGCGGCATGACCTCGCTCATCGGTGGATGATCTCTCCCTTGAGCGAATAGGCGATGCCCAGCACTTCGTCGCAGACCGGTCGCGGATACTCCATCTCGTTCATCGCCTGCATGATGTCGTCCATCACGGCCACGTATTCGGCCGCGCTGACGTTCATCCCGGCGTGGGTCTCGAGCATCGAGCGCCCGGTGTACTCCACCGGCCCGCCGGTACCGGCCGCGATGAACTCCTTGACCTTGATGCGGGCCCGCTCCAGCGCCTCCTGGTCGAGGGCCTGGTAGCGTGGGCCGGCGACGTCGTTCTGCAGGTGGAGTTCGACGATGCGGTCGCAGAGCTTGTCAATACCGTCGCGACCGCCGAGTCTGTGATAAAGGGTTTCGTTCATGGCGAGATGCTCCTTTCTTGGATGCGGTTTCGGTTCGGTGCCGTGGCACCTACATAAAGGGCGTAACATTCCTTGTTACAACCGCAACAAAAGGCAATTGAGCGATGACGAAAGCGGACCTGTCGTCGATTCGCACCGCCCTCGACGCCGGCGACTTCGCCCTGGCCCAGCAACTGCTCGACGGGCTTTCGATGCCCCCTTCAGCCGAGCTGCTGGCGCTACGAGCCCAGGCGGCTTACGGCACCGGCGACCTGGAAGGTACGCTGGCCGCCTATGGCGAGCTCTACCACCTGCACCTGGAAGCGGACCGTCTCCATGAGGCTGCCTTCGCCGCCGTCATGGTCGGCATGTACCTGATGATGGACACGGGTTTGATGGCCACGGTACGCGCGTGGCTGTCGCGGGCGGAACGCCTGGTGCAAGACGCGCCGGACAATCCCGCCTGGGCGTGGCTCGCCGCGGTGCGCACCTATGAGCGCCTGATGTGCGGTGACATGCCGGGCACGGCGCAGTGGGCGCAACGGGCCATGGACGAAGGCCAACGGCACGGCCTGGCACCGCCGTCGATCATCGGGCGGGTGGCCATGGCGCGGGTCCGCATCCATGACGGCGACCTCGACGAAGGGCTGAGTGCGCTGGACGACGTTGCCGTGGAGCTGAGCTCCGGCCATCTCGACCCCCTCACCACGGGGCAGATGTGGTGCGAGGTCATCTGCGCCATGCAGTGGATCGGCCAGCACGACCGCGCCGAGGAGTGGACCGAGGCGATGGAACGCTGGCGTCATGGGGCGGCGTTCGGTGGGCTCAACGGGCGCTGCCGGGTGCACCGCGCGGAGATCATGCGCCTGCGCGGGCCATGCGACGCCGCCGAGCAGGAGGCGCTGCTGGCCTGCGAGGAGCTGCGCCCGTGGATGCGGCGGGAGTACGGCTGGCCGTTGACCGAACTCGGCAACGTGCGGCTGCGCAAGGGTGACTTCGCCGGTGCCGAGGAGGCGTTTCTCGCGGCGCATCAAAACGCCTGGCTGCCTCAGCCGGGCCTGGCGCTGTTGCGATTGGCCCAGGGTCGGGCCGACGAAGCGCTGTCCATGATCAACGGCGCCCTCGACCATCCATTCGACGTGCCGTCGAAGGAGCGCCCGCCTTCGGGAGGCCTGCAGCGGGCTCCCTTGCGCGATGCCCAGGTGGTCATTGCGCTGGCGGCCGGAGACGGCGACACGGCTCGCACCGCCGCAGCCGACCTCGCGGAGATCGCCCGGACGTACCGCAGCCGCACGCTGCAGAACTCGGCGCTCGCCGCGCAGGGGCGCCTGGCGTTGTACGACGGTCAGGCGAGCGATGCGATACGGCTTCTCAGCGAGGCCGTCATGGAGTGGGTCTCGCTGCGAATGCCGTTCGAGGCAGCGCAACTGCGCGTCGAGCTCGCGGCGGCGCACCGCACGGCGGGCGACGAGAAGACGGCCGAACGGGAGCTCGAGGCGGCGTGTCGAGCCTTCGAGACCCTCCATGCCCTGCCCTGGGCGAAACTGGCCCGCGAGCACCTGCCGGTCACCGCGTCGCGGCAAGCGGCCGAGCCCGAGCAGTGTGTCTTCCGTTGCGAGGGGGACATGCGCACGGTGACGTTCGACGGTCTTACCGTGTACCTGAAGGATCTGAAGGGCATGCACTACCTGGAACGCCTGCTGACGGAGCCCGGCCGGGAATTCCACGTGCTCGACCTGGTGGCAGTGGAGCGTGGCTCACTCCCTGTCGGTGACACTGTGGATGGCCCCAGGCGCGATGCCCATTCCGGCTTGGGCCAGGCGGGGCTGGAAGTGTTCGACTCGAAGGCGCGTGAGGCCTACCGACAGCGGCTCGCCGAGACCGAAGAGGACATTGCCGAGGCCGAGGCAAACAACGACTTCCACCGCGCCGAGTTGGCGCGTGCCGATCGTCAGTTCCTGATCGATGAGCTTCGTCGCGGCGTCGGCCTGAACGGCCGGGCCAGAGCCGTCGGTGACGGCCTGGAACGCGCTCGCACCAGCGCCACCCGCTCGCTGCGCTACGCCCTCAAGCGCATCTCGCAACATCACCCGAGCCTCGGCGAGCACCTGGCGCGAACGATCCGCACCGGCAGCTATTTCGCCTACGAACCCGACCCGCGCGCGCCGGTGCACTGGATGACCTGACGACCCCGGACGGGCACGCCGCTCCGGACTTCAGGGCCGATCGAGTACGCTCAAACGCCGCCCTGCCCCGCAGCTCCCGTCATGCCGTCCAGTTCGCTCTCGTCGACGCCGAGCATCTGCAGGATGTTGCGCTGGGCGGCGTCGAGGATACGCTGGCGCTCCTGCTCGCTGGGCAGGCTCTTGGCGATGGCCACGGCACCGACCAGGGAGGCGAGAATCACGCGGGACTTGTCGGCGATGATCTCGCGGTCGGGCTCGAAGGGCAGTTTCTTCAGGCGGCTCAAGGCGATGAGCCGGGTCTCCAGCATCTTCTTCATGCGCAGGTAGGAGGCCTCGAAGAGCGTACGGATCTCGGCGTTCTCGTTGCCGATCTCGTTGAACAGCACCGACTCGGGACCCGGCTTGCGCTTGCGCTCCAGTTCCTGCAGGTTCCAGCAGTTGGCGACCAGCTCCGTCAGGTGCTTCACTGAGAGGGGCCCCTTGACCAACCGGGCCGCGCGGCTGCTCTCCAGGGTTTCGCGCACCGAGGCGTGATAGAGCGCTTCCTTCGAGGCGAAGTGCGCATAGAAGGCGCCATGGGTCATCTTGGCCAGCTTCATGATCTGGCCGATGGAGACCTTCTCGAAGCCCTTTCGGCTGAACAGCTCGATGGCCGACTTGAGAATGCGCTCACGCGACTTGGCCTTGTGGTTCGTCGAGTAGGGCATGGCGATCTCACACTCCTACGCTGAATATTATGTTGATCATATCAACCTGACTGCTAGCGTGGCACAACCCCAAGCTGTTCAGGAAATTACCATGCAATCACCGCTCGTCATCACCGGCATGGGCATGATCAGCCCGCTTGGTTGCGGCGTCAAGGCAGGCTGGGAGCGCCTGCTGGCCGGCCGTTCCGGCCTCTCCATGATCAGCCGATTCGACACCGGCGAGCTGCCCATCAAGGTGGCAGGCTCAGTGCCGGGCATCGAGGACGACCCCCAGGCCGGCCTCGATCCGGATCGCGTGGTCGACGCCAAGGAGCGTCGCAAGATGGAGCTGTTCAGCCTCTACGCCATGGCCGCCGCCGAGGAAGCGCTGCGCCAGGCCAACTGGTTCCCCGAAAGCGACGCAGACCGGCTGGCCACGGCCACCATCGTCGGCTCAGGCATCGGCGGCTTCCCCACCATCACCCAGGCGCAGAATACCCTCTCCACGCGCGGCTACCGCCGGCTCTCCCCTTTCACCGTGCCGGCCTTCCTGGCCAACCTGGCGGCGGGCAACGTCTCGATCCGCTACGGCTTGCGCGGGCCGATCGGCTGCCCGGTCACCGCCTGTGCGGCCGGCGTGCAGGCCATCGGCGACGGCATGCGCATGATCCGCAGCGGCGAGGCCGAGGTGGCCCTGGTGGGCGGTGCCGAGGCCTGCATCGACCCGCTGTCGCTGGCCAGCTTCCACGCCATGAAGGCGCTCTCGACCGAGCAGGACGACCCCGCCCGGGCCTCGCGCCCCTTCGACCAGGCGCGCAACGGCTTCGTGATGGGAGAAGGCGCGGGGCTGCTGGTGATCGAAACCCTGGCCCACGCCGAGGCACGCGGCGCCACGCCGCTGGCCATCCTCAGCGGCTACGGCACCAGCGCCGATGCCCATCACATCACCGCCGGCCCGGAAGACGGTAGCGGTGCCGCGGCGGCCATTCGCGCGGCGCTGCGAATGGCGGGCATGACGCCCACCGATATCGACCATATCAACGCCCACGCCACCTCGACGCCGGTCGGCGACCGCGCCGAGATCGCCGCCCTGCGCAACGCCTTCGGTGACGCCCTCGGCGACATCCCGATCTCCGCCACCAAAGCCTCGACCGGCCACCTGCTGGGTGCCGCCGGGGGCGTGGAGAGCATCTTCTCCATTCTGTCCGCCATGCACGACCGCCTGCCCCCGACCCTGAACCTGGAGCACCGCGACGAGGACCTTCACGACCTGGACATCGTCTCGGGTGAGGCGCGCCAGCACGCGACCCAGCACGTACTGTGCAACGGCTTCGGCTTCGGCGGGGTGAATGCGGCGCTGATCGTGAGCAAGGTGTAGGGATCAGCTCTTCGCTGACTTTTGAGGGGCACTCAAGCGCCGGGCGAGTCCGGCGCATCCCTGCATGTCACTTCGCATAAAGCACCTCTTAATAAACTGATCGTCTATTAAATTTTCAGAGAATGCCTCAGCTCGCGAGGCAACCTTTCAATATTGGTGGTAACGAACTAATCCAGGGGCTGCTGTGATGCGCATCGCCACGCTTACATTGCCTGCTCGACGGCAAGGTTGGCAAGTCAAACGAATAAGCTCAGCTTATTAATCACCCAAAGAAAAATCGTTGGCTTCCGCCTGGCTCGCTCCCTAGCATCGGAACAAAAGGACAATAACCCCGGGAGACTGACCATGAGCCAGACAGTGCCGAGCTCGGCCCGCGTCGTGATCGTTGGCGGTGGGGTGATAGGCTGCAGTGTGGCCTATCACCTGACCAAGCAGGGAATCCGCGACGTCGTCTTGCTGGAGCGCAACTCACTGACCTGTGGGACGACCTGGCATGCCGCCGGACTGGTGCCGACCCTGAGAGCCACTTACCGGATGAGCATGCTGGCCCGCTACAGTGCCGACCTGTATGAACGCTTGCGCGATGAAACCCAACAGGACACTGGTTTTGTGCGCAACGGCTCATTGAGCGTGGCCACTCACCAGGAGCGTTTCACCGAACTCAAGCGCGGTGCCTCGATGGCCAAGTTATGCGGTTTCCCTTGCGAGGTCGTGGATTCGCAAAGGGCGAGTGAGCTGTGGCCGTTGATGAATACCGACGATATCGTCGGGGGCATCTACCTCCCACTCGACGGTATCGTTAATCCGGTCGATGTGACCCAGGCCTTGGCCAAGGGGGCGCGCATGGGAGGAGCCAGAATCTACGAGAATACCAAAGTCCTCGAGATCAAGGCCAAGCATGGCACGGCCACCGGCGTGGTCACCCAGTTGGGTGACATCGAAGCGGAATACATCGTCAATTGTGCCGGCATGTGGGCTCGCCACCTCGGCAGGAAGACAGGAGTCAATATCCCGCTTCATGCCGCCGAGCATTACTATGTCGTCACCGAAGCGATGCCTGACTTGGCGACCCAACTGCCTACCCTAAGGGATCTCGACAACTGCAACTATTTCAAGACCGATGCCGGCAAGTTGCTGATTGGTACCTTCGAGCCAAATGCCAAGCCGTGGGGACACGAGGGTATCCCCGAGCATTTCAGTTTCGATGAGCTACCGCCGGACCTCGACCACCTGGAACCTTACCTTGAGGCCGCCATACGACGCGTGCCCGCCCTCGCCAAGACCGGCCTCCAGGTCATCTTCAACGGCCCCGAGAGCTTCACTCCGGATGACCGATACCACCTTGGTGAAGCTCCGGAGCTGCGCAACTATTTCGTCGCCGCCGGGTTCAATTCGGTCGGCATTCAGTCTGCAGGAGGCGCCGGCAAAGTACTTGCCGAATGGATCAGCAAGGGACACGCCCCGATGGATCTGTGGGACGTGGATATACGTCGCAACTTGCCCTTCCAGGGAAATGCCACCTATCTCTATGACAGGACCACCGAGGGGCTGGGCCTGCTGTATGCCATGCATTGGCCATTCCGCCAGTTCGAAACGGCACGCAATGTACGAAAAAGCATCCTGCATGACCGACTGGCAGCGGCCAACGCGTGCTTCGGCGAAGTGGCAGGATGGGAGCGGGCCAATTTTTTCGCTCCCGAGGGTGAAAAAGCGGAATATCGGTACAGCTGGGGCAAGCAGAACTGGTTCGATTGGTCAGCGGCGGAGCATATGGCCGTGCGCGAGAAAGTCGGACTGTTCGATCAGAGCTCCTTTACCAAGCTGCTGGTGCAGGGCCGCGACGCGGTAACGCTGCTCAACCGTATCTGCAGCAACAACATAGACGTGAGCCCGGGGCGCATCGTCTATACCCAATGGCTCAACGAGCGTGGCGGCATCGAAGCCGACCTTACTGTCACTCGACTCACGCAGGAGGCTTTTCTAGTCGTCTCCGGTGCGCCGACCCAGACACGTGATCTCGACTGGCTGCAGCGAAACACCCCCGAGGAAGCAAGGGTCGTGGTGACCGACATGACCTCATCGATGGCCGTGCTCGGTGTGATGGGCCCTGCTTCGCGCGAGCTACTGCAAAGTTTGACCGATGAGGATCTCACCAACGAAGGCTTCCCTTTCGGCACGTCGCGCGAAATCGAGCTGGGCTATGCCCGGGTGCGTGCTTCGCGCATCACCTATGTCGGTGAATTGGGCTGGGAGTTGTATATTCCCACCGAATTTGCGCCGGATGTCTTCGACCGGATCATGGCGGCCGGTAAACCCTTCGATCTCAAGCTATGCGGCTACCATGCACTCAACTCGTTGCGCATCGAGAAAGGCTATCGACATTACGGTCATGACGTCACTGAGGAAGACACGCCGCTTGAAGCGGGGCTATCCTTCGCTTCGGATTTCGACAAGCCGGATGGCTTCATTGGTTGCGAAGCACTACTCCGACAGAAAGAGGAGGGTGTGACGAAGCGGATGGTATTGTTCCGATTTCTCGATCCGAAAGCCACCAACTTCCATGAAGAGCCGATCTACCGCAATGGCTCAATTGTAGGCCGCACCACCTCGGGTATGTTTGGTCATTACGTTGGTGCCAATATTGCCATGGGCTATGTCGAAAACCCCGCTGGCATCACAAAACAATGGATCGAGAGCGGAGAATACGAAATAGAAATCGCCATGCATCGGTACAAGGTCGAGGCAAGCCTGCGTGCGTTCTACGATCCCGATATGCAGCGAGTAAAGCGTTGATGCGACCCGTGCGCTAGCCGAGCTCCTTCAGCAGCCAGTCGTGGAATGCCTGGGCAACGCCGGAAAGCGGCCTTTCATGCAATTTGATGAGGAAATAGCTTGCCTGGCATTCCATGCCCTCTCGGAATGGCGACATGAGAAACTTGTGCAAATACGAGCCTTGGACCAGCTCGTCATTGAGCAAGCAGACGCCTACGTTCTCGATCGCCAGGCTGGCGGCTATGGTATAGCTATCGACGTAGAAAAGCTGGCCACTCGCGGTGGATTCTGGCAAGTGTCGCGTGAGCCAGTCTTTCCAGCCGTTGGGAGTGCCAAGAACATCGATCAGAGGCAGCTCGAGCAGGTTACCGGTATCGCGCAAGTGATTGGCCAGGGTTAACGAGCAATAAGGACGTATCTCTCTCGACAGCAGGCACTTGGCCTGATATGAAGGCCAATTGCCTGAACCATAACGGATTTCCAGTTCGGCGCTGCTTGGGGGTGATTCCGCCTCCCAGTTCATGCCATAGATGCGTACCGTGATATGAGGGTAGAGTTTGGCAAACCTCTCCAGCCGAGGTGCCAGCCAGAACTGAGCGAAGGTGTTGTTGACGCTGAGTTCCAGCGTCCCCTGAGCTTCGGAATCGAAGATACTGTTTAGCCCTTTTTCGATGTGCCCAAGCCCTTCCCGCACCACGCCCAGATAGGCACGTCCCGCTACGGTCAGCTGGATGGCGCGTGTCCGCCTCTCGAAAAGACGCCGACCCAGCTTGTTCTCAAGCAGCTTGATCTGTTGGCTGACAGCCGATTGGCTCATGTTCAGCTCTTGAGCGGCTTGTGAGAAGCTCAGGTGCCGACCCACCGCCTCGAAGGTTTTCAACCAGTTGAGCTGGAGATTTTGCATAGGCATAGCTGCACAAGGTCCTGCTTGTCGATGCAGCACCTATACCCTTTTCACGAAGGAGTCGCAAACTTGAGAGCTGCCCAAGAGTGGAGTTCAACAGTTTTCGACTCGCGTTTCCAGATAATCCAGCAGCGCTTGGAGGTTCTGCATCCGTGCGTAATCACTCTCTGGGATGTTGACGCCCAGACGCTGGTGTACAGCGGTTAGCAGGTTGAGGGCATCCATGGAATCGAGATCGTATTCGTCACGCAGCCGGGCACGGTCATCGAAGTGGTCGATATCGATATCCGGCGCAATGGCGGAAAGCTCCTCGAGCACGATGGTACGCAATTCTTCTCTGTTCACAGCGCCTCCGGATGTTGCAGTTGAGCATCGATTTCGTTGAGAAATCGCGCGCCGAGGTGGCCATCGCAGACACGATGATCGGCGGCCAGGCTGACATCCACTGCCGGTCGAATCGCCAGCATGTCTCCCACCGCCAGCGGACGCCTGCGTACGGAACCGAAGCCGACCATCGCTACCTGAGGCGGATGGATGACCCCGTACACGGTATCCACTCCTCGCTCCCCCAACGCCGTGACGGTGGCCGTGGCACTGCTGAGTTCGGAGGCGCGTAGTCCACCGCTGCGGGCACGCTGCACCAGGTCCTGCAAGCGGCTCATCAGTGCTGGCAGATCCTGCGCTTCGGCATCCCGCAGCGCCGGAGCGATAAGTCCTCCGCCCCGTAAATGAATGGCCATGCCGAGGTGGACACGCTCGGCTGGGTGGAAGCCTTGTTCGTCGTAATGACCGTTGAGATCCGGGTAGCGCGACAATGCCCGGGCGGTTGCCTTCATGAACAGCGCAGCCAACAACAGGCGGGCCTCGGGCGGCTGTTCTCGGTTGTACTCCGCCAGCCAGTGCTCGGCAGCGTGCAAGTCGAGCGTCGTGGCGAGGTAGTAATGAGGTATCTCGCGCTTGGAGCGACTCATGGACGCGGCAATGGCCTGGCGCATCTCGTCGCGGTCGAAGGCACCGCTGCGCCGATGCTCATGCCTGGGCTTGTCATCGGCAGCCTGGGCAAGATCACGCAACACAACGGCACCACCCGGGCCGCTGCCGTTGATATTGCCAAGCTCCAGGCCAAGTTCACGCGCCCGTCGCCTCGCGGCAGGTGAGGCCGCTACCCTGTCGGTTTCCGGCTGAGGGCTTGGTGCCGGAGGCGACTCCCGAAATTGAGAAGGCTCTGCTACCGGCCCGGCGGATGTCGCTTCCGCGGAAACGGTTTCGGCCAAGACGGCTGGCTCCAGCAAGGAGCCGGGCCGCCCGGCAACCACTCGTTCGCTGCTACCGATGCGAGCCAGGGGCGTACCTACCGGCACCCTGGTATCCGGCTCCACATAGCACTCTTCGACCACGCCGCTCTCGAACACTTCCACATCGATAGCTCCCTTGGCAGTCTCCACCACGGCGATGACCTGCCCTTTCTCCACACGGTCGCCCGGTGACACCAACCATTCGACCAGGGTGCCCGCCTCCATGTCGGCCCCCATCGACGGCATCAGGAAATCGCTCACGGCGTGGCCCCCATGACCTTGCGAGCCGCGGCCAGGATGCCCGCCACCTGGGGCAGCGCTGCTTTCTCGAGATGTCGCGGGTAGGGTATGGGGATCTCGTCGGTGCAGACCCGTTCAATGGGAGCATCCAGTGCCCAGAAGGCCTGCTCCGCGAGGATAGCGGCGATCTCGCCTGCCAGGCTACCGGTCTTCCAGCCTTCGTCGACGATCACGGCGCGATGGGTGCGACTGACCGACTCGATCAGCGTCGCCGTGTCCAGCGGGCGCAGCACGCGCAGGTCCACCACCTCGGCCTCGATACCCTCCTCGGCCAGGACGCCGGCTGCCTCCAGGGTCTTGGGCAGGCTGCCGCCGTAGGTGATCAGGCTGAGGTCACGACCCGCTCGGCGGATGGCGGCACGCTCGATGTCCACGCCCTGCGGGCAGGGGTCCAGCCGCCCTTCACGGTTATAGAGCATCACGTGCTCGAAGATCAGCACCGGGTTGGGATCCTGCAGTGCCGCCCAGAGCATGTAGCGAGCATCCTCCAGGCAGCCGGGGGCCAGTACCTTGAGACCCGGTACATGGGCGTACCAGTGCTCCAGGCTGTGGGAGTGCTGGGCGGCCACCTGGCGGCCGGCTCCTGTGGCCATGCGGATCACCAGAGGTACATTGAACTCGCCGCCGGACATGTGCAGCAGGGTGGCAGCAGCGTTGACGATCTGGTCCATGGCCAGCAAGCTGAAGTTCACCGTCATGATCTCGACGATGGGCCGCGCCCCGCCAAGCGCCGCGCCGATGCCGGCGCCAGTGAAGCCGTTCTCCGACAGCGGCGTATCGCGGATGCGCTCGGGACCGAAGCGCTCCAGCAGGCCGCGGCTGACCGCGTAGCAGCCGCCGTAGTGGCCGATGTCCTCTCCCATCAGGAATACTCGCGGGTTGTGCTCAAGCGCTTCGATCAGGCCGAGCCGGAAAGCCTCGCGATAACTGACTTCCACAGGCTCAGGCTCGACGGCAGGCGGCGCTATCGGTGCAGCGCTCGCTTGCCGATAGACGTGTTCGAACCGGCTGGCCTCCGGCTCCCATTCCGCTGCCTCGGCATAGGCAACGGCCTGCTCCACTTCTTCACTGATCACGCCTTCCATTGCCTCGAGCTCGCCCTCGTGCAACATCCCCGATTGCTGCATCCACTGTGACAGGCGCAGTATGGGATCGCGCTTTTTCCACTCCTCCACCTCGGCCTTGTCGCGATAGAGTTCCGGGTCGAACATCGAGTGGGCGCGAAAACGATAGGTGCGGCACTCTAGGAAACGCGGTCCCTCACCGGCACGGATTGACTCCAGCATCCGGGCACTGGCGGCCTCCACCCGGGCGATATCCATGCCATCGACATACTCAGCAGGCACTCCCAGGGCCTCGGCTTTGCGGTGAAGCTCCGTCTGGGCATGGGAGTAACGCAGTGCCGTGCCCATGGCGTACAGGTTGTTCTCGCAGACGAAAAGCACCGGCAGCTTCCACAGGGCCGCCAGGTTGAGGCCCTCATGGAAGGTACCTTCCGCCGCGGCGCCGTCGCCGAAGAAGCAGACAGTGACCCGGCTACGCCCGGCGAGCTTGTCCGCCAGGGCCAGGCCGACGGCAAGCGGCAGGCCGCCGCCGACGATGGCATTACCACCGAAGAAACGGGCGGCGGCGTCGAACAGGTGCATGGAGCCTCCTCGCCCCCTGCTGCAGCCGGCCTGCTTGCCGTACATTTCGGCCATCACCCGATCCATGGGAATGCGGTTGAGTAGCGCGTGGCCATGCTCACGATAGGTGGAGACCACCGCATCGTCGGGTTTCAGTCCGTACATGACCCCCGTGCCCACGGCCTCCTCGCCGATATAGACGTGCAGGAAGCCGCGGATCTTTTCCTGCGTGTAGAGCTCCACGCAACGCTCCTCGAAACGGCGAATGCGCAGCATCTGGCGCAGCAGGTCGAGCAGATGCGACCGGGACAGCCGCGGCTTATCGATCGAAGGCGTACTCATTCCCGGGCTCCTTCCAGCGTTGATGTATCGCCCTCCGGCAGCCCCAGCTCCTGGGCCCGTAGCAAGCGTCGCATGATCTTGCCGCTGCGCGTGCTGGGCAGGCTATCGCGGAACTCGACTTGACGGGGTGCCACGGCCGGCCCGAGACGCTTGCGTGCCAAACCAAGGATCTCCTTGCGCAGTGCCTCGCCGGGTTCATGGCCGGGCTTGAGCGACACGAAGGCCTTGACCGTCTCGCCTGCGATCTCGTCGGGGATGCCGATCACGCCTGCCTCGGCCACTGCTGGGTGTTCCATCAACACGCTCTCTACCTCGAAGGGGCCGATCAGGTGCCCCGAGGATTTGATCACGTCGTCGGCGCGGCCGATGAACCAGAAGTAGCCCTCCGCGTCGCGGCGGGCCAGATCGCCGGTGAGGTACCAGGCGCCGGCGAAACACTGGCGGTAGCGCGCCTCTTCATGCAGATACCCGCGAAACATCGAGGGCCAAGGAGTCTTGAGGACCAGCTCGCCGGTCTCGTCCGGCTCCTCGATCAGTTCGATACCGGCGCTGGTGCGCCTTGCCACACCGGCTTCGATACCGGGCACGGGGCGCCCCATGGAGCCAGGCTTGATCGCCATGCTGGCGAAGTTGGCGATCATGATCCCGCCGGTCTCCGTCTGCCACCAGTTGTCGTGGAAGGGCAGCCCCAGCGTTGCCCTGCCCCAGTACACCGCTTCTGGATTCAGCGGCTCGCCCACGCTGGCGAGGAAGCGTAGATTCGATAGATCGTAGCGACGTGCCAGCTCCGGCCCTAGCTTCATCAACATGCGGATGGCCGTGGGCGCGGTGTACCAGACCGCTACCTTCTGGTCCTGGAGGATGCGGTACCAGCGCTCGGCATCGAATTCCTCTTCGTCCACCACCATCGTCACGCCATTGGTGAGCGGCGCGATGATGCCGTAGGAGGTGCCGGTGACCCAGCCGGGATCGGCGGTGCACCAGTAGATATCACCTGGATGCAGGTCCAGAGCGTACTGGCCTGTGATGTGATGGGCCACTACCGCCTCATGCACATGAATGGCGCCCTTGGGCCGCCCCGTGGTGCCGCTGGTGAAGTGCAACAGCGCCGGGTCTTCGGGGTTCATGGCCCGGGTCGCGTATTCCGCCGACTGGTCGCGAAGGACATCGTCGACATCCAGGGTTCCCCGCGGCGCCTCCCCCACCCCACCAATCAGCAATACATGCTTCACGGAGGGCATCTTGTGGATCCAGTCGGCAAGCTTGCGACGATAGAGTCGCTCGGTGGTGACGATGGCCACCGGCGCACCGATCTCCACCCGTGAGCGAATCGGCTCCGGCCCAAAGGCAGAAAACAAAGGGGTGAAAACGCCACCGTGCTTCAGTGTGCCCAGGGCGGCGGCGTAGAGGTCAGGGATGCGATGGGCCAGGCAGTAGACGCCGTCACCCGGTTGCAGGCCCAGCGTGGCCAGCAGGTTGGCAAAGCGGTTGGCCCGCGCCGCCAGCTCACGATAGCTGATATCGACGGGGTCGCCCTCGCGGGGCAAAAATCGGATCGCCGTCTGGTTTGCAGTGGGCGTACCGAGGTGGCGGTCGAGAGCCGCGTGGGAAATGTTGATCCCAGCAGGCATTCCGTTGAGCTGTGCACGGGCATCGCTCCAGTTAAACGACGCCCGTACAGCAGCATAATCTGGCAGGGTCGGGGACAGCCGCATCGCCCACCTCCTGGGTGACAGCCTGTCATGGGTTGTGACGTGTGGTCATCGAAGCGTAGTGCGAATTCCCGAAGGGCCATCATGACGAACATCAAGTTAAGTGCGACTTGCCAGTTGCTTCCAGAGTTTACTGCTAATCTGGAATAACGAAAGACGAGGAGTAAAGGACAACTCCATCACGACAACGACAATTCCGGCACGGCGCACAAGGGAGCTCGGCGCCAAGGCCTGCCTGGAGCAGCGCCATGACGAAACTTCCTACCAATAACCGAACCCGAGGCATCCACGCGCTTTACGCAGAAGATCCCGAAGCGGCAGATCGCCTGCTGTGGGGCCGCGAAGTCGATCCACTGACTCGCCGTGGTTTTCTAAAGCGCTCTAGCCTGCTGGCCATGGCCACTGCCGTGGGTGGCTCCATTCCGTTTGCCGACCGCATGCCCGGTGGGCTGATCCCAGCCGCGTTGGCACAGAGTGACGAGCCCTTCACGCTCGAGGGCAAGGAGGGCCTGACTGTACTCAATGATCGCCCCATCAATGCAGAGACCCCGGCCCACCTGCTCGATGACGACATCACGCCGGCGAAGCACATGTTCGTGCGCAACAACGGCATTCCCCCCGAGTTGGAAAGCATCGATGCCGACACTTGGGAGCTGGAGATTGCCGGCGAGTCCTGCGAGAACCCGCAAACTTTCACCATCGCCGACCTCAAGGAGCGCTTCGAACACCACACCCTGCAGTTACAAGTGGAGTGCGGCGGCAATGGCCGCAGCGAGTACGTACCCTCGGCCAGCGGCAACCAGTGGACGACCGGCGCGGTGGCCTGCCCGACGTTCACAGGCGTACGCCTGCGCGATGTATTGGAAGCCTGTGGGATCAAGGATGACGCCGTCTACATCGGCTACTACGGCACCGACCGTCATGCCAGTGGCGATCCCAACAAGGAAGCGATCTCGCGCGGCGTGCCCATGGAGAAGGCGCTCGAAGACGAGTCGCTGATCGCCTGGGCAATGAACGATGAGGATATCCCCCACTTGAACGGATATCCCCTGCGGCTCGTCTGCGCCGGCTGGCCAGGCTCCGTTTCCGGCAAATGGTTAAAGCGGATCGTGGTTCGCAACCAGAAGCATGATGGTGCCAAGATGGCGCCGCCTTCCTACAGTATGCCCAAATATCCGGTGGCTCCGGGCAGCGTGGTGCCCGACGAGGACTTCGAAACCATCGAATCGATGCCGGTGAAGTCGCTGGTGACGTACCCTCGCTCGGGTATCGAGCATGCTCTTGGCGAATCGTTGACGGTACGTGGCCATGCCTGGGCAGGCGACCTTTCGGTAGAGGAAGTCCATGTCTCCATCGATTTCGGCACCACCTGGCAGAAGGCTGACCTGCAGCCGCCTCCCAATCGACTGGCCTGGCAGCGTTGGATCGCCACGGTGGGGTTTCCGGAACCCGGCTACTATGAGGTCTGGGCCAAAGCCACCGATTCGGAAGGGAGATCTCAGCCCATGGTGGTACCGGGATGGAATCCCAAGGGCTACCTCAACAATGCCTGCCACCGCATAGCGGTTCAGGTTACCTAGGGGGGTATCCATGAAGCGCTCAAACAGGCTTGTCATCACGCCCCTTGGTGCCGCCATCTTCTGCTTCTCGATTGCCGCGCCGGCTCAAGAAACCGATTCAGATACCGGTCTGATAAAAGCCGAAGGATGGGAGACGGTGCGCAACAACTGCACCGCCTGCCATTCGGCCAACCTGGTGACTCAGAACAGCGGGACCCGCAACCATTGGGAGAGTCTGATCCGCTGGATGCAGGATACCCAGGGGCTATGGGAGTTCGAAGCCGAGACCGAGGAAACCATCCTCGATTACCTTGCCGAGTACTACGGCCCCAAGGAAGACACACGGCGTCCTGCACTACCGCGCACGCTTATGCCGGATAATCCGTATCCTACGGTTGCCGATGCTGACTGATCCCAGCAGGCCCCTCGCGAGGGGCCTGCATCGAGGCACTTCTGCCGGACGGTAGCTGCCCCTACAGCTTTCCCTCCGCAACGATACAATCGCGCCCACCCTGCTTGGCCCGGTAAAGCAGCCTATCCGCCTTTTCGATCAGCGAGGCCTGACCACCGCCATCCGCTGGATTAGCGGTGGCCACTCCCATGCTGACGGTGACGAGGTGAGAGACATCGGAAGCGCGATGAGGAATGGCCTCGTCACTGAGGGCGGCTCGACAGCGCTCCGCCACCTGACAGGCGGCTTCCTGGTCCGTCTCGGGCAGCACGAGGGCGAACTCCTCGCCGCCGAAGCGCGCCAGCAGGTCGCGCGGCCGCACGGCCGACGAGCCCAGTATCTGCGCCACGCGGCGCAGGCAGTCGTCGCCGGCGAGATGACCGTAGTGATCGTTGTACTGCTTGAAGCAGTCGATATCGAGCATGATGAACGATAGAGGCTGGCCGGAGCGCCGAGCACTCGCCCACTCCGACTCCAGTATGGAGTCGAGCAGGCGCCGGTTGGCGACACCGGTCAGGCCATCCTGATAGGAGAGCTCCTCCAACTCACGCTGGAGCCGCAGCAGTTTCTCCTCATTCTTCTTGCGCTCGCTGATGTCGAACATGAAGCCGATCAGCGCTTCCGCTTCACCGTTGTCTTTGCGTACCACGTGCACGACGTCGCGAATCCACACGTAGCTGCCGTCGGCCTTCAGCGCGCGGTAATCCGCCTCATGGTCGACTCCCGCCTTGGACTGGGCCACACAGAAGCCGACGACCCGCTCGCGGTCCTCCGGGTGCATGCGCTCGACCCAGTCGTCGATACCGATCCAACTACCCTGGGGCCAGCCCAGCAGGCGCTCGATCTGCGGGCCGACATAGGCGAAGCGCATCGTCTGCCAGTCGATCTTCCAGGGGATGGCCTGGGTAGACTCCAGCAGCGTCTTGTAAATGGCGGTATCCACGCTCAACTCTGCGGCACCGATACTCATGGATTCATGGCCTCTGCATATCGCTGGACGCGTCCGTGCAGGTTCTCGCCTCACTAGCCATGACTCTGACATAGCGAGGCCGGGAAACAGAGCAAATTATGACTATCGAGCTCATACGCGAGTATGAGCCTGCCTGATTCGCGCCTTGATTCGACTAAGAGACGCCGGGGTGACGCGAACGTAGCCGGCTATGTCCCGGTCGGCCAGGCGCGCGGCGATGTGAGGGTATTCCTCGATGAAGCGCCGATAGCGCTCCTCGGCGGAGAGCGTCAGCAGGTCGCGTTCGCGGCATTCCTTGCGAAAGCCATAGAGCTCGAACGAGCGCCTTAGGGCGCGCTGCCATTGGGGGTGCCTGTCGGCGAGCTGATCCAGGATCTGATAGGGCAACGATTCGACCACAGCCGGACAGGCCGCGATGGCGCTGAAGCTGGTGACCCCGCCCGGTGAAAGCGCGGCAAGGCTGGCAAAAAACCTGCTCTCAGCGACAAAAGCCTTGACCCAGGCATCGCCTTCATCGGTTTCGTAGATCATTTTGATGATCCCGCTTTCCACGAAGTAGACGAAGGGGTGGACGACGCCGTCCCGAAAGAGGGCATCGCCGGGCTGTAACGTCTTGCGCCGAAGCAGAGGTTCGACGAGTTGCCAGTCGGGAAGTAAGCAGCCGGCGAGCTGCTCGAGAATGTGTTTCGCTGTACTCAAATGGCCCTCATGCACATTGTTCTGGATGCTGAGGTTTTCAAGAATGCCATCCGAAGGGTGTCCAGCATAGCCCGCAAAGTCTTTGTCCATGTCGGTTTCGCCGTCTTCCCTGCCCAGTACCCTTCGCTGGAATGGCCGGCAAGCCATTCGACACCAAGATACCTGGACGGTGCTAGCCGATAACGCTCCCGGATAGCTGCTCAGGCATCGCTTGACTGCGATCGGGCAAGTACCATGGTTCGTCCCTCGAAGAGCTTGAAGCCGCTTCTTGAGTAGAATGGCACCAGTTCTTCCCCGGCATTGAGAAATACCTCCTCTACGCGGGAGAGCTGCTTCAGAAGTGAATCGACCAGCGACCGCCCCAGCCCTGCCCCCCGCACCTGGGCGTCGACCACGATGTCGTCGAGATGGGCGCGGTACACACCGTCAGTAAGGGCCCTTGCGAACCCCACCAGCTTGCCTTCTTGACGAATGCAGACGAAAACATCGAGGCGTGCGATCATCGCTTCGATGTCTCCAAGGGTGCGGTCCGCCGCCCAGGTCGTCTGCTGGAACAAGGTATGGAGCTCGTCGGCGGTAGGCTTGGTTAACGTTGTTGTCTTGAATACGTTCATGCGAGGCCTCTTGTTGGCTAGAGGTAACGTCCATGCACCGAGAAGCTGGCATAGGGCCAGCTTAGAGCAGCCGAGATACGAGGCTTTCGGCCGACGTTCGCCGTGGCGGGCCCATGCCTACTCCTTCTTCTGCCACGGCCAGCGCCCGGACAGCTCGACTTCCAACGTGAAGCTGAGGAAGGTGCGTATCAGCACTATGATGGCGAGTATGCCTACCGTCTCGAAGGTCAGCTCCACCGCCACGGTATGAATGATGTCTGCTGCCACGAGAAATTCCAGGCCAAGCAGGATACCTCTACCAAGTCGTTGACGGACCTGGGTATAGATCTCATTGGGTTGGTGATGCTTCAACCGAAGGAGCGGTACAACCACCAGGGCATATAAGGCAAATCCGACGATAATCAGGATGCCGACGATCTCGGTGATCGTCACTCCCCACTCTGCAACCGCTTTTACCAATTCCGGCACGTTGCCTCCTGCATGCGATACATTCCTGTAGTGGCGCCGTAGGACGAAGAGTCATGTCACAACAGAAGCTTTTCCCCGATCGGCTTAAACTCGGTCGCCGCTCGCTTTATCGAAGCTGCCGTCAACTGCGGCACGCCATAGACCTCGACCCTCTTGCCGTGCACTTGACGGAGCTTGTCCACCAGCAGGTCGAAATCGCCGTCTCCCGAGACCAGCACGATGACATCCGCCTGCTCGGCGTATTCGATGGCATCGAGGGCAATGCCGACATCCCAATCGCCTTTTGCGGTGCCGTCCGCTCTCTGGATGAATGGCTTCAGCTTCACCTCGAATCCTATGGCGCGAAGGATAGCCTGAAACTCGCGCTGCTTCCGGTCGCCCCGGTCGATGGCATAGGCAATGGCCGTGACGACTTCCCTGCCAGCCGTGGCCTCTGCCCAGAACGCGTTGTAGTCGAAATGGCGTCGATACGCCTCCCGCACCGTGTAGTAGACGTTCTGGACGTCGACGAAAATTGCCACCTTGGCCATTGCAGGCTCCTTTTCTTATCGATAGAGGCGCCAAACGCTGCGCCCCGAGCCAGTATGAACTGACCCGGGGCGCTTGTGTGCACGGAGCTGGTGCTCGTTCGGCTTACAGCGCCACGCCCGCCCGCCTGGCGCGGTGGGCGTGCAGCTTCTTGTAGCTCTCGATCAACCGCTGGTGCTTCTCCAGGCCTTCGAGCTGCATGCTGGTGGGCGTGAGGCCGTGGAAGCGCACCTCGCCAGTCACCGAACCGATCACCGCGGCCATGGTCTCTTCGCCGAACATGCGGGTGAGGTTGTGCCGGTAGTCGTCGAGCTCCAGCTCGTCGTCGAGCACGATCTCCAGCACCGCAGCCATGGCCTGGTAGAACAGCCCGCGCTCCACGGTGTTGTCGTTGTACTGCTGGAACATCTCGACCCGCTCCAGCGCCTCTTCGTGCTGCCCCAGGGCGAGGTGGATCAGCAGCTTCAGCTCGAGAATGGTGAGCTGCCCCCACACGGTATTCTCGTCGAACTCGATGCCGATGAGGGTGATGATGTCCATGTGCTCGTCGAGCTGGCTCTCCTCCAGGCGCGCCAGCAGGTCGGCCAGCTGGCCGTCGTTCAGCGCATGGAGGTTGAGGATGTCCTCGCGGTAATCCAGGGCCATGTTGGTGTTATCCCAGATCAGGTCGTCCACCGGGTACACCTCGGAGTAGCCTGGCACCAGGATGCGGCACACCGGCGCGCCCAGGTCCTCGTGCACGGCCACGTACACCTCGTTGCCCATCTCTTCCAGAATACCGAACAGGGTCGCCGCTTCCTCCGCGTTGGTGCCGGAGAAGTCCCAGTCGACGAACTCGACATCGCTCTTCGCGCTGAAGAAGCGCCACGAAACCAGCCCCGAGGAGTCGATGAAGTGCTCGACGAAGTTGTTCGGCTCACTGACGGCCTGGGAGTTGAAGGTCGGCGGCAGGAAGTCGTTCAGGCCCTCGAAGCTGCGACCCTGCAGCAGCTCTGTGAGGCTGCGCTCCAGCGCCACCTCGAAGCTGGGGTGGGCGCCGAAGGAGGCAAACACGCCGCCGGTGCGCGGGTTCATCAGGGTCACGCACATCACCGGGAACTGGCCGCCGAGCGAGGCGTCCTTGACCAGCACCGGGAAGCCCTGGGCCTCCAGCGCCTGGATGCCTTCGAGGATGGCCGGGTAGCGCTCGAGCACTGCCATGGGCACGTCGGGCAGCGCCAGCTCCTGCTCGAGGATCTCGCGCTTCACCGCCCGCTCGAAGATCTCCGAGAGGCACTGCACCTGGGCTTCCTGCAGCGTGTTGCCGGCGCTCATGCCGTTGCTGAGATAGAGGTTCTCGATCAGGTTGGAGGGGAAGTAGACCGTCTCGCCGTCCGACTGGCGCACGAAGGGCAAGGCGACGATACCCCGCTCCCGCTTGCCGGAGTTGGTGTCGATCAGGTGCGAGCCGCGCAGCTCGCCCTCGGGGTCGTAGATCTCGCGGGTGTAGTCGTCGAGGATGCCTTCGGGCAGCGCGTCGTTGGGCCCCGGCTTGAACCACTCCTCGTTGGGGTAGTGCACGAAGGCGCTGTTCGCGATCTCCTCGCCGAAGAACTGGTCGTTGTAGAAGAAGTTGCAGCTCAGGCGTTCGATGAACTCGCCCAGCGCCGAGCACAGCGCGCTCTCCTTGGTGGCGCCCTTGCCGTTGGTGAAGCACATCGGCGAGGCGGCGTCGCGAATGTGCAGCGACCACACGTGGGGCACGATGTTGCGCCAGGAGGCGATCTCGATCTTCATGCCCAGCTCCGCCAGGATGCCGGACATGTTGGCGATGGTCTGCTCCAGCGGCAGGTCCTTGCCCTCGATCCAGGTGTAGGCCTCCTCGTCGGGCTGCACCATCAGGAGCGCCTGGGCGTCCTCGTCGAGGTTCTCCACCGTCTCGATCTGGAAGTCGGGGCCGGTCTGCACCACCTTCTTGACCGTGCAGCGGTCGATGGAGCGCAGGATGCCCTCGCGATCCTTCTCGGAGATGTCTTCCGGCAGCTCGACCTGGATCTTGAAGATCTGGTTGTAGCGGTTCTCGGGGTCGACGATGTTGTTCTGCGAGAGCCGGATGTTCTCGGTGGGGATGTCGCGCGCCTTGCAGTACACCCGCACGAAATAGGCCGCGCACAGCGCGGAGGACGCCAGGAAGTAGTCGAAGGGGCTTGGCGCCGAGCCGTCGCCCTTGTAGCGAATGGGCTGGTCGGTGATGACGGTGAAATCGTCAAACTTGGCTTCAAGCCTGAGATTTTCGAGAAAATTGACTTTGATTTCCATGACGGGCTACCGGTGGGGATGTGTTGCAGGCGCAGGCCGAGGCGCGCAGTCTACCACACCACCCCGACCCTTTCGGCAACCACCGGCCCGGCATGGTCACGCGGCGCTGGCCCCAGGGAAGCGCACACGGCAACTTGCGGTTTCTCCAATAAAATGGATGAGCTCCAGCCTAACGGACATGGGCTTGCCCCACGGGCTCAGGAGGGCCGCTCTGTCAGAAACGCCTCGTGAAAGGTCACGGTGCCTTGAGGAGCATTACCGCCTAGCAGCAGCACGAAGAAATATTCCGGCGGCACACCTTCATAGACAAGTTCCGGCATGTTGCGAAACCCGAACTTGACATAGTACTCGGGGTGGCCAACGAGGCAGCATCCTTTAGCGCCGATATTTCTCAGGCGTGCCAACCCCTCCTCCACCAATGCCTTGCCAATCCCCTGGCGCTGGTATTCCGGGAGCACCGACACGGGTCCCAGCCCGTACCAGCCCTGGCTGCCGTCCGAGACGATCACCGGGGAGAAGGCAATGTGCCCTACCAGCCGATCATCCCGCTCCGCCACGAGCGATACCGCCAAAGCATTGGCGGCGCGCAGTTCCTCGATGATGTACTGCTCGGTGTGGCTGCTATATGGCATCGCCTGGAAGGCTGCGACGGTCACGTCGTGTATTGCGTCAATATCGGCAGGCGTTTCGCTGCGGATGAGCAAATTTGACGGCATGTGCTTACGTCTCGCTTCGACTTGAACCAATCGCCATCGCGCTCGTCACGCACTATCTGGAATGGGTAGCGAGCATCGATACGAGGAAATTCTGAAGGATGCGAAGGGACTGACTGGAGGCAAACAAGAGTCTACCCGGTAAACGCGTTACCGGGTAGTTCCCTGCGTACTTATGTCTTTTCGTCAGAGCTGTCTCAGCAGCTTTCGTTACTCAAATTAACGTTGAGTAACGTTAAAAGCAACATAGACAAAGGGCTAAGGCGCATGGCCGTCCTGGTACTGCTTGGCAGAGAACAATACTGCTAAGTGACTGAACATGTTGTCGCTATGCTACCTCGAGTTCCTGTCACCAAGCGGCTATGGAAATATTTGGAAACGCAAGCGTCGGCATGCGTTGCAATGTCTAAGCGGGCGACTACCGCCCGCCCGTTACGTCCAGCAGCGCCCCGGTGGAGTAGGAGGCTTCATCCGAAAGCAGCCAAAGGATGGCGCGCGCTACCTCCTCGGCCTGGCCGCCGCGCTGCATGGGCACGGAGGTTTTCACCCGCTCGACGCGATCGGGCTCGCCGCCGCTGGCGTGGATCTCGGTGTAGATCACGCCCGGGCGTACGGCGTTGACGCGGATGCCCTCGCCCGCGACCTCCTTGGCCAGGCCGATGGTGAAGCTATCGATGGCGCCCTTGGCGGCGGCGTAGTCGACGTATTCATTGGGTGCGCCGAGCCGGGAGGCAATGGAAGAGACGTTGACGATCGCTCCGCCCTGCCCACCATGCCGGGTCGACATGCGCCGCACGGCTTCCCGGGCGCAGAGAAAGCTGCCGATCACGTTAGCCGTCAGCACCCGGTGCAGGCGCGCGGCGTCCATCTCCTCTACGCGCATCTGCGTTTCCAGAATGCCGGCGTTGTTGACCAGCGCCGTGACCGGGCCGAGCTTCTCGTCGACTTGCTCGAATAGCCGTGCCACGTCGGGCTCATGGCCGACATCACCCGCCACGGCAATCGCCTCGCCGCCAGCCCGGGCGACCTCCTCGACCACGGCGAGAGCCGCGGCTTCGTTATGCCGATAGTTGATGCACACGGCGTAACCGCTAGCGGCGCCCAGGCGCGCCGTTGCCGCGCCGATTCCTCGGCTGCCGCCGGTAATCATCAGGACCTTTTTCAATGTACCTCCTCCTTGCCGCTCTGCTCTTGATCCTGACGGTCTTACTCCTGAAGGGAAAGCCGATACCGCAGCTCGACCATGCCGGTTCCCATCTGGCGTACCGACTCGAGACGAAGGGTCGGGCTCAGCACGCGACGTGGAAAGAGCGGCCTACCCCTGCCCAGGGTAACGGAGCCGACCTGAACGATGAGTTCATCGAGCAGGCCGGCATCGTGAAACTGCCCCGCCAAGTCGCCGCCTCCGACGACCCAGAGGTTCTTGCCACCCGCGGCTGCGCACATCTCTTCGTGAACCTGGGACACGCCTCCCTGCACGAAGCGGACGTCCGCTCCTAGCGGAATTGGGAGATCGCGATGGGTGAACACCCAGGTAGGCTGAGTGTACGGCCATGGCGAACCGGTCTCGGCTGCTACGGTGTCGGCATGGCGCAGGATCCACTCGTAGGTGGTGGCTCCCATCGCCAAAGCGCCCACTTCGGCAATGAAATCCGGATAGCTGGATTCGTTCAGTTCACCCAACGGAAACAGCCACTCCAGGGAGTCGTCTTCGGTGGCGATAAAGCCATCCAGACTGGATGCGGTGTAATACTGTGTCTTCATGGCTTCACGCCTTTCCGTTAGTCAGCTTCGATCGATGATCTTGATGATCCGTCCAGCGCCGAAGGTGAACTCGGAGACGCCATTCAGCTCGATCAGGCTTCCCGCCTTCGGCCCGCCGGGAATGTCCTGGGCCAGACGGCCATGGTAGTCGATCTCGGCCGTGGCGCCGTCCTGACTGAGGGTCAGGCTGCTAACACGCTGCACACGCTCGGCGAAGAACCCCTTGGCATGTTCGGCAAGCTGACGAAACTCGTCGATGCCATTGGCCGAGGTGGTGAGTTCATCGCCCGAGTAATTCTCGAAGCTGATGCCCGGATCGAGTACGGCCAGCATCCCGTCAATGTCGAAATTATTGTAGGCGGTAATATAGCGCTCGATGAGGTCGCGTTTCGTTGCATCGTCCATGATGGTTTCCTCTAAAGGTGCTCACGTAAAGGATGCTCAAGTACTGATGGCATCGGTGAAAATGAGCCGGTTGCCGAACGGGTCTGCAATCTTCATCTCCTTGCAGCCCCAGGGCATCGTTTCCAGCCCCGGCTTGGCGTACGAATAACCGGCGCCAGCACCCGCTCGCCTTGCGGATCGACTCTTTGACTTACCGCTTGCACGGTTTCGAGACGACGACTGACCAGAACCATCGACGCCCCACCTGCATGGAGCCGCTCGGCTATCGCTTCACCGTTGCCGGTACCCGCCCCCGTCACCACGGCGACTTTGCCCGTGAATTCCATATCGCACCTCTAGGTAACCCATGCAGGACGCGCCATCAGCGCCACCTTCAGGCATAGGTCAAAGGCGCCCTTGGCTCAAGGCTTGGCAACGATGCCGACCCAGCAAGGCTGGCAATTGCGCGGTCAAGCTCTGGGTGTGGCCGCCATCGCTTCGCGAAGCACCCCATTCAGCAAGAACGCAAAACCCAGGCACCAGGCCACGAAGGCAGCGACATGCCCGTATTCCCAGCGGCTGCGCAACCGGGCGTAGGCCTGAACCGCATCAGCCGGGCTGGCCAGCAGCGCCTCAGCCCAGGCGGCGTTCACCGGCTGTACGAGCAGGAACCAGAGAGCCAGAGAAAGGGCCAGGCAGGCCGTTCCCGTCAGCGTCGAGCGGAACGCGACCCGCCCACGAAGCAACCAGGTCAGCACGGCAGCGGCCAGGAGGGCAATGAGCTGGAGCGGCCCGCCGACAAGACCAAAAAACGCATAGAGCGTTGATGTGACCCGCATGTAGAACTCGGGGTCGTATTGCATCCGAACCGGTAGCTCAAGCACATGGGCTCCCCCCATGACGAGGCCAAGCGCCGTAATAAGTAATGTGAAATGCCACCACACACGAAGCACGTTCGCCTCCTCGAAATGATGGGAATGGGGGACTGGACATTCATGAGCGGTCGAGACCACCGCGGAAGATTGCTACCCTCACTGACATGTCTCGAAGATTCCGGCTTTGCCGGAGCAGCGCTACTCGCCAACGACGTCAGGATAGCAGAGTGCCGACGATGAACGATTCGCGCGATCAGGGCGCATCGAGCCGCAAGCTCCGCCTGGTGTACGACGGCGCCTGCCCGATGTGCCGCCGCTACGTACGCTGGCAGCGCATCCGCCAGGAGGTCGGCGAACTGGAGCTGATCGACGCGAGGCAGAACAGCGCAGCACGCCGGGAGCTCACAAACCTGGGCATTGACCTGGATGAGGGCTTCGCCCTGCAGGTAGGCGAGCGCTGGTATCACGGCAGCGAAGCCCTGCACCGCCTCACCCTGCTCGGTACCCGCAGCGGCGCGTTCAATCGAACGATGTATCGGCTCTTTTCAAGCCAGGAGCGCACGGCACGGCTCTATCCTCTGCTCAGGGCATGCCGCAATGGGTTATTGAGGGTTTTGGGGAAGGGACGCATCGGGAACTTGGCCCGTAAATGAGTGAGTGACCCGTCAACGTATGAGTGAAAAGGAGAGCCCCATGAGCAAGAGAATTCTGATGGTCTTGACCTCCCACGACCGTCTCGGCGATACCGGCGAGCCTACCGGTTTCTGGCTGGAGGAGCTGGCGGCACCCTACTACGCCTGCCTGGACGCCGGCGCTGAGGTGGTGCTGGCCTCGCCCAAGGGTGGCAAGCCACCGCTGGACCCCAAGAGCGACGCCGAAGAGAGCCAAACCGAGGCGACCCGCCGCTTCCAGCAGGACGACCAGGCCCAGCAGGCGCTGGCCAATACACACAAACTGAGCGAGGTGAGCGCCGACGATTTCGACGCCATCTTCTACCCCGGCGGCCATGGCCCGCTCTGGGATTTGGTCGACGATGCGGATTCGATCCGCCTGATCGAGGCCTTCTGGGCACAGCAGAAACCGGTGGCCGCCGTTTGCCACGCGCCCATCGTGCTGCTCCATGCGCGTGATGAGGAAGGGAATCCGATCATCCGTGGGCGCCAGGTCACCGGCTTCACCAACGAGGAGGAAGAAGCCGTGGGCCTCACCGAAGTCGTTCCGCACCTGGTGGAAAACGCCCTCAAAGAGGGCGGCGCCCACTACACCAAGGCCGATGTCTTCACGCCCTACACCCGCCAGGACGGGCGGCTGATCACCGGCCAGAATCCCCCCTCCTCCGAGCCGACGGCCCGGCTGCTGCTGGAGGCGCTCGGCAGGTAATACCTCAATTTCGTTCAATACCGCGGCCCCAGCCGTACGGCACGCTTGGCTCATTGCCACCCAGGAGGATGACGATGAGCCTTGCCATGATACTGCCGATGTCGGCGTTTGCCCTTGCGGCCTCGATCTCGCCGGGGCCGGTGAACCTGGTCTGCCTGAGCAGCGGCACGCGCTACCCTCTGTCGCAGGGGCTGGTGTTCGTCACTGGAGCCACGCTGGGCTTCGTGGTGCTGTTCGTTGCCGTGGGGCTGGGGCTCTACTCGGTGCTGGCGGTGGTGCCGGGGTTGGATCGGGCACTGCGCTGGGCGGGGGTGGCGTTTCTGCTCTATATGAGCGTTCGGCTGTTTCGCGACGAAGGCCGCCTGCCCGAGAGCGAGGCCCCGCGGGCGCCGGGCTTCATGACGGGGGCGCTGATGCAGTGGCTCAACCCCAAGGCGTGGCTGGCGTCGGCCTCGGGCATCGGCGCCTACACCAGCGGCAGCGATCTGAATCAGGTGTTGCTGTTCGCCGGGCTCTACCTGCCGATCTGTTGGCTGTCGCTGGGGAGTTGGGTCTATGCCGGGGCCTTCCTGCGTCGCTACGTGCACAGGCCGGCCGTGCTGACCACCGTCAATCGCACGCTGGCGGTGCTGCTCGTCGCTAGCTGCTTGTACCTACTTCTCGAGTGAGGGCTGCCGGTACTGATTCGGTGTGGCGGCCACCAGGCGCTTGAAGGTGCGCTGGAAGTGCGGCTGGTCGGCGAAACCGGCGTTCAGCGCCGCCTCGGCAATCGGCGTACCGCGCTTCAGTTCGCGCTGGCCCAACTGGATGCGCCGGTTGATCAGGTAGGCGTGCGGCGTGAAGCCGAAGTGCTGCTTGAAGGCGCGAATGACGTGGCCGGGGCTGTAGCCGGAACGCTCGCACAGGTCGTCCAGTGAGATCTCCTCCGTCGCATGCGCATCCAGGTAGGCCGCCAGCTCCTTCAACACGGCCGGCGCCCTGGCCACTGCCCGGGCCGGCTGGCCGGCCAGCTCGTGCATCAGGGCGGCGAGGTATTCGACCACCACCGTTTGCTTGTCCAGCAGGTCACGGGTCGGCTCGAGCAGGCATGCCGCCATGTGACAGTACCCCTCATACCACGTGGGACTGCGAATCACGGCGGTGGCGAAATCCTGCCAGCGCGGCGATGCCAGCAGCCCGGCCTGATGGCGCAGCTCAGTGAGCCAGTCGGTATCGACGTAGAGCATCAGGTAGGCCCAGGGCCGGTCGTCAATGGCGCGGCAGGCGTGCATCCAGTCGGGATTCATCAGCACCAGGGTGCCGGCATGCACGTGGTAGCAATCCTCCCGGTAGCGGAAGGAGCTCTCCCCGGCGGTAATGGCGCCCAGCGACCAATGGGCGTGGCTGTGCGGGGCGTAGCAGACCCTGCGGCCGTCATCGACCTTGCGCAGTTCCACGTGCGGCATGCGCGGGTCGCGCCAGAACAGGGGTTTGGTGGCGTCCGACATGACAGGCTTCCGGAGTGAATCGAATTCCAAGATAGCGCTCGTTGGTGGCCGCCGCCAGCGGTACCCTCTTTGCAGGCTCGGCGCCTCTCTGCTAACCAGAGATAAGGATTCTTGTCGCGACACGCCCATTCCAGCACAGGAGGTGCCAGATGGCGGATCATGTCGAGAAAGGAGAGATCCATTTCTTCTACCGGCCCAAGGTGAATACGACGACGGTGCAGTCGCTCGACGACGTACAACGCCTGCACGTGGTGCTGGTGCCGGACGATCGCGAGACCGCCCGCCTGCTGCTGGTGGGCAAGAAGCGGTTGCCGGAGATCGTGAAGGGCAAGCCCAAGTCCACCGCCCGTGAATGGATGATGGTCGACCTGACGGGAAAGCCCAAGGCGATCGGCGAGGCCTTGGCGCCGCTGGAGTACGAAACCAGGACCCGCGGCGAGCAGGAGCAGGGCGAGGCCATTCCTGCCGGCGAGGGTCGCTACGCGATTTTCGAGCGCGGCAACAGCTCCCGCCTGGCCTACCGCCTCAGCCGCCCAGGCAGGCCCGGCAAGGCCCAGCGGGAATTGGGCATCCTGGCCGAGGCCAGCTTCATCATCTCGGTGCGCAACCCCTCCCTGGAGGTACCCGGTTTCCCCGAGTCCAAACCGAACTATCCCAAGCGCTTGCAGGACAAGTTCGCCGACCGGCGCTGGATCGATGTCGACGATGGCCGCCTGCTCGACTACGAGAGCGTCCAGCTGCTGCTGATCGGTGCGCACGACGATCTCGGCGAGGAGGATGTGACGATCAGCGGCAAGGCGGATCTGTTCAGGACTCTGGGGTTGGATCGGCGGGAGTGGCCGACCGAGGCACTGGAGGGCGGCGACCTCGCCCGACCGCACATGCAGCCGGAAAGCCACGCGCCCGCGGGAGACCGCAGCAAGGGCGGCGAGCGTGGTGGCCAGGCGGCCAGCAGCACGGCTTCGGCGGCCGGGATCGCCCAGGCGCTCAAGGGGGTGGACTTCCCCTGCGACAAGGCCGCGCTGATCCATCAGGCCAAGACCAACCGCGCCGCGGCCGAGGTCATCGAGGTACTGAACGAGTTTCCCCGCCGCAGGTACGACACGATGGCGGACGTTCAGCGCGCCGTGGGAGAGCTACGTTGATGGCACAGTTCACTTGCGAGATCTGCGGCGCCACGTTCGAGCAGAAGAGCCGCTATGAACGGCATATGCTTACTTCCCACCCGACACGGGCCGTGTCGGCCGCCGACCTCGAGAAGGCACTGAGAGGCATCGATTTTCCCGTGGGTCACGCAGACCTTGTCGATGTCGTGAGGGGCGAGGAGCGAGAGATACGCGACATCGTCGCGCAACTGCCCTCGCGCCGGTACCGCGATGCCGCCGATGTGGCACAGGCCTTCGGCGAGCTTCGCACCCACGCGCAGGCGGCCGACGACCAGCCGGGCGGCCCAGGGGGTGAGCGTTCAAAGCGGCCGTAAACGCCACGGGTCCCTCGGCGATGCACCAGGTTGATGCCAGTCCTACCCGCCAGTGTTAGGCTACAGTCAACTTAAAGTTAATCGGCTTATAACTCCAACGTATGGTTGTCGGCCTCGAGCGGGCAAGACGACCCAGGCGGGCATGGTAGATTTCAAGACTCTCTCGACTCGGGCTCAGCCCGGATTCAAGCGCCCTCACCGTCTCGCCCTGGCGACGCTGGGACCCCGCGCCTTCGCTTTCTGTCACACCTTCGGCCTCACGCTGTGGATTGCCCTGGTCGAGGGCAGCGGCTGGACCTTGATCGGCCCAGGCCTGCTTCTACTCTTGTGGCCAGCGCTGGCCTATGGCCATGCCGTGCTGGCGCAGGACTCGAAACGCGCCGAGTTTCGCAATCTAGCCCTGGACAGCCTGCTGTTTGGCATGTGGTGCGGCGTACTGGACTTCTATGTACTGGCCACCGTCACCATCGGCCTCGCCTGCTTCATGAACAACATGGTGGTCGGCGGCCTGCGCCGGTTGGCCGTCTCCATGGCGCTGTTTGCCGCCGGCGCACTGGGCTGGGGCCTGTCGGCAGGCTTCGAATTCCGCCCCTACGTCAGCACCGAGCTGGATATCTACCAGGTCACCGGCGCGGTGCTCTATTTCCTCGCGCTCGCCTATGTGATGTACGGGCAGAATCGCAAGATCGGCCGCAGCATTGCCGAGATCAAGTTCCAGAACCGCGTCTTTCATGCCTTGCTCGATCTTGGCGTCGTGGCCAATCGCGCCTCGAACATCCATACCCTGCTGGACGATTCGCTGAAGCATCTGCATGCCGATTTTCCGGAGTACGGTTTCGCCGTGTTTCTGCAGGAGCGGCAGCGCCCCGAAGTGACGCGCTACGCGGCCGTGGCCGGCCTCCGCCTGGGCGCCGAAGACGAACGCCAGCTGGGCGGCCTGCTGGCAACGCTCCAGGAGCGGCCGGAAAGTACGGTCAAGCTGCGCGTGAAGCCGGACGGAGAGCAGCTGTACGCCACCCCCATGGCAGGCCGCCTCAGCATGTACGAAGGCTGGCTGATCGTGCGCGCCCCCAGGCTGGATCGGCGCCTGGAGCGCATGCTGACGCTGTTCGTCGACCAGTTGGCGGCGGCCACCGAGAACAAGCTGCTGCATCTCGCATTGAAGAAGACGGCGGAACGCGACGGGTTGACCGGGCTCTACAACCGCGGCTTCTTCGAGTCGGCTCTGCAGCTGAGCATCCAGGGCAAGGCGCAGTCACCGAACCTGGATTTCGCCGTGCTGATGATGGACGTCGACGGGCTCAAGCAGGTGAACGATCGCCATGGCCATGTGGCGGGCGATCAGCTCATCACCACGGTCGCCGAGCGTCTTCAGGTGCACTGCCGTGCCAGCGACATCCTCGCCCGCTACGGCGGCGACGAATTCGTCGTGCTGTTTCCCTCCGCCGATCTAGCGGCCGCGAACCGCTTGGCCAGCCTGATCAGAACGCATCTCGAAGGCCAGCGCTGCTCCATCACCTCGGCCAATGGCGAGCGCTTGACGCTGGAGCTTCGCTTGAGCCTGGGTGGCGCCAGCTCATGCGAGACGTCAGCCCAGGAAGTGCTCGCCCTGGCCGACGAGCGCATGTACGACGACAAGAGCGAGCGCCGCAGGCAACGCGCCGCCCTTGGTTGAGCCGCGCGACACACGGCCGCGGCGCTCAACACGCCCTGCAGTCGAAGGCCAGACCGTAGTTGTTGAGCAGCGGCGGCATCGGCCTGCTGCTGAGCAACCGAGTCGGCGGGTTCAACCGGTACTCCCGCCCCTTCAGCAACTGGGCCAGCATGAGGCTGGTCACCAGTAGCACCACGTGCCTGCCCGGGCAGATGCCGCTGCCGCCGCTGAACGGAACCAACGGCCAGTTCCCGGCTTCGCCCGGCTGCAGCCAGAGGTCGGGATCGAACCGATTGGCATCGTCCAAATAGCGATCGTCGCGGTGGAAATAGGGGGCCAGCAGCAGTACCGAGGTTTGCGCCGGCATCGTGCCGTTCTCCCATTCGGTCGCTTCGGTGGTCTGGCGCAATAGCAGCGGTGTGGTGGGCCACAGTCGCAGCGACTCGAGTACACAGGCTCTCAGGAAGTTGAGCTTGGGCGCTCGCTCCAGGCCGTGCTCGGTGACCTCGGCCTGCGCCCGCTCGGCCTGGCCGGGATGCGCAGCCAGCAGCGCCAGGGCACGGAAGGTGGTCATGCCGGCCGGATCGAAGGCAAACAGGTATTGCGGCACCTGGTGCTCCGGCTGGGTGACGGCGTCGGTCGAAGCCCGCGCCACTTCGGCGGCCAGGCTGCCCGCCTCCCCCCGCTTGAGGTAGGTGCGGAGACGCTCGTGAAAGGTATCGCGCAGGCGGTCATGGCCCGGATGCAGGAAGGCCCAGTTGCCGGCGGAACGCAGCTTTTCCAGCATCTCGGTCAAGGCGCGGTCGTCGCGCGCGGTATCGCCCAGCACCACGCGGCGCACCACCCGGTTCCAGGTTTCCTCGAACATGCCCCAGTCGAGCTTGCCGTCGTGCCGTTCCACGAAGGTGAGCAGCTCGCTGGCTTCCTGCTCGACCACCTGGGCAAATCGCGCCCCCAGGCCGTGCACGGGGCACCCGCTCTGCAATACTTCCTCATTGAAACGGCGGCGTTCGGCACGCTCGGGGCCGTGAGAAACCAACGCCATGTCGGGCTCGAAGTGCTCCAGGGCTTTCTGCTTGGCCCATTCAGCGGTGGCGAAAGGCTCGGGCGTCTCGTTGAGCACACGGTTGGCGTGGTCGGGGTCGAGCACCAGCGCCATGGGCTTGCTCTTGGGGGTGTGCAGCATCAACGGACCGGCGCCGTACTTCTCGTTGAGCTTTTGCAGGCGGCGGATGCTGTGCTTGTCCAGGCCAAGCTTCTCCGCCATGCCCACCACCCTGGGGCGACGGATGATCACCCCCTTGGCGATGTTGGGAACGAAGACGTTGCCCACCACCGCCAAGGTTTCGCCCACGGTTGCCGTCGGCAGGCTGCCATGTACCGGATCCCTAGCCATCGCTCTCTCCCTGGATTGCCTTTCCTACCGGCAGTCTAGTCGCGGAGAGACCATAAGCCCTTGTTTTAAACAAAAAATTACATGCAGATGGCTGGGCGCCAAGCCTGGCGACGAAACACCCCGAGCCGGTCAGGTCGGAGGTTGAAGAACCGGCGCAGGAGAACCCGGCGGACCCAACGCTAGAACTCGCTCCAGTCCTCTTCGACGTTCGAGCGCTGGCGAGCGCTGGACGGCTTGGGATCTGTCAGGTGAACGAGCTGGTGCTGGCTGGCCTGCCGCTCTGCCCTGCCACCTCGTGTTTCGCTCCGGGCGGTGGACGCCCGCTCGTTTTTCACCGCCTTGGGCGTGGCGTGCTCGTCGACGCGGAAGGTGGCAATCAGTGCGGCGAGGTTACGAGCCTGCTCCTCCAGTGAGGCCGCTGCGGCACTGGTCTGCTGCACCAGGGAGGCGTTCTGCTGGGTCACCGAATCCATCTCGGTCAGTGCGGTGTTGATCTGCTCGATGCCGCTGTTCTGCTCCCGCGTCGCAGTGGAGATCTCGGCCATCAGGGCACTGACCTGGCGGATCGAGTCGACGGTGTCGTTGATGGTCTGGCCGCTGCGTTCCGCCTGCTCGGCGCCGCTGGAGATGCGCGCGGTGGTGTCCTCGATCAGGCCACGGATCTCCTTGGCCGACTCCGCGCTGCGGCTGGCCAGGGAGCGCACTTCGCTGGCCACCACGGCGAAGCCGCGGCCCTGCTCCCCGGCCCTTGCCGCCTCCACCGAGGCGTTCAGCGCCAGGATGTTGGTCTGGAAGGCGATGGAGTCGATGACGCCGATGATGTCATTGATGCGCTTGGCGCTTTCGGCGATCTCGCGCATCAGTTTCACGGTGCGCTCGACCTCCTGGCCACCGGCCTCGGCGGTCTGCGAGGCAGAGGCAGAGAGCCGGTCGGCCTCGATCGACGTGTCGGTGTTCTTGCTCACCGTGGAGGCCATCTCCTCCATGCTGGAGGCGGTTTCCTGAAGGGCGGAGGCCTGCTGCTCGGTGCGCGAGGAGAGATCCTGGCTGCCCGTGGCGATCTCGCCGGCGCCGGTAAAGACGTTCTCGCTGCTGTCGCGCAGCGAGATCACCAGCACCTTGAGCTTTTCCTGCATCCCCTTCAGCGCAGCGTAAAGCTGGCCGATCTCGTTGCGACCGCGGTCCTCGATCCGTGCGGTCAGGTCGCCATCGGCGATACGCTGGAAATGCACTATTGCTTCGCGCAGCGGGGTCACGACCACCCGCATCAGGGCGAGGCGAATCAGGAAAGCGGCCACCAGCCCCGCCACCAGCAGCGTCGTGGCGATGATCGTCACGTTGCGATCCAGGGCCTCGACCGCCTCGATATCGTGGACGGCGCGCTCTTCGATGTAATGGATAAAAGTATCCATGGCCCGATCGAGCTGCGCGCCCAGCTCGGCCAATTGCTCCTGGCTGCGCTGGACCTGGAACGGCGCGGCATCCAGCAGCGGCACCAGGCCCTCGTTGACGAGCGCATCGTAAGCCTCGGTGATGGCCACGACGTGTGGTGTACGAGTATCCGCGGGGTCGAGTGACACTTCACGGAATTCAGCGAAGCGCTGCTGTGCCGTTTCAATCGCGGCCGCCGCCAACTGTTGGTTCTCACCAGCCTTGTCCGGGTTGCCCTGGGTGCTGAGGCTGGCATAGCGGTCGAGGAAGGTCTGGGCGCGCAGCACGTTCACCTGCGCCCGGTTGGCCGTGTCGGCCAGCTTCATGTTGGTTTCCGCCAGCTCGTGCAGGGCCGCTTCACCCTTGCCGCTGGAGTAGAACCCCAGCCCGCTGATCAAACCGATCATCAGCACCAGTACCGCGAGTGCTGCTGTCAGGCTCCACTTGATGGATAGGTTCTTCATACATCGCCCCTTGCATGACGCGTTCTGGTTTTTTTGGGTGGTTTCCCTTATCCCATCGGCCTGCGAAGCGAAAAGTTGAGAAAACGTGGAAGACAAATTCGATCTCTGGATATAGAGCAATGGCATAAGTGCGCGCCAGCAATTCCGCTTTGGTCTGACCCGAGCGGGTCGACGATCCGGTCAGGGCGGGTAGACACGGCGGCGGCATGAGCACGTCCCGCCGCGTTGGCGCTATGCTGTGAGCCATCAGGAGTTCTTGTGCACGCAAAGGGAGAGCCAATGGGAGAAAGGATGCAGGCCTCACGAGACACGAAAGCGGATGACGTCAAGGAGCCACATAGCCTGGTCGAACTCATGCAGGCCATCGAATCGATCGATACACCCTCTGGGCGCATCCGCTTCGACGAGGTGCTGGACGCCATCGGCCGGCGCGCCTTCGGCCCGCTGCTGCTGCTGGCCGGGCTCGTGACGCTGATGCCCATCGTCAGTGGTATCCCCGGCGTACCCACGCTGATGGCCCTGTTCACGCTGCTGGTCTGCGCACAGCTGCTGATCGGTCGACGCACCTTCTGGCTGCCACGCTGGCTGCGCAACCGAACGCTGCCCAGCGACAAGGTGCACAAGGGGCTCAAGTGGATGTACAAGCCGGCCCAGTGGATCGACCGGCTACTGCACCCGCGCTTCTCCTTCATGACCGGCCCGCTTGGCATTCAGCTCACCGCCCTGTCGTGCTTCGTGCTGGCCCTGGCCATGCCGCCCATGGAACTGGTGCCGCTCACGGTCAACATCGCCGGCGTGGCCCTGACCTTCTTCGGCCTGGCGATCATGGCGCGTGACGGCCTGCTGTCGATCCTTGCCTTTCTCATCACCGGCACGAGCCTGTTCGTCATTCTTTACAACCTGCTGTAGGGGTAGCCCATGCTCCCGCTCGAACGCCTTCAGTCAGCCCAGCGGCTCATTGCCGACACCCTCCCGCCCACTCCCCTGCTGCTCGACCATGGGTTGTCGGACCGACTGGGCCGTCGCGTGTGGCTCAAGGGGGAACTGTTCCAGCGCACCGGCTCGTTCAAGCCGCGCGGCGCCCTGCACTGGGTGCGTACCGCCAAACGTGAGGAGCTGGCCGGCGGCCTGGGGGCGGTATCGGCGGGCAACCATGCCCTGGGGCTCGCCTGGGCGGCAGGCCAGGCCGGCGTACCGGTCACCATCGTGATGCCGGAGAACGCCAGCCGGTTCAAGGTGGAGGGCAGCCGTGAGCTGGGTGCCGAGGTGATCCTGTACGGCGACATCAACGCCGCCTGGGAGCGGATGCATGAGCTGGTGGCTGAGCGCGGGCTGACGCTGGTCCACCCCTACGACGACGAGCGCATCATCGCCGGCCAGGGCACGGTGGGTCTCGAGATCCTCGAGCAGGCACCCGAGGCCACGGCCATCCTCTGCCCGGTGGGCGGCGGCGGGCTGATCGCCGGCATCGGCTCGGCCGCCGCGGCGCTGCGCCCTGAGCTGGCACTCTTCGGCGTGGAACCCTGCGGCGCCGCCAGCATGGCCCACGCCTGGGCCCAGGGCGCGCCTTCGCGTCTAGGCAAGGTGGAAACCTGCGCCAAGAGCCTGGGCGCGGCCATCGTCGGCGAGCATACCTACCCCATCTGCCGTGAAACCGTACGGGCACTCGCGCAGGTAGACGACGCGGCCATCGGCCGCGCCCTGCACCACCTGCTCTACCAGGCCAAGCTGATGGCCGAACCGGGCGCCGCGGTGGGCGTCGCCGCCCTGCTGGAGGAAGCTGTCGCGCTTCCGCCCGAAGGCGACGTGGTGGTGGTGATCACCGGCGGCAACATGAGCCGGGAGGAGCTGGAACCATTCCTGTAACGCCAGCCGCCTTACCGCCCGGCACATCAGGCCAGGATGAAGTAGACGCAGGCTGCGGTGAGCCCACCCATGGTCCCATTGAAGACGCGCCAGGCACGCGGTGTGTCGAGCCACTGCCCGATGGCCATTCCGAAGCCCGCCCACAGCGCGATGCAGGGCAGGCCCACCAGCTCGGCGAACCCGGCCAGCAGCAGCGCGTTGAGGACGGTGTCGCCCCCCTCGGGCAGGAAGCCCGCCATCAGCGCCAGGCCCATCACCCATGCCTTGGGGTTGGCGAACTGGAAGGCCGCCGCCTGCCAGAAGCTGAGCGGCCGCCCCTCGCCCTTGTGGCGCAGGTCGGGCGGCGGCGCCGTGGCGATCTTCCAGGCCAGGTAGAGCAGGTAGGCGCTGCCGACCACACGCAGGGTCATCTGCACCGCGGGGTAGCGTTCGAAGATCAACCCCAGCCCCAGGGCGATGGCGGCAAACAGCAGGAAGCAGCCGCCCAGGATGCCGAAGATGTGCGGCAAGGTACGCATGAAGCCGTAGTTGGCCCCCGAGGCCGTAAGCATCATGTTGTTGGGCCCCGGGGTGATGGTCATCGAGATCATGTAGAGTGCCGCAGGGCCGAGAAACGCCAGAGCTTCCATGTTTTTGTACCCATACAATTTATCGTCAGGATTGGAATTTTCCTACAATTGTCAGCATAATGAGGCTAAATCCGCCGTCAAAGGTTTTATTGTCACCATGACAATGTGGGTTCCACAGCTTGCCGAAACGGGCGTGCGCTACCGCGCCATCGCCGAGTCCATCGCCGTGGCGGTGCAGGCCGGTGAACTCCTGCCGGGGCAGAAACTCCCGCCGCAGCGCCGCCTGGCCGACCGCCTGGGGGTTACCGTGGGAACCGTGACCCGTGCCTATGCCGAAGCCGAGCGTCAGGGGTGGGTGGTGGCCCGCGTGGGCAGCGGTACCTTCGTGCGCGGCAACGAGGCGGCGTCAGGCCAGGATTTTCTGGCCAGCCGCCCCGTCGAGGATGGCACCATCGACCTCAGCCTGAGCCTGCCGCCGCCGCACCCGATGCGAGTCGCCAGCCTGGGGCGCGTGCTGCAAGAGATCGCCGAGCAGCCCGCGATTCTCCAGCGCGCCGTGGAGTACCAGCCGGATCGCGGCGTTCCCGCCCACCGCGAACAGCTGGCCGCGTGGATGACCCGCCTGGGCATGCCCGCCGAGCCCGAGCCGCTGGTCGTCACCCAGGGCGGCCAGCACGGCATCCACCTGGCGCTGCAGACGTTGACGCGGCCGGGCGAGCGCATCGCCGCCGACGTGCTCACCTATCCGGGCCTGATCACCGCCGCCAGCCAGGCGCACCTCAAGCTGGTGGGCGTGCCGATGGACGCCGAGGGCATGGACATGGACGCCCTGGCGCGGCTCTGCGCGCAGCAGCCACCGCGGCTGGTCTACGTCACGCCGGATCAGAACAACCCCACCGGCACGCCCATGAGCGAAGCGCGCCGCGAACGCCTGGTGGCCCTGGCCCGTCGCCACGACTTCTGGGTCGTCGAGGATGGCGTGCAGTACCTGCCCGAGGCGGAGCGCGGCACGCCGGTCTACCGCCTGGCGCCGGAGCGCACGCTGTTTCTCTTCAGCACCGCCAAGGTGCTGGCCGGCGGCCTGCGCATCGGTACGCTGCTGGCGCCGCCGGCGCTGCGCGAGCGGCTGGGCACGGCGCTGCGCGCCCAGAGCTGGATGGTGCCGCCGCTGATGGTCGAGGCGGTGTGTCGCTGGGTGGCAAGCGAAGAGAGCGACGCCCTGCTCGACTGGCTGATCGAGGAGTTGGGGGAGCGCCAGCGCATGGCCCGGGAACGCCTGGCCGGCTATGCCGTGAGCGGACGCCCGCATGGCAACAACCTGTGGCTGCCGCTGCCGGAGGGGCTGCGCAGCGCCGTGTTCGTGGAAGCGCTGGCGCAGCGCCGGGTCCTGGTCAGCAGCGCCGAGCCCTTCTGCGTGGGCAGCGAACCCGCGCCCCAGGCGCTGCGGCTGTGCCTCAGTGCCGCGCCCTCGCGCGAGGCGCTGGCCCAGGCGCTGGATACGCTGGCGGGGCTGCTCGCCGAGCCTCCGGCCGCGCCCTGGCAGACGCTGTAGCGCAACAGATCGCCTCAAGACAGGCGCAGTCGCAGCCCGCGGAAGCGCCGCCGGTAGCGGCTGGGCGTCAGCCCCACGCGACGACCGAACAGACGACGAAAGAAGCTGGGGTCGGCATAACCGAGCTGTTCGGCGATCGCTTCGATCGGCTCGTCGCCCTGCTCCAGCAGCTGCTTCGCCTCCTCCAGGCGCAAAGTGTGCACATAGTCCATCGGCGTCATGCCGGTCGCCGCCTTGAAGCGGCGCTTGAAGGCGCGTTCCGACAGGCCGCTGACCTCCACCATGCAGGCCACCGGCGAGTGGTCGTCGTAGTGCTGGGCGACCCACACCTGGCAGCGCGCGATGCAGGCATCCGCCACTTGCCGTGAACTACTGAGCACGGCGTAGGGCTGCTGCCCGTCCTGATGCCAGTCGATCAGGTGGACACGGGCCAGGCGCATTGCCTCGTCGGTGCCAACCAGGCGCGCCACCAGGTAGAGGGCGAGATCGAACCAGCTGGTACCGCCGCCGGCCATGATCAACCGTTGCCCTTCCCCGCTGGCGACCAGGATGCGATGCGGGTACACCCGCACCTCCGGATAGCGTCGCGCCAAGGCCTCGCAGTAGGCCCAGTGGGTGGTGGCCTCCTGCCCTGCCAGCAATCCCGCCTCGGCCAGCAGCATGGCGCCGGTGCAGGCCGCCGCCAACAGGGCCCCCTGGACGTGACGTTCGCGCAACCAGGCGATCTCGGCCCCGTAGCACCCCGCCAGCCGCGCTTCGGGGGCAATGAAGAGATCCGGTATGCAGGCCGCGGTGATCGGCGGGCACGCCTCCAGGCTGCAGTCAGGCTGGACCCAGGCGCCATTGGGAGCGCGGAAGCCTTCGCCGCTGCGCGAGACGATCAGCGGGCGCAGCAGAGGCTCGCCCATCCGCCCGTGGACCAGGAAATTCCAATCCCGCCCCGCCGAGCCGAACAGGTCGAACATTCCGTACAGCGTCGAGGCGGTCGCCTCGGGCGTGGCCAGCAACGCAATGGTCAGCGGCTCATCGGCTTCGACATCGTTCCCCATGGCAGAAAACTCCCGATTGCGTCGCTTTGCTCCTGCGTGATGCCGCGCCGACGGTCGTAACGTGATCCTGCACGACAACGCCAACGACAACGACAACACGAAGGAGAGCCACCATGTGTGATGTTCCCACTCTTGGCGCCCAGGAAACCAACACTGGCGCTGCCACCACGACCGAAGCCTTCGAGGCACGCCTGGTCGAGGCGCTCAACGCAAGCGGCCTGATGCTGCTGCTCTCGCTCGGTCATCGCACCGGCCTGCTGGCGGCCATGGCCGAAGCGCCTCCCGAAACCAGCGAGGCCCTGGCCACGCGCACCGAGCTCGACGAACGCTACGTCCGCGAATGGCTAGGGGGCATGGTCGCCAGCGGCGTCGTCGAGACCGATCCGTCGATCGGTACCTATTGGCTGCCACAGGAGCATGCCCTGCTGCTGACGGACAAGGGCCCGGCCAACCTCGCCGTCTACTCGCAGTTTATCGCCATTCTGGGCAGCGTGGAGGACGATGTGGTGCGCTGTTTCCGCGAAGGCGGCGGCGTGCCCTACTCGCGCTATCCACGCTTCCAGGAAGTGATGGCCAGCGACAGCGGCCAGACCGTGCTGCCGGCCCTGTTCGATGCCATCCTGCCGCTGGCCGAGGGCCTCACCGAGCGACTCGAGCGTGGCATCCGGGTGCTCGACTGCGCCTGCGGTCGCGGGCGGGCGCTGATGGCCATGGCCCAGCGCTATCCCGCCAGCCGCTTCGTCGGCTACGACCTGTCACAGGAGGCCATCGACTGGGCCAGGCGTGAAGCCGATCGCGCCGGGCTTGCCAATCTCACGTTCGAGGTGCGTGACCTGAGCGACTTCGACGAGACCGCCGAGCCCGAGGCCTTCGACCTGGTCACCACCTTCGATGGCATCCACGACCAGGCGCGGCCACGCAGTCTGCTCAGGGGCATTCGTCGCAGTCTGGCGCCGGGCGGCGCCTACCTGGTGCAGGACATTCATGCCTCGAGCCACCACCACCTCGACCGCGAACACCCGCTGGGTACCATGCTCTACGCGGTCTCGGTGAGCCACTGCATGACGGTATCCCTGGCCCAGGGCGGCGAAGGGCTGGGTACCATGTGGGGGCGCGAGCGCGCGCTGGCCTACCTGGAGGAGGCCGGCTTCGGCGATATCGCGGTTCACCAGCTCGAGCACGACATCCAGAACGACTACTTCGTCTGCCACCCTTGATGTCACACCGCACTTGGAGGCAGCGCCGAGCGGCCTGCCTCCCGCTAGCGGAGCATGACGCCGGCCGTATACCAGGCGATCATGCGCTCCTCGTCGGTGGGAATGACCCACAGCCCCAGCCGGCTGTCGGGAGCGGCGATGTCGGTGGCATGGACGGCGTTGGCCTCGGTGTCGAGCCGCGCGCCGAGCCACTCGCAGCCCTTGGCCACGGCGGCGCGCACCGGGGCGGCGTGTTCGCCGATGCCGGCGGTGAAGACCAGATGGTCGAGCCCGCCCAGGGCCGCCGCGAGGCTGCCGATCTCGCGCACGATGCGGTAGACGTAAAGCTCGATGGCCTCCGCCGCGGCAGGCGCCCGGCTGGCCAGCAGTTCGCGCATGTCGCCGCTGATCCCCGACACACCGAGCAGGCCCGACTCCCGGTAGAGCATGCGCTGTACCGCCTCGGCGCTCATGCCCTCCTGCAGGATCAGGTGCAGCACCAGACCGGGGTCGAGGCTGCCGCTGCGGGTGCCCATCATCAGCCCTTCGAGCGCCGTGAACCCGGTCGTGGCGGCGACGCTGCGGCCATCGCGCAGCGCACACAGGCTGGCGCCATTGCCCAGGTGGGCGATGATCACCCGCCCGCTCGATGCCGCCTGGCGGTGCTGCGGCAACTCCTGCTCGCCCAGGACACGGCTGACATAGTCGAAGGAGAGCCCATGGAAGCCGTAGCGGATCACGCCTTGCTGGCGATAGCGGCGCGGCAGCGGGAAGCTCTGGGCCACCGCCGGCTGGCCGGCGTGAAAGGCGGTATCGAAGCAGGCGACCTGAGGCAGTGCCGGCCGCAGGTCGGCCAATGCCCGCACCGCCGCCAGGCCATGCGGCTGATGCAAGGGCGCCAATGTCACGAGCTCCTGCAGTTCGCCGAGGTTGCTTTCGTCGAGGCGCAGCGGATCGCGATACTTCGCCCCGCCATGCACGATGCGATGCCCCACGGCACGCAGGTCGCCCAGGGCCGGATTCGCCTCCACCCATTCGAGCAGGCGGGCCAGGGCACCCGGGTGGCCCAGCATGGGCGGTACGTTGCACAGTGCGGCGGTGTTCGCATCGCTCGGGGGCTCGTCGAACCCCGCGCCCAGCTCGACGCGAGCCTGGTCCCCGAGCCCCGCGAACTGGCCGCGACAGCGCAGCCTCAGGCCTATGGGGGTCTCGGCGGGCACGGCCTCGAACAGAGCGAACTTGAGGCTCGAGGAGCCGCTGTTGACGACCAGGATCTCCCCGCTCATGGCCCACTCTTCTTGCGCTGCTCCGCCACCAGCAGCGCCAAGGCGCAGGAAGCCAGGCGGGTGATGGCATCCTCGGCGCGGCTGGTCAGCACGATCGGTACCCGTGCCCCCATCACCAGGCCGGCACCGCTGGCATCGGCCAGGTAGGTGAGCTGCTTCATCAGCATGTTGGCCGACTCGAGATCGGGAGCGACCAGGATGTCGGCACGCCCGGCCACCGGCGAGACGATGCCCTTGGCCGCGGCGGCCGCTTCGGAAACGGCATTGTCGAAGGCCAGCGGGCCGTCGAGCACGCCGCCGAGGATCTGTCCGCGTTCGGCCATCTTGCACAGCGCGGCGGCCTCGAGGGTCGAAGCGATCTTGGGGTTGACCGTTTCCACTGCCGACAGGATCGCCACCCGGGGCGAGGCGTTGCCCACCGCATGGGCCAGGTCGATGGCGTTCTGCACGATGTCCTTCTTGTCGGCCAGCGTCGGGTAGATGTTGATGGCCGCATCGGTGATGAACAGTGGTCGCGGGTAGGTCGGCACGTCGAACGCCATCACGTGGCTCAGGCAGCGCTCGGTGCGCAGGCCGGTGTCGCGCTTGACCACCTCGTGCAGCAGCTCGTCGGTATGCAACGCGCCCTTCATCAGCGCCTCTACCCGCCCCGCCCGGGTCAAGGCCACCGCCTCGGCCGCCGCGGCATGGCTGTGCGGCACGTCGACGAGTTCGAACTCGGCGATGTCGACTCCGGCGGCTGCGGCGGCGGCATGTACCTTGGCCTTGGGCCCCACCAGCACCGGGCGGATCAGTCCCTGGCGCGCCGACTCGAAGGCGCCAAGGATCGACGCCTCGTCCACGGGGTGCACCACCGCCATGCTCACCGGCGCGGGATGCTCAGCGGCGCTGAGCATCTCGTGCAGGCGCGCCCGCTCGGCCAGGCGTACCCGCGGCAGAACGGCACGCGGCCGAACGATCTTCTCGGTCGGCGCCTGCACCTCCGCCTCGCCCTCGATGACGGTCTCGCCGTTCTGGTTGGTGCACAGGCACTGGAAGACGATGCGCTTGAGCCGCTCGTCCTTGGCCTGCGCACGCACGCTCACCCGCAACACGTCGCCCAACCGGACCGGCCTGCGAAAGCGCAGCGTCTGGCTCAGGTAGATGGTGCCGGGTCCGGGCAGCTCGGTGCCCAGCACGGTGGAGATCAGCGCCCCGCCCCACATGCCGTGCGCGACCACCTCCTGGAAGCGCGTGCTCCTGGCGAAGTCGTCATCGAGATGCGCCGGGTTGATGTCGCCTGACATGATCGCGAAAAGCTTGATGTCGTCGAGGGTCAGGCGCTTCTCGAGCGATGCCGTATCGCCGATGGCTATCTCGTCGAAGGTGCGGTTTGCGATATGGCCGTTGGTGGTCAACCGATCCTGACTGTCCATGTACTACGCCTCGACCGGAGAGGGAGAACCCGGCGCCGTCGAATACTGCAACGCAGCAAGCCGGTGCTAATAGCATCGGCTACGCCCCCGATGAAGGCAAGCGCCTTGCAGCCATGACGTAAGCCGTCACAATGAGAGAACGATAACCCAACGAGGCGGAACCCCCATGCATCGCTTCCTCAACGATCCGACGCTTGCCGTTCCGGTCTTCCCGGGTAGCCACATCGCCATGGATGGCCACTACCTCTTCCTTTCCGGTCTGACGGTGACCGATATCCAGGGCGGCGACGCCGTACTCGGCGACATCGCCGAGGAGACCCGCTGGGTGATGCGCCGCCTGTCGCGCATGCTGGAGTACGCCGGTGCCTCGCTGGCGCACGTGGTGCGGGTCGACATCCACCTGACCAACCTCGATACCATCCACACCATGGATGCGGCCTACGCCGAGTTCTTCGAGAATCACAGCTATCCGGCCCGCACCTGCACCGAGTCATCACGCCTGAGCGGTGGCGCCAATGTCGAGATCACGCTGATGGCTCGCCAGCCGTCGACCTCCTCTCATTGCAAGGGCGAAGCCGGCCACGAGACATGACCCCCATGGCCGGCCGTTCTCACAGTCGGCATCGTAGCGTTCGGCTCAGAGCGTCCCTCCAGGCTCGATGCGGTAGCCCAGGTCGATGGTGCGCTTTTCCAGTTCACCGCCCTGGATACGCCGCAGCAGCTCGGTGGCGGCACGCTTGCCGATCGCCTGTCGCGGGGTAATCACGCTGGCCAGCCGCGGCGTCATCACCTGGCCCACGTCGTGGCCATGGAAACCGGCGATGGCCATGCGTGCCGGCACCTCGACGCCACGCCGCAGGCACTCGAAGTAGGCCCCCACCGCGACGTCGTCGTTGGTGCAGAAGATGCCGTCGGTCTCGGGATGCTCGGCGAGGATCTCGTCGAGCAGTGCCGCCCCCACGCTGTACGAGGAGCGCTGGCTGCGCTGCAGCGTCAGCGGCGTGAACCCGTGCCGCTCCATGGCCTGGCGGTAACCCTGCTCGCGCTGGCGCGTCCGCGAGTCGAGGCGCACGGCGAGGTAGACGATCCGACGCCGGCCATGGCGGATCATCTCGCTGACCATGTCATCGGCGGCACGCACGTTGTCGAAGCCGATCGACTGCTGCAGCGGCGGGGTCAGCGAATCCATGATCTCCACGATGGGGATGCCCGCCGTCTCTAGCATCCGGCAGGTGCGCGCGGTGTGGTGGCTGTCGGAGAGGATCACGCCATCGACGTTGTAGGAGAGCAGCGAGGCGAGGCTGCGCTCCTCCAGCTCCTGGCTGTAGCCGTAGTGCGAGAGCATCAGATGATAGCCCAGCGGCTCGGTGACCTCCTCGATGCCCACCAGCACGTCGGCGAATACCTGGTTGGTCAGCGAGGGCACCAGCACGCCGATGGAGTGGCTGGTGGCACGCGAGAGCAGGTCGGGCGCCCGGTTGGGAATGTAGCCGACCTGTTCCGCCGCCCGGAAGATCCGCTCGCGCAGCCCCTCCGAGACGGTAGTGGGATCGCGCAGGCAGCGACTCACGGTCATCTTGGTCGCCCCGACCCGGTCGGCAATGTCCTGCAGTGTCGGTCGCTTCTTCTTCACGGTGCCCCGCTGGCTGCTGTTGGTCCTGGCCGGCGCCGAGCGGCACCCGCCGCCGTCACGAGCGGCATCATACCGGAGTCGCCCCGGTCCCGCCGCCGACTCGAGCCAATCCCCTCAGGGAGCGCGGTGCACGTGAGGCAAGGCTTCCAGGAATGTCTCGACGATCGTCTCGGGAGTTTCGCCAATGCTGCACACCACGGCCTCGGCTTCCGTCGGGGGCTCCAGGTCGTGGAGCTGGCTGTCGAGCATCGCCTCGCCGCGAAAGAAGTGCTCCTCCCGCGCGGCCAGGCGCACACGCAGCTGCTCGCGCCCTCCTTCGAGAAACAGGAAGGCGAGCTCGGGGTCGCCGCGCCGAAGCAGGTCGCGGTAACGCTGCTTCAGCGCCGAGCAGGCCAGGACCAGCGAGGCATCGCGGCGGCGATGGTCGCCGATCAGCCCCGCCAGGGTCTCCAGCCACTCGCGGCGGTCGTCGTCGTCGAGCGGTATGCCGTTGGCCATCTTGTCGACATTGGCCGGCGAGTGGTAGTCGTCGCCATCGATGAAGGCGACGCCCAGGCGACTGGCGAGCAAGGCGCCGATACGCGACTTACCCGAGCCCGATACGCCCATCACCACGATGCGGTATGTGTCATCCTTCACGGGACCTCCGCTCGTCAGTTGCCGCACTCAGTTTCCACGGACTGCGGCCATGTCGGGCAGCCAGGTCACGATCCCGGGGAAGGCGATCAACACTACCAGCACCACCAGCAGCGCCGCGTAATAGGGCAGCATTGCCCGGACCAGCTGCTCCATGCTGACCCGACCGACACCGCAGCCGACGTAGAGACAGGTGCCCACCGGCGGCGTCAGCAGGCCGATGCCGAGGATGAAGGCCATCAGCACGCCGAAGTAGACGGGGTCGACCCCCACCGAGGTGACGATCGGCGTCAGCATCGGCGCCATGATCACCATCGCCGGGGTCAGGTCCATCACGAACCCCACCAGCAGTAGCAGACCGGCCACGATCAGCAGCAGCCAGAACGGCTCCTGGGTGATCGCCTGTACCTGGCGCACCAGGGTCTGCGGCACCATGTTGATGGTCAGGAACCAGGCAATGACGGTGGCGAACGCCAGCAGCAGCAGCACCATGCCGGTCAGCCGCGCGGTGCGGATCAGCATGCCCCACAGCTCGCGAGGGTGAAATTCGCGGTACACCACCAGCGAAATGAACAGCGAATAGAGCAGCGCGGCCACGGCCGCTTCGGTGGCGGTGAAGACCCCGCCGAGGATGCCACCGATCACGATCACCGGCAGCACCAGCGCCAGCCACGCCGCCTTCAGCGCCTGCCACAGGCGGCCCAGCTCGAATTTTCGGGTCTGCCCGGCGTGCTCGATGCTGGCCATGATGAACGTGGTCACCATCAGCGCGAAGCCGATCAGCAGGCCCGGCACGATGCCGGCGATGAACAGCCGGCTGATCGAGGTCTCGGTGACGATGCCGAACAGGATCAGCGGGATCGACGGCGGAATGATGATGCCGATCACCGAGGAGACGGTGTTGATCGCGGTGGCATGCGGGGCGGTATAGCCCTGCTGCTTCATCGACGGGATCATCATCGCGCCGGTGGCGGCGGTATCGGCCACCGCCGAGCCGCTGATGCCGCCGAAGAACATCGAGCCGGTGATCGCCACCTGCCCGAGCCCGCCGCGCACGAAGCCGACCAACGCCCCGGCGAGCTCCATCAGCCGGCGGGCGATGCCGCCGTTGCTCATCACTTCTCCCACCAGAATGAAGAACGGGATGGCCAACAGCGGGAAATTGTTCACGCCGCGGATCGACTGCTCGATCAGGATCGACAGCGGAATGTCGGAGAGCACCGCCATGACCACGGCGGCGATGCCGAGGCCGAAGGCAATGGGCAGCCCCAGCACGATGGAGGCGAACAGAATGGCGAGGAAAATCCACAGCATGGGTCAGTCTCCCGCTTGCCGCACGGCGGCTTGAGGGTCGCGGATGAGGCGCAGGCATAGCCAGGCACGCCACAAGGCCACTGCGACGATGAACAGCGAACAGAGCACCAGGGAGACGTTGATCAGGTTCCACGGGACGCCGAGGATGGCGGTGCGACCGGTGGAGCGTGACATCACCAAGTAGCCACCCCAGACCATGATGCCCATCAGGGACGCGATGATCAGGTGCTGGAGCAGGAAAAGGACATAGGCGGCGCGCGGCTTGAGCCGGCGCACCAGGAAATCCACGGCGATGTGCTCGTAGCGGGCGAAGGCCGCCGCGGCGCCGACGAAGATCAGCCAGATGAACAGCATGCGGGCCAGCTCGTCGGCCCACGGCAGCGAGCGATTGAACATCGAACGGCCGATGACGTTGGCCGACACCGACACGATCAGGGCGACCAGGATGGTCGCGATCAGGTGTTCCATGGCCACGGTCAGCCAGCGAAAGGCCGCCGGGCCGCGGCGGCCCTCGACATCGAGCTCCAGCGGTTCACGGTTGGGGTCGTCGAGATAGACGCCGGGGTCGGCCGGAGGTGGGTTGTGCGTGGTCATGCAGCGCTCCGTGCAGGGCAAGGGGGAAAGCCCCCTGCCCTGCCAATGCGGTCGTTGGAAGGATTACTGGGAAGAGGACTCGACGATCTCCTGGATCTCGGCGATCAGGTCCTCGCCGATGCGCGGGGCCCACTCGTCGTAGACCGGCTGCACGGCTTCCTGGAAGGCGGCGATCTGCTCGTCGTCGAGGCGGGTGATCTGCATGCCTTTCTCTTCGAGCTGCTCGCGCGACCAGTCGTCGTATTCGGTGGCCAGCTGGATCTCGTACTCGGCCGACTGCCGCGCGGCCTCCTGCACCAGCTCCTGGTACTCGGGCGCCATGCGCTCCCAGGTGCGCTCGGAGATCATCATGATGAACGGCGTATAGACGTGGCGGGTTTCGGAGCCGTAGTCCTGCACTTCGTGGAAGTTGGAGGTCAGGATGGTGCTCCAGGGGTTCTCCTGGCCATCCACGACGCCCTGTTCCATGGCCGAGAACAGCTCACCGAACGCCATCGGCGTGGGGTTCGCGCCCAGGGTTTCCCAGATCGACAGGTGGACCGGGTTCTCCATGGTACGAATGGTCAGGCCGCTCACGTCGAGGCCGGCGACGTCCTCGGGCGACTCGACCGGGCGTACGCTGTTGGAGAGCTGACGGTAGCCGTTCTCGGAGAAGGCCAGCGCCTTGATGCCGGATCCCTCGAAGCCATCGAGCATGCGCTGGGCGGTATCGCTCTGCATGACGGCGATGGCCGCCTCTCGATTCGGCAGCAGGAAGGGCAGGTCGAACACCGCCAGCTCCTCGACGTAGGTGGTGGCCGGCGAAGAGGAGGGATAGGTCATGTCCAGCGAACCGGTCTGGAGCATTTCCATCATCTGCACGTCGTCACCCAACTGGCTGTTGGGGAAGATGTTGACGGTAATGCGCCCATCGGTACGCTGCTCGAGAATGTCGGCAAAATACTGGCTGGAGAGATACTGCGGCGAACTCTCGGCCAGGCCGATGCCCATGCGCAGGGTATGGCTGCCGTGGTCGCCCACCACCTCGCCCTCGATGGCGGGCGGATCGGAGAGGTCCGGGCTCTGAGCATAGGCAAGGCCCACGGAGAGGGTAGCAGCACCGGCTAGCGTAAGGGTGTTGCGCCAGATGGGGGTCATGGCGGACTCCAGTCGAATTATCGTTGTGAGTTGGCACATCGTCGCGTCTCCGGCAGGCATGCAGCCCACCGGATCGAATGTCGGCGTTGTTACCGGTAACATTCGATGCTTGAAGGCTAGACATCGCCCGCTGGGCTGTCAATCTCGAACGCGGCAACGGCCATTATACGTTCGTCGCAAGTCCGGGCCCGCCTCCCTCTCGAACGCACCCCGGTCAGCCCTCGAACGCCCCCGCTTCCCTCACGGCACGCCCCACGGCGGCCAGCATCTGCTCGTTGCGGGCGAGGTCGAGCTCGCCGCGCACACAGGCCACGATCACCACGCGGCGAGCCTCCTCGCCCTGCCCCTGCGTGGCGATGCCCGCATCGCAGGCGAGCCGATGCTGGGTGCCGGTCTTGTGGGCCAGGCGAATGTCGTGGCCCAGGCCGGCCTTGAGCCGCCGATCGCCGCTGCGGGTACGCGACATCACCGCGAGCAGCTCGGCGGTGGCATCCGGCCCCAGCGCCCTGCCCAGCGCCAGTGCCTCGAGCAGGTCGCCATAGGCGTCGAGCCGGCCGCTGTTGAGGTCGGTGGCGTAATAGCGCTGAAAGGCCTCGTCGATGCTCGGCGCCAGCAGCTGCGGCGGGGACAGCCCCAGGCGCCGAAGGAACCAGGCCAGCCGCGCCTCTTCCCCGTCGCGCTTGCGCAGCTCGATGAAATCCATGCCGCTCAGGCCGGAGGCGTCCGGATGCAGGTTGGCATAGGCGCGACGGCGCACGTCGACCAGTGTGGTGATCGGCCCCAGCCCACCGGCAGGCGTGAGGCGGCGCACCCTCTCGTTGACCCTCTCCACCCCCAGGTGGCGCATCAGCATGTCGCTGGCGGTGTTGTCGCTGGCAACCAGCATCGACTCCAGCAGCCGGCGCAGCGGCAAGGCGCTGCCCGGTGACGCCCAGTTGGTGGAGCCGGCGCCGTCTACATAATCGCTGCGGGCGAGCGTCAGGCGGTCGCCCAGGGCCATCTCCCCCGCTTCGACCCGGGCCATCAGCTCGATCGCCACCGGCACCTTGACCAGCGAGGCCAGGTACCAGGATTCGGCGTCGCGCCAGCCATGCCGCGCCCCCGTCTCGAGGTTGTGCACGTGCACGCCGAGCTCGCCGTGAAAGCCGGCATCCAGCAGTGCCAACCGGGCATCCAGCCGCTCGGCCCAGGGCGGCTCGACCCAGGCTTCTACCTGCTCCGCCCAGCCGGGCTGGGCCACGGCCAGCGACGGGATCGTCATGGCCAGCAGCAGCAGCGCCCGCATGCACCTCCTTCCTGTCATCAACTCAGCTCCCTGAAGCGGCGTACCAGGGCAATCCAGCCCACGGTGAGCAGGATCAGGCCAACGGCGATGGCCAACACCTGCGGATAGCTGTAGACCTGCCAGGCGCCGAACAGCAAGCGCAGCACCAGGAAGATCGCCACGATGTGGAAGATGAAGGCGCGCAGGGCATCGCCGCCGATCACGGTGAAGGGGGCGAGCCAGGTGGCCGCACGCCGCCCCCCCAGCAGGCAGAGCGCCAGGATCACCAGCGCCCCGCCGGTACTGAACAGCATGAAGGGCACCTCGGGAGGGTGCTTGCCGACATTCCAGGCCACGGCCAGCAGCGCCTCGTGGCCATCGGGCCAGGCAAGCACCGCGAAGCCCGCCAGGAACAGCGTGCCCATGCCGGCGAGGCATGCCATCAGGCGCCGCCGGGTAGCCGGCTCGCCATACCAGCGCAGCACCGCCTCGCCGATCAGCAGGCCCGCCATCACCAGGGGCAGCCGCGCGAGCTGGCCCCAGGTGTAGTGGTCGACGTCCTCGACCAGCAGCGCCTTGAGTATCACGCTGCCCCAGAAGTGGAAATGGCGCTCGAGCAGTACCGAGATCACGCCCACCGCCACCGGAACGAGCAGCCGCGACCATAGCGGCATGCGGCACCACAGCGGCAGCACCCACGGCAGCCACAGCAGCGCCAGGGCGTAGAAGCCGAGAATCTCGACCCAGATGGCGAAGCGCTGGTAGAGCAGCGTGGCGAGTATGTCGGGGGGCGGAAACAGCGGCAGCATCTCGACGATGGTCAACGCCTTGTACCAGAACAGCACTTCCAGCCCACGCAGCACCAGCTTGCGCCGGCGCCGGGGCCAGTCGGGCGTGCCGACCTTGGGCAGGAAGGCCACCGCCAGGGCGATGCCGAACACCAGAATGAACAGCGAGGAGGAAAACTTGGTGAACAGGTGGATCGGCACCATGCCCCAGTCGGGCACCTCGCGGATGCCGAGCAGCCCGCTGACCGTGTGACTGAGGATCATCAGGGCGATGGCAATGCCTCGGGCCAGGTCGATGGCCTCTACCCTGGCGGGCAAGGATGGCAGTTGCGGCCTCTGGCTGAGCCCGATCATGGCGGTTCCCTCGCTGCGACTCGTTGCCCCTGCGCCTGCCCTAGCGCTCACCGACCGGCTCGACGCTCTCCAGGGTCAAACGACGCCCACGGCTGGGAGAGTACTCGAAAACCCCGATGACACGCACCGTCTCGCCCAGGTGGGGAGCGATCCGCTCGTGGGGGAAAATCTCCACTCGGTTGAGGTCCTCATCCTCGATCCAGTAGTGCAGCGGGTCCTCGAAGTGGCGCACCTTCCCCTGCGTGGCCAACCGCGAGCCGTCGAGCTGTCCAGCCTGATCGACGAGCACCGGCAGGCTCACTTCACGCGCCTTCCCCGTCGAATCCGAGCAGGCCGCAAGAGCCAGCAGGGCCAGTCCGGCCATCAACCTCTGACGTATCGATCGCACTTCGCCCCACCTGGCTGGTCGCCTCCGGAATCCTACGACACAGTATGGCCAGCCGAGCATCGCACTGCCCGCTTGTCGATCAACGCAGGCCGTCGCGCCTCCTGTACGAGATACCCACCCATTGGCGCGCTATGCTGATTAGGCGAGGACAGACACCGCCGCAGGGAGGCACACCACCAGCGTACGTCGGCCACCGTGCCGAGGGAGACAGAGCCATGGCTATCCCGGCAACCCTACGGGAGTACTTGAGAGCCTGTGACATCGATTACGAGGAGGTCAAGCACGTCCGTGAAGTCAGCGCCAGCCGCGTTGCCCAGCAATCCCACATCACCGGCGAGCAGCTCGCCAAGGCCGTCATGCTACACGGCAGTTCGGGCTACCGGATCGCCGTACTGCCCAGTACCTGCGATGCCGACCTCGACAGCCTTTCCCAGCTGTTCGACGAACCGGTGGAGCTGGCCACGGAAGATGAGATCGTCAGCCGCTTTCGCGACTGCGACCCCGGCGCCACCAGCCCCGTGGGCCAGGCGTACGGCCTGCAGGTCTACGTCGACGACATGCTGCGCCACCAGCCCGACATCTATTTCGATGCCGGCGATCACGAAACGCTGCTGCACATGAGCGGCAACGAGTTCGAGAAGCTGATGGGCAACAGTCCGCACGGTCAGTTCAGCCGCCACCACTGAGCGCCAGGAGTGCCTTGCCGCCCTGTCGCTCGTCGCTCCCCGGGCCTCGCCAGCGGCGAGGCCCGGTTCATGGAAGCGGCCCGGCTCAGCGCCTGGCCAAGGCCTCGAGCGTGGCCACCAGCGCTTCGGTGAGCCTGGCCATGGCGGGATAGTCGAGGCGGTCGTGCGTATCGCTTGGGCGGTGATAGTAAGGGTTACGGAAATTGGCGGTATCGGTCAGCATGATGGCGGGAACCCCCGACTCCCAGAAGGCCCAGTGGTCCGAGCGGCGTATGTCACCGAGCTGCGGCGGCGCCACCAGCCCTTCGGAGGGAATCTCGGCGTGCCGGCGAAAGGCGCCGATGGTCCGATGCAGCAGGCGGCGCGACTCCAGGTTGCTGACGAAGGCGAGAAACTCCCCCCGGTCGGGATAGAAGTGGCTCAGCGGGAACGGATAGGCCTGGCTGTTCGGCTCGCTGCTGAAATAGCCGAGCATTTCCAGTGAGATCATGCCCACGATATCCATCCCTTCGGCGCTGGCCTGCCGCGCGTAGTACAGGCTGCCCATGGCCCTGCTGCCGAAGAACGGAATTTCCTCGTTGACGAACGCCACCAGGCGCAAGGTGCGATCGAGCTCGGCATTCTGCAGGAGACGTGCCAGCTCGATCAGCACCGCCACGCCGGAGGCATTGTCATCGGCACCGGGGCTGCCGCGCACCGTATCGTAGTGCGCGCCGACCACCAGCACCTCGTCGGCCAGCAGCCCGCCAGGCAGGACCACCTCGATGTTATGGAACGTCCGGCTACCCGTCGGTACGGCCTGCCGCCGCGGCCGGTGCCCAGCCGCCTCGAAGGCGCGCTCGACATAGTCGCCTGCGGCCCGCAAGGCATCCGGCCGCCAGTAGTGGCGTTCGCCGATCTCCTCGGACAGGATGCGCACGTGAGCATGGAGCCGTTCACGCAGGGCCTCGCCCTCCTCCTTCAACGGGGCGGGCTCATCGCGAAAGGAAACCCCCGGCATGGACAGCATCAGCCAGTAGCCACTCGCCAGCGCCACGAAGACGACCAGCGCCAGTGCTCCCAGCAGCGCCATCAGGCGCGAGTGCCTGCGCTTCACCGTTCGGCCCGCTTCGCGCTCCTCCACCCCTTGCATGCGTTTCGACGGCATCCGCCCTCCCTCCCTGGAGTCACACCTACGTTTGGAAGATAGGCGCGGGGGAGGCTGGTGAACAGAACAAAACCTGTTAGCAGGCGGTTCTCCTTGGCCGGCCCCGCCGAAGCGGTCAAACTGGCCGAAAAGAGGAGGCTCACGATGTTCAAGTCCGTTCTGGTCATCGGTCATTTCCGCGGGATTCGCCTGGAAGTCCACATCAGTTGGCTGATCATCTTCGTCCTGTTGCTGACGACGATGAGTGCGGGATTCCAGAACCAGCATCCCGGCTGGGCCGTCACCACGGCTGTCATCACCGCATTGGTTACCGCTCTGCTGTTCTTTGCCTCCATCCTTGCCCATGAGCTGGGACACAGTCTCGTGGCGATACATCGAGGTGTTCTCGTTACGGCCATCACTCTGTTTATCTTCGGCGGCGTCGCGCAGATGGACCGCGATCCGGACAAGGCGAACGACGAGTTCTGGATCGCCATCGCTGGGCCGATCGTCAGCTTCGTTCTGGCAGGCGCTTTCGGCTTGCTTGCGGCAATCACTAGCGGCTGGTATCAGCCGGTTCCCGTTGCCCTGGGATGGCTGGCGACGATCAACCTGCTGGTGGCCGTCTTCAACCTGATACCAGGCTTCCCACTCGACGGCGGAAGGGTCTTGAGAGCCGTGGTGTGGAAGCTGACCAATGACGCCGGCAAGGCAAACGAAACGGCCTTCGCCAGCGGAAAGCTGGTCGCCTACGGACTGTTCGGACTGGCCGTGTGGAACATGGTGGTGGGCAATCTCGTCGGCGGGCTGTGGATCCTGCTGATCGCCTGGTTCCTGCTCAACATGACCCAGGCACAGAGTCGCATGTACCTGCTGAAGGAGCGACTGGCCGGCGTGCGGGCTCGAGACCTGGCCGACCCCGACGTGCCATTGGTGACGGGGCAACGCCCGGTCGAGGCGTGGCTGTACCAGGACGTGCTGCCTTCAGGGCGCCGAGCCTTCCTGGTCGGTCGCGATACCGCTCACGTGGAGGGGCTGGTCTCTCTGAGCGATGCACGCCGGGTGGCGCAAGCGCAGTGGCCCGAGACACGAGTGGCGGATATCATGACCCCTGCCGACAAGCTTTATCATGTGCCCCCCGGCGCCAAGGCCGACGAGATATTGCAACTGCTCAACGAGCACGGCCTGAACCAAATCCCCGTCATGGAGAACGGGCGTGTCAGTGGCTGGATCGACCGTCAGCGTCTGCTGCGCACCATCGAAATCCATCTGGAAATCAAGCGCTGAAAAACTGTCGCTCGCAGCGCCGTTCATTGAACCCCGCACTTTTCGCTGAGGTCGTCGAGTAGGTCAGCCACGCACACTCGGTTACGCCCGCCGGCCTTGGCGCGATAGAGCGCCTCGTCGAGACGCTTGTAGCACTGGGATTCCGGCTCGTCGGGGCTGAGCTCGGCGACACCGAAACTGCTGGTAATGCCCGGCACCGGACTGAAGTCCTCCCCCTCGACCGCCAGGCGCAGGCGCTCGGCCAGCGTCACGGCACCGGCCAGCGGCGTCCCCGGCAGCAGCAGCATGAACTCTTCACCGCCCCAGCGCGCCAGCACGTCCACTTCGCGCAGCAAGGCGCTGCAGGTATGAACCAGCCGGCCCAGCACCATGTCGCCCACGCTGTGGCCGAAGCTGTCGTTGACGCGCTTGAAGTGGTCGATGTCGAACATGACCAGGCTCAAGGCGCGGCCGTTGCGACGGGCCTCCTGCCGCTCGCGCGCCAGCAGGTCGATGAAGCGGTTGCGGTTGACCGCGCCGGTCAGCGGGTCGTGGCCGGCGTGGTATTCGAGCTCGGCCTGGTAGCGCTTGGCCTGGCTGATGTCGCGCATGATGGTGGCAATGCTCTCGATGTCACCGTTCTCGTCGCGGCGGGTGACGATCAGCTGCGAGACGGGGATTTCCCCCCCGCGCCCAAGCACCGCCGTCTCCGCATACCAGTGGCCGTGTTCGATGGCATAGGGGATGCCCTTCTCCTGGATCAGCCGCCGCGCCCACAGCGGGTGAACGGCGGCCAGCGCTTCCGACAAGGCCTCGGGGAGAATACCCAGCAGCTCCCGCCCGGCCTTGTTGAGGTAGACCACGCGATGCTCGGCATCGGCAATCGACACGATGTCCGGCGAGGTATCGAGCAGATGCGTCAGCCGCTCCTGGTTGACCTGGGCGGCGTAGCGCTCCGTTACGTCCTCGACGATACCGCTGTACTCGACGGCGCCGTCCGCGGCGACCTGACGGTAGGCAGTGACCTCGGCATGAATGAGACGCCCCTTGAGGGTGCGCAACCGCAGCGGGCGGCGAATCACGGCGCCGTCGCGCTCCAGATCCACCAGGAAGCGGTGGATCTGCGTAGGGCAGTCGTAGAATGCGGTGACCGGTGCGGTGAAGAGCGCCTGACGCGAATCCGCTTCGAAGATGCGCAGCATGGCGGGATTGGCGGCAGTGAAGTGCCCCGCCGGATCCGCCGTGTGACGATAGACCCCCACCGGCAGGTTGTGGAACAGCTCGTTGTACTTCTCCAGCTGGGCGCAGTATCGCTTTTCGTCGGTGACGTCGACGATGATCGAGTGCAGGTATTCACGGCCGCTCAGGCATACCGGCCCCGAGTAGACGTGGACGTCGCGGATCTCACCGCCGGCCAGACGATGGCGGAACTCGAAGAAGAGCTGCTGGCAGGATTCCGCTCTGGCCATGCCGGCCCGGACCTCCTCGGGGCCCATGCAGTTGATATCCGTGATCTTGAGCTGCCTGAGAGCATCGAGGGAGTAGCCGTAGAACGCCACGGCGGACGCATTGGCGTCGACGATGCGGCCATCGAGGGGGTCGATCAGCAGCTTGATCGCCGGGTTGGTGTTGAACATCTGCTGAAAGAAGGGCTCGTTGCCCGGCCCGGCGCGCGGGGCTAGCGTTACCAGCGTCAGCTGCCACGCCGCCTGCCCCTGCCACGTGGCGCGGCGCAGTATTGCCTCGAAGGGTGCCTTGCCCTCGACGCCCTGGCAGTGGACGCGGGGTGCCGCGAGTTCCGGCTGTGCCAGGGCTGTCTCGAGCGAGCGCCGGTCGGCGTCACCCAGCAGGGGCAGCAGTGAGCGGCTCCCGATCTCGCCGACAAGATCGAAATAGTGGCGGGCAGCCCCGTTGGCGTATCGCAGCCGCCAGTCCTGCCTGGCTTGAACCACCAGAACCGGCAGGGGCAAAGCGTGCAGCAGACAGCCCAGATCGTCGTCGGAGGACGCCGTCGAGTTACCTTCGTTCACAGCCCGGTTCCCTTGCGTACCGGCACCTTCGCCGGACCCCCTGGACGAAGTCATCCGTGGATCCGCACTGGCGCCTTATAATCATTTTTTCTTTATCGGCAGGCCGGGCCTGAGCTGTAAACAGGAGGCGACCTACGACTTCCAGATTAGGCCTTCCTGGCGAAAATTAACAGATTTCGCGGCGTCAGATCCGGGCTGCAGAACGTCCCGATCCGTACCGTGTAGCCCGCCTCTTCCATCAGCGAGAGTCGATCCAGTATCAGCCATATCTCCAGCGGCCGGCGGAACAGATGGCGCACCAGCTCCAGCCGCTTCACCTCGGCCTGGCGCTGCCAGCCGGCACGCTCGAAGGGCGCCGGATCGAGCGAAGCGGGCAGCGTCAGCCCCTTCTGTGCCGCCGCCCAGCGACAGAAGTCGTCGAAGCGCTCGGGAAAGCGGCCGTAGGCCAGGCTGGGCACCGGCAGGTAGCGGTCATCGCCGCGCAACTCGCGCTGCAGCTCGTCGAACCCCAGCCGCCAGGCACTGGCCTGCTCGCGGCGACGGCGCACCCCGCGCGGTGCGGTGACCGTTTCCTGCACCGCCAGCGCCAGGTCGTCGCGCGTCAGCCGCAGGGCGTCATCGCGGGACAGCGCACGGCCGCGCTGCGATACGGGTCGATACGTCTCCTCCCGGGTACGGTGGTAGCAGCACGGCGCCAGGCTGACCGAACTGCCCGCAGCCGCGGCCAGCTCGAGCAGCCGCAGGTGCAGGTCGCCACACGCATGCAGGGCGACGACGTGAGTCCGGGGGGAGAAATGGCGCCCGGCCTCCGCCGCCATCACGTCCTGCTGCTGCATGTGCACCGAAGCTCGCTGTATCGTCGCCAGGCGACGCCCCTCCTGGCACAGCGTCGCCTGCCACTCCAGGGCGGTGACGGCGACATCGTGACGACGGGCCAGGGCGCGGGCCAGGTGCCCCTTGCCGGCGCACCAGTCCAGCAGCCTGTCTTGAGGCGACAGCCGTAGATGGCGCGCGAAGGCCTCGACCTGCTGCCATTTGCGGCCACTCACGTGCTGCCCCCAGGCTGGCGGCAACGACACGTCACCGGCAGCCAGCGGCGCCAGACGCACCCGCTCGGCCAGCTCCTCGACCGGTAGCCAGTCACGCAGCGGCGAATCCTGCCACGGGTCCGCCTGCAGGCGCGCCACCTGGCGATCGTCCAGCCCCAGCAATCGCTCGGCCAGCTCGCGGTAGGCCTCCCCCCAGGGCAGCCGGCGGTGCATGAACGGCGCCGGGCGCCACAGCGGCTGCCATTCGGCCAGCAACGAGGTGAGGCGGGAGAAGCGCAGTTCAGTACTCGAGTCGGGAAGCTTCTGCATCGAACTCCACCGAAATGCCGATGCCCTCGTCTTCGACGGCCTCTTCACCCAGCTCCTTCTGCAGGGCCAGAACGCCCTCCACCCTGCCGACGACATGGACCTTGCTTCCTTGCACCTCGTAGGTGCTCAGGTTCAGCCGTACCGAGGCGTTGTCGGACGTGAACACCGGTGGCATGGCGGTAGCGCCGATGGGATGCAGCACGTCGAAGTTCGTCACCTCCCCCTCCTCCAGCGTGATGCTGAGCGAGAGCGAGTCGCGCACCTGCCAGTCATCGGGCTTGACGAAACCGACCAGGTCGATCTGTACCTGGTCGCCCAGCTCGGTGAAGGTGGCGTTGGAGTCGGTGCCCTGGCTCACGATGAACCATTCACGCTCCTCACCGTCCAGCAACCCCACCATGCTGCCACTGATCTCGGGCTCATCCGGAGCGCTGGCCGCTAGCGGCGCAGCCAACGACAGCAGTGCCCATGGGCCCAGCCACACCCACAGCGCGTGTTTCCCGGTCATGTTTCCCCCTCGCCGTCGCTCCAGCTCGCCTGCAGCCGTTCGGCGGCCATTCTCATGGGCTGCCGCCTACCTGGCAAGCCCCAGGCGCTCGTGCCATTCCGCCAGGCTCTCTTCCGGGTAGCGGTCGAAACACGCGTCGCGCGGCCTCACTTCCGGCTCCACCCAGTTGGCCTTGCTGTCCAGCAGCAGGTGGACCCGTTCGGGCGGTACCGGCAAAGGCGTATCGATGGCCGAGGCGAAAGGATGCACCAGCGCCGGCCAGCTCGGATCGAAGACCCATAGGGCACTGCCGCAGCGGGAACAGAAGTGCCGCTCACCAGAGCTCGGCTGACCATCGATCAGCGCATGATAGATCGAGACCGCCTCCTCCCCCGCTACCCGTAGCGTGTCGTACCTGCCACCGAGATTGATGGCATAACCGCCGCCTCCCGCGGTCTTGCGACAGATCGAGCAGTAGCAGCGCTGGTAGGGATACGGGTGTGGCGACTCGAGCTCGAACGTTACCGCTCCGCAGTGACAGGACCCTTGCAGGTGCATGGCAGGCCTCGCAGGTTCGAAGGTGCATGTCCCTTCAGCGTAGCCGCTGGCCTGCTCCTGGCGAGGGCGGCCCGGCCGTTACCCCGACTCCGCCTGGAGTGGTATGGTCTTGGCAGACTTCGCAGACGCATTGCGTGCGAGCCTCCCCTCAGGCGCAAGGACACCGACATGATCGACCTCTGGACCTGGACCACTCCCAACGGACGCAAGGTCTCCATCCTGCTCGAGGAACTGGGCCTGCCCTACCGCATCCACGCCGTGGACATCACCCAGGGCGAGCAGCACGAGCCGGCCTTCGTCGCGGTCAGCCCCAACCACAAGATTCCCGCCATTCGCGATGACGAGACCGGCATCGCCCTGATGGAGTCGGGCGCCATCATGATCTATCTGGCCGAGAAGGCCGGGCGCTTCCTGCCCAGCGAGCCGGAGAAGCGCTACCGCGCCCTGGAGTGGCTGATGTGGCAGATGGGCGGCCTCGGCCCCTTCCTCGGCCAGGCCCACCATTTCCTGCACTTCAATCCCGGCGAGGCACCCTATGCCGAAAGGCGCTTTCACAATGAGGCCAAGCGGCTCTACCGCGTCATGGACGCACGCCTGGCCGATAACGCCTACCTGGCCGGCGACGACTACACCATCGCCGACATGGCCTGCTGGCCCTGGGTGTCGCGCTACGAATGGCAGCGCATCGATCTCGCCGACTATCCCAGCGTCAGGCGCTGGTACGTCGAGATCGCCAGCCGCCCGGCGGTTCAGCGCGGCTATCAGGTGCCGAAGAAGGTCAACGAGATCCCCCTGCCATGAGTCGCCGCTCCCCCCTTTCCCGCGCTGATACGCCACCCAGCGTGCTGGTGACCGGCGGCTCCAGCGGCATCGGCCATGCCGCGGCGCATGCCCTGGCGCAGCGCGGCTGGCGCGTCTTCACCACCGCCCGCCGCGAGGAGGATCTCGCACGGCTTCGGGCGGAAGGGCTCGACGCCCTGCCCCTGGAGCTGGCCTCCAGCGAATCGATCGAACGCTGCGTTACGCAGCTGCTGGAACGCACCGGCGGGCGGCTCGACGCCCTGTTCAACAACGCCGCCTACGGCCAACCGGGCGCGGTGGAGGATCTCTCCCGGGCGGTGCTGCGCGCCCAGTTGGAGGCCAACCTGCTCGGCACGCATGAACTCACCACGCGGATCATTCCGGTGATGCGCGAGCAGGGCGGTGGGCGCATCGTGCAGAACAGCTCGGTGCTCGGCTTTGCCGCCTTGCCCTATCGTGGCGCCTACGTATGCTCCAAGTTCGCCCTGGAGGGCTTGACCGACACCCTGCGCCAGGAGCTCTACGGCAGCGGCATCCACGTCAGCCTGATCGAGCCCGGCCCCATCGCCAGCCGCTTCCGCGAGAACGCCTATCGCGCCTTCAGGGCCAACATCGATGCCGAACACAGCGTCCACCACGAGACCTATCGCGCCGTGGAAGCCCGGCTGGCGGGCAGCAAGGGCTCATCCGGCGGCGCCTTCACCCTGGGTCCCGACGCCGTGGTCGACAAGCTGATCCACGCCCTGGAGAGCCGGCGCCCCAAACCGCGCTATCATGTGACCCTGCCCACCCACCTGTTCGGCGTGCTGAAGCGCCTGCTCTCCACGCGCGGCATGGACCGGGTGCTGCTGGCCTCGACGCGTGACGAACGCCGACCCTAGCCTGACTTCCAGACTCGAAGGAGACCCCCTTGGGCCGACTCATCTCGTTGCTTTTCATTGCCGCCCTGGCCTACGGCGGCCTCTATTTCTACTACGGCCGTGTCGTCGAACGGGCCATCGACGAGCAGCTCGAGGCGCGCGGGCTGAGTGCCCTCGAGGTTCAGCGCATCGACTACGACCCGCTGGCGCCCCTCAGCACCGAGGCCACCATCCGTGCCGAGGTCGGCTACCGCGGCGCCGATGCCACGGTCACCATTCGCCTGTACGGCCACCCGCTGTTTTCGGACGAAATGCGCATGGAGCTCGACGGCCTGCAGAACCTGCGGCTGAGGTTCGGCGTAGGCGGATGAACGCATGGGGGCGAGTTCGCCAGGCGCGGCTGTCGTGCTATGCTCGCCGCACTGACACCAATCCACCTCACGGGAGCACGGCATGGCCAGGGCAACGGCACGGCATATTCTGGTAAACGACGAAGCGAAGTGCGAGGCCCTCAAGGCCGAGATCGAGGGCGGCCGCGACTTCGCCGACGCGGCGCGCGAACACTCCACCTGCCCTTCGGGCCGCCAGGGTGGCGACCTGGGCAGCTTCGGCCCGGGCCAGATGGTGCGCGAGTTCGACGAAGTGGTGTTCTCCGGCGAGCTGAACAAGGTGCACGGTCCGGTGAAGACCCAGTTCGGCTATCATCTGCTGGAGATCACCAGCCGCAGCTGATCCCGGCGCGGCCGGCTCGCTGCGCCCGGCCAAACCCGCCCGAGCCGCCATGCCTCGCCATGGCGGCTTCGTCGTTCTGGCTGTGTGTCCCTTCCTTGACCTTGCGGAAGCCTGGCCTGCTACCTTGAATCATCCATGCAGGCAGCAAGGAGACGAGTGTGACAGGGAAGCAACAGGAGCAGGACGCTCATTTTCGCGAGCGGGTCCCCGACCCGCCGCAAGGCAGAAAGCGCCTCAAGTGGTATGGTCCCGGTCTGCTGTGGATGCTCTCCGCCGTGGGGACCGGTTCGATCCTCTTCACCCCTCGCGTGGCCTCCGCCTACGAGTATCAGCTGCTCTGGATACTGCTCGTGGTGGTGCTGTTCATGTGGGTCATGATCCGCGAGATGGCGCGCTACTCCATCGTCACCGGCCGGACCATGCTGGAGGGCATGCACACCCTGAGCGGGCCGAGGAACTGGGCCGTGTGGGTGATCTTCGTGCCGCAATTGCTGGCGGCGTCGATCGGCATCGCCGGACTCGCCGCCGTCGTCGGCAGTGCCCTCGGCGAAACCCTGCCCGGCGCCAACACGCTCTATGCCATGGCCATGGTGGTGGCTTCCACCCTGTTCACCGCCACCGGGCGCTACTCGCTGATCGAGACCTTCAGCCGCGTGATGGCCCTGGCGCTGATGGTGATGGCCATCGTCACGGCGGCCATCGTCTTCCCCGGGGTGGCGCCGCTCGCCGAGGGTCTCACCCCCGGCTGGCCGGAGAATCCCGACCTCTACGTGATTCTGCCCTGGGTGGGCACCATTCTCGCCGGCTCCATGGGCATCGTCTGGTTCGGCTATTGGACCGCCACCCGCGGCTTCGGCGGCGGCCTGCAGAGCCGCGAGCCCGACGACGAGCAGCCCGACGACTCGCGCGAGGAGCTGGACAGGACAGGCCCCAAGCCGCATGAAGTGCGGGTCGCCCATGCCCGCGGCTGGATTCGCACCATGACCGTGACCGCGGCCCTCGGTGTGGTCGGCGGGCTGGTGGTGATCTTCTCGTTCCTCGTGCTCGGCGCCGAACTACTGGCCCCTGAGGGCATCATGCCCGAGGGACCGGAGGTCGCGGTGGACCTGACCAGCATCTTCTCGGAGGTGTGGGGCGAGCTCGGCCGCTACGTGCTGCTCGCCGCCATCGTCATCGCCCTGGGCGGCAGCGTGCTGGCCAACCAGGACGGCTGGGGTCGCAGCTTCGCCGACATGACCCTGATCGTGACCCGGGCCCGCCGTGAGTCCGGTGAACCGGGCTTGCTGCTGAAGGGCCTGAATGCCCTCGACCGACGCCTGCCCTGGCCCATGTTCGAGCGGCGCTGGCTCAAGCGGCTCTACATCGTCGGCGTGACCGGCATCGTGCCGCTGCTCATTCTGTTGGCGTTCTCCGATCCGGTGCAGGTGATGTCGGTTTCAGGCATCATTGCGGCAGCCCATACGCCCTTCATTGCCCTGGCGGCGCTCTACGTCAACCGCACCCGCCTGCCCAGGCAGCTGCGGCCGGGCATGGCGGCCACCGCCACGATGACGGTTGCCGGCCTGTTCTATCTCGGCTTTGCGGTGCTCTACCTGTTGAACATGGCGGGCCTGCTGAATGGCTGAGCCTGGACAGCGCCCCCACCGGGCGCTTCGTCATGAGCCTCATGAGTTCTGCGCCGGGGGCTGCCACGCGCTAGGATAGGGCATGTCGATTCGCTCTTTTGCCAACAGGGACGCCGCATGACCCTTTCAGCCAACCCGACCACGCTGCCGGAACAGGGCAGTTCCGCCGGCGGCAACGCCGACGCCGGGACGCCGATGATCCGGGTCGAAAAGCTCTCGAAAACCTACCGCGACGGTTTCCAGGCCTTGAAGGAAGTCGACCTGACCATCCGCCGTGGCGAGATCTTCGCTCTGCTCGGCCCCAACGGCGCCGGCAAGACCACCCTGATCAGCGTGATCTGCGGGCTGGTCAATGCCAGCAGCGGCAGCGTCAAGGTCGACGGCTTCGATAACGTGATGCAGTATCGCGAGGCGCGCGAGCGCATCGGCCTGGTGCCCCAGGAGCTGACCAACGAGGCCTTCACCACGGTGTGGGATACGGTCAGCTTCAGCCGCGGGCTGTTCGGCAAGCCCAAGGACCCGGGCCACATCGAGAACGTGCTGCGCGCCCTAACCCTGTGGGACAAGCGCGACAACCGCCTGCTGGAACTCTCCGGCGGCATGAAGCGCCGGGTGCTGATCGCCAAGGCGCTGTCGCACCGGCCGCTGGTGCTGTTCCTCGACGAGCCCACCGCCGGCGTCGACGTGGAGCTGCGCCGCGAGATGTGGGAAGTGGTGCGCGGGCTGCGCGACCAGGGCGTGACCATCATCCTCACCACCCACTACATCGAGGAAGCCGAGGAGATGGCCGACCGCATCGGCGTGATCCGCCGCGGCGAGCTGGTGCTGGTGGAAGAGAAGGCGACGCTGATGCGCCAGCTGGGGCGCAAGGAGCTGACGCTGCACCTCGCCGTGCCGCTGGAAGCCGTGCCCGCCGCCCTCGCCGGCCACGATCTCGTGCTGGCCGACGAGGGCCATGCGCTGGTCTACACCTACGACGCCACCCGCCAGGACGAAGGCACCGGCATCGCCGGGCTGCTGGCCGACCTCGAGGCCACCGGCGTGCGCGTCAAGGACCTGCATACACGGCAGAGCTCGCTCGAGGAGATCTTCGTCAACCTGGTACGGGAGAGCGCATGAACCTGCAATCGGTGAAGACCATCTACCTGGCCGAGATGGCCCGCAGCCTGCGCACCGTGCTGCAGAGCATCGTTTCGCCGGTGGTATCCACCTCGCTCTACTTCGTGGTGTTCGGCGCCGCCATCGGCTCGCGCATCAGCGAGGTGGACGGCGTGAGCTACGGCGCCTTCATCGTGCCCGGGCTGATCATGCTGATGCTGCTGACCCAGAGCGTCTCGACCGCCTCGTTCGGCATCTTCTTCCCACGCTTCTCGGGCACCATCTACGAGATCCTCTCGGCGCCGATCTCCTACTTCGAGGTCGTGCTCGGCTATGTCGGCGCGGCAGCCACGAAGTCGGTGATCCTGGGCTTGATCGTGCTCGGCACGGCGCGCCTGTTCGTACCCTTCACGATCCAGTATCCGCTGGTGATGCTGCTGTTCCTGATCCTCACCGCGCTGACCTTCAGCCTGCTCGGCTTCATCATCGGCATCTGGGCCGACGGCTTCGAGAAGCTCCAGCTGGTGCCGCTGCTGATCGTCACACCGCTGACCTTCCTCGGCGGCACCTTCTACTCCATCGACATGCTGCCGTCCTTCTGGCAGGCCGTGACGCTGCTCAACCCGGTGGTTTACCTGGTCAGCGGGTTCCGCTGGAGCTTCTACGGCTCGGGCGACGTCAGCATCTGGGCCAGCCTGGCCATCATCACGCTGTTCCTCGGCGTGGCCCTGGCCGTGGTCAACTGGATCTTCCGTACCGGCTATCGCCTCAAGCCCTGACCCCGCGTTCGATTTTTTCCCGCCGCGGCGTTTGGGCATAGTCGCGGCTGGCACATGGCGAAGTTATTGACCATTCTTCAATAGCTGTCTTCACGTAACAAAAAGTAATACAAATCGCTGAGCATCACGGGCCAAGATAACCACAAGGCTTCGCAGGAGGACGTCACGTAGCCGGGCGTCTCCTTTCAAGGGAACACTACATGACTGCTGGCAAGAACGAGGCTGGGGAGGGGGCTTCGCTCGACTGGCGCGACGAGTTCCAGGACTCGGCGCTGGAAGCCCTGTATCGACGCACCATGCAGCTGCAGGACGCACAGCAGCTACGTTACGCGCTATGGATCATTGCCGGCACCTTCCTGCTGTTCGGTGCAGCGGACTATATCCTGCTCGGTGCCAGTCTCGCCCTGCTGGCCCTGCTGTTGGTCCGCTTCGTGGTGGCCTCCAGCTGCCTGGCGCTGGCACGCCTGATCGGCCGCCATTCGGCGCAGGCCCATCGCCCCCGGCCGCTCAATCTGGTCTATTGCATTGCGATCAGCGGTTTGCTGGTATCGATCCTGCTGCACCCAGGCAGCGTGGGCCTGCACATCTCGAGCGTGGCGATATCGAGCCTGGCCATCTATCTGCTGGTGCCCAACCGCCTGCCATGGATACTGGCCTGGAACGGCTACCTGGCGGGTGGGTTCGTGCTGGTGGTGGCGCTGTGGAAGCCGCTCGCGCCCGGCATGTTGATCAGCAGCCTTCTAATTCTCGCCTTCGCCAACCTGATGGGCTGGCTGACCTACAGCCGCCTCAATCGGCTGCAGCGCAAGCAGTTCGCCCTGCTGGTGGCGGAGCGCGAGATCAACCGCAAGCTGCAGAAGGAGATCGAGGAGCGTCAGCTGCTCGAGGCCCAGCTGCGCCACATGGCCAGCACCGATCCACTGACCGGCATTGCCAACCGCCGACATTTCTTCGAGCTGGCCGAACGCGAATTCCGCCGGGCACAACGCGACGGTACGCCGCTGACGATCTGCATGGTCGATATCGACCTGTTCAAGACGCTCAACGACCATCACGGCCATGCCGTCGGCGACCTGGTCCTGACCACCGTCGCCTCGTGCTGCGCCTCGATGCTGCGCGAGACGGACATCATCGGCCGCTACGGCGGCGAGGAGTTCGTCATCGCCCTGCCCCAGGCCGATCTCGAAACCGCCAGCTTCATCGCCGAGCGCCTGCGCCACAAGGTGACCTCGCTGCGCCTGCCCATGCTCGATGAGGACCAGCATCTCTCCGTGACGGTGGGCATCAGCCAGGTCGAACCCGGTGAGGCGCGGCTCGAGCAAGCACTGCAACGCGCCGATGACGCGCTCTACGCGGGCAAGGCCCGCGGGCGCAACTGCGTGGTGGTGGCGGGCGAAGCCCCTTCCTCGATCGTCGCCCGGGTCTGAAGCCAACCGGCGCGGGTTGAACTGGCCCATGAGCCCGGTATGATTCGCTCTTCAGCTTGCCGGCACCACCCTTCGTGCCCTCTCGCAGCCTCCCTTCGCTTCGCAGGATTCCCAGGTCATGCCGATACAGCACTGCATCGTCCACGCCGTCGACAAGGCCGGAAGCGACCAGCCCGCCCGCCTGAGCCCCGCCACCGCGGAGCTGGCACCTTCGGCACTGCTGGAGGAGCTGCTCGCCCGCTTTCACGACGCCTACCACGCCAAGACCAAGGCCTGGGGACACTTCGTGACCGCAAGCGACGACCAGGCCGAGTCGGCCGCCGGGCTCGCCCCCGCCCTGGCCGATTATCTCGACGGCAAGCACGATTTCGCTGCCTTCACCCGCGGGGCCGCCGAGCGGCTGCTGCCCGTGGTCGACGCCCACCTCTCGGTCTCGGGCCACCTGCTGTGCGTCGATTACCATCAGGGCGAGACGCACTATCTCGCCCTGGCGCTGCTGCACCAGCGCGAGGGGTTCGGCGTCGGCGACTCGCTGCAGGTCGTACCCGCCACCCAGCTCAACCTGGCGCGCATGAGCCTGGGCCTGCGCATCAACCTGACCCAGTGGCGCGAGGGTGCCGCATCCCGCCATTACCTTTCGTGGATTCACGACCGCGGCGGCAAGAAGCTCTCCGAGGACCTGGCCGGCGTGCTCGGCGCCACCGAGGGCATCGACGCCACCGGCGAGACACGCACGCTGCTCAAGGCCTTCAGCGACTACGTGGAGCGGGAGGACATGCCCGAGGAGCAAAGCCGGGAGAAGACCGAGGCGCTGATCGACTACGCCAACGAGCAGGCCGGCCGCGGCGAGCCGATCACCCTGGAGGAACTCTCCGAGCTACTCGACGAGCAGCAGCCCAAGGCCTTCTACGACCACATCCGCAACGCCGACTATGGCCTCTCCCCCGAGATCCCACCCGACAAGCGCACCCTGCGGCAGTTTCGCCGCTTCACCGGGCGCGCCGGCGGCATGTCGATCAGCTTCGACTCACACCTGCTCGGCTCCAGCATCGAGTACGACGAAAGCCAGGACCGCCTGATCATCAAGCAGCTACCCAAGCAGTTGAAGGAGCAGCTGAAGAAACGCCAGGGCTGACCCCGGCGCTCCCTGTCACCGGCGCGGTCGCTACTCGATGCCGTGGGCCGCTTCCGTCGTCGCCAGCCACTCGCGCAGCACCTGCTGCCCGCGCTGCTTGAGCCCGGGACCGTAGCGCTCGGCCTGCTCGCGCAGCGCTACCGGATCGATCTGCGCCGCTGCCAGCTCGGCGGCGTGACCGATCAGCCACGGCTCGATCCTGGCGGGGTCCACCTCGAGGTGGAACTGCAGGCCAAGCACCTGCTCGCCCACGGCGAAGGCTTGGTGAGAGCAGGCGTGGCTGTACGCCAGGCGGGTGGCGCCGGGCGGCGTCTCGAACATGTCGCCGTGCCAGTGCAGCACCACGTCCGGGTTGCCGAGGTGGCGCAGCGGCCCTTCCTGACCGTCGCGGGTCAGCGAGACATCGGCGAAGCCGATCTCTTTCTGCGCCATGGGAAATACTCTGCCGCCCAGCGCCCGGGCGATCAGCTGCGCCCCGAGGCAGATGCCAAGCAGCGGGCGCCCCGAGTCGAGGCGATGACGGATGGCGTCCAGCTCCGCAGTGAGGAAGGGATAGAGCGCATCGTCGTTGGCCCCGAGGGGAGCGCCGAGCACCACCATCAGCTCGGGGCTGTCGACGTCCAGCGCCTCGAGGGCATCCGGCCCCAGCAGCCCCGGATCGAGGTAGCGAACCCGATAGCCGAATTCCTCCAGGATCGGCTCGAAGATACCCAGATCCTCGAAAGCCACGTGGCGAATGGCAACGACACTCTTCATGAACGAGAAGCTCCCTTTCCTTTCCGAACGGTTTGGCATGAGCGCCAATACCTCAGCAGCATAGCCAATGCAGCCTGTGCCAAGAAACAGGTCGAGTTTGCCGTTCGAGTGCAAAGCCGACTAGCTTGAGTGTGCAGCAGCGCGAAGGCACTTCAACGCAGCAGCGAGGAGGGAACCCTGGCCATGCAGGACAAGGAAGTGGCAACCCAGGAGAAACCGCTGGTGGTGATCACGGGGGCTTCGGGGGGCGTGGGAACGGCCCTGACCCAAAGCCTCAAGAACGACTATCGGATCATCGCCCTGGACCGTAACGAAGCGGAAGAGGCAGACGAAAGCTACGAATTCGACCTGACCGAGCTCGAATCCATCCGCGAGGCGATGGACAAGATCGCCGAGCGACACGGCCGCGACATCGCCGCGGTGGTGCATCTGGCCGCCTACTTCGACTTCACCGGCGAGGCGTCGCCGCTCTACGAGAAGGTCAACGAACAGGGCACCAGGAACCTGCTGGAGGCGCTCGAAGGCATGAACGTCGAGCGCTTCGTCTACTCCAGCACCATGCTGGTTCACGAACCGCAGGTACCGGGTCACCGTGTCAACGAAGAGACCCCAATCGGCCCCACCTGGCCCTACCCGCAGTCCAAGGCGCGCACCGAGGAAGTGATTCGCCGACATGCCCGCATGCCCTACACCCTGCTGCGGCTCGCCGGCATGTACGACGAGAAGACCAGCGTGCCCACGCTGTCACACCAGATCGCGCGCATCTACGAGCACACCTTCAAGAGCCACTTCTATTCGGGCAATACCAATGCCGGCCAGGCCTGCGTGCACAAGGAAGACATGATCGATGCCTTCCGCCGCACCATCGACCGCCGCCGCGAACTGCCCGAGCGCAACGAGATCCTCATCGGCGAGGAGCACGCCGTCAGCTACGAGGCGCTGCAGAACCGGCTCGGCGAGCTCATCCACGGCAAGAAGAAGTGGAAGACCGTGGTGATGCCGAAGCCGCTGGCCAAGACCGGCGCGCTGCTGGAGGAGAAGAGCGAGCCGCTGGTGCCGGACGACTTCGACAAGGGCGAAAAGCCCTTCATCCGGCCGTTCATGATCGACATGGCCGACGACCACTACGAGCTGGACATTCGCCGCGCCCGGGAGCAACTCGGCTGGGAACCTCGCCATCAGCTCTACGACACTCTCGAGGCCATGGTCGACCACCTGCTCGCCGATCCCCACGGCTGGTACCAGGCCAACGGCATCACCCCGCCCGACTGGGTCGAGGAGGCCGAGGAGAAGGGCGCCAATCCCGAGCGGGTACTCGAGGAGTATCAGACCCATGCCCGGCGCGAGCACTATCGCTTCCTGTGGGCGCACTTCTTCAACATCGCCCTGGGCGCCTGGCTGGTGGTCTCCCCCGCCACGCTAGGCTACGGCGGCGGCATGGCCGTGAGCGACATGGCCGCGGGGCTGCTGCTGGCGCTGTTCGGCGCGCTCTCGCTGTCGTTGAAGCTGAGCTGGGCGCGCTGGGCAGCCGCCGCCATCGGCCTGTGGGTGCTGTTCGCGCCGCTGGTGTTCTGGAGCGAGAGTGCCGCGGCTTATCTCAACGGCACCCTGGTCGGCACCCTGGCCATCGGCTTTTCCGCCCTGGTGCGACCGGCGCCGGGAATATCGCCCGCCGCGGCGATGACCGGCCCCACCACGCCGCCCGGCTGGAACAACAACCCCTCGAGCTGGTTCCAGCGCATGCCGATCATCGTGCTGGCCTTCGTCGGCTTCTTCGTCTCGCGCTACCTCGCCGCCTACCAGCTCGGCCACATTGATGCCGTATGGGACCCCTTCTTCGACGGCACCCGCAGTGGGCTCAACGGCACCGAGGACATCATCACCTCCGAGGCCTCCGAGGCGTGGCCGGTACCCGATGCCGGCCTGGGCGGCATCGTCTACATGCTGGAAATCCTGCTCGGCTTCATCGGTGCGGCCAACCGCTGGCGCACCATGCCCTGGATCGTCGCCTCGTTCGGCGTACTCATCGTGCCGCTGGGCGTGGTCTCGGTGACCTTCATCATCATCCAGCCGATCCTGATCGGCACCTGGTGCACCCTGTGCCTGATCCAGGCCGGCGCCATGCTGCTGCAGATCGCCTACGCCTTCAACGAATTCGTCGCCACCGGCGAGTTCCTCAAGCGGCGCCACAAGGCCGGGGCTCCGGTGCTCAAGATCTTCTTCACCGGCGACACCGACGAAGGGCCCAACGAATCGGTGGACGAGAACTTCCAGCGCAAGCCCGTCGCCATTCTCGGCGACGCCCTCTCCACCGGCGTGAACCTGCCCTGGAACCTGGCTCTGTGTATCCTGATCGGCGCCTGGCTGATGTTCACGCGGCTGACCTTCGGCGCCGAAGGCACCCTGGCCAACTGGGATCACCTGGTCGGTGCGCTGATCATCACCGTAGGCGTGGTCGCCATGGCCGAATCGGCCCGCCCCGTGCGCTGGCTGCTGATCCCGCTGGGGATCCTGCTGTTCTTCGTGCCCTTCTTGCATGGCGCCGACCTGCCATCCACCGTCAACAGCCTGGCCTGCGGCGCGGCGGTGATCGCACTGAGCCTGCGGCGGGGAGCGATCCGCGGCGAGTATGGCAGTTGGAGCCGGCTGCTGGCCTGAGCGTCACGGCAAGGTACGCCGGTCTCCCCTTGCGACGAGACGCCGCTGGGCGCCTCGTCGCTTTTGGCGATCCCGGGCCGCTGGTATCGTGTCTGCATGCCTGCCAAGAGCGACGCCCCCGCCATGACTTCTCGCCCCGACCCCCGCCTCCTGCTGCGCCTGATGGCGCTGTTGGGGCCCTATCGCGCCCGGCTGGCCATCGCCGCCCTGGCGCTGTTGCTGGCCTCCGCCAGCGTGCTGATGCTCGGCCAGGGGCTGCGCCTGGTAATCGACCAGGGCTTCCTCGCCGAGGACAGCACCCGCCTCAACCAGACACTGGCCGCCATGCTCGGCGTGGTCAGCGTACTGGCCGGGGCCTCCGCACTGCGCTACTACCAGGTGAGCTGGATCGGCGAGCGGCTGGCCGCCGACCTGCGCCGACAGGTCTACGACCACCTGCTCGACCTCGAGCCGGCCTTCTTCGAGAGCGCGGCCCATCGCGACCGCGGCCCGGCCGAGATCGCCTCGCGGCTGACCACCGACACCAGCGTGCTGCAAACCCTGTTCGGCTCGTCGATCTCGCTGGCACTGCGCAACCTGGTGATGCTGCTGGGCGCGGTGGCGCTGATGCTGGTCACCCAGCCCTGGCTCTCGGCGCTGGTGCTGATCGGCATCCCTGCCACGGTGCTGCCGATCCTGTGGTTCGGTCGCCGCGTGCGCCGTCTCTCGCGCTACAGCCAGGACCGGGTGGCCGAGCTTGGCCGCTACGCCAGCGAAACCCTCGACGGCATCCGCACCGTGCAGGCCTTTACTCACGAAGACATCGACCGCCACGCCTACGGCGAGCGCGTCGAGCAGGCCTTCGCCACCGCCGTGGTGCGCACCCGCCAGCGCGCCTGGCTGACCGGAGCGGCCATGCTGGCGGTATTCGCCGCGGTGGGCCTGATGCTGTGGCAAGGCGGCCAGGCGGTGCTGGCCGGCGAGATGAGCGCGGGCGAGCTTTCCGCCTTCGTCTTCTATGCCGTGCTGGCCGCCGGGGCGGTGGCCACCCTGGCCGAGGTTGCCGGCGACGTGCAGCGGGCCGCCGGCGCCGCCGAACGGCTGCTCGAACTGCTCGACGCCGAGCCGGGCATCCGCCCACCGGCGCAGCCGACGCCCCTGCCCCAGCCGCTGCGCGGCGAGATCCGCCTGGAGAAGGTGAGCTTTGCCTACCCGGGCCGCACGCTACCGGCGCTCGATTCGCTCGACTTGTGGATTCGACCCGGCGAGCGTATCGCCCTGGTGGGGCCTTCCGGGGCCGGCAAGAGTACGCTGCTCGGGCTACTGCTGCGCTTCCACGACCCCGACCGGGGCCGCGTGACCCTCGACGGGGTCGACCTGCGCGCGCTGGACCCACTCGAACTGCGCGCCGCCATGGGCCTGGTCGCCCAGGAGCCGGTGCTGTTCACCGGCTCGGTGGCCGACAACCTGCGCTACGGCAAGCCCGACGCCAGTCTTGACGAGCTTCGCGCCGCCGCCCGCGATGCCAACGCCCTGGGCTTCGTCGAGGCCCTGCCCCACGGCTTCGATACTCAGCTCGGCCCGGGCGGCGTGCAGCTCTCCGGCGGCCAGCGCCAGCGCCTGGCAATCGCCCGCGCGCTGCTCAAGGATCCCCGCGTGCTGCTGCTCGACGAAGCGACCAGTGCACTGGACGCCGAGAGCGAACGCCTGGTCCAGCAGGCGCTGGACAGGCTGATGGCCGGACGCACCAGCCTGGTGATCGCCCACCGGCTGGCCACGGTGACCGCCGCCGACCGCCTGCTGGTGTTCGACGAAGGACGACTCGTCGCCGCCGGCCGCCACGCCGAACTGCTCGAGCAGAGCCCGCTCTATCGCCACCTGGCGGAGCTGCAGTTCGGGCGCCACCGGGCTGAGGCATGAGAAGGAGGGCGATTGGCCCTGTTCAGATGGCGTTGCGCAAGCCCAGCTCGTAGGGGTGGGGATCGAGATAGGTCTGCTGGCGGATGTACGCCGAGCCGTGGCGCTTCACGTAGTGGTTGAGCAGGCGCACCGGCACGGCGAGATGCACGTGGCCCAGGCGATACTCCTCCACCGCCTGCAGCAGGTCCTGCTTGACCTCGCTGTCCACCGCCTGCTTCAGATAGCCGAGCACGTGCATCAGCGCGTTGGTGTGGGTCTTGCGCGTGGCCGGTCGCGACAGTGCCGCCATGAAGCGTTGCAGGTAAGAGCGCTTGACCTCCTCCAGTGGCAGGGCATGCCCCTCGCTACCCAGGTAGCGGCCCAGCTCGCGGTAGGCTTCCACGTGGTGTGCCATCAGCAGGTATTTCTGGCGGCTGTGGAACTGGATCAGGGCGTGGTACTCGCTCGCCGCTTCGACGTGGCGCTTCCAGTCGTCGAAGGCGAACACCCGGGTGATGAAGTTCTCGCGCAGCACGGCATCGTTCATGCGCGCCTCCTCCTCCAGCGGCAGCTCGGGGAAGCCTTCGCGCAGCACGCGCACGAACAGGCCGGAGTCGGCGTGGCTGGGCATGCCGTTCTCGTGATAGACCTTGACCCGCTCGAGCCCGCAGCTCGGCGAACCCTTCATCAGGATGAAGCCACGCAGGTGCCGGTGTCGGGCGACGAACGCCTCGCCGACCTCGCGCAATCGCTCGGTGACGTCGCGGGAGGGGTCGTCGGTGCCCACTACCCTCGGCGGCTCGCCGGGCGCGCCGACCAGGCGAATCGGCTCCCGCGGCACGCCGAGGCCGGCCTCGAGTTCGGGGCAGAACGGCTCGAAGGCGAAGCACTCCTGGAGCACTTCCAGGCAGTAGCGAGAACGCTTGTGCCCGCCGTTATAGCGCACCTGCTCGCCCATCAGGCAGGCACTGATGCCTACCGGGATCGCCTGCCCAGACGCAGTTGCCTCAGCCAAAGCTCGCTCTCCGCCAGCGGAATGTCGCTCTATCGTCGCGCTTCGACCCTCTCGGGGCAAGCTTCGAACGGACGCTACCAGGCCTCCCATTCGGTTTCGGCCGCGCGTGCCTCTCGCCGCACAAGCGCCCTGGGTACGGACGCCGGTAGCGGCGCATCGCCGTTACCCGAGTCCTGCGGCACTTTCCCCTCGTCGCCAAGCACGAAGGCGTTGATCAGGCGGGACAGGCGCTCCGCCTGGGTCCGCATCGCCGCGGCCGTCTCGCTGCTGTGCTCCACCATCACCGCGTTCTGCTGGGTCATGGCATCCATCTGGTTGACCGCCGTGTTGACCTCATGGATGCCCGCGCTCTGCTCGCGCGAACCGGCGCTGATCTCGGCAATCACCTCGCTGATCCGGCTGATACTGGCAAAGATTTCCTGCATGGTCTCGCCCGCCTGGTGCACGATTCCGGCCCCGTGCTGGGTGCGGTTCACCGAGTCGTCGATCAGCGCCTTGATCTCGCGCGCGGCATCGGCCGAGCGCTGTGCCAGGGAGCGCACCTCCTGTGCCACCACGGCAAAGCCGCGGCCGTGCTCGCCGGCCCTGGCCGCCTCGACCGAGGCATTCAGCGCCAGGATGTTGGTCTGGAAGGCGATACCGTCGATCAGCGAGACGATCTCCCCGATCTTCGTCGCAGCGTCGCTGATGTCGCCCATGGTCGACTCCACCCGCGCCATCGACTCCCTGCCCCGGCGCGCCACCTCGGCGCTGCCGCGGACCAGGCCATCGGCCTGCTGGGCATGGTCGGCGTTGTTCTGCACCGTGGAGGTGATCTGCTCCATGGCCGACGACGTCTGCTGCAGGTTGGCTGCGGCCTGGTCGGTACGCGAAGCGAGTTCCTCGCTGTCGCGGGCGATGGTCTGCGCCGCGTCATAGACCCGATTGGCGCTTCCGCGGACGTCGCGCAGGGTAGCCTGTATGCGCGACAGGAAGCCGTTGAACTGACTTGCCAGCTCGCCGATCTCGTCGCGGCTGGTCACGGTCAGGCGCCGGGTCAGGTCGCCGTGCCCCTGGGCCACCGCTTGGGCAATCTCGTGCATGTCGCTGGCGGTACGGCGGATCTGGCGCACCGTGCGGCGGGTGACCCAGATGGCCAGAAAGGTAATGGCCAGGTTGATGGCCGAGGCAACGAGCCAGAGTCGCACCAAGGTTTCGAACAACTGCTCACGGGCTGCCGCCTCGATGCCGAGCATGGCGGCGTCCACCTCGTTGGCGTACACGCCGGCGCCAATGATCCAGTTCCACTCGGGGATCGCCGCGGCATGGGAATACTTCGACTCCTCCCGGCCGGTGGCGGGGTTGAGCCACTCATATGCATAACCCCCGCCGCCCTGGCGGGCGATCTCGATCATGTCGCGGATGAGCGGCTTGCCGTTGGCATCCTCGAGATCGAGCAGATTGCGCCCCTCCTGTTCGGGTATCGCCGGCTGCACCAGCATGGTGCCCTGGTCATCAAACACGAAGAGGTAGTTGTCATCATCGAAGCGCAGGTCGCGCAGCAGGGCCTTGGCCTCGTGTTGCGCCACGGCCGGGTCGCCGCCACCGGCCGCCATGTTGCGGACCAGGGTCCGGGCCATCTCGACGATCCTCTCGACTCCCATGCGGCGAGACTCGATCATCAGCTCGCGCTGCCGCTCGAGCTGGGTGCGATTGGTCTCGATGCGCTCCAGTCCCTCGAGCACCAGCAGGCTGGAGGAGGATATGATAAGTGGTACCAGGACGAGCAATAGTATCTTGTTCTGCAGATTGAGCGCCGGCAACCGCTTGAGACCGGCGAACCGGGCTTCCTTGTTTGCGTACGTTTTCATGATCTGGCCATTTCGGCTGTGGGTGGTCGATGCGGATGGTCCAGCGTCGTTTCCGCAAGCCAATGAAGCCGCACAGCCGCCGGTCGCACCAGAGGCCTTGATACCTTTTCATGAAAGCGATGCTCATCTTGTTGACTTAGGTCAACTCATTCACCCACAGCGTTCGCCAGTCCCACCCGTCCTTGTGGACATAGGCCAGCCATAGGCGCTGAATCTCCAGCGTTTCCAGATAGCGACAGAGCGCCTCGGGCGATCTGTCGAGGCCGGCTGCGGCGGGCAGCCAGGCGGCATCGATCTCGGGCACGTGCCGAGCGGGTCGCACGAAGTCCTGGCTCAACACCGACAGGAAGTCCTCCAGTGCATGGAGGGTCGCTTGCAGTTGGAGGCGCACCGAGGGGGCAAGCGACGTGCTGCCGTGACAGACGATGACAAGGGCCTGGTAGAGCCGGAACAGCGCGACCGGCAGGGCTCGCTCGGCGTGACCCTGGTGGTAGTAATGCAGGATGGGGTAGGCGAGGTGCTGCTGCCCGACGCTGATGATCGTCGATTTCAACGCGTCGGTCTGACTGGCCAGCACGCTGAAATCGCCCTCCTCGCCCCATTGGCCCACGATGTCCGCCGGCGTAGCGCCCAGGGAGTGGATCGAGAGCGCCAGTTGGCGCTTCTGAACCACTGCAGACATGACCGAGAGGATATACGTTACGGCAAGCGTCAGCAGAAAAAAGCCGTTCGCTGCCGCGACCACGGACAGCAGTTGCCACTTGGCACCACCGGCCACGAAGTCACCGTACCCCAGCGTAGTGATGGTATAGCCGACGTAATAGAGTCGCTCCACGGGGTTGGCGTAGGTGCCGGAGTCTGGATGAAACACAGCCGTGGGATGACTGTTGAAGACCAGCCACCACCCCAGCCAGATCAGACCGACCCATACCAGCATCAGGCTGACGGTGACCCAGGGACCAACGGCCCGAAGCAGCCCATGCCGGGAGAAGCGCCGGTAGAACCACAGGGCCGTATACCAGGCGAACCGACCGAGAAGCCGTGTGATGGGCCCCGACCTGGCTGCGGAAAGCGTCGTCTGGACGGCGTCGTAGCACACCAGACCCAGCAGAAGAAAACCGCTGAGTGCGATGAAAGTCGACATGGCGCATCCTTTGGCCTAGCGAATGGATTCCTCCCGATACCCTAGTTCATCCAACGGGTTTCACCGAGCCGACTCCCCGTATGCGTCATCAATATCGCGGCGAATCGGCGTTCTTGCCGTTGTGGGCAAACTTTCGTTTGGAATGCCAACTTTTCTTTTCATTAGGAAACCCGAGACAGGTTGATAAGCCGGTTGCCGATTCCTACGTTTATGCGTGATGGCAGACGCCAGCAGTGCCGGAAAGCCGGTAAATGGACGTACGATCTCGCTTGTGACTCGACAGGCAAACTAGGAAGGAGATCTGACATGGCACAGCGCAACCAGAATCCGGGCAACTTTGCCAACGATCCGCAGAAAGCTTCTCAAGCTGGCCAAAAGGGCGGCCAGCACAGCGGTGGCAACTTTGCCAACGATCCGCAGAAGGCGTCAGAGGCCGGCCAGAAAGGCGGCCATGAAAGCGGTGGAAATTTCGCCAATGATCCGCAGCGCGCTGCCGAAGCCGGCCACAAGGGCGGCCAGCAGAGCAGTGGCAACTTCGCCAACGACCCGCAGCGCGCCTCAGAAGCCGGCCAGAAAGGCGGACACGAAAGCGGTGGCAACTTCGCCAACGACCCGCAGCGCGCCTCAGAAGCCGGCCAGAAAGGCGGCCAGCACAGCGGTGGCAATTTTGCCAACGACCCGCAGAAGGCCTCGGAGGCCGGCCAGAAGGGCGGCCAGCACAGCGGCGGCAACTTTGCCAACGACCCGCAGAAGGCCTCGGAAGCCGGCCGCAAGGGAGGCAAGAACCAGGGTCGCTAAGCGCCCTCTTCCGTTCCACCTCACGGATCGAGCCATGAAGCAGGAAGCTTCGAGGAACGGTTGAAACCACTCCCTACGGTAGTTTCACCTTACAAGGCTGTCAGGGTACGCCCTGGCAGCTTTTTCCGTGCGCGACGTTCCACACGCGACCAAGGTCGAGTTGCGACGGGGGTGGCGAACGCTCACCCTGGCCAGACAAAAAAGACCCCCCGAAGGGGGTCAGGTGGAGCACGCCAGCTCACATCGGTACATCGCCCTGGTCCTTAACCGTTGGCGACGTTGCCGAGGAAGGTAAAGCCGACCTTCCTGCAGCGTTGATCGGTTAGCTAACCAACACAATGCGATTACTGCGCCAATAATTATAGAATTTCTTACAAAACAAAGACCTGCAAAAAAAACAGCTACGCAGGCTTTGTGCCATATGTCGCCAGCTCGCCCCTTCTGCACCACCGAAGCTCACTTAAGAGCTGTTTTGCTGCATCATGATGCAACGCAAAATTAGCCGATGCCATATCCGATAAACCTGCCTCGTCGCTCAGGCCTACAGCAGCTCCCGCAAAACCTCCATCACTCGTCCGTCCACCGTGCGCTGCAGCTTGTCCTCGATCTCACTGCACAGCGACTCCACCTTCGGCCGCTCGTTGCCCACCGTCACGAAGGTCCATTCGCTCGCCTCCAGCCGGTCGTGCTCACCACTTTCGCAAACCGCCACAGCCGGGTTGCGGCCGTAGCGCTCGTGCAGGCCACCCATGCGCTGCCGCTTCTCCTTCAACGACGCGCAGCCAGGCAGGGAAATCCGTACCGTCATCACGGCAATGTGCATGCTACCTCCACTCTTCGAAGCGTTTTTCGCCCGTTGATGTCACGGCTCCACGCTAGCACATCCCTCCCTCACGATTGGGACCAGGAACGCCTCGGACGACTGGCTCGCTCATGCCAAACTGGCATGGCCCACGGCCCTCCCACCGATACCGCAACGCAACATGGCATGTTATATAAGCGCTGAGTTCTTCCGCTCCCTTCCTCAGGACGCTTCCCCATGCCCTTCGGCTGCTCCACCTCCGCCAGGCCTCGGTCTCTCCGTGGCCCGGCTCTGCTGTTGCTCGTCGCTGTTGCTCTATTCGCAAGCCCGCTGGCGCATGCCGCCACCGGACCGCTCGCATTGACGAATTCTCTGGTCGGCTTCGTCGCCGTGGTGCTGTTCGTGCTCGCCTATGCGCTGGTCATGGCCGAAGAGAAACTGCACATGCGCAAGTCCAAGCCGGTGCTGGTCGCGGCCGGCTTGATCTGGTTCATGATCGGCTGGGTCTACGTCCGGGCGGGCATGCCCGCCGAGGCCGAGCATGCCTTCCGCGAGACCCTGCTCGAATTCGCCGAACTGATGCTGTTCCTGCTGGTGGCGATGACCTACATCAACGCCATGGAGGAGCGACGAGTCTTCGATGCGCTGCGCTCATGGATGGTGCGCAAGGGTTTCAGCTACCGCCAGCTGTTCTGGCTCACCGGTGGGCTCGCCTTCTTCATTTCACCGGTGGCCGATAACCTGACCACCGCCATGTTGATGTGCGCCGTGGTGATCAAGGTGGCCGAGGGCGACAGGCGCTTCATCAACCTGGCCTGCATCAACATCGTGGTGGCGGCCAACGCCGGCGGTGCCTTCAGCCCCTTCGGCGACATCACCACGCTGATGGTGTGGCAGGCCGGCATGCTGCAGTTCTATGAGTTCTTCGCCCTGCTGGTGCCTTCGCTGGTCAACTTCCTGGTGCCGGCGGTGGCCATGAGCCTGTTCGTCGGCGACCGCAGGCCGGAAGGCAACGAAGAGGAGATCGACCTCAAGCGCGGCGCGCGGCGTATCATCGGCCTGTTCCTGCTCACCGTGGCCACCGCCGTGGCCAGCCATAGCCTGCTGCACCTGCCGCCGGTGCTCGGCATGATGACGGGCCTCGGCTACCTGCAATTCTTCGGCTACTACCTGCGCCGTACCCTGCCCCGTTCGCTGGAGCGCAAGCGCGAGCGCTACACCCGCGCGGGTGACGAGCGCCGCCTGGCCCAGCTCGGCAGCGTGGTGCCGTTCGACGTGTTCAACCGCGTGGCGCGGGCCGAGTGGGACACCCTGCTGTTCTTCTACGGGGTGGTGATGTGCGTCGGCGGCCTGGGCTTCCTCGGCTACCTGAGCCTGGTCTCGGAGCTGCTCTACAGTGGCTGGAATGCCACTTGGGCCAATATCGCGCTGGGCCTGGTTTCCGCGGTGGTGGACAACATTCCGGTAATGTTCGCCGTGCTGACCATGCAGCCGGAGATGTCCCACGGCCATTGGCTGTTGATCACGCTGACGGCCGGGGTCGGCGGCAGCCTGCTCTCCATCGGCTCCGCCGCCGGGGTTGCCTTGATGGGCCAGGCCCGCGGCTACTACACCTTTGCCGGACACCTGCGCTGGGCGCCGGTGATCGCGCTGGGCTACGCCGCCAGTATCCTCGTCCACCTGTGGCTGAATGCCGCCAGCTTCCATTGATCGAGCCTGCCTGGCGCCAAGGATGGCGCCGGGCAGCCTGCGCCGTCTACCGCCCCGGCGGCCACTCGGGGTGTGAAGGCAGCCCCTCGTAAGCCAACCAGGGCGAATCGTGGGAGATCATGGTGGATTTCCTCAGATGTCGATGGTCAGGTCCGGCACGAACAGGGGCGGCTCGAACTCCCCGGGGTACCCCCCCGGATTGGCCAGCACCCGCGTGCCATTGGCTTCGCAATCCACCGGCTCGTGCACGTGACCGTGAATCCACAGCGCCATGCGCCCCATCATGGCCGGCAGATGCGAGGCGAAGGCCGGCGACAGCGCATCGCCCCGGTAGCTTGGCGGAATACACTCGGCCAGGGGGGCGTGATGACTGATCACCACCCGAGGTCCGTCGAAGGGCTTGGCCAGCTCCGCCGCCAGCCAGGCCAAAGCTTCGCTATGCAGCCGCTGGCTTTCGGCCGGGCTGAACCTCTCCCCTTCCGGCTGCTCGATGATACTGAAGTCCGGCATCAACCAGCGCGCCTTCTCTTCGGTCAGCGCCGGGTCGAAGTCCGGGTCATCGGCATAGAGCGCGAAGTCGGTCCACAGAGTGGTGCCGTGGAAGCGTATGCCCCCCAGCGTGAGCGAACGATTGTCGAGCAGATGAATACCCAGCCGCTCGGCCTCGGCGGCCAATGCCTGACGCAGCAGCGGCATGCAGCTGCCATAGAATTCATGGTTGCCCGGCACGTAGAGGATCGGCACCCCGGCGAAGCGTTCGGCGGCCCAGGCCAGGCCCTCCGCATGGCGGTGGATGTCACCGGCAAGAATGACGACGTCCGCCGCCACGTCCGGCAACTCGCGTCCTTCGTCGAAATGTTCCAGATGCAGGTCGGAAAGCACCCTGAGTCGCATGGCTACCTCCTCGTTTGCCGGCGCACCGGCAAGTACACCGCTCCGATCGGATTGACCCAGCATAAGCGGGCAGCGAGAGGCTTCGCCAGGTTTGGCTGATGCCAGCGCTTGCGACTATGTTGAGATGGCCCCGTAGCAAAGGGCACAACGACTCAATGGAGGGAGTCTCATGACCGTGCAGACCACCAATACGTCCGCCCAGGACGTCGTCGACATCCTCACCCTCGACCATCGCGAGATGGAAGGACTCCTCGATCAGATCAAGCAGTCCCCGGATGCCGGACAACGCCGCGATCTGACCGATACGCTGATCGCCGAGGTGATGCGTCATTCCGTCGCCGAGGAGATGTACGTCTACCCCGCGATGGAGAAGCGCATCCCCGACGGCGAGGAGGAAGCCGAGCACGACAGGGAGGAACACGATGAGATCGTGCAGGTAATGAAGCAGCTGGAAGACGCCGACGCCGCCGAGCCGGCATTCATGGAGCGCGTGCACAAGCTGGACGAACTGCTGCGCCACCACGCCAAGGACGAGGAAGCCGACCAGTTTCCCAAGCTGCGCCAGCGCATTCCCGGCGAAGACCTCGTCGAGCTGGGCAGGAAGGTGGAGAAAGCCAAGCAGCTGGCACCGACTCGCCCCCACCCCAGCGCCCCCCACTCCGAGCTGTTCCACAAGACCGTGGGCCCCGGCGTCGGCATGGTCGACCGTCTGCGCGACCATCTCAGCGGCAGGATGACCGGCTGATCCCTTGACACAAGAGCTGTCACTTCGCCCGGGCACCTGAGAAAAGGCGCCCGGGTTTACTGTCTGAAAGTCTCTTCGATGGACTTTCCTTGGGCGAGCTCATCGACAAGCTTGCCCTCTAGGCGGAACTTCGAACCAGACCGAACTGCTAGAGTTGCGGTGAGGAAGCGCTGCACATGCCAAGCTCAACCAGGAGGAGCCCGCGATGAACGGCACGACCGCGCCCGACCGGAGGGAGGCACTCACGCTGCTGGCGCGCTGGGGCTATGCGGCTCGCGGCGTCGTCTATCTGCTGGTGGGAGGCCTCGCCGCGCTGGCGGCACTCGGCCAGGGCGGCGAGACCACGGACAGCCGCGGCGCGCTGGAGCGCCTGATGACCGCCCCGTGGGGCGGCGTGCTGCTCGGTGCGATCAGCGTGGGGCTGGTGGGCTACGCCGTCTGGCGCTGCACCCAGGCCGTCAAGGATACCGATCGTCACGGCACCGACGCCCAGGGCTTGGCGATACGCGCGGGCCTGTTGGTAAGCGCCGGCACGCATCTGCTCCTGGCGTTCTTTGCTGCCAGCCTGATCTTTACCCTGGGCGGCGGCTCCGGCGATTCCGGTAGTGGTTCGGAAAGCCTCGCCGGCTGGCTGATGCAGCAACCCTACGGACGCTGGCTGGTGGGCGCCGTTGGCTTGGCCATCATTGGCGCCGGCATCGCCCATGGCATCAAGGGTTGGAAAATGAAGTTTCATCGCCACTTCGACATGCCATCCCGCACCCAGCGCTGGGCCTACCCCGTCTGTCGTTTCGGGCTGGTGGTACGCGGGCTGGTGTTCCTGCTCATCGGCGCCTTCTTCATCCTCGCCGCCTATGAAGTGGATCCCGGCGAGGCGGGCGGTCTCACAGACGTCTTCAGCACGTTGCGCAGCCAAGCCTTCGGTCGCTGGTTGCTGGCCTTCGTTGCCCTGGGCCTGTTCAGCTTCGGTCTCTACAGCCTGCTCGAAGCCGTGTACCGGCGCGTGAACACTCCCGGCTGAGCTCAACGCCGAAGTGCAAGTGCCGCCGTCTTGCCCACAGCACCCTGCACGGCTCAGTTGATGGAAAATCTTTCCAGGGGCATGCTAAGCCACTCATCCTCGCCGCACTGGAGAACGACATGACACAGCCCCGCCTCGGCTTCATCGGCATCGGCCTGATGGGCGACCCCATGACGCGCCGCCTGCTGCAGGCCGGCGTTGCCGTCACGGTGTGGAACCGCACCCCGGCCAAGGCCGAGCCGCTGCGCGAGGCCGGCGCCACGCTCGCCGGCTCCATCGGCGAGTTGATGGCGGGCGTGGACGTGGTGATGCTGTGCCTGGCCAATACCGCCGTGGTGGAAGAGGTGGTGTTCGGCGAGGGCGGCGTAGCGGCGCATGGCCTCGCGGGCCAGCGCCTGGTCGACCTCTCCAGCAGCGACCCGGCGGCAACGCGCCGCTTTGCCGAGCGGCTGGAAGAGGAGTGTGGCATGCGCTGGGTCGATGCACCGGTTTCCGGCGGCGTGGCGGGGGCCGAGGCCGGCAGCCTGGCGATCATGTGCGGCGGCGCGGAGGCGGACGTCGACGCCGTACGCCCCCTGCTCGCCCCGCTCTCGGCGCGGGTCACGCACATGGGCCCGGTGGGCGCCGGCCAGGTCACCAAGGTGTGCAACCAGATGATCGTCGGCTGCCAGGCGGCGGTGATCGCCGAGATGGTGGCCCTGGCCGAGGCCAGCGGTGTGGACGCCAGCCGCCTGACCGAGGCGCTGGCCGGCGGCTTCGCCGATTCCAAGCCGTTCCGGATCCTCGTTCCGCGCATGGCGGCGAGCGAGTTCGACAGCCCGGCCTGGCACCTGCGCACCCTGCTCAAGGATCTCGACCTGGCGCTGGCCCAGAGCCAGCGCGCCGGTAGCGCCACGCCCATGAGCGGTCTTGCGGCCCAGTTGATGCGCGCCCATGTCAATCATGGCCACGCCGAGCACGACCCGGCGACGCTGGTGGAAACATACCGCCGGAAGAAAGACTAACCCTGCGGCTCCTGCCCGCCGCGCTGCGCGGCAGGCGGCCTGGGATTCAGCAGGGGCTGGATCAGCATGCGGTCCAGCCTCAGCTCGCGGGGGTCGCGGAACGCGTCGATGCCGAGCGTCATGCCGAGGTGCCCGGCAGCGGGCTGGTCGCGGTAGGTGCCGAACAGCCGGTCCCACCAGGGCAGGTTGAAGCCGAAGTTGCTGTCGGTTTCGCGGCGCACGATGGAGTGATGAACGCGATGCATGTCGGGCGTCACCACGATGAGGCGCAGCCGGCGGTCGAGCCACTCGGGCAGGCGCACGTTGCCGTGATTGAACATGGAAGTGGCATTGAGCAGCACCTCGAAGATCAGCACCGCCACGGCCGGTGCCCCCAATAGCATTACCACGGCGATCTTGATGCCCATCGAGACAAGGATCTCCAGCGGATGGAAACGCAGACCGGTGGTCACGTCGAACTCGAGATCTGCGTGGTGCATGCGGTGCAGGCGCCACAGCCAGGGCACGGCATGGAACAGTCGATGCTGGAAATAGATCGCCGCGTCCAGCAGCAGCAGCGAGAGCGGCAGCGCCAGCCACAGCGGCGCCGAGAGCAGATGGAACAGCCCCCAGCCGTGCTCGGCGGCCACCAGGGCGGCTCCCACCGCCGCCAGGGGAAAGAGCAGACGCACGGCCAGCGTATCCAGCACCAGGATCGACAGGTTGCCGGGCCAGCGCTGCCAGCGCCGTATTCGCTGCTCACGGCGCGCGGCGCGGAACTCCCACAGCGCCATCGCCGCGAGCACCGGCAGGAAGATGCCAAGGCGGATGAGCGGTTCGTGAAGCAGTAGTATCTCGCTCATGATCATGGCTCCGGCGTATTCCTGCCCTGATGGTATCGCTTCCGAGCGGGATTTGTCCCTTGCTCCACCCTTCCGTACACTTGTTTGACTCTCCCCTACACGATGCTACGCCGAGGCATGACCATGGCTTTCGATTCGACCTCTACCTACGTGGCTACCGATGCCTTGAAGCAGGCGGTGAATGCCGCCGTGACCCTGGAGCGACCGCTGCTGATCAAGGGCGAGCCGGGCACCGGCAAGACCCTGCTGGCCGAGGAGCTGGCGAACTCGCTGGGCACTCAACTGATCACCTGGCACATCAAGTCCACCACCAAGGCGGCCCAGGGCCTCTACGAGTATGACGCGGTGAGCCGCCTTCGCGACTCCCAGCTCGGCGTCGAGGGCGTGGAAAATGTCGAGAACTACATCAAGCCCGGCAAGCTGTGGGAGGCCTTCACCGCCGACGAGCGCGTGGTGCTGCTGATCGACGAGATCGACAAGGCCGACATCGAATTCCCCAACGACCTGCTCCAGGAGCTGGATCGCATGGAATTCCACGTCTACGAGACCGGCGAGACCATCTCCGCCAAGCATCGGCCGATCATCGTCATCACCTCGAACAACGAGAAGGAGCTGCCCGACGCCTTCCTGCGCCGCTGCTTCTTCCACTACATCGAGTTCCCCGACCGCGAGACCATGGCCGCCATCGTCGACGTGCACTTCCCCGATATCGCGCCGAAGCTGGTCAGCCAGGCGCTGGAGGTGTTCTTCGACCTGCGCCAGGCGCCGGGGCTGAAGAAGAAGCCCTCCACCTCTGAGCTGGTCGACTGGCTGAAGCTGCTGATGGCCGACGAGCTGGCCCGTGAGGCGCTCTACCATCGCGACCCGGTGAAGGCGATCCCGCCGCTCGCCGGTGCGCTGGTGAAGAACGAGCAGGATACCCAGTTGCTCGAACGGCTGGCGTTCATGATGCGTCGCCAAGGCAACCAGAGGCGCTGAGCCATGTTCATCGGCCTGTTCGAGACCTTGAAGCACGCCGGCGTGCCGGTATCGCTGCGCGAGCTGCTCGACCTGCATGCAGTGGTCGAGCGCGGCGTGGTATTCGCCGACATGGAGGCGTTCTACCAGGTGGCGCGCACCGTGATGGTCAAGGACGAGCGCCACTTCGACCGCTTCGATCGCGCCTTCGCCGCCTGGTTCGATGGCCTGGAGAACCTGGACGCCGCCATCGAGGCGCTGATCCCGGACGACTGGCTGCGCCGTGAGTTCGAAAAGCAGCTCTCCGAGGAGGAGAAGGCCCAGATCGAATCGCTGGGCGGGCTCGAGAAGCTGATCGAAACCTTCAAGCAGCGCCTCGAGGAGCAGAAGGAGCGTCACGCCGGGGGCAACAAGTGGATCGGCACCGGCGGCACCAGCCCCTTCGGCGCCTACGGCTACAACCCCGAAGGCATTCGCATCGGCCAGGAGGGCTCGCGCCACCGCCGGGCAATCAAGGTGTGGGACGAGCGTCGCTTCCGCGACTACGACGACTCCCTCGAGCTCGGCACTCGCAACATCAAGATGGCGCTGCGCCGGCTGCGCAAGTTCGCCCGCCAGGGTGCGGCGGAGGAGTTCGACGTCGACGCCACCATCCGCGACACCGCCCGCGACGCCGGCCTGCTCAATGTGCGCATGCGCCCGGAGCGCCACAACGCGGTGAAGGTGCTGCTGTTCCTCGACGTGGGCGGCTCCATGGACGATCACATTCGCGTCTGCGAGGAGCTGTTCTCCGCCGCCCGCTCGGAGTTCAAGCATCTGGAGCACTACTACTTCCACAACTGCTTGTACGAAGGGGTCTGGCGCAACAACTATCGGCGCACCAGCGAGCGCATCCCCACCATGGACGTGCTGCATACCTACGGCCGCGACTACCAGGTGGTGATCGTCGGCGATGCCGCCATGTCACCCTACGAGGTGACCCACCCCGGCGGCAGCGTGGAGCACTTCAACGAGGAGGCCGGTGCCGTATGGCTGAAGCGCCTGGCCGACAAGTTCCCCCGCCTGGCCTGGCTCAACCCCATGCCGCCGCGAGCCTGGGAGTATACCCACTCCACCCAGCTGATCCGTCAGTTGATCGACGACCGCATGTATCCCATGACCCTGGAGGGCCTGGAGAATGCCATGCGCGACCTGGCGCGCTGACCCAGGCGCCGCGAGCAGGAGCGATTCGGCTCAGGATCGCTTGCCCCACACCAAGCCCACCCCTATACTGTATTTTCATACAGTTTTAGCATGACAGCCACGCTATCCGGCCGGGCCGGAGGTTCTAGCGGATAGACTCGCTATAGCCCTATTTGGTTATTAGCTTGAAAAATAGCCTTCAAAGGCTATTATCCTGACATCACCGACGCGTAGAACATGCTCATGGCGCAGCGCATTGCCGTACTCACGGGCGATCTGGTCGATTCGCGCAAGGCCAGCGACCCCAAGCGGCTCTTCAAGATACTCGATACCGCCCTCGAGTCGATCACCGAGCGCTACGGTGGCCAAGGCGAGCGGTATCGTGGCGATGGGTTCCAGATCGCCTTGCCCGACCCGGCGGCAGCCCTGCCCGCCGCGGTGCTGCTCCGCGCAGCCCTGATTCGCCACTCGGAGGAGCGCCAGCGCTGGGATGCGCGCATCGCGGTCGCCATCGGCAAGGATCGCTGGCAACCCGAACAGCGGGTCACCGAGGCCAGCGGCGAGGTGTTCGTGCGCTCCGGCCAGACGCTGGATGCCATGAGCGAAGGCACCTCGCACCTGTGTCTCAGCCTGGTCGAGGAGGACGGCAGCGAGTGCCTGGCGCTGTTGACCCGCTTCGTCGACGACCTGATCGACGGCTGGTCGCGCTACGCCGCCGAGGCCGTCTATCTCAGCCTGTGGCACGAGGAATCCCAACAGGCGCTCGCCAAGCGGCTCGGCATTAGCCAGCCCAGCGTGCACAAGCGGCTACGCGCCGCGCGCTGGGCACTGCTCGAGGACTACCTTCGCCACCTCGGCCAACGCTTCAAGGACGACTCACGATGAATGCCGATCTCTCGCTGCTGCTGGGGCTGGTGCTGGTCCATCTGCTCGGCGACTTCGCCTTGCAGCCGAGCCGCTGGGTCGAGGCTCGCCTGGTGCGCAAGGTGCGCTCCCCCCAGCTCTACCTGCACGCGGCACTCCATGGCGGTTTGGCCCTGGCGGTGCTGGGCGCGGCCACCCTGAGCCGCGCTACCGCTGCGTCCTGGGGCGTGGTCCTGGGTGGCGCGGCAGCGATCGCCGTGAGTCATGCCATGATCGATCTCGGCAAGGCCTACCTGTCGCCGACGAGGCTGCGCTGGTTCATGCTCGACCAGGCATTGCATCTGCTGGTGCTACTGGGCGTGTGGCTGGCCTGGCTGGGCCACTGGCAGCCGCTGCTCGCATTCTGGCACTGGCTGTTCACGCCCCGGGTGCTCGGCATCGTCGTTGCCTACCTGCTCGTCACTCGCCCGCTGTCGATCGTCATTGCCCTGGTGATACAACGCTGGAGCGCGCAGATCGACAATCCGGGCACGCTCATCGCCGCCGGAGCCCGCATCGGCATGGCCGAGCGCGTGCTGGTGCTGACCCTGGTACTGCTCGATCAGTTGACCGCCATCGGCTTCCTGCTGGCCGCCAAGTCGGTACTGCGCTTCGGCGAACTGCGCGGCGCCCAGGATCGCAAGCTGACCGAGTACGTGCTGATGGGCACCTTGCTCAGCGTCTCGACCGCGATGGTGCTCGGCCTGCTGATACGGCTGGTGGTACAGGGGAGCTGAGCATGCCGAAACGCTGGACCACCCTGTTGGGCATCGCCATGGCGGGCGCTTGGCTCGCCGGCTGCGCCGCGCCGGAACCGCTCGAGCGGCGCGACGGCTACGTGGTGGACCACACCCACGTCTCACCCTCGCACACCAGCCGCGTGCGTCACCTGGTGATCCACTACACCGACGTCGACGAGGCTGAATCGCTGGCCGTACTCACCGGCCCCCATGTCAGCGCCCACTACGTGCTGCCGCTGCCGGCACGAGAACACCGTGGCCAGCCGCGGGTCTATCAACTCGTCGACGAGGAGCGCCGCGCCTGGCATGCCGGCGCCAGCGCCTGGAAGGGCCGCACCGACCTCAACGACACCTCGATCGGCGTCGAGATCGTCAATACCGGGCCCGACCGCCCCTATGCCGAGGTGGAACGGCTGCTGGAAGAGGCCCCGGAGGCGTCGGTGGAGATCGGCTGGGCACCCTACCCCGAGGCACAGATCGAGGCGTTGATCGCCCTCTCCCGCGACATCATCGAACGCCACGACATCCACCCCACCGACGTGGTGGCCCACTCCGACATCGCGCCGACACGCAAGATCGACCCTGGCCCGCAGTTTCCCTGGCGCCAACTCCATGAGGCCGGCATCGGCGTATGGCCGAATGAGGAAGCCGTGGCTCGCTGGCAGGCCCGTTTCGAAGCCGAGAGCGTGCCACTCGCCACCCTTCAGCAAGCGCTCAGAAGCTGGGGCTACCGGCTGGAGGCAACGGGGGAGCTGGACCGCGAGACCCGCGCCGTGCTGCGCGCCTTCCAGATGCGCTTCCGCCCTGCCAACTATCGCGGGCAGCCGGATGCCGAAACCGCCGCGATTCTCTGGGCGCTGCTGGAAACGTATCGTCCCCTCGAACTGGAGCGGCTCGAGGAAACGGCGCCCGAATGACTCCTCCTACATCGTCGCCAGCCGCTCGCGGTCGTTGATGCCGGCCATGCGTACCAGCGCCAGGGCCTCGTCGAGGCTTTCCACCTCCTCGACCCGCACCATCTCGCTGTCGAGGCTGACCGGCTTGCCGGTCTTCTCGGAGAGCAGACGCTCCAGCGACGGCACGTCCATGTTCCCGTCCATCTTCAAGGCATCGACGCCGGCGCTGTCTGGCGCGCCTGGGAGATAAATGGTGCCGTTGGAGAAATCCACGGCGTAGGCGATCACCCCCGGGACGATGAAGAACAAGAGCCCCACGCCGTTGGCGATGGCCACCACCGGGTCGATGCGGCCGCTCATCTGGCCCTTGCGCTCGGGATGAAAGACGGTACCGCAGCCCACCAGGGCGGTGATCGACACGCCTAGCACCAGCCCGGCCAGGGCACGACGAATCTGGATCCTCATGGTAGGAGTGCTCCGCAGTAAGGTCGGGTTACCGACGCCGGACGATTGCCGCCCCTGGCGCCGCCATGGAGAATGGCGGGAGATTACCACAGTGAAAACTAATACGAGCGTTTGCATCTTTCACGGAGGCCCACATGAGCAACACCGCACTGCATACCTGCCAGGGCAGCGCCATCGAGCCACGACTGGAGGAACTGGCTCATCTGCGCATCACCGTGTTCCGCGATTTCCCCTATCTCTACGACGGCAGCTTCGACTACGAGGCCAACTACCTGCGCCGCTACGCCGAGTGTTCCGAGAGCCTGTTCGTGCTGGCCGAGGATGGCGATGCCCTGGTGGGGGCCGCCACGGGCATGCCGCTGGCCGAGGACGTGGAAGAATTCCGCACGCCGTTCGAACAGGCCGGCTTCGATATCGACAGCGTTTTCTATTACGGCGAATCGGTACTGCTGCCGAGCTACCGCGGCCGGGGTATCGGCAAGGCCTTCCTCGCCGAGCGCGAGCGTCATGCGGCCAAGCGCGGCTTTGCCACCGTCGCCTTCTGCGCCGTGGAGCGCCCCGACGACCATCCGCTGAAACCGGAGGGCTACGTGCCGCTGCACGGCTTCTGGCGTTCGCAGGGCTACGAGCGCCACCCGGAGCTCGCCACCACCTTCCGCTGGAAGGACATCGGCGAGCCGGAGGAGAGCGACAAGCCGATGGTGTTCTGGCTGAAGTCATTGGGATAGCAGTCACACGAGGGGCGCCGGGGACAGGGCGGTCATTTGCCAGGGGTGAGGAGCACTGCTCCGAACGGGCTGGCCATGGATGGCCAGCCCCGGTCCTGCGAGCGGAGCAGGATGCGCGAGCGAAGCAGGGCGAAAGTCGCGCCCAGGGATGGGTTCACAGCGCCTCCTTGAAGCCCTGTCGACGGATCAGCCCCGAGGCAGACAACGCTTTTGCCGCCGTTACCCGTTGGCCGTACAATGCCCCGAACGCCGCCCGCCGCGGCACCTCGACTCATGTCAGCCATGCTGGAAGGAAACGCCGGACCCATGCGCGCCACTCAACTGTTGATCGCCACCCTCAAGGAAACGCCTGCCGACGCCGAGGTCATCAGCCATCAGCTGATGCTGCGTGCCGGCATGATCCGCCGCCTTACCTCGGGCCTGTACACTTGGCTACCGGTCGGCCTGCGCACCCTGCGCAAGGTGGAGCGGATCGTGCGCGAGGAGATGGATCGCGCCGGCGCCCAGGAAGTGCTGATGCCGGCGGTGCAGCCTGCCGAGCTGTGGCAGGAGTCCGGCCGCTGGGAGCAGTACGGACCCGAGCTGCTGCGCCTGAAGGACCGCCACGAGCGCGACTACTGCGTCGGCCCCACCCATGAAGAGGTGATCACCGACCTGATGCGCCGCGAGCTCTCCAGCTACAAGCAGCTGCCGGCCAACTTCTACCAGATCCAGACCAAGTTCCGCGACGAGATCCGGCCCCGCTTCGGGGTGATGCGCTCGCGCGAATTCATCATGAAGGACGCCTACTCCTTCCACATCGACCAGGCCTCCCTCAAGGAGACCTACCAGGCGATGTACGACGCCTACGTGCGGATCTTCACCCGTCTGGGCCTGGACTTCCGTCCCGTGCTGGCCGACACCGGCGCCATCGGCGGTACCGATTCCCATGAGTTCCACGTGCTGGCCGACTCCGGCGAGGATGCCATCATCTTCTCCACCGAATCGGACTACGCCGCCAACATCGAGAAGGCCGAAGCACTGCCCGCACCGCTCGGCACCACGCCCGAGCGCGCCGCGCCGAGCGAGGCGCTGCGCCTGGTCGACACACCCAATGCCAGGACCATCGCCGCCCTGGTGGAACAGCATGGCCTGCCCATCGAGAAGACCATCAAGACGCTGATGGTCCGCGCGACCGAAGGGGGCCTGATCGCCCTGCTGGTTCGCGGCGACCATGAACTCAACGCCATCAAGGCCGAGAACCTGCCCGAGGTGGCCGAGCCGCTGACCATGGCCACGGAGGAGGAGATCCGCGCGGCAGTCGGCGCCGGCCCCGGCTCGCTGGGCCCGGTCAACCTCGACATGCCGGTCATCATCGACCGCAGCGTGGCACTGATGAGCGACTTCGGCGCCGGCGCCAACGTCGACGGCAAGCACTATTTCGGCATCAACTGGGAACGCGACGTGGCGCTGCCCAAGGTCGCCGACATCCGCAACGTGGTCGAGGGCGACCCCTCGCCGGACGGCAAGGGCACCCTCTCGATCAAGCGCGGCATCGAGGTCGGCCACGTGTTCCAACTGGGCAAGAAGTACTCCGAGGCGATGAACGCCACGGTGCTCGACGACAACGGCAAGGCGGCCCACCCCTGGATGGGCTGCTACGGCATCGGCGTCACCCGCGTGGTGGCCGCCGCCATCGAGCAGAACCACGACGAGAACGGGATCATCTGGCCCAACGCCATCGCCCCCTTCCAGGTGGCCCTGGTGCCGATGAACGCGCACAAGTCGCAGCGCGTACGCGAGGAGTCCGAGCGGCTCTACCAGGCGCTGACCGCCGCCGGCATCGACGTGCTGCTGGATGACCGCGACCTGCGCCCCGGCGTGAAGTTCGCCGACCAGGAGCTGATCGGCATTCCCCATCGCCTGGTGGTCGGCGACCGCGGGTTGGATATCGGCGAGCTGGAGTACAAGGGGCGGCGTGACAGTGAAGCGACCATGGTGCCTGCCGAGACGATCGTCGAGTTCCTGCGCGAGCGGGTCGGGGGGTAATCGAGGGCTGGCCGCGGCGCTGCTGGTCGCGGCCGGCCTGCTCGTCACCCTGCCGGCGGCGGCGCAGGCCCCGGGCGGTGATGGCGACATCCAAGCCACGGGGTTCCTCGACGCCCTGCCCGTTGCGCTGCAATCCTCGCCCCACCAGCGCGTGCGGGTGGAGCCCGACGTGCCGCCCTCGCTGCGCCAGACCCTCGATACGCTGGTCACCACGCCACCCTCGCCGGATCAGGTGTGGGCGGCGCGCCAGTGGATGAGCGAGATGGAACCCAGGCTCGCTCGCTTTGTCAGCGACCAGCCCCTGCGCGGCGAGATGCTCACCCGGATCTACCATGAGGCCCGCCTGGCCGGCCTGGCCCCGGAGATCGTGCTGGCGGTCATCCAGGTCGAGAGCGCCTTCCAGCCGGAGGCCGTCTCCTCCGCCGGCGCCGTGGGGCTGATGCAGATCATGCCGTTCTGGATCCGCGAGCTGGGTCGCACGGCCGACGACCTGATGGACCCCTGGCTCAACCTGCGCTATGGCTGCACCATTCTCGCTCACTACCTGGCCGTGGAGCGCGGCGACCTCACCCGGGCGCTGGCCCGCTATAACGGCAGCCTGGGGCAGACCTGGTATCCCGAACGGGTGATGCGCGCCTGGACCGACCACTGGTGGGTCGCGCGCTGAAGCAGTGTAGACGAATAAAAAAATGCCGGCCCAATTGGGCCGGCTACTGGGGGGAAAATCCCCCCTCCCCTGACGACTTGCTCTGCTGGCTGGCTCAGTGCTTGCGCTTGCGACGGTGGTCGCGAATCACGAAGCCGATCCAACCTGCCATGAAAGCGACCATCATCGCGACGGTTACCAGCCCGAAAACGACTGCATCATCCCAGTACATGGTGGTTTCTCCCCGTCACCTGATGTGATGGGTTCACTCTAGCCGGTTGACGCTCATGGAAAACTGACCTGCATCAAATTTCGCCTCGGCCGCCTGGAACGCCGCGCAGCGAATTGATGCAGGTCAGTTTTTCGAGGGGATTCGGGGGCTGGAGGTCAGGGAACCTTGCGATCCTCGACCTGGGACGGCTCGACCCCCGCGGCAAGGGGATGCCCCTTGGCCAGCTCGGCGCGCGTCGCCTGGCGCACCTCGAGCACTTCCAGCGCATAGCCCAGGGTGTGCCCGGCCAGGGGGTGATTGGTGTCAATCACTACCGTATCGTCACCAACCTCGCGCACGGTGACGATCTGGGGGCCGTCGTCCCCGGGGGTCTGAAAGCGCATGCCGGGCGCCAGGCCCTCCTGGGGGAAGGCGCCGCGACCGACCTGCTGGACCAGGTCGTCGTTGCGCTCGCCGTAGGCCTCTTCGGGAGGCAGCGTGACACTCAACCTGTCGCCGGCCACGTGGCCCGCCAGGGCGCGCTCGAGGCCGGCCAGGATGTTGTCGTGGCCATGCAGGTACTCGAGGGGCTTGGCACGGGCCCGCGAGTCGTCGAGTACATGGCCCCGCTCATCGCGGAGCACATAGTGCAGGGTCACGACCCGCTGCGGGGCGATGTTCATGGCGGTCTCCTTTGGTCGTTGGCGGGGCTGGTGCCAGGCGATCACGAGCGCGGGCGCAGGTTCGCCACGGGCATCTCCAGCTGCTGCTGGCGATTGAGCAGGTTGAGCAGCACGATGGCCCGCTCGTCGCCCTTGTGACTGGCAAAGACCGCCTGCAGATCCTTGAACGGCCCTTCGGTGATCTCGACCTTCTCGCCGGCGCGAAAATAGACGTTGGCGACGTTCTCCTGGCCCTGGGCTCCCTGCTCACGCAGCATGGCCACCAGCTCCTCGGCGACCGGCAAGGGTCGGTCGCCGAAGGTGACGATCCTGAGCACGCCACGGGTCGAGCGGATCGGTCGCCAGTTGCTGGCGACGCGGTCGAGACGAATGAACAGGTAATGGGGAAACAGCGGCTCATCCAGCCATACCAGCTTGCCGCCACGCTTCTTCTGGACCTGCAGAATGGGGTGGAACAGCTCGTAGTCCTGGTTGGCGAGGTGCTCCGCGGCACGGAAGGACTCCCCTCCCTTGCACTGAACGACATACCAGCGCGGCAGGCTATCGTTCTCGTCTTCGATCGGCTGACGTTCGCTGTGGCTCATGAAGGTCTCCTACCGGGATATCCTGCTGGCATCGATGCCGGGCCTCTGCAACAATCGAGCGGCCGAACAATGGGGCCTGCCGGGCCGCCCGCCTCCGCCGAGCGGTGGGCCATTCTAACACTGTTGCCGGCAGCGGGCCGCCCCACCGGCCATCTACCATCGAGGAGTGTCGCCACGCATGACCATCCCCACCCCTCAGCGTAGCTGGGGAGCCGCCCTGAGCATTTACCTGCGCGCCCCCGTGATCACCATGCTGTTCCTGGGCTTCTCGGCCGGCTTGCCGTTCCTGCTGGTGTTCTCGACCCTTTCGGCCTGGCTGCGCAGCGACGGTGTCCAGGTAGCCGCCATCGGGTTCTTTGCCTGGATCGGCATGCTCTATTCGATCAAGTTCTTCTGGGCACCGGTGGTGGATCGCCTGGCCCTGCCCGCGTTGACGCGCGCCTTCGGCCAGCGACGCGGCTGGATGCTGCTGGCCCAGGCGATGATTGCCGGCGGGCTGGTGGGTCTGGCCAGCCTCGACCCGCAGCAGAACCTGGCGCTGGTGGCCGGCTTCGCCCTGCTGGTGGCCTTCGGCTCGGCCACCCAGGACATCGCCATCGATGCCTTTCGCATCGAATCGGCGCCGGACGACATGCAGGCGGCCATGGCCTCGACCTACATCATCGGCTATCGCGGCGGGCTGCTGGCCGCCGGGGCCGGCGCCCTCTACGTGGCCGCATGGCTCTCCTGGCAGGCCGCCTACCTGACCATGGCGCTGCTGGTCGGCGTGGGGGTCATCACGGTGCTGCTGCGCCCCGAACCCGAGCGGCTGTCGCTGACCACCCAGTTGATTCACGAACCCCGAGTGCGCGCCTTCATTCGCCTCAGCCGCGGCAAGCCGCGCCTGCTGCGCCGGATGGGTGCCTGGCTGATCGGCGCGGTGGTGTGCCCCTTCACCGATTTCGTCTCCCGGCATCGGCTCAAGGCGCTGTGGCTGCTGATGTTCGTGGCGGTGTTCCGCATCAGCGACCTGGCGATGGCCTCGATGGCCAATCCGCTCTACATCGACATGGGCTTTTCGCTGGAGACCATCGCCAACGTCACCAACGTGTTCGGCATCGCCATGAGCATCGGCGGCGGCATCCTGGGCGGGCTGCTGGTGGCGCGCTACGGCATCGGCCCGATCCTGGTGCTGGGGGCGACGGCGGCAACCTTGACCAACCTGCTCTTCGCCGGCCTGGCGCTGGCCGGCCAGAGCCTGCCGATGCTGGTGATGGCGATCGTCGGCGACAACCTGGCCAATGGCCTGGCCAGCGCGGTGTTCATCGCCTTCCTGTCGAGCCTGACCTCGCGCGCCTACACCGCGACCCAGTACGCGCTGTTCTCTTCACTGATGACACTGCCGGGCAAGTTCCTGAGCGGCTTCGGCGGGATGGTCGTGGCGGCGGAGGGTTACGCCACCTTCTTCGTCATTTCCACGGCGCTGGGGCTGCCGGCCATCGCGCTGGCGATCTGGATCAGCCGCGACAAGGCACTGGTGCCGCCCCCCGCCCCCCGCGCGGCCTGACGCAGCGTCTCAGGCGTCGATCTGCTCCTGCAGCCACGCCAGCGCTCCCGGCGTGGTGCGCCACTGATCGCGCATCAGCGTCCGGTACTGCCATGCCTCGGCGCGGGTGCCGGGCTCGGCGACGCTGTCCGGGCCCGACGGCACGGGACGGGTCTGCTCGGCGCACAGCATGGGCAACGCATGGGGGTTGTGGCGGCGCACCTCGCGCAGCGCCTCGTTGGCCTCGTCGAGGCGCTCCAGCCGGAACAGCGCCAGCGCCCGACCCATCAACAGCCCCAGTACCGGGGTGTCATCGCGGCGGGTCTCGGTCACGGCCAGCGCCTCACGGTCGCGCCCCTCACGCAGCAGCTGGTCGAGCACCAGCTCCTGCAGGCCCAGGCTGTCCTGGTCGTCGAGCGTCAGCAGCCGCTCGGCCAGGCGACGGGAGCGCTCCCGAGCCCCTCGCTCCATGCCGACCACGAGGGCCAGGCCGGTACGCAGCAGCACGGCATTGTCGGCACTGTCCCACAGGAAGGGACCCTCACCCTCGCCGCGGATCCGCTCGAGCCAGCGCTCCAGGCGATCGGCGAGCGGCTCGAACAGGCTCGGCGACATCCACGGCAGGCTGCCGAAGCGGCTGGTCAGGGCCAGGGTGAGCGACTCCACCACTCGCGGCGAGTCGAGCCACTCGGGATGCGCGCAGAGTTCGCGCAGCCAGTCACCGGCCTGGATCCAGGGATCGCCCTTGAGGCCCAGCGCGCTCTCGTCATCCACCTCGACCTGGAAATGCTTCTGCCAGGCGGCGTACAGGGTGTCCTCCCGCGCGCTGCTGTGGTACTCCAGCTCCCCTGCGGCCGTGCGGCGCACGTCCAGGCCGCGCGCAGTGGGCAATTCCGCCAATAGCTCCTGCAGCGAGGCCAGCGGCTCGGCCAGGTCCTCCTCGGCGTTGAGCAGCTGGTCGGCCAGGGTAGCGCCGGGGTTTTCCGCCAGGTCGGCGAGGAACTGCAGCTGGTCAGGCTCCAGTTCGCCCTTGCGCGCCAGGCGACGGAACCAGAAGCGCGCGCGTTCGGCGGCCTCCTCCTCGTGCCCCTCGTGCAGCAGCAGCATGGCCTCGATATAGGCCAGGGTCGGCGAGTCGGGCAGCGCCTGCTGGGCGCGCACGAAGGCGGAACGGGCGCTGTCGAGGTCGTCGTTGTCCAGGTGCATCAGGCACAGCCGCTCCAGGGCCACGCCGCGCAGGAACAGCGGGCCGCGCTCGAGCACCTCGTCGAGCAGTTCGGCACGCTTGCGGATGAAGCCGCGCTCCTGGTAGAGATCGATCAACAGCTCGAAGGCCGGCTCGGCCTGGGCCGGCAGGCGCGACCAGTCGGCACGCTGGAACAACGACTCGAGGATCTGCTGGGCACGCCCGCGCTGGCCCGTCTCGGCGGCGATCAGCCCGGCCTCGAGCAGGGCCTGGGCGGGGGCGTGGCCGCTCTCGAGCGCCGCCTTGAGCGTGGGCCCCTTCCAGTCGCGCAGCGAAAGCATCCACATCAGGTGGTCGGGTACTTCGGCGGGCATCGCGACGGCACCGCAACAGTGCTTGGTCTTGCGCCCGGAGTCGCACCAGCAGGGTTCGTTGCGGCCGGGGCGCGCCAAGGGTTCGCAGGTAAAGCCGGCGCGTTCGAGCGGGGTCTGGCTCCACAGGATCGGTGCCAACGCCTGGGCCATGGCCAGGTCGCCGCCCATCAGCTCGGCACCCTCCTCACGCGCCCAGGCCATCAGGGCCGGATAGCGCTCCTCCTCACGGATGGCTGCCAGGGCCCCCGACGCATAGCCCAGCAGCTGTTCCACCCATACTGCCAGCATCACACTCTCCGCCAGTTCAAAAGGCGAATATAGTAACAGGGAAGCGCGGCTCGGTGCTGCACGCAAGAGCGGTCGCACATGGCTCAACGCCTCGCCCAGGCCAGCAGTGGCCGGGTGCGGGCGTGCATGTCGAGGCGGGCCCCCAGGCGCACCAGATTCCAGTAGTGCCCGTTCAGCGTGCGCGACAGCAGCAGCACGTCGGCCGGCGGCTGCAGGCGGTCCATGGCCGCCCAGACTCGGGGCGTGAGATCGCGCAGGCGGCGATGCACTCGAACGTCCGAAAAGTCCTGGGGCCCGGGCGCGAACAGCGGCGCCACCGCCTCGGCGGCATCGCGATACAGCGCCAGCGGCGCCCCCTGCCCCTGGCGTCCGCCCAGCCGGCGCAGGGCCTCATCCATGGCCATGGGGTCGCCGGCCAGGGTGGCGTCGAGCAGCTGCATCATCGCCTTGAGGTGCGCCTCGGGCACCGGGATCACCGCGCCCAGGTCGTAGATCACCAGCCGGCCTGCCGCGTCGACGGCGAAGTTGCCGGCATGCGGGTCGGCGTGCAGTTCGCCGTGGACGAACAGTTCCTCGGTGAGCCAGTCGGCCAGCGTCGCGGCGATGCGCTGACGCAGGGTGTCGTCCGCTCCTTCCAGCTCGCGCAGCGGCGTACCGGCCACATGGCGCATGGCCAGTACGCGCGGGCCGGAGAACTCGGGAAGCGGCTCGGGTATCGCCAGGCCCGCCAGATGCGCATAGCGCTGGCGATAGCGCGCCAGGGCGCAAGCCTCGGCGTGATAGTCGAGTTCGCTGCGCAGGCTGGCAGCCAGTTCCTCGAACAGCGCATCCAGGCGCGCCTGGGGCACCTTGAACCAGCGCCCCAGGCGCATGATGCGCTGGAGCTGAGCCAGGTCGCCCTCCAGCACCTCGGCCAGCCCCGGGTACTGTACCTTGAGCACCAGGGAATCGCCGCCATGGGTCACCGCACGATGCACCTGTCCCATGGAAGCACTGGCGAAGGGCCTGGTTTCGATCTCGCGGAAGTTGTCGCCCAGCTCGCCGTACTGCTCGACCAGGGTACGCTGTATGCCTTCCCACGGCATCGGCTCGGCCTGGCGCTGCAGGCGCCCAAGCTCGTCGGCGAGGTCCGGCGGCAGCAGGTCGTCCCACTGCGCCATGATCTGGGCCAGCTTCATCGCCGGGCCCTTGAGTTCGGAAAGCCCCTCGAACAGGGTCTCGCCCAGCGCGCGCCAGTCCGCCTCGCCGCCGAGCCGACTGCGCAGCAGGGTGCCGCCGGTACGCGCCCCGAGTCCGAACAGTCGCCGTGTCCTACCCCGTTCCCGCATGATGGCACTCCTCTGCCTGACGGTGGCCTTCGCGACGGGGATGATACCGCACGCGGCGCCCTAACCCCCTGGCCTCGATGGTCGATTACTGTAAGAATATCCACCAACACGACTGCACGGAAGGGTGACATGCGCCTGATCATCGCCGAAAAACCCAGCCTGGCCCGGGCCATCGCCGACGCCCTGCCGGGTGGCGTACGCCGCGAGGACGGTGCCCTTCACGCCGGCGACAGCGTGGTGACCTGGTGCCTCGGACACCTGCTGGAGCAGGCCCCGCCCGATGCCTACGACCCCGCCTTCAAGCAGTGGCGACTGGACCATCTGCCAATCCTGCCAAGCCGCTGGCAGCTAACCCCGCGGCCCAAGGCCAGGGGGCAGCTCGCCGTCATCCGCAAGCTGCTCAAGCAGGCCCGCGAAGTGGTGCATGCCGGCGATCCGGATCGCGAAGGGCAACTGCTGGTTCAGGAAGTGATCGAACACCTTGGCTGGAAGGGGCCGGTGGCACGCCTGCTGGTCAGCGACCTCAACCGGCCGGCGGTGCAGCGCGCCCTGGCGCGACTGGAAGACAACGCCCGCTACCAGCCGCTCTACCGGGCCGCCGAGTCGCGCGCCCGCGCCGACTGGTTGTACGGCATCAACCTCACTCGTGCCTGGACCTTGACCGGGAGACAGGCCGGCCACGAGGGCGTGCTCTCGGTGGGCCGGGTACAGACCCCGGTGCTCGGGCTGGTGGTCCGCCGTGACGCCGAGATTCGAGGCTTCGTCGCCTACCCCTTTTACGTCTTGTGGGTCGACCTGGCGGTCGCCAACGGCCCGCTGCGCGCCTGGTGGCAGCCCGGCGAAAGCCACCGACTCGACGACCAGGGGCGGCTGCTCGAGCGCGCACCGGCCGAGGCCCTGGCCGCGCGCCTGCCCGGCGCCGAGGGACGGCTCACCTCGCTCGAGACACGCCAGAAGCGCCAGTCGGCCCCGCTGCCCTATTCGCTCTCGGCGCTGCAGGTGGACGCCGCGCGCCGCTTCGGACTCTCCGCCCAGGCGGTGCTGGACATCTGCCAGCGGCTCTACGAGCGCCACAAGCTGATCACCTACCCTCGCTCGGACTGTCGCTACCTGCCCCAGGAGCACCTGGCCCAGGCGCACGCGACCCTGAGTAGCGCCTGCGGCCAGGATGAGACCCTTCGCGGCTGGCTCGCCGGCGCCGACTTCGCCCTGCGCTCCAAGGCCTGGGACGACAAGAAAGTGGGCGCTCACCATGCCCTCGCCCCCACCGGCAAGCCGGCCGCACTCGAGCGGCTGGAGCGCGCCGAGGCCGACGTGTTCCGCCTGATTGCACGCAACGTGCTGGCCCAGTTCTACCCACCCTTGATCGCGCGCGAGGTCAAGGCGGAGTTCAGCATCCTCGACGAGTGCTTCCGCGCCAGCGGCCAGGAGCTGCTCCAGCCCGGCTGGAAGCCGCTGTTCACCACCCGCGAGGAGGCGCCGCCGCTGCCGGCCATGCGCGAGGGAGAGCCCTGCCGGGTCCAGGCCTGCGAGGTCGAGGAGCGCGAGACCCGACCGCCCGAGCCGTTCACCGACGCCAGCCTGATCAAGGCGATGATGAACATCGCCCGCTACGTGGACGACCCCGCGGTCAAGCGCACCCTGCGTGAGCACGACGGACTGGGCACCGAGGCCACCCGTGCCGGGATCATCGAGACCTTGATCGAGCGCGGCTACCTGGTGCGCCGACACAAGACCCTGCGCGCCACCCGCCTCGGCAGCGGCCTGATCGCCTCGCTGCCCGAGGCCGCTTCACGCCCGGAGCGCACCGCCTTGTGGGAGCAGCGCCTGACGGCCATCGCCGAACGCGACGACGACCCCGCACCGTTCCTCGCCGCACTGGTCGATGACCTGCGCAGCCTGCTGGGCAGCGCCGATGCGGGCCGGCTGCGCCAGGCCATGGCCACGGCACAGGGCGAAGCCACCGACGTGGCGAAACGGCGCACAGCGGCCGGCAAGAGCCGACGTGGGCGCAGCGCCTCGGCCCGGACACGCCGCAAGCCACGCGCGAAGGCATGATGCCGCTTGCTCTGGCAACCCGCCGCGGTATGCTGGCTGCCGGTGTTCGTCTCACAAGGCTTCACATGAACGACCAGACCCACCTGATCGTGGGCCCCGGCGCCCTGGGCCGCCTGCTGGCGCTGTCCCTGGCCGAGGTCGCACCGGTGGCGCTCGCCGGGCGGCGGATGCTGCCCGCGATCCAGACGCTGACCACACCGGACGGCAGCCGCCGGTCCCGCCGCGTTGCGACGTTCGAGGTCGGGCGACTGCCATCCGCGACGCCGGCCTTCGTACACCTGACCACCAAGGCCTACGATGCCGAAGCCGCCTACGCTGCTGTCATGGCGCGGCTGGCCGGCGCGCCGACGCTGGTGCTGTGGCAGAACGGCTATCGGGTACAGCCCGACCTCGACCGCCGCCATCCGGGGCCGGTGCTGTGCGCCTCCACCACCGAGGGGGCCTGGCTGGCCGGTGACGACGGCGTGGTGCATGCCGGCCGTGGCGTGACCTATGTCGGCGACCTCGCCAATCGCCACTCCCGGCGCTGCCTTGAGCTGGCTACCCTGCTCGGCCAGGCGGGGCTGGCCGCCGATGCTGTGGAGGACATCGAAACGCGACTGTGGCACAAGCTGGCGGTGAACGCGGCCATCAACCCGCTGGTGGCGCGCTTTCGTATCCGCAACGGCCAGCTGCGCGATCGCCCCTTCCGCCCCATGGTGGAGCGGGTCATCGACGAAGTGGCCAGGATCATGGCGGCAGAGGGCATTTCGCCCCCCGCAGGAGGCTGGGACGCGCTGGTGTGGCGGGTGGTGGCGGCAACCGCCGGCAACCGCGCCTCCATGTTGCAGGACGTGCTGGCCGGAAGGCCCACGGAGCGCGAGGCCATTCTCGGGCCCCTGCTGGCCGCCGCCCGTCGTCACGATATCGCCGCCCCCTGCCTGAGCGAACTCGACGACTCCCTGCTCGTCGCCCCGAGCCAGCGTTGAGAAGTCGTCTGGCGATCGCGCTATCGTGCTGCTAAGCTCTTGGAATTAGCTTCGTACGCCCAAGCTAGGCGCGTGTTTCGCTTCGCCGGTTCCGGAAAGCGACGCGTATCGCACAGGGAAATGGGTCAGAAACATGAGCACGTGTTTCAGAGGTGCCATCACCGTGGCCGCCGGCCTCACGCTGTTGCCCCTCGTGGCCATGGCAGATGCAGGCTTGCCTCAGGGTGAGCGCGCCCCCCCGTACAGCGAGCAAGCCGCCTACGCCGAGGCCTCTCGCGACCTGCTGGCATCCCTGACCTTCTCACCGCTGAATCGACCCTCCTACGCCAGCAGAACCAGCGACCTGATGTACCTCGACAACGGGGTCGTGCTGGAGGGGGGCGACCTCGAGACGCTCGATGGCCACACTTCGGGCTTTCGCGTGACGGCGGGGTTCTCGCCCGCAGACCTGCCACACCTCGACCTCGGTGCCGAGTTCACCTATCGCGAAAGCGATGAGGTCCCGACCCGCTACGCCGACCAGGCCATGCTGGTCAACACGACCACCCTGGGCGGCAGCCTGGTCGCAGGGGTACGCATGGGCCGGTTCGGGCTCTACGCCAAGTCGGGTTTCGCCGAGTGGGAGGGCGACCCGGTGACCCAGGGCGAGCCGCTTTACGCAGCGGCGAACGGCACCGCCCGCATCCAGGGCTTCGGCGCCCGACTTCAGCACAACCGGCTGGTGAGCCGGCTGGAGTTCGAGGAGATCGACGCGCCCAGCATGGCCCACCTGAACCTGATCACGGCCTCGCTCCACTACGCTTTCTAGGTGGCCGGCCCTGCTTCGGCGTGCCGAACCATAGATCGTTTAGGTTGGCCCTACCCCTATTGTCATAGCCGGGTGTTCTTACGCATCATGGCCTATAGTGAACTGGCTGGTCGCGCACTGCCGTGGCCACCATCCCTGAACCTGTTCCTGGAGTCACGAAGATGAGTCTCAGAATCGGCGATACCGCGCCCGATTTCACGGCGCAAACCACCCAGGGTACGCTGAACTTTCACGAATGGATCGGTGACAGCTGGTGCATTCTCTTCTCGCACCCCAAGGACTTCACCCCGGTGTGCACTACCGAGCTGGGCTACATGGCCAGGCTCAAGCCCGAGTTCGACAAGCGCAACACCAAGATCATCGGCCTGTCGGTGGATCCGGTCGACAACCACGCCGCCTGGGCCAAGGACATCGAGGAAACCCAGGGCACCGCGCCCAACTACCCGATGATCGGCGACGACAAGCTCGAAGTCGCCAAGCTCTATGACATGCTGCCCGCCGAGGAGAGCGGCAGCGCCGAGGGCCGCACGCCGGCCGACAACGCCACGGTGCGTTCGGTGTTCATCATCGGGCCGGACAAGAAGGTCAAGGCGATGCTGGTCTACCCGATGACCTCGGGCCGCGACTTCAACGAGGTGATGCGCCTGCTCGATTCGATCCAGCTCAACGCCAAGCACACCGTGGCTACGCCGGTGAACTGGCGACCCGGGGACGATGTGATCATCCCCCCAGCGGTCAGCGACGAGGAGGCCAAGAAGAAGTACCCGGAAGGCTTCACCACCATCAAGCCCTACCTGCGTACCGTCAAGCAGCCCCAGTAAGACACGGCTGAACCTACTGCACATGAATCGCCCCGGCCAAGCCGGGGCGATTCATGTCTGGGCGTAACGACAGGACCAAGGCGCGAGCGCAGACACTCGTTAGCCCGTGTTGCGCAACCCCGCGGCAATCCCCGCCATGGTCACCATCAACGCGCGCGAGAGTTCGCCGCTGATGGCGCCGTCGGCGTCGCGGTTACGTTGCAAAAGCTCCGCCTGGAGGCCATGCAGCGGGTCGATGTAGGGGTTGCGTACCTCGATCGCCTGGCGGATCAGAGGGGTCTGTTCCAGCAGCTGCGGCTGGTCGAGAATTTCCAGCACCACCGACTGCAGCCGGGTGAAGCGCTGGCGCAGCTGGGCGCCCAGCTCCTTGAGCGCCGGCTCGTCGACCAGGCGCTGTTCGTAGTAGGAGGCGATGCCCACGTCAGCCTTGGCCAGCAGCATCTCCAGCATGTCCAGGTAGGTGCCGAAGAAGGGCCAGCGATCGCGCATCTCGCGTAGCACCTCGAGGCCGCCCTCCTCCTCGATCCGCGCCGAGAACGCTTCGCCGCTGCCCAGCCAGGCCGGCAGCATCAGGCGAATCTGGGTCCAGGCGAAGATCCACGGAATTGCACGCAGGGTCTCCACCCCGCCATCCTGGCGACGCTTGGTCGGGCGCGAGCCCAGCGGCAGATGCCCCAGCACGCCCTCCGGCGTCACCGCGCGGAAATAGGGCACGAAGTCGGGATCCTCGCGTACCACGCCGACATAGGCGCGGTGGGCGATCCCGGCCAGCCGGTCCATCTCCTCACGCCAGTGCGGCTCGGGCGCCGGCGGCGGCAGCAGGCTCGCCTCCAGCACCGCACAGGCGTAGATCTCCATGGAACGCAGGGCGATGTCGGGCTGGCCGAACTTGAAGCGGATCATCTCGCCCTGCTCGGTGACGCGCAGGCTGCCGTTCACCGAGCCCGGCGGCTGGGACAGGATGGCCGCATAGGCCGGACCACCGCCGCGCCCCACCGCACCGCCGCGGCCATGGAACAGGGTCAGGTCGACGCCGTGGTGACGGCACACCTCCACCAGCCGCTCCTGCGCGCGGTACTGGGCCCAGGCCGCCGCCAGCTGGCCGGCGTCCTTGGCCGAATCGGAGTAGCCGATCATCACCTCCTGGCGCTCGCCGGCCAGTGCCCGATAGCCCGGCAGCGCCAGCAGGCGGTCGATCACGTCGCCGGCGCGGTTGAGGTCGTCGAGAGTCTCGAACAGCGGGGCGATGGGCAGCGACACGACACCCCCGACCTCCTTCATCAGCAGTGCCACCGTGAGCACATCGGAGGGCTGGCCGGCCATGGAGATGATGTAGGTGCCGAGCGCCTCGGACTGCTCGTTGGCGATGACCAGGAAAGTATCGAGAACCTCGCGGGTCTCGGCCGAGCACTCCCAGCGCCTCGGGATCAGCGGCCGGCGCGATTCCAGCTCGGCCAGCAGGAAGGCCTGGCGCTGCTCCTCGCTCCAGTCGCGGTAGTGACCGAGCCCCAGGGTCTGGGTCAGTTCCTCCATGACCAGGGCGTGGCGGCTCGCCTCCTGGCGGATGTCGAGCTTGGTCAGGGTCACGCCGAATACCGCCACTCGACGCAGGGTGTCGAGCAGGGCGCCGTTGGCGATGGTGTCGAGGCCCACATCGCACAGCGAACGGTAGCAGGTAAGCAGCGGCGCGTAGAGCTGGTCGCTGTTCTCGATGATCGGACCACCCTCGTAGCTGCGCCCGTCGAGCTGGGCCTTGGCCCAGTCGCGGGTCGCCTCGACCCGCTGCAGCAGTCGCTTGAGCAGCTCGCGGTAGGGCTCGGCGACGTTGCCCACCTCGGCGCGCAGCGCGCTGTTGCACTTCCACATGGAAAGCTCGGCCTTGAGCTGTTCCAGGTCGCGCAGGTAGAGGTCCGCCGCCATCCAGCGCCCCAGCAGCAGCACCTCACGGGTGACCCGCGAGGTGACGTTGGGATTGCCGTCGCGGTCGCCGCCCATCCACGAGGCGAAGACGATCGGTGCGGCATCCAGCGGCAGGCGCTCGCCGGCGGATTCAAGCAGCAGGCTGTCGAGATCGCGGTGGAACGCCGGCACCGCCTGCCACAGCGAGTTCTCGATCACCGCGAAGCCCCACTTGGCCTCGTCCACCGGCGTCGGCCGTTCGTGACGGATCTCGTCGGTGTGCCAGGCCTGACTGATCAGCTCCTCGAGGCGCCCACGGGCGCGGCTGGCCCGCTCGGGATAGTCCAGCGAGGATTCGATCACGGTGAGGCACTCATCGATGGCATCGTACTTCTGGATCAGGGTTCGCCGGATGACCTCGGTGGGGTGGGCGGTCAGCACCAGCTCCACGCGCATGGTGGCCAGGCTCTCCACCAGCTTGCGCGGCGCATGGCCGGCATGGCGAGCCCGCTCGAGCAGTTCCGACAGCACCGGCTGCGAACCGGGCTTGTAATCCTCCACGCGACGAAAGCGCGCCCGGTAGTGCTGCTCGGCGATGTTGGCCAGGTTGAGGAACTGGTTGAACGCACGGGTGACCGGCAGCAGGTCGCGGTCGGGCAGCTTGCGCAGGTACTCGATCAGCTCGCGACTGCTCTGCACGTCCCCCTGTCGGCCGCTCTTGGCCAGGCCGCGGATGGTCTCGATGCGGTCGACGAAGCCCTTGCCCAGGTCATCGGCGATGGTGCGGCCCAGGCTGTCGCCGAGGATGCGTACGTTGTCGCGTAGGGATTCGTGCAGATCGCCACTCATGGTCGATCTCCTCCTGAAGTCGATTCGAAATGTCCCGCTGAGGGTGCGGAAGCTGTGCGCTCGAGCTGCTTGGCCTCTTGCCAATGCGCCTCCATGGTGGCCAGGTCGACGTCGCGGGTGGTCACGCCGCGCTCGGCCAAGGCCGATTCGACGTGGCGGAAGCGCCGCTCGAACTTGGCGTTGGTCTCGCGCAGGCACTGCTCGGGGTCGGCCTTGAGGGTACGCGCCAGGTTGGTCACGGCGAACAGCAGGTCGCCCACTTCGCGTGCCGCATGGCGGTGGTCGCCCTCGGCCAGGGCCTGCTCGACCTCGTCGAGCTCCTCGCGGATCTTGGCGATCACGCCGGCGGCGTCGGGCCAGTCGAAGCCCACCCGGGCCGCGCGCTTGGAGAGCTTGGCGGCACGCGACAGCGCCGGCAGCAGGCGCGGCACGTCGTCGAGCACCGAGGCCGGCGTCTCCTCCTCGCCGCGGGCGGCACGTTCATCTGCCTTGAGCGACTCCCAGCGGCTGTTGACCAACTGCGTCTCGACCTGCTCGGCACTCACGCCGGGCGGGCGACGCGACGCCAGGGTACCATCGGGAAAGACGTGGGGATGGCGACGCACCATCTTGTCGGTCAGGGTGTGCACCACGTCGTGGAAGTCGAAGCGCCCCTCTTCCCGGGCGAACTGGCTGTAGTAGACCACCTGGAACAGCAGGTCGCCGAGTTCGCCGGGCAGCTCCTCCCAGGCACGACGCTCGATGGCATCGGCCACCTCGTAGGCCTCCTCGAGGGTGTGCGGCACGATGCTGTCCCAGTCCTGCTCGAGATCCCACGGACAGCCCTGCCCGGGGTCGCGCAGCACGGCCATCAGGGTCAGCAGCTCGTCGATGTCGTGACGCCGCTCGCTCATGGGCCGCTCCCCTTGTGCTTGGCTCCCTTGGCGCCCGTGCGCAGGCGCTGGACCTCGATCACGTTGGACAGCTGCTGGATGCGCGAGAACAATCTGCCCAGCGTCTCCAAGCCATCGACTTCCACGGTGATGCGCATGCGGGCGATGCCGTCGCGGGTATCGGTCAGGGTGTTCACCGACAGCACGTTGACCTTCTCGTTGCCGAGAATGCCGGTGACGTCGCGCAACAGGCCGGAACGGTCCCAGGCCTGTATCTCGATGTCGACCGGGTATTGGGTACGGGCACGCTGCCCCCACTCCACCTCGATGACCCGCTGCGGCTCGTCCAGGCGCAGCTGCAGGATGTTGGGGCAGTCCTGACGATGCACGGTGACGCCGCGGCCCTGGGTGATGAAGCCGACGATCGGCTCGCCGGGCACCGGATGGCAGCAGTTGGCCATGCTGGTCTTGAGATTGCCCACGCCGAGCACGGTGATGTCGCTGGCGGCCCCCTTGCCCGAGTCGCGCCGCGGCTTGGCCAGCAGGCGATCGAGCTGCTCCTGGTCGTCGGTCTCGCCGAACAGCTGCTGGGCCTGGTGCAGTACCTGGCCGATGCGAAGGTCCCCCGCCCCCAGCGCAGCGTACATGTCCTCGGGGGTCTGGTAGTTGACTTTCTGCGCCAGGGTGGCGAGGTCCATGTCCTCCACGTCGAGACGCTTCATCTCGCGATCGAACAGCGCCTTGCCTTCCTCCAGGTTCTGCTCGCGGGCCTGGTGCTTGAACCACGACTGGATCTTGGCCCGCGCGCGCGAAGTGCGCACGTAGCCGAGGCTGGGGTTGAGCCAGTCGCGGCTGGGACCGCCCTTGCTGGCGGTGAGGATCTCGACCTGTTGGCCGGTCCTTAGCTTGTAGGTGAGCGGCACGATGCGGCCATCGACCTTGGCCCCGCGGCAACGGTGGCCGACCTCGGTATGCACCCGGTAGGCGAAATCGATGGGCGTGGCGATGCGCGGCAGGTCGATGACGTGGCCGTCCGGCGTGAACACGTAGATGCGGTCCGGCGCCACGTCGCTGGAGAGCCCTTCGCGCAGGTCGCTGAAGTCGCCGACCTCGTCCTGCCACTCGAGGACCTGGCGCAGCCAGGCGATCTTCTCCTCGTAGCTGGTACTCTTGCCGCCGGTGTCGTGCCCCTTGTAGCGCCAGTGGGCGCAGACGCCGAGCTCGGCCTCGTCGTGCATGGTGAAGGTGCGGATCTGGATCTCCAGCACCTTGTTCTCGGGCCCCAGCACGGCGGTGTGCAACGACTGGTAGCCGTTCTTCTTGGGGTTGGCGATGTAATCGTCGAACTCGTTGGGCACGTGGTGCCAGCGCGAGTGCACCAACCCCAGCACGGTGTAGCAGTCGGCCACCTCCGGCACCAGGATGCGCACCGCGCGCACGTCGTTGACCTGGGAGAAGTCGATGCGCTTGCGCTTCATCTTGCGCCAGATCGAGTAGATGTGCTTGGCGCGACCGTTGACCTCGTACCGGTTGATGCCCTGGGCCTCGAGCATGCCCTTGAGGGTTTCGACCACGTCGTGGATGTAGCGGTCGCGGTCGAGGCGCTTCTCGGCCAGCTGACGGGCGATCGCCTTGTAGTCGTCCTCGTGCAGGTAGCGGAAGGAGAGGTCCTCGAGCTCCCACTTGACCTGACCGATGCCCAGCCGATGGGCCAGCGGGGCATAGATGTCGAACACCTCGCGGGCCACCTGCAGGCGCTTCTCGCGCGGGGCGTCCTTGACCTGGCGCAGCGCACAGGTGCGCTCGGCGATCTTGATCAGCGCCACGCGCACGTCGTCGATCATCGTGACCAGCATCTTGCGCAGGTTGTCCTGCTGGTCGTGCTGGACCAGGCCTTGGCTGGGCACCTGGGCGTTGCTGATGGCCGCCATCTGCAGCACGCCCTCGATCAGGTGCGCCACTTCCTTGCCGAACTGGCGCGCCACGGCATCGGCAGAGATCAGCCCTTCGCGCACGGCGCGATAGAGCACGGCGGCTTCGAGTGCCGGCTGATCGAGCTTGAGCAGGGCCAGGATGTCCGCCATCTCGAGGCCCATGCGGTAGGTCGTGTCCTGGGGCAGCCAGGCCTTGTGGGGGCGGTCGGCCTCCCGGGTAAGGCGCCTGGCGAGTTCACACGCCTCGCGCATTTCCCCCGGGTCGCGCAGCTTGACGTCTTCCTGAAGGCGCTCCAGCCAGTGACCGATATCGACGTCACCATTGTCCGTCAGTGGCTGATCGTCGCGAACTTTCACCATCTCTAGGCTCCTTGCGATGACGGCCGCGTTGCACCGTATTCGAGCAGCAACAGGGACTCCAGGTGCGAGGTGTGCACGAACATGTCGGCCACCGCCACCCGAGTGAGACGATAACCGCCATGCACGAGTCGTGCCGCATCGCGCGCCAGCGTGGCAGGGTCACAGGCAATGTAGACCAGCCGCGCCACGGGGCGTTCGATCAATGCGCGACACACCGCATCGGCCCCGTCGCGGGGCGGATCCAGCACCACCGCCTCGGGCGCGAGCCGTGCCAGGAGCTGGGCCACGGCCACCTGGTCGTTGAGGTCGAGCTGCTGGGCCTCGATGTCGAGCCCGTTGCGCCTCGCATTGTGCTGAAGCCTGGCGACCATGGCAGGGCTGCCCTCCGCCGCCGTGACCACGGCGCCATCGAGCGCCAGCGGCAGGCCGAAATTGCCGATGCCGGCAAACAGGTCCAGCACGCGCTGGCCGGCCACCGGCGCCAGCCACTGCCGCGCCGTCGCCACCAGCGCCCGATTGATCTGGTCGTTGACCTGGATGAAATCACCCGGCGCAAAGCCGAGCTCGAGTTCCGCGTCGCCCCCGGGCAAGCGGTAGTCGAGCGCCGGCGCCTCGCCCAACCACTCCAGGCTCGGCGCCTCGCGCCCCAGCAGGCGAGCCACGACGACGCCATGGGCTTGGCCGAACGCCTGCCAGCGATGCCGGTCTGCGCGGTTGTCGCGCAGTTGGCGCACCACCACCACGCGATGCGTGGCGGATGCCACCAGCTCGAGGTGCCCGACCAGGCGTGGCGCTTCGAGCCCTGCCAACAGCTCGCGCAGCGGTTCGAGCAGCGCCGACAGGTCGGGTTGCAGCACCTGACAGGTCTCGATGTCGATCAGCCGGCTGGCGTGACGTGCGCGAAAACCGAGATGCACGCGCCCCTGGGCATCCACCTTGACGCCCAGGCGGGCTCGTCGGCGGTAGCCGAGCGCCTCTCCCGCCAGCAATTCGGGCGGCTCGGCCAGTTCGAGGCCCTCTCGCTGGAGCAGTTCGACGAGTACCGTCCGCTTGTGCTCGCGCTGGGCTTCGACGGCGAGATGCTGCAGGTCGCAGCCGCCGCACTGGCCATAGTGGAGGCAGGGAGGCTCGGCCCGCTCGGCCGCCGGCTCGAGCAGCTCGCGGACATGGGCCTCGTCGTAGCGCTTGCGCGTGCGGTGTACCGCCACCTCGACGCGCTCACCGGGCAGCGCCCCTTCGACGAACAGGGTCTTGCCGCTGGCCGCATGCGCCACGCCCCGGCCATCGTGGGCGAGCCGTTCGATGACCACCGTCGCCTCTGCCGCCGCTGTCGCGGCAGCCGGTGCGTCGCCCCCACGTCGTTGCAGCCCCGAGACGCCGGTTCGCTGTCGCGCCGGCCGTCGCTTGCCAAGCATTGCCACCTCAAGCCTCCGGAGCGAACAGCCCGGTCGAGAGATAGCGATCGCCGCGGTCGCAGACGATGAAGACGATCACCGCGTTCTCGACGCCCTCGGCAACGCGCAGTGCGCCCGCCAGGGCTCCCCCGGACGAGACACCGGCCAGGATGCCCTCCTCCCGGGCCAGGCGTCGCATGTGCTCTTCGGCCTCGTGCTGGCCGATGTCGAGCACGCGGTCGACCCGGCTGGCATCGAAGATGCTGGGCAGGTACGCCTTGGGCCAGCGCCGGATGCCGGCAATGCTGGCGCCGTCCTCCGGCTGCAGGCCTATGATCTGGATGTCGGGGTTGCGCTCCTTGAGGTACGCCGATACGCCCATGATCGTTCCCGTGGTGCCCATGGAACTGACGAAGTGGGTGATCGTGCCGCCGGTCTGCTCCCACAGCTCGGGGCCGGTACCGCGGTAGTGCGCCAGCGGGTTGTCGGGGTTGGCGAACTGATTGAGCGGCTTGCCCTCGCCGCGCGCGATCATCGTCTCGGCCAGGTCGCGCGCCTCCTCCATGCCGCCCTCCTTGCTGACCGTGATCAGCTTGGCGCCATAGGCCGCCATGGCCTGCTTGCGCTCGCTCGAGGCGCTCTCCGGCATGATCAGGATCATGCGGTAGCCCTTGATCGTCGCAGCCATGGCCAGCGCGATCCCGGTGTTGCCCGACGTGGCTTCGATCAGGGTATCGCCTGGCGAGATGTCGCCCCGGGCCTCGGCCTGCTCCAGCATCGACAGTGCCGGACGATCCTTCACCGAGCCGGCGGGATTGTTGCCCTCGAGCTTGGCCAGCAGCGTGTTGTTGCGCCCTGCCGTGATGTGCTTGAGGCGAATCAACGGCGTATGCCCAACGATATCCTCGATGGTAGGGAACTGCATGTAAGCGTCCTTAGGGTAAGGTCTTTTCGCTAGTATATCCGTGCCGTCAAGCGCTGGACAGGCATGCCTCGACAATGTGGCATACTGAGCGGAAAGGCCCGTGACCAAGGAATGCCGATGTCGCTCGGAAATCGCCTGACGCTGTGGATACTGTGTCTTCCCCTGCTGGTGCTGTTGCTCGTGGCGGCATTCGTGCTGCACCTGGATACCGAATGGCGCAAGGCGGCCCTGCACGACCGCATCATTACCGCCGTCGAACAGCAGGCCCCCGAAATGGCCCGGGCCGTCATCGAGGCCGACCAGTCGCGGCTGGACGGCATGGCCAGGCGCCTGCTGGACATCGAAGAGGCGCGCGGCGTGGGGATCTATTCCGACAGCGGCATGATCCAGCTGGAGCTGGGCCGCAATCGCGCCCAGGTCGCGACGACGCCACCGCTCGAGCAACACCTCGACACCAGCAGCGACCTCTGGCGCCTGATGGTTCCGCTCGCCCCCACCGACCTGGAGGGCAGCGTGACCAGCCGCACCTGGCTGGAGCTCGACGTGGACAGCCGCCCGCTCACCCTCGGCTACTATCGACGCCTCGCCATCACGGGGCTGGGCCTGCTGATCCTCGGGCTGCTGCTGTTCGTGATCGCATCGGCGCTCGGCCGGCGGGTGGACACCAGCCTGGACGATGCCGCCGAGGCATTGCGGCGGCTGCGTGGCGGCGACTTCGAGGCGCGCCTGGTCGAGGCCGGCGCCCCCGAGCTGCGGCGCCTGGCGCGCCATGTGAATGCACTCGGCGATGAACTCAGGCAATCCCACGAGAACATGCAGCGCCAGATCGAGCAGACCACCACCGACCTGGAAGAGTCGATGGAGACCATCGAGATAAAGAACATCGAACTCGACCTGGCCCATCGCAGGGCGCTCGAAGCCAACCGGATCAAGTCCGAGTTCCTGGCCAGCATGAGCCACGAGATACGCACCCCGCTCAACGGCATCGTCGGCTTCTGCCGCCTGCTGGGACGCTCGCGCCTCGAACCTCGCCAGCGCGAGTGGCTCGACCAGGTGCAGATCGCCTGCGACAACCTGCTCGCCCTGGTCAACGATGTGCTCGACTTCTCGCGCATGGAGGCTGGCCGCCTCGAGCTGGACCGCGCCGAACTGGACATGGTGTCGCTGGTCGACGAGGCGCTGGGCCAGCAGGCACCGCTGGCCCATCAGAAGGGGCTGCACCTGCTGGGCCTGGTCTACGACGACGTGCCTTCGCTGCTGCGTGGCGATCCGCTGCGCATCCGCCAGGTACTGACCAACCTGATCCACAACGCGCTGAAGTTCACCGAACAGGGCGAGGTCATCGTGAGGGTGATGCTCGAGGAGCAGAACGCCCAGGGCCGCGCCCTGCTGCGCGTCAGCATCAGCGACACCGGGATCGGGCTCACCCCGCAGGAACAGCACAGCCTGTTCCAGGCCTTCCGCCAGGCCGCCGCCAGCCACTCGCGCCACTATGGCGGCTCCGGGCTGGGCCTGGCGATCAGTCGCCAGTTGGTCGAGCAGATGGGCGGACAGATCACCGTGGAGAGCGAACCGTCACGGGGCTCGACGTTCTCCTTCACGTTGCCGCTGGACGTCATCGACGCCGCAGAGCTTGCGCCCGACCCCATCCTCGACAACGACCGGGTCGCCCTCTACGAGCCGCACGCGCCGACGCGTCACGCGCTGAATCACCTGCTCACGCTGTGGGGCGGCCAGGTGGAAGAGCTGCACCAGCCGGAGCTGACGCCGCCCTACCCGTCGCTGCTGGTCGCGGCGCTGCCCACCGAGCTGAACGAGGCGCTGCTCGACGAGTGGCGGGCGAGACTACAGGCGAGCCCCTGCCCGGTATTGCTACTGGTCAACGTCGCACCGCTCGACATGCCGGACCTGCACCTGCCCGGCGGCTGCGAGATCCTCAGCAAGCCGGCGTCGCGCCAGGCCCTGGCGGATGCCCTGCGCCGCTGCAGCAAGGCGAAACGCTGCCCTGACACCGTCAAGGAGCGTCAGACCCGCGTGCTGGTCGTCGATGACAATGCCATCAACCGCCGCCTGCTGCGCGAATTGCTGCAGCGCCCCGGTCTGGAACTGGTCGAAGCCGCCAGCGGTGAAGAGGCCCTGGCGCTGGCAGAGGGTCCCCCCTTTCACCTGGCTCTGATGGACATACGCATGCCGGGCATGGACGGCATCGAGACCACCCAGGCCCTGCGCCGCCTGGGCGGACACTGGTCGAACTGCCCGGTCATCGCGGTCACCGCCCATGCGCACGAGAGCGAACGCGAGCGGCTGCAGGCGGCGGGGATGCAGGAAGTGCTGGTCAAGCCGGTGGATTCCAACCGCCTGGAGGCCGTTCTGCATCGCCATGTCGGCCCGGCGACGTTACTGCCCACGCTACCCGCCGCGCAGGAGTCAGGGCTCGCCAGCGAGCTGGCCGTCGTCGACATGGAGCTCGGCACCCGCCTGGCCAACGGCAACGAGCGCCTGGCGCGCGAATTGCTGGGCGAGCTCGTCGCATCGCTACCGAAGACCGTGGGCGAGCTGCGCGACGCCCTGGCCACCGGCGCCCCCGAGAAGCTGCTGGACGTGGTGCATTCGCTCAACGGCGCCTGCCGCTACTGCGGTGCGCCCGAACTCGCCCTGGTGGCGGAAACGCTGGAAACGCGCCTGCGCTCGCGTGGGATGTCAGACGTCGACGCCTTGATCGACGACCTGTTCCAGGCCATCGAGCGCCTCGGCGAGTGGCATGCCGCGTATCAGGAGAACCCTTCCAGCACGACCATCGCCAGCGCCAGCTCGGCCTCGTCGCTCAAGGACAGATGAATGGCCCGGACCCCTGCCGTGGCGGCAAGCTCGTGAGCCCGCCCCGACAGCATCAATGACGGGCGACCCAGGGCATCGTTGGCCACTTGGATCTCGGCCCAGCGCATGCCATGACGCAACCCGGTGCCCAGCGCCTTGACGAAGGCCTCCTTGGCGGCGAAGCGCTTGGCGAGAAACGCCGCCCGGTCGCCACGCCTGGCCAGTTGCTCACGCTCCAACTCACCCAGCACGCGTGCCGGAAAGCGCTCCCCGTGGCGCACCATGGCGGCCTCGAAGCGCGCCACCCGGGCGATGTCGGTGCCGATGCCGATGATCATGCGTGATCGTGGTCGTGGTCGTGCGCCTCCAGCGAGGCGACGAAGCCAGCCTCCTGGCCGGCGATCACCAGCCGCTTCATCTCCGCCACCGCTTCCTTGAGCCCGACGAACAGCGCCCGGGCGATGATGGCATGGCCGATGTTGAGCTCGTGCAGCCCCGGAATCGCCGCGATCGCCTCGACGTTGTGGTAGTGCAGGCCGTGGCCGGCATTGACGGTGAGCCCAAGCTCCAGCGCCATCTCTGCCGCCGCCGTCAGCCGCGCGTGCTCCTGCCGCGCCGCTTCGCCGGTGCACTCGGCATAGGCCCCGGTGTGCAGCTCGATCACCGGCGCCCCGGCGCGACTGGCCGCCTCGATCTGGTCGGGCTCGGGGTCGATGAACAGCGACACCTCGCAGCCCGCCGCCGCCAGTCGCCGGCAGGCGGCGGAGATCGCATCGATATTGCCGGCCACGTCCAGGCCGCCCTCGGTGGTGAGTTCCTCGCGTTTCTCGGGCACCAGGCAGACGTGCGCCGGGCGGACCTCCTCGGCCAGCGTCAGCATCTCCTCGGTCACCGCCATCTCCAGGTTCATGCGCGTGTTGAGCACCTCGGTGAGAAGGCGCACGTCGCGCTCCTGAATGTGCCGTCGATCCTCGCGCAGGTGCACGGTAATGCCGTCGGCGCCGGCTTCCTCGACCAGCAGCGCCGCCTGGACGGGGTCGGGATAGCGCGTGCCGCGCGCCTGACGCAGCGTGGCGATGTGATCGATATTGACGCCGAGCAGTATGCGCGGGGGATGCATGACGTTCTCCAGCGGGTCGATAGGAAACGCTTTCAGTGTGAGGGGGAACGGCGCCGCTCGGCAAGCTGGCGCATCAGCTCGCGGGAGCGCAGCGGACGCGAACCGAGCAAGGGAGCCAGCGCCGCACGTGCAATCGCCTTGGCCGGGCCGGCCAGGCCCGGTGCCGCCCAGTCGCCGCCGGCCAGCAGGCGCAGGGTGCGCCCGTCGAGCCCCGGCTCGCCGGGCACGAAGGCCCGCGATGCGGCATCGAAGCGATAACGGCCGTGAGGGTCGAGTTCGCCGCCTTCCGGCGTGGTAAAGCGCGGCGAGGCGTCCAGCGTATCGAGCAGGGCGAATTCCAGGCGCCGCAGCGCCACGGCACGACCCTCCGGGCGTGGCAACGCCTCGAGCAGGGCGGCATAGAAGGCGAACACCTCCGGCGCCGGCAGCTCGACCGGCAGCGTTCGCGTCAGCAGCTCGTTGGCGTAGAGGCCGCACAGCAGGCCCTCGCCGGCGAGCAGCGCCGCCGCGCCGCGGCTCTCCATCAGGCGCAGGCGCTTGAGCTCGCCTTCGCCCACCCAGGTCACGTGCAGCGGGGCGAAGGGCTGCAGCCGACCCCGCGAGCGCGAGCCTGGGCGCTGCACCCCTTGGGCCACCGCACGCACACGGCCATGCTCGAGGGTGAACAGCTCGACCAGTGCACTGGTCTCGCGATAGGGGCGTTTATGAAGGAGAAAGGCCGGCTGCGGCTGCATGGTGGGTCGCCTGAACGAAGTGGGGACAAGCGCAGACAGGTCGGGGCAGTCTCAGTCCAGGTCGTAACCCAGGCTCTTCAGCGCCCGCTCGTCGTCCGACCAGCCGCGCTTCACCTTGACCCACAGGTTGAGCATGACCTTGGCGTCGAATGCGCGCTCCATGTCGAGCCGCGCCTCGCGGCCGATGCTCTTGATCCGCTCGCCCTTGTCGCCGATGAGGATCTTCTTCTGTCCGTCTCGCTCCACCAGGATGAGCGCGCTGATATGAACCACCCTGCCCTCGTCGCGGAACTCCTCGATCTCCACCGTGACCTGGTAGGGCAGCTCGTCGCCGAGCTGGCGCATGATTTTCTCGCGCACCAGCTCGGCCGCCAGGAAACGCTGGCTCCGGTCGGTGATCTGATCGTCGGGAAAATGATGGGTCCCCTCGGGCAGATGCTTGGCCACTTCCGCCTCGAGCTCCGGCACGTTGGTGCCATGCTTGGCCGAGATGGGAATGATGGCGGCAAAGTCGCGACGCGCTCCGACCTCGCCGAGCCACGGCAGCAGCGTGCTCTTGTCCTCGAGCCGGTCGACCTTGTTGACCGCGAGGATCACCGGCGCCTCGACGTGCTCGAGCCGCGCCAGCACCACCTGATCCTCGTCGGTCCAGCGCGTACGGTCGATGATGAAGACCACGCAGTCGACGTCGCGCAGGGCCTGGGTGGCCGCCTGGTTCATGAAGCGATTGATCGCCTTGTTACGGTCGCGCCCGAGGATGTGGATGCCCGGCGTATCGACGTAGATGAACTGCGCTTCCCCCTCGGTCTTGATACCCATGACCTGATGCCGGGTGGTCTGGGGCCGGCGTGAGGTGATCGAGACCTTCTGACCGAGAATCCGGTTCATCAGGGTCGACTTGCCGACGTTGGGGCGACCAACGATGGCCACGAAGCCACATGTCTCGCTCATGCTTTCTGTCCCTTGCGATTCTCCAACTGGAGCAGCGCGAGTTCGGCGGCCTGCTGCTCGGCGTGGCGGCGGCTGGACCCAGTGCCCAGGGTGTGGGAAGCCAGCAGTTCGACGTGACACTCCACGGTGAAGGTCTGGTCGTGGGCCTCGCCCTCCACCGAGACGACCTCGTAGCGCGGCAATGGCGACTGGCGCGACTGCAGAAACTCCTGCAAACGGGTCTTGGGATCCTTCTGGGTGTCCTGCAGGTCGATCGACTCCAGGCGCTCGGCGTACCAGGCCAGCACGCGGGCCCGGGCCACGTCCATGCCGGCATCGAGATAGATCGCCCCGAGCACGGCCTCGACCGCGTCGGCGAGGATCGAGTCGCGCCGGTGCCCGCCGCTCTTCATCTCGCCGGAACCCAGGCGAAGGCACTCGCCGAAGGCCATCTCGCGGGCCAGCTCGGCCAGGGTCTGGCCACGTACCAGGCGCGCGCGCAGACGCGACAGCTGCCCTTCCCGGGCCTGCGGGAAGCGTTCGTACAAGGCCTCGGCGATGACGAAGTTGACGATGGAGTCGCCGAGGAACTCCAGTCGCTCGTTGTTCTGGCCTCCGAAGCTGCGGTGGGTCATGGCCAGTTCCAGCAGCGAGTCGTCGCGAAAACTGTGGCCGATGCGGCGGCTGAAGGCGGTAAGGGATTTGCTCACGTCATTCCTGTTATTTCTGGTCCATCAATGGATGCGGCGAACCTGGGTAAAGCTGGGCAAGCCACCATCCCAGTGCATCCACACGGCGAACGCCCGGCCGACGACGTTCTCCTCGGGCACGAAGCCCCAGTAGCGGCTGTCGTTGGAATGATCGCGGTTGTCACCCATGGTGAAATAGTGCCCGTCGGGCACGACGATCTCGCGCACGCGGGGACCCGGGTCACGTGGGTTATTGTAGATACGATGGCTGACCTCGCCCAGTCGCTCCTCCAGCAGCCACTCGCCGGGCGCCGAGGAAGGCGTCTCGTCCAGCAGTTGCTTGGGCACGAGTTCTCCATTGACGTAGAGCTGCTTGTCCTCGTAGCGCACGGTGTCGCCCGGCAGCCCGACCACCCGCTTGATGAAGTTCACCGAGGGTTCGCTGGGAAAGCGGAATACCATCACGTCGCCGCGCTCGGGCTCGCCGAGTTCGAGGACGCGGGTATGGGTCACCGGCAGGCGCAGGCCGTAGGCGTACTTGTTGACCAGGATGAAATCGCCCACCTCGAGGGTCGGACGCATCGAACCGGAAGGGATCTGGAACGGCTCCACCAGGAAGCTGCGCAGCAGCAGCACCACCAGCAGCACGGGGAAGAAGGAGCGCGCATAGTCGACCGGCCAGGGCTCCTTCATCGCCCGCTCACGGGCGGTCTCGTCGAGTCCTTCGGTGGTGCCCGCCTCCACGGCGGCCAGCCTCTGGCGCCGGGCGGGACGCAGCCAGACGATGTCGAGCAGCCAGATCAGGCCGGTGGCGGCCACGGCCACCACCAACAAAAGTGAAAAATCCATAGCGTCGGCGTTCCTAGTCGTTCACCTTGAGCACGGCCAGGAAGGCGTCCTGGGGAATTTCCACCCGACCGACCTGTTTCATGCGTTTCTTGCCCGCTTTCTGCTTCTCGAGCAGCTTCTTCTTGCGCGTCACGTCACCGCCATAGCACTTCGCGGTGACGTTCTTGCGCAGCGCCTTGACCGTGGAGCGCGCCACCACCTGGCCGCCGATGGCGGCCTGGATCGCCACGTCGAACATCTGGCGCGGAATCAGTTCCTTCATCTTCTCGACCAGCACGCGGCCGCGCGAATGGGCATGGTCGCGGTGGATGATCACCGCCAAGGCGTCGACCCGGTCGCCGTTGATCAACACGTCCAGGCGCACCAGCTTGGCCGCCTCGAAGCGCTCGAAGTTGTAGTCCAGCGAGGCATAGCCCTTGGAGATGGACTTGAGGCGGTCGAAGAAGTCCATCACCACTTCGCTCATGGGCAGCTCGTAGGTGAGCTGGATCTGGCTGCCGAGGAACTGCATGTCGAGCTGGTTGCCGCGACGGTTCTCGCACTCCATGATGACGTTGCCGACGAACTCCTGCGGCACCAGGATGCTGGCACGCACGATCGGCTCGCGCATCTCATCCACGTCGGCCATGTCGGGCAATTTAGAGGGATTGGAGACGTACTTGACGTCGCCGTTCTTCATCGCCAGTTCATAGACCACGGTAGGCGCCGTGGTGAGCAGATCCAGGTCGTATTCGCGCTCGAGCCGCTCCTGGATGATCTCCATGTGCAGGGTGCCGAGGAAGCCGACGCGGAAGCCGAAGCCCAGCGCGTCGGAGTTCTCGGGCTCGTATTCCAGCGAGGCATCGTTCAGCGCCAGCTTCTCCAGCGCATCGCGGAAATCCTCGTAGTCGTCGGCGCTGACCGGGAACATGCCGGCATAGACCTGCGGCTTGACCTTCTGGAAGCCGGGCAAACGCGGCACATCCGGGGTCTTGGCGTGGGTGATGGTGTCGCCCACCGGGGCACCGTGGATATCCTTGATGCCGGCCACCACGAAACCCACCTCGCCGGCACGCAGGATATTGGTTTCCTTGCGCAGCGGCGTGAAGATGCCCACCTCGTTGGCCTGCCAGTCACGCCCGGTGGACTTGATGCGGATCTTCTCGCCCTTCTTCAGGGTGCCGTCGAAGATGCGCACCAGCGAGACCACGCCGAGGTAGTTGTCGAACCAGGAATCGATGATCAGTGCCTGCAGCGGCCCCTCGGGGTCGCCCTTGGGCGGCGGAATGTCGCGTACCAGGCGCTCGAGCAGCGCATCGATGCCGAGCCCGCTCTTGGCCGACACCTGACAGGCGTCGGTGGCGTCCAGCCCGATGATTTCCTCGATCTCGTGGGAGACCTTGTCGGGATCGGCCTGGGGCAGGTCCATCTTGTTGAGGACCGGCAGCACCTCGAGCCCCTGCTCGATGGCGGTGTAGCAGTTGGCCACCGACTGCGCCTCGACGCCCTGGGCCGCATCCACCACCAGCAGTGCCCCTTCGCAGGCATACAGTGAACGCGACACCTCGTAGGAGAAATCCACGTGCCCCGGGGTGTCGATGAAGTTGAGCTGGTAGGTATTGCCATCCTGGGCCTGGTAGTCGAGCGTGACCGACTGGGCCTTGATGGTGATGCCGCGCTCGCGCTCGAGATCCATCGAATCGAGCACCTGCTCCTTCAGTTCGCGCTCGGAAAGCCCACCGCAGGTCTGGATCAGGCGGTCCGCCAGGGTCGACTTGCCGTGGTCGATATGGGCAATGATCGAGAAATTCCGAATGTGCTTCAGTTTTTCGTTGCTTGCTTCGTTGCTCATCTAGCCCAATCCGGTGTTCGACACGAGCGCGGCAGCGGCAGAGTCATCGGCGCCCGCTAACGTCATGAGAATTCGATGGCCGGTATTGTACCGGCATGACCCGAGGTTGGACAGCTCAGCGGCCTGAGCCCTGAAAAAACACGAACACCTCCCGCCAAGGCGGGAGGTGTCCTGTACTCGTCCGGCACCGGGTCGGTTCAGTCACGCCCCAGGCGCAACGCCACGAACAGGGAGCGCCCTTCGCGATACAGGCGCACGGGTACGGCGCGGTCGGTGGGCAGGTTCGCAGCCAGTTCGCGCAGCTGCTCGGCGCTCTCCACGACGTGGTGGTCGAGGCTGACGATCACGTCGCCCGGCAGGATGCCGGCCTCGGCCGCCGCCCCGCGGGGGTCGACGTCACGCACCAGCACACCGCTGTCGATCCCGAGGCGCTGACGCTCGGCCTCATCGAGCTCGGCCACGGCGATGCCCAGCCGCGCCTGGGCATCCGACCCACCGCCGCTCGCCTGCTCGGACTGCTCGCTGTCGGGCCAGTCGCCGATGGTCACCGCGATCTCCTGGCGCTCCCCGTCGCGTAGGATGGTCAGCTCGGCTTCATTGCCCGGCGTCACCCGACCGATCAGGCGCGGCAGGTTGCGCGAGCGTTCGACCTCCTCCCCGTCGACTTCCAGCACGATGTCGCCCGCCTGCAGGCCCGCCTGTGCCGCCGGCCCCGCGGGGTCGAGATCGGCAATCAGGGCGCCGCTGGGGCTGTCCATGCCGAACGACTCGGCCAGGTCGCGAGACACCGGCTGGATCATCACCCCGAGCCAGCCACGATGCACGCGGCCGTCGTCGCGAATCTGGCTGGCCACGTCCATGGCCACGTTGATGGGAATGGCGAAAGACAGCCCCATGAAGCCGCCGCTGCGGGTAAAGATCTGCGAGTTGATCCCCACCACTTCACCATCCAGGTTGAACAACGGCCCGCCCGAGTTGCCGGGGTTGATCGCCACGTCGGTCTGGATGAAGGGTACGTAGGCATCACGCGGCAGCGTGCGGTTGATCGCACTGACGATGCCGGCGGTCACCGAATGGTCGAAGCCGAAGGGAGAGCCGATGGCGGCTACCCACTCCCCCACACGAAGCTCGTCGGAATCGCCCATGTTCAGCGTCGGCAGATCCGAGGCGTCCACCTTGAGCAGGGCGACGTCCGTCTGGGTATCGGCCCCGACCAGTTCGGCTTGCAGCTCTCGACGGTCGTTGAGGCGCACGAGGATCTCGTCGGCTCCCTCGACCACGTGGGCATTGGTCAGGATGTAGCCATCTTCACTGATGACGAAGCCGGACCCCAGCGACTGCCGCTCACCGCCCCGCCCAGGGCCACCGCCTCCGGGCGGCATCGGGAAGCGGTCGCCGAAGAAGTGGCGGAAGATCTCGGGTATCTCCTGGCCGCCGAACCCCTCGAAGCCCTGCGAACGATCCGGCATGGCCCGGGTGGTCGAGATATTGACCACCCCGGGAGCAGCCTGCTCGACCAGCTCGGTGAAGTCGGGCAGGTCACGGGCGAAGGCAGACTGCCACGACAGCAGCACGGCCAACAGCAGCGCCCAGAGAGAGAACTGTCGCGTCAACGGTTTCATATGAGCTCCTGCATCAGCTTAACGTCGTTTCAAGCGGTAACTAGGGAGCCACGCGTCGCTTTTCAAGGTGGCTCGTGCTTGTTGGTGGCCAAGGATTCACGACGAATTGCACGTGACGGGGGCAATCACTCCGGCGACTCGCGCCAGGCCAGATTCTCCGCCACCTGCACGAGTACCCGTGGGGGCAGCTCGCCCATGACGACGACCTGGTGGGGCCGCTCGTCAGCCACCACGTGGCGCACCACGGCGAGTGAGATCCCCAGGCGATGCAGCCCGGGGATGAGCCGCTCGTGCCCTTCCTCGATCGGTTCGACGAACAGGCTGAGCGTCGAGAGGCCATCGCTGTAGATGCGATGTCCCACCGGCCGCTCTCGATCCTGCGGCTCCGCCTCGCTGCCGATCGGCTGGTCGACGAAGCCGTCGGGCAGCCAGGTGGGAAACCAGGACTGCCGAGGTGGCTCGCGGTAGTCTTCCAGTATCACCCCGCCCTCGTGCAAGCGTGGCGACTGTAGTTCGGTAAACTGGAATGTCTCGACGACTCGCCCACGGTCGTCGATGAGTTCACGCTTCAGCGGTAGCGACGTCTGGGCGTCGAGCCACAGACGCTGGCCGAAGCGCATCCCGTCGAGCGGCTCGATGTCCAGGCGTACGGCACCACGGTTGGCGATGCGTTCGTCATTGCCCAGGGAGAGCCGGTAGTACTGGTCCACATGGCGCGCGATACCCGCCGGGGAAGCCGGCGCACTCTCATCGGCGCTTGACCAGTTCATGCGGCTGATGTGGCCGCTGCGTTCGAAGAACACTGGCGGTCCGTCGAGAAAACGCGCCACTTCTCGCTCGACCCCGTCCTGGATGTCTCGCGAGAGTGCCAGGGTACGCACCCCATCGATACCGATGCGCACGGCGCGTGCCTGGAACACGAGGCAATGGTTGGCCCACAGGCTGCGCTCGAACCACTCCAGCGGCGTCTCGGGCGGCTCCCAGTCGGCCAACTGACGGCAGTCGAACCGCCCGGCGTCGGCCTGCCCTGCCGGGGCTTCGGCAACGACAGGCGACAGATGGGTCAGAAGCGCAGCGCTGCTGAGGAGAGCCAGGCGCCTTGCGATACGCCTGCCTGCCATCAGCGCTGCCCCAGTGTCTCGTTACCCGAGCCACGCAGCAGAGGCATCCACACATCGCCGCTGCGATAGGTCGCGCCTTCGGCGTGGCGATCGAGATAGGACTGCAGCAGGCGCGCCTGCTCCTGGTCGGTGCGCTGCGACTGGCGGGGATTGGGCGTCATGAACAGAGGGGAATCGAAGCTGGCTCCCACCGGCATCAGGCCGGACTGCCCGCCCGAGGCCGCCGGAGAGAAGAACGGCATGCCCACGGGGGTCGCCTGGCCGCCGCTTCCCGCCTGGGCGGCAAGGTTGCGCGGCGCCTGGGTGGCAGCGGAGCGTGCCTCGCTGCCCGCCAGTTGGGCATCGCCACCGCTCGTGGTGAAATCGCTGCCTTGGTAGAACTGCACCCCGCTGATCACCATCAGCGTGACGGCGGCGGCAATTCCCGCACTGCGGGCAAGGGGGTAGGAGCGGCGCGGTGCGATGCGCGGCGTCTCCATGGTGGGCGCCGGTTCGGCTTCCAGCCTGGCCATGATTCCGGCCGACAGGTCCGTGCTGACATCGATGTCATGATCCCGCCGCAGCAGGCTGCGCATCAGGTGATAGCGCCGCCATGCCTCCGCCGCATCCGGCTCGCTCTCGAGCGTCTTCAGCACTCGGCGCAGCTCGAGATCATCACCTTCGCTGTCCATCAGGGCAGAAAGCGATTCCCGTGCATTCTGACTCATTCCTCACACCCCCACATCGACAAGGCACCCTGCCTTGCTATCAATGATTCCCGGCATTCCCGACCGCACCCAACCGGAATGCCGACAGCCCATGTTGCCGCTGTCATACAGCAGTCAATGCTTCAGACGTCATCGACGCGAGACAGTTCAGCGTCGAAGCAAAAACAGTATCGAAAACTTCATTCCGTGATCGATTCCCGCGTACGCGATGTGGTCACCAGCGGCTGGATGTGCTGGTCCACTGCCTCGCGGGCACGAAAGATTCGCGACCGCACCGTGCCCACCGGGCACTGCATGATATTGGCAATATCCTCATACGAGAGCCCGTCGAGTTCACGCAGGGTGATCGCCGTGCGCAGATCGTCGGGTAGGTTCTCGATCGCCTCGAACACGGCCGTTTCGAGCTGGTCCCGGGCCAGCGACGACTCCGGCGTCTCGATGTCCGACAGGCGTCCGGTATGGTCGAGGATCTCGGCGTCGACGATGTCGAGATCGCTGCCGGGCGGCCGCCGCCCCTTCGACACCAGATGGTTCTTCGCCGTGTTGATGGCGATGCGGTACATCCAGGTATAGAAGGCGCTCTCGGCGCGAAACTTGCCAAGCGCCCGGTAGGCCTTGATGAAGGCCTCCTGGGCCACGTCCTGCACCTCGGCGTGGTCCTGGATATAGCGTCCGATCAACCCGATGATCTTGTGCTGGTACTTCTTGACCAGCAGGTCGAAGGCTCGCGTATCGCCTTTTTGTGCACGCTCAACGAGCTGTTGATCGGTTTCCCGGTTACCCATTCACGCTCCCCCAGGCAGGGGAGGAACCCCGAAGCGGGATGAGCGACGAATTCGTCGTTAGGTAGTCTGCATGCATGGTATCAACCTGGAGCCCGTTGGCCGCTGTAAGTCCCTGGACGTCATCGCCCGTTTCGACAAGTGTTCCTGTTTCTTGGCCGCGCATCAAGCCGGCCGCCATGCCGCCGGCGCTGTGACAACCAGGGGGCCGCCGGGTTCCGTTGCGATTGCGGATTTCTTCCTCGGCGGGTGTATAGTAGTTCATCCTCTTGCCATCAACGCACCACGACACAGGTAGCAACATGTCAGATCAGCAGGTCAGCAACCTCAACGTCCTGTCCCAGGACGTACTGATCACCCCCGAAGCCCTCAAGAACGAAATCCCCCTCGGCGACGTCGCCGAGAGAACGGTGATCGAGGGCCGCCGGACCATCCAGAACATTCTCGACGGCAGCGACCCGCGCCTGCTGGTGGTGATCGGCCCCTGCTCGATCCACGACGTCGATGCCGCCCTGGACTATGCGCGCCGCCTGCGTCGCCTGGCCGACGAGGTGAAGGACAGCCTCTATATCGTGATGCGCGTCTACTTCGAGAAGCCCCGCACCACGGTCGGCTGGAAGGGGCTGATCAACGACCCGCATCTCAACGGCTCGTTCGAGATCGAGGAGGGTCTGCACATTGCCCGCAAGCTGCTGGTCGAACTCTCCGAGCTCGGCCTGCCGCTGGCCACCGAGGCCCTGGACCCGATCTCGCCGCAGTACCTGCAGGACTGCATCAGCTGGTCGGCGATCGGCGCCCGCACCACCGAATCCCAGACCCACCGCGAGATGTCTTCCGGCCTCTCCAGCCCGGTGGGCTTCAAGAACGGTACCGACGGCAGCCTCGACGTGGCGATCAACGCGCTGCAGTCGGTGTCGCACCCGCACAATTTCCTCGGCATCAACCAGAGCGGGCAGGTGGCGATCATCCGCACCCGCGGCAACGCCTACGCCCACGTGGTGCTGCGCGGCGGCAACGGCAAGCCCAACTACGACAGCGTCAGCGTGGCACTGGCCGAGCAGGAGCTGAAGAAGGCCGAGATCAAGCCCAACATCATGATCGACTGCTCCCACGCCAATTCCAACAAGGATCCGGCGCTGCAACCGCTGGTGCTGGAGAACGTCACCAACCAGATCCTCGAGGGCAATACCTCCATCATGGGGCTGATGGTCGAATCCAACCTCGGCTGGGGCAGCCAGAAGATCCTCGACGATCATAGCCAGATGCAGTACGGCGTCTCCATTACCGACGCCTGCATCGACTGGGCCACCACCGAGGAGACCCTGACCCGCATGGCCCGGAAGCTCACCCCGGTACTGGCCGAACGACGCCGAAGCTAACGTCGACTGCGCTCCATCAGAGGCCCGCACATGCGGGCCTTTTGCTGGCAGCGCAGTACATCTAGACGCCATCGATCTCTCTCATGAACGGCGGCAGCGCATCGAGCAATGCCTGGCCATAGCGCCGGGTCAGCACGCGACGGTCGAGCAACGTGATGCGCCCCTGATCGGCCTCCTTGCGAATCAGTCGGCCGCAGGCCTGCACCAGCTTGATCGAGGCATCGGGCACGCTGATGCGCATGAAGGGGTTGCCGCCCCGGCTCTCGATCCACTCGGCCAGGGTCGCCCCCACCGGATCGTCGGGCACGGCGAACGGCAGCCGGGTGATCACCACGTGGGTCAGGTAGTCGCCGGGCAGGTCGATGCCCTCGGCAAAGCTGGCCAGGCCGAAGATCACGCTGCCCTCCCCGGCATCCACCCTCGCCCGATGGCGTTCGATCAGCTCGCGCTTGGGCAGCCGGTCCTGGGCCAGCACCCGCTCGCGCCACTTCGCCGGCAGCACCTTTTCCACCGCACGCAGCTGCGCCCGCGACGAGAACAACATCAGCACCGCCTCCTTCTCGCCGAGCCCGCTGACGAAATCGACGATGGCCCGCTCGTGGGCGTCGCGGTCGCCGGGGTCCACGGCCTCGCGCGGCACGCTGAGCACCGCGCGGGAGTAGTCGAAGGGGCTCGGCAGGCGCTGGTAGCGGTAGCGATTGGCCAGCCCGGCGCGTTCCTGCAGGCGCTCGAAGCGACCAAGCGCCGTGAGCGTGGCCGAGGTCACCACGGCACCGAAGCAGCTGCCCCACAGGCTCCTGGCCAGGGTCGGTGCCGCCGACACGGGGCTCGCCGAGAAGACCAGTTCGGGATCGCTGCCGAAACGCTCCAGCGTCAGCCAGCGCGCTCTCGGCGCCTCGCCTTCCATGTCGGTTTCAGCGTAGGCCTCCCACAGCCCATGCGCCTCCAGCGCACGGCCATGCAACAGCGCCAGCAGCGGCAGCCACGCTTCGGCCTGCTCACGCGGCAGCCCGGTGTGCTTGTCGGGATCGAGGCTCTCGCGCAGGATGTCGCTCATGGTTTCGAGCGTGCGCGAAAGCTCGGCGAAGCCCACCAGCAGGTTGCCCGCATGCTGATGCAGGGCCTCGGGAACGCGCCCCATCTCGAAGCGGTACTGGTGACTCTCCTCGCCCTCTTCCAGCCCATGCTGGCGTCCGGCCAGCTGGTGGCCGAGTGAAAAGGCCTCGCCCAGGCGCGGCTCCAGCGCGGCGATGGCCTCCGGCAGGCCGGCCAGCAGCCGCGCCAGGGTCGGCTGTATCGCCAGCGCCTGGTGGAGCTCGGTCAGCGACTTCTTCAGGTTGCCCAGCCAGCGCAGGGTGCCGTTGATACCCACCCGGTGGGCAAAGTGATTCAACGCCTTGTCCGGCAGATGGTGGCCCTCGTCGAAGACGTAGATGCAGTCGCCGGGGGGCGGCAGCACTACGCCGCCACCCAGCGACAGGTCGGCCAGCACCAGGTCGTGGTTGGCGACGATGATGTCGGCGCTTTCCAGGTCACGCCGGGCACGAAAGAAGGCACAGGCGCCGAAATGGCCGCAGCGGCGGTTGGTGCACTGGCGGTGATCGATGGTCAGGCGCCGCCAGTCGGGGTCTTCGATGGCTTCCGGCCAGCTCTCGCGATCCCCTTCCCAGCGGCCGCTGCCGTAGGCGTCGGCCATTTCCTGCACCAGCGCCTGGAAATGATCGCCGGCGCCCTGGGCCAGGCTCTGCTCGAACAGCGACAGGGTGGGGTTGTCCTCGACGCCGTCCAGCGCCTGCTCCAGGCGGGTCAGGCAGACGTAGCGTCCGCGCCCCTTGGCCAGGGCGTAGTCGAAGTCGAGGCCGCTATGGGCCTTGAGGGTGGGCAGGTCCTGCAGCAGCACCTGCTCCTGCAAGGCGATGGTGGCGGTGGCCACCACCAGGCGCTTGCCCCTGGCCTTGGCCACCGGCAGCGCCGCCAGCAGGTAGGCCAGAGTCTTGCCGGTGCCGGTGCCCGCCTCGAGCACGCAGACGTGCTCGTCGGAGAGCCGCCGGCCGGCATCGTCGGCCTCGATGGCGCTGAGCGTGCGGGCGATCTCGGCGATCATCAGCCGCTGGCCGTAGCGTGGCGTCAGCCCCTGGGCCTCCAGCACGCGGCGGTAGGCGCCCTGTATCTCGCCCTTGAGGACGTCATCCAGCATGAGCGCTCCCTTTCGAGGCCGAAGGGACTTGCCCGGCATGTGCGAGGCCGGGGACAGGTCGAACAGGAGGTCTTTTGCCATGGATGGCAAAAGTAGCGCCCAGGGATGGGTTCACAGCGCCTCCTCGAAGACCTTGTCGACGGCCTCCCCGCCACGGCGGTACTGGCCAGGCAAGCACATCAGCGCTCAACTCAGCGAAACACGATGGTTTAAAGCAGCCCCTCGGGCGGATGCTCGCAGGGCAGCTTGTCCTGGATATAGCGCTCGATCTCGGGCAGCGAGAAGGCGTCCTCCTCGCCGACGAAGCTGATCGACACCCCGGTGGCCCCGGCACGGCCGGTACGGCCGATACGGTGAACGTAGTCCTCCGGATCCTCGGGCAGGGTGTAGTTGATCACGTGGCTGACATCCTCGATATGGATGCCACGGCCGGCCACGTCGGTGGCCACCAGCACCTGCACCTCACCCTCGCGGAAACGCTCCAGGGTCTTGATGCGCTGATTCTGCGGCACGTCGCCGGAGAGCATCGCCACGTTGACGTCGGCCTTCTTGAGCAGACCTTCGAGCTTGCGCACCAGGTCGCGGCGGTTGCCGAACACCATCACCCGGTCGAAGCTCTCCTGCTTGAGCAGGTTGATCAGCAGCTTCGGCTTGTCGTCATCGCTGACCATGTAGACGCGCTGATCGATGTTGGCCTTGTTGTCGACCGTGACCTCGATCTCGACGTGGGCCGGCTGATGCGTCCACTGGCTGGCCAGGTTGAGGATGTCCTGGGAAAAGGTGGCCGAGAACAGGAAGGTCTGGCGCTCCTCCTTCTTCGGGGTATGGCGAATGATGCGCTTGACGTCGGGGATGAAGCCCATCGACAGCATGCGATCGGCCTCGTCGAGCACCAGGATCTCGACCTGGGTCAGGTCGACGTCGCGCTTCTCGTGGAAGTCGAGCAGGCGCCCGGGCGTGGCCACCAGAATGTCGAGCTTCTTGCCCAGGTGTTCGCGCTGCTTCTGGTAGTCCATGCCACCGACGACGCTGGCCACATTGAGCTCGGTGAAGCGCGCCAGGGCCTTGGCGTCCTTCTCGATCTGCAGCGCCAGCTCTCGGGTCGGGGCGACGATCAGCGCGCGCGGGGCACCGGGCTTCTGCCCGTCCGGCACCTCCTCCTCGAGGAAGTAGGCCAGGATCGAGATCAGGAAGGCGGCGGTCTTGCCGGTGCCGGTCTGGGCCTTGCCGACCACGTCACCACCCAGCAGGGTGTGGGTCAGCGCCTCGGCCTGGATCGGCGTGCAGTACTCGAAACCCAGCGCATGAATGGCACGCATCAGCGGCAGGGGCAGATCGAAGTCGTGAAAGCGCCACTTGCCCGCCACGGCAGGCACCTGAAACTGGCGCAGATCCCAGTTCGACTGGCGGCGGCGCGGCTTGCGACGACGACGCTTGGGCTTGCGGTTCTCGGCCGGGGCTGTGGTCTGTTCCGACTCGCTCATAGGCTGTATGTCTTGTCCGTAGCAATGGATGAACTTTGTACAGCCGCATATTGTACCAGCCTATGGCGTCGAGGGCGCGCCTCTTGCATTGGACTGGTAGAATGGCGCTTTGCTGCCACAAGACACCCATTGGAGCCAGGCCCGATGACACGCCGCAAGAAGACTCGCTCGCTGGCCGACAAGGTGACCATCCGCACCGGCAAGCGCAAGGACTACAAGAAGTGGCGCCACGAGAACCCTGACCAGGTAACCTCGTCGCGCCGCTTCACCCAGAAGAAGCGCCAGCAGCGCAAGCTGCAGGCAGCGCGCAAGCTGGCCCGCCAGGAACAGGGCGCCAGCATCGCCATCCATCCCGAAAGTACATCGACATCCAGCGAGGAGCGTGACGAGTGATACGCCTGGTCTCGTTCAACATCAATGGGCTGCGCGCCCGCATGCACCAGCTCGAGGCGCTGATCGCCACCCACCAGCCGCTGGTGATCGGGCTGCAGGAAACCAAGGTCCACGACGACGAGTTTCCCCGCGAGGCGGTCGAGGCCATGGGCTACCACGTTCACTTTCACGGCCAGAAGGGTCACTACGGCGTCGCGCTGATGTGTCACAAGGCGCTCTGCCCCAGCGGCCCGGAGGAGGTCTTCTTCGGCCTGCCCGGCGACGGCGAGGAGTCCCAGCGCCGCCTGATCGGGGCCCGGCTGCGCACCGCCGATGGCGAGACGCTGACCGTGTGGAACGGCTACTTTCCCCAGGGCGAGAACGTCGCCCACCCGACCAAGTTTCCCAACAAGCGCGAGTTCTACGCCCAGTTGATCCAACTGCTGCGCGAACGGCACCGCCCCGACGAGCGGCTGGCGGTGATGGGGGATTTCAACATTTCCCCCGAGGACATCGACATCGGCATCGGCGAGGACAACCGCAAGCGCTGGCTGCGCGAAGGCAAGACCAGCTTCCAGCCCATCGAACGGGAGTGGCTCGGCACGCTCAAGGCGTGGGGGCTTACCGACAGCTATCGCGTGCGCCACCCCCAGGCGGATGACCGCTTCAGCTGGTTCGACTACCGCTCCCGCGGTTTCGAACGCGAACCCCGGCGCGGGCTGCGCATCGACTACATCCTGGTCACCGATCCCCTGGCCAAGCAGGTGCGCGACGCGGGCATCGACTACGACCTGCGCGGCATGGAACGGCCTTCGGATCACGCCCCGGTGTGGACCGACTTCGACATCTGAAGTCCTGATATCTCGCCCCGCAAGGGAAGCTTCTCCCTAGCGGGTCGAGAGCCAGCGCGGGTCAATCTCTTCTCCACGACGCTGCGCCTGCTGCATGGCCTGCCGGGCCAGCTCGGGCCGCCCCCAGGCGTGCGCCAGCAGGCCCAGGCGCCGCCAGTCCTGGCCTTCTCCACTGCGCCGCGCCAGCACGTGCCAGGCCTCGAGCGCGCGCTCGCGATCGCGGGCCGCTTCCCAGGCGCGAGCCAACAGACGCCGATTGTCCTGGGTGTCGGGCAGTGCCCCATCCTCCAGCGCCACCTGCAGGTATTCCGCGGCCCGGGCGGGCGTGCCGGCGGCCAGGTGCAGCTCGATGCGCTGGCGTAGATCGTCCTCCCCTGCCAGCACCCCGAACCGCCAGCCGGCCTCCCAGATCGCCGCGGCCCGTTGCGCGTCGCCCAGCCCCTGGGCCAATGCCGCCGCCCGGCGCCATGCGGCGGGCTCGGCCTGCGCGTTCAGCGAAGTTTCCAGGCTTTCCAGCGCCTGCTCGCCGCGCCCGGCACGCTGGAACACGGTAGCCGCCAGCGCCTGGCGGCGCTCGCCCGGGGTCGGGTCGGCGGCCAGGGCGCGCTCGACCCACGACGCCGCTTCCTCCCAGCGCTCGAGCTCCGCCAAGGCACGCGCCAGGCGCCAACGGTCGTCGGGGCTGCCGTCATGTCGCTGATGCCAGTCGAGCCACAGCGTTACTGCCTCTTCCGTCTGGCCGGCCGCCAAGCGCAGCCGGGCCTCTTCCTGCAGCCAGCGGTCACGCTGCGCCTGCGGTGCCTCCTGGGTGCGGCGCGCCTGGCGCAGTTGCTCGGCGGCTGCTTCGTGCTGCCCTACTCCGGCCGCGGCACCCGCGGCCAGTTGACGATACAGGGCGCCGGCCCAACGGTCGGCGGCATTGCCACCTTCGAAGCGCTGCGCCTGGGCACGAGCACGCTCGGCCACCCGCTCGTGTTCGCCTTGCCGTAGCGCCTGCTGGAGCCCCTCCAGGTCGGCGATGATATCGCCGGAGAGCGCCGGCGCCTGGGCCGCTGCTATCGGCGCGACCAACAGCCCCGCACCAATGACGAGACCACAAACCAGGAGATTTCGTAAGGCACGCATCGCCATGGCTCACCTCAACTGAAATTCGAGGCGCTGCCGCGCACGCCGCACGCCGCTGGCCGGCTCGAACTGCCAGCGCGCCACGGCCTGCTCGGCGGCCGAATCGAAGACGTTTCGTGGCTGCGACTCGACCACACGGATGGATGAGCGATCGACGCTGCCGTCGGGACGAATCAGGAACTGCAGCTCCACGTGCCCTTCCAGGCCGCGCCGCTGTGCACGCAGGGGGTACTCCGGCGGTACGCGATTGGTCGGGGCGATCTGGCCGACATCCACCGGCCCCTGCTCGGCGGGAGCCGCCTGTTCGGCTGCCGACTCCGGCGTGGCGCTCGGCGCCGCCGGTGACGGGCTCGGCTCGGGCGCTGGTTCCGGCTCGGGTTCGGGCCGGGGCTCCGGAGCGGGCTGCGGCGGCGGCTCCGGCCGGACCTCACTGAGTTCGGGCAGGCTGGTGTCGAGCTCAGGCGTTTCCACCGGCTCGGGCGGCAGCTCCGGCTCGGGCATGGCGATACGGCTCTCCAGCGGGGGCAGCGGCTCCGGCCGAGGCGGCGGGGTCGCTTCGGCCTGGGGAGGCGGCGGTTCGGCGCTGGGTTCCGCCACCTCCTCTTCCACGACCTCGGGCGCCTCGACCATGCTCATCGTCAGACTCTCGTCGATGACGTCGAACTCCTCCTCGGGCGGCGCCACCAGCAGGGCCAGCAGCCAGAACAGCAGCAGGGCGAGAGCCACCCCGCCCAGCGAGGAAAAAGGAATGCGCGTCACGACCGGCTCCGGCTCGCGGCCACCGCCACCTGCTCCACGCCGGCCTCGCGGATGCGATCCATCACTTCGATCAGCAGGCCGGTCGTCGAGTCGCGGTCGGCCTGGATCACCACCGAGCCGTCGTCGCTGACCAGCCCGGCCACCTCGCCACCAACGCGATGCAGATCCACCGCGCGACCGTCGACCCACACCGCCCCCTCGGGCGTGATGGCAACCATCACCTGGGCATCGGGCCGCGGGGAAGCGGCGCTGGATTCGGGTCGCTCGATCTCCACCCCGCTCTCCTTGATGAAGCTGGTGGTGACGATGAAGAAGATCAGCATGATGAAGACGACGTCCAGCATCGGCGTCAGGTTGACTTCGCTGGCCTCGCCGTCATCGGCGCCAAGGCGGCGTCTACGCATCGGTATCCTCCACGGCACGGGCCAGGCGGTCGTGCAGCCGCTGGTCCTCGCGACGAATGATCTGCTCGAGGCGGCTGGTGAACAACAGCCCCACCACCGCCACCGCCATGCCGGTCAGGGTCGGCAGGGTAGCCCGGGCTACGCCATCGGCCATGGCGCGGGCCTGGCTGGTATCGGTCATCGCCAGGCTGTCGAACACGGCGATCATGCCGGTCACCGTGCCCAGCAGCCCCAGCAGCGGGCACAGCGCCACCAGCAGCCTGAGCCACGGCAGCGGCCGGCGCAGCCGCCCGATCAGCTCCCGCGCCCAGGCTTCGCGCAGCGTGAGCGCGCTCCAGCTCAAGTGATCCTGGCGCGCCGCCCAGCGAGCGATCAGGGCACGCCGCGCGTGGCGGTAGGTGATGCGGAAATACCACACCCGCTCCAGCGCCAGGCTGAACAGCAGCATGGCGACCAGCGCGATCACCACCAGGACCGAGCCGCCCGCCTCGACCAGGCGCTGCAGCGGCTCAAGCCAGAGCGGGATCACGGCGGGCACTCCCGGTGATGCTGTCGGGCCCATGCGGGCGCTGCTCGAGCTGCTCGGCCAGGGCGGCGCTGGCCTGTCCCTCCACCAGCCCCGCCAGGCGACGGCTGCGACCCGCCAGCGCCGTATGCGCGAACAGCAGCGGCACGGCGGTGATCAGGCCCAGCACGGTCGTCACCAGCGCCTGACTGATGCCGCCGGCCATCAGCTGCGGATCGCCGGTGCCGAATACGGTGATCGCCTGGAAGGTCACGATCATTCCGGTGACGGTGCCCAGCAGCCCCAGCAGCGGCGCCACGGCGGCCAGCAGCTTGACGATCGGCTGGCCGCGCTCGAGGCGCGGTAGCTCGGCCAGCACCGCTTCGTCGAGGCGGGCCTCCAGCGCTTCCGGCACCGGGTCGTCCCTCAGCGCCCCGAAGCGCAGCAGCACGCGGCCGAGCGGGTTGTCCTCGCGCAGGGCGTCGAGATCGCGCAGCTGGCGACGCATGGCCAGGGTCACCTTGAGCAGGTAGGCATACTGCAGCAGCGCCACCAGCAGGCCGATGGCGCCCAGGCCGACCACCACGTAGCCCACGGCACCGCCATGGTGGAAACGCTCGGGCAGGCTGGGACGCTGCGCCAGGGCCGCCATCACCTCACCACGGGTCGGGTCCAGTGTCAGCTCCCGCGACTCACCGGCATGGAAGGCCGCGAGGCTGTCGACCACTTCGGGCGGCGTGCGCTCGACCACGGACAGCCCCTCGCCATCGGCACCCCGGCGTAGCAGGTGGCTGTCGGTGAAGGCGGCGAAATCGCCCAGACGCACGACTTCACGGGGGGCAACTTCCCCACCGGCATCCGCTACCGGGGCTTCGAAGCGGATCACGCGGCCGGTGTCGACGGTCAGTCCGATCAGGCTGTCGGCGAAGGCTTCGAGATGCTCGAGTTCGAGCACCTCGGCATCATCGAGGCGGGGCGGCAACTCGGCACCGCCGACGAGCAGCCAGCTGTCCGCCAGACCGTCGCGCAGCTCGCCGCTATGCCGCTTCAGCGACGCCAGGATCGCCTCGAGTTCGTCGCCCTGCTCGTTCTGGCGCGCCTCGATGGCTTCGGCTCGTTCATCCAGCTCGCGTGCCCTCTGCTGCAGTTTTGCGTGACGCGCCTCGGCCTCGGCATGCGAGGCGCGCGCCTCTTCCAGGGCCGCCTCGAGCGCCTCGCGATCCTCGACCAGCTCGGCCAGGCGCGCGCGGTCACGGCCCTCGGCGGCTTCGCGCTCGGCACGCAGGCTTTCGAGCGGTTCCGTTTGGGCTTGCACCTGAGTCAGGCCAGTGCTCAGCCAGAGCGCTGCCAGCAGGCCCGCGGCAACACGTGTCACTGTCATGTGTCGTCCTCCACTGACTCGAGCGGCTGCGACAGCGGCACGCTGAGCAGTTCCGGTGCGCGGCGGTCGCGCGCGATGCGTAGCCCGTTGCGAACTTCGCGCCGCTGTGTCTCGTCCAGCGCCGCCCAGCTGCCCGCATCGGCCTGCCAGGCTCGTCCGGCGCGGCCGTCCGGCGTCAGATAGTAGAAGCCCACGCGACCCAGGCGCAGGTAGTCCACCTCGCGACGCGACTCCCCATCGCCGAGGTAACCGCGCCAGGCATCGACCTTGCGACCGTACTCCAGCTCGGCGCGCCAGGCTTCGACGATCCGCTCCCAGCGCTCGGCGGCGGACAGCTCACCGATCCGTGAACGCAGGCTGGCGACGCGTGCCAGGCGCTCCTCGCGCAGGAAGGGCATATCGCTCTCGATCCACCGCTCGAGCCGATCGACCATCCGAGCCTGGAGTGCCGGCAAGGCGTCGCGGGTCTCCTCCAGGGTATCCAGAGCCTGCTCACGCCGGCGCAGGGACTCCGCCTGGCGCTCGATCCGCGGGGCGAGTTCGGCGTTCTCGCGTGCCAGCCGCCGTTCGGCGCGCTCCAGCTCGCGCAGCTCCTCGAGCATGGCCCGCGATGCGTCATCGGCGGCGTCGATACGCGCCTGCAACTCGGCCTGGCTGCGCTGGGCCTGCCTGGCCTCTTCGCGAACAGCGGGGTCGGCGCTGGCTGCGGTGACAAGACCCAGCCAGAGCAAACACAGAAGGCAGGGTTGACGAAACGATCTCACTGGCTAACTCCCCAGACGTGTAACGGCGAATGGTCGCCATGGTTGGGCGGTGTCCGATGATGCCACTAATGATAATTGTTATCAATCCACTCACCCCGGCTCCCTCGGCCCATTCGGCCCTCTGTTACGGCCAAACCGGCTTAGGAATTGCGTAATGAAAGGTACGCTTTTCTTCATTAAGCGAAACGAAACGAAACGCTACAGTACCCTCGTCCTGCCCGTTAGAACGACCCCAGGGACGACAGTGGGCAACTGACTGCCCGACCATGCGACGCGCCCCCCCGGCGCCCGTATGGGCACTGTTTCTGCCGCAGCCGACAACCTGCCCGCCCCCGGCGGCCTGCTTTTCACTCTTCAGGCGGTAGCTCCATGCGTCCCTTCATCGATGCCTCTCTCAGCAGCCAATGGAATGGCGGCTTCGTGATGGAGATTTTCCTCTCCAACCAGGGAACCCAATCGATCGTCGACTATCGGGTCGAATTCACACTGGACGGCACCATCACCGATATCTGGGATGGCGTGGTCGAGGCACACAGCGGCGATCGCTATACCATCGTCGACGACGACACCGACAACGACATCGCCCCGGGCGAGACGGTGCGCTTCAAGGTCAAGGTACTGACCGAAAGCGGACGGATGCCCTTCGAACTGACGGTCAATGGCACCACTCCCGAATTCTCACCCGAAGCGCAGACGCTGCTGCTCGCCGAGACCGTCGAGACCCAGTCGGTCGCCAGCCCGTTCGACGACAACGGCCAGGCCATCGTCGGCCCCGATACCACTGCCGCTGAGTTGCAGGCACTGATCGACGACGCCCCGGAGGGGGCCACACTGCATCTGGCGGCCGGTGACTATCGCTTCGATGCCATGATCGCCATCTCTCGCTCCGACATCAGCATCGTGGGAGCCGGGCGCGGCGAGACGCGCATCACCTTCACCGACGAAGCCCTCGCCGCGGGCGACTCGCATGCCTTCCTGGTGGAGAGCAAGGCGACTCAGTTTGCCGGCTATCTCCAGCAGAATGCCGCGTTGGGCGACGACACTCTGTCGCTCAAGACCGACCATGGCTTGCAGGCCGGCGATACCGTACGCATCTGGCAGGACAACACGGAAGAGTACTTCGCCGAGATCGGCGATACCTCCTGGCAGAAACTGAATGCTCCGTTGCGCACCAGCATGGCCAAGGTGGTCTCGGTGGACGGCGGCACGGTGATGCTCGACCGAGGCGTCCACTTCGATTTCGACGGCGGCGCGGCCAAGATACAGCGTTACGATGCGCTGGAGAACGTGACCCTGCGGGGCTTCACGCTGGGATACGAGCTGGGTACGCCCGACAAGGCATCGTTCAGCAACACACTCCCGGATCTGGCCGGCTACCAGGCGATCAAGTTGAACGGTACGGTGGCTGCCCACCTCAGCGACATCGAAGTGGTCAATGGCCCCTCTACCGCCTTCGAGTTCGCCCTCTCCCTCGACCTGCATGCCGACTCGCTCGGTGCGCACGGCGCCTTCAACAAGGGCAGCGGGGGCAATGGCTATGCCTTCGAGCTGCGCGAGAGCTACGATGGCACCCTGAGCAACCTCGAGGACTCGGGCATGCGTCATAGCGTGCTGTTCGCCTCGTGGCGCTCCTCGGTGGGCAACGACATTCACGTAACGTCCACGGATCGCGACATCAATTTCCACGGCGGCCAGGACCATGGCAATAGCGTGCATGTCGAGCGCTCCCTCCGCGACGCCGATTCCGACGGGCTCTCGCCCGTCGTGTGGTACAACGACGGCGGCGAGACGTTCGGTGCCATCACCGAGGCCGGTGCCAACCAGATCACGTTCGACTATGTGATCGGCTCGCGCCGTGACGACACCATCCAGGGAACCGACAACGGCGTCTATCTCGACGGCGCCCTGGGTCACGATACGCTGATCGGCGGCGCCGGAAACGACATCCTGCGTGGCGGCCGGGGCAACGATGTTCTCGACGGCGGCGCCGGTATCGACACCGCCCACATGGAGCAGAACCACGACGCCTATACCGTTCGCTTCGACGACGACGGCAGCATTCACATGGCGGGTGGCAGCGAAGACACCGATACGCTGGTCGGCATCGAAAGGGTGCTGTTCGCCGATGGCATCATGCTCGATGTCGCCACCCGCACCCTCTCCCAGGGAGAGGTACCGAGCGCTCCTACGCCGGAGGAGATCCTCGCCGGGGCGGAAGAAGACATGAGCGACATCGCCGTGTCATCTCCGATTTCGGACGTCCTCGAGTCGGGGGCGGAAATTGCCGATGAGACGGTAACCGCACCCACTATCACTGCCAGCGACATGGAAGTGGGACTGAGTGTGGTCAGCCGCTGGACCAGCGGCTATGTGATGCGCGTGGAGATCGCCAACCACTCGGCCAGCGATGTCGCCAGACCCGAGATCTCCTTCACGCTACCCGCGGAGATCACCACCTTCTACGGCGCCACCCTGCTAGCGCGTGACGGCGATACGTACCGGATCGCCTACGATGGCAGTGATACGCTCAAGGCGGACGGTGTCATGCGCTTCTCCTTCAAGGCCTATGCGCCGGTCAGCGAGGCGCCGACCTCGCTGACCCTGAACGGTACCGACCTGACCCTCCACCCAGAGGACCTGGTTGCCGGCGAGGCGGCAGATCCCGTGCTGCTCGACGCACTCGCCCCTGCCCCCACCGCGGCGGATTTCCTGGTGCTCACCAGCCAAGTCACCAAGACCTGGTCGGGCGGCTACATGAGCGAGGTGCTGGTCACCAACACCTCGGACGTCGTCATCGAGCAGCCGTCGGTGAGCTTCCACCTCCCCGGGACCATTACCGACATGTGGAACGGAGAATATACGGCCACTGAGGAAGGCTATGTGGTGAACGCTCTCAATGGCGGCACGGTGCTGGATCCCGGCGAGACATGGCGCGTCTCCTACAAGGTGCGCGATGACAGCCAGGCCCTGCCCGAAAACCTCAACGCCGAGGGCGAGCTGGTTGGCATACCCACCGTGGAGGACGATGGCCTCATCGGCGGCGAAAGCGACGACGTCCTTCTGGGCACGGCGGCCAGCGATACCCTCTACGGTGGCCTGGGTGCCGACAGCCTGACCGGCGGCGAGGGGGGCGATCGCTTCGTCTACCTCTCGACCTACGAGTCCACGCCCTTCGACAGCGATATCATCGTCGACTTCGACCGCGGTGAAGGCGACCTGATCGACCTCTCGGGCATCGATGCGGATCTGGCCAGCGAAGGCGAGCAGGCGTTTGCCTGGGTCGGCAACGCCGCCTTCAGCGGCACGGCAGGCGAGCTGCGCAACGAAGGCGGATTGGTACAGGGCGACGTCAACGGCGACGGCGTCGTCGACCTGCAGATCAACGTGCTGGGCGTCGACGGCCTGCGCACCGAGGATTTCCTGCTCTAGTCAGGGCTGCTGTCGTGACCACGCCCGGCCATGTGCCGGGCGTATTTGCCCGTTTCCTTTGCTCGGAAGGTTCCTAACGCAGAAGACCCACCCCACGCAGCGGGATGAGCCTTGAAGCTTCAGCTAGTCTCGAATCAGTATCGCCAAGTCAGGTTAGCCATCACACTGCGTGGCGCACCGGAGAAAGCCTGATCCCACTTGAGGCTCGTCAGGTACTCCTCGTCGGTCACGTTGTTGACGTTCAAGGAAGCAGTTAGGCTTTCGCTGATGTCGTAGCTGGCCATCAGATCGACCAGGGTATAGGCGTCCTGCCGCGTCTCGCCAGGGAGATAATCACGCTCGCGATGGATTTCGTCCTGCCAGCGCACCCTGGCCCCAACCTTGAGCTGTGGCATGAACGGCAGACGATAGCTAGTCATCGCACGCAGCATATTGCGAGGAATGTAGGTATTTGTCGCCTCTCCTTCGGCATCCTCGATCTCCAGATAGGTATAGCCGACGCTGGCCTGCCAACCCTCGGCGAGTTCGCCTGCCAGTGTCACTTCGACACCCTCGCTGGTGATTCCGTCTCCACCCATGTAGATCGATGTGCCATCGGGCAAGGTACCAGCCGGCTGGGCCACGTTGTTTTGATCGATGCGGAACAGCGCCAGGGAAGCATCGGCCCCACCGTTGAACAGATCGGCCTTGATACCAATTTCCTGTGCCACCCCGTCGATGGGTTCGAGATAGTCGCCGTTGCGGTCGATCTCGGTCTGTGGTTGGAAGATTTCGGTATGGCTAGCGTAGACCGACGCCTGATCGGTGACATCGAAGATCAGACCGGCATAGGGCGTCAGAACGCTGTTGTAAGTCGTATCCTGTGAGCTGCCATATTGTTCGCCAACGGTATCCAGCCAGCTCAGACGCGCCCCCACGACACCCGTCCAGCGATCGGCAAGGTCCAGCTTGGCCGCACTGTAGAAACTTCTCTCTTTGACAGTCGCATCGTTACCAAACGACGGTTCGCCAAAGCTGGGCTGAGGGTAACTGCCATTCCACTCGTTCAGCGGAGGCAAGCCTTGGGATGCTGCATCGTACAAAGAACTCTGCTGGTTACGACTCTGGCTCCAGTCACTGCCCAGCACCAACTGATGAGTCCGCCCAAGCAGTTCGATGTCGCCTTTAGCGTGCAAGTCGGCTATCCACTGCTCCAGATGCCGGTCATATTTACTGATGGTGAGCTGACTGGCATCGACTCGGCCAGTCGCGGCATCCGGCATACCATAAATGTAGAGCAACTGGGTATCCGAGAGCATGTCCAGGTGCGTCACAGTGCCCTTGAGTGTCCAGTTCTCTCCGAGTTCTTGTGCCAGCTCCAGAAAGCTGCGCCGCGTTTCCACATCCCAATAGGACCAGTCGGGTGCTGATGAAGTGGAAACATCGTAGTTGGTTGGATTGCCGGCCGAATCATACAGCGGCAGTGAACCCCACATGTTGCCGTCGGTATCGTTCTGCTGCCAGGTGTGCCCCACGGTCAACTGGGTGGTGTCGCTGACATCCGCTTCCAACACGCCATACAGCAGCCCGCGCTCGCGGCTCAAGCGATCCAGATAGGAATCGGTCTGTAGCCCCGAGGCCACAAGGCGCCCTCTCACCTTTCCCTCGCCGTCGAGCGGCCCTGCCACGTCCACGTCTAGACGCCGATGCTCCCATGAGCCCACGCTGGCAGTGACGCTGGCATGAGGCAGATCCGTGGGTCGCTTACGGATGAAATTAATGGTCGCGCCGGGGTTGCCCGAGCCAGACATCAGCCCCGTCGCACCGCGCACCACTTCGACACGATCATAGACAACGGTGTCTATGTCGCCGTGAACGTTGTTGTAAGGCATCGGCACCCGAAGGCCATCGACCTGAAAATTCGACACCTCGAACCCGCGAGCGGTGTAATAGGTGCGATCCGTCTCGAGCCGCTCAACCGTCACGCCCGGGGTACTCTCGAGCACGTCATTGACGGTATCGAGCTGGAAATCGTCCATTTGCGCCCGAGTCACGGTGGACACCGACTGCGGGGTCTCGCGAGGCGTTAGGTCGAGGCGCGTAGCGGTACTAGTGCGCGGAACGCGATAGCTGTCGGAGCCCTCCGTGACAAGAGAAAGCGCCTCGGCCTCAACGGTGATCGTCTCAAGCTCATTGGCAGAAGCGGCGGTCTGCCCAGCTTCCTGTGCCAGCAGCGATGGAGATACCACCATCATGACACTGACGGTAGCTAGCCCTAAAGCCTTCCGAACAGCCTTGGCAAGTGGATCGAAATCAGCTGAGAGGGGGACGGGGCGTAACATGTGGGACAGGCCTCAGTATGATAGTGTATAGCGAATGATAATGAATTCGATTAAATTTTAGCAAGCAAAATCTTAATTGCCTTCGGCAGGGGTTGGGCGAGGCAAGCCGGTAGCCGACAGGAGGGTCATCCACTCTATACGCGTCGCATCGATAATGAGAAACGCTTATACTTGGCACCAGATTTTAACGGTTGGTATCGATGGCTCCCACACCTACTGTGCTCACAAGCCTTGAAGGCGAAGACATCACGGCCGGCTACGGGGATCGTCGCGTTCTCGAGGACGTGGACTTCCGCGTCGCCGAGAGCCGTCTCACGGCGCTACTGGGCCCCAACGGCAGCATCGAGCACAGCGGCCCGCCTGAAGCGGTCTTCACCGCGGCCAACCTGAAGCAGGTATTCGATCTCGACGCCGACGTCATACGCGCCCCGAACACCGGTCGGCCGGTCTGCATCCCGGCCCTGGGCAGTGCCGCTGCTCTTGGCAGACTCAATGAGGAGCTACCCGCATGAGTACCAGAGCCACCCAGCACTTCTGCGCCCGGGAGAGCCTCGCCATGGGCGACCCGCTGGCGGGCAGTGCTGCCCACGCCGAGCGCAACGTGTTGCTCAGTTGGCCGCGGTCGAAATGGCGGCGCAGCCTGCGCCGGGCCAGCGATATGCCCGATGACGTAGCGGCTCAGCTCGAGGCCATCGCCGAGGCGGGGCGGCGGGTCAACCTGATTCATCGCCGCGACCAGCCCGGGGAGCATCACCGGCTCTATCTGATGCCGGAGAATCGCCGCTACGAGATGCCACGCGCCGAACTGCCGGCTGTTCTGGACGCACTGCAGCGGGGCGAACCCCTCACGCGCTGGGAAATGGGCCCGCCCCAAGGGTCGCTGCTGCTGTGCTGCACCCACGGCAAGAAGGACAAGTGCTGCGCCAAGTTCGGCTATGCCGCCTACAAGGCACTGGAGGCAGCGGTAGCGGAGCGCGCCCTGCCCTTCGAAGTGTGGGAGAGCACCCACCTGGGCGGCTGTCGGCTGGCAGCCAGCGCCGTGGCCTTTCCCGCGCTGCGCAAGTATGGCCGCATCGCTACCGAAGACGTGTTGCCGCTGCTAGAAGCCGAAATGGCAGACCGCCCCTACCTGCCCTGCTATCGCGGCGACTCCCGGCTCAGCCCGGTGCAGCAGTGCGCCCAGGTCGCGGCACTGGAGTGGCTGGCCTCGTGTGGCATTCATGCGGACGTGACGGTGGCCCCCTCGAGCAAAGGGCACGAACTGCGCCAGGATTGGCTGCAAGTGCGCTGGCGTAGCGCAGGCGACGAGGGGCGGCTCGCGGTGCGCTGCGAACCCAGGATGCTCCGGCGCTACGATACCTGTGCCGACCTGGCCGTGGGGCCGCCGGCGGCGAGCCAGGTCTGGGTGGCCACACAGGTCGAGGTCGCCGAAGGCCGCGCCGCTCGAGTCACGTCATGTTCGTGACGCTTTTCGGTTTTCGACACCCGACACGAACCCCGCGCCTGGCCCGGATGCTCGGCTGGCTGTGGTTGGCCACGACCCCGGCCATGGCCAGCGCCGATGGTGGCCTGGCCACTCTCGACTGGACGCTGGCCGAGACCCTGGTCGCCCTGGACCACCCACCCGATGCGGTCGCCCAGGTTGGCGACTATCACAACTGGGTCGGCGAACCCCGGCTGCCGACAAATGTGGCGGATATCGGGCTTCGCTCACAGCCCAACGTCGAGTTGCTCGCACAACTCGACCCGGCGCATATCCTCATTTCCCCCATGTTCGGCCACCTGGCACCCCGCCTAGAGCAGATCGGAGCGGTCGATATCCGGGAGATCTACACGCCGCAGGGGGACACCTGGAGCCAGGTCCTCAGCCTGACCCGTGAACTCGGCATGGCGCATGGGCGCCAGGAGGAAGCCGAAGCGCTGATCGCCGCCACCGAGGCACGCTTCGAGTCACTGCGTCGAGCACTGCCGGAAGAAACGTCACCGCTGCTGGTCATCCAGTTCATGGACGAACGCCATGTTCGGGTCTTCGGGGAGCATGGCCTCTTCCAGGCCGTGATGGACCGCCTGGGCCTGGAGAATGCCTGGCAAGGCGAGACCAATTACTGGGGCTTTTCGCTGGTCGGGCTGGAGGCACTCGTTGGCCTGGAAGCCCGCCTGGTGGTTGTGGAACCCTACCCGACCGGCGTCGAGGAAAATCTCACCGACAGCGCCCTCTGGCAGTACCACCCCAGTGTTCGCGAGGAGAGCCTGATTACCCTGCCGCCGGTCTGGAGCTTCGGCGCCCTGCCCTCGGCGCAGCGCTTCGCCGAGCTGCTCGTTACGGCGTTGGGTGAGCACAGGCGTGATCGCAGCCGACTGGATCGGCAACCCTGATACCGGCATGGCTTCCGCGCCGGGTCCGGTGGCTTACAAACTCCTCAGGCCCCACATGAAGTAGGCGCCACCGATCAGCGAGGCGACCAGGCCGGCAGGGATCTCATAGGGAAAGATGGCCTGACGCCCCACCCAGTCGGCCAGTACCATCAGCAACATGCCCACCAGTGCCGCCCCCAGCAGATGGTGGCGCGCCCGGGACAGCCCCAGCAACCGGGCCATGTGCGGTGCCAGCAGCCCAACGAAGGAGAGCGGCCCGACCATCAAGGTGGCACAGGCCGTCAACAGGGCCACCAGCAGCAGCAGCCCCAGGCGAGCGCGATTCAATGAAATCCCCAGCGCCAGTGCGGTGGGCGCTCCCAGCGGCAGGATGTCCAGCCAGCGCGACAGCGGCAGCGTACAGAGCGCCAGCAGCGCCGCCATCGTTCCCACTACCAGGGCGCTGCCGAGGTCGACGTAATAGGTGGAACCCGCCAGCCAGGCCATCATCTGCTGGCCGCGCGGATCGCCCCCCGCCAGCATCACGCTTCGCACTGCATCGAACAGTGCGCCGATCGCCACCCCGCACAGCAGCAGGCGCTCGGGCACGAAGCCGCTGCGGCGATTGAACGCCACCAGGACCAGCAGCGAGGCGAATGCCCCCAGAGTTCCCACTGCGACCAGCATCCCGCTGGTGGGCGCGGGTATGAGGAAGATCCCCAGCATCAGCGCGATGGCGCAGCCACCGCTGATTCCCAGCACCTCGGGGCTTGCCATCGGGTTGGCGGAAAGCCGCTGCAGCAACGTGCCCGCAATGGCCAGCATCAGGCCACTGGCCGCCGCCGCCGTGACCCGCGGCACGCGCCACTGCATCACACTCCAGTCATGGGGTGCCAACCCATACCAGCCATCGGCGCCCTGTCCCAGCAGCAGCCCCAACCCGATCGCCAGCAGCAAAGCGGTGGCCAGGCGCACGGCCAGCCGCTCAGGTGCGGGATGCCGGTTGGCCAACACGGCGGCGGGCTGAGGCGCTCGGTTGGCCTGCAGCTTCAAGCGTGGTATCAGCCACATGAGAAGCGGCGCCCCCAGGGCCCCGGTCACGGCCCCGGTGGGTACCAGCGTCGGCAGCACCCCGCTGAACTGCTGCAAGAGCAGATCGGTCGTCGCCAGCAGCACTGCTCCCAGCAACGCCCCCCACAGCAGGCGCTGGCCGAGGCGACGCGCTCCGGCCAACCGCACGATGTTGGGCGCCGCCAGGCCGATGAAGCCTATGATGCCCACCACGCTCACCACGCTACCAGTCAAAAAGACGGCCAGCCCCAGGCCGGCAAGACGCAGCGCCTTGAGCGAAACGCCGAGGCTCTTGGCACTGGCATCGTCCAGCTCCAGCACCGCCAACGGACGCAACAGGCATATGGCCGCCACGCTACCGACGGTGAGCTGCGGCCACAGCGTGGCGACTCCGCTCCAGCCGTTCTGCGCCAGCGATCCGGCCCCCCAGATCAAGAGTCCCGACAATAGCTCGTGATTGAACAGCAACAGCGCCGTCGCCAGCGCCCCCAGGTAGAGGTTGACCACCAGCCCCGCCAACACCACCACCACGGGCGCCAGCCCCCGGCGCCAGGCGAGCAGGAACACCAGGGCCATCGCCAGCCCACCGCCGGCCAAGGCCACCCATTCACGCCCCAGCGCCAGCAGTCCCGGTGCCAGCAGGGTCGCCGCCAGCAGCGCCAGGTTGGCGCCCGAGGCCACTCCCAGGGTCGTGGGCGATGCCAGCGGGTTGCGCAGAACCTGCTGCATCAGGACCCCGGCCAATGCCAGCCCGCCGCCGGCCAGCAGCGCCACCGTGAGCCGCGGCCACCAAGCGTAGTGCAGCAGCAGCTCACGAGACTCCTGTAACGAAGGGGCGACCAGTGCTTTCAGCCCCAATACGATACCGCCCTGATCCAACAGCCCGTTCCCGAGCAGCAATACCAGGGGCAGGCTCAGCAACAAGCAGGCACGCAACGGCGAGAGCCCACCCTTCACCTGCTCGAATGTCCGCACTCCCCCTGGCATGCCTTGGCTCCTGATCGTCTTCGCGAGTTGCAGCGGCATCCTAGCTGAAAACGATTATCAATAGAACCGTGTTACGACCTATTCTCATTCAAAGTAGAGCGAGTTTGACAGGAGCCCGCTTCGCATCCAAAATGCAAATCAATCTCATTAGTGCGATGAGGGCGATCCTATGCCATCGCAACGCTCCCGGCTCTACTACACCTGCGTCTTCCTGCATGTTTCCTTTCAGGCAATACGCCAAGCGGTGGCCCGCTCCCCCGCCGGCGACGAGACCCCCTGCTGGCTGGATGCACATACGCTCCGGCTGCTCTGCCGCGAGCTGCAGCGCTGCCGCTGGGAAGCGTCGCCCTTCAAGCACGTCGAAGCATCACTGAACACTGCCACCTACCACTGCGGCCTGCTCATGGCCCAGTGTCCCGGCGCCCTCAACCGACGGCTTTGCCAGCATCATCTCGATGCGATCATGGCGCCTCTGCAGGAGGCCATGCTGCAGCTGTCGGGAAAGCGTGACCGAGCCTCGAGCAGCCGCGCCACCTCACCTCGTAAGCGGCTGCTCAGTTGGCTGGGCTGGTAGGCACTCACAAAGGAACCCGCATGTTCGAAGTCAACGGCACCACCTTCGAGGTCAACGGCAAGCGCCTGCTCGAGCCCGTCGAATATCGCTTCGAGGAAGGCAAGATTTACGGCCTGATCGGACATAACGGGTCGGGCAAGTCGACATTGATCAAGCTGCTCGCTCAACAGCAGCCGGCGAGTCAAGGGGAGATCCGCCTCGACGGCCGCCCACTGAGCGCATGGGGCCAGCGCGAATTCGCCCGCCGGGTCGCCTATCTGCCCCAGCATCTCCCCAGCGCCGAGAACTTGATCGGTCGCGAGCTGATCGGCTTCGGTCGCTATCCCTGGCACGGCCTGTTGGGGCGTCATACCGCCGAGGACAAGGCCGCCATTCGGCGCGCCATCGAGCTCAGCCACACCGAAGCCTTCGCCGACCGCCTGGTGGATACCCTGTCGGGCGGCGAAAGGCAGCGCGTATGGCTGGCCATGCTGCTGGCCCAGCAGAGCCGCTTCCTGCTGCTTGACGAACCCTTGGCCGCACTGGACATCGCGCATCAGGTGGAGGTGCTGGCGCTGATTCGCCAGCTGTGCAACGACTTGCGGCTCGGGGTGGTCATCGTGCTGCACGACATCAACATGGCCTCGCGCTACTGCGACGAACTGCTCGCGCTCCACGGCGGCCGGGTCCTGGCTCACGGGGCTCCCGACACGATGATGACCGAAGCCACGCTGGAAGCCATCTACGGTCTGCCCATGCGCGTCATGCCGCACCCCAGCGGCGAACACCGCATCGCCGTCGCCCACTGAGCGACTCGCGTCTCTCCCCTGCCGGCCATCTACACCGAAATGCGCCGCGCTGGCGCAGCGCCCTGACAGACGAAATCGCCGCAGCCAGTGGGCTGCGGCGATGTCCGGGCAAAGGCCTCGCGGCGACGTCAGGAGACCGCTTGCTGGTAACGGCGCTCGACGTCCTCCCAGTTGATGACGTTGAAGAAGGCATTCACGTAATCAGGGCGCTTGTTCTGGTACTTCAGGTAGTAGGCGTGCTCCCACACGTCCAGGCCCAGCACCGGGGTGTTGCCATGCATGTGCGGGCTGTCCTGGTTGAGGGTGTTCTCCACCACCAGCTTCTTCTCGGGAGTGACGCTCAGCCACGCCCAGCCGCTGCCGAAGCGGCCCAGAGCGGCCTTGGTAAAGGCTTCCTTGAAGGCATCGAAACCGCCCAGTTCGCTATCGATGGCCTGGGCCACCCTGCCCTGGGGCTGGCCGCCCCCATTGGGAGCCATCATCTGCCAGAACTTGGCGTGGTTGGAGTGACCGCCGCCGTTGTTGATGACCTCCTGCCGCTTCTCCTGCGGAACGCGATCGATACTGGCCATCAGCTCGTCCACGGGAACGTCTTCCAGCCCGGTACCCTCCAGCGCGGCGTTGAGCTTGTCGACATAGGTCTTGTGGTGACGCGAGTGATGGATCTCCATGGTCATCGCATCGATATGGGGCTCTAGCGCATCGTAAGCGTAAGGAAGCTCGGGCAATGTATGCGGCATGTTCGCTCCTCCATGAAAACAACGGATAACGGGGAAACAATCCCCATGACTGCATCCAGCAAGCATGGCAAAGAGTGACGATTCACGCTAATAGCGATTGCATAGGCTTGATATAGCCAAGCCTGATGAGCAGCCTGAAAGAACGAAGCCGGCCATAGGGCCGGCTTCGTCACGCATGGGTGCGTTTTACAGCTTGCTCTCGAGCTCCGGCAGGATCTCGAACAGGTCACCGACCAGGCCGCTGACTGTCGAGAGCGCGACCTGGAAGATCCCGATCTTCTTCTTAAAGCTTCTGTTCCAGCTCCGGCAGGATCTCGAACAGGTCACCGACCAGGCCGTAATCGGCCACCTGGAAGATCGGCGCCTCCTCGTCCTTGTTGATCGCCACGATCACCTTGGAGTCCTTCATGCCGGCCAGGTGCTGGATCGCCCCGGAAATGCCCACGGCGATGTAGAGCTCCGGCGCGACGATCTTGCCGGTCTGGCCGACCTGCATGTCGTTGGGCACGAAGCCGGCGTCCACCGCGGCACGCGAGGCACCGATGGCCGCGCCCAGCTTGTCGGCGATACCCTCGAGCAGCTTGAAGTTCTCGCCGCTGCCCATGCCGCGACCGCCGGAGATGACCACCCGCGCCCCGCCCAGTTCGGGACGGTCGCTCTGGGCCAGCTCCTGCTTGAGGAAGGTGGACTGGCTATTCTCGGCCACGAACTCGACGCTCTCGACGCTGGCACTGCCGCCCTCTGCCACCGCATCGAACGCCGTGGTGCGCACGGTGATCGCCTTGAGCGCGTCGGCGCTCTTGACCGTGGCGATGGCATTGCCGGCATAGATGGGACGCTTGAAGGTGTCGCCATCAACCACTTCGACGATCTCGGAGATCTGGCTGACGTCCTTCAGGGCGGCGACGCGCGGCAGCACGTTCTTGCCGGTGGTGGAGGCGGCGGCGAGGATATGAGAATAGTCGCCAGCCAGCTCGACCAGCAGCGCCCCCAGCGGCTCGGCGAGCTGGTGGGCATAGGCGGCGTGGTCGGCCACCCGCACCTTGCTCACGCCGTCGAGCCTGGCGGCGGCCTCGGCCACGGCACCGACGTTCTCGCCGGCCACCAGCACGTCGATGTCGCCGCCAATCGCCTGGGCCGCCGCGACCACATGGGCGGTGGCGCCGGCGAGCTGGCCGTCGTGATGTTCTGCAAGTACCAGGATGCTCATGAAATCGGCTCCCCTCAAAGCACTTTGGCTTCGTTCTTGAGTTTGTCCACGAGCTCGTCGACGGAGCCCACCTTGATGCCGCCCTTGCGCTCGGCCGGTGACTCGACCTTCTCCAGCGTCAGCCGGCTTGTCACCTCGACGCCGAGGTCCGCCGGCGACTTGACGTCGAGCGGCTTCTTCTTGGCCTTCATGATGTCGGGCAGCTTGGCGTAGCGCGGCTCGTTGAGGCGCAGGTCGGTGGTGATCACCGCCGGCAGGGTCAGCTCGACGGTCTGCAGGCCGCCGTCGACCTCACGCGTGACCTGGACCTTGTCGTTCTCGACCTTCACTTCCGAGGCGAAGGTGCCCTGGGGCAGGCCGGCCAGGGCGGCGAGCATCTGCCCGGTCTGGTTGTTGTCGGTGTCGATGGCCTGCTTGCCGAGAATGACGAGACCGGGCTGCTCCTCTTCCACCACCTTGGCCAGCAGCTTGGCCGCGGCCAGCGACTCGACGCGCTCTTCGGTCTCGACATGCACGGCGCGGTCGGCACCCAGCGCCAGCGCGGTGCGCAGCTGCTCCTGGGCGGCCTTGGGGCCGACGGTCACGGCGACCACCTCGGTGGCGACCCCTCGCTCCTTCAGCCGCACCGCCTCTTCCACGGCGATCTCGCAGAAGGGGTTCATGGCCATCTTGACGTTGGTGAGGTCGACGTCGGAGTGATCCGGCTTGACGCGGATCTTGACGTTGTAGTCGATGACGCGTTTGACCGCGACGAGTACTTTCATGGTGTCCTCGCTTGGTTCAGTGGGTGAACCGTTTGGTTTTGGACTCGCTGACGTCCTTCGCTAAAGGTCAGCGACCCCTTAGAACCGTTTGCTATTCCTTTATACGTTTCATGCAAGCGTTTGATAGGCGCCGTCTCGCAAAACCTTGCCAATTTGCCACAGCCAGGCCTGTCGCAACAATCCCTTCCCCGCCGCTGCGGGTGGTGGCGTCATACATTGCCATCGTAGGGCTGTCCTGAGTCGTTTATTATGCCTATCATGGAGAATATCGAGAAGCAAACGACCGTTTTATTTTCCTTCGACGTTGGTGGCAGCTGCTCCGACGCCGAAACCGAGGGAGGAGCGAGTGGATGTCTGAGCAAGTAGAACGCGATTCGATGGACTTCGACGTGGTGATCGTCGGCGCAGGCCCCTCGGGCCTGTCGGCCGCCTGCCGCCTGATGCAGCAGGCGGGCGAGGCCGGCCAGGAGCTGTCGGTGTGCGTGGTGGAAAAGGGTTCCGAAGTCGGTGCCCACATTCTCTCGGGCGCCGTGTTCGAGCCCCGCGCGCTGGCCGAGCTGTTCCCCGACTGGGAGGCGCGCGGCGCGCCGCTGACCACCCCGGCCACCCGCGATGAGGTCTACCTGCTCAGGGACGCCCAGAAAGCCCAGAAGCTGCCCAACGCCCTGGTGCCGAAGAGCATGCACAATACCGGCGGCGACCTCACGCGCTACGTGATCAGCGCCGGCAACCTGTGCCGCTGGCTGGCCGAACAGGCCGAGGAACTCGGCGTCGAGGTGTTCCCCGGCTTCGCCGCCCAGGAGGTCATTCACGACGACGACGGCACCGTGCGCGGCATCCTCATCGGCGACATGGGCGTGGCCGCCGACGGTACGCCCAAGGATAGCTATATGCCGGGCATGGAGCTGCGCGCCAAGTACACCCTGTTCGCCGAGGGCGCCCGCGGCCATCTGGGCAAAGGGCTGATCTCGCGCTTCAGGCTCGACGAGGGTCGCGACCCCCAGCATTACGGTATCGGCCTCAAGGAGCTGTGGGACATCCCCGCCGAGCAGCACGAGCCGGGGCTGGTCCTGCATGGTTCGGGCTGGCCGCTGGCCAAGGACACCCACGGCGGCTGGTTCCTCTATCACGCCGAAAACCATCAGGTGGTCGTCGGCCTGATCATGGACCTCTCCTACCAGAACCCCTGGCTCTCGCCGTTCGACGAGTTCCAGCGCATGAAGCATCATCCGGTATTGGCCAAGCATCTTGAGGGCGGCAAGCGGGTCGCCTATGGCGCGCGGGCCATCACCAAGGGCGGCCTCAACTGCCTGCCGAAGATGACCTTCCCCGGCGGGCTGCTGATCGGCTGCGACGCCGGCACGCTGAACTTCGCCAAGATCAAGGGCCTGCACACGGCGATGAAATCCGGCCTGGTGGCCGCCGAGGCGGTGTTCGAGGCCATCGCCGGCGGCGACGAAGGGGGCCAGGAGCTGACCGCCTTCAGCGAGAAGTGGGAGTCGAGCTGGGCCTACGCCGAGCTCAAGGAGACCGCCAGCTTCGGCCCGGCGCTTCACAAGTACGGCACCGTGGGCGGTGGTGCCTACAACTTTGTCAACCAACTGCTCGGCGGCAAGCTGCCCAACCTTCACGACACCACCCCGGATCACGCGGCCCTGAAGCCGGCCGCCGAGTTCGAGAAGATCGATTACCCCAAGCCCGACGGCAAGCTCTCCTTCGACAAGCTCTCCTCGGTGTTCCTGTCGAACACCAATCACGAGGAGGACCAGCCGAGCCACCTGAAGCTGCTGGACCCGGAGCTTCCCATTCGCGAGAACCTGCCCAAGTACGCCGAACCGGCCCAGCGTTACTGCCCGGCCGGGGTCTACGAAGTGGTCGAGGACGACGACGGCAAGCCGCGATTCCAGATCAACTTCCAGAACTGCGTGCACTGCAAGACCTGCGACATCAAGGACCCGGCGCAGAACATCAAGTGGGTAGCGCCCGAAGGCGGCGGCGGGCCCAACTACCCCAACATGTAGCAGCGGTAGCGAACAAGCGAAGGGCGTGCCATTGGCGCGCCCTTCGTGGTTGCGGCGAAGCCCCAGGGCCATCGCCGATCGCCGCCCCTCACTCAGTGGCGGCGATCGACGGCGGCCCGTGAGGATACCGGCACCAGTCGGGACAGCCGGGGGTGCGCCTCCCCCTCGCGTGGCAGCGCCGGGGTGTCCAGACTCAGCCCATGTACGGTCTCGAGGCAGTGGCGCACGGCCTCGATGCCGAAACCACGGCCGGCGAGAATTTCGCGATAGCTGACGGTGTGCAGGTCGTTGAAGCCGCTGGAGAACTCGAACTCCTCCCCGTCGCAGGCGATGCTGCGGAACGTGGATGACTGACCGCTGGCACGTTCGGGCAGGTCCTCGGCATCGATGGAGAGGAACCAGCGCACCCGGGCCTTTTCATACTCGAGGTAGCCGGCAGCCTTGTGCTCGTCATGGTAGTGCAGCGCCTGGCTCTCGAGCCCACCGAAGATCACATGCAGCATGTCGAAGAAGTGGATGCCGATTTCCGCCATCACGCCGAACGACTTGCGTGGATCGCCTTTCCAACTGGCCAGGTACCAGGGGCCGCGTACCGTGACGTAGGTCAGCTCGACCTCGTATCGTCCATTGCGCTGCTCGTGCATCACCTTGTCGCGCAGCTCGTGGATGGCCGGGTGGTGGCGCAATTGCATGATGCTGTAGACCCGATGTCCGGTCTCCTGCTCGATACTGCGCAGCTCATCGAGCTGAGCCGGCGTCGACACCAGCGGCTTCTCGCAGATCACGTCGCAGCCCAGATACAGACCGGCGGTGATATGGGCGCTGTGCAGGTGGTTGGGAGAACAGACCACCCAGTAGTCGATTCCCCTGCCCCGCTGCCGCCTGAGCCACCAGGCGTGCTCCATGAAACTCTCGAATTCGGTGAAGAAAGCGCATTCGGTGGAGATGGAGTCGATGATGCCTACCGAATCGTTGATGTCGTAAGCCGCCACCAGGGCGTGTCCCATCTCCTTGATGGCCTGCATGTGGCGAGGCGCGATGTATCCGGCAGCACCGATGAGGGCAAAATTCATGGTGTTCTCCCTCGGTTTCCTTGTCCGCCATTCGCTGAAGCCCATCGGCTGACGCAAGAGATCACTCGCATGAGTAAAGCCTAGTTCAGTCAGCCACGCGCCACTGGTCTCGCCGGGTCTCGAATCCATTCGCTCCACGATCCCGGATAGAGCCGAGGCAGAGCGCGACCGGCAACGGCATAGGCCAGGACGTTGTGGCAGGCGGTCACACCGGAACCACAGTAGGCCACCACCGCCTCGTCAGGGGGAAGCTCGGCGTCCAGCACCTCGGAAGACTTGAAACGCCCCGCTTCGGTGAGATTGGCGGCGCTGGGGCGGCACACTGCTCCGGGAATGTGCCCGGCCACCGGATCGATGGGCTCGGCCTCGCCGCGGAAGCGCTCCTCGCTGCGGGCATCGAGCTTGAGTTCCCGCCCGGAGAAGACTTCGTCTGCGCTCATGAAGGCCCTATCGTCGAAACTCGGCTGCCAGCGGCTCGGCTCGGGTCGCACTTCCTGCCCCAGCATGAGCTCGCCGCCCTCCTCCTGCCAGGCGCGCAGCCCTCCGTCGAGTACGCGGACGTCGGGGTGTCCCGCCCACACGGCCAGCATCCACCAGGCCCGCGCTGCGGCCAGCTGACCGCCCATGTCGTCCAGCACCACCACGGCAACGTCCGGGGAGATGCCGAGCCGCTGCAGCGTGGCGACAAAGGCCTCGGGGGTGGGCAGAGGATGGCGACCGCCCCCGCCGGGTTCGGCCGCCAGGTCGCGATCGAGGTCGAGATGCAGACTACCGGGCACATGGCCGGCTTCCCACAGCCGACGACCGGCATCACCGTCGCCCAGCCGCGCGCGGCAGTCGAGCACTCGCGGGGGATGGCCGCCTTGCAGCGAATCGGCGAGTTCCTTGGCCGAGATGAGTACCTGGCTCATGCGCGTTCTCCTTGGATGGACGCTGTGGGCTCCTTCATGCCAGCGAGCAGTTCAATGGGCGCCCGGCAGGCGAGCAAGCGACGCCGCCCGGCCTGCTTGAAGTTTACCTCGATCACCGGGTCAGCGGGGTCGCCCTCCACCACCACGACCACTCCCTCGCCGAATACCGCATGTCGCAGCCGCTGTCCGGGATGATAGGGCGGTATGGCATAGGCCGCGCCCGGCTCGCCGACCGCGTGCCCCCGTTGCGTCAGTTCGATGCCAGCGTAGCCGACGGCGGCCAGGTAACGCGAGACCAGCCCGGGCGACGCCACCGCCAGGACGGCATCGCCTGCCGCCGGTTCCGCCAGCCGGGCCGCGACGTGTTGACAGTCCTCCCAGGCCGTCTCGGACAGGAAGCGGCTGGGGCGATGATCGCCGCCGTCGTGCAGCAGCATCAGACGTTCGCGGGCCCGCGTCACGGCGACGTAGAACAACCGCCTCTCCTCTTCCAGGCGCTCGGGAGAGAGCGGGTTGTCGCGGCTGTAATGCGGGAAATCCTCCTCGTTGACGCCGGCGACCACCACCAGCGGCCACTCCAGCCCCTTCGCCCCATGCACGGTGGTGATCAAAAGGCCATCGGCATGATTCTCCACGGGACGTTCGAGCAGTTCGAGGAAGGTGTCGATGTCCTGTGTCTCGCCGGCCTGCTCGACCAGCACGTCGAGCAGGCGCACGTCTTCTTCGCCCTTCTCACGACGCGCGGCGGCACGCTTGAGCACCTTTTCGGCATCCAGCGCCTCGACGATGTGTGCCAGCAGGCGCGCCGGCGGCCAGGCGCCGAGCCGCGGCAGCTCGCAAAGCAGCGCCCAGCGGCGCTTCAGGTTGCGTCGCTGCACGGGCTTGAGGCCCGCCAGCAGGGGATCGTCGCGCTCGGGATAGTGCTGGGTCTGCGCCAGACGCTGCGCCAGGGCAGCGAGGCGCTCGCGGGCAACGAAGGGCGTGGGCTGCTCGAGCAGGCGCAGCAGGTGCGCCGGGTCGTGCAGCAGGGTCGGCGTGCGCGCCAGACGCAGGTAGCCGGCCAGGGCCTGGACCAGCGGCAGGCGAAAGACGAAGCGATCCTCACGGGAGAGGCGGAACGGAATCCCGGCCTGCAGCAGCTGCAGCTGTACGGGAACCGACAGCGCCCAACTGCGCACCAGCAGGCATGCCTCGTCGAGCGTTCTTGCCGCGCGGCACCAGCGGTCGAGCGTCGTCAAGAGCGCCGCACTGCCCTGCTCGATGGCCAGTGCCGTGTTCGGGTTGCCGGGCGCGGCCAGGCACAGCTGGTCGGGGCGCCGACGGTTGGCGGCAATGGCATGGTTGGCCAGCAGCGCCAGCGCATGGCCATGGCGAAAGGTGGTCGAGAGCGGGTAGTCGATGGCCGCACCGAAGGTCGCGGTGAAGTGCTCGCGCATGGTGTCGGGATGGGCGCCGCGCCACTCGTAGATGCACTGGTTGGCATCCCCTACCGCCATCACGTCGGCATGGCGGCCGGCAAGCAGCGCCAGCAGGCGCAGCTGGGCCTGGTTGATGTCCTGGTACTCGTCGATGATCGCCTGATCGAGGAAGCCCTGGACCCGCCGCACCAGGCCGGGGTCGGCTTCCAGTGCACGCAGGGGGCGGTAGAGCAGGTCCGAGTAGGTCATCAGGCTGTGCTCGGCCAGCAGCGCCTCGAGCCGTTCGAAGGCCGCAGCGAAGTGTTCGCAGCCCTCGTCATGGTCGAGCCGTTCCAGCAGCGTGGCCGCCGGCACCATCTCGGCCTTCACCAGCCCGCAGAAGTGCGCCAGTGCCTCCAGGGTATCGGCTTCCAGTGCCAGCTCGCGCCGCTCGTCATCCTCCAGCACCTCGAGGGTCGCCTGGCGCAGCAGCCGCTCGACCTGCCAGTCGGCGGCCACCAGCCGGCGCGGGGCCAGCGCCCCCCAGCGGGTCAGGCTGGCGGTCAGGCGATGCCCCAGCGAATGGAAAGTGCGCACGTCGGGCAGGCGCTGTCCGGCGGGGGCCATCTCGACGAGCCGCCGCTGGAAATCCTCGCGCGCCGAGCGATTGAACATCAGCACCAGGATCCGGCTCGCCGGTACGCCGCGCTCGAGCAGGTGCAGCACGCGAGCGACCAGGGTGGTGGTCTTGCCGGCGCCCGCCACGGCAGCGACCCGCGCATGGCCGGCACCATGCTCGACGACGGCACGCTGCTCTTCCGTCAGCCTCACGAAGCCTCGTCGGGCAGTTCGCCCAGGGGTTGCCAGCAGCCGTCGCTGGTAAGCCCCAGCTCGATCACGCCACCCTCTGCTTGCCGCTGCTCGGCGTGCTCCACCAGGCGGTAGTAGACGTTACGCCCCAGGCGGGCGGCAAGGCCGAAGCGCACCGGGACCTCAGGCACCAGGACGCCATCGGGCGTGGCGCTGACGCGCAGCCGGTGCTCCTCATCCAGGCGCAGGCGATCGCCGGCGTGGGTCGTCAGCCACCAGTCGCCGGCGGCTTCGTCGTGCTCGGCGTCGACCACGATAAAGGGCCGGTCGACCACGCGGATGCGCTGCTTCTCCACCGGTGTCACCAGGTAGTAGTGGCCGTCCTCCTCTCGGCGCAGCAGCGTCGAGAGCAGCCGCACCAGGCGCGGCCGTGACATCTCGCGGCCGTCATGGAACCAGCGGCCGTCGGCGGCGATTTCCAGATCCATTTCCCCTGTCTGGGTCGGCTGCCAGCGGTCCACTGGCGGAATGGCACCATCGGCTACTACATGGTTGAGCAGCGGATCCAGATTCATGCTTGCCCCCGATATTTCGTCGTTTTCCGGCTATACCAGACCGGCCCGCGCCAACACCTCTCGTGTCTCGGCGGACACCTCGGGAGCGGCGTGACGAAACAGCCGGTAGAAATTGGCCGTGGTCTGCATGGCCACCTCCTCGACGCTGATGCCGCGCTCGCCGGCGATGCAATGCGCCACTTCCACCACCCAGGCCGGCTCGTTGGGCCGGCCGCGATGCGGCACCGGTGCCAGGTAGGGGCTGTCGGTCTCGATCAGCAGGCGGTCGAGCGGCACCCGGCGAGCCACCTCGCGCAGTGACTCGGCGTTGCGGAAGGTGACGATACCCGACAGCGAGATGTAGAAACCGTGGCGCACTGCCTCCCGTGCCATCTCGAGGTCCTCGGTGAAACAGTGCAGCACCCCGCCGATGGCCGGGTCGCTGTGCTCGCGAATCAGCGCCAGGGTGTCCTCGCGGGCGTCGCGGGTATGCACGATCACCGGCAGCTCGAGCTCGGTGGCGGCGACCAGCTGGCGGCGGAAGCGTTCACGCTGGATCTCCCGCGACGGCACGCGCTCGGGCGCCTTGTCGAGATAATGGTAGTCCAGGCCGCACTCGCCGATGGCCACGACTCCGAAACGCTCGGCGGTCTCCTTGATGCTCTCGAGCTCGGGTTCGCAGTCGAGCAGATGCAGCGGATGCACGCCGGCGGAAATCGCCACGTCGGCGTGCTCCCGGGCGATCCCGGCCAGCGTCGGCACGTCGTCCAGCGTCACGGCGACGGCCAGGAACTGGCGTACGTCGCGAGCCCGGGCCGCCTGCAGGGCGGCGGCGAGGCTGCCCTCGTGAGTGGCGGGGTCGAGGCGGTCGAGGTGGCAGTGCGAATCGACAAACATGCAGGGGGAAACTCGTCAGGTGTATGGCGCGGAACGCAGTGCTGTCCGCTCACAGGGTATAGGTCGGGGCGCCCTTGTCCAGTTGCCCGGCCAGCAGGGTCTCGATGCGGTCTCGCACGCCGTGGTCCTCGGGGCTGAAGTGGATACCGATACCCGGCACCCGCCGCCCCGCCACGCCATCGGGCGAGACCCAGACGACCTGGCCGGTCACCGGGACCCGCTCGCTCTCGCCGGGCAGGGTCAGCAGCAGATAGACCTCCTGGCCCAGCTCGTAGCGCTCGCGAGTGGGCACGAAGATGCCGCCCCGCTCCAGCAGCGGCATATAGGCGGAGAGCAGCGTCTGCTCGTCCTGGATCGTCAATGACAGGGCCTTCTGCGGCGCCATGAGTGCTCCTCCCTTTCGCCCCGCTCAGGAGCGCAGCAGGGTCGACCAGCGGACCAGCCAGGCCTCGAGGACCAGCTGGGGATTGGGGTTGCCGCCCGCTGCCAACAGTCGGCGCTGCTCGCGGGCAAAGTCCAGCAGCCGGAACCAATCCTGCACCCGGGCGTTCTTGACCGCCTGGCGGAACAGCGGCAGCAGGTCGGGATTGCGCACCTCGTCGGCCTCTCCCGACAGGCCCAGGCGAATGAGATCCTCGAGCCAGGCAATACCGTACCACAGGATCGATTCCAGGGACTGGCGGTCGAGGCGCGCCGCCTCGGCCACCGGCTCGGCGCCGCGCACCAGGGCATCGAAGGTCTCGTGCAACTGGTTGCGCAGCGCCCGGGAGTCGGGGGTCGCCAGCTCGACCGCCAGCAGCGGCAGGCCGCCCGAGACCCGGTACCAGAACGCGGCTTCCTCACGACTGCCCAGCTGCTCGCCCAGCCACGCCAGGCTATGCTCGGGTGAAGGCGACGGCAGGCTCCAGTGCTGGCAGCGCGAGCGAATGGTGGCCAGCATGCGCGAGGGCACGTCCGCCAGCAGCACGAACTGGGTGCGCTCCCCCGGCTCCTCCAGGCTCTTGAGCAAGGCGTTGGCGGCGGCCACGTTCATCGCCTCGGCCGGCGACAGCACGATCACGCGATGGCCGCCCTGCTGGGCCGTCTGGGCGACGAAGGCGTTGACCTCGCGAATGGGGTCGATACGGATCTGCCGCTTGCCCTCATCAGGCGACACGCGCAGCAGGTCGGGATGATAGCCGGACGCCAGCATGCGGCAGCCGTGGCACTGGCCGCAGGCCACCTCGCCCGGCGAGGTGCACAGGAGCTGTGCGACCAGGGCATCGGCGAAGCGCTGCTTGCCGACGCCATGCGGCCCCGAGAGCAACAACGCATGAGGCAGCCGAGCGCCACGGTACAGCGCCAGGAACCGACGCCACAACGGCTCGTGCCACGGCAGCGGGATCGGCAGGGAGGGCTCGCTCACAGCCACTCCCTCACTCGCTCTTCCAGGCATGCCGAAAGGCGCGCCTGCACGGTTTCCAAGGGGGCGTCGGCATCGATGACCGCCACCCGTCGGGGCGCCGCCCTGGCCCGTGCCAGGTAGACGCCACGCACGGCCTCGAAGAAGGCGGAATGCTCCTGCTCGAAACGATCGCGGGTATGGCCGCCAGCTGCCAAACGGCCCTGCAGGCGCCGCTGGGCCGCGTCCACCGGCATATCGAGCAGCAGCGTCAGGTCCGGCTCTAGGCCCTGCTGCACGAAGCGCTCCAGTTCGGCGATACGTGCCGGGTCGATGCCACGTCCCCCGCCCTGGTAGGCGAAGGTGGCATCGGTGAAACGATCGCAGAGCACCCAGGCGCCGCGGGCGAGCGCCGGGCGAATACGCTGCGCCAGGTGCTGAGCGCGAGCGGCGAACACCAGCAGCAGCTCGGCATCGGCGTCGAGCGGCTCGTCGGCTTGCGGTGAGAGCAGCAGTTCACGAATGGCTTCGGCTCGCGGCGTACCTCCCGGCTCCCGGGTGCGCACCACCTCGACGCCATGCGCCGTCAACCATTGAGCCACCCACGCCAGGTTGGTCGACTTGCCGACTCCCTCGCCGCCTTCCAGGGTGATGAATCGTCCACGCTGTTGCATCGGGGCTCCTGTGCGTCCGGCCGCTCAACGGTTGCGGATGTAGCGGTTCACGGCATTGTTGTGTTCGCGCAGCGTACGTGAGAAATGGTGCGTACCGTCGCCCCGCGAAACGAAGTAAAGGGTCTCGCCGGGCAGCGGGTCGACGGCGGCCTCGAGCGAGGCGCGCCCCGGCATGGCGATGGGCGTTGGCGGCATTCCGTCGATGGTATAGGTGTTGTATGGGGTCGATTCCTGCAGGTCGGCGCGGGTGATGCGTCCTTCGTAGCGCTCGCCCATGCCATAGATCACGGTAGGGTCGGTCTGCAGGCGCATGCCGCGCTCCAGGCGCCGCTTGAAGACACCGGCGATTTCGCGACGCTCCTCGGGAGCGCCGGTCTCGCGCTCGATCAGCGAGGCCATGATCAGCGCCTCGTAGGGCGTCTCGATGGGCAGGTTGTCGCTACGCGCCTCCCAGACCTCGTCCAGCACTTGCTCCATGCGTGCAAGCGCCTGGCGCAGGATATCCACGTCGCTCATGCCCTTGTGGTAGCGATAGGTATCGGGGAAGAACCAGCCCTCGGGGTGCCGTCCCTCGCGCTCGAGCAGCGCCATGATCTCTTCATCGCTAAGATCCGCGGTACGGTTCTCGAGCTTGGCGGCGGCATCGAGTCGGGCGCGCATCTGGCGGAAGGTCCAACCTTCGGGGATGGTCAACGGGTAGGTGACGACGCGATCGCTGCCGAGCAGCTCGATCAGCTCGCGCCCGCTCATGCCCGGCTCGAGCATGTACTCGCCGGTGCGCAGCTGGGGGATCGCCTCGGGCTCGATCCGCGTCAACAGGCGAAACGCCCACTCGTCCTCGATCGCACCGCGTGCCGCCAGATCCGCGATCACCCGGTTGTACCCCGCCCCGCGCGGCACCTCGTAGAGGGTCTCCTCCTCCACCGCAATGGGCGCCTCGAGCCGGCTCTGCCAATAGCGATAGCCGGCGAAGGCCGCCACGGCGGCCAGGAGGGCCAACACCACCAGAAACTTCACCAAACGCAGCATGCGTCTTCCTCGTTGCCCACTCTTCATTGCCCAGTACATTCCGTCCGCGGAACCAGGCCGGCGAATCTCGCTTCGCATGCCCAGCCGCGCAGCTCAATGCCCAAATTCGGCCGGGTATCCCAGCAGCTCATGGGCCTCGCGCTGGATGTCGCGGCGGAGGCCGGCCAGCGTCCAACACCGCTGCATGGCGCCATCGGCGGTATCGAGACGTATCACGGGCCAGAGCCCCTGGAGCGAATTGCCGAGCCACACGGCCTCGGCTTCGGCCAGCACCTCCGGCCCCGCGACGACCTCCGTGATCGGCAGGCGCTCCATCAGGGCCGCACGCAGCGTTCCGGCCACGCCGCTACCGTCCAGCCGCGGCGTCTCCAGGCGCCCCCGGCGCTGCCAGAACAGGTTCATGCAGGTGGCTTCGACCAGGCTCCCCTGGCTGTCGCAGAGCAGCCCTTCGGCCACCTCGGGGTCGTCCCACTCGCTGCGTGCCAGTACGTTCTCGAGCCGATTGAGGTGCTTGAGCCCCGCGAGCGCTGGCTGGATGCCCAACTGCAAACGGCAATGCCGCACCCGCACGCCCGCCTCCCAGCGCTCTACCTGGGGTGCGAAGCGGGACAGCTGCCACAGCAAGCGCGGCTCGGCCGGTGACGGGGGAAGGTAGCCTCGGCCTCCACTGCCTCGGGTCACGATCAGCTTGAGCACCATGAGGCCGGCCCCCGCCTGGCCGGGCAGGCCGTCGAGTTCGGCGGCAGCGGGCATGGGAATGCCCAGGGCACGGCACCCCCTGGCCAGGCGGGCCATGTGCTGCGGCCACAGCTGGGGTTCACCATCGCGCACCAGCACGGTCTCGAACAGCCCGTCGCCATAGGCCAGGCCGCGATCGTCGGCGGCAATCGGCGTATCCGATAGCGACCGGGTCATGTCACGCCCTCGACAGCCCGGCTCAGCGCAGCCGGGAGAAGACCAGGGTCCCGTTGGTGCCACCGAAGCCGAACGAATTGGACAGCGCCACGTCGATCTTCATCTCGCGCGCAGTATGCGGCACGTAATCCAGGTCGCAGCCCTCCTGGGGATTGTCCAGGTTGATCGTCGGTGGCGCCACCTGGTCACGAATCGCCAGGATGCAGAACACCGCCTCGACGGCGCCGGCGGCCCCCAGCAGATGGCCGATCATGGACTTGGTGGAACTCACCGCCACCGAGTTGGCCGCCTCGCCCATCACCTTGCGGACCGCTCGGCTCTCGGCCAGGTCGCCCGCCGGCGTCGAGGTGCCATGCGCATTGATGTAGTCGACCTGGGCGGGGTCGATGCGCGCATCGCGGATGGCATTGCGCATGGAGAGTGCCGCCCCGCTGCCGTCCTCGGGCGGCGCGGTCATGTGGTAGGCGTCGTCGCTCATGCCGAAGCCGGTCAGCTCGGCATAGATCCGCGCCCCGCGCGCCTTGGCGTGCTCGTACTCCTCCAGCACCAGGATACCCGCGCCGTCAGACAGCACGAAGCCGTCACGGTCGCGGTCCCAGGGGCGACTGGCGGCCTGGGGGTCGTCGTTGCGGGTCGACAGCGCCCGAGCGGCGGAGAACCCGCCCAGCCCCAGCGGCGTGGTGGCCATCTCGGCCCCGCCGCAGATCATCACGTCGGCATCGCCGTAGGCGATGGTGCGGGCACTGTAGCCGATGTTGTGGGTGCCGGTGGTGCAGGCCGTGGTGATGGCGATGTTGGGCCCGCGGAAGCCGTGCTGGATGGCCAGGTTGCCGGAGATCATGTTGATGATGGATCCCGGCACGAAGAAGGGCGAGATCCGACGCGCCCCCCCCTTGTGCATCGCGTTGTGGTTCTGTTCGATCATCGGCAGCCCGCCGATGCCGGAACCGATCGCCACGCCGATACGCTCGGCGTTCTCTTCGGTGCACTCGATGCCGGCATCCCGGATGGCCTGCGCTCCCGCCGCCACGCCGTACTGGATGAACAGGTCCATCTTGCGCGCATCTTTCGGGTTCAGGTACGGGCTGATGTCGAAGTTCTTGACCGAACCGCCGAAGCGAGTGTTGAAGCCGGCAGCATCGAAATGCTCGATAGGGGCAATACCGCTGTTGCCGGCCAGGATGTTCTCCCAGCTCTCCTCGACGGTGTTGCCCACCGGCGTGACCAGCCCCAGCCCGGTCACCACAACTCTACGAGCCATCAGAAATCCTCCAGACAACCTTGATGACACGGCCCTTCTCCAGGGCCGTCATTGCGCGCATTATACCGGACATGCTCCTCGCTTGGGCAGCCACGGCTCGACACAAAGCAAAAAGCCGCCCTGGGACTCAGGACGGCTTTTCCAGGGCCCTCGCAGGGCCCTTCACCTCAGCAAGCGGTGACGACCGCGCCCTTACTGGTGGGCGTTGACGTAATCGATGGCTTCCTGAACGGTGGTGATCTTCTCGGCTTCTTCATCGGGGATTTCGGTATCGAATTCCTCTTCGAGCGCCATGACCAGCTCGACGGTGTCCAGGGAATCGGCGCCCAGGTCCTCGGTGAAGGAGGAGCTGTTCTGGATGTCCTCTTCCTTGACGTTCAGGCGCTCGGCCACAACCTTCTTCACGCGCTCTTCGATGGTGCTCATTATACGTACTCCAGTCGTTCAAGTTAGCCGTTCAGATGACCAGCCGTTTGGTCCGCAAACTCAAGCTGCGGGGTAGTTTATAGACGCCCCCCCGTCGGCGCAACCACCGACCCGCGGGGGCTTCAACGCATGTTCATGCCGCCGTTGACCTGCAGCGTCTCGCCGGTGATGTAGCCAGCGGCGTCGCTTGCCAGGAAACCGACGGCAGCCGCAATCTCCCCGGGCTCGCCGAGGCGCGCCAGCGGAATCTGGGTCAGCAGCGCCTGATGCTGCTCTTCGGGCAGCGCCCGCGTCATGTCGGTGGCAATGAAGCCCGGCGCCACCGCATTGACGGTGATGGCCCGAGACGCCACCTCACGCGCCAGGGCGCGAGTGAACCCCTCCATCCCTGCCTTCGCGGCAGCATAGTTGGTCTGGCCGAGATTGCCCATGGTCGCCACGACCGAGCTGATGCTGACGATACGGCCGAAGCGGGCCTTGGTCATGCCGCGCAGGCACGCCTTGGTGACGCGATAGACCGACTTGAGGTTGGTGTCGAGCACCGCATCCCACTCGTCTTCCTTCATGCGCATCAGCAGGTTGTCCCGCGTGATGCCGGCGTTGTTGACCAGGATGGTGGGTGCCCCGAACTCCTCGGTGATGGCCTTGACCAGCGCATCGACACTGGCCTGGTCGGTCACGTCGAGCGCCCTGCCGGCGCCCTCGATACCGTTGGCACGCAGGTCCTCGTCGATCCTGGCCGCACCCGACTCCGTGGTGGCCGTGCCGATCACCACGCGCCCCTGACGGCCAAGCTCATGGGCAATGGCCTGACCGATGCCGCGGCTGGCGCCGGTCACCAGGGCGATTCTGCGTTCGCTGGACATAACCTGTTCCCGCTCCGACTGCTGTTGGGTCCTGGGGCTCGATGCCCCTCGTTGTATGGGCCGGCCGTGCCTTACTGGCCGACCGCCTCACGCGCCAGGCCAAGCGCCGCCTCGAGGCTGTCGGGATCGTTGACCGCCAGCCCCTTGCTGCCCTTGGCAATGCGCTTGCCGAGGCCGGTGAGCACCTTGCCCGGCCCGCACTCGATGAAGACCGAGGCACCCGCTGCCTCCATCGCCTCGACGCAGGCGGTCCAGCGCACCGGCTGATAGAGCTGCTCGACCAGGCGCGTGCGCAGGGTCTCGACATCGGCATGCGCCTGGGCATCGACGTTCTGGTAGACGGTATAGCGCGGCGGACGCATGTCGAGATCGGCCATGGCGGCCTTGAGCCGTTCGGCGGCCGGACGCATCAGGGCGCAGTGCGAAGGCACCGACACCGGCAGCGGCATGGCACGCTTGGCTCCTGCCTCCTGGCACAGGGCAATGGCCCGCTCCACGGCGGCCTTGTCGCCGGCGATCACCACCTGCCCCGGGGCATTGTAGTTCACCGCCGCCACCACCTCATTCTGCGCGGCCTCGGCGCAGGCCGTTTCAACGGTGGCATCCTCGAGCCCCAGGATGGCCGCCATGGCGCCACGACCGACCGGCACCGCTTCCTGCATCGCCTCGCCGCGCAGGCGCACCAGGCGCACGCCATCGGCGAAGCCCATGACACCGGCACACACCATGGCGCTGTATTCTCCCAGGCTATGACCCGCCATGGCGCCTGGGCGCGGTCCCTCCAGCTCCTGCCAGACGCGCCAGATGGCCACGCTGGCGGTCAACAGTGCCGGCTGGGTACAGGCGGTCGCGTTGAGAGCCTCGCCGGGCCCCTCCTGGACCACCTTCCACAGGTCGTAACCCAGAGCATCGGCGGCCTCCTCGAAGGTCGTGCGCACGACGCTGTAGCGTTCCGCCAGCTCCCGCAGCATGCCCACCTGCTGGGAGCCCTGCCCGGGAAAGACGAGGGCAAGGGGTTGAGTCATGTCATTCACCATTGCTCTTGTTGAGTGCTGTCACACCGGGTACCCAGCTCCATGGCGAGCCGCCCCGGCAAGCCGCGGTCGACCTCCTGCACGGCCCGCGACACGGCATAGGAGAAGCCGGTGACATCGGCGCTGCCGTGGCTCTTGATGACGATGCCGTCGAGCCCCAGCAGGCTGGCGCCATTGTAGCGCACCGGATCGAGCTCGTTTTTCAGCCGGCGCAGCGCCGGCCTCGCCAGCACACCGACCAGGCGGCTGCTCCAGTGCGACTCGAAGGTCGTCTGAACACGCTCGATCAACATGCGCGCCAATCCTTCACTGGCCTTGAGCACCGCATTACCGACGAAACCATCGCACACCACCACATCGGCGGAGCCGGCAAAGATGCCGTCCCCCTCGATGAAACCGATATAGTTCAGTGAGCCAAGCGCATCCAGCAGCGCATCCGCCTGACGCACCGTCTCGCTGCCCTTGGTGCCTTCGCTGCCCACGTTGAGCAGCGCCACCCTGGGAGCGGCGAGACCATCCACATGACGCGCCATGACTTCACCCATGCGGGCGAAGTCCACCAGCCGCTCCGCGCTGACGTCTACGTTGGCGCCGAGGTCCAGCAGATAGCAGCGCCCGTCGCCACGGGTGGGGATGGCCGTGCAGATGGCCGGGCGCGGAATGTCCGCCACGGTCCCCAACGCTCGCCGGGCCAAGGCCATCAGGGCGCCGGTATTGCCGGCACTGACACCGGCGGCGGCATCGCGACTGGCCACATGGGCGAGCATCCGCGCCATGCTGGTATCGTCGCCCCGCCTGAGCGCGTCGGAGGGCCGCTGATTCGGGTGAATCACGCCCGGCGCATGGTGAACGGACAGATGCGAACCGGCCGCGGCGAGATGCCGCGGCAGATTCTCGAGCGCGCTTGACAGCTGGTCGCCCGGACCGAATAGGTCGATCGCCAACCCCGGCCAGGCCTGGACGGCAGCGGCCGCACCATGTACGGCCACGGCGGGGCCGGCGTCTCCGCCCATCGCATCGATGGCAATCCGCACGTTCAAGTGCCGACGGTCATCGACGACGAGTCGACTCAGGCGTCGACCACCTTGCGACCACGGTAGAAACCGTCAGGAGAGACGTGATGGCGCAGGTGAGTGGTACCGGTTTCCTTGTCCTGGGACAGGGTCGGCGCACTCAGGGCGTCATGGCTGCGGCGCATGCCGCGCTTGGAACGGGTCTTACGATTCTGTTGAACTGCCATGGGTGTCACTCCGAAGTGAGACGATAAACAATCAGGATTTGCCCTTGAGGTGACGCAGCACCTCGAAAGGACTCGCGGGAGTCGGCTCGCTCGATTCGGCCTCCTCGCCGCTGCTCAGCTGGTCGCGCGAGACGCGGCAATGCGCCTCGTCGTGGTAAACCACCTGGGGCAAGCTGAGGATCAGTTCATCCTCGACCACCGCCAGCAGGTTCAGCTGCTCGTTTTCCACCAGCACCGGCTCGTGGGTGCTCGGCAGCTCTGCCGCCAGCGCATCGCTCGAGACCATGCCCAGCAGGAATTCGCTCTCGACATGCTGCGCCATGGGTTCGAGGCAGCGCCGGCAAGGCAGCTGCAGCTCGGCCTCGAGGCGACCGCGAATCTCGCGGCGGCCCTGGGCATCGATGCCGAAATCGAGCCACACCTGGCAGTCGCCCGCCTGGGCACCGACCTGCTCGGCCAGGCGCTCGAACTGGTCGAGCGCCATCAGGCCGGAGAGGCTTTCGCCACGAGCGGCGAGCCGATAGGGCTCGACCCTGTTGGGAAGTCGTGAGGTCAACATAGGCGCGCAATGATAGGCACTCCCCCAGCCCCTGTCAAAGACGCCCTCTCAACAAGTTACACTACCCGCCTGCCCGACCCCCGAACGCCTCTTCTTACCACGCACTGCAGGAGGGCTTCATGCCTCGACTCGTTCTCGCTTCCGGCTCCCGCTGGCGCCGCCAACTCCTCGACCGCCTGGGGCTGCCCTACGCCTGGGCCAGCCCCGACATCGACGAGACACCGCACCCCGGCGAAGCACCCGAGCCCCTGGTACACCGCCTGGCGCTGGCCAAGGCCAGCCGGGTGGCCGAGGAGTATCCCGACCACCTGGTGATCGGCTCCGACCAGGTCGCCACCTTCGACGGCGACATCCTCGGCAAGCCCGGTGACGAGGCCACGGCCCGGGCACAGCTGGCGCGCTTCTCCGGCCACCGGGTGACCTTTTTCACCGGATTGGCGCTTATCGATACGCGCAACGCGCGCCACTGGGTCTGCCACGAGCGCTACGACGCATGCTTTCGCCGGCTCAGCGACGCGGAGATCGCCCGCTACGTGGAGCGCGAGCAGCCGCTCGACAGCGCCGGCAGCTTTCGCATGGAGGGACTCGGCATCGCCCTGTTCGAGAAGCTCGAGGGCGACGACCCCAATACGCTGATCGGCCTGCCGCTGATTCGGCTGTGCCAGCTGCTACGCGAAGCGGGCCTCGACCCGTTGGGTGCTCAAGGCAACTGATAGCGTACCGGCGCGCGGCTGGAGGGCAGCCCCGCCCACTCGGCAGCGACCCGCCCGAACTGGCGGCTCAGGCGCTCGAAGGGATCCAGTCGCGGCGTGTAATTGTGCAATCGAAGCTCGCCGAACAGCTCGCGGCTCAGGGCATCGAGGCTGCTGATGCCGTCGATCAGCCCCAGCTCCAGGGCCTGCTGCCCGCTCCAGACCAGGCCGCTGAAGAGCCGCTCGTCCTCGACCAGGCGCTCACCGCGCCCCTGGCGCACGGCCTCGATGAACTGGCCATGGGTAATATCCATGACCCCCTGCCAGAAGTCGCGCACCTCCGGATCCACCTCGGAGAAAGGATCGAGGAAGTCCTTGTTCTCGCCGCTGACGTAGATGCGCCGCTCGATGCCGAGGCGCTCGATCGCCTCCTCGAAGCCGAAACTGGCAAAGATCACACCGATCGACCCCACCAGGCTGGCCGGGGCCGCCACGATCTCGTCGGCCGCCGCTGCCATGTAGTACGCACCGCTGGCGCCGACGTCCTCGATGACGGCGATGATCGGTTTGTCGCCCTCCTCGCGCAGGCGCAGGATCTCGTTGTAGACACGCTGGGACTGCACCGGACTGCCCCCGGGGCTGTTGATGTGCAGCACCACGGCGGCGGCATTGGGCGAGTCCCAGGCCCGATTGAGGCCCTCGATGATGCGCTCTGCGCTGGCCGGCGACTCGCTGTCGATCACACCCTCCACCTTGACCACCCCCAGGTGCTGTCGCTCCGGCTCCGACGTCGGGTCCCCGAACACGCCATAGAAGATAGCGGCCAACGATGCCAGGATCAGCACGATGAAGAAGAAGCGGAAGAACAGCTTCCAGCGCCGCGAGCGGCGCTGCTCGACCAACACCCCGTCGACCCAGCGGTCGAGCATCTCCAGCTGCGCCAGTCGCTGACGCTCCCGCAGCGCTTCGGCGCTCTCCGCCGGCGGCACCGGCTCCTCGCTCCCCGCCTGTCGCTCGCGACGCGCCTGCTCAGGCGTCAACTCCGGCCCTTGGGTCCAGCGATCTTCGTCGCGATCATGCCTGCCCTCATCCTGACGCTTGTCATCGCTCATCGGGTCGTCTTCCCTCTCGCCTGCTATCGGTTCAGCCAGTCGAACAGCTCGGTTACCGCCTGGGCAGTATAGACGGGACGGCTCGCCGCCAATCGCTCCGGGGCATGGACCCCCCAGGTCACCGCCACCCGGTCCATCCCCAGGGCGCGAGCCATCTCCATGTCGTACTCGGTATCCCCCACCATCACCGCCTCCTCGACAGGCACGTCGAGCTCGACCAGCAGCTCCTCGAGCATCTGGGGGTGCGGCTTGGAACGGGTCTCGTCGGCGGTGCGGCTAGCATGGAACCAGCCGCCGCTGCCGCTCTCGCGGAAGACACGTTCGAGCCCACGCCGGCTCTTGCCGGTGGCCACCGCCAGGCGTCTCGCCCGCGGCTCACGCAGCGTGGCGATGCCGGCTTCGACACCAGCGAAGAAAGGCATCGGCGTGCGATTACCCTCGACGAAGTGATGGGCGTAGCGGCTGCGCAGGAGCTCGAAGCGCTCGGCATCGATGCCCGGGCACAGCCGGTCGATGGCCTCGGGCAGCCCCAGGCCGATGATGTCGCGCACCGCCGCCTCCTCGAGGTGCCCCCAGCCGGCATCGCGGGCCGCCGCCTGCATGCAGGCAACGATACGGGCGGCGGAATCCATCAGGGTGCCGTCCCAGTCGAAGATCACCAGTCGATAGCGCATAGCGGCTCCGGTCGTGATTCCCATGGCGGCTCGGACTCAGCGGCTGCCGCGGGCTTGCGCCAGCGCCGTCTCGAGCTCGTCGGGTAACGGCGCACGGATTTGCACCGGCCGTCCACTGCCGGGCTCAGGGAAGGTCAGCGACTCGGCGTGCAGGAACAGGCGCGCCAGGCCCAGGTGCCGCGCCAGCGCCTCGCCTTCGCGGGAGCCGTACTTGTCGTCGCCGAGCAGGGGATGACCGGCATGGGCGGCATGCACGCGAATCTGATGCGTGCGCCCGGTGACCGGCTCGGCCTCGATCAGCGTGGCCCTGGGCAGCGCTTCGCGCACGGCAAAGCGGGTACGCGCCACCTTGCCGGCGGCATCCACGCGCACCCGGCGCTCACCGTTGCCGGCATCGTAGCGATCGAGACGCGCGCTGACGAACTCGCGGCGCGCCGGCCAGCGCCCCGCCACCAGCGCCAGATAGCGCTTGTCCATCTGGTGGCGCTTGAGCGCCTCGTTGAGCGTCAGCAGCGCCGGCCGCGACTTGGCCAGCAGCAGGCAGCCCGAGGTGTCGCGGTCGAGGCGATGGACCAGCTCGAGGAAGTCGAGGTCCTCTCGTACCTGGCGCAGCGCCTCGATCAGGCCGATCTTGACCCCGCTGCCGCCGTGCACGGGAAGCCCGGCCGGCTTGTTGAGCACCAGCCAGCCTGGCCCCTCCACCAGCACGCTGCCGGCGAGCAGGTTGCGCAACCCTTCGCTGACCTGCTTGACGGCCTCGCGCGGGGCCAGCTTGAGCGGCGGGATCCGTACCATGTCGCCCACCTGCAGGCGGTAGTCGGCCTTCACGCGCTTCTTGTTCACCCGCACCTCGCCCTTGCGCACGATGCGGTAGACCAGCGTTCGCGGCACGCCCTTCAGGCGTGTTATCAGGAAGTTGTCGACCCGCTGGCCCGACTGGCCCTCGCCCACTTCCACCCACTGTACGTCGCGACCCTCGGCCATGACTCTCCTGCTGAAAATCTGTTGTGAGGCAGCATTCTAACGCACTCGTCGATGCACTGCGCCAATTGCTGCGCCTGGGCAATACTGCTATATTGCCAGCTCGCTCGGATGGATCCCTTCGGTCCCATGGCGCCTGCACGACAGACACGCAGGCCGGAGCGACGAAATCGGGCGGCGACGACTCCCTTACCGCGGGTCCCGCCGCCGACGAGTGATAGCAGCAAGTAAAGAAGACAAGCAGTGACGCCACGCCCGGACCCGACTCGCGACAAAGGTGAGCGGTGGCCACGGGAATCGTTCCACATCGTGCCGGTGGCCGGCGTTGGCGAATCGATGAATGCCAGGTGTCTGGCGGTGACCGCAGGGCCGGATGGGAGAAGCCCCACCGAGACATGTCCTGCCTCCGCCACGTACTCAACATGATCATGTCGTGCCGGGCCCGCTTCGGGTACCGGTACGATCGGGCGCCACTGCGCATCCGCGACATGCGCTGAGCACAAGCACGCAGCACCCAGAGGTTCGCCTTCTTCGAAGCCTACCGGCGCGTCCAGTTTGCGAGACAACATGAAACGGATGCTCATCAATGCGACCCAGCCCGAAGAGCTGCGCGTCGCGCTGGTAGATGGACAACGCCTATACGACCTGGACATCGAATCGGGTGCCAGGGAGCAAAAGAAAGCCAATATCTATCGCGGCAAGATCACCCGCGTCGAGCCCTCCCTCGAAGCCGCCTTCGTCGACTTCGGGGCCGATCGTCACGGCTTCCTCCCGCTCAAGGAGATCTCCCGCGAGTACTTCCTGAAGGAGACGTCGGGACGCCCCAGCATCAAGGAGGTGCTCAAGGAAGGCCAGGAAGTCATCGTTCAGGTCGACAAGGAGGAGCGCGGCAACAAGGGGGCAGCGCTGACCACCTTCATCAGCCTGGCCGGCCGCTTCCTCGTGCTGATGCCCAACAACCCCCGTGCCGGCGGTATCTCTCGACGCATCGAGGGCGACGAACGCACCCAGCTCAAGGAGGCGATGGGCCAGCTCACCGTGCCGGAGAAGATGGGCGTGATCGTGCGCACCGCCGGCATCGGTCGCAGCAGCGAGGAGCTGCAGTGGGACCTCAACTACCTCGTGCAGGTATGGGAGTCGATCACCGAGGAGGCCGGCAAGCGCCCCGCGCCGTTCCTGATCTACCGCGAGTCGGACGTCATCATCCGCGCCATGCGCGACTACCTGCGTCAGGACATCGGCGAGGTTCTCATCGATGATCCGACGGTACACCAGCGCGCCCTGGCCTTCATTCGCCAGGTCATGCCCTCGTACCAGCAGAAGATCAAGCTCTACGCCGACGAAGTCCCGCTGTTCTCGCGCTTCCAGATCGAATCCCAGATCGAGACTGCCTACGAGCGCGAAGTGAAGCTGCCCTCCGGCGGTTCCATCGTTATCGACCACACCGAGGCCCTGGTCTCCATCGACATCAACTCGGCGCGCGCCACCCGTGGCAGCGACATCGAGGAGACCGCGCTTCAGACCAACCTCGAGGCGGCCGACGAGATAGCTCGCCAGCTGCGCCTGCGCGACATCGGCGGCCTGGTGGTGATCGACTTCATCGACATGAGCCCGGCGCGCAACCAGCGCGAGGTCGAGAACCGCATGCGCGACGCGCTCAAGCTCGATCGCGCCCGGGTCCAGATCGGCCGCATCTCGCGCTTCGGCCTGATGGAGATGTCGCGCCAGCGGCTGCGCCCCTCTCTCGGCGAGACCAGCGGCGTGGTCTGCCCGCGCTGCAACGGCCAGGGCACCATCCGCGACGTACGCTCGCTGTCGCTGTCGATCATGCGCCTGATCGAAGAGGAGGCGATGAAGGAGCGCAGCGCCCAGATCCGCGCCATTCTGCCGGTGCCGGTGGCCACCTACCTGCTCAACGAGAAGCGTGCGGTGCTCGCCGATATCGAGAAGCGCCAGGGCGTGCGCGTTCTGGTGCTGCCCAACCCCGACATGGACACGCCGCACTACGACGTGCAGCGCCTGCGTGACGACCATATCGAGGAGGAAGGCGACCAGGACAAGTCCAGCTTCGAGCTCTCGGTGCATACCGAGATCGGCAAGGAGCCGGACATGAGCATCGCCAAGCCGGTCGCCCGCACCGAGGCGGCGGTCAAGACGGTGATCCACAACGAGCCGGCGCCGGCCTCCCTGCAACAGGAGCAAGCCCCGCCGCCGCCCGCTCCTCCGGCTGCCGCTGCCGCTGCCGCTCCCGCCGCCGGCGTGCTCGGCCGGCTGCTCAAAGGCGTCAGCAAGCTGCTCGGCGGTACCGAGAGCGATACCGCCACGCCGACCGAAACCCGCAAGCCGACCGCGTCATCGCCGGCCCGTAGCGGCGACGAAGAGCGTGGCGAGCGCAACGGTCGCCAGCGGCGGCGTTCGCGCAGCGACGCCCAGGACGACGGTCGTAGCCAACGCGGCCAGGCTCGCCAGCAGGAGAGTGCCCGCAGTGACTCCCGCCAGGAGGCACGCCAGGACGCTGCTGCCGGCCGCGGGGAAGGCCGTAGCGGCCGCGGCCGCAACCAGGCCCGTGCCGACAGGTCCCAGGCTGGCGAAGAGGGTCGCCAGGGCAACAAGCCCCGCAGCCGTGACGAGGCACCCCGCCGTCAGAAGGCCGAACCTCAGGAGAAGCCCGTCGAGTCAGCGGTCGAGCCCGCCAAGACGGACGATGGCAAGCCCAAGCGCACGCGCAACAACCCGCGCAACCGCTCGCGCCAGCACGCCATCAACCCGCAGGCCGAGGCCGAGCAGAAGCGCCTGCAAGCGGGCGAGCAGGCCGAACCAAGCAAGAGCGAGCCGTCGGAGCAGGCCCCCGTCGAAGGAGTGAAGGCCGAGCAGCCGAAGTCGCAAGCCAAGCCCGAAGGGAAGCCTGAGCAGGCCAGAGGCGAAGCGTCCAGGCCGCAGCCGACGCCCACCGAGCCAGCGAAGGCCGAGACGCCCAAGGCCGATGCGCCCAAGCCGGTGGAGAAGCCCGCCGAGCCGGTGAAGGCCGAGACGCCCAAGGCCGATGCACCCAAGCCGATGGAGACGCCCGCCGAGCCGGCGAAGGCCGAGACGCCCAAGGCCGATGCACCCAAGCCGGTGGAGACGCCCGCCGAGCCGGCCAAGGCCGAGCAGCCCAAGGCCGATGCGCCCAAGCCGGCGGAGACGCCCGCCGAGCCGGCCAAGGCCGAGCAGCCCAAGGCCGATGCACCCAAGCCGGTGGAGACGCCCGCCGAGCCGGCGAAGGCCGAGCAGCCCAAGGCCGATGCACCCAAGCCGGTGGAGAAGCCTGCCGAGCCGGCCAAGGCCAACCAGCCCAAGGACGAGACGCCCAAGGCCGACGCGCCCAAGCCGGCGGAGAAGCCTGCCGAGACGCCCAAGGCCGATGCGCCCAAGCCGGCGGAGAAGCCTGCCGAGACGCCCAAGGCCGATGCGCCCAAGCCGGTGGAGACGCCCGTCGAGACGGCGAAGGCCGAGACGCCCAAGGCCGAGACGCCCAAGGCCGACGCGCCCAAGCCGGCGGAGACGCCCGCCGAGGCGGCGAAGACCGAGACGCCCAAGCCGGAACAGTCCGGAACGGAGGCCAAGAAGCCCGAGACGAGCGGCGAACCGGCGGAACCGGCCCAATCGCAGGCGGCCTCACGGCGTCGGCGCCGCGCGCATAACGATCCGCGCGAAATTCGCCGTCGCGAGCAAGAGGGGCAGAAAGGCAGCCAGGGCTGATCCAGCCCCGGCCCAGGCCAAATGGCCCGCGCAGTTCACCTGCGCGGGCCATTTTCATACGGAGCCATTCAGATGGCGACGTGCGCTCAGGCCAGCCGGGGCTCGCGCTCGAGCGAGACGCCGAAGCGGGCCTGGACCCGCTCGACGATGCGCTCGGCAACCGCCAGCAGCTCGCCGGCACTACCGCCGCCGAAGTGCACCAGCACTAGCGCCTGACGCTCGTGGACACCGAAGTGGCCGGCCCGCCACCCCTTGAGACCACAGCGGTCGATCAGCCAGCCGGCGGCCAGCTTGGCGCGCCCATCCGGCAATTCGAAGAGCGGCATGTCGGGCCATGTTGCCAACAGCTGAGCGGCTTGCTTGCGCTCGACGATGGGGTTCTTGAAGAAGCTGCCGGCGTTTCCCAGCACAGCGGGATCGGGGAGCTTCTCGCGCCGAATGGCGCAAACTGCCTCGGCCACCTCGAGCGGCCCGGGGTGTCTGCCTACCCGCTGGGCCAGATCGCCATAGCCTAGGCGCGGCTGAGGCTCGCGGGAGAGGCGCAGGGTCAGCCCGGTGACGATCGCCTTGCTCTCCAGTTCGCCCTTGAAGATGCTGTCGCGATAGCCGAAGGCGCACTCCTCCACCGTCAGCCGCGCGCAACGGCCATCCTCGACGAACATGACGTCGACCGCTTCGAGCACTTCACACAGCTCGACACCGTAGGCGCCGATGTTCTGGATCGGTGCGGCACCGCAGGAGCCCGGAATCAGCGCCAGATTCTCGGTTCCCCACAGCTCACGGCCGGCCAGCGCCATGACCAGCGGATGCCACTCGACCCCCGCCCCGACGTGCACCAGCACGTTGTCACCTCGACGCTCCAGCCACCAGTAGCGCAGCGCCGGCTGAAGCACCAACCCCGGCAACCGCTCGGGCAGGATCAGGTTGCTGCCACCGCCCAACACGGTCAGCGGCCACGCCCGGGCACTCGCCAGGCGCAGCCAGCGGCGCAGCGGCTCGAGCGCCGCCGGCGCAGCGAAGCGCTCGGCGCGGCACGGCAGCCCCAGGGTATTGGCCGAACTCAGGTCGTAATCGGCCAGCAGGGTATCGCTCAAGGCCGCTGCCCCTCGAGCCGCGAGGCGATCTCCTCGACCAGGCCGCGAGAAGCGGACTCGATCAGGTCGAGCACCTCCTCGAAGCCACCCTCGCCGCCGTAGTAGGGGTCGGGTACCGCGCGGTCGATATGGCCGGCAAAGTCGAGGAACAGGCCGATGTGGGCCCGGCACCCGCCGGGGCACTGCGCCCTCAGTGCCGCGAGATTATCGTGGTCCATGGCCAGGAGGTAATCGAAACGCGTGAAATCATCGGCCGCGAGCTGGCGCGCGCGCAGCTCGCTCAGGTCGATGCCGCGCCGGCGAGCGGCATCCGCGGAGCGTGGGTCCGGCGCCCTGCCCACGTGCCAATCGCCGATGCCGCACGAATCGACCTCCACGCGGTGGGCCAGCCCGGCCGCCTCGAGTTCGCGGCGAAACACGCCTTCGGCGGTCGGGGAACGGCAGATATTGCCGAGACAGACGAACAGAACGCGCATCCTCCCTCCTTACTTCCTCGTGCTCAGCAGCGCCCTGACGCGCTCCAGGTCCTCGAGCGTATCGACGCCGGCTGGATTGGGCTCGGCGGCCAGCGCCACCTGTATGGCGTGGCCATGGTGAAGCGCCCGAAGCTGTTCGAGCTGCTCCAGCCGCTCCAGCGCCGAAGGGCTCCAGTCGCGATACTCGGCCAGGAACGCGGCGCGGTAGGCATACAGGCCGATATGGCGCAGCCAGGCATCGGTCCCGAGGCACTCGGGCCGCGCGGCAAAGGCCTCGCGATCCCAGGGAATGGGGGCCCGCGAGAAATAGAGGGCGCGGCCGGAAAGCGCCCGCACCACCTTGACCACATTGGGATTGAACAGCGTCTCGACGTCGGCGATGGGCTCGGCAAGCGTGGCAATGGAGGCGCCGGGATCGTCATGGAGTCGCCTGGCGACCTGGTCGATGAGACGCGGCGGGATCAGCGGTTCGTCGCCCTGCACGTTGACCAGCACGGCGTCGTCGGCGAGCCCCAGGTGTTCGGCGACCTCGGCCAGGCGGTCGGTGCCGGAAGGATGGTCGGCCCGCGTCATCACTACCTCGGCGCCCAGCGGCAGCATGGCGTCACGAATACGCGCATCGTCCGTGGCCACCACCACGCGGCTGGCTGCGCTCTCGCAGGCTCGGTGCCAAACATGGGCCACCATGGGCTCGCCGGCGAGGTCGAGCAGCGGCTTGCCCGGCAGGCGCGAGGAGCCGAAGCGCGCCGGAATCACCGCGACGAAGGCGTTGTCCGTCCCCATCACGCCTCTCCGGTACGGCCGGACGACGGCGGCAGCTTCTCGTCGACCTCCAGCCGGCGAGCCTCCTCGGGCAGCATGACCGGAATGCCATCGCGTATCGGGTAGGCCAGCCCATCATAGTGACACGCCAGCTCCTGGGCCTCGCGGTCGTACTTGAGCTTGCCCTTGCACAGCGGGCAAACCAACATGGCCAGCAGTTCCTTGTCCATCGTTTCACCTCTCTCGTCCGACCGTCGCGGGGCTGCGCCCCGCCTGATTTGCTACTCTTGCCGACGTGGCCAAGGGCGCTATCGCAGCCCGGCCAGCCGCCTGTCCAGCCAGGCCACGAAGTCTGCCGACGGCTCGGCCTCGACCTCCAGCACCCAGCCCTGCGCGAGGGTCATGGCGTCGCACTTCTCGGCATCCTTGGCCGTCATCACCACCGGCAGGTCATCGTCGAAGGCCAGATCCTCCGCCGTGAAACGGTGGTGGTCGGGAAACGCATGCGGCTTCGCCTCGACGCCCAGGTCCGCCAGGGTATCGAAGAAGCGCCCGGGATTGCCGATCCCCGCCACCGCATGCACCGGCCCGCGAAAAGGCAGCGGCGCCAGGGGAAACAGCGCATCGTCGGCCAATGCACGCCAGCGGGCCGGCGCCAGGCGAAAGCGGTAAGCGCCGTCTGGCGGTGCAAAGGCGGCTTCGCCGTTGACCAGCACGGCATCGACCTCGTTCAAGCGCGACAAGGGTTCGCGCAGCGGGCCTGCCGGCAGGCAGCGCCCGTTGCCGAAGCCGCGGCGGCCGTCGACCACCACCAGCTCGATGTCACGCCCCAGCGCCAGGTGCTGCAGGCCGTCGTCGCTGAGCACGATGTCGCAGCCCTGCTCGAGCAGTGCCCGCACCCCACGTGGACGGTCGGGATCGACCACCACCGGCATGCCGGTCTGGCGCACCAGCATGCGTGGCTCGTCACCGCTGCGGGCGGCCGGCGTCTGCGTCGTGACGCGTAAAGGATAGCCTGCCCCCTGCCCCGTCTTGCCGCCATAGCCCCGCGACACGATGCCCGGCCGCCAGCCACTCGCCTTCAGATGGCGGGCGAGCCAGGCCACCAGGGGAGATTTGCCCGTACCGCCCAGGGTCACGTTGCCGACCACGATCACCGGGACCCCGGCCTGCCATGCCGTGCGCCGCCCCTCGCGATAGGCCGCCGCGCGACGCGCCTGCACCCAGCGATACAGCGCCTCCAGCGGCCGCAGCGCCCTGAGCCAAGCGGCGTCGCCATAGGCCGCCCGTAGCCAGCGCTCGCCCAGGCCCCGGCTCATGACACCGAAGCTTCCTGGAACTGCAGCCGGTGCAGGGCGGCATAGGCGCCGTCGCGGGCCAGCAGCTCGGCATGGCTGCCCTGCTCGACGATTCGGCCCTGCTCCATCACCAGGATACGATCGGCGCGCTCGATGGTAGAGAGCCGGTGGGCGATGACCAGGGTGGTTCGCCCGTGGCAGACCACCTCGAGCGCCTGCTGGATGTAGCGCTCCGATTCGGTGTCCAGCGCCGAGGTCGCCTCGTCGAGGATCAGCAGCGGCGAATCCTTGAAGATCGCCCGGGCGATGGCGAGGCGCTGGCGCTGGCCGCCGGAGAGCATCACGCCGTTGTCACCGACGATGGTGTCGTAGCCGCTGGGCAGACGCTCGATGAATTCGTGGGCATAGGCCGCCTTCGCCGCCGCCTCGATGCTGCTGCGATCGGCATGCGGCACGCCATAGGCGATGTTGTCGGCGACGCTGGCGTTGAACAGGGTCACCTGCTGCGACACCAGGGCGATCTGGCGGCGCAGCGGCGCCAGGCGGTATTCGTCGATGGGCACGTCGTCGATCCGCACCTGGCCTGCCGTGGGGCGGTAGAAACGCGGCAACAACCCGGCCAGGGTCGACTTGCCGCTTCCCGAGCGGCCGACGATGGCGACCATCTCGCCGGGCTCGATGACGACGTCGATGCCCTTGAGCACTTCGGGCTGATCGTCGCCGTAGCGAAAGTGCACCCCGCGCAGTTCGACCCTGCCGCGCAGGCGATCGGGCTCGCGAGTCCCCTCGTCGGGCTCGGTCGGCACCCGCAGGAGGCCGAACAGCTCCCCGGCCGCGGCGATGCCCTTCTGGATCTCGCTGTTGATCTCGGTGAGCTGGCGCACCGGCTTGGCCATCAGCGAGGCGGCGGTAATGAAGGCGACGAACTCACCGGGCGTCATGTTGGCCAGCAGCGCCGGCGACATCGCCAGCCACACCAGGATGGCCAGCGACACCGCGATCATCAGCTGGATCACCGGCGTGCTGATGGCCTTGGTCAAGGCCTCCTTCATCTTCTGCTGGCGGTTGTAGTCGCTGGCCCGGGCGAAGCGCGCCTTCTCGAAGCCCTCGGCGCCGTGGGTGCGCACCACGCGATAGCCGGTGAGCGCCTCGGAGGCGACGTGGGTCACGTCGCCCATGGAGCTCTGGATGCGCTGTGAGATGCGCCGGAAACGCTTGCTGGCGTAGCTCACCACGCCGCCGATCAACGGCGTCACGGCCAGGAACAGCAGGGTCAGCATCCAGTTGGTCCACAGCAGGTAGGCCAGCAGACCGATCACGAACAGCCCTTCACGCAGCAGGATGGTGATGGCATTGGTCGCCGCCCCGGTGACCTGCTCCACGTGGTAGGTGACCCGTGAGATCAGATGCCCGCTGGAGTGCGAATCGAAGAAGCGTCCCGGCAGGTGCAGCATGTGGTTGAACACGTTGCAGCGCAGCGCATGCACGACGTTGCGCGCCACGTTGCTCATGAAGTAGGTGCCGAGGAAGGTCCCGAGCCCCCTGACCGCGAACATGAACACCACGAACAGCGGCAGGAACAAGCGGAAGGCGGCGTCCGGATCCTGGATGCCGTCGATCAGACGCTTCATCATCTCGGCCAGGGCCGTGCTCGAGGCCGCATAGAGCGCATAGCCGACGATCGCCAGGGTGAAGGAGATCCAGTGCGGCTTGACGTAGGCCAGCAGCTGCTTGTAGAGGGCCCAGCCCGAGTGTTGGGTCCGGTCTTGAGTCACGGTGTCTCCGCTTGCGTGGATGTTGCCTGTGTTTCGCGTGTGGCGATGCGAACTTGACGAATGCCTAGCCCTCCCGCCTGGTCCAGCGCCCGCACCACGTCGGCGTGCACGGCCCGGGCATCGGCCTCGATCACCAGCCCGTGCAGCCTGGCCTGCTCGGCCTCGGTGGAGAGCGCCTCGCCGAGCTCGTCGGCGTCGAACTCGCGCTCTCCCAGCCGGTACCCCCCCTGCGCCGTCACCGTCAGCGTGACCGGCGAGACCTCGAGGTCGACCCCCGCGGTGCTCTCGGGGAGCGTGAGTTCGAGCGCCTGCCGGGTCTCGAAGGTGGTCGATACCATGAAGAAGATCAGCAGCAGGAAGACCACGTCGATGAGCGGCGTGAGATTGACCTCCACCGGGTCGCGGCGACGGCGCGTGAACTTCACGAGCCCCGGGCCTCCGCGGCGGGGCGCTCGCCCTCGCGCTGTTCGCTGAAGCCCAGCTCGCCGCGATAGTGGGCGAGGAACTCCACCACCTGGCCGGCCTGCTCCTCCATGCGCACGGTGATGTCCTCGACTCGGCGCAGGAAGTAGCGGTGGAACATCAGCGCCGGGATCGCCACGGTGAGGCCCGCCGCGGTCGTCACCAGGGCACGCGAGATGCCGCCGGCCAGCTCGGCGGTGCGGCTGGCACCATCGGCGGAAACGATCACCGCGAACACTTCGATCATGCCCACCACGGTGCCCAGTAGCCCGATCAGCGGGGTGATGGCGGCAATGGTACCCAACGGACTCAGGAAGCGCTCCATGTCGTGGATCACCGCGGTGGCCGCCTCCTGCAGCCGGGCGCGGACCTGTTCGTGGCCCAGCCGGGCGTTGCGCAGCCCGGCCGCCAGCACCCCCCCCAGCGGCGAGTGACCTTCCAGCCAGTAGAGATTGACCTGGCCACGGGCGACCAGCGAGCAGACCTCCTGCCCCAAGCCGTAGGGTGCGATACGCTTGGCGCGCAGGGTCCAGAGGCGCTCGATGATGATCACCGTTGCCAGCAGCGAGCATCCCAGCAGCGGGATCATCAGCCAGCCGCCGGCGATGAGTGCATCCATCATGTCCATCGTCTTCCCCTCTTCACGCAACGAGCGCGGCGATCAATGGCGCGATTCTACCGCAAGGCACCTGCCTTCGACACCGCCGCGGCGCCAGGGCATGCCGCGCATGGCGAGGGGCTCGCCGCCCGCGTCGCGACCGAGCCAGAACGTCACGGCACCATCCAGGGCGGTGTTCCATTGGCAGCTGCCGGCCCGCCGGAATCGCCGCACCACCTCGTCATGGGGATGGCCGAAGGCGCCGTGGCGCGCCGCACTGTAGATCACATGACGCGGCGTCGCCCACTGTACCAGTTGCGGCCCCGAACTGGTGCGGCTGCCATGATGTCCTGCCACCAGCAGCGTGACCGGCTGCGCCACCTCGAGCAGGAAGAGGCGCTCGATGTCACGCCCGACGTCACCGGTGATCAGCAGGCGATCGCGACCCGCCGTCACCTCCAGCACGCAGGAGCGGTCGTTGCCCGACAGCTCCGTCGTCTCCTCGGGCGGCCACAGCACCCGGTAGGAGACGCCGTCCCGCTGCCAGGCCTGACCGCGCAGGCAGGTCTCGTAGCGCGCCTCGAGCGACTCGCCGGGTGGCGCCAGGAACCGCCCCACCGCATGTCGCTCGGTCAGCACGCTGAGGCCACCGGCATGGTCGAGATCGCCGTGGCTGACCACCACCTCATCGAAATACTGGCCCGCCGGCCATACTGAACTCAGCGGAGCGAAGCCCGAGGCGAAACGGGGCCCGGTATCGTAGAGCAAGCGATAGTTGGCACTGCGCAGCTCGATCAACTGGCCCTGGCCGACGTCCAGCACCCTGACCCGCAGGGTCTTCGCCTCGGGCACGGAAGGTGAGAGTCCCAGCATGGCCGGCACCAGCAGCAGCGTCGCTCCCAGGCGCAGCGCCCTGGCCAGGCCGGGCAGCGCCCACAGCAACGTCACGAGGCCGAGCATCGACGCCAGCGGCCAGACCTGCTCCGGCGCGGGCCACCACAGCGGCAGGCGCTCCACGGACAGCGTCAGCACGCCTACCAGAAGCCGGGTAGCGTGCTCGAAGAGCCACCAACACGCACTGCCGAGGTAGGGCAAGGGCGCGAACAGCCAGCCCAGCAGCCCGAGCGGCACCAGCACCAGGCTCACCAGCGGTACCGCCGCCAGATTGACCAGCGGCGCCGCCGGTGCCAGGCGGGCGAATGCCAGCAGCACGGCGGCAGCCATCAGCGGCGCCAGCAACAGCTGGGTGCGCAGCAACCCCCAGCCCCAGCCGCTCACGCCCCGGGGGCGCGGTCGCCCCTGCCAGATCAGGATCAGCAGCGCCACGGCCAGGAACGACAGCCACAGCCCCGGGCGCCACGCCGACAGCGGGTCGAACAGCACCACCAGACCCAAGGCCAGCCACCACGCCTGCCAGGGGCCGGGCGCATGGCGACCGCTGGCCACCCACAGTCCCACCAGGGTCATGATCATGGCGCGCATGGCCGGCGGCTGCAGACCCGCCAACCAGGCATAGCCCACGGCCGCGACGCCGGCCAGCCACCATGGCCATACCGCCATGCGCCAGCGGCTCGGCGTGAGCAGTCGAGCGAGAGCGCGTGCGACCAGCAGCATGAAGGCGGCAACCAGCCCGACATGCAGGCCGGAGATCACCATCAGATGGGTGGTACCGCTGGCGTTGAGCAGGTCCCAGTCGTCTCGCGTGAGCCGCTCGCCCGCTCCCAGGGTCAGGGCGGCCAGCCAGCGCACGGTCTGCGGGGAGAGCTCCCGCTCATCGAGATAGCCGAGCGCCCGCTGCCGCAGCGAGGTGGATGCCGCCTCCAGCCGCTCGGCGGCGGGCTCGCTGCGCACGTAGCCGGTCGCCTGGATGCCTTCGCGCCATAACCAGGCGCTGTAGTCGAACGTCCCGGGGTTGGCGAATCCCGTCGGTGGCCGCAGCCGCACGGTCATGGTCCAGCGTTCGCCCGGCGCGATCACCGGCGCCTCGAAGTAGCTCAGCCGCACCCGGCGCAGGGAGTCGCACGGCAACCTGGCGAAGTCCAACGGCCTGCACGACTCCACGCGCAGCATCAACCGACTGAGCCGTCCCTCCTCCTGGACCGACTCGATGCGCCCTTCCAGGGCGAGGTCGGCTCGCAGCAGGCCGTCGGGCAGCACGGCACCCCTGGCCAACAGCACCTGGGACGCCGCGAGAGCGACCACCGCCCCCAGCGCGACGCCCCGCCACTCCCCCCGCGCGACCCGCCACAGCTGGCACAGCGCCCAGATCTCGAACAGTCCCGGCGGCGCCCAGCGCCCCAGGCCCACGCCGGCCAGCACCGCCAACGCCAGCGGCATCGCCATGCCCAGTCGCACTCCCTCGCCCCCTTCTTTCCTGCCCCGGACACGCCTCGTCCCGTTGAGCCACATTCCGCCCACGGCATGGCGGCTCTCCCCCCAGACATGGATAATACCCGGGTCACGAAGCAGCGAGCCAATCCGACATGCCGCGCCGATTCCTGCAGCGCTACATGCCCAATCCCGAGACGCTCAGGCGCCAGCGTTCGCTGCGCTTCATGAGCCGCATGATCGGCGATCCCGGGCTATGGGTGCTCACCCGGCGAACCGTGGCCAACGCCTTCTCCGTGGGCATGTTCAGCGCCATGCTGCCGATCCCCTGCCAGATGGTGGTGGCCGCCCTCGGCGCCTGGCTGCTGCGCTGCAACCTTCCGCTCTCCGTGGGCCTGGTATGGATCACCAATCCCCTGACCATGCCGCTGGTCTTCTACGGCAACTACCGCATCGGCGCCTGGCTGATGGACACCCCGGCGCGCGAAGCCCCCGCCCGCATCTCGACCCGCTGGATCGCCGAACGCATGGCCGACATTCTGCCCGCCTTGGCGCTTGGCTCGGTGGCAACGGCCATCGTGCTGGCCATTCTGGCGAATCTGCTGGTACGCCTGGTATGGCGCTGGCGCATCTCACGCAGCTGGAAGCAGCGTACCCTGAAGCGACGCCTGCGGCGCCGTGACATGAACGACTAAGCCCCCGGAGCGGGGGCTTGGAAGGGTCTCGAACGCCTCGACGCTAGCCTCTCTCGCCCTGTTCGGTGAGGCGCCCCCCGTCCAACCTCATCACCCGATCCTGGTGCGCGGCAAGCGAAGGGTCATGAGTCACCACGACGAAGGCGCACTCCGTGGTGCGGGCCAGCTCGTCCATCAACGCCAGGATGCTGGCCGCGGTGGCCTGGTCGAGGTTGCCGGTCGGCTCGTCCATCAGCACCAGACTGGGGTCGGTGACCAGCGCCCGGGCGATGGCCACGCGCTGGCGCTCCCCCCCCGAGAGCTCGCCAGGCTTGTGGTCGGCCCGGTGCTCGATGCCCACCTTGACCAGCAGCTCGCGCGCCCTGGCTTCGGCGGCCTTCTTGCGCTGGCCGCGCACGATCAGCGGCAGCGCCGCGTTCTCCAGCGCGGTGAATTCGGCGAGCAGATGGTGGAACTGATAGACGAAGCCGATGTGTCGGTTGCGAAACCTGCCCAGCGCCGCCTCACCCAGCTCGAGCAACGACTCACCGGCGATGCTCACCTCGCCGCGGGTGGGACGATCGAGCCCCCCCAGCAGGTTGAGCAACGTGGTCTTGCCCGACCCCGAGCTGCCCACCACGGCGACCCGTTCCCCAGCGCGCACCTCGAGCGAGAGGCCATCGAGCACGGTGACGTCCTGCGGCCCCTCGCGATAGACGCGGGTGAGGTCACGACAGGCCAGCATCACCCTGCCGCTGGCCGTACGCTGCAACAGGCTCTCGTGGTTCGCGGTGGCCGAATCACTCATAGCGCAGTACCTCAGCGGGCTGCACGCGCGAGGCGCGCCAGGCCGGATAGAGAGTGGAGAGGAAGGTCAAGCCGAAGGCGGCGGCGACGATGTCTCGCACGTCGTCCCAGTGCAGGCGCGACGGTAGATCGCTGATGAAATAGACCCCGGCATCGAGGAACTGGATGCCCAGCGTCGACTCCACCCAGCCGATCAGATCGGAGACGGTCAGTGCCAGCAGGATACCCAGCCCCACGCCGATGGCGATGCCGATCACGCCGATCGCCAGACCCTGCACCACGAAGATGCCCATGATCGAACGTGGCGTAGCGCCGATGGTACGCAGAATGGCGATGTCGGCGTGCTTGTCGGTCACAACCATGACCAGGGTCGAGACGATGTTGAAGGCGGCCACGGCGATGATCACCGTGAGCAGCAGTGCGATCATGCGCTTCTCCATCTGGATGGCCTGGAACAGGTTACCATGGGAGAAGGTCCAGTCGATGCCGCGATAGCCGCCGCCCAACTGATCGATGATGGCACGGGTCTCGGCACCGGCGGTAAACAGGTCGTTCAGCTCGAGGCGCAGCCCGCCTACCGCATCACCCAGGCGCGCCAGGGCCTGCATGTCCTCGATGTTGGCGTAGGCCAGGCTGGCGTCGAGGTCGGCCCCGACGCTGAAGATCCCGCTCACCGTGAAGCGCTTGAGGCGCGGGAAGACGCCGGCCGGCGTGATCGAAGCCTCGGGCACCAGCAAGGTGACCCGGTCACCCACGCCGACGCCCAGGTGGCGCGCCAGCAGCGAACCCAGCACGACGTTCCACTCGCCTGGCTGCAGGTCGTCGAGACTGCCCTGGCGCATGTGGCGGCCGATGATCGAGACTCGCCCCTCCCAGTCGGGGTGAATGCCATTGACCATGGCGCCCTCGTTGCGTCCGCTCACCGAGAACATGCCCTGCTGCTGCACGTAGGGCGCGGCGCCGATCACCCGTTCACGCTGCATCAGTTGGTCGGCCAGCGCCTCCCACTCGACCAGGCCGCTGCGCGACTCGATCTTGGTGTGCGGCACCATGCCGAGGATGCGCGTGCGCAGCTCGTGGTCGAAGCCGTTCATCACCGAGAGCACCAGGATCAATACCGCCACGCCCAGCATCAGGCCCAGCATGGAGGTCATGGAGATGAAGGAAATGAAGTGGTTGCGGCGCTTGGCGCGCACATAGCGCAACCCGATCAACAGTGGCAGGCGGTCGAGCATCATCGCGTTCCTTGTCAGAGGGGGCCATGGTACGGTTTTTTGCGCTGCGCTGCATCGGGTGCGTGTGGATTGCCCAGTGCTTGCAAGATTGTCGATGCACGCCTACATTGCGCCGACTCGCTACCGGCACCGTCTTAAGACGCGACTCAAGAGGCTTCGTTCATGGCCAACCGCCTGCTTCCCGAATGGCATCCTCAGGATGCCATCCAGCTCACCTGGCCCAGCCCGACCAGCGATTGGGCGCCGCTGCTCGAGCGCATCGAGGCCACCATGGAAGCGATGGTAGTGGCCATCGCGCGCTATCAGCAGGTGCTGATCGCGGTGCCCGACACCGCCACCCGCAGCCATCTCGCACGGCGCTTCGCCAACCTGGGGGTCGATGCCTCGCGCCTGCGGCTGGCCGTGGCCGAGGCCGACGACACCTGGGCCCGGGACCATGGCCCCATCGCCATCGAGCGCGACGGCCAGCCCGTGCTGCTGGATTACGTCTTCACCGGCTGGGGCGGCAAGTTCGAGGCCGGACGCGACGACCGGTTGACCCGCCGGCTGGCCGAAGCCGGCGTCTACGCCTGCCCGATCGAGGGGCGCGACGTCGTGCTTGAAGGCGGCGCCATCGACACCGACGGCGCAGGTACCCTGCTCACCACCGAGGCCTGCCTGCTCAACCCCAACCGCAACCCGCAGCTCGACCGCGGGGCGGTAGAGGGCATGCTCAGGGCCGATTTCGGCATCGAGCGCGTGCTGTGGTTGGCCAATGGCCACCTCGAAGGCGATGACACCGACAGCCACGTGGATACCCTGGCACGCTTCTGCGACCCGGCCACCATCGCCTACATGCGCTGCGACGACGACGCCGACCCGCACTACCCGGCGCTGGCCGCCATGGAGGCCGAGCTCAAGGCGTTTCGCCGCGCCGACGGCGAGCCCTACCGCCTGGTGCCGCTGCCGTGGCCGCGCCCCTGCTACGATCCGGAGGACGGCCACCGGCTGCCGGCCACCTATGCCAACTTCCTGATCGTGAACTCCGCGGTGCTGGTGCCTGTCTATGGTGACGCCGCCGACAGCCGGGCGCTCGCCGCTCTGGCCGAGGCCTTCCCCGACCGCGACATCGTGCCGATCGACTGTCTTAGCGTGATCCGCCAGCACGGCAGCCTGCACTGTCTCACCATGCAGCTCCCCCTGGGCAGCCTGAACGCCGCTACACAGCAAGGAGAAACCTCATGACCCGCACCCTCAAGGTCGGCCTGGTCCAGCAACCCGCCTGGCCGGACAAGGAGCGCAGCCTGGCCGAGAGCGAAGCCGGCGTGCGCGAGTTGGCGGCTGCCGGCGCCGAGCTGGTACTGCTGCAGGAGCTGCATGCCACGCACTATTTCTGTCAGTACGAGGCCACCGAGCTGTTCGACCTGGCCGAGCCTCTGGACGGCCCCACCGGCCAGCGCCTGGCGGCGCTCGCGGCCGAACTCGGCATCGTGCTGGTGGGCTCGCTGTTCGAGCGCCGCGCCCCGGGCCTCTACCACAACACCGCCGTGGTCTACGACCGCGACCGCGGCCAGGTCGGCGTCTATCGCAAGATGCACATCCCCGACGATCCGGGCTTCTACGAGAAGTTCTACTTCGCCCCGGGCGATCAGGACGACAGCCGCAAGCAGGGCTTCCAGCCCATCGACACCTCGGTGGGCCGGCTGGGGCTATTGGTCTGCTGGGATCAGTGGTATCCGGAAGCGGCGCGCCTGATGGCACTGGCCGGCGCGGAAGTGCTGCTCTACCCCACCGCCATCGGCTGGAGCCCCGGCGACGACGACGGCGAGAAGTCACGCCAGAAGGAGGCCTGGACGCTGATCCAGCGCAGCCACGCGGTGGCCAACGGGCTGCCGGTGATCGTCGCCAACCGCGTCGGCCACGAACCGGACCACTCCGGCGTCGGCGACGGTATCGACTTCTGGGGGGGCAGCTTCGTCGCCGGCCCTCAGGGCGAGCTGCTGGCCCACGCCGGCACCGAGGCCGAACGCCTGCTGGTCACGCTCGACATGAGCCGCGGCGAGGACGTGCGGCGCATCTGGCCCTACCTGCGCGACCGTCGCATCGACGCCTATGGCGACCTGACCCGGCGCTATAGAGACTGAACGAATCGCGGCGGGTGGCCGAGCGAGCCATGCCCGCGCGGCCGACGGGCTGGAACTCAGGCCTCCGGCGCTTTCCAGAAATCGCGGATCGAGGCGATGCCCTGGGCACCCACGGCACGGGCGTGGTTGGCGTCGAAGCGGGTCATGCCGCCCAGCGCGAACACCGGCATGGCGGCGCGCTCCACCAACTGCTGGAAGTCATGCCAGCCCATCGGCGCCACTTCGGGGTGCGACGGCGTGGTGCGCAGCGGCGACAGGGTGACGAAGTCGCAGCCGATACGGGCGGCCTGACCGAGCTGCTGGCGATCGTGGGTCGATGCCGCCAGCCATTTGCTCTCGGCAATGGGCCGCCGCTCCAGACTCATCAGCCGCTCACTGGTCAGGTGGATGCCGTCTGCGTCGACGCGACCCAGCAGCTCCGGCTCGCCATTCAGCAGCAGGCGCGCCCCATGCCGGCGACACAGCGCCAGGGCGTGCTCGGCACGTTCCAGGTAGGCGGCTTCGTCGAGGGTCTTGGCCCGCAGCTGGACCAGGCGCACGCGATCCTCCACCAGCGCCCGCTCGAGACAGGTATCGAACACCGCCTCGTCCTGCTCCTCATCGGTAATGAGGTACTCGGTCGGCAGCATCACCGCCTGCAGGATCGGCAGATTGGCCGCCGGGAACGGGTAGTTGACCAGCTCGTCGAGCGGCACCCAGCGCACCGCCTGCCCTTCGCGCCCGAACGGCTCGCCGCTGAACTCATGCACCTGCCAGACATCGAGCAGGATGTGCTTGTCGGGATATTCGTGATGCACGCGAATCAGCGGCTGCGCGCGCCGGATCTCCACCCCGAGCTCCTCGTGCAGCTCGCGCTTGAGCCCCTCAAGGCCGGTCTCGTAGGGCGCCAGCTTGCCACCCGGAAACTCCCACAGACCACCATGATCGACGTTGGAGGGACGGCGGGCGATCAGCGCCTTCTGGCCATCGCTGCTGATGATGGCGGCCGCCGCCACGTGCACCCTTCTCTTCACCATTACGTTCATTGACTCCTACCCGCTGGTCCCGCACCGTCACGAGCGGCGCAGGGGTGATGTTCATGCGTCGCGGCCCTGTCTAGCTGCGATGGCCTAGCTGCGATAATCGGCATTGATGCTGACATAATCGTGGGACAGATCGGAGGTCCATACCGTGGCGCTCTCCTCGCCTCGGCCCAGCGCGATACGGATGACGATCTCCGCCTCGCGCATCACCCGACTACCCTGCTCCTCGGTGTATCCCGGGGCCCGGCCGCCGTTCTCGACCAGTCTCACGTCGCCCAGGTCGATGGTCACCCGCTCGACGTCGAAGTCGCGTACCGGGGCGCGCCCCACCGCCGCCAGGATGCGCCCCCAGTTGGCGTCGGAGGCGAACAGCGCCGTCTTCACCAGCGGCGAGTGCGCCACGGTGAAGGCCACCTCCAGCGCCTCCTCGCGGCTCGCCGCCTCGGTGACTTCGAGCGTGACGAACTTGGTGGCGCCCTCGCCGTCGCGGATGATCGCCTGTGCCAGCTCGGTCATGACCCGCTGCAAGCCGTTGCGGAACAGCGCGATCTCCTCGTCGCTGGCAACCGTGGCACCGCGGCCGGTGGCGATCAGCATGCAGGCATCGTTGGTCGAGGTGTCGCCGTCCACGGTGATGCAGTTGAACGAGCGATCCACCGTCTCGCGCAGCAGCGAATCGAGCAGCGCCTGCTCGATGGTGGCATCGGTGGCGACGAAGGCCAGCATGGTCGCCATGTTGGGCTTGATCATGCCCGAGCCCTTGCTGATGCCGTTGATGATCACCCTGCCCCCGCCCAGCTCCAGGGTCACGCTGGCCCCCTTGGGGCGCGTATCGGTGGTCAGGATGCCCTCGCCGGCCTGTTGCCACGCTTCGCTGTCGGCGCCAAGCGCCCCGAGCGCCGGCGCAAGGCCGCCCAGCAGCCGCTCCATCGGCAGCGGCTCGCCGATCACCCCGGTGGAGAACGGCAGCACCCTGTCCGCCGACACGCCGGCGAGCCCGGCCAGCTCGGCGCAGGTCGCCCGGGCATCGCGCAGGCCGGCCTGGCCGGTGCCGGCGTTGGCGTTGCCGGTGTTGATCACCAGCAGGCGGGCCCCCTCACCGCGCGCCTGGCAGGTCGCCAGGTGCTCCTTGGCCACGGTAACGGGCGCGGCGCAAAAGGCGTTGAGGGTAAAGCTGCCCGCCACCCGCGCACCCTCGGCAATCTCGATCACCACCAGGTCGCGCCGGCCCGGCTTCTTGATGCCCGCCATGGCGGTACCCAGGCGCAGCCCCTCGATGGCCGGCATGGCCGGAAAACGTGTCTCACCCACCGCCATGGAACGTTCACTCCTCAGTTAACAGCACGATCTGATGGCCGAGCGGCCCCGCACGCAAACGCGCCGCCAGGCACACGGCGCGCAGGCATTCGCTTCAGCTCAACTGGCCGCAGCACTGCTTGTACTTTTTGCCCGACCCACAGGGGCAGGGATCGTTGCGCCCCACCTTGGGTCCTTCCCGACGCACGGGGCGCGCGTCGGCCGCCGGCATCGCGGCCCCGGCCGGCTCCTCGCCCTCGGCAAGTTCGGGCGCCTCGTGACGGCTGGCAGCGGCGGCCTTCTCACGCTCCAGCGCCTCGCGCCGCTGGCGTTCGAGTTCGTCGACCTCCTCCGGGCGGCGCACCTGCACGTGGCTGGTGATCCGCGTGATGTCGGCCTTGATGTTGGCCAGCAGCGTCTGGAACAGCTCGAAGGCTTCGCGCTTGTACTCCTGCTTGGGGTTCTTCTGCGCATAGCCGCGCAGATGAATGCCGCGGCGTAGGTGATCCATCGACTGCAGATGCTCCTTCCAGCGCGTATCGAGCACCTGCAGCATGATCTGCTTCTCGAAGCGGCGCATCAGCTCGGCGCCGGCAATCTCGATCTTCTCCCGATAGATGCCGCGGTGCATCTCGTGCAGACGCTCGCGCAGCTGCTCCTCGTGGAAGCGCTCGTCCTGCTCGGACCACTCGATTACGGGTGCGTCGAGATGGAACTCGGTCTTGAGATGCTCCTGCAGGCCGGCCAGGTCCCACTGCTCCGGCAGGCTCTGCGGCGGCACGAAGTCGCTGATGGCGAGATCGAGCACCTCGTCGCGGATGCCCAGCACGTTCTCGGAAACGTCCTCGGCGGCGAGAATCTCGTTGCGCTGCTCGTAGATCACGCGGCGTTGGTCGTTGGCGACATCGTCGTACTCGAGCAACTGCTTGCGGATGTCGAAGTTGCGGCTCTCGACCTTCTTCTGCGCCCGCTCCACGGCATTGGTGACCATCTTGTGTTCGATCGCCTCGCCGCGCTCCAGGCCCAGCGCCTTCATCATGCGCTGCACCCGGTCGGAGCCGAACAGGCGCATCAGGCTGTCTTCCATGGAGAGGAAGAAACGCGTCGAGCCCGGGTCGCCCTGGCGGCCGGCACGGCCGCGCAGCTGGTTGTCGATGCGCCGCGACTCGTGGCGCTCGGAGCCGATCACGTGCAGGCCGCCGGCCTCCAGCACCGCCTCGTGACGCACCCGCCACTCTTCGCGCAGCGTCTCGATCTGCGCCGCGCTGGGGTTGTCGAGCTTGGCCGCCTCGGCCTCCCAGTTGCCGCCCAGCACGATGTCGGTACCGCGACCGGCCATGTTGGTGGCAATGGTGATGGCCCCGGGGCGACCGGCCTGAGCGATGATCTCGGCCTCGCTCTGGTGCTGCTTGGCGTTGAGCACGTTGAAGCGCAGCCCGGCCTGCTTCATCAGCCCGGCCAGGTACTCGGAGGTCTCGATGGAGGCGGTACCCACCAGCACCGGGCGGCCGGCCTCGGTCTCGGCCTTGACGTCGTCGATGATGGCCTCGAACTTCTCCTCCGCGGTGAGGTAGACCAGGTCGTTGAGGTCGCGGCGGATCAGTGGCCGGTTGGTGGGGATGACCACCACGTCGAGGCCGTAGATCTGGCGGAACTCGAAGGCCTCGGTATCGGCGGTGCCGGTCATGCCGGCCAGCTTGTCGTAGAGGCGGAAATAATTCTGGAAGGTGGTCGAGGCCAGCGTCTGGCTCTCGCGCTGCACGGGTACGCCCTCCTTGGCCTCCACCGCCTGGTGCAGGCCCTCGGACCAGCGCCGCCCCGGCATGGTGCGCCCGGTGTGCTCGTCGACGATCACCACCTGGTTGTTGGCGACGATGTAGTCGACGTCGCGGTGGTAGAGATGGCGGGCGCGCAGCGCCGAATGCATGTGGTGCAGCAGGTTGAGGTTCTGGGCAGCGTAGAGCGAATCGTTTTCGCCGAGCAGCCCCTCGGCGCGCATCAGCTCCTCGACCCTGTGGTGGCCAGCCTCGGTGATCTCGACCTGCTTGTGCTTCTCCTCGAGCAGGAAGTCGCCGCTGACGGGCGCCTCGTCGTCCTCGGAGACCTCGCCCTTCTCCAGTTGGGCCGCCAGGCGGTCGACCACCTTGTAGAGCTCGGTGTTCTCGTCCACCGCGCCGGAGATGATCAGCGGCGTGCGCGCCTCGTCGATCAGGATCGAGTCGACCTCGTCGACGATGGCGAAGCTCAGGCCGCGCTGGACCTTGTCCTCCAGCGAGAAGGCCATGTTGTCGCGCAGATAGTCGAAACCGTATTCATTGTTGGTGCCGTAGGTGATGTCGCAGGCATAGGCGGCACGCTTCTCCTCGGACGTCTGCCCCGAGTAGATGATGCCCACCGAAAGGCCGAGGAACTCGTACAGCGGGCGCATCCACTCGGCGTCGCGGCGCGCCAGGTAGTCGTTGACGGTCACCACGTGCACGCCATTGCCCGGCAGGGCGTTGAGATAGACCGCGAGCGTCGCCACCAGGGTCTTGCCCTCGCCGGTCTTCATCTCGGCGATGCGTCCGCGGTGCAGGGTCATGCCACCGATCATCTGCACGTCGAAGTGGCGCATGCCCATCACGCGCTTGCTGGCCTCGCGCACCGTGGCGAACGCCTCGGGCAGCAGGTCATCGAGGCTCTCGCCGGCGGAAAGGCGCTGGCGGAACTCCTCGCTGCGCGCCCGGAGCGCGGCATCGTCGAGCGCCTCGAACTGCGGTTCCAGCGCGTTGATCTGCGCCACCTGGCGCTGCATGCGTTTGACTTCGCGGTCGTTCTTGGAGCCGACGACCTTGCGTAACAAAGAATTGATCATGAAACGTCCATTCTGCGTGTCGCGTTCAGCCGGCGCTGTTCAGGACTGGCGGGAACCAGCCGTCACCGGCAGCATGGGTTGGCTTGGGGACGACGCGGCACGCGGGGAGGCCCGCGGCGGGAAAGGACGTCATGGGCGGCCGCCCAGCGACGCGGGGGCGCCAGGCGCTTTGGCACGACACGCCTTGCCACGGCCATCGGGCGCCGCTGCGGCCAGCGTGGCAAGGCGCGGCGGCGGGCCACGTAGCGACAGCGGGCACGCATCAGCGTGGGGGCGAGAATGCAGGTCTGTACCACCCGCTCGGCCAGGCGCAGCGTTTCCGCCTGGGTCAGGCCGGCCGGCAGCAGGCAGCTTACCAGCAGCCCGGCCAGCCACCAGCGCGACCGCTGACGACAGCGAGGCGACGCAGCCGACGGGCTGGCGACGCTACGATCCTGTGGCTGGGCGGCGGTCATGCTGTCGCGGGTCTCCGAGCGTGCTAGGCTTGGCGTGTTGGTTCGGACGAGAAACAAGCCCATGAGTATAAAGGTTAAGCGCTCACGAGCACAGCCCATGTCTCGCCTGCTGGGAGGCAAGGGCGAGCTGGCGCCGCTGATGCGCACGGCCAGGCTGGTCGCCCGGGCCCAGCAGCACCTTCGCGAGCACCTCCCGGAGGAAGTGCGTGAGCACCTGTTCGTAGGAGGCTATCGCGACGGCAAGCTGACCCTGCTCACCGATCGTGCGGTGTGGCTGACCTGGCTGCGCTATGAGCAGCCACGGCTGCTCGAGCTGCTGCACCAGCTGCCGGAATTCGCCACGGTCACCGGCTTCAGCCTGAAGGTGCGCCCCGTGCGCCCGCTCAAGGTGCCACCCCGCCAGGTGCGCACGCTGCCGGCCCCGGCCGCGGACGAAATCTCCGCCTGCGCCGCCGACGTCGACGACCCGCGCCTCAAGCGCGCCTTGGAACGCCTCGCCTCGCACGCCGAGCGAGATCTCTAGCGCGACCTGCCCCGCGTCGCTCACGCCAGGCGGAAGATGGTACCGTCGATGTCGACTTCGCGAATGTCGTCATAGGAGACGGTAATCCCGTTGATGTCGCCGGGTTCACCCTCGTGCTCGACCAACATCGTCTCGGGCACGACCTTCACGCCGGTAACCCCCACATGCTGGACACGCGCCGAGAAGCGCTTGCCTTCGCGCTCGACCACCAGCCGTTCCCCGAACATGCAGCGTCCTACCTGGGCCAGCAGCTCCTTCTTTTCAACGTGCTTGACGGTCATCGCTCTCCTCCCGCCTGACCATGCCGGCCGCAACCGGCACCGGTTCGAACTTGGGCCATTCGCTTTCACTGTAGGTGATGACGCAGGCCGGGACACCCCCTGCGGCCGACCCGGTCTGGAGCCGCACCACGCCCGGCGCTATGCTGGTCAACCGCCCCTTGCGCTACAATAGGTCGCCCATGTCACCAAGCAAGACCCAGTCCAGCTTCTATCGTCGCCTCTATCTCGCCCATCTGATTGCCAACGGCATCGCCAGCGTGCCGGCCATCATCGCCGCGACCGGCATGCCCCGGCGTACCGCCCAGGATACGCTCAAGGCGCTCGAGGAGTTGGACATGCGCTGCGAATTTCGTCCCGCCGCGGGCGAACGCCACAACAGCGGCCGCTACGAGATCACCGACTGGGGGCCCATCGACCGGGACTGGGTGGCCCGCCATGCCGAACGGCTGCGCCGCACCCTGGGCTATCCCGCGCTGTCATGAAGCGGCCTGGCTGGACCGCGGCACTGCTCGTACCCCTGGCACTCCTGCTGGAGGGTTGCGCCGGACCGGAGCTGCAGACACCGGGGCCCGGCGGCAGCGAGCCCCGGCTGACCTCCTACCAGGTCATTGCCGGCGATGGCTACCGCCTGCCGCTGCGCCACTGGCCTGCAACGGAGGAAACCGAGGTCGTGGTGCTGGCGATACACGGCTTCAACGACCATGCCGGCAGCTTCGAGATCATGGCCAGCGCCCTGAACGAACATGGCATCGAGGTCTATGCCCACGACCAGCGCGGCTTCGGCACCACTGCGCAGCGTCGAGTGTGGCCCGGCTACCAGCGGCTGCGTGACGACGTCCTCCTGCTCGCCGCGCTGCTGCGCGAGCGCCACCCCGATACGCCGTTGTACCTGGTCGGCAAGAGCATGGGCGCCGCGGTGACGCTGCTCGCCATGAGCGCCGACGAGCCGCCCCCGGTGGACGGCAGCGTGCTGATCTCCCCGGCCGTGTGGAGCAGGGAGGCCATGCCCTGGTACCAGCGCCTCGGATTATGGCTGGGCGTGCGCCTGATCCCCCAGGTCAGCTTCTCGATACGCACCCCCCGTCGCCTGGGCATCGAGCCGACCGACGACGAGGCGATCAAGCGGCAGTTGGCCAGCGACCCGCTGATCCTGCGCAGCGCGCGGGTCGACACCCTCTACGGCCTGACCCGCACCATGGGGCTTGCCCTCGAGGCCGCCAGCGAGCTGCCGCCACCCGCCCTGGTGCTCTACGGCGACGAGGACCAGATCATCCCCATGCAAGCCTACTGCGCCCTGCTGCGACGCCTCCCCGACGATGAAGGGATCCGCCTCGCGCTCTACCCCGGCGGCTACCACATGCTGACACGCTACACGCGGCGCGACCGCACCGAGCAGGACCTCGCAGCCTGGCTGCTTGCGCCCGGTGGCAAGCTGCCCTCAGGCTACGAGGTCACACGTGAGAGCACGCTGGCTTCGCACTGCGATTGAGCGCTAACGTCGCCGGGCAGGTGAATTCAACAGGACGAAAAAAAGCGGCGGGCAGGGCCCGCCGCAAGACACCGATCAGTCGCACTGACCGAGAGAGTGCCTGGTAGGGGTCAGATCTCGAAGCCGAGGCCGAACTCCTCCGCGGACAGTGCCATCAGCGGTTCGGCACCGGCCTGGATCATGCGCACATGGGCCAGGGTGCGCGGCAGCAGGCGCTGGAAGTAGAAGCGCGCCGTCTTGATCTTGGCCTCGTAGAAGGCGGCGTCGCCGCCGCCCGCCGCCAGTGCCTCGCGCGCCTGTCTGGCAGCTCGGGCGAAGAGGTAGGCCAGCGTCACGTAACCGGAGTACATCAGGTAGTCGACGCTGGCCGCCCCGACTTCTTCGCGATCGTTCATGGCCTTCATGCCAATGCCCATGGTCAGCTCGCCCCACTCGGCGTTGAGCTTGGCCAGCGGCGCGATGAACTCGGCCAGCTCGGCGTTGCCCTCTTCGGCCTTGCAGAACTTGTGAATCTCCTTGGTGAAGACCTTGAGGCTCTCGCCCTGGCTCATCAGCACCTTGCGGCCCAGCAGGTCGAGGGCCTGGATGCCGGTGGTGCCTTCATAGAGGCGCGTGATACGCGAATCGCGCACCAGCTGTTCCATGCCCCACTCCTGGATGAAGCCGTGGCCGCCGAAGACCTGCACGCCCTCGTTGGTGGCCTCGAAGCCCACCTCGGTGAGGAACGCCTTGACGATTGGGGTCAGCAGGCCCAGCAGGGTCTCGGCGCGCTCGCGCTCGGCGGCGTCCTGGCCGTGTTCGACGACATCGAGCAGCTGGGCGGTGTACAGCACCAGCATCCGGCCTCCCTCGGCAAAGGCCTTCTGGGTCAGCAGCATGCGCCGCACGTCCGGGTGAACGATGATCGGGTCGGCGGGCTTCTCGGGGGCCTGCGGGCCAGAGAGGGCACGCATCTGCAGGCGATCGCGAGCATAGGCCAGGGCATTCTGGAAGCTCGCCTCGGTCAGCCCCAGGCCCTGGATGCCCACGCCCAGGCGCGCGGCGTTCATCATGGTGAACATGCAGGCCAGCCCCTTGTTGGGCGGCCCGACGAGAAAGCCGCGGGCGGCATCGAAGTTCATCACGCAGGTGGCGTTGCCGTGGATGCCCATCTTGTGTTCCAGCGAGCCACAGGCTACGCCGTTACGCTCGCCCGGGTTGCCCTCGGCGTCGGGCAAGAACTTCGGTACCACGAACAGTGAGATGCCCTTGGAGCCCTCCGGCGCATCCGGCAGCTTGGCCAGTACCAGGTGGACGATGTTCTCGGCCAGGTCGTGCTCGCCCGCGGAGATGAAGATCTTGGTCCCTGTGATCTCGTAGGCGCCGTCGGCGGTGGGCACCGCGCGGGTCTTGATCAACCCCAGGTCGGTGCCGCAGTGCGGCTCGGTCAGGCACATGGTGCCGGTCCACACGCCCTCCACCAGCTTGGTGAGGTAGGTGGCCTGCTGCTCCTCGGTGCCATGATGACGCAGCGCATCGGCGGCGCCATGGGACAGCCCGGGATACATGCCCCAGGCCAGGTTGGTGGAGCACACCATCTCGTTGAGTACCATGGCCAGCGAGTGCGGCAGCCCCTGGCCGCCGTGGGCGGGGTCCGCCGCCAGGCTCGGCCAGCCGCCTTCGACGTACTGCTGGTAGGCTTCACGGAACCCCTTGGGCGCCTTGACCTCGCCGCCCTCCAGCAGGCAGCCCTCCCGGTCACCGCTCTGATTCAGCGGCAGCAGTACCTCGCGGGCAAAGCGCGCCCCCTCCTCGAGGATGGCGGCCACCACGTCGGGCGTGGCCTCTTCACCGCCCGGCAGCCGGGCATAGTGTGCGGGATAGTCCAGCAACTCATCCATCACGAAGCGAAGGTCGCGCAGGGGGGCCTGGTAGTCGGGCATCTCTACTCTCCACAAAGGTCGCCATTAGGTCGCCTGAAAGCGGGCGAGTGAAAGCAGCGAGGGCCGCTTTCAAACATGTGTTTGAAACTAGCTCGCCGAAGCCTTGGAGTCAAGCGCCCGTTTTAATTCTCGGCTCACCCACGAGCCCGGCCAGGCGCCCTATGCCACGGGAGAGGTGTTCAGGAAGCGTACAGAAAGCAAGAAAATAGCGCACATACATATGGAGTGATAAACAATGGCGCGCAAGATAAAAACCAAACCCACCCATGCCGGGCACAGGACCCGCCTTGTTCCTAGGGCATAGCCTCCTGCAGCTTCTCCCGTAGCGCCTCCAGCCGCGCCTTGAGCTCGACGAGCTCCGAGGCCGGCTGGCCGCTGGCCATTACCACGCAGTCGGGGATCTCCTGAGCGCGGGCCTGCAAAGCCCTCCCCTGCTCGGTGAGAAACAGCTCCACGACCCGCTCGTCGCGACGGCTGCGCACCCGCCGGAGCAACCCATCGGCCTCCAGGCGCTTGAATACGGGAGTGAGCGAACCGGTATCGGTCATCAGGTGGCGGCTGATGGCCCCGGCGCTCAGTCCATCCTCCTGCCACAGGATCAGTAGCACCAGGTACTGCGGGTAGGTAAGGCCAAGCCCCTTGAGCAGGGGCTTGTAGAACTTGGTCATCAGCAGCGAGGTGGAGTAGAGCGTGAAGCAGAGCTGGTTGTCGAGCTTGAGGTCGGCGCCGATCTCCTGACTGGCCATCACGGGGGCTCCCCTGTTCTTGTCGTGCGTCTCGTCGTGCGCCCTACGCTAGCGCGCCAGCCGATGCCTGCCAAGGCGCCGCTGCCAACGCTCACTGCATGCGAATGCCCCCGTCCAGGCGGATCACCTCGCCGTTGAGCATGGCGTTGGTGATGATCTGTTCGGCCAGGCGGGCGAACTCATCGGGCTTTCCCAGGCGCTTGGGGAACGGCACCGAGGCGGCCAGTGCCTTGGCGGCCTCGTCGGGAATCTCGCTCATCATCGGCGTCTGGAACACCCCAGGCGCGATGGCCATCACCCGGATGCCATGGCGCGACAGCTCGCGTGCCGCCGGCAGGCTCATGCCCACCACCCCGGCCTTGGAGGCGCTGTAGGCGCACTGCCCCACTTGGCCGTCGAAGGCGGCAATGGAGGCGGTATTGACAATGACGCCGCGCTCGCCGTCGTCGTTCGGTCCATTCTTCGCCATGGCGGAGGCCGCCAGCCGCATCACGTTGAAGGTGCCGATCAGGTTGATCTGCACGGTACGCGCATAGGCCTCGAGATCGGCGGGGTTGCCTTCGCGATCGACCAGCTTGGCCACGCTGACCACACCGGCGCAGTGCACCACGCCGGCCAGCCCCGCTTCACCGCCAAGGGCGACGGCGGCGTCGACCGCCGCCTGCATGTCCTCGGCCGAGGTCACGTCGCCGCGCACCGCGCGGGCCGCCTCACCCAGCTTTTCGGCGTGGGCATCGACGTCCACGCTCAGGTCGCACAGCACCACCCGGCCGCCGCCGGCAACGAGCCGCTCGGCCGTGGCCGCTCCCAGGCCGGAGGCGGCGCCGGTGATCAGAAAGGTACGGTCCTTCACTTGCATTGGGTTGTCTCCCGGTTCATTTGGCTGCCTCGGCCTTCTCGGCGGCATCGGCGCGCAGCTTGAAGCGCTGGATCTTGCCGCTGGGCGTCTTGGGCAGTGCATCGACGAACTCGATCACCCGCGGGAAGGCGTGAGTGGAGAGTCGCTCGCGCACGCGCTGGCGAATCTCCTCGGCCAGCTCGTCGCTCGCCTCGAAGCCCTCGCGCAGCACCACATAGGACTTGATGATTTCGCCGCGGATGTCATCGGGCTGGCCCACCGCGGCGGATTCCGCCACGGCCGGATGGGTCAGCACGGTGTTCTCCACGTCGGTGGGCCCGACCCGGTAACCGGCCGTAGTGATGATGTCGTCGTCGCGGCCGGCGAACTGGAAGGTGCCGTCCTCGTTGCGGATCACCACGTCGCCGGTCAGGTAGTACCCCTTGGCGAACGGATGCTTCTCCTGCCAGGTATAGCCGGCGAAGAAGTGCGCCGGCGAACGCTCGATGTCCACCGCCAGCACGCCGGGCTCCCCCGGGGGCAGCTCGTTGTATTCGGCGTCGAGAATGGCCAGGCGATAGCCCGGCATCGGCACGCCCATGGCACCGACGTGCTTGGGATGCTCCAGGGCATGATGGTTGCAGCAGGTCATGCCGGTTTCGGTCTGGCCGTAGTGATCCATCACCGGACAGCCCAGCGAGCGCTCGACCCAGGTCACCACTTCGGTGTTGAGCGGCTCGCCGGCGGAGCTGGCCACGCGCAGCTCGAGACTCTCGTGGGCGCTGTCGAACAGCCCCGAGGCCTTCATCAGGCGATAGGCGGTCGGGGCGGCGGCGAAGTTGGTGATGCGGTGCCGCTGCATGAACGCCAACGCTCCTTCGGCGCTGAAGCCGGCCTCGCAGAAGTGCGTGGTCACGCCCAGCAGCAGCGGCCCGGCAATGGCGTAGTAGAGCCCGTAGGCCCAGCCGGGGTCGGCCATGTTCCAGAAGCGGTCGCTCTCGCGCAAGTCGATGGCCAGCTCCATGTAGAGCGCGAAGGCCGGCATGCCGGAGAGCGGCACCGCCACGCCCTTGGGCTTGCCCACGGTGCCCGAGGTGAACATCTGCAGGAACGGTGCTTCCGGCGAGAGCCGTGGCGGGTTGGCCTGGATCGGTGAATGACCCAGCGCCTCGCTCCAGTCGAGGTCGCTGGCATGCCCTTCGCTCGGCCCGCCCACCGCCAGCACCGGCGGGCACTGGGAGAGGCCGTCGAACTTGAAGCGGTTGGCGTGATCGGTGATCACCAGCTTGGTGTCGGCCCGGCCCAGGCGGTAGTCGACGGCATCGGGGCCGAAGGCAGTGAACAAGGGCTGATAGACCGCCCCGATACGCCAAGTGGCCAGCACCGCGACCAGCAGCTCGCGAGAGCGCGGCAGCATGCAGGCGATGCGATCGCCGACCCCGAGGCCACGCTCGGCGAACCAGCCGGCCAGCCGGGCGCTCTGTGCCTCGAGCTCGGCGTAGGTGAGCCGGTTGACGTTGCCCTGGGTATCCTCGTGAACCAGCGCCAGCACGTCGCCCCGTCCCGCACGCAGGTGGCGGCCGCAGCAGGACTCGTAGGCGTTGAACTTGCCGTCGCCGTGATCATCGAGACGGTCAATGACCGCATCGATGGAAAAACGCCCGTAGTAGGTGGAATACGCAGGAAGGGTTGGCGTGCTCATTGACTGCCCTCTTGTGCCGGATTGTGCTTGTTGTTGAACTCTTACTGCTTAGATGCCGTTGACGTAAGCGTCAACCTAGCAAGCGCTAGGTACAAACTAGAAGCAAAGCCGGGACGGGGCAACCCCCGTGGTAGCGGTCGTAGGCTAGACCTTGGTCGAGTCAGGAAGCCGGGATCAGGAAGCGCGAGAGGAGGAAGTGATCATGGCCACCAGCTCATGGGCCAGGTCGTCCGGCTTGCGCGGCCCCTCGGGGTCGTACCAGCGCACCGTCCAATTCAAAGCGCCCATGACGAAGCGCGACACCAGGAAACGGTCGCCATGGATGAGCCCGGCGACCAGGGCTTCGTCGATGACCTGCTCCCAGAGTTCTTCGTAGGCGTCGCGCAGATGGCTGAGGTGATCCCGTGCCGAGGGGTCCAGCCGGCGCCACTCGTAGAGCGCGACGACATGCGCGTTGCGGTCGGTCAGCAGCGTCTGCAGGTGAGCCCGGGCCATGGCGTGCAGGCGTTCGCTGGCTGATTCCCCGCACTCCTCCAGGGCCTGGCGCGCCAGCGTCAGGGCGTTCTGGGTGCCCTCCTCGATGACGGCGGCGAGGATCTCCTGCTTGTCGCGAAAATGGTGGAACAGGCTACCGGACTTGATGCCCATCTCCTGGGCGAGCATGCGCACCGTGGTGCGATCGAAGCCCTCCTGGACGAACAATTGAGCGGCCAGACGGGTCAATTCCTTGCGGCGTGGGGACTCGTTAACGACATTCATCGGGTTTACACTAGCGCTTGCTTGGTTGATCTTGAGAAAAGCACAGCGTCGCCGGCAGGTCAACGCGACTGCTGCAGAGCACGCCCAACGATACGCTCGAGAGCCCTGTCGAGGTCAGCTCTCGAGGACGACAAACACAACGGATGATTCGACAGGAGAGCGCCACCATGAGCAGCCCTACCGACATCGTGTTCCTTTCCGCCGCCCGCACCCCGATGGGCGGCATGCTGGGTAGCCTCTCGAGCCTGACCGCTCCGGAGCTCGCCGCCACCGCCATTCGCGCCGCCATCGAGCGCGCCGGCATCGAGTCCAGCGCCATCGACGAAGGCATCCTGGGCTGCGTGCTGCCGGGTGGCGTCAAGCAGGGGCCCGCCCGCCAGGCGATGCGCCAGGCCGGCATTCCCGATGGCATCGGTGCCACCACCATCAACAAGCTGTGCGGCTCGGGCATGAAGGCGACCATGCTGGCCCACGACCTGATCCGTGCCGGCAGCGGCGAGGTGATCCTGGCCGGCGGCATGGAGTCGATGTCCAACGCCCCGCACGTGCTGACCAAGGCGCGCACCGGCTATCGACTGGGCCACGGCGAGCTCAAGGATCACATGTTCCTCGACGGCCTCGAGGACGCCGAGACCGGCAAGCTGATGGGCGTGTTCGCCCAGGACATCGCCAGCGAGCGCGGCTACTCACGCGAGCGCCTGGACGACTTCGCCATCGCCTCGCTGGAGCGCGCCATGGAGGCCACCAACGCCGGCCACCTGAAGGCCGAAATGGCGCCGGTCACCGTCACCAGCCGCCAGGGCGAGAGCGTGGTCGAGCACGACGAGCAGCCATTCCAGGCCAAGCTCGACAAGATCCGCCAGCTGCGCCCCGCCTTCGCCAAGGACGGGACCATCACCGCCGCCAACTCCAGCTCGATCTCCGACGGCGCCTCCGCGCTGATCCTGGCCAGCCAGGCCGCCGCCGACCGGCTCGGCGCCAGGCCCCTGGCACGCATGCTGGGCCATAGCACCCACTCCCAGCATCCCAGCGAGTTCACCATCGCCCCGGTGGGCGCCATCGACAAGCTGATGAAAAAGCTCAGCTGGAGTGTGGCCGACGTCGATCTGTTCGAGATCAACGAGGCCTTCGCCGTGGTCACCCTGCTGGCCATGGACGGGCTCGACATCCCCCACGACAAGGTCAACGTCTACGGCGGCGCCTGCGCCCAGGGCCACCCCATCGGCTCCACCGGCTCGCGCATCATCGCCACGCTGATCCATGCCCTGCGCACCCGTGGCGGCAAGCGCGGTATCGCCAGCCTGTGCATCGGCGGCGGCGAGGCCACCGCGGTGGCGGTCGAACTGATCGACTGAGCCACCCCTGCCACCAGACGCCCGCAGCCCCGGCAGGGGCTGCGGGCGTCGTCATGAACGGGGCAGCGACAGGCGATCGAGCCGCAGCCGCTCGCGGGCATCGAACAGGCGACGGCTGCCCACGGCCACCGCAACCAAGGTGCCGAAGCCGGTGCCCAGCGTGATCGCGAACATGATCAGGATCTGATACTTCACCGCCAGGCTTGGCGCCGTGCCGGCGAGTATCTGCCCCGTCATCATGCCCGGCAGGCTGACCACCCCCGCGGCGGCCATGGCATTGATCATCGGCATCAGCCCGCTGCGCATCGCCTCGCGACGAATGTCGCCGATCGCCACTTGCCAGGGTTCGCCGAGCATCAGGCGGTTCTCGATCACGCCGCGCTGACGCCAGGCGGTATCGGTCAGGCGATCCAGCGCCAAGGCCACCCCGGTCATGGTGTTGCCAAGCAGCATGCCCAGCAGCGGAATGGCGTACTGCGGGCGATACCACGGCTCGGGGCCGATGACGACCGTCAGGGTCAGTACGGCGACGGTGAACGAGGAGAGAAACATCGACAGCGTGCCGATGCCGAAGGCCCAGCCACCCAGCAGGCGGCGCTTCTGGCGCGCCATCACCTCGCGCCCGGCGACCAGCAGCATGGCCAGCGCCATCAGCACGACCCATGCCAGTCGCTCGGCGGCGAACAGCGCCTCGAGCACCAGACCGACCAGCGCCAGCTGGATCACGGTACGCAGCGCGGCAATCAGCAGGCTGCGGCTCATGCCCAGCCGCATCGCGGCGGTGCAGCCGGCGAGAAGCATCACCATTGTCGCCGCCAGCGCCAGCTGCCACCAGGAGAGCGCAATCACGTCCATGCGACCTCCACCTCCTCCAGCCGTCCGCCGGCGATCCGCCAGTGGCGGCGCCCCACCCGGGCGATCTGCCCGCGGTCATGGGCGACCCACAGCGTCGGCCAGCCGCGCTCATGAATACGCGCCGCCAGCCAGGCTTCCACCCGCGCGCCGGTCTCGGCGTCCAGGTTGGCGGTGGGCTCGTCGACCAGCAGCGCCCTGGGCTCGCGGCTCACGGCCCGCAGCAGCGCCAGGCGCTGCTTCTCGCCGGTGGAGAGCCGCCCCACCTGCCAGGTCAGGGCGTCTTCCGCCAGCCCCAGCGTCTGTAGTTCGGCAGCCCCTGGCAGCTTGACGAAGTGCTCGGCCACCGTTTCCGCCCACCAGTGGCTCTCGGCGGGCACCAGCATCACCCGACGCCGCCAGGCGTGGCCGAGCGTTTGCGACTGGGCCTGCCCGCCCAGCCAGACTTCGCCGGCATGCGGCTCGAGGTCGGCCACGGCGCGCAGCAGTCGGCTCTTGCCTGAACCGCTGGCCCCGGAGAGGCAGACGATCTCGCCGGGCGAGACCTTAAGGTCGATGCCATTCAGCGCACCGATGCCGACGCCGGCGAGCCGCAGAGGTTCGGTTGGGCCCAAGTCGCTTCCCCATCATAGCCGTTGGCCGAATCATAGCAGCGCAGGCCCTGGATTCGACACGCCTGGCGGCATTGCTCACATATGGAAAAGCATATATCTTTCGCCCATCCCTTCGCGTGCAGGAGCGGTACATGTCCGACGACACTCTCTCGCAGGCTCCCTCCTCCGCCAAAGGCATGGGGCGATTCGAGCGCTTTCTCTCCGTGTGGGTAGCGCTTGCCATCGTGGCCGGTGTGCTGCTCGGCCAGTTCGCCCCTGCCGTGCCCGAAACACTAGCCCGGTTCGAGGTCGCCCAGGTATCGATCCCGGTGGCAATCCTGATCTGGGCCATGATCTTCCCGATGATGGCCCAGATCGATTTCGCCGCCGTGCTCGGCGTTCGCCGCCAGCCCAAGGGGCTTATCATCACCACCACGGTGAACTGGCTGATCAAGCCTTTCACCATGTTCGTCATCGCCTGGTTCTTCCTGATGGTGGTGTTTCGTCCGCTGATCCCCGAGCCTCTCGCACAGCAGTACCTGGCAGGCGCGATCCTGCTGGGTGCCGCGCCCTGCACCGCGATGGTCTTCGTCTGGAGCACCCTGACCCGTGGCGACGCTGCCTACACCCTGGTACAGGTGGCTCTCAACGACCTGATCATGCTGTTCGCCTTCGCCCCCATCGTGGTGTTTCTGCTCGGCGTCTCCAACGTCCAGGTGCCTTGGGATACCGTGGCGCTGTCAGTCCTGCTCTATATCGTCATTCCGCTGACCGCCGGCTATCTGACCCGGCGCTTTCTCATCGCCCGCCACGGCAATGAATGGTATGACAATGTCTTCATGAAGCGGGTGGGGCCGATCACTCCCATCGGTCTGATCGTCACCCTGGTGCTGCTGTTCGCCTTCCAGGGCGACGTGATCCTCACCAACCCACTGCACATCGTACTGATCGCGATTCCGCTGATCGTGCAGACCTTCCTGATCTTCTACATCGCCTACGGCTGGGCCAGGGCCTGGAGAGTGCCGCACAACGTGGCCGCCCCCGGTGCGATGATCGGCGCCAGCAACTTTTTCGAGCTGGCCGTGGCCGCCGCCATCGCGCTGTTCGGCCTGCAGTCCGGCGCGGCGCTGGCCACGGTGGTGGGCGTGCTGGTGGAGGTGCCGCTGATGCTGGCCCTGGTGCGCATCGCCAACAACACCCGACACCTCTTTTCACCAGCCAGCGTGGGCCAGGGCTAAGCCGGCTCGAGCAGCGTTTCAATCGGGCGCTGCACGGGCGTCTCCGTGTCTTCGGGCTTCTGCCGGGAACCAACCGCAGGCGGCCCCCATGACCCGGTCATGCCATGGGCAGGTTGCGCAGCGGGCAGCACGAAGCGCTGGGCCTGCTCCTGCATGCGCAGCGATTGCACCTCGAGCTCGCCGGCACCTGCCGCGGCCTGTTCGACGAGCAGGCTGCTGTCACGGGTGGAAGCCTCCATCTGCCCCATGGCCCGGTTCACCTCCTCGATGCCGAGCCGCTGCTCTGCCGAGGCGTGTACGACCTGCTCCATCAGCCTATCGACCCTTTCGATGGCCGCCATGATGCCCCGGGTATGCTCGGCGGCCCGCAGCGAGAGGACGTTGCCCTCGGCCACGCTCGCCCGGGACGCCTGGATGCGCTGCTGGATGTCCCGCGCTGCCTCGGCGCTACGCGATGCCAGGGCGCGGACCTCGCTTGCCACCACCGCGAAGCCCCGGCCCTGATCGCCTGCGCGAGCCGCCTCGACCGAGGCGTTGAGCGCCAGGATGTTGGTCTGGAAGGCGATCGACTCGATCACCCCGACGATGCTGGCGATCTCGTCGGAGTGGCCATGGATCTCGTCCATGGTAGCGACGAAGCGCGTGATGACGCCCTCGCCTTCTCGTGCACGCTGGGTGGCGGCCTCCGCCGACTCGCCCACCTGACGGGCATTGTCGGCGTTGCTGGCAACCGTCGCCGTCAGCTGCTCCAGGCTGGCGGCGGTCTGCTCGAGCGCCACGGCCTGCTGGCGGGTCCGGGCCGCCAGCGCCTGGTTGTGTGAGGCCATCTCGCGACTGCCCAGGTGGACGCTGTCACTGGCGCTGCTCAGGAGGCCCACAGTCCCGATCAGCGAACGCTGCATGGTGGCGAGCTCGGCATACAGCTGGCCGATCTCGTTGCGCCCCCTCGCCTCCACCGGGGCGGACAGGTCGCCCCTCGCGATACGCTGGAAGTGCTCGACGATGCGTCGCAGCGGCCGGATGACGTTAATCGTGACGCCCCAGATGACGCCGGCGATCAACACGACCGCGAGCAGCAGCGCCGCCAGGATTGCCCAGGTCATGCCATTGGCCAGGCGCTCGAAGCGCCGCGTCAGGGCCTCGCCCCGTGCCGTCGAGCCGGCAAGAAAGGCATCGGCCGCCTCGACGAAGGCCTGGCCACTGTCGTGAACGCGAGACTGCCCGGAGCGATAGCCGGCGTCATCGCCCTCCTCGAGCAGCAGCATCTGCAGCTTCATGTTGTTGTCCACCAGCGACCGGTAGCGCTCGACGAGCGCCTCGACATCCGCCCCGCGCTGCTCGGCCACGGGCATGTCGAGAAACGCCCGGAAGGCTCGCTCGGCGCCGGCCAGGCTGCCCCCCGCACGCTCCAGCACCGGTCCCGGCAGCTCGAAGGCCGGCGCCCGCATCAGCTCGGCGGCGCGGTCCATGTCCAGGCGTGCCTGAAGCAGGCTGGTATAGGTGCGGTTCAGCGCACCCGCCTGCTCCACGTTGAGACGATTGAGCGTACCGAAGGCGTCGCGGCTCAGATGATTGGAAACCAGGCCCAGCCCACCGGCTCCCGCGATCAACACGCTGAAAGCCACCAGCACCAGCGACCAACTGAGCCGTACCGTCATGTCTTGGAATCGTTGCATACCTTCCCCGCGTCCTGGTTGTCATCCGACACGGCCCATGCAGGCCGCCCGCGGGTAGATTAGTAACAGCTGAAGATGACAGTTCGGGGTAGGCAACGTCTGACGGCAGGAAGATCAACAGAGCGCGGCGCGGCGCTCCGGGCGATTGCCCATATGCTGCAATCGCGCCTGCAAGGCATCCAGGCGGGACGCCTCACCGGCCTCGGCGGCAGCGAGGACGGCCGTCATCCAGTCGGCGAGGCGCTCGGCCAGCCGATAATAGACCCACTGGCCGTCGCGGCGATCCTGCAGCAGCCCGCATTCGCGCAGCTGCGCCAGATGGCGCGATATCTTGGGCTGGGATTCGCCGAGTGCATGGGTCATCTCGCACACGCACAGCTCACCCTCGCGCCGGATCAGCAGCGTCAACTGCAGGCGAGTCTCGTCGGCGAGGCACTTGAACAGGCGGGTCGGGGTCGCTGAGGGCACGCCATCTCTCGCGGTTGCTGAGTCTGCCTCCATCTTACCGCAGCCGACCCGCCCGTCTCAGCCGTAACGTCCGGTGATGTAGTCCTCGGCCTTCTTGGTGGCCGGCGTGGAGAACATCGTCTTGGTGTCGTTGTACTCGATGATCTCGCCGAGATGGAAGAAGGCGGTATAGTCGGCCACCCGCGCCGCCTGCTGCATGTTGTGGGTCACCGTGACGATGGTGAACTGCTTCTTCAGCTTGTCCATCAGGTCCTCGATGGTGGCGGTGGAGATGGGGTCGAGCGCCGAGGTCGGCTCATCCATCAGGATCACGTCGGGCTGCACGGCGATCGCCCGCGCGATGCACAGGCGCTGCTGCTGGCCGCCCGACAGCGAGGTACCGGGCTGGTGCAGCTTGTCCTTGACCTCCTCCCACAGGCCGGCGTCGCGCAGGGCGCGCTCCACCAGTTCGTCCTGCTCGGCCTTGCGCCCGACCAGATCGTGCATGCGCGGGGCATAGGCGATGTTCTCGTAGATCGACTTGGGAAACGGGTTGGGCTTCTGGAACACCATGCCCACGCGGCGCCTGAGCGCCACCTCATCCATCTTGCGGGCGTTGACGTCGCGACCATCCATCTCCACCAGCCCCTCGATGCGCACGCCGGGGATCAGGTCGTTCATGCGGTTGAGACAGCGCAGAAAGGTCGACTTGCCGCAGCCCGACGGGCCGATCAGTGCGGTGACGTTCTTCTGATACAGGTCGATGTTGAGGCTCTTCAGCGCCTGGGTGTCGCCGTACCAGAGACTGAGGTCGCGCACGCGGATGCTCAATTCATGGTTGGCATCAGGGTTGTGCGTCACCGGCTGGCCGGTCTGGGGTCGGGACATGGGGGTACTACTCCGCTCGGAAACTTGAATGTTCATCGATTCGTGACCTCGGTTGGCCTACCAGCGGCGCTCGAATTTCTTGCGCAGGATGACGGCACTGGCGTTGAGGAAAATGAGGATGGACAACAGGACCAGAATGCCGCCCGCGGTCTTCTCGACGAAGGCGCGCTCCGGCTCGCCGGCCCAAGTGAAGATCTGTGCCGGCAGTACGGTGGCGGCCTGGGTGAACGAGGCCGAAACGTCGGGAATGAAGGCTACCATGCCGACGATGATCAGCGGTGCCGTCTCGCCCATGGCCTGGGCCAGGCCGATGATCGAGCCGGTCATGATGCCCGGCATGGCCAGCGGCAGCACGTGGTCGCGCACCACCTGCCAGCGCGAACAGCCCACGCCGAAGGCGGCGTGGCGGATCGAGTCGGGTACGCTGCGCAGCGCCGTACGGGTGGCAATAATGATCACGGGAAGCGTCATCAGTGCCAACGTCATCCCGCCTACCAGCGGCGACGAGCGCGGCACACCGAAGAAGCCGATGAAGATCGCCAGGCCCAGCAGACCGAACAGGATCGAAGGAATCGCCGCCAGATTGTTGATGTTGATCTCGATGAGCTGGGTCAGGCGATTGTCGGGCGCGAACTCCTCGAGATAGACCGCCGTCATCACCCCGATGGGGAAGGAAATGGCCAGCGTCACCAGCATGGTCAGCACCGTACCCACCGCAGCGGACAGGATGCCCGCGCTCTCGGCCATCTTGGAATCACCACGCGTGAAAAAGGTGGTGTTGAAGCGCAGCGCCATTCGCCCGGCTTCGACCAGCTCGTCGACTGCCTCGCGCTCGTTGTCGCGCAGCTTGTTGGCATGCCCCTTCAGGTACTGGTCGACCTGGCTGTTGGCCAGCACCCAGCGGGTCTCGCTGGTGCCCAGCAGGTCGGGGTCGTTGCGAATCATGCCCGGAATGAGGCGCTCGAAGGTACGACTCACCAGCCGGGCCACCTCGGGGTCCATGGCGGCGCGCCCCATGCGGGTCGCATCCTCGTTGTACTCCAGCTCGACCTGGACATAGGCCTGCTGGAAGGCCGGCAGCCCCTTGCTCAGCATGTCGGCGAAGAACAGCACCAGGAACAGGCCTGCCAGCCCCAGCGCACTCATGGAAATCCACTTCAGCCGCGCCGACCGGCGGTGACGCTTCTTCAGCTGTGCGCTGATGACGTCGAAGGATTGGCTCATCGGGTCGTGTCCTCGGCGTTACAGGTTGTTGACGCGGTACTTGGCGCGGAAGCGGCGGATCATCAGCACGGATACCAGATTCAAACTCAAGGTGACGGCAAACAGCACCAGCCCCAGGGCGAAGGCCGAGAGCGTCTCGGCGCTCTCGAACTCCAGATCACCGGTCAGCGCAGCCACGATGCGCACCGTCACGGTGGTCATGTCCTCGAGCGGGTTGGCCGTCAAGTTGGGCCGCATGCCGGCGGCCATCACCACAATCATGGTTTCGCCCAGGGCACGCGACACCGCCAGCAGCGAGGCCGAGATGATGCCGGGCAGCGCCGCAGGTATGACCACGTCACGAATGGTCTCGCCCTTGGTCATTCCCAGGGCCAATGAGCCCTGGCGCATGCTGTCCGGTACCGAGTTGATCACGTCATCGGAGAGCGAAGAGATGAAGGGGATGATCATGATGCCCATCACCACGCCGGGGGCAAGCGCGTTGTTGTAGGACGCATCCAGCCCGATGGCATTGGCGAGGTTGACGATGATCGGCGCCACGGTAATCGCCGCGAAGAAACCATAGACCACGGTGGGTATGCCGGCGAGTACTTCGAGGGTCGGCTTGGCCAAGGTGCGCACGCGCCGGGGTGCGAACTCCGCCATGTAGATGGCGGCCAGCAAGCCGATGGGGATGGCGACCAGCATGGCGATCGCGGTGATCATGAAGGTACCGGCGAACAGCGGTACCGAGCCGAACTGGGCAGCACTACCGCCCTCGTCGGCGCGGCCTGCCGCGGCAAGGAAACTCGCCCCGGGGTTCCAGACGGTCCCGGTGATGAAGTCCCAGAAGCTGTGCATCTGGAAGAAGCGCAGCGCCTCGAAGACGATCGAGAACAGAATCCCGAAGGTGGTGAATATCGAGATCAGCGCAGCGCTCACCAGCAGCCAGCGAATCACTCGCTCAATTGCCTGTCGAGCGTGGAAGTCGGGACGCACGCAGCGGATGCCGACAGCGGCACCGATGGCGGCGACTGCCAGGCTGACCGTCAGCAAGTAGGCAGTGGGAATCTCGGCGCCCAGCAGCAGCATGAGGAAGGCGCCGACGGCGCCGACCAGCAGCGCCGGACCGGCGGTGGCAATCACGGTGAACCAGGCATACTGATCGGGCTGAGCGTACATGGCCTGGCCCGACGCTCGGACCCTGGCAGCCTTGGTTCGCCCCAGCGTGAAGGCAACCAGACCCAGCAACAGCAGGCCGCCTAGGAAGAGTGTCAGAAGGTGGTTGGTCTGCATATCTCTCTCTCGGTGACGACGACGGCAGGTGGCTGCCGGAACGTGCGACGGCCGGCAGCCCGTAGGCTGCCGGCCGAACCAGGCCTCCCTGCCTGCTACCTGCTTATTTCAGGTCGGAAACCTGCAGGCTGGCACGCTCCTCCACCTTCCCGCGCGTCTGCTCGCGCTCCGCCTCGGGCAGCGGAATCAGGCCGAGGTCGGTCAGGTAGCCGCCTTCGCCGATCATCTCCTCGGAGACGAACATCTCGACATAGTCGTACAGCGGCGGCACGTCCTGGGCGTGCTGGTTCTTGACGTAGAAGAACAGCGAGCGGGCGATCGGATAGTCGCCGGCGCTGATCGCTTCGGATTGCGCCTCGACGCCATCGATGCTGGCGGCGGTCAGGGCGTCCGGGTTCTCGACGAGGAAAGAGTAGCCGAAGATGCCGAAGGCCTTGGTATCCTCGGAGAGGCGCTGGACGATCAGGTTGTCGTTCTCACCCGCGTCGATGTAGGCACCGTCGGCGCGAATCTCGGTATAGCCCTCCTCGCCGTACACGTCCATCTCGCTGGATACGGCCTCCATGACCAGTTCCTCGAAGGCATCGCGGGTACCCGAGGTGCTGGGCGGGCCGTAGATGGAGATCTCGCGATCCGGCAGCGAGGCGTCGATGTCGCTCCACTTCTCGTAGGGGTTGTCCACCAGCTCGCCATCGACCGGCACCTTGGCGGCCACGGCGAGGAACAGCTGCTCGAGGGTCAGGTCGAGCGCTTCGTTGGCGCTGGACTGGGCGAAGACGATGCCGTCGGAGCCGATCTTGACCTCGGTGACCTCGGTCACGCCGTTCTCTTCGCAACGCTCGAGCTCGGAGGGCTTGATGCGGCGCGAGGCGTTGGAGATATCCGGAGTGCCCTCACCCACACCGTTGCAGAACAGACGAATGCCGCCGCCGGAGCCGGTCGACTCGATCACCGGCGTCGGATAATCGGTGACGGCACCGAACTCTTCCGTCACGTAGCTGGCAAACGGGTAGACGGTGCTGGAGCCGACGATGCGGATCTGATCGCGAGCCTGTGCGACGCCCACTACGCCCATGACGGCGGCGGCGACGATCGTAGCCTTGAAGACACGGCCCTGGTTGGTGCGGTTCATGCGGGTCACTCCTGTCGATGAGAAAGGTATCTCGCCTTTGCATGGCATAAGATGCCGCGACTCGATGACAGCTTCGTGACAATGTGACCAAACTTTATCGCCGCCCGGATCCGTCCGGCGTCAGACCCGCCCGGCCCGCCAGCAGGCGCAGCCCCAGGTTGCCGGCCAGCGATGCCCCCAGCATGGTGGCCACCATGGGCCAGGCGCTGTCGATCTGGAAGGCACCCACCAGCACCCCGGCCAGCGCCCCGCAGGAGAACTGGATGCTGCCCTGCAGGGCCGCCGCCGTGGCGCTCATGTGATGGAAGTGGTCGAGCAGCGAGGAGATGGCATTGGGTGCCACCAGGCCGATGGTGCCGGCGAACAGCATGACCAGCGGCACCACGCTCCATAGCGACTCCAGCCCGGTGGCGACCAGCAGGGCGAGCCCGGAGGCCGCCGTCAGTTGGATGGCCAGCCCCAGGCGCAGATTCTGCTGCGGGCTGCGCCAGCGCAGCAGGCGAATGTTGAGGCGATTGGAGGCGGCCATGGTGACCACGTTGACGCCGAATACCAGCGGATAGTGCCCCGGGCTCAGCCCATAGTGCTCCAGGTAGAGGAACGGCGAAGCGGTAATGAAAGCAAACAGCCCGGCAAAGGACATCGACGCCGCGCACACGTAACCCATGGCCTCGCGGTGGCGCAGCACGCTGGCGTAGTTGCCCAGCATCTGGCGCGGCGAGGCGGCAGGCGCGCCGGGATCCCGGGTCTCCGGCAGCCGGGTACCCATCAGCCACATCAGGAAGGCGGCATAGCCGGCAAGGAAGACGAAGATCAGCCACCAGTCGCCGAGATAGAGCAGCCCGCTGCCCACCACCGGCGCCACCAGGGGCGCCAGCAGCATGATGATTGCCATGGTCGACATCACCTTGGCCGCCTCGCGACCGCTGAAGCAATCACGCACGATGGCCGCCGAGTTGACCACCGTGGCCCCGCCGCCCAGCGCCTGTACGAAGCGCCACGCCAGGAGCTCGGACAACGAATCGACGCTGGTGATCACCAGGCTGGCCAGGAGGAAGGCCACCAGGCCCCCCAGCAGCACCGGCTTGCGCCCCACCCGGTCGGAGAGCGGCCCGAACAGCAGCTGGCCCAGGGCGAAGCCGGCCAGGAAGGCGCTCAGCGAGAGTTCGGTATGGTGGATGCTGGCACCGATGCTGTCGGCAAGCGCCGCCATGGCAGGCAGATAGGCGTCGATGGCGAAGGGCGCCAGCGCCGTGTTGGTTGCCACCAGCAGGGCCACGCGTCGGGCAGAGAGGGTCAAGAGAGCTCCGTTGCGACCTGGGGGAGAAAAAGCTAGGACGCTAATCATAGCGTAACTCCCGGCGCGCTGCCTCGGCCAGGCGGCTGTTCGCTACTCCCTCCAGTTGCTAAAGTGGCCCGATACCGACCCTCAGGAGAGACCGTCATGGCAGAGGACCTGCTTAGCCAACTCAAGACGATGAGCACCGTGGTGGCCGACACCGGCGACATCGACGCCATCCGCCGTTTCCAGCCCACCGATGCCACCACCAACCCCTCGCTGATCCTCCAGGCCGCCCAGCATGAGGACCGACGCGAGCGCCTGGGGCAGATCGCCCGGCAGGCCACCGACATCGACGACGCCCTGGATGCCGTTGCCGTCGAGATCGGCAGCGAGATCAGCAGCCTGGTACCCGGCTTCGTCTCCACCGAGGTCAGCGCCCGGCTCTCCTTCGATACCGAGGCGACCCTGGCCCGCGCGCGCTCGCTGATCGAGCGCTACGATCGCCACGGCATCGGTCCCGAGCGCATCCTGATCAAGATCGCCTCGACCTGGGAGGGCATTCGCGCCGCCCGTCGCCTGGAGCGGGAGGGCATTCACTGCAATCTCACCCTGCTGTTCAGCTTCGCCCAGGCCCAGGCCTGCGCCGATGCCGGCGTGACGCTGGTCTCGCCCTTCGTCGGCCGCATTCTCGACTGGTACCGGGCGGAGTGGCCGGATGCCGACTTCAGCGGTGACAACGATCCCGGCGTCAAGTCGGTCAGGCGCATCTACGAGCACTACAAGGGGCACGGCTACAAGACCATCGTGATGGGCGCCAGCTTCCGCAACGTCGGCGAGATCCTGTCGCTGGCCGGCTGCGATCGCCTGACCATCTCCCCCGCCCTGCTCGGCGAACTGGCCGAGAGCCAAGAGCGACTCGAACGCCGGCTGAGCCCGGCCGGCGCCGAGACCTCGCCGCCGGAGCCCCAGGACGAGTCGGAGTTCCGCTGGGAAATGAACGAGGATGCCATGGCCACCGAGAAACTGGCCGAAGGCATACGCAAGTTCACCGCTGACCAACGCAAGCTGGAGAAGCTGCTGGGCGAGCTGCGCCAGTAACGGGGCTCGGTCACCGGAACAGGCCGCGAAGCGGCGCGACGGGCGTGGCGTCTCACCAGGCGCCACGCCGTAGGAAAGCGGGGCTAGTGCTTGTCGCTGTGCGAGGTTTCCTGCGCCTCCAGCATCTCGACCAGCGGCTGGAACTCTTCCCGATTGTGCTCGCTCATGCGCATCAGGATGCGATGCGCCTCGAGGATCCGCAGGCGCATCTCCTCCATGTCGGCGGGGACCTCGGGCAGGTCACTGAGTTCGCAGGCTTCGGTGAGCGGGGCCTCGACCATGGCGAAGTACTGGGCGAAGCCCATGACCTCGAGCATGCGCTGCACGTCGGGGTTGTTCACCACGATGGTGGGCTTGTAGAGGATCCGATCCTTGACCGCCATGGCGACCTTGGCCAGGAAGCCCAGGGCGGTGGAGTCCACGTTGGTGGCCTCGCGCAGGTCGATTATCAGGGACTGCAGGCCCGGCGTCCGGGCAAGCTGCTGGGCCTGGGTATCCAGCGTCGCGCAGAGCGTCAAGCGTACGTCGCCGCACAGCTTGAGCACGAAGACACCGGAGTCGAACGCCGCCTGGACGCGGCCTTCATTCGTGATCATTGCCAAATCCGCTCAACATCATGATCGTCAGGTCATCGGGCAGTTCCTGTCCGCCGTCATCCCCTTCGGCATCGATGTCGCGGGGAGTGTCCAGCATCAGGCTGTCGCGAAGCCGCTCCAACGTCGTACAGGTCAGCACTCGTTGCTCGAGTTCCCTGAGCCGCGCGTCGAGCGTCTCGCCCGGCAGGCACTCCAGAATTCCATCCGAACACAACCATAACCGGAAGTTCGGCGGTAACCTATACCTCAAACGTGGATACTCCACGTCGGGGAACAGGCCCACCGGCATGCCCTCTCCGGGCAGCTCCAGCACCTCGCCATCCGCCACCAGCAGTGGCTTCGGCAATTGCGCACCCAGCGAATAGTGAAGCTCGCGGGTCTGCTGGTCAATGACCCCGACGAACAGCGTGGCATGCTTGCCGATCCCGGCATCGAGCAGCTCGCGATTGAGGGCCGCCAGCCAGCGCGCCGGCAACGCCTCGGGCTGGCGGGCATCCCAGTCGCCCAGCCAGCGGTTGAACAGGTACTTGAGCAGGACGGTGACGAACGCGGACGAGGCCCCATGGCCGGACACATCGGCAAAATAGAACAGCGTATAGCGCTCGTCAAAGCGCTGGAAATCGAGAAAGTCCCCCGAGAGGTAGAGCGACGGGATCAGCCAGTAGTCGCAGGTCACGCCACCGATGGACTGGGGATGGGGCGGCAGCAGCTTGCGCTGAATCTGCCCTCCCGCCTGCTGGTCGAGGCGCAGCAGCGCCAGGTGCGTTTCCAGGCTCTCGTTGAGCTCTTCCAGGTGCGCATTGAGCTGCGCCAGGCGCTCGCGGTCGTGCTTGCGCTCATTCTCCAACTGCCGCAGCTCGATCGCCTTGCGGATCATCCGCCGCAGCAGCTGGCCGTGGCGCATGGGCTCGACGACGTAGTCCACCAGCCCCACGTCGACCGCCGTCAGCAGGTCGGCGTCGAGCCGTGAATCGCTGACCACGATGGTAGGCAAACGCTCCGTCAGGCTCGACCACGCCAGGCTGGGAATCGCCTGGGCATGGGCCACGACCAGCACCGTTTCCGCCGGCAGGTCCTCGAGGCGTTCCGCGGCATACACGGCCAGACCGTCGCGTGCGATGGTGTCGGCCAGAGCGTCGCGATAGGCGCCGGGCTCGTCGAGTAGGCCGATCAACGGCTTGGCTGCATCCATCGGCTCAGGCCTCAATCGGCGGGTTCGGCATTGTCGAAGGCGTCGTCAAAATCGGCGTCGTCGAACTCGAAATCGAAGTCGTCGCTGGCGAAGGGGTCGTCGCCCTGTTCGCCGTCCGACACCTCGAAGCGTCGGCGCTGCAGGTACGCATCGCGAATGAAGACATAGCGGTCTCCACGGATCAACTCTTCCTGGTCGAGAAAGCCTGCCCGCGCGTCGACGATGCGCAGCGCGGTCAGACCATAGCGTACCTTGTCGTCCTCGACGTAGGTCAGCGGGTAGGTATACATGTCGAGCGGCAAGCCGGAGGTATCCCTGACCGTGCTCGGTCCCAGCAGGGGCAGCACCAGATAGGGCCCCTCGCCTACGCCCCAGGCGCCCAGGGTCTGGCCGAAATCCTCCTCCTCGGCGGTGATGCCCATGTGGGTGGCGAAATCCCACAGGCCGACGATGCCGACCGTCGAGTTGATCAGGAAGCGTGACGTGGCCAGCCCGGCATTGGCCGGCTTGCCCTGCAGCAGGCTGTTGAGCGTGGTGCGGATCTCGCCCAGGTTGGAGAAGAAGTTGCCGACGCCGGTCTGCACCGGTTGCGGCGTGACGTTGCGATAGCCGCGCGCCACCGGCTTGAGCACGGTCCTGTCGATCGCCTCGTTGAAGGTGAACACCCGGCGATTGAAGCCCTCCCAGGGGTCATCGGGATGGCGCTCCTCCTCGGCCACCCGCCCGGCACAGCCCGCCAGCATGGCTACGGCCGCCAGGACGGCCAGAAGGCGGGTGACAATACCGGTCTGCTTCACGACCATCGGCTACGTCTCCTCATGTGTTGGCGTGAGGCGATGCGTCACAGACGACGCACCACCACGCAGCCGGCACTGTACCCGGCACCGAACGAGCAGACTACCCCCAGTGCGCCCGGGGGCAGGTCGGCATGATGCAAGTGGAAGGCAATGATCGAACCTGCCGAGCTGGTATTGGCGTAGCGGTCGAGAATGATCGGCGCCTGGCCCGGCTCGGGGTCGTGGCCCAGCACTCGCCGGGCGATCAGGTCGTTCATGTGGCGATTGGCCTGGTGCAGCCACAGGCGCGAGAGGCTGTCGCCGGAGAGCTCGAGGCTGGCCAGGTGCTCGCCGATGAGCGCCGCCACCATGGGGCAGACTTCCTTGAACACCCGCCGCCCCTCCTGGACGAACAGCTTGTCGCTGGCCAGGGGATCGCTGTCGGAGACCCGATTGAGAAAACCGGCGTTGTTGCGAATGGCATTGGAGAATTTCGTGGCCAGCCGCGTGCCGAGGATCTCGAAACGGGTCTCGGCCGTGGCCAGCGCGGCATCCTCGATCACGATGGCGGTGCAGGCATCGCCGAAGATGAAGTGGCTGTCGCGGTCGCGGAAGTTGAGGTGGGCCGAGCAGATCTCGGGGCTGACCACCAGGGCGCGCCTGACGTTGCCGCCGCGTATGGCGCCAGCCGCCAGGTCGATGGCGAAGGTGGCCGAACTGCAGGCCACGTTCATGTCGAAGGCATGCCCCCCGGTCCCCAGCGCCGCCTGCAGCTCCACCGCCACCGCGGGATAGGGGCGCTCCAGGTTGGAGCAGGCGACGATCACCATGTCGATGTCAGCGGCGGCGACGCCGGCGGCCTCGAGCGCCTGGCGCGCCGCCGCGAGGCCCATTTCGCACTGGATCGAGGGTTCGTCGTTGCCGCGCTGCGGCAGGCGCGGGCGCATGCGCTCGGGATCGAGGATACCGGCGGCGTCCATCACGTAGCGGCTGTGGATACCGGACGCCTTGACGATGAAGTCGCTGCTGGAGTGCAGCAGCGGCTCGCGCTCACCGGCCTCGATGGCGGCGGCGTGACGCGCGTTCTCGGCGTCCACCCAGGCGTTGAACGACGCCACCAGGGCATCGTTGTCGATGGCGTGCTCCGGCGTGAACAGCCCCGTACCGGTAATCACGACGTCTGTCATCATGTTCTCCCTCGTGCGGCCGTCTCGCCGCAGGCTCGGCATCGGCGAACCGATGCCTCATGTCTCGTATATCGGCGCGCCAGGGTCAGCCTTGACCCTGCCCCACCAGCTCCATCCAGCGCCGCTCGAGGCGCTTGACCGATACCGGCATGCGGGTCCCGAGCTGCTGGGCGAACAGCGACACCCGCAGCTCCTCGATCCACCAGCCGAACTCCACCAGCTCGGGATCCTCGTGACCACCGCGGCGCTGGCTCTCGCGCCGTGCGGCCAGGCGCGCCTCGAAATCCTGGACTTCCTGCATGTGCATCTGGTCGCGCATGCGCTCGCGCGGCGCCTTCTCCAGCCGGATCAGTGCCGCCTCCATGTAGCGCGGGTACTCCTCCAGCCACTCCCCCGCCTCGTTCACGAAGCCGGGATGTACCAGCCGCTGCATCTGGGCCTTGAGATCACTGTATACCAGGGCCAGTGCCAGGTTGAGGTTGCCCTTTAGTGCCTTGGTCACGGCCAGATGGCCTTCGAGCGAGCGCTTGAGCGTGGCGACGAGCGCCTCGGCGCCCGGCACCAGCTCGGCACGGGTCGCCTCGAGTCGCGCCTCGAGCTCGGCGGCCGAGCGCGGCAGCGGCGACGCCGCCACGGTGCGGGCGAATACCGCCTCAACCACATCGTCGACCAGTTCGCGCTTGCTGCCCACCTTGGTGAACAGCAGGGCACACGCCTCGAGCTCCTTCAGCCGCTGGATGCTGCGCACCTGGTCCGGCAGGCGGGCCATGGCCAGCCGAGCCACGCCACGGCGGTGCGCTTGCTCGGCCTTGCCGGGGTGGTCGAACAGCTCGACACGGAAGGCCTCGCCCTCGGGCACCAATGCCGGATACGCCTCGACCCGGATGCCTGCCTGGGTCGTCACCCGCGACTGGGGCAATGGCGATTCGGGCAGGCCGGTGACGTCGGGCGCCTCGCTGACCTCGGCGGCCAGCGCTCGGGCGCCCTCGCCCGCCGCCGCCTCGAAGCGGCGCTCGAGCTCGCGCACGTCGCGTCCCTGGCCCAGCGGCCGGCCCTCGTGGTCGACCACGCGGACGTTCATGATCAGGTGCGGCTCGAGCTGATCGGTGCGCCAGTCGTCGGGGTGAACCCTCACGCCGGTGCGGCGACGCAGGAACTCGCCCAGGGCCTCGGTGAGCGGTACGTCGTCGGGCGTCAGCGTTTCCAACGCGGCGTCGACCCAGTCGGGAATCGGCACCACCTGGCGCCGAATCGCCTTCGGCAACGACTTGAGCAGGGCGATGCACTTTTCACGCAGCAGCCCCGGCACCAACCACTCGAGCCGTGCCCGCGGCAGCTGCGGCAGCATCGCCGCCGGCACCGTCAGGGTCACGCCGTCGTCCGGCGCGCCGGGCTCGAAGCGATAGTCGAGCGGATAGCGCACTCCGCCGAGCAACAGCTCGTCGGGGTATTGGGCCTGGGTGACCTCCTTCGCTTCACGCGCCAGCAGCACGGCGCGGTCGAACTTGAGGATATCGGGATCGTCGGCTTCGGCCTTCCTGCGCCATGCCTCGAAGCCCCTGCCGTTGACGATGTCGGCGGGAATCCGCTCATCGTAGAAGGCGAACAGCGTCTCCTCGTCGACCAGGATGTCGCGCTTGCGCGCCCGGTCCTCGAGCTCTTCGACCTCTTCCACCAGGGCGCGATTGTAGTCGAAGAACTCGCCCCGGGTGCGAAAATCGCCCTCCACCAGGGCGCGGCGGATGAACAGCTCGCGTGCCTCCCGCGGGGCGATGGGGCCGTAGTGCACGCTGCGCCCGCTGACGATGGGCAGGCCGAACAGCGTGACCTGCTCCTTGGCCACCACCTGGGCACGCTTCATCTCCCAGTGCGGCTCGCTGTAGCTGCGCTTGACCAGGTGCCCGGCCGCGGGCTCGACCCACTGCGGCTCGATCCTGGCCACGGTCCGGGCGAACAGCCGGGTGGTCTCCACCAGCTCGAAGGCCATCAGCCACTTGGGTGGTTTCTTGGCCAGCCCCGAGCCGGGATGGATGACGAACTTGCGGTTGCGCGCCCCCAGGTACTCTCGGTTCTCGGTGAGCATGCCCAGATGCGAGAGCAGGCCCGGCAGCAGCGCCTTGTGCAATTGCACGGCACTCTGGCGGCGCGCCTGTTGGCGGGCCCGGTCATGTTCTTCCCCGTCCTGCGCTGGCTCGGGCAACGGTGCCGGCGGCGGCACCTCGATCCCCATTTCGCGCAGCAGCTGGCGCAGCTGGCGAAAGGTATCGTGCCACTCGCGCAGGCGCAGGTAGTTGAGGTAGTGCTCCTTGCACCATCGCCGCAGCTGGTTGCCGCTGAGCTCGTCGCGGGCAGCCTCGAAGCCCTGCCACAGGTTGAGCAGCGCGACGAAGTCGGAGTCCGGATCGTGCCAGCGACGATGGGCCTGGTCGGCGGCCTGGCGCTTCTCCGCCGGGCGGTCGCGCGGCTCCTGCACCGCCAGCGCCGAGACCACCACCAGCACGTCGCGCAGCCCGCCCTGCTCGGCGCCCGCCAGCACCATGCGCGCCAGGCGCGGATCGATCGGCAGCCGGGCGAGCTTGCGTCCTACCGGCGTCAGGCGGTTGGCCTCGTCCACCGCGCCCAGCTCGAACAGCAGGCGGAAGCCATCCTTGATGAAGCGCGAGTCGGGGGGATCGACGAAGGGGAACTGCTCGATGTCGCCAAGCTTGAGGGAAAGCATCGACAGGATCACCGACGCCAGGTTGGTGCGTCGGATCTCGGGGTCGGTGAATTCGGGGCGTGAGAGGAAATCCTCCTCGTCGTAGAGGCGGATGCACACCCCCTCGGCCACCCGCCCGCAGCGACCCTTGCGCTGGTCGGCGCTGGCCTGGCTGACCGGCTCCACCGGCAGGCGCTGGATCTTGGCGCGGTAGCTGTAACGGCTGATGCGCACCAGTCCAGGGTCGATCACGTAGCGAATGCCGGGCACGGTGAGCGAGGTCTCGGCGACGTTGGTGGCCAGCACGATGCGACGCCCGGCATGCGGGGCGAAGACGCGGTTCTGCTCGGCGTTGGAGAGCCGCGCATAGAGCGGCAGGATCTCGGTGGCCTTGAGGTCGGCACGCCGCAGGGTGTCCGCGGTCTCGCGGATCTCGCGCTCGCCGGGCAGGAACACCAGGATGTCGCGGGGGCCGTGGAACCAGCGCCTGTCGCGCTCGGTCTGCTCGATCTCCGCCACGGCGTGGAGGATGCCCTCCTGCAGGGTGCGGTCGGCCTCATCCTCTTCCTCGCGCACCAGCGGACGATAGCGCACCTCGACCGGGTAGGTGCGGCCCGAGACCTCTACCACCGGGGCGGGCCTGGGTTCGCCGTCGGCGCCGGGCAGCGCGAAATGCTCGGCGAAGCGCGCCACGTCGATGGTCGCCGAGGTGATGATCAGCTTGAGCTCGGGCCGGCGCGGCAGCAGGCGCTTGAGGTAGCCGAGCAGGAAGTCGATGTTGAGGCTGCGCTCGTGGGCCTCGTCGATGACGATCGCTTCGTAGCGACTGAGATCCGGGTCGTGGCGGGTCTCGGCCAGCAGGATGCCGTCGGTCATCAGCTTGACCAGGGTAGCGTCGCCGGTCTGGTCGGTGAAGCGCACCTGGTAGCCCACCTGCTCGCCCAGCGGCACCTCGAGCTCCTCGGCCAGGCGCGTGGCCACCGAGCGCGCCGCCAGCCGCCGCGGCTGGGTGTGGCCGATCAGGCCGCGCCGCCCGAGGCCCAGCTCCAGGCACAGCTTGGGCAGCTGGGTGGTCTTGCCGGAGCCGGTCTCGCCGGCCACCACCACCACCTGGTGCTTGCGCAGAGCGGCGAGGATCTCGTCGCGGCGCTCTGCCACCGGCAGCTCGGGAGGATAGTTCAGCGCCACCGGCCGGGCCCGGCGGCTGGCCGCCAGCGCCGCGGAACGCTCGACGTCGCGCGCCACCTCGGCCAGGCCGCGGTCAACCGGCTTGCCCTCGCGCAGGCGCCGCGCCAGGCCGTTCAGCCTGCGCGAAAGGGGCTCGCGATCGCGCAACATGACCTCGCCCAGCGCCTGCTCGAGGCGCTGCAGCTCGATCTTGTCATCGGTATGTCCAGCGGGGGTAGCGGTACTCACGAAACGCCTCTTGCCAAGGAAAAACCTGCCCGCCCCGGTATGCCGGAGCGGGCAGGTCATTGTAACGCTGCTGGCCGAAGCTCGGCCAATGCCGGGCGTGCCGGCCGTCGCCAACCCGACGCGGCCCTAGCGCTCCCCCTGCTCGTCGCGAAGCTGGCGCCGCAGCACCTTGCCGACGTTGGTCTTGGGCAGCTCGTCGCGGAACTCGACGAACCGCGGCACCTTGTAGCCGGCCAGCTCCTTCTTGCACCACTCGCGCAGGCTCTTCTCGTCCAGGCTTTCGTCCCTTGCGACCACGAACAGCTTGACCGCCTCGCCGCTGTTCTCGTCGGGCACCCCGACCGCCGCCGACTCGACCACGCCCGGATGCTTGGCGACGACGTCCTCGATCTCGTTGGGATAGACGTTGAAGCCGGACACCAGGATCATGTCCTTCTTGCGATCGACGATACGGATGTAGCCATCCTCCTGCAGTACCGCGATGTCGCCGGTATGGAACCAGCCATCGTCGGTCAGCACCTTGGCCGTCTCCTCGTCGAGGTTCCAGTAGCCCTTCATCACCTGGGGGCCCTTGACGCACAGCTCGCCCGGCTCGCCCAGCGGCAGAGGGGTGCCGTCGGCGTCGACCACCTTCACCGAAGTGCCCGCCACCGGCTTGCCGATGGTGCCGAGCTGGATGGCGTCGATTGGGTTGAAGCTGACGATCGGGGACGTCTCGGTGAGCCCGTAGCCCTCGGCGATGGGGCATCCGGTGATCTCCTCCCAGCGGCTCGCCGCCGCCTTGGTCAACGCCATGCCACCGGAAATCGTCAGGTGCAGGCGCGAGAAATCGAGCTTGCGGAAATCCTCGCGGTTGCACAGTGCGTTGAACAGGGTATTGAGGCCGATGAAACCCGAGAACTTGATCTTCTGCAGCTCCTTGACGAAGTTGTCCAGGTCACGGGGATTGGTGATCAGGATCGAGTGATTGCCGGTCTCCATCAGGAACAGGCAGTTCACCGTGAAGGTGTAGATGTGGTAGACCGGCAGCGGCGCGATCACCACCTCCTTGCCCTGGGCCAAGCCAGGCCCGATGGCCCCCTCCGCCTGGAGCATGTTGGCCACCAGGTTGCAGTGGGTGAGCATGGTGCCCTTGGGCATGCCGGTGGTGCCCCCGGTGTACTGCAGCGCGGCGATGTCGTCGAGCCCCCGCTCGACCTCGCGGTGCTGGCGCGAGGCGCCGTCCCGGAGCGCCTTGCGAAACGGTACCGCCATCGGCAGCGAATAGGACGGCACCATCTTCTTGACGTGCTTGACCACGGCGTTGATCAGGAAGCGCTTGGGGAAACCGTGCAGGTCACCAAGCTCGGTGACCAGCACGTGCTCGATGTCGGTGCGATCGAGCACCTTCTCGAGCTTGCTCGCCATGTTGGCCAGGATCAGGATCGCCCGCGCTCCGGAGTCCTTGAACTGGTGGGCCATCTCGCGCTCGGTATAGAGCGGGTTGGTGTTGACGACCACCAGCCCGGCGCGCAGGGCGCCGAACACCGCCACCGGGAACTGCAGTACGTTGGGCAGTTGGATGGCGATGCGATCGCCCGGCTGCAGCCCGGTCTCGTGCTGCAGCCAGGCGGCAAAATCGGCCGACAGACGATCGAGCTCGGCAAAGGTGAGGGTCTGCCCCATGCAGGTGAATGCCGGGTTGTCGGCAAAGCGTTTCACCGCCGCATGGAAGACGTCCATCAGCGATCGATACTTCTCCATGCCCTTCAGCTCGGGACCGTTGAGGATACCGGCGTTGGCTTGCTCACTCATTGGCGCTATCTCCACAGCGTCGGCGGCGGTCGCTCACCCCTCGACCTCGTCCGTTGTTATTTTGACGGGCTATTTTACTGCCCCAAATTTACTGCCCCTAACGATATACCAGGCATCACCCGGCTGTAAAACGAACGATTCAAACAACCGTTCATTCAATAGGCACCCCGCGTGGACGCCCCGCTGACTATCAAACTGGGCAAAAGGCAGTAGAAAGGCAAGCCGGCAGGCAGCAGGAACCTCAGCCTGCGGACTCGGCCATGAGGCGCGCGACGACGCGACCGTGGCGCCACACCAGCAGCTCACCCGGCACCATGCGCACCCAGGCCTCGTTGCAGGTCAATGGCTCGGTCGCGATCACCGAGACGATGTCGTCGGGCGTGGTGTGCTCGGCAAAATTGACCGTCAGCTCGGCATCGGAGAGCTCCGCACTGCCGAACGGGGCGCGGCGAGTGATATGGGCCAGCTTCGTCGAGCAGTAGGTGTAGAGGAACTCGCCGTCGGCCAGCAGCAGGTTGAACACGCCCATGGCCCGCAGCGTCTCGCACAGCCGGTGAAGCCGCCGCCAGAGCGCCGCATGTCGCTCGCCCAGCGTGGCATCGTCTTCCGTCAGCACGGGCGGCTCGGGGAAGCGCTCGCGCAGCGAAGCCAGCAGCCAGCAGAAGGCGTGTTCGCTGTCGGTGTCGCCCACCGGCCGGTAGAAATTCAGCGGCAGGCCCTGCCACGCCTCGAGCTGGCCGTTATGGGCATAGCACCAGGTTCGCCCCCACATCTCGCGGGTGAACGGATGGGTATTCGCCAGGCGCACTTCGCCGACGTTGGCCTGACGGATATGGCTGATGGCAATGTGCGACTTGATCGGATAGTCGGTGATCAGCCGCGCAATGGGGGAGCGTACCGAGGGGTGCGGGTCGCGAAAGTCGCGATAGCCGCCCGCCTCGTAGAAGGCGATTCCCCAGCCGTCGCGATGCGGCCCGGTGCCGCCGCCGCGATGCAGGAAGCCGGTGAAGCTGAAGCAGATGTCGGTGGGCACGTTGGCGCTCATGCCCAGCAGCTCACACATGCGGCTCCTCCCGGGGCGCTGCACGGCGTCGCCGCGCAATTCTCCACAACAGCAGCAAGAGCACGAGGGCTGCCAGCAGGGTACCGAGCAGCCAGCGCCAACGCGGCTCGTCCAAGGTCTCCTCGAGCGGCCCGGCCAGCATGGGGCGCCATTCCCGCCAGCGCTCCTGGGCGATCCGCGGCAGCGCCTGCACGTGCCTGACGACACGCTCGACCGGCTCCGGCAATGCCGATCCGGCTCGCTCGCGCACCGGTGACAACTCCTCGTGGAAGCGTGCCACTTCCAGGGCAGGGCTGGCATCAACCTGGTCGATCGCCGTGTCGACCTCGGAGAACAACATCAGCCGCGGCAGGTACAGCTCGCGCGTCTCGCCTTCCAGGGTGACTTCGCCGCGCAGGATCAAGGGTACGCTGAGGGCCGTGTCCAGCTCGGGCAGCGCCATGCTCCAGCGCCGCTCGGCGACGGGCTCCGCCTCGAGACGAGCCCCCTGGAGCTGGCCATAGAGGCGCGTGTTGTCACGATCGAGCGAGGGGTGTTCGGCGGCGAGGAGCACCTGCTGGCCGGCCTCGTCATGCTGCGCGGCCACGGCCGGAAGCACGTTGATGGGCTGCACCCGCTGGCGCCGAAAGCCCTGGCCCTCGGCGCGAACGACGAACTGGGCAGTCCCCTGCAGCGCGGGTGCGGGCAAGCGACCGACGAATCGCGCTTCCTGTTGCTTGAGGGCCACGGCCGACTGCACCGATCCCGAGTCATCGTGCAGCTCCGCGGTCAGGCGCAGGTGCGCAGGCAACGCCTCGACGGCCACTGTCTCACCATCGCGAGCGAGCCAGGCCTCCACCGGCACGTCGAAGCCCAGGTAGAGCGTACTCGGCACGCCGGCCGTCTGCAGGCTGAGCGGCGACTCGACCGTGATCCGGCTATCCTGCCCCGGCGCGCCCTCGAGTCGCCACTGTCCCGGCTGGGGGCTGGGTACCTGGACGAGGTCGTAGCGCGACTCGCTACGCCACTCGGCGCCCTCGGGCGGCGAGTCCGCGGAATAGCGCCGGCCATCCGGCCCCACCAGCTCCGGCTCCTCACCGCCCTCGCCACGGAACAGCAGCGCGGTGAAGCCCCGCAGGCCCGGCTCGATGAGAAACCGCTGGTCGGTGACCGGCACCCGGTCGCTGGGAAAGATGCGGTCGACGATGGCGAGGAAGGCGCCCAGCAGGGCATCGGGGCCGGCGACCGGCGCAGACAGCCCGCCGGTCATCTGCGCGAGGCGCTCCACCAGGTCGAGGTCGGCCTCGTCGGAAAAGGCGATGGCGTGTACCACGACGCCCTCCTCGGCCAGTCTCGGGCCGAGCTCATCGAGCAGCGCCTCGCGCGAGGCCCTGTCGATGGCCGGCTTGCTGCCGCGCCAGTCGGGCAGGTCGATCATGCCGTCGGTGAGCAGCACCAGATGGCGCGGGCCCGCGACCTCCTCACCCGCCGCTGCCTGGTAGATGGCCGATTCGATGTCGGTGTACTGCTGGTAGTTGACCAACAGGCTGGACAGCGCCCGGGCGCGATCACGCCAGTCGAGATTGGCCGGTCCTGGCGGCATCGGGTTCGCCACCCGCTCGCCGAAGGTCCAGATGCCGGCCCTGGCCCCATTGGGTACCAGGGTGACCAGCAGCTCCAGCGCCTCGATGGCCAACTGGTCGGGATCGTTGTGACGCATGCTGCCGGAAACGTCGATGATGACCCGGACTTCCGGGTGCGCTTCGTCGAGTGAAGCGGCAGACAGGCAGCTCGACACGACCAGGCATCCGGCCAGAGCGGCCAGCCTGTGCCATATCTTGTTCCACTCCCTCCCCATCGGGGCTCCCTAGCCGAGTTTCGGCTCCCGGCGCTCGTGCTGCCGGCGCAGCTGCTCGCCAGACCGGCCATTGCGCCTGCTGTTATCGTGCGACTCGTCGTCGTTCTGCTTGCGCTTTCCCTGCCCCCCTGCGTCGGGCGTGGCCTCCCTGCGCAGCAGCCATGCCTGGAGAATGCCCACGGCGATACCCAGCAGGGCTCCGGCGCCCACCAGCAGGCCGGACGAGACCAACCCTGAAACGTTGCGCTCGAGCAAGGCAACGGCCGCTACCACCACCGCCGGTGCCATGCCGGTATAGAACTCTCCCTCCTCCACCAGCGGCAACCGGAACCGGGTCGGCATCAACAGGATGCCCGCCACCATCCAGGTGATCGGCAGGCGCAGCAGGCGCGGTAGGAAGGCCAACCCCAGGTAACCGGTCACCAGCACGACCAGCGACAAACCCAAGTAGGTCAGCCATAGTAGGGACATCGAATCGGATGTCAGCATCGATACCTCGTTCTCGCGTCACGATTCGCCCCTTGGCGGATCGTACAGGATGGAAAGTCACCTTGAGTATGGTACACGCGCCCCAATGAAAGCACAGCCGCCACATCGTCCGTTTCCCGCTGCGCCTCACACCGAGCCCCTCCCTTCGCCGGTCGAACGATTTCGACGCGCCGAGGACCCCGAGTGGCATTGGTTGGAGGAGCGCGACGATGACCGCGTTCAGGCCTTCCTCGAGGCCGCCAACGAGGAATCCCAGGCCTGGATGGCACCACTCGGGAGCCTGATCGAGCGGCTCTACCACGGCCATCTCGCACGTCGCGAACTGACCGTTCACGGCCTGCGCACCGCCCTGGATCACTATACCTACTGGAGCGAGACGGCGGCCGATGCCGATTACCCGGTGTGGTGGCGTCACCCCAACGGCCAACCAACGCAAGCGAGCGTCTTTCTCGATCTGCAGGCTCGTGCCACGCCGGACCACTACCTGGAGCTGGGCGACATGGCGCTGTCGCCGGACGAACGCTGGCTGGCCTGGACCGAGGACACCAGCGGCGACGAGCGCTTCTCGCTCTATCTCAAGGCGCTGCCCGACGGCGAGCCATGCCGGCTGCTGGAGGAGATCGGCCCGGAGCTGACCTGGGCCGAAGACAACGCCACGCTGTTGTTCACCCGCTACGATGCCACCCAGCGGCCAGACAGCATCTGGCGCCTGCCGCTCGCGCAGGGCCAGGCCGGCGAACCCTCGCTGGTACTGCGCGAGGGGGACCCCGAGTTCTGGCTTGGCCTGGGCAAGACACGCTCGCGCCAATGGCTGGTGCTGGAGAGCGCCTCGAAGGACACCAGCGAATGCCACCTGCTGCCGGCACTGTCGCCAGGACAGGCGCCGCGCTGCTTCCGGCCGCGGGAGAAGGGCGTGGAGTACGGACTGGAGCATCGTCCCGGTCATTTCTACATTCTGCACAACCGCAACGGCCCCCACTTTCGCCTGGACGTGGCCGACGAACACGACCTCGACGCCCCGTGGCGACCGCTGATCGGCCACCGCGACGACACCACGCTCGAAGACGTCGAGGCCTTCGATTGGGGCCTGGCCATCACCGAGCGAGACCACCACGAGGCACAGGTTCGTATACGCATCGTCGAACTCGACGCGAGCCATTCGCCGCGACGCGACGAACGCCTGCCGCTGCCGGAATCGCCTTGCAGCGTAATGTTAGGCGACGTGCCGCATTTCGACAGTCGCCGGCTGCGCCTGCGCGAGGAGTCCTTCGTCATGCCGGTACGCTGGCTCGAGCACGACCTCGACAGCGGGGAGCGCCGGGTGCTGAAGACCCAGCCGATCCACGGCAACCTGCAGCCGGCGGACCTGTGCTGCGAGCGCATCTGGGCACGCGCCCACGATGGCGAGCGGATACCGGTGTCGGTGGTCATGCGCGCCGACCTCGCCGGCCATCCCCTGCCCACCCTGCTCTACGGCTACGGTGCCTATGGCGAGGTCCTCGACCCCTGGTTCTCGGTCGCCAGGCTCGAGCTGCTCGCGCGCGGCGTCGCCTTCGCCGTCGCCCACGTGCGCGGCGGCGGCGACCGCGGCGAGCCCTGGTACCTCGCTGGCAAGCTCGAGCACAAGGAAAACAGCTTTCGCGACTTCCTCGCCGCACGCAACGCCTTGGTGGAGAAGGGGTTCAGCGACGGCGAACGGATCGCCGCCTATGGCGCCAGCGCCGGAGGGCTGCTGGTCGGCGCCAGCCTCAACCTGGCCCCCGAAGCCTTCTGTGCCGCGGTGCTCGATGTCCCCTTCGTCGACGTGCTGCGCACCATGGAGAATCCCGACCTGCCGCTGACCACCGCCGAGTACACCGAGTGGGGCAACCCCCACGAGCCCGATGCGCGCAAGCGCATCCGCGCCTACTCGCCGCTGGACAACCTTTCCCCCCAGCCCTACCCCGCCCTGTTTCTCCAGGGCAGCTGGCACGACTCCCGGGTCCCCTACTGGGAGCCAGCCAAGCTCTATGCGCGGCTGACCGAGATGGGCACTGCGCGGGGGCCGATACTGCTGCGCACAGACATGACCGCCGGGCATGGCGGCGCCTCGGGCCGGTTCAAGGCGTGGCACGACAATGCTCGCCAGGACGCCTTCATTCTCTGGGCGCTGGGGCTCGACGACAAGGAGCCTTGACCGTAAGCAAAAGACCCGGCCGAGGCCGGGTCTTCACGTTGGGATGAACGCTCAGGCGCCGCCACCCCCGGCACCCCCGCCGCTGCCGCCACCCGAACCGCCACCGGAGCCGCCGCCGGAACCGCCGCTATCCCCGCCGCCGGAACCGCCGCTGTCACCGCCGCCGGAACCGCCGCTGTCACCGCCACCGGAACCGCCGCTATCCCCGCCACCGGAGCCGCCGCTGTCACCGCCACCGGAGCCGCCGCTGTCACCGCCACCGGAGCCGCCACCGTCACCGCCACCGGAGCCGCCGCCGTCACCGCCACCGGAGCCGCCGCCGTCACCGCCACCGGAACCACCGCCGCCGCCTTCACCTCCGCCGTTTCCCGTCCCGCCGGAGCCTCCGCCGATATCATCGCCGCCGCCATTGTCCCCGCCGCCGTTGTCGCCGCCGCCGTTGTCGCCGCCGTCGTTGTCGCCGCCGTCGTTGTCCCCGCCGTCGTTGTCGCCGTCGTCGTCATTGTCGCCGCCGTCGTTGTCCCCGTCGTCGTTGTCCCCGTCGTCGTTGTCGCCGCCGTCGTTGTCCCCGCCGTCGTTGTCGCCGTCGTCGTTGTCGCCGCCGTCGTTGTCGCCGCCGCTGCCACCACTGCCGTTATTGCTGGGTGGCGAGGTGCGCGTGCTCACCAGGCCACCCTCGCCGCCCACGGAGCCGTCCAGCCCCGCCCCCAGCCCCCCGGCTCCCGGCGGCGGCAGCCACTCCAGCAGCTCTTGCAGCTCCTCATCGCTCAGCACGACACCTTCATTGAAGAGCGCATGCCAGCGCTCGGCCATGGTCTCGTCGCTGAGCGGCTCGCTCCAGAGCGGCGCCTGTGCCAGGACGTTCGTCGTCATGACGCCAAGCGCCAGGCCTGCCGTCGTCATCCATATCCGTCTCATGTTCCCCTCCCATCAACCTTGCCCAGGCAGCCGGGCCATTCGCATTGCCCTCTGAAAGAAACATAAAATTACAGATGGCAACACTCAGCATCATGGCGAACGGGAGAAATGGCTATAAGCCACTCGCGTGAAAATGCCGTAGCAGGCGACTGATGAGAAAGCGAAAGGCGATGGGTGAGGCGCAGGCTCGAAAAGTACCAGGCACCTCGAATCCTGGAGGGATCAGCCGTCAATCGGCAGTATGGCGATGATGTGGTCTTCCAGCGCGTCCTCGGGAACGTCCCGCTGGGAAATGGCGAAACTGCGCACGCTGATCCCCTTGCGATGCACCCGCTCGGGGTCGCCGCAGATCAGCGGGTGCCAACCGGCGAGCCGACGCCCTTCCGCAATGCGGCGGTAGGCGCAGGACTTCGGCAGCCAGCGGAATTCGTCGACACGCTGTGGCGTGAGCCGGGCGCAGTCGGGCACCCGCGCCTGGCGGTTGGGGTAGTCGCTGCAGCGACAGCTGTGGATATCCAGCAGCTCGCAGGCCACGCCGAGCACGGCGAGATCGCCGCTGTCATCATCCTGGAACTTGAGCAGGCAGCACTGGCCACAACCATCGCACAGCGCTTCCCACTCCTCGGCGGTGAGCTCCTCGAGATCGAAGCGCTCCCAGAAACGCTCACGCATGATCAGTAGCGTGCCTCGGTGGGGGTCCGGTAGAGGTCCAACAGGTACGCCTCCTTGGCCGGCGGCAGCTGGAGGTAGTACCCCTTGTCGCGAATCCCCGCCATGATGTCGCTCGCCTTGGCTCGCGCCAGCGTCTTCTCCGGCGTCAGGACCAGGGTCATGGCCGGGACCGGCTTGCCGAAGCGTTCGAGCAGCGCTTCGGGCACCTCGGCCAGGCCGCGGCGCTTGTCCACGTAGAGATACATCTCTTCCTTGCGCGAGCTCTTGTAGATCTCGCACAGCAGCTTGTCGCCTTGCATACGGTCGTCCGTCATTCGGCTTTCACCTCGTCCAGTGCCTGTACCAGGGGAGCCGAGAGGCAGTCGCCACGCCAGCCGCCGGGAAGGGGTAGCGGTTCGGCGGCCAGGTCGGCCGCAATCAGGGCTTCGAGGTCACGCCGGCGCATCAGCACCTCCGGCGCCACCCCCAGCCTCTCGGCACGTTCGTTCACGACGCGCTTGAGTGCCTTCATGCGACGCTTGTACTCCGCTCCCAGCGGTGACGGCTGCGCCGGCGGCAACGCCTCGGCCTCGCACTGTCGCGCCTGCTTCACCAGTGCCAGCAGGGTGTCGCCATCGCGCTTGATCTGGCTCGGCTTGATGTCGTCGATCCCGGCGAGCTGATGGCGATTCTCGGGCATGCGCTCGGCAATGCCGTAGAGCACCCGGTCGTTGAACAACCAGCCCCGTGGCAGGTTGCGTCGCCGGGCTTCGCCCTCGCGCCAGGTGGTCAGCAGCCGGTAGGCTTCGACCTGCCGGGGCGAGAGCCGCCACAGCTGGCGGTGGCGGCGGTACCACTGCCCGTCCGCCTCGTCGCTGCGCAGTGCCTGGGCCAGCAGCTCGCGGCAGTCGGCCTCCAGCCATTCGCGCCGCCCCTGCCGTTCCAGCGCATCGCGCTGGTGCTCCCAGACCCTGAGCAGGAACACCACGTCGAGAGCCGCGTAGAGGCATTGGGCCTCGCTCAGCGGACGCTGCAGCCAGTCGGAACGGGTCTCGTCCTTGGGCAGCGTCTCACCGGTCCAGTGCTGTACCAGGCGCTGGTAGCCCATGGCGGGATCTTCCCCCAGCAGGGCCTGGGCCACCTGGGTATCCACCAGCGGGGCCACCGTCACGCCTGCCCAGTGCGCCAGCACCTCGAGATCCTCGCTGCTGGCATGCAGCAGCTTCAGCGGCCCCTCGCCCAGCAGCCGGCGAAAGGCATCGGTGCAGCCGACCGCCAGCGGGTCGACCAGCCAGGCCGGGCCACCAGCGGAGAACTGGATCAGGGCCGGCACCGGATGGAAGGTCTTCTCGCGGAAGAACTCGGTGTCCAGCGCGATCACCTCGGCCTGAGCCACCTCGGCGCAGGCGGCATCCAGCGCCTCGGGCGTATCGATCCAGCGTATCTCGGGGGTCAGGGTCATGCGTTCGTCCAGCTGGGTGAAGTCAGGGTAACGGCGTCAATCGCCGCGAAACGGCAGGCGCCCGTTGAAGGCACGGCTGAGGGTGCCGCCGTCGACATACTCGAGCTCGCCCCCCATGGGCACCCCATAGGCCAGCCGCGAGAGCGTGACGCCGTGAGGCATGAGCTGGGTGGCGATGTAGTGCGCCGTGGCTTCGCCCTCCACGGTGGGGTTGGTGGCCAGGATCACCTCGCTGACGCCACCTTCGGCGATACGCGCCTCGAGCCGGTCGAGACCGATGTCCTCGGGGCCGATGCCATCCAGTGGCGAAAGATGGCCGTGAAGGACGAAATAACGCCCGCGGTAGCCCCCCGCCTCCTCGATGGCCAACTGGTCGGCCGGCGACTCTACCACGCACAGCAGGGCATCGTCGCGCCTGGCGCTGGTACACAGGCCGCAGACCTCCTCCTCGGTGAGGGTGCGGCAACGCCGGCAATAACCCACCTGCTCGAGAGCCTGCGCGAGCACGTCGGCCAGGCGGCGCCCACCGTCGCGGTCGCGCTCGAGCAGATGCATCGCCATGCGCTGCGCGGTCTTGGGCCCCACGCCCGGCAGCACCCGCAGCGACTCCATCAATCTCTCGACAAGAGGGGAAAAACTCATCAGAAGGGCATCTTGAAACCCGGTGGCAGGTTCAGCCCTGCCGTGGCCTCTTCCATCTTGGTGCGCGAGGTCGTCTCGACCTTGCGCACGGCATCGTTGACCGCCGCGGCCAGCAGGTCCTCGAGCAGCTCCTTGTCCTCCTCCATGACGCTGGGGTCGATGTCGACCTTGCTCACGTCGTGGCGGCCGTTCATGGTGACCTTGACCATGCCGGCGCCGGCCTCGCCGGTCACCTCGGCCTTGGCGATCTCCTCCTGGACACGCTGCATCTTCTGCTGCATCTCCTGGGCCTGCTTCATCAGGTTGCCCATTCCACCTTTCATCATGATCGTTCCTCTCGATTGGCAAATGAAACCGCGGGTGTCAGGCCCTTGGTGCCGTTTCCGCCGGCTTGACGGTCGTTTCGATCAGGCGTGCACCGAAAGTGTCCTGGAGTTGCCTGACATGCGGGTCGCGCTGCAGGGCCGCCACGGCCTCGGCGTGGCGTTCGGCGGCGATCCGATCGGCGCGCTGCCGGGGCGTTTCCACCTGGGTGGGCAAGGCCCCGGGCTCGATGACGAGCTGCCGCGCAATGCCGATGCCCGCCAGCGCCTCCTGCACGCGACGCACGTGGATCTCGGCGTTCATGGCCTCTTGCGACGGGTCCAGGCGCAGCGTCAGCCGGCGGCCGTCATCGGCTTCGACCACGCAGTGGGCGGCGAGGTTGCGTGTCAGCCCACCCAGCCCGAGAGATTCGAAGTCCTGCAGCCAGCGGTCATGGTCGAACCGCTCCCCGGGGGCGGCAGCCGACGGTGGCGGCGTTGCGGCGACCGGGTCGGGGGGTTCGAGGCCGGGATTCGACGCCTCGAGGACGGCGGTATCGCCCTCTTCCATGCGTGACACCGTGTCCTGAGCGGCGGCGGGAGGGGGCGTAGACGCCTGCTCCCTGGCGTCCGGCTCCGCGACAGGCGTTGCCGCGCGGGAGACGACGGGGGCGCTCGGCGCGGGCGCGGCGGGTGCCTCGACGGGCTCGTCCGGCACCGGCAGGGCGGGCTCCTCCCAGGGCGGCGGCGGTTCGGGCGCCCGCTCGGCCTCGGCGTCCGCCAGCGGGGGGCTCGGCGCCGACGTCGGCTCGGGCTGACGCGACGCGGCGGTGGGCGTCCCCCCCTCCCCGCGGGCCTCGGCCGGCGGCTCGCCCTCCCCGCCCGCGGGTGCGGCGGGCGTGCCGCCACTGCCCGCGCCACGCAGCGGCAGCGGTGTCTTCGCCGGCTGGGGCACGCCCTGGGGGCGGAAGGCCAGCATGCGCAACAGGGTCATCTCCAGCGCCGTGCGCAGGTCGGGCGCGTGGGTCATGTCGCCACGCCCCTGGATGCCGATCTGGTAGTAGAGCTGCACGTCCTCGGCAGTGAAGCGCGAGGCCAGGGCCAGCACCGTCTCGCGATCGCCGTGGCCGTTGTCCACTGCATCCGGCACCATCTGCGCCACGGCCAGGCGGTGCAGCACGGCGGTCATGTCGTCGAGCACCGCGGCGAAATCCGGCCCCTGCTCGGCCAGTTGGCCAATCTCGGCCAGCAGCCGGGGGGCGTCGACGTCGGCCAGGGCCTCGACCAGCGCCAGCACATGGCGGTGGTCCAGGGTGCCGAGCATGGCGGCGACATCGGCATGGCGGACCTGCCCCTGGCCGAAGGCAATCGCCTGGTCGGTCAGGCTCATGGCATCGCGCATGGAGCCGTCGGCGGCACGTCCCAGCAGCCACAGGGCGCTCTCTTCGAAACCGATGCCCTCGGCTTCGAGCACCTTGGCCAGGTGGCCGACGATGCGCTCCGGCGGCATGTTCTTGAGCGTGAACTGCAGGCAGCGCGACAGCACCGTGGCCGGCAGCTTCTGGGGGTCGGTGGTGGCGAGCAGGAACTTGACGTGGGGCGGCGGCTCTTCCAGCGTCTTGAGCAAGGCATTGAAGCTGCTGGTGGAGAGCATGTGCACCTCGTCGATGAGGTACACCTTGTAGCGCCCCTGGGTGGGGGCGTACTGCACGTTGTCGAGCAGCTCGCGGGTGTCCTCCACCTTGGTGCGCGAGGCGGCGTCGACCTCGAGAAGATCGACGAAGCGGCCTTCGTCGATGGCTCGGCAGCTGTCGCACTGGCCGCAGGGCGTGGAGGTGATCCCGTCGTCGCCGTGCCCCTTGGCGGTACAGTTGAGGCACTTGGCGAGTATTCTTGCCAGAGTCGTCTTGCCGACGCCTCGCGTGCCGGTGAACAGGTAGGCGTGGTGCAAACGCCCTTGGTCGAGGGCGTTCACCAGCGCACGCTGGACGTGCTCCTGGCCGACCAGTTCATGGAACGTACGCGGCCGCCACTTGCGGGCCAGAACCTGATAGCTCATTGCAGCACGAATTCCTTGCAGCGGGGCTGGCGGGCAGCCAGTCGGAGCAGGGCCTGCTTCGCCCCGGCGAAAGTCCGGTCGACGCGCCGAACGCGAAAGTCCTCATTCTACCGGCTGTGGCCAAAGGCGCAAAGTTCGCCCCTTCGCGGTACGCCTGCCTGCACCGCGGCCGGCAGGCTATGGCTCCCGGCTCAGCGCGTCGTCGAGCGCCATGGCCGGATAGGTCCCGAGCAACGCCCGGGCGCGCCGGCGCAGGAAGTCGAGCACCTTGGCCTGTTTCCAGTTGTCACGGTAGATCAGGCCGAAGCTGAAGGTCATGGCCGGCGAGAAGGGGCGCATCACCACGTCGTCTCGGGGAGCGAGCTGATCCTGGGCGGTGATCGGGTTCATCACCGTGATGCCGACATGGCTGGCCACCAGAGCGGTGATGGTGCCGATGTTGGCCTCTGTCTTGCCGGCGATCCGCACGCGGTGCTGGCTGGCCAGCTCCAGCAGCGGGTTGGTGCTGATGCTCGGCTGGTTGCTGATCACCAGATGCTGGTCGCGAAGGTCCTGCACGTCGACGCGCTCGCGAGCCGCCAAGGGATGTTCCCGTGGCATCAGGCACAGCGCCTCGGTGGTGAACCAAGGCTCCACCCGCAGCACCCGCGATGTGATCGGCAGGGTGACGAAGCCGATGTCAGCGTGACTCGACTCCACTGCCAGTTGCACCTCGTGGCTCGACATCATGTCGAGGCTGACGCTGAACTGCCGGTTCTCCGCCAGCAGCGCCGCCACCAGCCGCGGCACGAAGCCGAACGACAGCCCGGGGACTGCGGCGATGCGCAGCCGCGAGGTACCGAACTCCTTGAGCGCCAGCACGCTGTGGCGCAGCTCCTCGATGTTGCCCATCAGGCGCAGGATCTCATCGTAGAGTTCGCGTGCCTCGGGCGTCGCCACCAGGCGGTTCTTCTCGCGCAGGAACAGCTGGATGCCCAGATTCTCCTCGAGCTGGGCCAGCGAGCGGCTCACCCCCGACTGAGTGATGCCCAGTGTGCGCGCCGCCTGGGAGGCGGTACCCGCCTCGAACAGGGTCTTGAAGATCGCCAGCGCCTTGAGCGAGTGGATATTGACATCCGCCATGATCAAAACTCATCGAATTCAATAAAAAGATCATATATTGAAATACTTAGCGTTCGCTACATAGACTGCTGAACAACCGTTCACCGACACATAATGATAACGAGCGAGCCAAATGGACCCATCGCCTCTGTTCTACCAGGCCGGCCCCACCCTGCCCGAAGTCAGCCACGCCAAGGGCGTCTACCTGTGGGATGAGTCCGGCCGCCAATACCTGGATGGCTGCTCCGGCGCCATCGCCTGCAACCTCGGCCATGGTCGGGCCGACATCCGCGACGCCATGCTTGCCCAGCTCGACCGGGTCGCCTTCACCTACCGCACCCAGTTCGAGAATGCCCCGGCGGTCGCCCTGGCCGAGACGCTGGTGACCCTTACCCATCGTCAGTTGGAGAAGGTGTTCTTCGTCTCCAGCGGCTCGGAGGCGGTGGAGTCGGCGCTCAAGCTGGCGCGCCAGTACTTCGTCGCCCGGGGCGAGCCGCAGCGCCAGCGCTTCGTCTCGCTGCGCCCCTCCTATCACGGCAGCACCCTGGGGGCGCTGGGCGTGACCGGCTACGAGCCGCTGGAAGCCCCCTTCGCCGACATCACTACCGCGTCGCTCAAGGTGCCTGGCCCCGATTTCTTTCGTCATGGCGACGCCGACGACGCCCGGCACGTGGCACGGGTGCTGGAGGAAACCCGCGCCACCATCGAGGCCGCCGGTCCCGAGACAATCATCGCCTTCGTACTCGAACCGGTGGGCGGCGCCAGCACCGGCGCGCGCCTGCTCGACCGGCGCTACCTGGAAGGCATTCGTGCGCTGTGCGACGAGTTCGGCTGCCTGTTGATTCTCGATGAAGTGCTGACCGGCGTCGGCCGTACCGGGGCCTGGTTCGCCTACCAGCACTACGGCGTTACGCCCGACCTGCTGGCCACCGCCAAGGGGCTCGGTGCCGGCTACTACCCGGTGGGGGCGGTGCTGTCGCGTGCCGATATCGTCGAGACGGTCATGGCCTCTGGCGGCTTCCAGCACGGCCATACCTATGCCGGCAACCCGCTGGCCTGCGCCACGGGGCTGGCGGTGATCGATGCCATGCAGCGCGAGCACGTGCTCGACAACGTGGCGGCCCGCGGCCGCGAGCTGAAGGAGGGACTGCAGGCGCTCAAGGCCCGCTTCCCCTGGGTCGGCGACGTGCGCGGCCTGGGGCTGCTATGGGGCGTGGAGCTGGTCGCCGATGCCGATACCAAGGCGCCCTTCCCCGCCGAGCAGAACCGCTTCGCCCGCATCACGGCGCTGGCGAGGGAAGAGGGACTGCTGATCTACCCACGGCGGACACTGAACGGCGTGGCCGGCGACCACTTCCTGGTCACCCCGCCGCTGACCATCGACGCCGCCGACACCGCCGAGCTGCTGCTCCGGCTCGAACGCACCATGCTGCGCTTCGACCGCGAGGTGACCGCCTCGACCGCCAAGGCCGCGACACCCTGACCGCCAGATGGAAAAGGCACCCTCATGACGCTTCTCAATCGGAAACATCGCGACATCGACGAGGCCATCGCCGCCATACCGCACGGCGCCTCGATCATGGTCGGCGGCTTCGGCTCGCCGGGCACGCCCTTCGCCCTGGTCGACGAGCTGCTGGCCCAGGGCCAGCGCGACCTCACCCTGATCAAGAACGACGCCAACGAGCCGGGCATCGGCATCGGCAAGCTGATCGCGGCCGGTCGGGTGCGTCGCCTGATCACCTCGCACATCGGCCTCAACCGTGACGCCATCGCGGCGATGAACCGCGGCGAGCTGGAGGTAGAGCTGTTCCCTCAGGGGCTGCTCGCCGAGAAGATCCGCAGCGCCGGAGCCGGCCATCACGCCTTCCTCACCGACATCGGCCAGGGCACCGAGATCGCCGGCAAGCGCCGCGAAATCGAGCTGGATGGCCGCACCTGGGGCATCGAGCCGGCGCTCTACGCCGATTTCGCCCTGGTCCACGCCGAGCGCGCCGACCGCTACGGCAACCTGATCTACCGTGCCACTGCGAGCAACTTCAACCCACTGATGGCCATGGCCGCCGATACCGTCATCGCCCAGACCTACCGGGTCGACGAGCCCGGCAGCCTGGTCCTCGAGGCGATCCACACCCCCTGCGCCTTCGTCAGCCAGGTAGTGGAGGTCGCTCGCGACACCAGCGAACAAGGGAGGCGCGCCCATGTCGGCTGATCAGCAACGCATCCTCGCCCGCGCCGCCCGCGAGGTGATCCCGGGGCAGATCGTCAACCTCGGCATCGGCCTGCCCACCCAGCTGTTCCACTACCTGCCCGACGAGATGGAGGTGCTGGTGCACTCCGAGAACGGCGTGCTGGGCTGTCGTCCACGTCGCGACGACGAAGCTCCCGACTGGGACATGATCGACTCCGGGGGCGCCTACATCGCCACCCGCCCCGGCGCCAGCGTGTTCGACAGCGCCATGTCCTTCGCCATGATCCGCCGCAGCCGCGTAGACCTCACCTTCATGGGCGCCTTCGAGGTGGATGAACTGGGCAACCTGGCCAACTGGAAGATCCCCGGCAAGTTCTCGCCGGGCATCGGTGGCGCCATGGAGCTGGCGCAGAAAGTCAGGCGCTTGGTGATCCTGTGCTCGCACAACGACAAGCACGGCAACCCCAAGATACTCAAGCGCTGCCGCCTGCCGCTCACCGCCGAGCGCTGCGTGTCGCGCATCGTCACCGACAAGGCGGTGCTCGACGTCACGCCGCAAGGGCTCGCCGTGGTGGATATCGCCGATGGCTTGAGCGTGGCCGAGCTGCGCGAGGCCACCGAGGCCGAGCTGATCGTCGACGAGCGTCGACTGGGGAGATTCTGATGCTGAGCGCCATCGAGCAGCGCATCGTCACGCGCTGCGAAGCGCTGATGGACGACACCCTGGCGCTGACCCGCGACCTGGTGCGCGGCTATAGCGTGCTGGGCGAGGAGCACGGCGCGCTGGAGACGATGGAGCGCTGGTTCGAGCGCCTCGATCTGCCGGTCACCCGGGTACCGCTGGATGCACCCGGCTTCGCCGACCATCCCCATCGGGCCCCCGTCGAATGGGACTGTGCGGGACGCTACAATCTGGTGGCCCGGCTCAACGCCGACGCTCCGGGGCCGCACCTGGTGCTCAATGGCCACCTCGACGTGGTGCCCGCCGAACCCACCCACATGTGGACCCGCCCGCCGTGGGAGCCCTGGGAGCAGGACGGTTGGCTCTACGGGCGCGGCGCCGGCGACATGAAGGCCGGGATCGCCGCCATGACCCTGGCCGTGCAGGCGGTGCGCGAGGCCGGCGTGGCCATCGACTTCCCGCTGACCCTACAGACGGTGATCGAGGAGGAGTGCACCGGCAACGGTGCCCTGGCCTGCCTGCACCAGGGCTACAGCGGCGACTTCGTGCTGATCCCCGAGCCCTTCGGCTCCCGGATCTATGCCGGCCAGGTCGGCGTGCTGTGGTTCCGCATGCACCTGGAGGGGGTGCCGGCCCATGTGCTCGACACCCGCGCCGGGCGCAACGCCATCGAGACCCTGGTCGAATACCTGCCGGCCTTCAAGGCGCTGGAGGCGGAGATCAACGGCCTGCCGCGCCAGGCCCCCTACGACGCCCTCGACAGCCCCTTCAACCTCAGCATCGGCAAGATCGAGGGGGGCAACTGGGCCTCCAGCGTGCCCGCCCATGCCCTCCTCGAGGGCCGCGTCGGCTTCCCGCCGGGCATGATGCCCGACGAGGTGATGGAGCGTGTGCGGCGGTGCATCGCGGCACGCCACGCCGAGCTTGACGATGGTAGCCCCGCACCCCGGGTGGAGTTCCATGGCTTCCGCTCCGAGGGTCACCTGGTCGACCTCGAGGCACCGGGCATCGCCCTGCTCTCGCGCTGCCACCGGGACCTGCTCGGCGAGCCGCCGGCCACCTACCTCTCCACCTGCACCACCGACCTGCGCGCCTTCCACGTCAGCGGGCGAATCAACGGCACCTGCTACGGGCCGGTGGCCCAGCGCATCCATGGTGTCGACGAGTGCGTCGAGATCGACTCGATCCGTCACGTGCTGACCACCTACGCGCTATTCATCCATCGCTGGGCGGAGATGGCCAGAGCCGCAGGAGACCGTTCATGAAGGAAGCGTATCTCGTCGACTACGCCCGCAGTGCCTTCACCCGCGCCCACCCGCGCAAGCCGGAGGTGGACGGCTGGGCCGAGACCCGCGGCGATGCCCTGCTCGCCCGGGTGATCGACGCCCTGCTCGAGCGCGGCGGCCTCGCCCCCGACGCGGTGGAGGAGTTCAGCATCGGCTGTGCGTTGCCGGTCAAGGAGCAGTGGAGCTTCGGCGGCCGCTACCCGCTGTGGCTGTCACAGCGGCTCGGCCCGCAGGGCCGCGCGTGTGCCAGCCGCCAGATCGACCAGCAGTGCGGCTCGGGGCTGGCCGCCCTGCGCAGCGCCGCCCGCGAGATTCAGGCCGGCGCGGTGGAAGTGGCCATGGCGGGCGGTTTCGAGAACATGACCCGCGTGCCGATGGGCCCCGCGCTGTTCAAGGAAGGCGTACTGACCACCCCCGCTACCCTGCAGAACGCTCCCTGGCTCGAACTCGACGTGGCGCTGAACATGGGCCTCACCGCCGAGCGCCTGGCGGCATCGACCGGCATCGCGCGTGAGGAGATGGACGCCTTCGCCCTCGAATCCCACCGCCGCGCGGCGCGGGCCGAGGCGGAGAGTTGCTTCGACGGCGAGCGTCTGGCACTGGCCAACCCCGCCGGTGAAACGATCGTGCGAGACGCCAACATTCGGCCCGACACCAGCGCGGAACGGCTCGCCGGGCTCGACCCGGTGTTTCTCGAAGGCGGCCGGGTCACCGCCGGCAACAGCTCGCCGCTGACCTCGGGCGCCGCCGCCACGCTGCTGATGTCGGCAGCTGCGGTAGAGCACCATGGTGCCAGGCCGCTGGCCCGCATCGTGGCATTCGCCGATGTGGGCGTGGCCCCGGAGTCCATGGGCGCCGGAGCCGCTGCGGCCGCCGAGCGAGCACTGGCCCAGGCCGGCCTGCGTCCGGAGCAGATCGACGCCTGGGAGATCAACGAGGCGTTCGCCGCCGTGCCGCTTCACGCCATGCGCCAGCTCGGGCTCGACCCCGCCAGGGTCAACGTCTGGGGCGGCGCCCTGGCCCTGGGCCACCCGCTGGGGGCCACCGGCGTGCGCCTGGCCGGCACCCTGGCGCGCATCCTCGCTCACGATGGCGGTCGCTTCGGCTGCGCCACGGCCTGTGTGGGTGGCGGCCAAGGCATCGCCGTGATCCTGGAGCGCATGTGACGGCACGGTCAATGCTTGCTAGGCTCGAATATTTGAATTTAGCAATATAACAGGAAGCAATAAGGCCGCGAGGCCCAGAACCGCTGCGATGGACGGCAGCAACGGCGAGGCATGCCGCGACGCTGCATGTGCTGCAAGCCCGCAGACATACACCAACAAGAGCAGGAATCGACATGACAAATCACAACAAACCGTTCCACCGTTCCATGATCGGGGCCATGACACTGATCGGCGCCGTTTCCCTGGCCAGCCTGCCGGTCCAGGCGCGAGATCTACCCGAGATCCGGGACGACGTCTTCCAGGTGGCCAACTCCGGCGCCTATCCTCCCTTCAGCTATGTCGACACGTCCGGCAACCTGGTCGGCTTCGATGTGGATATCGCCAATGCCCTGGCCGACAGGATGGGCGTCGAGGCCAACATCCAGACCTCGCCGTGGAACGGCATCGTCGCCGCCCTGGCCGGCGGCCGCTTCGACGCCTGCATCTGCAGCATGAGCGTGACGGAAGAGCGCGAAAAGGCCGTGGACTTCACCGACAGCTATTACCGTTCGGGACTCTCCATCTGGGTGCAGGAGGGCACCGACGACGTCAACGGGATCGACGACTTCGAAGGCAAGAACGTCGGCTCCACCCTCGGAGAGACCGGCAATCAGTGGGCCACCGAGCATGGCGAAGGCAAATGGCGCAACCAGACCTTCCAGGGCCTGCCCGACATGTTGAACGCGCTGACCACGGGACGCATCGACGTCATGGTCGCCGATGACATTCCCGTCTACGTGGCGCTCAACGAGCAGGACCTCGCCATCAAGCAGGTGGATGTCGGCGAATTGCCCAGTTGGCCCGCGGCCATTTCCATCCAGAAGAACACGCCGGAGCTGAAGGAAGCGCTCAATACGGCACTGGCCGAGATCAAGGCGGATGGCACCTACCAGGGGATCGTCGACAGGTGGATCGGCGAAGGGGTCGAGTTCGACTGAAGTTTCGTGCGCCGGCAGGGCACGAGCCCTGCTGGCCCGAGGGGTTCATACACAATAAGAGGTCGAGGGGACCATGGACATCAACCTGATGATGGAGATAGCGCCACTGCTGGTGAAGGCGGCGTGGATCACCATCGACATATCGGCTCGAGGCCTGTTCTTCGGTTTCTTCATCGCCTCGGCGCTGGTGGCGTTTCGCACCTCACGCCATCTTCCCGTTCGCTGGCTGGCCCGCACCTACATCAGCGTCGTCCGCGGCACCCCCTATTTCGTCCAGCTGCTGCTGGTCTTCTACGGCGGACCCGCGATCGGCCTGCGCCTGGATCCTTTCACCTGCGGCGTGGTGGTCGGTGCCTTCAACATCGGCGCCTACATGAGCGAAGCCATTCGCGGCGCCATCGAATCGGTCGACAGCGGGCAGGATGAGGCCTCACGGTCGCTGGGGTTTGGCCGCTTAGCCACGCTACGGCACATCATCTTGCCTCAGTCGGCGGGCCTGATGATTCGCTCCATCGGCGTGCTCGCCATCATCCTGGTCAAGAACTCGTCGTTGGTCTCCATCATCTCCGTGGTCGAGCTGACCTACCAGGCCCAGCGCTTGACCGGGTCCACCTACAAGCCCCTGGAGGTCTTCTCGCTCAGCGCGCTGATGTACATCGTCATCATCTACGCGGTGATGGGCATCGTCGAGCTCCTCTACCGTCGCGCCACGCGATACACCTATCTCTAGGGCAATGAACACGCAATGGAACCGATGCGCCGATAGCGCCGCCGGACAATGGAACCACCAGGGTTAAGCCGCCATGGAATTCGATTTCAGCCCCGTCATCACCTATTTTCCGATTCTCATCAAGGGCATCGGTGCCACACTCCTGATCGGCGTGGTGGTCGCCCTTCTGTCGATCATCGGCGGCCAGCTCGTCGCCGTGATCTCCCTCTACACGAGAAAAGCCGTGAGCTGGCCGCTGCGTTTCCTGATCTGGCTGTTCATGACCACCCCACTGCTGCTCCAGCTCTACTTCCTGTACTTCGGTATCGGACAGTGGGTGTTGATCCCCGCCATCGCGGTAGGCGTGCTGGGACTCGGCTTTCACTACATGGCCTACAACGCCGACATCTTCATCGCCACCATCAAGTCGGTCTCGAACGGTCAGTACGAAGCCTCGCGCTCGCTGGGCTTCGGCCATCTCGCCACGCTCTTCCACATCATTATTCCACAGGCGTTCTATCGCGCCATTCCTCAGCTCGGCAACAACATGATCATCATGGTCAAGGACATCTCGGTGCTTTCCGCCATCGGCATCGCCGAGCTGGTCTACCTCTCCCAATATGCCATCAGCGTGACCTTCCGGCCCTTCGAGTTCTATATCACCATCGCGGCCATCTACTACCTGATCAACATTGTGATGGAAACCGGCCAATCGTGGGTGGAGCGCCGTGCCGCCATTCGTAGATAACAAGGACCTGACATGACAACAGCAACAACAGACACTCCCATGGTGGAGCTCAAGGGCGTCAAGAAACGCTTCGGTGACCTCGAGGTGCTCAAGGGTATCGACCTCAAGGTCGAACGCGGCAAGATCATCTCGATCATCGGCCCGTCGGGATCGGGGAAGAGCACGCTGCTTCGATCCATCAACTATCTGGAAGTGATCGACGAGGGCAGCATTCTGCTGGATGGCGTCCAGGTCAACCGGCCGGACCTGAAGGGTCTCGCCTTCGAGCGGCACATCAACCACATCCGCCAGAACATGGGCATGGTGTTCCAGCACTTCAATCTGTTTCCGCACCTCTCGACGCTCGACAACGTGACCCTGGCGCCGAGGAAACTGAAGGGGATGGACGCCAGGAGCGCGAGGGAGCTGGGCATGGAGCTTCTGGAGCGCGTGGGACTGGCCGACAAGGCCTCGGCCTACCCCAGTTCCCTGTCGGGCGGACAGAAGCAGCGCGTCGCCATTGCACGCGCCCTGGCCATGCAGCCCAAGGTCATGCTGTTCGACGAAGCGACCTCGGCGCTGGACCCCGAGCTGGTGGAAGAGGTGAACCAGGTCATGAAGCGCCTCGCCGAAGAACACATGACCATGCTCATCGTCACCCACGAGATGGCCTTCGCCCGCGACGTCTCCGACTGGGCCATGTTCATGGACGGCGGCGTGGTGGTCGAGGAGAACACCCCCGAGCGCCTGTTCACCCACCCCGATCAGGATCGCACCCGCCATTTTCTGCGCAAGCACCTGGCGAGCCAGACCGCGGCGCAAGCACTCCCCTGAGCCGCCGCCGCGGCGCCGCATACGGCAGCGGGGAGGCCAATGGCCTCCCCGCTACTGGATTATCCTGCCGCCCGGCTGAGGGTTGCCCGACTCAGGCGCAGTCCGCCGCCCCTTGGCCGAACATGTCGAACAGCAGCTCGCGCCCCATGGCGCTCAGCACGAAACGTCCCTGCTCGTTGTAGACGGCGGCCTCGCTGCTCTCCAGCACGCGCTGGCAGGCAGGCCACTCCTGGGAGGCTTCGCGCAGCTGGCGCAGGGCGCGGCTATCGAGACCGCGGAAGGGAATGGTGATGGTCTCCAGCACGTGGCCCTGCTGGTAGAGCAGGAAGGCGGCGTTCGACAGGCACTGGCGCAGGCTGCGCTGGATGCCGGCGTTGGGCGTGGTGTCGATCTGCATGGTGCACTTCCTCTCGCAAGGGGTTTGCTGCGCCGCATGATACCACTAAAGTCTAATTCTACCAAGGTCTAACAAGCCAGGCGCCCCGCTCTCGGCTCAACGCCCGGGAACGAGACATGCCGGCTCTTTCCGGCAGGACGCACGCACGACGCCATGCCGTGCAGGACGGCCGAAGAAGATCGAGAACAGCGAACACCGCAGTGTGATGCGATCGGACGATCGAGAATGAGGAGAAAGCGGGTGCACGGGCGGGAGGCCGAAATGGAGGCGGCCCCGACAGCCACATCCCGGCACACGCGGCCACCACTACCGTTGCTCCCTTCCGGGCCTGGCGGGGTTTGCGGTTTAGCGTTGCGGGAGGACCGACGAGGCCACCACGACACGAAGCCTTGAGGCTTCGAACCCGGCGTTGCATCAATGGCTTGCCGAGTGCGCGTGCACTATACCAGTGGCCGCTCAGGCCGGCAAGCGCGCCTGAAAAGCCCGGGGGTGCCAAACCATGTGTAACGTTGATATTTCGTGTAGGGTTAAGAATAAGCGAGGCACAAGCACGACAACCAAACGCTCAGGAGGGGCACCATGAATAAAGATCCCAACAAGGGCTATATTGCGCTGCTTGGCTGGAGTCTCAACGCCATCGAAGCCGCCGAGAACTTCGACCGTCGCTATATCGTCGTGGCTCCCGAGTGGGCTGAGGAGTACTGCCAGAAGCATGATATACCCCATATTTCATGGAATTTCGAACGGCTCAACGATCGCTCGATGGAGATCGCCGAGACGCTCAAGGAGCGGGGCGTGGACGTGGCGATCCCGCTGTTCGAGGAGACCGTGGAATGGGCCGGCGCCATCAACTCGGTGCTGCTCGACAAGCCGCGGCTCTACGGACAATCGCTGCTGCTGCGCGACAAGGCGCTGATGAAGCGTCGCGCCCAGCTTGGCGGCATCCGCGTGGGCATCTTCGAAGAGGCTCACGACAAAGGTGACGTCATACGCTTTCTCAAGCGCGTCAACCAGACGCTGCTCAAGCTCGACGGCGATCCCAACGACCCTATCCACCTGAAGGCCTTCGACAAGGCCGGCTGCCTGGGGCACCGGGTGATCCGCACCCCCGACGAGGTCGATACGATTCCCGACGAGGAGTTCCCCGTGCTGATGGAATCGCACCTGGACGGCTGGGAGTTCGCCGTGGAGGCGTGGATCCACGACGGCAAGATCGCCTTTCTCAACATCTCGGAGTACGTCACCCTGGGCTACTCCGTTTTCGTTCCCGCCTCGCCGGAGCTCGAGCAGTACCGTCCCCAGATCACCGCCCAGATCGAAAAGCTGATCAAGGCTTTCGATATCGATTTCGGCCTGATCCATCCCGAGTACTTCGTCACCAGCGACGGCGAGATGTACTTCGGTGAAGTCGCCTATCGCCCGCCGGGTTTTAAGGTGTTCGAGCTTCTCGAGCGGGTCTACGGCTTCAATGCCTACCAGGCCAGCATGCTGGTGTTCGATCCCAAGAGTACCGCCGAGGAGGTCAAGGCCTTCTTTCCCAAGGAGGTGGAAGATGCCAAGTGCTATGCCGGCTGCTTCGGGGTCTACCCACGACGTCGTGTGGTCAGCCGCCTGGAGATTCCCGAGGAGGTCGAGGACGACCCCTACTTCGAGTCCCACGAACTGACCCCGCCCCTGGAGGAAACCGTGACCAAGCGTACCGCCTTCGGTACCCATTGGGGCCTGATCTACTTCAAGGGCGACGATCCGCATCGACTGCGGGATCTGCTCAAGCAACAGGAAGAACTTGATTTCTACGTCTGAGCAAGGCGTCATGGATAGAACAGTTTGAAGACAAGGAGTCGGCGTGGCCACCAACCGCGACACGCAGGATAACGGCCAGCCCCCGGCGAGCGATGAAAAGCTGCAGGGTCTGCTGGCTCACCTGGACGAGGCAATCGCCCTACTCGGCGAGGCGCGAGATTTCGCCAAGCCCGGCAAGCTCCCCCGCGTTCTGGACACGGCTCGCCGCGTGCTGCTCCAGCCGGGTGGCGCGGCGGCCCTGGAGTCTCGTGCCAGGGCGCTGGAAGAGGCCGGCGTGTTCCTCGATTCGGATTGGGCCACCCCGCAGTATCTGCTGCCCTACCTCACCACCTATTCGCTCAAGAGCGCGGAAGCCAATACCGTGGTGATCGAGGCATTGAGCGAGCTCAGGCTGCTGGCGGTGGCCAAAGGCGATTACTCGCACACGCTGATCTCCGCCGAGCAGGCCCACCACTACCTGACCCAGGTGATGGCCCTTAACCTGTGGCTGCTGTTCAGCACGCCCAGCGAGGCGGAGCGGGAAACCCAAGGCCGGCTGGCGCAGATTCCCCGGCATCTGTTTCGCCATCTGGCCGAGCGCATCGGCTACGAGCACATCATCGACAAGCTGATCGAGGAGATCTGGCGCATTCTCCAGCAGCGCCCGATCCAGGTCGACTCGGTCAAGCAGATGATCACCCAGATCGCCATCTGCCAGGCCGACCCCGATATCGACTTGGGCATCAGCGGCCAGGGCGCCGATCGTCTGGTGAGTTCGCTCTACGGACCGTCCCAGGGTTGTCGCGAAGACCCCGGGCTTGAGGTGTATCGTGAGCGCTTGGCAAGCATGGACAATGCCGCCCTGCAGGGCGAGGCCACCGGCTTTGCTCGGGCCATGCACGATACCGGGCTGGTGTCACCTTACCATCCGGTGCTGTTACGGCACCTCGTCGACCATAATGATCACCTGCTCGCCGAGGCATTGGGCCTCTCCTCGACCGGGCGCGACTGCCTGATGTGCTATCGAGAGCTGGTGCATGCATTGATCCGCAGCGCGGTGCATCCCCCCACGTCACAAGCCGTCTACGGCCTGGCGCTGATGCTGGAGCGCGGCATCCTCTACCAGCCCCCCGTGGCGCCTGCCCTGTGGCGGCAACTGGGGCTGTCGCTCTCCGAATGGTCCCAGGCACGACTCAACCTGGCCCTGGGGGAAGCCGTCTCGCCGCGGGCTCGCCTGCTGGAAGGCGTACTGTGCATGCTCGGACTGCCACTGGGCGTGGGTCAGGGCAACAACCCGACCTGCCAGTCGGCACGGGCGCTCTCCATGTGGGCCTACAACGACCCCGACTACCTGCTGCAGATGGTGGCCTGGGCGGCCCGCGACGACGAGATCGTCATGCATTTCGAGGGTGAGGCCATCTCCTCGATGGCGAGTCTTGGCGGCGTGGCCCAGAGCCTGCCCATGGACCTCGATCCGGTGTCGCTGATCGTGGTGCCACATCTCGACCGCATCTATGCGGAAATGGGCAGGCGCTGCGCCGATCGCGAAGGCGACCCGCATCGCTGGGTCAATCCGGAATTTCACGGCTGGTGGTCGGGCCGTGGCTTTCGCATCAACGTCGATGTCGCCACCGGCCAGCTGCATGAACTGGAAACCTTCCTGCGCCACTTCTACGCCAGCTACCACCCCTACTACAACGGCAACCAGCCGCTCATCCATCCACAGCCGGCAGGTATCGCCGTCACCGACAGCGCGGCGCGGTTCATCGGCTGGCATGCCATCACCATCCTGCGAGTCTCGCTGGATCCGTCGGACGTGATGCGGGTCTATTTCTACAACCCGAACAATGATAGCGGCCAGGACTGGGGCGATGACGTACGCGTCAGCACCGCCGGAAGCGGCGAGCGCTTCGGCGAGGCCTCGCTACCCTTCGAGCAGTTCGCCTCGCGTCTCTACATCTTCCATTACGACCCGCTGGAGCGCGGCGAGCTGGCCCAGATCAGCCAGGAGGAGCTCGACCGGGTGACCCAGTACATCCACCGCAGCTGGGGCGCCGACCGTATCCCCTCGGCGGATTTCCAGGCCGATTCCGGCCCGCGCCCGCAGGATTACTGATCGAGACGCACTGACAGCCAGCGCGCCCAGAACGGGGCGAACAGCATCAGGGCCACCATGCGCAACAGGTGGTGGAAGGCCACGAAGACCGGGTCCAGGTCCAGCGCCACCGCCAGGATCGCCATCTCGCCGATGCCGCCGGGCGCCAGCGCCAGCAGCGCCACGTCCCGCGGCACACCGACCCAGCGGTGAATCAGCTCGGCGAAGCCGGCGAGCACCGCCAGCGCCGCCAGGGTGGCGACGAAGGCCTCGAACAGGTAGCGCCCCAGCCGCGCCGAGGAGAGCCCGCGGAAGCGCGAGCCGATGGCACAGCCCAGCACCCAAAGCATCAGGTTCATGCCCACATCCGGCAGGCCGAGGCTGGCGATGCCGAAGCCGGAGAGCGCGCCGGCGAACAGCAGCGGCGTCAGCAGCGTCGGCGAGGGCAACCGCAGCCGGCGGCCCAGCGGCAACAGCAGCGGCAATGCCAGCAGCATCCAGAGGGACGAGGGCTCTCGGTCCACGGCGGCGGCCACCTCGGCACCGCTGGCCCCTTCGAAGAGCCAGAACAGCGGCGGCAGGAGCAGCACCACCAGCACCACGCGCAGCGACTGGGCGACGGCGATGCGTCGCGGGTCGCCGCCGCACGTCTCGCCCATCAGGATCATCGCCGTCATCGCGCCGGGCGCCGAGGCGAACCAGGCGCTCACCGAGTCGAAGCCGCAGCGCCGGTACCAGGCCGCTGCCGCCGCCGTCGAGGCAGCCACGCCAAGCAGCAGCAGCGCGGCGGAGAGCGGCCAGTCGAGTACGCGCTCGGCCAGCTGCGGGGTCACCTGGCTGCCCAGCACCAGGCCGAGCACGCCGAGGAAGACTTCCCGCAGCGGCTCGGGGACGCCGACATCGACGCCCCTCGCCGAGACCACCAGGTTGGCCACCAGTGGGCCTAGCATCCAAGCCAGCGGCATTCCGACGAGCTGGAACACCACCCCACCCACGGCGCCGATGCCGAGAGACCTGGCCAGTGCCTTACCTATGGTGCGTTCCACACGGCTCCCTTCCATTAACCGGCTAACGAAATGATTATGCCATAATGCCCGCCCCGCTTCTGACTGCCGGAGTCGCCATGCCCCGCCTCGACCAACTGCTCGTTTCCCAGGGCCTGGCCCGTTCGCGCACGCGTGCCCAGCGGCTCATCCGCCATGGCCGGGTGAGCCTGGCGGAGACCGGGCGAGTGCTGCACAAGCCGGGGGAGAAGCTGCCCGAGGAAACCCTTCTGGTAGTGACCGAGGATCCCGAGGAGCGCTACGTATCACGCGCGGGCCTGAAGCTGGAAGCGTTGATCGAGGCCTTGGGCATGACGCTGGAAGGCAAGCTGGTACTCGACGTGGGCCAGTCCACCGGCGGCTTCACCGACTGCGCCCTGGCCTTCGGTGCACGCCACGTGATCGGTATCGAGGTGGGCCATGGCCAGCTCGACGCCGATCTGCGCAACGACACCCGCGTGACCTGCCTGGAGGAACTCAACGCCCGTAGCATGGCCGGCGAGCCCCGCCTGCGCGAGGCGCTCACCGCCCAGGGTGCGGCGGCACCCGATCTGGCGGTGATGGACGTCTCGTTCATTTCGCAGACGCTGATCCTGCCGCAGCTCGCCGCCCTGCTGCGCCCGGGTGGCGAGCTGCTGAGCCTGGTCAAGCCGCAGTTCGAGGTGGGTCCGGGCGGCGTCAACGCACGCGGCATCGTGACCGACCCGCGGCGCTACGGCGAGGTGGAAGCCGCCATTCGTGCCTGCTGCGACGAGCTGGATCTGGCGATACGACACTGGCAGCAGAGCCCGATCACCGGCGGCGACGGCAACCGGGAGTTCCTGCTGCACGCGGTGAAACGCTGACGGCCTCAACGCCCGCCGTCGCCGCCGCCTCCGCCGATCTCGATGTCCCCCGGATCGCCACCCGCCCCGGGAGGCGGAAAGTTCTCGCTACAGTCGTCCTCTGGCGTCAACGTCTGCACCTTCTTCTTGGCGCCGTCATCGGCGCGGTGCAACCACACATCGAGCTGGTTGAAGGCGATGTCGATCTCGTGCTCGGCGAACAGCTCGCCGATCCGGCAGTTGATCTCGTCGGTGGCGAACAACCGGTCGCCGAGCGAGTTGACGAAGACCCGCAGCTCGAAGGTGAGCGTGCTCTCGCCATAGTTCATGAAGAATACCTGCGGCTCGGGGTCGCTCAACACTCGGGGGTTCTCGTCGGCGACCTGGCGCAGCAGCCGGTGCACCAGGCGCTGGTCCGAGCCGTAGGCAACACCGAAGGAGAGCACGACCCGGGTGATGGTGTCCGACAGTGACCAGTTGATCAACTGGTCGGTGACGAAGGTCTTGTTGGGGATGATGATCTCCTTGCGATCGAAGTCGGTCACCGTGGTGGCCCGGATGCGTATCCGGCTCACCGTGCCGGTGAGGTTGCCCAGGGTGATGGTGTCGCCGATGCGCACCGGCCGCTCGAACAGGATGATCAGGCCCGAGACGAAGTTGGCGAAGATCTCCTGCAGGCCGAAGCCCAGGCCCACGCCCAGCGCCGCCACCAGCCACTGCAGCTGGCTCCAGGCCACGCCCAGGGTGGCCAGAGCCACCACCAGGCCGGTCCCGACGATGGTGTAGGAAAGCAGCGTCGAAATGGCGTAGGCGCTGCCCTGCTTGAGCTCCAGTCGCGACAGCACCATGACCTCGAGCAGACCCGGCAGGTTGCGCGCCATCACCAGGGTCAGCACGAAGATCAGCGCCGCGGTGAAGATATCGGCGACCGACAGCGCGCTGGTGACGAGCTCCGAGCCAACCCCTTCTCCCGCCTCCCAGATCGCCACGTCGTCCAAGTAGCCCAGCACCGTGAGCAGGTCGGACCACACCAAGTAGAGCAGCAGGGCGAAGCCGATCAGCAACAGCAGCTTGGAGAGACGCAGCGACTGCTGGTTGATCTGCTCCATGTCCAGCGGTGGCTCTTCGACCACTTCGAGCCCGCCCTCGGCGCCCTCCTGGGCCTGGGTCCGGCGCCGCATCAGCGCCCGGCGGAACGCCAGGCGGCGAGCCGCTACCGCCAGGCCGCGCACCACCGAGGCCTCGACCAGGATCCACATCGCCAGCAAATAGAGCGTGATGACGAAGCGGCCGATCAGGCTCAGCGCCGTGTATTCGAAACCGGAAACGATCAGCCCCACCAGCACCAGCGGCACGGCGGCCATCAGTAGCCCCAGTATCAGGCGGAACAGCTTGACGCCGAAGAAGGGGGTATGCGCCAGGATCAGCCGTGCGAGCAGCACGCTCATGGCCAGCAGCCCGGCCAGCAGCAGCGTCAGGGCGATGGGCCGCGTGGTCAGGCTGATCTCGCCATCGCGGGCCAGGGCGGAGATCAGCAGTACCGGCACCAGCGCCACGCCGAGCCAGCCTAGCAGCCAGCGCAGCCGCGAGACATAGCCCGACGGCCAGTAGAAGTGCTTGGTCGCCACCCCGTCGCGCACCAGCAGGCGTCGCGACCAGGCCAGGAAGGCCCAGGCCAGGGCCAGGTGCAGGAAGGCCTGCCCCAGCCCCGATGCGATCCCCGATTCGATGGCGCCGAGCGAGACCCCGACGCCCGCCAGGGTCAGCGGGCCGGGTAGGGCCAGCAGGGCATTGAGGCCGACCGCCAGCGGCGTATGCGCCTGGGAATCGCTGCGCAGCCGGCCGATCTGCTCGTGCAGCGCGGTTAGCCGGCGCTGCACGCGACGCCGAAGCCCCAGCAGCACGACCGCCACCAGCACGAACGGCGCACCGGCCAGGGCTTCGCCCCCGGGGGTCCGCCAGTGCACCGGCAGCACCTCGCGCCATTCGCCCTGCTGCCATTCGGTGACCAGGTTGGCGGGCAGATGGCGAAACCAGGCCAGATCCAGCGGCCGGGTATTGGCGATCCAGAACAGCTGCTCGTCGATGGTCGTGCGCAGCTCGCGAGAGGTGTCCAGCAGCTGCTGCTGGTTGAGCTGCAGCTCGATGGCCGCACTCAGCAGGCCGCCGTAGGTCTGCTCGAGCTGGTCGACCAGTTGGCGGCGTGAATGGTAGAGCCCCTGCAGCGACTCCACCAGCGCCTCGCTGACCTCGACCCCGGCCTCCTCGAGACGCTGGTTGGCCAGGCGTTCGCTCTGGCGCAGGCTGTCGCGCTGGCGCACCAGGTCGAACTGGCGCAGGCGCAGGTCGGCGATCTCGTCCTGCAGGTTGCGCCTGGCATCGACCTGGGGCAATGAGCGGCGCTGCTCGCGCAGGATGCGCGACAGCAGCAGACTGCCGCGAATCGCCTCGATCTGCTCGTTGAGGCTCCGCTCGAGCTGGCGGACATGGTCGAGCTGGCTACGAACCGCCAGGCTTTCGCGCACCAGCCCGTTGTGGCGGTCGTTGGCCCGCAGCAGCTCGAGACTGAGATCACGATTGATCTGCTGGGCGCGTTCGAGTACCGGGTGGCCGGCCTCGAGCAGCGGGTCGTCTCGCGCGGCATCGGCGATCGCCTGTTCCGTGGCCATGCGGCGCTGACGGTCGATCACGCTCTGCAGCAGCGTCAGCTCGGCTTCCTGGCGCGCTATCTGCTGTGTCAGCAGGTCGCGCCGCTGCTGCGCCAGTTCGCGCAGCCGCGTATTGCTGCCCAGCTCGCGCTGTCGCAGGCGTAGCGTGCGTTCGGCCAGACGCCGCTCGACCTTGAGCTGCCACAGCTGCGGCGAATCGTCGCTCGCCCCCTGCCCCTCCAGCACATCGAGCGAGCGGCGCGTACGCTCGGCGGTCTGCATCGCCTCGGCAATGGCCTGCTGGGCACGCTCCGGCAGGGTCTGGGCGGAGAGCAGCTGGGCGTTGACATCGGCCAGTCGGTCCTGTTGCTGCTGCAGCTCGAACACCGCCTCCTGCTGGCGATACTCCAGTTCATCCAGCGGGATGTCGTCGAGCTCGGCGATGGTGCGATCGAGCGCCGCCTCTTCCTCCTCGAGGAGCTCCCGCTCCAGGCGCAACAGCTCGCCGGGCGCCTCCTCCAGCCGCTGCTCCAGGGCCTCGAGGCGCTCCTCTACCCCCTGCAACTGCTCGAGCGCGCTCAGCGTGGCCTCGAGCGCGTCGATGTCGCGCTGTTCGGCGTCGGTTACGCTCGCGCCCTCCTCGGGGCGCAGTTCGGCCAGGCGCTCTTCCACCACGCTGCGATCGGGCAGGGTCTCCTCGGCCACCACCCGACCACAGGCAAACAGCAACAGCAGCAGGACGAACCAGACGGGAAAGCGCCAGGCCGGCCGAGTGGCCCGGCAGCGACGGCGGTGCACTGGATAAGGCAATTCGTTCACTCTAGCTCTCGGTTGGCGGGATCTCGCGGCGTGGTGCTGATTCTCGGTCCCGCAGCAGCGCAAGGCAATGGGGAGCCGTCACTATTCCGCTCATTAAGCCGCCAGCGCCGCAGGATTAGCGGGAGTCGATAGATCGGCGCATGGTTGACTTGGCCCCCGGACATGGTAGAAACGGCACACACGCTTCCTTCGGTCCCGCTGCCATGATGCTTCGTCCTTCGTCATACCAGACTCTTCTTGCGTTGCTGCTGGCCGGGGCCGCCGGCAGCGCCGTGGCCCAGGAAGGCCCGCTCAGTGCAGAAGAGCGCGCGGCGATCGAGGCGCGCATCGATACGCTCGGCCAGGAGCTGGATTCGCTGCGCCAGCGATTGGCCCAGGACCGGCTGCAGTCCGGCGAGCGCCGTCTCGGCCTTGGCGAGGTCATCACCATCGCCTCGGAGCAAGAGCTCGAGCCCATGGAGGAGCGCCGCCAGCTCGAACGGGAATCGTCGCGCAATCCCTTCGCGATCACCACCCATCGGCGCAACTACCTGCTGCCGCTGAACTACGATCGCCGCCCCAACGAGGCCGTCTTCGGCGACGTCGACCGCGACGGCACCCCCGACCGCGCCGAGGTCAAGTTCCAGTTCAGCGCCAAGTTCAACCTGATCGAACGACTCTTCGGCGATTACGGCGGCGATCTCTACTTCGCCTATACCCAGCGCAGCTGGTGGCAGGCCTACAACGCCGACTCCTCCTCGCCCTTCCGCGAGACCAACTACGAGCCGGAGGTCTTCATCGACTTCGAGAATCGCTGGTCGCTGCTGGGTTGGACCAACGTCAACAATCGGTTGAGCTTCAATCACCAGTCCAACGGGCGCTCGGGTGAGATGTCGCGCAGTTGGAACCGCATGATCCTGGAATCGACCTTCGTCAACGACGACTGGCTGGTCAGCGTAGCGCCCCACTGGCGCATACCCGAGTCAGAGGGCGACGACGACAACCCCGACATCGAGCGCTACATGGGCTACGGTACCATCGGCGTGGCGCGCCGCTTCGGCGACAGCGAGATCGGCGTGGAATGGCACGGCAACCCCAGCGCCGGCCACATGGGCACGCGAGTGGATTACTCCTGGCCGTTGCACGGCAACATCCGCGGCCACGTGCAGTATTTCTACGGTTACGGCGACAGCATGATCGACTACGATCACCGCACCCAGCGCATCGGCATCGGCTTCAGCCTCAACCCGATCTTCTCGGGCAGCAGCCGCCTGTTTCCGGATTGAGCCCTCGGGCACCGAGTGCAACGGCGTTGAAGTCGCAGTCGCTAATGCTATGCTGAGGCTGTCAACCAGCCAGCAAGGGAGAGTGTCATGGCCACGCGAACTCCGCACGTCGACGAAACCACCCGCCAGCTCAAGGAAGATCTGCAGCAACTCACCCACACCCTGGAGGAACTGGTCAGCGCCACGGCTGACGATTCACGCAGCAATATCAAGGAGCTCCGGACGCGTGCCGAGAAACGGCTTAAGGAGACCCGCGAGCGACTCGAAGCGCGCGGTGAACGGCTCTACGGCGAAGCCCGCGACACTCTGCACCACCAGGCCGACGCCTGCGACCGCTACGTGCACGACAATCCCTGGACCAGTATCGGCATCGGCGCCGTGGTGGGCGTGGTCATCGGCATGCTCATCGGGCGTCGCTGATGGCGTCGAGTGACGGACCGGTACAACGCCTGTTCATCATCGGCAAGCGGCTACTGGCTAGCCTGGTGGCCACCGGCGAGACGCGCCTGCGCCTCGCCGTGCTGGAGCTCGAGGAGGAGCGTGCCCACCTCGTCACCCTGCTGCTGTTGCTGGGCCTGAGCCTGGTGCTGCTGCTGCTGGGGCTGGGCATGCTGGTGCTGCTGGTGGTGGTGCTGTTCTGGGATACCCACCGCCTGGCGGCCATGCTCCTCTGCGCCGCCGTGTTGCTGGCCGGCGGCGGCCTGACCGCCGCCCTGGCCCTGCGTCAGGCCCGCCGCCACACCCTGCTCAAGGAGACCCTGGCCCAGCTCGCCCTGGACCGCCACCTGGTGGAGGAGCAGCGTGACCCGTCGCGACAGTGACCGAAACCGCCGGCAGTCCCGTGCGCAGCGCAAGGCCGCCCTCGTTGCCGCCATCGAGCAGCAGCGCATCGACATCCTGGTCGAGGCGGAGCGCTGGCAACACGCCTCCGCGGCCCTCGATGCGGGCTGGCAGCGCATCAAGCGCTATCGGGGGCTGGTGTACCTGGCCGGCGGCGCCCTGCTGGTCGGCGGCGCACGCCACCCCAGCTCGCTGCTGCGCATGGTCAGGCGACTCGCTGCCGGCGGCCTGCTGCTCAACCGGGCGCGGCGAATCCTGCAGCAGGTCCGCTGAAGCCGGTCGCGTGTCAGGCGCGGCACAGTGCCTTCCATATGACCTTCATATGGCCTTACTGCCCTATAGCTGCGCCTCGGCGTGATGGCGCCGGTGAGCCACGCCCGGGACCCACTTCATCCAGCTCTCGCCGCGCTTGAGGCGTTTCTCGATGAAGCGACGCGTGCGACGCTGGCCCTCGCTGGTGTCGGAGGCCCATACCGCCAGCGCCGCCAGGAACAGGCTGGTCAGTGCCATCTCCTCCACCTGGGCACGCCGGGTGCCGTAGCGCGCCTCGAGACGTGCCGCCTCGCGCAGCCACTGGACGGTGCGCGACAGGTCGAAGACCATCGGCACCCAGGTATGCGGATGCGGCAGGTGCGCCTTGGCCTTGAGCATTTGAACGGTCACCTGCCGATGCGCCGCGTAGGCATCGAACCAGGCCTGCAGGCAGTGCTCGATCCGCACCCGCTCCGGCCAGTCGTCGAAGGTGTCGGGCTTCGCGGCCAGCATGGCGCGCCAGCCCCGCTGGAACCAGGCGTTGGCCACGTCGTCCATGTCGCGAAAGCGCTCCAGCACCACGGACATCGGCAGCTCCAGGCTGCGTGCCACCTCGGACAGCCGCACCGCCCGCCAGCCGTGCGTCTCGGCCTGGCGCACGGCCTCGTCGACGATACGGTCGGCGAAGGGGGACGCCTCGGAGGTGGAGGAATCCTGAATCGCGATCATGGTCATGGCGGGCCCTCTGCTTCCGGCATGGTTCTGTCATGCAGCATAGACCGGATTCCGGGCGGAGCCATCAGCCCGCACGCTCCAGATAGTGGATGCAGAACAGCGAGTCACGGTCGGTCCAGTGCGCCCTCGGCTCGAAACCCGCGCGGCCGGCCAGCTCGCGAAAGCCGGCGATGCTGTACTTGTAGGAATTTTCGGTATGCAGGCTCTCGCCGGCCTCGAAGTCGACCCGCTCCCCCGCGATGCGGATAGCCTGGTCGTGCAGGCTCACCAGATGCATCTCGATGCGTGAATCGGCCTCGTTGTAGAAGGCGCGATGGCGAAACCCGTCCAGCTCGACCTCGGCTTCGAACTCGTGTCGCAGGCGCCGCAGCAGGTTGAGGTTGAAGGCCGCGGTCACGCCGGCCGCGTCGTTGTAGGCCGCATCGAGGATCGCCCGGTCCTTGATCAGGTCGACGCCGACGAGCAGTCCCCCGCCCGGCGGCAGCAGCGCGGCCAGCCCTTCGAGGAAGCTTTCGGCCTCCTCGGGGGTGAAGTTGCCGATGCTCGAGCCGGGAAAGAAGGCTACGGGGCGCTCACCCGCCAGGCCCTCCGGCCAGGCCATGGGGCGCGTGAAGTCGGCCCAGGCGGCATGCACCTCGAGCCAGGGATGATCCACCGCCAGGCAGCGAGTGCTCTCGAGCAGGAAGTCGCGGGAGATGTCCACGCCCAGGTAGCAGGCCGGGTGCAACGCCTCGAGCAGCAGGCGCACCTTGCGGCTGGCGCCGCTGCCCAGCTCGATCAGGGTGGCGTCACGACCCACCACTTCAGCGATGTCCGCGGCGGCGGCGCGCAGGATCGCCTCCTCGGTGCGGGTCGGGTAGTACTCGGGCTGCAGGCAGATGGCGTCGAACAGCTCGGAGCCGCGCCGGTCGTAGAAGAACTTGGGCGACGTGCACTTGGGCGAGGCGGTGAGGCCTGCCAGCAGCTCCTCGCAGAGCGAACCCGCCGCCTCCGGCGGGTGCTGGTCGTGAAAGCGTACGAGCGGATCCATATCAAGCCTCCCTGGCGAGCCGGAAACCGGAAAATGCCCAGCGGGCATGGGGCGGGAAGAAGTTGCGGTAGGTCGACCGGATGTGATCGGCCGGTGTGGCGCAGCAGCCACCGCGCAGCACCATCTGCCCGGACATGAACTTGCCGTTGTACTCCCCCAGCGTGCCCGGCAACGGGCGATAGCCGGGATAGGGCCGGTAGGCGCTGCCGGTCCACTCCCAGACGTCGCCGTACAGCTGGCGCGCGGCCCGCCCCCGGGCCGCGGCCGCCACCGGCTGCAGGTGGTCGCGCTCGACGAAGTTGCCCGCTACGCCCACGTCCCTGGCGGCCACCTCCCACTCCGCCTCGCTGGGCAGACGTGCCCCCGCCCAACGGGCATAGGCGTCGGCCTCGAAGAAGCTGACATGGGCCACCGGCGCCTGCCGGTCCACCGGCCGCAGCCCGCCCAAGGTAAAGTGATACCACTCGCCGTCACGCTGGACCCAATACAGCGGCGCCTGCCAGCCCGCCTGGCCGACCTGCTGCCAGCCATCGGAGAGCCACAGCTCGGGGCGCGCGTAGCCGCCGTCCTCGATGAAGGCCAGGTACTCGCCGTTGGTCACCGGGCGGCTGGCCAGTTGGAACGCTTCGAGGAACTGGCGATGGACCGGTCCCTCGTTGTCGTAGGCAAAGCCCGATTGCAGGTCGTGGCCGATCTCGCGGATACCGGCGTCATGCTCGAGCCAGGCCGGCTCACCGGGTTCCGCCGCCACCGGCGGCGCCAGGTCGTCGCGATAGACCGGGCACAGCGGGTTCTGGGCCAGGATGTGCTTGATGTCCATGAGCAGCAGCTCCTGGTGCTGCTGCTCGTGGTGAAGCCCCAGCTCGACGCGGCGCAGGATCTCGGCGGCATGCTCGGGCGGAGGCGACTCGAGCAGTGACGCCATGGCCGCATCGACATGGGCGCGGAAGCGGTAGACATCGGCCACCGTGGGACGCGACAGCGTTCCGCGCCGGGACCGCGGAAACGGCACGCCGTGAGTCTCGTAGTAGGAATTGAACAGAGAGTCGTAGGCGGGGTCGGGCGTTCGGTAGCGAGGCTGAAAGGGAGCGAGGAGGAAAGCTTCGAAGAACCAGGTGACGTGGGCGAGATGCCACTTCGGTGGACTGACGTCATCCATGCTCTGGATCACGTAGTCCTCGGTGCAAAGCGGCTCGCAGAGCTGCTCTGAGGCGCGGCGAACGCGCTGGTAGCGTCTCAGCCACTCCTTCTTGTGCTGTGTATCGGAGGTATCCAACTGGTGGTGAGCTGTCAACTCGTGGGCTAGCGGGGGCATGGCGCACTCCTTTGACGAACCCCATCCTGGGAGCCTGTCGGACGTGACGCTGATCTCTCGTGACGATCGGTCAAATCCGACAGGCTCCGAGACGAACCGATGCCACCAGCGTAGCAACGCCCCGCGCCGCTTCTGGTTACGTTAGGTAAGGTTTTGTCGCGCCCGCGCAGCGGGTGACCGAGCGCGGGCCCTACAGCGCCAGACCGCAGGCCACCCCGGAAGCCCAGGCCCACTGGAAGTTGTGGCCGCCGAGCTCACCGGTAACGTCGAGCACTTCGCCAATGAAACGCAGCTGAGGCACCCCCTCGACGCTGAAGTCCTTCGACGATATCGGTGCGGTGTCGACCCCGCCCAGGGTCACCTCGGCGGTGCGCCAACCCTCGGTGCCGGCCGGCTTGAGGCACCAACGCCCCAGGCGCTGCTGCCACGCCTCGATGCGGGCATTGGAGAGTTCGGCCAGGACAGGATCCTCGCCGTGCCACTCGACCAGTGCCTGGGCCAGGCGACGCGGCAAGTTCTCGCCGAGCCAGGTGGAGAGCTGGCGGCGCGGCGTGGTCCGGCGCGCCTCGGCAAGCGCTGCGGGCAGGTCCAGCCCGGGCAGCAGGTCGATCTCGAGTTCGTCGCCCGGTTGCCAGTAACTCGAGATCTGCAGCATGCCGGGGCCGGACAGGCCGCGGTGGGTGAACAGCATCGGCTCGCGATAGCGACGCTCGCGCCCCGGCCCCAGGCGCTGGCCGCCACGTACGGCGCTGACCGCCACGTCGCAGCTCACGCCGGCCAGGTCGGCCACCCGCGCCTTCCATTGCGAAGTCAGCGTGAACGGCACCAGCGCCGGGCGCGTCGCGGTCACCCCCAGGCCGAACTGGCGGGCGACGTCATAGCCGAAGCCGGTGGCCCCCATGGTGGGGATCGACAGACCGCCGGTGGCGATCACCACGGCACCGGCCTCGATACGCCCCATGGAGGTGGCGAGCCGCATGCCCTCGCCGGCGGCCTCGATGCGCTCGATGGAGGTCTTCAAGCGCAGTTCCACTCCGGCCCACTCGCATTCGGTGAGCAGCACGTCGAGCAGCGCCTTGGCGGAATGGGCGCAGAACAGCTGGCCCGGCGCCTTCTCCACGTAATCGAGGCCGTGCCGCTCCACCAGTTCGACGAAGTGCTCCGGGCGATAGCGCTTCAGCGCCGAGATGCAGAAGTGCGGATTGGCCGAGAAGAAGTTGGCCGGCCCGCTGGCCAGGTTGGTGAAGTTGCAGCGCCCGCCCCCCGACATCAGGATCTTCTTGCCGGGCTTGTTGGCGTGGTCGAGCACCAGCACGCGCCGCCCCGCATGACCCGCCGTGAGCGCACACATCAACCCGGCGGCACCCGCACCGACGATCACGACGTCGAACCTTGAAGACGGCATGGCATTTCCGTAGCTGGAGGAGTCAGGAAGGGCTTGATCGGAAAAGCGGCCGATTCTAGCAGAATTCGCTGACAACCGGCCACGGCCGATCGATACGTCGAGTAGGTTCTTTTTGCTACCGCCAGGTGTTACTTAAACATGCTCTAATACAGTTTTTTGCATTAGAGCAATACGACTAAAGGATGAGAAATATAACCCGGGTTAATCCACGATCTTAAATTACATTGGGTAAGTGACACTCAGCACAAAAAGTTACACTCAACCTTCAGCCTACACAAAAAATAACATATCAACAAAACCACCAAGAAGAGTTTATAACGCTTTATCACGCAAGGGATTCCGGAGGGACGTCGCCTATGTCCACCCACGCCTACGTTCTCGTTGTGCTACGTACGCTCAATAACCCCGTGGAAAAGGAGTATGTACGAGCCCTGCGAAAAAAAGGTTATACGATCGAGTTCGTCACACAAGAGCAGGACCCCCTCCCCATCCTGCTCTCTCATCCGCCCATCGCCGCCTGCTTCGAGTACGACTACCCCGATTTGCAGGGCCTGACCGACTTGAGGCAGGCCAAGCAGCGTGCCGCCTCGGTGCCCCTGCTCATGATCACCCAGGCCCATTCGGAGAGCCTGGCGGTATGGGCCTTCCGCACCCGGGTATGGGATTACTTCGTCCAGCCGGTCGACCTCTCCCGATTCATGGCGGTCATGGAGAGCCTCTTTCAGCTGCGCTCGGCCAACGCCGGCACGCCGGCGAGAAAGCAGGTGGCGGAGTTGAGCAACCAGATCCCCCCCGAAGCCCGGCTTCACTGCCACTCGGCCAATCATCAGCGCATCCAGCTGGACCGCGCCATCAGCTACATCGAGCAGCACCTGCACCAGAAAGTGGTCCAGGCCGACGTCGCCGAGCAGTGCGGCCTCACCCCCTTCCAGCTCAGCCGGCTATTTCGCAAGCTCACCGACAATACCTTTCAGGGATTCCTGCTGGAACGACGCATCGAGGAGGCCAAGCGGCTGCTCGCCAATCCCAGGATGTCGGTCACGGATGTCTGCTTCAGCGTCGGTTTTCGCGACCTCTCCTATTTCACGCGTACCTTCCAGAAGCACATGGGGAAGACGCCGACGCTATATCGTCAGGGGCTCTTTCACCACGACACCTCCCCCTTACCCCTCGCCTCGTCCGAGAACGCCGCGCCTCCCCCCTGCATGGAGGGTGAAATGGTGGCTGTGCCAGTGGGCAACGCTCGTGACTGACAGCATACGTAGTGAAGAAAAAGGGCGCTGACCGCAAAGGCAGGGAGCCGGCCAGCGCCAAAAGCGCATCAATCCACCAGAACGGGTATTTCCGCGAGAATGCCGAAGTTCTCGCCGCCGGTCTGACCCTTGGGTTCGTGGTAACTACAGCTAGGCAGAAAATAGATGCTCTTCTGGCGCCAGCCGCTCTCCTGCGAATCACTGCTCCACTTTGCTAGATCGCCGTCGGAATCTCGAATATTCATCGCAGTGACAAAGTCATCCCAGCGCGTCACACCATCAGGATCGGCATTGGACCAAGTGCCAGGAGACACTCCCTCACTATCTTCGGGAGGCTCCTCCATTTGCCAAGGCGCATCGTCATCGATCTTGTTGGCTTGATCTACGATCCAGGCGATGTTCAGATTGACTGCTCCCACCAGAGGGTTGCTTGGCGCAATGCCATCCTGGCAGTCAACGACGGGTAACGTGAGGTTCCACAAGCGTTCCTTGTCTGTCTCTTCTACCCAGCAGTCGTAGAGCGCCTGGAAAGCGGCCTGTACCTGGCCGTTATTGGTGGAAATATCCTCACCGAAGCGCATCTCTTCGGGGTTGCCGTCGCCACAAATCAAGGCCTTCAACTCACTGGCACTTGAGGCTCCGCTATCATCGTGCTGGAAATTGGTCCAGCCCCCCGTCTGATCGCCTTCGGGAATGAAGCGCCCCACATCGCATGAATAGGTATCCCCATCCGTAATGGCTTCGCGGCACATGGCGATAGGCTGGTCGACGTCCTCCGGGCGCAGTTTGCCGGCAAAGCCAATGTACGCCACCGCCCGGGCCGACGCCTTGTAGCCCTCGTCGAACCCCAGCACGCGACCGAAGAAGGCCTCCACTGGTGTCTGATCCCGGGCTGTCACCACCTCGACGGCGTTGATGAAGCTTGGGTTGCTATCTAACTCTTCGGCTGTCTTCCCGGCCAGGTCCACAGGTTCCACATCAGACATGTTGGGTGTGAAGCCTCGCGTAGAACCAGGGGCCAGACCAAAACTCCAGTGGCCTCGTTGGACACTCAGCACTTCGACAGTCTCTTTCTGGCTATTGTTAGACTGGGCCGCCTCCGTTGCCCAGGCTTCGGCACTCTTGTAGTTGACCCCATCATAGGGTTCGGTACCGTCATTGACTCGCGAGCCGTCCTTCACGTACAGGAAGCGAGCCCCGGCCAATGCACCGGCATCAGAGGCATTCTGCAGTTCATTCCTTGCTACGAACAGATTTCCACCGTCTACCGAGAGCGCCGTAAAGGCCAGCAGCATGAAGAGCGCCAGCGTCACCAGAACAATGGAAACCCCTCCCTGCCGTCGAGGAGAGCCATGGCGCCAACCTGCTTGTCGTTGACTGGTATTCATGGTCATTCCGCTCGCATGGTAGTGGTGGAAGAGAGCTCCAGGACGCCGCCCAATGTTCCGAGAAAGCTGGGCAACAGCAGGAACTGATAGGGATAGTCAACGGTAACGGTGACTTCACTGCCAGGCGGCATGTTGACATCGGACCGCTGAATGTCGATAACCATCTCGGCCGTCCCGCCAAGCGATATCAGGTACTGCTCGGCATAGTCACGGATCGCTTGCTCGATGGCATTGTCCTCGGCGACGAGATCGCGAGGCGCAGGCTCGAACAGGATCCCCCTTCTGGCCCCTTCCCGGCTGGCATTGGTCAGCGTCGCCTTGTCGAAGAGCGCGACACTGAACTCGATGATTCCAAACAGCAGGAGGAACAAGAGTGTGGCCGAGATGGCGAATTCCACGGTCTCGGTGCCCTGCTGTCGGCGAAGTGACCTGCCTTGAAACCTGTTCCCCTTCATGTTCCGTTCCTCCGCAGATGACTCCAGGCCCGTTGGGGTCAGTTCGCACGCACACCTCGACTGTCGCCGTTTCGGCGCAGCAGCCCCTCCAGGTTCCTGGCGTTCTCGCTGGCGGTGACGTAATAAGCCGGCGAGAGGCGCATCGCCTCGTCAAAGAAGCCCATGGCATCCTCGTAGCGCCCTTCGAGCATCGAGATGTAGCCGATATCGTTGTAGGCCTTGGCCCGGTCGCCGTTGCGCGCCACCGCCTCGATTGCCGTCTCGAAGTCGCCCTCGCGGGCATAGACCAGGCCCAGGTTGCGCCAGGCCAGCTCGTAGCGGGGGTTGGCGCTCACCGCACGGCGCAGGGAGAGTCGCGCGCCTTCCCAGTCACCGGCCAGGTAGCGCGAATAACCCAGGTTGTTGAGCACCAGCGGTGTGCTGGGGCTTGCCTCCAGCGCCTTTTCGTAGTGGCGCCGAGCCCGTTCGAAGTCGCCGCGGATGTCGGCGATCACCCCCAGGGCGTTATGCGCTTGCCAGGGCACATCGGGACGTGAGGCGAGCGGCTGCAATTGCTGTTCGGCATTGTCGTAGTCGCGCTGTTCGAGCAGCACGATGCCCAGCGCGGTGCGCGCCCCCATGTGGCTGCCGTCGATCTCCATGGCCCAGCGATACGCCTTCTCGGCCAAGTCGTGGTTGCCGCGGCCATGGTGAATGATGCCGATTCGATAGAGAGGGTCCGCCTTGGGTGACTTCTCCATGCGCAGACCGCGCAGGTACTCGAACAGTGCCCGGTCGGGGTCGTTGCCGCGCAGGGCAGCCGCCCCGTTGCGGTAGGCCTCTTCGGGCGAGGCAACGGGAAACGCCGTGCTGTACTCGACCGACGAGCTCCCATCCCCCAGTGTCGCATAGGGATCCGAGCCAGACTGGCGCTGGGCGTTGCTGGCACAGCCTCCCAGCAACAGGGCCAGTGAGATACCGACAACCGTGTTCTTGAGCGTGAGTTTCATGCGACTCTCCTGAGGCTCAGTGGTAGGGGGTGGAAGGCTCAACGACCGGCCAAGGCCGCCATGGCGCCCAGCAGCGGGGGCCCCAGGGCCACCACGAAGAAACTGGGAAAGACGCAGAAGATCAGCGGGAAGAGCATCTTGGTGCTGACCTTGGCGGCCTTCTCTTCGGCTTCCTGGGTGCGCTTGTCACGCAGTTCCACGGCAAACAGGCGCAACGTCATGGCGATACTGGTGCCGAAGCGCATGCTCTGCAGCAGGGTGGTGACGAGACCACGAATGTCGTCGACGCCAGTGCGCTCCTCCAGATCGCGCAACGCCGCCTTGTTGTCCATGCCGGCGCGGGTCTGCAGGCCGAACAGATGCAGCTCCTCGGCCAGCTCCGGGTGGCTGATTTCCAGATCGCGCGCCACGCGCTGGATCGCCGCCGCCAGGCCCAGCCCCGCCTCGCTGCACACCACCAGCAGGTCCAGGGCATCCGGTAGGCCACGCCGCAGCAGCCGCGTGCGACGCTTGATCGCACGCTCCAACCAGAAGCGCGGCAACAGGTAACCGGCGATCGCCGACCCTGCCACCAGCATCACGCTGACCACCGGCTCCAGGCGCACGAAGGGCACGACCACCAGCAGCAGCAGAATGGGCGGCACCACGGTGAGCAACAGGCGAACGCCAAAGAAGAGGTTGACCGCCCCGGGCGAGCGCTTGCCGGCCCGGCGCAACTCCAGGGCGATACGGCTGCGTGCTTCCTCCTCGGTGGGCACGAGCCGTTCGCCCATGGGCCCAAGCCATTCGCGCAGGCCGGTTTCCGCATTCGCCGTACCGCTGGCGCCGCTCGCTTCCAGGCTGCGCAGGCGGCGGCGCAACGGATCGGACAGTCCCATGACCACGAACATGACGGCAATCAGCAGGGCAAAGATGGCCAAGCCCAGCAGGCTGGCGAAGACCAGCTGGATTGACTCGGGGTCCTCGAACCTGTCGCTGAGCGGCTGCAGCCACTGCATCAATCGTTCCATTTCATGCCCTCCTCTATACCTCGATGCGCACGATCTTGCGCATCCACAGGATGCCGATGACGATCATCACGAAGGCCGCGACCACCAGCTGGCGCCCGACCGGGTCCTGGGTCAGCATGGGGATGAAATTGGGCGAGACCACGGTAAGCACGCCGGCGAGAACGAACGGCAGCAATGACAGGATCCAGGCCGCCATGCGCCCCTGGGCGGAAAGCGTCTTCACCTTGCGCTGGAAGCGGAAGCGATCGCGCACTACCGAGGCCAGGCCATCGAGCAGCTCGGCGAGATTGCCACCGGTTTCCTTCTGAATCAGCACCGAGGTGACGAAGATCATTACCGTCACGCTCTGCACCCGCCGCAGCAGGCCCAGCATGGCATTGCGCATGTCGCCGCCGTAGCTGATCTCCATGAAGGTGGTGCGAAACTCGCCGGCGATGGGCTCGGCCATCTCCTCGGCCACCAGATGCATGGCATCGCTGAACGGGTGGCCGGCACGCAGCGCCCGGGACATGATGACCAACGCATCGGGAAGCTGCTCCTCGAACTTGGCAAGACGCTGGTTGCGCAGGCGCAGCAGGCGCATGAAGGGCAACGACGCCACACCCAGCCCCAGCGGCACGCCGAGAAGGGGTTGAGGCAGCAGCAGGAAACCCAGCACACCCGCGATGCCGCCCAGGCAGATCGAGTAGAGCACCACGCGGTAGGCCGGCGTCTCTTGTCCGCTCTGTTCGACCAGTTGGCGCACGCGCGCCAAGCCTGGCAGTCGCTCGATTGCCCGCTCCAGCGGCGAGAGCTCACGCAGGTACTGACTCCGCACCAGCGAGACCTGCCCCGTCCTGGCCTCGCCGGAGATCGCCTGCAGGCGCTTCTTGAGCCGCTTCTGTGCCTGGCGGTTCTCGCCGAACGCGGGCACCAAAAAGCTCTGCATCAGCAGGAAAACGGCGATGAACACCATACCGATGACGATCGTCTGATCGGAGAGCTCGATGTTCAGCAGGCTGCTCAGATCCATGACCGTACGCCTCTCGCGTTCTGGAAGATCTCCAGGCCGGGATCGTACCCGCGCCGCTTGAGGTGATCATGGAAGCCCGGCACCACCCCCGTCGCCACGTAGCGGCCGAGTACCTTGCCGTCGGCATCGACACCTTCGCGATCGAAGCGAAAGATCTCGGACATGGTGATGATCTCGCCCTCCTGGCCGTTGACCTCCTGAACGCTGACCAGACGTCGCACGCCATCCTCCTGGCGTTCGACCTGCACCACCACGTCGATGGCCGAGGCGATCTGCGAACGCAGCGCCTGCGGCGGCAGCTGGTAGCCGCTCATGGCCACCATGTTCTCGATCCGCGTCAGCGCATCGCGCGGCGTGTTAGCGTGAATGGTGGTCAGCGAGCCGTCGTGGCCGGTATTCATCGCCTGCAGCATGTCGAAGGCTTCGCCACCGCGCACCTCGCCGACGATGATTCGATCGGGCCGCATGCGCAGGCTGTTGCGCACCAAGTCGCGCTGGCTGATCTCGCCCTTGCCCTCGATGTTGGGCGGGCGAGTCTCGAGGCGACCCACGTGGGGCTGCTGCAGCTGCAGTTCGGCCGAATCTTCAATGGTAACGATGCGCTCATCGGGCGGAATAAAGCTCGACAGGATGTTGAGCAGCGTGGTCTTGCCGGCGCCGGTACCGCCGGAAACCAGCACGTTGAGCCTCGCCTTGACCACCTTTTCCAATAGCCGCGCGATTTCCGGCGACACGCTGCCGTACTCGATCAGGCTATCGATGCCCAGGCGCTCGACGGCAAAGCGGCGAATGGAGAGCATGGGGCCATCGATGGCCAGCGGCGGAATCACCGCGTTGACCCGCGAGCCATCCTTGAGGCGCGCATCGACCATCGGCGATGACTCGTCGATGCGCCGCCCGACACTGGAGACGATGCGGTCGATGATCGACATCAGGTGAGCGTCGCTGTCGAAGCGCAGCGCTGTCTGCTCCAGCTTGCCGTGGCGCTCCACGTAGATGGGCGTGGTGCCATTGACCAGGATATCGGATACCGATTTGTCGGCGAGCAGGGTTTCCAGCGGCCCCAGGCCCAGCACCTCGTCCTGCAGCTCGGTGACGATGCGCTGGCGAACCCCGGCGTTGAACGGCAAGGATTCCTTGCTCATCAACGACTCGCATACCTGCTGCACCTGCAGGCGCGCCTCTCGCTCATCCAGCGTACTCAGCAGGGTCAGGTCCATGACCTTGACCAGCTTGCGGAAGAGCTTCTGCTTGTACTCCTGCTCCTCTCGCGACAACCGCACGGCGCCGCGGCTAGCCCAGCCGGCACGTAGCTCGCCCTCGGTTCCCGGTGTCATGCTCATGCGCTCGTGCTGATTCATGGCCGTACTCCTGATGACTCTCTTGTGTGTTGTCGTCATTGCCACGGGGCAGGCTCAATGTCTTCTCGGCAAGGCCCAGCCCAGCAGCGAGCGCTTGCGAACCATGCCGACCCCGGGCGAGGGTGCGTCCAAGGCTTCGGCGAGCCCCTTGAGCTGACGGGTCAATGGCGCCTTGGGAGCGATGTCGCGCAGAGGGCTACCCACATTGATACTGTGGCTGGCACGCTTGAAGTCGTTGGGCAGGGTATGGAGCGTCAGGCCCGGCAGGGCGTCGCTGATCGCACCGAGGCCGACGTCGTTCTTCCTGTCGTAGCGGTTGACGACCACACTGATCCGCGCCGGCGAGATACGCAGCTCATGCACAAGGATGTCGCGCAGCCGCTGGGCATCGTGGAGATGGGCCACGCTCTGCTGCATCACCATCAGCACCTGGTCGGCGTGTTCCAGCACGCAGGCGGTGGCACCGTTGAGCCAGCGCGGCAGGTCGATCACGACCTCGTCGTTGTTTCCACTCAGCACCTGAAGAAGCTGCTCGACCCGCGCCTCGGGTACCTCACCGAGCCCCAGGTGATCGCCTGGCGACGAGGCGAGAAGCGCCAGGCCGCTCTCATGGCGCTGGAGGTAAGCCTCCAGCGCCAGGCCATCGAGACTGTCGGCCGACTCCAGCGCCCGCACCAGACCGTGGTCGGGCACCAGGTTGAAATAAAGCGGCAACGAGCCGAACTGCACGTCCATGTCCACCAGTACCGTTTCGCGCTCCCGGTGGGCCAGGCGATGGGCCAGGTTGGCCGCCACCAGGCTGGCCCCAGACCCCCCCTTGGCATTGATCACCGCAGTGGTGCGCGCCACCTTCCCCGGCTCCTGCTGACGGTCGTTGGCCAGTTCGCGCAGGAACTGCATGATCTCGCTGTCATCGACCGGCGGCGAGAAGAAGTCCCTGGCGCCGGCACGCATGGCCAGGCGGATCATTTCCACGTTGCCTTTGGGACCCACCACCAGCAGTGGCGGACGTTCGCTGGCCGGGCGCTCCTGTACCGCCGTCAGCTCGGCCTCCCAGCGGTTGCCGACAAGCAGCACCAGGGCATCGGGCAAAGGGGCAACGCCCTCCAGCGGATCGACGCAGCCATTGACCATCAACACCGAGGTCACCTGGATGTTGCCCTGGCTGCACAGCAGCGCCTCCAGAGCCTTCAGCTCCTCCTGGGCCCTCCCTGCCAGCAGTATCTCGAGCCGTTTGCGCATGGTGTCACCTGCCTGTGGTCGGAATAAGTGGACCGTTCATTGTTCGGCACTGGGCGCCTGCCCACCCCCGGCAGCCGGCAAGCGATAAACGCGCATCGCCTCGGCCGCCTTGGCGCCATGCAGCGATGGCACTTCATCGCCGGGCTCATAGGTCTGGATCGCCTTGGTATGGCGCACACTGTCGCCGTAGGGTGGCAGGTCGGCCCCCGGCCGCGGTGCCATGCACGCCGTCAGGACCATGGCGAGGGCAATGATTGCCAGCCCTTGAATAGCGGACCGTGAAATAGCGGTACCCTTGCCTCGAGCACTCTCGTTCATGTGGTAATCGCTCATGGTGCGTTCCCCTTGGCTAGGCTGACGTAGCAGTAGTGAGCGGCGTTCAGAGATCATGGCCGAAGCGCCCTTCGGTACCACCTTCCGAGCTGCTCGACATCAGCTCCAGATCCAGGCTCGAGGGCCTGGGGCGCGTGCCGCCCTCCTCATCGAGGGATCTGAAGCTGCCCAGCAGGTAGAACTCGAGGTCGCTGGGGGGCACGAAGGAACCGGTAGGCAGACGCACCTGCTCGGGCGAAAAAGAACGCGCCAGTCGCGGCGTAACGAAGATCACCAGCTCGGTCTGGTCCTTGATGTACTCCTGGCTGCGAAACAGCGCCCCAAGTACGGGCACTTCGCCGAGCCCGGGGAGCTTGGAGACATTCTCGCGCAGGCTCTCGTTGAGCATGCCGGCGATGGCAATGGTCTGGCCGGTAGCCAGCTCCAGCGTGGAGCTGGCGCTGCGCTTGCTCAGGGCCGGCACGAAGAACTGGGCACTCACGCCGCTACCCACCCCGACCTGCAGGCTGTTGGCCGGCACCAGATCGGAGACCGAGACATCCACCTTTAGGTTGATGGTGCCGGAGTCCAGCACCACCGGCAGGAAGCCAAGCCCCACGCCGAACTCCTTGTGCTCGATGGCGACCTGGCCGTCGCCCTGGGGCACTGGGATGGGAAACTCACCGCCGGCGAGGAAGCGTGCCGGCTCGCCGGTCAGGGTGGTCAGGTTGGGCTCGGCAAGAATCTTGGCCACCCCTTCGCGGCTGGCCGCATCGAGCACCAGGTTGAGCAGATAGTCGCCGCGCAGATAGCTGGCGAAGATGCCGGTATCCTCAATGGTCGCGGTCGCAGGGGCAAACTCATCGACAACAGGGCCGATCGGCGTTCCGCCACCAAACACTGGCACCCGGCCCCCCAGGCCCTCGGCCCCCTCGAAGACGGCATCGGGGAAGGTGGCCCCACCGCTGACAGCCCCGCCGCGGAACGCTGACGAGCCGACATTGAAGACGTTGAAGTTGGCCTCGAGCCGCTTGACCAGCGAGCGCGACACCTCCGCCACCTTGACGTCGAGCATCACCTGCTGGGCACCGCCGACCTGCATCAGGTTGAGCACCGTCCCTTCCTCGCCGCCGGCAAAGCGCTGGGCAAGCTGCAGGGCGGTTTCCAGCCGCTGGGCACTGGATACCGAGCCACTGAGCACGATACCGTCCTGAGACGAGCGCACCTGAATGCTCTCATCGGGCAGCAGCACGTGCAGGTGACTCTTGAGCGCCTCGAGATCATGGGTCACGGTGACGTTGAGCGTACCCTGGATGTTCTCCGACTGGTCCCACAGCACCACGTTGGTGGTCCCGGTGGACTTGCCCAGCACGTACAGCTGGCGCGACCCCATCACCACCAGATCGGCGATCTCGGGATTGCCTACCGAGACCACCCGCACCGCCCGCGGGAACTGCAGCACCTGGGCCTTGTTCAGCTCCACCGCCACCGATACCGATCGCCCCTCCACCGGCATGGCCACGCTGCGCGGGCGCTCCTGCGCCTCAATATCGATGGCCCACCCCAGGATGATGGCTGCCACCAGTGTCCATAAATACCCTCTCCACACCTCGTTTCGAATGACCATGTCGATTCTCCCTGCCTGTTCGTTAGTCGCGGCGCCACCGGATATCGCCGTCTTTCTTATCCTGGCGGCACTACCGCCGGGTCTTCTGCCGCTTCTCAGGCGGCTTTCAGTTCCGCACGCTCACGGTGCTCGATTGGGTTCCGCGTATCACCGTCACCTGGCGCGGTGCCTGGGCCACGGTGGTGCGCGGTGGCGGCGGCGCGCTGCGCTCGCGGGGCGGCTCGACGTTGAGCAGCTCGCGCTGGGAGGCCAGCAGGTCGGGTGTCTCCTCCTGTTCCAGCGGATTGCGCAGGGTCAGCTGCACCTTGCCCTCCTGGGTCGCCTTGACCAGCGTCTCGGCGTCCTGGGTCGAGACTTCGAGGGTGACGGCTCGCACGATGACCGGGCCGTCGCGCTCCTGGCTGGCGATCTGGTCCACCGCCAGCACCTTGAGATTGCGCAGCACCGTCTTCGACTCGACGCTGTCGCGGCTGCCGTTGCGCTTGCTCGACACCACGTCGACGCGATTGCCCGGCAGCAGGAAGCCGGCCACGCCGACCACGTCGTCGACGCGTACGCTCATGGCGCGCATGCCGGGATCGAGCAGCGCGGCCAGCGCGCTGCCGCCCATGTGCTCGGAGACCCTGCCCGCCAGCACCACCTCGCCGGGGTAGATCACCTGGTTGCTGACCCGGCCGACGACCTGCTCGATGTCGTGGAAGCTGTTGGGAGGCACCACGTCCCTGGGCATGTTCACCATCTTGAGATCGGAGGCCTCGACCTTGCTGCCGAACGGCACCTGCAGGGCGGCCACCACCACCTGGGTGACATCGGGATCGCCTTCGTCGCCGGACTGCGTCTGCATCCAGTTCATGGCCACCCCGGCGGCCCCCAGCGCCATGACCAGCGAAAGCGAGAACATGGCGAAGATACCCTTGCGTTTCATGGTGCATCCCTCCGGTTGAGGGCGGTTTCCCCGTCTCCGGCGTCGGAGTCAGAGAAATCGCCGAAATAGGTCTGCCAGGCCCAGGCGAGTACCTCCCGGTCGGGTGCCTCGCCGCCCCAGTAGCGCAGGTGATCGACCGCCAGCCCCAGCAGATCGCGCGGATGGCAGGCCAGCAGCGGCACGCCGAGGCGCGCATGCAGCTCGAAGATCACGAAATCGACCAGAGCCGAGTCGAAGGGAATGCCGCTCTCGCGGCACTGCTGCGCCCAGACCCGCCGGTAGGCGTCCGGGTCCAGCGGTGCGAAGCGAATCTTGTAGCCGATGCGGCGCAGGAAGGCGGCATCGGCCAGCGACAGCGGGTCGAGGTTGGTGGAGAACACCAGCGCCACGTCGAAAGGCACGCTGAAGTGGTAGCCGTTGGCCAGCGCCAGGAAATCGCGACGCTCCTCGAGCGGAACGATCCAGCGGTTGAAGAGCTCGGTAGGGCTCATGCGCTGGCGGCCCAGGTCGTCGATGACCAGCATGCCATTGTTGGCCAGCAGCTGGACCGGTGCCTGGTGGATGCGGGTAGCGGCGTCGTACTGCACCTCGAGCCGCTCCATGGTCAGCTCGCCGCCGGTGACGATACAGGGGCGGTGGCAGCGCACGTAGCGGGGGTCGTGGCCATGCTGCAGGTAGAGCCGGGCCGTGGACGAGGTCTCGGCCGGGTCTTCCAGCGCCTGGTGCACAGCGGGGTCGAAGCAGCGCACCGCCTTGCCGCCCACCAGGATGGCGTGGGGCACCAGCACCTCGCCCTCCAGCAGCCTTACCAGGCGGCGGGCGATATAGCTCTTGCCAGTACCGGCATGGCCATGAATGAACATGGCGCGGCCGGAGTGCAGCCCCGGCGCCAACTGGTCGAGCAGGGCGGGGTCGATCACGGTATCGGCAAAGGCCTCTCGCACCGTGTCGCGCTGGATGCCCACCTCGCTGAGCGCCTGCTCACGTACGTGTGCACTGTACTGCTCCAGGGTGACCGGGGCCTTGCCGCTGTAGCCATCGCGGGCGAACGCCTCCAGCGCCGAGGCGCGGCCGCGGTCGGTGAGGCCGAAGCGCAGCGCCCCCGCCTCGCCCTGGCCGCGCACCTCCACCCGCCCCTCCTCGCGCAGGAAGCGGCACACCTCCTCCACCACGCTGCCGGCGAGCGCACTCTCGTGGCTGAGCTGATGCAGATCCATCACGCCCTGCTCGAACAGCTGCTTGACCAGCAGGTCGCCCAGGTAGAGCAGCGACAGCCCGGTCTCCGCCACCGTGCCGGGGCGCGGTGCCCGTCGGGCTGCCGAGCCCTCAGCATCGGCGGGGTGCAACATCGGCGCTGGCTGGAGCATGGCGAGCCTCACATTGGTTTACAAAGCGTGTTATTCCTTCGATGACCTGGCAATGGCCACTGGTCGTTTGTTATGGCTTCTCGGCGACACATCCCTATCCAACCAGCGGCCATTGCCAGAGCATCCATCCCGTCGTACCCAGTGCAATCGATATCGCAAAGGGAAACTTCTTGCCCATCACCTCGCCTTCTTTCGGCGCGATATAGAGCGGCCTTCCCGTGACGAATAGCGTCTTCATCATCAAGCCGTAGCGGTTCCAAGGGGATAAAGCCGTGCGATTTAATAATGCCGATACGGCAAACATCAGCGCGACGATTCCACCCACCACGATGCTGGTGAGACCCACCTGCAAGACACCCAATGGACCCAGGAACGTGCCGATAGAGGCCATCAGCTTGACGTCGCCAGCACCGGTAAAGCCCATCAGATAGCCCGGCATCAAAATGGCCAATCCCACTAGTAGACCGTAGATGGCGGCCAGGACACCACCGGCTCCCACTGCCCATCCTTGCAGCAGAATCCCCATGGCGGCCCCGGCCAGAATAAGGCGGTTAGGAATGCGATGGACACGTAGATCGATAAACCCAGCGACTACAACCAAAAACCAAAGCATTCCCAGCGCAGAAGTATTAGGCATTTATCTTCCTCCAAATAAGCGCCAACATCCTTATCGGCGCGACATCTTTTCTTATGATTTAGGTTGTGGTGGGACGCTTCTTTAGTTCCGTAAGTATTGCATTTAGATGAAATTTAACTTCATCTCCAATCAAAGCAAAAAGCGCAGCTCCAACGGCCACTATTAGACCACCCACCAAGGCCCACTCCACCACCTCTGTTCCCTCTTCTTCCTTCCAGAAACGCTCGATCCCTTGCATCAGCTTGTTCATGACTTTCTCCTTCTGATTGCGTCAGTAACCTTGCGAGATTCATGCATGGTTTCGTTCGGGAGCGTCGGGCCTTCCGAGCGCCCACGTGATTGAGCATCGTCGTTACAAACCAGTTACGCTTGGAGAATCCTTGCGAGCAGTGAAAGAATCTTGCGCAGGCGGGAAAAAAGGTGCGCGAAAGGGCACAGGAGACGCATTCCTTGAGAAAAATGTACAAGGCTTATACGATCAAAAGCACAAGGTAGAACCATCGTTGTGAATTTGTTGTCACATTCGCTGCCGCCAGAACGAGTAGGCTGGTAAGGAAAGGCGACGGATGCGCCCCCTGCGACTGCCGAATCATCACAAGAGCCCCCATGAACACATCGCGCCCTCTTCTCTTTGTTTCCCGGCGGCTGGCCTCGCTGGCCGGCCTGGCGTGGCTGGCCGCCAGCCTCGCCCTGGCCGCCCCGCTGCCCGCGGCGGCCCAGGAGCGCACCGCGGTGATCGGCGCCCGCGCCGAGCTGCAGCCCTGGTCCGACCCGCTGGAGGCGCTCGGCACCCTGCGCGCCGACGAGAGCGTGACGCTCTCGGCCACGGTGACCGAGATCGTCGCCGAGCTGAACTTCACCGATGGTGAAGCAGTGGAGGCCGGCCAGCTGCTGATCCGGCTGGAAGATAGCGAGGAGCGCGCCCAGCTGCGCGTCGCCCAGGCCCTGCGCGACGAGCGCCGCGGCGCGGTCGACCGCTTGAGCCAGCTGCAGAGCCGCAACATGGCGCCGCGGGCCGACGTGGAAGACAGCCAGGCGCGCCTGCGCCAGGTGGAAGCCGAGATCCAGGCGCTGGAGGCGCGGTTGACCAACTACCGTCTGCGCGCGCCCTTCGACGGCGTGGTGGGCTTTCGCAACATCAGCCTGGGCAGCCTGGTCACTCCCGGCACCGAGCTGGTCACGCTGGACAAGCTCGACGTGATGAAGCTCGACTTCAGCGTGCCGGAAGTCTACCTGGCGATCCTCGCGCCGGGGCTGCCGCTCAGCGCACGCAGCGTGGCCTTTCCCGACGAGATCTTCGAGGGCGAGGTGGCCAGCGTCGGCTCCCGGGTCGACCCCGTCAGCCGCAGCGTCACGGTGCGCGCCGAGCTCGACAACCCCGAGCTGCGCCTGCGCCCGGGCATGCTGATGGAGGTCGTGCTGCAGCGCCGCCCGCGCCAGGCCGTGGTGGTGCCCGAGTCGGCGCTGATCCCCAGCGGCGACCGTCAGTACGTGCTGGTGATCGACGAGGCCGACGAGAATCGCCTGGAGCGCCGCGAGGTGCAGGTCGGCGAGCGCCGCACCGGCCAGGCCGAGATCCTCGAGGGGCTCGAGCCCGACGAACTGGTGGTCTCCCACGGGGTACAGCGCGCCCGCGAGGGCGATCGGGTGCGGCTGCTGGGCATCGCCAGCGAGGAGAGTTCGATCCGCGAGATTCTCGAGGCGAATCGCGGTGAGGGAGAGGCCTGATGCGCCTGTCCGACGTTTCCGTCCAGCGGCCGGTGCTGGCGACGGTACTGGCGCTGCTGATCGTCGCCTTCGGCCTGCTCTCGCTGCAGCGGCTCTCGCTGCAGGAGTATCCCTCCATCGACCCGCCGGTGATCAGCATCGACACCCGCTACCCCGGCGCCGCGGCCAACGTGGTCGAGTCGCGCATCACCCAGGTGCTGGAGGACCGCATCGCCGGCATCGAGGGGATCGAGGTGGTGACCTCGTCGAGCGAGGACGGCCACTCGCGGATCAATATCGAATTCGGCCTCGAGATGGACATCGATGCCGCGGCCAACGACGTGCGCGACCGCATCAGTGGCGCCCAGCGCAACCTGCCTGACGACGCCGAGCCACCCGAAGTGCAGAAGACCGACTCCAGCGAGGATGTCGTGCTGTGGCTGAGCCTCTCCGGCGAGGGCTACTCCATACCGGAGCTGACCGACTACGCCAACCGCTACCTCGCCGATCGCCTCTCGGTGCAGCCCGGCGTGGCCCGGGTGCGCGTGGGCGGCGGCAGCGACTACGCCATGCGCGTATGGATCGACCGCAACGCCCTGGCCGCGCGAGACCTCACCGCCGGCGACGTGGAAATCGCACTGCGCGCCGAAAACGTCGAGCTGCCCGCCGGCGCGATCGAATCCCGCGAGCGCCAGTTCATCGTGCGCCTGCCACGCGCCTTCGCCGTAGCGGAAGATTTCCAGCGCCTGGCCATCGGCCAGGGCAGCGATGGCTATCTGATCCGCCTGGGCGACGTGGCCCGGGTCGAGGTCGGCTCGGTGGACGATCGCTCGATCTTCCGCGCCAACGGCGTGCCGATGGTGGGGCTCGGCATGATGATGCAGTCCACTGCCAACGTGCTGGAACTCTCCCAGGGCGTCCAGGCGGAGATGCAGCGGCTGCAGGTCACCCTGCCCGAGGGCATGGAGCTGAGCCTCAACTTCGACGCCTCGGTGTTCGTGGCAGGTGCCATCGAACAGGTGGTGCTGACGCTGTTCATCGCCATGGGGCTGGTGGTGGTGGTGATCTTCATGTTCCTCGGCAACGTGCGTACCACCCTGGTCCCCGCGGTGACGGTGCCCATCGCCATTGTCGGTTCGTTCATCGCGCTGGCGGTGATGGGGTTCTCGATCAACCTGCTCACGCTGCTGGCACTGGTGCTGGCCATCGGGCTGATCGTCGACGACGCCATCGTGGTGCTGGAGAACATCAACCGCCGCATGCACGACTACGGCGAGACGCCGCTGGTGGCGGCCTTCCGCGGCACCCGCCAGATCGCCTTCGCCGTGATCGCCACCACCCTGGTACTGATCGCGGTGTTCGTGCCGCTCAGCTTCCTGCAGGGCAACGTGGGCCGCCTGTTTTCCGAGTTCGCCCTGACCATGGCCGCGGCAGTGGCCATCTCCAGCCTGCTGGCGCTGACCCTCACGCCGATGATGGCCTCGAAGATCCTGAAGCCGGGCATGGACGACAGCCTGGCAGCGCGTGGCGTGCAGTGGCTGCTCGAGCGCTCGCAGCGCCTCTACCGTACGCTGCTCGAAGCGGTGCTCAAGGCGCGCCTGGCCGTGCTGGCGGTGTTCGTCGCGCTGGTGGTCGCCACCCTGTGGATGGCCGAGCGGCTGCCCAACGAGTACACCCCGCGCGAGGATCGCGGCAACTTCTTCATCCTGATCAACGGGCCGGAGGGCGCCACCTTCGACTACATGATGGACTACATGGACGAGATCGAACTGCGCCTGCAGCCGCTGGTGGATACGGGCGAGCTCGAGCGCGTGGTGGTGCGCGCCCCGCGCGGCTTCGGCAACATCGAGAACTTCAACGGCGGCTTCGCCATCATCAACCTGGCCGAGTGGGGGGAGCGACGCAGCGCCTGGGAGATCATGGACGACGTGCGCCGGCGCCTGGCAGACCTGCCCGGCATCCAGGCCATCCCGGTGATGCGCCAAGGCTTCGGCCAGCGCGTGCAGAAGCCGGTGCAGTTCGTGCTCGGCGGCGGCACCTACGAACAGCTCGCCGAGTGGCGCGACCTGATGCTCGAGCACATTCGCGAACACAACCCGCGCCTGTCAGACCTGGAGAGCGACTACCGCGAAACCCAGCCGCAGCTGCGGGTGGACATCGACTACGAGCGCGCAGCATCGCTCGGGGTCACGGTAAGCGAGATCGGGCGCACCCTGGAGGTCATGCTGGGCGGGCGCAACGTGACCCGCTACGTCGACAACGGCGAAGAGTACGACGTCATCGTCGAGGGCGACCGCGCCAGGCAGAACAGCCCGCGCGCGCTGGACAACATCCAGGTGCGCTCGGCCCGCTCGGGCGAGCTGATTCCCCTGGCGAGCCTGGTGACACTGACCGACTTCGCCGGCGCCAGCACGCTCAACCGCTTCAACCGGATCCGCGCCATCACCATCGAGGCCAACCTGGAGGGCGGCTATCCGCTGGGCGAGGCCCTCGAGTACCTGGAGCGGACGGCCGCCGAGATCCTCCCGCCGGAAGCCCAGACCAACGTGGCCGGCCCCTCGCGGGATTACCGCGAGGCCAGCGGCGCCACCACCTTCCTGCTGGTGCTGGGCGCGCTGGTGGTGTTCCTGGTGCTGGCGGCGCAGTTCGAGAGCTTCGTCCATCCCTTCGTGATCATGCTCACCGTGCCGCTGGCGATGAGCGGCGCCCTGCTCGGCCTGCTGCTCACCGGCCAGTCGCTCAATATCTACAGCCAGGTGGGCCTGGTGATGCTGATCGGGCTGGCGGCCAAGAACGGCATCCTGATCGTGGAGTTCGCCAACCAGCTGCGCGACCAGGGCCTCGCCTTCCGCGACGCCCTGCTCGATGCCTCGGTGACCCGCCTGCGGCCGATCCTGATGACCGCCGTGACCACCATGGCCGGCGCCATTCCGCTGATCGTCTCCAGCGGTGCGGGCTCCGAGGCGCGCATGGTGATCGGCACCGTCATCATGGCAGGCGTGGCGGCCGCCACCTTCTTCACCCTGTTCGTGGTGCCGGTGGCCTACGACCTGCTGGCCCGCCGCACCGGTTCGCCCGGCGTGATCCGCCAGCGCCTGGAAGAAGAGATGGCACGCGCGCCGAACCCGTAACCCGATATGGCGAGCGCCGGGGCCACGAGCGCGCCGGCCCCGCTCAGTCAATGCCGGCGCACCTTGGGCACGAACTGCCGCGCAAACTGCTTGAACGAGGCCTTGACGGTACCCAGCGCCTCCGGATCGCCGTGCAGCAGCGCCGACATGTAGGCCTGGGCCTGCTCACGCTTGATATGGGGCGGAATCGGCGGAATGTTGGGGTCGGTGACGACCTCCAGCACCACCGGGCGGTCGGCCGTCAGGGCGCGATCCCAGGCACCGGCCAGGGCCTCGGGCTCGGTGACCTTGATCCCCTTGAGACCGATCAGGTCGGCATACTCGGCATAAGGGAAGTCGGGGATGTTCTGCGACGCCTCGTACTTCGGGTCGCCCTCCATCACGCGCATTTCCCAGGTCACCTGGTTGAGGTCCTGATTATTGAGGACCATGACGATCAGGCGTGGATCGGCCCACCGCTGCCAGTACTTGGCAACGGTGACAAGCTCCGCACAGCCGTTCATCTGCATCGCCCCATCGCCGACCAAGGCGATGGCGACGCGATCCGGGTAGGCAAACTTGGCGGCAATGGCATAAGGCACGCCATTGCCCATGGAGGCCAGGCCACCGGAGAGCGAGGCCATCATGCCGCGGCGCAGCTTGAGGTCACGCGCATACCAGTTCGCCGCGGAGCCGGAATCGCTGGTCAGGATGCAGTTGTCGGGCAGCTTCGGCGACAGTTCCCAGAAAACGCGCTGTGGGTTGACCGGGTCGGCTTCGGCCATGGCACGCTGCTCGAGCACCTCCCACCACTGGGCAACGCTCTTCTCGATATGCTCGCGCCAGTCGCGGTCGGTCTTTTGCTCGAGATGCGGTAGCAAGGCCTGCAGCGTACCCGCACTGTCGCCGACCAGATTCACTTCCATCGGGTATCGAATGCTCAGCATGCGCGGATCGATGTCGATCTGTACGCCGCGCGCCTGCCCCTCCTCGGGCAGGAATTCGGAATAGGGAAACCCCGAGCCGATCATCAGCAGCGTGTCGCAGTTGGCCATCAGCTCCCAGCTGGCGTTGGTTCCCAGCAATCCGATCGAGCCTGTCACGAAGGGCAAGTCGTCGGGCAGCGCCGCGCGTCCGAGTAGCGCCTTGGCGACCCCGGCGCCGAGCCGCTCCGCCACCTGAATCACCTCGTCGACGGCGCCCAGCGCCCCGGCACCCACCAGGATGGCGACTCGCTCGCCCTCGTTGAGCACGGCGGCGGCGCGCCGCAGCTCCTCTTCATGAGGCACCACGCGCGGCCGCGCATAGCCGACCCCCGAGTGGACGGTGCCGTGGGCATGCGCTGGCGTTTGTACTGCCGGCTGAGACTGCAGGTCGTTGGGTATGACGATGGCGGTCACGGTGCGCTCCGACAGCGCGATACGCATCGCGCGGTCGATCAGATGACGGACCTGGGCGGGACTGGTCGCCATGTAGACGAATTCGTGGGCAACATCCTTGAACAGCGAGACGAGATCCACCTCCTGATGGTACTCGCCCCCCAGCGCGGCCCTCGCCTGCTGGCCGACGACCGCAACCACGGGCTGGTGATCCTTCTTGGCGTCGTAGAGCCCATTGAGCAGATGGATGGCCCCCGGTCCGGATGTCGCTGTACAGACCCCGACCTCGCCGGTGAACTTGGCATGAGCGCAAGCCATGAACGCCGCCATTTCCTCGTGGCGCGTCTGGATGAACTCGAAGCGGTCGCCCGCTCGGTTCAGAGCCCCCATGATCCCGTTGCTGCCGTCGCCTGGATACCCGTAGATGCGCTTGACGCCCCACTCGCCCAGACGGCTGATGATGAAGTCGCTGACCAGTTCACTCATAGCTGCCCTCCGATAGCATCGACAGTGCTCGGCTTCGGACTCCCGGCACATTCCTTCCATGAAAGACACTAGAGCTATAGCCAGAGGATTCGGGATGGTCAACGTGACATGACGAGCGGCCTGGTGGCGTTCATTCGTCCCGTTGCGGACGGAAGCGGCAAGAAAGAATCGGCATGACTTCCAGCCTGATGCGCATGCAAAGGGCCACCCCAAGGGTGGCCCCGTCATGATCCGGCTCGGCCATGCCCTCAACAGTCGCCGAGTCGCTCGCCCTCGATGCTGGTCTCCAGCAGCATCTGCCCCATGGGCGATTCGGTGTCGATGTTCACGCTGCCCTCGACGCGCTCGCCCAGGAAATCCATGCGGCCGTCGATATTGGCCTCGCCACCGTCGGCGCGGCAGATCATCTTGTAGTCAACCCCATCCGCCGAGACGTTGTGCTCGAGCAGCTCACAGCCCTCCTCCACTTCGAGGAACTGGAAATCGGCGTCGTCCAGGTCGCCCTGGGCGATGCATTCCTGGTGGCTGTCGGTCTGGTCGGGAATCGGCACGTCGCCCTTGACGGTCGTCGTGCTGGAAAACTGCCACTGACCCGGCACGATGTTGGGTGACTCGGCCATGGCCGTGAGCGGCAGGATCAGCACGGCGGCGGCAAGCAAGGGTCTAAAGGACATGAAAGGTCTCCGTTGTGAATGATCGTGGTGAAGAAGCACGCTTCTCTGCGACTCGACACGCCCAGCTTACCCCAGCGGCCGCAGGAAGAGGAGGAAACGCGACTCGTGCCTGACTTGGCTCAGGGGAGCGTGGCGCTGGCCTGCTCGCCCAGGGCCAGCTCCTCCAGCGCCAGCGGGCGGCCGAACAGATAGCCCTGGAAGGCCTCGCAGCCATGCTCCAGCAGCCAGCGGTGCTGCGCCTCCGTCTCGACGCCCTCGGCCGTGACCTCGAGCCCGAGGCTGTTCGCCAGGGTGATGGTAGTGGTGACGATGGCGGCATCGACCGGATCGTCGAGCACGCCGTCGATGAACGACTTGTCGATCTTGAGCTCGTCCAGGGGGAGCCGCTTCAGGTAGTTCAGCGACGAATAGCCGGTGCCGAAATCGTCGAGGGAGAAGCGGATGCCGAGCTTGCTGAGGCGCAGCATGATGTTGCGCACCCGCTCCGGCTCTTCCATCAGCAGGCTCTCGGTGACCTCGAGGACCAGGCGCGCGGGATTGGCCCCCGTTCCCTCCAGGGTGTGCTGCACGCGGGCGACGAAGTCGGGCTGGTGAAACTGCACCGAGCTGACGTTGACCGAGATCGTCAGCGCTTCCTTGCCGCGCTCATGCGACCAGGCGGCCAGTTGACGGCAAGCGGTCTCCAGCACCCAGTAGCCGATCGGCAGTATCAGCCGGTTCTTCTCCGCCAGCGGAATAAATAGGCCGGGGGGGACCAGGCCACGGCGCGGGTGCTCCCAGCGAATCAGCGCCTCGACGCCGGTCACCCTGGCGCGGTCGTCCACCTGGACCTGGTAGTGCAGGCGCAGCTCGTCGCGGGCCAGCGCCTGGTGCAGGTCGGCCTCGAGATGGACCCGCTCCATCACGTCGGCCTGCATGTCGGCGTTGAAGAAACGCAGGGTATTGCCGCCCGCCAACTTGGCCTGCTGCAGGGCCATGTCGGCCTGGCGCATGGCGCTGTCGACGTTGGCCTGGCCGTTGGCAAACAAGGTGATGCCAATGCTCGCCGAGATCGGCAGGGCCAGTACCTGTTCGTCGTCGGCCTGGGCGCTCGTGATCTGGCCCAGCAACTTCTCGGCCACGCGTTCGGCGGCATGGGCCGCCTGCTCCACGTCGAGGCCGAGGTCGTGAATGAGCAGCACGAACTCATCGGCCCCCAGCCGCGCCAGGGTGTCGCTCTCGCGCACGACCTCTTCCAGCTTCTGCGCCACCCGGCGCAGGAAGCGGTCGCCCCGCTGCAACCCCTGGGTCTCGTTGATGACCTTGAAGTCGTCCAGATCGATGAACAGCAGGGCCGCGTAGCGCTCGCTGCGACGTGTGCCCTTGACCACCATCTCCAGGCGATCGAGCAGCAGGCGCCGGTTGGGCAGCCCGGTCAGCGAATCGTAGAAGGTCAGCCGGTGCTTGCTCTCCTGGATCTCGCGATACTCGGTGACGTCGGTGGAGATCCCGCAGAGTGCATGAATCGAGCCATCGGCCCGGCGCAACGGCAGCTTGATCGACAGGAAGGTGACGACTTTCTCGCCCTGCTCGATGACCCGCCGGTCATTGAAGTGCAGCTCCGCCGCCGTGACCGAATCGAAGAGATCACGGTCGGTCTTGCCCAGGACCGACTCGGCCGGCAGTCCGACGAGCTCGCAGCCCTTGCGATTGACGTATTGGTAGCGGAAATCGCTCGACTTGACGTAGATGCAGGCGTCGAGGCTGTCGAGAATGGTGGTCAGCTCTTCGCGGCTGACCCGCAGCCGCTCGACTTCACTCAGCAATCTGCGGCGGTATGCCAGACCGGCCAGTGCCAGAACCGGCGCCACGACCAGCGCCGCCACGCTCCAGCCGACGGCCGGCATGGCCCCCAGCCCCGCCGAGGCGAACGCCACCGACGGCAGGCCGGCCGGCAGCCCGGCGAGCGTGAATCGACGAGCCCTGGCTCGCCAGTCTGAATTGGACATCCCGTCACCCGTTGAAAGGATACGCATGGTTATAGCAGATCATTCTAAAATAACTGATCAACGCTAGCGATGCGCTCGCTTTCGCCGACCCGCTCTGCTCTACGGCGCCGCCCCTTCGCTCCCATGGCAGCCGACTCTCCATCATCACCCCGCGGGCAATGAAGCGAAAGCAAAGAATCAGCGCCTGGATGGCGGCTTTTTCAGGCTTGGGGGAACGTAAGCGTTACGATAGCGAGCCAAAGCAAAGAGGATCTGTCTAAAGGTAGGAATAGGTAGAGAGCCCGGCCTTGCGGCCGGGCGAACCCTTGCGTCCTTGCCGCTCTCCCGGTCATCCTCACCGGGCATCCTTGGGGTGGCGTCTTCCTGACCCGGCTTCCTTGCGGAGCTTCCTTGCCCTTATCGACAGCATGGCAGCCTTCCAGCAAAACACCGTTAACCTGAGATAAGTTCTCTTGTAGGAAATAACCGACAAGCGGTGTAGGAAAAATACCTACAACAGGAGCATGAGCCTTTACCTCATGCCTGAAGATTGGCGCCTTCCTCCGGCCGCCCCCTGCATGCTGAATGTCACCCCACACCGAGACGCCGGCAATGAGGCCCAGAAGCACGTTCCGTGTCACCCCCATCCGAATTGCATGCAATCTTCGACCAATGTCGCGTTAATGGCCCGAGGAATTCGTTTCTATAGTCTAGATTGCATGCAATCTGTGAGACGACGATGACGCAACCTGCCATTGCCGAAACACCTCGTGCGGTGCGAACCGCCACCGCCGAGGTCCACAACGTGGTCAAGCAACGAATCCTCGACGGCCACTACCGAGCCAGGGAGTACGTGCGCGAGGCCAGCGTCGCACGAGAGCTCGGCGTGAGCCGCACCCCGGTACGCGAGGCGCTACGCGAGCTGGTATCCGAGGGTTGGCTGGAGGCGATTCCGCACCACGGTGCACGGGTTGTGGCCTGGACCGAGCGGGACGCTCGCGAGGTCTTCGAACTGCGCCTGGTGCTCGAGCCCATGGCCGTGAGGCTGGCCAGCGAGCGGATGGAACGAACCCGCCTGGTGTATCTCGAAACACTGGCCAACCGCATGGAAGCCCTCGTCGAGCGCATCGAGCGGGAACCGGAAATGCGCAACGAGATCGCACGGCTCAACCACGAGTTTCACCGAGAGCTGATCGCCGCGAGCGACAACCAGCGCCTGGCAGCGGTGCTCGACGGCGTGGTGCGGACCTCGGTGATCCGGCGCAACTTCGGTAACTACGACCTGGCCAACCTGCGCCGCAGCATGCGCCACCATCGTGAGATCCTCGAGGCGATCGCCGCCGGCAGCCCCACCTGGGCCGAGAGCGTGATGCGCTCCCATCTGCTGGCCGCTCAGGCCCTGCACGTGCGATTCCCCGACGCGCCTGACGACCCACAGGCACTTCCCGGCTGATCCAGCCCCAGCGAGAGGCAGCACAACAACAATGACGACACACGACACCACTCCCCCGCTCCCCCTCGACGACATCAAGGTTCTCGAGCTTGGTCAGTTGATCGCCGGCCCGTACTGCGGCCAGGTGCTCGCCGACTTCGGCGCCCAGGTGACCAAGGTCGAGCCACCCGGAAAGGGCGACGCCATGCGCCAGTGGGGCGAGGCGGACCCTGCGAACGGCGAGCCCCTGTGGTGGAACGTCATCGCCCGCAACAAGCAGTCGGTGACCCTCGACCTTCGGCAGCCGCGGGGCCAGGAACTGCTGCGCGAGCTGGCTGGTCAGGCCGACGTGCTGGTCGAGAACTTTCGCCCCGGCACCATGGAGCGCTGGGGGCTGGGCTACGACACACTCTCCCGCGACAACCCCGGGCTGGTGATGGTACGGGTCACCGGCTTCGGCCAGGATGGCCCCTACGCTTCGCGCGCCGGCTTCGCCTCGGTGTGCGAGGCCATGGGCGGGCTGCGCTACCTGAGCGGCTATCCGGACCGTCCGCCGGTGCGCGTCGGCATCTCACTGGGCGACACCCTGGCCGGGCTGCACGCCGCACTGGGCACCATGATGGCGCTGCATCAGCGCGATCGTACCGGCCACGGACAGGTAGTCGACAGCTCGATCTTCGAGTCGGTGCTGGCGATGATGGAGAACCTGATCCCCGAATATGCCCGCGCCGGCAAGGTACGCGAGCGCAGCGGCAGCTTCCTGCCCAAGATCGCGCCCTCCAACGCCTATCCGGCCCGCGACGGACGCGACATTATCATCGGCGCCAACCAGGACACCGTGTTCCGCCGGCTGTGCGAGGCGATGGGCCAGCCGCGCCTGGCCGACCATCCCGACTACGCCACCCACCGGGCCCGCGGCGACAACCAGCAGGCCATCGACGACCTGATCGCCGCCTGGACACAGCAGCACGATGCCCAGCACGTCGTCGATATCCTGGCCGATGCCGGGGTACCGGCAGGCCTCGTCTACCGCGCCCCCGACATGCTCGACGACCCCCACTTCCAGGCCCGCGAATCGATCGTCGAGGTCCCCGATCGCCGGGGCCGACCGCTGCCCATGCAGAACGTGTTCCCGCGCCTCAGCGAGACGCCGGGGCGGGTGCGCCACGTAGGTCCGGCCCTGGGCGAGCACACCGCGGCCGTGCTCTCCGACTGGCTCGGACTCACCGCCGAGGCCATCGAGGCCTTGCGCGCCGACGGTGTGATCTGAGGAGGCCGCCATGGAGCCCATCATCGTTCTGGTCGTCCTCGTGGGGCTGATCGTGATCGGCTTTCCGATCTTCCTCGCCCTGGGGCTGTCGGGGCTGATCGGCCTCTACATGGCCCGCGGCTCGCTGGCGTTCTTCTTCGCCCCGTCGTCGTTGTTCGGCCAGCTCAACGCCTTCGAGCTGATCGCCCTGCCGCTGTTCATCCTGATGGGCAATTTCCTCGGGGCGACACCGGTGGGTTCGAGCCTGTTCACCGCCGCGGTGCGCTGGCTCAACTGGCTGCGCGGCAGCCTGGCGATCTCCTCGGTGGGTGCCTCGGCGATGTTCGGCGCCGTTTCGGGGGTGAGCCTCGCCGGCGTCGCCGCGGTGGGCTCCATCGCCGTGCCGCAGATGCTCCAGCGCGGCTACAGCCGCTCGCTGGCGGCCGGTGCCGTGGTCAGCGCCGGCGCGCTGGCCATGCTGATTCCCCCCAGCGTGCCGTTCATCATCTACGGGGCGGTGTCCAGCGTCTCGGTGGCCGACCTGTTCATCGGCGGTATCGTGCCCGGCATCGTGCTGGCATTGGCCCTGTCGCTGTTCATCTACCTTCGTGTGCGGCTGAACCCGGCCGAGGCGCCGGCCAGCAAAGAGCGCTTCACCTGGAGGCAGCGCTGGGCAAGCCTGGCCAACATCTGGCACGCCGCCCTGCTGGTGGTCGCCGTGCTGGGCTCCATCTACTCGGGCCTGGCCACCCCGAGCGAGGCCGCCGGCATCGGCGCGGCCGGCGCCTTTCTGATCGCCACCCTGGTGTTCCGTAGCCTCAGCTGGGCCAAGTTCCTCGAGATCCTCGGCACCACCGCCCGCATCAGCGGCGCCATTCTGCTGATCATCGGCTGCGCCAAGATCTTCGGCGACTACCTCAACATGGTGCGGGTGCCCCAGATGCTCACCGAGGCACTCACCGCTACCGGGCTGCCCGCCTGGGCGATCCTGCTGGCGGTGATGCTGCTGCTGATCCTGCTGGGCATGATCGTCGACGCGGTGTCGCTGATCGTGGTGACCACGCCGGTGCTGCTGCCGCTGGTCATCGCCCTGGGCTACGACCCGCTGTGGTTCGGCATCGTCATGGTGCTCAACCTGGAGATCGCCGTGGTCACGCCTCCGGTGGGGCTCAACCTCTACGCCCTGCGCGGGGTCTGCCCCGAACTCTCGGTGGAGGAAATCATCAAGAGCGCCCTGCCCTTCGTCGCCGTGCAGTTCCTCGTGCTGATGCTGTTCGTGTTCGTGCCCAGCCTCAGCCTGTGGTTACCGGGGCTGATGTAGCCCCGGCGTAGCAACGTCAGTGAAATGAACCGCTACAACAACAAAGGGAGACTCACCATGACCTTGTCCCGTCGCCAAATACTCAAGTACGGCACCTTCGCCACTGCCGGCGCCACCCTGTTCGGTACCCAGAGCCTGCTCGCTCCCCACAGCCACGCCGCCACCACCCTCACCGGAGTCACCTACCTGCCCGACTCCTACAAGGCGTTGACCTACGGCTCCAATCGCTTCGTGGAAATGCTCCAGGAGAGCGGCGGCGATGCGCTGACGGTGGAGTTCTACGATTCCGGCCAGCTGCTCAAGGTGGACGAGCAGTTGCCCGCGCTGCGCTCGCGCAGCATCGATTTCATGTTCCACACCTTCTCGTACATCACCCGCTCGATCCCCATCCTCGGCGTGACCGGTCTGCCCGGGGTCGTGGGCGAGCTCTATCGCCACCCGGAGCGCCTGCGCCAGGGCAGTCCGCTGATGGAGCTGATCAACGAAGTGCTCGCCGAGGATAATCTCTACCTGCTCACTTCCGGCGGCGGCATCCTCGAACCCGAGTACCTGTGGAGCACCGAGAAGAGCCCGATTCGCAGCCTCGACGAGGTACGCGGCAAGAAGATACGCATCGTCGGCTTCGAGGCCACCCAGGCCTTCGAACCCTACAACGTGGGGGCGGCCCGCATCCCCTCGTCGGAAACCTACATGGCGCTGCAACGCGGCACCGTGGATGCCGGCATCTTCAACATCTCGACGATCATCGGACGCAGCCTGCAGGAGCAGCTCAAGTACTGCTACAAGCTGCCGATCACCGGCTTCTCGGTGGCGCCGTTCATGCTGCGCGACACCTGGGACAACCTCGACGACGACGTGCGTGGCGTGCTGCAGCAGGCCGACGACTGGTACGACGAGAACTTCATCGAATACTGCAACAACGATATCTATCCCAACGAGTACTGGCCGCAAGTGGAGGACGCCGGCATCGAGATCATCGAGCCCACGGAGGAGGACCTCGAGACCTTCAATGCCGGCGTCCAGGACGTCTGGGACCACTGGAAGGGCGAGGTCGGCGAAGAGGTCGGCAGCCGTGCCATTGCGCTGGCCCTGGGCGAGGCATAAGGAGAGCGCCCATGACCGCTTCTGCCACGCGCAGCTGGGACGGCCTGATGCCCGTCCTGCGCTGGACCTCGATGGCGGTGCTGGTGTTCATGATGGTGTCGATCTGCTACGACGCCATCATGCGCTACGCCTTCGCGGCCCCGACCAGCTGGAGCCTGGAGATCAACTCCTTTCTGCTGGTCTATCTGGCCGTGATCGGCGCCGCCGAAGCCCAGCGCCACGATGCGCATATCCGCATCACCTTCTTCAAGGACAAGCTGCCGCCGCGCAGCCGCGCCGCGATCGACATCGTCACCGGCCTGCTCGGCGTGGTGTTCTGCGCCATCCTGGTGTGGCGAGGCGGCATCATGGCGCTGCAGGCCTACGAATACAGCGAGCGCGTCTCGAGTTCGCTGGGCACGCCGATGGTCTTTCCCTACGCCCTGCTGCCCATCGGCTTTGCCACGCTCGGCCTGCAGTTCCTGATGGATGCCGCCCGCGCCCTGCCCCGTCTGCGCCACGGTCTCGACGAGGAGGTACCCCATGGCTGACACCCTGAGTCACAAGCTGATCCGGGCCCACCTGGTGGGTGGCGAGATGGTTCCAGGCCAGGAGATTGCCCTGCGCATGGACCAGGCGCTGCTGCAGGACATTCTCGGCACCCTGGTCATGCTTGAGCTCGATGCCATGGGCCTGAAACGAGTACACACCACCCCCAGCGTGCAATACATCGACCACACCCTGCTGCAGCCGGACAATATCAACGCCGATGCCCATCTCTTCCTGAAGAGCGCCTGCGAACGCCTTGGCGTGTGGTACAGCGGGCCGGGGAACGGCATCAGCCACCCCGTGCACATGGAGCGATTCGGCGTGCCCGGCCAGAGTCTGGTGGGCTGTGACAGCCACACCACCGCCGCCGGCGCCCTGGGCATGCTGGCCATCGGTGCCGGTGGCATCGAAGTGGCCATGGCCATGGCCGGCGAGCCGCTCTACCTGCCGATGCCCGAAGTCATCGGCGTCCGCCTGGAGGGCGAGCTGCCCGACTGGGTCAGTGCCAAGGATGTCATTCTCGAGCTGCTGCGCCGCCACGGAGTCGCCGGAGCCAGGAACTGCATTCTCGAGTACTACGGCCCCGGCCTGGCCACCCTAGACGCCATGGATCGCCATGTGCTGGCCAACATGGGAACCGAAATGGGCGCCACCGCCAGCGTCTTTCCCAGCGACGAGGTGACGCGAGACTTTCTGCGCGCGCGGGATCGGGGGGCCGACTGGCAACCGCTGACCGCCGACGCGGGCTGTCGCTATGACCGCGACGAGCATATCGACCTGGCGGCGCTGGAGCCGCTGATCGCGCTGCCTTCCAGCCCCGACAAGGTGGTCCCTGTTGCCCAGGTCGCGGGAGAACCGCTGCATCAGGCCTATATCGGCTCCTCCGGCAATCCCGGCTATCGCGATTTCGCAGTGGTGGCCGAAGTCGTCAAGGGGCGCCGCGTGTCCAGCGAGGTCTCGCTGGACATCAACCCCTCGACTCGCCAGGTGCTGTCCGCGCTGATCGCCGAAGGCCACCTCGCGGCCCTGGTCGAAGCCGGTGCGCGCCTGCACCAGCCGGGCTGCAACGGCTGCATCGGTATGGGTCAGGCCCCCGCCGCCGGGCGCAACAGCCTGCGCACCGTGCCGCGCAACTTCCCGGGCCGCTCCGGTACCCGGGAGGACAGCGTCTTCCTGTGCAGCCCGGAAACCGCGGCGGCCTCGGCTCTGACGGGCACGATCACCGACCCGCGCACCCTCGCCATGCCCTACCCGCACGTGCGCGAGCCGGCGCGCATGACGCTCAGCGACGACTGGTTCGTGCCGCCGCTGCCTCCCGAGCGCGCACGGCACGTGTCGCTGCTCGCCACCGACAACACGCCGCCGCTGCCGGTGCTGAACCCGCCGCCCGACCGCATCGAGGTTCCCATCCTGCTCAAGACCGGCGACAACGTCTCCACCGACGACATCATGCCCGCCGGCGCACGCGTGCTGCCGCTGTGGAGCAACGTCCATGCTTCGGCCGAGCACACCTTCGAGGCGCTGGCCCCGGATTACGTGGCGCGCGCCAGGGAGCGTGGCGATGCGGGGCACGCCATCATCGGCGGCAGCAACTACGGGCAGGGCTCGAGTCGCGAGAACGCCGCGCTGGTGCCACGATTGCTCGGCCTGCAGGTGGTGATCGCCAAAAGCATTGCGCGGATCCACTGGCAGAATCTGCCCTGCTTCGGGGTGTTGCCGCTGACCTTCGCCGACCCGACGGATTACGACCGGATCGAGCAGGGGCAGACCCTGGCCATCGACGACCTGACGCGCCAACTGGCCGCCGGGAGGCGCATCCAGGCCACGCTCGACGGCGCTCCGCTCGAGCTCGTGCATGAGCTAAGCCCGCGCCAGGTGGCCATTCTCACCGCCGGCGGTGTGATCAACTGGCTGCGGGAACGCGGTATCTCGTCTACCAAGGAGAGCGTGTCATGACGGCACTCAAGCCACCGCCACACGTGGAAATCGTCGAGGTCGCCCCCCGCGACGGCTTCCAGTCGATCCGCGACCCGCTGCCTACCATCGACAAGCGGCGCTGCATCGAGGCGCTGCTCGACGCCGGGGTGGCGCGCCTGGAGATCGGCTCCTTCGTCAGCCCCAAGGCGATTCCGCAGATGGCCGACACCGGCGAACTGGTGGCGGCCTTCGCCGACCGACCTGACGTGCGCCTCTCGGCGCTGGTGCCCAATCTCAAGGGCGCCGAACTGGCACTCGCCCATGGCATCCGCGAGGTGGTCTACGTGGTCTCGATATCGGAATCGCACAACCAGAGCAACGTGCGGCGCAGCCCCGACGAGTCGCTAGAGGATCTGGGCCGGGTCATCGCTTGCCTGCGCCAGAGCGAAGGCACCCGCTTGCGCCTCGACCTGGGCACCAGCTTCGACTGCCCCTTCGAGGGCACCGTCTCCTGGCAGCAGGTCGATCGCGTGCTCGGCAGGGCGCTCGAATTGGCCGGCGATCTGCCGCTGGAGGTGGCCCTGTGCGACACCACCGGCCGCGCCAGCCCCTACCAGGTGGCCGACCACTTCTCCCGCCTGCGTGAGCGTCACGCTCAGCCGGGGCTGGGGTGGGCCTTCCATGGCCACGACACCTACGGCATGGGCGTGGCCAATGCGCTGTTCGCCATCCACCACGGCGCCACGGCGGTGGACACCGCCTGCTCGGGCCTGGGCGGCTGCCCCTTCGCCCCCGGCGCCACCGGCAACACCGCCACCGAGGACCTGCTTTATGCCCTGCACGGCGGCGGGGTCGCCACCGGCATCGACCTGCCGGCACTGCTCCAGGCCGCCGACCTGATCGCCGCGCTGCCCGGCGGCCAGACCGCCAGCCACCTGCGCCAGGTCCCCCGCGAGAAGGTTGACTGACATCGTGCCGTTGATCGTCCTGCTGGCCACCACCCTGGTGCTGGCCTTCTCCTCGCTGGTGGCCCTGTTTCCTGCCGCCATCGCCCCGGAACTGGCAGCAGCGCTGGGGGTCTCCTCGGCCACGGTGGGCCTGCAGGTCAGCCTGATCTTCGCCGGCGCCATGCTGTCAGCGATGATCGGCGGGCCGTTGACCCGACGCCTGGGCCCGTGCCGTACCAGTCAGCTCTCGCTGGGCCTGTTGGGCAGCGCGGCCGCCCTGCTGGCCATTCCATCGCTGCCGGTCTTCGCGTTGTCTTCCTTGATTGCCGGGCTGGGTTACGGCATGACCAATCCTTCCGCCTCGGTGCTGCTGGTGCGCTTCACCCCAGCCGAGCATCGCGGGCTGATCTTCTCGCTCAAGCAGGCCGGCGTGCCGCTCGGCGGGGTGTTGGCCGGTGCCAGCGCCCCGGCACTTGCCCTGACGGTGGGCTGGCAGGCCGGCCTGCTCACGCTCACGGCGCTGGCAGCGGGGGGAATTCTCGCCCTTCAGCGCACACGGCAAGCGTGGGACGACCAGCGAGAACCGCGTACCCAACTGCTCGTCACCCCCTTTGCCGGCCTACTGCTGGTATGGCGGCAGCGCGCGCTGCGCCATGTCGCCCTGTTCAGCCTGTGCTTCTCGGCTATCCAGCTATCGGTCTCGGCCTTCACCGTGGCCCTGTTGGTCGAGGATCTCGCCTTCGGCCTGGTGCAAGCAGGCCTGGTGATGTCGGCGGTGCAGGTCAGCGGTGTGGTGGGGCGCATCGGCTGGGGCTGGGTCGGCGATCGCCTGGGCGACCGTCTGATCACGCTCGCCATCATTGCCTGCACGACCACCGCAGGCGCCTTGCTCGTGGCCTTGATGACGCCGGCCTGGCCGCAGTGGCTGGTGGTCACGCTGCTGTGTCTGCTGAGCCTTTCTTCATTGGGCTGGAACGGTGTCTTCATGGCCGAGATCGCCCATTTGGCCCCACCCGAACGCATCGCCGACGCCGCCGGCGGCTGCCTGGTGTTCACCTACAGCGGTGTCCTGCTGGGGTTACCGCTGGTCACCCTGCTGCACGGCCTGGTCGGACGCTACACCCCGCTCTTCGCCCTGCTGGGAGGAATCTCGCTGTTCGGGCTGTGGCTGATTCGCCAGGCGCGCCGGGCGCTTGTCTTGCGCGACGCGGGTGAGGCCTATCACCATATCGAGAGGTAACCAGGTGCCCGTCATTGGCGCCGTTGCGCCGGCACCTCCACCTCGATGCGCTCCGCCAGGCTGGCGAGGCTGTCGTGAAGCAGTTGCAATACATAGCCGGGGTTGTGAACGTAGGCGCCGGGGTCCTTCTTCGCGAACTGGTAGTTGTAGGCCGCCTTCAGCAGGCGCGGCGTCCAGCTCTGGTAGCGGTTGGGGAAGATGGCCTCGTCGGGGCTGATGTCGCCATTTCCGTCGCTGTCGGCGAAGAAATAGGGGAAGGTATCCGCGGCGTAGCCGATCGGCTTTTCTGAGACCTCTTCGGCATAGCGGACGATCGCTTCGCCGAGGCGGGTGCGCAGGGTCTCGATTTCGCCGTGAATGCCTTCGGCGGTGTTACCGTCGCCGTCGAAGTCGCCGTGGCGTGTGCGGATCGCGGTGATCTCGTCGACGCCGCGGTGACAGCTCAGGCACGTCTCGGTGGCGACCCGGGTCGTGTGGGGATCATGGCAGGAGGTACAGTTGCTCGCGCTCGGCACGTGCGGGAAGCGCCCTACATAGTCGCGCCCGGCATACTGGTAGCCGCCGCGAACGTGCGCGCCGTGCAGCGTCGCCGCCGCGACAGCATAGTGCACGTTGATGAAGCCGAGCTCGGAGACGACCGCGTCCTCGTCGAGGCCCTCGACCCGTGCGGCGACCGTGTCGCTGGACGCACGCCCCTGATGGCAGGCCGTGCAGACCGCCGACCCGCCCAACGCCGCGACACTGACGCCCGATGGAAACGTCACCGCGTCGAGCTCATGCGCGGCGGTGGTATGGCAGGAGGCGCATCCGATGGGCGCATTGATTGCCGCCGGGGCATCGACGACGCCCGCCGTGCTGCCATCTGCGCCCAAAAAGTCGATAAAACCCGGCTGGGAATGGCAGGCCGCACAGTTCGTCGGTACCTCGCCTTCCGCATTCCAGTACGTGAACGCCGGCGACCGGTAGTCGCCGTGCGGCGCCGCGAGCCACGCCTCGACGATCGCGGAGAGCGCGGCGTCATCATTCTGCGCCAGGGCAGGAGATGCCAAGGCGAGCGTCGCAATGACGGCAATACGACGGATACACTGGCTGAACATAGGGTCCCCTTCCTGTTGCACTGCGACCTGTTGCCACGGACGCCCGAGGCCCGTGTCGTCCGGGTTTGGTCTATCTTCGATCATAGACGAGGGGCTTACATTCGGAAACACAATGACAGACCCCAAAGACAGCACCTCCCATGAGACCGGCCGCCATGCGGTTCGCCTGCCGGGGCCCGCGCTTGCAGCCCTCTACCTCGGCGTCGTCCTGCTGCCGCTCGCGGTGGCGCTGTTCGGCCGCGCCGCGCCGGCCGACCCGTGGGAGCACGCGGCGGCGGCCCTCGGCATGGTTGCGGTCGTCGCGATGGCGGTGCAGTTCGTGACCTCGGGCCGCTTCGATCGCGTCTCGCGCCATCTCGGCATCGACAAGATCATGGCGTTCCACAAGATCGCGGCGTGGTGGGTACTGGTCGCGGTGGTGCTGCATCCGCTGTTCTACGTGCTGCCCACCTGGCTCGACGCACCGGCGCTGGGGCGCGAGCGACTCGCGGTTTACCTGACTTCGCCCCACTACCGCAGCGGGGTCGTGGCCTGGGCCGCCTTCGCGCTGCTGCTCGCCACCTCGCTGCTTCGCGAGAAACTACCGTGGCGCTACGAGACCTGGCGGGCCACGCACCTGCCACTCGGGGTCCTGGCGGTAGCGGGCAGCCTGCACCATGCCTTCGCGGCCGGCCGGTTCACCTCCGCCTCGCCGCTGCCGCCGATCTGGCTCGCCACCGGCGTCGCTGTCGCAGCGGTGGTCGGGGTGCTCTATGGCTGGCGCTGGTTCAAGCTGCACCGGCACCCGTGGAGGCTCGCCAGCGTCTCGCGGGTCGCCGACCGGATGTGGCAGCTGCATGTCGAGCCCGCCCCCGGCACGCCACCCCTGATCTACCGCGCCGGCCAGTTCGTCTGGCTGACCGTCGGGCGGCGACGGTTTCCGCTCCTGGATCACCCCTTCTCGCTTTCCGACAGCCCCCTCGATCCCGGTACCAGGCTGATCATCAAGGAGGTGGGGGACTTCACGAGCACGGTGGGCGCGTTGGTGCCCGGTACGCCGATCGGGCTCGACGGGCCCTACGGCGAGTTCGTGCTGGAGGGCAGCGACGCCGAGGCCGTGATCCTGATCGCGGGCGGGGTCGGCATCGCGCCGATCATGGGCCTGCTGCGCGACATACTGGCGCGGGGCGAGCGACGTCCCGTGCGGCTCGCCTACGCCGTCGGCGCCCCGGCGAACTTCGCCTGCCTCGACGAGATCGAGGCGGCCCGCACGCGTCTCGACCTTCACGTGCTCCTGCTCTCCGAGAGCTCCCCCCCCGACTACCGCGGCGAGGTCGGCCGGCTCGATCGGCAACGGCTGACAACGCTTCTCGAAGGGCTCGACCTGGCACGCTCTGTCGTGCTCATGTGCGGCCCCGGCGGGATGGTCACGGCGGTCTCGGACGCGCTTCTCGACGTGGGCATGCCGATGCGGCGCATCCTCTATGAGCGCTTCGACTACACTGCCGGTTCGTCGCGCCAGGATCGCCGCCGCACCCGCCGCTTTGCCGCCATCGGCGCCGGCCTGGCGCTGGGGGTGGCGATGTTCGCCCTGGCCGCTAGCTGAGCAGTGTGGAGCGCTCGGCTACGCGCCCCAGACATGAGCAAAGACTTGCAGGTTTTATTAACAAGAAAATCTTCAAGCTTGAAACTTTAACCTTGAACTATCACGAATTCCTTTCTAGTCTGAGATGGCCATCTCGCTGCAAAGTGTGACGAGACAGGTAAGGTAATTTTTTAAAAAACAACAAGCTAGGTAACAATGACAATGAAAGCCCGCTTGTCAGCAGTTCCTTCGGCCATCTGTATGGCAGTACTGTCTGCCTCCCTGCCTTTGGCGGCTGAGCCAAACGAGCAGCAGAATCAAGGAGAGAACGCTGCTCAACAGGTGCCTTTGCCTCCCTGGCAGGATGGTGATGAAGCCGGCATGGCGAATACCCAAGGTCCGAGCACTTGGCAGCGTTGTGCCAGTCACCTCATGCAGCCCGAAGCACAGGCATACGAGCTGGCCTATCCCCGCAGCGCGTCGATGCCGCAATCTCCTTTCGCCGAACCGGAAAGTAACCGCTTCGACCCTTCCAGCGGCATTCCGGGGACTCGTCACGGATTCAATACCGAATCGATCAACGGCAACATCGGCGGGCAGGGCACCCAGATCGACGGGCTCGGCCATTTCGCTCATCTTCCAGAGCCCTGGAACGGTGAAGGGCAATTTCCCTCCGAGGCGCTGCGTTACTACGGCGGCTTCACCCAGGAAGAGGTGAAACCGGCCCCCGAGGCCCCCCTGGATCGACTCGGACTCGAGAATCTGCCACCTATCGTTACCTCTGCCGTGTTGCTGGATGCCGCGGCCTACCTCAACGAGGGCGAGCCACTCGCAGCCGGCGACTTGATCACTCGTGACGACCTCCAAGGCATGATCGAAGCCCAGGGACTCGCCTGGCGCGGCCTGCAGCCCGGCGATGTGCTCTACATCCATACCGGCTGGGGCAAGCTCTGGAACAACGACGACGAGCGTTACTATGCCCAGGGTCCTGGGCTGGCTTTCGATACCGTGGAGTGGCTGGAGGAACAGGCCATTGTGCTGGTCGCCCTGGACAACCCCTTCACCGACCCCGCCCCGGAAGGAATGCTGACGGGCGAGGCAATCCCTGAAGGGGTTCCGGATGGGCTGCCCTTTGCCATCCACCATTACAACCTGACGCAATCAGGCATCTATCAAATTCAAAATGCGCGGCTGGACGAGTTGGCCGCGGATCGAGTCTGGACCTCGTGCACCATGATTCTTCCTCCCGTGACGAAGGGAGCCGCACAGGCACCGGTCAGACCCGTTGCCATCGGTACACCGACACGCGACTGACATCGCGAACCCCTCACGACAATAACAACGGAGATACACAATGAAGCGCAACATCCGCTGGCCTATTACCTTCGGCACCGCCTTGGTCTCTCTGGGACTGATGAGTCAGGCTTCGGCCGAGACGGCAACCCTGCGCACCGTCAGTGCCTTCACTCCCGGCACAGCCATCCCGCACACCTTCGAGATGTTTCTCGAGGAGATCGAGAACGATACCGAGGCACCGATCGACATCGACTTCATCGGTGGCCCCGAGACCATGCCCCCCTTTCAAGTAGGCAACGCGGTGAGCAACGGCGTGGTGGACATGGCGTTTGTTACCTCGGCGTTCTACACCAGTTCACTGCCGGCCGCCCATGCGCTCAACCTGACGCGCTACTCCCCCGAAGAGTTACGGGAAACGGGCCGTTTCGAGCAGTTACAAGAGATGTGGCGCGAGCAGATGAACGTGCATTACCTGGCCTATACCAACTATGGCAATCGCTACCACCTGTACCTCAACGAGCCGATCAGCAGCCCGGAGCTCAACGGTCTGCGCATGCGCATCACGCCGGTGTATCGCGCTTTCGTGGAGGAAATGGGAGGCGAAGCCGCCCAGACTCCGCCCGGCGAGGTCTATACCGCGCTGGAGCGGGGCACGGTGGATGGCTATGGCTGGCCCATCCAGGGCATCTTCGACCTCGGCTGGCAGGAGCACACCCGCTACCGCGTCGACCCCGGTTTCTATCACGTGGAGGTCGGCGTTCTGGTGAACCAGGACACCTGGGACAACCTCACCGACGAACAGCGTAACTACCTCACCGAAAAGGCGATCTGGCTGGAGGAGCAGAACGCTCTCAACGAAGAGATCAACGCAGAGGAGGAGCGTCGTCAGGCCGAAGCCGGCATCGAGACCATCGAATTCGAGGGCGAGGAGCGCGAGCGTTACCTGGAGATGGCCTATCGAGTGCAGTGGGAACGGCTGGCAGAAGAACATGCCGGGAACGCCGAGCGCTTGAGAGAGATTCTGGACAGTGAATGACACCACTCTTGTCGATAAGCCAGTCGCACGTTCACCGTTGTCGAAGGCGTATCATTACATCATGCAAACCTGCGGCCTCGCCGCAGGTATCATTATCGGCGTTGTGTCGATTGTCATTGTGCTCAATGTCTTGAGCCGAAACCTGGGGTTCGGCTCGATCTACGGCACGGTGGAAGGCAGCGAATATGCCATTGCTGCCGCCACCTTTCTGGCAGCCCCCTGGGTGCTTTATCACGGGGCCCACGTGCGGGTCGATCTTCTACAGCAGGCGCTACCAAAGGCATACCGGAGATATCTGGAAATGGGCATCAACCTGCTCGGCGCCCTGGTCTGCCTGGGCTTTGGCCATTACCTGCTGATTACCGGTAGCGATTACCTGAGCCGAGGCTCGATGGTCTACAAATCCTTCGTTTTTCCCGAGTGGTGGACGTTCATCCTGCCAACCTCCTGCTTCGCCCTGCTGACCCTCGAGTTCCTGCGCCGCCTTTGGTGCCTTATTACGCCACGGGAGAGCTGACATGGAGTGGCAATCAGCACTACTGCTGCTGGTAGGTGGGCTTATCCTCCTCATGGCCCTAGGACTGCCGGTGGTGTTCGCCTTTATCGCGATCAATCTCGTCGGTGCCTATGTCTTCATGGGCGGCGAGATGGGTATCATGCAGATGGCACGCAATAGCGCTGAAGCCATCACCAGCTTCTCGCTGATACCCATCCCTCTCTTCGTACTCATGGGCGAGGTTCTGTTCCATACAGGCCTCGCCTACAAGGCGATTACCGCCATCGAGCGGCTGATCAAGCGCGTTCCCGGTCGCCTGAGCATCGTCTCGGTACTTGGCGGCACCGCTTTCGCCACCCTCTCCGGGTCGAGCATCGCCAACACCGCCATGATGGGAAGCTCGCTGCTGCCGGATATGCTCAAGCGGGGCTACCACCCTTCCATTGCCATGGGACCGATCATGGCAGTGGGCGGTATCGCCATGCTGATACCGCCGTCGGCACTGGCGGTGACCCTCGGCAGTCTGGCCGGTATTTCCATCGGGCAACTGCTGATTGGCGGCATCATCCCCGGCATCCTCATGGGAGCTGCCGTGCTCATGTATGTAATGATCCGCTGCACGAGGAATCCCGATCTGGCACCGGCGGATGACGGCGATCACAGCCTCACCGCTTGGCAGCGCTGGCAGCCCTTCTGCGTCTATGTCCTTCCTCTGAGTGGTATCTTCGTGGCCGTGGTGGGCAGCCTGCTGGCCGGTTGGGCCGAGCCGACGGAATCCGCCGCCTTCGGCGCTGTCGCGGCCACCTTAGCGGCCCTGTGTTATCGCTGTCTGACCAAGGAGGCGCTGAGCAAATCGCTGATGGAGACGGCCAAGGTTTCGGTCATGATTCTGTTCGTGCTGGTGGCCTCCACCACGTTTTCCCAGTTGCTCTCCTTCTCCGGCGCCACCAATGGACTGCTGAAAGTGGTGACCGGCTGGGAACTGACCCCGCTGATGGTCGTGCTGGGCATGCTGCTGGTGCTGCTGGTACTGGGTTGTTTTGCCGACCAGATCAGCATGATCATGATTACCCTGCCCTTCTTCATGCCGCTCGTCGCGAGCCTGGGCATCGACCCGATCTGGATCGGCGTACTGTTCCTCGTCGCCATGGAGATCAGTTTCCTGACCCCTCCCTTCGGGCTGCTGCTGATCGTGATGCAGGGCGTCGCTCCACCCGGTATCCGCCTGACCCAAGTCTACCAGGCCGCCCTTCCCTTTCTGCTTCTGCAGATGCTGGTTCTGGCGCTGGTGGTTGCGCTGCCTTGGCTGGCTACCGGCTTGCCAAGCCTGATGAAGTGAACCCTGTGACAACACTCACGCCGAGGGCCAAGCGCCCCAAGCGACGAGGACTCCGCAATGGCTGAAAGAACATTTGTCGAGGAAACCAAGAAGCTGCGCCTCGGCGAAGGCGAAACCTTCCACGGCGAGGGCATTCTTGCCGTCACCAAGGCGCTGCTGCAGTCGGGAGTCGCTTATGTTGGCGGCTACCAAGGTGCACCGATCTCTCATCTGATGGATGTGCTTCATGACGCCCAGCCGATTCTCGAAGAGCTGGGGGTGCATTTCGAGAACAACGCCAGCGAGGCCGCCGCCGCCGCCATGCTGGCCGCCTCGGTCAACTATCCCCTGCGCGGTGCCGTGGCCTGGAAATCCACGGTGGGTACCAACGTCGCGTCAGATGCACTGGCCAACCTGGCCTCGGGAGGCGTGACCGGTGGCGCGTTGATCATTGTCGGGGAAGATTATGGCGACGGTTCGAGCATCATGCAGGAGCGTACCCATGCCTTCGCCATGAAGAGTCAGATCTGGCTGCTTGATCCGCGCCCCAACCTGCCCTCCATCGTCAAGGCGGTTGAGATGGGCTTCGAGCTATCGGAAGCCAGCAATACCCCGGTGATGCTGGAACTGCGTATCCGTGCCTGTCATGTGCACGGACGCTTCCAGACTCAGGACAACCGATCACCCGGCTTTACCATTGACGAGGCCCTGGCCAATCCGGTTCGCGACACCAGCCGCATCGTGCTGCCCCCGGCCAGCTTTCAACACGAGCACGAGAAGGTTAACGCACGCTGGCCGGCCGCCATCAAGTTCATACAGGAGCACGGCCTCAACGAGACCTTTCCCGGCGAGCATGCCGAGGTCGGGCTGATACTCCAGGGCGGGCTCTACAACAGCGTTATCCGCGGGCTCGAGCGCTTGGGCCTGGCCGACACCTTCGGCAATAGCCGCATTCCCCTGCATGTGCTCAACGTCACCTACCCGCTGGTGGACAGTGAACTAGCTGCCTTCTGCGCCGACAAGCGTGCCGTACTGATGATCGAGGAGGGGCAGCCCGACTACCTGGAGCAGGCACTGGCCAGTATCCTGCGTCGTGCCGATCTCGACACGCGGCTGCATGGCAAGGATGTCTTGCCCAAGGCCGGTGAATACACCGGCAAGGTCATGCTGGAGGGCCTGCGCGGCTTCCTCACCGCCGCCGCACCTGAGCTGCTGCCATACACCGAGGCGGCTCCCGCCCCAGACCAAGCGGCCCCCACCCTGCCGCCCCGTCCGCCCGGGTTCTGCACCGGCTGTCCCGAACGGCCCATCTTCACCGCCATGAAGCTCGTCGAACGCGAGCTGGGGCCGCGTCACGTCAGCTGCGATATCGGCTGTCACCTGTTCTCGATCCTGCCCCCCTTCAACATCGGCAATACCACCATGGGCTACGGCCTGGGCGCCTCCGCGGCGTCGGCCTTTCACGGTTCCAAGGGCGGGCGCGCCATCAGCGTGATGGGCGACGGCGGCTTCTGGCACAACGGCCTGACCAATGGTGTGGCCAATGCCGTCTACAACGGCGACGACGATGTGCTGCTGATCGTGGACAACTTCTACTCGGCGGCCACCGGCGGGCAGGACCTGCCCTCCTCACGCGCCGAAAACCCCATCCGCCATACCAATATCCCCATCGAGCAAGCGGTAAAGGGGGTGGGCGCCAAGTGGGTGCGGGTCATCGACCGCACCTACGACGTGCAGCGCATGAAGGAAACGCTCACGGAGGCGCTGACCACTCAGGCCAAGGGTCCCAAGGTGATCATCGCCCAGTCGGAGTGCATGCTGAACCTGCAGCGGCGCGAAAAGCCCAAGGTGCGCCAGGCCCTCAAGGAGGGCAAACGCACCGTTCGCCAGCGCTTTGGCGTCGACAGCGATACCTGCACCGGAGACCACGCCTGCATCCGCATATCCGGCTGCCCTTCCCTCTCGATACAGCCCAATCCCGATCCGTTGCGTGAGCATCCCATCGCCCAGGTCGACAATACCTGCGTGGGCTGTGGCCTGTGTGGCGAGGCGGCACATGCCGCCGTGCTCTGCCCCTCCTTTTATCGCGCCGATGTCATCAGCCACCCCAACCGCTGGGATCGCCTGAAGCATCGCTGGCGCCAGGGCATCATCCAACGCCTGCAGGCATGGCACGAGAAACGCCTATCTCCTCTGCCTCCAGCCGCTCAATCATTCGGAGAGACCCATGCCTGAAATGACCGCAGCCACACGACCGATCACATTGGCCATCATGGCCATGGGCGGCCAGGGCGGTGGTGTGCTCTCCGACTGGATCGTCCACCTGGCCGAGAGCAATGGCTATCTGGCCCAGGCTACCTCGGTGCCCGGCGTCGCCCAGCGCACGGGGGCCACTATCTACTACCTGGAACTCTTTCCCGAAGCCGAGGCCGAACGCGCCGGCCAGGCACCGGTACTGGCGCTGATGCCCTCGCCGGGCGATGTCGATATCGTCCTGGCCGCCGAGTTCATGGAGGCGGGCCGTGCCCTGGAGCGCGGGCTCGTGACACCGGACCGCAGCACGGTGATTGCCTCCAGCCACCGGGTCTATGGCATCACCGAGAAGAGCGCCATGGGCAACGGCATTCTCGACCCTGAGCCGATACGCGAGCAGCTTCGCCGGCATGCCCGGCGCTTCATCGAGTTCGACATGGAAGCCACGGCACGCCGCCAGGGCAGCGTGATCAGTGCCGTGTTGTTCGGTGCCCTGGCCGGCAGCCAGACGCTGCCCTTTCCTCGCGAAGCGTTCGAGCAGGCGATACGCGACGGCGGCATCGGGGTCGAGGCGAGCCTTCGCACCTTCGACGAAAGCTACCAGCAGGCACAGGGGGCAGAACCCCATGCCGCGCCGAGCGACACCACCCCCAGAGAAGCGAAAGCCTCATCCAATGCCGGCGACTCGGAACTCGACGCCATGCTGGCCGAGATCGGCAGTCGCTTTCCCGAATCGGTGCGTCAAGTGGTGCGCGAGGGCGCGCTGCGCCTGATCGACTATCAGGATCTCGAATACGCCAGAGAGTACCTGCGTCTGCTTCAGGAGCGCAGAAAGCACATGCCAGCAGCAGAAGAGCAGCGTGTACCCCTTCTACGCGAGCTGGCCCGCCACCTGGCGCTGTGGATGAGCTACGAGGACACCATTCGAGTCGCCGACCTGAAGATCCGCCGCAGCCGTCAAGACCGGGTGCGCAATGAGATCAAGGCCGAGCCGGAGCAGCTCGTCTACACCGCCGAATTCATGCATCCGCGTGTCGAAGAGATCTGTGACACCCTGCCGGCCGCCTTCGGGAGCTGGGTGATGCGTACCAACTGGGTGCGCCGGCCACTGGCCAAGGCGACCCAACACGGGCGGCGCATCAGCCCCCAGCGGCTGAGAGGATTTCTACTGCTGCTGAGCGTGGCGAGCCTGAGGCGCTGGCGCAGGCGTACCCTACGCTATCGTGATGAGTGGCAGCGCATCGCGGCCTGGCTGGCCGCGGTCGATCGCGCGCTCGCCATCTCCCCGGATGTGGCCTTGGAGGTCATCAAGGCACAGGGGTTGGTGAAAGGCTATGGCGACACCCATCAGCGCGGCCTGGCCAGCTTCAACACCGTAATGCTGGCCTTCGAACGCTTCGGCAGTGAACCGGATGCCGCCGCTCGCCTGCGCCAGCTTCGCGATGCGGCTCTGGCCGACGAGAAGGGAGAAACCCTGCAGCGCAGCGTGGGTGAATGGAAGCCGGAAATGCACCAGGAAGTCGACACTTCACGCATCGCCGTGAAACAGCTCTAGGAATTAAATGGTGACAACCGGGACGACATCTCGAGGGCTGAACATGAGCGAGAGTGAGAACAAGAACATGACCTACACCACCCAACGCAAGGTACGCTTCGAACACTGCGACCCGGCCGGCATCGTCTTTTACCCGCGCTACTTCGAGATGATCAATGCCACCGTCGAAGACTGGTTCGAAGAGGTGGTGCAAAGCGGATTCAACCAGCTTGTGGCGTCGGGAAGGAGCGTTCCTACGGTCGCTATCGAGACTCAGTTCCATGCACCGAGCCGGCTGGGTGAAAACCTGGCTTTCCACCTTGTCCCGTTACATGCGGGACGAACCAGCCTCAAGCTCGAGATCACCGCCACGAGCAAGGAACAGAACCGCCTGACATGCCAGGTAACCGTAGTGCTGATCGACCTGACGACCGGTCGGCCCCTGCCCTGGCCAGAGACCATGCGCCAGCACTTCTCGCGAAACGACACCTGAGAAGAGCGAACACGGCCACTGCACTTGGCATCAACCCCGCCCGCTCACTGGCAACCGGCCGTGGGCTATGCCAATAGCGTGATGGCCTCGGTTCGCACTCTTCATGTGTGAAAATCAGCGAAGCTACTATAGACCCTTGGTACCAGCCTACTCGGTTTTCAAGGGTGGCACCTCCCTCTCGAAAATCCCCGCGGATTCTTCTTCGAGTTTAACTAGCGAGTGATCGAGGAGCTCCAAGAAGGATCTTGTGAGACCGGACTGCCCCCTTTGCTTGGGAAAGATAATGCTGTACCGGAATGGTACTCTCGGTTCAAAGCGCTTCACAATGATGCCGAGTCGCCGATAGTGCCAAGCAGTAATGGGATCAACTAGGGAGACGCCGCTCCCGGCTAGTACGAAGGCGCAAGCGGCATAACCCAACTGGGTCTCGATCATCAATTGCCGACTGACGCCCTCGCGCTCGAAGACGCTGTCGATCTTGTGGCGAATACTCTGCTCCGAGCCCAGTGACACGAATATCTCCCCCTCCAGATCTCGCGGTCGTATGACCCTGCAGTCGGCCAGCCGATGTTCAGGCGGCAAGATACAGACCAGACGACTGTCGGCAAGAATCTCTGCCTCAATACCCGGATCGCTGAGTTCTATACCCGATATCACCCCAAGATCGAAGTGCTGGCTGGCCACTAGGTCGGCTACCTGCTGCGTGCTGCGAACCTGAAGGGTGACTGACACACCGGGATGCGCTTGACAGAACTGTTCGGTCAAAGCCGGGAGAAACTCTACCGACACGGCAGGCATGGACGCGATGCGCAACGATCCCAGGTGAAACTCTCTGAGTTCCTCCGCAGCACGAGAGAGCTTCTCTAGCGAAACGAAGGCCCGCTCTACCTCTTCATAGAAGAAACGAGCCTCCGGTGTGGGGACAAGTCGACGCCGACGGCGCTCAAACATCCTTACCCCGACCGTCTCCTCGAAGTCAGCTAGCAGGCGGCTGACAGCCGGCTGGGAGACATAGAGCATCTCAGCCGCTCCGCTGGTCGTACCACTGATCATGACGGCCCGAAAGGCTTCAATCTGCCGGTAAGTCAGCTTCGGCATGCGAACTCTCCAAAAACTTGAAAACACTATGTTATCAAAAGATGCGTACAAATGATTTGATGTTATACGTGGCGACCTCCAAGATGTCGTTGAAGCTACTTCACGGCCCTGGCAGACAAACACAACACGCGAGAAGGCCTTATGGAACGTTTCTTTCGTTATTCCCTGACTTTGCTGATCATTCTGGTGGCAGGCAGTCAGTTCATTCAGGTGGTCACGCGTTATCTCCTCGAAATACCTGTTATGGGGCTTGAGGAGGCCACGCTGATCCCCACCCTCTGGCTCTACATGTTAGGGAGTGTCAACGCCTCGCGTGAAGACACTCAAATCAGAGCCAATGTCCTTGACATCTTCCTGAAGAAAGATCGGGCAAAAGCCTTGCTTCAGGCATTCGCTGATACTATCAGCGTAGTGGTTTCGATCTGGCTAGCCACCTGGGCATGGGACTATTTCAGCTATGCCTCACGAGTCGGCAAGAGCACACCCACACTCTACATTCCGACCATCATCTACGAGTCTGCCCTGATGGTTGGTCTGTCTCTGATGATCATCTTTACCCTGTGGCACTTGCTTCGCAATATCGCCTACCTGTTCGGCATACGTCAGGCTCCAGATCACTCCGGCACCGATCCCGATTATCCCGAAACCACTGAGGTTCAGGAGTTCAAAGTGCTGACTGACAACAAGAAGGGTAGGAAAAATGATTGAGATAGCGCTGCTGGCGTTCGCCGTATTGATATTGATGCTGACTCTTGGCGTACCCCTTCCCTACTGTTTTGGTGCAGCCCTCATGGTGATGACTATGATTGGCGAATCTTCCATGCGGGGCATGATGATGTGGGGGTTCAGTCAGCTTACCAACCCGATCCTGTTGGCAATCCCTCTCTTCGTCTTTGCCGGCACACTGATGAGTGTCAGTGGCATCGCCTCGAGCCTCCTCAAGTTCGTCAATATCTTCGTGGGAAGGATTCGCGGCGGTCTCGGCGTGATGGCATCGATCAGCTGCGCCATCATCGGCGCCATTTCCGGTAGCGGCTTGACTGGTATTGCCGCCATCGGACCCATCCTCATTCCCGAGATGGAGCGCAAGGGGTACCCCCGTGCCTATGCCACGGCCTTGATAGCGAACTCCTCGATCCTCGGTCTCCTGATTCCTCCCAGCGTCACGATGATCGTCTATGGCTGGGTGACGGACACTTCTATCCTGGCGAGCTTTCTAGCCACCTTAGGCCCGGGTTTACTGATCATGCTCAATTTCTGCATCGTCAACCTGGTCATGTCACGCAATTTTGACCTGATACTCGACGAGCCGATGGCCTTCGATCAGCGAATCCGCGATGCCGGGCGTCGCACTGTCCAAGCGCTCCCAGCTCTGCTGATGCCTGTGATAATTCTCGGTGGCATTTATGGTGGCATCATGACGCCTACCGAAGCAGCAGCAGTGGCCGTCATCTATGCTCTCCCCGTTGGCTTCCTGATCTATCGTGGCCTGACCTGGAACACCCTTCTCGAATCTGGCAAGGAGTCCGCTACCTCCATCGGCGCGATTCTGATCATGATCCTGTTCAGCCTGATTTTGAGTCAGCTGTTCGTGCGTGAAGGCATTCCTCAGGCCCTGGTCGAGATGATCTTCCAGATTACCGACAACAAGTTTCTCCTGTTGCTGATGATCAACCTCATGCTGTTCGGTATCGGCATGGTGGTCAACGATATCACCGCCATCATTCTAACCGGCCCGCTGCTGCTTCCCTTGATGGAGGCTCTTGGAGTAAGTCCGGTGCAGTTCGCCGCCATCATGGGCGTCAATACCGCCATGGGCGGCGTGACGCCGCCCTATGCAAGCATCCTCTACCTCGGCGCCCGTATCGGCAAGGTCAAGTTTACCGAAGTGGTCAAGCCTGCCATGACTTTGATCCTGTTCGGCTACATACCGGTCGTGATTCTGGTTTCAGCCTGGCCCGATCTGTCCGAGTTCCTTCCCGGACTGTTCGGCTACTAAACGGTCGCATCATGCGATCGCAACACCCGCAACGCAAGAGTGGAGACAACAATGAAAATGCCTGCAATGAAGCTCCTGACGGCCGCTGTAGCCGTGTCAGCCTCCCTCGCCACCGTGGCAGAGGCAGCCACCCTTCAATTGTCGCATGTGCGTCCCGAGGGAACTGCAATCGACAAGGACGCCCGCGCGTTCGCCGATGAAGTAGCAAGTGCTACCGATGGCGAGGTAAACGTACGGCTCTACCCGGCCAGTTCTTTGGGGGACTACACCACGGTCCAGGAGGGGCTCAGCATCGGTTCGGTGGATATGGCGGTGCAACCCCCATCATCCGAAGTCGACCGTCGTTTTCAGCTGGCCTATCTCCCCTACCTCGTCCAGAGCTGGGAAGATGCTGAAAGCGCATTCTCGGACGGCGCCCCCATGCGCGAGACGGTCGAGGAGTTGTACGCCGAACAGGGCATACATGTTCTGGGGGCCTGGCCGGTTTATTTCGGCGGCGTGGCGCTGAATACCGAGGTGGAAAACGCCGCCGACCCGACTGCGGAAAAGGGCGCTCGACTGCGCGTTCCGCCGATGAAGTCATTCCAGCTTATGGCGGACAACATAGGATATATCGGCTCCCCACTGCCGTTTTCGGATGCCTTTACCGCCATCCAGACCGGCGTGGTCGATGGCATCATGGGGTCGGGTGCCGAAGGGTATTATGCCTCCTTCCGCGACGTGACGGAGTATTACCTTCCCCTCAATACCCACTTCGAAATGTGGTACCTGTTGATCAATCAACCCAGGTACGAGAGCTTGACTGACGCGCAGCAGGAGGCCTTGTCAGAGGCGGCCAAACGCTTCGAGAACGATCGCTGGGAGAGCGCCGAGGCCGATCAGGCACGCAACGAGAAGCTTCTCGAAGAGTCAGGGGCCGCCATCATTTCGGTTTCGGATGAACAGATTGCCGAACACGCAAAAATCGTCCGCGAGACAGTATGGCCCGTCATCCTCGACGATATTGGTGCCGACTGGGCCAATGATGTACTGGACCGAGCTCTTCGTTAATCCACTTCATGGCCCGGCCGCTCGGCCGGGCACAATGCTCCCAACGGAAAAATGCAGGGATTCACCATGACGCAACCCGCAACGCAAGGGACGCGTACCGCCGATGTCTGCCTGATAGGCGGCGGCCTGGTCGGACTGGCGGTCGCACTAGGGCTTCAACGGAACGGGCTTCGCGTCGCCGTGCTCGATGAAGGCGATGTGGCGCTGCGAGCCTCTAGGGGTAACTTCGGCCTGGTATGGGTACAGGGTAAAGGAGACACCCTGCCGAAATATGCTGAAATCACACGTCTGTCCGCACGGTTGTGGCCTAACTTCGCTGCCCAGCTTCAGGACGCCACAGGCATCGATGTGCAACTGCAACAACGTGGCGGCCTGTACCTCTGCCTGACAGAACAGGAGCTTGAGGCCCGCGACAGCATGCTGGCCAGGATACGCGAGGCAGCCAATGGGGACTATCCCTACGAGACGCTCGACCTGCAGCAAGTGAGAAAAAAAATCCCCGAGGTAGGAGACACCGTTGCCGGGGCCACCTGGGGCCCGGAAGACGGACACGTCAACCCGTTGTTATTGCTACGCGCCTTGACGGAACGCTTCAAGGCTCTGGGCGGCACGTTCGACAACGGCGGCAAGGTCGAGAAAATCGAGCCCCTGTCAAAAGGTTTTCGGCTGCACGCACCGAATGGCGACTGGACCTGCGCAAAGGTCGTGATTGCAGCCGGCCTCGGCAACCGTGAACTGGCCCCACAGGTTGGCCTGACGGCACCGTTGTCCCCTAACCGGGGGCAGGTGCTCGTAGGGGAAAGAGTTCGCCCCTTCCTGGAATATCCCACCGGGCATGTGCGTCAGACCGGCGAGGGCACCGTCCAAGTCGGCGACTCCAAGGAAGACGTAGGCTTCGACAGTGGGACTACCACCGAGGTCATGGCCAAGATCGCCCAACGCGCTGTCAGGCTTTTCCCCTTGCTGCGCGATGTGAAGCTGGTCCGCGCCTGGGGGGCCTTGCGTGTCATGACACCGGATGGCTACCCAATCTACCAAGCATCGACCAAGTGTCCTGGTGCATACCTGGTCACCTGCCATAGCGGGGTGACCCTGGCGGCCTTCCATGAAGGTCCGCTGGCCGACTGGATTGCCGGCGATCGACACGACCCTTCAATGGAGGTTTTTCATGCCGAACGCTTCACGCTTTGAACGCTTGCCCACCCGATCATTTGACCCAGTAACGGTTTTCGTGGAGGGGCATGCCATCGAGGTCGACAGCCACGATACTGCAGCCGCAGCCGTGCTGGCAGCCGGCCTGATGCCGTCCCGCACTACGCCAGCCAGCGGAAGCAAGCGTGCACCCTACTGCCTGATGGGCGCATGTTTCGAATGCCTCTTGGTGATCGACGGCGTAGCCAACCAGCAGGGTTGCCTGGTGAGGGTCCAGGACAGGATGCAGATTCACCGCCAGGTTGGTGCCCGCGATATCCATGAGCCTCCCCGGGAGGCAACGACATGAGCGACCACGACAAGACAAAGCACCTTTATGACCTCGCCATCATTGGTGCAGGTCCCGCCGGAATGGCCGCGGCCGCTGAGGCGGGAAGACTCGGGCTGAACACTGCGCTTATTGATGAACAGGAAGAGGCGGGTGGGCAGATCTATCGAGCCATCGGACGGTCACCACTGGCCGACAAGAGTATCCTGGGCGACGACTACTACCACGGTCGCATGCTCTTCGATGCCATGCAGGCAGCACGCATCGACTACCTGCCCGGCACCACTGTGTGGGGGGTCGATGAAGATCTGACGCTTAACGTTTCCCGTCATGGTCGCAGCCGGCAGGTCCATGCCCGGAAACTGCTGGTGGCGACCGGCGCACAGGAAAGGCCCGTGCCCTTTCCGGGCTGGACACTGCCCGGCGTCATGACCTGCGGCGCCGCTCAGGTGCTGCTCAAGACGAGCGCCCTCGTCCCGCCGGCACCGCTGGTGCTGGCCGGTAGCGGCCCGCTTCTGTTGCTGGTCGCCAGCCAGCTGACTCATGCTGGTGTGCCCATCGAAGCCGTGCTGGATACCACCCCTCGGGACAACTATCGGCGTGCGGTACGCCACAGCCTAGCTGCTCTGCGCAATTTCAAGCTTCTATCCAAGGGGGTCGGCCTGCTATGGGCCCTCAAGCGGTCGGGAGTTCCGCACATCACTGGTGTGGAGGAACTGCGTGCCGAGCCGGATTCCGATGGCCAACTCGGCAAGGTGCGTTATCGCCGGATAGGAATAGACCACGCGTTCGATTGTAACACCCTTCTGGTCCACCAGGGGGTCGTACCCAATGTGCAGCTCACCCGAGCGCTGGATATCGAACATTGCTGGCATGAGCACCAGCAGTGTTGGGCACCCCGTGTCGATGCCTGGGGTGAAACTTCGAAAGCAGGCATCTTCGTTGCAGGAGACTCGAGCGGCATTGTCGGCGCCCGGGCAGCGGAGGAAGCCGGGCGACTGTCAGTTTTGCAGATCGCCATGCAGCTCAATCGGTTCGAAGATGCGGAACGCGATACGAGATCCGCTCCGATTCGCCGACGTCTGGGGCCGCAACAAGCCATCCGGTCCTTCCTGGATGTGCTGTACCAGCCTGCCAAGCCCTTCCTGGTCCCCAATGACGACACCATCGTGTGCCGATGCGAGGAGGTCACGGCGGGGGAGCTTCGCCACATCGCCGATGCTGGCTGCCAGGGACCCAACCAGGCGAAGGCCTTCTGCAGGGCCGGCATGGGCCCATGTCAGGGGCGCCTTTGCGGTCTGACTGTATCTCAAGTGCTGGCCGACCATAACAACCAGCCCGTCACTGCTGTCGGCTACTACCACATCCGCCCACCGATCAAACCGCTCACCCTGGGCGAGCTCGCGGATATTGCTACTGATCAACAACCATCACGGAGATTACCAAATGCGTATTGAACGCCATGGTATCGGCTCTCGCATGAGTCGAGCCGTCATACACAACGACACCATTTACCTATGCGGGCAAGTCGCAGAAGACAGGAAAGCCGACATCACAGGCCAAACCGAAACCATGCTGGCCAAGGTAGATGCACTGCTTGAATCCGTGGGAAGCAGTCGCCAACATCTACTCTCAGCCACCGTCTACCTGAAGGACATGTCGCTGTTCGAGGAGATGAACCATGTATGGGATGCCTGGGTGCCCGAAGGATGTGCGCCTGCGCGTGCTTGTGTAGAGGCCAAGATGGCCAGCCCAGAATTAATGGTCGAAATATCGGCCATTGCTGCCGTAAAAAAGTGAATCACCTGCCAAATAATAACTGATTCTTACGCCGTTTTGTCAACATTTGGGTTAGGGGAGTAAGCAACTGTTTGAACAAGGCAGCTACCCGAAACACGTCCCACAGAGAATTCCTCTGAGGGATGTGTTTTTCCAGTATCGACCTCGCTTCATCAAGCATGCTCATCGCGTCCTTTGACGATTTGGCCGGAGCTGGACCACCAGCGATGCAGCAACAGGCCCACCAGCACGCCCACCATGCCTACCATGTCAAACCACAGGCCGGGGGTGACCATGACAATGGCCCCCGCGCCTACCATGAGGCGGGGTAGCAGTCTCATGCTCTCCCCCAGTTGACCGATGGCGGCCACCGACAGGAATCCAATTCCCAGCATCGCACTGAGCACGGCAAGCACAATGGTCAAAGGATCACCGGCCAGGGTCAGTTCAGGGTTGAGAATGAACAGGAATGGCAGCAGGAAGAGACTGCAGGCCAGGGTCAGCGCATAGCGGGCGGTGCCGAGGAAGCTTCCACCACTGATTGCGATAGCGGCGAATATCCCTGCCGCTACTGGCGGAGTGATTGCCGAAACACTGGCGAAGAAGTACAGGAAAAGGTGAGACGGCAGGCGGTCGAAACCAAGATTCAACAGGGGCGGAGCCAGAACCGCGGCTCCTACGGCATAAGCCGCTGGGGTCGGCATTCCCATACCGAGTACGATGGCCAACGCCATGGTCAGCAACAGCGAGACGATCAGGTAGTCGCCACCGATGGAGAGGATCACCTGCGACAGCGTGACCCCGAGCCCCGTCAGGTTGATCACCGAGACCATCACCTGGGCGGCAGCGATGATCATTGCGATGTACACCACGCTGAGCGAGGCGCTGTAGAGCCCATCATAGGTGGCACGTAGTAACTCGGCCATGCGTCCTCGTATCGATGCTTTCTTTGGCCGTGGTGTTGGCGCCTCGAGCCCCACCAGATCACTCGAGCGATCGCTGGCTTCGGTAACACTCTTACGTTGCGGCAGCAGCGAGCTGACGGCCATCAACAAGAGAATCGACATCAGCGACCAGAACACCGCCGTCTGGATGGTGTAATGTTGCAGAATGAAAAACAGCAATATCCCGATCGGTATTACCAGGTTGGCCATGGCCCATGGCTCGAAGGCCTCCCTGCGGGATGGGATCAATTGCGGCGGCAACGCCTCCAGCCCATAACGACGGGCCATCAGATAGACCCCCAATAGCAATGCAATAAAGAACAGCACCGAGGGTACCAGGGCGGCCTTCACCACCTCCAGATAGGGGATTCCCAGCAACTCCGCCATCAAGAAGGCGCCGGGGCCCATGATGGGTGGCATGATCTGTCCGCCAGTGGAAGCGACAGCCTCGATGGAGCCAGCCAGGTTGCGATTGAAACCCAGCCGTTGCATCAGGGGGATGGTCAGTACGCCGGTACTGGTCACGTTCGCCACCGTACTGCCGTTGATCATGCCCATGAAGGCACTACCGATAACCGCCACCATGCCCGCCCCGCCACGTAAACGCCCGCCCAGGCGCATGGCAATGCGAATGAAGGTGTCGCCTGCCCCGCTGACGTTGAGCAGCGCCCCCAGAATCAGGAACAGTGCCACCACCGTGGCAGAAATTCCCATGAGCGTGCCCAGCACCCCGTTGTTGCCCAGGTAGAAGACGTAAATCATCCGCTCGAGCGAGAGACCTCTGTGCCCGAACGGGTCCGGAAGATAGGGCCCAAAGTAGGCATAACAGCAAAACACCGCGATCAGCCCGACAAACATCCAACCCAGGGTACGCCGCACCGCCTCGAGCAGCAGCAGGAACAGCGAAACACCAAAGACCTTTTCTATCGCCTCGTTCACGTACCAGTTGCTCATGACGATAGCGTCATAATTGACGAACACGTAACCCAACAACACCACACAGGCACAGGCACAAGGCAGGTCGATGAGGAACAGCTGCAGGCGCGGGAAACGGGGGCGCCCCTGGTAGAGCAGAAATACAAAGAACAGTGCCCCGCCGAGATGGACAGCACGCTGTTGATAATTGGGAAGCGTGCCCACACCGGCCGTCACGACGTGAAACAGAATCCAGGCCAATGCCAGGCTTCCAACCAGCCAGCCTGCGACACCGCCGAAGCGGCGTAAATGCGTGACGCGTTCATCTGAACTCATAGAGGAAGCCCCGACGTCTTGAACTCACATTAGGCAGGCGGAGCAGAGCCGTAGCTCCTTCTCCGCCTTATACGCGTTGTTGAGGTTCCGCCAAGCACCACTTACTCGGTATATTCAGGCGGAAGCAGACGGTCAGGAACGTCGTGGCCCTGTTCCTTCAAGTAGCGCACCACGCCTGCATGCAACGGTGCCACGCTGGCATTGAGCGTGAGTTGTAGCGGATCGATATCAGCCGCAGGGGCATAACCATCGGCCGCTGCCTTGATGCCAGCTTCGGAGAAGGCACGCGCCACGATTTCGTAGGCGATCTCCTCATCCAACTCGCTGGTCGTGTTGATGCCGATGCCGGTCTGTATGGTCACTAGAGGGCTTTGCTGTTCTCCGTAATGGTCCTGGGAATCGATCTCGCCGACACTGAAGTAGGCGCGTTCGCCAGCGACTTGCTCTGCCTGTTCCCGTGTCATGGAAAGCAACCGAACTGGACGTGATGAATGCGCCTGCTGAATATAGCCATCGGGATGCAAGCCGGCCTTGACAAAAGCATCCAGGCGTCGGTTCTGGTAGGCGTCAAGCGCATCGCTAGCCCCGGCACGATAGTAATTGGGTTCTATACCCAGAATCTCGAGAACCGTCTCGGTCTGTCCTTCAGTAGCGGTTCCTCGGCCTCCGGAGTTGAAATCCTGCCCGGCGAGGTCTTCCAGCGAATGAATATCAGAATCAGCCGAAACAACCCAGTTCAGTGGTAGAGGCGCGAAAAAATAAAGGGTGCGCAGGTTCTCAGCCGGCGAGCCATACTCGCCATCACCCTGCATGGCCTGATGATCGGAAGAGGTCACTGCGATGCCCATATCGACTTCGCCTCTCAGCAGTCCTTGGGTCGAGGCAGAGGCTCCCCCCAATTCCTGGATACTCATATTGACGCCGTCGAGGTTATCGTTCCAATCGGATACGACAGCGACTTGGTAGGAATAGAACGCCGAACCGCTGTGGGTGCCCCCCATGGCCAGACGAGCCTGGGCTTCCGTGTCCAGCGGCACTAGGCCGAGCGCAAGAATGCCTGCTGCGCTGAGAGTCAAGGCGTTCAGTCGAAAGGAGGTGCCATGCTTGTTGGTGTGCATTGTTGTTGTCCTCTTTGGCGTTTCCATGGTGCGTTGGCTTTCGCTCGGAGATGTCGTCCTTCTCGTGATGTCATCGTGTGCCGGTGTGCAAGACCGCGGAGTGAATGTCCTCTAGGCCATGCCGGCTGGCTGTCATGCTCAGTACAAACCTAGCAGATTTTCACGCATGTGTAATACTATTCAGCAAACAGAATAAAATGAAAGCCCCACCTGACCGAATTTCGTAAACGCTCGCGCATCAAGTACCCTGGCGAGATTGCGAGGAAGCGGTCAGTCGCCAGGCATCGTTCGGCGGTACCTCAAGAGCAATGGACGAATCACTATGAAGCAATCCTCTAGCGTCAGCACCGGCGTTGGCCAGAAAGCCCCTTCCCGGCCCGAAAGTGTCAAGACGGCGGCACGCACCCTGAGCCTCTTCGAAGCCTTTGCCGAAGCCCAGACCCCCCTCGCGCTGACGGATCTTGCCAAGCGCATCGATGCCCCGGTCAGCAGTTGCCACGCCTTGGTCAAGACGCTGCAAACCCTGGGTTACGTCTATGTATTGGAGCAAAAGAAGCGCGTCTACCCGACCAAGCGGCTGCTGCAGATCGCCCAGTCGATCGCCTCGCATGATCCGCTGCTCGAGAGTGTCTCGCCCCTGCTGCAGGACCTTCGGGATGAACTCGGTGAAACCGTGATTCTCGGGAAGCGCCAGGACTCCAGCGTGGTGTATCTCGATATCATCGAAGGCACCCATACCGTGCGCTACGCGGCGAGCCCGGGGGACGCTAAACCGCTACACTCCAGCGCCATCGGCAAGGCCATGCTCGGCGAGGAAAGCGGCATGCGGTTGCAGAGTCTGCTGGAGTGTCTTCCCTTGCCCAGCGTGACAGCGAGCACCATTACCGACCGCGACCAGCTTCTGGATGACATCCTCAATGGCCAGCGTCGCGGCTACTTCGTCACTCGCGGAGAGAATGTCGATGACGTGATGGCGCTCGCTATCGCCCGCCCGGTGTTCGGTGAAACATTGGGGCTGGCCATTGCCGGGCCGATGGAACGCATGTCCCGTCACTACGAGCGGTACCGCGAGGCCCTGATCCGTCATGGTGACCGGCTTGCCTCGCTTTGAGACGACGTCCCATACACTCGTACTGCGCGCCGCAGACAGAACAGCGCCATCAGCGATACCAACACCGGAAGCAGGAAGCCGACGGAGTAGCTGCCTCCGAGCGAGACGATGACACTGAACAACGCGGGGCCGGTCAGCACTCCCATGTAGGTCAGTACCAGAACCGCGGCGGTGGCCTCACTTACCTCGGCCTGTGGGCTGCGCCGCGCCACCTCTGACAGGTAAACGCCGTTCCAGCCTATCGCGGTGCCCCCGGCTGCACTCAGTAGCCCTATTACCAGCCAGACCGGGGTGTCGGGTCCTAGCAGTGAGACCGCGACGAACAACACCAACATGGCAATGGCCAGGCCGCACAACACGGGCACGCTCTTCCCCAAGCGATCGGCCAGCATCCCCCAGCCAACCCGGCCAAAGACCCCAGAAGCGTGCACGACCGACATGATGACCCCGGCCGTAACCAGGGTAATCAGCAGCTCCTCCACCATGAACGCCACGGTGAAGCTCAGCAGCGACAACTGCGCCGCAGCCAGACAGAACCCAGCCATCCCCAGCCACAGAATCGGCGGACGCCGATAGAGTACGGCAAGGCTGCCGGAGCCCCGCAGCAGCGTGGTGGGCGCGCGGTCACTGTCCCACTCGCGGCGCCGCAGCTGCAAAGCCAGGGCGGTGAGCAGCGCGGCCAGGCTCAAGACGAGAAACGCGGCATGCCAGCTCCAGGCCTGGGAAAGTGACGGCGCCAGGGAACCCGACAGCACACCACCCAGCGGCACACCGGACTGCTTGATCGAATAGAGCAGGTTGCGATGGCGCAGCGGCGTATAACGCGCCAGAAGCTGTGCCGCCGCGGGGTTGGTCAAGCCGTAGGCAACGCCGAGAAGCAGCGTGGTAAGCAGCAGTGCGGCCGGCGTACCGCCCCCTGCCACCGCGCAGCCCAGCATGACCAACGCCATGGCCACTTGGCTGGAGCGACAGGCACCGAGGCGCCGCGCCAACGACCCCGCCTGCCACGACACCAGCATGGCAATGCCATACAGCAGGCTCACTTGCATTCCCACCAGACTAGTGGGGATGCCGAAATCGGCCGCGATCTGCGGTGCCAACACAGGTATCAGCAGCATGGCGGCACTGGTCAATGCCTGAACCCAAGTGGTTGACGCCACCACGATCCACGCCTCCCACCTAGAGGCCAAAGGTGGAGCAAGCGGCGCGGTGGGTGGTGGGGACTTCGGCATGTCATGCCTCCTTTCACCTCGGTGCCCAGCCCGGGGAGCGGATTGCAGAGGGGCACCTCAACTTGACAGATAAATTCACATATAAGTATGTTTATTCATTATGCGGAAATAAACAACGTCAACATCTTCCGTCGGAGTGCCTCCATGGCCGAACACCTCCTTGTCGACGCGCAAGGCCCTCTGCTGAGGGTGACCATCCATCGTCCCGAGAAGCGGAACGCCTTGTCCCGGGCGGTGCTCAACGAACTCGCCGATGTCTTCACTGAGCACGCCGCCGAACCCAAGTGGAAAGTGGTCGTGCTGACCGGTGCCGGTGACAAGAGCTTCGCCGCCGGTGGCGATCTGCGGGATCTCGCTCAGGTACGCAGCGAAGAACAAGCCACCACCATGAGCCACGAGGCAAGGCGCGCGCTCGATGCGGTGAGCCAGTTTCCGGTTCCCGTCATCGCAGCCCTCAATGGCGATGCCATTGGCGGTGGCGCAGAACTCGCCGTAGCTTGCGATTTCATCATCGCCCCGCCCACCAGCCGCATTGGCTTCATTCAGGGCAAGCTCAACATCACGACCGCCTGGGGCGGGGGCGCTCGCCTGTTGAGCCGTCTCCCGGCACCGCTGGCATTGCGCCTACTGACCCGATCCGAACTACTCGACGCCCATGCCGCACAGCGCATCGGCTTGATCGACCAAGTGGCCGAAGAGGGTCAGACGCTCGAGCAGTGTGTCGAGCAGTTCACCAAGCCCATGCTCGCCCAGGCACCTCAGGTCCTGCGGGGCTTCAAGGCCCTTGCGCTGAGCCATGCCGACGGTCTGTCGAAAGCAGAACTGGCCGAAATCGAGACCCGCCATCTCGTCGCCACCTGGACACATGACGATCACTGGGAAGCCGCCGACAAGATTCTGAATACGAGGAAATCTCCATGAGCGATTCCGGAAACCGCACACCCCCCATTCCTGCGCCGCATACCGCCTCCGGTATCGAGATTCCCGAGCGAATCACCGCCGACATGCTTCGCCACCCCGACCCGGGCAACCCCGGCGAGCCACCCTATACACGCGGCATCTTTCCCAACGGCTACCGCGGGCGACTATGGACGTTCCGCCAGTACTCCGGCTTCGGCACCGCAGAGGACACCAACGAGCGCTATCGCTTCCTGCTGGAAAGCGGCCAGACGGGTCTTTCGGTGGCCCTTGATCTCCCCACCCAGTGCGGCTTTGATCCCAACGATCCCATGGCGCGCTCTGAAGTCGGCAAGGTAGGCGTCTCGTTATCCAACCTCGCCGAAGCCGAAATTCTCTTCGATGGCATCGACCTGGGCGGTATCTCCACCTCCTTCACCATCAACGGTACCGCGGCCATCGTCTATGCCATGTACTGTGCGGTGGCTGACAAGCAGGGCGTGCCACGCGAAAAGCTCACCGGCACCATCCAGAACGACATTCTCAAGGAGTACGTGGCCCGCGGCACCTGGATCTTCCCGGTGCGCCCCTCCATGCGCCTGATCTCGGATACGATCCTGTTCTCCAACCGCGAGACCCCGCGTTTCAACCCGATCAGCATCGCCGGCGCCCACGTGCGCGACGCGGGCGCCACCGCGGTAGAGGAGCTGGGCTATACCCTGGCCAATGGCCTGGCCTACGTGGAAGAGCTGATTCGCCGTGGTGGCGATGCCGCCAAGTTCGCCAACCGACTGAGCTTCTTCTTCTACGTCCACATGGATTTCTTCGAGGAAGTCTGCAAGTTCCGCGCGGCACGGCGCCTTTGGGCAGCCCTGCTGGAGGAGCGCTTCGGCATCACCGACCCCAAGGCGCAACGCTTCCGCTTCGGGGTGGTCTGCGGTGGCTCCTCGCTGACCGCCGCCCAGCCTTACAACAACATCGTGCGCGTGGGCATCGAGACGCTGGCAGCCACCCTGGGCGGCGCACAGTCGGTCTTCACCTGCGCTTACGACGAGGCCTTCCAGATCCCTACCGAATTCAGCGCCGAGATTGCCCTACGCACCCAGCAGATCATTGCCTACGAGAGCGGCATCTCGAAGATCGTGGACCCCTTGGGCGGCAGCCACTATGTGGAATGGCTGACCGACAAGATGGAAGAGGAGACGCGCCGGGTCATCGAAGAAATCGACGAATACGGCGGCGTGGAGAAGGCAATCGAGGATGGCTACCTGCAGGCGCGCATCGCCGAGCGTGCCCATGAGCGCAAGCAGAAGGTTGACAAGGGAGAGACCGTCATCGTCGGACAAAACTACTTCCGCCGTGACGATCAGAGCGACGACTTCGGGGAGGTGTTCAAGGTCGACCCGCAGGCCGCGCAGCGAGTGCAGGAGAAGTATCGGCGCGTCCTGGACGAGCGCGACTCGGCCAAGGTGGAGCAGACGCTGAAGGCACTGGAGCGGGCCGCAGCAAAGGATGACGAAAATCTCATGCCCTACCTGATCGATTGCTGCCACGCCTATGCCACGGTGGGCGAGATGGTCGCCACGCTCAAATCGCAGTGGGGCGAGTTTCAGGAACCCATTCGACTGTGAGCCGGCCCTCACCCATCCCCAGTGGAGACACCCCATGAGCTTGAAAGGAAAGAGAATCCTGATCGCCAAACCCGGCCTGGACGGCCATGACGTGGGCGCCAAGGTGATCGCCCTGGCGCTTCGCGACGCCGGTGCCGACGTCATCTACACCGGGCTGCGTAAGAGCTCGGAATATATCGCCAAGGTGGCGGTGGATGAGGATGTCGACGTGGTGGGGCTCAGCATGCTGTCCGGCAGCCACATGGCGCTGGTCAGCGACACCATGCGCTGCCTCGAAGAGTACGACGCCAGCGATATCAAGATCTTCGTGGGCGGCACCATCCCCGAGAAGGACCGTGAAGCGCTGCTTGAAGCCGGAGTCTGCGGCGTGTTCACCGCCGACATGCCATTGGAAGAGGTCATCCGAGCCATCGAGAGGGAGCTATCATGAGCCATACCGCCACCCCCCCAGGCCCGCTCAGCGGTATCCGCATCCTCGAGGTGAGCCATATGCTGGCGGGCCCCTACTGCGGCATGTTGCTTGCCGACCTGGGCGCCGAGGTGATCAAGATCGAGGCCCCCGGCAAGGGCGACATCGGCCGCCAGATCGGCCCTCACTTCATCGGACCCCACAATGCCTACTTCGCCAGCCTCAACCGCAACAAGCGCAGCATCAGCCTGGATCTGACCAGCGAGGCGGGACAGCAGCGCCTGGGCGAGCTGGCAGCAAATTCACACGCCCTGCTCACCAATGTGCGGCCCGCGGCCGTCCGCAAGCTGGGACTGACCTATGAGGCCCTGCGCAAGCACAACGACAAGATCGTCTGCTTGGCACTGACAGGCTTCGGCCTCGAGGGCCCTTTCGCCGAGAAGCCCGCCTATGACTACGTCATTCAGGCTCTGGCCGGCGTCATGGCCATGACCGGTGACCCGAATGGCCCGCCAGTGAAGACCGGCTACTCCGTGGTCGACAACTCCGCCGGGATCATGGGCGCATTGGGGCTCACCGCTAAGCTGGTCGAGGGCAAGGGCGGCCAGGTGGACGTTTCCCTCTACGACACCATGCTATCGCAGCTCAATTACCTGGCAGGGGGCTACCTCAACGCCGGGCAAAAGGCACAGCGCTACCCCGGCGGCGGCCACCCCTACATCGTCCCGGCACAGATCTTTCCTACCCAGGACGGCCACTTGGCACTGTTCATCACCCATGACGGTTTCTGGGCCGACTTCTGCCGTGAGATCGGTTGCGAAGCCTGGATCACCGATACACGCTACGCCACGATGGCCGCTCGCACCGCGAATCGCGAGGCGGTGATCGCCGAGGTCCAGGCGGTGCTGGCCACGGGCTCCACCGACAGCTGGGTCGAACGACTCGCCCCTCTCGGCGTGGTCGTGGCCGGGGTCCAGAGCCTGGAGGATGCCCTGGAATCTGAGTTGACGCACTCACGGCAGATGGTCGTCTCGGTGCCCACGCCACATGGCGAGATCCGTATGGTGGGAAACCCCATCAAGCTCCAGGGCCAGCCGACTCACTACGGCCCCCCGCCGCTACTCGACGAAGATGCCGGGGAGTTCGAAGAACTGGATGGGCAGAGTCACGTTTCGCACAACGCTAGCGGAGGCTGACATGAGTGGTCTTGCCCCTCGTTCGCGCCGCGCACTCGGCCGCGAGCTGACCCGCCTGGCCCAGGCGTCGGTGGCGGAAAGCCTGGCGCACAGTGACCAGCGCCCCGAGCCTTCCATGCAGACGGCACGTATCGGTTTTACCGGCGCACCAGGCGCCGGCAAGAGCACCCTGATCAGTCGGCTCGCCAAGCTTCGGCTGGCCGCCTGCCGCGACCAAGGCGGCGTCGCCATCCTCGGCATCGACCCCACCAGCCCACTGACCGGCGGCTCGATTCTCGGCGACCGCATCCGCATGGATGCCATCGCCAACGAACCCGAACTCTACATACGCTCGCTGGCTAGCCGCAGTTCCAACGACGGCCTGGCAGACAACGTGCTGGATCTACTGGAAACCGTAGAGAGTTACGGATTTCGTGAAGTGCTGCTGGAGACGGTAGGCGTGGGCCAGGCCGAGCACGCCATTCGCCACTCGGTGGACACCTTGGTGATGGTCCTGCAGCCCAACGCCGGCGATGCCATCCAGGCGATGAAATCAGGGGTGCTTGAACTGGCCGATATCTACGTGATCAACAAGGCTGACCTCCCCGGCGCCAAGAAGAGTGCCTCGGAAATCCGCGGCATCGTTCAGCGCTCTCAGGCAGCGTGGCGCCCCCCGGTGATCGAGGTCAGCCAGCAGCACGAAGAGGGGCTGGCCAAGCTGGACTCTGCCATTAGTGAACACCTCGCCTGGCAGGCAGGGCACAGCAGCGCCAGCGAAACGATACGGCGTCGGCGCCACTATCACGTTCAATCGCTGATCGTACGTCGCGTCTCCGAATTGCTGGAACATCAGCCCCAGTTGCTCGACGCCAAGAGCCTGGCCGAGACCTATGACGACATCCTTCAATCTCTCGTCCGGGATACCCAGAGATAAAGCCCTCGCAGGAGGAACCGGGATGGTAAAGCTTACCAAGATTTATACCCGCACCGGCGATAAGGGAGAAACTGGCCTCGGCGATGGCAGCCGGGTCGCCAAGCATGACCTGCGGGTGGCAGCTTACGGTACGGTGGACGAAACCAACGCCGCCATCGGCTTGACGCAGTGTCACGCCGAAGGGGGCATGACACACCTGCTGACCAGGATCCAGAACGATTTGTTTGATGTCGGCGCCGATCTGTGTACGCCCGAGCAAGATGCCCCACCCTATCCGCCCTTGCGTGTCACCTCGTCACAGGTCGAGTTTCTCGAAAAGCGCATTGATGAGCTCAATTCAGACCTAAAGAGCTTGCGCTCGTTTATTCTCCCTGGCGGGACCCTGCTATCCTCTCACTTGCATATGGCCCGCACCATCGCCCGAAGAGCAGAGAGACTTATTAGTCAACTGGTGGAACTAGCCCCAACCCATCTTGAGGCTTTGCGCTACATGAATCGCCTCTCCGACCTATTATTCGTCGCGGCGCGCAGAGCCAATGCCAATGGCGCCCAAGATGTGCTCTGGGTCCCAGGGGCGAATAGACAAGGCTAGAGCTAATCATCTCACAGACAAATGCGAGAAATTTCTTACAAGGTCAAAGCCCCTAGGGTTTGCCTGGCCTAGCTTGGATATGGTCCAAGAAAGCCGAGAGAAAAGCAGGGAGGATGGGGTAAAAGAAGCTATTAAAGAAAAAAACCGCTGAGATCAGCGGCTTTTTCATGTTCTGTGGCGGAGAGGGAGGGATTCGAACCCTCGAAGCCTTTCGACTTACACACTTTCCAGGCGTGCTCCTTCGACCACTCGGACACCTCTCCACATTGTGGTTCCATCGCCCGGGCAGTGCCCTTGTGCGTCAGAACGGCGCAAAGTCTAACGGCTTAAGTCCGCGTTTGCAAGCCGGTTTTCGGCTTTCGCTGGGTGATGCGATGGGCAGCACGGCGTAGTCGCCGTGGGCTTCGAGGCACAGGGTATCGCCGCACCAGAGCTGCTGCACCAAGGCGATCCGACCGCGACCCCGGCTCGCCAAGCGTTCGGCCAGCGTTCCGGGGCCCTGCTCGCCCTCGGGCTCGCAGACCAGGCGGTAGTCGCCGGTAACGGGGGCCAGGAAACGCTGGCGGGCCTCGGCCACCACGACGTCGCGAGCATGGCCGCGCTCACGCAGCCATAGCGTGGTCCAGCACCAGCCAAGAAGGGTGGTCTGGGCGGTGAGCGCCCCGCCGAAGCCGGTGCCCTTGTCGTTGAGGTTGGGCACGAGCGCGAGCTCCCACACCAGGCGCTCCCCTTCTTGGCGCATCTCGCGGATGCCGAGGTGTTCGACCATGGGAATGGCCTCACCGAGCCAGGCGAGAAAGGCCTGCGGGTCGTCTCGCTCCCCGGGGGCGGGCAGCGGCAGGCGCGGATGGGGAACGCCGACTTCACGCATGGCGTCAGGTCCAGCGCTCGACGAAGTCGCTGATACGGTGCTCGGCGATAGGCTTGTGGCGCCCGCCGAGCTGGCCGAGGTAGAGGAAGGCGATCAGTTCATCCTCCTCCTCCAGGCCGAGCCCCTTGCGCACCGTGGGATCGAAGGCGTACTTGCCGCTGCGCCACATGGCGCCGAGCCCGAGGGCGTGTGCAGCGAGCAGTATGGCGTGGCCGGCGCAGCCGGCGGAGATCACCTGTTCGATCTTCGGCACCTTCTCCACGTCGGGGGTGACTTTGGCGATCACGGCGATGATCATCGGCGCGCGCAGCGGCTTCTTGCGGGCGGCGTCCAGGGCAGCATCCTCGATGCTCGGGTCCTCGCGGTACTCGGCTTCGGCGAAGAGTTCGCCCAACCGCTCGAGCCCTTCGCCGGTGAACTCGATGAAGCGCCAGGGTCGCAGCTCCTTGTGGTCCGGTGCGCGCAGCGCGGCGCGATAGATCGCCTCCATCTGCTCGGGGCTCGGTGCCGGGCCCATCAACTTGCCCATCGAACTGCGCTGATGCAACAGGGTGAGTGCGTCCATACCATTTCCCATGCCAAGTCGTCGAAAGAGATCGATCAAACTCTACCAGCTGCCCCGTTTACTGTCGTGCCGGGCCGAGGGGCTCGCCAGGCCTACTGTCTCGACAGGCGCAGCGGCTCGGGCGGGCGCTCGCCCGGCGTGGCGCGCCAAGGGCTGATGTCGAGCCCGCCGCGGCGCACGTAGCGCGCCAGCACCAGCAGCCGCTCGGGCTTCGCGCGGGCCATCAAGTCCATGAAGATGTGCTCGACGCAGTGCTCGTGGAAGTCCTGATGCTGGCGGTAGCCGATCAGGTAGCGCAGCAGGCCCTCGCGCTCGAGCCTGGGGCCGCGATAGCGAATCAGCACGCTGCCCCAGTCGGGCTGGCCGGTGACCGGACAGTTGGACTTGAGCAGGTGCGAGTAGAGCGTCTCCTCGACGATCTCCTCGCCGACCGTGAGGTGCTCGGCGCTGGGCGTGTAGGCGTCGATCTCGATATCGAGGTCGTCGAGGCATTCGCCGGGCAGCCGGCAGACGGCGAGCGCCTCGTCGTCGACACCGAACAGCTCGACGGCCACCGGGGCGCCGGCGGCTGTCGCCAGGTCGCGCTCGAGGGTCGCGATCACCTGCTCGCGGCTGTCGAAGCGGGTCTGGTTGAAGCCGTTGAGATAGAGCTTCCAGGACTTCGACTCGATCAGGTTGGGCGACTCGGCCGGCAGGCGGAAGCGCGCCACGGCGACCAGCGGCTTGCCGCGAGCGTTGAGCCAGCTCACCTCGAAGGCATGCCACTCGTCCTCGCCGACGAAGGGCAACCTGCCCTCCTCGATACCCAGCGGCGCGCGATTGGCGGCGCGGGGAATGGGATAGAGCAGTCCGGCATTGTAGTGCTCCGGGTAGGCCGACTCGCGCCCCAGCGGGGCGTGCTCGAGCGTATCGGGGCGATGTGTCATGAACGTATCCCCTTGCCGCGCTCGAGCATCCACAAGGCGACGGTGAAGAGCACGACGATGAAGGCGACGATGGCGGCCAGCGCCCAGCCTACCGGAATGTCGGAGACACCGAGGAAACCGTGGCGGAAGACGTTGACCATGTAGAGGATCGGGTTGAGCAGCGAGGCGTTCTGCCAGAAGGTCGGCAGCAGCGAGATCGAGTAGAACACCCCGCCCAGGTAGGTCAGCGGCGTCAGCACGAAGGTCGGCACGATGGAGACGTCGTCGAACTTGTTGGCCAGCAGCGCGTTGATGAAGCCGCCGATGGAAAAGAGCGCCGCGGTGAGCACCACCACGCCGACGGTCAGCAGCGGGTGCGCCACGCTGATGCGGGTGAAGAACAGCGATACCAGGGTCACGATCAGTCCCACGCCCAGGCCGCGCGCCATGCCGCCCAGCACGAACCCGGAAAGGATCACCCAGTTGGGCATCGGCGAGACCATCATCTCCTCCACACTGCGCTGGAACTTGTTGGAGAAGAAGGAAGACGCCACGTTGGAGTAGCTGTTGGTGATCACCGCCATCATGATCAGCCCCGGGACGATGAAGTCCATGTAGCTGAAGCCGTCCATCTCGCCGATGCGCGAGCCGATCAGGCTGCCGAAGATGATGAAGTACATCGCCATGGTGATCGACGGCGGCAGCAGGGTCTGCGGCCAGATGCGCGTGAAGCGCTTGATCTCCTTGACCACCAGGGTCCAGAGGGCGATGGCGATCTGGCTAGCGTTCATTTGCCCGCCTCCGCCTGTTCGGCCTGGAGGCGCTCCTCGCTGCCCTGCTCCACCATCGACACGAACATCTCCTCCAGCCGGTTGGCGCGGTTGCGCATCGAGACCACCTCGATGCCCTGCTCGCCCAGGGCGCCGAAGACGTCGTTCAAGCGCTGGCCGCGGTGCACCACCACGGCGAGCTGGGCGGCCTCCACTTGGCGCACCTCGAAGCCCTCGACGTGGGGAGCTCGTTCCACCGGGTGTGCCAGGTCGAGCAGGAAGGTCTCGGTGTCGAGCTCGGCGAGCAGGCCGCGCACGCTGGTGTTCCGCACGATCTCGCCGTGATTGATGATCGCCACGTTGCGACAGAGGCTCTCGGCCTCCTCGAGGTAGTGGGTGGTGAGGATGATGGTGGTGCCCTCCTCGCGGTTGATGCGGCGCATGTACTCCCACATGCTGCGGCGCAGCTCGATGTCGACCCCGGCGGTGGGCTCGTCGAGGATCAGCAGCCTGGGCCGGTGCATCAGCGCGCGGGCGATCATCAAGCGGCGCTTCATGCCGCCGGAGAGCATGCGCGCGCTGCCGCCCCGCTTGTCCCACAGGCCGAGGTCCTTCAGCAGCCGCTCGGCACGCGGCAGGGCCTCGCGCCGCGGCATGCCGTAGTAGCCCGCCTGGGCCAGCACGATGTCGAGCACCTTCTCGAACTGGTTGAAGTTGAACTCCTGGGGCACCACGCCCAGGTGGTACTTCGCACGGGCGAAGTCGCGGTCGATGTCGATGCCGAAGATCGAGACCTGCCCGGCGGTCTTCTGCACCAGTGAACAGACCACCCCCAGGGTGGTGGACTTGCCGGCCCCGTTGGGGCCCAGCAGGGCGAAGAAGTCGCCCTGCTCGACGTCGAGATCGATGCCCTTCAGGGCGTGGAAGCCGTTGCCGTAGACCTTGGTCAGGCCACGGATCGACAGCGCCGGTTCGGCCATGGGACATCCTTGCGTTGGGATGAAAAAGCGAGTTCAAGAGATTAGGGCGCGAAGGGGTTTTTCAAGCCTGGCACAGGAAAAACGCGATTGTCCTCGCCCATGGGCAAGGTCATCGAAATTTAATGTGGGGGGCCGAGCCTTGGCATCTTCAAGGCTGAGAAGAAAACTGGAGCGGGAAAGGAGATTCGAACTCCCGACCCTCGCCTTGGCAAGGCGATGCTCTACCACTGAGCTATTCCCGCTTGATCGGTATCGGTCATCCTGCTCGACAAGTATAACCGAAAGGTGGCGTCCCATAGGGGGTTCGAACCCCTGTTCCCGCCGTGAAAGGGCGGTGTCCTAGGCCACTAGACGAATGGGACGCAGCAGCCAGACAGTGCGCTGGAGCGGGAAAGGAGATTCGAACTCCCGACCCTCGCCTTGGCAAGGCGATGCTCTACCACTGAGCTATTCCCGCATGCACGACAGTCTAAGCTATCAGCAATGCAACCGCTATCGCGGGTGCAACCGGAAAGTGGCGTCCCATAGGGGGTTCGAACCCCTGTTCCCGCCGTGAAAGGGCGGTGTCCTGGACCACTAGACGAATGGGACGCAGCTGGAGCGAACCTGCGCATTCTGCCGAAACAGAATTTGGAGCGGGAAAGGAGATTCGAACTCCCGACCCTCGCCTTGGCAAGGCGATGCTCTACCACTGAGCTATTCCCGCACTTCGGTCCTGCACTCCGGTACCTGTCGAAACGAGCGTGAAACGAGTGGCGTCCCATAGGGGGTTCGAACCCCTGTTCCCGCCGTGAAAGGGCGGTGTCCTGGACCACTAGACGAATGGGACGCAGCCGTCTCGCTCTCTGCCTCAACGAGGTGGCGCGAATGTTACTCAAGCCCCCCGAAGCTGTCAACTGTCGGCCTGGGTTGGCCGAAGCCAGGGAAAACAGCCAAGCTATGGATGTCTGATGTGAGGACGCACCAGCAGGAGAGAGGCCATGCGCAAGAAGATCGAGAAGAGCGATGCCGAGTGGCAAGCCCAACTCACGCCGGAGCAGTACCGGGTGACGCGCCAGCAGGGCACCGAACGTCCCTTCAGCGGCGATTACCGAGTGACCGACGAGCACGGCATCTACCACTGCGTGTGCTGCAACGCTCCCTTGTTCGAGAACGAGCACAAGTTCGAATCCCACTGCGGCTGGCCGAGCTTCGACCGCCCGCTCGGCCAGGCGGCCGTCGAGGAGCGCTTCGACGAGTCCCATGGCATGCGCCGTACCGAGGTGGTGTGCGCCCACTGCGACGCCCACCTGGGACATGTCTTCCCCGACGGCCCGCCTGAAACCACCGGGCTGCGCTACTGCATCAACTCGGTGGCCATTGCCTTCCATCCCGGCGAATAGCCCGCCCGCTGCTCTGCCGAGGCTGCCCTTCTGCTATGATGGGCGGCCTCGTACGTTTGCAGGAGTGGCACATGCTCGGCTGGTATCCGGGACACATGAACAAGGCGCGCCGCCAGATCCAGGAGGCGCTGCCGGAAATCGACGTGGCGATCGAGGTACTCGACGCCCGCCTGCCCTACTCCAGCGCCAACCCCATGCTGGCCGGCCTGACTCGCCACAAGCCGGTGCTCAAGATCCTCTCGCGAGCCGACCTGGCCGACCCGCAGCGTACTCGTGAATGGGTCGCTCACTTCGACTCGCTGCCCGATACCCGGGCCCTTGCCGTGACCACCACCAACGCCCGTGAGCTCAAGCGCATCCCCAAGCTGTGCCACGAGCTGGCCGGCCAGGTGCGCGCCGACCGCGACGTGCGGGTGATGGTCATGGGCATTCCCAACGTCGGCAAGTCGACCCTGATCAACGGCCTGGCCGGCAAGGCCATCGCCAAGACCGGCAACGAACCGGCGGTGACCAAGCGCCAGCAGAAGGTGCGCATCGCCGGGCGGGTCGCGCTGATCGACACCCCTGGGGTGCTGTGGCCGAAGATCGAGGATCAGGCCAGCGCCTACCGTCTGGCGGCCACCGGCGCCATCCGCGACACCGCCATCGACTATGTCGACGTCGCCGTGGTTACCGCCGCCGAGCTGGCCCGGCGCTACCCCGAGGCGCTCAGGGCCCGCTACAAGCTGAGCGAACTGCCACCCTACGCCCCCAACCCCCAGGCAGAGCAGGTCGAGGCCGACGGCCCCCAGCGCATCGACCTGCTGGCCGTGGCCGGCTTCGACGGACATGCGATCCTCACCGAGATCGCCAGCCGCCGCGGCGGCCTGCGCCCGGGCGGCGAAGTCGACCTGCACCGCGGCGCCGAGGTGCTGCTGCACGAGCTGCGCGACGGCAAGCTGGGCCCCCTGACGCTGGAAACCCCGGCCGATATCCCCGCTCCCGCGGAGGAGGAAGATACCGCCGCCGAAGCAGCGAACAACGATGGCGGCGGCGCTCATAACTCCGCATAATCACTGAGTTCCGGCAGTACGGCTGACCGGAGCCACCGGACACCACAGCAATCTCGGACACCTCAATGGACACGCCCACCCTGTTCAGGAAATCGCACAAGCTCGACAACGTCTGCTATGACATCCGCGGCCCCGTGCTCGAGCACGCCAAGCGGCTGGAGGACGAAGGCCAGCGCATCCTCAAGCTCAATATCGGCAATCCCGCGCCGTTCGGCTTCGAGGCGCCGGAGGAGATTCTCCAGGACGTGATGCGCAACCTGCCCACCGCCCAGGGCTACTGCGATTCCAAGGGACTCTACTCGGCGCGCAAGGCGATCATGCAGGAGTGCCAGCGCAAGGAGATTCCCGGTGTCGGCATCGAGGACATCTTCATCGGCAACGGCGTCTCCGAGCTGATCGTGATGGCACTTCAGGCGCTGCTCAACGATGGCGACGAGGTGTTGATCCCGGCCCCCGACTACCCGCTGTGGACCGCCGCCGCCAATCTTGCCGGCGGCCACGCCGTGCACTATCGCTGTGACGAACAGGCCGACTGGGCACCGGACATCGCCGACGTGCGCGCCAAGGTGACCGGGCACACCCGCGCCCTCGTGATCATCAACCCCAACAACCCCACCGGCGCGGTCTACCCCCCCGAAGTGGTGCGCGAGCTGCTGGCCATCGCCCGCGAGCACGACCTGGTGGTGTTCTCCGACGAGATCTACGACAAGATCCTCTACGACGATACCGAGCACGTCTCCACCGGGGCGCTGGCCGACGAGGACCAGCTGGTGGTGACCCTGAACGGGCTATCCAAGAGCTACCGCTGCGCCGGCTTCCGCTCCGGCTGGATGATCCTCTCGGGCGGCGTGGCGATGCAGCGCTCGCGCGACTACATCCAGGGCATCAACATGCTTGCCTCGATGCGTCTGTGCGCCAACGTGCCGGCCCAGCACGCCATCCAGACCGCCCTGGGCGGCTACCAGTCGATCAACGACCTGATCCTGCCCGGCGGCCGCCTGCTGGCACAGCGCGACATCACCTATGACAAGCTCAATGCGATTCCCGGGGTGAGCTGCACCAAGGCCAAGGGCGCGCTCTATGCCTTCCCGCGGCTCGACCCCAAGGTCTACCCCATTCACGACGACCAGAAGCTGGTGCTCGACCTGCTGCTGCAGGAGAAGATCCTGCTGGTGCAGGGCACCGCCTTCAACTGGCCGGAACCGGACCACGTGCGCATCGTCACCCTGCCCTGGGCCGACCAGCTCGGCGACGCCCTGGATCGCTTCGCCCGCTTCCTGTCGCGCTATCGCCAGTAACCGTCGGAGCAGAGCGGTTTTTTACACCGCGCACTTGAAACCTCCATTAACGGGCCGTATCTAATTCAGCAGATTTCGTCTGGGCCATAGTGACGGCCCACCCTTTGCCACCGGAGACTCCTGACGATGATGAGAATACTGCTCTTCCTGGGCACCAACCTGGCGGTGATCGTCGTCGCCAGCATCACGCTGCGCCTGCTCGGGGTGGAGAGCTACCTGACCGAGCAGGGCATGAACTTCAACGCCCTGCTGATCTTCTGTTTCGTCGTCGGCATGGCCGGCTCGATGATCTCGCTGTTCCTGTCGAAGTGGATGGCCAAGCGCGGTACCGGCACGGTGGTGATCACCCAGCCGGGCAACGCCACCGAGAAGTGGCTGCTCGATACCGTGGCCGAGCTCTCCCAGCAGGCCGGCATCAAGATGCCCGAGGTCGGCATCTTCCCCGCGCAGCAGTCCAACGCCTTCGCCACCGGATGGAACAAGGACGATGCCCTGGTGGCCGTCTCCGCCGGGCTGCTCAACCGCATGCGCCCCGAGGAGGTGCGCGCGGTGCTGGCCCACGAGATCGGCCACGTGGCCAATGGCGACATGGTCACCCTGGCGCTGATCCAGGGCGTGGTGAATACCTTCGTGATGTTCTTCGCCCGGGTGGTGGCGCATCTGGTGGACAACTTCCTGCGTTCGCGCAACGAAGGCGCAGGGCTCGGCTTCATGGGCTACTTCGCGGTGGTGATCGTCGCCGAGATCGTGTTCGGCCTGATCGCCTCGGCCATCGTTGCCTGGTTCTCGCGCTTCCGCGAATATCGCGCCGACGCCGCGGGGGCCCAGCTCGCCGGTACCGGAGCGATGATCAACGCGCTCGCCCGGCTCAAGGCCGAGAGCGAAATGCCCAATGAAATGCCCGAGACCCTGACCGCCTTCGGCATCAACGCCGGCCAGACCCGCAAGATCATGGAACGCCTGTTCGCCAGCCACCCGCCGCTGGACGATCGTATCCGGGCATTGAAAGAAGCCGCCTACCGCTGAGGGAACGCCTCTCGAAGCCGAAGGGCTCGCCTCATGGCGGGCCCTTTGCGTTGTCGGGCTTGCGACCGAGGAACCGTCAGGCCAGGTTCAGGCCCGCCCCTAGCAGCCACGGCGCCAGCGCCTGGGCTCCGTCCCCCAGTTCCACCGTCAGGGTCGAGAGTTCCCGGCGCAGCGGGTAGTTCGCGCGGCAGGCATCGAAGCCCTGGGCCATGCCGCGCCGGCGGCTCTCGCGCCGCAGGCTGTCATGGTCGCGGCGCACGTCATATACCGCGCGCAGGCAGCACCGCAGGGCCTCGTCGGGATCGAGACCGCCCTGGAGCCGGAGCCGGGTCAGCGGCGGTGGCGGCAACAGGTCGGCGAGGCCGAGTCGCCTCGGCAAGCCCAGATGCTGATACAGTGCTGCATAGATCTGGTAGGTCCCCCTCAGCTTGCCATCGAGGCTGTAGCCGGCGATGTGCGGCGTGGCGATCTGCGCCAGGTCGCGCAGCGCCGGGTCGATGGCCGGCTCCCCTTCCCAGACGTCCAGCACGGCACTGATGTCGCCCTGCCCCGCCAGGCGTTGGCGCAATGCCTGGCCATCGATGCAGTCGCCGCGCCCGGCATTGAGCAGCAGCGTGCCGGGCGCCAGCTCGGCGATGCGCCGGGCGTCGAGCAGGTGATGGGTGGCGTGGGGCCCCTCGCGCACCAGCGGGGTATGCAGGCAGAGCACGTCGCACTCACCGATCAGCGTCTCCAGCGTTTCGAAACCTTCAAGCCCCTCCACTTCCGCTCTGGGCGGGTCACAGGCCAGGCAAGCGATGCCCATGGCGGAGAGTCGCGCCAGCAGCCGCCCGCCCACGTTGCCTACGCCGACGATCCCCACGCGGCGCTCGCTGAGCCGCCATCCCTGGCGCTCCGCCAGGGTCAGCAGGCTGCCCAGCACATAGTCGACCACCGCCTCGGCGTTGCAGCCCGGCGCGCTGGCGAAGGCGATGCCGTGACGCGCCAGCGCCGCCCGGTCGACGTGGTCGGTGCCGATGGTGCAGGTGCCGACGAAACGGAGTCGCATGCCCTGCGCCCCGGCCGTGTCGAGGGTCGCCGCATCGAGCCGGGTGATGGAGCGGATCACCAGCGCGTCGATATCGCACAGGGCCGCGGCGTCGATCTCTCGCCCCGGCATCCTGACCAGTTCGCCCAGCGGGCCGAAACAGGCCTCGGCACCGGGTACGTTGGCATCGACGAGAATCCTCACGCTTTTGCTCCTTGATGAAATGGTGGCTTGGGCTTCCGGCACGACTTGTGCCGCCAGCGTGAAGCCTTACAATACCGCACGAACCCTTGGCGCTGCCTCCCGGCCGCGCCCCGATGCTTGTGGAGCCTTCGTGATCGTCCGCTGGGAAAGTGAACACGACTACGTGCTGGTGCACATTCACCAGGACATGTTCGGCGATTGGATCTTCAGCCGCGCCTGGGGCCAGATCGGCACTCAGTTCGGTGGGCTGAAGCACATGCTGGCCGACGACCATGACCAGGCGCTGATGTGGCTCGGTGACGAGGCCACCATCCAGTCGTCCCGCGGCCTGCGCAAGGTGCTCGAAGTGGACGCCGAGAGCGCCGAGGGCCAGGCCGCGGTGCGCCAGCTCTCGCTGCTGGACGCGCTGTAGGCGGCACGCGCCGGGGCTTGGCACGCTACAGATCGTCGCGCACGGCTTCGCTGGCGTCGATCCAGTACTGCAACAGGCCCAGCAGCTCCTCGCTCACCCCCTCCATCTGGCGTGCGTGCCGCTTGACTTCCTCGTCGTCCCTATGGCCCTTCAGCGTCAGCGCCTCCTCGGCCAGGCGGTCGTAGACGGCACAGAGCGCGGCGATTCGCGCCGTGTGCTCCCCCCCCTTGACCGACAATTCGTCGAGGGCCGACAGCCATTGCTCCAGCCGGCTCTTGCGACAGCTCGCCGCCGGCGGCTCCGCGCGCTCGCCTTTCAGGTAGTGCAGCAGGCCGGCAGCGCAGGCACGGTGGTCGACCATGGCATAAATCGCCTGCAGCTCTTCCGGCTGGGCGCGCTGGCGATGGCGCCAGGTCGGGTCGGGGCGCCATGATTCGAGCCAGGCCGGCACCGCCTTCGCCGGCATGGGCCGGGCGATGGCGTAGCCTTGCCCCAGTTGATAGCCCATCGCCAGCAGCATGCGCCCATGCAGCAGCGTCTCCACGCCTTCGGCAATGATGTCGCGACGAAACGCGACGGCGAGCCCGAGCACCCCTTCGAGAATCGTCAGATCCTCGGGGTCATCGAGCATGTCGCGCACGAAGCTGCGGTCGATCTTGAGCATGGTGGCAGGGAAATGGCGCAGGTACGTCAGCGAGGAGTACCCGGTGCCGAAATCGTCCAGCGCGAACTCGACGCCAAACGCCCGGCATGCCTTCATCACGCTCGCCACATGGGCGATATCCTCAAGCGCATTCGTTTCGAGCACCTCCAGCTCAAGATCGCCCGGCGCCACGCTCGGGTGGCGCTCGATCTCGGCGCGCAGGCGCTCGACGAAGTCGGCCTGCTGCAGGTGAATGGCGTCGATGTTGACGCTGACCGGCAGCCGGATGCCGGCGTTGGCCCAGGCCTCGAACTGGCTCAACGCCTGGGCCAGCACCCACTCGCCCAGGTCGATGGCCAGCGGATGCTGTTGGATCGTCGGCAGGAAGGCGGCAGGCGCCAGGAGGCCTCGCTCGGGATGTTGCCAGCGGACCAGCGCCTCGACGCCGACGACCTCGCCGGTGGACATGTTGACCTTGGGTTGGTAGTAGAGCACGAACTCGCCATTGGCCAGGGCGTCGCGCATGCGCTCGACGCTCTCATGGTGCCCGCGCACCGCGCGGTCGTGCTCGGCATCGAATACGTAAAAGCGATTCTTTCCCGCCTGCTTGGCCTGGTACATGGCCTGGTCCGCCTGGCGGATGAGCTGCTCGGGCTCGATCTCGTCCTCGGGGGAGAAATGCACCACGCCGATGCTGCCAGAGACGTAGAGGCAGGTTCCCTCGATCTCGATCGGCTCCGCGATTCGGCGCAGCAGGCGTACGATGAGGCTGCTCACGTTGCTCACATCGCTCTGCTCGGGCAGCACGATGATGAACTCGTCGCCGCCCAGGCGGGCGACAGTATCGGCTTCTCGCAGGGCCGAGGTCAGGCGCTCGGCTATCGTCACCAGCACCCGGTCGCCAACGCCATGGCCCAGGCGGTCGTTGATCTCCTTGAAGCCATCCAGGTCGAGGTAGGCCAACGACACCTTGCAGCCGCTGCGCCGGGCCGCCAGCATCGCCTGACGCAGCCTGTCGGCCAGCAGGATCCGGTTGGGCAGTTCGGTCAGGCTGTCGAAGAAGGCCATGTTCTGTAGCTGGCGCTCGTACTCCTTCTGACGGCTGATGTCGGTGAACACGGCGAGAAAATGCGACACCTGGCCCTGGCGGTCGCAGACCTTCGAGATGGTGAGCAGCTCGGGGTAGGTCTCGCCACTCTTGCGCCGGTTCCACAGCTCGCCCTCCCAGGCTCCCTTCTCCAGCAGCTCCTGCCATAGCGCCCGATAGAACCCCTCCTCCTGCAGGCCCGATTGGAGCATGCGAGGATTCCTGCCCAGCACCTCGTCCCGGCGGTAACCGGTGATACGGGTAAAGGCCTCGTTGACCTCGAGGATGTCGCCCTTGGCATCGGTAATGACGATGCCTTCCCGAGCATGTCGGAACACGCTGGCTGCCAGCTCGAGATCCGCGGTCTTGCGCCGGACCAGCTGGCGCAGCCTGACATTCCAGGCCACGACCAGGGCGACCACCAGCGCCAGCCCTGCCCCGTAGAGCCAGTAGTCGCGCCATTCGACGCGTCTGCCGGGCAGCTCGGCGCCGACCCACTTCTCGTGCAGCCGGTCGAGCGTCCCGCTGGTGCGGGCATGGTCGATGCCCTTGTCCAGAATCGATTGAAGCAGCACGTTGCCTTCGGCCACCGCCATGGCGTTGAGCCCGACGTAGAGCGGCTCGCCGACCCGCTTCATGGCTTCGTGCAACCCGCTGCTGTAGAGGTAGTAGCGAACGATTTGCTCGTCGCCCACCATGGCATCGGCAGCGCCTTCCATCACGGCTCGCGCGGCACCGGCAAAATCATCGGTCTGGATCAGCTCGACCTCGATGTCCCGCGAGGCCAGGTACTCCATGGCATAGTCGCCGCGCTGCGTGGCGACACGCTTGCCGTCGAGATCCTCTATCCGAGCGATGTCGGGCCGCTCGACGGCGACGAAGATGGCGGCGGGCACCTCGAAGACGGTCTGGGTGAAATCGAACCGACGGTCGCGCGCCTCGCTGTAGAAGAAACTCGTCAGGACGTCGGCTTCTCCGCTCAGCACTCGTTCCTGGGCCTGCTGAAAGACGGTATCGGTCAGTTGCGCGTGAAAGCCGGCCTCGGTGGCGATCCATTGGGCCAGCTCGACCATCATGCCGTGTCGCTCGCCGTTGTCGTCGAGGAATTCGAAGGGAGGGTAGCGGCTCTGGCTAACGAAGACGATCGGCTCGTTCGCTTCCAGGAAGCGGCGCTCTTCGTCGCTCAGCTGTATCCCGACCGGCTCCGCCGCCCCCGACACCGTGTCCGCAATCGCCAGCAGCAGCGTACAGCCCAGGGCGGTGTACTGCCACCGCCTTCGTTGCGGTGCCCTCATTTTCCACCCCCTGTGCGTTCACGATCCATGCCTGATGATTGTTGTTAAAACGGCGAGCCCCCACCACGGCGACGGCCTCTCCTGGCCTACGTTGGGTCAACGTAGACGCTAGCCGAGATAGCGCCGTCCCGCGGGGCGCCGGGCCAAGGGCTCACGCTCCCGCGCCGGTGACGGCTCCGGCTCGAGCTCGAGCCCGCCCGCCTGCAGCCGCCGCCAGGCGCTGCTGTCGAGCCGGCCCCGCGCCTCCAGCCAGGCCGCCAGCCTGGGCGGCTCGAAGCCCATGTCGAGTTCATCGCCCGCGGCATCCGCCAGCACCGGAATGCGCACCGCGTAGCGCGCCATCAACGCCGTGTCGTCGCTGATCTCGACCCGCTCCAGGCGATACTCACCGCGATGCAGCACGGCCAGCAGGGTCTCGAGGCGCTCGCACAGATGGCAGCCCAGGGTGGTGTAAAGGGTCAGCCGGGTCATGCGACCTCCCTATGACGAATCAGGAATACGTGGTGGATGTCGGGGCGGCGCGTGAAGTCGGGGTCGAAGGTGCGCGCCGAGATGTCCTCCACCGCGAAGCGCTCCGTCAGCTGCTCATCGAGCTGGAAGCGACGCTGGTTGTTGGAGAACACCAGGGTGCCGCCCGGGGCCAGCCGCGCCATGGCCAGCGTCACCAGGCGTACATGATCGCGCTGCACGTCCAGGGTGCCCTCCATCTTCTTGGAGTTGGAGAAGGTCGGCGGGTCGAGGAAAATCAGGTCGAACTCGGCCCTGGCGGTTTCCAGCCAGCGCAGGCAGTCGTCGCGCACCACGCGGTGGCGGGCGGGGTCGAGGCCGTTGAGGGCGAAGTTGTCGCGCGCCCACTCCAGGTAGGTGTTGGAAAGGTCGACGCTGACGCTGTCCACGGCGCCGCCCGCCTCCTCGCTGCCGAGCGCCGCCTGCACGGTGGCCGCGGCGGTGTAGCAGAACAGGTTGAGGAAGCGTCTGCCCGGCGCCATTTCGGCGAGCATGCGCCGCACCGGGCGGTGATCGAGGAACAGCCCGGTGTCGAGGTAGTCGCGCAGATTGATCCATAGCCGTGCGCGCCCCTCGCGCACCTGGAAGCGCTCGCCGGTAGCGGCCTGCTTGAGGTATTGCGCCTTGCCACTCTGCTTCTCGCGGCGCTTGATCACCACCTGGCCGGGGTCGACGTCGAGCACCTCGGGGATGACCTGAAGCGCATCGAACAGGCGCTTCTGCGCCTGGTCGGCGTTCACCGAGCGCGGCGGCGCGTACTCTTGCACATGGACCCGGCCGTCGTAGACGTCCACCGCCAAGGCATACTCCGGCATGTCGGCATCGTAGAGGCGGTAGCAGGCCTCGCCGCTCTGCTTGAGCCATTTCCTGAGCCGCTTGCGGTTCTTCTCAAGCCGGTTGGCGAACATCTGCGCGCCCTCGCTGCGTGGAGCCGTTGCCGACCCTGCCGCCGTCTTGCTCTCCTCGCCTGCGCCGGCCCGTACGTCCATCAACAGCAGCTTGGCCTCCAGCGGGCCGTTCTTCAGCGAATACTGCTTGTCGGCCCGCAGCCCGATGCGATGACCCAGGTCCGGGTTGGCAGTGAACACCGCCAGGCGCCAACCGGGGAAGGCACGGCGCACACCCTCGCCCAGCTCGCCATAGAGCGTGACCAGCTCGGGCAGCTCACCCAGGCGCTCACCGTAGGGCGGGTTGGTGATGACCAGGCCCCGCGCCTCCTCATCCAGTTCGGCCGGCCGCCGCAGCTGGCCGAGCGAGGCGCCGGAGAACGCGATCAGCGCAGGAATGCCGGCGCGCATGGCGTTGGACTTGGCCGCCGCCAGCGCCGGCGGGCTCTGGTCGAAGCCGTAGAGCCGGTTGCGGCAACGCTTGCGGCCGATGCTGGCACGCGCTTCGGCCTCGCGCTTGAGTTCGGCCCACAACGCCTCGTCGTGCTGCGCCCAGCCATGGAAGCCGAAGCGTACGCGGCCGAGGTTGGGCGCCATGTCGGCAGCCATCAGCGCTGCCTCGATCAACAGCGTCCCCGCGCCGCACAGCGGATCGACCAGCGCCTCGCCGTCGCGCAGACGCTGCGGCCAGCCGGCGCGGATGAGCAGGGCTGCGGCGAGGTTCTCCTTGAGCGGCGCGTGGCCCACGTCGCGCCGATAGCCGCGCCGATGCAGGCTGTCGCCGGAAAGGTCCACGCCCAGCGTCAGCCGGCCCCGGTGCAGGTGGGCGTAGAGGCGCAGGTCGGGACGCTGCAGGTCGATACCGGGGCGCGGCCGACCCTGCGCCTGCAGCGCGTCCACCACGCCGTCCTTGACGGTCTGGGCGCCGAAGCGGGTATGGCGGATCTGCTCGCTGCGGCCGTGGAAATCCACCGCCAGGGTAGCGCCGGGGGGCAGGTGCTGCGACCAGTCGACGCCGGCCACCACCCGATGCAGCGCCTCGGGGCGCTCGATGTTCTCCTCGCGCAACAGGCTCAGCACGATGCGGTTGGCCAGCCGCGACCACAGGCAGGCGCGATAGGCGACCTCGAGGTCGGCGCGAAAGTGGACCCCGGCCACCGTGGTCTTGTGCGGCTCGGCCCCCAGCGCGCGCAGTTCGTCGGCGAGCAGCTCTTCCAGCCCCCTGGGGCAGGTGGCCAGGAAAGGCCGTGTTGCGCGTTGCGATGACTCACTCATGAAGCGTTCCCGCCCCCTTCGGCCGGGCATATTCCTTTCGTTACAAATTTGTCTCGATCTTATGACGAAACATAGGTCGACAATGGCCCCCATGATGGGCTAAGAGTAGTCATGGTAGCTACTGTAAAGACGCATGCGTTCACTTGGCGAACCCGTTTTGGGCTCGCATGACCTCGCTCTGCCGTCGTCAAGGGAATGAATAACGGCGAGGCGAACGGTGGAACGCCGGAGCGTGCATGTCGCGCGCTCCAAATTGGTACCTTGACAAGAGGTCATCCGATGAAAAGACAGAAACGTGATCGCTTCCAACGCGCCTATCTTCATGGCTACAAGGCCGGCATTTCCGGGCGCTCCCGCGACGACTGTCCCAGTCAGGATGTCAACATACGTGAATATTGGATGAGTGGTTGGCGTGAAGGCCGAGGAGACCAGTGGGCCGGCATGACCGGCGTCTCCGGGATTCACAAGAACCCGATGGTAATGTAACGAGTTTCTCACCAACCGATCGTCCCCTTGTCACCGCCAGGGTGGCGAGGAAAGAGCTAAGCCCGTGCCTTGCGCGGGCTTTCTTGTTACCGGCTTTCGCCTGCCGCCCCCTTGCCATATGCCCTGAGCGCCCGAGCACACTCGCCGACGAGTGCCGGCCCGCGATAGATGAAGCCCGAATAGAGCTGGACCAGGTCGGCACCGGCGTCGAGCTTGGCCACCGCCGCCTCGCCGCTGTCGATGCCGCCCACGCCGATGATCGGTAACTCGGGCAGGTGGCGGCGCAGTTCGCGGATCACCCGGTTGGAGGGCTCGAACACCGGCCGCCCCGAGAGCCCGCCCTGCTCGTCGGCATGGGCAAGTCCGGTCACCGCCTCACGCGACACCGTGGTATTGGTCGCAATCACCGCGTCGATGCCGCTGCCGGCGATGCTCGCCGCCACCAGGCCCACCTCTTCGGCGCTCATGTCCGGAGCGATCTTGACCGCCAGCGGCACCCGGCGGCCGGCGGCCTGGTCCAGGCGGTCGGCCGCTTCGCGCAGGGCACCCAACAGGGCATCGAGGTGCTCGCCGAACTGCAGGTTGCGCAGCCCCGGGGTGTTAGGCGAGGAGATGTTGACCGTCACGTAGTCGGCGTGGGCGTGGACCTTCTCCAGGCAGGTCAGGTAGTCGTCCACGGCTCGCTCCACCGGTGTGGTGAGGTTCTTGCCGATGTTGATGCCGATCACGCCGTCGAAGTGCGCCGCCTTCACTCGCTCGATCAAATGGTCGACCCCGGCGTTGTTGAAGCCCATGCGGTTGATGATGGCGCCCGCCTCGGGCAGGCGAAACAGGCGTGGCCGGGGATTGCCCTCCTGCGGCCTGGGCGTCACCGTGCCGACCTCGACGAAACCGAAGCCGAGCGCTCCCAGCGCATCGAGGTGATCGGCGTTCTTGTCGAGCCCCGCCGCCAGCCCAACCCGATTGGGAAAGCGCAGCCCCATCAGCTCCACCGGGTCGTCGACGCGAGCCCCACTCAGCACACCTGCCAGCCTGAGGCGATGAGCCAGGTCGAGAGCCGAGAGCGCATGGCCGTGGGCGGTTTCGGCATCGAGGCGAAACAGGATCGAACGGGCAAGCGCGTACATGGCAGCTCCTGGCAGTTGGCAGTGGCGTGGCGGGCGGATTATAGCAGCGCCGCAGGCCCAAGACGACGAACCCCGCCATCGGCGGGGTTCGTCTATCGCTCAGGCTGTTTCGCGCCTTCAGGCCTCGCCGTTGCTCTCGGCCAGGTCGACCAGCTCACGCACTGCCACCGCGAACAGCGGGAAGCTCGCCTGGCTGCCGCTGCGCACTTCGGCAATCAGGCGGCACCAGCGCTCGTGCAGCGAAGCGTGCAATGCCAGCCAGTGATCGACGCGCTCGTCGGGCTCGCGGCCGTCCTCGGACTTGAGCACGCTGGCGGTGAGGGCCAGCTGCTGGCGATCGATGTCGTCGCGGAAGGTCTCGCGGGCCTGGGCCTGCCAGCTGTCGCGGACATCGAGGTTGCTGACCTGCTGGATCATCCACGGCAGCTCGAGTCGGTCGCCGATCTCGAAGAAGACCTCGGCGACACGCTGCGGCTTCTCGTCGGTCTGGCGAGCGGCCTGGATGATGCCGAGCGCGCCGTAGAGGCTGCCCGAGGCCGCCACCGTGGCGGCCAGCTCCTCGGGCACGCCGGCATCGAGCAGCTCGCCGCGCTTCTGCTCCCAGCGGCGGCGCTCCTCGCCGCGCAGCAGCTCGCCGATGCCCTCCTGCAGCTGGGCGACCCGCGGCGCGAAGTACTCGATGGCGTCGCGGGTCGAGAGCCCCAGGCGTTGGCGCAGGAACCAGCGGGTGGTGCGCCGGATCAGCCGCATCAGGTCGAGCATCATGGCGTACTGCACCTGGCTCGGCACCTGGTTGTCCAGCGCCTCGATCCGCTCCCACAGGTCGGAGAGCTGGAAGCTGTCGCGGGCGATGATGTAGGCGCGGGCGATATCGGCGGGACTGGCCCCGGTGGAATCGATCAGGCGGCGCACGAAGACGATACCCATGTGATCGACCAGGTCATTGGCCACCTGCGTGGTGACGATCTCGCGCTTGAGGCGGTGAGCGTACATCTCGTCCCGGAAGCGCTCGACCAGCACGCGCGGGAAGATACGCTCCACGTACTGCTGGATATAGGGATCGTCGGGCACGTCGGAGGCCAGCACGTCTCCCTTGAGTACGCTCTTGGCGTAGGAGATCAGCACCGAGAGTTCCGGGTGGGTCATGCCCTGGTCGGCATTGACCCGCTCCTGCATCTCCTCGTCGGAGGGCAGGAACTCGAGTTCACGGTCGAGCTGGCCGGCGGCCTCCAGTTCGCCGATGAAGCGCCGGTAGGGTCCGATGCCGTAGCGCGACAGGATCTGAGAGAGGTCCAGCGCCTGGGTCTGGCGGTAATTGTCGAGAATGACCAGTTCGGCCACCTCCTCGGTCATGTCGGCCAGCAGCTGGTTGCGCTGCTTCTCGGTCATGTCGCCACGCTTGACCACCTCGTCGATGAGGATCTTGATGTTGACCTCGTGGTCGGAGCAGTTGACCCCGCCGGCATTGTCGATGAAGTCGGTGTTGACCAGCACGCCCTTGGCGGCGGCCTCCATGCGGCCGCGCTGGGTCAGGCCCAGGTTGCCGCCCTCGCCGACCACCCGGCAGTTGAGTTCGCTGCCGTTGATGCGCAGCGAATCGTTGGCCTTGTCACCGACCATGGCGTCGGTTTCCAGGCTGCCCTTGACGTAGGTACCGATGCCGCCGTTCCACAGCAGGTCGAAGCGGGACTTGAGCATGGCGCGAATCAGGTCGTTGGGCGACAGGCGCTCCTCCTCGATGCCGAACACCTCCTGCATCTGCGGTGAGATCGGGATCGACTTGGCGCTGCGCTTGAACACCCCGCCGCCCTCGGAGATCAGCGCGGCGTCGAAGTCCTCCCAGCTCGAGCGCGGCAGCTGGAACAGCCGCTGGCGCTCGACGAAGGTGGCGGCGGCGTCGGGATGCGGGTCGACGAAGATATGCAAGTGGTTGAAGGCGCCCAGCAGGCGGATCTTGTCGGAGAGCAGCATGCCGTTGCCGAACACGTCGCCGGCCATGTCGCCGATGCCGAGCACGGTGAACTCTTCCTGCTGGGTGTTCAGGCCGAGGTTGCGGAAGTGGCGCTTCACCGACTCCCAGGCCCCGCGCGCGGTGATGCCCATCTTCTTGTGGTCGTAGCCGTTGGCACCGCCGGAGGCGAAGGCGTCACCCAGCCAGTGGCCGTACTCGGCAGAGATCTCGTTGGCGATGTCGGAGAAGGTTGCGGTGCCCTTGTCGGCCGCCACCACCAGGTAGGCGTCGTCGTCGTCGTGACGCACCACGTCCCGGGGCGGCACCACCTCGCCGCCGACCAGGTTGTCGGTCACGTCGAGCAGCGCGCGAATGAAGGTCTTGTAGCAGGCGATGCCCTCCTGCTGGATGGCATCGCGGTCGCCGCCCTCGGGCAGGCGCTTGCAGACGAAGCCGCCCTTGGCACCCACCGGCACGATCACGGCGTTCTTGACCTGCTGCGCCTTGACCAGACCCAGCACCTCGGTACGGAAGTCCTCCTGGCGGTCCGACCAGCGCAGCCCCCCTCGGGCGACCTTGCCGCCGCGCAGGTGAACGCCCTCGACCCGCGGCGAGCAGACGAAGATCTCGTATGCCGGTCGCGGCTTGGGCATGCCGGTGACCCGCTTGGGATCGAGCTTGTAGGCGATGTAGTCCTTGAACCTGCCGTCGGCGGTGCGCTGGTAGTAGTTGGTACGCAGGGTGGCGCGGATCAGCTCCATGAAGCGACGCAGCAGCTGGTCGTCGTTGAGGCTGGCGACGCCGTCGAGGTGACGATTGAGGCGTTCGATGCAAGCCTGTACCTCGCCCTCCTCGGGGCGCCGCTCGGGGTCGAAGCGCAGCTTGAACAGGGTCACCAGCTCATGGGTGATCTCCGGATAGCTGGTCAGCGTGGTGGCGATGTAGTCCTGCGACATGCCGAAGCGGATCTGCTTCAGATAACGGGCGTAGCCACGCAGCATGGCCACCTCGCGCCAGTCCAGGTTGGCGGCGATCACCAGGCGGTTGAAGGCATCGTTCTCGGCCTCGCCGGCCCAGATGCGCTTGAACGCCTCGATGAACGGCTCGCGCATCTGCTGCAGGCTGACCTCGGTGGCGGTGTGGTGCTCGAGGTCGAAGTCGTGCAGCCAGTAGCGCATGTCGGGGGTGACGAACTCATAGGGGCGCTCGCCGATTACCCGTAACCCCAGGTTCTCCATCACCGGCAGCACGTCGGAGAGCGGGATCGGGCGATTGCGCTGGAACAGCTTGAGGTTGACGCCGCTGCCCTCCTCCTCCACCAGGCGATAGAGGGTCAGCGCCAGCGGCTCGCCGGCGTCGAGGTCGGCCAGGTGCTGCAGGTCGAAGACGGCGGTGCGCGAGCCGAAGTCGTCACGGTAGCTGGCCGGGAAGGCGTCGCGGAAGCGATCCATCAGGCGGTTGGCCTGCTCCTCGCCGAAGCCTTCCACCAGTGCCTCGTGCAGCTCGTCGCGCCAGCTGCGGGCCAGTTGGGCGACCTTGGCCTCCAGGCGCTTGAGATTGACCTCGCGGGGGGTGTCGCCGCGGAAGCGCAGGATGAACTGGATACGGGCGAGGATCGATTCGGAGAGGTAGGTGTTGAAGTCGCCGAAGGTGGCGTCGAGCTCCTCGCACAGCAGGTTCTGGATGCGCACGCGCAGGTCGGTGGAGAACACGTCACGCGGCACGAACACCAGGCAGGAGTGGAAGCGCCCGGAACGGTCGGTGCGGATGAACAGCCGCACCCGCCGGCGCTCGCGGATGTCGAGGATCCCCAGCGCCGTGCGCGCCAGTTCCTGGGTATCGATCTGGAACAGGTCGTCGCGCGGGTAGACCTCGAGGATCTGCAGCAGTTGCTTGCCGTTGTGCCCCTTGGGATTGAAGCCGGCGATCTCCATCACCGCCTTGAGCTTGTGGCGCAGCAGCGGAATGTTGCGCGGCGACTCGTTGTACACACTGGAGGTGAACAGGCCGAGGAAGCGGTGCTCGCCGATGACCCGCCCCTGCTCGTCGTAGCGATCGATCGAGATGTAGTCCGGGTAGGTGGGCCGGTGGACCCGGGCATGATGCGAACTCTTGGCGAACGAGAGCAGCTGGGGCACCAGCACGAAGCGGTTGCCCTCGATGCCCAGCTCGGTACGGATGCGCTCCTGGTAGCGCGGCAGGTCCAGGCGGAACACACCGAGCTCGCTCCCTTCGGCCTTGACCAGGCGGTCGCCCTCGGCATCGGTCTCGATGGTGTAGGCGTCGTAGCCGAGGAAGGTGAAGTTGTCGCGCACCAGCCACTCGAGGAAAGCGATCGCCTCCTCGTGGTCGCCCGGCTCGATCTGCTCGGGGCGGCCGGCCTTGAGTTCGGCGACGGCCTCGCGGGCGCGCTCGCTCATCGCCTCGTAGTCGCCCACGGCGATACGCACGTCGCGCAATACTTCCTGCAGCGACTGCTCGATGTCTGCCAGCACCTCGGGATTGGAGTGGCGGTCGATCTCGATGGCGATCAGCGACTCGCGATTGGCGGGCGCGTTGACGTCGCGCGGCGAACCGACCTGCAGCAGGTCGTGTCCGCGGTTGCGCTCCACCGCCAGCACGGCATTGTGGATCGCATGCACGGTCAGGCCGCGCCGGTTCAGCTCGATGCGTACCGAGTCGACCAGGAACGGCATGTCCTCGTGCAGCACCGCGACGAACGTATGCGAGGACTGCCAGCCATGCTCCTCGAAGTCGGGATTGAAGACGCGCACCTTGGGCGAGGCGTGATCGAAGTGCTGGATGAAGTGCCATACCGACAGGGTGGCACCATAGAGGTCGTCCAGCCGGCGGTCGGCCAGGTCCTCCAGCGGCACCGTGGCATAGAAATGGCGGGCGAAGGCCTCCACCTCTTCGGCCCGCGCTTTCTCGAGTCGGCTGTCCAGGCGTTCGCGCAGCTGCTTGAGTATTTCCTGCCGGCCAACTTCGATCGTCTCGTATTGCATCCCTCACCTCGGCTGCCTGGGGCCGTAGCGGCCCTGGGAAAGAATCGGCGTGACTCGCGGCCACGTGACGGGAAGCTTACTGCAGCCCTGCGCTGCACCCTATCGACTTGCCAGCCTTCTCATGGAGCATGTCGCTTGTGCATCGAGGCGGTACGTTTCGCTACTTGACAACAGCGGCCATTCCTGAGCAGGCCAGCCGACGATCAGGCGGAGATTTTCTCCAGCAGCACCCCGCATTCACAGTGGTGGGTCCAGGGAAACTGATCGAACAGCGCGAAACGGGTCATTCGATGGGTGCGGCTCAGCGCCTCCAGGTTGCGCTCCAACGTATCCGGATTGCATGAAATATAGACGATTCGCGAATATTCGCTCAGTTGGCGGCAGCTGGCCTCGTCGAGGCCGGCGCGCGGTGGGTCCACCAGCACGGTGGAGAAGTCGTATTCCGCCAGCGCCATTTCCGAGACCCGCCGGCCGCCCTTCTCGCCCTTGAGCGCGGCGCTGAACTCTTCCGCTGACATGCGCCCCACCACGGCATTGTCGATGCCGTTGGCCGCCAGGTTCTGCTGGGCACTGGCCACCGAGGTGCGCGAGATCTCGGTGGCCAGCACGCGGCGGAAGTTCTCGGCCAGCGCCACGGTGAAGTTGCCATTACCGCAGTAGAGCTCGACGAGGTCGCTCGCCTGGCTGCCCCGGGTCACGTCGCGCGCCCAGGCCAGCATGGCGCGGCTGATCTCGGCATTGGGCTGGGTAAAGCTGTTCTCCACCTGCTGGTAGTGCAGGGTGCGCCCCTCCACCTCCAGCCGCTCCCAGACGTGGTCGCGCGCGAGTACCAGGCGCTGCTTGCGCGAGCGGCCGATGACCTGGATGTCGAGCCGCCGCTGCAACCGCTTCGCCTCCTCTTCCCAGGCCGCATCCAGCGGGCGGTGATAGATCAGCGTGACCAGGGCCTCGCCGGAGAGGGTGGTCAGGAACTCGACCTGGAACAGCCGGCGGCGCAGCACGTCGCTTTCCAGCAGCGCCTCGCGCAGCCGCGGCATCAATTCGTTGATGCGGCGGCTGGCGACCGGGTAGTCGTCCAGCCGGATCACCCGCTTCTGCTTGGGGTCGTCGCGATCGACCTCGAACATGGCGTAGTAGAGGTCGTCGCCTTCGTGCCACAGGCGAAACTCGCAGCGCTGACGATAATGGCTCGGCGGTGAGGGAAACACCTCCAGCGCAGGCGGGGCGAAGCGCGCGAACTGGCGTTCGATGCGCTCGCGCTTGGCCTCGAGCTGCGCCTCGTAGCGGGCGGGATCGACAACGGGAATGGGCACGGCATCTCCTGTCGTGTGCAGAGCGTAGGGAAGGCAGTCAGCCGGCGATCAGCAGGCGCGGTTCGTCAAAATCGAAGTGGGCCAGTGCCCGGGCGAGTCGCGCATCGGGCGCCGTGGCCAGGCTCCGGTCGCGGCCGGTCACGGGGGCGGGGTCGCCGGCCACCTCGGCGGTGCGCCGCGCAATGGCCTCGCCGGAGTCGACCAGGCGCACCGGACGTAGCGACGCCGCGATCAACCTCTCGCCAAGCAGTGGGAAGTGGGTGCAGCCGAGCACCACCGTATCGAGATCGGCGGACTCCCACAGCGGCGCCGTGACGGCGTCGATGATGGCCTGATCCGGCTCGTCGCCGGCCAGCAGGCGCTCGGCCTCGCGCACCAGGGGGTCGGCCGCCACCCGCGTGACCCGACAGTCGCTGGCAAAGGCCTCGATCAGCCGGTCGGTATAGGGGCGCGCCACGGTGGCGCTGGTCGCCAGCAGGCCGATGTGGCGACTGGCACTCATGGCGGCGGCAGGCTTGATCGCCGGTACCGTTCCCACCACGGGCACCATGAGATGGGCACGCAGGGCATCCAGCGCCAGGGTGCTGGCGGTATTGCACGCCACCACCAGCACGCAGCAGCCACTTGCGGCAACAGCCGCCTCGCACACCGCCAGAATGCGCGCCACCAGCCAGTCGTCGGGGCGCGTACCGTAGGGCAGCATGGCATTGTCGCAGGCATACACCAAGGCAGCATCGGGCAGCCGATGCCGCAGCGAAGGGACGACCGACAGGCCGCCGACGCCGGAATCGAAAATCAGTATCGGGCCGGACATGGCGAAACGGAACTCATGGAAGTCGCTCGGCTGCTACCAGAAGAGGGCCTATTCTAGCAGCATGCCGAGCGAGCAGAAGCCTCCGATCGCCGGTTCATCGCGCTCCGGCCCCGTCAGGCGGCCGGCTCCTCGGTTTCACACAGCTCGGCGTAGAGCTCCGGATAGGCTTCCTGAAGCCGCTCCAGCTTGGCCGCCGCATCCTCCGGCAGCGCCTGGGCCAGCAGTTCCAGGTCCTGATCGTCGAAGTGATCGCGGATCAGGGGGAAGAGAAGCTCACGCTCGTCGCGTAGGTAGGCGCGATGCGCATCCAAGTAGGCCTTGAGGTCCTCGGCGAAGCGGTCCATCGGGACCACGGCGTCCATCAGGATCATGTCGATGTCGTTGGACAGCCGCATCAGGCGGGGCTTGAGCGCCTGATAGTCGCGCGACAGCCGCTCGGTGAGTTCCCGGCACTCCGGCACCAGGGTCCGCAGCCGCTCCGAGCAGATGCGCTCGAGGGGGATGGTGAACCCTTCCATGTAGTCGAGAATGTAGTCGACAACCTCACGAACCAGCTGAAAGTTGGGGCGTTCACCGGCCACCAAGGCCTTTTGCTTGAGCTGAAGAACGTGCAACATGCGCGCCATATTGGCATGATCCTGACGCAACTGGGTCAGCATGGGCATGTCGAGGCCTCCTCTAACGATGAGCGGGTATAGGAATTGGATTCACGGGAAGCAAGCAGGTTCAGTCTTGTCGCTATCGGGCTACGGCCTCGTCGCAATCAAGACACGGCACGAAATGGCAGGATGCAGTCTCAACCCTAGTCCCTTTGGCTGGATCTCGCACATCGCCCAAGGTCGTATTGCAACCCACTGAGTTAGTGCTAGCCGTCTGACCGACCTCGCACGGCAGCAGGAGGAGAAACACCATGGATCTTTTCGGCCAGGCGACCGACGATTCCGCACCGCTGGCCTTTCGCATGCGGCCCCGGCGCTTCGACGACTACGTGGGCCAGCAGGCGCTGGTCGGGCCGGGCAGGCCGCTGCGGCGCATGGCCGAGAGCGGCAGCGTGCGCTCGATGATCCTGTGGGGGCCACCCGGCACCGGCAAGACCACCCTGGCCGAACTCCTCGCCGAGCACTCCGGCGCGCACCTGGAGCGGCTCTCCGCGGTGATGGCCGGCGTCAAGGAGATTCGCGCCGCCGTGGAACGGGCCAGGGTCATGCAGGCCCAGGGCCGCCCCTCCCTGCTGTTCCTCGACGAGATCCACCGCCTCAACAAGAGCCAGCAGGATGCCCTGCTGCCCCACGTTGAGTCGGGCCTCTTGACGCTGATCGGCGCCACCACCGAGAACCCCTCTTTCGAGGTCAACTCGGCGCTGCTCTCGCGCGCTCGCGTCCATGTGCTCACCTCGCTCGACGAGAGCGAGCTCGTCGAGGTGATGCGGCGCGCCCTGCGCGACGAGGAGCGCGGGCTGGGCCGGCGCCGCATCGCGGTCGATGACGAAGTGCTGGCCATCCTGGCCCGTGCCGCCGCCGGCGACGCACGCCGTGCGCTGGGCATGCTCGAGACCGCCTGCGATTTCACCGTGCCCGAGGGCGAAGGCGAACGACTGCCGCGCGAAGCGCTGGACGCCGCGCTCGGCCACCAGGCCAGCGCTTTCGACAAGCAGGGCGACCATTACTACGACCTGCTCTCGGCGATCCACAAGTCGGTGCGCTCATCGCGCCAGGATGCCGCCCTGCTCTACATCGCCCGCTTCATCCAGGGCGGCGGCGACCCGCTCGACGTGATTCGACGACTGGCGGCGATCGCCTCGGAGGACGTCGGCAACGCCGACCCGCGTGCGCTGCCGCTGGTCATGGCGGCGTGGGACGCCTACCTGCGCCTGGGCGACTACGAGGGCCAGCGCGCCATCGTCCACGCCGCCATCCACCTCGCCATCGCGCCCAAGAGCAACGCCATCGACCAGGCCTGGAAGCGCGCCAAGGCGTTCGTTGCCGCCCAACCGCGTCTGGAGGTGCCCATCTACCTGCGCAACGCCCCGACCAGACTGATGGAATCCCTCGGCCACGGCCACGGCTATCGCTACGCCCACAACGAGCCGGAGGGCTACCCGGCGGGCAGCGCCCACGACTGCTGGCCGGAAGGCCTGTCCCACGAGGCGTTCTACCAGCCCAGCGAGCACGGCCAGGAGAAGCGCTACGCCCAGCTGATGGCCTGGCGCGCCGAGCTGGACGCCCGGGCCGACCGCAGCGGGGACGAGTAGAAACGCCAGCGCCGCCTCGAGGGCGGCGCTGGCGGGCTGACGGCGGGACTCAGTGCGTGTCGCGGATCACGTCGGCGCCGTCGGGGATCTCGAACGCGAAGCGGCCGTCGTCGATGTCCTGGTTGGTCCGCACGTCGCTGAACTCGATAACGGTCTCCTGGCCGGTGCTGTCGATCATCTGCAGCGCGGCCAGTCGCTCGTCATTGAAGGTCATCTGCAGCTCCTCGAACAGGGTGTCGGCCGATTTCGGCACCAGACGGAAGGTCTCGCTGCCGCCCTGCTGCTGACGCGACACCTCATAGCTCTCGGTCAGCTCGCGGGCGCTGCCGGAGAGCAGCAGCGCCGGGGTATGGGTGACCCGCTGGTCCAGCGCCTGCACGGTGACCTGCTCCAGGTCGGGGTCGTAGAGATAGACCTCGCTGCCATCCGAGACCACTTCCTGCTGGTAGGGCGCGTCGACCTCCCAGCGGAACTTGCCGGGACGCGACAGCCACATGTGGCCGTTGGCCTGCTGCAGCCGCTCGCCGCTGCCGTCGAGAATCAGCTGCTCGAAACTCGCCTCATAGGTCTGCAGCGGCTCCAGCATGCGGGTCAGGCGTTCGGCACCTTCACTGGCCAGGACGACTGCCGGGGCGGCAAGGGTCAGGGCCAGTGCAGCTAGGGTCTTCTTCATCATCGATTCTCTCTCCCTGGGCAGGTCCACGTGGATCCTGTCTCTCGGACCCGCTGCGCGCCGGCGGGTTGCATGCCCGCCGACGCTTTCATGATTGATGCAAGGTTGGGTTGCCACCTGGCGCCGGAATCAGTTGCCTACCGGCGGTGGCGCCAGCACCTCGCGCCCGCCGTTGGAGCCCATCGAGGAGACCACGCCGGCCGCCTCCATGGCCTCGACCAGGCGCGCGGCGCGGTTGTAGCCGATCTTGAAGCGGCGCTGTACCGCCGAGATGGAGGCGCGCCGGCTCTCGGTGACGAACTGCACCGCCTCGTCGTAGAGGGCGTCCTGTTCGGCGTCGCCGCCGCCCTCGCCGCCCTCGGCCTCGAGCCCTGCCAACGCCTCGGCCGAGACGCCGCCGGAGAGGATTTCCTCGATGTACTCCGGCTCGCCGCGACGCTTCCAGTCCTCGACCACCCGGTGCACCTCGTCGTCGTCGACGAAGGCGCCGTGCACGCGGGTCGGCAGCCCGGCGCCGGCCGGCAGGTAGAGCATGTCGCCATGGCCCAGCAGGTTCTCGGCGCCACCCTGGTCGAGGATGGTCCGCGAATCGACCTTCGACGACACCTGGAATGCCATGCGGGTAGGGATGTTGGCCTTGATCAGGCCGGTCACCACATCCACCGAGGGACGCTGGGTCGCCAGGATCAGGTGGATACCGGCCGCCCGCGCCTTCTGCGCCAGGCGCGCGATGAGCTCCTCGACCTTCTTGCCGACGATCATGAACATGTCGGCGAATTCGTCGATCACCACCACGATGTAGGGCAGCTTCTCGAGCACCGGGGGCGATTCGTGCATCTCCCACGGCTGCGGCTCCCACAGCGGGTCGGCCACCTGGGCGCCGGCGCGCTCGGCCTCGTCGAGCTTGCCGTTGAAGCCGGCGATGTTGCGCACGCCCATCGCGGCCATCAGCTTGTAGCGCCGCTCCATCTCGGCCACGCACCAGCGCAGCGCGTTGGCCGCCTCCTTCATGTCGGTGACCACCGGCGCCAGCAGGTGCGGGATGCCGTCGTAGACCGACAGCTCCAGCATCTTGGGGTCGACCATGATCAGGCGCAGCTCCTCGGGCGTGGCCTTGAGCAGCATCGAGATCAGCATCGCGTTGACCCCCACCGACTTGCCCGAGCCGGTGGTGCCGGCCACCAGCAGGTGAGGCATCTTGCCCAGGTTGGCCACCACCGGGCCGCCGCCGATGTCCTGACCCAGCGCCAGGGTCAGCGCCGAGGCCTCCTGCTGGTAGCGGTCGGAGTCGATCACCTCGCGCAGGCGAATCATCGCCCGGTGCGGGTTGGGTATCTCGATGCCCACCGTCGGCCGCCCGGGGATCACCTCCACCACGCGCACGCTCTTGACCATCAGCGAACGGGCCAGGTCCTTGGCCAGGTTGCTGATCTTCGACACCTTCACGCCGGCGGCGGGCTTGATCTCGAAGCGCGTGATCACCGGCCCCGGCCAGGTGTGCACCACCTCGGCCTTGACGCCGTACTCGCGCAGGCGGGTCTCGAGCAACTCGGCCATGTCGGCCAGCTGCTGCTCGGTGTAGTTCTGGTGGTGCGGCTCAGCCGGCGTCAGCAGGCGCAGGCTCGGCAGCTCGCCGTCCGGCTCCGGCATGTCGTCGAGCACGGGACGCTGGCTCTGCAGGTGCTCCACCGTCCACAGCGTTGGGCCGTCGGGCTCCTCGGCCGCCTCACGCGCCTGTTCCGCCGTCGCCACGCGGCCCTCATGCGCCTCCTCCTGGGCGTGCGGTGCCGATTCACGCCACGTCCGCAGCCCCTCGGCCTGATCGGCGTAGCGACTCGGCGTCTCCTCCTGCTCGTCGTACCGCGCCGCCGGCGAGGCGCGTTCGTCATCGGCGTCGTCCCGCTCATCGTCCGCGAGGCCGATGTCGTTCCAGCTCAGGCGCGGTTCGTGCGCATCGACCGGCTCCTCCGGCTGCAGGTCGCCCAGCGCCGGTTCGCGCCGTGGCGAGTCGTGCCGCTCACCCGCCTTGGCCCTGTCATCCGCCTGGGGTGTCGCCGACGCGTCGGCATCCTCCCGGCGGGCGCCGTCTGTCGGCTCGGCAGAGGCAGTCTCGTCACTCTTCGTGGCGCGCAGCGGCATGGCAGCGGCCGGGAGGGGCTCTTCGTCGCGGCTGGCCTTGAGCACCGTAGTGGTCATCGGCGCCTCCGCGGCGCGTGCGCCACCGAAGCCCGGCACCGGCGGAGCCTCCGCGGCAGCGGCCGACCGCGCCGCCGTAGCCGCCTCGCCCTGCCGCGCGCTATAGGCGGCTTCCGGGCGCTTGGCCGAAGGTGTGCGCTCGGGCACGTCCCAGGGGATGTCGGTATCGCCGTCGTCGCCGAAGGAGGACGCCAGGCCCGGTTCGCGCTGCCCTGCCTGCCCCGTGGGCGTCAGCGGCTCGCGGCGACGCCAGAAGCGCCAGCGGCGGCGAGGCGACTCGGGCCGCGCTTCCGGCTCGGGCTCCTCCTCCGCCTGGCTGTCATCCTCGTCCCAGTCCGGCTCGTGCCGGTCACGGGAGAGACCGAAGGGCGTGGACGCCCAGCGCCACAGGCGCAAGAAGCGGTGGCCAAGCTCATCCATCACCGTCAGCCAGGAGACGCCGCTGAAGAGAGGGAAACCGCACAGCATCGCCGCCACTGCCAGCAGGCCGGTACCGCCCGAGTCGACCAGCGGCACCAGCGCCCCGACCAGCCCCTCGCCGAGGATGCCCCCCGAAGCATAGGGCAGCACGCTGTCAGGGCTGTAGAAGTGCAGTGCCCCCAGCGTCGTCGTCCCCAGCAGCAGCAGCACCAGGCCGCCCAGACGCACGGCCACGGCGGTCGCGTCCCATTCGAGCTGCACCCTGCGCGTACGGATCAGCCGCCAGCCGGCGAAGCCCAGCATACCGGGCCACCACAGGGCGCTGGCCCCGAACAGCGAATAGAGCACGTCGGCCAGCCAGGCGCCGAAGGGCCCCATCCAGTTGGCGACGACGGTTTCCGGCCCACGGCGGGACCAGCCGGGATCCGCCGGCTGGTAGCTGAACAGCGCCAGCAGCAGGAACACGCAGGCCGCCAGCAGGATGATGGTCGCCCCTTCCCGGGCCACGCCGTGCAGGTGGAGCGACAGGCGCGTGGTCGGCTGCTGGGAGTCCTCCTCCGCTGCGTGCCGCGGCACGCCCTTTTCCTTTACACTCAACTCGCCAACCCCCTCGCACCGTAGCGGGACGGTGCCTTTCCAACTCACATGAAGCAGAATGAATTCAGCCGCCATCATACCGGGACTCCCGCCCCCGGCACAGTGGCCATGACCGCTGCTTGAGCCAAATCGGCTCCGGCGGCAGACTAGGGAAACCAATGCCGACGAGGAGCGCCACCGCATGCTGTCCTGGCTTCCCGAGCGCCCTGTGCGTTTTCCTCCCGTCTCGCGCGCCCTGCGCGACCCGGAGGGGCTGCTGGCAGCGGGTGGCGAGCTGACCCCGGAGTGGTTGCTGGCGGCCTATCGACGCGGCATCTTTCCCTGGTACAGCGACGACCAGCCGATCCTCTGGTGGTGCCCGAACCCGCGCATGGTGCTCTTTCCCGACGAACTGCACGTGTCCCGCAGCCTGGCCAAGCGCCTGCGCAACGGCCGCTTCACGGTGACCTTCAACCGGGAGTTCAGCCGCGTGGTCGAGGCCTGTGCGGCTCCGCGCCAGGGCCAGCCCGGCACCTGGATCACCGCGGAGATGCATGCCGCCTACGTGACGCTGCACCGGCTCGGCTATGCGCGCTCGGTGGAAGCGTGGCAGCAGAGCGAACTGGTCGGCGGGCTCTATGGCGTGGCCATGGGTCCGGTGTTCTTCGGCGAATCGATGTTCTCGCGCGCGAGCGATGCCTCGAAGGTGGCCATGGTTCACCTGGTGCGCGCCATGCGCGCCGGTGGTGGGCGATTGATCGACTGCCAGATGCGCACCCATCACCTGGCCCGCCTGGGCGCGCGGGACATCGCCCGCACCGAGTTCATCAACTATCTTGAATCATGCCTGGCGACGCCGGGAGCCACGGACGGCCAGCATCCACTGCCCTGCTGGGCACTGCCCGATGACCCACCCTGCGTCGAGACCTTGACCGCTCTCACTTAGGAGGCGAATCACGTGAGCAGCAATACGCCTCGCCATCCGATCAGGGACCTTCGCTTCTTCCTGACGGTACCCCACGCCTGCAGCTACCTCGAGGGGCACGAAGCCACGACCCTGTTTCTCGATCCCCAGGAGTCCCACGGTCTGGGCATCTACGATTCGCTTGCCCTGCTGGGGTTTCGGCGCAGCGGCCACCACCTCTATCGGCCCCACTGCGAAGGCTGCAACGCCTGCGTATCGGTGCGCATACCGGTCGACGACTTCCAGCCCAGCCGCAGCCAGCGACGGGTGGCCAGGCGCAACGCCGACCTGCGCCTGATCGAACGGCCGGCGCTGTTCGACCCCGAGCACTATGCGCTCTACGAGCGCTACATCGAGACGCGCCACTGGGACGGCGACATGTACCCGCCGAGCCGCGAGCAGTACCGCACCTTCCTGACCCTGGACGAGCCCTATTCGCGGCTGCTCGAGTTCCGCCTCGGGGAGCGACTGCTCGCCATCTCCGCCTTCGACCGCCTGGAACACGGCCTCTCCGCCATCTATACGTTCTTCGATCCGGCAGCCGAATGGGAGCGCCGCTCGCTGGGTACCTTCGCTGTGCTGAGCCTGGTCAACGAGGCCTACCGCGAGGGGCTACCCCACGTCTACCTGGGGTACTGGATTCGTGAATGCCGCAAGATGGCCTACAAGGAGACCTACCGCCCCCTGGAAGTGCTGGAGGGGCGCCACTGGCGGCGCCTGCTGCCTACCGCGGCATCGACGTGATTCGGCCCGCTTTGCCTTGACGCCCGGCTTGCGGCACAATATCGCGCTATCCTTGGCACGGATGCGACGTTAAAGCGCGTCCGCTGTCGTGCTGCACACAAGCCGATGCTTCGATCAGGCACGGCACACCAACGTCATCAGCGAGGAACTGCCTATATGGCACGTGAAGACCATATCGAGATGGAAGGCGTCGTCGTCGACACCCTTCCCAACACCACCTTTCGCGTCGAGCTGGAGAACGGCCACGTCGTGACTGCCCACATCTCGGGCAAGATGCGCAAGAACTACATCCGCATTCTCACCGGCGACAAGGTCAAGGTCGAACTGACCCCTTACGACCTGACCAAGGGCCGCATCGTCTACCGCTCGCGCTGATTGCACGGCAGGGTTCACGGCGACCCGCCTGTCCCGCACGACACGACAACGCCCCGTCCGAAGACAGGGCGCTGTGCGAAGGTCGCGCAACGGCAACGACCGGCGAGGTCAAGGAGCGTCGGCCAATTCCGACTCCGTGGACAGGTGCAACTCGCCATCCTCCACCGTGACGTGCACCACCCCACCGTGTTCGGACAGCTCGCCGAACAGGATCAGCTCCGCCAGGGGCTTCTTGAGCTTCTCTTGGATCAACCTCGCCATGGGCCTTGCGCCCATGCTGGGGTCGTAGCCCTTCTCGGCCAGCAAGTCGCGCGCCGCCATGTCCACGTCCAGCTGAACCCGCTTCTCGTCGAGCTGCGCCTGCAGCTCCACCAGGAACTTGTCGACCACGCTGCGCACCACCGAGGTCGGCAGGGAGTGGAACTGGATGATGCCGTCCAGGCGGTTGCGGAACTCCGGTGAGAAGGTCTTGCGAATGACCTCCATGGCATCGGTCGAGTGGTCCTGGTGCTGGAAGCCGATGGAGCGACGCGCCTGCTGCTCGGCACCGGCATTCGAGGTCATGATCACGATCACGTGACGGAAGTCCGCCTCGCGGCCGTTGTTGTCGGTCAGGCGGCCATGGTCCATCACCTGCAGCAGCAGGTTGAAGACCTCGGGATGCGCCTTCTCGATCTCGTCCAGCAGCAGCACGCAGTGCGGCTGCTTGGTGATCGCCTCGGTCAGCAGCCCGCCCTGGTCGTAGCCGACGTAGCCCGGCGGTGCACCGATCAGCCGCGACACGGTGTGGCGCTCCATGTACTCCGACATGTCGAAGCGCACCAGCTCGATGCCCATGATCCGCGCCAACTGGCGCGCCACCTCGGTCTTGCCCACCCCGGTGGGGCCGGCGAAGAGGAAGCTGCCCACCGGCTTGTCGGGAGACTTGAGCCCGGCACGCGACAGCTTGATGGCGGCGGAGAGGCTGTCGATCGCCTCGTCCTGGCCGAACACCAGCATCTTGAGGTCGCGATCGAGGTTCTCGAGCAGCTTGCGGTCGGAGCTGGAGACGCTCTTCGGCGGAATCCGCGCGATGGAGGCCACCACCGCCTCGACCTGGTCGACGTCGATGGTGTCGACCCGCACCTCCGGCGGCAGCAGCCGCTGGTGGGCGCCGGCCTCGTCGATCACGTCGATGGCCTTGTCGGGCAGGTGGCGATCGTTGATGTAGCGGTCCGCCAGGCGTGCCGCGCTCTCCAGCGCCGCATCGGTATACTTGAGCCGATGGTGCTCCTCGAAGCGCGAGCGCAGCCCCTTGAGGATACGGATGGTGTCGTCCACCGAGGGTGCCATGACGTCGACCTTCTGGAAGCGGCGCGCCAGTGCCCGATCCTTCTCGAAGATCCCGCGGAACTCCTGGAAGGTAGTGGAGCCGATGCAGCGCAGCTCACCCGAGGAGAGCAGCGGCTTGAGCAGGTTGGAGGCATCCATTACGCCGCCCGAGGCCGCCCCGGCGCCAATCACCGTATGGATCTCGTCGATGAACAGGATCGCATTGGGCTGCTTCTTGAGCTCCGCCAGCAGACTCTTCAGGCGCTTCTCGAAGTCGCCACGGTACTTGGTGCCGGCCAGCAGCGCACCCATGTCGAGGGAGTAGACCACGGCGTCGCCGATCACCTCGGGGACGTCCTCCTCGACGATGCGCTTGGCCAGACCCTCGGCGATGGCGGTCTTGCCCACGCCGGCCTCACCGACCAGCAGCGGGTTGTTCTTGCGCCGCCGGGCGAGGATCTGGATCACCCGCTCGAGCTCGTGCTCGCGGCCGATCAGCGGATCGATCTTGCCCATCCGTGCCTGTTCGTTGAGGTTGGTGGCATAACCGGTCAGCGGGTTGGCGCTGGTCTCGCCACCCCCCTCCTCGGCCTCCTCGGCGTCGCTGGGCGACGACGAAGGGTTCTGACCGTGGCCGGCCACCTTGGAAATGCCATGGGCGATGTAGTTCACCGCATCGACCCGGGCCACGTTCTGCTGCTTCAGGAAGTAGACCGCCTGGCTCTCCTGCTCGGAGAAGATGGCGACCAGCACGTTGGCTCCGGTGACCTCGCTCTTGCCGGAGGACTGCACGTGGAACACGGCACGCTGCAGCACGCGTTGGAAGCCCAGCGTCGGCTGGGTCTCACGGTCGCTCTGGTCCTCGGGGATCAGAGGGGTGGTGGAATTGATGAAATCCTGCAGATCGGACCGCAACTTGTCGAGGTTGGCCCCACAGGCTCTCAGCACGTCTGCCGCTGATGCGTTGTCGAGCAGTGCCAGCAGCAGGTGCTCCACGGTCATGAACTCGTGGCGCTTGGAGCGAGCCACGGTAAACGCCGTGTTCAGGGTCAGTTCAAGTTCTTTGCTCAGCATGGCAGTCCCCTTCTCGCCGCTTAGGGCTTGCATCGGATCTTTCGTGGTCCGGCACCTTCAACATCGGGCACAAACGCCGCCGTTGCAAGTCTCTTCACTCAACGACTGCCATTCCCACCCCGTCTCGAGCAGACCGGGAGTCAGTCCGCCGCCTCGATGTCGCTAAGCAGCGGATGCTGACACTCTCTTGCATATTGATTGACCTGGTGGCTTTTGGTTTCCGCGATGTCGCGGGTAAAGATCCCGCAGGTGGCCTTGCCCTGGGTGTGCACCGTGAGCATCACCTGCACGGCAGTCTCGCTGTCCATGTGGAAGAAGCTCTGCAGCACCTCCACCACGAACTCCATGGGGGTGTAGTCGTCGTTGTGCAGGATCACCTTGTACATCGGTGGGCGGGCCACCTCGGGATCGGCCGGCTGGACCGCCAGGTCGCCTTCGTCTTCCTGTTCGGGGCGCACAGGCCGCGTCATGCCTGCCGCGACACCGACCGATGCCCATACGTTCAGGTCTTCTGTCTTGAACATAAAAGCCACACACCATCTCGGCAAGCCGGCCATCTCGAGTCTCAGGTTAGACGACGAGAGGCCGACAGGGTTCAGGTTGATACGCAAAAGGCCCCCGTCCGCCTGGCGGACGGGGGCCCCGATGGGTCCGGCGGGCCGCTTACATGTTGTCGGCGACGGCCTGGCCGAACTCGGAGCACTTGAGCAGCTTGGCATCGTCCATCAGGCGATGGAAGTCATAGGTGACCTCGCCCTTGGAAATAGCCTTCTCCATGCCCTTGAGCACCAGGTCGGCTGCCTCGACCCAGCCCATGTGGCGCAGCATCATCTCGGCAGAGAGGATCAGCGAGCCGGGGTTGACCTTGTCCTGGCCGGCATACTTCGGCGCGGTGCCGTGGGTGGCCTCGAACATGGCCACGGCGTCGGCCAGGTTGGCGCCCGGCGCGATGCCGATGCCGCCCACTTCGGCCGCCAGGGCGTCGGAGAGGTAGTCACCGTTGAGGTTCAGCGTGGCGATGACGTCGTACTCGGCCGGGCGCAGCAGGATCTGCTGCAGCATGGCGTCGGCGATGACGTCCTTGACCACGATGGTCTTGCCGCTCTTGGGGTTCTTGAACTGCATCCACGGGCCGCCGTCGAGCAGCTCGGCACCGAACTCCTCCTTGGCGAGCTCGTAGCCCCAGTCCTTGAAGGAACCCTCGGTGAACTTCATGATGTTGCCCTTGTGCACCAGGGTCACCGACTCGCGGTCGTTGTCCACGGCGTACTGCAGGGCCTGGCGCACCAGGCGCTTGGTGCCCTCGACGGAGACCGGCTTGACGCCGATGCCGCAGTTCTCGGGGAAGCGGATGTTGGTGACACCCATCTCCTCGCGCAGGAACTTGATCACCTTGTCGGCTTCGGCAGTACCGGCCTTCCACTCGATGCCGGCGTAGATGTCCTCGGAGTTCTCGCGGAAGATCACCATGTCGACGTCGGCGGGCTTCTTCACCGGGCTCGGCACGCCCTCGAACCAGCGCACCGGGCGCAGGCAGGTGTAGAGGTCGAGCTTTTGGCGCAGGGCCACGTTCAGGGAGCGAATGCCACCGCCCACGGGGGTCGTCAGCGGGCCCTTGATGGAGACCACGTAGTCCTTGACGGCCTCAAGGGTCTCTTCGGGCAGCCAGGTGTCGGGGTCGTAGACCTGGGTGGCCTTCTCGCCGGCGTAGACTTCCATCCAGTGGATCTTGCGCTCGCCGTTGTAGGCCTTCTGCACGGCGGCATCGATGGCGATCTTCATGGCCGGCGTCACGTCGACGCCGATACCGTCACCCTCGATGAACGGGATGATCGGATTGTTCGGCACGTTCAGGGTGTTGTCGGCGTTGACGGTAATCTTCTCGCCGCCTTCTGGGACGACAATTTTCTGGAACCCCATTGAGAACTCCCCTGTCTGGTCTGTTCAGTGGAGCGCGGAGTATAGCATTGCCCCTGTCTCTCGGAGTAGGCTTGCCTCCTTAATTTGTCGACAATCTATGGTAGCAAGACCTTCGTCGAATGAGCGCCATCTATCTATTGCACAAGCCCTATCGCATGCTCTCCCAGTTCACCGACCGGCGCGACGCGGACGAAACGCCGCGCGCCACACTGGCGGACGTCATCGACGTGCCCGGCATCTACGCGGCCGGACGGCTGGACTATGATTCAGAAGGACTGCTGCTGTTGACCGACGACGGCGCGCTGATCCAGCGCATCAGCGACCCTCGCCACAAGCAGCCCAAGACCTATCGCGTGCAGGTGGAGGGTGACCCCGATGAGACGGCGCTGGCCGCCCTGCGCCAGGGCGTCGAGCTGAGGGATGGCATGACCCGGCCGGCCAAGGTGCGGCGCCTGGAAGCTAGCGGACTGCCGCAGCGCACGCCGCCGGTGGACCCCAAGCGGCACCCAGTCACGACCTGGCTGGAACTGACCATCAGCGAGGGTCGCAATCGTCAGGTCCGGCGCATGACGGCCCATGTCGGCCACCCCACCCTGCGCCTGGTACGCGTGGCCATCGGCCCCTGGCGCCTGGACGGGCTGGCCCCGGGAGAGTGGCGCAGGGAGACCCTGCATGCCCCGCGCAACACGCCAAGGCGCTCGCCGCGCCGTCAAGGAGGTCCTCGATGAGCCGCTGGCACCCGCACGTTACCGTGGCCACCGTCGTAGAGCGCGCCGGCCGCTTCCTGATGGTGGAAGAGGCCCCACGCGGCAGCCAGACCACCCTCTTCAACCAGCCCGCCGGCCACCTGGAGCCCGGCGAGCGGATCCAGGAGGCGGCGCTGCGCGAGCTGCGCGAGGAGACCGCCTGGCAGGTCGGCATCACCGACTACCTGGGCCTTTACGTCTATCGGACGCCCAACGGCGAGACCTTCCATAGCCACGGGTTCTTCGGCATGGCCCTGGCCCACCTGGGCAACCCGCTCGACCCCGCCATCCTCGCCGTGCACTGGCTGACCCTCGAGGAGGTCGAGGAATTGGAGCGCGAAGGGCGACTGCGCAGCCCGCTGGTGCTTCGCCGCGTGCGCGATGCCTTGGCCAGCCGGTTCTATCCCATGGATGTGCTGCACGAGCGCTAATCCCGTATCAGCAGGCGGTAGAGCGCGGGGATCACCAGCAGCGTCAACAGCGTGGAGGCGACCAGGCCGGAGATGATCGCCCAGGCCATCGGCGGCCACAGCGTCGACTGGGTCAGGGTCAGCGGCACCAGGCCGGCCACGGTGGTGGCGGTGGTCAGCAGCACCGGTCGCGTGCGCCGGGCCACCGCCGAGACCACCGCTTCCTTCACGTCGAGCCCCTGCTTGCGGTTGGCGTTCATCAGGTCGATCAACACGATGGCGTTATTGACCACGATGCCGACCAGCGCCACCACGCCCAGGATCGCGGTGAAACCGAACGGCTGGCCGGTCAACCATAGCCCCGGCACCACGCCGATAATCGACAGCGGCACGGTGGTCAACACGATCGCCAGCTGACGGAAGGAGTTGAACTGCGCCAGCAGGAAGATCACCAGCAACAGCCCGCCGAACGGCAGGGTCTGGAACAGCGCCGTGTTGGCGTCACCGGCCGACTCGGCCGCCCCGCCCACGGCATAGCTGACGCCGGCGGGCAGTTCGAGCGCCTCCAGGCGCGGCAGGACCTCGCCGAGGACACCATCGTAGGTCCAGCCATCGGCCACCTCGGCCAACACCACCGTCATGCGACGCAGCCCGCGATGCTGGATCACCGCCGGGCGCCAGGTCAGCGCCAGGGAGGCGATCTCGCCGAGCGGCACCGGGCTTCCATCGGCGGCGGCGAGGCGCAGCCCCTCCAGCCCGTCGGTGGAGAAACGCTCCCCCTCGGGCGAGCGCACCAGCAGCGGCGCAGGGTCACGCCCGGCGCGCCAGATGCTGACCTCGACCCCGCGGCTGGCACCGGCCAGGGCGGTGGCCACGTCACGCCGCGAGAGCCCGTACTCGGCGGCGCGGGCATCGTCGGTCTCGACCCGCAGCGTGGCCAGCCCTTCACCCAGGCGGTGACGCGCATCGCGCGCGCCCTCGGCCTCGCGCACCACGCTGAGGATGCGCGCGGCGGCTTCGGCCAGGGCCGCTCGATCCTCGCCGAACACGCGAATCTCCACCGGGGCTTCCAAGGGCGGCCCCTGGCCCAGGCGCCGCGCCACCACCTCGGCTTCCGGCAGCCGCTCCGGCGCCACGGCCCGCACCCAGGCCATCAGCCCGGCCAGATCGTCGGCATCGTCGGCCTCCACCACCAGCCGCGCCAGGTGCGGCTGGCGCGGCTGCTCGACCAGGTTGTAGTAGAAGCGCGGGCCGCTGAAGCCGACGAAGCGATGCACCGCCTGCACCGCCGGTCGCTCGGCCAAGGCCGTGGCCAGCACCTCGGCCTGGTGCGCGGTGGTGTCGAGGTGGGTGCCCTCGGGGAAGTTGAGGTCGACGACCAACTGGTTGCGATCGGTATCGGGGAAGAAGTCCTGGTCGAGCAGCGGCATCATCGCCAGCGCGCCGACCAGCAGCCCCCCGGCCCCCGCCAATACCCAGGCCGGCCAGCGCACGGCGATCCGCCCCAGGCGCCCCCCCGCTGCCTGCAGCCGCTCGCGCCGCGCGCCCAGCCGCGGCTTGAGGATGCCCGCGGCGAACACCGGGGTGACGAACACGGCATACACGTAGCTCACCGCCAGGGTCAGCATCACCATGATCGGAATGGCGCGGGTGAAGTCGGCGGTATTGCCGCTGGAGAGCAACAGCGGGACGAAGGCGGCCAGGGTGGTCCCCGTGGCCGCCAGCAGCGGCGTGGTCAGTTCGCGTACCGAGCGGGTCACGGCCTGGGCCGCCGAGCGGCCCTGGTCGCGGTGCCACTGGATGTTCTCGACCATGACGATGGCGTTGTCCACCAGCATGCCCAGCGCGATCACCATGCCGGCCACGGCAATCTGGTGCAGCACACCGCCGCCCATGGCGTAGAGCGCCAGCGAGGAGAAGGTCACCAGCGGCACGACCACCATCACGGCCAGCCCCAGGCGCAGCCCCATGGCCAGGAACAGCAGCACGCCGAGAATGCCGATGCCCAGCAGCAGCGAGACGCCGAGCTCCGCCAGCCGTCGCTCGACCCAGCGCGGCTGGTAGAAGGTCTCCTCGATCGCCAGGGGCGCGTAGGCCGGGCGCAGCTCCTCCACCAGCGCGCGCAGCCGCTCGCCGAAGCGCGCGGCGTTGACCCGCTCGTTGGCGAGTACCAGCCCCAGCGCCACCGCCGGGCGGCCATCGTGCCACAGCCGCTCGGTGGCGGGCTCCTGGGGAGCGAGATGGACGTCGGCCAGCTCGCCGAGCGGCACCTGGTCGCCGCGCCGGGTGCGTATCGGCGTATCGGCCAGCTCCTCCAGCGAACCGAACTCGGTGCGCGGATCGAGCACCAGCGCCCGCCCACCGAGCGACAGGCTGCCACCGGGTGAGGTCAGGTTGCGCGCGGCGAGCTGGTCGCCCAGGGCACGGGCGTCGAGCCCGGTCAGCTCGGCCAGGGTATCGTCCCAGCCGATCACCACCTGCTGGCCCGGGTCGGCCAGCACGTCGATACGGGCAATCTCCTTGAGCCGGAACAGGTCGCGGCGCAGCCGCTTGGCCGCCTCGCGCAGTTCGAGGAGATCGTCGGAGCCGGTCACTGCGAGCACGATGCCATGGGCATCGGAGTCGCGGTCGCTGATCTCGGCCTCGCCCACGCCGTCGGGAAACTCACGGCTGGCCCGGTCGACGGCGATACGCACTCGCTCCCAGGCGGCGTCGGTATCGTAGACGTGCTCGTGCATCTCGATGGTGACGTGGGCCACGCCGAGGCGGGAGGTCCCGATGATGTCGTTGACCTCCTCGATCTGCGCCAGCTCCTCCTCCAGCGGGTTGAGCACCAGCCGCTCGACCTGCTCCGGCTCCGCCCCGGGATAGGGCACCAGTACCTGGCCGAAGCGATAGGGAAAGAAGGGGTCCTCCTGGCGATCCATCGCCACCCAGGCCGCCAGGCCGAGCAGGGCCAGCAGCAGCGTGATGCTGAGAATGAGCCGCTTGTAGCGCAGCGAGGCGAGCAGCCAGCTCATGGCAGCACCCTGACCTGCGCGGACTCTTCCAGGCGCCCCTGACCGGCCGTCACCACCCTGTCGCCCGGTGCCAGCCCCTCGGCGCTCACCGACACCCAGCCGTCGGCCAGACGTCCCGGCGTCACGGCGACATGACGCACCGACTCGTCTGCGTCCAGCATCAGGACGTGCGGCGCATGGCCGCCCGGATCGACCACCGCCGCCAGCGGCACCTGCATGAGCGGGTCGGCGGCGAGCACCAGCTGTACGTGCAGCGATTCCCCCAGCGCCGGGGTCGGCTCGGATTCGATGGTGACGATGATCGGTGCCATGCTGTCATCCGCGCGGCCGACGTGGGCGACCCGCCCCGCCAGGCGCTGCGCCCCGGACCGCGAGGTCAGCGCTGCTTCCTGCCCCGTCTCCAGGCGCGCGGCCAGGCGACCCGGCACGCGAAGCTCGACCTCTCGCCCGTCGAGCCCGGCCAGCTTCAGCACGGGCTGCCCGGCCGCGACGAAGTCACCGGGCTCGACCTCGAGATCGGTCACCTCGGCCGCGAAGGGCGCGCGCAGGGTCAGCTCGTCGAGCTGCGCCCGGGCCTCATCGCGTTGCGCCACGGCCCGCTCGCGCGCCTGGGCGGTGGCCTCGCGCTCCGCACGCAGGCGGTCCAGCTCCTCCTCGGTGCTCAGGTTACGCTCGCGCAGCGTGCGTGCGCGCTCCACGTCGCGCCCCAGGCGGCTCAGGCTGGCATCGAGTTCACGCACCCGCGCCTCGGCGGCCGCCAGCGCCGGCGCCATGGCCGGGTTGTGCAGGGTGGCCAGCGGCTCGCCCTTCTCGACTCGCTGCCCTCGTGTCACGAGCCTCTCCTGCAGCACGCCGCCGTGCAGGAAGGCGGGTGCCGCGCGAGCGCTGGCCCGTACCGTCCCGGGAAAGCGATGTCTCACCTCGTCCTGGGACAGGCGCACCGCTTCGACGCGCACGCCGGGTAGCGGCACCTCGTCCCGCTCGATCTGGGCCGGCGCCGCATCGCAGCCCGCCAGCAGTGCCGCGGCCAGCGCCAGCGAGGCCGCCACTCCCCCTTTCACCCTCCGCATCATCATGCTCCTCCACACACCGGCCCCATGAACTGGTCGGCCGGTCAGTTATGAGCCCAAAAAAACGCTCAGCCCCGGGGTAGCACCCCCTCCATGAAGATCTTCAGGAAATCTTCCAGGAACGCTTCGTCGCTGCCCATGCCCGGCCAGTGCTCGTGATGGCACTTGGCCTCGAACCACTGGGTGCAGGTCATCACGAACACGGCGATGACATGGGTAGGATTGAGGTCCTGGCGCAGCAGCCCGCGCCGCTGGGCCTGGCGCACCCATTCTGCCCCCGCCCCGACGAGCTGGTTGTCGAGCTCGCCGCAGTGGCTGTCCCCCTCCAGGTGGGTCCAGGCGAACAGCCGCACCACGCCGGGGTTTTCGCGCAGGAAATGGAAGTAGGCTTCCACCGAGCTGCGCAGCAGCTCGGCATCCGGCTCGCCGGCCTCCTCGAGCATCGCCATCTGGGCGGTGAAGTAGCGTTCGAAGGCACGGTTCTTGACCGCCTCCCACAGCTGCTCCTTGTTGCCGAAGTGATGATGGATCAGGCTCTTGGTGACCTCGGCCGAACGCGCCAGCGCACTAAGCTTGACGGCGGAGAAGCCCTGTTCGACGAACAGGGCTTCGGCCGCGTCGAGGATGCGCGCGCGGGTCAGTTCCGGGTCTCGGGTCTGGGCTCTCTGGTTCATCTCGCAACGATAGTCTTGATTGGCCGGCCGGTCAATTACAGAATCCCTCTTTGCGCAGCCTCTCGGCAGATGAGCCATGCGACAACATGAGGTATAATCCCCGCCCATTTGCGAACCACTCAATCCCGAGAGCGTCCATGACCGCCACCTCAGGCAAGGTGATCGTCGGCATGTCCGGCGGCGTCGACTCCTCCGTTTCCGCCCTGCTGCTGCTCGAGCAGGGCTATCGGGTCGAAGGCCTGTTCATGAAGAACTGGGACGAGGACGACGGCACCGAGTACTGCACCGCCAAGGCCGACCTGGCGGATGCCCAGGCCGTGTGCGAGAAGCTCGGCATCAAGCTGCACAGCGCCAACTTCGCCGCCGAGTACTGGGACAACGTGTTCGAGCACTTCCTGGCCGAGTACCAGGCCGGACGCACGCCGAACCCCGACATCCTGTGCAACCGCGAGATCAAGTTCAAGGTGTTCCTCGAGTACGCCGAGATGCTCGGTGCCGAGAAGATCGCCACCGGCCACTACGTGCGCGGCGGCGTGCGCGACGGCCGCCCGCGCCTGCTCAAGGGGCTCGACGCCAACAAGGACCAGAGCTACTTCCTGCACGCCGTGCCGGAGGCCGCCATCGCCCGCACGCTGTTCCCGGTGGGCGAACTGGCGAAGCCCGAGGTGCGCGCCATCGCCGAGCGTCACGGCCTGGCCACCGCACGCAAGAAAGATTCCACCGGCATCTGCTTCATCGGCGAGCGACGCTTCCGCGACTTCCTGCAGCAGTACCTGCCGGCCCAGCCGGGGGTGATCGAAACGCCCGAAGGTGAGGCCATCGGCGAGCACATGGGGCTGATGTACTACACCCTGGGGCAGCGCCAGGGGCTCGGCATCGGCGGGTTGGCCAACCATCCCGAGGCGCCGTGGTACGTGGCGGGCAAGGACCTCGAGCGCAACGTGCTGATCGCCGTGCAGGGCAAGCATCACCCGCTGCTCTACACCGACTCGCTGGCCACCGAGGCGATGGACTGGGTGGCCGGCGAGCCGCCCGCCGCCGAGGGCCGCTATACCGCCAAGACCCGCTACCGCCAGGGCGACGTGCCCTGTCATATGCGCACGCGCGCGGATGGCGGCGTCGAGGTTCGCTTCATTGACCCTCAGCGCGCCGTCACGCCCGGCCAGTCGCTGGTGCTCTATGACGGCGAGATCTGCCTCGGCGGCGGCGTGATCCGCGAGACCTGGAACGCCACGGAGGCCGGCGCATGAACACCACCCCCATCCATCGCGCCCCCGACTCCGCCACGGCGCGTCAGGCCCTGGCGTTGGCCGGCGTGTTCCAGGCCGCCAGCCTGGTCGACGAACTGGCCCGCACCGGCCAGGTCGACACCCGCCCCTGGGAGACCCTGATTCGCGCCACCCTGGATACCGATCCCGAAAGCTTCGAGGCGATCTACGGCGGCCACCCCAACAACCTGCGCCGCGGCCTCGAGGTGCTCGAGGCCGTGGTGGGGCGCACGCAGGCCAACCCGGTGGTGCTGCGCTACGGTTTCTCGCTGCTGCTGCTGATGAACAAGCTGCGTAGCGACAGTGACATGATGAGCACGCTCGGTCGCCACTTGAGTCGCATCCAGGGCCAGGCCGAGCATTTCGGCGCCACCCACGAGAACGTCATTGCCAGCCTCGGCGAGGCCTACCAGGAGACGCTCTCGACCCTGAAGACGCGCATCGTGGTGCAGGGCGACCCCTCGATGCTGCAGAGCCGCATGATGCCCGAACGGGTGCGTGCCATCCTGCTCGGCGGCATCCGTTTCGCCCTGCTCTGGCACCAGCAGGGCGGCCGGCGCTGGAAGCTGGTGTTCCAGCGCAGCGCCCTCAGGAAGGCCCTGGACCAGCTGGGCTGATGCCTGCTTTTCCCTTTCACTCCTACACGCACCGGACAACGATCATGCAAGCCGCTTCCCTGCCCCTCACCGCTCTTACCGCCCTTTCCCCCGTCGACGGCCGCTACGCCGGCAAGGCCGAAGCGCTGCGCGAGCACTTCAGCGAGTTCGGCCTGATCCGCGCCCGCGTCACGGTCGAGATCCGTTGGCTGCAGCGTCTCGCCGAGCAGGGCGGCATCGTCGAGGTGCCGCCGCTCTCCGCCGAGGCCACCGCCTTTCTCGAGGCCATGATTCGCGACTTCTCGCTGGCCGACGCCGAGCGCATCAAGGAGATCGAACGCACCACCAACCACGACGTCAAGGCAGTGGAGTACTTCATCAAGGAGAAGATCGCCGCACAACCCGAGCTGCACGCGATCACCGAGTTCGTGCACTTCGCCTGCACCAGCGAAGACATCAACAACCTCTCCCACGGCGTGATGCTCGCCGACGGCCTCAAGACCCTGCTGCCGGTGATGCACCAGGTAGCCGACGAGGTCGCGCGTCTGGCCCAGGAGCATGCCGGCCTGCCGATGCTCTCGCGCACCCACGGCCAGACGGCAACTCCGACGACGCTGGGCAAGGAGATGGCCAACGTCGCCTACCGCCTGCGCCGCCAGCTGAAGCAGATCGAGAGCGTCGAGATCCTGGGCAAGATCAACGGGGCGGTGGGCAACTACAACGCTCACCTGGCGACCTACCCCGACGTGGACTGGGAGGCCAACGCGCGTACCTTCGTCGAGGGCCTGGGGCTGGCCTTCAACCCCTACACCACCCAGATCGAGCCTCACGACTACATCGCCGAGCTGTTCGACGCCATCTGCCGCTTCAACACCGTGCTGATCGACTTCGACCGCGACGTGTGGGGCTACATCTCGCTGGGCTACTTCAAGCAGAAGACCGTGGCCGGCGAGATCGGCTCCTCGACCATGCCGCACAAGGTCAACCCCATCGACTTCGAGAACTCCGAGGGCAACCTGGGCCTGGCCAACGCCGTTCTCGGTCATCTGGCGCAGAAGCTGCCAATCTCACGCTGGCAGCGCGACCTCACCGACTCCACCGTACTGCGCAACCTCGGCGTCGGCCTGGCCTATGGCCTGATCGCCTATCACGCGGCGCTCAAGGGCATCGGCAAGCTCGAGGCCAACCCGGCGCGCCTGGCCGAGGACCTCGACGCCAGCTGGGAGGTGCTCGCCGAGCCGATCCAGACGGTGATGCGCCGCTACGGCATCGAGAAGCCCTACGAGAAGCTCAAGGAGCTGACCCGCGGCAAGCGCATCGACCAGGCCGGCTTTGCCGCCTTCATCGACACGCTCGAACTGCCGGCCGAGGTGAAGGACGAGCTCAAGGCGCTGACGCCGGCCACCTACGTCGGCAACGCCGAGGCCCAGGCCCGCCGGCTCTGATCCCAACGGCCACTGAGGAGGGTGCCGCCATGGTCAAGCTGACCAAGATCTACACCCGCACCGGCGACAGGGGCGACACCGGCCTCGGCGACGGCACGCGCGTGGCCAAGCACGACCCGCGCGTCGAGGCCTTCGGCAGCGTGGACGAGAGCAACGCCGTCATCGGCCTGGCTCAGCTTCACGCCGAGGGCGAGCTGCACGACCTGCTGGCCCGAGTACAGAACGACCTGTTCGACGTCGGCGCCGACCTGTGCACGCCGGAGCAGGAGGCGCCGGCGTACCCGCCGCTGCGGGTCACGACGGCCCAGGTGGAGTATCTCGAGGGCAGAATCGACGCCTGCAACGCCGAGCTCGCCACCCTGCGCTCCTTCATCCTGCCGGGCGGTACGCCGCTGGCCGCTCACCTGCACCTGGCGCGCACCGTGGTCCGACGCGCCGAACGCGAGGTCACGGCACTGATGACCGGGCAGACGGTCAACCCCGAGGTGCTGCGCTACCTCAACCGGCTCTCCGACCTGCTGTTCGTGCTCGCGCGGCGGGCCAACGGCAACGGCGAGCGCGACGTGCTTTGGGTGCCCGGCGCCAACCGCTGAGCCCCGCACGCCGCGATACGCTACCATTATCCCTTTCCCCCGCAGGGCCGCCAACGGCGCCCCTGCGGCTCTTCGTGCCTTCTGCCGAATAGCGAGACACCATGCCAAGCAACGCCCCTCTCAGCCTGCTCGGTGGCCTCACGCCTGCCGAGTTCCTGCGTGACTACTGGCAGCGCCAGCCGCTGCTGATCCGCGGTGCCCTTGACGACTTCGAGAGCCCTCTCGACCCCGACGAACTGGCCGGGCTCGCCTGCGAGGAGGGCGTCGAGGCACGCCTGGTGGAAGAGGCAGGACCCGACGGCCCGTGGCAGGTCAGCCATGGCCCCTTCGACGAGGCCGTGTTCGGCGAGCTGCCCGAGCGCGACTGGACCCTGCTGGTGCAGGCCGTGGACCACTACGTGCCCGAGGTGGCCGAACTGCTCGACCATTTCGATTTCCTGCCGCGCTGGCGGCTCGACGACGTCATGATCAGCTACGCCCCGCCGGGTGGCAGCGTCGGCCCCCACGTCGACCAGTACGACGTGTTCCTGATCCAGGGCCTCGGCAGGCGTCGCTGGCAGCTCGGCGGCAAGGTGTCCGACGACGCCCCGATCATTCCCGGCATCGATCTGCGCATCCTCGAGCGCTTCGAGGTCGAACCCGGCGACGACTGGGTGCTGGAGCCGGGTGACATGCTCTACCTGCCACCGGGCTGGGCGCATCACGGCATCAGCCAGTCCGACGACTGCATGACCTACTCGGTGGGTTTCCGCGCGCCTTCGGCGGACGAAGCGATCACTTCCTTCGCCGACTACCTCGGCGAGCAGTTGCCCCCCTCGCTGCGCTACGCCGATGCCGGCATGGCGCCGCCCGCCGACCCGACGGAGCTCGACGATGCCGCGCTCGAGCGCATGCGCCACCTGATCCTGGCCACCCTCGACGACCCGGTCCAGCTCGCCCAGTGGTTCGGCCGGGTGATGACCCAGCCCAAGTACGTCGACCAGTTGGTGCCCAGCGAGGCCCCGACGGACGTCGATGAGCTTGTCGCCTTACTACAGGAGGGGGAGGAACTCCTGCGCAGCCCCGGCTCGCGCTTCGCCTGGCGTGCCCTGGGCGAGCATCGCGCCACCCTCTTCGCCGACGGCGACGGAGTCGAATGCACCCTGCCCTTGGCTCGGGCCGTGGCCTCGGAGACTCCTCTCGATGCTGAACTACTGGCGCACGAGGGAGCCGCCGAGCTGTTTGCCACATTGCTCGATGCCGGCAGCCTGACCTGGCCCGACGAGGAGGAGTAACGCGTGGACGACCCCATCGAGATACACGAAGGCAGTTGGGCCGAGCTCGGTGACCAGGCCGGCGAGATCCGCCGCGTGGTCTTCATCGAGGAGCAGCAGGTGCCCCTGGAAGAGGAGTGGGACGGTCGCGACGACGCGTGCCGCCACTTCCTCGCCCTGCGCGGCGAGGCGCCCCTCGGCACCGCCCGGCTGCTGCCCGACGGGCATATCGGCCGTGTGGCCGTGCTGCGCGAAGCGCGCGGCCTGGGCGTCGGCGCGGCGCTGATGCGGGCCGCCATCGAGGCGGCGCACCGCCTGGGTCATGACCGGGTCGAACTGGCCGCCCAGACCCATGCCCTCGCCTTCTACGAGAACCTGGGCTTCGTGGCGTTCGGCGAGGTCTTCCTCGACGCCGGAATTCCGCACCGCAACATGCGCCTTACCCTGAAAGATCGTTAGTGGCCCAAGCTTCCTTCCGGCGAAATTCGACTACAGGAAAAGGTGCCGAACGTTTGCTCCTGTAGTCGAACTACAACCCTTCTTTCCCCCAAGTGATGATTGTCCAGACCAGGAGGCACGGGCATAGTGGTGTCATGACAGCGTTAAAACACCTGTTCGGTAGCAAGCGAAAAAACTCCCGACCCGATCCGTTTTAACGCCGACTCGGATTCGACCAAGGCCGTAGAGACAATCCCTGTCAGCTGGTTGAATCTGGTAACACTTCGCAGCTGCAGCATAACCCGGCCCGGCCGGCCCGATGCAGCTTCAAGCGACCGACGAGGCAGCGAGCGCCGCCGCATGGCAATCGAAGCCGACGACCCCACCTCAGATCGGAAGGATGGCACCATGTCATACAAAGACGACATCAAGGCACTGGCTCAACTGCGCGAGGCCCAGCAGGGCAAGTGGGCGAGCATCAGCCCCGAGAATGCCGCCCGCATGCGCGCCCAGAACCGCTTCAAGACCGGTCTCGACATCGCCCGCTACACCGCCAAGATCATGCGTGAGGACATGGCCGCCTACGACGCCGACAGCGCCCAGTACACCCAGTCGCTGGGCTGCTGGCACGGCTTCATCGGCCAGCAGAAGCTGATCTCGATCAAGAAGCACTTCGGCACCACCAAGCGCCGCTACCTCTACCTCTCCGGCTGGATGGTCGCCGCCCTGCGCTCCGAGTTCGGCCCGCTGCCCGACCAGTCCATGCATGAGAAGACCAGCGTGCCGAGCCTGATCGAGGAGCTCTACACCTTCCTGCGTCAGGCCGATGCCTGGGAGCTCAACCACCTGTTCCGTGACCTGGAAGCCGCCCAGAAGGCGGGTGACAAGGCCAAGGCCGACGAGCTGATCGCCAAGATCGACAACCACGAGACCCACGTGGTGCCGATCATCGCCGATATCGATGCCGGTTTCGGCAACGCCGAGGCCACCTATCTGCTGGCCAAGAAGATGATCGAAGCGGGCGCCTGCTGCATCCAGCTCGAGAACCAGGTTTCCGACGAGAAGCAGTGCGGCCACCAGGACGGCAAGGTCACCGTGCCTCACGAGGACTTCCTGGCCAAGATCAATGCCGTGCGCTACGCCTTCCTCGAGCTGGGCGTGGAAGACGGCGTGATAGTCGCCCGCACCGACTCCCTGGGCGCCGGACTGACCCAGAAGATCGCCGTGACCAAGGAGCCGGGCGACCTGGGCGACCAGTACAACAGCTTCCTCGATGGCGACGAGATCACCTCCGCCTCCGACATCGACAACGGCGACGTGGTGATCAAGCAGAACGGCAAGCTGGTCAAGGTCAAGCGCCTGGCCTCCGGCCTCTACCAGTTCAAGCCGGGTACCGGCGAGGACCGCGTGGTGCTGGACTGCATCACCAGCCTGCAGAACGGCGCCGACCTGCTGTGGATCGAGACCGAGAAGCCCCACGTCGGCCAGATCGCCAGTATGGTCAACCGCATCCGCGAAGTGGTGCCGGACGCCAAGCTGGTCTACAACAACTCGCCCTCGTTCAACTGGACCCTGAACTTCCGCCAGCAGGTGTTCGACGCCTGGGAGAAGGAAGGCAAGGACGTCTCCGCCTACGATCGCGCCAAGCTGATGAGCGCCGAGTACGACGACACCGAGCTTGGCAAGCTGGCCGACGAATGGACGCAGAACTTCCAGCGCGACGCCTCGCGCGAAGCCGGCATCTTCCACCACCTGATCACGCTGCCGACCTACCACACCGCCGCCCTGTCCACCGACAACCTGGCCAAGGGCTACTTCGGCGACGAGGGCATGCTGGCCTACGTGGCGGGCGTACAGCGCCGCGAGATCCGCGAAGGCATCGCCACCGTCAAGCACCAGGACATGGCCGGCTCCAACATCGGCGACGACCACAAGGAGTTCTTCCACGGCGAAGCGGCACTCAAGGCCGGCGGCAAGGACAACACCATGAACCAGTTCGGCTGAGCATGGCGACACGGTAGAACGACTGGAACCCTTGGGAGGCCTCGCGCCTCCCTTTTTTCGTCATGGCCCTGCTCTATATTCTGCTCGCCACCCGGCCGGAAACGGGGGCGTCACATCTTCCTTGTTTTTTGCCGACTTTGACGCAGCGAAGCACGGCACCCCGTCATCCAGTGCTGGTCAAATGTGGCATGGCTGGTTAAGCTAGTTAGCAAACACTGTTTCCATAACCCGGTAACGGCGATGCCACAGGACGGGCATGCCTTGCCTCAGGAGGTGTACATGAAGCGTCTTGTTCCCGTGCTGGCCATTGGCATGTTGACCCTGGCCGGCTGTGCCAACACCTCGACCATGGGCGGTGACGTCTACCGCGGCAACCAGGCCGGAACCGCCCAGACCGTGACCTTCGGCACCATCACCGCGCTGCGCCAGGTGCAGATCCAGGCCGACAGCCGCATGGGCGGCATCATCGGCACCGGCGGCGGGGCCGTGATCGGCGGGCTGCTCGGCAACCAGGTGGGCGGCGGTTCGGGCCGCCAGCTGGCCACCGCCGCGGGCGTCATCGGCGGCGCCGTGGCGGGTAGCGCCGCAGAGGAGTCGGCCAACCGCGTGCGCGCCTGGGAAATGGAGATTCGACGTGACGACGGCCAGAACGTCGTGATCGTGCAGAAAGCCGATCGCCCCTATCAGGTCGGCCAGCGCGTGCGCATGATCGGCAGCGGCGCCAACGTCAGCGTGGCGCCTTACTGAGTCCGGCTGCACGAGGGCCGCTACAGCCCCCGTCGCGAAAATACGAGAGGGCCCGCAGCCTGCTGCGGGCCCTCTCTACATGTCGGCCGCCAATCCAGGCGGCCAGCCGCTTCTCAGTGGAAGTTGGCCTTGCCCATGGCCCAGCCGGCCACCTTCTTGACGATCAACGCCAACACGGCAATGACGATCGCGGTGAGCAGCATGTCGATGGGGCGCACCAGCGTCGTGGCACCCAGCACGGCGAGCGCCACGGACCAGACCCAGCGGTTGTCGTCGTCGCTCTTGATGACGCGCGGGATCACCTTGTTCAAACCAGCGCTGACGGACGTCTCCCACATCTTGATGCTGAAGAACAGGATGAGGACAAAGGCAATCAACCAGATCACGATTTCGGTCATGGATTCGCTCCAGGCAGAGGTTGGCTAGGATCGGACAGGAAAGGAATCCCGCTAGGGTAGCCGTGGGGCCATGAGGGCGCAACCACGCCAAAAGGCGTGAATGACGCTCAGGGCAAGGCTCGGCAAGCTGAAAAAAACGCATCCCCCCTGACAGTGCGGATGTCGCGCGTTACCATAGTGTCTACATGCTCTCACCGAAAGGTTCATCAATGCAGATTGCGCAGAATTCCGTTGTCGCGTTCCACTATACCCTGACCAACGATGCAGGTGAGGTGCTGGACAGTTCGGAAGGCCGTCAGCCGCTGACCTATCTCCACGGCGCCGGCAACATCATTCCCGGGCTCGAGAAACAGCTCGAAGGCCGTGAGGCCGGCGAGAAGCTTAACGTGACCGTCTCTCCCGAAGAGGGCTACGGCGAGGTTCAACCCCAGCTCGTCCAGGAAGTGCCGCGTGACGCCTTCCAGGGCGTCGAGTCCGTGGAACCGGGCATGCAGTTCCAGGCCCAGACCCAGGGCGGCCCGCTGATGGTCACCGTGACCAAGGTGGAAGGCGATACCGTGACGGTCGACGGTAACCATCCGCTGGCCGGGCAGAAGCTCAACTTCGACGTCGAGATCTCCAACGTGCGCGAAGCCAGCCAGGAAGAGATCGAGCACGGCCACGTGCACGGTGAAGGCGGCGTCGAGCACTGAGTCGTCGAGTCCTCGTGCGAGCGGTTCCGAAGGGGCAGCCAAGGCTGCCCCTTCTGTCGTTCGGGTCCTGGCCTATGGGCTCGGCGGCGCCTAACCCTTCACCTCGAGGCCGCGCAGGGTGCGATAGCCTCCCCATAGCCGGGTGAAGGTGGTGATCAGGCAGGCGACGGCGAAGAGCGTGGCCAGCCAGGCGAAGTGACTCGGCAGCAGGCAGAAGAGCACGAAGGCCAGGATGGTCTCGGTACCCTCGGTCAGGCCGTGCAGATAGTAGAAGGCCTTCTGCTGGAAGCGCGGGCGCTCGAGTCCGTGGCGGGTCGCCATGATGGCGAAGGCCAGGAACGAGGTGCCGGTGCCGATGAAGGCGAACAGTAGGAAGGCCGCTGCCAGCGCATTGGCATCCGGGTCGGCCAGCGCGAAGCCGAGCACCACGGCCGCATAGAAGACGAAGTCGAGGCCGATGTCGAGAAAGCCGCCGGCATCGCTGGCACGGCCCGCGAGCCGGGCCAGGGCGCCGTCCACCCCGTCACCCAGGCGATTGAGAAGGATCGCCACCAGCGCCGCCAGGTACCACTCCAGGGCCAACAGCGGCAGGCTGAGCATGCCGATGCCGAAGGCCACCAGGGTGACCTGGTCGGGCCGGGTTCCCCAGCGCATGAGTCGCCGGGCGATGAGCGCCAGCGGCGCCTGCGTCAGCGGCATGGCCCAGCGGTCAAGCATCCTGCCTCCTCGTCTCCCCCTTGGTCTCCCGTGGTGTCTCGGCCCCCGCCGCCACGGCTCCCCGGCGCCAGGCGAAGTATTTCTCGAGCCAGCCCAGCAGACGCTCGGGCTTGTGGGCGTTCTTCCATACTCCTGCCGTGGCCTTGGCCGCCTCCGACCAGGTGGGATAGGGGTGCACCGTCCCCAGCAGCTTGTTCAGGCCGAGGCCGTGGGTCATCGCCAGGGTGAACTCGGCCAGCAGCTCGCCGGCGCCCTGCCCCACCACGCTCGCCCCGAGGATGCGATCCTTTCCCGGCACCGTCAGTACCTTGACGAAACCCTCGGCCCGGCCCTCGGCGATGGCGCGGTCCAACTCTGCCAGTTCATAGCGGGTCACCTCGAAGTCGATGCCGCGGGCGCGCGCCTCGCCCTCGCTGAGCCCCACCCGCGCCACCTCCGGCTCGGTGTAGGTCACTGCCGGCAGCGCCCGGTAGCTGACGCGGAAGCGCTTGAGCTCGCCGAACAGCGCATTCACCGCGGCATGCCAGGCCTGGTGGCCGCTGGCGTGGGTCAACTGGAAGGGGCCGGCCACGTCGCCGCAGGCCCAGACGTTGGGCAGCACGCTCTGCAGGCTCTCGTCAACGGCCAGGGTGCCGTCCGCACGCGTTTCGACGCCCAACGCCTCGAGCCCCATGCCGGCCACATTGGCCTGGCGCCCCACCGCGACCAGCAAGCGATCGAAGGGCAGCCGATGCACTTCGGCTTCGCCCGAGGCCAGGCGACGCTCCACCTCCAGCGCATGGCCACCATCGGCATCCGCGTTCGGTACCACGCGCACGGCGCGGGTGTCGAGCCATAGCTCCAGCCCATCCTGCTCGAGCCGCAACCGCAGCGTATCGGCAGCATCGTGGTCCTCGCGGGGCAGCAGCTGGGGCCCCATCTCGACCAGACTCACCCGGCTGCCCAGGCGGGCGAAGCTCTGGCCCAGCTCGCAGCCGATGGGGCCGCCGCCCAGCACCACCAGCCGCTCTGGCAGGGCCTCGAGCTGCCACAGATTGTCTGACGTCAGGATCTCAATGGCCTCGAGCCCGGGCAAGGGCGGCACCTTCGGCCGCGCCCCACTGGCGATGATCACGTGCCGCGTGGTGAGCACTCGCTCGCCCGTATCGCCGTTCACGCATACCCGCCACGGATCCAGGAGACGGGCCTCGCCGGCCAGTACCTCGACGCCGAGCCCCTCGTAGCGCTCACGGCTGTCGTGGGGTTCCACCTGGCGTATGGCACGCTGCACGTGCGCCATCACCGCGCCGAAATCGACCTGCGGCTCGCCGGCATGGATACCATAGCGACCGGCTCCGCGAATGTCTTCGGCTACCCGTGAGGCGCGGATCAGCGCCTTCGACGGTACGCAGCCGGTGTTCAGGCAGTCGCCGCCCAGCCGGTCACGCTCCACCAGCACCACTCGCGCTTTCACTGCCGCCGCTATGTAGCTTGCCACCAGCCCCGCCGAGCCGCCGCCGATCACCACGATGTCGTAGTCAAAGCGCGCCGGGCGGCGGTAGCGGCGCGCCAGGCGCCGACGCTTGGCAATGGCCACCAGGCCGCGAGCCAGCCATGGAAACAGGCCGATCAGCACGAACGAGCCGATCAGTCCCGGCGAGAGGACGCCGGAGAGCGATTGCAGGTTGCCGAGTTCGCGCCCGGCATTCACGTAGACCGCCGTGCCCGGCAGCATGCCCAGCTGGCTGACCCAATAGAAGGTCCACAGGCGCATGCGCGTCAGCCCCACTACCAGGTTGATGACGAAGAAGGGAAACAGCGGGATCAGGCGTAAGGTGAAGAGGTAAAAGGCGCCTTCGCGGCGGATCCCGGCATTGATGCGCTCGAGTTGCACGGCAAAGCGCCTCTCCAACGGCCCCCGGGCCAGGGTTCGGGCGATCAGGGCGGCCAGGGTGGCGCCCAGGGTGCTGGCAAAGGAGATGATCAGAAGCCCCCAGCCGAGCCCGAACAGCGCGCCGCCGAGCAGGGTCAACAGCGTGGCACCGGGCAGCGACAGCGCCGCCATGATCACGTAGAAGAGAATGAAACCGCCCACCACCGTGAGCGGATCATCGGCCAGCCAGGCCTGGAAGCGCACCTGCTCGGCCTGCAGGTTGGCCAGCGTCAGCGCCTCGTTGGCACCGCTGAGAAAGTAGGCGGCTACGATGGCGACCAGTACCAGTACGAGCAGTAGACGACGATGCCTCACGGGCGACTCCCGGGATTGGAGGTACACTTTAAACAGAGGTTATACGGAACCTGTGTCGTCGGACAGCTTCCAACCTTACACTCTGCAACGCCAGCAACGAGGTGGGTCATGATGATCGGGAAACGCAACATCTTGCCGTGGATACCGTTTCTACTGGTGATGCCCGTCGGCAAGGGCCTCGCGGACGAAGCGACGGCCAGCGCCGTGTTCGGCGGTGGCTGCTTCTGGTGCGTGGAGGAGGCCTTCGACAAGGTCGAGGGCGTGGTCTCGACCACGTCCGGGTTCAGCGGCGGCCACCTCGAGAACCCCAGCTACCGCCAGGTGGTCGACGGCGACACGGGACACGCCGAAGTGGTTCGGGTGGAGTACGACCCCGCCGAGGTCGACTACGCCGAACTGCTGCACGTGTTCTGGCGCAACGTCGATCCCTTTGCCGTCGATCGCCAGTTCTGCGACAAGGGCGAGAGCTACCGCAGCGTGATCTATACCGCCAGCGCGGAGGAGCGCGAACTGGCCGAGGCCACGCGCGCCGAACTCGCCGAGCGCTTCGACAGGGAGATCGTCACCGAGATCAGCGATTTCGAGGCGTTCTATCCCGCCGAGGAGTCCCATCAGGACTACTACCGCAAGAATCCCGTGCGCTACAACTTCTACAAGTCGGCCTGCGGCCGCGAGGAGCGCCTGAAGGAGATCTGGGGCGACGAGGCAGGCGGCCTAGCGGGCCATTGACACCCGCCCCGGACAGCGTTCGCTGCGCCATAGCCACAGCGCGATGGCGAGCGTGACGCCGAGCAGCAGCCAGGAGCCGATGGCCACGCCGAACCAGCCCCCGCGCTGCCAGAACGGCTCGAGCCAGAAACCGCCGAGACTCGCCCCCAGATAGTAGAAGACCAGGTAGAGCGCCGAGGCGCTGCCCCGCGCCCGCTGCGCCTGGCGGCCGACCCAGCTCGAGGCCATGGAGTGGGCCAGGAAGAAGCCTACCGCGTTGATGGTCAGCCCGGCGACGATCCAGGCCAGAGAATCCGCCAGGGTGATCAGGGTGCCGCCCATCAGGATCAGCACCCCCAGCGCCATGCAGGCCGGCTGGCTGAGGTGCCGCGTCAGGCGGCCCGAGAGTGCCGAGCTCAGGGTACCGCCCAGGTAGGTGAGGAAGATCATGCCCAGCCAACGGGCGCCCAGCCCGAACGGAGCATCGGCCAGGCGGAAGGTGATGTAGCTGTACTGGTTGATGAAGATCAGGAAGTTGATGCCACCCAGCAGGTAGGCGGCCAACAGCAGCGGGTGGCGCAGGTGCCCGCCCAGGTCCGCCAGGGCACCGCGCAGCTCGAAGCGGCGCGGCGTGAACTGACGCGGCGCCGGCAGCAGCTTCCAGAACAGCGCCACCCCGGCCAGGGTCACCAGGCCCACCGTCAGGAAGCCGGCGCCGGCCCCGCCGATCTCGCCGACGCCACCGCCGATCAGCCGCCCGCCGATGCCGCCCAGAGTATTGGCCCCGATGTAGAGGCCTACGGCCGCCATCAGCGCCGGGCGGTCGAACTCGTCGCCCATCCAGGCAATGGCCACCGCCGGCAACCCACCGAGCACGAAGCCCTGCACCAGGCGCACCGCCAGCAGCGTCTCGAAAGTGGGGGCGAAGGCCAGTGCCAGCGAGCACAGCCCGGCGAGCAGCAGCGTCACGCGCATGATCCCGCCGCGGCCGATGGCGTCGGACAGCGGGCCGAAGACCAGCAGCGCGCCGGCGAGCGACAGCGTGGCGACCGACATGACCAGGCTGACCCCCAGGGTCGACACGCCATACAGCTGACGCAGCTCCGGCAGCAGCGGCTGCGGCGCGTAGAGGTTGACGAAGACCAGGATGGAGCCGAGGCAGAGCGCCAGGGTGGCGCGCCACCAGGCGCGGGAGCGAGCGACGATCATGCGGCCACCTGAGCGGAATGGAGCTGTCGGACATGATCGGGCATGGCTTATGATAAGCCAAACAGAATTATACGATGGCTACCATCTGCTCAGCTTATCGAGGAGCACCATGTCCCTCCCCTTCGACCTGCGTGCCCTGCGGGTCTTCGTCACCGTCGCCGACCGAGCCGGCTTCAGCGCCGCGGCTCGCGAGCTCCACGTGGCCCAGTCGGCGGTCAGCCAGACCATCGCCAACCTCGAGCGCCAGCTGGAGCTGACGCTGTTCCACCGCCACGAGCGACGCATCGCGCTGACGCCCGAGGGCACGGCTCTGTATGCCCACGCCCGAGAGCTGCTGACGCGCGCCGAGACCGCCCAACTGGCCATGCGCGAGCTGCATGGGCTGGTCAAGGGCGAAGTTCGCATCGGCATACCCTCGATGCTCGGCTCCTACTACTTCCCGCCACTGCTGATGGGATTCAAGGCGCGCCATCCGGGCATTCGTCTGACCGTGGTGGAGGCCGGCGCGCGGCGCTTGCAGAGCATGATTGCCGGCGGCGAGCTGGACCTCGGCGTGGTCATCGACGACGACCAGAGCCGCCATCTGGAACGGCGCCACCTGACGCGGGAGGAGATGGTGGTCTGCGTGCCGCGCTCGCACCCCTTTGCGCGGCGCAGCCGCGTGAATGCCTCCGAGTTCTTCCAGGAGCCGCTGGTGCTGTTCCAGGACGGTTACTTTCATCGTGAGTTCGTCGACGCGCTCTCACGCCAGACCGGCCTTGCCGCCAACATCGCCTTCCAGTCGAACCTGATCCCCCTGACCAAGGCGATCGTGCGCCAGGGCTTCGGCATCACCACCTTCCTGCGCCGGGTGGTCGACGAGCCGGAGCTGGCCGCGGTCTCCTTCGACACCCCGGCCTGGCTCGACCTGTCGCTGGCCTGGGCGCGGGACGCCTACCTGTCGCGGGCGGAAAGCGCCTTCGTGGAGTACGTCATCGCCCATCGCGAAGTCTTGTGAGAGCGAAGCGCCAGCGCTGACGCGTCTTTAACGCTAGCGAGCGATGGATGGGAACTGGGCAGAGCGCCGAGCGCAGGCGCTTCTCAGCCTTCGTCGGGCTCGATGACGCGCTGCGCCAGGGTGGTGGGCTCCAGGGTCCGGCGCGCCTGCCAGTAGTAGCGCTGCCAGTAGCTGTTGTCGAGCTCGGAGAGCATCACCCCCTGTGAGGTGGAGGCGTGCAGAAAATAGCCGTCGCCGACGTAGATGCCAACGTGGTCGTAGCGCCCCGGCGGGCGGAAGAAGACCAGATCGCCAATCTGCAGCTCATCGCGGGAAATTTGCGTGCCCTCTCGCACCTGCTCGCCGGTGGAGCGCGGCAGCTGCAGGCGGAAGGTTTCGCTGAAGATGGCCTGGACCAGCGCGGAGCAGTCGATCCCGTTGCGGCCGGTGCCGCCAATCCGGTAGGGCGTGCCGGCCCAGCGCTCGTGCTGCGCCAGCAGCGCCTCGCGCACCAGCTCGGGCGGCGGATTGTGCAGACTGCTCACGCGCAGGATGGGGTTGTCCACCGGGGACATCATCGGGTTGGAGGAAGACGACATGCCGGGTAGCTGTCGTGCAAAGTAGTCGTCCGGCGCTTCCAGCGACGATGTCGATGGCCCTGCACAACCGGACAGCAACGCCAGCGACATACCGAGCACAGCGATACGACTCGATCCCGTGGCCAACATCTTGCAAGGTCCTCTATCCCTGAGCCGCACGCACTCCCGGGTCGGGCGACAAGCCCTACCTGCTACTCGGGGAGGATCGCTGTGGCAGTGGTGCCTGGCCATTTCGCTGCCCGTACCACTGCCAGAGCGGCCTTGCGCCGGCTCGCGACGATTATTCACGTGAAGGCTTCCCTCAGGAAGCCATCTCATCAAACCCGCTGACTATAAACCACACTTCCTGATCAGGGCGAGCCTAATGTAGCGTCTTGACGTCGCCCGGTAGCGTGTCGATATGCATCGGCGCCCAGTGGCGCGGCCTGGCACCGGGGAAATCCAGGCTCGCCCAGGGGCCGGCCAGCGGCGGTGCTCCCGAGAGCCACGCGACCAAGGCCTGGCGAAAGCCGTCGAGGAAGCTCTTGCGCTCGGAGGTCTCGCCCATGAAGAAGGAGAACCCGGCGTAGAGGCCGCGGGCGTACGCCTCCCAACTGCCGTAGTGTTCTGCCGCCAGCGCATGGGCGCGCTCCAGCACACGGCTGAAAGCGGTGCCATCCAGCCAGCCGAGCTGGCGCCCGGCAATCGCCAGGTCCACCGCCTGGGCCACGTCCCAGGCGGTCATGTCCAGTTCGTTGCAGCCATCGGTGTTGTCGCGCACCCGCTGCAGGCGCAGCAGGTGGGTGCGATCCTCCTCGCTGCAGTCGCCGCTCTCCAGCATGGCGATCTCCGAGGCCAGCCGCTGGGTATTGAGCGTATAGGGAGCGTAATTGATCTGGTACTCCTGGCGGTCGCCCGCCTCGAGCAGGAAATCGAGGAACTCGTGCAGTTCGGCTTCGCCGTGCAGGCCGTAGTGGCCATCGATCCACTCGCGAATCGAGACCGCTTCCCGCTCGCTCTCGACGTGCGGCTCGCTCCAGGCGGCACTGTTGAGCGGGCCCACCAGCGCCATGGCGGTGAAGCGCGACAGTGTCGGGCGCGGGCCGGGCTCGCGCCACTGGGACGAATGCCAGTCGAGCCAATGAAACGGACTCCCCGGATCGTCCAGGTGCCAGCGGATCTCGTTGATCAGCGGCGGATGCTCGCCTTCCGGCAACAGGCGCTCCCACTGCGACCAGGCCTCAAGCAGACGACGGGCATCGGGGTAGAAGCGACACAGCGTGCCGCGCAGCGCCTCGGCCAGGGCCTCCAGCGCCTCGCCATCGAATGCCTCGCTGTCCATGGCCATCTGGAGATAGAAGGCGTACTTCTCGGCCATGTGGATGGTCGCCGCATGGCGGCTGCCCTGCTTCAGCGCCACGAGGCTTTCCCGATCTTCAGCTTCGGGCCGCCCAAACGGGGTGGTGGCGGCGGGCAGAGCGCCGTGGGCGGCGTCGGCCGCCAGCTGGTTGAGATGGTGCGCCTGGGCCGGCAGCCAGTAGCGAGCCAGCGCCTCCACGCCCTCGTCGGGGTGGAGCCCGAGAGTCTCGTCGAGGTAGCGCAGGGCCTCGCCACGCCGCTCGACGGCAACCGCCACGGGAGGCCCCTGGCGCATGCCGAACTCGGGCTCGCGCACCGAGGCCAGCGCCAGCACCCAGTGCCGCGGCGGGCGCCGCCAGGCCAGGATCGAACGCCGCGATGACTCCCGCTCCTCCTCGCTCAGCAGCTGTTGCAGCGGTGCCCGCCAGGGGCTGACGGGCGAGTTGAGCAGAAGATTCCAGTCCCGCTGCATGTCGGGCAATCGATCCTGCCCCTCGAACAGGCTGCAGCCGCGCTGATAGGCCCGCGCCAGCGCCGACCAGTCGCTGTAACGGCGCAGCACCAGGTCGGCGCCATGGCTGGCGAAATCGCGGGCCTCGGTCACGTCGAGCCAGCCCGCACAGGCACCGGCCCAGGCCAGGTCGACCAGCCGCAGCCAGTCCCAGGCAGCCCATTCCAGCGGCTCACCGCGCTCGATGAAGGCCAGCAGCACCCGGCCGTAGTCGCGCTCGGCGCTGGCGAGCCCGTCGAGCCAGGCCTGGCGTTCGTCGCCCGAGGCCGCCAGCAGGCGCGTGGCATCGAGATCCCAGCCTTGGCGATGGCCATAGCCCGCCAGCCACAGCAGGCTCTGCACCAGCCCCGCGCGGTCGTCGATCTGCCAGTAGCGCCACAGCCACTCCTTGGCGTCGGGCCAATCCACCTCGCCAGGCGGCACTTCCACCACCGGGGCAAAGGCCGCCCGCAGGCGCCAGCCATGGGCGTGGGGCGCATCGGGCCAGAGCGAGAGGGATTTGTCCTGGCGCTGCAGGGCTACCCACTCGGTCAGGGTGTCCCAGGTCACGCCCTCTCCGTCACGTTCGAGCACGGCCAACGCCTCGCAGGCCTCCCAGAAGCCATCGTCTCCGCGCACCCAGCCCTCGGCACTCTTGGCGTGTCGCAGCGCCCCGAGCCAGCTCTCCAGGTTGGGGTATTGGCGAGTGATCTCGTCGGTCAAGCGCACCAGCCAGTTGCGCAGACGCGATTCGCTGAGCCAGCCGGCCGATCCTGCCAGGGCGAGCAGCTCGAGCGCCGCCAACAAGCGTGCCGGGTCGGCAGTGCCGGTGCCAAAGGCCTCGACCAGACGCCAGCCCAGCTCACCGCGATCGTTGACGCCCAGCGCCTGCAACCTGGCGCTGGCCGCCTGGACCTCGATCGTGTCGGGTTCGGGCTCGAAGGCCCAGTCGCACAGGACCAGCTGTTGAGCCCACCAGGCGTAAAGGGGATCGACCAAGTCTCACCTCGACGTTCAACCACAGAGAATGATGCAGCACTGCCGCACCGGGGAAATCGGCGCCTAGTGTAGCGGAAAGCGCGGCGCACGCCGATGGCTCTAGGCGGCAAAAAAAGCATTGCGGGCCGGCGAGCGGATGCTTGGCGAAACGTTTTAAATAATGCACACTCGCCAAACAAGATAATCAACACCCCGGAGCCTCCATGTCACTTCCTGCCGAGATCTTCATCGACAAGGCCTATATCGACGGCCAGTGGTGCGACGCCGAGCGCCGCTTCAGCGTGACCAACCCCGCTACCGGCGAGACGCTGGCCCGCGTGCCCGACCTCACCGCGGACGATGCCCGCACTGCCGTGGCCGCGGCCGAAGCGGCCTGGCCGGCCTGGCGCCGCCTGCCGGCCAAGCAGCGCGCCTCCCTGCTGCGCGCCTGGTTCGACGCTATCATGGCCCATCAGGAACCGCTGGCGCGGCTGATGACGCTCGAGCAGGGCAAGCCGCTGGCCGAGTCCCGCGGCGAGGTGGCCTACGGCGCGTCGTTCGTCGAGTTCTATGCCGAGGAGGCCAAGCGCATGGCGGGCGAGACCCTGCCGAGCCACGGTGCCGACAAGCGTATCCTGGTCTTTCGCGAGCCGATCGGCGTGGTCGCGGCCATCACCCCGTGGAACTTCCCGCTGGCGATGATCACGCGCAAGTGCGCCCCGGCACTCGCCGCCGGCTGCCCGGTGGTGATCAAGCCCGCCGAGGCCACGCCGCTGACCGCTCTGGCGCTGGCCAGGCTGGCCGAGGACGTCGGCTTCCCCGCCGGCGTACTCAACGTGGTCACGGCGAGCCGCCCCGCCGAGATCGGCGAGGTGCTGACCACCGATCCGCGGGTGCGCAAGGTCTCCTTCACCGGCTCCACGCCGGTGGGCAAGAGGCTGCTCGCGCAGTGCGCCGGCACGGTCAAGAAGGCCTCCATGGAACTCGGCGGCAACGCGCCCTTCATCGTCTTCGACGATGCCGACCTGGACGCCGCGGTCGAGGGGGCGGTGGCATCTAAGTACCGCAACTCCGGCCAGACCTGCGTGTGCACCAACCGCCTGCTCGTCCAGTCCGGCGTGTATGACGCCTTCGTCGACAAGCTTGCCGCCCGCGTCGCTCAACTCAAGGTCGGCAATGGCCTCGACGACGGCGTGGTGCAGGGGCCGCTGATCAACCCGGCCGCGGTGGACAAGGTCCAGTCCCACATCGCCGACGCCCTGGAGAAGGGCGGCCGGCTGGTGTGCGGCGGCGAGCCCCATGCACTCGGCGGCACCTTCTTCCAGCCCACGGTGATCGCCGACGTCACCGACGCGATGCGCGTGGCCCGCGAGGAGACATTCGGCCCACTGGCGCCGGTATTCCGCTTCGACAGCGACGACCAGGCCATTGCCATGGCCAATGCCACCGAATTCGGCCTGGCGGCCTATTTCTACGCCCGCGACTACCGCCGTATCTGGCATGTCATGGAGGGGCTGGAATATGGCATGGTGGCGGTCAACGAGGGCATTCTCTCCACCGAGCTGGCGCCCTTCGGCGGCGTCAAGGAGTCGGGCCTGGGACGCGAGGGCTCGCATCACGGCCTGGATGAATTCACTGAACTAAAATACGTCTGTGTCGGCGGCCTTTGATCGCCCGCAACGTCCAAGCAGAAGGGAGGCAAGATGAACAACGCACAGCTCAACGAACTCAAGCAGCGCTACGTGGCCAACGGCGCCGCCAGCCCCGCCACCCAGTTCGCCGACCGCGCCGAGAACGCGCTGATCTGGGACGCCGATGGCAATCGTATCATCGACTTCGCCGGCGGCATCGGCGTGCTCAACATCGGCCACCGCCATCCCAAGGTGGTGGAAGCGGTCAAGGCCCAGCTCGACCGCGTGATGCACACCTGCCAGACCGTGATGCCCTACGAGGGCTACGTCAAGGTGGCCGAGCGCCTGAGCCAGGTCACGCCCGTGCGTGGACACGCCAAGGTGATGCTGGCCAACTCCGGCGCCGAGGCGCTGGAGAACGCGGTCAAGATCGCCCGCGCCGCCACCGGCAAGAACAACGTGATCTGCTTCGACGGCGGCTACCACGGCCGCACCTTCATGACCATGGCCATGAACGGCAAGGTCGCGCCCTACGCCAGCGACTTCGGCAGCATGCCGGGCAACGTCTTCCGCGCCCCCTATCCGGTGCCCTACCACGGCGTCAGCGAGGACGAGGCGATCCGCGGCCTGAAGATGGCGATCAAGACCGACGCCAATCCCCGCGACACCGCCGCCATCGTGCTCGAGCCGGTGCTCGGCGAAGGCGGTTTCTACCCGGCCCCGGCCAGCTTCCTCAAGGCGATCCGCGAAATCTGCGACGAGCACGGCATGCTGATGATCGTCGACGAGGTGCAGTCGGGCTTCGGCCGTACCGGCAAGCTGTTCGCCATCGAGCACAGCGGCGTCGAGCCGGACATCATCACCATGGCCAAGAGCATGGCCGACGGCATGCCGATCTCCGCCGTGGTGGGTACCGACCGGGTGATGGACGCCTCCGGCCCCAACTCGCTGGGCGGCACCTATACCGGCAACCCGCTCTCCTGCGCGGCCACCCTGGCGGTGCTCGACGTGTTCGAGGAAGAGAACATTCTCGAGAAGAGCATGGCCCTGGGCGACAAGCTGGCCAAGCGTTTCAGCCAGTGGCAGAGCGACTTCGACTGCGTCGACAACGCCCGCCACATGGGCGCCATGGCGGCCATCGACCTGGTATCGGACAAGAGCCAACACACGCCTGATGCCGACCTGGCCGCCGCGCTGTGCAAGAAGGCCCGCGAGAAGGGGCTGATCCTGCTCTCCTGCGGTCTCTACGGCAATACCATCCGCTTCCTGATGCCGGTCACCATCGAGGACGAGATCCTCGAGGAAGGCCTGGACATCGTCGAAGCCGCGCTCAAGGAGCTGGTCGGCAGCAAGGCCACCGCCTGATCTTGCGTGCAGTAAAAAATACGCCCGCCGGCAGTCGATGCCGGCGGGCGTTTTCACGAGTGTCGTCGAGCGCTATAGGCTATCAGGCTGGAATATCATTCGCTTTTGCGTCACGTGCCCATACCCGATGCTGCCCCATGGCGTCGCGCAGTGGCGCGAAGACATCGTCCACCGTGGCAGCGGTCAGCACGCCCTCCTCGCCGGTGGGCACGTCCGCCGCATCCAGCAGCAGCTTGCCCTCGCCCACGGCGGCGATCGCCTTGAGGTGCTTGTAGGCCTCCTGCACGTAGTAGCGCCCCTGCCCCGACCGAGCCAGCGCATCCACGCTGTCGCTGCCGCCGGGCACGACCACCGCATCCACCGCCACCGAGGGCATGCCGTTGAGCATGGCATCGGGCGTCACGCTATTACCGCCAGCCGCCGTTACCGGCGCCATGCTCGGCGCGATCACCATACCTTGGGCGCCTTCGGCCTCGAGCGCTTTCTTGAGCGCTTCGACCTGATCGCCATTGACTCCGTTAGCCACCAGGATCGCCACCTTGCGGTACCTGATATTGCCGGGCAGGCGCGCCATCAGGCTCAGTGCGGGCGACTCCAGCTGCGAGCTCTTGCCCAGTTCCTCGGGCGGCGCCGGCTTGGTGCTCGGCGCCTCGATACCGTGGTTCTCACCGACCCGGCGGGCCAGCTCGAGATCGATATTGGGCAGGATCTCCCTGATCACGCGCTCGCGGATCCAGGGGCGCTGCACCTTGGAGAGCTCGAAGGTGTAGGCGGCGATGATGTGCTCCTTCTCCACCTCGGTCTGGCTGTTCCAGAACAGCGTGGCCTGGGAGTAGTGATCGCCGAACGACGGGCTGCGGGCGCGAATCTTGCGGCCATCGACGCGCTCCTGATAGGACTCGAAGCCGCCGTTTTCGGGCGCCGCCGGGGTCTCGCTGGGCCAGCCGCCGTCGATGGAGTTGGGCTCGTAGGAGGCCTGGCCCTTGTTGATGGTCTGGCGGTGCATCGCGTCGCGCTGGTTGTTGTGGAACGGGCACACCGGCTGGTTGATCGGGATCTCGTGGAAGTTGGGCCCGCCCAGGCGCAGCATCTGCGTATCGAGGTAGGAGAACAACCGGCCCTGCAGCAGCGGGTCGTTGCTGAAATCGATGCCCGGCACCACGTGGGCCGGGTTGAAGGCGACCTGCTCGGTCTCGGCAAAATAGTTGTCGGGGTTGCGGTTGAGCACCATCTTGCCGATCGGCGTGACCGGCACCTGCTCTTCGGGAATGATCTTGGTCGGATCGAGGAGGTCGAAGTCGAAGCTGTGCTCGTCCTCCTCCTCGACCACCTGGATGCCGAGTTCGTACTCCAGGAAGTCGCCGTTCTCGATGTCCTCCCACATCATGCGGCGGTTGAAATCGGGGTCGCGCCCCCATAGCTTCTGCGCCTCGTCCCAGATCAGCGAACAGGTGCCGGCCAGCGGCTTCCAGTGGAATTTGACGAAGCGCGCCTTGCCCTGCCGGTCGATCAGGCGGAAGGTGTGAACGCCGAAGCCCTCCATGTTGCGGTAGTGGCGCGGGAAGGCGCGGTCGGACATGGTCCACAGCACCATGTGGGTCGATTCCGGCATCAGCGAGACAAAGTCCCAGAAGGTGTCGTGGGCCGATTGTCCCTGGGGGATCTCGTTGTGCGGCTCAGGCTTCACCGCATGGACGAAGTCGGGGAACTTGATCGCATCCTGGATGAAGAATACCGGCATGTCGTTGCCCACCAGGTCCCAGTTGCCCTCGTCGGTATAGAACTTGGTGGCGAAGCCGCGCACGTCGCGCACGGTGTCGTTGGAGCCGCGCGAGCCCTGGACGGTGGAGAAGCGCACGAACACCGGCGTCTTCTTCGCGGGGTCTTGGAACAGGCTCGCCTTGGAATACTGAGCGGCGTTGTCGTAGGGCTGGAAATAGCCGTGCGCCGCCGCGCCGCGGGCGTGCACGATGCGTTCGGGGATGCGCTCGTTGTCGAAGTGGTTGAGCTTCTCGCGGAAGATGAAGTCCTCGAGCAGCGTCGGCCCCCGCTCGCCCGCCTTCAACGAGTTGTGGTTGTCGGCAATGCGGGTGCCGTGGTTGGTGCGCAGGTCGTGGCCGGTGGCATCGCTGCGATACTGCTCCAGGCTGTCCGACTTGCTCTTCGCGTCGGTCTTGAAGCCGGTGTCGTTGGGTTTGCCGCTGTTGGGCGTGGTGTAGGGATTGTTCGCCATGCTCGTGCTCCTTCAGCCAGTGTGGATCCTTCCTCCCTCGTGTACGTGGCGCTCCGCCTGAAAGGTAGCCCCGCCCTCGTGGGTCGCCAATCGCCTCAGGCTATAGCAACAAAAGAAAACATTAATCGGGTTATGCCCCGTCCGGTGGCGGTCGATACTGGTTAGCCGAACGAGGCGGCGCGCCGCCACGAGCCATGGCAAACCGAGGAGCGAGTCGATGAAAAGGATGACGACCACCGGCCTGATCGCCCTGTGCCTGCTGGGCACGAGCCAGGCGCATGCGCAGGATGGCCGCATGACGCTGGGTGCCGTTGCCGGCACCACCGGCGCGGGCGCCGACCTGGCGTGGCGCTTCAGCGAACGCCTGGGCGTCTCTGCCCGCTATACCGGCGGGCTGGACTGGAACACCGACTACCGCACCGACGACGTCGACTATGACGGTGACGTCAACCTGGCGGCCAGCAAGCTGACGCTGGACTATTACCCCTTCGCCAGCGGTTTCTTCCTCAGCGCCGGCCTCATGCTGCCCGATATCGATGCCGACGTGGTGGGCCGGCCACGCAATGGGTCCTATGCTTTCAATGGCCGCACCTACGATGCCGAACTCTTGGGTACCCTGCATGGCAAGGCGACCCTCGTCGACGGCGTACAGCCCTACGCCGGCCTCGGCTGGCGTCAGGCGCATCGCAGCGGCTTCGGCGTCTTCGCCGAGATCGGCGTGATCCCCACCGATCCGGACGTGTCGCTGAGAACCTCGGAGGGATTCGAAGACATGGACAATCCGCTGTCGGCCCAGCTGCGTCAAGAGATCCGCCAGGAGGAGCAGCGTCTCGAGGACGAAGCCAACGAGTGGCCGATCTACCCGGTGGCGGTCGTGGGGGTGAGCTACACCTTCTGATGCCACACTCATCACGAACGAATCGGCCCGGGCAACTGCCCGGGCCGATTCGTCTCATGCCACCGAAACTAGGATTGTCGGATCTTGGAAATGATCCATAGCAGCACTACCGCCCCCACCGTGGCCGTGACCAGCGAGCCGATGAAGCCGCCGGCCTGGAGCCCCAGCAGGCGGAACAGGAAACCGCCGATCACCGCCCCGACGATGCCCACGCCGATATTGGGCAGAATGCCGAAGCCGCCGCCGCGCATGATGTTGCCGGCGATCCAGCCGGCCAGCCCACCGATGATCAGCCAGGCGATAAGTCCCATGTCGTCTCTCCTCTCCTTTTGATCGATGCGGTCTCGATTGAGCACCTCGATAGTGCCTGAGCGCGACTTTCCTGCAAAGCGTAGCTCAGAACGACGAACCGGGCTGCTCCAGGAACGCCAGCTCCTCCTCGCTCGACTCCCGCCCCAGGATGGCGTTGCGGTGCGGATAGCGGCCGAAGCGCAGCAGAATGTCGCGGTGCAGGTGCTCGTAGCGCAGGTTGTCCTCGAGCCCGGGCTGGTCGAACAGCCGCAGCGCTTCGCCGTGGATCGCCAGCGACTCGCTGTGCATGTAGGGCATGTAGAAAAAGCGACGCCAGCCGACCTCCAGCTCGCGGTCGCAGCCCTGGGCCACGGCCTCCTGGGCCAGCACCAGCGCCATGGCATCCTGGGCGAAGGCGCGTGAATCGTCGCGGAAGAGGTTGCGCGAGAACTGGTCGAGCACCAGGATCTCGGCCAGCCGTCCGCGGGGTGTATCGCGCCATTGCCACAGCTCGCCGGCCGCCGCCGCATCGTGCAGGGCGGCGAAGCGATCGCGGATCGTCCCGTCGAGCCCGGCATCCTTGCGAAACCACTGGGCCGGCTCGAGCTCCTCGAACCAGAAGGCGATGACCGCATCGCGGTCGGGCAGTCTCGCGTCCATGTCGTGTCCTCGTCGCGTGGGCTGCTGATATCATGCCCCTGCACTTCGCGTTTTTCACCTTTCACGCGCCACGGGAGCTGCCATGACGCCCATGCTCGGCATGTTCACCTTCGTCTTCAATCTCGTCGGCCTGGTGATCTGCCTCGTCGGTCTGACGCTCGCCCAGCGCTTGGAGAAACGCTGGCCGGGCTATGTCCTGGCCGGGCTGGGCTTCTTCATTGCCACGATACCGATCTGGGCCCAGTGGCTGATGGCAGCATGACCCGCCACCGATCATGTCCTTATCGGTGGGATATTCGTCGTTGCAGACCTGCCCCGCTCGGTCGAGACTGAGCCTGACTCGTCGTGGGGATCGTCATGTCGCGCACCGTCGTCCTTCTCGCCTACCCTGACTGCCAGCTGCTGGATATCAGCGGCCCCTGGCAGGTCTTCGCCTCGGCCAACGACGTGAGCGGACGGCCGCTCTACCGTCTGCACCTCGCCGCCGATGCGCCGGGCAGCGTGGCGACCAACGGTGGCCTGCCGCTGCAGGCCGACATCGCCTGGCGCGAGCTCTCCGCTGTCGGACCCGTGGACACGCTGCTGGTGGCAGGGGGGCGTGGCGTACTGGCGCAGCAGCAGCATACGGGGCTGCTCGATGCCCTGGGCGAACAGTCACGGCGAGTACGCCGGCTGGGGTCGATCTGCACCGGCGCCTTCCTGCTCGCCGCGGCCGGCCTGCTGGAGGGACGCCAGGCCACGACCCACTGGCGACACTGCGCCCAGCTGGCCAGCGAGTATCCCACGATCCAAGTTGTGCCCGACGCGCTCTACGTCGAGTCGGCGGGACGCTTCACCAGTGCCGGGGTCACCGCCGGCATCGATCTGGCCCTGTCGCTGCTCGAGGCCGACCACGGTAGCGACCTGGCCGGGCGGGTCGCTCGCGAGCTGGTACTGTTCCTGCGCCGACCCGGCGGCCAATCCCAGTTCAGCGAGGTGCTGGCCAGCCAGCACCGCACGAGGGGCTCGCTGCGTCGCCTGCTCGACCGCATCCACGCCGACCCCGCCGCGCCGTACAGGCTGGAGACGCTGGCAGAGTCTATCGGGGTCACACCGCGACACTTGTCGCGCCTATTTCGCCAGCAGCTCGCCACCACGCCAGGCGCCTACCTGACCCGCCTGCGGCTGGAGCAGGCCCGCCAGGCGTTGGTCGCCAGCGAGCAAGCGCCGCCGCTGGAGCGCCTGGCCCGCCAGTGGCGGTTGGGTGGCGCAGAGCAACTGCGACGATTGTTCCAGCGCCACTACGGCGTTTCCCCCACTCTGTACTATCAACGCTTCGGCCCCGGCGGCCGAGCTTTGCCCACTTTCCGCTGAGGAATGCTCTGCCCGGGAGGCTGCCATGCCCTTCAATGTCACCTTGCTCTCGCTGTGCCAGGCGCTGCTGGTAAGCGGCAACATCCTGCTGATCGCGGTCTCGCCGCTGATCGGCGCGCGCCTCGCGCCCGACCCGGCCTGGTCCACGGCGCCGGTCGCCACCCAGTGGCTGGGACTGATGTGCGCCACCATTCCCGCTTCGCTGATCATGGCGCGGCTGGGGCGCAAGCGCGGCTTCCTGCTGGGCAACCTGCTGGGGCTCATCGGCGTGGCGGTGGCCGCCCAGGCCCTGGTGGCCGAGGCCTTCTTCCCGTTCATGCTGGGCACCTGGCTGATCGGCATCGGCATCGGCTTCGGCCAGCTGTACCGCTTCGCCGCGGTGGAAGCCGCGCCCCTGGCGCTGCGCGACCGCGCCATCGGTCTGGTCATGGGCGGCGGCGTGCTGGCCGCCTTCTTCGGCCCGTGGCTGGCGCGCATCAGCCGCGAGGCGGCCACCACCCCTTTTCTCGGCAGCTTCCTCGGCCTGGGCGCGCTCTACCTGGTGGCGCTGCTGGTGCTGCTGGCGACCCGCCTGCCGCCGCCCGAGACGACCCACGGCGACGGCAGGCCGCGGCCGCTCGGTGAGATCGTGCGCCAGCCGGTGTTCCTGGTGGCGGTGCTCTCGGCGCTGATCGGCTATGGCGTGATGAACCTGGCGATGACTGCCACCCCGCTGGCGATGTCCGGCGCCGGCCATCACTTCGATCATGTCGCCACCACGATCCAGTGGCACGTGCTGGCGATGTTCCTGCCCTCGTTCGCCACCGGCCACCTGACGGCGCGCTTCGGTGCACCGTGCATGATCGCCACGGGCTGCGTACTACTGGCGGCGAGCGGCCTGGCCGCCCAGGTCGAGGCGGGCGTGGCGGGCTTTCATTTCGCCCTGATCCTGCTCGGGCTGGGCTGGAACTTCACCTTCCTGCCCGCCACCGGCCTGCTGACCGAGGCCTACCGGCCGGTGGAGAAAGCCCGCACCCAGGCTGCCAACGAGTTCCTGGTCTTCTCCACCGTGGCCGTCACCGCGCTGCTGGCGGGCCCCTTGGTCAACCTGCTCGGCTGGACGCTGCTCAACGCGCTGCTGGTGCCGCTGTCGCTGGTACCCATTGCGCTATTGGCTTGGCAGCGCCTTGCCAGACGCCGCCAAGACCCTCACATTAGCGGCTGACACTGCTGTGAAGGGATTCCTCGCCGATGCGCCAGTCGCTCACCCGGGAGCTGACCAATCTGATCGAACGCGGCCGCGACCGCCAACTGCGCCTGGCGGTCACCGGACTCTCTCGTTCGGGCAAGACCGCCTTTCTCACTTCGCTGGTCAACCAGCTGCGCCATGCCGGCCTCGAGGCCCGGCTCGACCTGATGCCGGCGGCCCGGCAGGGCCGCCTGCTGGGCGCCCGCCGGGTCAGCCAGCCCGATCTGGGCGTACCGCGCTTTCCCTACGACCAGGCGATGGCGTCGCTCGACAGCGAGCCGCCACGTTGGCCGGAGCCCACCCGCGGCATCAGCGAGCTGCGCCTGTCGATCCGCTACCGCCCGGCCAGGCGCGCATTGCTGCGCGGCGAGACCGCCGAGCTCAGCCTCGACCTGTTCGATTACCCCGGCGAATGGTTGCTCGACCTGCCGCTGCTGGGCCATGACTACCCGGGCTGGAGCCGCGCCATGCTCGCCGGCGCCGGCGAGCAGCGCCGCGCCCTGCTGGCCGAATGGGAGCGTGCCGCGGCCAGGCTCGACCCCGCCGCCGAAGCCAACGAGGCCGAGCTCGCCGACATCGCCGCGCTCTATGCCAGAAGCCTGCAAGCCGCCCGCGAGGCGGGCTTCGCCAACCTCCAGCCGGGTCGTTTCCTGCTGCCCGGCGACCTGGAGGGCGCCCCGGTGCTGCAGTTCTTCCCGCTGCCGGCGCTGGCGGAGGCCGACGAAGGGGCATTGGCCAAGCTGCCTCCGGAGAGTGTCTATGCCACCCTGGCGGCCCGCTTTCGTCACTATCAGCACCATATCGTGCGGCCCTTCTATCGCGATCATTTCCGCCGCTTCGACCGCCAGATCGTGCTGGTCGACGTGCTCGGCGCGCTCAATGCCGGTCCCGAGCGCTTCGAGGACCTCTCCCAGGCGCTGGCCACGCTGATGCAGAGCTTCGACTACGGCAAGCGCAGCCTGCTCTCGCGACTGTTCGCGCCACGCATCGACAAGCTGGCGATCGCCGCGACCAAGGCCGACCACGTCACCCCGGAACAGCACGCCAACCTGACCGCGCTGCTCGAGGCCCTGCTCGCCGAGCCGCTGCAGGACCTGCGCTACGCCAACGTGCCGGTCAAGGCGCTGTCGCTGGCGGCGATCCGTGCCACCGAGGCCCACGAGGTGAACCACAGGAACGAGCGCAGCCCGGCCCTGCGCGGCACCACCCTGGAGGGCGAGGAGGTTCTGGTGTTTCCCGGCGAGGTGCCCGCCAAACTGCCAGAGACCGACTTCTGGGCTCGCCAAGGGTTCGACTTTCGCGCCTTCCGCCCTGCCCCGCGGGAGGGCGGCGCGCTGCCCCACATCCGGCTCGATGCCGCCCTCGACTGGCTGATCGGAGACAAGCTGCAATGAACGACCGCCGCCACGAGCCGCAGGGCGACGACCCGCGACCGGCCCGCCGCTTCACCCTCGACGAGCCGACCTCGCCGGGCATCGAGCCGCCGCGGCCACGCCTCGATTTCGACAGCCAGCTGCCCACCCGCCCCGTGGCGGAGCCCCCGGCGAGCCGCGCCGAGCGCGACCTCGAGGCCAGCCTCGGCCGACCGCGCAAGCGCCGCTGGGGGCTACTGGCCTTGCTCGGCGGCGGCATCGCGCTGGGCACGGCCGAAATGGCCATGCGCCTGCCCGAGGCACTGCTCGGCGGCGACTGGCTCAGCGGCGGCTGGCACTTGCTGGGGCTCGGCGCCATCGCCCTGGGGGCCGGCGCGCTGGCGCGCGAGGCTTGGCGGCTGCGCCGCCTGAAACGGCACGACGCCCTGCGCAGCCGGCTGGCGACGCTGCCTCGGGCCGATGCCCGGGAAGCGCTCGAGCTGGCCCGGGTGCTCAAGCGCCAGCTCGGGCTCGACGACGACCATCCCCACTGGCAGGCCTTCCTCGCCGCCCGCGAGCCGCACCACGCCGGGGCGGAGGTGCAGCAGCTGCTGGCGCATCACCTGCTGGCCCCGCGCGATCGCCAGGCCCGGCGGCTGATCTCGCGCATGGCCGGCGAGACGGCGGTGATGGTGGCGGTCAGCCCGCTGACGCTGGTCGACATGTTCCTGGTGGCGTGGCGCAGCCTGGCCATGATCGACCGCATCTGCCGTCTCTACGGGCTTGAGCTCGGCTACGCCAGCCGCCTGCGCCTGCTGCGCAACGTGCTCTACAACATGGCCTTCGCCGGCGCCACCGAGATGGCCGGCGATGCCGGCATGGAGCTGCTCTCGCTGAATCTGGCCGGCCGCCTCTCGGCGCGTGCCGGCCAGGGCATGGGGGTGGGCCTGCTGAGCGCCCGCCTCGGCCTGCGTACCCTGCGCCTGACCCGCCCGCTGGTGTTCGCCGAAGGCGAGGCGCCGCGCATGGCCGACCTGCGCAGCGAACTCTGGCAGCAGCTTCGAAAGCTGGAAGATACCAAGTGAATGGCAGGCGATCGGGCGAGGACTTGATACCGGTCATGACGTCTCGCGTGCAAGGGGCTAGGCTCGGGGTATCCATCCACTACCACGGATAAGGAAAGCGCCATGTTCCAATCCATCCTGGTTCCCGTCGACGGTTCCGAAGGCGCCAAGAAAGCCCTTGAGGTCGCCTGTCAGCTGGCCAGCCAGGCCGATACCACCCTGCACATCCTCCACATCCCCGAGGAATTCACTCACGAGACGACGCTGGTATGGGGCATCGGCGCCATCGCCATCGAGGCGTCACGCCAGGAGAGGCAGGAACCTCGGGCTCGCCAGGACATCGGCCAGCAGATCATCGACAGCGCCAAAAAAGCGGCACGCGCCAATGGCGCGAGCCGAATCGAGACGATAATCGGCCAGGGTGACCCGGCCCGCACCATCGTCAGCGAGGCACGCCGTCGCGGCGTCGAGGCCATCGTCATGGGCAGCCGCGGCCTGAGCGACCTGCGCGGGCTGGTGGTCGGCAGCGTCTCGCATAAGGTCAGCCATGTCGCCGAGTGCACGGTGATCACCGTACGCTGATCTTCCCTAGCCGGGCGCCTCTCGGCGCGCCTCGGCCTGCCACTCAGCACCTGAACCCCACCGCTCTTGTTCGCCAAGGGCGAGGCGCCGCGCATGGCCGACCTGCGCAGCGAACTCTGGCAGCAGCTTCGAAAGCTGGAAGATTCCAAGTGAATGGCAGGCGATCAGTCGAGGGCTTGACGCCGGTCATGACGTCTCGCGTACAAGGGGCTAGGCTCGGGGTATCCATTCCCCACAGCGGATAAGGAAAGTGACATGTACCAATCCATCCTGGTTCCCGTCGACGGCTCCGAAGGCGCGAAGAAGGCCCTTGACGTCGCCTGCCAATTGGCCAGTCAGGCCGATACTACCCTGCACATCCTCCACATCCCCGAGGAGCTTTCCCACGAGACGACGCTGGTGTGGGGCATCGGCGCCATCGCCATCGAGGCGTCTCGCCAGGAACGCGAGGAGATCGGCAGGCAGGTCGTCGACAAGGCGGCCGAGGCGGCACGGGCCAAGGGCATCCAGCACATCGAGACGGTGGTCGGCCAGGGCGACCCGGCCCGCACCATCGTCAGCGAGGCACGCCGACGCGGTGTCGAAGCCATCGTCATGGGCAGCCGCGGCCTGAGCGACCTGCGCGGGCTGGTGGTCGGCAGCGTCTCGCACAAGGTCAGCCACGTCGCCGAGTGCACCGTGATCACCGTTCGCTGAGCCGTCGGCCGGCAGGCCGACGGCCCGGTGCCGGCGGCCTTTCGCGGCACCGGCTCAGGCCAGGCGCTTCTCGGTGGCGGGATCGAACAGCACCGCGCGCCCCATGTCGATGCGCAGCGTCAGCCGCTCGCCCGCCTTGACCTTGCACTTGGGCCCCACCCGCGCCGTGGCCTCGCCCTCGCCGAGCTTGAGCTGCAGCAGGATATCCGCCCCGGTGGGCTCTACCACGCTGATGCGCGGCGTGAACGGCACGCCTTCGCTGAACTCGCCGAGCCGCGCATCGTCCTCGGCGAAGTGCTCGGGGCGCAGCCCCAGGAGCACCTCATGCCCCACCTGACCGGCCATGGTCGGCGCCTCGCGCTCCTGCGGCCAGGGCAGCTCCAGCGCCTCCTCTCCCGGCGTTGCCACCCGCAGCCGGTACGCGCCACTCTCGCCCTCCAGGGTAGCGGCGATGAAGTTCATCGACGGCGAGCCCATGAAGCCGGCCACGAACAGGTCGACCGGATCGTTGTAGACCTCGTCGGGCGAACCGAGCTGGAGAATTCGACCGTCGCGCATCACCGCGATGCAGTCGGCCAGCGTCATCGCCTCGATCTGGTCGTGGGTGACGTAGACAATGGTGGTGCCGAGACGCTGATGCAGCTTCTTGATCTCGGTGCGCATGTCGACGCGCAGCTTGGCGTCGAGGTTGGAGAGCGGCTCGTCGAACAGGTAGACCTTGGGTTCGCGGGCCAGCGCCCGGCCCATCGCGACGCGCTGGCGCTGGCCGCCGGAGAGCTGCGAAGGCTTGCGATCGAGCAGGTGGGTGATCTGCAGCAGGTCGGCCACCCGCTCCACGGCGGCCTCACGTTCGGCCCTGGGCACCTTGCGCATCTCCAGGCCGAAGCTGATGTTCTGACGTACCGTCATGCTCGGGTAGAGCGCGTAGGACTGAAACACCATGGCGATGTCGCGCTCGGCCGGGGTCTGCCAGGTGACGTCCTCGCCGGCGATGCGGATCTCGCCGGAGGTGACCGGCTCGAGCCCGGCGATGGCGTTCATCAGCGTCGACTTGCCGCAGCCCGAGGGCCCCACCAGGATCAGGAACTCGCCCGAATCGATCGCCAGGCTCACGTCCTTGAGCACCTGCTCGCTGCCGAAGTCCTTGCAAACGTTATTGATTTCCAGCGCTGCCATTTCGGTAACCTCTTTGTTGTTCGGTGGCTCAGCCCTTGACCGAGCCGGCCGTGAGCCCACGGACGAAATACTTGCCGGCCAGCACGTAGACAATCAGCGTGGGCAGTGCAGCGATCATCGCCGCCGCCATGTCGACGTTGTACTCGCGCACGCCGGTGGAGGTGTTGACCAGGTTGTTGAGTGCCACCGTGACCGGCTGGGTGTCATGGGCCGAGAACGCCACGCCGAACAGAAAGTCATTCCAGATCTGGGTGAACTGCCAGATCACCGAGACCACGATGATCGGTGCCGACACCGGCAGCAGGATGCGCCAGAAGATGCGGAAGAAGCCGGCGCCATCGAGCTTGGCCGCCGACACCAGCTCGGTGGGTACCGCCACGTAGAAGTTGCGGAAGAACAGCGTGGTGAAGGCGATGCCGAACACCACGTGGACCAGGATCAGCCCCGCCCGCGAACTCGACAGTCCCAGCCAGCCCAGCGTCTGCGCCATGGGCAGCAGCACCACCTGGAACGGGATGAAGCAGCCGAACAGCATCAGCGCGAAGACCAGCTCCGAGCCCTTGAAGCGCCACTTGGTCAGGGCGTAGCCGTTGAGCGCGCCGATGATCGTGGAGATCAGTACGGCCGGCACGACGATGGCGATGGAATTGAAGAAGTAGACGCCCACGCCTTCGCAGCGCATGCCGGTGCAGGCCTCGCCCCAGGCCTTGGCCCAAGGCGCCAGGGTCGGCTCCCGGGGCAGCGAGAGCAGCGTGCCGGGGGTGATCTCGGCCAGCGGCTTGAGCGAGGTGATCAGCATCACCGCGAGCGGCAGCAGATAGAACAGTGCGGCCAGCAGGAGCACCGCATAGAGCGCGGCACGGGCCAGCCGCGCGCCGACGGTGCGGCGTCGAATGACGTTATCCATGGCGGCGGTTCCTCAGCTCGGAGTAGAGATAGGGAATCAGGATCGCCAGCACGCCACCCAGCATCAGCATGGCGCTGGCCGAGCCCAGGCCGATCTGCGCCCGAGTGAAGGCATGGGCATACATGAAGGTGGCCGGCAGGTCGGAGGCATAGCCGGGGCCCCCACCGGTCAGCGCCACCACCAGGTCGAAGCTCTTGATGGCGATGTGCGAGAGGATCATCACCGCGCTGAACACCACCGGGCGCAGGCAGGGAATCACTACCCGCCAGTAGATGCGCGGCAGGCTGGCGCCGTCGAGCTGGGCGGCCTTGAGGATGCTGTCGTCGACGCCGCGCAGCCCGGCGAGGAACAGCGCCATGACGAAGCCCGAGGCCTGCCACACCGCGGCGATCACCAGGGTGTAGACGGCCATGTCGGGGTCGACCAGCCAGTCGAAGCGGAAGTTCTCGAAGCCCCAGCCGCGCACCATGGCCTGGATGCCGAGGCCGGGATTGAGCAGCCACTTCCACACCACGCCGGTGACGATGAACGACAGCGCCATGGGGTAGAGATAGAGGGTGCGCAGCGCCCCCTCCTGGCGGATGCGCTGGTCGAGCAGGATGGCCAGCAGCAGCCCCAGCGCCAGGCAGATGGCCACGAACAGGCCACCGAACAGCACCAGGTTGGTGGACGCCACCCACCAGCGGTCGTTGGCCATCAAGCGGGCATACTGAGCGAAGCCGACGAAGTCGTAGCTGGGCAGCATGCGCGAGTTGGTCAACGAGAGAATGAAGGTCCACAGCATGAAGCCGTAGACGAAGCACAGCGAGATGGCGACCGACGGGGCCAGCACCAGCTTGGGCAGCCAGGCCTGGAGCGGGCCTGAGCGGCTGCGCCGGGAACCGGGACCGGTGGCCGGCTGCGCCGCGTAACTGGACAGGGACATAGCGGAAACCTCGGGCGTGAACGGCGTGCCACCGGGGCTGGGCCTGGGGATTCCAGGCCCGGCCCCGCTTGCGGCGGGTTAGAGCGCGGCCTGGGCGGCGTTCACCATCCGCCGGGCAGCCTCTTCGGCGGCCATGTCACGCGAGTTGAAGTAGTTGGTCACCACGTCGAAGATGGCGCCCTGGACGTCGGCGCGCACGGCCATGCCATGGGCCATGCTGGGTACCAGGCCGTCCTCCTCGGCGGTGCGCTGGAAGTCCTGCATGGACTGCTGCGCGCACGAGTCGAATTCGCCCATGTCGAGGTCAGGGCGGGCGGGAATCGAGCCCTTGGCCAGGTTGAAGGCTTCTTGGAAGGTTGGCTCCAGCACCAGCCGTGCCAGGGCCTGCTGGGCCTCGCGCTCCTCGCCCTCGACGCGGAACATGGCCAGGCTGTCGATGTTGAAGGTGAAGGCGTCCTGGGTGCCCGGCGCGGCGGCGCACAGATAATCCTCGCCGGCGGTAAGGCCGGCGGCGGTGAACTCGCCCTTGGCCCAGTCGCCCATCAGTTGCATGCCGGCGGTGCCTTCGATCACCATGGAGGTGGCGATGTTCCAGTCGCGGCCCGACATGTCGTCGTCCATCAGCTCGCGCAGGCGCTTGAAGGTCTCCAGCGCCTCGACCATCTGCTCGCCGCCCAGGGCTTCCTCGTCGAGCTCGACCAGCGCCTGCTGGTAGAACTCGGTGCCGCCGGTGGCCAGCAGCACGGTCTCGAACACGGTGGCGTCCTGCCACGCCTGGCCGCCGTGGGCCAGCGGGATATAGCCCGCCTCGCGGATCGCCTCGCCGGCGCTGAACAGCTCGTCCAGCGTGGTCGGCATCTCGACCCCGGCCGCCTCGAGCACCTCGGGGTTGGCCCACAGCCAGTTGACCCGGTGCACGTTGACCGGCACCGCGACGTAGCTGCCGTCGTGGCGCATCACCTCGGCAACGGTGGGGGGGAGCAGCTCGTCCCAGCCCTCGGCTTCGGCCACTTCGTCGAGTTCGCCGAGCAGGCCGAGCTCGCCCCACTCCTGGATCTCCGGCCCCTTGATCTGGGCCGCCGACGGCGGGTTGCCGGACATCGCCCGGGACTTGAGCACGGTCATGGCGGTTTCACCGCCACCGCCGGCCACGGCGAAATCCTCCCAGCCGTAGCCTTCCGCTTCCATCAATTCCTTGAGCACGTTGGCCGCGCGGGCCTCGCCGCCCGAGGTCCACCAGTGCAGCACCTCCACCTCGGCGGCATTGGCGCTGGGCAACGCCAACGAAGCCGCCGCGGCGGTGGCCAGGGCGAGTGTGGTCTTGTTGAACGATCGCGCGAACGAAGGCATGGCATGCTCCTGCTGTTGTTATTGAACCCGGTTATACCGGCGTGTCAGTAACGCTAACCGAGAGCTGCCTTCTTTGGGGTTACCTAGTCCTTCAAAGTATTGGGGCAATATTACAAGGCCGTAACATTGCTCGGTCGCGGCAGGTGGAGCGTGACCTCGAGGCCTCCCTCGGGATGGTTGGCGAGCGCGATCTCGCCGCCCATGGCGCGGGCGATATGGCGGGCGATGCCAAGCCCGAGCCCGCTGCCGCCGGTGTTGCGGCTGCGTGAAGGCTCGAGCCGCACGAAGGGAGCGAAGACCCGTTCGTGCTGCGTTTCAGGAATGCCCGGGCCGTGGTCGCGAATGACGACCGCCAGTCGCTCGGGAGAATCCTTCAGCGTCACCTCGACGCGCCGACCGTAGAACACCGCGTTCTCCACCAGGTTCGCCAGGCAACGCTTGAACGCCAGCGGCTTCACCGCCAGCGGCTCGGCGTGCCCCGAGACGCACACCGTCCCGCCCTGCAGCGCCAGCTCGTCGGCCAGCTCCTGCAGCACCACCCGGGGATCGACCGGCTCCACCGCTTCGTGCAGGTCGAAGCCCTTGACCGATGCCAGGGCGCCCTTCACCAGCAGGTCGAGCTCGTCGAGCGAGGCGCAGAAGCGTTCGCGCTGCAGCGGGTCGTCGAGCATCTCGGCGCGCAGGCGCAGCCGTGTGATGGGCGTCTTGAGGTCGTGGGAAATGGCCGAGAACAGCCGCTCGCGCTCGTCGACCTGGTCGCGAATGCGCTCCTGCATGCGGTTGAAGGCCACCGCGGTGGCGGCGACCTCACGCGGGCCGGTCTCGCGCAGCGGCGGCGCATCGAGGTCGTCGCCGAGCTGGCGCGCCGCCCGCGACAGCCGCGCCAGTGGGCGCGTCACGCTGCGAATGCCGAGCAGCGACAGGCCGATCACCGTCAGCAGTACCATCAGGCTCGCCAACAGCCGCTCGCCGGAGAGCCAGCGGTACTCGTTGAACAGGTCGGGCACCGGCAGCAGCGTGGCGACGTAGAGCCAGGTCTCCGGGCCGAGCTCCATCTGCACCACCAGGATCGGCGGTGACAGCGGCTCCATCAGCAGGCTGTGCTGGCCCCAGCGCGGCGGCAGGTCGTGCAGCAGCACCTCATTGTTGTAGACGCGCAGGGTCTCGGGGCGGGAGAACTCCACCAGCACGTCGTCGATGTTGAGCTCGCGGGTCAGGATCTCGCGGAAGTTGTCCACCACCAGCGTCTTTTCCGGCCCCGAGCCGATGTCCTGCACCGGAATGCGGCGTTCGTTGACGCTGACGAAGAAGCGCGTGCCGCCCATGTTGCGCAGCTGGTCGAGCACGATATGGCGATACTCGTAGGGCAGCGAGCGGAAGAAACGCATGGTCGAGGCCACGCTGTAGGCGATGTTGCGCGACAGCTCGTCGAGCTGCTCGAGCTGGCTCGAGCGCACCTGGGAGGTCCACACGGTGTAGCTGGCCAGCTGGGCGGTGAGCACGCCGACGATCATGATCAGCACGAAGCGACCGCGCAGCGTGCGCGGCAGCAGGGGCACCAGGCGTCGGCGCCAGCGCCTGAGACGCTCCGCCTTCACGTCAGCGCTTCGACCCGCGCGGTGAACACATAGCCGGCCCCGCGCACGGTGCGGATCAGCTGATGGTAGTGGGTGTCCTCGCCCAGGCGCTGGCGCAGCCGGCAGACGTGCACGTCGATGGAGCGGTCCAGCGGCGGGGCCGGCCGGCCGCGGGTCAGCTCATACAACGCCTCGCGCGACAGCACCTGCTCGGGGTGCTCGAGGAAGACCTGCAGCAGTTGGAAATCGGCACCCGAGAGCGGCGTGCGCGCCTCATGCTCGTCGATCAGCTCGCGGGTCATGCGGTCGAGCCGCCAGGGCCCGAAGGCCACCAGGCGCGCCCGGGCCGGATCGCCGGCGCCGCCGCCCCGCGCCCGGCGCAGCACCGCCTTGATGCGCGCGAGCAGCTCGCGCGGATTGAACGGCTTGCCCAGGTAGTCATCGGCGCCGAGCTCCAGCCCGAGGATACGGTCGGTCTCGTCGGCACTGGCGGTGAGCATGATGATCGGCACGTCGCTGCCGCGGCGGATGTCGCGGCAGATGGTAAAGCCGTCGTCGCCGGGCAGCATGATGTCGACGATGAGCAGGTCGGGGGCTTCGCTTGCGAGCAGGCGATGCAGCGCCTCGGCATCCTCGGCGGCCAAGGCACGGTAGCCGTGGCGCCCGAGGTAGTCGACCAGCAGTTCGCGGATCTCGGGGTCGTCGTCGACCACGATCAGGGTGGCGGGCGTTGTCGTCATCGTCGTCCGATGGCAGGGGCGCAGCCTTGGCAGCGCCGTGAATCGTTGTCGTTATGCGCCCCGATGATGGGCAAGCCGGGTCGGCACGGCAAGAGGACATAGACCAACGTCGCAGCGTGCCACTACAGGCAGACGCACGCTTACAGCATGAACCTAGAGCGCAAACCGCTCCCGCAGGTGCCGGGCCACGGCCGTCTCGGCGTGGTGGCCGATGCGCCGCGCCACGGGCACCCGCTGGGCCAGCTCGGGGTGGGCATTGGCCATCACATGCGCCTCGCCGGCGAGGCTGAGCATCTCGGTGTCGTTGAGGTTGTCGCCGAAGGCCAGGCAGCGCTCGCTGTCGATCCCGAGGGCGGCGAGCAATGCCTCCAGCGCTGTGCCCTTGTTGACGCCGCCGGCCATGATCTCGAGCGAGTTGATCGTGGAATAGGTGACGTGAAGGCGTTCACCGTGGCTCGCGCGGACTGTTGCCTCAAGCCCCGCCAGCCGCTCGGGCTCGCCGATGTAGAGCACCTTGCCGACCCCCTCCCCGTCGAGACTCGTCGGCTCGACCACACGATAGCCGAAGCCGGTATGGGCATGGTAGGCCAGCAGGCGCGGCTCGGGGGCATCGATCAGCCACTCCTCCTCGAGATAGAGGTTGAGGCGCACGCTGTCGTGACGCTCGAGCGCGATCAGCTCGCGCGCCAGCTCGGCCTCGAGATGGCGCGAGGCCAGCAGCTCGCCGTCGGGGCCGTGCAGGTAGGCACCGTTGGTGCTGATGACGTGAATCGGCACGCCCAGCCGTTCGCGAAAGGCCAGCATGTCGCGGTAATGCCGCCCCGAGGCAAAGGCCAGATGGTGGCCCTGCTCGGCCAACTGGCGCAGAGTCTCGATGGTCTCGGGGTGCAGGTCGTGGTTGGCATCCAACAGCGTGCCGTCGAGGTCGGAGACGATCAGGTGCGGTGTCATGGGCGTCCATTGCGTCGTGTACCCGATAGAGGCTAACGCAGCCCGCAGGGCTTGCCCAGCCAAAGAGCACGGCGCGCTCATCGCGAATCACTCAATCCAAGCCTATGATTTACCGTCAGCGGCTACGCCGGCGTTTGGCGCCGGCCACAGGAATCCGTATAGTGGCCCTCCCACCCCGCCACACGTTCGTGATCATGCTGCAGAACAACCCGCTGCTCGCCCAGCTCAAGCAACAGATTCGTGAGACCACGCCCCGCGCCGAGGGGGTAATCAAGGCCACGGAAAAGGGTTTCGGGTTTCTCGAAACCGACGACGGTCAGTCCTACTTCGTGCCGCCCCCGGCCATGAAACAGGTGCTGCATGGCGATCGTGTCCAGGCCGTGATCCACGAGAACGGTGACAAGACCTCCGTCGAACCCGATACGCTGATCGAGGCAGGCCTCAGCCGCTTCATCGCCCGGGTGCAGAAACGCGAGGGGCGCCTGGCGGTGGTGCCCGACCACCCCTCGATCAAGAACGCACTCAAGGCGCGCATCAAGAACAGTCTCGACGAGGCGAGCATCGGCGATGGCGACTGGGTCGTGGCACGCCTGGTGCGTCACCCGCTGAAGCCCGACGACCGTGCCTTCTTCACTCAAATCGACGAGCTGGTGGCCAAGGCCGACGACCCCGCCGTGCCGTGGCGCGTGACGCTGGCCCGCCACGCCCTGGAACAGGAGTGCCCCGACGCCGGCGACGACTGGCCGCTGCGCGACGAAGGGCTCGAACGCCAGGACCTCACCGCGGAACCGTTCTTCACCATCGACAGCGAGAAGACCCGCGACATGGACGATGCCCTGCGCATCGAGCCACGCGAGGGCGGCGGCTGGCGCCTGACGGTCGCCATCGCCGACCCCACCGCCTACGTCGAGGAGGGCCATGCCGCCGATCTGGAGGCGCGCACCCGCGCTTTCACCGTCTACCTGCCGGGACAGAACGTCACCATGCTGCCCGAGCAGCTTGCCGACGACCTGTGCTCGCTGCGCGAGGGCGAGGAGCGTCCGGTGCTGGCCTGTACCCTGGACGTCGAAGCCGACGGCAGCCTGGGCGACTACCGCTTTTTCGCGGCCACCCTGCGCTCCCGGGCCAAGCTGGTCTACGACCGCGTCTCCGACTGGCTCGAGGGCCAGGGCGAATGGACCCCGGCCGAGGAGATCGCCGGTCAGCTACGCGCGCTGCGAGACATGACCGAGGCTCGCGCTGCCTGGCGCGCCGAGCATGCGCTGGTGTTCAAGGACCGCCCCGACTACGTCTTCGACCTCGACCCGGCGGGCAACGTGCTGGATATCCGCATCGAGGAGCGGCGCATCGCCAACCGCATGATCGAGGAGTCGATGATCGCGGCCAACGCCTGCTGCGCCCACCTGCTCGCCGAGCACGTCGGCCACGGCATCTTCAACGTGCACCGCGCCTTCGATCCCGAAAAGGCCCAGGCCGCCCACGAGTTCCTCACCGCCCAGCAGATCGAGGTCGAACTCGAGGCGCTTTCGGAGCTGCCGCGCTACAAGGAGCTCAAGCGCGCGCTGGAGAGCCGCGACGACGCCTGGCTCGACGCCCGCCTGCGCCGATTCCAGGGTTTTACCAGCATGTCCGCCCGGCCCGGCCCGCACTTCGGCCTGGGCCTGGCCGCCTACGCCACCTGGACCTCGCCGATCCGCAAGTACGGCGACATGGTCAACCACCGCCTGATCAAGCGCGTGCTCAAGGGCGAGCAGGCCCCGGCGGAGGCGACCCAGGCCCTGACCGAGCAGCTCACCGAGCGGCGCCGGCTCAACCGCATGGCCGAGCGCGACGTCAAGGACTGGCTCTACGTGCGCTATCTGACGCCGGCGGCCGAAGCGCAGCAGGCCTTCGACGCGGAGATCTTCGGCATCAGCCGCGGCGGCATGCGCGTGCGCCTCGTCGCCAACGGCGCCACCGCCTTCGTGCCGGCGCCGATGCTGCACAGCGACCGTGACAAGATCGCCATCGACGACAAGGAGGGCCGCATCCTGATCGAGGGCGAGGAGCGCTACAAGCTCGGCGACCGCATTCGCGTCGAGCTGGTCGAGGCGCGCGAGGAGACCCGTTCGCTGGTGGCACGCCCCAGCGCGTGAAGCTCGCCGACAGCGTCCGGCCTTCGGGCCGGGCGCTGTCGCCCGTTTATCCCTGACCTGACCGCCTTCGCTTCTCCCCCGCCCAGTCAATGGCAGGCCCCGTGAGGCCGTGGCCGCCGGCGTAGGGTGACGGCGCGGGTGGCTGCCAGCCCTCCAGCAGCGACCCGTCCAGGCGGAACACCTCGACCCCGATGGGGTGGCAGGTCAGCAGCGGGTCGCCGGCACTGGGGCCCCAAAGATCCACCGACAGGTCGCCCCCCGGACAGCACGACAGCGCACAGAGCAGGTCGATCTCGGCGAACAATTCGAGATAGTCGCCCTCCCGTGCCGGGCAGGCTTTCATGAAGTACTGGTCGTCGTCGTTGAGCCCGGTGCACTGAAAGACGTTGAGCACGTCGTGCACATCGAACTCGGTGAGGCCATGCGGCAATACCGCGCGCACCAGGTTGGAGTGGCAGTGGTGATCGAAGTCCTCGCCGGTGAGCAGGCGGTTGACGTAGGGGTCGCAGCGGGTACCCAGCAGGTCGTGTATGCGGCCACCCTGTTCGTCCATGCCGCTGCCATCGACGCCATAGTTCGCCAGGGTGTCGGCGATGATGGTCGCCATGGGGCGCAGGTAGGGTAGCGTCGACCACAGGCGGTCGAAGGTGGAAACATGGGCACGCTGCAGCTGGCGGGTGCGCGAGGCCCAGAAGCGCTCACGCGGGTTGTGCAGGTGCCACAGGTTGAAGTCACCGACCTGGGGCCCCTCCTGGGTCGAGAGTCGCAGCACATGGCCCGCGGGCACTTTCCACGCTCGACCGTCACGGATCGGCACGACCAGCGAATCGACCCGCTCCCGGGCGTCCGGCTCGGTCAGGCGCGCGTAGAAATCACGATCGACATCGAGGACCGAGCCTCGGGTCGCCTGGTAGGCGGCGGGAACCTGCGCCATGGGACAATCTCCTGCGAAGCGTTTCCCCCAGCGTAACCCATGACGCCGCGCCCACCCATCACGCACCTCAACGCTCGATGCGGCCCGGCTAGTCGCGCATGGCCCGCGCCAGCACGTCGCCGATCGGCTTGACCAGGTAGCTGGCGAAGGTGCGCTCGCCGGTATGGATCATGACTTCGGCGGGCATACCGGCGAGCAGCCGCATGTCGGAGGTCATCTCCTCGCGCCCCGCCTCGGTGACCCGTATCCGCACCCGATAGACGTCACGCCCGGTGCGCTCGTCCTCGAAGCTGTCAGCCGAGACATGGATCACCTCGCCGTCGACGGCATGGGTGAGCCCCTGGTTGAAGGCGCTGAAACGGATCTCGGCCGCCTGGCCGACATACAGGCTGTCGACGTCGCTGGCCGGGACGCGCGCCTCGACCACGAAGCCCTCGTCGCTGGGCACGAGTTCCAGGATCGGGTCGCCCGCCCCGATCACCGCCCCGAGCGTATGCAGCTGCATGCCGACCACGGTTCCCGCCACCGGCGCGGTCACCGTGGTCCGACGCACTTCGTCGGCCAGCGCCGTGATCCGCTCCTCGGCGTCGGTGATGTGCTCCTGGACCTCGCGCAGCTGCTCGCCGGACTCCGCCTGGAACTCCTGGCGGTGGATCTGCTTCTGCAGCTCGTTCTCGCTGATCTGCGCCGCGATGCGGGCAATGACGGATTGCTGCTGAGCGGTTTCTCCCTCGAGTTCGAGAATGTCCCGCTCCAGCTCACGCAGTCGTTGCCGATCGCCGTGGCCGCGTTCGAACAGGCTGCGCAGGTCGTCCGCCTCCTCGCGCAGCGAAGCGATCTGTCGGCGGTTGTACTCCACCAGCGATTCCAGGCCCTCGCGCTGCTCCTCGTACTGACGGGTCTGCTGATCGAGGGTCTCCAGGGTACCTTGCAGCGACTGTCGCCGTGAGAAGAACAGGCCGTGCTGCACCGCCAGCACCTCGCTGACACGCTGGGAATCGCTCGCCAGCAGCTCCTCGGGAAACGCCAGGGTCGCCGCCTCGGCGAGCTCGGCGGTCAAGCGCACTTCACTGGCCCGGTTGATCAGGTACTGGGTTCTCGCCAGTTGCAGCTGCGACGCGGCGCGGGTGTTGTCGAGCACCACCAGCACCTCGCCGGCCTCGACATGATCGCCGTCGGCCACGCGGATCTCGCTGACGATGCCGCCCTCGTAGTGCTGCACCGTCTTCTTGAACGAGGCGACCGAGACCTTGCCCGGGGCCACGACGGCGACCGCCAGGTTGGCGGCCAGCGCCCAGCCACCGAACCCGCCGAAGGCGATCAGCAGGATGAGCAACCCCAGGTGACGATAGCGACGACCGTCGATGGGCAGCGCCGCTGGCGTGAGGTGTTCGCGGTTCATGGCCCCTCCTCTGCTGCCGTCAGCTCGGCACGCGATTCTCGTGACAGGGACGGCCTGCCCGGTTTCGCCCGACGGGCTCCCGGCGCGGCGAGACGCGCCAGCACCTCGTCGCGAGCGCCCAGCAGGCGCAGGCGCCCCTCGTTCAGTACCAGCAGCTTGTCGACCTCGGCCAGCACGCTGCGCCGATGGCTGATGACGAACAGCGTCGTCCCTTCCGCCTTGAGCTGGCGCAGCGCCTCGGCCAGCGCCCGCTCTCCGGCATCGTCGAGATTGGCGTTGGGTTCGTCGAGCACGACGAGCGCAGGCTTGCCATACAGCGCCCGCGCCAGGCCGATACGCTGACGCTGCCCGGGCGAGAGCGAGCCGTTGCCGGCCCCGATGGGCGTCTCGTAACCCTCGGGCAGGCGCAGGATCATGTCGTGCACCCCCGCCTTCTTTGCCGCTGCAACCACCTGCGCGTCATCGACCTCGCCGAAGCGCGCGATGTTCTGGCTGACCGTGCCATCGAACAGCTCGATGTCCTGAGGCAGGTAGCCGAGGTGCGGACCCAGCTCGTCACGGTTCCAGTGCCCCAGGTCGGCACCGTCGAGCCGAACCGCCCCCGTTTCGGGCAGCCAGACACCCAGCAGGGCACGCGCCAGCGTGGTCTTGCCGGCGGCACTCGGCCCGATGATGCCGACGTGCTCACCTCGCGCAATGTGAAAGTCGAGCTCGCGAAGCACCGGCTTGGCCGCTCCCGGCGGCGTAAGGGTCAAGGCCTCGACCGCCACCTCCCCGCGGGGCTCGGGCAGCGACAAGCGGCGCGTCTGCGCCGGCACGTCACGCAACAGCGCGTCGAGCCGCCGGTAGGCGTCCCGGCAGCCGACGAAGCCCTTCCAACTGCCGATCATCTGGTCGATGGGCGCCAGGGCCCGCCCCATGATGATCGAGGCGGCGATCATCATGCCCGGCGTGATGCTCGCTTCCAGCACCAGCAGTGCACCCAACCCGAGTATCAGTGACTGTGCCAGGATGCGCAGCCCCTTGGACAGATTGCTCAGCCCGCCGCTGCGATCGCTGGCCTGGGACTGCTTGATCAGCGACTGCACATGACGCGCCTCCCAGCGCCGCATGATCGCCGGCAGCATGCCCATGGCCTGCACCACCTCGGCATTGCGCAGGTTGCTGCCGACTTGCGCCTGGGCCTGGATGTGCGCATGCCCGGCTTCGGCCAGCAGACGCTTGGACACCTTCTCGTTGATGATCGCCAGCCCCAGCAGCAGCAGCCCCGCACCGGTCGCGAAGACCCCGAACCACACGTTGAACAGGAACAGGATGGCCAGATAGATGGGCACCCAGGGCGCATCGAAGAAGGCGAACAGGCCCTGGCCCGAAAGGAACTGGCGCACCGTGCGGAGATCGTCGAGGGGCTGCCCGCTGCCCTCTCCCGGCGACGACAAGCCACGGCGGAACATGGCGCGATACAGGTGCCCGCTCACCTGGGCATCGAGGTGGTTGCCCACCCGCACCAGCAGTCGGGAACGCACCCACTCCAATCCCACCATGACGGCCAGCAGAAAGAGTGTCACCAGGGTCAGCATGAGCAGGGTCTCCTTGCTGCCACTGGCGATGACCCGGTCGTAGACCTGCAGCATATAGAGTGCTGGCGTCAGCATCAGCAGGTTGATGAACAGGCTGAAGCCGCCCACCCATAGCAGCGCAGGCCGGCAACGGCGCAATGCATGCTGTAAGTCGTTTTGCGTTCTTGAAGACATGGCGCTCACGGAATCGATGGGAAAACGATGCGGGGCCTTACCGAGGCTTGCAGAACGGCACACTAGCAAACCGCCCCCGGGCACTCGGCTAACTTATTAATTTTTTTGTGTATTAATGAGATGAAAAGTAAGGCGGAAAAGTACCGAACTTGACTTTGACAAAAAAACACCCAGCGTTTCAATTAAATATCGAAATCGAGCAGCCCGATCTCTCGATTAAATGTAAAAACCCCCCGCACTTACATACGTGCGTCGCCCGAGCGCTCTTGCCTCCGGCGCCAGGCTCGCTAGCATGCGCAGCGAAGCGGAAGATAACAGATGCCGCTGCAGATCGCATGGCCTCCTGGCAGCGATGCCACGGGGCCGAGAATGACTCATCAGGAGGAACCAACATGCCGACCATCGATGTCGCCCGCGGCACATCGGCACGAGCGCTTCAGGAGACGATCGACACCGCCCCAGGTGGATCGACCCTGCTATTCGAGTCCGGTGACTACCGACTCGACCAGGCCCTGCGCATCAACCGCTCCGACATCACGCTCAAGGGGGCGGGCACCGATGCCACCACCCTGACATTCACCGATACCGCCCTGGACGACAGCGCTGGCTTCGGCATCGGCATCGAAGGCGACGTGCAGGGCGTGACGCTCGGCACGCTCGCGGCCGACCTGGCGGAAGGCGAGCGCAGCGTGCGACTCGGTGTCGGGCATGGCCTGGCGCAGGGCGATACGGTCAGGATCTGGCAGGACAACGACACGGCCTTCCTCGACGCGATCGGCGACACCACCTGGCGCAAGCAGGAATATGCCGAGCTACGCACCAGCATGGCCAGAGTCGAGGCCGTGAACGGCGACACCATTACGCTCGACCGCGGCGCGCACTTCGACTTTTCCCAGGGGCAGGCTCAGCTCGAGCAGATCGTGCCTGCCGACAACGTCTCTCTCGAGGGATTCAGCGTCGACTATGAGCTGGGTACCCCGGACGCCGCGGCGTTCTCGAATGCCCGCAGCCATCTGACCGGCTACCAGGCCATTCGCCTGGATGGCACCGGCGATGCCCGGCTGGAGGATGTCGCGGTCGTGAACGGTCCCTCCACGGCCTTCCATATCGCCCGCTCACTGGATCTCGAGGCCGACTCCCTGCGCGCCGAGGGCGCCTTCAACAAGGGCAGCGGCGGCAACGGCTACGGTTTCGAGCTGAAGGAGAGCTATGACGGCAGCTTCAGCCACCTCGAGGACAGCGGCATGCGCCATGGGGTGCTGTTCGCCTCCTGGCGCTCCTCCGTCGGCAACGAGATCGAGGTCGATTTCACCGACCGCGACATCAACTTTCACGGCGGACGCGACCATGACAACGAGGTCAGGGTGGCGCAGGCCATCCGCAACGCCGATTCCGACGAGCTCTCCCCTACGCTGTGGGTCAATGCCGGCGGCGAGAGCTTCGGCGCCATCACCGATGCCGACGCCAACCAGGTCCGCTTCGACTACGTGCTGGGCTCGCGTCGCAGCGACGTGCTGCAGGGCAGCGACGACGGCGTCTACCTCAACGGCGGGCTGGGCCACGACACGCTGACCGGCGGCGCCGGCCACGACCTGCTGGAGGGGGGGCCCGGCGACGACTGGTACGACGGCGACGACCGCCTGGTCGGCGGCGATGGCATGGACACGGTGCGCTACGCCCGCCCGATCGATGCCTACCAGATCGATTTCGACGGCGACCGGGTCAACATCCACAGCGACATGGGCGCCACCGACACGCTCGAGGAAATCGAGCTGGTCAGCTTCGCCGACGGCACCGTGCTGCACACGGCTTCCCGCGGCATCTACCAGGCCGCGGCACTCGACGTTCCTGACGCCGATGCCATTCTCGGCGGCAATGCCATTCCCGACGGGCTGCTGGACGACGGCGCCGAGCTGCTGGTAGCGGGCAGCACGACCCGGCGCTGGGACGACGGCTACGTCGCCGAGATCTTCGTCGAGAACGTGACCGACGAAGCGCTTGCGGCACCCGAGCTGCGGCTGACCACCGACGATACGATCGACACCCTGTGGAACGGCGAGCTGAGCCGCGACGGTGATGCCTACCTCATCCGCGACGACGACGCCGGCGAGCTCGCCCCCGGCGAGGCGTGGCGCTTCGCCTATCGCGCCCAGGGCGACGCTCCCACGCCCGACGCCGTTACCGGCGCGGATGGCCTGGATGTCGCCCTGCTCGGCATGCACGACGGCAGCGACCTCGGCCTGCTCGGCTGAAGCGACGCACAGGCCAGAAAAAGGGCGCCCGCAAGGAGCGCCCTCTTCGCCTATCGGTGGTCGTCGCTGCTCTTACCAGCCGGTGACGTCCTTCAGTGCATCGCCGATCTCGGCCAGGGAGCGAACGGTCCGCACGCCGGCATCCTCCAGCGCGGCGAACTTCTCGTCAGCGGTGCCCTTGCCACCGGAGATGATCGCACCGGCATGGCCCATGCGCTTACCCGGAGGCGCGGTGACACCGGCGATGTAGGAGACCACCGGCTTGGTCACGTTGGCCTTGATGAAGGCCGCCGCCTCTTCCTCGGCGGTACCGCCGATCTCGCCGATCATGACGATCGCCTCGGTCGCCGGATCCTTCTCGAACATCTCGAGGATGTCGATGAAGTTGGAACCCGGGATCGGGTCGCCGCCGATGCCCACGCAGGTGGACTGGCCGAAACCGTGGTCGGTGGTCTGCTTGACGGCTTCGTAGGTCAGGGTGCCGGAGCGCGACACGATGCCGACGCGGCCCGGCTTGTGGATGTGACCCGGCATGATGCCGATCTTGCACTCGCCTGGGGTGATGACGCCGGGGCAGTTCGGACCGATCAGGCGTACGCCCAGCTCGTCGCACTTGACCTTGACGTCGAGCATGTCCAGCGTGGGAATGCCCTCGGTGATGCACACGATCAGCTTGATGCCGGCATTGGCCGCCTCGAGGATCGAGTCCTTGCAGAACGGGGCCGGCACGTAGATCACGCTGGCCTCGGCGCCGGTCTTCTCGACCGCTTCCTTGACGGTATTGAACACCGGCAGGCCCAGGTGCTCCTGGCCGCCCTTGCCCGGGGTCACGCCGCCGACCATCTTGGTGCCGTAGGCGATCGCCTGCTCGGAGTGGAAGGTCCCCTGCCCGCCGGTGAAGCCCTGGCAGATGACCTTGGTGTTCTTGTCGATCAGGATGCTCATTACTTGCCCTCCGCTGCCTTGACGACCTGCTGAGCCGCATCGGTGAGGCTCGTGGCAGCGATGATGTTCAGTCCGCTGGAGGCCAGCTTCTCGGCACCCAGCTCGGCGTTGTTACCCTCGAGACGCACCACCACCGGCACGTTGACGCCAACCTGCTCGACCGCCCCGATGATGCCCTCGGCGATCATGTCGCAACGCACGATGCCGCCGAAGATGTTGACCAGCACCGCCTTGACCGAGTCGTCCGAGAGGATCAGCTTGAAGGCTTCCGCCACGCGCTCCTTGGTCGCACCGCCGCCCACGTCGAGGAAGTTGGCCGGCTGGCCGCCGTTGAGCTTGATGATATCCATGGTGCCCATGGCCAGGCCGGCGCCGTTGACCATGCAGCCGATGTTGCCTTCCAGCGCCACGTAGTTCAGCTCCCATGCCGCCGCCTCGGCCTCGCGCTCGTCCTCCTGGGAGGGGTCGCGCATCGCCTGCAGGTCGGGGTGGCGATACAGGGCGTTGCTGTCCAGGTTGATCTTGGCGTCGAGGCAGTGCAGGTTGCCTTCGTCGGTGATCACCAGCGGGTTGATCTCGAGCAGCGCCAGGTCCTTCTCGTGGAACAGACGCGACAGGCCCAGGAAGATCTTGGTGAACTGCTTGACCTGGTCGCCCTTCAGGCCCAGGGCGAAGGCCAGCTCACGCGCCTGGTACGGCTGGGCGCCGACCAGCGGGTCGATCTCGGCCTTGAGGATCTTCTCGGGGGTTTCCTCGGCGACCTTCTCGATCTCGACGCCACCCTCGGTGGAGGCCATGAACACCACCCGGCGCGTGGCACGGTCGACCACCGCCCCCAGGTAGAGCTCGCTGGCGATGTCGGTGCAGTTCTCGACCAAGATCTTGGCAACCGGCTGACCGTTGGCATCGGTCTGGTAGGTCACCAGGTTCTTGCCCAGCCACTGCTCGGCGAAGGCCTTGGCCTCCTCCGGGCTCTTGATCAGCTTGACGCCGCCGGCCTTGCCGCGGCCGCCGGCGTGAACCTGGGCCTTGACGACCCACATGTCGCCGCCGATCTTCCTGCAGGCTTCCGCCGCTTCCTCGGGGGTATCGACCGCGAAGCCCTTGGAAACCGGCAGACCATAATCAGCAAACAGCTGCTTGCCTTGATACTCGTGAAGGTTCATCGATTCATGCCATTGGTTGCATGTGACTCGAATGGTAACCGCGAAACACCGCCTGCGACGGTCGTTGTCGGGTCACCCCCGTCCGCCCCCGGTACATGGCCGGGCACGACGCGCCATCCCGCTGGATGGCGCTTGTTGTACTGCATGGGCTGGCTTACTTGCGCTTCTTGCGGTTGGCCATGTGGATGGCATGGCCGTCCACCGCCAGGGCCGCCTCGTGGATCGCCTCGGAAGTGCTCGGGTGGGCGTAGCAGGTCAACGCCAGGTCCTCGGCGCTGGAGCCGAACTCCATGGCGATCACGCCCTGGGCGATCAGCTCGCCCGCGTGCTGGCTGACGATGTGCACGCCCAGGATGCGATCGGTCTCGGCGTCGGCGATGATCTTGGCCATGCCTTCGGGCGCGTTGTTGGCCAGCGCCCGGCCGTTGGCCGAGAACGGGAAGCTGCCGGTCTTGACCTCGATGCCCTTGGCCTTGGCCTCCTGCTCGTTCATGCCGACCCAGGCCACCTCGGGCGAGGTGTAGATCACGCTGGGAATGGCCTCGTAGTTCATCTCGGCCTTGTGGCCGGCGATGATGTCGGCCACCATCACGCCCTCCTCGGAGGCCTTGTGCGCCAGCATCGGGCCACGCACGCAGTCGCCGATGGCATAGATGCCCGGCACGCTGGTGCGGCACTGGTCGTCGACGTGGATGAAGCCGCGCTCGTCGAGGCCCACGCCGACGCCCTCGGCGACCACGCCCTGGGTATAGGGGCGACGGCCGACGCAGACGATCAGCTTGTCGAAGGTCTGCTCCTGGTCGCCGCTACCGTCGCTGTACTTGACCACGACCTCGCCGCCCTTGACCTCGGAGCCGGTGACACGCGCGCCGAGCTTGATGTCCAGGCCCTGCTTCTTGAGCAGCTTCTGGGTCTCCTTGGCGATGGCGCTGTCGACCATCGGCAGGAAGGTGTCCATGGCCTCGAGCACGGTGACCTCGGCGCCCAGGCGGCTCCACACGCTGCCCAGCTCCAGGCCGATGACACCGGCGCCGATCACGCCCAGGCGCTTCGGTACCTCGGTGAACTCCAGCGCACCGGTGGAGGTGACGACGATGTCCTCGTGCAGCGGGGTCGGCGGAATCTCCACCGGCACCGAGCCCGCGGCGATCACGATGTTGTCGGCGTCATAGGTGGTCTTGCCACCGTCGTGGTCGGTGACTTCGACCTGCTTGGCGCCGGTCACCTTGCCGGTACCGTCGATCGCCGTGACCCCGTTGGCCTTGAACAGCGCGCTGATGCCGCCGACGTTCTTGGCGATGACGGAGTTCTTGAACTCCAGCATCTTGGCCACGTTGGCCTTGGGCGGTTCCAGGTCGATGCCGATCTCGGCGAAGTGATCGCGCGCCTCGACGAACTTGTGGGACGTCTCGAGCAGTGCCTTGGAAGGGATGCAGCCCACGTTCAGGCAGGTGCCGCCATGCACGGTCTTGCCTTCCTTGTTGACCCACTTCTCGACGCAGGCGGTCTTCAGCCCCAGTTGGGCGGCACGGATGGCGGCCACGTAGCCCCCGGGGCCCGCACCGATGACGATCACATCAAATTTGTCGGCCATGTGGTTTTCCTGTTGATCGGTTCGCGTTTGATTCCGTTGAAACGGGCGCCGTCAGATATCCAGCAGCAGGCGCGCCGGATCCTCGAGCAGCTCCTTGATGGTAACCAGGAACTGCACCGCATCCTTGCCGTCGATCATACGGTGGTCGTATGACAGGGCCAGGTACATCATCGGCCGGATCTCGACCTTGCCGTTGACGGCCATGGGACGCTCCTGGATCTTGTGCATGCCCAGGATGGCGGTCTGCGGCGGATTGAGGATCGGCGTCGACATCAGCGAGCCGAAGATGCCGCCGTTGGTGATGGTGAAAGTGCCGCCCTGCATCTCGTCGATGCCGAGCTTGCCGTCACGCGCGCGCTTGCCGAAGTCGACGATGCCCTTCTCGACGTCGGCGATCTTCATGCTGTCGGTATCGCGCAGCACCGGCACCACCAGGCCGCGGTCGGTGGAAACCGCCACGCCGATGTCCTGGTAGCCGTGATAGACGATGTCGGTGCCGTCGATGGAGGCGTTGACGTCGGGGAACCGCTTGAGCGCCTCGGAGGCCGCCTTGACGAAGAAGCCCATGAAGCCGAGCTTGACGTCGTGGGCCTTCAGGAAAGTGTCCTTGTACTGGGCACGCAGCTCCATCACCGCGCCCATGTCCACCTCGTTGTAGGTGGTGAGCATGGCGGCGGTCTGCTGGGCCTGGACCAGGCGCTTGGCGATGGTCTGGCGCAGGCGGCTCATCGGCACGCGCTTCTCGGGGCGCTCGCCCTCGACCACCGGCGCTGTCGCGGTGGCCTGCTTGGGTGCGGCGGCCGGCGCCGCGCTCTTCTTGGCCGTGCCGGCCTTCACGGCGCGCTGCACGTCCTCCTTGAGGATACGACCGCCCTTGCCGGTGCCGTCGATCTTGCCGACATCCAGGTCGTGCTCGGCGACCAGCTTGCGCGCGGCCGGCGCCAGGATCTTGTCGCCGATCTTCTCGTCGCCGGCGCCGTCGTCGGCAGAAGCCTTCGGCGTCTTGTCGGCTGCCGTGTCGGGGCCGCCAGTACCACTGGCACCTTCGGTGAAGATCGCCAGTACCGCCTCGGATTCGACCTGGCTGCCCTCTTCGGCCTTGATCTCGGCGATGGCGCCATCGGCCGGTGCCACCACCTCGAGCACCACCTTGTCGGTCTCGATGTCGGCCAGCACGTCGTCGCGCTTGACCGCCTCGCCCACCTTCTTGTGCCAGGTGGCCACGGTGCCTTCCTGGATCGACTCGGGGAAGGTCGGTGCCTTCACCTCGTGGATCTGGCCGCCGGCGGCCGGTGCCGCCTTGGTTTCACTCTTCGGCTCGGCCTTGGCGTCGGCCTTCTCGTTGCCTTTCTCGCTCTTCTGCTCGCCGCCCTTGGCGGCGCCTGCTCCGATCTTGCCCAGCACCTGCTCGGACTGCACGGTATCGCCCTCCTCGACCAGCACCTCAGAGAGGGTGCCGGCTTCCGGCGCCACCACCTCGAGCACCACCTTGTCCGTTTCGATCTCGACGATCAGCTCATCGCGCTCGACGCTGTCCCCCGGCTTCTTGTGCCAGGCCGCCACGCTGCCTTCGGCAACGGATTCCGGAAAGGTGGGCGCTTTGATCTCGGTAGCCATGTCGTTTCCCTTGTATGTTCTCTCTCGTCCCGGTGGAGTTGCTCAGACGTTGAAGGCGTCTTCCACCAGCTGGCGCTGCTGTTCGGTATGCACGGACATGTAGCCCGCCGCGGGTGCCGCCGATGCCGGTCGACCGGCGAACTTGAGTTCGCCTCCCAGGCCGTTCTTGAGCGTATCGGCCACGGCCCGCATGTGGTGCTGGCTCGAGTACCAGGCGCCCTGGTTGAGCGGCTCCTCCTGGCACCACACCATGCTTTCGAGGTTGACGTAGTCCTTGAGCGCCTCGAAGAGCTCCTCCTTGGGGAAGGGATAGAGCTGCTCGATGCGCACGATGGCTGTGTCGTCGCGCTCGTTCTCGGCACGCCAGGCCGCCAGGTCGTAGTAGACCTTGCCGGCGCACATGACGACGCGCTTGACGCGCTGGGCCTCGAGGTTACCCTGATCCGGCAGCACCATGTGGAAATGGCCGTTGGCCAGGTCGTCGAGACTGGACGTCGCCTCCTTGTGGCGTAGCAGGCTCTTCGGCGACATCACCACCAGCGGCTTGCGCAGCGGGCGGATCACCTGGCGACGCAGCAGGTGGAAGATCTGCGCCGGGGTCGTCGGCACGCAGACCTGCATGTTGTGCTCGGCGCACATCTGCAGGAAGCGTTCGAGGCGTGCGGAGGAGTGCTCGGGCCCCTGCCCCTCGTAGCCGTGGGGCAGCAGCATGGTCAGCCCGCACAGCCGCCCCCATTTGGTCTCGCCGGAGGAGATGAACTGGTCGACCACCACCTGGGCGCCGTTGAAGAAGTCGCCGAACTGCGCCTCCCAGATCACCAGGTCGTTGGGTGCCGTAGTCGCGTAGCCGTACTCGAACGCCAGCACCGCCTCCTCGGAGAGGAAGGAGTCGTGAATGGTGAAACGCGGTTGACCGTCGGACATGTGCTGCAGCGGCACGTAGGTGGTGCCATCCTTCTGGTTGTGCACCACGGCGTGGCGGTGGGAGAAGGTGCCACGGCCCACGTCCTGACCGGTGATACGCACCGGATGGCCCTCGTCGAGCAGCGTGGCATAGGCCAAGGTTTCGGCAAAGCCCCAGTTCAGGCCCAGACCGCCGGCCTGCATCTTGCGGCGGTCCTCGTAGATCTTGGCGACCTGCCGTTGCACTTCGACACCGTCGGGGATCTCGCACATGCGCGCGGCGAGCCGCTGAAGGCGCTTCATCTCGACCCCGGTCTCGGCGTAGCCGCTCCACTCGTGACCGAGGTAGGGCTTCCAGTCGACGAACAACGAGGTATTGGGCTCCTGCACCAGCGCGTTAGCCACGTGGTTGCCGGCCATGAGATCCTCGCGATAGGTCTCGATCATCGCCTGGGCTTCGTCTTCGGACAGCACCCCCTGCTCCACCAGGCGCTGCGCATAAAGGGTCCGTGCTGAAGGATGCTCCTTGATCTTCTGGTACATCATTGGCTGGGTGCCGGACGGCTCGTCGGCCTCGTTGTGGCCGCGGCGGCGGTAGCAGACCAGATCGATGACCACGTCCTTGCGGAACTGCTGGCGGTAATCCAGCGCCACCTGAGTGGCATGCAGCACCGCATCGGGGTCGTCGCCGTTGACGTGGAAGATCGGCGCCTGGACCATCTTCGCGATGTCCGTGCAGTACTCGGTGGAGCGCGTGTCCTGCGGATGCGAGGTGGTGAAGCCGACCTGGTTGTTGATGACGATGTGCAGCGTGCCACCGGTCTTGTAGGCACGGGTCTGAGACATCTGGAAGGTCTCCATGACCACGCCCTGCCCGGCGAAGGCGGCATCCCCGTGCACGTTGATCGGCAGCACCTTGGTGCCTTCGAAGTCGTCGCGGCGGTCCTGGCGGGCGCGCACCGAGCCCTCCACCACCGGCGAGACGATCTCCAGGTGGGAGGGGTTGAAGGCCAGCGCCAGGTGTACCTCGCCGCCCGGGGTCATGACGTTGGAGCTGAAGCCCTGGTGGTACTTGACGTCACCCGAGCCGCGCTCGATCAACTTCTTGCCGTCGAACTCGTCGATCAGCTCCGAGGGGTTCTTGCCGAGGATGTTGACCAGCAGGTTGAGGCGGCCGCGGTGGGCCATGCCGATGACGACCTCCTTGACCCCGTAGCCACCGCTGCGCTGGATCAACTCGTCCATCATGGGAATGAACGCCTCGCCGCCCTCGAGGCCGAAGCGCTTGGTACCGGGGTACTTGGAGGCCAGGTAGTTCTCCAGGCCCTCTGCCGCGGTCAGGCGCTCCAGCAGGTGCTTGCGCACCTCGTCGCTGTACTTGGGTGCCGAGCGAACCGATTCGAAACGCTGCTGCAGCCAGCGCTTCTCTTCGGTATCGACGATGTGCATGATCTCGCAGCCGATCGAGCGGCAGTAGGTCTGCTCCAGTGCCTCGACGATCTCGCGCAGCGGCGCCTTGTCCATCCCCAGAAAGAAAGAGCCGGTCTGGAAGTCGGTATCCAGATCGGCCGGAGAAAGCTGGTGGAAGGAGAGATCGAGGTCGGGAACGGGGGCCTGGCTGCGCAGCTTGAGCGGGTCGATATCGGCCTTCTGGTGGCCCCGGAAGCGATAGGCATTGATCAGCTGCAACACCTTGACCTGCTTCTTGCTCTCGCCGCTGTCGGCGGCGGCCGTCGCGACCCGGCGCGCGCGTGCCAATTGCTGGAACTGATCGCGCACGGGACTGAGGGGAACATCATGGGTGGCACTGCCTTCGACTTTCGGCAGCTGATCGAAGTAGGTCCGCCATTCGTCGGGCACGGAACCTGGGTCGGCGAGGTATTGCTCGTAGAGCGCTTCCACATAGTGAACGTTGCTGCCGCTCACGTGGGAGCTGTTCCACATCAACTCCATTATGCCTTGTTGCATCTCTCGGTCACCCTACACTGATGGGGTGTTGTCGGCGCCGTTGCGGGCCAGCCGCGACGGCTTGGCTGGTGCCCTGCCGGAGGGGCATCTTCTCTTTCCCGGCGGCTCCGGCCGCGAGGCCGGAATCCTTGCAATTCATGCTCAAGAGCCGGCACCTCGGGCACCGGCTCTCTTGCTTGTCGTCGGCGAGTCGACCGCGACATGACGTCGCGGTCGAACTGCGGCCAGTATGATAGCAAGCTACGCGCCACGATTTAAGTGGCATTCGCCAGCAGCATGTCGCGGATCTTGCCGATCGCCCGCGTGGGGTTGAGCCCTTTCGGGCACACCGCGACACAGTTCATGATGCCGCGGCAGCGGAACACGCTGAACGGGTCCTCCAGCTCGGACAGGCGCTCGCGGGTGGCGGTATCCCGCGAGTCCGCCAGGAAGCGGTAGGACTGCAGCAGGCCGGCCGGGCCGACGAACTTGTCCGGGTTCCACCAGAACGACGGGCAGGAGGTCGAGCAGCAGGCGCACAGGATGCACTCGTAGAGGCCGTCGAGCTTATCGCGGTCCTCCGGCGACTGCAGGCGCTCGATGGCCGGCGCCGGGGTGTCGTTCTGCAGGTACGGCTGGATACGCTCGTACTGCTTGTAGAACAGCCCCATGTCGACCACCAGGTCGCGCACCACCGGCAGGCCCGGCAGCGGACGCAGCACCAGCTTGTTGTCCTTGACCACGTCGGACAGCGAGGTGATGCAGGCCAGGCCGTTCTTGCCGTTCATGTTCATGCCGTCGGAGCCGCACACGCCCTCGCGGCAGCTGCGGCGGAAGGCCAGGGTGGTGTCTTCGGCCTTGAGCATCTCCAGCACGTTGAGCACCATCAGGTCGCGGCCCTGGGTGTCGAGCTGGTACTCCTGCATGTAGGGCGCGGAGTCGGTTTCCGGGTTGTAGCGGTAGATGGATACCTGAAGCATCTCGTGACTCCCCCTTAATAGGTACGGATTTTCGGCTCGAAGGTGTCGACGGTCTTCGGCTTGAAGTTGACGTCGCGCTTGCCGACCCGCTTCTCGGCCGGGAAGTACATGGAGTGCTTCAGCCAGTTGGTGTCGTCACGGTCCGGGTAGTCGTAGCGCGAATGGGCGCCGCGGCTCTCCTTGCGCTCCAGCGCCGCGATGGCGGTGGCCTCGGCCACTTCCATCAGGTTGTCGAGCTCGAGCGCCTCGACGCGAGCGGTATTGAAGGCGCCGGACTTGTCGGCCAGGTGCGCCTCGGCGATGCGGCCGCGCAGGTCGGCGAGCTGCTTGACGCCCTCCTGCATGTGCTCCTCCTGGCGGAACACGCCGAAAGAGTTCTGCATGATGCCCTGCAGCTCGGTCTTCAGTGCCGCCACGGACTCGCCGCCGGTGGACTCGTTCCAGCGCGTGATGCGCTTCATCGCCGCGTCGATGTCGGAGTCGGTGGCGCCGAGGTAGTCGATGCCCTCGTTGAGCGCGCCCTCGATGAACATGCCCGCCGCACGACCGAACACCACCAGGTCGAGCAGCGAGTTGCCGCCCAGGCGGTTGGCGCCGTGGACCGAAACGCAGGCCGCCTCGCCGCAGGCGAACAGGCCGTTGACGACGCGATCGTTGCCGTCGGCGTCCTGCATGATCGCCTGGCCATGCACGTTGGTCGGAATTCCGCCCATCATGTAGTGGCAGGTCGGCACCACCGGAATCGGCGCATTGACCGGATCGACGTGGGCGAAGATCTTGGACAGTTCGCTGATGCCCGGCAGGCGCTTGTTGAGCACCTCCTCGCCCAGGTGGTCGAGCTTGAGGAAGACATGGTCGCCCTTCTCGCCGCAGCCGCGGCCCTCGAGGATCTCCATGACCATGGAGCGCGCCACCACGTCGCGGCCGGCGAGGTCCTTGGCATTGGGCGCGTAGCGCTCCATGAAACGCTCGCCATCCTTGTTGACCAGGTAGCCACCCTCGCCGCGGCAGCCCTCGGTGACCAGCACGCCGGCACCGTAGATGCCGGTGGGGTGGAACTGCCACATCTCCATGTCCTGCATCGGGAAGCCGGCGCGCAGCGCCATGCCGATGCCGTCACCGGTGTTGATCAGCGCGTTGGTGGTGGAGGCGTAGATGCGGCCCGCGCCACCGGTGGCCATGACGGTGGCCTTGGACTGAACGTGCACCACTTCGCCGGTCTCGATGCACATGGCGATACAGCCCACCACGTCGCCGTTGGCGTTCTTGACCAGGTCGACCGCGAACCACTCGTTGAGGAAGGTGGTGTTGTTCTTCAGGTTGTTCTGGTACAGCGTGTGCAGCAGGGCATGGCCGGTACGGTCGGCCGCGGCGCAGGTGCGTGCTGCCTGGCCGCCTTCACCGAAGTTCTTGGACTGGCCGCCGAACGGACGCTGGTAGATGCGGCCGTTGTCGAAGCGCGAGAACGGCAGGCCCATGTGCTCGAGTTCGAAGACCGCCTTGGGGCCCTCGGAGCACATGTACTCCGCGGCGTCCTGGTCGGTGATGTAGTCGCCGCCCTTGACGGTGTCGTACATGTGCCAGCGCCAGTCGTCGTTGGGATCGGCCGACGCGATGGCACAGGTGATGCCGCCCTGGGCGGAGACGGTATGCGAGCGGGTCGGGAAGACCTTGGACAGCACGGCGGTCTTCTTGCCGGACTTGGCCAGCTCGAGCGCGGCGCGCAGGCCGGAACCGCCACCGCCGATGATGATGGCGTCGTAGGACAAGGTACGCATGTTAGACATGAATCAGGCTCCCCACAGAACTTGAATGCCCCAGACCAGGAACACGAAGATGGCCAGAATGATGACGATCTGGGCGCCGATGCGCAGGCTGGCCGACTTGAGATAGTCGGTGGTCACGGTCCACAGGCCGATCCAGGCGTGCCCGGCAAGCGAGATGAAGGCCAGCAGGGAGAAGATGCGCATCCAGGTCTGGGCAAACAGGTTGCTCCAGGTGACGTAGTCGAGCCCGGGATTGAACAGCAGGTACGCGACGATGAAAACCGTATAGAGCGCCAGGATGATGGCCGAGACCCGCTGGATCAGCCAGTCGGAGAGGCCACTGCGACCCAGATTGGTGATATTGGTTACCATACCCAGACTCCCGCCAGAATGATCAGGACGGCACTCAGGACCACAGTGGCCTGTGCCTTCTTGACGCCACCCTCCAGGGTCACGCCATAGCCGGCGTCCATCAGCAGGTGCTTGATGCCGGCCACGAAATGGAACGCCAGAGCCGACAGCAGGCCCCAGGCAATCAGCTTCGCCAGGATATTGTTGGCCAACGCGTCCTTGACGGCCGCAAAGCCCTCGGGAGAAGACAGCGACTTGTCGAGGGCCCAGAAGGCGAAGATGAGGCCAACGAACAGGATAACGCCGGTGATACGGTGGGCGATCGACGTCAAGGCGGGAAGCGGGAAATGTATCGTGGTGAGATCTAGGTTGACGGGTCGTTTGCTATTCACGGCTCTATACACACTCTCTTGGCTCGCTCTACATCCGATGGGACCAGGCTCGAGCGGGCGGTGGTTTGAGGTAGGGGGCTCGCCGCTGCCGGGACGGGCATGACAACGAGTACCTGCCAGTCGCGCGGTGTGGATTATAGGGACATGAACCCCCAGTGACAAATGCGCGCCGCCCTGACTCGACCATGGTACAAGCCCACCGGCACGCTCATGGCATGGGCCTCACGGGGGCCTTCTCGACCAACCGACGGCCCGCGACGCCCTCCAGTGGTGCAAAGCACCATTTATTACCCAAATATTATACAAGGCGATGCGCATTGCATAAGGAGAGGGTCTCTTTGGCCCAATTGACAATCCCGGGAACGCTTCTATAGTGGGCGGACCTTTTTCGCGGGCCAGCGGTTCAACAGGGTTTGCGAAAGAATGAGTTAACGTTCTATTCGACTTCGAGAGGAGGCCAGAATGGCTGACAGGAAAGCGACACTGACGGTAGACGGCCTGGACAAGACGATCGAACTGCCGGTCTACTCAGGCACCCTGGGCCCTGACGTGGTCGATGTTCGCGGCCTCGGCGCCGATGGCCTGTTCACCTACGACCCCGGCTTCATGGCAACCTCCTCGTGCCAGTCGGCCATCACTTATATCGATGGCGCCAAGGGCGTGCTGCTGCACCGCGGTTATCCCATCGATCAGCTGGCCAAGGAATCCAACTTCGTCGAGCTGTGCTACACCCTGCTGTTCGGCGAGCTGCCCACCGACGCGCAGTATGCCGACTTCGAGTCGCGGGTCCGCAATCACACCATGGTCCACGACCAGATCAACAACTTCTTCAAGGGCTTCCGTCGCGACGCCCACCCGATGTCGATCCTGTGCGGCGTGGTCGGCGGTCTGGCGGCTTTCTATCATGATCATCTGGACATCACCATCGAGGAAGACCGCGTCATCAGCGCGATCCGCCTGATCGCCAAGATGCCGACCATCGCGGCGATGTCCTACAAGTACAACGTCGGCCAGCCGTTCAACTACCCGCGCAACGATCTGAGCTATGCAGAGAACTTCCTCTACATGATGTTCAGCAACCCGTGCGAGGAGTACAAGGTCAACCCGGTCTACGCCAAGGCCATGGATCGCATCTTCATGCTCCACGCCGACCACGAACAGAATGCCTCCACCTCCACGGTGCGCCTGGCCGGCTCCACCGGCGCCAACCCCTTCGCCTGCATCAGCGCCGGGATTGCCGCGCTATGGGGCCCGGCTCACGGCGGCGCCAACGAGGCGGTGCTGAAGATGCTCGACGAGATCGGCGACGATTCCGAGGAGAACATTCAGCGCTTCATCGACAAAGCCAAGGACAAGGACGACCCGTTCAAGCTGATGGGCTTCGGCCACCGCGTCTATCGCAACTTCGACCCGCGCGCCAAGGTGATGAAGGAGACCTGCGACGAGGTGTTGGCCGAGCTCGGCATCGACGACCCGCAGCTCAAGATCGCCAAGCGCCTGGAGCAGATCGCCCTGGAGGACGAATACTTCGTCGAGCGCAAGCTCTACCCCAACGTCGACTTCTATTCCGGCATCATTCTCAAGGCGATGGGCATCCCGACCAACATGTTCACGGTGATCTTCGCCGTGTCGCGCACCATCGGCTGGATCTCCCACTGGCACGAGATGCTCTCCAGCGATTACAAGATCGGCCGTCCGCGCCAGCTCTACACCGGCCATCCGCAGCGCGACTATCCTGCCAAGTAGGCCGGAGGAAGCGGCTCGGCCGCATATGCTCAACGGAAAGCCGCCTTCGGGCGGCTTTCTGCGTCTCGACCTACCATGCGGGCCAGGCGAGCCATGACGGACTCCCGGCGCTGCCATCCACAAGAGGGGGAACACTCGATGCAACAGCAGATCTCCACCGTCGCCTTCATCGGTCTGGGCGTCATGGGCTATCCCATGGCCGGTCACCTGGCCCGAGCAGGGCTCAGCGTGCGCGCCTACAACCGCACCGACGCCAAGGCAAGGGCCTGGACCACCGAATATGGCGGCAGTTTCCACGCCACCCCCGCGGAAGCCGCCCAGGGCGCCGACCTGGTGCTGGTCTGTGTGGGCAACGACGACGACGTTCGCCAGGTCACCGTGGGCGAACAGGGCGCGCTGTCCGGCATGGCGGCGGGCAGCCTGCTGGTCGACCACACCACCGCCTCGGCCGATCTCGCCGAGGAGCTCGATGGCGCCTGCCGCGCGAAAGGCATCGGCTTCATCGACGCGCCGGTTTCGGGCGGCCAGCAAGGCGCAGAGAACGGCGCGCTGACGGTCATGTGCGGTGGCACGGAAGCGGATTTTGCCCGCGCCGAGGCAACCCTCGGCCACTACGCCAAGGCCGTGACCCTGATGGGGCCCGCCGGTAGCGGACAGCTAACCAAGATGGTCAACCAGATCTGCATTGCCGGCCTGGTGCAGGGCCTGGCCGAGGGCCTGCATTTCGCCGAACAGGCCGGACTCGACCAGCAGCGCGTCATCGACGTGATCTCCAAGGGCGCCGCCGGCTCCTGGCAGATGGAGAATCGCCACAAGACCATGATCGCCGACGAGTACGAGCACGGCTTCGCCGTCGACTGGATGCGCAAGGACCTGGGGATTTGTCTCGAGCAGGCGCGCCGCCTTCAGGCTCGCCTGCCGGTCACCGCCCTCGTCGACCAGTTCTATGGCGACGTGCAGGCCATCGGCGGAGGACGCTGGGATACCTCCTCCCTGCTGCGCCGCCTGCGCAGCCTCGGGCGCGGCTGAGCCGGGCCGCGAGCCGCCCGCCGAGGAGCGTCGGCTACCCGCGACGCTCCTCAGCGGGAAGTACCAGAAAAGTACTAGCCAACGCTTGACAATCGCTAAATTACACGGAGCGAATCAAGGCTTCCGGAGGGCCGGGACGTTTTCCACACATTCTGTGGATAACCCTGTTCACAACCGCAAGAAAACTCCATCAAATCGGCATGAGAAGGGGCCTGCCGTTAAATTGATCACTTTTTGACCAATCGTAACTCATTGATAATTTTGATTTTTTGCGACTGCACACGGGAAAGTGCCTGATTCAAGGGATTACGCACAGGAGGACGGGCAGGACATTGCACAAGTGGACAAGTCAAGCCCTAAACGCCGTGAAAATAGGCGCTTCAATGAGTTTTTCACGCAAGGAAACGCACAGTAACGCAACCATACACAACGTGCGCAACAACCGGCCGCGGTATGAGTCGGCAGGACAAGAGGGGAACGAAAAATGAGAAAGAAGTGGCGTCCCATAGGGGGTTCGAACCCCTGTTCCCGCCGTGAAAGGGCGGTGTCCTGGACCACTAGACGAATGGGACGCAGCGTCATTCACGATTCGGCACGCAAGATTGGTGGAGCCTAGCGGGATCGAACCGCTGACCTCGACACTGCCAGTGTCGCGCTCTCCCAGCTGAGCTAAGGCCCCATATGCGTGCCGTGAAGACGGGGCGTATGTTACTGATTCACCCCATCTTCGTCAACCGTTTCCTTCCCACCTCTTCAAGGGCGAAGCGCCGCTCTTCCTTCTTTCAAGCGGCGCAGCCGCATCTTACAGCTCCTTGTACTCCTTCTCGAAGCGCTTGGCCTGCTTCTTGGACACCCCGCCGAGCACCTCGATGGCATGACGCAGCCGCGCCCGGGTCACGTCGGAGCCGAGGATCGCCATGGCGTCCATGACCGAGGTGCTGGCGGTGGAGCCGGTGACGGCGATGAAAACGGGCGCCAGGAACTCCTTCATCTTGAGCTCGAAGTGGCCGGCCAGCGCCTTGACCTCGGCGAGCAGCGCCTCCTTGTGCCAGGCCGGCACCGCCTCGAAGCGCCACACCAGGAACTGAAGCAGCTTGAGCAGCTCCTCGCGCTCCAGCTTGGCGCTGTCGAAGTCGGCTTCACCGATCGCCGGCAGGCCCGAGAAGAAATGGCCGGCCAGCGGCGCGACCTGGGATAGCGTCTCCACTCGGGTCCGCACCTGCGGCAGGATCTGGCCGACATACTCCTCGTTGAACGCCCACTCCATCAGCGCCTCGAGGAATGCCCTGTCATCCAGATCCTCACGGATATAGAGCCCATTGAGCCAGGTGAGCTTCTCCAGGTCGAAGACAGGCCCGCCCAGCGAGACCCGCTGGATGTCGAAGTGTGCCATCATCTCGTCGAGGCTGAACTTCTCGCGCTCGTCGGGCATCGACCAGCCCATGCGGCCCAGGTAGTTGATCACCGCCTGGGGCAAGAATCCCATGCGCCGGTAATAGTTGATGGAAGTGGGATTCTTGCGCTTGGAGAGCTTCGACTTGTCGGGGTTGCGCAACAGCGGCATATGGCACAGCGCCGGCATGCTCCAGCCGAAGTATTCGTAGAGCAACTGATGCTTGGGCGCCGAGTTGATCCACTCCTCGCCACGCAGCACATGGGTAATGCCCATCAAATGGTCGTCCACCACGTTGGCCAGATGATAGGTCGGCATGCCATCGGACTTGAGCAGCACCTGGGCATCGACCTGCGCCCAGTCGACTTCGATGGGGCCACGCAGCATGTCGTCGATCACGCAGGTACCGCCTGAGGGCACCTTCATGCGTACCACGTAGGGCCAGCCCTCGCGCTCGCGGCGGGTGGCCTCCTCCTCGGGCAGCGCCAGGTCGGCGGGTTTGAGCGCGAGATGCATGCCGCTCGCCTTGCGCGCCTCCCTCAGTTCGTCCAGCTCTTCACTGGTGCGGTAGCACTTGAAGGCATGCCCCGCCTCGATCAGTTGGCGAGCGTACTCGGCGTAGAGATCGCCACGCTCGCTCTGGCGGTAGGGGCCATGCGGACCGCCGACATCGGGACCCTCGTCCCATTCGAGGCCGAGCCAGCGCAGCGAGTCGAGAATCATCTGCTCGGATTCGGCAGTGGAGCGCACACGGTCGGTATCCTCGATGCGCAGGATGAATTGCCCGCCACGCTGCCTCGCAAAGCAGAGATTGAACAGCGCAATGTAGGCGGTTCCCACGTGAGGATCGCCGGTGGGTGACGGCGCAATGCGAGTACGTACAGTCATGTCGTCCTATATCCAGTCGGAAATGCGTATGGCGGCATTATACGCACCTGGATCGAGGCAGACAGCCGCGCCATCACCCAGCGTGCGATGGTCGGCATGACCCGGCGCATATAGAATGATTCTTATTGGCAACGAAAGCACTTAAAAAGTACATTTATCGTTGACGCGTTAAATTTGCACAGTTAACACAGATCATTGACTATCGTCATACTTTGGGAATTAACAGTCGCCGGGTTGATCGAAATGGATTCATTGGGTGAAAGAATCAAGCACTTGCGCCTTCAAGCGAGCCTGAACAAGGCCGCGCTGGCAAGAAAGGTCGGGGTCTCCGACGTCACGATCTCGTATTGGGAATCGGGCGCCATCAAGCAGATCGGCCATGAGAGACTGGTGGCGCTGGCGGATGCCCTCGGCTGCTCGCTGGCCCAACTGCTCGAAGACGAGGCCCGGCTGACACCAACCCCTCTTTACCTTCGCGGCCAGCCGCCCGTGCCGTGGCTGGATCCCAACGCCAACCAGTTCACGATATCCAACGAGATATTGGCAGGTATCGATTGGCAGGGTGAGTGCTATCTCGTCACGCCCGCGCCGGGGGAACGGTTCGACTACCTCGACAACGGGGATCTCGCCGCCTTCGGCCCTACGGAGAACTGCGACCAGCCTGGGCGCTACCTGATCGAGGGAGCCGGGGGGCTCTATATCGGCCAACTCGAACATGGAGAGAGCGGCGAACTCCTGTTCCGCGCCGGAAAAGACGCCACGGCGGCACCCGCTCCGCTGGATACGAGCGAACGCGTCGTGGGAAGGCTGCTGGCTCGCTGGCGCAAGGAAAATGCCTGAAGGCCCCTGGCGTCATTCGACCTCCAGCACCTCTACCTGATCGGTGGCCCGACGCGGCTCACTGCCGATCAGGTAGCGGCGCGAGTAGCTGGCCACCTGCCCCAGGCCATGGCGAGCACTCCGGACCAGCGGTCCCGCGAGATGCTCCCCCTTGTCGCCGATTCGCTCGCGCACGGTCGCTGGCTGAACGCTGGCTTCCACCAGGTGGACGGTCAGGGTGTAACCACCGTCGGGCAAGCCGCTACCCGGCCCGAACGGCCCCGCGGTGAAGCGTTCCTGCGATACCGAAGTGCGCGATTGCCAGCGTACGCCGCTCAGCTCGCGCTCCACCACTACCTGTAGCCGCGCGTCATCGGGCAGGTTGGTCTCCCCTTCGATCATGAGCCGACGATCGTCACGAAGGGCAGCCGACACCGCGATCTCGACCGTCAGCGGAGCTACGTCGGCTGGTGCCTCGGGCGGCTCGCTGATGACCTCGGCCGGCGGTTCCTGCTGCTGTTCCTCCGTTGCCTCGCCGCTGCCCTCGTTACCACAGCCTGACAGCCACAGCACGGCCAACAGCCCTGCGCAGGATCGACGCCATGCCTTCATGCCCTTCTCCTGACCGAGAATCGATGCCCTAGACTAGCATCGCGGCGGTTGGCACGTCCCGTTCAGGACACTCAGGGCTCTCCTTCCTGCTCGGCGCAGTCGAGACAGAGCGTCGCATAGGGAATCGCCTCGATCCTTCGAGGATCGATCGGCTCGCCGCATCGCTCGCACAGCTCGCCCTCCCCCTCCTCGATCCGCTCGAGCGCATGCAGTACCTGCCCCAGCTCCTCTTCGGCCTCGTCCTCGAGGGCGTCGATCACGTCTTCGTTCTCGAGCTCGATCGCCTGCTCCTCCATGTCCCGATCCAAGGGATTTTCCAGACGCATCTTGTGAACCTTGTAGCGATCCACCCGCTCTATCAGTTCATCGCGCAGCGCTTCGAGCCACTCTTGACGCTGTTCCATCTCCTATCTCCCGAGAAGGTTGCCTTCCTTCTACATAGCATATGGAACAAGCCTCCACTCACTGCGTCACAGCAAGCGCGCCCCCGAAGGGCGATGACGAAAAAGGCCACGTCCGCCCTGCCGGCAGTCGTGGCCTCAGTGACTTCGGCTTGGCCTCAGCCCCGTTCACGTAGCAGCGAGGCCTGCCGAATCTCGGCATAAGGCTTGCAGCGTGAAGGTTGTTCACCGATCAGGGCCAGTCTCGCGGCTATCTCGCTGCACTCACCTTGCGCATGGAAGGGGCCGACTGCCTGCACCGTTCCTTGCCTGTGCAACATGAACCCATGTGGCTCAGGATGGAATCCTCCCTGGCCGTCGAGACGATCGGCATAGACGTCGACCCTCCTCGCCGCATCGGTGAAGATGTCGCACAAGGTCGCATAGCGCGACACGGATACTGGGGCAGTTTGCTCTCGCTGCCCTGAACTCAAACGCTCTATCAGCAAGCAATAATATCTTTGCATGTCCAAGGTGCTGGGATAGCGAGCCAAGTCATCACCTTCGAGGTGCATCAGCTCAGCCGCGCCGCGGGAGTCGGTGGTATGGGCCGACTCGTACCTCATGGCCTCTGGCTCCACGTCGGCAGTGTCCATGGCGAGCCCTTGCCCATGAGGCCAGGACAGCACCCAAGACATGAAGATGGCGAACAGTGCGATAGCGACACCAGGACCCATGTCGTCAAGAAACTTTGATCCTGCCTTCCACATTAACTCGATCATTCTTCTTCTCCTGCGTCAGTAGTCCCGAGAGAGGCTGTCGTTCAGCCTGATTGAAACTCCTTCCGTGCAAGGTTCTCATTCGATGACAGAGGGACTGGCCAGGCTTGCGGCACACGCTTCGGAGCACGCCCTCCCTGCCGAGGGGAAGGCCGATCAATGCTTGGATAGGCTTCGTGGGAGGCATGAGTTGCGAGCCGCTGGACGGCACCGCTCCCTGGCTGACAGCCTCGTGGCTCATGCGATGACAGTCCATACACCAGTCCCAATGGCGGAACCTACAGTGCCACCGTCAGGAAGCGAATGAATTAACTTGGGTTAATTTTTAATGCAGGATTTTTCGTTTCGTTACTGAAACACTTCTCGTCTTATTGCGGCAGGGGCACTCACCGTAGCGCACACCGTAGCGCACACCGTAGCGCACACCGTAGCGCACACCGTAGCGCACACCGTAGCGCAGCTTAGACCATAGCACAGCGCGAGTAGGGCAGTCTTGATGAAAAAGGCGAGGGAAAAAGGAAGCCCGGCACAAGGCCGGGCTTCAATTCTTGGTTCCTTTCCAGCTCACCATGACGATCCTGTCATGCATCCTTGTAATCTTGGCAATCAATGAGCCTCCACTGCTCTGTCTTCCCTGTTTCCCCGCCTCCTTGCGAGATACCTAACAGAATAACGACGAAATTTGGCGCTGGCTAATGACCATACTTCATCGCCAGTGACGTATCGAAAGCTTATGACAATCCACCGGTGTGCCCCCTTCAGGCAAGCGTTGCCTGCTGAGTGAAGCACAAGGAAAGCCCAGCCATACAGCCGGGCTTGTGTCGATTCCTTCCACACCACAACGGCATCCTTACCCAACTCCCTGTACACACCATCCTGGCGCTTCTTCCCTGGAGAGCCTCCCTGGCTCGACCAGACACAGCTTGCCAGATCGGCCGAGGAAATAATGCTGATTTCGTCCCTTTGTTCTGTAAGCCATTGCCGACAGGGGATGTAATACAGTGACTATTTATCTCCCACCCAGCCGACCAAGCCCCCCACCTTTGACACCTACCAGAGGGTTGACCAAGGGGAGCAAGTGTGTCATCAGCCATCGCCAGAAATCGAAAAAAGCGATATAATTCAATTTCCTATTAAAAATAATAGCCAAAATAATAGCAGCCCCCTCACTTAGTGAGGGGGCTGATGAGCTGCACCATGCGGATAACCGCTTCTGGAACTCCCTGGCCATCATGGCATCCTGTCCTCACTCGGCCTTCCCTGTTCCATCCGCAGGCTTCCTGACCCGCAAGGCTGTCTGCCTTGAAAGGCTTCCATGCCTCGTTTGCATCCTCAGAATAGTTTGCCTTTACCCCAACTCAAGGCTATTAAGGAAAAGAAACGTTCCCTTGTGTAACAGAGCGAAAAGATGAGCCCGGCCGTCAGATAGTCTCCCCATGGACCTAAAAAAGAGCCCGGCCTGGCGGCCGGGCTATATCTTCGTTTCCCTACTTCTTCCTCAAGCTTCCTGCTCGAGCCTCCTTGGTACGTGAGCCGTCCCTGACTCAGCCTTCCATGACGGGCTTTCCCTGTCCCGATGCAGTTACTCTGACAGCTCATTGCGGAAAGGTTCCTTAACCTGGGATAAGCCAATGCACAAGAGTCCGCTGAAGAGAGCCTCGTCGATGCGCAAGAAAAGGCCCCGGCCGGTAGCCAGGGGCAGGCGCGACGAGACGCGATATTTTGGCGAACCTGAGGAACGCGAAACCATGGCGTCTCTCGCAAGGGCAAAGCGTGCAGCGCCACTCGCCAGGGCGGCCTGCACAGCGAAAAAAAAGCCCGACCGCTGGGGCCGGGCTTTCAATCAACGCTTCCCTATCGACCAACCTCGGGCTTCCTGCCCAAGCGTCCTTGGTACTGAGCGCTCCGTCGCTCGGCCTTCCCTGTAGGGCTCTCCCTCGCCCGTTGTTCCCACGATAGTTGCTTTCGGAGAAAAGTGGTTTAACCAAGGATATCGAAGGGCGTACGAAATTGGCTTCGTGTTTGTAGGATATCTCTTACACAGCGCTTGAAAACGAGGATATGCGCCCCGATGCCTTGCCGATGGCCCCGCGTCGAAGGTCAACGCACGCAGACAGCGCCTGAGAATACGCTAGGCTGGAGGTAGGAACAGGCACGCCACGTTCAACGGAAGCTGATATGGCACTTACCGCAACAGACCCCATCAAGATGATCTTCGCCCTCCTGCTGCCGCCGGTCGGCGTGTTTCTGGAGGTCGGCCTGAAGGGCCACTTCTGGCTGAACATCCTGCTGACCTTCCTGGGTTTCATCCCGGGCATCCTCCACGCGTTCTACGTGATCCTGAAAGCACTAGCCATTCGAGACAAGGGCCTCTGCCGCCGGACACGGTGCGGCGGGGCCCGTACCTGGATCGGCTCTAGGCTCGCCGCTGCTTCTTACGTACAATGATCGGCCATCTCATTCCCGCTCCCTGCCTCTCGTCACGCTGCGCGTCATGCGGCGTCCGGCGACGTATCGGTACTTGCGAGGCGAATGGCGAGATGAGCCGGATCCAACGGCAGGACTTCTGGAGGCCATCGATGAGCGACACGACTGGAAACGACCCGCTGGCCCGGGCGCGCCGGTTTGCGGTGGCACCCATGATGGATCGGAGTTCACCTTAGATATCACGCGGCTTTCAGCCCTATAGTGCCAAAAAAGTACCAACACATCCTAGCAATCCACCCCTAGATTCCCGCCGGCACGAGCTCAGCAACTGATAGAGCACGATGAATGAATGACGCGCATGTATGACGCGCGCATGCATGGGCGCGTGGTTGGCCTATCGCCAAAATTGGTGGGGGGTCCGGAAAAGGGTAAGAAAGGTAATGAACTCTACAAACACGTCGTAAGCAATTGAATTATAAAGAAAATATGGAATTTCAAAAAAGGTAATAAAAAGGTAATGATGAGGTAATGCCATTACCCCTGCCTTGGGTGATTTTGGCTATGAAGAAACCACTATTTTTCAGTCACTTAGAAATCCATTACCTTTTTCATTACCTTTTCTAACCCCTGAGAGGTAATGACAGCCTCTTTTTAAAAACATGGCTTACAGACGACTTTCACCGACCTAACCGTTATTACCTTTTTCCGAACACCCCCCACCTTCCTGAGAGCCACTCTCATCTCTTCGTGCTTTCGAAGTCCTGGCAGGTCGTTCAATTTCGCATGATTCCGCAAGACCTTCAGGACCAGCTGCAACCGCCAGAGCGCCCAGAATCCGTGCGGCTTCCGCTCCGCTGCATGGGTGCCCAAAAAGCGACAGGTTTAGCGCGCAGGCGGGGCGGGGAGTCGACGGCGCGCCAGGGGGCGGGCCCGACCTTCTGGCTGATCGGATTGGCAAGAGAAAGCCGCCCGGTTGGGCGGCTGTTGGGGAGAGGTAGGCGCTGGTCAGCAGTTGGTGATGATCAGCTCCCCCCGCTGGTCAGTTGCTTCCCGGCCGACGGTGTAGCGGATGCTGGTGGTGTGGATCGTCAGGCCCTCGAAGGCCTCGCACATCTCGGGCACGTCGTTGACGCTGATGACGACTTGCCCCTTGGCCTCGCGTGCGAGACTGGCCATGAGGTGGTAACTGCTCGAGCCCGAAGTCGTTGCCGTACCCAGCGGTGCCCCAGTAGGGCGGATCGAGGTAGAAGAGCGTGCCCGGCCGGTCGTAGCGCCGCATGCACTCGGCCCAGTCCAGGTGCTCCACCACGGTGCGGGCCAGGCGCAGGTGCGCCGTGCTGAGATCTTCCTCGATCCGCATCAGGTTCAGCCGCGGTGGGCTGGTGGCGGAAGTGCCGAAGGTCTGTCCTGCCACCTTGCCACCGAAAGCCAGCTTCTGCAGGTAGAAGAACCGGGCCGCGCGTTGGATGTCGGTCAGGTGGCGAGGATCGATCTGACGTTGGGGTGAGGTACTCCTCGCGGCTCACCAGCCCCCAGCGGAACTGCCGCACGAGCTCGTCGGGGTGATGCTTGACCACGCGGTACAGGGTTGACCAGTTCACCGTGCACGTCGTTGATCACTTCGACCTGGCTAGGGGACTTCATGAAGAAACACCGCGGCGCCACCGCAGAAGGGCTCGGACGTAGGCCGTGTGCTCCTGGAACAGCGGAATGATCTGCTTGGCCAGGCGTCGCTTGCCTCCCATCCATGGGAGAATCGGTTTCGATTGCATCCTTGATACCTGTTCATTTATCCAGTTTTTGTTATTCCTCTCGTTGTCGGTCAGGGAGTAGGAAGCTCCACAGGATCAGGGACGATTCATGAGCGACAGGCGCTTGCAGCTTCGGCTGCGAGCGCTTTCTTTTCAGGCCGGTCGAGCGAGTACGGTCGGAACCGCACCACCTCCTCCCCCAGGCGATCGTTGATCTCGGTGAAGATGGCCTGCACCGGCTCGAGCTCGTTGGTCACGAACACCCGCGCTGCCTTCTCCACATCGCCGAAGCCACCGGTATTGTTGGGAATGATGCCCATGAGCTGCGGCGGTGTGCGGTGGCCAGCAAGCTGATCATCGCGGGTCAGGTTCTTGATCGCGGCGAATTCATCCTTGGCGGGCGACTTCCGAGATGGGAATGATCTGGATGCCGTCCTTCTTGCCGTTCGGCGAGTAGAGGAACAGGTTGCGGAAGTTGCCGACGCCCTTGCTCTCCTTCAGAGCGGTGCGCATGGCATCGATGTCTTCCTGGTTCTGCGCCGCGTCGGAGACGTACATGATGAAGCCGGCGTGAGAGCCGTTGAGGTAGTACTTGCGGCGGAACAGCGTGGCGTTCTCGTTGAGGTAGATCGACTGCAGCGCGCCCAGGTAGTCCGGCACGCCGTAGACCTCCTGGTTGAGATCCGGCTCGAGCAGGTGGATCACACTGCCGGCGGCGAACGTCGCTGCGATCCGACCAGTTGGGCACCCAGAAGTAACGCTCCAGGTCAGCGCCACGACGCACGTACTTGGCCCGGGCCGGACGCAGCTCGAGCAGCTTGCCCAGGCGACCCCAGATCCGTTCGAGGTAGCAATTGCCGAAGACCAGGTAGTCGGTCACCAGCGCGCTGAGGCCTGCCGGCTCAGAAGCCGATGCGGAATGAACGAGCGCACCAGGATGTTGCGCTTCACCTGGATCGCCGATCCATGATGCGCCGTGGCGCGATAGGTCTGCGCCAGTGCAGGGAAGTCCACCGGAGGCTCGTACCACTCGGTCCCATCATCCAGCAACCGGTGTAGAAGAAATCGTAGCCATCGATGACCGGTACCGGATCGCCGAAACTGAAGGCCTCCACTCGGGCCGGTGCCGCTGCAGCCGGCTCCTCGACCCGATAGGCCGGCACGCGTACCCGGGGCTTCTCGACAAGCGTTTCGCTCATCCGTACATCTCCATCATTGATCGCCCGGTACCGAGGGAAACCGGCCCGTCCAGCGGTTCGTTGTGCAGGGCGTGCATCGTGGCCCACGCCAGATCGGCGTGCCCCGTTTTGGCTGTTGCGTCCTGCGGTGTAGGTCAGGTGGCGGCCCGAGGCGGTGAGCTCGCGCCGGATCGCCATGAAGGATTGAGCGAGATCCGCCCAGCCGGCATCGAACTCCAGTCGCCCCTTGTTGATGATCTGCTGCGCCTGCATCACCAGGCGCGCCTTGACCTCGGGCGTGTAGCGGTACCGCGTGACGGTGGGGAGAACTTGGCGACCAGCTGGGCCACGGCCTCGCCCAGCCCCGAGGTGTCGATGCCGATGAAGGTGACGTTGTAGCGGCGCGTCACGCCGCGGATGAACTCCGCCTGTGCCTCGTAGTCGCGTCCCTTGATGCGGTGGCCGTTCGAGAACGCGATGCTTGCCCTCGGCCGTGCGTGGCGGAGCGACGAGGACGAGCCCCGCCCCATCGCCGTCCTCGCCATCGCCGGCCGGGTCATAGCCGACCCAGACTGGAAATTCCCCATAGGGCCTCGGCGCGAACGGCTTGATGTCCCGCCATACATCCCAGCTGTCGACCATGCACTTCTGCATCATGGCCAGCGGGAAGGCGCTCTGGGTGTCATCCACGAACTCGCACATCAAGAGGTTCGCGAACTCGTCGTCGGAATACTCCAGCCGCAGCTGGTCGATATCGAACAGGTCGCAGCCGCCAGCGATCGCATCCTCGATCGTCACGATCTGGCGCCACTGGCCATCCGGGCCGCGCGCCCCGCCCTTCAGCGCGGCGTGGCTGACGTCGATCGTCACCCGCTCGGACTTCTTGCGCCGCTTGTTGAAGCGGTCACCGGTCCAGAACGGATAGGCCTCGTGGGCCACGCTCGAGGGCGTCGAGAAGTAGGTTTGCTTCCAGCGTTGTGCATGGCCATGCCGCTGGTCACCTTCCGGAACTGCTCGAAACCGTGAATCCAGAAGTACTCGTCCAAGAACGTGTCGCCGTGATAGCCCTGCGCCGTCTTGGCGTTCGTGCCGAGGAAGTGGAGCTCTGCACCGTTGGCCAAGATGATCGGATCACCCTTCAGCTCGACGCCGGTGATCTCCTTCACGAACTGCACGATGTAGTGCCTGAAGATATGCGCCTGGGCCTTTGAGGCGCTCATGAAAATCTTGTTCTTGCCGGTCTCCCATTGCGTCGGCAATCGCTTCCCTGGCGAAGTACCAAGTGGCCCCGATCTGGCGGCTCTTGAGCAGGTTGCGGATCCGTTCATGCTGGCCGGCCCGGTACCAGGCGCGCTGGTAGTCGAACAGCGAGGCCTCGAAGGCCTCGACGATCTGGATCACTCCCTCGTCGCCCACATCGTTGCGCGCCGGCTTGCGCTTCTCGCAGGCATTGCGCCGCTCGATGTTGGGGTTGAGATCGGTCTCCTTGCCGGTGCGCTCGTACTTGTGGACCCGGGCCAGGCTCGATCTGACGACCTAGCAAATCCAGCTCCTTGAAGTCCTTCCCTTCCTTCCGCTCCTTCCAGATCAGCTGGACCATGCGCGCCTCGAGCGCGCCTTCCACCCGCTGGCTAGCGAGGCCTCGTCCCAGCCATCGCGCTTCTTCCAGCTGTCGATGGTGGCCCGGGGAATGTCCAGGTGCTCGGCGATACGCGCGATCCGCCAGCCCATCCAGTAGAGGTGGCGGGCGGAGAGGCGCGAAGCGTCGAGATTGTCCAGGTCGGGGGCGGCTGTCGTCATGCGCCCAGCGTACCCGCGCGCGCGAAGCCCATAGCGGCGGGCCTGGTGTAAGTCCCGCCTCTCACACCCGCCGCGCGTTGAGCCTCGCCCCCCGGGCGCGGAACCTGACGGCACTAGCGCACCGCACCCAGACAACTCCCGCCGAGGACCCCTCATGCCCTGGCATCGCATCGCAACCGAAGGCGCCACCACGGATGGCCGCACCATCAGCGCCGAGTGGCTCACGCAGATGGCAAACAACTTCAATCCGGCGAAATACGGCTGCCGGATCAATCTGGAACACATCAAGGGCGTGTTGCCCGACAGCCCCTTCAAGGCCTACGGCGATGTCACCGCGCTGAAAGCGGAAAAGGGCGACGACGGCAAGTTGGCCCTGTTCGCCGAGATCGACCCCACCGACGAACTCAAGGCCATGGTTCAGAAGCGCCAGAAGGTTTACACGTCGATGGAGATCGACCCCGACTTCGCCGACAGCGGCGAAGCCTACCTGGTAGGCCTGGCCGTCACCGATACTCCCGCCTCGCTCGGCACCTCGATGCTCAAGTTCAGCGCCGAGCAGGGCCAGGACTCCCCGCTTGCCGCTCGCAAGCAGCGCCCCGACAACCTGTTCTCCGCCGCCATCGAGACCACGCTCGACTTCACCGAAGAGCAGCCGGAAGAGACCGGTGCCAGCCTGCTCGACACCGTGAAGGCGCTGTTCAGCAAGCACAGCGGCAAGCACAAGCATGAGCTCGCGGCCTTCCAGGCCGATCTGCAGCAGACCCTCGCGCTCTTCGTCGAGAAGCACACCGCGCTCGAAGGCGAACTGGCCAAGCGTCCCACCGATGATGCCTTCAGCACCCTGCAGGCTGCTCACGACGAGCTGAAACAGCGCTTCGACGAGCTGTTCAACCGACTCGACAACGAACCCCCCCCAGCACCACCGCTCCGCGCCACCGGCACCGACGGCGGCATGGTCACCGACTGCTAAGGAACCGACCCGCTCATGCGCAACGATACTCGCGTACTGTTCAACCAATTCACCGCCCAGGTGGCCAAGCTCAACGGCGTGCCGGACGCCACACAGAAGTTCGCCGTGGATCCGACCATCCAGCAGCGCTTGGAGAAGCGCATCCAGGAGTCGAGCGACTTCCTCTCGCGGATCAACGTGATCGGCGTCGACGAGCTGAAGGGCGAGAAGCTCGGCCTCGGCATCTCCGGCCCGATCGCCGGGCGTACCGACGTCAGCCAGAAGGATCGTGAGACTCGCGATCTGACTACCCTCGACCCGCACGGCTACGAGTGCCGCTTCACCGAGTTCGACACCCATCTCGGCTACAACAAGATCGACGCCTGGGCCAAGTTCCCCAACTTCCAGGCCTTGATCCGCGACGCCATCGTGCGTCAGCAGGCACTGGACCGCATGGCGATCGGCTTCAACGGCACCACCGCCGCGGCCCAGACCAACCGTGCCACCAACCCCATGCTCCAGGACGTGAACATCGGCTGGCTGCAGCAGTACCGCCTGCACGCCGAGGCCCGCGTCATGAAGGCGGGCAACGTCGCCGGCAAGGTGCGTGTGGGCAAGGGCGGCGACTATCTCAACCTCGACGCCCTGGTTTACGACGCGGTGCACAGCCTGATCGAGCCTTGGTATCGCCGCGTGCCGGGCCTGGTCGTCCTGGTGGGCCGTAACCTCATGTCCGACAAGTACTTCCCGCTGATCAACACAGAGCAGCCGCCCAGCGAGCAGATGGCCGCCGACGTGGTCATCAGCCAGAAGCGCATCGGGGGCCAGCAGGGCCTGGACGTGCCCTTCTTCCCCGACAACGCCCTCATGGTCACCACGCTCGATAACCTCTCGATCTACTGGCAGAACGGCGCCCGCCGCCGGCACGTCAGCGAGAACCCCAAGCGCAATCGCATCGAGAACTACGAGAGCTCGAACGACGCCTACGTGGTCGAGGACTTCGGCGCCGGCTGCTTGGTGGAAAACATCGAGCTCGGCGACTTCACCAGCGGGGAGTAAGGCAACGCTATGACCAGCCCAGCCCGCCGTCACTTTCAACGCGTCACCGCGGCCCTCGCCGCGGCTGACGCCGGCGAACAGCCCATGCATGGCGACGCCTACGAGCTGATGCAGGCTGCCCTGTTCGAGGACTACCGCCGCCTCAAGGCGACTCAGTCCATGGAACGCAAGGCCGAGATCAAGCGCGAGATCCTGCCCCAGTACGCCGACTACGTTGCCGGCGTACTCGAGCGGGGTCAGGGCGCCCAGGACGACGTGCTGATGCGCGTCATGCTATGGCGCATCGACGCCGGCGACCTGGCCGGCGCCGTCGAGATCGCCCGCTACGCCCTCACCCATGGCCTCAACCCGCCCGACCAGTTCGAGCGTGGCACGGCGGCCGTCATCGCCGAGGAAGTCGCCGACCAGGCAATCAAGCAGCTCGAGGCCGATGACAGCGATGCCGCCGCGCTTCTCGACCTGCTCAGCGAAGTGGAAACCCTCTCCGCCGGCGCGGACATGCACGACCAGATCCGCCAAGCTCCACAAGTCGCTGGGGTACGCCGCGCGCACCGCAGGCCAGCTCGAGCTGGCCCAGCAGCACCTCACGCGGGCGATCGAACTGAACGAGCGCGTGGGCGTGAAGCGCGACCTCGAGCAGATCGCCCGAGAGATCAAGAAAACCACCACCACCGAACAGCCCAGCGGCTGACCGAGTCGACCGCCGACGCCAAGGGGGCGCGGCCGGCACCGAAGGTTCCTCCTCGAGGTGCAAGCCGCCCACCCCCTTCTTAACCAGGAGAGCCGATGAACAGCTTCGTTTCCACCGGTACCGCCAGCAGTCAGGATCCCGAGGCCATCGCCAACAACGGCTTCTGGCCCGATATCGTGCCGGCGGACTTTCGCGCCAGGCATCGCCTGGACGGCACCGTCACCGCCGAGCGACTCGAAGGCGCCCTGCTCGCCGCCATCGCCTCGGTCAACCGCACCCTTCGCGACTGGCAGGCCCGCCAAGCCGAGGCCGGCTACACCACGGTGGCCAATGTTCCGGTACCGATCTGGCAAGCACCGGGCGTCTATCTCGGCCTCTACCAGCGCGCCGTCTACTCGATGGCCCACGCCAGCCTGATCGAGCGCTACGCCGACTTCGATGCCACCAACAGCGGCCGGGATCGCGCCGAGCGTCTGGTGGACCCTGCCGAGAGCTATCGCCGAGACGCCGTCTGGGCCATCGCCGAGATCGAAGGCCGGCCGCACAGCACCGTCGAGTTGATCTGATGCCGCGCACCGTCCACGCCCACCAGCACGACACGGTCGATGCCCTCTGCTACCGCCACTTCGGCCGCACCCAGGGCATCACGGAGCAAGTGCTCGAGCTCAACCCCGGCTTGGCCACGCTCGGCCCCGTGCTACCCCAAGGCACCGCGGTGCGCCTACCCGACCTCACACCGACTCCCCAGCGCCCGCCTGCCGTGCAGCTGTGGGACTGAACACATGACGCGCCACCCGCGCCAAAACGCCGAGGACCTCATGGCCGAACCCAGCACCGCCACCTTCACCGGCATCGTCACACTCGGCGCCACCCTCTTCGGGCTGATTCCCGGCGTCGACGCCAACGCCATCGTCGGCGCCCTTTGCGGTGCAGCGCTGTTCGTTGTCAGCGCCAAAGGGCTCACCCTGCTCGAGCGGCTTATCTATCTGGTCATCTCGTTTCTGATCGGCTATCTCGGCGGCCCATCACAGCTGAGCCACCTCTTCGAGCACACCGCCGTCTCGGCCTTCATTGCCGCCGCCATTTCCGTTACCGCCGGGCTCCGGATCATCGACGCGGTCAAGCACTTCGACCTGAAAGCCTGGCTAGGTCCTGGAGGGAAACAGTGAACGTATTCATCGAGATCGCGATTCTCGCCGCCATCGTCAGCCTGCTGCGCATCCTCACCTTCCAGCGTCGAGGCAGCCGCTTCCGCCGAGGCGTCTCGTTCCTCGCCTGGCTGCTGGCCTGCGCCCACGTGGTGCTGATCTTCAAGCTCCCGGCCCTGGCAATTCCCGAGCCGGCCGCCATCGTCCTGGCCCTCGCCCTGGTCATCGTCGCCGCACTGCTGCTGCGCGCACGCGGCAACGTCGCCCACCTCCTACCGATCCGGAGACCCTGATGCAGCTCACACCCCACTTCCAGCTTTCCGAGTTCACCCGCTCGAGCACCGCCCAGCGCCTCGGCGACGCCAACCAACCCAACGCCCAGGAGCTGGCCAACCTCAAGCGCCTGGCCGAATGCCTCGAGCAGGTGCGCGCCCATCTGGGCGGGCACCCGATCATCATCACCTCGGGCTTTCGTAACGAACAGGTCAACCGTGCCGTAGGCGGCGTACCCAACAGCGCCCACCGCCTGGGACTCGCCGCCGACTTCACCGTGCCTCGCTTTGGAAGCGTGCTGGCCTCCTGCCAGGCCATCGCCAATGCGCCCGGGCTCTGCTTCGACCAGCTCATCAACGAGTACGACCGTTGGATTCATCTGGGTCTCCGTCAGGCAGGCGATCGTCGCCAATTGCTCACCATCGACAACCGCGGCACCCGTCTCGGGCTCGACAGGGCCAGGGCATGAGCCGCTTCAAGCTGCCCATCGCTGCCCTGCTGCTGGCCGGCGCTCTGCTCGCCGGCTGGCAGGCCCGGGGCTGGCACGAGGACAGCCGCCGCCTCACCGCCGAGCGGGCCACTCAACAGGCCATCGACGCCGCGCTCTCCCGAGAGTCGCGCATCGCCCAAGCCGTCGAGGCGCGCCTGGCCGAGCTCGAGGCGAACGAACGCATCATCGATCGAGGGATCATTCGTGAAGTGCAGAAACCGATTTACCAGCGCGTTTGTCTTGGCGTTGACGCTATCCGCCTGCTCAACGACGCCGCCGCCGGGCGCCGACCCGATCCAGCAGTCCCTGCTGCGCCCTTGTCCCGTCACGCTCCCGTCCCTGACTGACGGTACCGGGCAAGACGTCGCCCTCACCATGGCAAGCTGGGCCAGCCAGTATCACGGCTGCGCCACGCGGCATAACGGACTCGTCGAGCTGCTCGAGGCCCGCCAATGAAGAAACTGCACCGGCTCCGGGAACACCTGGTGGCGGCCGTGCCCGGGCTCGACCGGGATCCAGACCGCCTGCTCACCTTCGTCGAGGAAGGCAGCATCGAGTTTCGCCGCGGCCGCGACCTCACCCACGAATACCGCTTCGTCGCTCAACTTGTCCTGACCGACTTCACCGGCGACCTGGATACCGTCATGCTGCCGCTGCTGCAGTGGCTCGCCGAATACCAGCCGGATCTCGATCCCGGCGAGGCGCTCACCTTCGAGGCCGAGATACTGGCCAACCGCGCCGTGGATCTTGCCCTGCGCGTTCCTCTCACGGAGCGTGTTATCGCCCGCGTCGACTGTGACACCGGCCGTATCCTGGCTGAGCACTCCCTGCCCCACTTCCCCAGCCACGCCTGCATGGCCACGCGCTGGCAGTTGGCTACCCGCGAAGCCACCGACCAGGCGTGGAGCGTGGCGGCAGAATGGGATGCGCCCCATGGCTGACGACCTGCAGCAGCTCGCCGACTGGGCTGCGCCGCTACTGGCCAAGCTCGAAGCAAGGAAGCGCCGCGCCCTAGCGCGCACCATCGCCCAAGACCTGCGCCGCAGCCAACGCGAACGTATCCGCGCCCAGCGCAACCCTGACGGCACGCCCTACACGCCCCGCCAGCCGCAACGGCTGCGCGGCCGGCAAGGTGCCATCCGCCGGCGCGCCATGTTCGCCAAGCTCTCCACCGCCAAGTGGCTCAAGGCCACCACCCAAGGCGACACCGCCGTGCTGGGCTTCTTCGGCAGCGTCGCGCGCATCGCCCGCACCCACCAGCTCGGCCTGCGCGATCGCGTCAGCCGCGGCGGCCCCACCGTCGAGTACCCGCAGCGCGAACTGCTCGGCTTCACCACCCAGGATCGAACCCGCATACGCGACCTACTGATCGATCACCTCGACCCGGTGTAGCTGCACCGAGCCACACCCGCCACCGCTTCGCCCGCCCAGCGCACCGCCGCACGATAGCGGCATGAACCCCATCGAACTCCTACGCCTGCTTCACAACCTGATCCGCCTCGGCACCGTCCACGAAGTGGATCACGCTCGTGCCCGCGTGCGCGTCGTCTCCGGCGAACTCGTCACCGACTGGCTGCCCTGGCTCTCACCTCGCGCAGGCACCACACGCGACTGGAGCCCGCCCACGGTCGGCGAGCAGGTCCTGGTGCTCTCGCCAGGTGGCGACCCCGCTGCCGGCGCAGTGCTCACCGGGATCTACAGCGACACCCACCCAGCGCCGGCGGATTCAAGCACGCTCTGCAGGCAAGTCATGCCCGACGGCGCCGTTCTTGAATACGACCATGAAGTACATCACTTGGCGGCAACGCTACCGGGCAGCGCCACCCTCAACGCCCAGGGCGAGATTAAGGTAACGACCACAGCCAAGCTCACTGCTACGGCAGCCGAAGGCGCAACGATCAATGCCGACACGACGATCAACGGCAGATTGTCCATTGTCGGCGATAGCGTCACCCATAACGGCACCAATATCGGCGCCACCCATAAGCATGGCGGTGTTGTCAGTGGTGGCAGCCTCACGGGAGTTCCCAGCGGATGACTGGCATGAACGCCCAGACCGGCCGGCGCCTGGACGACATCGAACACATCCAGCAGTCCGTGCGCGACATCCTCACCACGCCGATCGGCAGCCGCGTGATGCGGCGTGATTACGGCTCCCTGCTGCCCGAGCTCATCGACCAACCCCTCAACGGCGCCACCGCCCTGCGCGCCTACTCCGCCACGGTAGTTGCTCTGATGAAGTGGGAACCGCGCATCCGCGTGCGCGAGATAACCCGCCTGGCCCCGGCCGACCAGCCCGGCTCACTAATTCTCGACATGACCGCCCAACGCACCGACACCGGTGAATCCATCGACCTCCGCGTGCCCTTGCGCCAAGGCTCGGGGAGTCTTGCATGAGCAGCCCCATCGACCTCTCACGCCTGCCGGCGCCGAACGTCGTCGAGCCGCTCGACTTCGAGGAGATCCTGGCCCAGCGCAAGGCCGCCCTGATCGCGCTCTACCCCAGCGAGGAGCGCCAGGGCATCGCCGCCCTCCTCGAGCTCGAATCCGAGCCATTGGCCAAGCTCTGCCAGGAGAATGCTTATCGCGAGCTGCATTGGCGGCAACGGGTGAATGAAGCCGCCAAGGCGGTGATGATCGCTCACGCGCGCAACGGCGATCTCGACAACCTGGTCGCCAACTTCAACGTCAAGCGGCTGACCGTTGATCCCGGTGACCCGACGGCCATGCCACCGGTACCGCCCACCCTGGAGCCGGACGAGGACCTACGCCTGCGCGGCCCCGAAGCCTTCGAGGGGCTGAGCGTCGCCGGCCCCACCCGCGCCTATGAGTTCTACGCCAGATCCGCCGACGGCCGCGTGGCCGACGCGAGAGCCATTTCCCCCGCTCCCTGCGAAGCGCTCGTCACCGTGCTTTCCCGCCTGGGCAATGGCGAGGCGCCGCAGGACCTGCTCGATATCGTCGAAGCCGCCCTCACGCCAGAGGACATTCGCCCGGTAGGCGATCGCGTCACAGCGCAGTCAGCTGACATCGCCGAGTTCGCCATCCAGGCGGTACTCCACCTGCACGCCGGCTATGGCCCCGAGCAAGAGTTGATCCTGGCTGCGGCTCAGCGCCGGGCCAGCGATTATGCCGCCGCCCTTCGCAAGCTGGGCTTCAGCGTCTACACCGATGCTATCGAGGCGGCACTACACGTCGAAGGCGTGAAGCACGTCGAGCTGGTCTCGCCAACCGGCCACATCCTGCGCAACCTCACCCAAGCCGCCTACTGCACCGGTATCGACATCTCGCTGGGGGGCGCCAATGGCTAGCTCGCTGTCGTTGCTGCCGCCAAACGCCACCTTCCTGGAGCGGTCTGCCGCCCAGGCGCTGGCGGAGATCGAGCACGTTCCGGTGCCGCTGCGCGACCTCTGGGACCCGGATCGTTGCCCGGTCGCCCTGTTGCCCTACCTGGCCTGGGCGTTCTCGGTCGATCGCTGGGATCCCGCTTGGTCCGAAGCCGCCAAGCGCTCGGTCATCCGCAGCTCCTACTTCGTCCACCGCAAGAAGGGCACGATCTCGGCACTGCACCGCGTCGTCGAGCCGCTCGGATACCTGCTGGAAGTCACGGAGTGGTGGCAAACCCAGCCGCCCGGCCCGCGCGGGACCTTCTCCTTGAGCATCGGCGTGCTCGACCAAGGCATCACCGAAGAGATGTTCATCGAGCTCGAGCGGCTCATCGCCGAGGCCAAGCCGCTTACGCGCCACATCACCGGCCTCGACATCACCCTGAGCACCTCTCTCACCGCCTACGTCGGCGTTGCCATCAACGACGGCGACGAGCTCGACGTGCTGCCCTGGGAGTCGCCCGACATCGACGTGATATGCCGCACGCGGCAGGCCCTGGCCACCACCTCCCACGACACGATGGATATCCACCTGCATGATTGACCAGAACTCCACCTTCGGCGGCTTCCTCACCGACATCGGCGAGGCCAAGCAGGCCAATGCCAATGCCCTCGGCCAGCCCTGGAAGCTCACCCATATGCTGCTGGGCGACGCCAACGGCACCGATCCGGTACCGCAGCCCGGCCAGACCCAGCTGATCAACCAGGTGTACCGCGCCGCTATCAACCAGCTCTTCGTCGACCCGGCCAACCCGGCGATACTGATCGCCGAACTCGTACTCCCACCGAACGTCGGCGGCTGGTGGATCCGCGAGCTCGGCCTCGAGGATGAAGACGGCGACTTCGTCGCGGTGGCCAACTGCCCACCCAGCTACAAGCCCCTGCTCACCCAGGGTAGCGGGCGCAATCAGGTGGTGCGCATGCACCTCATCGTCAGCAACACGGCAAATGTGCAGCTGAAGATCGACCCCAGTGTGGTATTGGCCACGCGCAAGTACGTCGATGACGGGGATGCAGCGGTGAAAGCCCACATCGAACAGGGTATGGCCGCAGCCGGTTATCAGTTCGCCAGTTACGATGCAGAACGCGTTTACACCACTGGCGAGATCGTTCGCGGTAGCGATGGCCTGTTTTACGAGTTCTACGACCGTGACCTGTCTGGCACCACGCAGGGCATCGACCCCACGAATATCGCCAACCGTCCCCACATCTGGATGCAATGGGACGGCGTGCGTCCTGGCACCACCATTGAATGGCGATCGGAGTCGCTGCCCGAGGGTTATGTCGAGAACGATGGGGGAGAGCTCAACCGCAGTGACTACCGCCGGATTTTTGCCGCATTTGGCACTACCTACGGCGTAGGAGATGGCTCGACAACGTTCGTCATGCCCGATGATCGTGGCGAGTTCAAACGCGGCCTAGACCGAGGCCGTGGTGTAGACCCTGGTCGTACGATTGGCAGCGGTCAGCTCGATCAGATGCAGCGCATTACCGGGACGCTGCTGGCGGTGACAGCCAGTGGTGTACACCACCTGTTCAGCGATGGCAGCGGTGCATTTTCAGTGGGCAGTCCCGGCGCAGGGCTGGCATCCAGTTTGGCGACAGGGGCGAATCGATACGGACGGGCTAACTTCGATTCAGCGGGTTCCCCGGGAAGCCGGACAGGCGATAGCACGTTCCCCCGTAACAACGCGGTTATCTACCTGACCAAGATCTGAGGAGACGCCCGATGCGCATTTGGGACATACACCCAATCGACAGCACCGTTATTGACCCCGCCGGCCGCGAAGCACCCGTCGACCCAATGCGGCACGAGCCTCGCATTCCCGCTGGGGCCACCAGCATCGAGCCGCCCGAAGTCGGCGAACATGAGACCGCCCGCTGGGCCGGAGAGGCATGGGAGGTCGTGGCCGACTGGCGGGGCAATGAGTACTGGACCGAGGACGGCAAGCACCACGAGATCACAGAGCTAGGTGTTAAGCCACCAAGCGACGCCTTGAACGAAATGCCACCCGAATCTCTCGATCTCCTCGCCGCTCGGAAGCGCCGCGCAATCGATCAGGCACGCGACCAAGCATTCGCCGCTGGTCTGCCCTATGACTTCGATGGCCATATCGACGTGGTCCAGACCCGGCCGCAGGACCAGATCAACCTGCTTGGCCTGAGCGCAAAGGCACAACGCTTGATCGCTGATGGCGAAGCCGCCCCGGTCATGCGGTTCCGCGGCCAGTCGAACGAAACCCGGATGCTCACTCCCGAGCAGATGAATACCCTGACCATGACGGCCCTGAACCATATCGAGTCGATTTATCAGCGCTCATGGGAATGTAAGGATGCTATTTCCAGGGCTCTGGAAACACAAGACCGAGAGACTCTTCACACCATTAAATGGTAGCAAAGGAAACGAGTAAAACTGCCCAAGGCGCGATGGCAAACAATCACCTCATTGCGTCGCGCCCTGAGCAAAGCCAGCAGTCAAAATCAATCCAGCAGCAAACCACTTATATCAAAGCTTCTGAACACATATGTAGAAGAAATATTAGAAAAGTGCCACCTATCGTTTGTAATCAAGTGCCCACCTTCCAGCATAATTTGGCAATTTTCTGGCGACCGCTCTTCGCATAATACGTCAAGGATCGAGAAATAGTCCGCACCAGAACGTTCAGCCACTTGGCGCAACTCATCATCGAGATAAAATACTCGAGACTCCTCGACCAATGAACTTACAGCACTAAGTGAAGAACTTCTCATACTGAACCCTGACACCAGATTCGGCAACTCATCAGGAAAACGCAAGGTCGGCCCAACAAGAACAACCTCATAGCCGAGCTCTTTGAAAAAACTGATGGTTTCTTCTATTGATTCAAGTTGGTTTTCTTTCCAATGTGACTGGAGGATTACAATCTCCACATCAGGAATAATCCCATCCAAGAAAATTCTATCATTCCTTATTTTACAGCTGGCACTACCATATCCAACCAAAGGCCTGCATCCAGTAGCGGTATTCATCAATAAATTTATACCGGGGTTGTTTTGGCTAATTCCCCACCAAGAATAGGCTGCCATGCTATCCCCCAGGAGTAATGCACCTACCCCCTCTCCTCCACTTTCACACTTATCAAAATCAAAGGCAGTCATGAACTCATCATTATTACCTGACACAAAGCAGTTTTTATTTCTAAAATAATCGTGCCTACTGGACCGCCATGTTGCAGCATTCTCTAATGCCTTCTGTATTTCACCATCAACTCGCCAGGTCCATCCGCCATTTGACCAAGCTGTAGCAGCCGGGATTACTGTCAGGCAAATAGCTGCTACAGCAACCATGGCGCCTTGCTTACCCTGAGTAGTGTGATGCGTACCGAAACGAAATGGGGTTTCGACGAAGCGATACATCAAATATCCAACAACGAACGAAAATGCAAGCAAGACAACCACTTCAAACATTGAAAATGCTGCAACACTATAATATTTATATAATACTATTATAGGCCAGTGAACCAAGTAAGTTGAGTAGGATATCAACCCCAAACCCACAAGCACTTTATTCCGCAGGACTCGGCCAAGATGCTGGCTCCCCCCGGCGCTAATAACCAAAGCAGTTCCCAAGCAGGGAAGAAGCGCACTAACACCAGGAAAAACGGTCTCTTCATCAAACGCAAAGAAAGAGTACAAAATTAAGCTTAAACCAAGTGCTAGAGTGGCCTCGGAGCGCATGCCGTTATTATTTTGCCGAATTTTCAACCAAGCAAGCATTCCACCAATGCAAAATTCATACATCCTGAACGGCATCCAAAAAAAGGCGGTGGGCTGACTCTTTGTAACCATCCACTGGGCTGCGACAAGGGAAACACCCCCTAGCACGACTAATATTAATACCGCATGTCTAGGCAAATATTTACACAGGATAATCAATAACATCGGCCAGACAAGATAAAACTGTTCCTCAACACTTAAAGACCACGTATGAAGCAGAGGCTTGCTAATTGCCTCCGTATCAAAATATCCACTACCACTCCAAAAAAATATATTGGAAAAAGAAAAGAGGGAAGAAATTATAGATCCAGAAAAGCGCTCCATCGCAGGCGGGGGAAGTAAGAAAACACCCACGACAAACGAAATAGCAATAGTAAAAAACAATGCAGGAAAAAGCCTTCTTATCCTGCGAGCAAAAAAGTCTTTTAAAGAAAAGACCCCTTCCTCAAGCCTGCCCTTAATTATAGAAGTAATTAAATACCCACTTATGACAAAAAACACATCTACGCCAACGAACCCCCCCTGAATAAACTCAATATCAAGGTGGTAAAGCACGACAGCTAGTACGGCGATTGCTCTCAGGCCATCTATATCCGGTTTGTACTCAGACTTCTGCATTAGTTGTTCCCCATGCGTTTTGCCGCAGTATTGTGCCACAACACAGCATGAGCCGCTAAGCCTGACGTGCTTCTTTGCCCCGCTCCTCCTGCCCTGGTCGCGTCTATGGCTTCCGCTCTGGCGCAGCACGGCAACGACACGCCCGACCATCCCCCCTGCGGGCTTTATTTCCTCTGTTGAACGCAGTCAGCAATGTAAGCATCGGCTTACATAACGCGACTCCTCTCGCTTACAGCCATCCGGACTCCTCACGAGTAAACTTTTGTATCGCAGAGATCCACAGGGACGCGACGATGCGACAGGAGACCTTCGAGGTAGATGGCGTCACCGTCGAGCTTACGCTTGTACGGGACAGCAGGAGCCATTACTGGCTTGTCATGGCTCGGTGGAGGAACACCGAAAACGAGCTGACGACCCACACGATGCCCCCTTGCGATCCCAGCCTGACAGAGCAACAGGCCTGGAACGAAGCCCGCACCTGGGCAGTGCGGCGCCTGACGAAGGAACTGCTCGAGTCGCGCGGCCTCCGCCCGAAATGGGCATTATCCACAGCGAGTTGACTAGAGGAGCCAAGGATGTGGCTATCCAATCCATCCATTATCGGTTTTCGACGCTTGGCTCCCACACACTGAGCTGCAGCTGTGGCAACGCAGAAATCTCTCGCGATCAGCAATGGTCGACCTTCCAAGCCTCGGATCGGGGAAGTCTTCGCGTCGTAGCGTGCCGGGCGTGCGGCTGGACCGATGCCGTATCTTTCGATCGCAGGATACGCCGGGCTGCAGCGGCGTTAGTAGAGTAGGCAGCGGAGCAGAGCCCCACTGCTACTGGCCAAGTAGTAGAATATCAACTTTCCAAACGGACGAGATTCTGCTCTACATGCTTGTGGAACTCACCATGTTGCAATCTCGCCTTTCCCGTGAAGCCCTTTAAAAATTGACCCATATCAAAGAGAGCAGCGCGATTGGCTTCTGTTTGCCGCTTGCCAAATTTTTTCAATATGTAATTAAGCTCATGGTCTTGGGAAAAATTGACATAGTCGTGATCGTTCATCGTTACCCCACCCCTTTCTAATTTACGTATTCCCAAGAGAGCATGTGCCAAAAAAAATCGCCATGCTACTTTTGTCTCTTCAATAGATTCGTATATTCACCTGCTGACCCTGCGCATCGGTGTACCCCCCTCCACCCACACCCGCCGCCGCTTCGCCTACCTCGCCCGCCCCCGCACGATACCTGCGTACACCCGCTGACCTTCTCAGCCCAAGCAGGAGCCCCGAATGGCCGATTACCACCACGGCGTGCGCGTCATCGAAATCAATGAGGGCACCCGACCGATCCGCACCGTCAGCACTGCGGTGATCGGCCTGGTGGCCACCGCCGAGGATGCCGACGCCGCCACCTTCCCTCTCGATACGCCGGTGCTGATCACCGACGTCTATGCCGCCATCGGCAAGGCCGGTTCCAGCGGCACGCTGAAGCGCTCACTCGATGCCATCGCCGACCAGGCCAAACCCCTGATCGTCGTGGTGCGCGTGGCCGAAGGAGCCGACGCTGCCGAGACCAAGGCCAAGGTCATCGGCACCGTCACCGCTGGTGGCCAGAAGACCGGCATCAAGGCGCTGCTTGCCGCCCACCAGCGCTTCGGCATCAAACCCAGGATCCTCGGCGTGCCAGAACTCGACGATGTCGACGTAGCCGCAGAGCTGATCTCCGTTGCACGGCAACTGCGCGCCTTCGCCTATGTATCGGCACACGGCTGCGAAACTGTTGAAGAAGCGATGATGTATCGCGAGAACTTTGGCCAGCGCGAAGTCATGGTGCTGTGGCCGGAGTTCACCGGTTTCGATACCGACGCCGGCGAAACCGCCACTCTCTCCGCCGTGGCCCGGGCGCTCGGCCTACGTGCCTACCTGGATGAAACCGTCGGCTGGCACAAGACGCTCTCCAACGTCCCCGTGCAGGGCGTCACCGGTATCTCCCGCGACGTGTTCTGGGATTTGCAGGACCCCGCGACCGATGCCGGCGTGCTCAACGCCGCGGACGTCACCACGCTGATCAACCAGGGCGGCTACCGCTTCTGGGGCTCACGCACCTGCGATACCGACGGCTTGTTCCCGTTCGAGAACTACACCAGGACCGCGCAAGTCGTGGCGGACACCGTGGCCGAAGCGCACCTCTGGGCCGTGGACAAGCCCATGCACCCCTCCCTCGCGCGCGACATCATCGAGGGCATCAATGCCAAGTTTCGCGAGTGGAAGGCGCTGGGCTACATCATCGACGGCAATGCCTGGTTCAACGAACAGGTCAACTCCGAAACCACCCTCAAGGACGGCAAGTTGTACATCGACTACGACTACACGCCCGTGCCGCCCTTGGAAAACCTCATGTTCCAGCAGCGAATCACCGATCAGTACCTGGTGGATTTCGCCGCGCGCATCGCCGCCTGACGGTCGGCACCGAGAACCACAAGGAGCCTGATCGATGGCACTGCCCAAGAAACTCAAGGACCTGAACCTGTTTGGCAATGGCGACAACTGGCAGGGCCTGGTCGACACCCTCACCCTGCCCGAGCTCGCCCGCAAGATGGAAGAGTGGCGCGGCGGCGGCATGGATGCTCCGGTCGATATTGACCTGGGCGGCGAGAAGCTCACCTTCGAGTGGACCGTCGGCGGCCTGGTCCCGGCCATCTTCGACAACTTCGGCACCAACCGCCTGGATGCCGACCTGCTGCGCTTCGAAGGTTTCTATGAGCGTGACGACGTAGGCCAGACCTCCGCCGTCACCGTCGTCGTGCGCGGCCGCCACCAGCGCATCGCCATGGGCGAAGCCAAGGCCGGCGAGAACACCGCCCACCAGGTCACCACCACCTGCAGCTACTACAAACTCGTGATCGACGGCACCACCGTCATCGAGATCGACGTGCCCGGCCTGGTGTTCAAGGTCAACGGCCAGGATCGCTACGCCGAGCGCCGCCGCGCGCTGGGCCTGTAACCCCCTCTCCTTTCCACCGCGACACAGGAACGCCAAGCATGCCCAAGAACGCCACCACCGAAGAGATCGTACTCGACACCCCCATCCAGCGCGGCGAGCAGAATATCGAGAAGCTCTTCCTGCGCAAACCCAACGCCGGCGAGCTGCGCGGCCTGGCCCTCTCCGACGTGCTGCAGATGCAGGTCGACGCCCTGGTCAAGCTCACCCCGCGCCTCTCGAGCCCGGCGTTGACCGAACCCGAGATGCGCAACCTCGACCCCGCCGACCTGGTGCAGATCGGAGGCGCCATCGCCGGTTTTTTGCTGACGAAGCGGGCCAAGGGCGAGAGCGTTTGAGCTTGCCGGAACACGTCGAAGAAGCCATGGCGGATCTCGCCGTTACCTTCCACTGGACGCCGGCCGACTGCGCCGGCTTCTCCCTCGCCGAACTCATGCAATGGCGCGAGCGCGCCCGTCGCCGTACACAGCCTGACGCTGATTGAAAAGCGATGACTGAAGGAGCCACCGGTGGCCAAACCGCTCAAACTCGAAGTGCTTCTGGGGGCGATCGACAAAGCCACCGGCCCGTTACGCCGGATCACCCAGGGCAGCGACCAGACCGCTCGCGCATTGCGAGCCAGCCGCGACGAGCTGCGCACCCTGGAGCGCGCCCAGCGCGACATGCGCGGCTTCACCGCCCTCAAGCGATCCAGCGAGCAGACCGCCACCGCCCTGCAGGCGCAGCAGCGCCAGGTACGCGAACTCACCCAGCAGATCCGGCAAGCCGACGGCCCCACCCGGCAGTTGACCCGCCAACGCGATGCTGCCATCCGCAAGGCACGCGAACTCAGGCAGCAGTATCAGGGCGAACAGCGCGAACTGCAGCGACTGCGCGGCAGCATCCGTAATGTCAGCGGAGTCACCGGCTCCCTGGGCAATCAGCAGCGCGAGCTGGCCCAGCGCGTGCGCAGCGCCAACCAGCAGCTCGAACAGCACCAGGCACGACTTCGCCGGGTGGCTGAACAACAGCGCCGCGCCACCCAAGCGAGCCAGGCTTACGGGCGCTCGATGAGCCGCATCAACAGCATGGCAGGCATCGGCGCGTCCGGTGTCGCCTCCGGTGGCGCCGCCTTGTACGGCGGCTCCCGCATGCTCGCCCCTGGCGTCGACTACGGCGCTGCCATGTCGCGCGTCCAGGCTTTGACTCGACTGAATGGCGACGATCCGTTGATGCAAGCCCTACGCGATCAGGCGCGGCAGCTCGGGGCGAACACTTCGTTCAGTGCCACCCAGGCGGCTGACGCCCAGGGCTTCCTGGCCATGGCCGGCTTCGATCCCGAAGCGATCATAGCGGCGATGCCTGACATGCTGGATCTCGCCAAGGCCAACGGTACCGACCTGGGCCGCACCGCCGATATCTCATCGAACATTCTCTCAGGCTTCGGGCTCGACCCCTCGCAGATGGGTCACGTCGGCGACGTGCTCACCGCGACCACCACCCGTGCGAACGTCGATCTCGAGAAGCTGGGTGAGTCGATGAAGTATGTCGCGCCCCAGGCGCGGGCCATGGGCGTCTCGATCGAGGAAGCGGCTGCCATGGCCGGCTTGTTGGGGAACGTGGGTATCCAAGGCAGCCAAGCCGGCACCACCCTGCGAGCAATGATCACGCGACTGTCAGCACCGACTGGTGCAGCCGCCGGAGCCCTCCAGGAGCTGGGCGTCAATGCCAAGGATGCCGAGGGCAACTTGCGCAACGTACCGCAGATTCTGGCGGACGTTGCCCAGGCCACCGAGCGGTTGGGTACCGCCGATCGCGCCGCCTACCTCAAGGATATCTTCGGTGAGGAACCCGGAGCCGGCATGGCCGAACTCATCGCCCAGCAAGGTGCTGCAGGCGTCGAGAAGTTTGTCGAGATCCTAGAGAGCGCAGCCGGTGAGAACGCCCGCGTGGCCAAAACCATGGCCGATAACATCCAGGGCGACCTGCAGGGGCTGAACAGCGCCTGGCAAGAGGTAGGCATCACCGTTACGGACACCAACGAAGGCCCTCTGCGCCAGTTGATTCAGAACCTCACCGGAGTCACAAGAGCGGTAGGCAGCTGGATGAAGGAGAACCCTCGGCTGACCGGTACGCTGACAACGGTTGCGGCGGTACTCGCTGTTGTCGTAGCGGCTGGTGGCGCACTGACCATGATGCTGGCTTCGGTACTCGGCCCAATCGCCTTGCTGCGCTACGGCTTCGCCCTGCTCGCCATCAACGGCGGCGGGCTGATCGGCACACTCCTCCGGCTGGCCGGTGCCGCCATTCCAGCCGTACTGGCCGCGGTGAAAGGCATGGCCGTGTTCCTCGCCACCAACCCCATCGGCCTAGCTGTCGCGGCGATCGCCGCCGCCGTGTTCCTAATCATCAAATACTGGGAACCGATCAGCGGTTTCTTCCGCAACCTGTGGAACGGCGTCACGGAGCTGTTCGGCAACGCCTGGCAAGCCATCCAAGAAGCCTTCGCAGGCGGCATCGCCGGCGTCTCACGGCTGCTGCTCGACTGGTCGCCCATGGGCATTCTCTGGCGCGGCATCACCGAAGGCCTGCAGAGCATGGGCGTGGAGATTCCGGAGCGCTTCACCACCCTGGGCAACGCCATGGTCGACGGTCTGATGGCCGGCATCGATGCCAAGTGGCAGGCGCTGAAGGACAAGGTCGGCAGCCTCACCGATGGCGTTACCGGCTGGTTCCGCGAAGCCCTGGGCATCAACTCCCCCAGCCGTGTATTCGCCGAGTACGGCGGCTACACGGTAGACGGCTTCAACGTCGGGCTAGACCGTCAGCGCGACGAGCCCGCCAAACGCGTACGCGACATCGCACGCCGCGTGGCCACCGCCGGCGCCGGCATCGCCATCGGTACCGCCGGCCTGCCCGCCGTGGCGGATATCCCCATCGACCGGCGGCCGGCCCTCAGCGCCCCGGCACCTGTCGCGCCGGCGGCAGGCGACACCATCACGATCAACGTTTACGGCGCCCCGGGCGGCGACGCGCGTGAAATTGCTAGAGCTATTAGTCTCGAGTTGGACCGGAGGGAGGCTCATAAAGCTGCACGACGTAGGTCTGCGCTGTGGGATCTTGAGTAGCCTCATGTTCAGGTAAGTTTTCATTAATGTAAGACTGAAACACTGCGACTCCAGAGAAAAAAACACCACAAATACCGTACACAAAAAGCGCAAATAAGTACGACTGAAGATAATTAAGATCTGCTCTGACAGGAAGAGGCAGTACTGATGCAGTCATTTGACTAAGGGCGCAAACAAACCCAAAAAGGAAAACTGCACCGCACCATACCCTACTCTGTTGACGTCTTACTAAAAGCGCACTTGTTATTGAAACGAAAATCAAAAAACCACTGAGGTCCATCTCTCTTAAGCTTGCTATGGCTTCTCGAAGCCGGGGCTCTCCTAGCCAAATACAGAAAGAAAGGGATAGCGCAGCCGAAGAAATAGAGATCAATACAAAGATCCCTCGTTGGGAAAAACGTTCTTCTATGACTTTTTTAATCACAGGATTTTCCTATGCTAATGGCTCTTGGAATGTTCGTCTTTCAGACCCGCACCGTGCCCTATCAGGAGCTCAAACGTGTCACTCAATGGCGGCATGCCAATCAGTCGCGTGTCGGTGATCGGCCCGCGTACCAGTACGTCGGCCCTGGTGAGGACCGAATCACCCTTATCGGCACATTGCTCCCAGAATTTACCGGCGGCCGCCTCAATCTCGACGAGATCCGCGATATGGCCGACCAGGGACAGGCCTGGCCACTGGTGGAAGGCACCGGCCGGCAGTACGGCTTGTGGGTCGTTACACAGGTCGAGGAAACCGCCAGCCACTTCTTCCGCGACGGCATGCCCCAGAAAATCGAGTTCACGCTCACGCTCGAGCACGTCGACGACACGCGCACCGACCTGCTCGGCAGCCTGACCACCTACACCGTCGCCCGCCTGGCCGGCGCCTACGTGTGAGCCCGCCATGAACGCCAACACCACGCCCTACCGCTACCGCCGGCCCAGCTACCGCCTCACCCTGGCCGGTACCGACATCACGCCACGCCTCAACGGTCGTCTGGTCAGCCTCACCCTGCGCGAACAGCGCGGCCTCGAGGCCGATCAGCTCGACATCACCCTGGCCGACAACGACGGCGCCCTGGCCCTTCCTCGCCGCGGCGCCGAACTCACCCTCGCCTTCGGCTGGCAGCACGAAGGCCTGGTCGAGAAAGGCACCTTCACAGTTGACGAGATCCAGCACACCGGCACGCCGGATCAGCTCATCATCCGTGCGCGCTCCGCCGATATGCGCGGCGAGCTGCCCGGTAAACGCACCCATGGCTGGCACAACCTCGCCCTGAGTGAGATCGTCGAGACCATCGCCCGCCGACACGAGCTCGAGCCGGTCATCGGCCACACCCTGGGCGGCATCCGCGTCGGCCATATCGACCAGACCGAGGAATCGGACCTCAACTTCCTGACCCGACTCGGCCAGCGCTACGACGCCATTGCTGCAGTGAAGGCCGGCCGCCTGCTCTTCACCCAGGCCGGCGAGGCGCTTACTGCCAGCGGCCGGGCCATGCCCACCATTCCCCTAACCCGGCGCGACGGCGATCAGCACCGCTACAGCATCACCGATCGCGATGCCTACAGCGGTGTGAAGGCCTACTGGAACGACACCAGCGGCGCTCGTCGGCGCATCGTTCTCGTCGGCGATGGTGAAAACGCCAAGCAGCTCCGGCCCACATACGCCAGCGAGGCCGATGCCCTGGATGCCGCGCGTGCCGAGTGGCGCCGCATTCAGCGTGGTCTGGCCGAGTTCGAGCTGACGCTCGCTCACGGCCGCGCCGACATGCTGCCGGAATCACCGCTGCAGGTCAGTGGCTTCAAGCCTGAGATCGACGCCACGCCCTGGTTGGTCACCGAGGTGGAACACACCCTCGACGACAACGGGTTTGGGACGCGGGCAAAGTGTGAAGTGAATGGTGCAAACCTCGTAATATAATATCGTATTCAGCATGAGAGATCTGACCCATTAGTTACATCAATCCCCAAAGCGCTTTTTCATCATTGAGAAATCGGTTGTTAAGAAATCTCGCTTGAATACTCGAACGGCACTACGCCCTCCCTTTGCATTGAGTTTTTTCATTAAATCCACTATCGCACCGTGCGTTCGAAGAAGTCGCTCATCAATATTCCCCGCCAGCTCATCGCCACTATCAAAAACCTTATACTCTTCACATACGGTTTTGCACATAGACCATACATCAGAGGCAACCGCGGCCAGAACCTTAAATTTTTCGCCAACGTCGGATGCAGAAACATTGGGCACTGGTGAAAGATGATAGCCTTCTTCAGACATTGCACTACTTAAATCATGAATCATGTATTGTGAGGTAGGATGCTTTATTTGACACAACCACTTATAGTTAAGATATGAAACTTGCCAGCACTCTTCAAAAAATCTTTCATCGAGGACTCCATCATCTCCCGTAGCATCTAGTCTCGCAACTTTCTGACACAGGGTTTTTGCTGTCCATGGAACGTCCATTGCTTCACGCGAAAAAAGAAGCTCAAGATCCTCCTGGTTACTCGAAACGACTCTCACCACCTTACATGTTTCGAAAATAGAGGCGGCAACACAAGCCGCGCTTGAGGAGTACCCCTTTCCAACCAAATTCCAAACACTTCTAAACTGCACAAGTGCAGTTTTCATAAATGCGAGCGGCAACCTATTTTTTTCTGGAACATGCTGACTATTTGCCAGATTAATTGCAAATAGGCCTGCTTCAAAGAGCTCCTTATAAACCGATTCCCAACCTTCAAGCTGAGCCTCGATCACTTCACCGGCTTTAGACTCAAAACCATCTAGTGAACACCAGTAATCATACACAGAAACAGACTTAACACCCATATCACACCTATTTTTCTATTTTCTCGATCAGCTTAGCACTACACCGCATACCGCCGCGCCTGGCTCACCACCACCCCGCGCAGATCGCTCGCCCGCGCAATGACTGAATGCCGTGGCCCTACCGTTGGCATCAGTCGGTAGGCACCGCCGATCCGGTGCGTGCGGAACAGCCGTTGCTCGCCATCCAACTCGGCCACCACAAGGTCGGCATGCCCCACTGGCCGTGCCTCGTCTACGACCAGCAAGTCCCCCTCCATGAGCGGGCCATCCACGCCCGCCTCCGCGCTCACCTCGACCAAGAAGCAGCTGGCCTTGAACTGCTTGAGGTTGAGCCCCTCCATTGCCGGATGCACGCCCGCACGCAGCGGGCCTAGGTAATTCACGCGCATTCCCCTGCCTCGTCTCACTTTTTTCTCAATGGGACGCTCCCTGGCTAACTTCCATTAGCTTTTGCCTGTTGCCTGAAAGCGACGATGTCGAGAATACTGTATAAAACGACAGTTGTGCAAAGGGACTCACAATGACACTGACCAACCTCATTCCGGCTCATCGCGAGCCGCCACCGCTCGCGCTTCCCTATCCACTCGCCCTCGGCCGTGCCGGGCTCAGCGGCTTCCCCAGCCCCTCGCAGGACTACGAAGGCCGCACGCTCGATCTCAATGAAAGGCTGGTCAAGCGCCCCTCGGCGACGTTCTTCATGAGCGTAACCGGTGACAGCATGGAGCGCCTTGGCATTCACGAGGGCGATCTGCTCCTGGTCGATCGCTCCCTTGAGCCTCGCACTGGTCACATCATTGTCGCCATAGTCGACGGCGAGATCACCGTCAAGCGCTACGAGCTGAGGGGCAACGTGCCGTGCCTCTGCTCGGGCAATCCACGCTACGCCCCCATTCCCCTCGTCGAAATCGAGTGCCAAGTCTGGGGAGTCGTTCGCTCGGTCATTCACGAGTACCAGGTATGACCATGATCGGCTTGGTCGATTGCAACAGCTTCTACGTCAGCTGCGAGCGCGTGTTCCAGCCGCGGCTGCGCGGCCTGCCGGTGGGCGTGATGTCGAATAACGATGGCTGTGTCATTGCGCTCTCCACTGAGCTGAAGGCTCTCGGCATCAAAATGGGAACGCCCGCGTTCGAGCTCCAGCACTTGGTGCGCCAGGGGCGCATCCATCTGCTCTCTAGCAACTACGAGCTCTACGGCGACATGAGCCAGCGGGTGCAGTCCGTGCTCGAGGAGTTTGCTCCAGTAGTCGAGCGCTATTCCATTGACGAAATGTTCGTCCGACTCGACGGCTTCACCCATGCTCAATTGCTCGAGCATGCCCGGCAGCTGCACGACAACGTGCGCCAGTACACCGGCATTCCCGTCTGTGTGGGCGTCGCGCCGACGCGCACCCTCGCCAAACTGGCGAACCGTGCGGCCAAGAAAAACCCGGCCTACCAAGGCGTATGCGTGCTACAGCCCGACAGCAGGGAAACCCAGATGCTGCTGAAGAAGATCGAGCTGGGCGACGTCTGGGGCGTGGGGCGCCGGCTCGTCGAGCGCCTGGCCGTGATGGGCATTAAAAGCGCCTGGGACCTCGCCCAGGCCAACCCAAAGGAGATCCGGCGTCGCTTCTCGGTCACCTTAGAGCGCACCGCGCTGGAGCTACGCGGCGTGCCCTGTATCGAAATGAACGACTTCGATGAAGCCCGCCAGCGCATTATGACCAGCCGCAGCTTCGGCAAGCTCACCGACGACATCAGCGAGATCCGCGAGGCGATCCGGCAGCACGGGCAGCGCGGCGCCGAAAAGCTGCGCCGGCAGCACGGCCTAGCCAAGGCCGTGCTGGTGTTCCTGAAGACCAACCCATTCCGGCAGGACTTGCACCAGTACTCGCCGAGCCTGGTGCTCGAACTGCCCCGCCCCACGGCTGACAGCCGCGAGATACTGCACACCGCCGGCCAGGCCCTGGAGCGGATCTACCGCAAAGGCTACCTGTACCAGAAGGGGGGCGTGATGTTGCTGGACATGATCGACGCCGATCGGCAGCAGCTCTCGCTGCTCGATACGCCCCAAAGCGACGCCGAGCGGCAGCGCAGCCAGAAGCTGATGAATGTGATGGACGACCTGAACGCCCGAATGGGCCGTGGCACGGTAAAGTTGGGTACCCCTAGCCCTGAGGCGGCATGGCATTTACGATGTGCAAGGCGATCGCCAAGATGGACTACATGCTGGAATGAAATCCCCAAAATAATTTAATCTAACTTTTACTGAAATATTAATCAAAAGGGATAGAGATGGATACGCTTGGACCCGTTCCGAAATTAGCACTAACATCCACTTGCGTCGCGCCCATACTATTCACTTACTCATATATAGCTTATCAAAAAAATCAATACATTCTGTCTGCTTCACTAATTTTAACAGCACTTATGCTTGCAGCGGCATGCGCCGCGACATTAAAAATCGTACAAGAGAGGTCCTATAGAGAAAGTATAAAAATTACAAGCTTTAGGCCTGCTGACAAAGAAGTCTCCGGGTATTTTGTATCCTACCTAATTCCATTAATGGGAGCCACTTCCGAGTTCTTTACTCTCTCCACAGCAATATTTTTTGGCTTTCTTTTCTTTATTTTCATTTGGGCTTCAAAATCCTTTTACACCAACCCTTTGCTTTCTGTCTTTGGGTACAAATTTTACGAAATAAATCTTAGCACTGGCAACACACTCTTATTAATAACCAAAAGGAGCATACTAAACTGTAAGGAAGTAACAAAAGTATCATATGCAACACCACACACAGTAGTTGAAACTAAGACGCAAGGAAATTAACAATGGAATTATTTGTTCTTTCTAAAGAGGCACCGAGAATACGAAAGGTAATACTCCAGCGAGAGGCACAAGTCGAATTAGAAGAGACTGGCAAAACTCAAATAGATAATTTTATGTCATTCGAAGAGTGCTACGAGCTTAGTGCACAATACAAGCCAGATCCACATGAATCATTCGTTATTAATGACTTTGAAGACATTGATGGGGTTATAGATGCCATAAAAGAGCCTGCTGGTGTTCCGCCATGGAAACCAAACGAAGAAGATATAGAAATTTCAGGCTTCTTCTTTGGCATAGAGGAAAATAACAAATATAAGGTAGGACTGCAAATATTTGACAAAAGACAGGTTATAAGCAATAAATTTACATTAACATGGTCAAGAGAATCTTTCACACATATAAAAGGTCTTTCTCTATCTCTTGACAACAAGCTTACAGCAGTTGTGTCAGAAGAAGAAAATGGGTTGGCTTTGTACTTTAAAAGCTTGCACAACGTGAGACGTCTTTTTGACATGGATATGTATTTTCGTGAAGCCACCAAGCAAGACGTGGATGATTTTTTTGAAAGTGAAATATTTCTTGGCTATGACCCTGAAGATCCCAAAGGCCTGATCGACACATGGTGCAGAAAAAAGATTGCTTATATTTTAAGCGAGGATAGGATAGGCCAATTAACAGCGACCAGCGTAAAAATAAAAGCCGAAGAGCTCAATGTCTCAATCGACATTATTAAAGACGAGAACAATGAAGATAAGATTTCATTTCCTGAAGACAAAAAATCACTAAAGCGCCTCTTGAGATTCTTGGATGAAGATATCTACAAATCCTCCCTTTCTAATACAATTTTTGTAGCAAGCGGAAAAAGAAAAGATTAAAAATAAAGCTAGGGCTTGCCCTAGCTTTAATCACATCAGCTTTGGCTGGTCGATGAGAGCCGCCTGACTCATGTTCTCTTTAATAAACTTATAAAAGTCATCCACATGATAAACAATTCTTGGAAACTCTCCTTTATAAATCAAAAAAGCCAATAGTGCACAAGACCTGGCTTGTGAGTTAAGTGATTTTTCAGGATTAAACTCTATATCACTAAATGCATCAAACTTAAGCAATCTTGCTAAAAAATCAGCATGATCTTTCAACGCATACAAATAAAGCCAATCGTAAAAAGCATTTTTTGGCTCAGAATCAAAATGAAATCCATCGAACTCGAACCCAACAATCGTCCCAGAGTTTTTGAGTCTCGGATCTTTTTTGGCTTCTCGGGCCGTCTTAAAATATAAATCTCTATAGGGACCGCCATTTGAAAATATCTTACTTCCCTGATAAGCGGACTCTAAGCTGATCTTGCTTCCTGACGACAGTTCAACCTTAAGATTGAAAGCGCTAAGTCTATAGCCTAATTTATTTTCTGATTTAGTAGAAACTTCTAAAACATTCTTTAACCCCACGCCTTTTGCCGCCTCGTGCAATCCAGCCACATTCTTCTTCTTTTGCACTTCAGCGAACCCAGGATGCCATTTAAATTCTAAAAACAATTCATCTATAGCATTATTCTTATTGTAACAAGGAATAAAAACTGGTCGCTTTGCCATCTTATATTCCACCAATGAGGTTTAAAGGAATGTCATACGGCACTAATACTTCGTATTTTTTTGCAGACTTGCGTCTTGCTTTTATAGCCTCATCAGACCAATCTGTCCAACCGTAAAGAACTTCCCAATCAAGCTGCTGAGCTGCTTCCTCAAGAGTAAGCAGTGAAACCCCACTTTTGTTAGATACATCATTTGCAACTCTAACGCCACTAAAATTTAAAACAGACGGGCATATTTGTAAAAAAACCGAATCTAGTATCCTGCCATCATTCTTCGCACACCACTCCATAGGATGCTCACTCAGAAAGCATAGGTGCACGTAACCATCTAACCCACGCGCAACATCAGCATCATGACTCCATTGATTGCCACCAAACACAGCGCCATTAACAGAGCGCCTTTTCATCTCAGCCAACCGAAGCAGCCCTCCTTGCTCACGAATAGAAGGAAGGTTCCGAGTATCAGTAAAATGATATAATTTTTGGATATTGAAACGTGCAATTAATTCGTTCCCTGTCATAAAAAATACCGTTCTAATTTATTTTACCTATCCGTATCTCACACCGCCCCAGGATCTCCACCTCCCCCATCTGCTGCGGTGTGATCATCTCGGGCTGGTAGTGTTCGTTATCGCTGATCAGGTACAGCGCGCCGCCGGCGAGGCGCTGCAAGCGCTTGATGCGCCGCTCGCCACTCACCGTTAGCAAAAACACCCCTTCCTGCCGCGGATCGCGATTGGCCAGGTCGACCAGCACCCAGTCGCCGTCGGCCAACGTGGTTTCCATCGAATCCCCGCGCACCTTGATGCCGGCGACCTGCCCGGGCTGGATGCCCAATGCGGCGAGCTGTGCCTCAGGGAAATAAAGCATCCCCTCGATCCGCTCCTCTTCCAGCGAGCGGCCCGCGCCCGCGGCGCCTTCCACGTCATAGAGTTTCACTTCGGCGAGGCCAGGCCCTGGGGTAGTAGAAGTAGAGAAGGCCCCTTCGCTTCCGATCTTCTCAGCGGTAGCGGCCTGTGAACGTCCACGCCCCGTCAGGACGTAGGAAATATCCACCCCAAGCACCTCTAGGCGGGCGAGCAATTCCACCGGACACTTCTGTCGGCCAGAAAGCACGTCTTTCAAGCGTTGGCTGCTTGATTCCCCCGCCTCCCTAGCTGCTGCAGCGATGCTGTAGCCCTGTCGCTTCAGCTCCTCTCTCAGGCGAGAGGGGATTTCTTCCACCAATACGCTTGACATGGTGTATATATTCCACCAATCTAGATTTACAGTCTTAGACAACCTTGAGGAAGCCTACCCCATGAGCCCCGTTGAAACCATGCGCTCAGTGCCGGCTCGTGCACCGAACGGTTGCAACACGCCGGTGATGACGCAGCTCACCAAGGCGGAGCGCGAAAAGATCGAGGCAATCGCTCAGCTCGAAGTCCGCTCGCTCTCTGCCACGGCGCGGATGCTGATCCTACGCGGCATCCAGCAGTACGAAGACGATACTCTCGCCGCCGATTGAACCTAACCGCCTGCTGCATAAGGAAATCGCCCATGTATCAGGACCCAAAGCGTGTGCGCTCTCGTTACGGCGCCATCAACCTCGACGAGTACGAACGGCGCCTGATCGATGCGCTGGTCGACTACACCGGCATCGACAAGGCCGTGCTGCTGCGTCAGCTGGTGATGAAGGAAGCCCTGGAAACCCTGGGCATCGCTGATCTCGAACTCAATGTGCCCCGCCGGGCGTAGGAATGGCAGGCCCTTTTGAGGACCTCAAGGAGCACTGGATTTATGGCTGACGAGTCCCGCCGCGGCGACCTGCAGCTCCCGCTGGATGACGAGCTCGAAGCCGTACTCGACCAGGTTCGCGTACAGCAGAACCTCAGAACGAACGAAGAAGCCGCCGAGTGGCTGCTGCGCAGAAGGCTGCGCAAGGGCGCTCAAGGGCTCACCGGGCGCGGGCGCGCCCTCTATATCGCAGGGAGAAACTGACCTTGACCACTCAGTTCCGAAACAAGCCGCGTATCCCTTGCCCCCACTGCGGCGAAACGGCGGGCATCCGCAAGAGCCAGGGGCTCACCCCGGTGTACCGCGAGGCGGTCATCGAGTGCCGTAACCCCGAGTGCGGTTGGCGCGGCAAGATCTCCATCGAGATCACACACACCATCACGCCCAGCGACATGCCCAATCCCACGGTCGCCCTGCCGCTGGTGCCACGCCTGCGCGAACTGGCCATGGCTAAGGCGGCTACCGGGTAGCCGCCACCCACCCCAGCAACACCCACAATCGGAGCGAGACCCATGCACGCATTGACCATCAATGACGCGGCTTGCGCGTACCTGTTGAAAATGCCCCGGCCCTATCAGCGCACCGTCGCGCTGGAGCGCTGCACCTCTCACCTGGTCGAGGCTCACGGCATCACCCTGGAGCGCGCCGGGCTGGCCGCCCTGCAGGCGCTGGCTGAGCTCGAGACGCTGAACCAGGCCGCCTACATCGACGCCGTGGCCTCCACCGCCCATGTGGTGATCGTGCGCCGCCCGGGCCGCACCGCCCTGGCCTTCTCCGTGGCCGATCTGCTGCGCCTGCACGCCCAGGAACGCAGCACATCGCTGCCCCCGGCCACCTCCCAGCACTGAACCCGTAGAGAAGGCACCGTTCATGGATAACCGGCTGCGCGACGACATCGTGACGCGACTGATCCGCGACTTCGAAGCCGAAGAGCGCGGCACGTACCTGCAGAAGGTGCGCTGCCCCGAATGCGGCAAGCGCGAAGCCTTCATCAAGTCTGACGCGCCCTGGATGGTGAAGTGCGGCCGCGAGAACAAGTGCGGCAGCCAGGTCCACGTGAAAGAGCTGTTCCCCGAGCTGTTCGATTCCTGGAGCGAGCGCTTCGCCAACCTACCACCCGCCCCGGGCAAGCCGCAAAGCAGCACGCCGGTGGCCGATGCCTACCTGAGCATGGGCCGTGGCTTCGAGCTCGAGCGCATCCAGGGTTGGTACACGCAAGAGAGCTTCTTCGATCCCAAGATCGATGCCGCCTCTGCCACTGTGCGCTTCACCCTGGGCGATGGCGTGTGGTGGGAGCGGCTGATCGACAAGCCCGCCCGCTTCGGCAAGCAGAAGGCCAACTTCCGCGGCAGCTACCGCGGCCAGTGGTGGTGCCCGCCGGCGGTGGAATTGGCCGAGGTCGATGAGCTGTGGATCGTCGAGGGCATCTTCGATGCCATCGCGCTTACCCATCACGGCATCGCCGCCGTATCGGCGATGAGCTGCAACAACTACCCCGAGAAGGCCCTCGAAGCGCTGGATCAGGCCTGCCGGCAAGCCGGCCGCACTCGCCCTACCCTGGTGTGGGCACTGGATACCGGCAAGGCCGGCCAGGAGTGGACGCTCAAGCAGATCCGCCGGGCGCGTGCCGCCGGTTGGGAGTGCGAAGCCGCCCAGCCCAGCGAAGGGCGCGACTGGAACGACCTGCATCAGCGCGGCGAACTCACCGAGAAGCACCTTGATGAGTACCGCTACAACGGCGCGCTGCTGATCGCCCCCAGTGCGAACGACAAGGCGCTGCTGATCTACGAGAAGACCGAGCGCCGTGAGTTCCCCTTCGTGCACCGCAGCCAGACCTACTGGTTCAAGCTCGACCTGGACAAGTACCAGAAGATCTACAGCGACCTGATCGACGGCGATCGCCCCATGAGCGAGCGCCAGGCCCGCGACAAGGCCCTGGAGCAGTCCGGCGCGATCAAACGCATCGCCAACTGCCATCCGCGCCCGCTCTATTTCCAGCGCAACGCCCTCACCGATGAGAGCTGGTACTACTACCGCATCGAGTACCCGGGCGAGCGCTACACGGTGAAGAACACCGTAACCGGCAGCGCCCTGGCCTCGGCCACCGAGTTCAAGAAGCGCCTGCTGTCGATCGCCCCCGGCGCACAGTGGACGGGCTCTACCGAGCAGCTCGATGCCACCCTGGCGCAGCACTTGCCCATCCGCACCGTGGAGACGATCAACTTCGTCGGCTACGCCCGCGAGTACGAGGCCTACGTGCTGGGCGACTTCGCGGTGAAGGGTGGCAAGATCTACCAGCGCAACGACGAGGACTTTTTCGAGCTGGGCCGCACCGCGCTCAAGACCCTCTCACAGTCCACCCAACTGCACATCAACAACGACCCGAACGACTACCGCACCGACTGGGCCGGGCTGATCCAGCACGCCTTCGGCAGCAAGGGCGTCGTCGCGCTGGCCTTCTGGCTGGGCACCCTGTTCGCCGAGCAGATCCGCTCTCGCGATAAGAGCTTCCCCTTCCTCGAGATCGTCGGCGAGGCCGGCGCCGGCAAGTCGACGCTGATCGAGTTCATGTGGAAGCTGCTCGGCCGCAACGACGAGGAAGGCTTCGACCCGGCCAAGTCGTCCGCCGCCGGCCGCGCGCGGCGCTTCGTCCAGGTCGCCAACCTGCCGGTGGTGCTGATCGAGTCCGATCGCGATGCCGAGGGAGGCAACAAGGCCAAGCAGTTCGACTGGGACGAGCTCAAGACGGCCTACAACGGCCGCAGCGTGCGCGCCACCGGCGTGAAGAACATGGGCAGCGACACCTACGAGCCGCCCTTCCGTGGCGCCATTGTGATCAGCCAGAACGCCGCCGTGGCCGGCTCCGACGCCATCATGCAGCGCATCGTGCACCTGTTCTTCACCAAGGAAGGCCAGACCCGCGAAACCTTCGCCGCGGCCAAGGCCCTCGAGGGCATGAAGATCGACCACGTGTCGCGCTTCATCCTCGAGGCCACCTCACGCGAGAGCGAGCTGCTCGGCCTCTACGCCAAGCACATGCCCCACTACTTCGAGCAGATCCACGGCATGCCCGAGGTGCGCTCGCTGCGCATCGCCCAGAACCACGCCCAGATCGCGGCCCTGGTGGATTGCCTGGGGCCGAAAGGCCTCGGCCTGTTCACCGCTGAAGCGATCGCCCAGGCACACCACCTGGTAGCCGCAATGGCCATCGAGCGGCAACAGGCTATCAATGCCGATCACCCGCTGGTCGAGGAGTTCTGGGAAACCGTCGAGTACCTGGAGCGCACCCGCGTGGAGAACGTGCTCGACCACAACGCTGGTCAAGGCTACCTCGCCATCAACCTGAAGGAGTTCGAGAAGCTCGCCGCCGACCATCACTTCCGCTTCGACATGCGCGAGCTGAAACGCCAGCTCAAGGGCAGCAAGGCGCGCAAGTTCGTGGCGTCCAACCACCCCGTTTATTCGAAGACCCGGTCGAACGGCGGCACCGTCAAGTGCTGGCTGTTCGAGCGTGGCTGACAGGAAAAGGGAGACTAGCGATGCGCACCTACACCCTCGACCAGGCCGCCGCCCTGCTCAACCTGGGGCGCAACACCCTAACCCGCCGGCTACGCCAGGCCGGCATGCTCGGCCCCGACAACCTGCCCGCCGGCGCCTACCGCGGTGGCCGCCTGCTGCGCGTGAAGACCGGCACCTTTCGGCACCCGGTCGCCGGCTGGACCCACTACGGCCGTACCGAAGTCACCGATGCTGGCCTGGACCACATCGCCCAAAAGCTCGGCATCGAGATCGCCCACCTGCCGGTGCTGCACGCCACCCGGCAGCCACCCCGTACCACCCAACCACGCGCCGGCCGCGGCGCCCACTAGGAGAAGGCCCATGCCAATTGCCATCCCGCTCTGGGGCGTCGTGACGCCCGCCGGCGAGCCGATCGTCGGCTCGCTCTACCACACAGCGCACGGCGCGAAGTACCGCTTCTGCGCCTGCCGCAACGTCGAGCCGGAGCGTCACCCCGACTTCTGGCACGAACAGGAAACCAAGGGCTACCGAGTCCGGCAATTCACCCTTCAACACCAGGAGCAAACCCATGGCTGATACCGCGGATCTCGCCGGCGAGATCATCGAAACCTCACTGGCCAGCGCGCTGGCCCGCGCCCAACTGCCCAACACCGTGGCCACCGATCCCTGGTGCGAGGAGTGCGGCGTGGAGATCCCCCAAGCTCGCCGCCTCGCCGCGCCCTGGGCAACCACCTGCATCAATTGCCAGAGCATTCGGGAAAGGAGGGGCAAGCATGCCGCCCGTTAAGGGCGGCCGGCTGGCCAGAACCGCCGCCATGCTCTGCCAGGACGAGCTGTTTCGGCTCTACCTGGATCGGCGCAAGCGGCACAAGTTCGGCCTCACGCCCAGCCAGCTGCCCGACGGTACCCACAACGAACAGGACGCGCGGGACTGGCTCTGCCAGGCCTGCCACATCGAAAGCCGAGCCGAGCTCGATCACAACCCCTACGCCGCCGCCACCTTCGAGGGCATACGCGCCCGCTACGGCAGCTGGCGTGCTACGCAGAGGAGCCAAGCATGAACACCTACTTCGGACTGCTCGCCGAGTTCGACGGTCGCGCCGAGATCCCCCTCGAGGAAGTCGCACCCCGCTACTTCGGCATCAACGCCCGCACCGCCAGCATGCGCGCCGGCGCCCAGGCCCTGCCAGTACCTGTCTACCGCGCCGGCGACTCGCAGAAATCGCCCTGGCTGGTCAGTGCCGTGGATCTTGCCAAGTACCTCGATGAGAAGAGGGACGAGGCACGTCAACTGTGGCAGCGTGTTAATACGTGATGGTAGAAGTGCCAAGGTAGGCTGAGTTAGGCTTACGTTTCGTTACGCCTGGGAGAGCCTGCTTTGAAGCATGTCGCCGCCGCACTCGCTATCAGAGATGGTCATATCCTGCTGGCTCGCAGGGCACCGGGGCAAAGCCTCGCAGGCTTATGGGAATTCCCAGGCGGCAAGCAAGAGCCCAGCGAGACCATTCAGCAATGCATCGAGCGAGAGATCCGAGAGGAGCTCTCGCTATCTTGTAGGGCAAGACAGGTTTTCACCGAGAGTGTCTATCAGTACGAAGCTGGTGCCATCAAACTCATCGGCGTCCTAGTAGACATTAGCCTCGAAGAACCAGGGCTGACGGTCCATGATCGCATCGCGTGGGTCCCTATAGCCGATATGCTGAGCTACGAGCTCGCCCCTGCCGATATTCCCATCGCCAAGGAAGTAATCAATGTCTACGGATAACATAAAAGCGCTTACCCCTGGTGACGTTATCTCGAATGACCAACTGTGCGATATCTTCGGCTGCAGCCCCCAAGGCGGAATGCGGCGAGCCAAGAAGACCAATACCCTCGTCATCGTCACGAACCACATCGAGTCGATCTATGAAGATCGCTGGGAAGGCGATGTTATCCACTACACCGGCATGGGTCAGACCGGTGAAATGGAACTCAATTTTGCTCAGAACAAGACCCTGAATGAGAGCCCCGGCAATGGTGTAGCGGTGCATCTCTTTGAAGTATTCAAGCGCAAGGAATACACCTATGTAGGCGAGGTCGTCCGCATCTCGCCCCCCTACCAGGCGACTCAACCCGACGCGAATGGTAACGAGCGGAAAGCCTGGCTGTTCCCGCTTCAGCTCAGGTCATCCCGCTTACCGGTTATGGATCAGGAAGCGGCCAAGCAAGCATTCGAGAAAAAGGAAAGGGAAGCCACAAAGCTTTCTGACGAGGAGCTTCGCCAGCGTGCCATAAACGCTCCAGCGCAGACAGGCAGTCGCCCAACCATTGCGACGCAGTACGGGAGATCACCCTACGTGGCTGAGTACGCCAAGCGACGTGCCCGGGGGATTTGTGATCTATGCAAAGAGCATGCGCCCTTTCATACCAGGAATGGAAGACCTTACTTGGAGTGCCACCACATAGAATGGCTAGCTGCTGGTGGAGAGGACACTATTGAAAATACTGTAGCCCTTTGTCCAAATTGTCATCGCAAAATGCATGCCCTCAACCTGCCAGCAGACATCAAGCATCTCCAATCAATAGCTAAGAGCAGATAAGTCACCTCAACTTCAGCTTTTCGGGGCGTAGGTGCGTATACCGCTTCAGTACGTCCCAGCTCTCGTGCAGCGTGAACTGCTGCACTTCCACGATTTCATACCCCGCTTCGAACAGCCGCGACGTCGCCTCATGGCGCAGATCGTGGAAGCGTAAATCCTCGATGCCGCAAGCAGCCGTGGTCGCCTGCCATCGTGTACCGATCGATTTAGGGTTGTAGGGGAAGATCCTGTCTTCCCCCGCCGCCCTGGGCTGCCGCTTGATGATGGCCATCGCCTCATGTGTCAGCTTGAAGCGCTTATGGTTGCCCCACTTCTGCCGGGGATGCTTCGCATCGCGCACCCAGCAGGTCATGGCCTCTTCATCCAAGTCGGACCACTGGATCCGGGTGATCTCCTCACGGCGCCTCGAGGAAGCAATAGCAAAGTCCATAATGTCTTCCATCGGGATAAGGGCGGTAGGCCGGATGCGCTGTGACCGACGAAAATAGCCGCGGATCCGCTCAAGCTCAGCATCCGTTGGCCGCCGGCTTCGAGCGGTGGGGTTGCCGATCAGCCCTTTGCTACGCAGCAGCAGCTTGGCCGCTTCGAAGTCGTTCAGGTTCACCGGCATCTTCCAGGCGGCCGCGGCCGTCTTGAGGATGATCCCGATCCAGACAATGTCCTGGTTTACGGTGGCGGGCTTGATGCCGCTATTCTTGCGCATCACCGCATGCTCGATGATCTGTTCGCTGCCAAGCTCGTTTATCATCACCCGCGAAATCGGGAATCGCTGCAGTTGCTTGATCGTGGCGAGCTTGCTGCGGCCGGCATCTTGGGCGAACTCGTGCAGGTAGCGCTCTATGGCGTCGTTCAATGTCACGCCACGCCATTTGGCCGTCAGGATGCCGCCAGGCTGCATTAGCTCGAGCTCACGACGCTTGGCCCACTCCTCGGCCATGGCCTTTCTGGGGAACGTCCGCGATTCGGAGTGGTCTTGTTGTCCACGCCGAGCGATGCGTATCTGGGCCATGTATGAGAAACTGCCGTCCTTTTTCCGACGCTTCCTGATCGTCGCCACGCGCATCCTCCGATGTACCAAATCGCCAGTGCCTCGTGTGCCAAAAATGTACCAAGCAATAGCGCAAAACGAGGCATGAACACTGTAAATATGAACAGTTATGAATGAGAAGGCAACCGCCACAACCCGCATGAATACTGGCACGACGCGCCCTAAGCTGGATAGGACGTTCTCCGTAGCGCCGATGATGGACTGGACCACCCGCGACTACCGTGCCTTCGCCCGCACCCTGACCCGTCAGGCGCTGCTGTATACCGAGATGGTGACCACCGGGGCGATTCTGCACGGCAGCCCGCGGGAGCGATTCCTCGGCTACGGCGAGGTGGAGCACCCCATCGCGCTGCAGCTGGGCGGCAGCGACCCGGGCGAGCTGGCCGAGTGCGCGGCGATCGCCGAGGAATGGGGCTATGACGAGGTGAACCTCAACGTCGGCTGCCCCAGCGACCGGGTGCAGAACAACCTGATCGGCGCCTGCCTGATGGGCCACCCCGAGAAGGTGGCCGCGGCGGTACGCGCGATGCGCGAGGCGGTGAGCATTCCGGTCACGGTGAAGTGTCGCATCGGTATCGACGATCAGGACGAGGACGCCGATCTGGAGCGCTTCATCGCCACGGTGGCGGACGCCGGCTGCGAGACGTTCATCGTGCACGCGCGCAAGGCGTGGCTGCAGGGGCTCTCGCCCAAGGAGAACCGCGACATACCGCCGCTGAATTACCCGCGGGTGCACCGCCTCAAGGCCAGCCGGCCGGCGCTGCACGTCGGCATCAACGGCGGCATCAAGACCCTCGACGAGTGTCGCGAGCAGCTGGCTCACGTGGACAGCGTGATGGTCGGCCGCGAGGCCTACCAGAACCCGTGGCTGCTGGCCGAGGTGGATGAGGCGCTGTACGGCGTGCCCGGCCCGGCCGCGAGCCGGCATGCCGCCGCCCGCGCCTTCCGCCCCTACATTGCCCGCCGGCTCGAGGAGGGCGCCAAGCTCAACCACGTCACCCGCCACCTGCTGGGCCTGTTCCAGGGCCAGCCGGGCGGACGCCGCTTCCGCCGCCACCTCTCCGAAAACGGCCATCTCGACGGCGCCTGCCTGCGGGTCTTCGACGATGCGCTGAGCCTGGTGCCGGAGAGAGACGAGAGCGCCGCCAGGCCCTGCCTTGCCGAGGCGTGATCAGTAGAGCGGGTCGGGTGGCGGCTCGAGGCTGGAGTGGAAGGTCTCGATGGCGCTCTCGGCCTCCTCGATGGCATCGAAGCGGGCGATGTGGAACAGCGCCTCACCCTCGTTGGCCAGCGGCAGCCGGCTCATGCCGATCACGATGCCGTCGGCCATGGCCTTCACACTGGCCTCGGCGTTGCCGAAGGGGTCCGCCACCTTCCCCAGCACGTCACCCTTGCTCACCCGCGCGCCGAGGCGCACCTTGGGACGCAGGATGCCGTCGATGGGCGCTCGCGCCCAGCTCGAACCGTTGGCCAGTTCGGCCGCCGGGGGCGGCCGGCGGCGATGCTCACCCGCCAACATGCCCAGCCGCCGCATGACCCGCAGCACGCCACGCACCCCCGGGGTAATCGCCCACTCGTCAAAACGCAGCGCCTCGCCGGCCTCGTAGGTCAACACCGGGATACCCCGCGTCTGGGCGTAGTGGCGCAGGCTGCCCTCGCGCAGTTCCGCATTGAGAATCACCGGCGCGCCGAAGGCGTTGGCCATGCGCTCGGTCTCGCTTCCCGGGCTCAACTGGGCGCGAATCTGCGGCAGGTTGGTGCGATGGATGGCCCCGGTGTGCAGATCGATGATGTGCGTGGCGTGATCGACGATCTGCTCTCGGAACAGCGCCGCCACCCGTGCCCCCAGCGAGCCCGTTTCGCTGCCGGGGAAGCAGCGGTTGAGGTCGCGCCGGTCGGGCAGGTAGCGGCTGTGCTGCATGAAGCCGAACACGTTGACGATAGGCACGGCGATCAGCGTGCCGTTGAGCCCCTGAATCTGGCGCGAGCGCATCAGCCGGCGCACGATCTCGACGCTGTTGATCTCGTCGCCATGAATACCACCGCAGACCAGCATGACCGGTCCCTGGCGGCGACCATGCACCACCTCGACGGGGATGTGCAGCGGAGCATGAGTGTAGAGTCGCGCTACCGGCACGTCGACTTGAAGGCGGCTGCCGGGATTGATCCTGATGCCGTTGAGCTCAAAAGATGCGCGGGGCATGGGCCCTTCCAGAAGCAGAACAGTGTTCGACCCGTTATACCTTGCCACTGCGTGGAATACGAGGGACAGGGGGCGATGGCGTCACACCGGAAAGCATGACATACATATACGAATGTAAGCGACTCATGCTTGGGTTAGAATGACAAAAACATTGCAGTGCCGAGGAGAACCGCCCCACCATGGCCCGACGTACCAAGGCAGAAGCCGCCGCCACACGCGAAGCCCTGCTCGATGCCGCCGAGGCTGTCTTCCTCGAACGTGGCGTGGCCCGCACCTCGCTGGAGCAGATCGCCCGCGAGGCCGGTATGACCCGTGGCGCCGTGTACTGGCACTTCAAGAACAAGGCCGACCTGTTCCGCGCCATGCTGCAGCGGGTACGCATGCCGTTCGAGGAACTGGTCGAGGAGATCGGCGACCCGGAACTCGCCAACAAACCACTGGAAGCCATCCGTCAGGCCTGCTTGAGCGGTTTCGCGCGCCTCGAGCAGCCGCGCTATCGCCGCGTGCACGCGATCCTGATCCACCATTGCGAAACCTTCGCCGAGATCGACCCGCTGGCGATGCAGAACGAGATGGCCGAGGAGGCCTGCGGCGCCCTGCTCGGCTATTTCACCAGTGCCGCCCGCATGGGCCATCTGCGCCAGGACCTCTCACCCGAAGTGGCAGCCAGGTTGCTGCAGGCCATCCTCGGCGGCCTGTTCCACGATTGGCTGCGCAACTACGAGACCTTCAGCCTGCAGGAGCGAGGCGCACAGCTCATCGAAACGCAGCTGCGGCTGCTGCGCTCTTCCTCGTAGGAACGAGGTTACAAGGGCGCCTGAGCGCCGCCATGTCCCGCCCCGGTGCCGCCGCGGGCCAGGCGCATCCGCCGCAGGTGCTCGCGCGCCTCGCAGTAGCGGCGCTGCGCCACGCTGCGGTAGGCGCCCTCACCGGCCACGTACTTGACCAGTACCCGCCGCTCGCCCGGAAGGGGCAGGTCGTCGGGCTTGGCGTGCAGGCGAACCTCGCACGCCGGGTCGTCGTCCAGGGTGGCCGTGGCCCAGCCCTGCGCATCGGGCGCGGAGCGTACCTGCACGACTTCGCCCAGCAGGCAGCGCGGCTGCGCCTGCGCCAGCCGATGCAAGCGGCGATGCAGCGCATGGCACAGGCCCGCCGCCACGGGCGAAGCAAGCACGAAGGCCGCCCACAGCGCCGCCACACCCACCGGAATGCGGAATAGCCCCAGCGGCAACCAGCGCAGCACGGCCAGCTCGATCGTCAGCGTGATCCCCCCCGCCAGTGCCAACAGCACGCTAAGGGCAAAGGTCACCGGTACGCCGGCGAAGCCCAGCGCCACCATGGTGCTTGCCAGATGATCCCCCTTCAGGCTGTCGCGGGCGAACAGTTCCAGCGGCGCCAGGCGCAGCAGCACCAGCAGCCAGTAGAGCAGCACCAATGGCAGCAGGGCGCTGAAGACGACGACAGGAAAACTCAGGGCGATCTGACGCAGCGCTTCCATGACGGCCTCCTTACGTTCTCGCTCGGCTCACCATCAGCCTAGCCCATGGGGCCCCGCGTCGGACATGCTGCCGCTCACGCAATGAAACGGGGCGCCATCCCGCAGGATGGCGCCCCGTCAGCTGCCGGCGGCATGATGGCCGCTCAGTGCTCGGCTGTCATCTCGCGCCGGCCCCACAGCCGATGGCGGAGCCAGTCGGAGATGCGGGCGATCACGGCGTAGAAGCTCGGTACGAAGAGGCTGCCGAGCACCGCCACCGAGGCCATACCCACCGCCACGGTGGTGCCGATGTGGTGGCTGCTGACGTCGCTCGCCCCGCTCGCCAACGCCAGCGGCAGGGTACCGAAGATGAATGCCAGCGAGGTCATCACGATCGGCCGGAAGCGCAGCTCGGCCGCGGTGATGGCCGCCTCGCGGATCGACTTGCCCTGCTCCCTGCGCTGCAGCTCGGCGAATTCGACGATCAGGATAGCGTTCTTGGCCGCCAGGCCCACCACCACCAGCATGCCGATCTCCACGTAGACGCTGGTGTCGAGCCCGCGCAGGACAATGCCGCCGATGCCGCCGAGGAAGGCGAAGGGCGTCGCCGTGAGCACCGCCAGCGGCAGCGACCAGCTCTCGTACTGCGCCGCCAGGATCAGGAATACCATCAGGATGCCGAACACGATGGCCAGCGTGGCGGTATTGCCGAGCTGGCTCTCCTGGTAGGCGGTGCCGGTCCAGCCCATGCCCCAGCCGCCGCCGAGGGTCTCCTCGACGATCTCGTCCATGGCGGCGATCGCCTGGCCCGAGCTGTAGCCCGGCGCGGGGCCGCCCTGGAACTGCGCCCCCAGATAGACGCCGAAGCGCGATACCACCGCCGGCTTGGCCTGGCGCTCGAGCGTGACGAACTCCGAGAGCGGGATGCGCTCGCCGTTGCCGCCGCGCACGTAGACGCTGCTGACATCGTCCGGGGTCTTGCGGAAGTTGTCCTCGTTCTGCAGGTAGACCTGAAAGTTGCGGTTCTGGTAGCTGAAGAAGTTGACGAAGCCGTTGCCGAAGGTGTTCGACAGGGTCGCGTTCAGATCTTCCAACGCCACGCCGTAGCTCAGCGCCTTCTGCTGGTCGATCACGGCGCGATAGCCCGGCACGTTGACGTTGAAGGTAGTGAACACCTGCTGCAGGGCGGGATGCTGGTTGGCCGCCTGCATCACCTGCACCGAGGCCTGGAACAGCTCCTGCGGCGAGGCCCCCTCGAACGACTGCAGGTAGCCGGTGAAGCCACCGGTGGTGGAGAGCCCCATGATCGGCGGTACGTTGAATGCCATGGCCGAACCGCCCGGGATCTCCGCGCCCAGCTGCATGATCCGCCCCACCAGTTGGGTCGCGGTCAGCTCACGCTCGTCCCAGGGCTCCATGTTGATGAACATGATCCCCCGCGCGGTGTTGACCGAGCTCGAGAGAATGTCGTAACCGGCCACGGCGGTGGAGTACCGCACCCCGGGAACCTCCTCGATGCGCGAGCTGAGCTCGTCCATGTAACTCTGGGTGCGCGCCAGGGAGGCGGAGTCGGGCAGCTGGACGCTGGCCAGCACGATGCCCTGGTCGGTCTCGGGCACCAGGGTCGAGGGCGTGATCTGGTAGAGCCACCAGGAAGCGCCGATGACCAGCGCCGTCAGCAACAGCGCCAGCCCCCAGAAGCGCACCAGCACCTTGACCAGCCACATGTAGACGGCGGTCACGCCGGCGAACAGTCGGTCGAACAGCCGTAGCGGGGTATTGAGTGCCCGCTTCAGCCGGGACTCCCCCACCCCCTTCGGCTTGTGCTTGATGAACAGCGCCGAGAGCGCCGGGGTGAAGGTCAACGCCATCAGCGCCGAGAAGGCCACCGAGACCGCCACGGTGATCGCGAACTGCTGGTAGATCTGGCCGGTGAAGCCGCCGAGGAAGGCCACCGGCACGAATACCGCCGCCATGATCAGCGAGGTGGCGATGACCGGGCCGCCCACTTCCTTCATGGCGCGGATGGTCGCCTGGGTCACCGTGATCTCGTCGTCCTCGCTGAGCACGCGCTCGACGTTCTCCACCACCAGGATGGCGTCGTCGACCACGATGCCGATCGAGAGCACCAGCGCGAACAGCGTCAGCAGGTTGATCGAGAAGCCGAACAGGTAGAAGCCGGCAAAGGTGGCCAGCACCGACACCGGCACCACCGACATGGCGATCACCGTGAAGCGCCAGTTCTGCAGGAAGATGAACAGGATCACGCCGACGATCAGGAACGCCTCGATGAACACCTTGGTCACCGTGTCCACCGAGGCGCCGATGAACAGCGTGGTGTCGTAGGGCACTACGTATTCGAGCCCGGGAGGGAAGCGCGACTCCAGCTCGGCCATGGTGTCCTGCACCGCCTGGGCCGTTTCCAGCGCGTTGGCACCCGGCTGCTGGTTGATGATGATCGGCGTCATGGTGGCGCCGTTCAGGCGGGCCTGAACGCCGTAGTAGGAGGCCCCCAGCTCGATGCGCGCCACGTCGTCCAGGCGCAGCGCAGAGCCGTCGGGATTGGAGCGCAGGAAGATATCGCGGAAGTCCTCGACATCGCTGAGGCGCCCGCCGGCGGTGATGGTATAGGTGAACGCACGGGGATCGCGCTGCGGCGTGGCCGCCAGGTTGCCCGCCGGCACCTCGGTGTTCTGGGCGCGAATGGCCCTGGCCACTTCGGTGGGGGTCAGGTCGTACTGGGCCAGCTTGTCGGGGTCCATCCACACGCGCATGGCGAACTCGCCGCCGCCGAGCACTTCGGCCTCGCCCACGCCGGGCACCTGGCGCAGCTCGTCGAGGATGTTGAGCGTGGCGTAGTTCTGCATGAAGACGTTGTCGTAGTCGCCCTGCGGCGAGATCAGCGACACCAGCATCAGGATCGAACTGGAACGCAGCTCCACCGTCACGCCCTGGGCCTGCACCGCCTCGGGCAGGCGCGACAGTGCGCCCTGCACCCGATTGTTGACGTTGATCGTGTTGATGTCGCCGTCGGTGCCGATGTCGAAGGCCACGTCGAGGCTCATGGAGCCGTTGTCGCCGCTGGTCGAGGTCATGTAGAGCATGTCCTCGACGCCGTTGATCGCTTCGGCCAGCGGTGCAGCCACCGTCTGCGCCACCGTCTCGGCATCGGCCCCCGGGAACTGGGCCCGCACCGACACCGTGGGCGGCACCACGCTGGGATACTGCTCGATGGGCAGCACCCGCATGCTCACCACCCCCATCACGGTGAGGATGATCGCCAGCACCGTGGCGAAGATCGGGCGCTTGATGAAGAAGTTGGAGAAATTCATGCGTCGTCCTCACCGCCCTCGGCGGCATCCTCCCCAGGCATGGCCTCGGCGGCTTCCTGCTCCTGCATGGCCTCGGCGGCCTGTCGCTCCGCCTCGGCTTCGGCCTGCTCGACCTCTTCGACCAGGGTCTCGGCATCGCCTTCGAAGGGCCGGGGGTCGATGGGCGTGCCGGGTTCGATGCCGGCCGGGTCGCCCACCACCACCCGCTCGCCGGGCTCCAGGCCGCCGCGGACGATCTGCCACGGGCCCGCCACTTCACCGAGCTCCACGGTGCGCGAACGGGCCACGTCGTCCTCGTCGAGCACGAACACCTGGGGCCCCATCAGGCCCTGGGTCACGGCGATCTCGGGTACCGCCAGCACGTCGAAGCGCTTGAGCCCCTCGAGGCTGACGCGGGCGAACTGGCCGGGCAGCACTCGGGTGTCGGGATTGGCGAAGGAGGCGCTCGCCTGGACCGTGCTGGTGCGTTCGTCCACGCGCGAGCCGAGGAAATCGAGCTGGCCTTCGAGTTGCTGGGCGGCCGCGCCGCTACCGCCGGGAACGTTCAACGTGGCACGTATCGACTCGCCGCCGCGGCCGTTCAGCTGCTGGCGCAGCTCGAGAGCGTCGCGCTGGGGCAACTGGAAGCGCACCTCCAGCGGATCCAGCGGAGTGATGGTAGCCAGGACGGTACCGGGGCTCACCAGGTTGCCGACATTGATCTGCGCCAGGCCGATCACGCCCGACACCGGCGCAGCGACCTCGGCGTAGGCCAAGTCGATGCGGGCGCTGGCCAGCGCCGCCTCGGCCTGGGCCACGGCAGCGCGCGTGACGCCCAGCTCCGCGCGCGCCTGGTCGACCTGCTGCTGGCTCACCGAGTTCTGGCTCAGCAGGCGCTCGAAGCGCTCGGCGTCGCGCTGGGCACGGGACAGTTCGGCCTGGGCGCTCTGCAGGTTGGCCTCGTGCTGGTTCACCGCCGCCTGGTAGACGTCGGGCTCGATGGAGAAGAGCCGCTGGCCTCTCTCGACCTGCTCGCCGGGCTCGAAATGGCGCTCCTCGAGATTGCCCGTGATGCGCGCCACGAGGGTAACCTCGTCGTCGCTGCGCAACAGCGACGGGTAGGACTTTTCCAGTGCGATGTCCTGACGCTCGATCGCCACGACCTCGACGGGATGCGGCTGGCGCTGCGCGGCCGCCTGCTGCTGCGCCTCGGGGTTCTCTTCCTGGCCACAGGCGGCCAGCAACAGACTGGCGGCCAGCACCATCAGCGTGGCCCGGCCAAGTCGAGAGGTTCTTTTCATGATGTGCGTCGTTCCCGTGGAGTCGTCAAGGTTCGACAAATTTTACATTCATGCCTGTATGGATGTAAATCGAGAAGGCTCAGTCGCCACGTGGCCGGCTGCGCAGAATGCGCCCTTCGGGATGCTCCTCGAAGCGGCCGCCACGGCCACTGCCTACCACGTCGTCGCGCCACATCTCGCCACGCTGGCGCGGGGCCAGCGGCGCGGGGCGTGGCGGCTCGACAGGTCGGGGGGCCTGCCCCCAGGAGAAGTAGGGATCGAACAGCGCCCAGGGCAGCTCAACGGTAAAGCCGGGGTCCCGACGGTGCCGGCGCCAGTGCTCACGATGCCAGGCCATCGGCGAGACCACCGGTTGGAATCCGGACACATGGAGTCGTTCACCAGGCCCGGAGGCCATGGCGGTCCCCCACACGGCGAGCCAAGCCGCCAGTATCGGTGCCAACCGGCTGGTTCGCTGCAACCGCAACAGGTCGTTCATCGCCTTTTTCTCCCCGCCGATGGCCATGGCAAGCATGCTCGGCCAGGTTTCCCAGTATAGGCCGGCTATCGATCGACATGTTCGAGAGCAGCCACCGCCCGTTCGACACCGCCGCGATAACCGCCGCCGAACAGCAGCAGGTGATTGAGCAGCGGATAGAGCTGGAACAGCGACTCGCGTCGCGGCCAGTCGGTCGGCTCTCGGCCCTCCCAGTAGGCCTCGAAGAACGCCTCGCCGGGCGAGCCGAACAGCGTCAGCATGGCCAGGTCCACCTCGGGGTAATGGCGATACACCGCCGGGTCGATGATCGCCGGCCCCCGCGGCGTGTAGAGCACGTTGCCCGACCACAGATCACCGTGCAGCAGGCAGGCCGGCGCATCGGGCAGCCAGGTCTCCAGTGCCTGCGCCACGGCTTCGATGCGCCCGAGTAGCCGGCTCTCCATCAGGCCGCGCTCGTGGCAGGCCCGGGCCAGCGGCAGCAGGCGCCGCTCGCGCTGGAACTCACGCCCGTCGGCGAGTGGCGCATTGGGTTGCGGCGTGCGTCCGCAGGCATTGTCCCTCGGCCAGCCATGCTCGCCGGCGGTGTGAGCGTGCAGTTGGCGAAGCCCCTCGCCCAGCGCCGCGGCAGCGCGCGGCGTACGCGCCCCCGCTTCGAGCGCCTCAAGAATCAGCCAGCCGCCGTCGACGCCCAGCACCTCGGGCACGATCAGAGCGCTTTGCGCCTTGCGCAAGGCGAGCAGGCCATCCGCCTCGCCTGCCACGCGCCTGGGGTCGTCGCGCTTGACCACTACCGCCCCCTGCGACGTTTCCAGTCGGTAGACGGCAGCGATGTCGCCGCCCCCAAGCGTTTGCAGTTCCCCCCGGGAAGAGAGCCCCAGGGCGTCCAGCAGGTCAGCCAGCGTTCGTTCCATGATGTCTCCTTGCCGATCGGTACGGTGGCACCACGCCACCATGCCATGCCCGGCGGTGCTGCCCAAGCTCAGCAAAAAGCCACCCCGAAGGGTGGCAAGGCGGACACGGAGAAGATGGCCGTCACTCGGGCATCAGCACGCTGTCGATCACATGGATCACGCCGTTGCTGGCCTCGATGTCGGCCTGGATCACATTGGCGTCGTCGATCATCACGCTGCCGTTCATGGTGGTAATGGTGAGGTCCTGGCCTTGTACCGTCGTCGCGCTGTCGAGGTTCATGGCATCAGCGGCCATGACCTTCCCCGGCACCACGTGATAGGTCAGCACGGCCTGGAGCTGCTCACGGTTCTCGGGTTCGAGCAGGCTCTCCACGGTACCTTCGGGCAGCTTGCCAAAGGCCTCGTCGGTGGGGGCGAACACGGTGAAGGGGCCCTCGCCCTTGAGCGTCTCCACCAGGCCGGCCGCCTCCAGGGCCGCCGCCAGCGTCTCGAACTGCCCGGCTGCGACCGCGGTATCGACGATATCCTGCTTGTCGCCATGATGATCGGCCTGGACGGTGCCCGCCAAGGCGACACCCAGCATGCCTGCTCCCACCCAACCGATGGCCACTCGTTGCAACGTCGTCATCTTTACGTACCTCATGGGGTGAACGATGAGGGTTCGCGTCGAGCCGACCAAACCCTATACACAACTTATATCTTGTATAAAGTTTGGACAAGTATTTTTTCCGCGCCCGGCAGCACGTAGTCTTCTTCACGCGACGACGTATCATGGAGAGGGCCATGCACTGCAAGGAGAAGAGACGATGTACAAGCTTGCCTTCTACGTTCCGCTCGAGGATGCCGAAACGGTCAAGGAAGCCGTGTTCGCCAGCGGCGCCGGGCGCATCGGCGACTACGAAGCGTGCTGCTTCGAGACCCGCGGCACCGGTCAGTTTCGCCCGCTCGCCGGCGCCGACCCGCACATCGGCCGGGTCGGCGACCTGGCGAAGGTGGAGGAAGTGAAGGTGGAACTGGTCTGCGAGGATCACCTCATCCGCGCTGCCGTCGACGCCCTGCGCCGCGCGCACCCCTACGAGGAGCCGGCCTACGACGTGTGGAAGCTGGCGGAACTCTAACGGAATGGCCACGGGTTCAGAAAACCCGTGGCGACGTGCTTCGGTTTGTGCCTTAGAGAAAGCCCAGCAGACGCGGAAGGAACAGCGAGAGCTCGGGCACGAAGGTGGTCACCAGCATTATTGGTATACCCACGAAGGCGATCAGTTGCAGCGCCGGCGCGAAGGTCTTGTGAATCGACACCCGGCCGATGCGGCAGGCCATGTAGAGGATCGGCGCCACCGGCGGGCTGTTGGCGCCGATCACCACCGAGCAAGCGACGATCGCACCGAAATGCACCGGATGAATGCCGGTGTCCACCATCAGCGGCAGGAACAGCGGGGCCACTACCACCGTTACCGAAACGTCGTCGAGGATGGCGCCGGCCACGATCAGGAAGATATTCACCGCGATCAGGATCAGCAAGGGATTATCGATCAGGGTGGTGATCAGCTCGGTGAGGTCCTGCGGCACGCGCTCGAAGGCCAGGATTCGGCCGATCATGAAGGAGAACAACAAGATCAGGATGATCGAGCCGGTGGTCTCCGAGGCGGCGATCACGCTGCGCGAAAAGTGCTTGAACGACTGGTCACGGTAGACCAGGAAGCCGATGACGATGGCCGCAAAGGCCGCCACGGCCGCCGCCTCGGTAGGTGTGAAGACACCACCGTAGATGCCGCCGAGGATGATGAACGGCAGGCTCAACGCCGGCAGTGCCCGCCAGGTGGCCCGCACTTTGGAGGGCGCCTGGCCGCTGGCCAGGCCCTCGCTGGCGATCTCCTGGAACAGCCGGCCCGCGGCGAAGCGGTTGGCAAGGATCAATCCCGCGATCAGCAGCAACGCCGGGCCCACCGTGGCCGCGAACAACGCCGCTACCGACTGTCGCGTCACCACCGCGAAGAGGATCATGGTGATGGAGGGCGGGATCAGAATGCCGAGCAGCGAGGAGATGCCGAGCAGCGCCGAGGAGTAGCCGCGGGGGTAGCCACGCTGCTCCAGCGGGCCGATCATGATGGTGCCGATGGAGGCCACCGCCGCGGTGGCGGTGCCGGCGATGGCGCCGAACACCCCGGAGGCCAGCACCATGGACGCCCCCATTCCCCCGCGACGCCGGCCCACCAAGGTCTCGATGAAGGTGACCAGGCGGCTGGCGATGCCACCACTCTGCATCAGGTAACCGGTCAGCACGAACAGCGGCAGCGCGATCAGGATCACCGAATCCACCGAGCGGAAGCCCTGCATCATCAGGGTATCGAGGTTGGCGTCGTAGGCCATGGCCAGGTAGGCCAACACCCCGGCGAAAGACCAGGCGACGGGCACGCCCAGTCCCATCAGGAGCAGCAGCAGCAGGATCGCGAACAGGCCTTCCATCACGACTCCTCCCCGGCCATCGCATAGCCGGAACGGGCACCGCGGAGTGCCGCGATGCCCTGCCACACATCGCGCAGGGCATAGCAGAAGCAGCCGACGCTGGCGAGCATGATGGCCGCCTGGGAGACCCACAGCGGGATCGACAGCTCCGGGGTGTGCTGAGGCCGCTCGATGCCCCAAGCCAGCATGCGCTGAGCCCAGTAGACGAAGCAGGCGCTGATGATGGCCACGATCACCGCTACCAGGGTCTTGTGCAGCGCCTTGAGGCGCGCATCGCGCAGTTGCAGTTCGAGGAAGTCCACCACCAGGTGTTCGCGGCGCCGGCTGGCGATCATCGCACCGGTCATGTAGAGCCACATGCCAAAGAGCATGACCAGCTCCAGGGTGCCGACCAGTGACCAACCGAAGACATAGCGTGCCAGTATCAGGAATAGCATCAGCCCGACGACGAGCAGACTCGTCACGAAGGCGACGGCGTTGAGCAGCCAGCCGACCTTCTCGTCCAAGGCCTTGAGGAAGGATTGCATGCGAGGGCCCTCACAACGGGGACGCCGACCCGGAAGACGGGCCGGCGCCAGGGTTCAGGAGGAGAACGTCACAGCGGGGTGGCGTTGGCGCGGACGGTGTCCATGATCTCGGTACCCAGCTCCTCCTCCATGAGCGGCCAGACCTGCTCACGGGCGCGGCGGGCAAAATCTTCGAGGGTCTCCTCGGGCAAGGCGAAATACTCCATGCCCTCTTCCTGCGCCTTGGCGATGTAGTGCTCGTCGCGCTCGCGGGCGTCGACGAACTGCTGCTCCATGACCTCGCGGGCCGCCTCGCTGACCACCTGCTGGTGCGCCTCGCTCAGGCGCTCGTAGGAGCCCATGTTCATGGTCAGGATGCCAGTCATGAAGAAGTGCTTGGTGTGGACGTAGTAGTCCAAGGTGTCGCGGAAGTACTCGTAGGGCCAGTAGATGACGTTGCCCGCTTCGCCGTCCACCACGCCGGTCTGCAAGGCGGTATAGACCTCGCCCCAATCGATGGCGGCGGTCTGGTAGCCCAGCGCCTGCATGGTCTGCGGGGCCGGGAAGACGGTCATGGTGCGCACGGTCAGGCCGTCGGCACTCTCCATGTCCAGCGCGTACTGACCGCGCGAGGCCACGCCGTTGAAGCCCTCGGGCCAGGGGCCGAAGAACTTCAGGCCGATGTCGGCGAAGACGTCGCCGAGCAGCTCGTTGACCCAGCCACCCGGGCTGTAGGCCTCAATGGCCTCGTCCCAGGAGAGCGTCATGTAGGGGGTATAAATGATCCCGATGCGCTTGTCGTAGGCAGTCATCGGCCAGCTGAGCATCATGTCGATACCGCCGGCCACCAGCAAGTCGAAGACCTCCTGCTGGCCGCCCAGCTCGTTCTGATAGTAGACCTCGACCTCGAGTTCACCGCCCGACTTCTCCTCGATCAGTCGGCTCCACTCGTCGAGGGTATCACCAGCCGGCGAGCCCTGGGTGCCGGAGTCGGTGGCCAGGCGCAGAGTAGCGGCTTCGGCGGCCAGGGTGCTGCCTATCAGGCAGACCCCCAGAGTCAGAGCGCTCAGGCGTGGCAGGATCTTGCGGGTCGCGAACATCTTGGCTCTCTCGGTTGTTGTGGTTGGCAGGCCAATATGTACCGAGCCGAAAAAAAGCGGTCAATGCGCCTTCGCAAGCCAAAAAAAAGCATTATTATCCTGTAATAAGACAAATTCTTGGAATTTAAGACCAAATAAATATTGAAAATTCTGACTTCTTTCCATTTAGCTCCTCGCAAAGCCCCTAAGTCGCCTTCGACAGAGCAATCCGGGCCGTCGCCGGGACCAAGAACAGTGTCGCAAACGGATAGGGTTGCGGCCCGAAAGCCGAAACCCTGATCTGGATCATGGACAAGGGAATGCGTTGTGGTCAGCCCAGCCGCTCGGCAATGCGCCGTTCGAGCTGCTCCTGATCCTCGGCGAAGCGGCGAATGCCTTCGGCCAGCTTGTCGTTGGCCATGGCGTCCTGGTTGTGCTGCCAGCGGAACGCGGGCTCGGTGAGCGGCGCGGGGCGCTCGCCGGGAGATGGGAACGTCACCCGCTTGACGACGTCACCCTGCTGCGAGGCCAGCTCTTCGAGCAGCGCCGGGGAGATCGTCAGGCGATGACAACCGGCCAGCGCCAGTACCTGGCCGCTGGTGCGAAAGCTCGCTCCCATCACCACGGTGTCATAGCCGCCACGACCGGCGCGCTCGCACACGCTGCGCACGAACTTCACCCCGGGATCCTCATCCGGCGCGTACTCCTTGCCAGTCTCCTTCTTGTACCAGTCGGTGACCCGGCCGACGAACGGCGAGATCAGGAACACGCCGGCATCGAAGCAGGCCTGGGCCTGGGCGTCGCTGAACAGCAGCGTGAGGTTGCAGTTGATGCCCTCCCGCTCGAGTCGTTCGGCGGCGCGAATGCCCTCCCAGGTGGAAGCCAGCTTGATCAGCACCCGCTCGCGGCCGACGCCTCGGCGCTCGTACAGCTCGATCAGCTCATGGGCCTTGCGCACGCTGGCCGCGGTGTCGAAGGAGAGCTTGGCGGCCACTTCGGTGGACACCCGCCCCGGCACCCACTTGGCAATTTCCGCCCCTTTGGCCACGGCCAGGCGGTCCACGGCTCGCTCGATCCGGGCCCGCGGGTCGCGGGTCTCGCCCTTGACCGCGGCGAGCTCCTCCTCGATCAGCGCCTGGTAGCCCGGCAGGTCGAAGGCCTTGAGCAGCAGCGAGGGATTGGTAGTGGCATCCTGCGGCTGGTAGCGACGAATGGCCTCGAGGTCGCCGGTGTCGGCGACGACCAGCGAATGTTGCTTGAGGGCGTCGAGTCGAGTCGTCATGGACAATGCTCCGTAGGCTGAGGAAGGAAGGGATCAGGCCGGAATGCCGTGCTGGGCGGCCAGCGCCTCGCGATAGCGGGCGTAGACCGTCTCGTAGGCGCTTACGCTGGTCGCCTTCGGCTCGGCCAGCGAGGCCTCGTCGAGATGCACCAGACGCTCGCACAGCGCGGGCAGCGTGGCGTCCGGACGCTCACACCAGGCCGCCTGGAGCGCCGCCCCGAGCGCGGCGGCATCGGTCACCTGCGGGCAGACCACCTGGGTCGCCGTCACGTCGGCCACCATCTGGCGCCATAGCGGGCTCTTGGCGCCGCCGCCGATCAGGCGGATCTGGCTCGCCCCGGCGGCCAGCGGTCCGAGCAGTTCGAGGCCATAGCGCAGGCCGAAGGTGGCGCTCTCCACCACCGCCCGGCACAGGTTGGCCTGGGTCAGGTTGCGGCTGTCGAGTCCCAGGAAGCTGGCCGAGGCGTGCGGCAGCGCCGGGACCCGCTCGCCGTTGAAGAACGGCAGCACCGTCACGCCCTCGGCACCGATCGGGGCGGCGGCCAGGCGCTCGCCGAAGGCGACCAGGTCGAGGTCGAAGAGTTCGCGCACCAGGGTACTGGCGGAGGTCACGTTCATGGTGCAGATCAGCGGCAACCAGCCGCCATGGCTGGCGCAGAAGTTGGCCACCATGTCGCTCGCGGCAAGCACCGGCTCGGGCGAATAGGCACACACCGTGCCCGAGGTGCCAAGGCTCAGGGTGACGATGCCGGGGGCAATGTTGCCGGTGCCGATGGCACCGAGCATGTTGTCGCCCCCTCCGCTCGCGACCAGCACGCCCTCGCCCAGCCCCAGTTCGCGGGCGACCTCCGGGCGCAGCGTGCCGGCAGGCTCGCGGGAGTCGATCAGGCGCGGCAGCACACGCGAGGGATCGAGCTCCGGGGCGATCGCGGCGAAGACGTCACGGCGCCAGCGCCGCGAACGGGTATCGAAGTAGCCGGTGCCGGAAGCGTCGCCCGCCTCCGCCACCTTCTCGCCGGTGAGCCAGTAGTTGAGGTAGTCGTGGGGCAGCAGGATGGCGTCGATACGTCGATAGGCAGCCGGGTTGGTATCGCGCAGCCAGGCGAGCTTGGAGGCGGTGTAGCCGGTCTGCAGCACCAGGCCGAGCTTCTCGAGACAGCCCGCCGCCCCGCCCAGGCGCTCGACCAGCGCGGCGTTGTGCGCCGCCGTCTCGGTGTCGCACCACAGCTTGGCGGGATGCACCGGCAGGCCTTCGGCATCCAGTGCCACCATGCCGTGCTGTTGGCCGGAGACGCCGATGGCACGGATCGCCCCGCGAGCGATGCCGGCCCGGCCCATGGCCTCCTCGAAGGCGCCGCGGAAGGCCTCGAGCCACTCCTCCGGCGCCTGCTCGCGACGCCCGTTCGCCCCCTCCACCAGGCGATGGGGACGACTCGCCTCGGCGAGGATCGTCTCGCCCTCGACGTCGACCACCACGACCTTGGTGCTCTGGGTACCGCAATCCACCCCGATGTACATGCCGCCGCTCCTCACTCCCCGACCAGGGTTTCAAGGGTAGCGCGCGCGCCGCGTTCGTGCAGGCTCTCGAGCGCCGCCAGGTAGGCGTCGCGGAAGCGCTCGTGCTCGACCAGGTCGCCGAACAGCTCGCGGTTGCCGATGAAGGCGGTGGGCCGCGTGCGATTCTCGGCGGCCAGGGCCATCAGTTCCTCCTTGAGGCGGTCGACCACCGCAATCGGTTCGCCCTGCTCATCGACGCCCTCGGCGTAGCGCGCCCAGCTCGCCACCACCGCGGCGCTGCGGCGGATCTCGCCGCCTGCCTCGAGCTGCTCGCGAATCACCGGCACCAGCCACTTGGGAATCCGATCGGAGCTTTCGGCGCACAGTCGCGCCAGGGTGTCCTTGATCTCGGGGTTGGCGAAGCGCTCGATCAGGGTCTGGCGGTACTGTTCGAGATCCACCCCCGGCACCGGCGCCAGCGTCGGGCTGCCCTCGTGACGCATGTAACCGAGCAGGAAGTCGACGAACAGCGGATCGCGGCACACCTCGTGAGCATAGCGATAGCCCGCCAGGGTGCCGAAGTAACACAGCGCCTGGTGACTGGCATTGAGCAGGCGCAGCTTCATCAGCTCATAGGGCACCACGTCCTCGACCAGTTGCACGCCGACCTGCTCGAGGGCTGGCCGGCCGCAGGCGAAATGATCCTCCAGTACCCATTGGGTAAAGGGCTCGCACACCACCGGCCAGGCATCCTCGACGCCGAACTCGCCGGCCAGCTCGGCGATGTCGTCCGCCTGGGTGACCGGCGTAATGCGATCGACCATGGCATTGGGGAAAGCCACCTCGGTCTCTAGCCACTCGCCCAGCGCCGGGTCACGGGCCCGGGCGAAGGCGGCGAACATGCGCCTGGCCACCTCGCCGTTGCCCTGGATGTTGTCGCAGGACATGATCGTGAACGGCGCCAGGCCACGCGCGCGCCGCCGCACCAGGGCCTCGACCACCAGGCCAAATACGGTACGCGAGGCCTCGGGGTTGTCCAGGTCGTGCTGGACGTCGCGGTTGTCGATGTCGAACTCGCCGCTGACGGGATGGAAGTTGTAGCCCCCCTCGGTCACGGTCAGCGAGACGATGCGAATGGCGGGGTCGGCCATGCGCTCGATGACGGCTTCGGGGTCGTCGGGGGCGAACAGGTAGTCGAGCATGGCGCCGATCACCCGCGGCTCGCGCTCGCCGCCGGAGTGCTTCACTACCAGGGTGTAGAGGTGATCCTGAGCGGCCAGGACCTCGTGCATGCGGCGATCGCCCGGCAGCACGCCGACGCCGACGATGCCCCAGTCAAGCGCCTCGCCGCGATTCATCAGCTCGTCGAGGTACATGGCTTGGTGGGCGCGATGAAAACCGCCGACGCCGATATGGACGATGCCCGGCGTCACCTCACGACGGTCATAACGCGGCACGGCGATGCGCGGATCGAGTCGTTGAAGCGTGGCGTTGCTGAGAGCAGGCATAGGGGCACTCCTTGCCGCAGGCGGCAATTAACGAAAAATGGGTGGCGGCCCGAGCGAGTCGCGGGTCAGCGCCAGTAGAGGTCCGGCGCGATGGACTCGCGCTTGATCAGCCGGGCATTGAGCATGTCCTTGTTTCGCGCCTTGTCGACGGCGCCCTGTTGCTCCTGGCCCATGCCCAACCAGCGCTGGATCAGGCGCGCCTCGAGCACTTCGTCGGCCACTTCGAGCAGCAGGGTCATGTCGAACAGCGGGTGGAGTTCGCGCCAGGGGTCGCGGTCGAGCAGCAGGTAGTTGCCCTCGACGATGACGATGCGATGCTCGAGGGTGATCAGGCGTCCGCCGGCCCGGGCCAGGTCCAGCGGGCGGTCGAACACCGGCACCGCTACGCTCCTGTCGGCGCGGCGAATGCGCTCCAGGTCATGCCTGAGGCCGTCGGGGTCGAAGGTCTCCGGGGCGCCCTTGATCGGCAGCTGCCCCAGCGGCTCGAGAATAGCGTTGTCGAGGTGATAGCCGTCCATCGGCACCACCGCGGCGATGCCCGCCTGCCGCTCGTTGAGTTCGCGGCACAGCCACTCGGAGAGGAACGACTTGCCCGCCCCCGGCGGCCCGGCCAGGGCGACGATGAAGCGTTGCCGGTTCTCGGCGGCCTCCAATAAACGCACCGCCATGTCATGGATATTGGGGTTCATTTTTTCAGCTCATCCAGTTACCGCCGTCCACGTTTAATGTTTGAGCAATGACATAGTGACTATCGTCCGAGGCGAGGAACACCGCCGCCCCGGCGTGATCCTCCGGTTTCCCCATGCGGCCGTAGGGCACCGCCTCGCCGACCAGGCGCTTCTTCTCGCCCAGCGGTCGGTTTTCGTAGCGGGCGAACAGCGCATCGACCTCGTCCCACATCGGCGTGTCGACCACCCCCGGGGCGATGCCGTTGACCCGGATGCCGTAGCGAATCAGGTCGAGTGCGCACGACTGAGTCAGGCTGATCACCGCGGCCTTGGTGGCACAGTAAGTGCTCACCAGCGCCTCGCCGCGGCGCCCCGCCTGGGAGGCCATGTTGATGATCGCCCCGCCCTCGCCGCGAGCCACCATGTGCCGGGCCACCGCCTGAAGGGTGAAGAACAGGCCCTTGGTGTTGACGGCGAACTGGCGGTCGAAGCTGGCTTCACTGACCTCGAGCACCGGCGCCATGTCGAATACCGCGGCGTTGTTGACCAGGATGTCGATGGCACCGAGGTGCTGGGTGACCGCCTGGACCATCGCCTGGATGGAGTCGACGTCGCAGACGTCCAGGCGCACGCCCATCACGCGCTCGGCGCCCAGCGGACTCAGGCCGGCCACCGCTTCCTCCACCGCCGCCACGTCGATATCGGCCACGGCGACCCGTGCGCCCTCGGCGAGATAGCGCTCGGCGATGGCCAGGCCGATGCCGCGCGCGCCGCCGGTGATTACCGCCACCTTGTCCTGCAGTTTCATCTCGGGTTTTCCTCGTTGGTTTCGCTGGTGGCCACCTTCGCGCCGGTGCGGCGTTGCTCGCGCCACTGCTGGATCAATGCCTCCAGACCGTGCATGGCCGGCAGGACCCGCCACGCCCCGGCCTGATGCAACCGCTCGGCGTGCCCCGCCTCGATATGGCTGGCGCCGGTGAAGCCGATCACCGTCATGCCGGCGGCATGGGCCGCCGTCACGCCGGAAACGCTGTCCTCGACCACCAGGCAGTCGCCCGGCGCCCGGCCCATCCGGCGCGCCGCCAGCAGGTAGAGGTCGGGGGCCGGCTTGGGTCGTTCGACCTCGTCGGCGGTGAACAGCGGCACCTCGCCCAGCCGGGCGTCGAGTCCGGTCACGGCCAGCGAGGCCAGCACCCGCCGGCGACGGCTGTTGGAGACGATGGCCAGCGGCAGCTCGATCCGCGCCAGCGTTTCCGCCACCCCCTCGACGGCACGCAGCTCCTCGGCCAGACGCGCCTCGATGGCGCCATCGATGCGCTCCAGCGCATCCGCCGGCAGCCGATGCACGCTCTGCCGCTCCAGCTGCGCGAGGATCGCCGCGGTGGTCATGCCCAGCGCCTGGCGCAGGGCGACGTCCTCGGGGATGTCCGGCAGCAGCTCGCCGAGCTGCTGGGCCAGCGTGGCCTCGGCGACGATCTCGCTGTCCACCAGTACGCCGTCGCAATCGAAGATCAGTGTCTCCATGCCCGCCCCGCTCATTGGCCGCCCGCCACGGACGGGGAGCGATTGTCCTGGCGGTTGAGCCCGGCCAGAGGGTGGCGCGCCAGGCTGGGCAGGGCCAGGTCCGCGGCATCGAAAAGATGGGCGCAGGTGCGGTCGAAGCCGAAGCGCAGGGTATCGCCGACCCGGTTCTCGACGTTGCCGTCGGCGCTCACGGTGACCAGGGTGTCCTGCATGCGCACGTAGAGCGAGGTGACCCCGCCGAGACGCTCGATCACTTCGATGCGCCCCGAGAGCGGCCCTTCGGAATCGATCTGCAGGTGCTCGGGGCGTATGCCCAGCGTCAGTGACTCATCGTTCAGGCCAGTGCCATCCACCTGCACTATGCAGGTCGCACCGTCCGGCAAGCGAACCTCGACGCCTGTGGGACTGGCTTCCACAAGCTTCACCTGCAGGAAATTCATCTTCGGCGAACCGATGAAGCCGGCCACGAAGCGGTTGCGCGGGTGGTGGTAGAGCTCCATCGGCGAGCCCACCTGCTCGACCACGCCGCCCTGCAGCACGACGATCTTGTCGGCCATGGTCATGGCCTCGATCTGGTCGTGGGTGACGTAGATCATGGTGGCGTCGAGCTCCTCGTGCAGGCGCGCCAGCTCGATGCGCATCTGCACTCGCAGCGCGGCATCGAGGTTGGAGAGCGGCTCGTCGAACAGGAAGATGCTGGGGTTGCGCACGATGGCGCGGCCGATGGCCACGCGCTGGCGCTGGCCGCCGGAGAGCGCCTTGGGCTTGCGTTCGAGCAGCGGTTCGAGCTGCAGGATCGAGGCCGCCTCGCGCACCTTGCGCCGACGCTCCTCCTTGGGTACGCCGGCGAGCTTGAGGCTGAAGCCCATGTTGTCCTCGACGGTCATGTGCGGGTAGAGCGCGTAGCTCTGGAACACCATCGCCAGGCCGCGCTCGGCGGGGCCGACCTCGTTGATGCGCTTGCCGTCGATCAGGATGTCGCCGCTGGTGGCGCTCTCGAGCCCGGCGATGATGCGCAGCAGGGTCGACTTGCCGCAGCCGGAGGGGCCGACGAAGACCACGAACTCGCGATCGTTGACCTCCAGGTCGACGCCCTTGATCACCTCGGTGTCGTCGAAGCGCTTGACGATGTTGTGAAGCTGTAGCGTTGCCATGGAATACCTCGTTACTTGACGGCGCCGAAGGTGAGGCCGCGTACCATCTGTTTCTGGGTGAGCCAGCCGAACACCAGGATCGGGGCGATGGCCATCGTGGAAGCGGCGGAGAGCTTGGCCCAGAACAACCCCTCGGGGCTCGAGAACGAGGCGATGTAGGCGGTGAGCGGGGCGGCGCTGGAGGAGGTCAGGTTGAGACTCCAGAACGCCTCGTTCCAGCTCAAGATCACCGACAGCAGCCCGGTGGAGGCGATGCCCGGCAGGGTCAGCGGCAGCAGCAGGTAGAGCACCTCCTGCAGCGTGCTGGCGCCGTCCATGCGCCCCGCCTCGAGGATGTCCCGCGGCAGGTCCTTGAAGAAGGTGTAGAGCATCCACACCACGATCGGCAGGTTCATCAGGGTGTAGACGATGACCAGCCCGGTGCGGGTGTCGAGCAGCCCGACGTCGCGGAACAGCAGGTAGATCGGCACCAGCACGCCCACCGGCGGCAGCATCTTGGTGGAGAGCATCCACAGCAGCGTGCCCTTGGTGCGCTTGGTGGGCAGGAAGGCCATGGCATAGGCCGATGGTATGGCGATGAGCAGCGCCAGCAGGGTCGAGCCGAAGGCCACCACCACGCTGTTCATGGCGAACTTGAAGTAGTCGGCCCGGGCCTGCACGGCGACGTAGCTCTCAAGCGTCGGGGTGAAGATCAGGCTGGGGTCGGCGATTGCCTCGGCTTCGCTCTTGAAGCCGGTCAGCACCATCCACAGGATGGGGAAGAAGATGAGCAGTGCGATCCCCCAGCCCAGCAGCGTGAGCCAGATCCGCCGTGCACCGACGCTGGGCACCAGCGGCGTGTGCCGGGCCCGCACCTCGCTGGCTGGCGTGGTGGCCAGGTGTCCCTCGGCCGGCAGGGCCTGCTTGGTCTTGTAAGTGGTCATGAGCGGCTCCTCGCCTCAGCTTTCCAGGTTCCTGGCCACCAGCCGGACCAGGAAGATGGCGACGATATTGGCCAGGATGATGGCGACCACCCCGCCGGCGGAGGCCAGGCCGACGTCGAAGTCGAGCAGCGCCTGGATGTAGATCAGGAAGGCCAGGTTGGTGGTGGCAAGCCCCGGCCCACCGGAGGTGGTGACGTAGATCTCGGCGAAGATCGTCAACAGGAAGATCATCTCGATCATGATCACCACGCTGATGGCGCGCTTGAGGTGCGGCAGCGTGATGTAGAAGAACACCGCGATGGGCCCCGCCCCGTCCATGCGCGCCGCCTCGACCTGGTCGTCGTCGAGCGACTGCATGGCAGTGAGCAGGATCAGCAGCGCGAACGGCAGCCACTGCCAGGCCACGATGATGATGATCGAGGTCAGCGGCAGCGACGAGAACCAGTCCACCGCCGGCAGGCCGAACACCCCGGCGAGCCACGCCAGCACCCCATTGGAGGGGTGCATCATCATGTTCTTCCACACCAGCGCGCTGACCGTGGGCATGACGAAGAACGGCGAGATGGCCAGCACCCGGGCGATGCCGCGGCCGGGAAACTCCTGCTGGAACAGCACGGCCAGCAGCACGCCGCCGCCCACGGTGATCACCAGCACCGAGCCCACCAGCAGCAAGGTATTGCCCATGGCACGCCACAGCGCCGGGTCGGTGAACAGGTACTCGTAGTTCTCCAGGCCGGCAAAGCTCTCCATGCCGGGCATCAGCAGGTTGTAGCGCTGCAGCGAGAACCATACGGTCATGCCCAGTGGGACCAGCATCCACAGCAGCAACAGCGTGACCGCAGGGGCCTGCAGGGACAGCGAGCGCAGGCCGCCGACGGTACGCCCGGAGGCGCGCGTCTTGCTCATGACATCACCACGTCAGGTTGGGGGTTGGCCGCCGGGGCATGGCCCCGGCGAGGTCGGGTGCGCCGGATCAGTAACCGGCGCGCTGCATGGTGCGCTCGGTGGCGCGCTGGGCGCTCTGCAGCGCCTGCTCGACGCTGGTATCGCCGGTCAGCGCCGAGGCGATGGTCTGGCCCACCTGGGTGCCGATCGACTGGAACTCGGGGATGCCGACGAACTGCACGCCGACATAGGGGCTCGGCTCCAGCGTCGAATCGGTGGGATCGGCGCTATTGATGGCGTCGAGGACGAAGCCGGCGAAGGGTGCCTCCTCCTGGTACCGCTCATTCTCGTAGGTCGACTCGCGTGTGCCGGGCGGCACGCTGGTCCAGCCCTCGCTCTCGCCGACCAGTTCGATGTACTCCTGGGAGGTGGCCCAGGTCAGGAAGGCCTGGGCGGCCTCCTGCTTCTCCGAGGAGGCGGGGATGGCCAATGCCCACGACCACAGCCAGTGCGCCCCCTTGGGCGTCTCGGCTACCGGCGCCGGAGCGAAGCCGAGGCGATCGGCCACCTGCGATTCGGCCGGGTTGTAGAGCTTGCCCGCGGCCGAGGTGGCGTCGACCCACATGGCGCAGTTGCCGCGCGAGAACAGCGCCAGGTTCTCGTTGAAACCGTTGGAGCTGGCCCCCGGCGGGCCATAGTTGCCGAGCAGGTCGACGTAGAAAGCGATCGCCTCCTGCCAGGCCGGTGAGTCGAGCTCGGGATTCCACTCCTCGTCGAACCAGCGTCCGCCGAAGGTATTCACCAGGGTGGAGACAAACGCCATGTTCTCGCCCCAGCCCGGCTTGCCACGCAGGCAGATGCCGGCCAGCTGGTTGTCGGGGTCGTGCAGCTCGGCCGCCCATTCACGCACCTCCTCCCAGCTCGGCTGCTCGGGCATCTCGATGCCGGCCTCCTCGAACAGGTCGGTGCGGTAGTAGAGCATCGAACTCTCGGCGTAGAACGGCAGCGCGTAGAGGGTGCCCTCGTGGGAGAGGCCGTCGCGCACCGGCTTGAGCAGGTCATCCTCGCGGTAGGCCTCGGGCAGGTCATCGAGCGCGACCAGCCAGCCGCGCTCGGCCCAGATCGGTGCCTCGTAGGTGCCGATGGTCATGACGTCGAACTGACCGCCGTCGGTGGCGATGTCGGTGGTCAGGCGCTGACGCAGCACGTTCTCCTCGAGCACCACCCAGTTGACCTCGATGTCCGGATGGGCCTCCTCGAAGGCCTCGGTCAGGCTCTGCATGATCACCATGTCGTTGTTGTTGACCGTGGCCACGGTGATGGTCTCGGCCTGGGCCGCGGTGGCAACGGCCAGACCGGCCAGAGGAAAGGCGTAAGCGAGCTTCATGTCGGGCTCCTGTGTGCTGGGCTTGCCCCATGGGGCACTTGTTGTTGGTCGCCGGAGTCGTTGTTTTGATCAATTTACTCAGTCAACGATCAAATGATCGATCACGGCGCGAGAAAAGGCAAAGAAAAGCCCTTAGACTTTAGGCTATGTTCGGAACGTGCCGGGTCAGCACTCGTGTTCGAGGATATAGCGGGCGGCGTTCTCGTCGGTGATGAGCCCCTTGAGCCAGCCGCCGCGCAGCGCGGCGAGAATGGCCGGGCCCTTGTCGCGGCCCCCGGCCAGTGCGACCAGGGTCTGGTCGCGGAACATCGTCAGCGGCAGGCTGGTCACGCGCCGGGTGATGGAGCACTCGATGACGGCGCCGTTGCGGTCGAGCGGCCAGCCGAGCAGCTCACCCACGGCCTGGCGCGAAAGCAGCTCGTCGAGTTCGGCCTCGCTGATGAAGTGATCCTGGAACAGGGTCGCCTGGCGGTCGATGCGCCCCACGCCGATATAGGCCGCCTCGGCGTCCTTGGCGACCTCGACGATGGCCTGGAACAGGCGCTGGCCGAGCATCGCCTCCTTCTCCTCCACCGAGCCGGCCACCACCGGCGCCGGCAGCAGGAAACGCTCGCCGCCGGTCTTGTCGGCCAGCACCATCACCCCGTCATAGCGGTTGGCGGAACCGTCGCGGGCGACGTTGCCGACCAGCGAGACGAAGCGGTGCTGGGGCCGCTCGATGCGGCTGAGCGCCTCCACCGTGGCGCGCACCGAGCGCCCGGTGCCCAATGACAGGGTCAGCGGCTCGGAGCGCTCGATCAGCTTGGACAGCCGCTCCGCCCCCGCCACCGCCAGGTAGTGGGCGCTGCTCTCGGGGGCTTCCGGGTCGGCCGGCACCACGTCGCAGAATTCGAGCCCGAAGCGCTGCAGGATGGCGTCCGACATCACCATGCAGTTGGCCAGCGGATGATCGATATGCACCTTGACCAGCCCCTCCTGTCGCGCCAGGGCCAGCAGCCGCTGCACGCCGGGGCGCGACACGCCGAGCTGGCTGGCGATCTCGTCCTGGGTACGCCCTCCCACGTAGGAGAGCCAGGCCGCACGCGCCGCCTGGTCCAGCTTCAGCTCGAACTTGTCCACGTTACCCGCTCCTTCTCGCTTGGCCATCAGGCCGAACCCCAGTCATGCGAACCCCTTACGCGGAACCAAAGTAGCGTTCGCGATCCTCGGCGGTGATGTCGCTGATGTGCAGCGGGTAGTGATCGCTGTCACGATCGGCGTAGAAGTGGCGCAGGGTGCGCTCGATGGTGGGAAAGGCGAGCTCGTCCCAGGGGATCTCATGCTCCTCGAACAGCGCCACCTCGAGGCTCTCGGGCCCGGCCGAGAAACTGCCGGCGAGGTCGGCGCGGAAGATCATGTAGACCTGGTTGATGTGCGGCAGGTTGATCAGGGTGTAGAGCCCATGGATGTCGACCTCGGCGCAGGCCTCCTCGCGGGTCTCGCGGGCGGCGGCCTCCAGGGTGGTCTCGGCGTTTTCCATGAACCCCGCCGGCAGGGTCCAGTAGCCCTTGCGCGGCGAGATCGCTCGGCGGCAGAGCAGCACGCGCGAACCGCTCACCGGCAGCGTGCCGGCCACGATACGCGGGTTCTGGTAGTGGATCGAGCCGCAGGCGTCGCACAGGTACCTGGGCCGGTCGTCCCCTGCCGGGATCGCGAAGCGCACGGGTTGGCCACAGTGGCTGCAGAAGTTCATGGGTCTCCCTGGCAGGCTTGACGTCGGCGAAGGCCCCCGGGTAGAAGGAACCAAAGCCGATGGAAACTCCATGTTAGAGAAACTTCGCCAGCGCCTGCAAGCGCACGCTCCGCACCGCCTGCGCCTCGACATGCCCCAGGCCGCGGTCCTGATGCCGATCGTCGACCGCCCCGAACCGACGCTGCTGTTCACCCGCCGGGCGGGCCATCTCAACACCCACAGCGGGCAGGTGGCGTTTCCCGGCGGCAAGCGCGAAGAGGCCGACCGCGACCTGCTGGCCACCGCCCTGCGCGAATCCCACGAGGAGATCGCCCTGCCGCCGGAGCGGGTCGAGCTGCTGGGCCGCCTGTCGGACGTGATCTCGCTGCACGGCATCCTGGTCACGCCCTACGTGGGCCTGATCCCGCCGGACCTGCCCCTGGCACCCGACCCGACCGAGCTCGACGCCATTTTCGAGGTGCCGCTCGCGCTGTTCCTCGAGGATCGTCGCCACCACACCGACGTGATCCCGGTGAACGGCCGCCCCTACTACGTGCCCAGCTACCATACCCAGGGCCAGGTGATCTGGGGCCTCTCGGCGATGATGCTGGTGGAGCTGCTGGCGGAGGGTTTCGAGCGCCCCATCAGCTTGTTCGAGGAGCCGCCCCACGGCAGGCTATGCTATTTTCCCGAACGCCTGCTGCGCAGCTCGAAGACCGAGACGCGCCTTTCCTGACTGCCTGACCCGGAGGTTCCGCCTCGCCCATGCCGCTTCTTGCTCGCCCGGCCTTCGCGGCCAGCGCCCTGCCCCAGTTGATCGATGCCCTGGTGGAACAGGGCTGGTTCGTCGGCGAGGGGTTCCTCGACGCCGAGCTGTGTCACGACCTGCATCGGGAGCTTGCGGAGATGGCCGAGCGCGAGGCACTGGCCGCCGCGGGCATCGGTCGCGGCGACGAGCACCAGCTGCGCCGCGACATCCGCGGCGATGCCATTCGCTGGCTCGACCGCGAGAGCCTGGCCCAGCGCCGCTATCTCGAGGCCATGGGCGAGCTGCAGCGCGAGCTGAACCAGGCGCTGTACCTGGGGCTGTTCGAATACGAGGCCCACTTCGCCCACTACCCGCCGGGCGCCTTCTACAAGAAGCATCTCGACAGCTTTCGTGGGCGCGCCAACCGGGTCGTCTCCACGGTAGGCTACCTCAACCCCGGCTGGCCCGCGGACGGCGGCGGCGAGATGGCGATCTTCGCCGCCGACGACCCCGAGCGGGAGGTGGCCCGGGTGCGTCCCGAGGCCGGCAACTTCGCCTGCTTTCTCTCCGAAGACGTGCCCCACGAGGTGCTGCCGACCCGCCTGCCGCGGGCCAGCATTGCCGGCTGGTTCCGGCGCAACGCCTCGCTGGGCGGTCGGGTGGACCCGGCGCGCTGATGGCGAGCGAGATCGAGGCGCTGCGTGCACGCCTGGCCGAGCTCGAGGCCCGCAGCACCGCGCTCGAAACGAGGGTCACCGAACTCGACGAGGAGAAGCGCCACTATCAATGGCTGGCGGAGAGCACCACCGACCTGATCTCGCGCCACGCCCGCGACGGCACCTTCCTCTACGCCTCGAAGGCCGCCCGCGACCTGCTCGGCTACGAACCCGAGGAACTGATCGGCGTGTCGGCCTACGACCTGTTCCATCCCTCGGACCTGGCCGACCTGCTCAACAAGTCGCCGCGGGTCTACTACCACGACGGCTTCTACCAGCAGACCTACCGTTTCCGCGCCAAGGATGGGCACTACGTATGGTTCGAGACCACCAGCCGCACCCGCCGCGACCCGGCCAGCGGCGAGCTGATCGACGTGCTCTGCGTCTCCCGCGACGTGGGGCGGCGCATTCGCGCCGAGGCCAACCGCGAACGCCTGGCCCGAGTGGTGGAATCGACCACCGACTACGTGCTGTTCTGCGACGGCGACGAGCGGCTGTTCTACTCCAACGAGGCGGCAAGGAGGCTGCTGGGCCTGCCGCGCGAAGGGCTCGACGCCCGCCTCGAGCGGGCCTATACGCCGGCATCGCTTTCCATCCTGCGCGAGATTGTGCTGCCCGCCGTGGCCCGCTACGGCTCCTGGAGCGGCGAACTGGAGATGCCGGGCCCCAGGGGGCCGGTGCCGGTGCTCAGCGTGGTGCTGGCCCACCGCGGCCCCGGCGCCGAGCCCGACCACCTCTCCCTGCTCAACCGTGACATCGGCCTGCGCAAGGCCGCCGAGGCACAGGCCCGGCGCCACCAGGAGCAGATCGCCCACGCCAACCGCCTGGCCACCACCGGCGAACTGGCCTCCAATATCGCCCACGAACTCAACCAGCCGCTGGGCGCCATCGCCAACTACGTCAGCGGAGCATTGATCCAGCTGCGTGCCGACCCTGGGCGCCCGGCCAGAGACCTGACCCTGCCCCTCGAGCGCATCGACGCGCAGGTGCAGCGGCTGGGCGAGCGCCTGCGCCACATCCGCACCTTCGTGCGCAAGGGCCAGACCCGGCCGCGCCCGGTCGCGCTGATCGAGGTGGTCGACGCCGCCTGCCGTCTGTGCGAGTGGCAGTACCAGCAGGCCGGCATTGCCCTCGACCACGAGCTGGAGGAAGCGCTTCCACGCGTCCAGGCCGACCCCATCGCCCTGGAGCAGGTACTGGTCAACCTGCTGCTCAACGCGCTGGAAGCGAGCCGCGAACGCCCCGGCGCAACACGGGTGGAAATTCACGCACACCGGAGCGGGCGCCGCGAGGTCACCTTCCGCGTCAGCGACCAGGGCCCCGGCATCTCGCATGACGAGGCACAGGCGATCTTCACACCGTTTCACTCCAGCCGCCCGGAAGGGCTCGGCATGGGACTCGCCATCAGCCGCTCGCTGATGGAAGCGATGGGCGGCAGCCTGAGCCTGGCCGACGGTTCCGACGGTGCCACCTTTACCGGTACACTGCTGGCCGAGCCCAGCCCCTCTTACCGTCGACAGCCGCCCCGGAGCCAGCCGTGACCGAGCCCACCGCCGCCCCCTGTATCGCCGTGGTCGACGACGACGAGGCGCTGCGCGACTCGCTGGCCTGGCTGCTCGACTCCGTGGGGCTGGCCACCCGCGCCTTCGCCGATGGCGAGGCATTCCTCGCCGCCGATCCGAACGCCTTCGACGCCGTGCTGCTGGACGTACGCATGCCGGGGCTCTCCGGCCTGCAGGTCCAGCAGCGACTCAACGAGCGCGACACCACCGTGCCGGTGATCTTCATGACCGGCCACGGCGACGTGCCCATGGCCGTCGCCGCGCTCAAGTCCGGTGCCTTCGACTTCATCGAGAAGCCCTTCAATCACCAGCAGCTGATCGATGCCGTTCAGCAGGCCCTGGCCGAGCATCAGCGCCAGCGCGCGGTGCGTGAACGGCTCGACGCCCTGCGCGAGCGTTATAACGCCCTGCGGCCCAAGGAGCGCGAGATCCTGGTGCTCGTCGCCGAAGGTCTGACCAGCCGCGAGATCGCCGAGCATCTCGAGGTCAGCGCCAAGACGGTGGAGGTCTATCGCCTGCGGGGCATGAAGGCGCTGGGCGCCGGCAGCCTGGCCGAGCTGGTGCGCCTCTGCGTGGCGCTGGGGCTGGTGGAAGCGTTGCCGAAATAGGCAAGCCGCTCTCCAAAGAGAGCGGCAAGTCTGGTCCTTCCTTATCGCTAACAAGCGCTCCCAGCTTAATCGACAGGCTCGAGCGAGACGATCTCGTAATCGGTCTCGCCTGTCTGGCGCAGCACGAAACGCACCCGATCCTCGATGCCGATCCGTTCGGCCAAGGCAGGGTCCGCCAGGGTCATCTCCATGGTCATCGCCGGCCAGCGAAGCTCGGCGATGGGCCCGTGCGCCAGCATCACGCTACTGCCATCCTGGGCGATAGACTGCACGGTGCCGATACCCTCTGCCGTGCGCAGCTGCTGTTGCTGGGTGTCATCAACTGCTGGACTCGAATGCTTGCCATGTCCGTGATCGCTACCGGCCAGGGCCGATCCAGCGGCGAGCAGGCCCGCCACGAAGGCTACCTTAAACATGCTGCGTTTCATCTCGGTGGTTTCCTTTGAGGTTGAAGTCACTTGGCGTCGCCTCGTGCGAGGCGGTCTCGGGAAGGCTTTGCCGCTGCCACAGCCAGTAGAGAACAGGAATCAGCAACAGCGATACCAAGGGAGCGGAAATCATGCCGCCCACCACAGGAGTGGCGATACGCTGCATCGCCTCGGAGCCGGGGCCGGAATCCAGCAGCAACGGGCTCAGACCCAAGACGACAGTCAGAGAGGTCATGGCCTTGGGACGTACCCGCATGACGGCGCCCTCGATGATCGCTTCACGCAGCTCCCCTCGGGTACGCGGCTGGCGCTGTTCCACTGCCCCTCGTACGTACATCAACATCACCACGGCGAACTCCGCCGCCAGGCCGATCAGCAGGATGAAGCCCGCCGCCACGGCCACCGAGACGTCGTAGGCAAGCCAATGGAGCAGCCATACACCACCGACGGCGGCGAAAGGCAGCGATCCCATCAGCATGAAAGTCTCGGCGGCATTACGGAAGCACAGGTAGAGCAGCAGGAAGATCAGCACGACAGTCACCGGGACCACCCACTGCAGGCGCTCCTTGGCTCGCTCCATGTACTCGTACTGCCCTGACCAGGTCACCGAATACCCCGCCGGCAACGTGACCTGTTCCATCACCCTTTGGCGCGCCTCGGCCACGTAGGTGCCGATATCGCGCCCGCGGATGTCGACCACGACCCAGCCGTTGAGGCGTGCATTCTCGGTGCGGATCATGGCCGGTCCATCGACGATGTCGACTTGGGCCAGTGACTGGAGCGGGAGAAAGGCACCCGTCGATGTGATGACCGGCAGATCCCTCAGGCTCTCCAGCGAGTCGCGCCAGTCCTGGGGGTAGCGCAAATTGATGGGATAGCGCTCAAGACCCTCTACGGTTTCGCTGACGTTCATCCCCCCTACTGCGGTCTGGATGATGGCCTGCAAGTCACTGACATTGACGCCATGACGCGCTGCGGCACGCCGGTCGATATCCACTTCGACGTAGCGCCCGGCGGCGGTGCGATCGGCATACGCCGAAGCCGTGCCTGGAACATCATGGAGCACGCGCTCGATCTCACGGCCAATTCGCTCGATTTCTCCCAGGTCGGAGCCAGCCACCTTGATCCCTACCGGCGAGCGTATGCCGGTCGAGAGCATATCGATGCGCGTCTTGATCGGCGGCACCCAAACGTTCGCTACCCCCGGGAAGCTGACCGTTTCGTCCAGCTCGCGGATGATGTCGTCCTTGGTCATCCCCTCGCGCCACTGGTCGCGAGGCTTGAAACTGATAACGGTTTCCAGCATGCCAATCGGCGCCGGATCGGTAGCGGTATCGGCACGCCCCGCCTTGCCAAACACCCGCTCCACCTCAGGCACTGACATGATCAGACGATTGGTCTGCTGAACGAACTCACGCACCTTGCCAATGGAGACGCCGGGCTCCAGCGATGGCATGTACATGAGGTCACCTTCATCCAGTTGAGGCATGAATTCGCTGCCCAACTTGCCGGCCGGATAGATCACACTGGCAGCCAGCAGCACCGCGGCCACGACGGTCACCCAGGGGTAGCGAAGCAGGGCATCCAGCCCCGGGCGGTAAATGGCAATCAGCATGCGGCTAAGGGGGTGTGAAGCCTCGGGGCGTATGCGTCCGCGCACCAAGTACCCCATCAAGACCGGCACCAGAGTGATGCCTAGCCCGGCCGCCGCCGCCATGGCGTAGGTACCGGTGAAGGCCAAGGGCTGGAACATGCGTCCTTCCTGCCCCTGAAGGGTGAACAGCGGCAGGAAGCTGACCACGATGATCAACAGCGCAAAGAAGATCGGCCGACCGGTCTCCTTGGCCGCCTCCGCCACGGTATGCCAGCGGTCCTCACCCGGTGGCGCCTTCTCCAGTCGCTTGTGCAGGTTCTCCACCATGACAATGGCGGCATCCACCATGGCGCCGATCGTCACGGCAATCCCACCCAGCGACATGATATTGGCGTTGATCCCCTTGGCCTGCATGATCATCAGCGCCGCCAGAATGCCGATCGGCAGTGCGATGATGGCCACCAGGGCGGAGCGGAAATGAAGCAGGAAGACGACACATACCAGGGCGATGATGAGGAATTCCTGCAAGAGCTTGGCCGCCAGGTTGTTCACGGACTCCTGGATCAGAATCGAACGATCGTAGGTCTCCACGATCTCGACGCCTTCCGGCAGGCTCGGGCGCAATTCGTCGAGACGCGCCTTGACGCGTTCTATGGTGGCCAACGCATTCTCGCCATGGCGCATGACCACCAAGGCACCCACGGTTTCACCCTCGCCATTCAGCTCGGCGATGCCGCGCCGAGCTGCGGGGCCGATACGGATGTCGGCCACGTCCTCGAGCAGCACTGGCGTACCGTCGCTGCCCAGGCCAACGGGCACCAGACGGAGTTCCTCGATGCCGGTCAGGTACCCCCGCGAGCGCACCATGTATTCCGCCTCGCTCATCTCGATCACGGAACCGCCCGCTTCACGGTTCGCCCCGGAGATGGCGGAGCGGATCCCCGCCAGGGTCAAGCCGTAGGCTCGCGCCCGATTGGGGTCCAGCACTACCTGGTACTGCTTGACCATGCCTCCCAGCGTGGCGACCTCGGAGACGCCTGCCACGGACTGCAGCTCATACTTGAGGAACCAATCCTGCAGCGAACGCAGGTCAGCAAGGTCGAGTTCACCACTGCGGTCTACCAAGGCGTACTGGTAGACCCAGCCGACCCCCGTGGCATCGGGCCCCAGGGCAGGCTGCGCCCCCTCCGGCATGCTGGGTGCCACCTGGCTCAGGTACTCCAGCACGCGAGAGCGCGCCCAGTAGGGATCGGTTCCGTCCTCGAACAGTACATAGACGTAGGAGTCGCCAAACATGGAGAAACCGCGTACGTCCCTCGCCTTGGGCACGGCCAGCATGGCCGTCGATAGTGGGTAGGTGACCTGATCCTCGATGACCTGGGGAGCCTGGCCGGCATAGCTGGTTTTGACGATTACCTGTACGTCGGACAGATCGGGTATTGCATCAAGAGGCATCTGCCGTCCGGAGAAGATTCCCCAGGCGACGAAGATGGCCGTCATGAGAAGCACCAGCAGACGATTCTGCAATGACCACGCGATGACCCTTTCGATCATGGATCCACTCCTCAGTGGTCGTGAGCCATCGGCTCAATGGCGGTGATTTCGTAGACGAATTCTTCTCGCTCACGCATACGGAAGCGCATCGCCATATCGTCGTGCAGCCCATCGAGCCCGAGGTCATCGGCTACGGCAAATTCCATGACCATCGCCGGCCAGCCGAGCAGCGGAACAGGTCCATGGTCAACATTCAGTACGCGGGCGTCGTAATCGATGCCAAGCAGGCGTCCCTCGGCCCAAACTTCGTCATCACCCTCTTCCTCATTCGCTTCGCTCATCCTGCCGAGCTCCGCGCTCGCCGACGCTTCCGAGTCGAGCAGGAAGTGACCGGAGAGAACGACACGCTCTCCTTCCTTGAGCCCTTCGATGATCTCGAGGTCGCCGTTGGCACGACGCCCTACCTGCACACCGCGAGCCTGGAAGTGCCCCTCCCCCAGCGCCAGGATCACGCGATCTTGCCGGCCGGTGCGGATCACTGCTTCGGCCGGAAGGTAAAGCACGCCCTGAAGCGGGCGGGTAGTCAACTGGACATCGGCGTACATGCCCGGCTTGAGCCGCTCACCGGGATTGTCGAAGGCAAGGCGTACCTGAACGGTTCGGGTCGGGCTGTTGAGGCTCGGATAGATGTAATCGACCCTGCCTTCAAGACGCTCGCCAGGGCGGAAAGGCAATTTCACGTGGGCGGCGTCGCCTCGCGCAACAGCGTCCACCTGATGCTCGAACAGGTCGGCAATCACCCATACCTGCGAGAGGTCGGCAATCGTCATTACCTCTGTGCCCGGCGTGACATACATCCCTTCACGCACATTGAGCGCCTCCACGACACCTCCCTGCCCAGCCCTGACCGAGATCAGTCGGCGCGGCTGGCCGGCCCGCTCGATCTCCGCAACCTCAGTGGCACTGACCCCCAGCGCCCTGAGGCGCTCTCGGGCTGAAGAAGCACTGCCACCACGCCGCACCACGTGCAGCAACTCTTCCTGGGCGTTGACCAGTTCCGGCGAGTAGAGGCGGAACAGCAGTTGCCCCTCCTCCACTCGCTCTCCGGTCGTCCTCACGCTGAGATCCTCGATCCACCCCTGGGTACGCAGATGGACGTGGCTGAGTCTCGATTCGTCGTAGTCGACAAAGCCGACGGTTTCGACCAGGCGTGCCAGATCGCCGCGAGCCACGGAACCGATGCGCACGTTAAGGTTCTGCTGCACTACGGGGCTGATGCTCACTGTACCGGGCAACGCATCGCCGCCACCCGCATAGATCGGAATAAAATCCATGCCCATCTCGTCCTTGCGCGGCTCAGGAGAGGTTACGGAGGGGTTATGCGGATGCCGGTAGTAAAGAATCTCTCTCTCCTCATTGGCCGTGCCCGCTGCCACGGCAACATGCCCATACGAATCCGGCCACCAGCTCACGGCAGCCCCCCCCGCCACCGCCCCCACACCAAACAGGACGACAAACGCCAAGGCCTTCATACGTTCTCTCCCAACAGGTAAAGCAGATCCACCTGCTCTAGGCGGCGCTGCGTGGCGACGCGGATTGCCTCGATGCGTGTTTCCAGCTCGATCAGGCGCGCACGCACGAAGGCATTGAAATCGGTGGTGCCGTTGCGATAGCCATGCTCGGCGGCCTCGGCATTGTCCTTGGCCTGCGGCAGGAGGCGCTGCGCATAGCGGAGCTCACGCTCATGCAGCCGTGCCCACCGAGCCTGGGTCTCATCGAGCTGACGCTGCATCTCGCGGACCTGCTCGTCCCAGGCATGCTGCGCCGCTTCACGCCGATGCACGCTGGCCGCTAGATCGCGGTCCTGGCGCTGTCGCGTAAAGAGCGGGAGATCCACCATGACCATCGCCGAGAGGCGATCCGGCATGCCCATGCCCCGCTCCGTCGGGGTGCCATAGTTGAGCTCGACCGACCATTGGGGCCTGTAGCCCTGTCGCACCAGTTCGACATCGTGCTCCCCCGCGGCAACGATGGCCTGCTCCACTGCCAGTAACGGATGCCCCAGCAGATCCCCAGCCGGCTCGGCCAGCTCGGGAGGTTGGGTGGGCAAGGGCCGTATCGCATCCTGCTGGCCGACCCAGCGCGCCAGTTGGGCCATCGCCGCGGCTTCCTGAGCCTGAACGGCCAGCAGACGATCGCTCAGCCGATCCAGTTCCAGCTCGGCGCGCAGCAGGTCCTGCTGCTCGGCGAAACCGGAGGCGAACTCACGCTCGGTGATTTGGCGCAAATCCTCGAACAGGGATTGACTCTGTTCGAGGACCTCGAGCATCCCGCGCTGCTCGTGAAGCGATAGGTAGGCACGCCGCACTGAGCGCACGACAGCGCGCTCCGCATTGCTGCCGCGCGCCGCTTCGGCCTGAGCCATGGCCCCTTCCCGGTCACCCGCCAGCCTGCGGCTGTCGCCTCGGGGAAACGTCTGGCGCACGCCGACGCGCAGCTGGGTCATGGTGTCGTCTTCGAGCGAGAAGCCGTCCCGGGCCACATCCATGACTTCCATGATCAGCGCCGGGTCGGGGAGCTGCCTGGCGGAAACGGAGGCCTCGCGGCGTGCCTCGGCCAATTCCTGATAGCGGAGCGTGGCAGGATCATCCCTTCGGGCAAGTCGCTCCGCTTCACTGAGCGACAGTATCGGCCCCGATAACGCCGGGAGAGGTAACAAAAGCGCTGTGCCCAGCATCGTTGCGAGCACCATTGGTAATCGAATTCCCATGAGCTACCCCGCGCCCACCGGAGCGCTTCTGCCAGAACAGCGCTCCACCATATTTTGGGCCGAGTGTTAATTAAAACACTTGGCATTATTTACCAAACTGGCCGACTCGCGCCGGCCAGCCATAAACCTAAAATATCTGATACCAGGTTACTGAAAGGCGACATGCAAGCTATAACGATGGACATCCCAACTATCCCCGCCGGGAGCCGAATTTCCTGACACTACCAAACGATACTGGCCAGCCCGCAAAGCTTCTCGAATTTCAAAGTCACCACCGTAAGAGCTCACCTCTTTCACGGTGCCACCCTGAGCGTCGATCAACTTGGCTTTCATCGGTAGTATGGAATGCATTCCCGGAAAGTGACTGCTGGCAATCCTGACTGTTGTAGGCTGGTCCAAATTTATCTGATAAGTATGAGGCTGCCCAGAGTTAATGATAGTGCTGGCTGTACTGCCCTCCTTGAGAATATTCTCATTCGCCCCGCTGCCGAAATTGGCAAAGGCTGGCACGGAGAACATGCTGACAACGGCAGCGGTAAGAGCAATCTTCTTAAACATGACACACCTCACTTTTAATGGAGATTTTTTACAACCACTTCCAAACCGTCAGGGCTATTGATACAAGCAGCAGGCATGATAGAGTAACGACTCTGCCTACTCACCTCCCTTGTTGTTTGTTCATGTGGGCATAGTACGTGGCAGTAGAGGACAGGAAACTGACTCGAAAATGACAAAAATGTCATTTTCGATCGGAGCAGGACGGAGGCTCTATGAAGATATTGATCGTTGAGGATGAGCCAAAAACCGGTGACTATCTGGCGCAGGGCCTTAGAGAAGCCGGTTTCGTCGTCGACTTGGCCCGTGATGGTCTGGATGGCCTGCACCTGGCTCAGAACGAAGACTATGACCTACTGCTTCTAGACGTGATGCTGCCGGGTCTGGACGGCTGGAGCATTCTGCAGGTAGTGCGCCGATCCGGTCAGGATGTTCCCGTGTTGTTCCTGACGGCTCGAGACGATGTCGATGACCGAGTACGCGGGCTCGAGCTCGGCGCGGATGACTATCTCGTCAAGCCGTTTGCCTTTTCCGAGCTACTGGCACGAATCCGGTCGCTGCTACGCCGCGGCAAGGCACGCGAAGCGGAAGTGTTCCGCGCCGCCGATCTTGAGCTCGACCTGCTGCGACGACGAGTCACCCGAGCCGGGGAGCGTATCGAGCTCACCGCGAAGGAGTTCGCTCTCCTTGAGCTCTTGATTCGCCGTCAGGGAGAAGTCCTGCCCCGCTCACTGATCGCCTCGCAGGTGTGGGACATGAACTTCGACAGCGACACCAACGTCATCGACGTTGCCGTCAGGCGGCTGCGTGCCAAGGTTGACGGCCCTTACCCCGACAAGTTGATCCGGACCGTACGCGGCATGGGATACGTACTGGAGTCGGGGTACGGCCAATGATCCTCTGCCCGCTCTCCCTGACGACTCGGCTAGCCACGCTCTTCTCGCTGCTGGTAGCAGGCCTGCTGCTGCTGCTTGTGCTCTCGCTCGAGCATCTGATTCGGGGTCACTTCGATGACATCGATCAGATGGAATTGACAGCAAAACTGAGCATGATCGAAAACCTGCTTGCCCGAGCCGACAGCCCCACCGCACTGGATACACTGCCCAGGTACCTCGATGACGTGCTAACGAGTCATGCCAACCTTTCCGTGTCCATTCGCGATGAAGCGGGACGGATACTCTACGCCCACCAACCGGAGTTTCTCGCACCGGTAAAAAATGGGGACGTTAGCCCACCTAGCGCCCGCTGGAGCGTGGCGAGCCATGAATTCATTGGCCGTGAGGTTCAGCAATACCTCCCCCTACCCGTACCTGCTCCCGTACAAGTCCTGCTGGGGCTGGATATCACGCATCACGCGCACTTTCTCGAGGACATCCGTCGATACCTCTGGACTGGCATTGCGATGGCCGCCCTGCTGACGGCCTTGTTCGGCTGGCTGGTCGCCCGTCAAGGCCTGGCTCCGCTCAAGCGGATCACCGCTACCGCCAGCCGGCTTTCCGCCGAGCGCCTGGGTGAGCGGCTCGATCTCCAAGCCACCCCGCCGGAAATGCTCGAGCTGGCCAACGCATTCAATGGGATGCTGAACAGACTGGAAGCCGACTTTCAACGGCTCAGCGAGTTCTCGGCGGATATTGCTCATGAGCTGCGCACCCCGGTGTCGAACCTGCTCACCGAGACCCAAGTAGCCCTGTCTCGGCCACGCAACTCAGAGGAATATCAAGACACTCTTCATTCCAACCTGGAGGAGCTCGAGCGTCTGGCCCGAATGATTGCCGACATGCTGTTCCTGGCCAAGGCCGACCATGGGCTTCTGCCCAATCCAGCCGAGTCGGTTCACCTGGAGCAGGAAGTCGCCGCCTTGCTGGAGTTCTATGACGCCCTCGCCGAGGAAAAGCAGGTCAAGATGCAGGCCAGCGGTGTCGCCACCATTACAGGTGACCGCCTAATGCTGCGTCGAGCGATCGCTAACCTGCTTTCCAATGCACTTCGGCATACCCATGCGGGGGGCACCGTCACCGTCTTGATCGAGTCTTGCATCGATGCAGTTCGTCTTTCGGTTCGAAACATTGGCGACACCATCCCTTCCGATCAGCTTTCGCGACTGTTCGAACGCTTCCATCGCGCCGACAATATCCGCAGCCACCATGGTGAGGGAGCTGGGCTTGGCCTCGCCATTACCCGGTCTATCCTCAAGGCTCACGGTGGCGAGATCACGGTTTCCTCCAACGACGGCGTAACCACCTTCAGCCTGGCCATCCCACATGCCGGCACTCAAGCTCTGTCCCGTTGGGCCTGACTCCAATAAGGGCGCTCACCTTCATTCGGCCCCGCACTGGCGATCTGCGCTAACCTCGAACTCGGGAACGGGCCTTGCCTCAGCTTCCTCTGCGTTTCTTGCAGGTCCGTTTTTCTTTATATCTTCTATAAGCCAATCCATTTCCAATATCTCACGCCGCTGCGCCTCGCTGATATCGACCGCTAACTCACACACCCGAAAATCCCTTATTTCGGCTCGCTCTGACCGAAGGATTGCCATGGAGTGGTGAGGAATCATTGCGCTCATGAACGAGTTGTCCTGCACGGTCGTCTGGCTTCGATCAAGAAAAACCGCTCCTCCGAGAAACAACAGGCTTATTACAATTATGGCCACATTGATTTTGACATTTTGGTACATGTTGAGCATCCAACCCAACATGACCAACCCCATGGTCCCGCCCATGGACAGCGCCATGAAAAATCGACTCTCGCTCCATCGAACGTGACTCCATTCCCAAGCGCTAACGAACATCATACCGTACATGACCACCATCGCCGTCAGGATCATCGCCCCAAAGCGTAGGTACATGGAACGCATATGAGAGTTATGCTCGTCTCCTTGTTTCATGTCGCGACTCCTTTCCGTCACAAGAATCCTTCCGTCACAAAAAAATGGCGCTTCGATCTCTCTGATTCACACCGAAGTTCGTGAAGGCTGACGTAAGGCTAGGCAAAGTCCCGGTGGATAACAAGCACTCCAGAGAAAGAAAGGGTGGGCGTCCAAGCATGCCATCCAGCTATAAGATCGAGGGTTAGCGACGACAGCCGCCCCTCTGCCCAGCCAGGCTCCTGTGTCACCGAACCTCAATGGAAAGCAAATCTCTTGATGTCGATCAAGCAGGATGCGATACCAGTGAGCTATGGTGAGTAACAAGATGGGCGTTGGCCGGGCTACTGGCGCTGGTGCTCCGTGAGGCTCTAGCTCCAGCCCAGGCTTCTAGCATCGAGGCTAGGGATCCCAGGCACCGTGAAGTAGAAGAATTCGTTTCAAGCTCTATAACGGTTGGAGCACTACATGAAGCAGTGCCACTTCAACGACATGATCATGATTAATTCTCGATTAAGCATGATGCTTGGGTTCGATATTTTATGTCGAGTATGGTCACACAAAAGCAGAGCGAGTGATTACCATGAACATTCAGACATTTCGTGACGTGATCGAGTGGACACGTGCACTGCATGAACACCTGGCCCGGTGCCTGAAGCACTGCTCAACGCAGCAGGAAGAACAGCGAGCCAAGTGGCTACTGACATATCTAGCGGATCACGAGGCGGCCCTGAAAGAGGTCGTGGCAGGTTTCGAGAAGCAAGCTGATCCCAAGGCATTGAATACCTGGCTATACGATTATATATCCTATGCCCCTATCAAGCCTCACCTATCGTGTAGCGCGCCCTATGCAAAAATGAGCTTCGACGAGATCTGTCAGGAAATCTTCGACCTCCACAATCAGGTCATCGATTTCTATCGCTATCTTGAGGGGCGCGCCGAGATTCCCGAGACGCGTGATCTGATCGGTGAGTTGCTGCAACTGGAACAGCATGAAGCGATGCGCCTTTTCCACCAGACCAACCGCTCCAGGGATCTCTAAAAGGTGCCATGAACTTGTCATTCCGGCAGCGGCTGTGGACTGGCCGCCGGAGCGTTCTCCAGCCGACACCTCACCCGAGATGAAGGAGGATGAGGTGTAGAGACAATGGGGGCGGCAATGCGACACTCGCTGTGGACGATCGTGGCAGTCATGCTGCTGGCCGTTGGGGGCTATCTAGGCTTCCTGGCATTGCGGCCGGCGGAGCTCCCGCCCGGCCTGCTCTACGGCAGCGGCCGTATCGAAGCCACCGAGATTCGCCTGGCCGCCGAGATCCCCGGACGCGTAGTGGCAAACCATCTGGCCGAGGGCCGGGCCGTCACCAGGGACGATGTGCTGTTGCGCCTGGACGATCGCCTCCTTCGTCTGCAACAGGCCGAACTCGAGGCGCGCCGGGTCGCCGGTGAACAAGCGATGGTGCGGTTCGAGCGCCTGCTCGACACGGCGCGCCATCATCTCGGCAATGCCGAGACCGAGCTGGAACGCGCGCGAACCCTGCGTCGCACCGGCACGATTCCCGCGCAGCAACTGGAGCGCAGTGAAGATCGCCGGCGCGAAGCGGCCGGTGAGGTCGGGGTGCTGACAGCACAGCTTGCGGAGGCGACCGCCAACCTGCAGGCGCTCGAGCAACAACAGGCGCAGCTCGCGTTCCAGCTCGACAGGACCGTGCTGCGCAGCCCCATCGACGCCACCGTGCTGGTCAAGGCAGTAGAGGTTGGTGAGGTAGTGGCGCCCGGGCAGCCGCTGGGCAACCTGGTCGATCTGGACCGGCCCCGGCTGAAGCTCTACGTCGCCGAACAGGCGCTGGGACGGATCCGCCTCGGCGCCCCGGCCCGGGTACGGGTCAACGCCTTCCCGGACCGCTACTTCGAGGCCGAGGTCAGCGCGGTCGACGACCGTGCCCTATTCACCCCCCGCGATGTCCATCTTCCCGACGAGCGGGCGCGCACCGTCTTCGGGGTGACCCTGCGGCTCGCCAACCCCGACGGCACTCTCAAGCCTGGCATGCCGGCCGATGCCTGGATCCGCTGGCAGGACGAGGCGCCGTGGCCCGACACCCTGGTCGTGCCACCATGACCGCGGCGATCCGCACCACCGGGCTGGGGCGGCGCTTCGCCGGCCGGCAGGTGCTAACGGGGGTCGAGCTGGAGGTCCGGCAGGGCGAAATCTTCGGGCTGCTGGGCCCGGACGGCGCAGGCAAGACCACGCTCATGCAACTGCTGGCGGCGATCCTGGATCCCAGCGAGGGGCAAGCGGAGGTACTCGGCTTCGACACGGTGCGCCAGGCGGCCGAGGTGAATGCCCGGGTCGGCTACATGTCACAGGAGTTCACGCTCTACGACCGGCTCAGCGTTCTCGAGAACCTGCAGTTCGCCGCCAGTATCCGCGACGTCGCCCCGGACGGTTTCCGCCGTCGCAGCCGGGAGCTGCTCGCCATGGCCGGGCTGCAGGACGTTCTCGACCGGCCGGCCGGCAAGCTCTCCGGTGGCATGCGCAAGAAGCTGTCGCTGTGCGCTAACCTGATCCATGCCCCGCCTTTGCTGCTGCTCGACGAACTCAGCCTCGGCGTCGACCCGGTATCGCGCCGCGATCTGTGGCGACTGCTGCGGCGTTACCGGGAGGACGGCAGTACCGTCGTCGTGAGTACTCCCTACATGGACGAAGCGGAATACTGCGATCGACTCGCCTTTCTCGACCAGGGCCGGGTGCTGGCGGTGGACAGCCCGGCGCAGTTGCGTGCCCGGGTCCAGGGGCGGATCTACGACGTGCGGACCGCCATGGCCGCCGCCGTGCAGGCCATCCTGCGCGACGTCCCCGAGGTGCTGAACCTGCAGTGGTTGGCGGACAGGTTGCGCATCCAGCTGCATGCCGGTGCCGACCTGCCGCCGGCCATCCTGGCGCGGCTGCGCGGGCTCGCCACCCTGGCTTCCGCCGCGCCAGGGCTGGAGGAGGCCTTCATCGCACTGAGCACGGCACAGGCGCCGGCAGCGCCGCCGCCGGTGACACCGGCCGTCACGGAGACGCAGGGTGGCGAGGTGCGAGCGGAGCGGCTCAGCGTGCGGTTCGGCGACTTCACCGCCGTCGACCGGGTCTCGGTCAGTGTGTCGCCGGGCGAGGTGATCGGCTGGCTGGGCCCCAACGGCGCCGGCAAGACCTCCCTGATCCGGGTCTTCTGCGGTCTGCTGATGCCCAGCGACGGCGAGGCCTTCGTCGCCGGCCTCTCGGTGACCGCCCAGGCACAGGCCCTGCGCGGCCGCATCGGCTACATGTCACAGCGCTTCTCGCTCTACCCGGATCTCACGGTGGCCGAGAACCTGCGCTTCTTCGCCGGGGCCTACGGCCTTGGCGGCATGCGCCGACGCCAGGCGATCGAATGGGCCAGCGGCATGACGGCCCTGACCGGGATGGAGACGCGCCGCGTCAGCGAGCTGTCGGCGGCGGTACGCCAACGCCTGGCGCTGGCCTGCAGCATCCTGCACGGCCCGGCGGTGCTGTTTCTGGACGAGCCCACCTCCGGCGTCGATCCGCTCAACCGCCAGCGCTTCTGGCAGCTGATCCAGACCCTGGCCAGCGGCGGCATGACGGTGTTCGTTACCACCCACTATCTGGAAGAGGCGAGCTATTGCCACCGCCTGGGGTTGATGCACCAGGGGCGCCTGGTCGCCCTTGGCACCCTCGAGCAGCTGCGCCAGGCGCTGCGGCTGCCGGCCGACGCCGGCATGGAAGCGGTCTTCCTCGGCCATCTCGAGCGCACGCAGCGGGAGCTGGCATCATGAACCCCAAGCGCATCGCCGCCGTGGCGACCAAGGAGGCGAAAGAGGTGCTGCGCGACCCGATCACCGTCGGCGTCGCGCTGATCATGCCGCTGGTCATGCTGCTGCTGTTCGGCTATGCGATCACGCTCGATGTCGACGACATCCCGATGGGGGTGCTGGATCAGGACCGTACGCCCGCCAGCCGCCAGCTCAGCGAGGCGTTCACGGCGAGCGAGACCTTCCGGTTGGAGCGCGAATTGAGTGACCCGCAGGCGATGGAGCGCGCCTTGCAGCGCGGCGAGATCCGCTTGGCACTGATCATCCCGCCCGGTTTCGAACGCGCCCTCGCCCGCCACGAGCCGAGCCCGGTCCAACTGCTGGTGGACGGCACCTATTCCGCCACGGCGACGCTGGTCGGCGGTCATGCGCTGGCCATCGCCAGCGGCTTTGGCCATGCAGCGCCATCGTCGGCCCTGCACCTGGAAACCCGCGTCTGGTACAACCCCTCGCTCAGCAGCGTGCACACCGTGGTGCCCGGCCTCTATGCGGTGATCCTGATGGCCTTCCCGCCTCTGCTCACCGCGCTCGCCCTGGTGCGGGAGAAGGAAACCGGCACCATCGCGCAGATCTATGCCTCGCCGCTCTCCTCCGTCGAGTTTCTCGCCGGCAAGCTGATGCCCTACGCGATCATCGCCTTCGTGCAGATGGCGATGGTGATCGGTGTCGGTTTTCTCTGGTTTGGGGTGCCGTTCCGGGGCAGCGTCGCGTTCCTGTTGGCGATATCGCTGCTGTACGTGCTCTGCACCCTGGGGATCGGCCTGCTGGTGTCGGCCGTGACCCGTACCCAACTGGTCGCCCTGCTGGCCGTGCTGATCGTGACCCTGATGCCCTCCCTCCTGTTCTCGGGCATGCTGTTTCCGATCTTCACCATGCCTTATGTGGTGCAGCTCTACACCCTGGCCTTTCCGGGACGCTATTTCGTCGACATCTCCCGTGGCGTGGTGCTCAAGGGCGTCGGACTCGAGGTCCTGTGGCCGAGCATCGCCATCGTCGCCGTCTACACCCTGCTGGTCTTCGCCCTGGCGGCCTGGCGGCTCAAGAAGAAGGTGGCCTGATGCGACTGCGCAGCCTGTTGCACAAGGAGCTGATCCAATTCTTCCGCGATCCCGTGGTGCTGTTCCTGATCTTCTGGCTCTACACCATCGAAGTGGTGATCTGCGTCTACGCCCTGGGCATGGAGATGCGCGACCTGCCCTTGGCCGTGGTCGATGCCGACGAGAGCCCGATCAGCCGCCGCCTGATCGATGACTTCGTCGCAGGCGGCAACTTCCGTCTGGTGGCGCACCTGCGCGATGTTGCGGCGGCCGAGCCGTATCTGGAACGCGGTGAGGCACAGGCGGTACTGGTCATCCCCGTCGATTTCGAGCGCGAACTCTACCGCGGTAGCGGTCAGGCACTGCAGTTCGTGATCGATGGCAGCAACGCCAATACGGCGGCCGTCGCCCGTGGCTATGCGCTGCAGACGGTGGAGGCCTTCCGGATGCGCCAGGGCACACTCGACGAGCGACCGCTCGCGACGGTAACCGCGCAGCTCCGCACCTGGTACAACCCGGACCAGACCAACGTCAACTTCACGGTGCTGGCGATGATCGCCCTGGCGGGGTTGATGATCGGTGTCGTGCATCCCGCCGCCTCCATCGTTCGCGAGAAGGAGGTCGGCACCATCGAGCAGCTCATGGTCACACCCATTCGCCGTGGCGAACTGTTCATCGCCAAGACCGTGCCCACCCTGTTGATCGGCCTGATCGCCGTACTCCCCAGCCTGGCGCTGGTCGGCTGGTTCGGCGTGCCGGTCAGAGGCAACCTGTCGCTGTTCTTCGCCCTGACCGCGCTGTTTCTGTTCAGCGCCATCGGCCTCGGCGTCCTGGTGGCGGCGGTTTCGCGAACTCTACAGCAGGCCCTGCTGCTCGCCTTCTTCGGCCTCTTCCCGCTGATGTTCCTGTCCGGCACCATGGTGCCGGTGGAGAGCATGCCGAACCTGCTCCAGCGGCTGTCGTTGGCCAGCCCCTTGCGCCACTATCTGGAAATCACCCTGGGCATCTTCCTCAAGGGTGTGGGCATGGAGATCCTGTGGCCGCATGCTCTCGCTCTCGTGGTGATAGGCATGCCATTGTACCTAGCTGCCTGGCTGATTTTTCGGCGCCTGCCATGACACCCCCACCAGCCACTTCAAGCGCTGCAAGCTCTACGACGCAGCGGCAACAAACCGAGGTCGGGGTGTGGCTGCGGTTCTCGCTGTACCGTTGGCATTCTCGCTGTTGCAGATGGCGCTGGTTTGGCTCATCTACCAACACAGAGCGTTCAGAGAAGGGCCCTGCACGGATTGTCGCTTGTCGCTTCCGTTCTGTTCGTGCTGATTGCCGTCGCCGCCATTCTCTCCCTCATCGGCTACGGGATCCGCCGGGGCCAACTCTGCCTTGCTATTTTTTCTTCCCACTGCCGGGTGGGGATTGATGGCAGCTCCAGGGTTCATGATTAGCATTATCCTTCACATTCTGATCGACAAACCGGTAATGCTCTTCCTTGAAACGCGTCCACCAGTCATGGCTGATCTCGACAGCATGTTTCTTTAAAATATCCTCTACGCAATCGAGGCAAACTCTCGATGCGTCATAGGCCAGATCCAGCCTCCACTTTTTCTCGTCAAAAGACACGCCGTCCAGCCCATAGAGCTGATCAATGTCGACGACAGCTGCTCGAATCGACACCTCATCGTTAGGCTCCAGCTTCAGATGACGAGTTACCAGATTGATCTCGGATACACCAAGGCGATGCTCTTTATTACTCATGACAAATTCACCTCTTAGTTTTCTTCTCACTCAGACTCGACCGATCTGTCTTGATGATCAGTGTGCAATTACCCTCCTCGGAAACGGGTAGAGAACTTGGGAAATATCCGGGGGATGAACCTTGGAGTACGCTCCATATAATCTCGATATACCTCACCAAATTCCATCAGATTCATATGCTCTTCACGACGGGCGAGGCGCACATAGACCACGACCAGAATCGGGAACATGACGACAGTCAGCAGCGTGGGCCATTGCAACAGGAACCCGAACATGATCAGGATAAGGGCGGCATACTGAGGGTGGCGGCAGCGCGAATACCAGCCGGTCATGGCGACTTCGCCGCTCTGTTGCGCTCGATGGAGCACACGCCAGGCCGATGCCAGCATGAAGAAGCCCACAACGATCATTACATTGCTGGCAATATGCAGGACATTGAAATGAGGGTCTCCCTCCACTCCCAGCAAGGTCTGCAGCAGATGACCGCTGTCGTGGGAGAAGGGGTCGATACCGGGGTAACGCGTTGCCAACCAGCCAGCGAGGAAGTAAATGGTCAAGGGAAAGCCGTACATCTCCACGAACAGCGCTACCACGAAGGCCGAGAAGGCGCCCAGACTTCGCCAGTCCGCCTCGCTGCGGGGCTTGATGAAGCTGAAGGCGAAGAAGACGAAGACCACTGAGTTCAGGATGACCAGTATCCACAGCCCATAGGCGCTTCCTCCAGCGTTCATGTCTCGTCCCCTCCCTTGCCGTGCCGGCCATGCCCGCCATGCATGAACAGATGCATCAGCGGACAGGCCAGCAGGATGAGAAACGGCATAAACTGCACGAAATGAACCCTGTGCTCGGCCCACAGCAGATACACCACGAAGGCGAGAAAGAGTCCCAGGGGCAGCCAGAAGCGCATGGGCTGCAGGCCACCGGAATCGGATGGGGGCTTGTCGTGATCCATGGTTCACCTCGCATGCTGGGAGTGCGGCCATCTCAAGGGCCGAACTCGCGGATGGTACGTAATCCTTGAGACGTCGTAGCGAACGACCGATCTCAGATACGCATCCGAGCCGTGGCGAGATAAATGGGGCTAGGCGAGTGCGGCGAGAAACCTGGCAGCATCAGATTTCCACCCACTCCGACAGGCAAGAGGAACAAGGAGAGCAAGCCGGGAAACAGGCTCGCTGTGGTCAAGTTGCGCAGATCACCTGCTGACACCTTGCCGAGACTGGCCATAGTAATGCTCGGAGAGTGCTTGTCGCAGTTCTCCGCATGCAGGTCATCTACCGCGGCAAGCATCGCCTGGCTCACCGACTCGCCTATTTCCATCTGAGGTGAACAGGCATAGGCGATTCCCACCGTCCAAGCCAGTAGCCAGAGCAGCAGTATTCCCGGCAGCCGGGTGAACAATGATCCGTGCAACTCGTACAGGCTCATCGGGATGTGCCTTCCATTCCAGAGGTCCTGATCAGACGGCAGGGCGCGCCGACGAACTTAGTATGACAATGGAGGGCGTTGCCTGAGTTGATGCAGATCAAGCATCGATTTGTTCTGGCTAGACCATGTCACTACGGTAAAGCCGGTGCAGCAGCGTCCGGCTGCTGCACCGGCTATATCAGAACAACAGGCGAATGCCAGCGACGAGACCGGTGTCTTCGGTAGGCTCGCCATGGGCGCGTGCCATGTCGGCGGTCTCGCCGTAGCTTTTCTCCCAATAGGCACCGACATAAGGGGCAAGCTTGCGGGTGATTTCGTAGCGAAGCCGTAAGCCGGCATTCAACGTATTCACCCCGCTTCCCATATGAAATTCCTCCACTGTGCTGCCTGCTGCGACCAGCTCCGCACGGGGTTGCAGATACCAACGCTGGGTGAGGCGCACGTCGTGCTCGGCTTCCAACTGGGCCCAGGCGTCGCCCTCTTCGCTGACCATGAGGTCGAGGCTGGTCTCGATGCGGTAGGGCGCCGTTCCCTGCAGGCCGACGACGCCATAGAAACGCTCGGGATGGTCGTTCGTGCCGACGTTGCCCTGGTAACCGATGCCGCCCTGGAGCTCCCAGAAATCCGCGACCAGGTGGCTGTAGCGCAGGTCGAGGGCCTCGAACTCGGCGCCCGCTCCGTCGCCCTGGACATTCTCGCCTTCGCTCTTGAGATAGAAGCGGCTGATGTCGCCGCCGTACCAGGCTTCGAAATCCCACACCAGGGTTTCGTCTTCCTTGTCGGGAAAGACGTATTCGAGCCGATCGAAGACCGCCGTCCCGACATGATGCTTCGCCATCGGAGAGGGCCAGTCGCCCGGCGCGTCGTAGCCATCCTCCGCATGAGCCCCGACAGTGGCCAGCAAGGCAAGGGTGGCGCCGGCGACAGGCAGTGTCATTCTGGTTTTCATGCGAACTCCTTACGAGACCCTGACGACCCGGAACATGCCGGCATCCATGTGGTAGAGCAGGTGGCAATGGAAGGCCCAGCTGCCCTCGGCGTCGGCGGTGATCAGTGCCGAGACCCGCTCGCCCGGCTTGACGTTGATGGTGTGCTTGCGAGGAATGAGCTCACCCGCCCCGTTCTCCAGCTCCATCCACATGCCGTGCAAATGGATGGGGTGCTCCATCATGGTGTCGTTGACCAGGATCAGGCGCAGCCGCTCGTCCTTGCGGAAATGGATGGGGCCGTCGACCTGGCTGAACGTCTTGCCATCGAACGACCACATGTAGCGCTCCATGTTGCCGGTCAGGTGGATCTCCATCTCGCGCTCCGGCTCACGGCGGTCCGGCCAGGGACGGAATGCCTTGAGATCGCGATACATCAGGATGCGCCGCTCCTCCGGGTCGATGCCGATCCCTGCCTGGTCATACTGCGAGCCAGGCTGGGCGGCCCCCGCCGGCAGCATGCCGCCCTCGGAGGCGCCAGGCGACGTGCCGTGCTGCATGCCGGAATGGTCCATGCCCGCCATGTTCGAGTGGTCCATGCCCGCCATGTTCGAGTGGTCCATGCCCGCCATGTTCGAGTGGTCCATGCCCGCCATGTTCGAATGGTCCATGCCCGCCATGTTCGAATGGTCCATGCCCGTCATGTTCGAGTGGTCCATGCCCGCCATGTTGGAGTGGTCCATGCCCGCCATGTTCGAGTGGTCCATGCCTGCCATGTCGCCGTGATCCATGCCATGCGCGCCCATCGCCTCCATGCCGCGGTCGGCGATCCTGCGCCGCTCGGGGATACCGGCCTCCATCCCCAGGCGCGGCGCCAGGGTCGCGCGGGCGAAGCCGCTGCGGTCCATGGATTCGGCAAACACCGTATACGCCGTGTCCGCCTCGGGGGTGACGATGACGTCGTAGGTCTCGGCGACGGCAATGCGGAACTCGTCGACCGGTACGGGCTGCACGGGCTGGCCGTCGGCAGCCACCACCGTCATCTTCAGCCCCGGAATGCGCACGTCGAAGTAGGTCATCGCCGAGCCGTTGATGAATCTCAGCCGCAGCCGCTCTCCCGGCTTGAACAGTGCCGTCCAGTTCTGCTCCGGCGCCTGGCCGTTGACCAGGTAGGTGTAGGTGCTGCCGGTGACATCGGCGATGTCGCGCGAGCTCATGCGCATGCGTGCCCACATCGCGCGCGTGCGGGCCGTCTCGCGAAAGCCGTTCTCGCGCACCTCGGTGAGGAAGTCCGCGATGGTCCGTTCCTGCAGGTTGTAGTAGCCCTCGGCGGTCTTCAGGTTGCGAAAGACCGTGGCCGGATCTTCGTAGGTCCAGTCGGTCAGCAACACCACATGCTCGCGGTCGAAGCGGAACGGCTCGCGCTCGGCGGCGTCGATGATGATCGGTCCCGCGTGGCCCAGCTGTTCCTGCAGGCCGGAGTGGCTGTGGTACCAGTAGGTACCGTTCTGCACCACGGGGAAGCGATAAGTGAAGGTCTCCCCCGGGGCGATGCCGGCGAAGCTGATCCCCGGTGCCCCGTCGACCGCGGGAGGCAGGATCAGGCCGTGCCAGTGGATGGAAGTCGGCTCGTCCAGCAGGTTGGTAACGCGCAGCGTCGCATCCTGTCCCTCCCGCAGCCGGATCAGAGGGCCGGGACTCGTCCCGTTGATGGTGATCGGGCGCGCGTTGCGCCCATTGATCCTCAGCGTCTCCCGGCGAATGGCAAGGGCGATGTCATTGCCCTCGACCGCCCCCTGGGGGTAGGCATTGCTCTGCCCCCAGGGATCGGCCCAGGCGGGAACCAGCCCCAGGGCCGCAGCCCCGAAGCCGCAGGCGACCCCGCCCTTGAGCAGCTGTCGACGGGAAAGGGTAAGGCCGGTGGCGTTCTTGGTTGTCATGCATGGCTCCTGTCAGGGGAACTCCAGGCGCCATGATGCGATGGCTTACTGAAACCACGCTGAATGGATCAGTTCGTCTCGGGTAGCGGCAGCACGATCTCGACCCGCAGCCCTCCCACCGGCGAAGGCTCGAAACGGACCCGGCCCGCATAGCGTTCAACGATCTGATGCAGAATGGACAGGCCCAGCCCATGGCCGGGCTTGCCCTCGTCGAGCCGATTGCCACGACGGCCCAGGCGGCTCAGGTCGCCAGGCGCGACGCCACGACCGTCGTCCTCGACCAGAATCGTCAACGAGGCGTCCTGGTGCAGGTGGCAATGGATCTCGCGGGAAGCCCACTTGCCGGCATTGTCCAGCAGGATACCCAGCATTTCGGCGAAGTCCTGCCGCTCGACGCTGACGGTGGCGGGCACCGCAGCGGCGATGTCGAGTCGAAAGCGCCGATCGGGATAGAGGCTCGAGAACATCTCGATCAATTGCTCGGCTTCGCGCCGGACCACCGCACGCTGCCCCGCATTGGGCCCGGCGATGCGGGAGCGCTTCAGCTCGGTCTCCAGTTGGGCATGCATGTCCTCGAGTCGACGCTGCATCTTCAACCTGCGCTCTGCGTCGATAGGGCGTGAGCCACGCAGCACCTGCAGGATCGCGGTCAGCGGCGTCTTGAGCGCATGAGAAAGATTAGCCAGGGACTCTCGCGAACGCTGGAGCCGTCGCGCGTGTTCATCCATGAGACGATTGAGCTGCTCCACCAGGCCATCGAGTTCGGAAGGCGCATCGAGATGCAGCCTGTCACGCGCCCCGGCACGTAGTTCATCGAGCTGCCGACGAAGGCGCGAGAGCGGACGCAGTGCGCGGTTGACCGCCATCATATTGAGGCCGATGAGCAGGACCAACAGCAGGCCGGCGATGCCACCCACCCACCAGTGAAGCACTTCCAGGCCATCCTCGACCTGGCCGAAGTCCTCGCCGATCAGCAGCACGCCCGAGCGGCCGTCGAATTCGAAGCGCGCACGGTACACCAGCAGATGGCGCCCTCCCCAGGCCACCACGTCCAAGGTGTCGTCCTCGCCTTCGAGGAAAGGCACGAGCGCTTCGAGCCAGCGTGGGTGCGAGGTGGTGATCTCGCCGTCCAGCTCCAGCACGTAGAGGTGATGGAAGACCTGGAAGGCAGGACTCTCCGCGCGCCAGAGCGGCGTGGAGAGCTGCCCTTGGCGAAACTGGAGCAGCGTATGTTCCGCCTCCTGGCGCAGCCGCTCGCCGAGAAAGCTCCGCGCCAGGTCGTGCAGCAGAATGCCGTGCATCAGCCAGGTCAGGCCCACCACGATGAAGGCCACGCCCCCGAGCCAGGCCAGCAGGCGGAAGCGCAGGCTGCGCCGGTCAACGCGACGCAAGGACATAGCCCTGGCCACGCCGAGTCTGGATGGCGTTCTTGCCCAACCGACGCCGAAGCTTGGCGATGTAGACCTCCACCAGATTCGGAGCGGGAGCATCCTGCTCCAGGGAGTAGAGCTGATCGAGCAGCTGAGCCTTGGACAAGACACGGCCGGGATGGTGCATCAGGTAGCGCAGTAGGCGGAACTCCGTAGCGGTGAGGCTCTGCCAGGCGTCGCCATCGACACTGACCTGCCGTGTGTCTTCGTCGAGCTGTATGCCGTTGACGCTGAGGATGGGGCTCAGGCGGCCGGTCTGCCGCCTCAAGAGCGCATTCAATCGGGCCAACAGTTCGGCTTCATGGAACGGCTTGGTCAGGTAATCATCGGCCCCGCGACGCAGGCCATCGACTTTGTCTTCCCAGGTGTCCCGCGCCGTGAGGGCGAGAATCGGCAGACGGCGCCCCTCACCACGCCAGCGCGCGATCAGGTCGAGCCCGGAGCCGTCCGGCAGTCCCAGGTCGAGAATCGCCAGGGCGTAGTCCTCGGTCGCCATCAACGACTCGGCGGCGCGAACCGACGCCGCCGAGTCGACACGGTAGCCGTTGTCTTCCAGAGTTTCCGACAAGCTTTCCGCCAGCAGGTCGTCATCTTCGAGAAGTAACAGCTTCATTGCCGCTCATCCCTCGAAGTCGATCTGCCCCACCATGCCGGCTTCGTAGTGCCCGGGGATGTTGCAGGCGTACTCCAACTGGCCTGCCCCCTCGGGCGCCGTCCAGACGAGCATGGCAGTCTCGCCGGGAGCAATGGTCACGGCAGGCATGTTGCCGCCATGCTCGCCCTCGGCCATGTCGTGGCCGCCATGATCACCATGGCCGTGACCGTGGCCACCCATCTCCTGCATCATGCGACGGTGCTCCTCCTGAGCCGCCCGGTCGCCAATGACGAACTCGTGCGGGAGGGCCCCGCTGTTATGGATCTCGAACTTCACCGTTTCGCCCGGTGAGACAGTCAATGCCTCGGGACCGAACATCATCTCTTCCGCCTCGACCTGGATGACGCGATCCACCTTCGCCTCGTCGGCCGGTTGCGTACCGTTGGCCTGGTGACCGGGGGCCGCCAGGGCGTTGGCCGACCAGAGGGTGACCAGGGCTGCAAAAAGCGACTTGTACATGGTTATGTCTCGATTCGCCTAAGGGAAGCACAACGCTAACGCATCACTCTGAATGCAAGCTGAAACGAAGGATGCCTGGCTAGACCGCCAGCTCCTCCCACAGCAGGCTCTCCTGCTCCTCGGTCTTTTCCTCGGGTTCGGGCGCGGGCGCCGGTGTCAGCGCGACGACCTCGCCGCTGGGGTTCTCGAGCAGTTCGCGCAGCAGCTCGTAGTTCAACGGCGTGTCGGCCTCGTCGTCGCTGCCTTCGAGCATGGCCAGGGTCTCCATGAACGCGGCCATGCCGGCTTCCTGCTCGCCCAGCGGCTCGTAGACCTGGACATAGGGCATGTCCCCGTCCCAGCCGGCCTTGATCGGCTGGTTGATGAGGTGAACCTGAGTGCCGACGGGCACGCGTTCGAAGATCGACGCGACGTCCTCGGGGAACATGCGAATGCAGCCGCGGCTGGCGCGCATGCCGATGCCATCCGGCTTGTTGGTGCCGTGGATCAGATAGCCGGGGATATCGAGCAGGATGGCGTGGCGCCCCAGCGGGTTGTCGGGCCCCGGCGGCACCACGGCGGGCGCCTCCTCGCCACGCTCGGCGGCCTCCTGGCGCACCGACTGGGGCGGGTACCAGGCCGGATCCTTGAGATTCATGGTGGTCTTGGTCTTGCCCAGCGGGGTATCGAAGCCCTCGCGCCCGATGCCGATCGGATAGGTTTCCACCCGCGGCGTCTCGCCCTCGCCTGTCGGCGGATAGTAGTACAGCCGGAGCTCGGCGACGTTGATCACGATCCCCTCCCGCTCCACCGGCGGTAGGATGAAGCGCCCCGGGATCACCACCTCGGTGCCTTCGCCCGGCATCCAGACGCTGACGTCGGGATTGGCGCGGCGAATCTCCTGGTAGCCCACGTTGTGTTCACGGGCGATGTCGAGCAGGGTCTCCTCGTCACGCGCCTCTACGATGTAATCCTCGCCGATAACGTCGCCCCGCTCGGGTAGCGGGTAGTGCCCCTTGGGCCACTCACCCTCGGCCTGTTCGTCCTCGGCGGCCATCAGCGGCAACGCCCACAGCATGGCCAGCAGCAGCGGGAGCAGCCCACTCATTCGCCACGACGTCTCGAAGCGTCGGCCGGCTTTGGCATGATGCGTCATATCGGTATTCACTCGTTTATCCATCCTCAAGGAATGAAGGTATCGGCGTCCTAGTCTATTCGTCCGCGAAAGGTTAAGACAGCCGCCGTGCCCATTCCTTACATCCGCGGCGCAAATATCTCTTCTCGGAATTCCCTTGGCCATCGCGGCAGGGCAGCCGCTTTAATGATGCACGTCAATTTCCGATGACGCCCGGCTTTCTATGCTGTGGAAAGTCACCGCCGGCGCGGCATCGTGCCGGCTCCACCAAGCGGATGGGTGCACGTCACCAGGAGGTATCATGAAACTTCGCGGAATCGCCGCCTCTCTCGGCCTTGCCACGCTGATCTTTACCGGCTCGGCTGGGGCGCAGGGCATGATGGGCGGCCCGGGCTACGGCGGCCCCGGCATGGGCATGGGGCCCGGCATGATGAGCGGCCAGGGCTACGACCCCGGCATGGGCATGGGCCCCGGCATGATGGGCGGCCAGGGCTTCGGCCCCGGCATGGGCATGGGCCCCGGCATGATGGGCGGCCAGGGCTTCGGCCCCGGCATGGGTATGGGCCCCGGCATGATGGGCGGCCAGGGCTTCGGCCCCGGCATGGGCATGGGCCCCGGCATGATGGGCGGCCAGGGCTTCGGCCCCGGCATGGGCATGGGCCCCGGCATGATGGGCGGCCAGGGCTTCGGCCCCGGCATGGGCATGGGCCCCGGCATGATGGGCGGCCAGGGCTTCGGCCCCGGCATGGGCATGGGGCCCGGCATGATGGGCGGCCAGGGATTCGGACCCTGCCAGGGCGCGGGACCAGGGGGGATGTGGCAATTCCTCGAACCCGATCAACGCGAGGATATGAGCGCCCTGTTGGAACGGCATCGCGACGCACAGACCGAGCGCATGAACCAGATGATGGAACTGCGCGAGTCGGCAATGGCACAGATGCAAGAGACCAGGCCCGATCCCGACGCCATCCAGGAACTGCACAGCCGCATGGCTCAGCTTCAGGGCGAGATGATGGGTGACCGGGTGCGCCTGCACAACGCCATGCAGGATCTGCTCACCGATGAGCAGCGTCAGCAGCTGCAGCAGGGCATGCCGATGCAGCGCGGAAAGCCGGCGTCTCCCTCCACTACGGAGTGAGCCCCGAGGGCGCGTGACGAGGCTTCGGCACAGCTCGGCTTGTGCCGATGTCTCGCCTCGCCATGGTGCCTGCTCGAACGCGGCCCCCCGTTCGGCTGAGGCAGCACGCGTCTCGCATCGATTGATATGCGTCAAGATTCGCCCGCTCCGGTTCGGCTAGGCTGAAATGACCGATGGCTCGCATAGAGTGGTTCCATGGCCCCACGACCCGCCTACGCCCGACCGCAGCCCGCCCCCGTCTGGGCATGGGCGCGGTACTGGCTGTTCGCTGCGCTGGGCCTCGCGATGCTGCTCTTGGCGCCACCTGCCATGGCAAGTGGGGTCGACGCCAGCAGCGAGACGCCGAGCATCGTGGCGACCACGGCCAATCATGGAGAGGAGTGCCACCACGACACGCGTATCGCCCAGCCAAGCGACGTCACGCTACGCAGTGAACGCCACGACAGCCAGGACGCCGCCTGCTCCGAGGGGCTCGTCCCAGGGCAGGGCGCCCTTCCCCATCGCACCTCGGCCCTCGGTTTTCCCCGAACGCATCCCGACCCCTCCCCGCTTCCGATCTATCTGGTGACAGGACGCATTCGGTCCTGAGCGTCACTCTGCATCGCCGAGCAATGAGCCAGCACAATGGCGTCGGTTGTCGATCTCCCCATGGTTGCTACCAACGCCCCTCTTGGGCGCATGCCCTCAAGGAGAGTGACATGATGATATCCCGACTTTCCCTCTGCTTCTGCCTCGGCCTGGCACTGGGCGCCATGGCAAGCGCCGCCACGGCTCAGGAGGTTAACTCCGGCACGGCAAGTGTCGACGTGGCAAGCCCCGGCATGATGAGCGGCGACATGGGTTCCGGCATGATGAGCGGCATGATGGGTGGCGGCATGATGGGTGGCGGCATGATGAGCGGCATGATGGGTGGCGGCATGATGAGCGGCATGATGGGTGGCGGCAGGATGCCCTGCCCCATGATGGGCGGAGGATCCAAGGGCGCCTTGCCCATGCTCGACCAGGCGCAGCGCAGCGAACTACGCGAGTTGATCCACGAGCATCGCCCTGCCCAGCTGCAGCGTCTGGGGCAACTGATGAACCTCCGCGACGACATGGCCGTCGCTCTGCAAGCCGAACGCCCCGAACTGGAAACCCTCCAGGCGCTTCATGCCCGGATGGCGGAGCTGCAAGGCGAGATGCTGACGGAAAGGGTACGTCTGCAGCACCGTCTTCAGGACCTCATGACCGAGGAGCAGCGGCAGCCGGCCGCGCCCGAGACGGTCGCGCCCGATGACCATGAAGCCCACCACTGACGGGCGGTGCCGTTGCGAGCCGGGTGGCTTGTAAGGGCCCCCGGAAAGCTTCATCTCCGGAGAGCATGGGAATGACTGTGACTTTGCGAAAGATAACCCTGACGGTACCCGGCATGGGCAGCGAACACTGTGCCGGCATCGTGCGCCAGACGCTCCAGCGCCAGTACGGCGTGGGGGAGGTCCAGACCAATATCGCCAGCCACCGGGTCAGTGTCAGCGTTGAGCCGGACGGACCCGATGGCAACGTCCTGAAAAGGGCCGTGGAGGGTGCCGGCTACGATGTTGCGGCGGTCAACGACGGCGCGAGCTCCCGACAGTTCCGCCTCACGGTGCCGGGCATGGGCTCGGACCACTGTGCCGGGATCATCCGGGATACGCTGAAAAGGCTCGACGGGGTCACCAGGATCGACACCAACATCGCCGGCCACCGGGTCAGCGTCACCATTGAGGCAGGCGGCCCGGATGGCAACCGGCTGAAGCAGGCCATCGAAGGTGCCGGCTACGACGTCGCCGCGGTGAGCGGGCAGGCCGAGGAAGATGGCGAGGCCGTTGCCGCCATCGAGGAAGGCTACCTGCGCCAGGCGCGCAAGCGGCTGTGGATCGCCGGCGTGCCTACCACGCTGATCATGATCCTGATGATGCCGCACATGTTCTGGCAGCCGATCCCCGGCTACCTGGCCATCGTCGCCCTGCTCGCCTTCCCGGTCGTCTTTCTCCATGGCGGTGCGGCCACCCATCGCTCGAGCTGGCGCTCGCTGAAGAATGGTACTTTCAACATGGACGTGCTGATCTCCATGGGCAGCCTGCCACCCTACCTGATCGGTCTGGTCGGCTTCGTCTACCCGATGACCTCGTTCATCGAGATGGCGGCCACCATCATGACCTTCCACCTGCTGGGGCGCTATCTCGAGGCACTGGCCAAGGGCCGTGCCTCCCAGGCCATTCGCCGCCTGCTCACCCTGGGCGCCAAGACGGCCCGGGTCGAGCGCGACGGCGAGGAGGTCGAGGTGCCGGTGAAGGAGCTCGAACCGGGCGACGTCATGATCGTGCGCCCGGGCGACAAGATTCCCACCGATGGCGACGTGGTCGATGGCGAGAGCCACCTCGACGAATCCATCGCTACCGGCGAATCGATACCGGTCTACAAGGGCCCCGGCGACAGCGTGATCGGCGCCACCATCAACAAGGAGGGGCGGCTACGGGTAAGGGCCACCCGGGTCGGTGGCGACACCTTCCTCTCCCAGGTGGTGCGCCTGATCGATCAGGCGCAGGGCTCGCGGGTGCCCATCCAGGAGTTCGCCGACCGCATGACCGGGCGCTTCGTGCCGGCAGTGCTGCTGATCTCACTGGCAAGCCTGGCCGCCTGGCTGCTGTTCCCCGATGTCCTGCGCCCGATCCTCGACTGGGGCGCAGGCTTCCTGCCCTGGGTCAACCCGGACGCCGGCACACCGGTGCTGGCGCTCATCGCCGCCATCGCCGTACTGGTCATCGCCTGCCCCTGTGCGCTGGGGCTGGCCACGCCGACGGCGCTGATGGTGGGCTCCGGCATCGGCGCCGAGCGCGGCATCCTGATCCGCTCCGGCGAGGCGATCCAGACCTTCAAGGACATCAAGGTCATGGTGCTCGACAAGACCGGGACCATTACTCGCGGCGAGCCGAAGCTGACCGAGGTGGTCACGGCGGCAGGGGTCGAAGAGAGGGAGCTGCTGACGCTGGCGGCAAGCGTCGAGAACGCCTCGGAGCACCCCATCGCCCGCGCCATCGTCGACGGGTCCGTCGAGCGCGGTATCAAGCCCGGTGAAGTCACCGAGTTCCGTTCCACCGGCGCCCGCGGTGTCTCCGGCAGAATCGATGGCAAGCAGGTGCTGATCGGCAACCGCCGGCTGCTCGAGGAGCAGGGCATCGAGGGACTGGAGGCGCTGGACGAGGCGATGCGCCGGCTCGAAGCCAAGGGGCGCACCGCCGTCATCGTCGCCGCCGATGGCCGGGCCACGGGCATCGTGGCGGTGGCCGACACGCTCAAGGAGGAGTCGGTCGAGGCTATCCGCGGCATGCATGCGCTCGGCCTGCACGTGGTGATGATCACCGGCGACAACGAGCGCGCCGCGCGAGCCGTGGCCGACGAGGTCGGCATCGACGAGGTCCAGGCCGGCGTGCTGCCGGAGGGCAAGGTCGATGCCATCCGCGCGCTGCAGCGCAAGCACGGCAATCACGTGGCCATGGTGGGCGACGGCATCAACGACGCCGCTGCCCTCAAGCAGGCCAACGTCGGTATCGCCATCGGTGCCGGTGCCGACGTGGCCATCGAGGCCGCCGACGTGACACTGGTGCGCGGCGAACTGAGCGGCGTGGTGGAGGCCATGCATCTTTCCCGCGCCACCTTCGGCAAGATCGTGCAGAACCTGCTCTGGGCCAGCGGCTACAACGTGGCCGCCATCCCCATGGCCGCCGCCGGCCTGCTCCACCCCATGATCGGCGTGATCGCCATGACCGCCAGCTCGCTGTCGGTGATCGGCAATTCGCTGCTGCTCAAGCGCCGTTATGCGCGCATCCACAAGGGAGACACGCCATGAACCGTCTTCGCTCCACTCCTCCCCTGCAGGAGGATCACGACCACGATGGGCCACGCTCGGCGGAACGGCCGCGGGGCGCCCGCTCGCGGGGGCTGCATGCCTGGATGATGCCGCTTTGCCTGGTGCTGATGGGGAGCGCCTTCCTGCTGCTCCTGTGGCGCGGCGAGACCGCCGGCGGCGCCTGGCTGCTGCTGCCCATGCTGCTGTGCCTGGGCATGCACCTGCTGATGCATCGCCACGACCACCACCGGGACGAATGATCCAGCGCCTTGCGCTGGATCATTGAAGGAGGCCACAGGATCGGTTTCAATGAGCAGGCAACATTGCGAGGACTATCCATGACGGATGTCGCCAGGCCGACCCACAGCAGACGCACTCCGGGAGCACGCTTCCTGGCGCTTCTGCTTGCCCTGCTGCTGGCGCTGAACAGCCTGTCGACTCACGCGGCCATGGATACCCATCAAGCCGATTGCGGCGTCGCCTCGTCCGTGCAGCAGTTCGACGACGACACCTCGGGCGACTCGCGCTGTTCGGCCTGCACCATGGTGCCCCACCTCGGCAGCCTGAGTGCCGTCGAGCCCCCCTTCCCGGCCGTCGCCCCGGCCTTGGCCATGGCCGACCACCGAATGCCGCCGCCGCGGCGGCCTCCGCGAGCCTGAGAACGCAAACGGGCGCCCGCCAGGCGCTGCCCGCGCACGACCAAACGTAAAGCGTTCTCAAGGAGACTCGCCATGACAACCGACTGCCTGGCCCTGATGGGCCACATGAGCTGGCTGGGCTGGCTGATGCCGCTGGCCGTACTCACTCTGCTGGGCCTCGGCATTGCCGCCCTGCTCAAGTATCTCTTTACCTCGACCAAGCCCTCTACCGGAGCACGCTCATGAACCGTCGCGCCACTTCCCTGCTGCTCACCGCCAGCCTGCTGATCGGTACCGCCTCGGCCGTTCACGCCGCCCTGCCCGAGGAGGCCACCCTGTACAAGAACCCGCAGTGCGGCTGCTGCGACGAGTACGCGCGCCAGCTCGAGGAACGCGGGGTCTCGGTCACCATCATCGACGACGAGGACCTGGGCAAGATCAAGCAGGAGGCCGGCCTGCCCTACGGACTGGGGTCCTGCCACACCATCCTGATGGGCGGCTACGCCATCGAGGGTCACGTACCCTTCGAAGCGGTGGAGCGGCTGTTCGAGGAGCGACCGAAGGTGGACGGCATCGGTCTGGCCGGCATGCCCATCGGTACGCCCGGCATGCCCGGGCCAAAGCGGGATGAGTGGAACGTCTATCAGTTCACCGACCAGGAGCCCATGCCGTTCATGACGCTGTGAAACCCTGCCGGGCGCCGGCCAAGGCCGGCGCCCGGCAGTTGAGGCCGTGCCGACAACCGACACGGCGACTCAGTGCTTCTCGACGGGTTCGACCAGCAGCCGGTAACCGATCCCCGCCTCGGTCTGCAGCAGTTGCGGAGACTGCGGGTCATCGCCCAGCTTGTGACGCAGCTTGCTGATGACGATACGCAGGTAGTGGGTGTCGTGGGTGTGGGAGAGGCCCCACACGTGCCGCAGCAGCTGGGTCTGGGTCACCACCCGGCCGGCATGGCGCGCCAGTTGGTCGAGCACGGCATACTCCTTGGGCGTGAGATGCACGGCGCCGCCCGCCAGCGTCACGCTGCGCGCCGCGAGATCGATCTCGAGCCCCGCTCGCCGCAGGCGTAGCGTACCCGGGCCGCTTCCTGCCGAGCTCTGCTGTCGCAGCAACGCGCGAATCCGCGCCAGCAGCTCCTGGATACCGAACGGCTTGGTGACGTAGTCGTTGGCGCCGGAATCCAGCGCGCGCACCTTCTCCGCCTCCTGCTCACGCACCGATACCACGATCACCGGCACCTGGCTGGCTCGGCGCAGTTCGTCGAGCACGTGCTGGCCGTCCATGTCCGGCAGCCCCAGGTCCAGCAGCACCAGATCCGGGGCCTGGGAAACGGCGAGCGTAAGCCCCTCCCTGCCCGTTGCCGCCTCGCTCACGGCGAAGTCCTGGGACACCAGGCTGATACGCAGGAAGCGGCGAATCTGCGGCTCGTCATCGATGACGAGGATGCGGCCTCGTTCAGTCGTCATCGCGGCTACGCTCCTCCTGCGCTGCCAGCGGCAGACGCATGACGATGGTCGTGCCCCTGCCATCGGGACCGGGCAGCGCTTCGACGCTCCCCCCGTGGGCGCCCAGCATGCCACGGCAGATGGCCAGGCCCAGGCCGCTGCCGTGCGGTCCGCGGTCACCCTCACCGCCGGTGATGAACATGTCGAACACCGCACCGCGCTGTGCCGGGGGGATACCCGGCCCTTCGTCGGTAATACGGACCTCCAGCCACTCGCGGGCCTCGTCGAGCCCGGCGCGGATTGTCACTCGACCGTTCGTCGGGGAGAAGCGCACGGCGTTGTCGATGACGTTGACCAGCGCTTGCTCGATCAGTGCCGGATGGACATAGAGCAGCGGCAGTCCGTCGGCCCCCTCGCGCTCGATGCGTACCGTTTCCAGCGTGGTGCCCAGCCGCTTCAGTGCGGCGGTCACCAGGTCGTCGAACGAGACCCAGTCACGCTCGAGCTTGAGGCTGCCATGGCCCAGCCGGGTCATGTCGAGCAGGTTTTGGATATAGCGGTCGAGGCGCTCGCTCTCGGCCAGGATGCCATCGAGCAGCTCGCGTCTGTCGGCGCGGCTGAGCTGCGGCTCGAGCTCTCTCAGCGAACTGGCCGAACCGATGATCGAGGCAAGTGGCGTGCGCAAGTCGTGCGATACCGATGACAGCAGTGCCGAACGCAATCGCTCGTTCTCTTCCGAGAGCCGCGAGGCACCCAGCTCGGCCACCAGGCGCGTGCGCTCCAGCGCCATGCCGAGCTGGCGCGTCAGGGTGGTGACCAGCGTCTCCTGGTCGGGGCCGAGCGGTCGCTCGCGCACGGCGAGCTCGAGCCCCACGATGCCCAGCACGCGTTCCTGTTCGACCAGCGGAATGAAGCGCCAGCGCAGCGCGCTCTGGGTGGCCGTGCCGGCGCCGCTCGGCTTGCGCTGCTGCCAGCTCCATACCGCGGCGGCCTCCTCCTGCGCGCCAAGCCGGGCATTGGGCGGAACTGCACTGCGCACCGCCAGGCCGGTCCCTTCACCGTCCTCGTCGAGAAACACCACCGGCACGCCCAGCCAGCGCTCCAGGGTGGTGATGCCGACGTCACGCACCTGCTCGCGGTCGGTGGCAACCGAGAGCGCACGGGAAAAGGTCAGCAACCTGTGGCTCTGCTCGCGACTGCTGCGCAGCGCCATCAGACGATGGCGGCCGCTGCCCGCAAGCTGCCCCACCACCACCGCTACCAGCAGGAAGAAGATCACGGTCAGCAGCTGTTCGCGTTCGACCATCGCCAGGGAGAACCGCGGCCGGGTGAACAGGAAGTTGAACGCAAGAAACCCGAGGGCAGCGGTGATCATGGCGGCACGGGTTCCCGCCAGGGTGGCACTGGCCAGCACCGCGGCGAGGAAGATCAGCGACAGGTTGGCCAGCTCCAGCCAGAACTCGAGCGCCCACGCCACGACCACGGCGACGAGAAAGCTACCGGCCACGACCCAGCCTTCGCGCCACCCGGGCGAATGGCGACGGCGAGCGGGGCGGAAGCGACGCCGCTGGCGGGCCTCGGCCACGACCACCAGATCATAGGTTCCCCCATAGCGCAGCAGCCGCTCCGCCAGCGGGCGACGCCAGATGCGCCAACCCGAAGGACGCGTGCGTCCCACCATCAGCGTGGCAACGCCCTGCTCCACGGCATACTCGTGCAGTTCGCGTGCACGTCCCGCCCCCTGCAGAATGCGTACCTCGCCGCCCAGCCGATTCACCAGCGCCAGGACCTGGTCCAGCGCCAGCCGCTGCCTGGGCCCGCTGCGGCCGTCGTCCACGTGCACGGCCCACCATCGTATACCTTCACGCTGCGCGTAGCGGTGTGCCGCCCTGGCCAGAGCGGCATCCTCCTCACTCCTCCCGCCCAGGGCCACCAGCAGTTGCGGTCGCCGCGAGTCTACCGGGGCGGGGCGGGACGCGTCCTGCGTCACTCGTTGCATCGGCACGCCTCCTGCCTATTTGCGCCAGAACATCGGCGTCAGCAGCACCAGCACCGTGAGGATCTCCAGCCTCCCGAGCAGCATGCCCACGCACAGCAGCCACTTCGCGGCGTCCGGCAGCGGGGCGAAGTTGCCGGCCGGCCCGATGATATCCCCCAGCCCCGGCCCCACGTTGGCCACGGCCGTGGCGGCTCCCGAGAGTGCCGTGGTGAAATCCAGCCCCATCAGCGCGAGTCCCAGTGCCAGCCCGGCAATGGTCAGGAAGAAGAAGAATGAGAATGCCACCACACCGCGCGTGATGTCGTCGGTGAGCGGCTGGCCGTTGTAGCGCGAAGCGAAGACGCCATGCGAGTGGACCAGGAAACGTAACTGGTTGCGCAACAGGATGGTCGCGACCTGGAAGCGAAAGATCTTCATGCCCCCGCTGGTGGAACCGCTGCAGCCGCCGACGAAGGTCAGGTAGAAGAAGGCCACATAGGCCAGTGATCCCCACAGACTGTAGTCGTCGGAAGCATACCCGGTGGTGGTCACCACCGAAATGACGTTGAAGGTGACGTGGGTCAGCGCCTCGAATGGCGGTGTGCCGAGCCAGACCAGCCACAGCGAGAGCACCAGGATGACCAGCGCCAGCAACAGCAGCAGACCCTGGACCTGCTGGTCACGCCAGAGCGCCGTTCGCGAGCCACGCAGCACGCGGATATAGAGCACGAAGGGCAGCGCCCCAAGCAGCATGAACAGCGACCCCAGCCACAGCAGGTGTGGCTGGCCGGCATACGCGCCGAAGGAGGCATCGGAGTTGGCGAAGCCCCCGGTGGCGAGCGACGTCATGCCGTGCACGACGGCATCCAACGGCGTCATGCCTCCCAGCCAGTAGGCCAGCATGGCGAGCAGGGTGAAGCCACAGTAGATACCGAGAGTGGCTTTGGCGATGCCTCCGGTGCGTGGCATGACCTTGTCTGACCAATCGGACGACTCGGTGTGGAACAGGCGCATCCCCCCGACCTTGAGGAACGGCAGGATGGCGATGCCCATGACGATGATGCCGATGCCGCCCAGCCACTGCATGATGCCCCGCCAGAGCTTCAGACCATCGGAGAGCGTATCGATTTCCGTCAGCACGGTGGAGCCGGTCGTGGTGATCGCCGAAACCGACTCGAACACGGCGTTGGTCGGTGACAACTGCGGCGCCCCCAGCACCAGCGGCAGGCTGGCAAAGCCGCTGACAGTGACCCAGCTCAGGGTGGTCAGCACGAACATCTGCCACGGCTTGAGTTCGATCGGGGTGCGCAGCGTGGACAGCCACACCAGGCCAACCGCCGCCAGCACCAGCAGCATCGACAGCCCGAAGGCGCGGGCATCGGGATCTCGTTCGACGACCAGGACGATCCAAGGAACGGCCATGAAGATGGCCAATACCGCCCACAGGACGGAGATCACCTTCAGCACCGGCGACCAATTGCGCCAGTGGTACCTGAGCCGTAAGCCTAATCCATTCGCACCCTGAGCGGCGATACGCATTGGCTGATCCGTTATCTCTCTACCGAACGTCACGGTATGAAAGCACAGCCCAGCCTAAAAAAGCCGTAAAAATCACAACGCTTCGGCACGCTGTCTAGCGTCGCAGCATTTGCAGGTACTGCTTGAGTACCACGGCGTTGTTGTGCCGTTCGTCCTTCGAGCTGAAGACCAGCGTCACGCGTCCCTCTCGTGCGCGTTCCGCCAGTTCCCGCAGTGTGTCGCGCCGCGCCTTGAGTTCCGTCATGTAGCGACGGCGAAACTCCCCCCAACCCAGCCTGCCGTCATGGAATGACTGACGCAGCTCATCGCTCGGTGCGACCTCCTTGGGCCAGGCATCGATCCGGGCATCGGCCTTGGAGATGCCCCGGGGCCAGAGGCGATCGACAAGCACGCGATAGCCATCCTGGGACGAAGGCGGTTCGTAGGCTCGCTTGAGCGTGACATTCATCGCGACGCTCCCTTTGTCGTTGCCGCACGGTGCGACGAGGAAAGCGCTGAGGCAGCCAGCTGGGGCCAGCGGCAGCACAAGACGCCCCCCTGCGCCCACGGCTTACAGGTTATGTAGTCAATTTCCTACAAAACGGAAGGAAAATGGATGACATTCTCAATGCTGGAATAGCGCTACCTTGAACGTACTCACGCCGGTTCTTGCACAGCAGTCGTGAGTCCCTTGCTTCTGCCCGCCACCACGGCGGGCTTCTTTTTTCCGGTGGGTTCGTTCAGTGGAGCGTCGCCAGCACACGTTGCACCTTTTCATCGTGGCTGAGCCCCTCAGTTTCATCCGCCAGGGCAAAGTCGCCGCGCAGCGCCTTGAGCGCATAGCGTTCACGGTCTATCTCGGTCGAGGTGCGCACCCCCTGCTTGCGGAACAACACGATGGGTGGGCACCACCCCTGCAGGGCATGCTGAAGCAGAAAACCCGAGATGGCGGCTGGAAACAGCAGCCAGCGCTTGTCGACGAAGGCACCCATGGCAACCCCCGCCAACCCCAGCGTCGCCGCATTGGCCTCCAGGGTACGCTCGATGTCCCACTCGGCATCCAGCTCACGTAGCCGGTTGCCTATCTCGTGAGGATGCTCGGCGAAATAGTAGATGCTGTCCTCTGTACGGAGCCGAATACGCTCATTCGCTTCTGCGGCGGTATTCTGCTCCACGCGTGAAGTGGTGGTTGGCAACATGCTCTTTCCTCCCTTTCCGTTTGCTTCGACTCCATTCCATTCTTTGCCGTCATGCTTGCTGTCGCGCCAGATCCTCGCGCAAAGGCCCAAGGTCGTAGCCTGCCGCTTCGGCAGATGCCTGCAACTCGGAAAGCGGCCAATGCGGTGCCTTGGACAGAGCCCACAAATGGGTCACTCGCATACCGGTGCGACAGAAGCCCACTACTGGGGAAGGAGCATCGTCAAGTGCACGGGCAAAGGCATCAATGTCCTGCTGCGAATATTCGCGCGGCTTGACGGGAATCTCCTTCCAGCACATGCCAAGCGCTTCCGCTTTGGTCTTGAGACGCTCCGGATCCGGCTGGGCATCCTCTTCGCCACGTGGCCGATTGGAAATGACGGTTCTGTAGCCTTGCTGAGCGAGCCTCTCGAGATCCTCCTCGGTTGGCTGAGCCATCACGCTGAGTCGATCATCCAATGGCTTGACGTCCATAAAGCAGGCCTCCTGTGCCAGTGTAGCGTGCGCCTATTCCCAGGCGGCGCCCGGCAGCGCATCGAGCGGTATCTTGAGGTAACGGCGGCCGTTCGTTTCAGGCTCGGGCAGGCTGCCGCCTCGTATGTTGACTTGCAGGGAATGCAGTATCAGCTTCGGCATGGGCAGTTGGGCATCGCGCTCGTTGCGCAGCGAGACGAATGCTTCCTCGGTCTGCCCCTCGGCCACGTGGGTGTTGGATGCCTTCTGTTCACTCACCGTGCTTTCCCACTCCGGCTCGCGCCCTTCCGGCATGTAGTCGTGGCCGGTGAACAGGCGAGTAGCGTCCGGCAAGGCGAGTATCTGCTGGACCGACTGCCAGAGCTTACGGGCGTTACCACCCGGAAAGTCGGCCCTGGCGGTGCCTGAGTCCGGCTGGAAAAGCGTGTCGTGAACGAAGGCGGCATCGCCGATCACGTAGGTGATGGAGGCCATGGTATGGCCGGGCGAGAAAAGCACGCGCCCCTCCGTTTCGCCGATGCGGAAGGTGTCGCCCTCGGCGAACAGCCGGTCCCACTGCCTGCCGTCGGCAGGAAAATCCGGCCAGTGGTAGAGCTCGCTCCACAGCTCCTGAACCTTCTTGACGTAAGTGCCGATGGCCGTGGGCGCACCGGTCCTGGCTTTCAGGTACTGGGCGGCGGAGAAGTGGTCGGCATGTGGATGGGTGTCGAGGATCCATTCCACTTCGAGGCCGTGTTGTTCCACGTACGCCAACAGCGCATCGGCATTCCTTGTGGCAGTCGCTCCCGATTTCTCTTCGAAGTCGAGTACCGGGTCGATGATGGCGCAGCGGCCTGTCGCCGTGTCGGTCACCACGTACTGGACACTGAAAGTGACTGGATCGAAGAAGCCCGCCACGCTTGGCGCTCCTGGGGATTCTCGACGTGTCTGCATGCTTCCTCCTGAACCAATGCAATAAAGTTATTACGTTAGTTCAAAAGGAGAGACAAGAAAGCCTGGGAAAAATAAACCCTACAAGTTTTAACACTCTGCGACCGGCGTCGCTTCGAGCCAATCCCCTACGGCAATGCGCTGTTCTGCTCCGTCCAGCAGCGTGGCGTTCTGGCCGAAGTACGCCCCGGGCCGCAATGGTTGGGTCTGCATCTGCATCAGGGTCTGCAGCGGCTCGCCGGGCACGTCGATGGTGCCGCGGGTCTGGTCGACGGTAGTGATCTTGCAGCGCTGGCACGGTTTGCGCAGCCCGAAGCGATAGTGCCCCTCCGTGGCGGCGACTTCGCGCCAGCCATCTTCGGCGAAGGCGGCAGCACCATCGACGACGATGTTGGGCCGGAAGCGGTTCATGGGCAGTGGCACCAATCCCTTCTCCTGCAAGGCGGTATTGAGGGCATCGAGCGAGGCTTGCGAGGCGATCAGGAAGGGGTAACCATCGGCGAAGGCGGTATGTGCCGCTTCGCCCTGCAGGTAGCGGGATTCCACCGGGCGCCGGTGGTCGTCGTCGAAGCGCACCAGACGCAGTGCGCTGCCGCGCAGGTCGCCAAGCACAGCGGTGAGCCAACGGCCCGCCTCCTCCCCTTCATCCAGCGCCTGGCAGGTATCGTCCCAGACGTAGGCCGTCAGCCGAGGCTGGTCGCGCCTTGCCAGTGCGATGGCCAGCGGCTGCGCTTCGGGATGCTCCAGCACCAGCCAGTCGTCCTCGAGCCGGACCGTGACCCGTGCCATGCCCGGCATCTGGCGCTGGGTGACGAAGCGCCCCACCTGGTCGACCACCATCCAGTGGCGGTCGTAGGCCAGGCCACGCTCGCCCAGGGTGGCTCGTGCGAGCGAAATCCCACTCAGCGACTTGACCGGGTAGAGATTGAGTTCGGCAATTCTCACGTACAGTTCCTCTGTAGCACGTCCATTTTCCTTCCCAGCCGTCACGCCAGAGGGCCGCGTTCGCATTCCCGCTTGGCGCTGACAGATACGCCCTGATTGGCGACAATGGCGGCCCACCCCCCAACCAAGGCAGTCGTCATGACCCAGGCATGGCAGCAATATCGTAGCGCACCGGCGCCAGGCACGCGCCTCGTCCGACTCGATGACATCGCTCCCGGCGATACCTCCAGCCTGACGCTGCAGAGCGAGCGTGGCAGTTTTCCGCTGCTGCTGGTGCGTCTGGACGATGCCCTGTTCGGCTACGTCAACGCCTGCCCCCATCAGTTCCTGCCTCTCGACCAGCGCGGCAGGCGGGTGCTCAGCCAGGATGGTGAACAGCTGCGCTGCACCAACCACGATGCTACCTTCTCGGCCCGAAGCGGCGAAGGAACCGGCGGCCTGGGCCTCGGCTGCACGCTCGATCCGGTGCCGGTAAGCGTCGACGACAAGGGCTGGATCGTCGTTGGCACGTCTCCCTGACCAGCACGATCGCTGATATTTCACATCAATATTATTGATAAAAAACAGGCTATTCATAGACCAGCGACATGGTCTAGGCTCTTTATTCTCTCCACCTACCTGCCAAGGACGTCGCATGTCGCCGGCCGATTCCCTACGCCTGATCCTGCTCTCGACCCTATGGGGCATGTCGTTCATCTTCATGCGCGTGGCGGTGCCGGAATTCGGCCCGGTACCGCTGATCCTGGTGCGCATGGGTATCGGCTCGCTGCTGCTGCTGCCGCTGCTGTTCAGCCTGCGCTATCTCACGCTGGTGTGGGAGAACAAGGGCGGCCTGCTGCTGCTGGGGCTGGTCAACCACGTGCTGCCCTTCAGCCTGCTGGCACTGGCCACGGTGCGGCTCGAGGCGGGCTTCACCTCGCTGATCAACGCCACCACGCCGATCTTCACCGCCCTGCTCGGCGCGCTGTTCTTCACCACCCCGATACAGCGCCGGCAGTACCTGGGCCTGGCACTGGCCTTCTTCGGGGTCTATGTGCTCTCGGCAAACCGACTGGACTTCGCCCTGGGCGGTGACGGCTGGTTCATCCTCGCCGCCGTTGGCGCCACCTTCTGCTACGGCGTGGCGACCAACTACTCCAAGACCTACCTGTCGCACCTGCCGGTGCGGGTGCTGGCGGCCGGCAGCACCGCCATGTCGGCGCTGATCCTGCTGATCCCCGGCCTGTGGCTGTGGCCCAGCGAGCCGATCAGCGGCCTGGCCTGGGCCAACGGCCTGGGGCTGGCCATCTTCAGCACCACGCTCGCCTTCCTGCTCTACTTCGGGCTGATCTCGAGTGCCGGTGCCACCGCTACCTCGACGGTCACCTTCCTGGTGCCGGTCAGCGCCCTGCTGTGGGGCTACCTGCTGCTGGGCGAGAGGCTCAGCCTGCAGGTCATGGTCGGCATGGCCATCACCCTGGCGGGCACCGCCATCGCCACCGGGATGCTTCGCTGGCGGCGGCGAGAGATGGCATGAGACCGGCCTGAGCCTCGCTTCGCATTAGTTGAAATCAACCTCTCTGGGGCCGACGCTCTTGCTATGCTCCCATAGCGAACCGCACCCTTGACGCGGTCGCTCATGTGAGGACACGGGCAATGACAATAAGATACAAGAGCGCCCTTCTTCCAAGCCTGGTACTTGGAGGGGGCATCGTCATGGCGATTGCGGCACTAATCCAGGCAACAGCTGTATCAGCGGCCGAGCCGGTCGATGAACTTGATGAGACAGCCTTGGTCGGCGCCATACGCGTAGCCACGCAGCGCTTCGAGAACATAAATACCGCCTTGGCGGAGGGCTACGTGCCGGACCCGTCCGGTAGGTGCGTAAGCGCTGAGACGGAAGGATTGGACGCCGAACTGGGAGGCATGGGCTTGCACTACTTGCGCCCCGACCTGCTCGGCATTACGGCAACCCATCCTCGTGTCGATGGCAACGGCCTGCATACCGACTTCCACGCGCCGGCCATTCTGCTCTACGAGCCCCAGGAAGACGGAACAATGAAGCTTGTGGGTGTCGAAAATCTAGTGTTCCAGAAGGCCTGGCATGCCGCCGGCAACAGCGAACCCCCCGTCTTTGCCGGCCGCACATGGGATGCCATGGCCGACGATCCCGCCACAACGATCGACGAAGCGCACGGTTTCGAGCCGCACTACGATCAGCATGTCTGGTTCAATGATGACGGCACCCTTCACCTCGAGTCGTTCAATCCTCGAGTGAGCTGTACGCATCACCTTACCTGAGAGAGGCGCTTTGCCAACCAACAACGGCGGCGAGATACCTCGCCGCCGTCCTTGTCAGAACTGCTCGAGCATTCCTCAGAAATTCGGCTTGCGCTTCTCGACGAAGGCGCCCATGCCCTCCTTCTGCTCCCCCCCGGCGAAGCAGAACGCGAACAGCGCAGTCTCCAGCGCCAGGGCGCTGTCGAGGTCCTGGTCCATGCCGTCGTGCACCGCCTGCTTGGCGGCACGTACCGCCTGGGGGCCATTGCCGGCCAGCTGCTGCGTCAGCTCTTCGGCGTAGGCCTCGAGTTCGGCCTGGGGCATCACGCGGTTGACCAGGCCGATGCGCAGGGCCTCCTGGGCATCGATCTTGCGCCCGGTGGTGACCAGGTCGATCGCCATGGCCGGCCCGACCCGACGTGGCAGGCGCTGAGTGCCACCGAAGCCGGGAATCACCCCGAGCAGCACCTCGGGCTGGCCGAAGATGGCGTTGTCGCTGGCTACGGCCCAGTCGCAGGCCAGCGCCAGTTCGCAGCCGCCGCCAAGACAAAACCCGTTGACCAGGGCGACCACCGGCACCGGGAGGGTTTCCAGTCGCTTGATGGTGCGCAGGGCCTGGCTGGCGAAGGCGCGCGCTTCTTCCGGGGTCTTCTCGCGCATCTCGGTGATGTCGGCGCCGGCCACGAAGGATTTCTCGCCCGCCCCGGTGATCAGCACCGCGCGCAGGTCATTGCGCTGCCCGAGTTCGGTGAGCACCGCTTCCAGCTCGGTGAGTACGGCGCTGTTGAGGGCGTTCAGCGCCTTGGGGCGGTTGATGGTCAGGCGCACGACGCCGGCGTTGTCGACCACCTCGATCAGCTTCTCGCTCATGTGGGGCTCCTTGCTTGTTGTCTGGACGATACCGACCAACCCTAGCGAACGCTTGGTTGGTCGGCAATCCCTTATTCGTAGATGTGGAAGCCGCGACCCGTTTTCCGCCCCAGATAGCCGGCCGCGACCATGCGTCGGAGCAGCGGGCAGGGGCGATACTTGGGATCGCCGAAGCCCTCCTGCAGCACTTCCATGATCGCCAGACAGACGTCCAGGCCGATCAGGTCGGCAAGCGCCAGCGGCCCCATGGGGTGAGCGGCACCGAGCTTCATCGACTGGTCGATGTCCTCAGCGCTGGCGGCCCCCTCCTGGAGCAGGAATGCCGCCTCGTTGATCATCGGCACCAGCAGGCGGTTGACGGCGAAGCCCGGCGAGTCGGCGATGGCCACAGGCGTCTTGCCCAGTTGCCTGGCCAGCGCCTCGATGCGCGCCACGGTGGCGTCACTGGTCTGCTCGGCGCGGATCACCTCGACCAGCTTGAGCACCGGCACCGGGTTGAAGAAGTGCATGCCCACCACGCGCTCCGGGCGCTCGCACACCGCGGCGAGACGGGTCAGCGACAGCGACGAGGTGTTCGAGGCGAGTATCGCATCGTGGCTCAGGCGGCTCAGATCGCGGAACAGCTTCTCCTTCAGCGCCGGCTGCTCGGGAGCGGCCTCGATGATCACCTCGCAGCCACGCAGGGCCTCGAGCGAGGTGGTCAGCTCGAGACGCGCCATGGCCTCGCCCTTCTCGGCCTCGCCGAGCTTCTCCTTGGCCACCAGCTTGCCCAGCCCCTTGTCGATGGCGGCCTGGGCCCGGCCGAGCTGCTCGTCGGCCACGTCGTAGAGCTGCACGGGCAAGCCGCTCGCGACCAGCACCTGGGCGATGCCCTGCCCCATGGTGCCGGCACCGACCACCCCGATGGTTCGTTGGCTCATCGTGTCTCTCCCTTCAGTGCTTGCGCGCTTCTTCGCGCAGGACGAATTTCTGGATCTTGCCGGTGGAGGTCTTGGGCAGCTCGGTGAAGATCACCGTCTTGGGTACCTTGAAGCGCGCCAGATGCTGGCGGCAATGCTCGATGATGTCGGCTTCGGTGACCTCGCCGAAGCCCACCTTGAGCTTGACGAAAGCGCAGGGCGTTTCGCCCCACTTCTCGTCGGGCTTGGCCACCACCGCGGCCTCCTCCACCGCCGGATGCGAGTAGATGGCATCCTCCACTTCGATGGTGGAGATGTTCTCGCCGCCGGAGATGATGATGTCCTTGGAGCGGTCCTTGATCTCGATGTAGCCGTCCGGATGCCACACGGCGAGGTCGCCGGTGTGGTACCAGCCGCCCTCCAGCGCCTGCTCGGTGGCGGCCTCGTTCTTGAGGTAGCCCTTCATCACGTTGTTGCCGCGCATCAGGATCTCGCCGATGGTCTCGCCATCCTTGGGTACCGGTTCCAGGGTGCTGGGGTCGGCCACGCAGAGCGCTTCCAGCATGTGGTAGCGCACCCCCTGGCGCGCCTTGATCCGGACACGCTGCTCCAGCGGCAGCTCATCCCAGGCCTCGCGCCAGGCGCACACCGTCACCGGCCCGTAGACCTCGGTGAGGCCGTAGACGTGCGTCACCTCGATGCCGAGTTTCTCGACCCCGGCGATCACCGAGGCCGGTGGCGCGGCGCCGGCGGTGGTGACTTTCACCGGGTGATCGAACTCGCGCTTCTGCTCCGCCGGCAGGTTGACCAGGCCGTTGAGCACGATGGGCGCACCGCTGAAGTGGGTCACCTTTTCATCGGCGATCAGGTCCATGATCCGCTTGGGGTCGACCCTGCGCAGGCACACGCTGGTGCCGGCGTTGGCGGCGATGGTCCAGGGGAAGCACCAGCCGTTGCAGTGGAACATCGGCAGGGTCCAGAGGTAGACCGGATGGTGCGGCATGGCCCACTCGAGGATATTGCTCACCGCATTGAGGTAGGCGCCGCGGTGGTGGTAGACCACCCCCTTGGGCTTGCCGGTGGTGCCGGAGGTGTAGTTGAGCGAGATCGCCTGCCACTCGTCCTCGGGGAGCTGGTAGGCGTAGTCCGGATCGCCCTCGGCCAGCAGGGCCTCGTATTCCAGCTCACCGATATGGCGCGACTCGCCCTCGTACAGGGCATCGTCCACATCGACCACCAGCGGCTTGATGGCCAGCCGCGAGACGGCGTCCTCGATCACCCCGGCGAATTCCGGGTCGACCAGCACCGCCTGGGCTTCGCCGTGCTCGAGCATGTAGGCAATGGCCTCGGCGTCGAGGCGGATGTTGAGCGTGTTGAGCACGCAGCCGGCCAGCGGCACGCCGAAGTGCGCCTCGAACATGGCCGGTACGTTGGGCAGCATCACGACCACCGTCTCGCCGGGCTTGATGCCGCGCTTCTCGAGCGCCGAAGCGAGCCGGCGACAACGCGCCCAGGTCTCGCTCCAGCTACGGCGGATATCGCCATGCACCACTGCCGGGTAGTCGGGATAGATGGACGCGCTACGCTCGATGAAGGTCAGCGGGGATAGCGGGACGAAGTTGGCCGGCGTCTTGGGCAGGTCCTGTTCGAAGATGCTGTCGTTCATGGTGGGCTCCGGGTGTGGTGTCGTTATTGTGCAGTGCTGGACGCGAGGGCACCGATCGGCAAGTCGACCGATCGCTGCCCGTTGCCTCAGGAGGCGGTGACCGGGAAGTCGATCAGGCTCTGCATGCCGGCCTCGATCACGCTGCGGTTGGCGCGACCGAGCGGCAGCCACTGGCGCAGGGCAAAGTCGGCGGCGGCCAGCTTGGCCCGATAGAAGGGCTCGCTGCTGCCTTCTGCCAGCGCGGCGCGGGCCTTGAGCGCCGCGCGCCCCATCTGCCAGGCACACAGTACGTGGCCGGCCAGCGTCAGGAACGGCGTGGCGTAGGCCTGAACGGCGTCCGGGCCGCTATCCGGATCGCGGCTCGCCTCCAGCACCAGGGCCATGGCGACACGCAGGTCGGCGGCACCGGCTTCCAGGCTTTCGCCCAATGCGGCAAGCTCGCCGCTGTCACACAGCTCACCGGCGGTAACCTCGACCTCGTCGATCAGCCCGCTCAGCGCCGCACCGCCATCGCGGGAGAGCTTGCGCCCGGCCAGGTCGAGGGCCTGGATGCCGTTGGTGCCCTCGTAGATCGGGGCGATACGGGCGTCGCGCAGCAGTTGGGCCGCGCCAGTCTCTTCGATATAGCCCATGCCGCCATGCACCTGCACGCCCAGCGAAGCGATTTCCACGGCCTGGTCGGTGGAGAACGCCTTGACCACCGGGATCAGCACGTCGACCCGCGCCTGGGCGGCCTCGCGCTCGGCGGCGTCGGCCGCATGGCGGGCCACGTCGAGCTGGGCGGCGCAGTAGAGCGCCTGTGCCCGCAGAGCATCGGTGCGGGCACGCATGGAGAGCAGCATGCGGCGTACGTCGAGGTGTTCGCTGATGGTGGCCTCGGTGCCGCGCGCCCTGCCCTGGACGCGGTCCAGCGCGTAGGCGAAGGCGTGCTGGCAGGCACGTTCGGCCACGCCGATGCCCTGCACGCCGACCTTGTGGCGCGCCTCGTTCATCATGGTGAACATGTGGTTGAGGCCACGCCCCTCCTCGCCTACCAGGTAGCCGATGGCGCCGTCGTTTTCACCGAAGCTCAGGGTGCAGGTGGGCGAGCCGTGAATGCCCAGCTTGTGCTCGATGGAGGCACAGGTAACGTCGTTGCGTTCGCCCAGCGAACCGTCGTCGTTGACCAGGAACTTAGGTACCAGGAACAGCGAGATGCCCTTGTTGCCCTCGGGGGCGTCGGGCTTGCGCGCCAGTACCAGGTGGATGATGTTCTCGCTGGCGTCGTGCTCGCCCCAGGTGATGAAGATCTTCTGCCCGAACAGGCGGTAATGATTGTCTTCAGGCACGGCGCGAGTACGCACCTTGGAGAGATCGGAGCCGGCCTGGGGCTCGGTGAGGTTCATGGTGCCGGTCCAGCTGCCCTCGACCAGCCTGGGCAGGTAGGTCGCCTTGAGCGCATCGCTGCCGTGGTGGGCCAGCGCCTCGATGGCCCCGGCGGTGAGCATCGGGCACAGCCCTAGCGCCATGTTGGCGCCGTGCAGCATCTCCTGCACGCTGCTCGCCACCACCTCGGGAAGCCCCTGGCCGCCCAGCGCTTGGGACACGCCGATGCCGTTCCAGCCACCCTCCACATAGGCACGGTAGGCCTCGGCGAAACCGTCCGGCAGGGTCACGCCGCCATCCTCACGACGCACGCTGCCTTGCCGGTCGCCGCTGGCATTGAGCGGGGCCCAGGCCTCCCCGGCCAACTTGGCGGCTTCCTCCAGCACCGCCTCGACCAGGTCGGGACTGGCCTCGTCGAAGCCGGGCAGTGCGAGCGAGCGATGCTCGAGCAGTTCCTCGAGCACGAAGCGAAGGTCACGAACGGGGGCAATAAAGGGAGACATGGCACTACCTCAGGAAAATGATAACGGCGATAGTAGATTCCCTACTTTTCGTTAACCATTATCCCTAGGTCGCAGCCCCGAGGCCATGCTCATTTGGCACCTCCACGCAAAACAAAGCGCCCGATGCGAGGCATCGGGCGCTTCGGGAAAGCCAACAGCTCGAGAATAGACCACCAGGCCGCGAGAGCCCCCTCAGCGGCGGGCGTCGCTGTCAAGCGGCTCCTCGATTCGCTCGCACTCATCGCTCGGTGGCAGGTCGGTATCGTCGTCATCTTGATAGTAGACGATATGCGGCTCGTCCGGCGGCGGCGGGCCGACCAGGGGCTCGGCCACTTCGACTTCCGGCACGACATTGGAGAGGTCTTCCACGTACTCGTGCTCGATAGCGCCCTGCACCAGCTCCTCGGTCACGGTGAGCTCGGCGCCCGCAGGCGACATCGGCGTATTCGGAGCAAACGGCGCCACCGGCACCGGTGCCGGGCGCACGCTGCGCCGCCAGGCGAAGAAGCCCACCAGGAACACACCCATGCCACCGAAGGCCCAGAACAGACCGGCATCCCCCACCCAGGCCATCACCGGCGAGATCAGCGGCGGGCTGACCGTCGAGCCGATGGCGTTGATCAGCAGCAGCCCCTGGCTCATGCGCACCAGCGCACCGGCCGGGGCACGGTCGGCGGCGTGGCTCACCGCCACCGGGTAGAGCGCGAAGATGCCGCCCCCCAGCAGGAACAGCAACCCCGCCAGTAGCCAGGTCGAGAGCGGCAGCAGCAGCATGGCGACGGAGATGAAGGTGCAGAAGACGCCGATCATGATCAGCACGATCTGACGGTCGTGACGGTCGGACCAGCGCCCGATGGGATACTGCAGCAGCATGGCGCCAAGCACGACCACCGCCATCATCTGGCCTACCTGCGCCACCGAGAGTCCGATGCGCTGGAGATAGAGCGGCAGCAGGGTGTAGACCGCGGCCACCGCCAGGCCGGAGCCGAAGCTGCCCATCACGCCGGTGGGCGTGATGGTGATCAGGCGCATCGGCGACAGCGGCTCGGCATGATCGATCAGCGGCGACACCCGGGGGATCATCGCCATCGGCAACACCGACAGCGACGCCAGCATGCCGATCACCATGAACGGGGCGGTCTCGCCCATGGCATCGGTAACGCCGAGCAACAGCTGGCCGACGACCCCGGCGGCGTACAGCGAAATCATGTAGAGCGCCAGCAGCCTGCCGCGCACCTTCTGGTCGCCGGAGGTGAGCAGCCAGCTCTCGATGACCAGGTAGACCCCCACGGTGGCCCAGCCACCGATCAGGCGCAGCACGAACCAGGCCCAGGGCTCAAAGAACAGCGCCTGCAACAACACCGTGACCGCCACCAGCGAGGCGAAGCTACCATAGGCGCGAATATGGCCGATGCGCAGCAAAAGCCGGTCGTTGAGCATCGCCCCTAGCGCCAGGCCGATGAAGTACGCCGAGGAGACCCAGCCGATTACCACCGGCGACTCGCCGGCCGCGTCCAGCCGCAGGGTAATCAGCGTGGCCAGGAAGCCGTTGCCGATCCCCAGGATGAAGAGCCCCAGCAGGGGGGCCAGGGCCATGGCCAGCAGTTGCCGCGACATTTGCGCGCCTCTCGACAGCAGATGGAAATAAAGAAAGATGACAGAAAACACCGTGGAACGCTGCCCACTCCCACCTGTGCAGCGCTGAAATGAGGGCTACGGCTCGGACGGGGCGGCGCGAATCATACGCCCACCGCACACCAAGTCAATCGCTTTCATTGAACCAGTCAGAACAGCTGGAATATTATCTTGGCTAACACGATCAACTCGACAATTTTTCCTTTCGAACACACAGCCACGGCTAGCGATAGGTGAGTCCGACTGCAGCAACGCTCACCCGTGTCCCTCTCTGCCCTCTCACGATGGCCTCGATGTCGGCCAAGGTGCCGATCACCGCCTCGTTGCCGGTACGCCTGGCAAAACCACAAGCAGCTTCGACTTTGGGCCCCATCGAACCGGCAGCGAACTCGATCGCCTCCAAGGCGTCCGGATGTGCATTGGCGATGGCCTTGCGGCTCGGATCGCTCCAATCGACGTATGCCGCGTCGACATCGGTGGCGATGACCAGCAGGTCGGCTTGCAGTTGCTCGGCCAGCAGCGCCGAGCAAAGGTCCTTGTCGATCACCGCCTCAACTCCGCGCAGCTTGCGGTTCTCATCATAGACGGCAGGAATGCCTCCCCCGCCGGCGCAGATGACGATGGTGCCCTTCTCCAGCAGCCACCTTATCGGCCTGAGTTCAAAGATCCGCTTGGGGCGAGGGCTCGGCACGACCCGACGGAACCTGTCACCATCCGGCGCGATGCACCACCCTTTTTCCCTAGCCAAGCGTTCAGCTTCGTCCGCCGAGTAGACGGGGCCAATCGGCTTGCTGGGACGCTGAAAGGCAGGATCGTCGGGCTCGACCTCCACTTGCGTCAGCAGGGTGGCGAAAGGTACCTCGGCGGGCAAGCGGTTCCCGAGTTCCTGCTCGATCAGGTAGCCGATCATGCCTTCCGTTTCCGCACCCAACACATCCAGTGGATAGGGGGAAACAGCGGTATAGGCCGCTCCCTGCAATGCCAGCAGTCCTACCTGTGGCCCGTTCCCATGGGCGATGACCAGCTCATTGCCCGAAGCCACCTTGGCGATCTGCTCGCAGGCGACACCGATATTGGCGCGCTGGGCGTCAGCAGTCATGGGTTCGCCTCGGCGCAGCAGCGCATTGCCCCCAAGGGCAATCACGATACGCATGCCATCATCCTCCTTGACCTTTCGGCTAGTAGTCGATCGGATCGCGCACAATGGGGCAGGTCATGCAATGACCGCCGCCGCGCCCACGGCCCAGTTCGCTCGCGTCGATGGTGATCACCTCCACCCCGGCCTTGCGCAGCAGGGTATTGGTGTAGGTATTGCGGTCATAGCCGATCACTACACCGGGTTCGATCGCCACGACGTTGTTGCCGTCGTCCCACTGCTCACGCTCCGACTCGAACCAGTCGCCCCCTGTCTCGACGACACGCAGCGCCTTCAGGCCAAGCGCTTCGGCAACGACGTCCAGGAACGGCAAGGTTTCGCGGCGCAGGTCAATGCCGCCGGGCTTGCTCTCGTCGGAGCGCAAGCTGAATGCCACGATTCCCTGCACCACTTCAGGAAACACCGTAGCCAGGTCGCGATCGCAGAAGCTGAACACGGTATCCAAATGCATGGCGGCACGGGATCTTGGCAGCCCCGCGACAATGATTCGCTCAGCGGCCTCGGCTTCGAAGAGAGACTGGGCCAGTTGACCGATGGCTTGTCGCGACGTGCGTTCGCCCATGCCAATCAGGACGATGCCCTTGCCAAGCGGCATCACGTCGCCACCCTCCAGCGTGGCCAGCCCATGATAGCGCTCAGGGTCGCCATACCAGGTTCGAAACTCCGCGTCGGTAAAGGAGGGATGGAAGCGATAGATGGCCGTGGTCAGCAGCGTTTCCTGCCGCCTGGCCTCCCAGTACATCGGGTTCAGCGTGACCCCGCCATAGATCCAGCAGGTCGTATCGCGGGTAAAGACGGTATTTGGTAGAGGCGGTAGGAGGAAGCTCGAGTGCCCCAGGTAATCACGAAACATCTTCAATACTTCCGCCCCTTCCGTCTCGGGAAGATCGGCACCCGAAATGCCGCCGATGAGATAGGTCGCCAGCTGCCTTGCTTCCATGTCGTCCAGCCAAGCGCGAACTTCGTCTGCGAGCCCGACCCCGACGAGATCGGGAGTAATCTTGCGATCCAGCACCCATTTCCTTGCATCAGCGCTTTTCAAAATGTCGGTCAGCAGGTTGTGCATCTCCAGCACTTCCACCCCACGCTCACGCATCTTGGTCACGAAATCGAAGTGGTCACGCTTGGCCTGGCTGACCCACAGCACGTCGTCGAACAATAGCTCGTGGCAATTGCCCGGCGTCAGGCGCTGGTGGGCGAGCCCCGGCGAACAGACCAACACCTTGTGCAATTTGCCGACTTCGGAATGTACGCCTAGCTGAATCGGCATGGGGACGTCTCCTTTCGCATGTCTCGCCAACGGTTCCGTTAGCGGCTAACCGCCTCGTTACGCCTCGAACTGGCAGGCGGCCGTGCACGCCTGATTCGATACCTTGCAGTGCCTCACCCCAGCATTGCCGCCAGACTCAGACAGCCGAGGATGACCAGAGTAAGAATCACCAGCAGCGGCCACATGAAGCGCAGCCAGCGTTCATAGGGCACACGCCCTATCGCCAACGCCCCCATGACCACGGCAAAGGTCGGATTGATCAGGTTGACCAGGCCATTCGCAGATTGGTAGGCCGTCACGACCAGGTCTCGCCCTACTCCCGCAAAGTCGGCCATAGGTGCCAGCACGGGCATGCTCATTACGGCCAACCCCGAGGAAGAGGGAACGAAGAACGACATCATGATTTGCAGCCAGTACATGACGTTGATGAAGGCAACGTTGGAAAGGCCGCTCACCCGCTCCTCGGACCAATGCAGGATGGTATCGGTGATGAGGCCGGCATCCATGATGACCACGATACCCCGCGCCAGACCGATGATCAGTGCCACGCCCAGCAGCTCTTTGGCTCCGCCGACGAAAGACTCCACGAAACGCGCCTCTCCCAGGCGAGCCGTCACGCCGATGACCAGACTGGACGCCAGGAACAGCGCCGTCATCTCTCCCATCCACCAGCCGGCCATCAGCACTCCCCACACCATGATCAGGAAAGTGGCGGCAAATAGGGCGAGCACCAGCATGCGAGTACGCGTGAAAGGAAGTTCTTCCGCGCTCCGCTGGCTCAGGAAATATTCTCGATCCGCTTCGCGCTGGTCGCCGACGATGGAAACCTCGGGGTTTCGTTTGACCTTGGCCGCGTAGCGCATCACATAGAGGACGGTGGCGACGAAGCACAGCACCAGGATCATCAACCTGAGGGTCAGACCGTCGGTGAAGGGTATGCCGGCAGCATCGGAGGCGATGACCGTGGCAAAGGCGTTGACCGTCGAGCCCAGCACCCCGACCCCCGCCCCCAACAGAATGATCGCCACTGCCGTCACCGAGTCGTATCCCGCGGCAATGATGATGGGGATCAACAGCATGTAGAAGGCCAGCGTCTCCTCGGCCATTCCATACGTCGTGCCGCCCAGAGCGAAGAGCCCCATCAGCAGCGGAATCATCCACTTTTCGTGGCCTGCCATACGCTTCATGGCACGCCCGATACCGGCATCGATGGCACCGGTGGCCGTGACTACGCCGATGAAGCCCCCAATGATCAGAACGAACAGGGCAACGTCGATCGCGTTGGCCTCGTAGCTGCCGGGGTCGTACAGGCCCGCTACGGGCGCCATCAGCACGTCCCAGGCATTCTGCGGGTTGGCCTCGACCTGCTGATAGCTACCCACCAGGGTGACCTCGCGCCCCAGCGACTCGTCGTATACCCTCTCGTACTGACCTGCCGGCACGATCCAGGTCAGTACCGCCGCCAGGATCGTCAAGCCGAACAGAATGGTAAAGGCCGTCGGAAAACAAAACCGCTTCTCGCTCTTACTGGCTACCACCTCCGCGTTACCCATGTTCCCTCCCCTGGCATCGCCATGCTGTGCGGGACATGTCCGCCAAGCGCAGCAAGACTGCGGACACGCTTGCCTGCCCTATGACTCTAGGTCAGTCGCGGCAAGGGAAAATTGATGGGCATCAAGAACCTCAGCGAACCGAACGCTGCTGGAGCAGCGCCACGTCCGCAGCGGGAAACTCGACGCTCATGCCGAGCCGCTGCGCCAGCCACTCGAAGCTCGCCTCGCTGAAAAAACACACATGGGTGGGGTCGAGGATGTAGTGCCAGCGGGCGAAGGCCGCCTCGTCGGTCATGCGCTTGGTCATCAGCCCCAGCCAGCCCCCTTCGGGCAGCATGGCCGCAAGACGCTCGAGCTCACGGCCCGGCTCGAACAGGTGCTCCACCACCTCGGTGGCGGTAACGAAATCGTAGCGGCGCTCAAGCACGGCGGGGTCCGGCGCGTAGAACGGATCGTAGATCGCCATGGGGTGGCCCGCCTCCTCGAACATCAGCGACAACGTCGGGCCGGGGCCGGCACCGAAGTCGAGGCCACGGGCACCCGGCGTCAGACGACTGCGCAGGGGCACGAACAACCGTGCCAGGAAGCGCCGGTAGCCGGGATCGTCGGGGTGATTCTCGTGCTGGTCGTAGACCGCTTTTTCCTGCTCGGGCGACAGGTGCTGCTCCGGTGGTACGAATGCCAGCCGGCAGTTCCCGCAACGGTAGTAGTCGCGCCTCGCGTCGCGGTGAAAAAGTCGCGAATCGGGGGATGCGCATAGCGGGCAGGTCGGCATCGTCGTATCCTTTTGGGCCTGGCGAACCATAGCTTACAGAAACCGCATCACAACGAGGAGGCCGGCAATGCTGTCAGGTCTGGACCACCTGGTCATCACCGTGACCGACATTTCCCGCGCCGTGGACTTCTACTCCCGTGTGCTCGGGCTCGAGGTGCGCTATCGCGATCGCGAGCGAGTCGACCTGATGCTCGGCGACATCGCCCTGCGCCTGCATTGGACGGCCACCGACATCGAGCCGCGCGCCGCCACCCCCACGCCGGGCAGCCTCGACCTGTGCCTGCGCAGCCTGCTGCCGCTGGACGAGGTCCAGCGCCACCTGGCGGCGCTGGATGTCGAAGTCGAGCTCGGCCCGGTCACCCGCCAAGGCGCCAACGGCCCTATCGAGTCGCTCTATCTGCGCGACCCCGACGGCAACTTGCTGGAGATCAGCCGCCCGCTCAAGGAGGCGCTCGAATAGACGCCTCCCTGGCAATGTCGCCCACGGCCGGTATCATTGACGCAAACCATGAACGACTGGATGCCTCATGAACGAAAGTCCCGAGAGCCGCAGCGTCATCGATTCGGGCGGCGCGCCCGACACCACCCTGCCCATCGTCGTCTATGCGCTGTTCCTGGCAGGCATCGTCACCGGTGGCCTGACCATGCTGGTCGGCGTGGTGATCGCCTACGTCTATCGCGGTGAGGGACCCCATTGGTTCGATGAGCACTATCGCTACCAGATCCGCACCTTCTGGCTCGCGCTGCTCTACTTCGCCATTTCTGCGCTGCTGATGCTGGTATTGATCGGCTTCGTGACCTGGCTGGTGGTGGTCGTCTGGCTGGTGATTCGCTGCGTCAAGGGCATCAAGCGCCTGCAGGAGCAGCGTGCCCCCGACAATGTGGATGCCTGGCTGATCTGAGCCATGAGCGAGCCGCAGCCACCCACCGCCACCGTGCAGGGCCGTGCCATCGCCATGCTGTGGCATATCCTGGCCCGCTACCGTCCCGCCATGCTCTGGCGGCTGGCCCGCATCGCCGGCCCGCTGGTGCATCGCTTCAGCCGCCGCGAACGCGAGGTCACCGAAACCAACCTCGCCGAGGTCTACCCCGACCAGGGCGCGACCGAACGTCGCCGGCTCGCCCGGCAGAGCCTGACCCACTCCACCGCCACCATGCTCGAACTGGGCTTCGCCTGGATGGGCGAGCCGCAGCGGGTCGAAGGGTCGATTCTCGAGATTCACGGCCGCGAACTGCTCGACGAAGCCCGCGCCGAGGGGCGCGGCGTCATCGTCCTGGCCCCGCACTTCGGCAACTGGGAGGTGCTCAACTTCTGGCTCTCGAGTCACTTTCCGTTCACCGCCATGTACGAGCCGCCCAAGATCGCCGAACTCGACCCGGTGATACGCCAGGGCAGAGAGCGCATGGGCGCGAGCCTGGTACCGACCAACCCGCGTGGCGTCGCGGCCCTGCTCAAGGCGCTCAAGCGCAGCGAGGCCGTCGGCATCCTGCCGGACCAGGAGCCCGACTGGGGCAGCGGCGTGTTCGCCCCCTTCTACCATCGCCTGGCCTACACCGCGACTCTGCTGCCCAAGCTGGTCGCGCGCACCGACGCCCGGGTGGTCACCGGCGTGGCCCGGCGTCTTCCCGGCCGCGGCTTCGCGATCCACTTCCTCGCCGCCGACGAGCGCGTCTACTCGACCGACGAGACGCAATCGGCCACCGGTGTCAACGCCTGCGTGGAGGACGCCATCGCCCTGGATCCGGCCCAGTACCAGTGGGAGTACAAGCGCTACCGCAAGGTCATCGAGGAGCAGCAGGGCGTACCGAATCACAAGACGTACCGCCTCTACTGAACGGCCCTACCGCCGTTCGCAGCGAGGAGATTGCATGCCTCAGGGACGAGGGAGCCGCGCATGACCCGAACCACGCCACTCGGGGCGCTGGCAGGGTTTGTCACGTTCGCGGCGACACTGTATGTGCTCTATCTGGCTGTCGCCAACGCCCTGCTCGCCAGCGACTGGGCCCGCCGCCAGTTCGACCGTGAGCCACGGATCGCGCTCGAGTGGAAGCGCGCCTGGACGCTCTTTCCCGGCCACCTCACGATCACCGAGCCCCGCCTGTCCGGCACTGGCGGCGGGCGCCGCTACGCGCTCGTGGCCGAGCGCGCCAGCCTGGTGCTTTCACCTGCCTCGCTGCTGAATCGCCAGCTGCGCCTTCATCGCCTCGACGCCGAGGGCGTTCGCCAGGTTCGCCTGGGTGCGTACCGCCTGCGGGGCAGCGGCCACCTGCACCTGAGCGGCGTCGTCTGGCGTGACGGTGAGCTGGCCGCGAAAGCCATGGCAGGGCAGTGGGAACGAGCCACCATCTTTCAGGACGATACGCCACTGGTGGAGAGCGTGGCGCTTGACGCCGACCTCGAACTCGCCCCGCTGGCGTTGAAGGACCATGCCGGTAGCCAGGCGGCGCGCTTCATCTCCGGCTCCCTCGACCTGGCCGGCCGAAGCGACGCCTACGACCTCTTCAACCCCTACCTCGCCGACCTGGGCTGGCTACAGATCGGCGGCCACGGTGTTCTCGAAGTCGAACTGACCGTCGTGAACGGCGAGGTGCAGCCGGGCAGCCGCCTGCGCCTGGACTCCCCTCGCCTTTCCGTCCAGCTCGACGAGCGGCGCTGGCTCGAGGGTGGCACTCGTTACCGGGTCGACGGCAGTGGCACAGTGGAAGTCGACGTCGAAGAGCACGCCCGTCTCGCCCTTGCCCTCGGCGCCATCACCATGCGCGATGCCACGCCCGGCGCCGCTTCTCGGCCTGCCCTGCTGAACGGCGAGGGTTTCCGGCTAACGCTCGAGACTGCCGGGCTGCACCTGCATGCGCCGCCGGACGAGCTCCAGCATGCCGAACTACGCTGGCACGACGCTGAAGCGCCGGACATCGCCGCCTTCGATCACTATCTCCCGCCACCGGTACCGCTCGAGCTGAAGGGCGGCTCGGCAAGGCTGCAGGGCGGGCTCGCCTACGACGCCGAACGCCTCTCCGGCAGCTTCGATCTGAGCGGCGACCGCATCGCCCTGCGTCTCGGCGAGCAGCCGCTGAGAGGACGGCTCGACCTGCACCTGCCCATCGCCGAACTCGACGTGACCCGTGGCGTGGTGGATGTCTCGGGTACCCGCCTCGACCTGGAGGCCGCCGCCCCGGGCGAGGTGCAGCCGCTCACCACGACGCTGGCGCTGCCCACCGCTCGCGTTCGCGCGCCACAGGCATGGAGAGCGCTGAACGGCGGTAGCCTGCTCAAGGGCGATCCGTCCTGGTCGGCGGAACTGGCCCTGCACGGTCGCCTTGCCAATCTCGGCGTGCTCGACCCTATCCTGACCGAACTGTTCGACGGGCTCGACCTCGGGCTGGAGGGAGGCGGCCGGCTTTCTGGCACGCTGCACGTGCGCCACGGGCAGCCGCAGGAAGGGAGTCGACTGGAGGTACGTTCCGAAGCGCTCGGCGCTCGCTTCCTCGGCCACCACGCTCGCGGCGAGGGGCAGCTTCTCATCGCTGTGCAAGCCGGCGAGCCCCATCCCGAGGCGAGCGCCGACCTCGCCGTCAACGATGTGGACCTCACCCGCTTGAGCGATGTTCGTCGGCTCTTCCAGGCCGATCACCTGGCGCTGACTGCCACGCTTCCGATCACGCAGAGGATCGCTCACTCCCCCACGGCGCGAGTGACTTGGCACGACGCCCGCATCCCCGATGCGAGCGTACTCAACGCCTATCTACCGGAGGGCGTGCCGCTGCAGCTGGACGGCGGCCAGGCCAGCAGCGACGGATCTCTCACACTAGAGGAGGCACGTGGGCGGGGGCGCATCAGCCTGGCGGGCGATGCCATTCATGGTCGTCTGCGGGGAACATCGTTCCGAGGTGCACTGGACGCCACCCTGGCATTGCGCGATCTCGACCCGGCCCGCCAGTTGCTGGACTTCTCCGGCAGCCGGGTGGAAATGATCGCCTCGGCGAACGACGGCGAGACACTGCGCACCCTGCTGGTGGCCCGCCAGGCACGCCTGCGAGGCGGCCTCGACTGGCCCGGGCGCGAAGCACACCGCAGGCCGCTGGCCGGCACGCTGCGGCTGGACGGCCTGCTCGACCGACTCGGTTTCCTCAATGCTCTCCTGCCCGAGGAGCAAGGCCTGTCGGTGCAGGGCAGCGGCAGGTTGCGCGCCGATCTCCATTTTGCCGAGGGGATGCCCTCATCCGGTAGCCGGCTCGAGGCCCACTCCGACCGACTCGCCGCCCGTTTCCTGCACTACGAGGCCTTCGGCGACGGCTCGCTCGAGTTGGAGGTCACCGATCCCGGCGCCACGCTGCATCTTAGCCTGCCCCGCTTCGGCCTGCGCCGCCAGGAGACCGAGGGTGCGCTGATCGAAGGGCGCCTGCTGGAGCTTCGCAGCCGGGCGCGCCACTTCGGGCTGCCCGAGGGCCTTCGCCAACTGAGCACGCACATCGACATGCCCCACGTGGTGGCGCCAGACCTCGCGGCCTTCAACGCCTACCTGCCGGAGGGTGGTGGCATCAGCCTGATCGAAGGCCAAGCACGCCTCGCCGCCCAACTGCACCTGGATGGCATGAGCGCCGCCGGCCACCTGGAACTGCGGGCGCCCCAGGCCCGCCTCGTGCTACATGACCAGATTCTCGAAGGCGAACTGCACCTGGCAACCCGCCTCGCCGATGGCGACCTGGAGACTCTCACCTTCGATATCTCCGGCTCTCGACTGGGCCTCGAGAACGTGCACCTGACCGATGACGGCGGCAACCTCACCCGTGGCTGGTGGGCCCGGCTCGACGTGCCCGAAGGCAACATGCGCTGGGAAACACCGTTGGCCCTCGACGCCCGGCTCGACCTGGCCATGCGCGACAGCGGCTTGCTGGTCCGCCTGCTCGTCGATGCCGCCCGGGAGCGGCGCTGGCTGCGCGAACGCCTGACGCTGGGCGAGGTGCACGGCGAGGCGCGAGTGATGCTGAACGACGATACCGTCCGGGTGGAGAACCTCGCCGTGCAGGCCGGCGAGCGTCTGGAGCTGCTGGCCAACCTCGCCCTGCGCGACTCGCATCTGGCTGGCCGCGCCTTTGCCCGCTATGGGCCGCTGCGGCTGGGCATCGAACTGGATGGCGAACGCCGCCGCTGGCAGCTGCGCAACGCCCGGTCGTGGTATGCCGGCGGCCAACCCGCCAGCGAGCTGACGCTGCCCGATAGCGAGACCTGGTTCGAACGCCTGGAGGTGCCGACCGAATGAGCCAAGGGGTACGTATGGCTGGAAAGCGGCCAACGACCTGCTAGACTGGCCACAACGCTTGACGGGGTGCCGGTGGAACCGGCTGAGATCGCCATACGATATTCTGAATCAGAGTGTCGTCACGGCGGGGCCCGTTGAACCTGATCCGGCTCGTACCGGCGTAGGAATCAAGCGGTGACCAGGGCGCCAGTATTCCCTTCCCAGCCCTGTCCCACTCTTCTCCCCTTCGCCCGCACTCCGGATCCTTTCACACCGGAGGCCAGATGGGCTATCGCTTTACCGACCTGACCGACGCCTGCCACGACGACTGGCGCGCCTACATCGAGCACGGCTTCGTGCGCCGGCTGGGCAGCGGCACCCTCGACGAAGGCGCCTTTCGCCACTACCTGCAGCAGGACTACCTGTTCCTGATCCACTTCGCCCGCGCCTACGCCCTGGCCGCCTACAAGAGCCGCACCCTGAGTGATCTGCGCCAGGCCCATGAGGGGCTCAAGGCGATTCTCGACGTGGAGCTCGAGCTCCACGTGGGCTACTGCCGCGAGTGGGGCATCACCGAGGCGGAGCTGGCCGCGCTGCCCGAGGCCAGGGCCACCCTGGCCTATACCCGCTACGTACTCGATACCGGCAACCGTGGCGACCTGCTCGACCTCCACGTGGCGCTGGCCCCCTGCCTGGTGGGCTACGGCGAGATCGCCAACTGGCTGAACGCCCAGCCGGATACCGTGCGCGGCGACGCCAATCCCTATGACGCCTGGATCGCCATGTACGCAAGCGACGACTTCCAGGTCGCCATGCGTGCCGAGCTCGAGTGGCTCGACGCCCGCCTGGCCGACGTCACCCCGGCGCGCTTCGCCGAGCTGGCCGAGGTGTTCCGCGATGCCACCCGGCTCGAGATCGATTTCTGGCAGATGGGGCTCGACCACAGCCTCTGACGCCCCCTGACCGACAACAACCATCAAGGATCCTAACCCATGAGCAAGACCGCCCACTTCCTCGCCGAGACCGCCAAGGTCGACGAAGCCGCCATCCAGCCGCTGCCCGGCTCGCGCAAGGCCTACGTCGAAGGCTCGCGACCCGACATCCGCGTGCCCTTCCGCGAGATCAGCCTGTCGCCGACCAAGACCTCCGGTGCAGACGAGGAGAACCCACCGCTGCTGGTCTACGATACCTCCGGCCCCTACACCGACCCGGCGGCCAGCAATGATCTGCGCCGCGGCCTGCCCGAGCTGCGCCGCGCCTGGATCGAGGAGCGCGGCGACACCGAGTTCCTCGACGGCCCCACCTCCGAGTACGGCAAGCGCCGCGCCAGCGACCCCATGCTCGCCCCGCTGCGCTTCGACCTGACCCGCACGCCCAGGCGCGCCAAAGCGGGGAAGAACGTCACCCAGCTGCACTACGCCCGCCAGGGCATCGTCACGCCGGAGATGGAGTTCATCGCCATTCGCGAGAACCAGCGTCGGCAGGCGTTGGGTACGGCAGAAGTGGAGCGCATCCTCGGCCATCAGCATGCCGGCCAGGGTTTCGGCGCCAGGCTACCCGAAGAGATCACGCCGGAGTTTGTGCGCGCCGAGGTAGCCGCCGGCCGGGCGATCATCCCCTGCAACATCAACCACCCCGAGTCCGAGCCGATGATCATCGGCCGCAACTTTCTGGTGAAGATCAACGGCAACCTGGGCAACTCGGCGGTGACCTCCTCCATCGAGGAGGAAGTCGACAAGATGACCTGGGGCATCCGCTGGGGGGCGGACACCATCATGGACCTCTCCACCGGCCAGAACATCCACGAGACCCGCGAGTGGATCATCCGCAACTCGCCGGTGCCGATCGGCACGGTGCCGATCTACCAGGCGCTGGAGAAGGTCAACGGCGTGGCCGAGAATCTTACCTGGGAGGTGTTCCGCGACACCCTGATCGAGCAGGCCGAGCAGGGCGTGGACTACTTCACCATCCACGCCGGGGTGCTGCTGCGCTACGTGCCGCTGACCGCCAAGCGCGTCACCGGCATCGTCTCCCGTGGCGGCTCGATCATGGCCAAGTGGTGCCTGTTCCACCACCAGGAGAGCTTCCTCTACACCCACTTCGAGGAGATCTGCGAGATCTGCAAGCAGTACGATGTCGCCTTCTCGCTGGGCGACGGCCTGCGCCCGGGCTCGGTGGCCGACGCCAACGACGAGGCGCAGATGGCCGAGCTCAAGACCCTGGGCGAACTGACCCGCATCGCCTGGAAGCACGACGTGCAGGTGATGATCGAGGGCCCCGGCCACGTGCCCATGCACCTGGTCAAGGAGAACATGGACAAGCAGCTGGAGTACTGCGACGAGGCGCCCTTCTACACCCTCGGCCCGCTGGTCACCGACATCGCCCCGGGCTACGACCACATCACCTCCGGCATCGGCGCGGCGATGATCGGCTGGTACGGCTGCGCCATGCTCTGCTACGTGACGCCCAAGGAGCACCTCGGGCTGCCCAACAAGGACGACGTCAAGACCGGCATCATCACCTACAAGATCGCCGCCCATGCGGCGGATCTGGCCAAGGGCCACCCGGCCGCCCAGCGCCGCGACAACGCCCTGTCCAAGGCGCGCTTCGAGTTCCGCTGGGAAGACCAGTTCAACCTCGGCCTCGACCCGGACACCGCCCGCGAATACCACGACGAGACCCTGCCCAAGGACTCCGCCAAGGTCGCCCACTTCTGCTCCATGTGCGGACCCAAGTTCTGCTCCATGAAGATCACCCAGGAGGTGCGCGACTACGCCGCCGAGCACGGCCTCGACGGCGACGCGGACGCGGTGATGAAGGGCATGGAGGAACAGGCGGAGAAGTTCCGCCGGCAAGGTGCGGAACTCTACAAGGAGGTGTGAGCACCGCGACCTTGTCGCAAGACGATCACGCCGGCCAAGCGCCGGCGTGTTTTTTTGTCGCCACAGGCGACAGCATGGAGCGCTCGGATGTAGCCTGTAGAAATATGCAAGGAGAAGTGCGGAGGGAGCGAGCCCATGTCACACCTGCACGTCGCGCTGGTGACCGAGCGCCCCGAGGTAAGCCTCATTCCCATTCTGCAGTTGCGCCCACAGCGGATCGTGCTGATACCCTGCCAATCCCCCCCCCAGGCGACCGAGCGGCTGGCGATCCTGCTGCGTCACGAGCTGCCCCCCGGCACCGCGATCGAGACACACCCCAGACTTCCCGCCGACGAACCCGATCGCTGTGCCCGCTATGCCGACGAACTGGCCGAGACCCTGTATCGCCAGCAGTTCGACACGCCCACCCTCTCGGTGACCCTGGATGCCGGCGGCTGCAGCACGCTCATCGCCCTGCTGTTCCAGCAGGCCATGCGGCGCTGTTCCGCCGACTGGCTATACGTGGACATTCAGGCCGGTGCGCTCTACCGCATGGCCTGTGACGGCCCGGACTCCGCTCCCGAGGTCATGGCCATCGAGCCGGTGCTGGACGTCGACCGTTACCTGCAGGCCAACGGCCGCAAGCGTGTCCGGGCACTCTCCGACAGCGGCGACTGGCGCCAGGCCTGCGCCCAGCGCAAGTCTCTCACCCGCTATCTCGCCCACCATGCCGATCGCCTGGCCGTCCTGCTCGGTGAACTGCACGACATGGTCCACGGCGAGGGAGGCATGCTGGAGAGCGTCAACCGGCAATCGGGGGCCCGGCTCCGGCCCGGCGCCGAGCGGCAATGGCTCAAGGCCGCGCCGAACTTTCCCGCCACCGATGCGCTGAAGGCCCTGCATGAGGCCGGCCTGCTGCGCTGGTCAAGCGACGCGCCGGAGGTCGTCGACATCGATTCCGTGGAGGCTGGACGCTACCTGGGCGGGGGCTGGCTGACGGAGTATACCTGGCTCAGCGCCCGGGAGGCCGGGCTGTCGCGCGTCTGCAGCGAGGCCCACATTCTCGACCTGAGCGGCCAGCACAACGGCGAACCCGTGGTATCGGACTGCCTGGCCGTGGAACGCAACCAGTTGCTGTTCATCGAATCCCTCATCGCCCGGCCCGGGACCAGAACCTGTGTCGAGCAGGGTCTGAAGCGGTTGCACGGCATGCTCAACCATTCGGCAGGGCTTGCCGCCACCCGGGTGCTGCTGGCCTGCGGTGAGTTCGATACCTCCCGGCAGCGGCTCACCGAGCTGCAGCGCCTGCAGGGCCTGCAGGTCGAAGTCGTCGAAAACCGGGAACTCAAGCATTTCCCCGACCTGCTGGCAGGCTGGAAGGAGCAGGGAAGGTGGCCGGGAAGCGCATCGAGCCGCTAACGACGAAGACGCCCCATGGCATCGGCCACGGGGGCTGGTCGGGACGTTACGGCAGGCACCTCAGAAGCGATAGCGAACCCCGACGCTGGCGGCGTCGAAGGTGTAGTCGGACTTGTCCAGGTAGCGCATGTAGTCGGCGCCGACGGCCAGGTTGGGCGCTATGTCGAACTCGGCGCCACCACCGTAGGAGAAACCGCTCTCGCGGTCGGCATCGAAGTCCACCTCGGTGAAGCCCGCCAGGCCGTAGAGGCGAAACTCCTGGGAAACCGGCAGGATACCCTTGGCATAGGCGCCCACCAGATAATCCAGTTCGGTCGAGCCTTCGGAGCCGCCGGTGCCCAGGTGGGCCTCGGCGCCGAAGTAGTCGTTGAACTGCGCGCCGCCGTTGAGGCGCAGGCCCACGGAGTCGGCCGAAGAGCCCTGCTCGGGGTCGAGCTCCCAGAACATGGCATCGGCGCCGGCATAGGCGCGGGGGTACATCGGCATCTGATACTGCTGGGCCTGGGCCGAGGAAGCGAAGGCCGCGGTGAGCAGCGCAGCGGTGGAAACGGCAAGCAGTCTCATATCGTACCTCCATTAAGAAACAGTGTTTCCATACACCGACTCCAAGTCTGGTACAGAGTCGGGATACGCGCAAGACGAATCGTCCCGTACCAGGCTCGGCGCCGACGCTGACTCAGCGCGGCGACAGGCTGAGCACCACGATACCCCCCAGCACGATGGCCCCGCCGACCAGCTGCGTGACCGACAGCATCTGCCCCAGCACCAGGTAGCCCAGCAGCAGCGAAGCGACCGGTTCGACGTTCATTACCGGCGCGTTGCGCGCCATCTCCAGCCGCGGCACGCTGATGAACAGCACCGAAAAAGCCACGCTGTAGAGTAGCGCCAATGCCACCAGCGCTGCCCAGCCGCTGCCGCTGCCGGGCAGCGCCATGCCGCCCGGTACCAGTTGCAGAGTGCCGGCTACGAGCATCACGACGAATACCGTGAGCATGGTCAGCAGGCTGCGCAGGGTACTGCCCACCTGGCCCAGGTGATGTTCGGTGACCCACAGAGCGACCGAAAAGGCCGTGGCCGCCCCCAGCCCGAACGCCACGCCGGGCAGCCACGCCGGCCCGAGCGTCGCGGGGCTCGCCAGCCAGGTCGGGACGTCGAGCACCACCACCAGGCCCACCAGGATCGCCGCCATGATCAGCGCCGCGCGCAGTGTCGGGCGCGGCCCGCCCAGCGCCCAGGTGATCAAAGCCAGCTGAATGGGAAAGGTGTTCATCAACAACAGCGCCACGACGACCGGGATCCGCGCCACCGCCGAATAGAGACACAGGCTCTGAATCGCGACCATCAGCCCCGCCAGCAGCTGCCAGGGGCGCGAGCCGGCCGGAAGCGCCAGGCGCTTGCCCTGCCACAGGAAGAGCGCCATCAGCACGACGAGCGCCGCGGCCGAGCGCACCAGCACGGCGAGCAGCAGCCCGGTGCCCTCGTCGAAGGCCAGGCGGGCCGCGACATGATTACCGGCGAACAGGGTGGCAACGGTGGCCAGCAGTAATACGGCGAGATGGCGCGGCAGCAGCGATGCGCTGCCAAGCGCCGCGGTGTCAGTCGACATGGCGGTTTCCTGCGGTCGGGAGCCGTCAGCATGCCAGCATTTTCGATAGACGACTAATAAAGGCCGCCTTGACCTGAAGCAGCACCGCGGACACCACCTGGATGATAGACTAAAGTCTTACGTCTATCCTGCCTCTACACCCATCTCATGCGGAGCCCCGATGAACGCCCCGGTCCTGGTCATCAATTGCGGTTCGTCGTCGATCAAATATGCCCTGGTGCCGTCCGTGCCGGATCAGCCGCGCCTGGCCGGGCTGGCGGAGCGCCTGGGCAGCGGTGACGCCCGGCTCACGGGCATCGACAGCCGTGGCGACGCCTTTGCGCAGGCTCTCGGCGATGCGGGGCATACCCATGCGCTGGAAGCCATTCTCGAGCGCCTGGAGGGGCACCGGCCGGTCGCGGTGGGACACCGCATCGTTCACGGCGGAGAGCGCTTCACCCGCGCCGTCCTGATCGATGACGACGTGGTCGAGGCGATCGAGCGCACTTCGGCGCTGGCGCCGCTGCACAACCCGGCCAACCTGGCGGGGGTGGTCGCCACGCGCCGGCTGTTCCCCGACCTGCCCCAGGTGGCGGTGTTCGACACCGCCTTCCACCAGAGCCTGCCGGAGCGGGCCTACCGCTATGCGCTGCCGGACGCGCTCTACCGTGACCACGCCATTCGCCGCTACGGCTTTCACGGCACCAGTCACGCCTACGTCAGCCGGCGTGCCGACCGGCTCGGCGGGCTCGAGGGTGGCGGCTGGCTCACCGCCCACCTGGGCAACGGCTGCTCCACTTGTGCCGTGTGGCAGGGCGAGAGCCTCGACACCAGCATGGGGCTAACCCCGCTGGAGGGCGTGGCGATGGGCACGCGCAGCGGCGACGTCGACCCCGGCCTGCACGCGCATCTGTCGCGCCAGCTCGGCTGGTCGCTCGAGCGCATCGACGAGGTGCTCAACCGCAACAGCGGCCTGCTGGGGCTCTCGGGGCTGACCAACGACATGCGTGAGCTGGAGACGGCCGAGGCGCATGGGCATGCCGGCGCGGCGCTGGCCATCGAGGTGTTCTGCTACCGCATCGCCAAGTCGCTGGCCGCCCTCTCCTGCGCCCTGCCGCGCCTCGACGGCCTGGTCTTCACTGGCGGCATCGGCGAGAACTCCGCCCGTGTGCGCGAGCGGATCATCGGCCTGCTGCCCCACTTCGGCCTGCAGCTCAACCGCACCGTCAACAGCGAGACGACCCGCGGACGCGAGGGGCGTATCGATGCCGGGGGGCGCCAGCTGTGGGTCATACCCACCGACGAGGAGGGACAGATCGCCACCGAAACCCGCCAGCGACTGGATGAGGCCAACGCATGACACCGCACGACACCCGCCCACAGACCCAGGTTCTTTTGATGGTGCCGACCGGTGTCGGCGTCGGCCTGACCTCGGCCAGCCTCGGCCTGATGCAGGCCCTCGACACCATCGGCCTCAAGACCGGCTTCTTCAAGCCGTTCCGTCAGGACGAGCTCAACGGCCCCGGTCCCGACCGCTCCACGGCGCTGGTCGGTAGCACTCTCGGACTGCGCCCACCGGCGCCCATCGCCCAGGCCGACATGGAGCGCCTGCTGCGTCAGGATCGTCTCGACGTGCTGATGGAAGAGGTCATCGAGCTGTTCGACGAGGTCGCAGGCAGCCACGACGGCATCACACCGGACCTGATCGTAGTGGAGGGCGTGGTGCCCACCGCCCACGGCACCTACGCCACCCAGCTCAATGCCCACCTTGCCCATGCGCTCAACGCACGCACCATCCTGGTCGGCAGCGGTGACGCCGCCGCTCCCGAGGCGCTGGCGGAGCAGCTCGACATGCACGCCCGCGCCTTCGGCGGCGTGGGCTCGGCGCGCACCCTGGGCTGCATCCTGATGCGCATGCAGAACCTGCCCGGCGCCGAGGAGCCGGCGCTCGCCCCCGGCACCAGCAGTGTCGCCCTCGACGATGCCTTTCTCGCCGAGCTGCGCCGCCACTCGCCGGCACTGGCCACCGACCGCTTCCACCTGATCGGCGTGGTGCCCTACAACCCGGCGCTGACCGCGCCGCGGGTGGTCGACGTGGCGCGAGCCCTCGACGCGCGCTTCCTCAACGAGGGCGACGCCGCCAACCGGCGGGTGCTCTCCACCAGCCTGTGTGCCCGCAGCGCCGCCAACGCCCTGCACGTGTTCCGCCCCGGCAGCCTGATCGTCACCTCCGGCGACCGCGACGATATCGTGCTGGCCTCGGCGCTGGCCACCATGAACGGGGTGCCCATGGCCGGCGTGCTGCTGACCAACGGCTTCATGCCCAACGACAACATGATCGAGATGTGCCGGCCGGCGCTGAATACCGGCATGCCGGTGCTGGCGGTGGATACCGACAGCTTCACCACGGCCAAGAACCTGGGCCGCATGGGCAACGACATTCCCATGGACGACCTGGAGCGTGCCGAGCAGGTGACGCGCTTCGTCGCCGGCCACCTGGACCTGCAGTGGCTCAAGGATCACCTGAGCCGCGGCTTCACCCGCCGCCTGTCGCCCTCGGCGTTTCGTCACCAGCTGGTCAAGCTGGCCCAGCGCGCCAGCCGGCGCATCATCCTGCCCGAGGGCAACGAGCCTCGCACCGTGGAAGCCGCGGCGATCTGCCAGCGTCGCGGCATCGCCCACTGCGTACTGCTGGCCCGTCGCGAGGAGGTCGAGGAGGTGGCGCGCAACCGCGGGATCGAGCTGCCGGAAGGGCTCGAGATCCTCGACCCCGAGCAGATCCGCAGCCGCTACGTGGCCGCCATGGTGGAACGCCGTCGCGGCAAGGTGAATGAGCTGACCGCGGAGGACCAGCTGCAGGACAACGTGGTGCTCGGCACCATGATGCTGCAGCTCGACGAGGTCGACGGGCTGGTGTCCGGGGCCATCCATACCACCGCCAACACCGTGCGCCCCGCCTTCCAGCTGATCAAGACCGCCCCCGGCTATCGCCAGGTGTCGTCGATCTTCTTCATGCTGCTGCCGGAACAGGTGGTGGTCTACGGCGATTGCGCGGTCAATCCCGATCCCGATGCCGAGGCACTGGCCGAGATCGCCATCCAGAGCGCCCGCTCCGCCCAGGCCTTCGGCATCGAGCCGCGGGTGGCGATGATCAGCTACTCCACCGGCGAGTCGGGCAGCGGCGCCGACGTCGACAAGGTGCGCCAGGCCACACGCCTGGCCCGCGAGCTGGCGCCGGACCTCTTGATCGACGGCCCGCTGCAGTACGACGCCGCCGCCATCGAGAGCGTCGGCCGGCAGAAGGCGCCGGACTCTCCCGTGGCCGGCCGTGCCACGGTGTTCGTCTTTCCCGACCTCAACACCGGCAACACCACCTACAAGGCGGTGCAGCGCAGCGCCCGGGTGGTCAGCGTGGGACCGATGCTGCAGGGCCTCAACAAGCCGGTCAATGACCTCTCACGCGGTGCCCTGGTCGACGACATCGTCTACACCATCGCCCTGACCGCGATCCAGGCCGCACAGCGCAGCTGAACGCGCCCGGCGCCGGCCCGGGCGATAGGGCGAGGGGTCGACGAGCGGGTCGCGCTCCAGCAGCAGATCGACGAGCAGCCGGGTCGCCGCCGGCGCCAGCACCAGACCGTTGCGGTAGTGCCCCGCGTTGACGTAGAGCCCCTCGAGGCCGGGCACGGCGCCAATGAACGGAATGCCGTCCGGCGCCCCCGGGCGCAGTCCGGCCCAGTGGTGTTCGACCTCGCACTCGGCCAGGGCCGGCAACATGGCCACGGCGCTCTGCCACAGCGAATCGCGCGCCTCCTCGGTGGTGCGCTTGTCGAAGTCGACCTGCTCCAGCGTCGAACCGACCAGCACCCGGCCGTCGCCGCGGGGAATCAGGTAGCGCCCGTCGGCCAGCACCACGCGTTCGAGCAGCTGGCGGCCGCCCGGCATCGGCGGCGTGGTGAAGAGCATCATCTGACCCTTGACCGGCCGCACCGGCAGCGCCACGTCGTGCTCGGCGAGCAGCGCCCCGCTCCAGGCCCCGCCGCACAGTATCACCCGACCGGCAGCGATGCGCCCCTGCACGGTCTCGACACCGCAGGCACGCCCGCGCTCGACGACGAGCCGCTGCACCGCGGCCTGCTCCACCACCTCGACATTGGGCAATGCTTCCAGCCGTGCGCGCAGCGCTCGGCACAGCCGCGGGTTGCGCACGCTGCCCAGGGTCGGCATCCACAGGCCGTCGTGAATCCCTTCGCCCAGCCAGGGCTCCTTGGCATAGATGAAGGACGCCTCCACTCGCTCCAGCGGCCAGCCCTGTCGCTGCGCCCAGGCGAATGCCCGCTCTCCGTCGTCCACACGGAGGTAGAGCAGCCCCTTCTGGCGATACTCGATGTCGATCCCGGTGGTGTCGAACAGGTGCGCTGCCAGCACGCCGTATTCACGCTCGGCATGACGCGCCAGCTGCGATACCGGCTCGCTGTAGCGCCAGGGGTAGAGTGGCGAGACGATGCCGCCGCCGGCCCAGGAGGCTTCCTGGCCACAGCGGCCACGCTCCACCAAGGTGACGCCGTGGCCGGCCTCGGCCAGTTGGCTGGCGGTCAGCATGCCGATGACGCCACCACCGATGATCAGGAAATCGTTCACGCAGGGACTCCGACTCTCACGTGCCCGAGCGCCTTCACCCCCGGGCACCGACACGCCTGCGCCCCGCAGAACGGGGCGCAGTGACAGACAAATGCGGCGAGTGGCTCAGGGATTCCCCTTCAGTCTCTCGCTGCGCCGTCGCAGCAGCTCCATGGTAACCAAAAGCAGCGTCGAGATCAGGATCAGGATGGTGGCCATGGCGGCGATTGCCGGGCTGATGTTCTCGCGAATGCCGGAGAACATCTGGATCGGCAGCGTACGCTCGGTGGGGCTGGCGATGAACAGCGCCACCACCACCTCGTCGAACGAGGTGGCGAAGGCGAACAGCCCGCCCGAGACCACCCCCGGCACGATCTGCGGCAGCACCACGGTGAAGAACACCCGCACCGGGTCGGCGCCGAGGCTCGCCCCGGCGCGCATCTGGTTGAAGTCGAAGCCCTGCAGCGTAGCGTTGACGGTGATCACCACGAAGGGCACGCCCAGCACCGTATGGGCCAGCACCAGGCCGGTATAGGAGTTGAGCAGCCCCACCTGGGCGAAGAAGAAGTACATGCCCACCGCGACGATCACCAGCGGCACCACCATGGGCGAGATGAGCAGCGCCACGATCAGCCCCTTGCCGGGAAACTCGGCGCGGTTGAGTCCCACCGCCGCCAGGGTACCGAAGAGCATGGCCAGCAGCGTGGCCAGCGGCGCCACGATCAGGCTGTTCTTCAGCGCCGCCATCCACGCCGACGACGTGAAAATGGCTTCATACCAGCGCAGCGAGAAGCCCGGCAGCGGGTAGGTGAGGAAGGAGCCGCTGCTGAACGACAGCGGCACGATCACCAGCACCGGCGCAATCAGGAACAGCAGAACCAGGCCGCAGAACAGGCGAAACGTCCAGAACCACACTCTCTCCACCGGCGAGGCATAGGGGGGTAGCGCCATGGTTCAGCTCCTGATCAGTTGCTTGCGGTTCACCAGGCGGTGGTAAACCAGATAGAGCAACAGCGTGATCACCAGCAGCAGGCTGCCCAGCGCCGCGGCCATGCCCCAGTTGTTGGTGGTGTTGGTGTAGTAGGCCACGTAGTAGCTGACCATCTGGTCGGCAGGCCCGCCCACCAGCGCCGGGGTGATGTAGTAACCGAGCGCCATGATGAAGACCAGGATGGTACCCGCCGCCACGCCGGAAATGGTCTGCGGCACGTAGACCTGCCAGAAGGCGGCGAAGGGATGGGCACCGAGCGATATCGCGGCGCGCTGGTAGCTCGGTGAGATGCCCTTCATCACGCTGTACAGCGGCAGCACCATGAACGGCAGCAGGATGTGCACCATGGCGAAGAAGACCCCGATCCGGTTGAACACCAGCTGCAACGGCGAGTCGATCAGCCCGATGTTGATCAGGCCCTGGTTCACCAGCCCGTTGGATTGCAGCAGGATGATCCAGGAGGCGGTGCGCACCAGCAGCGAGGTCCAGAACGGTAGCAAGACCAGGATCATCAACAGGTTGCTGGTCCTGGCCGGCAGCGTGGCCAGCAGGTAGGCCAGCGGAAAGCCCAATGCCAGGCAGATCAGGGTCACCCCGCCGGCGATCACCATAGTACGCTGGAAAACCGAGAGAAAGACTCGGTCCTGACTGTCGATGCGCTGGATCCCGCCCTCGGCGCCGCGCTCCAGGTCGAGCGAGGCCAGCAGGTAGCGATCGGTCGTGGTGGGCGCGGCACGCTGGATACCAAGCCAGGTGTCGGTCTCGCCCCAGGCGGGGTCGATCTCGCTCAGTATCGCGGCCCAGTCGGTATCGGTGTCGACCTCCCCGGGGGCTGGTAGGCCGCGCAAGGTCGTCATCAGCAGGCCACGGTAGCGGGTATCCTCGTAGTTGAGGCGCCGCCCGATGCGACCCAGGCCGCCTCCCTGGCGGGAATCGCGCAGCTCGGCGGCGAAGGCCGCCAGGGTGGCATTGTCCGGCAACCCGGTGCCATCCCAGTCGCGCAACCCCTGCGCCGTGAGCGGCATCACCGCATCCAGCTCGGTATTGTCGACGCTGCGCCACAGCATGCTGCCGATGGGCACGACGAACACGACGATCAGGAACAGCGCCAGGGGAGCCACCAGGCCGATGGCCTTCAGCTTGCGCAGGCGTTCGGCGCGGCGCAGCTGCGCCTTGAGATTGCCTCCAGGCTTCGTCGACGCCAGGGTGGCCGTCAGGTTCGCGGACATCGCCTTCCCCAAGAATCTCGCGCGGCGGCCCCAGTCCGAGCCGGGACCGCCGACGCACTCAGCATGGCAGCGGCAAGAGCCGCTGCCTCCCCTTCCTCAGCGCGCCGCCCAGGCGCTGAAGCGCTGCTCGAGCTCTTCGCCATGATCGACCCAGAAGCCGGTGTCGATGGCCAGCGCCCCGGCCATGTTCTCCTCGTGGGTCGGCATGCGTCGGGCCTGGGCATCGTCCAACTGCTCGATGGCGGCGGGGTGCACCGGACCGTAGGGAATCTCGCTGGAATAGACCGCCTGGTTCTCGGGCTGGCTGGCGAACTCGATGAACTGGTAGGCCTCGTCGACATGTTCACTGCCGGCCACGATGGCCCAGTAGTCGAGGTCATAGAGGCTCTCGTCCCAGACGATCTCGAGGTTGCTGCCCTCCTCCTGGGCAGCGGCGATGCGCCCGTTGTAGGCCGAGGTCATTGCCACGTCGCCCGCCACCAGCCACTGGGGCGGCTGTGCGCCGGCCTCCCACCACTGGATATGGTCCTTGAGCTCGTCGAGCTTGGCGAAGGCGCGATCGACGCCTTCCGGGGTCCTCAGCACCTCATATACCTCATCGACGGCGACGCCGTCGGCCATCAGCGCGAACTCAAGGGTGTACTTGGCGCCGCGGCGCAGCCCACGGGTGCCCGGAAACCTCTCGACGTCCCAGAAGTCGACCCAGGAGGTCGGCGCGGCATCAAGCGCATCGGCGTCGAAGGCGAGCACCGTCGACCAGACGAAGGTACCCACGCCGCACTCGTCGAACGCCGCATCGATCAGCTGGTCACCCAGCCCCAGGCGCTGCCAGTCGATGGGCTCGAACAACCCTTCGAAGCAGCCGCGCACCAGTTCGGGCGATTCCATCTCCACCAGGTCCCAGCTCACGTTGCCGGTTTCGACCATGGCGCGAATGCGCGACAGCTCGCCGTTGTAGTCGCCCGGGGTCAGGTCGATGCCGGTCTGCTCGGTGAAGGGGCCGTAGTAGGCCTTCTGCATGGCCTCGCCAGAGGCGCCGCCGAAAGAGATCACGGTCAACGCCTGGGCGCTGGCCGACACCGCCAGGCCGAGGGTGGCGAGGCTGGCGATGGCGGCGCCGCGGCTGATGCGGGACAGTGGAAAGCGATGGTGCGTCATGTATCTTCTCCCGGCCTGGATGGCCTTGTTATTGATATGTTGCGGTCGGCGTGGGCGCCTTCCTGGGTCTCAGGAGGCATCGAGTGCGCGCACGTCCTCGTCTCGCCAGCCGAGCTCCACGAGATCGCCCGGCTGCATGTTGCCATCGAAATCGTCCACCGGCACACGGGCCATGAATTCGTCGTTGCCGGCCAACTCGCAGCGCACCCGCAGGTGGTCACCCAGGTAGATGAACTCACGCACGCGGGCCTGCAGGCGATTGGGCAGCCCCTGGGCGGAGCCGTTGAGCTTGACCCGCTCGGGGCGGATCGACAGCCGCGTGGGGTCTCCCGCCGTCAGGTCGGGAGCGATCAGCGCCCCGGTGCTGTAGCCGTCGCCGAAGCGCGCCCGGCAGCGGCTTCCCTCCACGGTTTCGATGCGCCCCGGCAAGGTGTTGTTCTCGCCGATGAACTGGGCGACGAAAGCGTTGGCGGGATGTTCGTAGAGGTTGCTCGGCGTGTCGATCTGCTGGATGACGCCGTCGTTGAACACCGCCACGCGATCGGACATGGTCAACGCCTCGCTCTGGTCATGGGTGACGAAGACCACGGTGAGACCCAACTGCTCGTGGAGGTGTTTGATCTCCAGCTGCATCTGCTCGCGTAGCTGCTTGTCCAGCGCCCCCAGCGGTTCGTCCATCAGCACCAGCTGCGGCTCGAACACCAGCGAGCGAGCCAGTGCCACGCGCTGCTGCTGGCCCCCGGAGAGCTGGGTGGGACGACGCCTGGCGAAATCGCGCAGCTGGATCATGTCGAGAATACGCGCCACCTTGCGGTCAGCTTCCGCGGCCGGCATCTTGCGCGTCTTGAGCGGGTAACGGATATTCTCTTCCACCGTCATATGCGGAAACAGCGCATAGTTCTGGAACACCATGCCGAAGTTGCGCTTGTGGGGCGGCACGCTGTTGAGACGCTGATCACGCAGGAAGATGTCGCCGCTGGTGGGCACCTCGAAGCCGGCCAGCATCATCAGGCAGGTGGTCTTGCCCGAGCCGGAGGGGCCAAGCAGCGTCACGAACTCCCCCTGACGAATCGTCAGGTTGAGGTCCTTGACGACCAGAATCTCGCCATCGTAGGTCTTTTGTACCCCTTCGAAGGTAATCAACGCTTGGGAGGGATGGGCACTCGATTCGCTGATCTTGTTGTGAGGCATCGTTTTACCCGGGGCAAAAGCGTAGAGGTGTGACGCGTCAATTATTATTAGACGTTTACACAAAGTTTCTCCATTCAAGCTAAACATCGCCACTTCGCTCGTCAAGTATATTCCACACCCTTCTTTAGCACTAATTCAACGGAAGGAGACCGCCTGCTCCACCCGCCGGCGGTTCGGTGGGTGGCCGTCGAGGGGACGACGCACCACCCCGCCCTATCCCGTCCTTTCACGCCGGCCCAGGCTGGCCTAGAGTGGAGGCATGTTCAGCAAAAACTGAAGGAGGAATGCCCATGGCGGTCCAAGAGCGACCCTCGGTCGTGGCAGGCCCCGAGCGACGGGCTCAACTGTCGCTATTCGCCCGCAACTTCTTCAAGCATCCCCGCATGCTGGGCTCGATCATTCCCAGTTCCTCCTTTCTCATACGCCGCCTGCTGGAACCGGTCGACTGGGAGCGAGCGCGAGTCATCGTCGAATACGGGCCCGGCGTGGGCACCATCACCCAGGAGATCCTCCACCGCCTGCATCCAGACGCCACGCTAGTGGTCATCGAGACCAATGGCGACTTCGTCGACTACCTCAACCGCACGCTGTCCGATCCACGCTTGAAGGTGATTGCCGGCTCGGCCGAAACGATCGAAGCCGAGCTGGAGCGGTTGGGCCTGCCCGCGGCCGATTACGTGGTGGCAGGCCTTCCGTTCAGCACCATGCCAGCCGCCTGCCGGGCACGTATCCTCGCAGGCAGCCAGGCGGCACTGGCACCCAAGGGGTCCATGCTGATCTACCAGTTCTCGCCCAAGGTCTCCTCCGACCTGCGCCAGACCTTCTCGCGCGTGGAGAGCGCCTTCGAACCCATCAACATCCCGCCGGCAAGAGTCTACTTCTGCCACAAGTGAACCACCGTAGGCGGCGCCGCAGGCCATCTGGCCTGCGGTAGTGGAACCCCGCCCGATTCGTCCCGATGCCATTACCGCCTCGGCCGCGCCGTGCACACGCCGGCCAGCCTGCGCTGGTTCGATGCCTGGAAAGGGCATATCCTCATTGGCTTGAAATTTCATTCAGCCATGCACCCCAAGGGAGAAACCCATGCCCGGCCTGTTGCCTGACGTCGACCCCGATGGCCTGCTCGAATACTCGGTGGTCTACACGGACCGTTCGCTCAACCACATGTCCCAGCGCTTCCAGGGCGTGATGCGCGACGTCTCGTCGACGCTCAAGCGGGTCTATCGGGCTCGCAGCGCCGTGATCGTGCCCGGCAGCGGCACCTTCGGCATGGAGGCCGTGGCCCGCCAGTTCGCCACCAACCGGCACTGCCTGATCATCCGCAACGGCCAGTTCAGCTATCGCTGGTCGCAGATCCTGGAGATGGGCGCCATCGCCACCTCGACCACGGTGCTCAAGGCGCGCCGTCCGGACCCGCAGGATCCGCACTCCCCTTTCGCTCCGGCGCCCATCGAGGAGGTCGAGCGCACCATCCGCGAAGAACGGCCAGGGGTCGTATTCGCGCCCCATGTCGAGACCTCCGCCGGCCTGCTGTTGCCCGACGATTACCTGAAGCGGGTCGCGGCGGCGGTGCACGAGGTCGATGGGCTGTTCGTGCTCGACGGCATCGCCTCGGGCACGCTGTGGGTGGACATGGTCGAGCTCGGCATCGACGTGCTGGTCAGCGCCCCCCAGAAAGGCTGGAGCGGTCTGCCCTGCTGCGGCATGGTGATGCTCTCCGAAGCGGCCCGCGAGCGCATCGAGCGGACCGTCAGCACCAGCTTCGCCTGCGATCTGCGCAAGTGGCTCTCGATCATGGAGACCTATGAGAACGGCGGCCACGCCTACCATGCCACGATGCCCACCGACGGCCTGGCGCGGCTGCGGGACATCATGCAAGAGACCGCCGACTACGGCTTCGATCGGGTATGCGAGGAGCAGTGGGCGCTGGGTCGCGGCGCGCGTGAACTGCTGGCGCGCTACGGCTACCGCAGCGTGGCGGCGCCCGGCTTCGAGGCGCCGGGCGTGGTGGTCTGCTACACCGACGACGCCGATATCGTGGCCAAGTTTGCCGCTGCCGGCCTCCAGGTCGCCGGTGGCGTGCCGCTGATGTGCGACGAAGGCGACGATTATCGCGCCTTCCGTATCGGCCTGTTCGGGCTCGACAAGCTGCACGCCCCCGAGCGCAGCCTGGCCAACCTGGAGGCGGCGCTCGAGCGGATCGGCTGAGCTCGCCGCCACGGCACACGACGCAAGCGGGGCGGCCGCCCGGCCGCCCCGCTTGCATTCCACTGCCGGCTTCGCCTCAGAAATGCCCTACGCCGCGGGGCACCATGCCCAGGTTGTTCTCCACCGACTTCACGCCGGGCGTGTTCTCGGCGGCGACCTGGACGGCCATCTTCTCCTCCTGACTCTCGACCAGCCCCCAGACCTGCACCACACCCTCGGTGACGATGACGTTGATGCGATCGACCCAGACCCCGGTGTTCTCGTCCACCTCCTTGAGGATGGCATCGCGAATCTGGCGATCGTCGGTGGTGACCGACGTCTGCGCATCGGGCGCCGTGGCCGAGAAGCCTCGCAGCAGGTTGGCACGGCTGACGATGCCCACCAGCCTGCCGTCACGTACGACCGGCACCCGCTTGATGTGATGCTTCTCCAGCAGCTTGGCCACGCGCTGCAGCGACTCGTCCTCGCCGATGGTGATGGGGTCGCGGGTCATGATCTCGTGCGCCTTGCGGGCGTGGGTCTTGACGTACTCGCTGGCACTGTTGCCCCCGGTGAAGAACGCCTTCAGCCACCAAGACTTGCTCTGCTCGCTGCCGCTCCCGACACGACGCATCAGGTCACCCTCGCTGACGATGCCGAGGACCCTCTCCTCTGCATCCACGACGGGCACGGCGCTGATGTTGTTCTCGAGCAGGAGGCGTGCAATCTCCCGAACGTCGGCGTCGGGCGATACGGTTATCACTTTGGGAGTCATGACATCAACGGCTTGCATGGCAGCACCTCCGTAAAGGGAGCGATCAGGGTTGAGGCCGACCTAACTTGAAATCTAGTTCGACTTGGCGAGTGTCACAATTCGCCGCACCCCTTGACACTAGCAAACCGACCTTGGCTTCGACTTGACCTGGAACAATGTCGAAGTCATATCGCGTTACACGGCATGAGGCTCACCCTGAGCATCGTCCTGCTCCCCGGGCTTGCCTCCCTCCTGGTGCACCTTGACCACGTCGACGACCCGCGAACGGCTCATGACGATCTTCCAGCGCTGCAGCAGGGGTTCGGCATTGGCGCCCTCCTCGCGTATCACCAGGTTGAGCAGGTGTCGCTTCTCCACCGACTCCCGGGTGACCTGGCCATCCTTGAGGCGATAGACGCGGTGGCTGCCCTTGTCCATCAGCCGGGTCAGCTGCGACAGGTCGAGCGAGACGGTCTCGCGGGTCTTCTCGTAACCGCTGAGAAAGCGCGTCGGCGACATGCGCGAGCTGGAACGGTAGTGCAGCACCACCTCCTCGCGCTGAGCCACGTTGCGCATGCGCACCCGCTGGATCTGCTCGTCGAGCTTGCCGAAACGCTTGTAGTCGAACCACTCGAGCTGGCGCCCCACCAGCTCGTTGCTGGTCGCATCGAAGTATTGGCGCCGCCACTTGGGGCGTCCCTTGCGCAACCAGCGCCACAGGGTGTTGCGCAGGTCGTCCTTGAACACCTCGCGCATGGCGTACAGTACCGCCATGGCCAGCACGAACAGGGCAGTGACGTTGCCCACGGTGTCGCGGGCCTGCAGCAGCCCCAGCGAGACGAAGATCATCACCACGCCGGTGGCCAACCCCTTGACCGCCTTCTGCTCCGCGCCGCCCAGCTCCTGGCTCTGCTGCTTGAGGGTGACCGGGTACTCGATGAGCCGCCGCAGCAGGCGCATCTTGTTGGACATGCGCGTGGGGTCGCGCACGACGCGGCTGGCGTTGTATTCGGCCAGCTCGCGGTGAGCGGCCTCGGCCTGGCCGATCTCCAGCAGGCGCTCGCGAATGGTGCGGTAGTCGCGCCCTCGCGGCAAGTGGGCGACCAGCGCCAGCAGGCGCTGCTCGGTGAACCACGACAGGTAGTTGTCGATATTGGCGTAGTACTTGTGCAGGCTCTCCTCGCTCGGCTGGTTGCGGCGCAGGCGCCGCAGGATGCCCTGGGCCAGTTCGCACAGCTCCTCGAGGCGCTCCTGCAAGCCGGCCGCCACGATGCGTTCCTGCGTCTCGCCGCCGCCGGCGCCATTCGTCTCGCCACCCGGCGCCTCGCCTCGCTCGGCCGTTTCGGCATGGCGCTCGGCCTGCTGTACGCGCCTGGCGGTATCCAGCAGCGACTGCGTCGCCCGCTCGAGGGCCACCACATACTGATAGGCATAAAGGCTCAGGCTCAGGCGGTACTGCTCGCTGCTCAGCCGGCCGCGGCTGGCCAGGCGGCTGAGCACCAGCGGCAGGTGGTGCTTGTCGCTGTAATAGGTCCGCTTGACGTGGATCGCACTGTAGTAGAACGCATCCTCGGAGATGACATGTTCGTTGAGACCGAGCTCTCCAGGTACGAACAGGAAGAGATCCAGCCGATGCGAGGTCTCCTCCTGCAGCACGCGGGAGACCTTGAGATGGAAGCTATCCTTGCGTTCGACGGTAATCACGTCGGCGCAGCTCCTTGTACCGGAGGCCATTGACGGACCAAGTAATTTTCATAGTACGGGCAATGCCGCCCTGCTTTCCATCTCGGACCGGCTTCGGGCAACGACACGCGCCTTCGCGCCGCTGTTCACGAGGAGTCCGGCGAGGCTCGCTGCGGGTTGGTCGCGCCTTCGGGATCGGCGATGCCGGCTTCCCCCGGTGCTCGCCCCTTGGCATCGCGTGGGGGCGCCGTATCGCCGCCTTCCGGTTCCCCGTTTGCCATGGCATCGCCAGGCTGGCCCTCCATGCTCACGCTCAGGCGCGGCATGCCGAGGTCCAAGCCCTGCTGTTCCATGCGCTGTTTGAGCAGCAGGTTGAAGGCACGCGCCACGTCCCATTGCATGACCGGCGCGGTGCGAAAACGCATGCGCAGCACGGCGGCGCCTTCGTCGAAACGGTCGACGCCCTGCATCTCCAGCGGCGACCAGATGTAATGTCGCATCATCGGATCCTGGCGCAGCTCTTGCGCGGTCTCCTGCATCAGGGAGATGGCATCGTCGATCTTCATGGTGTGCGGTATGCGGATGCGCATCAGCGCGATACCGAAGTGCCGCGACATGTTGTGGATCGACTGGATGGCGCTGAAGGTAATGATGTGCAGGATGCCGTCCAGGTCGCGCAGGCGCACCGTGCGCAGGGTCAGCCCCTCGACCGTACCCATGTGACCGTTGATCTGGACGAAGTCGTCCACCGCCAGCGAATCCTCGACGATGATGAAGATACCGGTGATCAGGTCCTGCACCAGGGTCTGGGCGCCGAAGCCCACGGCCAGACCGATGACGCCGGCACCGGCCAGCAGCGGCGTGACGTTGACCCCCAGGTTGGCCAACCCGACGATGGCGGCGATCAGCACGATGGTGGCGAATATCACGTTGCGGATCATCGGCGTGATGGTCTGGGCGCGGGCCTGGTTGACGCGCCGTCCCCGCGAACGGGCGGAAGAGACCAGCGCACGCTGGATGGCGGTATCGGCGAAGATCCACGCCAGCCAGGCCAGCAGCACGGTGAAGCCCAGCGCCAGCAGGGCCTGGCCGATACGCACCCCGGCCACGCCCTCGCGGCCCAGGCCGAACAGCGAGCCGCCCCACACCTGCAGCGACAGCTCGGCAAAGACGATCCACGCCACCATATGAGAGAGCGCATAGCCGACGCGCTCGAGGCGGCGACGGTACTCGCTGATGCGGCGGCGCCGGCTGCGTCGCTCGCTGTGGCGCTGGATCAGGCCGGTGACCACCAGGGTCGACACCAGCAGCGCCGCCGAGATGATCGAGCGCGCCAATGCGGTCCCCACATCCCCCACGGTGACGAAGATCGCCAGCAACGAGACCACGACGATCAGCAACGCCGGCACGTGCCAGAGCTCGCCGACGACGCGCGCCAGTTCGATGGCGGTGCCACCTTCGCGGCGCACGCGCCAGGAACGGTTACGGATCAAGTGCTTGATCGGACGCTTGAACTTGAAGATGAAACGGATGCTGAGCAGCGCTGCCAGCATGTTGGCGAACACCGAGCCCAGCGCCGCCGGTTCCTCTCCCACGATCAAGGAGAGCCGCTCTGCATTGAGCGCATCGCCGAGCGCAATCAGCGCGCCGATCACGAACAGCAGGCGCAGACCCCGCTGCTGCAGGATCACGACCGCGGGGAAGCGATGCCCGCGAGTGAACACCGACACCACGCACTCCACGACCACCGACAGGGTACGACCGCACAGCGCCAGGTAGGTGAAGATGAGGGCCAGGGTGCGCCCCGGGCTGGGAGGCAGTACCTGGACCAACCCCATGGTCAGGACGAAGGCGAGCGCCCAGGGCAGCATGCGGCGCAGGAAGTGCAGCGCCAGCAGCCAGCCGCGCGGCTCCCGCGGCAGGTCGAGCGGCAAGCCCTGACGCACGAACAGCAGCCTGCCCAGGGCAACCAGAATGACCAGCGCGCCGGCCCAGATGCCCAGCAGCACCGCACTGTGGACGGCGAAGCGCGCGATCTCGCCGGTGCCGGTCTCCACCACCAGCTCGCTGAGCCCCGCCCAGCCCTGCTCCAGTTGGCGCCGCCAGTCGTCGAGCGGCGACTCGCCGGCCTCGGCCTGGTCGCCCAGCTCGCTGAAGGTCTCGGCCAAGGCGCCGAGCAGCCCCTGGCGCTGAATGGAATCCTCGGCGCTGCCGCCCTCGTGGACCTGGCGAATCTCGCGCAGCTCGTCGAGCAGGGCGCCACGGCGCTCGTCATCCTCCAGCGTGGTGATCACGTCATCGAGCGATTGCTGAAACGTCTCGGCGTCGTGGGGAGTCTCCTGGGTCTGCTCCTCCTGCCCCAGCCCGCCGAGCGAGAGTTGGGCGTTCGCGGGGACCGCCCAGGCCAGCAGCAGCAGCAGCCCGATGCGAATCGCCACTCGCCAGTACGCGGCGCCACTGCGCGGGGGAAAAGCTCCTGGCATCGATCGACACTCCCTCGTTCCGTTTGTCATGTGCCTGGGACAACAGCCGGCCAGCGGTGCTCCCTGCGGTCTTGTCGCCGCACTGTGCTAGGCTGGCGTTCAGACTCTCGAGTCGCACAGGATGCCTTCATGCTGCCGCAATCACCACCCGAGCCTCTGAATGTCCAGGGTAGGACCCGACGGGTTGGCGCCGAAATCGAGTTTGCCGGGCTCCCCCCTCAACAGACCGGTGAGCTGGTACGCAACCTGTTCGGTGGCGAACTGAAGCTGGTCAGCCCCCATCGGCTGCGAGTCGAAGCCACCCGCTGGGGAGACTTCGTCATCGAGCTCGACACCCAGTATGCCCACCCCGATGCCAGGCTGCTGGAGGCATTGCCGCGCCATGACACCGAATGGGAGCGCCAACGCCACCAGATGCGGCTGGACTTTCACAACAAGACCCGCGAACTGATCGGCGACGTCGTGACCGGCCTGGTGCCGACCGAGATCGTCTGCCCACCGGTGCCCTGGAACGAGCTCGCCGAGCTCGACGCGCTGTTCGCGGCTCTTCACGCCCATGGCGCCAAGGGCACCGATGCCAGCCTGCTGTATGGCTTCGGCCTGCACCTCAACCCCGAGGCCGCCAGCCTGGAACCCGAGGCCATCCTTCGACATTTCCGCGCCTTCCTGCTCATGGCGGCCTGGTTGCGCAAGGAGATCGACATCGACATCACGCGGGAAGTACTGCCGCACGCCAACCCCTTCCCCAAGCACTATGCGCTCAAGGTGCTCGACCCCGACTACGCCCCCGATCTCGATACGCTGATCGCCGATTACATCAGCTTCAACCCCACGCGTAACCGCGAACTGGATCTCTACCCGCTGTTCGCCCACCTGTGCCCCGACTACCCGGACGAGCTGTTCCGCAACAACCTGATCAAGCCACGCCCCACGTACCATTACCGCTTGCCCAATGCCCAGCTGTCCCAGCGCGGCTGGGGCGCCGTGGTGGAGTGGAATCGCTGGGTGGCGGTGGAGCGACTCGCCGCCGATCGCAAGGAACTCGACGGACGCGCCAGCCGCTACGTCAATCTGCACACGCAGTCGCTCATGACCCGCATGGTGGGCAGGCTGCGGAACTGGATCAAGGAGGTCCGCTCGCCCTCATGACGCGCCCGCTCATCGGTATCACCACGTCGGATGACAAGAGTCGCATCGCCTGGTGGTTCGACTGGTTCGCCGTGTGGCGACACGGCGGCCGGCCGCTTCGCCTCTCCCCTTCCCGACCGCTGCCCGAGGCGCTCGACGGTCTGATCATCGGCGGTGGCGATGACATCCAGGCCCACCTCTACGGCGGCGAGGTGCAGCTCGACGTACGCCTCGACCCCCAGCGCGACGAACTCGAACTCGAGCTGATGGAACGCTTCATCCCGCAGGGCAAGCCTGTCCTGGGGATCTGCCGCGGCGCCCAGATGCTCAACGTCCACCTCGGCGGCACCCTGGACCCCGACATCTATACCACTCACGAAGGGCTCAAGCGTCGGCGCACCGTTCTGCCGCGCAAGACGGTGGACATCGCGCCCGATACCCAGCTGCGACGCATCCTCAAGGTGAGCTGGTGCCGCATCAACAGCCTGCACCATCAGGCGGTGCAGGAAGCCGGGCGCGGCATCGACATCGTTGCCCGCGACCGCGATGGCCTGGTCCAGGGCATCGAATCGCGCGAGCACGAGTTCCTGATCGGCGTGCAATGGCACCCGGAGTGGCTGCTCTTCAACCGCCCCCAGCAACGTCTGGTTCGCTCCCTGGTCGAGGCGGCGCGCCAGGCCATGCCCGCGATCTAGGCGCCCGAAACCAGTGCGGCCACCCGAGGGTGGCCGCGCAACGCTGGGGGATTTAGTTTTCCAACGCGGCGTCCAGGGTGATCTCGGCCTTGAACAGCTTGGAGACCGGGCACCCTTCCTTGGCCTTTTCGGCCGCGCCGTGGAAGGCATCGGCATCGGTACCGGGGCTGCGTACCCGGGTGGTGAGATGGATCCTGGTGATGCTGAAGCCGCCGGCGTCCTGCTCGAGGGTCACGGCCGCCTCGGTGGCGATACGCTCGGGGGTCAGGCCGGCCTCGCCCATGATCATCGACAGCGCCATGGAGTAGCAGCTGGCGTGCGCCGCGCCGATCAGTTCCTCGGGATTGGAGCCGGGCTCGCCCTCGAAGCGCTTGCCGAAACTGTAGGGCGCATCCTTGATCGTGCCACTCTCGGTCGAGACCTGACCCTTGCCTTCTTTCAGGCTACCCTCCCAGACAGCGCTACCGGTTTTCTTGATGCTCATGTGGGTCGACTCCTTGTAGAGAACTGGCCATAGGATTGAAGAGCAACGCCGTTGCGCGCTGCCCTCCCTCACCATAGCGCATGGCCTTGTCTTCGCCATCCCCCTTGACGCAACATTATGGAAACTTTTTCCACAAAGGCCGCCATCATGTCTCGACAATCTCCTCATGTCACCCTGACCGCCACCGTCAGTGAGGCCGCCATCCGCCTGCCGGCCATCGGCCAGGGCACCTGGTACATGGGCGAGGGCCTGGCGCCTCGTCGCGACGAGGTGCGGGCCCTGCAGCACGGCCTGGAGCTGGGCCTGACGTTGATCGACACCGCTGAGATGTATGCCGACGGCGGCGCCGAGGAGGTGGTCGGCGAGGCGCTCGCCGGCCGCCGCGACCAGGCCTTTTTGGTCTCCAAGGTCTATCCGTGGAACGCCGGTCGCGACAGTGCCATCGCCGCCTGCGAGCGCAGCCTGACGCGGCTCGGCACCGACCGCCTCGACCTCTACCTGCTCCATTGGCCCGGTGATATTCCGCTCGAGGAGACCCTGGAGGCGTTCGAGCGGCTGCGCGAGCAGGGCAAGATTCGCCGCTTCGGCGTCTCCAATTTCGACGCGGACGAAATCGAGACGCTGCACGCCCTGCCCGGCGGCAGCGACTGCGCCGTCAACCAGGTGCTCTACCATCTGGGCTCGCGCGGCACCGAGTACGCCCTGCGCCCCTTGATGCGGCGCCTCGGCATGCCGCTGATGGCCTACTGCCCGCTGGCGCAGGCCGGCAAGCTGCGCCAGGATCTGTTCGGCCACCCGGTGGTGAGAGAAGTAGCCGACGGGCTCGGCGTCACCCCCGCTCAACTGCTGCTGGCCTGGACGATCCGCCCCGTGGAGGGCGAGCGCGACGTCATCGCCATTCCCAAGGCGGTCCAGCCGCAGCACGTCGAACAGAATGCCGGGGCGCTGACGGTTGAACTCGATGACGCTACCTTGGCCCGGCTCGACGAAGCCTTTCCGGCGCCGGATCGCAAGGAGCCGCTGGATATCGTCTAGCGCTTGTCGACCCTGGCTTGCAGCGCCGCCAGCGCGGCGGCCAGGCGTTCACTGCCGAGCCGGCGCATCGCCTCGATGTTGCGCTCGGGAATCGCCTCGGGGTCGGGATAGTGGGCCAGGGCGCGCTCCAGGCCCGCTTCGCGCAGCAGGTGCAGCATGGGCCAGGGCGAGCGATTGGTGAAGTTGGCCGGATCGTCCTCCGCCGCGCCTTCGAAGCAGTAGTCGGGATGAAAGCTGGCAAGCTGATAGACCCCCTCGTAGCCTTGCTCGACCAGCAGCCCCTCGGCCACGGCGAGGAAGTCGAGATAGTCGTCGAAATCCTCGAGCCCCGGGCGCAAGATCATCAGCGTGGTCTCGATCCCGGGCGTGGCGTCGAGCCGGCGGCACTCCTCGATCATCGCCTCCAGCGCTGGCTCCCACCCGTTCGCCGCTACCTCGACGAAACAGATGGAATCGCTTACGAACTCCCGCCGGGCAAAGGGGCAAACGTTATGGGCGATGACGAAGCCTTCCACCCAGGCACGGGTGGCGGCGCAGGCGGGCGTCAGGGAGTCAGGCATTGGCAGGCTCGGGTGATGGTGGAGAGCCAGTATACCCGAGCCGATGCCGGGCGCGGCTTCAATCCGCCGGTCGTGGCAAGGGTCCCCGCCGGGAGGCCAGCCGATCGGCCAGCCGGGTCGGCTCCGGCAGCTTGGTTCGGCCCAGGCATTTCACCACCCAGTCGAGCGAGGTCTCGAGGCTGATGCGATGCCCCAGCGAGACGAACAGCGGCTTGACGCCCACCCGCGTGCGCAGCACCGCGCCGATGGTCTCGCCGCGATGGCGCAGCGGTGTCGACTCGCCGCGCGCCTCGGGTACTTCGTCATGTACGCCGCACAGGCGCGACTTGGCCACGCCGATGGTCGGCAGGTCGAGCCACAGCCCCAGGTGGGAGGCGACGCCGAGACGCCGCGGATGGGCGATGCCCTGGCCGTCGACCATCACCAGTTCGGGGCGTGTCACAAGCTGGCCGAAGGCTTCCAGCGCCGCCGGAATCTCGCGGAAGGAGAGCAGCCCGGGAATGTAGGGCATGCGGGTCGGCTCGCGGTGCACCACTTGTTCCACGATCTCCAGCCCGGCAAGCGGGTCGCCGGGCCAGGCCAGCACCACCACCGCCGCCCGGGTGATCTCGCCGCCCTGCTCGAAGCCGATGTCGACGCCGGCGATATGGCGCACCGGCCCCAGCCGATCCTCGCGCTCGATGCGACCGGCCATGCGCTTCTGCAGCGCGATGGCCTCCTCGGGGCTCAGATTCCAGTCGTGAAGCGTCTCTGCGGGCATCCCTGTCCTCCTGTTTCCTCCCTGGGTCTCGCGTAGACTATCGCCTCAGGCCAAAGCCGCAAGGGATACGATGAAAATCCTCCATACCGCCGACTGGCACCTGGGCCAGACTTTCCACGGCCAGGAGCGCCACGCCGAACATCGCGCCTTCCTCGACTGGCTGCTCGAGACCCTCGTCGAACGCGAGGCCGACGCGCTGCTCGTCGCCGGTGACGTCTTCGATGTGGTCAACCCGTCGCTGCAGGCGCAGGCGCTGCTCTACGACTTCATCGCTGCCGCCCACGAGCGCCTGCCGATGCTGGATATCGTGCTGATCGCCGGCAACCATGACAGCGGCAACCGCATCGAGCTGCCGGCGCCGCTGATGCGCCGCCTGCGCACCCATGCCCTGGGCCGGGTGAGCTGGCTCGACGATGGCGCGCTCGATACCGAGCGCCTGCTGGTTCCGCTCACCGATGCCGCCGGCGAAACCTGCGCCTGGTGCCTGGCACTGCCCTTCCTGCGCCCCGCCGAGGTCACCGGTCACGGCCTGGCCCGTGCCGACGTCAGCGAAGGCGAGCCGCACAACGATGCGCCACGCAACGACTACGTCGCCGGTATCTCCCGCGTCCACGAGCAGCTGATCGCGGCCGCCCGCGAGCGTCGCCTACCCGGCCAGGCGCTGGTGGCCATGAGCCACGCCCACCTGTACGGTGCCGCCGTTTCCGAGGCCAGCGAGCGACCCATCGTCATTGGCGGCGAGGAGTCGATCTCCGCCGGCCTCTTTCCCGCCGACATCGCCTATGTGGCCCTGGGCCACCTGCACCGTGCCCAGCAGGTCGGCGAGGCGCGCATCCGCTACAGCGGCAGCCCCCTGCCACTCGACTTCAGCGAGGTAACTTATCCCCATCAGGTGGTGGAGGCGGTGCTTCAGGGCGAAACCCTCGCCGCCACGGAAGCGATCCCCGTGCCGCGCCCGGTGGCCATGCATCGTGTCGGCCCCAATGAACTCGATGCCGTGCTGGCCGAACTCGAGGCACTGCCCGACGACCCGACCCTGCCGCGCGAGCGCTGGCCCTGGTTGGAAGTGCGTGTCGCACTCAACGCCCCGATGCCCGACCTGCGCGCCCGGGTCGAAGCCGTGCTGGAGGGCAAGGCGCTGCGCCTGCTGCGCCTGGAACGCCGCCTGCCCCAGCACGAGGGCGGGCCGGCGGCGGAGCGGGTCGACCTGGAACAGCTGGGGCCACGCAAGTTGTTCGAACGAACCTGGCAAGCGCATTGGGGCGAGGCCCCCGAGGCCGAGGTCATGGCCGACTTCGACCGGCTGCTGCAGGACGTGCTCGACGGCAAAACGGAAGACGCAGGCACGGAGGGCCGCCCATGAAGATCCTCGCCCTGCGCCTGGCCAATCTGGCCTCCCTGCCCGGCCCGCTGGAACTCGACTTCACCATGCCGCCGCTCGATGCCGCCGGCCTGTTCGCCATCACCGGTCCCACCGGGGCCGGCAAGAGCACCCTGCTCGACGCCCTGTGCCTGGCGCTCTACGGCAACACCCCGCGGCTGCGCCAGGCGCCGGTACGCGACGCCCCGCTACCCGACGTGGAGGGCGACACGGTGAGCACCGCCGACCCGCGCACTCTGCTGCGCCGGGGTACCGCCAGTGGCCATGCCGAGGTCGACTTCCTCGGCCGCGACGGGCGCCGCTACCGTGCCCGCTGGGCCGTTCGCCGCGCCCGGGACAAGGCCGGCGGACGCCTGCAGACCGCGGAGCAGTCGCTGCGCGATCTCGACGACGATCGCCTGCTCACCGCCCAGAAACGCGAGTTCGACCGCCTGCTGCCGGAGCGCCTGGGCCTCACCTTCGACCAGTTCACCCGCGCCGTGCTGCTGGCCCAGAGCGAATTCGCCGCCTTCCTCAAGGCCGACGACAACGAGCGCAGCGACCTGCTGGAGCGCCTGACCGGCACCGCCGAGTATTCGCGGATCTCCATGGCCGCCTATCGCCGTGCCAGCGAAGCGAAGAAGCGCGTCGATGCCCTTCAGGCCCGGCTCGCCGACGACCTGCCCGCCGAGCCCGAAGCCCGCGCCGAGCTCGAGCAGGCCGCCAAACAAGCCGAGACCGAACTGGCCACCCTGCAGCGACAGAACCAAAGCCTGGAAGCACGCCAGCAGTGGCATGTCAGCGACGACCGGCTGCGCCAGGCTTACGCCGAAGGGCTACGGCAGCAGCGCGATACCGAAGCGCGCTGGCACTCGCTTGCCGACGCTCGAGCCGACCGAGAATGCCGCCGCCTGCTCGCGCCTCAGCGCCACCGCCTGCTGCGTCAGGTCGCACTGCCTCACGAGATCGCTGCACTGGAGGACACCCACCGCCAGACCCTCAAGGCCCTCGAACAGGCCAAGGCCGCCCAAGGGGCTGCCGAACAGGCGCGGGACCAGGCTGCACGACAATTGGAGGTCGCCACTCAGGCACGCCAGCAAGCCGAACCCGCCCTGCGCCAGGCCCGGGAACAGACCCAGTCACTCGTCACTCTGGACCAACAGCTGGACGAACTCGAGACGCAGCATCGCGATTGCCGACAACAGACCGAGCGATTGGCCGAGCAGCGCAGGGAAGCCGACGCCAGGCAGCTCGAACACAAGCGCAAACGCGACGAGTGGCAGGCTGCGCTGCGCCAATTGATGGGCAGCCATGAACGACTCGACGCGGCACGCCAGGCAGCCCAGCAGGCTCACGACCGAGCCGCTCGGCGAAGCCTGGCGCTGAGCGAGCTGGAAGGGCGATGGCAGGAGGCCTGCCGCGCCGAGCAGGCCCGGCAGCAGCTGGCCAAGCAGACCAGCGACGACGAAGCGCGCCAGGCCGAACTGGTCACCCAAGGCAAGGCCGCCCGGGAACGGCTCGACGAGCGGGAACGTCACTACACCACGCTGCGCGACTTCGTCGAACGCAGCCGCGCCGCCCGCAGCGAGAGCGTGGCACGCCTGCGTGAAACACTCCATGAAGGCGAGCCCTGCCCGGTCTGCGGCGGGCTGGACCACCCCTTCCGCCATCAGCCCCCAGCCACGCCCGAGGCAGCGCAGCTCGCCGCCCAACAGGCGCAGGAAGAGCAGCAGCTGACCGAGGCCAGGCAGGCCTTCGAGCAGGCCCAGTTGGCACGCAACGAACTTGAGGGCGAATACCGCGCCGTCCTGGCAGCGCTGGCCCGCTGTCGCCAGGAACTGCAGCAGGCCAATAGTCGCCTGGCTCAGGCACAGCAAGCCCTGATCGAGCACCCGCTCCACGCCGAACTCAATGCCATCGACGCCGCCGAACGCAACGCCTGGCTGGCATACCAGCGCCGGGAGTGCGATGGCGAGCGTGAGCATGGCGAACGCACGCTCCAGGCGCTGACCCGCGCCGAGGCCGAGCTGGTCCCGCTCGAGGATGCCCTGCGCCAGGGCGAGCTCGCCCTCGCCCAGCTCGAGGCCAGGCGGGCCGCGCTCGAAGCGGAGCTGAACAAGCAAGCACAACGGCTGCCTCCCTTGCGCCGCCAGCGCAGCGAGGTGGCCGCTACCCTCCAAGCCCTGCTCGGTGAACAGCCTTCCGTCGATGCCTGGCAGCAGCAGCTGGAGGCGCGCCAGGAGTCGGCCCGTCAGCAGCGCGAACAGGCCATCGAGCGCTGCCATGGTGCCGAGCGGGAACAGGCGCGGCTCTCCCAGCAGGCCATCCACGAGGCCCAGCGCATCGAGCAGCTCGTCCAGGAAGGCGCCTCGCTGGAGCGGGAGCTGGCCGACTGGCGCCAGGCCCATCCACAGCTGGACGATGCCACGCTGGCCCGGCTGCTGGCACAGCCCGAGGCGGAAGCCGAGCGCGAGGAGCGTGAACTGAATGAGGCCGACGAGGCATGCCAGCGCACCGAGGCAAGCCTTGGCGAGCGGCGCCGCGCCCTGCTCGAGCATCGCCACGGGCAGGCGCTGGCCAATGACGACAGCGACGATGCGCTACTGGGTGAAGAGGTCGAAGCGGAGATCGCCAATCGCCGGGAGGCACTCGTCGCCGAACGGCAGGCCCTGGCGCCTAAGGTGGAACACGCCCAGCAGGCGCGTGACGACGCGGTTCATGCCCTGCGCGACGACGACCGCCGCCGCGCGCGCCAGCAGGAGGGCCAGGCCGAGCTGGAAACGGCCCGCACCGAGCATGCGCGCTGGGCGCGTATCAGCGAGCTGATCGGCTCCGCCGACGGCAAGACCTTCCGTCGTATCGCTCAGGCCTACAATCTCGACCAGCTGCTGGAGCACGCCAACGCTCACCTCGGCGGCCTCAGCCGACGCTACCGGCTGACCCGCGGCGGCAGCGAACTCGGCATGCTGGTGGTGGACCACGACATGGGCGACGAGCGCCGCTCGGTGCACTCGCTCTCGGGCGGCGAGACCTTCCTCGTCTCGCTGGCGCTGGCCCTGGGGCTCGCCTCCATGGCTTCGGGCGAGCTCACCATCGAATCGCTGTTCATCGACGAAGGCTTCGGCAGCCTCGACCCGCAGTCACTGGCACTGGCCATGGAAGCTCTCGACGGCCTGCAGGCCCTCGGCCGCCGCGTCGGCGTGATCTCCCACGTTCAGGAAATGCACGAGCGCATTCCGGTACAGATCCAGGTGGAACCGCTGGGCAATGGCACGAGCCGGGCCAGGTTGGTTAGCCTTTGACGTCCGCGCCCTTCACGGCCCATTGCGCCGGCCCATCCCGTGCGCCATCTTCTACCGGACAGCATTCCCAACATGAGGGTCTCTCATGAAGTATCTCTGTCTCGCCTATGAGGAAGAGCGAATATTCAGCGAAATGACGGAGGCCCAGTGGCATGAGCTACTACAGGAAACCCTGGAGTATGTGGCCGACCTGCAGAGACAAGGCAAGCTGGTCCTGACCAACGCCCTGCAGAGCGCCACCAAGGCTCACACCCTGAGAATTCGTGATGACGAACTCATCATGACCGATGGGCCCTTTGCCGAGACCAAGGAGCAGCTAGGCGGCTTCTTCCTGATCGAGGTCGCGTCACAAGAGGAAGCCTTGGAGATTGCTGCCGGCTGGCCGTCAGCGCGACTTGGCACCATCGAGGTGAGGCCCGTCGAGGAGGAATTGAGACCCGAAAGCCGCTACTGAGCGGGTTATCCAGAGGACGTGTCGAAAAAAACGGATTTTTTAAACATGTTTGAGAGACATGTTTATCACATCGACATGTTGGCATGACGTGTCGAAAAAATGCGTTTCGTCAACGAATAAGAACGCCCCGTTGCCGGGGCGCCACTGTCTCATTACGGTGCGTTTCCTGGCTCACGCCAGGTCGAAGCGGTCCACGTTCATTACCTTGTTCCAGGCGGCAACGAAGTCCTGAACGAACTTCTCCCTAGCGTCGTCCTGGGCATAGACCTCGGCGATGGCGCGCAGCTGTGAGTTGGAGCCGAACACCAGGTCGACCCGGGTGCCGGTCCACTTCAGCTCGCCACTCTTGCGGTCGCGTCCCTCGAACACGTCGGCCTCCGCCGTGGCCGGCTGCCACCGGGTGCCCATGTCGACCAGGTTGACGAAGAAGTCGTTGGTCAGGGTGCCGGGGCGATCGGTAAACACGCCGTGGCGCGAGTGGCCGTAGTTGGCCTCGAGCACGCGCAGGCCACCCACCAGCACGGTCATCTCCGGCGCGCTGAGCCCCAGCAGTTGGGCCTTGTCGATCAGCATTTCCTCGTCGGAGACGGTGAAGCGAGCGCGGCGGTAGTTGCGGAAGCCGTCGGCCTCGGGGCGCAGCCACTCGAAGGAGTCGACGTCGGTCTGCTCGGCGCTGGCGTCGGTGCGGCCCGGCGTGAACGGTACTTCGATGGCATGGCCGGCGTCCCTGGCCGCCTTCTCGATGGCGGCGGCACCGCCGAGTACGATCAGGTCGGCCAGCGACACCCGCTTGCTGCCGGACTGAGTGGCATTGAAGTCGCCCTGGATGTTCTCTAGTGTCCTGAGTACCTTGGCCAACTGCTCGGGCTGGTTGGCTTCCCAATCCTTCTGCGGCGCCAGGCGAATACGCGCGCCGTTGGCCCCGCCGCGCATATCGGAGCCACGGAAGGTGGAGGCGGACGACCAGGCGGTGTAGACCAGCTCGGCGACGCTCAGCCCGGAACCGAGAATCTTGCTCTTGAGGCTGGCGATGTCCCGGGCATCGATCAGCTCATGGTCCACGGCGGGCACCGGGTCCTGCCAGATCAGCTCTTCGGCCGGGACTTCCGGGCCGAGGTAGCGTGCCTTCGGGCCCATGTCGCGGTGGGTCAGCTTGAACCAGGCGCGGGCGAAGGCGTCGGCAAACTCGTCCGGATTGTTGTGGAAGTGCTCGGCGATCCTGCGATACGCCGGGTCCTCGCGCATGGCCATGTCGGCGGTGGACATCATGATGCCCACACGCTTCGAGGCATCCTCGGCATCCGGCGCCATGTCCTTCTCGGCCAGGTTCTTGGGCACCCACTGCTTGGCACCCGCCGGGCTGGTGGTGAGCTCCCACTCGTAGCCGAACAGCACGTCGAAGTAGCTCATGTCCCACTTCGTTGGCGTCGGGGTCCAGGCGCCCTCGAGGCCGCTGGTGATGGTGTCGCGGCCCTTGCCGCTCTTGTAGCGGCTCTTCCATCCGAAGCCCATCTCCTCCATGGGCGCCGCCTCCGGCTCAGGCCCCACGTTGACCGGATCGCCGGCGCCATGGGTCTTGCCGAAGGTGTGGCCGCCAGCGGTCAGGGCCACTGTTTCGTAGTCGTTCATCGCCATGCGGGCGAAGGTGTCGCGAATGTCACGTGCGGATGCCAGCGGATCCGGGTTGCCGTCGGGGCCTTCCGGGTTGACGTAGATGAGGCCCATCTGCACCGCGGCCAGCGGGTTCTCCAGCTCGCGCTCGCCGCTGTAGCGGCTCTTGGCATGGCCGCTGTCGGCCAGCCACTCGTCCTCGGCGCCCCAGTAGATGTCCTCTTCCGGCTGGTAGACGTCCTCACGCCCTCCAGCGAAGCCGAAGGTCTTGAAGCCCATGGATTCCAGGGCGACGTTGCCCGCCAGGATGTAGAGATCGGCCCAGGAGAGCTTGTTGCCGTACTTGCGCTTGATCGGCCACAGCAGGCGGCGCGCCTTGTCGAGGTTGCCGTTGTCGGGCCAGCTGTTGAGCGGCGCGAAGCGCTGAGTGCCGGTGCCCGCCCCGCCGCGGCCGTCGCCCACCCGGTAGCTGCCGGCGCTGTGCCAGGCCATGCGGATGAACAGCGGACCGTAGTGGCCATAGTCGGCCGGCCACCACTCCTGGGAGTCGGTCATCAGCGCCTCGAGGTCTTGCTTGACGGCGGGAAGATCGAGGGACTTGAACGCCTCGGCGTAGTCGAACGCCTCGCCCAGCGGGTTGGACTTGGGCGCATGCTGGTGAAGAATGTTCAGATTGAGCTGGTTGGGCCACCAGTCGTGTGTGGCGTTGCCCTTGTCCCCATGTCTTGTGCGTGACCCGTGCATGACGGGGCACTTGCCTGCGCTGCTGTCGACTTTCTGATCCATGACGCTCTCCCTTTGTGACGTGTTGTCGTGAAAATGTGGCTGTAGTGTGAGAACAGGTATATCAGCGGAACCGAAAGAGAGAGACTTGATTTTCCACACCGCAGCAATAGCCATTTTCAATAACACCGCCATATTCGATTGAGCCAGCCTTTCGTCATGCCAAGCCGAAGACGACCATCCGTTGCGAGCTGCAGGCGTGTTAGGCTTCAGGCAATGCCCCGAAGGAGAGAATCATGACTGCCGCCGAGATGCTCGAACGCCTGGTAGGCTTTGCCACCGTGTCGCGCGATTCCAACCTCGAACTGATCGCCTTCGTCGAGGGCTACCTCGACGAGCAGGGGGTCGAGCATTGGCGGGTGGAGAGCGACGACGGCAAGAAGGCCAACCTGCTGGCACGCATCGGCCCGGCGGTGGAAGGCGGCGTGGTGCTCTCGGGACACACCGACGTGGTGCCGGTCGACGGCCAACCCTGGTCCACCGACCCGTTCACCCTGGTCGACAAGGGCGACGGCAAGCTCTACGGGCGCGGCACCTGCGACATGAAGGGCTTCATCGCCTGCGCCCTGGCTGAGTTGCCGAAATGGGTGAACCTGGAACTCAGTGCACCGCTCTACCTGGCCCTCTCCTACGACGAGGAGGTGGGCTGCATCGGCGCACCGCGCATGATCGAAAGATTGATGGCCGACCACCCCCGCCCGGCGGCGGTGATCGTCGGCGAGCCGACCCTGATGCAGCCGGTGGTGGCCCACAAGGGCGCCACCAACCTGCGTACCACCGTGACCGGCCGCGCCTCGCACTCCAGCCAGATCGACCAGGGCGTGTCGGCGATCCACGTTGCCGCACGGCTGGTGACCAGAATCGAGGACGTGATGAGCGAGCTGCGCGCCGAAGGGCGTGTCGACGAGGCCTTCAACGTCGCCCACTCCAGCCTGCACGTGGGCAAGATCGCCGGCGGCACCGCGATCAACATCATGGCCCGCGAGTGCACCTTCGAATGGGAGATCCGCCACCTCCCCGGCGACCGCGTCGAGGAACTGCTCGGCAGGGTGAACGACTACGCCGCCGAACTCGAGGCCGAGATGCAGCAGCGTGCGCCCGAGACGAGCATCGTCACCGAAGCGCTCAACATCACCGTGCCGGCGCTGGCCGACGACAACAATGCCGAGGTGCTCGGCCTGTGCCGCGAGCTGCTCGGCGAGCAGCCTAGCGGCGCGGTGGCCTACGCCACCGAGGCCGGTCAGTTCCAGCGCGTGGGGCTACCCACCGTGATCTGCGGCCCCGGCAGCATTCGCCAGGCCCACCAGCCCGACGAATACATCGAGCTCGAGCAGCTCGCGGCGGGCAGCCGCTTCATGCAGGCGCTGGGGCAACGGCTGGCCAGCCGTTAACTGCCGAAGCCGGGCTCGGCAAGCCCCGCCACGCCAGTCCGCATCTGCAGCAGGCTACCGGCCAGCGGCCAGCGCGCCTTGCCCTCTGCATCCAGGTGCTGGGTCGCGGTAGTGATATAAAGGGTGCGCAGGTCGGGCCCGCCGAAGGCGACCATGGTCGGGTGCGGACAAGGCACCTCATGCTCCGCCACCAGTTCGCCCTCGGGCGAGAAGCGCACGATGCGACCGCCGTCGTAGAGCGCACTCCAGTAGCAACCTTCGCTGTCCACCGCCGCGCCATCGGGCACGCCGGGCAGCCCCAGCGTCTCCAGGTCGACCCAGGTCTCTCCCTCCCCCAGCGTGCCGCTGTCGAGGTCGAAGGGGTAGCGCAGGATGCGCCGGCTCGGCGAGTCGGTGTGGTAGAGCCAGCGCCGGTCGGGGCTGAAGGCGAGGCCGTTGGAGATGCGGACATTCGGCAAGCGCCGGGTGAGTTCGCCGCGGTCGAGACAGTAGAGCGCCGCGCTGGGGCTCGTCTCGTCGCTGGCGATGGTGCCCACCCATAGCCGGCCGGCGGCGTCGCAGCGGCCGTCGTTGAAGCGATTACCCTGCCCCGCCTGCTGCGCTTTCTTCCACTCAGGGTTGGCCACCAGCCGCTCGGGCTCGCCGCTCTCGGGCAGGCGCAGGATGCCCGACGCGGCGGCAGCCACCAGCCCGGAATCGGCAAGCGCCACGCAGCCCACCTTCTCGCCCAGCTCGATGCGTGCCGGAGCACCGCCCTCCTGCGGACGCCAGGTGTAGACATGACCGTTGTTGATATCGGCCCAGTAGAGCGTCTGGCGCTCCACCGACCATACCGGGCTCTCGCCCAGGCTCATGTCGAGCTTAACCGCCACTTCGATACTGCCCTCTGGCATATGACCTCCCTTGCCTGTCACGTCTTCCATCGCCTCAATGATTGTCGCGCGGCGGACTCTGGCGTGCCACGTCGCGGTACTTGGGCGCCAACTTGAGCACCATGCCCTGGTCGTGCTGGTCGACCAGGGTGCGCTGGATTTCCTGCCATGGCGTCTGATGAGCGGGATAGCGGTAACCGCCCTGCTTTTCCAAGTGTTCACGTCGCGCCTGTATCTCGGCATCATCGATCAGCAGGCGCACTTCGCCGCGATTCAGGTCGACGCGCAGGCGGTCGCCATCCTCGAGCAGCGCCAGGCCACCGCCGGTGGCTGCCTCGGGCGCGGCGTTGAGGATCGAGGGCGAGCCGGAGGTGCCCGACTGCCGCCCGTCGCCCAGGCACGGCAGCGATTCGATGCCGCGCTTGATCAGCGCCTCGGGCGGCTGCATGTTGACCACCTCGGCGCCGCCGGGATGCCCCACCGGCCCGGCACCGCGCATCACCAGGATGGTGTGTTCGTCGATGCCGAGAGCCGGGTCGTCGATACGCGCGTGGTAGTCCTCCGAGCCGTCGAACACCACCACCTTGCCCTCGAAGGCGTTGGGATCATCGGGGTTGGAGAGGAAGCGCGCACGAAAGTCGGCGGAAATCACACTGGTCTTCATCAGCGCCGAGTCGAACAGGTTCCCCTTGAGATTGAGGAAGCCGGCCTGCTCGACCAGCGGGTTGTCGTAGCGGCGGATCACCTCGGGATCCTGGGTCTCGCAGCCCGCCACATTGTCGGCCAGCGTGCGGCCGTTGACGGTGAGCGCCTCCCCATGCAGCTTGCCGGCGCCGAGCAGCTCGTTGACCACCGCCGGCACGCCGCCGGCGCGATGGAACTCCTCGGAGAGATAGGCCCCGGCAGGCATCACGTTGGCCAGCAGCGGGATGGCATGGCCCAGCGCCTGCCAGTCGTCGTTGGTCAGCTCGACGCCCGAGTGTCGGGCGATGGCGTTGATATGGATCGGCGCGTTGGAGGAGCCGCCCAGCGCCGAGCACACCACGATGGCGTTCTCGAACGCCTCGCGGGTTAGGATGTCGCTGGGGCGCAGGTCCTGCCACACCATGTCGACGATGCGCGTGCCGGTGTCGTAGGCCACGATCGAGCGCTCCTTGTAGGGCGCCGGGATCATCGCCGACCCGGGCAGGCTCATGCCCAGCGCCTCGGCCATGGAGTTCATGGTCGAGGCGGTGCCCATGGTGTTGCAGTGCCCCACCGATGGGGCCGAATCGGTGGCCCGGGCGAGGAACTCGGCATAGTCGATGTCGCCCGCCGCCAGCCGCTTGCGCAGCTCCCAGATGATGGTACCGGAGCCGACCCGGTCCGGCCCGCGCCAGCCGTTGAGCATCGGCCCGCCGGAAAGCACGATGGCGGGAATGTTGACCGTGGCGGCGGCCATCAGGCTCGCCGGGGTGGTCTTGTCGCAGCCGGTGGTGAGCACCACCCCGTCGAGCGGATAGCCGTGCAGCACCTCGACCAGGCCCAGGTAGGCCAGGTTGCGGTCGAGCGCGGCAGTGGGCCGCCGCGCGTTCTCGTGAATCGGGTGCAGCGGGAACTCGAACGGCACCCCGCCGGCGGCACGAATGCCGTCCTTGACCCGCTTGACCAGCTCGATGTGGTGGCGGTTGCACGGCGTCAGGTCGGAGCCCGACTGGCAGATGCCGATGATCGGCTTGCCGCTGGCGAGCTCCTCCAGGGTGATGCCGTAGTTCATGTAGCGCTCGATGCACAGCGCCGTGGTGCCCGGCGATTCGGGATTGTCGAACCACCAGCGCGAGCGCAGCTGGTCGGGCGTGATCTTGCGGTCGGTCATGTCGCGTTCCTCGTGCGAGTCGGCGGCCCTGTCTCGGCCGGATGGTTCTGCGTCGTCGGCTTTCCCATATCACGTTAGGGTTGAGTCATACACGTCTACCATCATAACGTCATCCCGTACTATCGCCCGGGCCTGTCAGGCATGCGCCAACGCTGGCTCACGAAGGACGGGTGTGTCACGGTTGATCGATGGCAAACGCGAGGCATGAGACGTGAACGACAACAAGTCAGTGACTTATCTACCCCAAGACGTGGAACAGGCCCTGCTGGTGGGCCGCGTATGGCGTGACGACGGCCCGGCCCTGGTCGTGGTGCGCCGAGGTGAGGTGATCGACATCTCCGCCCAGTGCGACTGCATGGCCGACCTGCTCGACCGCGACGATGCCGCTGAGTTCGTGCGGCGTGCCGAAGGCGAGTCGCTGGGCCCTGTCGCCACCCTGCTGCAGAACTCCCTGGCCGAACCGCAGCAAGCGCCCTACCTGCTCGCCCCCTGCGACGTGCAGGCGATCAAGGCCTGCGGCGTGACCTTCGCCGTGAGCCTGCTGGAGCGGGTGATCGAGGAGCAGGCCGGCGGCGATGCCGCCAAGGCCAGCCAGCTGCGCAGCGAGCTCAACGAGATGATCGGCCAGGACCTGTCGCGCATCGCCCCGGGCTCCGACGAGGCCATGGCACTCAAGGCGGCGCTGCAGGCGCGCGGTGCCTGGTCCCAGTACATGGAGGTGGGCCTCGGCCCCGACGCCGAGGTGTTCACCAAGGCGCAGCCGCTCTCCTCGGTGGGCTTCGGTGCCCGGGTCGGCCTGCATCCGGCCTCCGAGTGGAACAACCCCGAGCCGGAAATCGTGCTGGCGGTGGATGCCCGGGGCGAACCCATGGGCGCCACGCTGGGCAACGACGTCAACCTGCGCGACATCGAGGGCCGCAGCGCCCTGCTGTTGGGCAAGGCCAAGGACAACAATGCCTCCTGCGCCATCGGTCCGTTCATCCGCCTGTTCGACGAGCGCTTCACGCTGGATAGCGTGCGCCAGGCCCACGTGACGCTGCGCATCGAGGGCGAGGACGACGGCTTCCTGCTCGAAGGCGAGAGCGACATGCGCGAGATCAGCCGCGACCCGCTCGACCTGGTGCGCCAGACCGTCGGCGCCCACCACCAGTACCCGGACGGCTTCATGCTGTTCCTCGGCACCATGTTCTCGCCGACCCAGGACCGCGACGGCGAGGGCCAGGGCTTCACCCATCACATCGGCGACAGCGTCACCATCGCCACGCCGGCGCTGGGCGCGCTGGTCAACCGCGTCGACCGCTCCGACAAGCTGCCGCCGTGGACCTTCGGTATACGCCAGTGGATGGCCCACCGTCATCGCTAGGCGGCGCTCCTCAAGAGGCTGCGCAACGACAGGGCGACACTCCCGCCCTGTCGTTGCGACCTAGGCCGCATTGCCTATATGTTGAACATATGGCACTTTGCGTGGCAAATCATCGACATGAGCTGCCATGACCGCCAACCCGCCCAAGCGCAACGCCAAGCCTGCCCGCCCCAGCGTGGTGGAATACCTCGCCGAAGCCATCTTTTCCGGGCGCTACCAGCCCGGCGACTTCGTTCCCAAGGAGATCGATCTCTGCGAGCAGTTCGCCATCAACCGCTCAGCGGTGAGGAGCGACCTGCGCCAGTTGGTCGACGTCGGCATCATCGCGCGAATCTCGGGCCACGGCTCCAAGGTGCGCGACTACGAGGCGTGGAACATTCTCGATCCTTCGGTGACCGAGTGGATGACCCGCTACGCCTCGCCCAACCCGCGCATCCAGCGCGAGATCCTGGCCTTCCGGCTCGACGTCGAACCCTACGTGGCGATGACGGCGGCGCGGCGAGCCAAGGCCGTCGACCTGGTGGCCATCGAGGAAGCGCTGGAGGGCATGAGCCGCCATCTCCATGCCGAAACCAAAGAGGAGCGGCAGCGCTACAGCGACCACGACGTCGCCTTCCACGTGGCCATCTTCAAGGCCAGCCACAACATCGTCTGGGCGCAGCTCTCGCACATCCTGCGCCCCTCGATCCATTTGCTGGTGGAGACCTCCAACGACAGCACCGCCGACCCCGTGGCCAGCTTCGAGCGCCATCGCCGGGTGATGGAGGCGATTCGCACCCGTCAGCCCCGCGAGGCCTTCCTGGCCGCCCGGGACGTGCTTCAGGGAACGGCCGACGCGCTAGGCATCGAGCCGGGCGACGGCACGCTGGGCAGCTGGCTCGACCCCGCCTAGGCACTGCTCGAAAAATGGCTAGGGGATAAACATTGACGAGGCCAGGCCCCGGACTCCTGGATCAACACGGAACAGGCCGCCTGCCAGCGCTTCCTGGTCGCGGCCGTCGGCGGCGGTGGTGATGTAGAGCTGGTTCAGCTCGGGTCCGCCGAAGGTGCAGGAGGTGACTCGCGAGGCGGGCAGGAGCAGGGTCTCGTCCAGCGTGCCGTCGGGCAGGAAACGGCTGACGCGCCCGCCGCCCCAGTGGGCGACCCACAGGCCGCCCTCGGCGTCGCAGGTCATGCCGTCCGGATAGCCCTGGGTACCGTGGAAGCGCAGGTGCTCGCGCCTGCCGGACAGCTCGCCGTCCGGCGAAAGGTCGAAGGCGTAGACGATGCCGGCTGCCGTATCGCTGTGGTAGAGCGTCCTGCCGTCGGGGCTCACGGCGGGCCCGTTGGCCACACCATAGCCATGGTCGACCCGGCGCAGGCCCGCGCCATCGAGGCAGTAGAGGGAGCCCCGTCCGGGCTCGCCACTCTTGCTCGCGTCCTCCTTCATCGAGCCGAACCAGAGCCGCCCCCGGGCGTCCACCGCCGCGTCGTTGAAGCGATTGCCCGCCGGCTCGTCGGGGGTGGCCCAGTCACCGACGATACGCGCCCCGCTCTCGTCGAGACGCAGGTGCACCAGCCGCGAGGCGAACCCGGCGATGAAGCCGTCGCCGTCGGCCCGCGGCACCAGCCAGCAGCACGCCTCCTCGAGCGGCCAGCCGCGTGTCGTGCCACTGGCGACGTCGTGCGCATGCAGGGAGCGCCGGATGATGTCGACGAACAGCAGTTGACCGGCTTCGCCCCGCCCGGGGCACCATAGCGGCCCTTCGCCCAGTTGCGCCCTGCCCCGCCATACGCATTGCACCACCGCCCCTTCGACCATGCTTCGCGCTCCTGCCAGCCGGCTCAATGGGAATGCCTTGGCACTTCGGCCCCGCGCGAGCCGCGCAGGAAGTCGAAGTCGCAGCCCTCGTCGGCCTGCAGCACCCGCTCGATATAGAGCTGGCGATAACCGCCGTCGCTGGCGATCCGGCGCGACTCGGCGGTAGGGTCGCGCTGGGCCAGGCGCGCCTCGAGTTCGGCATCGTCGATCTCCAGGTGCAGCGTGCCGGCATCGCAGTCGAGCGCGATCCAGTCACCGTCGCGCACCGCAGCGAGCGGCCCGCCGGCGGCGGATTCGGGGGCCACGTGCAGCACCACGGTGCCGTAGGCGGTGCCGCTCATGCGCGCGTCGGAGATGCGCACCATGTCGGTCACACCCTGTTCGAGCAGCTTCGCCGGCAGGCCCATGTTGCCGACCTCGGCCATGCCGTGATAGCCGCGCGGCCCACAGTTCTTCATTACCAGCACGCTGCTGGCATCGACCTCCAGCTCGGGGTCGTTGATGCGCGCCTTGTAGTCGTCGAAATCCTCGAACACCACCGCCCGGCCGCGATGGGTCATCAGCTCGGGGCTCGCCGCCGAGGGCTTGAGCACCGCCCCGCGCGGGGCCAGGTTGCCGCGCAGCACGCACATGCCGCCATCCTCGCGCAGGGGCTTGTCCAGCGGGCGGATGACCTCGTCGCTGTAGAGCGGGGCGTCCTTGACGTTGTCCCACAATGTCCGACCGTTGACCGTCAGCGCCTTCTTGTGTGGCAGGCGGTCGGCCTCGCCCAGCCGGCGCAGCACCGCGGGCAGCCCGCCGGCGTAGTAGAACTCCTCCATCAGGAAGCGCCCCGAGGGCTGCAGGTCGACGATGGTCGGCGTGCCGCGGCCGACGCGGCTCCAGTCGTCGAGGTCGAGCTCGACGCCGATGCGTCCGGCGATCGCCTTGAGGTGGATCACGGCGTTGGTCGAGCCGCCGATGGCGGCATTGGTGCGAATGGCGTTTTCGAAGGCCTGCCTGGTGAGGACCTTCGACAGCCGCAGGTCTTCATGGACCATCTCGACGATGCGATTGCCGGAGAGGTGCGCCAGCACGTAGCGCCGCGAATCCACCGCGGGGATCGCCGCGTTGTGCGGCAACGAGGTACCCAGGGATTCCGCCATGCAGGCCATGGTCGAGGCCGTACCCATGGTGTTGCAGGTGCCCGCCGAGCGCGACATGCCGGCCTCGGCGGCCATGAACTCGTGAATCGAGATCTTGCCCGCCTTGACCTGCTCGGAGAGCTGCCAGACCACGGTGCCCGAACCGATATCCTTGCCCTCGTGCTTGCCGTTGAGCATCGGCCCGCCGCTGACCACGATGGTAGGGATGTCGCAGCTCGCCGCCCCCATCAACAGCGCCGGCGTGGTCTTGTCGCAGCCCACCAGCAGCACCACCGCATCCAGCGGGTTGCCGCGGATCGACTCCTCCACGTCCATGCTGGCCAGGTTGCGGGTGAACATCGCCGTGGGCCGCAGCAGCGACTCGCCATTGGAAAACACCGGGAACTCCACCGGGTAGCCGCCCGCTTCCAGCACCCCCTTCTTGACGTGCTCGGCCAGCTTGCGGAAATGCGCATTGCAGGGCGTGAGCTCCGACCAGGTGTTGCAGATGCCGATGATCGGCTTGCCCTCGAACTCGTGGTCCGGAATGCCCTGGTTCTTCATCCAGCTGCGGTACATGAAGCCGTTCTTGTCGGCGGTGCCGAACCACTGGGCGCTGCGCAAGGGACGCTTGCGGTCGGTCATACGAGGTCTCCTGAAACCGAAGGATCATGCACGCTGACGTCGGGTCTGCTTCCAGCGGTCGAACATCACCGCCAGCAGCAGGATCGCGCCGCGTACCAGGTACTGATAGAAGGTGGGAACGTTGAGCAGGCCCATGGCGTTCTGCACGCAGCCCATGATCAACACACCCACCAGCACGCCGGTGATGGTGGCCACGCCGCCGGAGAGCGCCACGCCGCCCAGCACGCAGGCCGAGATGACGGCCAGCTCCAGGCCCATCGAGGTATTGGGATCGCCGAGCCCCATGCGCGAGGTGAGCAGCACGCCGGCGATGCCCGCCACCACGCCCTGCAGGCCGAAGACGATGACCTTGAGCCGGCGCACGTTGACCCCGGCCAGCGCCGCCGCCTCGGGGTTGCCGCCGGTGGCCAGCACGTTGCGCCCGAAGGCGGTCATGTTGAGCAGCACACCGAAGATCACGAAGCAGGCGATCATGGTCCACACCGGCAGCGTCAGGCCGAGGAAGGAGGCGCTGCCGAGATCGAAGAACTCGGGTACGGTGATCATCACCGCATCGCCGCCAGAGGTGATGTAGGCCAGGCCGCGCACGAACTCCATGGCGGCAAGCGTGGCGATCAACGAGTTGATGCCGAACTTCGCCACCACGAAGCCGTTGAAGGCGCCCACCGCGCCCCCGGCGAGCACGCCGCCGAGCACGCCGATCGTCACGCTGCCGGAGGTCGAGGTGACCACGGCGGCGACGACGCCGGCGAAAGCGACGATGGAGGCCACCGACAGGTCGACCTCGCCCAGTGCCAGCACCATCATCATGGTGGTGGCGATGGTGCCGATCAGGGTGATGGAGAGCAGCAGGCCCACCATGTTGCGCCCGGTGAGGAAGCCCGGGATGAATACGGCCAGCGCCACGAACAGGATCACGAAGATGGCGATCAGGCCGGAGGTGTCGAGCAGGGTGCGCAGGGGCTTGGGCAGGCCCCGGCGCGGGGGCGCCGCCGTCGTGCCGGCATCAGCCCCGGTGAGTTTTTGGGTTGTCATGTCATGTCCCTCGGATGGCTCTTATCGAAGTACTTACGATGTCCGTGGCGATCGGCTCAAGCGGGCAGCGCCAGCCCCAGCAGGCGCTCCTGGGTGGCCTCCCGGCGCGGCACGATGTCGATCAGCGCGCCGTCGCGCATCACGCCGATGCGGTCGCAGATGGAGCTCACTTCGGCCAGGTCGCTGGAGATCACGATCACGCTCTTGCCCTGCTCGGCCAGCTCGTAGAGCAGGGTGTAGATGTCGCGGCGAGCCCCGACGTCGATGCCGCGGGTCGGCTCGTCGACCACGAACAGGTCGATCTTCTCGGCCAGCCAGCGCGCCAGGATCACCTTCTGCTGGTTGCCGCCGGAGAGCGTGCCGATGGGCGTGCGCGGCCCCGGCGTCTTGATGCTCAGCCGCCGGATATACGCCTCGGCGTTGGCACGCTCGCGCCGCGGGTCGCGCAGCAGCCCCCAGCGCTTGAAGAAGCGCCGGCAGCTGATGTTGAGGTTGTCGGCCACGCTGGCCACCGGAAAGATGCCCTGCGACTTGCGATCCTCGGGGCACATGGCGATGCCCTGGCGAATGGCTTCGCCGGTACTGGCGAAGCGGCGCGCCACTCCCTGGAAGCGCACTTCGCCCGCCCTGGCGGTCTCGGCGCCGCACACCAGCCGCATCAGTTCGCTGCGCCCGGCCCCTACCAGGCCGAACAGGCCGAACACCTCGCCGCGCTTCACCTCGAAGCTGATCGGCGCCTTGAGCCCCCGGCCTTCGATGGCGTCGATCTCCAGCACCACCTCGCCCTGCTCGCGCTCGCGGTAGCCGTAGACGTCCTCGATATCGCGACCGACCATCTCGCTGACCAGGGTGTCGTGATCGAGCGCGTCGAGGCTGTCGTGGGTGCGGATGTGCCTGCCGTCACGGAACACGGTGACCGCATCGCACATCTTGAAGACCTCCTCCATGCGATGCGTCACGTAGAGCACTACGCGCCCCTCGTCGCGCAGCCGGGCGACGATGCGCTCGAGCTGGCGCGTCTCCTGTACCGACAGGCTGCTGGTCGGCTCGTCGAAGGCGATGATGCGGGCATCGCGCAGCAGCGCACGGCCGATCTCGATCATCTGCTGCTGGCCGATGGAGAGGTCGCGCACCTTGGTCGAGGGGTGAATGCCACCTTCGCCGAGTTCCTCGAGGATGCGCATCGCCCGATCGCGCAGCCGCCGCCGGTCGATGAAGCCGAGGCTGGCCGGCAGCTGGCCGAGCAGCAGGTTCTCGGCCACCGACATGTTGGGCGCCAGCGTCAGCTCCTGATAGATGATGGCGATGCCCTGGCCGAGCGCCTCGCGGGCATTGGCGAACACATGGCGCTCGCCGTCGATCCACAGCGCTCCTTCGCTGGCACGGTTAACGCCGCTGAGCACCTTGAGCAGCGTCGACTTGCCGGCGCCGTTCTCGCCCATCAGTGCATGAACCTGGCCGGCATGGACCCCGAAGCTGACCTGGTCGAGCGCGCGCACGCCGGGGAAGACCACGCTGATGCCGTCGAAGCGGAGAAAGGGTTCCGTCATGGTGCACTCCCGGTCATCGTGATCCGTCACGTTCACAGCCCGAGTTCGGCGCGCACATCCTGCCAGTTGTCGCGCGTCATCAGGGTGCCGGAGGTTTCGGTGTTGGCCGGCGGCTCCTCGCCCTCGGTGATCCAGCGATAGAGATTTTCCGCGGTTTGCTGCCCATGCTGGGTGGAACTCACCGCCACCGTGCCGTGGAAGCCGGTCGGATTGCTGCGCGAGAACTCGGCGAAGGCCGCGCCGGAACCGTTGATGCCCACGCCGATCACGTCTTCGGGAGCCAGGCCGTACTGCTCGGTGGCGCGCACGCCGCCCAGCACGCTCTCCTCGTTGAGGGCGTAGATGATCCAGTGCTCGAAGTCCCCGCGCTGGGAGATCACCGGCGAAGCGGCCGAGAAGGCGCTGCTGGTATCGGTGTTCTGCTGGGGCGCGTCGAAGATGTTGTCTTCCGGGAACCCCCACTCCAGCAGCACGTCGGTGGCACCGTCGGTGCGCTCCTTGGCGGTGGGCAACTCGTAGTTGGTGATGCGCAGCGCGGCGACCTCCTGCGGGTCCCAGCCGCGCGCCTCCATCTCGGCGGCCAGCGCCTCGCCGACCTGCTGACCGATCTTGTAGCCGGACATGCCCAGGTGCGGCACTTCCTCCATGGGCTCGCCGTCGCCGCCCACGAAGCGGTCGTCCACCGTCACTACCTTCATGCCATACTGCTCGGCGCGGTTCATGATGGCCGGCCCCAGGCGCACGTCGGGCGGGCAGATGACGAAGCCCTGGGCGCCCTGGGAGTTGAGGTTGTCGATGGCGCTGAGCACCTCCTGGCCGTCCTCGCCGCCCAGCCGGACGACGCGGAAGCCCAGCTCCTCGCCCACCTGGGTCGCCGCTTCCTGCTCGTTGATGAACCAGGCCTGCTCGGGTTTCTTGACGATGAAGCCGATACGTACGTCATCCTGCGCCTGGACAGCGCCCACTGCGGTGAGTGTCAGAGCGCCACCCAGCGTCAAACGGGAAAGTGTGGTTGCGATTGGCATGTCGTCCTCCTGGAGTCTCTACGGGGTGTTGTTGTTGGTGTTCGAACTCATGCCTCACGAGTCCGGGGTCTCCTGGGCGGAGAATCGATAGATCGTGCGCGAGCGATAGGTCTCCCCCGGCTCGAGAACGGTGCTGGGAAAAGCCTCCTGATTGGGCGAGTCGGGGAAGTGCTGGGTCTCCAGCGCGAACCCCGAGCGATGCTCGTAGGCCTGCCCCTTTTTGCCCGTCAGGTCGCCGGCGAGGAAATTGCCCGAGTAGAACTGGATGCCCGGCTCGGTGGTGAGAATCTCCAGCAGCCGTCCGCTGTCCGGCTCCCAGACCCTGGCGGCCAGCACGGACTCACTGGAAGAAGCGCCCTGCTCGGCGAGCACGAAGTTGTGGTCGTACCCCTTGCCGAACGCCAGCTGCTCGTTGTCCTGCCCGATGCGCTCGCCGATCGGCGTCGGCTGGGTGAAGTCGAACGGTGTGCCTTCGACCGAGCGGATTTCGCCGGTGGGGATCAGCGTGTCGTCCACCGGGGTAAAGGCGTCGGCGTTGATCATCAGCCGGTGGTCGAGAATGCTGTCGCCGCCCTCTCCCTCGAGATTGAAGTAGCTGTGCTGGGTGAGGTTGACCGGCGTCGCCTTGTCGGTCGTGGCCCGGTAGTCGACGATCAACTCGTCGGCGTCGGTCAGGGTGTAGGTCACCTCCGTCTCGAGCCTGCCCGGATAGCCCTCCTCGCCGTCCTCGCTGGTATAGCGAAGTGTCAGGCCGGCACCTTCGTTGCTCTCGAACGGCTCGGCCTGCCATAGCACCCTGTCGAACCCCTGCTGGCCACCGTGCAGATGGTTGGCCCCGTCGTTGGTCGCCAGGGAGTGGGGTTCGCCGTCGAGAGAGAACTGGCCACCGGCGATGCGGTTGCCGTAGCGGCCGATCAGCGCGCCGAAGTAGGGATTGGCCTGACGATAAGTATCGGAGAGATACTCCTCCAGCGAATCGAAGCCCAGCACGATATCGTCGAAGTCGCCGTCGACATCCGGCGTCTTCAGCGAAAGGATGATGCCGCCATAGTTGATGACACGCATCTCGATGCCATTGGCGTTGGTCATGCGGTAAACGTCGACCTGGCGGCCGTCGGGCAGCTGGCCGAACGATGACTTGTCGAGGCTACGCGAGGTGGTGCCGTTGGTCGTCGACTCGGCGCTGCCATGGGCCTCGGCCACGCCCAGCATCAGCATGACGGCGCCGGCACTCAGCAACAGGGGCGAAACGGCACCGCGCATCGAGGCGTAGGTGAGTGACATGATCTGTCTCCTTGATCTTGGAATTGTTGTTGTCGGTACGACATGTCGTCGCGGATACCGTCGCTACAGTAGACAGCCATGACATAACCAACCAATATGCAGTGGTCGATAAATCGATATCAAAATTATTATTTCCAGAAGAGGCGGAGGGGCGCCATGCGCACGCTGGGTGACGACTGGTTCCTGCAAGCACGACTAAAGTTGCGCCATCTCCAGCTCTTTCTGGCCCTCGACGAGCAGCGCAACCTGCATCGCGCGGCCGCCCAGTTGGGCATCAGCCAGCCGGCGGCCTCGAAGCTGCTGGGGGATGTCGAGTCTCAACTGGGCGTCAAGCTGTTCGACCGCCACCCACGTGGGCTCGAGCCGAACTGGTACGGAGAGGTCATGGTCCGGCATGCCCAGGCCATGCTCTCTGAGCTTCACAATACCGGCGAAGAGTTGAACGCCCTGTTCGAGGGCAATGCGGGCAAGGTGGCCATCGGCACGGTGATGGCGCCGGCGGTGACGCTTCTGGCCAGCGCCATCGAGCGGGTGCACCGAAGCCACCCCAGGCTCAAGGTCAGCGTCGAGGTCGACGTCAGCAAGCGGCTGGTGCCGCGGCTGCTGGAAGGGGAACTCGATTTCGCCATTACCCGGATACCGGCCGGCTTCTCGTCCGAGCCGTTCGTGTTCGAGGAGATCGGCGAGGAGGAGATCTGCTTCGTGTGTCGCGAAGGACACCCGCTCTCGGGAGCCGATCCGCTGACGCTAGCGGCCATGGCCGCCTACCCGTGGGCGCTACAGCCCCAGGGGGCGCTGATGCGCCAGCGGGTCGACGCGCTGTTTCTCCACTATGCCGTCGAGCCGCCAGCACAGGTCGTCGATACCACCGACATCCTGGTGGCGCTGGCGTTGATCGATCGCTCGGACACGATCACCGCCACCACGCGTCAGGTGGCCGACCTGCTGTGCGCCCCGACGCGCTTTCGCATCCTGCCTTTCCACCAGCGGCTCAGCGTGCAGCCATTCGGCCTGGTGAGCCTGAGACGACGCCGGCCCTCCCCGGGGGCGGCAACGCTGATGGGCATGGTGCGTGAACTGGTGGCTCATCAGCGCCAGCAGGGGCTTATCTAGTTCACTCGATAAAGGGCTCGGTCGGCTCGCGCCAGGCGGCGAGGCAGGCATCCGCCACGTGCCGCAGCGGGGCCAGGTCCACGTCGCTGCGTCGCTGCCGGACCAGTTCGGCGAAGCGGGCGTAGAGGCCCGGATACTCACGCTCCTCGGCGTCGAGCAGGCACTGGCCGTCGAGCTCCAGCCGGCAGCCGCCCCGCAGCAGGCTGAGCCGCCCCGCCTCGGTCTCGACGTGAATGCTCCAGATCGGCGGGCTCGGCTGGCGGAAATCGAAGTCGGCCACGATCGGCGTGCCCTCGGTATCGCCGAAGGTCAGCGCCGCGGCGATCGGCGCCTGGCAGTTGCTTGGCACCCACAGCCGCGCCTCGCGCAGGAAGAAGGCGCGAGGCAGTATCTCGGTGATGATCGACAAGGCATTGATGCCGGGGTCGAAGACGCCCATGCCGGCCGGCTCCCAGATCCACGCCTGACCGGGATGCCACACCCGCACGTCTTCCCGCCAGTCGATCTCGACCCGCCTTATACGGCGATCCCGCAACCAGTCGCGCGCCTGCTCCACGCCCGGGGCAAAGCGCGAATGCCAGGCGGCGAACAGGGTGCGACCCTGCCGCTCGGCCAGCTCGACCAGATCCTCCACCTCGCTCAGGGTCGCCCCGGGCGGCTTCTCCAGCAGCACGCTCCTGCCCTGTTCCAGGGCGATGCGCGCCTGGGAGTAGCGCAGGTGCGTCGGCGTGCAGATGGCCACTGCTTCCAGTTCGGGATGCGCCTCGAGCATTTCACCCAAGGCGGTGTAGCCGGGTACCGGCGCGTGGCGGGCGTGGGGATCCGCGGTCGCCACCAGCTCGTAACCCCGGCTCCCGGCCAGCGCCGGCAGGTGCTGGTCGCGGGCGATCTTGCCCACCCCGACCAGGCCGATCTTGATGCTTTGCATTGCCAAATCCTTTGGTTCATGACGAGAAATTCGTTCACGCCAGTGTAGATGACACGACTAAAGTTTATGTTGAACATGGATGCTATATGTTCAACATATAAGCGGCCCACCACAACAAACAACCCCTGGAGCCCGTATGTCTCATTTCACATCTCGCCTTTCGCGCGCCGGCATCGTTGGCTCGGCTCTGCTGCTGGGTCTCTCTACGGCTCATGCCGCCGAATACGAATGGTCCTTCCAGGCCTCGGAGACCTCCGGCGAGCCCAGCTTCAAGATCAAGCAGGAGTGGGCCGAACGTATCTCCCGCATGACCGATGGACGTATCGAGATCGAGGTCATGCCGATCAACGCCGTGGTCGGCCCCACCGAGACCCTGGATGCGGTGAGTTCCGGCATCCTGCAGGGCCATATGACCGACCCCAGCTACTTCTCGGGCCAGGACCCGGCGTTCGGCATGCTGGGCAACCTGGTCGGCGCCTGGCAGAACCCCTACGACTTCCTTGAATACATGAAGCACGGCGGCGGCGAGGAGCTCTACAACGAGCTGGTCGAGCCCTACGGCGTGCACCTGATCGGTGCGGCCACCTTCCCGCTCGAGTCGGTGCCCTCCACCGTGCCGATCGAGACGCTCGATGACTTCGAGGGCCTCAAGATCCGCGCCCCGCAGGGCATGGTATACAACGTCTTCGAGCGCATCGGGGCCAGCCCCGTCAACCTGCCCGGCTCCGAAGTCTATACCGCGCTGGAGAAGAAGGTCATCGACGCCGCCGACTCCACCGTGCTCTCCAACAACGACGCCATGGGCCTGCACGCCTTCGCCCCCTACCCGCTGTACCCGGGGTTCCATTCGATGCCGATGATCGCCGTGTCGATCAACAAGCAGATATGGGACGACCTGCCCGAGGACCTGCAGGCGACTCTCGAGACCGCCTTCGACGGCATGGCCTACGACCTGATCGCCCGGCTCAAGGCCCAGGACATCGAGACCCTGCAACGCCTGCAGGAGGACCCGGACGTCCATCCCTTCGACCTGCCCGCCGAAGAGCGTCGCAAGTTCAGTGCCGCCGCGGAACAGGAGTGGCAGGAGTGGGCCGGCGAGAACGAGATGACGCAGAAGATCTACGACTCGGCCACCGCCTTCCTGCGCTCGCGCAACCTGCTCTGACCCAAGCACCGGCAACCGACGCGGGCCGCCAGCTTCTGGCGGCCCGCAACGCCTATCGAGACTCGCCATGTCGCAGCCACAACATGACCCCAAGCCCCTGCCCGAACAGGAACTCGCCGACATCGTGGAGCAGGTCGAGGACGCCTCGCCCGAGCGCAATGCCCTCGACCGCCTGGTATCGCGGGGCGCACGGGGCGCCGCCTGGATGATCCTGCTGGCCATGGCCATTAGCGTGGTCGAGGTCTTCCTGCGCTATGGATTCGGCTCCCCCACCTCCTGGGTGCACGAAAGCGTGGTGTTCCTGATCGCCATCAGCTTCGCCCTGGGCGGCCCCGCCGCCTTGGCGCGCAACAGCCACATTCGGGTCAGGGTCCTCTACGACAACGTCGGCCCCCGTCTCAGGGGCTGGATGGATCGCTTCAACGACCTGGTGACCCTGGGCTTCTGTCTGGCCATGAGCTATGCCGCCTTCACCATGTTCTGGAAAGCCTCGCATAACCCGCTCGGCGAGTGGCGCCTCGAGCGCTCCGGCACCTCGTGGAACCCGCCCTTTCCGGCCCTGGTCAAGGGCGCGATCCTGTTCGCCCTGGCCCTGATGACGCTGCAGGCGCTGCTGCACCTGGCCCAGTCGTTGCGGGCCCGCCCCGGTCGGGAGGTGCGCTGATGGACATCTCGACCGCGACCCTGCTGATGGTCGGCGCCATCTTCGCGTTGCTGGTGACCGGCCTGCCGCTGGCTTTCATCACCGGCCTGGTGGCAATGGCCTTCACCTTCGGCTGGTTCGGCGAGACCGCCCTGCCGCTGGTCACCAGCCGGGTCTACGGCTTCATCACCGAATACTCGCTGGTGGCGGTGCCGATGTTCGTGCTGATGGCGTCGCTGCTCGACCGTTCCGGCATCGCCAAGGACCTGTTCAACGCCATGCGCGTGTTCGCCGGCCGCCTGCCCGGCGGCGTGGCGGTGCAGACCATCGTGGTGGCGTTCTTCCTGGCGGCGCTCTCGGGTATCATCGGCGGCGAGATCGTGCTGCTGGGCATCCTGGCGCTGCCGCAGATGCTGCGCCTGGGCTACGACAAGCGCCTGTCGATCGGCGTGGTATGCGCCGGCGGCGCGCTGGGTACCATGATGCCGCCGTCGATCGTGCTGATCATCTACGGCCTGATCGCCAGCGTTTCCATCGCCGAGCTGTTCACCGCCGCCGTCACTCCCGCCGTGATCCTGATGGGCTCCTATATCGCCTACGTGCTGGTGCGCTGCCTCAAGAACCCCGACATGGGGCCGCCGCTGACCGAAGAGAGCCAGGACAACCCCTTCGCCAACAGGCTCGACGCCGCCAAGGCGATCCTGCTCCCCGGGCTGATCGCCTTCCTGGTGCTCGGCACCATCTACGGCGGCATCGCCTCGGTCACCGAGGCGGCGGCCATGGGCGTGTTCGGCGTGATGCTGGCGATCGTGGTGCGCCGGGAATTCTCGCTGGCCATGCTGCACCACAGCCTGGGCCAGACGCTGAATACCTGCGGCATGATCATCTGGATCGGCATCGGCGCCGCCGCTTTGGTCGGGGTCTACAATCTGATGGGCGGCAACCGCTTCGTCTCGGGCCTGATCCTCGGTCTCGAAGTGGCGCCGATCGTCGTCATCCTGGTAATGATGGGCATCATGTTGGTGCTCGGCCTGTTCCTCGACTGGATCGGCATCGCCATGCTGGCCCTGCCGATCTTCCTGCCCATCGTCACTGAGCTGGGCTTCGATCCGATCTGGTTCGGCATCCTGTTCGCCGTGAACATGCAGGTCTCGTTCCTGTCACCACCGTTCGGCCCGGCAGCGTTCTATCTCAAGAGCGTGGCCCCCCCGGAAGTCTCTCTCAAGGACATCTACCTTTCGGTATTGCCGTTCATGCTCATCCAGCTCTGCGTGCTGGCCGCCCTGCTGCTGTGGCCACAGCTGGCGATCTGGCCGCTCTGAATACCGTTCAACACGAGGAAACCGCCATATGCGCCTGATGCAATGCGAGTACCAAGGCCAGGCCCGTGCCGCCCGGGTCGAGAGCGACCGTGAGGTTCGCCTGCTCGACGTTGACACCTATACGCTGTCCCGCCGCGCCATCGCCGCGGGACAGTCGCTGGCCGACGCCGTCGAGGCAGCACTGACCGAGACCCGCCTCGACTACCAGCGACTGGTCGACGAGAAACGCCTGCTGCCGCCGCTGACCCATCCCGACCCGGCCCACTGCCTGGTCACCGGCACCGGCCTCACCCACCTGGGCAGTGCCGATACACGCTCGGCCATGCATGCCAAGGCCCAGGTCAGTGAGGCCGAGCTCACCGACTCCATGCGCATGTTCAAGCTCGGCGTGGAGGGCGGCAAACCACAGGCCGGTGGCGTCGGCGCCCAGCCGGAGTGGTTCTACAAGGGCGACGGCAGCTGCGTCGTCGCCCCCGAGGCGGAAATGCCCGTGCCACCCTTCGCCGAGGACGCCGGCGAGGAGCCGGAGCTGGCCGGGCTCTATGTGATCGGCGACGACTGCCGGCCCTGGCGGGTGGGCTACGCCATCGGTAACGAGTTCTCCGACCACGTGACCGAGCGCTTCAACTACCTGTGGCTGGCCCACTCCAAGCTGCGCGCCTGCAGCTTCGGCCCGGAACTTTTGATCGGTGAGTTGCCCAAGCATCTGGTAGGCACCAGCCGAATCGTGCGCGGCGGCGACACCCTGTGGGAAAAGCCCTTCCTCACCGGCGAGGCCAACATGGCCCATAGCCTGGCCAACCTGGAATACCACCATTTCAAGTACCCGGGCTTCCGTCGCCCCGGCGACGTGCACGTACACTTCTTCGGCACCGCCACCCTGAGCTTCGCCGACGGCATCCAGACCCGGGATGGCGACCGCTTCGAGATCGCACTGAGCGAATTCGGCCGCCCCCTGCGTAATCCACTACGCTTCGAGGCAGACAAGCCAACCATCGAAGTGAAATCGCTCTGAGCAGCAAGGAGTTCGTTATGCCCCTGGAAGGCAAGATGCTGATCGGCCGCGAGGCCGCAAGCGGCAGTTCAAAGCCCATCCACGCCGTCAATCCCGCCACCGGCGAGCGCCTGGAGCCCACCTACGTGGGCGGCACCCAGGCCGAGGTCGAGCGCGCCTGTGAGCTGGCCGAGGCGGCCTTCGCCACCTACCGCGAGACGACGCTCGAAGCGCGCGCCGCCTTTCTCGAGACAGTCGCCACTGAGATCGAGGCCATCGGCGACGAACTGATCGAACGCGCCATCGCCGAGACCGGCCTGCCCCGGGCGCGCCTGGAGGGCGAGCGCGGCCGCACCTGCGGCCAGCTGCGCCTGTTCGCCAGCGTGGTGCGCGCCGGCGAGTGGCTCGACGTGCGTGTCGATCCGGCGCTGCCCGAGCGCGAGCCGATGCCCCGCGCCGACCTGCGCCAGCGCCACATTCCGCTCGGCCCCGTCGCCGTGTTCGGCGCCTCGAACTTCCCGCTGGCCTTCTCCGTGGCCGGTGGCGACACCGCCTCGGCACTGGCCGCCGGCTGCCCGGTGATCGTCAAGGGCCACTCCGCCCACCCCGGCACCTCCGAGCTGGTCGGGCGTGCCGTGCAGCGCGCCGTCGAGAAGTGCGGGTTGCCCGAGGGGGTGTTCTCGCTGCTGTTCGGTTCGGGCCGCGAGATCGGCCAGGCGCTGGTCAGTGACCCGCGCATCCAGGCGGTGGGCTTCACCGGCTCCCGCAGCGGCGGCACGGCGCTGATGAAGACCGCCCAGGCCCGCCCGCAGCCGATCCCGGTCTACGCCGAGATGAGCTCGATCAACCCGGTGTTCCTGCTGCCCGAGGCATTGCGTGCCCGTGGGGCCAAGATCGCCGAGGGCTTCGTCGCCTCGCTCAACATGGGCGCCGGGCAGTTCTGCACCAACCCGGGCCTGGTCATCGCGGTGAAGGGCGCCGAACTCGATGCCTTCGTCGAGGCCGCGGGCGACGCGGTCAAACAGAGCGCCGCCCAGACCATGCTCACTCCGGGCATCCATGACGCCTACCAGCAGGGCGTGGGCCGGCTCTCGTCGAACGACAAGGTCAGGGAAGTCGCCCGCGGCCAGGTGGGCGAATCGGCCCACCCGTGCCAGGCGGGGCTTTACGTCACCGCGGCCGGGGACTTCCTCGCGGATACCGAACTGCAGGAGGAGGTGTTCGGCGCCACCTCGCTGGTGATCGAGTGCGCCGATCAGCACGAGATGCGCCAGGTCGCCTCCCAGCTCGAAGGCCAGCTCACCGCCACCCTGCAGATGGACGACGCCGACCAGGACGCGGCGAAGGCGCTGCTGCCGATCCTCGAGCGCAAGGCGGGGCGGATCCTGGCCAACGGCTGGCCGACCGGGGTCGAGGTCTGCCACGCCATGGTCCACGGCGGCCCCTACCCGGCGACCTCCGACTCGCGCAGCACCTCGGTGGGCAGCGCGGCGATCTTCCGCTTCCTGCGCCCGGTGTGCTACCAGGCGCTGCCGCAGGGACTGCTGCCCGAGGTGCTGCGTGACGGCAACCCCTGGGGGGTGTCACGGTTGGTCGATGGCAAACGCGAGGCATGAGAAGCGAGCGTCCCAGGGCGGCTAGAAGCAGGTTGCCAGGCTGTCCTGGACCTCCAGCGCCTCGTTCACCAGCAGCAGATGACGCCACTTGTCAAAGGTGAGGCATGGATGGGAGGCGCCGACGGCGACGATATCGCCCACGGCGATATCGTTGGCGTCTCCGGGCAGGTACACGAAGGTGTGCTGGTCCATCAGCTTGGCCACCTGCCACCCCGTCACGGAGAGCGTTGCGTCCGGCGCGCCCCCTTCGCGGTAGCGACGCAGGGGCACCGGCAGCTGGTCGTGGCCGATGTCGCGCTTGCCCAGGGCGACGATCGCCAGGCCAGGCTCGGGCAGCGATTGCACCTGGGCGAAGACCTCCAGTGCGGGCTCGAGCCCGTGCTGCAGATCGGGGCGCTGCATCAGCACATCGCGCTGGGCCTCGCGGTAGAGGCCGTGATCGTGCACCACGTAGCAGCCCGGGCGCAGCACCGGCACGTCGGCAGGCCAGGTCGCCGCTCCCGGCCAGTAAAACACTCCGTCACATGACAAGGCCCACCGGCTGCTGCACGGTGGGCCTTGTCGTTTCACCCGGTAGGCTTCAGCTCGTCAACCGCCTTACTGCCAGCTCCACGCCGCGCAGCTCGGCGAGCCCCTTCATGCGCCCGTAGAGCGGATAGCCGGGGCGGGTGTCGCGGCGCTGGTCGTCGAGAATATGGTGACCATGATCCGGCCGCAGCGGCAGGCGCGGCCCACCCTCTCGCTCGCGGCGCCGCTCCTCCTCCACCAGGGCGGCGATCACTGCCACCATGTCGACGTCGCCGCCGAGGTGATGCGCCTCGTGGAAGGTGCGCGGATCGGCGGCCTCGCGCCGAGTCGAGCGCAGGTGGGCGAAGTAGATGCGCGGGCCGAAGCGGCGCGCCATGGCGGCCAGGTCAATGTCCTCGCGCACACCATAGGAGCCGGTGCACAGCGTCAGGCCATTGGCCTCGCTCGGTGCGGCATCGAGCAGCCACTGGGCATCCTCGGGGGTGGAGACCACCCGCGGCAGGCCGAACAGCGGACGCGGCGGGTCGTCCGGGTGGATGGCGAGCCGTACGCCGGCTTCTTCGGCGACCGGCACGATGGCACGCAGGAAATGGCCGAGATTTTCACGCAGGCGCTCGGCATCAATGCCGTCGTACTCGGCCAGCGCCTCGCGGAACCGTGCCAGGGTGTAGTGTTCCTCGGCCCCGGGCAGGCCGGCGATGACGTTGTTGACCAGTCGCTGGCGCGACACCTCGTCCAGCCCCTCCAGGTAGCGCCTGGCCTCGGCTTGTTCGGCCTCACTGTATTCCGCCTTGGCGCCACGCCGCCCAAGCAGGAAGAGGTCGAAGGCAGCCAGCGCAGCCTGGTCGAAGCGCAGCGCCAGGCCGCCGTCCGGCAGGCGCCAGGCGAGATCGGTGCGGGTCCAGTCGAGCACCGGCATGAAGTTGTAGCAGACGGTGTCGATGCCGCAGTCGCCCAGGTGGCGCAGGGTCTCTTGGTAGGCAGCGATGTAGCGCTCGCGCTCGGGCGCGCCCTGTTTGATGGACTCGTGCACCGGCACGCTCTCGACCACCGACCACGAGAGCCCCGCGGCCTCGATCATTGCCTTGCGCTCAGCGATGTCACCCGCCGGCCAGGGCGTGCCGTTGGGTATTTCGTGAAGCGCCGTGACGATGCCGGTAGCACCGGTCTGGCGAATCTCGTCGAGGGTGATCGGATCGCTGGGGCCGAACCAGCGCCAGGTATGTTCCATGACGAACCTCTCGCTATCAGGTGGGTGCATCGAGCCGCGCAAGCGCGGCGTCGAGACCAAGCGTCGTCAGGCAGCGGTAGGCCGACACCACCTCCGCCGCGAAGCCGGCGTGCTCGGCCAACGCCGGGGGTACCACGGCATCGAGTTCGAGGAAGGCCAGCACCAGACTCTCATGATCCTCGCCATGGGCTTCGTGCAGCAAGGCGAACGTGCCCGCCATGGGATCGTCAACGGCATGGACATTGCCGTGCAGATCGCGTCCGGCGGTGTAGCGAATCCACGCCGCTACGCCCAGTGCCGTACAAGGCACCTCGCCTCCCGCTTCTAGCCTGGCCAGGGCGCCGTGCAGCCAGCGCTGGGGCAGCTTCTGCGAGCCGTCCATGGCGATCTGCTGCAGGCGATGGCGCAGGCTGTCGTTGGCGAAGCGGTAGAGCAGTTGCTCGGCGTAGCCCTCGAGATCGGTACCGGCCGGCATCGCCAGGGTCGGCGCCGCCTCACGCAGCATGTAGCGATGCAGCAGCGCCACCAGGTCGTCGCGACTCACCGCATCGAAGACGGTCTCGATACCGTCCAGCGCCCCCAGGTAAGCCAGCAGCGAATGGCTGCCGTTGAGCATACGCAGCTTCATGGTCTCGAACGGCGCCACGTCGGCGACCATCTTCACGCCCTCGGCCTCCCAGGCCGGTCGGCCGAGGGGGAAGTCGTCCTCCACCACCCATTGCGAGAACGCCTCGCCCACCACGGCGCTGGGGTCGTCGACGCCCAGCTCGGCCAGGCGGGCGAGGTCGGCCTCGGTCATGGCCGGTACGATGCGGTCGACCATGCTGCATGGGAACGCCACCTCGCGCTCGATCCAGGCGGCCAGCTCGCCGTCGCGACAGGCGGCAAGTTGCACCACCGCCTCCCTCGTGCGCTGGCCGTTGTTCGGCATGTTGTCGCAGCACAGTACCGTGAATGGAGGGATTCCCGCTTCGCGTCGCCGAGCCAACACCTCGACCAGGATGCCCGGTGCGCTGCGCGGTGCCTGGGGATGCTCGATATCGTGGGCGATGAGCGGGTCGTCGCGCAGCAAGGCGCCCTCGGCGGGGCTCAGGAAGTAGCCCTTCTCGGTCACCGTCAGGGTGACGAGTCGCGTGTCGGGCGACGCCAGGCGCGCCAGCAGCGCCGCGAGGTCGCGCCCCCACTGGCCCGAAGGGTCCCGGCCAGTGAATAGGGCCTCCTCGATCACGCCGATCTCGCGCAGGGTGACATGGTCGCGGTCGGCGTATTCGGCGACATGGTAGTGATAGTCGGCGTCGCGCAGGGCATCCACCAGCGCCACGCCGCCGCGCAGGTTGGCGCTGCTCACGCCCCAGGCACCATCGCCGCTGCGCTGGCGATAGCGCTCCAGGTAGACCGCCTGATGAGCGCGGTGGAAAGCACCGAGCCCCAGGTGGACGATGCCGATATGCCCGGTCGGCTCGGCGGCGGGTAGGCGGGTCACGTCTGGCATGAGCTGACTCCTCACCAGTGCCACAGGGTGCCGTCCTCCAGCCGGTTGACCGGCAGGCTGGCGCGCTTGTAGGGGTACTGCTTGGCCAGGGTCTCGTCGATGTCGACGCCGTGCCCCGGCGCCTCGCCGACCAGGAAGTGACCATCCTCGAAGCGGTAGTCGTGGGGGAAGACGGCGTCGGTCTCCGGCGTGTGGGGCATGTGCTCCTGGATGCCGAAGTTGGGCACCCAGGTGTCGAAATGGACCGCCGCGCCCAGGCACACCGGCGACAGGTCCGTCGGTCCGTGGAAGCCGGTACGCACGTGGTAGAGCCCGGCCAGGTCGGCGATGCGCCGCAGGTGGGTGATGCCGCCGCCATGCGTGAGGGGCGTGCGGATGTAGTCGATCCACTGGTTCTCGAGCAGTTCGCGGTAGTCGTGGATCGAGTTGAACACCTCCCCCACCGCCAGCGGTGTGGTGGTGTGGTGGCGAATCAGGCGGAAGCTCTCCTGGTTCTCCGCCGGCACGCAGTCCTCGAGCCAGAACAGGTGATAGGGCTCTACCGCCTTGCCCAGGCGCGCCGCCTCGATGGGCGTGAGGCGATGATGCACGTCGTGCAGCACGTGCAGCTCGTCGCCGAAGCGCTCGCGCACCGCGGCGAACAGCTTGGGCACGTGGTTGAGGTACTTCTCGGTACTCCACACGTGCTCGGCGGGAAGCTCGGCGTCCGCGGGCTCGTAGCGCTCGCCCTCGCGCTTGGCCACGCCGTAGATGGTGGGAATGCCGGGCACCCCGGCCTGCACCCGCACGGCGCGATAGCCGAGCTTGACGTGTTTCTCGACCTCGGCGAGGCAGCCCTCGATGTCGCGTCCGGTGCAGTGGGCGTAGGTCATCACCCGCTCGCGGCTCTTGCCGCCGAGGAGCTGGTAGAGCGGCATGCCCGCCGCCTTGGCCTTGATGTCCCACAGCGCCAGGTCCACCGCCGACACCGCCGCCATGGTCACCGGCCCCCGGCGCCAGTAGGCCCCGCGGTAGAGGTAGTGCCAGATATCTTCGATGCGGCTGGCGTCGCGCCCGATCAGGGCGGGGATCACATGCTCCTCGAGATAGGCCACCACGGCCATCTCGCGGCCGTTGAGGGTAGCGTCGCCGATGCCGTAGGTACCCGACTCGGTAACGATCTTGAGGGTGACGAAGTTGCGCCCCGGCGAGGTGACGATCACATAGGCGTCGCTGATTTTCATGAGTGTTCCATCGCTCTGATATGGAAGAATTCCTATCGCTCGAAGAGGTAGCGCTGCACGTTGTCGTAGCACACCGCCCGCACCAGCTCGCCGATGCGGTCGAGATCGTTCGGCAACTCGCCGCGCTGGATCTGCGCGCCGAGCATCTGGCAGAAGATGCGGCGGAAGTAGTCGTGACGGGAGAAGGACAGCAGGCTGCGCGAATCGGTGAGCATGCCGACGAAGTGGCGCAGCAGGCCGAAGTTCATCTGGGTGACGAGCTGGCGCTCGATGCCGTCACGCTGGTCGTTGAACCACCAGGCGGCACCGAACTGCAGCTTGCCGGGGATGCCGTCGCTGGCGAACGAGCCGACCAGGCTTGCCAGCATCTCGTTGTCGCGCGGGTTGAGGTTGTAGACCACGGTGCGCGGCAGTGCCCGCTCGCGGTCCAGCGCATCGAGAATCGCCGCCAGCGGTTCGGCGTAGGTGACGTCGCCGATGGCGTCGAAGCCGCTGTTGGCGCCGATCTCGGCCAGACCGCGCTGGCTCAGGCTGCGCAGCGCGCCGAGGTGCAGCTGCATCACCCAGCCGCGGCGGGCGTACTCGCGTCCCAGCCACAGCAGCAGCGCGGTGGTGAAGGCGGCATTCTCGTCGCCAGAGAGGGTTCTGCCCTGGCGGCGGCGCTCGATCATCCGGCCGAGTTCGGCCGTGCTCGGCGGGGAAACGAACACTGGCTTCTCCAGGCTGTGATCGGAGAGGCAGCAGCCGTGGGCGGCGAAGTGCTCGAGGCGCTGATACAGGGCCGCCAGCAGATCGTCGTAGCCGCGGATAGCCACGCCGCTGGCACGCTCCAGCTCGCCGAGATAGTCGGCGAAGCCGGGTGCTTCGATCTTGAGCACGGCGTCGGCGCGGAAGGTCGGCAGCATGGCGGGCATTGTCCCGCTCTCGACATGCCGCCGGTGCAGGCCGAGATCGTCCACCGGGTCGTCGGTGGTACATACGGTGCGCACGTGGAAGCGCTCGAGGATGCCCTGGGCGCTCAGCTGTGGCATCGCCAGCCGCTCGCGTGCGGTGGTCCAGATCTCCTCGGCGGTAGCCGGCGAGAGCAGCGTGTTCTCGATGCCCAGCGGGTGGCGCAGCTCCAGGTGGGTCCAGTGGTAGAGCGGATTGCCGAGACAGTCCGGCACCGTTTCGGCCCAGGCCTGGAAGCGCTCGCGGTCGCTCGCGTCACCGGTGATGCGCCGCTCGTCGATGCCGGCGATGCGCATCGCCCGCCACTTGTAGTGATCGCCCTTGAGCCACAGCTCGGTGAGGTTGTCGAAGCGAACGTCGCCGGCGATCTCTTCCGGGCTCAGGTGCGAGTGGTAATCGCAGATCGGCATGGCCGCGGCATGCTCGTGGTAGAGCCGGCGCGCCGGCTCGTTCTCGAGCAGGAAATCGGGGCCCATGAAGGCGATCTTGTCGGAGTGAGTCATAGAATCCTCCATGATTGACGCGCGGCCAGCCTCAGCCCATCAGCAGGTTGGGCAGGAACAGCACGATGTCGGGGAAGAAGATGATGCCCAGTACCACCACGAACACCGCCAGGGCGAAGGGCACCAGCTCGCGGCTGTAGTCGAAGAAGGAGCAGCGCAGGATGCCGCATACGGTGTACATCGAGATGCCCACCGGTGGGGTCATGCCGCCGAAGGTCACCAGGGTCATCATCAGCAGCCCGAAGTGCACCGGATCGACCCCGGCCGCCTTGACCACCGGCACCAGGATCGGCGTCAGCAGCATCACCACCACGGTGGCCTCGAGCAGCATGCCGAGCAGCACCAGCAGCACGGCCAGGGTGAGCAGCAGCGTGGCGTGGCTGGAGAACACGCCCAGCGTCAGCTCGGCAATGGTCTGCGGCACCCGCTCGAAGGAGACCACGTAGCCGATGATTCCCGAGAACATGATGATCAGCATGATCATGCCGATGTCGCGCACGCTGGCGTGCATCGCCGCGAGGATCTCGCGCCATCCCATCTCGCGATGGATCACGCAGCCCACCAGCAGTGCATAGGCCACGGCGAAGGCCCCCGCCTCGGTGGGCGTGAACAGGCCATAGCGGATGCCCACCAGCAGCCACACCGGGAACAGCAACGCCCAGAGGCTGCTGCGTGCGGCCGAGAGCACCTCGCGGCCGGCAGGCAGCCCCTCGCGTACCGGCGTGTAGCCGCGCCGCCGGGCCACGAAGTAGGTGGTCACCATCAGCGCCACCATCAGCAGGAAGCCGGGCACCACGCCGGCGATGAACAGCCGCCCGATGGAGACCTCGCCCAGATAGCCATAGAGGATCAGGCCGATGCTCGGCGGGATGGTGGCGGTGACGAGCCCGCCGATGGAGAGCACCGCCCCGGTGAAGCCCGGGCTGTAGCCCTGCTGCACCATGCCCTGCCCCAGCACCCGCGACTGCATGGCAGCATCGGCCACCGCCGAACCCGACACCCCGCCCATCAGCGTGCTGAGCACGATGCTGGCCTGGGCCAGGCCGCCGCTCATCCAGCCGGCCAGCAGCGTGGAGAGCCGCATCAGCCGCGGGGTGATACCGCTGGCGTTCATCAGATGGCCGATGAAGATGAACAGCGGCACCGCCAGCAGCGGAAAGGATTGCGTCGCCGAGACGATACGCTGCGGCCCGATATTGGTCGGCAGGAAAGTCTCGGGCAGGAAGAAGTAGGTGAACCCGGCGATACCGATGGCGAAGGCCACGGGCATGCCGATGGCCATCAGCACCAGGCCAAGGCCCAACAGCAGTGCGGCCGTCATAGTGTCTCCTCCACGACATCGTCTTCCGGCATCAGGCTCGCCACGATGCCCTTGGCCACGATGCGCCGCACGAGCGAGACGATCATCAGCGCAGCACCCACCGGCAGCGCCAGGGTGATGTAGCCATAGCTCAGCCCGGCCACGCCCATTGGTCGCTGCCAGTTGGACAGCGCCAGGGGAAAGCCGTACCACACGAGCAAAGCCAGGAAGCCCAGCATCAGCGCCAGGCACAGCCCCGTGACCAGGCGCTGCAGCGGCAGCGGCAGGCGCACCGTCAGGGCGTCGATGCGTACCTGTCCCCCGTGGCGCAAGGTGATGTCGGCACCCAGCACGGCAGTCCAGATGAACAGCAGCTGGGCCAGCTCGGCGCCGCCGGCGAAGGGCTGGCCGATGGCGCGCGCCGTCGAGCTCGCCAGCAGGGTCAGCGAAGTGCCACCCAGCAGCGCGACGGCAAGCCACGCCTCGAATCGGTCGTACCAGTACCACATAAGGGAAAATCCTCGAACCCGGATATAGCCAGGCCCCCGCCGCGTACGCGACGGGGGCGGGCCGGCTCACTATTCCGCAGTCAGCTGGTCGCGGTACTGGTCGTAGCCGAGCTCTTCGTAGACGCCGGAGACGCGCTCGCGGAACCGTTCGACGTCCACTTCGGTGAAGGTCACGCCTTCCGCTTCCATGCGCCCGCGCACGGCGTCCTGGGCGTCGACGGTCGCCTGGCTGGCCGCCTCCCCCGCGCTGCGCAGCTCCTCGTCGAGGATGGTGCGCAGCTCTTCCGGCAGTGACTGGTACCACTGCTCGGACGTGGCGAGACCGGTCATCAGGTGGATATGGCCGGTCAGGGCGATGTGCGTGATCACCTCGTGCAGGTTCTGGCCTTCGGCGGCGGTGAGCTGCGCCTCGGCGCCGTCGATCGAGCCGAGCTGCAGCGCGGAGTAGACCTCCGACCAGGGCAGCGGCGTGGGGGTGGCCCCCATCGCCTCGATGGTCTTGACCCACACCGGCGAGTTGATGGTGCGCACGCGAACGCCGCTGAGATCTTCGGGCGTCTCGACGAGCTTCTGGGTCAGCATGTGGCGCGAGCCCTGGAACCAGTTGTAGTTAAGCAGACGCAGGCCGCTGTTCTCGGCCAGGCTCTCGACCCACTCCCGATAGAGATCCGATGAGGTGATGCGTTCGTAGTCCGTGTGGGACTCCACCAGGTAGGGCGCGCTGAGGATGCCCAGCTCCGGCTGGTACTCCGAGAGGCGCCCGGCATCGATCAGGACGGCGATGTTGGCCCCGCTGCGGATCTGCTCGACCACGTCCTCGTCGGAGCCGAGCTGGCTGTTGGGAAAGACCTGCACGGTAAGCTCGCCATCGGAACGTTCCGCAATCGTCTGGCTGGCCTCCTCCATGGCCTGCACGATGGGGTCCTGGGCGCTGAGCGCCGAGGAGAGATTCAACTGGTAGGCCGCGTGGGCCAGGTTGGCGCCGGCGGCCAGTGCCACGGCGGATACGAGTGCGATTGTCTTCATGTGAGCCTCCTGACGTGTGTTATGATTGTTGCGTCTCGTGCTTGGCGTCTTGCTGCGTGATGGCTACCTGCTGCCAACGGAGACCGCACTGGGCGCACCGTCGAACATCTCGGGGAAGCGGCGCATGAGCTCCGGCAGGGAGTGCAGGATTTCGCGCTGATGCACGCTCATGGCCTGCCCCGCCGCCTCGGGGTCGCGTCTACCGATGGCCTCGACGATCATCGAGTGCTGGTCGGTCAGCTTGGCGATCGGCGTCGAATCGGGAATGCTCAGGTAGCGCACCCGGTCGAGCTGTGCCTTGACCTCCTCCGTCACGCGCCAGGCGGCGGTATGCCCCACCCCCAGCGACAGCGCCCGATGGAAGGCCTCGTCGAGCTGGAAGAAACGGTCGTAATCGCTGGAAACGCTGCAGCGCCGCTGGCGTTCGATCAGCTCGCGCAGCTCATCGAGGGTGCGCTCGGCCACGCCCAGCGTGGCGGCCTCACGCGCCACTGCCACTTCGATCGCCTCACGCACGAAGCGGGCCTCGAGCACGGCCTGCTGCGAGATCCTCACCACGTAGGTGCCGCGCTGCGGGCGCACCTCGACCAGCCCCGCCTCCGACAGACGGATGAAGGCCTCGCGCACCGGCTGCCGGCTCACCGAGAAGGCGTCGGCCAGCTCCTTCTCGGACAGCGCCTGCCCGGGGGCCAGCACCATGCGGATGATCGCCTGGCGCAGCACGCGGTAGAGCCGCTCGCGAACCGAGCCGTCGTCCTGCGCTTCCTGCCACATGGCCTGCAGGGGAGTTGTCATGGGCACCGTTCTCCGTTTTCTCATTGTTCACTGAGCGTCGCCGCCCTGAACAGACTAGTATGGTAGTATGGCAATTGGCAAGTCGACATGAAAAAGCCCAGGCCGGTTTCCCGGTCTGGGCCTTGTTCTTCCGCGTTCGCCGCTAGCGGCGAACGCTGCGCTCAGGCGCTGGTGCGGCGACGCACCGGTGCATCACCGTCTTCGCGACGACGACGCGGGGCGCGCTCGGGGGCACCGCCATCCTCGCTGATCTCCAGCGGGCGGCCGGCGACGCGGGCGCGGGCCATCTTGGCCAGGATGCTCGGCGGCAGCGAGCTGGGCAGCTCCACCACCGAGAAGGCGTTGCGGATATCGATACGGCCGATCCGCGAACCCTCGATGCCGCCCTCGTTGGCCAGAGCGCCGACCAGTTGACCCGGCTTGACGCCGTCCTTGTGACCGACGGCAACGCGGTAGCGGGTCATGCCCTCGCTCGGGCCACGCTCGCGACGCGGCGGCTTGCCATCGCGCGGGGCGCGCTCGGTGCGCTCCTTGCGCGGCGCCTGCAGGCGGCCGATGGGCGCCTCGTCGGCACGCGCCAGGGCGGCGAAGGCACAGGCCAGCTCGACCGGGTCATGGCCTTCCGCCACCAGCCGCTCGACCAGAGCACGCTGCTCGTCGGCCCCAGCGGTCAGCATGCCGATGACGCGCTGATGGAACACTTCGTCGCGATGAGCGCGGATGGCGGCCTCGTCGGGCAGCGCCATCTCGGTCATGCGCTGACCGGTGGCCTGCTCCAGCCAGCCGATCTTGCGGCCTTCGCGGAAGCCGGCGAAGGTGATCGCCACACCTTCGCGACCGGCACGGCCGGTACGACCGATACGGTGGGTATAGGCCTCACTGTCCTGGGGCAGGTCGTAGTTGATCACGTGGGTGATGCGCGGCACGTCGAGGCCACGGGCGGCCACGTCGGTGGCGATCAGCACGTCGATCTTGCCGCGCTTGAGGCGCTGGATGGTGCGCTCGCGCAGGCTCTGGTCCAGGTCGCCGGAGAGGCTGGCCACGTTCACGCCGCGGGCGGAGAGTTGCTCCATCAGCGTGGTACAGGCAGCCCGGGTACGCACGAAGACGATCGCGGCGTCCACCGGCTCGACCTCGAGGATGCGCGCCAGCGCCTCCAGCTTGGCGCCGCCGTCGACCCGCACCAGGCGCTGTTCGATGCTCTCGGCGGTGGTGGTGCGCGATTCGATCGCCACCTTGACCGGATCGACCAGATAGCGGTTGACGATACGCTCGATCTCGGCCGGCAGGGTGGCGGAGAAGAACACCCGCTGGGCGTCCTGCGGGGTGTCGGCGACCACGCGCTTGACGTCGTCGATGAAGCCCATGCGCAGCATCTCGTCGGCTTCGTCCAGCACCAGCGCAGAGAGGCCATCGAGCTTGAGGCTGCCGCGGTCGAGGTGGTCGATCACCCGGCCCGGCGTGCCCACCACCACCTGGGCGCCACGCTTGAGCGCACCCAGCTGTTCACGATATTCCTGGCCACCGCACAGGGTGGCCACTTCCAGCCCCTGCAGGTTCTGGCCGTACTTGGTAAAGGAAACGGCCACCTGCTGGGCCAGCTCACGGGTCGGCGCCAGCACCAGCACCTGAGGCTCGCGCCGGGTCATCTCGAGACGCGACAGCAGCGGCAGGGCAAAGGCCGCGGTCTTGCCGGTGCCGGTCTGGGCCTGGCCCAGCATGTCACGCCCTTCCAGCAACGCCGGAATGGTCTGCGCCTGAATCGGTGAAGGAATTTCGTAACCCAGTGTTTCTACAGCGGCAAGAACGGCAGGCAGCAGCGCAAGATCGCCGAAGCTCGGCGAGGCGACAGAAGTCGAGGTCATCAATCACACCTTGGTAGGCCGGCACTCGCCGGCAATCACATTGAGGCATCCCCGACGCAGCCATGTGGCATGGTCGGTGGCCCTGTCATGCGGCCGTTTCGGCCTGGACAGAGCGGATCACGTTTTACGTGGGACGCCGGTCGCACCTGGCATCCGGCTCGTCTCCCTGGACACGAACCGCTGTGGCGACCTTTTTGCGCCGATGTCGCCCGGTTGGCGGCATCCTGTAGCGCTCCATCTTCACATCTCGGACGTTGCAGCAGATCGCTGCCGGTCTCGGTGATTGCCTCTCACACTTCGTCGTGTGGAGCGAATCGTCATGATGGCGGGGTCAACACATGCGAGGAGCGCGCATGCTACCATCGACACTGGTTCCATGACCAGTACTTTCAACGCTACGATCACCCAAACCTTGCTTTTTCTTCTTCGAGGAGCCTTGCCGAATGCCCACGCTCTGGGTCGATGCCGACGCCTGCCCCAAGGTCGCGCGCGACATCATCGTTCGCGCCGCCGAGCGCACCACCACCCCGGCCTGGTTCGTGGCCAACCACTCGATCCCCCTGCCGCCCTCGAAATGGGTCAAGTCGCTGTCGGTGAGCCATGGCTTCGATGCCGCCGACAACGAGATCGTGGCCCGCCTCGAGCAAGGCGATCTGCTGATCAGCTCCGACCTGCCGCTGGCCCTGGAGGCCATCGACAAGGGCGCGGCGGTGATGACCACCCGCGGCGAGATCCTCGACAAGAACAACATACGTGCGCGAGTGCAGATGAGGGATTTCATGGAGACGTTGCGCTCCAGCGGTGAGCACACCGGCGGACCCAAGGGCTACAGCGACGCCGACCGGCGCGAGTTCGCCAACGCGCTGGACCGGTGGCTGGCGAAGCATGCCAGGAAGCCGTGAAGTCGCGGGCTTCGGGCTTCGGGCTTCGGGCTTCGGGCTTCGGGCTTCGGGCTTCGGGCTTCGGGCTTCGGGCTTCGGGCTTCGGGCTTCGGGCTTCGGGCTTCGGGCTTCGGGCTTCGGGCTTCGGGCTTCGGGCTTCGGGCTTCGGGCTTCGGGCTTCGGGCTTCGGCAGCAAGCTTAACCTATGGCTCGCAGCTCGTTGCCCGCCGCTAGTAGCTTACCCCTTCTGGCGAATTCCCTGCCCCGGCAGCCGCTCACGATCGTGGGGACGCTCGAAATCGAGCAATGGTCCCTTGGGCACGATGCGCGTCGGGTTGATGGTGTCGTGGCTGTAATAGTAGTGGCGCTTGATGTGATCGAGGCTGACCGTCTCGGCCACCCCCGGCCACTGATAGAGCTCGCGCAGGTAGTGGGAGAGGTTGGGGTAGTCTTCGATGCGCCGGAAGTTGCACTTGAAGTGGCCATAGTAGACGGCGTCGAAGCGCACCAGGGTGGTGAACAGGCGGATGTCGGCCTCGGTGAGCCACTCCCCGGCCAGATAGCGGTGCTCGGCCAGACGCGCCTCGATGCGGTCGAGCGCCTCGAACAAGGCCGTCACGTGCTTCTCGTAGACGCTCTGCTCGGTGGCAAAGCCCGACTTGTAAACCCCGTTGTTGATGTGTTCGTAGACGTCCTCGTTGATCGCGTCGATGGTCTCGCGCAGATCCGCGGGGTAGAAGTCGAGCCGGTTATCGGCGAGCTCGTCGAAGGCATCGTTGAAGATGCGCACCAACTCGGCGGACTCGTTGTTGACGATGCGCCCTTCCCGCTTGTCCCACAGCACCGGCACCGTCACCCGGCCGGTGTAGTGCGGGTCGGTCAGTGTGTAGAGTTCGCGATGGTACTCGACGCCGTTGACCGGATCGCCGCTCGCGCCCTCGCCTTCGTGGTAGGTCCAGCCCTGGTCGAGCATCAGCGGGCTGACGTGGGAGACGCCGATCAGCTCGTCCAATCCCTTGAGCTTGCGCATGATCAGGGTGCGATGCGCCCAAGGGCAGGCCAGCGACACGTAGAGATGAAAGCGCCCCGCCTCCGCCGGTACAGCCCGCTGGCCTTGAGGCCCCGGCTCGCCGTCGCGGGTGACCCAGTCGCGCAGCTTGGCCGACTCGCGCACGAACTCGCCGCCGTGCTTCTTTGTGTCGTACCACTGGTCGTGCCATTTGCCGTCGATCAACAGGCCCATCATGTCCTCCGGGTTTGGAAATGTCTGACTAAGGAAGCTCTGAACAAATCGACGAGCGAGATGAAGCGGCTAGGTTCGTTCCCGACGAACCAACGCACTTCCCACATCCCTGTGGGTCGCAAGGCGCACGGAGCACAGAACCGAGCGAAGCGACAAACAGCCGTAGGCTGGCCCCGGAGGGGCGAGAAGCCGAAGGCTGCGAGTCAACCGGAGCCTATGGGGTATATCTGAGGATCCGCCGGTCCGACGCTTCGGCACCGCGCAACGCAGCGATTCGCTCGCGCAGGCATTTGTGCAGTGTTTCCGTAGCAGGTTAAACCGATTTGCTTGATGCTCAAGCGCAGTTTTTCCGCCCTTCACATCGAAAAAAACGAAAGATCATGCCTCGCTCGGGCACTCGCTCGCCACCGCTTCCTTCAGCGCCCGGGCCATGTCATGGGTCGCGGGCCCCGCCCGGTCGCGATCGCGGAAGATCATCTGCATCGGCACCTCACGGATCCCGCCGGCCGAGAGCGGCAACGGACGCAGCACACCGCTTTCCAGGTCGCCACGGATGCGCGTCTCGGGCAGCCAGGCGAACCCCAGGCAACGCCGTACCATGTCGATGGAGGTCTCGAGATGGCTGACCGTCCAGCGCTGCTCCGCCTTGAGCCAGCCGGCATCCATCGACTGGCGCAGCGCCGAGTCGCGCACCACCAGCTGACGATGGCGCTGCAGGTCGCGCAGGTCTAGCTCGCGCTCCAGCGCGTGGAGCTCATGGTCGCGATGGGCCACGGCAACGAAGCGGATCGTCACCAGCGGCTCGCCGAGAAACCCCTGCGCCGCCAGGCCCGAAACGGCCAGGTCGGCGCGGCCGTCGTAGAGCATCTCGATGCCGCCGTTGAGCACGGTCTCGTGGAGCTGCACGCGCACGTAGGGGTAAGCGGCGGAGAAGCGGCTCAACGCCACGGCCAAGGCGCCGGTGGGAAAGATCTGGTCGACCGACAGCACCACTTCGGCCTCGAGCCCCTCCGCGAGACGGCCGGCGACGTCCTCCAGCGCCTCGGCGCCCTCGATCAGCTGGCGTGCCCGGCGCAGCAGCATCTCGCCGGCCTCGGTCAGGCGCACCTGGCGCCCTACCGGTTCCAGCACCTTCACGCCGAGCTGCTGCTCCAACTTGTGCACGGCGTGATTGAGCGTGGAGGGGCTCTTGTGCACCGCCTCGGCGGCACGCGCGAAGCCGCCATGGTCGACCACCGCCGCAAGCATCTGCCACTGGGCCAGGGTGACACGGGACATATTCGACTTCCTCGAATGAAAGCTGCGAAACGTTGCGCTTAATCTTCGAAAAAAGCGGCCTAGAATGCCAGGCATATCTATCATTCTGAACTTCATCGAAGGACGCAGATCATGGTCGCCAGCCCCAGCTTTCGCCGCATCGAACGCCTGATCCAGAGCCATCCCAGCCAGGATGGCGATGGCGTGCACATCCAGCGGATCCATCGCTTCGACGGTGAGCTCGACCCCTTCCTGATGCTCGACGAGCTCGGCTCCGACCGGCCCGACGACTACATCGGCGGCTTCCCGCCCCATCCGCACCGCGGCATTCAGACGCTGACCTACATCATCCATGGCGGCATCACCCATGAGGATCACCTGGGCCACAGCAGCGCCATCCAGGCCGGCGGCGCCCAGTGGATGCATACCGGCCGTGGCATCGTGCATTCCGAGATGCCGCTGACCGATAGCCAGGGCCTGCATGGCTTTCAGCTGTGGCTCAACCTGCCGGCGCGGGAGAAGATGAGCGAGCCACGCTACCGCGACGTGCGCAGCGGTGAAATGCCGCGCCTGAAAGCAGACAAGGCGGAGTTGATCGCCCTGGGTGGACACTGGACGTCCATGGCGGGCGACAGCATCGCGGGCCCGCTGGAGAGCCTGGCGGGCGACGGCGCCGTGGCCCATGCCCAGTTGAAGGGCGGCGGCGAGCTGACCCTCGCCGCTCACAGCGAGACGCTGGCCGTCTACGTCTTCGAGGGGACGCTGCAGATCGGTGAGGAGACCGTGGCAGCCGGCCAGCTGGCCCGGCTGGGCGCCGGCGATACCCTGGCCCTCGCCAGCCGCGAGGGTGCGCAATGCCTGCTGCTCGCGGGCACTCCCCATCGCGAGCCGATCGCGCACTACGGTCCCTTCGTGATGAACCACATGCACGAGATCGACCAGGCGCTACGCGACTACCGCAACGGTAGCTTCACCGACTGATCGACTCGAGTTCATTTACCGAATAGGGGTTGTTTCCTGCCTTTTATTCACGTTCAATGACTTTGTTGAACAGTGTTCGACTCTATGCCAGCGGCCTGGAGCCTCAGTCGAGGGACTCCGGGCGTGTTTTTCTGTATGCACGTACAGTCTAGGCAGGCCATATATCATGGGTTAAGGTTCCCGTGGCTTTTTATATTCTTGTCATCTTTTTTTATGGCCAAAACACATGTTGCGAATCCTTCATTCGCTGCCCCGCACGCATAAGTTACTGCTGTTACCCGTCGCCACCATGGTGACCGTGCTGGGCGCGCAAAAGATCGTCACCCTCGTCGAGAACACCCAGCGCGAGGGGCAGGTGCCCGAGACCGTTCTCTTCCCCCTGTCGCCCGAGGCCCAGCCCGGCCTCCCCGCTCTCAACAGCGAGCGCTACTCCGTCGCCGATGCCATCGAGATCGCCACCCAGGCCATCGACGCCTCCCGTGACTACATTCCGCTCTCCCAACTGCAGCCCAGCGAGATCGTCGACCTGTCCGGGGTCGCCGTAGCCCGGGCGCAGCCACAGGCCGCTCCGGCCGCTGCCGAGCTCGATGCCGCTACCGCTGGTCTTCCCGGCGATACCGGCGGCATCGAACTGGCAACGGAGCTGGATTCCGGCGCGCTGCACATGGCCATGGTAATCGGCACCCTGGCCAGCGGCATGCTCGACGACATGCATACCGACGACGAGGCGCTGGCCGCCGACGCGACCTCCTACGAGGACTATCCGGACGAAGAGCTGGCGCTGTTCGAGGAAGGCCCGATCCACTTCGACCACGAGGTCGCCGCCACCGAACCCCACGTGCCGGAATGGCGTACCTATACCGTACAGCAGGGCGACACCTTCGCCGTGCTGGCCCAGAACGAACTCGGCCTTGGCTACAGCGAGGCCATGCGCCTGCTCGAAGACATGCCGGACCAGCGCCTGCTGACCCACTGGCGGGTCGGCAACACCTTCGAATACCAGCTCGACGAGCAGGAGCGTCTGCTGGCCCTGCGCATCATGAAGAATGCCCGCGAAGGTTTCATGCTCGAGCGCGACGAGGACGGTTTCGATGTCGCCACCATCGAGCGTGCCGGCGAGGCCACTCAGCGACTGTTTGCCGGCAGCGTCAGCGGCAGCTTCGCCCGTTCCGCCCAGGCCACCGGCCTCTCCAGCACCGAAGTGGCCCAGATATCGCGTCTGCTGGAGAAGAAGCTCGACTTCCGCCGCGACACCCGTCGCGGCGATGAATTCCAGGTGCTGATCGAGTCCGACATCATCGACGGCAGCAGCTTCGACTCCCGCGTGCTGGCCATCGAGTACCAAGGCGCGCGCATGAACCTGACGCTGGTGCGCAACAGCGACGACAACAACTTCTATACGCCGGACGGCCAGAGCCTCGACCCCGCCTTCAGCCGCTACCCGTTCGAGGGTAGCTATCGCATGAGCTCCAGCTTCAATCCGCGCCGCACGCATCCGGTGACCGGTCGCGTCAGTCCGCACCGCGGCACCGACTGGGCGATGCCCATCGGCACGCCGGTCACCGCCCCGGCCGACGGTCGCGTCGAGAAGGTCGGCAACCATCCCATGGCGGGTCGCTACATCGTGGTGCGCCATGACAACGGCTACCGCACCCGCTACCTGCACCTCTCGCGGGCGCTGGTCAATCGCGGTGACCGCGTCTCGATGGGGGAGCGCATCGCGCTGTCGGGCAACACCGGCCGCAGCACCGGCCCTCATCTGCACTACGAAGTCATCGTCGACAACAATGCGGTCGACGCCATGAAGGTCGAGCTGCCGGAGAGCCAGAGTCTCGACGGCGAGCGCCTGGTGGCCTTCCAGCGTGAGGCGGAGCCCTTGCTTGCCGCGCTGCGTTCCGGACAGACCGGCCCGGTGGTGGCCCAGGCCGATACCGAAGAAGACGACGACTGATCGCGTCTCGATCAGCCGCCAGCATGACATGCGACGCCCTGCCCTCGAGCAGGGCGTCGTTTCTTGAATCGGAGCTCTCTCCTCACACAGCCCATGCGCCGCACTTCACCCGCCCCACCGCCTCCCAACGGCAACCGCCTGGCCGCCTTCTTCGGCGTGTTCCGTTACAGCCGACGCGCCTTGACGCTGGTGTGGCAGACCTCGCGCGCCCTCACCCTGGGGCTCGCGGCCTGCACCCTGATCGCCGGCGTGCTGCCGGCGGTGGCCGCCTGGATCGGCCAGTTGATCGTCGATGCCGTGGTCGCCGCCATGGCCCACCATCAACAGACAGGCGCCTCCCTGACCCTTGAATCCACCTGGCCGGTGCTGCGCTACGTGCTGGCGGAAGCCGGGGTGATCGCCGCCATCGCTCTGGCCCAGCGGGGGCTCGCGGCACAGCAGTCGCTGCTGCGCGCGCTGCTCGGCCAGAAGGTCAACGTCATGATCCTGGAGAAGGCCGGCACGCTATCGCTCGCCCAGTTCGAGGACTCCGAGTTCTACGACAAACTGACCCGCGCCCGCCGCGAAGCCTCGACCCGGCCACTGGGGCTGGTCAACAAAACCTTCGCGCTGCTGCAGAACGGCATCTCGCTGGCCAGCTTCGGCGTGCTGCTGGTGCAGTTCTCGCCCTGGGCGATCGGCATCCTGGTGCTCGGCGCCCTGCCGGTGTTCGTCTCCGAGGCCAAGTTCTCCGGCGATGCCTTCCGCCTGTTCCGCTGGCGCTCGCCCCAGACCCGCATGCAGATGTATCTGGAAACCGTGCTGGCCCGGGAGGACAGCATCAAGGAGGTCAAGCTGTTCGGCCTGGAGCCGCTGCTGCTCGAGCGCTACCGCCGGATCTTCGATACCCTCTACGGCGAAGACCGGCGCCTGACCCTTCGCCGCGAGAGCTGGGGTTTCCTGCTCGGTCTGCTGGGCACGCTGGCGTTCTATGGCGCCTACGCCTGGGTGGTGGTGGAAACCGTATCGGGCACCCTGACCCTGGGCGAGATGACCATGTACCTGATGGTGTTCAAGCAGGGCCAGGCGGCGCTGTCGGCCAGCCTCACCTCGATCAGCGGCATGTACGAGGACAACCTCTACCTGTCGAACCTCTACGAGTACCTGGAGCAACCGGTGGCACCGCAGGGCGGCAGCTTGACCCAGGGCGCGAAGCCGGGCGACGGCATCCGCTTCGAGCGGGTCGGCTTCACCTACCCCGGCGCCGACGCACCGGCGCTGCGCGACGTCTCACTGCACCTGGCACCGGGCCATAGCCTGGCGCTGGTGGGCGCCAACGGCTCCGGCAAGACCACCCTGATCAAGCTGCTCACGCGCCTCTATGAGCCCAGCGAGGGCCGTATCCTGCTCGACGGCAGCGACCTGCGCGAGTGGGACGTCCATACCCTGCGCCGGCGCATCGGCGTGATCTTCCAGGACTTCGTGCGCTACCAGCTCAAGGTGGGCGAGAACCTCGGTGCCGGCGACGTCGAGGCGTTCGCCGACGAGGCGCGCTGGCAGGAGGCCGCCGAGCGCGGCCTCGCCGACACGTTCATCCGCACCATGCCCGGCGGCTACCACACCCAGCTCGGCCGCTGGTTCAAGGGCGGCCAGGAGCTCTCCGGCGGCCAGTGGCAGAAGATCGCCCTGGCCCGGGCCTACATGCGCGAGAGCGCCGACATCCTGGTGCTCGACGAACCCACCGCGGCCATGGACGCCGCCGCCGAAGCGGCCGTTTATGCCGACTTCCGCGAGCACCGCCGCGACAAGATGACCCTCCTCATCTCGCACCGCTTCTCCACCGTGCGCGCCGCCGACCAGATTCTCGTGATCGACGGCGGCGAGGTCATCGAGCGCGGCGACCACGCAAGCCTGATGGCACAGAACGGCCGCTACGCCCGGCTGTTCCGCCTCCAGGCAGAAGGCTATCGATAGCCTACTTTTCGGATCATCGGTTGACGCTTGTTGAGCGAATGTCTATAAGAAAAGAGTCGTATCGTCGATGCGGCACAATCCCAACCAATCCCTCAATCGAGACGCGTTCCTCATGCGGCTACTTCCAGGCAAAAAGGCAAATTGGCAACATCGCGTATGCATTAACGCGATGCGTACCTGTTTGCTGCTGCCGTGGGCCGGCCGTCGAAACGACGACACTTGAGGGACGCTGGCCGCGGCACTTGTCGCGGCCAAGCCTGGATAGCACTTTTCCCACCCGTCGCGCACAAGTTCCCGGCCTCCACTCAAGGAGACCGAGATCATGGCAGTACTACGCACCACCCGTCGCCTGCTTCGCGCCGTACGCAGCTACTACGCCAACCGCCGCCGCGATGCCCTGCTGCGCGATTGCGACCCACGCATGCTCAAGGACATCGGCCTGCGCTGGGAGCGCGGCAAGCTGGTACCGATCAACCCGGAACGTTTCGCTCCCAGGAGTGGAGCCGTTGCGGCTTCCAGCGCCGCCCCCGGTGCCGGCGAAAGTCCCGGCGAGGTCTGTCCGCGCTGCGGAGCCAGCCTGGCTTAGCCATGGCCCCGGCCGCAGGACGTGGCCGGGGCCTTTTCCCCGCCCGCCGGCTCACAGCGCCAGCGGGCGATCCAGTTCACGCAGCAGGGCGTCGTCGCGCTCGTAGATGTCGGGGCGGAACGAGAGTTCGCCGTCGTCGCCGGGGTTGACCGTCCAGTAGTGGATGATGACCGGCATGCGGTTGGCGAGCGAGACGTTACGCGTTTCACCGCTGTCGATGCGCGCTTCGATGTCGTGTTCGCTGTGGGTGTCGTCCATCAATAGCTGGGCCAGCTCGCGAATGTTCTCGACGCGAATGCAGCCAGAGCTGAAGGCACGCTGCTCGCGCGAAAAGAGGTCCTGGGACGGCGTGTCGTGAAGGTAGACCATATGGTCGTTGGGAAACCGAATGACCAGCTGGCCCAGGGCATTCTGCGGCCCCGGCGCCTGGCGCAGCACGATGTTACCGGGATTGTCCCAGTCGATTTCCCAGGGGTCGAGGGGTGTGCCCGAGGGGCTCAGCACCTGGATCCGCTCGCGCCACAGATAGCCAAGATCCTGCCGCACCCGGGGCAACACGTCCTCGCGTTTGATGGTGGGCGGTATCGTCCAGGTGGGGTTGACGGTCACGTGGGTGATTTCCGAACGTAGAGAAGGCGTACGCCGATAGGGCCGGCCCACCACGATACGCGAGCGCCATATCTGGCCGTTGGGGCGGAAATAGCTGAGCCGATAGCCGGCGATGTCGACCAGCACGAAGGACTCCGGCAAGCCGTGCAACAGCCAGCGGGCACGCTCCATGTTGAGGCGGATCTGGTCGATGCGACGCTCCACCGGAACGTTGAGTGCCGCCAGGGTCTGGCGCCCGACGACCCCATCCGGTTCCAGCAGGTGCCGGCGCTGGAAGCGCTTGACCGCGGCCTCGAGCCCGCCATCGTAGCGCCGTGGATCGAATGCCTCGAGCCCGGCGCCCGGGAACGCGTCGCTATCGACAGCGACCAATTCCAGCTCCCCTATCCTCGTCAAGCGCTCGCGCAACAGCGCGACATCGTCGTCGACATCACCCGGGCGCAGCGATTGCTCACGTGGAGGCAAGCGAGGCCAGCCGCCGAGCCGCTCGATGTTGCGATAGCGCGCCAGCCCCGAACGCAACCGCTGGTAGGGAACGAAATCCGGACGTACTTCATTGATCAACGCTTCGAATCTCAGCTGGTCGATCGCGCCGGACACCGCCGCAAGGGAGAAGTCAGGCTTCGACACCGGCACTTCCCACCCGGTGCCGAGCGCCCCGGGATCGACCTTGCCACGCTGCAGATGCCCCAGCGCCGTGAGCAGCGTGCGGGTAGCGAACAGATCGTATTGCACCTGCGCTTCGATATCGGCGCCCTGTTCATAGACCTCACGATGCCGAGCTCTCAGCTCATCCGGACGATAATCCTGCGGGTGTAACCCATCGCTTTCGAGGGTATGCAGCGCCGAGGTGAATGCCGCCACGGTATCGGCATCCTGCCAGGCGGGGCGATGGTCACGCAGGGCATAGAAGTCCCGCAACCGCTGATCCTGCGAGGCCACCTGACGCACCAGCTCGGCGACAACGCCGCTTGCATCGTCGCCCTGCCACGCCGCTTCCGGCTCTGCCCAGGCCAGTGGCCCGAGGCCAAGCAACAACGCCCATAAACCCATCCATGTAATAACCCGCATCTATGGCTCCTGCTCCGTTGATGGCTGGTCTGGCCTTCCTGGCCACTCCCCCCATAATAGTGCCTGGTACTTGGCTGCAAGCCAGCCGGGTCCATACCTTATTTACCTTATTCACCTTTTTGCGTTTCCGCATGCTCGGCATGAGGAATCCACGTCATAGGCATGTACGATGCGTCTTCACCCGACCCTGCGACTCCCGCTACCGATCCTGACCGCTGCCCTGCTGGCCACCCTGCCCACGGCCCAGGCCGGCGACTTCCTTGCTCAAGCCGGGCTCTCCTCCCCCGGTTCGTCGCTGCGCCAGACGCTGACCCGCCTGGCGCCGGGCGCCGACCCCCGGGTGCTGGAGCTGGCCGCCAGCGCCCTGGCCTGCGCCGAGCCCGATGCCGAGCGGCTGGCGGTGATCGACTTCTCGCGTCCCTCGAGCGAACCGCGCCTGTGGGTGTTCGACCTGGCCGAGGAGGCACTGCTGTTCGAGGAACTGGTCTCCCACGGTCGCGGCTCGGGTGATGCCGAAGCCACGCTGTTCTCCAACACCCCCGAGAGCCACCAGTCGAGCCTGGGGCTGTTTCGCACCATGAACAGCTACTACGGCAGCAACGGCTACTCGCTGCGCCTGGAGGGATTGGAAGCCGGCGTCAACGACCTGGCCTACCAGCGTGCCATCGTCATTCATGGCGCCGACTACGTCAGCGAGGCGTTCATCCAGAAGACCGGCCGGCTGGGCCGCAGCCACGGCTGCCCCGCGGTGCGCCAGGAAGTGGCCTATCCGCTGATCGACAGCATCAAGGAGGATCACTACCTGTTCGCCTATTACCCCGACCCCGAGTGGCTGGAAAACTCCGCCTTCCTCGGCTGCGACCGCGTGCCCACGCAGCTGGCCATGTACTGAATCAGCGTGAACGGAGAGAGCCCCCTATTGGCACCAGCAGGGGGCATCGTGTGCGGCACTGCACCACTCTTATCACGGCGACACGCGCTCCCGGCCACTCTCTTCTGCTCCTATCAAATCACAACCCAGTGTTTTAAAAGAACAAGCCAATGATGTGGCAAACAGGTTGCTTGACATAAGTCAATGCCGGGTAGGCGTGGACCAGGCTTCCTGAAGGAAGCACGAGTGCGTCAGACCTGACCTTCAACGGAGAAGGGCGAACACATGTATCGGCAATCCGTACGAGGTCAAAGCCCATGGAAATTCGCAACAAGGCGAACCGCATTCGCCTCCTGACCCTGCGCACGCCCCAGATGCGCGCCTTCCACTTCTCCTGGTTCGCCTTCCACCTCTGCTTCTTCGGCTGGTTCGGCATCGCTCCGCTGATGGCCGTCGTGCGTGACGACCTGGGGCTGACCAAGACCCAGATCGGCAACACCATCATCGCCTCGGTGGCGATCACCATCCTGGTGCGCCTGGTCATGGGCCTGCTCTGCGACCGCATCGGGCCGCGCAAGGCCTATACCTGGCTGCTGTGCCTGGGGTCACTGCCGGTGATGGGGATCGGCCTGGCCTCGAGCTTCGAGACCTTCTTCCTGGCGCGCCTGGCGATCGGCGCCATCGGCGCCTCCTTCGTGATCACCCAGTACCACACCTCGGTGATGTTCGCACCCAACGTGGTCGGTACCGCCAATGCCACCTCGGCCGGCTGGGGTAACCTCGGCGGCGGCACCACCCAGATCCTGATGCCGCTGATCTTCTCCGGCATCCTGATGCTCGGCGTCAACGAGGCGCTGGGCTGGCGCCTGGCGATGATCGTCCCCGGCGTGGTGCTGTTCTTCGCCGGCATCGGCTACTACCTGTTCACCCAGGACGCCCCCGACGGCAACTTCAGCGACCTGCGCGCTCGCGGCGAGCTCCCCGAGGCCAATGGCGAACACGGCATGGGCGCGAGCTTCAAGGCCGCGGCCAAGGATATCCGCGTGTGGGCGCTGTTCGTGGTCTACGCAGCCTGCTTCGGCGTCGAGCTGACGATCAACAACATCGCCGCCATCTACTTCTTCGACAACTTCGACCTGACCCTGGCCACCGCAGGCATGATCGCCGGCCTGTTCGGGCTGATGAACATCTTCGCGCGCACCCTGGGCGGCGTCTTCTCCGACCTCTTCGCCCGCAACGGCGGGCTCAAGGGGCGCGTGCGCTGGCTGTTCATCGCCATGCTCTGCGAGGGCGTTGCGCTGATGTTCTTCTCGCAGATGCACGTGCTGACGCTGGCCATCGGTATCATGCTGGTGTTCAGCCTGTTCGTGCAGATGGCCGAGGGCGCCACCTTCGGCGTGGTGCCCTTCATCAACAAGAAGGCGCTGGGGGCGGTGGCCGGCATCGTCGGCGCCGGTGGCAACGCCGGTGCCGTGGCGGCCGGCTTCCTGTTCCGCTCGGAGTCGCTCTCCTACCAGCAGGGTCTGTTCTACCTCGGCATTGCCGTGGTGATCGCCTCGCTGTGCGCCCTGGTGGTGCGCTTCTCGCCCGAGGTCGAGGCCGAGGAGGCCAAGGCCTACACCGATGCCGTGGGCGAAGACACTGGCGCCGGGGCGTTGTCGCTGCGCTGAGCGCAGCTCGCCTGGGCTACCCGGCCCAGCCTTGAGGGCCATCGCCAGACAACGGCGCCTGCCCGGGCTCCCATGACGATGTCATGCGAACCCGGGCAGGCGCCGTTCTTTTCAGTAGCGCGTCAGGTCTTCCCGACCACCACATCCATGCTCAACAGCAGGAACGACAGCGTCTTGCCGTGACCGTCCAGGTTGAGGGCGCCGTTGACGCCACCCTGCAGCACGTCGTCGATCACCAGGTTCATGCCGGCCAGGCCCGGCATCAGGTAGCGGCGCACGCGGCTCGCTCCGCGATGGGCGAACAGCGCCAGCACCCGCTCCTCGGTGACCTGCGCCACCAGCGTCTCGTAGCGGCATGGATCATAGGCGAATAACGCCAGGTTGAGCCGGTCGCCCTTGTCGCCGGCACGGGCGTGGGCCAGACGGTGCAGCGGTACGGCGTGTCCCTCGGCTAGGCTTGCGGTCACGTTCGCTTCAGCGTGCGCCATGGGCGGCCCTCCTCTGGTTGACCGGGCTTGCCTCGAACAGCGTGGCGAAGGCCTCCACGTCGCTACGCTTGACCAGGTAGGACGCCGTGCACACGCGCCGCTGGAACTGGCGGCGCACCCCGCCACCGCCGGCCGGACCGGCACAGTAGAGCGCCAGCAGCTCCTGGGTGGCACGCTCCACCCAGCGCCGCTCGGCGTGCTCGGCGGCCAGCCGCAGGCGGTAGTCGCCGCTGTCTGATGCCGGCAGCCTGCGCTGCAGGTCGCCGGCATCGCTGTCGAACACGCTGGCGTGGCCGACGATGTCCAGTCGCGAACGCAGCTCCGGCGGAGCCCGAAACGTCAGCCGCTCGCGCAGCACCTCGGCAGCGAGCCGGGCCCGGGCCAGGGCATTGGGTCCGGCGTAGGAGATCTCCGCCTCGCCCTGCCAGCCACCCTCGTAGCAGACGGTGGTCTTGAGCCGCTGCGGCGCCGGCTTTCCGCGAATGCCGCTCACCGCCACCCGGTTGGGTCCGAGCTCCTCCACCCGCACCGTGGAGAGGTCCACCACCACGTCGGGCGTCAGGTAGTTGGCCGGGTCGTGTACCTCGTAGAGCAGCTGCTCCTTGACCGTGCGCGCGGTGACCATGCCGCCGGTGCCAGCGGGCTTGGTCACCACCAGGCGGCCATTCTCCTCCACCTCGATGATGGGATAGCCCACCGTGGCCAGGCCGGGAACCTCCTTGAAGCCGGGGTCGGCGAAGTAGCCCCCGGTGACCTGGGCACCGCACTCGCCGAGATGGCCCGCCATCATGCCGGCGGCCAGGCGGTCCCAGTCGTCCCAGGCCCAGCCGAAATGATGCATCAGCGGCGCCAGGAACAGCGCCGGGTCGGCCACCCGGCCGGAGACCACCACCTCGGCGCCGAGCCCGAGCGCCTCCACCAGGGGCGCCGCGCCGAGATAGACGTTGGCCGAGATCAGCGCCTCCTCGCCGGGCAGCTCGCGGCTCTCGGCCTCCCAGCGCTGAAGATCCAGCTCCGCCAGCCGCGCGCGGATGTCGTCGCCATGCACTCGCCCGATGCTCGCCTCGCCCCGCGCCGTGCCGGCGGCCAGTTCGGCCACCACGCGGCAGGCGCCGTCGGGGTTGGCCGCACCGAAGTTGCCGAGAATGGCGATGCCGTGCGTCAGGCAGTCGTCGAGCACCGGCGCGAGCAGCTCCTCCAGCAGCGGTTCGTAGCCCGCCGCCGGGTCGTCGCGCAGGGCGCGGTGGGCCGCCGCCAGGGTGCGCTCGCCCAAGGTCTCGAAGACCAGCGCGGCAGGCTGGCCGCGGCGGATCAGCTCCGCCACCACCGGGATGGCGGCATCGGTGCGGTCGCCGGAGAAGCCGGCCCCGCTGCCCAGCAGGAAGGTCATGAGTGGGTCTCCTTGGCCGCCACGCCCGGGGTGCCGGGCCTCTGCCCGTCAGGTCTCCTGCCGCCGGGCGAGGCCGCGGCCAGGCGTTGCCGACGCCGGGCGAAGAGCCCCACCAGCAGCACCAGCGCCGCGCTCGTCGTCAGCCAGCCGGGAATCAACGCCAGGCCCACTACCAGCACGAGCCCAGCCACATCCAGCAGCCGATTGCCGGTCATGGCCACCCGCGACATCAGCGAGGCGAAGGCGAGCACGAACACCACGCCCTGGGAGCTGGCCAGCAGGATATCCAGGGCGTTGCCGAAGCCAGCCAGCGCGGGATAGATCAGTAGCAGAAAGGGAATCACGTAGATCGCCGCCGCCAGGCGTACCGCCTCGCCCGCCGCCGGCAGCCAGTTGGTGCCGGCAATGCCCGCAGCGACGAACACCGCCACGCACACCGGCGGCGTGATCACCGACAGGGTGGCGAAGTAGAACACGAACAGGTGGGCGATCAGCGGCTCGACGCCGATGGTGGTGAGCGCCGGGGCCAGCACCGAGGCCACCAGCACGTAGGCCGCCGTGGTGGGAATGCCCATGCCCAGGATCAGGCACACGCCGCCGACGATGAAGGCCACCAGGAACAGAGACTCCCCGCCCACGTTGACGATCAGGCTGGCCAGCGTCACGCCGATGCCGGTCATGCCGATCATCGCCACCAGCATCTGCGCCCCGGCCAGCAGCACGCCGATGATCACCATGCCCTTGCCGGCATCGATCAGGCCCGCGAACAGCTTGGCGGCGATCTCACGCAGCGACATGCGCGCCAGCAGGGCGAAGGGCACGAAGGTTAACACCGTCATCAGGATGCCGAAGAAGGCCGCGGTCTGGATCGAGCGCCCCGACAGCACGCCGTAGAAGAGCCCGCCCAGCGCCGCCAGGATCGGCACGATGCGCTGCGGACGCAGCACCTCCGGCCAGCTCGGCAGCTCCTCGTCGGGCACCACCTGCAGATTGCGCCGGCGCGCCACCAGGTGAATGGTCATGAACACGCCGAGGTAGAACAGGATGGCCGGCAGCAGCGCGGCAAGCGCGATGCGCAGGTAACTCTCGCCGAGGATCTCGGCCATGATGAAGGCCGCCGCCCCCAGGATCGGCGGGGCGATCTGGCCGCCGGTGGAAGCCACCGCCTCCACCCCCGAGGCGAAGGGCGCCGGATACTTGAGCCGCTTCATCATGGGGATGGTGAAGTTGCCGGTGGTCGCTACGTTGGCCACGGCGCTGCCGCTGACCATGCCGAACAACCCCGAAGCCACGGTGGCCACCTTGGCGGCGCCGCCCGGCGAGCGCCCGCTGATGCGCAGCGCCAGGTCCATGAAGGTCTGACCGCCGCCGGTGTGCAGCAGCAGGCAGCCGAACAGCACGAAGGCGGCGATGGTGGTGGCGGCCACGCCGACCAGCATGCCCCACACGCCGAGGTCGCCGAGATAGAGCGTCTCGGTGATGTAGTAGAGGTCGAAGCCGCGATGCCCCAGCGGCCCGGGGATCGCCGCCCCGAGCCAGGCATAGGCCAGCCCCGCCAGCACCAGAAGCGGGAAGATCGCACCGATGGCGCGCCGCGACAGCTCCAGCACCGCCACCAGCAGTACGCCGGTGAACAGCATGTCCCGCGGCGTGGCCCAGGGCAGCTCGACGAGGATCCGCTCGTGGTTCGCCACCACGTAGCCGCAAGCGAGCACCGTGCCCACCGCCAGCGTCAGGTCGAGGGCCAGCCCCAGCGGTCGCCAGCGCCGCCCCTCCCCCAGCGGATAGAGCGTCAACCCGAGCAGGATCACCAGCGCAAGAAAGATGCCTCGCTGGATCAGGCTCTCGAAGGGGCCGGTCGCCGAGGTGTAGAGGATCAGCCCGCCCAGCATGAGGGCCAGCAGCTTGGTCAGGTTCTCGCGCATGACGATCGTCTCCCCTCGCCGTTATTCGGCGGGCCGCAAGGCGTCGGGAATCGCCATCCCCTGCTCCTCGAAGTAGCGCGCCGCGCCGGCATGCAGCGGCACGGTGCCCACCTCGAGGGTCATCTTCGCCAGATCCTCGTCACGTACCGCCGAGAAGGCGTTGGCCTGGGGCTCGGGGTTCTCCATCACCGCCTTGACGATCTGGTAGGCAGTCTCCTCGTCGAGGTCCGGGTGGGCGTGCACGGCCACGCCGAAGGCCCAGGTGGTGTAGGCCGGAACGCCCTCCCCCGCGCCCTCGGGAATGTCGACCACGGCGAGGTCTGGCATCTCGCTGCGCAGGGTGTCGGCCTGCTCGCCCGTGAGCGAGAGCACGTTGATCGGCGTGAAGGTGGCAATGTCCATGGTCGAGCCGTCGAGCTTGTTGCCCACCCCGGACTTGACGTAGCCCATGATGCGACCGTCCTTGATGGAGTCGACCACGTCGGTAGTGGAGCCGCGCACGTAGTCCGGCGCGATGCCGAGCGTCTCGAGCACGGCCTCGGTGGTGCTCTCGGTGGCCGAGCCGGTGATGCCCGGGTTGAAGCGCACCCCCTCGAGTTCCTCGAGCGTGGTCACGCCGGCGTCTTCGCGAATCACCACGTTCTGGGGCGCCACGGTATAGACCCACAGCAGGCGGCTGTCGACCGGGCGGCCGTCGAAGTCCTCCTGGCCGGCGTAGGCATGGTAGCCGGTGTTGGTGGTCACCAGCCCCATGTCGATCTGGTTGCGGCTCAGGCGGCGCAGGTTGTCGACGGTGGCGCCGGTTTCCGCCACCGAGGCGCTCACGCCCTCGACCTGGCTGTTGATGATCTGGTTGACGGCGACGAAGTAGCCATAGTGGCTCGACGAACTGGAGGTCGAGCCGATCAGCAGGCGCTCTTCGGCCTGAGCGGTGGCGGCAGCGGCAACAAACGCGGCGCTGGCCGTCATGGCGGCCAGCAGGGTCTTCATCTTTGGCGTTGGCTTCATGAGTGGCTCCTTTGGGCCCGGCCTGGCGGGCTTGTTGTTGTCAGGTGGCGGATGGGGTCATCCCACTCGATCAGCATGGTGCGCCCCCTATGTTTTGTATATTGAATAGTTTTTAACTTGTGTTTTACTTTCCAAATGAATCCCAGCATCAAGCAGCTGCGCGCCTTCGTCGCCGTGGCCCAGTCGAGCAGCCTCGCCGAAGCCAGCGAGCGTATCCATCTCTCCCAGCCGGCGATCTCCATCGCCCTGCGCAAGCTCGAGGAGACGGTGGGCGGCGCGCTATTTTCGCGCGCCACACGCCAGCTCAGCCTGACCCCCGAGGGCGAGGCCTTCCTGCCGGTGGCGGTACGCCTGCTGCATGACTGGTCCGAGGCCTTCGAGGATCTCGGCGAGCGCTTCTCCAAGCAGCGCGGCAAGATCACCGTGGCCGCCCTGCCCACCCTGGCGGCGGGGCTGCTGCCAGGCATCATCGCCACCTTTCACGCCCGCTACCCGCGCATCAACCTGAGCCTGCACGACGTGCTGGCCGAGCAGGTCAGCCAGCTGGTGCGCGAGGGGCGCGCCGACCTGGGGTTGTCGGTGGCCCCCCACGACACCGAGGAGCTCGCCTTCGAGCCGGTGCTGGTGGATCGCTACGTGGCGGTCTGCCCCAGCGGTCATCCGCTGCTCGAGCAAGCGAGCGTGCACTGGCGGCAGCTGGCCGGACACCCCTTCATCGGCATCAGTCGCCTCTCCAGCTCGCGCCAGGACATCGACCGCATCATGGCCGAGGTGGGCGCGCCGCTTTCGATCCTGTGCGACGCCAGCCAGATCGCCACCGTGGGCCGCATGGTCGCCGCCGGGCTCGGCATCAGCGTGCTGCCGCGACTGAGCTTTCGCCAGATCGCCACCGACGGCATCGACTACCGACCGCTGACGACACCCGACGTCGAGCGCCCGCTGGGCATCGTCATTCGCCATCGCCACCCGCTCTCGGCCGCCGCCGCGGCGCTGCGCGCAATGATTCAGGAGTCGCCCCTGGATCCAGCCGGCTAGCGTTTTACAAGCGGCTATGCTGTGGGAAAACGACACCTTTCCTGCAGGAGCTGCACGTGGCCGAGCCCAACAGCGTCATCGCCTTTTATGACGAGCGCGTCCTGTCTCACCAGCCGGATACCGACGCGCCTTTCCTGCCCAACCGCATGGAGCGGCGCATCCGCCAGCTCCTTGCGTCGCTCAATGTCCCCTGGAAATATCCGGAACACGCCGGACGACTGAGCGCCATCCTCAACCTCCTCGAACTCGAACCGGTCCCCGGCCTGCGCTTCGAGAGCGGCAAGCCGGCGACCAGGGAGCAGCTGGGACGCGTCCACACCAGTTCCTATCTCAGCCATATCTTCGATCTACGCGGCAAGAATGCCTGGCTCGACGTGGATACCACGGCGGTGTCCAGCGGCAGCATCGAGGCCGCCGAAGTGGCCGCCGGCACCGCCATCGCCGCGGTCGAAGCGGTACTCGACGGTCGCGCGGAGAGCGCCTTTGCCCTGGTCCGCCCGCCAGGTCACCACGCCGAGCCGGTCCGCGCCAGGGGCTTCTGCCTGTTCAACAACGTGGCGGTCGCCGCTGCGCATGCGCGGGAGGCCCTCGGCTGTCGTCGCGTGATGATCGTCGACTGGGACGCTCATCACGGCAACGGTACCCAGGACATCTTCTGGGCGGATCCCGATGTGCTGTTCTGCGACATCCACCGGGCCTCGCCCTTCTACCCGGGGACCGGGAAACTGGAGGAGATCGGTGCCGGCCTGGGAGAGGGCACCACCGTCAACGTGCCCATGCCGGCGGGCGCCGGCGACCAGGCCTATCTCAAGGCCTTCAAGGAGATCCTCGTCCCCGCCGCCGATTGGTTCCAGCCGGAGCTGATCCTGGTGTCGGCCGGGTTCGACCCGCACCCCTTCGACCTCGCGCTGAACGTCTCCTACGAGGGTTTCGCCGCCATGACCGGCATCCTTCAGGACCTGGCGAGGCGTCACTGCCAAGGTCGCCTGGTCCTTGTCCTGGAGGGGGGTTATCACCTCGTCTCCCTGGCACGCGGCGTGAGGGTGGTGCTGAGCGTGCTGGCCGGTGGCGCCATCCCCGAGCCCGGCATTACCGGCATTGCCGAGGTCGAGGCTGCGGCCGCCTTTCACCGTCAAGCCTTCCAGTCCGACTAACCGATCAGGGAGACGCGGGCATGCGGGTCGACCCGGGTGCGCGCCCACGGCATGTGGGGACGGTCAGAGGAGTACGGTAAATGCCCGCGATCAGCGGCTACACTGGTGACTTGGGCGACGTCGCGCCCACGGCTTACACGACGAGAGGAGGAGCGACATGAAGGACGGGATGAATGCACGCGGCAGCTGCCTGTGCGGCGCGGTCAGGGTCGCCGTGGCCGTCAACAAGCAGAACGTCGGCGCCTGCCACTGCAGCATGTGCCGCACCTGGGGCGGCGGCCCGCTGCTGGCGCTGGAGTCGGTCAGCGACGTCGAGATCGAAGGCGAGGAGAACGTCACCGTCTATGCCTCGTCGGATTGGGCCGAACGCGGCTTCTGCCGACGCTGCGGCACCCATCTCTTCTACCGCCTCAAGACCGGCAACCACTATGCCGTTCCGGTGGGCCTGGTCGACGGCGGCGAAGCGTGGAATTTCGACAGCCAGATCTTCATCGACCAGAAACCCGAGTACTACCGCTTCGCCAACGAGACCCACGACATGACCGGCCAGGAAGTCTTCGACGCCTATCAGGGCAGTTGACCGCCGCTACACTCGGCAACGCACCCGGGTGCCGATTTGCACTACAGTGTTCCCACCGAATAGATGAACAGGAGCTGTCCATGCCCATTTCCGTAGGCGACAAGATTCCCGACGTCACCATCAAGACCAACGGCCCCGACGGGCCCGAGGACATCTCCACCGGCGAGCTGTTCGCCGGCAAGCGGGTGGTGCTGTTCGGGGTGCCCGGCGCCTTCACCCCCGGCTGTTCCAACACCCACATGCCCGGCTTCGTGATCAAGGCCGACAAGGTGCTGGAGAAGGTCGACACCCTGGCCTGCATGGCGGTCAACGACGCCTTCGTGATGCGCGCCTGGCAGAAGGACCAGAACGCCGAGGCGATCCTGATGCTGGCCGACGGCAACGCCGAATTCACCCGCGCCCTGGGCATGGAGAAGGATGCCAGTGGCGCCTGCATGGGCATTCGCTGCCTGCGCTTCGCACTGATCGCCGAGGATGGCGTGGTGTCGTACGTCGGCATTGACACCGAACGCGGTGTGGTCGACAAGAGCAGCGTCGATACTGTGTTGGCGCATCTGTCGAACTGAAACGCAGCGTTCCCTAAAGCTTCTCCCAATGTGGCCGATATCGCAGTTAAAGCCGAATTCGGCTCACTGCTTCAATGGTTGGGGGGAGCAGCATGGAAGGCGAAGCGATTCACAACGAACAACGGCAGCCAGGCCAGATGCCGGCTCAGGCAGATCCCGAGCCGGTAACGCTGTTGCTGGTACTCGAGGACACCGAAACCCTGTCCTCTCTCTCCGACATAGGGGAGCAGGAGGGCTTACGCGTCCTGCATGCTGAAAGCGCGCAGGATGCCCAGGCGATCCTGGAACTCGAGCCCGTCGACATGGTGCTATGCGACGCGCTCACGCCAGGCCTGGATGGCCACGAAGTGCTGGAGCTCATCCAGGAGCGTTGGCCGGACTGTATTCGCCTGCTCATGACCGATGTTTCCTCCGGCCTAGAAGAGGCTCTTCGCGCTATCGACGAAGGGCACGTCTACGGCTTTATCCCCAAACCGTGGCACGAAGAGAGACTTCGCCTGCTGCTTCGCCGATCGCGGAAGCATCTCGGCACTCAGCGCGAGTGGATGCAGCGCGAGATGGCGCTGCTCGAACAGAACCAGGATCTGATCGCGCTCAATGCTGCGCTGGAGCAACGGATCGAGGCAACTCAGCAAGAGCTCAAGCAAACCGCCGAAATGCTGGATAAGACGTACGATGAGCTGCTGCACATGCATGTGACGACAGCACGCGTAATCGGCGATCTTCTCCATCATCGCCTGCCTCGCCATCTTCAGACAAACGAACAGGTATATGCCCTGGTCACTGCGTTCTGCGAGACACACGCGCTGGACCATACGTTACAGCAAGACCTGCAGCTGGCTGCCGCACTCTACAACATCGGCAAACTCACCTGGGACGATCATTTACTTGCCACCCCGTCCGAGCAGCTGTCGGCCAATGAACGGACTGCCTACCAGCATTACCCGGTCAGCGGCGAGAACCATCTGATGGCAATGCCTCAGCTGAAGAGAGCGGCAAAATTCGTTCGCCACCATCGCGAACGCTGGAACGGCAACGGTTTTCCCGATCGACTCGAAGGCAGTGACATTCCCTATGGTTCACGCCTGCTGGGGCTGGCCGTGGACTTCATCGAACTCCAGCGTGGCATGGTCCTGCCACGTGAAGTGCCACGCCCGCAGGCATTGGCTCTGCTGCGCAAGTTTGCGGGACGCATCTACGACCCCGAGCTGTGCCATGATTTCGTCAAGCTGTGTGTCGAAAAGGCTCCGGACCTGCAGACCAGTGGCAAAGCGGTCATTTCGCTAGAAACGAGCCAGGTAAAGCCGGGCATGATTCTGGCCCAGGACATTTACTCCGCCAGCGGCATGTTACTACTGCATGAAGGCAAGCGGCTCGATCAGCACCTGATGGACAAGCTCAAGAACTTCGAGGAAATCGAGGGACGCAACTACACGGTGCTGGTCTATCGACCATGAGCGATCGTTCCGCCTAGGGCTCTCCCAGCACCTCGACATCGTCGCCCAGCACGTCCTCCACATAGAGCATCTGCACCGCCACTGCGATCGCCACCGCGAGCGGCGTGGCAAGCATCACGCCGGCGACCCCCGCCACGGCCCCGCCGGCGAGCTGCACCACCACGGTGTAGGCTGGGGGCAAGCGCACCATGCCCTTGGCCGCCAGGGGCGTCACGACGTTGGACTCCAACGTCTCGATGAACAAGTAGAGAAGCACGGCGTAAAGCCCCAGTTGCGGCGCCTGGAGGAAGGCGATCAGCACGGTGGGAATCACGCCCAGGATCGGCCCCAGGTAGGGGATGAAGGTGAGGAGCCCCGCGATCAGTCCCAGGGCCCCGGCCATCGGAACCCCCATGACGGCGAGGCCCAGCGCCACGAACACCCCGATGAACACCATCGAGATCAGCCGGCTGATCAGCCACAGCCGTAGCGCCTGCCCCTGCATGCCCAGCACCTGCCCCAGCCGCTCGCGTCGAGCCGGCGGGCACAGCATCAGCAGGTTGCGGGCATATTCGGCCGGGTCGACCACGAGATAGACGCCCACCAACAGGGCCAGCAGAAAGCTGGTCAGCGCATCGAAGGTGGTCGACAAGACGCTCGTCGCGCGATTCAGCACCGGCTGTGCCAGCGAGCGGGCCGGGTCCTCGACCCCACCCAGCGCCTGCTCGACCCCGGGCAATTCGCGAGCCATGCCGACGAGCTGCTGGAACGCCTGCGGCAATTCCTGGGTCAGCTGCGAGAGCTGCTCCATCAGCGGCGGCCCGACCAGCGCCCCCAGCCCCACCAGGACCAGCAGGATCAGAACGGCGGCCAGCACCAGCGCCCAGGGTCGCGACAGCGGCAGGTAGCGCTGGCACAGCCGCACCATTCCGTCGATGGCCACCGCGACCAGAACGCTGGCAAACACCAGCAGCAGCACACCCAGCAGCCGGTTGGCGAAATAGAGCAGCACCGACACCAGGCCGACGAGCCCGATGACGATCAATGCACGGCGGGTGAAAGACGAGATCGCGTCGGTGGCACTCTCCCTATCGGACATATCGGCTCCTTGCCGGTTGCAGCGGCATCCGCCCGCGCCCTTCCAGGCGCCTGTGGGCTCAGCCTAGCAGATGCCGCCGCGCGAACCGATCACGGGAAACCCTATCGGCTATGCTGCCTCTATGAAGCAGACGCCCATATCGAACGCCACCAGGGAGGACAGCGGCGATGGCTGATGACGAACGCAGGCCACAGGGCTATGACCGCCTCAAGCAGCACGAAGGCCAGGGCTATTCGGGAATGCAAGTCGGCCGCTCGCACAAGTGGTACTACGACCAGGGCGAGTGGCGCGAGCGCAAGATCAGCCCCGACGAGTGGGAGATCTACTACCAGACCACCAAGCGGCGGGCGGCTCGCGCGCCCGAGGAGTCCGGCGCCCCCATCGGCACGGAGTACAACTGGCTGATCGTGTCCCACCAGCGCGTCGACAAGCTCGATGCCAACAGCTACATGACCTGCCTGGAAGGCAAGAAATTCAAGGTTGCGCACAAGCGTGCCAGCAGCCATGCCTGGAACGTCAGCGAAAAAGCCCAGCGCAAGAAGGTGATCGAGTATCTGGAACAGATGATCGCCGAGCTGAAAGAGGCCGACGCATCGGAAGCCCTGCCCTACAGCGTGGGCGAGCACGAGCACGTGTACGGGCTCAACCTGCGCACCAAGGCCGAGCTGCTCGACATGGCGAGGAAGTATGGACTCTCCGGCACGTCGAAGATGAAACGCGAGGAGCTGCTGGATGCGGTGAAGGCATGTATGGAGCTGGCAGGGAGGCCCCAACCTGAGAAAACGGCCGAGCAGCCGAAGCCCGACGGGCACGCCGAGCGCAAGCCGGACGGTGAGGCGACGAAGCTCGAAGCGAAGAGCAAGGACGAGCTTTACCGGCTCGCCAGCGAGCGGGGCATCGGCGGCCGCTCGAGCATGAACAAGCGACAGCTCGTGCATGCCCTCGCCGCTCGCCGTCAGCGCCCCGGCAAGAGTTCGCGGGCCTAGCAGCGAATGTAAAGCACCCCGCAGCCTCACTCGAGCAGCAGCACCAGAACGAGCAGCGCCAGCAGTGCGGCCACGCCTTTCCAGAACAGTACGGGGTCGCGTTCGATCAGCGGCGGGCGGGCCCGGGCGAGGAACTCGCGGCTCGGCTGGCGCAGCTCGTGGACGAACTCCGACAGTGCATCGAAGCGCTTCTCGGGCATGGGGTGCAGCGCCTTCCTGAGTACCTCGTCGACCCAGGCCGGGAGTTCGCGATTGCTGGCCAGCGCGGGGCGATAGCTCAGCCGCCGCTGCGCCGCGCGGGTACGCGCCTGGGCCACCTGGGTGCCGTAGGGCAGCTCCCCGGTGAGCAGCTGATAGGCGATCACGGCCAGCGAGTAGAGGTCCGAGCGTGGCGTGGCCGGCTCGCCCAGAAAGCACTCCGGCGCAGTGTACGCCAGCGTACCCAGCGGTACCTCCCCCGCTTGCGCCGAAGCGGTCTCAACCAGCCCACCCACGCGCACCGACCCCAGGTCGATGATCTTCACCGTGCCGGTGGCATCGATCATCACGTTAAGCGGCCGAAGGTCCTGGTGCACCATCTCCAGGCGATGGAAGGCACGCAGGCCGCGGGCCAGCTGTTCGACGAGGCCGCGCACCGTCTCCAGGGCCGGGTGCGGATGGTCGCGCAACCACTGGGCCAGGGTCTGCCCCTCGATGTATTCCGTCACGCTGTAGAGATATTGGCGCCGACGCTCCGAGCGGTGCGGCTTGACGACATGCGCGCTGTCGATGCGCCGGCCGATCCACTCCTCCATCAGGAAGCGTTCCACCTGGTCGGGATCCTGCTGAAGCTCGGTAGAGAGCATCTTGATCACCACCTGCTCGCCGCTGGCTTCGTCCACCGCCAGGTAGGCGTGGCTGCGGTGGCTGGCGTGGAGCTGCCTGACGATGCGATACCCCTCCAGCACCATGCGCGGCGCGAGGGCTGGCGGAAACGGCAGCGACACCGCTCCCGGGGCGATCTCGCCGGCCCCTGTCGGAGGTACTTCCTCGACCCGCACCACCTGCACCGTCAGATTGTCCTCGCTGCCCTGGGCATAAGCTTCCTGCACGATGGCGGCGGCAGCGGCGTCCAGGTCGCCTTCGTGCTCGGCCAGCGCCGCCAGCATCGCCGCCTCGCCGACGTGCTCGTGAATGCCGTCGGTCATCAGCAGGAAGGTTTCCCCTGCCGCGACGGGCAGCGCGAGGTAATCGATCTCGAGCTGCTCGCTGACGCCCATCGCCCGGCTGAGGTAGCTTCTGTCGGGTGCCACCCAGGCGCGGTGCTCGCGGGTCAGCGGCTCCAGGCGGCCAGCGGCAAGCCGATAGAGCCGCGCATCGCCGACGTGGAAAACGTGCGCCGTGGCGGACTTGAGCACCAGTGCGGTGAAGGTGCAGACGTAGCCCCGGTCCTTGTCCCAGCGGTATTCGCTGCGCCGGCTCTGGGCGTGCAGCCAGGAGTTGGTCGCCACCAGCACCCGCTGCGCCGAGGTCTTCACCGTCCAGCTTTCGGCGGTGGAGTAGTAGTCCTCGATGAACCCCTTCACCGCCGCCTCGCTGGCAACCCGGCTCACTTCGCTGCTGCTGATGCCATCGGCCAGCGCCACCACGATACCCTTGCTCGAAAGCTGCGGTTCGCGGGGCACGTAGGCGCCGTGGAAGTCCTGGTTGACCGCCTTGCGCCCTGCCTCCGAGCACTGGCCCAGCGACACCCGCAGCATCCGGCCGGGTTCGAAAGCCGACATCTCAGATATCGCGCAGCGGCGCCGTGCGCACGTGGGTGGTGTAGAGCGTCAGCCCGGTCAGCGAGAGCCCGCCGATCAGGTTGCCTACCACCACGGGGATCTCGTTCCAGATCAGGTAATCCGCGATCGAAAAGTCGCCGCCCATCATCAGCGCCGAGGGGAACAGGAACATGTTGACGATGGAGTGCTCGAAGCCCATGAAGAAGAACACCATGATCGGCATCCACATGGCGATCACCTTGCCGCCCACCGTGGTCGAGATCATCGCCCCGACGACACCGAGCGAGACCATCCAGTTGCACAGGATGCCGCGAATCAGGATGGTCAGCATGCCCGCCGCGCCAAACTCCTTGTAGCCCACGGTACGGGCATGGCCGATACCGGCGATCTTCTGCCCCACCTCGTCCGGCGGCGTGGCGAAGCCGTAAGTGAAGACGATCGCCATCAGCACCGCCACGGTCAGGGCGCCGGCCAGGTTGCCGCAGAAGACCTTGCCCCAGTGGATCAGGATCCTCTCGATGGTGACGCCGGGGCGCCGGTCCAGCCAGGCCAGCGGCGTCAGTACGAAGACCCCGGTCAGCAGGTCGAAGCCCATCAGGTAGAGCATGCAGAAGCCGACCGGGAACAGCGCGGCCCCGAGGATGGCCGAACCGGTCTGGACCGTGATGGTCACCGCGAACACCGCGGCCAGGGCCAGGATGGCCCCCGCCATGAAGGCGCGGATCAGGACGTCTCGGGTGGCCATGTGGAGCTTGGACTCGCCGGCATCCACCATCTTGGTCGCGAACTCGGAAGGAAGCAGATAGGACATAACGTTCTTACGCGCGTGGCGCCTCTCGTCTCGTGGCTGACGTGACAAACGCAAAGGCGCCTGAAGCTCTTAAGCTTCAGGCGCCTTTGCCTGTGTTCGTCGCGTTGTCGTGGGCCTGCGAAGAAAGGCAGCGGCGATCGTCGTTGATCCCGCTGACCCGCCTGCATCGGCAGCAAAGCCCTGCCATGAATAAGCACGTTACGTGCCAACACACTGGCGCCCCCGACAAATACGCCACCGGAAGGCAACCGCGGAGGGTTTCAGACGAAGCCGCCAGCCATCGGGATTCGGCGACCGGCGGTCAGAGAAGCGCTATGCCCCCGGCGAAATCGGCCACCTCGGTGCATCCCGGGGCGCCGTGCTCACTCTTGGTGCAGCGCAACGTCGCGCCTTTCCAATGCGACGCACGGCTCAGCGAGGCGTGTGACCCTCGTCCTGCTCGCCCTGGATAAACGCCGCCGCGGCCGGGCTGGTCGCGACCATGCGCACCACGCTGCCGACCACAATCAGGCAGGGTGAAGGCAGCGGCGAGGCGGCCAGCTTGCCCGGCATGTCGGCCAGGGTGCCCACCAGCGACGCCTGCTCGGGCAGGCTGGCGTTGGCCACCAGCATGATCGGCCAGTCGTCGGGCAGCCCATTGCGGCGCAGCCCGGCACAGATGGCCTCGACCTTGGTCAGGCCCATGTAGAAGATCAGCGTCTCGTCCTGGCGCGCCAGGGTGGCCCAGTCGGGCTCGCCGTCCTTGCGGCACAGCTGGGCGGTGACGAAGCGCAGCTGCTGGGCGTGGGCGCGGTCGGTGAGCGGGATGCCCATGCCGGCCGCGGCCGCCGAGGCAGCAGTGATGCCCGGCACGATCTCGGCCTCGACGCCGGCCTCGGCCAGTGCGGCGAGCTCCTCGCCCATGCGCCCGAATACGCCGGGGTCGCCGCCCTTGAGCCGCACCACCGACTTGCCCTCCCGCGCCAGCCTCACCAGCAAAGCGCCGATCTCGGCCTGGGGCACGCTGTGGTGGCCACGCTCCTTGCCCACGTAGTAGCGCTCGTGGCCGGCGGGAATCAGCGCCAGCACGTCGTCGCCCACCAGGCGGTCGTAGACCACCGCCTCGGCCTGCTGCAGCAGGCGCGCCGCCTTGAGCGTGAGCAGCTCGACGTCGCCGCTGCCCGCCCCCACCAGGTAGACCCGGCCGGCACGGCACTCGCCGTCCAGCGTCAGGGTGGGCGCCTCGACGCGCGTGGAACGGCCGAACGGCGAACGCACGATATGGCCCAGGCCGTGCAGACGCGAGAACGCCGCCTGCCCCAGCGCCCGGGGCCGCTGCGCCAGGCGCGACAGCTCAGGCGACAGCAGTGACTTCAATTGGCTCAGCGCTCGCATGGGCCTTCTCCTCTTCGATCAGCGCTTTCAGCTCGGGAACGCAACTTCCGCACTGGGTGCCGCAGGCCAGCCTGGCGCCCAACGCCTCGACGCTGTCGTCGCCTTCACGGATGGCCTCTAGGATAGCGCGTTGGCCCACCTGATGGCAGCTGCACACCACCGGCCCCTGGTTGGCGGCGCCGTCGTCGCAACCGGCCAGCAGGCGGCGGCGGTGCTGCGCCGAGAGCCCCGCGCCGGCGCTGGCCTCCTCGAAGCGCGCATCGAGCCAGGCCAGGTTGGGCAGCTCCAGCGGCGGCCCCGCCATCAGCCACCAGCGCAGGCGCCCTGCGGCATCCACCCCGGCGGCACGCAGCCTTCCGGTAGCCGGATCGGTGCACCACAGCGTCGGCGCCACCGGCAGCGTTGCCTCGAGCCAGGTCAGCCAGTCGCGCTGCGCCGTTTTTTTCGCAACCCCGCCGCAGGCGCTCTCGCCGCCAGCCAACTGCCATCGCTGGCAGCCGTGCAGCGGAATGCGTGCCCAGTAGCGGCTCTCGTCGCACCAGCTCGATTCCGCCACGCCCAGGTCGTCGGCCACCAGCAGGGTGGCCTCCCATTCCACCGCCAGCGGCGCCAGCGCCACCGCGCCGTGCTTCGATTCCGGCTGGCCGGAGAACGGGTCGAGGTGCGCCTCGAGCAGCGCCCCCATGCGCGCCGTGCCGCTGAAGTAGCCGCTCCAGTGCATCGGCACGAACACCTCGCCGCGACGCTGGCCGCGCGACAGCCGCACCCGGCCGACATAGTCGCCGCCCGCTCCCGCCAGGCGCGCCAGGCCATGCTCCGCCACGCCCCACTCGGCGGCGTCTTCCGGGGTGAGCTCAATGAACGGCTCGGCGCGGTGATTCATCAGCCGCGGTGCACGGCCGGTGCGGGTCATGGTGTGCCACTGGTCGCGCACGCGCCCGGTGTTGAGCCGCAGCGGGCGTGCCGCGTCCAATGCCTGGGCCGGCGGGCGCGGGCGTACCGGCAGCAGGCGGGCGCGACCGCCCGGCGTGGCGAAGCGGCCATCGGTGAACAGCCGCGCGGTACCGTGGGGGGCGGCGGCGTTGACCGGCCACTGGATCGGCGCCAGGGCATCGTAGGCGGCGCGGTCGAGCCCGGCCAGGCCGGAGATATCGAACAGCCGGCGGCTCTCCCCCGGCCCCTCACCGTTCTCGAAGCCCGAGAGCCGGGCGTGCTCGTCGAAGATCTCGCACGGATGGGTATAGGCGAACGCCTCGCCGAAGCCCAGCCGCCTGGCCACCTCGCAGACGATCCACCAGTCGTGCCGGGCCTCCCCGGGCGGTGGCAGGATGCCGCGCTGGCGCGAGATGCGCCGCTCGGAGTTGGTCACGGTGCCGTCCTTCTCCGACCAGCTCGAGGCCGGCAGCACGATATCGGCATAGGGCAGCAGGTCGGTATTGGCCATGCACTCGGAGACGATCACCAGCGGGCACTTCGCAAGCGCCTCGCGCACCCGGTCGGCCCGCGGCAGGCTTACCGCCGGGTTGGTGGCCATGATCCATAGCGCCTGCACCTCGCCGCGCTCGATCGCCTCGAACAGCGCCACCGCCTTGTGGCCGGGCGCCTCGGGCAGGCACGGCACCAGTCGCTCGGTGGCCCAGAAGCGCGTGACCCGGTCGCGCGCGCCGGGGGTGTCGTAGTCCATGTGGGCGGCCAACTGGTTGGCCAGCCCGCCCACCTCGCGCCCGCCCATGGCGTTGGGCTGGCCGGTGATCGAGAACGGCCCCGCCCCCGGCAGGCCGATCTTGCCGCCCGCCAGGTGGCAGTTGATGATGGCGTTGCCCTTGTCGGTGCCGCTGCTCGACTGGTTCACCCCCTGGGAGAACAGCGTGACCACGTGCAGGTGGCTGGCGAACCAGTAGAAGAAGGTCTCCAGGCGCTCGGCATCGACGTCACAGTCGGCGGCGATGGCCTCCACCCAGGCATCCTGTTCCCGTGCCGCGGCGAGCGCCTCCTCGAAGCCCTGGGTATGCGCCTCCAGATAGACCCGGTCGAGCTTGTTGCGCTCGGCCATCCAGGCCAGCAATCCGGTGAACAGGCGCGCATCGCTGCCCGGCGCGAGCCCCAGGTAGAGGTCGGCGATCTCGCAGGTATCGGTGACCCGCGGGTCGATTACCACCACCCGCAGCAGCGGGTTGCGCTGCTTGGCCACCTTGAGGCGCTGGTAGAGCACCGGATGGTTCCAGGCCAGGTTGGAGCCCACCAGCACCACCAGCTCGGCCTCTTCGAGATCCTCGTAGCTGCACGGCACGGCGTCGGCGCCGAAGGCACGCTTGTGGGCCGCCACCGCCGAGGCCATGCACAGCCGCGAGTTGGTATCCAGGTGCGGCGTGCCGAGAAAGCCCTTGAACAGCTTGTTGGCGACGTAATAGTCCTCGGTGAGCAGTTGCCCCGAAAGATAGGCGGCGACGGCCTGCGCACCGTGGCGGTCGCGCACCGCCGTGAGCCGCTCGGCGACGGCGTCCAGCGCCGTGTCCCAGTCGGTCTCGACACCGTCGACCCTGGGCCGGGTCAGGCGGCCATGGTGCCCCAGCGTCTCGTGCAGCGCCGAGCCCTTCACGCACAGCCGGCCGAAGTTGGCCGGGTGCGCCGGGTCGCCCTGTACGTCGACGATCTCGCCATCCTCGACGCTGGCCAGCACGCCACAGCCGACGCCGCAGTATGGGCAAGTGGTTCGGGCCTCGCGCATGTCGATCTCCTGTCTGTTCCTGGCGAAACGACGACGCCCGCCAACGACCAACCCCGAAGGGCGGCGTTGGCGGGCGTCGTTGCCGCTCGGGGCGCCGCATGGCGCCCTCGGTAGAGTATTGACCCGTATCAAGCAGGAAGCGTGCCATCCACCGAAGACCGAACGGCTATCAGCTAGATGCCTCTTTTCCCGCGCCCCTCCCGCATGCTGCCCTGCACCATTTCCCCACGACCGGCTCCGCCCTTGCACCAGGCTAGTGCCGAGCGGGCACGCCGGATGACTTGGCTGCCCGCCGCCAGCGCCGGCTGAGGCGCCACCCGCCTGCGACGAAGCGAAAGATGGAATGTTTCTTGCTTGGAGACAGGAAAAGACCACCTAGGCATGCCATTCACGAGCGAGACCCTATGCCACCACCCCTGAACATTCTGCTGGTCGACGATGAGGTGGTACGTGCCGCCATGGTCGAGGAGGCGCTGATGGCCGAGGGACACCGGGTCATCTGCCGGCTCTCGAACCCGGCCAGCCTCAACGAGATGGTCGCGCGCCATCAGCCCGACGTGGTGATCATCGACATGGAGAGCCCCGACCGCGACACGCTGGAGAGCATGGCGCTGCTCAACCGCGAGAACCCTCGCCCGGTGGTGTTCTTCGCCGACCAGCACGACTCCGACACGCTGCAGGCCGCGCTCAAGGCCGGCGTCAGCGCCTACGTCGTCGACGGCCTGGTGCCGGAGCGCGTGGAGGCTATCGTCGAGGTCGCCATCGCCCGCTTCGACGCCTTCCACAGCATGCGCCAGGAGCTGGACAAGGCGCGCAACCAACTGGCCGAGCGCAAGCGTATCGAGCGCGCCAAGGGCCTGTTGATGAAGCATCAGGGCTGCGACGAGGAGCAGGCCTATCGCATGCTGCGCAAGCTCGCCATGGACCGCGGCCAGCGTATCGCCGAGGTCGCCGACAGCGTCGTCGACATTCTCGGCCGCCTGAACCCGCTATTGCCCCAGGGGCACGCCGCCGACAAACGGGGAACCCGCTCATGAGCCAACCGCCACTTCACGCCGCCAGCCCGGAACTCGCGCGCCTCACCCTCGGCTTCGTGCCGCTGCTCGATGCCGCCCTGCTGATCGTCGCCCGCGAACGGGGCTGCTTCGCCGCCCAGGGGCTGGACGTCAGCCTGTCGCGGGAGAACGCCTGGGCCACCCTGCGCGACAAGGTCGCCGCCGGCCTGCTCGACGGTGCGCAGATGCTCGCCCCCATGCCGCTGGCCATGAGCCTGGGCCTGGGCCGCGCCCCCTGCGAAACGCTGGCGCCGCTGCTGCTCTCGCGCAACGGCAATACCATCACGCTCTCCACGTCGCTGTGTCAGGCCAGCGGTGCCGCCCTCGACGCAGACCCGGGCAGCAGCGCCCTGGCGCTGGGCGACTGGCTGCGCGGCTCGGGCAGCAGCAGGCGCCCGCGCCTGGCCATGGTGTATCCCTACTCCTGCCAGCACTACCAGCTGCGCGAATGGCTGACGCTGGGCGACATCGCCCCCGACCGCGACGTCGAGCTGGTCGCCCTGCCGCCGCCGCGCATGGTGGAAGCCCTGCGCGACGGCCAGATCGATGGCTTCTGCGCCGGCGAGCCCTGGGGCACCCTCGCCCGCCACTGCAGTGTGGGCCGGCTGGTCGCCACCGGTGCCCAGCTGTGGCCCGGCCACCCCGAGAAGGTGCTCGGCGTGACCCGCTCCTGGGCGCAGCGCTACCCGGCCACACTGGCCGCCCTGCTGCGCGCCCTGGTAGCAGCCGGCGAGTGGCTGGCCGCCTCGCCGGATCATCGCCGTCAGGCACATGAATGGCTGGCCCTGCCGCCCTACCTCGATCGCTCGATTCGCCACCTCGACACCCTCGACAGCGATGCAGCGCCCATCCATCAGCAGCTCTGCGGGGGGGACCTGCTGCGCCCGACGCCGCAGGCCGCCCTGCACTTCGCCGAACCCATCGTGCGTCAACTGGAAGCCCAGGGTGGCCGCTTCGACCCCGCGCTGCTGGCGGCGTGCTACAGCCCTGTGCATTTCGATGCCGCAACGCACCACTGATGTGCACGGGCGGCCAAGCTGAGCGCTGACCGGCCTGCACCGAGACCTTCGACCTCCTCCCCAAGACACTGGCACAAAAGGAAAAAGATCACGCACCTGTTACCTTGGCCGGGATCTTGATACTGCAGGACAGAGCGGCGATCAAAGGCGATCGCCCACATGAAAGCGACAACGACGTCTCTGTGCTCCCCGGTTCGATCCTCGAATCGACAGGGGAAGCGCCGAGGCGTCGTTGCGTTATAGGCCCGTCATTCTGACAAGCGCAGCGAGAGGAGGTGTTCGCATGCCAAGGCGACATCCCGAGACATCCACCGTCGAGCACCTGGTCATCGTCGGCAATGGCATGGCCGGCCACCGGCTGGCCGAGGCACTCCTCGCCCGGACCGGGCGCCCCGCCAGGATCACGGTCATCGGGGCCGAGCAGACGCCGGCCTACAACCGCATCCTGCTCTCGCCGCTGCTGGCCGGCGAAATGCAGCGCGAGGCCCTCACCCTGCGCAGCGCCGAATGGTATGCCGAGCAGGGCATCGAACTCATCCTCGGCGAGCGGGTGGAGGCCATCGACCGCGACGCACGCACCCTCACCACCGATGCCGGGCGTGAACTCGACTACGACCGCCTGGTGCTGGCCACCGGTTCGAACCCGGCCCGCCCGCCGGTGCCGGGGCTCGAGCTTCCCGGCGTGCACGTGTTCCGCGACCTGCACGACGCCGACGCCCTCGCACGCGCCGCCGAAACCGGCCGCAACGCCGTAGTGATCGGCGGCGGCCTGCTCGGCCTGGAAGCTGCCGAGGGGCTGCGCAAACGCGGCATGCGGGTGAGCCTGCTGCAGCGCGACGACCGGCTGATGAACCGCCAGCTCGATCTCACCGCCGCCCGCCTGCTGGAAAACGAGCTGCGCGGTCGCGGCCTCGACATCCATACCGACGCCCAGCTCGAGCGCCTGGAAGCCGACGCCGAGGGCCAGGTGTGCGCCGCGCATCTGAGCGACGGCACCCGGCTCGCCGCCGACTGCGTGGTGGTGGCCATCGGCATCGTGCCCAATGCCGAACTGGCCCGCGCCGCCGGGCTCGAGAGCAACCGTGGCGTGATCGTCGACGCGTGGCTGACCACCAGCGACCCGGCGATCCACGCCCTGGGCGAGTGCTGCGAACACCGCGGCAACCTCTACGGCCTGGTCGAGCCGATCTGGCGCCAGGTCGAGGTGCTGGCCGAGCGGCTCTGTCTCGACCATGACCACGCCGATGCCGAGCCCGCCCAGGGCTACGTCGAGAAACCGACCGCCACCAAGCTCAAGGTCAGCGGCGTCTCGCTCTACGCCTTCGGCCCCACCGAAGCCGAACCCGATCACGAAGTACTCAGCTACCGCGATCCCCAGCAGGGCGACTACCGCCGCCTGCTGCTGAGAGGCGGCCGTCTGGAGGGCGCCGTGCTCTACGGCGACACCGCCTCCGGCCCCTGGTACTTCGAGCAGGCCCTGGCTGGCCGCGACCTCACCGCCTGCCGCGCCGCGCTGCTGCTCGGCGCCGCCGACGCCCAGGCCCTGCTCGACGACGCCCTGAACGAATCACCGCAACGCCCCGCCAAGGAGGCCGCATGAACACGCCCGCGAAACCGCAACTGATCGTCATCGGCAACGGCATGGTCGGCCACCACCTGGTCGAGCAACTGGTCGAACAGGGCGCCACCGAGCGCTACGCCGTCACCGTGTTCGGCGAGGAGCGCCACCTGGCCTACGACCGCGTGCACCTCTCCGAATACTTCAGCGGCCGCGATGCCGCCTCACTGGCGCTCTCCACCAGCGAGTACTACGCCGAGCACGGCATCGAACTGCGCCTGCACGAGGCGGTCACCGCCATCGACCGCGACAAGGGCGAGGTCGTCACGCCCCAGGGCCGCTACCGCTACGACCGCCTGGTGCTGGCCACCGGCTCCTACCCCTTCGTGCCGCCGATTCCCGGCAACGACCGCGAAGGCTGCCTGGTCTACCGCACCCTGGAGGACCTCGACGCCATTCGTGCCGCCGCCGAAACCGCCACCACCGGCGTGGTGGTAGGCGGTGGCCTGCTCGGCCTGGAAGCCGCCAACGCCCTGCGCGGGCTGAACCTCGACACCGCCGTGGTGGAGTTCGCCCCGCGGCTGATGCCAATGCAGGTGGACAGCGAAGGCGGCGAACTGCTGCGCGAGAAGATCGAAGCGCTGGGCGTGCAGGTGCTCACCGGCCGCGCCACCCAGGAGATCGTCGACGGCGAGGCCAGCCGCCACCGCATGGTGTTCCAGGACGACAAGGTGCTGGAGACCGACCTCATCGTCTTCTCCGCTGGCATTCGTCCCCGCGACGAGCTGGCCCGCGACTGCGGCCTGGAGATCGGCGAGCGCGGCGGCGTGGTGATCGACGACAACTGCCTGACCAGCGACCCGGCCATCCTCGCCGTTGGCGAAGTGGCGCTGTGGAACAACAGCATCTTCGGCCTGGTCGCCCCCGGCTACCAGATGGCCAAGGTCGCGGCCTCAACGCTCCTCGAAGGTGGCGAAACCTTCCGCGGCGCCGACATGAGTACTAAGCTCAAGTTGATGGGGGTCGACGTGGGCTCCATCGGCGACGCTCACGGCGACCGCACCCCCGGCGCGCGCCAGTTCCGTTTCCTCGACCCGCTCAAGCAGCAATACCGCAAGCTGGTGGTCTCCAGCGACGGCAAGCGCGTGGTCGGCGCCATGCTGGTGGGCGACAACAGCTACTACGACACCCTGCTGCAGTACTACGCCAACCGCATCGAGCTGCCCGAGGACCCGGCCGCGCTGATCCTGCCCGCCGGTGGCGAAGCCGCCCCCGCCCTAGGGCCGGACGCCCTGCCGGAAACCGCCACCATCTGCTCGTGCCACAACGTCACCAAGGGCGACGTGTGCGCCTCGATCGACGCCGGCGCCGTGGACCTCGGCGCGGTGAAAGGCGCGACCAAGGCCAGCACCGGCTGCGGCGGCTGCGCCGCCCTGCTCAAGAACCTGGTGGACCATGAGCTCGAGAGCCGCGGCGTGGAGGTCGACAAGTCGATCTGCGAGCACTTCCCCCACACCCGCCAAGAGCTCTACGACATCGTGCGGGTGGAGGGCATCAAGACCTTCAGCGAGCTGGTGAATAAACACGGCCATGGCCTCGGCTGCGATATCTGCAAGCCGGCAGTGGCCTCGATCCTGGCTTCCTGCTTCAACGAGCCGATCACCGACGCGGCCCACATCCCGCTGCAGGATACCAACGACACCTTCATGGCCAATATGCAGAAGAACGGCACCTACTCCGTCGTTCCCCGCGTGCCTGGCGGCGAGATCACCCCCGACAAGCTGGTGGTGCTGGGCCAGGTGGCGCAGAAGTACCAGCTCTACACCAAGGTGACCGGCGGCCAGCGCATCGACCTGTTCGGCGCCCGCCTGGAAGACCTGCCGGCGATCTGGGGCGAGCTGATCGAAGCCGGCTTCGAGACCGGCCACGCCTACGGCAAGTCGCTGCGTACGGTGAAGTCCTGCGTGGGCAGCACCTGGTGCCGCTACGGCGTGCAGGACAGCGTGGGCATGGCGATCCAGCTGGAGCACCGCTACAAGGGCCTGCGCGCCCCGCACAAGCTCAAGTTCGGCGTTTCCGGCTGCACCCGCGAGTGCGCCGAGGCCCAGAGCAAGGACATCGGCGTAATCGCCACCGAGAACGGCTGGAACCTGTACGTATGCGGCAACGGCGGCATGCGCCCGCGCCACGCCGAACTGTTCGCCACCGACCTCGACGACGAACAGCTCTACCGCATCATCGACCGCTTCCTGATGTTCTACATCCGCACCGCCGACCGCCTGCAGCGCACCTCGGTGTGGCGCGAGAACCTGGAAGGTGGCCTGGACTACCTCAAGCAGGTGATCCTCGAGGACAGCCTCGGCATTGGCGAAGAGCTGGAGCGGCAGATGCAGGCCGTGGTCGACACCTACGAGTGCGAATGGGCCAACGCCATCGGCGACCCGGAGAAGCTCAAGCGCTTCCGCAGCTTCGTCAACGACGCGCGCCCCGATCCGGACATCATCTATACCACCGAGCGCGGGCAATTAAGGCCTGCGTGATGGAAATGGCGGCGCCCAGCGCGCCGCCCGCTTCATCTCGCTCGGCAGTGACCAGATAAAAAGTGGAGAAGACCTGAATGAGTTCAGCAATTGCGGCGAAGACCATGACCCAGACCTGGCAACGACTCTGCACCCGCGCCGACCTGGTGCCCTACTCCGGCGTCGCCGCCTGGGTGGAAACGCCTGAAGGCCCGGCCCAGGTAGCCATCTTTTATATTCCAAGCGACCCGAACAAGTCGCAGCTACCCGGCCAGGCGCAGGAACTCTACGCCATCGATCATCACGACCCCTTCTCCAGCGCCAACGTCATCGCCCGCGGCATCGTCGGCGACCTCAAGGGCCAACTCGTCGTGGCCTCGCCGATCTACAAGCAGCACTTCCGCCTGGAAGACGGCCAGTGCCTGGAAGACGACAGCGTGCGGCTGCGCACATGGAAGGTGAGCTTCAAGGGCGACGAGGTGTGGATCGAGGCGTGAGGTTGCGGCCCTATTGCAAAGAAAGAAAAAGCCGCCGACGCTGGGAAGCGTCGGCGGCTTTGGCTCATGTCGGTGACGGACCCACGCTAGGGAGGAATTGTTAGCGGAGCCAAACCAGGGGGAAGGTCACTCCTGTTTTCGGAACCGAAAGCGGAATGCAGCCGTTGGGCTAAGGTTGGATGAGCGAATATTTGATTTTCGGCCCACGGACATGACTGACTACTCTGATGACAGACTACTTTGTTCAGGCGTTTATTTACCTGGTGGCGGCGGTGATCGCGGTACCACTGGCCAGGCGGTTCGGGCTGGGGTCGGTACTCGGTTACCTGGTGGCAGGTGTGGTCATAGGGCCGGTGACCGGACTGGTGGGTCAGGAGACCGTCACCGTTCAGCATTTTGCCGAGTTCGGCGTGGTAATGATGCTGTTCCTGGTGGGGATGGAGCTTGACCCCAAATCCCTCTGGGCCATGCGGGTCCGTCTGCTCGGTCTCGGCGGCCTGCAGGTCACACTGACCGCTGCCGCCGCCACCGGTTTTGCCTGGTCCCTGGGCCTGCCCTGGCAAACAGCCGTGGCGGTGGGGTTTCTCTTCTCCCTTTCCTCAACCGCGATCGTCCTGCAGACGCTGACCGAAAAGGGCCTGGTCAAGACCGAAGGCGGCCGAAGTGCCTTCTCAGTGCTGCTGTTCCAGGACATTGCGGTGATCCCCATGCTGGCCGTCATCCCGCTGCTGGCCGTGTCGGGAATTTCCGGCACCGGCACCGAGCATGGACACAGCAGCCTCAGCCTGGTTGAGAACCTGCCGGGCTGGGCGCATGGGCTGGTGGTTGTCGGTGCGATCGTGCTGGTGATTATCTGCGGCCATTACCTGAGCCGGCCGCTGTTCCGCTACGTGGTGCAGTCCGGCATGCGTGAAGTGTTCACCGCCACGTCCCTGATGCTGATTATCGGCATCGCGGCACTCATGAGCCTGGTGAATCTGTCGCCGGCGCTCGGCGCTTTCCTGGCCGGCGTGGTCCTGGCCAACAGCGAGTTCCGGCACGAGCTGGAAGCCAATATCGAACCGTTCAAGGGGCTGCTGCTGGGGCTGTTCTTCATTACCGTGGGCGCGGGGATCAATTTCGGGGTGCTGGCGGATGCCTGGGATACGGTCCTTCTTCTCGCCCTGGCGGTTATCGTGGGCAAGGCGCTGATTCTGGTTGGCCTGGCCTTCGCATTCGGCATCCGCGACAGCGAAGGCTGGCTGTTCACCCTCGGGCTGGCCCAGGCCGGTGAGTTCGGGTTTGTCCTGCTGACCTACAGCACCCAGAACCGCGTGATTCCGGCGGACACCGCCCAGGTGCTGTCACTGGTGGTGGCCCTGTCCATGTTCCTGACGCCGCTGTTGTTCATTGTCTATGACCGGGTGGTGCTGCCGCGCTATCAGAAGGTCTCCAACGAAGAAGCGGAGCCGGATGAGATAGAAGAGCAGGCCCCGGTGATCGTGGCCGGGGTCGGCCGCTTCGGGCAGATCGTCTGTCGTTTGCTTCGCGCCAACAACATTCCCAGCGTGGCCTTGGACCATGCCCTGGATCAGATCGAAAATCTGCGCCGGATCCAACTGAAAAGTTACTTTGGCGACGCCACCCGCGTCGAACTGCTGGAAACCGCCGGCATTGCCGAGGCGCGCCTGCTGGTCGTCGCCATCGACGACCGCGACCGGGCCGTGAGTCTGGTGCGCCACGTCAAACAGCTTTACCCGGAGGTCTGGATACTGGCCCGCGCCTTCGACCGCGGCCATGGTTACGAGTTACGTGAAGCCGGTGCCGACGACGTGGTGAGCGAGACCTATTACTCCGCCCTGAAACTCGGTGGCGAGGCCCTCACCGCCATGGGCGTCCACCCACAACGCGCCCGCCGGATGACCGACTCCTTTATTGCCAGTGAAAAAGCCCACGAAGACCAACTGTTCGACACCTGGCGCAATATCGAAGAAGGCATCCACTTCAGCCGGCGCTACGGGGAGTTGTTCATGAAGCTCGAAGAGTCGTTGGGGCACGCCATGCGGGAAGACGCACGGCGAACCGAGGACGAAGCACCGGCTTGGACACCTCCGAGGGACAGTGGCTGATCACAAAAGCAGAATTGTCGCCGAGTATCAGCGCTGATTCGATTTCCGCACCTACATGACAGAAGCTCTACGCCCTGGACCATCACGCCCTTTCTCCAACACTAACGTCATTGCCTGAGGCATCGCCGGTGATCTCAAGGGCCAGCCCATCGTCGCCTCGCCGATCTACAAGCAACACTTCCGCTTGGAAGACGGCCAGTGCCTGGAAGACGAAGCGTAGCGCTACGTACCTGGAAGGTGAGCTTCAAGGGCGACGAGGTGTGGATCAAGGCGTGAGGTTTCAGCCTTTTGAAACGATAAAGACGCTAGACTAATGTAGCCCGGCGGCTTATAACGTGAAGTGTGACGGCATTTACCTGACAGCCGCCCACTAAAAACCAAGACAACCATAGCAAAAGTTATTTTAATAAAAAACAAGTAACACTGAAAATCAAGAAGCTGCTATCAAGCAATGCCATTGCGCCAGAACTTCTCACACAAAATACACCAACTTAATATAAAAATAGAGACCGCTCGCATTTCTAACAAACAACCTGACAGCACAGGTAGCGCCCCAACTTATAATTAAAAAACTTCCTGTATCTACGAACCATCTACCGCTCCCCCTTCTCGATAAACACCAAACTCTCCCGCCATTTCTGCCAGCTTGTTGTGTAGCTTAACAAATAGTTCCGCTTTAGGGGATCCGGCGCGGTGGATCATGCCGATTTGCCTGAAGACTTGGGGTTCGCCAAAAGGCAGCTTCAACATGTCGCGACCATTTTCTCGCACAGCAATGTCCGGCACGATGCTAACCCCCAGGCCGGCTGCAACACATTCCACAATGGCTGGTACCGTGTCTATCTCAGCAATGTCCTGCACTGTAATGCCTAAGCGCGCGAGTTCATTATTGATCAACGCCCCCAATGGTACGTCGCTGCCGAACCGCACGAAGGGTAACGCTTCGAGTAACTCCCTGGCCGGCATCCAAGGGGTGCCGGGAGGAGCAATTACCATCAGCGGCTCTCGGATGAATGGGGACCAAAGTAGGTTTCGAGAGACACCTGTGTGCTCTGCTACTACTGCCATATCCAGTCGGTCTGCATTGACGTCACTGATCAGCGTTGAAGACATGCCAACACGCAGATTTACACTCAATTCGGGAAATTCCTGGCGTAGCGCGACGATAGCACGTGGCAGTAAGCCGATCGTACTGGTGCGCACCGATCCGACATTAAGAGTGCCGGTCATTTGTTTCCCAGACAGGACACCTCGGGTTTCGTCTACCAGGGCCAGAATCTGTTTAGCCGTTTCCAGCAATTTTAGCCCCTGAAGGTTGAGGCTGGGTGGCCTTGAGTCACGATTGAACAGCTTGGTATCGAGCTCCTGCTCAAGCGCATAGATCTGTTGGCTGACTGCGGAAGGCGTCAAATTCACGACAGAGGCTGCTCTCGCAAACGTGCCATTTTCCGCGATCGCCACGAAGGTACGAAGTTGGCGGGTATCCATGAGCCTGCTCCAAATTAAGATATTCTTCACTTAATGCCAAATTTTATTCGCTTTTGTACACCAAATCTACCTGTATCCTGAGAAGAACACGAAAAGCAGCCGACCTGTGACGCTAAACCGCTCCGGGTCCGGCTGCCCTCGCCACAATAGGGAGGAACCGATTTGGCAACGCAACCGACGATTCTGATAACAGGCCCTGACCTCGCTACCACAGCGAGGGAAATGGCCGAAACCGCTGGCTATACTTTAGTTCATACTCCACCCTATCCGTCCGAAGAAATGCTGGTGGAATTCATTGTGCAACACGACCCAGTCGGCGTCGTATCCCGAATGGGGAAGTTCGGTGCAGGCGCTGTCGCGGCTGGAAAATCTTTACGCGTGATCTCCAAACACGGCGCGGGCGTTGACAATATCGACGTCGAGGCGGCAACCCGACATGGCATCCAGGTGATCCGTGCCGCAGGCGGCAATGCCGTCTCGGTCGCCGAGCATGCTGTCGCCCTGATCTTCGCCACTGTCAAGCGCCTGCTGCCTCTGGATAAGAGCATGCGCGCAGGTCGCTGGGAGAAGGCAGGGTTCCTCGGTCGGGAATTGTCGGGTATGCGCTTGGGGTTGGTCGGTGGCGGCGCCATCGCTGCCGCCGTGGCGCAGATAGTAAAGGGCATGGGTCTGGATGTGATGGTCTACGACCCCTACGCCCCGGCCGAGGCCATCGAGGCCATGGGCGCCCGCCGCGTCGAGCAACTCGAGGAACTGCTCAGCCAATCGGACATCGTCAGCCTGCACTGCCCGCTGACCAAGGAGAGCGCTCATCTGCTCAACGCTGAGACCCTTGCCTTGATGCCGGCCGATAGCTACGTCGTCAATACCTCCCGGGGTGGCCTGATCGACGAGGCCGCGCTGCTGTGCGCTCTGGAAAGCGGTCACCTCGCGGGCGCGGGGCTCGATACCTTTGAGCAGGAGCCCCCTTCAGACGTGAGTTCGTTGGCCGCCTCTGAGCGAGTCATCCTCACGCCGCATATCGCCGGCGTTACCGCAGAGGCAGGCACCCGCGTCGGCGAGCTGGCGGTCAAGGGCATCATCGACTTCCTCGCCGGCAACTCCCTACCGAAAGCGCGCCTGGCCAATGCACCGGTAACAGCGACCATAACCTGAGAAAACCCATCTCCAAACGTTCAGCCCTTCGACGGAGTGATGCAATGACAGTCGGAAATAGAATTCTTCAGCGCAAGCGTCGTGTTGACGATGAGCTCGTTAAAGCCTTCTCGGAACTGCCTGTTGCGGTGGTCAGCGACAGCATGTCCCGGGTATTTGCCGGCGGCTCAACCCTGCGTCCCATGCACCGCGATGGTAACCTGGCCGGTGTCGCACTCACGGTCCGCACGCGCCCCGGAGATAACCTGATGCTGCACAAGGCTATCGACATGGCAGAGCCTGGTGACGTCATCGTCTGCGATGCCGGAGGAGACACCACCAATGCGTTGATGGGTGAGTTGATGCTCGCATACGCGGTCAAGAAAGGGGTGGCGGGGTTCGTACTCAACGGTGCGATTCGCGACTTGGACGGTTTCCGCGAGACTAACCTGCCCACCTTCGCCGCTGGCGTGACCCATCGTGGGCCTTACAAGAACGGTCCCGGCGAAGTTAACACACCGATTAGCCTGGGAGGCATGGTCATAGAGCCTGGCGATCTGATCCTCGGCGACAGTGATGGCTTGATTGCAGTTCCTTTCGACGATGCCGCAACAGTACTCGAGGCGGCGCAAGCAAAGCACGCAGCGGAAGAGAATCAGATGGCAGCTATCCATGCCGGCAAGAATGACCGCTCCTGGGTCGACAAGGCTCTGCAGGCCACTGGCTGCAGCATGCCGAGGGGCTGAGATTGCGTTTGCCTAAAGCCGCCTTACCGCTGATCAACGCCCGCCTTCGTGTATACCTCGCGGGCAATGCGGCTTCGGCTGTTGGCACCTGGGCACAGCGCATTATATTGCTATGGCTCGCCTGGGATACCACACAATCCAGCTTCATGCTGGGATTAATGGCAATGGCCGACCTGCTGCCGTCGGTCATCGTGGCCCCTTTTGCAGGCACATTAATCGACCGAAAGCACCGCATACGCCTAGCACTTCGGCTACAGCTTTTGTCGATCCTCCCTCCCTGCATGATGCTACTGGCAACGGTGGCCGGGCTTGTCAGCCCGGCTTTCTTGCTTGTAGTAGCAGGGTTGACTGGAATCCTGAATGGCTTCGACCACCCGACACGCATGGTCGTCGTAAGCAGCATCATTCCCAAAGAAGATGTACCAGGGGCGGTGGCGATCAACTCAATGGTGTTCAACCTTGCGCGGATGTTGGGGCCAGCGGCAGCCGGTCTAGCCTTGACATTGGGGATACTCTGGTCGGTCTTTATATTCAACGCTATCAGCTACCTGCTCTTCGCACTGATACTGTCACGGCTTGCCTGTCAGGAAGCTCCTGAAAAAGGGACAGATACCAATGCTCCAGCTAACTCGGCTATCGGTAAGCGCCAAGGTTCGTATTGGTCGGCGGTCCGAAATGGTCTGACAAGTCAGCATAAGCTTCTCTTATTATTCTTCGCACTCCTGGCGCTATGCTACCGGCCAATCTTCGAGCTGCTACCGGCTTTCGCAGCTCATCTGGCGGTCGGCGAGGCCGAAAGAGCTACAGCCTTCTCGCTGATGACATCGGCTCAAGGGTTTGGCGCGACGCTCGGTGCCTTGGTGACATCAGTACTGCTGGCCAGAGGTCGTCCTCTGGTGCTAACCATGGGTTTCGGCCTGTCGGCAGTAGTTGGGTGCGCACTCTTTCTGATCAGCAACGCCCTTTGGGCAGCTCTGGCCTCCCTTATGCTTTTATCGGGAGCCATTCTCGCCAATGGGGTCTGTACTCAGGTCATCCTGCAAACACAGGTTCCTGACATAGTCAGAGGTAAGGTGCTATCGCTCTACACGATGATTTTCCGTGGCCTCCCGGCCCTAGGGGCCATGGCAGTCGGGCTGATCGCCGGTAAGGCACATGAAAGAGCCATTTTCGCAATCGGCAGTCTTCCGGTACTGGTCATGTTGTTAAAAATTATTTGGACCCTGAACAGGGGACGAAAAAAACAAGCTCCCAGCATATTCTGAATGCAAAGAAACCATATCAAGCTTATATCTTTAGTGATCGATGAGACGGGAAAACCTTAAGTCAGTATCCAATTGGCTTTAAAAGAGCGCTCCCCTGCCTACACACCCAGCCGCGTCATCATTGGCACCACGACGTCACTGCTCATTGTTTATTGTGATTACCTGACGCACCTACTTTTCTTGTTACGCATCTTACTGGCCAGCCAATACTAGACTAACGTCTTATTTACAGCGACCAGCTGGATGCGAATTTCGTATAAAGAAATACTGCATCTTTCCTCAAAAAAAACGCGCTTTATACAGCAAGTCTTTTCATGTTCAATTTTCCAAGGGTCAACAAAACTGTGACTCCGGACTACGCAACATAGACCAACGTCTAATGAAGCACTTCTTCCCAAGCGCAACGCCATCACGTGCTGTATCGCCAGCTCCTCGAACGAATAGCGACATCAACAACGATTAAAGAGGTATGACCATGAAAACCATCAAGCAATCCCTGGTATCCAGCCTGATCATTATGGGCACCGCTGCGGTAGGTGGCGCCCAGGCCGCCGACTGGACGGGCTACACCTATTCCTCGGTGTCAACCACCGCAGCCGTTAAGGGCATGGAGCGCATCACTGATCGCGTCGAGTCAGAAGCTGAAGATCTGTCGATCTCGCTTCATCTAGGGAAAACGCTTCAGATCGCCTCCAGCGATATCACTCAATCAGTCGGCGATGGGTTCATCGATTTTTCGGCCGACCTCTTCTTTTCGGGCAACGTTCCTATCGCGCGCATCCTCAACCTTCCAATGCTTATCGAGAACGGTGACCAATGGGATAAGGCCTATGAGGCCATGCTCCCCTATCTTGAAGAAGGTTTCGCCAAGCAGGACGTCGTCTTTCTCGGTGCTTATCGATACCCCCAGCAGGTTATCTTTACCTCGTTCGAGATCGACTCCCTCGACGATCTAGAGAATCGCAAAATCCGTGTGACTTCACCCGAACAGGGCGCCTTTGTCGAAGCCTTCGGCGGTTCTCCCATCACGCTGTCCGGCTCCGATGTGCCGACCGCGTTGGAGCGGGGCGTAATTGATGGCGTTCTGACCGCCAGTGCGGGTGGCGCCAAGAACTGGCACGAGTTCCTCGACTACAACTACCGCCTGCCGGTGAACTATGCCTACAGCGCCGTGATTGCCAACAACGGCGCCTACGAATCCCTGAGCGAAGCCGACCGCGAAACCTTGGCTACCATCGTCAGCGAGGAGACGACCAACATCACCGAAGCCTTCCTGGTCGACGAGCAGGCCCAGAAGCAATCCCAGGCGGAAGCGGGCATGACCATCATCGAGCCCAGCGACGAGGACATCGCCAAGGCCCAAGACGCCCTCGCCCCCTTTTGGCAGGAGTGGGCCAGCGACGCCGGCCCAGAGCACGAGCAGGCGCTGCAGGACGTGCTCACCGCCCTGGGCAAGTGATCGATCCGTCAGAGGACCGCAACGTGTCTGAATACCAGTATGAAACAGGACAAGGGCCAGCCTCCGCCGGCCCCGTCTTTGACGCGATCGCCGCTGTGGTACGCCTTCTCGCCGGCCTGGGGCTGATAACGCTCACCGCCCTGGTCGTCGCCGAGATCGGCTCGCGGCTGATCCTCAACAGCTCCCTCCACGTGGTGGAGGAGCTCTCAGGTTACCTGGTCATTGCCACCACCCTGTTCGGCGCCAGCCTGGCGATCCGTCACGATGCCCTCTTTCAGGTCGGCTTTCTCTATGGCGCCCTGCCGGCGCGGGTGAAACGGTTGCTCGGCCTTGTGTACATCGTGCTGGGCATCGGCATCTGCGGCGTGCTCATCTGGCATTCCGCCCTGCTCGTGATGAGTTCGTTCTCTCGCGGTAACGTGGCACCCACCGCCATGATGACCCCGCTCTGGATCCCGCAGTTGCTGCTGCCGGTAGGTCTGTCCGTGATGACCCTGTTCCTGTTCGAACGCGCCCTGCTACAGCTCGGCATCGGAGGAAAGCGCTGATGGATGCGATAATCGCCTTTTCCGCCCTGCTTCTGCTGATCCTCTGCGGCCTGTGGGTGCAATTCGCCGTCGGGGCCGCGGCCCTCGGCTATCTGTGGCTGATGAAAGGCTTCGCCGGCTGGAAGGCCCTCGGGCTGGTCAGTTGGGGAGCGGCCAACAGCTTCACCCTGGCCGCCATCCCGCTGTTCATTCTGATGGCGGAAATTTTGTTAGGCAGCGGCCTCAGCGGACGGCTCTACAACGGCATAGCTCCCTTCATGCGACGCCTGCCGGGCGGGCTGCTGCATACCAACATCATGGGCAGCGGCATCTTCGCCGCTGTTGCCGGCGGTAGTGCCCCCACCGCTGCGGCCATGTCGACCGTGGCCTTGCCGGCACTGTCGGCTCGGGGTTACCAAAAGCGCATCATCGCGGGCTCTCTGGCCGCTGGTGGCACCTTGGGCATCCTGATACCGCCCTCGATCACGATGATTATCTACGCCACCTTTACCGAGACGTCGATAGCAAAGCTGTTCGCAGCCGGTATGGTGCCGGGCATCCTGTTGGCCGTCTGCTACAGTCTTTTTATTGCCGCTCGTGCGCTGGCAAATCCCTCGCTGGCACCTCGCGACACAACCCCGCTGAAGTTGACCGATTACCTGAAAGCAGCGCTTGATGTTGTGCCTTTCATGATTCTGATTGGCTTTGTTCTAGGCAGCATTTATGCCGGGCTTGCCACGCCGACCGAGGCCGGTGCGGTCGGTGTAGTCGGGGCGATGGTAATCGCAGCCTCTTACCGCCGCCTCAGTCTGACCCTGCTGAGAAACGCCATCTCTCGAACACTTTTGATGAGCGGTAACGTGCTGTTCATCGTCCTAATCTCGATGATCTTTGCCTACGCCACGGCACTTTCGGGCGTCGGTGAGGATCTAGTTAGTTGGGTGGGCGAAGCCGATATGTCGCCGTTCGTGTTCCTGCTGCTGCTGATGGTGACATTCGCCATACTGGGCTGCTTTATGGAAGGATTGGGAATGATTGCCATCATTGTACCGATCGTTTTCCCGGTCCTGCTGGCGATGAACATCGACCCGATCTGGTTTGGCATCTTTGTGGTCATTTTAGTCGAGCTTGGACAATTGACGCCGCCGCTGGGCATCATCCTGTTCGTGGTCGCCAGTTCGGATAGCAACGTCAAGGTCGAGGAAGTCGTCATGGGTGTGCTGCCCTTCTTCCTGATTATTCTAGCTTTCCTGGTTCTACTGATCTGGTACCCAGACATAGCCCTATGGCTCCCATCCCTGACCTCTGGAGGCTGAGCATGGCATTCCCCCATCCCGATCCGGTATTGATAGAGGCAGAGGTTTTTACTGAACTTCCAGCGACATTGAGAAGGACGGGGCGGCGTTCCTATTGGGCGGAGCGCAACCGACGCGGAGCGCTCGTTGACAGCTTCATCGAAGGTCCTTCTTTTGATCTCGTAGGTAACCTGTGGTTCGTCGATATTCCTTTCGGGCGAATCTTCCGCGCTTCACCGGACGGCGACATCGAGCAGGTTGCCGAATACGACGGCCAGCCCAACGGCCTGAAAATCGATGCCTATGGACGGATCTTCATCGCCGACTTCCGCAACGGCATCATGCAGCTGAACCCGGACACTGGCGAGGTGACCAGCGTACTGTGCGATGCCGACACCGAGGGCTTCAAGGGATGCAACGACCTGCACTTCGGCCCTGACGGCGCATTGTACTTCACCGACCAGGGCCAGACAGGCTTGCAGGATCCCACTGGCCGGGTCTATCGCTGGCACCATGAAAGCGGGCGATTGGACTGCCTGATCGACAAGGTGCCAAGCCCCAACGGGCTGGTGCTCGACAAGGCCGGCCATGCACTCTACGTGGCGGTGACCCGTGCCAACGCCGTCTGGCGTCTGCCGATCTCGGACAGTGGACGCGTGGTGAAGGCCGGACTATTCCTGCAGTTTTCCGGTGGCCGCGCGGGACCGGACGGCCTGGCGCTGACCGAAGACGGCGGCGTGGTGGTTTGTCAGACGGGTATGGGGCTGGTTTGGGTTCACGACGCGCTCGGAGTACCGATCGCCGTGGTGAGGTCCCCTCGCGGGCTCGGCACTACCAACTGCGCCTTCGGCGGACCAGAGGGTCGTTCGCTGTTCATCACCGAGTCCGACACCGGCACCATCCTGCGCGCCGAGCTGCCCGTCGGTGGCTTTCCCATGGCCTCAGGTTGGGGGGCGTGATGCCTTGTAGCCGCACAACGATGTCTCTCCATCATGATCCTTAATCTCGATGACTACGAAGCCGCGGCCCGTCGGCGGCTTCCCCGCCCCCTATTCCAGTACGTCGCGGGAGCCGCGGAAACCTCGGCGGCCTATGAGGACAATCGTACCGCGCTCAGCGGGCTGAAACTCATTCCCCGTACGTTGCGTGGGGTGGAGAGTCGGAGTACCCGTCATCGCCTCTTCGGCACCGAGTGGTCGGCTCCGTTCGGCATCGCGCCAATGGGTATCAGTGCGCTGATGGCCCATGACGGCGATAATGTCGCGGCGCGGGTCGCCGGACGCGAGGGTATCCCCTACGTGCTTAGCGGCTCCTCCCTGACTCCCATGGAAGAGGTGATCGAGGCCAACCCTCAAGCTTGGTTCCAGGCCTACGTCCCCGGCGAGGACGACCGCATCGCGGCGCTGGTCGAGCGCGTCAAGACCGCCGGATACAAGACGCTGGTTATCACTGCGGACACAGCCGTACTGGCCAATCGCGAGAATAACCTGCGTGCCGGTTTTTCCACGCCGCTTCGCTTCACCCCTCGTATGGCCTGGGATTTCGGCACCAAGCCACGCTGGCTGCTTGCCACCTTCCTGCGTACCCTCCACCGTCGCGGCATGCCCCATTTCGAGAACTCTTACGCGCAGCGGGGAGCTCCCATCGTTTCGCGGCAGGCCGCGCGGGACTTCGGTCGCAAGGACCATCTCAACTGGGAGCACATCAGCCGTATCCGTGACCAGTGGCAGGGTCGGCTGGTGGTGAAGGGGCTGCTGTCCCATCACGACGTCGCAATAGCAAGAACGCTCGGCTGTGATGGTGTGGTGCTGTCCAACCACGGAGGGCGCCAGCTCGATCACGCCATTTCTGCTGTGCGTGCGCTTCCCCTAGCGAAGGCCGAAGCGGGAGACATGGCTGTCATGCTTGACGGCGGGATTCGCCGCGGCACCGATGTCGTCAAGGCCCTGGCGCTCGGTGCCGACTTCGTCTTCATCGGCCGCCCCTTCCTATTTGCCTCCACGGTGGGTGGAGACAAGGCACTCGGCCAGGCTGTGCGCATCATGCAGAGCGAGGTTCACCGCGACCTGGGCTTGCTCGGATGCCGCTCTTTGGATGAGCTCGATGCCTCAGCCGTCTTCGATCCGAGCCAAGGGCCACGGCCAATCACTGTCGCGGGTCAATGAACCCACGGCTGGAGGAAATCGTGATGACCCCCTGGAACCATCATCAAGAAGGCTGTGACGACTCCGACGAGCGGCCATGGCGCCAACGTCCCGACGTCAACTCGCCAAACCCTCTCCCACGGCCGGACTGGCTCGCCCAAGTCCGGGAGTCCTCGCTGGCCCCAGAGCAAAAAATCGTCGATGCCCATCACCACCTTTGGGATCGCCGAGGCTTTCGGTATCTGCTCGAGGAGTTCGCCGATGACATTGGCAACAGCGGTCATCGAGTCACCGCCTCGGTCTACGTCCAGTGCCGAACGATGTATCGCGCAAGCGGACCCACGGCCTATCGATCCGTCGGCGAGATCGAGTTCGTTCGCGGCCTCTCAGCCCAGGCACGCAGCGGCCACTACGGGCCCACCGATGTGGCGGCAGCCATCGTCGGCCACGCCGACCTGCTGATGGGAGCCAATGTCGCGCCGGTGCTCGAGACGCTGATAGAGGCAGGCGGTGGGCGCTTCCGCGGTGTGCGTATGCCAGTCGCGGCGCATCCCGACCCCACCGTGCGCTCCAACCCCGTGCCGGCTCCTGAGGGGCTGATGGTCAGCAAGCCTTTCACCGAGGGAGCGCAGGAGTTGGCCCGCCGCGGCTTGTCGCTAGATATCTGGGCCTACCAGACCCAGCTCGACGAGGTAGCAATCTTGGCCCGCCGACTGCCCGCGCTGACCATCGTGCTCGACCATGCCGGCGGTCCCCTGGGCGTCGGGCCCTATTCCAGCTCTCATGCTGACCGCAACTCGGCCCATCGCCGGGCTTGGCGCGACGGCTTGGCACGACTGGCCGAACTCCCCAATGTAATGCTCAAGATCGGCGGCTTCGGCATGCCGATCATGGGCTTCGGCTTTGACACGGGAAAGGTGCCACCGGACTCACAGCGGCTCGCCGATGCCATTGCCCCCGATGTGGACGCCTGTATCGAGCACTTCACCCCATCGCGCTGCATGCTGGAGAGTAACTTCCCTGTCGACAAGGGCAGCATCTCTTACAGCGTGCTGTGGAACGCTTATCACCGACTCACCGCCTCCTGGAGTCAAGAGGAGCGCAACGCTGTGTTTCACGACACGGCAACACGGGTCTACCGGCTACCCGCCGGCTCATGACCCTCAATAGCCGAGCACTCAAAAGGCCATGAGCGCAAGTTCAACTAAAAGAACGGAGTATGTCAGCATGAAACAACAACTATTAAGCCTGTCCCTCGTCGCTTTTGCGTCGACCTCCCTGCTGGTCGGCGCCAGTCTCGCCCAGGCCGACTATCCCGAGAAAACGATAAATCTGGTGGTTGGCTACTCCGCTGGTGGCGGCACGGATGTCATGGCCCGCACCGTAGCCAAGTATGTCGAGGAGCAACTGGGTGAGGGAGCCACAGTGGTGGTCAAGAATATGCCCGGTGCGGGCGGCCAGATTGGTTTTTCGGCTATAGCGTCGGCCGAGCCGGACGGTTACACGATCGGTACCATGAACCTGCCGGCAGCTATGGCGCTGACCTATGATCGCGATGCCGACTACGATGTGGACAGCTTCACCTGGTTGGCCAATGTGGTCTCTGACCCCAATACCTTGGTAGTGCCGAAAGGATCCGATATCCATTCCCTGGAGGAACTCATCGAACACGCCAGGAACGCCCCGGGAAAGATACCGGTAGGCCTGTCATCACTCGGTGGCAACGATCATTTCTCGGCCATCCAATTCGCCGAAGCGGCTGACGTCGAACTGAACTATGTGCCTTTCAATGGCGCCGCCCATGCGCGCAGCGCCCTGATGGGCGGCCATGTCGCCATGGGCACCATGGCCTTTAGCCAGACCGTGGGTTTCGAGGAAGAGTTGCGCGTGCTGGCCGTGCTCTCCGATGAGCGTTTGCCCCAGGCCCCTGACGTTCCGACGGCGAAGGAGCTCGGATTCGATATCGAAATGGGATCATTCCGAGGTCTCGCGGCTCCAGCCGGTCTCCCGGACGATATCCGCGCCGATTTGGTGAGTGCACTCGAGAGTATGGCCACGGATCCCGCTTTCCTCTCCGACATGGCACGGCAGGGAAACCCACTGAGCTTTTCCTACGGTGACGATTACAAGGCCCTGGCAGAGGCACAGGACGAAGCGGCACGTCGCACTTGGGAAGAGACGCCGTGGAAATAGCCGCCAGCTGAAGCCAACTGGTGTGGGGCTTTCACACACCCCACACCTTTCAATAGCAATTTCCTTATCTAGTCATCTTCGACCATAGTCGATAACCCATTATTTTCTTCCATCAGGGCAACAGCCCTAAACCCTGGCCATCAGGGGTCATTTCGTATAGCAGCCCACTTGATGCAACAAATCTTACGACAAAGTTAAAAAGTATTCGCTTTGATTCAGCCATTCTGTACGTTTCACTGCACAAAGAAGCTTGGCCTCGGGCCTTTTCGCTCAACGTGATATCAACGGGAGTACAAAAAGATGACCGCCAGGATTCCCACTATTGCCGCCGCTCTCTGCCTTGCCAGCGTTACCTCTACGCAAGCCTTCGCTGACTACCCCGAAAAGAAGATCGACCTAATCGTTGGCTATGCCGCCGGAGGTGGTACCGACGTCATGGCCCGCACCGTCGCCCCCTTTCTCGAGGAGCATCTCGGCAACGACGCCACGGTCGTGGTCAAGAACATGCCCGGAGCGAGCGGCCAGATCGGCGTCACCGCCGTGGCCCAGGCCGAGCCTGACGGCTACACTATCGGCACCTACAACCTGCCCGGCATGATGGCGCGCACCCTCGACCGCGACGCCGACTACGATGCCGACAGCTTCACTTACCTGGCCAACGTGGTGGACGACCCAAATGTGATCGTCACGCCCAAAAGCAGCGACATCGACACTATGGACAAACTGGTCGCCACCGCACAGGAACGAGAAGGCGCCGTCACTGTCAGCATGTCGAGCCTAGGTGGAGATGACCACTTCTTCCTGATCCGTCTCTCTGAGGTGACCGATGCCGAGTACACCATCGTTCCCTTCTCGGGCTCCGCGCCAGCGCGCAGCGCCCTGATGGGCGGCCACGTCACCATGGGCATTATCAACCTGTCAGAAGTGATCAATTTCCGCGACGAGCTGAATGTGCTGGGCATCGCCACCGAAGAGCGCTCGGAACTGCTGGAAGACGTACCGACCTTCACCGAGCAAGGCTATGACATCGTCAACGGTTCGCTGCGTGGCTTCATCGCACCTGCCGGCCTGCCCGACGAGGTCGAGTCCAGCCTGATCGAAGCCTTCGAGAAAACCTATGAAGATCCGGAGTTCCGTGAGGCCATGCTCAAGTCCGGTAATCCGGTCAAACTGACCACAGGAAATGACTTCGAGGCGCTCAACGCAGAGCAGCTCGAGCTGGCCGAGCGCGTCTGGGAAACCTCCCCCTGGAAATAAGCCGACTGGCCGGGGCGCTCCACCGCCCCGGTCTGCCATGACCAGTCACCCTCGGCACGCCTCGTGACGAGACAGGACGTCTCCCCGCCATACCACACGACTCGAACTACGCAGGTAGCATGTCGCGGAGGACGCTTTGTGAGCAAGTCAGACAGACAGGATCGACCATGAAACAGACAGCCTCCGAGCACGGTCCGCATCCCGACCTTATCGCCGGTATCGCCATAATCGTCGTCGCAGGGTTTCTGCTGTTACGCACGCCAGACATGCCGACCATGAGTTCAATACTGCCCATCACCATGCTAAGCGCGCTGATCGGGCTCGCCGCACTAATGATCCTGCGGGTCTTCGTCGCCAATCGAAGCGAACGCGTGAAGGCCCCGCGCCACCGGATCTTCGATTCCTGGCCGCGCTTTCTCGGAATCATCACGTCCATCGGCATTTATGTGGTCAGTGTAAGCCTGATCGGTTTTTACACTACCACCGCGGTCATGGTGCCCGTGGTGGCGTGGTGCTTCGGCTATCGGAATATTAAGCGGCTACTACTGGCGGACCTGATCTTCACCGGCGGCCTCGCGGTTATCTTCGTCCTGATGATGGGCCAGGACCTTCCCACTGAATTCTTCATCCGCTGACGGAGGGCTGACACATGTATGGAAGTTTATTGGATGCACTCCCGGCGGTGCTGTCACTAGGCAACTTCGCCGCCGTGGTTATCGGCGTCATTGCCGGCATCTGCATCGGCGCCCTACCTGGGCTCAGCGCCACTATGGCTATCTCGGTGCTGATCCCCTTCACCTTTGGCATGGACCCTCTGGTTGCACTTGGCATGATGGCCGGTATCTATAACGGCGCCATGTACGGCGGCTCCATTCCCGCTGTACTGCTGCGCATTCCCGGCACTCCCGCCGCCGTGGCCACCAGCTTCGACGGCTACCCCATGGCTCAGCAAGGCAGGGGAGGCTACGCGCTGCAGGTCTCCGTGGTCTCCTCTGCCATTGGCGGCATCGCCTCGGCCATCGTGCTGATGCTGCTGGCTCCACCGCTGGCCAAGGTGACACTGCTTTTCGGCCCCTCCGAGGTCTTCTGGGTGGCCGTCTTCGGCCTGTCGGCAATCGTCTTCCTGCTCGGTGGCGATATCCTCAAAGGGCTGATGAGCGCCTGTTTCGGCGTCTTCGTATCGCTGGTCGGCCTGGACTCCATCTCGGGTTATGACCGTTACACCTTCGGCCACCTGGAACTGCTCGACGGAATCAACGTCGTGGTGCTGCTCGTCGGGCTCTACGCCATGCCTCCAGCCATTGCGCTGCTGGAAGAGATCGTGGATTTAGATACCTCTATGTCCGGTAAGCTCAACACCGTCAGTCTCTGGAAGGCCATTCCCAGTATGCTGAAATATTGGAAGACTTGGCTGCGTTCTTCGATAATCGGCATCTTTGTCGGCATCTTGCCAGGAGCCGGCGGCTCGATGGCAGCTTTCCTCAGCTACAACGAAGCACGCCGTGCCTCAAGCAATCCGGATGACTGGGGCAAGGGCGAGCCTGAGGGCGTAGCTGCCTCTGAGACTTCTAACAATGCCGATACTGCCTCGGCACTGATTCCTGCCCTGACGCTCGGCATCCCCGGTACTGCGGTTGCGGCGGTGATGCTCGGTGGTCTGCTGATCCACGGCCTACAGCCCGGCCCGATGCTCTTCCGAGACAACCCCGACATCGTGTTCGGCTTCATGTGGCAGTTTCTGTTCGCCGCCATCCTGCTGATCGTACTCGGCGGTGCCCTGGCCACGAACAGCTTCGCTCAGGTACTGCGCCTGCCGCGCCCGTTACTCGGTGCCTTCATCATTGCACTGGTACTGGTGGGGGTTTACTCGATCAATGGTCGCATGTTCGATGTTTACCTTATGCTGGGCTTCGGCCTTGTTGGCTACTTCATGGATAAGCTGAAATTCCCGCTCCCGCCTGTGGTACTTGGCTTGATACTCGGCGGATTTGCCGAGCAAAACTTGAGACTTGCCCTGCGCATTGGTGGGGGTGACTGGACAGCACTGGCAAACAGCACAACTTCTAAGATCATTATTGCCCTGATTCTTCTCGTGGTACTCACACCGCTTTTCAAGAGAATATTCAGACCCAAAAGAAGCCTTACCTCGGCATCATAATAAAGCGCAGCTGCACGCCATGCCTGACGCACAAAAAAAGCCGCCGACGCTGGGGAAGCGTCGGCGGCTTTGGATAAGCCCGTTCTCATCTCAACCGCGAAAGGCCGCCTCGATCTTGGCGATGTCGATTTTCCGCATCGTCATCATGGCATCGAACGCCCGCTTGGCGGCGGCACGGTCGGGGCTGGTGAACGCTTTCGTCAGCGCGATCGGCGTAATCTGCCAGGAGATGCCCCACTTGTCCTTGCACCACCCGCATTGGCTCTCCTCGCCGCCATTGCCGACGATGGCGTTCCAGTAGCGATCCGTCTCTTCCTGGTCCTCGGTCGCCACCTGAAACGAGAACGCCTCGCTGTGCTTGAACATAGGCCCGCCGTTCAGCCCGAGGCACGCCACGCCCAACACGGTGAACTCGACCGTCAGAACGCTTCCCTCCTCCCCTGCTGGGTAGTCCCCAGGCGCGCGGTGCACCGCATGGAGCGAGGAGTCGGGGAAGGTCGCGGCATAAAATCGGGCGGCTTCCTCAGCGCCGCCATCGTACCAAAGGCAGATCGTGTTCTTTGCCATGTGCTTCATGACTAGCTCCGTTCTGTGGGTTATTGCTGTGGGTGGCAATGTAATGTCGGATGGAGCTGGCTGAAATCGACAGGGGTGGTGGTTAACGCTCCGGTTCACGCGCCTGCGTAGCCGTTCGTGTGGAACCGGTTGTTATGTTGCTGTTTATCGAAGCCCAAATTCAGCAATGATTGCGGGTCTACTCGCAAGGAGGCGCTCCAAATGGCTTTCAGGCCACATCTCAATTCGGAGAGCGCTATCGGATTGGTTGTGCTTTTCTACAACCGCAACCGCATCCGACGTAAACCGTCCAGAGGTGGCGATAACATGAATGTCGACTCTGGGTGGCTCCCAAAGCTTCATTTGTTCCTTGAGCGCAGCTATATCGGCTGGCGCGACACTCTTGGACTGCCAATGTTTGCACTGAATGATGACTCGTTGCCTTAGTGTTCCACCCAGAGGGTCAGCATAGACACGATACACAGATAGATCGCGTCCACGATCAGGAGCATTTGTCTTCATCAACCATTCTGGATTTTCGTAGCCGCTCTCAGACGAGATAAGAACAAAAATCAGACGTTCAAATTCTTCGTCGGTCAAACTTTCCCACTTGAGTCTTGTTGCCACCGGACCTCTCGGCTTCGCGCTTACCAAAGCACCTAGGTCCTCGATTTCCACCGGGACAGGCTCCTTTTCGCCGTACATGGACTTACGCAAACCAGCTTTGACGCTTGGCCAGTCGTGCTCGATGATGTCATGAAGATCACCAAGCATTCCGAAATGCATGTGCCGATGCAGATCTGACCAACGAGTAGGTTTCGCGACACTACTCCCGAGAAGTGTTGCAATTTGAGCTACATTTTCCTTTAACTGTTCAAACTCATCGTCAGTAACAATTTCATTTGAGAGTTCATCGCCTTCCAGCAGTTTGCTAAGATGGCGAAGGTTTGCATCGATAGCATCAACGAGCTCTATGAGAGCGTCCCGGATAAGCTCGCGCCGCTTCTGATTGAAGCGATAGCGATATTCGCGAAGTAACCGCGATGGTTCCCCAATCTGACGCTCGACGGACACAATGCATTCGATCTCGCCGACCTCCTGCGCATCCAATCGGTTTTGTGCAATTTCATCCAATTCCATCAGGGTGATTTCTGGCTTCCATCCGTCAATCTTTGGAAGCGCGGTAAGCAAGGAATCCAAGTTCCGGCAATTAGTTTCATAGTCAGGGTTATCACCGAAGGCTATCCCGCTTGGTATGGCAGCTTCGATCTCGGCCAGCAGCTTCTCGGTCTTAACAAGATTTGCCTCCGCGGCCTCAAAGTGGCGAAGTGCAGCATTTAACGGACTCTCAGACATTCAAACCCCTGCAATTAGCAAACGCAACATAACGCCCAGCGTAACCGGGTGACTTTGGAGCGCCCGCGGAAAAGCCGGTCCGCGTTGACGCTGTGGTTAGAAGACGATCAATGCCGAAGCTGTAGATACTCCGCAAAGCGACCCTCTAGGCCCTTCAATTCTTCGTGTAATTTCTGCTTTAGGTCGCGCTGCTTGCGGACATTTGCGCTCCGCTCGCCACCAACAGGCAGCCCCTGCAACTCGGACTCCAAGCATTCTAGATCGATGGCTGGCGCCCATATGTTCTCATCCACGTACTCGGCAATCTTCTTGTCGAACAAGAAACGCATGCCGCGTGTACCGACCAGATACTTTCTTTGCTCTTCAAATGTGCTTTTCCCGGATGTCATTATCGACCCAATAAAATCCCTTACTACACAAAACTGCTCATATCGACGATCGAATAGCTCGTTCTTTAAGCGTGCTCGGTTAATACGCCACTGCTGCCAAGCGATAAAGGCACCTACAATGGCAATCATCGGTACCAGCAAGGCAGCCAGGTAGTCGACCCAGTCTCGATCAGGTTGCATGACGTGAACGACTTCAGTTGCTTCCATAGTAATCTTCTAACGCCTTGGGTAAGCTGCCGGGACGAAGCGCAGCGTAGTACCGGTCAGTTTCACCCACTTGTTAAGCTTGAGTGTCAATGCGAGCATTGCTCATACCTATTTCCTCATTCAGCTTTTCTTGCCTCCTAAGAGCCTGTTCCAGAATAGCGTTTGCATAAGTCCTTACCCCCTCTGGAACATTCAAATTGTTTGCGGTTGAGCTAGCACGGACAATATCTTCAACATTTCTAGCCGTTTGACCAATTTGCTCATTTTCCCACTGTACCCGACTGCGCTGCTCCCTATCACTGGCATAATATATATCACTTATAGCGCCTCCAGCCCCCTCGAGAGAGAGGTTTACCGGAGAATTCACCCCTACATTTCGTATGGTTAGAGAATTATCATCAGTTGGCTTATATATGGGAACAAACCGATTACCGTCACGGTAAAAAACAACAGGTCGATGATGGCGACTTATTACATGCCAAAACTTCTTGGCCGAATCGTCTTTTTCAGCAAGTATTTCAAAATCATCAAAATCTGAGTACTCAATGGACTTTTTTGGAAACAGATCAGCCGAAGACTTAGCTACAACCAAGCTATTTGGATTTAAACCCTCGGAAATAAGCTCGCAAATCCGCTCTACCAATACAAATTTTTGGTAGTTAATCTCTGTCTGCTGAAGATAATGAGTAATTGCCCAAGCAGGGAGGTCTTCTTTGCCTTGAAAGTTGATTTTTAGTCGATGTGTCATTTCTTACTCATTCCTAAAGCTCAACAGTTATTGGACTGCGCGTCCTGATATTGGATGAACATCCTGCGCGTTCAACAATATTATCTGACGCGCTTCCTTTCTCCCAACTCATTGATTCTCCTTCGACCTTTGCCGGAACCAATAACACTGTAGGCATATCCACATAAAGAAGGAACTAGCAGATGGACACGCACATCAGACCGCCGAAGCTGATGGTCCGGGTGAAGGCTACCATGCGAGTGAAACGCTACAGCCCACGTACCGAGAAAACCTACTTCTACTGGATACGCTACTTCATTCGCTTGCATGGCGTGCGCCATCCTTCCAACATGGGGGGCTCCGAGGTACGCGCCTTTCTGGAGCACCTTGCGGTAGAGCGCCATGTGGCAGCTGCCACACAGAACCAGGCGCTGAATGCTATCGTCTTCCTCTATCGCCATGGCACGCTACCGCCAGGGAAAGCCGTTTATCGGCTCCCCACCTTGGCGGTTTCAGGCCGCCGGCGTGCCTTTATCGGGCGATGTTGAACTCCGATTCGAAGCACTTATTCACACTAACCTTGCCAAATAAATCATCGGCACGTGCCGTGGCATCTTGAGCCTGATATCCCCACCCTACGCCACATCCTGCACCGCCCGGCACTTGGGATAGGCCGAGCATCCCCAGAACCGGTTGCCGGCGTTTGTGCCGCGTTTCGCGGTGCGCAGTACCATGGCGCTGCCGCACTTCGGGCAAGCTCGGTCGGAGCTGGATTCGAAGCGGGCCTTGAGCTGCTTGACGTGCTGGCGGTGCGTTTCACGGCTGGGCGCCAATCGGCCGGTTTCGATTCTTTCCAAGGCTTCCCGGACCTGGAAATCGTTCAACACAGGCTCGCGAAACGACTTGATATAGCGCACGTAGCCACCGCCGATGGTGACGTTCTCCGGCATGCTGGTCTTGAACACGGCACTGCCAGAGAAGACCACCACTGAGTGGATGGCTTCCATGGGCACGTCTAGCAGGGCTTCCAACGCTTTCACGTGCTTGTAGTTCTGGCGCAGCGGGTTTTGGAACTTGAAGGTCTTGCGGTAGATCTTCTGGGTCCACTGCGCCTGCTGCTCGCTGCCGAAGATCCAGCCCGTCATGTGCTTGGCTTCGATGACGAAGATGCCGTAGCGGGAGACCAGTACGTGGTCGATCTGCGTGGTACCGTCGGGCGTGGCAAGCGTGACGTTGTGGATTCCCCGATACTCATCCGCCGGCAACCGCACCCAGGCGATCAGCTTGACGAAGGCCTCGCCGAACAGGCCCTTGAACCAGCGGGACTTGAGGATGCCGAGCGCCAGCGCGACTAGGAGAATCCACCACAGCGGGCGCACGGCTTCAAAAAAGATCGAGGTGTAGTCCAAGGCGCATCTCGCTCTGCTCCGGCGCAGGGCCGCTGTTTCAGTCTATTTAGCCCACGCTAACGCCATCCCGCGTGTAAATCTACGTAACGAGCCTGAAATTTGACCTTGGTCGTGTCGGTGAGGCAGAACGCTTACAGCATGTAAGAAATGGCTTACGCAATACGGCTAAGCCAGCCCTTGCTCAGTTGCCAGAGGACGATGCCATCGAGGAACGGAAGCCAGGTGCGTCATCTCGTCGGGGTCAAGGGGTAGGTCAGGACATCAGGTAGGCAATAGCTGCGCCTCGATGGCCGCCTTGTCGATGACGGACCACACCTGCACGATCTTTCTGTCACGGAACTCATAGAAAACGTTCTCGGTAAAAGAGACTCGTCTTCCATCAACATCCAGGCCAAGAAACCTCTCCTTGGGCGTGCAATCGAAGCGGAGTCGGCTGGCTATGTAGGGCGGCTCGGAAACCAGCAGCTCGATGTTGAAAGACAGATCGGGAATCTCGGAAAAGTCTCTCTCCAGCATACTTCGGTAGCCGGATACCCCGAGACGCTCGCCGTTATGCATGACGTCTTCATCCACGAGCGCCCCAACGTTGACCAGTCCTGCCTGTTCAGACAGGCGATATAGTCTCGATAGACGTTCGATAGCTCGGACTTGTTCATCGGTGGCCTCCTGGTCAGGAATTTATTGTAAGCCTGCGTCGCTCCCTTTTTTGGCAACGATAAACACCGTCCCCTTCCCGGGTTGCCACTCCCGCTCGATGGAGAAGCCCGCACTGTCCAGCTTATCGACCAGCGCCTGCTTGCCGAAGCGGTTCACATAGGGAGCGAGCCCCAGCAGCTGCATGGGTGGAATCGCCATACGAAACAGAACGTTGATATCGCCGATCAGGACGGTGCTGGAAACGAACACGCCGCCGGGCTTGAGCAGGCTGTGCACCCTGGCCAGCGTCGCCTCCAGGTCTTCTAACAGGTGCAGGATGTTGAGCCCCAGCACGACATCGAAACTCGCCTCCGCCAGCTCCACCTCTTGCAAGGTGCCTCGCCGGAAGGAGATGTTCTCAACGCCGGCATCCCGTGCCTTCTGCTCGGCGATTTCCAGCATCTTGTCGGAGATGTCGATAGCAACCAAATCCCTGACATGGGGGGCATGGAGTATCGCCGTACTCCCCGTACCACAGCCGAACTCCAGCACGGCCGAATCCGGACGCAAGTACTCCTGGGTGATAGCCAGCTTCTTCTGGTACGCGCTCACGTTGCGAATGGGGCTCTTGGCGTAGCGCGCGGCACTTCTGTTCCAGAACGCTCTGGCGTTTTTCATCGATTCCACTCTTAGTCAGCGAACACGGTAAAAGGAAAGCATTGGGCCATCACGAGACGACCTGCCCGGCATGATGCGCCGGGAAGCACTCTCGCCGGGCCGGCTCGGGAAGCCCGAGTGCACGCGCCGCCGGCAGAAGCGTTCCATCCACGAACCTGTCGAAGTCTTCTGCAGAGCGCCACACATCCACGATGCGCCAGCCACCGGAAACAGCACCACAAGCATGGTAGAGAATGCCCACCGGCGCTCCTTTGGAGGCCAGACTGGCTCCGAGCGACTCATACGTCGTTTCGGTAACGCCGGGAAATTCGATTGTCGTAAAGACTGGCATGTGGTGCTCCGTAGTATTTAGCCTTCGATAGTTGATAGTGCAGCTGACGTGCGGTGTCTGTTGTTAGATGTCATCCAGAAGCCAACCGACAGGTCTATCACTGCCCTCCCGCCTATACTCATGCCTCTATCGCTTGGCATGAACGGGTAGCCAGAAACGGATTCTTTCGGCGCGATAGACCTATAAGAACTCAACGATGGCTTCAATTTCCACAGCGAACCCCTTAGGCAATGAACCAACACCAATGGCAGAACGAGCATGTTCACCGCGCTCACCGAAAACTGCAACAAACAGATCAGAACAGCCGTTGATGACTTCCGTGTGAGAAGTAAAGTGGGGGTCAGCGTTCACCATGCCAAAAACCTTGACGACACGCTGCACCCGCTCGAAGCTTCCGAGCGCCTCTTTGATGAGCGCCAGCAGGTACAGGCCGACCTCTTGGGCATAAGCCCGGGCCTGCTCGACAGTGACGTCCTCCCCTACTTTTGGGACGGCGCCTCCGCCTTCGTGTAAGGGAGCCCCCTTGCCTGACAGATAAAGCGTGTTCCCCGAGATAACGTAGGGACGAAAATTGCCCCTCGTCTTGATGACCTCAGGTAGTTCTAGTTGCAACGAGTGAAGACGTTCTTCTGTGGTTTGTTGCATTCAAGTTTTCCCTGTTTGCTGCTTGCTGTTCCATTGTGTCGAAGGTGAAGCTCAGCCACGCCGAAACCGTCAGCTCCAGCCGGGCGTCAAGTCACCACCGAGAGCTGAGGCCAAGTGTCCAGCCAGCCCTTGCTTTGTACACGTGCTGCGAACTCTTCAGGCTTGCTCCGCTTCGAGTTCATCGTAACCGTCCTGGCAAACAATGGATCGATCCCGAACGGCGCCACCAGCGTCAGTCTCCCGGTTGTCCGGTCCAGTCGCACACCGACCGCTGTCTCAACCTCAACCCAGTAGCTCATTGCCTCTGCCGTCGATGAATATGGCCTATCTCCGTTGCGCTCGTGCATCCTCGCTTGATTCTTGACTGACCAAGGATGTGCCGACTTGGAGCGGAGCTGTGCCTCCAATGACTCATCCCTCTCCGCGGATGCGTCGATACGATCAAAGTAAATCAAGTCGATGTCATTTAAGGGTGTGGGCCTGTCATAACCGTGGATCCTGTCCCAAGCGAGGTTCCGAAGAAAGCCGGCTGCCAAACACCAATCGTTCAGCTCCAGCTGGCTGGCAATGTCTAGCGCGGCCATCCTATAACGGTCCGACCGCAGCCACTCGATTAGGATCTCTTCCATCCGGGCCACCCTTTCTATGGCCATAACCTGTCTCGTCTACCAAATCTCTATCAGGTCACACCCGTTCTAAACGACTTACCTGTGCAGTCCGCCACATCACCATCGCCCGCCCCAGGAACACGCCGCTGAATAGCCCGTAGAGCAGGCTGACGGTGGCAGTGAACTCGGCCGTGTCGGCAAGCGGGAGCTGCCGGGCACGGATCACCTCCACCGTGTACTTGGCGAAGAAGATCGCCAGCATGATGAGCAGCGGCTGCCAGCTACCCGGCAGGTGGAAGGTTTGGTGTTCGGGAGAGAAGCGTACTCCCTTGGGGATGGCGAGCTTGATATGAAGCGCCACGGAGAGGGTGATACCGAGCGCCCACAGTGCCAAGCCGACAGGGTCGGCGCCGAATGCGGAGACGACGCCGTATAACGCCAGGCCGAGGAAGACGGCCGGCAGGATGGTGATACTGCGTCGGCTGGCGGTGCGGTCCCTGCTCTGCTGATAGCCCATCACAAGCAGCACGATGAAGAGCAGGAAAACCCAACGCGGCGTATTTCTTATTATCTCGATCAGCATGGCCGATTCCCTGGCATCGATTTCGCCTCAGCATAGCGAAGCGAGTCCAGCCCCTCCAGTCAGTGCTTACTAACCTGCTGTGGCTTGAGGTAGCGCCGCTTGGCTCAGGCCCGAAACACGACGGATGATCTGAGCGTAATGACCGCAGACCAAAACAGTAGCAAGCCAATATTACCAAGCCGTACTGCTCGCTTCAGATCTCAGTTTGGCGGCAATAAACGGATAGTCGCCCCATCGGCGGGGCCAGTAGCCTTTTATTGTCATTCATATACAGCCGAGGGCGTTATGAAAACCAGCCAAGAAGAATCGCTTTCTACTAGGCAGATGCTCGAAAGAATGTTCCAGGTGGAGATGGCTTTTATGCAATCGGAGTCAAAAGACATTCGCCTATTAGCAGATGCTTTTCACCCCGATGTTGTCGTCCACGAGCCGACATCACTCCCGTACTCAGGCGACTGGCTAGGCTTGGAAGGTATCGCCGGGTTGATGCAGCAAATGAACAAAGCATTCAGCAAGGTGGCAGTGGAGGATTTGAGCCATGCCGGCTCTCCAGCCAAGCTGTACGTGTCGTGCACCTTGCATCTGACAGCCCGAGCAACTGGGAGAACAGTCACACAGCCATTTTTAGAAATATTGAGGTTCGAGAACGGATTACTGGTTGAAGGTACGCCCTTCTATTTCGATACAGCTGAAATCGACGCCATTCTGAATCCCTCTGCCTGAGGGTGGAGGTTTGGCGCTCTGCGCGGAGGCCACGGCGTGGCCCCACGCAGCGCCGCTGTGCCCTTCAAAGGCCTCGCAAAAAAATGCTCAAGATTGGGATGGGCAAGCCGATAAACTTTATACTAGGCTAAATGCAACTAAATGTTACCAAACGCACGATTAGTGTATCTTGGCGGCGACGACTCCGGCAGTGCCTAGTGGATGGAGAGGCGCTTTGGCGCCATGAAGCCCGCCGAGCACACGAGATCAAAGCCAAGCGCAAGTGCGCGGTGGTGAACTGGAAAATCCTGGCGTTGATGCGCCAGTGGAGGTGACGCCATGAACTGGACCCAACTCCCCGACAACTGGTGGTGCAACGAGTTCGGCGACCAGATCCACCGCTACGAGATCCTGGACGACGAGGACCGATGCCAGGTCGAGTACCACCTTCACCACGCAGGGGAACGTCTGCCTTGGAGTGGCAAAGCCCACACTCTGGCCGAAGCCCAGCGTCAGCTGGAGCACAGCCGGGCGTTGATGATCTGAAGAGCAGCGTTCCTCTGCCTCACGGCACCCGATAGCGCAGCTCCGCAAAGCCCGTCCCCACCTGGCGGACGGAGACCAGCTCCAGCGGCGGGTTAGTGATGCGGCGTGGGAACAGCGGCTTGCCGTTGCCCAGGGTGACTGAGCCCACCTGCACGAGAATTTCGTCCAGCAAGCCGGCATCATGGAATTGGCCGGCTAGATCGCCACCGCCCACGATCCAGAGGTTCTTCCCACCTGCCGCTCTCACCATCTCGGCATGAACGGGTGCGACGCTGCCCTGCACGAAGCGGATATCCGCGCCTTCGATGCTCGGTAGCTTGCGGCTAGAGAAGACCCAGGTTGGCTGCGTATAGGGCCATGCCGAGCCGGTTTCCTCGGCAACTTTTTCGGAATGGCGCAGCATCCACTCATAGGTGGTGGAGCCCATGGCCAGCGCCCCGACCTGTGCAAAGAAGGCGGAGTAGCTCGTATCGTTGATGTCCCCCAGCGGGAAGAGCCAATCCAGGGAATCGTCTTCGGTGGCAATGAAGCCATCGAGGCTCGTGGCGGTGTAATACTGAGTCTTCATTCCGGACGCTCCAGGGCGGGTTGAAACGAACTGAGTGAGCCAAGCTCACACCGGCAAGCCTACACCAGTCAGTGCTTACTCACCTCAGGGTCCGGTTGAATACGGCCCCCTCTTGACCCGGGTACATCCGGCAGCGCGTCGGCACGAGGAAGAGACGTCGAGCCTGGCGTATAAGTGGAGAGAGTAGTCCCGCAGCACGGGAAGCGGAACTGTCCGGCAAAAGGAGGAAGCAGGTGCGGCGCAGCGTACCCATGCAGCGGCTGGAAGGGCTTGTCGATCCGCGGCAAGGACTAAGCGCGGCCGAGGCCCAGGCGCGCCTGGCTCGCTACGGCCCCAACGCCATCATCCCGGGGATACGCAGCGGCTGGCGCACGACCCTGGCGGATACGCTGCGTGACCCCATGCTGTGGTTCCTGCTGGCCACCGGTGCGCTGTTCACGCTCATCGGCAGCTACACCGAGGCGCTGGTCATGCTGCTGGCCCTGGTGCCGCTGTTCGGCATGGACGCCTACCTGCACCGGCGTACCCAGGCGTCGGTGGAAGGGCTCAGCGGTCGACTCGCGACCACCGCCCGGGTGCTGCGCGACGGCGCTCAGCAGACCGTGGCGGCCGAGGGTCTGGTGCCGGGCGATCTCGTGCTGGTGAACTCCGGCGAGTTCTTTCCGGCCGATGGCCTGATCGTCGCGGGCGAGGAGCTGCAGGTGGATGAGTCCACCCTCACTGGCGAGGCCTGGCCGGTACGCAAGCAGGTGGTTGAAAGGGCGCGACCCGCCACCACACGCGAGACGTCGGTCGAGGAGGTGCATTGGGGCCTGGCCGGCACTCGTCTGTTGACGGGCCATGCCTGGCTGCGCATCGCCCTGACCGGCGCCGAGACCCTCTACGGCGAAGTGGTGCGCTCGGCGGTGGCGGGCACCCACGCCCAGACCCCGTTGCAGCGCTCGGTGGCGCATCTGGTCAAGGTGCTGATCGTCGCGGCGATCGTGTTCTGCCTGGCGCTGGCGTGGCTGCGCTATCACCAGGGCCACGGTCTCGTGGACGCCCTGCTCAGTGCACTCACTCTGGCCATCGCCGCCCTGCCCGAAGAGTTTCCCGTGGTGCTCACCTTCTTTCTCGGCGTAGGGGTCTACCGCCTCGCCCGTCGTCACGCCCTGGTGCGACGCAGCCTGGTGGTGGAGAACATCGGCCGCGTGACCTGCATCTGCTCGGACAAGACGGGTACCCTCACCGAGGGGCGCCTGAGGCTGACCCACCTGCGCCCGGCGCCGGGCCTGAGCGAAGCTCGCCTGCGGGGGCTGGCGGCGGCCGCGTCCCAGGCCGACAGCGGCGACCCGCTGGACGAGGCCGTGCTGGCGGACTGCCCCCCGGCGGAGGCGCGCCTGGTGGCCCGCTTCCCGTTCACCGAGGATCGGCGCAAGGCCACCATGGTGAGCGCGCAGGCGGACGGCCTGCTGGTCGCGGTGAAGGGTGCACCGGAAGTGGTGCTGGGGCTCTGCGAGCTGCCGGAATCCGATCGGGGCGACTGGCTGGCGGCGGTGGAGACCTTCAGCAACGACGGCCACAAGGTGATCGGCTGTGCTTACCGCACGCTCGCCGCCGAGGCCTGGACCGGCGGCGAACCGGACCGGGAGCTGCACTTCGCCGGGCTGCTGGCCTTCGAGGACCCGGTGCGCCGGGGGGTCCCGGAGGCCGTGGCGGCCTGCCGGGCGGCGGGCATCCGTGTCATCATGGTCACCGGCGACCACCCCGGAACGGCTATTGCCATCGCCCGTGAGCTGGGGCTTGGCGGTGAGCAACCGCAGGTGATCACGGGAGACGAACTCGCGGCACGGATAGCACGCAGCGAGCCTGTCGCCGACGGGATCGACATCGTCGCACGGACCCTACCGGCACAGAAGCTCGCCCTGGTGCGCGCCCTGCAAGAGGGCGGGGAGATCGTCGCGGTAACCGGCGACGGGGTCAACGACGTGCCGGCCCTGCAGGCCGCTGACATCGGCATCGCCATGGGGGAGCGCGGTACCCGCAGCGCGCGGGAGGTGGCTTCCATCGTGCTGCTGGACGACGACTTCGGCAGCATCGTCGGGGCCATCGCCGAGGGGCGCCGGCTGTTCACCAACCTGCAACTGAGCTTCCAGTACCTGCTCATGGTGCACATCCCGCTAGTGATCACCGCCGCCCTGATACCGATGCTGGGCTACCCCCTGCTCTACCTGCCGATCCACATCGTGTGGCTGGAGCTGATCATTCACCCGACCGCACTGCTGGTGTTCCAGAACCTGCCATCGCGTCAGGCCATGGGGCCACCCCCGCCAAGAGGAACGCAACCGCGCTTCTTTGACCGCCGCGAGTGGTGGGGAATCCTGGCGGTGGGCGCAGTAGTGACCCTGGTGGTCACGAGCACCTACCTGAATGGCCTCGGCGCCGACTATGCCGTCGACCATGCCAGGACCGTGGCGCTGCTCTCGCTAATCTTCGCCGGGGCAGGGATCACGGCAGCGTTGAGCCGCCTGCGCCACGTCGCGGCATGGCTCATGGCGCTCGCCCCCCCGGCGCTCTCGGCGCTGCTGGTCCACACGCCCGGGCTCGGCACACTGCTGCATCTGCAACCGCTGCATCTGGAAGATTGGCTACTGGTGTTGGGCGGCAGTCTGCTCTCCGCACTGCTGGTGCGCCTCGGCCGGTTCCCTTCGCAGGCCCAACGCTCCTGGCTTCAACGTACTCGACGAGGATGAAGAGAAGCGCTACATCAATAGGTATAACCACGAAGCGAAAAAGCCAACCCAACTACGCGAACCGCATGCCCCCACCAAGGCGGCCGTTTGCAGAGCTTCATGCACACGATCTCTTTTGGAGCAGAGCGATGACCAGGCGCATTGCAATAATCCAGGGGCACCCGGATTCGGCAGGCCACCACCTCCTGCACACAATGGCAGCTACGTATGCCGAAGGTGCGGCTTCAAAGAGACATGAAGTGCACCGCATTGAAGTAGTGCAAGCTTGCCGAGTCGCTTCCTACGACTTAGCCCTGTAATAAACGAAGCAGACGACGATCGGAGGTGTGGCGGCATTGACAATGTCATCCGACGAGGAGGCTGGCGAAGAAATGGGCCACGCCTGCCACGAAGTGAGCCCGCAGACGACTCCCGAGGTCGAGATGCTCGACGCCTACTCGCGAGCCGTCATCGCCGTCGTGGACGCGGTGGGGCCCGCTGTCGTCAGCCTGTTTACCGGCGGCGACCCGAGCCGCGGCGCGGCCGAGCGCCAAGGCGCCGGCTCGGGTGTCATTATTACCCCCGATGGGTATCTGCTGACCAACAGCCATGTGGTCGGCAAGACCAAGCAGCTGAGAACGGTTTTCACCAGCGGACGCAGGGCAGCCGCGGCGCTGGTGGGGCGCGATCCTGACACCGACTTGGCCGTGCTGCGGGCCGAGACCACCGCCCTGCCCTACGCCACACTGGGAGACTCCGGCAATCTTCGCGTTGGCCAGCTGGTGATTGCCATGGGCAATCCTCTGGGTTTCGAGTCGACCGTTTCCACCGGCGTCATCAGCGCCCTCGGGCGCGCCTTTCGCAGCCAGAATGGACGGCTGATCGAGAATGTCATCCAGCACACCGCCCCCCTCAATCCCGGGAACTCGGGAGGGCCGCTGCTGGACTCGCGGGGCCGGGTGATCGGCATCAACACGGCCATCATTGCCGCTGCTCAAGGGATCGGCTTCGCCATACCGGCAAACACGGCCAAGTGGGTGGTGTCTCACCTGATCAGCCACGGTCGGGTAAGACGCAGTTACCTGGGCATCCACGCCCGTGACCGGAAGCTGGACCGGCGGCTGACCCGGCTGCTCGGCCTGGAGCAGGAGACAGCGGCCGAAGTCATGACGGTGGATGCGCAAGGTCCAGCCAGCCAAGCCGGGCTCAAGGAGGGTGACCTCATCGTCGCCATCGACGAGAAAATCCTGGCCGGCGTCGACGATCTCCAGCGGTCGTTGGCGGAACACAAGCCCGGAATCGCCATCAAGCTGATGTTCATCCGCAGACTTGAGTTACGCAACCTGATGATCGTGCCGGTGGAAGCGAGCTGAAGCGCCCCGCGCCTGACAATGAGCCCTATCGCATCATGCCTCCCGAGGCTTCCCTCGATGGCTTCGTTTCGGGAACAGCCGGCCGATCACGGTGTTCCGCCTGCCTTTTCATGGCCTTGTCTCGTCGTGAACGATACGCCCATCCACCAGTTCGATGACCCGATCGCAGCGCGCCGAAATTCGCGGATCGTGGCTGACGATCAGCACTGCACAGTCGTGCTCGGCATTGAAGCGACGAAACAGCTCGAACACTTCATCGGCACTGGCGGTGTCGAGGTTGCCGGTGGGTTCGTCGGCCAGCAGCAGCACCGGCTGGGTGACCAGGGCGCGAGCGATTGCCACGCGCTGCTGCTGACCTCCCGAGAGTTCGTTGGGCCGCCGGGACGCAAAGGCCGCTAGCCCTACTGCGGCCAGCAGCTCCCTGGCCCTGTCGATCATCGCGGCAGTCGGCCGACCTTGCCGGATCATCAGCGGCATCAGCACGTTGTCCAGCACGCTGAAGGCCTGGATCAGGTGATGAAACTGGAAGACCAGGCCGATCGTGCCGCCCCGCAGGTCGGTGCGTTCCTGGTCATCCATGGCGCTGGTCGGCCGCTCGAGGACGAACAGCTCCCCCGATGTCGGCGTGTCGAGCAGGCCGATGAGGTTGAGCAGCGTGCTCTTGCCCGAGCCGGAGGGTCCGGTGAGGCTGGCAAAGGTGCCGCGATCGAGGCGCAGGTCGATCGCATGCAGCACTTCGTTCTCCACCGGGGTGCCTACGTCATACGCCTTGCACACGCCGGCCAGCCGCAGCACCTCGTTGCCCTGAACCTCGTGGCTCTCAATTTCATGGCTCTCAGACATGGCGAATGGCCACTGCAGGGTCGAGTCGGGCCGCGCGGCTGGCGGGCCAGGCGGCGGCTGCGAGGCCCGCCATACCGGCCAGCGCCATGGCCGCCGGAATGAGCCAGGGGTTGAAGCCGATCACGAACAGGCGGGGACCGAACACGTCGAAGGCCAGCACCAGCAGCGAGCCTAACAGCGCCCCCAGTCCCCCGCCGGCCAGTCCCAGCAATGCCCCCTGGATCAGAAACACGCGCAGGATTCGCCCCCGGCCGAGGCCCATTGCCCGCAGGATGCCGATCTCGCGGGTTCGCTGCACCACGCTGACCGCCAGTACGCTGGCGATGCCGAATGCCACGGAAAGGCTGACGAAGCTGCGAATCATGGTCGTGGAGAGGGTCTGGGAGCGCAGTGCATTGAGCAGCTGTGCATTCGTCTCCATCCAGCTCTCCGCGCGCTGTCCGGTCAGCGCTCCGAGGCGAAGCGCCAGCCGGTCGGCAGCGAACACCTCCGCTACGGTGAGTTCGAGCGCCGTCACGCCCCCGGGCAGGTCGAGGAGGCTGCGAGCCTCGTCCAGGTCGAGGTACATGAGCCGATTGTCGATCTCGCGTACCCCTAGCTCGAAGATACCTGCCACGGTCATGACCACGGTACGCTCCCCGGCGGTGTCGAGACGCATCCGGTTACCGCTCTGAAGGCCCAGGTCATCGGCCAGCTCCCGGCCGATCAGGATCTCTCCGGGACGCAGCCGGAACACGCCTTCGACCATGTGATCGGCAATGGGCAGTATGGCCCGCAGCCGCTCCGCGTCGGCCCCGATGATCGAGACCGAGCGATTGGCGCTGCCGCGCACCGCCAGGGCCGGACCGCTGATCGTCGGCGATACCGCGGTCACGCCCGGCCAGCGGTCGAGCACGGGCACCAGCGCCTGCCAGTTGTCGATGGAGCGCAAGCGCTGCGGTCTGCTGTCCTCCAGCACCAGGGCGATCGGCGCCGGCTCCTGCAGCTGCAGTACGCGATTGAACTCCTCGGGCGGCAGCAGGCGAATGTGGGCCTGCGTGCCCAGGGTGCGCTCGATGATGTTGGCTTGCAGCCCGGTAATGAGGGCACTGATGAAGACCACCACGGCTGCCCCCACCATGATGCCGACCAGCATCAGGGCGGTCTGGGCGCGGCCATCACGCAACAGGCTCCAGGCGATGAACCCTTCGATCCACATGAGCGTCACCGAATGAAGGAAAAAGGCTCCCGGGACGGGGCGGACGCCCCCTGCACCGGGTGGTCGGTGATGCGGGGCCGGATACGCTGCCCCGGGCTGAGACCAGGGTCGGCCAGCACGATCTCTCTCGCCGTCAACCCTGCGGTGATCTCGGTGTGGAGCAACCCCTTCAGCCCCAGGGTCACGCTGCGAGGTGAAACACGGCCCGCCTCGACCCCGTACACTCGGGCAGAGGCGCCCTCGACCCCGAATAGGGCATCGTTGGGCACGACCAGCGCCCGCTCAAGGTGCGCAGTTTCCACATTGACCGAGACGGTCATGTCCTCGCGCAGGAACCAGGGTTCCTCCTCCATGACCAGCCTTACGTCCACGGTGCCGCGGGCGGCGTCGATGATCGGTGCGATCAGGCTGATTGTGGCGTCGAACGGCTGGTCGGGATAGGCGTCGGTGACGCAGCGGGCACGCTGCCCCACGGCGAGCTGGCCAAGGTGTCGCTCGTCGAACGGCACCCGCAGTTCACGCTGCCCGGTGCGAGCGATCTCCAGCAGTACCCTGCCGGGCTGCACCACATCCCCCGGCTCCACGTTACGGGTCAGTACCGTGCCGGTGACCGGAGAGTGGATGACGGCACGCTCCAGGGCGGCCTCGGCAGCGGCCAGCCGTGCCCGCAGCAGCGCCTCCTCAGCACCGCCCGGTGCCAGCGCTTCCACGTCGAGGCGCGAACGCTCCAGGGCGGCCCGGGCCGCGGCTTCGCGCTCTTCGGCCTGCTCTACCGCCTGGCGAGAGACCATGTTGCTCTCCACCAGGCGGCGGGCACGCTCATGTTCGCGCCGGGCCTGCTCGAAATGCGCCCTGGCGTCGGCAAGTCCGGCTTCGGCCTGGGGTCGGCGTGCGCTCTCCAACTGGCGGAGTGCCGCACGGGTCTCCTGCACGCGCTCGACAAGTTCCGATGAATCGAGCACCACCAGGACGTCGCCGGGCTCGACTTGCTGCCCTTCGCGTACCAGGCGCTCGGTTACCCGCCCCACGATCTCGCTGCCGATCTGCGCCCGCGACGAGGCCACCACCCGGCCGCTGGCCACTACTTGCTGGGTCAACGCGCCCTCTTTCACTTCATATGCCGTGGCAGCGACAGGCATCCGCCAGTAGACGAGCCCGGCGGCCAGCAGGGCGACCAGCGCAGCGAGGAGAACGATCCATCGGCTCATGGGCATCTCACGTACTGCCGCCATCCATCGCGTAACGTCAGGAAGAGAGCACCGTCCCGGACGGTTTCATGGCGGGGAATTCGTCGGCGGTCAGCGTCTCGCGCTCAAGCAGCTTGGTGGCGCCGGCGGTCAGCTCATCTCGGCGCCGCTCCAGTATCTGAGATGCCTGGGTATAGGCATCTGCCACCAGGTCGCGCACCGCGAGATCGATCTCGCGCCCGGTCGCTTCGGCATAGTCCTTGGGGTGCGCCGTGCCGTAGAAATCGTTTCCCAGGAAGGCTTGTCGATCTTCTTCATAGACTACCTGACCGACGGAGTCCGCCATGCCGAAGCGGGTCACCATGCGCCGTGCGATGTCGGTGACCTTGGCCAGGTCATCGGCTGCGCCGGTGGAAATTTCGCCGAAAATGAGCTGCTCGGCGGCCCGTCCGCCCATGAGCACGACCATTCGATTCCTGAGTTCGGTGGTGGTCTGCAGGAAGCGATCCTCGGTCGGCCGCTGGATCGTATAGCCGAGTGCCCCCACGCCGCGCGGTATGATCGAAACCTTGTGGACGGGATCCATGCCGGGTAGCGCCGCCGCCACCAGGGCATGCCCCATTTCATGGTGCGCCACCACCGCGCGCTCATGCGGGTTCAACAACCGGCTCTTCTTCTCGAGCCCCGCGACGATGCGCTCGATGGCATTGGTGAAGTCCGCCATGGTCACGGCGTCGGCCTCCCGCCGGGTCGCCAGCAGTGCCGCCTCGTTCACCAGGTTGGCAAGATCGGCCCCGGTAAAGCCGGGGGTCAGCGCCGCCAGATGGTCGAGATCGACATCGGCGCCCAGCTGCCAGATCTTCTTGATATGCACCTCGAGAATGGCGAGACGCCCGCTGCGCTCGGGCCTGTCGACCAGCACCTGGCGGTCGAAGCGCCCGGCGCGCAGCAGAGCAGGATCCAGGATCTCCGGCCGGTTGGTCGCCGCCAACAGCACGATGCCTTCGGAAGGGTCGAACCCATCGAGCTCGGAGAGTAGCTGGTTCAGGGTCTGTTCCTTCTCATCGTACCCCCCCGTAATACCGGGGCCGCGTGCCCTGCCGAGCGCATCCAGCTCATCGATGAAGATGATGCAGGGCTTGGTGCTGGCCGCCTGTGCGAACAGATCCCGCACCCTGGCGGCTCCGACACCGACGAACATTTCCACGAACTCCGAGCCGGAGATGGAGAAGAACGGCACCCCGGCCTCGCCGGCAACGGCCCGCGCCAGCAGGGTCTTGCCGGTGCCGGGCGGGCCGACCAGCAGAATGCCCTTGGGAATATGGGCGCCCAGGCGGCCATATGTCTTGGGATCGCGCAGGAAGGCGACGATCTCCTTGAGTTCCTCCTTGGCCTCATCAACACCGGCAACGTCGTCGAAGGTGACCTTGGTGTCGGTTTCTACATAGACCTTGGCCTTGGACTTGCCAACGGACATCAGCCCGCCCAGGCCCTGCTTCTCGGCGAAGCGGCGGAAGAAGAACATCCAGATCAGGTAGAAGATGCCGATGGGCAGCACCCAGGACATCAGGTTTCTGAAAAAGGTGCTTTCGACTTCGCCGTCGTATTGGATGCCGTGCTGGGTCAGCATGTCCGCGAGCGGCGGGTCTACCCGATAGGTGATGAAAGAAGTACGCCCATCGGGCTGCGGTTGAGTGAACTTACCGACGATGCGCTCAGGTCCCACCACGACGTCAGTGATCTTGCCTTCATCCAGCAGCTGTACGAATTCCGAATACGGTATTGGTTCCACATGACGCCAGTTCTCGAACCAGTTTAGAAAAGCCAGCCAAAGCAGGACCGCGGCGACCGCATACGCGAGATTGATCCGCTGCTTCTTGTCCATCTCAAGCCACCGCCCAAGCGCTCAATGAGATTCACCTGATCATAGCCCACGAGGCCAGAATAGAACGGAGGTAGGCCGAGGTTCTTGATCCCAGGCAAGTTTGATGAATGTCAATGGCCGAAGCGACGAAGCCTGCAATACTGGTGCTTGAGCTTACCGGACCACCGCGACGGCGATCGCCCGCGGCCACCCCGTCTCGATCATGGAGGCCATGCCATGTCGCCCAATTCACCCAACCCGCCCAATCCCGATGTCGCTCCCTGTGAACGTCTTCCCGCTACCGCGGAGCGCCCCAACCCAGGGTTCTACTCCACCCATGCGCTGGATCGCGCCTTCAAGGCCAATCTGGCCAGGCTGACCGCCGGCATCACTCCGGCCGGCCTGGCCAGCGTCTATTTCGAGTGGCTGGTCCACCTGATGCTCTCCCCGGGCAAGCAACTGGAGCTGGGCGAGAAGTACGCTCGCAAGCTGACGCGCTTCGGCCACTATATCAATCGTCAGGCTCTCGAACCCAGCGCCTGCGCCTGTATCGAGCCCCTGGAGCAGGATCAACGTTTCAGGGGCGAGGCGTGGCAGCGCTTGCCCTATAACCTGATCTACCAGTCCTTTCTCTTGACGCAGCAGTGGTGGCACAACGCCACCAGCGACATCGACGGCCTCTCGCCCGACAGCGAACGGGTAGTGAACTTCATCACCCGTCAGATCCTCGATCGTTATTCCCCCTCCAACTCCCCGTGGCTGAACCCCGAGGTCGTCGCGGCCACCCTTGCGACCGGCGGGCAGAATCTGGTGGTCGGCTGGCAGCACTTCATCGAGGACTGGGAGCGGGCCGTGTCCGGCAAGCCGCCGGTCGGCGCCGAAGCATTCCGTGTGGGGAAGAACCTGGCGATCACTCCCGGCAAGGTGGTCTACCGAAACCGACTCATCGAGCTGATCCAGTACACCCCGACGACGAAACAGGTCTACGCCGAGCCGGTGCTGATCGTGCCCGCCTGGATCATGAAGTACTACATTCTCGACCTCACGCCCGCCCAATCCCTGGTCAAGTACCTGATGGACCAGGGCCATACCGTGTTCATGATCTCCTGGCGTAACCCGGGCTCGGAGGAGCACAACTTGGGCATGGAGGATTACCGCCGGCTGGGGCCGATGGCGGCGCTGGACGCGGTCTCCGCCATCACGGGCGGCAGCAAGGTGCACGGCGTGGGTTACTGCCTGGGAGGCACGCTGCTCTCCATCGCCGCGGCCGCCATGGCGCGGGATGGCGACGACAGGCTGGCTACCCTTACTACCCTGGCCACCCAGGTGGACTTCACCGAAGCCGGCGAATTGATGCTGTTCATCGGCGAAAGCCAGGTGGCCTACCTGGAAAACATGATGTGGGATCAGGGCTATCTCGACGGCTTTCAGATGGCCGGCGCGTTCCAGATCCTGCGCTCCAACGACCTGATCTGGTCGCGCATCGTGCACGACTATCTACTGGGCGGACGTCAGCCCATGAACGCCCTCATGGCCTGGAATGCGGACCTGACCCGCATGCCCTACCGCATGCACTCCGAGTATCTGCGCCAGCTGTTCCTCAACAACGACCTAGCCAACGGCCACTATCGAGTGGACGATCGGCCCGTGGTGATACAGGACATTCGCGCGCCGCTGTTCGTCGTCAGCACGACTACCGATCATGTTGCCCCGTGGAAATCCGTCTACAAGATCCATCTGCTGGCGGATGCCGACGAGGTGACCTTCGTACTGACCAGCGGCGGCCACAATGCCGGGATCGTCAGCGAGCCGGGGCACCCCGGTCGCCGCTTCCGGATGGATACGCCACGGCATGGCAAGGCGTACCTGGATCCGGAAACCTGGCAACAGATCACGCCCGAGCAGGATGGCTCATGGTGGCCGGCCTGGCATCGGTGGCTGGCGGCCCACTCCAGCGAACAGGTGGCGCCGCCTGCCATGGGCGGCGAACAGCACCCTCCCCTCGCCGATGCGCCGGGAAACTACGTGCTGGCGCCATGAGCGGAGGACGACTTGGGCGATTCAGCCATCGCTCCCCGAGGGCGATGCATGTCCTCAGCTCTGCAGGATGAGGTCGCCCTGCTCGAGCGCGTTGACCCCCAGCACGGCAAGCTGCAGATCGACGACTCCGTCGCCGTTGACGTCCGCCTGCAGGGTATTCCCTGAATTGCGCAGCTCGCCGCCGTCGCCGCTGAAGCCTTCTTCGCCGCGCCAGGTAAACGCTTGGGGGCCCTCCAGTTCGCTGTTGGCGTCGATCGCGGAGAGGTCGATTCGGTCGCCTTCGAGGCGGTTGAAATCGAGCAAGGTGTCCTGGCGTTGTGGGGTTGAATCCCACGTGGAAAGGTACGTGAAGACATCGGCGCCCGCCCCGCCGGTCAGCGTATCGGCACCGCTGCCGCCCACCAGGCGGTCGTTGCCTGCGCCGCCGGTGAGGTAGTCGTCGCCGCGCAGGCCGTTCAGGGTGTCGTCGCCGTCAGTGCCAGTCAGGGTACTGCCGGTTTGCCCCGTAACGGGGTTGCCGTCGCTATCCACCACCTGCTCGATCTCCGATGGGTCGAGCTTGGCGGGCTCGGCCTGACCCTCCACCACGACGTCATCCGGTAGGTGCTGCTGCTCGTCGTAGACACGGTAGCTGAAGCGCCACACCTCGCCGGGTTGAAGCACGGTGGCGTCGTCATTCGAGACACGGTAGCGCTCGCCGTCACGCTCCAGCACGCCGTTCCACAGCGTGTCGACGTCGGTGGGCAGCGCGAAGTCTACGACGGGATCGGCGATGGCATCGGTAGAGGTGTTCTCGACCAGTACCTCGGTCGTATAGCCGCCCGACCACTCGCTGATAATGTTGCTGGTCACGGCGGTCGGCTCGTTCGCCGGCACCTGGGGCGTGCCCTCCACCACGGCATTCGCCGGCAGCGCCTGGCTGGTGTCGTAGGCCTTGTAGGAGAAACGCCAGCTTTCGCCGGGTTGCAGCGTGGTCGGGTTGTCGTCGGAGACGGTATAGCGATTGCCGTCGCGCGTCGCCGTGCCGTTCCATAGCGTGTCGATCTCGCCGGGCAGGTCGAAGCTGATCGAGGGGCTGTCGATGGCCAGGTTGGAGCTGTTCTCGACGATCACCTCGGCGGTGTAGCCGCTCGACCAGGTACTCGTGAGGTTGCTGGTAATACTCGTCTCGGTGCCGAGCTCGGATTCGCTCTCCCTGCCGGCGACGAGCTGATCCAGGTCCACCTCGAGTTCCTGCCCATCAAGACGCAGCCTCTGTGGCAGGTGGCTCTCGGGTGCATAGGCCTTGAAGGAGAAGCGCTGAGTCTCGCCCGGCGTCAGTGTATCGTCCCCGGACAGCGCCAGGGAGTATGTATCGCCCTCATGCGCGAGCAGGTTTGCCCCATAGAACTGGGTGATCTCGGCGGGTAGTTCGAAGTCGATTCGCGGGTCCTCGATGTTCGAGTCGGTTTCGTTGGTGATCTCGACGGCCATCACGTAGCCGCTCGCCCAGCGGCTGACGCTCTCGAAGTGCACCGCCGCGGCGATATCGTCCGCCGGCGGTTCGCCCGGCGTTTCCGGTGGTGCCTCGTCGTCTGGAAAGCGAATGATATCGTCGGCGAGGATTTCATCGGCGGTGGGTATCTCCGGCGCCGCACCGGACGTGACCGTGCGCGATTCGATGTCGAGCACGGTGCCGTCGGCGAACACCGCACGCTCTACGTCGACCAGCAGGTCGTCGTCGCCCCAGCCATCCAGGAACAGGCCACCATCCGGCGTGGGCTGCAGGTCATAGGCCGCATAGTCGCCCATCATCAGCGCCGTGTCGTTGCCTGGCCCGCCCTCCAGACGGTCATTGCCCGGGCCGCCGCGCAGGATGTCGTCGCCGGCGCCGCCGAGCAGGGTGTCGTGGCCCCTGGCCCCGTCCAGATAGACACCATCGTCGGAGCCCGGCACCACGTCGTTGCGCCGTGACCCGACCACGTAGTCGAACATTACCTGGTTGGCGGTGGGATCGGTCGGCGCGCCAAAGCTCTCCCCGCCCTGGTTGATCCACAGGGTAGGCGACATGTTATCGCTCGCCGGGTCGCGCACGGATTGCGAGACCCTCACCGTATTGTCATGGTCCTGGCCGCCATGGAAGTTGATGTCGCGGTCGGTGTACTCGACGTGGATGTCGTTGCCCACGGAGGAGCGCCAGGAGGCGAACAGCGCGCTGTGGCGCATGCCGCTGTCGCTCAGGTCGGTGAAGGTGCCATCGTAGCTTTCGAACAGCTCGTAGGCGTAGCCGTTGCCGCCACTCCCCTTGTTGAAGGCACCCTCGGCATGGAGGTTCTCGGCCTGCAGGTCGACGGAGCGATTGGCAACGAAGGCGACCGAAGGGCCGTTGGCCACCTCGACATCGGCGACCCTCGCGTCCACGGTGCCGTTGAACTCGACGGCGTGATAGTCCAGCAGCGACGGCAGCGTATTGTTGAACGCGCCCGCATCGGGCGTGCCGAGCGGATAGTTGATGGAGACCCCTTCCAGGGCAACGTTCTCAAGGGCATCGACGCGCTGGATCCTGGCCTCGCCGCCGTCGAAATCGAAGTGTACGCCCCGGTCGAGGGTGACCGTGCTGCCGTCGCGCTCGAGGACTCGCGCCATGCTGGTGCGCAGCGGCGCGTACTGGCTTCCCTGCCAGGAGGTGTTGCCGATCTCCTCGAAGTACTCGGCATCGTTGTCCTGCCAGATGCGCACCATGTCACCGGTGGCCAGGCCATGGCCACTCTCGAGGGTCAGCGTGTCGTTGCCCTCCGCGGCATCCGCCTGCAGCCGGCCGGCGCTGGCCGTGCCTTTCCCCTCGAACAGCAGACCATGGGCATCGTCGCGCTCCAGCGCCGTGTCGCTGAAGGTGATGGTCGTCTTGCCGCTGCCGGCACCGATCAGCGAGACATCCGAGCGTGTGACGCTCACCGAATCGTCGTAGACGTACTCGCCCTCGGCCAGGCGCACGCTGGCTCCCTTCGGTGCGCCGTTGAGCAGGGTTTCCAGTTCCGCCGCGGAGACGCCGGGCTCGACCGTGGCCACGCCGTCGATGAACGCCTCGTCGACGCTGTCGGGTTCGTCGACCTCGGGAGATTCGACGATCATCGGTTGATCGTTGACGCTGAAGCGGGTCGGCATCTGCGAACTGCCATCGACGCTCTTGACCTTGAAGCTGACCGCCTGCCCCGGCGCGATGTCGTTGTCCGCATCATCGTCCATGATCTCGTAGCGCTGGCCTTCGTGAACGCTTATTCGGCCGCCCCAGAGATCCGTTATCGAGCCTGGCAGGTCGAACCCCACCCGATAATCGTCGATGGGCAGCGTACCTTCGTTGGTCACCGTGACCTCGAAGACGAAACCACTATTCCACTGGCTCGTCACCGTGTAACCGACACGCGCCGACATGCCACCCTCCCTGTGCAATGGAACGAGTTTTCTAGTTAATAAGTACTAAGGCTATCTAATGCTTCAGGCTAGATACGCAGCGAAGCCCCGGCAAGCGAGGCGAAGCGCTAGCGCAGTAGGCCAGCACCGCGCCGATCGGGAAGGTCAGCGCCCATTCAATCCCTGCCCGAAAGGTTGCTTGGGATGCACTTCTCAATTCGAGATACACGGGTGCTGGACTGCTTGGCGCTGCTGAAGTGCAGAAGGTAGCCTCTTTTCCGTCCCGGCGTGAGTGCTTCGAAGGCGGCCTTCAGTTCAGGGTCTCTTTCCAAGGCCGATTGGAGCTCTTCCGGATATGACAGCTCATGCTTCTCGCTGAAATCCGCCTTGGCGCCGGCCTTCTCCAGCTCTATGGCCTCATGGAGATTGGCGCTCAACGTGGCAGCCTGTGCATCGGTGGCTGGCGGCCCACTCCACGGAACGGGTGGCGCCGCCCGCCATGGGCGGCGAACAGCACCCTCCCCTCGCCGATGCGCCGGGAAACTACGTGCTGGCGCCATGTGCGTAGGACTCAGAAATGCTTGCTCATCACCACCACGCGGGGCTCATAGCCCAGCGCTTCATAAAAGCGAATGGCCTGTTCGTTTCGTGCCAGCACCTTTAACTCGATCTTGTAGGTGCCACATTGGGCAACATAGCGTTCCGCTTGCTCCACGAGTAAGCGCCCCACTCCGAGATGGCGGCTCTCTGGCCGCACGAAGAGTTCCGCCATGAAGCTGAATGGGTCCGGCCTCTCGTCCGGGTCATCGGGGGAAACGTAACCCCAAAGGCACACGTATCCGACCAACCCGCTGCCATCCTCGGCAACGAATACCGCGCCGTTCGTGCTTTCTACCTTTGCCATCAGCTCTTGGAAATAGCCTTCGATGATCTCATCCCCGGGTGCAAGGTCGGCATCGAACGACCGCAGGGTCTCATGCAGGTAGAGGACCAGGCTGCGGAGTGCAGCGCAGTCCGCCTGGCGGTAGAGTCGAATCGTCACCATCAGTGTCGCCCTCATGCCCCTCAGGGCGATTTGTTGCACAGGATAAAGCCGGAGCAGGGCATACAGTGAACGCCTCCTTTCCGTTACACCAAGGTTTCGTACAGAAGAAGAGTTCGCCCATCATGCTCGGTTTTTCCAAAGCATGAGTAACCCACCTTTTCGTACACATGCCTGGCACGATGGTTGGTTTCGAAGACGTCCAGCCAGATTCGCTTTCTTCCTAACTCACTACGGCACAGCTCTCGTATACCCTCCAAGACTCGCACACCAATGCCACGCCCTGGAGCTGACACGACGATTCGGCGAAGCTCAACGCTCACACCATCCGGGTCTAGCGCCAGCATGACAAAGCCAACCAGGACTTTCCCGTTACGAACAGCCTTGTAGATTACAGCGGACTTCGCATATTCCTGCTGGTGCTTTTCCAGGCTATACGGAATGATGTAGTCGCGCGCCTCTCCGGCTTCCATTGCACCTATAATTTTCAGCTCTTCGAAGAGCACATCCTCCAAAGTCAACGCTTCGACCTGCATCGCACTTCCCCTCAGCACGCTAGCGCCCCCGCCAGTCAGGGCGCTTACGGACTCGCCTTGCCCTGCCGCGGACTAGCCCCATCATAGGCTTCAAAAATGGCATTCAGCTCATCGAAGCTTGCCGCGCTGACCAGGCCTTCGAAGCTTCCTTCCTCCGCCATCATCCTGGCAGCCCGCATGAAGGCGCCCCAGGCGGTACGGGCTAGCGCCGAGCCGACGCTGATTCGTCGCACGCCGAGCTCGGCCAAATCCTGCACGGTCAGCCCCATATTGCCCATCACGATGGCATTGACCGGCTTGGGTGCGACGGCACTGACGATGGCGCCAAGCTCCTTCGGCGTTCGCGGCCCCGGCGCAAAGAGCATGTCTGCGCCGGCCTCGGCGTATGCCGTCAAACGCTGCAGTACGTCCTTCAGCGGTTCGTGGTGGCCCACCAGGTAGCTTTCCGCCCGTGCGGTCAGCAGCACCTGCGCGCCCGTGCCGTCGATGGCGGCCCGGGCAGCGCGAATGCGCTCCACGGCGAGCGCCAGGTCGTATAGCTGCCCGGGTTCTCCGGTGGCGTCTTCGATGGAGAGCCCGGCCACGCCGGTATCGACGCAGCGGGCCACATTGGCCGCCACGCCTTCGGGGTCGTGTGCATAGCCCGTTTGGAAATCCGCACTGACCGGCAGGTCGGTGGCGTTCACCATTTCGGCAATATGAGCAAGTGCCGCTTCGCAAGAGAGGCCCAGCACACTGTCGATCTGGCCCTGGCTGTATTGAAAACCCGCGCTGGTGGTTGCCAGCGCGCGAAAACCGCAGTGCTGGAGAAAACGCGCCGTACCGATGTCCCAGGGATTGGGAATGACGAAGCATCCCGATTCGTGAAGCCTGGCAAATTCCGCGCGGCGCTGCTCAAGATCGACCATGACACCTCCTATCGTGCAACCAGCCCCAGTGAGTGCTTACTAACCCTTCATGTCATATTTCAGCGACCATTCAGACCTTTTCCAGCAAGAATATCGGGCGTGCATTTTTCTATCCGCGACACTCGGGTGCTGGATCGCTTGGCCCCGGAAATGTGCAGGATGTAGCCTCTCTGCCGACCAAGAGTGAGCGCCTCGAAGGCGGCTTTTAGCCCAGCATTTTCGTCAAGAGCCGCCTGGAGTTCTTCGGGGTAAGTCAGCTCATGCTTCTCGATGAAGTCCACCTTGGCGCCCGCCTTCTCCAGCTCTATGGCCTCATGGAGATAGGCGCTCAACGTGGCAGCCTGTGCATCGATCTCTTCCTCCCGAGTGAAGCGGGTTTGGCGCATCGCCTGAGAATGCTCCCCGGGAGCGACGAGGATTCTCGCCGGATCCTTCAACAGGCTACCCTTGAAAAAGCCGAGTGCGCAGTAGTCCTTCATACCGAAGATCATGGCCACGTTTCCATTCTGAAACGAGTAGCAGAGTTTTCCCCACTTGACGCTTTCGCTCAGTTGGCAAGCAAGCGCTATCGCTCTCAGCTTTTTCCGCTCTTCATGCCATTGCGGCTGGCTCAGCAAGGCTTCCACTTTCGGATTCGTATCGTTCATTGTCGTTGTTCTCACAATCGGTGATGCAGCCTACCCAGTCAGTACTTACTTACCTCTAAAGGCCGTTAAACGTACCACCCCACCCCTTCATGGAGCTTTTCTCTGAGTTCCGCCAGCCGGCTTTGAAAGTCGCCGTCCATGTCGAGGGATTGCGTTGTTTCAGCGGGACGCATCATCCCCGAGCGTGCGTATCACTCGGCAGGGGTTGCCAGCGGCGAACACGTCCTCGGGGATGTCCTTGGTCACCACGCTGCCGGCGCCGATGACCGAGCGGGCGCCGATGGTAACGCCGGGGCAGAGAATCGCGCCGCCGCCGATCCAGACATCATCGCCGATAGTAATGGGCTTGGCGGCTTCCAGGCCGCTGCGGCGCTCTTCGACGTCGAGCGGGTGGGTGGCGGTATAGACCTGTACGCTTGGGCCGAACATGGTGTGGTTGCCAATGGTGACTTCCGCCACGTCGAGGATCACGCAGTTGAAGTTCATGAAGACCCGCTCGCCCAGCGTGATGTTGCCGCCGTAGTCGCAGTGGAAAGGCGGCTCGATGAAGGTGCCCTTGCCCATGGCGCCGAACAGCTCGCTCAGAAGCCGCTTGCGCTCTCGGCCCTGATCGTCGCTCGTATCGTTGAAGGCCTTGGTCAGCAGGCGGGCGCGATGGCGCTCGTGCAGCAGTTGGGCATCCCGCGGATCGTAGAGCTCCCCGGCCAGCATCTTCTCTTTTTCCGTGCGCATCGCTTCCTCATCCCGTTGATGTCTTGCGCTCTACATCAAGGAGTTACCCGCCGAAGATTGCCGCCAACCTCGCTCTCGTGACACTTCGGCGGCTCTGGTTCGTCCCCGGTGGCAAGCGAGGCGTTTCGTGTCATGATGCCATGGCAGGCTGCGGTTGGCGGCGTTACAGGAGAATAGAATGGACGAGCTTCCTGGTTCCAGCGACAAGCGTTTACCAAGACGGCACCTGTACCATGATGAATTGCCCAAGGAGCATGAGGATCCACTGATCCGCAATCTGCACCGAGTCATACGGCTGGCCGTCAAGGTTCTCTCGGTGCTGATGGTGATGGTCATCATCTGGGGCGTGATCGACGTGGTGTACATGCTCTACACCCGCCTGATGAGTCCCCCCTTCCTGCTCTTCGAGGTGAGCGACATCTTCGCGATATTCAGTGCCTTCATGGTGGTACTGATCGCGATCGAGATATTCATCAACATTCGCCTTTACCTGGGCACCAACATGCTGCCCATCCAACTGGTCATTGCCACAGCCCTGATGGCAATCGCCCGTAAGGTCATCATCATGGATACCGAGACGGTCACGGCCATGGAGATCTTGGCTATCGCTGCCGTGGTTCTCGCGCTCGGCGTCACCCATTGGCTGGTAGCCAAACGAACCTGATGCCGCAAAGCGAACCAGCCCCTCTCAACCCGGATGAGGCAGGTGTGCAAGAGGCAAGGCCGAAGGGTCCTTGACCGTCGAGATTGCGAAGTTGCTGCGTATGTCTCCGACACCCGGTAGTTTCAGCAGTTTGTCCAGCAGCAGCGTCTCGTAGGCGGCCAGATCCGGTACTACCACCTGCAGCAGGAAGTCCGCCTCGCCCGAGACCAGATGGCAGGCAACGACTTCCGGCAGCTTGACCACCTCCTCTCGGAACGCCCGGGCCATTTCGTCATGGTGCTGCCTCACCTTGATCCCGACGAATACCGTGAGCCCCAACCCCACCCCACCCCGATCCAGCGCGGCGTGATAGCCCTGGATGATGCCCTTCTCCTCGAGCAGGCGCACACGACGCAGGCAAGGTGAGGGAGACAGGCCCACCTCTTCGGCCAGTTGCACGTTGGTCAATCGCGCATCGCGCTGCAGAGCAGAGAGGATCCGACGGTCCAGGTTGTCAAGTTTCATTCTTGGCATGATAGATAAGTCTGCAGCACATTTTCGTTAGTAATATGCCAAGAATACCCTCTAAACAGTCCCACTACGCAACACGCCTCGACACGACTTTCCTTATGCTTTAGTCGTCTGAAATCGATCAGGAGGTCGTGGCATGGAACACCTGGGCCTGTTCGTGGCCGCGCTGGCCATTGCCTACCTGGTGCCAGGGCCGGACATGGTACTGGTCATGCAGACTGCCAGCCGCCAGGGCCGAGGGCTTGCCTTGGCCACGGCATGCGGACTGGGGTTGGCGCGGGGTGCCCACGTGGCCCTGGCTGCGATGGGCCTGGCCGCCTTGCTGAAGGCTTCGCCGCTGCTGTTCGATTTCATGCGGGGAATAGGCGCCGCGTACCTGGTTTGGCTGGGCGCTCGGCTCGCCCGCGCCGATATATGGGAAGGCACCGCAAACCCTGCGCAGTCGCCACCACTTCCGCGCTCCTACCGCCTGGCATTCCAGCGCGGGCTGCTGACCAACATCGCCAATCCCAAGGCGCTGCTGTTCTGCTCGGTGCTGTTGCCGCAGTTCTTGCATGCCGACTCCGGCATGGTGACGTTGCAGTTTGCACTGCTCGGTATCGTGCTGGTGGGCGTCGGGCTGATCTTCGACCTGTGCTATACGGCGGTTGGCATGGCGCTGGGCCGCTGGATGGCACGTCATCCCCTGGCGCAACGCTTCCAGCGCTGGCTGTTCGCCATCTTGCTGATGGGGTTCGGCACCAAGCTGGCGTTGAGCAGTTGAAAGAGGGTGGCACGACATAGCCCCGATGTACCCGATCCACGCCCAGCCAGGCTGCTGCCCGGCGCACCGTCGCGATCAGGGCATCATCAATCAACCGAAGAGCCGCCACACCAGCGGCAGGAGCACCGCGGTGAAAATACCCGTGAGGCTCATGCCGAGCGAGGCGAAGGCGCCGGCGGTGGGGCCGAGTTCGAAGGCGCGCACGATGCCGATGGCATGGCCGTTGACGCCGAGGGCAAAGCCGAGCAGCCGCTTGTCATCGATCCTGAGCCACTTGGCCAGCAGCGAGACGAAGATGGTCGACATCACTCCGGTGATCAGCAGGCCGCCCAGCAACAGCGAGAGCGAGCCGCCGATCTGTTCGTTGATGCCCATGGCAATGGGCGCGGTGACCGACTTGGGCGCCAGCGAAGCCAGCACCATGGGCGGCGCTCCCAGCAGCCAGGCGATCAGCACGGCGTAGAGCGCCGCCAGGGCCGCGGCGAGAGGCACGCAGCACAGGATCGGCCTCCACAGGGCGAAGATGTGGTGGCGCTGCTGGTAGAGCGGCACCGCGAGCGCCACGGTGGCAGGGCCCAACAGCAGGGTCAGCCAGGCCACGTTGCGCCGATAGTCGACGTACTCGTAGCGCAGCAGCCACAGCGAAGCCGCCGTCAGCACGGCGCCGATCAGCACCGCCGGGCACCAACTCGGCCGGCCGAGCCGCTCGAACAGACGTACGCCGCCGAGGTAGGCCGCCAACGTCAGGGCGGCAGCCAGGATGGGGCTATCCAACAGCGATGCGTGCAGTTCGCTCATCCCTGGCGGCCCCGCGTATCGCTGTCCGTGGCCTCTCGCGGCATGAAGCGGCGCATCAGCCACAGCGTGGTCAGCACGCTGAGGAAGGTCCCGACCACCAGGGCCAGCATGATCGCCGTCCAGTGGCCGGCGAACTCGTCGATCACGAAGAACACGCCCACCACGCCGGGCATGATCAGCATGGCGAGCAGCGGTATCAGCGCCTGGCTGGCCGTGGCCACGCTCTCGTTGAGCCTGCGCCTCGCCAATAGCCAGGTCAGCAGCAACAGCAGCCCCGCCAGGGCATGGGAGACCGGCAGCGAGAGCAGCTCGACGATGGCATGGCCGAACAGTTGGAAGACGAGCAGCCACAGGAACCCGCGCAACAGCTTCATGCCATCTCCATTCGGCCCGGAAAGGTGTGTCCGCTGGTGGCTTGCGAAACGCCATGCAGTCAGGACAGGTACGTTGGGAAAGATTACCACGCTACCATTTGTACGGGGATGCCCCGGAGCTGCCCCCTTCCCACTCCTGGCATGCCCCGCCCCAGTAAGCGTTTACCTACCTGTCAGCCCCGTCACTGGGCGATGAACATATGCCGTCGCCCCATCACCCTCCCGTATGAGGCCTGGCATCAGACAAGGCTCGCTCGGCAAATATCCAGCCAGGCAACTGGGCGTGCTTCAGCCAGGGCAGCCTGGCCAGCAAGGCGATAAACGCCAGCGCGAAGCCAAGCCGAGCCCACAGCAGGCCAGAGAGGTCCGCCCCCATCAGCATGATCAGCAACGTATCCTCGATCAGGCTGTGGCAGAGGCCGAGGAAGCAGAGCGTGAGCAGGATGTCACGTGGGGTCAGGCGGCCCGAGCGCGCCTCGCGCAGCAGCAGCCCGGCACCGAAGGTGAGGCCCAGGGTAATGCCGATCACGGTGATGTTGGCGCCTGCCGGGCCGATACCCAGGAGTCGCAGCAGGGGGTAGAGCAGCTTGTGGATCAGCCGCTCGACGCCCAGCCAGTGCAGCAGCCTGAGCAAGCTCATCAGCGCGAAGATCACCACGAAGATGGTCGCCAGCGTCGTGGCCTGGCCCTGCAGCCAGGCAGTCAAAGTCGGCTCCTGGGCGGAAGGCTGCCACACCACGCGGTTGGCGTGCTGAAGCCAGTCGCCGAGCGAATAGCTCAGATGCAGCAACCAGCCCAGCAGCCAGGCGCCACCCACGCGCAGCAGCACGGTCAGCCACCAGGGCACGCCGGCCATGCGCGCCACCGCCCCTTCTATCGGCAGCGAGTGGCCCACGGCCATCAGCGCCCCCAGCACCGTCACCTGCGCCACGCTCAAGGGGGTGTCCCGCGTGACCTCGAAGAAGATCACCAGGCCGGTGTAGATGTTGGTCAACAGCGTGGCGGCCCATACCAGGCTCAGCGGCTCGGGCAGCCCCAGCGGTGCCATCAATGGCGCGAGCCAGTGGCCGAGCAGCTCGGTCATGCCCAGCATTTCGAGCGCCTTCACGATCAGCAGTGCCGGCACCATCACCTTGAGCAGGGTCCAGTAGACCTTCCATGCTTCGCGCAGCAAACTGCCCACCGTGCCGAGGAGTGAGGCAGGGCGTCGTTGTGTCATGGGTGATTCCATCAGTGGAGCAGCTGCCTAGTTTATCGCCAGGCACGTGCAATTGCTTGCCTAGCGCTACTCGTCCTTGGGTCCGATCCAGACGAAGGGGTTGTGGGCCACCTCCCAGAGATAGCCGTCCGGGTCGGCGAAGTACCCCGAGTAGCCGCCCCAGAACACCTTCTGGCCGGGCTTGACCAGCCTGGCGCCGGCGGCGACCGCCTGCTCCAGCAGCTCGTCGACTTCCGCCTCGGAGGCCAGGTTGTGCGCCAGGGCGATGCCGGTAAAACCGCTGCCCTCTGGCGAGACACCGGCATCCTCGGCCAGCGCCTCGCGGCCATAGAGCGCAAGCCAGGTACCGTCGAGGGTGAAGAAGGCGACCTCCGGCGGCGACTCCATGCGCGGCAGGCCCAGCCCCTCCTCGTAGAACCGGATCGACGCCGCAAGGTCGCGGACGCCGAGCGTGATCATGCTGATCCGTGGCTTCATGTCTCTCCTCCCCTGTCGTCTCCTGAGCAATACACGCCGCGCGTGGAGACAGCTAAGCTCTTAGCGTTCTCACCCGCAAGGATGCCGCATGGCCATGTCACACCACCGACTGACCTCCGCCAAGGACTGGCTCGACCGCCTGGACCGCTCGCGCCATGCCTTGACGCTGCTGTTCGCCCTGTCGATGCTCGAGACCCTGCTGATCCCGATCCCCATCGAGGTCATCCTGATCCCCTGGATGCTCTGCCATCCCAAGCGCAAGTGGACGATCGCCGGCGTGGCACTGGCCGGCAACCTGACGGCCGCCACGCTCGGTTACCTGCTGGGCGTCTCCGTCATGGAGCAATGGGGCGATCAGCTGATCGGCCTGTTCGGCAGCCAGGAGAGCTACGAGGCCTTTCGCTCACGGCTGCAGGAGGAGGGGTTCGTGGCCATTGCCACCATCGGGGTGGTGCCGGTGCCCTTCCAGATCGCCATGCTGGGCGCCGGCGCCAGCGGCTACCCCTTCCCGCTGTTCCTGCTGGCGGCCATGCTCGGCCGCGGGGTTCGCTACTTCGGCCTGGCGGCCCTGGTCGCCATCACCGGCGATGCCGCGCTGCGCCTGTGGCGGCGCCACTCCCGCTCGCTCGGCGTACTGGGCCTGGCGCTGTTCGGCCTGTGGGTATGGTACGAGGTAACGACCTAGCGGCCACGATCTCACTCCCGCCGAGCGACCAGCAACCCAACGCCGGCGCTGGCCAGCAAGGTGGCGCAGCTGCGGTTGAACAGTTGCCGCATGGCTGGGCGGGAGAACCACTGGCGCAGGAAGGCACCGACATAGGCATAACCGGCAATGGCGATCCACTCGAGCAGCAGGAACAACGCGCCGAGGATAGTAAATTGCAGGGCAATGTGACCGGCCGGGTCGACGAACTGCGGCAGAAAGGCGGTGAAGATCAATATCGCCTTGGGGTTGCCGGCGGCCAACAGGAACTCCTGACGCGCCAATCCCAGCAGGCTGCGCTGCCGGCCTTCGATCGCCTGCTCCTCGCCAGGTGCGGCGAACCACAACTGATAGGCCAGCCAGAACAGGTAAACTGCCCCCAGCAGCTTGACGGCAAGGAACAGCCTCTCCGAAGCGTACAGCAGCGTGGCAAGCCCGGAAGCCGCCAGCGCAATCATCATCATGAAAGCGACCAGACGACCGATGCCCGCCAGGCAGGCCACGTTCACGCCGTAGCGCTTGGCATTGCTCATGGAAAGCAGATTGTTGGGTCCCGGTGCCAGGTTCAGCGCGAAGCATGCCGGGATGAAGAGCCAGAGCGTCGTCAGATTCATGCCGCTTCCTCGTGTTGAGTCAGTCCATGCCTGCTGTGCCTGCCTCGGCAGCCAAGCGCTGCTGCCACTGCGCTCGCCGCATTCGCGACAGGCACACCGGCCGCTGGTGAAACTCGCACGTTTCGAAGCGTTCGAAGCCGACCTTCTCCGCCACCCGCAGCGAGGCCTTGTGCGCCGGTTCGACGATGGCGACCACCGAGTTGAAGCGGCGATCGTCGAAGGCATGGCCGAGCACCGCGATCGCGGCCTCGGTCGCCAGCCCCTGCCCCCAGTAACGCCGGGCAAGCCGGTAGCCCAGGCTCAACTCCGCAGTGCCCTTGACGCGTTCAGGGGATACGCCACAGAAGCCGACGAAATTCCGCTCGTCCTTGTCCACCAGCGCCAATGGCCCCGTGCGATGGTTGATGTAGCAGTCGAAGCACCAGTCGAGAAAGATCCGGGTCGCCGTCTGGTCGCAAACGCCGCGCAGCGAGTAGCGCATCACCTCGGGGTCGGCCAGCATCGCGGACAGCTCCGGCAAATCGCCGGTCGCCAGGGGGCGCAGCCGTAGACGCAGCGTTTCCAACTCGAACATCGTGCCCTCCCTGGCAGCATCACGGCTCGCAAACGGCTCTGGCGGAGATAGCCTGTCAGTTTAGACCAGGACCGGGCGACACGCGCCGGCCGCTTGGGGTTGCCGGCCTCATGAGGGATGCCGGACTCTCGTCGCGGCCGCCTGTGACGCCTGCGCATGCTGTCGCAGCAGCTCGAACTCCTCGTTGCTGACGACATTGCGCTCGGCGTCGAGAATATGGCCGCCAAGGGAGGCGATCGTCTGGGTGATCTGGATCAGCGTTTCGGGGTTGCGCGCCACGCTGCGCTTGCTGACGAAGTGGATCAGGATGGAGACACCGGGCACGGTGGGCTGGTCGTCGCCCTCGTGGATGGGTGGCAGAGTCCCGGGCGGCGACGAGTTGGCAATGGTCAGCTTGTAGCCGGCAAGGGAGTCGCGAATCTTGTAGACGCCCAGTTTGGCGTCATAGTTGGCGTTGTACTCCTTGAGCAGGCGAGCGAGGCGGCGGTTGGTGTCCAGCCCCGGCCAGTCGAGGATCACGAACAGGCACTGCTTGATGTCCTTGCCCGAGGCAATCTTGAAACGGTGCATCGGCTCCGGCACATCCGGCTCGGGCAGGGTTCCGGCTTCCGGCCGAGGCGCCTCCACCGCGCGGGAATCGGGGGCGGCCTCCGCCACGCGGCGCGTTGTCAGCGGCGCTTCCTCGAGCTCGCTGCGAGCACTGCGGCTCTTCACGAAGGCCACCATGCATACCATCGAGAGCAGCAACGCCACTCCCGCCACGATCAGTACCGCTACGACCGGATCCATCCTGCGTACCTCTGCCTTTAGCTGGCCCACGAGGCATTTCCAAGCACCGCGCCCTCTTCCGATCGCACGCGTCTACGTTCGTCCAGGCAACGCCGTGTCGGGCCATTTGTTATTGGCTCTACCTTACGCCGTTGCGTTTCGTATCGCTATATGCGCAATCAACGTTAACTCGCCCCTCCCCTCGTTCGGCCCGCCATGGGCTCCCCCACGGCGGCGATGGAGCGGTATCGCCGGCAGAGCGCAATGTGCCGTAGCAGGCGTTCCAGCGGCTTGCGTTGAAGAATTTCGATGGCAACCGCGGGTGGAAAACTCCATGCTCTAGGAAACGAAGCCACAGAGGAGCCACGCCCGCGAAGTGACACTGGCCGCCAGTGAGCCGGGACTGTCATACCACGGAACGATGTGAAGGCCAGTGTTGTAGGTGCCGTCAACTCAGGAGCGCTGCCCCGATGGTACGACTCGACAAGAAAGCCAAGCGGCTGTACGTGCTGGATACCAACGTCCTGCTCCACGACCCCGCTGCGCTGTATCAGTTCGAGGAACACGAGGTGGTCATTCCCATGACCGTGCTCGAGGAACTCGACAAGCACAAGAATGGCCTGCGCGAGATCGCTCGCACCGCCCGCCAGGTCAGCCGTACCCTCTCCGACCTCACCAACCAGGTCACCTTCGACGAAATTCAGCAAGGCATACCGATACCCCGAGCCGATGGCACCACCCTCGGCAAGCTACGTTTCCTCTGCTACCCCGAACTCGAACCGCTCGAGCATCTGGCGGAGAGCCCCGACAACGTACTGCTGGCCGAGACCTGCCGGCTACGCGACGAGCGCCCCGATGCCTCGGTGATCCTGGTCACCAAGGACATCAACCTGCGGGTGAAGGCCGCCGCCCTGCACGTGCCGGTGGAGGACTACCTGACCGACCGCGCCTTCAGCGACAGCGACGTCATGCTGGAGGGGGTACGCATCTATCCCGAAGCGGAGGGCGGCAGCGGCCCCTGGGATCAGATGGATGTCAATGTCGAGGTGGAGCGAGTCGACCACCACACCTTCTACCGGCTGCAGGGCGAGATACCCGGCGGCTGGCACCTGGGCATGCTGGTGTCCGACAGCGAGAACGGAGCCAGCTTCGAAGCTATCGTGCGCGAACTGGGGCCCAACCAGGCGCGGCTCCAGCTGTTGACCAACTACCGCCACAGGGACGGCGTCTGGGGTGTCCACGCCCACGACAGCCGCCAGAACTTCGCCCTCAACCTGCTGATGGATGACGATATCGACCTCGTCACCATTGCCGGCAGCGCCGGCACCGGCAAGACCTTCATGACGCTGGCGGCGGCCTTTCAGCAGACGCTCGACGCCAAGCGCTTCGAGCGCATCGTCTTCACCCGGGCGCCAATCTCGATGAGCGAGGACATCGGCTTTTTGCCCGGCACCGAGGAGGAGAAGATGTCGCCGTGGATGGGTGCCTTCCACGACAATATGGACAACCTGCTGCGCGACGAGCACGACGGCAGCACCAGTTGGAGCCAGGACGCCACGCGCACCCTGATCGGCTCACGCGTGCAGATCCGCGCCCCCGGCTTCATGCGCGGGCGCACCCTGAACGATACCTTCCTGATCATCGACGAGGCGCAGAACTTCACGCCCAAGCAGCTCAAGACCCTGCTCACCCGGGCCGGGCGCAACACCAAGATCGTCTGCCTGGGCAACGTCGGCCAGATCGACACGCCCTACCTCACCGCCAACACCTGCGGCATGGCGGCGGTGGTGCAGCGCTTCAGCAACTGGCCGCATGCCGGCCACGTGACGCTGCGCAGTGTCGAGCGCTCGCGACTGGCGCTGGCCGGCGAAGAACTGCTGTAGCTCGAGGCGGCCAGGCCCGGCAGCCGCCGGGCCTAGCCCAGCCAGAACCCCAGTAGCAGCAGCACCGCCACCCCCACCATCAGCGGCACGGCCAGGCGGGTGAAGACCCGCTCGGCGTGGGTCAGGCCGTCGAGCCAGTCGATGGCGCGATGCTCCCGCTCCACCAGGCGCGCGCGTAACCGCTGCCCGCTGGCCACAAGCCCGGCGCCTGCTCGCGTCAGCCCCGCCACCACTCGCCGCGCCAGGGCCGTGTAGCCCCACCACAGGTCGCCCGCGGGCAGGCGAGCCGCGACACCCCACTCGCCCGACCTGGCCCTGGCCGCCAGCAGCACCAGGCCCGCCAGGCCAAGCCCCAGGGCCACCGGCCACAGCAGCCCGGGCAGATCCTTCAGCGGTGGCCACTTGGCGCCGTCGATGGGAAGCCATAGCGGCACCGAGACCGCCGCCAGCACGGCGCCCAGCCAGGCCAGCGACATGGGCGCACGCCAGGGAAGGGAAGGCTCGCCCCGTCCCCGCCATTGGCGCCACAGCGCACGTGCCATGAGCAGGGTGCTGCCCACCGCCGCCAGGCTGAGCCAGCTCGTCAGCGCCGCGTACTCGCTCCCGTAGAGCGCCTCCTTGATGAACCCCTTGGCGACCAGCCCCGAGGTCAGCGCACCGCCCAGGGAGAGCGCCGGCACCGACAGCAGCGTCACGATCAGCCAGGCCGGCAGCCGCGGCGGATGCTCGCTGATGCCCACGCCGAGGAACAGGGCACCCTTGGTCATGCCGTGGTGAGCGGCGAAGAGCGTGACCGGCGCCAGCAGCGCCGGCCACAGCGCTGGCGCCGCCAGCCCCACGCCCACCAGGCTGGCCAGCATGCCCAGTTGGCTGACGCTGGAGTAGGCCAGCACCGCCTTGGGTTGGCGTTGGGTCACACCCAGCAGGGCGGCGACGAAGGCCCCCGCCAGCCCGGCCAGGACGATCGCCTCGCCGAGCCGGACCAGCCCCGCCTCGGGGACGCCCAGCGGCAGCGTGCTCAGCCAGCCCAGCACGCCGGCCTTGACCATCACCCCGCTGAGCACGGCGCTGGCCGGCGTTGGCGCCACCGGGTGCGCCAACGGCAGCCAGACGTGGAGCCCGATCACGCCGGCCTTGACGCCGAACCCCAGCCACAGCAGGGTGGCCATCCACGGCCCCTGTTCGGCCTCGACGATGGCCGCCCGCAGCTCGCTCAGGGTCAGCGCCTCCGCACTGCCCGCCGACCACAGCAGGCCGGCCAGGATGAGCCCCTCGCCGACGAGCGCCATGACGATGTAGGCCAGACCACCGAGCCTGGCGTCGCGGTCGCGGGCGTGCACCACCAGGCCGTAGGCGGCCAGGGTCATGGTGACGAAGCCCAGATAGAAGCTGGGGATGTCCTCGGCCAGGATCAGCAGCAGGTTGCCGGCCAGCGTCAGCGGCCACAGCAGCGTGAAGCCCAGCAGGCGGCCAACGGCATCCGCGTCGCCCTCCCCGGCCTGGCGCCGCTCGTGGGCCAGGTAGCCACGCGCATACCAGCCGGCCAGCAGCCACAGCAGGGCGCCGAACAGCAGCCACGGCCGGCGCGCCCCGTCGAGCTGCCATAGACCACCCAGCATCCAGCTCTGCATAGACAGTGCCAGCTCGCCGGGCCACAGCGCCAGCAGCAGGGCTGGCAGCGGTGCCGACAGCCACACCGCATCGAAAAGTTCCAGCCGCGGCCGGCCGCGGCGCGAGCCAAGCCGGGCCAGGGCCAGCCGCAGCCCGGCATAAAGCATCACCAGCAGCGGCCAGAGCGGCACCACAGCAAGCAGCAGGCTCATGGCAGGTACTCCTGCGTCGCCATGAAGGTCGCCAGGTCCAGCGGGCTGAAGGAAACCCCCGCCAGCAGCCCCACCAGGATGCTGAACAGCGCCGTGGCGGCAGTCGGCAGCAGCAGCCAGGCGCTGGTCTCGTAGCGCCCCAGGCGGCGCTCTTCCGGCCAGCGACCGAGCCCCTGCCGGAACCACAGCCGGTAAAGGATGGGCAGGAAGTAGGCGGCGTTCAGCAGGCTGCTAGTGACGATCACGCCGATCACCCAGGGCATGCCGGCCTGGACCGCCCCCAGCCCCAGGTACCATTTGGTGATGAAGCCAGCGACCGGCGGCAGGCCGATCATACCCAGCGCCCCCACGGTGAAGGCCAAGCTGGTGAGCGGCATGCGCCGCCCGGCGCCGTCGAGTTCGTCGATACGATGAACGCCGAGTTCCTCGGCGTAGTTGCCGGCACAGTAGAACAGGGTGACCTTCATCAGCCCCTGGTGCATCAGGTGGACGAGCCCGGCGATGGTGCCGAAGGGGCCGAACAGGCTGATGCCGAGCACGATATAGGAGACCTGGCTGACCGTGGAGTAGGCCAGCCGCGGCTTGAGCTCCTGCTGCGACAGGGCGCGCACCGAACCGTAGAGGATGGTGACGCAGGCAATCACGCCGAGCAGCATCAGCAGGCCGAGTTCGTGGACCAGCGAAATGCCGAAGACGTCGTACACCAGCCGCACGATGCCGAACGCCCCGGCCTTGACCACCGCCACCGCATGCAGCAGCGCGCTGACCGGCGCAGGCGCCACCATGGCCCGCGGCAGCCAGCCGTGCAGCGGTACCAGCGCCGCCTTGACCCCGAGGCCGACGAGCAGCACCAGGAACAGGACGGTCAGCATGGGATGGGCCTCGGGCCCCAGGTCGGCGAGCCTCTCGCGTTGCCCGAAGGCGACATCGCCCACCAGGGCGTGCAGCGCCACCACGCCGAGCAGCAACACCAGCCCGCCGGTCAGGGTGTAGCGAAGATAGACCTTGCCCGCGGCCAGCGCCTTGGCGTGGCCGCGGTGCACCACCAGCGGATAGGTGGAGAGCGTGAGCAGCTCGTAGAACAGCAGAAAGGTGAACAGGTTGCCGGCCAGGGCGATGCCGACGGTACTGGCCACGCAGAGGCTGAAGAAGCCGAAGAAGCGCTTGCGGTTGGGCGAATCCTCGAGATAGCCGATGGCGTAGACCGTGGTGGCCAGCCACAGCAACGACGAGAGGCCGGCGAACATCAGCCCCAGGGCATCGACCTGGAGCAGGAAGCTGGCGCCCTCCACCACCGTGAAGCCGAAACTGTAGTCACGCCCCTGATAGAACCCCAGCACCAGCAGCGCGACCAGCAGCAGCTTGAGCATGGCGGCCGCCAGGTTGACTGCCGCGCGCGCCCGCCAGGCCCGCTCTGGCAGGGCGAAGATCAGCGGTGCCACCAGCAGCGAGGTGGCCAGGGTGAAGACCGGCAGCCAGCCCTGGCTCATGGCTCGCCTCCCGCGCCGCGCAGCAGCGACAGCGGCCAGTCGGCCGCCAATCCCAGCAGCAGCGCCGCCAGCGCCAGCAGCAGGGCGATGAGCTCCATGCCCCAGGGCACCCGGCGATACTCGGATTCCGGGGCGTCCTCGATGAAGGAGTAACGAAAGATACGGAAGACATAGGCGGCGCTGAGCAGCGTGCCGATGGCGAGCACCGCCATCCAGGCCCAATGGCCGCCCGCCAACGCGGCATGCAGCAGCAGCCATTTGGCGGTGAAGCCCATGCTCGGCGGCAGCCCGACCAGGCTGATCGCCGCCATGCCGAAGCTGAGCAGGGAGAGCGGGAAGCGGCGGCTGGCACCGGCCAGCCCCTCCACCCGGGCTTCGCCGGTGGCGAGAATCAGGTTGCCCGCGGCCAGGAACATGGCCGCCTTGGCCAGGCCATGGGCGGCCAGCTGCAGCCAGGTGCCGTCCCAGGCCAGCGCGGCGACGGCCTTTCCGCTGCCGACCAGCAGCGGAAACGCCAGCAGCAGGTAACCCAGCTGCGACACGGTCGACCAGGCCACCACCTCCTTGAGCGTCGCCGCGCGCCAGGCCATCACACCGCCCCAGGTCACCGCCCCGGCCGCCATCACGCCTATCAGCGCAGCCGCCGACGCCGCTGCCGGCACCAGCACCAGCCACAGCTGCAGTGCGATGAAGAAGGAAGCCTTGACCACCAGGCCCGCGTGCAGCGCACTGATGGGGATCCAGGCCGCACCATGCACTGGCACCAACCAGGCGTGCAGGGGAAACACGGCGGCCTTGAGCAGCAAGCCCGCACTGAGCAGGGCCACGGCCACCCACGGCAAGGCGCCGGGTTCGGCCGCCTCGGCCAGGCCCGCCAGGTCCAGCCGCCCCCAGGCGCCCAGCAGCAGCGCACTGCCCAGCAGGTAAGCCAGCGACCCCACCAACGCCAGCAGCAGGTAGCGCAGCCCCGCCACCAGGGCGTCGGCCTTGCCCGGCAGCAGCAGCAGCCCCACCACGGCCAGCCCCATCACTTCCAGGCCGATGTACAGCAACAGCAGGTCTGCCGCCACCCAGATCAATGAGAGGCTGGCGGCCAGGACACCCAGCAGCGGCCAGAACCCGGCCTGGCCGCGACGGCTGGCCTGGGCCATCTCGCGCAGGTAGGACGGCGCATAGAGCGCACTGGCCAGGACGATCGCCTGGGTGAGCAGCAGCAGGACGAGCGTAAGGCCGTTGAGGCGCCAATGCAGCATCAGCGAGCCGACCTCGAACGTTCCCGACTGCCCCGGCCCGCCGGCCGATGCGGCTGTCAGCCAGCCCAGGGCCGACAGCGGCAGCAGCCCCACCAGGGCGACGGGCCAACCACGTGCGGGCCGCAGCACGCCGCCCAGCAGCCCGAGCAGCAGCGGCAGGCCGAGCACGGCGTAGAGCATCAGCGGAGCGTCGGCCTGCCCAGACAGGTCGGTGGCCAAGCCCAGGCGCTCGATCATGGCGCCCCGTCGCCGTGCGCCGATGCCGCCGCGCCGGGTGGCTCCAGGTCCTCGAGACGGCGGATCAGCAGCGCCCCTAGGGCCGTGCCCAGCAGCGCCACCAACAGGCCGGAGATGACCAGCCCATGGGCAGCCGCTCTGGCCCCGTCCCCGGCCAGGGACATGAGGAGCAGGAAAATTCCCGTGCCGATGACGTTGAAGGCCAGCAGGCGCCGCAGCAAGTGGCGATGCAGCGAGAAGGCCCACAGCCCAGCCCCGAGCAGGCCAAGCCCGGCGGGACGCAGCGCGTCCAGGAGGCTCACCTCCTGGGCAACGAGGGCCACGCCGATCAGGGTGGGAACCGCCGCGGCCGGCAGCAGGCATGCCAGGGCAGGCCGACAGGCCAGCGGTTCGGGGTCATACCGGCGGCCCCCGCGGGGCCTGGCCTGCAGCGACACCTCCAGGGCATGGAACAGGAAGGCTCCGGTCAGCACGGCTCCCAGCACCAGCTCGAGCAGCGCCAGCCACACCAGCCCAAGCCGGGCCCAGGCCAGCGCCACCGTCAGCGCAAAGAGCACGAACCCTATGCAGGCTCGCACCAGGCGACGTTCGAGCAGCGTCACCACCGCCAGCAGCAGCAAGGCCACGGCCAGCAGCGACTCACCGAATGGCGGCATACGCGACGCGCGCCTTAGTGGTGGTTTCGGTTGACGACCTCTTCGATCATGGCCTCGAGCTCATCGCCCGGCCCCTTGTCCAGCATGCCCTGCGCTTCATGGTAGAGACACAGGAAACGCTTGCAGGAGGCACAGAACACCTTGTCGTCGGGGTTATGAACCTTCGAGACACGATAGAGGTGGCTGCCGCAGTTCGGGCAGGCCACCGGCAGACGCAGCTCCTCGGAAATATCGGGCATCATCACGGTCTCCTTGTGCTGACTGGCCAGGTACCACCTGTACACCTTGGGATCGATCCCGCTCGACTCAACCCCGGGCTACGCCCGGGGAGCAGGACCCTGCTACCCCAAGCCTGTCAGAGTCCGAGCTCGTCTGCCACTTGGAATCCCTCCCCGCCGCGCAGGATGGCGCGTCACCGGGCTTCGGCGCACCTCAACCCGCCAGCCATAGCCCGACGTTGAGCAGCGCCAGGCTCGCCAGCAGCAGCACGACGTTGAGTCCCATCAAGGGCAGCAGCGGCGCCAGCTCGCCCTGCGCCACGCCCGCCGGCAAGCGCCACAGGCCACGCAGCAGCCACGCCAGGACCGGCAGCGCCAGCCACATCAGCCAGGCCGTGGTGGGCAACGCCCCGGCCCACCAGGCCAGGGGCACCACCGCGAAGGCGGCCGCCAGCAGCAGCGCCACCAGCCGGGCGGCCCGCAGCGGCCCCAGGCGGATCGCCAGATGATCGCGCCCCACCCGGCGGTCGGCGTCGATGTCGGGCACCTGGTTGATCAGCAACAGTGCGCTGACCATCAGCGTGGGCACCAGCGCTGCCGCCACCACCGTGGCCGACAGCGTGCCGGTCAGCGCCTGATGGGCGCCCGGTACCATCAGCAGGCCGAAACCCGCCCCCGGGGCGAGCAGGCAGAGCCAGGGCCGGCGCGTCAGCCAACCGGTGTAGGCCAGCACCAGGCCGAGCCCCGCCAGGCCATACAGCAGCATCACCGGCCCCGCCCGCCACAGGAACCAGGCACCGATCAGCATCACCCCCGCCAGGCAGGCCCAGGCCGCCACCCGCACGGCACGGGCGGCCTCGGGCCGCTCGGGCAGCGCGCCGCTGCCGCCGGAGAACGGTGTGCGCTCGGTCAGCGCATCGAGGCCGGAGTGAAAGTCGTGGTGCTCATTGAACAGGTTCACCGCGGCATGGGCCAGCAGCGCGCCGAACAGTACCAGCAGCGCATCGAGCGGGGCGAACGCCAGGCCTTCTGCCCAGGCCGCGGTCATCGCCAGGCCCGCGCACAGCGGCGCCAGGACCAGGAAGTTCGGCCGGCTGCTGCGCAGGCAGGTCCGTATCAGGGAGGCCTCGGCCGTGGCGTCGCTCACCGCATTCAGCCCAGCCGTGCGTTCAGCCAGTCGGCGATGTCACCCACCTGCTGCGGGCACACCGCGTGGGCCATGGGATAGGTCTGGTAGTGCACCGCGTAACCCAACGCCTGCAGGCGCTGGTAGGCCGCCTTGCCCAGCGACTCGGGTACCACCGGGTCGAAGGTGCCGTGGTGAATCTCGATCGGCAGTTCGCGGTTGGCCTCGGCCAGCGCGACGGTCTCGGCGGTGGCGAAGTAGGTGGACATGGCCAGCAGCCCGCCCAGCGGGGCGTCGAACGAAAGCGCGGCCTGATAGGCCACCGCCCCACCCTGGGAGAAACCGGCGAGGATGATACGCCGGCTGTCGATGCCGTGGCCGATCTGCTCCTGCATCAGCGCCTGGATGCGCTCGGCGGAGGCCACCAGCTGCGCCGTGTCGACGCGCCGGTCGAGGCTCATCTCGTGGATGTCGTACCATGCCGGCATCACCATGCCGCCGTTGATCGTCACCGGCAGCCGCGGCGCATGGGGCAGGATGAAGCGAACGTCGAGTCCCGCTTTCAGCGGCAGCGCCGGCACCAGGGGCTCGAAGTCATGCCCATCGGCGCCCAGGCCGTGCAGGATGAAGACACAGGCATCGGCCGCGCGACCGCTCTTCGGCTCGATGATCAGTTCGCCGGGGTGGCTCATGGCTGGCTTCCTTCGTCGCAGTCTGCAAAGCCGACACCCTACCGCAAAGCCATGACGACGGCGAGAGCGACGCGCCTCAGAAAGGCCACACCAGGGGAATCAGCACCAGCGCCACCGCCGCGGTGGTCAGGTTGAGCAGCCCTCCCACGCGCAGGAAGTCGCCGAAGCGGTAGCCGCCGGGGCCGAGCACCATCAGGTTGGTCTGGTAGCCGATCGGCGTGAGGAAGCTGGCCGAGGCGGCAAACATCACCGCCACCACGTAGGGCATCGGATTGACGCCGAGCGCCTCGGCGCCGGCCATGACCACCGGGAAGGTGATGACCGCCGCGGCATTATTGGTAATGACCGAGGTGAGCAGGCTCACCAGCACGTAGACCGCCACCAGCAGCGCCCAGGGGGAACTGCCCGCCAGCCCCAACACGCCGCTGGCCAGGGCCTGCGCCGCGCCGGAGTGCTCCAGCGCGGCACCCAGGCCGAAGGAGGCGGCGATGGTCAGCAATACCTGGGTATCGAGTCCCCGCTTGGCCGCACCCACCGAGCAGCAGCCGGTGATGAGCGCCGCTGCCGCGCCCAGCATGGCGGCGTTCATCATGCTCATCACGCCGAGGGTGGCGAGCGCGACCACTGCGGCGAGAATGCTCCAGGCGAGCCAGGCCTTCTCGTGGTTGGGACGCGCCTGGCCGTTGACCTGGCTGATCAGCAGGAAATCGCGAGACTGCCGATGGCGCTCGATGAACGGGGGGCGCACCTCCAGCAGCAACACGTCGGCGGGCTGCAGGCGCACTTGCCCCAAGTTGCCGGCGACCCGCTCGCCGCCGCGACATACCGCCAGCACGGCAGCGCCGTAGAGGGTGCGGAAGTGGCCGTCGCGAATGCGCTGGCCGACAAACTGGCATTGATCCGACACCACCGCCTCCACCAGGCGGCGCTCCTTGAACTCCTTCTCCAGGCTCGACTCGCCATGCCGCGACGGCACCAGGCCACGCATCTGCTGCAGCTCCACCGCTCCTTCGCTGGTCCCGGCGAACACCAGCCGGTCGCCACCCTTGAGTCGCTCCCCGGGGCCCACCACGCTGACCACGTTGCCGTCGCGCTCGATCTCTACCAGGAACAGTTCCTGCAGGTGGCGCAGCCCGGCCTCCTCCACGCTGCGGTTGACCAGCGGCCCGGCGGGATCGACCTCCATCTCGATGGTGTACTCGCGCGGGTTGGCGAAGGGGCTGGCCACGTCGCGTCGTGCCGGTAGCAGGCGCGGCGCCATCAGCAGCAGGTAGAGCAACCCGGCCACCGCCACCGGCACCCCGACCCAGGCGATGTCGAACAGCCCCATGTCCAGGTCGGGGCGGCGTTCGACCAGTAACCCATGCACCACCAGGTTGGTGCTGGTACCGAACAGGGTAATGGTGCCACCTAGAATGGAAGCGAAGCTGAGCGGCATCAGCAGGCGATGGGCAGACAGCTGCAGGCGTCGGCTCCAGCTCAGCACCGCGGGGATGAAGGTGGCGACCACGGGCGTGTTGTTGAGGAAACCGCTCAGGCTCGCCACTGGCAGCAGCAGCCGCGCCATGGCGCGACCCTCGCTACGGGGCCGGCCGAGCACGTGACGAATGATCAGGTCGATGCCGCCGGTCTCGCGGATACTGGCCACCAGCACGTACATGAAGGCCACGGTGAACAGGCCGGTGCTGGAGAAGCCGCCCAAGGCCTGGGCCGGATCGATCACGCCGAGGGTCAGCAGCAGGATGACCGCCCCCAGCAGGACGATGTCGGGGCCGAGGCGGGAGAAGGCCATCAGGGGGAAAACGACAAGGACGACGGCGAGGGAGATCCAGGCATCCAGCGGCATGGTCGAGGGTTCCGTTCACAGGGAGCTGAGTCCATTGTGACGGCAGCCTCATATTCTAAAAAGTTATTTTTAGAAATCCATTAAGATCCAAATTGAATATGACCCAGGCGTGCAGAAATGCAAAAGGCCCGCTTGCGCGGGCCTTTTCGCCACCGAGGTGGCACATCAGATCAGGGCAAGCTGAAGCTTAGCCGATGACCTTGATGTTGGAAGCCTGGAGGCCTTTCTTGCCCTGAGTGACGTCGAAGGAGACCTTCTGACCGTCCTGCAGAGTCTTGAAGCCGTCAGCCTGGATCTCGGAGAAGTGAGCGAACAGGTCGTCGCCGTTGTCGTCCGGAGAGATGAAGCCGAAGCCCTTGGTGTCGTTGAACCACTTGACAGTACCGGTAGCCATTATCGAATTCCTCTAATAGCATTGATTTTCCGGGAAATACCCGAGTTGCAGTGGGTAAAACAAGAAACTTTTCACCGGGAAATCAAGACGCCATGAGCGTTTCGATGACCACCTGCGATGTTCGACTTGCTAACCAACTGCACGCATCTTGCTCTGTTCAGGCACCCACGTCAAATACTATTTTGCGTCGATGACGTAATTTTTACCTACTCCCCTTCCTCACCCGCCCGTGAGAATCCAGCCCGCTGCCTTCTCGGCAATCATCAGTGTCGGCGAGTTGGTGTTGCCGCTGGTGATGGTGGGCATGATGCTGGCATCCACCACCCGCAGCCCCTCGATGCCGCGCACGCGCAGGTGCGAGTCCACCACCGCCATGGGGTCGTCGTCGCGCCCCATCCTGGCCGTGCCCACCGGATGAAAGATGGTGGTGCCGATGTCGCCGGCCAGCCGTGCCAGCTCGTCGTCGCTCTGGTACTGCACGCCGGGCTTGACCTCCTCGGGGCGGTACTTGGCAAAGGCCGGCTGCTCGGCGATGCGCCGGGTGACCCGCAGCGAGTCTGCCGCCACCTTGCGATCCTCTTCGGTACTGAGGTAGTTGGGCGCGATGGCCGGGGCCTGGCGCGGGTCGCGGCTCTTGATGCGCACGCTGCCGCGGCTGGTGGGGTTGAGGTTGCACACGCTGGCGGTGATCGCCGGGTAGTCGTGCAGCGGCTGGCCGAAGGCCTCCAGGCTCAACGGCTGGACGTGGTACTCGATGTTGGGGTGTGTGTACTCGTCGCTGCTGCGGGTGAAGATGCACAACTGCGAAGGCGCCATGCTCATGGGCCCGGTGCGGCGCAGCAGGTATTCGACGCCGATGGCCGCCTTGCCCAGCCACGAGGCGGCCAGGGTGTTGAGGGTCTTGGCGCCGGTGACCCTGTAGACCGAGCGGATCTGCAGGTGATCCTGCAGGTTCTCGCCGACGCCGGGAAGCTCGTGCACCAGCGGGATGTCGTGCTCGGCGAGCAGCCCCGCCGGGCCGATGCCGGAGAGCTGCAGCAGCTGAGGCGAGCCGATGGCGCCGGCGGCCAGGATCACCTCGCGCCTGGCCTTGACCTGGGTAACGGCACCGTCACGTTCGAGCTCGACCCCGCTGGCGCGGGGCTTGCCGCCGCTGCCTTCCTCGAACAGCAGTCGATGCACCTGGGCGGAGTGCCATAGCGTGAAGTTGCTGCGCTTCTCGCACACCGGGCGCAAGAAGGCCTTGGCCGCGTTCCAGCGCCAGCCCGAGCGCTGGTTGACCTCGAAATAGTCGACGCCCTCGTTGTCGCCGCGGTTGAAGTCTCGCGTACGCGGGATGCCCGCCTGCACCGCGGCTTCGGCGAAGTCGTCGAGCACTTCCCACTTGAGACGCTGCTTCTCGATGCGCCATTCGCCGCCGTGGCCGTGAAAGTCGCGGTGGGCGGCATCGGCGTCGCCGCCCTCGTCCAGGCGGTAGTGGTCCTCGTGCTTCATGAAGTCGGGCAGGCAGTTCTCCCAGCGCCAGTCGTCGTCGCCCACCTGCTCGGCCCAGCCGTCGTAGTCGCGGGCCTGGCCGCGCATGTAAAGCATGCCGTTGATGCTGGAGCAGCCGCCCAGGGTCTTGCCGCGCGGGTAGATCAGCGAGCGCCCGTTGAGCCCCTCGTCGGGCTCGGTCTTGAAGCACCAGTCGATGCGCGGGTTGTTGATGCAGTAGAGGTAGCCCACCGGGATGTGCACCCAGTGGTAGTTGTCGCGCCCGCCCGCCTCGATCAGCAGCACCCGGTTGGCCGGGTCGGCGCTGAGGCGGTTGGCCAGCAGGCAGCCGGCAGTGCCGGCGCCCACCACGATGTAGTCGAATTCCTGCTCTGCCATGAGGATTCTCCCGACCGGCTCACTTATGGGTCGGCATGGCGAACTCGGCGCCGGCGTTGATCGAGTCGGACCAGCGCTGCATGATCGATTTCTGCTTGGTATAGAAGCGCACGCCCTCCTCTCCATAGGCGTGGGTGTCGCCGAACAGCGAGCGCTTCCAGCCGCCGAAGCCGTGCCACGCCATGGGCACCGGGATCGGTACGTTGATGCCGACCATGCCGACCTGGATGCGGCGGCCGAACTCGTGCGCCACGCTGCCGCTCTCGGTGAAGCAGCTCACGCCATTGCCGAATTCGTGATCGTTGATCAGTTGGATGGCGGTGGCGATGTCGGGTACCCGCACGCAGGCCAGCACCGGGCCGAAGATCTCCTCCTTGTAGATCGTCATCTCCGGGGTGACGTGGTCGAACAGCGAACCGCCCATCCAGAAGCCTTCGCTGCAGCCGTCGCCTGTCGTGGTGGCGTCGAACTCGCGGCCGTCGATCACCAGCTCGGCGCCTTCGGCCACGCCCTTCTCGATGTAGCCGGTGATGCGCTGGTGGGCCTGGGCGGTGACGATGGGGCCCATCTCGGCGTCGAGTTCGAGGCCGTTCTTGACCTTCAGCGCCCTGGCACGCTCGGCCAGGCGTGGGACGATCTTGTCGGCCACGTCGCCCACCAGCACCGCCACGCTGATCGCCATGCAGCGCTCGCCGGCACTGCCGTAGGCGGCGCCGATCAGGGCATCGACGGCCTTGTCCAGGTCGGCGTCGGGCATGACGACCATATGGTTCTTGGCCCCGCCCAGGGCCTGCACGCGCTTGCCGTGGCGCGCGCCGTTCTCGTAGATCAGGTTGGCGATGGGCGTGGAGCCGACGAAGGAGAGTGCCTGCACGTCGGGGTGCTCGATCAGCGCCTCGACCGACTCCTTGTCGCCCTGCACCACGTTGAACACGCCGTCGGGCAGGCCGGCCTGCTTGAGCAGATCGGCGATCAGCAGCGAGGCGCTGGGGTCGGTGGGGCTGGGTTTGAGGATGAAGGTGTTGCCCGCGGCGATGGCCACCGGGAACATCCACATCGGCACCATGGCCGGGAAGTTGAACGGCGTGATGCCGGCCACCACGCCCAGCGGCTGGCGCACGGTCCAGTTGTCGATGCCGCCGCTCACCTGCTCGGTGTAGTCGCCCTTGAGCAGCTGCGGGATGCCGCAGGCGAACTCGACGATGTCGATGCCGCGGGCCACCTCGCCCTGGGCATCGGTGAAGACCTTGCCGTGCTCCAGCGTGATGGCGCGGGCCAGCTCGTCCTTGTGGGCGTTGAGCAGCTCGAGGAACTTGAACAGTACCCGCGCGCGGCGGATCGGCGGCGTGTCGGCCCAGGCCGGGAAGGCGGCCTTGGCCGCGGCCACGGCGGTCGCCACATCGCCGCGGGAGGCCAGCGCCACCCGACCCGAGACCTGGCCGGTGGCCGGGTTGTAGACGTCCTGATGGCGACCCGCTTCGCCGGCCGTCATTTGCCCGTTGATATAATGCGTGATCGTGTGCTGCGTCATGAGGGTTCTCGTCTTGTCGTTGGCTGATGTCGCTGGCTGTCGCGTCGTGCGCGGCTTTCATTCAGCACAGGCGGTACTTTGATCATCAAGCCTACCGTGTCGTGCGCCACAATCAATTGAGAAATCCAAAAGCCAGATATAAGCTCTACTTATATTCTCAGCGGCAGCCGCCATGCACGATCTTCCCACCCTGCGCGCCTTCGTCACCGTGGCCCGAGAAGGCAGCGTCTCCCGCGCCGCCGAGCGCCTGCACCTGACCCAGCCCGCCGTCAGTCTCAAGCTCAAGCACCTGCAGGAGGCGCTGGGGCTGACGCTGTTTCGTCGCCGCCCCCAGGGCCTGGCGCTGACCGCCGACGGCCACGCCCTGCTGCCCGCGGCGGAGCGGGCACTGGCGGCCATGGCCGCCTTCGAGCAGAGCGCCCGCGCCCTGCACAGCACCCTTCACGGCAGGCTGCGCATCGGCACCATCGTCGATCCTGAGTTCATTCGTCTGGGTGCCTTCCTGCATCGCCTGGTGGAGCGCGCCCCACAGCTCGAGACCGAGCTGCAGCACGGCATGAGCGGCAGCGTGCTGGAGTGGATTCGCCGCGAGGAACTCGATGTGGGCTTCTTCCTCGCGCCGCCCGGTGAAGGCCCCGGCCCGGAGGCGCCGGAGATCGATTATCGTGAGCTGACCCACTTCGATTATCACGTGGTGGCACCGCCCGGCTGGGGCAGCCGAGTGGCCGCCAGCAACTGGGCGAGCCTGGCCGCCCTGCCGTGGATCGTCACACCGACGCTTTCGGCCCATTACCGGCTGCTGCATGGCGTGCTCGACCCGCTCGGCGTCACGCCCAACGGCGTGGCCCAGGTGGACCAGGAGGCGTGCATGCTCGACCTGGTGCGCGCCGGCGTGGGCCTGAGCCTGGCCCGCGACGCCTTGGCCATGGCCGAGCGCCAGGAACGCGGCCTGGTGGTGGTCGAGGGGCTGCGCCTGCCCTGTGCGCTGTGCTTCGTGTGGCGACGCGAGCGCAGCGAGGAACCGGCCATCGCCGCCGCACTCGAGGTGCTGGAGAGTGTCTGGGGCGGTCAGCGCTGAGCGCTGGCGCCGGATGAACGCGACATGAACGAAGCCTTAAGGCTCCCGCAAGGTAGCGCCGGGTAAAACGGTCACGTACCCCTCCAAGGAGTGACCCGATGAACTGGCTCGATACCGAAAACCGCTATGGTCTCGTCTCCCGCGTCCTGCACTGGTCCATGGCCGTGCTGGTGCTGTTCCTGCTTGCCAGCGACTGGTGGATGGAAGCGCTTGAGGAACTCGGCAAGGCCAACCTGATGGGCCTGCACAAGAGCCTCGGCATAGCGCTGCTCGTGCTGCTCGTCTTCCGCCTGGCCTGGCGCTGGCATAACCACGGCCGGGTGGCGCCACCGGCGCACTGGCGCCGTGCCGCCCGCCTCGGCCACCTGGCGCTCTATCTGCTCCTGCTGGCGATTCCGGTGAGCGGCGTGCTCACCGCCTGGGGCAGCGGCCACGGCGTGGCCTTCTTCGGCCTGCCGCTGATTCCGGCTGGCCCAGAGATCGAGTGGATCGAAGAGGCCTTCGAGGAAACTCATGAAGTACTCGCCAACTTGATGTGGCTGCTGATCGGCGGGCATGTGATCGCCGCCCTCGCCCATCAGTGGTGGCTAGGCGAGCGAAGCCTCAAGCGCATGGCCTGAGTGGCGATCGCTTAAGGCTGCGATAAGACCGAGCGGGGAAAGTGCAGGCGTCACCCCATCAAGGAGCGCCTGCATGTTCCTGCTGACTTCGATCCGCCGCCACCCGGCCATGCGCAAGCTGGGAAAGCGCCTGGAGCGTGGCGCCAAGGCCTGGCTCTACCGAGCATTGACGAAACATGCCCGAGCCGGACGGCCCGCCACACCCGAAACCCTGCTGGGAGCACGGCGAATCCTGCTGGTGCGTCCCAACTTTCGGATCGGCAATGCCGTCATCGGTGCTCGCCTGATCCAGGCGTTGACACAGCAGCGGTCTGAGATCGAGCTCGACTACCTGGGGACGGACGCGACCCAGACGTTGTTCGTCGGTATGCCGCTGGCGCATTACTACTCCCTGAGCCGCAGCATGGTACTGCGCCCCTGGCGTCTGTGGCGGCTGCTGATCGAACTGCGGCGGCGTGAGTACGACCTGGCCGTTCAGGTCGGCGAGGGCTCCCTCACCAGTTGGCTATTCGTCCAGCTTTGCGGCGCACGGCAGAAGATGGGGCAATGCGGTCGGCTGCAAGCCACCTATGACTGGGTGGCGGGGCCTGCCCCGGCCCGCGCCCATGCACTGGCCAACAGCCTGGCGGCGCCCCTGGGCCTGGCCTGCGAGCCGCGCCCCTGGCTGGTGCTGTCCCCGCAGGAGCATGACGCCGCACTGGCGCTGCTGGCGAGGCAGTCGCTGCCGCCCAGCGCCATCGGCATCTTCGTTGGCGGCCACCTCGACAAGCGCCTGCCTCTCCCCTTCTGGCAGGCCCTGTTGCGGGCGCTCGAGGCACGCTGCCAGCCCTATCTGGTCCTGCTGGGGCCAGAGGAGGCACGCCACCTTCCCGCCCTGGCATCTGCCTGCGGCGTTCACGGCCGCCTCCTGCCGCCACTGCCACTGCGCGAGTTCGCGGCCGTGCTCTCTCAGCTCCCACGGCTCGTCACGCCGGATACGGGCCCCATGCACATGGCAGCCGCCCTGGCGGTGCCCGTGGTGGCACTGCTCAACGTGCCTGGGTCACGCAGATTCGCTCCCGAGGGCCCCGCGGATCTGGTACTTTTCCAACCAGACCCGGAGACGGTGGCCGAGCGTGTGTCGCATCGCCAGGAAGCCGCGCGACCCGCGCCGCAGCCGAGCCGCGAAGCGCATGGACATGCAGCCCCGGCACACCCGGGTCACGACGACCGAAGACGAGATCGCCTGCATGCGCATCCTGCTGGTGGAGGATGACCCGAGCCTGGCCTCGGGCATCCGCCTGGCTCTCAAGCCCGAGCACTACACCGTCGATCATCTGGCCGACGGTACCGCGGCCCTGAACGCGCTGCACGGCGACGAACCGTTCGATGCCGTGATTCTCGACCTGGGCCTGCCCGGGCTGGACGGTATGCGGGTACTGGAGAGCACTCGCCGACGGGGCAACCGGGTGCCAGTGCTGGTGCTCACCGCCCGGGATGCCGTCGACGACCGCATCGCCGGCCTGGACGCCGGCGCTGACGATTATCTGATCAAGCCCTTCGAGGTAGCCGAGCTCAAGGCGCGCCTGCGCGCGCTGCTGCGCCGCAGCCAGGGCCAGGCGAGCCCCATGCTGGAGTGTCGCGACATCCGCCTCGATCCGGCCACCCTCGGTGTCAGCTACCGCGGCCGGCCGGTGGTGCTGTCGCGTCGCGAGTTCACCCTGCTGCACGAGTTCATGAGCCACCCGGGGCGCGTCTTCACCCGCGATACCCTGACCCGGCTGGTCTACGGCTGGGAAGCGGACGTCGAGAGCAATGCCATCGAGGTTCATGTCCACCACCTGCGCCGTAAGCTGTTCCCGGACCTGATCCGCACGGTGCGGGGGATCGGCTACGTGCTGGATGAGGCCGACGCCCCATGACCTCGATCCGCCGCCGCACCCTGGTTCTGGTTTTGCTGGTGTTCTCCACCAGCATGCTGGCTATCGGGCTGGTCAGCTATCGCTACGCCGCCCACGAGATCGAGGAGCTCTACGACGCCAGCCTGGCGCAGAATGCCCGCCTGCTGGAGGGCCTGGCCCAGTCACCGCTGCCGAGCGGAGAGCGTGAAGCTCTGCTCGAAAGCCTCGAGAGCGCACTGCTGCGTGCCGAGCAGTCGGACAAGCGCCTCGCCGGGCACCGCTACGAGAGCAAGCTGGCCTTCCAGCTGTGGGAGGGGGAGCGCCTGCTGCTGCGCTCCGCCAGCGCCCCGGAGCAGCCGTTCACCGACCGCCCACCGGGCTACACCGACAACCGCATGGCCGGGCATGACTGGCGCATTTACGTGCTTGACGTGACCGATTCGCCGCGCCGGGTGATGGTCGCCGAGCGCAGCGACGTGCGCGGCGAGCTGACCCGCGCCGTCGCCCTGCGCACCCTGCTGCCGGACCTGTTCGGTCTGCCGCTGTTGGCGCTGCTGCTGTGGTGGGCTACCGGCCGGGGGCTGCGCCCGCTGTCGCGCCTGGCCGAGGCGATCCGTCACCGCGACCCGCACACCCTGCAGCCGCTGGCGCTGCAGCCGCTGCCGCGTGAGCTGGCGACCATCGTCGGCGCGCTGAACCGCCTGCTCGAGCGGATCCGCGAGCTCCGGGTGCGCGAGAAGCGCTTCATCGCTGACGCCGCCCACGAGCTGCGCACCCCGCTGGCAGTGCTCGATCTGCATGCCCAGAATGCCCTCGCCGCGGAGAGCCCCGAAGATCGTCGCGAAGCGCTCGAGGAGCTGCGCACCGGCGTGGCACGGGCCACCCGCCTGGTGGCGCAGCTGCTGACGCTCGCCCGCCTGGACCCGGAGGAGGCAGAACCCAAGCGGCACGAGATCGACCTGCTCCTCGAAGTGCGTGAGGCGTTGGCCGAGCTGACGCCGCTCGCCGCCGAGCGACGCCAGAGGCTGGACCTCGAGGCCGACGAGGCTACCGATTGGACGCTGCGAACCGAACCCGGAGCCATCGCGACGCTGCTACAGAACCTGGTCGGCAATGCACTGCGCCACTCCCCTGACGGCAGTGTCATCACCGTCGCGCTGGACGCGGACGATGACCGAATGACACTGCGCGTTGACGACCAAGGGCCTGGCATTCCCGCCGCCGAGCGCCAGCGCGTTACCGAGCGCTTCCATCGCGCCGGCCCGGGCGCCGGCGCTGGCCTGGGCCTTTCCATCGTCGAGCGCCTGCTGGCCCGTCACGGCGGGCGGCTGCAGCTGCAGGAGGCGCCCGGAGGGGGGCTGCGTGCCCTGGCTACACTGCCACGCACCAAGTGATGGCGCCATAAGCGAGCGTTAAGGTTGCCAAGCAAGGCTGGGTGAATCGACTTCCCGTGACGATTCATCCATGCCAGAACGCCCCCCACTCGTCCACACCGAGCGCCGATGCCGACCTTGGCGGCTCCCTGCCCTGTCGCCCCAGGCGCTTACCTTGATGGTCTGCCTGGCCTTCACCTTCTTCTACAACCAGCGGTTCTGGGCGGAGACGCTCGCCGCCGAGCCACCCGGCAGTCTGGTTGAGTGGGGCCATATGATCGGCTACGGCGTGATCCTGACCCTGCTGCACTGCGTGGTCTTTCTGCCGTTCATCAACCGCGTCACCGCCAAGCCTTTGCTCTCGGCGCTGCTGCTGCTGGCCGCCGGCGTCAGCTATTTCACCGGTCACTACGGGGTCTACTTCGACACCCACATGATCGACAATGTCGTCCAGACCGATACCCGCGAGGCCACCGAACTGCTGACCCCGGGTCTTGCCAGATACCTGGTCCTCTACGCGGCGCTGCCGCTTGCGCTGCTGTGGCTCTGGCCATTGCGCCACCGCTCCTGGCGACGCGGCCTGGGCATGTCGCTGCTGTGGCTGGCCGGTGCCGTCGTCGTCTTGGTCGTGGCACTGCTGCTCTCGTTCCAGAGCTTGTCTCCGTTGATGCGCAACCATCATGAGCTGCGCTTCCTGGTTACGCCGGGCAACGCCATCGTCTCAACCGGGCAGGTTCTCGCAGCCGACGACCCGCTGCCCAGCGAGCGTCTTCCCATCGGCGAGGACGCCCGCCGCCAGCCAAGCGCGACCGGGGCGCCGCGTCTGATGGTGCTAGTGGTAGGCGAGACCGTGCGTGCGGCCAACTGGGGGCTCTCCGGCTATGCTCGCCAGACCACCCCGAAGCTGGCAGAGCGCGAGCTGGTCAACTTCCCGCGGGTTTCGAGCTGCGGCACCAGCACGGCGGTATCGCTGCCCTGCATGTTCGCCCGACGCGGCCGGCGCGATTACGACGAGCGCGATATTCTCAGCCACGAGTCGCTGCTGGACGTGCTGCGCCATGCCGGCTTCCGCGTGTTGTGGATCGACAACCAGTCGGGGTGCAAGGGGGTCTGTGACGGCGTGGAACGCCGCACGCTCTCTCCCAAGGATTATCCCGAGAAATGTCGCGACGGTACCTGCCTGGACGAGGTTCTCGTCGATGAACTCGAGCGCCAGGCGGCCAGCATCGAGGAGGACACGGTGGTCGTGCTACACATGCTCGGCAACCATGGTCCGAGCTACTCCCAACGCTACCCTGAGGCGCAACGCGTCTTCACACCGACCTGCGAGGAGGCCGACCTGGCGAGATGCACGCGAGAATCCATCGTGAACAGCTACGACAATGCCGTGCGCTACACGGACAACGTACTGGATGCCATGATCGAGGCGCTCGAGCGCCGGCCCTCACTGGACGCGGCGCTGCTCTACGTTTCGGATCACGGCGAGTCGCTCGGTGAGGGTGGGATCTTTCTGCATGGCCTGCCGTACGCCATCGCACCGGACGAGCAGACTCGCGTCCCCATGATCTGGTGGTCGTCACCAAGCTTCGACCGCGGCGCCGGGCTCGACAGCGACTGCCTGGCGCACCAGTCCGAGCGTACCGTGAGCCATGATCATCTGTTTCATACCCTGCTCGGCGTACTGGGGGTGGAGAGCTCCGTGATCGACGTTCGCCTGGACATCACCCAGCACTGCCGACGCCTCGAGCCGAGCCTCATGGCCCAGCTCGATGCCCACGACGGCGATCGTTGAGCCTTACCGTGCGCTGGTCAAGCGTAAGGCCCGCCGCGCAGGGCGCGGCGGGCCTTACAATGGGCGGACAGGCGAAGGGCTTGAGGTGAATTCGCTGGCTGCTCAGTCGCGTTCCACGTCGGTCGCCCCGCTCTCTCCCTGGCGAGTCCGCACCTCGATCTCGCGGCCGTCGGCGTCGCGGCCCTCGATCTCGATGCGTCCGTCGCGGTCGACCTGGATCTCCTCGAACTCGGCCAGTCCCTCGGCCACGGCGGCTTCCATGGCCAGGCGGATGTCCTCTTCGCTCATGCCCCAGGCCCCGCCGTCGCGGCGCTTGCGCTCCTCTTCGAGGGATTCGCCGTTCTCCAGCGACAGGCGCACCTCGGCCTGCCATTCGTCGTCGAGCCAGCCTTCGACCTCGACGCTGTCGCGCCCCTTGGCCTCGATCTCCTGGATGTGCTGAAAGCCGAAGGCCGTGACCTGCTCCAGCACCTCGTCGAGGCGATCCGTCGCCAGGCGACCGTCGGAAGCCTGTGCCGAGGTGAAGGCGAGCATCAGGGTAGCCAGCGAACCGGCTGCGAGTATGTTGCGTTTCATGGGTCTTTCCTCTGTGGCTTGTGGCAAGTGTCACGTTTCTGGACACAGATCAGGTTTTAGCACCGGCCACCTTGCCCCATGCTGACAGCCCCGTTCATGCTGTATTCATGTCGGGCCCGGCACTCTTGCTTCATGAAGCCTTCACTCCCGTCTCCACGCAAATACCTGTCGCGCCGCGCCTTCGTCCGCCGCGCCCTGGCGGCCCTGTGGCTGTCGCTGCTGGCCGCCGCCCCGGCGTTCGCCGACAGGCACTGGCACGACCTGCACGAGGCCGTACGCAGCGGCCGGCTGGTCGCGCTGCCGCAGATCCTCGACTGGCTCGAGGCGCGCTACGAGGGCCAGGTGCTCGAAGTCGAGCTGGAGCGCGATGATGGCCGGACAATCTACGAGGTGGAGATGCTCGGCCCCCAGGGTCAGGTAGTGGAGTTCGAGTTCGATGCCGCGAGCGGCGAGCTGATCGGCATGGAGGGCGTCAACATCGACGGCATGCGGCGCAAGGAGGAGGCGCGATGAAGGTGCTGCTGGTGGAAGATGACGACGCGCTGGCCACGGCGCTGGCGGAGGCACTGCACGAGGCCGGGGTGCTGGTCGAGCGGACCGGCTGCGGCGGCGAGGCCGATTTCCTGGTGCGCACGGAGGTGTACGACGCCGTGATCCTCGACCTCGGGCTGCCCGACGGCGACGGCAGCCGTTGGCTCGCCGAGTGGCGCAAGGACGCCATCGAATTGCCGGTGCTGGTGCTGACCGCGCGTACCCGCTGGGCCGACAAGGCCACCGGCTTCTCTGCCGGCGCCGACGACTACGTCACCAAGCCGTTCGAGACCGCCGAGGTGCTGTTCCGCCTGCGCGCCCTGGTGCGCCGCAGCCACGGCCACGCCCATCCGGTGCTGCGCATCGGCGAGCTGGCCTTCGATACCCATACCGGCAGCGTCACCCTGGCCGGTCGCCCGGTGAGCCTCACCGCCCAGGAGTCGCGCCTGCTCGCCTACTTGGCCCACGCCGCCCCGCGGGTGGTCAGCCGTAGCGAGCTGGCCGAGCATGTCTACGATCGCGACCACGAACCCGACTCCAACGTCATCGACGTCCAGATCAGCCGCCTGAGGCGCAAGCTGGGCGCCGAGCGCATCGAAACCCGCCGCGGCCAGGGTTACCGCCTCATCGGCAGCACCGAGGCCTCATGAAACGACTGCAGCGGCTGTCGCTGGCCAGCCGGCTGATACTGGCCACCCTGCTGATGCTGGCGCTTACCCTGCCGCTGGCCGGCCTCGGCCTCGCCCAGCACTTTCGCGCCACCGCCACCGGCGCCTTCGACCGCCAGTTGGAGGCGCTGCTCAACGTGGTGATCGCCGGTGTCGCCTGGGACGACGTGGCGCAGCAGCTGGTACAGGAGCGCGACCTCGGCGACCCGCGCTTCGAACGGGTCTTCTCCGGCTGGTACTGGCAGGTCAGCGACGGCGGCGAGCGGGTGCTCACCTCACGCTCGCTGTGGGACCAGCGCCTGCCCGTACAGGAGAGGCCCGAGGTGACCCGGCGTGACCTGGCGGGACCTCGCGACACCCCGCTGCGGGTCGTCGAGCGGGACATCCACCTGGCCCCGCTGGAGTCGCCGCTGCACGTCAGCGTGGCGGCACCGCGGGAGACGCTGGAGCTCGAGCTGGACCGCTTCACCCGGCTGGTGGCGCTGTCGCTCGCCGGCCTGGGCCTGCTGGTGTTGGTCATGCTGGCGCTGCAGGTGCGCTGGGGCCTGGCGCCGCTGCGGCGATTGCAGGGCGACCTGGCGCAGGTCGAGAACGGCGACGCCGAACGCCTCGATGCCCGCCTGCCCGCCGAGCTGGCACGCCTGGCCGAAGCCATGAACGCCGTGCTGGCCCGCGACCGGCGGCTGATGGAGCACGCCCGCCACGCCGCCGGCAACCTGGCACACGCGCTGAAGACCCCGGTGAGCGTGCTGACCACCCTGGCCGATGGCGTCGAGGAGCCGCGCCGCAGCCGGATTCGCGACGAGCTCGCCCGCATCGACACCGCCGTGCGTCACCACCTGGCCCGGGCCACCGCGGCGGGCGACGCCGGCCTGGCTCCCCGGATCGACGCCGCCGAGGCCCTCGCGCCCATCCTCGAGGGCCTGGGGCGGCTCGCCGGGCGCCGCGGCGTGGCCCTGGAGCATGAGCTGGAGGCCGGCCTGCACGTGCGCATGGCGCCCCAGGACCTGCAGGAACTCGTCGGCAACCTGCTGGACAACGCCCTGCGCTGGGCGAATGGCCGAGTCCGCCTGCACGGACACAGCGGGGACGACGGGGCCTGGCTCTGCGTGGAGGACGACGGACCCGGCATGAACGCAGCCCAGCGCGAGACCGCCATGGCGCGCGGCGCCCGCCTGGACGAGCAGCGCTCCGGCAACGGGCTGGGGCTGGCCATCGTCGCCGACCTGGTGGCCTTGCACGGCGGCCGGCTGGCGCTGGAAGCCTCTACCCTCGGCGGCCTGTGCGCCCGGGTCTGGCTGCCGGCGCGACCGCTTGCCGGAGTGCCGTCAGGCCAGGACTAGACGCCTTTCACCACCCGCGCCGCCTCCCGCCGCCGCTTGAGCTCGTAGACCACGGCGAACGCCACCGTGACGAGAATCAGGACCAGCCCCAGGGCGTTCACCGCCGGGGTGAGCCCGGTGCGCACCTTGGAGGCGATGTAGACCGTCAGCGTGGTGTCGTAGCCGACCACGAACAGGGTGGTGTTGTAGTTCTCGAAGGACTGCAGGAAGGCGATCACCGCCGCCGAGTAGAGCGCCGGCTTGAGGTAGGGCAGCAGAATGCGGCGGAATGCCTGCCAGGGGCTGGCGCCGAGGTCCAGCGCCGCGCGCTCCAGGGTGCGATCGAAGCGCTGCAGCCGTGCGGTGACCATCAGCATGACGTAGGCGGCGATGAAGGTCGCCTGCCCCAGCACGGTGAGGAAGATGCCGCCGCTGACGCCGAACTGGCGCCAGAAGATCAGCGTCGAGATACCGATGATCACCCCGGGGGTGAGCAGCGGCGACAGGATCAGCGCATAGAGGAACGGCTTGGCGCGGCTCGACACGGTGTTGAGGAACAGCGCGGTGGCGATGCCGATGGGCACGGCGACGACCAGCACGCCGGCCGCCACGACCAGGCTGTTGCCGAGCGCCTGCCACATCCCGCCGTCCGCCGCCAGCTCGCCGAACCAACGCAGCGTGGTGCCGTCCCACGGCGTCACCGTGGGAAAGCGGCTGTCGTTGAAGGTGGCGGCCGCCATGACGAGCAGCGGCAGGAACAGGTAGGCGAAGAAGACCACCACATAGAAGCGCAGGCCGAGGGCCAGGAAGCGTTGCGAGTTCATCGCCCGATGTCCCCCAGGCCCACCTTGAAGATTTTCATGACCAGCGACATGAAGCCGATGCACAGCACCAGCAGCAGGAAGGCGTAGGCCGCGCCCTGGTTCCAGTTGCCGCCCTCGAAGAACCAGTTGTAGATGATCTGGGTGAACCAGCGGCTGCCCGGCGAGCCGAGCAGCGCCGGCACCGCGTAGCTGCCCGCGGCGAGCATGAAGGTCATGATGCAGCCGGTGGCGATGCCCGGCTTGGCGTGGGGAATGACGATGCGCCGATGGGTGCGCAGGGTGCCGGCGCCGAGATCCCGGGCCGCGCGCACCTGATTATCGTCGAGGCTCTCGATGGCGTTGTAGACCGGGAACACCATGAACAGGATGTAGGCATAGACCATGCCGACCATCACCCCGCCGTTGCCGCTGAGGAAGCGAATCGGCCGCTCGATCAGCCCCAGCATCATCAGCACTTCATTGAGCGGGCCGCGAAACGCCAGGATGATGAACCAGGAGTAGGTGCGCAGGATCTCGTTGATCCAGAACGGTACGATCAGCAACAGGATGCACAGCGCCGCCTGGCGCGGGGTGGCGACCTTGGCCAGGTACCAGGCCAGCGGGTAGCTCACCGCGAGCGTGAGCAGCGTGACCAGCACGCTCGACCAGATGGTCTTGAAGAAGATTCCACGGTGGATGTCGTTGTTGAACAGGGTGGCATAGTTGGCCAGGGTCAGCCGGTCGTCGGGCCCGCCGACCTGGGCCGGCAGCAGGTTGGGCTTGAGCGAATACTCGATCATCTGCAGCTGCGGCAGGGTGACCATCACGATCAGCCAGATCCCCAGCAGGGTGACGATGGCCATCGCCAGCGGCCCGCCGAAGCGCGCCTGCAGCTGCCTAAACATGGGCGCCTCCCGCCTGCGCGCGATCGCCCTCCACCACCTCGCCGGTCTCCTCGTCCACCACCGGGCTGCCGTCGTCGGGCAGTACCACGGCGTCGCCGGGGTCGTAGGCAAAGGCCATGCGCTGGCCCGCGGCGAGCGCCTCGCCCTGGCCGCGCGAGACCTCGTGGCCGAGCTGCACGCGCAGCTTCTCGCCCGAGGCCATCAGCCGAGTCTCGAGCATCACCCAGGCGCCCTCGAAGTGCACCGCCTCGATCTCGGTGTCGAAACGGGGGCCCGCGGCCCCTGCCGCTACCGGGCGCAGGTGCTCGGGGCGCACGTAGAGCGCCGCGGCCTCGCCGTTGGCCAGGCGCACACCGGGCCCGGCCCGGCCGGCCAGCTCGCCCAGGGCACCGCCATCGAGGCGAACCCGCTCGTTCTCGCGGTCGATCACCCGCGCCTCGAGGCGGTTGTTCTCGCCGACGAAGGCGGCAACGAAGCCGGTGGCCGGCTCGCGGTAGAGCGTCATGGGGTCGGCGACCTGCTGAATACGCCCCGCCGACATCACCGCGACCCGGTCGGACATGGTCAGCGCCTCGCCCTGGTCGTGGGTGATATAGATAAAAGTAATACCGGTCTTGCGCTGGATCGCCTTGAGCTCGGCGCGCATGTGCTGGCGCAGCTTGAGGTCGAGTGCCGAAAGCGGCTCGTCGAGCAGTAGCACCCGCGGCTCCACCGCCAGCGCCCGGGCGATGGCCACGCGCTGCTTCTGCCCGCCCGAGAGCTCGGTCACCCTCTTCGGGCCGCTGCCCTCCAGCGCCACTAGCGCCAGCAGCCGTTCGGACACCTCGCGGCGCTTGCGCTTGTCGACGCCGCGCACTTCGAGGCCGAACTCGATGTTCTCGAATACCGTCATCAAGGGAAACAGCGCCAGGTTCTGGAAGATCATCGCCGTGGGCCTGCGGTTGACCGGCACGCCCGCCATGGGCTCGCCGCCGATGAACACCTGCCCCTCGCTGGGCACGAGGAAGCCACTGATGAGGTTGAGCAGGGTGGTCTTGCCGCAGCCCGAGGGGCCGAGAAAGCTGAAGAATTCGCCCGAGCCTATCGCAAGCGAGGTCTTCTCGATGGCGGTGAAGTCGCCGAAGCGCATCACCACCTCGTCCAGTCTGACGCTACCGTCCATCAAAACCTCATACGCAAGATCGCCGCTACACGGCTAAAACGAAGCGGGAAGAGCGGCGCTGCGCGCCCCTCTTCCCTCTTATTCTCTTTATCCGTCGCTTTATGCCGATAGGTAGCGATCCTGGTATTCATTGCGCAGCGCCACGTACCACGGCTCCTGGATCGGCCACCACCACAGGTTAGCCAGGTCTTCCTCGGTGTAGGAGTCGGTGAAGAACTGGCGCGTCTCGTCGGGCAGCAGTTCGGTAGCGCCCTTGGAGGTGGAGTTGTAGCCGGTCGCCTTGACGAACAGGGCACCCGCCTCCGGCGTGTAGTACCAGTTGATCAGCTCGTAGACGGCGTCCGGGTTCTGAGCGTTCTTGGGGATCACGAAGCCCTCCATCCACGCCAGGGCGCCCTCCTTGGGTGCGCCGTAGGCGATGTCCTCGCCCTCCTGCTGCAGGCGGAAGGCGGTGGAATCCCAGGTCTGGCCGATGATGGCGCCGTTGGTGCGGAAGGCCGCCTGGGCGTCGTTCTCGGTGTCCCAGAACTGCACCAGCATGTGCTTGTGCTTGATCGCCTCCTCGAGGATGACGTCGAAGTTGGCGCGCATGGCCTCCTCGCTCTTGTAGGAGTCGAGCAGCGGATGCGGCAGCCGGCCCTCGCGCTCGAGCCACAGGCCGATACCCACCAGCGCCGAGTGCCCGCGCACCGTCACGCCCTGGCCGTGCTCGGGGTTCCACAGGTCGGCGTAGCTGAGGTTGGCGCGGTCGACCTTGGCGTCGCGACGGTGCCAGGTGATCGCCTCGGTGCCCCAGTCGCTGGGGGCAAAGTAGCGCTTGCCGTCGACCACGCCGCCCACCTCGGAGCCCTCGATGGCGCTGTCGAGCGCGCCGGACCAGTTGATGCGCGACTCGTCGAGCGGCTGCACCAGGTCGTAGTCCAGGTAGCCCGGCACCCGGTCCACGGTAGGCATGATCACGTCGAAGCCGGTGCCGTCGGTGGCCCGCAGCGAGTTCATCAGCTCGTCGTTGGTGCCGTAGGGGGTAAAGGTCGCGCGGATGCCGGTCTTCTCGGTGAAGTCGGCCAGCATCTCGTCGGTGAAATAGCCCGCCCACGCATAGATGCGCAGGGTCTGCTCCTGGGCCAGTACCTTGTTGATGTAGAACGACGGCACGCTGGCGGCGGCGCCGGCAGCCAGGGTGCCCTTGAGGAAACGGCGACGTGTGAACGACATGAGGGGTTCTCCATGAGGGTCCTGCACAAGGTGACAGGGGCCAGCGGGACCTGGCCCCCGACCCTTATCGCGCGACTCCATGACGAAGGGATGAACATTGAATGACCGTTCAATCCCTGTGTAACAAAGAGTAGCAGCCTGTCAGGAAAAATCCGCACGGCGTTTCAACGCTGTTTCGCCCCTGCTGGCGCGGCGCGATGCGCCCTCAGCTCGCCTGGATCGCCACCTTCAGCACGCCGTCGCGCTGGTGCGAGAAGAGGTCGTACGCCTCGACGATGTTCTCCAGCGCGTAGCGATGCGTGACCATGGGGCCGAGGTCCAGCCGCCCGGTCTCGATCACCTGCATCAGCCGGCGCATACGCTCCTTGCCGCCGGGGCACAGCGAGGTGACGATCTTGTGATCGCCGAGGCCGGCGCAGAACGCCCCGAGCGGGATCGTCAGGTCGCCGGAGTAGACCCCCAGGCTCGACAGGGTGCCGCCCGGCTTGATCACCCGCAGCGCCGCCTCGAAGGTAGACTGCAACCCCAGCGCCTCGATGGAGGCGTCCACGCCGCGCCCGCCGGTCAGGCGCAGGATCTCCTCGACCACGTCGACCTTGCGGAAGTCGAGGGTGACGTCCGCGCCCATCTGCCGCGCCATGGCCAGGCGCTCATCGACGCCGTCCACGGCGATGATCAACCCAGCACCGCGCAGCCGGGCCCCGGCCGTGGCGCACAGACCGATCGGCCCCTGGGCGAACACCGCCACGCTGTCGCCGATCTTGATGCCGGCGGACTCGGCGCCGGCGAAGCCGGTCGACATGATGTCGGGACACATCAGCACCTGCTCGTCGGTCAGGCCGTCGGGCACCGGCGCCAGGTTGGCCTGGGCGTCGGGCACCCTCAGGTACTCGGCCTGGGCGCCGTCGATGGTGTTGCCGAAGCGCCAGCCGCCCATCGGCTTGTAGCCGTGGGCGTGGTGGCCGCCGTCCTGGGCGCTGCAGCCGTCCTGGCAGGCGTAGGAGGTGAAGCTCGGGCAGATGGCGCCGGCGATGACCCGCTGGCCCTCGCGGTAGCCCTGTACGTTGGCGCCCAGCTTCTCGATCACGCCGACCGGCTCGTGGCCGATGGTGAGCCCCTTCTCGACCGGGTACTCGCCCTTGAGGATGTGCACGTCGGTGCCGCAGATGGTGGTGGTGGTGACACGGATCAGGGCGTCGTTGGGGCCGATGTCCGGGATGGGCTTGTCGTCGATCTCGATGCGCCCCGGCTCGACGAAGATCGCGGCTTTCATCATGGCAGGCATGGGGTTTCCTCATGGTCGTGATGCCGGTGGCCGGCAACGTCCCATCAGGGTCGATCAATATCGCCGGCAGCGCCTTGACCCATGTCAATGCCGCCGGGCGCCAGCCGCTACATCACCGGTACACCGGTGACCCACACATGCAGATGGAAGGCGAACAGGTAGTACGCGACCAGCCCGACGCCCAGCGTGATGAGGGTGCCGGAGGCGCGCGGGCTCACGGCCGGGGCGGGCTGGCGCCGCCGGGCAGAACGGAAGTCGAGCACGGCCCAGAGCAGGAAGGCACCGAAGAAGACGATGTCGCCGAGGCGCCCGTTGGCCAGCAGGTGGGCAAACGCCCACACCTTGACCGCCAGTACCATGGGATGGCCCAGTTTGGCCTTGATGTGGTTATGGGGAACGTAGGCCGCCACCAGCAGGAGGAAGGCGGGGAGCATCAGCAGCGCCACCGCGTGGCGCATTCCCACCGGCGGGAACCAGACCCAGGTGGGATCGAGGCGCATGCGCCCGAAGCCCCAGATGGCCAGTGCCAGCCCCACGATGGAGACGAGCGAGAACAAGCCCTTCCAGCGCATCTCGCCCAGGCGCTGGATCTGCTTGCTGCGCCAGTCGTCGGCGAAGATGCGTACGGAGTGGGTGCCCAGGAAGAGCACAAGCCCCAGAATCATGACGAGCATGTTGCCGTCTCCATCAGCAGGAATTGAACGAATCGCAGCCCAGCCTACTCACTTGGAGTGTCATGCGCCAGCGATGGCGCGAGCGCCGCCAGACAGGAGAGCCCGATGACCGACGACGCCCCGCCCCTGCCCGACGTCCTGGCCGGCCCCTTGCTGCGACGCCTGTCGGCCGAGCGCCTGGTGCTGTGGCTGGTGGCCACGCGGCCGCTCGAACTCACGCTCATGCTGCACCCCGAGGGCCACCCGCCGCGTCGCCTGCGGCTGGGCGACGAGCGGCTCGAGCGCATCCCGGTCGGTCAGCATGCCTGGCTGCACCTGATCGACGTTCCCCTCGCCACGCCGCTGCCCACCGGCACGCTCGTCGACTATGACCTGAAGGTGCGCAGCGAAGCCGAGGAGCGCGGCATCGCCGACTGGGCACCGCACCTGCTCCACGCGGGCTCGCACTACCCGAGCTTCGTGCTGGCCGAACGCCACCACCGCCTGCTGCACGGCTCCTGCCGCAAGCCCCACCATGACGGCCCCGACGGCCTGGTGGGCGCCGATGCCTGGCTCGCCGAGCGGCGCCGGGCGCCACAGGAGTGGCCGGCCTGGCTGCTGATGACCGGCGACCAGGTCTACGCCGACGACGTGGCCGGCCCCACGCTGGTGGCGATCCACGCCCTGATCGCACGGCTGGGCCTGTTCGACGAGGCGCTGGAGGGCGCCACAGTGCCCGACAGCCAGGCACTCTATCGCGACGCGGCCACCTATTACCGGCGCGAGGCGCTGCTGCCGGACACCGAGAGCGGCAGCGCCCTGCGCGAACGCTTCTTCGGCGGCGTACGCAAGCCGGTGTTCACCACGGCCAATGCACACAATCACCTGATCACCTTCGCCGAGGTGATGGCCATGTACCTGCTGGTCTGGTCGCCGGTGCCGTGGCGGCTGATCGAAATCTCCCCTCCTGCGCTGGACGCCGAATGGCACCAGCGCTTCCTGGCCGAACAGGCCATCCTCGAGCGCTTCGTCGAAGGCTTGCCCGCCTGCTCCCGCCTGCTGGCCCACCTGCCCAGCCTGATGATCTTCGACGATCACGACGTGACCGACGACTGGAACCTGACCGCCGACTGGGAGCAGGTCGCCTACGGCCACCCCTTCTCGCGACGCATCATCGGCAATGCCCTGCTGGCCTACCTGCTCTGCCAAGGCTGGGGCAACGATCCCGAGCGCCTGGATGGCCTGTGCGCACAGGCGGCGGAACTGATGACCGAGGCGCAGCGGCAGGAGGGCCAGCTGCCAAGGCAGGCGCACGACGCCCTGCTGCAGCGGCTGCAGCGCTTCCAGGGCTGGGAGTACCGCATCCCCGGGCCGCCTCCCCTGATCGTGCTGGATACCCGCACGCGGCGCTGGCGCAGCGAGCGCCACCCGACCCGCCCCTCGGGCCTGATGGACTGGGAGGCGCTGATCGAACTGCAGGAGGCCATGCTCGACGCGCCCGCGGCCATCATCGTCTCGCCGGCCCCCATGTTCGGCGTCAAGCTCATCGAGGCGGTGCAGCGTCTCTTCGCCCTGGCGGGCAAGCCCCTGCTGGTGGATGCCGAGAACTGGATGGCCCATCGCGGCGCCGCCAGCGTCATGCTCAACATCTTTCGCCACTCGCGCACGCCGGGCAACTACGTGATTCTCTCCGGCGACGTGCACTACTCGTTCGCCTACGACATCCACCTGCGGCACCGCGAGCAAGGCCCACGGCTGTGGCAGATCACCGCCAGCGGCATCAAGAACGCCTTTCCCGTCACCCTGCTGGACTGGTTCGACCGGCTCAACCGCTGGCTCTACGCCCCGCACTCGCCGCTCAACTGGTTCACCAAGCGCCGCCGCCTGGCGATTCACCCCCGCGACCCCGATCGCGCCCGGGCCGGCGAGCGGCTGTGGAACGGCTGCGGCCTCGGCCTGGTCGACTTCGACGAGGCGGGGCGACCCCGCGACATTCGCTACCTCGATGCGCGCGGATTCGAGGTCGGCTTCCCGCCCGCCAGGGAGTGAAGTCGGCGGGCGGTTTGTCTTTATGCCAGTGCGGGCCTAGCTTGAGGGCAGACCCACTAGAGCACGGATGCCATGACCTCACCCCGCCCCGCCCCGGCCGCCGCACAGGATTCACGCCGAACACTCTGGCTTGCCGCGATGTCCGGCGCCGGCGTGATGGCCGCCGTCGACGAGATCGTCTTCCATCAGTTGCTGCAGTGGCATCACTTCTTCGACCGTGCGACGCCGGCCGTCGGCATTCTGTCGGACGGCCTGCTGCACGCGGCCGAGCTGCTCGCCATCGCGATCGGCGCCTTCCTGCTGATCGAGCAGGCCCAGCGCCGCCGGCTGGTGGCGCGCTGGGCCTGGGCCGGCGCCTTCCTCGGCATGGGCGGCTTCCAGCTGTTCGACGGCATCGTCAGCCACAAGCTGCTGGGCATCCACCAGATCCGCTACGGCGTCGACCTGCTCGCCTATGACCTGAGCTGGAACCTCTCCGCCCTGGCGCTGCTGCTGGTGGGCCTGGCCCTCTACCGCCGAGCCAGGCGGCTAGAGCGGGGCTGAGCCATGCACGGCAGCGTTGCCGCTGGCGGCGCCTCGGCGCTGTTGGCATGGTTCCCGCTTGGCCTGCTCGGCCTGGCGACCCTGGGCTATCTTGGCGCGGCCGGACGCCAGCAGCGTCGCGGCAACGGCTGGAGCGGCTGGCGCTGCGCCCTCTTCGCTCTGGGCAGCCTGCTGCTCGCCGTGGCCGTGGCCCCGCCGGTCACGGCCTGGGCGCATCACGACCTGCGCGGCCACATGGCCCAGCACCTGCTGATCGGCATGCTGGCGCCGCTGGCCTGGGCACTGGCCGCCCCGGTGACGCTGACCCTCAGGAGCCTGCCGACCGCCGCGGCGCGCCGGCTCGTTGGCGCTCTCCGGAGCCTGCCGCTGCGGATCGTGTCGCACCCGATTGCCGCCTTGCTGCTCAACGTCGGCGGCATGGCCCTGCTCTACTTCACCCCGCTGTATGCCGCCTCGCGGCACAGCGGCCTGCTGCATGGCTGGGTCCATCTGCACTTCCTGGCGGCGGGCTACCTGTTCTGCTGGGCCGTACTGGCGGGCCCGGACGCCTCGCCGCACCGGCTCGGCCTGCGCTTGCGCCTGGGCGTGCTGTTCGTTTCCATGGCCGCCCACGCCTTGCTGGGCAAGCTCATGTACGGCTACCTGTGGCCGCGCGGTGCCGGCCACCCCGCGGAAGAGATCCAAGCCGCCGCCCAGCTCATGTACTACGGCGGCGACCTGGCCGAGCTGCTGCTGGCGGTGGCATTGATAGCGCTCGTGCGGCGCCGGTCCCGTACCTCACCAGGCGTATTCGAGCTGCATGGCGACCAGGTCGGCGGTGGGCATTCCGTACCGCTCGCTGATCTTCATGAGCGCATCGTCCAGCGCCGCGGCTGACGGCTCTATCGCTGGCCGCAGCGTTACTGCAGCGTTCGCCACCTGCGTCTCCGCCTCGATGACGAGACCTCGCCGCGAGCGAATCCATCGCTCGGAGGGGTGTGTTGTCATGGCGCTGGAGCGATACGTGCGGGACCAAGCATCAGCGCTCAGCGCCAGCGCGATCTCATCGATGCCATCCTCGATCGGCACTTCGAAGCGTTCATGGTTCCAGAAGGCGAGCTTGTTGCGCGCGAGGGTCAGCAGCAGCTCGAGCGACAGGCCGAAGACATCCGAATCGTGCTGAGCGTCGAAGTCCGCTATGCCGAGGTCCAGTGCCAGGCGATCGGCCTGGGCCGCTCCCGCCACCGCTTCGACCAGCGCCAGCGAGACGGGAATGGAAGCCGACACGCCGGTAGTCGTCACTACCCGGTCATCGACCACGTAGCGACGGTCTCGTATCCAGGTCGTCTCCCGGTAGCGGCGGGTGAGTTTGCCCAGCGAGAACCAATGGCCTGTCGCCGACTTGCCTTGCAGCAACCCGGCGTGGGCCAGCGTCAGCACGCCGTCGCAGACCCCGACGATGACGGCACCGGACTCGGCCTGTCGTTGCAGCCAACGGATGGCTTCCGGGTCATCGGGGCGATGCAACGCCGGCACGATGACGATATCGGCGCCGTCCGGCTGCAGAACGTCGAATTCCTCGGTGGTCTGCTCCGCCCGAATCGTCAATACGGGGTGCAGTTGCACGGGGCCTGATCGTGTGGAGACCGACACCACTTCCATTTTCCCCGACTCCCTCAGTACACCGTAGGGAACCATGAAATCCGTCGTCTCGGTGCCATCGTTGGCGGCCAGGACGGCCACCAGAGGGCGGTCTCGCCCGCCCTTGGGTGCCGGTAATTCCAAGGATGGGTGCTCGAGCAGGCGCACCGTTCCCGGATTGCCGTGGCGCCAACTCACCACCGCGATCATGGAAAGTATCAACACGGCCAGGCCAGCCAGCCGCGAAACGTAACGTGTGGGCATCAGTGGTATCTCCGAAAGCATCCCGCTCATGCTGCGTTACGCCCGGCCATGGCGTAAATGACAAAACTATCGCAAAATACGCCAATGCGTACACCTGCTTCGCCACCCCGCACCGTGGCCCTGATCGGCTTCGATGGCCTCCAGGCGCTCGACTTGGTCGGCCCCATGGAAGTGTTCAGCAAGGCCAATACTCACTGTCCCGAGCAAGCACCCGCCTATCGCGTTCTGCTCGCCTCGCCGGACGGTGGGGATATCGTCTCCAATGCCGGGCTACGCATCGCCGGGACCCTGTCCTTGGCGGCACTGCCCGCGTCACTCGACACCTTGATCGTCGCCGGTGGCAGCGAGGAGGGGTTGCGCCGGGCAGCGGAGCAAACCGACCTGCTGGCCTGGCTGCAGCGGCGTGTGCACAGCACACGCCGGGTGGCCAGCGTCTGTACCGGCGCCTTCGTACTCGCCGCGGCGGGGCTGCTGCGAGGTCGCAGGGCCGCCACACACTGGTCGGCGTGCGACAGGCTGCAGGAAATGTGGCCCGACATCAGCGTCGACCACGGTGCGATCTATACCGCCGAACCTCCTTTCTACACGTCCGCTGGCGTCACCACCGGCCTCGACCTCTGCCTGTCGCTGGTCGAAGCCGACTGCGGCTCTCGGGTGGCCCTCGGCGCGGCTCGCGACCTGGTCCTGTTCATGCGCCGACCGGGCTCGCAGGCCCAGTTCAGTGCCGCCTTGCAGGCGCAAGCCGCCGCCGGCTCTCGCCTTTCCCCTCTGGTCGATACGATCATCGCCGACCCGACCGGCGACCTGAGCGTGCCGGCGTTGGCGGCCCGCACCAACATGAGCGAACGCACCTTCGTACGCCGCTTCCGCGCGGAGATCGGCGAAACGCCCGCCCAATTCGTCAAGCAGGCGCGGGTCGACCGCGCCAAGACCCTGCTGGAAACTTCCCGCTGGCCTCTGGCACGCATTGCCGAACACTCGGGCTTCGCCAGCCTGGATAGCCTGCACCGCGCCTTCCTCAAGTTGGTAGGCGTCACACCCTCTGCCTATCGCAGCTATTTCGGCAACACGCCCGACCTGATGCCCGAAGAAGAGAGTTAAGCCTGTCCCTTCGGCCGTGCCAATGGATGGAGGGAAGGACCTTCGATCACCTCGCCTTCGGTGTCGAATCGGCTACCGTGGCAGGGGCAGTCCCAGGTCGATTCGCTGGCGTTCCAGTGCACGATGCACTTCATGTGCGGACACACCGCGGAGAGCACCTTGAGTTCGCCGGCCTCGGTACGATGGATGGCGAGCTTCTCGCCTTCCACGGTGGCAACCCGGCCGTGCCCCGGCGCGATGGCGTCGAAGCCATCGAGTTTCTCGGTGCCCAGGTAGTCCTTGACCATGTGCTTGGTGACGGTGGCATTTTCCTTGGCATACTGCAGCGCCGATTTTCCCGGGGTGATGCGCCGCGCGCCGAAGCGTGCCTGCCAAGGGTTGTCGCGGTCGAGAATCTGGTCGGCGATGAGCGTGCCGGCCACGGTGCCCCACACCAGGCCGTCGGCGGCGAAGCCGGTGGCCATGTAGAGGTTGCCGTGGCCATGCATGCGGCCGATGTAAGGCAATCCGTCCGGAGAGGTGTACTGCTGGGCCGACCAGTGGTGGGTGAAAGCCGCCACGTCGAAGCGTGCCGCCAGGTATTCGCGCAATAACTGGTAATGGTCGCCGCGGTGCTCGCCGGTCGGGTGCTTCTCGCCAATGACCATCAGGTAGCGATCGTCGCCGTGACGGTAGCTGCGCAGCGAGTGGAAGGGGTCGAGCACCCAGTGGATGCCCTCGGGGTACTCGCCGCTTCTCAGTCGCGCGCTGACCGCGTATTCACGCGATACCGGCATGCCCGCCTGGACCAGGCTGATACCCTTGGGCGTATGGGTCGCCTGCACGATGTGCTTAGCGGTGACGCTGGCCTCATCGGTTCGCACCACCCCCCTGCCAGGGTCGATCTCGCGCACGGGGGCATGTTGATGAATCACCACGCCTTCGCCGAGCAGCGCGCAGGCCAGCCCCTGGACATAGTGCAGCGGGTTGAACTGGGCCTGCTGGGCGATACGGATGCCCCAACTGTCGAAGGGCAGGCCGGCGCTGTCCACCATCTCGACGTCGAGCCCGGCGCTGATCAGCGCATCGAGCTCTTCGTTCAGGTCGTGATCGGCATGCTGGCGCTCGTCGCTTACCAGGCGATAGGCCGGCTGGCGCCGGAACTGGCAGTCGATGGCGAAGCGCTGCACCAGCGCCTCGACGTGGTCGACCGCCTCGGCCCTGGCCCGCACCACGTCGGCGGCCACGTCATCGCCCCATTTATGGCGCAACGGCGCCTGCCCCGAGGCCAGCGTGGCGTAGAGATTGCCGGTGGAGCCGCCCGTGGCGCCGCCCCCCACCCTCCCCGCCTCGAGCACCATGACCCTGAGACCGGCCTCGGCCAGCGGCAGCGCCGCGGTGAGCCCGGTGATGCCCGCCCCGACGATGGCAACATCCACCTCGGCATCCTCTGCCAGGGAAGGATGCTCGGCCACGCCGCGGCTACCCAGTGTCCAGATCGCTTCCATAACGACTCCTTTCGCCACCAAATCATCCGTCTTGCCACAGTTATAGAAGCCAGGAGGAAGCTGCGCTATCGCTCATGACGGCCACGCAACGCGATACCGGCCGGATTCGAGCGGCGGGGCGCATGCCAACAGGAGCGCTCGCTTTCACTCCTACACATATCGTCGCCATCCTGCAAAGAACGGACGGGCGGGTGACTGCTACGTTAGAGAAGCCGTGAAGGTAGATGGATCTGGAACCCAGCTAGGAGGAGGAACCTCATCATGGTCATCAAGAACGCCCAGGAACTGTTCGTGCGCCTGCTTTCCGAAACCAACAGCGCCGAGAAGCAGATCACCCGCGCGCTGCCCAAGATGGCTCGCGCCGCCGACAACGAGAAGCTGGTCGAGGCCTTCCAGCATCACCTCGAAGAGACACAGGGCCAGTTGGAGCGCATCGAGCAGGCCGCTGACTCCATCCCCGACATTCGCGTCAAGCGCATCAAGAGCCATGCGATGGAGAGCCTGATCCAGGAGGGCGAGGAACTGATCGACGCCACGGAGAAGGGCCCGGTTCGCGATGCCGGCCTGATCGCCGCGGCCCAGAAGGTAGAGCATTTCGAGATCGCCGCCTACGGCACCCTCTGCGAACTGGCCGAGCAACTGGGCCACACCAAGGCCAAGGAGATCCTCGCCGAGACGCTGAAGGAGGAGAAATCCACCGACGACAAGCTGAGCAAGCTGGCCAAGCAGGACGTCAACAAGCGGGCCGGCTGACTTCCGTTCCGCTCGGGCAGGTCGGTCTGCGGCCTGCCTCCCTTCCCTCTGACGCGCTTCGCCCCGGCCCCGAGGCGTCGTTACCCCTTCACGCCGAAGACGTGCTTGAGATAGCTCACGTAGCTCTCGTCGCGCGACATGGTCTTGCCCGGCGAATCCGAGATCTTGGCCACCGGCTGGCCGTTGCACGAGACCATCTTGATCACGATATTCATCGGCTTCACTCCCGGCACGTCGCAGGTCAGGTGGGTGCCGATGCCGAAGCTGGTGCGGATCCGCCCCTCCAGCGCCGTCTTGATGTGCATGGCCTTGTCGAAGGTCAGGCTGTCGCTGAAGATCAGCGTCTTGGTCATCGGATCGATGCCCAACGACTCATAGTGGCGAATGCACTTCTCGGCGAACCACAGCGGGTCGCCGCTGTCGTGGCGTAGCCCATCGAAGAGCTTGGCGAAGTAGAGGTCGAAATCGCGCAGGAAGGCATCGAGGGTGACGGTATCGGTCAGCGCGATGCCGAGATAACCGCGATACTCCTGCACCCAGGCCTCCAGCGCGGCACGCTGGCTGTCCACCAGGCGGCTCCCCAACTGCTGATGCGCCATCACCCACTCGTGGGCCATGGTGCCCATCGGGCTGATATCGTGGCGACGCGCGATGTCGACGTTGCTGGTGCCGACGAAGTGGCCCGGGAACTCCGCCTCCATGACTTCGACGATCGCCTCCTGCACCGGTTGGGAGAGCCGCCGTCGCGTACCGAAGTCGGCCAGGTTGAAGCCGGCCAGCTGTTCGGGCGTATAGGCCTCGCGCAGCGCCGCGAGCTTGTGGCGTAGCTGCGCCACGGCCTGATCGATCTCGACCTCGGGATAGAGGGTTCGATTGCGCACCTCGCTGATGATGGCGAGGATCACGATCTCGAACAGGATGCTGTGCGACCAGGGCCCGTCGATGACGATGCACAGCTCGCTGCCCTGCATGCCGACCTTCACGTACTCCGGGCGGAAGCGGAACAGCTCCAGGAAGCGGATGAAGTCGGGCGACATGTAAGGGAAGCTCGCCAGGTAGGCCGACTCCTCACGGGACAGCTGCAACGTGGCCAGGCGGTCGATCTGCTCGCGGATCTCGGGGATGTAGCGCTCCAGGGGCTCGGCGTCCCGACAGCGGAACTCCCAGGTGACGCTGGCGTTCGGGTACTGGTGATGCACCCCCTGCATCATGGTCAGCTTGTACCAGTCGGTATCCAGCAGCGAGCGGATGATCGGCCCGTCGCGGTAGGTCTCGCCCATGTCGCCTTCCGTTTGCTTGGTCGATGTGCTTGCGTCTCCTGTCAGGCTAGCGCTCGCGGCGGCCCGCGACCACCCGCCCCGGCTCTTCCCGCTCGCCGGAGGCCGCTGCCAGGAAGGCCTCCGTCGCCGCATGAGGCGGCCGGCTCGCCAGGCTGACGCCGAGGAAGACCAGGCTGGCCACGACGATTCCCCACACCCCCGCCGGCAGCCCCAGGAAGCGGTTGCCGCCGGCATAGACGAACAGCACGAAGGCACTGGCGACGATGACGCTGGCCAGCACGCCGGCCGCCGTGCCCCGGCGCCAGTAGAAGGCGCCGACGATGGCCGGCACCACGGCGACCAGCCCCGCCGACGCCGCCACCGAAAGCACCGCGATCAGGCTCAGCTGCAGCTCGGCAAAGCCCAGTGCCAGCAGCGCGATGACCGGAATGACCCACTTGCCGACCGCGAGCTGGCGCGCCTCGCTGCTGCCCGGCCTGAGGTTGCCGTAGACGTCGCGGGCCACCATCGAGGAGAGCGTCAGCATGATCGAATCGATGGTCGAGACGGCCGCTGCCAGGATGCCGATCATCACCATCGCCCCCAGCAGCGGCGGCACGTGGCCGGAGGTGAGCAGCGCAGGCGTGGCCAGGTCGGCGTTGTCCAGCCCCGGGAAGGCGACCACGGCGGAGAGCCCCCACAGCACCGAGACTAGGGTGTAGACGAAGCCGAAGACCAGGAAGCCGAGCAGCATCCGGCGCATCGCCGCGAGCGAGGCCGGCATGAACAGGCGCTGGCTGACCTGGGGGTTGGAGAGACTGAAGAAGAACCAGGGAATGGTCAGGCCGAGGAAGGTGGTGAAGGTGAACAGCCCCTCGCCCGGCACCACCAGCATCTCGGGACGCTCCGTGGCCAGCGTATCGAACAGCACCCGAAAGCCGCCCAGCCCCTGGATGACCAGGTAGGTCACCAGGGTGGCAGCGACGATCATCATGATCGCCTGCAGCGAGTCGGTCCACATGACCGAGCGGATGCCGGCGACGTAGGAGAAGAACAGCGCCAGCGCCGTGGCCAGCACCACCCCGGCGGTGAACGGCACCGCGCCGTCGGTGGTGCCCTGCAGCAGGTAGCCGATGCCGGCGAGCTGCACCGCCGCATAGGGAATGAGGAACAGGCAGTTGGAGAGCGCCACCACGATCGCCACGGCCCGGCTGTCGTAGCGCCGGCCCAGCATCTCGCTCGGCGTGACGACGCCGAACGCCTTGCCCACGGCCCAGAAGCGCGGCCCGAACACCGCCACCAGCGAGACCCCGGCGAAATAGACGATCTCGAACCCCAGCGCGCCGACGCCGCCGGCGTAGGTCAGCCCCGCCAGCCCCACCATCATGAAGGCGCTGTAGGTGGTGGCGCTGTAGCTGAGCGCGGAGACGAAGCCGCTCATCTGGCGGTTGCCGAGAAAGTAGCCCGACATGTCCTGCGTCCTGCCCTGGCGCGACAGGATGGCGATGGCGATGGCGATCGCCAGGTAGCCCGCAATCGCCCACCACACGAGGGAAACGGTCATCTCAGCGGTCCTTGAAGTCGCGGGTGAGAAAGACGTTCAGCGCGATCACGGCGAGCCCTGCCAACGCCCAGAACAGGAAGCTGCCGTACCACCGCGTCACGCCGGCGAGCAGCGTGTAGGGCACTGCATAGCACAGCGCGACCACCACCCAGAGCAGCCAGATCCCCTTTCCCTGCCCACGCTTGTCCTTCCGCATATGCCTCCCTTGACTTCGAAATGACCCGACACGCCTACAGCCTAGATGATGCGGCCCGGTGGCGTTGGGCGGGCGCTCATGAGCACTGCCAACTATTATTAATGAAAATGATATTGATTCTGTTTTACTATTTGCTCTAGCATGTCCACCGCCGGCCCATGAGGACGCTCTGCTCCCGACAGGGCCAGGCGCTGCGCTATCGACCCTCGCGTTACAAGGAACCGACGCCATGCCACAACCCATCGTCTTCGTGGCCCACGTGGTCACGGAGGTCCTCAACGAGGGCTTCCTGCCTGCGGCACGGGAACTGGGGCTCGACCCGGTGATCGTCACCGACCTGCCCAGCGACCACCGTCGCCACTTCGCCCAGGAAAACCGCGCCGCTTACCCCGAAGCGGTGCTCGGCTGTGACGTGTTCAGCCCCATCGCCATTCTCGAAGCGCTGCAGGAGGCCGGCATCGCGCCGCTGGCGGTGTTCTCCCACAGCGATCACCTGCAGGCCGCCACGGCCCTGGTGGCGGACTACTTCGGCTTGCCGGGCAAGGATTGGCGAGTCTGCTTCGCGGCCAAGAACAAGGCGGCGATGCGCCAGCGTCTCGATGAACTGGCGCTGTCCTCCTGCTGGCACCGCCTGGTGACCACGCCGGAGGAGCTCGGCGAGATCCTTCCGAGCTGCCCCCTACCCTGCGTGGTCAAGCCGCGCGAGGGCGTGGCAAGCCTGGACGTCAGCCGGGCCGACACCCGCGAGGCGCTGATCGCCTGCTGCGAAGGCCTGTGGCAGCGCCAGCCCGGCCAGGCACTGCTGGTCGAGGAGTACCTGGAGGGCGAACTCTATACCCTGGAAACCCTGGGCGACGGCGAGCGCCTCGAGGTCCTCGGCGGCTTTCGTGTCGAGCTGTCGCCACCGCCGCATTTCATCGAGCTGGCCGCCCACTGGGGGCCCGACCTCGCCCCCTCGGTGATCGACGACGTCACCGATCAGATTCGTCGCTTCGGCATCGGCTTCGGCTCCTGCCATACCGAGTTCGTGCTGACCCCGGCGGGCCCGCGGCTGATCGAGATCAACTACCGCACCATCGGCGATGGCCGCGAATTCCTCCTCGATGAAGCGCTTGGCATCGAGCTGTTCCGCACCATCCTGCGCCTCCACCTGGGTGAGGCCCTGCCCCGGCTCGATATCGCCAGCAAGGGGTTGCACATCGAGTACGTCAGGGCCACCCGCTCCGGTCAACTGGTGCAGGTCCCCGAAGCGTTTCGCCGCCGCTGGGAGGACGGCTTCGTCGACTTCCACCCCCTGCGCCAGGCCGGCGAGCGGCTGACCCTGAGCCACTCCAACAAGGACTATCTCGGCGTGCTGCGCGCCGCCGGTGACAGCGCCATTCAGCTCAAGGAGCGCGTGGCGGCGACGCTGGCCTCGCTGAGCTGGGAGGTTCAGCCATGACCCGCGAAGCGAGCCCGGCGACCGAGACCGACGAGGCGCGCGGCTACCTCCTGGCCCGTGTCATCGACGCCCTGCTGCGCGAGGACGTTCAAGGCATCACGCGACAGGCACGGGTGCTGGACGGGGTGCCTCCGGCGCTGTCCCGCCTGGATATCGGCCCCCTCACGCCGGGGCCCTGGCTCGAAGTCACGACGCTGGCCTCGGGCACCCTGTGGTTGCCGGTGGCGCCGGAACGCTTCATGCAGCCGTGGCGCTATCGCCCGGGGCCGGTGGTGGCGGCCAGCGCGATGTCCGAGGCTGGGGCGGCGAGGGAGCTGACGGATGCGGCGAGTCTTGTCACCTGGCTCGGCGAGGGCCTGGCGCCGGAGGCGCGCGACTACTACTTCGCCTTCGCCGACGAATGCCGCCAGGCCGAGATCCACCGGCTCGCCTGCCGCGAGGCCCAGGGTGACTACTTTGCCCGCTGCGCGGCCCAGGATGCGAACGGCAGCCACCCCGCCGAGTGGTCGGCCCGCTTCGCCCACTACGACCGCCTGGCATCGTTCCAGGATCACCCCTACTACCCCACCGCCAGGGCCAAGCTGGGCTTCGATGTGGCGGCGCTCCGGCGCTTCGCTCCCGAATTCCAGCCGCGCTTCGCGCTGCGCTGGCTGGCGGTGCCGAAGGCACTCTTCCACCTGAGCGATACGGCGCTGCCCGACTGGTGGCCGAGCGTCGAGCGGGTGGGGCTCGACACTCGCCTGGCCCATGACTATCGGCTGTTGCCCGTGCACCCCTTCCTGTGGGCATCGGGGCTCGACGCCATGCTCGAGGAGGCGGGCCTGGCCGAGACCGTGATCAAGGCCCCCTTGGCAGCCGTCGAGGTCCAACCCACCCTCTCGGTGCGCAGCCTGATGCTCACCGCGCGGCCCGCTACCCATATCAAGCTGCCGCTGACCATCCGCACCCTGGGCAGCCGCAACATCCGCACCATCAAGCCCAGCACCATCGGCGACGGCCACCGCGTCCAGCGTCTACTCGGCGCCATCGCCGAGCAGGATGAGCGGCTCGCCGGGCGCCTGCTGCTCACCGATGAGCACCAGGGCGGCCATGTCGCGGGTCGCCCCTTCCTCGGCTTCATCCTGCGCCGCTACCCGCCGGCGGTCGAGGACGCCACCCTGGTCTCGGTGGCGGGGCTCGTCGCGGCCTGCCCCAGCGGTGCCGTGGTCTACGAGGAGCTGGCCGAGCGTTTCTTCGATGCCGATGTCCGCGCCTTCCTGTGGGCCTACCTGCGGCTCACCTTCGACATCCATCTGCCCCTGTGGCTGCGCTATGGCGTGGCACTGGAGTCCAATCAGCAGAACTCGATGCTGCTGCTGCGCCAGGGCGGCGAGATGCGCCTGTTGCTCAAGGATAACGACGCGCCGCGCCTGGACCGCGCCAGGCTCGAAACCCGCTGGCCGGCGCTGTATCGCCTGGTGGAGACGCTCGAGGACCCGCGCATCTGGTGCGAGTCGCCCCAGGCGCTCGAGCAGATGTTCGTCACCATCACCCTGCAGCTCAACGTCGCGCCGCTGATCGAGCACCTGGCCGCGCGCGGCCACGGCGAACGAGCCGAGCTGTATGGCGAGGTGCGCCGAGCCATGGCCCAGAGCCTGGCCGCCATGCCGGAAGAAGACGGATCGCCCGTGATGCAGTTGGTGGAACGCGATTTCCTCGACGCCAAGTACCTGCTGACCGCCGGCACCCTGGCCAGCAAGGCGAGCACCGGAGCCTCGGACATCAACAAGTTCTACGGCAGGACGGCGCCGAACTTCCTGAAACAGGTGAGCCTCGGCACCGAGTTCGAGCAGGCATCGTCGGTTGCCCGGCTCGAGGCGACGCCATGAGTCGGGACGAAAGACGGCGGGTGCGGGGCGTCATGCTGTGCCACTTCGTGGCGTCCCTGGCGGCACTGGGCATGCCGCCCTTCTTCGCCATCCTGTTGAGCGAGGAGTTCGCCTCCACGCAGCTTCATCTGGTCGGCTGGCTGTATGTGCTGCCGACGGTGTTTTCCGCCCTGGCGGCGCCCTGGTGGGGGCGCTTCGCCGACCGCTACGGCGCCCGACGCTCCCTGCTGCGCGCCCAGGTCGGCCTGGCCCTGGGCTTCCTGCTGGCGAGCCAGGCCACCTCGGTGGGCGGCTTTGCCCTGGCCCTGACCGTGCAGGGGCTGCTCGGCGGCACCTTTGCCGCCTCCAATACCTGGCTCGCCGGCGAACTCCAGGGGGAGCGCCTGGCCCGGGCGCTCACCGCCATGCAGGCCTCGGCACGGGCCGCCCTGGTCGTCGCCCCGATCCTGTTCGGCTACCTGATCGGCGGGATTTCCCCGCTGACCCTGTACGCCTGGCTCACCCTGCTGCCGCTGGCGGCGGCGGCCCTGGTGGCCACCGTCCCGGCCTCCGGCTCGCCCCGTGAGGCGGTGCAGGCCGCGGATTCGGCGAGCGGCGACAGGCACCACGAGCCGCCGAGCGCCAGCGAAGCGGTGCATCCCGGGCTCCTGTTGTGGCTGCAATTCGGCTTCTCCTTCGCCTGCGTGGTCACCTACCCCTACTTCATCGCCGACCTCCAGGGCCGCTTCGCCGGGCTCTCCACGGTTACGCTGGCCACCCTGTTCAGCCTGCCTCACCTGGTGTATCTCGCGTTCTCCGCGCCGCTGGGCAAGGCGCTGGCCGGCCACTGCCCGCGGCGCACCCTGACGCTCGCCTTCGCCGTCATGGCGCTCGCCTGCTGGGCGCAGTACGGCCTCGCGGGCAGCGGCTGGCAGGCCCAGGCCGGCATGTGGCTGGCACGGCTGGCGATGGGGCTCGCCATGACCGCCGCCTTCGTCGCGCTCCATCGGCTGATGAGCGGCGCGAGCCGGCAGCGGGCCGGCCGCCTGTTCGGGCGCCTCGACGCCGCCGCCAAGTGGGCCGGCGTCGCGGCCGGCCTCGGCGCCGGCGTCCTGGCCTCGCGCTTCGGCCTGGCCAGCCCGCTGCTGGCCTCGGCCTGGGTGCTGGCCGCACTCGGCCTGAGCCTGGCGCCGGGCCTCACCCACTCTCTCTCCACTTCCTCGCAAAGGACGCGAACATGACCCTTGGTTCTTCCGCCATCGCCCTGCACCGGGCCTTCAAGCTCCAGGACAGGCACGACCAGGCCAGCACCCGCTCGATCTGGGCGCTGCTCAACGCCTACTGCCGCGAGGTCGCCGCGCCGGCCGGCGAGCTCACCTGGGACAGCCCCTTCGGTGCCCGCGCCTGGCCGCAGGTGATCCAGCAACACCGGCGCCTCAGGGGCGGCCATGTGCTGCAGGTCTCGCTGCCGCTCAGCGGCCAGCTGCTGCTGATCGCGGTCGAGCGCCCCTCGATCACCCTCAACCATGCCTACCGCTCCGAGCCCTTCGGCGCCTGCTTCGGCAAGCCCTGGCAGGCACTGGACTGGCAGCACCTGGCACGGATGCTGCTCTGCGAGCTGGCCCTGCGCTTCGATCAGCCGTTCAACGAGGAGCTGCTGGCCCAGATCGGCAACAGCGTCGAGCTGATGGGGGAGTTCATCGCCGCCGCCAGTGACGACGACTGGGGCCAGGGCGAGGTGGCATACCTGCGTTCGGAGCAGTCGCTGACCTTCGGCCACGCCTTTCACCCCACCCCCAAGAGCCGCGAGGGGGTCGCGCTCGACGCCATCCGGCGCTACTCGCCCGAGCTCGGCGCAGCCTTCCCGCTGCACTACTTCGCCGTGGCGGCAAGCGATCTCGCCCAGGCCTCCCATCTCGCTGAAGACGCCTATGCGCAGCTGGAGCGCCAGCTCCCCGACCTTCCCTTGCCGCCCGGTTATCGGGCGCTGCCGGTGCACCCCTGGCAGGTGGAGCATATTCGCAGCCTGGACGTGGTGCGCCAGGCGCTCGACAGCGGCCGCCTGCTCGACCTGGGGCCGGCCGGCGAGCCCTGGTATCCCACCGCCTCGGTGCGCACCCTGCTCCAGCCCGGCCGCGATCGCTTCCTGAAGTGCTCGCTGCACGTACGCCTGACCAACTGCGTGCGCAAGAATGCCTGGTACGAACTCGAGAGCGCCGTCGGCTTGAGCCGCCTGCTCGATGCCGAGGCCGGCGCCCTGGGCGAGACCTTCCCGGCGCTGACGTTGATGACCGAGCCCGGTTTCGTCACCGCCGACTTCCGCGACCAGCCGCGGGAGGCGCGCATCGCCTTGCAGGAGGCCTTCGGCCTGATCCTGCGCCAGACCCCGGCCTGGGGGGAGGGCGAGACACCGCTGCTGGCGGCGGCGCTGTTCGCCGATACCGCCTCGGGAGGTTCACCGCTGGAGCGCGAGGTCATGCGTCTGGCCCGTCATCGCGGCCTGTCGCGGGAAGAGGCGGCACTGCACTGGTTCGAGGCCTACGTCGAGCACCTAGTCCACCCCATGCTGTTCGCCCTGTGCCGGCTCGGCGTGGTGTTCGAGCCGCATCTGCAGAACGTCGTGGTGGGGCTGCGCCACGGCTTGCCCAGTCACATCTATATCCGCGACCTGGAAGGCACCAAGCTGCTGCCCGAGCCGTGGCCCGACGAGCGTCTGACCAGCCTCACCGAGCGCGCCAGGGCCTCGGTACGCTACCCCGAGGAGCTGGGGATCAAGCGCATCGGCTACTGCCTGCTGATCAACAACCTCGCCCAGGCGGTGTTCTTCCTGGCGCGCGACGATGCCGGCCTCGAGCCGCGGCTATGGCGCTGCCTCGAGTCGAGCCTGGTGCGCTACCAGCAGCGTCACGGCAACGCCCTCTCTGCACGGCTAATCGAGCGATGGCTCCAGGGCGAGCCCTGGCCCAACAAGACCAACCTGCTCAACCGGGTGCTCAAGCGCGCCGACCGCGCTTCCGAGTACGTGCCGCTGGCCAGCCCTTTCGCTCAACCACGCGACACCCAGTGACCCGGGACTCCCTGCTTCAGGAGCAAGCAATGCAACTCCGACTCGACTCCATGGCCCGGGAAGCGGCTCGCCTGCAGGCGGCGAGCGTCGATCCCCTGTGCGCCTATCTGTACGACCTTCCGGCCTTGCGTCGCCACGTCGAGCGTGTGGTGGCGGCACTGCCCGAGCGCTGCGAGATGTTCTACGCCGTCAAGGCCAATGCCGAGGCACCGATCCTGGACGCCCTGGCGGGCCGGGTGGCCGGCTTCGAAGCCGCTTCCGGCGGTGAGCTGGCGCTGATCCGCGAGCGCTTCCCCGAGGCCCCCCTGCTGTTCGGCGGCCCGGGCAAGCTGGTCTCGGAACTCTCTCTCGCCCTCGAGCTCGGCGTCGAACTCATCCACGTGGAGAGCTTGACCGAGCTCGAGCGCCTGGCCCACCTGCTGGAACGGAGCGAGCGACGCCAGGGGGTGCTGCTGCGCATGAACCTGGCGACCGACAACCTGCCCTCCACGCCCCTGACCATGGGTGGCGTGCCCACCCCCTTCGGCATCGATCCCGAGGACCTGGAGACCTGTCTCGCCTTCCTCGCCCGCCATCCCAGGATCGAACTGCGCGGCTTCCATTTCCATCTGATCTCCCACCAGCTCGATGCCGACGCCCAGCTCAGGCTCCTCGGCGACCTGTTTCGCCAGGTCGAGCACTGGCGCGAGCAGCACCGCCTGGACATCGACCAGATCAACGTCGGCGGCGGCATCGGCATCAACTACCGCGAGCCCGGCCGGCAATTCGACTGGGAGGGCTTCTGCCGCGGGCTCGCGCGGCGTCTCGCCGAGCCGCGCCTGCAGCGCTATCGCATCCGCTTCGAATGTGGCCGCTACCTGACCGCCCCCTGCGGCTACTACCTGATGGAGGTGATGGACCTGAAGCGCAACCACGGCCAGTGGTTCGCGGTGTGCCGTGGCGGCACCCATCATTTCCGCACCCCGGCGGCACAGAACCACGACCACCCCTTCGTGCGCCTGCCCGGACTCGACGGCGCGGAGGGGCTGACCAACGCCAAAGTCAGCGTCGTCGGCCAGCTGTGCACGCCCAAGGACGTGCTGGCGCGCCAGGTCGAGGTCGAGCGCCTGGCCATTGGCGACATGCTGCTGTTCACCCTGGCCGGCGCCTACGCCTGGAACATCTCCCACCAGCACTTCCTGTGCCATCCGGCACCGATCATGCGCTTTATCGATGATGAGTCGATCGACGACGAGGAGGGCGCGTGATGCTCGGCGCCAATCCGCTCAAGTGTCGTCTCGAGCAAGGGAATTGCGTCTACGGCATGCTCAACTCGGTGCCGACGCCCTGGCTCGTCGAGATGCTGGGCTACGCGGGCTATGACTTCGTGGTGCTCGACATGGAGCACCTGAGCGTCAATCCGGAGTCCGTGGAGCATATGATCCGTGCCGCCGAGTGTGCCGGCATCACGCCGCTGGTGCGGGTGCCCGGGGTCGACGCGGGAGCGATCCAGCGCGCCCTGGACGCCGGCGCCATGGGGGTGGTGGTGCCGCGGGTCGAGAGCGCCGACCAGGCCCGCGAGGCGGTCGCGGCGGCCCGCTTTCAGCCCCTCGGCCGTCGCGGCGTCACCGGGGGCAGAACCACCGGCTTCGGGCGGCTGCCGCTCGGCGACTACCTGAAGCGTGCCAACGACGAGATCCTGGTGGTGGTGATGATCGAATCGACCCCCGGAGTGGAGAACATCGACGCCATCGTCGAGGTAGCCGGGGTGGACTGGGTGCTCGAGGGGGCCATGGACCTGGCCCACGATCTGGGGGTGGCCCCGGATGCGGGGCACGACAGTGTGCGCCAGGCACTGGACAGGGTGGCCCGGGCCTGCGCTCGCGCGGGGCGCCGGTTCTGTGCGATTCCCCGGGCCGAGGGCCAGCACCGCTACTGGCGGGAACGGGGAGTGGCGAGCTTCCTGGTCGGCGAGGACCGCGGCATCCTGTTCCGGCGCCTACGCGACCTGCGCCGCTCCTTCGACCCCGACCCAGCGGCGCCGGCCGCGGCTATCGGGAGCCCGCCGATGGACGACAAGCCCTGACGGCAGCCAGTCTCATTCGTCACGCTCTGTCCCGGGTCGCAGGCATGCGGCCGGGGATTTTACAAATACCAATGCAAACCATTCATGTTTGAATTACAATTCCCCGCCATATTGCGCTCCATGCTCCATGCCTGTTGGAAGGAAGACGACGCATGCCCTGCGAGTTTCTCTCCCGCCTGTGTCGCGTGCGGCTCGGGGTCGTCATCGCCCTGGGGCTCGCCGTGGCCATCGGCACGGGTCAAGCGGCCCTGGCCGAGGAACAGCCGGCGCCCGCTGCTTCCGATGCCCTGCACGACGACCGGGGCACCCCGATCGACACCATGTCGGTCGAGCGGGTGGCGGCCATCTCGACGTTCGCCGCCGATACCCTGGTGGCGCTCGGCATCTCGCCGGTCGGCGCCTCGACCTTCGGCAGCGAACCGCTGCCCAGCTATCTTGGCGCCCCGCTGGACGGCGCTTCAGAGGATCCGCTGGCCGGCACTCCTGACAACCCGCTGGCCGGCACTCGAAGCCTCGGCCAGCGCGCCAGCACCAACCTGGAGCTGCTCGCCGAGCTCGACCCCGACCTGATCGTCGGCATTCACCGCTACACCGAGCCCCACGCCCGCCAGCTCGAGGCCATCGCCCCATTCTACGCCTTCGACGTGGTCGGCCTGGAGGACAGCCGGCGAGCGGTGGCGGGCATCGCCGCGGTACTCGGCATGCGAGCCGAGGGCGATGCGCTGAACCAGGCCTTCGACGCGCGCCTCGCCGAGCTCGGCGAGCAGGCCCCCGGGGGCGTCAGTGCCATCCTGCTGGCCGGCGCCGGCGAGTCACCCTTCGCCTACTACGATCACTTCCTGAGCGCCGCGCTGCTCGAACGCCTGAAGGCGACCAACGCCGCCGGCCCGTCGCCGACGCCGGGCCAGACCATCCCCTTCGGCTATGCGATCAACCTGGAGCAGCTGCTGGCCCTGGATCCCGACGTCATCTTCCTGTTCAACACCGGCAGCGAGCGGGCCTTCGCCAACAATCCGGTGTGGCCCTATCTCGAGGCGGTGAAGAACGATCGGGTCTACGAGGTCGGCCCTCACTGGAAGGAGGGCGGCGGTCCCATCGCTCGCCGCCTGATTCTCGACGAGATGGCCTGGCGGCTCTATCCCGAGGCCTTCGAGCGCCCCGAGCTACCTCCCTCCATTGCCAGTCGCCCCTATCCATGAGCACCGCCCCACTGCCCTCGCCCAGTACGGGCTTGGCCCGGGGGCCAAGCCGCCCGAGCCTCGCCCTTTGCTGCACCCTGCTCGGCGTGGCCATCGCCGCTACCGGGGCGCTGGCCTTGTCGGTCGGCGGCGTGCCGCTGTCGCCCCACGAACTGCTCGAGGTGCTGGCCGGCCGGGTCGATGGCATGGCCGCGGTCCTGGTCATGGAGCTGCGCCTGCCCCGCTTCGTCGCCGGCCTGCTGGTAGGCGCGAGCCTGGGTCTCGCCGGCCAGCTGATGCAGACGGTGACTCGCAATCCCCTGGCGTCACCCGGTATCACCGGCGTCGTTGCCGGGGCCTCGATGGCGGTGGTCATGGCACAAGTCGGCTGGCGGGTGGACGCCACCTGGCTCCCCGCCATCGGCATGCTCGGCGGCGCGGGCGCCGCCGCCCTGACCTTCCTGCTGGCGGCACGCAGCGGCTTCTCGCCGCTGATGCTGGCCCTGGCCGGCATGGCGGTCACCGCCCTGGCGTCGGCCCTGGTCACGGCCTTCCTGTTGTTCTCCGGTGCCCAGGCACAGCAGCTCTACGGCTGGCTGGCCGGTGGCCTGCAGGGGCGCGGCTGGGCCCATGTCGGCCAGATCCTGCCCTGGGCCGCTGGCGGCCTCGTGTTGTCGCTCGCCACCGGCCGCTGGCTCAACCTGATGCACCTGGAAGATAGCGTGGCGCGCTCCCTGGGCGGCGCCGTCACCCTGCTGCGCCTGGGCTTCGTGACGCTCGCCGTGGCGCTGACCGCGGCCTCGGTGGCGGTCGCCGGCCCGGTGGGATTCATCGGCCTGATCGCCCCCCACCTGGTGCGCCTGGTGGCTGGAGTCGACCAGCGCCAGACGCTGCCCCTGGTGGCCTTAACCGGCGCCTTGCTGGTCACCCTGAGCGATCTGCTCGCCCGCACCCTGGCGGCGCCACAGGAACTGCCGCTGGGACTGTTCACCGCGCTGATCGGTGGCCCCCTGTTCATCGCCCTGATTCGCTCGAGAACGCCATGACCCTCTCCGCTCGTGCCGGGACACCTCCGCAGCCCTACCACACCGCCGACTCTCCCGCGCGGGACCGCCTGGGGCTCCTGGTCGTCGTGCTGATGGGCCTGGTGATCCTGGGGGCACTCGCCAACCTGCTGTTCGGCGCCGTCACCCTGTCGCCCGGCCGCGTGTGGCTGGCGCTGATCGGCGCCAGCGACCCGGCGGCCGGCGACCCGGTGGCCCAGGACATCATCTGGAACCTGCGCCTACCGCGCCTGTTGCTGGGGGCACTGGTCGGGGTGCACTTCGCCATTGCCGGGTCACTGCTCCAGGCCGTCATGCGCAATCCCCTGGCCGATTCGGGAGTGATGGGCATCAATGCCGGCGCGAGCCTCGCGGCGGTGCTGGCCTTCGCCGCCGCGGAGCGCCTCGCCGGCGACGGCAATCCCTATCTGCGGGCGGCCCTGAGCCTCGACTGGCTGCCGCTGATCGCTTGCGGCGGCGGGCTGGCGGCGGCGGCGGCGGTCTACCGCCTGAGCTGGAACCGCGGCTCGACCCCGGTGCGGCTGGTCCTGTGCGGCATCGCCGTGGCGGGCCTGCTGAACGCCCTGACCACCGGGGTCCTGGCCGGCTGGGCCCAGGCCACCACCGAGACGGTACTGGCCTGGCTCTCGGGCAGCCTGTATGGCCGCGACTGGGAGCATCTCGCCGCGCTGCTGCCGTGGACGGCGGTCAGCCTCATTCTGCTACCGCCGCTGGTGCGGGGCGGCAACCTGCTACAGCTCGGCGACGACGTCGCCGCCACCCGCGGGCTCGGCGTCGAGCGTTCGCGCTTCGCGCTGCTGCTGGTGGCGGTGCTGTTCGCCGCCAGCGCCGTCGGCATCGCCGGCCCCGTGGGCTTCGTCGGCCTGATCGTCGCGCACGTGGCGCGGCTGCTGGTCGGCCCCTCGCTCGGGCGCCAGCTGATCGTCAGCCCCTTGTGCGGTGCCCTGCTGGTGCTCGCCTCCGACCTGATCGGACGCGTCGTGCTGGTGCCCGCCGAACTGCCCATCGGCGTGGTCACCTCGCTGCTCGGCGTGCCCTTCTTCCTCGCTCTGCTGGCCAGGAGGCCCTAGACGATGACGCTCCGTACCGACGCCGAGGCCCCGCGGCTCGCGACGCGCAACATGCGCCTGGGCTACGCCGACAAGGTCATCGTGCCGGACATGACGCTGGATTTCGAACCGGCGCGCATTCACTGCCTGATCGGCCCCAACGGCTGTGGCAAGAGTACCCTGCTGCGTGCGCTCGCCGGGCTGATGCGCCCCCAGGCCGGTGAGGTGCTGCTCGACGGTCGCCCGGTCACGGCCTGGCCACGCCGCCACCTGGCCCGGCGCCTGGCCATGCTGCCCCAGCATCCCCAGGCCCCGGAGGGGCTCAGCGTCGAACAGTTGGTTCGCTACGGCCGCTTTCCCCACCAGCGCCTGCTTGCCCCGCTCACCGAGCATGACCACGCCCAGGTACGCTGGGCGATACGGGTCACGGGCCTGGCCGGTTACGAGGCTCGCCCGCTGTCGGCCCTGTCCGGCGGCGAGCGCCAGCGCGCCTGGATTGCCCTGTGCCTGGCCCAGCAGTCCGACCTGCTGATCCTGGACGAACCCACCACCTACCTGGACCTGGGCCACCAGTTGGAGATCCTCGAGCTGTTGCAGGCACTCAACCGCGAGCAGGGGCTCACGGTGATCATGTCGCTGCATGACCTCAATCAGGCGGCCCAGGTGGGCCACCGCCTGGTCGCCATGCGCTCGGGCCAGCTGGTTCAGGCGGGGCCGCCCGCCGAGGTGCTGACCGAACGCCTGCTGCTCGATGTCTTCCGCATCCGGGCGCGTATCGTCGATGACGCCTCAGCGACCCTGGGCAATGCGGCGGCATCCTCCGCGCCCTACTTCGTGGCGCTCTCCTCACTCGCCCCGCCGACGCTGTAGCGAAGGCCGAGACGCCCACGCGAGTCTGTACAACATGCTTTGCTTCATATAGTATTGAGACGCTTTTTCATTTAGATTTCTAAAAAAACGGACTCGACATGACAGACTCTCGCTTCGTCAGCTCCTCCCGCGCAGGCTTTTCCCGCAGGACTCCCCTTGCCGCCGCCGTTGGCCTTGCCTCCGCCCTGGTCGGCGCCGGCGCCCTGGCCCAGGATGCCGCCGAGCTCGACACGCTGGTCGTCCAGGGCGACTGGCTCGGCAACCCCACCGAAGACGCAGTGCGCGTCTACCCAGGCGCCCGCACCGTCATCGAACCGGAACAACTTCACGACAGCGGCGCCCTGAACCTCGAGGACGCGATGCGCTCGGTGCCTGGCGTTCAGGTACTCGACGAGACCGGCACCGGCGTGCTGCCCAACATCGGCCTGCGCGGCCTCAATCCGCTGCGCAGCGAGCGTCTCAAGATGATGGTGGACGGCTACCCGATCGCCATCGGCCCCTACAGCAACGTGGGGGTCTCGCTGTTCCCGGTGACGCTGCGGAGCATCGACACCATCGACGTGGTGCGGGGCGGGGCGGCGGTCCACTACGGCCCCAACAACGTCGGCGGGGTGGTCAACTTCCTGACCAAGCCGATCCCAGGGGAAGTCACGCAGACCCTGTCGGAGCGGGTGACCATTGCCGAGGAGACCGGCAACGTCTTCCACGACACCTATTACCGCGTCGGCGGCTTCGTCAGCGACGACCTGGCGCTGCAGTTCCAGGCCAACCTCCAGGGTGGCGAAGGCTTCCGCGAGCACGCCGATACCGACGTCCAGAACTTCCAGCTCGACGCCGAGTACTACATCGACGACCGCCACACGCTGGACGCGAGCCTGCAGTACTACGAGGTGGACGCCGACCTGCCCGGCGCGCTCAGCCCGCGGGCCTATGAACGCGACCGCACCGACTCCCAGCGCCCCTACGATGCCTATGAAGCGGACATGCTGCGCGGCACGCTGGCGTGGACGTTCAACCCCAGCGACGACGTCGAGTTCACCTGGCGCAACTTCGCCCACCGCGCGGATCGCACCTTCTTCTTCGGTCAGGACCTGGTCAGCGGCGGCGCCTGGTCCGACCCCGAGGCCGAATCGAGCCACGTGGCCGATTCACCGCGGATCTTCCGCGTCTGGGGCACCGAGCCGCGCCTGACCGTGCGCGAGGGCATCCACACCGTAACCCTGGGCGCCCGCTACGTGAACGAGGACGTCGATTTCGACGTCAATCGCCGCAACCTGAGCGACGACAGCTACACCGAGGTGCGCCGCTGGGACCTGGAAACCGACGCCGTGGCGCTCTACGCCAGCGATACCCTGAGCCTGATGGATGGCCGGCTGGAGATCACCCCCGGGGTACGCTACGAAGACGTGCGCATGGACTTCCGGGACGAAGTGAACGATACCGCCTCGACCAACGATACCGACGAGATCCTGCCGGGCCTGACGGTGGGCTTCGCCGCCACCGACGAGCTCTTCCTGTTCGCCAACGCCCAGAAATCGCTGGTGCCGGTGCAGATCGCCCAGGCCACGCTGGAGGGCGACGTGGCCAACGAGACCGCCTGGAACTACGAGCTGGGTGCACGCGTCGACGTGACGCCGCGCCTGACCACCTCGGCGACCCTGTTCCGCATCGATTACGAAGACCAGATCCAGTTCAACAAGGCCGGCGATCGCTTCGTCAACCTGGGTGAGACACGCCACCAGGGGATCGAGCTGGGTACCGACTGGCAGGCCACCGACCGCCTGTCGCTGGGCCTTGGCTACACCTACCTCGCGACCGAGCAGCTCACCGGGGACAACGCCGGCAACGATCTGCCCAACGCGCCGAGGCACCACGTCAGCGCCAATGCCCGCTACGAGATGGAGCAGTGGCTGGCGAGCGTGAGCGTCAACCGGGTCAGCGAGAGCTACAGCGACGCCCTCAATACCCGGGACGAAACCGTCAACGGCGATGCCGGCGAGCTGCCCGCCTACACCCTGGTCAACGCCCGCATCGGTCGCGATTTCCGCCTGGATGCCGACACCACCCTGAACCTGGGCCTCGCGGCCACCAACCTGCTCGATGACGACGCCTACTTCCGCGGCACCGACGTCAGTCCGGTGGGCCGTGTCCCGATGCCGGGGCGCGCCTACATGCTGGAGGCCCGCCTCGAGTTCTGATCCGGCAGGACCGCCAACCCCTCGACACGGCGGCCTGCGGGCCGCCGTGTCGTTTCTGGCCGACCGGAAGGCACGCTAGCACTCTGCTGCTGCCAGTGACGCGGCGCTCGCCAAGCCGGCGCCGTGTTGCTATGGGTAAGGGAGGCAGCTTTCCGGGAGGATAACGCCATGACCCAGCGCGAGAGGACCGTGATGGCCTTCGACGACCAGGGCCGCGAGTACATGATCGACATCTTCACCAGCGCCCGCGAGCTCAGCGAAATGCAGCATGCCGGCGCCACCGGTGGCGCGTCCGCCTTTCGTACCCATGACGGCCACGACGCTACCTACCTCGGCAACGGCGAGTTCATGATCATGGTGCCCGGCGAGGAGGGTGGCGTGACCGTGAGAACCGACGATTCGGAGTTCGTCTGACGGTTCCGCACGACACCAGAGCCGAGCGACATGAGCTAAGCGACAAGAGCCGAGCGTGAGGGTTGACAGCCAGTCGTTCCTTTTATAGAACGTTCATTAAAAGGAACAGCTGGAGACCACCTCCCTTGGACAAGCTCTCGCTCGGCACCCTGGGCCGCCATCTCCAGGACCTGCGCCAGGCGCAGGGCTTGTCGCTGTCGCAGCTGGCCGCCGCCGCCGGCATCGCCAAGTCGAACCTGTGCCGCCTCGAGCAGGGCAACGGCAACCCCACCCTGGATACCATCTGGCGCCTGGCGGTGCAGTTGAAGGTGCCCTTCGGCACCCTCGTGGCGCCCATCGCCGTGCCCCTGGGCGAGGATGGCGTGGAGGTCCGCCTGCTCGACCAGGGCAAGGATCGCCCTCAGGTCGATGCCTACTGGATGCGCTGCGCGCCGCATACCCTGCGTCTTGCCGAGCCCCACACCCCCGGTGCCCGGGAGTCGCTGACCCTGATCAGCGGCACGCTGGAGGCCGGCCCGGAAGGCGAGACCCGCACCCTGTCGGCCGGCGAGACTTTCACCTTCGCCGCGGACCGCCCCCACCTATACCGCACCGGTGACACCTGGGCCACGCTGCTGCTCAGCGTCGTCTACCACGAGGAACCCACGTCATGAGCCTGCAAGCCGCCTCCTCGCCCACCCGCCCCTGGCTGACCGGCGTGAGCGAGGCCATCCCGCTGCTCGGCGGCTATGTGCCGGTGGCCATCTCCTTCGGGCTGATCGCGACCCAGGCCGGCTTCAGCGCCTGGGAAGCCGTGGCGATTTCGACGCTGATCTATGCCGGTGCCTCGCAGTTCCTGTTCGTCGGCATGGTGGCCGCCGGCGCGCCGCTATGGCTGGTGGTGGCCATGACGCTGCTGATCAACCTGCGTCATGTGGTCTACGCCCCCAACCTGGCCCCCTGGCTGACGCCCAGCCGCCTGTGGCCCTGGCTGATGCACGGCCTCACCGACCAGATCTTCGCCCTGGCCCATGCCCGCCTGCCGCAACTGCCCGCCGCCCAGCGCCTCGGTTGGTACACCGGCGCCGCCCTGCTGGCCTGGATGAGCTGGATCGGCGGCACGGCGCTAGGCGCCCTGGCAGGCGGTGAACTGGTCGCCCGCTGGGCCCTGATGGGTGAGATCCTGCCCTTCGCCCTGCCCGCGCTCTTCCTGGTCCTGGTAGCGCCGCGCTTCACCTCACGGCGCTGGAGCCTGGCCCTGAGCCTGACCATCCTCAGCGCCCTGCTGCTGACGCTGCTGGGCCTGACCAACGTGGCGGTCCCCCTCGCCGCCGTCTGCGGCGCGCTGTGCTTCCAGCTCGTCAAGTTCGGCCACGGCGAAAAAACAGAACACGCGCAAGGAGAGCGCCATGAATAGCGCCCTGTGGATCGCCGTCCTGGCCTCGGCGCTGGGTACCCTGTTGATACGCCTGCTGCCACTGCTGTGGATGCAGCGCCGTCTCGAGCGCCAGGGCGGCGACGACGGCCTCGAGGCCATGCCCCAATGGCTGAGCCTGCTCGGCCCACTGATGATCGCCGCCCTCTTCGGTGTGTCGCTGATGCCGGTGACGCCCGGCGCCACCTCCTGGCTGGCCACCGCCATCGGCGTACTGGCGACCCTGGCCGTGTGGTGGTACAAGCGCACCCTGGGCTGGCCGGTGGCCGCGGGCGTGGCCGCCTATGGCGTGGTGCTGATGCTGCTCGGGTGAGGAATGAACGCATGACCTTCGCCGCCCCGCCGTGCACTCCCGGCACGCGCCGACACCCTGGCGTGACCCGCCAGGCAGGCCCACTGACCCTGCTGCTGGCGCTGCTGCTGGCCGCACCGGCGGCAGCCAGTTGCCCCGATCCCTCCAGCACCGACCTCGCCGCCATCAAGGGTATTGGTGAACGCACGGCCCTGCCCGCCGACCGTGAGGTGATCGTCGACGGCGTGGTGACCGGCGAGTTTCTCGGCCGCGAACGGCTGAACGGTTTCTACTTGCAGCAGGCAACGGAGCATGGCCCCGTTGGCCTGTTCGTCTATATGCCTGGCGCCACGCCGAGCGACGGGGCGCTCATCGCTCCCGGCACACACCTGCAACTCCACGCCCGCACCGGCGAGTACCGCGGCCAGATCCAACTGCAGCGGGTCGAGCGGATAGAGACCTGTGCCCGCGATCAACTGCCCGAGCCGCTTGCGGTCGACTGGCCGCTCAGCGAGGAGCAGCTGTCACGCAAGGAGGGACTGCTTCTGACGTTTCCGCAGGCGCTGACCGTCACCGGCAACGACGAGCTGGCCCGTTACGGCTCCCTGTGGCTGGCCGCCAACCGCCTGTTCCGCCCCACGAACACACCCGGCGAGACCCAGCAGCGGGATACCCTCGCGCTGGACGATGGCAGCTACCGCGCCTTTGCGAGCCCCATTCCTTACTTGGATGCCAATGGCACCCGCCGTGTCGGCAGCACCGTTGAGGGGCTGACCGGGATACTGACTCACGCCTTCGACGCCTACCGCCTGCACCCGACCCTAGAGCCGCGCTTCGAGGACGCCAACCCGCGCCCGGGGCCGCTGCCGGCGCCGGGAGCGCGGCTACGGGTGGCGACCTTCAACGTCGAGAACTATTTCATCAGCCTGGGCCAGCGCGGTGCTGCCAACGCTACCGAGCTGGAGCGCCAGCGGGCCAAGCTCGCCGCTGCGGTCGAGGGCCTGCAGGCCGACATCCTGGCCCTGGTGGAGGTCGAGAACGACCCGCGCGCCCTGGCCGACCTGGTCGAGCAGCTCGGCGAACGGACCGGCATCCGCTATCGTGCGGTGGACGGTAACGCCGACCGCGGCAGCGATGCCATCAAGCTCGCCCTGCTCTACCGGCCGGACCGGGTAGAGGCCATGAGCGAGCTCTATGCCGACAACGACCCCGCCCATCACCGCCCGCCGCTGGCGGCCTTCTTCCGTAGCCTGGCCGGCGGCCCGGCCTTCGGCGTCGTTACCGCCCACTTCAAATCCAAGACCGGCTGCCCGCCCAGCGGCGATATCGACCGCGGCCAGGGCTGCTGGAACCAGCGCAGGGTGGAACAATCCGAGGCCATGAGTGCCTTCCTCGCCCGCCTGGCGGAAGCCGAGGGGCACGAACGCCTACTGCTCACCGGCGACCTCAACGCCTACGGCGCCGAAGACCCGGTCCGCACCCTGGTCCACGCGGGCCTAGTCGACCTGATCGCCCGCGAACTGCCGCCGGAGCGCCGCTACAGCTATGTGTTCCGCGGCGAGTCGGGCTATCTGGATCATGCCCTGGCCAGCCCCGAACTGGCCGCGGCCGTGGCAGAGGTGAGACCCTGGCCCATCAATGCCGACGAGCCCGCATTCCTCGGCTATGACGGGCCGGACAACGCAGCGCCCCACTTCCGTCCCGACTCCTTCCGCTCCTCGGACCATGATCCCATCGCGGTGGACCTGGAGTGGCGTTAGCAGAAGCAAGGCAGCTGACGCATCCGGCAATTATGGAATGAGGCTTTCGGTTCCGGGGAAGCGCTCCTACTCGTCAATCAGCGACGCCAGCGTTCCAGGTCGATGTCGTCGCGGTTGGTGGCCGCGCCGACGGCAGCGCCCAGGCCGCCACCAATCACCGCCCCCCTGGTCACACTGCCGCCTGTCATGACCGCGGTGCCGGCACCGGCAGCTGCCCCCAGGCCGGCGCCACTCAGCGCTCGCTCGCCGGTGGTGGTACCGCAGCCAGTGAGTCCCAGGGCCAGCACACCGGTCAATAGCCCGATAGATAGCATTCGCATGTCATCTCCCTCCTTGCAGGGTCAATTACGACCAATCATCCAGTTTGATTTCGTTGGCAACCAGGCAATCGCGCCCGGCTTCGGTATCCACTCGATGCCTTGGCGAACCGCAAGTCGGCGAAACCGCGCAGCGCAGCATCAATCGCATGTCATGGGGGCCACTGGTTGCCGATGCGCTGTATCCCTTATACAGCCTCGAGAGGAAGAGGGTTCATGGACCGGGTAACGATCCACACTCTTTGAGAATTTCAGGCACTTGAGTATCAAAATGACGACAGCTGATCGCATCCGGTGGCGAGCTGGGAGGATGGTGGCGAAACGGCTCGGGCGAGCCGTCAACCCGCAATTGGACGACGGACGAACCCGCAATTGGACGGTGCTGAATGCTGGCCAGACGGGCTGCGAGCGCCTGGCTGAGGCCACCGTCGACTCACCAACGCTTAAGGCCGAAGTGTCAGGCTGCGACACCGTGCCTACCGACATGCGGATGGCGAATAGCCCTCAGTCAATTTCCAGCGAGACCATATTTCAGGCGCTGACCGACCAGGAGCAGTGAACTCAGCAGCAGAGAAGAGCGGAAGGTAACTAAAGATGGTGGGCCCAGCTGGACTCGAACCAGCGACCAAGGGATTATGAGTGCAACCAAGCCGCATCAAGGATCGCGCCTGCAACGCATGTCTTAGGAATTTCAAAAGGTTATGGCTTTCCAAACATTACATGGCTCACACCGATTTCACCCACTCAGCAACCAAAACGCAACCGGGCAGGATGCCCCGCTTTTTCCCAGCTCTCTCATCTTGGGCGTGGTGCACCGGGGCACCGGGGCGACGACTGGGACTTGAGATCATGGCGAGGCCCATATCGCTATCCTTGCAGGCGTACCACCGAATCTCACCGCACCGGGTAAAAGACGTCACCCCAATGACCGTGGGCGTTGTTGAGCAGGATCTCGATGATCACCAGCTCCACCCATCAGCGCATCCTCGGCGAGCTGAAGACTGAGATCGACCGCCATATCCGGGAAGCCGAGTCCCAAGCCGAGGCGGAGATCATCGTGCTGGCTCGCCGCTTCGGCCTAAGGCCCGGGTTTGCCGGTCCGTCACCGTCCGCCTGGTATGCCGACTGTCCTGGAAAATTCCCACCGCTTGATGGTCAGCAACAGCGCCAATGAGTTTGGCTGCGGCTACTGCTACGTCATAGGTGGCACTGCCGAACTCGAGGCGTTGGCCACTCAGCGCAAGTGAAGCCCGCTCGTGAGCCGCGGCTACCTGTTCACTTCCGAGTCGGCTTCCGATGGCCATCCCGACAAGCTCGCCGACCGGTTAACTGACGCCATCCTGGATCGCTACCTGGAGATCGAGCCGATGGCACGGGTCGCCATCAAGACTCTGGTCGCTCCCCTCCTCTGCGAGGTTGACCCGCTTCGACACCTGCAAGCCCTTCAGCTTCTCGGACAAGAGATCATCCACAGCGAATTTTGAATCCGTATTTCGACAATTACAGGCCGCGCTTGCTACGGGCTTTTTTCGCTAAATCATACCCTTATAAGTTTACCCTGGTTACACACAACACATGAGTTCGGTACGATCTGCGACCAAATTGCGCCAGCCACTACAGCGGACGAGCGTCCGCTGCGGCCCTGGCATCCGGCGGACTTGAGTGCTTTCACTTTTTGGCCAGCCAGTAATAATAGTGATGAGACGAATCCTCACATTCACTACGGACCTAAACCAAGGGGAAGGTCAAACTCGCCCTGCCGAAGCTTCAGGAAGACCATCGCGGCAAGGTCGAAGTGAAATGACCGCGGCTGGCTGACCGAGCCCTGGGGACGGTTGGCATTATCCTATCTTTTACCGCAAAGATTGCCCTGTTCAGCAAACGGGCTTGCGTACGTCAGGCGCTGCGTACGGCGGGCTCGGCACTGATATGCAGATGCACGGCGCAGGCGACCCGCAACATCGAGGCAAGGTTGGGCACGGTGCCCTTGGTCTGCATGACTTCCCCGTATAGCTCACTTATGAATTGACCGGTCGAGAGTTGTTGACTGCGGGCCAAGTCATCGAGGATTTCCCAGAACTCGTTTTCCAGCCGCACGCTTGTCACGCTGCCCTGCAGGCGTAGTGAGCGGGTGGTGCACTCATAGCGTGTGGGATCGGTGGAAGCGTAAACATGACACATGGCGTGGTCTCCTGAGGCAGCGCGCCATTTCCTACGACGATGAAAAGGGCAACGGCGAGGTGACCGGCGAGGGTCGGTCTTGCCTGCGTTGGTGTGTCTCGACAGTGCCTCCTCGAGCGACGATTGAGCATTAGACCTTCGTCGATGTAGTAATGGGTTATTACCCGACCCGTGCGTTTTGCGCCTAGTCTCGATTCAGGCACCGAACATTGATCGGTGCTTCTACCACGACTCACGGCCTCATCGGGCCGCCACTACAACAACAATGCAAGCGAGATTTCGCAACACCAAGTGCCATGGCACGAGCCACCGAGAGCGGTACCGTGCTTCTTCCGGAGAGGGTAGCAATGAGTACAACCCCGATTTCCCGTCGTGTCTTCCTCAAGGGAAGCGGCGGCGTTCTGGCCGGCACCCTGGCGTTCGCCAGCGGGCCGGTAGCCATGCTGGCGCCGACGCGCAGCTGGGCCATGCCCCTGGACACGCTGAGTTCGCGCCAGGGCGAGACGCTGCTGGCGATCACCCGGCAGATGTTTCCCCATCCCGACCTTGAAGACGCCGTTTACGCCCATGTGGTCAAGAGCCTGGACCGCAAGGCGGACGATGCTGCTATGCATGAGCTGTTGCATGACGGTATCGCTGAGCTGGACAAGGCCGCCGGCGGCGACTGGCTGGCCGTAGAGGAGGACGAGAAGCTCGATTTTCTGGCGCCGATGGCGCGAAGTGACTTCTTCCAGACGATCCGTGCCGATGCCGTGGTCTCGCTCTATGACAACCCGCTGGCCTATGCCCACTTCGGCTACCAGGGGGCCGAAGGCGACGGCGGTTATCTGACCAAGGGGTTCAATGATCTCACCTGGCTGCCCGACCCTCCCCAGCCCGAGGGCGGGTATCTGCCCAGCGAGAGCGTCGGCTGAGTCGACGACTCCAACGAGATAACAACAAACGTATTCGGAGACGCCAAATGGCAATGACCGACAAGCAGGCCACGTTCAGGCATGACGACGACAACGTGGCGGTAGTGATCGGCTCCGGCGCCGGGGGCGGCACCCTGGCCAACGAGCTGGCCCAGCAGGGAGTCGATGTCGTGGTGCTCGAGGCTGGCGCCCTGCACACCACCGCCGACTTTCTTGCCGATGAGTGGGCGTCCTTCTCGCAGCTCGCCTGGCTGGATCCCCGCACCACCTCGGGAAGCTTCCGACTGGCCCGCGATTTCCCCACCTTGCCGGCGTGGATCGTCAAGGCCGTCGGCGGCACGACCGTGCACTGGGCCGGGGCCAGCCTACGCATCCAGCCTCATGAGTTCGCGGCACTGACTAATTACGGGGAGATCGAGGGTGCCAACCTGCTCGATTGGCCGCTCACCTATGACGACTTGGCTCCCTATTACGACCGCGCCGAGCAGCGCATGGGCGTGACCCGCACCAATGGCAACAAGGGCCTGCCGGGCAACAATAACTTCAAGGTGATGTATAACGGCGCCAAGAACCTCGGCTACTCGTGCAATACAGGCCATATGGCCATCAACAGCGAGCCGCGCGATGGTCGTGCGGCTTGCCAACAGCGAGGTTTCTGTTTCCAAGGCTGCAAGATGGGAGCCAAGTGGTCGACGCTCTATACCGAGTTGCCGGAAGGCATTGCTACCGGTCATCTGGAACTGCGCCCCGAGTCGCACGTGGCGAAAATCGAGCACGACGCTAGCGGCAAGGTGACTGCGGTGGTCTATTTCGATGCCGACGGCCAAGAACGACGCCAGAAGGCACGCCTGGTAGCCGTGGCCGGCAACTCCTTGGAAACACCGCGCCTGCTACTCAACTCGGCGAGCTCTGCCTTTCCCGCCGGTCTCGCCAATGGCTCGGGGCAGGTGGGGCGCAACTACATGCGTCATATGACCGGGTCGATTTATGCCACCTTCGACGAGCCCGTGCACATGTACCGGGGCACCACAATGGCTGGCATCATCTCGGACGAGGCGAAACATGATCCATCGCGGGGGTTCGTCGGTGGATACGAAATGGAAACCCTGTCGTTAGGTCTGCCCTTCATGGCGGCCTTTCTCGATCCCGGCGCCTGGGGCCCGCGCTTCGCCGGTGCCATGGATCAGTACGACCATATGGCCGGGATGTGGCTGGTCGGCGAAGATTTGCCCCAGACAACCAATCGCGTCACCCTCAACCCCGACGTAACCGATCGTTACGGGCTGCCGGTGGCCAACGTGCACTACGATGACCACCTCAACGATATCGCCATGCGTGACCATGGGTACCGCAAGGGCGCCGAGCTGTATCGTTCGGTGGGGGCGAAGGATATCTACGAAGTGCCGCCATACCCCTCGACCCATAACCTGGGTACCTGTCGAATGAGCGAGCGACCCGAGGATGGGGTGTGCAACAGCTATGGCCGTACCCACGAGATCCCCAACCTGTTCATCTCGGATGGCAGCCAGTTCACCACATCGGCGGCGGAGAACCCGACCCTGACCATCGTGTCTCTAGCCATTCGTCAGGCCGAACATATCGGCCAACTGATGAAGCAGGGCAAGGTCTGAGCCCGTACCCGGCCAATGGCCGGGCATGCTGCTCTTTTCACTAGATTCCATATCATCAACCAAGGAAAACGCTATGAGCTTTCAGGGGGAACAGCACCCGGGCGTCGAGACGCCACCCACCGAAACCGAAGGCTTTCGCCTCAACCACACCATGCTGCGCATCAAGAATCCGGAGGCTTCGCTGGCCTTCTACACGCGTGTGTTCGGCATGCGGGTGCTACGCCGGCTGGACTTCGAGGAGATGCAGTTCTCGCTGTACTTCCTGGGTCGCCCGGAGACCGGGGAAACGATGCCCGAGGACGCTGGCGAGCGCACTGTCTGGACCTTCAGCCAGCGTGGTGTGCTGGAGCTGACCCACAACTGGGGCAGCGAGGAGAAAGCGGGGCGCCTCTATCATGATGGTAACGCCGAGCCGCAGGGCTTCGGCCATATCTGTTTCTCTGTGCCCGACCTCGACGCCACTCAGGCCTGGTTCGACGCCAACGATGTCGAATTCGTTAAGCGTTCGGACCAGGGCAAGCTGCAGAACGTGATCTTCGTGAAGGACGTCGACGGCTACTGGATCGAAGTTGTGCAGGCGGATCGCCTTTCGGCGCTGGGCGACCGGGTGTAAGCGAACGGACGTCACCCCCGGCGCATGATCAGCCGGGTTTCTGTCAGTTCTGCGGCACGAGTTCGTCGGGCTGGCTGGACTTTTGCGTCGGCAGCCGTTCCAGCACATTTCGGAGGTAGGCGTAGGGATGGTGGCCCCATTGAGCTTGGCGCACTGGATCAGGCTCATGAAGTTGGCGGCGCGCTGGCCACTGCGCAGTACCTCCGACCAACGCATTCCGGCAGGAGCATGATCAAGTACGTCGAAACGCCGGTATTCCGGATTGCGTCGGCGTTGCCCCGACTTGTACGTGGACAAGTTCGCCAAACAGGCCTCGCATGAGATCCTCGACTATCGCGGGGTATGTGTGCTCAGGGCCGATAGCGCGGAAACCCGTGCACTGCTGCAGAGCTGGTCGATTAGTGGGGCATCGGCCGGCGGCTGGTGAAGCGGCTCGCCGTGCTGGGTATCCGCACAGGCTGGTACCTCGCCCCCAAGCGGATCCGCCGTCAGTTTAGCGTCACGCTAGAGCCACCGCCCTGGAGCTCAGGGGCATCCCCTGCATCGAAATAAACGTCTTTCATGAGCCGCGCAGCGCATCATGACCAGCCGATCGTTCGGAAAGCTGACCGACAGCTTCAGCGAGATTTGTGAGGCGATGCGACAGCCCGGCCCAGCGTGGTGGCGAGAAGCTACGCAATCAGGGCAGCCTCGCTCGCGCCGTGCCCACAATCCTCGAGACGAACCTCTTTTGAAAATCTACCTAATATTCGCCTAGTGTGGCCGTCGAGCTATCCCACCCCACCGACGACAGCCGCGAGATTCTCTATGCCGCCGGCCACGCGCTATAGCGCGTCATCGCAAGGGTTATCTCTACCAGAAGGGAGGCCCACTTGGGGCGGTACCCCCACAAGAAGTTGAGCTGCTCAGGCGAACGATCATGAAAAGTTTGACGGAAACCAGAGATCCATGTGCCGGGCGCGATGTTGTACCGCGGCGGCGGACTTTCTTTCATAACGACTCGTAGCCGCTTGGCGAGCCGCGGGTAGGCGTTCTTGGATGCGAAGCGGCCGCACATACGAGCGTTCTCCAAGCTGATGACAGACTTAATTTAGCATCGCTACCTTTGCAATTGATCCTTTGGTATTGATAGCCCGCATATCAGCACTGTTGCAGCATTCGAGTCTGCTCCAAACGAAGCTGCATCCAAGCAATTCCTCTTCAGGAACCATCAGGATAGGTCAGGTTAGTCTCCCAACTCACACTGCTGGTCTCGATGGCGGCTTTCACCCCTTCTTCATCGCCCGCCTGAAAAGCAGCATAGATCGCTTTATGATCCTTAAGGGCAACCTCCGGCTGTGTCTGCATGGAGGTTTCCAGGGCTGCCTCGATCAATTGAATCAATGTTTCACCAACCCGAATGGTCATCGGGTTGTGGGTAGCACGCAAGATCGCCCGGTGAAAAGCGACGTCGTGTCGTGCCGTCTGCTCACCGTTGGCTATCGCAGATTCCATGGCATCGATGGTCTGCTGGATACGGACGTGATCTTCCGGCCAGGCATTGCTCATGGCCTGTAGGGTGTAGGCGGGTTCAAACATTTTGCGAAACTCGAGCACGTCCCGAGTCATTCCTCGAGCCAGAATCATGCCAAACGCCATCGGATCCACCAAGGGATCGCCTGGCTCCCGGCGAATTAGGGTACCCTGTCCCCGCCTGACCTCAACAATGCCGATGGCCTGGAGCATTTTGATCGCCTCGCGGACGCTCGATTTCCCAATCCCCAAGCTATGGGTCAACTCGGATTCAGATGGTAGGTAGTCGCCTGGCTGTAGCTCACCGCGAATTAGGGCCCCCTTGATACGTTCCAGCAATTGCAGGGCTACGGAGCTGCGATCAATCGAGCTGCCAAAGCTCTCAATAGGAGAGAGTGGCTGTGCGGGCTGGCGTTTCAGACTCATATTGTCGTCTCTGATGAAGTGACGTTCCGCATCTGAAAAGCCTTGTTCTGCCAATTGGTTAAATCGCCGACAGCCAGCTTCTCGATGCCAATTCTTGTCATACCAATCCTTTCGAGCTTGCAGACAGCTCGAAACTGAGTCTAGCATGACCTCATACAGCAGACATCTGATGTCTGAACACTGACACGGCATGACGCGAATCCTAACCGCATGCCCGAAACGGTGATAACAATGACAAGAGCTAGAATCGTGGTTATGACCACGGGCGGGACCATTGCCAGTCGTCGGGATCCCTCCGGCCGGAATCGCTCAGGTGCACTTCAGGGTGAAGAACTGATGCACCACGTCACACTTCCTCCAGAGGCAGAGGTCGATCTCGAAGTCCGTTCCGTCCTTCAGAAACCCAGTAATGCGATCACTCTCGATGATCTACTGTACTTGCGTCAGGAGTGTCTGGTCCTGGCCGAGTCCAGCGAGGTCAAAGGCATCGTCATCACCCATGGCACCGATACCCTCGAAGAAACAGCCTATTTTCTCGACATCATGTTGCCGACCTCTCTCACCCTCGTGCTGACCGGCTCGCAGCGTGCTCCCCACGAACCCGGTACGGATGCCTTTCGGAACCTCGCCGATGCTGTTCTCGTTGCTGTCAGCGACCAGGCCCGCGGCCTCGGGACTCTCGTGGTATTCAACCAGTCGATCTTCTCAGCCAGGCAGGTACGAAAGACCAGCAGCTTCCAGGTAAACGGCTTCGCTTCACCTGAGACGGGGCCGATCGGTTATATCGACGGAACTCGGGTGAGCGTCGCAATGCGCCCCGCTCGACCCGAAGGGCTGAACATCCCCATCGACGCCACGCTGCCGAGGGTCGATATCCTTCCAGCATACTTGGATGCTTCACCGGACCTGCTCGAATCCGCCGTCGAGGCCGGGGCGGCCGGCCTGGTAATTGACGGCCTGGGACGGGGCCATGTACCACCGAGCTGGCTGAACATCATTCCAAGTATCACCCAACGGGGCATTCCCGTGGCGATTGTTAGCAGCTGCCCTACCGGGCCGGTCCATCCGAGCTATGAATTTACGGGCAGTTTGGCAAGTCTCGAAGCGATCGGCGTCATCGCGGTGCAGGACCTAAGCGCACGCAAGGCTCGCCTCTTGCTTTCAGCTCTTCTCGCCTCGTCCAGGCAAAGCGAGATCGCTGAAAGACTGCGAACCCTGACGGCCTGAGCATGGCCGGCAACATGCTCCGCCTGGCAGCATCAGGCTGAAAGGGCCCGTACAGAGTACGGGTGAACACCGGGTGACACCGGTGCTGGACATCACGAAAGACCAATATCAATAACTCAACAGGTGCTGACTATGAAGAGCAATCTGAACAAGGTGTCACTGGCCGTGGCAATTGCGGCCGCTTCCTTCGGTATGACCCAGGCCCAGGCCGCCGAGTACACCTTCAGCTTCGCCCATGTCCTGATAGAGGATACCCCCAACGGACAGGCAGCACTTCGCTTCAAGGAGGAGGTGGAAGAAAAATCCGACGGACGAATCCAGATCGACGTCCTGCCTGCGGCACAGGTTGGCGGGGATGTGGAAATCATCGAACAGATCCAGATGGGCCTGGTCGATATCGGCATTCCGCCTACGGCCACACTCGGCAATTTCGAACCACGATTGCAGATCCTTGACCTGCCATTCCTGATCGCCGACTACGACACCATGGTCAAGGTGCTAGACGGCGAGGTGGGTCGTGAGATTCTGGACACCCTGAATGACGACAATATGTTTGCTGTCAATTTCTGGGGGGCTGGCTTCCGCCACATGACCAACAATGTTCGCCCAATACATGGTCCCGAGGACCTGGAGGCGATCCGCATGCGCACGATGCAGGCACCGATCATCATCTCCACTTATGAGAATCTTGATGCCAACGCCACGGCCATGGCCTTTACGGAGGTCTATAACGGCCTGCAGCAGGGTGTAGTGGAGGGTCAGGAGAATCCGTTAGCCAACATATACACCATGCGCTTCCACGAAGTGCAGGACTACCTGTCCTTGACCAACCACGCCTATCACGCTTATGCCGCCGTCATCAATCAGGACTCCTGGGACTCCTTACCCGAAGACCTTCAAGAAGTCATGCTGGAGGCCTTCGATAACGGTCGCGATACATCTCGTCAATTGACCCTGGAAGACGAGGGCAGGATTCTTGAGGAGATCGAGGACGAGATCGCCATCAACGAGATCACCCCCGAGGCTCGGGAGGCCTTCATTGAAGCCAGTCTGCCAGTGCATGAGGAGTACGAAGAGATCGTCACCACAGATCTGTTGCACAAGGTCTACGACGAGGTTGGCATCGAATACTGAGGACTGATACACCATGTTCAAGGCGCTCAATACCTTCCTTGATCGCCTGGAGAGTGTGGCAATGGTCGCGTTCATGTCGATCGCGACCATTATCACTTCCGTCCAGGTAGTTTATCGATACGGTTTCAACAGCTCACTCTTCTGGGCCGAAGAGGTGGTCATCTACTCGATCATCTGCATGAGCTTCGTCGGCGCCAGTATGGGCGTTCGCTACGGCTCACATATCTCAGTGGATGTGCTGAACGCGATCGCTCCGCCCGCGATCAACCGCTGGCTACATATCATTGCTGCCCTGCTGGGCATCGCCTTCGCCGGCTTTCTGGTCTACTACGGCTTCTTTCTGTTCTTCAACACTCTGGGACGGGGTCAGCTGACGGCTGCACTGCGCTTGCCGATGGCTTGGTTCTACCTGCCGATCGGCCTCTCCGGCATCTTGCTGATTCTCAGATATATCCGGGTCATCTACCTGGCATGGGTGGAACCCCCGGTGAATCATGCAGAAGAGTTGGCCGCCGAGGCTGACAAGCTCGCATGATCCTTTTCGTACAATAACCGGAGATCCCCATGATAACGGCACTCTTGCCTGTCTTCTTCGCTGTGCTGCTGCTGGGTCTGCCGATATTTGCCGCCTTGGCGTTCTCGGTGTTCATCGCCATCGAGTTCTTCGGCACCACTAGCCCCGTCATCGTGCCGATGCGCATGTTCACCGGCATGAATAACTTCTCGCTGATGGCGATCCCTTTCTTCATTCTGGCTGCGGAGCTGATGCGCATCGGCGGGCTGTCGGACCGGCTGATCAACCTGGCCAAGGCACTAGTAGGCTGGGTGCCGGGAGGTCTGGCCGCCGCTACGGTGCTTTCCTGCCTCTTCTTCGGCTCCATCTCGGGGTCGAGCCCGGCCACGGTGGTAGCCATCGGCACGATCATGTTCCCGGCTCTGGTAGCTGCCGGTTATAGCAAGCGCTTCGCTATTGGTCTGATCGCTACCGCCGGTACGCTGGGTCCGATCGTTCCCCCCAGCATCGCCCTGATTATTTACGGTTCGGTGACTGGTACCTCGGTCGGTCGATTATTTGCGGCCGGATTGTTACCTGCCGTTCTGATAGCTTCTCTCCTAATCGCTTACTGCATCATCTATGCCTCCTTCAAGGGCTATGAACGGGCCCCCTTTCCGACCCTCGCCGAGATTGGAAGCGCGTTCAAACAGGCAGCCTGGGGTCTGGGGCTGCCTTTCATCTTACTAGGTGGCATCTATAGTGGCGTTTTCACACCGACAGAGTCTGCTGCCGTCGCTTGCGTCTATGGGTTGTTCGTTGGGGCCGTTGTCTACCGCACCATCCAGATCCCCGAGCTGATCGGCACGCTGCGCAGTTCCGGATTGACCTCGGCCACTCTGCTGCTGATCACCGCCGGTGCCTCGGCCTTTTCGTGGTTGTTGGCAGTCACTGGCACCCCTACGCAACTGGCCAGCCAAGTTTTGTCGCTGACCGACGACCCTTTTCAGGTCATGGCGCTGTTCAATGTGGTGATGATCATCGCCGGCTTTTTCCTCGACAGCGCCTCGGCCATCATTGTGCTGTCACCGCTACTGCAGCCGATCGCCGCCCAGGTTGGGGTCGATCCGGTTCACTTCGGAGTCATTACCCTAGTCAATTTCTCGGTGGGCATGATCACGCCGCCAGTGGGCCTCAACCTGTTCGTCGCCATGGCCATCTCCAAGATGTCGCTCCAAGAGGTATTCAAGGCCTGCCTGCCCCTGATCGGTCTGATGCTACTGGCCCTAATGATCATCACCTACGTGCCCTGGATCAGCACCTGGTTGCCGTCGCTGATTTATTGAGGAGTAAGCCACATGTCCTTGCAGACAACACTGGGTGAGCAGCTTGATGGCGAGCGCTTCTGGTCCGATCTGATAGAGCAGTCCCGCATCGGTGCACTGGAGGGCGGCGGATTGCGCCGCCTGACCTTGAGCACCGAAGACAATCGAGCTCGGCTGTGGCTGATGGAGCAAGGCGAGGCGCTCGGCTGTAGCACCCACTACGATGCCATGGGTAACGTTTTCCTGCGCCGGGAGGGGTTGGACCCGTCACTGCCTCCCCTGCTGCTCGGTAGCCACCTCGACAGCCAACCCTATGCCGGTAGCTACGATGGCACCCTTGGTGTGGTTGCTGGCCTCGCCGTGCTGCGGACGCTTTCGGTACAGCAGATTGCCCATCAACGACCGGTTGAGGTGGTCTCCTGGACCAACGAGGAAGGGGCTCGCTTCGCGCCTGGGGCTTCTGGATCCTCGTGGTTCGCTGGACGCGACACCGAGACGATTTTCGCCGCCCGGGATAATGAAGGAATCACCTTCAAGGAGGCGCTAGCTGATTGCCTGGTGTTAATGGAAGCCCACGGCGCCGAGTTTCGGCCCGAACCAGTGTTGCCACATGCCTTCCTCGAACTGCATATCGAGCAGGGCCCCATATTGGAGGCGCAAGGCGTCCCGGTGTGTGTCGTCAAGGGCATTCAGGGGGTTAACTGGTATGAAATTGAGATCAATGGTCAGGCCAACCATGCCGGCACAACACCGGCAGCATCTCGTCGTGATGCCTTCATGGGCGCCCACGCCTTGGTAAGCGCCCTGAAGGATGCGGTGGCAACCCACGACGATCAAGTACGTTTCACCATAGGCAAGTTCGCACTGTCGCCCAGCTCGGTAAACACCATCCCCCAGCAAGCACGCTTCACCATCGATCTGCGCCATCCCGACCCTGCAGTACTGGAGGCCTTGGATGTCACCTTTCGACAGCTAGCGGAACAGGAATGGTTCGGTTGCACGGCCTGTCTGGAAGCAACCTCGCGAGTCCCCCCGGTGACCTTCGATGAACAACTGGTCCATATTCTTGATGAGGCCGTTGAAGCCTACTGCCCGCAAGCGCCAAAGCTGGTATCCGGAGCCTTCCATGACGCCATCCATCTAGCTCATATCTGCCCCACGGCGATGCTGTTCACTCCCTGCAGAGCGGGCATCAGCCACCACCCCGATGAACACATCGAACGCAAGGATGCCGAGGTCGCGGTCCGCGCCCTGACCCACGCCGTCGAAAAACTGCTCATCAAGAGGAAGGATTGAAATGCCCCAGACTATTGAAGCTACCGTAGTATCGCTGGGCCTCACCCTGCCCCGGATTCCTCGCCCCCGTGGCGAATTCCTCCCTTGGTCGCGATTGGGGAATCAGCTGTTCCTGGCCGGCCAAATTTGTGAGCGCGACGGTGAGGTGCTTTACCCCGGCAAAATTGGGGCCGAATTTGACTTAGAAACCGGCAAACTGGCCGCACAAGCCTGCGCGCTCAATTTGCTGGCCTCGCTTAATGATGCGGTGGGGGGAGACATGAATCGGATCGTACGCTGCGTGCGTATGAACGGTTTCGTCAACGTGGGCCCCGGGTTCCATGACGTTCCGCTGGTCATCAACGGCGCTTCGGAACTGTTCATTGCCCTGTTCGGGGAGAGTGGACGACATGCCCGCACGGCTATCGGGGTTGCCACCCTGCCTGGCAATGCCGCCGTCGAAGTTGAATCGATTTTCGAGATCCGTGATTGACCACAAGGAAACACACCATGACCGACTCCCCCCTCCAGTGGCGTCTCCGCGATCAGTACAACGGGTTGCGCAGTGGCACGCTAAGCGCCACCGCCCTGGCTGAAGCCGCCCTTGAGGCCTACCGTACCCGCGGCCAGCATGACCATGCCTACCTGACCTGGAACGGTGAGGACGCCCTGGCCTTCGCCCAGGCCACCGATGCTGTGATCCGTCAGGGTGGTGATGCCGGGGCTTTAATGGGAATTCCTGTCTCGATCAAGGATATCTATGCGGTGCCGGGCCTGCCGACTTATGCCGGCTCGTCGCAGCGGCTTCCTCAGCAATGGGAAAAGCCCGGCCCGTTGGTTACCGCTTTGCTTGCCCAATTGCCCAGCATGATGGGAAAAACCCATACAGTAGAATTTGCGTTTGGTGGACTAGGGACCAATGCCCACTGGGGTGCACCTCGCAATCCTTGGGATCGCCAGGCTCACCGCACGCCCGGCGGCTCCAGCGCCGGCGCGGGGGTGTCGCTGGTAAGCGGCACCGCCAGCCTGGCCCTAGGCACCGACACTGCCGGCTCAGTACGCATTCCCGCCTCCATGACGGGAGTGGCGGGCCTCAAGACTACGGCTGGCCGCTGGCCCACGAATCAAATCGTGCCGCTTTCCACCACCCTGGACACACCGGGGCTTCTGGCCCACCGTGTGGATGACCTGGCCTTCGCCTTCGATGCTCTCGATTCCTCGCTGACGAGCCGTGCCGACCGTGTCCCCACTTCACCGGCGTTGGCCGATCTCACCTTTGGCGTACCCAGCGCATTCTTCTGGGACGATTGCAGCCCCGGCATTGCCGAAGCGGTAGAGACGGCCATCCGCCGGCTCGAAGCCGCCGGGGCGCGCATGGTTACCTTGGACCTTCCTCATACCGACGAGGCCTATGCGCTGTTCCAACAAGGGGGGCTGGCTGCAGCCGAACTGGCGGCATTTCTCAAAACCGAGCTCCCAGAGATTATCGCGGCGCTGGATCCCAATGTCGCCGCCCGAGTTGAGGCCGCCGACGACATGCCGGCGTGGGAATACGTACGTCGACGCTCAGTCATTGACAGGCTCTGTGCTGCAGCCGAGACATGTTTGGCGGGCGTGGATGCCATACTTACCCCGACTGTCGCGATAACTCCACCTACCCTTGAGAGCCTGCGACCCGACGGCGCCTATGCCAAGGCCAACATGCATGCGCTGCGTAATACCGTGATGGCGAATTTCATGGGCCTATGTGGGCTGACTCTCCCCGTGGGCAAGGACAGTGCCAACATGCCGGTCGGGCTGCAGGTGCTGGCCGGCCCCTGGCAGGAGGCTCGCCTACTCGCGATCGGCCGGGCTATCGAGGAGCAGTTGGGCACCGGCCTCGCGCTGCTCGGGGATCCGCCGACGAACTGATCGATAGCTCGGCTGCCACCAGTCGAATGACTCGGGTTGAGAGGAGATCAATGCTCATGATCGATTGGGATCAAATGACCCTGGCGGGTTTTCAGCGCCGGCTGGCCAATGGGGAACTCTCGCCGCTCGACTGGTGGAAGGCATGCCGGGAGCGCATCGAAGCTCTCGATCCATCCCTTCAGGCTTGGGAATATCTGACTCCCGAGCCGACTCTGGCGCAGCACAATGGGGGGAACTGCGCTCAACCCCTATTCGGGGTGCCGGTGGGCATCAAGGACATCATCGACACGGTCCGGTTGCCCACCACTTGGGGCACCCAAGGCTATCATGTCGTAGATCGTTCCTATATGGATGCGGCGATCGTCACCCAGCTCACTCGCCTCGGTGCCCTGCTCTTGGGCAAGACTGTATCGACCGAGTACGCCTACTTCCAACCCAGCAAGACGCGCAACCCTCACGATCCGATGCGGACCCCAGGTGGCTCATCGAGTGGATCGGCAGCAGCCGTTGCCGCCGGCATGGTGCCTGTGGCCTTAGGCACCCAGACAGTGGGCAGCATTATTCGCCCAGCCAGCTATTGTGGTGTGGTGGGCTTCAAGCCCACCCACGGTACGCTGAGCGTTGCCGGCGTGAAGGCACTCGCACCGTCGTTGGATACCCTAGGCTGGTTCACGCGCAATCTGGAAGACACAGGCACCATGTTTGCTGCGCTAACCGGCGGTGCGTCTTTTGCCGGCCGGGTTCGGCTCGACGGCGTACGGGTGGGCCTCTGCCAGGTACCTAGCACGGCATCGCCGCCGCAAGAGGTCTCCGCCGCGCTGGACGATACTGCTGCCAAGATGGTTTCACTCGGCGCCCAACTCAGCCTTGTCGATCTGGGCCCGGCTTTTGATGAACTCCTGGCTCACCAACAGGTCATCCTGGCCTATGAGGCGACGCGCGCACTGGCCAGCGAACGCGAGCGCTTCGAGCCGTCGATGAGTCGCGCCCTGATCGCACTCCTAGACGAGGGACAGACCCTGACACTGACAAGTTACTGGCAGGCTCGTCAGGCCGCAGAGCAGGCCAGGCTTGCACTTTCGCAGCGCTTTGGACAGAGCTGCGATGTGCTCCTCGCCCCTAGCGCTCCGGGCGTAGCCCCTGAGAGTCTCGAAAGTACCGGCGACCCGATCTTTTCGCGGGCCTGGACGCTGTTAGGAGTTCCCTGTTTAAACCTGCCCCTGCACTGGACACCCCAAGGGCTACCCGTCGGCGTGCAACTGATTTCAGATCGGTACCAAGATCAGGAATTGCTGAGTATCGCCAGTGCTTTGGTGCCTTGATTCTTTTCAAGAGCTCTCTTTTCAATTTGAGACGCAGTGCGTCTCAAATTGAACAGGGCCCATACGGCTACTTGGTCGAACTTAAAACAGCCTGACCTTTGGATACGCAACCCTTGCTACTTCTTCCCGTACATCAGAATGCCCATAGCTCGCGGGAGACTATCCCACACTGCGTTACTGGAACGCTAAAAAATGTTGGCAGCTCCGGCAATCAGATTTCGAATGCCAGACACTTTTTCATGACCGTAAGCCAGGCAAAGCAGTGTAGGCTCAGTGAAAGGTTTGCCAATCAACTGAAAGCCTACCGGTAGGCCGCTGGGGCAAAAACCGCACGGTAAAGACAGTGCCGGAAGCCCCAGGTAGTTCGTCAGCCGGGTGCAATGACTCAGATCCGTAATCATTTTGGTCGACGCTAATGTGTCTCTCAGATCAGTTTCCACAAGCGTCGGCGTAGCCCGTCGAAAGACAGGGGCATGCAAGACGTCGCACTGCTTCATGACATCATTCATGAATCGTTTGAAATGGAGGCTTCTAAGCTGCCTGGCCTGAACGTAGGCCGCGGCGGGTATGAAGAGGGCCCGCGTCTGGTGACCGTAACTGGCCTCGTGCCAGGCGAACCGCGCAGCATGGTAGGCTGCGGATTCAGAGCCGAGAACGATATAGGATAAGCTGGTCAGCTCTTTGTGACCGGGCACCTTGACCTTGACCAGCTTGCAGCCTAGTTGCTCAAGCCGCAGCAGACTCTTTTCCATCAAAGACTCGATCGTGGGGTCGATATCCTCATAGTAGTAATTCTCTGGAATCCCGATGCGCAGCCCCCTGACATCATCTTCCAAGCACCGGGAATACCGGGCGTCCACACCGCTGCCAGCCGATGTCAGATAGTACATCATCAACGCGACGTCTTCCGCAGTCCGGCCAATCGGCCCGAAACAATCGAGCGAGCGTGACATGGGCATGACACCATGGCCGGGTAACAGCCCATGTGTCGGTTTCAGGCCAACGACCCCACAAGCTGCTGCCGGTATGCGCACCGAGCCCCCGTATCCGAGCCCAGCGCCGCAAATACCGCACCCGACGCAACGGCAGCACCCGAGCCACTGGACGACCCGCCAGCGATATAGGCCGGGTTCCAGGGGTTGCAACAAGCGCCGAAGTGATCGTTATGACCCGTTGCGCCGAAAGCAAACTCAGACATGTTCAGACTGCCAAGCTGAACGGCTCCTGAGCGGTCCAGGGCGCTAAGCAAGCGGGAAGTCGTTTTCGGCACTTGGACCAGCTCAGGTGACGACCCGTAGGAGCAAGGCATGTCCTTGCGGTGGAACATGTCCTTGTGAGCCATAGGGATCCCTGCCATGGGCATCTGCTTACCGCCAGCCAGGCGGTCGACGACACTTGCCGAATCCAGAGCGAACGCCTCATCCATACGGATGAAGCAATTCGATACTCGATTGATTCGCCGGGCCGCATCCAGGCTCGCCGAAACGAGCTCTACGCAGCCGATTTTCCTTTTGCGTACGGCTGAAGCAGCCTCCTTCAGCGTTCAGGCCATCGGATCACCCATCGCGGCCACCCTCACTTGTGTTTTGAGATCAACTTTTCGAAATCACACTCCTCGAGATCGTCATTAACCACAGAGCCAAAAGAGTAATCGATATCGCCAAGCACTCGAGAAAGCACTTCCGCCGTCCGTTCTACATCGCACTCTCGAGGCTGGACGCCAGACAAAAGAAAGAAATTGCACTCGACATAATCGCTATGATCCATGCTCTTTGCGCACCTCAAAATGCTTAATCACCTCGCTCATACTAATCACATCGCCATACTTGGTATGAATGTCGAACAGATTCGATTCATGTGGATTTTGATGGCGGTCTCCTACGCACTCACGGGGCACGACGACACGAAATCCGTAAGAAATGGCATCGACCACCGAGGCACGAACGCACCCACTCGTAGAACAGCCGGTCAAGACAACCGTATCGACCCCCTTGGCGACGAGCATCGAGACGAGCGGCGTAGAGAAAAAGGCGCTTGGGTACTGCTTGCGTATGACAGACTCGCCTTCGGCAGGCAGCACGTTGTCATTGAATTGCGAATAAATGCTGGATTCCGTCATCTGACGGAGAACAGGCAATTTCTCAATAAAAACCCCACCATCAGCTCCATCCACCGAATAGACGACCCGGGTATGAATGACAGGCACATCGCAACGACGCGCACAATCGTATACCGTCGCCGCCTGCTTGACCGCCTCGACGACGCCTTCCGCATAGAGACCGCTGTCAGGAAGCGTATAAGCCTTCATGAAGACTATCGCCAGAACGGCCGTGGACTTGCCGAACCCAGTCGAATCATTGAAGGTATTGCGATAATTGTTCTGAAGATCTTCGCTAGCCATCTATTTTCCCTCTCCATCTCAGAGTTCATATCACAACATACCGGGCAGCCAGGTCACCAAGGCGGGAAACATGGCAATGATCACCATGGCCAGAATGAAGACGCCTACGAAAGGCCAGGCAGCAGCATAAAGATCACTTACCTTGAGCTCCGGCGCCGCCGCCTTGAAAGCAAACAGGACATATCCAAACGGTGGCGAAAAACCTCCTATAGTCACGTTGATAAGGAAAAGAGCCCACAACCAAAAAGGATCGAAACCCGGCGCCGCTATAATGGGGGTATATATAGGAATGATCACGATGCTGATCGCTATCTGATCCATGAACATGCAAAAAAGGAACGGAATCAGCATCATGATGAATAGCATGACCAGAGGGTCCAGAGATGTCGCAACCGAAAGCTGAGCGATGGCCGAGGTCGCCCCACTCAGGGAAAGCAGCTGACTGAACAGCTTCGAACTGGCCATGATGATCAGTATGACAGCCGACACTGCCGCCGCCGACTAAACGGACTCCAGAATCATTCTGAAGGAAAGCTTTCTGTAATAAGCCGCCGCCAGGAGCGCCCCCACCACACCGGAAGCGGCCGACTCGGAAGGAGTGGCGATTCCCAGCAGAATGAACCCCATCACACCCTGCGGGAGAAGGGAACGCCCCAGCATGGCGACGACCCCCATTGCAGCGCCTGAAAGCGCTCCAAATATCGTTCCCAACGCAGCCGAAAGCACGAAGTCACGCCCCTTGACGCGAACGATCAACGTATCGGTCGAGCGAAAGACGGCATCGGTTGCTCCCGAACGAAACAAGATCTCCCCCATCAAATGAATAACGCGATGGTGGCAAGCGAAGAAGAGGCAAGCGTATCGTAAATACTGTTGGTAAAAATACTGAACCCGCGGCCACCAAAGAAATACATGGCACCGACCAGGTTTGTGAAGAGAAATGCCACAAACACCGGCACGCCAATGACAAAAAGAACAGAAGAATCGCCAGCCGCGCAAGCAAGATTTGAAGCCATTCCATATTTATCACCCAAATCGGGTTTTTTATGAGGCCTCAACGACCCTGTCTCGTCAGAGAGCTCTGAAACTCCATGATGCTTGCCCGCAAGAAATATATACCCGAGTTAACCAACCCATAAGAAATCACAGCACTCATCCACCACCTGGGCACCGATACAACGGCCATGGTACTGACACCTCGTCTGTATTGGCGCATGGCCTCCTCGAAGGCGTACCACCCCGCCCAGACACAAGCCACGGTGGCAAGCAGGAAAAGCATGGAACTGAAGTAGCCCCTGGGTATTTCGGGCAAGGCATCTTTGACGAAACTTATTTCGATATGGGCTCGCTCCCGGGTCAATCTTGGAGCTAGAAGGAAGGTAGAAAAAGGAGAAAGTAACCCGTAAAATCATTGATCCACTGAGCAGGACTGCGAAAAAAATAGCGCGCCGTTATTTCGTAGCAAAACATGAACAAGATGGCGAACAGGGCCAATACGCCTATCCAGTAGCCTATATCCGTCAACGTATCATGTGTCTTGCCAAGGCCGGAGCATAACTTGTTCATTTTTCTCAGCCCCAAGTGCATAGAGAAATATAACGCCAAACCCAAATCGTCACTGGCCGCGCACGGCCAGTGACGATGAATACCCCTCAAGGAAACAGTCTCAAGGCGTGAGGCCGGCCTCGCGGGCGAGCTCGCGCATCTGCTCGGCAGGGCTCCCCGAAATACGGATGGACTCTTCCCACAGGCCATCTGCAAATGCCTGATCGAGAACCTGCTGCTGCTCTTCACCCAGATATGTGAGTTCCGCACTCACCTCTTCCATCAGCTCCGTTTCTTCCACAATGAGACGGTCGTAATTAGCCAGGGAGGCATCTTCCAGCTCACGTCCAATTTCAAAAAAAGTCGCCTGGTCCTCTTCGGGAATGTCTGCCCAGTAATCTTCGTTGAAGACTACCATCAAACTGGTCACCCTGAATCCAGGACGAACCAGATAGGGCAGCGCCTCGTGCAGGCCGATCTGATAGTTGCCGAAAATATTGTGGCCCGCACCTTCGATGACACCCCGCTCTGCCGCGGTGTAAATTTCCGAGACGGGCATCACGCTGGGAGAGCCACCGAATGCACGAATGGGGCCATGTTAAGTCAGAGTGCCACGGATAATGCGCCCTTCGAACCCACCGTCATCTCCGATGGGGTCTGTCAGCATGAAATGATAGCCGGGGTTAGCGGAGGGAAACGAGATCATGCGCACATTGTGAGTCAGGTAGTAATCCTGATAAGCCTCCCATACGCCGAAATCACGGCGCGCTTCCGGGTCGGCATCAATGGCGTCGGCAGCCAGCCCCACGCCAGTGACACCAGTGTGGTAAGGGCCCGTGGAGAGAGCCATGGGAAAAACACCGGAGCTCACCGGGTCGAATTGCTCGAACCCTGGAATCGCATCCTCACCCACCAGGCTGATCTGACAACGGCCGTCGAACCGCTCATCGACCATCTCGACGAACAAATGGGCTATATCGTTCAGAGCGTGATTGGTGGGAAACGGCACGAGCATCTGGTAGTTGTTGGCTTGCACCGTTGATATACCGCTCAAGCCAACAGCAACAGCGAGCGCGGAAAGTACAGGTAGTTTTTTCATTGTTATCTCCCGGAGTATTGTCAATTCATTGGCTTCAGGCAGGTATGCGATAAGGCATACCATGAAATTGAGCAGCTTTTTTGGTATATCCTCTTTTCGCCTCATCGAATTGCTGGCCAAGTATCCCCCCGCGCACGGCACCGGCGCCAACGTCGTGATAGGCTGCCTCCAGCGCTGGAGAAAGCGGCTGGCTGTATGGCGTTGAAATCCACGCCCTCAATAGATGACGTTTCTTGCTCTCCTCCTCGAAATCGTCAAAATCAGTACGTGAATGCAAAATGACGTGGTTGTTGAGAATTTGCATATCCCCCGGCTGGAGAGTCATCTCGAAAGTAAATTCATCGGATGCCACGAGACGATCCAGTATATCCATGGCTTCGACCTGATAGTCATCGGGATGAGGAACCCCATCGAACTCGTGTGCGTAGCGAATATGGTTGCGAACGTATCGGCAACAGAAAAAGCCATTGCGCTCCGAGAAGATGGGAGCCGCATAGTATGGCGCTTCCTCAGGGCTTTCCTCGCCTTTACGGGAATAATGAATATTTCTGCACAGTGCCTCGAAAAGCTCAGGAGCCTTAGAGGCAATCTCATCCTTCAATGATATGGAGCATGCAATGCGACTCTCACCGCCGGCTTTTGCCGCGTTGATACACAGCAGACTGACCAGGTCCGCCATATCGGTGTGGTAATCGAGCCTGGCATTCGTGTTGTAACCACGACCGCTGGCAGAACGATAATTGCCGCCGGCATCCCGTACGTCGCCAATCAGTTCGCTCTTGACCCCCTGCGGCCGCAGCACCCCCAGGTGGTTGCACAACCCCCAGTAGAGCGCACGGATACGTTCGACAGTCAGCGACTCGATAGGCAGCCCACGCAGAACCACGAAGCCCAACTCGCTCGACACCGCCTGCCTGACGTCGGCTAACAGCTGTACGAGGTTGTCGAACGGGAAATCCTGAGCGCTGCTTTGCAAAAGTGGCTTGCCGCTGTTCTCGAAGGCCGCCAGGCCCACGATCAGACCTTTCCGCTCTTCGGTCGAGAGCTCTCTAACCCAGGCATGATCGTCAGTCAGCTCCTTGCTTCTCCAAGCTTTCGGCATTGCGCCGACGGAGCTGCCCGCCGAGGCAGCAGGCTGACCGGAATGTGACAATTCGTTGTCTAAAAAGATCTTTTTTCTGCTTTCAAAACCTGAACCGTGCTGTGCCATGCCTCATCTCCAGTGTGTCGTTTATTGTCTGTATACTGGTGAATCACAGCCTTGTTCATTGGATACGGTTTGTCAAATACTGCTTGAAGTGAAGCTGAACGAAAAAGGCACCGCCCAGCTTGCCCCGCCTTTATGAACTCGAATCAAAAGGGTTTTTATCTTTTATTTCAGTTATTTGCTATGTGGCTTCCTGACGCACTCAAGATCACACACGGCATGGCAACTGGCAGCACGTCACAAGCTCTACATGCACGAATTATGCTATCTACGCTTGATTGGATACGATATGTGATATATGTATACTCTACTGGCATCACACGCTCAGCCACGGCTAACAATGACAGCGAGGCCAACGACAGCGAGGCAGGCAGCGATGGGAAGAACGCTTTTCGACAAGATATGGGAGTCGCATGTCATCACCGAACGGGATGATGGCACTGCACTTCTCTTCATAGACCGCCACCTGGTGCACGACGCTACGGCACAGGCATTCGATCAACTCAAGGTCGAGGGAAAAAAGGTAAGAAGGCCCGACCTGACGTTCGGCATGGCCGACCACTACATCGCCACTCATCACGATCCCGATCGCGATCCCATACATGACCACATGGTGACGACGCTGGCGGAAAATGCCCGCGATCAGAACATCATGTCTTTCGGCGCAGGTGACGAGCGCCAAGGTATCGTCCACGTAGCAGGCCCCGAGCTGGGACTCACCCTGCCGGGCACCCTGCTGGTGTGTGGCGATAGCCATACCTCCACTCACGGAGCCCTTGGTGCGCTAGCCTTTGGTATCGGTGCCTCTGAGGTCGCTCATGTGCTCGCCACCCAGACGCTCTGGCAAAAGCGACCTAGGTCGATGCACATTCGCATCGACGGCGAGCTCGGCCCTTACGTCACGGCAAAAGACCTAATTCTGACGATCATCAGCACGATTGGCGCCAACGGTGGTGCAGGCCATGTCATAGAATACTCCGGCAAGGTCATAGACGAACTGTCCATCGAGTCCCGACTGACACTGTGCAACATGTCGATCGAAGCCGGTGCACGGGCCGGCATGATTGCACCCGATGAAACGACCTTCTCCTATTTGAAAGGCAAGCCCTTTGCGCCGCAAGGGAAACTCTTCGAGCGTGCCGTATCGGCGTGGCGAGGCCTCAAGAGCGATGCCGATGCGCAGCATGACAAGGAGGTCACGATAGAGGCCCGCGCCATAGCCCCAACGGTAACATGGGGAAATTCACCGGAAACCGCCCTGCCTATCACCGATCACATCCCCACCCTCGAAGAGATCGAGGGCAACAAGCGGGAACAGTACAATGCCACCATCGAGTACATGGGGCTCGAACCGGGCGAAAAGCTCACCTCCCTCATAGTCGACCGTGTATTCATCGGATCCTGCACAAATAGCCGCCTGGAAGACCTGCGCGAAGCTGCAAAGATTGCAAAGCTCGGTAAAGCCAAGGTTCCCACCGTCGTCGTGCCCGGTTCACAACAGGTTCGCCGACAGGCCGAACAGGAGGGACTGCACGAGATCTTTCTTCAGGCGGGGTTCGAGTGGCGAGCGCCGGGCTGCTCCATGTGCGTCGCCATGAACGGAGACTCCGTACCTGACGGTGCGCGCTGTGCATCCACTTCAAATCGCAACTTCGCCGGTCGCCAGGGCCCGGGCAGCAGAACGCACCTCATGAGCCCCGCCATGGCCGCTGCCGCTGCCATTACCGGCCACCTTACCGACGTCAGGGAGCTGGAGGGTACCAAATGCTAGCTTTTACCGAACACCGCGGCCAGGTCCTTCGTTTGCCCTGGGAAAACATCGATACCGATCAGATCATACCCGCACGCTACTTGCACCGCCCGCGTGATGCCGGGTATGGGGAACAACTCTTTCACGATCTTCGTTTCACCCCCGATGGCAGCCTCAGAGTGGGCTTCCCCCTGAATGACCCAACCAAGGCCGATTCGAGCATTCTTGTGGCAGGCAGAAATTTCGGATGCGGCTCATCGCGTGAGCATGCCGTATGGGCATTGCTGGATTATGGCTTTCGCGTCGTGATCGCACCGGATTTTGGAGACATATTCTTCAACAACAGCCTCAAGAACGGCCTATTGGCGATTCGCCTGGATGAGAAAAGCATCGAATCGCTCATGCAAGGCGAAGGCGACTCCACGATTTTGACCGTAGATCTGTCTCACCAGAGCATCACCAATCGAGATGGCATGAGCCTCGAATTTGAAATCGATTCCTATCGAAAAGAAGCTCTTCTGAAGGGCGAATCAGAAGTTCAGATGACTTTCCGGCTACTTGATGAAATCAAGGAATTCGAAGCACGACATATCACAGAAAATCCCTGGATAGAAGCACCCTGACTACTACCTGGCGCGTCCAGCATACGATTACTGCTTTAAAATGAATGCAAAGGAGATGAACAATGACAGCCAAGACACTCAAAGAACAGCTGAACTCCGGCGAGATCGTCGTTGCACCCGGTATCTATGACATGATTTCCGCCTTGATCGCCGACCGCATGGGTTTCAACGCGCTTTACGTGACCGGCTATGGCACGGTTGCCTCTCACCTGGGCTTACCCGACGCAGGCATTGCCACCTACAGCGACATGGTCGGCAGAATCGCCACCATGACGAAAATGACCAATACTCCCATCGTCGCTGATGCCGATACCGGTTACGGCGGACTGCTCAACGTTCATCATACCGTGCAGGGTTATGAAGAAGCTGGGGCTTCCGCCATTCAACTCGAAGATCAGGAATTTCCGAAGAAATGCGGCCATACGCCCGATCGCCGAGTCATTCCTCTGGAAGACATGGTGCAAAAGATCAAAGTCGCCTGCGATGCACGGCGTAGCGACGATCTCGTGATCATCGCTCGAACGGATTCACGAACGGCCTTGGGGCTCGACGAAGCATTGAAACGCGCACAGGCCTACAGCGACGCAGGTGCCGATGCCATCTTCATCGAATCGCCCGAATCGGAGCAGGAGATGGAAACCATAGGCAAGCGCATCGACAAGCCGCTGATTGCCAACATGGTGCCGGGGGGTCGCACGCCGCTGCTCTCGGCCGACAAACTCCAGTCGCTGGGCTTTGCACTGGCCATTCACCCGGCCGCGGGCTTCCTGGCCACTGCCGCAGCCCTGGAAAAGAGTTACACCGACCTGAAAGAGAACGGCGGCGTGACCGACTCTTCCCTACTGTATAGTTTCAGCGAGTTCAATGAGCTGATCGGCTTTCCCGAAGTTTGGGAATTTGAAAAGCGCTACATGGGCTAGGCTTCGCCAGAAAAGTGTCTGCGCTTTGTCACAACCTGAGCGCTGGCGAACGCTCACCGGGAGAATGCCCCGGTGAGCTTCTCTCGACATAGCCACTCAGGACTCAAGGTTTGCACAGACAAATTTCGAGTACGACCCGAACCCTGGCGTTGGCCGTCCTGGGCGGGCTGATCGGCAACATCGTCGGCCTGCCAGCGGGCTGGCTACTCGGCGCCATCGCTGCAACCCTCGCAGGCAGCCTCGCCGGCCTTAGGTTGCATTATCCCAGCGAACTGCAGGCTCTGGTCCTGCTGCTTGTCGGCATCAGTATCGGCAGCTCCTTTAGCCCACGGTTCGTTTCTGAAGCGGCTTCCTGGCTGCCGAGTCTGGCGGGCTTGATGGTCGCCATGCTAACGATCACCTTCACCGTCTCCCACGCACTCTCCAGGCTCACCAAGCTATCCGGAAACACCAGCTTTCTCTCGGCCTATCCCGGGCACATGGTGCTGATACTGCAAACGGCGTCGCAGTATCCATGCAACGTACCGCAAGTCACGATGATTCAGAGCATACGGCTACTCTTTCTCGTCGTGCTTTTTCCGTTGCTTGCCCAGGGAGCCGGTGGCGATAGGGTATTGGCAGCACAGGAAACTCACTACACGACGCTGGCCATGATGATACTCGCTGCCGTTCTGGGAGCCGCCATATGCAAGCGCTATCGGCTTCCCGCTGCCGTTCTTCTGGGATCGATCCTGGGAGCGGCTCTGGTTTCCATCAGCGGCTTCGAGGCAGGCAGGCTGCCAACGGGCTTGCAGACGTCGATTTTCATCCTGACCGGCGCGATGGTCGGAACGCGCTTCAGCGGCAGCAGCCTGGGGAGCATGGCCAAACTGCTTCCCGTGTCGTGCTTTTCCGTTGCCCTGACGTTATTCGCCACCAGCGCAATCGCCTTGCCCATCAGCATGGCAATCGACTTACCCTTCACGCAGTTGCTATTGGCCTATGCGCCCGGCGGGGCAGAAGTCATGGCGCTGATCGCACTCGCTGTCGGTCACGACGCCGGCTTCGTAGGCATACATCACCTGGCAAGGCTGATGTTCATGGCGATCAGCTTCCCTCTGCTGCTCAGACTCATGGTCACCGACGAGTGAGGTTCCTCTGTCGCGGTCTGACCTCGCGGTCCGACCGTCATCAATAGACGGTCTGGTAGATCTCGAGCGCATCCTGCTCTGTCACATCCCGGGGGTTATTGATCAGCAAACGCTGTTGCTGCATCGCGTCCGCAGCCAATGCCCCGAGAGCGGTCTCGTGAACCCCGACATCACGTAGCCTCAAGGGCAGACCGCTTCCCTTCAACAGGGTCTCGATGCCCACGATGAAGCGTTCGCAATCGTCAGCAACCGAGGAAGAGCGCGGCTCTCGAGTCAGAATTGGTGCCAACTCTGCATAGTGTTCGGCTGCCGCCACCGCATTGAAGCGAAGCACCGCCGGCAGCACCAGGGCATTGGATAAACCGTGGGGCACGTGGTAATGGCCGCCCAGGGGGTAAGCCAAGGCATGCACTGCCGCTACCGGCGCATTGGCGAACGCCTGGCCGGCAAGACAGGAACCCAGCAGCATGCTTTGCCGTGCATCGAGATCGTTGCCGTCCTGCAGCACCCGGTCGATATGGCCGACGAGAAGGCGCAAGGCTTCCTTGGCCAGCATATCGGACATCGGATTCTTGCGAATCTTGCTCGTGTAGGCCTCTATCGCATGCACCATGGCATCGATACCCGTGGCCGCCGTTACATGGCGCGGCAACCCCACCGTCAGGCCGGCATCCAGCACGGCAACGTCCGGAAGCAACACCGGCGAGACAATGCCCGACTTCGTCGTTTCGCCTGTCGTTACGATGGAGATCGGCGTCACCTCGGATCCCGTGCCCGCCGTCGTGGGTACCTGCACCAGCGGCAGCCTATCGGCTTGTATCTTGCCGATGCCGTAGGCCTCCTGCAGCGGCTGGCGGCAGTGCGGATGAGCAAAGTACGCCACCAGCTTTGCTACGTCCATGGAGCTACCGCCGCCAAAACCGATGATCAACTCGGCACGCATCTGCCTGGCTTGCTCGATTGCCTCGAGCACCACCGTTTCGGGCGGGTCTGCCACCACACCGTCGAAGACCTCTACCGAAGCTCCATGCTCTGTCAGGCCTGACACCGAGGGCTCATGCAACCCCAAATCGGAAATACCGGGATCGGTGATCAAAAAGATCCGCTTGGCCGAGAATTGGCTCACCACCTCATGCAGGCATGCAGCCGCTCCCTGCTCGACCACCAGCTTTCGCGTGGTATTGAATTCGTAACTGAGCATCATTCCTCCTCGCTCGTTCTCACAAGGTCGCACGCCGCCATGATGTGAGATTTCATTATCGATGAGGACCAGTCACCATCTCCGGCCGCGATAGCGGCTACGAGATCGCGATGGTGTATCAAGCTGCGCTGCTCGTCCTTGGCTGAGAAGAAGCGATAGGACCTGATCAAAAACCCTATATCCATCAGCGACAGCGCTGTTTCTTCGAGCTTGGAGTTGTCTGCCAATTTCAGAATCTTGGTATGAAACTTGCGATTCAATACCGATAGGGACTCGACCGTTTCCGGCGCCAGCCGATAGCTTTCCATTTCCTCGCAGATGAGTTCGAGATCCCGAATATCCCTGGGTGTGGCATTGCGTGCGGCAAGTCCCGCAGCACAGCTTTCCAGGCACGCCCTAACCTGGAAGATCTCGATGGCATCCTTCCTTGTCCAACCTCTTACAGCGGCACCGGAATTGGGATGAAAAACCACGAACCCGTCCTGGGCAAGGCGATGCAGCGCCGTACGAACGGGTGTTCTACTGGTTCCCACCCGGTTAGCCAACTCATCCTCGCGCAACCTGTCATTGGGCTGATACTCACCGGCAAGAATCGCCTCACGTATGATGATGTAAGCCCTTTCAGGTGCAGGCAGGTTAGCGAATTTTGGACTCTCTGTATCTAAAACTTCCATATTCTCACCTTGCGCCATTTTTCTGACAAATCACGATTCGCCTCATGTATGCTTGACATACCCCAAGCTTTCTCTGGCATTACGATATATTTTAATCGCGATAGGCGCCAAACAGAACAGAATCAAGCAAAGCAGAATGAGGCTGACGGGTCTGTTCAGGAAAATTCCAAGAGAAAGCTCTCCAGCCCCCTGAAAGGTTCTCATCAACTGGCGGTCCAGAATTGGCCCAAGAATGATTCCGAGAATGACCGCGATCAAAGGATAATCGTATTTTCTCATCAATATGCCAAGTGCGGCAAAAACGAGCATGATCTTCACGTCAAACATTTGCAGACTGATGGCATAAGTACCTGCCACTGAAAATACGGCTATCAAGGGAATCAATACGATAGTTGGGATGTTGATCACCTTGGCCGCGTACAGGGAGACCAGCAGGCCCGCCATGAACAGGAAGAAAGAAGCCACGATTTGCGCGAACATGATACCGTAGACGAGTCCCTGATGGTCGATGAACAACCGCGGCCCGGGGATGAGGCCTTGCAGCATGAAGGCACCGACCATGACCGCGGTTGCCAGCCCACCCGGTATGCCCAGGGACAACATGGTGGCCAACGCGCCGCCTTCAGAAGCATTGTTTGCCGATTCAGCGCTGATCAAACCCTCTTCCGCTCCTGTACCAAACTCCTCTGGCTTTCTTGAACTGCGTTTGGCTTCATTGTAGCTTACCACGCTTGCCACCGTGGCACCGGCACCGGGCAGCGCACCGATAATGACCCCGATCGTGCTCGACTTGAGAACGGTCACGGGATGTTTCAACACACGACCGAAGCCATACAACAGCCGATGCAGATTTTTCTGACTATCGCCTTTGCTCCCACTGCCTCCTGCAACATAGCGCTGCTGCAGCATATAAAAGAGTTCAGAAAAGCCGATCAGTCCTATCAAAGCGGGAATGACGGGAATGCCGTCCATCAACTCGAAGTAGCCGTGGGTACCGCGAATCGCCCCGGTCGATGTCATACCCACGGTTCCCAACAGCACCCCGAAACCACCTGCGATAATGGCTTTGAGAAAGCTGTTATGCAAGGCAGCGATGACCGTCAGCCCAAGCACGCCGACCAAAAACAGTTCGGGTGGGCCGAACATCAGCGCAACCGTGACGATAAGGGGCATGACAAGAATCAGAAAGATAGCACCAAGCAGGTTGCCTATGGCGGATGAAGCGACTGCCATGCCCAATGCCTCGCTGGCTCTTCCCTGCTTCGTCATGGGGTTGCCGTCGAAGCCTGTCACGATCGCCTGGGGTGAGCCAGGGATGTTGAGCAGGATCGAGGATATGGAACTGCCGAAATTACCGCCCGCGTAGATGGCGGTAAGAAAAGCTATCCCCAGTACAGGGCTCATCGGGTAAGTCAGCGGAAGCATGATACTGATGGCCAGAGGGGTGCTGAACCCGGGTATTGCACCAGTGATGATACCGAAGAACACACCAAGCAGAAGGATGGCCATGACCTTCCAGTCAGCTAGAAGAGCAAGACCCTCCAAGATAGGAGCAACATCGAACATGAATCATTCTCCGGCCATGTGGTTAAAACAGAATTCCTTTCGGAAGGGGGATGCTCAACCACATATCGAAAGTCAAATAAATGAACAAGGCGGTACCTGCGGGGAATGCGGCGATGATCAACCAGGATTTGACGGAGAAGAGCATGAGCAGCAGAGTCATGTACAACCATGAAGACACTACAAACCCCAACCACTCCAATCCATAAACGTAAGCCACTGTCAGTACTGCAAAAGACAGCGTCGCCACCTTGTTGGTGATTTTTCTTTCACTCACCTCACCATTGGAGACTTGACCATGCTTTCCAGCCAGGGATCGGCACACATAAGCAGCCACCAAAGCCAGGAACGCCGCGAGTATGACAAAATATATGGGCTGGATCAGAAGTAAGTTCACCTCACGTCTCGGCAAAGCACTTACTTCCAGATAATAATAGGTGGCGTAAGCCAACATCATAGAAGGCACGATGAACTCACCGCCCTTCTTGCCCAGCTCCCTGAGAAAACCCATAAGCTCTCACCTCAAGCGATTCCACCCGCCAAGAAAAAGGAGAGGCACGGCAGCGCCCCTCCCCATGGTTCAGTTTCCTGACAGCATGTCGCCGTATCTTTCTACGACCTCATGGATTTCATAAATGATTTCCTTCGATTCTTCAGGACCATAGTAACCGGAAATCAGATCCGAGCCGAGATTCTCGATATGTGCCTGGTAAGCGTCGCTGTGAAATACCTCTCGGTAAGTGGCGACGATGGCATCGAAAACTTCAGGATTCTCTTCGGCAAAACTGGTGTGTACTGCAAGAAACCGGTTATCGCCGATAGCGGGGAGGTCGGCCTCCGGAAAGGCTTCGTTCACCGGCGGGGCATCAGGCCAACCGGGAAAGGTCTCATGTGAAGAGACGGCCAGCACACGCACCTGGTCGCCAAGTGTCATATCACCGTATGCCGAAGAGAACGCTGCGTCAGAGTGGCCACCCAGCAAATCCGTGCGCTGCTCGCCACCGCCGTCGAACGTCACGATATTGGGGTTCAGCTCGAGCGTATCGAGGAATGCCAGGCCAAAGAGGTGCGTCCCGGAACCAGTCGCCATCGACATGGTAACGTCGCTTGGATTCTCACGAATGCTCTCGACCAGGTCTTCAATGGTTTCGTAGGGGGAGTCGGCCCGAACGACGATCGAGGTATAGTCGCGCTGCTCGATGTTGATGAAGGTGAAGTCTTCCAGATCGAAGTCGGCCCCTTGCGCCACGATGTTCATGCTCAGGGTCGGCTGGATACCAGCGAACAGATAGTGCCCGTTGGCCGGCGAGCCGAGAAAGGTCCTCGAGCCCAGCAAGCCTGAGGCTCCACCGCGATTGTCCACGATCATGGCGTAGTCGTGATATTCCTCCCAGTGCTGGGTCAACCCGCGAGCGAAGCGATCGATGGAACCGCCCGCACTGAAAGGAAGAATGAGGCGAACGTTTTCCGTCGGCCATTCGGCAGCATTGGCAGAAAGGGCCATGCCCGGCGCTGCGGCCACGAGGACAGCACCGGCAAAGAGCGCCTTGGCGGTCGTTTTCATCTTCGGCTGGACGGTCATACTTGCTCCTCTCTCTATTATTTTTGCGATATCGCTTTTCGCGATGACTTCAGGTGCGCCATTCCATGTGCATCGGGATTGTTCTTGGCAATATGAGTGTTTCTGGCGAGTCTCTCCATGACCGAAGCTGCTCCTTCTTGTATCCCAAACTAGTTTATTGGATACGATCAGTCAAGAAAGCCTATGGACCAACCATTGTCTAATCTTCTCCGGCCCATTCCAGGCGGGGCCTTGGCCTTAAATCGCTTCGCCACTCAATCGACTCCCATCTTGAACTTATTGTATTATATCGGTTTTTTCAGAAAGCCGGCGTCTAAAGCAAGCAATCTGGCATGGTGAATCGTACCCTAAGCAGGCGCTTCAGCCAGCCCTTACAGGCAGCCTCCTAGCTTCGATGGTAAAAATTGGATACGAAAATGTCAGGTCATATCGGCTTGATCACAACGGCGACAGGCGTCGGTGGCGGGCCGCCAGGCCAAGGCTCAGCCCTTTTGGCATACGCTTCCCCTCAGAACCGGCACCACCGGCAGAATACGTTGCACCGGAGAAAGACGCTCCTCGCGCATTTGCTCGAGCAGCAGCTCGGCCGCTGCCGTCACCATGTCCTCTACCGGCTGGCGTAGCGTGGTGAGGCGGTAGCTGGGCCAGGCCGCGACCGGGGTATCGTCAAAACCGATGATCGAGACATCTTCCGGTACGCGCAGCCCCAACTCCGCTCTCAGCGTCTCGATGACGGCAACTGCCATATGGTCGTTGGCGGCGAATACCGCATCGGGATACGGCGGCTGGGCAAATAGACGCCTTGTTGCCTCACACGCCTTGTCAAAACGGTACTCACCATTCTCTTCCGCCCAGCACTCAAGGCCCCGGGCCGCAAGCGCATCGAGAAATCCCCGCCTGCGGTGGGCCCCCGTAGAGGAAGAAGCTAGGCCATTGAGAAAGGCCATGCGGCGGTGCCCCTGGCCGGCCAGGTAGCTGCCCACCCAGTACCCACCATTGTAATTGTCGCTGGAGACCTGGCTGACTCCCGTAAAGTCCACGGTGCGATTGAACATCACCACGGGAATGCTGCGCGCGACGCACTCCTGAGCAAAGGGCGTCGTCATCGAAGCCGCCAGCATCAGGATGCCTTCGGCCTGACTTTGCAGAATCTCCGACATCACTCCAGTCGTATCGCCATCGTCGCTCACCAAGAACAGCAGCAAGTGATAGCCCTCTGACTGAAAGGCACGCGAAGCGCGCGCTAGGGTAAGGGCATAGAAGGGATTGTCGAGCTGCGATACCACCACCGCGACGGTGCGTGAAGAACGTGTGATCAGCGAACGGGCAATGGTGTTGGGGCGATAGCCCAGCTGCCGCGCCGCCGCCAAGACCTTCTCGCGGGTCTTGGCAGAAATGCTTGCCTGGGGAGAAAAGCAGCGGCTAACGGCAGATTGCGAGACCCCGGCCAGACGCGCCACATCGCGAGAGGTCACGGACCTCCGCTTCATGCGTCGCGCTCGTCTTGCAACTTGCTGTAGGCACCAAGCGCCATCAGTTGGCGGTCACGCCAGGCCTGGCGTTCGGACAGACCTTCGAGAGGCAGCGTCGAGCGCCGTTCCGCGTCCAAGGCCGCAAGGGTTTCCGCCTGCCAGGGAGAGGCCTCATCGCGCTGGGCATCCACATCGGCATAGAGCGGGCCATAACGGCGAGCGTAATCGGTCACCCCCGCCGGGGCATTGAGATCGATCGTCTCGAACGGTCCCATGAACGACCAGCGCAGCCCCAGGCCGTGCTTGACGGTCTTGTCCAGATCCTCGGCCGAGACATAGCCGTCACGGAACAGGCGCAGCGCCTCGTTGAGCAGCGCCCCCTGCAACCGATTAAGAATGAAGCCCGGCAGCTCACGCTTGACCAGCACCGGCACCTGGCCCACCTCAATCATCAAGTCCTGCGTTCTTTCGACCGCATCCTGATTGGTGTTCGGCGCTGGCACCACCTCGACGACAGGCACCAGATAAGGTGGATTAACCGGGTGCGCTACCAGACAGCGCTCCGGATGCGCCAGATGTCCGGTGAATAGCGACGCCGCAATCCCTGAAGTGGAGCTGGCCAGAATAGTGTCCGGTGCCGTTGCCGCCTCCAGGCGGCTGTATATCGTCTGCTTCACCTCGAGGTTCTCGGGGCCGCACTCCTGTACGTAGCCGGCCTCCGCCACAGCCAGCTCAAGGTCGGGCTCGACCTGAATACGCGCGAGAATCGCTTCGAGGTCATCGACCAGGTCGGCACGTTGCAGATCATGCAGTGACTGGCTAATCGCATCCGTGGCCCCGGCCAGGGCTTCTTCCTGGGCGTCATACAGCCTCACCGAGCGCCCCGCCCGTGCAAATACTATCGACCACGCCCGCCCAATCAGTCCTGCGCCCACTACCGCGATAGGCTCCGACATACTGCCTCCTTTCGGCTCGCATAACTTGAAACAAGGAAATTGCATTCGTATGCAAACGATACTAGCCTTGCGATTATCTATCTGTCGAGGTAACTCGAATACTCCTACAAATCCCAGCAGGAAACCGCCATGATCCGACGACTGAAAACGGGCGCCTCCAGCGAAGCTCGCGCCGAAGCCGACCGCAAGGTTCGTGAGACCGTCGAACAGACACTTCAAGCCATCGAGGCTCGAGGCGATGAGGCCGTGCGCGAGCTTTCGGAGAAATTCGACCGCTGGTCGCCTGCCACCTTCCGGCTAAGCCAAGCCGAGATCGAACGGGCAATATCGGAACTTACGGCGCAAGAACTCGACGACATCCGCTTCGCCCAGGCGCAGATACGCCGCTTCGCCGAGGCCCAGTTGGCCAGCATGCAAAATGTCGAAGTGGAAACGCGTCCCGGCGTGGTGCTCGGCCATAAACACATTCCGGTCAATGCCGTGGGCTGCTACGTACCCGGCGGCGCCTATCCCATGGTTGCCTCCGCGCACATGAGCGTACTGACCGCCAAGGTAGCCGGTGTCAAACGCGTCATCGCAGCCGCGCCGCCCTATCAGGGCAAGCCGCATCCGGCCATCGTGGCAGCAATGCACCTGGCCGGCGCCGATGAAATCTTGGTGCTGGGTGGCGTTCAGGCTGTTGGCGCCATGGCCATCGGCACCGAGTCCATCGAACCGGTTGACATGCTGGTCGGCCCAGGCAATGCCTTCGTCGCCGAAGCCAAACGGCAGCTCTTCGGCCGGGTGGGCATCGACCTGTTCGCCGGCCCCACCGAAACCCTGGTCATCGCCGACGAAACCGTCGACGGCCTGCTCTGCGCCACCGATCTGCTGGGTCAAGCCGAGCACGGCCCCACCTCGCCCGCGGCGCTCCTCACCAACTCCGAGGCTTTGGCCAAAGCGACTCTCACCGCCATCGATAAACTGCTGGCCAAGCTACCCACCGCCGAGATTGCCCGTCAGGCATGGAATGATTACGGCGAGGTCATCGTTTGCAACACGCACGAAGAGATGCTTCAGGTGGCCGATGAGATGGCCTACGAGCACGTACAAGTGATGACCGAAGCCCCCAATCTGTATCTCGACAGGCTGACGAACTACGGCGCGCTGTTCCTCGGCCCGCGCACCAACGTGGCCTATGGTGACAAGGTGATCGGCACCAACCATACCCTGCCGACCAAGAAAGCCGCGCGTTATACCGGCGGGCTGTGGGTCGGCAAGTTCCTCAAAACCTGTACCTATCAGAAGGTGCTCACCGATGAGGCTTCCGCCGAAATAGGGAGCTACTGCTCGCGCCTGTGTGCGCTGGAAGGCTTTGCCGGACACGGAGAGCAGGCCAACGAGCGCGTACGCCGCTATGGCAAGCGTGACGTACCCTATGCCTCAGCGGTGCCGGAATGAAGCTGCCCCAAACCCCGAGCCTGCGCCTGGATAGGCGCAGCGCTCTCGTCACCGGCGCCAGCCAGGGCATCGGGCTGGCCTGCGCCTGCGCCCTGGCTCAAGCCGACGCCCGGGTAACCCTGGTGGCACGCAACCCCGAGCGGCTGGAAGAAGTGGTAGCGGCCCTGCGCGCCGCCGGCCACGAAGCCGAAGGTCTGGCGCTGGACGTCCAAGACCAGGCCGCCACCCGTCGCGCCCTGGCGGGCCGGCGCTTCGACATACTGGTCAACAACGCCGGCACCAACCGCCCCAAACCGATTGACCAAGTCACAGAAGAGGACTACGCCGCAGTCATGGAACTCAATGTCCGGGCCACCTACTTCCTGACCCAAACGGTGATCGAAGAGATGCCTGCTGGCGGCAGCGTGATCAACGTCTCCTCGCAAATGGGGCACGTGGGTGCCAAGAACCGCAGCCTCTACTGCGCCTCGAAAGCCGCAGTGGAAGGCATGACCCGCGCCATGGCGGTCGAACTGGGGCCTCGCGGCATTCGCGTAAATAGCCTTTGCCCGACATTCATCGAAACTCCGATGACACAGCCCTTCTTTCGGGAACCCGGCTTCCGGGAGGCAGTGCTCGCTCAAATACCCCTGGATAGGCTCGGCCGCATTGAAGATGTGATGGGGCCCGTGGTGTTTCTTGCTTCGCCCGCCGCCAGCCTAATCACCGGTAGCGCCCTGATGGTCGACGGCGGCTGGACGGCTCATTGAGACCAACGATCTGGCGATATAGACCGAGTATTTCATCAGCGCCGCGCAGTCGGCCTGCTGGGTGAGCAGCCCAGCTCTTCACGCTGGGTTTAGCGAGGATTATTCACTTCTCGATCGATTATACAGCGTCAAGGCGCACTGCCCCTTTCCTCCATTGTTTATCTCGTGCCCGGGACAGCACCGTGTTGCTCATCCCGACACCAGCTTGCGGGCGAGCTTCTGGGAAGAGGTCTTGGTCGGATAGTAACTGCTCAGCATCAGCCGAACGCGCGGGCATTGCGAATCACCACGCCTCCGATCTTCAGTAGCTTCAAGCGCAGGGTGATGACCTAAGCCGTAGCATACTCGGTGCGCTTCAGATACACCCGGCGTAACCGCTCCAGCAGCAGGTAGGCCACGCCGGCCTACAGCAGCCGGTACTGGTTAGGCCACCAGTCATGGCAGCTGGTGCCGTCGGCGAAAAACCACTGTTGCTCCTTGATGCGGTTTCTCATGTCGCCGCGCGGGCAGTAGCGATGGTAATAGAGCCACTGCGATTGCCGTGCAGGTTGGTCACTACGTAGAGGGTTTTGAATCCGTTTTTCGACAACACCAGGCCGTGCTTGCTACAGATTTTTGTCGATAAATCAACAGCTTGAAATTTTACATTAGTTACACACGACACATGGATTCGCTACGATCTGCGACCAAACTGCGACCACATAACGGCATCCACTGCTGCGGACAAGCGTTCGCTGCGTAGGCAGAGTGCTTGATCGTTGGTATTTCCCGAGGTGCTCAAGGGATCTGCTGTCGGACCGAGCACCCTTCAATGGTGTTGCGCTTGGTGCTTGAGACCGCCGTACCACGAACCATTGGAGCCACGACAGTGCATCCTGTCATATTGGTATTCGGAATCCAGTATTTGATAACCCCGGACTCAGAAACTTCAGCTTTAGAATCTCTCTGATATCTAAAAACCATGGCATTTTTTATATTTCACGCCTGAGCCACATGGGCACCGCTCGTTTCGTCCGACTTTCTTAACAACCATATTCTGACGAAATTCTTCTACACTCTTCGGTTGATTCGACGGCAACTGCCGTTGGGGAGGGGGGCCATATCGCTTGATCTCACCAATTAGCTGTCGCTGCCGCCGAAGTTCCTCTTGGCCAACCGGATCAAGACCTGCCTCGTAGGGCGAGAGGCGCGTCATTTCAGCCTCAGCACTTTGGATATCACCGCAGTAAGCAAGGACGACGGCATATTGGGATCGGATGGGTATAATGTAGCTGGCAAGCTTCAGCACCTGGAGATTAGGCAAAAGGTTGGTCTCGAATATCTCCCGAGCCCCGATGTAATCATTATGTGCTACGAAATCGTCGACGAGATCCTGACCAACGCGGAAAACTGATTCCAGCGAATTGGACATGCTGTAAAACTTCATGGCATGAATGCGGGCGAGGCCAGACACTTTTTTTTGAGCGGCCCTTACCTTGGCATAAAGTTCCAATGTATCGGCGAGGTGCTTTAGGTTGTCGTCGAGGTCATGACTCTTCTTAAGCAGCGGATGCAGCTCAGGCGGGTTACGCCCCATCACAATTTGCGGAGTGAGGCCGAGCAAGTCATAGTATTCTTCAATTAGAGCGTAGGCTTCACGCTCGGCGTAATTATATTCACCCAAAAAGAACATGGAGGCTGCCGCGTTGTACCGGAAAATCCGCTTATGAGCCGGGGTGTTTTCCAGCCTATCCGCAACGGTCTTCATTAACCTCTTAGCGCCGGCAACATCTCCTGCGAGCGCCAGGACAGTCATTTCTTTCATACCAACGGCTAGCTGCGCTTCGTCTCCGAGACCATGCTCTTCCACAAGTTGATTCATCAAGGCAATACTGTCCGCTGTGCCCTCTTCTTTTCCTATTCGCATGTTGTTAAAAACAATGCCATCGAGCGCCCAAAATCGTTCATCCGGATTAAGTTCATTCGAGGTTGACGCCCTGAAAAGGTAAGGCTCGATGACCGGCCAAATGCCCATCTCATGGAACACTTCATCCCTACCAAGCTCAACTAAGGTCTTGGTATCACCGATCTCGGCTAGCATCCGGATGTACAGCACGAGCTTTTTATATTCCCAGCCTGTCTTCAATGACTGGGAGAGCATTGCCTTCAAAGCATGACGCGCGGCACTAGCGGCCTGCTCACCCATCTCGACCAGTCGAGCACGCCCGATCAACCTAATCGCATCGTGGACCTTCGTCTTGTCGCCCCCGAATATCTCAATCACGCCTGTGGTTCTCATGCCTCTAAGGTGCGCAGCGAGCTTAGACTCCTCTAGCTTCAGAGCTTCCCTGATGAACGCCGCCACCTCTTTGCGGCCAAGGGGGATGTCGCTGAGGCTGAGCACGGCTACAACCTCGGCCGTAGTCACGGGCAGCGCGTCGATAACACGGGCAAGGATCAGTTCCTGAGCGGTTTCAACAGAATGAGCCTGAGCCTCGAGGTCGCGGCAGAGGTCAGCTAGCGAACCGCCATGCTCGGAAACTGCGATCGTTACAGCATTCTGAACATAGAGCGGCAGGCCACCGGTCTGCTCCAGCAGCGACTGACACGTCGCCGCGTCAGCTCGGCAACCATGGGTGGCGGCCTCGGCCGCAACAGAGTCTGATGACCAGCCGTTTAGAGCTTCGCCCTGAATCCGTAGCCGAGCCATTAGTTCCTGACTGTTCGGTCCCGGCTGACCCAGCATAACGAAGCGAAATCCGGACGCTGCCCGCACAAGGGCCTCTACGTCAGCGGGCGGCGGCTCATGTATGTTATCGAGCACCACGGTGAGAGGCTGGCTTGACTCAATCGAGTCCCGGCTCAGGTATTGGAGGATTTCAATCCCCGAGGCACCAGGCAACAATACGTGGCCCAGGCCGCCCCCTTCTTTTCGACGTCGAGCGGCCAGTTCGCGGGCTAGTCCGGCTGAGAGGCCGCCACCAGGCACATCTCGGACATCGAAATAGGCAACTTCCCCGGCAGCGTGGACCGCAGCCTGAGCCGCCCAAGATGTTTTGCCGGCACCGGAATAGCCTGTAATTAGACGTATCGGGGAATCATCTAGGAGATTGGGCTCGTCCTCCTGCGCCCGATAATCTGGCAGGGGAGCGGGGAAAGCCTGTAACTGAACCATGAGCTGCTCGAACAAGTCCGGCAGTTCATCGGCCCGGAAGGCGTGGTCCGTGCGGGGTTCCTGACCCGCGGCGGCCAGGGTCACCTGACCAGCGAGCTTCCAGACTAAAGTATCGGGTGTCAAGACCGCAAATGGGAGCCTGCCGGCGATCTCGCGGCACGTGTCCGCCATCTCCTGCACATTGGTTTTCGGCATGGGTGTGGCAGGGTCAAACATGTCCGCTCGTCCCGGCCACTCGATGCGAACGTCCTTCGGCCACCCCCTGCTTTGCAGGCGCTCAAGTAGAGACGGACTTGGCGGGGCGCTGCTAGCGATCACGAATTCCGCGCCGCCACTCCGTTTACCGGCAGCATGGGAAGCTCGATAATCTTCAAAGCGGCTGACTGCGCCCTTGATGTCGGACCACGCCAATACTCCGGCACGATGCTTTACCTGAATATAAACGCGCTTGGCAGGACGGAGTATTTCGAGATCCTCGTCGCCCTCTACTACGACCGCCGATACATCGGTTCCAACACTTAGAAGAAGGGTTCGGGTCACATATAGATGCTGATAAAGAAAGCCTCTGTGAGTTGCCTCGATTCGGCTGAGCTGTGCAGGATCTATGACCGATGGTCGTTCAGTGTCCATACATTGCCCCACGTTGAACTCCCACTCTACATGCATGGCCAAAGGTTATTTGGGTCATGATGAAGTGCTCCTAGCATTAGCATAGGAGTTTATTAAGACAAGCCGTCGCCTGGCCAGCAGTATCCTTTGATTCAAGCAGGAGTACCGCGTGGATAGCTCTGCATCTGCCAGCCCCTGAGGCAAGCACTCGGCAAATTTCAGTTCCTGAATGAACCCAGCATCCAGCGGCATCTTCACCACAGCCCCTCCCTCTGAATCCAACAACTGCCGGATTCGCTTCTTCAGCCGCGGCGTGTCGACCACCTTGCTGAGCGATATCGCTAGGTTATCGGAGCTGACCTTGTCCGCCAGGTCGCCTAGAGCATCGGCCATGGCGGCATTGAAGACGGCACCTGCGTAGGTCCACCAGGTGGCGTTGCGGTCGCTATCGACCAAAACCGTGGTCTGTCCCTCTTCTATCCAATCGAACTCCACACAGGCCCTCAAGCAGCGTCACCGAACGTTTCGAATACCCCTTAGGTATGTCTGTCGAGAGCAGTTCGGATTCGATGGCTTGGCAAAGCTCGAAGTGCATCGGCTGCCCCGAGCCAAGCCACTGTGAGCGTCCCCTCAGCTCAGTAGGCTCCACGAAGGCACGCCTTCTTGGCCAGTCGACATAGGTGGTGCATCAGTTCCTTCCCCCTAGCGTGAGCAGAGCTGGGCTGTCCGTATCACCCACCGCGAACGTCAATTCATGGACCTCACCTAGCTCCTGCCTGCCATGGAAAACCTTCACCATCGGTGGAGTTGTGAAGACGGAGACCAGCTCCATGAAATGCTGATAGCCGAAGGTCCGCTCGCCTCGGTCGCCGATACCCAGCAGGCCACCGTCACTGTGCAGGATGCCAGTCTCCAGCATGTACCGAAGCACGGCGCTACATTGCTCCGGCTCAATACGCTCGAAGCCGGGCATCTTTCCGATCCAGCGGTCGATATCCGCCTGGATGATGCCCCGCTCCTGCAGGCAAAGCGCCATGATCTGCTGGGCATAGATATGCAAAGGAAGCGCGGGAGGCTCGATCGGCTCCACAAAGCCCGCACGCCAGAGTGCGAGCAGCCCGATGCTTCTGAGGAAGGCCTCCTCAGTTGTCGCCAGGAACAGGCAGTTCCTAGCCACATCGGCTCTGCGCCTGGTGCGACCGATGCGCTGCAGAAAGGAGCTAACGCTGAAAGGCGCGTCGACCTGAATCACCCGGTCCAAGTCGCCGACATCGATACCCAGCTCCAGGGTGCTGGTCGCTACGATGACGCAATCGCTCCCCTCGGCAAATGCCGTCTCCGCGGCCTTGCGCTCCTCCAGGCTAAGGCTGCTGTGCGAAACGAAGGTGTTGACGCCCAGGCCGCGCAGCTCCATGGCCAGAAGTTCCACCCGGGAGCGGCTATCCACGAACACCAGCCGCTTCTCGCCTCGGTGCAGGCGAGAGATGACGATGGCAGCGCTCTTGAGTGAGCCGACCCAGTCGAGCTGCACGTCGGACGGCTTGGCTCCCTCAGCTAGCGGATTGATGACGCTGCGCCTAGCCTGGCAGCTCCCAGCCAACCAGTCACATAGCGCTTCGGGGTTGCCGACCGTTGCAGACAATCCGAGCCGCTGGATTTCCTGGCCCGTCAAACCCTGAATACGCTCGACTAGAGACAGCAGGTGCCAACCGCGGTCATCGCCGGCGAAGGCATGCACTTCATCCACGATGACGCTACGAACCTGGCCGAGCAGCCAACGGTGATCAATACGGGACGAGACCAACATCGCCTCCAGCGACTCCGGAGTGGTCAGCAGGATATCGGGAGGTTCCGCAACGATCTTCGCCTCACGGGAGGCGCTGACATCGCCGTGCCAGAGGGCTACCCGGCGGCCAAGCAAGCCAGCGTAGTATTCGAACCTGGGCAGCAAATTGTTGAGCAGGGCCTTGATCGGGCAAAGGTACAGGACGCTGATACCGTCCCAGTTCTCCGAGAGCATGCGCGACAAGACCGGAAAGCACGCCGCTTCGGTCTTGCCACCCGCCGTGGGGGCCAGGAGGATGGCATGCTCTCCCCGCAGCACCGGTTCGATGGTCGCTTCCTGCAAGGGTCGAAGGCGCGGCCACCCCAGGCTATTGACGATATGGTGCTGTAGCGCAGGGTGCAGCCGGTCGAATCCACTCATAGATCGAGCTCAATATCATCCGTCGAGTCGGCTCGACGAGCCGCTCGCTCGACAGGCGATAGCTCGGTGTCCGAGATCGTCAGGGCATAGTGCTGACGCGGGTCGAAGTCTTCGAACTGGTCGATGCGGTCGAGCACCTCCCCTACCAGCTTCTTGAGGAAGATCCGCGGGGCGATACCTATCTTGCCGCCAAGGTCACCGGTCACGGCCATCGCCAGGCTTTCGACGTAGGTATCGTCGGCTCGGGATCGAATCCGCTCGGGCACCTCACTGTTGGCGGCATAGAGGTCGCGAACCTTGCAACCCACCTCCTGGAGCAGGTCGGTATCGAAGCCCTTCAGCCGGATCTGCACGGCACGCGGATTATTGGGCGAAGCTGCCGCGGATCAGCAACCATTCAGCAACCACACACTGAAGAAAATTGACCTTTGACGGCGTAACCGATTGACTTCATTGGTGGGCCCAGCTGGACTCGAACCAGCGACCAAGGGATTATGAGTCCCCTGCTCTAACCAACTGAGCTATAGGCCCTGCATTGCGCCGCCGTATGATAGCGAATGCGGCTGGGCGAGGCCAGAGCCCCGGGGAGGGCTTTTTCCATACCGGCGCTTCGGGCACTTCTCGGCGTTTGGCGTGTCTTCTGGGGGAGCCTTCCGCTCCAGGAGACGCACCGCTGATGAAACGCCTTTTTTCCTCCTTCTCACTGATGGCCCTGGGCGCCTCCGCCCTGCTGTTCGCCCTGCCGCTGGCGGCCTGGGAGCTGGATCCCGAGCGCTCGAGGGTCTCCGCCACGGTGATGCAGATCGGCCCCGATGGCCCCGTGCCGCGCCAACACGAGGTGCGCCGACTCTCCGGCAGCGCGGATACCGATGGCACCCTGCAGCTGCCGCTGCGGCTCAACCAGAGCGACGTGGTGGAGCGTCTCGGCCCGTTGCCGCCGTGGCTTGCCGGCATCACCGAGCGCCCCATGGCCACGCTGACCACGCAGTTCCCGCCCGGACGGCTGGATCGGTTGGAGGTGGGCGATTCCCTGGTGGAGGAACTGACGATGACGGTACGTTCGGGCAATGCCGTGCGCGAGGAGTCGCTGCCGGTACGTTTCACCAAGACCGGACGCGACCAAGTGCAGGTCACCAACGCCGAGCGGGTGGCGCTGGACGGGCAGGCGCTGATGGCCGACCCCACCCTGCGCTCGGTGCTGCTGCTGCTCGGTTACGAGCAGATCGGCGACGAGGTGCCGGTCAGCCTGGATGCCCTGCTGGTCAAGACAGGCGACTCATGATGTCCTGGTCTCCTGGTTCGGGCATACCGCAGTCCATGTGATCTCTCGGCGGCTTGCCTCCGCCCTAGCCTTTGCCCTTTTCCGTCGACAGCGCCTTGTTAAGGAAGGCAAATGCCAAGGGTGCTAGGCTGTGTTGGGCTGCAATAGTGAAATACTTCCTGTCATGTACCTGGAAAGCGAGTATGGTAAGGTAAAATTAGGATCAAAAAACAAGCAGAGACACTGTCGCATTGACTTGCTTCATTCCTGCATAGGTATGGAGCACAAGCATGGATGTAAGCCCTTCTTATCTCAGCCTTTTGCTGATCCGGAAATGGGAAAGCGTTTTCTCCTTGAGCGAAGAAGAGACGCAGGCGATACGCGACTTGCCAGTACACACCATGGTGTTTGAGTCCAACCAGGACATAGTGCGTATCGGTGACTGCCCGCTTCACTCCTTCCTGGTTCTGAAGGGCTTCGCCAGCAGTTACAAGCTGACTACGGTTGGCGATCGACAAATCATGGCTTTGCATATTCCCGGTGACATACCAGATTTGCAAAACCTTTATCTGAAACGTATTGACTGCAGTATCGTCTCGATAACTCCTTGCACGATCGGGTTCTTTCAGCTCGAAGACCTTCGCCATATATGCAAGCGCTTCCCGCGAATTTCCGCCGCCTTTTGGCGCGAAACGCTGGTGGACGCCTCGATCTTGCGGGAGTGGGTCGTCAATATCGGACGCCGCGACGCCTACACTCGGATTGCGCATCTCCTCTGCGAGTTTCTGGTGCGCCTGCAGGCAGTGGGGCTGGTCGAGAACGGCACCTTCCATTTTCCTATTACGCAGGCCAACTTGGCGGATGCAACAGGCATCAGCGCGGTCCACATGAGCCGAGCTCTCAAGGCGCTTCGAGAAAATGGCCTGATCCAGACCAGCAGAATGCACCTCGCCGTCCCTGATCTGGAGAGGTTGAAGGAAGCCGGCGAGTTCGACCCTCACTACCTCCACCTGGAAGAAAACGCTGCAGCAGGCTTCTTCTCCGCTGCTGGTTCAATGGCTACGACGGTCATCGATGATTGCAGGGCCAACGCCTTCCGGGGCTAGCGGTCGCCCTTCTCGCGCAGCGCTCTGTGTAGCGTTCGTTGCTGCCCGGCGACCGCTGGACTACGGTTTGAGGGGCAGGCTGCGAAGGCATTTACCTTGGCTTGAGGCAGCCTACGCAGCCACTTCATGGATGACCCAAGGGCTGAGGAGGGAACCGTGCCCGAGTTCGAACTGGCGACTATCGATCTGCTGATCGTCGGCCTGTACGTGGCCATGATCCTCGGCATCGGTTTCTGGGCGGGACGCAAGCAGCAGGATTCGGAGAGCTACTTTCTTGCCGGCCGCGGCACCCTCTGGCCCCTGGTCGGGCTCAGCCTGGTTTCCGCCAACCTCTCTGGCACCTCCTACATCGGCCTGGCAGGCGCGGGCTATCACGATGGCATCGCGGTGTGGAACTACGAGTGGATGGCCACCCTGGTACTGGTGTTCTTCGTGCTCTTCATCCTGCCGTTCTACCTGCGCTCGCGTGTCAGCACCATGCCGGAGTTCCTAGCCCGCCGCTACGACCAGCGCTCGCGCTACGCCTTTTCGCTGTTCTCGATCTTCACCGCCATCCTGATCGACAGCGCCGGCGCGCTGTTTGCCGGCGGCATCACCCTGCAATTGCTGTTCCCCGACGTGCCGCTGGGCGTGCTGATTGGCGCCATGGCGCTGCTCGGCGGCGGCTATGTGATTCTCGGTGGGTTGCGGGCGGTCATCGTCACCGACACCATCCAGTGCGTGCTGCTCTACGTCGCGGGTGGCGTCATCTTCTTCATGGTCTTTCGCGAGCTGGGCTCCTGGAGCGCCGTGCAGGACGCAGCGCCGGAGGACGGTTTCAGCGTGATCAAGCCGGCCGACGACGACTTCCTGCCTTGGCCGGGGATTTTCACCGGGGTGCTGTGGTTGGGCTTCTACTACTGGACGACCAACCACATCGTGATGCAGAAGGTGCTCTCCGCCAAGAGTGTCGACCACGGCCGCTGGGGGGCGCTGCTGGCGGGTTTTCTCCAGTTGCCGTTGCTGTTCCTGCTGATCCTGCCCGGCACCATGGGCCGCGCCATCTACCCGGACCTGGCCGAGGCGGACCTGATCTGGCCCACGCTGGCCTTCGATCTCCTGCCTATCGGCCTACGCGGCCTGGTGCTGGCGGCGCTGGTCGCGGCGCTCATGTCGACGCTCGACTCGGTGCTCAACGGGGCGTCTTCGCTGGTGGTGAACGATTTCATCAGGACGCGCAAGAAGGAGCGCAGCGCGAAGCAATTGCTGCTGATCAGCCGCGCCATGGTCGGCGTGTTCATGGTGCTTGCGGGGCTATGGGCGCCGGTGATCCTCACCTTCGAGGGCATCGTCGAGTACTTCCAGTCGTTCCTGGGCTACGTCACGATGCCGGCCGTGGTGATCTTTCTCGGCGGACTGTTCTGGCGGCGGGCCACCGCGGCAGCGGGGTTCTGGACCCTGGTCATCGGCGCGCCGATCGGCATGGTCGGTTTCCTGGCCGGCGAGATCTTCGAACTCTACCGGCTGCAGTTCCTCTACGGCACCGGCCTCATGCTGCTGCTCTGCGTGTCGATCTTCGTCGGCGTCACGCTGAGCACCGAAGCACCAAAGGAGGAGGAGCTCAAGGATTGCGTCTGGTCGCGGGCGGCCTGGCGCGAGGAGTCCCGAGACCTCGCCGGCAAGCCGTGGTGGCAGAACTATCGCGTGCTGGCGGGCCTGCTGGTGGTGGTGACGGTGATCTGGGTATCCCTGTTCATCTAGCGACATGACGGTGGCGGGCGAAGCCGCCACCGTCGGCCTGGTCGAGGGGGTTCAGCCGAGCGCCTCGCTCGCCTCCAGCGCGCCGGTCTGCACCCGCCACTGGGCGGCGTAGCGCCCGTCCCGTGCCAGCAGCCCGGCATGGGTGCCCTGCTCCACGACCCGCCCACCGTCGATCACCACGATCTCGTCGGCATGCACGATGGTCGAGAGGCGGTGAGCGATCATGATCACCGTGCGGCCATGTCCGATCTTGGCCAGCGAGCGCTGGATGGCCGCCTCGGTCTCGTTGTCCACCGCGCTGGTGGCCTCGTCGAGCACGAGGATCGGCGGGTCCTTGAGCAGGGCGCGCGCCAGCGAGAGCCGCTGGCGCTGTCCTCCGGAGAGGCGCACGCCGCGCTCGCCCACGGCGGTATCGAGCCCCTGGGGCAGGGCCTGGATAAACGACCACGCTTCCGCCGTCCTCGCGGCTTCCACTATCGCTGCCTCGTCGGCCTCCGGTCGCCCATAGGCGATGTTGTCGCGAATCGAGCCCTCGAACAGGTAGACGTCCTGGCTGACCAGGCCGATGGCCTGGCGCAGCGAGGCCAGGCTCACCTCGCCGATCGGCTGGCCGTCGATGCAGACCCGGCCGGCGGCGGGATCGTAGAAACGCAGCAGCAGCTTCATCAGGGTCGACTTGCCGGAGCCGGTGGCGCCCACCAGCGCCAGGGTGTTGCCGGCAGGCACGTGCAGGCTGACGCCGTCCACGCCCACGCCGCTGGCGTCGTAGCGGAAGCTCACCGCCTCGAAGCTCACCTCGCCGCGCACCGGCTCGGCCAGCGGCTGGCCTTCGTTGTCCTTCACCGTGATCGGCACCGCCAGCAGGTCGAGGATGCGCCGGGTGCTGGCCATGGCGCGCTCGAACAGGTCGATCACCTCGGCGAGCCCCGTCAGCGGCCACAGCAGGCGCTGGGTGAGGAACACCAGCACGCCGTAGGCGCCGACGTTGAGATCGCCGCGCAGTGCCATCATGCCGCCCACGGTGAAGGTGGCGAGGAAACCGGCCAGGATCGCCATGCGGATCACCGGGATGAAGGCGGAGCTGACCTGGATGGCGCGGCGGTTGGCCTCGACATAGGCCTCGCTGACCTGGCGCAGTCGCTCGGCCTCGCGCGCCTCGCTGGTGAAGCTCTTGATGGTGGCAATGCCGGAGAGGTTGTTGGAGAGCCGGCTGGCCAGGTCGCCGACCTTCTCGCGCACCTCCGCGTAGAGCGGGCCGGCCTTGCGCTGGAAGAAGAAGGCGCCCCAGATGATCAGCGGGATCGGCGTGAAGGCGAGCAGCGCGATCAGCGGCGAGATGACGAAGAACACCGCCCCTACCGCCACCACGGTGACGCCGACCTGGATCAGCGAATTGGCGCCGCCGTCGAGGAAACGCTCGAGCTGGTTGACGTCGTCGTTCATGGTCGCCACCAGTTGCCCCGAACTCTTCGACTCGAAGTAGGCCATGTCGAGGCGCTGGGCGTGCTCGTAGGTGTCCAGGCGCATGTCGGCCTGAAGCCGCTGGGCCAGATTGCGCCACAGGATCTTGTAGAGGTACTCGAAGATCGATTCGCCGGCCCAGATGAAGAAGGTGAGCACGGCGAGCACCACGATCTGCTGCTGGGCCGTCTCGAAGCCGACCCGCGCGACGAAGCTGCGCTCCTGGTTGACCACCACGTCGATGGCTACGCCGATGAGGATCTCGGGGGCGATGTCGAAGATCTTGTTGATGACCGAACAGATGGTGGCGGCGACGATGCGGCGCCGGTAGCCGCGCGCATAGCGCAGCAGGCGCACCAAGGCCTGGAAGCTGTTGGCGGAAGCATTGGCTGGCATTTGAGAATTCCTTGCGAACAAGAGTCGCAGCTTACCGGGAGAAGGCCACCGACACCAAGGTGAAACCGGCTCGCGTGCCCCAGCCTTGCCTGGGCAGCACGCTCTCCCTGCGGCGCTTGCAACGACCCGCCACTCTTCACGACAATGTTTCGCTTGCTCACTACCCTGGATGCCCGATGCTCGCCGACCTTTTTGCCGTGATGGCTCCCGTGCTGGCCGGTGCCGGCCTGGGCTTCACCTGGATTCGCCTGGGCCAGCCCTACCCCGTGGATTTCGTCACGCGCCTGGTGTTCAACATCGGCACCCCGGCGCTGGTGATCGCCTCGCTCACCGGCGCCGAGATCGACGCCGGCAGTTTCGGGCGCACCATGCTCGCCACCGCCCTGGTAATGGTCTGCATGGGCCTGGCCACATTCGCCATGGCACGCCTGCTGCGCCGCGACTGGCGGGTGCTGCTGGCACCGATGATGTACCCCAACACGGGCAACATGGGGCTGCCGGTGGTGCTCTACGCTTTCGGCAGCGCCGGCTTTGCCTTCGGCATCACGGTGATGGTCACGGTCTCGCTGTTCCAGTTCACCATCGGGGCCGTGATCGCCAGCACCGGCAACCCGCTGAGAACCCTGGTCAGGACACCCACAGTTTACGCTATCCTGATAGCGTTGGCCCTGTTGCTGAGCGACACCGAGCTGCCGCGCTGGCTGGCCAACAGCGTGGGGCTGATCTCGGGCTTCACCGTGCCGCTGATGCTGATCACGCTGGGCGTGTCGCTGGCCAGCATCAAGGTCAAGAACCTCCGCTCTGGGATCGGCTTCAGCCTGCTGCGCATCCCGGTCGCGGCGCTGCTGGCCTGGGGCATCGGCACGCTGCTGGGCCTGTCGCCGCTGGCACTCAGCATCCTGGTGCTGCAGATGAGCATGCCGGTGGCCGTGTTCAACTACCTGTTCGCCCAGCGTGCCAAGCGTGAACCGGAATACGTGGCCAGCCTGGTGTTCTGCTCGACGCTGCTGGCCCTGCTCTACCTGCCGATCCTGCTGGCGATCCTGATGTAGGCCAGCCAACGGCACCACGCGGGTGATGGGAACACCCAGGCCGCCCCAGGGTCTCTATCTATCGGGGCGGTAGCGAAATGCAAGGGAGAGAATCATGCATGAAGCAAGCAGACGGCTGGCGGTTCCACTGCTGGCCGGCCTCGTCGCCGGCTGCGGTTCGGCCCAGGCCGTCGAGGTCGTCGCCGACAGCATCGCGACCGAGCAGCTCGAGCTGCGCCTCGAGCGTATCGCCACCGGGTTCGAGCATCCCTGGGCGGTGATAATGCTGCCCGATGGCCGCTTTTTGATCAGCGAGCGCCCGGGGCGCCTGGCACGGGTCGAGGAGGACGGCAGCATTGCTCATCCGGATGGCCTGCCCGAGGTCAGCGCCCGCACCCAGGGCGGGCTGCTCGACCTGGCGCTGCACCCCCGCTACGGCGACGGCGAGCACGACTGGCTCTACTTCACCTGGAGCAAGCCCAGCGACGACGGCACCGTCACCGCCCTGAGCCGTGCCCGGCTCGACGATACCGCGCTGAGCGACGTCGAACTGCTGTTCGAACAGGGCCGCCCTGCCGACCCCGGCCGCCACTACGGCTCCCGGCTCGCCTGGCTGTCCGACGGCACCCTGCTGATGTCCGTCGGCGAGCGCGGCAGCCCATCGCGGGCTCAGGATCGAAGCGACCATGCCGGCAGCGTGCTGCGCCTGACCGAAACCGGTGGGGTTCCCGACGACAACCCCTTCGTCGATGACGACGAGACCCTCGACGAGATCTTCACTTTCGGCAATCGCAACCCCCAGGGCCTCGTGGTCACCCAGTCGGGCGAGGCCTGGGCCACCGAGCATGGCCCGCTGGGCGGCGACGAACTGAACCTGCTGCAGGGCGGCGAGAACTACGGCTGGCCCGAGGTGAGCCTGGGCAAGACTTACGTCTCCCGACGCCCCGTCGGCGAGGACTCCCTGCCCGGCATGCGCGATCCCGTGCACGTCTTCGCCGATCGCTTCGCCCCCTCCGGCCTGGCCGAGGTCACCTCGGAGATGTTCGAGGCATGGCGAGGCAACCTGCTGGCCGGCGGGCTGCACAGCGAGCAACTCTACCGCCTGGTGCTGGAGAACGAACGGGTCAGCCACACGGAGTTGATACTCGACGGGCAGATCGGGCGCATCCGCGATGTCCACCAGGGGCACGATGGCGCCATCTACCTGATCGACGACGATCCACAGGGCAGTCTCTACCGGCTGAGGCCGGTGGATTGAACTCAAGCGCGGCGCCGGGCTTGAGCACCGGCACTGCCGCATTCGCCGACCACCGTTCGCGAGCCGCCATGCGCCTACGCAATCTCATACTCCTGACCGTCATCGCACCGCTCTTTCTCGCCCTGCTGATCTTCAGCCTGGTGGCCATCAAGTCGCTCGAGGACAACGTGCGCAACCGCCTGGAACGGGAGGTTCAGGTCATCACCAACGTGATCGGCACCACCCTGAGCCAGGCGCTGACGCGCAACGCCACCGAACCGCTCGAGGAGTCGCTCTACTCCGCCTTTTCGTTTCACCGCATCTATGGTGCCTACGTGTTCGACGCCAGTGGCCGGGAGATCTACGGCCTGGGGCTGGGCCAGGCGCTGTTCAGCCCCGAGACCATACGCGAGGTGGCCGAGGAGGGTGAGATGCGGGCCGCCTACCGCGAACACGAAGGCTGGCACTACTACTCGGCGCTGAAGCCGCTGGTGTCCGCCACCGGCGAGGTGCAGGGCGTGCTTCAGGTCAACCGGCTCAATACCGGCATCGAGAACTACACCGGGTTCCTCAGCCAGCTGGCGCTGCTGGCCTTCGTCATCGGTGCGGCCGGTATCGTGCTGGGCATCTGGTGGGGGTTTCGCCGCCATATCGAGCGGCCGCTGGAGCGCCTGCTTGCGGTGATGCAGCGCGTCGAGGCCGGGGACCGCGGCCAGCGTGCCGAAGCCGAGGGCCCGCAGGAGTACGAGCGGCTCGCCGTGGCGCTCAACGGCATGCTGGACGCCATGGCCGAAAAGGATGCCGACATCGAGGCGCGTCGCCGCAAGGAGATCGAGCTCGAGAAACGCCTGCGCAAGTCGAAGAAGCTCGCCGAGCTGGGCGTGCTGGCGGCCGGGGTGGCGCACGAGATCGGCGCGCCGCTCACGGTGATCAATGGCCAGGCCCAGCGCCTGGCCCGACGCGACACGCTCGACGAGGCGGATCGGGCCAAGCTCGGGCGCATTCGCTGCGAGGTGGAGCGCATCGTCGAGATCGTACGCCAGCTGATGGAGCTCGGCCGCCGTCACAACGTCGAGAAGGAGCCGCTGGACCTGACCGAACTCCTGGCGACGGCGCGCGAGCTGGTCGAGGAGGACTTCGAGCGAAATGACATTCGGCTCGAGCTCGACCTTGTCCCGTCTTCTTCTCCGCTGCTGGCCAACGGCCAGCAACTGATCCAGGTCTTGACCAACCTGTTGCGCAACGCCGCCCAGGCCAAGGAAGTCAGCCGGGTTCGCATCGTCTCGCGGGAGAAGGAGGGCTGGCTGACGCTGTGGGTGGAAGACGATGGCGCCGGCATCGCCGACAAGGACAAATCGAAGGTCTTCGATCCATTTTTCACCACTAAGCCCGTAGGCCAGGGTAGCGGCCTCGGGCTTTCCATGGTGCACCGAATCATCAACGACCACGGCGGTACCGTCGGGGTGTTCGACAGCGAACTGGGGGGAGCCGGCTTCGAGATCGGACTGCCACTGAACGATACCGATGAAGGAGGAACAGCACGTGACTGGGAGCCACAGCCATACCGACCTTCCGATACTGATCGTCGAGGATGATGCTGCCATTCTCGAGCTCCTGGAGGAGGAACTCCAGGAGGCCGGTTACCGGACGCTGGGCGTCGGCAGCGCCGAGGAAGCCGTCGTCACCCTGAGCCACAGCGAAGTGGCCCTGGTCATCAGCGACGTGCGCCTTCCCGGCATGAGCGGCATGCAGCTGCTCGAGCAGTTGCGCCATGAGGGCAGCCGCGTGGGATTCATCGTCATTACCGCCTTCGGCACCATCGACCAGGCCGTCGAGGCACTCAAGATCGGTGCCGATGACTTCCTCACCAAGCCGCTGGACCTGGAGAGCGTGGGGGAGGCGATCTTTCGGGTCCTGGAGAACCAGCGCCTGGCCGAGCGCCTGGCCCAGGACGAGCCGAGCGGCCATTTCCACGGCATCGTGGGCGAAAGCGAGACCATGCAATCGCTCTTCCACGATGCGGCCCGCCTGGCCAATAGCGATGCGCCCATCCTGATCCTCGGGGAGAGCGGCACCGGCAAGGAGCTGCTGGCCCGCGCCATCCATGCCGAGAGTCAGCGGGCCGAAGCGCCTTTCGTGGCCATCAACTGTGCCAGCATTCCCTCGGAATTGATGGAGAGCGAGTTCTTCGGCCATGTGAAGGGGGCCTTCACCGGTGCCAACGAGTCGCGCCAGGGCCTGTTCCAGGCGGCCAACGGCGGCAGTCTCTTCCTCGACGAGATCGGTGAAATGTCGCCCGGCCTGCAGGCCAAGCTGCTGCGGGCGCTGCAGGAGAAGATGATCAAGGCGGTGGGCGCCGAAAAAGAGGAGGCGGTCGACGTGCGCATCATCGCCGCCACCCACCGCGACCTGGAGCAGGAGATCGAAAGCGGCAACTTCCGCAGCGACCTGTTCTACCGCCTGGAGACCTTCTCGCTGCGAATCCCCCCCCTGCGCGAACGCCAGGGCGATATCGAGCGACTGATCTCGGCCATGATCGACAAGCACGCCGGCGCCCAGGGCAAGAGCATCGAGCGCATCGAGCCGCTGGCCCTGCAGACCCTGCTGGACTACCCCTATCCTGGCAACGTTCGCGAGCTCGAGAATGCCGTCATGCGCGCCGTGACCCTGGCGGAAAACGGCCTGCTCAGCCATACCGACCTGCCGGAGCGCATCCGCCTGCATGGCCAGGAGCAGCGCGGAGCCGCCCGCCAGATCGAGACGGGAAAAGCGCTGATATCCAGCGGCAAGCAGAGCTGGCCCAGCCTGGAAGAGGTCGAGAAGCGCTACATTCAGAAAGTGCTCGAGGCGACGGGGGGCAACAAGCGACGCACCGCCGATATCCTCGGCATCGCCCGGCGCACCCTCTACCGCCGCCTGGAGGAAGAGTAGCACCGCAGCGTTTCGATGCATTGCCGTCAAGACACAAAAAAGCCCCCGTGGGAGCTCGGGGGCGAAGCACGCCATGCAATCCGGCTGACGGTGCAAGGGGGGAGGGTGGCGGGCCGCCAGCGGATTGCGCCGCGTCATGCTTGGGTGACGCCTCCTTGCGTCGGTCTTGCTCCTCCGGCCCCAGCCACTCGGCCGGGGCCGTAACCTTGAGGATCAGTGGTTCTCGTGCTCCTCGTCATCCTCCGGATAGTCCCACTCTTCCTCCTCGTTCTCGTACTCGTACTCGGGCTCTTCGCCCGGCACCGCCTCGGCGCCTTCGCCGAAGCCGGGGTCATCCTGTACGCCGGGCGCAGCCGGGTCGGCTTCGCTACCCGGCATGGCCGGATCCTGCTGCATGCCCGGATTCTGCTCCATGCCCGGCTCCTGCTGCATGCCCGGCTCCTGCTGCATGCCCGGGTCCTGCTGCATGCCCGGATCCTGCTCCATGCCTGGCTCCGGCTGCATGCCCGGGTCTTGCTGCATGCCCGGATCCTGCTGCATGCCCGGATCCTGCTGCATGCCCGGATCCTGCTGCATGCCCGGATCCTGCTGCATGCCCGGATCCTGCTGCATGCCCGGATCCTGCTGCATGCCTGGTTCTGCCTCGCTACCCGGCATGGCCGGATCCTGTCCCGGTGCCTCGTCGGTGGCCGGATAAGGGGGCTGCTCGGCGCCTTGCTGCGTCTGGAATTCGTCCTGCTGTGTCTGCTGCGCCATGGCCAGCGGGCTGGCCGTCAGCCCCATGGTCACACCGAGAATGCCTAGCTTCTTCAGAAATTCCTTGGACATCATGCTTCCACCTCCTGGAGATCGCCTTCACGACGAATGAAATGGGCTTCCTGCCCTGCCCTCACCGGCTCGGTGAGGGCTCGTGTTCGACTGGCGCCAGATCAGTTGCTGCCGCCCTGCTCTTCCTCGGGCTCCTCTTCCTGCCCCTCATCCATGGTGGCCTGCTGACCCTCGGGCTGCTCATCGGGCGCCGTTTCCTGCTCGGCCTCGGGGAGCGGATCCTGTTCGGGAGCCACGTCGTCGGAAGCCCCCGGATTCGAACCCTCCGGGCTCTCCTCGACACCGGTCACGGGCTCCGCGGCACCATCGCCAGAAGCCGTACCGGTCTGGTCGATGCCCGGATCAGACGTCGCATCCTCCATGGGCGAACCTTGCTCCTCCATGGCGGGACGCTCCTCCTCAACGGGGGGAAGCTCATCCTCGTCGTTGCCGCAGCCTGCAAGAGACAACGTCCCCAGCGCTACTGCCACAGCCGAGGCCAAGGCGGTCATGCGCCTGGCAGATCTGCTTGCACGCTTGTCATGGCTCATGTGGATCTCTCCCTGTTTGACTTCGTCCTCGTTTCTTCTGCAGCAGGGGCCATGCCAGCTTCCCCAGATACATTGTTTTATTCTTTTATGACAGCAAGTTAACGACGCCACGGGCACCTCGCCCCGGTTCACCATCGGCCGCTTCCCGGTGGTACAAACTGGCACATGGGCAGGTCTGCCACAGGCGCCTCCCGGGGTTTCGCTCGGTCGTGCCGAGAACAAAAAAGGGCACCTCTCGGTGCCCCTGCGGACGGGATCGGTTGCTGCGCCGATTCGCTACTCCGGCGCGATGCCCCGCAGTCGCTCGCTGCGTCGCCGCAACAGTTCCAGCGTCGTCAGCAGCAGCATGGAGAGCAGCACCAGCAGCGTCGCCACGGCCAGAATCGTCGGGCTGATGTGCTCGCGGATACCGGACCACATCTGGATCGGCATGGTGCGCTGCCCCGGCCCCGAGACGAACAGTACCACCACCACCTCGTCGAAGGAGGTGATGAAGGCGAACAGGGCCCCCGACACGACACCCGGCGTCACCAGCGGCAGCACCACCTTGAAGAAGGTGCGCGTGGGATTGGCCCCCAAACTGTGTGCCGCCCGTATCAGGGTGGTGTCGAAGCTCGACAGCGTGGCCGTCACGGTGATGACGACGAACGGTATGCCGAGCGCGGTATGCGCCAGGATCACGCCGAGGTAGGTCTGGGCCAGGTTGATCTTCGAGAAGAAGAAGAACATCGCCGCCGCGGAGATGATCAGCGGCACGATCATCGGCGAGATCAGCAGTGCCATGATCGCTCCGCGTGCCGGCATGTGCCGGTTGGAGAGGCCCAGCGCCGCGATCGTTCCCAGGATCGTCGCCAGAATCGTCGAGGCGATACCGATGATGAAGCTGTTCTTGATCGCGCCGAGCCAGGCGCTGGAGGTGAAGAAATCCTCATACCAGCGCAGCGAATAACCTGCCGGGTCGAGCTTGAGCATCGCCTCCGAGAAGGAGAAGTAGGGCTGTGCGTTGAACGACAGCGGGATGATGATCAGCAGCGGCCCCACCAGGAACAGGAAGATCAGCGCACAGAGGCCCAGGAAGACGTAATGCCAGATGCGCTCGCCGCGCGTCGCGTAGGAAGGAATGGCCATCGGATTACCCCAGCTTGACCTTGTCGACGCCGATCAGGCGATTGAAGACCATGTAGAAGACGATCACCACGAACAACAGGATCGAGGCAATAGCCGCGGCCAGCCCCCAGTTGAGCGAGGTCTGCATGTGGTAGGCGATGTAGTTGGTAATGAAGCGCCCCGACTGTCCGCCCACCAGCGCCGGCGTGATGTAGTAGCCGATCGAGAGGATGAACACCAGGATGCCGCCGGCGGCGATACCCGGGATGGTCAACGGGAAATAGACCCGCCGAAAGCTCAGGAACGGCTTGCCGCCCAGCGAGCGGGCCGCGCGCATGTAGCTCGGTGGTATGGTCTTCATCACCGAATAGAGCGGCAGGATCATGAACGGCAGCAGGATGTGGGTCATGGCCACGATGGTGCCGGTCTTGTTGTGAATCATCTGCCAGCGCGCCTCGTCGGCGATCACGCCGAGCGCGACCAGAACGTCGTTGAGCACCCCCTGGGACTGCAGGATGGCGATCCAGGTCGTGGTGCGTACCAGCAGCGAGGTCCAGAATGGCAGCAGCACCAGAATCATCAGCAGGTTCGAATGGCGCAGCGGCAGGCTGGCCAGCAGGAACGCGATCGGGTAGCCCAACAGCAGCGTCAGGCCGGTGATCGCCGCGCTCATCCAGAAGGTGCGCCAGAACAGCGAGACGTGCACCTTGAGGTGGTCGGGCACCTGGACGATCTCGCCCGTCGGCGTCAGCTGGCGGTCCACCGCCGCCAGGTAGTAGGTGAGCGTGTAGGGCGTCGATTCGCGCTGGATCAGCTTCCAGGTATCGAGTTCGCCCCAGGTGTCGTTGAGCTCGATCAGCGCTTCACGGTAGGGCGGCTCAATGGTGCGCAATTGACGCGCCGTGCGGTTGATCGCCGAGCGCATGCCCGATTTCTCGTAGTTCAGGCGGCTCGACAGCAGCCCCAGGTTGCGTGCGGCCTGCCCTTCGCGCAGGTCCTCCACCAGGGCGGCAAAGACCGGCTCGCCGGGGAGGGACTCCGCGTCCCAGCCCTCCAGGGCGGCGACGGTACGCGACAGGTGGGTGGTGACTTCGGGATTGTCGACGCTGCGCCACAGCATTTCGATGATCGGCATGACGAAAGCGATGCCGAGGAACAGCAGCAAAGGCGATACCAGCAGGAAGGCCTTGATTTTCGAACGTCGCACGGCGCGGCGCAGGCTGACCTTGAGCGGCACGCCATCGGCGGTAGTCAAGGGGGAAGCGGGAGATTCGGACACTCTGGCCACTCCAGGAAAAACGACATCACGACATGAGAATCGGCGGTACCCCACCCGGCCAGGCGGCCGGGTGGGAGTCTCGGCTTACTGGGCCAGCCAGGCGTCGAAGCGCTGGGTCAGCTCGTCGTTGTAGTCGGCCCAGAACTCGTCGTCCTTCTGGATCGCCGTGGCGAAGTTGGGCGGGAACGTCGGCATGTGCGGCATCATGTCGATACCGGTTTCGGCATGCACCGAGACCATGTCCGAGGAGGAGTAGCGCGCCGGGCCGTAGGAGATGTACTGGGCCTGGTCGGCGAGCCGCTGGGTGTCGGTGGCGAAGTAGAGGTAATCCTTGACCTTGTCGAGCTTGCCGACGGGCACCACCCAGCCGTCCAGCTCGAACACCTGGGCATCCCAGATGATCTCGAAGGGCTGGTCCTCGGAGACCATGGCATCGAAGATCCGGCCGTTGTAGGCGGAACCGAAGGCCACCTCCTTGTCGGCGAGCAGCTGCGGCGGCTGGGCGCCCTCCTCCCACCAGATCACGTGGTCCTTGATGGTGTCGAGCTTGGCGAAGGCGCGCTGGATGCCCTCCTCCGTCTCGAGCACATCGTAGACGTCCTCCGGTGCCACGCCATCGGCCACCAGCGCCCACTCGAGGTTGTTGATCGGCTTGCGCAGCAGGGTGCGCTTGCCGGGGAACTGCTCCAGGTCGAAGACATCGGCGATGGTGCTGGGCTGGTTGTCCTCGGGGAACATCTCGGTGTTGAAGGCGACGATGTTGGAGTAGACGATCGAGGCGACGAAGCACTCGCCCAGGGCACCGTCAACGAAGTCCTCGCTCGGCGGCGTACCGTCCGGCGCGTCGGCCAGCAGCTCGTCGTGATCCAGCGGCTCGATCAGCCCCTCGGCACAGGCGATCATCGCGTCGGCCGGCAGCATGTCGACCAGGTCCCAGGTCACGTTGCCCGCCTGGGACTGGGCCCGCAGGCCGGCCAAGGCATTACCGCTGCGGTCGATGTTGATGATCTCGTCGCCGGTCTGCTCCATCCACGGCTCGTGGTAGGCCTTCTGCTGGCTCATGGTGTAGGCGCCACCCCAGGAGACGATGTTGAGCGTCTGCTGCGCCTGCGCCAGGCTTGCCAAGCCCATGGCCGAGGCGCCCGCCACGGCGCACGTCATCAGCTTGAGCGTCATTTTCCCTGCTTGCTTGTCGTGGAATTTCATCGTCGATCTCCGCTTGTTGTACTTGTTGCACTGCTCAGGGTTGAGCGCATTCAGGCATCGAGAGCCCGACAGTCGCTACTGGACCAGCCGATGTCGATCGACTGGCCCGGCCTCAGCGAAGTAAATCCCTTCGCGTTGGGAGTCTTGAGAATGAATTCATCGTTACCGCAGACACTGACGCGGGTGCGCAGGTGATCGCCGAGGTAGATCACTTCCTTGACCTCGGCGCGGAAGCGGTTATCGAACGCCTGATCGGTCTCGCCCGAGACGATGGCGACGCGCTCCGGACGCAGGGAAAGCGTCGTGCGCGCCCCGATCCCCCCCGCCGCGACGGCCTTGGCCACTACCGTCTCGCCGCTGTCGAGACGCACCTGACAGTTGTCACCGAGGGTCTCGGTCACCTCCCCGTAGAGCCGGTTGTTCTCGCCGATGAAATTGGCGACGAAGGCGTTCTCGGGCGCTTCGTAGAGCGTTTCGGGTGAGGCGAGCTGCTGGACCACGCCGTCATTGAACACGGCGATGCGATCGGACATGGTCAGTGCTTCGGTCTGATCGTGGGTCACGTAGATCATGGTGACGCCCAGATCGGCATGGATGCGCTTGATCTCGTACTGCATCTCCTCGCGCAGGTTCTTGTCGAGCGCGCCGAGCGGTTCGTCCATCAGGACCAGTTCGGGTTCGAAGACCAGCGCGCGGGCCAGGGCCACGCGCTGCTGCTGGCCACCCGACAGCTGTGCCGGGCGCCGGTCGCCGAAATGCTCGAGGCGCACCATGGCCAGCGCGCGCTCGACCTTGCGCTTGACCTCGGCCCGGGACAGGTGGCGAACCTCCAGCGGGAAGGCGAGGTTCTCGGCAACCGTCATGTGCGGGAAGAGAGCGTAGTTCTGGAAGACCATGCCGATGCCCCGCTTGTGCGGCGGCAGGTCGTTGATCGGGTCGCCCTTGAGCAGTATCTGGCCGTGAGTCGGGGTCTCGAAGCCCGCCATCATCATCAGGCAGGTGGTCTTGCCCGACCCCGAAGGGCCCAGCAGCGTGACGAACTCGCCACGCCGGATGTCGAGGTTGAAGCCCTTGACGACCAGCTCGACCCCGTCGTAGCTCTTCTGCACGTTGATGAAACGGACGAAGTTGGTGTCCGTCTCGTGATCGGCTTCCCTTGCGCTGTGGTTGCGTTCTTGTTGCAGGCTTTCGTTCATGCAGAGTTTCCACTCATGGCCAGGCACTGGCGGAGATGCGGCCTCCGGAGGCTGGCCCTTGTTCTTGTCGGTATTGCCATGACCCTATTCCCTTCCGGGCGATGGCTGCAATCCCCACAGGGTCCAAATAGCGTTGAACGGGGACTGGGGACACCCGCCAGGATATCGGTTAACTCGCCGTTACCCAAAGAAAACCTTGCGTTACGCAAAGGCGGCGGACAGCATGCGCCATGACGCCGGTTCGGCAACGTCGTGCCTTTCATGTATCATTCTTGTCTCAATAATAGTCGCTTGGACGCGTCTCGCATGCCGGTTCTTGAACTGACACCACGCGCCAAAGCCGCCACACTTGACGTTGTGTAACGTCCCCAACGTGCACCCGCGTACGTCTCGTCGGAGAGCCGACACCACGTAAACCAGGAGAGCACGACATGTACAGCAAAATCATGGTCCCGGTCGATCTTGCCCATCTGCAAGTGCTCGAGCCTTCCCTGCAGGCCGTGGCCGACCTGGCCCGGCATTACCAGGCCGAAGTCTGCTATGTCGGGGTGACGTCCACCGCCCCGAGCAGCGTGGCCAGGACGCCAGAGGAGTACCAGCAGAAGCTGGAGGCCTTTGCCCAGCAACAGGCGGCACTGCATGGCCAGCCGGTCAGTGTCCACACCATCAGCAGCGCAGACCCGGTCGCCGATCTCGACGACCTCCTGATCCAGGCGATTGATGATGTGGGCACCGACCTCGTGGTCATGCCGACCCACCCGCCGAAGCATCTCGACGTCATCATGCCGTCCCACGGTGGCAAGATCGCCACCCACACCGATGTCTCGGTCTTCCTGGTCAGACCCTCACGCGCCTGACCCGATCCGTTCATCGCCATTACAACTTAGACCTTTCATTGGGAGAGCGTAACGTGAATAACGATTCTCGCGCCGACCGTGCCAGGGAACCTGAGCCCTCGGAGGGCGTGCCAGCGCCGGAAGGGCCGGCCAACCTGATCGATACCGACTACGTCATCGGGCAGGACAACCTGGCCACCGACAAGCTCGGCTTCAGCATCGACCTCCACGGCAAGGTCTTCACCATCTCGGCACTGGTCACGGTGTTCTTCGTGGTCCTCACCCTTGCCCTGCAGGACCAGGTCGAACCGCTGTTCACCGCCCTGCGCGACTGGCTCACCGGCAACCTGGACTGGTTCTTTCTGCTTGCCGGGAACGTCTTCGTGCTGCTGTGCCTGGCCCTGATCGTGTCGCCATTGGGCAAGGTGCGCATCGGCGGCATGCATGCCAAACCAGACTTCACCTACCTAGGCTGGTTCGCCATGCTGTTCGCCGCGGGGATGGGCATCGGCCTGATGTTCTACGGCGTTTCCGAGCCGATGTCGCACTTCGGCGCGGCCCTCGGCGGCACCACCGCGGAGGACGGCGTGCGCACCGACTGGGCGCCGCTGGGGGCGGCCGCGGACGATCCTGCAGGCGCCGCTCGCCTGAGCATGGCCGCGACGATCTATCATTGGGGCCTGCACCCTTGGGCGATCTATGCCGTAGTGGCGCTGGCGCTGGCCATCTTCTCGTTCAACAAGGGCCTGCCACTGACCATGCGCTCGATCTTTTACCCGCTGCTGGGCGAGCGGGTATGGGGCTGGCCGGGCCATATCGTCGACATCCTGGCAGTCTTCGCCACCCTGTTCGGGCTCGCCACTTCGCTGGGGCTTGGCGCGTCACAGGCATCAGCGGGCCTCAGCTACCTGTTCAACATACCTGAATCGGACGCCACCATGGTGCTGCTGATCCTCGGCATCACCGCCATCGCCATCGTGTCGATCCTCGCCGGGGTGGACAAGGGCGTACGCCGGCTGTCGGAAATCAACATGGGGCTGGCCGTACTGCTGCTGCTGTTCGTCATCCTGGTCGGGCCGACCCTGCTGATCCTGAGCGGCTTCTTCCAGAACCTGGGAGCCTACGTCGTCAACCTGCCGGCACTGTCGAACCCGTTCGGCCGCGAGGATGCCAACTTCAGCCAGGGCTGGACCGCCTTCTACTGGGCCTGGTGGATCTCCTGGTCGCCCTTCGTCGGCATGTTCATCGCCCGCGTCAGCCGTGGTCGCAGCGTGCGCGAGTTCCTGATCGCCGTGCTGCTGGTGCCCTCGCTGGTCTCGGTGCTGTGGATGACCGCCTTCGGCGGTACGGCCATCGACCAACTGGTCGGTGACGGTTTCGAGGGTGTCCGCGACGCGGCCCTCGAGCTGCAGCTGTTCGTCATGCTGGGCGAACTGCCCCTGACGGCCATCACCTCCTTCGTGGGTATCGTGCTGGTGGTGGTGTTCTTCATCACCTCATCGGATTCCGGCTCGCTGGTGATCGATACCATCACCGCCGGCGGCAAGGTCGACGCGCCCAAGCCGCAGCGCGTGTTCTGGGCCATCATCGAGGGCGTCATCGCCATCGCCCTGCTGCTGGGCGGCGGGCTGACCGCCCTGCAGGCGATGGCCGTCTCGACGGGCCTGCCCTTCACGCTGGTGCTGCTGGCAGGCTGCTATGCCATCATCAAGGGCCTGATGAGCGAGCCGCGCAGCTGACCGGCGCTTGCCGGCGGCAGGCGCCCACCGGGCCGCCTGCCGCCGGCGGCTTCGCTCTTCGAGCCTGGCCCGACTGCTGCGGCCGCCGGCCGCCCGCCTAGACGGGGTTCTCCCTGCCAGGACGAAAAAGCCTCATTCGTCAACCCTTTCATGCGGCTATCGGCCACTAGCAACGTGCTGTCGCTTCGGGCATATTTCGAGTAGATCATTACAACGATGCCTAAGGAGCCGCTCTCGCCCATGATGGCACCCGAAGACGCCTTTCGTCTGCTCGCCGATGGCTTGGGCAAGGCCGGCACTCCCCAGGCGTTCGATCACCTGGTCGAGCGCATCTCCACGATCCTCGATGGGGAGCACGTGCTCATCGGAAAGCTGCTTTCCGACAGCGCCTCCATCCGTACCGTCGCCTTCTGGTCGAAGGGAGCGTTCCAGCCGACATCGGTCTATGCCCTGACCGGCACGCCCTGCGAGCACGTGCTGGACGGCGAAGTCTGCGAATTTGCCGACGGCGTCCGTCAACGCTTTCCTGACGATACGATGCTCGAGGAGCTTGGCGTCGAGAGCTACGTGGGCATTCCGCTGCGCGCACCGCAAGGGCACCTCGTCGGCCTGCTCGCGGTGCTCTCCAGCCGCCCTCTCGAGCTCGCGGCCTATGCCCCGGAAGTGCTGCGCATCGCCGCGGCCCAGGCGGGCGCCGAGATGGCACGCCGGGCCGAGGAGGAGAAACGGCGCAGCAGCGACTACCGTATCCAGCAGCTCATCTACTGGGACAGCGTCACCGGCCTGCCCAACCGGCGCTACTTCATGGAACGGCTGGAAGAGGCCTGCGAACAGGCCCGCTTGCGCGACAACTGCCTGGGCCTGCTCTATCTCGACCTGCAGCGCTTCCGCCAGATCAACGATACCCAGGGGCACGAGCTGGGCGACCTCATCCTGGCCGAGATCGCCGGCCGTTTCGGCGCCCAGACCGAACCCGGGGAGTTCGTCGCCCGCCTGGGGGGCGACGAGTTCATGGTCCTGCTCACCGACACCCGACCGGCCGCCATGGCGCACGCCATCGAGCGGTACCGCAACAGTCTCACGGCACCGATCCAGCTGTCGGAACGCAGCTTCTCGATTTCCGCCAGTGTCGGTGCGGCACTGTTCCCTCGCGATGCCGATACGGCCCAGTCGCTGTTCCAGCATGCCAGCATCGCGCTCAACCATGCCAAGCGGGACAGCAGCCGCACCCGCTTCTTCACCGCCACCATGGCGGACGAACTGCATCAGTACGAGCTGCTGCAGCTACGCTTCAGCGAGGCCTTGGCCAAGGGTAAGCTATCGCTCGCCTTCCAGCCGCAGTTCAGCCTCAAGACGGGCAAGCTGACCGGGGCGGAAGCGCTGTGCCGCTGGCACGACGAGATCCTCGGGCATGTCAGCCCGGGCACCTTCATTCCGCTGGCGGAAGAGCAGGGCCTGATCTGTGCCCTGGGCGAATGGGTGCTGGAGGCCGCCTGCCAGCAGTTGATGGCCTGGGAACGCCAGGGCAAGCCGTTTCCCGGACGCCTGTGCGTCAACGTCTCGGCCCAGCAGATGGACGACCCGCGCCTGGCCGAGCACATCCAGCGCATCGCGATGCGCGTGCCTCCCGGCAAGCTGGGGCTGGAGCTGACCGAGAGCGGCCTGATGCGCAACCCCGAGCAGACGGTGCGCATCACCCGAGCCCTGTGCAAGGCCGGCTTCAGCATGGCGATCGACGACTTCGGCACGGGCTATTCGTCGCTCTCCTATCTCAAGCGTTTCGCCGCCGACACCCTGAAGATCGACATGTCCTTCGTCCAGGACATGCTCAAGAGCAGCCACGACCACGCCATCGTCGCCACCATCATCGCCATGGCCCAGACCCTGGGCATGCTGACGGTGGCGGAAGGCGTCGAGGCCGCCGAGCAGGCCGAAGCCCTGCGTGCGCTGGGTTGTACCGGCGTGCAGGGCTTTCACTTCGGCCGTCCCGTGGATGGGGCCACCTTCGCCGAACTCTGGCTCTGAGCCGCCGCCAGCCTGGATAACGTCTAGGTCCATAGCGCGCTGACGGGCAGCGCGGGGTCGTAGTGCCGCGCCACCTGGGCCTGGAGCAGTTCCGCCGTCGCCAGCGCATCGACCATGGCGTGATGCCCCTGGTAGTCGGGCAGCCCGTAGCGCCGCCGGCTGTCGCCCAGGCGTATCGACACGGGCGGACGCCGCATCCAGCGCCGCAGGCGCGACCACAGCGAAAGCCGGTGGAGCCGCGCTTCCAGCGACATGGTGTCGATCATCGGAAAGCGGATCCCCTCTCCCAGCCGCGCCTTGACCGCCTCGTCGAGAAAGGGCCGCTCGATGTGGCGGAAGTGCACCACGACGACCCGCCCCGCCAATGCCTCGAGCAGCTCGGGCAGGATCGATTCCAGGTCGGGCGCCCCGGCCACTTCCGAGTGGGTGATGTGATGATAGGCGACCGAGGCCCCGGACAGCGGACGGCTGGGGCGCACGACCCAGTAGCGGCGCTCGGCCAGGGGGATTCGCTGCAGGCTGAAGGGCACCAGGCCGATGCTGACGATGGCATGGCGCTGCACGTCGAGGCCGGTGGTCTCCAGGTCCAGGGCCACCAGCGGTGCCTCGCCGATGGGCGTTTCGGGCGCCGGCCAGTCCGCCGCGAAGAACGCCTTCAGCACCGGCGCTCGGGCTTCGGCCGCCCGACGCTGCAGGTAAGAGGGCCACTCATGCCCTTGCGAACGCGCGGTCAAGCGATGAGACAGCATGGCTCAGCGCGCCCGGCCGGCGTGTGGCGGCACCGGGTAGCGATACTTGAGGAACTTCTGGGCATGGCTCAGGACCTGGAAGGCATCCTTCAGGTGGTGGCGCTCGCTGTCGGCGACGTTCTCCGGTTCGATGTTGTTGTCCGGTTCATGCTCATGCTGCAGGTCGAGGACCTGGTGACGAATCCGCACCACGGAGAGCAGCTCCATGGCGTAGCGCAGCTTGTCGCCCACGCCCGGGGCCAGCAGCTGCGTGGCGGCAATGTCGTCCAGCCGCTCGAAGCTGTTCTGGGCACGCGAGCCGCACGCCAGCGCATGCACGCGGATCAGGTCGACCAGCGGCGCGGTGCCGCGGCGCTTTAGGTTGATCGAGTTGTTGTGCTTGCCATCCTTTTCCATCACGAAGGTGCGGAAGAAGCCCAGCGGCGGCTTGCGGTTCAATGCATTGCGTGCCATGGCGGCGAGGAACCGGGGGCTGTTCGGTGCCTGCCGCGCGATCAGGTCCTGCAGCTGCTCGACGTAGGCCTCCTCGCCGTAGGCGCTGTCGAGGTCGAAGAAGATCGAGCAGTGCAGCAACCGCTCCGGGGTGGGCGACGCTATCCACTCGCTGAAATAGCGCTTCCATACCGACACGGGCTGGCGCCACTGGGGATTGGTCGCCATTACCTCCCCTTTGCAGTAGGTGTAGCCACAGGCCGCCAGGCCGTCGCTGACGAACTGCGCCAGGCTGAGGAAGTAGGCATCGTGCCGGGCCGGGTCGAAATCGTCGGCGAGTATCAGGGCATTGTCCTGGTCGGTGACGATGGTCTGCTCGTTGCGGGCCATGGAGCCGTTGACCATGAAGCAGTACGCCACCGGCGGTGGCCCCAGCGCCTCCTCGGCCAGCTCCAGCAGACGCCGCACGAAGCTGCGCCCGATGGTGGACAGCGCGCTGCCGACCATCTGCGAGCTGGCGCCCTCCTCCACCATGCGCACGAAGGCGGCACGCACGTCGGGCGCCAGGCGGGCCAGCCCGTCGATGCTGGACTGGTGGAAGATGTTGCTGACGAGATAGAGGCTACTGTGGGTCTCGTAGCGAATGATGTCGGAGAGATGGACGATGCCCACCGGCCGGCGCCGGTAGAGTACCGGCAGGTGATGGATATTGTTGCGCAGCATGCACAGCATGGCCTCGTGCACCGACTCGTCCGACTGGATGGTGATCAGCCGCCCGCTCGCCAGGTCGCCCACCGGCGTATCGGGTGACACCCCCTCGGCCACGATACGGGTACGAAAGTCACTGTCGGTCAGGATGCCGCGCAGCCGCCAGGGGCGATCCTCGCTGTCGGTAAAGGTATGCCGCGGGTCGCCGTCGGGTACGTCGAGAATCAGTGCCGCCGAGGCCTGGGCCTCGGTGATCTGGCGTGCCGCCTCCTGTACCGAGGCCCCCGCCTCGACCATCACCGGATAGCGCGTCAGCAGCTTGCGCACCCGGGTGATCATCATGTCGTTGGCCTTCTTGTGCTCCTCCACCGCGGCTTCCAGTCGTGGGCGCTCCAATTCCACGAAATCGGCGAAATGCTCGTCGGCCTCGCACAGGCGCAGGAATACCGCCTCGGGGATGTAGTAGATCAGCGTGTCTTCCAGGGCTCGCGCCGGGAAGCGCACGCGATGGTTCCTCAGTAGGCTGAACTGACCGAAGATGTCACCCTCGCCCAGGCGATTGTAGAGATCCCCCGTGCGCCGTCGAACCTCCACCGCGCCGCTGCGGATATAGCACAACTCGTGCAGCGCCTGATCGAGCCGGAGGATGTCGGAGCCGGCCTTGAAATAGGCGACCTCGACCTGCCCGGCCACGCTGTCGAGCAATTCATCGTCGAGGGCATCGAAGGGCGGAAAGCGCCCCATGTGCTGCCGGATTTCGAGTAGTTCCGCTTCCATGTCGGTAGGGCTCCCAGGTCGATGCCAGACGTCATGCCGCTCGCCCTGAGCATAAAGGTGCGCTTGCGCCGGACACAAGAAAGGCCACCCGCGGGTGGCCTTTCTTGCTCGGTGGAGGGGACCGGCTTACGACTGCTCGGCCATCTCCTGTACGCGCTGCATCAGCTCGGGATCCTGCTGAATGGCATGGCCGATGGCATTGAAGGTGTCGACGTCGAGGCCGTTGTCCTCGACCACTTCGACCATCTTGTCGTTGGCCTCCATACGCACTTCCTGCTGGGACTGCTCGTCTTCGGCCGCGTGCAGACGCTCGGTGTATTCCTGTGAAATCACAGCGATTTCCTGGGAGGCATCGGCAAACTGCTGGAGCTGGTCGTCTGAGAAGTCCTGCGCGGGTGCCTGCGCTTGCGGCTGGCCGGCCGGATCCTGGGCGGGGTCCTGCTGAGCATGCGCCTGTACGGTCATCAGCCCGGCGGTGAGCAGGGCGGCCGAGAACAGTGCAGTCATCCGTTGCATTGAATACCTCCAAGGGTGTTGCTGTGAATGTAAGAAGTCTGACGGAGGGGAGCGAACAGAGTTCAGATTTTTAAGTTACAGAATGTAATCATTGCGCCAGGCACTTCTTCTCATCCCATCGCCTCGGACGAAAAAGTTAACCTGCTAGCTTTCGCTCGCACCGGCAACCCAGTATCGTCGACCCTTGGTTTGTCGTGTAACAAGGACCTTCCCCGCGATGACGTCGCCCGCCAACTCTCGTCTCGATGCCGCCCTGCTGGCAGGCATGCCGGTACTGTTCGTGGCCCTGTGGAGTACCGGATTCATCGGTGCCAAGTTCGGCCTCCCCCATGCCGAACCCTTCACCTTCCTGTCCATCCGCTTCGTGCTGACCCTCGCCCTGCTGATTCCGTTGGTGAAAGTGATGGGAGGAACCTGGCCGAGCAGCTGGCGGCTGCGGGGACACATCGCCGTATCGGGGTTGCTGGTGCACGCGGCTTACCTCGGCGGGGTGTTCTACGGCATCTACCTGGGCATGCCGGCGGGCCTCACGGCACTGCTGGTCGGCCTGCAGCCGCTGTTGACGGCAACGTTGGCCGGGCCGCTGCTGGGCGAGCGCATCAGCGCCGTGCAGTGGCTCGGGCTCGCCCTGGGGCTGGCCGGGATCACCCTGGTGCTGGGCAGCAAGCTCGACCCGAGTACGGCCTCGTTCCAGGGCTTCGGTCTCGCTGCGCTGGCCTGCGTGCTGGTCGCGCTGGCGGGCATCACCCTGGGCACGCTGTACCAGAAGCGCTTCTGCACCGGCATGCCACTGCTCTCGGGGACGGTGGTGCAGTATCTCGCCGCCGGTATGCTGCTCGGCCTCGGTGCGCTGCTGCTGGAGGAGCGCCATGTCGAATGGACGCCTACCTTCATTCTGACCCTGGGCTGGCTGGTGCTGGTGCTCTCCATTGCCGCCATCCTGCTGCTGATGGCGCTGATCCGGCGCGGCGAGGCCTCGCGCGTGGCCAGCCTGTTCTACCTGGTGCCGCCGGTCACGGCGCTGCAGGCCTGGTGGCTGTTCGACGAGCGCCTGCCACCGGCGGCACTGGTCGGCATGGCCATCACCATCGTGGGCGTGGTACTCGCGGCGCGCGGCCAGGCGCGTCGCTAGGCTCGGTCATTGCGGCAGGCGAAGGGCAGCTCAATCGGCCGACAGCCGCTCGAGGTAGCCTGGCCCGAGGTTGCGCATCTGCTGGCGAATCCACTGGCTGCGACGTTCGACGTGAGGGCCCGGGCGGGTCGCGTCCCAGTGGCGCGGGTTGGGCAGGATCGCCGCCAGGCGGCTGGCCTGGGTCTCGCTGAGGCGCGCGGCGGAGACCCCGAAGTAGTGCTGGCCGGCCGCCTCCAGGCCGAACACGCCATGATCCCACTCGACGACATTGAGGTAGACCTCGAGAATGCGCTGCTTGGGCCACAGCGCCTCGATCAGCACGGTGAACCAGGCCTCGAAGCCCTTGCGCACCCAGTTGCGCCCCGTCCACAGGAACAGGTTCTTGGCGGTCTGCTGGCTGATGGTGCTGGCCCCGCGCAGCCGCGCCCCGTTGCGGCTCGCTTCCCAGGCCCGGCGCATCTCGTCCACGTCGAACCCGCGGTGGACGGCGAAGCGCTGATCCTCGGCAGCGATCACCGCCAGCTTGGCGTGGACGGAGAGCTCCTCCCAGGGCCGCCACTGGTGGCGGATGGGGAGCGACTCACCTGCCGTCCATGCTTCGATCTTGCGCTCCAGCATCACCATGGAGCCATAGACGGGCACAAACCTGAGCATCAGCACCAGGACGATGGATAGGACGACGAAGGCGGCCCCGACGAGGGCCGCCCAACGTAGCGTGCGAGAGAGCCAGTTCCGGATCATGACCCACCCTGGCGGGCGGTTTGCTCACTGCTTGTGAAGATGCTCGGCATGGTAGCGCAGGTGGTCCTCGATGAAGGTGGCGATGAAGAAATAGCTGTGATCATACCCCGGCTGACGACGCAGCGTCAGGGGGTGATCCTGCTCTTCGCACACCGCCTCGAGGCGCTCCGGCCTGAGCTGCTCCTCCAGGAACTGGTCGGCCTCCCCCTGGTCGATGAAGAGGTGCTGGCTCGAAGCGCCCTTGGCCACCAGCTCGCAGGCATCGTACTGCGTCCAGGCACCGGGATCGTCGCCCAGGTACTCGCGAAAGGCCTTGCGCCCCCAGGGGCACTGGGAGGGGTTGACGATTGGCGAGAAGGCCGACACCGAGCGGTAGTGACCGGGGCGGCGCAGGGCTAGGATGAGCGCTCCGTGGCCGCCCATCGAGTGGCCGCTGATCGCTTCCCGGCCGTTGAGCGGGAAGTGCTGGCGCACCACCGACGGCAGCTCTTCCGCCACGTAGTCGTACATGCGGTAGTGCTGCTTCCAGGGCTCCTGGGTGGCATTGACGTAGAAGCCCGCACCCGAGCCGAAGTCGTAGCTGTCGTGCTCGCCCGGCAGGTCGGTACCTCGCGGGCTGGTATCGGGGCAGACGATGGCGATGCCCAGCTCCGCGGCCACGCGATGCGCGCCCGCCTTCTGCATGAAATTCTCGTCGGTGCAGGTCAGCCCCGACAGCCACCACAGCAGCGGTACGCGCTCCGTCTCGGCCTGCGGCGGCAGGTAGATGGCAAACTCCATCTCGCAATCCAGCGCTCGCGAGCGGTGCCGGTAGCGCTTGTGCCAGCCACCGAAGCTCTTGTTGCTCGATATCGGCTCGAGGTTCTCGGTCATGGTCATGTTCGGTCTCCTCACGGTCACTCTCAACGGGCAGCTTACCAGCCCTACGCACTGTTGCGGCGCGTCTGAAAGCCGCCCGGCATCGGGTGCCTGTGACCTGTTCGGCGCGGCACCGGGCGCCGGTCATGGGCGCGGTACCGGGCGCCGGTCATGGGCGCGGTACCGGGCGCCGGTCATGGGCGCGGTACCGGGCGCCTGTCATGGGCGCGGCACCGGGCGCCGGTCATGGGCGCGGCACCGGGCGCCTGTTAATAGTGCAGCACCGTACGAATGCTCTTGCCCGCATGCAGCAGCTCGAACGCCTCGTTGATCTGCTCGAACGGCATGTCGTGGGTGATGAACTCGTCGATCTTGATCTCGCCGTCCATGTAGCGCTGCACGTAGCCGGGCAGCTCGCTGCGCCCCTTCACCCCGCCGAACGCCGAGCCGCGCCACACCCGGCCCGTCACCAGCTGGAACGGCCGCGTCGAGATCTCCTCGCCGGCCCCGGCCACGCCGATGATCACCGACTCGCCCCAGCCCTTGTGGCAGCACTCCAGCGCCGAGCGCATCACGTTGACGTTGCCGATGCACTCGAAGGAGTAGTCGACCCCGCCGTCGGTCAGGTCGACGATCACCTGCTGGATCGGGTCCGAGTGCTCCTTGGGATTGACGAAGTCGGTGGCGCCGAACTGCTTGGCCAGCGCGAACTTGTCCGGGTTGACGTCGATGGCGATGATGCGGCTGGCCTTGGCCATCACCGCGCCCTGGATCACCGCCAGGCCGATGGCGCCGAGGCCGAACACGGCGACGGTGGAACCCGGCTCGACCTTGGCGGTGTTGAGCACCGCGCCGATGCCGGTGGTCACCCCGCAGCCGAGCAGGCAGATCTTGTCCAGCGGTGCCTCCTTGGAGACCTTGGCCAGCGAGACCTCGGGCAGCACGGTGTACTCGCTGAAGGTCGAGCAGCCCATGTAGTGGTGCAGCATCTGGCCGTCGAGCGAGAAGCGCGAGGTGCCGTCGGGCATCAGCCCCTGGCCCTGGGTGGCGCGCACCGCCTGGCACAGGTTGGTCTTGCCCGAGCGGCAGAACTTGCACTCGCCGCACTCGGCGGTGTAGAGCGGGATGACGTGATCGCCGGGCTGGACGCTGGTGACACCCGGCCCCACCGCCTCGACGATGCCGGCCCCCTCGTGGCCCAGCACCGAGGGGAACAGCCCCTCCGGGTCGGCGCCCGACAGCGTGAAGGCGTCGGTGTGGCAGACGCTGGTCGCGGCGATGCGCACCAGCACCTCCCCGGCCTTGGGATCCTGGACATCGATTTCGGTGAGCTCGAGGGGCTTGCCCGCTTCAAGAGCAACGGCGGCACGCGACTTCATTCGGATCTCCTGATGGTGAGTAACTACCCCTATCAGTCTAGGTGTGGCCAAGGTTATGATGATATAGAAACAACGACACAACATTATTCCAATTGAGCAATAATGGAGTGCCCATGGCTCACTGGGACGGCATCGAGGCCTTCGTCGAAGTGGTCCGCCTCGGCACCTTTGCCGCTGCGGCACGCCAGCTTCACGTCTCCAACTCGCACATCAGCCGGCAGGTGGCGCAGCTCGAGCAGGAGCTGGGGTTGCCGTTGCTCTACCGCACCACGCGCCAGATCCACCTCACCGATGCCGGCGAACGTTACTATGCGCGCTGCCGCGAACTGCTCGACGGCTTTCGCGAGGCCGAGAGCGACCTGCAGAGCCTGCAGGAGCGCCCCCACGGCGTGCTCCAGATCAGCTGTGCCACCACCTTCGGCGAGCGTTTCCTCGCCCCACTGGTCAATGATTTCCTGCGCCTGCACTCTCAGCTCGAGATGCGCCTGCACCTGACCAACCGCCAGGTGGACGTGATCGACGAAGGCTACGACGTGGTCATACGCATGGGGACCCTGCAGGACTCCTCGCTGGTGGCGCGCCGCCTGTGCGAGCGGCACGAATTCGTCGTCGCCTCCCCCGCCTACTTCCAGGGCATCTCGCATCCGCACTCGGTGGCGGAACTCGCCCATCACCGCTGCCTGATCGGCTCGCGCGATGTCTGGCGTTTCGATATCGAAGGGCTACACCGCGAGGTACGCGTACAGGGCCCCTGGCAGGCCAATTCGGGGATTGCGCTGCTGGATGCGGCGCTCAAGGGGTTGGGGCTGGCACAGCTGCCCGACTACTACGTCACGCCCTATCTCGCCAGCGGCGAGCTGGTCGAAGTGCTGTCCCGCTTCCAGTGCCGCGATGCCGGGGTCTGGGCGGTGATGCCGCGACACCGCCAGCACGCCGCCAAGGTGCGCCAGTTCGTTGATTACCTGGTCGAGCACCTGCCCGCCAGCCTGGAGCGGGCCTGCACGGCGACGGAATAAAAAAGGCGCCCCGCAGGGCGCCAGGAAGAGGCTTGCCGACAATCCTCACTTGAAGTTCTTGCGATACATCTTGAGCGCCTCGCCCACGATACCGCTGCGGAAACTGAGCACGCAGAGCACGAAGATTCCCCCCAGGATCGGACCGACCCAGTTGCCCAGCGGCGACTGCGCCAGCAGATGCTGGAGGCTTACCACGAGCCCCGCCCCCACCACCGGACCGAACAGCGTGCCCACGCCGCCGAGCAGGGTCATCAGGATCACTTCGCCGGACATGTGCCAGTGGGCATCGGTCAGCGAGGCGAGCTGGAACACTATCGTCTTGGTGGAGCCGGCCAGGCCGGCCAGGCCGGCGGAGAGGATGAACGCCACCAGCTTATAGGCATCGACGTTGTAGCCGAGCGACACCGCCCGCGGCTCGTTCTCGCGGATCGCCTTGAGCACCTGGCCGAACGGCGAGTGCACGGCGCGCTGGATCAGGGCAAAACCGAACAGGAAGACCGCGAAGACGAAGTAGTACATGGCCAGGCTGCTGCGCAGGCTGATGAAGCCGAACAGGTCGCCACGCGGCACGCCGTGCAGGCCATCCTCGCCGCCGGTGAAGGGCGCCTGAATGTAGAAGAAGAACATCAGCTGCGCCAGGGCCAGGGTGACCATGGCGAAGTAGATGCCCTGGCGCCGGATCGACAGGATGCCAAACACAGTGCCCAGCACCACGGCGGCGGCTGTGCCACTCAGGATGCCCAGTTCGGGAGTCAGTGCCGGATAGCTCGACAGCAGGTAGCCGGTCACGTAGCCGCCGGTGGCCAGGAAGGCCGCGTGGCCGAACGAGAGCAGGCCGGCATAGCCCAGCAGCAGGTTGAAGGCACAGGCAAACAGGGCGAAGCACAGCACCTTCATCAGGAACACCGGGTAGGCGACGAAGGGCGCCACCAGGCCGATCGCGACCAGTACCGCATAGAAGGCGTTGCGGCGCAGGGTGGCGCGACGCTCGCGCTTCATGGAAGGCGTCATGGTTTGGGTCGTGGCCATGTCGTCATGCCTCCTTGCCGAAGAGTCCGGTGGGTCTGAGCAGCAGCACCAGAATCATCACCAGGAAGATTACGGTATTGGCCGCCTCGGGGTAGTACACCTTGGTCAGGCCCTCGATCAGGCCCATCGCCAGCCCGGTGACGACGGCACCCAGGATGGAGCCCATGCCGCCGATGACCACCACCGCAAAGACCACGATCAGCAGGTTGGAACCCATGGTCGGCGACACCGGATAGAGCGGTGCGGCCAGCACCCCGGCGAAGGCGGCGAGTGCCACGCCGAAGCCATAGGTCAGCGTGACCAGCAGCGGCACGTTGACACCGAAGGCCTGCATCAGCGCCGGGTTCTCGGTACCGGCGCGCAAGTAGGCACCGAGGCGCGTGCGCTCGATGATGAACCAGGTGGCGAAGCACACGACGACGGCCGCCAGCAGCACCCAGGCGCGGTACTTGGGCAGGAACATGAAGCCCAGCTGGTAGCCGCCGGCGAGCGACTCGGGTGTCGGGTAGCGGGCGCCCGAGACGCCGAACAGGTTGATCAGCGAGCCCTCGAAGATCAGCGCCAGGCCGAAGGTCAGCAGCAGGCCGTAGAGGTGGTCGAGATGGCCGATGCGGCGCAGCAGGACTCGCTCGATCAGCATGCCGAACAGCCCCACCGCCAACGGCGCCAGCAGCAGCGCGGCCCAGTAGTTGATGCCCAGGTAGCGCAGGCCGAGCAGCGTGGCGAAGGCTCCCAGCATGTACATGGCCCCATGGGCGAAGTTGACGATCTTCAGCAGGCCGAAGATCACCGCCAGGCCCAGGCTCAGCAGGGCGTAGAAGGCGCCATTGATCAGGCCCAGCAGAAGCTGGCCCATGAACACCGCCAACGGCACGCCGAATATCATCGTCATGTCAGGTTCTCCTCGCCGTCAGACGGGCGGCGGCCGCAGCCGCCGCCGACTTGCCATGCTTCAGTTCTGCACCAGGTCGCACTGGCTCTCCGACAGCGGGCGGTAGGCCTCCTCGGCGGGAATGGAGGTGAGGATCTCGTAGAGGTCCCACTCGTGGGTGGACTCTGCCGGCGACTTCACGCGGGCCAGGTACATGTCGTGCACCATGCGGCCATCCTCGCGGATACGCCCGTTGCGCGCGAAGAAGTCGTGGATCGGCTGCTTCATCATGTACTCGCGCACCGTCTGGGTATCGTCGCTGCCGGTGGCCTGCACGGCCTGCAGGTAGTGCATGGTGCTGGAATAGATACCGGCCTGGACCATGGTCGGCATGCTGCCCACGCGCTCGTAGTAGCGCTCGGCCCATTCGCGCGACTCGTCGTCCATGTTCCAGTACCAGCCGGTGGTCAGCAGCAGGCCCTGGGTGGCATCGAGACCCATGGCGTAGACGTCGTTGAGGAACACCAGCAGGCCGGCAAGCTGCTGGCCCGCCTCGACCACGCCGAACTGGCTCGCGGTGTTGATGGCGTTGACGGTATCGGAACCGGCATTGGCCAGACCGATGATCTTGGCCCCGGAGCCCTGGGCCTGGAGGATGTAGGAGGAGAAGTCGTCGGTGGGGAACGGATGGCGCACACCACCGATGACCTCGCCGCCGTTCTCCTCCACCACCTTGGTGACGTCTGCCTCGAGCGCATGGCCGAAGGCGTAGTCGGCGGTGAGCATGAACCAGGTGTCCCCGCCCTGCTCGACCACCGCACGGGCGGTGCCGTTGGCCAGCGGGTAGGTGTCGTAGACCCAGTGGATATGGTTCGGCGTGCAGTGCTCGTTGGTGATGCTCGAGGCCGCCGAGCCGGATACGATGCCCAGCTTGTCGTTGGCTTCCAGCACGTTGGTCACGGCGATGGTCACCGATGAGGCGACCATGCCGGCCACCAGGTCGACATTGCGCTGGTCGACCCACTCGCGCACGGTGTTGGCGCCCACGTCGGCGCTGTTGCGGTCGTCGGCGCTGAACACCTCGATCGGCGCGCCGTCGACGCTGCCGCCGAAATCCTCGATCGCCATCTGCAGGGCCTCGAGGCCGCCCGGACCGGCCAGATCGCGATAGGTGCCGGACATGTCGGCGAGATAGCCGATGCGCACCGTCCCGTCGCTGATCTCCGCCTGGGCGGCGGTCGCCATGGCGGCGGTGGCGGCGATGGCGATACTGCTGGCGAGGGTCTTCTTGATGAAGGTCATTTTCGTCTCCAAAGCCCGGTTGGGCGGGTTGTTGTTGTCACGCGCACGCGGGAAAGTCGCGATTAGTTGTGGTGACGATCAGTGGTGAAACCCGGTTGTTGTGGTTCTATGTGGCCTGAAAGGCGCGGCTTGCGAATGGCCCGCCGGCCTGGGCACGGCGAGCCGGGCTTGCTCCGTCGGGTGGCTAGACTCCTAGCAGGGCATTGAGATGATCACGCTTCGATGGCAGCTGGGACGCGCTGATCTCCTCGACGATACGGCCGTGCTCCATGACGTAGTGGCGATCCGCCAATGGCGCGGCGAAGCGGAAGTTCTGCTCCACCAGCACGATGGTCATGCCGCGGTCACGCAGCTTGATCAACACCTCGCCCAGTTTCTGCACGATGACCGGTGCCAGCCCCTCGGTGATCTCGTCGAGCAGCAGCATGCGGGCGCCGGTGCGCAGGATGCGCGCCATGGCCAGCATCTGCTGCTCGCCGCCCGAAAGGCGTGTGCCCTGGCTGCGGCGGCGCTCGTAGAGATTGGGAAACATCTCGTAGATCTCGTCGATCGACATGCCTCCCGAGCGCACCGTGGGCGGCAGCAGCAGGTTCTCTTCCACGTCGAGGCTGGCGAAGATGCCGCGCTCCTCGGGGCAGTAACCGACCCCCAGCCGCGGAATGCGATGCGCCTTCATGCCGATGGTTTCGGTGCCGTTGATCGTGATCGAGCCGGTACGCCGGCCGACCATGCTCATGATCGCCTTGAGCGTGGTGCTGCGGCCTGCGCCGTTGCGACCCAGCAGGGTGACCAGCTCGCCGCGACGCACCTCCATGTCGACCCCATGCAGAATGTGGGACTCACCGTAGAAGGCGTGCAGGTCACGGATGCGCAGCATCTCGGCACCGTCGTGATCGCGGTAGTCGCTGCGAGTCGGCTGTTCGACGACCTGGTTCATGCGCTGGCCTCCTCGGCCGCAGCCTCGCTGCCCATGTAGGCTTCCCTCACCCGCGGATCGGCGGACACCGTCTCGTAGTCGCCCTCCGCCAGCACCGCGCCGCGCGCCAGCACGGTGATCCGGTCGCAAAGACGGCTCACCACGCTGAGGTTGTGTTCGACCATCAATACCGTGCGACCCTGGGCCACCCGGCGGATCAACTCGACGATGCGATCGACGTCCTCCGCCCCCATGCCCTGGGTCGGCTCGTCGAGCAGCATCAGGGTCGGGTTCATCGCCAGCGTGGTGGCAACCTCCAGGGCCCGCTTGCGCCCGTAGGGCATCTCCACGGTCAGCACGTCGGCATAGTCGCGCAGGCCGACCTCGTCGAGCAGCTCGATCGCCCGCTCGTCGAGGTGCTCGAGGGTTCGCTCGGACTTCCAGAAGTGAAACGAGGTGCCGATTGGTCGCTGCAGCGCCACGCGCACGTTCTCCAGCGCAGTCATATGGGCGAACACCGCGGAGATCTGGAACGAGCGCACCATGCCCATGCGTGCGATCTCGTTGGCCTTCATGCCGGTGATCGCCTTGCCGCGGTAGAGGATCTCGCCCCGTGTCGGTGGCAGGAACTTGGTAAGAAGATTGAAGACGGTCGTCTTGCCGGCACCATTGGGGCCGATCAAGGCGTGAATATGCCCCTCCCGGACCTGAAGGTTGACGTCATCCACGGCGGTAAAGCCGCGGAACTGTTTGGTCAACCCGCGAGTTTCCAGTATGAACTCCTGGGTCATGAGACGTCCTCTCTGGATCGTCGCGGCGATCCATGCTGATTGTTGTCGTTGTGGTGAAGGCGAAGACTGGCTTGGCCTCGCCCGGACTTCTAACCTTTACGTTAACGTAAGCTAGAGGAGAGACTCCCGCGGGGCAATAGCCGAAGGGTCGAACTCGACCAATGGCGTAGAGATACCGGCACTTCAGTAGCTTGCGAACGAAAAACGCGATGCCGCCGGGGCATCGCGTCGAGAGACAGGGCTCGACAGGGCGGCTAGCGCCACCCTGCCGCTTTCAGCATTCGATGGCGTTGACCGCCAGGCCGCCGCGTGAGGTTTCCTTGTACTTGTCCTGCATGTCGCGGCCGGTGTCGCGCATGGTGCGAATCGCCTTGTCGAGCGAGATGAAGTGCTCGCCATCGCCACGCAACGCCATCTGGGCGGCGTTGATCGCCTTGACCGAGGCGATGGCGTTACGTTCGATGCAGGGCACCTGCACCAGCCCGCCCACCGGGTCGCAGGTCAGACCGAGGTTGTGCTCCAGGCCGATCTCGGCGGCATTTTCCACCTGGCCGACGCTCCCCCCCATGACTTCCGCCAGTCCCGCTGCGGCCATGGCGCACGCCGAGCCCACCTCGCCCTGGCAGCCGACCTCGGCACCGGAGATGGAAGCGTTCTTCTTGCACAGGATGCCTACCGCACCGGCCGCGAGCAGGAAATCGACCACGTCGCGCTCGCAGGCGCCGGACTGAAACTTCATGTAGTAGTGCAGCACGGCGGGAATGATACCGGCCGCGCCGTTGGTCGGCGCGGTCACCATGCGACCACCGGCGGCGTTCTCCTCGTTCACCGCCAGGGCAAAGACGTTGACCCAATCCATCGCCCCGAAGGTCGAGGCGATCAGGCTCTGGTCGTCCCGCGCCGCCAGCAGCCGACGGTGCAGCGCCGCGGCACGCCGCTTGACGTTGAGCCCTCCGGGCAGCACGCCCTCGTGTTCGAGCCCGGCATCGACACAGGCCCGCATGGCCTGCCAGATCTGCCACAGCCCGTCACGCACCTCGGCTTCGCTGCGCCAGGCCTTCTCGTTCTCCAGCATCAGCTCACTGATGCGCATGTCGTGCATGCGGCACAGGGCCAGCAGTTCGGCCGCCGAGTTGAAGTCGTAAGGCAGCGCAGTGGTGTCCTGGTCCAGCTCGCCGCGCTCGGCCTGCGCCTCGTCGACGACGAAACCGCCGCCGATCGAATAGTAGGTGTTGTGCCACTGTTCGCCGCCGTGGCCGTGGGCAATCAGTGTCATGGCATTGGGGTGATAGGGCAGGCACTCCTCGTGCCACTGCATGTCGCGCGCCCACAGGAAGGGGATCGCCAGGCGGCCGTCGAGCATCAGCGTGTTCGCTTCGAGCAGCTCCTCGATGCAGGGCGTGACGATGGCCGGATCGATCTGGTCGGGGCGCTCACCCATCAGGCCCATGATCACGGCACGGTCGGTACCGTGCCCCTTGCCGGTGGCGCACAGCGAACCGTACAAGCGGATCTCGATTCGCGCCACCCGCTCGAGGCGGTCCTCGTCGCGCAGCGCCTGAACGAAATCGTAGGCGGCCCGCATCGGCCCCACCGTATGGGAACTGGAAGGACCGATCCCGATCTTGAACAGGTCGAAGACACTGATTGCCATATGCCACCTCGTCTGCTGCCGGCCGATCGCCTCTTGTGCGACTCATGCATCAGCCTGGCTAAAACATATTTGCCTTCACGGCACGGTTGACCTTATGTTGGTGGCGAAAGCGCCCCTCGGCAAACGAGAATATCTGCTAGGAGCTATAGCAAAACTAAACAATGAGCCGACTCCTGCATGCCCAGACCCACGCCTGGCTGAAGGTCTTCGCCGTCAGTGCCCGCCACCTCTCCTTCACTCGCGCGGCGGAAGAGCTCCACGTCACCACCGGTGCGGTGAGCCAGCAGATCAAGCAGCTCGAGGAGCGGCTGGGCTTCCGCCTGTTCCGTCGCCTGCCGCGGCGCCTGGAGCTCACCGAGGAGGGCAAGCGACTGGCCGCCGTGGTCGACGAGGCCTACCAGTCTGTCGGCCTCGAGGTAAAGCGCCTGCGCAGTGGCGTAATGAGCGGCGTGATCCGCCTGCGCAGCGTGCCGGCGTTTCTCAGCAAATGGCTGATGCCGAGGCTGCCGCGACTGCAGGCGCGCTTCCCCGACATCGAACTGCAGGTCATCGCCGAGGATAGCAGTCTGTCGCTACGCGAGGGCGAGTTCGACCTCGCCATCGACCTCAACGACGGCTACTACCCGGGACTCGCCATCACGCCGCTGATGGAAGAGGTGATCTTTCCCGTTTGTGCCCCCGCCCTGATGCGCCGTCGCCCCGCCCTGTCCCGCCCCGAGGAGCTGGCCTGGTACCCGCTGCTGCACGACATCACCGCCTGGCGCGGCGGGCACCCTTACGCCGAGTGGGAACACTACCTGCATGCCATCGAGGCGCCGCCGCTCAACGTGCGCCGCGGCTACACGTTCAATCGCCACCGGCTGGCAATGGAGGCGGCGGTGGCGGGCATGGGGGTCGCCATTGCGCGGCAGGCCCTGCTCACCGACGAACTGCAGACCGGCCGCCTGATCGCGCCCTTTCCCCAGCGCATCCCGACCGGCAAGCGCTACGGCATCGTGCACACTAGCGGCGCCTTGGACGACCGCCGGGTCGCCGCGGTACACGACTGGATCGTGGAGGAGGCGCAACGCAGCCAGGGCCTGCCCATGGCGGTCCCGTCGCGATGACGCTACACTCTGCGCGAATCTTGTTTGTCCTGCCCCAGCGGAACCTCCATGCATCGAACTCCCCTGTCGCCGCCACCCACGGCGCCTATCAGCTTTGCTGCGGCTTGCCTTCGGGCCGTGTGCTATATCCTGCTCGTCGCTGCGTTCTTGCAAGGCATCTACTACGAGGCGCTGTATCTTCCCGCCAGGCGCTCCTTCGCCGAACTGGGCTTCACCGAGCTGTGCCAGAGCGCCGTGCTGTCAGCCAGTGCACTACTGCTGTGGACGCCTTCGGTCAGGCGCGAACTCCCCACCGTCTCGCTGCTGATGCTGGCGCTGATCGTCGCCTCGCTGATTCGCGAGCAGGATTATTACCTGGACCGGCACCTTTTCGACGGCGCCTGGCAGATGCTCGTCACCCTGGTACTGCTTCCCTGTCTCACCCTCGCCCTGTGGCGGCGCCGACGCTTCCTGGACGAGTTCGTCGCCTACGGCAACAGCTTCTCGTTCGGCCTCTTCGCCGCCGGCTTTCTCGTCACCTACGTCTTCTCCCGCCTGTACGGGCGCAGCGCAATGTGGATGGCCATTCTCGAGGAGCACTATCTGCGCACCTTCAAGGAGGCCGCCGAAGAGATCACCGAACTGCTCGGCTACAGCCTGCTGCTGATCGCCGTTATCGAGCTGGTTCTGCTCACCCGGCGTTGGCAGCAGGCTCGCGCCCTGCCCTGAGGCCCGACGACTCCCTCGGTTGCCGCCTTGCCAACGCCCGAAAGCAGGACGCCCACAGCCATGCGGCTGTGGGCGTCCTGTCATCCCGGGCTGTCGGGGCTTTAAATCACTCGTCGAGGAACGAGCGCAGCGGCTCAGAACGGCTCGGATGGCGCAACTTGCGCAGCGCCTTGGCCTCGATCTGGCGAATTCGCTCGCGGGTCACGTCGAACTGCTTGCCGACCTCCTCCAGGGTGTGGTCGGTGTTCATGTCGATCCCGAAGCGCATGCGCAGCACCTTGGCCTCGCGGGCGGTGAGTCCGCCCAGCACGTTGCGGGTGGCCTCGATCAGACCCTCGCCGGTGGCCAGGTCGACCGGTAGCTGCATGGTGCTGTCCTCGATGAAGTCACCCAGGTGCGAGTCGTCATCGTCGCCGATGGGCGTCTCCATGGAGATCGGCTCCTTGGCGATCTTGAGCACCTTGCGCACCTTGTCCTCGGGCATCTCGAGGCGTTCGCCCAGCTCTTCCGGCGTCGGTTCGCGCCCCATCTCCTGCAGCATCTGGCGCGACACGCGGTTGAGCTTGTTGATGGTCTCGATCATGTGCACCGGAATGCGGATGGTGCGCGCCTGGTCGGCGATCGAGCGGGTGATCGCCTGGCGAATCCACCAGGTGGCGTAGGTCGAGAACTTGTAGCCGCGGCGGTATTCGAACTTGTCGACCGCTTTCATCAGGCCGATGTTGCCCTCCTGGATCAGGTCCAGGAACTGCAGCCCGCGGTTGGTGTACTTCTTGGCGATGGAGATCACCAGACGCAGGTTGGCCTCGACCATCTCCTTCTTGGCACGGCGCGCCTTGGCCTCGCCGATGGAGAGCCGGCGGTTGATCTCCTTGAGTTCGGCCACCGCCAGCTGGACCATCTCCTCCTCGAAGGCGATCCGGCGCTGGGCGCGCTGGATATCGGCACGCAGGGGCTCCAGACGCTCAGCGAACTTGGCATTCTCGGCGATGAACTCGTCGACCCACTCCTGGCGCGACTCGTTGCCCGGAAACGCCTTGATGAAGTTCTTGCGCGGTACCTTCGCCTTCTTGACGAACAGCTGCATCACCGTCTTTTCCTGGGCGCGGACCTGCTCGACGCTGATCCGCACCTGACCGACGAGGCGCTCGAAGTGCTTGGGCACCAGCTTGATCGGGGAGAACAGCTCGGCCAGGCGCTCCATCTCGGCCTGGGCCTGCGCGCTGCCCCGCCCATGCTGGGCGATCGCCTCGCGCACCAGCTCGTTCTGCTCGCGGATCTGCTCGAAGCGGGCCTTGGCTTCCTCGGGGTCGGGGCCGCCGGTGCTCTCCTCTTCCGCCTCGTCGTTATCGTCGTCGTCTTCGTCGTCGGCGTCGTCGTCTTCGTCGTCGCTCGCGCGGATCTCCTCCTCGGGAAGCTCGGCCTCGGCCACGCCGGGGATGCCTTCGTCAGGGTCGATGAAGCCGGAAAAGAGGTCGGAGAGGCGGCCGGGTGCCTCCTCGTCCTGGGTCGCATCGTAGGCCTCGAGAATCGAGTCCACCGCACCGGGCAGCCAGGCCAGGGCCGACATCACCTCGCGCGTCCCCTCCTCGATGCGCTTGGCGATCTCGATCTCGCCCTCGCGGGTCAAGAGCTCCACGGTGCCCATCTCGCGCATGTACATGCGCACGGGGTCGGTGGTGCGACCCACGTCGCTTTCCACCGCCGCCAGGGCAGCCACGGCTTCTTCGGCAGCCGACTCGTCGGCGGAGTGATCGGACATCATCAGGGTATCTTCGTCGGGAGCCTCCTCGACGACGCTGATACCCATGTCGTTGATCATGCCGATGATGTCTTCCACCTGATCGGGATCGGCAATATCCTCGGGGAGGTGGTCGTTGACCTCGGCGTAGGTCAGGTAGCCCTGTTCCTTGCCACGCGCGATCAACTCCTTCAGACGTGACTGCTGCTGCGCATTTCCAGCCATAGAAACCCTATCTCGACGAAGAAGAATGAAGCACCTGAAGCGCTGGGGTGGAGAAAACTCATGAAGCCCAATAGTATAGCGGGAAACCTCGCGACCCCGCCAGTGCGACCCATTTGCTCGAACACTCAGGTGTGTTAGTTTAAACGGTTATGCCGTCTGCGCCTTGACCGCCATACTCCTGTGTGGGGGTGAAGCGCGGGGAAAACAACCCCACCGCTCAGCGCGCCAGCTCGACCAGCAACTCCTGCAGGCGCCGCCTCGCCTCCAGCGAGAGCCGCTCGCCCCCGCGCTCCCTCGCCAGCAGTGCCTCGAACTCCTCCTGCGGCGACTGGCGCTGGCGATGGCGCACGAGATAGTCGACCAGCCCCTCCAGCTCCTTGCCTCGCGCCTCGCGGGGAATCAGCATCTCGCGCCGCGCCAGGCGAGCCAACCGCTCGCCCTGAGCGCTGCCCTGGAAATGGGCCAGCACCACCTGGGGGCTGCGGTAGCGTCCGGCACGCAACAGCCGGACCAGCTCGCGGCATAGCGCGGCATCTCCCTCTCCCTCGGGGCACCAGTCGTCCTCGGCGGGCAGGCGGTCGACCAGCGCCGGCTCGTGCACCAGCAGCTGCAGCACGCGCGCCACCAGTCCCAGCGAGCCCTCCCTGGCCGGCGCATCGCCCGGCATCCCCTGCCCGACAGGAGCGGCCGCAGGCGCGACATTCGGCTCGACCGGCGCCCCCTCGTCCACCGCCAGGAGCGCTTCGAAGCGAGACGGATCGACACCGGTGCGCCGCGCGAGTTCCCCCAGCAGCACCGTCTGCAGCATGCCCCGCGGCAGGCGGCTCGCGGCCTTGAGCACCTGGCTGGCGAAACGCTCGCGCTCCTCGACTCGCCCCAGGTCCCGGCCCCGCGCCGCCTGGTCGAACAGGAACTCCGACAACGGGCTGGCACAGGTGATCCGATCTTCGAAGGCCTCCGGTCCTTCGCGGCGCACCAGCGTGTCCGGATCCTCGCCTTCGGGCAGGAACAGGAAGCGCGCCTCGCGCCCGTCGATCATCTGCGGCAGCACGGTTTCCAGCGCGCGACTGGCCGCCTGGCGCCCGGCCTTGTCACCGTCGAAGCAGAACACCACTTCATCGACCATGCGAAACAGCCGTGACAGGTGCTCCTCGCTGGTGGAGGTGCCGAGGGTGGCCACGGCGTTGCGGATGCCGAACTGGGCCAGCGCCACCACGTCCATGTAGCCCTCGACGATGACCACCCGCTCCAGCCGCGGGTTGGCCTGCCTGGCCTCGAATAGCCCGTAGAGTTCACGCCCCTTGTGGAACACCGGCGTCTCGGGGGAATTGAGGTACTTGGGCTTGGCATCACCCAGCACCCGGCCGCCAAAGGCGATGGTACGCCCGCGCACGTCGCGGATCGGGAACATGACCCGGTCGCGAAAGCGGTCGTAGGTCCGCCCGCTCTCCTCACGCTGCACCAGCAGGCCGTACTCGACCTGCACCGCCTCTGCAATGTCGCGGGCGCTCAGGTGGCGCTTGAGCGCCTCCCAGTCGTCCGGGGCATAGCCAATGCCGAAGTCGCGCTGCACCTCCTCGGAGAGACCGCGCCGGGCCAGGTAGTCCCGCGCCGCCTGCCCCTCGGCCATCTTCAGCCGCTCGCGATAGAAGCTGGCCGCGAGCTCGAGCAGGTTGACCCCTTCCTGACGCTTGCGTTCCCGCGCCTGGGCACGTGGATCGTCGTCGCCTTCGCGCGGCACCTCGAGCCCCAGCCGCGACGCCAGCTGCTCCACCGCCTCGGGGAAGCGCAGCTTGTCGTACTCCATCAGGAAGCGCAGGGCGTTGCCATGGGCACCACAGCCGAAGCAGTGGTAGAACTGCTTGTCGGCGCTGACGGTGAAGGAGGGCGTCTTTTCCTGATGGAAAGGGCACAGGCCGGAATAGTTGCGCCCGGCCTTTTTCAGCTGTACCCGCTCGCCCACCACTTCGACCACGTCGACGCGCGCCAGCAGGTCATCGATGAAACGCTGAGGGATCTGGCCGGCCATGCAGGTCTCGCCACCTCCCGTCGGGGTGATGGAAACAGGGAGAGGAACGGGTCGTGAAAGACAAGCGGCCACCTGACGGCAGCCGCTTGGTCATCCTTCCGGAAGCACCGATGCCTAGGGCGTCGGCACTCCCCGAGTACGGATCAATAGAGCCGTTCGAAACGCTTGCGCTCACGCTGAAGCTTCTTGGCGTGACGCTTCACCGCGGCGGCCGCCTTGCGCTTGCGCTCTGCAGTCGGCTTCTCGTAGTGCTCGCGACGACGCACCTCGGAGAGAATGCCGGCTTTTTCACAGGAACGCTTGAAGCGACGCAGCGCGACGTCAAACGGCTCGTTATCACGTACTTTGACAGAAGGCATTAAGCACTCACCTACCTTAGAATCTTGAGTTCGGTTAGAACGCACGCCCTCTAACACACCACACCGCTGTTGGCGACAGGCCTGCCGGGCGCACGACCCAATTGTACAGCGCACGATAGTTTAGTCGGCGCTGCCAAGCATTGCAAATTCCAGCGACCGAAAGCGGGATGGCGGCGCCCCGATTTGCTAGAATGCCGGCTTTCACGCCTCACGAGCCTGCACCATGCGAGTCCTTGGCATCGAGACCTCCTGCGACGAGACCGGCGTCGCGATCTACGACACCGACCGCGGCCTGCTGGCCGACGCCCTCTACAGCCAGATCGCCATGCATGCCGAGTACGGCGGCGTGGTGCCTGAACTCGCCTCCCGCGACCATACCCGGCGCCTGCTGCCGCTGATCCAGCAGGTACTCGATGATGCCGGCCTGGCCCGCGGCGAGCTGGACGCCATCGCCTATACCGCCGGGCCGGGGTTGGTCGGGGCGCTGATGGTCGGCGCCAGCACCGCGCACGGAATGGCCCGCGCGCTGGACATCCCGGTACTCGGGGTGCATCACATGGAGGGCCATCTGATGGCGCCCATGCTCGAGGCGTCGCCGCCCGACTTTCCCTTCGTCGCGCTGCTGGTCTCCGGCGGCCATACCCAGCTGGTCGAGGTCCGGGGCCAGGGCCGCTATCGCATGCTGGGCGAGTCGGTCGACGACGCCGCCGGCGAGGCCTTCGACAAGACCGCCAAGATGCTCGGCCTGGCCTACCCCGGCGGCCCGCAGGTGGCCGGGCTGGCCGAATCGGGCGATCCGAAGCGCTTTCGCTTCCCGCGACCGATGACCGATCGCCCGGGTCTCGACTTCAGCTTCTCGGGGCTCAAGACCCATACCCTGACCACCCTGCGCCAGCTCGACCAGGCCGGCGAGCTCGACGAGCAGGCGCGCGCCGACGTGGCCCGGGCCTTCGAGGAAGCGGTAGTGGATACCCTGGTGATCAAGTGCCGCCGGGCGCTGGACGACACCGGCCTCAAGCGGCTGGTGATGGCCGGCGGGGTGAGCGCCAACGCGCGCCTGCGCGAGCGCCTGGCCCACGAGGCCGAGAAGCGCGGCGTACGGGTCTACTACCCCCGCGGCCGCTTCTGCACCGACAACGGCGCCATGATCGCCCTGGCCGGCGCCCGCCGCCTGCTGGCCGGGGAGCGCGACGCACTCGGCCAGATGAAAGCGGTGCCGCGCTGGCCGATGGAGACCCTCGCGGCACCGACCGGCACCTAGAGCCCCGGCTCGTCACCGTGGCGCAGCCGATGGATGTTGAGCAGGTGCCGCACCAGCACCAGAGCGGTGAAGGCCATCACGACCCACACGTAGTCCGGCGCCAGCCACAGGCTGGCCAGCGGGGCGATCCCGGCACTGGCCAGGGATGCCACGGCGGCCGTACGCACTCGCCAGGCCAGCAACGTCCACAGCGCAGCGCAGCACAGCGCCACCCAAGGCGTCAGCACCAGCAGTACACCGAAGGCGCTGGCCACCGCCTTGCCGCCGCGGAAGCGATGCCAGGGCGGGTAGCTGTGCCCCAGCAGCACCGCCAGCCCCACCGCCCCCTGGGCCCATGGCGCCAGGCCCAGCCCCATGGCCAGCCACAGCACGGGCATGCCCTTCACGGCGTCGAGCAGCAGGGTCGCCGCCGCCAGCCGCCGCCCATGCAGGCGCAGCACATTGGAGAAGCCCGGGTTGCCCGAGCCCTCCCGGCGAGGATCGCCGACGCCCGCCAGGCGGCAGATCCACAGCGCCCCCAAGCAGGAACCGCTGACGTAGCCCAGCAACGCCAGCCCCAACAGCAGCAGTAGCCCTTCGACCGTCACCCGGTCCCGCCTCCCTCATGCGCCCATCGCTGCATGATGCCAGCCCCGGCGCCCCGGGGACAGCGCCATGGACCTGTCATTCCCCCACAGCGCTCAGTACAATCGGGCCTTCGTTTTTTCCGATGGGAGCCGCGCATGGACCGCATACTGATCGAGTCTCTCGAGATCGAGACGGTCATCGGCGTTTATGACTGGGAGCGCACCATCCGCCAGCGGCTGACGCTCGACCTGGAACTGGCCACCGACATCCGCCCGGCGGCGGCCGACGACGACCTGGCAAAGACGCTCGATTACGCCGCCATCAGCCAGCGCATCGCCGGCTTCGCCGACGAGCACGACTACGCCCTGGTCGAGACCTTCGCCGAACGCCTCGCACAGCTGTTGATGCAAGAATTTGACGTGCCCTGGCTGCGGCTGACGCTGCGCAAGCCGGGCGCGGTGCCCGCCGCCGCGGCCGTGGGCGTGCGCATCGAACGGGGTACTTGCCAGGGGAGTGCGCGATGACCCGCGTCAGCGTCAGCATCGGCAGTAACATCGACCGCGAGCACCATGTCCGCTGCTGCCTGGACCTCCTCGATGCCACCTTTACCGGTCTCGTCGTCTCGCGCGTCTACGAGAGCGAGCCCGTGGGCTTCGAGGATGGCCACAACTTCTACAACCTGGTGGCAGCGTTCGACAGCGACTGGTCGGTCGGAGAGCTGCAGGCCTGGTGCAAGCGTATCGAGCGGGACCACGGCCGACGCGAGGGCACGCCCAAGTTCAGCCCGCGCACGCTGGACATCGATCTGCTCACGGTAGGCGACCTCGTCGGCGAGCATGACGGCGTCATGCTCCCGCGCGGCGAGATCCTGCATCACGCCTTCGTGCTGCGGCCGCTATCCGAACTGCTGCCGGACACACCGCACCCCGTCGATGGGCGAACCTACGCCGAAATATGGTCGGCCTTCGACCCCGGCCAGCAGCGGCTGTGGCCGATCGCGTTCGATTGGCCGCGCGCGGCGCCGCGTTAACCGGCGCCAGCCCCACCGGCACGGCTCAGTCGCCCGACAGCTCCCGCACGAGGATGGCCCGGCGCCGGCGGGCCAGCTCCCGGCCCAGCTCACCGCCGTGAAAGCCCTCCGCCACCAGGCGCCTCGCCTCCAGTTGCGACACCGCCCGCCAGGCCCGCTCGAGCCGCTCGGCCAGGCCCGGGGCGTCCAGTGCCACCAGCGCGATCAGAGGTGGCACACGTTCGTCGCGCCGCCAGGCATCAATGCCGTCCAACCACGCTTTCACGTCGTCCGCGCCGGGCGCCGCCTGCTGGCGCAGCTGGCGGGTGAGCGCAGCCTGGCGCCCCAGGTCGCGATAGCGACGCGGCAGGCGCAGGCGCTCGGCCAGCGCCGCTTGGCGGGCATCACCAAGGTGTTCCACCAACCGCGCCCAGCGCCAGCGGGGGCGCTCCTCCTCGGACAGGTCGCCGGGCAACCTGGCGAGCCTCGCCAGCGCTCGCTCGAACGCCGCCTCCTCCTCGACGAGCTCCGGCATCAGGGGCGTCAGCGCGCCGCATTCGTGCAGGGTACGGAAGTAGACCGCCGGGTCCGCCTCCGCCAGGGCCTTCTCGGTCTCGGTCCAGACCCGCTCGGCAACCAGATGGGTGAGTTCGCCGCTCGTCGCGAGCTCGCCCATCAGCGCCCGTGTCTCGCCGGCAATGACGAAGCCGAGCCGGGCGTAGCGCGCTAGAAAACGCGCGGTGCGCAGCACCCGCAGCGGATCCTCGACGAAGGCCGGCGAGACATGGCGCAGCACCTTGGCACTGAGATCCTGCTGGCCGCCGTAGGGGTCGACCAGCTCCCCCTCCGGGGTCTCGGCCATGGCATTGATGGTCAGGTCGCGGCGGGCCAGGTCCTCCTCCAGCGTCACATCGGGGCTGGCGTGGACCTCGAAGCCCGTGTAGCCATGGCCGGACTTGCGCTCGGTACGCGCCAAGGCGTACTCCTCGTGAGTCTCGGGATGCAGGAACACGGGAAAGTCGCGCCCCACCGGGCGGAAGCCGCGGCGTTGCATCTCTGCGGGGGTCGCCCCCACCACCACCCAGTCGGTGTCGGCGGTGGGCCAGCCCAGCCGGGCATCGCGCACGGCGCCACCCACGCGGTAGACCTCGAGCCCTTCGGTCGAACGGTCGCGCGCTGCGCTCATGGGCCGCCACGCTCCACCCGTCCGGGCAGGCGATACTCCCACTCGCTGAAGCCGCCGTCGAGGCTGTAGACCTCGCTGAAGCCCTGCCCCGCCAGCCAGGCCGCCGCCTGCTGGCTGGAGTGGCCGTGATAGCACACCACCACCAGCGGACGTTCGCGGGGGGCCGCCTCGAACAGCGCGGCGACGCTGTCATTGTCGAGGTGGCGGCTACCGGGGATATGGCCGCCGGCGAAGCTCGTCGGATCGCGGATGTCGACCAGGGTGAGCGAGGTGTCGTTCTCGAGCCAGCGCTCGAGGGTGTCGATCGTCAGATGCTGGAATGGGGTTGCCATCGGGCCTCCCGAATTCGGTGGTGAGCGTGATCAGCGGCGCCGGCGACCGGGCACGCCGATGCGTTCGCCGGTGGTGAGGTTCAGCGCGGTGAGGCAGCCGCCCCAGACGCAGCCGGTATCCAGCGCCTCGGTGCGTACCCGGGCGCCCTCGGCACGCCCCTCCAGGGCCGCCCAGTGGCCGAACAGCAGCCGTACGTCATCGCGGCGAGGGTAGCGGAACCAGGGGGCGAAGCCCGCCGGGGCGCTGTCGAGCCCCTCCTTGGCGCAGAAATCGAGGCAGCCGTCGGCATCGATGAAGCGCATGCGTGTCAGCACGTTGACGATGACGCGCAGGCGATCGATGCCGTCGAGGGAGGCCTGCCAGCATGACGGTTCGTTGCCGTACATGCGCTCGAGGAAGGCCCCGCTGCTTTCGCTGGCGAGCCGCGCCTCGACCTCCGCGGCCAGTGCGGCCGCCTCGTCCGCGGACCAGCGGGGAAGAAGCCCCGCATGGGTCATCAGCGTATCTCCATGGTCCGCAAAATCCTGGCGCACCAGCAACGGGCGCGACTGCAACCAGTCGAGCAGCGGCTCGCGGTCGGGGGCGGAGAGGATCTCGTCGAGGGTATCCTTGCGATTGAGTCGCGCCCCGCCGCGCGCCACCGCCAGCAGATGCAGGTCGTGATTGCCGAGCACGGTCGACGCCGCATCGCCCAGCGCCCGCACCTCACGCAGGCAGGCGAGCGACTCGGGGCCGCGGTTGACCAGGTCGCCGGCCAGCCACAGCCGGTCGCGGGCGGGGTCGAAGTCGATCCGCTCCAGCAGTTCGACGAACTCGGCGTGACAGCCCTGCAGGTCGCCGACGGCATAGACGGTCATGGCACTTTCCCTTGCGTCGCGTTGGATATCCGGCGGCCGAGAGCCCTCAGGCCGCCGACGTCAGTGTACCTGGTTGGGACCGGCCAGGCGGAAGGGGGCGATGGCGACCTCGAAGGGGCGCTGGCTGGCGGTGTCGACGCAGGTGTAGGTCCCCTCCATCACGCCGACCGGCCCGTCGAGAATGGCCCTGCTGGTGTAGCGGAAGGTCTGGCCGGGGCCGATCAGCGGCTGTTGCCCTACCACCCCCTTGCCGCGCACCTCCTGCACCTTGCCGCTGCCCTGGGTGATGCGCCAGTGGCGAGCCAACAGCTGGACGCTATGCTTCGAATGATTGTGTATCGTCACGGTATAGCTGAACACGTAGCGCGACTCGTCGCGAGAGGACTCGTCGTCGCGAAAGGCGGGCACCACGTCGACCAGCACTTCCCGTTCCAAAGGCGTCTCCGGTACCTGGGTCATGGTGTCGTCTCCGTAGCGGCCAGATGATTGGCGATGCGGACGAATTCCTCCACCGCGAGGGTCTGGGGTCGCCGGGCGGGGTCGATGCCGAGTTCCGTCAGGGCCTCGTCCCCGACCAGCCCCTTGAGATTGTTGCGCAGGGTCTTGCGCCGTTGAGCGAACGCCTGGCGCACGACGCGGAACAATAGCGCCTCGTCCGCGGCCGGCCACGGCGGCTCGGCAAAGGGGGTCAGCCGCACGATGGCCGAGTCGACCTTGGGCCGTGGCACGAACGCCTCCGGCGGCACCGTGAACAGGTCATCGACGCGGCAGCGGTACTGGGCCATGACCGAGAGCCGGCCCCAGTCGGCGCCGCCCGGCTTGGCAGCCAGGCGCTCGACCACTTCCTTCTGCAGCATGAAGTGCATGTCGGCGATGGCATCGCCAGCCTCGAGCAGATGGCCGATCAGCGGGGTCGAGATGTTGTAGGGCAGATTGCCCACCACCCGCAACGGCTCGCCATCGCCGCGCAGCGCCCGAAAGTCGAACTTCAGCGCATCGCCCTCGTGGACGACGAAACCGGGGTAGTTGAAGAACTGCACGCGCAGCCCCGGGACCAGGTCCCGGTCCAGCTCGATCACCTCGAGGTGGCCGCCCGCCGCCTCGATCAGCGGCTCGGTCAGGGCGCCCTGGCCGGGGCCGATCTCGACCAGCCGGTCGCCGGGACGCGGGGCGATGGCGCGCACGATGCGCGAAATGATGCCGGGGTCACGCAGGAAGTTCTGGCCGAAGCGCTTGCGAGCGCGATGAACCGGCGGGCGCGATGCCATGCAAGTGTCCTTGTCTGTCGTTCGTCAGGAAGCGGCCGCGATCGAGCCGCGGCGGGCCATCTCGGCGGCCAGCGCCACGGCGACCCGCAGGCTGCCCGCATCGGCCAGGCCACGGCCGGCCAGATCCAGCGCGGTGCCGTGATCCACCGAGGTGCGTATGATCGGCAATCCCAGGGTGACGTTGGCGGCTCGGCCGAAGCCGGCATACTTGAGCACCGGCAGGCCCTGGTCATGATACATCGCCAGCACGGCATCGACGCCGACGAGATGTCGCGGCGTGAACAGGGTATCGGCCGGCAATGGTCCGTCAAGCGCGAAGCCTTCATGGCGCAGGCGTTCGAGGCAGGGGGCGATCACCTCGATCTCCTCGCGGCCCAAGTGGCCGCCCTCCCCCGCGTGTGGATTGAGGCCGCACACGGCGATGCGCGGGGCCGTGACGCCGAACCAGCGCACCAGGTCCGCGTGCAGGATGCGCAGGATGCGTTCGAGGCTCGTTGCAGTGATCGCGTCGGCCACCTCGCGCAGCGGCAGGTGCGTGGTGGCCAGGGCCACCCGCAGCGCCGTGTCGCCTTGCCAGCCGGGCTGTCCGGCATGCAAGGCGCTGTCGCTGGCCAGCATCATCACCACCTCGTCGGCGCCGCAGGCGTCGCGCAGGTACTCGGTGTGGCCGCGGAAACCGGCGTGACCGGCATCAAGGATCACCCCCTTGTGCAGCGGCGCGGTGACCATGGCATCGGCCTGCCGCTCGCGGCAGGCCGCGATCGCCACGTCGAGGGTCTCGAGCACGTAGCCGGCGTTGGCCACGGCGAGCTCGCCCGGCCGGCTCGGCTCACGCAGCGCCACCGGCCATACCGGTAGCACGCCCAGGTGCGCTGCCGGCACCGGCTCGCCCGGCGCCAACGCGTGCAGCTCGACGTCGAGGCCGAGCCGCTCGGCACGCTCGGCCAGCAGTGCCGGATCGCCCACCGCCACGATCCTGGCCGAAGGAGCTTTCTCCAGCGCCAGCTGCAGGGTCAACTCGGGGCCGATACCGGCGGGCTCACCGCTGGTCACGGCCAATACGGGAGCGGGAAGCCGCATGGCGCTCAGCCGCCGCTGGCGAGTCGGTTGTCGACGAAGGCCTCGGCACGGATCTCCTGGAGCCAGGCGTCCAGGGCCTCGTTGGCCTTGCGCTGGAACACCATCTGGCGCGCCTGCTCGCGGCTCACGTTGCCGCCCTGCTGCTCAATGAAGCGCTCGACCTCGCGGTTGCTGACGTTGACCCGGCCGCCCACCTGGCGCTGGTGCAGCTCGCGCAGCAGCATCTCGCGCCGAATCTCCTCGCGTACGGTCGACATGCTCAGGCCGTCGGCTTCCAGCGCATCGGCGAACTGGTCGAGGGTCATGCCGTTGCTCTCGGCAATCTCGCGGATCTGACGGTTGAGGGCGGTATCGTCGACGCTGAGCCCGGCATCCGCCGCCATCTGCAGCTGGATCTCCTCGAGGATGACCTGCTCGAGCACGTGCTCACGCAGCATCGCTTCGGGCGGCAGTCCCTGTCCCTGGGCGGCAAGCTGGCTGCGCGCTTGCGCCATGCGCTCCTCGAGCTGGCTCTGCATGATGGCCTGCTGGTTCACCACGGCCACGATGCGATCCAGTGACTGCCGCTGCACCGGCTGGAAGTCCTGCTCCTGGGCCAGTGCCGCCAGCGGCACGGCGCCCAGGCACAGGGCCAGGCCCAGGGCGCCCAGAATGGCGATAGGCGTTTTCCGCATGTCTCTCTTTCCTCTCATGATATTTCACTCGTGTGGCGTCCCGATCCCGTCAGAACGCCGTGCTGCGGTAGCCCGGGATGGCACGCTCGAAATAGTCGCCGGCATCGCCGCCGACCCCGCCCAGTCCCTTGAACACGAAGCGCAGGAAGATGCCGCGTTCGGTGGTGTCGTCCTCGATGGTGTTGGCGGTGTCGCTGTCCTCGACCCACTCGCGCCATACCAGCTGCACGCCATAGCAGCAATCGTTCCACTGCAAGCCGGCCACCTGGTCCAGGCTGCGGCGGTTGGTGTGGTCGTACAGGAAGCGGCCGATGAGATCGATCCTCGGGTTGACCCGATAGGCGAAGGAGAGATCATACTCCTCGCGATCGTAGCCCAGGCGATCCTCGTCTTCTCCCGAAGGGTCGAACCCTTCGAGTTGCCAGCGATAGGCAAGGTTCAATACGTGCCCACGCGGATCGCGATAGGCGACGCCTACGCTGCTCCGCTCGGTGCGGCTGCGCTGCTCGTCGTAGAGCCACTCGTAGCGCGTGCTCCAGCGATCGGAAAGGCGCCAGTCGAGCCGCGTGACCACCGGCGAGCGATCCCGCGTCGCCTGGTAGAGGCGCTCCCCGCCGTCGGCACCCGGCGGAGGCAGGGTGTCGGGGTCGCCGGCCATGTCGATGGTGCGGTCGTCGAAATAGACCGCCTGCCCCATGCCGAGCGAGAAGCGCTCGCGGCCGTCGGCGTCCTCGAGGAAGCGGCTGCTGACCCCATAGGAGAGGCGGTTGAGGTCGCCGACGCGATCGGACCCCGAGAAGCGATGGGGCGACCAGAGCTGGTTCCACGAGAAGGCGCGCTCGTCGCTGTCGAACTCGGGAAACTCGCTCTGGTCGCGGGCCGGCACATAGGCGTAGTTGAGCCGCGGCTCGAGGGTCTGGCGATACTCGCGCCCGCCGAGCTCGAGTTCGCGCTCGAACACCAGGCCGCCATCCACCGAGGCGACCGGTACCGCACGCTGCAGCGCGGTGTCGCGCTCGGTCTGGCGCTCGCCGTAGTCGAGGTCGTAGGCGGTATAGAGCCACTCCACCCGCGGCTCCAGGTGCCCCCATGTCTCGTCGAAGCGCCAGCCGGTGACTGGGGAAAGGTGCAGGCGGGTCCCGACCGCCGCTTCGCGCAGCGGGACCCGGTTGCGATCCACATCGCGCCAGAAGTAGGTGACGTTGGAGCGCCACTGTTGAAACCATCCGCCCGGCTGCGACCAGCGTGCGTTGGCAGCCAGGCTGGGCAGACGGTAAAAGGGCTTGTCGCGGTCGTGCAGAGGGTCGTCCAGCTTCTGGTAGCCTTGGGCACGCGCGTCGAGGTTCCAGACATCACCCCGATAATCGATCTGGGCCAGGCGGGGCATGTTGTTGGGGTCGTCGCCGAAGACACTGCCGAAATCGTCGAAGTAGCGTCCGTCGCTGGCTGCACCGTAGCGCAGGGCGTAGTTCGTGCGCGCGTCGAAGCGTCCGCTGTGGCGGTAATCGACGTACCAGCGCTCCTCCCCCTCGTAGCGACGCGTGCCCCCATCGGCACCGCCGCCGTCGCTGCCGAGATAGGCGCCTTCGATCTGCCCGGCATCGCTAGGAAAGAGGTAGCGATACTCGCCGGCGAGCAGCAGGCCGTGGTCGCTGATCCAGCGCGGCGTGATGGTGGCGTCATGGTTGGGCGCGATGTTCCAGTAGAACGGCTGGGCGTAATCGAGACTGTCGCTGGACAACCCCAGTGCCGGCCACAGGAAGCCGGTGTGGCGGCGATCGTCGATGGGAAAACGCACCCAGGGCCAGTAGAACACCGGGACGTTGCCCATCTCGAGGCGGGCGTGACGCGCGGTGCCGAAGCCGCTCTCGCGGTCGAGCACCAGGTCGCCGGTGACCAGCTGCCACAGGTTGCTGCCCGGGTCGCAGGTAGTGAAGCTCGCCGAGGTGAGCCGGTAACGGCCATCCTCGAGCCGTTCCAGCTGCAGCGCATCGCCGCGCAGATGCTGGTCGTGCACCACGAAGTGGGCCGCATCGATGCTGGCGGCATCGCTGTTCAGCGACACCTCGCCGGCCTCGCCGCGTACCAGCAGGTTGAGATCGCGCAGCGCCAGGGGACCCTCGGCGTAGGCCCGGTCACGCGCGGCCGGCACGTTCACGCGCGGCGATTCGAGCTGGCTGTCGCCGCGCCGCAGGATCACCTCGCCACCGAGGATGGTCTCGCCCTCTTCGCCGTAGTAGGCGCTGTCGGATTCGGAGCGAACCTGGCCGGGTTCGTCGGTAGCGGGCAGGCGGTATGCCGGCATCACGTAGACGCCGCGGCACAGCGCCTCGGCGGGACGGTCGTCGGCCCATGGTCGCCAGTCGAGCTGCCAGGCCGGCAGCGGCTCGAGCGCCATCGCCTGTGGCACGCCAAACGTCAGGCCGGATGTGATCAGGCCGGCCAACGCCGCGCCTGCATGTCGCTTGCCCATGGTCCCTCGATGTCCTTGGCGAAGAGAATCGGTATTATACAGACCGCACCCAGCCTGTCGTATGCGACTGACCGCTCAGCATGCGGCGGCGCCCCACGAGCGTCAACCGGCAACGCCCGGCACAACAAGGAGCCAGCATGACCTCGGCCGACACCGCGACGCGATTCGACGCCCTGCGCCGCTGGGCGGCAGCCCAGCACTGCCTGCCCGACGCGGCGCTCGACCTGCGCCTGGCCGCGGGCGACGCCAGCTTTCGCCGTTACTTCCGCCTGCGCCTGCCCGACGGCCGCACGCGCATGCTGATGGACGCCCCCCCTGCCCAGGAGGACAGCCGCCCCTTCGTCGAGATCGCCCGGCGTTGGCGGGCCGGCGGGCTGCCGGTGCCGGCGCTGCATGCAGTGGATCTGGAGGCGGGCTTCCTCGAGCTCGACGACCTCGGCGATACGCCGCTGCAGGAGCGCTTCGCCGGTAACGCGCACGCCGACACCCTGGCCTGGCACGAGCGCGCCATGGATCTGATCCATGAATTGCAGAACCGCGCCGCTCCCGACGCGCTGCCGGCCTACGATGCCGCCCTGCTTGGCCGCGAGCTGGACCTATTCCCCGAGTGGTGCCTCGGGCGCTGGCTCGGCCTGGCCCCGCCGCCCGGCTGGCTCGAACTGCGAAGGGCATTGATCGACTCCGCCCTGGCCCAGCCGGTGGTTGCGGTGCACCGCGACTTCGACGCCATGAACCTGATGGTGCAGGACGAGCGGCTCTACCTGATCGACTTCCAGGACGCCGTGGCCGGCCCCCTCAGCTACGACCTGATCTCGCTGCTGCGCGGCCGCTACTGCCGCTTCCCGGCGCCGCGCTTCGCCGCCTGGGTCGAGGCCTTCCGCCAGCGGGCGATTGCCGACGGCCGGCTGCCCGGTGCCACCACGAGCGACACCTTCCAGCGCCAGGTGCAGGCCATGGCCGCCCAGCGTGCCCTCAAGGTGCTCGGCATCTTCTGCCGCCTGACCCTGCGCGATGGCCGCACCGGCTACCTCGAGCGCCTACCGCACTTCCTCGCCCACCTCGAGGCAAGCCTCGTCGCGCTGCCTGAGCACGAGCCCTTCCAGCGCTGGCTCGCCGACACCTTCCGCCCCGCCCTGGAGCGCCGTCTGGCGGGCCGTGCCGATCCGGAGACGACATGAAGGCGATGATTCTCGCCGCCGGCCTTGGCAAGCGCATGCGGCCGTTGACCGACCACTGCCCCAAGCCGCTACTGCCGGTGGCCGGCAAGCCGCTGATCGCGCACCACCTGGAGCGACTGGCGGCCGCGGGTATTCGCGAGGTGGTGATCAACGTCAGCTATCGCGCCGAACAGATCGTCGAGGCGCTGGGCGACGGCGACGCCTACGGCGTCCGCATCGCCTGGAGCCGCGAGGCGACCCCGCTGGAGACCGGCGGCGGCATCCGCCAGGCGCTGCCGCTGCTGGGCGGCGCCCCCTTCCTGCTGGTCAACGGCGACGTCTGGTGCGCCTTCGATCCCGCTGTCCTGCCGCCGCTCGGCGACGACCTGGCCCACCTGGTGCTGGTCGCCAACCCGCCGCATCATCCGGAGGGGGATTTTCACCTCGATTCCGCCGGCCGGGTACACGCCAGCGGCGAGCCGCGCCTGACCTTCTCCGGCCTCAGCCTGATCGACCCGGCGCTGGTAGCCGAACGACCGCCTGGCGAGTTTCCCCTGGCCCCGCTGCTGCGCGAGGCGATGAACGCCGGACGCGTCGGGGGTACCCATCACCGCGGCCGCTGGGTCGACGTGGGCACGCCCGAGCGTCTGGTCGAGCTGGATCGGGAACTGCGCCAAGGCTGAGTCACGCGCCGCACAGTGGTAAGCTGCCCGCATGAACGCTTCGATAAGGAAACCCTGCTCATGAAAGCCAGCGTCAAGTGGACCGATGGCCGCCAGTTCGTCGCCGAATCCGGAAGTGGTCACAGCGTGGTGATCGACGGCCCGCCCGATCACGGCGGACGCAATACCGGGCCGCGCCCGATGGAGATGCTGCTGATGGGCATGGGCGCCTGCACCTCCTTCGACGTGCTGGAGATCCTCGAGAAGTCGCGCGCCGGGGTGACCGACTGCGTGGCCACCGTCGAGGCCGAGCGCGCCGACGCGGTGCCGTCCGTATTCACCCGCATCCACGTCCACTTCACCGTCAGCGGGCACAATCTCAAGGAGAGCCAGGTCAAGCGCGCGGTGGAACTCTCGGCGGAGAAATACTGCAGCGCCTCGATCATGCTGGCCAAGGGCGGCGTCGAGGTCACCCACTCCTACAGCATCGTCGACGACTGACCTGTCGGACTCACCGCCCCGAACAGAAAAGGCCCGCGCATGCGGGCCTTTTGCGTCTCGTCGCAGCGGCTACACGGGCGGCGCATCGACGTGGCGCCACAGGTAGAGCGCCAGGTGCGAGCGGTAGGGAGCGAAGCGTGCCGCGGTGCGCAGCGTCTTGCGCCGAGGGCTGGTGAGGCGCGCGAGGGTCTTGCGCGCCGCCACGTCGCCCTCGGGCCAGACGTCGGGCTCGCCGAAGTAGAAGATGGAGATCATGTCGGCGGTCCACTGGCCCACCCCCCAGAGCGCGGTCAACCGCCGTGAGCGCTCGGCATGGTCCAGACGGCGCAACTCATCGGCCTCGAGCCGCCCGGCCCTGGCTTCCTCGGCGATCAGGCACAGCGCCCGCGTCTTGGCAGCGGAGAGGCCACAGCCGCGCAGCGTGTCCTGGTTCGGCTCGCTGAGGAACGCCATCAGCGGCGCGTCGCCGGCGGCATCGACGACTCGCGTCCAGATCGAGCGCGCCGCCTTCACCGACAGCTGCTGCCCCGCGATCGAGCGACACAGGCGCTCGGCCAGCGGTCGGCTGTCGTCGGCCCGGAGCGTGACCGGCCCTCCGCGCTCGAAGGCATCGGCCAGACCGGGGCTCAGCTCGCGAGCGACTTCGACGAAACGCAGATGGATCTCCTCGGACATGCCCGTCACTCAGATCCGATAGACGCTCTTGGTCATCACCTTCGACATCAGCGACATGCCGAACTTGACCGGCGCCGGGAAGCGCGCCCCGCCGGCTTCGAGCGCCAGCTGGGCGTGGTGCGCCTCGTCGATGGCCATCTGGCGCAGCACGGCACGCGAGCGGCGGTCACCCGCGGGCAGCTTGACCATGTGCTCCTCCAGGTGCTTGCCCACCTGCTCCTCGGTGGCGGCGACGAAGCCCAGGCTGATGCGGTCGCCGATGGCGCCGGCCACCGCCCCGAGGCCGAAGGAGGCGGCATAGAACAGCGGATTGAGCACGCTGGTGTGGCTGTCGAGCTCCTGCAGCCGATCGTCGCACCACGCCAGGTGGTCGATCTCCTCCTGTGCTGAGTGCTCCATCTGGCTGCGCACCTCGGGCAGCTTGGCGGTGCAGCCTTGGCCCTGGTAGAGCGCCTGGGCACACACCTCGCCAGTGTGGTTGACTCGCATCAGCCCCGCGGCGTGACGCCGTTCGTCGGCGGTCATGTCCTCGTCCCGGACATCCGCGGTGGCCGGCGAGGGGCGCGAGGCAACGGCCGCATGCGGCACCAGGGTACGCAATACCGTATCGAACTGATGGACCAGGTTGTCGGCATGGGAGTAGTGGCGGTTCATCTCACCCTCTTCCTGTTCGCGGCAAGCCGGAAGCGGCCGGCAGTCACGGCAACGCCACCCGCACTGGGGTGGCGTCGGTCATTGGGTGCACCTGATGCGTCGCACGCCTCGACGCGCGCGGCTTGCTCCGCATAGCGCCGGCTAGCCAGCCGGCCAAGTAAAGCGTCGACCGCCCATCAGGTGCATATGAATATGATAGACCGTCTGGCCGCCCTGATCATTGCAGTTCATCACCACGCGATAGCCGGCCTCGGCGAAGCCGTGCTCCTCGGCCAACCTCGCGGCGACACGCGGCAACTTGCCGACCAGGGCCTGATCGTGTTCCTCGATGTCGTTGAGCGTGGCGATGTGCTGCTTGGGAATGATCAGGATATGCGTCGGGGCCTGGGGGTTGATGTCGTTGAACGCCAGCACCTGATCGTCCTCGTAGACGATGTCGGCCGGGATCTCGCGCTTGACGATCTTGCAGAACAGGCAGTCTTGCATCGGCTCGAACTCCTATCGATCAGCGGGTCGAATCCTGCGCCCCCTCAGCGGAAGCGGCGCTGGGCCAGCAGGTGGCGCACCAGCGGGGCCAGGATCAGCTCGATGGCCAGCGACATGCGCGCCCCCGGTACCACCAGCGTATGCGGGCGACTCATGAACGAATCCTGGATCATCGCCAGCAGCCACGGGAAGTCCACCGTCGAGGGGTCGCGGAAGCGGATCACCACGAACGACTCGGCGTCGTTGGGGATGTCCTGCACCTCGAAGGGGTTGGAGGTGTCCACCGTGGGCACGCGCTGAAAGTTGATGTGGGTGCGCGAGAACTGCGGCTGGATGTAGCGCACGTAGTCGTTCATGCGGCCCAGGATGGTGTCGATCACCGCCTCCTGGGAGTAGCCGCGCAGCTTGATATCGCGGTCGATCTTCTGGATCCACTCGAGGTTCATGGTCGGCGCCACGCCCACCAGCAGGTCGACATGGCGGGCGATGTCGTGCTCCGCCGTCACCAGCCCACCGTGCAGCCCCTCGTAGAACAGCAGGTCGGTGCCGCAGGGCAGCGGCTGCCATTCGGTGAAGGTGCCGACCTGGTGGCCGGCCTCGATCATCTGCTTGTCCTCGGCGTGGATATAGTGCCGGTAGGTGCCGGTGCCGTGCTCGCCGTACTCCTGGAACAGTACCTCGAGGCGGTCGAGCAGGTTGGCCTCCACGGCGAAGTGGGAGAGCTGGTCCTTGCGCTCGGGCTCCTCACGGAAGATGCGCGCCAGCTCCTCGCGGGTATAGCGATGAAAGGCATCGCCGTCGACGAAGGCGGCATGCACGTCCTCGCGGGCGAACATGCGCTCGAAGGTACGCTTCACCGTGGTGGTACCGGCGCCTGAGGAGCCGGTCACGGCGATGATCGGATATTCGCGCGACATCAGGCGTTCTCCGCTCCGGCGATGGCCTGCTGCACGGCGGCGGGAATGGCCACGCTGCGGCCCTGGGCCGGATCGATCAGGACGACGTTGAGGCGCGCCGTCGCCACCGGCCGGCCGCCCTCGGCGTGGCGCACCCGGTGATAGACGGCGATCGCCTTGCCGGTGGGCGCCGGCAAGGCGGTCTCCACCACCAGGGCATCCGGCCAGCGCGCCTCGGACTGGTACTGCACGGCGAGGTCGGCCACCACGCTGGGGTAGCCCCCCATATCCCATTCGCTCAGGCCGAGCGCGCCGAATGCCTGGGTGCGCGCCTCGTGGAGCAGCGACACCAGGGTATCGTGGCCCAGGTGCCGGCCGTAGTTCATGTCGGTGATGCGCACCGACAGCGGCTGCCGGTGCACGATAGCGGACTCGGGAAACTCCAGCTTGACTCGCTCCATGCCCACTCCCTGACGCTTGTTATCGTGTGATGCGGCCGCCTGGCCGTGACTCAACCGGCCTGGCGCTCCCGGGCGATCGCCCGATAGGCGATGTCGCGACGGCACTGGGCGCCTTCCCAGCGGATCTCCGCCACGCCCTGATAGGCCAGGTCACGGGCCTGGGACACCCCCTGGCCCAGCGCGGTGACGCACAGCACCCGGCCACCGCTGGTCACCACCCGCCCCTGGGCGTCCTCGGCGGTGCCGGCATGGAACACCTTGCAGCCGGTCGCAGCAGCGGCATCGAGCCCCTCGATGACGTCGCCCTTGCGGTAGCTACCGGGGTAGCCGCCCGCGGCCATCACCACGCCGACGGCGGCATGGGAATCCCATTCGCAGGTGTGGCCGGCCAGCTCGCCGCGTGCGCCGGCCAGGCACAGCTCGGCCAGGTCGGACTGCAGGCGCAGCATGATCGGCTGGGTCTCGGGATCGCCGAAGCGGCAATTGTATTCGATGACCTTGGGATTGCCCTCGGCGTCGATCATCAGCCCGGCGTAGAGGAAGCCGCTGTAAGGGAGACCCTCGGCCGCCATGCCGTGCACGGTTGGCATGATCACCTGCTGCATGATGCGTTCGTGCACGCTCTCGGTGACCACCGGCGCGGGCGAGTAGGCCCCCATGCCGCCGGTGTTGGGGCCTGCATCCCCGTCCAGGGCACGCTTGTGGTCCTGGCTGGTGGCCATCGGCAGCACCGTGGTGCCATCGACCATGACAATGAAGCTGGCCTCTTCGCCCTCGAGAAACTCCTCGATCACCACGCGGGCCCCGGCATCGCCGAAGGCGTTGGCCTCGAGCATGTCGCGCACCGCCGCTTCGGCCTCGGCCAGGGTCATGGCCACGATCACGCCCTTGCCGGCGGCCAGGCCGTCGGCCTTGATCACGATCGGCGCGCCCTGCTCGGCGAGATAGGCCAGCGCCGGCTCGACCTCGGTGAAGGTGCGGTAGGCGGCCGTGGGGATGGCGTGACGCGCCAGGAAATCCTTGGTGAAGGACTTCGATCCCTCGAGCTGGGCGGCGCCCCGGGTGGGGCCGAAGATGGCCAGGCCGGCCTCGCGGAAGCGGTCGACCACGCCCTCGACCAGCGGCGCCTCGGGACCGACGATGGTCAGCGCGACGTCCTCGTCGCGGGCGAACGCCAGCAGACGTTCCAGCTCGGTCGCCTCGATGGCCACGTTGGTCAGGCCCGGCTCACGGGCCGTGCCGGCGTTACCGGGTGCCACGAAGACCCGCTCGACGCGGGACGACTGGCCGACCTTCCAGGCCAGGGCGTGTTCGCGGCCACCGCCGCCGATGATCAGAACCTTCATCCGCTTGCTTTTCCTGTCTCTTGCTGCGCAGGCCCGCGAGTGGACGGGCCTGGTGTTCTGCTGGGAAGACGTCGCGGCATTATGGCAGAAAGCCGCCTGCTACGCTGCTTCGCTCGGAATAGGTGGCAAAATGCCCTTACTTGTCGCTGTCGTCGTTCTTGCCGGTCTTCTCCTTCGGCTCCGGCTTGCCGGGCTGGTTCTGGCCGATCGCCTGCTGCCAGAAACGCATGTTTTCCTCGGCCATCTCGCGCATCAGTTCCATCGGCGAGTGGCGCATGGCCTGCTGCCACTGGTCCTGCATGCGCTTCTGCTGCTCGAGCATCAGTTGGGTGCCCTGCTCGAGGTAGCGGGCCAGCGGCAGCGGCTGTGCCATGTCGTAGACGCGGATGAACTGGGCCAACAGGTCGTTGGAGAACACCTCGGCCTCGCCATCGGCCTGCTCCTGCTCGATGATGATCGACAGCAGGATGGTGCGGGTCAGGTCCTCCCCGCTCTTGGCATCCTCGACCCGGAACGGCTCCTCGTCGAGAACCAGGCGTCGCAGATCCTCGAGCGTCACATAGCGGCTCTGTTGGGTATCATAGAGCCTACGGTTGGCATACTTGCGAATCACGCGCACGATGGCACTCCTTGTTGGAAAGGCAAAACTGCCCTTGGCTGCTATTGTGCACCGCGCCACCGCCCTTGCAAATCGAAGCGACCAACGAGGCCCGATGAACCTGATCCTGCTGACCCCCGAGGAGATCCGCGACGAGCGCCTGGCGTGCCTGCGCGATCCGCGCCGCCTGCGCCACCTGAAGGAGGTGCACCGCGCCCGCGTGGGGGACCGCCTGACCCTTGGCGTGGCGGGGGGCGGCATCGGCCGCGGTGAGCTCACGCGGCTCAACGATGACGAGGCCCGCTTCACCCTCGACGGGCTCGACACGCCTCCCCCGCCGGCGCTGCCGGTACATCTCGTGCTCGCCCTGCCGCGCCCGCGCATGCTGGCCCGCAGCCTCGAGCACGTGACGGCCATGGGCGTTAAGCAGATCACGCTGCTGCATACCCGGCGGGTGGAGAAGAGCTACTGGCAGTCGCCCGAGCTCGATCCGGTCAAGATCCACGAGCATCTGGTGCTGGGGCTCGAACAGGCACGGGATACGGTGATGCCCGAGGTGAACCTGGCCAAGGGCTTTCGCCCCTTCGTCGAGGAGAACCTGCCGAATCTGCTCGAGGGCCGGCGTGGCCTGGTGGCGCACCCCGGCATGCCACAGGCGTGCCCGACGGGGCTGGGCGAGCCCGTCGCGCTGCTGATCGGCCCCGAGGGTGGCTTCATTCCCTACGAAGTGGAGCGCCTGCTCGACGCCGGCTGCGAGGGAATCCACCTGGGGCCGCGTATCCTGCGGGTGGAGACGGCGGTCGTCGCCCTCTTGGCACGCCTCTTCTAGCGGCGAAGTTCGTCACTCGGTCATGGCGACCTGATCGGTGGCGTCGTCCTCGTCGGGATCATGCTCCACCACCGGGGCGTCCTCGCCGCACTCCGGCTCGTTCAGGAAGGTTTCGCGCACGTCCAGCAGCCCGAGATGTCCGATGGTGCGCCGCCCGAGCAGCAGCGGATAGTTCATGTCGCCACGATCGCGCAGGCTGAACTGCTCTTCAAAGACGGTGCCGCCCATGCAGATCTTCATCAGCACCACGGGGCGACGATCGACGCCGCCGGCGCCGCGCAGCTTGAGGCTGCGGTAGAGCGGCAGCTCCAGCCATTCGGTGAAGGTCTCGCCATTCGCTTCGTCCTCCAGCTTGAGCCGGAAGCGCACCCACTCCTCGCCCTCCTTGTCGAAGCGCTCGATGTCGCGGGCATCGAGCGAGGAGGTCAGCGCGCCGCTGTCCAGCTTGGCCTTGACCTCCACGCCCCAGGGCTCGAGGGTACTCTTCTCGACCCAGCCGAAGACCGCCCCTTCCTCGGCCACGGCCGGCATCGACACGGCCACGATCAGCGCCGCTGTCATGGCCATACCGCGCAGGGGAAAACGATACGCCTGGCGGTACACAGCCGGCCACTTGATGGTCATGATCATACCTCCCTTCTCGGTCAACCCTTCATGGACCCCGGTTCGCCACGCCGGTTCCACGTGCCTGAACCCAGCCGTTACGTTTACTACACTACCCGTGTCACCAAGGATAAGGAGGGCAAAACGATGACACAGACACGCACCGCAAGGACGATCCTGGCCGCCTCGGCCGGCCTGTTCCTCGCCGGGCTCGGTACCGGCGCTCAGGCCCAGTTCGACCCTCAGGGTCTCTACTCGACCCGTGACATCCTCGATGCCGAGGTGCATTTCGAGAGCGCCCCGGCCAGCGAGCCCAGCGAAGTGGTCGATATCCTCCTCGGTGACGACAGGAAGGTGCAAGCCATCGTGGTCGACACCCACGACTCGGTGGGTCTGGACGGCGATACCGTGGTCATCACCAACCAGCACTATCGCCTGGTCAACTTCAACGAGAATGGCGAGACCCAGCACGACATTATCGTCGAGACCGACACCGAGGCACTCGACGCCATGCCTCGCTACGACCGGGAGTGGATGAACACCGCCCGAGAGCGCGCCCGCGAGGCCTGGGACAGTACCGGCGAGGGGGCCGAGAGCGCCTGGCACCGTACCCGACAGGGGCTTGACCGCATCGGCGAAGGCGCCGAGAACGCCTGGGAGCGTACCCAAGAGGGCGCCGAGCGGGCCGGCCGGCGCATCAGCGAGACCCTCGACGAGTGGACCCGCGATAGCGACGGCTGACCCTCGCTGCCGGGCTCCGCGCCGAGCCCGGCCGATGTATCAGCGGCGCTGGAGCCGCTCGAGCAAGCTCAGGGTGGCGAAACCATCCGGCGTGACACCGATGCTGCGCTGGAATTCGCGCAGCCCGCGCCGCGTGTTCGGCCCCATGACGCCATCCGGGGCGCCGACGTCGAAGCCGCGCGCGTTCAGGGCCTGCTGCAGCTCGCGCACTTGGCTGCGCGACAGCGGCTGCACGTCGCGCGGCCACTCGGCCCGAACCCCCTCGCGCCCGGCGATCCTGTCGGATAACGTGCCCACCGCCAGGGCATAGCTGGTGGCATTGTTGTAGCGCAGGATGGCGCGATAGTTGGGCCCCACCAGGAAGGCCGGCCCGTGCGCCCCCGCCGGCGCGATCACCGCCGCTTGCGCGAAGTCGGGCAGGCTGCCATCACCGCGGCGACTCACGCCCTGCTGCGCCCACTCGCGGCTCGAGCGCTGCGTGGTGAGCTCGGTCTGGGCATAGTCGAAGCCGTCCGGCAGGCGCACCTCCACCCCCCAGGGCTGGCCGGACTGCCAGCCGGCGCGTGCCAGGTAGTTGGCGGTGGAGGCCATCACGTCCGGGATACTGCCCCAGATGTCGCGACGCCCGTCGCCGTCGCCATCCACGGCATAGGACTCGAAGCTGGAGGGAATGAACTGGGTATGACCCATGGCACCGGCCCAGGAGCCGATCATGCGCTCCGGAGAAATGTCGCCGGCCTCGAGGATGCGCAGCGCGGCCAGCAGCTCACCGCGGGCGAAGTCGCGCCGGCGCCCGTCGAAGGCCAGGGTCGCCAGCGCCTCGAGCGTGGAAAAGTCGCCGAAGTTGCCGCCGTAGTTGCTCTCGATGCCCCAGATCGCCACCACGACCTCGGCCGGCACCTCGTAGCGCTGTTCCATCCGGCGGGCCGTTTCGCGATGCTCGGCGAGCCTGGCCCGCCCTTCGCTGACGCGGGCCTGGGAGACGGCGCTGTCCAGGTATTGCCAGATGGGGCGCACGAATTCCGGCTGCGAACGGTCGAGCTCGATCACGCGGGGCCGATAGCGCAGGCCGTCCAACGCCCGTGCCAGGGTCGCCTCACCGATCCCCTCGGCGCGGGCCTGACGGCGGAAATCGCGCAGCCAGGCCTGGAAGTCCGCCGGGGGGCGCTCGGCCTCGCTGGGGGCCAGCTCGGGTGGGGCAGTCTCGCTCGCGGCAGCCTCCGGCTGGCGTTCGTCGGCCGCCACGTCCTGTACCGGGCCGGACTGGCAGCCGGCCAGCAGCAGAAGCAGGGCGGTGGCGGGAAAGAGAGAACGGATCATGGCGGTGTATTCCTTTACTTCGATGGCCAACGATCATCGCGCAGAAGCGCCCGCCAGCCAACCCCGTGGCGCCCGGGAAGCGTCGTCCCGGTAACGGACCACGGCCCAGGTCACTTGGGGTCGTTCTCGCGCGGCTGGTGCACGGCGTTGGCCTCCGTTTCCAGGCCGCTCTTGAGCTCGTGGGTGAGCGGATCGTAGTTGGGCCGCAGCTCGTCCTTGACCGTACCATGCCACAGCCTGGAGCCAACGAAGTAGCCGGCACGGCCGATCACGTGGGCCGCCACCGGCGCCGTCATCATGATGAACAGGATCACCCCGAGCGCCCGCGCCACCACCGCCACCTCGCCGAAGTGCAGCGCCACCGCCAGCATGATCAGCGAGGCGCCGAGGGTAGCCGCCTTGGTGGTGGCATGCATGCGCGTGAGCAGGTCGGGCAGACGTACCAGGCCGAGTGCGGCCAGGAACATGAAGATGGCGCCGACCAGGATCAGGCCGCCCTTGAGCATCTCAATCATCGCGCGGCCCCCCGCGCTCAAGGAAGCGCGCGAAACCGATGGCCGCCATGAACGCCATCAGTGCCATGACGATGGCCACGTCCAGCAGGCTCGGCACGTCGGTGGCAATCGCCACCACCCCGATGATGCCGACGATCATCGACGAGAAGAGCTCCAGCGCCACCACCCGATCCGGCAGGCTGGGGCCAAGATAGAGGCGCACGAAGGCCAGGCACAGCGCCAGGGTCATGAGTACCAGACTCGCCAGGATCACGATCGACACGGTTCTCCTCCTCGGCTCAGTGGAACAGTTCCAGCGCGCGGCGCTCGAGCTCCGCCAGGTTGCGGCGCAGCTCGGCCTCGTCGTCGAGGAACATGGCGTGGATGTAGAGCACCCGGCGGTCATCGGAGACGTCCAGGCTCAGGGTACCCGGCGTCAGCGAGATCAGGTTGGCCACCAGGGCGATCTCGAACTCGCTGCGTGCCTTGAGCGGCATGGCGATCACGCCGGGCCGCATGTACCAGGGCGGCGTGACGACATCGAAGGCGACCTTGAGGTTGGCCAGCAGCAGCTCCTTGAAGAAGAACCCGACGAAGCGGATCAGCCGCGGCAGGCGCTGGGCATATCCCGCCAGCGCCGGCACCTGGGGCTGGATCAGCGCCAGCACCAGGTAGCCGAAGGTCAGACCCGCGAGCAGGTTGCGGCCGCTGAAGTCGCCGGTCAGCACCACCCAGGCGACACCCAGCAGCAGGTTCCAGGCGGCCCCGATCATGGCCCGCCCTCCCCGCGCGGCCCCAGCACCGCTTCGATGTAGCGCTCGGGGGCGAGCAATTCTCCCGCCGAGGCCTCGGCCAGGGCATACAGGGGGCCGGCGTTCAGGCCGATCAACAGCGTGCACAGCGCCAGGCCCACCGCCGGCAGCGACATCAGCCACAGCTCACGCTGGCCCACCGCCGCCTGGGCGTCGGCCTCGTCGCCGTCGGGCGCCGTCTTCCAGAACACCTCGGACCAGATCTTGATCATCGAGTAGAGCGTGAGCAGCCCCACCAGCAGGGCGATGGCGGTCACGCCGTAGGCTTCGGCCTCGATGCCGGCGCGGATCACGATGAACTTGGCGAAGAAGCCCGACAGCGGCGGCATCCCCGCCAGCGACAGCGCCGGGATCAGGAACAGCACGGCGAGCCAGGGGTGGCTGCGATAGAGCCCGCCCAGGCGCTTGAGGCGGTAGCTGCCCTGCAGGCGATGGACGATGCCGCTGACCAGGAACAGGTTGGTCTTCACCAGGATGTGGTGGGCGATGTAGAACACGCCGCCGACGATGGCCAGCGGCGTGAACAGCGCCAGGCCCAGGATCATGTAGCCGATCTGGCTGACGATGTGGAACGACAGGATGCGGCGGAACTCGAACTGGGCCGCCGCCCCCAGCACCCCCGAGAGCATGGTGAGCCCCGCGCCCCACAGCAGGATCTCGTGGGTATAGCCCGGGCTGTGGTGGAAGATCAGCGTGAACACCCGGAACAGCGCATAGACGCCGACCTTGGTCAGCAGCCCGGCGAACAGCGCCGACACCGCCACCGGCGGCGTGTGGTAGGAGGCCGGCAGCCAGAAGAACAGCGGGAAGGCGGCCGCCTTGATGCCGAAGGCGACCATGAACATCATCGCCAGCACATCGACCATGCCGGTATCCTCCAGGCTCGCCAGGCGCCGGGCGATATCGGCCATGTTGAGCGTGCCGACCATGCCGTAGAGTAGCCCCACGGCCACCAGGAAGATCACCGACGACAGCAGGTTGAGGGTGACGTACTTGATCGCCCCCTCCATCTGCGCCTTCTCGCTGCCCAGTATCAGCAGCGCGAAGGAGGCCACCAGCATCACCTCGAACCAGACGTAGAGGTTGAAGATGTCGCCGGTGAGAAAGGCGCCCGCCACCCCGGCCAGCAGCAGGTGCATCAGCGGGAAGTAGCCGTAGGCCTCGTGGCCGCGGCCGGTGGTGGCCAGCGAGTAGAGCGCCACCGCGAAGCCGATGATACCGGTCAGCACCACCATGATGGCGCCGAGCAGATCGGCCACCAGGCTGATGCCGAAGGGTGCCGGCCAGTTGCCCACTTGCAGCACCAGGATGCCGCCCCGACTGACCGACGCCAGCAACCACACGCTGGCCACCAGCAGCAGCCCGGTACCGGCCACGGCGATCATCCGCTGCATCAGGCGTGAGCGCCAGAACAGCAGCGACACCGCCCCGGCGAGCAGCGGGATCAGGATCGGGAGCGCGAGCTGAAGGTTCACGTGTCGGTATCCCTCATGCGGTCGAGGTCGTCGGCGCGCACGATCTCCCAGGCGCGGCGCACCAGCACCACGGCAAACGACAGCACGCCGAAGGCGATCACGATGGCGGTGAGCACCAGCGCCTGCGGCAGCGGGTCGGCCACGGCTGCCGGCGGCGCATCCAGGCCCTGCGGTACCAGCGGCGGCCCGCCGCGGGTCAGGCCCGCGGAGACGAAGATCAGCAGGTTGGCAGCATTGGAGAGCAGCATCAGCCCGATCACCAGCTTGACGATGGAACGGCGCAGCATCATGTAGATCGCCGCGGCGAACAGGATACCGATGGCAACGGCTAGCAGGGGTTCCATGGCGCCTCCTCGATGTCAGGCATCGTCTTCGCGGTCGTTGTCCACCAGGGCGGTGATGGCGGTCAGCACGGAGCCGAGCACCACCAGATAGACCCCGATGTCGAACAGCAGCGGCGTCGATGCCTTGAAGTCGATCAGCGGAATCGTCCACCACTGGGCGGTGAAGAATGGCTCGCCCTGCCACAGCGCCGGCAGGGTCGAGAGCACGCCGAGCGTCAAACCGACGCCGATCAGGTCGCGCGGCGAGACCTTGAGCATGGCGTGCATGGCTCGTCCGCCGTAGGCGAACAGATAGAGCGCGAAGGCACCGGACGCCACCAGCCCGGCGATGAAGCCGCCACCCGGCTCGTCGTGGCCGCGCAGCAGCAGGAACAGCGAGAACAGCAGCTGCAGCGGCAGCAGCAGGCGGGCCGCCACGCTGAGGATCAGGGTACCGGATCTAACCATCGTCATGCTCCCGCGGCGAGCTGCGCCCAACCTCGTGATCGCCGGCGTGGAAGCGCAGCATGGCCAGCACGCCGATGGCCGCCAGGGCCAGCACGAACATCTCGCCCAGGGTATCCAGGGCGCGGAAGTCGACCAGGATGACGTTGACGATGTTGTGGCCGTGGCCCTGCGGCTGGCTGTTGGCGATCAAGTAGTCGGAGATGCGCGGCAGCCGCTCGCCGGCCAGCACCGAGAGCATCAGCAGCGTGATCATCAGCCCGCTCAGCCCCGCCACGACGACGTCGCGGGCGCGCTCGGTGGGCGTCGACAGGGTGGCGAAGCGCGGCAGCCGGAACAGTACCAGCACCAGCAGGATCACCGTCAGGGTCTCGACCAGCAGTTGGGTGATGGCCAGGTCCGGGGCGCTGAACAGGACGAACACCAGGGCGATGGAGAAGCCCATGATGCCCACCGCGGCGACCGCCGCCAGGCGCGAGCGCATCACGCAGGCGGCTACCGCCCCGGCCACCATCAGGCCGGCGACCACGGCCTCGTGCAGGTAGGCCTCGACGGGCACGTCGAGGCTCGGCGCATGGCGGAAGAACAGCGCGTGGCCGACCAGCCCGAGCAGCGTCAGCAGCGTCACGACCAGGTAGTTGCGGATATGGCCGTTCTGCAGCATGCGGGTCTGCCACTCGGCGCCCGCCACCAGGCCCGCCATCAGCGCCTCGTAGCCGGCTTCGGGCCCACGCGCCATGAGCGGCCTGAGGCGGGCCAGACGGGCTCGCAGGCGATCCCAGCGGTGCCACACCGCCAGCCCCAGCGCCAGGCTGGCCAACGACAGCAGCAGTGGCAGGTTGATGCCGTGCCAGAGCGCCAGGTGCACCTCGTGATCGACGGCGCCGAGCCCGGCGACCGTCGAGGCGACCAGCGCGTCGAGCCGCCCCGGCACCAGGCCAAGCAGCAGCGACAGCGCGGCCAGCAGGGCCGGCCCCACCAGCATGCCCGGCGGCGCCTCGTGGGGTGAGCGCGGCGTGCGCCGCCAGGCGCCATGGAACGGTCGCAGGGCGACGATGGCCGCCACCGCCAAGGTCAGGAAGGCGGCCACGAACGTCAGCCCGACGATGATCACACGGAAGTGCGTGGCGGCCAGCGCCGACTCGAGCATCAGCTCCTTGCCGACGAAGCCCAGCAGCGGCGGCATGCCGGCCAGCGACAGCGCGGCCACGGCGGCGACCACGGCGGTGCGCGGCATCACCCGGCGCAGCCCGCCCATGTGGGTGACATCCTTGGTGCCGGTCTCGTGATCGAGGATGCCGGCCACCATGAACAGCGCCCCCTTGTACAGCGAATGCGCCAGCAGGAAGGTCACGAACGCCACCAGCGCCGCAGGCGTACCCAGCCCCAGCAGCATGGTCAGGGTGCCCAGCGCCATGACCGTCGAGTAGGCCAGCAGCTTCTTGAGGTTGGTGTGGTGGATCGCCAGGAAGGCACCCGTGGCCATGGTGAAGGCACCCACCAGCGACAGGCTGAGCGTCCAGGCGTCGGTACCGCCGAGGGCCGGATGCAGCCGGGCCAACAGATAGACCCCCGCCTTGACCATGGTGGCGGAGTGCAGGTAGGCCGAGACCGGCGTCGGCGCGGCCATCGCGCTGGGCAGCCAGAAGTGAAACGGGAACTGGGCCGACTTGGTGAAGGCGCCGATCAGCAGGCACGCCAGCAACGGCGGATAGAGGGCATGGTCGCGCAGCTCATCGCCCCGGGTCGTCAGCTCGGCCAGCGACCAGCTGCCCCCGGCCATGGCCAGCATGACGAAGCCGGCGAGCAGCGCCAACCCGCCGCCGACGGTGACGTAGAGCCCCTGCTGGGCCGCCTTGCGCGCCGACAGGTCGCCGTGGTTGAAGCCGATCAGCAGGAAGGAAGTGATGCTGGTGAGCTCCCAGAAAACGAACAGGGTCACCAGGTTGTCGGCCAGCACCAGGCCGAGCATCGACATCATGAAGGCGGTGAGCACGACCAGGAAGCGTGGCAGGTCGCGATGACCGCGCAGATAGTCGCCGGTGTAGACCAGCACCAGCGCACCGATTCCCGTGATCAGCAGGGCGAACAGCCAGGCCAGGCCGTCGATGAGGAAACTCAGCGAGATGTCGAGCCCGGGGACCCAGGCCCATTCGAGCAGCAACACCTCGCCCGCTGCGATGGCCGGCCACTGCCCGAGCAGCCAGGCCGCCAGGGAGGCCGGCAGCAGCGCCATCACCAGCGGCGTTCGATCGCCGAACCAGCGGTGCAGCAGCGGGGCCATCCCCGCCACCACGAAGCCACCCAGCACGGCCAGCTGCATACGGCGCCCTCCCAGTCAGTGGACGGAGCCACGCGCAGGCATCGCTCCCATCGGTTCGACGCAACCACTTTATAGAGACAAGGTATTGAATGGCAAGGAGCCGCGGACGCACCCGCTTTGCTTTGACGTAGCGGGAGGCGGCATTATAGGGACGTTCTGGCCCAAGGACGGGAAACAAACGCTTGATGCTTGCGTCCTCCCGTCCCGTAGGCAAACTATGCCCCTCTCCTCACGGACCCGCGCAGGACGAGCAAACGATGACACTGTTGTGGATACCCCTGCTACCGCTGCTGGGCATGCTGATGCCCATGCTCAGCGCGCACCGAGGCCGCCGCTTCTGTACGCTGGCCACCGCCGTGCCACCGGCCATCGCCCTCCTTCTGGCGCTGGGCCACTGGCCGGCGCTGGCGGCTGACGAACCGCTGCGCTTCGCGCTGGAGTGGCTGCCCGCGCTGGGCCTCGAGCTGGCCTTCCGGCTGGATGGGCTGTCGCTGCTGTTCAACCTGCTGATCCTCGGCATCGGCCTGCTGATCCTGCTCTATGCGCACTTCTACCTCGCGCCCGAGGAACCCTTCGGGCGCTTCTACGCCTATCTGATCCTGTTCATGGCCTCGATGGTCGGCATCGTCATGGCCGACAACCTGATCCTGCTGTGGCTCTACTGGGAGCTGACCAGCATCTCCTCGTTTCTGCTGATCGGCTACTGGTCCCACCAGAGCGAGGCGCGCAAGGGCGCGCGAATGGCGCTGACCGTGACCGGCGCCGGCGGCCTCGCCCTGCTCGCCGGGCTGCTGCTGCTCGGCGACATGGCCGGCGGCTTCTCCATGGACCTCGTGCTCGCCAGCGGCGACGTCATCGTCGCCGATCCGCGCTACCCACTGATGCTCGTGCTGGTGCTGCTGGGAGCGTTCACCAAGTCGGCCCAGTTCCCGTTCCAGTTCTGGCTGCCCCACGCCATGGCCGCGCCGACGCCGGTCTCGGCCTACCTGCACTCCGCCACCATGGTCAAGGCGGGCATCTTCCTGATGGCACGCCTGCACCCGGCCATCGCCGACAGCGGCCTGTGGTCGGTGACGGTATCACTGGTGGGTGCCGCCACCCTGCTCTACGGGGCCTGGTTTGCGTTGCTCAAGACCGATCTCAAGGGGATCCTGGCCTTCTCCACCGTGAGCCACCTGGGCCTGATCACCATGCTGCTGGGTATCGGCAGCCCCATGGCCGTGCTCGCGGCGCTGTTCCATATCATCAACCACGCCACCTTCAAGGCGGCGCTGTTCATGAGTGCCGGCATCGTCGACCACGAGACCGGCACCCGAGAACTCGGCCGCCTGGGCGGACTGCGCCGTGCCATGCCGGTGACCACCCTGCTGACCACCCTGGCCGCCGCCGCCATGGCCGGCGTCCCGCTGCTCAACGGCTTTCTCTCCAAGGAGATGTTCTTCACCGAGACCCTGGCCACCCCCGTTCTCGGCGGGCTGAGCTGGCTGATGCCGGCGCTGGCCACGCTGGGCGGCATTCTCTCGGTCGCCTACTCCCTGCGTCTGGTCCATGCGGTCTTCTTCAAGCCCGCCCAGCAACCGCTGCCCAAGGCCCCCCACGAGCCGCCGCGCCTGATGCGCGCGCCCGTGGAGCTGCTGGTCGTACTGTGCGTGGCGGTGGGGCTCGCCCCGGTGCTGGCCGAAGGCATCCTCGTCCCGGCCGTACAGGCGGCGCTGGGCGAGCCGCTCGAGTTTCATCTGGCGATCTGGCACGGCTTCAACCTGCCGCTGGTCATGAGCCTGGTCGCCCTGGCCGCGGGTGTCGCCACCTACTGGCGCCACGCCGACCTGCAGCGCTTCGTGCGCACCTTTCACCCCATCGACGCCCGCCTGGTGTTCGAAGCCGCGCTGCAGCGCCTGGGCAACGCCGCCGAAGCCGGCCTGGCCTGGTTCGACGGGGCTTCGCTGCAGCGTTATATGAGCTGGCTGCTCCTCGCCACCCTGATCGTCGGTGCGCTGGGGCTCGCCGAAATGACCGGCCTCACCGGGGAGAAGGGCAACCAGCCCCTCGATGGCATTCTGCTGCTGGGCGCCGGCCTGCTGCTGTTCGGCGGTATCGGCACGGCGGTCACGCACCGCTATCGTCTGATCTCGTTGCTGCTGCTGTCGGTGGTGGGCCTGGTGGTGTCGCTGACCTTCGCCCGCTTCTCGGCCCCCGACCTGGCCCTGACCCAGCTCTCGGTGGAAGTGGTCACCATGATCCTGCTGATGCTGGCGCTGTTCTTCCTGCCGCAGAAGACACCGCCGGAGTCCTCGCACCGCCGCAGCCTGCGCGATATCGTCCTGGCCGGCTCCCTCGGCCTGGTGGTGGCCAGCCTCAACTACGCCGTGCTGACCCGCGACAACGCCTCCATTGCCGGCTTCTTTGTCGACAACAGCGTGCCCGGCGGCGGCGGCCACAACGTAGTCAACGTCATCCTGGTCGACTTCCGCGGCTTCGATACCCTGGGCGAGATCACCGTGCTGGCCCTGGCGGGCCTGGCCATCTTCAAGCTGCTCAATCGCCTGCGCCTGTTCATGCCGCACAGCGACGGCGAGGGGCGCGTGTGGTCGCCGGATCGCTACCCGGCGATCCTCACCTCGATCTCCATGGCGCTGCTGCCGCTGGCCCTGCTGGTGTCGGCCTTCATCTTCCTGCGCGGCCACAACCTGCCCGGCGGCGGTTTCATCGCCGGCCTGATCACCGCCGTGGCGTTGATCCTGCTCTACATGGCGCGCGGCGTGGAATGGGCGCAGGAGCGGCTCGACTTCCCCTACCAGCCGGTGGCCGTCGCCGGGGTCGGCATCGCCACGCTGACCGGGCTGGGCAGCTGGCTGTTCGGCTACCCCTTCCTGACCTCGGCCTTCGGCTACTTCAGCCTGCCGCTGGTAGGCAAGTTCGAACTGGCCACGGCACTGCTCTTCGACCTCGGCGTCTATCTCGCCGTGGTCGGCGCCACCCTGATGATCCTCGCCAACCTGGGCAAGGTCACCACGCCCCACCGGCCGGCCAAGGAGCCCGCCGAGAGCTTCACCGACTCCAACCCGCGCCCCAGCAAGGAGACCTCCTGATGGAAAGCCTCTACGCCATCACCACCGGCGTGTTGACCGCCTGCGGGCTCTACCTGACCCTGCGCGGGCGCACCTTTCCGGTGGTCGTCGGCCTGACCCTGCTCTCCTACGCGGTGAACCTCTTCCTGTTCTCGATGGGCGGGCTGACCACCGACGGCGCCGCCATCGTCGATGGCGCGGGGGACTACGCCGACCCGCTGCCGCAGGCGCTGGTACTCACCGCCATCGTCATCGGCTTCGCCATGACCGCCTTCGTGGTGATCCTGGCGATGCGTGCTCGCAGCGAGGTCGGCAACGACCATGTCGACGGCCGCTCGCATGACGATGAGGAGCGCAGCCGATGATGCATCTCATCGTACTGCCCATCGTGCTGCCGCTGGTGGTCGGCATCCTGCTGCTCTATCGTCGCCAGGGCGGCACCCGGCTGAAGCGCCTGGCCGGCGTCGGCAGCACCGCCCTGCTGGTGCTGGTCGGCATCGCCCTGGTCGGCCAGGCCGCGAGCGGCGAAGTGACCTACTACGCGCTGGGCGATTGGCAGCCCCCCTTCGGCATCGTGCTGGTGCTCGATCGCCTGTCGGCGCTGATGGTGCTGCTCACCGCCGTCCTGGCGCTGGGCGCCGTGGTCTTCGCCTGCGATGGCGACGACGAGCGCGGCAGCAACTTTCACGGCCTGTTCCAGTGGCAGTTGATGGGCATCAACGGCGCCTTCCTGACCGGCGACCTGTTCAACCTGTTCGTCTTCTTCGAGGTGCTGCTGCTGGCCTCCTATGCCCTCCTGCTGCACGGCGGCGGCAAGGCGCGCATCCAGGCCGGCGTGCATTACGTGGTGCTCAACCTGGCCGGCTCCGCGCTGTTCCTGATCGCCGTGGGCGTGCTCTACGGCGCTACCGGCACCCTGAACATGGCCGACATGGCGGCGCGCCTTGCCGAGCTGCCCGCCGAGCGGGCCGGCCTGGTCACCGCCGGCGGGCTGATGCTGCTGGTGGTGTTCGGGCTCAAGGCCGCCATGCTGCCGCTCTACTTCTGGCTGCCGCGCACTTATGCCGCCGCCCCGGCACCGGTGGCGGCCCTGTTCGCCATCATGACCAAGGTGGGCGTCTATGCCATCCTGCGCGTCTATTCACTGATCTTCGGCGAGGCCGCGGGGCCCTTGGCCAACCTGGAACAGGCCTGGGTCTGGTGGCTATCGCTGGCGACCCTGGTTGCGGCCGGCGTCGGCGTGCTGGCAGCGCGCGACCTGCGCCTGCTGGTGGCCTACCTGGTGCTGGTCTCGGTGGGTACCCTGCTCGCCGGCATCGGCATGGGCTCGCCGCGGGCGGTCTCCGCACTGCTCTACTACCTGATCCATACCACCCTGATCACCGGCGGGCTGTTCCTGCTGGCCGAGCTGATCGGCCAGCAGCGTGGCAAGGCCGGCACCCGCCTGGTACGCGGCCGCCCGCTGCAGCAGGGTGGCTGGCTCGCCGGGCTGTTCTTCCTCGGTGCCGTCTCTGTGGCCGGCCTGCCGCCGCTCTCCGGCGCCATCGGCAAGGCGCTGCTGCTGGCCGCCGCCGAGGGCGGGCAGCGCCCCTGGCTGTGGCCGACGCTGCTGCTCACCGGGCTGTGCTCGCTGGTCGCGCTCTCCCGCGCCGGCTCCACGCTGTTCTGGCGCAGCCAGGGCGAGCCGTCCGGGGAAGCGCTGACCTGGCGCAAGTGGTTCGGCGTGACCTGGCTGCTGGCCGCCTCGCCGCTGCTGGTGATACTGGCCGGCCCGGTCAGCGACTACACCGAAGCCACCGCCGCCCAGCTCGCCGACCCCCAGCGCGTGATCGATGCGCTGCTGCCCACCGCCGGAGACGCCCCATGATCAAGCCTCGCCCCTGGCTGCCAACGCCGCTGCTGTCGCTGCTGCTGCTCGTGGTCTGGCTGCTGCTGGTACGCAGCCTGGCCTTCGGCCACCTGCTGCTGGGCAGCTTCCTGGCGGTGACGATCCCGCTGGCGACCCACCGCTTCTGGGACGCCCAGCCGCACATCGCCAAGCCCTGGCTGCTGCTGCGCTTCGTGCTGCGCGTGCTGGGCGACATCCTGATCGCCAACATCGAGGTCGCCTGGCTGATCATCAACCCCCGCCGCCGCCTGCATCCGCATTTCGTGGAGTACCCGCTGATGCTGAAGGACCGCTTCACCATCACCCTGCTGGCCAACACCATCAGCCTGACGCCTGGCACGGTCTCGGCCAACCTGCGCATGGACGGCAGGACCCTGCTGATCCATGCCCTGAATGCCAAGGACGAGGCCGCCCTGATCGCCCATATCCGAGAGCGTTACGAGCAGCCGCTGAAGGAGATCTACGAATGCTAGATATCGCGTTGACGATCAGCCTGACACTGGTGGTGCTGGCCCTGCTGCTGAACGTCTACCGGCTCGCCGTGGGGCCGGACATGCCCGACCGCATCCTGGCGCTGGACACCATGTACATCAATTCCATCGCCCTGATCGTACTGATGGGGCTGTGGCTCAATACCAAGACCTACTTCGAGTCGGCACTGCTGATCGCCATGCTCGGCTTCATCAGCACCGTGGCGGTGTGCAAGTACCTGCTGCGCGGCGACATCATCGAATAGGAGGCCCCATGACCCTGTACGTGATCCTCGAAGGCGTGATCGCCTTCTTTCTCGTCGCCGGCGGCGTCTTCGCCTTCATCGGCTCGCTGGGCATGGCCCACCTGCGCGACTTCTACATGCGCCTGCATGGCCCCACCAAGGCCACCACCCTGGGCATCGGCTGCATGCTGATCGCCTCGATGCTCTACTTCTGGGTCACCCAGGGCAAGCCCGACATCCAGGAGATGCTGATCACGCTGTTCCTGTTCATCACCGCCCCGGTGAGCGCCCACCTGCTGGCCAAGACCGGGCTGCACATGCAGCTCAAGCACATCGACGAGACCGGCGGGCGCCCACCCGAGCTGCGCCCCGAGGAGATCGGCGACAAGCCCGTGCCCCACCCCGACCGCGGCCACGGCTGAAGCGGGCCGGCGGCTACAGCCAGCCGGCCAGTTCGTTCTCGGCGATGGCCAGCAGCGCGGCGATATGGTCGTCGCGCTCGTTGAGGCAGGGCACGTAGGTGAAGCGCTCGCCGCCGGCGGCGAGGAAGCTGTCGCGGATCTCCTCGTTAATCTCCTCCAGCGTTTCCACACAGTCGGAGGCGAACGCCGGGGAAACCACTGCGATGTGCTTCCTGCCCTGGCGCGCCAGCTCGGCGACATGGTCGACGGTCTGCGGCCCGACCCACTCCTCGGGGCCGAACTGCGACTGGAAGGCGGTCTGGATCGTCCCCTCGGACCAACCGAGGCGTTCACGCAGCAGCCGCGTGGTCTTCTGGCATTGGCAGTGGTAGGGGTCGCCCTCGAGCAGGAAGCGCTTGGGCACGCCGTGATAGGAGGCCACCAGCACCTCGGGGGGCGAGTCGGCGGCAGCGTACGCCTCGCGCACCGAGCTGGCCAGCGCCTCGAGGTAGGACGGATGCTCGAAGTAGGCCGGCACGGTGCGAATGGCCGGCTGCCACTTCAGCTTCATCAGCGCGCGGAAGGCCTGGTCATTAGCGGTGGCGGTGGTCGGTGAGGCGTACTGCGGATAGAGCGGGAAGAACAGGATGCGCTCGCAGCCCTCGGCCTGCAGCCGATGCAGCACACTCTGCGTCGAGGGGTTGCCGTAGCGCATGCAGAAGTCCACCAGCACCCGGTCGCCATGACGTTGCCGGAACGCCTCGGCCAGCTTGAGGGTCTGCTTCCGGGTGATGGTCAGCAGCGGGCTCTCGTCCTTCTCGTTGTTCCAGATGCTGCGGTAGGCCTCCCCCGATTTGAACGGACGCCGGGTCAGGATGATCAGCTGCAGCAGCGGCTGCCACTTCCAGCTCGGGTAGTCGACGACCCGCTTGTCGGAGAGGAACTCACTGAGGTAGCGACGCATCGACCAGTAGTTGGTCGCGTCCGGCGTGCCCAAGTTTGCCAGCACGACGCCCACCTTGGGTGCGGGAACCGCGGGATGCCCCGCCGGAGCATGCGCAGGGCATTGACGTTGCGTCGAACTCGGTTGCACTTGCGATGCGGCCATGCGCTGCGCTCCTCTGGGTGAGAGAAAAGGAGCGGCCATTGTATCAGGCGAGGAGCGCACGAGGCATGAAGTTATACTATGAAAGCAATTTGTATAACTTGGATCAAGGTAGTGGCCCGCAACGGGCCAGGCGCTAGAACACGAGCGGCATGCGTGAGGTCAACGGATCGCGGTAGTGGGCCCCACGGCCGATCACCTCGTCCTGCGGCACGTGCTGGACCAGAAAGGCGCGATGGATGCCGGCGCGCTGCAGCTCGAGATAGACGTCCTCCAACGAGCGAAACACCGTGGGCTTGCCGCGACGGGTGAGAAGATGACGCCTCCCTTCCACATCCTCGAGTTCCACCTGGTAGCAGTGGCTGCCGGCATGGGTGATGACGCGCACCTCGAAGTTGTCGTGACGGGTGACGAAATGTTTGAGCTGTTCGAATTCCATGGCTCCCTCCATGTTCTGGAATGATCCTCGTGCCTGCGGATATGCGTCGGGCACAGCATGACTGTGCCCGATGTGTTCTGCATGACGCTGGCGTATTGTTTTTATGACAGTGCCGGCCTCGGGAGGGTTCCCGACACCCGCCGCAGCGTCAGCTATCGATAGTCGGAAGGATCGATTGCTTTGGCCAGCGAGTTGCGGTCGACCCATTTGCCCGCCTTGGTCTCCTTGTAGCGAAACACCACGCGGTCGCCCACGGCCACGGCCAGTTCGGCATCCTCGGTCTGGTAGCTGTAGGCCTCGCCGTCGACGACCAGGTGGAAGCGATAGAGGTCCGGCATGCCCAGCCACTCCTTGAAGGGTCCCTCACGCTCCAGCGACTGAAGCTCGCCGCGCGCTTCCAGTTTGGGGGTGCGCTGGCGCTTGCCGCGCCGAAATCCGCCTGCCATGGTCACTCCTCGAAATCGACTGTCGGGGGCTCGGCATTATACGGGGCCGGGGACGAGGCTCAACCGCCGCGAGGTCATTCGCCGAATGCCTCACCGTAACTGTCCGGTGCCAGGTCCTCGAAGCGAGTGTACTTGCCGATGAAGGCCATGTGCACCGTACCGATGGGGCCGTTACGCTGCTTGCCGATGATCAGCTCGGCCAGGCCCTGGTTGTCGGGATTGTCGGGATTGTAGACCTCGTCGCGGTAGACGAAGGCGATCACGTCGGCGTCCTGCTCGATGGCGCCCGACTCACGCAGGTCCGACATCACCGGCCGCTTGTTGGGGCGCTGCTCCAGCGAGCGGTTGAGCTGAGAAAGCGCGATCACCGGACAACCGAACTCCTTGGCCAGCCCCTTGAGCGAGCGCGAGATCTCGGAGATCTCGCCGGTACGGTTCTCGGAGAAGCCGGGTATCTGCATCAGCTGCAGGTAATCGATCATCACCAGCGCCAGGTTGCCGTGCTCGCGCACCAGGCGACGCATCCGCGAACGCATCTCGTTGGGCGACAGCGCCGCGGTGTCGTCGATGAACAGCTGCTTGTCCTTGAGCAGGTTCACCGCCGAGGTCAGCCGCGGCCAGTCCTCGTCCTCGAGCTGGCCGGTCCGCACCCGGGTCTGGTCGATGCGTCCCAGCGACGACAGCATGCGCAGCATCAGCGCATCCGCCGGCATCTCCATGGAGAACACCATGACCGGCTTGTCGCTCGAGATCACCGCATGCTCGACCAGGTTCATGGCGAAGGTGGTCTTGCCCATGGAGGGGCGCCCGGCAATGATCACCAGATCCGAGGGCTGCAGCCCCGAGGTCATCTCGTCGAGGTCGCGGAAGCCGGTGGAGAGCCCCGTCATCTCGCCCTTCATGTTGAACAGCTCGTCGATGCGGTCCACTGCCTTGGCCAGCAGTTCGCTCATGCCGATGGGACCGCCCGACTTGGGTCGCTCCTCGCCGATCTGGAACACCAGCCGCTCGGCCTCGTCGAGCAGTTCGTCGGCCGGCCGGCCCTGGGGGCTGAAGGCACCGTCGGCGATCTGGCTGGCCGCGCGAATCAACTTGCGCAGGGTAGCCCGCTCGCGAACGATGTCGGCGTAGGCGCGGATGTTGCTCGCCGAGGGAGTACTGCGCGCCAACTCGGCCAGAGAGGCGAGCCCGCCGACGGTATCGAGCTGGTCGCGCCTTTCCAGCGCCTCGGAAAGCGTGACCACGTCGAGCGGCTTGCCCGCCTCGGCCAGGCCGATCATGGCGTTGAAGACCAGGCGATGCTCGTAGCGGTAGAAGTCGTCCGCCACCAGCCGGTCGGCCACGTTGTCCCAGGCCTGGTTGTCGAGCATCAGGCCGCCCAGCACCGACTGCTCCGCCTCAAGCGAATGCGGCGGCACCTTGAGCGCAGCGGTTTCCTGATCGAGCTCGAGCGTGTCGTTCATGGTGCGGTAACCTTGATGAGGACGGGCCGTGCCATTCTACCCGATGGCCGGGGTCCACCCTACCTTTCGAAACGACAAAAACCGCGACCGAAAGCGGTCGCGGCAAGGGATCGAAACCGTGCGCGAGCAGTGGCCCGGCCGCGGCCGGGCCGCACTGGGAACCTAGAACCAGACCTCCGTCTGCACGCCGAAGCTCCACTGGCCGCCGGTGAAGCCGTCGCTGCCGAAGGCGTCGTCGCCGCTGTAATCGTTGAGCTCCTCGTCCCAGTCACTCCAGGAAGCGAACAGGCGAATCTCGGGGCGCTGCCAGAAGCCGCCCACCTGGGGCTTGAAGGTCGGCGCGATGGTGAACTTGGTGTAGTCGCCATCCACCGCGCTGTTGCCGCCGCGACCGCGGGGGTCGAGGTCCATCCACTGGTAGCTGGCCTCGTACTGCATCTCGAAGTTCTCGGTCAGCTCGTTGGCCAGGCGCACGTTGACGGTGGCCCAGTCGTACTGGTCGCCCTCGACGTAGCGGTCCTCGCTGGTCTCGGCGAGGATCGCCGGGGCCACACGCCACTTCGGCGCCACGTAGGTGGTCCCATAAAGGGCCAGGCGCGTCGCGGTGGCGTCGTCGGTGAGATCGCCGTCGCTGCCGAGCCCCTTGACCTGAGCGCCCAGCCCCTGGCCGTGCAGTACCGCAGCCTTGAAGTTGCCCTCGCCCAGGCCGAAGAAGCTGTCGCCGTGATAGGCCACCATAGTATGGAAGCCGCTGTCGGCAGCAGTCTGTCCCTCGTCGATGTCACGCTCTTCATTGTCGGCCGCCGACAGGCCGTTGACCATCCACTGCCAGTTGCCGAAGTAGTTATTGGAGGTGACGATCAGGCTATCGGTGGAGCCGGTATCGTCGGGATTCTCGCTATCGACGGGGAAGTCGCTGAAGCTGCGCCCGTAAAGCGAGAAGTGGGAGCGCCAGTTGTCGGCCAACTGCATGTCGTAGATACCGGCGCCGGTACCGGCGAGGAAGATGATGTCACTGTCGAGCCAGTGGATGTCGAAGTTGTCGCGGTCGAAGCGCTTGCCGGCCCAGATCGAGGCGTTCTCGAAGGCCCCGGTGAAGCTCGGCAGGTCGCTGAACTCGGCGAAGACCTGGCGCACGTTGAGGTTGGAGTCGTCGTCCCAGTCGTTGCTGGTCTCGGTGCCGCTGGCCAGCATGGTGCGGTAGAGCGCCTTGGCGCCGTTGTCGAACTGCATGCGATAGTTGAGGATCGCCTCGGCGTAGGTATCCGGCTCGTTGCCCAGGCGCCCCACGGCCCCGCCCAGCCCGCCGGCCGGCGTCACGTAGGGGCCACCCTCGATACTCTTGCGATCCTCGCCCAGCAGCAGCCCCGAGCGGGCGTAGACGTTGAACGAGAAGCCCTCCTCGCCGCTGGCCTGGCGCTCGACCTTGGCCAGGCGCTCCTCCACCTCCTCGGCGGAGAGCCGCCCCTCGGCCTGGGCCTCGGCGAGCTCGGCGCGCTGCTCGGCGGCGCTGGCACGCTGCTCGGCGGCGGCGATGCGATTCTCGAGTTCGAGCAGACGCTGTTCCAGGTCGGCGGTATCGGCGGCGGCATGCCCCACCATGCCGAAGCTGGCCACGGCCACGGCAGCGACGAGTGGGGTTCGTAGCAAGGCGGTCTTCATCGCAGTTGTTCCTTTTATGTTTGTATGTTCGTTTGTTTTCACAAGGAGAACGGGCGAGACACGGCACTATATCGATTCAGACAGGCTTCACGACGCTGCCTGCCAGCCCTGCTCCCCTGGCCTGAAGCGCAACGCTCCCGACCCAGGCAAAACTTAATCGTTTAAGAGTCGTGGCGCAAAGGTAAACCGTAATATTACTACCAATGTCTAAGTCGAAATCCGGGGGCAGCAAAGCCGGGACAAACGAACAAGGGGCGCGGGAAAACCCCCGCGCCCCTTGGCGTCGCTGCTGAGCCAGCTAGAAGCTGACTCGGCGGCTTACTCGGCCACGACGACCACGCGAACGGTGGCGTCGACTTCGGCGTGCAGGTGCAGGTCGATGTCGTATTCGCCGGTCTGGCGAATCGGGCCTTCGGGCATGCGAACTTCGCTCTTGGCGACTTCGATGCCGGCCTGCCCCAGCGCCTCGGCCAGGTCGCGCGGGCCGATGGAGCCGAACAGCTTGCCTTCGTCACCGGCCTTGGCCACCAGCGACAGCTCGATTTCGGCCAGCTGGGCGGCGCGGGACTCGGCGATCGCCTTGCGCTCGGCGGCCTGGGCCTCGAGCTCGGCGCGCTGCGCCTCGAAGGCTTCCACATTGCCCTTGGTGGCCGGCACGGCGAGGCCGTAGGGCACCAGGTAGTTACGACCATAGCCGGGCTTCACGGTCACCTTGTCACCCAGGCCACCCAGCTTGCCAATGTTGTCGAGCAGAATGACTTCCATCTCGTTAACCTCTTGTCAGTCGCTGCGAGGGGCCAGACGGCCGCGGAAATCCACGAACACGTCGATGAAGGCCACCAGCAGCACTATCAGAATCATGGGCCAGGTGGTGATCAGCAGTACGTAGAAGGCGATCAGCCACAGCCCGTTCATACCCTTCATCCCGATGAAGCCGTGCACCAGTGCCATTCCGGCCACCAGCAGCGGCACCCAGACCAGCATGGAGAGCGACGGCAGGTCCAGCACCATGCCCACCACGCCGAACAGTACCAGCAGCGCGAGTTCGCGCGGCGCCAGGCGCAGCGCATGGAACTCCTGGCGAAAGCCGCCGGGGTTGTAGAGCCCCGCCTGCCACGCCCGTGCCAGTGCCAGGCAGCCGATGGCGGCAATCAGCACGACCAGGCCGGTAATGCCACCGATCAGCAGCGACGCCAGCTCTTCGGTGTCGTAGCCCTGTCGCACCAGCTCGGCCAGCATGCGGTCGATCTCGTCCGAGCCCTGGCGCAGCTGCTCCAGCAGCGGCCCGGTGCCGCCCGGCGGCACGAAGACGCCGAGCTGGATCAACGCCGCCGTAGCCAGGGTGCCGACGATCAGCGCCTCGCTCCAGCGCATGCGGGAGCGCAGCACCACCGCCATCAACGCCACCAGCAGCACGCTGGCCAGCGGGATGGCATCGCCCTGGGTCCACCACCAGCCGGTGGGGATGGCTGCCGCCACCAGCACCGGCAACGCCGGCGACAGGCCGCGGCGTAGCGTGACCAGGGCCACGATGGCGCCGCTCAGCCAGAACAGCCAGGGCACGAACGCTGCCAGCGCCGCCCCGCCTGCGGCGTAGGGCGTGCCGCGCATCAGCCATCGGGCAATCGGCAACATCGAGTCGCGGCTTACTGGTGGCTGTCGGTGTAAGGCAGCAGAGCCAGGTAGCGCGCGCGCTTGATGGCGGTAGCCAGCTGACGCTGGTAACGGGCCTTGGTACCGGTGATGCGGCTGGGTACGATCTTGCCGGTTTCGGTGATGTAGGCCTTGAGCGTATCCAGATCCTTGTAGTCGATCTGCTTCACGCCTTCAGCGGTGAAACGGCAGAACTTGCGACGGCGGAAAAAGCGTGCCATGTAAAGACTCCTCGGTACGTGCGATCAGTTGGCTTCGGCAGTTTCTTCGGCGCGCGGCTTCTCTTCGCGACGCGCACGCTTGTCGTCTGCCGGCTTCATCATCGGCGAAGCTTCGGTGATGGCTTCCTTGCAGCGCACCACCAGGCTGCGAATGATGGCGTCGTTGAAGCGGAAGATGTTCTCGATCTCCTCGAGGGTCTCGCCGCTGCACTCGACGTTCATCAGCACGTAGTGAGCCTTGTGGATCTTGTTGATCGGGTAGGCCAGGTGACGACGGCCCCAGTCCTCCAGGCGATGCACGGTGCCACCGCTCTCGGTGACGATGCTGGAGTAACGCTCGACCATGGACGGCACTTGCTCGCTCTGGTCCGGGTGGACCATGAACACGATCTCGTAATGACGCATGGGATCTCCTTTCGGGTTGGCAGCTTCCGCGTGGCGCCCGCTCCATACCGGACCGGCACTCAAGGGAAGCAAGGAGGTGATAGTCGAAAATGGCAATGCCCGCTCACGCAGGAACGGGCGCCTGCATTCTAGTGATCCGAGCCGCCACTTGCAAGACAGGAAGGCGGTTCGCGGCTCAGTCGCCGACACCGCGACGCTGGCGCACCGCCTCGAACAGGCAGATCCCGGTGGCCACCGAGACATTGAGGCTGGTGACGCTGCCGGCCATGGGCAGCTTGACCAGGCCGTCGCAGGCCTCGCGAGTCAGGCGGCGCATGCCCTTGCCCTCGGCGCCCATCACCAGCGCCGTGGGGCCGGTGAACTCGGCCTCGAAGAGCATGGCCTCGGCCTCGCCGGCAGTGCCGGTGATCCATACGCCGAACTCCTTGAGCCGGGCCAGGGCACGGGCCAGGTTGGTCACCTGATAGACCGGCACGCCCTCGGCGGCCCCGCAGGCCACCTTGCGCACCGTGGCGTTGAGCGGCGCCGACTTGTCCTTGGGCACGATCACGCCATGCACGCCGGCGGCATCGGCACTGCGCAGGCAGGCGCCAAAGTTGTGCACGTCGGTGACCCCATCGAGGACCAGCAGCAGCGGCGGTGCCCCGTGAGGCCAGGCCTCGAGCTTGAACCACAGCGCCGCCTCGCTCTCGAAGGCGAGCGGCGCGGCGAAGGCGACGATACCCTGGTGCGACGCCTCCTGGGCCAGGCGGTCCAGTTCCTCGCGCGGGTGCGGCTCGATTCGCGCCCCGCCACGGCGAGCCTGGTCGATCAGCTCGACGAGACGCTGCTGCGCCTCGCCCTCCTGGACCCACAGCACCCGGGGCACTTCGCCGCGCGCCAGCAGGGCACGCACCGCGTGCACGCCAAACACCGCGTCGAGTCCGCCTGGCAGGCTGGATGGGCGGCGCGGCGCTCTCTTGCGGCCGCTGTCGCGCCGCGGCTCCTTGCGTCCCTGCGACATCAGCTACGCGCCTTCGGCTTGCGCGGGCCACGACGTCGCTTGCCACCCCTGCCCTTGCCACCCTTGTCATCGGCCTGGGCCTTGCCGACGCCGGGCTCGGGGGAAACGGTCGCCTCGCCTGCCCCGCGCCGCTTGCGCGGCTCGCGCCTGGGCCGCGGCTTCTCGTCCTCGAGGGCGAAATCGATCTTGCGATCGTTCAGGTCCACGCGCGCCACCTGGACCGTGACGCCGTCACCCAGGCGGTAGCTCATGCCGGTGCGTTCGCCCTTGAGGCGGTGCTTCTCGGGCTCGTAGTGGTAATAGTCGGAGGGCAGCGAGGTGACGTGCACCAGCCCCTCGACATAGACCTCGTCGAGGCGCACGAAGATACCGAACTGGGTCACCGAGGCGATGGTGCCTTCATAGACCTCGCCGAGCTTGTCGGACATGAACTCGCACTTGAGCCAGTCCTCCACGTCGCGGGTGGCGTCGTCGGCGCGGCGCTCGGTCATCGAGCAGTGCTCGCCGAGCTCGAGCATCTGCTCGAAGGTGTAGGGGCACCACTTGCTGGGTGGCTCCACCGGCCCCCCCTCGGCGCGCAGCACTGTGTTGGTCTGGCGCGGCCCGCGGATCACCGAGCGGATCGCCCGGTGCACCAGCAGGTCGGGGTAGCGGCGAATCGGCGAGGTGAAATGGGCGTAGGCCGGATAAGCCAGGCCGAAGTGCCCTTCGTTGTGCGGCGAATAGACCGCCTGGCTCATCGAGCGCAGCATCACGGTCTGGATCACGTCGGCGTCCGGGCGACCGCGGATCGCCTCGGCCAGGGCCTGGTAGTCCTGCGGCGTGGGCTCGTCGCCGCCGCCCACCGAGAGCCCCAGCTCGTTGAGGAACAGGCGCAGCTTGTCGAGGCGCTCCGGCGCGGGCCGCTCGTGGATGCGGTAGAGCGCCGGCAGGTCGTGCTTGTCGAGGAAGCGCGCGGTGGCCACGTTGGCCGCCAGCATGCACTCCTCGATGAGCTTGTGGGCATCGTTGCGGGTGCGCGGCACGATCTTCTCGATCTTGCGCTCCTCGTTGAAGACGATCGCCGTTTCGGTGGTCTCGAAGTCGATGGCACCCCGCTCCTCGCGAGCCTGGCGCAGCACCTTGTAGAGCTGGTGCAGCTCCTTGAGCGGCTTGACCAGCTCGCGATACTCGAGGCGCAGCGCATCGCCCTCGGGATCGTCGTCGTCGAGAATCGCCGCCACCTTGTTGTAGGTGAGCCGGGCATGCGACTGGAACACCGCCTCGTAGAAGTGATAGCGGCTGATCGTCCCGCTCTTGGAGATATTCATCTCGCAAACCATGGCCAGGCGGTCGACGTGCGGATTGAGCGAGCACAGCCCGTTGGAGAGCAGCTCGGGCAACATCGGCACCACCTGCCCGGGGAAGTAGACCGAGTTGCCGCGGCGTATCGCCTCCTCGTCGAGCGCACTGCCCGGACGCACGTAGTGGGAGACGTCGGCAATAGCGACGAGCAGCTTCCAGCTCCCGGACTTGGTCTTCCAGGCGTATACCGCGTCGTCGAAATCCTTGGCGTCCTCGCCGTCGATGGTCACCAGCGGCAGGTGACGCAAGTCGATGCGATGCTGCTTGTCCTGCTCGGCCACCTCGGCGGACATCCCGGCGATCTGATCGTGGACCTCGGGGGGAAACTCGGCCGGGATCTCGTAGCTGCGGATGGCAATGTCGATTTCCATACCCGGATCCATGCGCTCGCCGAGCACCTCGACCACCTCTCCCACCGGCTGCACCCGGGTCTCGGGCTGCTGCACGATCCTGGCCGACACCACCTGGCCGTCGCGCGCCCCACCGCAGGCGCTATGCGGGACGATCACTTCCTGGGTGATGCGCGGGTTCTCGGGAATCAGCACGCCGAACTCGGAGGTGTTCTCGCGATAGACCCCGACGATGGTCTGGGTATTGCGCGACAGCACCTCGGCGATGGTCGCCTCGTCACGGCCGCGGCGGTCGCGCCCGCTGATGCGCACCAGCACGTAGTCGCCATGGAAGACCCGGCGCATCTGCCTCGGCGGCAGCACCAGGTCTGGCTTCTTGCCGTCGTCGCGCAGCACGAAACCGAAGCCGTCGCGATGCCCCAGCACCTTGCCCTTGATCAGGTCGAGCTTGTCGATCAAGGCATAGGCGCCGGCGCGGTTGCGCAGCACCTGGCCGTCGCGCTCCATGGCCGCCAGCCGGCGGCGCACCGCCTCCTGCAGCTCCTCGTCCTCGAGGCCCAGCAGGCGACTCATCTTCTCGTGGGTGATCGGCTTGCCATACGCTTCCAGGCGCGCCAGCAGGTACTCGCGGCTTGGCGCCGGCTTGTCGTACTTGTGGGCCTCGCGGCTGGCATGGGGGTCGTCGCTGAGCGTCCAATGGGTCATGCGTGGGGCATCCTTGGCAACGGGGGCAGCGTTCCGGGAAGGGCGCGGGAGAGAGGCCGCGGGCGTAGGGTCTTGCTAATGGAGTCGTTTGTCATGCCCCGCAGTATAGCGCCGGTGCCGGCTCGGCCCAACCATGGCGGCAGCCTCCGGCAACACGACCCACCCGGGGCAGACCCGACGAACGCCGCCCCGACACCGTCCGAACCGCCCGGCGCGGGGCGAATTTCGCCCGTCGCTCTTGCATTGGGCCATAAATTGGGTAAGATACGCGTCGCCTGCCCAGATGGCGGAATTGGTAGACGCGCTAGCTTCAGGTGCTAGTGTCCTTACGGACGTGGAGGTTCAAGTCCTCTTCTGGGCACCATCGCCTTCTTCGGAACGATGGCTGGGCCGGGCAGCCCCGCTCTTTGTCAGCTCGAATCGCTCGTGTTCGCCCAGGTGGCGGAATTGGTAGACGCGCTAGCTTCAGGTGCTAGTGTCCTTACGGACGTGGAGGTTCAAGTCCTCTCCTGGGCACCATCCCAGACACGCGGACACGCGGCGATAACGACAACGGCATGATGCGCCCAGGTGGCGGAATTGGTAGACGCGCTAGCTTCAGGTGCTAGTGTCCTTACGGACGTGGAGGTTCAAGTCCTCTCCTGGGCACCACCGCTCTTACGAGCGGATTGCGTCATGCAGGCTGACACATCGCCAGAGCGAATCGATGAATGAAAAGAACCGCGACCAATCGCGGTTTTTTTGTGCCTGCGATTCGCTCGCGCAGCGACTTTTTAATAACGAGAAGGAAGGCGCGCCACCTCCTCTAATGCCCACCCCTCGGCCACCACTTCTCCCTCCAGCGCTTCGGCGACCGCCTCGGGCAGGCGCGGGAAGAAATTCAACCCCGTGCGCGCCTCCACTTCGTCGATGCTCACAAGGTAGTCGTCCAGCGGTTCGTCGCCACGCACCTCCTGGGGCATGATGAAGGCCAGCGCCCGCGGCGTCTCTGCCGGCACCACGACGATCTTGAAGAAAGCCTCGGGAACCTCGACCAGCCCCACCCGGTTGGTGACGTTGTCGAGGAAGCGCTCGGGGAAGATCGGGCCTGTGATCACCTGCACCACGCCGAAGCGCGGCACGAAGTGGTCGATCACCACCTCCTCGAGGCGCTGCCAGAGCCGCCGATTGAGATCCGGCCGTTGGGGCGAGATATTGCTCATCAGGAACGATTGCTCCTGGGCACGCCGCCCATGCACCGCGGCGATGGCGTAGTTCGGCGCCAGGTGGCCGCGGTCGTAGCCGCTGCCGAAGTAGCTGTCGGCCCCGATCGGCCACAGGGTGCGCCAATCCTGGCGAAACTCGGGCCGGGGGCCGGCGCGAGGGTCCTCCACTTCATGCAGCAGGTAGCTCACCCACAGCGGGTTGACCCGCACGTCGGACCAGCCGACCAGGAAGCCGTCGTTGCGCAGCACGCGGTGCACGCTCAGCGGCGTCGGGCTTTCCCAGGCGGGCACCCCCATCCAGCTCAGCTGGTCGCGGTACTCCTGCTCCTGGGCGTACCACAGGCCGCTGCCGACCGCGACAAAGACGAGGGTGACGGCGAACTGGCGGACGCGAGAGCGCCAGCGTGGCAGCGAGGTGCGGCGGCGCCGGCTGCGGGAACGTGCTAGGGCCATGGATCGATCCAAGGGGGCGCCGCTGCCGACACATGGCGGCAGCGGCAGGTTCGGTCAGTATGGGAAAGGCGCCAGGCTACCAACCCAGCGAAAACATGGTCTCAAGGTCGTGCCGGGAGTGCACCTGCATGGCATTGAGGGTCTCGGTGTCGCGAATACCCTCGACGGCATTGAGGCGCTCGGTGACCAGCTCGGCCAGGCTCTCGAAGTCACGGGTGCGGGCGATCGCCACCAGGTCGTAGCGGCCACAGGTGGAGTAGACTTCGCTGATTCCCTCGACATCGGCGAGCCGCTCGGCCACCGCCTTGACCTGGCCCTTGTCGGTATTGATCAGGATCACGGCATTCTGCATCAGGCTCTCCCTCGTCTTGCCCCCAGTCGGGTTCCACCGCGGCAGGCATTCGCCGCGACCTGGCGCGAGTATAGCAGGCCACCGGCGTCGGCTGAATCGCGCCCTGGCCCGGCGCATGCTTCGCGCCGGCTAGACGCAGGGCGGCAGGAAGACCACCGGGTAGCCGACGAACAGGGTGCCGCCCGCCGAGAACAGGAAGACCCCGGCCGACAGATAGGCAAAGTAGCACTCGCGCCGCCGCTCCGCCCTGCGCCCCGCCGCCACGCTGGCCCAGCTCAACCACAGCAGCAGCGCGGTGGTGGCGAGCGTGGCCACCCCGACAGCGAGATTGATGCCGGTCAGCATGTCGCGTCCGGGGTCGGGGGGCGCCACCGAGCAGGCCACCGAGAGCCCGGCGTAGATCGCCACGAACCAGACGGCCCAGATGGTGAGGCCACTGACCAGGTGAATCGGATGAGTCAGTCTCAGCAAGCGCTTCATGACGCCCCTCCCAATACCGTCGGCAGCAGCCAGAGGGCGACGAGCAGGGACCAGTAGACGACCAGGTTGTAGTACCACAGGCGCAGCACCACTACCGGCTCCATGGGGGCCTCGGCGCCAACGTAGCCATAGCCGACCCGCAGCCCCTGCAGCAGGCACAGCAGCGCCCCCAGCAGCGCATGGATCAGGACGTAGACCAGCGCCACCAGCAGAGTGGCATCGTGGGCGGTTTCGCCAGGCGCCAGCGGTGCCTGCCAGATCGCCAGGCCGAGCAGCGCCGACTGCAGTGCACCGAGCCCGGCGGCCAGGTACATGCCACCGCCAAGCCCCGAGTCGTTGCCCCGACGCAGCCGGCGTACCAGCTTGGCTAGCCACACGCCTCCCAGCGTCAGGGCGAGGCCCGCCCCCACCAGCAGCGGCAACGAGAGCGGCGACGTTGCCGGCATCTGCCACTCGGGCGCCACGGTCCACAGGTAGAACCAGCCGAACAGCAGCGAGAGGTAGAACGAGCCGTTGGCCAGGTGCGAGACCGACATGGCCCAGACCCCGGGGCCGTTCATGGTGCGCGAATGCAGCGGCGGCTGACCGGGGGCCACCCTGGCATCGGGAGCGGCCCTGGGGTGAGCCCCGTTCTCCCATGACCAGCGCAGCAGGAACACGCCGGCCACCAGCGTGGCGATACCCGCCAGCGGATAGAGCCTGGCCAGCAGGCAGAGGCAGACCACCGCCAGCGCCAGGGCGGCGAAGAACGGCCACCAGGAGTTGGTGGGTAGATGGACGACCTCGCGCAGCTTGCCGGTCAGGGGGTCGCTGCCCCAGGTCTCGCGCCGGCCGTGGTCGATGGTGCCGAGGCCGTGGCGCCCCTCGACGATGGTACGTGGCAGTGCCGGGTCCTCCCACAGCGGGTGGCGCGTCTCCAGCCGTGGCAGGCTGACGAAGTTGTAGGGTGTCGGCGGCTTGGGCATGGCCCACTCAAGGCCGTCGGCGTTCCAGGGGTTCTGCGGCGCCCTCCTGCCGAAGCGGAAATGCAGCGCCACGTCGAGGATCAGCAGCGCCACGCCGGCGGACATCATGAACCCGCCAACGGAAGAGATCAGGTTGTAAATGTCCCATCCCATGGTGGTGTCGTAGGTGAACACGCGCCGGCGCATGCCCAACAGCCCCGTCCAGTGCATGACCAGGAAGGTGGTGTTGAAGCCGAGGAAGATCAGCCAGAAGCTCCACTTGCCCAGCCGCGCGGAGGGCATCCGCCCCGAGATCAGCGGCAGCCAGTAGTAAAGCCCGGCGATCAGCGGGAACAGCATGCCGCCCACCAGCACGTAGTGCATGTGGGCGACCACGAAGTGGGTGTCGTGGACCTGCCAGTTGAACGGCACCAGCGCCAGCATCACGCCGGTGAGCCCGCCCAGCACGAAGATCACCAGGAAACCGGCGACCCACAGCATCGGCAGTGACATCACCGGCCGCCCCAGCCACAGCGTGGAGAGCCAGACGAAGATCTGGATGCCGGTAGGAATCGCCACCAGCATGCTCGCCGCCGAGAAGAAGGCCAGCGCCAGCTGCGGGATGCCCAGCGTGAACATGTGATGCACCCACAGGCCGAAGCTGACGAAGCCCATGATGGCGATGGCCGCCACCACCCAGCCATAGCCGACGATGGGGCGCCGGGCGAAGACCGGGATCAGGGTCGAGACGATGCCCGCCCCCGGCAGGAAGATGATATAGACCTCGGGGTGGCCGAACAGCCAGAACAGGTGCGCCCACAGCACCGGGTCACCGCCGCCGGCCACATCGAAGAACGGCATGCCGGTGGCGCGCTCCAGTTCGAGCAGGATGCTGCCGAGGATCAGCGGCGGGAAGCCGACCACGATCATCAGCGCCATGGCCAGGATGTACCAGGCGAACAGCGGCATCTTGTGCAGCGCCATGCCTTCGGTGCGCGTGCGCAGGATCGACACCACCAGCTCCACCCCGGCCGAGAGCGCCGAGATCTCGACGAAGGTGATGCCGAGCAGCCAGAAGTCCGAGCCGCGCCCGGGCGAGTAGTCGCCGCTGCTGAGCGGGGTGTACATGAACCAGCCGCTGGCCGGCGCCATCTCGAACAGCAGGCTCGAGACCAGGATGATGCCGCCGAACAGGTAGCAGAAATAGCCGAAGGCGGAGAGCCGCGGGCAGACCAGGTCGCGCGCACCGATCATCTTGGGGATCAGGTAGATCGCCACCCCTTCGAGGATGGGAATGGCGAACAGGAACATCATCACCGTGCCGTGCATGGTGAAGACCTGGTTGTAGATCTCGTGCGACATGAAGTCGTTGTCGGGGAAGGCGAGCTGGGTGCGGATCAACATTGCCAACAGCCCGCCGATCAGGAAGAACGCCGCCCCGGTGACCATGAAACGCAGCCCGACGCTGGTATGGTTGACCACGGTGAGAGCACCCAGGCCGCGCGGATTGGCCCAGACCTCGGCCATGCCCTTGTGCAGGCGGCGAACCTCGGGAGTCAGGGTAGCGTCCTTGGCATCACTCATGGTTCCAACGTCTCCAGCCAGGCACCGATCGCCTGCAACGTCTCGGTATCGATATGGTCATGGGCCGGCATCCTGTTGCCGGGCTTGAGCGTCTGGTGGTGCTGCAGCCAGTAGGCGATGGCGCCCTCCTCCATGGGCAGCACGCCGGCCCCCAGCGTCGGGCGGGAGCCGATGTCGCTGAGGTCGGGGCCGCGAATGTCGTGCTCCAGGTCGTCGTCGACGAGTTCCTCGGCGAATCCCCCCACCGTGTGACAGGCCGCGCAGTGCTCGCCGAAGGCTTCCTTCGCCTCGGCGAAGCCTTCGCCGGGTCCCGGCGGCGGGCGCCGCTCGGCGAGCCAGGCATCGTAGTCGCCGCGCTCCAGCGCCTCGACGTGAAGCAGCATGTGGGTGTGCTGCGCACCGCAGTATTCGGCGCACTGCGCCCCGAACACCCCAGGCGAGTCGGCCTCGAGGCGAACGCTGCTGTACCGCCCGGGGATCATGTCGCGCTTGCCGCCCAGGCGCGGTATCCAGAAGGCATGGATGACGTCGGTGCTGGTGAGGCGGAAGTCGACGGGCTCGCCGGCCGGCATCACCAGGCGGTTGGCGGTGACCACGTCGCGCTCCCCCTCCTCGCCGGGATAGCGCACCTCCCACCACCACTGGTGGGCGATCACCTCGATGCGCTCGGCGCCGTCATCCGGGAGCGGCAGCATGCCGCGGCCGGTAGGTGCGGCGAACACCAGCAGCGCTATGATGCTGGCCACCGGCAGCGCAATGCCGCCGCCCAGCACCCAGCGCAGCATGATGCGCCGCTCCTCGCGCGGCGTGCGAGGCGGCGGCTCGCGGCGACGGAAGGTGTAGAACCACAGCGCATAGACCCCGAGCGAGACGGCGACGGCGACGCCCAGCATGGCCCACCAGATCCAGAACTGCTGGCGAGCGGCCGACCCCGCGGCGTCCAGGATCGACATCTCGCCGCCGCAGCCGGCCAGCAGGCCTGGCAGCCACAGGGTCCACCAAGGGGGCCGGCCCGAGCAGTTGACCCGATGCCGGCCAGGGCGTTGAATGCCAGGGAGAGCCCTGAACCGATCGCAAAGGACGCGAACATGGCCGACCAACCGATCCGCACCATCAATAGCCGCATTGCCATCTTCGGCCACCCCATGCATCCGACCCTGGTGCACTTTCCCGTCGCCTGCCTGCTGCTGCTGGTCGGCAGCGATGCCGCCTACCTCTATTCCGGAAACCCATTCTGGGCCGAGGCGAGCCTGTGGTTGGCCGGTATCGGCGCACTGAGTGGCTGGATCGCCAGCACCGTGGGCCTGATCGACCTTGTCACGATCTATCGGATCCGACGCAAGCTTCTCGGCTGGTGTCACGCCATCGTGGCGGTGATGATGCTGTCTCTGGCCTCGCTCAACTGGCTGTGGCGCTACCTGGACGCCGCCGACCTGCTGCCCTGGGCCATCGCCCTGTCCCTCCTCACCGCTGTCCTGGTCGGCCTCACCGGCGCCCTTGGCGGCACGCTGGTCTACGAGAAGGCGGTGGGCGTCGAGATCGACGACAAGTGAGGCAGACTGGGTGGGATCCGGCATCGTGACTCTCCTTGTCATGCCTCAGTCGAATGGCTTGCTCAGCACCAGCACCAGCACGGTGAGCATCAGCGCCGCGGAGGTGGCAGCGAGCAGCCCGCTGGCAGGTGCCAGGAATCGATACTGCTCCTGCTCCAGTCGCACGATCAGGGCACCGCACAGGACATGGCACAGCACCATGCCGCTCACCGCCATCAACTTCAGCACCAGCCATCCGCCGGTCAACCGCCCGACGATGAACAGCAGCGTGCCGCTCATGATCGCCAGCAGGGCGAAGGGGGTGGCGACATGGGTGAAGAAGAAGCGCAGCAGAGCCGGAGCAGGCACGTCGAAGGTGGCCTCTCCTCCACGCGCCCTGGCGCTTGCCAGCAGCAGAGCCGGCAGATAGAGCAGCGCCGCACACCAGCACAGCAGCGTGGCGATGTGCAGGATCTTGATCCACGGCATAACGGCATCCTTGCAGCAGCAGTGTGAACCCACCCTAACCAATGTAGGGCAGCGGGGCCAGGTTTACCGCCGCTGATGCGTCCACCTCGACGGGGCCACGCCGCTGGCGCGCCCGGCTTTCCGAAACCGACCGACACCGGACGGCAACGCTGCGATACATTCGGCAATTGCGACCCGGATAGAAAAGGTGTTCCCTGCTTGACACCAGAACTTCAGGCCTCTCACCGGGTCAGATGAGCGGTTGGTGCATGCCGGCAGCAACCCTGGCGCCAGCCTGGCCTGAAACGGGTATTCTTCCTCTCATAGGACCGTGTCGAAGCAGGAGACCTTTCCATGGCCGAAAAACCTTGCATGGCCAAACGACAGAGCCGACGAACGTTTCTTCGCAGTGGGTTGCTGGGTGTCGCTGCCCTGCCGTTGGGGATCGGTGTCCTCTCGCGTCAAGCCTATGCCCAGGACCTGCCGAGGCTCGACCCCAGCGACGAGCAGGCACAGGCGCTGAACTACGTCGAAGCGGCCGAGCAGGCCAGCGATCACCCCGCCTACGAGGAGGGCGAAACCTGCAGTAACTGCATGTTCTTCCAGCGCCGCGGCGAAGGCTGCCAGCTCTTTCCCCAGAACAGCGTCGAACCCGGCGGCTGGTGCCAGTCCTGGGTTACCAGGGAGTGAGCGGGCCCATGGCCCGCCAACCCTCAGGCTACTCCTTGCCTTCCTCGTCGGGTAACGGCCACTGGTAGCGTCTTACCACCGCCCCGTCCTCCGAGAGCGACTCCAGCCGCACCGGGAAGCCCCAGAGCTGGTGCAGGTGGCGGATCACCGGGTAGACGCTGCGGCCCATCGGACGCCGGCTGTCCTGCACATGATGCAGGGTGAGGGAGCGATTGCCACGGATGTTGGCCTCGTAGACCTGGATGTTCGGCTCGCGCAGCGACAGCGCATATTGCTGCGCCAGCGCCTCGCGGATCCGGCGATAGCCTCGCTCGTCGTGGATGGCGGTGACCTCGAGCATCTCCTCCTGGTCGTCGTCGACGATGCTGAACAGCTTGAGGTCGCGCATCACCTTGGGTGACAGGAACTGCTGGATGAAGGATTCGTCCTTGAAGTTGCGCATGGCGAAGTGCACCGCCTCGAGCCAGTCGCTGCCCGCGGTGTCGGGGAACCACTCGCGATCCTCGTCGGTGGGGTTCTCGCACATGCGCCGGATGTCGCTGAACATGGCGAAACCCAGCGCATAGGGGTTGATGCCGCTGTAGAAAGGGCTATCGAAGCCGGGCTGGCTGACCACCGCGGTGTGCGACTGCAGGAACTCCAGCATCAGCCCCTCGTCCACCAGGCCCTCGTCGTAGAGCCGGTTCATCAGGGTGTAGTGCCAGAAGGAGGCCCAGCCCTCGTTCATCACCTGGGTCTGGCGCTGGGGATAGAAGTACTGCGCCAGCTTGCGCACGATCCGCACGATCTCGCGCTGCCAGGGCGCCAGCAGCGGCGCGTTCTTCTCGAGGAAGTAGAGCAGGTTCTCCTGCGGCTCGGGAGGATAGCGCCCTCCCCCATGCAGCCCCAGGGGGTCCTCCTCGCTGTCCAGGTCGCTGGGCAGGGCATCGGCCCGCTGACGCCCGGGAATCGTGCGCCATAGCGTGTTGACCTGAGCCTGGAGGTACTCCTCGCGCTCCGCCTGGCGCCGCACCTCCTCCTCGGCGGAGATCGGCGACGGCCGCTTGTAGCGGTCGACGCCGTAGTTCTGCAGCGCGTGGCAGGCGTCGAGCAGCTGCTCGACGGCGGTCACGCCGTGACGCTCCTCGCACTCGGCCACGTACTTGCGGGCAAAGACCAGGTAATCGACGATCGAGCTGGCGTCGGTCCAGGTGCGGAACAGGTAGTTGCCCTTGAAGAAGGAGTTGTGGCCATAGCAGGCGTGTGCCATCACCAGCACCTGCATCATCAGCGTATTCTCCTCCATGAGATAGGCGATGCAGGGGTCGGAGTTGATCACCAGTTCGTAGGCCAGCCCCATCTGGCCACGCCGGTAGGCCTGCTCGACCGCCAGGAACTGCTTACCGAACGACCAGTGATGATAGCCCACCGGCATCCCCACGCTGGCATAGGCATCCATCATCTGCTCGGTGGTGATGATCTCGATCTGGTTGGGATAGGTGTCCAGCCGATACTCGTCGGCCAGCCTGGCCAGCTCGTGCTCATACGCCTCGAGGATCTCGAAGTTCCAGTCGGAACCGGTGGCGATCGGCTTGCGTCGGGTCATGATGCCTCCTCGTCGCGTCAATGGGCGGCACGGCGCTTGAACAGCTCGCGGAACACCGGATAGATATCGCCCGCCTCGACGATCTGGCGCATGGCGAAGCGGTCGGGGAACTCGGAGGCCACGGTCTCGTACTCCTCCCACAGCGCCTGGTGGGCATGGGGGGTGATCTCCACGTAGGTGTAGTACTGCAGGCGCGGCATCAGCGACTTCATCAGCCGTTCGCGGCAGTTCACCGAGTCGTCGTCCCAGTTGTCGCCGTCCGAGGCCTGGGCCACGTAGAGGTTCCACTGGGTCGGCGGATAGCGCCGGGTGATGATCTCGTCGACCAGGGTCAGGGCACTGGAGACGATGGTGCCGCCGGTCTCCCGGGAGTAGAAGAACTCCTCTTCGTCGACCTCCTTGGCCGCGGTGTGGTGGCGCACGAAGACCAGCTCGACCTTCTCGTAGTTGCGCTCGAGGAACAGGTACAACAGCAGGAAGAAACGCTTGGCGATGTCTTTGTGGGCCTGGGTCATGGAGCCCGAGACGTCCATGACGCAGAACATCACCGCCTTGCTCGAGGGTTGCGGCTGGTTGATCAGGTTGTTGTAGCGCAGGTCGTAGGTGTCGATGAAGGGCACCGCCTCGAGCCGCTTCTCGAGGCGCTCGATCTCGGCCTTGAGTTCGGCGATGCGAGATGGGTTGCGCAGCACCGGGTCCTTGCGCTCCTCCTCGTCCAGCGCCTCCTGTGCAGCGCGCAGCGCGCGGCGCAGGGGCGCGCGCATGGCGATGCGCCGGGCATAGGCCTCGCGCATGGAGCGCACGATGTTGATCCGCGCCGGCACGCCATCGCGGGTCACCCCGGCGCGCACCGGCTTCACTTCGTCCAGGTCCTTGAGCGCCTTGCGCTCCAGGTGCGGCAGTTCCAGGCCATCGAAGACGAAGTCGAGGAACTCTTCTCGGGTCAGGCTGAAGGCGAACTCATCCATGCCCTCGCCCTGGTTGGAGGCCCCGCCCTCGCCGGAGCCATCTCCTCCGCCGCCCCCGCTGGGGCGGCGCAGGCGATCTCCCTCGACGAACTCCTTGTTGCCGGGGCTGACGATGGTGCGCTTGCCGCCCGGGCCGTGCTGGAACACCGGCTCCGAGATGTCGCGAGTCGGAATCGAGACCTTCTCGCCACGCTCCATGTCGGTGATCGAACGGCGGTTGACGGCCTCCTCGACCGAACGCTTGATGTGCGTCCGGTAGCGATCGAGGAAGCGCTGGCGGTTCACGGCGCTCTTGTTCTTGGCGTTGGCGCGTCGATCGATGAAATAGGTCATGCCGACCTCCTGGCTCGCGCCGGTTATTGCGATTTACGCACCCGCAGATACCACTCCGAGAGCAGCCGCACCTGCTTCTCGGTATAGCCACGCTCCTTCATGCGGGCCACGAAGTCCTCGTGCTTCTTCTGGTCGGCCGTGGAGGCCTTGGCGTTGAAGGAGATCACTGGCAGCAGCTCCTCGGTGTTGGCGAACATCTTGTGCTCGATCACGCCGCGCAGCTTCTCGTAGGACTGCCAGCTGGGGTTCATGCCGTTGTTCTGGGCCCGCGCCCGCAGCACGAAGTTGACCACCTCGTGGCGGAAGTCCTTGGGGTTGGAGATGCCGGCCGGCTTTTCGATCTTCTCCAGCTCCTCGTTGAGCGCCTGACGGTTGAACAGCTCGCCGGTCTCCGGATCGCGGTACTCCTGGTCCTGGATCCAGAAGTCGGCGTAGGTGACGTAGCGATCGAAGATGTTCTGACCGTACTCGGAGTAGGATTCGAGATACGCGGTCTGGATCTCCTTGCCGATGAAGTCGACGTAGCGCGGCGCCATGAACTCCTTGATGTAGCGCAGGTAGCGCTCGAAGGTCTCCTTCGGCAGGTGCTCCTGCTCGAGGCGCTGCTCCAGCACGTAGAGCAGGTGGACCGGGTTGGCGGCGATCTCGTGGTTGTCGAAGTTGAACACCTTCGACAGGATCTTGAAGGCGAAGCGGGTGGAGAGCCCGTCCATGCCTTCGTCGACCCCCGCTGCATCGCGATACTCCTGGATCGACTTGGCCTTGGGGTCGGTGTCCTTGAGGTTCTCGCCGTCGTAGACGCGCATCTTCGAATAGATGCTGGAGTTCTCCGGCTCCTTGAGGCGCGACAACACCGAGAACTGTGCCAGCATGCGCAGCGTGTCCGGCGCGCAGGGCGCTTCGGCCAGCGAAGAGTGCTCGAGCAGCTTCTTGTAGATGTTGATCTCCTCGGTCACGCGCAGGCAGTACGGCACCTTGACGATGTAGACGCGATCGAGGAACGCCTCGTTGTTGCGGTTGTTGCGGAACGCCTGCCACTCGCTCTCGTTGGAGTGGGCCAGCACGATGCCGTCGAAGGGGATCGCCCCCATGCCCTCGGTGGGGTTGTAGTTGCCCTCCTGGGTCGCGGTCAGCAGCGGATGCAGCACCTTGATGGGTGCCTTGAACATCTCGATGAACTCCATCAGCCCCTGATTGGCCTTGCACAGCCCCCCGGAGAAGCTGTAGGCATCCGGGTCGTCCTGGGAGTAGAGCTCGAGCTGGCGGATGTCGACCTTGCCCACCAGCGAGGAGATGTCCTGGTTGTTCTCGTCGCCCGGCTCGGTCTTGGAGATGGCGATCTGGTTGAGCCGCGAGGGATACAGGCGCACCACCTTGAACTGCGAGATGTCGCCACCGTACTCCTTGAGCCGCTTGGCCGCCCAGGGCGACATCACGCTCTTCACGTAGCGCCGCGGAATGCCGTACTCCTTCTCGAGCAGCTCACCGTCCTCCTCCGGCGAGAACAGCCCCAGCGGCGACTCGAAGACCGGCGAGCCCTTGATGGCATAGAACGGGATTCGCTCCATCAACAGCTTGAGCCGCTCGGCCAGCGACGACTTGCCGCCGCCCACCGGGCCCAGCAGATAAAGGATCTGCTTGCGCTCCTCGAGCCCCTGCGCGGCGTGGCGGAAGTAGGCCACGATCTGCTCGATCGCCTCCTCCATGCCGTAGAACTCGGAGAAGGCCGGATAGCGGCGAATCACCTTGTTGGAAAAGATTCGGGAGAGCCGCGGATCCTTGGCGGTGTCTATCACCTCGGGTTCGCCGATGGCCTTCAGCATCCGCTCGGCGGCGCTGGCGTAGGCCATGGGGTCCTCACGACACAGCTCCAGGTACTCCTGCAGGCTCATTTCCTCCTGCTGGACACGAGAGAAGCGGTTCTGCACATGATCGAAGATGCTCATCGAAGCCTCCTGTTTGCCTTACCCCCTGGCCATCGATCCGTATGACCACCGTGGGTTACTCATCAGCCTAGACACTTCGGGGCAGAGTGGGTGGCAAAGAATCAACGCAAGGTAAGGATAATCATGAGAACGCAGGGCGTGCCAAGGGTTCGATCAGCGCATGGCGATAATTAAACGCTGCTTGGACGCAGGCAGCGCAGGGCTTCCCGCCGCCCCCGCTCTGCCTCGTCTCGCCAGCCGGATCGCATGAGGAGGACCTCCCTGCGCTCCCATTCTCGCCGCCAGCCCCGCCCCCTGTCTCCGAGGTGTCAGGACGGCAGGGGGAGCATGACTACGCCTGACGCCCCCAGGAGGAGCTCCATGAGCAGGGCTGACGCCACGATTCCCACGCCCCCTGCCAGCATGGCGAGCCTTGAATGCCCCCCCAACACCGCGACGGGCCCGGTTGGGCGCGTAAAGACCATGACGGCAGCCACTCGCAGGTAGTAGTACAGCGAAACCAGGGTATTGAGCGCCGCGACTATGGCCAGCCAGGCATGGTCGGCCGCCAGCGTAGCCTCGAACAGCAGGAACTTGCCGAAGAAACCCACCAGCGGCGGAATGCCCACCAGTGACAGCATGGCAACGATCAGCACCACAGCCGCCAAGGGTTGCGCCCTGGCCAGGCCGCGATAATCGGCAAGGTCGGTGCGTCCGCGCAGATGAGTGACCACGGCGAAGGCGGCCAGGTTGGCCAGCGCATAGGCGACGAGGAAGACAAGCAATGCCGACACGGCACCCTCGGCGCGCCCGATCACGGCCACCGCCATCAACGCATACCCGGACTGGGAGACCGATGACCAGCCCAGCAGCCGGCGAACGTCGATCTGGCGAAGCGCCGCCAGGTTGCCCAGGGTCATGGTGACCGCCGAGACCAGCGCTACCAGCCAGAGCCCCTGCTCTCCCGGCAACAGCGCCACCAGACGCGCCAGCGCCAGCGCCGCTCCTACCTTGGGCGCCACGCTGAGCATCGCCGCAACCGGCGCCGGGGCCGCCTGGGCGACATCCGGCATCCAGGCATGCGCCGGAAACGCCGCCAGCTTGAAGGCAAGCCCCAGGATCACGCAGCCCACGGCCACACTGAGCACCAGCCGGTCGCTCTGGGCAAGAAACGCGGCCAGGACGCGGTAGTCGGTGTCACCGACCAGGCCGAACAGCATGACCACCCCGACACACAGCAGCGCATTGGCCAGAGCGCCGATCAGGAAGTACTTCATGCCCGCTTCCAGCGCCGGCGCGAACCCGCGGTGGTAGGCCACCAGCGGGTAGCTCGCCGCCGAGGAGAGCAGCACGCCGAGCAGCAGCTCCATGCTGTCGCCAGCCGCCGCCATGACCACGGCGCCCAGCAGCGCGAACAGGCACAGCGCATAGTACTCGCCATGCCGCGGGTCGCTGCGCATCCAGTCGGGCGACATCGCCACGGCAAGTGCGCCGCTACCCAGAATGACGAGCTTGGCCAGCGAGGCCGGTGCATCCAGGATCCACACCCCAGAGAACGTTAGCGAAGGCGCTGCCGGCCACTGCACGACGACGGCACCCAGGGCGATCGTCAGCGTCACCAGAGCCGCACCGGCCAGCCAGCCCTGGCGGGCGTGCGGCAGGAAGGCGGCACCCAACACGATCATCACCGCCCCGATCAGCAGCGCCAGTTCGGGGGTCAGGTCCGCCACGGGCATCAGCGTCCTCCGGCCAGCAGGCTCGCCGAGGCCTCAACCACCTCGAGCAGGAAGTGTGGCGCCACACCGATCGCCACGACCCCCAGTGCCAGCACACCGAGCACCCCGATTTCGATCCGGTTGAGGTCGGGGAAATGTGCCAGGTGCTCGGGCAGCCGGCCGAAGAACAGCCGCCACAGCAGGTCGAGGAACAGCGCCGCGGTGATCACGATGCCCAGCACCCCCAGCACCGCCAGCCAGGGATAGACGGCGAAGGTGCCGGTAAACACCTGAAACTCGGCGACGAAGCCGGCCAGCCCCGGCATGCCGAGACTGGCGAAGGCGGCCAGCACGGTCAATGCGGTCAGCTGCGGCGCCCGGCGAGCCAGGCCACCATAACGCGCCATGGCATAATCCCCCGTACGCTGCCACAGCGAGCCGCTGATCAGGAACAGCGAGCCGGTAATCAGGCCGTGGGCAACCATCTCCACCGTGGCACCGGTCAGCGCCAGCCGCCGTGCTTCGTCATGCCCGCCTATCAGCGAAGCGGCCACGGCAATCCCCAGCACGGTGTAGCCCATGTGGTTGATCGAGGTATAGGCGATACGCCGCTTGAGGTTGGTCTGCCCCAGCGCCACCAGGGCACCGTAGAGAATCGCCACCAGCGCCAGCACTGCCACCGGCAGGGCGAAACGGGAGAAGGTCTCGCCGAGCATGGCCAGCGGCAGCCGGATCATGCCGTAGGTACCCATCTTGAGCAGTACCCCGGCAAGAATCGCCGAGGCCGGCCCTGGCGCATCGACGTGGGCCTGGGGCAGCCAGGTATGCACCGGCACCAGCGGGGTCTTGACCGCCAGCCCCACCATCATCGCCAGAAATACCAGGCTGGCATAGGTGCCCCTGCCCGCCAGCGGCTGCTGCTCGATGATGGCGCGCATGTCGAATGTCGGCGTCTCGAGAGCGAGATAGAGCCCGATGATGCCAAGCAGCAGTGCCAGCGAGCCGGCAAAGGTATAGAGGAAGAACTTGAAGGCGGCGAGCTGGGGGTCGCCGTGACCCCAGCGCCCGATCAGAAAGTACATGCCCACCAGAGTGAGATCGAAGCAGACATAGAACATCAGCAGATCGAGGGCCAGGAAGACCCCTAGCGACACGCCGTGCAGGAACAATAGCCAGGCATAGTACTGGCGCGCCTCCCCCCGGGTATCGAAGGGATAGACGACGGCGGCAACGAACAGCACCGCACTCATGGTCGCCACGGCCAGGGCGATACCATCGACGCCAACCCGGTAGGCCATGCCCAGCGACGGCACCCACTGCACCTCGTCGACATGCTGGAACAGCGGACCGGCCGGATCGAACGTCAGCCAGGCCAGCGCCAGCGCCAGCAACGAGGCGCCGGATGCTACCACGGCGATCCAGCGCGCCTGAGCGGCACTCCAGCGCGAATTCAAGGCAAGCGGGAGAGCGCCCAGCAGGGGAGCGAACAGCGCGACGGTCAGCATCACATCGAGGCTCCTATCAGCAGCAGCAGGAAGAACGTACCGAGGCCGGCGGCCATGGCGGTGTAGTAGTGGTGGGTCTGGCCGGACTGCGTCGCCCGGGCCCAGCGCCCGCCGGCCTCTACCCCCTGTGCCAGCGCACTGGGCAGGCCGTCGGCCAGCCATTCGCCGCGCCGAGTGTTGACGTCGGCCAGCCACTGCGCGCAGCGCGCGGTGATCATCAAGCCGGAGTCGACGACCCGATCGTCTCCGCGCGCCAAGCCTCGTGCGGTTGCGTGAATGCCTTTTGCCAGCTGGTTGATAGGCACGGCCAGCAGGGCGTCGTCGCCACGCGCCAGGCCACTTGCACCGGCACTGGCACCTTGCGCCAGGCGGGTCAATGGCAAGTCGAATACCCGATCGTCAAAGCGAGCCAGGGCCCGGGCGAACCGCATGACACCCAATCCCACGCCGCTATGCAACGTCGGCAGGCCGAACCAGTCGGCCAGGACCGGTTGCCAGGCCGGTTCCGCCTCACGCGGGCTCCCACGGGTTAACCACAGCCCCATGCCAATGCCCAGCGCCACAAGCGCCAGCGACACCACCATCAGCCACGCATGCTCCTTGGGCAGCACGACCCCCAAGTTCGCCGCGATCGACTCGGAGAACGGCCGCCACCACAGCAGCGAGAGCATCAGCGTGGCAAGCGCCAGCCCCGCCAGCGAAATTCGCTCCGCCCCGGCCGGCGGCCGGCCCGAGACGAGTCGCCGTGGCGAGCGACCGAAGGCCAGCCGCTGGAAGCGGGTGGCATAGAGCGCACTGAGCCCGCCGGCGATGGCCACAAACAGCGCCAGCCAGGGCGAGATATCGACGGCGGCGGAGGCGATCTGCTCCTTGCTCCAGGCCGCCCCCAGCGGCGCCACGCCGGCCAGCGCCAGGCACAGCACCAGGCTCGCCCCCGCCACGCCCGGCAGCTGTCGCCCCAGTCGCATGTCCGCCAGCCGGTAGCTGTCGACGCGCCGTTCGGCCAGCCCCGCGACCAGGAACAGCCCCGCTTTGAGGCAGGCATGGGTGACGGCGTGCAGCAGTGCCACACCGGGGAAGCCCGCCCCCACGGCGACCCACATCAGCCCATACTGCGCCGACGTGGAAGCGGCCAGCAGCCGCTTGGCGTGGCCCTGGCAGCTCGCCACCAGGCCGCCTGTCAGCGCCGTGGCCAGCCCCAGGAAAATCACCAGGGGCGAAAACCAGGCGGCCTGCTCGAGCTGCGGCGCCAGCCGAGCGAGCAGGAAGGTTCCGGCGGCGACCATGGTCGCCGAATGCAGCAGGGCCGAGGCCGGCACCGGCCCGGCCATGGCGGCAAACAACCAAGCACTGAACGGCAGCTGTGCTGACTTGGCCGCCGCCGCCAGTACGATGCCGGCCACGGCGACGTGCAACAGCCCACCCGAGAGATCGTCGAGGGCGGCATAGCCGAAACCGCCGGTGCCGGCGAACAGCGCCCCTGCGGCAACATACAGCCCCAGGTCGCCCAGCCGGGTGGCGAGGAAGGCGTGCATCGCCTGGCTCGGGATGCCCTCCTCCTGCCAGCGATGCAGGATCAAGCCCCAGGAACAGGCCCCGACCAGCTCCCAGGCTACCAGCAGGGTCAGCAGGTCACTGGCCAGCACCAACAGTTGCATGGCGCCAACAAAGGCCAGCAGCAGGGCCACCAGGCGGTGCGGCGCCTGTCTGACATGGATCGCGGCATAGAGCGTCACCGGCAATGCCACCAGCGGTACCAGCCAGGCGAAAACGTCGCCTGCCAGGGAGCGTTCCAGCCCCAGCGTCAGGGACTCGCTCCAGCGATAGCTCGCCACTACCCCGGCGTTCAGCGAAAGCCCCGTCACGGCAAGAGTCAGCAATAGCGCCACCCCCGCCGAGAGCCCGAGAGCCCGAGAGCCAGCGGCCCGAATCGCCGCCCGGCCCCGTAAAGCAGCAGCGACAGCAACCACGGCGTCAGCGGTACGGCCCAGAGCGTCATTGCTTCAACTCGCTCAGGGCTTCGGTCGTGTCGGCCTGCTTGGCGCGGAACACCGCCACCACCAGGGCGAAGCCGAGCGCCATCTCGATCGCCATGACTGCCATGATCACGATGGTCAACAGCTGCCCTTCGGGGGCACCGGCGCCGCTATAGGCCCAGAAGGCCACGGCCGCCAACATCGCCCCGTTGAGCATCAGTTCGAGGCCCATCATCAGCATCACGAACGATTGCTGCGACAGCGCCCCATAGAAGCCGATGCCGATCAGCGCCGCTGCAAGAACGAGTAGCGTGGTGAGTGTCATGTCGCCCTCCTGGCCTGTGTTACGCGTCGTTCCACCGCGTCATCGCTAATGGTGGTGTTGGTGGGCGTGGCCGCCCTCTTCTCCTTTTTCCTCTTCGCTCTCCTTTGGCCGGCCTGCCGGCTCGCCGCCGGGCTCGAGCCCGGGCGGTACCGAGCCCTCGTCGGCGCGGCCATAGCGGCCACGTCGGCTCGACAGCACCACCACGCCGACCATGGTGGTCAGCAGCACCACGCCGGCGGTCTCGAAGACCAGCATCGAATCGCCGAGCAGCTCACGGCCCAGCGAGATCACCGGCGCATGCTCCGCCGGCAGCGGCATATCGGGAAAATCGCCGAGCACGGCCACCGCCGAGAGCACGCCGAAGACAGCGACACCGGCGACGATGGCAACTCTCTCCTGGTGCACCATCTTCATCGGATTGAGGCCGGCCGGGTTCATCATGAACATGACCATGAACAGCGCCATGACCATCATCTCGACGGCCATCATGAAGAACATCGCCACCCCCAGGTACTCGGCGGTGAGCAGGATCATGATCCCGCCTACGGCGATGAACGACAGCAACAGGAAGAACGACGCCCGCACCATCGAATCGGTGCAGAACACCCGCCAGCCGCTGAGCACGGCCAGCGCCGCCAGCACCACAAAGGCAATATGCGTAGCGAGACTTGGCGTCATGTCGGCTCCCTGGCCTCACTCAGGCCATCCACAGGGCCACCGCCCCGGCCCAGATCAGGTCGACGAAGGAGAGCGGCAGCAGCACCACCCACATCAGCGTCAGGCAGCGCTCGGGAGCGAGCCTGGGCAGCCGACGCCCCAGCCATAGCAGCACCACCAGTACCGCCAGGCTCTTGAGCAGCAGCCAGGCCGGCCCCGGCAGCCAGGGACCCATCCAGCCACCGAGGAAGGCGGTGGCGGCAATCGCACTGAAGGCCACCAGCATGGCGGCGCGCGCCAGCGCCCACACCAGACGCGGCGGGCCCGAACGCTCGACCGCGGTGCCCGTCGAGAGATCCGTCGAGTCGGCCAGGTCGAGCGGTCCCCAGAAGGTCAGACCCAGCCCCACCACCAGGAACAGCGGCAGCCCCAGCGGCTGGGACACCACGTGCCAGAGCGACTCCTGCGCTGCGACCACCTCGGTCCAGCGCAGCGACTCGGCCGGCAGCGCCACGCCGATCAGCACGAACATGCTGACCAGCAGGTAGGAGATCCCCAAGGCGACGTAGCGGTAGGCGCCGATCAACGCCAGGTGAGAATTGGCCGACCACCCATGCAAAAAGATCACCACCGTGGCCAGCGCCTCCAGGCTGCCCCACAGCACCAGGCTGGTCGCCAGGTCGACCCCGACCAGCGTCGGCGACCACGGCACCAGTGCCAGCCCCGTGGCGGCCAGGGCCAGGTAGAGCGCCGGCGCCAACCGCCAGGCACCTGCGTCCGGTGCCTCGGTGGTCGTGGCCTGCTGCGTCAACAGCCAGGCGGCGCTGGCCAGGGGAGCGAGCCAAACGCTTCCCGCCTGGGTCGAGCCCGTCGCCATCCAACGGTCGAGCACGGCCACGAGATAGGCGCCCAGGCCAGCCATCAGCCAGGCCAGCAGCCACGGCAGGATCAACTGATCGAGGATCATGGACTCCCCTCCCGTTTCGCCTCGGCGAAGCCGGTCCGCCAGTCGTTAGCGAGGGGGAGCGGATCAAGGGCAGCGACGTCCAGGCTGGCCAGGGTCAGCAGCGCTTCGCCCCACTCCAGTTCCGGGAGCACCTCACCCAGCAGGTCGCTCATATCGTGAGGGAAGCCCTCGGCCCAAGGGCCGCGCGGGGTCTCGACGGCAGCGGTCTCGGCGGTCTTCAGGTCGTAACGGGCGGCCCGGCCGGCCAGCGACAGGGACTGCTCGATCTCGTCGAGCCACTGCCGCCAGCGAGCCGCCGTATCGCCCGCTTCTCGGCAGGTCGGTGCAAAACCGAGCCGACGGTAGCTGGAATCCTCGCTGCGCAGGTCCGCATCGATGCCCGCCGCGCGGGCCGCCGGACCACCGAGCTGCCGCGCCTGCGCTTCGTCCAGCACGCCGCGACCAGGCTCGGGCAGCGCCAGCCGCCACAGCCCCCCGCGCTCCAGCTCGCGGCGCAGGCCCGCAACATCGCTGTTCGGACCCAGCTTTTCGGCCAGGCGCAGGGCCCGTTCCGCCATTGTCGGCCAGCCTGCCAACCACAGCCCCCGGTAAAGCCGGTGCAGGTGATGACGGGCGCGAGCGAGCTCGAGCTCGGCGATCGGCACCGACGACTGGCGAGCCGCATGAAAGATCGGTTCGACGACGCCGGCGAAGGGCTTGCGCGTGACCGTCCAGGCCTGCACCAGATCACCCTGCAGGCTGACCTCGGCCTGAAGACCCGGCGGCAACGCGGAATGAAACGGCCCCAGCCGGAAGGTCAGCGTATCCAGCGTCAGGCCATCGCGACGATCGTCCTGCATGTTCATGGCCATGGGCCGACCGTAGGGCGTGCCGCCCATCATGCCCTCGCCGCCATGGCCATCGTCGCCGAGCCCCTCCCAGGGATTCGGCGGCTCGTCCGGTAGCAGCCGGGGCGCACTGTCGCGCTTGCCCAGCATCAGCTCGCGATGCGTCTCGACCACGCCCTGGGGCAACGCCTCGACGACATCGATACGTATGGGGTTGCGCAGTGCCTCGAATGGCTCGCAACGACACCACACGCTGGCGAACGGGGCGGGCAACTGATCGTGGATACGGCGCAGGTCGTCGCGCCAGCCGGTCGGGATAACGCCCGCCACCAGCAGCACGCTGGCATGGCGAGGCGTGTCGACGAGACGAATACCGGGCACGAGCGCAAGCGTTTCGCGCACCGGGCCGATACGCGCCGCCTCGGCAAGGAAGACGGCCGCCGGCGCGCGAGCCGCCAGGCGACGTTGCCAGCTCACTGCCACCGGAACACCCCCTCACGCCAGGCGTAGACGATGCCCACCGCCAGGATGGCCAGGAACATGCCCATTTCCATGACCGCCGTGGCCCCCTTCTCGACGAATACCACCGCCCATGGATACATGAACATCATCTCCATCTCGAAGGCGATCAGCAGCAGCGTCATGGGGTAGTAGCGAATGTGATAGCGGTTCCAGGCATGCGTATCGGGGCTGCCGCCACCGAGAAAAGGTGCCCGCTGGGGGTAGGTCGGCTTTGGCTGTCCACGGGCCGGCAGCCATTGCAGCAGACATCCAAGGCCCAAGGTCGTCAACAGGACGGTTGTCAGGGTGAGCAGCGCCATGCGAATCCCTCGCGTTGCGTTCAAAAGCCCAGTGTGTATACGCGGACCTTGTCTCTCCTTGAGCGAATATCAGGCCCGGGCGCCCCTTGACACAGCGTAGTTGCGGCCACCGGCAGGAACAAACGCCACTCACCCGGTGGTGCGTCCAGGATCGCTGCGAACGTGGTGCCCGCAGACCTATTTCAGCGTCTCCAGATAGGCCGCCATGTCCAGGGCATCCTGCTCCGTCACGTCCAGGTCCGGCATGGCAGTGAGCGGATCCACCTCGGTGGGGTGGCGCAGCCAGTGCACCATGTTCTCGGGCGTGTTGGCCAGCACCCCGGCGATATAGCGACGCCCGCCGATGCCCGCGAGCGGCGGGCCGACGTCAGAATGCGGTCCCACCGTGCCCGGAATACGATGACAGGCGATGCAGGCATAGCCATACAGGGCCAGCTTGCCGCGGGCGGGATCGGGTTCCGCGGCGGCACGTGCCGGAGCGGAGGCGCTCACGGTCGTCACGTCGCGCGGCGGCTCGCGCGCATCACCACCGCGCAGCGCCTGGTAATCGGCCGGGGACATCTCCGGCATCTGCATGATGAAGGCGACGATGGTCCAGATCTGCTCGTCGGTGAACTTGAACTGCCAGCTCGGCATGCCGGTCATCTTGATGCCGTGCTTGATGGGCCAGAAGAGCTCGGCGGCGCTCTTGGCCTTCGCCGTATGCGCCAGGTTGGGCGGCACCGGCGTCATGCCCTTGCCGACATCGTCGCGGCCCACGCCGGGCGCGCCATGGCACTGCACGCAGCGGGCCTGGTAGAGGCGTCGCCCCTCCTCGGCCATGTCCGGCGTCAACGACGGGACCTCGATCTCCTCGGCTCGCTGGCGGATGGAGCGGTCCAGCGCCAGGTTGAGCAGGGTGAAGACGGGCTCGGTATGCTGCTGCAGCGCCGAGACGTTATAAGCGCCCCAATAGACGAAGCCGGCCGCGCCCACTCCCATGGCGACGACCAGCGCCGCGATAGCGAGGCCGACATGGATTTCGATCCGCTTGCGGATCCTACGGACGGAGTCTTGGCGTTCCTGATCGTTCATTTGAGCGTGTACAGGTAGGCGGTGATATTTCGGGCGTCACTCTCGCCGACACCCATGTTCGGCATGGCCGTGCGCGGGTCGACCGCTTCCGGCTCGCGAATCCAGCGCACCATGTCGTCGGGCGTGTTGGGCAATACGCCAGCCAGGTAGACACGCCTGGCGATGCGCTCGAGCGACGGCCCCGTGCGGCCATCTGCTCCGCCGATGCTGGGGATGACATGACAGCTGCCGCAGCCGTACTCACGGATCGCCGCCTGGCCCACTTCCGGGTCGCCCGGCGGTGGCTCGGCTTCGTCACTGCTGCAGCCGCTGGCGATGAGCAGCGGCAGCAAGAGGAGCACAGTTCTCGCTGTCATAGGCACGGCCCCAGAAAGAAGTTGGGCACACCTTCGGCCACGACGAGCAGCGCGGACAACGCGCTGATGAGCAGCCCCATGACCGCCATGAAGCGCATGCGCCCCGCCTCGCCATCGCCGGAGCCCGGCCAGTGCCGCCCGGCGCGGCCCCACTGTCGCCAGGCCATCGCAGCGCCGGCCAGGCTCAGCAACAAGGTGACCAGGGTCGTGGCGTGCAGCATCCACATGACGCCGTTCTCGCAGGCCCGGGCCACCAGCAGGTAACTGCCCAGCAGGTGAAGCGCCCAGGCAGCGGGACCGATCACCCAGCCGAGCCACAACATCAGAGGGTGCAGCAGCACGCCGCGATCCGGTTCACTGGCCATAGACGCGCGGCCCCCAGTACAAGAGTAGATAAAAGGGAATCCAGGCGAAGCAGACGAAATACCAGTAGTTGGTATCCACCACGACGCCGATCTGTCGCTGCCGGGTGAAATAGCCGCGCCAGGCCAGGATGGCGACTACCGCACTGCCGAAGACGATCGACGTCACGTGAACGTAGTGAAAGCCGGAGATGGTCCAGACGATCGAACCGTAGGCGTGATCCTTCCAACTGAACTCGTAGGCCATGAGTTCCAGCGAGCGCAGCACCAGCACCGTCGTCGCCAGCAGCACGCTGGCGGTGACGCCGATGGCCAGCCCGCGCTGGTTGCCGCGCTTGATGGCGCGTCCGGCCAGGTACATGGTGAGGCTGCTCAGCATCAGCAGCCCCAGGTTGATGCTCGGCCACAGCATGGGCGGGGCCGACTCGCCGCGCGGCGGCCAGGTGTCGGCGTAGGCCGCCAAGTACATGTAGCTGACGCAGAAGGTCAGTACCACCGCCGACTCGATCGTGATCAGGCCGAGAATGCCCCACCACAATGGCGCGCGCTGGTCGGGGTTGAAACGGGTCATGTCCGAGACGTCGAACCCCTGCACGACTTTCATCAATCGTCCCTCCAGGGTCGGCGTGGCCAGAACCAGGCCACCAGGGTGAAGGCCACCAGGAAGAAGGCGATCACGAAGAAGATCGGATGGAAGATGATGCCGATGAACCCCATCGAGGCGGCCACGGCCGAGACGAACGGCCAGATGGTCGGGGCGGGCAGCACCTGCACGCCCACGGGTTTGGCATCGAGGACGCTGGTGAGCACCACCTCGCGACGGTCATGACGCAGGCCGGTGACGACGGCACGTTCGCCCGCCTGCTCCCAGTCCCACAGCGGCCAGCGGCTCTCAACCACGGGGATATGGCGAAAATTGTAGGAGGCCGGCGGCGAGTCCGCCGCCCACTCCAGGGTCGGCGCGCCCCAGGGGTTCGGCTCGGCCCGCCGGCCGCGCAGCACGCTCCAGATGGCATTGATCAGCGTGACGCCGAAGCCCGTCGCCAGCACCAGGGAGCCGATCGTCGCCAGCAGGTTGAGATCGCCCCAGCCCATCTCCTCGACATAGGTGTAGATGCGCCGCGGCATGCCTTCGAGCCCCAGCTGATGCATGGGAAAGAAGGTCACGTTGAAGCCGATGAAAGCCAGCCAGAAGCTCCACTTGCCGGCCGTTTCGCTCATCATGCGGCCGGTGATCTTGGGCCACCAGTAATAGGTCGCGCCGATCAGCGGGAAGACCGCCCCGCCGATCAGCACGTAGTGGAAGTGGGCAACCAGGAAGAAGGTGTCGTGCACCTGGGTGTCGAAGGGAATGGAGGCCACCATGACGCCGGTCAGCCCGCCGATGACGAAGATGGCGAAGAATCCCAGCACCCACAGCATCGGCGTGGCGAAGCGGATCCTGGCGCCCCACAGCGAGGCGATCCAGCAGAAGATCTGCACCCCGCTGGGGATGGCGATGGTGACGCTGGCAGCGGTGAAGAAACTCATGCCGAGCTGGGGCAGGCCGGTGGTGAACATGTGGTGCACCCACAGGCCGAAGCTGACGAAGCCGATGGCCACCACCGACAGCACCAGTGCCGTGTAGCCGTAGATCGGCCGTCGGGTAAAGGTAATGATGATCGTCGAGATCATGCCCAGTGCCGGCACCAGGATGATGTAGACCTCGGGATGACCGAAGTACCAGAACAGGTGCTGCCACAGCAGCGGCTCGCCGCCGCCCTCGACGATGAAGAACTGGGTGTTCACCAGCCGGTCGAGGATCAGCAGCGTACTGCTGACGATCACCGCCGGCATGGCGAAGACGATCATGAACGACATCACCAGCGCCGCCCAGACGAACAGCGGCATGCGATTCAGCGACATGCCCGGCGCGCGCATCCGCAGCGTGGTGACGATCAGCTCCACCGCCGCGGTCAGCGCCGAGACCTCGATGAAGGTGATCATGGTCGTCCAGACGTCGACCCCGTAGCCGGGCGAGTAGAGCTTGCTCGACAGCGGCACGTAGTTGAACCAGCCGGCGTTGGGCGCCATGCTCAGCAGCAGTGAGCCGAACAGCACGATCCCGCCGATCAGATAGACGTAATAGCCGAAGGCGTTGAGCCGGGGAAAGGCCATGTCGCGCGTGCCCACCATCAGCGGCACGAAGTAGATGGCGAAGCCCTCCATCACCGGAATGGCGAAGAAGAACATCATTACCGTGCCGTGCATGGTGAAGAACTGGTTGTAGAGCTCCGGCCCGATGAACTGCTGCTCGGGGCCGGCCAGCTGCAGGCGAATCAGGATGCCGAGAATCCCCGCCAGCAGGAAGAAGATGAAGGCGGTAATGATGAAGCGCTTGCCGATCATGCGCTGGTTGACGTGGGTGAACCAGCCAAGCAACCCGCCGGGCGAATGCCAGGTGCGCTCCAGCTGCGTGGCCTGCTCCGCCGAATCGATCCTGTCGTGGGGGGTGGCGGGTGTCTCGAGCGTCATTCCAGGCTCTCCAGGTAATCGAGCAAGGTCTTGAGCTCCTCCGGTGTCAGGTCGCTCGGCGGCATCCTGCTGCCCGGCTTGACGTGCTGCGGGTCGGTGATCCAGCCGCCGAGGTGTCCGATTCGGTTGGGCACCGTGGCGCCGGCCAGCGTGCGCCGACCGGCAAGATGAGTCAGATCGGGGCCTAGATCGCCGTCGGCCGGCGTGCCGCGGATGGTGTGGCAGCCGGCGCAGCCGGCATCGAGAAACACGTCGCGCCCTTGGGCTTGCGCACCCGTCTCCGGTTCCATCGCTGACCGGCGCTGGCCCTCCAGCCAGGCATCGAACGCTTCCGGCGCCTCGGCCACCAGCAGGAAGGCCATCAGCGCATGCTGCGTGCCGCAGTACTCCGCGCACTGGCCGCGATAGACGCCGGGCTCGTCCGCCGTCATCGCGGTGACGTTGGAGCGCCCCGGCATCATGTCCGTCTTGCCCTTCAGGTTGGGCACCCAGAAGCTGTGAATGACGTTGTCCGACTTGAGCAGGAAGCGGACCGGCTCGCCGACGGGCACGTGGATCTCGTTGGCGGTCGTGGCGATGCGCTCGCCCGTCTCGTCCAGGTAGTGCACCTCCCACCACCACTGCTTGCCGATGACCTCCACGGTCATGGCAACGTCGGGCACGGGGGCCTCGATCACTCGGCCGATGGAGAAGCTCGAGAGAGCGAAGGGAATCGTTGCCGCCAACGGCAGGAGAATGCCGCCGGCGATCACCAGGTTGCGACTCTGCCTGGCGTTCAGCGGCAGCGCGGCCTGCTTGCGACGGGCACGCAGCACGGCCACGGCCAGCAGCGTCAGCACCAGCAGCGTGACCAGGGCGGCGACGAACAGCGTCGGCCACCACAGCCTGGCGATCAGCGCGGCGGCCGAGCCCGCCGGGTCGAGGGCCGACTGGGGGCCTTCGCAGGCAGACAGAAGCGGAGCGGCGGCCCCGGCCAGCCCTGTTGAGCGAACGTACTTGCTGAGGGGCATTGGCGTGACAATCCATTGCTGATGCGTGCGCGAAACGCTACCGCGGCGCATTCCATGCAAGATCCGATAGACGCGCCGTGGGGCGCGTTCAGACGGCTCGGTTCCGGCGAGGCAGCGAGAAAGCGTCGCCAGCGCCGATACCGGATCAGAGCCGGCGCGTCGACCCTGTTTCGCCTTCACCCTAGTACAGGATGGCGCGGCCTGCTCGTCGCTGCCGAGCGTGGCCACCGATCCTTACGCCTTCCGCAGCAATGCGCTCCTTCACACGAAGCGATGGCAGAGCATCCCTCCGGCGCTGTCGCCCGGGTGTTTCCTGGCCGGTCAAGTTCGCTATGCTGGAGGACACACTTCCAGACGGCGACTGCCGCCGCCTCGGCAAAGGAAGGCAAAGGAAGGCAAATGCTCGAGTTCGAGCGCATCATGGGCGTCTTGCAGCCCTGGGAGTTTTCCCTGTCTTGGAGCGCCGCCTGCCTGCTTGCGGCGGGCCTGTACCTGCGCGGCCTGCAGCGACATCGGCGGCAGGCAGCGGGGACCTGGCGTGCACTCGCCTATCTGCTGGGCGTCGGCGCGATCTATGCGGTGACGCAGACTCACTTCGATTACCTCTCGCAGTACATGTTCTTCATCCATCGCGCCCAGCACCTGGTGCTGCATCATGCAGCGCCGTTCCTGATCGCCCTGGCCGCGCCGCTGCCGGTCCTGGCGGCCGGCATGCCGAATCGCCTTCGCCACCTCCCGGGGCGGGCCGCGGCAGCCCGGCTCCTGCGGCCGATCTACCGTCTGCTGCAGCATCCGGCAGTCGCCCCCCTGCTGTTCGTCGGGCTGATCTACTTCTGGCTCATCCCCGAGGTCCATTTTGATGCCATGCTCAGCCGCCAACGCTACCAGGTGATGAACTGGAGCATGCTGCTCGACGGCCTGCTGTTCTGGTGGCTGGTGCTCGACCCACGCACGCCGCGCCAGGGCGGGCTGGGGTACGGCATGCGCATCCTGGCCCTGCTGCTGGTGATTCCGCCGCAAATCCTGCTGGGGGCCTACCTCACCTTCAGCGAGAACGTGCTGTTCGACGTCTATGCCGTCTGCGGTCGCGCCTGGCCCATCGCGCCACTGACCGACCAGCAACTGGGCGGGCTGATCACCTGGATCCCCGCCTCGATGATGAGCGTGGCAGGTGTGCTGATCGTGATTCGCGCCATTCTATCCGGCAAGGGCGACGCGCGCCCGGGCCAACCGGAACAGCCAGAAGGAGTCCCCCAGCCATGAGACCCACGACGCCCCGCCCCGACTCGCCAAGCCGTCCCCCGCTGCGCCGCACCCGGGTTCTGGCGGGGCTGCTCGCGCTGGGCAGCGTGCTGATGGGCTGCTCCGACCCGGGCTGGCAGACCAAGGACATCGCCGGTCTCATGCCGCCCCTGGCGTTCGAGCTCACAAGCGAGTCGGGGGAGCGGGTCGAGGCGCAGGCCTTTCGCGGCGACACGACGCTGCTGTTCTTCGGTTTCACGCAGTGCCACGACGTCTGCCCGGCCAGCATGGCGCACCTCGACTCGATCCTCGACGAGCTCGGCGAGGAGGCGCGCGACGACCTGCGAGTGCTGTTCGTTTCGGTGGATCCGGCCCGCGACGATGCCGAGGCCCTGCGCGAGTACACGGCGAATTTCGGCCCCGAGTTCGTCGGCCTCACCGGCAGCAAGGAGGAGCTGGATGCCCTGACCCGCCGCTACCGGGTGACCTACGGCTATGGCGAGAAGGACGACGGGGGACGCTACACGGTGTCCCACCCCAGCGCGATCTTCGCCTTCGATCGCCACGGCGAGGCACAGCTGCTCATTCGCCAGGACGACGCCAGGGAGGCGGTGGTGAGCGACCTGCGCCGGCTCCTGGCCAAGGGCTAGAAAAGCCCCAGGTAGACGAAGACCAGGGTGGCGAGCGTCACGGCGAACGCCACGGCGGCCAGGAGCCCATCGTGAGCCATCAGGGACAGGCCGAATAGCGTGAGGGCGAAGCCAGCACCGTTGGCGGTGAACGGCACCACCTCCATCGGCGGCATGGCCAGGGCAATGACGATGCAGGCCAGGGCAACGGCGACGATTCCGGCGCCGTGGGTCAGGAAGGTCAGCCGCGGCTTGAGCCACTTGTCCACCCAGCGCGCGGGCCGACGGCTCCAGCCGATCGCCTTGTCGAGCTTCTGCCTGGAGACGGATCGATTCAACAGGAACCCCGGGATCCAGAAGTGGTGCGCTCTAAACAGCAGCTGTACGGCCACCAGCAGGACCAACAGGGCCATCAGGGTGGGAACGCCGGGAATGTCCCCGACCACCGGCATCAGGGTGATGATGCCGGGCACCAGCAGCAGGGGGGCAAAGGAGCGACGGCCGACCTCGTCGAGCAGGTCGCCGAGGCTGACCAGGCCGGCACCTTCGTCACCCCCGGCACGCTTGAAGCGGTCGAGCATCTGTTCCAGGTCGTGAGGCTCGTCGGGCTGGGTCACTCGCACCTCCCTGTCGTCGGCTTTCCCCCTGGCCCCAGGGTCGCCCATCCGCGCCGACTTCGCCACCCGCCTCGCCCCGACGGCCGTTCACAGCCCCGCCGCCACCCGCGTACCCTGGTCGATGGCGCGCTTGGCATCGAGCTCGGCGGCTTCGTCGGCGCCACCGATCAGGTGCACCGCCACGCCGGCCTCCCGGAGCGGCTCGAGCAGCTCGCGGACCGGATCCTGTCCGGCGCAGATCACCACGCTGTCGACCTCGAGCAGGCGCGGCTCCTCGTGGTGGCGAATGTGCAGGCCCTCGTCGTCGATGCCGACGTACTCGCAGCCGGCCAGGGCCTCGACGCCGCGATGGCGCAGCGACGCCCGGTGCACCCAGCCGGTCGACTTGCCCAGCCCCTTGCCGGGCTTGGAGTGCTTGCGCTGCAGCAGGAAGACCTGGCGCGGTGTGTCGGGGCGCTCGGGCGGGCGGAGGCCGCCGCGCTCGGCAACGCCGAGGTCCACGCCCCATTCGGCGCACCAGGCCTCGCGGTCCAGCGAAGGATGCCCCACGTGGGTGAGCAGCTCCGCCACGTCGAAGCCGATGCCGCCGGCGCCGATGATCGCCACCCGCCGCCCGACCCGCTCGGGATGCAGGATCGCCATGGGATAGCTCATTACCTTGGGATGCTCGATGCCCGGCAGGTCGAGCCGGCGCGGGCGCACGCCGCTGGCCAGGATCACCGCGTCGAAGCCGCGCAGAACCTGCACGTCGGGCTCGCTGCCGAGCTTCAGCGTGACGCCATGCTTGTCGAGCATCACCTTGAAGTAGCGCAGCGTCTCGTCGAACTCCTCCTTGCCCGGGATCTTGCGCGCCAGGTTGAACTGGCCGCCCAGCTCGCCGGTGCGCTCGAACAGCACCACCCGGTGGCCGCGCTGGGCGGCGGTGAGTGCCGCCGCCATGCCGGCCGGGCCGCCGCCGACCACGGCGACGTCACGCGGCGTCTCGGCCGGTTCGATGACGAGCTCGGTCTCGTGACATGCCCGGGGGTTGACCAGGCAGGAGGTGAGCTTGCCCTGGAAGGTGTGATCGAGGCACGCCTGGTTGCAGGCGATGCAGGTGTTGATCTCGTCGTCGCGTCCTTCGGCCGCCTTGCTCACCCAGGCCGGATCGGCGAGGAAGGGGCGCGCCATGGAGACCATGTCGGCGTGCCCCTCGGCGAGCACCCGCTCCGCCACCTCGGGCATGTTGATGCGATTGGTGGTGATCAGCGGGATGGCGAGCTCGGCCTTCATGCGCCGGGTGACCTCGGTGAAGGCCGCCCGCGGCACGCTGGTGACGATGGTGGGCACGCGCGCCTCGTGCCAGCCGATGCCGGTGTTGATCAGGCTGGCGCCGGCGGATTCGATGGCACGCCCCAGCGTCACGACCTCCTCCCAGGTGCTGCCCTCCTCCACCAGGTCGATCATCGACAGGCGGAAGATGATCAGGAAGTCGTCGCCCACCGCCGCGCGGATCCGCGACACGATCTCGACCGCGAAGCGCATGCGGTTCTCGAGCGAGCCGCCCCAGCGGTCGTCGCGCTGGTTGGTGCGCAGGCACAGGAACTGATTGATCAGGTACCCCTCGGAGCCCATCACCTCGACGCCGTCGTAGCCGGCCTCGCGGGCCAGGGAGGCGCAGCGTACGTAGTCGGCGATCTGGCGTTCGACGTCCGCGTCGCTGAGTTCGCGCGGCACGAACGGGTTGATCGGCGCCTGCAGCGGCGACGGTGCGACCAGCTCGGGCGAGTAGGCGTAGCGCCCGGCATGCAGGATCTGCAGGCAGATGCGCCCGCCCTCGGCATGCACCGCCTCGACCACGCCGCGATGATCGGCCACCTGCTCGGCCCGCTCCAGCGTGGCCGCGCCCTGGAACACCGCCCCTTCGGGGTTGGGGGCGATGCCGCCGGTCACGATCAGTCCCACGCCTTCACGGGCACGCTCGGCATAGAAGGCCGCCAGGCGCGCGAAACCATTGGGCGCCTCCTCGAGGTTGGTATGCATGGAGCCCATCAGCACGCGGTTGGGCAGGGTCAGATGGCCCACCTCGAGCGGACGAAAGAGATGAGGATAGCGCACGCCGAACTCCTCCTTGGGGTCGAGTCACGATAATTTCAAACAACTGTATGATAGCCGGACGACAGGCGCAAAGGAAAAGCGACGCTTTCGCCCAAAGGCGAAGTGCGCTGGGCTCTCGCGACAGGAGACGCCGCAGCTCGTGCCCATCGGGCGAAGGCGAGACGGAGGGAGTATAGACGATACGAAAAGGCCCCGAGCCTGGGCTCGGGGCCTGAAATCGAAATGGCGGACCGGACGGGACTCGAACCCGCGACCTCCGGCGTGACAGGCCGGCATTCTAACCGACTGAACTACCGGTCCGCGTGGTGGGTGATACCGGACTCGAACCAGTGACCCCCAGCATGTGAGGCTGGTGCTCTAACCAACTGAGCTAATCACCCACGCATATCGCACTGCTGCGATGAGGACTTGCAGGCCGGGACATCATGGCGGACCGGACGGGACTCGAACCCGCGACCTCCGGCGTGACAGGCCGGCATTCTAACCGACTGAACTACCGGTCCACGACAGATGACACCAGCGACGGAAACGATGGCGGACCGGACGGGACTCGAACCCGCGACCTCCGGCGTGACAGGCCGGCATTCTAACCGACTGAACTACCGGTCCGCTGCATGCTTCCTACGTGTTCAGGATCTCGCCATCGCCCGTGTCTGGGCGCGATGGTGGGTGGTACAGGGTTCGAACCTGTGACCCCCAGCTTGTAAGGCTGGTGCTCTCCCAGCTGAGCTAACCACCCCTGGTCACGTGGCGCTGAATTCTACAGGGATCGGCTTGGTTGTCAATGCCCTGGCCGTGCAAAACGGCCTCGGCAGCACGTTTTCTCGAGACGTAAATGGCTCAAGCCCGCGTCGTTCGTGTCATTGCTCACTGTGGCACCCGATGCGCTTTCATGAAAGCGGCGATCGCGGCCGCCCCCTCCTCGATCAGTTTCGCCTGGGTACGCCCCGATCGCCGCCGCGGCTTCCAGTCGTGGTCGCCATCTTCCAGCCAGTGGACGCATGCCCGCTCGCCCAGCGAATAGGCCTCGACCTCCTCGCGGGTGCCAAACGGGTCGCGGCTGCCCTGCACCACCAGGGTGGGGCAGTCGATGTCGGGCCAGTGCGCGAGGCGCAGGCGATCAGGCCGGCGCGGCGGATGGAAGGGGTAGCCGCACAGTACCAGGCCGGCGGCCTTTTCACGTGCCGCCAGCAGGCTGGCCACACGCCCGCCCATGGACTTGCCGCCAAGCCAGGGGGTACCTCCATGAGGATGTGTCAGAATGTCGCACCAGCGCGATAATTCTTCTACCAAGCGGTCGATGGGTGGCGGCGGGATTCGCCGGCCCTCGCGCTCGCACGCTGCAGGTAGGCGAACTCGATGGCAAGGGTCTGCACGCCCTGCTCGGCGAGCGCACCTCGCAATTGATTCATGTAAAGAGAATGCTGTCCAGCCCCCGCGCCATGGGCGATCAGCAGGCGCCCGACGCTGCCGTCACCGCGCACTTCCAGCGGGCCGAGCCCTTCGACAAACCAGCGCCCGGGCTGTCGTACGCCGCCCTGTACATGCCTCTGAACTACCTCAATGGGAACCGCACTTAATCGTGCAAAGTTGGACACACGTCAATTTCCTATACGAGTTTCGCTTGTATCCTTGGTTCAGTCTGTCAGGCGGCTGCGCTAGAATCCGCCCTGCTTTCTAACCTGCATCACCCTCAACCGGGAATCTTGCCGTGGCCTGCGCCACCGCGAGCTCTCGATTCGCGTTCGACGGGAACCTGACATGAGCACAGCACTAGAGCATCCGACCTACAACTACAAGGTAGTTCGGCAGTTCGCGATCATGACAGTGGTGTGGGGCATCGTGGGCATGCTCCTCGGTGTCATCCTTGCCGCACAACTGGTCTGGCCGCAACTCAACCTCGATCTGCCCTGGACGAGCTTCGGCCGCCTGCGCCCGCTGCACACCAACGCAGTCATCTTCGCCTTCGGCGGCTCCGCGCTGATGGCCACCTCCTATTACGTGGTGCAGCGCACCTGCCAGACGCGGCTGTTCTGTGACCGCCTGGCCGCCTTCACCTTCTGGGGCTGGCAGGCAGTGATCCTGTCGGCGGTCGTCACGCTGCCGCTGGGCTATACCACCACCAAGGAGTACGCCGAGCTCGAGTGGCCGATCAACATCCTGATCGCCGTGGTCTGGGTCAGCTATGCCATCGTCTTCCTGATGACCATCAAGCAGCGCAAGACCTCCCACATCTACGTGGCCAACTGGTTCTTCGCCGCCTTCATCTTGACCGTGGCGGTGCTGCACATCGTCAACAACGCGGCGATCCCGGTGTCGTGGATGTACTCCACCTCGATCTACGCCGGCGCCATCGACGCCATGGTGCAGTGGTGGTACGGCCACAACGCGGTGGGCTTCTTCCTGACCGCCGGCTTCCTCGGCATGATGTACTACTTCGTGCCCAAGCAGGCCGAGCGCCCGGTCTACTCCTATCGCCTGTCGATCGTCCACTTCTGGGCGCTGATCATGATCTACATGTGGGCCGGCCCACACCACCTGCACTACACCGCCCTGCCCAACTGGGCGCAGTCGCTGGGCATGGTGATGTCGATCATCCTGCTGGCGCCCTCCTGGGGCGGCATGATCAACGGCATGATGACCCTCTCCGGCGCCTGGCATAAGCTGCGCACCGACCCGACCCTGCGCTTCCTGGTCGTGGCCCTGTCGTTCTACGGCATGTCGACCTTCGAGGGGCCGATGATGGCGGTGAAGACGGTCAACGCGCTGTCCCACTACACCGACTGGACCATCGGCCACGTCCACGCCGGCGCCCTGGGCTGGGTGGCGATGATCACCATCGGCTCCATGTACCACCTGATTCCGCGCCTGTTCGGCCGCACCGAGATGCACTCGGTCGGGCTGATCGCCGTGCACTTCTGGCTGGCCACCATCGGCACCGTCCTCTACATCGCCTCGATGTGGGTCAACGGCATCCTGCAGGGCCTGATGTGGCGCGCCATCAACCCGGACGGCACGCTGATGTACACCTTCGTCGAGGCCGTCGAGGCCAGCGGACCGGGCTACATCGTGCGCCTGATCGGCGGCCTGTTCTGGGTCACCGGCATGCTGATCATGGCCTACAACGTCTTCATGACCGTCAAGCGCAGTGAAGCCGCCAGCCAGCAGCCGATTCCGCAGTCTGCCTGAGTAACCGGGGAAACCGACACCAATGAAACACGAGATCGTCGAAAAGAACGTTGGCCTGCTTGCCGTGCTGATTCTGGTGGTGATCAGCTTCGGCGGCCTGGCCGAGATCGTTCCGCTGTTCTTCCAGAAGCAGACCACGGAGCCGGTCGATGGCCTGCGCCCCCTCTCCGCTCTGGAGTTGGAGGGGCGTGACATCTATCGTCGCGAGGGCTGCGTGGGCTGTCACTCACAGATGGTGCGCCCGTTCCGTGCCGAGACCGAGCGTTACGGTCACTACAGCGTGGCCGGCGAGTCGGTCTACGAGCACAACTTCCTGTGGGGCTCCAAGCGCACCGGGCCGGACCTGGCCCGCGTCGGCGGCCGCTACAGCGACGACTGGCATCGCGCCCACATGTACAACCCGCGCGACGTGGTGCCGGAGTCGGTCATGCCGGCGTACCCCTGGCTGTTCGAGCGCACCCTCGACGGCAAGGACACCCCGCGCAAGATGGAAGTCCTGCGCAGCCTCGGCGTGCCCTACACCGACGAGGAGATCGAGGGTGCCACCCGCGAGGTACGCGGCCAGCAGGAGATCACGGCCCTGGTCGCCTACCTGCAGCAGCTGGGGACCGTGCTCGAGGGCACGCGCTGATCATGGATACCGGTACCTTTCGCGGCATCATCACCGGTCTGCTGATCATCGCCTTCCTCGGCATCGTCTGGTGGGCCTATTCCCGGCGGCGCAAGCCGGACTTCGACGAAGCGGCCCAGCTGCCCTTCGCCGATGAAGACGAACAATCGAACCGAGACCGCAGCGCCTCGCAGCAGGGCTCGCTCCGCGAGCAGGCAGGCGAAGCCGATTCCCGTAAAGACAGGGGAGACGAAAACGCATGAGCAATCTATGGGATGACTCCCTTTCCGGGTTCTGGAGCGCCTGGATCATCTTGATAACGCTGGGCTCCATCGCCTTCGCCTTCTGGATCCTGTATGCCAACCGCAAGACCGACAAGGTGCCCGATGCCGACGGCAACGTGGAAACCACCGGCCATGCCGCGGACGAGATCGAGGAGTACGACAACCCGCTCCCGCGCTGGTGGTTCCAGCTGTATGTCGCCACCGTGGTGTTCTCGCTCGGCTATCTGCTGCTCTACCCCGGGCTTGGCAACTTCGCCGGCCTGCTCGGCTGGACCCAGGAGGGGCAATGGGAGGAGGAGGTCGCCCAGGCGGAAGAGCGCTTCACGCCGATCTTCGCCCAGTACGAGGAGATCCCGATTCCCGAGCTGGCCCAGGATGCCGAGGCCATGCAGGTCGCCGAGCGGATCTTCCTCAACAACTGCGCGGTGTGCCATGGCGCCAACGCCCAGGGCGGCTACGGCTTCCCCAACCTGACCGACGACGACTGGCTGTATGGCGGCGAGCCGGAGCAGATCCAGACCACCCTGGTACGCGGGCGCAACGGCCTGATGCCCTCCTGGCAACAGCTCGGCGAGGAGAACATCGAGAACGTCGCCAACCATGTGCTGGCACTCTCCGGCCTGGAGCACGACGCCGAGCGCGCCGAGCTGGGCTCGGCGGTCTTCACCTCGGTGTGCGCGGCCTGCCACGGACCCGACGGTACCGGCAACCAGGCCCTTGGCGCGCCCAACCTGACCAACGACACCTGGCTCTACCAGGCGCCCGGTCAGAGCGTTGCCGACTCGGTGCGCCAGACCCTGCGTAACGGCCGCAACGGCCACATGCCGGCCCAGGAGGCCTACATCGGTGCAGAGCGCGTCCACCTGGTCGCCGCTTACATCTACAGCCTGCGACTACGCGACTGACGGCTCCCGCCCGGGCGGGCAGTGCGACCCACCGTCGCACTGCCCCGCCACGCGACGGGCTCCCGATACAATGAAGCCCTCTTCATTGCCTTCCCCTTGCGGGCCAGCGCGGCCCGCCGCGAGTCCGACATGAGCGACAAGATTCCCACTCGAGACGTGACCCCGGAAATCGTGGGCCACCACACGCCCCAGGCGACGGTCCAGCACGACATGTACGCCAGCCGGCGTCACATCTACGTGCGCGAGATCAAGGGGTTCTTCCAGCGGGTACGCCGCGCGGCGAATTGGCTGTTGATGCTGGCCTTCTTCGGCCTGCCCTGGCTGACCTGGGGCGATCGCCCGCTGATCTGGTTCGACCTGCCCGGGCGTGAGTTCCATATCTTCGCCGCCACCTTCTACCCGCAGGAGTTCGTGCTGCTGTCGTGGCTGCTGATCATCTGCGCCTTCGGCCTGTTCTTCATCACCGTGTTCGCCGGACGCGTCTGGTGCGGCTACACCTGCCCCCAGAGCGTGTGGACCTTCCTCTACATCTGGGTGGAGCATCGCCTGGAGGGTTCGCGCAACCGCCGCATCAAGCTCGACCGCGAACCCATGAGCCTCGACAAGGCCTGGCGCAAGGGGGCCAAGCACGCCATCTGGCTGGCCATTGCGCTGGCCACCGGTGTCACCTTCGTCGGCTACTTCACGCCGATTCGCGCGCTGGTCGCCGAACTGCCCACCCTCGAGGCCCATGGCTGGTCCTACTTCTGGGTCGGCTTCTTCCTGGTCTTCACCTACCTCAACGCCGGCTGGCTGCGCGAACAGGTGTGCATCTACATGTGTCCCTATGCGCGCTTCCAGTCGGTGATGTTCGATGCCGACACCCTGATCGTCTCCTACGACGCCGCCCGCGGCGAACCCCGCGGGTCGCGCAAGAGGAGCCTGAGCCACGCCGAGGCCCGCGAAGCCGGCCACGGCGACTGCATCGACTGCGACCTGTGCGTACAGGTCTGCCCCACCGGCATCGACATTCGCGACGGCCTGCAGTACGAGTGCATCACCTGCGCCGCCTGCATCGATGCCTGCGACAGCGTGATGGATCGCATGAACTATCCACGCGGGCTGATCCGCTACACCACCGAGAACGCCCTGCAGGCAAAACGGTCCCATATCCTGCGTCCCCGCCTGCTCGGCTACTTCGCCGCCCTGGTGGTGATGATCGGCCTGTTCGCCTGGACGCTGGGCGACCGCACGCCGCTCAACTTCGAAGTGGAGCGCGAGCGCGGCCAGCTCTACCAGATGACCCGTGACGGGCGTATCAGCAACGTCTATACCTTGACCGTGCGCAACCTCGACGACCGGGACCACGACTACCGGCTCGCCGCTCGCGGCCTGCCCGGCCTCGAACTCGACACCGAGACGCTACAGGTACCGGCCGGCAGCTCGCGGCTGTTCGCCGTGCAGGTCACCGCCGACCCCGCCGTGCTGGAGCTGCCCAGCCACCCGATCGAGCTGCTGCTGCAATCGCAGCACGACGAGCGCATCGCGCTCGAGCGCGAGGCCCGCTTCATCGGCAATATCCGGAGATGACCGACATGACCTCCCCCACCCCCTGGTACAAGCAGTTCTGGCCGTGGTTCCTGCTCGGCCTGCTGTTCTCGGCGATCGGCGTCAGCTCGACCTTCGCCGTGCTCTCGGTACGTTCCTTCGACGGCATGGTCCAGGAGGATTACTACGAGCACGGTCGCGCCATCAACATGGTGCTGGCCAAGCAGCAACGCGCCAACGAGCTGAACCTCGACGCCGAGTTGCGCATCGACCCGCTGACCAGCGACATCATCGTCCAGCTCGACGGCGACGACCGCCCCGAGCGGCTCCACCTGCGTTTGATCTTCCCCACCCAGGACGACCGCGACCAGGACCTGACGCTGGAGCACGTGCGCGACGGCCGCTACCTGGGCCAGGCGCCCGACAACCTGCGCCATCGCTGGTACCTGCAGCTGCAGCCCAGCACCGAATCGCCCGAGTGGCGCCTGGTGGGCGAGGCTCGCTTTCCCAGCGAGGAGAGCTTCAGCCTCACGCCCGGCGTCGAGCGGCGCAGCTGACACGAGCGTAGTGACAACCCTTGACGCATAACGACACGAGCCCGACCGCCGGCCAGGCGGAACCGAGCCAGAGCTGCTACCACTGCGGTAGCCAGGTGCCCGCCCAGGCCCCCTGGTCGATCACCCTCGACGAGGCGACCCACCCCCTGTGCTGCCCCGGCTGCGAGGCGGTGGCCCACGCCATCGTCGACGGCGGGCTCGCCAGCTACTACCGATTCCGCACCGAGCTGCCGGAGCGCCCCGACGAGCGCCAGGCGGTCAAGGCCGAGACCTGGGCGGTGTTCGACGACCCGGGCCTGCAGCGCCAGTTCGTGCATGCCGAGGGCGACGACGGTGAGGTCCATGCGACGCTGGCGGTGGACGGCATCACCTGCGCCGCCTGCGCCTGGTTGATCGAGCATCGCCTCAACGCCCTGGAGGGCGTGACCGCCAGCGCCGTCAACCTTACCCATCATCGCGTGCGAGTAGCCTGGGACCCGGCGCGGCTCAAGCTGTCGCGGCTCCTCGCCGAGATGGCCGCCATCGGCTACGCTGCCCAGCCCTACGAACCGGATGCCGCCCAGCAGCGGCTGCAGTTCGAGGAGCGCATGAACATCCGCCGGCTGATCGTGGCCGCGGTGGGCATGGCCCAGGTGATGATGTTCTCGATTCCCATCTACGCAGCCGGCCCCGGCGAGATCAGCGAGGACTTCCTCGCACTGTTCCACTGGCTGTCGTTCGCCCTGGCCACGCCGGTGGTGTTCTTCTCCGCGGTGCCCTTCTTCCGCAACGCCGCGCGCGACCTGCGTGCGCGTGTGCTGGGCATGGACGTGCCGGTCTCGATCGCCATCGGCGGCGCCTACCTGGCCAGCGGCTATGCCGTGCTCTCGGGCAGCGGCGAGGTCTATTTCGACTCGGTCGCGATGTTCACCTTCTTCCTGCTCTTCGGCCGCTACGTCGAGGCCCGCGCACGGCGGCGCAGCGGGCATACCGGCAACGCCCTGACCGGCGCCCTGCCGCTCTCCGCGGTGCGCCTCGAGGCCGACGGCGAGGAGCGCATCCTGCCTGCCAGCGAACTCGCCGCCGGCGACCGCGTCGTGGTCAAGCCGGGCCACGGCGTGCCCGCTGACGGCGTGATCGAGGAGGGCGAGTCGAGCCTCGACGAGTCGATGCTCACCGGCGAGTACCTGCCGGTGACCCGGCGCATCGGCGACAGCGTCACCGGCGGCAGCCAGAACATCGAGAGTCCGCTGGTGGTGCGCGTCACCCACGCCGGCAAGGAGGCGCGGGTGGCCGGCATCGTCGATCTCACCGACCGCGCCTTCGCCAGCCGCCCGCGGCTGGCCCAGATGGCCGCGCGCATGTCGCACCTGTTCGTGCTGCGCCTGCTGGTGGTGACCGCCTGCGTGTCAGCCGCCTGGTGGTTCATCGACCCCAGCCGCATGCTGTGGGTGACGCTCTCGGTGCTGGTGGTGACCTGTCCCTGCGCCCTGGCGCTGGCCACACCCACCGCGCTCACCGCGGGCCACGGCCAGCTGCGCCGGCGCGGGGTGCTGATCACCCGCGCCGACGCCATCGAGTCGCTGTCCCAGGTCGACCGGGTGATCTTCGACAAGACCGGCACCCTGACCTGCGGCGAGATGCAGTTGGTCGACACCCGCCCGCTCGGCGGGCTTTCGGCCGGGCGCGCCAGGGTGATCGGCGCGGCGCTGGAGGCCCACTCGGAGCATCCCATCGCCCGCGCCTTCCGCCCCTGGCGCGAGGCGACGGTGGACGCGAGCGACAGGAGCAGCCGTACCGGCCAGGGCGTCGAGGGCACGCTCGACGGCCAGCGCTGGCGCTTGGGGCGCGCCGACTTCGCCGCCCCCGGCCACGCCCTCACGGCGCCGGATGACGGCCAGTGGCTGCTGCTCAGCGAGGGCGGCGAGCCGCGCGCCTGGTTCGCCCTGCGCGACCGACTGCGCGACGATGCCGAGCAGGCCATCGCCGAGCTGATGGCGCGTGGCATACGCGTCGAACTGCTCTCCGGCGATACCCGCGAGGCGGTACGCCGCCTGGCCGGCCAGTTGGGACTCGAGACCTGGCACGCCGGCGTCAGCCCCGAGGGCAAGCTCGAGCGCATCCGGGCGTGCCAGGCGGCCGGCGAGAAGGTCGCGATGATCGGCGACGGCATCAACGACGTGCCGGTGCTCGCCGGCGCCGACGTGTCTATCGCCATGAACGGCGCCACCGACCTGGCCCGCACCAGCGCCGATGCGGTATTGCTGAGCCCGCGCCTGATGCGTATCGTCGAGGCGATCGAGATCGCCTGTGCCACCCGCCGGATCATGCGCCAGAACATGATCTGGTCGGTGTGCTACAACTTCTCGGCGCTGCCGCTGGCCGCCATCGGCGTCGTACCGCCCTGGGTCGCGGCGCTGGGCATGTCCGGCAGCTCGCTGGTGGTGGTGGGCAACGCACTGCGCCTCAACCGCTTCCGCCTGCGCCCCAGCCAGCCCCCAGACCGCGACGCCCAAATGGTGAATGCATGACCATTCTCTACCTGCTCATCCCGCTCTCGCTGATCCTGCTCGGCCTGGCCGTATGGGCCTTCTTCTGGGCGGTGAAGAACGATCAGTTCGAGGATCTCGAAGGGCCGGCCCACCGCATCCTGTTCGACGAGGACGAGAACGACCTGACGCCGGAAGAGCGCGAACGGCGGCGCCAGGCCGGCCGGCGCAAGCCGGCCAGCGAGGGTGACGACGGCCCGGCGGAGCGCTGATGGACCCCACCGGACTCGGCCTGCCGCCGCTGCTGGCGGCCTTCGTCTTCGGCTTGCTCGGCGGCGCCCACTGCATCGGCATGTGCGGCGGCATCATGAGCGCGCTGACCTTCGCCGTGCCGCCCAGCATGCGCAGTCCGGCCCGGCTCTCGGGGCTGCTGCTCGGCTACAACCTGGGTCGCATCGCCAGCTACACGGCCGCCGGCGCCCTGGTCGCCTCGCTCGGCACCCTGGTGGCGCTGACCCCGGGGGCACGCATCGGCCTGCAGCTGCTCGCCGCCGTCATGCTGATCCTGATGGCGCTGTATATCGCCAACTGGTGGAAGGGGCTGCTCAAGGTGGAGGCCCTGGGCCGCCACCTGTGGCGCCATCTGGAGCCGGTCGGCAAGCGGCTGATGCCGGTGGTCAGGATCCCCCAGGCCATTGGCCTCGGCGCGGTATGGGGCTGGCTGCCCTGCGGGCTGGTCTACTCGATGCTGGCCTGGAGCCTGGCCACGGCCGACCCTTGGCGCGGGGCGGCGCTGATGGCGGCCTTCGGCCTCGGCACCCTGCCCGCGCTGCTGGTCACCGGCTTCGCTGCGCGTCAGCTCGGCACGCTGATCCGCCACCCGGCGACCCGCACCCTGGCCGCCCTCGCGATCATCGCCTTCGCCCTGTGGCAGGTGGCGAACCTGTTGCCGCATGGCGCGCCAGGCCACTGAACGCGCGGCCGAGACACGACCTTCACTTCGTTTGACGCAGCTCAATCCGCTTGGGCCAGCGTACCGCTACATTGTGTCCATGTTAGCCTTTCGGAGTGCCATCATGTCCGTTCCCGCGATGTCCGTGCATCGAGCGATGGCCGATCCTTTCGCCTGGGACGAGGCCCTGCTGAGGCGCTACGATACCCACGGCCCGCGCTATTCGTCGTATCCCACCCTCTATTCGTTCCGTGACGACTTCGGCGAACAGGCCTATCAGGCGGCCCTGGCTCGCAGCAACGCCGACGGCAGGCCGCTGTCGCTCTACGTGCACATTCCCTTCTGTCGCAAGGCCTGCCACTACTGCTCCTGCCACAAGATCGCCACCAAGAACGCCAGGGTCGCGGAGCCCTACATCTCGCGACTGGACCGGGAAATGGTGCTGCTCAGGCCATACCTCGATACGCGTCGCGAAGTCGCCCAGCTGCACTGGGGCGGCGGCACGCCGAGCTTTCTCAGCCTCGACCAGATGAGCGACCTGATCGATCGCCTCGACGCCCGCTTCGGCCTCTCCAGCGCCCGCGACCGCGACTACGCCATCGAGATCGACCCGCGCGAGGCCGACGTCTTCACCCTGCGCCACCTGCAGGCGCTGGGCTTCAATCGCCTGAGCCTCGGCGTTCAGGACCTCGACCCGCGGGTGCAGCGGGCCATCAACCGCATCCAGCCGCGCATCCTCACCGAGGCGCTGCTCGACGAGGCCGACCGGCTCGGCTTTCGCTCGCTCAACCTGGACTTGATCTACGGGCTACCGCTGCAGACCCGGGACAGCTTCGCCGCCACGCTGGAGCAGGTCATCGCCATGGCGCCGGCGCGAATCTCGGTCTTCAACTATGCCCACATGCCCGAGCGCTTCACGGCGCAGCGCCGCATTCGCGCCGAAGACCTCCCCGGGCCCGAGGAGAAGCTGGCGATACTGCGCACCACCATCGCCATGCTGACCGGCGCCGGCTACGTGCACATCGGCATGGATCACTTTGCCCGCACCAGCGACAGCCTGGTGATTGCCCAACGCGAGGGTACCCTGCAGCGCAACTTCCAGGGCTACTCGAGCCATGCCCAGTGCGATCTGGTGGGCCTCGGGGTCTCGGCCATCTCCTGCATCGATGACGTCTATGCCCAGAACCATACCCGCCTCGCCGACTACGAAGCGGCCCTCGATGCCAGCCGTCTGCCTACCGCGCGGGGTATCCGGCTGACCTTCGATGACCGGGTCAGGCGGCATGCGATCGAGCGCCTGATGTGTGACATGGCGCTCGACCTCGACGAGCTGAGCGAGACCTTCGGCATCGAGGCGCCGCGCTACCTGGCCGGCGCCCTGTCGCGCCTGGAAGCGCTCCAGCGTGACGGTCTGGTCTCCCTGGAGGGGCACCGGCTCATTGCCACCCCCATCGGCCGGCTGTTGATCCGGCACCTCGCCATGGCCTTCGATGCCCGGCTGCCGCCGCAGCCTGGTCCGGAGTTCTCGCGCATCGTCTGAGCGGGGCGCAATCGCTCGAGGCGGCCTAATCGAATTGCGGCCAAAGGTCGCAAGGGGCATTTCACCTGCTTCATTAATGTTCCATAATGCCTCCATGACGACGATCAAGGAGGTGGAGCATGCCGGTCAACGCAGCCAATGCGCTCGGCAAGCGGCGTTCGCTGCTGCATGAAACCCGTTGCCAGAACTGCAGCCTGAGTTCGCTGTGCCTGCCCCTCGCTCTGGAACTCGAGGACATGGAACAGTTCGACGCCATCATCCGGCGCCGCTCGCCGCTGAAGAAGGGCGAATCGCTGTTCCGCCAGGGCAGTGCCTTCAGCAGCGTCTTCGCGGTGCGCTCCGGCAGCCTCAAGCAGGTCACCACCGAGGGCTCGGGCGAGGACCAGGTCACCAACTTCTACCTGCCCAGCGAACTGGTCGGCCTCGACGGGATCGACGAGCAGCTCTACCCCGGTAGCGTGATCGCGCTCGAGACCACCACCGTGTGCGAGATCCCCTTCGACCGGCTCGACCAGCTCTCCGAGCAGCTGCCGGAGCTGCGCGGCCAGCTCTACCGCAGCATGAGCAAGGAGCTGCGCGACGACCGCAAGATGATGCGCCTGCTGTCGCGCAAGACCGCTGATCAGCGCCTGGCCAGCTTCTTCTCGAGCCTGTCGGATCGCTTCCGCCGCCGCGGCTACTCGCCCTACAGCTTCCGCCTCTCCATGTCGCGGGCCGATATCGGCAACTACCTGGGCCTGGCCGTGGAAACGGTCAGCCGCATTCTCGGGCGTTTCCAGCAGCAGGGGCTGGTCGAGGTCTCCGGTCGCGAGGTCAACATCCTCAACCTCGAGGCGCTGGTGGCCCAGGCCCACGACGACCACTGAAGCGGTCGATCCCACGCGCGCTGACCCCGAAACGAGAAGAGGCCCGCCTGGCTAGCCAGGCGGGCCTCTTCGATTCGCCACCGGACGCGACTCAGCTATCGTTGGAAACGTTCAGGGCATCGATGCGCCGCTCGCGCAGCCGGACCTGCTTGGCCTCGAGCCCCTCGAAGTCGAACAGCTCGCGGTCGGCGAGCTGCGACGGCGCCACATTGCTCACCGCCTTGAACATCGATTCGATGCGTCCCGGGTGCTTGCGCTCCCACTCGGCCAGCATCTCCTTGACCACCTGGCGCTGCAGGTTCGGCTGGGAGCCGCACAGGTTGCAGGGAATGATGGGGAAAGCCATCAGCCTTGCGAACTCGGCGATATCGGCCTCGCGGCAGTAGGCCAGCGGTCGAATGACGATGTTCTTGCCGTCGTCGGAGAGCAGCTTGGGCGGCATCGCCTTGAGGCTGCCGCCATAGAACATGTTGAGGAACAGCGTCTCGAGGATGTCCTCGCGGTGGTGTCCCAGGGCCACCTTGGTGGCACCGATCTCCTCGGCGAAGCCGTAGAGCGAGCCGCGCCGCAGGCGTGAGCAGAGCGCGCAGGTGGTCTTGCCCTCCGGCGTCTTCTCCTTCACCACCGAGTAGGTGTCGCGCTCGAGAATGTAGTACTCGACGCCGGTGGTCTCGAGATACTCGGGCAGCACATGCTCGGGAAAGCCCGGCTGCTTCTGGTCGAGGTTGACTGCCACCAGCGAGAAGTTTACCGGCGCATTGCGCTGCAGGTTGCGCAGGATCTCGAGCAGGGTATAGCTATCCTTGCCGCCCGACAGGCAGACCATGACCCGATCGCCCTCGTGGATCATGCCGTAGTCGATGATGGCGTTGCCCACCTGGCGACGCAGGCGCTTCTGCAACTTGTTGAACTCACGCCGCCCTTTGGCGTCGAGCTGCTCCAGCGGGGGCTCCGCCTCTCTCTGCTGCTGAGGAGTATCGAGATCGGCAACGGCACGGGGGTCGAAGGTGACGGCGTCTTGCATGGTCGGGGCACTGCCAGAGCGAACGGTGGGTGAGGCCGCACATCCTACCATCGACGCCGCCCGGAGGCGACGCCGTGGAGCGACTCACGCCTCGCGGCGGTCCTGCATCCCCGCCCGCTCCAGGCGCAGGTACATCAGCGCCGTGGTCACGGCATCGCCCAGCGCGGTGTGACGCCCCATGACCGGCACGCCGAGCGCCTCGGCCACCGCCTCGAAGCGCTGCGCACGCGGCTCGGGCTCCATCACGCTGCGCCGCTGCTGGCGGTGATACAACTGCGCCACGTCGATGCCGCTGTTGGGCAGGTCGAAGCCGAAGCGCGGCCGTAGCTGGCGGTTGAGAATGGCCAGGTCGAAGTCGAGGCGCCAGCCCAGCAGCGGGCGGTTGCCGATGAAGTCGAGCAGGGTTGCCAGGGCCTCATCCAGGCCGATGCCGTCGTCCAGGTCGACGCCGCGCAGGCCATGCACGCGGATGGAATCGCCGGTCAGCGTGGCGGGGCGCCGGAGGCGCAGGTCGAGCGACTCGCTGGTCAGCACCCTGTCGCCGCGGACCTTGACCGCACCGATGGAGACGGGCTCGGCAGTACGCGTATCGACCCCGGTGGTCTCACAGTCGATGGCGACGAGTTCATCCCCGGTGTAGGGGCGGAACAGCCAGCCATACTCGCCACCCGCATGACGCCGACGATCGTGGGCCCGGCGCAGCGCTCGAAACATGCCTACCTCCTCTGTACCTACCTGCCCAGCCGCTAGCGCCCTCAGGAATACTCGAGGTGATAGCGTTGCGACAGGCTCTGTTTGAAGTCCTTGACGATATGCAGCGCTTCGCGCAGCAGGTCGCGCTCCAGCGATGACAGCTGCTGGACCACGACGCGGTCCGGGCTCTTGCCGTCGCCGTCACCATCGAGACGTTCGAGCTGCTGTTTCAAGCGCAGCTCGGTGAATAGCGACAGCGCCTCGGCCAGATCTTCGGCGACGCGCTCCTCCAGCCTGCCATCCGCCGCCAAGGCCTCGAGGCGCTCCAGCGTGGAGGTGGGCTTGATACGCCGCTCCAGCGCCATGGTGCGCACCCCATGCACGATGGGAAATATGCCGCCTTTCTTGATGTCGATGCCGTGCTGGGGCTTCTTGAGTGAGCCAAACAGGGTCAGCGGCGTGGAGAAGCGCAGCGCCGTGCGGGCGAAATAGGAGAGCAGGAGTTCGTCACGCGAGCACTCCTCGAACAGCGCTTCGCGAACCCGCTCGAGCAGCGCCGGGTTGCCGGCTACCGCATGGGAGTCGAGCATGATGGCGAGCTTCATCAGGCTATCGCCATCGCGTCTCCGAGCCCAGCGGGCAATGCGCTCGCGCCACTGGCTGACGGAGCCCACCCACTCGGGATTGTTGACCATGATGTTGCCCGGACAAGGCGGGTAGCCCAGCTCGATCAGCGTCTCGGTGAGGCGCTGCATCTGCTCGCCCACCTCGGGCCATTCGAGACCATCGGCCAGGATCAGGCCATTGTCCTGGTCGGTCTTGAGGATCTGCTCGCCACGCCCTTCGCTGCCCATCACCATCAGGCAGCTCTCCTGGTGATAGCGCTCGTCGATCAAGAAACCCCACGCCTTGGACATGATGCGCCCGTTGAGTGCCGCCAGCAGGCCCATGGCGAAGCGCAGCTTGACGCCTTGCGCCATGAGCGCCTTGACCAGTTCGGGGGTCCGACGGCTGGCACGAAACAGGGCATCGAGACTATCGGCATGCTCCACCTGCAGGCTGACGACATAACTGCGGCTGGAGAAATAGCTCAGCACATCGGTCAGCTCGACCACGCCGACAGGAGATTCCCGCTCAAGGACAACCACTCGCTCCACCTTGTGGCGGGTCATCGTCACCAGCACCTCGAACAGGTATTGATCGGGGCGCACCGTGACCAGCGCGAAATGCGCGATGTCCCGCAGCGGGCTCTGCTTCTCGCGCCCCTGCAGCACCAGCGCTTCGAGCAGGTCGGTCTTGGTGACCATGCCTGCGCCCTGCTCGCTCTCCACCAGCAGACTGTCGGCGTGGCTCTCGTGCAGCCTGGCCACCGCTTCTGCAATGGTCGCCTCCGCCCCCATGCACAGCGGCGGCCGCATGCACTCGCTGACCTTGGCCAGCATGAAGCCGGCCATGGTCACCCCGCCCTCGGCGCGCTGCTCGGTCAGCAGGCGCGTCTTGTGGGCCAGGGTCTGACGAAAGAACTCGGCGAAGGCGGGGTAATCGTCGCATAGCTGCAGGAACAGCGCCTTCGGCATCAGGTAACAGAGGCACTCCTGCTCGGCACGGAAGCGATAGCGACTCTTGCCGTTGAGAATACTGATGGCGCCGAACAGGTCGCCTGCCGTGTAATGGCCGATCCGCTCGCGGGCTCCCGGCTGGGTGGTATCCAGCTCGGCCACCTCGCCCTTGTGGATGAGGAACACATACTCCCCGGGCTGGCCGGTCTCCAGAATGATCTCGTCGCGATCGAAGTAGGCCAGGTCAATGCCATGACGCACACGCTCACGCCCCTCTTCATTCAAAAAGGAGAACGGGGGCTGAGTAAGATCGACATCGACCATGTGGTAACCCTCGTGGTGCGGCCGTCATCGCCGTCAGCGCTCGAACGAGTCGGAAAGTGAGGCCTGGCTGGCAGGTCGCGGTACCAAGGGAGCACCCATCCTGGGCATGTACGTCCCTGTCGCCCGAACTTGTAGAAACACCTCGCCCCGCTCAACGCCATTCGCATCGAACCGGTCTTACCGAGGCAGAATAACAGTCCCGACTTTCCAGACATAACCTAGACCAACGTCAAAGAGAACGGCTTTCGAAAGCTTGCCACTAGAACTAGACATTGGTCTTACAGGTGAGAGGCATAGACAAAAGTCCAAGGCTAGACAATCGTCCTATCACCAAAGGGAGCACCACCGCACCCGCCATGCAACAAGAAACCAACCCGTTGATATTAAAGAATTAAAATGAAGATAAGAGCATTATAGTTTGCTCATGATACGAAAGTCTGGGATTTTATTTTTCTGTTTTATTGACCACTATTGCCAATGAGCCATCGGGGAAAAAGCGCCTAATTAACGCGGCTCGGTGATAGATGACCAGACGTGGTGGGAAGTGCGGCTCGTCCGCAGGGATCATGGGATCAACAGGCGCTGGCTGGCGTCATCGACTAACCGCTCGACTCGCTTGGTGCCTCCCCCTGATGACCTTGGTAACAACTCTCTTGGCGACTTCCCAACCTTAACAACAAGTGGAGAGCATCACTATGGCAGATGACAAATCCAACGCGACTGCATATTGGAAGGCGAACCTACGCCTGATAACCGGCTGTATGATCGTCTGGGCATTCGTCTCCTACGGCTGCGCCATCCTGTTTCGCCCCCTGCTGTCAGGTATTCCTGTCGGCGGTACCGACCTGGGCTTCTGGTTTGCCCAACAGGGATCCATCCTGACCTTCATCGTGCTGATCTTCTTCTATGCCTGGAAGATGAATCGGCTCGACCAGCAGTTCGGCCTCGGGGAGTAAGCCAGCATGAGTCAATTTGCCATCAACGTCCTCTTCGTCGGAGGCTCGTTTGCGATCTACATCGGCATCGCGATATGGGCGAAGGCGGGCTCGACCAAAGACTTCTATGTTGCCGGGGGCGGGGTTCACCCCGTCACCAACGGCATGGCGATCGGCGCCGATTGGATGTCGGCCGCTTCGTTCATTTCCATGGCGGGCCTCATCGCCGCCGGCGGCTACGCCAACTCGACGTTCCTGATGGGCTGGACCGGTGGTTACGTACTGCTGGCCATGCTGCTCGCGCCCTACCTGCGCAAGTTCGGCAAGTTCACCGTGCCCGAATTCATCGGTGACCGCTTCTACAGCAAGCAGGCCCGACTGGTCGCGGTCATCTGCCTGATCGTGGCCTCGGTGACCTACGTCATCGGCCAGATGGCGGGGGCCGGCGTGGCCTTCTCGCGCTTCCTGGAGGTCGACGCCACCACCGGCCTGATCATCGCGGCGGTAGTGGTCTTCTTCTACGCGGTACTCGGCGGCATGAAGGGCATCACCTACACCCAGGTGGCACAGTACATCGTGCTCATCGTCGCCTACACCATTCCGGCGGTGTTCATCTCCCTGGAGCTGACCAACAACCCGATCCCGCCGCTGGGCCTGTTCTCCAGTCATGCCGAATCCGGCGTACCGCTGCTGACCAAGCTCAACGAGGTGGTCACCGCACTGGGCTTCAACGAGTACACGGCGGACGTGGACAACAAGCTCAACATGGTGCTGTTCACCCTGACGCTGATGATCGGTACCGCCGGTCTGCCCCACGTCATCATCCGCTTCTTCACCGTGCCGAAGGTAGCCGACGCTCGCTGGTCCGCCGGCTGGGCCCTGGTCTTCATCGGCCTTCTCTACCTGACCGCTCCCGCCGTGGCCTCCATGGCGCGACTGAACCTCGCCACCACCATCTACCCGGAAATGGCCGGACAGGTCGGGAACATGGAGGAAGCCGCTACCAACCCCATCCTCTATGAGGATCGTCCCGACTGGATCCGCACCTGGGAGGAGACCGGCCTGATCTCCTTCGAGGACAGGAACGACGATGGTCGCATCCAGTTCTACAACGGCAGCGCCGACTTCGCCGACCGCGGTTGGGAAGGCAACGAGCTGACCGTCAACAACGACATCCTGGTACTGGCCAACCCGGAGATCGCCAACCTGCCCGGCTGGGTCATCGGCTTGATCGCCGCGGGCGGTCTGGCGGCTGCCCTGTCGACGGCCGCGGGTCTGCTGCTGGCCATCTCCTCGGCGATCAGTCACGACCTGATCAAGGGCTCGATCAATCCCAACATCTCCGAGAAGGGCGAGCTGCTGGCGGCGCGAATCTCCATGTCCGTTGCCATCGTGGTGGCCACCTACCTCGGGGCCAACCCGCCAGGTTTCGCCGCCCAGGTGGTGGCACTGGCCTTCGGTATCGCCGCCGCCTCGCTGTTCCCGGCGCTGATGATGGGCATCTTCTCCAAGCGGGTGAACAACGTCGGTGCCATCGGCGGCATGCTGGCCGGTCTGATCTTCACCGTGGTCTACATCTTCATCTACAAGGGCTGGTTCTTCATCCCCGGCACCAACAACCTGCCGGACACCCCGGACAACTGGGTGCTGGGTATCTCGCCGCTCTCCATCGGTGCGGTGGGCGCAATGATCAACTTCGCCGTGGCCTTCGCCCTCTCCAAGGCCACCCAGGAGCCGCCCCAGGAGATCCAGGACCTGGTGGAGAGCGTTCGCTATCCCAAGGGAGCTGGCATGGCGGTCGACCACTGAGTCATAATCCTACCCCGGCGTCGTCCCGGCGCCGGAACCCATCCCCCATCGGGCTTCCTTCGGGAAGCCCGATGGCTGTCAGGAAGCTCCCAACATGATTTGGCACTTGATCGCGGCGGTCTTCGCCGGACTGGGCGCCGCGGGCATCGGACTTCTGCTGCGCACCCTGAGCGGCAAGCGGCTGCCCCGCTGGATCGTCCCGGTCTTTGCCGGCCTCGGCATCCTTGGCTATCAGATCAACCATGAGTACAGCTGGTATGAGCACAAGCGCGATCAGCTGCCGGCGACGGCGCAGGTGGTCGAAACCGAGCAGGACCGGATGTTCTGGCGCCCGTGGACCTACGCCGTCCCCCTGACGGTCGGCTTCAGCGTGGTCGATCACAGCAGCATGGAGCGACGCCAGACCGACGACCACCCGTTGGTCGAGTTCATTCTGTATCGCTTCGAGAAAGACTATGTGGACCGCCTGGAGCACCAGCCGTACCTGATGAACTGCTCCTCGGCCGAACTGGTGCCGCTCATCAACGGTAGCCGCCAGCCGCAGATCGATGCCCTGCGCGAGCTGGACCGTGAGTCCGGCCTCTATCGGGCAGTCTGCGCCGCCGAGTGAATCGCCGCAGCCGGCCAACGCCACCCCTCGGCCCGAGTGTCCTCGGGCCGATATCCCTTTAGAATGGTCGGCACATGCCGGGGGGAGGAAACATGTTTGCCGGTTGGCTGCTGATCGCCGTTTCACTGCTCTACATCGCCATCCTGTTCGGCATCGCCTGGCTGGGAGACCGCAACGCGCGTCGGCGCGGCGCCAGCCGTCAGCGCCCGGTCATCTACATCCTGGCGCTGGCCATCTACTGTACCTCCTGGAGCTTCTACGGTGCGGTCGGCCAAGCCGCCACCGCGGGCTGGTCCTTCGCCAGCATCTACGTCGGCCCGATCCTCACCTTCCTGCTGTTCTGGCCGATACTGGCCAAGATGATCCGCGTGGCCAAGCGGCAGAACGTCACCTCGATTGCCGACTTCATCGCCTCGCGCTACGGCAAGGCGCAGTCCCTGGCCGCCTTCGCCAGCCTGGTCGCGCTGATCGGCACGCTGCCCTACATCGCCCTGCAGTTGAAGGCCGTGTCGACCTCGTTCGCCGTGCTGACGGAAGCAGCGGACATCACCCACACCCCGCTCTTCGGCGATACGGCCTTCTTCGTGGCCATCGTGATGGCCGCCTTCGCCATTCTGTTCGGTACCCGCCACACCGACGCCACCGAGCACCACGAGGGGCTGATCCACGCCGTCGCCTTCGAGTCGATGGTCAAGCTGCTGGCCTTCCTGATCCTGGGCGCCTACGTCACCTGGGGCATGTTCGATGGCCTCGGCGAGCTGATGGCCATCGCCGACACCCAGATGGAGCTGCAGCGTCAGCTCGCCGACCAGGATTTCGGCCGCGGCTTCTGGGCCCAGACGCTGCTGGCGATGCTGGCGATCTTCTGCCTGCCACGCCAGTTCCACGTCGCCGTGGTGGAGAACACCCACCCCAATGATGCTGCCAAGGCGCGCTGGCTGTTCCCGCTCTATCTGGTGGCCTTCGCCTTCTTCATCCTGCCCATCGCCGCCGCCGGCCTGGCCCTGTTCCCCGACGGCTCGGTGGAACCCGACACCTTCGTGCTGGCGCTGCCGATGGCCGCCGGCCAGCAGTGGCTGACCCTGCTCACCTACATCGGCGGCTTCTCCGCCGCCACCGGCATGGTGATCGTGGCCACGGTGGCGGTCTCGATCATGATCTCCAACGAGATCGTGATCCCGCTGCTGTTCCGCCTGCGCTGGCTGGATGCCCGTCCGCGCGATTACGGTCGCCTGGTGCTCCAGGCACGGCGCATCACCATCGGGGTGATCCTGGCGCTGGCCTACGGCTTCTACCGCCTGATCGGCGAGTTCACCTCGCTGGCCTCGATCGGCATGCTCTCCTTCGCCGCGGCGGCCCAGTTCGCCCCGGCCCTGCTCGGTGGGCTCTACTGGAAGCGCGGCAACCGCCTCGGCGTGGTGGTGGGCATGAACGCCGGGTTCGCCATCTGGGCTTACAGCCTGCTGATGCCGGGCATGATCCAGGCCGGCGTGCTACCGGCCGAGTGGCTCGTTGGCGGCCCCTTCGACCATCCCTGGCTGACCCCGACCGCGCTGTTCGGGCTCAATTTCGGCGACTCCTTCACCCATGGGGTGATGCTCTCGCTCGGGGTCAACCTGTTCTGCTACATCTTCGTCTCGCAGATCACCTCGCAGCGGGTGGTCGAGCGCATCCAGGCCTCGCTGTTCGTCGACAGCGTCGAGACCCGCCAGACCTCGGTCAACCGCCCCTGGACCGGCGCCACCACCGTCGGCGATCTCAAGGTACTGTGCGAGCGGTTCCTCGCCGCCGGCCAGGTGACTCGCGCCTTCGACGACTACGCGCGGCGCACCGGCAAGCCGCTGGAGGACGGCAACCGCGCCTCCATCGACGTGATCCAGTTCACCGAACGCTTCCTGGCCTCGGTGCTCGGTGCCTCCTCGGCGCGCATCGTGGTCAACTCGGCGCTGCAGGGGCGCGGCATCGGCATCTCGGACGTGATCTCAATCGTCGACGAGGCCTCCCAGGTGCTGGAGTTCAACCGCGCCCTGCTGCAGGCCACCATCGAGAACATCAACCAGGGCATCAGCGTGGTCGACCAGAACATGCGCCTGGTGGTGTGGAACCAGCGCTACCTGGAGCTGTTCCGCTTTCCCGATCACCTGATCCGGGTGGGCGCGCCGATGGACAAGATCTTCCGCTACAACGCCCATAACGGCGAGTACGGTCCCGGCGACCCCGAGGAACACGTCCAACTGCTGATCGACAATATCCGCGACGGCCAGCCCCACCGCTACGTGCGCTACCGCCAGGATGGCAGCGTGCTGGAGGTCCAGGGCAACCCCATGCCGGGAGGCGGCTTCGTCTACACCTACCAGGACATCACCCAGCAGAAGCGCATCGAAGAGGCGTTGATCCGCTCGGAGAACAATATCCGCATCTACACCGACAACGTGCCGGCACTGATCGCCTACTTCGACAAGGAGTGCCGCTACCTCTTCACCAACCGCGCCTACGAGCAGGCCTTCGGCATCGACCGCAACGAGGTCATCGGCAAGCCCCTCGAGACCGTCATCAGCGAGGAGATGGCCCGCGAGCGCGACCCTTGGATCCGCCGCGCCCTGGCCGGCGAGCGGGTCAGCTTCGAAGTGTCGATGCGTATCGCCGACGACCTGCGCTACATGCTGGTGACCTACACCCCGCACTTCGGCGACAGCGGCGCCATCCTCGGCTTCTTTGCGCTCTACCAGGACATCACCGAGCGGCGCCTGGCGGAGATCGCCTTGAAGGAGACCAACGAGACCCTGGAGGAGCGCGTGCGCGAGCGCACCCAGGCGCTATCCGAGGCCAACACCGCCCTGCGCCAGGAGAACCGCGTGCGCGCCGAGGCCGAGCAGGCCCTGCGCCAGGCCAAGCAGGTGGCGGAGGACGCCAACGCCTCCAAGACGCGCTTCCTCGCCGCCGCCAGCCACGACCTGCTGCAGCCGTTGAACGCCGCCCGTTTGTTCACCTCGGCGCTGTCTCACGAGATGGACGCCGACGACATGAAGCGCACCATCGGCCACATCGACAATTCGCTGCAGGCGGCCGAGGAACTGCTCGGCACCCTGCTCGACATTTCCAAGCTCGATGCCGGCGCCCTCACCCCGCGACGCAGTCATTTCGCCCTGGCCGACATCTTCCAGCCGCTGCGCGCCGAGTTCGAGGTGATGGCCGAGGATCGCGGCCTCGACCTGGTGGTGGTGCCGACCCGGCAATGGGTCGACAGCGACCCGCAGATGCTGCGCCGAATCGTGCAGAACTTCCTCTCCAATGCGCTGCGCTACACCCAGGAGGGCCGGGTGCTGCTGGGCTGCCGTCGCCGCAGCTCGCGGCTGACCATCGAGGTGTGGGACTCGGGCCCGGGCATTCCCGAGTCCAAGCAGGCCGAGATCTTCCAGGAGTTCCGCCGTCTGGACCAGGCCACACGGCACAAGGAGAGCGAGAAGGGCCTGGGCCTGGGGCTGTCGATCGCCGATCGCATGAGTCGCGTGCTCGACCATCCGATCAAGGTCTTCTCGCGGGAAGGCGTCGGCACCATGTTCTCGGTCAGCGTGCCGGTCGTGGCGCCGCGCAGCGCCGCCGAGCGTGCCGAGGAAGCCGCCTCGCCGCGCCGCGTGGGCAACAAGCTGGCGGGGACCCGCATCCTGTGCATCGACAACGAGACGCTGATCCTCGAGGGCATGCGCGCCATGCTGTCGGGGTGGGGCTGCGAGGTCTACACCGCCACCACCATCGGCGGGGCCAAGTCGGTGCTGCGCAACCTCGACGGCGAGCCGGATGCGATACTCGCCGACTACCACCTCGACAACGAGGTCACCGGCCTGATGGCGCTGGAGGCGCTCAGCGAACGGCTGCAGGGCGCGGTGCCGGGCATCGTGATCACCGCCGATCGCACCGAGGAGGTCGCCGAGGAGATTCGCCGCAGCGGCTACCACCTGCTGCAGAAGCCGGTGCGCCCCGCCGCGCTGCGTGCCCTGCTGACCCGTACGCTGCAGGCCAGCCGGGCGCCTAGCGCCTAACGCAACGGGCAACGGGCAACGGGCAACGGGCCACGGGCCACGGGCAGCATGCAAAACACGAGGGGCCCACGACATGATCGTGGGCCCCTCGCTCGAAGCTCGAAGCTCGAAGCTAGGATTCGACCTTGGGCGGCTCCACCTCGAGCTTCTGCGCCGCGATGACCGCCTGGGTGCGTGAGTGCACGCCCAGCTTGCGCAGAATAGCGGTGACATGGGCCTTGATGGTGGCCTCGGAGACGTTCAGCTCGTAGGCGATCTGCTTGTTGAGCAGGCCTTCGGTGAGCATGTTGAGCACACGGAACTGCTGCGGCGTCAGCGAGGCGATGGCCTCGGCGAAGCGGGTCTCCTCCTCGTTGGCATCGCCCAGGGCATCGGCCAGCTCCTGGGGCAGCCACACCTCGCCGTCGAGGATCTCGCCCACCGCCTCGGCGATCAGCTGCAACGAAGAGGACTTGGGGATGAAGCCCGAGGCCCCGTAATCGATGGCACGACGCACCACATGGGGTTCGTCGCTGCCGGACACCACCGCCACCGGAATGTCGGGGGTCTGGCCACGCAGCTGGATCAGGCCCGAAAAACCATGGGCACCCGGCATATGCAGGTCGAGCAGGATCAGGTCGGCATCGGGGTGGCGCGTGACGACCTCGCAGGTGGCCTCCATGGTGTCGGACTCGACGATCTCGGCCTGGGGCGCCAGCTGGCGCAGTGCCTGCGTCAGCGCTGCACGGAACAGCGGATGGTCATCGGCAACGATGAATTTCTGGGCAAAGGCCATGGATTCTCCTCCGGTTCCTCGAGCTCGGGGCCTGGGGCCGCCACTTGGGCTCTTAACTGTTCACCGCATGTTACCCCATGCCAAGGCGCTTCCCAAGCGAATGAAGCATGTTGTCGACAACGCTTTGGCCAACGCCGGCGGCGAGGGAACCGCAAGCGAACCGGGACAACTTTCTTTTCACTTGGAAACAGCAACCCCCTTGATGAGCGTTAAAAGCGGCTTCTATCTTCAAAGACGATGGCAAACGCCAGCAGTGCCGGATTCCCGGTAAATGGAAGTACATGCATGAATGCTCATGCGGAAAGGATTCAAGGAGATTACCATGGCACAGCGCAACCAGAATCCCGGAAACTTCGCCAACGATCCCAAGAAGGCCTCAGAAGCCGGCCACAAGGGTGGCCAGCGTAGTAGCGGCAACTTCGCCAACGACCCGCAGAAGGCCTCCCAGGCCGGCCAGAAAGGCGGCCAGCACAGCGGTGGCAACTTCGCCAATGACCCGCAGAAGGCCTCCCAGGCCGGCCAGAAAGGCGGCCAGCACAGCGGTGGCAACTTCGCCAACGATCGTCAGAAGGCCTCCGAGGCGGGGCGCAAGGGCGGCAAGAACAGCTGAATGCCGTTCTCGCGAACGCCTTGACCCACCCAAGCTGCCGGAGCGTGTTCTCCGGCAGCTTCTTCTCACTCACTGAACGGTCGCCGACAGGCATCGGCCCGGGTCACGTCGGGCCTGGTTCCGGCGATCCGGAGCCGATTCGGCCCGTACAAGTGCTCGGCTACCTCACCGATCGCAACCGCAAGGAGACAGCCCATGGGCACCGAACCGCAGACTCCCAAGCACCTGGAAGACTGGCTGCGCGATGCACATGCCATGGAGAAGCAGGCGGAGAAGATGCTGGAAGCCCAGGCCAGCCGCCTGGAGCACTACCCACAGCTCAAGGCACGCATCGAGCAACACCTGAGCGAGACACGCGGCCAGGCGGAGAAGATCGAACAGTGCATCTCGCTGCTCGGTAGCGACCTGTCCACCGTGAAGGACCTCGGCGGCAAGCTGGCAGCCTTCGGCCAGGCCATGGGCGGCATGATGGCCAGTGACGAAGTGGTCAAGGGCGGCCTCGCCAGCTACGCCTTCGAGCATTTCGAAATCGCCAGCTACAAGGCTTTGATCCAGGCGGCGGAGAAGGCCTCCAAGCCGGAAATTGCCCGCATCTGCGAGGATATCCTCAGGGAAGAGGAAGCCATGGCCGAATGGCTCGGCCAGCATCTCGACGCGACCACGCGCCAGTTCCTGGAGCGCTCGGAGGACGGCGACCTGCGCGCCAAGACCTGAGCACCGTTTCCCGACACATCGCGAATGCCCCTCCGTAGGCCCCTCGCTTCCCCGGCGCTCCGCCGGGGTTTTTTGTGGCATTTGTCGCAAGCGCGCCTGGCGCCAGTGAGGGACTCGAGACCAGCGTGGCGGTCGCAGCAGCAGCGCCACGCCAACAGCGCCGCCCCGCGAGGGGACGGCGCTATTCGCAGGCCATGGCCCTACATGTGATCGCGGGGAATCACCTTCTCCCAGTTCTTGGAAAAGACCCGGTAGTCGTCTTCATAGGCATCGAGCTGAGCGTGGACGAAGAAATTGCTCTCGTCGCAGCTCAGGATGCTGCGCGTGTAGATTTCCACGTTCCAGTCGTCGCGCTTGAAGGAGCGCTCGGTATAGGTCTCGCCGCGCGCCGAGGTGAAGTCGTCGTTGACGGTGCTGTACCACTCCCGAGTACTGCGGCGCACCTCGGTACCGATGTCCTCGATGCGGAAGTGCCCCTGGTCGTTGATGACTTCCAGGGTCGACTCCTTGGTCGCCAGGTCGCGATGCAGCAACCAGTTGTGCTCGCTGGCGGAGAAGGTATGGGTCTCCAGCGGCGGGGCCTCCTCGGGCTCGTCGAAGCCGGGCAGCCGCGTATCCTCCTCGCCCGGCGTTCGCTCCGGCAACACCAGCGCGCAGCTGTCCGGGTAGATGTCCACCTGGGCCGGCTCCGGCGGCAGCCAGGCCAGCGGCCAGTAGGAGGTCGAGACCGACAGGCGCAGCTGGTGACCAACCGGAAAGCACTGGGCGATGCCGTTCATCGGGATGCGCACCCGATAGCGCCGATGCGGCACCAGCGGCTCGGGATCGGCGTCGCTGTCACGATGCGACAGGTTGAGCAGGCCATAGGTGACGCGGGTCGACTTGCCATCCGGCGCCACGTCGGAGAGACGCACGGCCAGCATCGCCTGCGGCTTGTCGCAGGAGAGCTCGAACTCCACCATCGGCATGCCGAAGATCTCGAGCGGCTCGGCCAGCTGGCGGCTGCTGAAAATCAACGAACCGCCATCCTCCTCGCGCTGGTCGCCAGGCAGGTCCGGCGTGGCGGCATAGGAGCACCATTTGCCCGCCGACTGCCCCACGCTGATGGGAGACTGCAGCGCCAGCGCGCTTTCATGCCCTTCCTGCTGATGGGGGCCGCCATGCCCCTCGCCCATGGCGATGGTATAGGGACCCAGGCCGTAGCGCCGCATGCTGATATTGTCGGACGGCCAGCTCGCCTCACCTATCCAGCGGCCGGGACGCTCGTCGTACGAGGTGTCCGGCGGCACGCTGTGTTGCTCCCAGGCACGCAGCATGGGTTCGTCCATGATGCCGGTGTCCTTGCCCTTGAGCCAGTAATCCCACCAGCGCAGCGATTCCTGTAGAAAGCCGATGGCCGGCCCGGGGATACCCTGATGGGGGTACTTGTGGCCCCAGGGCCCGATCAATCCTTTGCGCGGCACTTCCAGATGCTGCATTAGGCGCAGCACGGTATTGGTGAAGCCGTCTGCCCAGCCGCCAATGGCATAGACCGGACACTGGATCGCCGAGTAGTACTCGTTGACCGAGCTGGTGGACCAATAGGCGCTGCGACGCTGGTGCTCGATCCACTGCTCGAGCCACAGCCCGCTGTTCTCCATGCGGTCGAACCACATGTCGCGCCAGCGGTTGCCGACGATCTGAGGGTCTGGCGGCAGGGTATTGAAGGCGAACATCACGGTCGCCTCGGACAGGTTGTCGCCGAGCAGGCAGCCGCCCATGTAGTGCATGTTGTCGGCATAGAGATCGTCGCTCGAGCAGATGCTGATGATCGCCTTGAGCGCCGGCGGCTGCTTGGCCGCCACCTGCAGGCTGTTGAAGCCACCCCAGGAGATACCCATCATGCCGACATTGCCGTCGCACCAGGGCTGCTCGGCGAGCCAGGCGATGGCATCGACGCCATCCTCCTGTTCCTGCTGGGTGTACTCGTCGGTGAGCACGCCGTCCGAATCGCCGCTGCCGCGCATGTCGACCCGGACACAGACATAGCCGTGTCCGGCCAGGTAGGCATGGTTGGCGGCATCCCGCCCGCGGGTGATATCGCGCTTGCGGTAGGGGATGTACTCCATGATTGCCGGCAGCGGCGTGCGCTCGGCCTCCTCCGGCAGCCAGATCCTGGCTGCCAGCTGAGCCCCGTCACGCATCGGGATGAAGACGTTCTCTATCTCGCGAACCTGGTAGGGAAACGAGTCTACGACACTCACGGTTCCTCCTTTCGGGTTCATTGAATGGGTTCGATCTCGAACTGGAGCGCCTCCAGGCAAGCCTTGTAGCGCTGATCGACCTGTTCGTGATCCTCACCCGCAACATAGAGGGTTCCCAGGCGGTAGCTAAAGCTGTCCTGGTGCATCAGCTCGCCCAATCGATCGCCCGGCTGCACATCGATCCGCACCTTGGTCCCGGGAAAGCGATCGGCAAGCGCCTCGATCTCCTCACGGCTCGGAACTCGCCGGACGATACCATCCTCGTGCTTGTAGGGGATGAAGCACTTGGCGGCGACGGCATGCTCGCCCAGGCGGTTGGCCAGGGAGGGCCGCTCACCCAGCGCGATATCGACGGCCACCTCATGGTTCGACATGCCGTCGACCATGATGAATATCTCGCTGTGGGACTGGGAGATACGCGTGTTGACCTCGATCAGCCACAGCTTGTCTTGCGACTCATCCCAGAGGAACTCGGCGTTGAAGCAGCCATTGTCGTAGCCGATATGCTCGAGAAACTTCCTGGAGACCTCGATCATCTGACGGTGGACGGGCTCCGGCAGGTGGCTGGGGTATTCGATACGGTCGTAAGGCGCATCGCTCATCTCCGTGCTGGGCTGGGAAATGATGCCGTGCACGTTGAATTCACCGCGATAAACGGTCCCCTCCGGAGCGCCCTGCACGCCTGCGACGAGTTGCTCGGCGATACAGGAATTGCCGTCCATGTGCTGGATTTCCGGGGGCAACTCGGCATGATTCAGCGCCTCGTTGAAGGGGTCGCCCAGCTGACGGATGCCTTCGCGAATCTCCTTGATGGCTGCATGAAACTGCTCGTCGTTCTCGATCTTGAAGCCCAGATGCGAGGAGAACGCCTTGACCGGCTTGATCCAGAATGGGTACTTCAGAGAGACCTGAGAGAGCGGGTCCTCCGCAAAGGGATCGACGCCACAGAATTCCGGTACCACTTCGGGAACGACTTTCTGCTGCTCGAGCCGGCTCCAGTACTTGTGTTCGCACTTGAGCACGCTCTCAACCGAAGGCGAGGGGATGTCGTACTCCCGGCACAGGATCGGGACCATCACACTCGTGGGAAAGTCCCACTGGGCCACAATGGCGTCTACGGAGCCATAAAACGACTCGAGCTTGCTACGTGCCTCATCCAACAGGGCATTGAACGAAAAGTTGGGCGACTCGACAGCCTCCTTGACCGACAACAGGCTGTGCACCTTGACCTTTTCCGAATGCCGTAGAGTTTCCAGCTCCTGGCGCTGCTGGTCTTCCAGCGCCACGACAAAGATATTCCGCTTCATCCGTCTATCTCCATGACAGTTGCGAGGGAGAGCCAGTCAGTGGCTTTCCTGTGTTCCATACACTTCTCAAGATAAGTAGCCTCCGCCCAAGGTTCCATGAGGAAGACGATTCTTTACCCTTCCAAACCCCGGGAAACAAAACGGCACGCAAAGGCCAATGACTTGCTGGCGAATCGGGCCGGTGAGACCGGGAAACGCCGCGGCGGCGTGCCACGGATTTGGCCCCCGCGCCAAGCGGGGCTAGGCTGAGAGGCGAGGCCTTTTGCCTGAGCGTCAGCGGCCAAGGATGGAGCCGATGGAACGACTCGAGGAGTACCGCCGCAAGCGCGACTTCACGCGGACGCGCGAGCCCGCCGGCGAGGCGCGAAGCGAAGCCGCCGCGGGCAATCTCTACGTGATGCACAAGCATGCGGCGAGCCACGACCACTTCGACCTGCGCCTGGAGCAGGAGGGCGTGCTCAGGAGCTGGGCCCTGCCCAAGGGGCCGAGCCTCGAGCCCGGCGAGAAGCGCCTGGCCGTCGAGGTGGAGGACCACCCGCTGGAGTATGGCGAGTTCGAGGGGGTCATCCCCCAGAAGGCCTACGGCGGCGGCACCGTTATGCTATGGGACCGCGGCACCTGGCAGCTCAAGGGCAAGCCCAAGCCGGATCGAATCGACATCGAACTGGACGGTGAGCGGCTCAAGGGCAGTTGGACGCTGACCCGCATGAGCGGCAAGCGCCAGGACAAGCACGGGCGCAACTGGCTGATGATCAAGCGCCACGACGACAAGGCGCGCATGGAGGATTCGCTCACGGTGGAACTTGACGCGAGCGTCGCCAGCGGGCGCAGCATGCGCGAGATCGCCGAGGATCGCGATAACACCTGGGGCTCGGCCGACGATGCGGGTGAGGCCACGCTTGCCCCACCCGACCCCAGCGGCCTCGACGGTGCCCGGCGGGCGAAGCTGCCGCGCGAGGTGAAACCGCAGCTTGCCACCCTGGCCCGCGAGGTGCCGGCTCAGGGCGAGTGGATCCACGAGATCAAGCTCGACGGCTATCGTCTGCTCGCGCGTATCGACCAGGGCGAGGTGCGCCTGATCACCCGCAACGGCAAGGACTGGACCCACCGCTTCCCCGAGATCGCCCGGGTGCTAGAGCCGCTGCCGGTGGATTCGGCGCTGCTCGACGGCGAGGTGGTGGCCATGGGCAAGGACGGGGTCAGCCGCTTCGGCGACCTGCAGGAGGCGCTGTCCAGCGGCCGCACCGCTGCCCTGGCCTATCAGGTGTTCGACCTGCCCTATCTGTCAGGCTACGACCTGGCCGGCGTGCCGCTGCTCGAGCGCAAGCGCACCCTGGCGGCACTGCTCGACGCCGCCGACATGGAAAACGGCACGATTCGCTACTCCGACCATCTCGAGACCCACGGCAGGGCCTTCCACGAACGCGCCTGTCAGATGGGTCTCGAGGGCATCATCTGCAAGCGCGCCGACAGCCGCTACCAGCAGAAGCGCAGCCGCAACTGGTTGAAGGTCAAGTGCGTCAGCCACGAGGAGTTCGTCGTCGGCGGCTATACCGACCCCGGCGGCTCGCGTAGCGGCTTCGGCTCGCTGCTGATGGGCGCCTACGGCAGGCAGGGACTGGTCTACGCCGGCCGCGTCGGCACCGGCTTCAACAACCGCCTGCTGGAGCGGCTGAGCGCCACCCTGCAGGCACTCGAGGTGAAGCGTTCGCCCTTCCACGGCAGCGTGCCGGACGGTCGCTCGGTGCACTGGGTACGCCCCGAACTGGTGATCGAGGTGGAGTTCACCGAACGCACCCGCGACGGCCGCCTGCGCCACCCGGCCTTTCGCGGCCTGCGCGAGGATCGCAACCCGGAGGAGATCCGCATGACCCCGACCAAGGAGATGGCCGCCCAAGGCACGCCGGAAGAGCACGACAGCCCGGGCAAGCCAGCCACCCGCAAGCGCAGGGACGAGACCTCACTGCTCGGCGTACGCCTCACCCACCCCGAGCGGGTGCTGTTTCCCGAGCAGGGCCTGACCAAGCTCGACCTGGCGCGTTTCTACGAGCAGATCCACGAGTGGGTGCTGCCCCACCTGGCCCGTCGGCCGCTGTCATTGGTGCGCTGCCCCCAAGGGCGCAACGACGAATGCTTCTTCCAGAAGCACCCGCGCCGCGCCATTCCCGCCAGCGTGCCGCGTATCGACGTGCCCGAAAAGCAGGGCAGCGCCGAGTACGTCTACGTCGAAACGGCCGCCGACCTGATCGGCCTGGTGCAGGCCGGTGCGCTGGAGATCCACCCCTGGGGCAGCCGCATCGATCACCTGGAACAGCCCGACGGGCTGGTATTCGACCTCGACCCCGACGAAGGCATCGCCTGGAAGGAGATCCTGCGCGTCGCCGGCACCCTGCGGGAGCGCCTCGAGTCGCTGGGGCTGACGCCCTTCCTGCGCACCACCGGCGGCAAGGGCTTGCACCTGGTGGTGCCGCTCGAACCCAGCGCCGAGTGGGAGCAAGCCAAGGCCTTCGCCAAGGGAGTGGCCGAAGCGCATGCCAAGGACGACCCCAAGCGGCTGACCACCAACATGTCCAAGGCCAAGCGCGAAGGGCGTATTTTCATCGACTACCTGCGCAACGGCCGCGGCGCCACGGCGGTGGCCTCCTATACCGTGCGCGCACGCAGGAACGCCCCGGTGGCGGTACCGATCCGCTGGGACGAGCTCAACGCCGCGCTACGCGCCGACCGCTACAACGTCGGGAACCTGCGGCGGCGGCTCTCGGCGCTGGGCGAGGACCCCTGGGCGGGGTTCGACGAGGCGGCGCGCCCGCTGGATACCCAGCTGCTCAAGGCCGTGGGCGTGAAGTGACGACGGCCTGGATCACGACCCGGAGGAACGAGATGAGCGATGCGCCGTGGTGGATGGAGTCCGGCCCCGAGACCTGTCAGTTCTGCCTGCGCACCTTTCACTATGAGGCGGGTTACCACTGCATCTACTGCGACCGGCCGATCTGTCCGGTCTGCGTCGAGACACGCTACGAGAGCCGCGAGACGCTGTGCCCCGAATGTCATGAGGAAGATGCCTACCAGAAGGAGAAGCGATGATGGCGGCACGGGCGATGTGGAAAGGCGTGATCCGCTTCGGTGACGTGGAGGTACCGGTCAAGCTCTACTCCGCGGTGCAGGATCGCAGCGTGCACTTCCGTCTGCTGCACGAGAAGGACCGCTCACCGGTCAAGCAGGCCATGGTCAATCCCGACACCGAGGAGATCGTGCCTCACGCCGAGACCCGCCGCGCCTATCGCACCGACGAGGGCAGCCTGGTGGTGTTCGACAAGCAGGAGCTCGAGGCGCTGGAGCCGGACTCGGGCCGCGATATCGAGGTGATCCGCTTCATGCCGCCGCAGGTGATCGACCACCGCTGGTACGACCGGCCCTACTTCCTCGGCCCGGATGGCAGCGAGTCGCTCTATTTCGCCCTGGCCGAGGCGCTGGGCAACAGCGGCAGGGAGGGCCTGGCACGCTGGGTCATGCGCAAGAAGAGCTATGTCGGCGCCCTGCGTCTGCATCGCGGCGTACCGATGCTGATGTCGCTGCGCCACGAGGAGCAGGTGGTACCGGTCGACGCACTGGAGCCCCCCAAGGGCAAGGCACTCGACGCCAAGGAACTCGACATGGCACGCCAGCTGATCGGCATGCTGGAGGCTGAGTTCGACCCCGAGGCATACCACGACGAGTATCGCGAGCGGGTGCTGGAGCTGATCGAGGCCAAGCGGCGCGGCAAGCGCGTCAAGGTCACCCCGATTCGCCGGCGCGAAGCTTCCGACGATCTCTCCAAGGCGCTCGAGGCCAGCCTCAAGAAGGAGCGCAAGCGTGCCTAGCCCGAAATCGAAAACCAAGCCCACGCCGAAGGACAAGCGCCGCACGAAGGAAAAGGACGAATCGGCCCAGGGCGAGGAGAACAAACGCTTCCACGCCAGCGGCCCGCGCCCGCTGTGGTCGGGCACCATCACCTTCGGTCTGGTCAGCCTGCCGGTCAACCTCTACCCGGCCAACCGCCCCAAGCCGGTGTCGCTGCGCATGGTCGACCGCGACGGCACACCGCTGGCGCGGCGCTACTTCTGCGAGAAGGAGGAGCGCGTGCTCGACTACGACGAGCTGATCCGCGGCTACGAGGTCGAGAAGAACGAATTCGTGGTGGTGGAGGATCGCGAGCTCGATTCGCTGGCGCCGGAGAAGTCCCAGGAGATCGATCTCAAGCGCTTCGTCGGCCTCGACGAGATCGACCCGATGTACTTCGAACGCGCCTATTTCATGACCCCCGACAAGGGCGTGACCAAGGCCTACCGTCTGCTGGCGCAAAGCATGGAGGCCACCGGGCGCGCCGGTATCGCCACCTTCGTCATGCGCGGCAAGGAGTATCTGGTGGCGATCATTGCCGAGAAAGGCATCCTGCGCGCCGAGACGCTGCGCTTCGCCGAAGAGCTGCGCACCCCGGACGACATCGACCTGCCCGAGCCTTCCAAGGTCGACAAGAGCAGAGTGAAGGCGATGCAACAGGCCATCGAGGCGCTGAGCGAGGAGGATCTCGAACGCGAAGCGCTACAGGACCGGCAGAGCCAGCGCATCGTCGCGCGTGCCGAAGAGAAGCTCGAGCGCGGCGAGGACGTGATCGCCCTGGGCGAGGAGGACGCGCCCGATGTCGAGCCGGAACAGGGCGGCGAAGTGATCGACCTGATGCAGGTGCTCAAGCAGAGCCTCGCCGAAGGGCGCCCGCCCGGCCAGGATAGGCGCGAAGACACCGGCAAGGGCCAGCCGGATGGGCGCGGCAAGCCGGCGGCCAAGCGCAGCGAGACCAAGAAGCGCCCCTCAGGCCAGCGCGGCGCGGGCAAGAGGGCCGCCGGAGAGAGCGACGGCAAGGCGGCACCACGCGGCAAGCGTCGGCCCGCCGAGCTGGCCGAGTTGGAAAACCTCTCCCGCGACGAGCTCTACGAGCGCGCCCAGCAGCTCGACGTGCCCGGCCGCAGCCGCATGAGCAAGGCCGAGCTGGCCAAGGCCATCGCCAGCGCAGGCTGAGACGAAAAAGCCGGCCCGAAGGCCGGCGAGGTCGTTTCTAGCAATGGGACGCTGGACAAATCAGCGGTTGGCGCGATTCTCGATGAGGTCATCCACCACGCTCGGATCGGCCAGGGTGCTGGTATCGCCCAGCCCATCGGTCTCGTTGGCGGCGATCTTGCGCAGGATACGGCGCATGATCTTGCCCGAGCGGGTCTTGGGCAGACCCGGCGCCCACTGGATGACGTCCGGCGAGGCGATCGGCCCGATGTCCTTGCGCACCCACTGGGTCAGCTCCTTCTTGAGCTCGTCGCTGGGCTCGACGCCATCGGTCAGGGTCACGTAGATGTAGATGCCCTGGCCCTTGATGTCGTGTGGGAAGCCCACCACGGCGGCCTCGGCCACGGCTTCGTGGGCCACCAGCGAGGACTCGATCTCGGCGGTGCCCATGCGGTGGCCGGAGACGTTGAGCACGTCGTCGACGCGGCCGGTGATCCAGTAGTAGCCGTCCTCGTCGCGGCGGCAGCCGTCACCGGTGAAGTAGTAGCCCTTGTAGGTGGAGAAGTAGGTCTGCACGAAACGCTCGTGGTCGCCCCAGATCGAACGCGCCTGACCGGGCCAGGAGTCGCTGATCACCAGGTTGCCGTCCACGGCGCCTTTCAGCTCGTTGCCCTCGCTGTCGAGCAGTGCCGGCTGTACGCCGAAGAACGGCAGCGTGGCCGAGCCCGGCTTGAGGTCGATGGCGCCCGGCAGCGGCGAAATCATGATGCCGCCGGTCTCGGTCTGCCACCAGGTGTCGACGATCGGACACTGGGAGTTGCCGATCACGCGGTAGTACCACTCCCACGCCTCGGGGTTGATCGGCTCGCCCACCGAGCCCATCACGCGCAGCGTGTCGCGCTTGCTCGAGTTCATCACGTCGTCGCCGTGCGCCATCAGTGCGCGGATGGCGGTCGGTGCGGTGTAGAGGATGTTGACCTTGTGCTTGTCGACGATCTCGCCCATGCGGCCGTGGGTCGGGTAGCTCGGCACGCCCTCGAACATCAGCGTGACGGCGCCGTTGGCCAGCGGGCCGTAGACGATGTAGCTGTGGCCGGTGACCCAGCCCACGTCGGCGGTGCACCAGTACACCTCGCCGTCCTGATAGTCGAAGATATACTGGTGGGTCAGGCTGGCGTAGACCAGGTAGCCGCCGGTGGTGTGCTTGAGCCCCTTGGGCGCGCCGGTGGAGCCGGAGGTGTAGAGGATGAACAGCGGATCCTCGGCGTTCATCTCCTCGGCCGGGCAGTCGGTCGCCTGCTTGTCGACCAGGTCGTGGTACCAGAGGTCGCGGCCCTCCCTCCACTCGATCTCGCCACCGGTGCGCTTGACCACCAGCACGTTCTCGCACACCTCGGTGCCCTTGCGGGTCAGGGCGGCATCGACGTTGTCCTTGAGCGGCACCTGCTTGCCACCGCGCACCGACTCGTCGGCGGTGATGACGAGCTTGGAGTCGGCGCCGATGATGCGCTGGGCCAGGGCATCGGGGGAGAAGCCGCCGAACACCACCGAGTGCACGGCGCCGATGCGGGCGCAGGCCAGCATGGCCACCGCCGCCTCTGGGATCATCGGCATGTAGAGGGTGACCACGTCGCCCTTGCGAACGCCGAGCTCCTTGAGTGCGTTGGCCAGCTGGCAGGTCTTGGTATACAGCTCGCGGTAGCTGACGTGCTTGGAATCCTTGGGATCGTCGCCTTCCCAGATGATCGCGGTCTGGTCGCCGCGTGTCTCCAGGTGCCTGTCGAGGCAGCTCACGCTGGCGTTCAGGGTGCCGTCCTCGAACCAGCGAATGTCGACGTTATGCGGATCGTAGGAGGTATGCTTGATCTTCGTCGGCGCCTTGAACCAGTCGATGCGCTTGGCCTGCTCGGCCCAGAACCCCTCGGGGTCGTCGACGGACTGCTTGTACAGGGCCTGATACTTGTCACGATCGATCCAGGCATTGGCGGCGATGTCGTCGCGTACCGGATAGACTTTCTGATCGGTCATTGGCTAGCCTCTTCCAGGAGATGCACCCTCTCGGTGGATGTTACCGGCTGCCTTGTTATGGATTGCGCCGGCATCAGATTCGCCCTTCAGCATATACCGTCGAAGCGGGCCTAACTCTTAGACCTTGGTATCACGATTTTTTCTTTATGAATCATACATTTGTAGTAACTTTTCCATGCTCTACAAAGGGCTGATAGACCAAGGTCTGAGCACACGACAAACAGCGGTAGCGGCGTCCATTGCGCGCCAGCGAGTGACGACGTGAAGTGAAGAAGTGCTCCTGGCAGCCACAATGATAGCGATAAGGCGTGGGGCTCGCGCGTTCGACATCGAAGCGATGGGTCACCCGCGGCTCGAGCCCGAACAGCCGTGTCATCACGGTGCGCCACTCGCGCCCGTGGGGCTTGGCCCGATGACCATCGCTCAGGTGCCGGACCAGCCAGTGAGCCATCTCGTGGGGCACCACCTCGCTGAGAAAGGCATGGCGGTTCTCGCGGTACAGCACCGGGTTGAAGCGCAGCCCGCCACGGCCGTAGTGGGCCTGGCCGGCGCACTTGCCACGCAGGTCGCACCAGACCCCGGGCCGGGGCAGCCTGGGATGGTAGTCGCGACACAGCTGCCAGGCCACCTCCACCCGCTCCAGCAGGGCGTGGTGTAGCGCGGCATCGTCGAGACTTGCCAGCCACTCGGGGCAGGGATCGGAGAGCGCAGGTCGTTTCATGGGTGCTAAAATGACGTCCCGCCACGGCGCTGTCCAGCCCAGCGCGGCCACGTTCCGCCTTCACGATGCCATGCGAGAGGCCCGATGTCCGATACGCCCCTGCCCCAGCCCCTGCTCGAGGACGACGAACTCGAGCGCCTCGATGAGTTTCTCGACTCCGAGCGCGTCGATCCCGATGCTCTGGACCTGATCTCGGCCCATGGTTTTCTCGTCGCCCTGGCCGTGGCGCCACGCGAGATCGAGGCCGCAGCCTGGGTGGCCGAGCTGTTCCACGGCGAGCCGAGCTTTACCGACGACGCCGAGCGCAGCGAGATCCTGGGCCTGCTGGAGAAACTTCGCGGCAACGCCATCGACACCCTAGAGCAGGGCGGCCTGCCCGAGCTGCCCTTCGAACTCACCCTGGACGGCTCGGTCCCGGAGGAGACGCCCATCGGCGACTGGTGCGCCGGCTTCATGGAGGGGGTGTTCCTCGACGAGGCCGCCTGGTTCGAGCAGGACGAGGAGACGGTCGCCACCCTGCTGCTGCCGTTCATGGCGCTCTCCGGCCTGTTCGACGACGAGCCGGACATGGCCGACATGACGGCGGACACCGCGCGCCTGGAGTCGCTGGCCGCCCAGCTGCCCGACCTGGTGCTGGACCTCTACCTGCACTACCGGGTACCGCCCGAGACACCCAAGCCGGTGCCGCGCAAGAAGAAACCCGCGGGCCGAGGCAAGGGCAAGCGGTAAGCGTTCCCGGCTTCGGGCTTGGGGCTTGGGGCTTGGGGCTTCGGGCTTCGGGCTTCGGGCTTCGGGCTTCGGGCTTCGGGCTTCGGGCTTCGGGCTTCGGGCTTCGGGCTTCGGGCTTCGGGCTTCGGGCTTCGGGCTTCGGGCTTCGGGCTTCGGGCTTCGGGCTTCGGGCTTCGGGCTTCGGGCTTCGGGCAGAAGTTTAGCTCGTGGCTCGTGGCTAGCGCAGCCGCGTCAGCCAGGCATCGAAGCTGCCGAACAGCCACTCCTTGAAGCGCTGCCAGCGCGGGCGCCGCACCCAGGCCTGGTAGGTGATCTCGTGGCTGGCGGTGAAGTTGCGCTCGAACAGCGCCGCCACCTCGCCGGCGAAGCGGGTATCCTCCACCTCCTGGTTGGCTTCCAGGTTCCAGTGCAGGCTCCAGTGGTCGAAGTTGCACGAGCCCAGGCTCGACCACTGGTCGACCAGCGAGAACTTGGCGTGAATGAAGGTGGGCTGGAACTCGAAGATGCGCACGCCGGCGCGCAGCAGGCGCCGGTAGAAGCGCTGGCCGGCATAGCGCACCCAGGGGTGGTCGTGGCCTTGGCCGGGCAGCAGCAGGCGTACGTCGACGCCGCGGCGAGCCGCACGGGCCAACCGCATGCGCAGGCTGAAGGTGGGCACGAAATAGGGCGTGCACAGCCAGATGCGACGCTGGGCCGACGACACCCGGCCATACAGCGAGTGGCGGATGGCCTGGTAGCGATAGCCCTGCCCCCACACCACGCGGCCACGCATGGCGTGGTAGTCCTCGTGTGGGTGGAACTCGAGCTGGAGGTGGCGTACCAGAGCCGCATCGCCGGCGCCACGCGTCATCGGCGAATCCCATACCCGCGAGAACAGCCTTACCCAATCGGCAACGACCGGCCCCTCGATACGCACCGCCACCTCGTACCAGGCTTTCAGGAACTCATCGACCGCGCCGAAGCCGCCGGTGAAGGCGATGGCGCCGTCGACCACCACCAGCTTGCGATGGTCACGGGTCAGGTTGCGTGCCAGCGAGTGCAGCCCCAGCGGGTTGAACAGCCGCAGCGCCACGCCGGCCTGCTCCAGGCGGCGTCGATCCTCGCCGCCCAGCCCCATGGAGCCATAGGCATCCAGCATCAGCGCGACCGTCACGCCGCGCGCCGCGGCACGGCACAGCGTATCGATCAGCGTCGTGGCCAGCTCTCCCGACTCCATCAGGTAGAGTTCGACGAGGATCGAACGGCGCGCCCGCTCCATGGCCGTGAACATCGCCGGCAGGAAGCACGACGACTCCGCCAGCAGCTCGAACCGATTGCCGTCCCGCCACATGCCATGCATGGCACGCCTCCCGTCTCCTTGCCTGCCGTGATTGACGCACGTTTGCCCGTCGAGGGAAAGCACCTGACCCGAGCCTGGCGCCATGGCTATACTGGCCCCTCGATTCGACCTCGAGGCAATCGGATGGCCCTAGCCCAGACTCTGCTCGCTGCACTTCACGCCCCTTGGAAGGGCTTGATCAAGGCCTGGGTCGAGACCCGCCTCATCGAACCCGACCCCGGCGACCTGCACCTCGACCCTGCCCACCCCACCCTCTACGTGCTGCCCCACCCGGCGCTCTCCGACGCCCTGTTGCTCGACGTGCTGTGCCAGCGCCATGGGCTGCCGCCGGCACGCGGCAGAATCCGCCTGGAGGATCGCGAGCTGCCGGCCAGTGTCGCACTGCCCGCCAGGCAGCGCCGGCTATGGCAGCACAGGCGCGCCCTGGAGGCGCCCTTCCGCCAGGCGCTGGAGTACCTCGCCGAGCACCCCGAGGCCGATATCCAGCTCGTTCCGGTGAGCGTGTTCTGGGGGCGCGCGCCGGGCAAGCGCTTCGGCTTCTGGCATCTGCTGGCGGCCGACAGCTGGCAGTTGACCGGGCGCCTGCGCCGAGCGCTGTCGGTGCTGGTCAATGGCAAGAGCGTGGAGGTGCACTTCGGCGCGCCGCTCAAGCTTCGCGACCTGCTGGACGCGCGAGGCCCCGCCGTGGCCAATCGCAAGAGCGCACGCCTGCTGCGCGTTCATTTCCGGCGCATGCGCACGCGCGTGCTTGGCCCCGACCTCTCGCACCGCCGTACCTTGATCGAGGGCGTGGCGGCGAGCCCCGAGGTGCGTCGGGTGATCGGCGAGCTGGCGCCGGCCGAGAAGCGCTCCCCGCAGCGGCTCCAGCGGCGCGCCCTGCGCTACGGCCGCGAGATCGCCTCGAACATGACCTATCCGGTGCTGCGCTTCATGGACGGCCTGCTGCGCCGGCTGTGGAACCGGCTCTACGATGGCGTCGAGGTACGCGGGCTCGAACGGGTCAAGGCGCTGGCCGGCGATCATACGCTGGTCTACGTGCCCTGCCATCGCAGCCACATCGATTACCTGCTGCTCTCCTACGTGCTCTATCGCGACGGCCTGATGCCGCCGCACATCGCCGCCGGGCGCAACCTGAACATGCCGCTGATCGGCCCGCTGCTGCGCCGCGGCGGGGCCTTCTTCCTGCGCCGCAGCTTCCGCGACAAACCGCTCTACGCCGCGGTCTTCAATGAGTACCTGCACCGCCTGCTGGAGCGCGGCCATCCGCTGGAGTACTTCATCGAGGGCGGCCGCTCGCGCAGCGGGCGCATGCTCGCGCCACGCCCCGGCATGCTGTCGATGACGCTGCGCTCGTTCTGCCGCAGCGCCGCGGGCACCAGCCCGCCCCGGCTCGCCTTCGTTCCCGTCTACGTCGGCTACGAGCGCATCATCGAGAACGCCAGCTACCAGCGCGAGCTGCGCGGCGGCAAGAAGCGCAAGGAGACGCCCTTGGCCCTGCTGCGTGTGCTCGGCCAGTTGCGCCAGCCGTTCGGCAAGGTCACGGTCAACGTCGGCGAGCCGCTGGCGCTCGGCCCCTGGCTCGATGACACCACGCCGGGCTGGCGCGACGATCTCGGCCCGGCCAAGCCGGCCTGGCTCAACCAGGCCGTGCCGCGGCTCGGCGACGAGCTGGCCCGGCGCATCAACGCCGCGGCGGCGCTCAACCCGGTCAACCTGGTGGCGCTGGTACTGCTGGCCACGCCGCATCACGCCATCGAGGCCAGCCTGATGGCACGCCAGCTCGCCCTGCTGGCCGCCCTGCAGCGCCACGGGCCCGGGGGGCAGCACGTCAGCCTGCCTCGGGGCGAGCCCGACGCCTGGATCGACGAAGTCGTGGCGCTGGGCATGATCGAGCGCCGCCCCCATGCGCTGGGCGACATTCTCACGGCGACGGCGGAACAGGCCAGCCTGCTGGTGTGGTATCGCAACAACGTGCTGCACCTCTTCGCCCTGCCCGGCCTCGCCGCCTTCGCCTTCCGCCATGCCCCACGCCACGACCTCGACAGCCTCCAGGCGCAGCTCGGCCCCCCCTGGCCGATCCTGGCCCGAGAGCTGTTCCTCGAGCCGGCCGCCCTGCCCCAGGCGCTACCCGCCATGCTGGAGGTGCTGTGCCAGGAGGGCCTGCTGCAGCCCCATGCCGATGGCTGGCAACGGCCCGGCACGCTGGAGGCCGGCGAGCAGCTACGCCTGCTGGCGAGGCTGATGCAGCCCTCGCTGGAGCGCGGCTACCTGCTGCTGACGATCCTGCTCAGCCAGCCGGCCGGCACACTGGGGCGCGAAGCCCTGGCGGAACGCAGCCAGCAGTTGACCGAGCGCCTGGCCCTGCTCACCGGACGCGACGCACCGGAATTCTTCGATCGCAAGCTGTTCGCCAGCCTGATCGACAGCCTGGAGGCCGAGGGCTGGATCTGGGAGCGGGAAGAGCGGCTTTGGTATGACGAGCGGCTGCGCAGCGCCGCGCAGCGCACCGGTGAGCTGTATGACCCGGCGCTGAGGCATCGGCTACAGCTCATCAGCCACGGCTAGGAGAAGCCTTCAAGGAGCGATGGACATAGAGGTCGTAGCGGCTGGTCTTGCCTTCGATGGCGTGCTGCGGCGCCGGGCCCTCAATGGGCGGTGCCTTGCGTGGCCGCTTGACCACCACGCGGTGGCTGGCCACGTCCAGCGCCGCTTCGAGCAGCCGCGGCGCGTCGGCATCGTCGCCGGCGAGCTCGCGGAACAGACGCATCTCCTTCTTCACCAGCGCCGACTTCTCGCGGTGGGGGAACATGGGGTCGAGGTGAATCACCTGGGGCGCCACCGGGCCGGCGGCGACCAGCGCGGCGAGGTCGCGAACGGCGTCGCCATGCACCAGGTGCATGCGGGCGACGATCGCCGCCGCCTCGGGGTCGGCGGCGGCGCGCGCCAGGCCATCCTCCAGCAGGGCGTGGATCGCCGCCACGCGCTCGATCAGCAGCACCTCGGCGCCGAGGCTCGCCAGCACGAAGGCGTCGCGCCCCAGGCCGGCGGTGGCATCGATTACGCTAGGGGTCACGCCGGCCGCCAGACCGCAAGCACGGGCGATGAGCTGCCCCCGTCCACCGCCGAAGCGGCGCCGATGGGCGGCACGGCCTTCGGCAAAATCGACCCTGAGCGGCTTGCCGTAGCGGGCCGGGTCGCCGGCCAGCACCAGGGCATCCCCTTCGCGGCGCAACGTCAGCTCGCCACTTTCTGACTCAGTGTCTCGCGGCCGGTCGCGACGGTTCATTTGCCCTTCTGCCACGCCACCTGGTCGCGCAGGTAGATCGGCTGGGTCTCATGGGCGGCAGGACGAGCCCCCTGGGCATAGTCTCGGGCGGCCAGCAGTACCATTTCCTCGGCCGCCGGCTCGGCTTCGGCGTCGCGCCGGCTGATGGCTGCCTGCACCTCGGCCGGCATCGCCTCCCACAGCGACCAACCCGAGCCGATGGCGTACCAGCCCTCGCGGCCGTCGGCCGGGGGCAGCTGCAGCTGCTCGGGCGGCATCACGGCCTCCGCGAGCAGTGGCTCGGTCGCACCGTCACGACAGCGCCAGGCGGCGACGTAGATCTCGCCCATGCGCGCATCCATGGCGGTGACCACATTCGCGACACCGTGACGACGATGAGCCGCGAGGGCCAGCGCCTCGAGGGTCGACACGCCGAGCAGCGGCAGGTCCAGGCCGTAGGCCAGCCCCTGTGCCGTGCCGGCGGCGATGCGCAGCCCGGTGAAGGAGCCGGGGCCACGCCCATAGGACACAGCGTCCAGCTCGGCGACGGTCAGGCCCGCCTCGGCCAGCACCTCGTCGACCATCGGTAGCAGCCGGCGGGTATGTTCGCGGGGGGTCAGGGCAAAACGGGACACCAGCCTCGGTTCGCCGCCACCACGCTGGATCAGCAGGGCGGCGGAGCAGGCGCTGGAGGAGGCATCGAGAGCCAGCAGGTTCGGCATAGGGAAGCGTCGGGTCAGGGCATGGGCGGATCATTATACGCCGCCGCGTGACGCGGGACGATGGCCCATGACGACGATGGCCCGCCGAGGCGGGCCATTCAGAAACGACCTGTAGCCAGACGTTATCCGTCCAGCGCCTCGGTCACCTTGCGCGTAATCTCGTCGACGCTGCCGACGCCCTCCACGCGGTGATAGGCAGGCGCAGCGTCAGGCTCCTCCTGTGCCCACTGCTGGTAGTAGTCGACCAGCGGCGCGGTCTGCTCGTGGTAGACCGCCAGGCGGTTGCGCACGGTGGATTCGCGGTCGTCATCACGCTGGATCAGCGGCTCGCCGGTGACGTCGTCCTTGCCCTCTTCCTTGGGCGGGTTGTACTCGACGTGGTAGACCCGGCCCGAGCCCGGGTGTACCCGGCGACCGGCCAGGCGCTTGACGATCTCCTCGTCCTCCACGGCGATCTCGAGGACGTGATCGATCTTGACTCCCGCCTGCTTCATGGCATCCGCCTGGGGAATGGTGCGCGGAAAGCCGTCGAACAGGAAGCCGTTCTCGCAATCGGGCTGGGCGATGCGCTCCTTGACCAGCGAGATGATGAGATCGTCGGACACCAGGCCCCCGCTGGTCATGATCTCCTTGACCTTCAGCCCCAGCTCGCTGCCCTCCTTGACCGCCGCACGCAGCATGTCGCCGGTGGAAATCTGCGGGATCTTGTAGCGCTCGCAGATGAACTGGGCCTGGGTACCTTTGCCGGCACCCGGCGCGCCCAACAGGATCAAACGCATCTAGCTGCTCCTTGAGAGAGTGGAAATTCTTGTGGGTAAAGGGAATGTCATGAACGATAACCGCGGCGGCGTCGCCAGACAACTCTACGCCGCGGCCCAGGCCTCTCGCGCCTGGCCAAAGCCACTGCATTTTCAGCCAATTATGGCCGGGTTGCACTTTGGTCTCCCCTCCCGAAAGTGGAGGCTCCAAAGACCGACGGCGCCCCGCAGGGCGCCGTCGGTACCGCTTTCGGCAATGATTACATCAGCAGTCGCCGGATGTCACTCAGCGCCGCCGCCAGGAAGGCGGTGAAGCGCGCGGCATCGGCCCCGTTCACCGCCCGGTGGTCGTAGGAGAGCGACAGCGGCATCATCAGCCGCGGTTCGAAGTCGGCACCGTTCCACACCGGCTTCATCTGCGCCTTGGAGACGCCGAGGATGGCCACCTCCGGGGCGTTGACGATCGGCGTGAAGGCGGTACCGCCGATGGAGCCCAGGCTCGAGATGGTGAAGCAGCCGCCGGTCATCTCCTCGCGCTTGAGCTTCTTAGACTGCGCCTTGCCGGCCAGCTCGACGCTCTCCTTGGCCAGGTCGATCAGCGACTTCTTGTCGGCGTCGCGAATCACCGGCACCATCAGGCCGTCCGGGGTATCCACGGCAACGCCGATGTGGACGTACTTCTTCCACACCAGGGTCTCGCCGTCGCTCTTCAGGCTGACGTTGAACTGGGGGAACTTGCGCAGGGCGAAGGCACACGCCTTGATCAGGAACGGCAGCGGGGTGAGCTTGGCGCCCTGGGCCTCGGCCTCGGCCTTCATCGACTTGCGGAAGGCTTCCAGCTCGGTGATGTCGGCCTCGTCGAACTGGGTAACGTGAGGCACGTTGAGCCAGCTGCGGTGCAGGTTGGTGGCGCCCATCTTGAGCAGACGCCCCATCGGCTTCTCTTCGATTTCACCGAACTGGCTGAAGTCCTGATCCGGTACCGGCGGGATGCCCGCGCCGCCACTCGCCGCCGGCGCGGCAGCAGGCGCCTTGGCCTGGCCTGCCATCACCTGCTTGACGTAGGCGTGGACGTCCTCCTTGAGCACTCGCTCCTTGGGCCCGCTCGGCTTGACCAGGCCCAGGTCGACGCCGAGTTCGCGGGCCAGCATGCGCACCGCGGGGCCGGCGTGGACCAGCTTGCCGTCGCGCGGTTTGTGGGCCGCCATCTGCGCCTCGGGGCTCGGCGTACCGGCCGGGGTCGGCTTGGCCTGGGTGGGCGAAGCCGGCTTTTCGCTGGGCTCGCTCGGCGCCTTGCTGGCCTTGGGCGTGGCCGCCCGCGGCTTGGCCCCAACCACCTCGATATAGCCGATCAGGTCGCCCTCGGAGACGGTGTCGCCCTCCTTGACGGTGAGTTCGATCAGCTTGCCCTTGTAGGGGCTCGGCACGTCCATGGAGGCCTTGTCGGACTCCAGGGTGATCAGCGGGTCCTCCTCGTTCACCTCGTCACCGGCGCTGACGGCGATCTCGATGATCGGCACGTCGCTCGAGCCGGAGAGATCCGGCACGCGGATCTCCTTGCGCTCGGGCTCGCCGCTCGTCGCCTCCTCCTCGGCCGGGGCCTCGGCCTGCTCGGCGGGCTCCGCGGTGGTCTCGACGGCTTCCGGCTCGGCCTCTTCGCCGCCTTCGCCGGCGATCTCCATGGTGCCGATCACGTCGCCCTCGGAAACGGTATCGCCCTCCTTGACGGTGAGGGACACCAGCTTACCGCTATGGGGGCTGGGCACGTCCATGGAGGCCTTGTCCGACTCCAGGGTGATGAGCGGGTCCTCCTCGCTCACCTCATCGCCCTCGGCGACCGCCACTTCGATGACCTCGACGTTCTCGGAACCGCCCAGGTCCGGCACCTTGATCTCGACGGTACGCTTGCCGCCGCCGGAGGATTTCTTCGCCGCCGGCTTCTCTTCGGCGGCCGGGGATTGCTTGGGCGCCTCTTCTCGCTTGGCCTCGGCCTTCTCGCCGCCGCCGGCGTCATCGCTGCCGCCGCCTTCCACCTCGAGCTCGACGATGTCGTCGCCCTCGGAGACGGTGTCGCCCTCCTTCACCAGCACACGAACGACCTTGCCGCCCTTGGGCGAGGGCACGTCCATGCTGGCCTTGTCCGACTCCAGCGTGATCAGGGTGTCCTCGGGCTCGATGACGTCGCCTTCGGATACGGCGATTTCGATGATTTCGACATCTTCGCTGCCGCCGATGTCGGGAACTTTGATGATTTCGCTACTCAAGGTCGCGCTCCTTCCAAATCGTGCCTGGAACAGGCGGGCCCGGGCCCGCCTGGCCACCGGATCAGCTCGTCAGCGGATTGGGCTTGTTGGGGTCGATGCCGTACTTCTTGATCGCCTCGGCGACGACCTTGCGATCCAGCTCGCCGCGATCGGCCAGGGCCTTGAGCGCCGCCACGGTCACGAAGTAGCGATCGACCTCGAAGAAGTGGCGCAGCTTCTCGCGGGTGTCGGAGCGGCCGTAGCCGTCGGTTCCCAGTACATGGTAGTCGGTCGGCACCCAGGCGCGGACCTGATCGGCGAACAGCCGCATGTAGTCGGTGGAGGCGATGACCGGCCCCTCGCGCCCTTCCAGGCAGCGGGTGACGTGGGGCTTGACCGGCTCGTCGGCGGCGTTGACGAACGCCTCGCGTTCGAGCAGCAGGGCCTCGCGGCGCAGCTCGTTGAAGCTGGTCACGCTCCACACGTCGGCGCCCACGCCCCACTCCTCGGCGAGCATCTTGGCGGCGGCTTCCACCTCGCGCAGGATGGTGCCGGAGCCGAGCAGTTGCACGTGGCCCTTGTCGCCTCGGTGCTCGCGCAGCAGGTACATGCCCTTGATGATGTCATCGGCCGGCACGTTCTCGAGCTCGGGGTGCTCGTAGTTCTCGTTCATCACCGTCAGGTAGTAGAAGCAGTTCTCCTTGTCGGCGAACATGCGCTTCAGGCCATCCTGGACGATCACCGCGACCTCGTGGGCGTAGGTCGGGTCGTAGCTGCGGCAGTTGGGGATGGTCGCCGCCTGCAGGTGGCTGTGGCCGTCCTGGTGCTGCAGGCCCTCGCCGTTGAGCGTGGTGCGCCCGGCGGTGCCGCCGACCAGGAAGCCCCGCGCCTGCAGGTCGCCGGCGGCCCAGGCCAGGTCGCCGATGCGCTGGAAGCCGAACATCGAGTAGTAGATGTAGAACGGCAGCAGCGGCAGGTTGTGGTTGCTGTACGAGGTGGCCGCGGCGATCCACGCCGACATCGCGCCGGCCTCGGTGATGCCCTCCTCGAGGATCTGGCCCTTCTTGTCCTCGCGGTAGAACATGATCTGGCCCTTGTCGACGGGCTCGTACTTCTGGCCTTCGGAGGTGTAGATGCCGAGCTGGCGGAACATGCCCTCCATGCCGAAGGTGCGCGCCTCGTCGGGCACGATCGGCACCACCTGCTGGCCGATCTTCTTGTCCTTCACCAGGCCGTTGAGGATACGCACGAAGGCCATGGTAGTGGAGATCTCGCGCCCCTTGGAACCGGCCAGCTGGGTGGCGAAGGTCTTGTCCTCGAGGCTGGGGATCGTCAGCGCCTCGAAGTCGCTGCGGCGCTGCGGCAGGTAGCCGCCCAGGCGCTCGCGCTGCAGGTGCATGTACTTGAGTTCGGGCGAGTCGTCGTCCGGCTTATAGTACGGCACCTCCTTGAGCTGCTCGTCGGTCAGCGGGATACCGAAGCGGTCGCGGAACTTGCGCAGCGCCTCGTACTCCATGGTCTTGACCTGATGGGCTTCCATCGAAGCCTCGCCCTCGCCGCTGCCCATGCCGTAGCCCTTGACGGTGTGCGCCAGGATCACGGTGGGGCGGCCGTTGGCGTTGTTCACTGCCTCGTGATAGGCGGCGTAGACCTTGAACGGATCGTGGCCGCCGCGGTTCAGGCGCCAGATGTCCTCGTCGGACATGTCCTTGACCATCTCGGCGGTTTCCGGGTACTTGCCGAAGAAGTGCTCGCGGGTGTAGCCGCCGTCGATGGCCTTGTAGTTCTGGTACTCGCCGTCGACCGCCTCGTCCATGCGCTTCTGCAGGATGCCCTTCTTGTCCTTCTCGAACAGTGGGTCCCACAGCCGGCCCCAGACCACCTTGAGCACGTTCCAGCCGGCACCGCGGAAGACCCCTTCGAGTTCGTCGATGATGCGGCCGTTGCCGCGCACCGGGCCGTCCAGGCGCTGCAGGTTGCAGTTGATGACGAAGATCAGGTTGTCGAGCTTCTCGCGGCTGGCCAGGTGAATGGCGCCCAGCGATTCCGGCTCGTCGCACTCGCCGTCGCCCATGAAGCACCAGATCTTGCGATCGTGCATGCTCCTGAGCTCGCGCGAATCGAGGTACTTCATCACGTGGGCCTGGTAGATCGCCTGGATCGGCCCGAGGCCCATGGAGACAGTGGGGAACTGCCAGAAGTCCGGCATCAGCCAGGGATGCGGATAGGAGGAGAGGCCGTCACCGTCGACTTCCTGGCGATACTTGTCCATCTGCGCCTCGGTGAGGCGTCCTTCCAGGTAGGCGCGCGCGTACACGCCCGGCGCCACGTGGCCCTGGATGTAGACCAGGTCGCCCTCGAAGTCGCCGTTGGGCGCTCGGAAGAAGTGATTGAAGCCGACGTCGTAGAGCGTGGCGGCGGACATGAAGCTGGCGATGTGGCCGCCGAGCCCCGGGTTGGCGCGATTGTTGCGGATGACCTGGGCGATGGCGTTATAGCGAATCAGTGAGCGGATACGCCGCTCCATGAACAGGTCGCCCGGCATCGGGGCTTCACGATGCACCGGGATGGTGTTGCGATGCGGCGTCGTCACCGAGAAGGGTGCCTGCATGCCGTCGCGGCGCAGCCGGTCGGCCAGGCGCGTCAGCAGGTACCGGGCGCGTTCCTCGCCCTCACGATCCAGGACCGATTCCAGGGAATCCAGCCATTCCGTGGTTTCGACCGGATCGAAATCTTCTCTTGCCTCCAGACTCATAGACGTCTCTCCGAGTGACAATGTGATGTCAGGTTGCCCCCCGTGCGCGGACGAAGGGCAGGTCGATGCTACTGACGATCAGGGGAATGTCAGGCCGCGACGCGGCTGTTGTAGTCATTTTACAGAAGCGCATACAACGAATGGCGTAGAACATACCGTAAAGTGGCCTTCCTGCCAATCTCAGAGAAATGGAATTTTTTTCCATAAGTTGAGCATTGCATTGCAACACAAGATGTTACGACAACCATTTACGCCTACGGCCGGGCCGGGACGAAATGTAATAAAACTACCGTATGATTGCACCCTTACCCTGGCACACGTCTCATTCGCCGTTTTTTAACGCCTTGAGACACTGGCGAAAATAAGCCCAGTCGAAGGCCGGGCCGGGATCGCTCTTGCGCAACGGCGCCACGCGCGCATGGCTGGTGATACGCGCGAAGTTCATGTCAGGATAGTTGACGTTGAGAGTCTTCGTGACCGCGGCCAGGGCGCGGTACTGGGCGTCGCGATAGGCATGGATCTCGTCACCCTCCAGTTCGATGCCGACAGTGAAGTCGTTCAGCGCCCGCCGTGCCCGCCCCCCATCGATCCAACAGGAACGACCGGCATGCCAGGCACGTCGGTCGAACGACACGAACTGCACGCATTCGCCGTCGCGCCGGATCAGCAGATGGGCCGAGACCCGCAGCTGGGCGATGCCGGAGAAGAAGGGATGCGCCGAGGCATCCAGGGTGTTGGTGAACAGTCGCTCGATGTGCTCGCCGCCGAATTGGCCGGGCGGCAGGCTGATCGAGTGCAGCACCACCGCCGAGACCTCGCCCTCCGGGCGCGCATCTTGGTTGGGCGACGGCACGCGCCGGACCCCCTCTAGCCAGCCTTCCTCGATTCTCATCTCGTTCCCCTGACGTCCTGGAGCTGGATTCCCTATAATGACGGTCCCGACGCCCCATGAACATGAAAAGGCACGCCATGCATTATCAGGACGCCCTTGTCGAAGCGATCCGCGAAGCCGCCGCCCACCTGCTGTCCGAGGATGTCGGTCCGGGTGACATCACCGCGCAGCTGATTCCGGAAACGCAGTGGGCCACGGCCCGGGTCATCACACGCGAGCCGGCGGTCCTGTGCGGCGTGGCCTGGGTCGAGGAGATCTATCGACGCCTCGACCCCAGCGTGCGTCTGCGCTGGGGCGCCGCCGACGGCGACCGCCTGGAAGCCGACCAGTGCTTCCTCGAACTCGAGGGGCCCGCCAGGGTCCTGCTCACGGGGGAGCGCGCCGCCCTCAACCTGCTGCAGACGCTCTCCGCCACCGCCACCCGCACGCGGCACTACGTCGACCTGCTCGAGGGTACCGGGGTACGCCTGCTCGACACCCGCAAGACCCTGCCCGGCCTGCGCCTGGCGCAGAAGTACGCGGTCACCTGCGGCGGCGGCCACAACCACCGCATCGGCCTCTTTGATGCCTTCCTGATCAAGGAGAACCACATCGCCGCCTGCGGCAGCATCGCCGCCGCCGTGAAAGAGGCGCGCAGCATCGCCCGCGACCTGTTGGTGGAGGTGGAGGTGGAGAGCTTCGAGGAACTCGACCAAGCGCTGGCGGCGGGCGCCGACATCGTCATGCTCGACAACTTCAGCCTCGACGACATGCGCGAGGCGGTGAAACGCAGCGCCGGCCGGGCCACGCTGGAGGCCTCCGGCAACGTCGACGAGACCACCCTGCGCCAGATTGCCGAGACCGGCGTCGACTGCATCTCCAGCGGCGCCCTGACCAAGGACGTCAAGGCAATCGACCTGTCGATGCGCATCACCGAGCTACGCCACGCCTGATCCGTTTTTCTAGGTCTCGATCGCCGTGAGGCGCTTCTCCAGGCGCCTTCGCTCGAGCTGCACTCCGCCCCGCGTGACCCACTCGACGCCGAGATCCTGCCAGCCGCGGCGCAGCAGGCTCTCGGCCAGCATGCGGCTAGCATCGAGGGTGACGTGGCCATGGCCATGCTCGAGCAGCATGCGCTCGGCATGTACCAGCAGGGTCGAGCCGATGCCGCGTCGCGCCAGCGACGGCCAGACGTAGAGGGTCTGGACATGTCCCTTGGGAAGGTCCAGCTCGAGGAAGCCGACACAGCGCCCGTCGCAGGTGGCCATCAGCGTGGTGTAGAGGGCTTGTCGCGCGGCCCATACGCTGCCCTCACGCGGCATCGTCGCGGCCCACGCCTCACGCTCCGCCACGCTGTAGTGTGCGGCCGCGCCCTGCATCACGGCGTGATGGAAGACCTCAGCCTGATCGGCAGCGTCACGTGCCTTGGCCTGCCGGTAGAGGATCCGCGGCGAACCGCTCCTCATCGTCGGCGCGTCGTTCGTCGTCATCGTTTCCATCTTCCCTGCCATACCTCGCGTGATCTGACTCGGCGTGCAGGTTACACAAGCTCGCCGCCGGGGCCAATGGCAGGCATAATCCCACCCCATGACCAGCCCATCGCTCCCCGCCGCCAGCTATCCGATGCACCCGATCGGCCGCATCGAGAGCGACTTTCCCGACAAGTTCGGCGTGCCGCGCCAGCCCGGGCTGGCCTCGGCTGCCCACGCTGAGCTGATACTTCTTCCTCCCTACGACGACCCCCTGACGGTGCGCGGTCTCGACGCCTTCGGCCACCTGTGGCTGACCTTCGTCTTCCACCACAGCCCCGAGCGCTGGACGCCGCTGGTGCGCCCTCCGCGACTCGGCGGCAACGCCAGGGTCGGGGTGTTCGCCAGCCGCAGCACGCACCGCCCCAACCGCCTGGGGCTGTCCTTGGTGGAACTCCTCGAGATCGACACCCGCCGGGGGGTGCGCCTGGTGCTGGGCGGCTGCGACCTGGTCAGCGGTACCCCGGTGCTCGACATCAAGCCCTACCTGCCCTGGGTCGAGGCGCGGCCCGAGGCACGCGCCGGCTACGCCCCCGAGGCGCCACCGCAGTTGGAGGTGCGCTTCAGCGCCGAGGCCGAGGCGGCGCTGGCCGCACGCGACGACGCCGCCTCGCTGCGCGAACTGATCCGCCAGGTGCTGGCCCAGGATCCGCGCCCGGCCTATCGCCAAGGGGCGGAAGAGAGACTATATGGCGTACGCCTGCGCGATGTCGACGTGCGCTTTCGGGTCCTCGAGGAGGCGCAGGTCACGCGGCTGGAGGTGGTGGAGATCGTCCCGGCCTGAACACGGCGACGCCCTCGCGAGGAGGGCGTCGAGGGCAACGATTCCGGAGCGCTCGGCCTGTTCAGGCGAACTCTACCCCGATGCGCCGGCCCACTTCCTCGTAGGCCTCGATCACACCGCCGAGCCCTTGGCGGAAGCGGTCCTTGTCCATCTTGTCGCGGGTCTTGGCGTCCCACAGGCGGCAGCCGTCCGGCGAGAACTCATCGCCCAGCACGATCCGCCCCTTGAACAGGCCGAACTCCAGCTTGTAGTCCACCAGCAGCAGGTCACCATCAGCAAACAACTGTTTGAGCACCTCGTTGACGCGGAAGGTCAGCGCCTTCATCTCGGCGAGCTGTTCCGGCGTGGCCCAGCCGAAGGTCTCGGCCAGCGACTCGTTGATCATCGGGTCGTGCAGCGCGTCGTTCTTGAGGAACAGCTCGAAGGTGGGCGGCGTGAGTTCGCGCCCTTCCTCCACGCCCAGGCGCTTGACCAGCCCCCCGGCGGCGATGTTGCGCACCACGCACTCCACCGGAATCATCTCGAGCTTCTTGACCAGGCTCTCGGTGTCCGAGAGGCGCCGCTCGAAGTGGGTGGGAATGCCCGCCGCCGTCAGCTTTTCCATGATGAAGGCGTTGAAGCAGTTGTTGACCATGCCCTTGCGCGCCAGCGACTCCATGCGCTCGCCGTCGAAGGCGCTGGTGTCGTCACGGAAATGCAGGACGAGCAGATCGGGGTCGTCGGTGGCGTAGACCGACTTGGCCTTGCCGGCGTAGAGTTCTTGGCGCTTTTCCATGGGAGTCTCCAGAGAGGGGTGAAGGCATGACCTGAGGATGGCAATTCAGACGATCGCCTGCCACTGCAGCCCGCTGTCCTGGGCGGCGATGGTCAGGCGCGAGGCGTCCCCGTCGAGCAGCGGCGCCAATGCCTCGAGGGCGAGCTCGGGGCGGTTGTTGTGTTCCGAAAGATGGGAGCAGACGATGCGTTGCAGCCGGTCGAGGCCCAGGCGCTGGAGCAGCGCTGCCGCCTGAACGTTGGCAAGGTGCCCCCAGTTGCCGCCCACCCGGCGCTTTAGCCGTGGCGGGTAGGGCCCGACCTCGAGCATGTGGCGATCATGGTTGCACTCGAGGATCAGCGCATCGCAGCCGTGAAACGCCTCGACGATGTGGTCGGTGGGGTGGCCAAGGTCGGTCAGCACCCCCAACCGACAGCCGCGGGATTCGAAGCGGAACTGGACCGGCTCGCGGGCGTCGTGGGGGACCGTGAACGGATCGATCATGAGGCTCTTCACCGCGAAGCGCGACTGCGGTGTGATCCAATGGCGTTGGGGGACCTCGCCCAGGCGCCCGGAGAGCCAGGTGCCCGGCGTGAGATAGACCGGCACCGCGTGGCGCCGCGCCAGGGGGCCCACGCCGCTCAGGTGATCGCCGTGCTCGTGGGTGACCAGCACGGCGTCGAGCTGGCGCGGGTGCAGGCCAAGACGCGCCAGCCGCCGCTCGGTCTCGCGCAGGCCGAAGCCGCAATCGACCAGCACCGTGGTCTCGCCGTCGCTGACCAGGGTGGCGTTGCCCTTGCTGCCGCTGCCGAGCGAGGCAAAGCGAAGCTTGCCCGCGTCCGGCAGCGGCTGGATGGCCGGCCCCAGCGGCATCAGCGCAGCAGGCTCGACACCCGCTCGAGCAGCTCGCGGGCGTCTCCTTCGGTGAAGCGCCGCTCGCTCTCGTTGACGGCACGCAGCGTGGTGCGCTCGGGGCCGTCGGACTCGAGCACCAGGCGGATCTCCTGGGGCATCTGGCGCACGTCGGGGCTGAGGATGATCTGCAGCATGCCACGGCCACGCTCGGAGGCGGTCATGTAGCTGACCAGGAAGTCGTGCTGCTCGGGGTTCTGCTCAAGCAGTTCGCGCCGGTTCTCCACGCTGAAGTCGGCCTCGAGCTGATGGTTCAGCTCGGCCCAGACGCGGTCGATGTCGAGCGGAATGCGCACGACCCATTCACCGCTGGCAAGCTGCTCGAAGCGCAGGCGGTCCTCGCGGGAGATCTGCTGCCCCGCCAATGAGGCGGCGCTGGCGCTCTCGCTGCGCGCGCTGAAGTGCTGCTCCAGCGCATCGAGACAGGCCGCCACCGGACGCCCATTCTGGTCGCAGCGCACCTCACTGTCGCCGGCGCGCAGTCCCTGGCGCACGCTCAGCCTGCCCTGGGCGGTCTCCAGCACGCCGCGGGCATCGTCGCTGGCCTGCACCTGCAGGCCGCGAGCCCGGGCGAAATCCTGCAGTTGCGGCCACACCATGCCCGGGTCGGCGCCGACCACCAGCCAGCGGTCGCTGCCGACCTCGCGCCGTTCGACGAAGTCGCGCTCCACTTCGCGGCTCGCCGGCAGGCGCTCCGGGCTCGGCGCGCGGAAACGCTCGCCGTCGGTGTGCAGGCGGCCCTGCGCCTCCGGCACCGGCATGGCATCGCGATAGCGCTGCTCGTTGCGCCCTTGCGGCAGCACCAGGGGCGCGCTGCGCTGGGCCTTCACGTAATCGATGTTGCGATCGTCATAGAAGCCTTCGCGGGCGCAGCCAGCAGTGGCCAGGGCGGCGAGAGCCACCAGCGGCATCCATTTCAGCGCAGAGTTCATGCATTCACCTTGCAGTCAGAGTATCGGGGCGGCGGGAACATTCCACGCCGCCTCAATCGTCGATTACGCCGGCCAGTTGCAGGGCCTCGTCCACCGTCGCATGGTACTTGCTGGACAGCCAGGTGAGCGGCAGGCGAATGCCCTGCTCGATCATGCCCATGCGGTGCAGCGCCCACTTGACCGGAATCGGGTTGGATTCGATGCCCAGATTGGTATGCAGCGGCATCAGCCGGGTATTGATCTGGTGCGCGCGGTCGGCGTCACCGGCAACCGCGGCGACACATAGTTCGTGCATGGCCTTGGGCGCCACGTTGGCGGTGACCGAGATGTCGCCGTTGCCGCCCATCAGCATGAACTCGCAGGCGGTGCCGTCGTCACCGGAGTAGAGCATGAAGCCGCTGCCCTCGAGCCGAGCGATGAGGTCCTCGGCGCGCTCCAGGTTGCCGGTGGCATCCTTGAGCCCGACGATGTTGTCGACCTCGGCAAGGCGCAGCACGGTCTCGTTGTAGAGATCGGAGCAGGTGCGGCCGGGCACGTTGTAGAGGATCACCGGCAGGCGGCTGCCCTCGGCTACCGCCTTGAAGTGGCGGTAGAGCCCTTCCTGGGTGGGCTTGTTGTAGTAGGGGCATACCGACAGGCAGTAGTCGGCGCCCACTTCGCTGGCGTAGCGCGCCAGCTCCACGGCCTCCGAGGTGGCATTGGCCCCGGTGCCGGCGATCACCGGAATGCGCCCGTCGACCTCCTCCACCACCGCGCGAATCACGTCGAAGTGCTCGGCGAAGGACATGGTGGTCGGCTCGCCGGTGGTGCCGGCGGCCACGATGCCGTCGGTGCCGTTCTCCAGGTGGAAGTTCACCAAGCGGCGCAACGCCTCCCAGTCGATATCGCCATTGGCCTTCATCGGCGTCGCCAGGGCGACGATACTGCCAGTGATCATCCTCTTGTCCTCTACGCCATATCCGCTCATGCCGCGCTCGGGCGTCATACCTCGACAGGGCCGCGAGCAAAGGGTAAATGGTACTCAGGCCGCACAAGCCTGTACAGCACGGCCGACACGCTCTTGCTGCCCGCTTTGACAGCGCGCCCCGGCCTGCGTGTAATGATACGCCTTCGACCCAGCCAAGGAGCCTCGCATGACCCTTGCCATCGGCCAACCGGTACCCGACTTCAGCGCCACCGCCACCGGCGATACCACCGTCTCGCTCGCCGACCTCAAGGGCCGCCAGGTGGTGGTCTACTTCTACCCCAAGGCCAGCACCCCCGGCTGCACCACCGAAGGTGGCGATTTCCGCGACCGCAAGGCCGCCTTCGACGCGGCCAACACGGTCATCCTCGGCGTCTCCCGCGACGGCCTGCGTGCCCAGGAGAACTTCAAGGCCAAGCAGGCCTTCAACTTCGAGCTGATCTCCGACAAGGAGGAAGAAGTCTGCCGGCTGTTCGACGTCATCAAGCTGAAGAAGTTGTACGGCAAGGAGCATCTCGGCATCGAGCGCAGCACCTTCCTGATCGACGCCGAGGGCAAGCTTGCCCGAGAGTGGCGTGGCGTCAAGGTCAAGGGGCACGCCCAGGAGGTGCTCGAAGCCGCCCAGGCGCTGCACGCCGGCCGCTGAGCCCCAACGGAGCCACGCACTGCCCGGCACACCCGCCGGGCGATTCCCTCACTCCTCGACCTGCCGTTCCAGCTCGGCGGGATGGCGTGAGTCATGGTACTGCCGGATGCCCCTTGGCCAGGCGTAGACCAACGCCTTGAGCAGCGTTGCCAGCGGGATGGCGAAGAAGACCCCCCAGAAGCCCCAGACCCCGCCGAAGAACAGTACCGCCAGGATGATCGACACCGGATGCAGGTTGACCGCCTCGGAGAACAGGATCGGCACCAGCACGTTGCCGTCCAGCGCCTGGATCACGCCGTAGGCGACGAGCACGTAGAGGAACTGATCGCTCATGCCGAAATGAAAGCCCGCCACGGCGGCCACCGGCAGGGTCGCCACGGCGGCCCCGATGTAGGGCACCAGCACCGAACAGCCCACCAACACCGCCAGCAGCGCCGAATAGGGCAGGCCGAAGAAGGCGAAGGTGAAGAACGCGACGGTGCCGACGATGATGATCTCGATGAACTTGCCGCGTACGTAGTTGGCGATCTGGGCATCCATCTCCTGCCAGATGCGCGTCATCAGGGAACGCTGCTGGGGCAACAACGACAGCGTGAACGCGACCAGCTGTTCGCGATCCTTGAGCAGGAAGAAGACCAGGATCGGCACCAGCACCAGGTAGATGATCAGCGCCAGCATGTTGCCCAGCGACGCCAGCGAGAGCGTCAGCGCACGCTGGCCGAACTGGGTCAGTTCACGTCCGGCCACGGCGATCCACTCCTGCACCTGGTCCGGCGTGACGAAGTTGGGGTAGCGCGCCTGCAGGTCGTCCAGCCAGCGCTGGCCGCTGGCGACGATGCGTGGCGTCTCCTGAACCAGGCTCACCAGCTGGTTCCATATCAACGGCATCAGGATGAAGGCCAGCGCCAGCAGCACGCCAATGAAGGCGAGGAAGATCACCATCACGGCCAGCAGGTGAGGCACGCCGCGCCGGGTCAGGGCCGTGACCCCGCCCTGCAGCAGAAAGGCAATCACCAGGGCGGTGAGGAAAGGCGCCAGCATGCGGCCGAACAGGATCACCGCGGCGAAGCCCAGCACCAGCAGCACCAGCAGGATGACGGCTTCCTCGTCGGAGAAATAGTGCTCGACCCAGCCCTTGAAGACCTCACGCAGGGTCATGTGGCTGGCTCCTCGCCCTTGCGCAGCCAGTAGTGGTAGACCTCGCCGCGCTCCTCGCGAGCAATCAGCTCGTGGATGCTGTGCTCGGCGAAGGTCTCGAAGTCGCGCCAGGAGCCGGCATCGGTCGCCAGGATCTCGAGCACCTGGCCGGGCGCGAGCCGCGCCAGCGCCTGCTTCGCCTTGAGCAGGGGCAGCGGGCAAGGCAGGCCGCAGGCATCGAGCACATCATCTGGTTGCACAGCCATGTCGTCTCCCGGGAAAATAGCGAGCGCACCCGAGCACGGGCACATACCCTTGCAGCAAAGCGCAAAACCCTTGAGATTTAAAGGCACTTTGCGGGCCGAATCAATGTCGGATAGAGAACCGACCGCCGCTTCGAACGAGACTGGCACATGCTGCGCAAGACCCGAACCTGCCTGACCACCGGCGCCATCGCGCTGACCCTGGGCCTGAGCTCAGCGGCGCCGGCGAACGCCACGCAAGACTATGGGCTGCCCAGCCTGACCGGCAGCAGCCAGGCCATCACCGGCGAGGAGTTCCGCCTGGGCCGGGCCTGGCTGCGCCAGTTCCGCGCTCGGGTCACCGCCTGGCAGGACCCGATTGCGCAAGACTACGTCGAATCGCTGGTGTCCCGCCTGCTCCCCCACAGCGGGCTTACCGACGCCAATACCGTGGTGACGCTGGTGGACAACCGCGCCCTCAATGCCTTTGCCGTGCCGGGCGGCGTCATTGGCGTCAATGCCGGCCTGTTCGCTTTCGCCAGCGAGGAGGATGCCGTCGCTTCGGTACTGGCCCACGAGCTGGGCCACCTCGCCCAGCGCCACTATTCACGCGGCCAGGCACGCGCCGAGCAGACCCAGCTGCCCGCCATGGCGGCGATGCTGGCAGGCATGCTGATCGCCGCCAGCGGCGGCGGCGACGCCGGCATCGCCGCCGCCATGGGCTCCCAGGCCGCCTTCGTCCAGGATCAACTGGCCTATTCGCGGCGCTTCGAGCAGGAGGCCGACCGCCTCGGCCTGCAGACCATGGCCCAGGCGGGCTTCGACCCCGACGCCATGGTCAGGATGTTCCGCGCCATGCAGCGCCAGGTGAGCCTGCAGGGCGGCAACCCGCCGGAGTTCCTGCTCACCCATCCGCTGACCGAGTCGCGTATCAGCGATGCCGAGTCCCGCGCCTCGCAGCTCGAGCCCATGCGTCCCCGCGAGGGTGACCCGATCTATCACCTGGTGCGCGCCCGGGCGCTGCTGGCGGTGAACCAGCGCGACCCGCAGCAGGCGGCGACGCGCCTGGCCCAGGATGATGCACCAGCGGCGGCCAGACGCTATCTCGACGCCTTGATCGCCGCCCACCACGGCCAGACCGACACCGCGCTGAATCAGCTCGACGGCCTGGCACGCGAGCTGCCCGATCTCGCCCTGCTGCCCGTCAGCGCCGCCGAGGTCGCCTTCACGGCCGGCCGCTACGACGAGGCCATCGAGCGCAGCCGGCGCATCCTGCGCCTGATGCCGGGCCATGTGCCGGCCACCCGCATCCTGGGCGAAGCGCTGCTGCAGCGCGACCCCGACGCGGCCTATCGAATTCTGAACGAGCTGGCCAGCCGACGCCCCGAGGACCCGCAGATCTTCACCCTGCTCGCCGAAGCCGCCGGTCGCAGCGGCCGCGAGGCCTGGGGCCACCTGGCACGGGCCGAGCAGATGCAGCTCACCGGCGAGATCGATCGCGCCATCCGCCAGCTCGACGTGGCCCGCCGAGTGGCGGAACAGAGCGGCGACGGCAACGCCCTGGCGCGCATCGAGCAGCGCCGCGAGGATTTCGTCGGTTATCGCGAGACGATGGAAAAGTTCTGAGCCGCGAGCCGCGAGCCGCGAGCCGCGAGCCGCGAGCCGCGAGCCGCGAGCCGCGAGCAGTTTAGGGTAAAAAGCCCGTGACAACGTCACGGGCTTTTTACCCGAAGCCCGAAGCCCGAAGCCCGAAGCCCGAAGCCCGAAGCCCGAAGCCCGAAGCCCGAAGCCCGAAGCCCGAAGCCCGAAGCCCGAAGCCCGAAGCTCAGGAATTGAAGTTGAGCATGCGCTCCAGCGGCTTGAGCGCCCTCAGGCGCAGCTCGGCGTCGACGAAGATCTCGCCGCTGCCCTCACGCAAGGCGCCAGCCAGGTTGTCCAGTGCGTTCATCGCCATCCACGGGCAGTGAGCGCAGCTCTTGCAGGTCGCGCCGTTGCCGGCGGTGGGCGCCTCGAACAGGGTCTTGTCGGGCACCATCTGCTGCATCTTGAAGAAGATGCCGCGGTCGGTGGCGACGATCAGCTTGTCGTTCGGCAGCTCCCTGGCCGCCTTGATCAGCTGCGAGGTCGAGCCGGCGACATCGGCCAGCGCCACCACCGAGGCCGGCGATTCCGGGTGCACCAGCACGGCGGCGTCGGGATAGAGCCCTTTCAGGTCCTCGATGCCCTTGGCCTTGAACTCCTCGTGGACGATGCAGGCGCCGTCCCACAGCAGCATGTCGGCGCCGGTCTTCTGCTGGATGTAGCCGCCCAGGTGCTTGTCCGGCGCCCACAGGATCTTCTCGCCGCGGGCCTGCAGGTGCTCGATGACGTCCACCGCGATGGAGGAAGTCACCACCCAGTCGGCGCGCGCCTTCACCGCCGCCGAGGTGTTGGCGTAGACCACCACGGTGCGGTCGGGATGCTGATCGCAGAAGGCACTGAACTCGTCGGCCGGGCAACCGATGTCGAGCGAGCAGTTCGCCTCCAGCGTGGGCATCAACACGCGCTTCTCGGGCGAGAGGATCTTGGCCGTCTCGCCCATGAAGCGTACGCCGGCCACCACCAGGGTATCGGCGTCGTGACGCGCCCCGAAGCGGGCCATTTCCAGCGAATCGGCCACGCAGCCGCCGGTCTCCTCGGCCAGCTGCTGGATGGCATCGTCGGTGTAGTAATGCGCCACCAGCACCGCATTGTGCTGCTCGAGGAGGCGCTTGATCTCGTCGATGCGCGCTTCGTCCTCGGCCGGAATGCGGGTCGGGCAGTAAGCGCGGGCGAGGTGCTCGCGCACCTCGAGGCGGGAAGTCATGATTGTCATCGTGTCTACCACTGTGACCGGCAGGGGCTCCCCCTGCGTGTACCGGGGTGCATCGCCAACCGCGCGCTCCGCACGGACGATACGCCTGGGGCTGATAACGGCGTCTCTCGCCACCTCAACCCATAGCCGTATCTTACACCACTTCGCGGTGGTCGTGGCCATCCCATGGCCTCCGCGTCGGCCGCGCGGCCGACGCGGGGCTCGAGGGCGTCGCTCCTGGAACACCCCCGGCCCATAGCAGAGCGCCCCCGCCTCTTTCGAGGCGGGGGCGCGAGATCTGGTGGGTCGTGTAGGATTCGAACCTACGACCAATTGGTTAAAAGCCAACTGCTCTACCAACTGAGCTAACGACCCAGCACTTGCAGACAAGCATCCAGGCCCGGAATGGTGGGTCGTGTAGGATTCGAACCTACGACCAATTGGTTAAAAGCCAACTGCTCTACCAACTGAGCTAACGACCCTTCCGAACGGGTGCAGATATTACTGATCGTACCCTGGGCTGGCAAGGACTTTTTTGACTTTCGTCCTGCCTGCGTTCGCTATCTGCCCTTGGCATTCCTGGGCTTACGCATCGCCTGCACCGGGCGACGCTTGTGCTTGTCGCGGCTCCAGCGGTTCTTCTCGTCCGGCGTCAGCTCGGGCACCTTGCGCGGCGCCAGGCCGGCGGACTGCGCCAGGTCGTCGATCTCGTCCTGGGAGAGTTCCACCCACTCGCCGGCCTTGGCCCGCTTGTCGAGGAAGATATTGCCGTAGCGCACCCGCTTCAGGCGGCTCACCGTGAGCCCCTGGGATTCCCACAGCCGGCGCACCTCGCGGTTGCGCCCTTCCATGATCACCACGTGGAACCAGGTGTTGATGCCTTCGCCGCCGAACTCCTGCACGTCGGTGAAGCGCGCCGGGCCATCCTCGAGCATGACGCCCTCGACCATGGCCACGATATGTTCCTTGCGCACCTCGCCCATCACCCGTACGGCGTACTCGCGCTCGATCTGGGCGGAAGGATGCATCAGCCGGTTGGCCAGCTCGCCGTCGGTGGTGAACAGCAGCAGGCCGCTGGTGTTGATGTCCAGGCGGCCAATGGCGATCCAGCGTTCGCCCTTGAGGCGCGGCAAGCGCTCGAACACGGTACGCCGCCCTTCTGGATCCTTGCGCGTGCACAGCTCGCCTTCCGGCTTGTTGTACATGATCACCCGGCGTGGGGTTTCCTCGGCGCCGCGCAGGGTCACCGGGCGGTCGTCGAAGGCGACCCGGTCGCGCATCTCGATGCGGTCGCCAAGCGTGGCGACCTTGCCGTTGACCTTGACGCGGCCGGCCTCGATGGCCGCTTCCATCTCGCGGCGCGAGCCCAACCCAGCCCGGGCCAGGACCTTCTGCAGTTTTTCGGTGTTGCTGGTCATGTGTCGTCTGACTTCTCGTCGTCGGTGGATTCCGCCCCCGCTCCGCCGTCATCGTCGACGCTGGTACGGGCACGTTCGGCCAGGCGCGCTTCGAGATCGGCGAAGCTCAGCCCTGGCCTGTCGGACGCCTTCCCGGCGTGTGCTACGTCGGCCGTCCCGGCCGTCGCTTCGGCGAGCGTATCCTCCGTGACGATACGCCCAGCCCCTACTTCGCCATCTTCCTCGTCGTCTTCGCTGTCGTAACCGCCATCATCGCCGACGCCTTCCTCATCGCCGCTCGCCGCCTCGTCGGCCTGGGCCAGCAGGGTGCTGGGCGGCGGCGGGGCTTCGTCCTCGAAGATCGGCTCCGCCATGCCCTTGAGCTCATGCATGGGCGGCAGCTCATCCAGGGTCTTGAGGCCGAAGTCATCGAGGAACTGGCGGGTGGTGGCATAGACCGCCGGGCGGCCCGGCACGTCACGGTGTCCGACCACGCGAATCCAGCCGCGTTCGGCCAGCGTGCGCATGATCGAGCTGCTCACCGCCACCCCGCGCACCTCCTCGATGTCGCCGCGAGTCACCGGCTGGCGATAGGCGATAAGCGCCAGGGTCTCCAGCAGCGCTCGCGAGTAGCGCTGCGGGCGCTCGTCCCACAGCCGCGAGACCCAGGGCGACAGGCGCGGGCGAATGCGCAGCTGGTAGCCCGAGGCGGTCTCGATCAGCTCCATGGCGCCGCGGTCGTGGCGCGCCGCGACGCGCTCCAGCGCCTCGCGCAGGCTGCGTCGCCGGGGCCGCTCGTGATCGTCGAACAGCCCCTCGAGGCGCTCCAGCGACAGCGGTTCGGCCGCTGCCAGCAGCGCCGCCTCGAGGATCTCGTCGAGGCTGTCGGGCAGCTCCATGGCGGTCATTCAGCGTCATCCCCCCGAGGCATGCTCTCGCCTTCTTCGCCCACCGAGGCTTCAACAAAGGGGCTCTCGACGTCGGTGCCATCCTCCTCGAAGACCAACGTCCCCCCCTCCTCCCGCGGTGCCCGGGCGCGCACATGGATCGGCGACAGCGGCGCGTTCTGCACGATCTCGATCATCGTCTCCTTGGCCAGCTCGAGGATGGCCATGAAGGTGACGATCACCCCGGCGCGCCCCTCCTCGAGGGTGAACAGCGCCTCGAACGGTGTGTAGTGCTCGTGATTGAGCCGCTCCATGATCGCCAGCATGCGCTCGCGGGTCGACAGCACCTCGCGCCCCACCTGGTGCGCCTGGTTGAGTTCGGCGCGACGCAGGATGCCGGCCAGCGCACCGAGCAGCTCGTCGAGCTCGACGTTGGGGTGGATCACCCGCGCCTGCAGCGGCGGCAATGCCGCCCGTGCCGGGAACCAGTCGCGGCCCACCCGCGGCAGCTCGGCCAGCGCCTCGGCGGCGCTCTTGAGCTGCTCGTACTCCTGCAGGCGGCGGATCAGCTCGGCGCGCGGGTCGTCCTCGTCCTCCTCCCCGCCCTCCCGGGGCGGACGCGGCAGCAGGGTGCGCGACTTGATCTCGGCCAGCATCGCCGCCATCAGCAGGTACTCGCCGGCGAGCTCGATCTCCATGGCCTTCATCAGCTCCACGTACTCGATGTACTGGCGAGTGATGGCGGCCACGTCGATGGCCAGGATGTCGAGGTTCTGGCGGCGGATCAGGTAGAGCAGCAGGTCAAGCGGCCCCTCGAACGCCTCGAGGAAGATGCGCAGCGCTTCCGGCGGGATGTAGAGATCCTCGGGCAGCTCGGTGATCGGCTCGTCGAACAGCCGCGCCAGCACCGCCGACTGGCTCTCGGCGTCGCTCGCGACCGGCGGCTCGGCAACTGCCGTGGGGGGCGTCTCGCTCACGCGGGGCTGGCCTCTCGGGGAATGCTCAATCAACGGGCCAGTCTAGCAAGTTGGCGGTGCGAGAAACAGCGTTCCCGCCAACGCGGCGCTCCCCTCTACTCCGCGGTTTCCGCCCTGCGGTAGCGCCCGGTGTAGTCGAACAGCTTTTCACGCACCTGCCAGTGGCGCCCCACCTTGCGCCCCACCACGAAGTCGGGATGGCGCAGGCGCCGGCGCTCGGCGATGACCTCCTCGGCGCTCAGCGGCTGCCAGCGCGCTCCCGGCGCACGCAGATGGTCGCGCAGGAACACCGCAGCGAAGGCGGCACGTTGGGCCGGCGTCTCGAGGGCAAACCACTCACTCAGGCTCGCCCCATCCTCGTCGTGATAGGTGACCTTGAGCCGCGACAGCCCGCGGCCGTTGACCGTGGCCTCGAGCTGCATGCCAGCCACCCGCAGCACGCGGGCATCGCGAAGGCGCAGCGCCTCCTTGAGCTTGTCGTCGGCATCCACCAGCAGCGCCTGGCAGCCGTGACAGCGCCGCGCGGCGATATCGTTCTCGGCGCCGCAGTCGCCGCACACCTTGAAGCGAAAGCGAAAGTCGCACTGCCGACGCCTGCCCGTGTCGTCCCCGACCAAGCCCTGACAGCGGCGACCGAAGTGCTCGATGACGAGCTCCCCCTCCTTGCGACCCCAGAACAGGTTGGCATGGCCGCAGGCGGGGCACTCGACCTGCACCGGCTCGGTATCCGAGGCCGGCCGCGGACTGCCCACTTCGGGGGCGTAGAGGTCCCAGGGGTTGCCGGCATAATCTAGGATCAGACAGTCGCCCTTGCCCGGCGCAAGGCGCAGGCCGCGGCCGACGATCTGCTGGTAGAGGCTCACCGACTCGGTGGGCCGCAGGATGGCGATCAGGTCGACATGGGGCGCGTCGAAGCCGGTGGTGAGCACCGCCACGTTGACCAGGTACTTGAGCTCGCGGGCCTTGAAGGCGGCGATGAGTCGCTCGCGCTCGCGCGGCGGCGTCGTGCCGGTAACGAGCGCCGCCTCGGCCGACGGCAGGTAGCCGAGGATTTCCTCGGCGTGGGCTACCGTGGCGGCAAACAGCATCACGCCCTGGCGGCCGTCGGCGCGCGCGACGATCTCGGCGACGATGCCCGGCGTGGCGCGATTGCCCGCCGTCACACGGTTGAGCTCCTCTTCACGGAACAGGCCGTTCGCTGCCGGCGCCAGCGCCGAGAAGTCGTAGCGCTCGACCGCTGCGTCGATACGCCGCGGCGGCGCCAGATAGCCCTGCTTGACCATCAGTCTCAGCGGCTGCTCGAACACGCAGTCGCGAAAGAAGCAGTCCTCTTCGCCGCGCACCATGCCGTGGTGATGTCGATGGTAGATGAAGCCCTGGCCCAGGCGGTATGGCGTGGCGGTCAGCCCCAGCACCTTGAGCCGGGGATTGGCCCGCTTGAGCGCGTCGATGACGCGGCGGTAGCTGGCGTCCTTGTCCGGCGCGACACGGTGGCATTCGTCGATCACCAGCAGGGTGAAATTGCCGTCGTCGAAGCGCGCCAGGTGGCGCACTACCGACTGCACCGAACCGAACACCACCTGGCGCGCGCTCTCCTTGCGCCCCAGCCCGGCGCTGAAGATGTCGGCCTCGAGGCCGTAGGCCAGGTACTTGGCGTGGTTCTGCTCCACCAGCTCGCGCACGTGGGCCAGCACCAGCACCCGCCCGCGTGCCAGGCGTGCCAGCTCGGCGATGACCAGCGACTTGCCGCTGCCGGTGGGCAGCACCACCACGGCCGGCTCGTCGGAGTGGCGGAAGTGCGTCACGACGCGGCGCACGGCCTCGTGCTGGTAGGGCCTCAGCGATGGCGAGGTCACTACGAATCCCCGAAGCGCGGCTCGCGACCGGCCATCCGCGCCGCTACCGCTTCCCGTTGTTCCTCGCCGCCGAGCAGGCCGCGCTGCAGGCTGGCCTCCAGCGCCAGGCGCTCGCGCTCGGACATGCCGGCCGAGCGGGCAAAGAGCTCATGCACCGCGGCCACGGCCTTGGGCGAGCGCGCCGCCACCGCCGTGGCGATCTCGCGAGCGGTGCCCTGCGGGTCGTCGGCCAGGCGCGTGGCCAGGCCGAGCGCAACGGCCTCGCGACCGGCCACCTTGCGCCCGGTCCAGGCCAGCTCGCGCAGCACGTCGCTGCGAATGCTCTCGCCCGTCACGCTGATGGCCATGTCGGGAATGATGCCCCAGACGATCTCCAGCAGCGCCAGCCGGGCCTCGGGATGCACCACGCGCACATCGGCGCCCAGGGCGATCTGCAACCCGCCGCCATAGACGTGCCCGTGCAGGGCGGCGATCACCGGCACGCCGGCCTCGCGCCAGCCCAGCGCCAGCCGCTGCACCGGGTCGATGCCACGCTCGTCGGGCGCCAGCAGCGCGGGCAGACGCTCCGGGCGAGACAGGATCGCAGCCATGTCGAGCCCGGCGCAGAAACTCTCCCCCTCCCCCCGGAGTACCACGGCGCGCAGCCCCTGGAGTTCGCACAGGTGCTGCTGCGCCGCCAGCAGCGCATCGATCATCGCCCAGTCGAGACCGTTGTGCTCGCGCGGCCGCGCCAGGGCAACCTCGGCGACATGATCCTGAAACGCCAGCGTCACCCGCTCATGAAAGACTCGTCGTGTCATGTCTGCTGCCTCATGCGATTCGTCAGGGCAGTCTGGCGCGACGGCAACAGTTGTCAAACATTCGTTTCATTTTGCTTCGATGGTTTCTTTCCCAATTCGTCTATAGTGAAAGTTCAGTGCTGTGTCTGGCGAGGCCACCTCAGGGCAATGGGGAAATAGTGTGGCTCTCGCCATACCCGCGGATGGAATCACTGGTTCGTCAGACCTAAACGTCGCGAAATTTGATGAAGGTCATGCAAACCGGGGGCATTCTCTGAGCATCATGACAAGCCGCAGACGATGCGGGGAAGCGGCTGACGCTCGGCCTTCGAAAAGAGGACACCGCCATGCCAGAAAAACCAACAAGGATCACCAGGCTGGCCCTGGTGCTGGATGAGCTATTGACACTCGCCGAGGCGCACGAGCGCGCCGAGGTAGCACGCTACCGACGTCTTGCCTTCAGCTTCCTGCCTTTCGATACCGCCGTGAGCCGCCTGATGGCCTCGCTCGGCATCCAGTGCGAAATGCGCGTCGAGGAACTGCGCCGCCTCTCGCGCCAGCTGGGGCTGCCGGAATCCTCCTCGCCCCCGACACAGCCAAGCGCGGCCTCCGCTCCACCGTTCTTCGTCAATACCCACGCCATGGCCTTCGAAGTCCTGACCCAGGCGGTAACCGACGCGGGCTACTCGCTGCACTTCCATGAGCACCTGCGCGAAGCCAGCACCGTCCCGGCGCTCTACCCCGCCCTCACGGCGGTGATCAAGCAGAAGCGAGCAGAGCATACCGTGCTCGAGGGTTTTCTCGCGTCTCGCGACGAACTGACACAGATGGTACAGCGCGCTTGACAGCGACGCCTTTGCCGGTCAGTGGCGTTACGCAGCGGCAGGGATGAGCCAAGACAGCAGCAAACGAAGAGGCGGCCCGCGGGCCGCCTCTTTCCTTGTGGCGGGCGCTCAGCCCAGCCAAACGCGGGCGTTGCGGAACAGCCGCATCCAGGCGCCATCCTTCGTCCACTCCGCGGGACGCCAGGAGTTGGTGACCGCCCGCACCACGCGCTCGGGGTGCGGCATCATGATGGTGACGCGGCCGTCCGGCGTGGTCAGGCCGGTGATCCCGGAAGGCGAGCCGTTGGGGTTGGCCGGGTAGTGGGTGGTCACCTGGCCGTAGTTGTCGACGTAGCGCAGCGCGACCTGGGCGCTGCCCTGCATGCTGCGCAGGTGGGCGCTGTCGCGGAACTCGGCGCGGCCCTCGCCGTGGGCCACGGCGATCGGCAGGCGTGAGCCCTGCATGCCGGAAAGCAGGATCGAGGGGCTCTGCTCCACCTGCACCATGGCCACCCGCGCCTCGAACTGTTCGGACTCGTTGCGCACGAAGCGCGGCCAGTGCTCGGCGCCGGGGATCAGCGACTTGAGCTGGGCGAACATCTGGCAGCCATTGCACACGCCGAGGCCGAAGCTGTCGTCGCGCTCGAAGAACGCCGCGAACTGCTCCCGCGCCCGCGGGTTGAACAGCACCGACTTGGCCCAGCCGCCGCCGGCGCCGAGCACGTCGCCGTAGGAGAAGCCGCCGCAGGCGACCAGTCCCTTGAACGCCTCAAGATCGACGCGCCCCTCGAGGATGTCGCTCATGTGCACGTCCACCGCCTCGAAGCCGGCGTGGTCGAAGGCCCAGGCCATCTCCAGATGGCCGTTGACGCCCTGCTCGCGCAGGATCGCCACCGCCGGCCGCGTTGCATTGACGAAGGGGGCGGCGACGTTCTCGTCCACGTCGAAGGTGGGGCTGACCGACAGCCCCGGGTCACGGCCGTCGAGCAGACCGTCGAACTCGTTCTTGGCGCAGTCAGGGTTGTCGCGCAGCGCCTGCATGCGGTAGCTGGTCTCGGCCCAGGTGCGCTGGGCCAGCAGCCGGGTGGTCTCGAGCAGCGGCTCCTCGAACAGGGTCACGCGCACCTGGTCGTCGTAGCGCGGCCGGGCGATGACACCGCAGGTCTCGATGCCGGCGGCGGCGAACTGGGCCAGCACCTCCTCGGTGTGCTGGCGGTTGACCTGGATCACTGCGCCGAGCTCCTCGGCGAACAGCGCGTCCACCGCCTGGGTCGGCTCGTCGATTAGCCAGTCCAGCTTGATCTCGAGACCGGCATGGGCGGCAAACGCCATCTCCAGCAGCGTGACCAGCAGGCCGCCGTCGCTGCGGTCGTGGTAGGCCAGCAGCTTGCCGTCGCGGTTGAGGCCCTGGATCACGGCAAAGAAGGCCTCGAGATCCTCGGGGTCGTCGAGGTCGGGACATTCGTTGCCCACCTGGCCATAGACCTGGGCCAGCGCCGAGCCGCCCAGGCGATTCCTGCCGCCCCCCAGGTCGATCAGGATCAGGTCGGACTCGTCCTGGTCGAGGTTGATCTGCGGCGTCAGGGCCTTCAGCGCGTCGGTGACCGGGGCAAAGCCGGTCACCACCAGCGACAGCGGCGCGGTGACGCTCTTCTCGTCGTCTCCCTCCTGCCAGGCGGTGCGCATCGACATGGAGTCCTTGCCCACCGGAATGGCGATGCCGAGCCGCGGGCAGAGTTCCATGCCCACCGCGTGAACCGCATCGTACAGCGCCTGGTTCTCGCCGACATGGTCGGCGGCGCTCATCCAGTTCGCCGAGAGCTTGATGTCACCGAGCTTCTCGATGGGCGCCGCCGCCAGGTTGGTGATGGTCTCGGCCACCGCCAGGCGGGCGCTCGCCGCCGGGTCGATCAGCGCCACCGGCGGACGCTCCCCCATGGCCATGGCCTCGCCGGCATGGGTGTCGTAGCTCGCCGTGGTGACGGCGACGTCGGCCACCGGCACCTGCCACGGGCCGACCATCTGGTCGCGGGCCACCATGCCGGTGATGGAGCGATCGCCGATGGTGATCAGGAAGCTCTTGGAAGCCACGGTGGGCAGGCGCAGCACGCGCTCCATGGCCTCGCGCAGGTCGAGGTTGTCGAGCATTACGCCGGGCAGCTCGAGCGCCTCGCGCTGGAACTCGCGCTGCATCCTGGGCGGCTTGCCGAACAGCACGCTCATCGGCAGGTCGACGGGCCTGGTCGCAAAATGGCCGTCGCGAACCTCCAGGTGATGCGCCTCGGTGGCCTCGCCGACCACGGCGTAGGGGCAGCGCTCGCGGGCGCACAGCGCATCGAAGGTGTCGAGATCCTCCGGTGCCACGGCCAGCACGTAGCGCTCCTGGGCCTCGTTGCACCAGATCTCCAGCGGGCTCATACCGGGCTCGGCATTGGGCACCGCGCGCAGCTCGAAGCGACCGCCACGGCCGCCGTCCTTGACCAGCTCGGGCAGGGCGTTGGAGAGCCCGCCGGCACCGACATCGTGGAAGAAGCGGATGGGATTGGCCTCGCCCAGTGCCCAGCAGCGGTCGATCACTTCCTGGGCGCGGCGCTCCATCTCGGGGTTCTCGCGCTGCACCGAGGCGAAGTCGAGGTCGGCGCTGGAGGCGCCGGAGGCCATCGACGAGGCCGCCCCGCCACCCAGGCCGATCAGCATGGCCGGCCCGCCCATCACGATCAGCTTGCCGCCGACGGGGATCTCGCCCTTCTGCACGTGGCCTTCGCGGATGTTGCCGTAGCCGCCGGCGAGCATGATCGGCTTGTGGTAGCCGCGCCGTTCGATGCCTCCCGCCCCCAGGGTGTCCTGCTCGTAGGTACGGAAGTAGCCGGCGAGGTTGGGGCGCCCGAATTCGTTGTTGAACGAGGCTCCGCCGATCGGTCCTTCGAGCATGATCGCAAGCGCCGACTGCATGCGCCCGGGCTTGCCGTAGTCGAACGCCTCCCAAGGCTGCACGAACTCCGGAATGCGCAGGTTGGAGACGGTGAAGCCGGTGAGGCCGGCCTTGGGCTTGCCGCCGACGCCGGTGGCCCCTTCGTCGCGGATCTCACCGCCGGCACCGGTGGCCGCCCCGGGATAGGGCGCGATGGCGGTGGGGTGATTGTGGGTCTCCACCTTCATCAGGATATGGATCGGCTCGCGTTGCGCAGCGTACACGGCGCGCTCGGCGGCCTTGCCGGTCAAAGGCGCGGCGAAGAAGCGCGGCGCCTCGGCCCCCTTGATCACCGCAGCGTTGTCGCTGTAGGCCGAGAGGATGTCGTCGGGCGAGGCCTGGTAGGTGTTCTTGATCATCTTGAACAGCGAATGACTCTGCGCCTCGCCGTCGATCACCCAGTCGGCGTTGAAGATCTTGTGCCGGCAGTGCTCGGAGTTGGCCTGAGCGAACATCATCAGCTCGACGTCGGTGGGGTTGCGCTCAAGTTCGCCAAACGCCTCGACCAGGTAGTCGATCTCGTCCTCGGCCAGGGCCAGGCCCAGCGCAATGTTGGCTTCCTCCAGCGCCGCCCTGCCCCCTTCGAGAACATCCACCTGTCCCAGCGGCGCCGGCTCATGATGGGCAAACAGCCGGGCGGCATCGGAGGCGTCGGTCAGTACGCTCTCGGTCATGCGATCGTGGAGGATTTCGACCATCGCGGTGAATGCCGCCTCGGACATCGGCGCCTTGAGCGCTACCCGATAGGCGATGCCGCGCTCGATCCGGCGCACCCGGCCCAGGCCGCAGTTGCGGGCGATGTCGGTGGCCTTGGACGACCACGGCGACTGGGTACCGATACGCGGCACCACCAGGAACAACTGGCCCTCGCCGTCCAGCTCGCTTCCGGAGCCGTCGCTCTCGCTCCTGATGCCGTAGTCGAGCAGCTGGCCGAGCAGGTTGCGCTCCTCGTCGGAAAATTCACCGTCGTGATCCACGAAGTGCACGTAGGCGGCGTGCAGGGACTCGACCTCGGGAACCCGTGCGCGCAGGGCAGCCAGCAGCTTGTCGTGACGGAAAGCGGAAAGGGCAGGCGCGCCTCGAAGTTCGAGCATGTCTTGAAGCCTCTGAAGCAAGCGGAGGAAGGTGGGCCGCACGGCGGCGCAGAAAGGCGACATGATACTGGAAAGCGACGGGCAGACGAAATGCAACAGATGACAGCTGTGCCCCGGGCCGTTATCGTGAAGCTCCCGTCGCCGATCGTCGCCTGAATGCCCGAGTTCGATAGTCGTGTCCTGCTGAGCCGCCTGCGCCTGGCCGCCCTGTTGCTGCTGGGAGTCGTCCTGTGCCTGGCGCCCTATCGCCACTTCGCCCCGCCCAAGGGCCTGCTGGAAGCGATCCGGGCGCGCGACTTCATCAGCATCCACACGCGCAACACGCCGACGACCTACTACGAGGGGCGCCACGGCCCGACCGGGTTCGAGTACGAACTGATGCGCCACTTCGCCGAGTTCCTCGGCGTCAGCCTGACCCTGGACTCGCGCCATCACATCCAGAGCGCGCTGGAGGCGGCGCGCCAGGAAGGCGACCTGGCCGCAGCCGCCCTGCCGTTGGACCTGACCCAGCCAGACCTCATCTATAGTCGCCCGATCCTCGACCTGCAACCGCTGCTGGTCTATCGCCGCGGCCTGCCGCCGGTCACGGAGATCAACGACCTGGCCGGTCTCAACGTCGGTACCATTCGCGACTCGGGGACCGATCGCGTGCTGCGCGAACTGCAGGCCGACCATCCGGAGCTGGGCTGGCGCGAATCACCGGAGGTGGAGGTCGCCGAGCTGCTGAGCCAGGTCGAGAACGGCGGCCTGGATGCCGCCGTGGTCTTCGAGCATCAGTTCCGCATCAACCGGATCTTTTTCCCCGGGGTCGAACGCGGCTTCCCGCTGGGCAAGCCGCTCTCCCTGGCCTGGGCCTTTCCCGCCAAGGGCGGCCTGGGACTACAGCAGGAGGCCAACCGCTTCCTCACCCGCCTGCAGCAGGAGGGGCGGCTTGACGAGCTGGTCGTTCGCCACTTCGGCCATGACGATTACCTGGAATACGTCGGCGCACGGACCTTCCTCGCCCACCTCGACGAACGCCTGCCCGCCTACGCCGAGCTGTTTCGCGAGGCGGCGCGCGATACCGGCTTTGACTGGAAGCTGCTGGCGGCGCTGGGCTACCAGGAATCGCACTGGGATCCCGAGGCCACCTCCCCCACCGGCGTACGCGGCCTGATGATGCTGACCCTGCCCACTGCAGGGGAGATGGGCGTGAGCGATCGCCTCGACCCGGCCCAGAGCGTGAGCGGTGGCGCCCGCTACCTGCGCCAGCTCAAGGAGCGCCTGCCCGAATCGATCCAGGGCGAGGACCGGCTCTACATGGCCATGGCCGCCTACAACGTGGGGCTCGGCCATCTCTACGACGCGCGCACGATCGCCGAGGAGCGCGGCGGCGACCCCGACAGCTGGCGGGACGTGCGCGAGGCGCTGCCGCTGCTGCAGCAGCATGAATGGCACAGCAAGACTCGCCATGGCTACGCCCGCGGCGGCGAACCGGTCATCTACGTGCGCAACATTCGGCGTTACCACGAGATCCTGACCTACGTCGACCGCAGCCAGCAGCAGTACCTGCAGCTCACCGATTCGTCGGGCGGCGAGGATCACGACGCCCCACTGTTCGACATCATCTCGCCACTTCTCTAGCAAGGGCGTGACCAAGCACCAACACGCCGACTTCATCCTCACCTGCCTGGCCAGCGTGCCCCTGGTCCTCGGCGTCGTGCTCGTGGATGGCGGGCCTTCGTTGCACGAACTCGTCGCCACTGGCCTGACCGGAATGCTCGTCCTGGCCAAGCTGATGCAGCTGCGGGGCTGGCATGCGGCGGCCAGGACGCTGGTCGGGTTTGCCCTGCTGCCGCTGGCCCTGGCACTGGCACTGGCCAGCTACGTGCTGCCGGAGTACTGGCCGCCGACGACGCGCTCTACCGCGCCAAGGCCGAGGGCCGCAATCGGGTCAGGGTCGCCCCGGCATTAACCACCGTCGAGAGAGCCTGAAGGAGCCCCGCCATTCTCGCGCCGGGCCTCGAAAAAGGCCTTGAGCAGGCGGGAAGCGCGCGCCGCCAGCACGCCCCCTTCCACCGCGACCCGGTGGTTGAACCAGGGCTGGGCGAACAGGTTGGCCTTCGACTCCACCATGCCGGTGCGCGGTTCGGCGGCGCCATAGACCAGCCGCGCGATGCGTGCGTGAATGATCGCCCCGGTGCACATCAGGCAGGGCTCCAGGGTGACGTAGAGGGTGCAACCATCGAGGCGGTAGTTGCCCAGCCGGCCGGCGGCATCGCGCAGCGCGCGAATCTCGGCGTGGCCGCTGGGGTCGTGGCCCGAGACCGGGGCGTTGTAGCCGGCACCGACGATCTCTCCCGCCGGGTCTACCACCACGGCCCCTACCGGCACCTCGTTGGCGGCCAGCCCCTCGCGGGCTTGGTCCAGCGCCCGGTGCATGTAGAATTCGTCACTGCGCATCGGCGCCGACTCCGTTATGCTGTCTGAAACAACCGTATGATACTTCCCGAGGAAGCCCCATGACCGATGCCCTGAACGCGCTCGTCGATCTGCTCGGCCTGGAAGAGATCGAGGAAAACCTGTTCCGCGGTCGCAGCCAGGATCTCGGCCTGCCGCAACTGTTCGGCGGCCAGGTGCTCGGCCAGGCACTCTCGGCCGCCACCCACACGGTGGACGCCAGCCGTCAGGCGCATTCGCTGCACGGTTACTTCCTGCGCCCCGGCGACCCTCATCGCCCGGTAGTCTATCAGGTGGACGCCGTGCGCGACGGCGGCAGTTTCACGACCCGGCGCGTCACCGCCATCCAGAAGGGGCGGCCCATCTTCTTCTGCAGCGCCTCGTTCCACGGCCGCGAGGAGAGCATGAGCCATCAGATGGCGATGCCCAGCGTGACACTACCCGACGTGCTGGAAGAGGAGCCGCATGCGCGCCTGGAGCGCTTTCCCGGCCACCCCATCGAGTTCCTGCACCTGGGCGACGAGTCCGAACCGGGCCAGCCCTCGCGCAAGCGGCTGTGGTTCCGCCTCACCGGCGAGCTGCCCGACGATCCCGCCCTGCACCGCTACCTGCTGGCCTACAGCTCCGACTTCAACCTGCTGACCACCTCGCTGGTGCCACATGGCATCACCTTCCGCGACCCCCGGTTGCAGATCGCCAGCCTCGACCATGCGCTGTGGTTCCATCACGACGTCAAGGTCAACGACTGGCTGCTCTACGACATGGACAGCCCCTGGGCCGGGGGCGCCCGCGGTTTCGCCCGCGGCAGCATCTACGACCGCAGCGGGCGGCTGGTGGCCTCGACGGCACAGGAGGGGCTGACCCGCCTGCGCGACGCCCCCTGAGAGGGGGTGCCATATGCTCGTATGGGCTGCTTCATGACTAACGTTGTAGCCCACCAGCCTAAAGAACCGCCGGAGCCGGCCGAAGTTAGTAAGTACTGACAACCGTATCAGTACACTCCCAGCTTCGAGGTTTCGCAATGCACGCTTCGGCTTCCAAGGCCTCCTTCTCCCTGCAACTCCAGACCCGGCTTCTGCTTTTGGTCTTGTTACCCCTGCTGTTGACCACCCTCAGCCTAGTAGTCATCGACGGCTATACCCGCGCCAAGGACAGCCAAGTCAATCTGGCACACCAGCGCGAACTACTCATCGAGACACGCAAGGCCGGGGTTCGCGATGTGGTCGAGAGCGCTCACTCGGCCATCCAGCCCATCCTAGAAGCCTCCACCCTCAGCGACGCCGACAAGCGCGAGCGCGCCGCCGAGATCCTGCGCGCCATCCGCTTCGAGGGAGGCAACTACGTCTTCGCCTATCAGCACGATGGGCTCAACGTGGTCACCGCGCCGATGCCCGAGCGCGAAGGCACCAACATGATCGGCGTGCAGGCACCCGATGGCGCCTACATCATCCGCGACCTGATCGACGTAGCCCGCCAGGGCGGCGGCTTCTACTCCTATCCTTGGGAATATCCCGGTTCCCGCAGCATCGAAACCAAGTACTCCTATGCCGTCAACGTGCCCGAGTTCGACTGGATGCTCGGCGCCGGGGTCTACATCACCGACATCGATGCCGCCATGGCCGAGGCCAGGGCTCAGGCGGCCGCCGAGCTGCGCCAGTCCATTCTGACCTCGACGCTGATCGGCCTGGTGCTGTTCGCCGGCGTGGCCGCGGTATCGACCTGGCTGGTACGCCGCACCGTGGCACCGATCCGCCGCACCGCCGAGGCCATGCGCGACATCGCCAAGGGCCAGGGCGACCTGACCCGCCGGTTGAAGGCGGAGAGCCGCGACGAGATCGGTGAGCTGGCCGCCCAGTTCAACGCCTTCGTCTCGCGCATGCAGGATACCCTGCGCGACGTGCGCCGCAGCACCGCGAGCGTGAACCAGGCCGCCGAGGAGATCGCCCAGGGTAGCGACGAACTCGCCACCCGCACCGAACAGGCCGCGGCCAACCTGCAGGAGACCTCCGCTTCGATGGAGGAGATCACCGCCACGGTGAATCACAGCACCGAGTCGGCCGAACAGGCCAACCAGCTGGTGGTGGCGACTTCTCAGGTCGCCCGCGACGGGGAGAGCGCCATGCAGCGGGTCGAGCGCACCATGGCCGACATCGATGCCTCGTCGAGCCGCATCGCCGAGATCGTCGGCCTGATCGACGGCATCGCCTTCCAGACCAACATCCTGGCGCTCAACGCCTCGGTGGAAGCGGCCCGCGCCGGCGAGCACGGCCGCGGCTTCGCCGTGGTGGCCCAGGAAGTGCGCACCCTGGCCAGCCGCTCGGGCGAAGCCGCCAAGGAGATCCGTGACCTGATCAACACCTCCGTCGCCCATGCCCGCGACGGCAGCGAGATCGTCCAGCGAGCCGGCGCCACCATGCAGGAGATCGTCACCAGCGTCGCGCGGGTCAGCGACGTGATCGCCGAGATCAGCGCGGGGGCACGCGAGCAGAACGCCGGCATCGGTCAGATCAACACCGCCGTGGCCGAGATGGATACCATGACCCAGCAGAACGCCGCCATGGTGCAGCAGACCTCCACCACCGCCACCGAGATGCGCCGCCACGCGCAGCACCTCAGCGACCTGGTCGGCACCTTCGTGCTCGGCGAGGATGGTGACAGCCAGCCAAAGCAGCGAGCCGCGCCCGCCGCGCTGCCGCGCCCCGTCGCGGATCCCAGGCCGCGCAAGGTGCCAGCGTCGCACGTCGCCGAGGAGGAGTGGGAAACGTTCTGAGGTGGCAAGCGGCCAGCCAGGGGCTGGCCGCCCCGCTGGCCCGGCGTACGTACCACGCTCAGGTGCGAATGCCGGGCACGTCTTCCTGCAGCTTCGGCATGGGCTGTCGGGGGGGCACGTCGGTGGTGACCTCGATCTCCTGCTCCTCCCCGTCCTGCCAGTAGCGCAGCCGGGCGTCTTCGTCCACGGCGGTGTCGCGCACCAGCTCGAGGTAGCGCAGTGGCGTCTCGGGCACTTCGCCGTTCACTTCGAGCAACAGCGCCCCAGGCCGAAGGCCGGCTTCCACTGCCGGGCCGTGTACGTCGCTGACCAGGACCCCGGGGCGGTCAGGCAGGCCCAGCGCCTCGCGCAGGTCGTCGGTGGCTGGCGTGACGGTGATGCCCAGCGCCACGACCACCCGCTCGTCGAGCCCTTCGTAGTCGATGCTGCGGGCCGCCTCGAGCACCTGCGGGGCCACGTGAATGCTCGCCCCCGCATGCAGCGCCAAGGCGATGGCATCGCTGGCGCGACTGTCGATGAGCAGCGTCTCTTCGCGCCCCGGCAGGCTCAGCTCCAGCATGCCGAAGAAGGTATTGTCGACGATGGCATCGACGTAGACCCGCTCCAGAGTGGCGTCGACCTCGCCGAGTACGTCTCCCAGCAGCTCGTGGGTCATGGGCCGGGGCGAGCGCTCGCCGGCCAGCCCGCGCAGGATGGCGCCCGCCTCGCTGATGCCGATGAAGATCGGAATCACCTCGCGCACGCCCGGCTCACGCAGCAGCACCACCGGGGGACCGCCGAAGCCGGCCAGCCCCACCGTGGCGACTTCCACCTCGACCATCTCGTCGACCTCGGCGGCGAGTTCACGCGCGCTCGTCGCCAGCGACCCCGCCAACAGCACGACACCGCACAGCAGCGACAGCGAACAGCGCCAGCGAATGGGCCACGGCATAGGCATCTCCTGCACACGGGCAGTCGTCTTCAGCATGGCACCCGGGGCGCCTTCCCGCCACGTGATTGCCCCCGAGGAGAGCCATCGCGGTCATCCCGTCTTGACCGTCACCAGCTCCTTCCAGCAGGTGGTGTAGCGCTGGGTACGGCGCTGGCAGCGCAGGGCCCAGGCGTTATCCTGGTGCGGCAGGCCGAAGCGCACGGTGTCACGCCCCATCTCGCGGTTGAGGTGATCGAGGGCCGCCATCAGGCGTCGGCTGCGATCGCGTCGCCGCGCGTCAGCCGGCTCCTCCAGCAGCGACAGCTGACGGCGCTCGGCGTCCACCAGGTCGAGCAGCATCACGCCGCACTTCTGGTAGCGATGCCCTTCGAGAAAGATGGCCGCCAGCGCCCGGCGCGCGGCGGCGAGAATGGTCGGCGTATCGTTGCAGGGCTCCGGCAGTGCCACGACGTGGCTGTTGGCGTACTGGGCATCCTGCAGCCGATGCGGGTTGGTGCGCACGAAGACCAGTACCGCCCGGGCCAGGCTGCCCTGTCGCCGCAGCTTTTCGGCGGCCCGCGTGGCATGCTGCCGCGTGGCGGCCTGCAGATCGGCGAGCGCGTCGCTCAGCCTGCCGAAGGAGCGCGACACCAGGATGCGCTGGCGTGGCTGCAGCATGTTCTCGAGCTCGATCGACGGATGGCCGCGCAGCTCCCAGACGATGCGCTCGAGCACCACCGAGAAGGCGCCGCGAATCCACTTGGGATCGGCCTGGCGCAGCTGCCAGGCCGTCTCGATGCCCATCAGTTGCAGCCGTTCGGCCGTACGTCGGGCCACGCCCCACAGCTCGGCAACCGGCAGGCGCTCGAGCAGGCGGCGGGTCGCATCGCTGTCGGCCTCGAGCCGACAGACCCCCTCGTAGGCCGGCTCACGCTTGGTCAAGCGGTTGGCCAGCTTGGCCAGCACCCGGGTGGGCGCCAGGCCCACGCCGGCCGGGATGCCGGTCCAGCGTCGCACCGCCTCGCGCAACCGGTGGCAATGAGCCTCCAGCGCCCCGGGATCGAAGCCAGAGAAGTGCACGAAACTCTCGTCGATGGAGTAGAGCTCCACCGCCGGGGAGAACTCGGCCAACACCTGGTTCATCCGGCGCGAGACATCGCCGTAGAGGGCGTAATTGCTGGAAAGCAGCACGGCCTGGCGGCGAATGGCCGGGGGCAACTGGTGCAGCGGCGCTCCCATGGCCACCCCCAGCGCCTTGAGTTCCCGCGAGCGTGCCACCACGCAGCCGTCGTTGTTGGAGAGCACGCCGACCGGCAGCCCTTCCAGATGCGGGTCGAAGGCCCGCTCGCAGCTGACGTAGAAGCTGTCGCCGTCGACCAGGGCGATCATGCCGGCGCTCCCGGAAGCGCATGGATCACATGGGTCACCACGCCCCATACATGACATTCGCGCCCTTCCAACGGAATCGGCGCAAAGCGCGGGTTGCTGGCCAGCAACACGGTTCTCCCTCGCTGATGCGCCAGCCGCTTGACGGTGAGTTCACCATCCACCGCGATCACGATCACCCGTCCCGGCAGCGGCTCCAGGCTGCGATCCACCACCAGCAGGTCGCCGTGATGGATGCCGTCGCCCTGCATCGAATCGCCCTCGGCTCGCACGAAATAGGTGGACGCCGGCCGTCGCACGACATGCGCGTGAAGGTCAAGGTCGCCGTCCAGGTGGTCGTCGGCAGGGCTGGGGAAGCCGGCCCGCACCCGGCAGCCCAACAGGGGCTGGGTGCGCTGCCCGAGCCGTGCTGCGGCGCTGCCGACGATACGCGGCGAGGGAAGCGGAGCGAGTGACATGGAGCCTCCAGGGACTTTTACTGTAAACAAATACAGTATTCGGCAAGAGTCCATCCGTTGGCAAGTGCCCCGCCGCCGCTGAATGGGTTCGGCCATCGTCGGGTTGAAGGCCGCCGCATGGCGTTCCACGCTGGGGAAAGGACATTCCAGGGAAGGACAGGAAATGGAGGACGTCGCCAGCAGCTTCCTTGCCGATCATGCGATCCTCGTGGAGCTCGCCGTGGCGCTGCTGCTGGGTGCGCTGATCGGCATCGAGCGCGGCTGGGTGGCTCGTGAGCGAGAGTGGGGCGAACGGGTCGCCGGGGTGCGCACCCATGCCCTGGTGGGGCTGTTTGGCGGCGTGGCGGCGCTGCTGGCGGAAGCGCTGACGCGCTGGGCCTTTCCGCTGATCTTCCTGGCTGTGGCGATCATCGCCCTGGTCGGCTACCGGGCGCGCATGGAGCAGAGCCAGGACTACAGCATCACCGGGCTGATCGGGCTGCTGATGACGTTCTGCTTCGGCGCCCTGGCGGTGGCGGTGGACATTGGGCTGGCCACGGCCTGCGCGGTGGTCACGGCGCTGACCCTCGACAACAAGCGTGAGATCCATGGCCTGCTCAACAAGCTTCAGGCCAACGAACTCGATGCCGGGCTCAAGCTGCTGCTGATCAGCGTGGTGATGCTGCCACTGCTGCCCAACGAGGACATGGGCCCCGGCGGCGTGCTCAATCCTCGGGAGATCTGGTGGCTGGTGGTGCTGATCGCCTCGATCTCGTTCGTCGGCTACTTCGCCGTGCGCCTCGGCGGCACCGAGAAGGGCATCCTGTTCACCGGGCTGTTCGCCGGGCTCACCTCCTCCACCGCCCTGACCCTGCAGTACGCCCGCCAATCGAAGCGCGAGCCGGAACTCGCGCCGATGCTGGCCGCCGGCATCCTGCTGGCCTGCGGCACCATGCTGCCGCGCCTGCTGCTCTATGCCGCCCTGCTCGGCCCCGCGCTGCTGCCGCGCCTGTTGGCACCGGTCGCGGCCATGGGCGTGACGCTCTTCCTGCCGGCGCTGTGGCTATGGCGCCGCCATCGCCGCGACCTCAAGGCCGACCGGCCGATGACCCAGAACCCGCTGGAGCTGCGTGCCGCGCTGCTGCTCGGCGCCCTGCTGACGGTGGTCATGGTGCTGGGCGAGTGGCTGCGCGCCTGGCTCGGCGATGCCGGCGTCTACCTGCTGGCCGCCGTTTCCGGCATGGCGGACGTGCATGCCGTTGCCCTGTCGCTGAGCCGCATGGCGGCGAGCACCATCGAACTCTCCACCGCCGTGCAGGGCATCGTGCTGGCGGCCTCGGTCAACAATCTGTTCAAGGTGGTGCTGTCGGTCAGCGCCGGCAATGCTCGCCTGGCCCGCTGCATTGCCGGCCCGACAGTGGCTTCCGCGGTGGTGGGACTTGGCGTCGCCTGGCTGACCCCGGGCTAGGGCAGCCTCAGCGCCTCGCGGAACCCACCCCAGATCATGCGCTTGCCATCGAACGGATGGTTCGCCGGATCCATCATGCCGGCCATGCGCGGGTCCTCCATCACCTTGGCATTGATGCGATCGCGCTCCTCGCGCGAGGCGTAGAGGATCCAGGCGAAGATCACCGTCTCCCCCGGTTCGAGCTTGACGCTCAGCGGGAAGGAGGTGTGCTCTCCCGGCGGGACGTCATCGGCCACGCACTCCACGTACTCCAGCGCGCCGTGATCGCGCCAGATCTCGCCAGCTTGCCGGGCCATGTCCAGGTAAGCGTCGAGGTTCCCTTCGGGAACCGGCACGACGAATCCATCGACGTAGCTCATGGGAATCTCTCCTGAGTGATGAACTTGGGATAGCCAAGAGGCCTCATCCCTCTCTCGAACCAGCCAACGGCAAATCGACATCGGCGGCGTTTGCCACTACCTCGCGCAGGCGGCGCTCGAGGAAACGCCGCTCGGCGTCATGGGTGACCAGCGTCAGCGCCTCGCGGTAATGCGTCGCCGCCTCGTCATGCCGGCCCAGCCGGCGCAGCAGGTCGGCCTGCGTCGCCGGCAGCAGGTGATAGTTGGGCAGGTGGATCTTCTCGAGCAGCTCGAGGCCCGTTTCCAGCCCATCGGCCATGGCGATCGCCACGGCCCGGTTGAGCGCCACCACGGGGGTGGGCTGAAGGGCGTAGAGCAGGCTGTAGAGCGCGGCGATACGCCGCCAGTCGGTCTCCGCCGGAATCACCGCCTGGGCGTGCAGGGCCGCGATGCCGGCCTGCACCGCGTAGGGGCCCAGCGGGCTGCCACGCAGCGCCACCTCGATATGGGCGGCGCCCTCCTCGATCTCGTCGACGTTCCAGCGCGTGCGATCCTGCTCCTCCAGCAGCACGATGTCGCCGACCTCGTCGGTACGCGTGTCGCGCCGGGAGTGGTGCAGCAGCATCAGCGCCAGCAGACCACGCGCCTCGCGTTCCGCCGGCAGCAGCCGCACCAGCATCCGCCCCAGGCGAATCGCCTCGGCACAGAGGTCGCTGCGCACCCAGTCGTCGCCGAAGCTGGCCGCATAGCCTTCGTTGAAGATCAGGTAGATCACCGCCAGCACCGACTCCAGGCGCTCCCCCAGCGCCGCGTCGTCGGGCACCTCGAAGGGAATGCCGGCATCGCGGATCTTGGCCTTGGCCCGCACCAGCCGCTGGGCCAGGGTCGGCACCGGCACCATGAAGGCGCGGGCGATCTCCTCGGTACGCAGCCCGCCCAGGGTATGCAGCGTCAGTGCCACCTGGGCGGGTCGCGCCAGGGCCGGGTGACAGCAGGCGAAGATCAGGCGCAGGCTGTCGAGCGGCTCGGCCTCGAGGTCCTGATCGAGCAGCAGTTCCAGGTGCTGGCGCAGCTCGTCGCCCTTGCGCTCGCGCATCTGCTGATGGCGCAACTGGTCGACGACCTTGTGGCGTGCAGTGGCGATCAGCCACGAGGTCGGGTTCGGTGGCCAGCCCTGGGCCGGCCACTGCACCATCGCCGCCTCGAAGGCCGCCTGCACGGCATCCTCGGCCAGCTCGAAGTGGCCGAAACGGCGAATCAGGCTGGCCAGCACGCGGCCATACTCGCGGCGATAGAGTTCGTCCAGGGTCACTGAGGCCTCACAGTCGATAGGCAGGGTCCACCGGTCGCACCTCGACCGAACCGCCGACCCGCAGCGGCGGGATACGCCGGGCCAGCCCCAGGGCCTCGTCCAGGTCACGGCACTCCACTACGTGAAAGCCACCCAGTTGCTCGCGACTCTCGGCGAAGGGCCCGTCCAGCGTCACCACCTTGCCGTTCTGCTCGCGCAGGGTGGTGGCCGAATCCACCGACTGCAGCCGGGCGCCGCCGCGGTAGTGGCCGCTGGTGACCATCTCCTGGATCAGGGCGTTGTAGTCGTTCATGACCGAATCGCGCTCGGCATCGGGCAGGCCGTTCCACAGCGCTTCGTCGATACAGCACATCAGCATGTATTGCATGGTGGTCTCTCCGGGGTGATTCCTTAGATTAGCTTACTGGCCAGTACTCATGTTTCGTATGAGCGTCGTTGAAATCGACATCGCCTCGCCTCGCGAATGGCGGCCCGAACTAGATGACCCCGGCTGCGACCAATTCATCGGCGACCGCCTGGAACGTGTCCTGGGGAATCGGCCCTCCCTTTGCGGTGCGCCTGGCGATGCGAGCCGCCAGATCCGGCCGGTTGGCCACCGCCACGCCCCGGGTGCAAGCCGCTTCGAACAGCGCGGCGGACTCCTCGGGCGCGGCCTTGCATACCATCACCGGCACGGGGGTCTCGCCCTTGGCGTAGCGCAGCCCCACCAGCCAGTCGCCGGGTGCGCCCAGCATAAGCGAGGCGTTCTCGAGGCCGGTGCGCGCGCTGTGGGCGTACATGTCGCGCCGTTCGCGCTGACGGGCGCGGCGGATCTCGGGGTCGCCCTCCAGGTCCTTGCGCTCGCGCTTGTGCTCGGTTCGCGTCATGCGCTGGTCGCGCCGGAACAGCCAGCGCTGCATCTGCACGTCGATCAGCCCGACCACGAGAAACGCGACCAGAGCGGTCACGATCAGCGGCTCGAGCAGTGCCATGAAGACCCCTTCCAGGCAGCCGAAGCCGCAGCGCGGCGAATCCAGCAGGGTCTGCAGGCTCAGCCGGAAGACGATCACGAACGCCGTGGCCAGCGCGACCATCTTGAACAATGACTTGGCGAATTCGATCAGGCCGCGGGCCGAGAAGATTCGCTTGAGGCCCTCGGCGGGATTGATGCGCTCGAACCTCGGCTTGACCGGGTCCACCGAGAACACCGGGCCGCGCATGATCAGGACGTTGGTCAGCACGGCCGCCACCACGGAAATGACGATGATCGGCAGTACCGAGCGCACCACGATTTCCGCCGCCAGCGCCAGCAGGCGTGGCCACAGGGTGTCGAAAGGCTCGTGATAGAGCCGCGTGATGGTGCCGATGAGGTGGCGCACGCGCCGCTCGATACCGTCGGCGGCCATGAGCAGGTAGAGCGTACCGCCCAGCATCACCATGGCCGTGACCATGTCCGAGCTCTTGCTGACCTGCCCCTTCTTGCGTGCGTCGCGCAGCTTCTTCTCGGAGGGCGGCAGCGATCTCTCTTCGCTGGGTTTCTCGCTCATGCGCTGCCTCGCTCCCCTGCCAGCGGGGGGATGCCGCTCAGCAGCGTTTCGAGGCGGCGGTAGCCGTCCCCCAGCGCGCCGAGCTCCTCCATCAGCAGCGGGATCAGAAACACCACGTAGAGCAGCATCAGGAAGGTGAAGAGCAGGTTCTTGATCGCCAGCGACAGCGAGAACACGTGCAGGCTGGGCGCCATGCGCGCCAGGTAGGCGAGCATCAGGTCGGCGACCAGCAGGGCGACCAGCAGCGGCGCGACCATCATCACGCCCACCCGCATCACCTGGTCCAGCATGTCCAGCAGCATCAGGGCGCTGCGGGCCTCCAGCACCGGCACGAAGCGCTCCACCGGCCACAGCGCATAGCTCGCATAGAAGCCCTCGAGCAGGATCATGAAGCCTCCCGAGGCGAAGAACAGCGCCACCAGGGTCACCACCAGCAGCGTGCTGGTGACGCCCGATTCGGTGCTGCCCATCGGGTCGAGCAGTTGGCCCATGGTCGAGGCGCGCTGCAGGTCGACCACTTCTCCCGCCACCTCCGCCGCCCAGAACGGTATGCCGAACACCACGCCGATGACGGCGCCGATGATCAGCTCCTTGACCAGCAGGGCGGCGAGACCGAAGGCCGACATCGGCCCCAGCGACGGCAGCGCGGAGAAGATGAATGGGATCGCCGGCAGGGCGATGGTCACGGCCACGGCGGAACGGATCATCCCGGTCAGGCCGAGCCGATTGAAGGCCGGCGTGATCAGGATCACCCCCAGCGCCCGGGTCATGCCGATGGAGGCGGCCATGAGCATGGGATAGACCAGCTCGGTGAGAAGGGGGACGTATTCGTCGAGTGCCATGGAACCTCAGCGCGACCAGGCGGGGAAGTTGTCGAGCACCTGGTCGGTCAGGTTGACCAGTTGGCCTACCAGCAGCGGCCCGCCCACGATCAGTACCAGCATGATCACGATGACCTTGACCGCCTGGGGCAGCGACTGGTCCTGGATCTGCGTCAGCGCCTGCAGCAGGCCGATGCCGAAGCCGATCACGATCGCCGCCAGCAGCGCCGGTGCCGACAGCAGCAGCACGGTCCACAGGGCATTGTTCATCAGCGTGAGGAAGGTATCGCCGGACACGTGGCTAGCCTCCGTAGCTGAGGATCAGGCCGTGCATCAGGCGCGACCAGCCGTCCACGGCAACGAACAGGAAGATCTTCAGCGGCACCGAGATCAGCGGCGGTGCGACCATCACCATGCCCATCGCCATCAGCACGTTCGCCACCACCAGGTCGATGACCAGGAACGGCAGGTAGATGAGAAAGCCGATCTCGAAGGCACGCACCAGCTCGGAGGTGACGAAGGCCGGGATCAGCACCACCAGGTCGTCCTCCTGCAAATTCTCGCGCGCCTGCTGCGACCAGATGTTCTGGGTGGCATCGATGAAGAAGATGCGCTCGCGCTCGTTGGCGTAGAGCGACAGGTACTCCTGCAGCGGGCCGCGGAGCAGCGTGCCGGTCTCGCGGATCTCCTCGACGCTCTCCAGCGAACCGCCGTGGCTCTCGAGCCGGTAGGCGATCTCGCCGACCAGCGGCGTGGTGATGTAGACCGTCAGCACCAGGGCGATGCCGTAGAGCACCAGGTTGGGCGGCGTCTGCTGGATGCCCAGGGCATTGCGGATCAGGAACAGCACCACGGCGATCTTGAGGAACGAGGTCATGGTCACCACCGCCAGGGGCAGCAGCCCCAGCGAGGCGACCACGATGATCATGCCGACCAGGTTGGGCTCGAACTCACTCATCGCCCGTGAGCCTCACGATCTGCACGCCGAGGCCATCGCCGATCTCCACCAGCCGCCCGCGTCCCAGGGGCCGGCCATTGACCACCAGGTCTACGGCATCCTCCCTCGGCCGGGTGAGCGGCAACACGCTTCCCGGCCCCAGTTCGCGTAGCTCGCCGAGCGTGAGCTCGAGGCGGCCGAGCTCGCACACCAGGCGCATCGGCAGGCCATCCAGGGCCACCGTATCGGGCGGTGGTTTCGGACTACGGGGGTTCTCTGCCATGGCGTCACGGCTCCTGTGGTTACCGGTTTCATTGCGGGGGGAATCGCCGTCGGCGCGCGGCGCATCGAGGTCGTCGCCAGGCCCGGGGAGTGGCGTCGTGACCAGCCTCAGTCCACCGCCCTGCTCCTCCACCTCGGCCAGCGGGCGACCGGCGGCCGCCAGCGCTCTGACCGGCCGCTCGAGCAGTACCACGTCGCCCGGCCTCAGGCCGCGCAGCTCGTCCAGCCGCAGCCGCTGATGGCCGGCGACCCACTGCACGGTGACGGGTAGCGCCGAGCAGGCCCTGGGCGCGACGGCGGGAAGCGCATCCAGCAGCGGCGCGACGGCCCGCGTGGCGGCGGCGCCCAGCGACAGGTGCAGTTGGCCGGTGCCCCCGTCGCCCTCCAGCTGCAGCAGGATGTCGAGGGCCTCGTCGCCGTCGAACGAGGGCTGCCCCCCGTCCAGCCGCAGGGCGACGCCGAGCCGGGCTTCCAGGGGCTCGACCCACTCCAGCAGGGCGTACTCCAGCCACAGGGCCGTGAGGTCGGGCTCGCACGTCTCCAGCCCGGCGCGCAGCGCCAGATGCCGCGTCAATAGCGCCAGGCCGTCGTGACCGAGCCGGAGTAGCGCGGGGGCGTCGCCCAGCGACAGCCCCAGCGCGACCGGCAAGGGAGTCGGCTCGGCCGGCGGAAGGATGCGCAGCCGCAGCGCCCGTTCGCCCAGGCTGAGGGCGAGCGCGGGGCGGGGCCGATGCAGCGCGTTGAGCAGGGTCGCCTGCTCCGGCGAGAACCGGGGCAGACGCGCCGCCACGACCGTGCCCCTCGTCGTCGAGCCCTGCCGCCCCGTCGCCGGCATCAGGTCGAGCTTGGTCATGGCGGCCCTCCGCGCGGCAGGGTGACCTCGAGGTCCGCCTCGAGGCGCCCCTCCTGGACGATGCGATCGTCCCGGCGACGGCGCTCGAGCAGCTTCCCCAGCGCCTGCCGGGCGTGGCAGCGCTGCGACCAGGTCTCCGCCCGCCGGGCACACTCCTCGAGCAGCCGGCAGCGCTCCCGCTCGGCCGCCGAACGCGCCTCGGCCAGCTCGGCCTGGCGCCGCTGATGATCGTCGATGGCCTGGCGCGCCTGTGCCAGCTCCGCCGGCGACAGCGTCGCCCCCTCCACCGCGTCGAACCATGCCTGCTCGAGCCGGTCGAAGTCGTCCCGCTCACGTTCGAGGGCGAGCTCCAGGTCTTCGATGCGCCGCGCCTCGTCCCGACAGCGCCGTTGCTGCGCCGCCAGAGCGGCCGCGGCCAGGCGTTCGCGCCGCTCACGCAGCGTCATGAGTTGCTCGAGTCGGAGTCGATCGGTCATGACAGCAGCTCGCTCATGTGTCTCAGGGTTTCCTCGAAGTTGCTGTACTCCTTCTCGCTCTGGCGCAGGAAGGCTTCGATGGCGGCATGCCTGGCGATCGCCTCGTCGGTAAGGGGGTCGTTGCCCTCGCGGTACTCACCGACCTGCAGCAGCAGCTCGACATCGCGATGGCGTGCCAGCAGCTCGCGAATGCGGCCGGCGTTGCGGCGCTGCTCGTTCGAGATGACGGCATCCATCAGGCGGCTGCGGCTGGCGAGGACGTCGATGGCCGGAAAGTGGTCGCGCTTGGCCAGGTCGGCGCTGAGTACGATGTGGCCGTCGAGAATGGCCCGCGTCTCCTCGGCAACCGGATCGAGGCTGCTGTCGCCCTCGGTGAGCACGGTATAGAGCGCGGTGATGCTCCCGCTGGCCCCCGGCCCCGCACGCTCCAGCAGGCGCGGCAAGGCGGCGAAGAGCGAGGGCGGGTAGCCGCGCCGGGTCGGCGGCTCGCCGGCGGCCAGACCGATCTCGCGCTGGGCCCGGGCGAAGCGGGTGATGCTGTCGACCAGCAGCAGGACGTCGCGCCCCTGGTCGCGGAAGTGTTCCGCCACGGTGGTGGCGACCATGGCGGCGCGCGCCCGCTCGATGGCCGGGCGGTCGGAAGTGGCCACCACACAGACCGTGCGCTGGCGGGCCTTGGCATCGAGCTGCACGTCAAGCAGCTCGCGCACTTCGCGACCGCGCTCGCCGATCAGCCCCAGCACGATGACCTCCGCCTCGCTGCCGCACACGATGGCGGAGAGCAGCGACGACTTGCCCACCCCCGGCTCGCCGAAGATGCCGACGCGCTGGCCACGCGCCACGGTCAGCAGGCCGTCGATGGCGCGGACGCCCAGCGCCAGCGGATGCTGGATCAGCTGTCGCGCCAGAGGGCTGGGGGGTTCGGCATGCACCGGGCAGAGGCGCAGCGCGTCGAGATCGCGCTCCGGCGCGGCATCGAGGAAGGTGCCCAGCGGGCTGATCACCCGACCCAGCAGCGCCTCCCCCACCGGCACGCCCTGGGGCCCGCCGGTGGCGATCACCTCGGCCCGGGTGGACATGCCCTGAAGGTCGCCGATGGGCGAGAGAATGGCATGCTCCTCTTCGAAGCCGATCACCTCGGCGGCGACATGGCGCCCGCTCACAGGGTCGCGCAGGTAGCACAGCTCACCGATGCCGGTGCCGTCGACGCTGGCGTGCACCAGCAGGCCGCGAATACGCCGCACCCGGCCGTGCACCGGACGCGGTTCGGCTTCCTCCAGCCGCGCGCCCAGCCGCGGCAGCAGCGCCTCGAGATCGATCTCTGGGGAGGTCATCGGTGCGGCTCCTGGCCACTCGCCAGCGCTCGACGCAAGGCGGTCAGTTGGGCATCGAGCCCCACATCGACGATCGCCACCGGGCTGACCAGCAGGCATTGGCCCGGCCCCAGTTGCGCATCGCCTTCGACGCGATAGGCGGGGCCTTGGGGGATCGCCGGCCCCTGGGCCAGCAGCGCTTCGACGGCTGCCACCCGCTCCGGCGCCACGCGCACGCTGACCCGCATGTCATGGCGCAATTCACGCAGGGCCTGGCGCGCGCAGCGGCTCACCAGCTCGGCGTCGTCGAACTCACCCAGGATGCGACGCACCATGCGCAGGGAAAGGTCGGCCAACGCCTGGTCGAGCCCCGCCAGATAGCGCTCCACCCGCCCAGTGGTCTGGGCCAGCAGCTCGGCCGCCCGGGCTTCGCCCTCCCGACGTCCTTCCTCGAAGCCGTCGGCATAGGCGCTGGCGGCGGTATGTCGGGTCTTCGCTTCGATCTCCCTGGCGTGCGTACGGGCGCGCTCGAGAAAGGCGTAGCCATCGATCCAGGCCTGGGCCTCGTCGCCGCGCAGGATGACCTTACCCGGGCGTGTCGGCAGTGGGTGCATGCTCTGATTCCCTTATTTCTGCATCGACGATGGCAGCGGCGCAGCGCACGATGCGCGGCCCTTGCCGGCAAACTTCGGGGGAGGCTTCTTCCAGCGCCCCCTCCCCCGGCAAGCCGCTGGCCAACCCCAGCCTCAGCCAGGCGGCCAGCTCGGGCGGCTGCAGCGACAGCCAGGCCGAGACGCAGGCCTGCCCATCGCGCTCGACCTCCCGCGCCAGCCGCTCGATGTCGTCAGCGGCCGCTGCCGCCACCGCCAGCCCGCGGTTGGCCAGCGCGGCGGCGAAGGCGGCATCGCCGAAGCGATGCTTGAGCGCCACCACGCGCGGCGCGCGTATCTCGCGTACGAAGGCGGCGGCATGGCAGATCACGCCGCAGTAGTGGGCCAGGTCGGCACCGGCCGACGCCGGCAACGCCAGCAGCCAAGCGTCCTCCTCCGCGGGCGCGGGCAGCGTCTCGGGTGGCATCAGGCCATGCCGGTCAATCAGCCGCTGCGCCAGGCGGCGCTGGAAGCGAGGGTGACGCATCAGCGACTCCAGGAGAGCATCACCGGCGATGTCTCCCAGGCAATCCTGCAACCAGGGGCGCGCAACGCAGCGCGCTGGCGCCGCGACGAAGGCTCGCCATGCCGGCACTCCCCGCTCGGCGACGGTATGCGTTCCCTTCATGCGGGCGGCTCCAGGTCATAGGGCGCGCGCCGGCGACGCTGCCAGGCCATCCATCCCACCGCGCCGGCCAGCCCCAGCAGGGCGGCGACGAGGACCGCGAACAGCCAACTGACGCGTCCGACGCTGCTGGTCGGCATGGCGATACCGAGAAAGGTGCTCGTCTGCAGTGGCAATACTTCCACCCGGGGCTCCAGCCTCACCGCCGCCACCGGCACCACCGAGACGTTGTCGTAGGAGAGCCCAGCAATGCCGTTGGCCACCAAGGTCTTGATCCGCGGGATCAGCGGACCCACCTCGAGCTCCGGCGCGTGGCGAATGAACACCGAGGCCGACGAAGGCGTGCTGTCCTGGCGTACCAGGTCGTTCTCGGGAAGAACGACGTGCACCCGGGCCGTGAGAACGCCATCGATCTGCGACACCGTATGCGACAGCTCTTCGCTGAGCGCATAGAGCATCTGAGCGCGCTCCTGTACCGGCGACGAGACCAGGCTGTTGCCCTGGAAGATCTCGCCAAGATTGGAAAAGCGCTCCTGGGGCAGCCCCAGGCGATCCAGTATCTCCACCGCCTCGGCAAAGCGATCCTCCCCGACGGTGACGGTCATGCGACCGCCATCGGCGGCGACCCGCTTGGCAGGAATCCCGTGCCTGGCCAGCGCCGCCACCATGACGTTGGCCTCGCGCTCGCTGAGGTCGGTATACAACTCGGTGTCACACGCCTGCAGCAGCAGCGCCATGGCGAGAATCGACAGCGCTCGGAGCAAGCCCCTGCGTCGTGGGATAAGGGGCAAACCGGTCATCCCCGCAGCAGCGTCGAGGTGGCGCCCGATGTCTGGGCAGCGCAGGACGCCATCAGCCTCGACTCGACCGCATGGTCGAACATCGAGCCGAACGCGTCGATCATGCGCTGGAACTGGTCGCCACCAAGTGCCTCGGCGCTGGGGTCGTCAACGCTGCCGTTGCTCTCGATGCCCGACACGGCCCGAGAGGCATCACCCCCTTCGCCGCCCTGGCCGGAGGAGAACGCCTGCATGCGTTCGAGGGTGCCTTCCAGCCCATTGAGAATGTTCTCTCCCAGCTCGGCCGGGGTCACGGCCTGCAGGGTCGAGCCGGAAACGCGTGCCATGTGCTCGAACAGATTCTGCTCGGCAAGCGTTCCGGAATTCGCCACGCCCTCCGCCATCGGGGCGGGCGTCGCGCCTGTCGTCATCGCGGACATCATCACGAATCACCTCATAACGTGTGCCTGAACGGCAGGCAATTCCTGCCGCATTCGTACCGACGTCAGCCTTCGTCCTTGAGCATGTCGCCGGCATAATCCATCAGGTGCATCATCGCCAGTGATCCCACTGCCTGGCCGACGATGGCCTGGGCCTGGGCATTCTCGACGGCGGCATCGAAAGCCTGCTGATCCGTGCTGGAAAGGTCGTTGCCACCGGGTGCACCTACGGCTTCAGTCGCCATGATCTCTTCCTCCTTTTCTTCTCTTCGTTTTGCCTGCTTTCTTCGTTTCGCCGTCATTCGCTGACGGCGGTCTCGGTCGTTCCGCCGCGAAAAACCCGGACACCGGATGGACCTCGCGGGGTCGGTTGACGAAGGCGTTCGACGTGCCTGGCCACGCTGTCGATCCATGCCGGCGGCCCCCAGGCCTGGAGCGTCGAGCCGCCATCCACCAGTCGCACTCGCAGGGGGGCGCCGATACGGGATTCCTCAATGTTCTCCATCAATCGCTGCGAGTCGATTCCATTGAGTTCGAAGCGGCGCTGCGTCATCTCGCCCCGCGTGGCGACATGCAGCACACCGCCATCGAAGAACCAGGCCAGGCCGTTGGCGGCGCTGATCCTCTCAAGGAACTCCTCGGCGGTACCGGCGCGTATGTCCCCTCTTACCCGCCCTTTGACTTCACGTGAAATTTCCACCGGTAGCGACAGGTTGTGCCCCATTTCCCGAAGCACGTCGCGTACGTCTTGATCGATGATGACGTAGCGATACTCGCGCTCCTTCCACTCCTCCATCGGCCATCCGCTTACCTGTTCCTCGGCAATGCAATATCCTGAAATAGTGGCCAAACCCACACCAATAAGAGTGAATATTGCATGACCCTTTTGCATCGATACCGAAATGATTTTTCCTATACCAAGGAGGATAAAGGTGCAGTAGTATCGAAACGTCTTTACCTGACGAGGTAACAGGCTTCCCTGGAATACCCGCAACGGAAAGCTCCTTGAAAGGCGTATTTCACGGCAAGCAAACTCGGGGCGTGCTTCCCCATACGAGGAGGTCTCATCGGTGATGCGCAACGACATACGAATGCCCGCTATCCTGCTTTCCTGTCTGACACTCGGCGCCTGCTCGACCCCCGGCAGCGGCCTGGGCGGAGAGGAAGCCCGCCTGCTCAGCCTGGCGGACGACATCGGCCGGCGCGGCGACCACGCCACGGCCGCCGCCATGTACGAGCGAGCGGCGGAGCTGTCCGCCGACGACCCCCAGATCCATGTACGGCTCGGCAATGCTCGGCTCGATGCCGGCAACGCGGAAGCCGCCAAGACCTCCTTCCGCACCGCCCTGAGTCTCGATATCGAGAACACCGATGCCCTGCTGGGACTGGGCACGGCCCAGTTGCGCCTTGGCGAGGTCGAAAGTGCGGTACGCAACCTGCACAAGGCAGCCCCGGAAGTGAATACCCTGGCAGCCTGGAGCCACCTGGGCGCTGCCCACGCCCTGTTGGGCCAGGGTGAGTTGGCGCAGCACGCCTTCTCCCAGGCAGCGGCACTCTCGCCGCATAGCCCCGATGCCCTCACCAACCTGGCGCTGGCGCATTCGCTGGCCGGAGAGGACGAAGAGGCCATCGAGCTGATGCGTCGGGTCAACGACTCACCGCTGGCAGAGGAACGCCACTTCCGCAACATGGTGCTGGTGCTGGTGCTGGCCCAGGAGCTGGAGCAGGCCCACAGCATCGCACTGCCGGAGATGTCCCCCAGCCAGCGCCAATCGCTGATCGAGCAGGCTGCGCGCATCGGCGAGATAGCCGACCCCGCCGACCGGGCCCGCGCCATGGGCCTGGCCATGGCGCGATGACGCCTCCCCTGGGGCCAAGCGCCCCAGGGAAGCAGCAGTTGCAGGCTAACGTTCACAGATCCCCCGTGGTGGCGCTGCGGCTGGCGGAGCCACGCGCCTCCGACTCGAGCACGACACGGCGGCTGTTGGCACGCTCCCGGTCCTCCAGGCGTTCGCGAGCCGCTGCCGCTACTGGGGCGCCTCTTGCAGGCCCCATCGCACGTCCATGAAGCAGATCACCGGGGCGCTCGACCATGGCCTGGAGGTTGAGGTCGTTGGCGCAACCGGGCGGCAGGGGTACGATGCCGGCCTGGCCGGGTGACACCCGACAGGTATTGGGCGTGATGCTACTGCGCAGTGCCTCGGTATCACTCCCCGCGGGTTCACCCACCTGCCGATAGCCGGTCTCCCAGGAGATCGGCCCCATCGACGAGGCGCAGCCACTCAGCAGCAGCGCCAGGGGGAGAAGTCGCCAGGTTCGCCAGCCTGTGTGATAGCGCATGCCCTCGTTCTCCTTGTTCATTGCAGGTGGAAGCCGAAGGGGTCGTCACTCGCGACCCGGTAGGCACTGCTCGTATCGAGCCTTCCTTCGTCACCGGCGACCCGGGCATGATCCATCGGCAGCCGAACCGACGACGGCGCCGAGACGGGTTCGACGATATAGGGCGTGATCAGGATCACCAGTTCGGTCTCGTTGCGCTGGAAGCGCCGCGAGCGGAACAGGTTGCCGAGGACCGGGACATCGCCCAGCACCGGGACACGCTCGATGTTGTTGAAGGTGTCGCGCTGGAACAGGCCGGCGATGGCGAAGGTCTGGCCGCTGCCCACCTCCACCAGGGTGTCGGCGCGCCGGACCTGCAGCCCCGGCACGCTGATGCCCCCGACCTCCACGCTGCTGCCGGTCAGGCTGCTCACCTCAGGACGCACCTGCAGCGAGATGCGATCGTTGGGCAGCAGCACCGGCGTGAACAGCAGCGAGACGCCGAACTGCTTGTACTCAATGCCGACCAGGTCGCGATTGACCGGTACCGGAATCGGGATCTCGCCGCCGGCCAGGAAGCTGGCGGTTTCCCCGGTGACCGTGGTGATGTTGGGCTCGGCCAGGATCTGCAACAGGCCGTTCTCCTGCAGCGCCTGCAGCAGCCCATCGACGCTGTCCCCCCCCGCGCCCAGGGTGCCGAAGGTCATGCCGGCCTGGGAGCCGGGCAGCACACCCAGCGACAGGGAGCCGTTGTTGATCAGTGCGCTCCAGCTGACGCCGTACTGCAGCAGCTCCTCACGCGAGACTTCGGCAAAGCGCACGCGCAGGTTGATCTGGGTGCTGCCCTGGTAAGTGGTGGCATCCAGCGCTCGCCCCTCTTCCGGCGCGTGGCTCTCGAGCGTCGACTGGATGGCGATGGCACTATCGACGTCGGCGCTTTCCCCCTCCGCCACCAACTGATTGCCGGCCATGCGCAGCACGATCGGCGCCCCGCCCCCGGCCCCCTGCAGGGCCTGGTTGACCGCCTGGGCGCCATCACGCACCTGCAGGCGCATCGATGCCTGGGTACGCTCGTCCGCGCCCAGGACGATCAGGTTGGTATCGCCCTGGGCCTTGCCGAAGAGATAGATCACCCCTGGGGAGACGATCTGTACGTCGGCGATCTCGGGGTCGGCCACGAACACCGACTCGGCCGGTTCGCCGAAGCGCAGGATGCGCCCCTGTCCGGTCTCCAGCGTGAGCCCTTGTTCCCCGCCAGGATCGACATTCTGGGCATACGCGGAAGCCGCCAGCACGAGCCATGACAGCAGTGTTGTCAGGCAGCAGGCCAGATAGCGGAAGCGTACCGGGCCGAAGGAGGGAGGGAGAATCGAGGGTCTGGCTGCCATCGCAGTCACTGCTCCTTGATGGGGAGGGTTGTCGTTCGAGTCGTTCATTCCGCTTCACCCTTGGGCGCGCTGGCAGCCTCGCCATCGCCCCGCGAGTTCGCTTGCGGCAATCTGACTTGGGCCAGCGACTGGAGGCTGAACTCCGGCGCCACCTCGGACCAGGCGATCACTGGCAGATCCAGCTCGTGCCGCTTCGCCCACTGCTGCAGTACCGGACGCACATCGGCGGACACCACCACCACCGGCGACACGTCGCTGTCCAGCATCTCCAGGCGCTGCTGGAACCAGCGGTTCAAGGCGCGTGACAGCGCTGCCGGCACGCTGCCGCTCCTGGCAGCGCCATCGGCACTGCGCTGCGTCGCCCGGATGGCTTCCTCGAGCTGGCGGGTCACCACCCAGGCCGGCAGTACCCTATCGGCGCGGGCAAAGCGATGGCAGATCTGGCGCGAAAGGGCGGCCCGAATCCGCTCGGTCAACCGCGGCACGTTCGCTTCCTGGGGGCCCCAGGTCACCACTGCTTCGAGGATGGTGCGCAGCGCACGCAGCGGAATGCCTTCGTCCACCAGGCGGCGCAGGATGTCCGAGATCTTCTGCAGCGAGACCACGCGCACCGCCTCGCCCACCAGCTCCGCATAGTCCTGCTCCATGCGCGACAACAATGTGCGGGTCTCCTGGATGCCGACGAATTCGCCGGCATAGCGGGCCAGGGTGCGCTCCAGGCACAGGCACAACACCTGATCGGCCCTGCGATAGCCGATCCCGGCCTCATCCAGACGCTCGACCTCCTGCGCAGCCACCCAGTGCCCCGAGTGCCGACCCAACGGCGACGGATGCTCGGCGGCCTCGACCTCCAGCAGCTCCAGGTGCACGGGGTCGTCGTCGAGCAGCACCCGCTCGGCGGGAAGCTCCCCCTGCGTGATCGGGACTTCGTCGAGCTCGATGGCGAAATGATCGGCTTCCAGCGCCGCATCGGTGCGCAGGCCGACGCCCGGCATCTCGATTCCCAGGTTTGCCCCGGCACGGCGGCGCGCATCGTCAAGCTCCCAGCGCAGGGCATCGAGAGACAACCCATCGGCTAGCGAGACCGACAGGCACAGCACCACACGATGTGATCCACCCGCCTCCGGTGCAGTGTCAGCGTTCGGCGCGGGTTCCTCGTCAGCCGGCGTTGCCGCTTCCCTAGTGGGAGTGGGAGCGGCGCCAGCCGCCAGGGGTGCCGGGGAGGACAGCTCCCCGCTGGCATCAACCTGTGCCACCAGGCTGCGTTCCCGGCGATGCATGACGAAGGCTGCGAAACCCAACCCAGCCGCCAAGGTGAGGAACACCCCGGAAGCGAACCCCGGGATAAAGGCAGCGAAAAACAGGATGACGGCGGTCAATCCCAACGCCCGGGCACTCCTGCCGAGCTGGCCGACGATCTCGCTGCCCAGGTCACCGCTATGGCCGGAACTGGAACTGACCCGCGTCACGACGGTACCGGCGCCGACGGCGATCAGTAGCGCCGGGATCTGGGCCACGAGCCCGTCGCCGACCGTCAGCAACGAATAGGTGTCCACCGCCTCGCCGAACGACATGCCCCGCTTGACCATGCCGATCGACAGGCCGCCGATCAGGTTGACGCACAGGATCACCAGCCCGGCAATGGCATCGCCCTTGACGAACTTCATCGCACCGTCCATCGCTCCGTAGAGCTGGCTCTCCTGCTCCAGCCGCTGACGCCGGCTACGCGCCTCGGCCTGCTCGATATCGCCGTTGCGAAAGTCGTTGTCGATACTCATCTGCTTGCCCGGCATGGCATCGAGAATGAAGCGGGCGGCCACTTCGGCGACCCGCTCGGCGCCCTTGGTGATCACCAGGAACTGGGCCACGGTAATGATCAGGAATACCACCAGGCCGATCATTACCTCACCGGCAATGACGAAATTGCCGAACGCCGACACCATCTTCCCGGCATCGCCATCGAGCAGAATCAGCCGCGTGGTGGTGATGGAAAGCGCCAGGCGGAACAGCGTGGCCAGCAGGATGATGGGCGGCAGCGAGGAGTACTCGACCGGGTGCGAGATGTAGAACGCCACGACGAGGATCAGCAGGCTGAAACCGATGTTGATGCCGATCAGCGCATCCACCAACGTCGTCGGCAAGGGGATGATCATCATGACCACCGCCAGCACGATGAACAGCGCAATGACCACGTCGCTGCGTTGGGCAGCTCGCTGGGCAAGGAGATTGAGCTTTGCCAGGACCGCGCTCATGCATTCCCCCGCTGCTGCAGGTAATCGCGAAAACGACGTCGGGCTTCGTCCTTCTGCCCAGCCGCCCACAGTGCCCGGCTCTGCAGCAACACCAGACCGGGCGAGGCTCCCTGTAGCCGCTCGAGGTGTTCGATCGCGTCGAGCGCCCTCGAGGTGTCGCCCACCGCGATGAAGGCCCGGGCCAGCGTGTGCAGGATGCCGGCATGTTCGGGGGCGACATGCACCGCGATCAGCAGCAGCACCAGGCCGCGCTTCGTTTCGCCGCTCTTGAGATAAAGATGCCCCATCATGTGCAACAGCTCCGCCGCTCCCTGGTCGCCATCCCTCATGGCTCGAGCTCCTCGGCCTCGGCGCGTCGTTCGGCCCACTCCAGGCGCTGCGCGATTTCCTCATTGATCAGCTGCGCGGCCATCTCGACGACCTCGGCCTGCGTATCCATCTCGGGCAACACCGCATCGACCACGTGCTGCAGCAGTCCGATGCTGCGCTCATCGGCATAAAGCGAAGGGTCGCCGGCAACGGGCAGCGCCAGGCGCTCGATCTGCTCGCGCAGTGTGCCGCCTTGCTGGCGACGCGCCTGGCTGCCCTCCACCGCCCTGGCGAAATCGGCTTGTCGCTCCGGATCGACAGGCTTGCTGCCGCCGGCCTCGCCGACATGGGGCACCGTCCCGGCGCTGGAGCGAAGACGAGGATCGTCATGAATACGATCGGCGGTGACTCTCATGGCGTCGCCTCCATGGCAAGGGGCCGGCAGCGTTCCGCTACAGCGTCAGGGAGAATTCGTCGTTGCCACGGCGTACCGTGACGCGGTTGTCGGCGATCTCTGCCAGCACCCAACCCTCTTGCAGGGCGGCACCGGGATAGAGGCGTTCACCCCGGGGGCCAACGACATAGGGATTCTCACCGAACCACACCGCCTGGAACTGCAGGGCCGGCGAATCGGTCGACAGCTGCGGACGAGCTTCGCTGATCAGCAGTTGGCTACCGCCATAGTGCTGGTCGAACCAGAGCTGCACGTCGCGCCACTCGTCATAGCGTTCGGGTGGGAACTCGCCGGCCACGACCAGATGATTGCCGGCATCCCGGACCTGCAGCCCCTCCAGACCGACCTCGGCAAGCCGCTGGGCCAGCGCCTCGCCGGGTGGCGTATCGACGACCATCAGCGAGCGGGCCGCCTCGGCAGCCTGTGGATGCAACATGCCCGTGGTATGGAGCGCACTAGCCGAGATGCTGGCCCCTGCCGTGCCGACGCCAACGAGCTGGTAGATGCCAATGATCGCCAGGGTCGTGCAGAGCGCCGTCACCGCGGTGCTGCGACTGGCCAGGACACGCGTCGGCGACTGGCGCACCTGGGCCAGCCGGTGGCGCCAGTGCGCCGGGATCGGCACGCGACGCCATTGACGGGAAACGAAGCTTCCCAACGGCGCGAGCCAGGCACCGAGGCGCTGCCTTACAGGAGCAGTGGCTCGCTCGACGCGGGACCACAACCACACCAGCCTGACTTTAAGGATGAGGACCGCTGGCAAGGCGAAGCGCTGCAGGGCAACTCGCAAAGGGGCAAGCCGACGCCTCAGTGCTTCCCTTACTACGGGCACGCTCGCCTGCACACGACGCTGGAGCATGCCCACCCCTCGCTGGGCGCTCTGCAGGGCTGGCGGAAGCGACAGCTCAGGGCGCGAAAGTGCAAATTTCACGTCACCGACAACAAGGGTAACCGGCAAGGGCGTACGCCAACCGGTGCCTTGCGCCAGCAGTTTACCGTTGGCCTCGATAGCGCCACCGACCGCCTCGATGGCCACCATCCGCGCGTGAAAGCGCAGAATGACATGCTCAGCGGCAACGTCGGCATCGCTCAGTATTACGTCACAGCCGGTCGCGGAGCCGATACGACAGACCGGCTGTTCGAGTGGCACGGCCACTCCCGCATGAAGGCCGCTCCTTACTTCCAGGGTGGAGAACACCTCGGTCGTCGGCATCAATAACGAAGTCACGGAAGCCATGGATGCCACCTGTCATCAAATGCCACCATGCCCGGGCCCCATCCCGAGACATGACAGCAGCAATGCGCAGCTGAACTTCAAGCACGAACGGACGCTGGTGCCCCGCCAGCGTCCGTCGTGACCGCATCAATTGTTCGGGCGAGCCGCCCTGGCGGTATCGACCTCAGTGTTACCCTCGGTCTTGACCTTGCTGACCTCCATCGATTTCTTGGCGGCCTGGTCGAAGACGTTCTTCAACTCTTGGACGTCGATGCCACCGCCACCGGCACCACCAGCCCCGGGAACATCCCCGTTTTCTTTCTTTTCCTTGACCTTGAAGATCGCCATGCCATGTCTCCTTTTAGGATGGAAAATCTGAGCAGCGGCTACCTGGCTCCTCAACTCTTATCATCACGTCGAGAAAACAGAATTAGATCTCATGAGTGCCACTCCACCAAATCATAGACAAACGAACAGCCAGTGCAATGAAAAAAAGGAGGAAAAACGACTAAATGCTATTTATAAAGATGCGTGATATAAAAATATAAAGCATACTGAGAAATACAATAATGCTTCGCAATGAATTGTTAAAAATCTCCCTCAACCACACAAAAGCTACAGTTCAATTAAGTTTTCCATGCGCCATGAAATAAAGAAACTTTCTTTAGCCAATACTACTAAATTCAGAAAAAACCAGGCGCACAGAAATAAAGCTCTGAGAAAGTGCAGAAATTCGAAAAAATTCTGTAACGCCACCCTAGCCCATGGTGGCGACGTGCCCTCCGTACCCCTCCGAACAGCGACCCCTCTGCTATTGCTTAGCCTCACCAAGCAGGCAACCCTGTGCATATGGTCCACAGCTGGCGACGTTCCCGCCATGAACCAAGCGATTCTCCATCTCAGATGCCGAGAAAGGAGTAATTACGATGTATGTATCGTGAGCAGCACGCACCCTTAGGCCATCGGGCCAGAGGATACGACCATCCTCTCCGACACACCCACTACAGATTACTTTGCCCCGGCGGAACGACGACAAATTGACATCCATGTTGGGAAGACGCATGAAATGAACGTAGTATCCAGCCGGAAACTCTCCTCGCCGCGATATGTCATTCAGCGCCGGGATGTCACCAAGGCGATAGACATGAACTCCTTCTTTCTGTCGAACTGGCGCCTCCCCAGAAAGAAGTCCTTTCTGGTCGTTGCTTTTGTCAGGGCATGAAATCTGGCGTGTTTTTCTCTGAACCAATGCAAAGAAATTGGAATAATCCTTTCCCAACAGCCTCAAGCCTCTATTTCGCTTGATGGAATCTTTCTCTCTACGCAGGCTTTCCCTCAATCCATACGCCTGAAGAAATACAGGCTGGGCATATACCCCCTGAGGCGCTTTAGTGGTAGCTATGGGTTCCAGCCCTTCACCAGCTCCGACCTTGGAAAGGATAATGGGATCGACATGGGAAGTCATGTCGACCACACCGGGATATTGGTACCCTATCTCCAAGGGATACTGCTCCCAGTCAAAGACGGTATAGGGGGCCTTCCTGATGGCGCCCGGCCCTCCGTAGTCGAAAGTCAGCACATAGCCCTCATCGAGAGCCATTCCTAGCTCGCGCATCCAGTGTATGGCCCTGATATTGACCGTCAGCCGCTCGCCCTCTGGCTGTGCAGCGATCGGGAACACCTTATTCAGGTCCATAAGCACGGCGGCGAGAGCCGCACTCGGCGATCGCTCCTCTTCGCTGAAGTTCCCATGCGAATCGACGGTGACGTAAATTTCGTTGAGCTCCCCATGCCGAACCACGGCACGGTGCACCGGAAAGGCATCAGGGAGTTCGTTGGAGAGAAACACGCCTCGAACCTTCCGCAACGGCAAACTATCTGCGCTTGCGTGAATCCAGCGGACCCGCGGCCGCCCCGCCAGGACGCGCTGTTGACGCACGATCAAGGCACGGCTGCGCTCGACAATCGTATAGCGAAGAGCGTCATGAAGCTCGATATGCTCGATCTTCAAGGTTTCGATGATGTCGCGAGCCAGTGTCCCATTACCAGCCCCCATCTCAATCACATCAAAGCGCCCGGGACGGCCCATTGCCGTATGCATATCGACCAGCGCTTTCGCAAGCGTACGGCCAAAGTAACGGCTTCGCTCCGGTGCCGTGACAAAATCGTCGTTGCTCGCATTGCCGATCGAAACGACTCCCGAATTGTAATACCCCCCTTCACCATCGAGCCCATAGAGAGAGCGATCCATGAACTCGGCAAAGGGAATTCCCCCTCTCGCCCTGACATACTCGATCAACCCCCCGACAAAGCGAGGATCGAGCCGTAACCCCAGCGCCGGATATGGATCCGCTTGACTATTGGCAACGGGTGAGTTCATCAATCGCTCTTCCAAGTGGTCTCGATAGCGCTAAGCCATCTCCCGTTTTGGCAGATAGACCCTGTCCCCAGGCTGCAGAGCACTGGGATCAGCGATATGGCCCAGGTTGAGCTCTACCACTTCTGCGACATCGTGCCCCCGGCTGATGGCAATGCCTCCCAGCGACAAGTGTGACTCGACCTCAACCCAGTCATGTCCCTGATCCTCGAGAGCCGGGTTGGTGCGCCGTTGAATGTCTGCGGTGTGGGTAGAAGGTCTCCAAGACCGGGCAGACCAGTGCTCGTGCTCTTCTTCATGACGCCCCCCTCCATCATTTGGCTGCTGAGTCGGCTCCGGACTTAGCGAGGTAAACTCCTGTTCCGACCGCCCCGACACATCTTCCGTGGCAGGAGAGTCTCCGGATTCTTCATCATCTTCGAGATCCGCAATCAACCACTCCCAATCCGGCAGCAATTCCTTGTCTTCCAGATAATCACGCAAATCAATCAAAGCACCAGGAATTAACATGCCTCCGGCGAGTGTCAAGCCCACGCCAGCCCAGATACGATTCCCATCCGCTGCCAAGCGGTTGTCATCGGTCAAGCGGCGGAATGGCCCATGACGCACATCCGCATCCCTCCAGTTGAGCCGCCTGCTCGCAAGATCGATGAAGTACATCTGCATGAGAGTGCCACCCGCCAGGGCCGTGCCCGCAAGATGATTGCCTTGCATGAATTGGTTGTAAGCTTCGGTGCCGGTCAATGCCGCCATGGGGATGGTGGTCATTGGATACAGCAACCGAATCGGCCAGGATCTGCTGGGATCCTGGCCTCCTTTCCATGCCTGCACCATGGAAATGGCATCATCACGCAGTCCCTTGATACCGTAATAGGACAGACCAATCTGGAAAGGGAGTGCGGCCAGATGGACTCCGGCAGCGAACCAGTGGCCGTTGGCAATGGCATCTCCAGCAGAGTACATGGTGTATGCGGCCCATGGCGGCGTCATGATGCCGTAGAAGTACGACCCAGTAGCCGTGCTGGTACCGGTCAACTTGTTGATCAGTGGCAGGGATTTCAGATCAACACGCGCCAGCCCCGTACCCACCTTGACCGCTGCGCTACCGGCGAGAACGACGTTGGCGGCAAGAAAGCCTGCCAACCCGAGGTTGCCGGTAACGTCTAGCAGGTTAGTGCTAAAGAGCTCTCCGTTACTCCATTGATTCTGAAGATACTGCCAGGACACCACATCATTGACCAAGTGTGTCGCTAATATGCTGCTATTGAATATCACTCCCCTCACGGTGCGGGGATCCAGTGGGTTAACGGTCAGGGCCTCCGCCCCAGCGACTCTTTTCAGCTGCTCTCGATAAAGACTGGCCGATTGTCTGAGTGCTAGCATCCTGGCATCTTCCGTCCAACCCCGCTGTGCACTCGCTTGATTAACGTGCAGTTCCTGCAGCAGTTGGTAGCGTGCCCAAAATTCCTCCGTCACGGTGCCGATTCTCGCGACCTGCTCCTTGCTGAGATTCAGGGCCCTACGAGAGGCTATGATGCGACTGGCTTCCCAGTTGAGCAGTTCCGCCGTGACCTCGCCTCGTTCAAGTGCCTCGTGATTAATTCTGATCTTTTCGTCGAAACGAGCCTTGAAGAAATTGAGGGTTCCCCGCGTCACGAAACCCAATCCGTTGAGGAGAAGTGCGGGAGACTCCGGAGAGGCCGCACGATTAAGCACATCGCCGGTCCAGCCATGGGCAGCAGCACTATGTCCCCCGAACAGGGAACCTCCCACCAAGGCAGTTGCAAGGCCTCGGGCCGTGCGGCGACGCGCTGGCGAACTATCATTACCCGTAGCGTGCGCAGGTGTGGCGTGGACCTGGCCGCTCCCGTGAGAGCCGGCTACCAAAGAGACCCTCACATAAGGACCGTTTGGCAGCTTGGCCACATCCTCCGGGGCCAAGGCCTGCTCGAGTACGCTGCGACGCACCAAGGTAGTCTCGGGAAGCGCCTGCTTCTTCGCTTTACGGTCATAGGGCGAGTGCCAAATCTTTCGAGAGGATTCTCCTACGACTGACGTCCAGCCATCTCCCAGACCGTGTATCTGTACGACCGGGCCTTGGGGGCCCCCGCTGACGGATACCCTACCACTCGCTGGTGTCGATGGAGATGGTGTCGCATTTTGCTGTGTCAGGTGTGCCGTCTGGGGTGGCGTCGTACCTTGTTGCCGTGCATTAGGCGCCGCATTAGGTGTTGCCGTTGACGGTTGACCCGCCGACACGGTAGACGACACACTCCAGAGCCCATTGCCACTATAGACGGCGAAGGGCAGGCCTCCTCCCTGTATCTGCGCCCTGGTCTCGGTGACACGGTCACTGCTTACGACGATGAAGATATCGCCATTCTTAGCGGTCACCTCACGAGGAGAGGCTCCACTACCCGTAGCATCCTCGATTCGTACCGTCTGCCGCCCATTCCCTTGGTCATGCAAGGAAAGAGTGACTGGCTGCCCCTTCTGGCTCGAGGGCCAACGGAGATGTCCGTTCTCATCAATGCGACCACTCTTGGGCACGGTGCCGCCATCGATAAAATATGTGGCGTCGTCGAGCCCGGTATTGGATGAGCGAACGATATGAACATAGTGATCCGCCGGTAGAGTGCCATCACTCGATGCTTGATTTAGTGCATCCAGATCGCCGAGTCGATAAAGCCTCGCGAGCCCCTGCGGTGGCGTTGCGGTCTGCTGCGCACTAGGCACGTGGTTTTGGGATGCGCCCCGCATCCAGGGCATGACGAAGGCTTCGCCAGTTTCCGGATCTCGGTAGAGGATGTGGGTCTTATGTTGCACACCCGCCTCGTCTCCTCGTGGTCGAGGACCGATGTCGGGCTGTATGTAGATATTCGAGACATCCTTAGGCGGGTGGCCAAGAACCCTTGGAGTGAAATGGTCGTGAGCAGGAAATTGCGCTGTCAGGTCTCGCTCCGTTTTTGGATCGAACCCCCGAACCGCCTGACTTCCTTGCAGCGCTTCCGCACTGAGATATGCCGGAAGCCTGGCAGGGTCCTTGAAGCCAGGGTTATAGACAGGAGGACCAACGTAGTTACCCTCGGAATCAACACGCCGGGCAGACAAGATGTCTTGCCCGGCTATACCTTGCGAAAACCTGACCTCATAATCATTGATATCGGCTTCCCGCTGAGGCGTAGTCTTATTCTTCGGCCTGGCAGGTAGCGACTGAAATATCTCACCATCTGATACGTCACTAATTATTGTATAAACCCATGTATCGCTATCACTCGCTCTCTCGCTTGCCCACCACCGAGCCTTTCTCGCTGACAGGCTGGTAGAGACGCCTCCGTGAGGATCGGATGGGTTTCTTGGCTGGAAGCCGGGCAAGAAAATCACGTCTGGACCACGCGTATCTCCGCGAAAAACAGCTGTTGCCTCCGTATGGCTTGGCGTTACCTCACCCATGAGACCAGCCAATCTAGGCCTGATCACGGTAGGCTCCAACAGAGCCATTGCCGTATTCTTCAGCAGCACTAATCGTGACCGTTCATGCCACTCGTCAAAACTTAACTTCCTTGTTGGATTCGGAGGATCTGGCCAGGCCTTTAGTTGTTCGGGTGAGAGCAGCAATAGATGCCACGGCTCGATATTTAGTCGCTCCTTCCCGCTCAGTGCTGCTATTTCTTCAGGTGAAAGAGACTTCAGGGCCGCAGCTGCCTGAACATCGGCATCATTGACCCAAGGCGGAAGTCCCTGTTCCTCACGGATGGCGGCTGCCCCCTGATTCTCTTTCTTGGACCAGAAGGGAATTCTAAAGATACCTCGGTCATCCCCTCGCACGGGGTTCTGCTGGACGAAATCCCACATGAAATCCCGGAACCGTGTAAGGCTGCTTTTCCTTGCACCGGTATCATGGTTATTCTGGTAAGAAGCAGATATTCCCTCCCCTTGCGGTAAGGTAGGAGGCGCTTGCTCCCTCGCCCCCCCCTGATTCGGCCACGAGGCCCGCAGCCCCAGGTACCCCATGCCGGTCCCGAAGGTACCGCTGGCAACCCCCATCACCGCCTCGGTCAGTTCGAGACCTGACATTTCTTCCCAGTGCATTACGAGGTTGTAGCCGGAGTGGCCCAGTAGCGGTGCGCCGATGCCCATGGCGCCCACGTCTGACCAGCGCGCCGCCGCAAAGACACCGCCCGGCTGCGAGAGCATCTGCGATGCATAGGCGTAGTCCGGTGAATAGTGCGGATGTGTCGGATTCAGTCGGCGGGCATTGAACGCCCCAATGCTGGTGCGCGCCGCCACCGTTCCCTCGACTCCGCGTGCTGTCATTCCGGCAAAACGCAAGCCGCTCGATGCCATCGGCAGCACGGACGTCGCCAGCATGGCGCCTTGCATCAGGCCTTCCGCACTCGCCCAGGAGCGGCCATGGCGTTTCATATTGGCCAGGTTGTCAATGCTACGCGCGGCAAAGTAAGCCCCTCCTGCGTAGGCAAGAGGGGCAGCTATGGGCGCCGCTGGGGTAAAGGACAGCAGAGTGGCAACTCCGGTACCGATGCCTATCACCGGGTCGAGCCACTCTTCGGTGAAGCTCTTCTCGCGGGCCTGCTGCCACTCGTACTGAATGTCGCCGCTGATATCGGCGATCTCGGCGAAGTTCTCCGGTACATAGACCTGGCCATCTTCGGACAGGTAATTGTTGTACTGGAAGTCCGCGAAGTTGCGATAGCGGCTGCCACTGTCATCGATGAGCCAAGGGTGGGTATCGTCTTCGCCCATGCGGAACAGGGCTGTATCGTAAGTGGAGCCACTCTCCTGATAGAGAATCGGGATGATCTCGACCTCGTCTCCCTTATCGCCAAGCTCACGGATTTGGTCGGCCACCGGGTCGATCAGTTCAGCGTCGTCCGTCCCGAGCACCGCGCTCAGGTTTTCGTCCAGCTCCTCGTCGATGGTGATGACACGCTCCTCCGGCAGGTTGTCCAAACCCGCCTCGACACGCGCCTCATCGGCCTCCTGATCCCTGAATGCCGTGACAATCTCCGGCGAGTTGTCCGGATCGAGGCGATGCGCCTCCTCCTGTTCCAGCAGGTGCGCGTTGAACCGACTGGCCCTCTCAATGTTTAGTCGGTAGTCAGCGTTCTCGTCCAAAGCCTCTCCTAGGACCTTTGCCTCCTTTTCAAGGAGGTCCTGTTCATTGGCGAGATCCAACTCCGGATGCTGTTCCTTCCAGTCTTCCGGCGCTTTCTCCATGAACGAGATGCCGGCCCGCATGATGCCCAACTGAGTGAGGATTCGCGTTTCGCGACTATTGGAGAGGTGCTGCTGGGCTTCGAGATATCCTCCCTCCAGTTCGAGGTAGTCATTCTTCCACTGCCAGGATTCTGCGGGCCCTGGCCCTTCCTGTGCCGGCCCGGCCGAGGTCCCGCCGTCGAGCAGTTGCCAGGTCGACGGCTGGGCAGCACGATAGGCCTCCATTCGTGCGTGCCACTCCCCCGCCTCGAGAGAGTCACGCTGCTCCTCGAGCAGCACCAATTCCTCCTGCGCCGCCGCCACTTCGGGATGCACCCAGCGCATCCCCTCTCCCATCTCTTCATTGATGATCGGCACCAGCACCGGATCCACGTCATCGGGCAGGGAGCCGCTGAGCTTCTCCGTCCCGCCAAGGCCATACTCCTCGACGGTATCGTCATAGGATGTCTGAGCCTCCGCTACGGCCGTCCTGGCATCCTCCAGGCTGCCTTCGGCGATCCAGTCCGCCCACTGCCGATCGAGCTGCTGCTCTGCCTTGGTACGCTCCATCCACTCCGGAGCTTCACCGGGGGTATAGGTCAGCTCATCTTCCAGTGTGTAGTTTTCGTAGACGATGGTCAGATGGAGCTGGCCGTCCTCGACAGTGACAGTGACGTCGTTCTCGCTGAACCGTCCTGCAGACTGCATGCGACCCTCTCCTCGAGGATCGCGGCTCGCATCATAGTAGCGGTAGTTGTCGCCGAAGCGCTCCGGGTGCCGTTCCCGATAGGCCTCGAGTGCCGCCTCCTCGAGACGCGAATATTCCGCCAGCCGCTCCTCGGCATCGTTCAATACCTCGTGGGCTGCGGCCACCTCCGGGTGCACGTACCAGGTTTCACCGTCTCGCTCGATCGGTACAGTATCCTCACCGTCAGACACCAGCGAGCCTTCCCCGAGCCGTTCCTCAGCATCGTCGAGGGTCTGCTGAGCATTGGCAATCTCACCATTCTCGCCCTCGAGACTCTCGCGCTGTTCAGCGAACTGCTCGGCGCGCATCTCCTGATAGTCTTCCTTCGCCTCGTTATAGCGCTCAGTAACATCGACCAAGCCGTCTGCCGAGGCATTCCGCTCCCTTTTCCAGTGCGCCCAGTCCCCATCTACCTGTTGCTGCGCGTCAGTACGACCGGACTCTCCTGGGGCATAGGTCAGTTGGATCTCAACCTCCTCGGAGGCATAGGTATTCACCAGCCAGAGCTGCCCATCACGCTCGATAACGCTCTGCGCCATCAACTCGCCGGTATGCCTGTCCCGAGTGCTTCGCCCCCCTCGCCCCCGAGACGTCACTTCATATTCGTATCCGCCTTCCTCGAAATAGTGCGGGTTCTCTTCACGTTCGGCAGCGAGCGCGTCCTGCTTGATATCGGCCAACTCGAGGGAGTCGCCCCCACGCATCAGCTCATCCCACTCACGGTCTAGCCCACGCGCCCGATCAGGGCGCTCCCTTGGCGCGTCGCCCGGGGCATAAGTGAGCGGGACTTCAACCTCCTCGTCCATGTTCTCGTAGGTGTTGACCAAATAGAGCTGGCCATCCCGCTCGATAATTTCCTGATTCTCCAGCTCGCCTGTATGTTCTGTCTTCGAGCCGGCCCGGCCGCGGCTCACGGTATATTCGTAACCATCCTCATCGAAATACCGTGCATACTCCTCGTCCTCTTCATAGAGCTTGACGAGGCGCTCCTCGATGTCCTCCGCTTCCTCTTGCAGTTCTTGCCACTCGCGCTCGGCATCGAGGTACTCGATCCACGTGGTGACCTCCTCCAGCCGTTCCTGTGCCTCTTCCAGAGCGCTATCCGGATCCGGCAGTTCCCAGTAGACACCATGAGCCTCACCCGCGGCGTTGAGGCGTTCAAGGGCATTGTTCCAGGCCTCCTCGTGCTCCGGGTCCAGGGCGTAGACATCCAGCTCCGCTTGTCTTTGCAGGACGCCGGTCATTGCCTCGTCACGGGCACGACGTGCCGCCTCCTCCGCTTCGACCGCCTCGACGAGCTCGGCATCCACCCAAACCCATACCCCGTTGCGCCGCACTGCCTCCCACTCCCCGCCGGAGGGCGCCGCCTCGTCCGGTGGCGTACCGGGATTATCGCCAGCCGCATCGGAGGCGGGTTTGATGACCTCGTCCGCGTCACCTTCGTCCCCGAGGATCTCGTCGATGGCGGCTTGGGTCTCCTCCTCCAATCCGGCGAGCTCGTCTTCCAGCTCCTCGATGCGGGCCAGTTCCTCGCTACCCAGCAGGATACTCTCGAGAATTCCCTGGAGGGCCTGCTCCTCGTCCGAGTCGCCGTCCAGCCCCATCAACAGCTCGGTGAGCGATTCCTCCTGCGTCGCGGGTTCGATATCGACTTCCAGGCCATCCTCGTCGCGCCGCAGTGTCATGCTCCCATCCGGCGAGGTGGTCAGGGTATAACCGTTGTCGGTCACCTCGACCGTCGTCTGCGTGGCACCCTCGATGATCACCGTCTCGCCTTCGTGGATGACGTTGGGGTCGCGAGGCGAATCGAAGAGTTCAGGGTTACTCTCCTCGAGTTCCTCCAGCGTCACACCGTAGCGTTCGGCAATGGCGATCAGATAGTCACCATCCTGGACTTCATACTCGATGGCTTCTCCATTGTTCTCCGCCACCGTGGTCGTCTTGGTTTCACGTCCGTCCGCATCGATCACGGTTTCGATCACCGTGCCGTTGCCATATTCGGTCCGGTTGACCTCGTTGCCCTCGGCGTCGATATAAACTGAAGAGGTTCCGGTACCTCGCCCGGAGCTGTAACTCGCAATCACCTCTTCACCATCTTCAGCATCGACGATTCTAGTGGTGTATTGCTCCCCACCATTGGCCAGCTCATTGGTCTCGAACTCGACCGCATAGCCGGCAGCCGCGAGCTGGGCGATCACTTGCTCGCGGGTCAGCCCCCGCTCCTCGGCAATCTGGTCGAGGCCCTTGCCCTCGGAGACGTCCTCGGCGATCCCGTCGATCCCCTCCCGGGTCGTCTCCTGGCCCTCTTCCAGTATCGTGCGATTGCCCTCGTCATCAATGACGACCCTGACGGTGTCACCATCCTCATTGGTAAAAGTTTCGACTGCGCCACCATTCGCCAGCTCGACTTCTTCGTACTCCGCCAGGGTGTCATTCGTTTCCGGATCGGTGATGACAGTGGTACGCCCCGTTTCGCCCTCGGGCTCCGTCGTCTCGACTTCCAACCCAGCGGCTTCCAGCTGTTCGACCAGTTCCTGTCGGCTCAGCCCCTGCTCCTCGGCAATCAGTTCGAGGCTCTTGCCCGACGAAACGTCGTCGACGATTCCCTCCGCCGCCTCAGCAGCGGCGTTGTCGTCGGTCTCGACATTGTCCACCGGCTCGACCGTATGCACGTTCTGGAAGGGGTCCTCGCCTCCTTCCGGGGCAAGGTTTTCCGGCGCCAAGTCCGGAAACAGATATGGTTCGTCCTGGTTGAGGTCCGGAAGCAGCGCCAATGATTCCAGGTATGCCGGTGAATAAACGCCATAGCCCGGGAAAGACGCGCTGTTCGTGGCCTGAACCGGATGAAAGGTTGTGCCAGCGTTCCATTGCGGTGTCGTCACGCTCTGCTGCGGCGTGAACGCCGCCGGGCTGGGCGGGCGCGGCTTGGCTGCAGCCCTGACAATCGCATTGGCAAAGATCGACTCACTCCCGGTCGAGGCCTTGGCGGCCAACCGAAATATACTGCTAAGCCTCACCATTGTTGTTCTCTCCTCCATGACGAGGACACAAGCTGTGGGTCACGCTATTGTTTTTTGTCAGGCCTGCGGTGCTAGACCGGCTCCGCGATGGGCGCGGGGCAGAGATGCTCGTCGATGCGCTCCGCCAAGGCAGCCAGGACACTCTGATCGCCCGAAGGGTTGGTCATCAGCATGAACTCGGCCTCGGGCAGCGGTGGCAGGCCGTGCTCTTCCGCCAGGGCGACCAGCCCCGGTCCGAGCTGACTCTCCGGCATCGGTGCCAGCGCGAAGCCACCCTCGACCGCCGCGCGCAGGCTGGCTCCGCTGGTGCAGAGCATGGCCATGCGCTGGGGGACACCGGCCAACGCCAGCTGGGTCAGGGCAGCTTCGCGATAGGGGCAGGCCTCCGGAAACAGGGCCAGAGGGAGTGGCGAAGGCAAGCGCACGGGGCAGCGCTCGGCCCAGGCCCAGACCAGCGGCTCATGCCACAGCAGCCGGCCTGGCTCGTGGGAGCCGCACTGAGCGCCCAGCACCATGTCCACATCGCCGCGTTTCATGGCCACGATCATGTCGCCGGGAATGCCGACTCTCACGCCGAGTTCGACCTGCGGATTGTCTTCCATGAACTCCCTGAGTGCTCGCATCAGCGGGGCGCTGACGCAGTCCTCCGCGACCCCAAGGCGCACGTTGCCCTGATAGGTGGAACGGGAAAGCTGGGTCATGGCATCACGATTGAGCGCCAGGATGGCCCTGGCATAGGCGGCCAGGCATTCGCCATCGGGAGTGACTTCGAAGGCACGCGTCGTACGCCGAAGCAATGGCTTGCCGACCTGGGCCTCCAGACGACGCAGATGCCCGCTGATGGCCGGCTGGGTCAGGTGCAGGCGGTTGGCGGCGCGAGTGAAGCTGCCTTCATCGATGACGGCAACGAAACTCCTCAGGAGAAGCAAATCGAGCATGTGCATATCTTTCCATGATAAATATGGCTTTCATTTTTTATGTATCATCAGGCGGCGTGTCATGACACGCCGCCTGATGATTGCCTCGCCCTCTTCAAGCTGCCTCAAGCCGCTCTTTCGCCCCCTCATCCAGAGTAGCAGAGTTAAGAAAAAAGTATCATCTTGGTTCATTATAAATACCATCACACTATTTGATTTATTTTTTCCTTTCGGAGGTGCTGGCATAAAGAAGACAACAACCAAGTGAGGTTATTTGTATCATGACAATTCTCCTGCACGTTTCATCTTCACCCCGCAAGCAGCGCTCTGCATCGCTGGAAGTCGCGAGGAGCTTCATATCTCACTACCGGGATTATTCTCCCCAGGTCCAGGTGAAACATCTCGACCCCTGGGAGATGGACCTACCCGAATTCGATGACAGCGCCATGACAGCAAAGTACGCCGGACTAGCCGGCACACCGCTGACGCCAGCTCAGCAACAGGCCTGGGACCGTCTGCGTCAGCTCGCTTCCCACCTGCACGAGGCCGACCTTCTGCTGTTCTCGATGCCGCTGTGGAATTTCGGCGTACCCTATAAACTCAAGCACTTCATTGATCTGGTATCGCAGAAGGATATTCTGTTTTCCTTCGACCCCGAGTTTGGATTCAGCGGCCTGCTCACTGGCAAGAAAGCCATCGTGGTTTATGCCAGGGGGCTGAGCTACGCCAACGATTCGTTTACGCCATCGCAAGAATACGACTACCAAAAAGTATACTTCGAGATGTGGCTGAAATTTGTCGGCATTACCGATATCGAGTCGGTGATCGTGGAGAAGACTCTCTTTGGCAGCGAAGTCGATGGCGAAGCGCGACGACACGCCTGCCTGCAGGCGGAGCAACTCGCAGAAAGCCTGGCGCTCTCCCAGCGGGCGGCTCGAATCCCATCCTGAACGCCGGCAACGTCAAGGATGGCAAAACGACCGATTCGCCGAGCATAATGGCTTCGGGGGTTCGCCCGGAAAACCATATCGTAGCGCGAGGGACACAGCCTCATGGAAATCACCCGCAGCCGGGACTTCACCGCCGAGCGCGCCTGGGGCGCCAAGGACATCGCCAGCATGAACGGCATCACCACCCGCCTGCACTGGACCGACCGGCCCTACCGCTGGCACGTCAACGACGGTGAGGAGGTCTTCGTGGTGCTCGATGGCCAGGTGGAGATGCGCTATCGCAGCGGGGGCGTCGAGCATTCCCGACTGCTGGAGGTGGGCGACATCTTCTTCGCCTCGGTAGGCACCGAACATGTCGCCTGCCCGCTGGGAGAAGCCCGGGTGCTGGTGGTCGAGAAGGAGGGCAGCGTCTAGGCCCCGTCCCATACCAGCACGAAGCGCTCCCTGGGCCAGCGCACCTTGGCCTGCCCGGCCAGGCGATCTTGCGCCGTGTCGCGATAGCCCAGCGCCAGCAGCACCACGCTACGCAGGCCCTGCTGCTCGAGGCCCAGCAGGGCGTCCAGGGCGGGCGGGTCGAACCCTTCCATCGGTGAGGCGTCGATCCGTTCCGCTGCCGCGGCGGTCAAGGCCGTGCCCAGGGCGATATAGGCCTGTCGGGCCGCCCACTGGTGACGTGCCTCAGGGGTGGCAAAGCCGGCAACGGCAGCATGGAGCGATTGCCGGTACCCTTCCAACTCCTCCGGGTCGATACCGCGGGCCGCGGCGGTCAATGCCACCAGTTCATCCACGTGCCGGCCGTCCACTTCGGCCCAGGCGGCGAAGATCAACAGGTGGGAGCATTCGCTGACCTGGGGCTGGTCGCACGCAGCATGTCGAATCCGCTCGCGCAGCGTCGGGTCTTCCACCACCAGCACACTGTAGGGCTGTAGACCGTAGGACGACGGCGCCAAGCTCGCTGCCTCGAGAATGGTATCGAGAGTGCGCCGGGGCACCTGCCTTCCGTCCATGCGCTTGGCGGCGTAGCGCCAGTGCAGGGCTTCCATGAGTGACATGGGATTCTCCTGTGGTCAGGCTTCCGCCGTGGCAGCCGGAGTCGTGTCACGGCGCGCAGCGCCGCGGTGGAAAAGAGCCGCACCGAGGATCACCAGCCCCCCCGCCAGGCCCAGGTAGGGCGGCACCGCCTCGCCCAACAGCGAGACGGCGATCAGCGTGCCGACCAGGGCCGCCACCATGCCGATCTGGCTGAGGTACACGGGGCCGGCAATTTTCTGCAGCACGAAGTAGAAGACGTAGAGCACGGTGAAAACGGCAACCTCGGCAAGTAGCAGGCTGAGCACCCCTGTCGAGCCGACCAGTTGACCGAACTGCTGCGCCTCGAACGCCAGCACGAAGGGGGCTAGCGCCAGGGCGCCCCCCAGCAGCATCAACGCAGCGAGGTAGATCGGCCCCGCCTCGTCGGGCCAGCGCAGGGTGCGATAGATGTTGCCCAGCGCGATGATCAGCGGAATCGTCAGCACCAAAGCCACCCAGCCCTGGGCCCCCTGCATGCCACCCGCCTTGGCCCACGCCAGCAACACCCCGCCCGCCAGCCCCAGCAGCACGCCGGAAAGCCGCAGCGCTCTGATGCGCTCCATGCCGAGCCCCACCGCCAGCACCCAGGTGACGAGGATCGGGAAGGCAAAGCTGAGCGAGACGAATCCCGCCCCCACGTGGCGCACCGCCAGAAAGCCCAGCGCATTGGGCAGCGCGAAAAGGGCGCCCGAGACCAAGGCGTACTCGACGATGCGGCGGTCGAGCTTCATCGGCTGGCGCCGCAGGGCAGCCAGTGCCAGGAGCAGTGCGCCGGCAACGAAAACGGCCGCCATGAGAAAGCTCAGGCGTGGAGCACCGGCACCGTCGGCGAGCTTGGCCACGGCCAGCGACAGGGCCAGCAGGCTGCCGACCAGCAGCAGGCAACCCAGGGCGTACCAGCCGGTGCGGTTGCGTGGCTTGGTTGAGTTGGTCATGATCGGCTCCTGTTCAGCGCGGGAAAAGATTCTCGACACAAAGTATCTTGATGGAAAGATAAATGCGCCTATGAATCGTGTCAAGCAAGCCATTGCCCAATGGCAACGGGAGATGCCCGAGCTCGACCTGCTGCCGATGGAGGTAGTGGGCTATCTGAAGACCACCCAACTGCTCGCCCAGGAGCGACTACAGGCCTTCTTCAAGGAGTACGGCCTGCAATTGGGAGAGTTCGACGTGCTGGCCACGCTGCGCCGTTCGGGAGCCCCCTACCGCCTGGGGCCGACGCAGCTGTTCGAGACACTGATGGTCTCGTCGGGAGGCATGACCAGTCGGCTGGATCGCCTGGAGAAGGCGGGCCTGATCGTGCGCTCGCCGAATCCCGAGGATCGGCGCGGCACGCTGGTATCGCTGACCGAGGAAGGCTTGGCACTAATGAACCGAGTCGTGCCCCGCCACGTGGAGAACGAGGCCAGAATGCTTTCCGCTCTCAGCCGCGAGGAACAGCAGGCATTGGGTGAGCTATTGAGCAAGCTGTTGGAGGGGTTGGTCGATGAGACCTGAGCTGGTGGCACAGGCCGCTACGCGAGTGTAAACAGGTCTCTCTGCAGCTGGCGCCGCTCGTGCACCACCAGCCAGCGCTTGCGCGGCAGCCCGCCGCCATAGCCGGTCAGGGTGCCGTTGGCACCGATCACCCGATGGCACGGCACCACGATGGCCACCGGGTTGGCGCCGTTGGCCAGGCCGACGGCGCGGCTGGCACCAGGCCGCCCTATCCTCGCCGCCAGCTCGCCGTAGCTGATCGTGGTACCGGCCGGAATCCGGCGCAGCGCTTGCCACACCAGGCGCTGGAACTCGGTGCCGCCGGTGGCCACCGGCACCGCATCGAGGTGGGACGGATCGCCGTCGAAGTAGGCCTCCAGCGCCTGACGTATGGCTTCTGGCGCCGAGCCCTCGACGAGCTCGTAGTGGCGATAGTGACGCCCCAGCAGACTATGCAGCCGTTCATCGTGGCTGTCGAATTCCAGCGCGCGCAGTGCGCCTTGGTCATCGCCGACCAGTCGCAGCTCGCCCACGGGGGACGGCAGTCGATCAAGCCAGAGTCGCATTGCGTTTCTCCCGTTGCGGTTTTGCTGCCGTCGTGGTGGCCGCATCGGCTTGCCACAGGTGCATCACGGCATAGGCGCGCCAGGGCCGCCAGGCCTCGGCGCGCGCCAGCAGTTCGCGCGGCGTGGGGCGCCGACCTTGCTGTGCCAGCGCCCGCTGCAGCGCCACGTCTCTCGGCAGGAAGGCGTCACTCTCCTGCAGGCCGCGCATGGCGATGTAGTGCGCCGTCCACTCGCCGATACCTGGCAGGGCGCAAAGGTGGGCCACGGTCTCGTCGAGATCCTGGCGCCGTTCGAACAACCGTGGCTGCTCGCGGTAGGTGTCTGCCAGCCGCACCAGGGCGGTGGCGCGTGCGCCGGGCATGCCGAGCGCCTTGATCTCATCGAAAGTGAACCGCTCGGGCGCAGGGAATAGCCGCTCCAGGCCGACTCCAGCCTGCCCCTCCAAGCGTTCCCCCAGCCGCTCGACCAGCCGGCCGGCCAGCCGCGTGGCCGCATCGACGCTGACCTGCTGACCGAGGATGGCGCGCACGGCGACCTCGAACGAATCCCATCCGCCCGGCACGCGAAGCCCCGGGCGCTGCGCCACCAGTGGCGCCAGCGTGGCGTCGCGACTGAGCTTACGGCCTATCGCCACAGGATCGGCCTCGAGATCGAAGAGCCGCCGCAGTCGTTCACCCACCTCCGGGAGGGCCTCACGCGAAGAGAGCCGGACCGACGCCCGCAGCGCATTCTCTTCAGGCGCGTGGCGCACCGTGACGCGACCTAGCGCTCCGCCCAGACGGAAGATTCGGTGATACCCCTCGCTGTCGATGCGCTCGAGCCCCGGGATCGTCCGCCGGGCCAGGAAGGCCAGCACCGCGTGCCAGTCATAGGGGGGGCGGTAAGACAAGCGCAACATTGACTCGGTCATTCGAGTCGCATCATTGGCGCGGTTGGTTTCGGTCGAGAGGTCCATGGCTCCATTCTAGCCTGGGCGCAGCCATTGTCTGCCGGTTTTCGGACCTGAATGGCAGAAAAAGTGGCTCTCCAAAACACCCTTGAAATGGCTCTTAGCAAGGAACCATCCTCGCTTCACACTGGGTTACCCCCTACCGCCAACGCGAGGTGCCCACCATGCCCGTCCGCCCTGCCACCCTCGACGACCTGGAGCCGCTCAGCGCGCTGCTCGATGGCTACCGCCAATTTTATCGCCAGGAGCCAAATCTCGAAGGCGCCCGGCGCTTCCTGCAGGCACGCCTGTCGCGCGGCGACTCGCATGTCCTGGTGCACGAAGGGCCGCAAGGAGAATTGCAGGGCTTCGTTCAGCTCTATCCCCTGCTCTCCACTGTGCGCCTGGCGCCGTTATGGCTACTCAACGATCTGTTCGTCTCGCCCGAGGCGCGCCGCAGCGGTGTCGGCCGCGCCCTGATGCAGGCCGCCAGGGAACTGGCCGAAAGCCATGGCGTTGCTCACCTCAAGCTCGCCACCGAAATCACCAATCGCACCGCCCAGGCACTCTACGAATCGCTCGGCTGGCAGCGCGACACCACCTTCTACCACTACGGACTGCTGTTCGATTCGCAAGCGAGCCAAGGCTGACCCGGAGGCACCATGTACGCTCCCCCTTCAATGCAGCTCGGGCGCAATCAGGCCTGGGAATTGATCGAGCGCCACGGCTTCGCCGTCCTGGTCGGCGCCGACCTGCAGGCCACCCACCTGCCCCTGTTGCTGGAACGCAGCGAAGGCGAGCAGGGCACGCTCTACGGCCACTTCGCCCGAGCCAACCCGCACTGGCGAACGCTCGATGGCAATCGGGCGCTGGCGATCTTCAGCGGCCCCCATGCCTATGTCTCACCGGCCTGGTACGCCAGTCAGCCAGCCGTGCCCACCTGGAATTACCTGGCCGTACACGCCACGGGTACCCTCGAATTGCTGGGGACAGAGGCCACGCGTGAACTGCTCGATCGCAGCCTGGCGCACTTTGAGCCCGCCCTGCTCGATTCGTTGTCCCGTGAGCCAGGCTACCTGGAGAAGATGCAGACCGGCGTGGTCGGCTTTCGCCTGCCCATCGAGACGCTGGTGGGCAAGGCCAAGCTAGGCCGTCAGCGCTCTGAGGCTGACCAGGCCGGCGTCGAGGCAGCCCTGGCCGAGAGCCGCGACCCGCAGGCACGCCAGTTGTGGCGTTACATGCAACAACTGGCCAATGAGGAGAGCATGTCATGACCCTGGCCGACGTGAGCCACAACATGAGCCACAACGACTTTGGCCAACCGGTCGGCGCCGCCCTGCCCGACTGGCAGCCGGCACGCCGGCCGGATCGAATACCGCTGCTGGGCCGCAGGGTTCGCCTCGAGCCGCTCGCGGCCGAACGCCATGCCGATGCGCTGCACGCCGCCTTCATGATGCCGGGCGAGGGCTTGCACGATGGCCCGGCGGCACGCTGGACCTACTCCGGCGGCATGCCGTTCGCCGATGCCGAGCAGTACCGCGCCTGGCTGAAGGCACGGTCGGAAAGCAACGACCCGCTGTTCTACGCCATCGTCACGGTGGCTGACGAGCGGGCACTGGGGCTGGCCAGTTACCTCAATATCGTGCCGGAGCACGGCAGCATCGAGGTCGGCCACATCCACTTCACCCCAGCGCTGCGGCGCACGCCGGCAGCCACCGAAGCCATGCTGCTGCTGATGCGCCACGCCTTCGCGCTGGGCTACCGGCGCTATGAGTGGAAGTGCGATGCGTTCAACGCCGCCTCGCGGCGTGCCGCCGAGCGGCTGGGCTTTCGCTTCGAGGGAGTGTTCCGTCAGCACCGAGTGGAGAATGGACACAGTCGCGACACCGCCTGGTTTTCGCTGCTGGACGGCGAGTGGCCTTCCGTCGAGACACGCCTGGAACGCTGGCTTGCGCCGGAAAACTTCGATGGAGAGGGCAGACAGATAAGCTCACTGTCGACGCAGACGTGCCGCTGAACGACTAGGCGTCTGCCAATTCACACCACGCCTGAGCCAGCCAGTGGCCTGCCCTTTCGATCTCGGCTTCGACGCTGCCGGCATAGCCCAGTACCAGGCCGGGGTGGCCGGGGGCGTTGAGATAGTAACTCGACAATGGGGACAGCAAGATCCTCTGCCCCGCAGCCCGCTCCATCAGGATGCGTTCGTGCTCGGGCTCGTCGAGCCAGGCGACCAGGTGCATGCCGGCCTGCCCGTCGGATAGCCGCAGGCCACGGGCCACCGCCGGCGCCAGCGCCTTGCGCAGCAGCGCCTGACGCCGGCGGTAGCAGTCACGCATGCGGCGGATATGGTGCGAGAAATGGCCGCGGACAATGAACTCCGCCACGGCGGCCTGCACGGCGTACTGGCCTTCGCGATGAAGCCGGGCATTGGCACGGCGAAAGGGCCCCACCAGCGCCTCGGGCAGCACCAGGTAGCCCAGCCGCAGGCCGGGGTACATGACCTTGCTGAAGGTGCCCACGTAGATCACCCGCGAGTCATCCACCAACCCCTGCAGGGCGGCAACGGGCCGCTGCCCGTAGCGGAACTCGCTGTCGTAGTCGTCTTCCACGATCCAGGCGCCGTATCGTTCGGCGACTTCGAGCAGCGCCAGCCGCCTGGCCAGGCTCATGGTTGCGCCACTGGGATACTGATGCGAAGGCGTGACGTAGATCAGTCGCGGGTCACGGGAGCCGGGCAGCCCCTCGATGCACATGCCCTCGCCATCCACCGGCACCGGCGTCATGGCGAGCCCGGCCGCCATGAAGCAGGCCTGGGCACCGTGATAGCCTGGTTCCTCGATCCACACCTCGTCGCCGCTGTCGCTCAGCAGCCGCACGATCAGCTCGAAGCCCTGCTGGGCGCCCTGCACGATGAGGATCTGTTCGGGGCGGCAGCGCACCGAGCGGGCGAGCGACAGGTAGTCGGCCAGCGCCTCGCGCAGTGCCGGCACCCCCCCCTGGGCCTGGTAGTCGAGCCAGTCCAACGGCATGCGCCGCTGGTGATGCCGCAGCAGCCGCTGCCACTCGGCATGGGGGAAGCGATCCAGCGCGGGCACGCCGGGAACGAAGGCGGAATAGCGCCCCTCTCGGGAGTGGCAGAAGGCGAGCAGTGCCGTGCCGCGTGAAGAGAGCCGCGGGGGACCAGCGCGCGAGGAAGACGCTGGAGTGGCACCGTTCGTCGCGGCCGTCTGCACGTGATGGAACGGCAGGTCGGCAACGAAGGTGCCCGCGCCATGGCGGGTGGCAAGAAACCCCTCGGCCAGCAGCTGATCGAAGGCGGCCAGCAGCGTGTTGCGCCCCAGACCCAGCTCGCGGGCCAGCTGCCGGGTCGAAGGCAGCCGCTGGCCGCTGGTCAGCCGACCCGCCTGGATCCACTCGCGCAGGGTGTGATAGAGACGGCTGGACAAGGGTTGGCTCGACGGCTCCCCCAGCGCCAGGCCCAGCGCATCGGCCAGCCAGTCGGCGCGTTCCAGGCGGGGCCTTGCTCGTGGCGCCGCGCCCTCAGCGACCCGGTTCATCCGCCACGACCCGATTGCGCCCGGCTCGCTTGCCTTTGTAAAGGTTATGGTCAGCGCGATGAAGGATAGCTTCCACCGTCTCCTCGGCGCCTTGGAAAGCCGACACACCACAGGTAATCGACGCGCCGAAGCGGTGGCCCTGCTCCGACTCGAACTCCTGCTTCTCTACCAGTTGGCGCACCTTCTCCGCCACGCCCACGGCTTCCTCGAGGCTGGTTTCGGGCAGAAGAAGCGCAAACTCCTCCCCGCCGAGACGCGCCGGGATATCGTTCGTACGCAGCTTTTCGCGCAGCAACTTGCCCACGCTCACCAGCGCCTGGTCGCCGGCGGGGTGGCCATGCGTATCGTTGATGCGCTTGAAGTGGTCGAAGTCGAACAGCACCACCGAGGTGGGCCTGCCGTAACGACGGTAGCGGGCCAGTTCCTGAACCAACCGCTGCATGAAGTAGCGGCGGTTGAACAGCGCCGTGAGTTCATCGGTGCGCGACAGCTGGCGCAGGCGCAGCTCGAGCTTCTTCTGTTCGGTGATATCGCGCACGGTGCCGATCAGGATCTGGTCATCACCCTCGGGAGCGTAATCGGCGAGTTCGTGGACCCAGCGAATCTCACCGTCGGGCCGCACGATGCGATGCACGACGTCGTGCTGCCCCTGCTCCTGAGCGCGGAGCATGCTCGCCTCGACGCTTTCCAGGTCCTCGGGATGCACCATGGCCTTGAACGCACGGATGCTGGGGGTGAAGGTGTCGGGATCGACGCCGAAGATGTCGTAGATCACCTCCGACCAGAACAGTTCGTTGGCCTTGAGGCTGGCCCGCCAGTAGCCCAGCCGGGCGATATGCTGGATGCGCTGCAGAGTACGCTTCAGGTTCGCGATCTCCTCGCGAGCCTCTTCGAGCTCGCGGCGGACCTCGGCACAGGGATCGACGGGAAAGCAGCCATGCGCCTCCCCGGATAGCCGCTCATGATCGATTCTGCCCTGCGAGCCCTTCATGGCATCTCTGCGACACTTTCGAGACAAGTTGGATGCAGCATACCGCTACTCTCGTGTCTCTACCAACGCTCTCTCGACGCTAACCGCCCACTCTTGCATCTGGATGGAGCAAGACTTGCCAAATACCGCGCCAGCCCCGCTTGGCCATCGCGCATCATGGCGTGATGGTTCCAGACCACCAGAGGGCGCGCCATGCAGGACAGCAAGCCCAGGCGGGTCGGTACCGTGCGAACCTGCCAGAGATAGCGAACCCGAGTGCCCGCCTTCTCGCCGTGCAGCTGCCAGCGGCCGAAACCGGTCACGTCGCCACTGGCTTCACCCTCGATCAGGCTGGGTTCGCATACTTGCGTAATGCGAATGTCGAAGCGCAGGTAGTACCCCAGCCGGCTCTTCCAGACAAAGTGCTGGATACGCCCGATGCCCTGCTCGTTGCCGGCCTCGAGTTGGCGAGCTTCCACTAGCCCGGGCCACCAGTCGGGCCAGTGCAGCGGGTCGGCCAGGGCATCGAACACGGCCTCGACCGGGGCATCGAGGGCCCAGGTGGTGTCGAACGCGAATTTCGCCATGATTGCACAGCCGGGGTCTAGGGCGCGAAGTGATCGGGCGGGAAGGTCGGCTCGAGTTCGACATCCTCCAGGTGCACGCTCTCGAGGCGCTCGCCCCGCCGGTCGTAGCTGATCACGCGGCGTGGGAACAGCGTCTCGCCATCCAGCCACAGATCGTAGCGCGCCACCTCGTGCACGGCCCGGCCGGGCTCGGCCTCCACCACCACGTGCTGCACCGGGTGCCCCTCGAGTTCCGTCGGCCCGAGCAGGCGTGCACTGCCGTGCTGCTGCAATCGCTGAACGTTGCGCAGCAGCGTGCCGACGTCCGACTGATCCACGCGATGCCCGCGCGAGCTGCGCACCATGCGGTTGGTGGGACGCAGCGAGAGCCCCGGGCGCCTGCCGGGCGAACCGAAGGGCCAGAGCTGGACCTTGCCCGTATCGGGGCGGTAGATCAGCACCGCCCCGCGATAGGGCGTCTCCATGTCCATGCGCACATAGCCGGGCCGCTGGTAGCTGTAGCGAATGACCTCCTCGCCGCCGCTGCCCTGGCTGCGCAACGTCAGGCGATACCCCGCCAGCGCCTCGATGCGCGCCAGCGCCGCGGCGATCGGATCCTCCTCGATGGGGGCGCTCAATGCCACCAGCATGAGCATCAGCATACGGTTCTCCTCGGCCTCATGCCCTTGAGATTAGCAGGGCCCAGGCATCTGCGAGGCGGCACACGGATTGGCCGCGCATGCTATCGTTGTGGCACGCCAACCATGGAGAGGCCAGATGAAATACCTCGGAGCCCATGTCAGCGCCGCCGGCGGACCCGACCAGGCCGTCGTGCGTGCCGTCGAGATCGGTGCCGACGCCTTCGCCCTGTTCACCAAGAACCAGCGTCAGTGGCGGGCCAAGCCCCTCGACGAGGCCACCGTCGAGGCCTTTCGCGCCGCCTGCGAGGAGCACGGCTTCGGTCCCGGGCAGATCCTCCCCCATGACAGTTATCTGATCAACCTGGGGCACCCGGACAAGGCGGGGCTCGAGAAGTCGCGGGCCGCCTTCCTCGACGAGATGCAGCGCTGCGAGCAGCTCGGTCTCACCCTGCTCAACTTCCACCCCGGCAGTCATCTCAAGAAAATCAGCGAGAGCGAGTGCCTGACCCGCATCGCCGACTCGATCAACCATGCCCTGGCCGAGACCCGCGGCGTCGTCGCGGTGATCGAGAACACCGCCGGCCAGGGCACCAACCTGGGCTGGCGCTTCGAGCACCTGGCCGACATCATCGAACAGGTCGACGACAAGTCGCGGGTCGGCGTATGCATCGACACCTGCCACGCCTTCGCCGCCGGCTACGACCTGCGCACGCCCGAGGCCTGCACGGCCACCCTCGACGAGTTCGGCAAGGTGGTGGGCTTCGAGTATCTGCGCGGCATGCACCTCAACGACGCCAAGAGCGAATACGCCAGCCGCGTCGACCGCCACCACAGCCTGGGGCAGGGCAACATTGGCCTCGATGCCTTCACCACCATCATGCGCGACCCGCGTATCGACGAGATCCCGCTGGTGCTGGAAACCATCGAGCCCGAGATCTGGGCCGAGGAAATCGCCTGGCTACGCGCCCAGGTGACAGACGGCTGAGGTGCTGCCCCCCGGCTAGGTGGGCTCCCGGCCGGCTGCCACGGCGCGCTCGCGCATGGCGCGCCGGCTCTCCTCGCGCCGCTCAATCCAGCATGACTGCCTGGGCATAGTCGCGTTCCGCCCGGCCCTGACGCAGGGTCTCGGCCCACCAGGCGAGCCGCGCCAGTACGGTCTGCATGCCGCGCTCATAACGCTGGGCCTGCAACGGCTGCCCCTGCTCGTCGAACTGCTCCCAGGCGTTGGGAAACATCACGCCATCGCGAATGCCCACCGCATGCAGCTCGGCGAAGACATGGCGCAGGTGCTCCACCGCACGCAGCCCTCCCGAAGCGCCGCCGTAGGAAACGAAGGCCACGGGCTTGGCCTGCCACTCCGCCTTGTAGGCGTCGATCAGCGCCTTGAGCGCGGCGGGGTAGGAGTGGTTGTATTCCGGCGTGACCACGACGAAGGCATCCGCTTCGTCGAGACGCTCGGCGAACGCTGAAGCAGGCTCGGCGGCAGGGTCGATCACTACGGGGGCGAACGCCTCACGGCGCTGGATCTGCTTCACGACCCAACGACTCACGGTGTCGCCGAAGCGCCCTTCCCTCACGCTGCCATAGATCACGGCCACCTTGATCGCATCGTTCATTGCTGGTTCTCCTGGCTGGATGAAGATGCGATGAACGATACGACCTCAAGCAAAGTTGAGGTCAAAGACCAACGTATCAATGGTTTCGATAGGGTTTGGCTATTCCAGTTCGATCAGCCCATGGCGCATCGCGTAGCGAAACAGGCCCGCCAGCGAGTTGGTGTTGAGCTTGCGGTAGATATTGCTGCGATGCGACTCCACCGTGCGGGTACTGATGGCCAGCGCCTCACCGATGTCGCGACTGCTCATGCCTTCGAACATCAGCTTGAGGATGTCGGTCTCGCGCTGGGTCAGCCTTCCCTCCTTCTCCTCGAGCAGCACCCGGGAAACGCTGGAACCGAAGTGGCTGCGCCCGCTCGCCACCTCGCGCAGGGCAAACACCATCTGCTCGGCAGAAGCGTCCTTCAGCACATAGCCGGCGGCCCCGCAGGCCACCGCGCGCCGGATGTACTCTTCGTTGTCATGCATGGTCAGCACCAGCACGCGGATGTCCGGGCAGGTCTCGCCCAGGATCTTGCACGCTTCGAGGCCGGACAGGCCGGGCATGGTGATGTCGGTGACCACCACGTCCGGCCGCAGCGTCTGGGCGAGTGCCAGCAGCTCCTGGCCTGAATTGGCCACCCCGACCAGATCAACGCCCTGCTGCGCCTCCAACCGGTAGCGCAGCCCCTCCAGCACCAGCGGATGGTCGTCCGCCAAAAGTACGCGTATAGACCTTCCCATCGATTCTCTCTCCGCTCGTCTTGCCGGCAACACGCTGGAACGGCACCTTGAGCCTGATACGCACGCCCTTGCCGGGTGCCGCCTCGATGGTCAGGCGTCCCCCCAGCAGGTCGACCCGATCCTGAATGTTGCGCAGCCCCATGCCGGTGCCATCCTGCTCGCGGCGTTGATCGGGATGCCAGGCGAAGCCTTCGCCATCGTCCGCGATCTCCAGATACACCCAGCCGCGACGCCGCAATACCTTCACCCTGACCAGGCGAACCCCGCCGGCGTGCTTCTCGATGTTGTGCAGGCTCTCCTGCGTGATGCGATACAGCGCCGTTGCCAGCACCGGCTGGCACTCACCACTGTCAATGTTCGACTCGAAATGAAGCTGCAGCGGCTTGCGTTCCACCAGGCCCGAACAGAGACTCTCCAGCGCCGCGACCAATCCCAGATCGTCGAGCACGCTCGGGCGCAGGTCATAGGCCAGCCGGCGGAGGTCCTGGATCCCCGTCTCGAGGATGCGATCGGCCGCGGCCAGGGAAGAGGAGGCATCCAGGTGGTCGCCACGGCCCAGGGCGTCATCGATGCGCTCCAGCTTGAAACGTGCCGACACCAGCAGTTGGTTGATCCCGTCGTGCAGCTCGCGGGAGATCCGCCGCCGCTCCTTCTCCAGGAAGCTGAAGGTCTTCTGGGCCATCCTGACCAGCTTGCGATTGGCCACCCGCGCTTCGCTCAGGTTGACCGCAAGCCCGATCACGGCGATGACCAGCAGGCAGGAGACGGTAAAGAACGCCATCAGCAGGATGGTCTTGCGCGCGTTTCCCACCATGTGCCGCTCCATCTGGCCGACCACCTGCTCGATGTCATCCAGGTAGAGGCCGGTGCCGACCATCCAGCCCCACTCGTCCATGCCGATGGAGTAGCCCAGCTTGAGCAACGACTCGCCGCCTGAAGGCTTGTCCCAGCGGTATTCGGTATAGCCCCCGCCCTCCCGGGCGCGCTGGACGAGACTCTGGATCAGCAGCTTTCCGTCCTCGTCGCGGAAGTTCCACAGATTCTGCCCCACCAGGTGATCCAGCCGTGGATGGACGATGCTCAGGCCGTCGTAGTCATAAACGAAGAAGTAGCCATCGGAGCCATACTCCATCCGATGAAACGCCTCCGCCACGCGGCGTTGCGCCACGTCTCGGGGTAAGGAAGGGTCTTCGTAGATATCTCGGATCGCCGTATAGGCGAGCTCCATGTAGTTCTTCAGTTCCGCCTTCTTGGCTTCTAGCAACCCCTCCTTGAGTATTTCCGACTGCACCCCACTCAAACGCGCACTCTGATGGATGGCAAACACCGTCACACCGGCGATGAGAACCAACAGAGGGAGCAAGGTAAGCAGTGTCAACTTGGTTCTGAAAGTGAACACTGGCGTCTACCTGATGCATTATTATTTTGTGCCCCGAAAGCCCCGCCGACCCCGATACGAACGAGATTTGGCAGGGCCTGATTCAAACTCGAGTACAACTCTCGGGGTGATTTACCATCCTACCACCGCCGGCAACCACAGCACCACGTCGGGGAAGACGATGATCAACGCCAGGGTAAGGATCTGGATCAGCACGAAAGGCACGGCGCCCTTGTAGATATCTGCCGTGGTAATCCCCGGCGGGGCGACCCCCTTCATGAACAGCAGCGACCAGCCGAAGGGCGGCGTCAGGAACGACGTCTGCAGGTTCATGGCGATCAGGATCGCCACCCAGACCATGGACATGTCTCCCTGGCTTGCCAGGAAGGGCAGGAACAGCGGCACGGCGATGTAGGAGATCTGGATCCACTCGAGGAAGAAGCCCAGGAAGAAGATCAGCAGCAGCATGAAGATCAGCGTGCCGTACATGCCGCCCGGCACCCATTCGAACATTGCTTCGATCAGGAACTCCCCGTCCAGCCCGCGGAACGCCAGGGCGAAGACCTGCGAGGCGATCAGCACGAAGAAGATCATGCAGCTGATGCGCAGGGAGGTCTTCACGGTCTCGGAGAGCACCGGCAGCGTCATGCGCCCGGAAACGAGCGTCAGCAGCAGGGCCCCCACGGCCCCCACCGAGGCCGCCTCCGTGGGCGCGGCCACGCCACCGATGATCGAGCCCAGCACGGCGAAGATCAGCAGCAGTGGCGGCACCACGACCTTGAGGAAATCCATGCCCAGCTCCCTCTTGGAGACCGCGGCACGCTCCTGCTCGTCGATGGCAGGCACGTCGGCGGAGAAGAAGAAGGCCAGCAGCAGCAGGTAAGCCAGGTACATGCCGGCCAGCAGCAGGCCGGGCACCAGCGCCGCGGCGAACAGGCTGCCGACGGAAAGGTTCATGATATCGGCCAGCACCAGCAGCACCAGGCTGGGCGGGATGATCTGCCCCAGGGTGCCGGCGGCGCAGATGGTGCCGCACGCCACCGTCTTCTTGTAGCCGCGGCGCACCAGGGTGGGCAGCGCCATCAGCGTCAGGGTGACGATGGCCGCGCCGACGATGCCGGTCGCCGCGCCCAGCAGCACGCCCACGATGATCACCGCCAACGCCATGCCGCCCGGCAGGCCCCCGCACAGGTGGCCGATCACGTCGAGCATGCGCTCGGCGATCTTCGAGCGTTCCAGCATCACGCCCATGAACACGAACAGCGGTATGGCCAGCAGGGTGTAGTTGGCCACGACGCCGTAGATCCGCGACGGCAGCAGCTCGAACAGCCAGCCATCGAAGCCGATGAAGCCGAATACGAAGCCGACGAACGCGACCACGAAGCCCACCGGGATGCCGGTCATCACCAGCACGAAGAAGGCGACGATCATGGCCAGCGCGTAATATTCCAGGGGCATGGGTCAGGCTCTCCCAGCGTAGTGTTGGACGAGGCGCCTGCCGTTCTCCAGCGCCTGGCGAACCGACTCGGTCGCCACGAAGACGAAGCCGACGATCACCAGCGCCTTGGGTATCCAGCGCCAGGGAAGGCCGGACGAGTTGGGCGAGCGCTCACCGCGGAGGAACGCGGTCTCGGCGAAGGGAAGGCTGTAATGGATGATGAGCAGCGCGCACGGCAGCGCCACCAGGAGTGCGGTCATGAGGTTCAGCCACATCGTGCCGACGGGGCTGAAGCGGCTCGACAGGATGTCCACGCGCACGTGATCGTCGAATTTCATGGCGTAGGCGATGCCCATCATCGCCATGACCGACAGCAGGTACCACTCCAGCTCCTGGGCCCATACCGCGCCCAGGCCCAGGGCATAACGACTCAGCATGTTGCCGAAGATCAGGGCAACCATGATGACCATGGCCATGCAGCCGATGAAGCCGGCCAGACCGGTGATGCGCTCGAGCAGCCGCTCGAGCGAAATACAGAAACGCAGCATGCAATCTCCCTCCCCCGGGCTGGCCCCCGGTGGACGTCTGAAGCGAGGTAGAGGTCGCCTTTGCAAGGCGGGTCGGGAAAGCCCCTCGGCTACGAGAACCGGAGCCGAGGGTCGGGCCGGGTCAGATCATGCCCTGGCCGTAACGACTGATGGTGTTGGCGAACACGGCCTCGCTGTTGATCTGCCAGCCGTCGTGCTTCTTCTTGAATTCCCAGAAGCTGTCATTGATCCGCTTGACCAGCGGGTCCTTGTCGGCCTCGGTCGCCAGAATGTCTCGGGTGGCCTCGAACAGGGCCCGGATGACGTCGTCGGGCAGCGTCTCGAAGCGCACCCCGTGGTTGTTGACCAGGTCGTCCAGAGCCTCGCCGTTCTGCGCCTCGAGCCAGGTGTGGGAGGTGACGTTGCAGGCCGCTGCCGCGTTGTGAAGCACGGCCTGCAGGTCGCTGGGCAGGGACTCGTAGGCCTCCTTGTTGACGATGACCTCGGTGGTGGTGGAAGGCTCGTGCCAGCCCGAGGAATAGTAGTGCTTGGCCGCGTTGTGCAGTCCCAGCGCACGATCCAGGTAGGGGCCCACCCACTCCGCGGCATCGATGGCGCCGCGCTCGAGCGCCGAGAAGATTTCGCCGCCGGGCAGCAGGCGGGCATTGGCGCCGATGGCGTTGTAGACGTCCCCGGCCAGCCCCGGCATGCGGATGTTCAGGCCACGGAAATCCGCCACGCTGGTGACCGGCTCGCGGAACCAGCCCACCGGCTGTGCCCCGGTACACCCCACGGCCAGCGGGATCAGGTTGTAGGGCTCGTAGGTTTCCTTCCACAGCTCGTAGCCGCCGCCGTGGGCCAGCCAGGCATTGAAGCCCTGGAAGGTCATGCCGAACGGCACGGTGGTGAAGTACTGGGCGGCAAACGACTCCCCCGCCCAGTAGTAGGAGCAGGCATGGTTCAGCTGCACCTGCTGCCCGCGCGATACCGCATCGAAACCGTCGAAGGCAGGGATGAGTTCACCGGCGCCGTAGACCCGGATGCGGATACGCCCACCGGACATCTCTTCGACCCGCTTGGCGAAATCCGTGGCGGAACCCGGTCCCGATTGAAAGAACGGAAAACCGGAGGGCCAACTGGTGGTCATGCGCCAGTTGAAGGTTTCCTGGGACTTGACGATGCTCGGCGCCATCACGGTACCCACCGCGGCAGCACCTCCGTACTTGAGGAAATTACGCCTGTTGACGCTCATGGAAATACGTTCTCCCGGCGGGCTCGATGACGTTCAAGGAGCGATCGATCCACGCCCTTGTTTATTTTAATAAGTGAAACTTGAGCTGGTCAGCGAACTGACCTGGGGAGAATAAAACGGAGGGAAATAAAATAAATCCGGAGGCTTGCGTAAATTTTCCTGCAGTTATCCCTTAGTTATCCATACGGATATTGCATCCGTAGAATTACGTAAAACCGCCAGGGTATTAGCCAGAAGTATATATTTGGAAATATATTTCACCAAAGCCGTCAAAAAAGCAATAGCGATGCGGCTCCAAGCCAGGGGCCGAACGAAGCGTCGAGCGAGAGGAGGCGCTCGGAGCGCCAGAGCGCAAGGGTTCGGCGACCAACCAGCGAAGCGTTAAAACTTAGTCCACTCCTTCGGGTCAAAGCATTTGTCGGCCGGCGAGAAAACTGCCACCCTCAAGTGACAGGCACGCCTCTCGTAGGGACAGTGAGGTCCCGAGGGTCGCCCCATTCACCCGCAGGAGGACATGCACATGGGTATCATCGAAATGCTGACCGTGAGCGTGGCCGCCGTGGCGCTATTGGCTCTGGCCTACGCTGCGAGCGAGAAGCAGAGGCACCCCATCCGCAAGGAAGTGCGTATCGAGGAGCATGAACGCGATTCTTACCGGAATCGCTCGCGGCACGACTGAACGTCACCGCATCGATATCGCAGCCCCCGGCACCTCTGGTGTCGGGGGTTTTTCATGCCCCGGCCCGCGCCGCAGCAGCTGCTGCACCTGCCACTTCGCCTCGGAGGGCAGCGTCTCGAAAAAGTGCACTTCGCCATTCTGCAGCACTGCCTCCGGCACACCGTCGCGATAGAGCAGGCGATTGCCCGACACCGCCGGCAACCGCGTGCCGGGCGTGAGAATGCCCACCAGGTTGAGCGGGTCGGCGGCAGCCACCACCACGCGGGTGCCGTCCGGCTCCCGGCGGCGCATGGCCTTGAGCCCTCCCACCGCCTCGGCCAGGGCGAACTGCTCACCGGCAAACTGCTGCACGAACCGCCCGCCGCGGATCTCGCCGCGCGCCTCCAGGCGGCGGTAGACATACAGCAGCTCGCGCCAGGGCGGCAATGCCGGCTCACGCTCGATCACACGGCGAAACACCACGCCGTAGCGCTCCAGCAGCACCCAGGCGATATGCTCCAGGCTCTCCATGTCGGTAGTGATGCGACGCTTCCCGATGGGCGACTCACGCTCGGGTGCCGGCAGCCACGACCAGCGCCCGGCGGCGTCCACTCCCGGCGCATAGCGCCTGCGCCGACGCCCGCCCGCGGCGATGGGCGGACGCTTGCTGGCCGGGGCGATCAGCGCCCGCAGGCCGGTGAAACTGTCGGAGGTGACCAGCCCCCAGGAGGCCAGCTCGCCCAGCGCCTCCTCCACCTGGGTGCGCAGCATGTGGGCGGGGCCGAGCAGGTCGGCGAAGAACATGGCCCCGCCGCCCTGCAGCGCCTCGAGCACCCGGCGGGCCCCGCCGGAGAGCGGAAGTTCCTCCAGCTCGGGGGCCGGCACCGCCTGACGCCAGTCGTGCAATGCCTGGCGATCGATGAGCGCGACCGGCGTGTTGCGCAGCGGACCGGGACGCTGGCGTTCGTCACCCTCGGCGATTCTGGGTGGCAGCAGGCGCAGCCAGATGAAGCGTCCGCTGGCGAGCAGCTGGTCGAGCATGTGCGGCGAGAAATCGGCCACCCGCGCCGGCAGCACGTCGCTCTCCCAGGCGCCTGCCGCCACGGGAAAGCCCTCCAGCCGCTCCACCGCCGCGGCCAGCGCCTCCGGCCCCTGCGGGGGCTCGGTCAGGCCGTGCCAGTCGAGCAGGAAACGCAGGTAGTGCTGGATGCTCACCGGCTCGATCTCGGCGCGACGGCGGTCGATGGCATAGCGATGCAGGCGCGCCAGCAGGCGCCGCTCGCACCAGGCCACCTCGCTGCCACCTAGGAAATTTCCCTGCAGCACGAAGCCTTCGACCTCCAGACGTGCCAGCGCCGCCATGGTGCGTTCGAGCGAAATGGCGAGCGGCGTGGAGAGACTGGCCGCGGTGACCGGCCCCAGCGTCTCGAGCCGCGAGCGCAGCAGCTCGGTCAGTGCCTCGTCGGGGGTTTCCGGCGCCTCGCCCGCCGCCTCGATGGGCGGCTCGACGCTGGCACCGGGATGGAGCGCCAGCAGCTCGCCGAGGCGTTCCGCTGCCGTCCACAGCGGCTCGCCGTCGGGTGGCGCGACGACCGCGGCACGCCTGTCCCGGGCGAGCGTGTCGAACCACGGCCGCCACTCCTCTGCGGCTTCGCGCCCGGCGATGAAGCCGCTCACGACCAGCGCGTCGTGCAGCTCGTCGGCATCGCGGGGGGCGGGCCAGGCCTCCTCGCGCACCCGGGCGACCACCTCGGGAGCGTAGCGCGCCGAGGCGGCAGCCTCGGCCACGTCGAGCGCGCCGCCGGTGCGCACGCTGAGGGTGCGCCGCTCCTCCTGGGCGCCGTCGTCGAGGAAGGCGTAGGGGCGCGCGTTGACCACCTCTTCCGACAGCGGCGAGGGCACCGCCAGGTCGCGCCCGCTGACGGCGATCTCGCCGGCTTCGAGGCGCGCCAACAGGCGCTCGAGGCCGTCGATGTCCATGGCCTCGGTCAGACAGTCGTGCAGGGTCTGGTCGACCAGCGGATGATCGGGCAGCTCCCGCGCCCCCGCCAGGTTCTCGGCGCAGGCGAGCTGGTCGGGAAACACCACCGAGAGCAGGTCCTCGGAGTCCTGGCGCTGCAGCTGCGGCGGGCGCCGCTTGCCGTTGCGGGTACGCGGCACGGCGAGCCCCACCGAGGCGTTCCAGCGCCAGCGCAGGCCGAACATCGGCGCATCGAGCAGCGCCTGGATCAGCACCTCGCGCACCGTCCTGGCGTTGAGATAACCCCACACCTCGTCGAGGGGGAAGCTGTGGGTCGGCCCCAGCGACAGCACGATGCTGTCCTCCAGTGCTGCCGCCTGCAGCTCGAAGTTGAACTTGCGGCAGAAGCGCTTGCGCAGCGCCAGGCCCCAGGCACGGTTGAGCTTGGAGCCGAACGGTGAGTGCAGCACCAGGTGCATGTCGCCGGCCTCGTCGAAGAAGCGTTCCAGCACCAGGTGGCGCTGGCTGGGAATCACACCCAGCGCCGCCCGCGCCACGGCCAGGTAGCGCACCAACTGCTCGGCGGCGGCCGGCGCCAGGCCGTACTCGGCTTCCAGCCACGCTTGGGCCTCGGCCTCGTCGCTTTCGGCCAGCCGCCGGTCGATCCCCTCGCGCAGCCGCGACACCGCCTGCGAGAGCTCTTCCGTACGCGCCGGCGCCTCGCCGAACCAGAACGGGATGCTGGGCGGTGCGCCGCGGGCGTCCTCGACGTAGAGCTTGCCGGTGGCGAGCTTGAGGATGCGATAGGCCTGGTTGCCGAGCTGGAAGATATCGCCCGGCATGCTCTCGAAGGCAAAATCCTCGTTGACGGTGCCGACGCGAATCTCCTCGGGCTGCAGGATCACGTCGTAGTCGAAGTGGTCGGGAATCGCCCCGCCGTTGGTCAGGGCGACGAGCCGCGCATTGCGCCGCGGGCGCAGGCGGCCGTTGACCCGGTCGCGGTGCAGGTAGGCACCGCGCCGCCCGCGCCGGGTGGTGTAGCCATCGGCGAGCATCTGCACCACCGCGTCGAAGCGCTCCTGCGTCAGCGCGCGGTAGGGCCAGGCGGCGCGGATACGCTCGAGCAGTTCTGCCTCGTCGGTCTCGCCCGCTCCGGCGACCTCGGCGACGATCTGCTGCGCCAGCACGTCGAGCGGCCCCTCGGGAATGTGCAGCCGATCGAGCTCGCCGGCCTGCACCGCGCCCATCAGCGCCGTGCACTCCACCAGATCGTCGCGGGTCAGCGGGAACAGCCGCCCCTTGGGCACGCGCCCCACCCCATGGCCGGAGCGACCCACCCGCTGCAGGAAGGCCGACATGGAACGCGGCGAGCCGAGCTGGCAGACCAGGTCCACCTCGCCGATGTCGATGCCCAGTTCCAGCGAAGCGGTGGCCACCAGCGCACGCAGCGTGCCCTGCTTGAGGCGCTGTTCGGCGTCCAGGCGGTGTTCGCGGGCCAGGCTGCCGTGGTGCGAGGTTACCCACTCATCCCCCAGCCTGTCGGCCAGGTGACGTGCCACCCGTTCGCAGACCCGCCGGGTATTGGCGAAGATCAGCGTGGTGCGATGTTCTCTCACCAGTTCTGCCAGGCGGTCATAGACCTCTTCCCACACCTCGTTGGCCATTATCGCGGTAAGCGGCGAACCGCTCACTTCGATGGCCAGGTCGCGCCGGCGCACGTGCCCGGTGTCGACGATGGTGCACTCACTGCCGCCGGTAAGGAACGCCGCCACCGCCTCCACCGGCTTCTGCGTCGCCGAGAGCCCGATGCGCTGCGGCGGGCGCGCGGTGAGCCCGGCCAGCCGCTCCAGCGACAGCGCCAGGTGCGAGCCGCGCTTGGTGCCGGCCACCGCATGAATCTCGTCGACGATCACCGTGCGCACGCTGGAGAGCATCCGCCGCCCCGAGTCGGACGTCAGCAGCACGTAGAGCGACTCCGGCGTGGTGACCACGATATGCGGCGGGCGCTTGCGCATGCGCTCGCGCTCCGACGAGGTGGTGTCGCCGGTGCGCACCCAGGCGCGTATCTCCGGCGACTCCCGGCCGTCTGCCTCAAGCCCCTCGGCGATGCCGCGAATCGGCGCCTGCAGGTTGCGCTGGATGTCGTTGGAGAGCGCGCGCAGCGGCGAGACGTAGAGCACCACGGTTTCGTCGGGCAGCTCACTGTCGAGCCCACGGCGCACCAGGCCATCGATGGCGGCAAGGAAGGCCGCCAGGGTCTTGCCCGAGCCGGTGGGGGCGGCGATCAGCACATGGCCGCCCGCGCCGATGGCCGGCCAGGCGCGCGCCTGCACCTCGGTGGGCACACCGAGGGCGCGTGTGAACCACTGGCTGACAGCGGGATGGAAGACGTCGAGCGGCATGGGCGCTCCGGGAAATCGCTTTCCTACAACGTAATCGAGTGCGGGGAGATACGCGATGTTCCCGGAGCAGTCGCCGGTTACCGCGAAGAGAGCATGTCGTTCAGCTCACGCTCGAGCCATTCGATGAGCCGAGCGCTGTACCCTCGATTGTCAGTGGGTGAAAGCCACAGGCATAGCCGGGCGGGCGTCTCGACGAAGCCCCACGGTGCGATCAGCCGCCCCTGACGCAGCTCGTCCTCGACCAACAGCCGGGGCGCTATCGCCACCCCCAATCCGGCCACTGCCGCCTCGATCAGATAATAGAGATGATCGAAGCCCTGCCCTTCGGCCAGCGCCCGGTCGAGACGCGCCGAATCGAGCGCATGTGCACGCGCCCAGTGCGGCCAGGCCTGAGGCCGCGAGGCTGTGTGCAGCAGCTTGGCGTCAAACAGTGTCGCCGGCCGCTGGGGATCGAACCGGGCGGCCAGCTGCGGGCTCACCACTGCGCCGATGTGTTCCGCGGCCAACTCGATCACCTCCAGGTCGGCCGGCCATGGCGGTTCAGCAAATGTCAGCGTTGCGCTGACCTCGTCCCTTCCCGGGGTCGCTTCGCTCTCGCTGGCGACGACATGCAGCTTGAGTTCCGGCAGCGCACGATGAAGCTGGTCGAGGCGCGGAATGAGCCAGCGTGCCAGCAGGCTACCCGGACAGGCCAGGATGAACGGCGCCGCCTCGACGTCACGCTTCAACTGCGCGCAGCTGTCTCGCAGGCGCAGGAACGCCTCGCCAACGCCGTGCTGCAGCCGCTCCCCGTGACTCGTGAGCTGCAGGCCGCGGCCCGCCTTGGTGAACAGCGCCACGCCGAAATGCTCTTCCAGGCTCCGCAGCTGACGGCTGACCGCACCGTGAGTCACGCTGAGTTCATTCGCCGCGGCCGTGACGCTACCCAACCGCGCGGTGGCCTCGAAGGCGCGCAGGGCGCTGAGAGAAGGCATGGAGTGCATCGTTCTGTGATCCTGGCTCACATATAGCAGCCATCTTATCGATTTTTTGCCCCGCCTGCCTGCGCTAGCTTCATCGAAAGCTCCCTGACCCTTCGAGGTACTCCATGACCGATCTTTCGATGCAGCCCGATGCTCATGGCATGTTCGGCCGCTTCGGCGGACGCTTCGTCCCCGAGACGTTGATGCCGCTGATTAGTGAGCTTCAGAGCGAATACGATGCGGCCCGGCAGGACACCGAATTCCAGCGCCAGCTCGCCTACTTCCAGCGCGATTACGTTGGCCGGCCCAGCCCGCTCTACCTTGCCGAGCGTCTTACCGAGCACTTTGGCGGCGCCAGGATCTATCTCAAGCGCGAGGAGCTCAATCACACTGGAGCTCACAAGATCAACAATTGCATCGGCCAGATCCTGCTCGCCAAGCGGATGGGCAAGACCCGCATCATCGCCGAAACGGGCGCCGGCATGCATGGCGTCGCCACTGCCACCGTCGCGGCACGCTTCGGCATGCCCTGTGTCGTCTACATGGGTTCGGCCGATATCGAACGCCAGCAGCCCAACGTGTTTCGCATGAAGCTGCTCGGCGCCGAGGTCATTCCGGTCACGACGGGTACCGGCACGCTCAAGGATGCGATGAACGAGGCACTGCGCGACTGGGTGACCAACGTCGATGACACCTTCTACATCATCGGCACCGTGGCCGGACCGCACCCCTACCCCGCCATGGTGCGTGACTTCCAGGCGGTGATAGGACGCGAGACCCGCACGCAGATCCTCAAGAAGGAAGGACGCCTACCCGACTCTCTCGTCGCCTGCATCGGCGGCGGCTCGAATGCGATGGGGCTGTTCCACCCTTTCCTCGCTGATGAGTCGGTCCAGATGATCGGCGTCGAGGCCGGTGGCAAGGGCATCGAGACCGGCATGCACGCGGCGAGCCTCATCGGCGGTGCGCCCGGCGTATTGCACGGCAACCGCACCTACCTGCTGCAGGACGGGGATGGCCAGATCATCGATGCCCACTCGATATCGGCCGGGCTCGATTATCCCGGCATCGGCCCGGAGCATGCCTGGCTGCATGAGCAGGGGCGCGTCGAGTACGTCTCGATCACCGACGACGAGGCGCTCGCGGCGTTCCAGTGCTGCTGCCGTCAGGAAGGGATCATTCCCGCGCTCGAGTCGGCCCACGCCCTGGCCGAGGTCGCCAAGCGCGCGCCGACGCTACCCCGCGACCACCTCATGGTGGTCAACCTGAGCGGACGCGGCGACAAGGACATGATGAGCGTCGCCCAACACCTGGGAGAGAACTTCCAATGAACGCCGCCAAGGAGAACCCCGTGAACGCCGCCACTCGCCTCGATGCATGCTTTACCGCGCTCAAGGCGGAACAAAGGCCGGCCCTGGTAACCTACGTCACTGCCGGCGACCCCGACTTCGAGACCTCACTGGAAATCCTCCAGGGGCTGCCCGCGGCAGGCGCCGACGTGATCGAGATCGGCATGCCGTTCAGCGATCCCATGGCCGACGGCCCCACGATCCAGAAGGCAGCGCTACGCGCCCTGGAGGGCGGACAGACCATGACCCGGACGCTCGAGTTGGTGCACGCCTTCCGCCAACGGGATTCGCAAACGCCACTGGTGCTGATGGGCTATTACAACCCCATCCACCGCTACGGCGTGGCGCGATTCCTGGCCGATGCGGCCCGTGCCGGTGTCGATGGCTTGATCGTGGTCGACCTGCCGCCCGAGCATGACGACGAGCTGTGCCTGCCCGCCAGGGAGCACGGTATTGCCTACATCCGCCTCGCCACCCCGACCACCGACGCCAAGCGGCTGCCCCGGGTGCTGGATAACACCTCAGGCTTCCTCTATTGCGTCTCGGTGAATGGCATCACGGGTGGTAGCGCCCCGCCGCTACAGGATGTCGAACGTATGGTGGGCCGGCTGCGCGAGCAGAGCCACCTGCCGATTGCGGTCGGTTTCGGCATTCGCACTGCCGCACAGGCGCAAGCGATTGGCCGATTCAGCGATGCCGTGGTGGTCGGCTCGGCGCTGGTGGAAGGTATCGAAAGCGCCGGTACACGGCGCGGCGCCGTCGAGGCGGTTCATGGCCTGGTGCGTGACCTGGCCGCAGGCGTGCGCCGGGCTGCCAACGCGTAATGCTGGCTTGGGAACCTAGACGCCCTGCCGCGGCTCCGCAGCCAGCTTGGCCGCCATGCCGGCCAGCACGCCGCCCATGACGTAACGCTGCACGGCCAGCCAGGTGGGACGCTGCTGAAACCAGCCGGCGATACCCGCCGCCGACAGGGCAATCGCCAGATTGACGGTGAAGCTCACCCCGATCTGGGTGAAGCCCAGCACCAGGCTCTGGAGAAAGACGGGGCCATGCTCGGGCGAGACGAACTGCGGGAAGATCGCCAGGTAGAACACGGCGATCTTGGGGTTGAGCAGGTTGGTCAAAAAGCCCATCAGGAACAGCTTGCGAGGCCGATCCGCAGGGAGCGCGCGCGCCTCGAAGGGCGAGCGCGCGCCTGGCCTGACCGCCTGCCAGGCCAGGAAGAGCAGGTACAGCGCGCCAGCCCACTTGAGGACCTCGTAGGCCAGCGGTATGGCGAGAAATAGCGCGGTCAAGCCAACGGCCGCCGCCAGCATGTGCACCAGGAAACCGGCCAGCACGCCGAACAGCGAGATCACGCCCGCGGCCCGCCCCTGACAGATCGAGCGCGAGATCAGGTAGATCATGTTCGGCCCGGGGGTCAGCACCACGACCAAGGCGGCCAGGGCGAAAAGCAGCAGATCGGACAACGGCAGCACGGCTTTCTCCTCGTCATCTCTTGTCATCGACGCATGTCAGGATGCGCCGCACCTCGGCACCCGACAAGAAAAATCAATGATGGGCAGGCCCCCTCTTTGCAGCATCGCTCTGCTCGCTGGCCATCCCGGCAAAAGCACCTCGCAGCCACGCCGCGACCTGCTCCAGCTCGGCATGTCCGGCAAAACGCCGATGCCGAACCAGCTGATAGCGCAGTCCCGGCAACCTCGGCCCGAAGGGCACCTGTAGTACGCCTCTCTCGAGTTCCGCCTTCACCAGCGTGAGGCTCAGCAGCGCCACTCCCTGGCCGGCGATGGCGGCCTGGATGGCATGGCTCTCGTCGGAAAAGGTCAAGCTCGCCCCTAAGTCGGCAGTGGTGCCGCCCACCGCTTGGCACCAGTGCTGCCACGAGGGCAGCCCCAGCGACGAGCTGTACCAGTCGAAGACGATATGCCGCACCGTCTGCAGATCCCCATACCCCGCCAGCGCCAGCCGCGGGCTGGCCACCAGGGCAAAGGTATCCTCGGCCAACACCTCGGCCTCGTGCCCCAGGTAGGGTCCCATGCCGTAGCGAATCGCCAGCGATGCACTGCGCGACAGGTCCAGAGGCGCTTCGCTGGCGTTAATGCGCAAGTCGATATCGGGGTGTCGGGCATTGAAATCGGCCAGCCGCGGCAACAGCCACTGGCTGGCGAAGGCCGGCGTGCAGGAGAGCGTCACGCTGCCGCTGTTGCCCTGCTCACGCAGCGCTTCCAAGGTCTCTGCGAAGGAGTCGAAACCACGGCGCAGTACCGGGAACAGATGCTCTGCGGCTGCTGTCGGCACCACCTGGCGAATACGCCGCTCGAATAGCGCCACACCCAGCAACGCCTCCAATTCGCGCACTTGGTGGCTAATGGCCGCCGGTGTCACGGCCAGTTCCTCGGCGGCCTGCTTGAAGCTACGGTGGCGCGCCGCCGCCTCGAAGGCGCGCAGTTGCGATAGCGGCAGCGTGCGTCGATTCACTGGCGTCTCCTCGTTGCGAACCCAGCCAGGGCCAAGTCCATCATAGACAAGTTCATCTATTCCATCCCACAAGAAATGGTCGTTTGTCAGCCATTTATCATGGGTTGATGCTGTCTTCCACGCACCAACCAAGTTGAATTCTACTTGTCAGGAGACGCTCATGACCACGCTACTTCACATCGATGCCAGTGCCCGTCCCGGTCGTTCCGGGATCGACCCCCACGGCTCCCATTCCCGTCGTCTCAGCGCCCGCTTCGTCGAGCAATGGCAAAAGGCCCGCCCCGGCGATCGCATTCTCTATCGCGACGTGGGCCAACACCCGCCTCACCCCGTCAGCGGAGAGTGGATCCATGCCGCCTTCACCAAGCCGGAGACGCGCGAGCCCTGGATGCACGACGTCCTGGCCGAGAGCGACGCGCTGGTCGACGAACTGCTGGAGGCCGATGTAATCGTTGCTGGCGTGCCGATGTACAACTTCGGCGTGCCCGCCGGCTTCAAGGCCTATATCGACAACATCGTGCGGGTGGGGCGCACCTTCGGCTTCGATCGCTCGCGCCAGGGGCTGCCCTACTGGCCGATGCTAACCGAGATGAGCAAGCGCCTGGTGGTGCTGAGCGCCCGGGGCGACTACGGCTACGCGCCAGGCGAGCGCATGGCCCAGGCCAACCACGTCGAGCCGCATATCCGCACCGTATTCGGCTACCTGGGTATCGACGACGTGCACACTGTCGCCGTGGAATACGACGAGTTCGGCGGCGAGCACCTGCAGGCCTCGCTGGCCCAGGCCGAGCAAGACATCGAGGCACTGGTGGCAGAGCTAACGGAAAAGCTGGATACGACCAGCCGAATTTTCAACCCGGCATGATGAACCCTACGTGCCGGCGGCAAGCCGGCACGCTAGTCAGAGTCGAGTGTTCTTAGATATTGGCACCACCATCAATGGTAAACTCCGCCCCGGTTATCGATCGGCCCTCGGGGCCGGCCAGCCAAGCCACCAGGCCGGCCACGTCGTCGGCCTCGTTATATCGAGGGATGGCCATCAAGCTACGCTGGGGGTCGGAGAGTTCGCCGTCGGCGGGGTTCATATCGGTATCGGTAGAGCCTGGGTGCACGATGTTGACGTTGATGCCACGCGTTCCAAGATCCCTGGCCATGCCCTTGGTCAGCCCCACCAGGCCCGCCTTGCTCATGGCGTAAAGGCTGATGCCGGGCCAGGGCACTCGAACCGCGAGGTTGCTGCCGATGGTGATGATGCGTCCGCCCTCCGGAAGATGGGCCGCCGCCGCCATCACCGCCACGACCGGGGCACGCAGGTTGACCGCGATGGTGCGGTCCAGCTCCTCCAGCGTGGCCTCTTCGATCGTTCCAGTCAGGAAGATTCCCGCATTGTTGATCAGGATATCGAGCCCGCCCAGCTCGGCTACCGTGCGCTCCACGGCCGCCTCGATCGCTGCGGCATCGACGTTATCCGCGCGGATGGCCACCGCCCGGCCGCCTGCGGACGTGATCCCATCCACGACCGACTGCGCCTGAGCCTCGCCGTTGACGTAAGTGACCGCCACGCCAGCCCCTTCCGCCGCCAGACGCCGGGCGATGGCGGCACCGATGCCGCGGCTGCCACCGGTGATCATCGCTGTCTTTCCGTTCAGTCGCTGCATGCTTTACTCCATTTAAATAGTGATCGATACAAAAATCAAGATGGCTAGACATGCACGCAACTGTCAAGATATTTTGTAGTCATCGATACAAAAAGGAGTAAGACATGCCCCAGCGTGGTAGACCCCGCCGCTTCGACAGGGAAGAGGCCCTGCGCCGGGCCATGGAAGTGTTCTGGGTCCAGGGTTACGACAACGCCTCGCTTGCCGATCTGACCCGTGCCATGGGCATCAACGCACCCAGCCTCTACGCCACCTTCGGCAGCAAGGAGGTGCTGTTCCAGGAAGCGGTGGAACTCTACGTACGCACGGAAGGCAGCGGTATCTGGGAGCAGGTGGAAACGGCACCGACGGCGCGCGCCGCCATCGAACAGGTACTGCGCACCACGGCCGTGGCTTTCACCCGCGGCCCCTCTCCACGTGGCTGCATGATCGTGCTTGCCGCGCCGCAGATGCAGGGTGCCAACGCCCAGGTCTGCGATGCCTTGAAAGCCTACCGACAGTCGAACGGTTACCTGCTGGAACGGCGCCTGCAGCGAGCTGTCGAGGAAGGCGAGCTGCCCGCCTCGACGGACTGCCGCGCACTGGCCAACTACGTCGTCACCCTGCAACACGGCATGTCGATCCAGGCCCGCGACGGCGCCTCGCGCGAAACGCTGCTGGCGATCGCCGACTGCGCCATGGCGGGCTGGGACGCACTCACCGGCTCCGCACAGCAAGCCTAGAGCATCAGCGCCCCGGTTATCTGGTGTCTTCTTTATGCCGTTCCCAGGGCGGCACAGGCTCCCATTGCTCGACGAGGAAGTCGATAAAGGCGCGCACCCTCGGCGGCGCAAGGCGACGCTGCGGCATGACCGCATGAATGCCCGTCTCGGGCAATGCGTAGTCCGAGAGAACCTGCTGCAATCGGCCGGCTTGCAGGTCGTCGCATACATGCCAGGTGGAGTGCTGCACGATGCCCAACCCCGCCACCGCGGCGTCGCGCAGGAGTTCGCCCTGGCTGCTACGGATGCGTCCATCCACTTTGACAGCGAACCACTCACCGTTGATGTCCCGAAGGCGCCAAGTGCCGGCCCCCACCTCCCCACCGGTCAATACCAGACACTCATGCCGGGTCAGCTCCTCGGGGGTGCGTGGAATGCCGTGGCGCTTCAGATAGGCGGGAGAGGCGCATAGCACCCGGCGATTCGTGGCCAGCCGGCGTGCCACCAGGCTGGAATCCGCTAGCGAGCCGATGCGAATGGCCAGGTCGAACCCCGACCCCACGATGTCCCTACGCTGATCGGACAGGTCGAGATCGAGGCGCAGCCGAGGATACCGGCGCAAGAATCGGGGCAGCAGCGGGGAAACATAGAGTCGGCCAAACGTCGGCGGCAGGGTCAGGCGAAGCGTGCCCGTGACCTCGCGCGTCGACTGGTGCAACCCGCTCATCAGTGCCTCGAGATCCTCCACCGCCTCGCGCCCCTGTTCGGCCAGGCTCCTGCCCTCCGGCGTCGGCCGTAGCTGCCGGGTGGTGCGTTGCAGCAGGCGCACGCCGAGCTCGCGTTCGAGGCGCTTCAAGCGCTGGCTGGCGACGGCCACGGATAGGTCCAGGCTGCGCGCCGCTTCACTGATCGACCCCAGGTCGAGGATACGCAGGAACAATGAGAGGTCGTCGACTCGGCTCATTATCAATGTCTTGTTGAATGTCTCTATTGTTTTAAGCCGATTATCTTGAAAGCGCAACGTTCTATGCTCCTTCGGCAATCCACCGACAGGAGTCGAACCATGGAATATCGCTATCTTGGCCAATCGGGCTTCAAGGTTTCGTCACTCGGGCTGGGCGCAGGAACTTTCGGCGGCACAGGGCCGCTGTTCAGCGCCTGGGGCAACACCGATGTCAAGGAGGCGACCCGCCTCATCGATATCTGTCTCGACGCCGGAATCAACCTGTTCGATACCGCCGACGTCTACTCCGAGGGAGCGTCCGAGTCGATTCTCGGGGCCGCCATCAAGGGCAGGCGCGATCGTGTCGTTCTCTCCACCAAACTGACGCTGCGCATGAGCGACGAGCCGAATGACGTCGGCGCTTCTCGTCATCATCTGCTCAAGGCGACGGACCAAGCGCTGAAGCGGCTCGATACCGACCATATCGACATCCTTCAACTTCACCACTTCGATGCGATGACGCCGGTGGAGAGCGTGATGGCGACGCTGGACGACCTGGTGCGCGCCGGCAAGGTGCGCTACCTCGGCGTCTCGAACTTCTCCGGCTGGCAGATCATGAAGTCCCAGGCGGTGGCCGAACGCTACGGCTACTCCCGCTTCGTCGCCAACCAGGCCTACTACTCGCTGGTCGGGCGCGATTACGAGTGGGAGCTGATGCCGCTGGGGCAGGACCAGGGCCTGGGAGCGATCGTCTGGAGCCCGCTCGGCTGGGGGCGTTTGACCGGCAGGATTCGACGCGGTCAGGCGCTTCCCGACCGCAGCCGGCTACATGAAACCGCCAGCTTCGCGCCCCCAGTGGACGACGAACGCCTGTACCGGATCGTCGATGCGCTCGACGGCATCGCCGAGGAGACGGGCAAGTCGATCCCGCAGGTAGCCATCAACTGGCTGCTCGGCCGCCCCACGGTTTCCAGCGTGCTGATCGGTGCGCGCAACGAAGCCCAACTGCGCGAGAACCTGGGTGCCAGCGGATGGCGGCTCGACGAGGAGCAGACAAGGCGGCTCGACGAAGCCAGCCGCGTGACGCCGTCTTATCCTTACTACCCTTACTGGAATGGCCAGTTCGCCGAGCGCAATCCACCTCCCGTATAGGCCTGTTCGAATCGCTCGACCAAGCGGCCACTAAAGTGTGGAACAAGAGCCACACCCATCCGCGGATTCTCTGAGTGTGCTCTCACCTATCGCGCCGACATGGCGCAGGCTGACGATGGAGACCACCGCCAGCGCCAGGATGGCAATGCCGCCCACCGTGGCGGTCACGTTCAGCCCGGCGGTGAAGGCTTGCTGGGCTTCCAGCAGTACGCCTGCGGGCAGGCGCTCGCCGGCCGACACGGTGGCCCACAGGCTCTCCTCCACGATGCCCGCCGCCTCGGCAGCTTCGCCATCGGCTATCGTCGCGCTGACCTGGGCACGATAGACGAAGGTGGCCAGGCTGCCCAGCAGCGCCACACCCAGCGCCACGCCCAGCTCCTGCACCATCTCCGACATGGCCGAGGCCGAACCGGCCTTTTCCGCCGGCGCCGCACCCACTACCAGGTCCGTACCCAGTGCGGCGATAGTGCCCAGGCCAAGATAGACCAGCGAGAACCCGGCGATCGCCATGCCCACCCCGTTGGCGTTCACTTCGACGGCGGCCAGCAGCCAGTAGCCCAGCGTGGAGAGCGCCAGGGCCGCGCCCACCACGTAACCGGGACGAATGCGGCGAGCTACCAGCGGCGCCATGATGCCCGCCAGCACCATGGCAAGCGCCGGCGGCCCCATCCAGAGCCCCGCCGCCAGCGGTGTGAGCCCTGCCACCAGTTGCAGATACTGAGACACCAGCAGCATCACGCCTGATACACCGACCAGGCCCACCAGCAGCACGACCAACGCGGCACTGAAGGTTCGGCTGCCGAACAGTCGCATATCGAGCAGCGGGTCGGTCAGGCGCTGCTGGCGGTGTACGAAAATCAGCGCCATCAGCACACCCAGCACCAGGGCCAGTACCGGAATCGGTTCGAGTCCTAACTTGGCGAGCTCTTTCACGCCATAGACCACCGGCAGCACGGCCGCCAGCGAGAGCGCTACGCTGGTGAGATCCAGTCGCCCACTGCGCTTCGCACGATACTCCGGCAGCAGGATCGGCACCGCAATCAGCAGTACGGCCACCACGGGCACCGCCACCAGGAAGGCCGAGCCCCACCAGAAGCGTTCCAGCAGCAGGCCGCCCACCACCGGGCCCAGCGCCATGCCCAGGGCGAACATGGTGGCCCACACACCGATGGCCAGGGCGCGCTGGCGCACGTCACCGAACATGTTGCTGATCAGTGCCAGGGTCGATGGCATCAGCGTCGCGCCGGCGACACCAAGCACCGCGCGGGCCGCAATCAGCATGGCCGCACTGGTGGAGTAGGCCGCGATCACCGAGGTGATGCCAAAGGCCACGGCGCCGATCATCAACAGCCGGCGACGGCCGATGCGGTCGCCCAAGGTGCCCATGGTGATCAGAAAACCGGCAATCATGAAGCCGTAGGCATCCATGATCCACAGCGCCTGGGTACTGCTCGGCTGCAGATCCGCCGCCAGGGCGGGTAAGGCCAGATAGAGAATGGTGACATCGAGACCGAGCAGCACGGTAGGCAACGCCAATACCGCCAAGCCGGCCCACTCCTTGAAGCCCGCACGCTGCCGGGCGATACGTGAGTCTTGCGCTTCACTGAGGGAAACCATGCCATGCCTCCTTTCCATAGGGTTGGCATGGTAGTCTTGGTGCATTCTGATAGGGTTACAATATAGCCAGTTATCCTATTACTACAGGTAACTACCTGGAGCACTGCCATGGCCGGGCGCAGCCTCGACAGAACCCGCAGCGAACTCACCGACTTTCTGATCCATCATCGCAACAAGCTGACACCGGCCGACGTTGGCCTGCCTTCCACCGGGCGCCGGCGTACCCCCGGACTGCGGCGGGAGGAAGTGGCCACCCTCGCCGGGGTGGGACTGACCTGGTACACCTGGTTCGAGCAGGGGCGCGATATCAACGTCTCGGAGAGCTTTGTGCTGCGAGTCTCCAAGGCGCTCAAGCTCGACGACGCCGAATGCTGCCACCTGTTCCTGCTTGCCCATCGCCGCCCACCGCCGGTGGAGGCCTACCAGTGGCAGGAAATTCCGCCCCTGGTGCAGACGCTGATGGACGACATGCCAAGGCCCGCCTATGTGATGAACCTGCGCTGGGACATCATCGCCTGGAACGCCATCGCCGATGTCCTGCTCGGCTTCAGCGACAGGGAGCCCGGTGAGCGCAACATGATGCGCCTGCTGTTCGCCGACCCGGCGCTGCGCAGGCGCCTCCCCGACTGGCGCCAGGACGCCTCCCGCCTGCTGGCCCAGTTCCGCTGCGACTCGGCCGCCGCCCCCGAAGACCCCGCTATGCAGGAGCTGACAGAAGCGCTCGCCAAGCTGTCGCCGGATTTTCGCCGCTGGTGGGAGCAGCCCAATCATGAAGCCTATCGCTACGGCATCGGCACGCTTCTCGACGCCGACTCGAATCAGAGGGAGTATCAACACACCACACTGCTGGTGGACGAGCACCGGCATCTCAGGATGGTGGTGTACTTCCCCAATGCTCGAGCAGCATGTCGATGAACAACTGGGCCGTGCTGGAAATACTGTGGGAACTGCTTCTGACCAGACCGATGGTTCGCTGGATGCGGGGTTCGGGAAGCTCACGCGAACAGAGCGTGTCATGGTCCGGGCCGGGCATCGTCATCTTGGGCAGGATCGCCACGCCCAGCCCGGATTCGACCAGGCCAAGCGAGGTGGAAAGGTGCTGAACTTCGTAGAAGCTGTTCAGCCGGATGCCTTCGGCAGAGAGGGCATTGTCCAGCAAGGTGCGATTGCCGCTATCGCGACTGACGGTGATCAGCCTGACCTGTTCGAGATCCGCCCATTCGATACTCTCCTTTACCGCCAGTGGATGGTCCGACCTCAGGGCCAGCACGAAGGGATCTCGCAATAGTGGTGTAAAGGAGACCTCGGGGCTCTGGGCGCTGAACATGTTGATGCCGAAGTCGGCCTCACCATTGATGACCCGCTGCAGACCCTCGTTGGCGCTGACGTCGAGAATGCGAATGCGGATACCCGGCCAGGCCTCGCTGAACCCACGAATCACGCTCGGCAGGAAGTAAAAGGCGGCGGTGGGCAGGCAGGCGATCGTGACCGTCCCCTTTTGATGCGTCGCCAGCTCTCGTATGTTCAGAATCGATGACTCGTATTCCTCGATCATACGCCTGGCGCGTGGCAGGAAATCCGCCCCGATAGGTGTCAACTGCGTCCTTCGAGTGGTCCGCTCGAGCAACTCGACTTCCAAAAGCTCCTCGAGCTTCTGAATGCGTCGCGATAGCGCCGGCTGTGAAAGATGCAGGCGCTGCGCCGCCTCATGGAAAGAACCCAGCTCGGCGACCAGGATAAACGCTTGAAGATCAAGGAACTCGAGGCGATGTAGCATTGATGCACTCTTGCATGACACGTTGGCATTGATAAGCTTAGCGCATTAATCCTAAAAACGCATCAATCATGGTATTTATTTGCATTTGAAGCATCAGTTGCCCACTGACATGCTCACATCACGACTTCCCAACGCGATGTGGCATGACGATGATAAACAGCATTCCCTGCATGATCATGCGCGGCGGCACCTCCCGAGGCCCTTTCCTGCGCATGAGCGATCTTCCCAGCGGCCAGGACGCCCAAGCCGAGATCCTGCTCAGCCTGATGGGCTCGGGCCACGCCCTGCAGATCGACGGCATCGGCGGCGGGGACCCCCTGACCAGCAAGATCGCCATCGTGGAACGCTCCTCCCTTGCGGGTGCCGATGTCGACTACCTGTTTGCCCAGGTCGATATTCTCAATCGCCGCGTCGACTTCACCCCGAACTGCGGCAATATGCTCTCGGCGGTCGGCCCCTACGCAATCGAGACGGGCCTGGTGGAACCCCAGGACGGCAAGACCGTCGTGCGGGTACGCAACCTCAATACCCAGCGCCTGATCGAGTGTCACGTCCCCACACCGGGCCGCCAGGTCTGCTATGAGGGCAGTACGTCCATCAGCGGCGTGCCCGGGAGTGCCGCCGGCATTCAACTCAGCTTCCTCGACATCATGGGCTCCAAGACCGGCGCGTTGCTGCCGACCGGAAAGGTGTGCGACTCGATCGAAGGTATCGACGTTACCTGCCTCGACGCAGCGACGCCGATCATCATGCTCGACGCTGCGGATCTTGGCCTGAGCGGAGATGAGTCCCCCGCCGAACTGGATGGCAATAGCGCCCTTCTCGAACGGCTCGAAAGCATTCGTCGCAAGGCAGGACCCAGCATGGGTCTGGGCGATGTCAGCCAGAGTGTCTTGCCCAAGCCGGTGCTGGTCTGTGCAGCGCGTGACAGCGCCAGTACCCTGCGCACGAGATACTTCGTACCCCACCGCTGCCACAAGGCCATCGCCGTCACCGGTGCCATTGCCGTTGCCTCGGCGGTCAGTGTTCCCGGCACCATCGCCCACCGCATCGCAGTAGAAAGCGGGCGAATGTCCGCAGGAGAGTGTCTGGCCCAGGTGCGACTGGAGCATCCCTCGGGCTTCATCGACCTCGACGTCGAGCACCGCCAAGGTAATGCCAGCGATATCGCGCGCGTGTCGCTGATTCGTACCGCCAGAAAGATCATGAGTGGCACGATCTTCTACACCGATTCCACGCCACCCGGTGAGACAATCCCTGCTATGCAGGCCAATTGATCATCACGACCCCGGGTGTCTTGCCACCCGCTAACGACAACAACCAGGAGCATGCCATGACCCTCCACAAGACCACGACAGCTCGCACTTCGCTCGATCGCCTGAAAAGAGTCGCCGCCCTGGGCCTGGCAATCGCCGGGCTCGGTCTGACGGCCTCCGCATCCGTACAAGCACAGAACGTGGAGGTGCCAGGAACCATCAAGTGGACCATTCCCTTCGGCGTCGGCGGCGGCACCGATGTCTGGGCCCGCTTCTTCGCACCCTGGCTCAGTGAGCACATTCCCGGCCAGCCCACCATCATGATCGACAACGTGCCGGGCGGCGGCTCCATCAACGGCTCCAACCTCTTTGCCATGCGTGCCAAGAGCGACGGTAGCGATTGGCTGGGCGCTTCCGCTTCGACTCAGTATCCCGCGATGCTGGGAGACAAGCGGGTACGTTACGACTACTCCGCCTGGACACCGATCCTGGCGACCCCAACCGGTGGTGTCGTCTACGCCCAGGCCAGCCTGGGTGAGGACAGCGAGAACGCACTTGCCGCCCTGCTGGAAAAGCAGGTCAAGCTAGCCGTGCAAAGTCACACCGGGCTCGAACTGCCGGTACTGATCGCCCTCGACATGCTGGGTGTCGAGGTTCAGGCCGTCTCCGGCATGCAGAGCCGTGGCGAAGGCCGCCTGGCCTTTGAGCGTGGCGAAGCGGACATCGATTTTCAGACCACCTCCGCCTACCTGAGCAGTGTGGCCCCCCTAGTGGAGTCGGGCCGCGCCGTCCCGCTCTTCTCGCTCGGCGTGATGAATGACGCCGGCGAGATCGTGCGCGACCCGGCCTTTCCCGACCTGCCCACCTTCAGCGAGGTTTATGAAGAGGTGCATGGCGAGGTCCCGAACGGTACCGCCAACGACGCCTACGAGAAGTTCTTCGCTTCGGGCTTCACCCTGCAGAAGCTGATCATGGTGCCCAAGGATACCCCCGAGGCACTCGTCGAGACCTACCGGGAGGCAGCCCTCGAGTTCATCGATACCGAAGAGTTCAAGCAGGAGGCCGATGCCCAACTGGGGCCCTACGCCCCGATCGTCGGCGACATCGTCAAGCGACATCTCGAGGACGCCATGTCCCTGGATGACGCTACCCGCGAGTGGCTCTCGGACTGGCTGAAAACGAAGCACGGCGCCAGTATCTGACGCGAGACATCGGGCATTGATCTTTGGCCCCAGGGTCCAGAGCCAATGCCCGGGCTCACTCATCGAATAACACGAGAGCCACTCCATGTTCGATATCCTTCTCTCCAGCCTGGAGCAGCTGTTCACCCTGCACCACCTGCTCTACATGGTCGTCGGCGTGCTGGTCGGTCTGGTGGTCGGGATCATTCCCGGTCTCGGCGGCATCGCGGGAATGGCGTTGCTGCTGCCCTTCCTCTATGGCATGGAACCGAGCGTCGCCCTCGGCATGCTGATGGGCCTGGTCGCTGTGATCCCCACCGGCGATACCTTCGCCTCGGTGCTGCTGGGCATTCCCGGCTCCAGCGCCTCCCAGGCCACCGTCATCGACGGCTTCTCCCTGGCCAAGCGCGGCCAGGCCGCACGGGCCCTGTCCAGTGCCTTCCTCGCCTCGATGATCGGCGGCCTGATCGGCGCCGCCGTGCTGACGGGGTTCATTCTCATCGCCCGGCCGGTGGTGCTGTCGTTCTCCTCCTCCGAGCTTTTCATGCTGACCCTGCTCGGGCTGTCGATGGTGGCGGTACTCTCCGGACGCGACCTGCTCAAGGGACTCGCTGCCTGCGGCCTGGGTCTGCTGGTCGGCACCATCGGCATGGCGCCCGCCACCGGGGAGTTCCGTCTCAATTTCGAGATCGACTATCTCTACGACGGCATACCGCTGGTGGTCATCGGCCTGGGCATCTTCGCGCTGCCCGAGATTATCGATCTGCTGGTCAAGCGCGGCGCCATCGCCGGAGAGCCCGCTCGGCTCGGCAAGGGCTGGCGGCAGGGCATCCAGGATGTCGGCAAGAATCGTGGACTCGTGGCGCGCTGCGCGGGCATCGGTAGTCTGCTGGGCACGATCCCCGGCCTCGCCGGCTCGGTGGTGGACTGGATGACCTATGGCCATGCCGTGCAGAGCGCCAAGGACAAGTCCCAGTTTGGCCAGGGCGACATCCGCGGCGTCATCGCACCGGAATCCGCCAACAATGCCTGCGCCTGTGGCGCCATGGTGCCCACCCTGCTGTTCGGCGTGCCCGGTTCGGGCACCGCTGCCGTCTTCCTCGGCGGCCTGCTGCTGCTAGGCCTGCAGCCCGGCGTCAGCATGATCGAGACCAATCTCGACCTGACCTATACCATCATCTGGTCGCTGGCCCTGGCCAACATCATCGGTGCGGCGCTCTGCCTGGGCCTGGCCCGCCCGGTCGCCAGCCTGACCCGCGTGCCCTTCGTCATCCTGGCGCCCCTGATCACGGTGTTGATCATGTTCGCGGCCTTCCAGGCCACACGCTCCCCGGGAGACCTCCTGGCCCTCGGTGCGACCGGGGTCCTCGGCGTGCTGTTCAAGCAGGCCGGCTGGTCACGTCCCGCTTTCCTGATCGGCTTCGTGCTGGCTCCTGGTGCTGAAACCTACTTCTATCAGGCCGTGCAGTTCCAGGGTAGCGCTGCCTTCATGCGCCCGGGTGTACTGATCATCGGCGCCATGATCCTCGCCGCCCTGTTGTTGCCCATGTTTCGGCAGCTGTGGCGCAAGCTCCGGTCGACCGATACCGAGCAAGCGCCTGCGGCTGGTGCCGGAGCCGCCCCTGCGGCTGGCAGCAGGCCTATCAGAATTGGTGGCATCGACCTGGTGATCTTTGCCGCTCTGCTGGGCATGGCCATCTTTGGCTGGTTCCACCTTGCCGTTCTCAGCCTGCTCGGTGGCCTCATGCCCCGCCTGGCGCTGGCGATCATGGGCATCGCCTGTCTGCTGGAGATCGTGCGCAGCCTGGTCCGTAAGCCAATCTGGCAACACCAGCCTCTGCTTCAGCAAGCCGTCTGGTTGTCAGGTTTCTTCGCCCTGGTTGGCGCGATCCTGATGTTCGGCCTCATTACCACCGCAACGCTGTTCTGTTTGACCTTCCTGATGTTCATCGCACGTCTCAAGCCCTGGGTGACCCTCACCATGGCTGCCGGAGTGACGGTCTTTCTGGTCAGCATGGCGAAGCTACTGACCCTGACCTACCCGAGTGGACTGGTCGATCCCTTGCTGTTCGGCTGAAAGGTCTGCCCACGAACGAACCGCCGCTCCAAGAGCGCCGGTTCGTTCTTTGTCCTCCAACGCTACTCCAATGCCGCCTGTTTCCTGCGCCACTGCCCCAGCGCCCAGCCCAGGGCCGGCAGCACCAGCATTGCCGAGGCCCAGGCGCAGGCGGCAAAGCCGAAGTGAGTGAAGAGCGGCCGATAGAGCAGCGCGCCGGCAAACACGCACAAATACGTGATGGCGCTATACAGCCCCATGATGGCACCCCGCTGCGCCGGATCGATCTCGGCAAGCTGGCGCATTAGCAGGTTCAAGCCGAGATGATTGGCCACGCCCCAGGCAAGACAGAGCCCCAGCAGTACCGGCGGAAGTGCGGCAGCCGCCATCAAGCCCAGGTAGACGAGCATCAGGCCGGCAAAGGTCACACAAGCGGCAGCAGTGGCGCCGTAGCGGTCGACCAGCCGACCCAACGGCGCGGCGGCGCCAAAGCCCAGTCCATAGACGGCGATGGCCAGCCCCGCGAAGGATGCGGGGAGTTGCAGCACCTCACCCAGGTACGGGCCAAGATAGGTGTACAAGCCGTAGAACGCCGTCATGTAGGCCGCGACGTTCAGCAATACCGAGTGAATGCCGGGAATACGCAGGGCCTTCAGGGTGGAGCTCGGCGCCTCACCGACCGTTCTCGCCCCCCAATCGTGGCAGCGAGAAACCCCCAGTGCCAACCCGATGGCAGCCAGTGCCAATAGAGAGAAGACGGCACGCCAGTGCAGCAGGTCGGCCAATAGCGCCGCCAGGCCGACGCCGACCACCAGACTCAGCGTCCATCCCGTCAGCACGAAGCTCAAGGTCTGGCTCTCGCGCCCCTTTTCGGCCACCTGAGCGGTGAGGGTATAGATCGCCGGCAACGCCACGCCCGCCGCCAGGCCGGCCAGCGCCTGGGCAGCAACCAGCGTCCACAGTGCCGGCGAGAGCGCAGCGACGCCCAGGGAAGCCGACAGCCCGAGCAGCGCTCGCACCAAGGCACGCTCGGCACCGATGCGATCGCTCAGCGACGCCAGCAGCAGCGCACTGCATGCCGTGGCCAGGCCATAGAGGGCCGCGGCCGTTACCACGTCGGCGGCGCTGCGCCCCGGAAAGGATGTCGCCACCGTGGCGGCAATGGGGCTCAGCGCCAGCGAGTTGGCACCGATCACGGCGATGGCGGAGGTCAGGAGTAACAGACGGCGACTGATCACGGCTAGCTCCAGATGAAATTCGACACTAGTATTGAAGAAAGGAATCTCATTCGGAGCAATTGCAGAAATGCCTAACCTTGAAAATACAGAAGCCGTTCGGGACAAGGGCCAGGAGCCCCGCCCCCTGGACGCCTTCGACCGGAAAATATTAGGTGAGCTGGCCGTGGATGCCGGGCTTAGCTATGCCGAGCTGGGTCATCGCGCCGGCCTTTCGGCGCCGGCGGTGCATGAACGGGTGAAGCGGCTGCGCGCGTCGGGTCGCATCCGCAGCACGGTGTCGGTACTGGATGGCCCCGCCACCGGCAAGCCGTTTCTCGCCTTCGTGCATGTCGACTCCACGGGATGGGGCAAGACCAAGGAACTGCTGGCGATCTCGGCGCTGCCTGAGGTCGAGGAGATTCATTCGGTCGCTGGCGACGCCTGCATGCTGCTCAAGGTACGTTGCGCCAGCAGTCGCGCGCTGGAGGGACTGCTTGCCCGACTCTATGCCCTGCCGTGCGTGAAAGCCACGCGCAGCTATGTGGTGCTATCGACCTTTCTCGAGCGCACTCCGCAGGCGGGGATCACCTCGGCACTGGAGGAGGCTCCGCTCGTGGCGCCACCCGGGGACGTGTCGGGCTGAACCGACTCCCGCCCGAGCAGCGTGCGTTTTCTCTCCACGCCCCAGCGATACCCGGAAAGCGCCCCATCGCTGCGTACGACCCGATGGCAGGGAATGGCAAGCGCAACGGGGTTGGAGGCGCAGGCCCTGGCCACGGCACGCACCGACTTGGGAGAACCGATACGTTCCGCCAACTCTGCATAGCTGATCGTGGTGCCCACGGGAATCTCGGTCAGCGCCTGCCAGACCCGTTGCTGAAAGGCAGTGCCACGAATGTCCAGCGGCAGCGAAAGCCCAAGGCCCGGCGCTTCGACGAAACCCACCACTTGGGCCACCCAGGCATCGAAATCCTTCCCTCCGGGAATGAGGGTGGCATTGGCGAAACGATCCTGGAACTCCTGCAGCAGTTGCTCCGGATCGCTGCCCAGGGAAATGGCGCAGATGCCCTTCTCGCTGCTCGCCACTAGTATGGTGCCCAATGAGCACTCCCCCAGGGCGAAGCGGATCTCCATGTCTTTCCCTCCTGAACGGTAACGCTTGGGCGTCATGCCGAGCATGCGATCGGTACCGGCATAGAAGCGTCCGCTGGAGTTGAAGCCCGCCTCGTACATCGCCTCGGTGACCGTTTCGCAACTGGCGAGTTCTTCGCGTACGCGCTCCGCCCGCCGGGCGACGGCGTAGGCCCTGGGCGTGAGGCCAGTGACCGACTTGAACACACGGTGAAAATGGAAGCGGCTCAACCCCGCGGCCTGTGCCAGTACGTCGAGAGAAGGCAGATCCTCGGCGGCTTCGATGAGCCGACACGCGCGGGCGACGCTCTCGGCATGATGCTGAGCCAACGAGACATCCTGAGGGCGGCAGCGCTGGCAAGGCCGGTAGCCGGCTCGCTCCGCCACCGTCGCATCGGCATGGAATTCGGCGTTCTCGCGGCGTGGCCGGCGCGACGGGCAGGTGGGACGGCAATAGATGCCGGTGGTACGCACCGCGTAGACGAAAGCGCCATCCGCCGACGTGTCGCGGGCCAGCACCGCCGTCCATTTCGCCTCATCGGAATCGAAGGGAGCAAGTGAGTCGCTGGTTGTCTCGATCATGGCGGACCTCCACGGTGGGCTCAGCGTTTTCCGTGAGTTCAGGATGAGCCCGGTAGCCGCCTGGCACACTCCGTCTCTTGCTTTCAAAACAGGCCCGACGCTTCGAAGCATTTCCGCAACATTCGCAGCATAGCACCGTCAGCGCATCAGGATTGTTGGCGGCAATAAGCGGAGTGAGGGCTTATCCTCAAACGCACTGCTACCCTGTCAGGCACAGCCACCGCCCCGGTAAGCACTTACTCACTGGGTAGGGCTTAATCCTTGGCTGCCAGTTCGACCTGGCACGTTGGGAGGAGAGAGCATGGATTTTCTCGTCAACCTGGACGTCGACGACCTGGAGCGTGGAATCGACTTCTACGTTCACGCCTTTGGCCTCGAGGTCGGCCGCCGTTTCGGCGATGACGGTGCCGAACTGATCGGCGGCCCGGCGCCGATCTACCTGCTGGCCAAGGCCACCGGCTCAGCGGCCTATGCCGCAGGAGAGCCCGTGCCCGGCGCGCAGCGCCACTACACGCGTCACTGGACGCCGGTACATCTGGACGTGGTGGTGGAGGATATCGAGGCTGCAGTGGAGCGCGCCATCGCCGCCGGCGCCACCCAGGAGCAGCCCATCGTCACCGATCGCTGGGGCAAGCTGGCGCTGATGGCCGACCCTTTCGGCCACGGTTTTTGTTTCGTGCAATTCCTCAACAGAGGTTACGACGAGATCGCGACCGCTTGATCAGTCGGCGACGCATCGATCACGAACCCGAACTCACTCGTCAGCGCCCGATGTCCCAGCTCGCTGATGCTCACCACCCGCGAGTGCTTCTGCCGGCCGATCCAGCCCAGTTCCAGCATGCGCTCGGTCATGGCGGCCCCCAACGCACCACCAAGATGATCGCGCCGCTCGCTCCAGTCGAGGCAGGGGTAGGCGAAACGTCGACGGCGCTTGCGCAGAGTAGCGACATCGATACCGAAGTCGGCAAACCAGGCCTTGCCTCGCTCCGTCACGTCCATGGCCTCGCCATTTTTGACCAAGTACTCCCTTTCGAGCAGTACTGCCGTCAGCCGTGTGCCCAACTCCCCGGCCAGGTGGTCGTAGCAGAATCGCGCAGCCCCCAGCGCGCCGGCCGGTCGCCTGCAGGGCGGCACCACTCTCATCGGTTTGGCCACCACCATCAGCGCCTCGACGGCATGCGCCACTTCAGCCGACGCCAGCCGGTAGTACTTGTGCCGCCCTTGGGTCGTCGACTCGATCAGGCTATCGCACTGCAGTCGCTTGAGATGCTCAGTCGCCGTGCCCGGCTGCACGCCGCAGCCGTAGGCCAGCTCCTTGGCGGTCAATGCCCGCCCTTCCATCAGCAAGGCGAGCATACCCATGCGGGTCGGGTCGCCAATGGTGCGGGCTAGGCGTGACAGATCCGGCTCAACCATCGTTAGCTCTCCACCTAACTGTTTCTGTCTGACAAGCATAGGCCAACGCAGCACAATCGAGCGATCAGACAACGGCTCGGAGCCACCCATGACTACGCCAGACAACCCACTGACGGCCGTCACGCATCATGACCCTTACTCCTATTACGCCAAACTGGTGAAGAAGCATCCGCTCTATTGGGACAGCGGGCTCAACATGTGGATCGCCTCGTCCGCCAAGTCTGTTGCCGCCGTGCTGGAACATCACGGCTGTCGCGTGCGCCCAGCCAACGAGCCGGTGCCAACGGCACTGCAGGGCACGCCGGCGGGTAAACTCTTCGGCAGTCTGGTCAGGATGACCGATGGCGAGTCGCACTGCCCGCTCAAGCAGGTCGTTACGACGACGCTCGCCACGCTCGAAGAGGACCACATAGCAGACCAGAGCAGGGGCTGCGCGTCCTATCTGCTCGAGGAAATCGCTCCGCTCGAGCCCGCTGGCCTGACAGAGTTCACCCTGCGCCTGCCCGCATACAGCGTCGCGGCCCTGCTTGGCTTCTCGTCCGACCAGTGGCCGGCGCTGGCGCGCTGGACAGGAGATTTGGCGCGCTGCATCGCACCTGGCACCACAATTACCCAGATGGAGAGGGGCCAGCACGCCGCACGCGAACTGCAAGCCATGACAGCACGGCTCCTCGAGACCCATTCTGCGGCATCGCCCAGTCTCCTGACGCAGCTCACTGCCCAGGCCAGAGCGCGAGGCATCGACAGCGCAGTGATCGCGGCCAACGTCATCGGCTTCCTGCTACAGGCCCATGACGCCACAGCGGGGCTGATCGGCAATACGCTGATGGCGCTGGGACGCGAGCCGCATCTTCATCATCGAGTCCGCGAAGAGCCAACGCTGCTGCCTGCCGTGCTGCGGGAGGTGCTGCGCCACGACGCACCGATTCAGAACACGCGACGCTTTGTCGCTTACGACGAAATCATCGCCGGCGAGTCGATGCAAGCAGGCGACACGATCCTGGTGTTGCTTGCTGCGGCCAACCGCGATTCAGCCCGTCATGTCGACCCCGAGCGATTCGATCCGGCCCGCCAGTCGCAGCACTGCTTTACCTTTGGCCTGGGGCGCCACGCATGCCCCGGTGAAACGCTTGCCCTGGCCATCGCCGAGGCGGGTGTAGCAGAGCTGCTGCGCTCGGGTGTCTCGCTCGAGGCGCTGGCCGGCGAGGTGATGTATCGCGAATCGCTCAATGCCCGCATCCCGCTGTTTCGCTCGTCCCATGTAACGTTATCCTCAACTGCCTGAATCAGGAGCCGTCATGATCGCCGTTATCTTCGAAGTCATCCCCAAGTCCGGCCGCCGAGACCACTACCTCGATATCGCCGCCAGCCTGCGTCCGTTGCTCGATGAGATCGACGGATTCATCTCCATCGAACGCTTCGAGAGCCTCACCCAACCGGGCAAGATCCTCTCGCTCTCCTTCTGGCGCGATGAGCAGGCCGTCGCCCAGTGGCGCCAGCTCGAGCGCCACCGCACGGCCCAGACACAGGGCCGCGAAGTGGTCTTCGACGACTATCGCCTGCGCGTGGCTACGGTGCTGCGCGACTACGGCATGCACGAACGCGACCAGGCGCCGGCCGATAGCCGCGAGCGTCATGACAGGGCCTGACGGCTAGAAATGACAGCGCCCCGGTAAGCCCTTACTTACCGGGTAGCTGCGCTCATTCTTGAGCTAGGACCAGCAGGCCGCCCGCCTCCAACGTCTGGCAGAAAGAAAATGATCGGTGCGTGTCGAAATCGTCTACGTTGAATCGACGAAGGGAGTATCACCAACAAATAACTCTCCTGGAGACCCACCATGCAGCTTTCCACCTACCTGATCTTCAACGACAACTGTCGCGAAGCCTTCGAGTTCTACCAGCGCTGCTTCGACGCCAAGCTCGAGGCTATGGCGACCTATGCCGAAATGCCTGCCAGCGAAGGCATGGAGATACCCGAAGAAGCCGGCAATCTTGTCATGCATGCACGACTGCGTATTGGCGACCAGTTGTTGATGGCGTCGGACAACTCCCCCTGCAGCCCTGCGCCCTACGAAGGCATCAAGGGGGCGAGCATTGCGATCGGCGTCGACTCCGTGCAGGAGGCCGAACGCCTCTTCAATGCGCTGGCCGACAACGGCACCGTGCAGATGCCGCTAGAGGAGACCTTCTGGGCGCACCGCTTCGGCATGCTGGTGGATCGGTTCGGCGTTGCCTGGATGATCAACTACGAGAAGGAACAGCAGGCCGCCGCCTAAGGCCGCTCCATCCGCAGCAAGAGGAAGCGATGGATTAGCCTGCCCTGTCACAAGTCCCGCTCCTGAATCGTCATGACAGTGACGGCCACTCGGCCTTCATCTCTCGACCGATTCAGGAGCGACACATGAGCCAGAGCACGCTTTTCATCAAGCACAAGGTACTCCCCGGCAAGCGCGAAGAGGTACGGCGCGTGTGGGAGACTCACCTGATGCCGAGCATCCAGGAGCGCCAGGTCCACGACGCCTACTTCTATTGCTACGATGATGGCGATCCCAACACGATCCGTGTCTTCCAGCGCTACGCCGATGGTGCGGATGCACAGGCCTTCATGCAGGGGCCGGCATACGAAGCCTATGTCGCCGCGGTAACGCCCCTGCTGGCTCATCCGCCCGAGATTCATGCTGCCACCGTGGCCTGGGCCAAGGACAAGGCGGCTCCGGTTTCCGAGACAGCCTGATGCCTTCCGCCGATTTGCTTCACTTCGAAGAGGCCCGCCCCATGCTGCTGGGGCTGGCCTATCGCATTCTCGGCTCGCGCGCCGACGCCGAGGATGCGGTGCAGGACACCTTTCTCAAGTGGCAGGCAGCGGATCGTGAGGCTATCGATACGCCCCACGCCTGGCTGACCACGGCCTGCACGCGACGCTGCCTCGATCTGCTGGGCAGCGCCCACCGGGCTCGGGTCGAGTACGTCGGCGCCTGGCTGCCCGAGCCCATCCCGACCGCTGCCGTATCCGATGCGGAACGCAGCATGCAGCTGGCCGACTCTCTATCCACCGCCTTCCTGCTGCTGCTGGAACGCCTCTCGCCCAAGGAGCGGGCGGCCTATCTGCTGCACGAGATCTTCGACACGCCCTACACCGAGATCGCCGCCATGCTCGAGATCAAGGAGCCGGCCTGCCGCAAGCTGGTATCCCGGGCACGAAGCAACCTCCAAACCGCCGAGGAACGGCACACCCCACCGCGGGAACGCCAGCAGGCACTGCTGGAGGCCTTCCGGCTCGCCATCACCGAAGGCGCCACGGCACGGCTCGCGAATCTGCTCTCGGCCGATATTCGCCTGAGTGCCGACGGCGGCGGCAAGGTGCCCACCCTGCTCGAACCGCTGCTCGGCCAGACAGCGGTACTCGGCTTCCTGGCCAGCCGCCTGAGCCAGTACTGGGCCGACTATGAATGGCGCGAGGCCGACATCAACGGGGGCTGCGGCTTCATGATGCGCAGAGAGGGAAATGTCGTCGCGACGGTGACCTTCGGCTACGACCGCTCAGGCCAGGCGACGGATATCTTCATCGTGCGCAATCCCGACAAGCTGGCGCGGCTGACGTCATGACTGGCGCTCGACTATCGCACGGCAGCCGCTCTCTCTGGCTTGGGTATCCAGCAACCCGATGATCCACTCGCGCACGGCGGCGATGGCCGGCTCCTCGAGCCGCTCAGGCGGGTAGACGAGCTGGAAGGGAGCGGCCTTAACCTCGGGGCCGAATGGCTGTACCAGGCGCCCTTGGCGCAGCTCCTCCTCGATCAGGTGCCGGCTCATCAGGGCTATGCCCTGACCGTCCAGGGCGGCGGTGATGCCATGGGTCTCGTCGGAGAACATCAGCCCGGCGCTGACGTCGAGCCCCGGCACCTGGACCTGGCGCTGCCAGGCCGCCCAGTCCAGCGGTGCGGGCGAAGAGAAATGCAGCAGCGTGTGATGCACCAGTTCAGCCGGTTCACGCAGCTTCAGCATGGGGCTGCAGACGGGCACGAAGACATTGTCGAACAGCTTCTCCGCGACGAGCCCGGGCCAGGGGCCCTCGCCATAGCGAATCGCCATGTCGGCAACGACGCCGTCCAGGGCAACTGCTTGGTGGGAAACCTGAATGCTCAGGTCGATCTGCGGGTGGGCGTCGCGCAGCAGGCAGACCCAGGGCAACAGCCAGCGTGAGGCGACGGCCGGCGTGGTCGAGAGCGTCACCGCCTGTCGCGACGGCGGCCGGCGAAGCTTGGTCACCGTCTCGGCGATGGCATCGAAGGAGCCGCTCAGCACCGTGAGCAGCGACTGGCCCTGAGTCGTCAGCACCAGCTGCCGCGGCCGCCGCACGAACAGGGCCACGCCCAGGCTCTCCTCGAGCTGGCGAATCTGGTGGCTGATCGCCGTCGGCGTGACCGAGAGTTCCTCGGCGGCGCGCTTGGCACTGAGGTGGCGCGCCGCCGCCTCGAAGGCGCGCAAGGCGGAAAGCGAAGGGAGTCGTCGCGGCATCATGGCTGAGTTTTATTTTCCGATATCGAAAAAGAATCGTCGTTTGTCGCCCTACCTGGCTTCAGGCTTATATGAAACGAGCCACAAGCAAGGCTGAGAACAATTCATCCAATAGATCCTACACCCAGCGAAGGAGAAAGCCCATGACGCGCCTACTTCACCTCGATGCCAGCCCACGCCCCGGCCGTGCCGGCAGCCAAGACCACGGCTCGCATACCCGCCGGCTGACCCATCACTTCGTTTCCCGCTGGCGCACTCTGGAGCCGGATGCCGAGGTCGTCTATCGCGACATCGGCGCCAACCCGCCTCCATTGACCAGCGTCGAGTGGATCGAGGCGGAATTCACACCAGCTGAGCAAAGGACAGAGGCAATGAAAGCCGTGCTTGCCGAAAGCGATGCCTTGGTCGACGAAGTCGTACGGGCCGACATCCTGGTGCTTGGTGCTCCCCTGTACAACTTTGGTCCTCCGGCCGCGTTCAAGGCCTGGATCGACAATATCGTCCGCATCAGCCGTACGGTCGATTTCGACATGCAATACGGAGCCCACCCCTACGTCCCGCTGGAACACTACGTGCCCCTACTGGCCGACCGCCCTAGACATGCGGTGCTGCTCTCATCGCGGGGTGGGTTCGGCTTCGACCCACAAGGTCTTTTGGCAGCTTTCAACCACCTTGAGCCGGGCGCACGCACCGCTCTGCAGTTCATCGGCATCGGCGGCTTTCACAGCATTGCTATCGAGCACCAGGAGGAAGGCGGCGAGGCGCTGGCGGCCTCGACCGAAAGCGCCCTGGTGCGCATCGACCGGCTGGTCGAGAAATTGCACAGTGAAGTTACGGCCAAGCGCCAGCTACAGCCGGCCTGAGGGCCTCAATGGCCGAACACCGGGGCGCCTAGCGCCCCGTTATGCATGTCACCGCTATGAGGCCTGGCTGACCGCCGCCTTGTCGGTTACCGGGTCGGCCTTGGCGCCGGCCGCTTCGCGGCGCTCCGAGTAGCGGTCCACCAGCGTTTCGGCGTGGGGGCGCAGTAACAGAGTGAAGCGCACGAGCTCCTCCATCACGTCGACGATGCGATCGTAGAGCGGCGAGGGTCGCATGCGCCCGGCTTCGTCGAACTCCTGGTACGCCTTGGGCACGCTCGACTGGTTGGGGATGGTGAACATGCGCATCCAGCGCCCCAACAGGCGCAGGGTATTCACCGCGTTGAACGACTGCGAGCCGCCGCTGATCTGCATCACCGCCAGGGTGCGCCCCTGGGTGGGCCGCACCGCCCCCATGCTCAGCGGCAGGTGGTCGATCTGGGTCTTCATTACGCCAGTGATCTGGCCGTGGCGTTCGGGGCTGCACCACACCTGTCCCTCCGACCATATGGCCAGCTCGCGCAGTTCGCGCACCGCAGGGTGGTCGTCGCCCGGCACCTGGTCCGGCAGCGGCAGATCGGAAGGATCGAAGATCCGCGTCTCGGCGCCGAAATGGCGCAGCAACCGCGCGGCCTCCTCCACCGCCAGACGCGAATAGGAGCGCTCACGCAGCGAGCCGTAGAGCAGCAGGATGCGCGGCGGATGGCCCAGCGGATCGGGCAGGCCCTGGCCGGGCTGCCGCAGAGCGAAGCGCTCGTCGAGGGCCGGCAGAACATCGGGGTCGTTGAGCGTGCGAAGCCTCATGTCGCCTCCTTCAGGGCGTGGGTTTGCAGGACGAGCAGCGCCACCAGGGCGGCCAGCCCCAGGGCAGATGAAAACAGCAGCGCCTGGGTGCCGAAGCGCTCGATCAGCAGGGCGAAGGCCAGCGGCGCCAGCGCCTGGCCGAAGCGTGCCGGCACCATCAGCACCCCTTGGCGCAGGCCATAGCCGTGGGGGCCGAAAATGGCCAGGGGCAGCGTACCCTTGGCGATGGTGAGAATGCCGTTGCCGGCGCCGTGCAGCAGCACGAACAGCGTGGCGAGCGGCGCCCCCAGCGTCATCACGCCGAGCGCGCCAATGGGATGCGCCACCACCGCCAGCTTGGCCGAAAGCAAGGGATGAAAGCGCTGCAGCAGCGAGAATTCGAGCAGGCGCGCCGCCACTTGGGCCGGTCCCACCAGCGCCGCGGCGGCAATGGCGGCGGCGGGCGAGAGGCCGGCGATCTGCAGCAGCCACGGCAGGTGCGCCGCCATGGCGGTACTGACGAACCAGGTCACGGCGAAGACGAAAGCCAGCAGCGCCATGGGCAGCCAGGTCGAGTTCGCCTCTTCGTCCGTTGCCGTCTCGCCACGCGGCGCGGGTGGCTGGATGCCAAAAGGAATCAACAGGCGGTTGAGCGGCAGGCCTAGCAACAAGTGTATGGCCGCCCAGGTGAAGCAGGCGTTCTGCCAGCCGAATTCGGCGTTGAGCCAGCCGGTGATCGGCCAGCACACGGTGCTGGCAAAGCCCGCCAGTAGCGTGATGCCGGTGATGGGGCCACGCGCCTCGCGTCCGTAGAGCCCCGCCAGGGTCGAGAAGGCCGATTCGTACAGCCCCATGCCCATGCCGACGCCGATCACCAGCCATCCCGCCCACAGCAGCTTGGCTCCATCCGCCAGACCCAGCAGCACCAGGCCCAGGGCGAACACCAGGCTCGAGGCCGCCAGCACATCGCGCCCACCGAAGCGGTCGATGCGCCGCCCCACCGCCGGCCCCAGCACGGCCGATACCACCAGCGCCGAGGAGAAGGCCGCGAATACCGTACCCGTGGCAAGGCCGAGGTCTCGCGCCATGGGCACGGCGAGGATGGCCGGAAGATAGTAGGTCGAGCCCCAGGCAAGCGTTTGGGAAATGCCCAGGGCGACGACCACACCGGTACGCGAGCTCACCGCCTACCTCGATCATCGAGGTATATGGGCCTGAGAAAACGCGCCGCGCTCATGCTTCCCGCTCCTCCCGTTTCGCTGCCCCAGCGGCCATGCGACGGCTCTCGACGATGCAGTCCGTGGCCTCCAGCCAGGCGTCCACCGCCACCTGAAAGGCATCCCGCCCCTTCTCCGTAAGCGCGTAGACTTTGCGCGAGCGCCCCTGCACCACCTCGTTCGTCGCGGAGAGATAGCCCCCCGCTTCGAACTCGTTGAGCACCGGATAGACCGTGCCCTCCGAGGGGCTGCAGCAGCCGTTGGTGCTCTTCTCCACCGCTTGCACCACCTCGTAGCCGTGCATCGGCTTGCGGTGCAGTACGCTGAGCACGAAGAACTTCGACAGCGACATCTTGATCGTGCCGCGCCAGTAGGAAGGGTCGCTGTAGTCGGGAATCCGGCGGCCGGTGGCCGCTTCGGGTTTCGCTTTGGTCATGGTGGAAACCTATACCTCGATGATCGAGGCGTCAAGCGCGACCGTACCCTCGCCGTCTGACATGCTCGCGGTACCCGCCCGGTGTCAGGCCGGTCACGGCCTTGAAGTCGTGGATGAAGTGGGCCTGGTCGAAGTAGCCGGCGGCGAAGGCGGTATCGGTCAGCGAGATTGTCGCCCCACCCTGCTTGATCAGCTTGCGACTGTGGGCGACACGCAGCAGACGGGCGTAGCGTTTGGGCGAAAGCCCAACATGTTGTTGGAACAGCCGCTCCAGGCGGCGCTGGCCGAACGGCAGCTCCCCCACCAGCGCGGCGATACTGGCCTGGCCCTGGCGGCGTTGCAGCCAGGCAAGCGATGCCATCAGGGCCGACACTTCCGGCGCGCCGTGTCGCTGCAATCCCTCAGTAAGATAATTCTCCAGCAGCGCGATACGCCCCGCCAGAGCAGGTGTCTCAAGCAGCCGCTCGTACAGCGCCTCGAGTTCGAGCCGGTGCAGGGAATCGGCAGGCGTCAGCTCCCCGCCGGCCAGGGCCGATAGGGACTCGCCAAGGAAGGGAAATGCCATGCCCGGCAGGAAGCGAACGCCCAGCAGGTCGAGCGCGCCACCTACCGCCAGCCTGGCCGTGCGCCGCTTGGGGCCGTCGATCCAGCAAGCGCCGTATACCCGCTCGCCGTCGCGCTCGAGCGCAGCGCCGAAGTTGAACAGCAACCCCGCGGCGCCATCCGGATGCAGGTGCTCCACGCTTGCCGGCCCGCCGACGTTGACTCCACGGGCCCGCCAGTAGCACTGCACGTAGGGGCGCAGCGCCGCGCCGGGCGCGAAGCACTCGAACGACAGGCCGGAAGTCAGCGCCGGCGCAACAGGCCGGAAATCTCCAATCCCGGTGCGGTCAGCCAGGTCAGGCTGAAGGACTGCATCCACGTTCGCCCCCTCTCAGTGGAAGGCAGGGCCGCCCTGGGCGGCCCCTTCGGAGCGTACCGAGCCAGCAGGTAGATAAGCAAAAAGTCCAACTCTGCTCATCGTCCAGTTGTAGAGTAGGGGGACCATTTTCCCATTACCTCATCTTTCATCCTAGTGGAGCACTCAATGGACAGAACGCGAATCGTGGTCGTCGGCGGCGGCGCCGGCGGGCTGGAGCTGGTCACGCGCCTCGGCCGGCGCCTGGGGCGGCGCGGCAGGGCCGACATCACTCTGATTGATCGCAACTCGACCCATATCTGGAAGCCGCTGCTGCACGAGGTCGCCACCGGGGCGCTCGACTCCAGCATCGACGAGATCTCCTACCAGAGCCACGCCCAGCTGAACGGCTATCGCTTCCAGCGCGGCACGCTCGAAGGGCTCGACCGCGACACCCGCCAGCTACGTCTGGCCCCGGTGCTCGACGACTACGGCGAGGAAGTGCTGCCTGCCCGCACCCTGGACTACGATCTGCTGGTATTGGCGCTCGGCAGCGTGAGTAACGACTTCGGCACCCCCGGCGTCGCCGAGCACTGCCACTTCCTCGACAGCCCGGCCCAGGCGGAAGCCTTCCGCCACGACATGCTCAATACCTTCCTGCGCTACAGCGACCCCGAGCGGCGGCATCACCCGCGCCTGACCGTGGGTATCGTCGGCGCCGGCGCCACCGGCGTGGAGCTGGCCGCGGAGCTCTACGACGCCTCGCGCATGCTGCACAGCTACGGTTTCACCGAGATGGACAGCCGCCACCTCGAGGTCCACCTGATCGAGGCCGCACCGGACGTGTTGCCGGCCCTGCCCGAACGCATTCGCAGCGCTGTGCGCACCGAACTGGAACGCCTCGGCGTGCAGGTACACACCGACACGCGGGTGGTATGCGTGGAGCAGAACGCCATCGTCACCGCCGACGAAGCGCGCATCGAAACGGACCTCAACGTCTGGGCCGCCGGGATCAAGGCGCCCGACATGCTGCGCGGCCTGGGCCTGACGCTGGAGCGCAACCAGCGCATCAAGGTCGAGCCGACGCTGCAAAGCGTCGACGACCCCAACATCTTCGTCTTCGGTGACTGTGCCAGCTGCCCGCAGCCGGACGGCTCCGTGGTACCGCCGCGGGCCCAGGCCGCTCACCAGCAGGCCCAGCGGCTCTACAAGAACCTGCTCGCCCGGCTCGATAACGGCCCGCTCAAGCCGTTCCGCTATCGCGATCGTGGCTCGCTCATCTCGCTGGCCCACTTCGAGGCGATCGGCAGCCTGATGCGTGGCGCCTCGGCGCGCAGCCTGTTCATCGAGGGGCGCCTGGCCAAGTTCTTCTATGCCTCGCTCTACCGCATGCACCAGCGCGCCATCCATGGCACGGCCAAGACCGCGCTGATCCTGCTCTCGGACGGACTCAACCGCTTCATCCGTCCGCGCATGAAGCTGCACTGAGGTCGAAAATCTACAATCGAGGCGATAACCGCCACGCTAGGGTGGGGCTTCCAACCCTTACGGAGCCTCACCCATGCGCATGAACTACTACGCCGCCAGCCCCGCCGGCCTCAAGGCCATGCTCGGCCTGCAGCACCACGTTCACCAGGCAGCGGAAGCGGGTGAACTTGGCGACGGCCTGCTGGCGCTGGTCTACACCCGCGTGTCGCAGATCAACGGCTGCGCCTACTGCATCGACATGCATACCAAGGACGCCCGCCAGGCCGGCGAAACCGAGCAGCGACTGTACGGCCTGAGCGCCTGGCGCGAAACGCCCTTCTATTCCCCGCGCGAACGCGCTGCCCTGGCCTGGGCCGAGGCCAATACCCTGATCGCCGGCAACGGCATCGACGAGGCCCTGTACGCGGCCACCCGCGAGCACTTCTCCGCGAAGGGCCTGGCCGACCTCACCCTGGCGATCTGCACCATCAATGCCTGGAACCGCCTGTCGATCAGCTTCGGCGCAGAGGCCGGGAGCTACCAGGCCGGCGATCACGATTAGGCTTCGAGCGACACCGCCTGTCCGGTCACGACGATGCCGCCCGAGAGGGGAATGTCCACCTGCAGACGGCTGGGCCGCCCCATCGCTTCGCCTTGCAGGATCGTCAACTGGGCGGGCGCCTGGAGCAGGCCCGCATCGCGCAGGTAGCCACCCAGCGCCGCGGCCGCCGCGCCGGTGGCGGGGTCCTCCACCACGCCGCCCACCGGGAACGGATCGCGGGCATGGAAGCGCGCTTCGCTCTCGCGCCACACCAGTTGCAGCGTGGTCAGGCCCTCGCGCAGCATCAGCGCCTTGAGCCGCTCGAAATCGTATTCGAGCCGCGCGAGGCGCTGCTCTGTCTTGCACGCCAGCACCAGGTGCCAGGCCCCGGCGTAGGCCCGCACAGGCGGGATCTCGAGGTCGAGCTCCTCGGCCTGCCAGCCGAGCAGTTCACGCACCTCCTCGACCAGCGCCGGCTCGGCGGGGCGGAATTCCGGCGTGACCGACACCAGCGAGGCCTGCCACTCCCCTTCCACCTGGTTGACGGTGACCATCACCTCGCCCACCGCCGTCTCCAGCAGGTAAGTACCCGCCCCGCTCAGCTGTCCCATCTGCACGCCGCTGGCCACCGTGGCATGGCCGCAAAAGCTGACTTCCGCTTGGGGGCTGTAGTAACGCACAATGCGCCGCTCGCCCTCGGCCGGGGCAATGAAGGCAGTTTCGGAATAGCCCACCTCGGCGGCGATCCGCTGCATCTCCGCCGGGTCGGGCAGCGCCTCGCCAAGCCACACCCCGGCGGGGTTGCCGCCGCTGGGATCATCGGTAAACGCCGCCAGGCGAAAGAGAGTGCCGCTCATGGGAAGCTCCTGGTGTGAAGGGGTTCTTCCCATCTTGGGGCGAACCGGGGGGAACACAATGGCCCACCGCGACCTGTTCAGGCCGTGTCCTGTACTCTTGGCTACGCTCCAGGAAGGGAGCTGTATTAGTGAAATAAAGGAGACTTAGCATGGCGGATCAACGTCGACCAACCGATGAGAATGGGGACACGTCCAATGAGAGGGAATCCGGGGGACGATCGGCCAGGCTGACATGGGGGTTGCGCGCCTTCGGGTTGCTCCTGGCACTGATCGTCTGGATCGCCATGGGCAATGCCGAAGGGCTCTCTTCCGATGCACGCTGGGTCGCGACGATCGCCACCCTGATGGCGGTCTGGTGGATGACGGAAGCGATCCCCCTCTCGGCCACCGCCCTGCTGCCGATCGTGCTGATCCCGATGCTGACGGAGCGGACCGTCGCCCAGGCCACGGCGCCCTACGCCAGCCCCATCGTGTTTCTCTTCCTCGGCGGCTTCCTGATTGCCATCGCCATGGAGAAGTGGAACCTGCACCGCCGCATCGCCCTTTTGACGCTGGCCCGGGTCGGGGTCTCGCCGCACCGGATCGTGCTCGGCATGATGCTCGCCACGGGGTTTCTGTCGATGTGGGTTTCGAATACCGCCACGACGCTGATGATGCTGCCGATCGGGCTCTCCGTGCTGGCCCTGGTCGCGGAGCGCAGCGGTGAATCGACCGAGACGGCCGCCGCCGGCCACGACCATCACCGCGCCGGCCACGTCGACTTCATCCAGGACGTGAACATCAAGCGCTTTGGCACCTGCCTGCTGCTGGCGATCGCCTGGTCGGCCAGCATGGGCGGCCTCGGCACCCTGCTCGGCAGCCCACCGAACGCTATCGTCGCCGGCTATGCGGCCTACGAGCTGGGCCGCAGCATCGGCTTTCTCGACTGGATGATGCTCGGCGTGCCGCTGGCCTTCACCTTCATCCTGGTGGGCTGGGTGCTGATGACACGGGTGCTCTACCGCTTCAGCGTTGCGGAGATTCCCGGCGGAAAGGAGATGATCGAGGGGGAAATCCGCAAGCTCGGCGCGCTCAGCCAGGGCGAGAAGATGGTGATGCTCGTCTTCGGCTCGGCGGCATTCCTGTGGGTCGTACCCGGCGTTCTCGGCAACATCCCCGGGGTGGGTCAGTGGCTGGGGCCGCTGGGCAATCTCGATGACACCGCCATCGCCATCGCCGCCGGCATTGTCCTGTTCCTGCTGCCCGCGAGAGGCCGCAGCCAGATGGTGCTGAGCTGGCAGGATGCCGAGGACGGGCTGCCCTGGGGGGTACTGCTGCTGTTTGGCGGCGGCCTGAGCCTCGCCGGCGCCGTCGCGGGCACCGGCCTGGACAGCTGGTTCGGTCAGCAGATCACCGGGCTCGAGGTGCTGCCGATCCTGCTGCTGGTGGCCGCCGTAGCCACCATCGTGCTCTTCCTCACGGAAGTGACCAGCAACACGGCCACGGCCGCGACCTTCATCCCCGTGCTCGGGGGCGTGGCGGTGGGCATCGGCGCCGACTCGATGACGCTGCTGATCCCGGCCGCCTTCGCCGCGACCTGCGCCTTCATGCTGCCGGTCGGCACGCCACCCAACGCCATCGTGTTCGGCACCGGGGCGGTCACTATCGCCCAGATGGCGCGGGGCGGGGTCGTTCTCAACCTGATCGGGATCGTATTGATCACCACCTTCTGCTATCTGCTCGGCGGCTTTGCGCTGGGGCTGCAGTTCTGATCATGGTAACAGGAGTACAGCGGAAGCCGCTTCCAGCGTAGAGCCGTACCCGGGGAGGCACCGCAACGTTAAGGAATCCACTAAAAACAATCGGGGTGGCACATGAAAGTCAAACGCATCATGGCCAACACGGCGACATCGGATCTCGGCAAGGCGGCGGCCTTCTATGGAGACATCCTGGGTCTCGACCTGCTCATGGATCACGGCTGGTTTCGAACCTACGGTTCGGATGAAACGATGCGGGTCCAGGTGAGCTTCGGCAGCGAAGGCGGCTCGGGGACACCCGTGCCCGATCTCTCCATCGAAGTCGACGATATCGAAGCAGCGCTGGCACGCTGCGAGAAGGCAGGTGTCCCCATCGAATACGGCCCGGCCAGCGAGCCCTGGGGCGTGCGGCGCTTCTACGTCCGCGACCCGTTCGGGAAGCTCGTCAATATCCTCGAGCACGAATGACCGGACGGCCAAAGACAAGCCACAAGAAAACAAGCAACAAGGAAGGGAGGCACCGGGCCTCCCTTCTTCCCTTTATCGAGACGGGCGTTGGCGACAATCACACAGGGCGAATCGATCAGCGCGGACGGAAGTTGAACTCCTGACGCGAGATCTCGCCGTTATGGTCGCGGTCCAGAATGATGAAGGCCTCCGGCAGCGCGGCCTCCCGGGCCTCCTCACGAGAAATGCGGCCATCGCCATCCTGATCCAGCTGCTCGAAGCCGTTCTGGCCGGAAGCGGACGAGGAAGCGCTGGGCGGAACCAGCTCTTCGGCGCCCATTTCGGCAAGGGCGGCACCCGAGGTCAGGGCCAAGGCGAGGAACAGTGCGGATTTTGCTTTCATGGTATCTCTCTCGTTTCCAATACAGGGAGTGAAGTGCGGCATTCTCGTCACGACGGGTTCCTGAATGCCGACCGATGGTTGTATTCTATAGGCCACCAATTCCTGCACTAGACCCACATTTTCCAACTCATCGTTTCCTCAGGGAAACGAACATTAAGCCGCCGGCTCCCACGGGGTAGCGATGCAATGCATGACCTCAACGACCTCTACTACTTCCACGCCGTGGTCACGTACCAGGGTTTCTCGGCGGCTTCGCGTCATATCGGCGTGCCCAAGGGAACGCTCAGCAAGCGCATCGCGCGGCTGGAGGAGCGGCTCAAGGTGCGCCTGCTGGAGCGCTCGACCCGCAAGATTCGCACCACCGATGTGGGGCGATCCTTCTACGAGCACTGCCAGACCATGCTGGCCGGCGCCGAAGCGGCGGAAACGGTAGTGGCCCAGGCCCACGCGGAGCCCAACGGCATCGTGCGACTGAGCTGCCCGCAGGGCCTGCTCCAGAACCTCATCGAGGAGGTCCTGCCGGCCTTCATGAAGACCTACCCCAAGGTTCGCGTGCACATGCAGGTGTTCGACCGGCGCGCCGACCTGATCGAGGATCGGCTCGACGTGGCCATCCGCGTGCGCAGCAGGCCGGACATGACCGATGCCTCGCTGATCATGCGGCCGCTGGGGCAGAACCATCTGGTGATGGCGGTCAGCCCCGCCGTGCATGCCGCCTGCAAGCGGGGGCTGACCATCGACGAACTCGCGGAGGTGCCGACGCTCTCGATGGGCAGCGAAACGGACGAGGTTCGCTGGGAGCTGACGGGACCGAACGACGAGACACGCGTAATCGCCCTTCGCCCCCGGCTGATGTGCAGCAACTTCGATATGCTGCTCGCGGCAGCGTGCCAGGGGCTAGGCGTGGCGCTGCTGCCCATCCATATCTGCCGGGTGAGCTTCGCCAAGGGGGAACTGGTACACGTGCTGCCGGAATGGCGCTCCCCCTACGGCACGATCCAGGCGGTCTTCTCCCATCGCAAGGGGCTCGTGCCCTCCGTGAGGGCGCTGATCGACTTCCTTGCCCAGGCCATCCCCTGCAAGCTTTCGGTGGAGACCGGGTAGCGCCCTCTAGCCGCGTACGATACCTGAAGACTGGAGACTCGCCGCTCAGCGCTCGGTTTGCAGCAGGCCGGCCGTGAGCTGCCGGAACGCCTCGACGGCTTTCGGTAGCACGGCACGAGGTTCGTCGGCTGCGGCAATCCACAGTGCGGCGTTGAGCGCCGCGCCGTTGATCAGCCGGGCTGCGGCTTCCGCATCCACCGGCTTGACCGTGCCCTCCTCGATGAGCGCCTGAATGGTCTGGGTCGTGCGCAACAGGCACGCATTCTGGTTGGGCCATTGCGAAGGGTCGCCGAGCACGGCCGGCCCATCCAGCAGCATGATGCGCTGGACTTCCGGCTCCAGCGCCATTTCGATATAGCTCACGCCCTCCGCCAGCAGCCCCTCCCACGGACTTGGCGCCTGCTCCTGGGCCGCGATCAGCCGTGCCACCATCTCCGCATCGATCTGATCGACCACGGCCTGCAGCAGCCCCTTCTTGCCCCCGAAATTGTGATACAGCGCCCCTCGCGTCAGCCCCGCATCGGCGGTGATGTCGTCCATAGAAGCCGCCGCATAGCCCTTGGTCGCGAAGGCCTCCCGAGCGGCTCGAATGAGCTTGGCCCGGGTCTCCTCCATCATCTGCGCACGTTTCGTCGCCACACCCTCTCCTGACATCGCTTGCAAAAGTTTTTCACATACGCGCCGTATGCGTATTGACATACGCCGCGTATGTGCCAGCATAATCACATACGGCCCGTATATCAATTTTACCCACCGGAGCAGCACGATGGCTAAACGCGATGCAGTCTTTCCTGCCGGACGGCAGGCACTCTACGAGATCAACCGCTATTCGGCGGCCATCCGCTCGGGCGACTTCCTGTTCGTCTCGGGCCAGGTCGGCAGCCGTGAGGATGGCTCCCCCGAGCCGGATTTCGAAAACCAGGTGCAGCTTGCCTTCGACAACCTCTCGGCCGTTCTCGAAGCCGCCGGTTGCACCTTCGACGACATCGTCGACGTGACCACCTTCCACACCGATCCCGCCGCCCAGTGGGAAGCGATCGACAGGGTTCGCACCAAGGAAATCGGCCAACCGCCCTACCCCAACTGGACCGCCGTCGGCGTCAACTGGCTGGCGGGCTTCGACTTTGAAATCAAGGTGATCGCACGGATTCCCGCGCCAGCGGCGTAACGCCACGCCTCCCACCAGGAACGCACCGCTGCCGGAACGGCGGCGGTGCGCTTTCATCGATTGCAGGCCTCGGCACGCTAACCAATACTGCAGCGAGCGGCATCACTCACGGCAGGCAGTGCCTGACCGATCAGGGTAAACCCCGCTCGCCGAATGGGACTGTGAGCGATCGGAAAACCCTATGGAGGCTCCCATGGACGAAGACCTCGAACGGATGACACGAGAGGAACTGATCGAAGAAGCCAAACGGCTCCGCCAGGGAATCCGCGAACACCGGGACTGCAGCGGGCACGACCTCTGCTGGCATCACCCGGCCCTGTGGGCATTACTGCCCGACAAGACCGACCCGGTCCCCGTGGTACCGGAATGGCCGGAATTCATGAAAGGCTGCATCAAGTACCGCCAATCGCTGGATGCGCAGCTACCTGATGCACCGCGCACAGATGACTCGTATGACGAGTGATCTTCATCCAACGTTGTAAGCGATTTACTACAAAGCGTAAGCCATATCCTCAATTGCGCTGACTAGAGTCATCTTTAGGCGTACTGGCGTGGCACACCCGAAACAATGGGTTTACGTTTAGTAAAAAAGCACGCGGGGAGGGAGTGGGATGAAGCGCATCGTCATCTGCGCGGACGGCACTTGGCAGTGCCCCGAGAGTGACGAACCCACGCATGTGCTGCGCCTGGCCCGCGGCATCGCCCCCTGTTGCCAAGCCGGCACCAAGCAGGTCGTCTATTACGACTGGGGCGTTGGCACCGAGGGAGACAGCATTCGTGGCGGTGCCACCGGCGCCGGTATCGACAAGAACATCACCGATTGCTATCGCTTCATCGTTCACAACTACGAGCCCGGCGATCAGCTCTTCCTGTTCGGTTTCAGCCGTGGCGCCTATACCGTGCGCTCCCTCGCCGGGCTCATTCGTAACTGCGGCATCCTGCTGCGCCTTTACGCTGACCGCATCCCGGAAGCCTACGTACTCTACCGTCAACGCTCCCGAAGCTCTGCCCCCAGTGGCGACAGAGCCGCCAACTTTCGCCGAGCCTACGCCGTGGCGGACAGAACCCAAATCGAGTTCATCGGCGTGTGGGATACCGTCGGCGCACTCGGCATTCCCGCCCCATTCCTCGGCACCCTGGGCACCGAGCGCTACCTGTTCCACGACACCGAACCCAGCAGCATCATCCGCCACGCCCGCCATGCCGTTTCCATCGACGAGAACCGCCAGGATTTCGAACCCACGCTGTGGTCGGCCAAGCCCGGCATCGACCTCAAGCAGGTGTGGTTCGCCGGCGTGCATACCGATATCGGCGGCGGCTATCCACAGCGCGAACTCGGCGACTACGCCGGACAATGGATGGCCACCGAGGCCGAACGCTTCGGCCTCACCTTCGAACCGCACTTCCTCACCTCGATGAACCCGCGCCACAGCGGCAGGCAGCACGACGAGTACAAGGGCTTCTACAAGATCATGCGCCGCTCGCAGCACCGCACCCCCGAACCCTGCCTGCACCAGAGCGTACGCCTGCGCTGGGAAGACCCGCACGTGACCTACCAAAGCCCGGCACTAAGCCAACTGCTCGACTCGGTGGGTGGGGATTGGGACCGGGTGGAGTTGGTGGGGTGAGGGGTGGTTGGTTCAAGAGAATGGCGGCTTTCGACCCAAAGCAGACATACCGGAAAAGGCAGCGAGCACGTTCATTGGGGATATGCGGCACGCATGATGATTGGTGTTATACTGCCGAGCTGTACTTAATGTTCAGGAATTTCAATGGGATGAGCTGCATTCTAGCGCGCAGCATAGCATTGTTGAACGCGCGTGCGCGTTCAAGTGTAATATCGAGCACGCTATCTAATACAGCAGTTATATAAGCCGTATCTGGATAGCTGTCCTGGCAATGAAATTGAGTGGCTCGCGAATGCTCAGCATCATGGCCTTCCCACAAGATTACTAGACTGGAGCCTAAGCCCTCTTGTTGCATGTTTTTTTGCTGTGCAGAGTCTTACTAATTCAGATGCGGGTATATAGGTGTATGATGTAGGGCGCTTCAGAAAAGAAGAAGAATTAGATGTCTCAAAACTGACGGGCATTGTAGCTTTCTTTCCCTCCCACGCAACCAAAAGAGTAACATCTCAGCCGCGGATGTTTACAATTCATCCAACGAGCAATATGAAGCTTGAGTCTCCAGCAATAAAAAATCGTAAAACGCTCTGAGCGCAAAAAGTATTTTTTGGAGAAGCTTATAAAACATATAGCTTGAATGCTTAACTTTCTCTTGGCCGAATGGTGAATCTCAGGCTATGCTTATGGTGCTATTGCGATAGCTGGCGAGCCAAAAGCGGCCATGCCAGGCACGGAGATGCCTACTACATTGCGGCTTCGCCTCCATTCCGTAGTCGCAAGTGCTGGCGGCGTTATGCAAATAGAAATGGAGGTTCGAAATGAAAAAATCAGATAATAAGCATGTGGCAAAACCAACTCCTTTTTCACATTTTGTAAACAGAGTCCAAGTGCGTGATTTGACAGATCGACTTACCCTTATCGCGCCTGACCTTCAGCTTGAGCTGCTTGCGAATTGGATAACTCCCTACCCACCTGTAAGCGGTCAACCTGCCACTATACGGTTTCGCATCCGCAATCTTGGTCAAAAACCCGCTCTTGATTTCAAAACATACCTCTACATGGATGGGGTTCAGGTGGGAAGCTGGAAATTCCACCATATTGATAAAAAAGAAGACCCTGCACATCAGTACCAACCGCTTTTACCCGGACAGGCGACCAAAACATTCGAGTGTGTGACTTCTCCACTCAAAGGGATACATACTCTTCGCTGGGTCGTTGATGCAGAAAATGAAGTAATAGAACAAAGCGAGGCAAACAACATATTCGATACTTTAATCACCTCGGTCACTAAACAGCAGTTGCCCGACTTAACCGCTAAAGTCATTGAACCCACTAATTCTGTAGAGATCGGTCAAGAGGTTACTCTGAAAGTTAAGATTGCCAACGAAGGTCAGATTGATGTTGTTCATCCGTTTTGGGTATTTGTTAAATCAAATGGGATACATATAATTACACAAGAAATTCCAAAGCTCAAAGCATATGAATCAGTTGTTCTTGAGCGATCTATTAAGTCGATGAGCAAAAAAAACGACCAAATTGATGTTGAAGTGGATGCCTATAACGAAATTAACGAAAGCAAAAAGAATAATAATTTATACACTATGCATCTTGAATTTGCGGCCGTTGATCTAGAGGTGGTCGAGTGCAGAATTACTCCTTCAATCCAGAGCAACTGTAGGCCAGTTATTTCATTTGATATCCGCAACAAAGGTAAGATCGATGCTACAAGGCCGTTTTCAGTCCACCTTTACGAGATTGGTGGAGGCCCAACTCAGCAACAGTTTGACGTAATCAAATTTACAGAAAAACAGTTACCGAAGGCAGGAGAACTTCTTACAATAACTCTTCCTATTAAAGGGTGGGATTATGAGACTGGGAAAATATATGTGGCTACAAAATCTGAACGTCAATTCGTCCTTCAGGTTGACCCAGAATTTGTGTATCAGAAAACACTTGATAGTAAGAACCAAATTCTTATCGTTTTTTCACTATATGACATATACAAGCCGTTGTTGCAAGCCTCATTGAATTCTTCTGGACATCTTCCTGAGGCATATTTCTTTACTTTTCCTGGAACGAACGAATCTGGTGTAATCAGAAAGAAGATATTTGCGTATACGGAAATTTCAAAGAAATCTGAGGGTGGCGGTGGTGGGTCCGGCGGTGGTAGCGGAAGTAGTGACATTGATTGGGCAAAGCCATTTGTAGAAACTGCGAAATGGATCAAGTCACTATTTACAGATGACACCGATGACAAAGTGCGCGACGTCATTAAACGGCTAGAGCAGCATGAGATTAACGCGATTAATGATGATCAATTGGTGGATATGATAGAAAAACTTTTTGACGGACCCACTCTAGATGAAGACGAAAACGCAGCCAACAAAGTACTGGAGGCCCTGCCCCCTAGTCGGTTTAGTAACGTTGTGTCTAAATTAGGTGGTCTTAGTGCTATTGATGACGAAATTGACGGAGCAGAGTGGAAGAATACGCTGAATATTGTATCTGTTAAGGGACAGAATTTGCCGCTAAATGGCAAATTGGACCTCATTAAGGGGTTGTTCGATACAACTACATACGACGCGGAAGAGCGTGTGATCATTAATTTAGTGAAATCAATGTCGCTCGACGATCGGTGGGAGATGTTGCGGAAGCCAGGATTTAGTAAAGATGACTTCGATGATCAAGTAGACGGTAGTGAGTGGGACGAGTTGGAACAGTTGTTGGACAAAGCAGTCGACGGATACTGGAGAAAGAAACCCGTTGTCGAGATCCAGCAAGGTCAATCTTGCTGGGCTGCCGCCCTCTCATCCTTTCTTAAATCCAACGGAAATTATTATGAGCCGGCCGAATTGCAATATTTATTTGCCAACGACGTCGAAGCCAATGGCGGTCTCACACCCAAGGGCCTATATAGTGTGCGCGACTATTTCGGGCTAGAGATGGAGCCTTATTTTCCCCAAGTCGGAAGTAATCCAAATCAGATGGTTTTACGATATGACCGCATTACAAAATCTTTCCTGGGGCCGAAGTTAAAGAATTCCCATGTATTGCTAATTTATATGGACCCCGCGTGGGGTGGGCAGTGGAGCCATGCGATAGTCGTATGGGGTGCAGATAGCAAACAACTCTGCTTTATGGACCCGATTGATGGCCACTATAAGTGTGAGGCATACATAAAGTTTCCGTCAAATGCCGGGTACATCATTCTCTGGAAGAAGTAGAAAAATCAGGTATGGTGGGTAAAATTCCGTTCCACAATATTTTTATCACCACTAAATGATGAGGCCCTTTACCCCATCGCTCATAATTTTCTTGAATTACAATTACATGCACTCGGACAGCATAAAGCGCCGCCCCTTACAGTCGCTCTGTTTTTTGCTTCCGGTGATGTGAAGCGTTATGTCAGGGTGGCCTAAATGTCCGCTCTTGGCCGAATACAGACACAAGCCAGGTAACCAGCCACTCCCACCTTACACCAATAGCACCGCAGCCCCATCCTCGGGGCCGCCCAAAAACTGACTGCCCCCCACTACAACGCCTCCTCCAACAGCAAAGCCAGCCGCTTGTGATGCAGCGCATCGGCGGTCGCGTTATAGCTCGGGGCGTCCTTGGTGGTGAAGCCGTGGGCGGCGCCCTTGTAGAGTTCGGTGGTGAAGTGCACGCCGGCCTTGGCCAGGGCTTCGTCCAGGCGGGCGATCTGGTCGGGGGGAAGCAGCTCGTCATTGTCGGCGTGGCCGAAATAGACGCGCCCCCCGATGGTGCCGACCACGTGCACGAGGCTGTTCGGGTCGTCGGCCTTGGCCAAGTTGGCCGAGTGGAAGCCGGCCGCGGCGGCGACGCGCTCGGGGTGCTCGGCCGCCATGCGCAGCGCGAAGGCGCCGGTCATGCAATAGCCCACTACGCCTAGCTTGCCGTCGGCGAACTCGGCCTCGCTGTCGATGCATGTCAGCAGCGCGGTGAAGTCGCGGGATAGCGCCTCGGGTGTGAGGCGGCCGGCATACCCGAACAATATCGGTCGCACGTCCGGGTCGCGGAAGGATTTGCCTTCCGGCACGACGGGGCCGCGTACATCGCGATAGTAGATGTTGGGCATCAACACGGCATAGCCGTTGTCCGCGAGTTGCTGGGCCTTCTCGTGATAGCAGGGGCGCAGGCCGCCGATATCGGTGAACAGCACCACGGCCGGAAGAGGACGGTCGGCGTTCCCGGGCGTGAAGACATGAGCGTCGATGGTGCCGTCGGCGGCAGGGATTTCGATAGCGCGAGACATAGCGGGCTCCGGGTTGGTCGATGGCAAAGGGATCTTGTCAGGGACGAATGTGCCAAAGATCCGCCTTTGGCCGGCTCGAGTACCTTAGCCTATTTTGATTGAGGTGTTTGAGACAGCTGGCATCGACGGCTGCCGTGCCGCCAAAACGAGCATGAGGAGAGTGTCATGAAGGCTGAAGAGTTGCGCTCCGTCCAGACGCCTCTGAAGGAGCGTTATCGCGAGGTACCGGATGCCGCACTGATCACTCTGCGCGCGCAAGGGCGTCTCGGTGAAGGTGTGAGCTGCAAGATCGAGACGGGCAAGGCGCTCGTCGAGGCCGGGCTGCATCCCGCCACGGGCGGGAGCGGTCAGAGCGCGTGTTCGGGCGACATGCTGCTCGAAGCGTTGGTGGCCTGCGCCGGGGTGACGCTGAACGCCGTCGCCACCTCGCTCGGCATCGAGTTGCGAGATGCTTCGCTCCAGGCGGAAGGCGATCTCGATTTTCGTGGAACGCTTGGCGTGGCAAAGGAAGTGCCCGTGGGCTTCCAGAGCATTCGGCTGCAGGTCACCCTCGACACCGATGCCTCGGAAGAGCAGCTCGACACTCTCCTGCGTTTGACGGAGCGGTACTGCGTTGTCTACCAGACGCTGGCACACCCCCCGGCGCTGTCGGTAGCTCGCAAACGCGCAACGGACTGAGCGTTATACCTCACACTCGACAAGCCGTCGCCGCCGTTCATCGCAAGCCTGTCGATTCCTACGTAGCTCGTTCGAATACTGGCTGAACGTGCAAACCACGAGGATGAGCAGATGCGCAAACTGATCGTTGGCGGCATGGTTTCCCTGGACGGCGTCATGCAGGCGCCCGGCGGGCCGCAGGAAGACCCGACCGGAGGCTTCCGCCATGGCGGCTGGGTCGCGCCGTTGGTGGACGAGGTATTCGGTGAGGAGATCGACAAGCTGTTCGGTCAGCCGTTCGACCTGCTGCTCGGGCGCAAGACGTATGAAATCTTCGCTGCGCACTGGCCCTACGCCGAGGAAGGGCCGGACGACTCCATCGCCAAGACCTTCAACTCGATCAAGAAGTACGTGGCGACCCGAAAGGGCCTGGAGTTGACCTGGAAAGACTCGGTAGCGCTGCGCGACGCGGCGGCCGATGTTGCCAGGCTGAAGCAGGAAGATGGGCCGGCGCTGGTTACCCAGGGCAGCACCGAGCTGGTCCACACGCTGCTTGCGCACGATCTCGTCGATGAACTCAAGCTGTTCATCTGCCCCGTGGTGCTGGGGCAAGGCAAGAAGCTGTTTGACGACGGCGCCCAGGGGGCGGCATTCAAGCTCGTCGCCAATCGGGTGTCGCCCAATGGCATCGTGATCGCGAGTTATGAACGCGACGGCGCGGTGAAGACCGGCGACTTTGCCATGGACCCACCCACGGCGGCGGAAGTGGCACGGCGCGAGAAGATGCAGCGGGAGGGCTAGGTAGGTTAACTACGTTAAGTTATGGCCACCACCCGCCCTGCCGGATCGCCGTACGGCCGGCAACCTCGGGATTGTAGAGATAGAGCCAGGCGGGGCCGAAGGTGGTGGCGTGAATGGCACGGTGGTAGAGCCCGGCGTGCGGCTGGCGCGGGCGGAAGTCCTCGAGCCTGTCCAGTTCGGTAAGCAGGTTGGCATCGATGCGGTATATCTCCACCTCGACCCCGCGCGAGGGTTCGGGCTTGGCCCCGGGGAAGGGGCCGAGATCGTAGAGGGTGGCGCTGGTCAGCCGGTCGCTGCCCACGAAGTCGGCCCCTTCCAGCCAGTGGTGGTTGCGCAGCCCACGCTTCAGGGTGCCGTAGACGGCCACCAGCGGCGTGCGGGAAATGGAGTACGCAGGTGCAAACATCCAGCTTGACTCCTTGCTGCAACGATCTCTGCTTGCAGTCTAACCCAGCGTTTTTTCACGACGAAGAAGCCACAACGACCCGGCTGGCCAGGTGCCGGCCGACATGCCGTCATCGACGATAAACGGTCATTTTTCCAACGGCAAAATGGAGTACGCTTAGCTGAGAGCCGGGCCAGAGGGAGCGAGCCGATGAAGCTGTGTGCCGTGCAGTACGCCTGCGTGACGGGCGATATCGAGGCCAACCTGGAGCGTCATGTCGAATTCGTCGAGCGGGCGGCAGCGCACGATGCCGAGCTGATCTTTTTTCCCGAACTCTCGCTGACCGGCTACGAGCCCTCGCTGGCCAGGGCGTTGGCCACCCACGTTGAGGATCCGCGGCTGGATGCATTTCAGCGACTGAGCGACAGCCATGGGATCATCATCGCCGCCGGGCTGCCGCTGGTCACCTCGACCAAGCCGCAGATCGGTATGGTAGTGTTCCAGCCCCACCTGGGCCGCCAGGCCTATGCCAAGCAGCGGCTGCACGACGACGAGCTGCCCTACTTCTCGGCCGGCGAGCGGCCGATGCTGATCGAAACCCGCGAACACCGCCTAGCCCAGGCGATCTGCTATGAATCGCTGCAGCCCGATCATGTCGCCACGGCGGCAAGCCTTGGCGCGGACGTGTACCTCGCCAGCGTGGCAAAGCTCTCGCCGCGCATGGACGAGGCCTATGCCTACTACGCCACCTTCGCCCGCGAGCACGCCATGACGATCCTGATGGCCAACTGCATCGGCCCCTGCGACGGAGAGACCGGCGGCGGCCGCTCGGCGGCCTGGATCGACAGGGGCAAGCGGGTCGCTACGCTCGATGGCCAGCAAGAAGCCATGCTGCTGCTGGATACCGCGACACTCGCCAGCCGCATGCTCATGCTGGCCGCGCCGGCGGCCTAGCATCCTCCTCGATTCCTTGCGCCGGCCCACCGGGGCCGCGCGCTCCACTGCGACAAGACAAGGAGCTCACGAATGGTGACGCTGCTGCTTTTGGCTCTCGGCCTGGTACTGCTGATCGCGGGCGCGGAGGGCCTCGTTCGGGGCGCCTCTCGCCTGGCCCTGCAGGTGGGCATTTCCCCCTTGATCATCGGGCTTACCGTGGTGGCCTTCGGCACCAGCGCCCCGGAACTCGTCGTCAGTATCAAGGCGGCCCTGGATGACCAGGCGGGCATCGCCATCGGCAACGTGGTGGGCAGCAACATCTTCAACGTGCTGTTCATCCTGGGCATCTCGGCGCTGATCGTGCCGCTGGCGGTGGCCCAACAGCTGATCCGCCTGGATATTCCGCTGATGATCGGTATCTCGCTGCTCATGCTGCTGCTGGCGCTGGATGGCAGCATCGGCCGGTTGGACGGCGGGCTGCTGTTCCTGGGGCTGGTCGTCTATACCGGCTTCCTGCTGTGGCAGGGGCGGCGTCAGTCGGAGCCCGCCGAGACGGAGGTCAGCGAGTCGGCGCGCAGCCACTGGGGGATCGATGTGCTGTTCGTCGCGGGTGGGCTCGCCATGCTGGTGGCCGGCTCGCGCCTATTCGTCGATGCGGCAGTGGTGCTGGCCACCTGGCTCGGCGTCAGCGAACAGGTGATCGGCCTGACCGTGGTTGCCGCCGGCACGTCGCTGCCCGAAGTGGTCACGTCGATCGTCGCGGCCTTGCGCGGTCAGCGCGACATCGCCGTGGGCAACGTGGTCGGCAGCAATATCTTCAACCTGCTCGGCGTGCTCGGCCTGGCCGGGCTGATCGCCCCCGCCGGCATTGCCGTGACCGACGCCATGCTCAGCCTCGACATTCCGGTGATGCTCGCCGTGGCCGTCGCCTGCCTGCCGATCTGCTTCACCGCCAGCGCCATCAACCGCTGGGAGGGCGCCGTGCTGCTGGGCTACTACGTGGCCTACACCGCCTACCTGATCCTGGCCGCCACCCAGCACGACGCCCTGGCCGGCTTCAGCACGCTGATGCTCTACTTCGTGCTGCCGATCACCGGCCTGACGCTCACCGTGCTGGCGGTGCCCGAACTGCGGCGTACAACGAAGAGGGCATGAGAAGACCGCCGGCTTTGACTCGCCAGACGCTCGAGAAGTATCAGGTCCTGGTCTACCTGGCATTCATCGCCATGGGCCTGGCGCTGGGTGCCGCCTGGCCAAACCGGGTCGACGCGTTTGAGTCGCTGCTGTGGCCGCTATTGGGGGCGTTGCTCTACGTCACCTTCACCCAGGTGCCGCTGACGCAGCTGAGCGGCGCATGGCGCGATACACGCTTCATGGCGGCCGCGGTGGTGGGCAATTTTCTGCTGCTACCCTTGGTCGCCTGGGGGCTGGCAAACCTGTTCGCCCACGAGCCGGCGATCCGCTTGGGCATGCTGCTGGTCCTGCTGGTGCCCTGCACCGACTGGTTCATCACCTTCTCACATCTGGGAGGAGGCAATGCGCGCCATGCAATCGCCTTTGCCCCGATCAGCCTCTTGCTGCAAATCGCGCTGCTGCCCGTCTACCTCTGGCTGTTCCTGGACCAGAACCTGCGCCTCGCCATGGTGCAGCGCGAGCTGCTGTTGGCCTTTGCCGGGCTGATCGTGCTGCCATTGCTGCTGGCCTTCGTGACCGAAGCCTGGGCTCAGGGACAGCCCAGGCGTGAAGCCGGCATCGAGCGCCTGGGGTGGCTGCCGGTGCCGCTGCTGGGCCTGGTGGTGTTCAGCATCGCCGCTACCCAGGTCGGTACCGTTGCCGATTCGTTACCCCTTCTCGGCGGGCTGCTGCTGGCCTTTGTCGGTTTCCTGGTTGCTGCGGCACTGCTGGCTCGTGTGCTGACCAGCGTGTTCAGGCTGCCCACAGCGCAAGGGCGCGTGCTGGCCTTCAGCCTGGGCACGCGCAACTCCTTCGTCGTGCTGCCCTTGGCCCTTGCGCTCCCCGCCTCCTACGAGCCAGCCGTAGTGGCCATCGTGTTCCAGTCGCTGGTGGAGCTCATCGGCATGGCGCTGTTCCTGTGGTGGGTGCCGCGAGGACTCTTCCCCTCGGCTCGCTGATCCGCGCCGGCAGGGGGCATGAGCCTCCATGGCCGCGCGCACGAGCCGTTCCGGACAACTATACTCGTTACGCGGCGTGCCGCTTCGTTACGCAATGGAACCACCCCATAACGATACCAAAGGTTCTCGCCATGTCTCCCTTTCGCTCCGTCGGCTGGTTCCTCCTTGCCTTGCCCATGGCCGCGCTGGCGGTCATCAACCCCGCGCCACAGGCGGACGAGGCCGAACGCAAGGCCGAGGTGCTGGAGCAGGTGGTAGCGCCCGATGTAGAGGTCACCCAGCCGGTGGAACCGCTCAGCGAGCAGGAGGTGGAGGTCGTCGACCCCGAGGGCACCGACCCGCTGGAGGAGCCGATCACCTGCCTGGCACGTACCATCTACTGGGAAGCGAAGGGAGTGCCGGGCCTCGACATGGAATCGGTGGCCAACGTGGTGATTAACCGCCTGGCCAGCGAAGAGTTTCCCAATACCGTCTGTGAAGTGGTGAAGCAGGGCTCCGAGCAGAGCCCGTGTCAGTTCTCCTGGTGGTGCGACGGCCGGCCCGATGAGGTGGTGGAAGGCGACGCCTACGAGGTGGCCAAGGATGTCGCGCGCCAGGCTCTCAATCAGGAACTTCCCGACCATACCGACGGGGCGCTCTACTTCCACGACCGTACCGTTCATCCGCCGTGGGCGAACGAATACCTGCTGACCTCAGAGACCGAGGCCTTCATCTTCTACCGACCCAATGGCACCCCGGAGTGACGGTTTTATCGCCCGAATGCACAAAGCGTTGCGATCCATGGCCGATTTCGGTTTGACGCAGCGCGCCGTGAGAAACCACCATGGAAGTTACAAGAACCAGAACTCACTCGTAAAACGACAATAAGGTAGCCCGTCAGGGCCAGTATGCTTTGGAGGTACGCACCCATGTTCGTTTCACTGATCCCCCGCTCCGCCGCCGTTTCCGATACCCTGCATGAAGCCGATATCGAGGCACTGCTCGATGGCTTGATGAGCGACGAAGGCCTGAACCGGCAAGAGCGGGACGAACTGCTCGACCTGCTGATTCTGGAACGGGCGGAGATCAAGCGTCAGCTCAACCGTCTCCGTACCGAGCACGCCTGATCGTACAAGCGCCCTGACGCCGCGGCCCGGGTTACCGGCTCGCTTCTCGCTCAATAGCTGCGAAATGCCGCCGTCACATGCCCCACCAGCGTCTCGCAGGCCTGGCTGGCGCCAGGACGCTTGACCAGCGTGAGCTGGTATTCCCCAAGCGGCGGCAGCAGGTCGGGGTCGATACGCCGCAGCGGCGGGCGCACCAGGCTCTGCGGGAAGGGGGAGACCGCCAGGTCGGCAATCATGGCGGCTTCCTGGCCGGCACAGTGCTCGCAGGAATAGGCGATGCGAAAGGTGATGCCGGCCCGATTCAGCGCCTCCAGCGCCATGCCGCGCCAAGCGCAGCCCTGGTGTGCCAGCGCCACCGGTAGCGGCGAGCGCCGGGCGGCCACGCCGCCTTCCCTCCCCACCCATACCAGCGGCTCGCTGTGGACGATCTCGCCGCGCGCTTCCTGGCCGGGATTGCCCGCCGTGACCAGTACCAGGTCGAGTTCGCCGGCATCCAGCCTGGCGAGCATCTCCCGGCTGCTGCCGACCACCACGTCGACCTGAACCGCCGGATGCGAGCGGGCGAACTGCGCCAGTACACCGGGCAGGATACGCGTGCCCACGTCGTCGGTGGTACCGAAGCCCAGCCGGCCCGATACGCTGGGCGCCAGGAACTGCGTAACCGCCTCTTCGTTGAGCTTGAGCAGGCGCCGCCCGTAGCCGAGCAGCACCTCGCCCTCCGGGGTCAACCGCACCTGGCGGGCTTCGCGTATGAACAGCGCCTGACCGAGCGTCTCCTCCAGCCGCTTGATCTGCATGCTGAGCGCCGAAGGGGTGCGGAATACCTGCCGGGCGGCCCGGGTGAAACTGCCGCATTCGGCGATCGCCACGAAGGTACGCAACACGTCGGTATCGAGCAGCGGTGTCGAAGCCTGCCAGTTGTCGGCAGGGGGAGCGGCGGCTTGCGTCATGTCTATACCCTTCAATTTTCCTTAAATGACAATGTAGACCTTTTCGCTGGATTGATCCATCAAGCCGAGCCAAGCTCTCCTTCAAGAGGTCGCGACCCTCCTTTCAACGTGAATCTTCACGGCAACCGCCCGACGGCGGCTGCCCGTCAGGAGGTGCGACATGAGCCAGTACGAGCCGCTACGCCAGCCGCGCACGGAGTTCGACAAACGCCCCACCCCACCGCCCCAGCCGGACTTCTTCATGCCGGCCATGCCCCCGCTGGGGCTGATCCACGCACTCGAAACCAGGTGGCAGGAGTACCGGCGCCGGCGGCGGTTTCGCCAGCGCTTCCTGCATCTGCTGGCCTACGACGACCATATGCTCGAGGACATGGGCCACAGCCGAGACGACATCCTGTGGGCCTCGCGCCTGCCATTGAAGGAGGATGCCGAGCAGGCGCTGGAGCAGCGGCGGGCGAAGCGCAAGGCGAAACAGCGGCGCTGACCGCTCAGGTACCGAGCTGCTCGCCTTCGGAGGAGGTCTCGGCGAGCGCCTCGGCGCGCCGCAGCAGGAGACGCTCCTGCTGCGGTGCCAATGCCAGGCCGAAGCGCTCGCGCAGCACACCGGGCAGTTCGCCGGCAGCGATCCGCCGAAGCTCCGGTGGCTCACCCGGGCGGAAAGTCTTCAGCTCGAGGTCGGTCAGCGCAAGTCTTACCTCCGCGCCGTTGTGCTGAGCCACGATTCGCCGCACGAAGGGCGATGCGGGATGATGAGATGCCAGATAGTTGTATTCGGCGGAGTCGGCGCGATAGGTGAGTTCGTCACTGAACTGGTAGATGTTGAACCACTCACCGAGGCGCTTATGACGCAGCAGCCAGTATCCCAGCGGCGAGCGCTCCAGGCGATACTCCCAGGGGCCATGGCTCGCCTCGCTGTTCACTTCGAGCAGGATCGGCTCACGCGGGCCGACGTTGCCGACGCCGACATCGACCAGCCAGTCGCGGCCTTCCGCTGTTACCACCAGCATCGTATGACCGAGCGGGGTGACGACACTGGCATCCTCTCCCATCAGCATTCTCGCGTTGCGCCCCGCGACCTCGAAGCCGAGCCGATCCAGTACCGTGGCGAACAGCGTGTTGTGCTCATGGCAGTAACCGCCGCGCCGGCGCCGGACCAGCTTGTCCTGCAGGCTTTCCAGGTCGATACGGATCTCGCCGCCGGTGACGACATCAAGGTTCTCGAACGGCACCGCGGCGAGGTGCGCCTGCTGCAGGGCCTTGAGAGTCTCCACACTGGGCGTGAGGGGCCCCCGATAGTCGATGCGGGCCAGGTAGGCCTCGAGATCGAGCGCCGGGGTCTCCCACCGGGCCGATTCGTGGAGCGATTGGGTGGTCGATACAGCCTGCATGTCGTTCTCCTTTTTCTTCGAAGGGCAACCTTTTGTCATGCAGGCTAACGCCTCAACCTTGCTTGAGGTAAAGCCAAGAAAGCCCAATCGCTCCCATAGCCACAGGCCATCTGAGCAGGAGGTTGACTGTTCATGGCTACGGCGCCTATTTGATGACAAGCTGCCGAGTGCCTCAATACAAGAACGGAAGGAGTCGTGCCATGAACTCACCGCTTCCCCCCATCGTCTCCGAAGAGAAGTGGCGCAGCGCTCTGGAGGAACAGATCGCTCGTGAAAAAGCCCATACGCGTGAGCGCGACCGGCTCAACGCCGCGCGGCGCCGCTTGCCGATGACCGAGGTGCGCACCGATTACGTCTTCGACGGGCCGCAGGGGGAAGCCACCCTGCTCGACCTGTTCGAGGGGCGCCGCCAGCTGATCGTCTATCATTTCATGTTCGGGCCCGACTGGGAGGCCGGCTGCGACGGCTGTTCCTGGGTGGTGGACGCCATGACCCACCCCGCCCATCTGAACGCCCGCGATACCACCCTGGTGCTGGTCTCCCGGGCGCCACGGGAGAAGCTCATACGCTACCAGGCGCGCATGGGCTGGCAGCACCCGACGTGGTATTCGTCGCTGAACAGCCGTTTCAACCAGGACATGGGCGTGACGAGCTGCCACTGCGACGCCCCCGGCACCGACCGCGGCGAGCGGCATGGTATCAGCGTTTTTCTGCGCGACGGCGAGCGAGTGTATCGTACCTACTTCAGCGGCAAGCGCGGCGTGGAGTACCTGGGCAGCCTATGGACCTACCTGGACCTGACGCCCTACGGACGCCAGGAAACCTGGGAGGACTCACCCCCCGGCTGGCCGCAAACGCCACCCTACGTGTGGAACCGGCGCCACGACGAATACGAGACGTGACCACGCGTACGGCGAGCCAGGAAACAACGACAACAGAGGGAAACCATGACCATGAAGACCATCGGCCTGCTCGGCGGCATGAGCTGGGAATCCACCGTCAGCTATTACCGGGCGCTCAACGAAGGGGTAAAGGCCGCCCTGGGCGGATTGCACTCGGCCAAGCTGTGCCTGTACAGCGTCGACTTCGCCGAAATCGAAAGGCTGCAGCACGCCGGCGACTGGGACGCCACTGCCGAGATCCTGCGCCGGGCCGCCCGCAGCGTGGAGGCCGGCGGCGCGGATTTCCTGCTGATCGGCACCAACACCATGCACAAGGTCGCGCCGCAGGTGGCTGAAGCGGTCTCGATCCCGCTGCTACATATCGCCGATGCCACGGCGCAGCGCCTGGCCACCGACGGCATTCGTCGCGTCGGCCTGCTTGGCACCCGCTTCACCATGGAGCAGGACTTCTACAAGGGGCGGATCGCCGAAGGCTTCGGCATCGAGGTGCTGGTGCCCGACGAGGCTCAGCGCGATCTGGTGCACGAGGTGATCTACACCGAACTGTGCCTGGGGCAGGTGAAGGAGACGTCGCGCCAGCGCTACCTGGAGATAATCGCCTCGCTACGCGAGCGGGGCGCCGAAGCGGTGATCCTCGGCTGTACCGAAATCGCCCTGCTGGTGCAGCAGCGCCATACCGCGGTGCCGCTCTACGACACCACGGCCATACACGCCGAAGAGGCAGTGAAGTGGGCGTTGGAGGATCAAGCGTAGGTATTGATGTGAGTACCCACCATCCCCTCATTGGCCAGCTGTGGCTGCAGTGAAGCCGAGGCCATGACGGCGGCAACCTGGTCCTTCTGCATGTCCAGGGCGTCCTTGTAGACCTCCAACTGCACCTGCTGCGCGGCCTGGGCCTGCTGCATGATCATCGACTGGCCGACGATGGCGTTGACGGCTGAATCCATGTGGCTTGCTCCATTTTTTGGTTCTTCTGTCAAGCCACGCTAACAGCTAACGGAGGCGATGGCAAAAACGCGGCCCGCCGAAGCGGGCCGCATTCATTCTGCAGTGTTCCTGTTGGAGCGGTTTTCAGGTTCCGGCAGTCGCCAGTGGCCGTGTCCTTACGCCCATCAGGATCATCAGCGCGGCCAGCAGCAGCACGGCACCGCTGGCGGCGAACACGTTGAGGGCTCCGCCCAGGTCGAAGATAAATCCCCCCGCTGCCGCCCCGGTGGCGATCGCCAGGTTGATGGCCGCCACCAGCAGGCCGCTGGCGCTTTCGGCCTCGTCGGGCACCGTGCGGGTGAGCCAGGTCGACCACGCCACCGGAATGGCGCCGAAGGCCAGCCCCCACACTGCCACCAGCGCGGCGTCCGTAGCCGGCGTGCTTTGCAGCACCACCAGTGCCACCCCGAGCGCGCCCATCAGCAGCGGCATCGCGATCATGGTCAGGCGCAGGCTGCGCTCGACCATCCAGCCGCCCAGGTAGTTACCCACGAAATTGGCCACGCCGAAGCCGAGCAGGATGGTCGCCACGCCGGTCACGCCGACGCCGGTCACGGTCTCGAGGAATGGTCGAATGTAGGTGAAGAAGGCGAAGTGACCGGTGAAGACCAGCGCCGCGGCCAGCATGCCCAGACCGACTCGCGGCCGCATCAGCACGTCGAACAGGGTACACAGGCGTGTCTGCCCACTCGGCGCCATGCGCGGCAGGGTGAGAAACTGCACCGTCAGCGCCAGCACGCCGAGCAGCGCGGCCAGCAGGAACACGTCGCGCCAGCCGAGCAGGTCGCCGAAGTAGCTGCCCAGCGGTGCCGCGGCGATGGTTGCCGCGGAGACCCCGCTGAACATGATCGACAGCCCCCGCGGCACCATCTCCTCGGGCACCAGGCGCATCACGGTGGCGATCGACATGGTCCAGAACCCGCCCAGCGCCAGTCCCAGCAGCACGCGCCCGAGGAGCAACACCGACAGGCTGGGGGCAAACGCCACCACCAGGTTCGAGGCCACCAGCAGCAGCGAGAAGCCCAGCAGCACATGGCGCCGGTCGATGCGCCGGGTGGCGGTGGAGATCAGCAGGCTGGTCAAGAGTGCCACCGCCGCGGTGGCGGTCACCGCCTGCCCCGCCATGCCCTCGGTCACGCCCAGGTCGGCCGCCATGGGTGTGAGCAGGCTGGCGGGCAGGAACTCCGCGGTGACCAGCCCGAACACGCCGAGGGCCATCGAGATGACCGCCCCCCAAGCGGGCCGTGCCCGCTGTACCAACTCGTTCATGTTCGTTCTCCTATCCTAGAGAAGCGTTCGTCAGGAACGAGAAGACTAGAGCGATCAGACCGGACGATCTATGCTAGAAACTCTCGAATGCTTGATCATTCATCCGGAACTGATGAATGCCAACCGAAACAGGAGCCCAAGATGCCAACGCCGGAACTGCCCAGCGACCTGGTGAGCGAGCTGCTGCTCGGCATGCGCCTGCGCGGCATCGCCTATCGCCGTATCCAACTTTCGCCCCCGCTGGGGGTGGAGTTCGGCCAGGTGGAGGGCTGGGCCCAGTTCCACTTCGTGGCCCGCGGCCCCGTCTACCTGCGCAGCCCCAGCGGCAGCGTGCATCCCCTCTCGACGGGCGATGCGCTATTGCTGCCACGCGGCGGCCTGCATGCCCTGCTCTCCTCCCCCGACCAGCCGGCCCGGGACGTCACCGCCTTCGAGAGCGCCAAGCTGTGCGAGGCGGTCAGCGCGATCCGCGCCTGCCCTAGGGACTGCACCCTCGACGGCGCCCTGACCTTCAGCGGCTGCATGGAATTCGACCTGGGCAGCATGCATGCACTGGTCTCGCTGATGCCCGAGGTGATGTACGTGGGCACCCTGCTCGAGCGCCAGCCCGAGATCCTGCCCATGCTCGAGGCGATGGAGCGTGAGGCGAAGAGCGAGCGCGCGGGTTATGCCGCCATCCTGGCGCGGCTCGCCGACGTGATGGCCGCCTTCATCGTGCGCGGCTGGGTGGAGTGCGGCTGCGGCGATGCCACCGGCTGGATCGAGGCGCTGCGCGACCCGCGCCTGGGCCGCGTCATCGCCGCGCTGCATCGCGAGCCGGGGCGCCACTGGACGGTGGCGGAACTCGCCGCCGAGATGGGCAGCTCGCGCTCGGTGTTCGCCGAGCGCTTCCTGGCGGTAACGGGCATGACACCGCACCGCTACGTGACCGAGCTGCGCATGCGCCTGGCGGCCCAGTGGATCGGCCGCGAGCGTCAACCCATCGAAACCGTGGCCTACCGCCTGGGCTACGGCAGCGCGGCCGCCTTCAGCCGCGCCTTCAAACGTGTCCACGGCCATCCGCCCGGAGCCCTGCGCCAGCAGCGCGAGGCCGACGCCAACGTGATCTCGCTTGCCCCGGGGGCTACCGCAGCCAAGGGCGAGTATGCACGCTCGGTCGTCGAACCAGGCTGATGGCGCCTGAGTCCTTCAGCCGAGAATATCGACGCCCCGGTGCCCTTCCTCGACGCCTTCCACCAGAATGACGTCGCCCACAGCGTTGGCGGTGCGCAGCGGCAGGATGCGCCGGTAGGCCTCGGAGCGATACCAGGCCCGGGCCTGTTCCAGGCCGGGGAAGCCGAGCATGATCGTGTCACCCTGCCAGTTGCCCTCCAGCACCTCGAGGGGGCCGCCATGAATCAGGTAGCGACCGCCATAGGGCGCGAGGGTGGCATCGATCTTCTCCAGGTACTCGACGATCTCCGGGCCCATGGTGACATCCTGCAGGCGGGCGATGGCGTAGGCGGTCATGGCGTTGCTCCTGTGGTGGGTTTGCCTGGACAGCTTCGCCCGCCTCACAGAGCCTGGCGATTACCTGCGAGGTAATAGCCAGGCATATCGCTTGGCGCTAAGGAAATGCTGGACAAATAGCCGAGCGAGATGAAGCGCAAGGCGCACGGAGCACAGGAACCGGAGCATATGGGGTATATGTGAGGATTCCGCGCACCGCGCAACGCAGCGATTCGCTTGTGTAGGCATTTGCGCAGTGTTTCCCTAATCTGGTGCCATGACCACGAACTCCCCCACCCCCGGGCAGCTGTTGAAGGCGTGGCGCCAGCGGCGGCGGCTGAGCCAGCTCGCGCTCGCCGCCGAGGCCGACGTCTCCCAGCGCCACCTGAGCTTCGTCGAATCCGGCCGCGCCGTGCCGAGCCGGGAGATGCTGCTGCGCCTGGCGGAGCAACTGGACGTTCCCCTGCGCGAGCGCAACCGGCTGCTGCTCGCCGCCGGTTACGCCCCGGCCTTCGGCGAGCGCGGCATCGACGCACCCGAGCTGGGTGCGGTGCGCGGCGTGATCGAGCGGCTGCTGGCCAGCCATGCCCCCTACCCGGCGCTGGCCGTCGACCGCCACTGGCACCTGCTGATGGCCAACCGCCCGCTCGAGCGGCTGCTCGACGGCATCGACGCCGAACTGCTGAAGCCCCCGGTCAACGTGCTGCGGCTCACCCTGCATCCCCGTGGACTGGCATCGCGTATCGGCAATTTCCGCGAATGGCGCGCGCATATTCTCGAACGCCTGGCCCGCCAGGCCGAGACGACCGCCGACCCGGCGCTGGCCTCGCTCGGCGAGGAGCTGAAGGGCTACCCGGTGCCGGCCGGCGCTCGCCCCCACCTGGCCAGCGCGCCGTCGCGCCACGGCGGCATCGTCGTGCCGCTGGAGCTGGTCATGCCGGATGGCCGCGTGCTGTCGCTGTTGAGCACCACCACGGTGTTCGGCACTCCGCTCGACATCACCCTGGAGGAACTCGCCATCGAGTCGTTCTTCCCCGCGGATGCCGCCACCCAGGACGCGCTGCAGCAGCTGGCGGCGGCCTCCTCCGGCTAGAAGGACAGGCAGATCTTGCCGAAGTGGCGCCCCGCCTCCTCGTGACGGAAGGCGTCGGCGATCTCTTCCAGAGAAAAACGGCTGTCGATGATCGGGCGTACACCGCTGGCCTCGATGCCACGCACCATCTCCTGCTGGTGGATGCGGCTGCCGACGATCAGCCCCTGCAGGCGCGCCTGCTTGGCCATCAGCTTGGCGGTGGGTACCTCGCCCCCACGCCCGGTCAACACGCCGATCAGCGAGATATGACCGCCGATGCGCACGGCGTCGATGGACTGCGGCAGCGTCCCCGGCCCGCCGACCTCGATCACATGGTCGACGCCCTGGCCGTCGGTCAGCGCCTTCACCTTCTTGCCCCACTCCGGCTCGGCCTTGTAGTTGAGGGTGTGATCGGCGCCGAGCTGCTTGAGCCGTTCGATCTTCTCGTCGGAAGACGAGGTGGAGATCACCCGCGCTCCCATCGCCTTGGCGAACTGCAGGGCGAAGATGGAAACGCCGCCGGTGCCCAGCGTGAGGATGGTATCGCCGGCCTTGAGGTGGCCGTCCACCACCAGCGCGCGCCAGGCGGTGAGGCCTGCGGTGGTCAGCGTGGCGGCCTCCTCGTGGCTGTAGCCCTTCGGCGCGTGGGTGAACCAGGTGACCGGGCGAATGACCTGCTCGCGCGCGTAGCCATCGACACCGTCGCCGGGCGTGGTCTTGAAATCGCCGACCCGCGCCGGGCCGTCGAGCCAGTAGGGAAAGAAGGTCGAGACCACCGCATCGCCCACGGCGAACGCCTCGACGCCCTCGCCCACCGCCTCGACCACGCCTGCGCCGTCGGACATGGGAATGCGGCCATCCTCGGTCGGCATCTTGCCGGACACCACGCCGTAGTCATGGAAGTTGAGCGAACTGGCATGCACGCGCACGCGGATCTCGCCCGGTCCCGGCTCACCGGGTGCCTCCCGCTCGACGACTTGCAGCTGGTCCAGCCCGCCGGGGCTCTTCAGGGTTACCACTTTCATCTCGGCACTCCTCTATCTTTTCACTGCCTTTGGCATTTACTGAGAGTGCCAAGAGACTAGTCCATCATGCCGGAGGAAGGGCAAGCAATGGCGCGCCGCAGATAGGCCGCCAGCGCTTCCACCTGGGGCATACGCTGTGGCCAGTCGCCGCCGTCCCCATCAAGATAACCGCGCCGCGCCAGTGCCATTTCGGTCTGAAGCTCCGCGGGCAGGCGCTCCAGGGCCCAGGCGGCGGCCACGTCCTTGGGCGCGATCTCTCCCGTCTCGAGAGTCATCCACATTCGTGCCAGGGTCAGCAGCACGTTGCGCTCGTCGCCCGGCAAGCCATCGATCAGGCCGGGCAGCGAATCGACGATCGCCCGTCGCAGGTCCGCCTCGGGAATCGGCGCGATCAGCTCCGCGAGTTCCGGCCCGCACAGCGCCAGGCTCGCCTGCCTGGCGGTGGTCAGTACCAGCGCCAGGTCGGGATCGGTAGTCGCCGGGGGAATGCGGCCCTGCGCGAACTCGTCCCGCAGCCATTCGCCGTAGACCTGCTCGCTTCTCGGCGGGTAGCGCCACGGCACCAGCGACTCTCGACACAGCAGCGTCACTTCCAATGGCCTGGGCGAGCCGTCGTTCGCAGGGCTACCCGAGACCCGCATCAGCGCCTCGACCAGGCGCCGGCGCACCGGCTCGTCGGGTGGCTGGCTGATGATCGCCAGCATGTCCACGTCGCTGTTGGGGGCGCAGGCCGCCGGTGAGCGCCGAGCCGAACAGATAGACGCCGACCACGCTCTCGCCCAGCTCGCGAACGATGATGTCGAAGGCGGCCACGGCCTCCTTGGGTAGCGGCCGTTCGGCCGCCCGGGAAGAGAGCTTCATTCGTTATCTCCATTGCGTCTTGCCAGGCCACGAGCCTCTGCCAGAGCAGGCGCCCGGCGGTCGACGTCATGCGTTGTCGCCCAGGGCCGCCTGCGCGTAGCGCCGGGCCGGCAGCAGCAGCGCGGCCATCGCCACGCCGACGGCACAGGCGGCCAGCAGCAGGTAGAGCCGGATGAAGCCGCTGGCCGGGTCGTACCCCCAGGCCACGACCGGCACGGCCAGGGCGCCGACGCCCAGCGACAGCACGTACTTCACGGCATAGACCCGTGCTCGCCAGTCGCTTGCGGTATGGCGCGCCACGATGGCGTCCTGCACGGGAATGACGCCGAACACCGTTATCATCAGCCCCAGCGACAGCGCCACGACCCACCACTGCCCAGCTTGCCCCATCAGCAGGAACAGCGGCACCTGCAACAGCGCCAGCAGCAGCATCAGTTGCCGCGGCGAGACCCTGTCCACGGCCCTGCCGGTGACGAGTTGCGCCACGGAGGCGCAGGCAAAGACCATCGATGCCAGGCCGGCAGCGCTGACCAGGCCATTCCCGCCACCGTTGAAGGCGTCCTCCATGACCTTGGGCAGCACCACGGTGGTGGCCGCAAACACGAGCCCGCCCATCAGCGCCGTGATGACCAGGTAGGCGAGGATTCGGCCCGGCAGCGCCACCGCGGTCGGCACCGCTGCCGGGGGTTCGGCGGCGACAGCGGACGCCCCACGCTTACCGCATTCGGCCGGTACCAGCATCAGGTAGGCGATACCGCTCGCCAGGCACAGCGCGCCGGGAATCAGGAAGGCCGCCTGCCAGCCGAACATGCCCGTGAGCGCTCCGGTCACCAGCGGCGCCGCCGCGACGCCCATGTTGCCCCACACGCCGTTTACTCCCAGCGCCTGGCCAACCCCTTCGCCGCTCTCCGCGACCAGGGCGATGCCGACGGGATGATAGATCGCCGCGAAGCTGCCCATGAGGAACAGCCCAGCCGCCATCTGGAAGGGGCCGCTGGCGAAAGCGGTGAGCAGGGAAGCCACGCCGAGCCCCAGGAACATCACGGCCATCATGCCGTGCCGGCTCCAGCGGTCGCCCAGCCAGCCCGCCGGCAGGGTGAAGGCGGCAAAGGCGACGAAGCCCGCCGTGGCCGGCAACAGCAGTGCACCGTAATCGCCCTGACCACGACTCTCGAGCGCCACCGCCACGGTGGGATGGATCAGCATGAAATAGTGGGCATAGGCGTGCCCCACATTGAGGAACAGTAACCGAACGCGATTGCCGCTCATGACCAGACTCCAGGATTGCCGGACTTTCAGGCTAAACTGGAGGCGAGGCGACTTCTCTCGCCATTCTGACAAGATATATCGCGTAATGGACAACATGCTTCACACTCTGGCCCACTCCCTGCCCCTCTCACGCGAAGCCCAGCAGCGGCGCATCGAGAGCGCCTCGGGTCCGGTACAGCCCTATGCCTGCGACTATCCCGCCGGCTGGGATACCGGCCGCCATCATCATCTGCGTACTCAGCTCGTCTTCGCCACCCACGGCGTGATGACGGTCTCGACCCCGGCGGGATGGTGGGTGGTGCCGCCCCAGCTCGCGGTATGGATACCGGCTCGCCTGGAGCATGCCCTGCTGATGCATCGGGCCGTGAAGCTGCGTACGCTCTATCTCGACGAGCGGCTACCGGGGTTACCCACCCAGCCGCGCGTGGTCAACGTCTCGCCGCTGCTGCGCGAGCTGATACTGCGCTTGATGGAGCTGCCGGCCGAGGCGACTGCCCACGGTGTCGGAGCACGCTTGGTCGCGGTGCTGCTGGATGAGCTGCACGAGGGGCCTACCTTGCCGCTGCACCTCCCCGAGCCCGACGACCCCGCGCTGCGGCGGATCTGCGCCGCCCTGCGCGACGACCCGGCCAACCGGGACGACCTGGCCACCTGGGGCCGCACGGTCGGTGCCTCGTCACGCACCCTGGCACGGCGCTTCCAGGCGCAGACCGGCCTGGGCTTCGCCGCCTGGCGTCAGCAGGCCCGCCTGCTCGCCGCCCTGCCCATGCTGGCGGAAGGGCGCCCGGTCACGGCCGTGTCTCAGGAGGTCGGTTACGAATCGCCCAGCGCCTTCATCGCCGCCTTTCGCCGCAGCCTCGGCGTCAGCCCCGGGCGCTACTTTTCCCGCCCGGCCGGTGGCGGTTGAGTCGCTATTCCATGCCGTGAGGTTGCTGCAAGCGCTCGTCGGCGACCAGCACCTCGGCCACGAAGGCCATGAAGGCGCGAATGCGCACCACCCGGCGCAGGTCGGGGTGGGTCAGCAGCCACAGGTCGGTGGCAAGTTCGGGGATCGGCTCGCCGAGTCGCGTAAGGGTCGGTTCGGCATCGGCGAGATAGCAGGGCAGCACGGCACGGCCCAGCCCGTCGCGGGCGGCGGCCAGCATGCCGAACATGGTGTCGACGCGATAGCGGCAGCACGCATTCGCTCCTTGCTCGGCCATCCAGGCATCGAGCGCGGCATAGCCCAGATGGCGATCCGGCCCGACCCAGGCATCGGCGGCGCTATCCGAACAGGCGTAAATGGCCTGGGCGATGGTGCCGATACGCCGCCCCACCAGGTGCTCGGGTGGCATGGGCGAGGGCCGCACCGCCACGTCGGCGTCGCGCTGGGAGAGGTTGAACAGCTGGTTGGAGACCGCCACCTCGAGCACGATCTCGGGATGCGTACGCTGGAAGTCGGCAAAGATCGGCGACAGCAGCCCCATCAGCAGCGTATCGGTGGTGGTCACGCGGATGGCGCCGGAGAGGCGCAGGTCACGCCCCACCACGCGCCGCTCGGCGCCATGCACCTCGGCCGCCACCCGGGAAGCAGTGGCGGCCAGGTCCTCCCCCGCCGGGGTCGGCGCGTAGCCCGTGCGTGAGCGCTCGAACAGCGCCACGCCCAGGCGCCGCTCGATGGCGTTCAGGCGGCGGAACACCGTGGCATGGCTGGCCCCCAGCCGCCGGCCGGCGCCGGAGAGCGAACCCGCCTCGGCGATAGCCTGCACGATACGCAGGTCGTCCCAGTGCAGCGACTGCTCATTCACGGCTCACTCCCATCCAGCACCGGCATGGCTCGGCTCCGGTCACTGTTCAGAATTCGGTGACCACGGTCACGCCAACACCCTGGAACTCGTCCATGCTCGTCAGCGCCTTGATCGACTGTTCCAGGTCGATCCGTTGGCCAACCAGCTTCTCGGGCGAGAGCTTGCCGGTCCGGATCATGTCGAGCATGGCGCCGTAGCGATAGGCCTGCATGCCGTGGCTGCCCAGAATCTCGAGCTCGTTGGCGATCACCTTGCTCATCGGAATGGCCGGCGTGCTGTGATCGGCCAGCATGAGCCCGACCTGAACGTGCTTGCCGCGCTTGCGCAAATTGCTGATCGAGTTGAAACAGGTAGTGGGGTGCCCCAGCGCATCCAGCGACACGTGGGCACCGCCCCGCGTCACCTCGATGACGGCCTCGGCGACGTCCGCCACCTCGGTCGCGTTCACGGTGGCCACCGCGCCCAGCTCGCGGGCCAACTGGAGCTTCTCGGCAGAGATATCGACGGCCACCACGTTGGCGCCCACGGCGTTGGCGATCATGATCGCGGAGAGGCCGACGCCGCCGCAGCCGTGCACCGCCACCCACTGCCCGGCGGATGCCTTGCCCTGGTCGACCACGGCGCGAAACGAGGTCACGAAGCGGCAGCCCAGGCTGGCCGCCGTGGCGAAGTCCAGCGTCTCCGGCAAGGCCACCAGGTTGATGTCGGCATGATGGATACCGACATACTGGGCGAAGGAGCCCCAGTGGGTGAAGCCGGGCTGGAACTGGCTGACGCAGACCTGGTGGTTACCCGAGTAGCACTCGGGGCAGCTGCCGCAGCCGCCGACGAACGGCACCGTGACGCGATCCCCCACGCGCCATTGCGTCACGTCCTTGCCCACCGCCTCGACGATGCCCGCCAGTTCGTGCCCCGGCACGTGAGGCAGCCGGATGTCGGGGTCGTGGCCCATCCAGCCGTGCCAGTCGCTGCGACACACGCCCGTCGCCATTACCTTGACCACCACGCCGTGCGCTTCCGGCGTCGGGTCGGGAACGTGCTGGATTTGCGGTGGAGCGGAAAAGGCCTCGTAGACCACGGCTTTCATGCAAGATCCTCTCTGGCGGTTTGTTCAATCATGCAAAGTCAGCTGTCATGTTTTGGGAATGTCGGTTCGTCAACGTACAGCATAGCCTGAAGCGAAGCACTCAACGCTTCCGGAGGTTCCGATGCACGCCCTGATCGTGTTCTGCCACCCCGAACCGCGCTCGTTCAATGGCGCCCTGAAGGAGGCCGCCGTCGAGACCCTGCAGCGGCAAGGCTACCGTGTCGAGGTCTCGGATCTCTACGCCGAAGGCTTCGATCCGCTGGAGCGGCCTGGCCACTACGTCGAACGGGCCGAGCCTGACACGTTCTTCCCCCTCACCGAGCAGCGCAGCGCTTTTGAAGGCGGCACCCTGCCCGCCGACGTGAAGCGTGAGATCGAACGCCTGGAGCGCGCCGACCTGGTGATCCTGCAGTTCCCGCTGTGGTGGCACGCCCAGCCGGCCATGCTCAAGGGCTGGTTCGATCGGGTATTCGTCTACGGTGGGCTCTACAGCGGTCGCATGCGCTACGACCGCGGCCGTTTTCCCGACAAGCGGGTGATGCTCTCGGTGACCACCGGCGCCCCGGCGCCGACCTTCAGCCGGCATGGCCGCAGCGGCCATATCGTGGCGCTGCTGTGGCCGATCCACTACTCGCTCTACTACCTCGGGGTGCGGGTGCTGCCGCCCCAGGTCACCTACGGGGTGCAGGGCGGCGGGCTGAGCTACCAGGACGAGGCGGCATTTCGTGAGCGCCTGGAAGCGGAGAAGGCCGCCTGGGCACGGCGGCTGGAAGGGCTCGACGGCGAGGCGCCGATCCCCTTCGCCGGCTGGGACGACTGGGACGAGCAGGGCGTGCTGAAAGCGGGACATCCCGAGACCTGGCGACTGTGAATACCTGGGTGAGCGTCACGCGCGGGGCAGGATGACGCTCACCTCGGTGCCCTTCCCCGGCGCGCTGGCGATCTTCCACGCCACCCCTTGCCGTTCGCAGATCTCGCGCACGATCGACAGCCCCAGCCCCGAGCCATCGCCCCTGTCGAGGCTGGCCCGGGTGCGGTAGAAGCGCTGGGTCACCAGCGGCAACTCCTCCTCGGGGATACCGACGCCGTTGTCGATCACCGCCAACCGCACCCCCTCCGGCAACGCTTCGGCGTCGAGACGCACCCAGCCCCCGGCGGGGGTGGCGCGCAGGGCATTGTCGATCAGATTGGACAACAGCCGGTCGGTCAGCCCCAGATCGGCCTCGACCCGGGGCAGCGAGGGCTCGCAGGCTACCGTCAGCGAGATGCCGGCCGTGCGGGCCTGATGCTGGAACTTGCCGACGATGTCGTGGGCCAGTTCAGCCAGCGAGAACGGCTCGCACTGCAGTGGCCGGTCGTCGGCGTCCAGCCGCGCCAGGGTCGAGAGCTGCTGCGCGAGACGGGTCAAGCGGTCGGCATTGTCGAGAATTGCCGTCAGCATGCGCCGGCGGCCCTCGTCGGCGGTCTCCGCGGCCAGCAGCTGTTCGGTATAGCCGCGCAGCGAAGTCAGCGGCGTGCGGAAGTCGTGCGAGAGGTTGGCAACCAGCTCGCGGCGCTGGCGATCGGTCTCGCGCATGGCCTGGAGCTGTGCCTCGATGGTCCCGGCCATGTCGTTGAAGGCCCTGGCCAGGCGGCCCAGCTCGTCGTCGCGGGGCGTGGCGATGCGCTGCCCGTAGACGCCGTTGGCGAATCGCTGCACCGCCGTGGTCAGGCGCGAGAAGCGTCGGGTCAGCAGCGCGAACCACACCAGGCCGAAGACTCCGGACACCAGGAGCGCCATCAGCCCGGCCGCGACCAGGGTGCGCGTGATGGAGCTGGTGCGCAGCATGGAGAACATCGATGCCTGGCCGGCATTGGCGAGATCGACGTAAAGAAAGCCCTGGCGGCGCGCTTCACCATGCTGGATGGGCGCGACGGAGAAGATGCCCGGTTCGCTACCGCAGGGCGCCGTCGCCAGCACGGGCAGCATCGGCTCTTCACTCAGCAGGGTTTCCAGCGCCCCAATCTCGATCCGCCGCCCCAGCCCGCAGGCCGGCTCGGCGTAGTCGGCGATCACCCTGCCCTGCTCGTCGAGCACATACAGCGACAAGGAGGGGTTGATCGACAGAATATGGCGGGCCATGTCGCGCGCGGCGTCGCTCCCGGCACCTTGCCACAAGGCCGGCTGCATAACCTGGGCGAGATTCTTGGCGAGATCGATCTCCATCCGCTGCTGCAGTTCCCGGGTGAGCTGGTTGAACTGGCTGATGGCGATCCAGGCGGTGGCCACCGACAGCAGCAACAGGCTGCTCAGGTAGACCAGCGCGATGCGCGCATAGAGGCTACGCCCCAGCCGCCCGCAGCGGCGCAGCAGCCCCCTCATGGGCGCTCGGCGCCCGGCGCGGACGACGGCGAGCCCTGGCCCTCCGGTGTCTCGGCGAAGCGATAGCCCACCCCCCAGACGGTCTGGATGAAGCGCGGCCTGGCCGGGTCGACCTCGATCTTGTTGCGCAGACGATTGATATGGGTGTTCACGGTGTGATCGTAGCCATCGAATTCCTCGCCCCAGACATGATCGAGCAGCTCGCCGCGGCTGAAGCTGCGCCCGGGATGGCGCGCGAAGAGCGAAAGCAGCGCGAACTCCTTGCCGGTGAGCTGGAGCGGCTTGCCATCGAGCTGGACCCGGTGCCGGTCGGCATCGATGACCAGCGGGCCGCAGACCAGCGGCGGCGTGCTGGCGAGGCCGTCGTCGCTGGGCGCCTGGCGCTGGCCGCGGCGCAGCAGGGCCTGGATCCGGGCCATCAGGATCGGCATGGCGAAGGGCTTGGTGACGTAGTCGTCGGCACCGATCTCCAGCCCCACCACCACGTCGCGGATCGCCGCCTTGGCGGTCACCATCAGCACCGGCGTCAGGCTGTCGCGACGACGTAGCTGGCGGCACACTTCCAGGCCATCCACGCCGGGCAGCATCAGGTCCAGGGTCACCAGGTCATAGCGTACTCCCGCCGCCTCGGCACCAAGCAGTGCCAGCGCCGCCTCGCCGTCGCGAACCCAGTCACAGGCATACCCCGCCGCCGCCAGCGATTCGGTGAGCAGCCTGCCGATCTCGGCATTGTCCTCGACACAGAGGATTCGATAGCTCATCGCCAGACTCCCGCCCGTTGCCTGCGCCCACTCTAGAACGGCACTGGCTCTGCTACATCACGAAATCATCACGGAAAAAGATACCACGACGTGATGGTTCCGTGATGAACCCATGACAGTGCCTGACTAGTGTGACCCTTGCCGCTCCGGCATATCGCCGACGGCCAATCCGAACAACCAATCCGAACAAGAGGTGCAAGCCGATGAACCCGTTGAACCGTCCCAAGACCGCGCTGTTTGCCACCCTGCTCGCCACCGCGCTGCTGCTGCCGACCGTCGCCCTGGCCGACGAGCCCATGGAAAGCGACAGCATGGAGCACGAGGCCATGACCGGCGATGACATGGGCAGCGATGCCATGGACAGCGATGCCATGGAAGAGAAAGGCGCAATGATGGAAGAAGACGCCATGGAAGAGAAAGGCGCAATGATGGAGGAAGACGATCACATGATGGAGGAGGAAGACGACGACATGATGTCGGACGACGATGCCATGTGAAGCTCGACTCGCGGTATCGGCCGGTGCTCGTCCATTCCTTCCCTCCACCGGCCGATTTTTCTCGATCTTCGCTCGCAGGAGGGTGCCGCGATGCGTGTCTTCGACTCATTCACCGGTACGAACAGGGACCAGGCTGCCACGGTCATCCAGCGACATGGCGCCTTCACACGGCTCTGGCATTGGGTCAATGCCGCCTGTCTGTTGGTGTTGTTGATGAGTGGCCTGCAGATCTTCAACGCCCATCCCGCCCTGTATTGGGGCAAGGATTCCAGTTTCGCCAACCCGGCACTGTCGATTCACGCCGCGACGGGTAACGACGGCGAGTGGCGCGGCATCACCCAGATCGGCCCCTACCGCTTCGATACTACCGGGGTGCTGGGTATTTCCGGCCCGGATGAGGCCCGTGAACGACGCGCTTTCCCGGCCTGGGCCACCCTGCCCGGCCCGCGCTGGCTGTCCGCGGGTCGTGGGTGGCATTTTCTTGCCGCCTGGGTTTTCGTTCCCATGCTGCTCGCCTACCTGGCGTATCTGGTCCTCAGCGGTCAGCTAAGGCGACGTTTGCTGCCGCGTCGGCAGGAATGGCGAACCCTCGGCCAGACCTTCTACGACCACCTGCGGCTGCGCTTTCCGCGCGGCGAGGAAGCGCGCCATTACAACTTGCTGCAGAAGCTCGCCTACCTGCTGGTGCTGTTCGTCGTCATGCCATTGGTCGTGCTGACCGGGCTGACCATGTCACCGACCATGGATGCCGCCTGGCCCTGGCTGCTGGATGTCTTCGGCGGCCGCCAGAGCGCACGCACGATCCACTTCCTGTGCGCCCTGGCCCTGGTGGGGTTCCTCCTGATTCACATCGTGCTGGTGCTGGTCTCCGGCGTCGCCAACAACTTGCGCTCGATGATCACCGGGCGCTATCGCCTGCCCCCGGCCCTGCCCGCGAGCGAGGAGGTGCTTTCCGATGAACAGAAAAAATAGACCCACCGACCCTCGGCGTCGACGCTTTCTGACCCGCTCGCTGCTGGCCGCATCCGCCGTCCTGCTGACGGGCTGCGACCGGCTGACGCGCAGTGACACCATGGGCCGGCTGTTCGATGCCAGCAGTGCCTTGACCCAGAAAGCCCAGCGCCTGCTGGCCTCGCGCGAATCCCTCGCCCGTGAATACTCGCCCGAGGACATCGCGCCGACCTTTCGCGCCAACGGCACGACCGACCCGCAGGACGCAACCTACCGACGCCTGGCGGCCGACGGCTTCCGCGACTGGCGCCTGACGGTCGACGGGCTGGTCGAGCGTCCGCAGCGCTTTTCGCTCGATGAGCTGAGGAGCATGCCCTCGCGTACCCAGATCACCCGCCACGACTGCGTCGAGGGCTGGAGCTGCATCGGCCAATGGACCGGCGTGGTCCTCGGTGACCTGCTGGCCCAGGTCGGGGTGCGTGACGAGGCGCGCTTCGTGGTCTTCCACTGTGCCGACCGCTACCGCGGCGGGGATGCCTACTACGAAAGCCTGGACATGATCGAGGCCTATCACCCCCAGACGCTGATGGCCTACGGCCTGAACGGTGGCAATCTGCCCGTTGCCAACGGCGCCCCAATAAGACTGCGAGCCGAGCGCCAGCTCGGCTACAAGATGGCCAAGTACGTGATGCGCATCGAACTGGTGGAGAACTTCGCCCACCTCGGCCGCGGCCGGGGCGGCTATTGGGAGGACTGCGGCTACGAGTGGTGGGCGGGGATATAGGCTAGCCGAGTACTACCGCGACAGGCGCTCCAGCAGCGGCTGGATCGAGACGTCACGCGGTTCGCCGTCGAAGTCGTCCTGAATCAGCTCTGTCGCGCGCCGTTCGAGATAGCGCCCCGAACCCTCGACCGCGGCGATACGCTCGATGTCGGCCAGCGACTCGATCAGCTGCGGCGTCAGGCGGTCGAGCACCGGGCGCACCTCCTCGGCGAGGTCGGGCGGGTCGGCGAAGGGGGAACGCCCCTCCTGCAGCCATTGATGGTGCAGGCGGCGCTGGATCTGCTTGCTGGCTTCGAACTGCTTCTCGAAGAAGCGCCGGGCGAAGTCCTCCTCGACGCCGGCGGCTTCGGCATCCTCCGCCACCTGGTCGAGGATCTGCGCCTCGCGCTCGGGCGCCTCGATGGGCGCACCGCTGTTCCACTTGGACTGGGCCACCAGCGGCGCCACGTCGAGCCGCTCGTCGATCAGCCCCAGCATGCGGTCGATGGCCGCCTTGTCCTCGTCGGGTGGCTCCGGTGGCTGCATCTGGCAGCCTGCCAGCAGCAGGGCCAAGGCAACGACAAGCCAGCGGCCAGGATGGATGGGCAACGTCTTACGCAACGACATGGCGATCCTCGCTCGGTTATTGGAGATGCTTCGAAAGGGTACTCCAATTCGGCTCAACGCTCCCGCTGGGATTCCCGCCACTCTTCGGCGGCCTCCTCGACGCCGGGTTCGTCACCGCGGTTGCGCGCCCCCTGGCGATAGGCCTCCTCCTCGCGCACATCGTCGATCACGCTCATCAGCTCCTCCACGTCCACGGTGCTGGTGTCATGCTCGAAGCAGCCGGTCAGCCGGCTCTCGGGATGCAGCTCGCCGGATTCATAGAGCGCCCAGATCTCCTTGCCGTAGTCGGTGCCGAGCAGCTCCGGTGCGAAGCGGCCGAAGTAGCGGCGCATGTTGTCCACGTCGCGCTCGAACATCCACTCGGCGCTGTTGTTGCCGGCGGCGTCCACCGCCTGGGGCAGGTCGATGATCACCGGGCCGTCGGCGGCCAGCAGCACGTTGAACTCGGAGAGATCGCCGTGCACCAGTCCGGCGCACAGCATCTTGACCACGTCGCGCAGGATCTTGGCGTAGTACTCGCGGGCCTGCTCGGGGCTCAGGATCACGTCGTCCAGGCGCGGGGCGGTCAGGCCCTCGGCATCGCTGATCATCTCCATCAGCAGCACGCCGTCGATGAAGCCATAGGGCTGCGGCACCCGCACATCCGCCGCCGCCAGCCGGTAGAGGGCGTCGACCTCGGCATTGAGCCAGGCCTGCTCCTGCTCCTTCTGGCCGTAGCGGGTCTTCTTGGCCATGGCCCGCGAGCGGCGGCTGTTGCGTTCGCGACGCCCCTCCTGGTACTGCACCGCCTGCTTGAAGCTGCGCTGCTTGGCCTCCTTGAAGACCTTGGCGCAGCGGCGCTCGCCGTGGGAAACCACCACGAAGACCTGGGCTTCCTTGCCGCTCATCAGCTGGCTCTCGACTGCGTCGATCAAGCCGTCGTCGATCAGCGGCTGCAATCGTTTAGGTACCTTCACCTATCCTCCTTCTGTTCTCAGCGGCTGACGCGCCGGGCGCGGAACGAGCGCCCCTTGAGCTTGCCCGTGCCGAGCTGGGCGAGCGCCGCCTTGGCGACCTCGCGCTGCACGGCGACGTAGGCGCTGCGCTCCAGCACCTTGATCTTGCCCACCTGAGCCCCCTCGATGCCACCCTCGCCGGTCAGTGCGCCGAGAATATCGCCGGGGCGCACCTTCTGCTTCTTGCCGCCGTCGAGCTGCAGCGTCGTCATCTCCGGCAGGAAGGGGTCCCGCGCCAGCACGTTGCGCGGCGGCAGCGGCGCCTCCTCGAGGGGTTCGCCGAGGAATTCGTTGAGCCGCTCGAGGCGATAGGCCTCGCTCTCGCTGACCAGGGTGCAGGCGATGCCGGAGCCGCCGGCACGGCCGGTACGCCCGACGCGATGTACGTGGACCTCGAGGTCGCGGGCGATCTGGTAGTTGAATACCGCATCCAGCGCGGCGATATCCAGCCCGCGTGCCGCCACGTCGGTGGCCACCAGGATAGAGATGCTACGGTTGGCGAACAGTACCAGGATGCGGTCGCGATCGCGCTGCTCCAGGTCGCCGTGCAGCGCCAGGGCGCTGAAGCCCGCCTCGCACAGGGCATCGGCCACCTCCTGCGTCTCGCGCCGCGTGTTGCAGAACACCACGCTGGAGCGCGGCCGGTGTTGCAGCAGCAGCCCGCGCAGGACTTCGAAGCGCTGCGCCTCGTCGGCCACCCGGTAGACGCGCTGGCGGATGGTGCTTTCGTCATGGCTTGCGGCCACCGCCACCTCGGCCGGATCACGCAGCAGCCCCTCGGCGATGCGTCGGATCTCGTCGCTGAAGGTGGCGCTGAACAGCAGGGTCTGGCGGCTGGCCGGCGTCGCACCGACGATCGCCTCCAGGCTGGGCTGAAAGCCCATGTCGAGCATACGGTCGGCCTCGTCCAGTACCAGCGTGTCGAGCGAAGCGAGATCGAGTGCGCCCTTGCGCAGGTGCTCCTCCACCCTGCCGGGGGTGCCCACCACCACATGCGCACCATGCGCCAGCGAGGCCAGCTGAGGGCCGAAGGGCGCCCCGCCGCACAGGGTCAGCACCTTGACGTTGGGCAGCGTGCGCGCCAGCCGCCGGATCTCGCCGGCCACCTGGTCGGCCAGCTCGCGCGTGGGGCAGAGCACCAGCGCCTGAACCTGGAAGCGCGAGATATCGAGGCGCGAAAGCAGCCCCAGGCCGAACGCCGCGGTCTTGCCCGAGCCGGTCCTGGCCTGGGCGATCACGTCGCGGCCCGCCAGCAGCGGCGGCAGGCTTTCGGCCTGAATCGGCGTCATGGCGTGGTAGCCGAGCGAATCGAGATTGGCCAGCAGTTCTGGTGCCAGCGGCAACGAGGCAAAGGCCCCGTCGTTGGGAGAGTCGGACACGGAAATGGACCTGCGAGACTGAGCGATTGCCGAAGCGGCAAGCAAGCGAGGGTGAATGCGAAGGCACGAGCCGAGGCCGGGCTTCGTCTGCTGGGGAAAGGCAGGCAGCATAGCAGAAAAAGGCGGACGGCATCGTGCTATCGACAGCGCCGAGTCAGCGAGTGCTTACTGGGGCCGTACCGCGGAACGTGCTACATAGAACGTGAAACGCGGAACATGGAACAGGTTGAGCCGGCACGACGCATGGCGCCATGCCGGCTCATCTTCGAAGGGCAAACCAGGGCTCGCCCTCCTCAGGTGGAGGTCAGTGCAGGTTCCTCACTCGCCTGGCGCGGCTCGTCCATGCGCTCGTCCCAGCCGCCGGCCAGCGCCCGGTAGAGCCCCACCAGGGCGCTGGAAGCGCGCACGTTGGCTCGCGCCAGGCCATCCTCGGCCTCGAGTCGCGAACGCTCGCTGTCGATCACCTCGAGGAAGTCGATCACGCCGACCTCGAAGCGTACCCGCGCCTGTCGGGCCGCCTCGGTGCTGGCTTCGGCGGCAGCCGCCAGATGCTCACGTTCACGCAGCGACTGGGCGTAGCGGGCAAGTGCCGTCTCGGCCTCCTCCAGCGCCAGCAGCACGGCCTGCTCGTAGCGCGCCAGGTTGGCCTCGGCGTCGGCATCGGCCGCCGCCATGCGCGCGCGCACCCGCCCGCTGTCGAGGAACGACCAGTCCACCCCCAGCGCCACCAGCCGGGTCTCGCTGTCGCGGCCGAACAGGTCGCCGGTGCTGGCGGCCTGGGTACCGAGCAGGCCGCTCAGGGTGAAGCGCGGGTAGAGGTCGGCGGTGGCCACGCCGATGCTGGCGGTGGCGGCGTGCAGGCGACGCTCGGCGGCGGCGATGTCCGGGCGTCGACGCAGCAGCTCGCCGGGCAGCCCGGCCGCCACTTGGTCCGGCAATGCCGGTAGCGGCGCCGGAGCCTCCAGCCGGGCGACCAGCGCGGCGGGTTCGCGGCCGGTCAGCACCGCCAGGCGATGGGTGATGGCGGCGATCTCGGCCTCGAGCGCCGGGATGCGCGACAGCGTGCTCTCGAGCTGCGCCCGGGCGCGCACGCTGTCGAACTCGGTGCCGCGCCCGGCCTCCAGCCGTGCATCCACCAATTCCAGCGACTCACGCTGGTAATCGGCATTGGCCTCGGCCACGCGCAGCTGCTCCTGCAGGCCGCGCAGGCGCATGTACTGGTCGACCAGCTCGCCGACCACCACTACCTGCATGGCGCGCACATCGGCGGCCGAGGCTTCCGCTTCGGCCTGCTGGGCTTCCACGGCACGCCGCACGCGGCCGAAGAAGTCGAGCTCCCACAGCGCGGCGACGCCGGCATCATAGCTCTCGAAGTCGCGCTGGGAGCGTGTCGCCTCGGGCATCTGGTCGGCGCTGGCGCGCTGATGGGCGGCGCCCGCCTCGGCGGTGACGCTGGGCGCCAGGTCGCGACGCGACTGGCGCAGCAGCGCCAGGCTGCGGTCGTGGCGCGCCAGGGCGATGCGCAGGTCGTGGTTGGCGTCGAAGGCCTCTTCGACCAGCTCGGTCAGCAGCGCATCGTCGAAGCCGCGCCAGAAGTCCCGCTCGACGGCTTCCGTCGTCACCAGTCCCGGCTCGGCGCGCACCAGGGCGGCGGGCTCGGGCAGCGTCGGCGCGCGGTAGTCGGGCCCCACCGCGCAGGCGGCCAACGCCAGCACGAGAGGCAAAGGCAGCAGGTGTCGCATGGTTCTCTTGCGCGTGGCCAGATCAGGCATGATAGGCGCCCTCCACAGGCTGTGCGTCGCGAGGTTCGACCTGACCGCGCGTGACCAGCTTGCGCAGAGCGACGTAGAACACCGGCGTCAGGAACAGGCCGAACAGGGTCACGCCGAGCATGCCGGCGAACACTGCCGTGCCCAGCGCCTGGCGTACCTCGGCGCCGGCACCGCCGGCCAGCATCAGCGGCACCACCGCGGCGGTGAAGGTAATCGAGGTCATGATGATCGGACGCAGGCGCAGGCGGCACGCCTCCAGGGCCGCCTCGACGATGCCGCGACCCTGCAGCTCCAGCTCGCGAGCGAACTCGACGATCAGGATGGCGTTCTTGCATGCCAGGCCGATCAGAACCACCAGGCCCACCTGCACGAAGATGTTGTTGTCACCGCCGGTGAGCTTCACGCCGATCAATGCCGAGAGCATGCACATCGGCACGATCAGGATCACCGCCAGCGGCAGCGTCCAGCTCTCGTAGAGCGCGGCGAGCGCCAGGAACACCAGCAGGATGGCGAGCGGGAACACCACCAGCGCCGCCCCGCCCTGGTTGACCTGCTGGTAGCTCAGGTCGGTCCACTCGAAGCTCATGCCGGCGGGCAGCACTGCCGGGGCGAGCTGCTCCACCACTTCGATGGCCTGGCTCGACGACAGGATCCGCGGGTCGGCCTCGCCCATCAGGTCGGCCGCCGGGTAGCCGTTGTAGCGGATCACCGGATCGGGGCCGAAGGTTCGGTCGATGCGGATCATGCTGCCGATCGGCACCATCTCGCCGTAGGCATTGCGAGTGCGCAGGCGATCGATGTTCTCCACGTCCATGCGGTAGTCGCCGTCGGCCTGGGCCATCACCTGCCAGGTACGACCGAAGCGATTGAAGTCGTTGACGTAGACCGAGCCGAGGTAGACCTGCAGGGTCTCGAACAGGTCGGTCAGCGCCACGCCCTGGGTCTTGGCCTTGACCCGGTCGACGTGCAGGTCGAGCTGGGGCACGTTGGACTGGTAGGAGGTGATCGGGTAGCCCATGCCCGGCGCCTGCATCAGCGCCCCGCTGAAGCCATCGACGGCCTGCTGCAGTTCGCCGTAGCCGAGCCCGGCACGGTCCTGCACGAACAGCGAGAAACCCGACCCCGAACCGATGCCGAGGATCGCCGGCGGAGTGAAGGCGAAGCTGAATGCCTCCTGCATGGCGCCGAACTTGCCGTTGAGCTCACCGACGATCTCCTCGGCGCTGCGCGAACGCGACTCGAACGGGTCGAGGCCGAAGAACACCGTGCCGGTGTTGGGCGTGTTGGTGAACTGCAGCGGGTTGAGCCCGGGGAAGGCCACCGCCGAACTCACGCCTTCGGTCTCCAGCGCCAGGTCGGTCATTTGCCGGATCACCGCCTCGGTACGGTCGAGCGAGGCCCCCTCGGGTAGCTTGGCGCCGCCGATCAGGTACATCTTGTCCTGGGTGGGAATGAAGCCTCCCGGCACCAGTTGGAACATCACCCCGGTACCCGCCAGCAGCAGCACGTAGACGGCGAACACCGCGCCGCGCCGGCGCAGGCTGCGCCCTACGCCGCGCTGATACCCCCGCGAGCTGGCATTGAAGAAGCGGTTGAACGGGCGGAACAGCCAGCCGAAGAGAAAGTCGATCAGCCGCGACAGGCGGTCCTTCGGCGCATCGTGGGGCTTGAGCAGCATCGCCGCCAGCGCCGGCGACAGCGTCAGCGAGTTGATCGCCGAGATCACCGTGGAGATGGCAATGGTCACCGCGAACTGGCGGTAGAACTGCCCGGTGACGCCTTCGAGGAAGGCCATCGGCACGAACACCGCGCACAAGACCACCGAGATGGCGATGATCGGCCCGCTCACCTCGCGCATGGCCTGGTGGGCCGCCGCCAGCGGCGCGAGCCCCTCCTCGATGTTGCGCTCGACGTTCTCCACCACCACGATGGCGTCGTCGACCACGATGCCGATAGCCAGCACCAGGCCGAACAGCGTCAGGGTATTGATCGAGAAACCGAGCAGATAAAGCACGGCGAAGGTCCCCACGATCGACACCGGCACCGCCAGCAGCGGGATCACCGAAGCGCGCCAGGTCTGCAGGAACAGCGTGACTACCAGCACCACCAGCAGTACCGCCTCGAGCAGGGTCTTGATCACCGACTTGATCGAGTCGCGCACGAACACCGTGGGGTCGTAGACGATGGTGTGCTCAACGCCTTCGGGAAAGCGCTCGGCCAGCTCGTCCATCTTGTCGCGTACCGCATCGGAGAGCGCAATGGCGTTGGACCCGGGCGCCTGGAAGATGCCGATGGCCACCGCCTGCTGGTTGTCGAGCAGCGAACGCAGCGAGTACTCGGCGGCGCCAAGCTCGATGCGCGCCACGTCCGAGAGGTAGGTGATCTGCCCGTCGGCTCCGGCCTTGACCACGATATCGCCGAACTCCTCCTCGGTGGTCAGGCGCCCCTGGGCGTTGATCGAGACGAGGAAATCCGACGCGGTCGGGGTCGGCGGCGCGCCGAGCTGTCCCGCCGAGACCTGCACGTTCTGCTCACGAATCGCCGCGATGATGTCACCCGCGGTGAGCCCGCGCGCGGCGGCCCGGTCGGGATCGATCCACACCCGCATGGCGTAATCGCCGGCACCGAACAGCATCGCCTGCCCCACCCCGGGCAGCCGCGCCAGCTCGTCGCGCACGTGCAGCGCCGCGTAGTTGCGCAGGTAGGTGCTGTCGTAGCGCCCGTCGGGCGAGATCAACTGCGGCACCATGGTCAGGTCGGGCGACTGCTTGTCGGTGGTCACGCCCTGGCGGCGCACCGCCTCGGGCAGCCGCGCCTGAGCCTGGGCGACGCGGTTCTGCACCTGCACCTGGGCCTCGTCGGGGTCGGTACCGGGGCGGAAGGTCAGCGTCATCGCCAGCACCCCGTCGGAGCCGGCCACCGACTTCATGTACATCAGGTCCTCGACCCCGGTGATCGCCTCCTCCAGCGGTGTCGCCACCGTCTCGGCGATCTCCTTGGGGTTGGCGCCGGGATAGACCGCGCGCACCTGCACGGTGGGCGGCACCACGTCGGGATACTCGCTGACCGGCAGCAGCGGGATGGTGATGGCACCGGCGATGAAGATCAGGATCGACAGCACCGCGGCGAAGATCGGCCGGTCGACGAAGAACTTGGCGAAATCCATGACAAGACTCCCTCCCGGCGCGGACAGCCACGTCCGCGCCGAAGATCGTTCAGGGTTTATAGCGCTTGTTCTGTTACATCGGGCAGTGGAGTCTGGCGGTCAGTGCGTGGCGGCCAGCTCGTTGCCTCCCTCGGCCTGGCCGCGCATGTCGACGCTCTCCGCCGCCACCGGCATCCCCGGGAAGAAGATCCGCTGGGCGCCATTCACGACCACGTGGTCGCCGGGTTCGAGACCGGCGGCGACGACACGCAGTCCGTCGGCCATGCGCCCCAGCTGCACGTCGCGGCGCATGGCGCGCCCCTCCTCGTCGACCACGTAGACGTACTTGCGGTCCTGGTCGGTGAGCACCGCCTTGTCGTCGATCAGCAGGGAGCCCTCCGCCTCCCCCGCGAGCAGCTGTACGCGGGCGTACATGCCCGGGGCGAAGCGGCCGTCGCTGTTGTCGAGCACGGCGCGGGTGAGAATGGTGCCGGCCTCGGCATCGAGGCGGTTGTCGACGAAATCGACTTCGCCGCGGTAGGGGTAGCCCTCGTCGTTGGCCAGCCCCACGCGCACCGGTATGCCGCCCTCGCGGAAACTGGCCTGGCTGCCGTTACGCGCCATGGCGTCGTAGTGCAGGTAGGCCAGCTCGTCGCTGTGGAAGTGCACATGGACCCGGTCCAGGGCAACGATCCGGGTCAGCGGCGAGGCCTCGGAGACCAGGTTGCCCGGGGTGACCAATGCCCTGCCGGCACGCCCGGCGATGGGCGCGCGCACTTCGGTGAACTCCATGTTGAGCCTGGCCGTCTCGGCGATGGCCCGGGCCGCCAGGATGTCGGCCTCGGCGGTGGCCGCCGCGGCGCGCCGCTGGTCCAGCTCCTCGCGCGAGATCGAGCGGCTCTGGGCCAACGCCTCGGCCCGGGCGGCTTCGCTGCGCGCCAGCTCGGCACGCGCCCGGGCCCGCTGCAGCTCGGCCTCGGCGCGCTCCAGCTCGGCGCGGTAGGGGCGCTGATCGATGACGAACAGCACCTCACCCTTCTCGACCTCCTGGCCTTCGGTGTAGTTGACGCTCTCGATGTAGCCCGACACGCGCGGGCGCAGGTCGACCGTCTCCACCGCCTCGATACGGCCGGTGAAGGCGTCCCACAGCTCCACGTCCTCGACCAGCACCTGGGCCACGCTGACCTGGGGCGGCGGCGGCCCCTGCTCCGCAGCCTCCTGGGTATCGGCCTGGCTTTCGCATCCTGTCAGGATGACCAACCCGGCGACCACGGCGGTAGCCATGAGCGCTCGCCGGCCTTCTCGATTCGCGAACATCTTGTGGACGTTCATTGTTTCTTTTCTCCCGATACAAGTAGCAGTTAGCAGTGTCGTTATTCGTTCCGGCCAGCGACGCCCATCCCTTGCCTCATTATTCTTAATATCTGTGTCTTGATTTATTAATGTCGTTTGTCGGCGCGATAAATCGACAACTGCAAACTTTGCCGAAGGCCACCATATAGTGTTACCGGTCACTTGATTAGTCGGGCCAACAGGGAAATACTGTCCCATTGGCGGGACAGTTTCCGTGCGGCCGTTCTCGTCGACTCTCGCCCTGCAGTGTTGCTCTCCCCTGACATTGCATGCACGGCACAGGACAACGACCATGCTGCAAGACCTCAACGATGCCCTGATCTTTGCCAAGGTCGTGGAGCAGGGCAGTTTCATTGCCGCTGCCAAGCAGCTTCGCCTTGGAAAGACCACCGTCAGTCGCAAGGTGCAGGACCTGGAGCGGCGCCTCGGTGCCCGGCTGCTGAACCGCACCACCCGCAGGCTGAGCCTCACCGAAGCCGGTGCCATCTACTTCGACTACTGCAATCGCATCGCCCGCGACCTCGGCGAGGCGGAAAAGGCCGTGCACCACCTCGAGGAGAGCCCCCGCGGCTGGCTCAGGGTCACCGCCCCCTTCACCATGTGCACCGAATTCACCTCGGTCCTGATACGCGATTTCCGCCAGCTGTACCCCCAGGTGCGCATCGAGCTGGTGCTCTCCAACGAGCGCCTGGACCTGGTCGCCAACCAGATCGACGTCGCCCTGCGGGTCGGCGCCCTGCCGGACTCCAGCCTGGTGGCGCGCCCCCTGGCCCGCTTCCGCTCGTTCGTCTATGCCAGCGAGAGCTACCTCGCTCGCCACGGCGAGCCGCGCACGCCATCGGACCTGGCCTCCCATGCGGTGCTGGCCAAGGCCTTGGACCAGCGCGGCCAGCGCTACGTCTGGCAGCTGCGCAACAGCGCGAGCCGGGAAAGCGTCGAGGTGGAAGTCGATCCGGTGGCCATTGCCAACGACCCCTTGGCCCTGCGCGGCATGCTCGAGGATGGCCAGGGCATCATGCTCGCCAACGAGTTCGTCGTCTGCCTCGGTGCGGAAACCGCGCGGCCCCGGCGCATCCTCGAAGGCTGGGAAGGCCCCGAGGTGGAGCTCAACGCGGTGTTCCCGGGCGGCCAGCTCATCTCGCCCAAGGTGCGCACCTTCGTCGACTTCGTGGTCGAGAGCATGCGGATCGAGAGCCTGTCGGCACCCGAGCCGTGGCGGCCGCCGGTGTCCACCGGCGCAGCGGCCGAGGCCGTCGACGAAACGGCATGATTCGCCGGGCGCCGCAACTCAGGGCGCCACGTCCAGCGGCTTGTCATGCCGGCGCTCGGCCTCCTCCTCGGTATCCAGTCCCAGGAAACCGCCCGACTGGCGGCGCCACAGCGAGGCGTAGAGGCCGCCCTGCGCCAGCAGCTCGCGGTGAGTGCCGCTCTCGACGATTTCCCCCTCGTCGATGACCACCAGGCGGTCGAGCATGGCGATGGTGGAGAGCCGGTGGGCGATGGCGATCACCGACTTGCCCTCCATCAGGGTATAGAGCTGCTCCTGGATCGCCGCCTCGACTTCGGAGTCGAGCGCCGAGGTGGCCTCGTCGAGCACCAGGATAGGCGCATCCTTGAGCAGCACCCGGGCGATGGCGATGCGCTGGCGCTGGCCGCCGGAGAGCTTGACCCCGCGCTCACCGACATGGGCGTCCAGGCCACGGCGGCCTTCGAGATCCACCAGCTCGTCGATGAAGGTATCGGCGTGGGCGCGGCGCACCGCCTCCCGGATCTCCTCCTCGCTGGCGTCGGGACTGCCGTAGCGGATGTTGTCGCGCACCGAGCGGTGCAGCAGCGAGGTGTCCTGGGTGACCATGCCGATCTTGCGGCGCAGCGACTCCTGGGTGACACCGGCGATGTCCTGGCCGTCGATCAGGATGCGCCCGCCCTCCAGGTCGTAGAAGCGCAGCAGCAGGTTGGCCAGGGTCGACTTGCCGGCCCCCGAGCGCCCGATCAGCCCGACCTTCTCCCCCGGGGCGATGTCCAGGGTAAGGCCATCGAAGACCCGGTTCGTCTCGCCGTCCGGGCGCGCGTAGCCGAAGCGCAGCGCTTCGAAGCGGATCTCGCCGCGCGGCACCACGAGTTCACCGGCACCGGGCACGTCCTGGACCGCCTGCTCGCGGGCGATGGTATTGATCCCGTCCTGCACCGTACCGATGTTCTCGAACAGCGCCGCCACCTCCCACAGGATCCAGTTGGACATGAAGCGAATGCGCATCACCAGCGCGATGGCCACGGCGATGATGCCCAGCGACACGGCCTCGAGGTACCAGGCGCCGATGGCCACCGCCGCCACCCCGGCCAGCAGCAGCGAGTTGAGCAGCGTCAGGCTCACGGTGAGCCCCGTGGCCAGGCGCATCTGGCGATGTACCGTCACCATGAACTGCTCCATGGCTTCGCGGGCATAGGCCTGCTCGCGACGGGTGTCGGCGAACAGCTTGATGGTCTGGATGTTGCTGTAGCTGTCGACGATGCGCCCGGTCATGACCGCGCGGGCGTCGGCCTGCTGCATGGAGACCCGCCGCAGCCGCGGCACGTAGTGGCGCAGGATCGCCACGTAGCCGGCCAGCCACACCAGCAGCGGCAACATCAGCCAGGGTTCGGCCTGCCCCATCACCAGCATGGCGCCGGCAAAGTAGACCAGTACGTAGACCATCAGGTCGAGCAGTTTGGTAACCGTCTCGCGGATCGCCAGGGCCGTCTGCATTACCTTCTGCGAGACGCGTCCGGCGAACTCGTCCTGGTAGAAGGCCAGGCTCTGGCTGAGCATGTGACGGTGCGCCAGCCAGCGGCCGAGCATCGGGTAGTTGCCGAAGATACCCTGATGCATCACCAGCGACTGCAGCAGGGTCAGCAGCGGCAGACCGATCGCCACCAGTGCCGCCATGCCGGCCAGGCGCCAGCCATATTCGGCGAAGAACCCCTCGCGCTCGGCGTCCGCCAGCCAGTCCACCACCTCGCCCATGTAACTGAAGAACACCACCTCCGCGGCAGAGACCAGCGCCGTCAACAGCGCCAGCGCCGCCAGCAGCGGCAGCAGTGGGCGCGAGAAGTGCAGGATGAACGGGCCGAGCTCCCGCGGCGGTGTCCCGGTCTGCCCCGAGGGGTAGGGATCCACCAGTGTCTCGAAGAAACGGAACATGACAACTCCATCGTCAGGAAAAAGAAACAGGCGGCGCTTCCGGAATGATTCCCGAGGCTCCAGAGCGACTGACAGTTCGCAGGCTAAAACCTAAACTTAAATTGAGGTCAAGAAGGAGAATGAAAAAAATGAGAGAAAGGCGAGCTGAAAACCATACGAGCCTACCGTGTGAATGCAAAATCAATCTTGGTGATTTTAATCATCAAGAAACCTTATATATATAAGCCCAAGTCTGGAGGATGCGTGCAATGACTTGCCAGACGCTTGGCGAAGCGCTAAAAACGTCTCCCCAGCAGAAGCCAAGGAGACGGAAGATGCCGGCCCACCTCCAGCGCGACCTCAGTGTTGGCGAAGTCGCGAAGCGCAGCGGCCTGGCGGTTTCCGCCATTCACTTCTACGAGGCCAAGGGGCTGATCAAGAGCCGCCGCAACGCCGGCAATCAGCGCCGCTTCTCCCGCGACGTGCTGCGGCGCGTGGCGATCATCAAGGTCGCCCAGCGGACCGGTATCCCCCTCGCCGAGATCCGCACCGCCTTCGAGGACCTGCCCGACTTCCGCGCCCCCACCGCCGCCGACTGGAAGCGGCTCTCGACGAACTGGCGGCATGCTCTGGACGAACGGATCGCCCGCCTTGCCCAGCTGCGCGACCAGCTCGACCACTGCATCGGCTGCGGTTGCCTGTCGATGGAGGACTGCCCGCTGCGCAACCCCGAGGACGAACTGGCCGCCGAGGGCTCGGGACCGCGATTACTCGACCCCGACTGAACTACCGTTTAACCGTTCTGTTACGTTAGCGACGGGACCTGCTATCTTGTGCTAAGCGCGCCTGGAGGGACCCGCCATGACTGAGCCACTGACGCTTTACACGCACCCCATGTCCCGCGGTCGCATCGCCCGCTGGATGCTCGAGGAGACCGGGACGACCTACCATACCGAGATCGTGACGTTCGGCTCAGCCATGAAGTCGCCCCGGTACCTTGCCATCAATCCCATGGGCAAGGTACCCGCAATACGTCACGGCGATACGGTGGTGACCGAATGCGCCGCCATCTGCGCCTACCTGGCGGATGCCTTTCCCGAAGCCGGCTTGGCGCCGCCTCTCGCCGAGCGCGGCGCCTACTACCGCTGGCTGTTCTTCGCCGCCGGCCCGCTGGAGGCCGCCATCACCGATCGTGACCTGGGCATGGAACCCAACATCGAACAGCAGGGCAGGGTCGGCTACGGCAGCATCGAGGCCGTCCTGGAGACCCTCGAAGTCGCCGTCAGCGCTCACGAGTTCATTGCCGGCCCGCACTTCAGCGCCGCCGACGTCTACCTCGGTTCCCACATCGGCTGGGGGCTGCAGTTCGGCAGCCTGGAGTCCTGCCCCGCCTTTGCCGACTACTGGGCACGGGTCAGCGACCGCGAGGCGTACCGGCGTGCCAACTCCCTCGACGAGCAGGCCGCACGCCAGGCGGCCAACCCACAGGGAGCCTGAAGCACAGCAGTACGCCAACGGCGGAAGATCAATGCTGCTCGAAGGGGCGTGTCCAAAGATCGTCAGGCTGGTGACGATTGAGAATCTCCTCCGCTTCCGGCTTCGATTCGTCCGGCACGATCACTTTGACCTGATTGGCCTCCTTGTCGAAGTGGAGCTTCTCGCGCGGAAAGTTCTTGGAGATGAGCCCGTCGTAGGCGTTGGTCGCCTTCATGAGGTCGTGATAGGTCGCCGTTACGGTCAGAGTCATGACGTTCTCCTTCCATTGGTTGTCTCTACGAGCACGACGGCACCCCGTTGGGATGTCCTTTTGCCTCCTTCAGTATAGTGAAAGGCTCTCGTCGTCCAGTCTCACCCGGCAAGGGTCTCCGCCAGCGTCCAGTCGTTGTCGGTCAGCGGCTCGGCCCCCTCGGGGGTGACCCGCACGGTATCGCTGAGCCCGATGCCCCACGCTCCCGGCACGCGCAGGCACAGCGGCAGGTGAAAGACCATGTCGGCCTCGAACCGACGCGGCTGGCCGCGGGCGATGTAGCCGCTGCCCTCGACCCAGCTGGGCGGAAACTGCGCGCCCACGGCATAGCCGAACACGCCCGAGAAGAACACTCGCTCGGCGTGGGGCTCGAGCACGGCCTCGGCGGCCCGGGCGGCATCGTCGAAGCTGTTGCCGGGACGCATCGTCGCGACCAGGGCCTCGAACAGGTCACGACACACATCGCGCAGCACCAGCATCGGCGGCGTGGCGCGCCCGGCCACGACCGTCTTCATCATCGGCGCGGTGTAGCGCCGGTAGGCGGCGCCAAACTCCAGGAAGACCGGCTCATCGAGGGCAATGCGATGACGCTGATGGTTCACGTGGATCACGCTGATGCGCCGGCCGGTGGTCACGATGGGCTGCATGCTCATGAACTCGCTGCCGGCCGCCAGCATCGCCCGCGCGCCCTCCGCCGCCACGTCGCCGTCCGTCATGCCGGGGACGACGATCCGTGCTGCCGCCCTGAGCCCCAGCGAGGTGATCCGGGCACTCTCGCGCAGGCAGGCGAGCTCCGCTTCGCTCTTGACGATGCGGATGCGGTCGAGCAGCTCGCCACCATCGTCACGGAAGCGCTCGCTGCCCAGGCGCGCCTGCAGCTCGCGCAACACGCCGTGGCGCAGCCCCGCGCCGAAGAGGTCCAGGCCGATGGCACGAAAGGGAGCCAGGGTCTCGGCCAGGGGCTCGATCACCTCGCCGATGCCCTCCCAGCGGTAGCCGAGCAGCTCGTCGACCCGCGCGGTGACCACCGCCGGCCCGGTCTCGATGGAAGGGACCTGCAGCACCAGCCGGTCGGCCGAGCAGACGAGGCAGGTATGTACCGACACCTCGAAGGTGTTGTAGCCGGTCAGGTAGTAGATGTCGGCAGGGTCGGTCAGCAGCAGGGCATCCAGGCCGGCGTGCTGCATGGCGTCACGCACGCGGGCCAGGCGGGCATCGAACTCGCTCTCGGGGAAGGCCAGCTCGCTGGCCTCTAGCCGTGCCGCCAGGGCGTGGCGGTACTGGTGGTGGTCCATGGTGCGGCTCCGACACTTGGGGAATCTCAAGGCAGTGTAGCCGTGACCGGCATCATGTCAGCCCTCATCGAGGCGAAATAGGGCTGTTCCAGGGCAGGCCGGTTTCGTAGAATCCAGCCTCGTATCCGATGCAACAGGACAACGTTATGGGCAGGGCCTTTCAGAACCGCAAGGAATCCATGGCCAAGACGGCCGCCGCCAAGACCAAGGTGTACAGCAAGTACGGGCGCGAGATCTATGTCTGCGCCAAGCAGGGCGGCACCGACCCCAACGGCAACCTGACGCTGCGAGGGCTGATCGAGCGCGCCAAGAAGGACCAGGTGCCCAGCCACGTGATCGACAAGGCACTGGACAAGGCCAGCGGCGTGGGCGGCGAGGACTACTCACCGGCGCGCTACGAGGGCTTCGGCCCGGGCAACTGCATGGTCATCGTCGACTGCCTGACCGACAACCCCAACCGCACCTTCGGCGACGTGCGCGCCTGCTTCAACAAGGCCAAGAGCAAGCTCGGCACCCCGGGCAGCGTCAGCCACATGTTCGACCACTGCGCGATTCTCGCCTACGCCGGCGACGACGAGGAAGCGGCGCTGGAGGCCTTGATGGAGGCCGATGTCGACGTCACCGACATCGAGAACGAGGAGGGTCGCATCACCGTCTTCGCCCCGCACACCGAGTATGCCAAGGCCAAGCAGGCACTGATCGATGCCTTCGGCGAGCTCGAGTTCGAGGTCGACGAGATCCAGTTCGTGCCCCAGACCACCACCCCGGTCGAGGGTGACGATGTGGCACTGTTCGAGAAGCTGCTCGACGCCCTCAACGACCTCGACGACGTGCAGAACGTCTTCCATAACGCCGAAGTCAGCGCCTGACGCGCAACGCCGCGCCCGGCTGGGCGCGGCGTTGCGTTCCTCTTGCCGAAGCGCTTTCAGCCGACAGTCAAGCCCCGCGTGACGGCGTAGAACCGCTATCGCCAGGCTTCGATCCGGAAGCGCCGGGGGGCTGCGGGTTCGCCGAACGGGAGCCCGAGGCGGTGGTCCCGGAGGGGCCGCCGGCAGAAGCAGTGCTGGTGCCGGTACCGCCTTTGCCTGCCGCCGTTTCCCGCCCGGGGCCAGGGCTGCCCGACGTGGAAGCCGAGCCCGCCTTGGCATAGCGCGCTTCGCTCGAGGGGTTTTCCACGTAGCTCGACGAGTTCGACGGCTGTGCCGTGCGAGCCTCCTCCTTGAGCCTGTCTGCGGTCTCGTGAATCTTCTCCTCGGCCCGCGCGAGCTGATCTCGCCCCGCGTCCTCCGCGCGCTGCAGGGCCCGGTCGCGCATCTCGCCCAGGTGCCGGTTTTCGGCACGAGTCGGCGAGAACAGGCTGCCGAGCACGGCTCCCATCGCGATACCAAGGGCGCCGGCCACCAGCGGATGATCCTGGACGAAGTGGCTGGTCTGTGCCCCCGCATCGCGTGCGCGATGGCTGACGGCCTGCATGGTGGAGTGCTGGCGATCACGCAGCCGCGAGGTGCGGTCACGCATCTGCCCGCCCATGTGCTGGGCGCGCTCGCGCATCTGATCGCTGACATGCTGGGCGCGGTCCCGTACCTGGCCGCCCATGTGCTGGGCGCGATCCCTCATGTTGCCGGCCATCTGCTGTGCCTTGTGCGTCATGCCAGCGCCATGGCCGTGCTCTGCTTCGCCATGCTGCGGCGAGGCGCCCAGCGCCGCGGGGTCATGCCCCAGGGTCGTGGTGCCGGCGCCGCTGATGCCGCCCCCCGGGGCGGTGTCGCCATCGGGCATGCGCGTGACGGGCAGCGTGGAGCCGGGGTAGCCCCCCGCATAGGGCTCTCGGTCGAGGTAGTCGTGGTCATGGCCGGAGCGGCGCTGCGCCAGCAGCAGCCAGCCCAGGCCAATGCCGGTCACCATGACAGGGAGCGGGTTCTCGCGAATCGTTCTACCCAGCGAGGAGAGCGCATTTTCTGCACCGCCGTGGCGGAGGTAATCATAGGTCGTGTTCATAAGCGTTTGGGGAGAGAATCTCTCTTCGATTTCGTGAAGGGTCTCATCCAGACGCGCGCGCGTCTGGTGAATCTCGTGTTCGATCTCGTCCGAGGTACGTCGGTCACGCTGACTCATCTCAACTCCTCCTTGACCGCCGCCTCGTGCTCCTGGGTCAGCGCCTTGTCGCGCCGCAGGCTGGCCATGGTGCGCGTCGGCATCAGGTTTTCCTGCCTGAGTTTCTTGCGCCCCGCTTGGAGCATGATGAAGCCGATCACCACTACCACCCCACCGACGATAAGGGCGCTGAGCCAAGGGGTGGTGTCGGGAGGCAGCACGGTATTGAGACCGAAGACCGCCGCGGCAAGCAGCACCAGGAAACCACACAGGAGAACCGCACCGGCGATGGCGATCGAGGCCAGGGCACCCATGGCCTGACTGGTCTTTTCGCCCATCTCGGCCTTGACGAGCTCGGTCTCCTTGCGCACCAGCGAGGTGACTTCACGTGCCAGATTGGAGAAGAGAGACCCTATCGAGGGCTCTCCCGTACGTACTCTGTTTTCCGCTTCCATGAGGTGTCGCCTCCTTTGCATCTCACGGCAAAGCATCGTTCGACGAAAGCCAACGCTCTCGCCTCACATGCTGCGACTCAATGGGTCGACGCGTCGCTCTGACTGGAACTGCGCATGAAGCGCGACAGCATGAAGCCAGCGGCGATCGCCCCGCCCATGAACAGCGCCGGGTGCTGGCGGGTATAGTGACGGGTCTGCTCCATCAATGCCTCCAGGTCGCGCTCGCGTAGATTGCGTGAAAAGGCGTCGGAACGTCTGGCCAACTCGTTGACACAGCCGGAAAAGTACGGCTGCTCCTGACGCTCGAATTCATCGGCCATCTTATGCAGCACCGTGGACACCCTTTCGGCCTGATCGGCCGCGGCCGCCTTCTGACGGTCGAGGAGTCCTTCGGCCTGCTGACGGGCGGCATCACGCAGTTCGTCGCGGGTCTCCTCCGCCTGCTGGCGGATCTCCTCGCGATCGAGGCCGTGCCGATCACTGTCGTTGCCAACGCCAGCTTCCCGGCTCGCGCGGCTATCGGTATCGCTCATTCGCCACCTCCATGTTTTGCCAAGTGTCACTACGCCCTCGGAAGGGCTCCATGCAACCTTGTTCCGTCCAAGGCTCGAAAGCTGTGGTCGACACTCGCAAAATAGTACTCGTGATGGGCCTGTCAATTTCCCGGAGGAGGGAGGGAAAAACGGAACACATGGGTGCAATGAGCGGATAATGAACGTTACCTTTGGCACCCGAAACTCACCGAGGAGAAACGGCACTTACCTGGCAAACACGTCCTCGCCCTTGGGCTCAAGGCTACCGGGTCAGGCCGGCCTGGCGAGCAATGAAATCATCGATCGAGGCGGAATACTCCGGCTCGCTTTCGATAAAGCCGGTGTTGTGACCGCCGCGAATGGTGAGCATCGCCTTGGGTTCGTTGGCGGCGGCGAAGACCGCCTCTCCCTCGGCATAGGGGATGATCTCGTCCTCACGGCTATGAATCACCAACAGCGGCGATTCGATCTGTCTCACGTAGCGCTCGGTGGGATAGTCCAGCGTCGCCAGCCAGCGCACCGGCAGGAAGGGGTAGAGTCGCTGACCCAGCGCCGGTACCGAGCGAAAAGGCGATTCGAGAATGATCGCCGCCGGTTGCTCCTCGGGAGGCAGCGCGGCGGCCAGCTCCGCCGCAACGGCCGCCCCCAGCGAGCGCCCGAACAGCACGATCTCGCCGGCAGGAACCCCCTGCTCGATCAGCCAGCGCCAACCGGCCCGGGCGTCATGCGCCGTTCCCGCTTCGGAGGGGCGGCCTTCGCTGCGGCCGTAACCGCGGTAATCGAGGATCAGCACCGACAGGCCCAAACGATGGAACTGCCGGATAGAGTCGAGACGATGGGAGATGTTGCCGGCATTGCCGTGCAGGAACAGCAGGCTGCCGCGGGCGCTCTCGACGGGAATCCACCAGGCATCCAGGGTCACGCCGTCTGCGGTCGCCAGCTCGATCTGCTGCCATGCCAGGCCGCGGTCGGCGGGAGTGGCGACATGCTCACGTCCCATGTGCGGCAGGTAGAGCAGCCGCTCCTGAAAGAACCAGGCCAGCACCACCACGAGGCCGTAGATGCCAACCAGGGAGGCGATCACGCGCAGCATGGTCCTCCGCCTTCCTCCTCACACGCTAGCCGGCCTGGATAAAGGCCCGATAGGTCTCCCAGGCATCATCCACACCGGCCTCGAGGAAACGTTGCCCATGCTCGACGCTGGCGAGCGTCGGATCGGAGCCCATGCGCCCGTCAGGAAAGCGGCGGCGAAACTCGTCGGCATCGCACTGGGCGCTACCGCGAGGGGCGATGCGCGGCGACATCTCCACCTGCTTGACCGCTTCGGGCCGCGCGAACCAGGAGAGCGCCACCTCCGAGGCGGTGGCGTGGGTGCCCTCGGCCTCGCCGTAGAGCGATTCGGCCAGCTCGCGGACTCGCGGGCCGGCGAACCAGTTGCAGGTGGTGAGGTTGAGCCGGCTGGCTGGCTGGGAGCCGTAACCCAGGCTGCGCTCGGCGTAGATCTCGGCGAAAGCCGCACTCAGGGTCGCAATGTTGCCGCCGTGGCCGTTGAGAAAGAACACATGGGTGAAGCCGTGACGCGCCAACGAGGTCACGGTGTCACGCAGCACGGCAAGCAGCGTGCTGGGGCGCAGGCTGATGGTGCCGGGAAAGGCCAGGTGATGCTGGGCCATGCCCAGGTTCTGGGTCGGCGCCACCAGCACGCCGTGACGCTCGCCGAGCTCCCAGGCAATCGTTTCGGGGCAGATGGCATCGGTGCCCACCAGGCCGTTGGGGCCATGCTGCTCGGTGGAGCCGATCGGCACGATGATGCCGGTCTCGCGCCGCAGGTAGGCCTCGACCTCCTGCCAGGTAGCGTGCTGCAGCCGCATGTCGTCTCCTTATGATCCGCCTTGCCCACCGCTGCGGTCGCAGCCCATCACTCCCGCCTTGGCCCAGTTCTCGCCATCCACTTCCTGGTAGAACACCTGGACGCTCTGCTCGGGAACCCCATAGATCTCGACGAAGGCCTCGGTGATGCGGCGCGCCAGCTCGCGCTTCTGTGCCAGTTCACGCGGGAACTGCTGAATGGTCACGATGGGCATGCGGGCTCCTGTCAGCGCGGGTGGTGGAAAGGTCCATGGTCGGCCCAAAGGCACTTTCCCGCAACCTCATGTGTCCCGCCTGCCCTTCGGCCTCGCTACTCCGGCGACGGGTCGCTGTACTCCATGCGCGACCACAGGCTGCCCTGCAACAGGTCGCACCCCTGCTCGCGCAGGAAATCGGCCTGCAGGCGAGACTCGACCCCGCTCGCCGCCACGCGCACTCCCAGCTCGTGCGCCATCCTGATGACCGAGCGAATGACCGCCTGGCGGCGCGGGTTGTCGAGGCAGCCGACGAGGAACAGCGCATCGAGCTTCAGCGTGTCGATGGGCAGCAGGCCCAGATGCCCCAGCAGGGAATGCCCCTTGCCGAAGCCGTCGAGGGAGAGCCTCACTCCGCACGCCTGGAGCCGCTCGAGCGTCGCGCAGGCGTGCTCGGGATCCTGCATCAGCCCGCCCTCGTTCAGCTCGATCTCGAGCAGCCCCGCGGGCAAGCCGCTCTCGGCGAGCACCTCGCGAACCCGCTCGGCCAGTTGGTCGCCGGCCACGCCTTCGGCCGGCATGCCGACCACCACGCGCAGCCCCGAGCCGGCCTCGTACCAGGAGCGGGCATGGCGGCAGGCCCTAGCCAGTACCCAGGAGCAGATGTCGTGTACCTGATCATTGTCACGCGCGGCAGGCCACCAACGGGCCGCTTCGAGCACGCCGAAACGTGGTGAACACCAGCGCGGCTGGGCCGACACCGCCACCACCTGGCCGCTGCGCGCGCACAGCACGGGGCGATAACGCAGCGCCATCTCGCCGCGCGCCAAGGCATCGCGCAGCTCGCAGCGCAGCGTCATGCGATCGGGACCTTCGTCGAGCAGCTCGGGCGAGAAGACGCAGTGGCGCCTGCTGCCTCCGGCCTGGGCCTTGCGCCGGGCCAGGTTGGCGTGTCGCATCAGTTCGGCGACCGTATCGCCATGGTCGGGGTACAGCGCCAGCCCGATGCAGCAGCTGGCAAAGAGGGTACGCCCGGACAGCTCGATGGGCTGTCGGGTGCGCTCCAGCAGCCGCTCGACGACGGTAACGACCGCCTCCAAGCCGGTCACGTCGGGCAGTGTGGCCATGACCTCATCGCTGTCGAGACGGCTGACACTGCCCTTGAAATCGATGACCTCGCTGACCCGCTGTGCCACCAGGCGCAGGCAGGCATCGCCCATCGGCCTGCCCAGCGAATGGTTGATCTCCTTCAGGCGATCGATGTCGATGTGCAGGATGGCGACCTTCGTGCCCTGTGCGGCGGCGCGATCCAGCAAGGCGGCCAGCTGATGCTCGGCGTGGCGGCGCGTGGCCAGGCCGGTGACGTCATCATGATTGGGCTGATGGGCCGAATCCTGGGATCGGCTCTGAATGGCGAGCTGGCGCATGAGACTCCCTTCCCCACGGGATGCAACGGACCTGTCGAGACATTTACGTGGTCCCTTGAACCGACTGCACTCACGCCAGGGTTGTTGTCGTTATACTCAGTATGCTTCAGATATCATGCCAATCTCATCTCGTCAAAAGGAGTTTTGTAAGTCCGTCAATACCTACTTTAGTCCTTTTTGTAAAAGGCCGGCCATCGGCATGTCCATTGCGGCACAGTCCCATTTACGCAACCAACGTCATTCGTAACACCATGACACAGCAGGTTTCTTTCCCAGTGGCTAGCCTGACCAACAGGACCATGCAGCATCCAGCATCGAACGTCCCAGTATGGAAAGGAAGGAGCCAGACCATGCCCGCCAAATCCGAAGCCCAGCAAATGGCGGCCGGAGCCGCTCTTGCCGCCAAGCGTGGCGAGAAGAAGGTCAGCGAACTCGAAGGTGCGTCCAAACAGATGTATGAATCGATGGACGAAAAGGAACTCGAGAAAATGGCCTCGACCAGCCAGAAGGATAAGCCCACTCACAACCGCAAGTCATGACCTCGCTGACGAGTGGCCGTTTCCTGCCCATGGCGTCTAGGCTTTAGCCATGCCGGGCCATCCGAGCCTGTGCCAGAGAGTCTGTCTGGGAGACGAGCCATGCAGGAACGCGAGGTCGAGGTTGCCGTCATCGGGGCCGGCACGGCCGGTCTGAGCGCCTGGCAGGTGGCCAGGCAGTACCATGAGCGGGTCGTGCTCATCGAAGGGGGCGAGCCCGGCACTACCTGTGCCCGGGTGGGCTGCATGCCGTCCAAGCTGCTCATCGCCGCCGCCGAGTCGGCCCATCAGGCCCGCGAGGCGGCGGGCTTCGGCATCGCGGTCGGGCGGGTCGACGTCGACGGACAGGAAGTCATGGCGCGGGTCAGGCGCCAGCGCGACGCCTTCGTCGAGAGCGTGCTCGACTCGATGCGACGCATCGAGCCCGAGAACCGCCTCTCGGGCCACGCCCGCTTCGAGGATCCGCATACGCTGCGCGTCGGCGACGACCTGCGCCTGCGCGCACGAGCCATCGTCATCGCCACCGGCTCACGTCCCCACAGGCCCAAGGCGTTCGCCCCCGCCGGCGATCGCCTGGTCGACAGCGATGCCGTCTTCGAATGGAACGACCTGCCCGCCTCGCTGGCCGTGTTCGGCCCCGGCATCGTCGGGTTGGAACTCGGCCAGGCGCTCGCTCGCCTGGGAGTACGCCTGCGCATGTTCGGCAAGAGCGGCTCGCTCGGCCCGTTCCAGGACCCGGCGCTACGCGACTATGCCGAGCGCACCTTTGGCGACGAGTTCTACCTCGACCCGGCGGCCCAGGTCGAGACCATCGAGCGCGACGGCGATCAAGTCGCGATCACCTTCCTCGAACGCGGCAGCGGACGCCGCCTGACCGAGCGCTTCGACTACCTGCTGGCCGCCACCGGACGCCGTCCCAACCTCGACCAACTCGACTTGCAGAACGCCGGCGTGGCGCTGGACGACAAGGGCGTGCCCCACTACAACCGCTTCACCATGCAGTGCCGCAGCGCCGACGACGAGAGCGCCGGCAGCCATGTCTTCATCGCCGGGGATGCCAGCCAGGAGCTGCCGCTGCTGCACGAAGCGAACCAGCAGGGGCGCATCGCCGGACACAACGCCGGCCGCTACCCCGAGCGCCGCGCCGGTCGCCGCAGCACGCCGCTGTCGATCGCCTTCACCGATCCGCAGATGGCCACCGTCGGCCTGAGTCGCGATGAGGCAGCGAGCCGCTTCGGCTGCGATGGCGTCGCCGAAGGGGAAGCCACCTTCGAGGACCAGGGCCGCGCGGTGGTGATGCGCCAGAATCGCGGCCTGATGCGCCTCTACGCCGAGCACGGCTCCGGTCAGTTCCTCGGCGCCGAGCTGTTCGGCCCCCGGGTGGAACATATCGCTCACCTGCTGGCCTGGGCGCTGGAGCAGAGGTTGGGCGTCGAGCGGATGCTGGAGATGCCCTACTACCATCCGGTACTGGAGGAAGGGCTGCGCAGCGCCCTGCGAGACCTCAGCAGGGTGCTGCTGCAGGGGCCGGCCATGACCGAGCGCTGCCTCGAGTATGGCCCCGGCGGATAGGCCCGGAACTTCACTCCTCGAACGCCGAGAGCGCCCGCTCGCAGCCCATGCCCACCTGCTCGCCACCGCCCGGGTCGACCCAGGGCAGGATCGCCAGGGGCGGGGCGACGATGGCACCCAGCAGCGACAGGGCACCACGCGCCATCAGCTCCTCGGTGATGACGTTCACCTCCGGATCGCGCAGGGTCCCCTTCAGCTCCACCGGCGAGTTGCCGGTGAACAGGGTGGGGTCGAGATTGTGTCCCTGGAAGGCCATGTCCATCCGCTCGGTGGCCAAGTTGATGGCCCCGGCCCCCTCGAAATGGGCGATCTCGGTGGCCATGAAGAAATTTTCCAGGTCGGCCAGGCCGTCATCGGCCACGAAACGCACGTAGGTACACTCCAGCTGCACCTGGTCCTCCCCGGTGAGCGCCGCCACCAGGGCATTGGCCACGTTGAGCGGCAGGAGTTCGGCGGCGATGATGTCCAGCCAGCCCTGGGACATGGCCAGCTCCAGCTCGCCATCGAGCCCAGCCATCACCTCGTGCATGGAGCGTCCGTGATAGCGGAGGCCGCCGCGCCCACCGATCACCCCAAGGGTATCGCGTGCCACCTCGGGCAGCCCGGCCTCGTCCAGCAGGGCACTGAGGTTGACCTGATCGAGGGCCAGCTGCAGGTCGCCCTCCAGCCCTGCCTGGCGCGCATCCATGACCCAGGCGGCACGAACCCGGCCGCCGCCGAGCCCAACCTGCAATGGATCGACTGTCATCACGCCCTGCTCCAGTTCCAGCGCGAGCGTCAGGTCTTCGAACGGTACATGCTCCGCCTGTACATCGGCTGCCTCGTAGTCGAGCACGATGTCGGTGTTGCGCAGCGCCTCGAGGTTCCATTCGCGATCGGGGAACAGCTTCCCAGTGCGCCGCTCCTCGGCTTCCCACTGCTGCTGCTCGGCGGATTCCGTCTCATCCGGGCCTGTTCCCGGCGACATGCCGAACAGTGGCAACAGGTCGTCCGCCTCGAGCCGCTGCGACTCCAGTGTCGACCAGAGCTTGGGCCGGTCGCCGAAGCGCATGCGCACGTCGCCGGCCACATCACTGTCGCCGAAGCCTCCTTCGAGATCGTCGATGTTGAGCAAATCGTCCCGGTAGCGCAGGTAGCCGCTAACCCGGTACGGCGGCAGCTCGGGCAGGGCGATGCCCGTCAGCTCGGTGAGTTCCGCCGGGCTCGGCCCTTCGAGGCGAACGCGGCCCTCCACCGCCTCGAGGGCGAAGGGCTGCACCGCACTACCGTCGATCCACAACCGGGTATCGCCGCTGGCCAGCTCGCCGGAAACCGGATAGGGCGTTTCGGAATCGGTGAGATCGAGCAGCGGACCGATCAAGAGGTCGAAGGCAAAGGGCTCCTGCTCGTAGCTGCCCTCGCCCACCAGATGGACCCGCTGTCCCTCCACGCCCTCGGTACGCGTGTCGGCACTGAACGAGAGCGCCAGGCCCCAGTGCGGGGCGCGGTAATCCAGGGCGGTGTTCTCGAACAGCAGCCCGCCGTCGACCACGCGGGTATTCAGCTCGCCATCCAGCGTCCCCAGCTGACCGAGCCCGAACGGTGCGAGCGCAGCAGTCAGGTCGATACGCTCGAGCCGCGCCTGCAAGTCGGCCAGCAGGCGCTGTTCCTCCACCTCGAGCCAACCCTGGACGTCCAGCGAGCGCGGCGTCTCCTCGTCGAGCTGCTGCATCGCCTGCAGCCGCGCGATGGAGAGCCGGCCGTCCTCCAGGGTCGCGCTCACGGCCAGATCATGCAGGGTCTGGCCGGCGTAGTGCAGGCGCCCGAGCGTTAGATCGAGATCGGCTTCGTATGCCGTCAAGGCCTCCAGCACTCGGGCCGCGCGCCGGTCCCACTCCTGCCGCGGCTCGTCCTGCGGCGAGGTGGCCTCGCCCTCCCTGGCCTCGAGCAGGCCCCAGCGGTCGAGGTCGAGTGCGTCGGCCTCGAGCTCGGCGGCAAGCCAAGGGGTATCGCGACCGAGATCCAGTGCCAGCCGGCCCTCGAGATGGCTGTCGCCGATCTGCCCCTGGAACGCCTCGACGACGCCGCGACGCTCTTCCAGTTCCAGGTGCAGCCGCCCCTGGAACTGGACCGGGTCGTCCTGGACTTGGCCCTCGCCGCGCACGTCCAGGCTCAGCTCGTCACCGCTCTCCCCCGGGGTTTCGAAGGCGACGTCGAGCTCGATGTCGCGCCCGGCATCGCGATAGACCAGCCGGCCTCGGTCGACGACGAAGGTCTCGGGCCAGAGCGGAATGCCCTGCTCCTCGGTCGGCTCCTCGTCGACCAGATCGTCGATGTTGGTGCTGCCGTCCTCGCGGCGCAGCAGGAGCAGCTGGGGCCGGCGCACACCGACCCGCTCCAGCTCGATCCGTCGCTGGAGCAAGGCACCCACGTCCAGCGTCACCGTCAGCTCATCGAGGCGAGCCATGGGGTCGTCGGCCCACGGCGCGTTGGCCACTTCCACTTCGTCGAGCCGCAGGGTCAGCGGCAAGCCCCAATCGATGGCGTGATCGCCAATCGTCACCTCGCGCCCCAACTGCGTGCTGGCCTGGTCTGCCAGCCAGCCGCGGAACCAGGCGGATTCGAGCAGTAGCACTGCCGCCGCCAGCAGCAGCGCTACCGTCCCCATCGTCATGGCGATTCGCCGAGCGACCTTGTTCACCCCTACCTTCCATGGGTTGTGAGTTGAGATGTTTTCTAACCATGGACACAGACGCGGCCTTGGTCCAATCCTCCCTCTCGCCTGCCCGCCAGCCCCCACCCGGCGGCGCATCGCAGCGCACAGCCGGCCTGCACGCAGCGATCCCTTAGCAAGCCTTCACATTCGCTAACCTGCCCCGGGCCAATAAAGCTTCTATGCTGGAAGCATGGACGTCTCGACCGTGTTACCCACGGTAAACAAGGAGAGACAGCGGGATGTTCCCAGCCGGAACGGGAGGTTCACATGAAAATCTACAAGCCGGAATGGCACTGCACCTTCACCGTGAACGAAGCCGCAGGAACGTCGGCCAACTGGCGAACGAAGCTTGCCTGGCGCATTCGGCGCTGGGCCGACAGGGTCGACGGCAAGGGCCGCACGGTGACGATCGAGTGCAACGTCGAGCCCGCCGTGACCGCCGAGGAGATCGATACCTGCCTGGTCAAGGGCTTCGAGGTCACCCACTCATTGCTCAACCAGCTGGCACAACAGGCAGCCTGCGAGGACGTGATGCGGGATGCCAAGGCCGAGCTCTACGAGCAGGGGCCGCCGCGCTGACGTCGAGGCACACGGCAGGATGCAGGCAAGTCAAGGAGCCGACATGCAGTCACGTTTTTTTACCCTGCGCGACTATCCGACAGGTACGCCGCCGAGAGAGCTGTTCGAACTTCGTCAGCATGAGCTGCCCGCGCTGGACGAAGGTGAGGTGCGCATTCGCAATACCTGGCTCTCGGTAGATCCCTACATGCGCGGCCGCATGAGCGGCGTCAGGACCTATGTCGCTCCTTTCGAGCTGAACGCCCCCATGGAAGGCGCCGCCATCGGCGAGGTGGTCGAGTCGCGCCATACCCGCTTCAAGGCCGGTGACAAGGTGCGCCACATGGCAGGCTGGCGCGACGTCGCCCAGCTCAAGGGCGACGTGCTCGAGTCCCTGCCCGACATGGACGTGCCCGACCAGGCCTACCTGGGGGTGCTCGGCATGCCGGGGATGACCGCCTGGACGGGGCTCAACCGCATCGCCAACCTGCGCGAGGGCGACAACGTGCTGGTCAGCGCGGCCAGCGGCGCCGTCGGCTCGCTCGCGGTACAGCTGGCCAAGGCCAAGGGCGGCACCGTGGTCGGCATCGCCGGCGCAGCGGACAAGCTGGAATGGCTGGAACAACGCGACATTCACGCCGTGAGCTACAAGGGCAAGGATGCCCGGCAGCTCGGCGCCGACCTGGAGGACGCCTGCCCCGAGGGCTTCGACGTCTACTTCGAGAATGTCGGCGGTGACTGCCTGGAGGCAGCGCTGGACCACCTCAAGGTCGGGGCGCGTATCGCCATCTGTGGGCTGATCTCGCGCTACAACAGCGAAGCCCCCGACCGCGGCCCGAGCAACCTGGCGAACCTGCTGGTCCAGCGCGCCCGCATGCAGGGCTTCATCGTCGCCGACCACTGGACCGAATATCCCCATTTCCTCGAGGAGGTCGGCCCCCGTGTTGCTCGCGGCGAGATCGACTACGCAGAAACCGTCGAGGAGGGGCTGGAGCGTACCCCCGACGCCTTCCTCAAGCTCTTCGAGGGCGCCAATCGAGGCAAGATGCTGATACGGCTCTGACCCGGCGGCGGAGGCGGAAACGCGCTGCAACTTCGCCCACTGCCGTTACCAAAATCCAGCCAAGGGTTACCTTGATCCGCTTGGCTTATTCTTCGCCTTCTTCCTAGGCTGCAAAACCCGACCCCGTCGTACCCGCCAAGACAGAGGAGGTGAAGGATGAGCGATACCGGCCTCGATGTGTTTCACAAGACACTGCAGAAGACTCACATCTGGCTCGATGAGCTGATGCAAGAGCGACCTAACTGCAGCAAGCAGGAAGCCTGGCATACGCTTTGCGCTACCTTGCGCACCCTGCGGGACAAGCTGCCGGCCGACTTGGCGGCCCATTTCGCGGCTCAACTGCCGCTGCTGCTTCGCGGCGCCTTTTACGAGCAGTACGACCCGGCCCAGCAGCCCATGCCACTGCGCAGCCAGGAGGAGTTCCTCCAACAAGTGCAGTCGACGCCGGGGATGATCGAACGAGTCGATGCCGATACGGTTTCCGCAGTGCTACGCGTCGTGTCGCGCCAGGTCGACCCGGGCCTGACCGATAAGCTGCGCCAGGCACTGTCGGAAGAGACTCGCTCGCTCTGGGCCGCCTGAGCCAGAGCCGACTCGCGCGAGCCCCAGCACCCGGGCTCTGCATCCCGGGTCATTGAGCCGAGGTTGAGACCCAACCAACGGCTACTTTCGCCCCCCCATGCCTCCCTAGCCTCTCAAGGTTCTTCCGTCAGCGCCGATAAGCAAGGAACGCGCTCCGGTTCGCATGGTCACGAAGCTGCCGGGTTGCATCTGGCAGACGTAGCGAAGCGGCACAGCTCGTGAAAGTCCAGTATAAGTTTGGTATTCTTAGAAACGTAGTCTTGTCGAAGGAAACGGAGTCATACACCACGATCGATCATTCATAACCAAGCCAGTACAGGAGGTACTCATGCGAGTCTACAAACCTGAGTGGCGATGCACGTTCAGCGTGAACGAAGGCAGGGAAGAGACGAGCGGCTGGCGCGAGCGCCTCGCCTGGCTGATTCGCAGCCTCGCCGACAAGCTGGACGGACGTGGCAGAACGATCAAGATCGACTACAACGTGATACCCCACTTGAGTCGCGAAGAGGTGGACATCTGTCTCGGCAAGGGCTTCGCCGTGACCCAGAGCCTGCTGACCCAGCTCGCCCACCAGGCCGCCTGCGAGGACGTCATGCGCCAGGCCAAGGCCGAACTGTTCGAGGAGCATCCGCAGCGCTGAACTCCTACAGCACGGCACCACGCCCCTTTCGGCCACCGCCGGACGGGGCGTCTTTGCGTAAGGCGGCAGCGGTGACAGGTTCCGTTACAAATTTTCATGCTGCGTCGCAGCAAAAACCATCTACGCTGTGGGTGTCGTCCCTCAGGAGGACCAACCCATGACGCAGATCCACCATCCCGTTTCCGCTCGCCACGACGACGAAGTGCTCCACTTCTGGGCCGCCCTTGCTCTCCAACAGCAGAAGGCCGAGGAAGCAATTCGCCGATACTTGTGTGACAAGGCCCAGCAGGCCACCCCATACCCAGGCTCTGGTGCCTAGAATAGCCTTGAGGGCTGACTCAACTGCGGCCGGGCCGGCCGCCTCGGCGGGGGGACATAGGTTGAAACAGGGCCATAACGTCATCGCTCACGCCACGGGAATCGAGGGCCTGGTGGCGATGAGCCTGGCATCGGACCGGGCCTTTCCCCGCCACTCCCACGATCAATACGGCATCGGCGTCATCGCCACTGGCGGACAGCGCTCCTGGAGCGGTGTCGGGCAGGTGGAGGCCTTGGCCGGCGACCTCATCACGGTCAACCCTGGCGAGATGCACGACGGTGTACCGCTCGGGGGAACCCGGCGGGCCTGGCACATGCTCTACTTCGACCCGCCGCTGGTTCGGCAGCTCATCGGAGGCCCCGACTCGCCGATGGAAATGTCCCGCCCCACGCTCAACGATCCCCTGCTCCTCGGGCTGATGCATCAACTGTTCCGCCGGCTTGACGCGGTGCCGGGGGACGAGCTCGGCCTGGAGGAGAGCTGCTGCCAACTGTTCGGCGCGGCTTTCTCTCGCCATGGTTCCCGTCGCTTCGACCCCGGTTTTCCGGACAATATCGCCAGGGTGCGCGAACGTCTCGACGACGCCCCGCAGCAGGCCGTCACCCTGAGCGAGCTGGCCGAGCTGGCGGGCCTGAGCCGCTTTCAGCTACTGCGCGGCTTCTCGCGAGCGCTGGGCATCACGCCGCACGCCTACCTGCTGCAGCGGCGAGTCCTGCTCGCCAGGCGCTTGATCGCCACCGGCCAGGCACTGAGCCAGGCTGCCCTGGAGGCGGGGTTCTCCGACCAGAGCCACATGAGCCGGGCCTTCAGCCGCCAGTTCGGGCTCTCCCCGGGGCGCTACCGCCACGCCCTCCGTCAGCCCTGAGGCTGCAATTCCGTTCAAGACCCGACCGGGCGGCAGTGCCACGCTGGCGAGACATCGTCATCGGAGCCTGCCCCATGTCCCTCGAGTATCTGTTGACCTCACTCGTCGTCGTCGCCTCACCCGGCACCGGGGTGCTCTACACCCTCGCCAGTGGACTTGCGCATGGCAGGCGTGCCAGCACGCTGGCTGCCTTCGGCTGCACTCTCGGTATCGTGCCGCACATGCTCGCCGCCACCACCGGGCTTGCCTCGCTGCTGCATGCCAGCGCCACGGCGTTCCACTGGCTCAAGCTACTTGGCGTCGTCTACCTGCTCCACCTCGCCTGGAGCGTGCTGAGGGAGCACGGGATCACCCCTGCCACCGCCAATCCGGCGCCCCTGCCGGCCAAGCGCCTGATCGGCAACGGCGTGCTGATCAACCTGCTCAACCCCAAGCTCACCCTGTTCTTTTTCGCCTTCCTGCCGCAGTTCGTCGATACCGGGCGTCCGCTGCTCGCGCAAATGCTCGAATTGAGCCTCGCGTTCATGCTGCTGACATTTACGGTGTTTATGGTCTACGGCGTCAGCGCGGCTGCCGCACGTCAGCGGGTCCTGGCACGCCCTCGGGCGCTGGCCTGGCTGCGGCGCGCTTTTGCGGCGAGTTTCCTCGCCCTGGCGGTGCGCCTGGCGATGACGGAGCGCTAGCCCGCGCCGCCGCGCATGGCTACGCTCAAGTCTGGCTCCTGGCTGTACCGTGGAGCCCACGCCAACAAGGAAGAAGCGAGACTACGCCATGCACAAGACTCTCTCCACCCTGGCCTGCCTGGGGCTGCTGGCCGCCGGCTCGGCGTCGGCCCAGGAAGCGATCGACAACGCTCCCGAGTGGAACGATGCCCTGCTGAAGGCGGCACGCCAGGTCACGTTCGGCCCGCGCCCGCTGTTTCTGGCCAACGACATGAGCGACGAGACCGAGCGCGAGCGCGAACTCAAGACCAAGCTGCTGGAGTGCGCCGCCCGGGCTACCAACTGGCAGCCCTCGGATCTCGTTATCGCCCACCGCGGCGCACCGCTGCAATTTCCCGAGCACACGCTGGAATCCTACCTGGCGGGCGCTCAGGGCGGTGCGGGAATCATGGAGTGCGACGTGACCTTCACCAGCGACAATGAGCTGGTGTGCCGCCACTCCCAGTGCGACCTGCATACCACCACCAACATCGTCGAAACCGAACTCGCCGAGAAGTGCAGCGTGCCACCGGAAATCGACCCGCAGAGCGGCGAGTTGACCAACGCCGCCGAGATTCGCTGCTGTACCAGCGACATCACCCTGGCCGAGTTCCGTACCCTGCGCGGCACCATGGAAGGCGCCAACCTGGAAGCACGCAGCCTCGAGGCGTACCTGGACGGCAACCCGCCCTGGCGCAGCGACCTCTACGCCACGCGCGGCACCCTGATGAGCCACGCCGACAGCATCGCGCTATTCAGTGAATTAGGCGTAAAGATGACGCCCGAGCTCAAGGCACCGGAGGTGGAGATGCCTTTCAACGGCATGAGCCAGGAGGATTATGCGCAGAAGATGATTGACGAATACAAGGCCGCCGACGTCTCCCCGGGTGTCGTCTTCGCCCAGTCGTTCAATCTCGACGACGTGCGCTACTGGATCGAGAACGAACCCGAGTTCGGCGAGCAGGCCGTCTACCTGGATGGGCGTTACGACCAGGAGGGCTTCGATCATACCGACCCCGACACCTGGTCGCCGAGCATGGAGGAGTTGGCCGAACAGGGCGTGCGTATCCTGGCGCCACCGATGTGGATGCTGCTCGAGGCCAATCCGGATTTCGACGCAGACGATAGCCGCCTCGTGCCCTCCGAGTACGCCCGGCACGCCAGGGAGGCAGGACTCGAGCTGATCACCTGGACCCTCGAGCGCTCGGGTCCGCTGGCCGACGGTGGCCAGTGGTATCACCAGAGCACCGAAGATGTGATTCGCCGCGAAGGCGACAAGCTGATCACCCTCGATGCGCTGGTCCAGGATGTCGGCGTGATCGGCGTGTTCAGCGACTGGCCGGCCACCGTGAGCCTCTATGCCAACTGCATCGCACCGCGCGGCTGAACGTCGGGGCCAGCTGGCGGTTCAACCTGCCGGCTGGCCATTCTGCCCGTTGCGCTGCCCATCCGCCGAAGTGGCGGCCGGCGTGAAATGCAACGAGCGCACCCGCCACTCCCCGTTCTCCTTCTGCCACAACTCACTGAAGTTGAGATGGTACCGGACCCGACCCTCATCGAGGATCCGCACCTGACCGTAGACCGCCACGGCCTCGCCCAGCGGCACCAGCTTCAAAACGAGATCCTCCGCCCGGCTACCACGGGCAAACCACTGGTCGGCCGCAACGGCTTCGGCAATCCCGCCGAGTTGATCGAGCTTGCCCCGCAGGCCGGCTTCGTCGATCAGGACGAAATCGTCGAGCTGAACATGGTCCAGCTGACCGACGTTTCCATCGATGTAGGCGGCGTACCACTGCCGCCGCGTCTCTAGCAGTCTTTCGTGCACCGTGTCCTCCATAAGCCCAGCTCTTGGACGGGTACCGCCCACCGTGGATTCAGCAGGCTTAGGAAGATACCCATACTAGACCAGAGCCACGGATGTACCATCAGACATCAGCGCCAAAGTGTGTAAGCCATGTCGTACATCAAGCAAATGGCTACCTCGAATGACCGAAGCGCACCGACTAGAGAGCTCCCCGAATACGCTCGGCGTTCTCCGCCAGCTCCTCCGGCTGCGCCTGGGGCAACCCTTCGAGGCGAATGTCCTGCATCGCGTCGATCGGCACCAGGTGCAGGTGCACGTGGGGGACCTCGAGGCCGACGATCATCATTCCCACGCGCTCGCAGGGAAAGGCCCGCTTGAGCGCCTTCGCCAATTTCTGCGACACCGTCATGAGATGCGCGCCCAGTTCGACCGGCATGTCGTCCCAGTGGTCGATCTCCTCGCGCGGAATCACCAGCAGGTGGCCGGGTTTCATGGGGTTGAGGGTCATGATCGCCACGCACTGCTCGTCGGACCAGACGAACTCGCCGGGCAGCTCGCCATGGATGATACGGCTGAAGACACTCGCCATTTCAGTTCTCCCTGTCAGCAAAGGCGGTGGGTCAAGCTGGCAGTCTCGCCCGAGCGACGCCTGCGGTCCAGCCTCCCTGCGCATCGGGCTTCGCCGGTCAGGAATACGCTACCTTCTGCCTGATCCGCTCGTCAGAAGCCATTCACCCGCCCCATGTCTCCAAAATGCGACACGCAACATACTGTTTTTCTATTGTTTTCCTAGAACACGCAATAGATGTCTCCAAATACCAACAATCTGCCCCCTCATTCCGGCCCCGATTGACCTCGCCCTCCGCCCTGAGTCGCACCAAAGCATTACTAAAACACTGTTTTTTAAACAAGTCGTGTAAACATGGCACTGTTCTCGCTTACCATAAGGCAATGGCAAGGCATGACGAGACAGACACGGCATCACGGTCACCGCTCGTCACTCAGGCGCTTGCAGCGTCACGGACTGACGCGGCACGGGTTGGACCCCGGCAAGCAAGCGGCATTCGCTTCCACCGGCCTAAGGCACGCTCTTGCGATGAGTTAGCACTATCCTTTAGTTCCCTGCGTACTTGGGCCGCTCTGCGGCCCTTTTTTTAGCCGCAAGATGCGCAGCAGAACGCAAGGATGCCGCAAAGCGCTAGCTGGCCAGAGTCGCCACCCTGCTTCGGACAGTCCCCGAACGGCCCAGGAACGAGACGAACGCCATGCATACGAAGCCCAAGTCATTAAGCAGTGGTACCTCTCTTCTCGCCGGAAGCGCGCTGGCGGTTGCCCTGCTGCTCGACGCCGCACTCTCCCTCAATGGCCTCGTGCCCGAACAGGCCGCTCTCTTCCCCAGTGCCGCCGCCTCCCTGGAAGCTCTGGCGGGGAGCGTGCTGCCTCCCGGAAGAGTGCTTGCCGGCTTCGCCAGCGGTATCGCCCTCGCACTGGCCGTGATCATGCTGCCGATGCACCGGGTATACCGCTCCCGCGAAGCGCGACTGCTGCAGGAGCGAGAGCGCCTCGCGGCGCAGAATGCGAAACTCGTTCGCCAGGCCGCCAGCGACGGCCTGCTGGGCATCGCTAACCGCCGCGAATTCGAGCGCGTGCTGAAACTGGAATGGCGCCGTGCGGCACGCGAGCGCCAGCCGCTCAGCCTGCTGATGATCGACATCGACTGCTTCAAGCTTTTCAACGACAGCTATGGCCACCAGGCCGGCGATACCTGTCTGCGCGGCGTAGCTGACGTGCTTCGCAACGCTGCCGCCCGGCCGGGGGACATGGTGGCACGCTATGGCGGCGAGGAGATGGTAGTACTGATGCCGCATACCAGCTTGGAGGGCGCCGTACGCATGGCCGAACGCATCCATGCCATGCTGGCTGAACACCCCCTTCCCTTCGCCGCCTCTCCCGTCGCGGAGCATGTCACCGTCAGCATCGGTGTCTCCTCGATGCTGCCGGTGCGCAATGCCGACCGCTCGGTGCTGGTCCAACAGGCCGACGAAGGCCTCTATGCGGCAAAGGAGAGCGGGCGCAACCGCACGGCGGTCGTGCCGAACCTGCGCCTCATCGCAGAGGAAGAGTCGCGGGCCTGGATCCATCGCGCCCAGGGTACCTGAGACCTGACGCAAACCAGCCGCACCGGCCGAAACTGTGGCCAACTTGATGAAACCGCGCAGCACGATCCGCTCGTCCAAGGTGCCGCGGCGACCCACCGTACGACCACGGCACGCCCATGGCGCGACATGCGATTCGATCAGCGCCCAACGCCGCCCAACGCGACGGCTTCTCCTGTGAACGGAAGCAAAGCGCACGGCTTGGGTTGCCCTACGCGACCATCACGGGTACTATCCCTAACGCTCACCGGCACCTCATCGATGAAAGCGATAACCGCCACACGATAACCTGAGGTAATACCATGGGAGCTCGACTCAAGAAGTTGCTCGCTTGTTGCCTGGCAGGATTGTTCGCGGTATCCGCCGCCAATGCCCTGGCCCACGAGGCCGAAGTCCAGGAAGAAGGCATCGCCTCCTTCTACAGCGACCGCTTCCAGGGCGCCACCACCGCCAGCGGCGACCCTTTCGATCAGCAGGCCCTGACGGCCGCCCATCCCAGCCTACCCTTGGGCACCAAGGTGCTCGTTACCCGGGCGGATACGGGGCAGGAAGTGGAAGTGCTGATCAATGATCGCGGCCCCTATGTCCAGGGGCGGATCATCGATCTCTCCAAACGTGCCGCCCGCGAGCTCGGCATGCTGAGGCGAGGCACCGCCCCGGTCATGGTCACCGTGCGATAGACCTTCGTGCCGCACCGCCGCACCGCCTCGACGGCGGTGCCGGATCACGCACCTCTTCACCCGCGCTTCAGTTCCTTCAGCCTCGGCCGATAATGCAGATAAGCGTTTGGCGAGGGGCATCGCGGCGCTTGTTTGTCCGAGTGACGCAGGGGGGAACGTGATGACTAACATGCTGAATATTACGGGAACTTCTCCCGGCGAGGTGGTGCAACCACGCCTCAACGAAGCACTCTGCAAGCGCTTGGTCATGGCCAAGATACAGCTCGACCGCCTGGAGGGCGATGGATCCTGCAAGGACCTGAGCGCCCTCAGTGCGGCCCGCGTGGAGTTCGCCCTTGCTTCACGGGCATTGGCCGACGCTCTCATCGCGCAGGAGGAATGACGACCTAGCCTCGCGCCCTATTACTGGCAGGCGGGTCGACATTGGCACCGCGAGTCGTGCTGCTGGGCTCTACTTCGACGACAAGGGCGTCAGGCGCGATTGCTGCCATAGAAGCGGTAGTGCAGCTCACGGACCCGCTCTGCCAGCCCAGGCGCCTGCCCTTCCACGATAACGCCCGGCGCGACTTCCTGAATCGGCAGGGAACGAACGGGGCTGCAGGAGCACCCAGCTCAGCGAGCCAGCCGGAGAGCTGCTCGGAGGAACTGGCATAAACGATACGCCCCAGCCCGACCCAGCCATGTGCCGCGGCGCACATCGGACAGTGCTCCCCTGAGGTATAAACGGTAGCCGCGGCACGCGCAGCCGGGCTCATGTTCGCCGCCGCCCAGCGCGCCAGTTCGAATTCGGGGTGGCGAGTTCTGTCACCGGAAGCCACCTGGTTGTGCCCTTCGGCCAGCATCCGCCCATCGCCATCGACGAGTACCGAGCCGAATGGCCGCCTACGCCTTCTTGACGAACTCCGATTTCAGCTTCATCGGCCCGAAGCCATCGATCTTGCAATCGATATCGTGGTCGCCCTCCACCAGGCGAATGCCCTTCACCTTGGTGCCCACCTTGACCACCGACGAGGTGCCCTTGACCTTGAGATCCTTGATCACGGTGACGCTGTCGCCGTCCTGCAGCACGTTGCCGTTGGCATCGTGCACCACCTTCTCGTCGCCAGGCTCTCCCTCACCCGCCACGCTCGACCACTCGTGACCGCACTCGGGGCAGGCGTACATGCCGGCGACTTCGTAGGTGTACTCGGAATGGCAGGCGGGGCAGTTCGGCAGCGCGCTCATGGGCTTCTCTTGGGCAGTTTTCGCGAAGCGCGAAGCATGCCAGAGCGCCCCAAGGGTGTCCAATGGAGCACTCGGCCATGCCCGCCGTCCCTAGCGCTTGTCCTGAGTGTTGTTCTCGAAGTCGCTGGCATCGTGGCGCTCGTGCAGCTGCATCTCCTGTGGGCCGAAGGTCCGGTTGACCATGCGCCCGCGCTGCACCGCCGGACGGGCGTCGATCTCCTTGGCCCAGCGCTGCACGTGCTCGTACTCCTGCACCTGCAAGAACTCGCCGGCATCGTAGACGCGGTTCAGCGCCAGCTGCCCGTACCAGGCCCAGCTGGCGATATCGGCGATGGTATAGTCGTCGCCACCCAGGTAGCGGCTCTCGGCCAGGCGCCGGTCCAGCACATCGAGCTGCCGCTTGGCCTCCATGGCGAAGCGATCGATGGCGTACTCGATCTTGGTCGGCGCGTAGGCGTAGAAGTGGCCGAAGCCGCCGCCCAGGTAGGGTGCGCTGCCCATCTGCCAGAACAGCCAGTTCAGCGTCTCGGTGCGCCCGGCATGATCGCGGGGCAGGAACTCGCCGAACTTCTCGGCCAGGTAGAGCAGGATCGAACCCGACTCGAACACCCGGGTGGGCGGCGTGGTGCTGTGATCCATCAGCGCCGGGATCTTGGAGTTCGGGTTGACCTCGACGAAGCCGCTGCTGAACTGTTCGCCCTCACCAATTCGGATCAGCCAGGCATCGTATTCGGCGCCAGTGTGGCCCAGCGCCAGCAGTTCCTCGAGCATGATGCCGACCTTGACCCCGTTGGGCGTGGCCAGCGAATAGAGCTGGAATGGATGCTTGCCGACCGGCCGCTCCTTGTCGTGGGTGGGGCCGGCGATGGGCCGGTTGATGTTGGCAAACTGCCCACCGCTCGCCTTCTCCCATTTCCACACCTTCGGCGGTACGTACTCGTTTCCTTGGCTCATGAGTGCTCCAGATAACAGAGTGTCGAAGCGCCCCGCTCCCCGGCGGAAAGAGGGACGCGTGCAGTAGGGGAAAGATAGCGTGTTAAGGGTTTTCCATCGAGCCAAGCATGCTGAACCGATTTTCGCGCCGCCTACTTGTTGGCGCTCGAGACGATCAGCGTGCCGCCGGCGCCCAGGAACAAGCCCCCGGTAGTGCGATGAAACGCCCGCATCCTGCCGGGGCTATCGAACCAGCGGCCCAGCCCCGAACCCAGAGTGGCGTAGAGCGTCATCAAGGTCGTGTCGATGACCAGCCAGGTCAGCGCCAGGATGACGAACTGCATCAATTGCGGTTCGCCGATGGTGATGAAGTTGGGAAACAGGGCAGCGAAGAACAGCAGGTCCTTGGGGTTGCCGATACCCACCAGGAATCCCTGGCGGAACAGGGCGGGTACGGACTGGCCCTTCACCGCCGCTGGCGCATCGGCCAGCGGCGACTGCGGCTTGGCCAACCAGGCCTGCAAGCCCAGATAGATCAGGTAGGCGCCGCCCAGCAGTTTCAGCACGAAGAAAGCCGTTTCCGAGGTGGCGAGCACGGCACCAAGCCCCAAGGCGGAAAGCGTCATCAACACCAGTGACGCCACACCGCCGCCCAGCACCGTGGCGAAGGCGCGGTGCCGCCCAAAGCGCAGGCCATGCGTGGTGCATAGCAGCGCCACCGGCCCGGGGAAAATGATCAGGGCCGTTATCACCCCGACGAAGGTCATCCAGGTCCACCACTCCACGCGTCATCTCCTTGTAGATTCGCTATTTCGTTAGCTGCAGGCCGTTCGCAGGCACTGGGACTGTTCGTAGTGCTGGTTCCCCGATCCGCTGGGCTGCAAGAGCTGATCGGCCTGCGCGGCTGATACTTGGCAAAGGGAGTGTGGCTACTCATCCGCAGAATCCCCTCCCTTCTACCTTACTACTTGCCCTCTTCTTCTACCTTTGGAATAAGCCGATACCGGTATTCCCATTCTGCGGATGCTCCCATGCGACACGGCCATGAAGATCTCGAACCCGAACATCGCCCCGAGGCAGTCAAGGCACGCCTGTCTCAGGCGCCTTCAGCGAGCAGTATGCCCGATGCGGTACTGGGCGGTATCGATGGTTGCGTCACGACATTTGCCGTCGTTTCAGGCGCTTTCGGCGCGGGCTTCTCACCCACAGTTGCCTTGGTTCTCGGTTTCGCCAACCTACTCGCCGACGGCTTCAGCATGGCAGTCAGCAACTACGAGGCTTCCCAGGCGCAACAGGAGCATATCGACAGTGTCGCCCGCCGCGAACGTCACCATATCCAGCTCATCCCCGATGGGGAGCGAGAAGAAATTCGCCAGATATTCCGGGCAAAAGGCTTCGAGGGGGAGCTGCTGGAGACAGTGGTCGAGACGCTGACCAACGATCATGATGTCTGGGTGGACACCATGCTCAAGGAGGAACATTTCCTGCCACCCGTCGGATTGAACCCCCTGCGCGCCGCGCTGACCACCTTCTTCGCTTTCATCGTCGTCGGCGCCATGCCCCTGCTGCCCTATGCGTTGCCAGGCCTGGATACGACCACACAGTTCCTGGCAAGCCTTGTCATTGCCGGTGCGATGTTCTTCGGCATCGGGATGCTCAAGAGCCTGGTCCATGAGGGGCCGGTGCTGCGTTCCGGCATCAGAACCCTGCTGATGGGCGGCGCCGCTGCCGGCCTCGCCTTCCTCAGCGGGCACCTGGCACATGCGCTATTCGGCCTGGGTTAAAGGCACGCAGAGCAGCCAAGGCTGCCATTTCCCGAGCCGTTCCAACTCGTCAGTAATCGAGCTCCCGGTCCAGTTGGCCAACGGCAACGCCCTGGCCCGTCAGCGCCGCCGCGAACGCCAGCGCGCTATCCGCCGACGTCGGTACGACACACGACGGTGAGGGATAGGGAAGACGCTACCGCTCCATCTTCCCGAGCAGCTCCAACTCCGCATCGTGCATGGAGACGAGCAGCGGCTCGCCGCGCTCGTTGACGCGGAACTGCCCGTAGCGTGCGGGTTCGTAGCGCTCGGCGTGGCCTTCCTGGAAGAAGAAGGCGTCGGTGGCGAACCGCACGCGGCCATTGCGCACCCGGTAGCGCAGGCGCAGCTCGTCGGTGCCCAGCGCCTTCTCCTCACCGCCTAGGCGCTGGAAATGCGCCACGCGCTGCGCATCCAGGCGGACGACGACATGCCCATCGGCGGCATGCAGTGCACCGCTCTGCCAGAGCCTTTCATACAGCGCATCCTGGATCTGGTTGCCGATCTCGAAGCTCAACGCCATGTAGTCGCCCTGGATCAGCGAGCGCGGGTCCACCGGCGCCAGCTCCAGATACACCACTTCACCCTCGGCCAGGTGGCGCTCCTTGGCCCAGATGCTCCAGTTGACCAGCGCCAGGATCAGCACCAGTGCCGCCGCCACCACGACCCTGTCGCGCTTGGCTGTCGCGATCATTGGCTTGCTCCCTCCCCCGCATCGGCCCTGTCCTCGTCGTTTCCTTCGATTGGCCACCCGCGGCGCAGCGCCCAGCGTACCGCCAGCAGCACTACGCCGATGGCGAACAACGTCAGTGCCTTGGCCAGCAGGGTCGCCTCGAGCCAGTAGTAATAATTGGCGATGGAGAGCAGCAACAGCAGCACGCCGCTCCCCATCACCAGCCGGTGGCCAATGGCAAAGCCCAACATCATCACCGCGGCGCCCTGGATCAAGCCATGGGCCCGCAGCGAAAGGAGCAGCAAGAGCACCACGGCCCCATAGGCGGCCAGGCGAACGCTCTGCACCATGACCTGGGCATGGCGCATGAAGAGCTGCCTGAGCAGCAGCAAGAGCGCCAGCGCACCCAGGACATTTCCGGCCCAGGGTTCCAGCCAGGTCAGGCTGACGCCGGAATCGTCATGCCAGCCGAGCTGCGGCTGGCCAAGGTACGCCATGACCTGGAGAGCCACCAGGCCAAGCAGCAGGCCGAGGCCCAGCGCCTCCACTGCCCGCACTCGGGTCGGCCAGCGAAACTCGTTGAGAAAGAGGACGACCAGCGCCAGCAGCACCAGGCCGCCAGCCAGGGAGGGCGCCGATACCCCTTCGGCCAACGCCAGATAGAGTGCCAGGCTCGCCGCGAAGGCTGAGAAACTACGGTGGGTCAGGCTCGGCATGACCATGGCAAGGATGACCTGGAGCACCAGCAGCGACCACCAGAAGCCGGCGGTCATGTCACCCAGCGCATTACCCACCGCCCAGGCCACCAGCAATTGCCCCGCCAGGCTCGCGGCCAGCGCCAGGTGTTCCAGAAAGTCGCCCTTGGCCTTCTGCAGCGCGATACAGGCGCCGGCGATCATGACCAGCCCCAGGGTGGCGGCGGCAGCGCTGCTTTCGAGCACGAACACCGCCCCCATGGCGAGGAAGCCGAGCAGGAACAGGGCGGCCAACCAGCCCGAGAACGCCTGCAATGCCCGCACGAACCAGGGCGTCTCGAGGGCTGGCGAACCTTCGTCTGGCGTAACCTCGATACCGGCCTGGGCGAGTCTGTCCCTGAGCGTCACGACGACATCTCCACATGCAGCCGCTTGAGCCAGACCGCCGCCGCGGCCCCCAGCGCCAGTACCGCCACGGCCAGCAGCAGGAAGCCGCCAGCCTCGGCCTGCCACAGCAGGTGGCGGGCCAGGAACAGGGTGACAACCGCGATCACCGACAAACAGCCGCCCGCCAGCATGAACAGATCCGGCCGCCAGTGGCGGTAGACGGCATAGAGCGCCGCCAGCCAGAGCGGATAGACCAGAATGGCAGGCGAGACATCGACCCGCTCATCGAAGATCAAGACGATCATCAGCAGGGTCAGGGGAATGCCGCTGCCCAGCGCCAGCAGGCGGGCGGCCCATCCGACCGACAGCCAGCGCCAGCGCCGCGCGCCCAGCTCCCACAATGTCAGCGCCGCGGTATTGAGTGCGAACAGCCCCCACAGCGCGGCGGTGTCGCTATCGAAAAAGAGGTCGAACGCCCCTCCCCAGGTGCGGAAGTAGAGCGCCAGCGCAAGATTGAGCAGCCCCAGCCACAGCACCCAGAGCGCATCGAATCGCGCCACCAGGGTCCAGGGCAGCATCAGCACGGCCCAGAAGAAGAACAGCTGCCAAGGGTCGGCCCCGGTCTGGTACACCTGGCCGAACAGGGCCAGCAGCACGCCCAGCAGCAGCGAGGCCGCCATGAGTGCCGCCCGCGCCACCATGGTTGCTTTTATGCCGCCACCCGCTCCGCCGCGCCCTTCGGCCCACCAATAGACGCCGATGGCTGCCAACAGCGCCGCCTGCACCAGCCCGAAGCGCAGCCAGCGTCCCATCTCGGTCCAGTTGTAGGCGATAAGAAACAGCAGCCCACAGGTCAGCGCCAGCGTGCCCAGCCACAGCAGCAGCCGGTCCAGAAACACCGCCCAGGCCCGCCCCGAAGGGTGGAGCCCGGAAAGCGCGACCGCTCGCGCCACCTGCTCACGCGAAATCTCACCGCGCTCGATCAATGCCACCAGCTCACGGCGAATGGAGGCCATGTCGTTTCCTTGATTGCCTTTCTGTCACCTGGCTTATAGCAGAGTACAGCGCATCGCGAGAGCCGTCTGGATAGCCAGGCTTGCTAGAGCGCCGCTATGACCCGCCATGCCTCGGCGATGTCCTGCTGGCCGAAGACTTGCACTCCGTGCTGGCGAAGCAGCGCCGCGGTGACACCGGCACCGGCCCGTTTCTCACCCGAGAAGCTACCGTCGTAAACCTGCGTGCTGCCGCAGGAGGGGCTGTACTCGGTAAGGACCGCCACCTTGATGGCATGCTTCCGGCACAGCTGGAGCGCCAGCGAGGCTCCCTGCCGAAACACCTCGGTGAGATCGACTCCGCCGCGATCGACGACCTGCGCCGAACCGGCGAGTACCCCACCCCCATCGCCGGCGATGATTTCGGCGGGTGCCCGGGGCGTGGGCAGGCCGGCATCGACCTCGGGGCAAACCGAAATCACCCGACCCTCGGCCTGCCACTGCGCGAGGATCTCCGAGGCCAGGCTCTTGGCCCCGCCGTCGTAGCGTACCCGCCTGCCCAGCAGGCAGGCGCTGACCAGCACCTTTTCCATTGGCCCTCCCGTTTCGTGACGCCTCGCTGCCTCCCGCCCGTCTACTTTAGCGGATCCTAGAGAGAAAAAACCCGCCTCCTGGGCGGGTCACGCAAGACGCTCATAGGCAGCCCCGGGCCGGCCTCGGCTCAATAGCCCACGGTAAAGCGCTGGCGCACGTGGGCAGGACGTTCGAGCTCATCGACCAGGGCGATGGCGTAGTCTTCGAACGAGATGCTGGAACCGTTTTCGTTACTCAGCAGCGCATCCTTGCCGAGGCGGAAATTACCGGTCCGCTCCCCCGCGATGAACAGCGCCGAAGGCGACAGAAAGGTCCAGTCGAGGTCATCGACGGTACGCAGACGCTCCAGGAAGGCCGCGCCTGCACTCGCCTCCGCCTTGTACTCGGCCGGAAACTCCGGCTGGTCGATCAATCGCTGGCCCGGCGCGACTTCAAGGCTGCCGGCGCCGCCCACCACCAGATAACGTTTCACACCGGAGTCGCGTACCGCGCCAATCAGCTCATCGATATCGGTGGCCGTGAAATGCACCGAACTGATCACCGCATCGTGGCCGCTCAGCAGATCGGCCAGTCCCGCGCGGTCGTGAACGTCCCCATGGCGGGCCATGACACCCGGTAGCTTGTCGATTCGTTCGGGGTGCCTGGCGATGGCAGTCACCATATGACTGCGCTCGGAGAGTTCCGCAAGGATACGAGAGCCGGCGTTGCCGGAAGCACCGATGAGAGCGACGTTTGCCATGACTAAGTCCTCCTAGGTTTTAAATAGAGACCTGGTCTACCAAATAGACCTAAGCGGCAAACTATGGTACTTCTCATCCATCCGCAAGAAGTCACCGCGGTGCGACCCGGTCACACCGTGATGACTCATGAGCACCCAAGGAGCCCGCCATGACTCAACTACAATCCGAGGTTGCCGAATTCGACAATCCCTGCCCCATTCGCGACGTACTCGACCGCATCGGCGATCAATGGAGCGTCCTCGTTCTGCTGACCCTTCAGCCCGGCACCAAGCGCTTCAACGAGCTGATGCGCGAGATCGGCGACATCTCCAAGCAGATGCTCTCGCGCACGCTGAAGCACCTGGAACAGGACGGCTTCATCACCCGCACGGTTTATCCGGAAGTGCCTCCCCGCGTGGAGTACGACCTCACTGAACTCGGCCACTCCTTCCTCGAACCGATGCAGGCCCTGGTGACCTGGGCCGACACCCACCACCGCACCATCGTCGCGGCAAGGGAACGTTATCGCGACCGGCGGGAGTAACAAGTGTGACGGGATTGAGATGGATGCGCTGATCACGGCCGCGGGCCGTGCACTCTCGGCGGGCGATCCTCTCGGGGCCTTGAACCGGGTCGCCCTGCGTGACGATGCGCCGGCGCTGGCGCTGCGGGGGATCGCGATGGCCCAGCTTGGCGATTTCACGCGAGCCAGGCTGCTGTTGCAGCGTGCCTCACGCGCCTTCGGTGCCAGGGAAGAGACGGCTCGTGCGCGGTGCATCGTCGCCGAGGCCGAGATTGCCCTGGCGTCGCGCGACCTGGGCTGGCCCACGAAGCGGCTCGACTCGGCGCGGGCCACGCTCGAGGTGCACGGCGACCTGACGAACGCCGCCCACGCGCGGTCCCTCGTGGCCCGCCGCCTGCTCCTGCTCGGCCGCCTGGGCCAGGCGGAGCATGCCCTGGCCCAGCTCGAACCCTCCACCCTTCCTCCGGCCCTGGGCGCCGTTCACGCGCTGACCGTGGCAGGCATCGCCCTGCGCCGGCTGCACACCGAGACAGCACGCGCCGCCCTGGAGCGAGCCGAACGGAGCGCACGCCTCGCCGGCGTCCCCGCGCTGCTGGCGGAAGTGGAGAGCGCCTGCCTTGCCCTGAATGCCCCCGCCGCACGCCTGGTGAGCCATGGCCAGGAGCACCTGCTGCAGCTGCATGAGGTCGAGGCGCTACTGCAATCCAAGGCGCTCGTCATCGATGCCTGCCGTCATGCCGTTCGCGATGGCGATGCCGTGGTCTCGCTCGCCACGCGCCCGGTGCTGTTCGCCCTGGCCCGCTTGCTGGGCGAAGCCTGGCCCGCAGACGTATCGCGGGATGCGCTCATCGCCCGGGCGTTTCGCACCCGCTTCGCCGACGACTCGCACCGGATCCGGCTGCGCGTCGAACTCGGCCGGCTGCGCAGGGCACTCGCCCCCCTGGCCGGAGTGCGCGCGACACCCCGGGGCTACATGCTGGAGCCAGGAGCCGCGTCGGAGGTCGCAGTGATGGCGCGCCCCATCGAAGGCAAGCATGGCGAGGTGCTGGCCCTGCTCAGCGACGGTGAGCCGTGGTCGAGCTCGGCCCTGGCCATGGCCCTTGGCGTCAGCCAACGCAACACGCAGCGAGCGCTCGAAGCGCTCGCCGATGCGGGCAAGGTGCAATCCTTCGGCCGCGGCAGGGCACGGCGCTGGATCGCCCCTTCGGTGCCGGGTTTCACGACAACCTTGTTACTCCCAGGCCCACTGCCCGGCGCATAGGCTGAAGAGGTCCCCTACCAACGAGGTCAACGACATGAACCGTTCAGCAGCAGAACTCCTCGAGGAATTCGGCCCCTTCCCCGGCATGGACAGCGTCCACGGCGTCACCTATGACGGCCGGCACGTCTGGCTGGCTACCGGCGACAGACTCAATGCCATCGACCCCGATACCGGCGAGCCGCAGCGCTCGATCGAGACCGCCGCCGATGCCGGCACGGCCTTCGACGGCCGGCATCTGTTCCAGGTCGCCGAGGATCGCATCCTCAAGATCGAGCCTGCCAGCGGCCACATCCTCGCCACCATTCCCGCCCCGCCGGGGGGCAACTCGGGGCTGGCCTGGGCCGAGGGTTCGCTCTGGCTAGGCCAGTACCGCGACCGCAGGATCCACCAGATCGATCCCGACAGCGGGGCAATTCTGCGCACCATCGAAGCCAACCGCTTCGTCACCGGCGTCACCTGGGTCGACGGCGAACTCTGGCATGGCACCTGGGAGGAGGACGGCAGCGACCTGAGGCGAATCGACCCTATTTCGGGCGAGGTGCTGCAGCAGCTCGAGATGCCCCAGGGAATGGGCGTCTCCGGGCTCGAGTCGGATGGCGCCGAGCGCTTCTTCTGCGGCGGTGGCGACAGCGGCAAGCTAAGGGTCGTACGTCGCCCGCGGTAAGGCGATACGGCGTGACGGCGGCGCACCGTCACGCCACACGACGCGCTTCCTCCGCCGGCTCCATCGGAGACCTGGTCAGGCGGAGGGCGCCAGCGTGGAGCGCCCCATCAGGGCCTCCATCTTCTCCTGGGGTTGCTGAGCACGGTGCGTTTCCTTGGGGGGAAGGGCGAATACCGGAATAGCGCGCTCCTGAACGGCCGCTCACGACCGACGTATCGTCTCATCCTACACCGCCGCCCACCGCAAGCGGCAGCGGTGCCGCAGCCCTTCGGCGGGACGATGAATCGACCCGGCAGGGTGCTGCAAACCTGCCACACTACACCCCGGCAAGAGGAAAGGAGTACCCCATGCAATATCGCAAACTCGGCAACACCGGCCTGTTCGTTTCCCAGTTCTGCCTGGGCACCATGACCTTCGGCGGCGAGGGCGAGCTCTGGAGCAAGATCGGCAATCTCCAGCAGAGCGACGCCGAGCGGCTGATCGCCCGCGCCCTGGAAGCCGGCATCAACTTCATCGATACCGCCGACGTCTACTCCGAGGGGCTCTCGGAGCGCATCACCGGCCAGGCCCTGAAGAACCTCGGCGTACCCCGCGACGAGGTGGTCGTCGCCACCAAGGTATTCGGCGAGACCGGCGCCGGCATCAATGCCAGGGGGCTGTCGCGCTACCACATCATGGAGGGCGTGAAGGCGAGCCTGAAGCGCCTGCAGCTCGACCACATCGACCTCTACCAGGTGCACGGCTTCGACCCCGCCACGCCCATCGAGGAGACCCTGAGCGCGCTGGATACCCTGGTCCAGCACGGCCACGTGCGTTATGTCGGCGTCTCCAACTGGGCCGCCTGGCAGATCGTCAAGGCACTCGGCATCGCCGAACGCAAGGGGCTGAACCGCTTCCAGTCGCTGCAGGCCTACTACACCCTGGCCGGACGCGACCTGGAGCGCGAGATCGTGCCGATGCTGGAGAGCGAAGGCCTCGGCCTGATGGTGTGGAGCCCGCTCGCCGGCGGCCTGCTCAGCGGCAAGTACGGCCGCGGCGACCGGGCCAGTGGCGAGGGGCGCCGCGTCAACCTCGATTTCCCGCCGGTGGACGAGGCGCGCGCCCATGGCTGCGTCGACGTCATGCGCGGCATCGCCGAGGCCAAGGGCGTCAGCGTCGCCCAGATTGCGCTGGCCTGGCTGTTGCATCAGCCGGCGGTCACCAGCGTGATCCTCGGTGCCAAGCGCATCGACCAGCTCGACGACAACATCGCCGCCGCGCAGGTCACGCTCAGCGCAGACGAACTCGCCGAGCTCGACCGCGTCAGTGAGCTGCCGGCCGAGTATCCCGGCTGGATGATCGAGCTCCAGGGCGAGTCCCGCCGCCAGCAGCTGGCACTGGCGGGCCGTTACTGAGGCCGCGGCCAGCTGCCCCCTCCGGGCCGATGCGCCCGGAGGGGGCATCATGACGATGGCGGGCGGGTGTCCTCCTTGCGTTCACCCTTGGCGATATCCGCCTGGCTCAGCACCACCACCTCGCGCGGCCACCACTCGGGGTGCTCGGCACGAATGAAGTTCATCAGCTTTTCGCGGATCTGCATCTCCGCGACCCAGCCGGCGAAGGGGTCGGAGGCCATGAGGTAGCAGCTGACGGTCTGGGCCCGTTCGGTCTGCCCCGTCACGTAGCAGCACAGCTTGTGGTGCTCGACGACGTTGTCCTCCTCCTTGGCGAATTCCATGAACTTCTCCCGAATGAGCTGGATGTCGGCGCTCAGGTGGACGACCAGCTCCAGCGTCCGATACATCTTGGCGCTCTTCACCGAGAGGTTCTCGAAGGGCTTGGAGACGAAGTAGGTCACCGGCACGATCAGGCGCCGTTCATCCCAGCTCCTCAACCGGATGAAGGTGTAGAAGATGCCTTCCACGTAGCACCACTGCCCTTCGAACATCACCAGGTCGCCGATACGGATGGGCTTGGCCAGCGACAGCTGGAACGAGGAGAGGATGTTGCCCAGCACCGCCTGCCCGGCGATACCCACCAGCACCGCCAGCACGCTGGCCGAGGCCAGCAGCGACATGCCCAGGGTCTCGAAGAGCTGGATCTGGCTCAGCACGTAGACCGAAACCGCGGTCACCGTGACCAGGATGATGACCCGGCGCAGCGCATACAGCGTCGTCAGCAGCTTGCGCTCGTCCTTGGGCTTGGTGTCGTCGATCTCGCCGACGATGCGCCGCGTCACCTTGAGCAGGATGGTATCCACCAGGCGCAGCGCAATCGTGCCTGCCCCCCAGGCGATCAGGATCGTCAGCAGCACGCGGATGAAGGTGGTCGCCACGGCGGTGAACGAGACCACGTAGTCGAGCAGGGCCTGGGCCGTGAACGCCATGACCAGCAGCGCCATGGGGCTGCCGATCCGGCTGGCGAAGATGCTCGGCCAGCCGGAGGGGAACCAGTGCGCCAGCCACCCGACCAGGCCGTGCACGCTCCAGCCCACCAGGCCGATGGCCAGCACAAACAGCGGAATGGCGATCCACTCCCAGAACTCGAGCCAACCGAGCGATGTCTTGAAGCGCTCCGGGATGTACTCCTCCAGCAGCGAGGGGCCATAAGCCTCGTAGAGCGTGGGAATGGTCGAGACGCTGTCCGGTGTCACCAGCCAGACCGGGTCCTCGTCGTCCAGCCGGTACCGCCCCAGGCGAATGTCGTAGGCCTCGCCATCGAGCGTGAGCGAGGCCAGTTCGATGTCCCGTCGCGGCTCGCCGGTGCGGGGGTGCTGGCCCGAGGGGTCCTCGATGGCGGCATCCTGGCGCCCGGAGAGGTTGGATACGTTGAGCCACTCGCCGCGCCGCAGCACCTCGGCCAGTTGCCTGGCCAGCTCGGGGCCGCGACGCTCCTGCTCCGCCTCGTCGAGCTCGGAGAGGTTGAGCATGTGGGCGGCGGCGGTGAAGTTCTTCTCCTCGGCAAGCTTCAGGAAACTGCGGATCGCCTCGCGAGGCGTCTGTCGCTTGGCCTCCTCGGGCACCTCGCCCAGCCCGGCGTTGAGTGAATCGACAGAGAACCACTGCTCGCGCTCCTCGTCCTCATCCTCTTGTGCCTGCACCGCCCCCAGGCCGGCCATGAGGAGTGTCACCGCCAGCGCGGCCCACAGGAATGCTCTCATACACCTCTTCCCGATCTAGCGTACCTACTGCCACTTCCCTCTGGCAGCTCGTCCACCCCGACGGAACCGGGCCTGATGCCGATTGCCCGATCGCGGGTTGGTCGAAGTACAGCCTACCGGTTACCGCTTCGTCCAGTCCGGGGGAGGTGGCGCTGCCGCCCGAGGCCCTCCGCCTCAAGGAGTTCCCAAGCCTGGACGCCCCCGGCTTACGCAGGGCTGGTGGCAAAAAATAAAAAATATAACCTTTGACCTACACAGCCAAAGCATGACACCGTCGGTTCAGTTGGTAGGCAAGCAGCATGGTTTCAGTAGCGTTCGGATTCGTTCGGCAGCCCTGTGATTTCTCCTTGTTTTACCCGCTACTCATCTGGGTAACACCAGGAACATGGCAAGGCGCAATAGCGCGAAAGGAATTCGATTATGACGACTGGAACAGTCAAGTGGTTCAATGACTCCAAGGGCTTCGGCTTCATTACTCCGGCCGATGGAAGCGACGATGTTTTTGCCCACTTTTCCGAGATCCAATCGGAAGGTTTCAAGTCCCTGCAGGAAGGTCAGAACGTCACGTTTGACGTGACCCAGGGCAAGAAAGGCCTTCAGGCTTCGAACATCAAGCTCGCCGGACCTTAACGGTCGCGAGTTCTCGAACCTCCCCGGTTCGACAGCAAGGCCCGCCTAGGCGGGCCTTGCTGCGTCGTGGATTGGGCGCGCGAAATCGGGAATGCGGAAGCGGCGGCGATAGGCGCTCGGGGCGAGGCCGGTGGTGCGCTTGAACAGGCGCCGGAAGAAGGCCGAGTCCTCGTAGCCGACCCGCCAGCTGATCTCCTCGACCGAGGCCTCGGTGCGCTCGAGCCGGCGCTTGGCGTCCTCGATGCGCAGGCGCTGGACGTAGGCGATCGGCGTCAGGCCGGTAGCACTGGCGAAGCGCCGCTTGAAGGTGCGCTCGGCCAGCGACGAGCGCTCTATCATCGCCTCCACCGGGCGGGCGAGCGCGAAATGTTCACCCAGCCACTGCTGAGCGCGCTGGATCTCGCCATCGCCATGATCCGTCTTGGCGGCAAACACCAGGTAGGGCGTGAGGCCATCCTGGTGCCACTGCAACGCAAAGGCCCGAGCGACCTCCTGCGCCATGGTGGCCCCGGCGTAGCGCGCGATGAGATAGAGCGCCAGGTCGTGCCAGCTCATCGAAGCCCCCGAACTCACCAGCTCCTCGTGCTGGCCGGCAATCACCAGCACGCGCTCGGGGTGGGTCGACACGGCGGGATAGTCGCTCATGAACGCCTCCGCATAGCCGAAATGCACCGTCGCCTCCTGGCCGTCGAACAGCCCGGTCTCGGCCAGCAGGAACACGCCCGAGCATGCCGAGCAGAGCACCGCGCCCCTTGCGTGCATGTCGCCGAGCCACCCAGCCAGACGGGGGTAGCGCCCCTTCTCCCAGCCCTGGGGCGGGAGCAACACCGAGGGCACGATCACGATGTCGCTCGTCTCGATGCTGTCGATGGCGCGCTGCACCTCGATCGGCACGCCGCTGGCGAGCCGCATCGGACCCATCGCCTCTCCCACGATCTCGACATGAAACGGGGCCACCGCGCCGGGCTGCACCATGCCCATCAGCGAAATGGCGTTCAGCACGTCGTAGAGCCCGGTCAGGGTGGATACCACGGCATCAGGCAGCGCCACGAGGCTGACGTGACGAGGGCTCGCTTCGGCAGGGCTGGTCATGGCGCGTGGCGCCTCGCGGGAAGGGAATAGTCAGTGTGGCACAAACAGACCGATTCCGGGCGATTTAGGCTCTTCAGCGGGCCGGGCCACCCGGTGATGATGAGCGGGACGCTACTCCCTCAACAACAAGACAGGAACTGCACTTGATGAACGCCCCTGCCATCGATCCAACCAAACTCGAAGCCTTGGTCAACCTGGCCGTCGGCGACATCTCCGCCGCCTACGGCGGGGTGATGATCAGCCTGGGCAGCAAGCTCGGCCTTTACCAGGCCATGGCGGGCGCCGGCCCGCTCAGCGCCGAGGAGCTCGCCAGCCGCACCGGCTGCGCCGAACGCTACGTGCGCGAGTGGCTGAACGCCCAGGCCGCCGGCGGCTACGTGGGCTACCACGCCACCAGCGACCGCTACGAACTCTCCCCCGAGCAGGCCATGGTGCTGGCCGACGAGGAGAGCCCCGTCTTCATCCCCCACGCCTGGCAGGTGCCGGCCTCCATGTGGTTCGACGAGGAGCGCACTCTGGAGGCGTTTCGTACCGGCAAGGGCGTAGCCTGGGGCGACCACGACAGCCGCCTGCAGTGCGGCGTGGCGGCCTTCTACCGCAACGGCTATCGCGCCAGCCTGGTACCGGAGTGGCTACCCGCCCTGGAGGGCGTGGTCGGCCGGCTCGACGCCGGTATCGCCGTGGCCGACGTGGGCTGCGGCCACGGCCACTCGACCGTGCTGATGGCCAAGGCTTTCCCCAACTCCCGCTTCCACGGCATCGATGCCCACCCGGCCTCGATCGAGGCGGCTCGGCGCAACGCCGACGAGGCAGGCGTGGCCGACCGCGTGAGCTTCGAGATCGCCCGGGCGGTGGATTACGCCGATCGTCAGTATGGCCTCATCTGCTTCTTCGACTGCCTGCACGACATGGGCGACCCCGTTGCCGCCGCCCGCTACGCCGAGCAGGTGCTGGCCCCTGGGGGCACGGTGATGCTGGTCGAGCCCTACGCCCAGGACAGGGTCGAGAACAACCTCTCCGTCGTCTCGCGCATGTACTACGCCGCCTCCACCACCATCTGCTGCGCCCACGCCATCTCGGAAGGCGGCCAGCTCGTGCTCGGCGCCCAGGCCGGCGAAGCCCGCCTGGCCGATGTGTTCCGCCAGGCCGGCTTCACCCACTTCCGCCGTGCCGCCGAAACGCCGTTCAACCTGATCCTCGAAGCGAGGCGGTGAGTTCGCCGGGCCCGGCAACCGGGCCCGGCAACCCACAAGGCACCAGCGGCTTCGGGGACTGGTCATCAGGCCAGCGCCTCGAAGCGCTGGATCTCCTCCGCAGGCAAACGAGGGTCTCACGAGCGACGTTGGCCTGCATGCTGACCCGGGCCACTTCGCGCAGGGCCTCATCGACGGCCCTGTGCCGGTGGGTAGGTTGTCAGTTAACAACCTGGCGTAAGAAATCGCTGAAACTCTTGTAAGCCATATCTCAACCCCTCGCTCAGTCATGACCCGCCGCTCCAGGCGAACAATAATGAGTTTCAACATGGAGAAAGACCGAGGGATTGGGATGCACTCACCGAAGACCGACAAATACCTGTTTGCCACCCTGCTGCTGGCCGGCGGTTCGCCGGCCAGCGGCGAACCGCCGGCGCACTACCTGGAGCGCGCGGGTGCTGTGCTGATGGAAGCCGGGGGCGATACGCAGCACTACGAGAAGGCGCTGGCGATCTACGACGAGGGGCTGGCGCGCCACCCCGACCACACCGAACTGCGCACCAACCGCGTCAGCCTGCTTGCCAGTCTGGGCCGTTATGAAGCAGCCAGCCGCGACCTGGATGCGCTCGACGAGGAGGGATTGCACAAGGAGGGAATGCTGCTGCGCTGCATGCTGCACGAGCGCCTGGAGGGAGCCACGGACGATGCCGTGGCGTGCTATGCCAAGGTGGAGGCCGCCTACGTCATGGCTGGCGAGCCAACTGACACGCCGAACGCCAACCACATCCTCGCGGCCCGCCTGGCCGGCTCGCCCGAAGCCGAGGCGCTGCTGCTGGAATGGCAGGCTAGTGAGGAAGCCGGGCAGAACCCGATGTCGGGAGAGATGCTGGAGATGGAGCGCGAAGCGTTGATCCGGGTGTTTTTGCCGTAAGCTGCACGGTACAGGGTCTCACCAAGCCAACGAGGCATTGAATGGCGAAGAAGATCGAAAGCCCGTGCGTCTCGATATGCCAACTGAAAGGCGATCTCTGCATCGGCTGCGGCCGCACGATGGAAGAGATACGCCACTGGAAAGCGATGAAGCGGCCGGAGAAGATGAAAACGGTGAAGCGCGCCGATGAGCGCCTGAAGAAACTCCCCCGGGATTGAGGCAGGGGAAGGTCGAGCGGAAGAAGGTGAAGCGGGGAGCGTTACGGAGAGAGTTACGGAGAGAGCGACCAGGATGGACGACATGATCGAACGGGCGGCGCTGTTCAGCCGCGCCGCCCACCAGGCCGTGGGGCAGCGGCGCAAGTACACCGACGAGCCCTACTGGCGGCACCCGGCGAACGTCGCGAAGAGAGTGTCGGCCGTGGAGACGGCGACAGCGGAGATGATCGCCGCCGCCCACCTGCACGACGTGCTCGAGGATACCGCCGTGACGGCGCTGGACATCGAGGCGTGCTTCGGCGAGCGGGTGGCCGTTCTGGTCCTGGAGCTGACGGATCAATTCATCGACCCGGAAATCGGCAACCGCGCTCACCGCAAGGCGCTGGAGCGCGACAGGCTGGCGCAGATCTCCCCCGAGGCGCAGACCATCAAGTACGCCGACCTGATCGACAACACCGGCAGCATCGTCGCGCGGGCCCCCGGCTTCGCCCGGGTCTACCTGGCCGAAAAGCGCCTGCTCCTGGAAGTGATGACAGCGGGTGACGAGGCGCTGAGGCGCCAGGCATGGAGCGTATTAATTGAAGGCGAGGCAAGGATCCGCGGCGCTGCGCGGTAACCAGCGACAGTCGACCGATCCCATGGATACGGCCAGGAGTTACCGATCGGTAATTTTTCTGTAAATCGAACCTTGATTCCCACGAAAATTACCGATCGGTAATTTCCTCATTGCGAATCAGTAAATCCCTGCCTAGAATTACCGAACGGTAATTACAAGCGGATTTGCCATGCCGACCACCGACTTCCCGCCTACCCAGGCCGCCACCATTCGCCACAGCGAAGACCTCGGCAAGCTGGTGCGCCAGCTGCGCGCCGAACAGGGGCTGTTGCAGATCGACCTGGCCGGCCTCGCCGGCACCGGCAATCGCTTCATCGTCGACCTGGAGCGCGGCAAGCCGACACTGCAATTGCAGAAGGTGCTGGATGTACTCGACCTGATGGGGCTCGAGGTGGTGGTGCGGCGCAAGGGTGGCAACCGCCATGGCGAGTGACGATACCCTGGAGCTTTACCACGGCGACAGGCATGTCGGCCGGTTGCATGACGCACAACCGCTGCGCTTCGAATATGCCTCCGCTTGGCTGGAGCACCCTGAAGCGGTGAGCCTTTCTCCTTCCCTACCCCTCTCGCAGCAGGTGCATGTAGGCGATGCGGTGCTGGCCTATTTCGAAAACCTGCTGCCGGAAGGCGACCTGCGCCGTCACCTCGAGCTTCGCCACCACACCACGACCGTTTTCGGCCTGCTGAAGGCCATCGGCGGAGACACGGCCAGCGGCTTCACTCTGCTGCCGCCAGGAGAAACACCCGCTCCGCCGCACTATCGGCCCATCAGTTGGGAAGCGCTGGCGGAACACCTACGGCACAGAGAACGAGGGCCTCTGCTCTCGCAGCAGAGCGAAGAGGCGCGGATCACGCTGGCCGGCGCTCAGAACAAGTTGCTGCTAATGGTGCAAGCAGACGGAAGCCCCGCCATCCCGGAAGGGTCGGCCCCTTCCAGCCATATCCTCAAGCCGGATATCCAAGGCTTGAGAGGTGTATGGGCCAGCGCCATCAACGAAACCTTCTGCATGCAGCTGGCCGCCGAACTCGGGCTCGAAGTCGCCGAAGCCAGCTACCAGCCCGATACCCACGCCTGCCTCGTGCGCCGGTACGACCGGGCGCCCGACGAACAGGGCCGGCTGCGTCGCCTGCACCAGCTCGACTTCTGCCAGCTTGCCGGTACCCCCTCGCTGATCAAGTACGAAAGCGACGGCGGCCCCGGCCTGGCGCGCTGTCGTGAACTCATGCAGCAGGTGGGAGCACCGGCTAAGGACCTGCAGCGCCTGATCGCCTGGTGCTTCTTCAACCTGCTGATCGGCAACAACGACAGCCATGCCAAGAACCTTGCCATCCTCTACACCGAGGAAGGCCCCCGGCTGGCGCCGTTCTATGATCTGATGAGCACCACGCTCTATAGCGGCCTCGCACGCCGCTTCGCGTTTCGCATCAATGGTGAGGATCACCCCGGCAGCATCGAACGCTCACACCTGGAAGCGCTGGCACGCTCGATGCGATTCCAACCGCGCTACTTCGTCAAGCAAGGTCTCGAACTCGCCGAACGCATGCCGGCAGCCATCGACGCTACCCTCACCACCCTGAGCGCCGAGGCCCAGCAAGGCACTGAGCAAACGCTGCTGGAACGGCTGCAGCAACGCCTGCTGAGAAACTGCCACAAGCTGCCGGAGCGGTGGGTCGTTGGGAGGTGACCCCTCCAACGCAAGCACCTGCCACACCTTCCTTGATCAGACATAGCCAGGCCATGGCGAGCATCCGCTTCGGTATGGCGCACGCCTAACGCGCCTCCAGCAACGCATCGACCAGCTCGGCCAGGCTCGCCTCACAGCGTGCCTGCGGCGCCCGCGCCTCGTCCCCCGGGCGATACTTGCCTGAGCGAATCAGGCAGGCCTGCAGGCCGAGCTCCATGGCGGCGACCACATCGCACCCCACGTCATCGCCCACCATCAGCGCCTCGCCGGGCGTCACGCCGATCTCGTCGAGCACGGCATGAAAGAAATCGCTCGCGGGTTTCCCCAGCACCTTGGCCTCGATGCCGGCGGCGTATTCCAGGGCGCGCACGAAGGGCCCCGCGTCCAGGTGCAGCATGCCCGACTGGCGAAAGTAGCGGTTGGTGCCCACGGCGAGCAACGGCGCCCCCTCCAGCAGCAGCCGGAAGGCCTCGTCGAGGTGGGCATAGTCCAGGCGCTGCTCGGCATCGCCGAGCACCACCGCGTTGGGCGCTTCGCAGGGTAGGCCGGCAAACTCGGGCTCGAGCCGCTCATGGATCAGCAGGTAGGGACGAAGACCACTGCGCTCGAGATAGCGACGGATGGCCCCCGGTGCGGTGAACACCTGCTCGGGCGCCGGGGCGAAGCCCAGTCGCTGCAGCTCGTCGCACACCGCGGCCGAGGTCTTGCGCGAGGTGTTGGTCAGGAAGCGCAGCGCCAGGCCGCTGGACTGCAGCCGCGCCACCGCCTCCACGGCGCCGGGCAGGGCCTCGCCGTCCTCGCTCAGCACGCCACTGATGTCGAGCAAGACCGCCTTGAGCATCGGCGTCTCTCCCCGTCGCGTCTCAGCAGGATTGACTACATTGAGGCTAGGCTTCTGTCCGTAAACTGCCTACGCTCGCTGCCTTTTCAGACACAGCCTAGCCCGCGCAGCGCTGTCCATCCATGCCTGGCGGCCCCGTTCCGGTCAGTCTCGCGGGAGCGGAAGGTACTCGGCAGCCAGCGGCTCGCTGCCTGGCTGGTGTCCAGCGCAGGCTCAGGAGCCAGATACGCAAATAATTCCATTCACCACTCCATTTGCGAACAAAGATTCCGCTTTTTATACAAAAGTTAGAGCAATGATCTTAATTATCAGCAGGTAGCAGACTTTCTGGGAAGTGCTGTTAAACTCCGCCCATGACAGGCTCTGCCCCGCGGCGGAGCTTTCCATTTTCCATCGGCAGGGAGACCTTCATGGCCCGCAAAATCATCGTTCTTGGTGCCGGCATGGTCGGCGTATCCGTGGCCTGGCATCTGGTGCGTCGCGGCCATGACGTCACGCTGGTGGACCGCCGCGAGCCGGGCCTCGAGACCTCCTTCGGCAATGCCGGCATCATCCAGCGCGAGGCGGTGCGCCCCTACGCCTTCCCCCGCGATATCGCCACCCTGCTGCGGGTAGTGCCCAACCGCCAGGTGGACATCCGCTACCGCCCCACCGGCATGCTGAGCGCGGCGGGCCCGCTGCTGGACTACTGGCTGAACTCGAGCGGCAAGCGCTACGAGCGCATCGTGAACGAGTGGGCCTCGCTGATCATACGCTGCCAGGATGCCCACGCGCCGATGATCGAGGCCGCCGGCGCCGAGGCACTGGTGCGCAAGGGCGGCTGGCTGGAGCTTTACCGCACTCAAAAGGAGTTGGAGGAGCGCCAGAAAGAAGCCCAGGAGAACCACGAGCGCTTCGGGGTCGAGTATGAGGTGCTGGACACCGAGGCGCTCTACGCCAAGGAGCCGCATCTGGGCAAGGGGCTGATCGGGGCAATCCACTGGACACAGCCCTGGATGGTCTCGGACCCGGGCGGCCTGGTGCAGGCCTACGCCCGCAGCTTTGCCGAACAGGGCGGCCATGTGATGAAGGCCAGCGTCGAGGACGTGCTCCAGGTCGATGGCGGCTGGCGAGTCAATACCAGCGAGGGAACCCTGGAGGCAGAGGAAGTGGTGGTGGCCCTGGGGCCCTGGGCCGGTGAAATGCTGGCGAGACAAGGCATGAAAGTGCCGCTGTTCGTGAAGCGCGGCTACCACATGCACTACTCCGCCGAAGGGGAAGCCAAGCTCAACCACTGGGTGATGGACGCCGAGAAAGGCTTCCTGCTCGAACCCATGCGCGCCGGCATTCGCCTGACCACCGGCGCCGAGCTGGCCGACCTGGAATCGCCGCCCCAGTACAAGCAGCTGGCCGCCGCCGAGAAGGTGGCACGCAAGCTGTTCCCGCTGGGCAAGCGTCGCGACAGCCAGCCCTGGAAAGGCGCCCGCCCCTGCCTGCCCGACATGAAGCCGGTGATCGGCCCCGCCCCCAACAAGGAAGGGCTGTGGCTCGCCTTCGGCCACGGCCACCAGGGCTTCACCCTGGGCCCGGCCACCGGTGAGCTACTCGCCCAGATGATGGATGGCGAAGAGCCGGCGGTGGATATGGCACCGTTCCGCGTCGACCGCTTCTGACGCAAATCACTACTTCACTACGGAAGCGGGCGCCCTTGAGGCGCCCGCTTTAATTCCAGAGTTACCGATCGGTAATTTTTACCTCTAATCAAGCCTCAATCATCCTCATAATTACCGATCGGTACGCTCAACCGCTGCGCTTCGAGTATGCGACCGAGTGGCAGGAATCGGCCCCGCCACCGGCGAACCGCTCGCCCAGATGATCGATGGCGAAGAACCTGCGGGGGATATTGACCCCGTTCCGCGTCGATCGATTCTGAGTGTGATGTAACACGAAAGCGAGCGCCCATGACGCGCCCGCTTTATGCTTTGCCCTCGCCTTAATATATTGCTCGTATAGCATCTCATGGAATGGCAGCTCTATATTGTCAACAAGAGCTACTCGTCTTGATCCAAGCGCCCCTGGGTGCCGATAAAGCTTGCGGGATCGACTTCTATAAGATAATGCAGGAGCGCTGCCAGGGTATCGTGGGAAAATAGCAAAGCGATAAGAAACGTATCGCTTCGCATAGATATTATATGATACTTTCAGCGGCCAGTTTTTTTTGTTGAAAAAACAACGCCTCATCCAATACTTTAAAGAAATTAAAAAGCCGCTGATTTACCTGGGCCGGCAGCTTTTCCCCAGCACTGAGACTAAGCACCTTCTCGCACATATATTTTGCGTAGCTTTCCTTATTTCTATCTTTTATTGAAAAAGGCTCCAATTCGCCGCTTGCATCTACACTCCAGCCTTCGAACCAACCCTCATGTTCCTTATAGCATTCTTTGATCCATTCATCCGGAAAAATTCCTTCCATTTCATATCCAGCACGAACCGAAACGAAGTCTTTATTAGCAACAAACTCTCCCCTGCCTGAAAAAAAACCTTGCAATTCCCTACGGGCTTTAACGCCGGCCGCATCTCCATCCAACACTGTTACTGCAGCAACTTCTTTACGTACGTGCTCATACACAGCTTTTATAAATCCGGCCAACCCTGTTGTCCCTTCTCTTTCAACTACAAGGGCTTCACTCAAAAGTGAAAGAGGCTGACCCGACAATTCAGAAACTTTACTAACACAGTTTTTTATAACGTAAACATCCCATTTCCCCTCAACAAACACATTATTGTTCGCAAGCCCATAATAATCACTAAAACGAATACCCAAGGATCTTTTCAAAGAACTACATGCATCATCAAACTTTACAAATCGATTAATAATGGTACTTCCTGACGATATATTAAAACCATGGATGCCTTCAGCAATCTTAGGCATAAATTGCATGGAATGTGTACTAACAACAGAGATACTCTTTTTGGCTAACTTACGAACCATGTCCTTACTATTATTTGCAAGCTCGGGATGCATATAACTTTCAGGCTCTTCGATTAACCACACTGGATTTTGTCCAGCCTCCTTTATCCTTTCATCTATCCAGTGAAGGCTTGCATAAAATATCGCGGCTTGCAGCCCGCGGCCCTTGCTAGTATATGATGTTTTGACTTCGTCAGTTACTGCAAGACTAAATTGACCTATGATATTTTCTAAACTACCTCCAGGAACCTCAATCTGAACTTCAGCACCTTCAATCTGAGAGCTCCTAAGGGTATTATTTATAGACTTATTGATTGAGTTTAATTCTATATCAAGATCCTCCATTGCACTACTGAGAATCGCAGCTGCTTTTGAGCTAAGCCTAGGGGCTAGAAGGCTCCTATACAGGTCGTCAATGCTTTTTTCACTAGGTATATAGACAACTTGAAACTTTGATATAAAATCTGATACTAAAGCCCTCAGAATTCGGCTATAGTCTGCCTTCTTATCCTGCGGTCTCTTAACATTAGTAAAAAAGTTATACACTGGCGTATTCGTTTCAGTGAAATATAAATACAAAGAGATTTGGTTATTTTCTCTTTTAGTACCTTGGAGCACATGTAGTTTATCTATTGCATCCCAAAACCATAGCTCAGACTCATCTATTTCAAAAAGCCCAATGATAGAAGTTTTCTTCGACTGCCGGTCAAAAGGAATATCAAGCTCACGGTCATAATTGAAGGCATTATCATACCCACCAAAAAGTATGGAAATGGCTCTTAGCGAATTAGTTTTTCCTGCATTATTAGGCCCAATAAGAGTGGATTCATCACCTATGATTAAAACTTGTTCATCTCGAATACTTCTATAATTCGATATCCTAACTTCCCTTAAACTTATAGCTCTCATTTTCCTACTCATCTATAATTTAAATTAAAACACTAGCCGTATGTTCCATATACCAATACGATTCATATAGCTTCATAGATGCAGCTCTCAGCCAAATAGACTCAATGACAAGAGCACGCCCTGCCATGAGCCACACGAGAGGTTAGCAGCTCGCCTTCGGCCACGGTCACCAAGACTTTACCCTCGGCCCCGCCACCGGCGAACTGCTTGCCCAGATGATGGGTGGCGAAGAGCCAGCGGTGGATATGACCCGTTCCGCGTCGACCGTTTCTGAGTGTGAGACTATGACGGAAACGGGCGCCCTTGAGGCGCCCTTTTTTGCTACTTCCCATGCTGCTTGGACTCGGCCCGGAGAGGCCCGCTACTCCTCATCAGCCTCTTTGTGGCTCTCATTCTCCGCAGCGTTGGCCTCGGCAGCTGATACGCCAATTTGTGCGTCGAGCACGGCTAATGGCTGACACCGTCGATCTCTTCAGCGTCGATCTGGAGCGGGGCTGACACTACAGTAGGTGTTGGATACGATGAGGCTCAACATGATGGTGCGGCGAATGGTTGGGAACTGCAATGAATTTCAATATTTACAGCTTGTACAATTTGGGAGACCCCATACCCCATACCCCATACCCCATACCCCATACCCCATACCCCATACCCCATACCCCATACCCCATACCCCATACCCGCTTCATTCAAATTCACGCACAGGTTGGGCTCGGCGCTGTTATGCCCAGACTCCCTTGCCCCACTTCTCCACAGCAAAAAGTTAGGCTTTGTACGAAAAGTAGATTCTGCTAATTTCACTTATGCCGCAGCAGCATATAGGAGGTATGGCAGGACGCTACGAGCTATCCGACCATAGCTGGTCGCTGATCAAGGACATCGTCTCTCCCCCGCAGGAGATGGGCCGGCCAAGGCGGGATGATCGCCAGGTATTGAACGGCATCTTCTGGGTCTTGTGTTCGGGAGCCAAATGGCGCGACTTGCCAGAGCGCTATGGCCCGTGGAGCACGGTGTATGCCCGATTCCGCCAGTGGCGCGATGACGGCACCTTCGATGCGGTGCTGGCACGCCTTCAGCTCAAGCTTCGCGAGGATGGCCTGATGGACCTGGACACCTGGATGATCGATTCCACCGCCGTCCGTGCGACTCGAGCCGCCTCGGGAGGCGGTAAAAAGGGGGATCGGACGAACCGGTAGACCATGCGCTGGGCCGCAGCCGGGGCGGCTTGACTACCAAGATTCATCTGGTCTGCGACCGACATGGATGGCCGCTGGCCTTCACCTTGTCACCGGGTCAAGACGCCGACACTCGTCATTTCATGCCCACAATGGAAACGATCCGTCTGACGGGAAGCGCGGGCCCGGCCACGAAAGCGTTGCCGCTATATCGTGGCAGACAAGGGCTACGACAGTGATGACTTGCGCCGCTACTGCGACCGACACCGGATGAAGCCAATCATCGCGCAGCGCAAGATGCGCCGAAAACCTCGCCCTGGGTTGCCCCGAGGATTCGACAAGCCCAAGTACCGGGAGCGCAATGTGATCGAGCGCGGTTTTGGCTGGCTCAAGGAGCTACGGCGAATCGCCACGCGTTATGACAAGCTGGCCCGTAGCTTTCGCGCCATGGTATGTCTGGCTTGCATAGACCGTTGCCTACGTGCCGACTTTTCGTACAAAACCTAGGCAATCTGGTACGGTGTCAAGCGTAAGTAGCGAATTACGAAATTTTGGATACCAGCCTTCAGACCATTCAATATAACGCCAAGGTTCAGCGGCGGGCCGCGGAGCGGACCGTTCGCTGAACTGATTTTAAGACAGCATCATTTCCCCCCTTTCTTTCGGTTATCTTGGATACAGAGCATCTGACAGTTGTCCGCTTCAGTCTTGCCGCCCTCGTGCCACGGCGTGATATGGTCTGCCTCCATCTCCTCGATTTTAAAGGTGTTGCCGCAATCCGGACATATCCCATTCTGTCGTTCAAACGCTGAGCGACGCATCCTCCCATCGAACTGACGAATGTTGAGATGTTTCTCCTTGCCGTTCAAGACGTATAGGTAAACACCGCGATGGTTCGTCACGTCCGGGTCTTGGATAAGCGCTGAAATGCGATCCTCGAGTTCGTCCGGGTCGAGAGTCTCGTTCTTGTACTCGTTGTAGAGCAAACCCCAAGGTTGCCCCTTCATTTCTTTCTTGCGCTCCTTGGGAAAAGTCGCTCGCACCCACGCAACTACGTTTTGGAAGTACACCCACAACTCGTTCGCCTTGGATTTATGTTGATACTTCCCCATATAGCCAAGAATATTGCCGCCGCTGATCCAGCCAAGGACAGTCTCGAGATAATCTTGACGGATTGGCGTTCCGCTCATGAGGTCTCCGCCCACTTGGTAGGCAGGACACCCAGTCTTACTGAAGTATTTTTTGGCATCAGATAACCATGGACCAGCATATGTCGCATTGCGAAGTTCTTGCTTGGTCAAAACCTTACCGGCAATGTTGATTGTCTCGAACCACGCTAATCGTTCGCTGTCCGTCCCCTCACAGAAATACACCATCAATTCGTAATCGAGGATCTGTTCCTGCTGGTCATCCGTGAGGTTATGGAAGTAGAGGTCGTTCCACGCGAACTCTCCATCAACGTACCGGCAAATCGAGATCGTACGCTGCTGCCCGTCGATCACTTCGTAGGTTCCGTCGTCGCGAACCGACCAATACATTACATTGAGGGGAAAATCTTTGGTGAGCGTATCTATTACCTTGTCGCGCTCTTTGGCATCGTAGACGAACTCACGTTGATAGGGCGGGCGTATGTCGAGGAGCCCGCCATATCCGCGAACACCGCCCTCCGCGTCGTCTTCGTAGTTGTCGCATAGATCGCGGACAAGAATTTTTTTGAGTTCGATTTCCACTAGTACACCTTCTTGTTCTTGATAAACACACGTCTGTACACACCCTTCACGGGATAGCCAACGTCAAAATGTGTTCCTGCGCCGAAGGAGTCCGTCCTAATCACACACCCGAGGGTACCGGTGTTTGACTTCATGCGTTCACCGTTTACGACCCGCTCCTTCTTCCCGTAGTCCCTAGTTCGAGGATAGTCAGTCCCGCTGAGCCCTAGGACCTCGAACTGGTCGGGGTTGTGCTTGGTCAAGAAGCCCGGCGTGACTCCCATGACTCCGTCATAGTCACGGGGAATATTCGCGACCGCGTTAACTTCAATAGCGTCATAGTTGTCATACATTGGGTAGTCGTCAGGTTTGTAAGTCTTGTAGAGAATCAAGTCTTCATGGCGTTTCTTGTAGTCCAGGTTGGTGAACCAGCACATGTTGCCGAAGCTCCGCCACTTCTGCCCCGTGTCGTCAACCCAAAATCGGGTCTCTCGCGGCGTGTAGTGCTCTGGGACCTTGAAACTCATATCCCCGCTGTTCGCCCCTAACCACATCTCCTGATCTCGTATAAGAGGAAAAATCTCCTTATAGGTAATGGCATTCTGGTTCGCAAGGATGATGAACTTCTTGTCGTACTCGAAGAGCTGAGCGATGTACTCCCGGAATAGGGAGAAGGGAGGATTCGTGACCACGATGTCCGCCTGCTTCAAGAGTTCGATAGCCTCCGCGCTGCGGAAGTCTCCATCGCCTTCCAAGAAGTTGACCTCAATCTCGTCCTCGCCAGGGATGCGGTCACCGTCCTTGTCACCCTCGTACTCCAGCAAGATCGCTCGATCGCTGTCATTTTCGCTGAAGAGGTCGCGCTTCTGGTTCCTATAGCAGGTTGCGATCAACTTCTTTAGACCGATTTTTTCGAAGTTATAAGAGAAGAAGTGGAAGAAGGCGCTGACCCTTGGGTCGTCGCAGTTGAGATAGACAACCTTGCCCGTAAAGTGCTTCCTATAGTGCTTGAGTTCCCGCTCGACGTCTTCCAGCTGCGTGTAGAACTCGTCCTCTTTGTTCGTCTTCGCCCTGCTCAGGCTTGCGTTCTGCGTACCCGCCATCCTATTTTTCCTAAAGTTGATCCATTGTTTTTCGGTTATAACTGGTTACTCGATTGTCTAACGCAGCGGTTCAGTAAGTGCGAGGAAAGAGCACGCCGAAACCATTGGTTAAACTTTGATTACCTAGAAAAACAAGCAAGCCGCTCAAAATAAATTCTTGATTTCGACTTATTAACTAAAAACGGCTATATTTTCAAACTCGCACACCCGCTGCATTTCCGGAACCACCGCTATGAATCGATTTCGGCCCATCCATTTGCAACTGCGCTGCCCACCGATACAAAGCGGTCTTCATCAAGCCAATGCTACCTCCGCTTTTCGCAAGCTAAAGCTACCTACAACTATCGTCGACGCAACCAGTAGCGCTGTCTCGGACGATTTCGCCCCCTTCCCTCTCCGACATCGCCACTAACCGATGCGAGGCAGCTTCCATCAGAACAGGGCCGCCTCCACTAGTCGCGAGCTAAAGCTGCCTCCAACAATCGTCAAAGCAACGTGCGGGGTATTTTTGTGTCGGAAACGAAGCCCTGCTCTACGACGTTGCTAGGCTAATTCCTAATGCACAATTCGAAAATGGCTTATTTCACAAATCAAAAGCACGCTACCGCCCGGGGATGACATCCTTTCCCTGCGACAGCCCTGTCTGCGTTGTACCTTCCTGTTCTATCGGCGGTCGTCTCAGCGACCTTAACCCGAGTTAACTAAACCTTGTAACGAATTGCAAAGAAAAAGGGCCTACCCTTTGGTAGACCCTTGATCTCGATCAGCTTAGCCGTGTCAGGCGTTCTGCCTAGGCGCGCCTCACTCCCACTCGATCGTCGCGGGTGGCTTGCTACTGACGTCGTACGTCACGCGGGAGACGCCGCGGATCTCATTGATGATGCGGTTGGAGACTTTCTCCAGCAGCTCGTACGGCAGGTGGGCCCAGCGGGCGGTCATGAAGTCGATGGTTTCCACGGCGCGCAGGGCGATGACCCACTCGTAGCGGCGGCCGTCGCCGACCACGCCTACTGACTTGACCGGCAGGAACACGGCGAAGGCCTGGCTGGTCTTGTGGTACCAGTCGGCGTTGTGCAGTTCCTCGATGAAGATGGCGTCGGCTTCGCGCAGGATGTCGGCGTACTCCTTCTTCACTTCACCGAGGATGCGCACGCCCAGGCCCGGCCCGGGGAAGGGGTGGCGGTACACCATGTCGTAGGGCAGGCCGAGTTCCAGGCCGAGCTTGCGCACTTCGTCCTTGAACAGTTCGCGCAGCGGTTCGACCAGTTGCAGCTTCATGGTCTCGGGCAGGCCGCCGACGTTGTGGTGCGACTTGATCACGTGGGCCTTGCCGGTCTTGCTGGCGGCGGATTCGATCACGTCGGGGTAGATGGTGCCCTGGGCCAGGAAATCGACGCCTTCGATCTTGCTGGCCTCTTCATCGAACACGTCGATGAAGGTGTTGCCGATGATCTTGCGCTTGGCTTCCGGGTCGTTCTCCCCTTCCAGCTTGGAGAGGAACAGTTCCTCGGCGTCCACGCGGATCACCTTCACGCCCATGTGCTGGGCGAAGGTTTCCATCACCTGGTCGCCTTCGTTCTTGCGCAGCAGGCCGTTGTCGACGAACACGCAGGTGAGCTGGTCGCCGATGGCGCGGTGCAGCAGTGCGGCCACCACGGAGGAGTCCACGCCGCCGGAGAGGCCGAGCAGCACGTGGCGGTCGCCGACCTGGTCGCGCACGCGGGCGATCTGGTCTTCGATGATGCGTGCCGGGGTCCACAGCTTCTCGGCGCCACAAATGCCGACCACGAAGTGCTCGAGGATGCGCATGCCCTGCAGGGTGTGGGTCACCTCGGGGTGGAACTGCACGGCGTAGAAGCGCTTCTCCGGCCAGGTCATGGCGGCCACGGGGCAGCTCGGGGTGGAGGCGGTGACGGTGAAGGGCTCCGGCGCGCGGGCCACCTTGTCGCCGTGGCTCATCCACACATCGAGCAGCGCCTTGCCGTCGTGGTCGACGTGGTCCTTGATGTCGCGGAACAGGTCGTCGCTGCCGTCGATCTTGACCTGGGCGTAGCCGAACTCCTGCTTGTTGGAGCCTTCCACCTCGCCGCCGAGCTGCACCGCCATGGTCTGCATGCCGTAGCAGATGCCGAGCACCGGCAAGCCCATCTCGAACACGCACTGGGGCGCACGGGGCGAGCCGGCCGCCACGGTGGATTCCGGGCCGCCGGAGAGGATGATGCCGTTAGGGGCGTACTCGCGGATCTCCTCCTCGGTGATGTCGAAGGCACGCACTTCGGAGTACACGCCGATCTCGCGCACGCGGCGCGCGATCAGCTGGGTGTACTGGGAGCCGAAGTCGAGGATGAGGATCTTGTGGGCGTGAATGTCGGTCATCGGGTCGTCTCTACTGGCAGCGTATGGCGGCGGGCCAAGGGCAAGGCGTCTGAAAAACGAGCGGCGGAGTTAGCCCCCGCCGCGTTTGTCTCTTACGAGCTGGCGGTTAACCTGCCCGATAATTTGGCGCTTCTTTGGTGATCTGCACGTCATGCACGTGCGATTCGGCGAAGCCGGCGCCGGTGATCTGCACGAACTCCGGCTTGGTGCGCATCTCCTGGATGTCGCGGCAGCCGGTGTAGCCCATGGAGGCGCGCAGGCCGCCCATCAGCTGGTGGACGATGGCGCTCATCACGCCCTTGTAGGGCACGCGGCCTTCGATGCCTTCCGGCACCAGCTTCTCGGCGCCGGCGTCCTTGTCCTGGAAGTAGCGGTCGGCGCTGCCCTGGCTCTGGGCCATGGCGCCCATCGAGCCCATGCCGCGGTAGGCCTTGTAGGTACGGCCCTGGAACAGTTCGACCTCGCCCGGGGCCTCCTCGGTGCCGGCCAGCAGGCCACCCACCATCACCGCGCTGGCGCCGGCGGCGATGGCCTTGGCCAGGTCGCCGGAGAAGCGCACGCCGCCGTCGGCGACCAGCGGGATGTCGAACTCCTTGAGCGCCTCGGCAACGTTGGAAACCGCGGTGATCTGCGGCACGCCGACGCCTGCCACCACGCGGGTGGTGCAGATGGAGCCGGGGCCGATGCCCACCTTGACGCCATCGGCGCCGGCTTCGGCCAGGGCGCGGGCGGCGGCGGCGGTGGCGATGTTGCCGCCGATCACCTGGATCTGCGGGAAGTGCTCCTTGACCCAGGCCACGCGGTCGATCACGCCCTTGGAGTGGCCGTGGGCGGTGTCGACGATGACCACGTCGACGCCGGCCTCGGCCAGCGCGGTCACGCGATCAGGGGTCTCCGGGCCGGTGCCCACCGCGGCGCCGACCAGCAGGCGGCCGTCGGCGTCCTTGGCGGCGTTGGGGAAGGTGCGCGCCTTCTCGATGTCCTTGAAGGTGACCAGGCCGCGCAGGTGGAAGGCGTCGTTGACCACCAGCATCTTCTCGACCCGGTGCTCCTGCATCTTGCTCTTGATCACGTCCAGCTCGGTGCCCTCGGGCACGGTGACCAGCCGCTCGCGCGGGGTCATGATGTCGGTCACGCGGTCGCCGTGGTTGGGCTGGAAGCGCATGTCGCGCTCGGTCACGATCCCCACCAGGGTCTCGCCCTCCACCACCGGGAAGCCGGAGAAGCCGTACTCCTGGGCCATCGCCAGCAGGTCCTCGAGCTTGGCCTTGGGCCCCACGGTCACCGGGTCCTTGACGATCACGCTCTCGTGCTTCTTGACCTTGCGCACCTCGGCGGCCTGGGCCGAGATGGCCATGTTCTTGTGGATGATGCCGATGCCGCCTTCCTGGGCCATGGCGATGGCCAGGCGGGCTTCGGTCACGGTATCCATGGCGGCGGAGACGAGGGGGATGTTGAGGTAGAGGTCGCGGGTCAGGCGGGTTCGCAGGCTGACGTCCTTGGGCAGGACTTCCGAGTAGCCGGGTACGAGTAATACGTCGTCGAACGTAAGAGCTTCTTGGGCCATACGTAGCATAGTCGGCAACACCCAGTGCTGGTGGGGGAGTGGGGAAAGTAATCGACCATTATAGCGCTCCGGCAAAGGCCCGGGCAATGCGAAGGCCGGCTCGCCGGCGGGTCAACGGCGTTCGAATTCGCGCCGCCAGCGCTGCATGAAGGCGTCGCGGCGCTGCGGGTCGACGAAGGCCAGTAGCGAAGCATTGAGCGGAATGGGATAGAGCCGATCGCCGACCTGGTCGCGCAGGCGCTGCGCGGTATAGGGGCCGGTCACCTCTGGGTGAATGCTGAACAGCGGGGTCTCGCCCGCCAGCACGTGCTGCCCTTCCCGGCTGAGCAGGAAGTTGAGGAAGGTCTCTGCGGCGCGCGGATTTGGCGCATCCCGATGGATGAACGCCATGCGCATCATCACCAGCGAGTAGTCCTGGGGCACCTGGACGATCACATCGGGATGCTCCTGCGCCCACACCATGGCGTAGGAGCCCAGCAGGTTGTAGCCCAGCCAGTAGCGCCCTTCGCTGATGCCTTCGAGCATGTCGCGGGTGTTGGCTTCGAGCACGGCCTCGGCGTTGCCCATGGCGGCGACCAGGTCCCAGAAACGGGTGGTATAGCGGGCATCCTGCTGGAACAGCGTGTAGCCCACGCCGCTGTGTGCCGGCGAGTAGGAGGTCACCCGCCCGCGCAGCCGTTCCCGCTGCTCGGTCAGCAGGGTGTGCAGGTCGGCATGGGTGGCCGGCGGCATCATGTGGCGCGACAGGTCGAGGCGGTAGGCCATGACGATCGGCTCGAAGGTGAAGCCGAACACCTCGTCGCGCCACTTGGCCCACTCCGGCCAGGCCCGCGCCTCGGCCGAATCCAGGCGACTGGCGTAGCCCTCGTTGACGCGTGCCATCTGCCACGGCATGGCCGAGCTGATCACCACGTCCGGCGCCGGGGCCGCGCCGGCCACGCGCTCGTCGACCTCCAGCGTGGAGCGGTCGCGGAAGTCCAGCGCGATGTCGGGATGCGCCAGTTCGAAGGCGGCCAGCAGCGGTGCGACCACCTCGCGGTCGAGCGCCGCCTCGACCACGAGCGGGTTCGCCGCCCGGCCCGTTGTCGACGCCAACAGGAGCGCGACGAACGCGAAGGCATGGAAACAGCGGGGCATCATGGCCTGTTCTCCAGGGGGAAGGAGACGCTGATTCGCAGCCCACGCGGCGTGCGCGGCGCCACCTTCAGGCGGGCGTCGTGGCGCCGGGCAATGGAGTCGACGATGGCCAGCCCCAGCCCCGAGCCTTCGGTGTCCTGGCGGCCGCCACGCTCGAAGGGCTGGTGCAGGCGCTCCAGCATCTCGGGGGACACGCCGGGACCGTCGTCCTCGATGTAGAGCTCCACCTCTCTCCCGTATTCCACCAGGCCCAGGGTGATCACGCTGCCCGGCGGCGTGTAGCGCAGGGCATTGTCGATCAGGTTGCCGAGCAGTTCCCGCAGCGCCCACGGCTCGCCGCGCACGGGGAGCGGGGTCGCGGGAAGTTCGGCCAGGCCCAGGTCGTGGCCCCGGGCGACGTCGCGCCCGGCCCAGTCGAACACGGTCTCGCGCAGCAGCGCCGCCAGGTCGAGCCGGTGCATCTCGCGGCCATCGGCGACGTGACGCAACCGCGCCAGGCTGAGCAGTTGGCTCGCCAGGCGGCTGGTGCGCTCGGCCCCCTGGTGGACCGCCGCCAGCGCCCGGTGCCACTCTTCGGGCCGGGTGCTCTTCAGGGCCAGTTCGCTGGTGCTCTGCAGCCCCGACAGCGGCGTCTTGAGCTGGTGGCTGGCATCGGCGGTGAAACGCAGCAGCGCATCGCGGCTCTCGCGCTGGCGGGCGAACAGGGTCTCGAGCGTTTCGGCCAGCTCGCGCAGCTCTTCCGGTACCCGCGCATCGAGCGGGCGCATGTCGTCGGCCTCGCGCTGGCGCAGCAATTGGCGCAGCCGGCGCATCGGCTTCAACGCCACCCGCATCGCCAGCAGCATCAAGAGCCCTGCCACCAGCACCATGACCAGGAAGCGGCTCACCGCGCCCACGAACAGCTCCTGGATCAGGGCCTGGCGCCCGGCCAGGGTGTGGCCGACCCAGATCTGCACCGGGTCCTGGGTCTCCCAGCCCGCCGAGTCGAACTCCCAGCCATGCAGGCGCCACTCGGCGCCGCTGTGTTCGGCGTTCGTCCACACCGGCCCCTCGGCCACCTCGGCACGCCGTTCGGCCGCAATGGGGATATCCAGGTTGGCCGAGACCCGCCGGCCCTCGGCGTCGAGCACGGCGTAGAAGACCCGCTCCTGATGGCGGGTGGCGATGATCTGCAGCGCCGCGGCGGGAATCTCCACCACCGGCTGTCCTTCCTGCCACTGCACGGCCTCGGCAATGGTCAGCGCCGCCGATTCGAGCTGGCTGTCGTAGGCGCGCTCGGCGGCGCGCTGCGAGCTGAAGTAGGCCTCGACCAGCAGCAGCGCGCCCAGTGCGCTCACGGTGACCGACAGCCAGATCGCGAGGCGCGACTTGAGCGTGCCGTCGACCTCGATCACTCGCGCGCTTCCTCGAGCCGATAGCCCAGGCCGCGAAAGGTGCGGATGCGCAGCCCGCTGTCCTTCAGCCGCTTGCGCAGGCGGCTGATGTAGACCTCCAGGGCATTGGAGCCCACCTCGCCGAAACCGAACAGCCGGTTCTCGAGCATCTCGCGCGGGGTAATGCTGCCGGCATGCAACAGCAGGTCTTCCAGCAGGCACAGCTCGCGGCGCGGCAGCTCGAGGGCCTCGTCATGCAGCGTGGCCACGCCCAGGGCCGGGTCGAAGCACAGCGCGCCGAGGCGCAGGCGGTTGTCGCTGCGCTGCTGGCTGCGCCGCAGCAGGGCGCGCACCCGTGCCTCGAGCTCGGCGAGCGAGAACGGCTTGGCGAGGTAGTCGTCGGCGCCGAGGTCGAGCCCGCGTACGCGGTCGTCGATGCCGTCGCGGGCGGTGAGGATCAGCACCGGGGTGGTGTCGCCGCGCTCGCGCAGTTCGCCGAGCAGCGTCAGGCCGTCGCCGTCGGGCAGCCCCAGGTCGAGCAGGATCAGGTCGAAGCGGTCGTGGCGCAGCGCCGCGCTGGCCTCGGCATGGCTTGCGAAGCCTTCGACGGTATTGCCCAGCGGCGTCAGGGCCTGGTGCAGCGAACGGGCGATGAGAGGATCGTCCTCGACGACGAGCAGGCGCATACGACCAAAGTCCTATGAGGCGGTGGCGAGATGACAGGTTGATGAAAGGTTGGGCGCCTAGCATGGCCGTTCTGGCATCCACGGCGATGGCAGGCGGGGAAATCCCTCTCCGCATTCCCAGAACAAGAGAACAGGAGTTCGCCATGAAGATCAACAAGGCTTTCCGTCACTGCTCCGGGCTGGCCCTGCTGGGCGGCATGCTGGTGGCCGGCGGCGCCCAGGCCCAATCCGATTCCACCGAGTGCATCGCCCCGGCCAAGCCGGGCGGCGGCTACGACCTGACCTGCCGCCTGGCGGCCAACGGCCTGCAGGAGACCGGGCTGATCGACCAGCCGATGGTCGTCACCTACATGCCGGGCGGCATCGGCGCCGTGGCCTACAACCATGTCAACGGCGTGCGCAAGGACGACCCCAACCTGATCGTGGCGGCCAGCACCGGCGCGGCGGTCAACCTGGCGCTGGGCAAGTTCGGCCAGTACGACGCCACCGAAGTGCGCTGGCTGGGCGCCCTGGGCGTCGACTATGGCGCCATCGTGGTCAGTGCCGATGCGCCCTGGCAGCACCTCGACGAGCTGATGGACGATCTGCGCGAGAGCCCCGGCGAGATCGCCTTCGGCGCCGGCGGCACGATCGGCAGCCAGGACTGGATGAAGGCGGCGCTGACCGCCAAGTCCGCCGACATCGCGCCACAGGACCTGCGCTACGTCGCCTTCGAGGGTGGCGGCGAGGCACTGGCGGCGCTGCTCGGCGACCACATCCAGGTCTTCACCGGCGACCTCTCCGAGCTCAAGTCGCAGCTCGAGAGCGGCAAGATCCGCGTGCTGGCGGCACTCTCCGAGGAGCGCATGGACGGCCCCTATGCCGAGATTCCCACCGCCGCCGAGCAAGGCTACGACGTGCAGTGGCCGATCTGGCGCGGCTACTACATGGGCCCCGAGGTCGATGACGACGCCTACGCCACCTGGGTCGAGCGGCTCACCGAGCTTTCCGAGTCGGAGCAGTTCGCCGAGCTGCGCGAGGCCCGCGGGCTGTTCCCGATGTCGCGCTTCGGGCCCGACTTCGACAGCTACGTCCAGGAGCAGGTCGCGCAGTTCCAGTCACTTGCCGATGAAGTGGGTCTGAGCCAATGAAGCTCGCCGCCGACCGAGTGCTGGGCCTGTGCCTGATCGGTCTGGCGGCGTTCGTCGCCGTCCAGGCCGCCAGGCTTCACGTGCCCTTCAGCTACGATCCCGTGGGGCCCAAGGCCTTTCCGCTGATTCTCGCCATCCTGCTCGCCGCGCTGTCGCTGGTGCTGGTGCTCAAGCCCGGGAGCAACGGCCACTGGCCCGACCGCTCCCTGGCCGTGAAGCTGCTGGCGGTGCTCGCCGCGCTGCTGGTCTACGCGCTGCTGTTCACGCGGCTGGGCTTCATCGCTACCTCACTGCTGACGACGGTCGCCCTGGCACGGGCCTTCGCCGCCCCCTGGGGCAAGGCGCTGCTGACCGGCGTGCTGATGGCCGTGGGCAGCTATTACGTGTTCACCGCCGGGCTTGGGATCTCGCTGCCCAGCGGTGACTGGCTGCGCCCGTTACTCTAGAGGAACGCCCTCATGTTCGATTTCCTGATCCAGGGCTTCGGCGTTGCGCTGAGCCCGCTGAATCTCGGGCTGGCCTTCCTCGGCGCCCTGCTCGGCACGCTGTTCGGCGCCCTGCCCGGCATCGGCCCGATCAACGGCATCGCGATCCTGATGCCGCTGGCCTACACCCTGGGCCTACCGGCCGAGTCGGCGCTGATCCTGCTCGCCGGCATCTACACCGGGGCCGAATACGGCGGGCGCATGTCGAGCATCCTGCTCAACGTGCCCGGCGATGCCGGCGCGGTCATGACCACCCTCGACGGCCACCCGCTGGCCAAGCAGGGGCTCGCCGGCCCGGCACTGGGCCTGTCGGCGGTCAGTTCCTTCGTCGGCGCGACCATCGCCATCCTCGGCCTGACGCTGTTCGCCCCGCTGCTGGCGGAAGTCGCGGTGATGTTCGGCCCCGCCGAGTTCTTCGCCCTGATGGTGTTCGCCTTCGCCTCGATGTCGGTGATGATGGGCAAGGACCCGATCAAGACCGCCATCGGCGCGGTGCTGGGCGTGCTGATCGGCACCGTCGGCGTCGATTCGGGCACCGGGGTGCTGCGCTATACCTTCGGCATGGCCGAACTCTACGACGGCATCGACTTCGTGGTGATGATCATCGGCCTGTTCGCCATCAGCGAGATCCTGCTGATGCTCGAGCATGCCAACCGCAAGGATTCCAGCGGCGACATTCCCCCGCTGGGGCGGGTCTTCGTCACCCTCAAGGAGGTGCTCTTCTGCAAGGGTGCCATGCTGCGCTCGGGGCTGATCGGCTTCATCATCGGCGTGCTGCCGGGTACCGGGGCCTCGGTGGCCGGCGCGGTGTCCTACACCACCGAGAAGCGCCTCTCCGACAAGGAAGGCACCTTCGGCAACGGCGACATGCGCGGCCTGGCGGCACCGGAGTCGGCCAACAACGCGGCGGCGGCGGGCTCGTTCGTGCCGATGCTGACCCTGGGCATTCCCGGTTCCGGCACCACCGCCGTGCTGCTCGGCGCGCTGATGCTCTACAACATCACCCCCGGGCCGATGATGTTCAGCGAGCGCCCGGAAGTCGCCGGCGGCCTGATCGCTTCGCTGTACATCGGCAACCTGGTGCTGCTGGCACTCAACCTGCCGCTCGCCGGGGTGTTCGCCCGGGTGCTGACCATCCCGCGCTGGGTGCTGGTGCCGGGTATCGCCATCCTGGCCTTCGTCGGGGTCTACCAGCTCCACTCCGACCTCACCGCCATCTACCTGATGCTGATCATCGGCGTGTTCGGCTACCTGCTGCGCAAGCTGGGCTTCTCGCTGGCCCCGGTGATCCTCGGCTACGTGCTCGGCGGGCTGATGGAGCAGAACCTGCGCCGCGCCCTGTCGATCAGCGGCGGCGAGGTGGAGATCCTGTGGCGCTCGGGCATCTCGCTGGGCCTGTGGATCGCCGCCGCGGCGCTGCTGGTGCTGCCGTGGCTGCTGCCCAGGCTGGTCAAGGCGCGCCTGGGACGCGCCTGAGCCCCGCCGGGGCCCGGCCCCGGCGGTGCCCCCGTTCCTGATGTCCTGATGCGGATACCGACCTTGCCCTCGAAGCGAACCCGATTCGACGCCCTGCGCGCCTTTCTCCCCACCCTGCTGCTGGGCCTGCTCGGCGGCAGCCTCGCCTACTGGGCCGGCCTGCCGCTGCCCTGGCTGCTCGGCGCCATGCTGGCGACGACCCTGCCCAGCCTGGCCGGGATGCGGCTGCGCGGCCCGGGGTCGGCGCGCCAGGCCGTGCTGGCGGTGATCGGCGTCATGCTGGGGTCGGCCTTCTCCCCCGATATGGCCGGCGACGTCGCGTCGTGGACGATCAGCCTCGGCATGATGCTGCTCGCCACGTCCGTGATGTGGGCGTTCTCGTTCTGGTTCGCGCATCGAGTGGCCGGTTACTCCGTCGAGACCTCCCTGTACGCCGGCATTCCCGGCGGCGTTTCGGCGATCACTGCCATGGCCATGGAGTCGGGGGCGGACCTGCGCATCGTCGGCCTGACCCACGCCACCCGCATCCTGGTCCTGCTGCTTGCGATACCCCCGTTGCTTGACGTGCTGGGCCATGTCGATCTCGGCATGCGCCCCGCCGACGCCGCCTCCTGGCTGTGGCTTCCCTCGCTCTCCGATATGGCCTGGCTGGTGGGCTCAGGCGTGGCCGGCATCGGCCTGGGCCGCCTGCTGCGCCTGCCCAATGCCCTCCTGTTCGGCCCCGCGCTGCTGTCGGCGACGCTTCACCTCACCGGCCTGACCCACGCGGTGGTTCCCCCTTCGGTGCTGGCCATCGCCCAGGTCATCATCGGGGTCTCGGTGGGCATCCGCTTCGGGGGCACGCCGCTAGCCGCCGTGGCCTTCAACCTGTGGATGGCGACGCTGCAAGCCGCGGTGCTGATGCTGATTGCGATCGCGGCGGCCTGGAGCATTCATGCGGTGACCGGTTACTCCATGGCGGCGGCGCTGCTGGCCAACATGCCCGGCGGCGCCCCGGAGCTGAGCCTGGTGGCCCTGTCGCTCGGCATCGACCCCGCTTTCGTGACCTCTCATCATCTGCTGCGGATCACGGCCTTGATGCTCCTGATGCCGCTGATGCTGCGTGCCTTCCGCCGCTTGCTGGTCTAGCCCGCCGCGCTTCTAATTACGCTTCGAAACAGTCCGAAACCGACTTTGACTTACAGCGCCAGGCACCTGATCTAGTTTGATGAAGCACACGTCATATTCACTCATGGAAGGAGTGACGAGATGAACTGGGACCAGATCGAAGGCAAATGGAAAGAGTACATGGGCAAGGCCCGTGCCAGCTGGGGCGAGTTCAGCGACGAGGAACTCGACCAGATTGCCGGCAAGCGGGAGCAGCTGATCGGCAAGCTGCAACAGCGCTATGGCCTGGAGCGTGAAGAAGCGGAACGCCAGGCCGATGAGTGGGCGCGCAATCTCTAGAGCGGAGATTGGCATTCCACTGAGCAAGATCCGAACCATGGAAAGGAGAGCGATCATGCAAAAGCATCTACTTACCATCGCAGTGGCAGCCGTAACCGGTAGCCTGGCCCTCGGGACCCAGGCGATCGCGCAGGAGAACGATCCCAAGGCGGCCCAGGGCCTCTACTCCGCCGACGACGTCATCGGCGCCGACGTCTACCACGTCGATGACAGCGACGAGGACGTCGGCGACGTCGAGAACCTCCTGCTCGATGACGAAGGCAAGGTCAGCGCCGTGGTGGTGAACGCGGGCGGCCTGTGGGGCATCGGCGGCGATGAAGTGGTGGTCGGCATCGAGCACTTCACCCTGGAGACCGAGCGCGATGATGACGACGTCTCCCACCGCATCATGGTCGACGCCAGCGAGGACGAACTCGAGAACTTCCCCGAGTACAACGAGGAGTGGTTCGACGATGAGCGCAACCGTCGCATCGATGAGCGCGGTGAGCGTGAAGGCGTGTGGCAGACCACCGGTACCACCGGTGCAGGCCCCGTCGGTGACGGCGCAGAAGTCACCGAAGACGATGTCGAAGACGATTTCGAGTAAAAAGTTGACGTGTCCCTCCCCATGACGCTCTTGCGCCGGGCCTTCCCGGCGCTTTTTTTCGCCTGCCTCCCGCGTGCTGGCACGCCGGCGCCATGCTAGCCTTGAGGGCTCTCGTCGAGGCCCAGGAACCGCCGTCTCATGCCCCAGCCCACCGCTAGCGCGCTCTCCGTCAGCGAAGTGAACCGCCGCGCCCGGCTGCTGCTCGAACAGGGCATCGGCGAGGTATGGGTCGAGGGCGAGCTCTCCGGCGTCTCGCGGCCGGCCTCGGGGCACGTCTACTTCACCCTCAAGGACAGCTCGGCGCAGCTGCGCGGGGCGCTGTTCCGCAACCGTGCGCGCTTCGTCGCCGCGCCCATGCGCGACGGCGACCGGGTGCGGGTGCGCGGGCGGGTGTCGCTGTTCGAGCCACGCGGCGACTACCAGTTGATTGCCGAAGCGGTGCAGCCGGCCGGCGAGGGCGAGCTGCTGCTCGCGCTGGAACGGCTCAAGCAGCGTCTCGCCGCCGAGGGCGTCTTCGCCAATGCGCGCCCCCTGCCCTGCCCGCCCCGCCACCTGCTGGTGCTCACCTCGCCCACCGGCGCCGCCATCCGCGACGTGCTGGCGGTGCTCGCCGCGCGCTGGCCGCTGGCCCACGTGACGCTGATCGCGGTGCCCGTGCAGGGTCGCGAGGCGGCCCCAGCGCTGATCGCCGCGCTGGGGCTGCTCAACCGCCAGCAGGCGCTCGACCCGGCCCGCGACGTGATCCTGATCACCCGCGGCGGCGGCAGCCTGGAGGACCTGTGGGCCTTCAACGACGAACACCTGGCGCGGGCGATCTTCCATTCGCGCCTGCCGGTGATGTCGGCGGTGGGCCACGAGGTCGACGTCACCCTGTCGGATCTGGCCGCCGACGTGCGCGCCCCGACGCCTTCCGCCGCCGCCGAGATGCTGGTGCCGGATGGGCGCGACCTGCGGCAACGCCTGGCCGGGCTGGAGCGCCAGCTCTGGCGCTGCACCCAGGCGCGGCTCGAACGCGAGGGCCAGCGGCTCGACCACCTGCGCGCGCGGCTGCGCCACCCGGGCGAGGTAGTCGCCCGCCAGCGCCAGACCCTGGGCGAGCTGGAGGCCCGCCTGCGGCGCGCCATGCACATGCGGCTCGCCGCCGACCGCCGCCAGTTGGACCACCTGCAGCGGCGCACGAGCGCCTGCCACCCGCGGCGCGGGGTCGAACGAGCCGGGGAACGGCTGGCCCGTGCCCGCGCCCGGCTGGCGCAGGCCATGCAGCGCGACATGTCACGCCGGCACGAACGCCTGGCCGGCCTGGCGCGGCAGCTTCAGGCGGTGAGCCCGCTGGCGGTGCTGGGGCGCGGCTACGCCATCCTGCAGGACGATTCAGGCAGGGTGATACGGCGCGCGGCCGATACCGAGCCCGGCCAGGCGCTGACGGCGCGGCTGGGCGAAGGCCGGTTGAAGGTGGAGGTCAAGCGCCGGCTCAAATGAAGAGAGCGCCTGGGTCAGGCGCTCTCGGTGTCGGCTCGGCCGGCGTCACTCCGGCTTGAAGGTGCTCGGCTCCAGCTCGTGGCGGCTGAGCAGCTTGTAGAAGTCGGTGCGGTTGCGCCCGGCGATGCGTGCCGCCTGGGTCACGTTGCCCTCGGTGATCTTGAGCACCTTGACCAGGTAGCTGCGCTCGAAGCTGGCGCGGGCGTCATTGAAGGTCGGCAGCGCGCTGTCCTCCGCCGCCAGCGCCTGGGCCACCAGGGCCTCGGGGATCATCGGCGAACGGGTCAGGGCCACGCATTGCTCCACCACGTTGACCAGCTGGCGCACGTTGCCGGGCCAGGCGCTGGTGGCGAGCAGATTGAGCGCCTCCGGCGAGAAGCCCTTGACGAACGGCTTGTGGCGCTCCGCCGCCTGGGCCACCAGGTGGCGCGCCAGCAGCGGCACGTCCTCGGCGCGGTCCTTCAGCGCCGGCAGCTTCAGGTTGACCACGTTGAGGCGGTAGAAGAAGTCCTCGCGGAACTCGCCCTGGTGCATCGCCTGGCTGAGGTCGCGGTGGGTGGCGGAGAGGATGCGCACGTTGACCGGGATCGACTGGGTCGAGCCCAGCGGGCGAATCTGGCGCTCCTGCAGGGCGCGCAGCAGCTTGACCTGCAGTGGCAACGGCATGTCGCCGATCTCGTCGAGGAACAGGGTGCCGCCCTCGGCGGCCTGGAACAGGCCCTTGTGGTCGCTCACCGCCCCGGTGAAGGCGCCCTTGGCGTGGCCGAACAGCTCGCTCTCCAGCAGCTGTTCGGGCAGCGCGCCGCAGTTGATCGCCACGAACGGGTGGTTGGCGCGCGGGCTGGCATCGTGGATGGCCCGCGCCAGCAGCTCCTTGCCCGAGCCGGAAGGGCCGGTGATCAGCACGCTGACGTCCGACGAGGCCACCATGCGCGCCTGCTCCAGCACCCGCTCCATCTCGGGGCTGCGGGTGATGATGCTGGCGCGCCAGGCCTCGCTGTCGTCGGCGTTGCCGGACGGCAGGTGGGTCAGCGCCTCGTCGATGGCGCTGAACAGCTCGTCGCGGTCCACCGGCTTGGTGAGGAAGCTGAACACCCCCTGCTGGGTAGCATTCACGGCGTCGGGGATGGAGCCGTGGGCGGTCAGAATGATAACCGGCAGCCCCGGCACCTCGCGCTGGATCGCCTGGAACAGGGCGAGGCCGTCCATCTCGTCCATGCGCAGGTCGGAGAGCACGATGTCGGGGCGCTCGGCCGCGAGCTTGCGCAGTGCCTCGGCGCCGCTCTCGGCGGTGGTCACCCGGTAGCCGCGGCTCTCCAGGCGCATGCCGAGCAGACGCAATAGGCTGACGTCGTCGTCGACCAGCAGAACGTGGGCGTTGCCGGCTTTCGCACCCGACGTGCGTGCCGCCGGCCTGCGAGCCTCATTCTTGCGCGTATCGGTCAATCGAGCCGCTTCCATCACGTCTTTCTCCCATCTTGCCCGATCGCCCGTTCAGGGCGATTGCTGTCGCAGGTTCATGTTCTGCTCGATGGCGGTGAGTGCCTCGAGCTTTTCGGAGAGCTCGGCGTTCTGCCGCTGCAGGGTGCTCACCTGGGCGAGGGCCTCCGCGCTCCTGCCGGCCAGGGCACGTCGCCCTTCCAGTTCGTTGCGCCAATAGAGCAGCAGCGGCTGCAGGTCGGCCGGCGCGGCATGCGTATGCTCCTGGTAGAGCTCCGCCGCCTGGCGCCATTCCCGCTCGCTGCCCCAGGAAAGTGCCACGGCTCGCGCCAGCTCCCGCTCGGCTTCGCTCCTGTCGTGGGCGGCGTCCAGCTCGTTGAGCGCCTGGCGGCGCCACTCGCTGTCGCCGCGCTGCGAGGCCAGCCCGTACGCCACCCAGTTGGGCAGCAGGCAGGCCTCGTTCTCGAACGTCGGCTCCCCGCCCCGGCAACCGGCCGCCTGAGGCGCTTCCGGCTCGGTGCCCAGCCCGCCCTGCTCGGGTAGGTACTGGCAGCCGCCCATCAACAGGACCAGCCCGCCAGCACCGAACACCTTCTTTGCACAGCCTATTCTTCTTACCCGCATCGTTCATCGCTCCTTGCGTTGATGCCCACTTCGACGGGCTCAATATTATTGTTTTCCGTGGTCAAGGGAAGCGCCTGGCGCGGCAGCGTCAGACGGAAACACACATCGAAATCGCGATCCTCGAGCAGCACCAGGCTGCCGTTCTGGATGCGCGCGCAGTCGGCGGCCACCGAGAGCCCGATGCCGGAGCCCTTGAGCGGCCCCTTGCGCCGCGACCGGCCCTGGTAGAACGGCTCGAACAGGCGCGCGCGGTCGTGCTCGGCGATGGGCTCGCCGGTGTTGGCCACGTCGAGGATCAGGTGCTCGCGCCCGGCATGGGCGCGAATCATCAACTCGCCGCCGTCCTCGCCGTAGGCGATGGCGTTGGAGACCAGGTTGTCGAGAATGCGCCCCACCGCGGTACGGTCGACCACCCACTCCAGCGGGCCATCGAAGGCGATGACGCGCATGCCCTTGTTCTCCAGCGCCAGGCGGTGCTTGGACAGCGTGGTCTTGACCAGCGTGGTCAGGTCCACCCGCTCGAGGCTGATGCGCTGGTTGTGCTGCAGCAGGTTGTAGTCGAGCAGCTGCTCGATCAGCCGCTGCAGCTCGCGGCCGCTGGCATCGATCAGCGTCAGGATTTCGCGCTGGCGGGGGCTCAGCTCGCCGGCCACGCCGTCGGCCAGCAGCGCCGAGCCCTCGCGTACGCTGGCCAGCGGGGTCTTGAGTTCATGCGACATGTGGCGCAGGAACTGCTGCTTCTGGGCCTCTAGGTCGCTGAGCCGGGTCGACAGCCAGTCGAGCCGGTCGCCGAGCTGCACCAGCTCGGCGGGCCCCTGGATGGTATCGCGGTCGTTGGTCTCCACGCCGCTGCCGATGCTGAGAATGCGCCGCTCGAGTTGGCGCACCGGGCGGATGATCAGCCAGCTGAACAGCAGCATGAGCAGCAGGCTGGAGGAGACCAGCGCCGTGGTCTGCAGCCACAGCCGCGACTGGACCGCCTCCGCTCGCGCACTGATCATCTCGATGCTGGCGTCGATCTGGCGATTGGTGGCCCGGCGCATCGCCTCGGTATGCTCGGCGAACGGCACGAACAGCGACAGCCACACCTCCAGCGCGTCGGCGTCCAGTTCCGGCAGCTGCGACAGCAGCAGCAGCTGCTCCTCCAGCGCCAGCACGTCGGGGTCGTTCGGCAGGAAGCGGCGCTGCTGCGCCAGCAGTTCCTGGAACTCGCCGTGACGCTCGGCATACAGATCGAGCAGGCTCTCCTGCTCGAGCACCGCATACTGGCGCGCGCTGCGCTCCATCTCGACGGCCAGGCTGCTCAACACCCGGGCACGCCGGCTCTCTTCCACCGCCTGGCGAGCGCTCACATCCGCCAGGCGAGACAGTTCGGACAAGGCCTGACCGGCCTGGTACATCAGGATTCCCAACGGCAGCATCACTACCAGGAACGCCAGCAGCACGAGCTGCAGCAATGAGCGTGGACGCCAGCGGCGCGAGACCCGTTTGGTCATGACCAATGTTCTATTCAGGAGAGGAAAAGGGACCACCATGGTACGTTCCTGAAGGATAACAGAGTTCCACGCTCGGCTACTGCCCCGTCACAGCCCCCCGGAAAAAAAAGAGGCCGGCTAAGTGCCGGCCCAATACGCAGGGAACTGAAGGGGTTGAAAATATGGGCATCGTTCGCCTGGTCGAGCCATGACCCATACTTTCAGCGGACCCGAGGGTCCCGAAGCCCCATCACCGACGCTGTGCCACCAGGAGCCGTCGGTACGGGCGGGCAGCGAACCGCCCTGCTTCGTCCTTTGGCGCCACCGCTGCGAGTATGTTCAGCAGCGCTGGCCCGAAATTCGATCCCCCGAAGGGGATGAGGCATCCTTGCCGGGGCATCCTTGCCCTTCTGGTACCGTTCCATGCCTGTCGGCGGTACCCGTCTCATCGCAACCTAAGTTACACATCGCGGAGCGAACGTTTATCGTCGTGATGCCCGGGTCGCACAGGGCATGGGGGGGTGGTGGTCCCCGAGCCTCTCGACGATCCGAAGTGATTCGAGCCGTTTGAATCACTTCTTTCGTTGCTCACCTAGCATAGTGCCAATAGCGTGCCAGGAATCTTTATACGTCTTTAAATTCAGGGTGTTAAAACGCACTGTGAAGTGGCATGCCGCCACCCTGCGGTAAAACCGGGATGAAAAGCGAGTGACGGCGCCACTTTTCGTCATCGATTGGAGACACCCTTTCGAACGATCCCCCGCTGCGCTATAGAAAACAATGCGTTGCCTTGTTGCCTTTTGGAGACAACCGCGAAGGCGGCGTTGCCCCAAAGCGACAGCCACCGCCCGGAACAGGGTCCAGAGCGGCGGCGGGCCCAGGAGCCAGCCTGTATCAGGCGCTGATACGGGCCCCTCAGCCGAGCGGCTTGACGAGGATCTTCGACTTGCGGGCGTGGTTGTAGGTGTCGCGACGCAGCGTGGGCAGCGAATCGATGTCCGAGGGACGGAAGCCGTGCTCGACGAACCAGTGGGCGGTGTGGGTGGTCAGCACGAACAGCGCGTTGAGCCCGAGCCGGCGTGCGCGGCGCTCGACGCCGGACAGCAGCAGGGTGCCCCGCGCCCCACCGCGGTAGTCGACGTGGATGGCCAGGCAGGCCAGCTCGCCCATCTCGGCCTCGGCGAAGCAGTGCAGCGCCGCACAGCCGATGATCATGCCGTCGCGCTCGATCACCAGGTAGTCGTCGATCTCGTGCTCCAGGCGCTCGCGCGAGCGCGGCACCAGCATGCCACGGCGCTCCAGCGGCTCGAGCAGTTCCAGCAGGCCGGCGATGTCGCCGAGCTCGGCCGGGCGCAGCTGCTCGTAGCGGTGCCGGGTGATCATGGTGCCGACGCCGTCGCGGGTGAACAGCTCGCCCAGCAGGGCGTCATGATCCTGCCACGAGAGCAGGTGCGTGCGTGCCACGCCGTGGCGCGCCGCGGCGCAGGCGGCGGCGATGTGGCGCGCCTGCTCGCAGCCCGCCTCGATCTGGCTCAGCAGCGGCTCGGCTTCGGCGGGCGTCAGCTGGCGCTGCAGGGCGCCATTCTCATCGTACAGACCGGCCGCCTCGCCCAGCAGGATCAGCTTGTCGGCGGACAGCGCCATGGCCGCGTGCTGGGCCACTTCGGCGGCGTCCAGGTCAAACACCTCGCCGGTGCTGGAGAAGCCCAGCGGCGGCAGCAGCACCAGCGAGCCACGATCGAGCAGCCCCTGCACCGCCGATACCCGCACCCGGCGCACCTCGCCGCTGTGGTCGTAGTCGACGCCTTCGCGCACGCCCAGCGGTTTGGCCATCACCAGGTTGCCGGAGACCGCGGTCAGCTCGACCCCGTGCAGCGGCGTGTTGGGCAGGCCCAGCGATAGCCGCGCCTCGAGCCACAGGCGCTGCTCGGCGGCGACCCGCTCGACGCAGGCCATGATCGCCTCGTCGGCCACCCAGCGCCCGTCATGGCGCCGCGGCTCGATGCCGGCGTCGCTCAGCGCCTGCTCCACCTGGGGGCGGATGCCGAACACCACGACCAGCCGCACGCCGAGGGTATGCAGCAACGCCAGGTCCTGGATCAGCTGCTCGCCTCGTCCTCGCGCCATGGCCTCGCCCTCGATCAGGATTACGAAGGTTCGGCCCCGGTGTGCATTGATGTAGGGGGAGGAATTGCGGAACCAGTCGACGAAGGGGAAACGAGTGTCCAAGGCCGCTCTCCGGCAGCAGATGAAAAGAAGGGTGTATCGGTTTCGACTATATCAGAGCGACGAAAACGGCGGCACCACTGTTGTGGTACCGCCGTTTCGGGCTTCGGGAAGATTATGCTCCTTCCCTAGCTCGTGGCTCGTGGCTCGTGGCTCGTGGCTCGTGGCTCGTGGCTCGTGGCTCGTGGCTCGTGGATTGTCCTTACCCGAAGATTCCCTTGAACATGAAGAAGAACAGTATAGCCAGGCCCGCCCCGGCCGGCAGAGTGATCAGCCACGACATCGCGATGGTGCCGATCACGCGCAGGTTGAGCGCCGCCATGCCGCGGGCGAGGCCGACGCCGAGCACCGCGCCCACCAGGGTGTGGGTGGTGGAGATCGGCAGCCCGGTGCCCGAGGCCAGCACCACGGTCAGCGCCGCGGCCAGGGTGGCGGCGAAGCCGCGGCTGGGGGTCAGCTCGGTGATGCCGGTGCCGACCGTGGCGATGACCTTGTGGCCGTAGGTCACCAGGCCCACCACGATACCGCCGCCGCCCAGCACCAGCACCCACCAGGGCACCAGCGCCGAGGCCCCGATGGTGCCGCCGTGCTCGACGACGCTGATCACCGCCGCCAGCGGGCCGACGGCGTTGGCCACGTCGTTGGAGCCGTGGGCGAAGGCCATGGCGCAGGCGGTGAAGATCATCAGCACCCCGAACACCCGCTCGACCCCGGTGAAACCGAAGTGGTCGCTCTGGCGGCTACCGGCCTGTACGCGCCGCTCCATCCAGCCGCCCAGTGCCATCATGCCGAGGCCGAACAGCAGCGAGAGCAGGAAATTGGTGCCGAAGCCCAGGTTCAGGCCCAGGTGCTTGAGCCCCTTGGTGAGGGTCACCATGCAGATGGCGAAGCCGACCAGCAGCACGTAGAACGGCACGTAGCGCTTGGCCGCGGCGAACGGGTCCTTGGCCTCGAAGATAAGGTGCTGGACCGACTTGAACAGGGTGAAGGCGATGACCCCCGACAGCAGCGGCGACACCACCCAGCTGGCGGCGATCTGCCCCACCTTGGCCCAGCCCACGGCATCGATGCCGAGCCCCGCCAGGGCGAAGCCGACGATGGCGCCGACGATGGAGTGCGTGGTCGACACCGGCCAGCCCTTCATCGAGGCCACCAGCAGCCAGGTCCCGGCGGCCAGCAGCGAGGCCAGCATGCCGTAGATCAGCAGTTGGGGGTCGTTCTGCAGCGAGGCGGGGTCGATGATGCCCTTGCGGATGGTCTGGGTGACCTCGCCGCCGGCAAGCCAGGCGCCGAGGAACTCGAAGATCACGGCGATGAAGATCGCCTGCTTGATGGTGATCGCCCTGGAGCCGACCGAGGTACCCATGGCGTTGGCGACGTCGTTGGCGCCGACGCCCCAGGCCATGAAGAAGCCGAAGAGGCAGGCCAGGATGATGAAGGTATTCGCGTGCTCTGCAATGATCGACATAGGGGGTTGGATCCTATGTGGCTGTCAGGTTGAGAGGGCATGCCCCGGCCAGGCCGGGCGACGATGCCCTACCGGGCAGTGAGAATCTGGAGACGGCTGCCGACGCGCTCGGCGCGATCGGAAAGCTCGCCGACCCAGTCGATGATCTTGTAGAGAAAGACCACGTCTACCGGCTTGAGCCTGTCTTCGAGGTCGAAGAGCTGGCGGCGAATGGCGATCTGCTGCTGGTCGGCCTGCTGTTCGAGGATGTGCAGCTCGCGGATCAGGTTCTGCATCACGTCGGAGACATGCCGGCCGAAGCCCGATTCCAGCAGGTCCTGGAGTTCCTCCAGCGCCTGGCGCGCCTGGGCGACGCAGGCCACGGCGGTGTGCATGTAGTCGCGCATGGGCTGGGCCAGCTCATCGGGCACCCGCATGCGGCGGCCGAGCATGATCCCGGTGATGTCGCGCACCTTGTTGGCGATCTTGTCCTGGACGCTGATCAGGTCGAGCAGATCGCTGCGGGAAACGGGCAGGAACAGGGTGTTGGGCAGGTTGAGGCGCAGTTCGGTCTTGAGGCTGTCGGCCTCGTGCTCCAGCTGCGTGATGGTCTCGCGGACCCTGGCGGCCTCGTCCCAGTCACCGGCAAGCGATGCCTCGAAGAAGGGCAGCAACTGGTCGGCACACTCGTTGGACTTGGCGATATGGGCCAGCAGTGGCTGGAACGGCGAACGGCCGAACATCGCCGAAAACGGGTTGGTTTTGACCATGGCGTTTTAATGCGCTTGTGGAATGGCGGCGCCAGTATAAAGAATGGCACCCTGTCACGTCATCGAAATATTTGATCCCACGATAGTTCCTGACACGTACTCACACCAGTCACATAGCAGGAAGAGGCATGAGCGAAGAGATCGAGATGAAACTGGCCCTTGGCGAAACGGGGCCGGAACGCCTGCTGCAGCACCCCTTCCTGCGCGGCGGAGTGGACGAGGCCCAGCGCCTGGCGAACACCTACTTCGACACGCCCGAAGGCGACCTCGAGGCCGCACGCATGGCGCTGCGCCTGCGTCGCCGTGACGAGCGCTGGGTGCAGACGCTCAAGACAAGCGGTGAGGGCAGCGGCGGCTTCAGCCGGCGGCGCGAGTGGGAGTGGCCGGTGGCATCGGGCAGCCTCGACCGCGCCGGGCTTGCCGCCCTGCCCCCCGTGGCCGCGCTGGGAGAAGAGGTACTGGCACGGCTCGAGCCGCGCTTCTCCACCGACTTCGAGCGCCGGGCCTGGCGCCTGGAGCTGGCCGAGGCCAGCATCGAGGTGGCGCTGGACCAGGGCGAGATTCGTGCCGCCGGCCGCCGCGTGCCGATCCACGAACTGGAGCTGGAACTCAAGGATGGCGACCCGCAGGCGCTGTGGAGCCTGGCGCTGGCCTTCGCCGAGACGGTCCCCCTGCGCCCCGCCGAGGCCAGCAAGGCCGTTCGCGGCAGCGCCCTGCTCAGCGGCCGCTGGACGCTGCCGCAAGGCTCGGCTGAAAGCGAGCGGCTGCGGCGTGCATTGCTGGCCCTGGATGCCTGGACCGATACCGGCGACGATGAGTGGAAGGCCACGGCCAGGCAGGCGCTGCAGGCGATTGCCGCCGACGGTGACGGCGACGCCGGCACCCTCGCCGCCATGCTGCAGCGGCGCGACTGGCTCGACGTGGATTTCGGCCGCGTGGCCGTGCGCCTGGCGCATCGCCTGGCACCTTAGGCGCCCCAACAGAACCGCTTCAGGGAGCAAAGGAATGAGCGAGCCGTTTCGGCCGGGTGGCGACGGGATACGCACCCGGCTGTTCCAGATCATCTTCGAATCCGACACGCCGCTGGCCAAGGGCTTCGACATCGCCCTGATCGCGGTGATCCTGGCCAGCGTGGCGATCGTGCTCCTGGACAGCATCGCCGCCTGGGAAGCCGCCTATGGGGAGTGGTTCTACTGGCTGGAGTGGGGCTTCACGCTGATCTTCACCGTCGAGCTGGCGCTGCGCGTCTACTGCCTGGAGAAACCCTGGCGCTATCTGCGCAGCTTCTACGGCATCGTCGACGTGCTCGCCGTGCTGCCCACCTGGCTGATGCTGATCCTGCCCGGCAGTTGGGAAACACTGGTGATCGTGCGCCTGCTGCGGGTGCTGCGGATCTTCCGCGTGCTGCGCCTGATGCAGTTCGTCAGCGAGAGCCGCCTGCTGCTGGATGCCCTCCGGCGCAGCGTACGTCAGATCATCCTGTTCTTCTTCAGCATCTTCATGGTGGTGACGATCTTCGCCGCCGTGATGTACACCATCGAATCGCCCGAGGCGGGCTTCACCAGCATCCCGATGTCGATCTACTGGGCCATCGTCAGCCTGACCACGGTGGGCTATGGCGATATCGTGCCGATGACCTCGCTGGGCAAGGCGATCACCGTCATGCTGATGCTGATCGGCTACTCGATCATTGCGGTGCCCACCGGGGTATTCTCGGCGCAGGTGATCCGCGCCATCCGCGAAGAGCGCTACTCCGACGAGGCCTGCCCCGGCTGCGGTCATGACAAGCATGAGCGGCGCGCCCGCTACTGCCTACTGTGCGGCACCTGGCTCGATGAGACCTCGGCGGACCCTCGCCTCGCCGCCGCAGGACGCTACGGCGAACCGGGGTCGGACGAGTGATTCGCCCAGGCTATGCCTGGAACGGCGCCAGGTCGCCGCGCCCCTCGCGCACGACGGTCGGCGGCAGCTCGCGCAGGTCGATCACGCTGGTGGCCTCCAGGTGGCAGGCGCCGCCGTCGATGATCAGGTCCAGGTGGGCGCCGTAGCGCTCGCGGATCTCCTCCGCATCGGTCATCGGCAGCGCTTCACCCACCGGGATCAGGGTCACGCTCATCAGCGGTTCGCCCAGGGCCTCGAGCAGGGCGTGGGTGATGCGATGATCGGGCACGCGCACGCCGATGGAGCGCCGCTTGGGGTGCAGCAGCAGGCGTGGCACCTCGGAGGTGGCGTTGAGGATGAAGGTGTAGGCGCCCGGGGTGTTGGCCTTGAGCAGGCGGAACACGCTGTTGTCGACCTTGGCGTAGGTGCCGATGTCGGAGAGGTCCGAGCACACCAGGGTGAAGTTGTGCTTGTCGTCTAGCGAACGCAGCCACTTGATCTTCTCGATCGCCTTCTTGTCCCCCAGATGGCAGCCCAGGGCATAGCCGGAGTCGGTGGGGTAGGCAACCACCCCGCCCTGGCGCACGATCTGCACCGCCTGGTCGATCAGCCGCTTCTGCGGGTTTTCCGGGTGAATCTGGAAGAACTGACTCATGCACGGGCTCCCTGTCGTGTTGGATGCATGCCGCCCACTATAGCGCGCCGGAGGCGGACGCGTCGCAGCCCGTCGCGACGACACCGGCCAGCAGCGGATGGGTCCACACCGGCGGCACGGCGGTGCGCGGTGGCGGGCTCATGCTGCCCGGCGCCAGGTGACCGCCGGGGAAGTGGAAGTCGCTGCCGAGCGAGGCATGCAGCGCCCGCTCGTCGAGCTGGCGGGCCAGGTCGCGGGTCACGTCGGCGTTCTGGAAGCCGCTGACCAGCTCGGCGGCCTGGCCGCCGGCGGCGATGAAGTCGTCCAGCAGCTGCCCGCGCTTGCGTCGGGTCAGCCCGTAGCGCAGGGGATGCGCCAGCACCGCCACGCCGCCCGCCTCGACCACCCAGCCCACCACTTCGGCCAGGGCCGGCCAGTGCGCCTTGACGTCGCCCGCCTTGCCGCTGCCGAGATGCTTGCGGAACGCCGTGGCCATGTCGGGCACCAGCCCCGCCGCCACCAGCGCCCGGGCGAAGTCCGGCCGCCCCAGGGGGCGATGGGGGCCGGCCTGCTCGCGGGCTCGGGCCAGGGCGTCGTCGAGCCCGAGCTTCTCCATGCGCCCGGCGATCTCCTCGGCGCGGGCCTCCCGCGCCCGGGCCTGGGCTTCGAGCCCTTCGGCGAGCGCCCCGCGGGCCCCCTGCGGCAGCAACCCCACCACGTGGATGCCGACCCCGTGCCAGCGGGTCGAGAGCTCCGTCGCCGGCAGCAGGCTCACACCCAGGCGGATGGCCGCCTCGCCGGCCTCGGCCACGCCGGCCACGGTGTCGTGATCGGTCAGCGCCATCAGCCTCACCCCGCGCGCGGCACACAGGGCCACGACCTCGGCGGGCGCCAGGGCACCGTCCGAGGCGGTGGAGTGCATGTGGAGATCGACCCCCAGGGGAGCGGAATCGCCTTCGAAGCGCGCGGGCAGGGAGGGCTGTGGCATGACGCAGGCAGGCAACTTTGTCAAAATGATGGCCCATGGTGCGCGCCCGGCGACGGTCGGTCAACGCACGCTTTGAGTCTGCGGAGATACCGCGCTTGCCAGAGGAAACGCTGCGATGCTGTACGCAATCATCAGTGAAGACGTGAAGAACAGCCTGGAGCGCCGCCTGGCCGCCCGCCCCGACCATTTGGCCCGCCTGGAGAAGCTGCGGGACGAGGGCCGCCTGGTGCTGGCCGGCCCGCACCCCGCGGTGGATGCCGAGAACCCCGGCGATGCCGGCTTCAGCGGCAGCCTGGTGGTGGCCGAGTTCGACAGCCTCGAGACCGCCCGGGCCTGGGCCGACGCCGACCCCTACATGATCGCCGGGGTCTACGCCAAGGCGACGGTGAAGCCGTTCAAGAAAGTGCTGCCGTGAAGGCCGAATAACAACTCCCGCAACACCTCCCCCGACGGGAACGTTTATCCACAGAGGTTTTGCTCACAGCTTCTGTGGATAACGCTGTTGAAACGCCGCGGATGGTCGTCGAGATCCACCATGCCATGCCGTCACGGCGCCATCGATCATTTTTTGAGCAGCTTACCGTTCGTGGAGATGTCAGTGTCCTATCCTTCCCTTCCGCCGCTGGCCGGTCTCGAACCCGCACGCCTCGACTGGCTGAGCGACGACACCGGCGAGCACGCGCCGCACTCGACGCAGTTCGACGACGTCTACTTCTCGCGCCACGACGGCCGCGCCGAGACCGAGCATGTCTTTCTCGCCGGCAACGACCTGCCGCGGCGCCTGGCCGCCTGGCGCGAACGACGGCCCTTCACCATCGGCGAGACCGGCTTCGGCACCGGACTCAACATGCTCTGCGCCTGGGCCTGCTTCGACGCACACGCCCCGGCCGGCGCGCGGCTGCACCTGGTCTCCACCGAGCGCTATCCGCTCACCCGGGACGACCTGGCCCGGGCGCTGGCCGCCTGGCCCGACCTGGCCCGGCGCGCCGAGCGGCTGGTGAGCCAGTGGCCCGAGCCGGTGGCCGGCGTGCACCGGCTATGGCTCGACGAGCGCGTGACGCTGGACCTCCACTTCGGCGACGCCACCGAGCGCCTCGCCCTGCTCGAAGGCCAGGTGGATGCCTGGTTCCTCGACGGCTTCGCCCCGGCCAGGAACCCGGAGATGTGGCAAGACGAGCTGTTCGCCGCCATGGCCGCCCGTTCGCGGCCGGGGGCGACCTTCGCCACCTTCACCTGCGCCGGGGTGGTCAAGCGCGGCCTGGCCGCGGCCGGCTTCGCCTGGCGCAAGGTGCCGGGCTTCGGCCGCAAGCGCGAAATGCTGGCCGGCGAGATCGCCGCGCCGCCCGCCGACACCCGCCGTGGACAGACGCCCTGGTTCACTCCGCCGGCGCCGCGCCCGCCGCGCCGCGTGGCGGTGATCGGCGCCGGTATCGCCGGTGCCAGCACCGCCGCCGCCCTGGCCCGGCGCGGCATCGAGGTGACCCTGATCGATCGCCTCGACCGCGCCGAGCTGGGCGCCACGCACCTGCAGGGGGCGCTCTACGTCAAGCTCGCGGTGGAGACCAACCTGCAGAGCCGGGCCTACCTGGCCGGCCTGCTCCACAGCCGGCGCTGGCTGGCCCAGCTCGACCCGGATCAGTCGCTGTGGCGGCCCAGCGGCGTGCTGCAGCTGGCCCTGGACGAGAAGGAGCGACAGCGCCAGGCGCGCTTCCTGGCCAACCATTCGCTGCCTGAGAGCGTGGTGCGCGGCCTCGACGCCGAGGCGGCCAGCCGCGCGGCGGGAATACGGCTCGAGGCGCCGGCGCTGGATTATCCCGACGCCGCCTGGGTCAGGCCGCTGGAACTGTGCGTGCGCCTGGCCCAGACGCCCGGCGTCAGCTTCCGCCGCGGGGAAGTGACGGCGCTGCATGGGGACGCGGCGGGCTGGTCGCTGACCCTGGCCGATGGCGAGCGCATTGACGCCGACCAGGTGGTGATCGCCGCCGCCGGCGAGGCCGCCCGCTTCGCCCAGACGGCGGCGCTGCCGCTGCAGCCGGTGCGCGGCCAGGTCAGCCAGCTGGCCCTGCCCGAGGGCGCCCCGGCGCTGGGCCGCGTGGTGTGTGCCGGCGGCTACGTGCCGCCGCCGGCGGACGGCGTGCTCAACTTCGGCGCCACCTTCGCCCCGGGCGACACCGACCGGGCCGAGCGCGAGGCCGACCACGCCGCCAACCTGGCGGAGCTCGAGCGCGGGCTGCCGCATTTCGTGGCGGCGCTGCGCGAGGCCGGCGCCGCGCTCGCGCCCGAGCGGCTCACCGGGCGCGTGGGCGTTCGCGCGGCGAGCCCCGACAAGTCGCCCTACGCCGGGCCGGTGCCCGACGCCGAGGCCTGGCGCGAGGACTATGCCGTACTGGCCAAGGATGCCACCCGCATACCCGACGCTCCCGGCAGGCACCACGCGGGGCTGTGGATCAGCGCCGCCCACGGCTCGCGCGGCATGGCCAGTGCGCCGCTGTGCGCCGAGCTGATCGCCTCGCGGATGTGCGACGAGCCGCTGCCGCTGGAGTGGCCGCTGGTGGACCACCTGCACCCCGGGCGACGGGTCGTTCGCGACATCGTGCGCGGCGGCTAGGAGTCGCTGGGCAGGCGCTCCGCCTGGCGGCGGCCGACGAAGCGCGGCCCCGGCCGGCCCAGGTGGTAGCCCTGGCCGAAGTCGATGCCCAGCGCCCTCACGGCCTCGAGCACGGCCTCGTCCTCGATGAACTCGGCGACGGTGCTGACGCCGAGGCTCTGGGCCAGGGTGACGATGCTCTTGACGAAGGCCATGTAGGTCTCGTCGTCGAGCATGTTGCGGATGAACTCGCCTTCGATCTTGATCACATCGATGGGGAACTGCTTGAGGTAGCGGAACGAGGAGTAGCCCGAGCCGAAGTCGTCGATGGCGAAGTTGAACCCCTCGAGCTTGAGGTCGTGCACGAACTTCTCCAGCAGCTTGAGGTTGCTCACCGTCTCGCGCTCGGTCAGTTCGAAGACGATGCGCTCCGGCAGGATGTCGTAGTCGATCGCCAGCTGATGGATGTGGCCGATGAACTCCCCTACGATCAGCGACTTGGGCGAGAGGTTGATGAACAGCATGCCCTCGTAGTGCTGCTCGCGAACCTGGGCGAAGGCCTTCTCGACCAGTTGGTAGTCCATCTTGTGGATCACGCCGATGCTCTCGGCGAGATCGATGAACTCGCCGGCCGGCACCAGGCGGTCGTCGAGCTGGATGCGCATCAGCAGCTCGTGGATATGCACCTCGCCGCTGGCCACGTTGGCGATGGGTTGGAAGTAGGGCACGATGCGCTGCTCCTCCAGCGCACTGAGCACCATCTGGTTCTTCTCGCCCACCTTGCGGAACACCTCCGCCACCTCCTCCCGTTCCGGCAGGGCCACGCAGTTCTTCCCCTGGCGCTTGGCCTTGTACATCATGTTGTCGGCCATCAGGAACAGGTCGTGGGGGTTCTCGGCGTGGTTGGGGTAGCTGGCGATGCCGATCGAGGTGGTGGCCCGCACCACGCTGCCGTCGGGCGCGGTGAGCACCTGGCCGGCCAGCTTGTCGGCGATGCGCAGCGCCACCGAGTAGGCCTGCTGCTCCTCGGTCTCGGGCAGGATCACGGTGAACTCGTCGCCGCCGTAGCGCGCCAGGAAGTCGCCGGGGCGTACCGAGTGCGCCAGGGTATCGGCCACCGCGTGCAGGAACTGGTCGCCAAAGGCGTGACCGTGGCGGTCGTTGACCGTCTTGAAGTTGTCGAGATCGAGCATCAGCAGGCTGAAGTGGTCCTGGTGGCGCGTCGCCCGGCCCACCTCGTAGGCCAGCATGTCCTTGAAGATGCGCTGGTTGTACAGGCTGGTCAGGGGATCGCGGGTGGCGTAGTACTCGAGATCCTTGGTGTACTTGTAGATCGCCTTGACCGAGCCCACCAGGTTGAGCAGCGTCGACAGGATGCCGTCGATGACGATATGACGGATCGGGTCCTGGGCCAGGTCCGACTGCACGCCGATGCCGACGATGCCGCCGATCTTCGGCGCCTCGAGCAGCAGCGACTTGGTCTGCAGGCGGATATCCTCGGGTGTCAGCCGCGCCGCCAGCTCGCCTTCGCCATCGGTCATCACGGTATGGTGCAGGACCTTGAGGATGCTGCCCGCGGGCGGGTCCTCGTGGCGGCGCTCCAGCAGCTGGCTAAGCAGCGCCTCGAAGGTCTCGCGGGTCTCGGGGGCCACCTTGCGGTACCAGAACACCTCCAGCTCGTAGCCCTCGTCCTCCACCTGGAAGATCGTCACCAGCGTATGCGCCTGGATGATGGTGTTGATGTCGGCCAGCAGTTCCTTGATGAACTCGCGCCAGTCGCGCACCACCTCCGAGGTGATGATGAACTTGCTCAGCAGGCGAATCTCGAACTCGAGGATATCCTTGTCCACCGCCACGTTCCTGAGCCGGTCGACCAGGGCATTGACCTGCTGCATGGCGATGTTGAGCTCCTGGAAGCGCACCTGGGTGTCGCTGACGTCGAGCTTGCGGAAGTCCTCGACCGAGTTGACCGCGGCAAGGCGGTCGCGGAACTGGTCGAGGGTGACCTGGATCCGCTCCGCGAACAGCTTCGACATGCCCAGCGCCAGCAGCAGAATCAACAGCGCGGCGACGATGAACAGGGCCAGGTAATTGAAGCGCATCTCGCGGCTGATCGGGGCCATGTCGCGCTGGATGTCGATCACCCCCAGCACGTCGCCGGTGGCCGCGTTCTGGTGGCAGGCGAGGCACTCCGGCCGCGCCAGCAGCGGCATGACCCGACGCACCGTGCCGTTCTCGCGCCACACCCGCTCGTTGCCCGTCTCGAGGGCGGAGCGAATGACGATGTCCAGGGGCGGCTGGTCGATCACCCCGTAGCGCTCCGAGACCCGCTCGCCGCGATAGAAGGTGAAGCGATAGCCGGCGCCGGCATGGGCGCGCTTGGTCTCGTCGATGAAGGCTTCCATCTCATCGCGGCTCCAGCCCTGGCGCATCACCTGCAGCATGGCGTTGAAGCTCTGCCGGGCCAGGGTCTCGGAGGTCTGCTCGACCTGGCGCGCCAGGATGTTCTCATAGAGCAGCGACGAGACCAGGGTAACGCCGACGAAGACGGTCAACGAGGCAGAGAGGATCGCCACCAGCACGAAACCCTGGAGGGATCTCCAGCAGGCAAGACGAGAACGAACGTAGGCGAGCATTGCGATACTCAACGAGCGGGACGAGGCGCCGTCTCCCATCCCTGGAGGCGCGACCGTCAGCGGAAGAATGAGAAGAGCCATTCTTGCCGCATGAGTGCTCTCAGCCTCTGATCTGGATCAATTCTCCGTTACATTCTCGCGTCGGTACGCTTGGACCTTGGTCGTGCGGCGCCCGCTAGCCCTCCTCCTCGTCGTCGGCCAGGTCGCGGCCGAAGGCGCGCCACTGGGCCAGCGTCATCACCTCGGTGGTTTCGGTCTGCAGGTCGTGGGCGATGATCAGCTCGCCGCGCTCGAGCTGGCGCTTGAGCTGGCCGACCCAGCCGCGCATGCCCTCGCCGGTGTCGCTGGTGTCGTAGCCCTGGCGGGTGACGAAGGTTTCCAGCAGGGCGTCCAGGGTCTCGCCCGGCAGCATGCGGTAGGGCACCTCGATGAAGCGACCGTCGCTCATGGTTCGGCCTCCTCGTCGCCGGTTGCGCCTTCACCGCGCTCCCAGGCGGCCAGCCGCTCGAGGAAGACGGCCTCGTCGAGCACTTCCACGCCCAGCTCCCGGGCCTTGGCCAGCTTGCTGCCCGCGGCTTCGCCGGCCACCACCGCGGCGGTCTTCTTCGATACGCTGCCGGCCACCTTGGCGCCCAGCGCCTGCAGGCGTTCCTTGCCCTCGTCGCGGGTCATGCTCTCGAGCGTGCCGGTGAGCACCCAGGTCTGGCCGGCCAGCGGCTGGGGGCGCTCGCCGACGCTCTGCTCGGCCCAGCTCACGCCCAGCTCGCGCAGCGCCTCGATGGTCTCGCGGTTGTGCTCCTGGCGGAAGAAGGTGTGCACGTGGGCCGCCACCACCGGACCGACGTCCTCCACCGCCTCGAGGTCGGCCAGCTCGGCGGCCATCAGCGCATCCAGGGTGCCGAAGTGGCGCGCCAGGTTGGCCGCCGTCGCCTCGCCCACCTCGCGGATGCCCAGCGCGAAGATGAAACGCGGCAGGGTCGTGGACTTGGCCTTCTCCAGCGCGGCGACCAGTTTCTCGGAGGATTTCCGCGCCATGCGCGGCAGCGTGGCCAGGCGCTCGGCGTCGAGCCGGAACAGGTCGGCGGGCGTCTTGACCCAGTCGAGCTCGACGAGCTGGTCGATGAGCTTCTCGCCCAGCCCGTCGATGTCCATGGCCCGCCGCGAGGCGAAGTACCTGAGCGCCTCCTTGCGCTGCGCGGCGCAGTAGAGCCCGCCGGAGCAGCGCGCCACCACCTCGCCCGCGAGGCGCTCGATCTCCGAGCCGCACACCGGGCAGCGGCGGGGGAAGACGATCTCGCGGGCATCGTCCGGGCGCTGCTCCTCGAGTACCCGCACCACCTGGGGAATGACGTCACCGGCCCGCCGGATCGCCACGGTGTCGCCGATCATCACGCCGAGCCGCGCGATCTCGTCGGCGTTGTGCAGGCTGGCATTGGAAACGGTGACGCCGGCCACCGAGACCGGCTCGAGCCGCGCCACCGGGGTGATCGCCCCGGTACGGCCGACCTGGAACTCGACGTCGTTGAGGCGCGTGGTCTCCTCCTGGGCGGGAAACTTGAAGGCGATGGCCCAGCGCGGCGCCCGGGCGACGAAGCCCAGCTCGCGCTGCAGGCGCAGGTCGTCGACCTTGATTACCACGCCGTCGATGTCGTAGCCGAGGCCGTCGCGCCGCTCACCCAGCCGGCGGCAGTAGTCGATGACCCCCTGGCTGCCGGTCACCACCCGAAGCTGGGCGCTGCTGCGAAAGCCGAAGGCCTTGAGGTGAGTCATCAGCTCGCTGTGGCTGGCATCGCCCGGATCCGGCTCGATGCGTGCCACCTGGTAGGCGCTGAACTCGAGCGGCCGCGTGGCGGTGATCCCGGGGTCGAGCTGGCGCAGGCTGCCCGCCGCGGCGTTGCGCGGATTGGCGAAGACCTTGCCGCCCTCCTCTCGCGCCCGCTCGTTGAGACGCTCGAAGCCGTCGTGGCTCATGATCACCTCGCCGCGCACCTCGAGCAGTTCGGGGGCGTCGCCGCGCAGCTTGAGCGGGATCGAGCGCAGCGTGCGCAGGTTGGAGGTAATGCCCTCGCCGGTGCGGCCGTCGCCGCGGGTCGCACCGCTGATCAGCACGCCCTGCTCGTAGACCAGCGACACGGCGGCGCCGTCGAGCTTGGGCTCGCAGCAGAAGCGGATCGCCTCGCCGTCGGTCTCCAGGCGCTCGCCCACCCGCTTGACGAAGGCTTCGATCTCCTCCTCGCTCAGGGCATTGTCCAGCGACAGCATCGGCACCGCGTGCTCGACCTCGGGAAAGCCGGCGTCGGGCGGCGCCCCCACCCGCTGGGTCGGCGAGTCGGGGGTCACCAGCTCGGGGTGCGCCTGCTCCAGCTGCTGCAGGCGGCGCAGCTTGCGGTCGTACTCGGCGTCGGTGAGCTGGGGCTCGTCGAGCACGTAGTAGCGGTAGTTGGCGTCGTCGAGCTCGGCGCGCAGCTTGGCGACTTCGTCGAGGGTGTTCTGATCGGGCTGGCTCATGCGTCTGTCATGTCTCGAAGAGGATTCTCCGCCGCCCTCAACACGACAACCCCGTGATCGCTCACGGGGTTGTCGACGGGTGCGGCATGGCACGCGGTCAGGCGTCAGTTCACCTGGTAGCGGTTGAGGCGGTTGCGGCGCTCGAACTCCTGCACGCGCTGGCGGGCGAACTCCACTGTCTGCGCGGTCATCACGCTGCGGTTCTCGTCCTTCAGCTCGCCCCCCAGGTTGCGCACGATGACCATGGCGGTCTCGACCATCGCCTCGAAGGCGGCGGCGGTGTCCAGCGCACCGGGCAGCGGCATCAGCAGGGTGATGCCCGGGGTGCGGAACTCGTCCATCGCTTCGATCGGGAAGGTGCCCGGCTTGAGCACGTTGACCATGGAGAACTGCAGCTCGCTGTCGGGGTCCTCGGTCTCGAAGCGGTGGAAGATGCCCATGTCGCTGCTGTAGCGCAGGCCGCAGGCCAGCATCAGGTTGAGCAGCGCCTCGCCGGAGAAGCCCTCTTCGTCGCGCGACAGCACGCTGATGACGATGATCTCGTCGGCCTGGCTCAGGGTGTCGCGCGCGCGCTCGGCGTTGACGTTGTGGCGCAGCGCCCGGGCCAGCGTCGGGTGGGCGCGGACCACGTCGTCGTCGTTGACGGGCTCGGCCTGCACGGTGGCCGGCTCGGCGTGATCGGCCACGGGCTCGGCATGCGCCGGCTCCGCCGCCCGCGAACGCGGCGGGGCGAACAGTGGGTCGTCGTCGTCGGCTCGCTCGATGGCCTCGGCTTCCAGGCGACGGCGCTCGGCCTCCCTGGCGGCCTGGGCCTCGGCGGCCTCGCGGCGCTGCTCGGCTTCGCGCGCTGCCTTCTCGGCGCGGGCCTGCTCGCGGCGTGCCTTCTCTTCGCGCTTCTGCTCACGGCGCTTGGCCATGCGCTGCTGGATGGAGAGGCCGAAACGCTGCACCGACTCGCCCACGCGGCGCGAGCCGTCCTTGAGCGAATCGCCCATGCCTTCGAGGTCGACCAGTCGGTAGCGCTCGTCCTCGTCGTGGTGGGGATCGTGGTCGGCGGGGTCGGCGGCCAGCGGCTCGCTGACGGCGCTCGGCGCTTCGTCGTCCAGCGCGGAGAGGGTCGGTTCGTGGCGCCCTTCCCGTTCGTCGCGTGCCGGCGGTTCGGCAGCGGCTTCGACGCGGGAGGCATGCTCGGGCTCGACGGGACGAGGGGGCGCTTCGGCTTCGCCCCGGCGATCCACGCGCTCGTGCGCCTCGGCCATGGCAGGCTGGGTCGAGGGCGGCGCTTCCGGCTCGGCAGGCTTGGCCGCGGACGACGCTTCCGGCATGGCTGACGCCGCCGGGCGCGTTGCCGCGGCGGCGCCGGAATCGGGGCTCGACATGGGCCGGGGATCGGCACTGGCGCTCTTCAGGCCGGCCAGCACCCGCGAGGGCCCGGGGTGATCCTGGCGTTCGAGCTTGGGCTTCGCCGGCACCTGGGTATAGCTGGCGGGCCTGACGACCCGGGCGCCGCCGTTGGGCAACTCCCAGTTGTCATCGCCTTCGGCCGCTGCCTGGCCATTGCCTTGGTTGTTGTTATCCCCTACCTGGTCCAGGCGGGGCACTCGGCGCTGACGCTTCAGGCGACGCACACCATCGATCACGATGAGCGTTACCAGGGCCAGCCCCAGAATGATCAGCCATTCTCTAAGTTCCATGGGTCGTCTTGCCTATCACTAGGGCGCCATGCCGGATGGATGTTCGTCAACAGCATAGCGCGATTGCCGGAAAAAGGGCCACTTTTTTTGTTTGTCAAGCCCCGGCATTATCGCTCGAGAGTCAAATCGACCCTGCGCCTTTCCCTGTCAATTCGCTTTTGTAATCTGCGTCATGACCGTGATATGTCTTCTGATATCGCGTTTGCCGCTCGCTTTCAACCCCTTTTCAGGCCTCGGCGAGGGCCGCCGCCTCTTCTACACCGACCGCCACCAGGCGCGAGACGCCGGGCTCCTGCATGGTCACGCCCATTAGCCTTTCGGCAGCCTCCATGGCGATCTTGTTATGGGTGATATAGATGAACTGCACCGACTCGGACATGTCCTTCACCAGTTTGGCATAGCGCCCGACATTGGCATCATCGAGCGGTGCATCGACTTCGTCGAGCATGCAGAAAGGTGCCGGATTGAGTTGGAAGATGGCGAAGACCAGCGACAGGGCGGTCAATGCCTTTTCCCCACCCGAGAGAAGGTGAATGGTGCTGTTCTTCTTTCCGGGAGGACGCGCCATGATGGCAACCCCGGTGTCGAGCAAATCCTCGCCGGTCAGCGTCAACCATGCGGTTCCACCTCCGAAGACTCGTGGAAAAAGTGACTGCAGGCCCTGATTGACTCGCTCGAAGGTGTCGCGGAATCGGGTGCGGGTCTCCTGGTCGATGCGTCGTATCGCCTTCTCCAGCGTCTCCAGCGCCTCATTGAGCTCCGACTGCTGCGCCTCGAGATAGTTGCGTCGCTCGGCCTGCTGGTCGTACTCCTCGATGGCCGCCAGGTTGATCGCCCCCAGGCGGCGGATGCGCTCGCCGACCTCCTCCAGGCGGGTCTGCCAGGCCGATTCGGTGGCACTGGGGTCGAGGTGCTCCTCCAGCGCCGCGGCCTGGTGGCCCAGTTCGGCGAGCTGCTCGTCCTGGGTCTCGGCCTTGAGCGCCAGCGCCTGCACCTGCATGCGCGCCTCCTGCAGGCGCTCGCGGATGCCTTCGAGGTTGCGCTCGTGGTTCTGCCGCGCCAGCTCATCCTCGCGCAGCCGCTCGACCAGTTCGGCGGCGCGCGCCTTGGCCTCGTTGAGTGATCGCTCGTCGCCCTCGCGACGATGCAGCAGCTCGTCGAGCTTCTCGCGCTGCTCCTCGTCGGGTTCGCGCAGCTGCTCGAGGGCCTCGGTCAACTCCTCGCAGCGCGCCAGCAGCCGCTCGCGCGTGTCGCCGCTGCGCCCCTGCTGCTCGGCCAGGCCGGCGCGCTCGGTGGCGAGCCGCTGACGCTCCAGCGCCAGTTGCTGCACCCGCTCGTTGAGCGGCCGCTGCCGGGCACGCAGGGATGCCAGGCGCTCGCGGGCGTCGCTGCGTGCCCGCTCCAGGCGCTCGCGCTGCTCGGCGCCCTCCTCCAGCCGCGCCATGGCCTGCTGCCACTGTTCGCGCGCCTCCTCGATCGCCAGTCGCGCCTCTTCGCGGGCCTCGTCGAGCCCCGCCAGTTCCTCGGCCAGTTCGCCGGCGCGCCCCTGCAGGTGCTCCAGCCGGCTGGCCAGGCCGCTGTCCTGCACCGCCAGCTGCTGCTGCTCGCCGGCCAGGCGTCGCTCCTCGTGGCGGATCGCCTCGAGGTCGTGCTCGGCCCGCTCGGCGCGCTCGTGCTCGGCGGCAATGGCCTGGTCGCGTGCCGCCAGCCGGGTCTCGATGGCGTCGAGCTCGGCCGCCGCCTCCTCGAACCGGCGCCGGCTGACCAGCAGCGCATCGGGACCGGCTCCCTGGCCGCGATGACGCACCCAGTCGCGCCCCAGCCACAGGCCCTGCGGCGTGATCAGGCTCTCGCCGGCGGCCAAACCGTCGCGCGCCTGCCAGGCTTGGTCGTCGTCCTCCATGCAGCGGATCGGCGCCAGCCAGGCCGCGGCGGCGCCGGCCCCGCGCACGCGGGCGGCCAGGCTGTGCGGGGCGAACTCGGCATCGCCACGGGGCGACAGCACGCCCAGCTCGGCGGGCGGGGCGGCGCTTGCCGGGCGAACGCCATCGGGCTCCGCCAGGCGCGCCTTGAGCCAGGGCGCCAGCACCCAGGAGACGCTGGCCTCCCAGCCGGGCTCGACCTCGAGCGATTCGCCCAGCCGCGGCAGCTCGGCCAGCGCATGGTTCGCCAGATGCTCGGTGAGGGCCTCGTCGGGGTCGGTCAGGGCGGCCTGGATCAGCGCCTCGAGGGAGGCCAGTTCGCCCTGCAGGCTGCTGCGCCGGGCGCGTTCGGCCTCGCGCTCACGCTCCAGCGTGGCGGCGGCTTCACGGGCCTGCTCGCGGGCGGCCTGCAGCCGCTCACGACGCGCTTCGGTCTCCTCCTGGGCCAAGCCAAACTCGGCGAGCCGCTCTTTCAATTCGTCGCGCCGGGCGGTCAGCTCGGCCAGGTCGGGCAGCTCCTGCTGCTGCTGGCGGCGGCGCTGGGCATCGGCCTCGAGCCGGGCCAGGCGGTTCTCGAGCTCGCGCAGGCGGTCCTGGCTGCGCTCCGCGTCGCGGCTGGCCTCGCGCCAGCCCTCGCTGAAGGCCTCGAAGGCCCGCTCGGCCTCCTCCGCGCCGGGCTCGGCCTCCTCCAGCATCGCGTCCAGCTCGGCGAGCTGCTCGGCGAGCTCCTCCTGCTCCGGCACCAGGGTCTCGAGCCGCTCGTCGAGCCGCACCAGGCGCTCGCGGTCGTGCTCGCCCAGGCGATCCAGCTCGACCAGCTCCTGACGAGCGCTCTCGAGGTCGCGGGCCAGCTGTCCCTCGCGGCTGCGCGCATGCTCCAGGCTCTGCTCGAGGCGGGCGATGGCGCCGGAGGTCTCGAAGAAGCGCGCCTGGCGTGCCTCGAGGGTCTCGGCCAGGGCGTCGTGGCCGGCGCGCGCCTCCTCGAGGCGGGTCTCGCACTGGCGCAGGCCGAGGACCTCGCGCTCGACCGCGGTCTCCAGGTCGCGCACCCGGTGCTCCTCCTCGCGCTGGCGGGCGCGCAGGGCGCGGCCGCGCAGCAGCGCCAGCTCGCCCTTGAGGCGGTGCTCCTCCTCCTTGAGGGTCTGGTAGCGGCGGGCGGCCTCGGCCTGGCGCCGCAGGCGCTCAAGCTGCTTGTCGAGCTCGTCGCGGATGTCCTCCAGGCGCTCGAGGTTCTCGCGGGTGCGGCGCATGCGGTTCTCGGTCTCGCGGCGGCGCTCCTTGTACTTGGAGATGCCGGCGGCCTCCTCGAGGGTGGCGCGCAGCTCCTCCGGGCGCGCCTCGATCAGCCGCGAGATCATGCCCTGGCCGATGATGGCGTAGGAGCGCGGGCCGAGGCCGGTGCCGAGGAAGAGGTCGGCGATGTCGCGGCGGCGGCACTTCTGGCCATTGAAGAAGTAGCTTGACTGGCCGTCGCGGGAGACCAGGCGCTTGACTGCGATCTCGGCGTACTGGGCGTAGATTCCCCCCATGGTGCCGTCGCTGTTGTCGAAGCGCAGCTCGATGGCGGCCTGCCCCACCGGCTTGCGCGCGGTGGAGCCGTTGAAGATGACGTCGGTCATCGACTCGCCGCGCAGGGTCTTGGCCGAGGATTCGCCCATGACCCAGCGCACGGCGTCGATGATGTTCGACTTGCCGCAGCCGTTGGGGCCGACGATCGCGGTCATGTTGCCGTCGAAGGGCACCGTGACCGGGTCGACAAAGGATTTGAAACCGCTCAGGCGGATCGAGGTGAGTCGCATCCGGCTATTCTATGACACGGTCGATCACGACCTCCACGGGCTCGCCTTCAACGTCACCCACCGGCACGCCCTCCAGGTCGCCGTACATGTCGCCGGACTCGGGCGTGGCCCCACCGCTACGGGTCACGCGGACGATCAGGCGCACCTCGCTGGCCTGGGACAGGCTCGCCGCCTCGGACATGGCGTGGCGGTCGTCCAGGGTGAGCGTGGTCGGCAGCTCACCGAGGGTCAGCCGGGCGACCGCCAGCGGCGGCAGCTCGCCCTCCATGTCGCGGGCCACGACGTAGACGCGGGTGTCGTCGTCGAGCAGGCCCTCGAGCTCCTCGGCGAGGCGGACGCTCACCTGCACCCCCGGCCCCTGGGCGACGCCGGCTTCCGCCCCCTCGGGAGCGACGCCGAGGCGCTGCTGGGCGACCTGGATGCCTTCGCGCAGGGCCCGCGACGAGCTCGAGTCGGACATCCCGGCGATGGCCCGCCGCCAGTGGTCGATGGCCCGCTCGTAGTCGCCTCGGTCGAAGGCGTGCACGCCGAGCATGCCGAAGATGGTCGGCTCCCGCGAGTCGCGCTCAAGGGTCTCGTCGACCAGCGCCTGCACTTCGTCGGTGAGGGTGCGGTCGTTGATGAAGAACAGCAGCTGCGCCTTCTGCGCCAGCAGCGAGGGTACCCGCCCCTCGAGTTCGATCAGCCGGTCCAGCGCCTCGATGGCGGCTTCGCCCTGGCCCGAATCGCGGTAGAGCGGGAACAGCGAGGCCCACACGTCGGCATTGTCCGGCTGACGCTGGGCCTCCTGCTGCAGGCGCTCCAGCAGGGCCGGCAGCGAATCGCTCTGCTCGAAGGCGGCGAACAGGCGCAGGTCGCCCTCGGCGCCCTCATGCTGGTACCAGAGCATGGCGGAGAGCACCAGGGCCAGCGCCACGACGGGCACCGCGAAACGTCCCGCCGTGGGCGAATGCAGCGGCCGGCGCTTGAGGTTCGCGGTATCTTCCAGCAGGCTGCGGTCGAGTTCGAGGCGGTCTTCGTCGAACTGCGCGCGGTCGATGTCGCCGCGTTCCAGCGCCGCCTCCAGCGACGCCAGGCGGCGCCGGTAGATCGCCACGTTCTGCTCCGCCGCGCGGTCGTTGGCCTCGAAGCTGGCCTGGGCGTCGTGGACCAGGCGCGAACGCCGCAGCGGTGCCACCAGCAGCCACAGCGCCGGCAGCAGCAGCAGGGCAAAGGCTAGCCACAGTTCGATCATTGGCCTTCCCCTCGGTTGATCAGTGTCTCCAGGCGTCGGCGCTCCTCGTCGCTCAGGGCGCGCAGCGAGGCGTTGCGCCGCGCACGCACCAGCAGCATCACCAGCACGGCGCCGGCCACGACCAGCACCGCGGGCAGCCCCCACAGCAGGTAGGTGCGCCCCTCGAGGCGGGGGTTGTAGAGGATGTAGTCGCCGAAGCGCTGCACCATGTGGTCGCGGATCTCCATGTCCGAACGCCCCTCCTGCAGCAGCAGGTAGACGCGGTCGCGCATGTCGCCCGAGACCGGCGCGTCGGAGTCGTTGATCGCCTGGTTCTGACAGGTGGGGCAGCGCATGGAGGCCGTCAGGCTGTGATAGCGCTTCTCCAGCACCGGGTCGTCGAATTCACGCACCTCGATGGCGGCGCCCTGCACCAGGCCGGCCGCCAGCATCAGCGCCATGGCGACCAGCATCCAGCGGATTACTGCCATTTTTCCACCTCCGGCAGGATGTGTTCACGCAGGTCGGATGGCGAGATATACCCGGTATGGTGGTAACGGATGATGCCGTCGCGGTCGACCAGGAAGGACTCGGGGGCACCGTAGACGCCCAGCTCGAAGGCGAGCTCGCCCTCGGGGTCGAAGAGGTTGACCTCGAACGGGTCGCCGAACTCGTCGAGGAAGCCCCGCGCCTTGTCGCGGGTGTCCTTCCAGTTGATGCCGACCAGGCGCACGCCGCGGTCGGCCAGGTCGAGCAGCTGCGGCATCTCGCGCTTGCACTCGGGGCACCATTCGCCCCACACGTTGACCAGGGTGACCTGGCCGGGTATCAGCGACTCGTCGACGCGCCGCTCGGGGTCCTCCAGCGTGGTCAGCTCGAAGGCCGGGAAGGCTCGCGCCTCCTCGACCAGCCGCGATTCGCGGTGGAACGGATTGAGCCCCAGCCCCAGGTAGAGGAACAGCAGCAGCAGCAGGAAGCCGAGCAGCGGCAGCATCAGCAGCAGGCGTCGTTTCATGCCGTGGCCTCCCGTGTCGCGCCTTCGCGGGCGCTATCCTCGGGGTCGCGCGAGGTCGCCAGGCGCCGGTAGCGCCGGTCGATCACGGCCAGCACGCCGCCGGTCGCCATCAGCAGCGCGCCGAGCCACAGCCAGCGGACGAAGGGCTTGTACTGCACGCGCATCGCCCAGCTGTTGTCGCCGAGGTCCTCGCCCATGGCGACGTAGAGATCGCGCAGCAGCCCCGGGCGCAACGCGACCTGGCTCATGGGCATGCCGCGGGCGATGTAGAGCCGCTTCTCGGGGTTCATCATGAAACTGCGCCGACTGTCGCCGCGGCGCACCTCGATCGCGGCGCCGTCGGCGATGTAGTTGGGCCCGCGGCGGCTGGTCAACTCCTGCATGGTGAAGGTGTAGCCGGCCACCTCGACGCTGTCGCCGGGCGACATGCGCACGTTGCGCTCGATCTCGAAGTTGGAGACCACCGCCACGCCGATGATGGTGACCGCCATGCCCAGGTGGCCGAGCTGCATGCCCCAGTAGGCCAGCGACAGCTTCTTGAGACCGGCGCCGAACGACTCGGCGCGACGGGTCTTGTCGTAGAGGTCGCGCAGCGTCGGCAGCACGATCCACATCGCCGCCACCAGGCCGAGGGCGACCCAGGCGTTCCACTCGCCGCCGATGACGAACGGCATCGCCGCGGCGATGACCAGCGCCGCGATGCCGGCGAGCCACAGCCGCTTGACCAGCAGGCTTGGGTCGGTGTGCTTCCAGCGCGCCGACGGCCCCAGGCCCATGAACACGCACATGATCACCGTGAGCGGCACGAACAGGGCGTTGAAGTAGGGCGGGCCCACGCTGATCTTGCCCAGGTCGAGGGCGTCGAGCAGCAGCGGATAGACGGTGCCCATCAGCACGGTGACGGTCATGATCACCAGCAGGATGTTGTTGATCAGCAGCAGGGCGTCGCGCGACAGCCAGTTGAAGCCGGTACGCTGGCTGACCCGCGGCGCGCGCAGGGCGAAGATCAGCAGCGACAGCCCGACGGTGACGCCCAGCAGGATCAGGATGAAGAAGCCGCGCGAGGGGTCGTTGGCGAAGGCGTGCACCGAGGTCAGCACGCCGGAGCGCACCAGGAAGGTACCCAGCAGCGACAGCGAGAAGGTGAAGATCGCCAGCAGCACGGTCCAGCTCTTGAACGCGCCGCGCTTCTCGGTGACCGCCAGCGAGTGCATCAGCGCGGTGCCGGTCAGCCACGGCAGCAGCGAGGCGTTCTCGACCGGGTCCCAGAACCACCAGCCGCCCCAGCCCAGCTCGTAGTAGGCCCACCAGCTACCCAGCGCGATGCCCACGGTGAGGAAGGCCCAGGCCAGGTTGGTCCAGGGCCGCGCCCAGCGGGTCCAGGCTGCATCGAGGCGACCGCCGAGCAGCGCGGCGATGGCGAAGGCGAAGACCACCGAGAAGCCCACGTAGCCCATGTAGAGCATCGGCGGGTGAAGGATCAGGCCGATGTCCTGCAACAGCGGGTTGAGGTCGGCGCCGTCGCCCGGCACGTTCGGCAACAGCCGCTCGAAGGGGTTGGAGGTGACCAGCACGAAGGCCAGGAAACCGACCGCGACCAGGCCCAGCACGCCGACCACGCGCGCCACCATGTCGCGCGGCAGCTCGCGGGAGAAGCGCGCCGCCAGGTAGCTCCAGCCGGCCAGCATCAGGCTCCACAGCAGCACCGAGCCCTCGTGGTTGCCCCACACGGCGCTGAGCTTGTAGTACCACGGCAGCATCGAGTTGGAGTTGTTGGCCACGTTGGCCACGCTGAAGTCGTCGAGCAGATAGCTCGCCGTCAGGCACAGGTAGGCGATGACCACGAACAGGAACTGACCGGCGACCATGGGCCGGGCATAGGCCATCCACAGCGGCCGGCGCAACGCGGCGCCGGCCAGCGGCATCACCCCCTGCACCGCCGCCATCAGCATGGCGATGACCAGGGCGAAATGGCCGATTTCAGGGATCATTCGAATGAACATGACGTCTCCGGATCAGTTCTGGCTCGCGCCCTCACGCTGCTCGACACGCTCAGCCACCTCGGCGGCCTTGGCCTGGTAGTCGGCAGGAGAGTAGCCGGCCGCCTCGAGCGCCTCGGACACCTCGGGCGGCATGTAGTTCTCGTCGTGGCGCGCCAGCACCTGGTCGGCCCGGATGTAGCCGTCGCGTTGCAGCTGGCCGACCACCACCACCCCCTGCCCTTCACGGAACAGGTCGGGAAGGATGCCACTGTAATGCACGCGCACGTCCTCGACGTAGTCGGTCACGGTGAACTCGACGTCGAGGCTGTCCGGATTGCGCGCCACGCTGCCCTCCTTGACCATGCCGCCGGCGCGGATCTGGCGCTCGTAAGGCGCGTCGCCGGCGACGATCTGGATCGGGCTGAAGAACAGGTTGATGTTGGCCCGCAGCGCATAGAGCGTCAGCCCCACGGCGATCGCCGCCAGGGACACCAGGCCCAGGACCATGAAGAGCTTCTGTTTACGTTTAGGCCTCATTGGTGCTTCTACCCCTGCTAGTTTGGATCGGTTGCGCCTCGCCGGCGTGTCCGGCCTGGCGGGCTTCGCGGCGTACGCGGCGCCGTAGCTGGCGCAGCACCTGGCGGCGCTCGACGCGGGCATGCAGCACGGCACCCAGCAGCAGTACGGCGGTCAGGCCCCAGGCCGACCACACGTAGGGGGCGTGCCCGCCCATGGCGAAGAATTCCTGGAACGTCGCGAAGGCCATCAGGTCGCCTCCTCGGCCAGCTCGCGCACCCAGCGCTTGCTGGACTCGCGGCGCAGGATCTCGCTGCGCGTGCGCATCAGGGTCAGGGCGATGAAGAAGCTGTAGAAGCCCAGCACCATGATCAGCAGCGGCAGCCACATCTCCATCGGCATGGCGGCACGCCCGGTGACGGTGAAGGTGGCGGGCTGGTGCAGCGTGTACCACCAGTCCACCGAATACTTGATGATGGGGATGTTGATCACCCCGACCATGGCCAGCACCGAGGCCGCACGCGAGGCGCTGTCGCGGCTGGCGAAGGCGCCGCGCAGGGCGATCACGCCGAGGTAGAGGAACAGCAGGATCAGCATCGAGGTGAGGCGCGCGTCCCACATCCACCAGGTACCCCAGGTGGGCACGCCCCACACCGCGCCGGAGAACAGCGCGACGAAGGTCATGGCCGCACCCAGCGGCGCCATGACGGTGGCGGCCATGTCGGCGATCTTGATCTTCCACACCATGAACACCAGGCCCGTCACCGCCAGCGAGATAAAGATCGACTGGGCCAGGAAGGCCGCCGGCACGTGGACGTAGATGATGCGGAAGCTGTTGCCCTGCTGGTAGTCGGCGGGGGCGAAGGCCAGCCCCCAGACGCTGCCGGTGACGATCAGGATCAGCGCTGCGGCCCAGAACCAGGGCTGCAGGCGGGCGCTGATGGCGTAGAACCACTTGGGGGAACGCAACTTGTTTATGAAGGCCCACATGCCTCGTCAACCTCTCAACCGTTGATACTGATGCGCAGCGACGCCGCAATCGCCAGTGGCGCGAAGATCAGGGCCAGCGCCAGCAGCGCGCCGAGGATCGCCAGGTGCGCCAGCACGCCATCGCCGAAAATGGCTGCCTGGACGGCCCCGGCACCGAAGATCAGCACCGGAATGTACAGGGGCAAGACCAGCAGCGACAGCAGCACGCCGCCGCGGGAGAGCCCCACCGTCAGCGCCGCTCCGATGGCACCAATCAGGCTGAGACTGGCACTGCCCAGTGCCAGTGAGACGGCCAATACCAGATAGCTGCCCGCCGGCAGCGCCAGCATGATGCCGAGCACGGGGGCCATCAGCGCCAGGGGCAGGCCGGTCAGCAGCCAATGCACGGCCACCTTGGCCAGGGCCAGCATCGCCAGCGGCTGGGGTGTCAGCAGCAGTTGCTCCAACGAGCCGTCGTCATAATCGGCCCGGAACAGGCTGTCCAGCGACAGCAGCGCCGCCAGCAGTGCCGCCACCCACAGCAGGCCGGGCGCGATGGTCGCCAGCAGCGTCGGGTCGGGGGAAATGCCGATCGGGAACAGGGTAATGACGATGGCGAAGAACACCAGGGGGTTCAGCACTTCGCTGCGCCGCCGCAGCAGCAATACCAGGTCCCGCTTCAACGTTGCCCACACTGCGACAGCGAGGCCGCCGCGAGGTTCCTCGCGAGCCATCACCGCACCCTCTCTCAGCGAGCCCTCAGATGCCGGCATCGGCCCCTCCCCCGCCGAGGCGGACACGGCGCAGCTCGGCGCACGGCGCCAGTTCGTGGTGGGTGGTGACCAGCACGCAGCCACCGCGGCGGGCGTGCTCGACCAGCCGCCGCTCCAGCGCCGCGACGCCGTCGCGATCGATGGCGGTGAAGGGCTCGTCGAGCACCCACAGCGGCCGCGGCGTCAGCGCCAGCCTCGCCAGCGCCACGCGGCGCTGCTGACCGGCGGAGAGCTGCGCCGCGGGGACGTCCTCGAAGCCAGCCAGGCCGACCTCTTCCAACGCCTGGAAGCGTGCCGCCTCACCCCCCGACTGGCCGGCCAATGCCTGGTACCAGGCGAGGTTCTCCAACGGCGTGAGCGCGCCCTTGACGCCCGGCGCATGGCCCAGGTAGAGCAGGCTGGCGAGGAAGGACTCCCGCGCCCTGCGCATCGGCCGCTCACCCCAGAACAGCTCGCCTTCGTAGTCGGCCAGCTGGCCGGAGAGAATCTTCAGCAGAGTGGTCTTGCCACTGCCGTTGGGGCCTTCCACCCGTACGATCTCGCCAGCGCGAATATCCAGGTCCAGGCCCCGGAACAGCCAGCGGTCGTCACGCTCGCAGGCCAGGCTTTGCGCTTGCAGACGCAGGCTCAACGGCACTCTCCAGGAAAGGGTAAATTCGACCGAAATGCTACACGGAAAGGCCCCTAGCCGCTAGCGACGGGGGGTGCGTCACGGCGCCACCCTTGCCTCAGGTCAAGGCATGTCGGCCTCGGCAAAACTTGCCACCCGGCGACCGCTTGGTATGATGCAGGATACCTGTACATTTCAACAGGGTCGCAAAGAGGGGGAACGCCAATGCCAACGCCTTCCATGCAGTACCTGTACCGACGCCCCAACCAGCCCATCGCCACCTCCTGGGCCAGCGTCGACGCCACCGACCTCGTCGAGGTGCCCCTGCTCGGGGACGTCTCGGCGGGCCTGCCGATCGAGGCCTGCCCCAGCGGCGGCAGCATCCACGCCCCCGCCTGCATGGTGCGGCGCAACACCTACGCCCTGCGGGTGCGCGGCGATTCGATGGTCGACTGCAACATCTTCGACGGCGACGTGATCATCATCGAGCGCCAGGAGAGCGCTGAGAACGGCGAGACCGCCGTGGTGCTGATCAACCAGCAGGAGGTGACGCTGAAGAAGCTCTACATCGAGAAGAGCGGCGTGCGCCTGCAGCCGGCCAACGAGAACATGGCCCCCATCTACCTCAAGAACAGCGACATCCAGGTGCTCGGCATGGTCATGGGCGTGGTGCGCCAGGCGGATCGCCGCGAGCTGACCCACTGATGCGCTATCCGGTCCCCGACCTGCCGCCGGGCGCCTGGCGCGAGAGCGTGACGGAAGTGGAGAAAAGCCGCTTCATCGCCTGGCTCTGCCACGCCCCCGACGTCGCCGCCTTCGAGACCCTGCTGGCCGAGGCCCGTCGCACTCACCCCAACGCCAGCCACCACTGCAGTGCCTACATCGCCGGCCCGCCCGGCGAACAGAATGCCATCGGCTTCTCCGACGACGGTGAGCCCGGCGGCACTGCGGGGCGCCCCATGTTTCAAGTGCTGGAGGGCGCCGGGCTGGGCCAGGTCGGCTGCGTGGTAACGCGCTATTTCGGCGGCACCAAGCTCGGCACCGGCGGCCTGGCCCGCGCCTACGCCCAGGCCGTGGCCCGCGGGCTCGACGCGCTGCCGCGACGGGAAGTGGTCGAGCGCACGGCGCTCAGGCTCAAGGTCGGCTTCGCCGGCGAGGCCGAGGCCCGCGCCTGGCTCGAGAGCCACGGCGTACCGGTCGAAGCCGCCGACTACGCCAGCGACGGCGTGCTGCTCAGCGTGGGCTGGCCCAGCGACACCGAGGTCGATCTCAGCCCACTGGAAGCGCGCCTGCGCGGCAATCTCAGCCTGGTCGAGGCGGACTGACTCCCGCCGTCACGCCCCGCAGCGCCACTTCGTAGGAGCGCTGGATATGGTCGTCCATCACGGCCCGTGCGGCCTTGATGTCACGTTCCAGCGCCAGCTGCACCAGCTCGCCGTGCTGGGCGTCCAGCACGCGGCGCACTTCGGGCGCCTCGGGTGCCATCCGGCGGTAGCGGTCGAACTGGTCGTGCAGTTGCTCGATGAAACGCAGCAGCCAGGCCGACCCGCACGGCGCCACCAGGGTACGGTGGAAACGGGCGTGAAACTGCTCCCATTCATCAACCTTCTCCGGCGCCATGTCGGCTCGCTTCAGTCGATGCGCCGCGGCCAACAGCTCGGATTCCCACTCGGCATCGCCGAAACGAATGGCCCGCTCCAGTGCCATGCCCTCGAGTTCTCTGCGCATCTCGGCGATGTCGTCGAGCTCGCTTCGCTCGAGGCTGGGCACGCGGAAGCCCCGCTGGTTCTCCTGGATCAGCAGACCGTAGGCCGCCAGGCGGTTCAATGCCTCGCGCAGCGGGCTCAAGCCTACCTCGTAGCGCTCCTTGAGCGCACTGATGGCGACCTTTTCTCCTGCGGCAAAACGGCCGTTCACCAGGTCCTGTCGCAGGGTGTCGTAGATGCGACTGGACGTCGTCGGCTGCTCCTTGCGTTTGGCGATCCCCATGCCCCCTCCTCTGTTCGTCTCGGAATCGAAGGTTGACGCTGCTTTCTGACTCAACCTATATTCTAGCCACAATAATCGATTTTTTTCTCATAAGACGACAAATGAAATCTAAATCAACGATCACCTTCAATACCGATTCGCCTGAGACGACGGCATGACGGCATCCCGCAAAGCGCCCCTGGGCGCGCTGTTCTGGGCCTTCACCCGCATCGGCCTGCTCGGCTTCGGCGGCGGTCCTGCCATGATACCTCTGGTACAGCAGGAGGTGGTCAAGCGCCATGCCTGGCTCAGCGACGAGGAGTTCGCCGATATCCTCGCCATCGGCAACACCCTGCCCGGCCCCATCGCCACCAAGATGCCCGGCTATATCGGCTACCGGGTTGCCGGCTCGCTCGGCTGCCTCGTGGCCGTGATTGCCGTCATCCTGCCCATGATCGTGGCCATGATCGCCTTGCTCACCGTATTCAGCCGCTACCGCGACGTGGCCTGGATCCGCGGCATGGGGCAGGCCGTGGTACCGGTGGTCATGGTGATGATGGGCCAGCTGACACTGGACTTCTGGCACAAGTCGCGGCTCGCCCTGGGCTGGATCGCCAGCCTGGCCTTGGCGGCGACCTCGGGGGCGCTGATCTACCTCATCGGAGTCCATCCCGGCCTGATCATCGGCGCACTGCTGGCTGCCGCCCTGCTGCGTCCCGCGCTCCGGCGCAAGGAGGCGACCCAGTGATCTACTGGCACCTCTTTCTCGCCTTCTTCATCCCCAACATCATCGGCTATGGCGGCGGCCCTGCCATCATCCCGTTGATCGAAGCCGAAGTGGTGGGCCGCTACGGCTGGATGAACGCCCAGCAGTTCGCCGAAACCCTCGCCCTCGGCAATGCCCTGCCGAGCCCCATCGCCACCAAGATGGCCGGCTATGTGGGCTACGACGTGGCCGGCTTCGGCGGCGCCCTGGTAGCCGTGCTGGCCACGGTGGCGCCATCGCTGCTGCTGATGCTCGGTGCACTGGGGCTGCTCTACCGGCACCGCCACTCACCGCGTGTCCAGCGCATGAGCCAGTGGGTACGCCCGGTGATCGCCATGATGATGGCCTGGCTGACCTGGAGTTTCCTCAGCGAGGGGGTGGCAGGCGCCGGTTTGATTCACACGCTGATCATCGCCTCGGCTGCCGCCATTGCCCTGCTGCGCTTTCGCACTCATCCGGCCTTCGTGGTGCTGGGGGCGCTCGTCTACGGAGGGCTCTTTCTCGGCGGATGAGGCTCGCCACCCAGCCGGCTGCTCGCGACAACGACATCACAACGACAATAACGCCCCAAGCGGAGTAGGCGCTCACACCGTGCCGCCTCATGACGAGCGGCACATCACCACACCACCCACAATAGCAAAGGTGTTTCGACATGACGCGCACACGACTGACCCACACCCTCGCCGCCATCGGCCTTGCCACCGGCATTGCCCTGACCGGCACGGCCCAGGCCGACTACCCCGAGCAGGACATCCGCCTGATCATCCCCTACGGCCCGGGCGGCGCCACCGATATCATCTTCCGCCTGATCTCCCAGGAGGCGGAGCAGCACCTGGGCGAATCGATCGTTCCGGTCAACATGGCCGGAGCCGGCGCCACGCTGGGCTCACGCAACGTCAAGGATGCCCGCCCTGACGGCTACACCCTGCTCGGCAGCCACGACACCATCGCGCTGTCCAAACTGGCCGGCACGGTGGACTACTCCTTTGACGCCTTCGAACCGGTCGCCCTGCTGACCCAGACCATCAACATCCCCACCGCTCACGCCAACCACCCGGTGCAGAGCGCCGCGGAGATCGCCGACTACGTGCGCGAGAATCCCGGTCAGGTGCGCTTCAGCATGATTCCCAGTTCGACCGATCACTTCTTCTGGGCCCAGTTCTTCGACGCGGCCGGCATCGACATGGCCGACGTCCGCCTGGTCGGCTATCCGGATACCGGCGAACAGGTTTCTGCCCTGATGGCCGAAGAGATCGACTTCGCCATGTTCAACCTGCCCTCGGGTGGCGCCTTCTTCGAGGATGGCACCTTCCGACCGCTGGGCGTGGCGCACCCCGAGCGGCTCGACAGCCTGCCCGACGTGGCCACGCTGCGCGAGCAGGGCATCGAGATGGACCACTCCACCAGTCGCGGCATCTTCGCGCCCAAGGGCACCCCGCAGGAAGTTCAGGAGACCATCGCCGAAGCCTATGGAAAGGCCCTGGAAGACGAGCAGGTACGCAGCCGCATAGAGAACGAATTCGGCTCGGTGATCCGCTTCCTGGCCGGTGACGATTACCAGGCCTTCCTGGACGACAACGAGGCGGCCCTGACCGCGGCGGCCGAGAACATCGACTTCCAGAACTGAGCCCTATGGCCCTGCCGGCCGGAGCCGGCCGGCAGGGCCGGAGAGAGACGACATGTTGACGCTAACCAAGGACCGCGCCCTCGCGCTCGCCATGCTGGTGCTGGTCGGTATCCTGCTGGTCGAGACCGGCAACATACCTCCCCCCACCAGCTGGCAGCCGTACGGCTCGGCGCTCTTTCCGCGCATCCTGCTGGTGGTGATCGCGGTACTCGCCACGCTCCTCCTGATCCGCTCGCTGCTGGCCGGTGCACCGCAACGCACCACGCCACGCCTTGCCTTCGGCGAGTGGCTTGCACTCAACCGCACCGTGCTGGCCCTGTTCGCCCTGTTCGGCCTCTACGCCCTGCTGCTGCCACTGATCGGCTACCTGGCTGCCACCCTGGGCTTCCTGGTGGCTTCGCTGGCACTGCTGCTGGGCGTCGACAGCAGGCGCAAGTGGACCATCAATCTCGCTGTCAGCTTCACCCTGGCGCCACTGGTTTACGCGATCTTCCGCTTCGGCCTCAAGGTCTGGCTGCCCTGATAGCTACGGAGTGACCCATGGCTGATTTCTTTCTACAGGCTCTTGCCCAGGTCAGCAGCCCTACCGTGCTGCTGCTGATCGTGATCGGCGTGCTGTTCGGCATCGTCGGCGGCAGTATCCCTGGCTTCACCGTGACCATGGCAATTCTGGTGGTCTTTCCCTTCACCTTCGCCATGGATCCGGTCAGCGGCGTCTCGCTGATGGTGGGCGTGTTCGTCGGCGGCTATTCGGGCGGCATCGTCTCGGGCGTGATGCTCGGCATTCCCGGCACGCCCTCCTCGATCACTACCGTCTATGATGGCTACCCCATGGCGCAACAAGGCCAGCCCGGCCGGGCGCTGGGAATCGGCGTGGCGGCATCGTTCCTCGGCACGCTGATCAGCGTGGCGCTGCTGGTCTTCTTCGGCCCGCTGATCGCGAGCTTCAGCATGAACTTTCGCCCGTGGGAGATCACGGCGCTGATCGTCTTTGCCCTGACGCTGGTCGCCGGGCTCTCCAACGGCGCTCTGCTCAAGGGGCTGCTGGCAGCGGCGCTGGGGCTTTTGATCACGACCGTCGGCTACGATCGCAACAGCAACCTGCGCTTCGACTTCGGCCTGCCGGCGCTCGGCTCAGGCTTCGAGATCCTGCCGGTGATGATCGGCGTGTTCGCATTTTCCCAGCTGATGGGAAACATCGAGAAGCTGCGCGACGAGAAGCACTCGAGCAAGGGAGTCGACACCAACGTCTCCATCCCTTATGCCCGAATTCTGCGCGACATGGCGGGGCAGAAGCTCAACACCGTGCGCTCCTCGCTGATCGGCAGCCTGGTCGGCGCCCTGCCCGGCACCGGCGGCACCGTGGCCAACTTCGTCAGCTACGACCAGGCCAAGAAGTTCTCGCGCCACCCGGAGCGCTTCGGCACCGGCACGCCGGACGGCATCGTCGCCTCGGAGGCTTCCAATAGTGCCGTGGCCGGCGGCGCCTTCGTGCCGACCCTGGCGCTGGGCATCCCCGGCGACCTGCCCATGGCGATCATGATGGGCGTGCTGATACTCCATGGCATCACCCCGGGGCCGCTGATGTTCGAGCAGAATCCGGTGCTGGTCGGCGCGATCTACGCCAGTCTGCTGATCGGGGCCGTGATCATGGTGCTGTGCCAGCTGATGCTGGTGCGCTGGTTCGCCAAGATCTCGCTGATCCCCCAGCAGATCCTGGTGCCGGTGGTGCTGATGCTCTGCGCGATCGGCTCCTATGCCCTGAACAACAACCTGTTCGACATCTGGGTGCTGTTCGCCTTCGGCATCCTCGGCTACCTGTTGTGGAAGGCAGACGTTCCCTTGACTCCGCTCATCCTCGGCGTGGTGCTGGGCAACAACCTGGAGCGCCAGCTGTTTCGCGCGCTCGAGCTCGACAGCAGCTGGCTGACCTTCCTGACCCGGCCGCTCTCGGCGCTGTTCCTGGCACTGGCGGTGGCCTCGTTGATCTTCTCGCTCTACCAGAATCGCAGGATTCAACGTCATCAGCGCCAGGCCCAGGATCTGGCCAAACCCTCCAAGGAGCCTCCCCATGCAGCATGACCCCCACTTCTACCCCAGCCCCTCGCGGCGCATGGCCACCTACGGCGACCGCGGCATGGTCGCCACCTCGCAGCCGCTCGGGGCGCAGGCCGGCATGCAGATCCTGCAGCGAGGCGGCAACGCCGTGGACGCGGCGATTGCCACCGCCGCGGCGCTGACGGTGGTGGAGCCGACCTCGAACGGCCTGGGCAGCGATGCCTTCGCCATCGTCTGGATCGACGGCGAGCTGCACGGCCTCAACGCCAGCGGCCCGGCGCCCCAGGCAGCCACCCTCGAGGCCGTCAGGGCGCTGGGCCACGAGCGCATGCCCGAGCACGGCCTGCTGCCGGTCACCGTGCCGGGAGCGCCCGCCGCCTGGGCGGCGCTCTCCGAGCGCTTCGGCAAGCTGCCCTTCGCCGAGCTGCTGGCACCGGCCATCGCCCTGGCGGAAGCGGGCTTTCCGATCTCGCCGGTGGTCAACCGGATGTGGGAGGAGGCCTACGACAGCTATCGCCAGCACGACGACGCCGCCTTCGAGCCATGGTTCGACACCTTCGCCCCGCACGGCCGCGCGCCGCATGTCGGCGAGCGCTGGGCGGCACCCGATCACGCCCGCACGCTGCGCGCCATCGGCGAAACCCGCGCCAAGGCGTTCTACGAGGGCGAGCTGGCCGAGCGCATCGACGCCTTCTTTCGCGAACATGGCGGCCTGTTGCGCCGCGAAGACCTCGCGGCCTTCCAGCCCGAGTGGGTCGAGCCGATCGGCACCCGCTTCCGCGGCCACGACATCTGGGAGATTCCGCCCAACGGCAGCGGGTTGATCGCGCTGCAGGCGCTGGGCATGCTGGAACGCCTGGGCGAAGAGGGACGCGATCCGGTGGAAACGCTGCATCGGCGCATCGAGGCCACCAAGCTGGGCTACGTCGACGGGCTTCGCTACGTCACCGAGCGCGACGCCATGGGGCCGAGCGTGGCGCAGCTGCTGACCGACGACTACCTCGAGGCCCGTGCCGGGCTGATCGGCGAACAGGCGCTCGACCCGCAGCACGGCAACCCGATCCACGGCGGCACGGTGTACCTGGCCACCGCCGATGGCGAGGGCAACATGGTGTCGTTCATCCAGAGCAACTTCAAGGGTTTCGGTTCGGGGATCGTGGTGCCGGGCACCGGCATCAGCCTGCAGAACCGCGGCTGGTCGTTCTCGCTCGACTCCGCCCATGCCAATGCCCTGGCCCCGGGCAAGCGCACCTATCACACCATCATCCCCGGCTTCATCACCCGCGACGGCGAGGCGGTGGGGCCGTTCGGCGTGATGGGCGGCTTCATGCAGCCGCAAGGCCATGTGCAGGTAGTCGCCGCCATGCTCGACGACCATCTCAATCCCCAGGCGGCGCTGGACCTGCCACGCTGGAAATGGACCCAGGGCAGGACCGTCGAGGTCGAGCCGCACTTCCCCGACCACCTGGCCCAGGCCCTGGCGCGCCGCGGTCACCAGGTCGTCAAGCGCACCGATTCGCTGAGCTTCGGCCGCGGCCAGGTGATCCTGCGCGACCGCGACAGCGGCGTGCTGTGCGGCGGCACCGAACCGCGCACCGACGGCGCCGTGCTGGCCTGGTAGCCTCGCCGCGACCCAAAACGCCAACGGCGCCCCGCAGGGCGCCGTTGGCAGGCTTTGGCCGGTCTCGCTCAGCCCAGGTACTTGATCATCACACCCGCGGCCACCGCCGAGCCGATCACGCCGGCCACGTTGGGCCCCATGGCATGCATCAGCAGGAAGTTGTGCGGGTTGGCCTCGAGGCCGATCTTGTTGGAGACCCGCGCCGCCATCGGTACCGCCGACACGCCGGCCGAGCCGATCAGCGGGTTGATCGGCATGTGGCTGACGAGGTTCATCAGCTTGGCCATCAGCACGCCGGCCGCGGTGCCGATGCCGAAGGCCACGATCCCCAGCCCCAGGATACCCAGCGTCTCCACCGCCAGGAAGCTCTCGGCCATCAGCTTGGAGCCCACCGAAAGCCCCAGGAAGATGGTGACGATGTTGATCAGCGCATTCTGCGCGGTATCGGAGAGGCGCTCGACCACGCCGCACTCGCGCATCAGGTTGCCGAAGCAGAACATCCCCAGCAGCGGCGCGGCGTCGGGCAGGAACAGCGCCACCAGCAGCAGCAGCGAGACCGGGAAGACGATCTTCTCGAGCTTGGACACCGGGCGCAGCTGGGTCATGGTGATCTCGCGCTCCTTCTGCGTGGTCAGCAGGCGCATGATCGGCGGCTGGATCAGCGGTACCAGTGCCATGTAGGCGTAGGCGGCCACGGCGATGGCGCCCAGCAGCTCGGGGGCCAGCACGCTCGACACGTAGATCGAGGTGGGGCCGTCGGCGCCGCCGATGATGCCGATGGCGGCGGCCTGGTTGAGCGAGAAGTCCATCCAGCCGAGCGCCGAGAGACCCACCGCGCCGAGCAGGGTGGCGAAGATGCCGAACTGTGCCGCCGCGCCCAGGAACAGCGTGCGCGGATTGGCCAGCAGCGGGCCGAAGTCGGTCATCGCCCCGACGCCCATGAAGATCACCAGCGGCGCGATGCCCGAGGCGATCGCCACGCTGTAGAACTGGTAGAGCATGCCGTTACCGTAGCCGGCGTCCTGCGCCACGTCGCTGGCCGCACGGTAGGCCTGCGGCGTGAGGTCGCCATGCAGCGCTTCGCCGAGGGCGTGGCGCCAGGCTTCCAGCGAGGCGCCCGGCGCCAGGTCCACGCCGAGTACCGCCGCCATTTCCTCGAGCACGCCGGGACGCGCCAGGTGCGCGGCCTGCTCGGCCGCCGACAGCGCCAATCCGGCCTCGGGGATGTTGGCGAGGATGCCGCCGAAACCGATCGGCACCAGCAGCAGCGGCTCGAACTTCTTGTAGATCGCCAGGTAGAGCAGCAGCAGGCCCACCGCGATCATGACCGCCTGGCCCCACGACAGGTTGTAGAGGCCGGAGCCCTCCCACAGGGTCAGTAGCTTGTCCATGTGATAACGACCCTTAGAGCACGATCAGCGTGTCGCCGACGGCGACGCTGTCGCCCTCGCCCACCTTGACCTCGGACACGGTGCCGCCAGTGGCGGCGCGCACTTCGGTCTCCATCTTCATGGCCTCGAGGATGATCACCACGTCGCCCTCCTTGACCGTGTCGCCGGGGCGCACGTTGACCTTGAAGATATTGCCGGCCAGCGGGGCGGCGATCGTCGCCCCGGAGGAGGCCGGGGCGCTCTCGGCGGGCCGGGCAGCCGGCTGGCCCGGCTGCTCGGTCACGGCGCCGATCTCGCCGCCCTCGGCGACCTCGACCACGTACTGCTTGCCGTTGACCGTGACGGTGTAGGTCTCGGGGCCGGCGGGCGCGTCGGCCTGGGCCGCCGGCACCTTGGCCGCGGGCCCGCCCTGCGGGGCGGCGGCCGGCAGCTTGGCGCCGGGTGTCTCCTGGACGGGGGCCTGGGGAGCGGGCTCGAAGGCCTCGGGGTTGTCGCGGTTCTTGAGGAACTTCAGCCCGATCTGCGGGAACAGCGCGTAGGTCAGCACGTCGTCGATCTCACGCTCGCCCTCGGCGAGGCGGATGCCGTCGGCCGCGGCCTTCTCCTTGAGTTCGGCGGCCAGACGCTCCATCTCGGGCTCGAGCAGGTCGGCGGGGCGGCAGGTGATCGGCTCGCCACCCTCGAGCACGCGGCTCTGCAGCGCCTTGTCGAACGGCGCCGGGGCGGCGCCGTACTCGCCCTTGAGCAGCGCCTGGACCTCCTTGGAGATCGACTTGTAGCGCTCGCCCATCATCACGTTCATCACCGCCTGGGTGCCGACGATCTGCGAAGTGGGCGTGACCAGCGGGATGAAGCCCAGGTCCTCGCGCACGCGCGGGATCTCGGCCAGCACGTCATCGAGCTTGTCGCCGGCGCCCTGCTCCTTGAGCTGGCTCTCCATGTTGGTGAGCATGCCGCCCGGTACCTGGGCGACCAGGATGCGCGAATCGATGCCCTTCAGCGAGCCCTCGAAGGCGGCGTACTTCTTGCGCACCTCGCGGAAGTAGCCGGCGATGTCCTCGAGCAGCTCGAGGTCGAGATGGGTGTCGCGCTCGGTCCCCTTGAGGATGGCCACCACCGACTCGGTCGGGCTGTGGCCGTAGGTCATCGACATCGAGGAGATGGCCGTGTCGACATTGTCGATCCCGGCCTCGATCGCCTTGAGGTAGGTGGCGGTGGAGAGCCCGGTGGTGGCGTGGCACTGCATGTGGATGGGGATGTCCAGCGCCTTCTTGAGGCGGCTGACCAGCTCGAAGGCATCGTAGGGCGTGAGCAGGCCGGCCATGTCCTTGATCGCCAGCGAGTCGGCGCCCATGGCGGCGATGGTCTCGGCGAGCTCCACCCAGCTGTCCAGCGTGTGCACCGGGCTCACGGTGTAGGAAATGGTACCCTGGGCATGGCCGCCCACCTTGCGCACGGCCTGGATCGCCCGCTCCAGGTTGCGCGGGTCGTTCATGGCGTCGAACACGCGGAACACGTCGACGCCGTTGGTCTTGGCGCGCTCGACGAAGCGGTCGACCACGTCGTCGGCGTAGTGACGGTAGCCGAGCAGGTTCTGGCCCCGCAGCAGCATCTGCTGCGGGGTGTTGGGCATGGCCTCCTTCAACGCCCGTATCCGCTCCCACGGATCCTCGCCGAGGTAGCGGATACAGGCGTCGAAGGTGGCCCCACCCCAGGACTCGAGCGACCAGAAGCCGACCCGGTCGAGCTTCTCGGCGATCGGCAGCATGTCGTCGAGCCGCAGGCGGGTGGCGAACAGCGACTGGTGGGCGTCGCGCAGGACGACGTCGGTGATGCCCAGCGGGCGCTTGGTCTCACTCATCAGAATGACCCCGTAGGTAGCGTGTTGTGTAGTAGTATGAGGCTGGCGGCGCCGGTCAGCGGCGGTGGCGACGGCGGTAGCGGTGTACGGCGGCGCTGATGACGGCGAGGAGCTGGGCGTCATCGGTCTTGTCGGCAGCCGTGGAGGTCGGCACGGTGGCCGGGGGCACGGGAGCTGGCGCCAGGCGGCAGACGATTCTCGACATCAGGGTCGTGATGATTACGAGGACCGTAAGAAAAACAAAAACGAACCCCATGCCGACCCCCATCAGGGCCAGACCGTCGAGTAGCAACTGCTTGTCCTGCATGCACTATCTCCCTCATCCTTCACGACTTGCCTGCAAATGGCCGCAAACATGTCGCCAAGCGGTAAATGGCGGCCCTATAAACTGCCACACTCTGGATATATTGCAAGCGCGCCATGGTGGAAGACAAAGTTGTTGTTTTACTACAAGGACGCATCGGTCTCGCCCCCATGGAGGGCGTGATCGATGCCCACACCCGCGACCTGCTGACCCGGCGGCCCGGCTTCGACTGGACGGTGACGGAGTTCGTTCGCGTCGTCGATGCGCGCCTGCCGCCGAGGGTGTTTCGCCGCCACTGCCCCGAGCTCGACGCGGGCGTGACGACGCCCTCCGGCGTGCCGGTGGCGCTGCAGCTGCTGGGCAGCGACCCCGGAGCCCTGGCAACCAATGCCGAACAGGCGTTGCGGCTAGGCGCCATCGCCGTCGATCTCAACTTCGGCTGCCCGGCAAAGCTGGTCAATCGCCACGATGGCGGCGCCTCGCTGCTGCGCGACCCGCGCCGCGTGCGCGCCGCCGTGGCGGCCGTCCATGCCGCTGTGGGCAGCGAGATACCGGTCACGGCCAAGATCCGCCTGGGCTTCTCGCATCGGCGCCTGGCGCTCGACTGCGCCAGGGCCGCTGAGGACGGCGGTGCTGCGCAGCTCGTCGTCCACGCCCGCACCCGCGACGAGGGCTACCGCCCTCCGGCCCACTGGGAGTGGGTCGGCCGCATCCGCCGCCACCTGCGCATTCCGGTCGTGGCCAATGGCGACATCTGGAGCCTCGAGGACTACTGGAAGGCCCGCACCCTCTCGGGCTGTCGCGACGTGATGCTGGGCCGCGGCGCGCTGGCCGACCCCTGGCTGGCTCCGCGCATTCGCCACTGGCTGGCAACCGGCGAGCAGCTCGCCGCCACGCCGTGGCAGGCTCGCGCCAAGGTTCTGGCAGATTTTGCTGCATTGCAGCGTACCACACTCCCCGAGCGAGTTGTCACTTCCCTGATCAAGCAATGGCTGAACCACATGCGCCAGCGCGATGCCGAGGCCGCGCGTCGCTTCCAGGCGCTAAAGCGCATCAATGATCTCGAGACGTTGCTGGCAGGGCTCGGCTGCAAAGAGCCGGAGCCGGAGTGCAACGACCTCGCCCTCGCCTGAGCGCCCGGCTCAGCCACAACGGCGAAGCCTGGTCAGGCGGAGGTGAGGACAGCTGCGGAGAATAAAAGGAGAATAAAAAAAGGTGCCCACCGCATCGCGAGGGCACCCAAACGATCGCGCGACCGGCATCATCCCATGCCGGCTCGGCTAGTCGATCGACGCACCCCGCGGCGTGGCCGGGGGGCCAAAGCAGAAGACCCGCCCTCGAACGAGGACGGGTCACAATCTGGCGCGCCCGGGAGGATTCGAACCTCCGACCACCTGATTCGTAGTCAGGTACTCTATCCAGCTGAGCTACGGGCGCTGACGGCAAGATCCACGATCCTGCAAAACGATGCCTTCTTCGAACCGCACGACGAGAAACCTGCGCACCCCGACTCGAGTGCTTGTGCTCACTTCGCCACTCTTGGCGCGCCCGGGAGGATTCGAACCTCCGACCACCTGATTCGTAGTCAGGTACTCTATCCAGCTGAGCTACGGGCGCATCATCACGCTTCGAACAACGACAACGTGTCGCATGGCGGAGAGGGAGGGATTCGAACCCTCGATGGGGCTATAAACCCCATACTCCCTTAGCAGGGGAGCGCCTTCAGCCACTCGGCCACCTCTCCCTCAACGACACGGCGCATATCCTATCGTTTTGGCTCCCCTTTGTCCAGCGTATTCAGCTATTTGTTTCGCTACGCCAAACGGGAGGAAGCCGGCACGACGTTACGAGGCGGAGCCGCTACCCCCCTCATTGTCGGACTTCTCGCGCTGAATGCGCTGGTAGATCTCTTCACGATGTACGGCGACATCCTTCGGCGCATTGACGCCAATGCGGACCTGGTTGCCCTTGACGCCAAGGACGGTCACGGTGATGTCATCACCGATCATCAGCGTTTCTCCGACTCGGCGGGTCAGGATGAGCATGACTGATCTCCTTCTCAGACGACTAGCAACGGGATGCGCGTCGATCCCCGACGCTTAGTTGCTGCTTGCATTATGTTACATATGTACCACTGTGCACCACCACCAACCCCACCATGACACCATGACACCATGACAGCGTTGAAGGGAAGCCGCGCCGCTCATCGCAGCAGACTTCCCCCAGCGTAGAACAGGCACCGTATGCAAGCCGTCCGTACCTTGTTAATTTTCTTGTTGCTTGCCTATTCGCTCTCGATATCGGCCTTGTCCAGACCGAAAGCGGTATGCAGGGCACGCACGGCGAGTTCCATCTGCTTCTCGTCGATCACCACCGAAATCTTGATTTCGGAAGTGGAGACCATGCGGATATTGATGTTCTCGTCCGCCAGGACGCGGAACATCTTGGAGGCCACACCCGCATGCGAGCGCATGCCGACACCGACCAGGGAGACCTTGGCGATGTTGTCGTCGCCGTTGACCTCGCCGCCGCCCAGGTCGGGAATCACCTGCTCCTCGAGGATCTTCAGGGTCTTCTTGTAGTCGCCCTTGGCCACGGTGAAGGTGAAGTCGGTGTAGTCGCCGGCCGGCGCCACGTTCTGCACGATCATGTCGACTTCGATGTTGGCGTCGGCGATCGGCCCGAGGATGCGCGAGGCCACGCCCGGCACGTCAGGGGTGTTGAGCAGGGTCAGCTTGGCCTCGTTGGCAGTGAAGGCGATGCCGGAAATCAGCGGTTCTTCCATGGAGTCCTCGTCTTGGTCGGATTCTGCAACGATCAGGGTGCCGGGGCCGTCCTGGAAGCTGGACAGCACGCGCAGCGGGACATTGTACTTGCCGGCGAACTCGACGGAGCGAATCTGCAGCACCTTGGAGCCGAGGCTCGCCAGCTCGAGCATCTCCTCGACGGTGATGGTGTCGAGGCGCTGCGCCTTGGAGCAGACGCGCGGATCGGTGGTGTAGACACCATCCACGTCGGTGTAGATCTGGCACTCGTCGGCGCCCAGCGCGGCGGCCAGCGCCACCCCGGTGGTATCGGAGCCGCCGCGGCCCAGCGTGGTGATGTTGCCCTCCTCGTCGACCCCCTGGAAGCCGGCCACCACGACCACCTTGCCTTCGTCGAGATCTTCGCGCATCTCGTCGGTCTCGATACGCTGGATGCGCGCCTTGGTGTGGGCACTGTCGGTAAGGATGCCGACCTGGGAACCGGTGTAGGAGGTCGCCGGTACGCCGAGCTTGTGCAGGGCCAGCGCCAGCAGCGAGATGGTGACCTGCTCGCCGGTGGAGACCAGCATGTCCATCTCGCGCGGCGTGGGCTCGTCGTTGATCTCGTTGGCCATGCCGATCAGGCGGTTGGTCTCGCCGCTCATGGCGGAAACCACGACCACGACCTGATGGCCATCGTCACGGAAGCCCTTGACCTTCTCGGCCACGGCCTTGATGCGCTCCACGGAGCCTACCGAGGTGCCGCCGAATTTCTGTACGTATAGTGCCATCTACGGTTTTCCCTCGCTTATCGAGCGCGACGCGCCCGGATGAGTGAAAGTCGTCAAAGTCAAAGGGCCGGGACATCACGGTCGCCGGCCCTGTCTCGCGTCATTGCAGGCGCTGCTCGACCCAGCCGGGAACGCTCTCCAGCGCCGCCGGCAGAGCGCCGACATCGCTGCCGCCGGCCTGGGCCATGTCGGCGCGCCCACCGCCCTTGCCGCCGACCTGCGAGGCGACGTGGTTGACCAGCTCGCCGGCCTTCACGCGGGACGTCAGGTCGTCGGTGACGCCGGCGATCAGGCTCACCTTGCCGGCGTCGCTGTCCGCCACGCCGAGCACTACGATGCCCGAGCCCAGCTTGTTCTTGAGCTGGTCGAGTACGCCGCGCAGCTCCTTGGCCGAGACGCCCTCGAGCCGGGTCGCCAGCACCTTGACGCCGCCGATCTCGCGCGCCTGGCTGAGCATGTCCCTGCCGGCGGCGCTGGCCAGCTTGGCCTTGAGCCGCTCGAGCTCCTTCTCCAGGTTGCGGTTGCGCTCGACCAGCGACTCGACGCGCTCCTCGACCTGCTCCGGCTTGGCCTTGAGGCGCTCGCCGATGCGTGCCAGGCGCGCCTCCTGCTCGCGGAAGTAGGCCAACGCTCCTTCGCCGGTGATCGCCTCGATGCGGCGCACCCCGGAGGCGATGCCCTGTTCGGCGACGATGTGGAAGCAGCCGATGTCGCCGCTGCGCGCGACGTGGGTGCCGCCGCACAGCTCGATGGAGAAGTCGTCGGCGCCGATGGTCAGCACCCGCACGCTGTCGGCGTACTTGGCCTCGAACAGCGCCGCCGCGCCCTTGGCCTTGGCCTGGTCGAGGGTCATCTGCTCGATGCGGGTCGGCGCGTTGGCCAGAATCTGCTCGTTGACCAGGCGCTCCACCTCGGCAAGCTGCTTCGGCGTCATCGCCTCGAAGTGGCTGAAGTCGAAGCGCAGCCGCTCGGGCGTGACCAGCGAGCCCTTCTGCTGCACGTGATCGCCCAGCACCAGACGCAGCGCCTTGTGCATCAGGTGGGTGGCGGAGTGATTGCGCACGGTGGCCGCCCGCAGCCCGGCATCGACCTGGGGACGCACCTCGCCACCCACCGACAGCGTGCCCTCCAGCATCACCCCGTGGTGCAGATGGTGGCCGCCCTGCTTCTGGGTATCGGTGACCAGGAAGCGGCCGCCTTCGAGGTGCAGGTAGCCGATATCGCCCACCTGGCCGCCGGACTCGCCGTAGAACGGTGTGCGGTCGAGCACCACCACGCCGCGCTGCTCGGGTTCGAGCGCCGCCAGGGCATTGCCCTCGCCATCGACGATGGCGGTCACCGTGGCGCGATCCTCGAGCCGGTCGTAGCCGGTGAAGGCGGTCTCGCCCTCGAGCTCCAGCGCCGCGCCGTAGTCGGCGCCGAACTGGCTGGCGGCACGGGCGCGTTCGCGCTGGGCCTCGAGTTCGCGCTCGAAGCCGGCTTCGTCGAGACTCACGCCGCGCTCGCGACAGACGTCGGCGGTGAGGTCGTAGGGGAAGCCGTAGGTGTCGTAGAGCTTGAACACCGTCTCACCCGGCAGCACGTCGCCCTCGAGGTTGGCCAGGGCCTCCTCGAGCAGGCTCATGCCGTGCTCCAGGGTGCGCGCGAACTGCTCCTCCTCCTTGAGCAGGATGCGCTCGATCTGGTGGCGCGCCTCGCGCAACTCGGGGTAGGCCTCGCCCATCTCGACATCGAGAGCGCCGACCAGCTTGTGAAAGAAGCTGCCCTTGGCGCCCAGCTTGTTGCCGTGGCGAATGGCGCGACGAATGATCCGGCGCAGCACGTAGCCGCGCCCCTCGTTGGAGGGCAGCACGCCGTCGGCAATGAGGAAGGCGCAGGAGCGGATGTGATCGGCGATGACCCGCAGCGAGGGCGTGGTGGTATCCGCATGGCCGGTGTGACGGGCCGCTGCCTCGAGCAGGTTCTGGAACAGGTCGATCTCGTAGTTGGAGTGCACGCCCTGCAGCACCGCCGCCACGCGCTCGAGGCCCATGCCGGTGTCGATGGAGGGCTTGGGCAGCGGGTTCAGGTTGCCGGCGGCGTCGCGATCGAACTGCATGAACACCAGGTTCCAGATCTCGATGTAGCGGTCGCCGTCCTCCTCGGGGCTGCCGGGCGGGCCGCCCCACACCTCGGGGCCGTGATCGAAGAAGATCTCCGAGCTGGGCCCGCAGGGGCCGGTATCTCCCATCTGCCAGAAGTTGTCCTCGTCGAGCTTGGAGAAGCGCGCCGGGTCGACGCCGATCTCCTCCTTCCAGATGCGCTCCGCCTCGTCGTCGCTCACGTGCACGGTGACCCACAGCTTCTCGGCCGGCAGCCCCAGGCGCTGGGTGAGGAACTCCCAGGCGAAGCGGATGGCGTCGCGCTTGAAGTAGTCGCCGAAGCTGAAGTTGCCCAGCATCTCGAAGAAGGTGTGGTGGCGCGCGGTGTAGCCGACGTTGTCGAGGTCGTTGTGCTTGCCGCCGGCGCGCACGCAGCGCTGCGCCGAGGTGGCGCGCACGTAGGGGCGCGGGTCGCGGCCGAGGAAGACGTCCTTGAACGGCACCATGCCGGCGTTGGTGAACAGCAGCGTCGGGTCGTTGCCCGGCACCAGGGAGCTCGACGGCACGATGGTGTGGCCGTGCTCCTCGAAGTAACTCAGAAAGGCCTGTCTGATGTCTGCGCTTTTCATGGGGTATCCGTGGCGATGAGCGTGGTCACCCGACGGGCAGGCGCGTCCAGCACCGTGTCAACCTGGCCGAATCGCACGCCTTGACGTGTCAGGAGCGCCACCTAGGGCGTTCGCAAAGGGAGGCATTATAACGCAGTTGTCAAGCGACTGAAGGGGAGGTGCACATGACCGTGCTCAGTCGACGGCGCCGAGTCGCGCCAGGGCATGACGGATCTGCTCGAAATCGAAGCCGCGGGCCGCCAGGAAGCGTTCGCGCCGGGCGCGTTCGCGAGGGGTATCGCCAGGGCCGGAGAAGCGGCGCTCGAGTACCTCGCGGGCAAGCTCGAACCAGTCGACCTCGCCCTCCCGCTCGGCCTCGGCCAGCGCGGCCGCGATCAGGCCGCGCTCGACGCCGCGCCGCTCCAGCTCGGCACGCACCTTCAGCGGACCCTGGCCGCGCATCACCCGCGAGCGCAGGAAGCTCTCGGCGAAACGGGCGTCGGACTGCAGGCCGGCCTCGGCCAGCGCGTCGAGACAGGCGTCGATCGCCTCCGTGGGGTGGGCCCGGGACGCCAGCCGCTGGGTCAGTTCGGCGCGAGAGTACTCGCGCCGGGCCAGCAGGCGGATGGCGTCATCCCGCGGGGACGCCGCGGGCGCTTCGGACCGGGCAGGCATGGCTTAGAGCAGGTCGTCCTCGCGCTCGGCGTCGGCCGCCACCGGCTCCTCGGCCTCCTCCTCCTTGGGCGCGACCGTGGCCAGCAGCTGGCCGCGGATCTGGCTCTCGATCTCCTCCATCACCGCCGGGTTGTCCTCGAGGAACTGGGCGGCGTTGGCCTTGCCCTGGCCGATCTTGTTGCCCTGGTAGCTGTACCAGGCCCCGGCCTTGTCGATCAGGTTGCACTGCACGCCCAGGTCGACCACCTCGCCGGCGTGATAGATGCCCTTGCCGTAGAGGATCTGGAACTCGGCCTGGCGGAACGGCGGCGCCACCTTGTTCTTGACCACCTTGACCCGGGTCTCGTTGCCGACCACCTCGTCGCCCTGCTTCACCGAGCCGGTGCGGCGGATGTCGAGGCGCACGCTGGCGTAGAACTTGAGCGCGTTGCCGCCGGTGGTGGTCTCGGGGCTGCCGAACATGACGCCGATCTTCATGCGGATCTGGTTGATGAACACCACCATGCAGTTGGCGTTCTTGATGTGACCGGTGATCTTGCGCAGCGCCTGGGACATCAGGCGCGCCTGCAGGCCGACGTGGGAATCGCCCATCTCGCCCTCGATCTCGGCGCGCGGTGTCAGCGCCGCCACCGAGTCGATGATGATCACGTCGACCCCGCCGGAGCGCACCAGCATGTCGCAGATCTCCAGCGCCTGCTCGCCGGTGTCGGGCTGCGACACCAGCAGGTCGTCGAGGTTGACGCCGAGCTTCTCGGCGTAGCTCGGGTCGAGCGCGTGCTCGGCGTCGATGAAGGCGCAGGTCTTGCCCTGGCGCTGGGCCTGGGCGATCACCGACAGGGTCAGGGTGGTCTTGCCCGAGGATTCCGGGCCGAAGATCTCCACCACGCGACCGTAGGGCAGGCCGCCGATGCCGAGCGCGATGTCGAGCCCCAGCGAGCCGGTGGACACCGATGGCATCACTACCCGCGGCGCGTCGCCCAGGCGCATCACGGTGCCCTTGCCGAACTGGCGCTCGATCTGGGAAAGGGCGGCATTCAATGCCTTGGAACGGTTTTCATCCTGTGCCATGAGGCTCTCCTCGCAGAACTCGCAGACGCTTGCAGGTGCAGTTGGTAGGCGGGCCACCGTGGGGAGCTCGCCCGGACACTGTATGGTTGGACAGTAGTATGACGAAAAAAACGCCGCGCGACTAGTCGGCTTCGAGGTAACGAATCAACCCGACGATGGCCTCGCGTACCGCGCGCTCGCGCACCGCGCGGCGGTCGCCGGGAAAGTGGAAGCGCTCGGCCCGCTGGCGTGCCTCGCTGCCCCAGGCCAGCCACACGGTGCCCACCGGCTTTTCCGGCGTGCCGCCGTCGGGTCCGGCCACGCCGCTGATCGCCACGCCGAGCTTGGCCCCGCTGTCGCGGCAGGCGCCCGCCACCATGGCCTCCACCACTTCGCGGCTGACCGCGCCGTGCTGGGCGATCGTTGCCTCGGGTACACCGAGCAGGCGCGCCTTGGCGGCGTTGGAGTAGGTCACGTAGCCGGTATCGAAATAATCCGAACTGCCGGCCACCGAGGTAATCGCGCTGGCCACCCCGCCGCCGGTGCACGACTCGGCGGCGGTGACGCTGACGCCATGCTCGCGACAGCGTCGCCCGAGCCGTTCGGCGAGGGTGGCGAGGTCGAGGTTGGCCAGGCTGGAGGCACTGTGGGGCATGGTATCGCTCCTTTTGGTAAGGACCGGCCGACAGGCGCCGGCCACGCATTCTGCGGCTGCCTGCTACCATAGCGCATCCTTTCCGCGGTAACAGGTAGGGCAGTAAACGACCTCTGGCTCCCACACTATCCACTATCGGCAAACCACAGCCAGGAGAGGGTCGTTCCAGCATGTCGAGCGCGGGTGGGGCGTGGTAACCTTGCTTCCTTCCATGCCCACACAACCGACGAGCCAGCCGAGAAAGCATGAACGACGCGGTCAAGACGGATGTGCCGAGCCATACGCCGATGATGGCCCAGTACCTGAAGATCAAGCGCGAGCACCCCGAGGTGCTGCTGTTCTACCGAATGGGCGATTTCTACGAGCTGTTCTTCGACGACGCCAGGCGCGCCGCCGCGCTGCTCGACATCACCCTGACCCAGCGCGGGCAGTCCGCGGGCAAGCCGATTCCCATGGCCGGCGTGCCCTACCACAGCGCCGAGGGCTACCTGGCGCGCCTGGTGAAGGCCGGCGAATCGGTGGCCATCTGCGAGCAGATCGGCGACCCGGCGACGAGCAAGGGGCCGGTGGAGCGCCGCGTGGTGCGTATCGTCACCCCGGGCACGCTCTACGACGAGGCGCTGCTCGACGCCCGCCGCGATAACCTGCTGGTCGCCGTGCACCCGGTCGGCGACTGCTGGGGCATCGCCTGGCTGGAACTCTCCAGCGGCCGCTTCAGCGTGCTCGAGGTGGAAGGCGAAGGCGACATGCTCGCCGAACTGCAGCGCCTCGACCCCGCCGAGCTGCTGCTGCCCGAGAGCCTGTCGCTGCCGCCCGCGCTGGAGGGTCGCCCGGGGCTGCGCCGCCAGAGCGACTGGCTGTTCGATCTCGAATCGGCCACGCGCCTGCTGTGCGACCAGTTCCAGGTGCAGGACCTGCGCGGCTTCGGCTGTGCCCACCTGGAGGCCGCCCTCACCGCCGCCGGCGTGCTGGTCGAGTACGCCCGTGACACCCAGCGCTCGCGGCTGCCCCACGTCACCGCGCTGGGCGTGGAGAACCGCGACGATGCCGTGGTGATCGACGCCGCCAGTCGACGCAACCTCGAGATCGACATCAACCTCGGCGGCGGCGGCGACAATACCCTGGCCAGCGTGCTCGATACCACCGCCACCGCCATGGGCTCGCGGCTGCTCAAGCGCTGGCTCAACCGCCCGCTGCGCGACCGTGCCCAGGTGCAGGGGCGCCAGGCGGCGGTCGCGCTGCTGCTCGAGCAGGAGGGCTTCGTGGCCCTGCGCGAGCTGCTCAAGGCGATCGGCGACGTCGAGCGCATCCTCGCCCGGGTGGCACTCTACAGCGCCCGGCCGCGGGATCTCGCGCGCCTGCGCGACGCCCTGCTGGCGCTGCCCACGCTCGAGCGCGAGCTGCAGCACTACAGCGAAGGGACTGCACTCGACGAGCTGAGCCATCATATCCGCCCCTACCCCGAACTCGCCGACCTGCTCGCCCGCGGGCTGGTCGACAACCCGCCGGTGGTGATCCGCGACGGCGGCGTGATCCGCGAAGGCTTCGACGCCGAGCTCGATGACTACCGCGGGCTGGCCGAGCACGCCGGCGACTACCTGGTGCGGCTCGAGGCCCGCGAGCGCGAGCGCACCGGACTGGCCGGCCTCAAGGTGGGCTACAACCGGGTGCACGGCTACTACATCGAGATCCCCCGCGCCCAGGCCCGCGAGGCACCGGTCGACTACATCCGGCGCCAGACCCTGAAGAACGCCGAGCGCTTCATCATTCCCGAACTCAAGGAGTTCGAGGACAAGGCGCTGTCCGCCAAGTCACGCGCCCTGGCCCGCGAGAAGCTGCTCTACGACAGCCTGCTCGACTCGCTCAACGCCGAACTCAACGCGCTTCAGGGCACCGGCCGGGCGCTGGCCGCGCTGGACGTGCTGGCGGCCTTCGCCGAGCGTGCCCAGGCGCTCGGCTTCTCGCGGCCCCGTCTCGCCGAACTGCCCGGCATCGAGATTCGCGGCGGGCGACATCCGGTGGTGGAGCACGTCAGCGACACGCCCTTCGTGCCCAACGACCTGGTGCTCGACGACCGCCGCCGCATGCTGGTCATCACCGGCCCCAACATGGGGGGCAAGTCGACCTACATGCGCCAGGCGGCGCTGATCGTGCTGCTCGCCCATACCGGCAGCTTCGTGCCGGCGGACGAGGCCTGCATCGGCCCGGTGGACCGCATCTTCACCCGCATCGGCTCGTCGGACGACCTGGCGGGCGGCCGCTCGACCTTCATGGTGGAGATGACCGAGACCGCCAGCATTCTGCACAATGCCAGCGACCACAGTCTGGTGCTGATGGACGAGATCGGTCGCGGCACCAGCACCTTCGACGGCCTGTCGCTGGCCTGGGCCAGCGCCGAGCATCTGACCCGCACGCGTGCCTTCACCCTGTTCGCCACCCATTACTTCGAGATGACGGCCTTGGCCGATCAGGCCGAGGGGGTGGCCAACGTGCACCTCACCGCCGCCGAGCATCGCGACGGCATCGTCTTCATGCACCGGGTGGAAGAGGGCCCCGCCAGCCAGAGCTACGGCCTGCAGGTGGCCCAACTGGCCGGCGTGCCGCCATCCGTCATCGCACGCGCGCGCGACAAGCTGGCCCAGCTCGAGCAGCAGGAGGTCGACCAGGGCCACCGTGGCACCCCTCGACACGACAGCGGGCCGGCCCCGTTGCAGAGCGATCTGTTTGCCACCGCGCCCCACCCCCTGCTCGACGATCTGGCCGGCCTCGACCCGGATGAGCTGACGCCGCGCCGAGCGCTGGAGTTGATCTATGCCTGGCGCGAGAAGCTCTAGGTGTCGCGCCGCTTGCTCACACGGGGAGGCCTGTCTAGAATGAAGCGTCCAGCAAATTACATCTTATAAAAAGTTAATTTTTTATAACCATCAGGCTTAAGGCTGATACCGAACATTACCAACCGGGAGGTCACGACCCGGCTGCGAGGAGGGAGACAGGCATGACCTTTGTCGTCACCGAAAACTGCATCAAGTGCAAGTACACCGACTGCGTCGAGGTCTGCCCGGTGGACTGCTTCTACGAAGGCCCCAACTTCCTGGTGATTCACCCGGACGAGTGCATCGACTGCGCCCTGTGCGAACCGGAGTGTCCCGCCGAGGCGATCTTCTCGGAAGATGAACTCCCCGAGGGCCAGGAGGAGTTCATCGCCCTCAATGCCGAGCTCTCCGAGGTGTGGCCCAACATCGCCGAGAAGAAGGATCCCCCGGCCGACGCCGAGGAGTGGGACGGCAAGCCCGGCAAGCTGCAGTACCTGGAGCGCTGAGCCCAGCCAGACCCGCCCACTCGCGCCGAATGCCGGCCGGCATTCGGCGCAGCGTCCGCCCCCGTAGCCCAGGCAAAAAAAAAAGGCGACCCATAGGTCGCCCGGCTCCCAGCATTTCCTTGGGCGGTTCCCTCCGCCCTCTCTCCTGCGGCAACGTCCCTGCCCGGAGGCGACTTCCTGTCACACCGGGCGTGCCACGTCGATAGCATCCCGTTGCATCCTGCCGGAGAGCCTCCCGCTCTGCCTTGTCCCACGTGCATTCTGGCATGTCCGGCAAAAGGCGCAAGCGGCCGCCAATCAACTTCAAGGCCTCCCTAAAGTTGACTGAAGAAGCAGCCAAGCCAGTAAAAACAAAGGGATAGAAAAAGGCCGACACCTCCGGCATCGGCCTTCTCACTGCTATGTAGGCTTAGGTCTTCGCCTTTTTGTAGTCAATGTCCTACAAAAATGTCAGCGATATCGTCGGCCAGATGGCCAGAGCGATGCGCTCACTGCCCCTTGATCGCGGAGCGGCCGGGATAACCAACGCGATCGCCGAGCTGCTGCTCGATCACCAGCAGGCGGTTGTACTTGGCCACCCGGTCGGAACGGCACAGCGAGCCGGTCTTGATCTGGCCGGCCGAGGTGCCCACCGCCAGGTCGGCGATGGTGGTGTCCTCGGTCTCGCCGCTGCGGTGGGAGATCACCGCGGTGAAGCCGGCGCCCTGGGCCATCTTGATGGCGTCCAGCGTCTCGGAGAGCGAGCCGATCTGGTTGAACTTGATCAGGATGGAGTTGCCGATCTGATCGATGATGCCGCGCTTGAGGATCTTGGTGTTGGTGACGAACAGGTCGTCGCCGACCAGCTGCACCTTGTCGCCGAGCTTGTCGGTCAGCGCCTTCCAGCCGTCCCAGTCGGACTCGTCCATGCCGTCCTCGATGGAGACGATCGGGTACTGCTCGCACAGCTCGGCCAGGTAGTCGACGAAACCATTGGCATCGAAGGACTTGCCCTCGCCGGAGAGGCGATACTGGCCGTCCTGGTAGAACTCGGAGGAGGCGCAGTCGAGCGCCAGGGTCACGTCGCGGCCGAGCTCGTAGCCGGCATCGGCGACGGCCTGCTTGATCACCGCCAGCGCCTCGGCGTTGGACTCCAGGTTCGGCGCGAAGCCGCCTTCGTCGCCCACCGCGGTGGCCAGGCCGCGCGCGGAAAGCACCTTCTTCAAGGCATGGAAGATCTCGGCGCCGACCCGCAGGGCCTCGCGGAAGTTGGGCGCGCCCACCGGCTGGATCATGAACTCCTGGATATCGACGTTGTTGTCGGCGTGCTCGCCGCCGTTGAGGATGTTCATCATCGGCACCGGCATGCGGTACTGGCCCGGCTGGCCATAGAGTTCGGCGATATGGGCATAGAGCGGCATGCCCTTGGCGTTGGCCGCGGCCTTGGCGGCCGCCAGCGACACGGCAAGAATGGCGTTGGCGCCAAGGCTGGCCTTGTTGTCGGTGCCGTCGAGCTCGAGCATGGCGTTGTCGAGGCCACGCTGGTCGCGGGCATCCATGCCGACCAGGCGCTCGCGGATGGCGCCGTTGACGGCCTCCACCGCCTTCAGCACGCCCTTGCCCAGGTAGCGCGACTTGTCGCCGTCGCGCAGTTCCAGGGCCTCGCGCGAGCCGGTGGAAGCGCCGCTCGGCGCGCAGGCCACGCCCACGGCGCCGCTCGCGAGGCGCACTTCGGCCTGCACGGTGGGGTTGCCGCGGGAGTCGAGTACCTCGAGGGCGTGGATGTCGACAATCTTGGTCATCGGTGTCGTCCTTTGGTTCTGTCAGCGTTGATTGAGTCGATAGGGGCTAATGTCTCTCTCGGCTTATAGCGCCACTGCCTGGGTAACCGCCGTTATTCGATGTTCAGTGCCGGAAAGCCCTTGACCAGTTCGTCGAGCGCCTTGAGCTGGGCCAGGAAGGGCTCGAGCCGGTCCAGCGGCAGCGCGCAGGGGCCGTCGCACAGCGCGCTGTCGGGGTCCGGATGGGCTTCCAGGAAGAGCCCGGCCAACCCCACGGCGACACCTGCCCGGGCCAGCTCGGCGACCTGCTGGCGACGCCCGCCGGCACTGTCGGCACGCCCGCCCGGGCGCTGCAGCGAATGGGTGACGTCGAAGAAGACGGGGCAGCCGGTCTGCTTCATGTCGCCGAAGCCGAGCATGTCGACCACCAGGTTATTGTATCCGAAGCTCGAGCCGCGCTCGCACAGCAGCACGCGGTCGTTGCCCGCCTCCTCGCACTTGCGGATGATGTGGCGCATCTCGTGGGGCGCCAGGAACTGCGGCTTCTTGATGTTGATCACCGCGCCGGTCCTGGCCATGGCCACCACCAGATCGGTCTGGCGCGCCAGGAAGGCCGGCAACTGGATGATGTCGGCCACCTCGGCCACGGGCTCGGCCTGCCACGGCTCGTGGACGTCGGTGATCACCGGCACGCCGAAGCGCTGCTTGATCTCGGCCAGGATCGCGAGCCCCCTCTCCAGGCCGGGGCCACGGAACGAATGGATAGAGCTGCGGTTGGCCTTGTCGAAGCTGGCCTTGAAGACGTAGGGCATGCCGAGCCGGCCGGCCACCTCGACATAGGTCTCGGCCACCTCGAGGGCGAGCTCGCGGGACTCCAGCACGTTCATGCCGCCGAGCAGCATCAAGGGCAAAGAATTGCCGGCGGTGAGGCCGGCAATGGAAACGTGACGTTCGGGTGCGGACGGGGCCATCTCGGACATGGTCTCACTCCTGATGCGACGACAGCGCCCGGGTGCGCGCCGCCTTGTGCTCCAGCGCCGCATTGACGAAGCCGGTGAACAGCGGGTGGCCGTCGCGCGGCGTGGAGGTGAATTCGGGATGGAACTGGCAGGCCACGAACCACGGGTGGTCGGGCAGTTCGATCATTTCCACCAGGGAATTGTCGACGCTCTTGCCGGAGATCACCAGGCCGGCCTTCTGCAGCTGCTCGACGAACTGATTGTTGACCTCGAAGCGATGCCGATGCCGCTCGACGATCTCGTCGCTGCCGTAGGCCTCGCGCGCCTTGGTGCCGGGTTCGAGGTGGCAGACCTGACCGCCCAGGCGCATGGTGCCGCCCAGGTCGGAGGCCTCGTCGCGCAGCTCGATCTTGCCTTCGGCGTTGATCCACTCGGTGATCAGGCCCACCACCGGATGCTGGGTGTCGTGGGTGAACTCGGTGGAGTTGGCATCCTCCCAGCCGGCCACGTGGCGAGCGAACTCGATCACCGCGACCTGCATGCCGAGGCAGATGCCGAGGTAGGGAATGCCGTTCTCGCGGGCGTAGCGGGCGGTCTCGATCTTGCCCTCCACGCCGCGCTCGCCGAAGCCGCCCGGCACCAGGATGGCGTCCTTGCCGGCCAGGCGCTCGGTGCCGTGGCGCTCGATGTCCTCGGAGTCGATGTAGTCGACATTGACCTTCACCCGGGTCTGGATGCCGGCGTGGATCAGCGCCTCGTTGAGCGACTTGTAGGCGTCGAGCAGCTCCATGTACTTGCCGACCATGGCGATATTGATCGACTTGAGCGGGTTGAGCTTGGCATCGAGCACGCGGACCCATTCGGCGAGATCGGCCGGCTCGGCCTCGAGGCGCAGCTTGTCGCAGACGATCTCGTCGAGGCCGTGCTCGTGGAGCATCAGCGGGATGCGATAAATGGTATCGGCATCCTGCAGCGGGATGACCGCGCGCTCCTCGACGTTGGTGAACAGCGCGATCTTGCGCCGCTCGGTCTCCTCGAGCTCGACCTCGCTGCGACAGATCAGGATGTCGGGCTGGATACCGATCGAGCGCAGCTCCTTGACGCTGTGCTGGGTCGGCTTGGTCTTGGTCTCGCCGGCGGTCTTGATGTAGGGCACCAGGGTCAGGTGCATGAAGATCGCCCGGCTCGCCCCCTGCTCGCTACGGATCTGGCGGATCGACTCGAGGAACGGCAGCGACTCGATGTCGCCCACGGTGCCGCCGATCTCCACCAGCGCCACGTCGAAGCCCTCGCCGCCGGCATAGACCCGGCGCTTGATCTCGTCGGTGATGTGCGGGATCACCTGCACGGTGCCGCCCAGGTAGTCGCCGCGGCGCTCGCGCCGCAGCACGTGCTCGTAGACGCGGCCGGTGGTGAAGTTGTTGCCCTGGGTCATCTTGGTGCGGATGAAGCGCTCGTAGTGGCCCAGGTCGAGATCGGTCTCGGCGCCATCTTCGGTGACGAACACCTCGCCGTGCTGGAAGGGGCTCATGGTGCCCGGATCCACGTTGATGTAGGGATCGAGCTTGAGCATGGTGACCTTGAGGCCGCGCGCCTCGAGAATCGCCGCCAGCGAGGCCGACGCAATGCCCTTGCCGAGAGAGGACACAACGCCGCCGGTCACGAAGATATATCGTGTCATGAAGAACCTGTCGAAACGTGATCATGAGGCGTGGCAGAAAGCCGCGCCAGGATGGGACGACAGCGTAGCAGATTACGACCAATGGCTCAATTTCGCCGCCGCCGGGCGCGGCTCAAGGCCACCAGCGCGCCGTATCGCCGCCCAGCGGATCGCGCGGCGGCCGCGAGACACGGGCGATGCGCGCCACGGCGGCATCGTGCGCCTCCGGGTCGGCGCCGATCAGGTCGAGCTCGCGCTGATCCTCGGGGTAGGCGGCCAGCAGCAGGAAGTCGGCGCTGGCCTCGAGGTGGCAGTGGCCGGTGCCCGCCGGCAGCACCAAGGCGTCGCCGGTGCGCAGCTCGACGTCATCGCCCCGCTCGCCGCCCAGGCGCAGCCTGCCCCAGCCCGATAGCACGCCGAAGGCCTCGTGGGCGATGGAGTGGTAGTGGTGGTAGTCGTAGACCCCGCCGCGCCAGCTCGGCCGCCAGCCGTTGGCACCGAACAGGCGCTCGAAGCGCGCGGCGATGTCCTCGCGATCGAACACCGGGTTCACCCCCCGCGAGCGGAAGGCCAGGGTCGCCAGCGGGCTGTTGGGAATGCGCCCGTCGTCGGCGAAGTGCCGGCACTCAGGTGCCACGGGGCCGCCATCGGCATCGGCCAGCCCCAGCATGTCGAGCGAATCGTCCATGATCGTCTCCTGTCGCGTTCGGTTCCTGTCACTGGTACCCGAACCTGAGTCTAGAAAAACAGCGCGCCGAACGACAACGCCCCGGCACTTGGCCGGGGCGGGCAGGTGGGGAACGGTGTGGTTACACGCCGAGGTAGTCGAGGATGCCCTCGCCGGCCTCGCGCCCTTCGTACACGGCGGTGACCACCAGGTCGGAGCCGCGCACCATGTCGCCACCGGCAAAGATCTTCTCGTTGGTGGTCTGGAAGGCGTAGGCGCCCCGCTCCGGCGCCAGCACGCGGCCGCGCTCGTCGAGCTCGATGCCGAAGCGATCGAACCACGGCGCCGGGCTCGGCTGGAAGCCGAAGGCGATGACCACGGCGTCGGCCGGCAGGATCTCCTCGGAGCCGGGCACCACCTCGGGGCGCTGGCGACCGTTCTCGTCGGGCTCGCCCAGACGGGTGCGCACCACCTTGACGCCCTCGACCCGGCCCTCGCCGACCACCGCCACCGGCTGGCGGTTGAACAGGAAGTCGACGCCCTCCTCGCGGGCGTTGGCCACCTCGCGCTTGGAGCCCGGCATGTTCTCTTCATCGCGGCGATAGGCGCAGGTGACCGAACTGGCCCCTTGGCGGATCGCCGTGCGGTTGCAGTCCATGGCGGTGTCGCCGCCGCCCAGCACCACCACCTTCTTGCCTTCCAGCGAGACGAAGTCGGCCGGATCCTTCTCGAAGCCGAGGCAGTGGTTGACGTTGGCGATCAGGTAGTCGAGCGCCTTGTGCACGCCGGGCAGGTCTTCCCCGGGGAAACCACCGGTCATGTACTTGTAGGTGCCCATGCCGAGGAACACCGCGTCGTATTCGGCGAGCAGGGTGTCGAAGTCGACGTCCTTGCCCACCTCGATGCCCAGGCGGAACTCGATGCCCATCTCCTCGAACACCGCGCGACGGCGCTCCATCACCGTCTTGTCGAGCTTGAACTCGGGAATGCCGAAGGTCAGCAGGCCGCCGATCTCGGGGTAGCGGTCGAACACCACCGGCTTGACCCCGTTGCGCACCAGGATGTCGGCGCAGCCGAGCCCGGCCGGACCAGCGCCGATGATGGCGACCTTCTTGTCGGTCCAGGTGACCTGGGACATGTCCGGGCGCCAGCCCATGGCGAAGGCGGTGTCGGTGATGTACTTCTCCACCGAGCCGATGGTCACCGCGCCGAAGCCGTCGTTGAGCGTGCAGGCGCCTTCGCACAGGCGGTCCTGCGGGCACACCCGGCCGCACACCTCGGGCAGCGAGTTGGTCTTGTGCGACAGCTCGGCGGCCTCGAGGATGTTGCCCTCGGCAACCAGCTGCAGCCAGTTGGGGATGTAGTTGTGCACCGGGCACTTCCACTCGCAGTACGGGTTGCCACAGTGCAGGCAGCGATGCGACTGGCTGGCCGCCTCCTGGGGCTTGAACGGCTCGTAGATCTCGCCGAACTCGCGCGAGCGCGTGCGGGCGTCCTTCTTCTGCGGATCCTGACGCCCCACGTCGATGAACTGGAAGTCGTTTCTGGTCAAACGGTTGGCCATTTGTCTGTCTCCTGGAATCCGGCTCACTCGGGGCGTCTGCGCGATTCGTCGAGCAGACTGTTCAGGCTCGCCGCCTTGGGCTTGACCAGCCAGAAATGACGGGCGAAGTCGCTGAAGTCGTCGAGTATCTCGCGGCCGCGGGCGGAGCCGGTCTCGGCCACGAACTCCTCGATGATCTCCCTCAGGTGACGCCGATAGGCCTCCATGGCCTCGGTATTGACCCGGTGGATCTCCACCAGCTCATGGTTGTAGCGGTCGACGAAGGAGCGGTCCTCGTCGAGCACGTAGGCGAAGCCGCCGGTCATGCCGGCACCGAAGTTGACGCCGGTCTCGCCGAGCACGCAGACCAGGCCGCCGGTCATGTACTCGCAACAGTGGTCGCCGGCGCCTTCGATCACCGCGTGGGCGCCGGAGTTGCGCACGGCGAAGCGCTCGCCGGCGGTGCCGGCGGCGAACAGCTTGCCGCCAGTGGCGCCGTAGAGGCAGGTGTTGCCGATGATCGCCGTCTTGTGGCTCTCGAAGCGGCTGCCGCGCGGCGGCACGATCACCACCTTGCCGCCGTTCATGCCCTTGCCGACGTAGTCGTTGGCGTCGCCCTCGAGGTAGAGGTCGAGGCCACGCGCGTTCCACACGCCGAAGCTCTGTCCCGCCACCCCGGTGAAGCGCAGCGTGATCGGGGCGTCATCGAGACCCGCCTCGCCGTAGTGCTTGGCCACCGCTCCGGAGGAGAGCGCCGGCACCGAGCGGTCGCAGTTGGTGATGGTGAAGGCGAACTCGCCGCCGCTCTTGTCGGCGATGGCCTGCTCGATGGTCGCCAGCACCTCCTGGTTCTTGGTGCCGGGATCGTGCGGCACATTGCGGCTGACCTGGCAGAACTGCGGTGCGTCGGCCGGCACGAAGTCGTTGGCCAGCAGCGGCGTCAGGTCGAGCCTGCGCTGGGAGGCGGTGTCGCCCTCCAGCACCTCGAGCAGGTCGGTGCGGCCGATCAGGTCGGTCAGCTTGCGCACGCCCAGCATGGCCATCAGCTCGCGCACCTCCTCGGCAATGAAGCGGAAGTAGTTCTTGACCATGTCCACAGTGCCGCGGAAGTGCTCGTCGCGCAGGTACTGGTGCTGGGTGGCCACGCCGGTGGCGCAGTTGTTGAGGTGACAGATACGCAGGTACTTGCAGCCCAGCGCCACCATCGGCGCGGTGCCGAAGCCGAAGCTCTCGGCGCCGAGGATCGCCGCCTTGACCACGTCGAGGCCGGTCTTGAGGCCGCCGTCGGTCTGCAGGCGAATCTTGTCGCGCAGGCCGTTGATGCGCAGCGCCTGATGCACCTCGGGCAGGCCCAGTTCCCAGGGGCTGCCGGCGTGCTTGATCGAGGTCAGCGGGCTCGCTGCGGTGCCGCCGTCGTAACCCGACACGGTGATCAGGTCGGCATAGGCCTTGGCCACGCCGGTGGCGATGGTGCCGATGCCGGGCTCGGAGACCAGCTTCACCGACACCTGCGCCTCGGGGTTGACCTGCTTGAGGTCGAAGATCAGCTGCGCCAGGTCCTCGATGGAGTAGATGTCGTGGTGCGGCGGCGGCGAGATCAGCGTCACGCCGGGCACCGAGTAGCGCAGCCGCGCGATCAGCTCGTTGACCTTGCCGCCGGGCAGCTGACCGCCCTCGCCGGGCTTGGCGCCCTGGGCCACCTTGATCTGCAGCACCTCGGCGTTGACCAGGTAGGCCGGGGTGACGCCGAAGCGGCCCGAGGCGATCTGCTTGATCTTGGAGCTGCGGATGGTGCCGTAGCGCGCCGGGTCCTCGCCGCCCTCACCGGAGTTGGAGCGCCCGCCGGCCTCGTTCATGGCCTGGGCCAGCGCCTCGTGGGCCTCGGGAGAGAGCGCCCCCAGCGACATGCCGGCGCTGTCGAAGCGCGGGATCAGCTCGTCGACCGACTCCACCTCTTCGAGCGGCAGCGCCGTCTCGGCGGCCTTGAGCCCCAGCAGGTCGCGGATGGTCGCGGCGGGACGCTCGTTCACCAGCTGGGCGAATTTCTTCCACTTGCGGTAGTCGCCCTCCTGCACGGCCTCCTGCAGCGCCTTGACCACGTCGGGGTTGTAGGCATGGTACTCGTGGTCGTGCACGTACTTGAGCAGGCCACCCTGGTTGATGCCCTTGCGCGGCGTCCAGGCGTCGCGCGCCAGCAGCTCCTGCTGCAGCTGCAGCTCGCTGAAGCCGGTGCCCTCGATGCGCGAGGCCATGCCGGTGAAGCACAGCTCGACCACCTCGGAGGAGAGTCCCACCGCTTCGAACAGCTGAGAACCGCGGTAGGAAGCCAGCGTCGAGATGCCCATCTTGGAGAGGATCTTGTAGAGCCCCTTCTGCATGCCCTTGCGGTAGTTCTCGCGGGCATCCGCCGGGTTGCCGGTGAGTTCGCCGGTGCGATGCATGTCGGCCATGACCTGGTAGGCCAGCCACGGGAACACCGCGGTGGCACCGACGCCGAACAGCACCGCCATCTGGTGGGCGTCGCGGGCGTAGCCGGTCTCGACCACCAGGTTGGCGCGCGGGCGCAGCGCCAGCTTGCCCAGGTGGTGGTGCACCGCGCCCACGGCGAGCGCGGCGTGGATCGGCAGCTGGCCCTGCTCCAGGTTGGCGTCCGACAGCACCAGGATCACCTTGCCCTCGTGCACCGCGGCCTCGGCCTGGCGGCATAGCTCGACGATGGCCGCCTTTAGCCCCACCTGCTCGGGGTCGTAGCCGAGGCTCAGCCGCTGGTGCGCAAAGGTCGGATCGTCCTGCTCGAGCAGCGCGGTGAACTTGCGCGGCGACAGGACCGGCGTGGTCAGGATGATGCGGTGAGCGTGCTCGGGCGTGGCCTTGAACACGTTGAGCTCGGCACCGATACAGGTCTCCAGCGACATCACGATCGCTTCACGCAGCGGGTCGATGGGCGGGTTGGTGACCTGGGCGAACTTCTGGCGGAAGTAGTCGGTCAGCAGGCGCTGCTTGCGCGACAGCACCGCCATCGGGGTGTCGTCGCCCATGGAGCCCACCGCCTCCTGGCCGCTCTCGCCCAGCGGACGCAGCACCTGGTCGCGCTCCTCGAAGCTGACCTGGAACATCTTCTGCCAGGTCTTGACCTGCTCGGCGTCCATGTTCTGGAAGCTGGCCAGCTCGGTCAGCGCCGACTCGAGGTAGTGGGCTTCCTCTTTCAGCCAGCGCTTGTAGGGGTAGGCGGACTGCAGGCGCTCGTCGATGTCCGCGGTGTGCAGCACCTCGCCGGTGTGGGTGTCCACGGCCAGTATCTGGCCCGGGCCGACGCGGCCCTTGGCCACCACGTCCTCGGGCTTGTAGTCGTAGGTGCCGATCTCCGAGGCCAGGGTGATGTAGCCGTTCTTGGTGATCACCCAGCGCGCCGGACGCAGGCCGTTGCGGTCGAGCATGCAGACCGCCTGGCGACCGTCGGTCATGACCAAGCCGGCCGGGCCGTCCCACGGCTCCATGTGCATGGAGTTGTACTCGTAGAAGGCGCGCAGTTCGCCGCTCATGGTCTCGACGTTCTGCCATGCCGGCGGCACCATCATGCGCACCGCGCGGTGCAGTTCCATGCCACCCATCAGCAGCACCTCGAGCATGTTGTCCATGCTCGAGGAGTCGGAGCCCACGGTGTTGACGATCTCGTCGAGTTCGGCGATGTCGGGAAGCCGCTCGTTGACGAAGTTCTCCTTGCGCGAGTTCGCCCAGCTGCGGTTGGCCTCGATGGTGTTGATCTCGCCGTTGTGCGCGAGCAGGCGGAACGGCTGGGCCAGCGGCCAGCGCGGCTCGGTGTTGGTGGAGAAGCGCTGGTGGAAGACGCAGATGGCGGTCTCGAGGCGCTCGTCGCCCAGGTCCCGGTAGAAGGTCGGCAGGTCCACCGGCATCATCAGGCCCTTGTAGGAGACGACCTTGGATGACAGCGAGCAGACGTAGAAGTCCTCCTCGTCGCGCAGCATCTGCTCGGCGCGACGACGCGCCATGAACAGATCGACATCGAAGCGCGCGGCATCGCCGAGCTTGCCCGGCTCGACGAACAGGTGCCGGATGCGCGGCAGGCAGGCACGCGCGATGGGACCGCAGCAGGAGGGATCGGCCGGCACGTCGCGCCAGCCGCGGATGACCAGGCCACAGGCCCGCAGCTCGCCCTCGAGGATGCCGCGCGCGCGCGCCTCCTTGGCGTCGTCGTCGGGCAGGAACACCGCGCCCACGGCAAACTGGTCGCCGAGCTCAACGCCCAGCGCCTCGGCGGCGACTTCGCGCATGAAGCCCTCGGGCATCTTGAGCAACAGGCCACAGCCGTCACCGGTCTTGCCATCGGCGGCGATGCCGCCGCGATGGGTCATGCAGGTGAGCGACTCGATGGCGGTACGCAGCAGATCGTGGCTGGCCTGCCCTTCCATGTGCGCGATCAGGCCGAAGCCGCAGTTGTCACGGAATTCGCCTGGATGATGAAGGCCTCGGTTCATGGGCGTGCCTCAGAGAATGACTATTGACCAAACGTTAGCCGTTATGTATTTTTATCTGTTTTCTTTTCGTTTGCGCTGACAAAGACAGCCGGCTAACGTCGCGTGAAAAGGACGCCCAGCATAGACACTTACTCCCCCGACGCGCAATCTCCAGCCTCCCCTCTCGCCAGCAAAACCTTCGCCAAATCCGCAACTTGCTGAATGAAGCAAAGCAAAAAAAACCATCAGTTCAAAGACTTGCGTGGCCCATAAACGGATTCCAAACGGCCAAAACGGAGCATTCGACTTTAGTCTAAAATCAGCCATTTTCCCCATGCCGATCCGGCATGAGGCATACGGATTCAATGCTTGAGGGGCAAAGCGCCCCAGACGCAGGCCCACGCAAAAAGGCCGCACGAATCGCTTCGTGCGGCCTTCTTTACAAGCTCCGCCTCGATCTGCGCGTCAGGTCAACGGCGCGGAAAGGCGACCAGCAGCGCCTCGAGCAGCGGCGGAGGGGTCTCGTCGTGGATCACCGCTCGGCCGAGCGCCTCGAGCAGAACGAGACGCAGGCGCGCGTCGACGTTCTTCTTGTCCAGGCGCATGCGGGCGAGAAAATCCTCCACCCCCATGTCGGCGGGGGCCGTCAGCGGCAGGCCGGCAGCGGCAATGATGGCGGCGGTGCGTTCGACGTCGGCGCGCGACAGCCAGCCGAGGCGCTGCGACAGCTCGGCGGCCATCAGCATGCCGGTTCCCACCGCCTCGCCGTGCAGCCACTTGCCGTAGCCCTGGTGCGCCTCGATGGCATGGCCGAAGGTGTGGCCGAGGTTGAGCAGCGCGCGCACGCCCTGCTCGGTCTCGTCCGCCGCGACGATCTCGGCCTTGAGCTGGCAGCTACGTTCGATGGCCCAGGCCAGCGCCTGCGGCTCCAGCGCTCTCAGCGCGGCCATCTCGCTCTCCAGCCAGGCCAGGAACTCGGCGTCGCGGATCAAACCGTACTTGATTACCTCGGCCAGCCCCGCCGAGAGCTCCTTGGCCGGCAGCGTCTGCAGGGTATCGGTATCGATCAGCACCGCCCGCGGCTGCCAGAAGGCGCCGATCATGTTCTTGCCCAGCGGATGGTTGACGCCGGTCTTGCCGCCCACCGAGGAATCCACCTGCGAGAGCAGCGTGGTGGGCACCTGGATGAATGCCACGCCACGCTGATAGCAGGCAGCGGCGAAGCCGACCATGTCACCGATCACCCCGCCCCCCAGGGCGATCAGGGTGCAGCGGCGGTTGAAGCCGGCCTCGAGCAGCGCATCCCAGATGCGGCCGACGCTGGCCAGGGTCTTGGTCGCCTCGCCGTCGGGCAGCACCAGCTCGCGGACCTCGGCATCACCCGGCAACCCCTGCTTGAGGCGCGCCAGGTAGTGGGGCGCTACCGTCTCGTTGGTGACGACCATGACCTGGCGCCCGGCCAGGTAGGGCGCGAGCCAGGCGGGGTCGCCCAGCAGGCCGGTGCCGATGTGGATGGGATAGCTGCGCTCGCCCAGCGCCACCTGCAGGCTGCGTCGGCTCGCTCGAGGTTCGCTCATGGACATGGTTCAGGCCTTGGCTTGTAGGGGATCGACCAGCCGCTGCACGCGGCGCACGATCTCGTTGACCACCGCCCGCGGGCTGCGTCGGTCGGTGCGCACCACGATGTCGGCCGTGGCGCGATAGAGGGGGTCGCGAAGATCGAACATCTCGCGCAGCACCTGCTCGCGGTCGGGCCGCTGCAGCAGGGGGCGGTTGCGGTCCTTGGCCACGCGCTTGAGCTGCTGCTCGACGGTGGTGAACAGATAGACCACGGTGCCCCGCTCGCGCAGGCGCCGGCGATTCTCCTCGCGCAGCACCGCCCCGCCACCGGTGGCAAGGACCACGCCCTCGCGCGCGGTCAGATCTTCGATCATCTGTACTTCGCGCTGACGAAAGCCCGCCTCGCCCTCGACATCGAAGATCCACGGGATGTCGGCGCCGCAGCGGGCCTGGATCTCGTGGTCGCTGTCGAGGAAGTCGCGGGAAAGCTCGGCCGCCAGGAGGCGGCCGATGGTGCTCTTGCCGGCTCCCATGGGGCCGACCAGTATCAGATTGGGCAAGTCCTGCATCAGCGAATCGCCAGGCCGTCCTCGAGTATCCGTGGAGTGATGAACACCAGCAGCTCCACTTTCTGGTTGCTCGACTCATTGTACCGGAAAAGCCTACCCAGCACAGGCAGGTCCCCGAAGAACGGCGTCTTGGCCAGGCGGCTCAACTGCTCGGTGGTGAGGATGCCGCCCAGCACCACCGTCTCGCCGTTGTCGACCAGCACCTGGGTCTCGATGCGATTGGTGTCGATGGGCGGCGCCTGGCCCACCGCCGCCTCGCGGAAGCTGTCGTTCTTGACCACCAGGTCCATGATGATGCGGTTGTCGGGGGTGATCTGCGGGGTCACCTCGAGCGACAGCTCGGCCTCCTTGAACTCGGTCTGCGGCACGTTGCCTTCGCCGATGGACTGGAAGGCGCGCTCCTCGCCCTGGATGATCGTCGCCTTGCGCTGATTGGCGGTGATCACCCGCGGCTGCGAGATGGTCTGGCTCTTGTTCTCGCTCTCCAGCGCGCGCAGCTCGAGGTCGAGCAGGATGTCGCCGGAGAGATAGCCGAAGCTGAAGCTGGTCATGGGGTTGGCGCTACCCAGGTCGACCGCGAGCCCGCCGCGCTCGAAGCGGCTGCCGGTGGGGTCGTCGAACTCGCCGGTGAACTGCCCGCGGCCGTCGCGCTGGCCGGTGAGGCCGTCGCCGAACCCGGCGATCGGGGTGCCGGTCGAGGCACCGCCCAGGTTGAAGCGGCTGCCGCCGCCCGAGGCCCCCCAGTTGACGCCGAGCTCCTGGGTCACGCCGTCGCGGGCGATGACGATGCGCGCTTCGATCTGCACCTGGCGCACGGCGACGTCGAGCTGCTCGAGGGTAGCGAGGATCTCCTGGATCTGGTCGGCGGTATCCTGGATCAGCAGCGTGTTGGTGCGCGCATCCACCGCCACCCGGCCACGCTCCGAGAGCAGCCCGAAGCCCTCGCCACCCCGCAGCAGCTGGGCCAGGTCCTCGGCGCGGGCATACTTGACCTGGACGTACTCCGACACCAGCGGCGCCAGCGTCTCGGCCTGGGCCCGCGCCTCGAGCTGCTGGCGCTCGATGTTGGCCAGCTCGCTGGCCGGCGCCACCACGATGACGTTGCCCTCCTGGCGGCTGGCCAGGCCGTGGCTCTTGAGCACCAGGTCGAGCGCCTGGTCCCAGGGCACGTCCTGCAGGTTGAGGGTCACCTCGCCGGTGACGCTGTCGCTGGCGACCAGGTTGAGGCCGGTGAAGTCGGCGATGATCGCCAGCACCGAACGCACCTCGATGTCCTGAAAATTGAGCGTGATGCGCTCGCCGGTGTAGGGGAACTGCTGGCGTACGCGCTGTTCGCGCTCCTGCCGGGTGACGGGCTGGGCCTCGATGGTGAGCTGCCGCCCGCTCTGGGTGGAAAGCATGGCGAACTCGCCGCTGCCTTCGATTTCCAGGGTAACGCCGTCGCGTCCGGAGCGCGGCGTGATACGCTGAATCGGCGTGCCGAAATCGGTGACGTCGAGGGCCTGATTGTACGCCTCCGGCAGCTCGACCCCACTGAGTTCGGCGACGATGCGATTTCGGCCCGGCTCGCGCACCCTGGCATCGATGCCGGCTCGGTCGAAGGTGACGATCAGACGGCCCGCGCCCTCCTCGCCACGGCGGAAGTCGATGTCGGTGATGGTCGGCATCGCGCTCGGTACGGCCGCTGCGGGCCGGGAAGCAGCGGCCGGCTCGGGGCTCGGCGCCGCAGCCGCCGAGGCGGATTCCCTGCCGCCGATGACCAGCCTCAGCCGACCACCCTCCTGCACCGTGTCGTAGGGCAGCGGGCCATCCATGTTGAAGACCAGGCGCGTGCGCGAGCCGGCCTCCAGCGCCGTGACCTGCTCGACTCCGCCGATGCCGAGGTCGATGCGGCGGCGCTCCAGGGCGTTGGTCGTGTCCGTCAGGTCGAGGGTCAATCGCGCCGGCTCGTCCAGCCGATAGCCACGGACTTCCGGCACGCCCTCGCTGAAGGAGAGGTCGATCAGCAGCTCGCCGTGCTCGCCCTGGCGGAAGTCCAGGTCGGTCAGCGCGGTGGCTGCCAGGCCGGGCATTGCCACCAGCGCCAGGCAGAGCCCTCCCACTATGCGAATCACATCTCTCATCGTTGCCCTACTCCTGCCTGTTCCAGGTGCCCTGCCACGAGCTACCGCAGTATTCTCAGCGCCTCGTCTCTTCCAGCGCCAGCTGTGTCGTGCGCTCCATCCAGCCGCCTCCGCCGGTGGGCACCAGTTCCACCAGCTGCACCGTCGAACCGGTGATGCTGACGATACGGCCATGGTTACGGCCCAGGTAGTTGCCGGGACGCAGCCGATGCACCTCGCCCTCCGGCGCCCGGACCAGCGCATGGGTCTGGCCGCTCATGGTCAGGATGCCCACCAGTCTCAACGCCTCCAGGTCATACCCCTCGAGCGGTTCGCGTGCCCGCTCGAGGTCGGGCGCCAGGTCGCTGTCGCCCACCGGCGCCTGCTCCGGCTCCGGCAGCTGGGGGCGGAAGGGGCTGCGACGATCGCTGGCCTGGTAAGGTATCGATTGGTAGGTGGGTATCTCCGGCATCTCCAGTACGCGCGGCGCCCCCGGGTTGGCGCGAATGTCGCTCAGCCGGCGGTCCAGCTCGCCCAGATGGGGGTCGGCACAGCCCACCAGGATCAGGCCGGCCACCAGCGCCATCGACGACCGCATCATGGCGACGCCTCCTCTTCGGGCTGGGCACGGTAACTGTAGGTGCGGGCCAGCATCGACAGGCGCAGGCGATCGCTGCCCTCCACCGGCGCCAGCACGAAGTCGTGCAGCGTCACGATTCGCGGCAGTGCCGCCACGCTGGCGAGGAAGCCCGCCATGTGGTGGTATTCGCCCTCCACCTGGAGATCGAACGGGCGCTCGACATAGAAGTCGCGCTCGACGGTGCTGCGCAGGCGGATGAAGTCGATGGTCAGATGGTGGTCGAGGGCGCTCTCGCTGATGCTGTCGATCAACGAGGGGATCTCCGCCCCCGAGGGCAGCATCGCCATGAGCTCGTCCATGCGCGACTCGAGCCGGGCCAGCTGCTCGAGCATGTCGGGCAGGCGAGCGGCCTGGGCGGCGCGGTTGCGATAGTCGATCAGCAGCCGCTCCTCCTCCGCTTCGGCGCGCTTGAGCTCGTCCGCCTTGGGGCCGGCCAGGTACCAGTGCGTAGCGGCGAAGGTCAGGCCCAGCACCAGCAGACAGCAGAGCCATTGCAGCAGCAGCGGCCAGGTACCCGATTCCTTCAGGTCCAGCCCGCGCCAGTCGAGCTCGCGAAGACGGCGTACCTCGGCGCGCAGGTTCATGGCTCGCCCTCCTCTTCATCCCCCGGGGGCGGCATGCCTTCCATGAGCTGGGTCACGCCGAGGCTGAAGCGGCGGCGCGCGCCGCCGTCGGATTCCACCTCCGACAGCACCGGCTCGGAGAAGGCCGGCGCGGCAGCCAGCGCGCGCATCTGCTCGGAGACTCGATGGTTGCTCTCGGCACGCCCGGTCAGCCGCAGCTGGTCGCCCTGGCGGCTCATCTGCAGGTAATGCACGCCGTCGACCAGGCTCAGGGTGAGGTCGCGGAAGACACGGACCGTCTGCGAACGCCCCTGCTGCAGGTCGCTGAAGACCTGCACCTGGCCGATCATGCGCTCGCGGATGGCCTCGTATTCGCCGATCGAGCGGATATCGCCATCGAGTTGCTGCATGCGTTCCTGAATGTGCGCATTGCGTTCACGCTGGGCAGCCAGCGCGGCGTCGTAGTGGTAGGTCAGCCCCAGGCCGCCCGCGCCGCCGAGCAGGGCCATGACCGTCAGCGCCAGGTAGAAGCGACGGCTGCGCCGCGCCCGCTGCTGCTCCCGCCAGGCCAGCAGGTTGATTTCGATGGTCATGTCGGCGACCTCATGGCCAGGCCGCAGGCAGTGACCATCGCCGGGGCATCGCTGGCCAGGGTCTGGACGTCGATGCGGGAATTGATCCTCATGCGCAGGAAGGGGTTGGCGATCACCACCTGCATCGCGCTCTCGCGGGCGAGCCGCTCGGCAAGGCCGGGGATGACGCTGGAACCGCCGGCCAGCACCATGCGCCGCACCTCCTGCTTGCGTCCGGCGGTGTAGTAGAGCTGCAGCGAACGGCCGACCTGCTGTACCAGGGTGTCGATGAAGGGCTCGAGCACGCTGGTCCGGTAATCCTCCGGCAGCCCGCCCCGCTTCTTGGCCAGGCCGGCCTCCTCGAGCGTCAGGCCGTAGCGCGCGCGGATCTCCTCGGTGAGCTGGCGCCCGCCGAAGACGGTGTCGCGGCTGTAGACGATGCGCCCGCCGCGCAACACATGGAAGGCGTTCATGGTGGCGCCGATATCGACCAGTGCCACGCAATCGTCGTCGCCGGCGGCCGGCGGCAGCTGCTGGCGCAGCTCGCCGAAGGCGCGCTCCATGGCGAAGGTCTCGACGTCCACCGCCGCGGGCGACAGCCCGGACTGGTGCAGGGCATCGGTGAGCTGGACGACGTCTTGCTGGCGACAGGCGACCAGCAGCACGTCCTGCTGGTCACCGTAGCGGGCGTTGAGCCCGAGCCGCTGGAAGTCGAAGGCGACCTCGCTGAACGGAAACGGGATGTGCTTGTCTGATTCGAGTTGAATACGCGCTTCGATCTCGTCATCGTTGAGCGAAGCGGGCAGCGTCAGGGTCTTGGTGATGGCCGCGCTGGCCGGCACCGCGGCGGCGGCCAGCCGGGACGCGGGCCGGGCGCTCTCGACCGCGCGGCGCAGCGCATCGGCTACTTCTCCCATGTCGCGAATGCGTCGCTCGACCACGGCACCTTCGCGCAACGGCCTGACGGCATAACTTTCGATCTGGTAGTGGGAGCCCACCCGCTTGAGTTCGATCAGCTTGACCGTTGCCGAGGTGATATCGACACCGATCAACCCCTTGCCGGAGGGTCTGAGTCGCATCAATCGTTGCCCTTGCGTATGCCGTCGCGATAGCCGCTAGTTGTCATCCTGCTCTTGTATGCCTGTTGCACCTGAGCGCGGAAGGCTGAGAAAGATCATACCCGCATTACTAGGAATGAGGTTACATGATATTTCGCCACTGCACACAAAGTTGGACGGGGCGCTGCCTCAACGCTGGTGGCGAGCGGCTCAGGTTCTTTATAATGGCGACCACGCCAGTGAAGGCGCATTTTCATCGCCATCTCCTTCCTGCCCTCACCACGGATAACGTCTTTTCATGAAGTGGATCAAGACTCTGGTTCTCTCGGCCTTCTGGCTGCTGGTCTCGCTGTCCGCCGCGGCCCTGCTCAGCGTGGCCGGCGCAGCCCTCTATTTCTCGCCGGGCCTGCCCGACGTTCGCCAGCTGCAGGATTTCGAGCTGCACACCCCCCTGCGCATCTTCACCCGGGACGGCAAGCTGATCGGCGAATACGGCGAGGAGCGGCGCATGCCGGTCACCTTCGACGAGATTCCCGAGGACTTCCTCCAGGCTCTGCTGGCCGCCGAGGACGCCTCCTTCTTCGACCATCGCGGCGTCGACCCCAAGGGCCTGGCACGCGCCGCCGTGGAGCTGGTCGCCAGCGGCGACATCCAGTCGGGCGGCTCCACCATCACCATGCAGGTGGCACGCAACTACCTGCTGACGCTGGACCGCACCTTCACCCGCAAGATCCGCGAGATCCTGCTGGCGCTGCAGATGGAGAAGATCCTGTCGAAGGAGGAGATCCTCGAGCTCTACGTCAACAAGATCTTCCTCGGCCACCGCGCCTACGGCATCGCCGCCGCCGCCGAGGTCTACTACAACAAGCCGCTCGACGAGCTGACGCTGGCGCAGAAGGCGATGATCGCCGGCCTGCCCAAGGCGCCCTCGTCGTTCAACCCGCTGGCCAATCCCGAGCGCTCGCTCATTCGCCGCAACTGGATCCTCTACCGCATGCGCGAGCTCGGCCACATCGACCAGGAGACCTACGAGGCCGCGGTGCAGGAGCCGACCACCGCCCGCCGCTACATGGCACAGGTCGAGGTGGACGCCGACTACGTGGCGGAGATGGCCCGACAGTACGCCATCGAGCGCTTCGGCGACGAGGCCTACACCGGCGGCTACCGTATCCACACCACCCTGGACAGCGAGCTGCAGCCCTTCGCCCGCCAGGCCCTGGCCCGCGGCCTGATCGACTACGACACCCGCCACGGCTGGCGCGGCCCGGAGGAGCGCAACATCCCCGCCAGCCTCGCCGAGGCGCAGGAGCGCACCGAGCGCCGCGGCCTGGAGGAGGAGCTCGACGAGTCGCCCGAGATCATGCAGACCGCGCGTCAGGCCGCGGAGCGCAGCCAGACGCGCGTCGAGGGTATCGACGGCGACGTCAGCAACTGGCTGCGAGTGCTGGAGCGCACGCCGGGCTTCGGCCCCCTGCAGCCCGCCATCGTGGTCGGGAGCGAGGGCCGCGAGATGCGCGTGCTGAGCCGGGAAGGCGAACTCGTCACCCTCGACTGGGACGGCCTCTCCTGGGCTCGCGAGTACCGCAGCCCGCGGGCTCGCGGGGCCGAGCCCGGCTCCGCCGCCGAGATCGCCGACACCGGCGACCTGGTGCGGATCCTGCAGCGCGAAGATGGCAGCTGGCGGCTCTCCCAGCGCCCCGACGCCGAGGGCTCGCTGGTGGTGATGAATCCGGCCAACGGCGCCATTCTCGCCCTGCAGGGCGGCTTCAGCTTCAATGCCAGCAAGTTCAATCGCGCGGTGCAGGCGCAGCGGCAGTCGGGCTCTATCTTCAAGCCCTTCGTCTATCTCGCCGCCCTCGACACCGGCCTGATGACCGCCTCCTCGGTGGTCAACGACGCGCCGGTGGTAATGCAGGACGGCAGCAACGAGATCTGGCGACCGGTGAACTCCAGCGGCGACTTCCTCGGCCCGACCCGGCTGCGCGTGGCGCTGGCGCGTTCGCGCAACCTGGTGACGATCCGCATCCTCCAGACCCTGGGGCTCGACAACACCATCGAATACCTGGAGGGCTTCGGCTTCAGCCCGAGCCGACTGCCCCGCGGCCTGTCGCTGGCGCTGGGCAGCGCCGACCTGACCCCGCTGGAGATGACCAACGCCTATGCCGTGCTGGCCAACGGCGGCTTCCAGGTCTCGCCCTGGTTCATCGAACGCATCACCCGCGGCAGCGACGACCAGGTCATCAGCGAGGCCCGCCCCGCGATCGCCTGCCGCGACTGTCGCGAGGGGCAGACCGAGGTCGAGATCGACGGCAAGCGCTACGACGTGGCGCCCAGGGTCGCCGACCCGACGGCCGTCTACATCCTGCGCGACATGCTGCGTGACGTGATCGAGAGCGGCACCGGGCGTGCCGCCCTGTCGCTCAACCGCAGCGACGTGGTGGGCAAGACCGGCACCACCAACGGCTTCCGTGACGCCTGGTTTGCCGGCTACAACGACGACCTGGTGGCCACCGTGTGGATCGGCAAGGACAACAACGAGTCGATCGCCGAGTATGGCGGCAACGCCGCCCTGCCGGTCTGGATCGACTTCATGGGCAACGCGCTGAACGGTCGGCCCGAGGCCATCCCCGAGGAGCCGGACCAGCTGGTCCGGATGCGCATCGACGAGCAGACCGGGCGACGCCTGGCCGACGGCCAGCCCGGCGGGATCACCGAGATCTTCCATCCCGATCATCTGCCCGACATGGAGCCGCGTCGGGTCGAGCAGGAGATCGAGCAGCGCAGCGGCTCGCAGGGCACCGGCAGCTACGAGGCAATCTTCTGAACGGAACGTATGCGAGGGGTGGCAAGGACGCCGCCCACCGTCTTGCCAACCGCCAAACAGCCGCTCACCCAGGCGGCCCGTTACCGGGACAACAGGACAGGTTCGTTGCTATGCCACGCTTTATTCCATGGTGCTTCACCGGTCTGATGCTGCTGCCGGGCACCGCCCTCGCCAACAGCGTCTTCTATGCCCCGCCGCAGCCCGAGGAAGACAGCCCCACCTTCAGCGGCGAAGCCGAACTCGGCTACACCCACCTCTCCGGCAACACCGACAGCCAGACCCTGATCGGCAAGAGCCGGCTGGCCTGGCTGACCGGTCGCCTGACCCACACGCTGCGCGGCGAGGTGCGCAACGTGGCCCGCGACGGCGAGACCAGCGCCGAGCAGTACCTGCTCTCGGGGCGCGAGCGCTACGACTTCAACGGGCCACATTACCTGTTCGGCTTCGCTCGCTGGGAGAAGGACCGCTTCAGCGGCTACGACCAGCAGATCACCACCATCGGCGGCTACGGGCGTGACGTCATCGACACCGACCGGCACCGGCTCTCGCTCGAAGGCGGACCGGGCTTTCGCCATGACCGGATCGATCAGGGCGAGAGCCAGAGCCTTGGCGTGGTCTACAGCGCCCTCGACTACCAGTGGACCTTCTCCGACCACTCCCACCTGCGCCAGGAGATGTCGGTGGAAGCCACCGACGAGAACACCACGTCGCGCTCGGTGTCGTCGCTCACGACACGCCTCAACTCGCGGCTTTCGCTGCGCCTCTCCCACGAGGTCAAGCACAACTCCAACCCGCCCGAGACGGCCGATGCGAACACCGACCACACCAGCAACGTGACACTGCTCTATAACTGGTGATCCGCCGCAGCAGCCCGAAACGCAGTGCGCCGGCCCGAAGGCCGGCGCACTGGCATGAGGCGAGGTGGCCCGGCGTCAGCCGCCGTAGACGTCGTCCACGGCCTTCAGCGGGTAGTGGGCCGGATAGGGGCGACGCGCCACGCCGGAGTCCACCGCGGCCTGGGCCACCGCCGCCGGGATGCGCTCCAGCAGCCGCACGTCGACCGGCGTGGGGATGATGTACTCGGGACCGAACGCCATGTGCTCGCGCTCGTAGGCGTCGAGCACCGCCTGGGGCACCGGCTCACGGGCCAGGTCCTTGAGCGCATGCACGGCCGCCACCTTCATCTCCTCGTTGATGCGCGTGGCACGCACGTCCAGCGCGCCACGGAAGATGAACGGAAAACCCAGCACGTTGTTGACCTGGTTGGGGTAGTCGGAGCGACCGGTGGCCATGATCACGTCGGGCCGCGCCTCCCGTGCCACATCGGGGTGAATCTCCGGGTCGGGGTTGGTACAGGCGAAGACGATGGGATTCGGCGCCATCTTGCGCATGTGCTCGGCGGTCACCAGGTTGGGCCCGGACAGGCCGATGAAGACGTCGGCGCCCTCGATGGCGTCGTCCAGCGTGCGCTTGTCGGTCTCCACCGCGAATACCGCCTTGTAGGGGTTGAGCCCCTCGCGGCCGGCGTGGATCACGCCGCGACGATCGAGCATCAGCAGATTCTCGGCGCGGGCTCCGCAGGAGACCAGCAGCTTCATGCAGGCGATGGCCGCCGCGCCGGCGCCGAGGCAGACGATCCTGGCCTCTTCCAGGCGCTTGCCGGCGATCTCCAGCGCATTGAGCATGCCGGCCGCCGTGACGATGGCGGTGCCGTGCTGATCGTCGTGGAACACGGGGATGCTGCACTGCTCGATCAGCGCCTGCTCGATCTCGAAGCACTCGGGCGCCTTGATGTCCTCGAGATTGATGCCCCCCCAAGTGTCGGCGATGCGCGCCACGGTATCGATGAAGGCCTGCGGGCTCTCGGCGTTGACCTCGACATCCACCGAGTTGATGCCGGCAAAGCACTTGAACAGCACGCCCTTGCCCTCCATGACCGGCTTGCTGGCGAGCGGCCCCAGGTTGCCCAGGCCGAGGATCGCGCTGCCGTCGGAGATCACTGCCACCAGGTTGCCCTTGCCGGTGTAGCGATAGGCGTTCTCCGGGTCGCGAGCGATCTCGCGTACCGGCTCGGCGACACCAGGACTGTAGGCAAGGGAGAGATCACGAGCGGTCGCGGTGGGCTTGGTCAGCTCCACGGAGAGCTTTCCGGGAATCGGCTTGGCGTGATAGTCCAGCGCTGCCTGCTTCTTGGCGTCTGTCATGCTGAGGGTCCGGTATCCATACTTTTGGGTAAGGGCATCTACAATATAGAAAAAGCTTCCATTACTCAACAAGCATGCCATTCGCCGCTTTTGAACGCTCGTTCGCGAACAATCGCCACCATTTGCTGCAACTTATGCCAGATGCGGTGTCCATAACCCTTTCCTTATCGCCGGTCGATATCTCCCCTTTCCCCCCAGAACGAGAAAACCCGCCATGAAGGCGGGTTTTCGAGGCGTATCGCCGCAGCAGGGGCGAATCAGCCGCGCTTGATGGCGGCACCGAAGCGCTTGTTGAAACGCTCGACGCGTCCACCGGTGGTCGCCTGCTTCTGCTTGCCGGTGTAGAAAGGGTGGCACTGGGAGCAGACGTCCAGTGACAGGTCATGGCCGGCCGTGGTACCGACCTCGAAGGTCGCGCCGCAGGAGCAAGTCGCGGTGACCATCTTGTAATCCGGGTGAATACCTTGTTTCATCTTGAGCCTCATTGGAGCGGTATGCCGCCACCTGATCCGTTGCCAGGCACCGCATACGGGTTGTCTGTCGTCGCTACTCGTTACGTCGTTCCACCAACCGGTAGCCGCCGGGCCTGGTTCCCGAGAGCCAGGCGCCACGACGGCCGGACATTCTAGCAGAGCCGACGCCGGAGGCCAATTGCCCGAATCCCACTCTTCGCCTCGCGTGCTGCGCGTGGCGGTGCCCACGCCACTGAGACGCCTGTTCGACTACCGCCCGTGCCGCGACGCCCCGGTTGGCGGCTGGCAGCCCGGCATTCGCGTGCGCGTGCCCTTCGGCCGTCGCCAGGTAATCGGCGTGGTGATGGAGTGCCGCGACCACAGCGACCTGCCCCTGGAGCAGCTGAAGCCGGTGGAGGCCCGCCTGGACGCCGAGCCGCTGCCCGAGGAGTGGCTGTGGCTGTGCCGCTTCACGGCGCGCTACTACCAGCATTCGCTCGGCGACACCCTGCACCAGGCGATGCCGGTGCTGCTGCGCCAGGGGCGCCCCCTGGCCGGGCGTCGGCGCGAGCGCTGGCAGGCCCTGGCGCCCCCCGGCGATGACGATGCACGGCTGCGGCGTGCGCCGCGCCAGGCCGAGCTGCTGGCGATGCTGCGCCAGCATCCGCACGGCTTGCCCACCCAAGCGATAGTGGCCCAGGGCTATTCCCGCGAACAGCTGCTGGCGCTGGTGGAGAAAGCGCTGGCCGAACGCCACGAGATACCGCTCGCCGCCGCCGAGCCCGCCACCTCACAGCTGCTGGCCGAGCCGGCGCTGCCGATCAACCGCGAGCAGGCCACGGCCCTGGCGGCGATTCACGAGCGCCTCGACGCCTTTCACCCCTGCCTGCTGCACGGCGTGACCGGCAGCGGCAAGACCGAGGTCTACCTGCAGCTGATCGAGGCGGTGGTCGCCCGCGGGCGCCAGGCGCTGTTGCTGGTGCCGGAGATCGGCCTCACGCCGCAGACCCTGGCGCGCTTTCGCAGCCGCTTCCGGGTGCCGGTGGTGGCGCTGCACTCGGGGCTCACCGACAACGAGCGCCTCGACGCCTGGGAGGCGGTGGCCAGCGGCCGTGCGCCGATCGTCATCGGCACCCGCTCGGCGATCTTCACGCCGCTGGCGCGGCCCGGCGCGATCATCGTCGACGAGGAGCACGACGGCTCGTTCAAGCAGCAGGAGGGATTGCGCTACCACGCCCGCGACCTGGCCGTGGCCCGCGCCAAGCATCACGGCATCCCCCTCGTGCTGGGCAGCGCCACGCCGTCGCTGGAGAGCCTCTACCACGCCGAGCGCGGCAACTACCGTCACCTGCGCCTGACCCGCCGCGCCAGCCGCCACGCCCCGGCCCGGCTGGAGCTGATCGACCTGCGCGGCCGCCCGCGCCAGGGCGGACTGATCCCGCCGGCCATCGAGGCGATCCGCGAGACGCTCGCGGCCGGCCACCAGGTCCTCGTCTTCATCAATCGCCGCGGCTTCGCGCCCACCCTGGCCTGCCACGCCTGCGGCTGGCTGGCCGACTGTGACCACTGCGACGCGCGCATGACGTTGCACCGCCAGCCGCCGATGCTGGCCTGCCATCATTGCGACAAACACCGCCCGGTGCCGGACGCCTGCCCCGGCTGCGGCAGCGCCGACCTGCGTCCGCTGGGCAGCGGCACCGAGCGCACCGAAGAGACCTTGGCCGCCCTCTTCCCCAAGGTGCCGGTACACCGCATCGACCGCGACAGCACGCGGCGACGCGACGCCTTCGAGCAGACCCTCGGTGAGGTGAGGCGCGGCACCCCCTGCCTGCTGGTCGGCACCCAGATGCTGGCCAAGGGCCACCACCTGCCCCACGTCACGCTGGTGGTGGTGGTCAACGCCGACGCCGGGCTCTACGCCAGCGACTTCCGCGCCCTGGAGCACAGCGCCCAGCTGCTCGTCCAGGTAGCCGGCCGCGCCGGCCGGGCCGCCCACCCCGGCCGCGTGCTGGTGCAGACCCTGCACACCGACGACCCGCACCTGCGCCTGCTCGCCGAACACGGCTACGATGCCCTGGCCGGCCAGCTGCTGGCCGAGCGCCGCGCCGCCGCGCTGCCGCCCTACCGCTTCCTCGCCCTGCTGCGACTGGAGAGCCCGCGCGAGGAAGCGGCCGGCTCGCTTGGCCGCGAAGCGAGCGCCATGCTGCGCCAGTGGGTCGCCGAACATGCCCCCGACGTGCACTGCCTGGGGCCGGTGCCGGCGCCCATGGAGCGGCGCCAGAACCGCTACCACATGCAGCTGATGCTCAGCGCCGGCCGGCGCAGCCAGCTTCACGCCGCCTGTGCGCAGCTGACCGCCTGGCTCGAGGCCTCGCCCGAGGCACGCCGGGTGCGCTGGTCGCTGGACGTCGACCCGCAGACCCTGAGCTGAACGCGGCCTTTAAAGCGTCGGCACAATTGCCGATAATGGCCGACCAGCCCAACTTTCGTGGCCGCGCCTTTTCGTTCGCGAGTGCCTCAGGCTTCGTCGTCACCTCGTGCGCCCGCCGCTACAGGACATAACCGCTTCATGAAAGAGACGATCATCTCCCTGCTCGAGAACGCCCTCGACACGCTCAAGCAGCAGGGCACGCTGCCCGCCGATGCCGCGCCGACCATCAAGGTCGATCCGACCAAGGACAAGGCCCATGGCGACTATGCCACCAACCTGGCGTTGACGCTGGCCAAGCCGGCCGGTCGCAAGCCCAGGGAACTGGCCGAGGCGCTGATCGCGGCACTGCCCGCGAGCGACGCCGTGGAGAGGGTGGAGATCGCCGGCCCCGGCTTCATCAACTTCTTCGCCGCCACCGACGCCGCCGCCCAGGTCGTGCGCCAGGTGCTCGACGCCGGCGACGCGTTCGGCCGCAGCCTGACCGGGCGCGGGCAGAAGGTCCAGGTCGAGTTCGTCTCCGCCAATCCCACCGGGCCGCTGCACGTGGGCCACGGCCGCGGCGCGGCCATCGGCGACTGCATCTGTCGGCTGCTCGAGGCCACCGGCCACGACGTCACCCGCGAGTTCTACTACAACGACGCCGGCGCCCAGATCGTCAACCTGGCGCTGTCCGTCCAGGCCCGGGCCAAGGGCCTCACGCCCGACGACGGCGGCTGGCCCGAGGACGGCTACCGCGGCGACTACATCGTCGAGGTGGCCAACGACTACCTGGCCGGCGAGACGGTGCATGCCGACGACCGCCACGTCGTCGCCAAGGCCGACCCCGACGACCTCGACGCCATCCGCGAGTTCGCCGTGGCCTGGCTGCGCCGCGAGCAGGACCTCGACCTCAAGGCGTTCGGCGTCTCCTTCGACGTCTACTTCCTGGAGTCTTCGCTGTACCGCGAGGGCAAGGTCGAGGAAGCGGTCGAGCGGCTGATCGAGAAGGGCCATACCTATGAGCAGGACGGCGCCCTGTGGCTGCGCACCACCGACTTCGGCGACGACAAGGACCGGGTGATGCGCAAGTCCGACGGCAGCTACACCTACTTCCTGCCCGACGTGGCCTACCACCTGAACAAGTGGCAGCGCGGCTTCACTACGGTGATCAACGAGCAGGGGGCCGACCATCACTCCACCGTGACCCGGGTGCGCGCCGGCCTGCAGGCGCTGGAGGCCGGCATCCCGCAGGGCTGGCCCGACTACGTGCTGCACCAGATGGTGATGGTGACCCGCTCCGGCGTCGAGGTGAAGCTCTCCAAGCGCGCCGGCAGCTACGTCACCGTACGCGACCTGATCGACGAGGTCGGCCGCGACGCCACGCGCTTCTTCCTCGCCGCGCGCCGCGCCGACTCGCAGCTCACCTTCGACATCGACCTGGCCCGCTCGCAGTCCAACGACAACCCGGTCTACTACGTGCAGTACGCCCACGCCCGGGTGTGCAGCATGCTGCGCAAGGCCGACGCCCAGGGTCTGGGGTTCGACCACGACCTGGCGATGGTCAGCCTGGGCCGGCTCGAGGAGGACCAGGAAAAAGCGGTGATGAACCGCCTGGCGCGCTTCCCCGAGGTGGTCGATCACGCCGCGGCCTCACGCGAGCCGCAGCAGGTCGCCCAGTACCTGCTAGACCTCGCCGCCGAGTTCCACTCCTGCTACAACGCGGTGAAGGTCATGGTCGACGACGACGAGCTGCGCAACGCCCGCCTGGCCCTGGGCCTGGCCACGCGCCAGGTGCTGCGCAACGGCCTCGACCTGCTGGGCGTCAGCGCCCCGGAGGAGATGTAAGCCATGGCCGCCCGTCGCACGCCGAAGAAACGTGGCGCCACCAGCAGCCGCAAGCGCACTCCGGCCCGGCGCGAGGGCTTTCGCCTGCCCGGCTGGGTATGGGGCGTCGGCGGGGTCGTGGCGGGCTTCCTGCTGGCCCAGCACCAGCACGGCACCGCCCCTTGGCAGGCGGGCAGCGACTCGCCGCTGGCCAAGCTGATCCCGCGTACGCCCACCGAGGTGAGCGAGCCCGCGCCGACCATCGAGCCGCGCGAGCCGCCCATGCCCACCTTCGAGTTCTATACCCTGCTGCCCGAAGAGGTGGTGGCCCCCAAGGAGGTCGCCTCGACCGCCTCGCCGCCCGAGCCGACGGTCGAGGTGCCGCCGCCCCTCGACGCCGGTGCCGCCAGCGAGACGGCGCCGGCCGACGACCCCATCGCCCAGGTGATCGCCGCCAACCTGCGCGACGAGGTGAATGCCACCCCGGCCACCGAGGCAGAAGCGCCGGCGGGGACGCGCTACATGCTGCAGGCGGCGTCGTTCCGCCAGCCGGAGGACGCCGAGCAGTTGCGCCAGCGCCTGCGCAACCTGAGCCTGATGGCCCAGGTCAGCCAGGTGCAGTCCGCCGACGGCGAGACCTGGCACCGGGTCATGGTGGGCCCCTACGACGACACCCGCGAGCTCAATCGCGCCGAGGACCTGATGACCACCCAGGGGATCACGCCGCTGCGCCATCGCGCCACCAACTGAGGCGCGCTGGTGGACCGGCCGACGGCGCTTGAATTCGCTCCCTGCCGCCCACACCTTCCCTGAATGCTCTTTCACGGTCCCCGGCCAGCCGGGGACCGAAAGTCACCGGGAGCCCCGGCTCCCCGTTACGGAGTCACTCTCCATGACCACGATCGTTTCCGTGCGCCGCGGTGACCAGGTAGCCCTGGCCGGCGACGGCCAGGTATCGCTGGGCAACACCGTGATGAAGGGCAACGCCAGCAAGGTGCGCCGCCTCTACCGCGGCCAGGTGCTGGCGGGTTTCGCCGGCGGCACCGCCGATGCCTTCACCCTCTTCGAGCGCTTCGAGGCGCAGCTGGAGAAGTACCAGGGCAACCTGGTCAAGGCGGCCGTGGAGCTGGCCAAGGACTGGCGCACCGACCGCGCCTTGCGCCGGCTCGAGGCCCTGCTTGCGGTAGCCGACAGGAACGCCTCGCTGATCATCACCGGCAATGGCGACGTGGTGGAGCCGGAGCGCGGCATCATCGCCATCGGCTCGGGCGGCAACTTCGCCCTGGCCGCGGCCCGCGCCCTGCTGGAGAACACCGACCTCTCGGCCAGGGAGATCACCGAGAAATCGCTCGAGATCGCCGGCGACATTTGCGTGTTCACCAACCATCACGTCACCCTCGAAACGCTCTGAAGGCCGCCATCATGTCCCAGATGACACCCCGCGAGATCGTTCACGCCCTGGACCAGTTCATCGTCGGCCAGCAGGACGCCAAGCGCGCCGTCGCCATCGCCCTGCGCAACCGCTGGCGGCGTATGCAGCTCGACGACGACCTGCGCCCCGAGGTCACGCCCAAGAACATCCTCATGATCGGCCCCACCGGGGTCGGCAAGACCGAGATCGCCCGGCGCCTGGCCAAACTGGCCCGCGCGCCCTTCATCAAGGTCGAGGCGACCAAGTTCACCGAGGTGGGCTACGTCGGCCGCGACGTCGAATCGATCATCCGCGACCTCACCGAGGCCGCCATCAAGCTGGTGCGCGAGCAGGCCAAGAACGAGGTGCGCCATCGCGCCGAGGACGCCGCCGAGGATCGCATCCTCGATGCCCTGCTGCCGCCGCCCCGCGGCCAGGAGGAGAGCCCCCGTGCCGACAGCTCGACGCGTCAGATCTTCCGCAAGAAGCTGCGCGAGGGCGACCTCGACGACAAGGAGATCGACATCGAGATCACCCCCCAGGGGCCGGGCATCGACATCATGACCCCGCCGGGCATGGAGGAGATGACCAGCCAGTTGCAGAGCCTGTTCTCCAACATGGGCCGCCACAAGACCGAGACCCGCCGGGTCAAGGTCAAGGATGCCTTCGCCCTGCTGCGCGACGAGGAGGCCGCCAAGCTGGTCAATGAGGAGGAGATCAAGCACCGCGCCATCGACGCCGTGGAGCAGAACGGTATCGTCTTCCTCGACGAGATCGACAAGGTGGCCAAGGGCAGCGGCCAGTCCAGCGGCGGCGAGGTCTCCCGCGAGGGCGTGCAGCGCGACCTGCTGCCGCTGATCGAGGGTTCCACCGTCTCGACCAAGTACGGCATGGTCAAGACCGACCACATCCTGTTCATCGCCTCCGGCGCCTTCCACCTGTCGCGCCCCTCCGACCTGATCCCCGAACTGCAGGGCCGCCTGCCGATCCGGGTCGAGCTCGAGGCGCTCACGCCCGAGGACTTCAAGCGCATCCTCACCGAGCCCTCCGCCGCGCTGACCAAGCAGTACAAGGCGCTGCTGGCCACCGAGGGACTCGAGATCGAGTTCACCGAGGATGGCATCGAACGCATCGCCGAGATCGCCTGGAAGGTCAACGAGGGCACCGAGAACATCGGTGCGCGGCGCCTGCACACGGTGATGGAGCGGCTGCTGGAAGAGGCCTCGTTCAAGGGCGCCGACCTCGGCAGCCCGCTGGCGATCGATGCCGCCTACGTCGACTCCCAGCTCGGCGAGCTGGCCATGGACGAGGATCTGTCGCGGTATATTCTGTAAGCCACGTGCCACGGGCTTCGGGCCACGAGCCGCTCGAAGCTCGAAGCTCGAAGCTCGAAGCTCGAAGCTCGAAGCTCGACGTCAGGAGTCTGCCCATGACAGCCCCCATCCCCAGCAAGATCCACTATCACAAGAAGGCCCGCGAGCTGGAGCTCACCTACCCCGACGGCGAGAGCCACCGCCTGGCTGTCGAGTACCTGCGCGTCTACTCGCCCTCCGCCGAGGTGCGCGGCCATCATCCCAGCCAGGCCGTGCTGCAGGTCGGCAAGAAGGATGTCGGCCTGAAGAACATCGAGCCGGTGGGCCGCTACGCCGTCAAGCTCGCCTTCGACGACGGCCACGACAGTGGCCTGTACAGCTGGGAATATCTCTTCGAGCTGATCGAGAACCGTGAGGCCTACTGGGCCGACTACCTCGAGCGCCTGGAGAAGGCCGGCGCCAGCCGCGAGCCGTTGGGCATCGAAATCAAGCAGCTGTAGGAGACGGGCGTCAAGACAAGCGCCGTTGCCGAAGGCTACAATGTGGCCCTGAACGAGGCCCGCCTCACCTTTCCGCAGCGACTCGGGAGCCCTTTCGCATGAGCCCTCACTCCACCTCCGGGGACCAGCGCACCACCCATTTCGGTTACCAGGAAGTGCCGTTAGCGGAGAAGGCCTCGCGCGTGGCCGACGTCTTCCACTCCGTGGCGGCGCGCTACGACGTCATGAACGACCTCATGTCGCTGGGCATCCACCGGCTGTGGAAACGGCTCACCATCGAGCGCGCGGGCGTGCGCCCCGGCCACAGCGTGCTCGACATCGCCGGCGGCACCGGCGACCTGACGCTGAAGTTCTCGCGCCTGGTGGGGCCCCGCGGTCGCGTGGTCCTGGCCGACATCAATGCCTCGATGCTGCGGGTCGGCCGCGACAAGCTGCTCGACCACGGCGTCGGCGGCAACGTCGAATACGTGCAGGCCAATGCCGAGTGCCTGCCGTTTCCCGACAACAGCTTCGACTGCATCACCATCGCCTTCGGCCTGCGCAACGTCACCGACAAGGACGCCGCGCTGCGCTCCATGTGCCGCGTGCTCAAGCCCGGCGGCCGCCTGCTGGTGCTGGAGTTCTCCAAGCCCGGCAATCCGTTGCTGACTCGCGCCTACGACGAGTACTCCTTTCGCCTGCTGCCGGTGATGGGCCAGATGGTGGCGGGCGACGCCGACAGCTACCGCTACCTGGCCGAGTCGATCCGCATGCACCCCGACCAGGAGACGCTCAAGGCGATGATGGAAGCGGCAGGCCTGGAGCGGGTCGAGTACACCAATCTCACCGGCGGCATCGTCGCCCTGCATCGCGGCATCAAGTTATAATGTTGGTCCTGGCCGGCATCGAGCGTACCCTCAATGCCCTTCTCGCCCGCGATCTGGCCGCGCCCTCGCGTCTGGCCCGGCTGGCCGGCAGCCGGCTGCTGCTGCGCCTGGAGCACCCCACCCTGACGCTACTGTTGAGCTTCCATCCGCGTGGCGTCGACCTGATGTGCCAGGAAGAGCTCGACGAGGGAAGCGCCGACGCCGTCGTCGAACTCGATGCCGAGACGCTCGGTGAGCTGCTCGGCGGCGAATCGATGGAGCGGCTGATGTTCCGCGGCCGCCTGGCGGTGCGGGGCCGGGTCCACCTGCTCGAGGAGGTGCGCGAGCTGTTCTTCGACCTCGACATCGACTGGGAGGCGGAGCTCGCCCGCTGGCTCGGCGACGTGCCTGCCCACAGCCTGGCCGAGGGGCTCAGGCGCATGGCCCGCTGGGGCCTGCGTGCCCAGGAGGAGATGCGCGCCGATATCGCCGAGTACGTGTTCGAGGAGGCGCGCCTGCTGCCCGGGCGTCACCAGTTCGAGACCCTGCGCGACCACCTCACCGAGCTGGAGGTGGCCGCCGACCGCCTCGAGGCCCGCCTGGCCAGGCTGCGCCGCCGCTTGGAACACGAGGCCGCGCCATGATGGGGCTACGGCTGCTGCGCATCATCTGGGTGATCACCCGCTACCGCCTCGATACCCTGCTGCCGCTGCAACGCCTGCCGTGGTGGCTGCGGCTGGCCTTCCTGCTTTCGCCGCTGCGCCTGGTGCCGGTGGGACGCCGCACCGGCGGCGAACGCCTGCGCCTGGCGCTCGAATCGCTGGGCCCGATCTTCGTCAAGTTCGGCCAGTTGCTCTCCACCCGCCGCGACCTGCTGCCCGAGGAGATCGCCAACGAGCTGAGGCGCCTGCAGGACCAGGTGCCGCCCTTTCCCGCCGAGGAGGCGAGGGCTCTGGTCGAGGCCGAGCTTCGCATGCCACTCGACGCCGCCTTCGCCCATTTCGAGCCCGAGTCGCTGGCCTCGGCCTCCATTGCCCAGGTACATGCCGCCCGCCTGCACAGCGGCGAGGACGTGGTGGTCAAGATCATCCGCCCCGCCATCGACCGGGTGATGCGCCAGGACATGGCGCTGATGTACCGGGTGGCGGGGCTGCTGGCCCTGCTGCCAGAAGCGCGACGGCTGCGCCCGGTGGAGGTGGTTCGTGACTATGAGGCCACCCTGTTCGACGAGCTCGACCTGCACAAGGAAGCCGCCAACACCTCGCAGCTCAAACGCAACTTCAAGGATTCGCCGCTGCTTCACGTGCCCACGGTTCACTGGTCGCACACCCGCCGCCGGGTCATGGTGCAGGAGCGCATCCACGGCATCCCGGTGGCCGACATCGCCGCGCTGCGCGCCCAGGGCACCGACCTCAAGCGGCTCGCCGAACGCGGCGTGGAGATCTTCTTCACCCAGGTGTTTCGCGACAACTTCTTCCATGCCGACATGCATCCGGGCAACATCTTCGTGTCCCGCGAGCACCCCCACGACCCGCAGTACATCGCCATCGACTGCGGCATCGTCGGCAGCCTGACCCGCGAGGACCAGGACTACCTGGCGCGCAACCTGCTCGCCTTCTTCCATCAGGACTACTACGAGGTCGCCGCGCTGCACATCGAGTCGGGCTGGGTCGGCGAGGACACGCGTGCCAACGAGTTCGCCGCCGCCATCCGCACGGTGTGCGAGCCGATCCTCGAGAAGCCGCTCAAGGACATCTCCTTTGGCCAGGTGCTGCTGGGGCTGTTCCAGACCGCACGGCGCTTCAACATGGAGGTGCAGCCACAGCTGGTGCTGCTGCAGAAGACCCTGCTCAACATCGAGGGACTGGGGCGCCAGCTCTATCCCGACCTCGACCTGTGGAGCACCGCCAAGCCCTATCTGGAACGCTGGATGCACGAGCGCGCCGGCGCGGTGGGCCTGTGGGAATCGCTCAAGCGTCAGGCGCCGGAGCTGTCGCGCCAGCTGCCCGAGCTGCCTTCCGTGGCCCACCAGGCGCTGAGCCGTATCGAGCACGAGCATCGCCAGCGGCGGCGCCAGGCCCACGCCCTGGGCGGCATCCAGCACCAGCTGCGCGAAAGCCGGCGCGGTGGGCGCCGCCTGCGCCTGGGGCTGCTGCTGGCCGGCCTGGCGCTGGCCTGGCAACCGCTCTCCGAGTGGGCCGCGGGACAGCCCTGGCCGGTGCTGCTGATCGCCGTGCTGGGCCTCGCCCTGCTGGCCTGGCAGTGAACTTGATCCATCGCAACCGGAGTCGCCCGCATGCATGATATTCTCGATGAACTCTTCGGCGTCCTGGCAAGCCGTCGCAGCGCCGACCCCGCCGACTCCTACGTGGCCGCCTTGCATCAGAAGGGGCTCAACAAGATACTCGAGAAGGTCGGCGAGGAAGCCACGGAAACCCTGCTGGCGGCCAAAGACGCCGAGGCCGGCGGCGACGCCGAGCGCAAGGCACTGGTCGCCGAAACCGCCGACCTGTGGTTTCATAGCCTGGTGATGCTGTCGCATCTCGGACTCGACCACCGGGACGTGCTAGACGAGTTGGCCCGCCGTTTCGGAATCTCCGGGCACGAAGAGAAGGCCGCAAGGTCCAAGTGAAATTGGCTTCCGGATTCGCCGGAAACCCGACTCAGAGGTAACGCTTCATGTTAGGTGGCATCAGTATCTGGCAACTGCTGATCGTACTCGGCATCATCATCCTGATCTTCGGCACCAAGAAGTTGCGCAACGTCGGTTCCGACCTGGGTGGCGCGGTCAAGGGCTTCAAGCAGGCCGTCAATGAAGAAGACAAGGCGGGCAAGGACGACAAGCCGCAGGCCAAGGTGACCCACGAAGAGCAGCCCAACACGTATGACGTCCGCGCCGAGGAGAAGAAGGCGGCGGACAGCGTCGAGGAACGGGAAGAGCGCAAGTAAGCCTCCATGTTCGATATCGGCTTCCTCGAACTCCTGGTCCTCGGGATCGTGGGCCTGCTCGTGCTCGGCCCGGAGCGCCTGCCCAAGGCGGCGCGCACCGTGGGGCTGTGGGTCGGCAAGATCAAGCGCACCGTGTCGAGCATGCAGCGAGAGATCAACTCGCAGCTCGAGGCGGAGGAGCTGCGCCAGAAGCTCAAGGAGCAGCAGGCCAAGCTCGACGAGAGCCTGAGCAAGGCCAAGCGCGACGTGGAGAGCATCGCCGACCCCGCTCCGACGCCAGGCCAGGCCGACGCCAAGCGCTCCGCCGAGGGCGACGGCGAGGCGACACCGCCGGCCTCCGCGCGCCTCGACGATGCCCTGGCCGACGCCCGGGCTGCCGGCAGCGAGCCTCCCTCCCCCTCCGACGATGACAAGGACGCCGCTTCCCGATGAGCGACTCCGACGACAAGCAGGAACTTGGCCAGGCTCCCCTGATCGAGCACCTGATCGAGCTGCGCTCGCGCCTGCTGCGCGCCGTGGTGGCGATCCTGGTGATCTTCCTGGGGCTCTACCCCTTCGCCAACGAGATCTACACCTTCGTGGCCCAGCCGCTGATGGGCATGCTGCCGGAAGGCTCGCAGATGATCGCCACCGAGGTGGCCTCGCCGTTCCTGGCCCCGTTCAAGCTGACCCTGGTGGTGGCGGTGTTCGTCGCCATCCCCTACGTGTTGCACCAGGCCTGGGCCTTCGTCGCCCCCGGGCTCTACGACAACGAGAAGGCCCTGGCGCTGCCGCTGCTGGCCTCGAGCGTGGGGCTGTTCTATGCCGGCGCCGCCTTCGCCTACTACGTCGTCTTCCCGCTGCTGTTCCAGTTCTTCACCCAGACCGGGCCGGAGAACGTGGCGGTGATGACCGACATCAACCAGTACTTGAACTTCGTCCTCAAGCTGTTCTTCGCCTTCGGCGTGGCCTTCGAGATCCCCATCGCCACCTTCCTGCTGATCCTCTCCGGCGCCACTACGGTGGAGAGCCTGACGAAGAAGCGGCCCTACATCATCCTCGGCTGCTTCGTGATCGGCATGCTGCTGACGCCGCCCGACGTGATCTCTCAGAGCCTGCTGGCCATCCCGATGTACCTGCTCTACGAGGTGGGCATCCTGTTCGGCCGTCTGGTGCGCCGGCGCCGGCAAGACGCAGCGATGTCGGCCGAGGAGCGCGACGACGCCTGAACCGGCCGTCGCGCCATAGCGAAAGCGCCCCCGCTTCCGACGAAGCGGGGGCGCCTTGCATTGCCGCGGTGGGTCACAGATCCATCAGTTCATCGATGCGCTCGACCAGCTTGAAGATGCCGGTGGCGGCCTCGCCGATGCGCGTGGCGAGCATGTAGGCCGGCGTGGTCACCACGCGGTTCTCGAAGTCGACCACGATGTCCTCGACGCCACAGCTGCGATGCAGGCCGCCCATCGAGCTGATCGCGCCGGCGACACCCGGATCGTGGCCGATGGTCACGGCGATGCCAGGCCCCAGCAGCTTGGGCACCAGCGCCGGTGCAATGCACATCAGCCCGATCGGCTTGCGCGCCTCGTGGAACGGTGCCAGCGCCTCGACCAGTTCCGGCAGAGGCTCCATGTCACTGCCGGCTTCGGCAAAGTTGGACAGATTCTTGGCCGCACCGAAGCCACCGGGCAGGATCACCGCGTCGAACTCGTCGACCTCGAGCTCCTCCAGCGGCGCGATATTACCCCGCGCGAGGCGAGCCGACTCCGTGAGCACACTGCGTGATTCACCTTCGGCCACCTCGCCGCTGCGATGATCGATGACGTGATGCTGCATGATGTCCGGTGCAAAGCAGCGATGGCCGATGCCCAGTTGATCCAGCCGCAGCAGGGTCAGGGTGGTCTCGTAGATCTCCGAACCGTCCTGAACGCCGCAGCCCGCCAGGATGACCGCCACTTGTTTGCTCATGCCATTCTCCTTGTTGTAAAGGCGCCTCGGTTGAAGAGCTTCGCCTCGAATCCTGAAGCCCACACTTTAGAGAGTCGCAACGGGTGCGACAAGGCGTGACTTCCCGCACGGGGTGGCGCTGATATACTCGACGAAACGCATTCGAACGCCATCGCACTGTCATCCTTGCCGGGGCACACTTCCGTTACGTCATGCCAATGGCGCAACGCGGCCCCACTGCCGGAGTAGAACATCTTGAGTTTCATGACCACGCGCCAGTTCCCCGCCACCCGGATGCGCCGCATGCGCCGCGACGACTTCTCGCGCCGGCTGATGCGGGAATCGACCCTGACCGCCGCCGACCTGATCTGGCCGGTGTTCGTGCTCGACGGCGAGCAGCGCCGCGAGGCCGTGCCCTCGATGCCGGGCGTGGAGCGGCTGTCGCTGGACCTGCTGATCGAAGAGGCGCGCGAGGCGCACGACCTGGGCATCCCCGCCCTGGCGCTGTTCCCCGTGGTCGACCAGTCGCTGAAGAGCGAGCTCGCCGAGGAGGCCTACAGCGCCAGCGGCCTGGTCCAGCGCAGCGTGCGCGCACTCAAGGCCGCGGTGCCGGAGCTCGGCCTCATCACCGACGTCGCCCTCGACCCCTACACCATCCACGGCCAGGACGGCATCATCGACGACAGCGGCTACGTGCTCAACGACCGCACCGTGGAGACGCTGCTCAAGCAGGCGCTGTCGCATGCCGAAGCCGGCGCCGACGTGGTCGCCCCATCGGACATGATGGACGGGCGCATCGGCGAGATCCGCCAGGTGCTCGAGCAGGAGCACCTGCACAGCGTGCGCATCATGGCCTACAGCGCCAAGTACGCCTCGCGCTACTACGGCCCGTTCCGCGACGCAGTGGGCTCGGCGGCCAACCTCGGCAAGGCCGACAAGCGCACCTACCAGATGGACCCGGCCAACAGCGATGAGGCGCTGCACGAGGTGGCGCTGGACCTGGCCGAGGGGGCCGACATGGTGATGGTCAAGCCCGGCATGCCGTACCTGGACGTCGTGCGGCGCGTCAAGGACGAGCTGCGGGTGCCCACCTACGCCTACCAGGTGAGCGGCGAGTACGCCATGCACATGGCCGCCTTCGACAACGGCTGGCTCGAGGCCGACGCCGTGATCCTCGAATCGCTGATGTGCTTCAAGCGCGCCGGCGCCGACGGCGTGCTGACCTACTTCGCCAAGCGCGCCGCGCGCCTGCTCGCCGGCTAGCCTCGCTTGAAGGCCGCCAGGTCGTGAGGATCGAAACCGTCGACCCGGGCGGCCAGCCCGCGTTCCTCGCGCAGCTGGCGGATCCTGGCACGTTCGCCGAGCAGCTCTCCGTCGTCATCCAGGGTGCGGCCGTTGAGCTCGGCCAGCTGCGCCATGCCCTGGTGATAGGCGGTCATCAGGTGGAGGGCGACGCCGTTGCCCTGGTCCATTTCGCGACGCAGGGTGGCGAGGTAGCCGCTGAGCCGGGACAGATGGTGCTTGAGCTGCCAGACGTAGCGCATCTCGCGCATCCATGGCCGCTCGCGCAGCACGGCAAAGGTCAGGCTGGTCGCCAGCAGCCCGAGGAATACCCCCAGCGCGTTGAGCCACAGGCTGGAGCCGAAGGCCGCCACCAGCAGCTGGGAAAACACCAGGCCGAAGACGATCAGCTGGCCGGCCATGGCCACGCTGATGATCCTGGCCTTGCGGCGGTAGGTCTCGGGATCGTGGTGTTCGAAGGTAAACGGCATGGAGGGCTCCTGTGGCAACGCGATGGCGGGATTATCCCGGCATCGCGCGCCGAGGTACAGTCGCCCTCCTCGCGGCTCAGCGCAGCCGCTCGGCGGCTTCCAGCAGCAGCGCTTCGGTTTCCCGCCAGCCCAGGCAGGGGTCGGTCACCGACACGCCATGGCGCAGCGCACCGGGGGTCAGGGGCTGCTTGCCCTCCTCGAGGTAGCTCTCCAGCATCAGCCCCATGAGAGACGCCTCGCCCGCCGCTCGCTGTGCCACCACGTCGCGCAGCACCTCCGCCTGGCGGCGATGATCCTTGCGTGCGTTGGCGTGGCTGCAGTCGACCATCAGCCGGGCCGGCAGGCCGGCAGCCTCCAGGGCCTCGCGGGCGGCACGCACCGAGACGCCGTCGTGGTTGGGCCCCCGATGCCCCCCACGCAGTACCACGTGGGCATGCGGGTTGCCCCTGGTCTCGCGCAGCGCCGGGCGGCCCTCTTCGTCGAGGCCGAAATGCTGGTGAGGATGCGCCGCCGCGCGAATGGCGTCCACCGCCACGCCTACGTCGCCGCTGGTGGCGTTCTTGAAGCCCACCGCCGCGTCCAGGCCGCTGGCCAGCTCGCGGTGCAGCTGCGATTCGGTGGTGCGGGCCCCGATGGCGACCCAGGCCACCAGGTCGCCGAGGTAGGCGGCCAGCATCGGCTGCAGCACCTCGGTGGCCACCGGCAGCCCCAGCGCGGCGATCTCGTGCATCAGGTGGCGCGACAGGTGCAGGCCGCGGGCCATGTCGCCGCTGCCGTCCAGATCGGGGTCGTAGGCGAGCCCCTTCCAACCGACCGTGGTACGCGGCTTCTCCACGTAGACCCGCATGACCGGCAGCAGGCGATCGCTTACCCTGGGCGACAGCTCGGCCAGGCGATGGGCATACTCCAGCGCCGCCAGGGGCTCATGGATCGAACAGGGGCCGACCACTACCAGCATCCGGTCGTCGCGACCGACGACCACTTCCTGGATGGCGCGGCGCTGGGCCGAGAGGCGTTCCGCCACCCGGGGCGAGACGGGAAGGCGCCGGCGCAGTTCGCCGGGCGTCGGCAGGGTCATCCCGACCCGGCTGGAGGGAGGGGCGGCAGAATCGTCATGGCTGTCGGCCAGGCGCTGGGCAAGCGATGCGGGGGCATTCATGTGTCTTCAACTCCGTGGGATCGGCAAACATCGTGTCGTCATGCCACCGGTCATCTCACGGTCGGAGGTGGCGCACTGGACCGACCGCGCGGCGCTAAATCGCCAGCCGTAGTCCCAGCCATAATAGGCGTAACGGGCGTTGGCGGCGAAAGTGGCGCGACGTGCGGTCATGGTGCTTCTCCTCTGGTTGAAGGGTCGGGCGAAAACCGGGCGACCAACGCAAAACCCCCGGTCGGGGTTGCCGACCGGGGGTTTCGTGGGAGGCAACCCGGTTAGGGTGTGCCTTCGCGGCGCTGTCCTCGCTCAGGACCCGGCCGCGGGCACACCGATGCTAAACCAATACCAGTACTGACCACCGAAGCCGACGCCATGCGCCGCCACCGCGCTCGGGGCGCGGTAGGCGACGGCAAGGTTCGTATGCGGCTTCGGTGTCATGGTCGTCTCCCGATGTTCTCGCCTCATCGTGCCCGATCAGGGCAGGCTTGGCAAGCGTGGCCGTCAGCCGGCGAACACCTGGTACCAGCCGATGGTGGCCGGCAGTGCGCTCATGCTGACCAGCACCACCAGGCCCAGCACGATGGACAGCAGGCCGCTGTCGTCCTTGAAGTCGGGGTCGTAAGCCATGTCGGCTCCTCTCGAGTTGTCAGGGGGGGACACCATTTTAGCGGAGGTGGCGGCCGCCATCGACCGGTAGCGTGATGCCGGTGACGTAGCGGTTGTCGAGCAGGTAGCGCAGGCTCTGGTAGACCACCCCCGGCCCCGGCACCATCCCCATGACCGATTTGGCTCGCGCCTGCTCGGCGTAGGCTTGGTCGTCATCCGCCCCCAGCATGATCAGGGCGGGCGCGATGGCGTTGACCTGGATCGCGGGGGCGTACATTGCCGCGAAGGAGAGCGTCAGGTTGGCCAGCCCCGCCTTGGTGGCGGCGTAGGCCGCGTGCTGCTTCGAGCCCTTCTGCACCACGTAGTCAGTCATGTGCACGATGTCGCGCTGGGGTTCACCGCACGCCTCGAGCAGCTCGCGGCCGTGCAGGTTGATCAGGTAGGGCGCCTGCATGTGCACGCGAAACAGTCGCTCGAAGTCGGCGCCGGCCTCGTCGCCCTGGCGGTCCGGTGTCCAGTCGCTGGCGTTGTGCACGATGGCCCGCAGCGACTGCGTCTCGTCCTTGAGCCGGGCGATGAAGTCGAGAATGCCGGCTTCGCTGGAGAAGTCGGCGTAAAGGGCGACGATGCCGCGGCGGCGCATCGCCTCGAGCTCCGGGCGCTCGCGGCGATAGCTGATGATCACCGGGTGCCCATCCTCGACCAGGCGCTCGGCGCAGTGACGACCCAGGCGCTGGGCGCCGCCGGTGATCAGGATCGGCGAGGCGCTCACCCCGCGCTCCCCCGGCGCAGCACCCCGGCGGTCGGCACCAACGGTCGGCGCGGCGCGTAGGCGAAGACGTCGGAGAAGACCCGACTCGGCTCGAGGCCCAGCGAAGCCAGCACGTCGACGCAGGCATAGACCATGCCCGGCGAGCCGGAAAGATAGACATCGTAGCCGCTGACGTCCTCGAGCCCGGTGGCCAGCGCCTGGTCGATACGGCCCAGGTGGCCCTGGATGCGCTCTCCGGTGACCGGCGGCTCCGGCGCCGCCTCGGTGACCACGTGGAATCGCACGTTCTCGTGGCTCTCGGCCCACTGCCGCGGCAGGCTCTCGAGGTAGAGGTCGCGCCGCTCGCGGGCGGCCCACCACAGCTCGATGGGGCGCTCCGGCACCTCGTGCAACGAGGCCTCGACGATCGCCTTCGCCTGGGCGAAGCCGGTGCCGGCGGCGACCAGCAGCAGCGGCCGCCGGCTGGTGGTGTCCAGCACGCAGTCGCCGCCGGGAAGGCGTACCGTCAGGTGGTGCGCCACCACGATCAGCTCGCGCAGCCGGGCGGAGTTCTCGCGCTCCGGCCAGTGCTGGATGTGCAGCTCCAGGGTGCCGTCGCCGGCATGCGCACTGGCGATGGAGAACGGCACCCAGGTCTCGTCGTCCAGCTTGAGTTCGAGATACTGGCCCGGCGCGTGCGCCATGGCTTCGGCGCGCCCTTCCAGGCGCACGCGGAACACGTCGGGAGTCAGGTCCTCCACTGCCGTCACCTGGCAGCTCAGGGTCCTCGGGGTCATGCAGGCCTCTTGTCGTCAGGGTGGGGGGGCAGGCGAATGCCCAGCTCGTTCCAGCGTTCGCTGACGCGGGCCTTGACGGCCTCGTCCATGACGATGGGCGTGCCCCATTCTCGATCGGTCTCGCCGGGCCACTTGGTGGTGGCATCCAGCCCCATCTTGGACCCCAGCCCCGCCACCGGCGAGGCGAAGTCGAGGTAGTCGATGGGTGTGTTCTCGACCATCACGGTATCACGGGCAGGATCCATGCGGGTGGTGATGGCCCAGATCACGTCCTTCCAGTCGCGGGCGTCGACATCGTCGTCGAGCACCACCACGAACTTGGTGTACATGAACTGGCGCAGGAAGCTCCATACGCCCATCATCACGCGCTTGGCATGGCCGGCGTACTGCTTCTTCATGGTCACCACCGCCATGCGGTAGGAGCAGCCCTCCGGCGGCAGGTAGAAGTCGACGATCTCGGGGAACTGCTTGCGCAGGATCGGTACGAACACCTCATTGAGCGCGACGCCGAGGATCGCCGGCTCGTCGGGCGGTCGTCCGGTGTAGGTCGAATGGTAGATGGCGTCGCGGCGCATGGTCATGCGCGTCACGGTGAACACCGGGAACTCGTCGACCTCGTTGTAGTAGCCGGTATGGTCGCCGTAGGGCCCTTCCGGCGCCGTATCGTCGGGGTAGATGAAGCCCTCGAGGATGATCTCGGCGGAGGCCGGCACCTCGAGGTCGGCGTGGCCGCACTTGACCAGCTCGGTGCGCGAGCCGCGCAGGAGGCCGGCGAAGGCGTACTCGGAGAGCGAGTCCGGCACCGGGGTCACCGCGCCGAGAATGGTGGCCGGGTCGGCGCCCAGCGCCACCGCCACCGGGAAGGGCTCGCCGGGGTTCGTCTGCTGGAACTCTTGGAAGTCGAGCGCGCCGCCGCGGTGCGACAGCCAGCGCATGATCAGGCGGTTCTTCGACAGCTTCTGCTGGCGGTAGATGCCCAGGTTCTGGCGCTTCTTGTGCGGCCCGCGGGTGACCACCAGCGGCCAGGTGACCAGCGGCGCGGCATCACCGGGCCAGCAGTGCTGGATCGGCAGGCGGTCAAGGTCGACGTCATCGCCCTCGAGCACCACCTGCTGCACCGGGGCGCTGCGCACCGTCCTGGGCCCCATGCTCATCACCTGCCTGAAGATCGGCAGCTTGTCCCAGGCGTCGCGAAAGCCCTTGGGCGGCTCGGGCTCCTTGAGGAAGGCGAGCAGCTCGCCCACCTCGCGCAGCGCCTCGACACTGTCCTGGCCCATGCCCATGGCGACCCGCTTCGGTGTGCCGAACAGGTTGCCGAGCAGCGGCATGTCGTGCCCCTTGACGTTCTCGAACAGCAGCGCCGGGCCACCGGCACGCAGGGTGCGGTCGCAGATCTCGGTGATCTCGAGGTAAGGGTCCACCTCGGCTACAACACGCACCAGCTCGCCCTGGGCCTCCAGGGCCGCGATGAAGTCGCGCAGATCGTTGTACTTCATTCGATTTCCCGTTTCCGGAACGACGAAAGGGGCAGCATAGCATGCCGCCCCTTCCTCTTCCCCGCCGGCCAACGCATCCTTACCCGCGGCCACTCCGTCGACAGGCGCCGGACCGTCGAGGAGGCGCTGTGAACCCATCCCTGGGCGCTACTTTTGCCATCCATGGCAAAAGACCTCCTCTTCGACCTGTCCCCGGCGCCGCTAGCCTTGGCCTAGCAATCGAAGCCTAACAGCTCCGATCAACGGCGCTTCATCGCCTCGAAGAATTCCAGGTTCGTCTTGGTATCTTTCAGGCGGTCGATAAGGAACTCGGTGGCCGCGGTATCCTCCATCGGGTTGAGCAGCTTGCGCAGGATCCACATGCGCTGCATCTCGTCCTCGGAGGCGATCAGGTCCTCACGGCGAGTGCCGGAGCGGCGGATGTTGATCGCCGGATAGACGCGGCGCTCGGCGAGCTTGCGGTCCAGGTGGGCTTCCATGTTGCCGGTGCCCTTGAACTCCTCGAAGATCACCTCGTCCATCTTCGAGCCGGTGTCGACCAGCGCGGTGGCGATGATGGTCAGGCTGCCGCCCTCCTCGATGTTGCGCGCGGCGCCGAAGAAGCGCTTGGGCTTCTCCAGGGCGTGGGCGTCGACACCGCCGGTGAGCACCTTGCCGGAGCTCGGCACCACGGTGTTGTAGGCGCGCGCCAGGCGGGTGATGGAGTCGAGCAGGATGACCACGTCCTTCTTGTGCTCGACCAGGCGCTTGGCCTTCTCGATGACCATCTCGGCGACCTGCACGTGGCGCGCCGGCGGCTCGTCGAAGGTCGAGGCGACCACCTCGCCGCGCACGGTGCGCGACATCTCGGTGACCTCCTCCGGGCGCTCGTCGATCAGCAGCACGATCAGGTGACACTCGGGATTGTTGCGCGTGATCGAGGTGGCGATGTTCTGCAGCATCAGCGTCTTGCCCGCCTTGGGCGGCGAGACGATCAGGCCGCGCTGGCCCTTGCCGATGGGGGCGGTGAGATCGATGATGCGCGCGGTGAGATCCTCGGTGGAGCCGTTGCCGATCTCCATGCGCAGCCGCTCCTGGGGGAACAGCGGCGTGAGGTTCTCGAACAGGATCTTGTGCTTGGCGTTTTCCGGCTTGTCGAAGTTGATCTGGCTGACCTTGAGCAGCGCGAAATAGCGCTCGCCTTCCTTCGGCGGACGAATCTTGCCGGAGATCGAATCGCCCTTGCGCAGGTTGAAGCGACGGATCTGCGACGGCGAGACATAGATGTCGTCGGGGCCGGCCAGGTAGGAACTGTCGGCGCTACGCAGGAAGCCGAAGCCGTCCTGGAGGATTTCCAGAACACCGTCGCCGTAGATGTCCTCGCCGCTCTTGGCGTGCTTCTTGAGGATGGCGAAGATGATGTCCTGCTTGCGCGAGCGGGCCAGGTTGTCGATGCCCATCTCACGGGCGATCTCCAGGAGGTCCGGCACGGATTTTTGCTTGAGTTCGGTAAGATTCATCGGTGCGTTCGGAAGTTGCTCATGTCAGCGTGGCGGCACGGCGGCCGTGGGAATGGTGCGGAGAAAGAACGGTACGCCGCTTGGGTGCGTTCAGCGCCCGGGAAGCTGTCGCTCATGAGCGATGCCCGTCGCGGTACGACCACTCTGCGCAAGGGTCGCCGGCACGGTATCGTGTTAGAGGGAGCAGCGCTTCTTGTCGCCGGGACTCTTCGCCTGGTGCGTTTCAAGTGCCACCGAGGCTAACGGCACATGACAGGGCGACAAAAAGGGGGCTGACTGACGACTTGATGTTGACCGCGACGCGGACGTCGTGTCTCGGTCGGAAAGCATTCGGAACAGGCGAACGACCCGATGTTAGTCAAGGCCGGCGACGAACGCAACCCCGCAGATCAACCTTGTGCGATTGACACGCCCGGGGAGTCGCCGCACCCTTTAGCCATTGACTATCAGGATGCTTCGATGAACTCACCCACGGAACGGCCCAATCTCGTCAGCGACGCTGTCGACATGCCCCAGGCAGTGCGCCTGGCCGCGATCGACCTGGGTTCCAACAGCTTTCACCTGCTGGTCGCGCAGTATCAGGACGACCGGCTTCAGGTGGTGGCCCGATTGGGTGAGAAGGTGCAGCTGGCCGCCGGCCTCGACGCCACCAATTGCCTGGACGACGCCTCGATGGAGCGTGCCATGGCGTGTCTCGCCCGCTTCGCGCCGCTGCTGGACGGCGTCGGCGCCGAATGCCTGCGTGTGGTCGGGACCAGCGCGCTGCGTACGGCGCGCAACCGTCGGGTCTTCATCGCCCGCGCCGAAGCGCTGCTGGGCTGCCGCGTCGAGGTGATTCCCGGCCACGAGGAAGCCCGCCTGATCTATCTGGGCGCGGCCCACGCCCTGGCCGAGAACGGCCGCCGCCTGGTCGTCGACATCGGCGGAGGCTCCACCGAATTCATCGTCGGTGAACGGCTGAAACCGCTGATGCTGGAGAGCCTCGACATCGGTTGCGTCACCCATACCCGGCGCCACTTCGCCGATGGCCAGCTGAGTGCCGCACGCATGGAGCAGGCCGAAGCGGACGTACTGGCACGGCTCGCCCCCCTCAAGGCGAGCTACAGCGAACTCGGCTGGGACGAGGCACTGGGCTCCAGTGGCACCATCAAGGCCGCCGCTTCGGTACTGGCAGCCGATGGCGGCACGCCCGGCGAGATCACCCGGACCGGCCTGGCAGAGCTGCGCCGGCGCCTGGTCCAGTGCGGCCACCTCGACCGGGTCGCCCTGGAAGGCCTCAAGCCCGATCGCGCGCGCATCTTTCCCGCCGGAGTGGCCATTCTCGGGGCGATCTTCGAGGCGTTCGGGCTGACCACGATGCGCTACGCCGATGGGGCGCTGCGCGAAGGGGTGCTGCACGACATGCTGGCTCGGGGCCTCTCAGCTCGACGCTGACCCCTCGCCGACAGAGGCCCGCCACCCCTCGGCCACCGCCAGCCAGCGTATCGCGTCGGACTGAAGCGCCGCCACGGGCACCTCGCCGTGCCAGGCCACCAGCAGCCGCTCGCGCTCCCATGGCGGTACCTCCGCTTCCTGTAGCAGGCGCTTGAGATCGCGACTTCCGCGCCGTGCCAGACGCAGACTCTCGCCGCCCTGGCGCGGCATGAGGCGCAGCGAAGCCTGGCCGCCCTCCTCGGGAACGAGCGTGACGTCGACGGTTCCCCAAGGAGTCGCCAGGGGGGAGACGCCGTCCCATTCGACCTGCCACGTCGGCGCCAGCGGCGGCCGGCTCGACAACAAGTGAAGGTGTCCGCGCCAGATCCTCCCCTCGGCGCCGGTCCAGGTGACCCTCACCCGGGCGTCATGACGCGCATCGCACTGGGCAAGCAGCGCCTCGAGACGCGCCGCGGGCGGCGTGGGCAACCCCAGACGGTGGCAGGCGTGCCGCACCAGCACGCGCCGACGCGCCGGCGATAGGCGCCCCAGCCCCGCCAGCGGCAGGCACGCGGCGTCGTCCCCCAAGACCGCCGCCAGATCCACGGCGGACAGATCGGCGATCAGCGCGTCGGCTTCGGCGGCCTGGCGCGCGCTGGCCGCCAGCGCCTCGCCCGCGTGGGGCCAGCGCTGCGCCAGCAGCGGCAGCACGCGGCGACGCAGGAAGTTGCGATCGAGCGTCTCGTCGGCGTTGGAGGGGTCCTCGACCCAGCGCAACCCGCGCCGCGCGGCCTCGGCCTCGAGCTCGGCCCGCGAGCGGGCGAGCAGGGGGCGCACCAGGCACCTGCCCCGCCACTCGCGCCCGGCCGGCATGCCGGCCAGGCCGCGCACGCCGCTGCCGCGCAGGGCGGCCAGCAGGAAGGTCTCGGCCTGGTCGTCGCCATGCTGGGCCAGCCACAGCGTCTCGCCCGGGGCTACGCGCCGCGCGAAGGCGTCGTAGCGCGCCTGGCGCGCCGCGCCCTCCAGCCCCAGCCCGGCGTCGCGCTCGACCGCCACGCGCTCGACGAACAGCGGTACGCCGAGCCGCGAGGCGAGCCGCCGGCAGTGGGTCTCGAAGTCGCCGGCGGCGGCCTGCAGGCCGTGGTGGACGTGCAGCGCACGCAGCGGCCGGGGATGTAGACGGCACGCTGCGGCCGCCAGGGTGAGCAGCAGGCTCGAATCCAGCCCGCCGGAGAGCGCCACCCAGACGACACGCCCCGGCGGGGTCTCCGCCAGGGCGTCGTCGATCAGGGCCTGCAGCGAGACTCTCTTATGCCGGTGCGCCATAGCTCATCAGGCGCTCATAGCGCCGTTCGAGGAGCGCCTCGGTATCCATCGCCTCGAGCCGATCCAGGCTCGCCAGCAGCGCCTCCTTGACCCGTTCGGCGGTGGTCTGCGGGTGGCGGTGGGCGCCGCCCAGCGGCTCCTCGATCAGGGTATCGACGAAGCCGAGCTCCTGCAGCCGCTCGGCGGTGATGCCCATGGCCTGGGCGGCGTCGGCGGCCTTCTCGGCGCTCTTCCACAGGATCGAGGCGCAGCCCTCGGGCGAGATCACCGAGTAGGTGGAGTACTGCAGCATGGCCAGCTCGTCGCATACGCCGATCGCCAGCGCCCCGCCGGAGCCGCCCTCGCCCACCACGGTGGAGACGATCGGGGTCTTGAGCCGCGACATCACCGCCAGGTTGTAGGCGATGGCCTCGCTCTGGCCGCGCTCCTCGGCGTCGATGCCGGGGTAGGCGCCCGGGGTGTCGATGAAGGTGAGCACCGGCATCTTGAAGCGCTCGGCCATCTCCATCAGGCGGCACGCCTTGCGGTAGCCTTCGGGGCGCGGCATGCCGAAGTTGCGCCGCACCTTCTCCTTGACGTCGCGGCCCTTCTGGTGGCCGATGACCATCACCGGGCGGTCGTCGAGGCGGGCGACGCCGCCGACGATGGCCGGATCGTCGGCAAAGCGCCGGTCGCCGTGCAGCTCGTCGAAGTCGGTGAAGACGTGCTCGAGGTAGTCGAGCGTATAGGGGCGCTGGGGGTGGCGCGAGAGCTGCGACACCTGCCAGGGGCTCAGGTCCTTGAAGATCGACTCGGTGAGCTTGCGGCTCTTCTCCTCGAGGCGACCGATCTCGTCGCTGAGGTTGAGCTGGCTGTCGTTGCCGACCAGGCGCAGCTCTTCGATCTTGGCCTGGAGTTCGGCGATGGGCTGTTCGAAATCGAGGTAGTTGGGATTCATAGTGGCTGGGCCGCCTTGTCTTTGCTGTCGCCGGGGCATGATGAACGCTGTTCGCCCCGGAAGCCATAAAATCGAGTGTCGGGCATTATCGCACCCTCAACGCGCGGCGCAAGGCAACGTATGCGGACTTCGCCAGCACCGAGGGCTGCCGGGGACAGGCCGAAGAGGAGGTCTTTTGCCATGGATGGCAAAAGTAGCGCACAGGGAAGGGTTCACAGCGCCTCCTCTCAGGCCTGTCGCCGGGTCAGCCCCGCTGCCTTTCTCGGCGCCAACACCCATCGTCGATACCTAGCGGTACTTCAGCCGCACGCCGTCCTGCCCCTCCACCTCACGCAGCGCGATCAGCAGCTCGTCGCTGGGGGCCACGCGCCACTGGGCGTCCAGCTCCAGCCAGCCGGCAGCGGCGTCGTTGCGGTAGCGCAGGCGCACCGGCAGGCCGCCATCGTCGCGGTGCGGCACGAGGCTCTCGCGCAGGCTCTCCACCAGCCTCCCGTTGACCCGGGTGCCGTCGAGCGACAGCTCCACCGCCTCGCCGTAGCGGGCGCGGGCCGCCACCATCGGCGTGATCTCCTTGCCGCGCAGGCGCAGGCCGCCGGAGAAGTCGTCGCTGGAGACCTCCCCCTCGACGATCAGCACCTGGTCGGCCTCGATCTGGCCACGCAGCTGGTCGTAGAGCTCGCCGAACAGCGACGCCTCGATGCGTCCGGTGCGGTCGTCCAGGGTGACGAAGGCCATGGTGTCGCCGCGCTTGGACTTCATGGTGCGCAACGCCACCACCAGGCCGGCGACGCGCTGCGGCTCCCGTGAGGGCTTGAGATCGCTGATGCGGGTGGAGACGAAGCGGGCGAGCTCCTTCTCGTACTCGTCGATGGGGTGGCCGGTGAGGTAGAGCCCCAGGGTCTCCTTCTCGCCGGCCAGACGCTCCTTGTCGGTCCACTCGCGGGCGCTGCGATAGGCCTCGTAGGGGTCGCTCTCGGCCTCGTCGTCGGCGAAGGCCTCGCCGAACATGTCCAACATGCCGAGGCTCTGGTTGGTCTGGGTCTGGGCGGCGGCGCGGATGGCGTCGTCCAGTGCCGCGGCCAGCACCGCCCGGTTCGGCCCCAGGTTGTCCAGCGCTCCCGAGCGGATCAGCGCCTCCAGGGTGCGCTTGTTCATGCGTTTGGGATCGACCCGGCGGCAGAAGTCGAACAGGTCGGTGAACGGGCCGTCGGCCTCGCGAGCCTCGACGATGGCGCCGATGGGCCCTTCGCCTACGCCACGAATGGCACCCAGGCCGTAGACCACGCGGCCCTCGGTATCGACGGTGAACTTGTAGGCGCCGATGTTGACGTCCGGCGGCGTCACGGTCAGGCCGATGCGCCGCGACTCCTCGATCAGCGGTACCACCTTGTCGAGGTTGTCCATCTCGGTGGACATCACCGCGGCCATGAACGGGCCCGGGTAGTGCGTCTTGAGCCAGGCGGTCTGGTAGGAGACCAGGCCGTAGGCCGCCGAGTGCGACTTGTTGAAGCCGTAGCCGGCGAACTTCTCCACCAGGTCGAAGATGTTGCCGGCCAGCTCCTTGTCGATGCCGTTGGCGGCGCAGCCCTCCATGAAGCCGCTGCGCTGCTTGGCCATCTCCTCGGGCTTCTTCTTGCCCATCGCCCGGCGCAGCATGTCGGCCTGGCCCAGGGTGTAGCCGGCCAGCACCTGGGCGATCTGCATCACCTGCTCCTGGTAGAGGATGATGCCGTAGGTGGGCTCGAGCACCGGCTTGAGCCACTCGTGCTGGTAGTCCGGGTGGGGGTAGGAGATCTCGGCGCGACCGTGCTTGCGGTTGATGAAGTCGTCGACCATGCCCGACTGCAGCGGCCCGGGACGGAACAGCGCCACCAGCGCGATCATGTCCTCCAGCGAATCGGGCAGCAGGCGCTTGATCAGCTCCTTCATGCCGCGCGATTCGAGCTGGAACACCGCCGTGGTCTCGGCGCGCTTGAGCATCTCGAAGGTGGGACCGTCATCGAGCGGGATGCTGTCGATGTCGAGCGGTCCTTGGCCCTTGACCGCCCGCACCTTGTCGACCATCTCCAGCGCCCAGTCGATGATGGTCAGGGTACGCAGCCCGAGGAAGTCGAACTTGACCAGCCCGGCCTCCTCGATGTCGTTCTTGTCGAACTGCACGACCAGGCCGTTGCCCTCCTCGTCGCACAGCAGCGGCGAGAAGTCGGTCAGCTTGGTCGGCGCAATCACCACGCCGCCGGCGTGCTTGCCGGTGCCGCGGGTGATGCCCTCGAGCTTGACCGCCATCTCCCATATCTCGGCGGCCTCCTCGTCATTCTCGACGAACTCCTTGAGCGCCGGCTCCGCTTCGATGGCCTTGGCCAGGGTCATGCCCACCTCGAAGGGAATCAGCTTGGAGAGCTTGTCGCCGAGCGAATAGGGCTTGCCCTGGGCGCGGGCCACGTCGCGTACCACCGCCTTGGCCGCCATGGTGCCGAAGGTGACGATCTGCGACACCGCATTGCGGCCGTAACGGTCGGCCACGTACTCGATCACCCGGTCGCGCTTCTCCATGCAGAAGTCGACGTCGAAGTCGGGCATCGAGACCCGCTCGGGGTTCAAGAAGCGCTCGAACAGCAGGTCGTACTCCAGCGGGTCGAGGTCGGTGATCTTCTGCGCATAGGCCACCAGCGAGCCGGCCCCGGAGCCGCGCCCCGGCCCCACCGGCACGTCGTTGTCCTTGGCCCACTGGATGAAGTCCATCACGATCAGGAAGTAGCCGGGAAAGCCCATCTGGATGATGATGTCGAGCTCGAAGTCCAGCCGCTCGCGATAGCGCTTGTCGATCTCGGCGAACTCGGCGCCGTCGCGCGGATACTTCTCGGCCGGGTAGAGAAAGTCGAGGCGCTCGGTGAGGCCGTCGTGGGAGACCTTGCGGAAAAACTCATCCTGGGTCATGCCCTCGGGAATCTCGAACTCCGGCAGGAAGATCTCGCCCAGGCGCACGTCGACGTTGCAGCGCGCGGCGATCATCACGCTGTTCTCCAGCGCCTCGGGAATGTCGGCGAACAGCTCGGCCATCTCCGCCGGGCTCTTGAGGTACTGCTCCTCGGTGTACTTGCGCTCGCGGCGCGGGTCGTCCAGCGCCTTGCCCTCGCCGATGGAGACCCGGGTCTCGTGGGCCCAGAAGTCGTCGCGCTCGAGGAAGCGCACGTCGTTGGTGGCCACCACCGGCGTGCCCGAGGCCATGGCGAGTTCCACCGAGAGGTGCACGCACTCCTCCTCCAGCGGTCGCCCGGTGCGGGTCAGCTCCAGGTAGAAGCGCTCCGGGAAGGCCGCCTGCCACTCCTCCAGTAGCGCGCGCGCCTCATCGCGGTGATCGGCGAGCAGGTGGCGGCCGATCTCGCCCTCACGGCCGCCGGACAGCGCGATCAGGCCCTCGCTCTGCTCGAGCACCCAGGCCTTCTCCAGCACCGCGCGCCCCTGGCGCTGTCCCTGCATCCAGCCCCGCGAGATCAGCTCGGTGAGGTTGCGATAGCCGGTGTCGTTCATCGCCAGCAGCGTCAGCCGGTAGGGGTGCGTCTCGTCGTGGGGATTGGCCAGCCACAGGTCGGCGCCGATCACCGGCTTGAGGCCGCTGCCCTGGGCACCGCGATAGAACTTGACCAGACCGAACAGGTTGGATTCGTCGGTCACGGCCAGCGCCGGCATGCCCTGCTCGGCGGTGGCCTTGAGCAGCGGCTTGAGCCGCACCAGGCCGTCGACCAGGGAATATTCGGTGTGCACGCGGAGATGAACGAAAGGCGTGGTCATAAGAGGCTCGGGGCTAGGCGGTAAATGATCTAGAGCAGCTCGAGCTGCCCCTTGAGCGGGGCGAAGGAGCGGCGATGTTCGGGCAGCGGCCCGAGGCGCTCCAGTGCAGCCAGGTGCTCGGGCGTGGCATAGCCCTTATGGCGGGCGAAGCCGTAGTCGGGAAACAGGCCGTCGAGCGCCACCATCTGGGCATCGCGCGCCACCTTGGCGAGTATCGAGGCGGCGGCGATAGCCGGATGGCGGGCATCCCCCTTGACGATCGCCTGGCCGGGAACATGATGCCCGGGGAGGCGGTTGCCGTCCACCAGCAGGTATTCCGGCGCCAGCGGCAGGGCGTCGATCGCCCGGCGCATGGCCAGGTGCGTGGCGTGGTAGATGTTGAGTTCGTCGACCTCGGCATGCGTGGCCTCGGCCACGGCGAAGGCCAGCGCCTTGTCGCGGATTTCGGTATCCAGCGCCTCACGCCGCTGCGGCGTGAGCTTCTTGGAGTCGGTCAGCCCCGCGATGGGGCGCAGCGGATCGAGGATTACCGCCGCTGCCACCACCGCGCCGACCAGCGGCCCACGGCCCACCTCATCGACACCGGCGAGCAGATGGCCCTGGTAGTCGATCACCAGCGGGGGAAACGGACAGTCACTCATGTCTCTTCTCTCCCTTTCGGCGTTCGTTCGGCCGGCCGCGTGGCGCTCACCACCAGGGACTCATCGCTGGACAGCTCGGTCGGCAGCGGGCGCCCCGCCACCACGGCCTCGATGGCCTCGGCCGCCCGGGCGCTGGCGTTGCGCTGCAGTCCGGCATGCAGGGCAGCGAAGCGCGCCTCCAGGCGGGCGCGAGCCTCGTCATCGTCGAGCATCGACCCGACATGCGCGACGATCGCCTCGGGCGTCGCGGCGTCCTGGATCAGCTCCGGCACCAGCGACGCCTGGGCGATCAGGTTGGGCAGGGAGATCCACGGCGTCTTGACCAGACGCCGGGCCAGCCAGTGGGTCAGCGGCGCCATGCGGTAGGCCACCAGCATCGCGCGGTGGCACAGCATCGCCTCGAGCGCCGCCGTGCCCGAGGCCAGCAGCACCGCGTCGCTGGCCACCATCGCCTGGCGCGCCCGGCCGTCGAGGAGCGTGACCCGCCCCGCCAGCGTCGGGCGGGTGGCCAGCAGGCGCTCGAGTTCCTCTCGGCGCAGCGGTGTTGCCGCCGGGATCACCACCCGTAGCGTGGGTCGCTCCCGGCACAGCCGCTCGGCGGCGTCCAGGAACGTCACGCCGAGAAAGCGGATCTCGTTGGCCCGCGAACCCGGCAGTACGGCCAGCACCGGATCGTCTGGCGGCAGGCCGAGCTCGTCACGCACACCGGCGCGATCGCTGACCAGCGGAAGCTCGTCGGCCAACGGATGGCCGACGAAGGCCACCGGCAGACGATGCCGCTCGTAGAAGGCGGCCTCGAAGGGCAGGAAGGTGAGCATGGCGTCGACTGCTTGCGCGATGCCCTTCACCCGGCCCTGGCGCCATGCCCAGACCGTCGGGCTGACGTAATGGACCGTGGTGAGGCCCGCCTCGCGCAGCTGGCGCTCGAGGCCGAGATTGAAGTCGGGGGCGTCGATGCCGATCATCACGTCCGGCTGCCAGGCCAGGGCATCGGCGCGCAGGGCTCGCCGCACCCGTACCAGCTCGGGCAGATGCTTGAGCACCTCCACTAGCCCCATGACCGAGAGCGTCTCGAGCGGGAAGCGGCTGTCGATGCCCTCGGCAATCATGCCCGGGCCCCCGATACCGCGGAACTGCACCTCGGGATGGCGCGCCTTCAGCGCGCGCATCAGGCTCGCCCCGAGCAGGTCGCCGGACATCTCGCCGGCGACGATATAGACACGCGCAAGCTTGCTCATATCAGACCCGTTGCGAAGCCGCGTCAGCGTATGATGCCGCGTGTCGAGACCTCGATGGACGCGGCGAAGGCTTCAGTTTCGGCCAGAGAGTAGCGGCGGCGGATCTCCTCCAGCGCCTGGGCGATGGTCAATCCCTGACGATAGACCAGACGGTAGCACTCGTTCAGCGCCTTGATCGCCTCGGTCGAGAACCCGCGCCGCTTGAGCCCTACCTGGTTGAGTCCGTGCACCCGGGCCGGATTGCCGTTGATCATGACGAAGGCGGGGGTGTCCTTGGTGATGATCGAACCACCGCCGGCCATGGCGTGATCGCCGAAGTGGCAGAACTGGTGGATCGCCGACAGCCCGCCGAGGATGGCGAAGTTGCCCAGGGTCACATGCCCCGCCAGGGTCGCCTGGTTGGCCAGCACGCAGTCGTCGCCGATGACGCAGTCGTGGCCGACGTGCACATAGGCCATGAACAGGTTGCGCGAACCGATGGTGGTCTCGCCGCGATCCTGGGCGGTGCCGCGATGCAGCGTCACGCATTCACGAATGACGTTGTCGTCGCCCATCACCAGGCGCGTCGGCTCGCCGGCGTATTTCTTGTCCTGGCAGTCCTCTCCCACCGAGGCGAACTGAAAGATGCGGGTCCGCGCCCCCAGCACGGTCGGCCCCTTGATGACCACGTGCGGACCGATGCGGCTGCCGGGACCGATCTCGACGTCGGGCCCGATCACGCTGAAGGGACCGACCTCCACATCCTCGGCCAGACGTGCCCCGGGGTCGACGATGGCAGTGGTATGTATCAAGAAACCTTCCTCTCCGCACAGATGACGTCGGCCTCGCAGACCAGCTCGCCATCTACCGTAGCACGACAGGCGAACTTCCAGATGCCGCGCTTTTCACGCTCGACCTTCGCCTCCAGCCGCAGCCGGTCTCCCGGCATCACCGGCCGCTTGAAACGCACGTTGTCGCTGCCCACGAGGTAATAGACATAGCCGTCGGCCGGCAGCTTGTTGACGGTCTTGAAGCCGAGGATGCCGCAGGCCTGCGCCATCGCCTCCAGCACCAGCACACCGGGCATGATCGGGTGGTGCGGGAAGTGGCCGTTGAAGAACGGCTCGTTGATGCTGACGTTCTTGTAGGCAACGATGGCTTCGCCAAGGCTCAGCTCCGTCACCCGGTCGATCAGCAGGAACGGGTATCGGTGCGGCAGGTATTCGCGAATCTCGTTGATGTCCATTACCATCGTAGCGACCTCTGAAATGAAGTAGGGAAGCCATTGCGAGCGCGGCGCGCGTCGCCCGGGCTTCCCGCAAGAACACCTGCATCAGGCAGGCGGAATTATAGCGCCGCCCGATCCTGTCTCAACCCTCCCGGCCGCGCTTCTCGAGGCGCGCCAGGCGTCGGGCGAAGTCATCGAGCTGCTTGAAGCGCACCGCATTCTTGCGCCACAGGGCATTGGTCATGGCCCCGGTGCCCGAGGAGTAGACGCCCGGCTCGTGAATCGAGTTGGTCACCAGGCTCATGCCGGTGACCTGCACCCCGTCGCCGATGGTGAGGTGGCCAGCGAGCCCCACGCCGCCGCCCAGCATGCAGTTCCTGCCCACCCGGGTGGAGCCGGCGATGCCGACGCAGCCGGCCAGTGCCGTGTGGTCGCCGATGCGCACGTTGTGGGCGATCTGCACCTGGCTGTCGATCTTCACGTCGTTGCCGATCACGGTGTCGTCGAGCGCGCCGCGGTCGATGCTGGAGCAGCTGCCCACCTCGACGTCGTCGCCCAGCACCACGCCGCCGAGCTGGGCGATCTTGTGCCAGCGACCACCGTCGTGGGCGAAGCCGAAGCCATCGGCGCCGATCACGCAGCCGCTGTGCAGAATGGCCCGTGCCCCGACGACCACGCCATGGCAGACGGTGACGTTGGGGTGCAGCCGCGAGCCCGCACCGATGCGCGAGCCCGCGCCGATGAAGCAGCCGGCGCCGACCACCACCTCGTCGCCCAGCTCCACGCCGGCTTCGATCACGGCATTGGGGCCGACCTCGACCCGCTCGCCCAGCACCACGTCATCGGCCACCACGGCCGCGGGGTGGATGCCTCCCCGCGGGGGGGCCAGGATCGGGTCGAACAGCTGCGACAGCTGGGCGTAGCCTAGGTAGGGGTTTGCCAGTTCCAGACGCGCCACCGGGCAGGCGGCGGCATGCTCGGGCTGAAGCAGCACGGCACCGGCCCGGGTTGCCGAGAGGTCCTTGAGGTAGGAGCGGTTGGCCACGAAGGCGACCTGATCGGGACCGGCCTCCCTCAGGGTGGCCAGGCCCCGGACCCGGCGGCCACCATCGCCCTCCAGGTGGGCGCCGAGCCGCTCGGCCAGTTCGGCCAGGGTGAATTCGCGAGTAACAGGGTGCTTCATGGAAACCCGTATCGACAGCGTGCGGCAGAAGCTGCCGCAATGATCAGTTGAGAGAATTGAGGATTTCGATCACTTCGTCCGTCAGGTTGGGCAGCTCCTGCTCGGCGTGCAGCACGCCCTGGGGCTCCACCAACACCTCGACGCCGTGGCGCTCGATCACCTGGCCAACCGCCTCCTCCAGCTTCGGCTCGGCCTGCTGCAGGAACTCCTGCTCGGCGCGCATCTGCTCCTCCATGATCTGCTGGCGCAGCTGCTCGAAGCGGCCGCCCTTCTGTTGGAACTCCTGGATCAGCGACTGGCGCTCGGCATCGGGCAGGCTGTCGCCCTCCTGCTGCAGCCGCTGCTGCAGCTGGGACAGCTCCTGACCCAGCGACTGGGCCTCCTGTTGCTGGCCGGACAAGCGGCTCTCGAGGTCCTGCATGGAGCGCTGGGCGGCATCGGAGGCGAGCAGCGCACGGCGCCAGTCCAGCAGCGCGACTTCGGCCGAGTGAGCCGGTACGGCCAGGACGGCAAACAGGCCCAGGCAGAGAATGGCGGTCAACTTGCGCATGCGAAATACCCTCTTGGCAGGCCGGCTCAGAACGTCTGGCCCAGCGAGAATTGGAAGAACTGGGTGTCGTCGCCGCTCTCGTCGTTGAGCGGCTCGGCAATGCTGAAGGTCAGCGGGCCGACCGGAGTGAGCCAGGAGAGCCCCACGCCGATGCTGTAGCGCAGCTCACCCAGGTCGACGCCCGACGAGCAGCGCGAGGGACCGTCGCCCTCCACCACCGGATAGCAGCTGGTCAGGAAGGTATTGCCGGCGTCGACGAAGAAGCCGGTCTGCAGCGAGCGCTGGTCCTCGATGAAGGGCAGCGGAAAGAGCAGCTCGGCGCTGCCTTCGACCAGGATGTTGCCGCCCAGGGTGCGGTCGCGTCCGGATTCGCGCGGCGTGGTGCGCTCGCCCAGGGTATTGGCGGTAAAGCCGCGCACCGACCCCAGGCCACCGGCGAAGAAGTTCTCGTAGAACGGATAGGGATCGCTGCCGATACTGTCGGCGTAGCCCAGGGTGGTGCCGAACTTGAGCGCCCAGGTCTCCTCCTCGTTGAGGGCGAAGAGCTGCTGGGCACGCGCGCGCAGCTTGTAGTAGTCGGCGTCGCTGCCGGGCGCCGCGGTCTCCAGCGACACGCGCTGATAGTCGCCGGAGGTCGGCATGATGCCGCGGTTGAGGTTGTTGCGGGTCCAGCTCGCGGTGAGCTTGAGGCTCTGGGCGTTGTCGCCCTGCTCGTCGACGTAGCGCACGATTTCCGAGGCGGTGTCGCGATAGGTCTTGACCGTCAGGTCCTCGACGCTGGCGCCGAAGTTGAGCCGCGACAGCTCGCTGACCGGGTAGCCGAAGTTGATCCCCGCGCCATAGGCGTCGGTGGAGTAGGTCGAGATGTCCGAATCTTCGTAGTCGGTCTCGCGGTAGAACAGGTTGTAGCCACGCGAGATGCCGTCCAGCGTCCAGTACGGATCGGTGAAGCCGAAGTTGACGCTGGTGAAGGTGTCGCTGCGCTGGGCGCCGATGTTGACGCGATTGCCGGTACCCAGGAAGTTGTTCTGGGCCAGCGCCGCGCCGTAGATCACCCCGGCGCTCTGGGAGAAGCCGATGCTCGCCGAGACCGAGCCGGAGGGCTGCTCTTCGACGGTATAGGTGACGTCGAGCTTGTCGGATTCGCCAGCCACCGGCTGGGTCTCCACCTCGACCTGACGGAAGAAGCCCAGGCGCTCCAGGCGGCGGCGTGACTGGCTGATCGATTCGGTGGAAGCCGGCGCCCCCTCCATCTGGATCATCTCGCGGCGCAGCACCTCGTCCTGGGTGGTGGTGTTGCCGATGAAGTTGATGCGGCGTACGTAGGCGCGGCGCCCCGGATCGACGCTGAAGGTGAGGTCGACCGTTTCGCCGTCGGCGCGCGGCTCGGGCACGCCCTCCACCCGGGCGAAGGCGAAGCCCTCGGCGCCCAGCCGCGAGCGCAGCGCCTCGGTGGAGGCGGTGACGTCGCTGCGCGAGAAGATATCGCCGCTCTCCACCTGCAGCAGGCCGCGCGCTTCGCGCTCGGAGATCTCGAGATCACCGGCGAAGCGAATATCGCCCAGGCGGTACTGGCTGCCCTCGTCGACGTTGACGGTGACGAAGATCTGCGACTTGTCGGGGCTGATCGAGACCTGGGTGGAGGTGATGTTGAAGTTGACGTAGCCGCGGTCGAGGTAGAAGGAGCGCAGCCGCTCCAGGTCGCCGGCCAGCGCCTCACGCGAGTATTCGTCCTTCGAGAACCAGCCGAAGAAGCGCCCGGGGCGATCGTTGAGCTCGAACACCTCGCGCAGCTCGTCGTCGTCGAACTGGCGGTTGCCGACGATGTTGATCTGGCGAATCTTGGCCACCGCGCCTTCGTTGATGTCGATGTCGACCTGGACCCGCCCCTCGTCGATCTCGCGCACGCTGGTCTCGATGCGGGCACTGTAGCGCCCCTGGGCCTGGTAGACCCCCTCGAGCTCGCGCTGGATGTCCTCGAGCGTCGAGATCTGCAGCACCTGGCCCTCCGCCAGCCCGCCTTCGCGCAGCCCGCGACGCAGGTCCTCCTCGGAGATCTTGCTGTTGCCGGTGATGTTGAGCCGCGAGATGGTCGGCCGCTCGACGACCTGGATGACCAGCACGTTGCCGTCGCGGGCGAGCTGAATGTCCTCGAACAGGCCGGTGGCGAACAAGCTGCGGGCCGCCTCGGCCAGCTCACGGTCATCCACCTGATCACTCGCACTGATGGGGAAGGCGTTGAAGACGGAAGCGGCGGAAACCCGCTGCAGCCCCTCCACGCGAATGTCGGATACTTCGAAAGATTCGGCCAGCACCGTACTGGAACCGGCCAGCAGCAGTGCCGCCAGTCCGAGGGTCTTGATATTCATGCAGTCGCTTCGCTCGCGTTGATCCGCCTGCCTGTCCAGACAGGCACCATATACATATGTGCGGGTGACTGACAAGGCAGAGCGAAGCTCTGCCTCCCTGTGCCCCTGTGGGGCGCTTGCTACCAGAGACGCATCAGATCGAAATAGAGGGCCATCAGCATCAGCATGCCGACCAGCGCCAGACCGATCCGCAGCCCGAACGCCTGGGCCCGCTCCGACACCGGCCGGCCGCGCACCACCTCGACGAGATAGTAAAGCAGGTGGCCACCATCAAGTACCGGAATCGGCAGCAGATTGAGCACCGCCAGGCTGATCGAGAGGTAGGCCAGGAAGCTGACGAAGCTTTCCAGCCCCGTGCGCGCCGTATCCCCCGCCATCTGGGCGATGGTGATAGGCCCCGAGAGGTTGGTCGGCGAAATCAGCCCCACCAGCATCTTGCGGATGGCATCCAGGGTCAGCAGCGTCATCTCGCCGGTACGGCTCATGGCCTGCCCCACCGCCGCCACGGGACCGTAGCGAATCTCGCGGCGGAACTCCTCCGGCCATTCGGCCGCCTCGACGCCGGCGCCGACATAGCCGATCGCCGCCCCCGTCTCGAGCTCGCGCTCGCCCGGCACCAGGGTCAGGGCGAAGCGCTCGTCGCCGCGCGCGACCTCCAGCTCCAGCGTCTCGCCGGGGCTGGCACGCACCACGCTGACGAAGTCCATCCACTCCTCGACCGCGCTGCCGTCCACGGCCAGTATCCGGTCGCCGGGGCGCAGCCCCGCTTCGGCGGCGGGCTCGCCGTCGATCACCTGGCCCAGCACCGCGGGGATGCTCGGCTGCCAGGGAGTGATGCCGAGGGTGGCCAGCGGCTGGGGCGGCTCCTGGCGCACCAGGTAGTCCTCCACCGGCAGGCGATAGTCACGGGGGTCGGCCGCGGCGTCCTCGCGGGCCTGAAGGGTGAGTTCCCCGCTGTAGCCGATGGCGGCGATCAGGCGCAGGTTGATCTCGTCCCAGGAGCGCACCTCGCTCCCCTGCACTGCGACGATTTCCTGGCCCGGCTGCAGGCCACCGCGGGCCGCCGGCGAGCCGGGGGCCACCTCGCCCACCACCGGCGCCACCGTGGAGGTGCCGGCCACGAACAGCGCCCAGTAGGCGACGATGGCGAGCAGGAAGTTGGCCAGCGGCCCCGCCGCGACGATGGCGATGCGCTGCCATACCGTCTTGCGGTTGAACGCCTCGTGGAGCTGGTCGCCGGGCACCGGCGCCTCGCGCTCGTCGAGCATCTTGACGTAGCCGCCGAGCGGAACCGCCGCCACGGCGAACTCGGTCCCATGCCGATCGACACGGGACCAGATCGGCTTGCCAAAGCCGACCGAAAAACGCAGCACCCGGACACCGCAGCGGCGTGCCACCCAGTAATGGCCGAATTCGTGGAAGGTGATCAACAGGCCCAGCACCACGATGACGGCCAGCACGTTCTGGATCAGGCCCAAATCAGTCTCCTCGAAAAGTCACGACGCCGTCGGCGAATCGGCTCAGCGCCCTTGCAGCCTCTCGCGCGCCGCCTGGCGCGCCCGGGCATCGGCGCCGAGGATGGTTTCCAGGTCCCCGCCGGCTTCGACCGGCAGCGCTTCCAGCACCTCCGCCACGAGCTCGCCGATGCCCGGGAAGCTCAGGCGCCCCGCCAGGAAGGCATCGACGGCCACCTCGTTGGCGCCGTTGAGCACGGCCGGCGCCGTGCCTCCCGCCTGCATCGCCTCGCGCGCCAGCCGCAGGCACGGGAAGGCCACCTCATCCGGCGCCTCGAAGTCGAGCCGCGCGACCCGGAACAGGTCCAGCGCCTCGACGCCGGCCGCGATGCGCTCCGGCCACGCCAGGCCGTAGGCGATCGGCGTGCGCATGTCCGGGTTGCCCAACTGGGCCAGCACCGAGCCGTCGCTGTAGGCGGCCATGGAGTGAATCACGCTCTGCGGGTGCACCACCACCTGAATCTGCTCAGGGCGGGCGTCGAACAGCCAGCACGCCTCGATCAGTTCCAGCCCCTTGTTCATCAGGGTGGCGCTATCCACCGAGATCTTGCGCCCCATCGACCAGTTGGGGTGGGCGCAGGCCTGCGCCGGCGTCACCGTGGCCAGGCGCTCCGACGACCAGCCGCGGAAAGGCCCACCGGAGGCCGTCAGCAGCAGTTGGGTCACGCCATGGCGGGAGAGGCCGCCGCGGTGTTCGGGTGGTAGACACTGGTAGATGGCATTATGTTCGGAGTCGATCGGCAGCAACGTGGCGCCGTGGCGCGCGACGGCGTCCATGAACAGCGCCCCGGACATCACCAGCGCCTCCTTGTTGGCCAGCAGCACGCGCTTGCCGGCGCGCACCGCGGCCAGCGTCGGCAACAGCCCCGCGGCACCGACGATGGCGGCCATCACCACGTCCGCCTCGGCGGCGCTGGCGACCTCGACGAGCGCCGCCTCGCCGGCCCGTACCTCGGTCGCCAGGCCCGCCCCGGCCAGCCGCTCGCGCAGCCAGGCGGCGTCGTGCTCCTCGTCGAGCACGGCCAGGCTGGGCCGATGACGCAGGCACTGGGCCAGCAGCGCCTCGCGCGAGCGATGCGCCGTCAGCGCATGCACCCGGTAGCGCTCGGGATGGCGTGCGACCACGTCGAGCGTGCTGGTGCCGATGGAGCCGGTGGCGCCGAGTACCGTGACGCCCTGCTGCCGAAACGGACCGCTCATGTCACAGCATCCCGGTGGAGAGCAGTGCGAACAGCGGCACCGCCGCGGTCAGGCTGTCGATGCGGTCGAGTACGCCGCCGTGCCCGGGCAACAGGTTGCTGGAGTCCTTGATGCCGCGAAAGCGCTTGAGCATGCTCTCGAGCAGGTCGCCGAGCACCGAGACCAGCGTCACCCCCGCGGTCACCACCATGAGCCCCAGGCCAGCGGCCACGCCCAGCCCCTGCCACACGGCGAACAGCAGCGCCAGCAGCAGGGTCACGGCCACGCCGCCGGCCACGCCTTCCCAGGACTTGCCGGGGCTCACCCCCGGCGCCAGCTTGCGCCGGCCCCAGGCGCGCCCGCAGAAGTAGGCGCCGATATCGGCGCCCCATACCAGTAACAGCACGTAGAGCAACCACACGCCGCCGCTGTCGCGCAGCACGTTGAACCCGACCCAGGCCGGCAGCAGCACCCACAGCCCCATGGCCAGCCGCGCGGCCGTCGAGCCCCACTGCTCGCGCTTCGCCGGGTAGTGGACGACCCAGTAGAAGTTGATCGCCCAGCCGGCCACGGCGAGCCACAGCGGCCATACCGCCAGCGCCGCGCCGAGCCACCACAGCAGCGTCATCAGCACGGCCAGGACACCCACCAGCGTCAGGCGGCGGCTCGTCTCGGCCACCCCCGCGAGGTTGGTCCACTCCCAGGCGGCCAGCAGCACGACGAGGCCGGTGAAAGCGGCAAAAGGCCCTCCCGAGAGGCCGAACAGGCCGGCCAGCATCAGCGGCGCCAGCCATGCCGCCGTCACGATCCGCTGTCTAAGCACCCTTCGCCTCGATCTGTTCGTCGGTCATGCCGAAGCGACGCTGGCGCCGGCAGAAATCATCGATCGCCATGTCGAAGGCCTGGCCGTCGAAGTCCGGCCACAGCAGCGGCGTGAAGTAGAGTTCGGCGTAGGCCATCTGCCACAGCAGGAAGTTGGAGATGCGCTGCTCGCCGCTGGTGCGGATGCACAGGTCGATCGGCGCCTCGTCGCCCAGGCACAGCTCCCGCTGGAAGACGTGCTCGTCGATGGCGTCGGGCTCGAGCTCGCCGTGTGCGACACGCATGGCCAGGTGTCGCGCGGCGTTGACGATGTCCCAGCGGCCGCCGTAGTTGGCGGCGACGACGAGGTGCAGGCCGGTATTGTCGCGGGTGAGCTCTTCGGCCCGCACGATGTACTTCTGGATCGAGGAAGAGAAGGCGCTGCGATCGCCGACGACCGAGAGCCGGATACCGTTGTCATGCAGCTTTCTCACCTCGCGCTTGAGCGCGATCAGGAACAGCTCCATCAGGGCGCGCACCTCGGCCTCCGGGCGGCGCCAGTTCTCGCTGGAAAAGGCGAACAGCGTGAGGGTCTGGATGCCGCGCTCGGCGGCCCGGCGAATGACCGCTCGCACGGCCTCGACGCCGGCACGGTGACCACGAATGCCGGACAGCCCGCGTGCTCGCGCCCAGCGATTGTTGCCGTCCATGATGATCGCCACGTGTCGCGGCAGGTCGTCGCCGGGGGGCTTCGGTGGCATCTGCGATGCGGAAGTCTGCGCTGACGTCATGATGTCTCGCAATGGGAATGGAAGGACCAGGCGGCGTCGCTGCGGGCGCCGCCCGGCGCTGCTCAGACCTGCATCAGGTCGTGTTCCTTCACTTCGAGCTGCTTGTCGATCTCGCCGATGTACTTGTCGGTCAGCTTCTGGATCGCCTCTTCGGCGCGGTGCTGCTCGTCCTCGGAGATCTCCTTCTCCTTGAGCAGCGCCTTGATGTCGTTGTTGGCATCGCGACGCACGTTGCGCACCGCCACGCGAGCGTTCTCGGCCTCGGCGCGCGCCTGCTTGATGTAGCCCTTGCGGGTCTCCTCGGTGAGCATCGGCATCGGCACGCGGATCACGTTGCCGGCACTCGCCGGGTTCAGGCCCAGGTCGGAAGTCATGATCGCCTTCTCGATCTTGGGCACCATGTTCTGCTCCCAGGGCACCACGGAGAGAGTGCGGGCGTCCTCGACGTTGACCGATGCGACCTGGTTGAGCGGCACCTGACTGCCGTAGTACTCGACGGTGACCGAGTCGAGGATGCTGGAGTGAGCACGCCCGGTACGGATCTTGTTGAAGTTGGCATGAAGGGCGTCGAGGCTCTTCTTCATGCGACTCTCAGCATCTTTCTGGATGTCATTGATCACGGTATCAACCTCTGTCTATCAGCGTGCCTTCCTTGCCGCCCACCACCAGGTTCAGCAGGGCGCCCGGCTTGTTCATGTTGAAGACGCGAACCGGCATGTCATGGTCCCGCACCAGGCAGATAGCGGTCAAATCCATGATGCCGAGCTTTTGATCGAGCGCATTATCGTAGCTCAGATGATCGTACTTGACCGCATCGGCATGTTTCACCGGGTCCTTGTCGTAGACGCCGTCCACCTTGGTGGCCTTGACCACCACGTCGGCATCGATCTCGATGCCGCGCAGGCAGGCCGCGGAGTCGGTGGTGAAGAAGGGGTTGCCGGTACCGGCGGAGAACAATACCACGTCTCCCGAGGTCAGGTAGCGGATGGCGGTACGCCGGTCGTAGTGCTCCACCACGCCGCTCATGGGAATGGCGGACATGACGCGTGAGCGGATATTGGAGCGCTCCAGGGCGTCGCGCATGGCCAGGGCGTTCATCACCGTGGCCAGCATGCCCATGTGGTCGCCGGTGACCCGGTCCATGCCGGCCGCGTTGAGCGCGGCGCCGCGGAACAGGTTGCCGCCGCCGATGACGATGCCGACCTGCACGCCGATGCCCACCAGCTGACCGATCTCCAGCGCCATGCGATCGAGCACCTGGGGATCGATGCCGAAGTCGTGTTCGCCCATCAGCGCCTCGCCGGAGAGCTTGAGCAGGATGCGCTTGTACTTGGACTTGTCGCTGCGGGTCTTGGCGGGGTTATCGACGTGATCGAGCGTGGACATGGCATCTCTCCTGGGCGCAAGGGGATCAAGCAACTCTACTACAGCCGACGCGGGGGCCGGATACGAGAAGGCGTGCGCTCGCGCGCACGCCATTCTCGAGCTGGAACCTCTGACCTTAGCGACGGCCAGCCTGTTCCATGACTTCCTTGGCGAAGTCGACCTCTTCCTTCTCGATGCCCTCGCCCACCTCGAAGCGGGTGAAGCCGATCACCTCGCCGCCGGCGGCCTTGACGAACTCGGCCACGGACTGGTTCGGGTCCTTGACGAAGGGCTGCTCGGTCAGGCTGTTCTCGGCCAGGTACTTCTTCAGGCGGCCTTCGACCATCTTCTCGGCGATCTGCTCGGGCTTGCCGGCCATGTCGGGCTGGGCCAGGATGATCGCCTTCTCCTTGTCGAGCTGCTCCTGCGGCATGTCCTCGGGACGCGCCACGGCCGGGTTGATCGCGGCCACGTGCATGGCGACGTCCTTGGCCACCTCGGCGTTGCCGCCCTTGAGCACGGTGAGCACGCCGATACGGCCGCCGTGGACGTATTCGCCCACCAGCGCGCCTTCCGGCGCCTCGACCACGGCGCAACGACGCACGCCGATGTTCTCGCCGATCTTCTGCACCAGCTGCTCGCGAGCGCTCTCGAGGGCGCCCTCCATCACCGCGGCGACGTCTTCGCTCTTGGCGGAGAAGAAGGCGTCGGCGACCTGGTCGGCGAAGGCCTTGAAGTTGGCATCGCGGGCGACGAAGTCGGTCTCGGAGTTGATCTCGACTACCACGCCGTAGCTGCCGTCCTCGGCGACGCGGGTCGCCACGGCGCCTTCGGCGGCGGTACGGCCGGCCTTCTTGGCGGCCTTGAGGCCGGAGCTCTTGCGCAGGTTCTCGATGGCGACCTCGATGTCACCATCGGCTTCGGTGAGCGCCTTCTTGCACTCCATCATGCCGAGCCCGGTACGCTCGCGCAGTTCCTTGACCTGGGAAGCGCTGATCGCTGCCATGGTATTCACCTCTCGATAAGTGGAACCCGGGTAGGTTCGACCTGGGAATAAGGGCGCCGGACCCGTGGGCCCGGTGCAATCCCGCTCCGCCGCAGCGGAGCGGTGGCGGGCGGCCGCCTGGGCTGGCCGCCCGCCCGGGCCAACAGCGCCGGCCCGGGCGACTCGCCGTTACTCGGCAGCGGCCGCCGCGTCGCCGCTCTCACCCTCGGTGACCTCGACGAACTCGTCGGGACGGCCTTCCTTCGCCCGCGCGCAGGCGTCGGCGATCGCCTTGACGTAGATCTGGATGGCACGGATGGAGTCATCGTTGCCGGGGATCACGTAGTCGACGCCGTCCGGATCGGAGTTGGTGTCGACCACGCCGATGACCGGGATGCCGAGCTTGTTCGCCTCGTTGATGGCGATGCGCTCGTGGTCGACGTCGATCACGAACAGCGCGTCGGGCAGGCCGCCCATCTCCTTGATGCCGCCGATGGAGCGCTCGAGCTTGTCCTGCTCGCGGGTCGCCATCAGGACTTCCTTCTTGGTCAGCTTCTCGAAGGTGCCGTCCTCGCGCATGGTCTCGAGGTCGCGCAGACGCTTGATCGACTGACGGATGGTCTTGTAGTTGGTCAGCATGCCACCGAGCCAGCGGTGGTTGACGAAGGGCATGCCGACGCGGTTGGCCTCTTCCTTGATGATCTTGCTCGCGCTGCGCTTGGTGCCGACGAACAGGATCTTGTTGTTGGCCGCCGCCATCTTCTCGACCACGTCGATTACCTCGTTGAGGGCCGGCAGGGTGTGCTCGAGGTTGATGATGTGGATCTTGTTGCGGGCGCCGAAGATGAACTTGCCCATCTTCGGGTTCCAGTAACGGGTCTGGTGACCGAAGTGTGCGCCCGCCTTGAGCAGGTCGCGCATGTTGACATGTGCCATGGATGACTCCTGAAAATCGGGTTAGGCCTCCACGCACCCCATGGATCCGACCGCCGGGCTAGACCGCGGCAGCACCCGGGACCATGTGCCGGTACGTGTGTGTTTTCAAGGCTGTTGAGTTGACGGCTCGAGCCGCGACCTGTCGCGACCTGGCGCCGGCGCCCTCGGCGTCTCGCCTGCCGGCCGGGCCGGGGCCATGGCGGGCGACGATTGCAGGAAAGCGCGCGGCTTTATACCATAGTTCGCCAACGAGATGAAGTCGCCCGCCGTCCTTGGCCCACGTTGCCGGCGCTGCAACCCCTCTGAACCGAGATTCCATGAACATACCCATCAAGACGCCCGACGAGATCGAGAAGATGCGCGAGGCCGGCCGCCAGGCCGCCAGCGTGCTGGAAATGATAGCACCGCACGTCACGGCCGGCGTGACCACCGGCGAGCTGGACCGGCTGTGCCACGACTACATCGTCGACGAGCTGGGCTCCACGCCGGCGCCGCTCAACTACCACGGTTTCCCCAAGTCGATCTGCACCTCGCTCAACCACGTGGTGTGCCACGGCATCCCCGATCCGGCCAAGAAGCTCAAGAAGGGCGACATCATGAACATCGATGTCACCGTGAAGACCGCCGACGGCTACCACGGCGACTCCAGCGCCATGTACATCGTCGGCGAAAACATCCAGGGCGAGCGGCTGTGCCGCGTGACCCAGGAGTGCCTGTACAAGAGCATCGCGCTGGTACGTCCGGGCGTACGCCTCTCCGAGCTGGCCCGCGCCATCCAGCGCCACGCCGAGGCCAACGGCTACTCGGTGGTGCGCGACTTCTGCGGCCACGGCATCGGTGCCGGCTTCCACGAGGACCCGCAGGTACTGCATTATGACGGCTATGCCCCCGAGGCCGATGCCACCCTGGCCGCCGGCATGTGCCTGACCATCGAGCCGATGATCAACGTCGGCGGCCACCAGACCAAGGTGCTGCGCGACGGCTGGACCGCCGTGACCCGGGACAAGAGCCTGTCCGCGCAGTGGGAGCACACGCTGCTGGTCACCGAGACCGGCGTCGAGGTGCTCACCGCGCGCCACGAGGAAGACTTCTCCTTCCTCGACCACTGAGTCGAGCCAACATGCTCCTGCACCACTACCGCTTCGTGCCCGACGAGACGCTGTTCGACGCCGAGACCTTCCGCCGCGAACTGGCCGGCACGCGTTCACCCATCGCGCCGTTCAAGACAGCGCTGCGCGACATCCAGCGCCGGCTCGACGAGCGCTTCCATGCCGGTGCCGACATCCGCGATCTGGTGCACGGTCGGGCCTGGTGCCTCGACCAGCTGCTCGGTGTGGCGTGGTCGCTGCACGACTGGCCCGACGACGGCGTGGCGCTGCTCGCCGTGGGCGGCTACGGCCGCGGCGAGCTGCATCCGCACTCCGACGTCGACCTGATGCTGCTGCTCGAGGACGACGACGACACGCCCTACCGCGAAGGACTGACCGCCTTCATCACCCTGCTGTGGGACATCGGCCTGGAGATCGGCCACAGCGTGCGCTCGCTTGCCGACTGCGAACGCGAGGCAGAAGGCGACATCACCGTCATCACCAACCTGATGGAGTCGCGCCTCCTGGCCGGCCCCGAGTCGCTGCGCGAGGCGATGAAGGCGCGCATCGCCCGCGAGCGGATGTGGCCGTCGGACCGATTCTTCGAGGCCAAGTGGCAGGAGCAGATCGCCCGCCATCACCGCTTCAACAACTCCGAGTACCACCTCGAGCCCAACATCAAGAGTTCACCGGGCGGGCTGCGCGACATCCAGATGATCGGCTGGGTGGCCAAGCGCCACTTCGGCAGCCAGCGCTACGAGGATCTGGTGGCGAACGGCTTCATGAACGATGCCGAGCTGCGCATCCTGAGCCAGGGCCAGGCCTTCCTGTGGCAGGTGCGCTATGCGCTGCACATGCTCACCGGCCGCGCCGAGGATCGCCTGCTGTTCGACCACCAGCGCACCATCGCCGAGCTGTTCGGTTTTCGCGACACCCCCGAGCGGCTCGCCGTCGAGCAGTTCATGAAGCGCTACTACCGCCACGTCACGGCGCTGGCGGGTCTCAACGACATGCTGCTGCAGCACTTCGACGAGGCGATCCTGCGCAGCGGCGAGCGTCTGGAGACCGCCGATCTCAACGAGCGCTTCGTGATCGAGGGCGGCTACATCAAGGCGCGCACCCGCTCGGTGTTTCGCGACCACCCCTATGCGCTGCTCGAGCTGTTCCTGCTGATGGCCGAGCACCCCGAGATCGAGGGCGTGCGCGCCGACACCATCCGCCTGATTCGCGACAACCGCCACCTGATCGACGACCTCTACCGCGACGACGCCCAGCACCAGCACCTGTTCATGTCGCTGCTCTGCTCCAGCGGCAACGTGGCGCGCCAACTGCGGCGCATGAACCGCTACGGCGTGCTGGGCAAGTACCTGCCCGAGTTCGGCCAGGCGGTGGGCCTGATGCAGCACGACCTGTTCCACATCTACACCGTGGACGCCCACACCCTGCGCCTGCTCAAGTTCATCCACCAGTTTCGCAAGCCCGAGGCGCGCGATGACTTCCCGGTGGCGGCAGCGCTGGTGCACCAGCTGCCCAAGCTCGAGCTGCTCTGGATCGCGGGTCTCTACCACGACATCGGCAAGGGACGCGGCGGCGACCACTCGCTCCTCGGTGCCCGCGACGTGGAGCGCTTCGCCGAGCGCCACGGCCTGTCGAGCCGCGACACGCGGCTGGTCAGCTGGCTGGTGGAGAATCACCTGGTGATGTCGATGGTGGCGCAGAAGCGCGACATCACCGACCCCGACGTGATCCGCGAATTCGCCGCCCAGGTCGGCGACGAGATCCGCCTCGATTACCTCTACGTGCTGACCGTGGCCGACATCAACGCCACCAACCCGACGCTGTGGAACGGCTGGCGCGCCTCGCTGCTCCGCCAGCTCCACGCCGAAACCAAGCGCGCCCTGCGCCGCGGCCTGGACAACCCGCTGGACCGCGAGGAGTGGGTGCGCGAGACCCGCAGCGAGTCGCGCTCGCTGCTGGCCACGGTGGGGGCCGACATCGACCGGGTCGACCGCCTGTGGGAGTCGCTCGGGGAGGAGTACTTCCTGCAGTACGCGCCCAGCGAGATCGCCTGGCAGACCATGGGCATCCTGGCCCACGGGGAGTCGCCGCTGCCGCTGATCCTGATCAGCGCCCCCACCGACGACATGACCGACGGCGGCACCAAGGTGTTCATCCACACCCGCTCGGTGGACGACCTGTTCGCCGCCACCGCCGCCGCCATGGAGCAGCTCGGGCTCTCCATCCACGACGCGCGCATCGCCACCTCGAGCAACGACTGGACGCTCAACACCTTCATCGTGCTCGACGACCAGGGCCGTGCCATCCGCGACCCGAACCGCATCGAGGAGATCCGCGCGCATCTGGTCGAGGAGCTCGACGACCCCGACGACTACCCGCAGATCGTCACCCGTCATACCCCGCGCCAGTTGCGCCACTTCAAGGTACCGACCGAGGTGCTGATCGAGCAGGACCCGGCCAACGAGCGCACCCTGCTGGAGCTGACCGCCCCCGACCGCCCCGGCCTGCTGGCCCGGGTCGGACGCATCTTCATGGAGCAGGACATCTCGCTCTCGGCGGCCAAGATCGCCACCCTGGGCGAGCGGGTCGAGGACGTCTTCTTCATTACCGACAAGACGGGCACACCGCTGACCGACCCCGCCCGTCAGCAGCGCCTGCGCGAGCGGCTGATCGAGGTGCTGGACGTGGCGGGCTGACGCCCGCCACGTCCGGGTTTGAGGCGAGCCTGGCGCTTCCCTATAATCGTCGGTCTGCCCGCAGACACGACAACGACGCCGCCCCACGGCGCCTGGACACCGATGAACCCCGACCTCGACGCCCTCAAGCCGTATCCCTTCGAAAGGCTGGCCAAGCTGAAGGCCGGCGTGACGCCCCCTACGGGGCTCGCGCACATCCCGCTGACCATCGGCGAACCGCAGCACGCCCCCTTCGCTGCCGCCCTGGCGACGCTCCAGGCCCACCAGCAGGATTTCGCCCGCTACCCGGCCACCGCCGGCATTCCCGAGCTGCGCGACGCCATCGCCGGCTGGGCCACACGGCGCTTCGGCCTCGAGGGGCTCGACGCCGAGCGCCAGGTGCTGCCGGTCAACGGCACCCGCGAGGCGATCTTCGCCTTCGTCCAGGCCGCCCTGGACCGCCGCCGTCCGGCCCGGGTGGCGGTACCCAACCCCTTCTACCAGATCTACGAGGGCGCCACCCTGCTCGCCGGCGGCCAGCCGCTCTACCTCGACTGCCGGGCCGAAAACGGCTTTCGCCCCGATTTCGATGCCGTGCCGCCCGAGACCTGGCGCGAGGTGCAGATCCTCTTCCTCTGCTCGCCGGGCAACCCCACCGGGGCGGTAACGCCGCGCGCCGAGTTCGAGAAGCTGATTGACCTGGCCGACGAGTTCGATTTCATCATCGCCTCCGACGAGTGCTACTCCGAGCTCTACCTCGACGAGGACGCCCCGCCGCCGGGACTGCTCGAGGCCTGCGCCGCCCTCGGCCGCCACGACTACCGGCGCTGCCTGGTGTTCCATTCGCTCTCCAAGCGCTCCAACCTGCCGGGGCTGCGCTCCGGCTTCGTCGCCGGCGACGCCGAGCTGATCGCGCCGTTCAAGCGCTACCGCACCTATCACGGCTGCGCCATGTCGCTGCCGCTGCAGCACGCCTCGATCACCGCCTGGAACGACGAAGCTCACGTGCGTGCCAACCGCGACGCCTACCGCGAGACGTTCGCCGCGGTGACCGAGATGCTTGCCCCGGTACTTGAATTTCCCTCCCCCGAGGCCAGTTTCTACCTATGGCCGGCGGTGCCGGGCGGTGACGACGAGGCCTTCGCCCGGGCGCTGTTTGCCGCCGAGCACGTCAGCGTGCTTCCCGGCGCCTACATGGGACGCCAGGGCCACGACGGCACCAATCCCGGTGCGGGCCGCATCCGCCTGGCGCTGGTCGCCGACCTCGACGCCACCGTGGAAGCCGCCCGGCGCATTCGCCGTTTCATCGAAAGGAGTGCATGATGGCGACCCTCTTCGTGATCAAGAACTGCGACACCTGCCGCAAGGCGCGCCAGGCCCTGGACGCGAAGGGCCTGCCCTATCAGGTCCACGACCTGCGCGAGGACGGCCTCTCCGCCGCGCTGCTCGAGCACATCCTCGCCCGGGTCCCCGTGATGGAGGCCATCAACCGGCGCAGCACCACCTGGCGCAACCTGCCCGAGGAGGACAAGCAGGACCTCGACGCCAACAAGGTGCGTGCATTGCTCATGGCCCACCCCACCCTGCTCAAGCGGCCGTTGCTCGATACCGGTGACGAAATACGCGTCGGCTACCGCGACGGCGACTACGACGATCTCAAGGGCTGAGGCCCATCCCCCTTCAAGACGTGAGGACACCCCCATGCTGAGTTTTGCCTTCGGAATCGGCACCCAGAACACCCAGGGCGACTGGCTGGAGATCTACTATCCGGCGCCGCTGCTCAAGCCGGATGCCAGCCTGGTGGAGGCCGTGGGCAAGGTGCTCGACGTTCCCACCGGCAACGGCGCCGTCAGCTTCCTGCCGGAGCACTGCGCCACGCTGGCCGAGGCACTCAGGGCGGCGGGTCACGTGGCCCAGGCCGAGCTGGCCGAGGCACTGGCCGCCAGCCAGCGTCCGCTGGTCGCCACCTTCCTCGACAGCGACCTGCCGCCGCAGAGCGCCCCCGAGGTCTATCTCAAGCTGCACCTGCTGTCGCACCGCCTGGTCAAGCCGCACGGCGTCGACCTCACCGGCATGTTCGGTCTGCTGCGCAACGTGGCCTGGAGCAGCGAGGGCCCGATCGACATCGAGGAGCTGCCCGCCCGTCGCCTCAAGGCGCGCCTGGAGGGCCGCGCCCTGTCGGTGGACTGCGTCGACAAGTTCCCCAAGATGACCGACTACGTGGTGCCGAGCGGCGTGCGCATCGCCGACACCGCGCGGGTGCGCCTGGGCGCCTACCTGGGCGAAGGCACCACCGTCATGCATGAGGGCTTCGTCAACTTCAACGCCGGCACCGAGGGCCCGGGCATGATCGAGGGCCGCGTCTCCGCCGGCGTGATGGTGGGCCGGGGCTCCGACCTGGGCGGTGGCTGTTCCACCATGGGCACCCTCTCCGGCGGCGGCAACATCGTCATCAAGGTGGGCGAGGGCTGCCTGATCGGCGCCAATGCCGGCATCGGCATTCCGCTGGGCGACCGCTGCACCGTGGAGGCCGGGCTCTACATCACCGCCGGCGCCAAGGTCACCCTGCTCGACGACCAGGGCCAGGAGGTCAAGACCGTGGCGGCGCGCGAACTGGCCGGCCAGAGCGACCTGCTGCTGCGGCGCAATTCGCAGAACGGTCGCATCGAGTGCCTGACCAACAAGAGCGCCATCGCGCTCAACGAGGCCCTGCATGCCAACGACTGATCCACAGGGGCTCTCCGCGACCCTGCAGCTCGCCTTCGAGCTGATTCGCCGCCCCTCGGTCACGCCCGACGACCTCGGCTGCCAGGCGCTGATGATCGAGCGCCTGGAGCGGTTGGGCTTCCAGGTCGAACGCCTGCCCTTCGGCGACGTGGAGAACTTCTGGGCGACCCATGGCCATCACGGCCCGGTACTGGCCTTCGCCGGCCATACCGACGTGGTGCCGAGCGGCCCCCACACCCACTGGGACACGCCTCCCTTCGAACCCGTCATCGACGAGGCCGGCATGCTGCGCGGCCGCGGCTCGGCCGACATGAAGGGCAGCCTGGCAGCGATGGTCACCGCGGTGGAGCGCTTCGTGACCGCCCACCCCGATCACCACGGCCGCATTGCCTTCCTGATCACCTCCGACGAGGAGGGCCCCGCGGTGGATGGCACCCGGGCCGTGGTCGAACACCTGCGTGAACGCCACGAGCGGCTCGACTACTGCATCGTCGGCGAGCCCTCCTCCACCGACGTGCTAGGCGACGTGATCAAGAACGGCCGCCGCGGCTCGCTCGGCGGCGTGCTGCACGTACGCGGCATCCAGGGCCACGTGGCCTACCCGCACCTGGCGCGCAACCCCATCCACCAGGTCATGCCGGCACTCGACGCGCTGGTGCGCGAGCACTGGGACGGCGGCAACGACTTCTTCCCGGCCACCAGCTTCCAGATCTCCAATCTGCGCGCCGGCACCGGGGCCACCAACGTGATCCCCGGCGAGGTGGAGGCGGTGTTCAACTTCCGTTTCTCCACCGAAGTGACCCATGAGCAGCTGCGCTCACGCACCGAGGCGATCCTCGATGCCCACGGCCTCGAGTACCAGCTCGACTGGACGCTCAACGGCGAACCGTTCCTCACCGCCGAGGGCGAACTGGTGGATGCCGCCCTGCACGGCGTGGAAAGCGTGCTCGGCCGCCGCCCGCGGCTCTCGACCAGCGGTGGTACCTCGGATGGGCGTTTCATCGCCACGCTGGGCAGCCAGGTGGTGGAACTGGGGCCACGCAATGCCACCATACACCAGACCAACGAGCACGTTCGCGCCGCCGACCTCGACGACCTGAGCCGGATCTACGAAGCGATCCTGGCCAGGCTCTTCGTCAACGGCACCGCCCGGCCCTGACCGCGCCAAGAGGGTTCACCATGCCACACCCGCACGACAGCCACATGCGCTACCCGGACATCGAGATCTACCTGCGCCACCCTCAGCCGGGAGCGATCGATGCCTGGCTCGGCGAGACGCTGGATGCCGCCCCGCTGCGCGGTGCCGGGCGCGGCAAGTGGCAGACCCGCGGCCATCACGCCGGGCACGAGATCCCGGTGCTGCTGGTCGAGAAGGCCGCCGACGGCTTCGCCAGCCTGTGGTTCGACAGCTCGCACACGCCGTGGTTGAGAGACTGCGACTGCGCCCGCGACGCCGCTGCACGGCTCGGCTGCGAGGTACGCTGCTCGCTGGGCGGCTGGCAGCCCGGCGACGACCCCGACCGCTTCTGGCAGGTGCTGCCCGACGGCAGCGAAAATGCCATCGACTGGCCCGACTCCGGCCAGTGACTCGAAACGACATCGCCCCGCATGTTCTGAAACATGCAGGGCGATGGGTTGGTTAGAGTGAGACTCAATGCGAGAAGCTGCCGAGTGATGGCCAGGCTAGGCGGGATTGCAGCGAGAGAGCGGAGTTTACTTTAGTAAATGAGCCTCTCGCGCTGCAATTCCAACAACGCCTGGTCGAGCGCAGGCGCTTCGCTCAAGTGATGACCGTGACGTCGTCGGCTTGCAATCCCCGCTCGTTCTCGATCACGTGATAGCGCACCTTCTGGCCCTCGGCCAGGGTACGATGGCCGCGGCCGCGAATGGCGCGAAAGTGGACGAAGACGTCCTCGCCACTCTCGCGCTTGATGAAACCGTAGCCCTTGTTGACGTTGAACCACTTGACCTCGCCGATCTCGCGATCGTCGTTCTCCACGGCGGCGAGCACCGCCAGCTGCGGGTTCAGCGCCTGGGTGGACAGCGTGGCGATGAGCAGCAGCACGAAGACAGCGAGGGAGACGGTGACATAACCCACCGCATAGCCGCCGGGCTCCAGCAGGGTCAGGAGCTGCTGGGGCAGGCCGGCATCGGCCAGGGCCAGGGACAGGGCAATCAGCAACGGCGCCGGCAGCGCCAGCAACAGGCTGACCAACGTACAGCGAATGATGACCTTGCGATTCATGGATCCGTATTGCTCACTTGTTATGGGGAATTGAAGAAACAGGATGTTCGATGACGACGCGACCCGAGGCCCCGCCGACCAATGAAGGTGTCACGATGAACAGCGACACGCAGCGCGACGATTCTAGCATGAGCCTTTCCCAGGCGCTCGCCACCCGACTGGAAGCCTTGGAGAGCCGGATTGCCTATCAGGAACACTGGCTGGATACGCTGGACCAGGCGGTGGCTGCCCAGGAGCGGCGCCTGGCGCAGCTCGAGCGGATCAACGCCCTGATGCAGGAAAAGCTGCGCGACCAGCAGCGGGCGCTACAGGATTCGGAGATGGCGGCACCGTCAGCGCAGGACGAAGTGCCGCCGCATTACTGAAGAAGGAAGGGAGAAGAGGAAAGCCAGCCCATGGCTACCTCTCCTCGACCCAAGGTTTTCTCTTCTGTCTTCCAGGTGCGCAGCGCCGCTCTTCCCTCTGCAGCGGCGTAGCCGCGTTCTACAGGTCATCGAGGTAGCGCTCCGCATCCAATGCCGCCATGCAGCCGGTGCCGGCGGAGGTCACCGCCTGGCGGTAGACGTGATCCATCACATCGCCGGCGGCGAACACGCCCGGCACGCTGGTGGCCGTGGCGTTGCCCTCGAGGCCGGACTTCACCTTGATGTAGCCGTCGTGCATCTCGAGCTGGCCCTCGAAGATGCCGGTGTTGGGGCTGTGGCCGATGGCGATGAACACCCCCGGCGCCGCGATCTCCTTCACGCCGCCATCCACGGTGGAGCGTACGCGCACACCGGTCACGCCGCTGGCATCGCCCAGCACTTCCTCCACCACGTGGTTCCACTCGAGCACCACGTTGCCGCTCTCGGCCTTCTCGCGCAGGCGATCCTGCAGGATCTTCTCGGCGCGCAGGCTGTCGCGCCGGTGCACCAGGGTCACCTTGGAGGCGATGTTGGAGAGGTAGAGCGCCTCTTCCACGGCGGTATTGCCGCCGCCCACCACCACCACCTCCTTGTTGCGGTAGAAGAAGCCATCGCAGGTGGCGCAGGCCGACACCCCCTGGCCCATGTACTGCTGCTCGGAGGGCAACCCCAGGTAGCGGGCGCTGGCGCCGGTAGCGACGATCAGCGCATCGCAAGTGTAGCTGCCGCTGTCGCCCTTCAGAGTGAAGGGACGGTTGCGCAGGTCCACCTCATGGATGTGGTCGAATAGCACTTCGGTATCGAAGCGTTCGGCATGGCGCTTCATGCGCTCCATGAGTTCCGGTCCCTGCACGCCGGCATCGTCGCCGGGCCAGTTGTCGACGTCGGTGGTGGTGGTCAACTGGCCGCCGGCCTGGATGCCGGTGATCAGCACCGGCTTGAGGTTGGCCCGCGCCGCGTAGACCGCGGCGGTATAGCCGGCCGGGCCGGAACCGAGAATGATCAGGCGTTCGTGACGCGCTTCGCTCATGAAGGGAATCCTCGCAGCTCGAAAACAGGATGAGGCTTGTCATGTCCCGGTCGCTGCCATGGCAACCCGCCGGGGCATAGGGTTGCCGCCATTGTACCAGCCTACGATGCCGAGGGCGTCGCCCCGGCCCGCGTCTTCACAGGACTTCGTCGTCGCGCCCAAGCACCAGGGCATCGAGCTCTCCCGTCATCGGCGACACTTCCACCCGCAGTTGGATCGGCGCACAGCAGTAGGGGCAGTCTTCCCACGTCTGATGGCTGCCTTGCGAGACATCGACTGGCAGGTCGAAAGGCATGCTGCAGTAGGGGCAGTGGACCGGATGAGTATCGAGCTGTTCTTCATGCATGACGGGAAACTCCCGGCGCTCGCCCTCTCCTACCGGGGCGGCAGCGCCACGCAACGGTTTTCGTTCAGCATAGAAACCTTGGGCAGCGCTTGAAAGGGGGGCCTATCATGACCATGTGCTAAGCATGAGAGCAAAGAAAAGGACCGTTCACTATCGTGACAGGAGGCCTTCATGAGCCGTGACGAGATGCCGGACACCCAGCAGACCCTGGCTGTCGGCGGCAGCACCTACCACTACTACAGCCTGCCGCAGGCAGCCGCCGCCCTGGGCAACATCGACAGGCTGCCGAAGACGCTGAAGATCCTGCTGGAGAACCAGCTACGCTTCGCCGACGACGAGAGCGTCGCCCGCGAGGACCTTCAGGCGCTGGTCGACTGGCAGCAGGGCGGGCGCTCCAGCCGCGAGATCGGCTATCGCCCGGCCAGGGTGCTGATGCAGGACTTCACCGGCGTTCCCGGCGTGGTGGACCTGGCCTCGATGCGCGCCGCGGTGCAGAAGCTCGGCGAGGATCCCTCGCGCATCAACCCACTGTCGCCGGTGGATCTGGTGATCGACCACTCGGTGATGGTCGACAAGTTCGGTAACCCCACCGCCTTCAAGGACAACGTCGCCATCGAGATGGAGCGCAACCGCGAGCGCTACGAGTTCCTGCGCTGGGGCCAACAGGCCTTCGACAACTTCCGCGTGGTGCCGCCGGGCACCGGCATCTGCCACCAGGTCAACCTCGAGTACCTGGGGCGCACGGTGTGGAGCAAGGAGGAGGACGGCAAGACCTTCGCCTACCCCGACACCCTGGTGGGCACCGACTCCCATACCACCATGATCAACGGCCTCGGCGTGCTGGGCTGGGGCGTGGGCGGCATCGAGGCCGAAGCCGCCATGCTCGGCCAGCCGGTATCGATGCTCATCCCCGAGGTGGTGGGCTTCAAGCTCACCGGCAAGCTCAAGGAGGGCATCACTGCCACCGACCTGGTGCTGACGGTAACCCAGATGCTGCGCAGCCGCGGTGTGGTGGGCAAGTTCGTCGAGTTCTACGGCGACGGCCTGGCCGACCTGCCGCTGGCCGACCGCGCCACCATCGCCAACATGGCGCCGGAGTATGGCGCCACCTGCGGCTTCTTCCCGGTCGACGACGAAACCCTGGCCTACCTGCGCCTGACCGGCCGCGACGATGCCCAGATCGCCCTGGTGGAAGCGTACAGCAAGGCCCAGGGGCTGTGGCGCGAGCCCGGGGACGAACCGATCTTCAGCGACACCCTGCACCTCGACCTCGGTGACGTCGAGGCCAGCCTGGCCGGCCCCAAGCGCCCCCAGGACCGTGTCGCCCTGAAAGACATGAAGACCACCTTCGAGAAGCTGATGGCGGGCGAGGAAAACGGCAAGGCCCCGCCCAGCGAGGAGCGCGGGCGGCTCAATTCCGAAGGCGGCCAGACGGCCGTCGGCGTGCACGAGAGCTACGAGCACCACGACAGCCAGGACGTCGAGATGGACGGCGAGCGGTTCATGCTCAACCCGGGCGCCGTGGTGATTGCCGCGATCACCTCCTGTACCAACACCTCCAACCCCAGCGTGATGATGGCCGCGGGGCTACTGGCGCGCAACGCCCTGGCCAAGGGGCTCAAGACCAAGCCCTGGGTCAAGACCTCGCTGGCGCCGGGCTCCAAGGTGGTCACCGAGTATCTCGAAGCGGGTGGCGTCAACGAAGACCTCGACGCCCTGGGCTTCAACCTGGTGGGCTACGGCTGCACCACCTGCATCGGCAACTCCGGCCCGCTGCCGCCGCCCATCGAGAAGGCGATCGAGGACGGCGACCTCACCGTGGCCTCGGTGCTCTCCGGCAACCGCAACTTCGAGGGGCGCATCCACCCGCTGGTGAAGACCAACTGGCTCGCCTCGCCGCCGCTGGTGGTGGCCTATGCCCTGGCCGGCAACGTACGCCTCGACCTCAGCCGCGATCCGCTGGGTGAGGATCGGGACGGTAACCCGGTCTACCTGCATGACATCTGGCCCTCCCAGGCCGATATCGCCAGCGCCGTGGAGAAGGTCAAGACCGAGATGTTCCGCAAGGAGTACGCCGAGGTATTCGAAGGCGACGAGACCTGGAAGGCCCTGCAGGTACCGCAGAGCCAGGTCTACGAGTGGTCTCCCTCCTCGACCTACATCCAGCACCCGCCCTTCTTCGAGGGCATGGGCCGTGACCCCGACCCGATCGAGGACGTGCGGGACGCCCATATCCTCGCCCTGCTGGGCGACTCGGTGACCACCGACCACATCTCGCCGGCTGGCTCGATCAAGCCCGACAGCCCCGCCGGGCGCTACCTGCAAGAGCGCGGCATCAAGCCGGTGGACTTCAACTCCTACGGCTCGCGGCGCGGCAACCACGAGGTGATGATGCGCGGCACCTTCGCCAACGTGCGCATCAGAAACGAGATGCTCGACGGCGTGGTCGGCGGCGAGACCCGCCACGTGCCCTCGGGCGAGCAGATGGCGATCTACGACGCCGCCATGAAGTACCAGGAGAAGGGCACGCCGCTCGTCGTGATAGCCGGCAAGGAGTACGGCACCGGCTCGTCACGCGACTGGGCGGCCAAGGGCACGCGCCTGCTCGGCGTGCGCGCGGTGCTCGCCGAGTCCTACGAGCGCATCCACCGCTCCAACCTGATCGGCATGGGTGTGGTGCCGCTGCAGTTCCCCGAGGGCGAGGATCGCAAGAGCCTCGGCCTGACCGGCGACGAGACGATCTCGATCGAGGGGCTGGCCGACCTCACCCCGGGCGGCAAGGTGACGGTGACCATCAAGAGCGACAAGGGCGAGAAGCGCATCGAGGCGCTGTGCCGCATCGACACCGCCAACGAGCTGGAGTACTACCGCCACGGCGGCATCCTCCACTACGTGCTGCGGCGAATGATCGGCGCAGCCTGAGCCCCTTCCTGCCTGTTGCGCTACACGAGAAAGGCCCCGTCGGCAGCCGACGGGGCCTCTTTGTGTCAGGCTATGGGTTGCGGGCTGCATCTTGCTCGCAGCTCGAGACCCGTAGCCCGTAGCTTGCACCTAGAACGAGCGGCGCCGATAGCTGCGATACTCCGGCGTCCAGCTGCTGCGCTCTATCGCCTCGCGCAACTTGATGCCGTCGGTACGCAGTGCCACGCCCTCCTGCTGGGCCTGGGCAGCGACCTCGAAGGCGATCGCCTTGGAGAGTTCGCGGATATGCGACAGCGGCGGCAGCAGCGCCCCTTCACCCTCCTTGACCAGCGGCGCCTCGCGAGCCAGCGCCCGGGACGCGGTCATCAGCATGGTGTCGGTGATTCGCTTGGCACCGCTGGCGACCACGCCGAGACCGATGCCGGGGAAGATGTAGGCGTTGTTGCACTGAGCGATGGGATAGGTCTTGCCATCGTGCACCACCGGCATGAAGGGGCTGCCGGTGGCCACCAGCGCCTGACCGTCGGTCCACTCGATCACGTCCGCGGGCGTGGCCTCGGCGCGCGAGGTGGGGTTGGAGAGCGGCATGATCACCGGGCGCTCGCAGCCGGCGTGCATGGCGCGGACCACCTCCTCGGAGAACAGTCCCGGCTGGCCCGAGACGCCGATCAGCACCGTGGGCTTGATATGGCGCGCCACCTCGAGCAGGGATTGATCCTGCCACGCCGCGACCAGTTCCGGGTCGTGCGCCAGGCGCCGCTGGAAGTCGCGCAGCCACGGCTGGTCCGAGGTCACCAGGCCATCGCGGTCGACCATGAAGACGCGCCGCCGCGCCTCCTTCTCGGAGAGCCCCTCCGCCTGCATCGCCACCACCACCTGCTCGGCGATGCCGCAGCCGGCGGAACCGGCACCGACGAACACCACGCGCTGGTCGGCGATGGTCTCGTCGCGGGCCTGGCAGGCCGCCATCAGGGTGCCCACGGCCACGGCAGCGGTGCCCTGCACGTCGTCGTTGAAGCAGCACAGCTGATCGCGATAGCGCTCCAGCAGCGGCACGGCGTTGGCCTGGGCGAAATCCTCGAATTGGAGCAGCACGTTGGGCCAGCGGCGTTTCACCGCGGCGATGAACTCGTCGACGAAGGCGTCGTACTCCTCCTGGGAGATACGCGGATGCCGCCAGCCCATGTACATCGGATCGTCGAGCAGGGTCTGGTTGTTGGTGCCCACGTCGAGGGTGATCGGCAGCGTATAGGCGGGGCTGATGCCGCCGCAGGCGGTATACAGCGCCAGCTTGCCGATGGGAATGCCCATGCCGCCGATGCCCTGGTCGCCGAGGCCGAGGATACGCTCGCCGTCGGTCACCACGATCACCTTGACCCGGTCCTTGGTGGCACTGCGCAGGATGTCGTCCATACGCTCGCGGTCGGGGTAGCTGACGAACAGGCCCCGGTGGCTGCGGTAGATGTTGGAGAACTCCTCGCAGGCCTGGCCCACCGTGGGGGTGTAGATGATCGGCAGCATCTCCTCGAGGTGCTGCATCACCAGGTGGTAGTAGAGGGTCTCGTTGTCGTCCTGGATCGCCCGCAGGTGGATGTGCCGCTCAAGGTCGCTGTGGCACTGCTGGTACTGGCGATAGGCGCGTTCGGCCTGCTCCTCGATCGATTCCACGTTCTGCGGCAGCAGGCCGACCAGGTTGAACTCGAGCCGCTCCTCGCGGGTGAAGGCGCTGCCCTTGTTGAGCAGCGGCATCTCGAGCAGCGGAGGGCCAGCGTAGGGAATGTAAAGTGGACGTTTGCTTTCGGGCATCTCTTGTCTCGATACGGTGACTGGAACCGGGCCGTAGGCGCTCTACTGGCGCCTTGGCGCCAACTCTACCACGCCTCTGCCATCGTGGCGCATCAGCTGACCTTGGCGCGTGTCCTGTTGCTGGGCGGACGATCGAAAAACCACGGGCGCAGCCGCACGCCGAGCATGTTGCCGGCGAAGCCCGCCACCAGCCACACCCAGCCGTGCAGGCTGCCCGAGGCAATGCCGCTGAAGTAGGCACCGATGTTGCAGCCGAACGCCAGCCTGGCCCCGTAGCCCAGCATCAGGCCGCCGATGATCGCCGCCATCACCGAGCCCAGCGGGATGCGCAGGGTCGGGGCGAAGCGCCCGGCCAGGGTGGCAGCGACCATGGCGCCAAGGATGATGCCCACGTTCATCACCGTGGTGATGTCGCTCCACACGCTGGCCTCGAGCGCCGCGGCGTTGCCCGGGCTCTGCCAGTAGCTCCACTGGCTGACGTCACCGCCGATGAATTCGTATGCCTTGGCACCCCACAGGGCGAAGGCCGAGGTAATGCCCCAGGGGCGGCCGGCCAGCGCCAGGGTGGTGAAGTTGAGCAGCGCCAGCGCCACCGCGCCGAACAGCAGCGGCCAGGGCCCGGTGAACCAGCGTCCCTGGCTGAAGTTGGCCCGCGGCGCCTCCTCCAGACGGCCATGGCGGTGCTTCTCCAGCAGTACCGTGAGCACGGCAATGGCGCCGAACAGCGCCAGGCTCACGGCGATGCCGCCGCCTGCGCCGAAGGTAGCCACCAGCGACACCGGCTCGAGGGCCGGCAGACCCATCCACCAGGCGAAGTGGGCGGTGCCGATCAGCGAGCCGACGATGAAGAAGAGCAGCGTGATCGCCATGCGGGCGTTGCCGCCGCCGGCGGTGAACAGCGTACCCGAGGCGCAGCCGCCGCCGAGCTGCATGCCGATGCCGAACAGGAACGCGCCCACCACCACCGAAACCCCGATCGGCGCCACGAAACCGGACACGCTTTGGCCCCAGAGCGTACCCGCACCCAGTGCGGGGAAGAACAGCACCACGGCGATGGCCAGCATCACCATCTGGGCGCGCAGCCCACGCCCGCGGCGCTCGCTGATGAAGACCCGCCAGGCGGCGGTGAAGCCGAAGGCGGCGTGGTAGAGGGAAACCCCGAGCAGCGCCCCGACGATCATCAGCAGGCCCAGGCGCGCGCCGAAGGCCAGTCCAACCAGCAGCGCGCCCGTCATTACCAACGCGCCCAGCAGCAGGGAGATCCGGCGCGGTTGTACCGCCTCTACCGCAGTGACCATGAGACTTCTCCTCTCGACTCTCTCATGCAGCGTGGCAAGTTTCGCCAATGCGCGCCAACCGGCCGCCGCAACGAGACAGGGCGCCGCAGGGGCGCCCTGTACGGAGGCTGAGGCCGATCAGACGAAACGGCCCAGCCCCACGGCATGACGCAGTTTGTCCATGAACGGTGCGGCCTCGGCGCGGGCGCGCTCAGCGCCCTTGAGCAGCACGCTTTCGATGTGCCCGGGGTCCTCCATGAGCGCCACATAGCGCTCACGGGGCTCGCGCAGCTGCGCGTTGAGGTGTTCGAACAGGCGATTCTTGACCTCGCCCCAGCCGATGCCGTTCGCGTACTCGCGGCGCATCGCCTCGCGCTCCTCACGTGTGGCGAAGGCGGCGTAGATCTGGAACAGGGTGCAACCTTCCGGGTCCTTGGGCTCGCCGGGCTCCAGCGAGTTGGTCTTGATCTTGCGCACCAGCTTGAGCAGCTTCTTCTCGGAGACGAACAGCGGAATGGTGTTGTTGTAGCTCTTGGACATCTTGCGTCCGTCGAGACCGCCGAGCACCGCCACCTCGTCGTCCACCACCGCTTCGGGCAGAGTGAAGAATTCGCCCTTGTAGAGGTGATTGAAGCGCCCACCCATGTCGCGAGCCATCTCGATGTGCTGGATCTGGTCGCGACCCACCGGCACCTTGTTGGCGTTGAACATGAGGATGTCGGCAGCCATCAGCACCGGGTAGCCGAATAGCCCCATGGTGATGCCCTTGTCGGGGTCCTGGTTGCCGGCGGCCTCGTTCTCGGCCACTGCCGCCTTGTAGGCGTGGGCGCGGTTCATCAGGCCCTTGGCGCAGACGCACGACAGCATCCAGGTCAGCTCAGGGATCTCGGGAATGTCCGACTGGCGGTAGAAGATGGCGTTGTCGGTGTCGAGCCCCAGCGCCAGCCAGGTGGCGGCGATCTCCAGGCGCGACTCCTGCACCCGGCGTGGATCCTGGCACTTGATCAGCGCATGCAGGTCGGCGAGGAAGTAGTAGGACTGCACGCTGGGGTCCTGGCTCGCGGCGATGGCCGGCTTGATGGCGCCGACGTAGTTGCCCAGGTGGGGCGTGCCGGTGGTGGTAATGCCGGTGAGAACGCGTGTCTTCTGGGAAGCTGCACTCATGGAAAGCGGACTCTGCTGATCGGAAATGCCCGCTATGGTAACGCGAGGGGACGGTCAAGGCGACCTGGCCCGATGCGGTCCCCCGCGGCTTTCCCGGCGACAGGCCTCCGTGAGGCGCTGTAAACCCATCCCTGGGCGCTACCGATGCCCTGATTCGCTCTCGCATCCTGCTCCGCTTGCAGGACCGGTGCTGGCCATCCATGGCCAGCCCGTTCGGAGCAATGCTCCTCACCCATGGCATCGGACCTCCACTGCGGCCTATCCCCGGCGCCGCTCGCCACAACGATGCCTAGGTGCAGAGTGTTTAGCTCACCAGGCGCGCGGGATCGACACTCTCAAGGCCGAAGGCTTCGGCCACGGCGCGGTAGGTGACCTGGCCGTCGTGGACGTTGAGGCCGGGCAGGAAGTGGGCATCGTCGGCCAGCGCCCGCTTCCAGCCCTTGTCGGCCAGGGCAATAACGAACGGCATGGTGGCGTTGGTCAACGCCTGGGTCGAGGTACGCGCCACCGCACCCGGCATGTTGGCCACGCAGTAGTGAACGATGCCGTCGACCAGGTAGGTCGGCTCGGCATGGGTAGTGGCACGGCTGGTCTCGAAGCAGCCGCCCTGGTCGATGGCCACGTCCACCAGCACGCTGCCGGGCTTCATGTCGGCGAGCATCGCGCGAGTGATCAGCTTGGGCGCGGCGGCACCGGGAATCAACACGGCGCCGACGATCAGGTCGCTCTCGCGCACCGCCTCGTCGATGGCGTCGGCAGTGGAGAAGACGGTCTTCATGCGGCCCTGGTAGCGGTCGTCGAGCACTTCGAGGCGCGGGATCGACTTGTCGAGTACGGTCACTTCGGCGCCCAGACCCAGCGCCATGCGCGCGGCGTTCTCGCCCACCACGCCGCCGCCGATGACCGCCACCTTGCCGGGCGCCACGCCGGGCACGCCGGGCAGCAGCACCCCGGAACCGCCCTGGGCCTTCTCCAGGCTATGGGCCCCGGCCTGTACCGCCATGCGGCCGGCCACGGTGCTCATCGGCGCCAGCAGCGGCAGGCCGCCCTGGCGGTCGGTGACGGTCTCGTAGGCGATGCAGGTGGCCCCGCTCTCCATCAGCCCACGAGTCAGCTTCTCCTCGGCCGCCAGGTGCAGGTAGGTGAACAGGGTCTGGCCGCGGGTGAGGCGTGCCACTTCCTCCGGCTGCGGCTCCTTGACCTTGAGGATCAGCTCGGCGTCGCCCCACAGCGTGGCCAGGTCCGCCTCGAGCCGGGCCCCGGCCGCTTCATAATCGGCATCGGAGAAGCCCGCACCGACGCCGGCGCCAGCCTGCACGGTGACCGAATGACCGCGGGCCACCAGCTCTCGAGCCCCTGTCGGCGTCAGGGCGACGCGATATTCATGGTTCTTGATTTCCTTCGGCACGGCGATCTTCATGGGACACCTCCTGAGCGTTCGACGCCTGTTGTTAGGGTATGACAGGCGAATTACAGCACAGACAGTCCAAACATGAAGCACCCCGCATAAAGAACGGTAAAAAATCGTGAAAGGACAACTAGCAGAAGAAAATCAGCACCTCAGCCAAGGATTCAACAAAAAAATCGCAGCATCACTCGGCAATGAGCGCGCCACCGTAGATGGCCACGTACTCCACGGGCAGGCGCCGCGGCCGGCCCGTGGTGAGCTCGATGCAGGCGAAGCGGGTGCGCGCCCGCAGCAGGGTGCGACCGTCGGCGGGTCGGACGAGCTGGAAGCGCCGGGTCAGGGTCAGGCGACCGTCGCAGCCGACGATCCAGGTGGCCAGCGCAAGGCGCTCCCCCTCGAAGGCGGGTGCCAGGTAGTCGAGCTCGTGGCGATGCACGGCCATGGCACGGTCCAGTTCCCGATAGCGCGCCAGGTCGAGGCCCAGATGCCGCGAATGCGCCCAGCTCACCTGCTCGACCCAGCGCAGGTACGCGGCATTGTTGGCATGGCCGTACTCGTCGATGGCCGAGGCCTCCACCTCGAGCTCGATGACGTACGGGTCGGGAAGATCCCACTCCTGTGACAATGTCGCCTCCTTGCCGGGTTACTTCGCCAGCTCAGTCTCTCGTCGCACCACAGCGCCAACAGGCCTCGAACACTCCCTCCAACGCCTCACCACAGCCGGAACAGGTCCAGCCCGGCGCTTCACTGCCGCCCGTCATGGCCTCGTGGATCAGCGCCTCGGCGCGTTCACGGTTGTGTGGCGCCACCCATACCTCGGGCTCGCACTCGCCCAGCGGCAGCTCGCCCGCACCGCCGCCCAGCACCATGTTGCGCAGCTCCACGGGAATTCCCGCCGCCGCCAGCAGGTTGTGCACGTGGCTGACCAGCAGCGCGTTGGAGTGCGCGAAGACACGAACGTAGCCGCCCATCTCAATCCCTGAAAACCCTGACGCCGAGCGCCTTCAGATAAGCCGTCTCGGGAATCGCCGGGTGTACCGGATGGTCCGCCGCCTGGTGACCCTGGTAGATCACCTGCCCATGACGATCCTGGTGGCGCACCGCGCCGCGTACCACGTCCACCAGCCGCTCCGGCGCCAGGTGCATGGAGCAGGAGGCCGACAGCAGCAGGCCGTCGCGTCCCAGCAGGCGCATCGCCTCGCGGTTGAGCCTGGCATAGGCGCGCTCACCGTTGGGAATGTCCTTGCGCTTCTTGATGAAGGCCGGGGGGTCGAGGATCACCACGTCGAACTGCTCGCCGTCGGCCTTGAGCGCCGCCAGCGCCTCGAAGGCGTCGGCTTCGCCTACCGCCACCTGCTCGTGCAGGCCGTTCAGGGCCGCATTCTCGGCCACCCGTTCCAGCGCCTGGGCGCTGGCGTCCACGCACAGCACCTCGCGGGCGCCGTGGGCCGCCGCCTGCACGCCCCAGCCGCCGACGTAGCTGAACAGGTCGAGCACCCGCTTGCCGGCCACCAGGCCATTGAGCCAGGCGCGGTTGGCGCGGTGATCGAAGAACCAGCCGGTCTTCTGCCCGTCGAGCACCGGCGCGTGGAAGCGCACGCCGTTCTCTTCCATCAGCACGGGGCCGTCGAGTTCGCCCTTGGCCACGGTGACCTGGCGCTCGAGCTGCTCCTGGCGCCGCCCGGAGGAGTCATTCTTGAACACGATGACCCGTGGCGAGAGCACCTTGTCGAGCGCGGCCACGACCTCCTCGGCCAGGCGCTCCATGCCCAGGGTATTGAGCTGCACCACCAGCACGTCGTCGAAGCGGTCCACCACCAGCCCCGGCAGCAGGTCGCCCTCGCCGTGCACCAGGCGGTAGAACGGCTTGGCGTAGAGCCGCTGGCGCAGGGCCAACGCCTGGTTGAAGCGGTGCACCAGCAACGAACGGTCGAGGCGCATGCCGGGGTCGCGCGACACCACCCGGGCGCAGATCAGCGAGTTGGGGTTGACGTAGGCCACGCCCATGGCCTTGCCGCCCGCGGCCTCGACCACCACCTGGGCGCCCGGCTCGAGGCCCTTGAGCGGCGTGGCCTCGGTGTCGACCTCGTTGGAGTAGAGCCACAGGTGGCCGGCCTTGAGGCGGCGATCGGCATTCTTCTTGAGGCGCAGGGTCTGGGTCATGGCAGGTCTCGTGGAATGGTAATCATCGTTGGCAAGAAGGACAGAACACACTGGCCCGCTGGCCCAGCGTCACCAGCCGCAGCTCGCCATTGCAGCGCCGGCAGCCCTGGCCATGGCGGCCATAGACGTTGAGACGCTGCTTGAAGTAGCCCGGCTCGCCGGTGCCGCTGACGAAGTCGCGCAGGGTGGTGCCGCCCTGGGTGATGGCCGCGGCGAGCACCTCGCGTACCGCCGCGGCCAGGCGCGCGTAGCGCTCGCGGGAGATGCGCCCCGCCGCCCGGCGCGGGTCAATGCCGGCCAGGAACAGCGCCTCGCTGGCGTAGATGTTGCCCACGCCGACCACTACGGCATTGTCCATCAGGAACGGCTTCACGGCCATGCGTCGGCCGCGCGAGAGCCGGTAGAGCCGCTCGCCGTCGAAAGCCTCGGAGAGCGGCTCGGGCCCCAGGTTCGCCAGGCGCGGGTCGCTCTCCCGGCTTCCGGCAAGCCAGTCGACGAAGCCGAAGCGGCGCGGATCGTGGTAGCGCAGGATGCCACCGTCGTCGAGCACCAGGTCGACATGGTCGTGCTTCCTGGGCAGTTCGCCCAGCCGGACGATGCGCAGGCTGCCCGACATGCCCAGGTGCCAGATCAGGCTGCCGGCGCCCTCGCCCCGGCCCTCGATCGGCAGCAGCAGGTACTTGGCGCGGCGCGCCAGGACGCCGATGCGCGAGCCCACCAGGCGCTCGATGAAGTCGTCCGGCACCGGCACGCGCAGGCGCGGCTGGCGCACGATCGCCTCGACGATCTCGCGCCCCTCCACGTGAGGAGCGATGCCGCGGCGGGTGGTCTCGACTTCGGGAAGCTCGGGCATGGCGAGTAAATCCGGGGAATAGATACGCCTGAACCCGGCAGGGCCGGGTTCAGGAGGACAGGTCTTGCTACCTGCGGCTGGAAGCCGTCAAGCCGCCAAGGGCGCCCGTCGACAGCGGCGGACGCCGGATCGGCTCACTTGATCTTGGCTTCCTTGTACATCACGTGCTTGCGGACAACCGGATCGTACTTCTTGAATTCGAGCTTGTCCGGGGTGTTCCGCTTGTTCTTGTCGGTGGTGTAGAAGTGGCCGGTACCGGCGCTGGACACCAACTTGATCTTGTCACGCATGACTGCTGTCTCCCTGAGGTTCGCTTAGACGGCTTCGCCGCGCTTGCGGATGTCGCTGAGCACCTCGTCGATGCCCTTCTTGTCGATGATGCGCATACCCTTGGAGGAAACCCGCAGCTTGACGAAGCGGTTCTCGGACTCCACCCAGAAGCGGTGGGTGTGCAGGTTCGGCAAGAAACGACGGCGGGTCTTGCGCTGGGAGTGTGAAACGTTGTTACCAGTCACCGGGCGCTTGCCGGTAACCTGACATACTTTGGACATGGGAGCCTCCAACCGCTTGGCCAGGTGGTCAAACCTGTGTGTTCAAAACCTGTCGGGCAAACCGGGAACGACCCCGTTGTCATTTGACCCAAGGGAATTCAAAGGCTGCACTTTATAGCAGAGTGCGCCCCGGCAGGCAATAGTAGGCGCGTATTCTACCTTTCCTGCCGCCTAAAGCCACCCTCTCTCTGCAAAAGATACGACTTCCCCATCGCCGACCACGAAGTGGTCCAGCACGCGGATCTCGAACAATCCCAGCGCTTCGCGCAGCCGCTCGGTGATGCGCCGGTCGGCGTCAGAGGGCTCGGCCACGCCGGAAGGGTGGTTATGGGCAAAGATGAGCGCCCCGGCGCCCAGCTCCAGCGCGCGGCGCGCCACCTCGCGGGGGTAGACCGAGGCGCTGTCCAGCGTGCCGCGGAACAGCGACTCGAAGCGGATCACGCGATGCTGGGTGTCGAGGAACAGCGCAGCGAACTCCTCGTGGCCCAGGTGGCGCAACTGGGTGGCCAGATAGGCGCGCACCAGGGTGGGCGAGGTCAGCGCATTGCCGCGCGCGAGCTCGGCGGCAAGATGACGCTTGGAGAGCTCGAGGGTGGCCTGGAGCTGGACGAACTTGGCCGTGCCCAGCCCGCGTTCGGCGCAGAAGCGAGCCTGGTCGGCCTCGAGCAGTTGGCGCAGGCCGCCGAACGCGCCGAGCAGGTCGCGGGCCAGGTCCACCGCCGAACGCCCCGCTACTCCTACGCGCAGGAAGATCGCCAGCAGCTCGGCATCCGACAGTGCCTCGGCGCCCAGCGTCAGCAGTTTTTCCCGCGGGCGCTCGCCCTCGGGCCAGTCGCGAATCGACATCCCCTGTCTCCTTGCTACGCTTTCCCTGGTGATAGGAAGTCACCCATTGTAACCGACCTTGGCCGAAGGCTGCGGCTGCGCAACTTCAACGGCAGTGGTAAGGTAGGCGGTCGGGTTTCAGCTCAGGGAAACAGCATGGCAACGCAACTCGCACAACGGTTTGCCGGCCGGCGCATCCTGCTCGGCATCAGTGCCGGCATCGCCGCCTACAAGAGCGCCCAGCTCGCCCGGCTGCTCAAGCAGGCGGGCTGCGAGGTTCGCGTGGTCATGACCGAAGGCGCCCAGGCCTTCATCACCCCGTTGACGCTGCAGGCGCTGACCGGCGAGCCGGTGCGCACCTCGCTGCTCGATCCCGAAGCCGAGGCCGGCATGGGGCATATCGAGCTGGCCCGCTGGGCCGAGACGATCCTGATCGCCCCGGCCACCGCCGACCTGATGGCACGCCTGGCTCTGGGCATGGCCGACGACCTGCTCACCACCCTGTGCCTGGCCAGCGACGCCGAAAAGGTGATGGCGCCGGCCATGAACCAGGCCATGTGGCGCCATGTCGCCACCCAGCGCAACGCCGAACGCCTCGCACAGGACGGCTGGCGGCTGCTGGGGCCGGCCAGCGGCGACCAGGCCTGCGGCGACGTGGGGCCGGGCCGCATGCTCGAGCCCGAGGCGATCGTGGCCGAACTCATTCAGCCCAGCCGCGAGGCTGCACAAGGCCAGGCGGCGCGGGTCGGGGACGCCCCGGCCCGGGGCCTGCACGTGGTGATCACCGCCGGCCCCACCCGCGAGCCGCTCGATCCGGTGCGCTACCTCTCCAACCACAGCTCGGGAAAGATGGGCTTCGCCCTGGCCGCCGCCGCGGCCGAGCTCGGCGCCCGGGTCAGCCTGATCAGCGGGCCGGTGAGCCTGCCGACCCCCGTGGGAGTCGAGCGCACCGATGTGGAGACGGCGCGCCAGATGCACGAGGCGAGCCGCCGCCTGGCGGCCGACTGCGACCTGTTCATCGGCTGCGCCGCGGTGGCCGACTATCGCGCCGCGACGGCCGCCGAACACAAGATCAAGAAGCGCGAAGGCGAGGAAGGCCTGACCCTGAAGCTGATCAAGAACCCCGATATCATTGCCGATATCGCCCATACGCGCGATGCGGCCGGGGGACGCCCCTTCGTGGTGGGCTTCGCCGCCGAGACCCGCGATCTCGAGGCCTATGCGCGCGACAAGCTCGAGCGCAAGCGGCTGGACATGATCGTCGCCAACGACGTCTCGGCCGCAGGGCTCGGCTTCGGCGCCGACGACAACGCCGCCCTGCTGCTGTGGCGCGACGGCGAAGGGGAAGGCGGCGAGCAGTTGCCGCCGCAGCCCAAGCGCGAGCTGGCCAGGGCAGTGATCGAGCGAGCGCTCGGCTGCCTGACCTCCCGCCCCGTACACTGAACCCAAACCTGCCCGGAACCCGCAGAACCGACGGAGCCACCATGTCCGATTCCCGACCCCGACAACCGCGCCTGGCCGTCAAGCTGCTCGACGAGCGGCTGCACGACTACATGCCCCGCTACGCCACCCTGGGCTCCGCCGGGATGGACCTGCGTGCGCTGCTCGATGCGCCGTTGACCCTCGAGCCCGGCCAGTGCGAACTGGTGCGCACCGGGCTCGCGATCCATATCGGCGACCCGGACCTGGCCGGCCTGATCCTGCCGCGCTCCGGGCTGGGCCACAAGCACGGCATCGTGCTCGGCAACCTGGTGGGTCTGATCGATTCCGACTACCAGGGCGAGCTGATGATCTCCGTGTGGAACCGCGGCACCAACACCTTCGTGCTGGAGCCCTTCGAGCGCCTGGCCCAGTATGTGCTGGTACCGGTGGTCCAGGCCGAGCTCGACGTCGTCGATGACTTCGAGGCCAGCCTACGCGGTGAAGGCGGCTTCGGCAGCTCGGGCCGCCACTGACCGCAAGAACGCCGCAAGCGTCCCAAGGAGCGGTGACGCCCGGCAGCGCCGTCGCAACCTGGCATCAACGAACCCACCACTGTCTGACAAGGAACCGCTATGAGCCAAGTCGAGAACAGCCCCATACCGGCCTCCATATTCCGCGCCTACGATATTCGCGGCATCGTCGACGACACCCTGACCGAGGCGACCGTCGAGCAGATCGGCCGAGCCATCGGCTCGGAGGCCGCCGCCCGCAACGAGTCCACCGTGGTGGTGGCCCGCGACGGCCGCCTCTCCGGCCCGCGGCTGAGCGAGGCGCTGATGCGCGGCCTGACCGCCGCCGGCCGCGACGTGATCGACATCGGCATGGTGCCCACGCCGGTGCTCTACTTCGCCACCCATGTCCTCGAAGGCACCGCCTCGGGGGTGATGGTCACCGGCAGCCACAATCCGCCGGACTACAACGGCTTCAAGATCGTGCTGGGCGGCGAGACGCTCTCCGGCGAGGCGATTACCGCGCTGTACAAGCGCATCGAGTCCGGCGATCTCGCCGAGGGCCAGGGCAGCGTGCGGCACGAGGACGTGCGCGACGCCTACCTCGAGCGCATCGTCGGCGACATCCGTCTCGAGCGCCCGCTCAAGGCGGTGGTCGACTGCGGCAACGGCGTGGCCGGCGAGCTGGGGCCCAAGCTGATCGAGCGGCTCGGTGCCGACACCGTGCCGCTGTTCGCCGAGATCGACGGCAACTTTCCCAACCACCACCCCGACCCGGGCAAGGTGGAGAACCTGCAGGACGTGATGCGTGCGGTGAAGGAGACCGGCGCCGACATCGGCCTGGCCTTCGACGGTGACGGCGACCGCCTCGGCGTGGTCACGCCGAGCGGCAAGCTGATCTACCCCGATCACCTGATGATGGCCTTCGCCGAGGACATGCTGTCGCGCAATCCCGGCGCCCGCGTGATCTTCGACGTCAAGTGCACCGGCAACCTGGCGGGCGTGGTCGAGCGGGCCGGCGGCACGCCGGAGATGTGGCGCACCGGGCACTCGCTGATCAAGGCGCGCATGAAGGAGACCGGGGCTCAGCTCGCCGGCGAGATGAGCGGCCACATCTTCTTCCAGGAGCGCTGGTACGGCTTCGACGACGGCATCTACGGCGCCGCCCGGCTGCTCGAGATCCTCTCCAAGCAGGAAGACGACGCCGACACCTTCTTCGCCCGCTACCCGCAGGACCTCGGCACGCCGGAGATCAACGTCCACGTGACCGACGAGAACAAGTTCGAGCTGGTCGACAAGCTGGCCCGCGAGGGCGACTTCGGCGAGGACGGCGTCAAGACCACCCTCGACGGCATCCGCGTCGACTATCCCGACGGCTGGGGGCTGTGCCGCGCCTCCAACACCACGCCGGTGCTGGTGCTGCGCTTCGAGGGCAAGAGCGACGCCGCCCTCGAGCGTATTCGTAACCGTTTCGCCGACGCCCTCAAGCAGGTCGACCCGGCGCTGACGCTGCCGAGCTGACGGCGGCGTTTCGTATCCCCGAGGAAGGACCATGACCGAAACGACCCGTGACCCGCGGTTGGTAGTGGAAGTGCTCTCCGAGGCACTTCCCTACATCCAGCGTTTCTCCGGCAAGACCGTCGTCGTCAAGTACGGCGGCAATGCCATGACCGAAGATGCCCTAATCGACTCCTTCGCCCGCGACATGGTGCTGATGAAGGAGGTCGGCATCAATCCCGTGGTGGTACATGGCGGCGGCCCGCAGATCGGGGAATTGCTGGCCAAGCTCAAGATCGAGTCGCGCTTCGTCAATGGCATGCGGGTTACCGACTCGCAGACCATGGATGTGGTAGAAATGGTGCTCGGCGGGCTGGTCAACAAGGAGATCGTCAACCTGATCAACCAGTGCGGCGGCAAGGCGATCGGCCTCACCGGGAAGGACGGCGCCCAGATCCGCGCTCGCCAGCTCAAGGTCGAGCACCAGACGCCGGAAATGACTGCCCCCGAGATCATCGACATCGGCCACGTGGGCGAGGTCGAGCATGTCTCCACCGACCTGATCGAGATGCTCGCCGAGCGCGACTTCATTCCGGTGATCGCCCCCATCGGCGTCGACGCCAAGGGTCACAGCTACAACATCAACGCCGACCTGGTGGCGGGCAAGGTGGCCGAGGCGCTGGGGGCGGAGAAACTGATGCTGCTGACCAACGTGGCCGGCCTGATGAACGCCGAGGGCGAGGTACTCACCGGGCTGACCACCGCCCAGGTGGACGCCCTGATCGCCGACGGCACCATTCATGGTGGTATGCTGCCCAAGATCCGCTGCGCGCTCGACGCCGTGAAGGGAGGCGTACGCAGTGCGCATATCATCGATGGCCGCGTGGCGCATGCCACGCTGCTGGAAATCTTCACCAATGCCGGGGTCGGCACCCTGATCACCGATGCCGACCAGCAAGGGAACGACAGCGCCTGAAGAGGCGCTCGCCCCGTGCCGGCCATGGGGCGAGCACCTCCGGCCACCCAATAACCAGAAGACACACTTCGACATGACGCAGGCAACACAGACCTCCAGCCGGCGCGAGCAGATCCTGCAGGCGCTCGCCCTGATGCTGGAAGAAGACAGCGGCAAACGCATCACCATCGCGGCGCTGGCGCGCCAGGTGGGCGTTTCCGAAGCCGCGCTATACCGCCATTTCCCGAGCAAGGCCCGCATGTTCGAGGGGTTGATCTCGTTCATCGAGGAGACCCTGTTCGAGCGCATCAGCCGCATCCTCGACGAGATGCACGAGGCCGTGCCGCGCTGCGGGCAGATCCTCACCCTGCTGCTGGCCTTCGCCGAGAAGAACCCGGGCCTCTCGCGCCTGCTCGAGGGCGACGTCCTGACCGGCGAGACCGAGCGGCTGCGGCTGCGTATCCACCAGCTTTTCGAACGCCTGGAGACCCAGCTCAAGCAGGTGCTGCGCGAAGCCGAACTGCGCGAACGGCAGCGTACCGTACTGCCGGTATCGGCCACCGCCAACCTGCTGATGGCCGTGGCGGAGGGGCGCATCTCCCAGTACGTGCGCAGCGACTTCCAGCGTCGCCCCACCGAGCACTGGGACGACCAGTGGGCGCTGCTCTCGGCCCAGTTGATGCGCACGCCGATCACCCAGAGCGCGTAGGCGCCCAGCCCGCCAAGCAAAAGCCCCGGTTCACGGAACCGGGGCTTCGTCGTCGGGGCAATGTGGCGCTCAGGCCGCCAGGGTGTCGCCCAGCTGCTGACGGATCTTCTTCATGGCGTTCTTCTCGAGCTGTCGGATGCGCTCGGCGGAGACGCCGTAGACATCGGCCAGATCGTGCAGCGTGGCCTTGTCGTCGGCCAGCCAACGACGCTGGAGGATGTCGCGGGAACGCTCGTCCAGCGCCTCCAGGGCCATCTTCAGGCGACGATTGGCATCGTCTTCCCAGTCGCTGTCCTCGAGCTGGACGGCGGGATCGGAGCCGTCATCGTCCAGGTAGTGGACCGGCGCCTGGTAGGCGGCCTCCTCGTCGTCGCTCGGCGAGACGTCGAAGCCGGCATCGTGGGCCGAGAGGCGGCCCTCCATCTCGCGCACCACCTCGGGCTTGACGTCGAGGTCGCGGGCGATGGCGTCGACCTCGTCGTTGTTCAACCAGGCCAGGCGCTTCTTGGCGCTGCGCAGGTTGAAGAATAGCTTGCGCTGGGCCTTGGTGGTGGCGATCTTGACGATGCGCCAGTTGCGCAGCACGAATTCGTGGATCTCGGCCTTGATCCAGTGCACGGCGAAGGAGACCAGCCGCACCCCCTGGTTGGGATCGAAGCGCTTGACGGCCTTCATCAGGCCCACGTTGCCCTCCTGGATCAAGTCGGCCTGGGGCAGGCCATAACCTGAGTAGCTGCGTGCGATGTGCACGACGAAGCGCAGATGCGACAGCACCAGGCGACGCGCCGCCTCCAGGTCGCCTTCGTCGTGAAGGCGGAAGGCGAGTTCGCGCTCTTCCTCGGCGGTCAGCATGGGAATGCCATTGACCGCCTGGATGTACCCGTTGAGGTCATGTCCCGGTGAGAGCTGGCCCACCGGAAGAAGACTGGTGCTCATAGCAGGTTGTCTCCCTGAAAACCCATCTACATAAAGACCGATGTCTGTTTCAACCGCTTGTTTGACGATCGAATATCGATAATGTTCCCTGTCTGGCGACAGGGTGGCAGATGCCGCACGATGTCGCCAGCGAGCGGATGCGGCCGGTATCGCCAGAGGATGGGCCTATCGGGGCCGCACCTCCGCGAGGTGGCGGCTCACGGCGATCCAGGCACCCAGCCAGCCCAATAGTGTACTGCACAACAGCAGCGTTGCCGAGCCCCCCGGCCCCAGCCGCGGCAGTGTGAAGGTGGCACCGTAGCTCGCCGCCAGGGCGCTGACCGGCGCCGCCAGCCACTGGTTGCCGAGCCCCAGCAGCCCACAGGCGAGCAGGCCGCCGCCGAGCCCGTACCAGGCCCCGCTGTAGAGGAAGGGGCGGCGCACGAAGGCATGGGTGGCACCGATCAGCATCACCACCTCGATCTCCTGGCGGCGGCTCTCCACCGCCAGGCGGATGGTGTTGCCCACCACCAGCAGCACGCCCAGGCCGAACAGCACGCCGAGCGCCAGGGCCAGGCGGCTGCCCAATTCGGCCAGGTGGCGCAGCCGCTCGAGCCAGGCCAGGTCGAGCCGCACCTCGTCGACGCCGCTCAACGTCTCGAGTTCGCCGGCGAGCCGGCGCACTGCCTCGGGGGCCGGGTCGACGGGCACCACCACGATGCTGGCCGGCAGCGGGTTGTCCTCGAGCCGACCCAAGGCATCGTCCAACCCCAGCGCCTGCTGGAACTCCGCCATGCCTTCGGCGGCAGTGATCAGGCGGCTGCGGGCGACGCCCTGCTGGGCGGCCACGGCCTCGCCGATGCGCCCGGCCTGGGCCTCGTCCACGTGGCGCTCCAGGTAGGCCGTCAGGGTAGCGCTCTCGTCGAGTTCGGCATCGAGCAGGCGCGCACTGTCCAGCGCCAGCCACAGCGCCGCCGGCAATACCAGGGCAATGGCAATGGCGAGCATGGTGAGCAGGCTGCCGATGGGGGCTCGCAGCAGGCGCCGGGCACTATCGAGGCACATGGCACGATGGTGGCGCAGCCAGCCGCGAAAGCGGCTGGAGGAGCGGGTGCGCTGAGTGCGCGCGCCGCGCGGCGGCGCGGGCGGCTGCCGGCTCATGCGGCCTCCTCGTCGGCTACCAGACGCCCATCGCGCAGGCGCAGCACGCGGTGCCGCAGGCGGGCGATCAGCGCCAGGTCGTGGCTGGCGATCATCACGGTGGTGCCGATGCGGTTGAAGTCCTCGAACAGCGCCATGATGTCGGCCGAGAGCTGCGGGTCGAGGTTACCGGTAGGCTCGTCGGCGAGCAGCAGCGAGGGCTTGTTGACCACCGCCCGGGCGATACCCACCCGCTGCTGCTCGCCGCCGGAGAGCTCGATGGGCAGTGCCTTCTCGCGATGCAGCAGCCCCACCTTGTCCAGCGCCGCGCGCACCCGGCGGGCCGCCTCACGCGGATCGACCCCGCGGATCTCCAGCGGCAGCGCCACGTTGTGGAAAATGGAGCGGTCGAGCAGCAGTTGGTGGTCCTGGAACACGACGCCGATCTGGCGGCGGTAATAGGGCACCTGGCTGGGGTGCAGGCGGCCGATGTCGTGCCCGGCGACCAGCACCCGGCCGCGAGTCGGCCGCTCCAGCAGCATGATCAGGCGCAGCAGCGAACTCTTGCCGGCGCCCGAATGGCCGGTGAGGAAGAGCATCTCGCCGCGCTGCACGCGGAAATCGATGTTGGCGAGTGCCTCGAAGCGCCCGCCGTAGCGTTTCCCCACATGCTCGAAGAGGATCATGACGAGGCGGCAGCCCCCCCGTCGCCCTGGTCGAAGAGGGCGTCGACGAAATCGCGGGCCTCGAAGGGGCGCAGGTCGTCGAGGCCCTCGCCCACGCCGATGAAGCGGATCGGCGTGCCGAGCTGCTTGGCCAGGGCAAAGATGATGCCGCCCTTGGCGGTACCGTCGAGCTTGGTCAGGGTGATGCCGGTGACCGGCACCGCCTCGTTGAAGGTATTGGCCTGGGAGAGCGCGTTCTGGCCGGTGCCGGCATCGAGCACCAGCATCACCTCATGGGGGGCATCCCCGTCGAGTTTGCCCATTACCCGGTGCACCTTCTTGAGCTCTTCCATCAGGTGGCTCTTGTTGTGCAGCCGCCCGGCGGTGTCGGCGATCAGCACGTCAACCTTGCGCGCCTTGGCCGACGCCACGGCATCGTAGATCACCGAGGCGCTGTCGGCGCCGGTGTGCTGGGCGATCACCGGCACCTTGTTGCGCTCGCCCCATACCTTGAGCTGCTCCACCGCGGCGGCACGGAAGGTGTCGCCGGCGGCCAGCATCACGCTGCGCCCCTCGCGCTGGAAGCGCTGGGTCAGCTTGCCGATGGTGGTGGTCTTGCCGACACCGTTGACGCCAACCACCAGGATCACGAAAGGCCCTTCGCTCTTGGCCGGCAGCACGAGAGGCTTGGCCACGGCGTCGAGCATCACGGTGAGTTCGTCCTGCAGCGCACGATAGAGTGCCTGGGGCTCCTTGAGCTCCTTGCGCGAGACGCGCTCGGTAAGACGCTCGATGATCTCGCTGGTGGCCTCGATCCCCACGTCGGCCATCAGCAGTTGGGTCTCGAGGTCCTCGATCAGCTCGTCGTCGATCTGCTTCTTGCCCAGGAACAGCCCGGCGACACCCTCGGTGAGGTTGGCGCGGGTCTTGCCCAGGCCCGAGCGGATGCGCGCGAACCAGCCCCGCTTCTCGGCGGCCGGTTTCTCCTGCAGCGCCGGGCGGGCAGGCTCGGGTTCGGGTTCGGGTTCGGGTTCGGGTTCGGGTTCGGGTTGTGATTGAGGCTCGGGCTCGGGTTCGGGTTCGGGTTCGGGTTCGGGTTGTGATTGAGGCTCGGGCTCGGAGGCCAGCGCCTCCTCACGCAGCACCTCGTTCTCCTCTTCCCGGCCGACCTCATCGACTGCTTCGGTCCGGTCACGCACCTCATCCGCCGCCGGGCCAGCCATGGCGGTCTCCTCGGGGCGCGGGGCGTCGACGACGTCCGGCTCGGCGGGCGCCGCCTCCCGCTCCGCCTCGGCAGCCGTTTCACTCGTCGGCGCACCTTCGCGGGACGCCTCCTCCTCGTGCTCTTCATCAGGCTGAGTCGACTGCCGCTCCTGCTGCTCTTCCTGCTGGGATTCCTGCTGCTTCTTGCGCTTGAAAAAACCGAACATGGGGGAATTCAGCCTCACGGGTGAATGATCGCTACATCCTAACACCGCGCACCATGACTGTGGACACGGCGCCGGGTACAATTCCGCCGCATGACACGTCGCCGCTCCTCCCCTCGTTCACGCTCCCGCCCCGGCGCTCGCCCGTCCAAGGGTAGCGGCCGCCTGCGCATCATCGGCGGCGAGTATCGCCGACGCCTGCTGCCGGTACTCGACAGCCCGGGCCTGCGCCCCACGCCCGACCGGGTGCGCGAGACCCTGTTCAATTGGCTGGCCGCGGCCACGCCGGGCGCACAGGCGCTCGACCTGTTCGCCGGCACCGGCGCACTGGGTCTCGAAGCGCTTTCCCGCGGCGCGGCCTCGGTGCTGTTCGTCGAACGCGACGCCAGGGTCGCCGGAGCTCTTGCGGACAATCTCCGCACCCTGGGCGCCAGCGAGCGGGGCCGGGTGCAGGCCGGGGATGCCCTCGCCCTGCTCGCCGCCGGGTCGGCCGACGCTGCCTTTACCCTGGTCTTCCTCGATCCACCCTTCCGCCAAGGCCTGGCGGAGCCCTGCTGCGAATACCTGGAGCGGGGCTGGCTCGCCGCGGAGGCGTGGATCTACCTGGAGGCCGAAACGGCGCTCGACGTACACGTTCCCGCCAACTGGGCGCTGCATCGCGAGGTGCGGGCCGGCGATAGTACCGGGCGACTCTACCGGCGCCGGTAGTCAGCCGGCCCGGCGTCGCCGTTCGGCTACGCTTGCCGAGCCTTGGCCTCGGCGTTACGCTGCGCAACGGAATCAGCGCGGGCAGGCGCCCGCCCCGGCAGGACGTCATTCAGGAGAACACGATGAGCACCGAACTCTTCAACCGGCTCGAACAGAAAGTGGCCAGTGCCGTCGAGGCCCTGGAACTGCTGAAGATGGAGGCCGAGGAACTGCGCGAGGAGAACAGCCGGCTGAAGCACGAGCGCGAGGAGTGGGAGCGCCGCCTGACCGCGCTGCTGGGCAAGTTCGACGAGGTGGAAACCGAGCGAGGCTGAGCCCTGGCGTTTCCGGCCGTGCGTCCTGGCGCCTCACCGCACCAGCCGTCTCAAGGCCGACGCGACATCAGAACGGCATCCTCCCTGCGTGCGTCGGCCGCCTCCTCCAGAGGCGGGTAATAGCCGCGGCGCCGCCCATCCTCGCCGAAGCCCGCGTGGCGATAGAGTTCGAGGGCCGGCACATTGCCCGCTCTTACCTCGAGCAGCAGCCGCTCGCTGCCCCATTGCCGGCACTGCTCGATCGTCGTTTCCAGCAGCGCGGCGGCCAGGCCGCGCCGACGCATGTCGGGCGCCACCAGCATGGCCTGTAGTTCCGCCTCGAAGGGCAGCCTGGCGACCACGGCATGGCCGACGAGCCGGCCGGCCATCTCCGCCCCCAGTACCAGACAGCCGGCATCGCTCAGGGCGGCCTCGAGCTGGCGACGTGACCAGGGGCGCAGCTGACAGTTCTCCAGCGCCACCAGGCGCTCCAGATCGTCGGTCGTCAACCGATGGATGGCGAGTTCAGTCATCGGTCTCGCTGTCAGACCGGGACCAGGCCCGCCGCCACTCCAGCAGGGTAGGCCACAGTTCACGCTTGGCCGCGGCGCTCTGCGCCAGCTCGCCCAGCGCGGGCCCCTGCCACGCGGGCAGGCCAAGCAGCTCGAATGCGCCCTGCTGCGGGCCAAGCAGCCGATCCAGGGCTTCGTCGCGACCGAACACCAGGATACGTTCGAGCGCCCAGCCCCGTCGACGCGTGCCTTCGATGAAGGCCTGCAGCCCCTCGCGCGCCTCTTCCAGCGGCGCCTCGACCGGCAGGTTCTCCATCGGCGGCCAGCGAAACGTCTCGAAGACCAGCGAGGGCTCGGCTGCGATCCCGGCCGCCTGCAGCAGGTTGCCCAGCAGCTGTCCCTGGTCGCCCGGCGGCGCCTCCCCGGGCACGGTCACCAGCCAGCGCCCTGCCAGGCACGCCACCTGCAGGGTGAAGCGCAGCGGCTCCTGGCCCGGCTTTGCCGCCTCGGGAGCCGCCGCCTCGCTGGCCGCCGGCCCGGCCTCCTCATCGGCAGAGGCGATGCCCAGCAGCTGACGAGCGCGGTTGGGAGACGACGCCCTCGGCGGCTCCGCGGCCGGCGGTCCGGGAGGGGCCTGGCGCGCGGCGGCATCCGCCTCGTCGAGCAGCGCATGCAGGCGCTCGGCGGGCGGCGTGGCGGCGGGCCGCTCGGGCAGCTCCCACGCGCAGGCCTCGGTCGGCCGTGCGTGGGGCAGCCGGTAACGCGCCACCCAGGCCGTCAGCCCCATCGCCTCCAGGTACTGCAGACGCTGCGGTTCGGTAGTCACGCACCGGCACCACGGCAGTTGGGGGAGTCGGGGCGCGCCTCGCCGCGGGCGGCCCACTCCTGCGGGGTATAGAGATGCAGGGCCAGGGCATGCACCGGCCCCGAGAGCTCATCGGCCAGCAGCGCATAGAGACGCTGGTGGCGCTTCACCGGCATCAATCCCTGGAAGTGTTCGGACACCACCGTGACCTTGAAGTGGGTTTCGGAATTGGCCGGCACGGCATGCCGATGACTCTCGTTCTCCACCGCCATATGGGTGGGTTCGAGGGCCTGCAGCTTCTCTTCGATATCGGCCTGAACGCTCATGAGGGCTCCTCGATCATGGATGTCAGGTCATTGTACTCGCTTGCTCGGCGACTGCACCTGCGCGGCCTCCTCGCGACAGCCCGCCTGGGCGGCGCCGGCCAGTGACACCCGCGCCAGGCTGGCCAGGAGCGCCAGCAGGCAGGCCAGGCAGCCAGCCCACAGCGTGGCCTGCACCGGCGCATTGGCCGCCATGAAGGCACCGACCAGCGCCACGCCGAGGGATTGGCCCACGGTACGCGTGGTGCTGAGCACGCCCGAGGCGCTGGTGCTCAGTTCGTGCGGCGCACTGGTCATCATTTCGCGGTTGTTGGGCGGCTGGAACAGACCGAAGCCGATGCCGCACAGCGCCGTGCGCCACAGGCTGTCCAGCACACCGGCCGCCTGCGGCAGCAGCGCCAGCGAGGCGAGCCCCAGCATCAGCACCACCAGCCCCAGGCTGGCCATGAGGCTGGGATTCATCCGGTCGGCCAGGCGACCGGCCAGGGGGCCGACCAGCATGATGGCCAACGGCCAGGGCGTGAACAGCCAGGCGGTGTGCAGCGGCGAGAACCCCATCTCCTGCTGGTAAAGGAACGACAGCGCGACGAAGGCCAGCCCCTGACCGACGAAGGCGAGCCCCGACGCCGACACCGCCAGGCGGAAGCGCGGCACCCGGAACAGCCGTGGCGGCAGCAGTGGGTGGCTGGCCCGGCGCTGGCGGCGCAGGAACAGCCCGCCCGTCACCACGCTGAGCGTCAGCCAGGCCAGCGACTGCCACGGCGCCGCACCGTGGCCCAGGGTATCCATGGCCAGGAAGAAGCTTCCCAGCGTGACCACCGAGCCCAGCGCCCCGCGACCGTCGAAGCCGCCGCGGCGCCCCTTCTCGCGGGGCAGCGCACGCCACGCCAGCCACAGCGCGACGAGCCCCAGCGGCAGGTGCAGGGCGAACAGCCAGGGCCAACTGACCACCGACAGCACCAGCCCACCCAAGGCCGGTCCGGCGGCATAGCCGCCCGCTACCACCAGGGCGGAAAGCCCCAAGGCACTGCCTAACAGGCGAGTGGGAAAGATCGAGCGATAGAGCGATGGGCCGATGGAGAGCGTGGCCGCCGCCCCGAGCCCCTGCAGGGCCCGAAAGAGCAGCAGCCACTCCAGGCTGCGCGACAGTGCCGCACCCAACGAGGCAACCACGAACAGCGCCAGCCCGGCCACGTAGAGCCGGCGGCGACTGATCATCTCGCTGAAGGAGGCGCACACCAGCAGGAAGGCGGCGCAGACGATCTGGAACAGGTTGGTGACCCAGACCGCGCGGGCGTCGGAGACCTCGAGGTCACGCGCCATGGACGGCAGCGCAATGTTGACCATGGTGACGTCGACCACGGCCATCAGCGTACCGAGGATCAGCGCCAGTACCGCCAGGCGTCGCTCGGGCCCCGGCAGGCCGTCGTCGCCGGGCCGGGTGGAAAAGAGTCGGCTCATTTGGTTCCCATCAGGGCTTGGTACATAACGAGAAAACCGGCCGCAGCCGGTTCTCGAAGATCAACGAAGGAGCGAATCAGTCCTGATCCGTCTCCAGCAGCAGGGAATCGTCGACCTCGGAGATCTCCAGCGCCGTCTCGTCGTCGAGGTCGATGGCCAGGTAGCTGTGCTCGACCTGCAGGAAGCGCTGGAACAGCGCCCAGTCCAGGGCCTCGGGCCACTGACGCTCGTCCTCTTCCCAGGCGCGCAGCTCGGTCTCGAGGATCTCGAGGTAGCGCTCCCGCACGAAGGCCTCCAGCGCCTCCGGGGTGTCCATCTCGGGAATCAGGTAGACGGTGCTTTCGCGTTCGACGTCGGCCAGGGTGAGGTCGTCCTCCCCCATGGTGGGTTCCAGGGCGTTGATCCAGTCCACGAAGTGCCGGGTCGGCCTGACGCTCAGGGCGGAGCGGTTGAGCAGTTTCATCGCGGTCTCCTCGACGTCGAAACGGTGATCATTATGGGCGCTAGCGCCGCCGCTTACCAATACTTCCGCCGGTCGGCAGAGAAGTCGGGGTTGATCCGTCAGAAGAGGTAACGCGACGGGGGAATGCCGGAGAGGAGGTCCGGCGCCATGGATGGCGCCGGTAGCTCCCAGGGACGGGCTCGGCGCGCCTCCTCGAAGGCATGTCCCCCGTCGCTTCAGCAGCTTGCCGGGCCGAAGCGCAGCCCCTTCATTCAACTTCAGGGCGCATGGCCGGGAACAGCAACACATCCCGGATCGAGGCGCTGTCGGTGAACAGCATCACCAATCGGTCGATGCCGATGCCCTCGCCGGCGGTGGGCGGCAGGCCGTACTCCAGCGCGCGCACGTAGTCGGCGTCGTAGTACATCGCCTCGAGGTCGCCGGCCTCCTTCTCCGCCGCCTGGGCGCGGAAGCGCTCGGCCTGGTCCTCGGCGTCGTTGAGCTCCGAGAAGCCGTTGGCGATCTCTCGCCCGCCGACGAAGAACTCGAAGCGCTCGGTGACGAACGGGTCGCTGTCCTTGCGCCGCGCCAGCGGGCTCACCTCGGTGGGGTAGTCGGTGATGAAGGTCGGGTCCTTCAGGCGGTGCTCGACGGTCTTCTCGAAGATCTCGATCTGGATCTTGCCCAGGCCCCAGCCATCCTTGACGTCGATGTCCAGGCGCTCGGCGATCTGCCGTGCGGCGGCCTCGTCGGCCAGCGCTTCGGCGTGAATGTCCGGGTTGAACTCGAGGATCGAGTCGAACACGCTGATGCGCCTGAGCGGCTTGCCGAAGTCGTATTCGTAGGTCTCGAGCACTTCGCCCTCGGCGCTGCGCACGGTGTTGACCACCGTGGTGGTGCCCAGCACCTTGAGCGCGACGGCGCGCAGCATCTCCTCGGTGAGGTCCATCAGGTCATGGTGGTTGGCGTGTGCCTGATAGAACTCGACCATGGTGAACTCGGGGTTGTGGCGCGTCGACAGCCCTTCGTTGCGGAAGTTGCGGTTGATCTCGAAGACCTTCTCGAAGCCGCCCACCACCAGGCGCTTGAGGTAGAGCTCGGGAGCGATGCGCAGGTACATGTCGATGTCAAGCGCATTGTGGTGGGTGATGAAGGGCCGCGCGGTGGCGCCCCCGGGGATCGGCTGCAGCATGGGGGTCTCGACCTCCATGAAGCCGCGCTCCTCGAAGAAGCGGCGCATGGCGCTGATCACCCCGGCGCGGGTCTCGAACACCTTGCGCGAATCGGGGTTCATGATCAGGTCGACGTAGCGCTGGCGATAGCGCGCCTCCATGTCGGTCAGGCCATGGAACTTGTCCGGCAGCGGGCGCAGGCTCTTGGTCAAGAGCCTGGCCTCCTCCATCATCACGTAGAGGTCGCCCTTGCCCGACTTGTGCACCGGGCCGCGGGCCGCCACGATGTCGCCGATGTCCCAGCCCTTGATATCCTCCAGCACCTCTTCCGCCAGCCCCTTCTTGTCGACGTAGAGCTGGATCGTGCCGGAGGGGTCCTGGATCACCAGGAACGGGCCGCGCTTGCGCATGATGCGCCCGGCCACTGCCGCCGGCCGGTGCAGCGACTCCAGCTCGTCCTTGTCCTTCTCACCCAGCTCGGCCACGAGGTCGGCCGCCAGGCTATCGCGGCGAAAATCGTTGGGGAAGGCGCTGCCGCCGGCGGCATCGGCGCGCTCGCGGCGCGCCGCCAGCTTGGCCCGACGCTCGGCGATCAGACGGTTCTCGTCGGTCTGGGGGCTTTCCGGGGAGGAGCTCTGGTTGGCCATCTCGCTACCTGTTAGCAGTCACAATATGCGGTGTTGTAAACGCGACTAGCGCCGCGCGAGCGAAGCTGAGACAAGGCGCCCCTCAACGCGAGAACGGAGCTGACTGTCGTCAATGAGACTCTCGAGTTGAGGGGCAACGCCGTATCAGCAAGCGCAGCAGGCTATAGCCCCTGCTTCAAGCTGGCTTCGATGAAGGCGTCCAGGTCACCGTCCAGCACCCGGTCGCAGTTGCTGGTCTGCACGCCGGTCCGCAGGTCCTTGATGCGCTGGTCGTCGAGCACATAGGAGCGGATCTGGCTACCCCAGCCGATATCGGCCTTGGAGTCTTCCGCCTCCTGCTTGGCGGCATTGCGCTTCTCCATCTCGTGCTCCCACAGCTTCGCCTTGAGCTGCTTCATGGCGAAGTCGCGGTTGGCGTGCTGGCTGCGCTGGCTCTGGCAGGCCACCACGATGCCGGTGGGCTCGTGGGTGATACGCACCGCGGAATCGGTGGTGTTGACGTGCTGACCGCCCGCGCCGCTGGAGCGGTAGGTGTCGACGCGCAGATCCGCCGGGTTGATCTCGACCTCGAAGCTGTCGTCGATCTCCGGCGACAGGAACACCGAGGCGAATGACGTGTGGCGACGGCCGCCGGAGTCGAACGGGCTCTTGCGCACCAGGCGGTGCACGCCGGTCTCCGTACGCAGCCAGCCGAAGGCGTGGTCGCCCTGCACGTGAATCGTGGCCGACTTGATGCCCGCCACCTCACCGGCGGAGAGCTCGGTGATCTCGGTCTTGAAGCCGTGGTGCTCGCACCAGCGCAGGTACATGCGCAGCAGCATGTTGGCCCAGTCCTGGGCTTCGGTGCCGCCGGAACCGGCCTGGATGTCGAGGTAGGCGTTGTTGGCGTCCATCTCGCCCGAGAACATGCGCCGGAACTCGAGCTTCGCCAGGCTCTCCTGGAGCCCATCGAGCTCCCTCTTCACCTCGGCGACGGTGTCTTCGTCCTCTTCCATCTCGGCCAGCTCGAGCAGGTCGCGGCTGTCCGCCAGGCCCTGGTCGAGTTCGTCGATGGTCTCGACGATGGCCTCGAGGGAGGCACGTTCCTTACCCAGCTTCTGGGCGTACTCGGGGTCGTTCCACACGCCCGGGTCTTCCAGCTCGCGGGTGACTTCCTCTAGCCGATCCTTGCGTTCGGCATAGTCAAAGATACCCCCTCAGGACGTCTGTCCGCTCGGCCAGGTCCTTGATGAGATTGTGAATGGGGTTGGTTTCCAGCATGGGCTCGCTCGCCTGGTTCGCTTGGAGAACGGCTGCCGGGCAGGCCATGGACCCGCCCCGGCAGCGCGGAAAAGGCGACTATTGTAGCCAACTCGGCGCTGCGACGCATCCTCGCCCGCCGCGACCCTCGGCGATGTCCCATCAGCGGACTGGACAAAGTCGCACGTTGCCGCCATGGTTAATTCTACTAAGATCCACTGAATTGACAGTGGAATCACCATCCAATAACAAGATACAAGGAGAAACACGCTGATGGAACTCGCATCTCGCTTGCGCCCTGCGCTCCGCTCCGCCGCCCTCATGGCCAGCCTCGCCGCCCTGCCGCTTCAGGCCGACACGCTGCGTATTGCCATCATGGGCGAGCCCGCCTCCCTCGACCCCCACAAGATCAGCGGCACCTGGGAGAACGACGTGGCGGGCGATCTCTTCGAGGGGCTGGTCACCGAAGCCGCCGATGGGGAGCGCATCCCCGGGGTGGCCGAGTCGTGGGAGATCTCGGAGGACGGCACGGCCTACACCTTCCAGCTTCGCCAGGATGCCCGCTGGTCGGATGGCGAGCCGGTCACCGCCGAGGACTTCGTCTTTGCCTTCCGCCGCATCCTAGACCCCGCCACCGCCGCCGACTATGCCTATCTGCTCTATCCGGTGAAGAACGCCGAGGCGGTCTACGGTGGCGAGGCGGAGCCCGAAACGCTGGGCATCGAGGCGCTCGATGCCCATACCCTGCAGATCACCCTGGAGCGCTCGACGCCCTATTTCCTCGACCAGCTCTCCCACTACACCGCCTATCCCGTTCCCCAGCACGTGGTGGAGGAGCACGGCGACCGCTGGTCGCGGCCCGACAACCTGGTCTCCAACGGCCCGTTCAAGGTCCAGCGCTGGCAGTCGCAGACACGCATCGAGGCGGTACGCAACGAGCACTTCCATGATGCCGACAGCGTCGCGCTCGATCAGGTGATCTACTTCCCCATCGAGGAGCGCAACACCGCCCTCAACCGCTTCCGCGCCGGGGAGATCGACGTGGCGCGCGAGTTCCCGACCCAGCAGTACGGCTGGCTGCAGGACAACCTGCCCGAAGCGACCCACACCGCCCCCTTCCTGGGGATCTACTACTACGTGCTCAACTCCCGCGAGGGTCATCCCACGGCGGATCCGCGCGTGCGCGAGGCCCTGAGCCTGGCCGTGCGGCGTGAAGTGATCACCGAGCAGATCCTGGGCACGGGCGAGGAGCCGGCCTACAGCTTCGTTCCGCCCGGCGTCAGCCATTACGAACCGGCGACGCTCGATTTCGCCGATATGTCCCTGGATGAGCGCATGGCACGCGCCCGCGAACTCATGACAGAGGCGGGCTATAGTCCCGACAATCCGCTCCAGCTCAACCTGCGCTACAACACCAGCGAGGACCATCGCAAGGTGGCCATCGCCATCGCTGCCATGTGGGAGCCACTGGGCGTCGAGGTCGACCTGTTCAACTCCGAGGTCGCCGTGCACTATGCCGATCTCAGACAGGGCAAGTTCGACGTGGGCCGTGCCGGCTGGATCGGCGACTACAACGATGCCCAGAACTTCCTCAGCCTGCTGTAGAGCGGCGTGGCCAACAACTACGGGGCCTACTCCAACGAGGAGTTCGATGCCCTGATGCGCGAGGCCGCCGAGACCCAGGAGCTCGACCGGCGCGGCGAGATCATGACCGAAGCCGAGCGCCTGGCGCTCGAGGACAACGCTACCTTGCCGATCTTCTACTACGTCTCGCGCAATCTGGTGAACCCCGCCCTGCAAGGCTGGGAGAACAACATCGAAGACATCCATCGCTCACGCTGGGTTTCCTTCGAAGATTGATTTTTCTCCATCAAGCCTGACGAGGCCCCGGGCGACCGGGGCCGGGGGATGCCATGCTGCTCTATGTCTTCAAGCGCCTGTTCCAGGCCATTCCCACCCTGCTGATCGTCATTACCCTGTCGTTCTTCCTGATGCACCTGGCGCCGGGAGGACCGTTCGACGGCGAACGCCAGCTGCCGGCGGAGATCGAGGCCAACCTGCGCGCGGCCTACCATCTCGACCAGCCGGTGTGGAAGCAGTACCTGATCTACCTGGGCAACCTGCTGCAGGGCGATTTCGGCCCCTCCTTCCGCTACAAGGATTTCACCGTCACCGAGCTGATCGCGCAGGGGTTTCCGGTCAGCCTCGAGCTCGGCCTGTGGGCCATCGCCCTGGCCATCGCGCTGGGGCTTCCGCTCGGCATCGTGGCGGCGCTGCGACGCAACACGAGCGTCGACTACCTGGTCATGGGCACGGCACTGGCGGGGGTTGCCATTCCCAACTTCGTCATCGCGCCGATCCTCGCCTTGGTCTTCGGCGTGCTGCTGGCGTGGCTGCCGGTGGGCGGCTGGAACGACGGACACTGGCGCAACATGGTGCTGCCGGTGGTGGCGCTGTCGATTCAGCAGATCGCCTACATCGCCCGCATGACCCGGGCCAGCATGATCGAGGTGCTGGGCAGCCACTACATCCGCACCGCCCGCGCCAAGGGCCTGACGGAGCGCGAGGTGATCTGGCGCCATGCGCTGCGCCCCTCCTTGCTGCCGGTGATTTCGTACCTGGGGCCGGCCATCGCCGGGATCATCACCGGCTCGGTGGTGATCGAGCAGATCTTCGGCATCCCCGGCATCGGCCGCTACTTCGTCCAGGCCGCGCTGAATCGGGACTACACACTGGTGATGGGCACGGTGGTGTTCTACGGCATCCTGATCGTGCTGCTCAACCTGATCGTCGATCTCCTCTACTCCGCACTCGACCCGCAGATCCGCTATGACGACTGAACAAACGACCCCCCATCCGGGCGCCGGCGACCTGCCGGTGGGCGCTAGCCTGGGAAAAGACGCCTGGCGTCGCCTCAAGCAGAACCACGCCGCCATGGTCAGCCTGGTGCTGCTGACCGTGATCGCGCTTGCCTGCGTGGCGGGGCCCTGGCTCACGCCCTGGGGGCTCAACGAAGTGGACTGGGCCGCCTTCAACGCACCGCCCAGCCTCGCCGACGGCCATTACGCAGGAACCGATGCCAACGGTCGCGACCTGCTCACGCGAACGCTCTTCGGCGGCCAGATCTCGCTCTCGGTGGCCGTGGTGGCCACCTTCGTCTCGCTGGTGATCGGCGTGCTCTATGGCGCCGTGGCCGGCTACCTCGGGGGGCGCGTCGACAGCCTGATGATGCGCTTCGTCGACATCATGTACTCGCTGCCGTTCATGTTCCTGGTGATCCTGCTGATGGTGGTGTTCGGCCGCAACATCCTGCTGATCTACGCCGCCATCGGTGCCGTCGAATGGCTCGACATGTCGCGCATCGTGCGCGGCCAGACGCTGGCGCTCAAGCGCCGCGAGTTCGTCGAGGCCGCCCGCGCCCTGGGGGTGAAATCGAGCACCATCGTCACGCGCCACCTGATTCCCAACACCCTCGGTCCGGTGATCGTCTACGTCACGCTCACCGTGCCCAAGGTGATCCTGCTGGAGAGCTTCCTGTCGTTCCTGGGGCTCGGGGTGCAGGAGCCGATGACCAGTTGGGGCGTGCTGATCAGTGAAGGCGTGGACATGATGCAGAGCGCCCCCTGGATGCTGCTGGTGCCATCGACCTTTCTTGCGCTCACCCTGCTGTGCCTGAACTTTCTCGGTGACGGGCTGCGTGACGCCCTCGACCCTCGCACTCGCTAAAGGAGGCCTGCATGTCTCAGCCATTACTGGAGCTCGATCACCTGCAGGTCGACTTCGCCCTGCCCCACGGGAAGGTGCCGGCGGTCAAGGAGGTGAGTTTCTCTCTCGCCGAAGGCGAGACCCTGGCGCTTGTGGGGGAGTCCGGCTCGGGCAAGTCGGTCTCCTCCACGGCCATCCTGCGCCTGCTCCCGGAGTTCGCCTCGACCCGCGGCGCCATCCACTGGCACGGTCGCCAGGGCCGGGAGGAACTGCTCGACGTCCCCCTCCGGCGCATGCGACACATCCGCGGCAATGAGATCTCGATGATCTTCCAGGAGCCGATGACCTCGCTGAACCCGCTGCAACGGATCGGACACCAGGTGCGCGAGGTGCTCGACAAGCACACCACGCTGCGCGGCCAGGCGGCGAAGCGGCGAGTGATCGAACTGTTCGAGCAGGTCGGCCTTCCCGAGCCGGAGCGGCGCGCGTCGAGCTATCCCCATGAGCTCTCCGGCGGCCAGCGTCAGCGCGTGATGATCGCCATGGCGCTGGCCTGTGAGCCGCGGCTGCTGATTGCCGATGAACCCACCACGGCGCTGGACGTCACCGTCCAGGCGCAGATCCTGACGCTGCTCAAAGACCTGCAGCGGCAGTACGGCATGGCCATCCTGTTCATCACCCACGACCTGGGCATCGTCCGGCACTTCGCCGACCGCGTCTGCGTGATGCGCCATGGCGAGGTGGTCGAAAGCGCCCCGACCCGGGAGCTGTTCGCCTCCCCCCGCCACGACTACACGCGCATGCTGATCGACGCCGAGCCGCACGGACGCAAGGCGCCGGTAGCGGAAAGCGCCCCGGTGATCATGCAGGCTCGCGACCTCAAGGTGCGCTTCGCCCTCAAGAAGCGCCTGTTCCGACCCAGCGACTACTTCGAGGCGGTGCGCGGCATCGACCTCACCATTCGCCAGGGCCAGACGGTGGGGATCGTTGGCGAATCGGGTTCCGGCAAGTCGACGCTGGGCCGGGCGCTGCTGAGATTGCTGCAGAGCTCGGGCGACGTGCGCTTCGAGGATACCGACCTGACCCACCTCGACAGCAGCACGTTGCGCCCACTGCGCTCGCGCATGCAAGTGGTGTTCCAGGACCCCTTCGGCTCGCTGTCGCCACGCCTGACGGTGGGCGAGATCGTTAGTGAAGGCCTGCGCGTCCACTATCCGGAGCTGACCCGCCAGCAGCGCATCGCTCGAGTGATCGAGGCGCTGCAGGAAGTGTCGCTGGACCCTGCCACGCGGCAGCGCTACCCCCACGAGTTCTCCGGCGGCCAGCGCCAGCGCATCGCCATCGCCCGCGCGCTGGTGCTCAAGCCGCGCTTCCTGCTGCTGGACGAGCCGACCTCGGCGCTCGACCGTTCAGTGCAGGCCACGGTGATCGAGCTGCTGCGAACGCTGCAGCAACGCCACGGCCTGACCTACCTGTTCATCAGCCACGATCTCGCCGTGGTGCGCGCGCTGGCCGATACCGTGCTGGTGATGAAGGAGGGACGGGTGGTCGAACAGGGCGCGACCGAGGCCCTGTTCCGCTCCCCCCGCGAAGCCTATACCCGCGAGCTAATACATGCGGCTTTTCTCACCGAGGCAGCCTAGCAGCCCAACGCACAAGGCCCGGCAGTGCCGGGCCCGGGGAGTATCAACCTCGGAGAGTTTCGATACGATCAGAAGCGGTAGGTCAACTGAGCACCGAAGCCATGGGCTTCGTTCTTGTAGTCGGCAGTGTAGGTCGCACCGCCCAGAGCAGGAGTGGGGCCGCCTGCATCCGGATCCAGCAGATCATCACGAGACTGATCGATCTGTGTTCCTCGCTCGGTCAGGTAGGAGTAAGCAAGATCAATAGTCAGGTTCTCCATAGGCGTCCAGCCAGCGCCAACTGAGAAGATGCGGCGATCGTCGGAGGGAATCCGCACACTACGGTACTCATCGCTTGTCGGTGTAAAATCGAGCGTAACGCCAGCGCGTAATACCCACTGGGGGTTGAGCTGATACTCGCCGCCAACACCATAGGCCCAGGCATTCGAGTAATCCTGAGTCTCTTGGGTAATCGTCTCACCTTCATTGTTGGTCACGTGAATCTGATCGAAGCGACTCCAACGCGTCCAAGAGGCGCCCAGCATGAGCTTGAGCCTGTCGCTCATCTGTTGAGTGATCGAGAAATTGACTGTTTCTGGGGTGATCAGGTCCAGTTGAGCATTATCAGCCCGGATCACCTCTCCTGCCGGATCGTAAGCGCGGAAATCGCCCTCAAGTGTATATTCGACCTTGGAGCGATAGGTTAGGCCTAGAGTGGTTTCGGGCACCGGCTGATAGATCACGCCAAGATTATAACCCCAGCCGTCATCATCTCCATCCACGCGAGAGTCGATATCGTTCTCTGGACTGAAGGTTGCTTCGGAAGGTAATTGCCGACGAAGTTCACCTTCGACCCGGTTATAGGTAATGCCGGCCCCGATGGACCACTGGTCGTTGAAACGATACGACACTGTCGGTTGGGCACTGACGACACGCACTTCGGTATAGTCCCCGAAGTAGCGTCCTTGAAAATCGTCCTCGTAATCTGTCATGGAACCAAAGGGAGCATACACACCAAAACCGAAGGCCAGCCGCTCATTGACGGGATGCGCATAGAAAGCGAAGGGAATCAGTTTGCCCGGCACCATATCCCCGTCGTTGCCTCCTGGAATTTCACCTACAGGTACCTGTATTCCAGCCGGTACTCCCATAGCCGGCGGAAGCGCAGCCCCATCTAGGGTTCGGTTTGCTTCTACGTTGCTAACCTCGCTGTTGACGTTCAGATAGGTCCCGCCGGCGGTCAGCTGCGCGCGGTCGAGGAAGGACATGCCCGCCGGGTTGCCGAACACGATGGTGGCGTCGTTGACGTTGGAGCTCCGACCCGCGTGGCCATAGCCCTGGCCGCTGACACTCTGCTCGTTGATCTGATAACCGCCGGCGTTGGCCTGGCTGGTGAAAGCGGCAGCCGCGATGGCCACGGCCCAGGTGATCTTGTTGAACTTGTTCTGCATGGTCTCGACGTCCTCTATCCAGATGCGAGCTGGAGCTGTTTATGAGTTCCGCCCTCGCCGGAGCGGTGCCCTACCCGGTCAGTTTTCGCCAAACATCCGTTTGGATCAAGGCCAAACGTTCGTTTTAATACGAGAAATCCTCATCCTTTAGTTCTATTCCAGCGTAAGCCGTTGAACTTTTCCCTTGTGCGAAGCAACACGCCTACCCTGCAAGTGAGCGTCGCTGGCGAACGAACAGCGCCTGCTAAGCTGAAAACATTATGGTTGCAGGAGAAAACGCCATGCCCAAGCTCAACGGCGTTCTCGAAACCGCGCTCTACGTCGACGACATGGATCGGGCGCGGGTCTTCTTCGAAGGCGTGATGGGTCTCGAGCCCTTCAACGCCGACCACCGATTCACCGCCTACGACGCCGGCGCCGGCTCGGTGCTGCTGCTGTTCCTGCAGGGCGAGACGCTGGAGACCGTGGTGCTGCCCCACGACATGGGCACCATTCCGCCCCACGATGGCAAGGGGCGGGTGCATCTCGCCTTTGCCGTCTCGGCCCGCGAACTACCCGCCTGGGAGCGCCAGCTCGACGACCACGGCATCGCGATCGAGGGCCGCACCCATTGGCCTCGCGGCGGCGAAAGCCTCTATTTTCGCGATCCCGACGGCCACCTGATCGAGCTAGCGACGCCCGGCGTCTGGCCTAATTATTAGGAAACCCCCATATAGCGGCCGGGCTTGTGGTTAAGGGCAATGATCAGGTTCAGCGCCACGGCGCCGAGCACCGAGAGCCAGACCCGCTCCGGCGGCAGCACCAGGAAAGCGGCGAGCATGATCAGCCCGTCGATGCCGAGCTGCACGTAGCCGGCACGCAGGCCGTAGCGGCCCTGCAGGTAGAGCGCCAGGATGTTGATACCACCGAGGCTGGTGCGGTGGCGAAACAGCACCAGCATGCCGATGCCGATCAGGCTACCACCCATCAGCGAGGCGTAGAGCGGGTTCAGGCTGTCGAAGGCGACCCACTGGCCGGTCAGCTCGGAGAACAGCGACACCAGGGCGATGGCGACGAAGGTGCGCAGGGTGAACGACCAGCCCATGCGCTTCACCGCCAGGTAGTAGAACGGCAGGTTGATCAGGAAGAACCATACCCCGAAGCGCCAGCCGCTGGCGTACTGCAGCAGGAAGGCCATGCCGGCGGTACTGCCGGTGAGCAGCAGCGCCTGGGTATAGAAGGCGACGCCGAGGGCGACGAACAGCGTGCCCACCAGCATCGCCATCACGTCCTCGTAGGGGCGATGGGGATCGGTGGGGAGATCTTGTGGATCCATTCACGATTCCTTGGGAGGCGGGCATCGCGCCCGAACGGCCCGGATTCTAGCGGGTCGGGCCAGGGAAATCATTGATCTCACTCACCTGTACGCGAGGCACGCTTCAACCGCGACGCGGCTCGGCATGTTCGATCATCAGCTGCAGCGACTCCTGCCCCCGCCAGCGGTTGCGGTTGAGCCGATAGGCGCAGCGCAGCCTGTCACCCAGACCAAAGGCGGGCAATTCTCCCGGCGTGAGGGCACGAAACCAGATCGCCTTGAGACTCGCCGCACCGGCCGACAGCGTCATCGACAGATGAGTGCCATCGGCCCCCACCGAACGCAGCGACTCCACCAGGAACTCCCCTTCGAATAGCGGCGCGTCGAACTCGCGCCCGTAGGGGCCCAGCGCCTCCAGCTCGAGCAGCGTGGACAGCCGGAACTGCTCGGGCATGAGCGTCCCGTCGGTGAACACTTGGGGAAACAGCTCGAGCCCGACCAGCTGCTCGCCTACGGCCTGCAGAAAGGCGACACGGAAAGCCTCGAACCGCTCCACCGGCACGCCGACCCCGGCCGCCCCGCGATGGCCACCGAAGCGCGGCAGCGCCTCGGGCGCCAGCTCATGGGCGCGCTGCAAGGCGTCGCGCAGGTGCAGCGCCTCGATGGAGCGCCCCGAGCCGGTGAGCATGCCGGGCGCCGCGGCCGGCGTCAGCACCAGCGCGGGGCGTCCGAAGGCCTGCACCAGCCGCGAGGCAACGATGCCCTGCACGCCGGGATGTCCGCTTTCGAGGTAGACCACCAGCGCCGGCAGATCGGCCTCGATCTGGGGCAGGGCCAGGGTGCGCGCCTCCTCGACCATCTCCGCTTCGATCACCTTGCGCGACTGGTTGTCCTCGTCCAGCGTCTGCAAATGGCGTATCGCGGTGGCATCGTCCGCCGCCAGCATGAAGTGCAATGCCGCGTAGGGGTCGTCGAGGCGGGAACGGGCGTTGATGCGCGGCCCCATCTGGAAGGCCAGCGTCTCGGCGGAAAACGGCACGCTGTCCTCGCCCAGGCGCGTGGCCATGGCGCGCCAGCAGGCCGCCTCCATGCGGTTGATCAGCGCCAGGCCGTGGCTGACCACCGCGCGATTGGCCGGGCTCGCCCCCAGCGACACGCAGTCGGCCACGGTGCCCAGCGCCACGTAGGAGAGCCAGGCGGAGAGCTTGGGCGTCGCCTCGGGGATCACGCCCCATTCGATCAGTACGCTGCGCGTGAGCGACATGACCAGCCAGGCGACCATGCAGCCGGCGATAGTACGGTCGGGATACCGGCAGTCGCTGCGCGTGGGATTGACCACGGCATGAGCCGAGGGCGGAGGCCCCTCGATAGGCAAGGCGTGATGGTCGCTCACCACCACGTCGATGCCTTCCGCCTTGAGCCGGGCGATGCGCGGTTCGTCGGAGCTGCCGCAGTCGGCGGTGATCACCAGCGTCGGCCGCGGCGAGAGCCCGAGCGTGCGCTCCACCAGCGGCAGGCTGATGCCGTAGCCGTCGTGGATGCGGTGACCGATCAGGCTGTGCAGGCGCGACTCCGGCACGCCGAAGAGTTCCACCAGGGTGCGCCGGATCACCACGTGGGAGGTGATGCCATCGACGTCGTAGTCGGTGAGGATGCCGATGTGTTCGCCCTCGGCCACGGCGGTGGCGATGCGCTCGGCGGCGCGGCGGCCGTCGGCCAGGCGCTCCGGGTGTTCGAGGTAGCGCAGGCTGGGCTGGGTCAGCGGTGCCAGTTCGCCTTCGTAGTCGGCCAGGCGGCCGGCCAGCACGCGGGCCTGCAGCTCGCTCAGCCCCTCGGCGCGGGCGCGGGCGTAGAGTGCGTCGTTGCGCGGACGCGGCAACAGTCGCGGCTTGAGTCGGGCGTGCAGGTCGGGCGGCGCGGTCACGTCCAAGCGTGGCTCCTCTGGTTCGCATCCGATGGTACAAGGCGATGGAAACGGCGTGCCGAGCGAAGGGCGCCGAGGACAAGCCGAAGAGGGGGCCTTTTGCCATGGATGGCAAAAGTAGCGCCCAGGGAAGGGTTCACAGCACCCCCTCGTAGGCCTGTCGCCGGATCAGCCCTGAGCGGGCATCTGGCGCCAGCGGCATAGAGGCTTCCCGAGGCCTTTCCCCAGCGCCCTCGCCTTAGCTTCGGCCTTCCATTCTAGCGCCGGTTTTCGGCCACGAACGCCTGCACCTTCGCCAGCTCCGCCGGCAGCACGGTATAGCGCTCCTCACGTTCGAGCAGGTCGTCCATGTGCGGCGGCAGCGGCACGCCGGGGAAGCCCGCCTTGACCACCGCCTCGGCGAACTTGGCCGGGTGGGCCGTGGCCAGGGTGATCATCGGCGTCTCGGCGTCGGCCCGGGCCCGCTCGGCGGCGCGGTAGCCAGTGGCGGTGTGGGGGTCGAGCACTTCCTTGGTGCGGTGGTGCGCCTCGCGGATCACCTCGAGGATGGTGGCATCGTCGACGCTGTGGCTCGAGAAAAGCTTACGCAGCCGGGCCAGGGGGGCATCCGCCAGGGCAGTGGGCTCCTGCTGGAAGCGCTCGAGCAGCGCCGCCACGGCGGCACCGTCACGCTCGTAGGCCTCGAACAGCAAGCGCTCGAAGTTGGACGACACCACGATGTCCATGGAGGGCGCCAGGGTCGCCTTGAGCTCCTGCTTGGAGAAGTCGTTGGCGGCGATGGTCCGGTGCAGGATGTCGTTGGCATTGGTGGCGATGATGAACTGCTTGACCGGCAGCCCCATGCGATAGGCCATGTAGCCGGCGAAGACGTTGCCGAAGTTGGCCGAGGGCACGCAGAAGCTGACCTGACGATGCGGCGCCCCCAGCGCCACGCCGGCGGCCACGTAATAGACGATCTGGGCCATGATGCGCGCCCAGTTGATCGAGTTCACCGCCACCAGGCGCGTGCCGTCGAGGAAGCCCTGGTCGGCGAAGCTCGCCTTGACCATCGCCTGGGCGTCGTCGAAGTTGCCCTCGATGGCGATGTTGAAGACGTTGTTCGCCAGCACCGAGGTCATCTGGCGACGCTGCACCTCGGAGACCCGGTTATGGGGATGGAGGATGAAGATGTCGAGGTTGTCGCAGTGGCGACAGCCTTCGATCGCCGCCGAGCCGGTGTCGCCGGAAGTGGCGCCCATGATCACCGCCCGCTCGCCGCGCTTGGCCAGGAAGTGGTCGAGGATACGGCCGAGCAGCTGCAGGGCGACGTCCTTGAACGCCAGCGTGGGGCCGTGGAACAGCTCGAGCAGGAAGTGGTTGGCGTCGAGCTGGTTGAGCGGCACCACCGCGTCGTGACTGAAGGTGGCGTAGGCGTCGCGCACGATGCCGCGGAGGGTCTCGTCGTCGATCTCGCCGTTGACGTAGGGCTTCATCACGCGGAAGGCGATCTCGGCGTAGGAGAGCCCGGCCATGCCGGCGAGTTCTTCACGGGAGAGCTGCGGGATGGTCTCCGGCACGTAGAGGCCGCCGTCGCTGGCCATGCCGGTCAGCACGACCTCTTCGAAGGAGAGCGCAGGCGCCTGCCCGCGGGTACTGATATAACGCATGCCCTTACTCCTGCTCGTCCAGCGACTCGACGCGAATGCGTGTTACCGGTCCGGCGATGTCGGCCATCGACTCGATCTGGCGGATCGCCTCGTTCATGTGCTTCTCGCGGCAGCTGTGGGTCAGCAGAATGATCGGCACCAGCTCGCCTTCGGTGGCCTCCTTCTGAATCAGCGCCTCGATGGAGATGCCCTGCTCGGAAAGGATGGTGGCCACCCGTGCCAGTACCCCGGGACGATCCACCGCCAGCAGCCTCAGGTAATAGGCGGTGACGATGTCCTCCATGGGCAGGATCGGCAGGTTGCCTTCGTCCTCGCCGATGCCGCTGAAGGCCAGGTAGGGCACGCGGTAGTGGTGGTCGGTGGCGATGTCGCGGGCCACGTCGAGCAGGTCGGCGACTACCGCCGAGGCGGTGGGCTCGGAGCCGGCGCCGGCGCCGTAGTAGAGCGTCGGCCCTACGGCGTCGCCCATGATGGCGATGGCGTTCTTGACCCCGTGCACGTTGGCCAGCAGCCGCTCCTTGGGGATCAGGGTCGGGTGCACGCGCAGCTCCAGCCCCGCCTCGGTGCGCTTGGAAATCCCCAGGTGCTTGATGGTGTAGCCCAGGTTGTCGGCCTGCTCGACGTCCTCGGCGGTGACCCGGGAAATGCCCTCGGTGTAGGCCTTCTCGAACTGCAGCGGCACACCGTAGGCGATGGAGGCCAGGATGGTCAGCTTGTGGGCGGCATCGATACCCTCGACGTCGAAGGTGGGATCGGCCTCGGCATAGCCCAGCGCCTGTGCCTCGGCGAGCACATCCTCGAAGGCGCGGCCTTCGCTGCGCATGTGGGTGAGGATGTAGTTGCCGGTGCCGTTGATGATGCCGGCGACCCACTCGATGCGATTGGCACCGAGCCCCTCGCGCAGCGACTTGATCACCGGAATGCCACCGGCCACGGCGGCCTCGAACGCCACGATCACCCCCTGCTCATGGGCGGCCTGGAAGATCTCGTTGCCGTGCACGGCAATCAGCGCCTTGTTGGCGGTGACCACGTGCTTGCCGTTGGCGATGGCGGTGAGCACCAGCTCGCGGGGCACGTCATAGCCACCCAGCACCTCGACCAGCACGTCGATGTCGGGGTTACGGGCCACCTCGAACACGTCGTTGGTGGTCTTGATACCGGTGAGGTCGCACTCCGGGTTGGTGCTACGCAGGGCCACCTGTTCGATGATGATCGGGCGGCCGGCCCGCCGCGCGATCTCGTCGGCGTTGCGCGTCAGTACGTTGAAGGTGCCGCCGCCGACGGTACCCAGACCACAGATTCCCACTCTCACCGGTTTCAATGTCCTGCTCCCCTGATGGTGTCCAATGTCCAGCGTTCTGATTGCGGCCGGCAGTGCTTGAGCTGCCGGCGCTTGTCACCCTGACTACTACTCTGCCAGGCCAAGCATCTCGGCCAGGCGCTCGGCGGGCACGTAGCCCGGCACCAGCTGCCCGTCGGGCAGCACGATGGCCGGCGTGCCCTGGACGCCCAACGCCATGCCCAGATGATACTGTTCCTCGACCGGATTGTCGCAGTCGCCGCTGCCCGACAGCGTCTCCTGGCGCTTGCCGGCGTTCATGGCCTCGCTGCGGTTGTCGGCACACCAGACCTGCTCGAGGATACGCGCCCCCTGGGAGTTCATGCCGGCACGGGGAAAGGCCAGGTAGTGTACCTCGATGCCCATCTCGTTGAGCGTCGGCACCTCCTCGTGGAGCTGACGGCAGTAAGGGCAGGTGGTGTCGGTGAACACCACCAGCTCGGCGCGGCTGTCAGCGGTGCCGCGGAAGACCACTCGCTCGCTCTCGGGCACCTGGGCGAGCCGCTCGGCGCGCTCGACGTTGCGCGACTGCTCAGTCAGGTTGGTCAGCCCATTCTCGCCGTTCTCGTAGAGATCGCCGACCAGGAAGTAGTTGCCTTCGGCGTCGCTGTAGAATGCCTCGCCGGTTTCCAGGCGCACCTGGTAGAAACCCTCCAGGGGGGTCTCGTGCACGCTGGCCACGGGCATCGGCTGGCCGTTGACCTTGAGGCGCTCGGCAAGCCGCTCGGCACCATCGGCCAGGGCGGCGCCGGGCAGGAGTGCTGCCAGAGGAAGGACCAGGGCAAACAGGGCGCCGGCAGGACGGTGAATGAACTCAATCATGATTCAGCCTCGAGGATGATGATCGGCATGCAGGGCTTCGAGTCGAGCCTGTGCCACGTGGGTATAGATCTGCGTGGTCGACAGGTCGCTGTGACCGAGCAGCAGCTGTACGACACGCAGGTTGGCCCCATGATTCAACAGATGCGTGGCGAATGCATGCCGCAGCGTATGCGGCGACAGCGGCCGGGTGATACCGGCGGTACGCGCATGGGCCTTGATCCGGTGCCAGAAGGTCTGGCGCGTCATGCAGTTGTCGCCACGTCCGGGAAACAGCGCCGGCCGCGTCACGTCGGCCATCAGCGCGCCACGGGCGCTGCGCAGGTAGCGCGTCAGCCAGTGTACGGCCTCTTCCCCCAGCGGGACCAGCCGATCCTTGTCGCCCTTGCCACGCACCCGTACCACGCCCTGACGCAGGTTGAGGGCATCCACCCTGAGCCCTACCAGCTCCGACACGCGCAGACCGCAGCCGTAGAGCACTTCGAGCATGGCGCGGTCACGCAGGCCGAGATCGGTCGTGAGATCCGGCGCGGCCAGCAGACGCTCCACCTCGTCCTCGTCGAGGGTGTCGGGCAGGTTAGGCCGCACCCGCGGCAGGCGCACTTCGGCCAGCGGATCGCGCCCGATACGACCCTCGGCCAGCGCCCAGCGGTAAAAGCCGCGCAGGCTGGAGAGCAGCCTGGCGTTGCTGCGCAACTGGTAGCCGGCGGCGCGGCGCTCGTCGAGCCAGGCCGGCAGCAGCGCCTCGCCCGGGGCGAGCAGCGCATCACCCGCCTCGTCCAGCCGCGCGGCCCAGGCCTCGAGGTCGCGGCGATAGGCCGCCAGGGTATGCTCGCTCGCCCCGCGTTCCAGCCACAGGGCGTCGAGGAAGCTCTCGATCAGGGCCAGGGAGCGGGTATCGTGTGTCATGTCATCGCCCGATACGACGAAGCCCCGCCCCGCGTGAGCGGTGGCGGGGCTTCGCGATGGCGCAAGCGCCGTCAGCCAACCTGGATCAGGAGAGCTTTTCCTTGATACGCGCCGACTTGCCACTGCGCTCACGGAGATAGTACAGCTTGGCCTGGCGCACGTCGCCGCGACGCTTGACCTCGATGGAATCGACCAGCGGGCTGTAGGTCTGGAAGGTACGCTCGACACCGACGCCGTGGGAGATCTTGCGCACGGTGAAGGCAGAGTTCAGGCCGCGGTTGCGCTTGCCGATCACCACGCCTTCGAAGGCCTGCAGACGCTCGCGGTTGCCTTCCTTGACCTTCACCTGCACGACGACGGTATCGCCCGGGGCGAATTCCGGCACCTGCTTGCTCATCTGCTCGGCTTCGAGCGCCTGGATCACCTTGTTCTTGCTGCTCATGACATAAACTCCTCGATGTTCGGCACCGACCTCGATTGCACGGACGGTGCGTGATCCCGGCGCCCGAGCCTGGCTCGAGAGCGCGGGAGATGATGGGTGACGCAGATCCACCGCTCCTCGCCAGGAGAGTGCCCTGCACCTCCGCCCCGACCTACTTGTCAGACGAGGCGTATTCTTCGATGAACTCCTCGAGCAACTTGCGCTGCTCGTCGCTCAACGACCTGCCCTCGAGCAGGTCGGGACGCCTCAGCCAGGTCCGCCCCAGCGACTGCTTCAAGCGCCAGCGCCGGATCTCGCCATGATGGCCGCTGAGCAGCACCTCCGGCACCCGCCGCCCGTCGATCTCCTCGGGGCGCGTATAGTGGGGGCAATCCAGCAACCCTTCGTTGAAGGAGTCCTCGACCGCGGAGTCCTGGTGCCCGAGCACGCCAGGGACCAGCCTTGCCGCGGCGTCGATCAGCACCATGGCCGGCAGCTCGCCGCCGCTGAGCACATAGTCGCCGATCGACCATTCCTCATCGATGTCGCTCTCGACGATGCGCTCATCGATGCCTTCGTAGCGCCCGGCCACCACCACCAGCGGGGGGCCGGACGCCAGCTCGTGCACGCCCTGCTGATCGAGCCGCCGTCCCTGGGGCGACAGGTAGATGACCCTGGGGCGCCGCCCCGTGGCCTCACCGGCGCGCTCTCGGGCGGCGTGGATGGCCGCGCGCAGGGTGTCGACCTTCATCAGCATGCCCGGGCCGCCGCCATAAGGCCGATCGTCCACGGTGCGATGACGGTCGCTGGCGTAGTCGCGCGGGTTCCAGAACTCCAGCGCAATTCGCCCCTGGCTGACCGCCCGCCCGGTGACGCCGTGCCGGGTGATGGCCTCGAACATCTCGGGAAACAGCGACACGACGCCGACCCACATGCCTGGCGACTCGCTCGGCCCGGCATTCGCCTCGACAGTCAAAAGTCCGGATCCCAGGCGACGGTCATGACGCCGCCCGTCAGGTCCACCTCGACGATCACCTCCTCGGGCAGGAAGGGCAGCAGGCGCTCGCGATCGTCGATCGCCGGCGGCACGTCCTGCGGATCGCCCCTGACGACCAGCACGTCGTTGGCGCCGGTCTCGAACAGGTAGGCGACGCGACCCAGCACCATGCCCTCGCGGGTCACGACCGTGAGCCCTTCGAGCTGGTGCCAGTAGTACTCGTCGCCGTCCAGCTCGGGCAGCTCCGCCTTGGACAGCAGGACCTCGGCGCCGGCGGCGCGCTCGGCGGCCTCACGCGAATCGATGCCCTCCAGCAGCGCCACCAGGCCCTTGCCATGGCGCCGACCCTGCAGCAGCCGATGGCGCGTCAGCGTACCATCCTGCCGGAGCACCCACTCGGGATACTCGAGGATGCCATCCATCGGGCTGGTGTGAGAGTAGACCTTGAGCCACCCCTTGACGCCGTAGGGACTGGTCAGCTTGCCCAGCACCACGTGGTCGTCGCGTTCGCTGCGTACGGCCTGCTCGCTCATGGGGTCACCGCTGCACGGCAGGCTCAGGCCTGCTTGCGAGCTTCCTTGACCAGCTCGGCCACGCGATCGGACAGCTGGGCGCCCTGCTCCTGCCAGTGAGCGACGCGGTCCAGATCGACGCGCAGACGCTCTTCCTGACCGCGGGCGATCGGGTTGAAGAAGCCCAGACGCTCGATGAAACGGCCGTCGCGGGAGTTGCGTGAATCGGTCACGGTCAGGTGGTAGAAGGGACGCTTCTTGGCGCCACCACGTGCCAGACGAATGGTAACCATGGCGTTAACTGTCCTTCGGTTGAGGTTACGTTTAATACCGATGCGCCGGCCCCGGCGAACGGCCGGGGTTCTCGGCATCTGCCAGGAAAGCGGGTCCGTGGACCCGCTTTCGCGTCATTCGGTCACTTCTTTACAAGCGCTTCGTTACAAGCGTGCAGCCGGGCAGAGCCACGGTCCTGCCATGAAGACGCAGCATTCTACGGAAATCAGCCCCGCTTTGAAACCCTTTTCTCGAGCCTCACAGGCGCAGCCGCCCCATGGCTATCGCCAGGGGAAGCCGCCGGGGCCACCCATGCCGCCCATGCCGCCGGGGCCACCCGGCCCGCCGCCGCCCATCATGCCGGACATGCCGCGCATCATCTTCTGCATGCCCCCCTTCTTGCCCGCTTTCTTCATCATCTTCTGCATCTGCTTGTGCTGCTTGAGCAGGCGGTTGAGGTCGGGCACCTGCAGGCCGGCGCCGGCGGCGATGCGCCGCTTGCGCGAGCCGTTGATGATGTCGGGCTTGCGCCGCTCCTGAGGCGTCATCGAGTTGATCAGCGCCTCGAGCTTGCCCAGTTCCTTCTCAGGCCCCGGCCCCTGGGCCAGCTCGGCCATCTGGCCCATGCCCGGCAGCTTGCCGAGCAGACCGCCCATGCCACCCATCTTCTTGAGCTGCTGGAGCTGGTCGCGGAAGTCCTCGAGGTCGAAGCCCTCGCCCTTCTTGACCTTCTTGGCCAGCTGCTCGGCCTTCTTCTTGTCGACCGTGCGCTCGGCCTCCTCGATCAGCGACAGCATGTCGCCCATGCCGAGGATGCGCGAGGCCACCCGATCCGGGTGGAAGGGCTCCAGCGCGTCGACCTTCTCGCCCACGCCCATGAACTTGATCGGCTTGCCGGTGATGTGACGCACCGACAGCGCGGCACCGCCGCGGGCATCGCCGTCGGCCTTGGTCAGGATCACCCCGGTCAGCGGCAGCGCCTCGTGGAACGCCTTGGCCGTGTTGGCGGCGTCCTGGCCGGTCATGGCGTCGACCACGAACAGGGTTTCCTGCGGCTGGCAGGCGCGGTGCAGCTCGGCGATCTCGGCCATCATGGCGTCGTCGATCGCCAGGCGGCCGGCGGTGTCGACGATCACCACGTCGTGGAACTGGATCCTGGCGTGCTTGATCGCCGCCTCGGCGATGGCCACCGGCCGCTGGTCGCTCCGGGAGGGGAAGAAGTCGACGCCGACTTCGCCGGCAAGCGTCTCGAGCTGGTCGATGGCCGCCGGGCGATAGACGTCGGCGGAAACCACCAGCACCTTCTTCTTCTCGCGCTCGCGCAGGTAGCGCGCCAGCTTGGCGACCGAGGTGGTCTTGCCCGCGCCCTGCAGGCCGGCCATGAGCACCACCGCGGGCGACCCCTTGAGCGAGAGTCCCTCGTTGGCCTCGCCCATGGTCGCCTCGAGTTCCTGCTGGACGATCTTGACGAACTGCTGGCCCGGCGAGAGGCTCTTCGATACCTCCTGCCCCACGGCGCGCGCCCGCACCCGTTCGATGAAGTCCTTGACCACTGGCAGGGCGACGTCGGCCTCGAGCAGCGCGCGGCGCACTTCGCGCAGCGTGTCCTTGATGTTGTCCTCGGTCAGGCGCGCCTGGCCCTTGATCGACTTGAGCGTCTGGGAGAGCCGCTCGCTGAGGTTCTGGAACATAAGCCACTCCGGCTGTCAGGCTGTCGGGTTACCGCATTGCGTAAGGCCGCGGCGAAGCGCCACATCCATTGTGAGGCAAGGAAACAGCCTGATTAAAGCGGTTGAAGAATCTGGGCGGCATTATACGCCCTGCGACGGACAGTCTCCATGCATGCCGCCACGCGCCACAGCTGTGCGCCGCAGCGAGGATTGGGTATAGTGGCCTCGGCAGACACCATCCACACGAGATGAATAGACGCTGGTGACGGCGCACGGACGACACTGATGCAGGCGCTTCCTCTGGCCATCATGGCCTTTATCCTCTACCTGGGCGCGGCTTCCTGGCAAGGGCTCACGCTGCTTCGACGTGTGCCGCAGCGCCCTGCCCTGGTCCGCGCCCTGGGCCTGCTGGGCCTGCTGTTCCACCTTCCCGTGGCCTTCGGGCTGCTCGACCAGAGCCCCGGCCTCATGCCCGGGCTCTCGACCAGCGCCGTGGTGCTGACCGCCGTGATGGTCATCCTGCTGCTCAGCGTGAGCCTGGCCAAGCCGGTACTGAGCGTGGCCGTGGCCCTGTTTCCGGTGTCGGGCCTGGCGCTGCTGCTGGCGGTCGGCCTGCCGAGCCCCGAGCGCACCGGCGGCATGACGCCGGGCATCGCCCTGCACGCCATGAGTTCGGCGCTGGCCTTCGGCATCCTGTTCATTGCCGCCTGCCAGGCCGTCCTGCTCGGCCTGCAGAACCAGGCCCTGCGCCATCATCACACCCGCGGGGTGGTGCAGGTCCTGCCCCCGCTGACCACCATGGAACGGGTGCTGTTCGAGCTGATCTGGGCGGGCATGGCGCTGCTCACCCTGTCGATCGTCAGTGGCTTCGTCTTCGTCGACAGCATGTTCGCCCAGCACCTGGCCCACAAGACGATTCTGTCGCTCGCCGCCTGGGTGATCTTCGCCATCCTGCTGATCAGCCACCACATACTGGGCTGGCGCGGGATGCGCGCGGTACGCTGGACGCTGGGCGGCTGCGCCGTACTGTTGCTGGCCTATTTCGGCAGCAAGTTCGTGCTGGAAGTCGTCCTCAACCGCGCCTGAGCAGGAAGTCGCCTTGACACTGAAAGGCCGAATCCCTACAAACGGGGCTGACACGCCAGCGAGGATCCTACGACCTTGAGCGACGACTTCCCTTTGGGATTGCTGTTCGGCCTGCTTTTTCTGCTCATCTGCCTTTCTGCATTCTTCTCGAGCTCCGAGACCGGCATGATGTCGATCAACCGCTACCGGCTGAACCATGAGGCCAGCAGCGGCGATAGCCGGGCGCGCCGGGTCCTGCGCCTGCTGGCACGCCCGGATCGCCTGATCGGCGTGATTCTGATCGGCAACAACCTGGTCAACAACCTGGCGGCCGCCATCGCCACCGTGCTCGCCATTCACTTCTTCGGCGAGGTCACCGGGCCGGCGATCGCCCCGCTGATCCTGACCATCGTGATCCTCATCTTCGCCGAGGTCAGCCCCAAGACCTATGCCGCGATCAAGCCCGAACGCGTCGCCTACCCCTCATCGCTGATACTCGAGCCCCTGCTGAAGCTGCTCTATCCGCTGGTGTGGCTGGTCAACGCCATCTCCAACGGGCTGCTCAGGCTGATCGGGATCAAGAGCCTCGAGGGCGGCGCCGACAGCCTGACCCGCGACGAGCTGCGCACCGTGGTGCACGAGGCGGGAACGCTGATCCCCCACCGCCACCAGGCCATGCTGCTGTCGATCCTCGACCTCGAGAACGTCACGGTCAACGACATCATGGTACCGCGCCACGAGGTGGTGGGGATCGACCTCGACGACGAGCTGGAGGCCATCCTGGCCCAGATCCGCACCAGCCAGCACACCCGACTGCCGGTGTTCAAGGGCGACATCAACAACATCATCGGCATGCTGCACCTGCGCAACGCGGCGCGCTTCCTGTCGCGCGACGAGGTGACCAAGGCCTCCATCGTGCAGGAGGCGCGCGAGCCCTATTTCATTCCCGAATCGACGCCGCTGCACACCCAATTGCTCAACTTCCAGAAGCAGAAGCGCCGCATTGGCATCGTGGTCGACGAATACGGCGACGTGGAGGGGCTGGTCACGCTGGAGGACATCCTTGAGGAGATCGTCGGCGAGTTCACCACCGACGTGGCCGGCCAGGATCAGGAGATCCATCGCCAGGACGACGGCAGCCATGTGATCGACGGCACCGCCAACATCCGCGACATCAACCGCGCCCTGGGCTGGAAGCTGCCCACCGACGGCCCCAAGACCCTCAACGGCCTGATCCTGGAACACCTGGAAGCCTTCCCCGACGGTCCCGCCTGCCTGCAGATCGGCAGCGTACGCATGGAAATTCTCGAAGTCCGTGACAACTTGATCACCTCGGCGCGCTGCTGGCAGGTGGTGCGCAGCGGCCGCCAGCGCCAGACGTGATCAGCCTCGCCGCAACGGGGAGACCTCGTGCGGACAGGCCCAGGCGTCGGCCTCGGCCTTGAGCCCCCGCACCCGCGCCTCGAGCAGCTCGCGCCGTGCCAGCCTGGGGGGAATCGGCTTGCCGAAGTAGAGCGCCACCCTGGCACGGAAACGCCGCGGCCGCTTGGATAGCGCCGGGCCATCGCGATGCGAGGTCCACGAGCCCCACAGGCCGGACAGGCCGGCCGGGATCACCGGCACCGGGTCGCGCGCCAGGATCGTCTCGAGCCCTCGGCGGAAAGCCTGCACCTCGCCATTCGGGGTCAATCGCCCCTCGGGAAAGAGCATCACCACCTCGCCGCCGCGCAGCGCCCGGCTGACCTCCTCCAGCGCGCGACGTACGCTGCCGGGGTCGCGCCGGTCGGATTCCACGGGAATCGCCCCCACCAGGCGGAACAGCCAGTTGAGCCAGGGCGACTCGTAGATCGGCCGGTCCATGAGGAAGCGCAGCGGGCGCGGGCTGGCCCCGCCCATGACCAGCGCATCCATGAAGCTGACATGATTGCACACCACCACCGCCGCTCCCTTGGCCGGGATGGCGTTGCGACCGCGCAGGCGCAACCGATAGCAGCAGCGAACCAGCAGGTAGATGAGAAAGCGGATGAGCGGTCGCGGTGAGCGCGCCACGCGCCAGCCGCCCAACACCAGCAGGGAGCCGACCAGCCCGTACAACGCCAGCTTCACGCGATATCGGACCTGTGTCTCAGGCCGGCGAGGATAGTGGAGAGCAGTTGGTCGAGCAGCTCCGGCACTTCGAGCTGCTGCCCCTGCCAGTAGCCCAGGCGCTCGTTGAGGCCCAGTTGCACCAGGCCATGCACGCTACCCCACAGGGTGCGCCCGAGACGCCTCGCCTCCAGGTCGCCAAGTGCCGGCTGGTACTCCTTGAGGCTCGTCTCGACACGCAGGAACAGGGCCTCGATCATGTCGGATTGACGCTGGTCGAGTTCACCCTCCTGAGCCAGCGGATAATCGAACAGCAGTTGCCAGCGGAACGGCTCGCGCTGGGCGAACTGCCAGTAGGCCAGCGCCAGTGCGCGCATCTGCCTTTCAGGCTCCGCCCCCTGGGTCAACGGCTCGATGACCGTGCGCAGGCGTGCCAGGGTCTCGATGTTCACATGCTGCAGCAGGTTGCCGAAGCTGCCGTAGAGCTTGAGCAGCGTACTCGGCGCACAGCCCACCTCGCGCGCCAGCGCGCGCAGCGAGAGCGCATGCACAGGGTTGCCCTGCAGCCAGTCATCGCAGGCGGCCATGACCTGGGCATGAAGTGCTTCGGGCGCATGCTGTCGGGGACGAGCCATCGAGTTCCTCGCAGGAGGTGGTACATCGCGGGGCGACAGGACGTCGCCCGGTAGCTTAGGATAGCGCACATCGAACACTGTTTTCGACCATGCGCATCACCCCTTTTCCGTTTTCTTCGACTTGGCTAACCTGACGCCACCACGTCATCCGGAGACTCCATGGCCGGCCGCCTCTACATTCCGCCACTCGACGTGGCCCGACTGCTGCCCGATCTGTGCGAGGAGTCTCCCTTGGTGACCGCCACCAACCTGGCGCCGAGGCGCCCTGTCTCCCACATCCGCCTGGCCGCCGGTCGCGCCCGGCTGACCCGGGTCTTCTGGGGACTGACGCCCTCCTGGCTGAGCGTGCTCGATCACGCCCCCCACTGTGCCCGGGCCGAGTCGCTCGAGGCCCGCCCCATGTTTCGCGACGCCTTCGGTGCTCGTCGCAGCCTGGTCCCGGTGGCAGGCATCTATGTGTGGAAGACGCAGCCGCGCTTCAAGCAGCCGTTCCTGGTCACCCGGGTCGATCGCGGCCCGATGCTGCTGGCCGCCATCTGGTGCCGCTACCATACCGACCTGACCGAACATGCCGACTCGATGGCGCTGATCACCGTGCCGACCAACGCCTTCCTGGCGCCGCTCGGCGACAGGCTGCCGGCGCTGATCGACACCGCCGACGCCATGCGCTGGCTCGATCCGGAGACCCCGCCAGACGCGGCACGCGCCCTGTTGCAAACTGCTCCGCGGGAACTGTTGGGCGCCTTTCCGGTATCAAGAAGGGTGAACGACCCTGCCAACCAGGATCCCGCCTGCGCCCATCCCACGGGTCCCATGCTGCGCTGGAACGAAGAGGAGAAATGATGCCCACGCCCCGCCCGCCCCTGCCTCGCCCTGGCCGCCGACACTCGCTGCCCTGGCTGGCCTACCTGCTGCTGGCCGGCCTTTTGCTGTCCGGCCTGGCCCAGGCAAAGCAGCCAGGCGATATCGCTGCCGAGGAGGCGGTCGAGGAAGTCGTGCTTCCTCACGTCAGCCCTCACGACAGCCGCGACTATCGCGTGCTACGGCTCGACAACGGCCTCACCGCCCTGCTCGTCAGCGATCCCGAGGCCGACCGGGCGGCCGCCTCGTTGAACGTCGGCGTCGGCAGCGCCCAGGATCCCGACGACCTTGCCGGACTGGCCCATTTCCTCGAACACATGCTGTTCCTCGGCACCGAGCCCTTTCCCGAGGCTGATGCCTACCAGGGCTACCTGCAGCGCCACGGTGGCAGCCACAACGCCTTCACCGCGCCACAGGACACCAACTACTTCTTCGACATCGAACCCGAGGCGCTGCCCGGCGCCCTGGACCGTTTCAGCGAGTTCTTTCTCACGCCGTTGTTCAACCCCAGCCGCCTGGAGAGCGAGCGCAACATCGTCCACTCCGAGTACATGGCGCGGATACGTGACGACGGCCGGCGCGAGAACGACGTGCTCAACCAGGTACTCAATGCCGCCAACCCCACCACCGGCTTCTCGGTGGGCAGCCGCGAGACGCTGGCTGACCGGCCCGAGGGCGAACCCTCCCTGCGTGAGCGGGTGATCGAGTTCTACGAGCGCTACTACGACGCCAACGTCATGCACCTGGCACTGGTGGCGCCACAGCCGCTGGACGAGCTGGAAGCGATGGTGGCCGAGCGCTTCGCCGACATCGCCGACCGCGGCCTGGAACGCCCGGTCATCGAGGAGCCGCTGGTACGGGAGGGAAGCCTGCCGCGTTACGTGGAGCTGCAATCGGTGCGCGATAGCCGTCAGGTGAGCTTCATGTTCCCGGTGCCCGACCCCATCCAGCATTATCGCCACAAGCCCGCCGACCTTCTTGCGCACCTGCTGGGCCACGAGGGCGAAGGCAGCCTGTTCGCGGTATTGCGCGAGGCCGGTCTGGCCGATGGGCTTTCGGCCGGCGTGGGCCGCGGCGATGAGCGACATGCGCTGTTCACCGTCAGCATCAGCCTGACGCCGGCCGGCGCCGAGCGCATCGACGAGATCGAGGCCACGCTGTTCGCCGCCATCGAGGCGATCCGCGAGAATGGTCTGGAGGCGTGGCGCTACGCCGAGCAGGCTCGGCTTGCCGAACAGGAGTTTCGCTTCCAGCAGCACGGCTCGACGCTACAGAGCGCCATGCGCCTGGCCATGAACCTGGCCCGCTTCCCGATGGAGGACGTGCAGTACGCCGCGTACCGCATGGACGGCTTCGAGCCCGAGCTGATCGAGCCCTATCTCGAGGCGCTGCGCCCCGAGCGGCTGCTGCGCGTCTATAGCGGCCCCGACGTCGAAGGCGAACGCACTTCGCCCTGGTTCGACACCCCCTGGCGCGAAATCGAGCCGGGGGCCGCCACGACCCGGCCGCTGGCGGGCCTTGCCCTGCCGGCCCCCAACCCCTTCATCGCCGAGGACGTGACACTGCTCGACGAGCAGGACGAACGCCCCTCGCAGCTGCTGGAAGCGCCCGGCTTCGAACTCTGGCACATGGCCGACGCCAGCTTCGACACGCCCAAGGTGGAGTGGCGCTTCAGCCTGCAGAACCCCGCGGCCAGCAGCGACCCGCGCCATGCCGTGCTGGCCAACCTGCTGGCCGGCTGGCTGGAGGACAGCCTCAACGAGGAGTTCTATGCCGCGCGCCTGGCCGGCCACGATGCCGAGGCCTATGCCCACGCGCGGGGCATCACGCTGGCCTTCTCGGGCTGGCGAGACCGCCAGGATCGGGTCATGCGCCGCACCCTCGAACAGCTGCTCGAGGGTGACATCGACGAGGCGAGCTTCGAGCGCGTGCGCTACCGGCTGCAGCGCGAATGGCGCAACGCGCCACAGGCGGCGCTGTTCCGCCAGGGCCATCGCACTCTGGCCGAGGCCCTGATGCGGCCCCACTGGCCGACCCAGAGCCTGCTGGACGCCAGCCGCGAGCTGACGGTGGATGACCTGCGCGACTTCCGCAAGCGCTTCCTCGGCGAGCTGCGCCTGCAGGCACTGGCCATCGGCAATCTCGATGCCGAGTTGGCTCGCCGCGAAGGCCAGCTGGTGGCCGAGATGCTCGCTCCGTCGCTGCCTCGCGAGGCGATCCCCGACCTGACGCCGCTGCGCATCGATGACGAACTGCCTATCCTGCGCCCGGTGACCACCCGCGAGGAGTCGCTGGTGCTGCGCTACCTGCAGGGCAGCAACCGCTCGCTCGACGCCCAGGCGCGCCTCTCGGTGCTCGGCCAGGTGATCGACACCCCCTTCTACCAGCGCCTGCGCACCGAGGAGCAGCTCGGCTACGTCGTCAGTGCCGGCTATTCACCGCTGCTCGACGCCCCGGGGCTGAGCCTGCTGGTGCAGTCTCCCGATGCCACCAGCGACGAGATCCAGGCGCACATCGACGCCTTCCTGGAGAGTTTCGGCCGTCGCCTGGCGGAGATGGACGACGACGACCTCGCCCCCTACCGTCAAGCCGTGCACGATGGTCTGCTGCAGCGCGACACCAGCCTGTCGGAGCGGACCAACCGCCTGTGGCGCGCGCTGTCGTTCGGCGATACGGAGTTCGACCGCCGCGAGCGCCTGGCCCAGCGTGTGCTCGCGGTCACCGCCGAGGACCTGCGCGAGACCTGGCCGACACTGCTCGACACGGCCATCGCCACCATCGCCTACGACCCGGGTGACGAACCCAGCGACGTGGCGGCGCTGACCCGTCACCTCGAGCCAATGCCCGAAGCCGCCGACTGACGGCAGCCGCCTTCGGCGAAGCGCCCGGCACTGGCCGGGCGCTTCATATCGACTCGGGGAAACGCAGCGTCAATCGCTGCTCAGCCGAAAGCCTGGGCCGGCATCATCGCCTCCACATGCATGACCAGCTCCTCGAGAATCAGGCGGTCGCGATCGCTCAGGGCGACCTGGTTGAGCCGCTCGATCTCGCGGGCGAAGTCCTTGAGCGTGAACCCGGCCACGGCGCCGTCGTTCATGCGCTCCCAGCGGTAGGCCTCCCAGCGTGCCTGCTCCTCGCCGCTGAGGGTGTCGGGGTAGTTGCGCGCCCGGTAGCGGAACAGCATCTCCTCCAGGCGGAGGTCCTGGAAGGCAAACCGGGCATCCACCAGATCCCACGGCGGCGTCGCGCGGACACGCTCCATCTGCTGGCGATCGGCCGGCGAGAAGAAGCCGCCGCTGTAGAGCATCAGGTCCGGGTCGTGGGGGCCGTCGGGAGGTGGCTGGGCGAAGACCTCGGCCGCCTTGGCGGCCGCCTCGGGGCTCGCCGCGAGACGCTTCCAGTTGGCCCGGCAGGCGGACAGATCGAACCCCAGGCGCTCGACGATTTCACCGTACTCGCCCTGGCGCGGCCCCTCCACGTCCTTGAGCGCCGCGGCGGGCAGGATCACCGGGCTGCGGTTGATGTGGATGACCTTGAGCGGAATCCGCGCCTCGCCCTCGGCGAGGTCGTCGCTGCTGACGAAGACCCGCTGGCGGATCTGCTCGGCATCCAGCTCGATCATTCCCTGGGGGTCCACCGAGAGATCGTAGACGATCACCCCATTGGGGTTGGTGGGATGCTCGGCCAGCGGCAACACCAGCGCGCTGCAGCCCCGGCTGGCCGGGTAGCGGCGCGATACGTGGAGCACCGGCTTGCGGCCCGGGATGTCGAGGCGCCTGGCCACCTCGCGCTTGTTGCGCAGCGCCAGCAGGTGATCGAACAGGCGCGCATTGCGCTGCCTGAGCAGCCGGGCCAGCGCGATGGTGGCACGCACGTCGGCCACGGCATCGTGTGCGCCCTCATGGGCGATGCCGTTGGCCGCGGTCAGGTCCTCGAGGCGAAAGCTGGGCGAGCCGTCCTCGCGGCGCGGCCACTCGATGCCCGCCGGGCGCAGGGCATGGAAGGTGCGTACCGCATCGATCAGGTCCCAGCGCGAATTGCCGTTCTGCCACTCGCGGGAGTAGGGATCGAGCAGGTTGCGGTAGAACAGGCAGCGGCTCACCTCGTCGTCGAAGCGCAGGCTGTTGTAGCCCAGCGCGCAGGTGCCCGGCTCGCTCATCAGCGCATGGATACGCCCGGCGAACTCGGCCTCGGGCAGCCCGCGGCGGCGCGCCTGCTGCGGCGTGATGCCGGTGATCAGGCACGCCTGGGGATGCGGCAGGTAGTCGTCCGCCGGCTTGCAGAAGAGTTCGACCGGCTCGCCGATCTCGTTGAAGTCGCTGTCGGTGCGAATCGCGGCGAACTGCGAGGGCCGGTCGCGACGGGGATCGGCGCCGAAGGTCTCGTAGTCGTGCCAGAGGAAGGTCATCGGGGCGGCATTGGGCTTCGCCATGGGCGCGGTGTCTCCTGACGGCGTCCTGAATGGCACAGCCTAACATAGCCCCGCGGGCGACTCAGCCGCGCGGCGCTCCGTCCGGCTTCCCCTAGCTGCGCGGCAGGGTGACGTTGAGCTCCAGCACCGAGCAGTTGTCCTCGCTGTCCAGGCTGATGTTGATAGCGTCGTCGTCCACCTGGACGTAGCGCCGAATTACCTCCAGCAGCTCCTTCTCCAGCATCGGCATGTAGTCGGGCTGGCCACGCTGGCTACGCTGGTGCGCCACGATGATCTGCAGCCGCTCCTTGGCCACCGAGGCGGTCTTCTTGCGTTCGCGCTTCAGGAATTCCAGCAACTTCACCGGCGACCTCCTCCGAACATGCGGCTCAGCAGGCTCTTCTTCTGGAGTTCATGGAAGCGCAGCGGCACTTCCTCTCCGAGCAGGCGCGAGACGGTATCCATGTAGGCCTGGCCCGCATCGCTGTTGTCGTCATGGGTCACGGGCACCCCCTGGTTGGAGGCACGCAGCACCGCCTCGGACTCGGGAATCAGGCCGATCAGGTCGATGGCCAGGATCTCGCGAATGTCCTCGAGATTGAGCATGTCGCCATGATCGACCCGGGTCGCATTGTAGCGGGTGATCAACAGGTGCTCCTTGACCGGGTCTTCGCCGCGCTCGGCGCGGCGCGTCTTGGAAGCGAGCAGCCCGAGGATTCGGTCGGAGTCTCGCACCGACGATACCTCGGGATTGGTGACCACGATCGCCTCGTCGGCGTAGTACATGGCCAGCTGGGCACCGCGCTCGATGCCGGCGGGGGAATCGCAGAGGATGTAGTCGAAATCCTTGCCCAGGGTATCGAGCACCTTCTCGACGCCCTCGGCGGTGAGGGCGTCCTTGTCGCGGGTCTGTGAGGCCGGCAGGATGTGCAGGTTGTCGACCCGCTTGTCGCGAATCAGCGCCTGGTTGAGGCCGGCCTCCCCCTGGATCACGTTGACCAGGTCATACACCACGCGGCGCTCGCAGCCCATGATCAGGTCCAGGTTGCGCAGCCCCACGTCGAAGTCGATGACGACGGTCTTGTTGCCTCGCAGCGCCAGCCCGGTGGCGATGGCCGCTGCACTGGTAGTCTTGCCGACCCCACCCTTGCCTGAGGTCACTACGATGATCTTGGCCAAGTTACACGTTCCTTTGGATTAGACGAAGAAAGACGAAGAGAGAGCGCAAGCGGCCTAGGCCAGCGAGGTGATCCCCAATTGGGCATCGCGCAGGGCGACCTGGACCGAGGAGCCCAGCAGGTGGGGATCGATGTCCTCGAGACGCTTGTAGTTGCCCGCCACCGAAAGCAGTTCGGCATGCAGTTCACGGCAGAAGATGCCGGCGTCGGTATCGCCATGGATGCCGGCCAGTGCCCGGCCGCGCAGGGCGCCGTAGACGTGAATGCTGCCGGCGGCCAGCACCTCCGCCCCGGCGTTGACGGCGCCGATGACCACCAGGTCGCCATCGGGGGCGCTCACCTGCTGTCCCGAACGCACCGTACCGCGATAGATGCGGCCGCCGCTGGCCACCGAGGCTGCCGCCTCAGGTGTGCTGGCCGCTGGCATCTCAACGGGCGGAACCTCTTCGAGCGAGCGGGCCCGCGCCCCGTCGGAGGGCGGAAACCAGCCCAGCCCCAGCGCCCAGGCCGACTGCTTCACGGGGTCGGCGCCACCTCGCACCGCCACCGGGAGCAGCTTGTGAGTGCGGCATACGGCACAGATCCGCTCCAGGGCCAGGTGGGGCTCGTCGAGCTTCTCGACGCTCAGGACCACGGGGGTATGCTGAAAGAAGGCAGGGGATTGGCTGAGCTTGCCCGAGAGCTGTTCGCGGATCTGCTCCGGATCCGCGCTCGCCAACTCCATGACCGTCATGGGCAGCATGCCCCCCTTGAAGGTGAATGCCATGTCTGCCCTGTCCACTTTGAGACTCATTGCCGGACTCCACTCGGGTGTTGTCGGGTCGTGGGACTAAAGCTAAGCGACTCCCATCCCCCCTGCAACTGATGATACGGCCAGCCAAGGCTCGGCGGCCATTGTCGTCGTTTGTCCACACGCTCCTGTTCCGACAAGCTTTTCTGTAGCCGCGGCGCGTGCTTAGATAACATACATTAGACGAAAGACGCCGCCCCGACAGCAACAATACGGCTTGCGCAGCCGTCGCTGCGCCCTTCACGTTCAGGATGCCCCATGCCCGGATTCCTTCGCCGCCTTTTCGCCCCGCGCTGGCAGCACCCCGATGCCAAGGTGCGATGTCAGGCCGCCAGCCGGCTCGACCCTGCGCGCCCTGAGCAGCGCCAGGCACTGGAAACGCTGTGTCTCGATGCGGAGGACTCCGTGCGCCAGGCGGCGCTGGCAAGAATCGATTCGCCCGAAACCCTTCTGGAACTTCTGACCCGCCAGCCGGAACTGACCGAGATCCGCCAACGCCTGATCGTGCTGCTCAGCAGCCAGGGCGGCGGTATCGACCTGACCCGGCGGCTGCGCATCGTCGAGGGCCTCGACGACAGGGCCCTGCTGTCGCGCGTGGCACTGGAGGGCGACAACCAGCAGCTGCGTCTGGCCGCCGTGGCACGCCTGACGGAAGAAGAGGATCTCATCGAGCAGGCCTGCGACAACGGTATCGCCGCCGTGCGTCACGCCGCTGCAACGCGCGTCACCAGCGAAGCCGGCCTGCAGCGCCTGGCCCAGCAGGCGCGCCGCGATCGCCAGGTCATGCGCCAAGCGCGCGAGCGCTTGAACCGGCTGCGCACGGATGCCGCCTCCCTGGCTCACGCTCGGGCTCAGCGGGAAGCGCTGCTGGCCAAGCTGGAGACCCACGCCAGGGCGCCCTGGGAGCCCCTCTATGCGGGTCGGTACCGGCACCTCGTGCGCGAGTGGGAAGCGCTCGACGACCTGCCCGGTACCGAACAGGAGCGCCGCTTCCAGGAGGCCTGCCTGCGCTGTCGCAAGGTCATTTCCGATCACGAGGCACGCGAGCACGCCATCGCCGAGACGGATCGACGCCGGGAGCAGGCGGCCGAGGCCCGGGAGTCGCTGCTCGAGGCGCTGGAGGAAAGCCTCGCCGGCCTGCCCAGGGGCGATCGCCTGACGGGCCAGGACATCGCCAGCCTGCGTGCGCAGAAGGTGCTGCTGGCCAACCGCTGGCAAGCGCTTTCCGACCTGCACGTGACCGACGAGACGCTGCGTCGACGCTACGACACCGTGCTCAAGGATTACGACGCGGTGCTCGACGCCTGGGAGCGCCTCCAAGCGCACGTCGCCGATATTGAGCAGGCTCTCAAGGACAAGGACACCGAGCGCCTGCAGGCCAGCGTCGCCGCATGCCATTGGCCCGGCACGCTACCGCCGACGCCGCTGCTCGCCCGCGCCCAGCAGTGGCTGGCCGGCCGGGAGGAGCCGGCGGAAGAGGCCCTCGAGGCACGCCTCGAGCGCTTCTCCCAGGATCTCGCCCGGTTGGAAACGCTGCTCGACCGCGGCGCCTTCAAGGGCGCCAGCCGTCTCCACCAGAGTCTCAGGCATCGCGCCGATACGCTGCCCGCCGCGAGCCTGCGCCCACACCAGGCGACGCTCAAGCGGCTTGGCGCCCGGCTGGCGGAGCTACGCGACTGGCGCGGCTTCGTCGCCGGCCCCAAACGCGAACAGCTGTGCCAGGCCATCGATCAGCTCGCCGATGACCGTGCCATCGCGGATGCCGAGCTCGACCGACGGCACCGCCAGCTGGTGCGCGACTGGAAGGGTCTCGGCGATGCCGCCGCCAGCCGCGAGCTTTCCGAGCGCTTTCGCCACGCCTCCGACCGGATTCACGAACGCCTGGCACCCTGGCGTGAGCGCCAGGCCAGCGAACGACAGCGCAACCTCGAGGCGCGCAGCGCCCTGTGCGAGCAGCTCGAAGCCCTGCTGGATACGCCCGCCGCCGACGCCGATCCGGACGCGCTGCGGCGCATCCGCGATCAGGCCCGCGAGGAGTGGCGTCGCCACTCCCCCGTGCCTCGCGAGCAGGCCCAGGCCATCGGGCGACGCTTCGGCCGCATCCGCTTCGCCCTGCAGGGCCTGATCGACCAGCGCGCCAAGGAGGTGGCCGACGCCAAACGCCGGCTCATCGAAGAGGCACAGGCGCTGATCGAGCGTCCTTCCTCCCCCGACGAGCGGGCGGAACACGCCAAGCGCCTGCAACAGCGCTGGCGGGAGCTGGGGCGTGCCCCGCGCGGTGAGGAACAGACGCTGTGGCGCGAGTTCCGCGCGGCATGCGACCAGATCTTCGCCATGCGCGAGGCCCAGCGCGACGACCGCGCCCAGCGTACGCGCCAACGTCTCGACGAGATGCAGGCCCTCATCGACCGGCTCGACGCCTGGCAGCCGGCCCGTCACGCCGACGGCCAGGTGCTGGAGCAGGCCATTGCGCAGGTCGCCGCCTTGGAGCCGCTGCCTTCGGGGCGGCGCACGGAGGGCATGCGACGCCGCTGGAGCGGTATCGTGCGCACCCGTCGCGAGCGCCTGGCGCGCCTGGCCGTGGTGGAAGAGATCCAGCAGTGGCAGGCCTGCCGCCCCCTGCTCGACGCCCATCTGGCGGCCGATGCCGCGTGCCTCGCGGGAGGCGCCTGCGAGGACGTCCCCCTCGACCCGGAACTCGGCCTGTCCGATGAGATGCGCCGTGCCCACGAGCAGCGCAATGCCTCGCGGCGTGACCCGCTGTCTCCACAAGAGGTCGCTGAAGGGCTGGCCCGGCTACGCGTTCATCTTTCGCTGCTCGCCTTGGGGCGCATCAGTCAGCATGACGAGCCGCTGCGGCTCGCCATCCAGGTCGAGCGACTCAACGAGGGGCTTGGCCGCGAGCTGAGCCGCGCCGAAGAGGTTCGCATCGTGCTGCGCAACTTGCTGGCCACGGGGCCGGTCTCCCCCGAGCAATGGGAACGGGAAGTCGGCGAGTTCGATTCGCTGCTGACGCGCCTGACGCGCCTGCCGCCGCCCTGACGTCTTGCGGTACCAACCAAAAACGGGAGGCCACGAGGCCTCCCGTCAAGCCTCACTGCCTGTCAGCCCATGAACTGACCACCGTTGATATCGATGTTGGCCCCGGTGATGAAGCCGGACTCCTTGTCGGCCAGGAACACGACCAGCCGAGCGATCTCCTCCGGTGTGCCATAGCGCTTCACCGGGATGGTTTCACGGATGGCTTCACGCACGTTTTCGGGAATCTTCATGATCATGTCGGTGGCGATGTAGCCAGGCGACACGGTGTTGACGGTGATGCCCTTGGTTGCCGTCTCCTGGGCCAGTGCCATGGTCAGGCCATGCATGCCCGCCTTCGCCGCCGAGTAGTTGACCTGACCGAACTGACCCTTGCGGCCGTTGATCGAGGAGATATTGATGATCCGCCCATGCTTGTGCTCGAGCATGCCCTCGATGACGCTACGGCAGGTGTTGAACACTGTGTTGAGGTTGGTGTCGATGACTTCATGCCACTGTTCCGGCGTCATCTTCTTCATGGTACCGTCCCGAGTGATGCCGGCACAGTTGACCAGTACGCTGATCGGCCCATGGGCCGCCTCGATCTCCTTTACGCCCTCTTCGCACGCCTGGTAATCGGTCAGGTCGATACCCGACAGGGAGATATTGTCGAATCCGTCGGCCTTCTGTGCCTCGAGCCAGGCCTTGGCCTTTTCCGGATTGTGGTAGCCCGCCACCACGTGGTAGCCGGCCGACGCCAGCGCGCGACAAATCGCCGAACCAATGCCACCGGTTCCCCCGGTGACCCACGCTACGGGTGCTGTTTGAGTCATAGTCCACCTCCCTGATCATGACACTTGTCATTGCATTGCTTGACCTGACACAGCAGGCCAGCCGTAACAGGATGCTGGCAGAAGGGCTCGCCTTCAAGCTTCCCCTCCTGATTATGGACACATGCGCCACGCTTGCACGAGGATTGCCGCCCACCTTGACACAGCGCAGAAAAAGCGTAGAATGCTCAGCACATTGATGCGGGGTGGAGCAGTCTGGTAGCTCGTCGGGCTCATAACCCGAAGGTCGTCGGTTCAAATCCGGCCCCCGCTACCAAATTGGAAAACCGAGGCCACATAGCCTCGGTTTTTTGTGCCCACTCGGTACTGAACCGACAACCGTCGGTTCGCTCTTCGTTTCAAGATCAGCGGCCCCCGCTACCAAATTGGAAAACCGAGGCCACACAGCCTCGGTTTTTTGTGCCCACTCGGTACTGAACCGACGACCGTCGGTTCGCTCTTCGTTTCAAGATCAGCGGCCCCCGCTACCAAATTGGAAAACCGAGGCCACACAGCCTCGGTTTTTTGTGCCCGCTCGGTACTGAACCGACAACCGTCGGTTTTACAGGAGCCATTCGATATCGTTGCGCGCGTAGGGGGAAAGCTTCCTGGCGGCGCGAGTCGTGAGATGGTGCTCGTCCCGATACACCACGGTGTCGCCAAGCAAAGAGTGACATTTCCCGCCCGGACACAGCTGCGCGTGGAAGTCGACGACTCTGACGCCCGGCTCCTCCTCGGCGATATCGTGCATGATGGAAAGTATGGCCTCCCTGCGTTTTTCCAGCCGCCGTTGATAGGTGCTGCATGACGCCACGGTTCGCCTGGCCAGGCAGTCCGTCATGGGTACGCTGAACACAGGCGTGGGCGCCACGACAACCACCCTCAGCCCATGCGCAAGCAGAAGATCGACGGTATTCCTGAGTCCCTTTTCCGCCAGCGACAGGTGGCTCTCGCTGCTCGCTCGCCCCAGCCAACTGGCACTCAACACGACCCCCGACAGCCCCCTCTGCGCCAACTCGGCGAGTTCATCGGTCAGGGCCTCCTTGAACAGCTCGCAGTTCCGATCGTTCTCCCGGGGATGGCCCTGAGAATAACCGTGGGAATAGCCTATCAATGGCGGACAGGTACTGAAGGATCTCTGCAGGAAGGCGAACTGCAGGACTTCGGTTAGCTCCTCCAGCATCGGGGAATAGTGATCCGCGTGGGAGTCCCCCCATAGCAGCAGATCCGGCGCGCCCATATCGGACCGATTCACACAGCTGGATGCATCCGGCAGCCCCTGGAAGGGGGTGCTCAAATGGCACTCTCCTCGCAGCTCGGGCACATCTTCCGCCGCCCGGTCCAGTTGTCGATAGAAGCCCGTGCTCTTCTGCTGGTTGGCATGGCTCATCAACCCGAACGCGGCGAGGGCGAGCAGGAGAGACGACAACCCGCCCAGCTTGACGAGCTGCTTGTGGGATACGGATCGCCTCGCGAAGAAACCCGAGGCAGGGATTTCCACCAGGCGATAGGTCAGGAATGCGAGAACGAACGAGAGAGATGCCAGCATCACGTCACGCTCCAGATCACCCTCGCCCAGGTGATAGGCGCGGGACATGGCCAGCAAGGGCCAGTGCCAGAGATACCAGGGGTACGATATCTTTCCCACGAAGACGAAGGGCCGTGTGGCGAGCAACCGGGACAGGGGGTTAGAAGCTCGGCCGAACCCGGCCACGATCAATGCCACCGCCGAGAGAACGGGCAGCATTCCCACCCAGCCGGGATACGCGTGGGAGCCCTCGATGACGAACGCCGCTGCCAGCAGCAGCGCCGCTCCAAGCGCAGCCAGGGCAGACCGAGCAGCGTTCGAGACCTGCGAAAGCAGCCCACGCCCCAGCACACACGCCAGCAGCGAGCCCGCCAACAACTGCCAGCCGCGGGAGAGAACGGAGAAATAAGCTGCATTCGGATTGGCGCTGGAAAGCCACCACCCGTAGCAAAAAGAGGCACCGATTCCTAACGCGGCAAGCGTCGAAAAGACGACCCATGGCCGTTTTCCATGGTGCCTGGCGAGCGACAGGCTCGCGATAAGGAGGACCGGCCAGATGGCATAGAATTGCTCTTCCACCGACAGGGACCACATGTGCAGCAACGGCACCTGGTCGGTGGGGCCATCGAAATAGCCGCCTGTCGTCGCGATGAAATAATAGTTGGCGAAGAACGCGATGGAGGCAATAGCCGATTCAGACAGATTCTGCTGCTGTCCCACAGGGGTGAGGAGGAGGTAGCCAAGGACAAGGGAGGACAGGATCACGACGACCATGGCCGGCATCAGCCGCCGGACACGGCGACCGTAAAACGCGAGCAGGCTTATATCGCCGGTGCGCTCCAGCTCCCTTATCAGCAAACTCGTGATCAGGTAGCCGGAGATGACGAAGAAGACGTCTACGCCGATGAACCCGAAGTCAAATCCTGGAATTCCGGCATGATAAGCGACCACCAGGATGACGGCTATCGCCCTCAGGCCATCGATGTCCGGCCTGTACTGCGGCTTCTGCATCGCTTCCTCCATCCTTGGGCACTCCCCGTGCAGCGGGAGTCGTATCGCCTGCCCACGCATCGCCAATGGCGAGCCGTACCTGGCATCGCGGCGAGTCGACAGCTGCTGGAGCCTCTACGGCAAAGCATAGCCTACGGCGTGCACGAATCTTGCAAGTCTCCGCGTCCACGCCGGAGGTTGTGCCCCTTCATGGTCATCGACGCCTCACAGCGCTTCCAGTTCCCTGGCCAGCAGGGCAATGCTGCGGTCGTCACCGCTGGTACCGCGGCAGAAGCTCTCTCCGTAGAAGCGACGCACCAGGTCCCGCTGGCGCAACCGCCCCTGGCGCAAGTCGTCGAGCCAGTGGCTGAGCTGTCCTGCCACCTGTTGCCCATCGAGCGAGACCAGCTTCTCGGCCGCCCCGTCGCTGAGCAGCGCGACCCCCGTCAGTGCCGCCGTCGATTCGCAGCCGTACTGCACCTGCTCGAAGCCCAGGCGTTCGTCGACGAAGCATGTCTGGTTGGCGAACTCCCCCCTGCCGCGTTCGCCCAGGGTCGAGAGATGCGGCGTCAGCTCCGCTTCACCCCCCTCTCCGGCGTCGCTGGATACCGCCCGCTCCAACACCAGTTCGCCATCGCCCACCTTGAGCCACAGCAGCCTCTCGCGCCCGGCCAGTGCCAGCAGCAGCGTACAGCGCAGGTCGCGCACCGGTCGGTGCTGCTCACAGGCCAGATCCTCGAGCGTGCCCTGCGCATGACGCACCAGCAGCCCGGCGAACTGGCGGATGGCCTCGGGCCCCGGCTCCGCGTCGGCATCGAGCAGCCAGGCCAGTTGCGCCTCCAGGGTATCGGCCAGACGCAACATAGCGGCGACCAGGGTGCGTGCGCCCTGGTCCGACGCCGGTGAGCTGCCGGCTCCGTCGGCCACCACGAGCGCAGGTCGCGGAGTCGCCACGGCACCCGCGGCATCCTGGCAAGGCAAGGGGGGCAGGCGCTCCAGATGCGCCAGTCCGACGGTGGCGACACTCAGTGCCGACCAGGTGAGTCCCGGTGCGCTCCGGGCGAGCTGCGATTCAGCGGGCATGCTGCACCTGCGAGCGACGCGGCCGGCCGGGTTTGGCCAGGTGCACGGCGCACCGCCCTGCCGCCATCGCCTCGCGGTAGTCGCTCAGGGCGGCATGCCACTGGGCCAGCGTGGCCCGCTGGGCGGGTGCATTGGCCCCTACCGTGAAGGTGGTCACGAACATGTCGCGCAGGGTGTCGGGCAGCTCCCTCCAGAGTTCGTACCATACGCCCTGGGGCACGTCGCGCTGGCCGCGGCCATAGGCGAAGTTGCCACGCCGCAGATTGCGTACCGGGTCGTCGCCCCCGACGATGTCGTAGGGATGGCGACCCAGCATCAGGCACTTGAACAGTACGATGGCCAGCGAGAACGCCTCGCTGCGCGGCGTGCGCACGGTATGGCGGAAGGAAACCCCCTGGTGCTCCTTGGGGGTCATGTCGGGGCTGCCGACGGGGCAGGGATAGAAGGTGCCGTCGACGCGTAGCTGGTAGCTGTCGCAGTCGATCAGCGTCACCTGCCCGGATGATGGCACGCAGAAGACGTTGTTGAGGTTGTAGTCACCGATGCAGACCCCGGCTTCGTGCAACTGCTGGACGATCTCGATGAAGCGGATCAGGTAGGCGACGATCCGGCGCCGGTCGAGGCCGGGGAAATAGCGCTCGCAGAGCAGGGCATGCGCGAGGAAGCTCATCTTCACGCCGCGTGCCCGGTACATGGCGAAGCCGATCCAGCGATGCCGCTCGTCGAACACGCGAATCAGCGGCCAACAGACGTCACGCGTCATGTGGGCATCGCGCAGGCCGCGCATGGCCTCGACCTTGCGATGCAGCTCCTCGCCGCGCTTATCGAGCACCTCGGGGTAGTACCACTTGACGATCACGTCGGGGCGATCCCGCAGGGCGAAGATCTCGCCCTCGCCGCCACGCTCGAGGCGCCTGCCGAGCCGGCGCTGCTTGCCCTGTGAATCCGTCACCACCAGTGCGCGTGCAACCACTCGACCTCCTTCGACGCCACGCATCCGGACTAGATGCTGTCCCAGCTGTCCGTGGGCGGCAGCTTGACCTGGTCGGTGATCGACGCCGACGCCGAGACGCGGCTCATGCTGGCCGAGAGCCACAGGAAGAACTCGCGAAACTTCAACCCGTCGAGGCGCTTGGCCGGCCGGGTGGAGAAGGCGCTGAGCGCCTCGAGGTCGGCCTCCTCGACGCCCACCGGCATGACCACCAGCTTGCGCTGCTGGGCCAGGGTACGAGCCCTGGTCGACGCGGCCTGCCACTGGTCGGTCGGTACGCCATCGCTGATCACCACGAGCCACGGCTGGTAATAGGCGACCCCCGCCTTGCGGTAGGCCGCGGTGCGCTCTTCCAGGCGATCCAGTGCCAGCTCCATGGCGCTGCCCAGCGGCGTCAGCCCGGCGGCGGTGAACTGGCGACACTGCGCTATGTTCATGGCCGTGGTGAAGGGCAGCTGCTCGGTGACCTTGCCGCCAGCGGTAATTACCCCGAGCTCGACGGAGCAGGCGGCCATATCGTCTTCCTGAACCGCCGAAATGAAGGCCTGGACGCCGGCGTTCAGTTCACGAATCGGCGGCCCCGACATCGACGCCGAGGTATCCAGTACCAGCATGCAGGCGCAGCGCGGCGAAGGGTTGTCGATCAGGTCGCTGTCGCGGTTCAGTCGGTACGTTGCCATCCCACGGCTCCTCATGTCTGGATGCCCGGCACCGATACGGCCGAACGAGGACGAGACTATCACAGCCCCGGGATGGATGCCGCGACTGCAGCCGCTCGTCAACCAACGCGCCGCGGGAGCCAACATCCGCCCCCCTTGAATCCCGCGGCCTTTACCCGCATCTTTCGAACAAACTCACTCTTCGTGCAAGGCCGTTTCCATGTCCATCGTCGACCCTCGCAATGGCGCCCCGCTGACGGCGCCCCAGCAATCTACCCCGTCACCGCAGGAAGCGGCGCCCGGCGATGAGCAGTTGATCATCGACGTCGACCGCAACAACATCCAGCAGGTCCTGGAAGTTTCCATGCAGGTGCCGGTGCTGCTCGACTGCTGGGCACCCTGGTGCCAGCCCTGCAAGACGCTGATGCCGCTCCTCGAGAAGCTGACCCGGGAGTATCGCGGTAGCTTCCTCCTGGCCAAGCTCAACATCGAGGAGAACCAGGAGATCGCCGCCCAGCTCGGCGTGCGCTCGGTGCCGGACGTCAAGCTCATCAGCCAGGGCGGCCTGGTCGACCATTTCCAGGGCGCGCTGCCCGAGAAGGAGATCCGCGAGTGGCTGTCACGCTACTTCCCCGCGCCGGAAGACGCGCCGGCCAGCCCCGAGGAGCAGGCCGCCGAGGCCTTGGCCCAGGGCGACGCCGCCACGGCCCGCACGCTCTACGAGCAGCTCGTGCAGCAGCACCCCGAACACTACCCCTACCAGGTGGAATTGGCTCGCGCGCTGGTGGCGGAAGGCCGCAGTGAAGAGGCCCTGGCACTGCTGGACAACCTGCCGCCCGAGGAGCGCGACGCCGCTCCGGCCCGGGGCGTGCGCGCCAGCGTCGAGTTCCGCAAGGAGGCACCGAGCGACGACGAGCTCGCCGCACTGGCCGGGCGCGACGACAGCGAGGCGAATTTCAAGCGCGCCCTGCGCCAGGTAGCCGACGGCGACTACGAGGCCGGGCTGGAGGGACTGCTCGGCGTGATGCGCAAGGATCGGGGCTACGGGGACGATGCGGCACGCCTGACCCTGCTGCGAGTCTTCGATGCGCTGGGCGCCGACCATCCCTTGACCGTGACCTATCGCCGCAAGCTGTTCACGCTGCTGTACTGACCCGTTGCCGAACCGATGGCGGCCCGATGGGCCGCCTCATCACGTGCGCTTCATCCCTTCAGCACCGTATCGAGGCGCTTCAAGGCTTCCTCGAGCTGTGACGCGGTGGTGCCGAAATTGAGCCGCACGAAGCCCGGCCAGCCGAAGTCGGCGCCATCGGAGAGCGCCACCCCTGCCTGCTCCATCAACACCCGCTGAGGCGAGCCTCGATACCGTGCCAGCCCTTCGGCGCGGCGCAGGTCGAGCCAGGCCAGATAGGTCGATTGCGGTACGCTCATGCTCGCGCCCGGCCACGCGGCGACGCGCTTGCTGAGCGTCTGGCGGTGGCCGCGAAGCGTCTCTAGCAGGGCCTGGCGCCACGCATGGCATTGGCCATAGGCGACCTCGGCGGCCACCAGCCCCATCACGTTGACGTCCGGCAGCAATCCTCGCATGGCGGCGGCGAAACGCTGGCGCAACGCAACGTCGGAAATCACCGCACAGGCTGCGGTGAGGCCGGCGAGATTGAAGGTCTTGGAAGGCGCCCACAGCGTGATGGTACGTGCCGCCAGCGCCGGGAAAGCCGCTGCCAGCGGCCGGTGCGCGGCCCCTTCGTCGAGCAGCAGGTCGCAGTGCAGTTCGTCGGACACCACCAGCAGGTCGTGCCGCTCGACCAGGGCCGCCAGCCCAGCGAGCTCCTCGTGCCGCCACACCCGGCCGGTGGGGTTGTGGGGATGGCACCAGAGCAGCAGGCGTGTCTCGGGAGTGATCGCCGCCTCCAGCGCCTCCAGGTCGAGCCGCCACGGCTCACCGGGCGCCACCGGCTCGCCCAGTGGGGCCTGCTGGGCCAGGCGCCCGGTACGCTCGGCCACCTTCAGGAACGGCGGGTAGATCGGCGTGCTGGTCAGCACCCCCTCGCCCGGCTCGGTCAGGGCCAGGCTGGCCAGGTGCAGGGCCGGCACCACGCCGGGCAGCCACAGCTGCCACTCCGGCTCGATCGGCCAGTCGTACTCCCGAGCGCTCCATTCACACAGGGTGCCCCGCAGGCTGTCGGGCACCAGCCCGTAGCCGAAGACGCCATGATCGACCCGCTGACGCAGCGCCTCGACCACTTCGGGAGGGGAGCGAAAATCCATGTCGGCCACCCACAGCGGCAGAATACTGGCATCATAGCGATGCCACTTCTGCGACGGCCACTCGCCCCGATCGGGGTGGCGACGTTCGATGGGCGTGGCAAAATCGAACTCCATGTTCTCTCCTCGGAAGCAGCTGTATGAGCGAAACCATGCCGCAAAGCGGCTTCTATGCCAAGGTACGCCGTGGCATGCCGGAATTGATCGCCCAGTGGCGTCGGCTCGGCCAGGGCGATCCGGACCGCCTCGCGCTGATCCTGGCCGAGACGGCCCGCGTCGCCCGCCTGGGCGAACCCGAGGCCACACCCGACGGCGCCACGCTCGAGGCCTGGAGCGAGCCGGGCGCGGAAGATGACATTCCGCTGTGGGCGGCACGCACCGCCACCTTCCTGCTGATCCAGATGCCGGCGCGCCCGGTGCCGAAGAGCGACGACGAGGCCTGTGCCTGGGCCTACTGCTGGCTACGCAACCGCGATTTCGCCAGCGTCGACGAGGCCCGTGCTGCCCTGCCCGACCATCTGCAGGTGACACTGACCCACGCGGTGGGCGCCGCCTGGGCCGATCGCCAGGGCTTGCGGCTCATCTAACCGCGCCCCCATTGCACCAGTGCAAGGAAATTCGCCATGGAAGTCCCCCTGAGCTGGCAGCTGGCCAAGCTTGCGGTATCGATCGGTATCGTGCTCGGCCTGTCGGTCGTGGCCGAGCGCGTCAGCACGCGGGTGGCCGGGCTGCTTTCCGGCTACCCGCTGGGTACGGCCATTGCGCTGTTCTTCATCGGCCTGGAGATCTCACCCGGCTTCGCCGCCGAGAGCGCCGTGTTCAGCCTGGCGGGCTTCACCGCCACCATGGCGCTGGGCGGTGGGTACCTGCTGTGCGGGCGCCGCGACGGGCTCGTCGGCATCCTCACCGGCACCCTGGGCGGCCTCGTCGCCTGGTGGCTGACCAGCCTGGTGCTGACGCGCTTCGATTTCGATCGCCTGGGCGGGACCCTGGTGACACTGGTGGCCATCTTCGCCTTCACCTGGCTCTATCGGCACGTGCCGGAAACCCGGGTCAAGGTGCCTCATGACAGCTCGCGCTGGAAGCCGCTCATGCTTCGTGCCGGGCTCGCCACCGCCATCGTCTTCGTGGTCACCGGCCTGGCGCATGTGCTGCCGACCTCGTGGGCCGGCATCCTGGCAGCCTTCCCGATCTCGATGTATCCGCTGCTGGTGATCCTGCACCTCACCCACGGCGCGGCCCCGGCCGCCACGGTGATCAAGCACTATCCGGCCGGCCTGGGTGCGCTGCTCTGCTACGCCCTTTGCATCTCGCTCACCTATGCCACCCTGGGCCTGCTGTGGGGCACTCTGGCGGGATTCGCGGTCGCTACGCTGTGGCTGCTGGGCTGGATGCGGCTGCAGGCATGGCAGGGGGAGAGGCGGTCCGTCGGCACTTGACCTAGCGTTTGCTCGGGGCAATGCTGTCCCTCTGCCATCGGCTTGCCACAAGACCACAAGACAGCAAAGGGACTCTCACATGTTCGTGCGCACCATCGAACCCGCCTTCTACGACACTGACGCCCTCGGCCACGTCAACAATACCCGGCTGCCCGCCTGGTTCGAGCTGGCACGCAACGACCTGTTCCGCCTGTTCACGCCGGATCTCGACCCGCGCCAGTGGCGGCTGATCATGGCTCGCATGGAGATCGACTATCGCGCCGAACTGCACTACGGCAGCGACATCGAGATCCGCACTTACGTCTCGCGGCTGGGCAACAGCTCCTTCACCGTGACCCAGGAAGCCTGGCAGAAAGGAAGGCTGACCAACCTGGGGCATACCGTGATGGTGCATTTCGACCACGGCCTGAAGCGTGCCGTGCCCATCGTAGGTGAGCTGCGCGAAGCCCTCGAGGCCCATCTGCAGCCGCTCGAGGAGACAAGCGACGCATGACCCCGGCCGTCAAGGCGCTGGAACGCGACGGCGCTGCCTTCGCGCTGCTCAGCTATGAGCACGACCCGCGCGCGCCGGCCTACGGCGAGGAGGCGGCACGCGCCCTGGGGCTCGATCCGCGCTGCGTGTTCAAGACCCTGGTCGCCTGCCTCGACGATGGGCGCCTGGCGGTGGGCATCGTGCCGGTCACCGGCCAGCTCGATCTCAAGGCGCTGGCCAGGGCGGCCGGCGCCCGGCGTGCGAGCATGGCCGAAGCGGCCGAGGCCGAGCGCGCCACCGGTTACGTGCTGGGCGGCATCAGTCCGCTGGGCCAGAAGAAACGCCTGCCGACCTTCCTCGACGCCAGCGCCGAGCCACTTGAACGGATGCATGTCAGCGGTGGACGCCGCGGCCTGGAGATCGCCCTGGCGCCTGCCGACCTGATCCGCCTGTGTCGTGCGCACCTGGCCCCATTGGCGCGTACCTGATTCGCATGAGCCGACCCCGCGCTCTCGTGGTCAAAACATCATGCCCCGACGGAATGCGGGGCCATACATCCTGGCAGGAGAGCATGATGGGCATCCGCTACAACCTTTGGCTCGACCCCGACAACGTGGCCCAGCATCGCGCCGTGGAGGCCGACCTGGAGCGCTATTTCATGGAGCGGTTCGCCGACTATCCGCATATCCGCTTGTTCGGCGCCGACCCCTACGATTATGATGCGCCGTTCAATCGCCTCTACGACGTGCTGATGGCGCGGGCCAACGAGTACTGCGAACGCCAGTGGCGTGGCTACGTGCCCACGCCAGAGCAGCTCAACCGGACCTTCTTTCGCGCCGTGGGCCGCTCCAACAAGTTCGTACGGGACCGCAACGATGGTGATCCAGACCGACCAGATGCCTGACGCCCGCCAGCTGAGCATCATCGCCGAGCAGCTGGGGCGAGCCCCGCGCGGCATCGAGGCGGTCGCCGCCACCGATGGCGAAGGCACACCCCTGGTGCTGCGCATGGCCCCCATCGTCGACGGCAAGCCCTTTCCCACGCTCTACTGGCTCTGCTCCGAGCGACTCAAGGTCGCCATCTCCCGGATCGAAGCCAGTGGCGTGATCAAGCAGCTCGAGGCCAGGCTGCGGGACGACGCCGATTTTCTCGCCGCCTACCATGCCAGCCATCGCGATTATGTCGAGACCCGCTGGCGCAACATGAGCCCGGCGCAGCGCAGCGAGGTCGAGCGCCTCGGCTACGAGGCGGTATTGCGCGAACGCGGCGTCGGCGGCATTGCCAACTGGGACCAGGTGCGCTGCCTGCACACCCAGTACGCCCACCACCTGTGCGGCTCCAACGTCATCGGCCAGTGGCTCGACGCCGAGTTCGCCGTGGCCGACTGCCTGCCCTGACGCGATTTCGACGCTTTCGAAGCCTCTCCCCGGCAGCTAGGATAAGGGCTTGCCAAGGAGAAGCGCATGTCGAGATTCTGTGTCTACCTGGGCTCCCGTGACGGTCGGGATCCCGCTTTCGTTGAAGCCACCCGAGCGCTCGGGCGTGAGCTGGCCGCGCGCGGGCATGGCCTGGTCTATGGCGGCGCCCGCATCGGCCTGATGGGGGAACTGGCCAACGCCGTGCTGGAAGGCGGCGGCGACGTCATCGGCGTGATGCCCGACCACCTGGTGGAGCGCGAGCAGGCACACGAGAGGCTGCCGACCCTGATTCGCGTGAACAACATGCACGAGCGCAAGGCCAGCATGGCCGCCCATGCCGATGCGTTTATCGCCCTGCCCGGCGGCATCGGCACGCTGGAGGAGCTGTTCGAGGCCTGGACCTGGCAGTACCTGGGGCTTCACGACAAGCCCATCGGCGTACTCGATACCGCCGGCTTCTACTCCCCCCTGCTGGCCTTCCTCGACAGCACCGTTGAGCACGGCTTCCTCAATGCCCGCACCCGCAGCTGCCTGGTCGATGCCGAGGAGCCCACCGCCCTGCTGGATGCCCTGGAAGCCCGGCTCACCGAGACCACCACCTAGGGAGACTGCCCATGCATGCCATTGCCGTCGATGAGGATTGCCTGCGCTGGCATGACCAGCCCGCCCCCGAGGGTCCCGCGGCGGGAGAGGTACGCCTACGCGTCGCCTGGGCCGGCGTCAATCGCGCCGACCTGATGCAGCGCAGCGGCCACTACCCGCCGCCACCCGGGGCCAGCCACCTTCTCGGTCTCGAGGTCAGCGGTACGGTGATCGAGGTCGGCGCCGGCGTCGATGGCCTGCGCCCGGGAGAGCGGGTCTGCGCCCTGCTGGCGGGCGGCGGCTATGCCGAGGAGGTGGTGGTCGATGCAAGGCAGGTGCTGCCGCTGCCGGACGGCTTCGGCCTGCGCGAGGCGGCCGCGCTCCCCGAGGTGTTCGCCACCGCCTGGCTCAACCTGTTCATGGAAGGCCAGCTGGCGACCGGCGAGCGCGTCCTGCTGCATGCCGGCGCCAGTGGCGTGGGCACCGCGGCGATCCAGCTCTGCCGGGCCTTCGGCCATCCCTGCTTCGTAACCGCAGGCAGCGATGACAAGCTCGCCGCCTGCCGCGAGCTGGGTGCCGACGGCGTGTTCAATCGCCACCAGGGCAGCTTCGTGGAAGCCGTGAAGCAATGGGGTGGCGCCGACTTGATCCTCGACCCCGTGGGCGGTGCTTATCTGGCGGACAACCAGCGCGTGCTCAATGTCGGCGGGCGCCTGGTGCTGATCGGACTCATGGGAGGACGCCGCGCCGAACTCGACCTGGGGCGAATGCTGATGAAGCGCCAGCGGCTGATCGGCTCGACGTTGCGCGCCAAGCCGCCGGCGGCCAAGGGTGCCATTCTCGACGCGTTGCTGGCCCATGTCTGGCCGCGCCTGGCGAGCGGCGAGATTCGACCCTTGATCGACCGCACCTGGCCGATCACCGAGGCCGAAGCCGCCCACGCCCATGTCGAGCGGGACGCCAATATCGGCAAGGTACTGCTCGAGGTGGGCGGAGAGAGCTGACGCCGGCTTCGCACAGCCTAGCCGCAATCGGCCTGCTGGCGGGTGCGCTGATAGGTAAGCTGCAGCAGCCGGGCATCCTCACCGGCGCGATGACGATGGATGCCCAACTCCTTGACCAGCGCCTCGCGGGTCCTGTGCCAGCAGGCAAGCTGCTGCTCACTGAGCAGGATACGCAGCGCCTCGAGGCGGAAGGCCGGCAGCATGCCGGCGTGGTGGAACAGCAGCGATAGCCAGGTATTGTCGTACCCCCAGCTGTCACTGTAGGCCACGCCGATCTCACCCAGCTCGTCGTTGAGCCAGCGGGCGACCTGGGCCACGGGCAGCCCTTCGCGCTGCAGTCGCGCCCGGGAAATCCCATGCAGCAGCTCGGCCTTGGGGTCCCAGTGCGTCCATTCCACCAAGGGTTGGATGAGGAAAGCGCAACAGCTGCCGTCGGCCCGCGCCAGGCCGATCTCGATGGGGTAGCTACCGCGCCCGAACCCGGACGCCTCGATATCCAGCAGTGTCGGCAGCGTCACGAATGGGCGTGTCCTCGAAAGCGGGGCCGTCTTGCATAGCCGTGGCAGGGAAGGGTCAGTGTCGGGCCTGGAGGTCGTCCATGTCCAGCTCGTCACCTTCCAGGCCTGCATGGCGGTCGGCCAGAGCCTGCCAGCGCTCGGCCTGGGCACTGTCCACCGGCAACCCCAACTCGCCCAGGCGGTAGGCCCTGGCCAGGCGAAGCGCGGCGAGTGGATGTCCGGCCTCGCCGGCGCGGGCATACCAGGTCACGGCGCGCTCCTCGCGACGCGGATACTGGGCGCAGCCGTGCTCGAGAATGCGCCCCGCCTGGAACTGAGCCTTGAGATTGCCGGCCTGTGCCGCCTCGAGAACGTAGCGCGCGCCGCGCGCCTTGTCCTGCGGACTGACGCCGCGCTGGAAGAGCATATGCCCGTAGAGCGATAGCGCGGCAGGGTGGCCGGCATCGGCGCAGCGCTCGAAGAGGTGCATGGTCAAACGCTGGGTACGCGGCGAGCGGGGCAGCCAGCGCGTATGAAAGAGCTGCTCCGCAAGACGGTACTCGAGCCGGGTAAACAGTGATGATGCCTGCGTCATGGTGCAAACAACCTTGCGTTCGTCTTGAAGCTGGCCAGTTGACGCTACGCTCACGCCCCTGTGATCTTCGCCATGGCCTGTCTTGAGCTCGCCGCGGGACTCCGCCGGGGCCGCTGAGGGTCGCCAGCATACGCTCGCCCCGGCGGCGACTCAACCCCCACGATTTGCTGCCTTGGTAGGCCTCGGCTAGCATGGCTCTGGATATGCCACGAGAACGCTTCCGACCCTACCTCATACAGGAGCGATGATGCAGACGCGACCGCTTGGCGACACGGGCATCGAGGTCAGTCGCCTTTGCCTGGGCACCATGACGTTCGGCGAGCAGAACAGCGAAGCCGAGGCCCATGAACAGCTCGACCGCGCCGTAGCCTTCGGCATCAATTTCATCGACGCCGCCGAGATGTATCCGGTTCCCCCCCGCCCCGAGACCCAGGGTCGCACCGAGGCCTACATCGGTAACTGGCTCAGGCGCCGCGAGAGTCGCGACGATGTCATCATCGCCACCAAGGTGACCGGCCCCGGCCTCGAGCATATCCGCGGCGGCCCGCACCTCGATCGCCAGCATATCCACCAGGCCATCGACGCCAGCCTTGCCCGGCTGCAGACCGATTATGTCGACCTCTACCAACTACACTGGCCCGAGCGCTCGACCAACTATTTCGGCCGGCTGGGCTATGAGCACGACGATGAGGAAGAGGCCATTCCTCTGGAAGAGACCCTGGGTGCGCTCAAGGAGCTGGTGGTTGCCGGCAAGGTGCGCGCCATCGGCCTCTCCAACGAGACGCCATGGGGCGTGATGAAGGCACTGCAACTGGCCGAACGACTCGATCTGCCGCGTGTGGCCTCGATCCAGAATCCCTACAACCTGCTCAATCGCACCTTTGAGGTCGGTCTGGCCGAGGTCGCCCATCGCGAGAACGTGGGTCTGCTGGCCTACTCGCCGCTCGGCTTCGGCGTGCTGTCCGGCAAGTACCTGGACGGAGCCCGCCCCGAGAACGCCCGCCTGACGCTGTTCGAGCGCTTCAAGCGCTATACTTCACCGCTCGCCGAGCAGGCCACCCGCGCCTATGTCGATCTCGCCCGGGAAAGCGATCTGGATCCGGCCCAGATGGCGCTGGCCTTCGTCAACTCGCGCAGTTTCCTCACCAGCAACATCATCGGCGCCACCACCATGGAGCAGCTCGAGAGCAACCTGGCCAGCGAATCGCTCAAGCTCGAGCAGAGCGTGCTCGACGCCATCGACGAAATCCATCGGCAGGTCCCCAACCCCTGTCCCTGAGGCGTCGCCTTCGCCAATGCTCGATGCGCCGGGGCTATCGCCACGATAGCCCTATGATTGCCCCGCGGCTGGTATACTCGCTCCATTCCCGTTTCGCCCCCTATCAGCTACAGGAGCGCCCCATGCTGAGCGTGATCTCGCCGGCGAAGACGCTGGATTTCGAGACCCCTGCCACCACGGCCGTCCATTCGCAGCCGGACTTTCTCGACCACAGCCAGCGACTCGTTGCCATTCTTCGCGACTACTCGCCGCAGCAGCTCAGCAAGCTGATGGGCATCAGCGACAAGCTGGCCGGACTCAACGCCGCCCGCTTCGCGGAATGGCAGCCCCACTTCACGCCCGAAAACGCCAAGCCGGCGGCACAGGCCTTCCAGGGCGACGTCTACTTAGGTCTCGAAGCCGCAAGCTTCAGCGACGAGGACAACGCATTCGCCCAGCGGCACCTGCGCATCCTCTCGGGCCTGTACGGGCTGCTGCGCCCGCTCGACCTGATCCAGCCCTACCGCCTCGAGATGGGCACCCGGCTGCCCAACCCGGCCGGCAAGGATCTATACGCGTACTGGCAAGGCACCCTGACCGAGGCGCTCAACGAGGCCATTGCCGCCAGCGGCTCGAAGGTGCTGGTCAACCTGGCCTCCAACGAGTACTTCAAGGCCGTCGATACCAAGCGGCTGGATGCCCGTGTGATCACACCGGTGTTCAAGGACGAGAAGAACGGCACGTTCAAGATCATCAGCTTCTACGCCAAGAAGGCACGCGGCCTCATGGCCGCCTGGATGATTCGTGAGCGCCTGGACGACCCCGATGAACTCAAGGCGTTCGATGTGGCGGGTTATGCCTTCAATCCTGCCATGTCGGAAGGCGACACCCTGGTCTTCACTCGCCGCGAGAACCAGGGCTGAGCGTTTCAGAAGAAACGTAGCGGGCGCGCCGATCGTGGCTTGAGAAAGCGCTTGTGGACCTGGCGGAAAGGCTCCTCGTCACAGCGCGCGAGCCACTCGTAGGCCACCATGTCGGCACTCACCGGGGTCGCGCCTGCACGTATCATGCGCTCGCGGGCGAGCCTTGCCTCCTCGGCACGCCGGCTGACCGTCGCCTCGCTGAGCCAGTACACCTCGTAGCCCGCTTCCAGCAGCCCCAGGCCAGTCTGCAACACGCAAATATGGGCTTCGCTGCCGCACAGCACGACCTGTCGCTTGCCGCTCGCCTCCAGCGCAGCGGCAAAATCCGGCTCGGCATGGGCATTGAAGTGAACCTTACGCCACAGCCGATGGCCGGGTAGCGCTTCCAGCAGCCGCGGCTCGCTGCTGCCCAGGCCCTCGGGATACTGCTCCGTGAGCCAGACAGGCACGCCCAGGATGCCGGCGATTCCCCCCAGCCACGCCGCCTCGGCCACGGCCTGGTCACCCCCATCGATGACCGGCAGCAGGCCGGCCTGAAGGTCCACGATCAGCAGCAGGCTCTGTTTGCTTGTCACGCGCATGATTTTTTCCATTTTCGCCATCAAGGCCCCAGCATACCCGGTAGAATGGGACTTCCAAATTCGACTTTACCTCCAATCCTTGCAGAGAGAATCCTTCGATGCGTCACTTCCTCGTCATGCTGATGGTCGCCGTGCTGGGCTTTGGCCTGGCCGTCGAACATGCCGAAGCCCGCCGCATGGGCGGCGGCGGTAATGTCGGCAGCTTCTCGCGCTCGGCCGACCGGCCGGCCGCGGCACCCAACCAGGCCGCTCCGGCACGCCAGGCGCAATCCAACCAGGCCACCGGCTCACGCATGCCCGGCATGCTGGGCGGCATGCTCGCCGGCGGGCTGCTGGCGGCACTGTTCTTCGGCGGCGCCTTCGACGAACTGCGGCTGATGGACATCCTGCTGATGGCCGGCCTCGGCTTCCTGCTGTTCCGCCTGCTGGCGCGCCGCCGCCCCGCCGTGGCCGGAGGCCCCCAGCCAGCGGCCGAGCGTCCGTCACAGTTCGAGCCCGAGGCCTTCCAGCCGGCTCAGGGTGCCGTCAAGGGTGGCGGCAGCTTCGGCAGCCTGCCGGCCTGGTTCGACCGCGAGCGATTCCTGTCCGGCGCCAAGGAGCACTTCATGACCCTGCAGCGCGCCTGGGACAATAATGACTTCGCTGACATTCAGGAGTACGTCACGCCCGAACTCTACAACCTGCTGCGCGAAGAGCGCGCCAAGCAGCCGGCCAACAACCGCACGGAGATCGTCCGCCTGTTGGCAGAACTCGGCAACGTGCGGGAGATAAATGGCCAAGCGGAGGCCACGGTCATCTTCCATGGCATTCTCGAAGAGAACGGCGAGCAGACCGAGTTCAACGAGACATGGCACCTGCTTCGCGATGTGCGCGATGGCGCTCCCTGGTACCTACAGGGCATCGAGCAGAACGCCAGCTGAGGGTCCTCCCACGACGAGGGCCGATCCTGGATCGGCCCTCGTCATCTCGCCACGGATGCGCAGCGGTAGCGGTATGGCAGTTCAGGCCGGCTCGACCTCAGGCGCCGGCAACAGATCGCTGCGCAGCTTGAAGCGCCCCACCATCGAGGCCAACTGGTCGGCCTGCTCACTGAGCTGGTCGGCTGCCGTAGTGGACTGCTCCGCCAGTGCGGCGTTCTGCTGCGTCATGCGGTCCAGCTCTGCCACGGCGATATTGACCTGGCCAATCCCGTCGCTCTGCTCACCCGCGGCATGGCTGATCTCGCCCAGCATGACCGCCACGCGCTGCACCCCTTCCATCAACTCATGCATGGCCTTGCCAGCCTCGCTGACCAGGTGCGTGCCGCTCTGCACTCTTTCACCCGAGGCTTCGATCAGTTGACGAATGTCACGCGAGGCCGCTGCACTACGCGTGGCCAGTTGACGTACCTCGCCGGCTACTACGGCGAATCCGCGTCCGCTCTCTCCGGCCCGTGCCGCCTCGACCGAGGCATTGAGGGCCAGCAGGTTGGTCTGAAAGGCGATGTCGTCCATGACCCGCACGATGTCGCCGACCTTAATGGAGGCTTCGTGGATCTCCCCCATGGTGACGACGACCTGCTCGACCTGCCCGCTGGTGCGCTGGGCGAGTTCTGCCGAAGCCTGCGACAAGGCGTTGGCCTCCCGGGATGACGCAGAGGTGTTCTCCACGGTGCCGGTGATCTCCTCCATGGAAGCCGAGGTCTCTTGCAGGCTGGATGCCGCCTGATCGGTACGCCGCGACATGTCCTTGCCGCCGGTAGCGATTTCCTGAGCGGCGCGCCGAACGGCATCGCTGCTGGCCCGCACTAGGCTCAGCACGTCATGCATCTTGTCGGCAAAGGCATTGAACTGAACGGCAAGCTCGGCGCTCTCATCCTTGCCGTCGACCGGCAGGCGCAGGGTCAGATCCCCCTCTCCCTGGGCGATATCCCGCATGGCTTCGGCAGTGCGTCGTATCGGCCGCAATAGCGCACGCAACAGCAGCGCGATCACTCCCAGGCTGGCCAGCAGGATCAGACCCACCGCCAACAGAATCAGCATGACCGCCCGGTTGAGGTCGGCGAACAGCTCATCGCGCGGAATCTGGGCAAAGGCAACCCAGTTGGTGCCGGGCACGTCGATGGCCGCCACCAGATGTTCGGCCCCCTGTCGGTCACGCATCGCAGCGAAACGATAGCCCTCCTCCGCCAGTAGAGCGGGGGCGACGCTTTCCCAGCCCGACAGCTCCGTCAGCGGTTGCCCGACCCGCTCGGCGCCATCGGGATGAATACTGATGGCGCCATCCCGGCTGGCCAGGAATACCGTACCGCTCTCACCCAGGCGATAATCGCGGATAGTGGCTGCCATTGTCGCCAGGGTATACCCCACGCCGGCGATGCCGACACGCTCACCGTTCGCTTCGATCACGTGATTGATGAAGACTTTCAGTTCACCGCCTTCGTTATCGATATCGAGCTGGTAGGCATTGCCACCGGAGGCCTCGATGAGGTCGTAGAACCAGCGGTCGTCCGCGCGGCTCAGGGTGCGCTCGATTCCGTTGGCCGTGTAGTAGTTGCCGCTCTGCGCCGATACGTAGAAGACCACATCGGCCCCGGTGCGTCGTTGTATGTCATGGAAGTACTCGATGGCTCGGTCAGCTTCCGCCTCGGGCTCTCCCGCGACCAGCCAATCCTTGAGGTAGCGATTGTGCGCCAGGTTCCCGGCTACGCTGATGGGGGCCGCCAGCGTCGCTTCGATATCGTTGCGGATACTCGTCAGCGTGGCCGGCAACTCGGCCGTCGTGACGCGTTCGGTCACCAGCTTGCCGAATAGGTGGTACTGGATGGCGGTGGCACCGCCGACGATGAGGAGCATGCAGAAGCTGACGATCAACATCAGCCGCTGGGCGATGGTGAGATTTTTCATTTTTACTTCCCCTTGGCTGCGGCATATCGCCAGGGTGGCCTCGCCGCATTGACCGTTTAGTCAACTTTATCGGCGAGCGGGGAAGAAACTTGAACCATACGGGCGGGTCGCGCACCCTCTACCCGTTATCATTTCTCTCCTCTTCCATGTCCTTCTCGATTTTCTCACCCACCTCTCCGAGCCGCTCTTGAGTTTCGTCCATTGCCTCGTCGATATTGCGCTCGGTGACGTCCTCGGGACCCGACTCCTTGCAGCCCAACAGGCCCACCACGATCACCACCATCAACCAGGCGACGTTTCCATGTCTGATCGGCTTCACTCAGTTTGCTCCGTAACGATGGTTTCAGTAGACGACGCCACGCTAAACCTCCGGCACCTCCTACGCCACTCGATCATGTATGTCCCTGTTTGCCAGTGTAACCTCGATCCACTGACCTGCCCCAGGCTTGGCCTACCCAGAACGACAAAACCCCGAACTCTTACGAACTCGGGGTTTTGGAATAGATGCCTGCCGAGCCGGGCGGCGCTCCGCTACTCTACGTGGGAGGCCCCTAAACGGCGAAACCCCGACCAGTTGGCCGGGGTTTCTGAAAAGATGCCTGACGATGACCTACTCTCGCATGGGGAGACCCCACACTACCATCGGCGCTGAGCGGTTTCACTGCTGAGTTCGGCATGGGATCAGGTGGTTCCCACTCGCTATGGTCGTCAGGCGAAAACGGTTGGAATCATGCTGCGTGATCGTCTCGCCCGCGCCTACCGGCGCGGTGCGTATCCGTCAATCGTGCGCGATGCGCAGACCCCTTGGGGTTATATGGTCAAGCCTCACGGGCCATTAGTATCGGTTAGCTCAACGCCTTGCAGCGCTTCCACACCCGACCTATCAACCAGCTGGTCTCGCTGGGCCCTTCAGGAGGCTCGAGGCCTCGGGGATGTCTCATCTTGAAGGGGGCTTCCCGCTTAGATGCCTTCAGCGGTTATCCCGTCCGCACGTAGCTACCCGGCAATGCCACTGGCGTGACAACCGGAACACCAGAGGTGCGTCCACTCCGGTCCTCTCGTACTAGGAGCAGCTCTTCTCAAACATCCAACGCCCACGGCAGATAGGGACCGAACTGTCTCACGACGTTCTAAACCCAGCTCGCGTACCACTTTAAATGGCGAACAGCCATACCCTTGGGACCGACTTCAGCCCCAGGATGTGATGAGCCGACATCGAGGTGCCAAACACCGCCGTCGATGTGAACTCTTGGGCGGTATCAGCCTGTTATCCCCGGAGTACCTTTTATCCGTTGAGCGATGGCCCTTCCATACAGAACCACCGGATCACTAGAACCTACTTTCGTACCTGCTCGACGTGTCTGTCTCGCAGTCAAGCACCCTTATGCTCTTGCACTCAATGCACGATTTCCGACCGTGCTGAGGGTACCTTCGTGCTCCTCCGTTACGCTTTGGGAGGAGACCGCCCCAGTCAAACTACCCACCACACACTGTCCTCGATCCGGATCACGGACCTGAGTTAGAACGCCAATGATGCCAGGCTGGTATTTCAAGGTTGGCTCCACCCGAACTGGCGTCCGGGGTTCCTAGCCTCCCAGCTATCCTACACAAGCAACATCAGCGTCCAGTGTGAAGCTATAGTAAAGGTTCACGGGGTCTTTCCGTCTAGCCGCGGGTACACAGCATCTTCACTGCGATTTCAATTTCACTGAGTCTCGGGTGGAGACAGCGTGGCCATCATTACGCCATTCGTGCAGGTCGGAACTTACCCGACAAGGAATTTCGCTACCTTAGGACCGTTATAGTTACGGCCGCCGTTTACCGGGGCTTCGATCAGGAGCTTCGCCCGAGGGCTAACACCATCACTTAACCTTCCGGCACCGGGCAGGCGTCACACCCTATACGTCCGCTTGCGCGTTTGCAGAGTGCTGTGTTTTTAATAAACAGTTGCAGCCACCTGGTATCTTCGACCGCCTCGTGCTCCAGCCGCGAGGGCCTTCACACTAACGCGGCGTGCCTTCTCCCGAAGTTACGGCACCATTTTGCCTAGTTCCTTCACCCGAGTTCTCTCAAGCGCCTGGGTATTCTCTACCTGACCACCTGTGTCGGTTTGGGGTACGGTCCCACTGTATCTGAAGCTTAGAGGCTTTTCCTGGAAGCGTGGCATCGATGACTTCCACCCCGTGGGGTGTTCGTCTCGCCTCTCGGCCTTGGGATCCCGGATTTGCCTAAGATCCCAGCCTACTGGCTTTCACCAGGACAACCAACGCCTGGCCCACCTAGCCTTCTTCGTCCCCCCATCGCAATACAGTGAGGTACGGGAATATTGACCCGTTTCCCATCGACTACGCCTTTCGGCCTCGCCTTAGGGGCCGACTCACTCTGCTCCGATTAGCGTCGAACAGAAACCCTTGGTCTTCCGGCGGGGGAGTTTTTCACTCCCCTTGTCGTTACTCATGTCAGCATTCGCACTCGTGATACCTCCAGCAGACTTCTCAATCCACCTTCATCGGCTTACACGACGCTCCTCTACCGCTCGTCATTCGACGAACCCGTAGCTTCGGTACCTGGTTTAGCCCCGTTACATCTTCCGCGCAGGCCGACTCGACTAGTGAGCTATTACGCTTTCTTTAAAGGATGGCTGCTTCTAAGCCAACCTCCTAGCTGTCTGAGCCTTCCCACATCGTTTCCCACTTAACCAGGATTTCGGGACCTTAGCTGACGGTCTGGGTTGTTTCCCTTTTCACGACGGACGTTAGCACCCGCCGTGTGTCTCCCACGCTTGCACTCACCGGTATTCGGAGTTTGCCTCGGGTTGGTAAGCCGGGATGGCCCCCTAGCCGAAACAGTGCTCTACCCCCGGTGGTGATACGTGAGGCGCTACCTAAATAGCTTTCGAGGAGAACCAGCTATCTCCGAGCTTGATTAGCCTTTCACTCCGATCCACAAGTCATCCAAATCTTTTTCAACAGATCCTGGTTCGGTCCTCCAGTTGATGTTACTCAACCTTCAACCTGCTCATGGATAGATCGCCCGGTTTCGGGTCTATTCCCAGCGACTGGTCGCCCAGTTAAGACTCGGTTTCCCTACGCCTCCCCTATTCGGTTAAGCTCGCCACTGAAAATAAGTCGCTGACCCATTATACAAAAGGTACGCGGTCACCCCACGAAGGGGCTCCCACTGCTTGTACGCATACGGTTTCAGGATCTATTTCACTCCCCTCTCCGGGGTTCTTTTCGCCTTTCCCTCACGGTACTGGTTCACTATCGGTCAGCCAGGAGTATTTAGCCTTGGAGGATGGTCCCCCCGTCTTCAGTCAAGGTTTCACGTGCCCCGACCTACTCGATTTCACGACACTCAGGTTTCGGCTACGGGACTATCACCCCCTATGGTCGAGCTTCCCAGCTCGTTCGCCTACCAGTCGTGCCGCTTAAGGGCTACTCCCCGTTCGCTCGCCGCTACTGGGGGAATCTCGGTTGATTTCTTTTCCTCGGGGTACTTAGATGTTTCAGTTCCCCCGGTTCGCCTCCCAACACCTATGGATTCAGTGTGGGATACCCAGCTGGTGCTGGGTGGGTTTCCCCATTCGGAAATGCCCGGGTCACAGGTTGTTTGCCACCTCACCGAGCCTTATCGCAGGCTACCACGTCCTTCATCGCCTCTGGCTGCCAAGGCATCCACCGTATGCGCTTAATCGCTTGACCATATAACCCGAAGGGGTCTGGTCTGCGATCACGTACGACAATTGCCGGATACGCTTGAAACGTATCACTTTTGCTTTCTCCTTGCGGAGAAAACGTGTCAGCATGATTCACATTGTTAAAGAGCAGACTGTTCAGAGAACAGTGGAAAGTCTGATGACTTGCCGCTGGTCTCTGCAGATCAAGACTGGCTTGGAGAAATGGTGGAGCCAAGCGGGATCGAACCGCTGACCTCCTGCGTGCAAGGCAGGCGCTCTCCCAGCTGAGCTATGGCCCCACTGATCACCGCATTGCAACTGGCGATGAATTTCGTCGGAGACAAGGCGCTTTGGGCCGACGCATAGCTCGCTATGCGAGGTTCAAAGCAACGCCGTATCCGGCGAAATTGGTGGGTCTGGGCAGATTTGAACTGCCGACCTCACCCTTATCAGGGGTGCGCTCTAACCAACTGAGCTACAGACCCGGCTTACAACCACTGGGTCGTCGACCCAAACAGTCTTTGCTCTGGCCGATCAGGTAATTCATTGTGAGCACTTGCCGCGAGGCGTGATACGTCGTTTAAGGAGGTGATCCAGCCGCAGGTTCCCCTACGGCTACCTTGTTACGACTTCACCCCAGTCATGAACCACACCGTGGTGATCGCCCTCCCGAAGGTTAGGCTAACCACTTCTGGTGCAGTCCACTCCCATGGTGTGACGGGCGGTGTGTACAAGGCCCGGGAACGTATTCACCGTGACATTCTGATTCACGATTACTAGCGATTCCGACTTCACGGAGTCGAGTTGCAGACTCCGATCCGGACTGAGATCAGCTTTCTGGGATTAGCTCACTCTCGCAAGTTCGCAACCCTTTGTACTGACCATTGTAGCACGTGTGTAGCCCTACCCGTAAGGGCCATGATGACTTGACGTCGTCCCCACCTTCCTCCGGTTTGTCACCGGCAGTCTCCCTAGAGTTCCCGACCGAATCGCTGGCAAATAGGGACAAGGGTTGCGCTCGTTACGGGACTTAACCCAACATTTCACAACACGAGCTGACGACAGCCATGCAGCACCTGTCTCTGCGTTCCCGAAGGCACCCCTTCGTCTCCGAAGGGTTCGCAGGATGTCAAGGGTAGGTAAGGTTCTTCGCGTTGCATCGAATTAAACCACATGCTCCACCGCTTGTGCGGGCCCCCGTCAATTCATTTGAGTTTTAACCTTGCGGCCGTACTCCCCAGGCGGTCGACTTATCGCGTTAACTGCGCCACAAAGTCCGCGAAGGACCCAACGGCTAGTCGACATCGTTTACGGCGTGGACTACCAGGGTATCTAATCCTGTTTGCTACCCACGCTTTCGCACCTCAGCGTCAGTGTCAGTCCAGAAGGCCGCCTTCGCCACTGGTATTCCTCCCGATCTCTACGCATTTCACCGCTACACCGGGAATTCTACCTTCCTCTCCTGCACTCTAGCCTGACAGTTCCGGATGCCGTTCCCAGGTTGAGCCCGGGGCTTTCACAACCGGCTTATCAAGCCGCCTACGCGCGCTTTACGCCCAGTAATTCCGATTAACGCTCGCACCCTCCGTATTACCGCGGCTGCTGGCACGGAGTTAGCCGGTGCTTCTTCTGTGGGTGATGTCTTTCCTCCCGGGTATTAGCCGGAAGGCGTTCTTCCCCACTGAAAGTGCTTTACAACCCGAGGGCCTTCTTCACACACGCGGCATGGCTGGATCAGGCTTGCGCCCATTGTCCAATATTCCCCACTGCTGCCTCCCGTAGGAGTTCGGGCCGTGTCTCAGTCCCGATGTGGCTGATCATCCTCTCAGACCAGCTACGGATCGTCGCCTTGGTGAGCCGTTACCTCACCAACCAGCTAATCCGACATAGGCTCATCCGATAGCGCAAGGCCCGAAGGTCCCCTGCTTTCTCCCGTAGGACGTATGCGGTATTAGCCTGGGTTTCCCCAGGTTATCCCCCACTACCGGGCAGATTCCTATGCATTACTCACCCGTCCGCCGCTCGCCACCAGGGAGCAAGCTCCCCGTGCTGCCGCTCGACTTGCATGTGTTAGGCCTGCCGCCAGCGTTCAATCTGAGCCATGATCAAACTCTTCAGTTTCAAATCATTGCGGTTCTTGCTCGCCCCTTCCCGAAGAAACGGACGAAAGCGAACCAAACTCGGCTCAAGGTCAAAGCTTCTCAAAAGACCCGAAGGTCTCGACGAGTCGCTTGCCTTGAAATGGTGTGACTTCTCACCACCTCATCGACAAGCGCCCACATGAATTACCTGATCGATTGTTAAAGAGCAGCTCGCTTGCTGTCGCGGCCGTCGATCCCGTGACCGAGGGGCCTCGCCAGCGCCCTGCGAGGAAGGCGTATTCTACTGAAGCGTCGGAGTTTGTCAACTCTCTTCGAGGCCGCCACCGAGGTGATCCTGACCGCGAAGCCCCGCCTGAGCCGGCGACCGCAAGCCCGCTTACGGACTTGCCTTCGAGTGGGGCGCATTCTACCGAATCCACCGCGGGCGTCAAGCGCGAATCTTGCGAAGCGAGCCGAAAAAATTCAAAGCATGACAACCACTTACCACTCCTCCCACCGCTGGCTACGTTGCCCGTCGCCGGCAGCGGATGCGTACTTTACGCATTCCCCGGGGCGCTCGCAAGGCCTTTGGAGAGAAAAATTCCAGGCACATGACATACAGACTTATCCACAGCCGCTCGCTCGCGAGCAGCTGTGGAGGATTCAGGCTGTCTCGACCGCTTCCCTGTGCTCGCGGCTGGCACGATCGAGCAAAGACAGGATCGAACGATACGGGATGCCGCCATGCAGCGACAGACCGATCTCGCAGGTGCGCGAATTGGAATACCCCGCATCGCATTCGCCCACCTGCTCGGCCAACCCTTTCAGGGCCGAGGCATTGAGTTCCGGCGTGATCAGCCCCTTGTCGCCGGCGAAGCCGCAGCAGGTGATCTCGGCCGGCACCACGACTTCACGGGCGCAGGCCCTTGCCAGGGCCACCATGCGCTCGCCCAGGCCCATGTGCGTGCTTGAGCAGGTCACGTGCACGGCCACGCGCTCGTCGAGCGGCGTGACGTCGAGCCGCGGCAGCAGGTGATCGTGAGCGAAGGCCACCGGTTCCTGCACCGTTAACCGCTCGTCCAGCCGCCCCTGCATATGCAGCACGCAGGGACTGGTGTCACTGAGGATCGGGTAGCGGCCGTTCTGGCTGGCCACCAGCAGCTCGCGGTTGAGCTCGCGCGCCTTGTGCGTCGCCTCCTCGAACTGACCCTTCGACTGGAACGCCATGCCGCAGCATAGGTGCCCCGGCATTTCGGGTACGATCACCTCGAAGCCGGCCTTCTCCAGCAGGGAGAGCGTGATCTCCATGATCGAACGGCTCTCGCTGTCGCCATGCCCGGCGCCGAAGACACGCGTGGCGCAGGATGGAAAGTAGACCACCTTGTCTCGCACGCTGTCACTAGTCCGCTTTCGGTCCAGCACGCGAATCGACGCTGCCCTGGGCAGGGTGGGTATCCACTGGGGCACCTTGCCGCCGCTGGCTTGGGTAATGGCCCCGCTGACCTTGGAGAGGCCTCGCTCGCCGAGCACGGCGCGGCCGACACCGGCCAGGTGGAGCATGCCCCGCGCCAGGCGCGTGGTGCCGGAGAAATGGCGCCCAACACGATGCGCCGTATCGGCATACGGCGCCAGGCGTTCGCGGCGCATCTCACGGATCAGCTCGCCGGTGTTGATGCCCACCGGGCACTGGGTGGCACATAGGCCGTCGACGGCACAGGTCTCGTCGCCGGCGTAGCGATAGTCCTCGCGCAACTGCTCGAGGCGTTCGGCTTCTTCGCTGTCGAGGCTTGGGCCCAGCGCCTCGAGCCTGGCCATCTCGCGGGCGGCGACGATGCGCTGCCGCGGTGTGAGAGTGAGATCCCGCGAGGGACAGACGTGCTCGCAGAAGCCGCACTCGATGCACTTGTCGACGATGGGATCGGCCGCCGGCAGCGGCTTGAGGTTCTCCAGGTGCAGGGTCGGGTTGCGGCTGAGGATGACGTCCGGATTGAGCAGATTCTCCGGGTCGAACAATGCCTTGATCTGCCACATCAGCGCATAGGCTTCGGGGCCCCACTCCAATTCGACGTAGGGCGCCATGTTGCGCCCGGTGCCGTGCTCGGCCTTGAGCGAACCGCCGTATTCGACGCCGACCAGCTGCGCCACCTCGTTCATCAGCGCCTGGTAGCGCTCCACCTCGCCGGGCTTCTCGAAGCCCTGAGGGAAGACGAAGTGCAGGTTGCCCTCCAGGGCGTGGCCGAACAGGATCGCCTCGGAGTAGCCGTGACGATGGAAGGCGTCGGTCAGCGCCAGCACACCCTCGTCGAGGCGCTCGATGGGGAAGGCGACGTCCTCGATGATCACCGTGGTGCCGGTGTCGCGCACCGCCCCCACGGCAGGGAAAAGACCCTTGCGGATCTTCCAGTAGAGTTCGTAGAGGCCTTTTTCACGGGTGAAGGTGACCGGCTCCAGGGTATGAATGCCCTCGAAGATCGCCTGCACCGCCTCGAGCCGTGCCTGAAGTTCCGCTTCGTCATGGCCGCGCACGTCGATCAGCAGCGCCGCAGCCCCTTCGGGCAGGCGCCTGAGCCCCTCGGGCATGCCGGGATTGTTCTCTACCGAGCGCAAGGCAGCGCGGTCCATCAGCTCCACCGCCGAAACCGGCGCAGGCTTGAGCGCGATGGTGGCGCGGCAGGTGGTGGCCATGTCGGGCAGGAAGACCAGCGCCGCGGCCTTGTGCGGCTCGTCGATGACGGTGTCGTAGGTGATGGTGCTGATGAAGCCGAGCGTGCCCTCGGAGCCGATCATCAGGTGCTTGAGTATCTCGATGCCGTCGTCGAAGTCGATCAGGCTGTTGAGCGCGTAACCGGTAGTGTTCTTGAGCCGGTACTTGTGGCGGATCTTTTCCGCCAACGCCGTATTGGCCCGGGTCTCGGCGGAAAGCCGTTCGAGCCCTTCGACGAGTTCGGCATGGCTGCGCCGAAACGCCTCGCGGCTGGCCGGGTCGGCGGTATCCAGGCGGGTGCCGTCGGCCAGGATCACGCGCATGTCGCGCACCGTACGGTAGCTGTTCTGCGCCGTGCCGCAGCACATGCCCGAGGCGTTGTTGGCGGCGATCCCACCCACCATGCAGCTGTTGATCGAGGCCGGGTCGGGGCCGATCTTGCGTCCGAAGGGAGTCAGCAGCTGGTTGGCCCGGGCGCCGATGACGCCGGGCTGCAGGCGGATCGCTCGGCCACCATCCAGAATCTCGTGGCCGCGCCAGCCCTCGCGCAGCTGGATCAGTACCGAGTCGGTGACGGCCTGCCCCGAGAGCGAGGTGCCGGCGGCGCGAAAGGTAACCGGAAGGCCGCGCCGGCGACAGCCGGCCAGCACCGCCATCAGCTCATCCTCGTCGGCGGGACGCACCACCAGCTTGGGGATGAGCCGGTAGAAGCTGGCGTCGGTGCCGTAGGCCAGGGTGCGCAGCGGATCGTCGATCAGCCGCTCGGCGGGCATGATCTTGAGCAGTTCCTGCTTGAGCTCACGCCAGCTGTCGGCAGCAGGCGCCTTCGTTGCGGCGGTCATGGGCGCTCCTCGGCGTGGCGCAGCAGCACCACCAGCTCGCGCGGGCCGTGGACGCCATAGGCCAGGGTCTGTTCGATGTCGGCGGTCTTGCTCGGCCCCGAGATCAGCAGCGCATTGGTGGGCATGCCGCCGGCCCAGCCGTGGGCTTCGACCACGTCGAAGAAGGTGTCCTCGACGGTGTCGGCATCGAGCACGGCGATGTGGATCGGCGGCACCAGGCTCAGCAGGCGCGGCTCGTCGGGGGTCGGCCACAGCCACAGGCTGCCGGTCTCGGCGATGGCGCCACGGGTGGAGGTCAGGCCGGCATCGGTATCGTGGAACTGCTCGTGCCGCCAGGTCTCGATGTCGCGGTCGGCATCGACCAGGGAGACCTCGCCTTCGGCCAGGGCGGCGCGCGCCTCGGCGGCCACGGGGTGCTCCCGCCCCAGGGCCAGGCGGCGAATGCCCTTGGCCTCGAGCAGCTCGGCAAGTGCCTTGGTCCAGTCATCGCGTGACGTGTGGATCACCTCGCCATGCACGGAGGTGATCCAGCGCTCGAAGCGCGTCAGCCGCTCTGCATGATCCCAGCCGCGCCCGGTGACCACGGCGAAGTCGCTCTGCGGCGCCGTCAGCGGGCCGTCGGTGCGTTCGCGCAGGCGCTTGAGGATATTGTCGCGGGCGCTCATGAGCGTTCCTCCCCGTCGGCCTTTTCTGCCTGATGGCGCTTGGCCTTGTGCTGTTTGACCAAGGCATGCAGTGAAACCTTGGCCGGCTTGGGCGCGGTGCGGTATTCGGTCCAAGGCCCCAGCTTCGAGGGCATCAGCGCCTGCAGCTTGCCGGCGATGGCCGTGCTGCTGCGCCAGACCCCGGGGTGCGTGGCCAGCCACTGAAAGCCTTTCCACGCCGCCACTTCCTTCTTCGTCCGCTTGACGCCGGCACCGGGCACGTTGCCGCGCCCCTCGCCCACCGCCTCGCGACGCAGGCGCACCAGCAGGTCGGGAATCGGGATCTTGACCGGACACACCTCGCCGCAGGCGCCGCACAGGCTCGAGGCGGTGGGCAGGTCCTTGGTCGCCTCCAGGCCCATCATGTGCGGCATCAGGATGCTGCCGATGGGGCCGGGATAGGTGGTGCCGTAGGTGTGGCCGCCCACCCGGGTATAGACCGGACAGTGGTTCATGCAGGCGCCGCAGCGGATGCAGCGCAGGGTGTCGAGCAGCTCGTCATCCTGATAGATATTGGAGCGGCCGCTGTCGACCAACACCAGATGGACCTCCTGCGGCCCGTCGTGCTCGCCGGGCTTGCGCGGCGAGCTGATCATGTTGAAGTAGGTGGTGACGTGCTGGCCGGTGGCCGAACGGGTCAGCAGCGCGTAGAGCGGCGGCACATCGCGCAGATGCTCGACCACCTTTTCGATGCCGGTCACGGCGACGTGCACCGGCGGCACGGCGGTGGTCATGCGGCCGTTGCCCTCGTTCTCCACCAGGCATAGGGTGCCGGTCTCGGCCACGGCGAAGTTGACCCCCGAAATGCCGACATCGGCGGCCATGAAGCGCTCGCGCAGTTGGGCGCGCGCGGCGGCGGTCATGGTGTCGACGTCACGGGTCCGCTCGGTACCGGTCCTGGTATGCATGATGTCGGAGATCTCATCGGTATTGAGATGGATCGCCGGCATGATGATATGAGAGGGCGTCTGCTCGTTGAGCTGCACCAGGTATTCGCCGAGATCGGACTCCAGCGCCTCGATGCCCGCCGCTTCCAGATGGGCGTTGAGGTGCATCTCCTCGGAGACCATCGACTTGCCCTTGATCACCGCCTTGGCGCCGTGGCGCTCGCAGATTCCACGAATGATGCGGCACGCCTCGTCGCCGTTCTCGGCCCAGTGCACCTGAATGCCGTTGGCCTGGCAGTTGGCTTCGAGCCGCTCGAGCAGGTCGGGCAGCTTGGCCAACGCGCGAAGGCGGATGTTGGCACCGAGCTCGCGTAGCGTCTCGAGATCCCAGTCGCTGAAGACATCGCGTCGCTTGGCCATCAGGCCATCCATCGCCTTGCGAAAGTTGGCGCGAATCTGCGGGTTGCCCAGGGCATCGTGAGCCTGGCGATGGAACTCGCGGGGAGTGAACGTCTGTACTTCGGAAGCGCTCATGAGGTCCTCCGCCACAGGTAGCTGGCGATGTGCTCGCCCTCGACAGGCTTGCCCTGATGCTCGAAACGGCCGGCAATGTTCATCAGGCAGCCGCAATCGGAAGTCACGAAACGCGTCGCCCCGGTGGCCTCGATCGCCTGGGTCTTGTCCTCGACCATGGCCGCGGAGACTTCGGGGTGGCGTACCGCGAAGGTGCCGCCGAAGCCGCAGCACTCGGCGGCGCGGGCCTGCTCCACCAGTTCGACCTGACCCATGCGGGCAAGCAGCGCCGGACCGGTCTCGGCCAGGCCCATCTCGCGACGGGCACTGCAGGACGTGTGCATGGCCACTTTTTCGGGCTGCCCGTGATCCTCGAGCCTGAGCTGGCAGACATGCAGCAGGAACTCGGTCAGCTCGTAGGTACGCCCCGCCACCTCGTTGGCGCGCGTCTCATGCTCGGTGCCGGCAAAGAGCTGCGGGTAATGGGTGCGCATCATGCCGCCACAGGAGCCCGAGGGCACGACGATCGGCCAGGGCTCGGGAAAGAGATCGAGCTGCGCCGCCGCCACCGCCTGCGCCTCGTCGTGATAGCCAGACGTATAGGCCGGCTGGCCACAGCAGGTCTGGTCCTGGGGGAAGAGCACTTCGATACCTTCGCGCTCCAGCAAGCGTATGCCATCCAGACCGGCATCGGGATAGAAGAGGTCGATCAGGCAGGTGCCGAAGAAGTAGACCTTCTCCGGCTTGGGTGGGTATAGCTTGACTGGCGTCATGAGGCTCCCTCACTGTCGGCCGTGGGCAGTAGCGGTCTTGCTGATTATAGCTTTGAGCCTTCTGGAAAATTGGTCAAACCAATTTACCCATGAAGGTCGTTGAACCTTAGGGCCCTCCATTGTCAGTGTCAACGCCGAGCCCTGCTTTATGCGCTGGATTTGCATAGACTTTCGTCTAAGCGCCAGCGCAAGAGAGCGTTTACCTTGGTTGCGCTGAAGGCCTGATGAGATCAAGCCATTTGCAAGGCGATCTGTTTCAGGCCATTATTGGTAAGACCAATTAAGTGAGCATCGGCTCTCCTCAGGAAGATTCGCATGACCTATCAAAACGTGCGCCAGCCGCGGCTGGCCGACGTCATCACCGAGCGCCTCGAGGCGATGATCCTTGAGGGCAGCCTCAAGCCCGGCCAGCGCCTGCCACCGGAGCGTGAGCTGGCCGAGCGTTTCGGTGTCTCGCGCCCTTCGCTACGCGAGGCCATTCAGAAGCTGGCGACCCGCGGCCTGCTGACCAGCCGCCAGGGCGGCGGCACCTTCGTCACCCGCGAACTCAACAGCGGCTATAGCGACCCGCTGCTCGACATGCTGGCCAGGCACCAGGAGTTCCACCTGGACCTGCTCGAATTCCGCGACGCCATGGAGGGCATCTCGGCCTATTATGCCGCCCTGCGCTCCACGCCGGCCGATCGCGCCATGCTGATCAAGCGCTTCGAGGAACTGGAGGCGTGCTTCGCCGGCCGCGACCCCGAACTGGAAGCCAAGGCGGATGCCGCCTTCCACCTGGCGATTGCCGAGGCCGCACACAACGTTCTTCTACTACATACCATCCGCGGCATCTTCCATCTGCTGGAGAAGAGCATCGTCGACAACCTCGCCCACCTGTTCGAGAAACCGCAGTCGCGGCCGATGCTGATGAAGCAGCACCGCGCCCTGCTGGATGCCATCCTCGAGGGCCGCGCCGAGGATGCGCGGGCGCGCTCCCACGAGCACCTGGTATTCGTCGAGGAGGAGCTGCTGGAAATGGAGCGCGCCGAGACCCGCGCTCAGCGCGCGCTGCGGCGCGCCCAGGCGCTGCCGGAAATCCAGCTGTAGGGAACCGCCGCGTGAAAGGCCCACACCGTCCACCCCGCCTGCCGCTCCCCCTGCGTCGGCTGCTGTTGTTATTGCTGCCGCTGGGCCTGGTCGTGGTCATGTGGCAAACCGCCCAGATGGCGCGCGAGCAAGCCCTGCAGACCTTGGTGCGAGAGGCCGAGAACGAGCTGCGGCTCTCCGCTGCCGGCCTGGAAGGGCACCTGACTCGTCATGACTACCTGCCGCAACTGCTGGCCTCGCGCGAAATGGTGCGACGCTTCCTGCTCAACCGAGGACAGCAGGACCCGATGCCGCTCAACCTGTTGCTCGACCAGTTCCGCGCCACGGCGGATGTATCGGACGTCTACCTGCTGGATGCATACGCCAATACCGTAGCAGCCAGCAACTGGCATCGGCCGGATACCTTCATTGGCCAGAACTACGCCTTCCGTAGCTACTACCAGGACGCCATCGAGGGCAGGCGCGGTCGCTTCTACGGCCTGGGCGTGCAGTCACTCGAGCGCGGCTACTACTTCTCGGCCCCAGTATGGCTGGATGACACCGCTCCCGACGCTCGCCCCAGCGGCGTGATGGTGATCAAGGTGCTGCTCGACGCCGTCGAGGCGAGCTGGGCCGAGCAGGATGCCGAATTGATGGTGACCGACGAGGACGACATCATCTTCATGGCCAGCCACCCCGCGCTGCGCATGGCCGCACTGCATCCACTCTCCGAGGAGGAGCGCCAAGCGCTGCTGGCTACCCGTCGCTACGCCGACGAGCCCTTGGCCCACTCCGGTATCGAAATCTTCGCGGATCGCGACGACGGCAGCCAACTGGTGCGGTTCACCCAAGGCCCCTTGAGCGGGAGCCGCTATCTCGGCCTGGCCCGCCACATGGAGGCGTTCGGCTGGGACATGCACATCCTCAAGCCGCTGGACTCGGTCTACAGCGCCCAGTGGCTGGCCGCCGCGCTGGCCGGGGGGCTCTACGGCGTGGTCACCCTGGCCGGCGGCATCGGCTGGCAGCGACTGCGCCTGCGCCGGGAGCGCGAGCTGTTCGCCGAGCGCGAACGCCAGACCCTGGCTCACGCACGAGACGAGCTGGAGCGCAATGTCGAGCACCGTACCCGCGACCTGCTGGAGACCAACCGCCGGCTTTCCGACGAGATCGAGGAGCGCCGCCGGGCCGAGGAGAATCTTCGCCAGACCCGCGACGAGCTGATTCAGGCCGCCAAGCTGGCCGTACTCGGCCAACTGGCCGCCGGCATCAATCATGAACTCAACCAGCCGCTGGCCGCCATCCGCGCCTACGCCGAGAACGCCCGCGCCTTCCTCGAGCGTCAGCGCCTGGAGGCCGCCGATGCCAACCTGGCCCAGGTCGTCGAGCTGACCGAGCGCATGGCCGAGATCAGCGCTCAGCTGCGCCAGTTCTCGCGCAAGAGCGAAAGCTCGCTGACGGCGGTGTCGGTGCAGGCCTGCTTCGGGTATGCCCTGCGGCTCTACCAGAACCGCCTGCGCCAGGTCGAGGTGATCCGCTGCTGGGAGGACGAGGTCTGGGTGCATGCCGATCTGGTGCGCCTCGAGCAGGTCCTGGTCAACCTGATCGGCAATGCGCTGCAGGCGATGACGGAGTCGCCCGCCCCCAAGCTCTTCCTGAGCGTCGAGGTCGAGCCGGCACAGGTGCGGATCAGCGTCACCGATAGCGGGCCGGGCATTCCCGAAGCGCACCTGTCGCGCATCTTCGAACCCTTCTTCACCACCAAGTCGCCGGGCAGCGGGCTGGGGCTGGGCCTGTCGATCTCGGCACGCATCATCAACGACCTGGGAGGCAGCATCGAGGCCGCCAACCAGCCTGGCGCCGGCGCACGCTTCACCATTACCCTGCCCCGCGAGGAGCGTCCCGACACCTCCCAGACATCGCCAACCCAGGAGCAGCGCTCACATGCATGACCCGGCGGCCATTCCGGTACTGATCATCGACGACGAACCCCACCTGCGCATTACCGCCGGCCAGACCCTGGAGCTGGCCGGCTACCAGCCGGAACCCCACGCCAGCGCCGAGAGCGCCCTGGCAACGCTCACGTCCGATTTTCCCGGCGTGATCGTCAGCGACATCCGCATGCCCGGCATGGATGGCATGGCCCTGCTGCGCGAGGTACGCCTGCGCGACCCCGACCTGCCGGTGATCCTCATCACCGGCCACGGCGACATCTCCACCGCGGTGGAAGCCATGCGTGAGGGAGCCTGGGATTTTCTCGAGAAACCCTTCGCCGGCGAGCGCCTGGTCGAGATGGTGCGCCGCGGTGTCGACAAGCGCCGGCTAAGCCTGGAGAACCGTCAGCTGAAGGCCGAACTGGAAGCGCAGCAGGCCGCGCCGGGGCCGCGCCTGGTGGGACGCACCCCCGCCATCCAGCGTCTCGCTTCCATGGTGCAGCGCATCGCCCAAGTGGAAACCGACGTGTTGCTGTTCGGCGAGACCGGTACCGGCAAGGATCTGGTGGCACGTGCCATCCACGAACGCAGCCCACGCGGCGGCCACCCGTTCGTCGCCATCAACTGCGGCGCGGTGCCGGAAAGCATCATCGAGTCGGAGCTGTTCGGCCACGAGAAAGGGGCCTTCACCGGCGCCGTGGAGCGGCGCATCGGCAAGTTCGAGTATGCCAACGGCGGCACCGTGTTTCTCGACGAGATCGAATCGATGCCGCTGGCACTGCAGGTCAAGCTGCTGCGGGTACTGCAGGAGCGCTGCGTCGAGCGTCTCGGCGCCAATGAGGCCGTACCGCTGGACATTCGCGTGATCGCCGCCACCAAGGTCGATCTCAAGCTGGCCGCCGAGGCCGGCGAGTTTCGTGAAGACCTCTACTACCGGCTCAACGTCGTCACCCTGCCGATCCCGCCGCTGCGCGAGCGGCGTGAGGACATCCCCCTGCTGTTCCAGCATTTCGCCGTGGTCGCCGCCAACCGCAGCGGACAGGAGACCCCTCCGCTGGACGCCGGCGGCATCTCGACCCTCATGGCCCATGATTGGCCCGGTAACGTGCGCGAGCTGCGCAACCTGGCCGAGCGCTACGTGCTGCTGGGCTCGGCCTTCGACCACCGCCTCGACGTGCTGCTCGAAGGCGTCGAGGTGGACAACGCCGAACTCGCCCTGCCGCAGCAGGTAGAGCTGTTCGAGAAGAGCGTGATCAGCCAGTCGCTGGTCAGCCACCGCGGACGTATCACCGAGGTCTGCGAGCATCTCGGCCTGCCGCGCAAGACGCTCTACGACAAGCTGCGCAAGTACGGACTCAAGGCCGAGGACTACCGCCAGAAGGTCGAACCCTGAAGCCACAGCGCCTGCAGGGAGGCGAAGGGCGGCAGCCAGGGCAGCAGGCTCGCCGCGATCAGCAGCATGAGCAGCGAGTTGCCTGGCGCGCGGTAGTCGAACAGCTTGAGAGCGGTGCCGAAGGAGCGCTTGAGCCGCGCACCGGTAAGATCCACGCTGTAGAGTTCATCGAGCAGCAGGTGGATGCAATACCCCAGCAGCAGCGCCACCCCTTGGGCCCAGGCGAGCCAGGCCGGCTGGCCTAGCCACTGATAGCCGACAGCGCTGGTCGCCAGCCCGCACAGCGCGGCGGCGAGCAGCGAATGCCAGATGCCGCGATGCACGGAAAAACGCTTGAAGATCGGACTGAGCACGAGACGCACCCCGATATAGAGCCCGCCGCACACCATCAGCAGCGCCCCTGGCTCGAGCTGGGCATGCAGCAGCAGCACGCCCACCACCACCGACATCACGGCCATGGTATTGAAGATCAGGCGCACGGCGTGGGAGTGATCGGCGTCGATGTCGGGCAGGATGCCGCCGAAGGCGGTCAAGACCCCGAGCGGCAGCGCCTCTCCCGGGGACCAGAGCCCTCCTTGCCAGCCGGCAACGGCCAGCAGGGCACCGCCCCCCACGGCGGCACTGAGATGGGTACGAAAGTCGGCCATGCCGGGCAAACCCCAAGCAACTGGATAAAAAAACAGATTATTACTTGCCCGGCGCAGAAAAACAAAGGCTTGTCGTCGGAAAGGGAGGCGTGGCGTTACTCGGCAGGTGCCTCGCCACACTCGGCCAGATACTGATCCTTCAGCTTCACGTAGTTGCCGGCGGTATAGGGGAAGAAGGCACGCTCCTTGTCCTTCAGCGGGCGCAGCGCCTTGGCCGGGTTGCCGGCATAGACGAAGCCGCTTTCGAGACGCTTGCCCGGCGTCACCACGGCGCCGGCGGCGATGATCACCTCGTCCTCGACCACCGCGCCGTCCATGACGATGGCGCCCATCCCCACCAGGATACGGTTGCCCAGCGTGCAGCCGTGCAGGATGGCCTTGTGCCCGATGGTGACCTCGTCGCCGATGGTCAAGGGGAAGCCTTCGGGATTGAAATCGCTGGCGTGAGTGATGTGCAGCACGCTGCCATCCTGCACGCTGGTGCGCGCCCCGATGCGGATGCGGTGCATGTCACCCCGAATCACCGCCATGGGCCAGACCGAGCAGTCATCACCCAGCACCACGTCGCCCAGTACCACGCTGGCCGGGTCGACGAAGACCCTGGCCCCCAGGGTGGGTCGCGTGCCACGCCAGTGGCGGATGGAATCGCTCTTACTCATGCATGCCTCCCGTTCGGCCCCGTGGCCGGCGCCTCTTGTCTACCACAGCCCTGCCAACAGCACCATCGCCGCCAGCGGAATCGAGATCCAGCGTACCACCCCTTGCCACAGGCGAAAGCCCGCCCCACCGGCACCCAGGGCCGCCTGGGCTGCCTCGCGCGGCATGACCCAGGCGGCGAAGGTGGCGATCAGCAGCCCGCCTACCGGCAGGAATATCTCGGTGGGAATGGTGGTGACCAGGTCGAAGGCGTTCATCCCGAACAACGGGCGCCATTCGGCCAGGGTCGAGAACGACAGCACCGACAGCAGCCCCACCAGCCACACGGCAACGCCGACCAGGGCAGCGGCCTTGCCGCGACCGAACCCCAACCCCTGCAGGGTAGCCACCATGGGTTCGGCCAGGTTGATCGACGAGGTCCAGGTCGCCAGCAGCAGCAGCAGGAAGAACACGCTGAGCCAGAGCGCCCCCCAGGGCAGCTCGGCGAAGGCAATCGGCAGGGTGACGAACATCAGCCCCGGCCCCTCGCCCGGGTCCATGCCCTGGGAAAAGACCACCGAGAAGATGGCGATACCGGCCAGCAGCGCCACGCTGACGTCGAGGACGGCGACCGCCCCGGCCGCATGAGGCAGGCTCTGGCGCTCCGGCATGTAGGCGCCATAGGCCATCAGCGCACAGGCGCCCACCGCCAGGGTGAAGAAGGCGTGCCCCATGGCATGCATCACCACCTGCGGGGTGATGGCCGAAAAATCCGGCCGGAACAGCCAGACCAGCGCCGTGCCGAACCCGTCGGTGGTGGCAGCGTAGCCCGCCAGCAGCAACAGCAACAGGTAGAGCAGCGGCATCAGCAAATTGTTGAGGCGCTCCAGCCCCTTGGCGACGCCCCCCGCGACCACCGTCATGGTCATGAACAGAAACAGCGTATGGTTGAAGGTCATGCGGCGCGGGTCGCCGAGGAAGGCCTCGAAGCCGGCCGCGATATCAGCGGCAGCGCGCCCGTTGAAGTCGCCGTTGACCGCCGTGATGAGGAACTCGATGGACCAGCCCGAGACCACGGAGTAGAACGACAGGATGCAGAACACGGTGAACGCGCCGAACAGCCCCAGCAATCGCCAGTAGGGACTGGCCCCGGCCTGGCCGGCCAGATGCCCCAGCGACTGCATGGGCGCGCGCCGCCCGGCGCGGCCGATGAGGATCTCCGCCATCATCACCGGCAGCCCCAGCAGCAGCACGAAGAGCACGTAGAGCATCAGGAAGGCGGCGCCACCATTCTCGCCGGTGATGTACGGGAAGCGCCAGATATTGCCAAGCCCCACTGCCGCGCCCGTTACCGCCAGGATGAAGGCTCGCCGTGTACTCCAGCGCTCCAGGGTTGCGTTCATGCCGTCACCTCGACTTTCGTGGAGGCGCAAGCCTATCAGGCCGGCCCGCCGCCACCAATCCCCCGGCGGGATTGAAACCCGCCGCCGGCGGCCGCATCTAACTGCTTATCCGTCCATCCGCCCACTGCAACCCGAGGTGCGCATGCCCCACAATCCGCTGCTCGAGCCCCACGAGCTGCCCCCTTTCGCCGAGATCAAGCCGGAGCACGTGGTACCGGCGATCGACAAGCTGCTCGCCGACAATCGCACCGGCACCGAGGCCTTGGTCGAGCGCGCACAGCGGGAGGCACCGACCTGGGCGAGCCTGGCCGCGCCGCTCGAGGCGCTCAACGACCGGCTGTCCCGGGCCTGGTCGCCGGTCTCGCACCTCAACGGCACCATGAACTCCCCGGCCTTGCGCGAGGCCTACCAGGCCTGCCTGGGCAAGCTCTCCGACTACAGCACCTGGCTCGGCCAGCACGAGGGGCTGTTCCGTGCCTGGCAGGCCCTCAAGGAGGGACCGGCCTGGGCCGAGCTGGACGAAGCGCAGCGTCGCAGCGTCGACAACACCCTGCGCGACTTCCGCCTCGCCGGCGTCGACCTGCCGGGAGACAAGAAGACGCGCTATGGCGAGATCAAGGCGCGCCTGTCGGAGCTCTCCAACACCTTTTCCAACCAGCTGCTCGATGCCACCCAGGCGTGGCACAAGGACATCGGCGACGCGGCCAGGCTGGCCGGCCTGCCGGAGAGCGCCCTGGCGACGCTGGCCGCCAACGCCGAGGCCAAGGGGGTCAAGGGGTACCGCATCACCCTGGATTTCCCCAGCTTCTATCCGGTACTGACCTTCGCCGAGGACCGCGAGCTGCGCCGCGAGGTCTACACCGCCTTCGTCACCCGCGCCTCGGATCAGGGCCCCAGTGCCGGCGAGTACGACAATGCGCCGATCATCGAGGAGACGCTGGCCCTGCGCCACGAGCTGGCCGAACTGCTCGGCTTTGCCAGCTACGCCGATCTGTCGCTGGCCACCAAGATGGCCGAATCGCCGCGCCAGGTGCTGGACTTCCTCGAGGACCTGGCCCGCCGCGCAGTACCCCAGGCCCGGGAGGAGTTCGCCGAACTCGAGACCTATGCGCGCGAGACTCTCGGCCTCGCCGAACTGGCGCCGTGGGACGTGGGCTACGTCAGCGAAAAGCTGCGCGAGGCGCGCCACGCCATCTCCCAGGAGCAGCTGCGGCCCTACTTCCCCGCCCCGCGGGTGGTCGACGGCCTGTTCCGGGTGGTCGAGCGGCTCTACGGCGTCGCCTTCGAGGAGGACACCGACGCACCGCGCTACCACCCCGAGGTGCGCTACTTCCGCATCCTCGAGGACGGCGAAGCGATCGCCGGCTTCTACCTCGACCTCTACGCCCGCGAGGGCAAGCGCGGCGGTGCCTGGATGGACGAGTGCCGGGTGCGCCGCCGCCGCGAGGACGGCGGCCTGCAGCTGCCGGTAGCCTACCTGACCTGCAACTTCACCCGTCCGGTAGGCGACAGGCCGGCGCTGTTGACCCACGACGAAGTCACCACCCTGTTCCATGAGTTCGGCCATGGCCTGCACCACATGCTGACCCGGCAGACCGTGGCCGAAGTGTCCGGCATCAACGGCGTGGCCTGGGACGCGGTGGAGCTGCCCAGCCAGTTCATGGAGAACTACTGCTGGGAGCGCGAAGGCCTCGACCTGATCGCCGGCCACGTCGACAGCGGCGCTGCGCTGCCCGCCGAGCTGCTGGAGCGCCTGCAGGCGGCCAAGAACTTCCAGTCGGCCATGGGCCTGGTGCGCCAGCTCGAGTTCTCGCTGTTCGACCTGCGCCTGCATCATGAGCTCAGCGCCCCCACGGCGGCCGAGGTACAGGCCCTGCTCGATGAGGTGCGCGACGCCGTAGCGGTCGTCCCGAGGGCCGACTTCAACCGTTTCCAGAACGGCTTCAGCCACATCTTTGCCGGCGGCTACGCGGCGGGCTACTACAGCTACAAGTGGGCCGAGGTCCTCTCCGCCGATGCCTGGAGCGCCTTCGAAGAGGCCGGCATCTTCGACCCCGAAACCGGCCGGCGCTTCCGCCACGAGATCCTCGAGCAGGGCGGCGCCCGCGATGCCGCGGAGCTGTTCCGCGCCTTCCGCGGCCGCGAGCCCAGCGTCGAGCCACTGCTGCGTCATAGCGGCATTCGCGCCGCCTGACAGCAATCGCCGGGCGCGGTATGGTAGGCACCAGACCACCGCGCCCGGTGGCACACCCACGGAGTTTTCATGGCCGTTCAGAAACGCTTCATCGCCGGCGCCGTGTGCCCCCGCTGCGGAGAGATGGACCGAATCCGCGCCTGGGAACAGCACGGCGTGCGCTATCGTGATTGCGTCAGCTGCGACTTCTTCGAGCAGGCAGCCATCGAGGACGACACGGCTGCCGAGCTGGAGACCCGCGTCAATCGCGAGCGCGAGGAGCAGCAGCGCAATGCCATCCAGACCGTAAGGATCCTCGACCCCGGGAGCCGCTGAGCTTGACGGGCGAGGCGACCCCCGGCGACGCAGCTCGCCAGGGCAGGCGGCAGCGTCTGGAGCTGTTCGGCCTGGCGGCAGCGGCCGCCCTGCTGCTGTCACGCCCCGACCTCGCCACCCTGGTCGCCGGCCTGGGCCTGTTCCTGTGGGGTATGACCTGGCTGGAAGATGCCGTCAAGCGACTCTCCGGCGGCACCCTCGACCGCTGGCTGCATGCCGCCACGTGCCACCCTGCGCGCGCCATCGGCGTCGGTGCGCTGGCCACCGCCCTGGTCCAGTCCAGCTCGCTGGTCACGCTGCTGGCAATGTCCTTCGTCAGCGCCGGCCTGATCGCCCTGCCAGGCGCCATCGCGCTGCTGTTCGGCGCCAACCTGGGCACCACCACCGGCGCCTGGCTGATCGCCACGTTCGGCCTGCGCTTCGACCTGGCCCATTACGCCATGCCGCTGCTCGCCCTCGGCCTGCTCGGCCGCTATCGGTTGAGCGGCGCCTCGGCCGGTATCGCCGGGCTGCTGCTGGGCATCGGCCTGCTGTTCCTCGGCATCGACTTCATGAAGCTCGGCTTCGAGGACTGGCAGGATGGCCTGCGCCTGGATGGGCTGGTCGGCAGCCGGCTGTGGCACTGGCCGCTGTTCGTACTCGCCGGCATCGTCGCCACCGTCGTGATGCAGTCGAGCCATGCCACGCTGCTGCTCACCCTGACCGCACTGGCCTCGGGCCAGCTGCCCTACCTGCCGGCACTGGCCATCGCCATCGGCGCCAATATCGGCACCACCGTCACCGCCGTGCTGGGCGCCATGTCGGCGGGCGCCGCCGCGCGGCGCCTGGCCGGCGCCCATGTGATCTTCAACCTGGCGACCGCCATGGTCGCGCTGGTACTGCTGGTGCCACTGGCCTGGCTGGTGGATGCCATCGCCGAGCTGGCGGGGCTGGCCGAGTCAGCCTGGCCGCTCAAGCTGGCGCTGTTTCATACTCTCTTCAACCTGCTGGGAATCGCGCTGATGCTGCCCTGGCTTTCGCGCCTGGCCAATCTGCTCGAGCGCCGCTTCCCCGAGCCGCACCGGCTGCCGCCGACCCAGGCGCGCTATCTCGACAGTGCCGCCCTGAACCACGCCGATACCGCCATCAGCGCCATGCAGCAGGAGTGCCGTCGTCTCGATCGCCGGGCCTACCACCTGCTTTGCACGGCCATCCTGCTGCCCAGTGCCGAAGTCATCGGCCACCCGCCACAGCGGAGCGCGGTGGAAGCCCGCATCGATCCCGATATCTGGGCCCCCGTCAATGCTCGCTACCACGAGCGCATCAAGCCACTGCTGGCCGAGATCCTCGCCTTCCAGGCACGCATCGACGTCCCGCTCACCGCCGCCCAGCAGGCCCAATTGGAGGCTTTGCAGGCACGCTCGCTGCGCATGGTGGAAGCAGTGCGATTCGGTGAAGTGCTGCAACGCAGCCTGCTGCGTCACGCGGCACCGGCGAGTCCGCTGCGCGAAGCGCATGACGCCCTGCGCCTCGCCGTGGCCGACGGCCTCAACCGGCTAGCCGAGGGCGAAGAGGGGCTGGCGATCACCCTCCCCATCGAGGAGGTCCGTCACCACTGGCAGCACGAGCTGGCCAAGCGGCTGCGCGAACACCGCCTCGACCCTTGGCTCGCCTCGTCGCTGATGAACGACCTGCACCAGGCCAGCCGCCTGGCGGCGGCGCTGGCCGAGCCCACCCCGCCCTGAGCCACCGGCAAACCGCTCGGAAGTGAGCGGTTTTCCACACACTGCCCCCGCGCGTCTGTGCGAGACTCCAGCCCCGGCCTGCGAGCCCGACTTCGACCTTGGTCGTAACCAACAACGGCAACGCATTGTTGCGTCTAGGTAAACAGTCAATTGGCACGGCCCCTGCTATGTCATCATGCCATAAGCGAGCCCGGCGCCCGGCGCCTTGGCTCGTTCTGCACCATACTGTTCAACAGCGTGCCGTGAGGCCGCTGATGCATAACCACAAATGTAACGGAGATAGCCATGCGCAACGTCACACCCAAAGTGCTCACCGGCACGCTGGCCAGCGCCCTTGTGCTCGCCGCCGCTTCGGCCTCTGCCCAGGATCGCTCCGACTGGCCGAGCAACTTCACCGTGGGCACTGCCAGCCAGGGCGGCACCTATTTCGTCTACGGCTCGGGCTGGGCCAACCTGATCGCTGACGAACTCGACATCTCCGGCGGCGGCGAAGTGACCGGCGGCCCGACCCAGAACCTGGCGCTGGTGCATGGCGGCGACGTGGCCTTCGGCCTGACCACCATGGGCCCGGCGTCGGACGCCGTGAAAGGCGAGAGCCCGCTGGCTCCGGGCGTGCCGATGGACAACGTCTGTGCGCTGTTCCCGATGTACGAGACGCCGTTCTCCATCACCGCCCTGTCGAGCAGCGGCATCGAGTCGATCTCCGACATCCCCGACGGCGCCAAGATCGGTTTCGGTCCTGCAGCCTCCACGTCGGACACCTACTTCCCGGCGATGCTGGAGGAGCTGGGGGTAAACTTCGAGCGCCGCAACGGCGGCTGGAACGACCTGGGCGGCCAGCTGCAGGATGGCCTGCTTGACGTCATCGCCTTCGCTGCCGGCATTCCGATCCCGGCGGTCAGCCAGTTGGAAGTGCAGACCGACGTGAACATCATCGAGTTCACCGAGGAAGAGCAGCAGCAGGTGATCGAGGCCTTCCCGGTTTCCGAGTTCATGATTCCCGCCAGCACCTACGAGACGCTGCAGGAGGATGCGCGTGCCGTCTCCATGTGGAACTTCGCCATCGCGCGTTGCGACCTGCCGGAAGATTTCGTCTACGAGGTCACCAAGGTGACCATGGAGAACAACGACAAGATGCGCAACGTGCATCGCAGCGCCGAGCACAGCGTGCCCGAGAACCTGGAGCACAACAAGGTGCTGCCGTTCCATCCGGGTGCCGTGCGCTGGTATGAGGAAAACGGCTACGAGATCGACGAGTCGCTGAAGAAGTAAGCAGCCTCGCTCGGCCTATGCCCCGCACCGCCCGGTGCGGGGCATGTCATGATACAGCAGCAGCACTACACCCGAGGGTGACATCCCCATGAGCAACACGTCCGATTCCCGTCCCGGGGCTTCCGAGGAGGCGGTCGTCAAGACCCCCGACTCCATCGCCGAAGGGGTCGACGAGGATATCGTCGAATCCAACCGTCGGCTCTACGTCGGCTGGCACTGGCTGGTCATCGCCGCCCTGGCCATCTTCTATTCCGGCTTCCATCTGTTCTCGCTGAACGTCTATCCGATGGAAACCTGGTCGTTCCGCATCGTGCATATCGCGGGTGCGCTCGTCCTCGGCTACGCCCTCTATGCCGGGACCCGCTTCGCCAACGAGGAAGGAACCGACCGGTCCCCGACCTGGCTGGCCTGGGCCAGCTACGCCCTGCTGCTTCCCGGCCTCTACGCCCTGGTCCAGGTCTTCCTGATGTATCAGGAAATCCGTGGCGGCGCCATGCGCATCGACCCCGCGGTCGAGACCTGGCACTTCGGCTACCCGCTGCTGGCCGCGACCGTCGGCGGCATTCTGCTTGCCTGGAGCTATCGCCAGGTACGCGAGAAACTCTCGCCTGCCGATCTGGTGCTGATGGTCTGTGCCGTGGCCAGCGCCGGCTACCTGCTGGTGATGTTCAATACCCCGCTGCGCGCCTCCACCGGCACCGCCTTCGCCCCCGTCGGCATCACCTGGGCGGCCATGGCGGGCTCGCTGTTGATTCTCGAGCTGACGCGCCGCGTCGCCGGTCTGGCCCTGGTCATCATCTCGGCCATCTTCCTCGCCTACGTCTGGGCAGGCCCCTATCTGCCGGGCTTCCTCGGCTATCCCGGCCTGTCGCTTAACCGCTTCTTCAGCCAGGTCTATACCGACACCGGCATCCTCGGCCCGACCACCGCGGTCTCCTCGACCTACATCATCCTGTTCATCATCTTCGCCGCCTTCCTGCAGGCCTCGAAGGTCGGCGACTACTTCGTCAACTTCGCCTTCGCCGCCGCCGGCCGCGCCCGCGGCGGCCCGGCCAAGGTGGCCATCTTCGCCTCGGGTCTGATGGGCATGATCAACGGCACCAGTGCCGGCAACGTGGTTTCCACCGGCTCACTGACCATTCCGCTGATGAAGAAGGTCGGTTACCCGGGCCGCAGCGCCGGCGCCATCGAGGCTGCCGCCTCGACCGGCGGGCAGATCATGCCGCCGATCATGGGCGCCGGTGCCTTCATCATGGCCGAGGTGACCGGCATCCCGTATACCGAGATCGCCGTGGCGGCGCTGATCCCGGCCATCCTCTACTTCGCTTCGATCTACTTCATGGTGGACTTCGAGGCCGCCCGCAAGGGCATGCGCGGTATGCGCAAGGACGAGATTCCGCAGTTCCGTCGCCTGGTCAAGCAGGTCTACCTGTTCGCCCCGATCATCATCCTGATCGCCGCCCTGTTCATGGGCTACTCGGTGATCCGCGCCGGCACCCTGGCCACCGCCTCGGCGGCCGTGGTGAGCTGGATCTCGCCCAACAAGATGGGCCCGGCGGCGATTCTCCGGGCGCTGCAGCTGGCAGGGACCATGTCGATCCAGATCATCGCCGTGTGCGCCTGCGCCGGCCTGATCGTCGGGGTGATCTCGCTGACCGGCGTCGGCGCGCGCTTCTCTTCGCTGCTGCTCGGCCTGGCCGGTGTCAGCCAGCTGCTCGCGCTGTTCTTCGCCATGTGCATCAGCATCCTGCTGGGGATGGGCATGCCCACCACGGCGGCGTATGCCGTGGCAGCGTCGGTGGTGGCCCCGGGCCTGATCAACATCGGCATTCAGCCCCTGGTGGCGCACTTCTTCGTGTTCTACTTTGCGGTGGTCTCGGCGATCACGCCCCCGGTGGCGCTGGCGTCGTACGCCGCGGCAGGCATCTCCGGCGACAATGCCATGTCCACTTCCGTGGCGTCGTTCAAGATCGGCCTCGCCGCCTTCATCGTGCCGTTCATGTTCTTCTATAGCCCGGCCATGCTGATGGAAGGCTCGTGGCTGCAGATCCTGCGCGTCGGCGTCACCGCGACGCTGGGCATCGTACTACTCTCCGCGACCGTCCAGGCCTGGTTCTTCGGCCCGGTGAAGGCCTGGATACGCCTGGTGATGTTCATCGGCGCGCTATTCCTCATCTATGGCGGCATCTATACCGATATCGTCGGTCTCGCCATCGGTGCGTCGCTGTTCCTGTTCCAGCGCAGCACGCATGGAGGCGGCGCCAAGCCCGTCACCTCGAGTTGATGGGCTCGACACTGGCATGACGAGAAGGGCCCCGCCACTTGGCGGGGCCCTTCTCGCTTCAAGGTCTCGCGGCCGCTGCCGCCGAAGGCTCAGGATTCGACCACACCGCAGGCCATGCGGCTGCCACCCCCGCCCAGCGGCTCGGGCTCGTCCGAGTAGTTGTCGCCCCCTTCATGGATCATCAGGCTGCGATCCTGGAGGTCCTCGGCGCTGAGCCGCGGCGCCAGCAGTGGCAGGGTTGCGTTACCGTCCTCGTCGACGATCAGCACCGGCAGATCGCCCAGGTGACCTTCAGCATAGGGCCCTTCGTGGCTGCCGGCATCCTCGGGGTCGTAGTGGCTGCCGGCCTTGCCGGCGGCCTGCATCTCGCCCGAGTCGTTCTCCCCCGGCTCGCAGCTGGCGTTCTCGTGAACGTGGAAACCGTAGACACCGGGAGGCAGCTCGCTCAGGTCGGGGGTGAGCAACAGGCCGTGGTCGGTGTCTTCGAAGCTGATGGTCCCGATGGCATCCTCGACCCCATCGGCCGTCACCAGATTCATCTCGACCTCCTGCCCCTGCTGGGCCTGAGCGGCTCCCGCGGCGAGCAGCAGGGCTGCAGTGACTCCTGTCAATTTGGCATGGCGCATCGAGCGTCTCCTGTTCCGGGTTCCATGGACGTGCAGGAACAGGCTAGTCCCAGATTCAGCGCGCTGCCAGAGTGCCATTCAGGTTGTCGAGGATCTTCAGGCAAGGTTCGGCCTGGTTGAGGGTATAGAAGTGCAGGCCGGGGGCACCGCCCTCGAGGAGGCGCTGACACAGGCCCGAGACGACCTCCGTGCCGAACCTGGCAATGGCTTCGCTATCGTCGCCGTAGGCCTCGAGCTGCTTGCGGATCCAGCGCGGGATCTCGGCACCGCAGGCGTCGGAGAAACGCGCCAGCTTGGTGTAGTTGGTGATCGGCATGATGCCGGGCACGATGGGCGCCTCGACGCCCAGGGCACGGGCACGCTCGACGAAGTGGAAGTAGGCGTCGGCGGAGAAGAAATACTGGGTAATGGCCAGGTTGGCCCCGGCCTTGACCTTGCGCGCGAAGTTCTCGAGGTCGCGCTCGAAGCTCGGCGCCTGGGGATGGGACTCCGGATACGCGGCTACCGCGATCTCGAAATGGTCGCCGGTCTCGTCGCGAATGAACTCCACCAGCTCGTTGGCGTAGCGCAGTTCGCCGATACCGCCCATGCCGGATGGCAGGTCGCCACGCAGTGCCACGAGGCTGTCGATCCCTTCCTCGCGATACTGGGCGAGCAGGTCACGCAGTTGAGCCTTTTCGCTGCCGATACAGGAGAGGTGCGGTGCCGTGGTGACGCCCGCTTCGCGCACGGCCCGCACGGTATTCAGCGTGCGGCTCTGGGTCGAACCGCCGGCGCCGTAGGTCACGGAGAAGAAACGCGGGTTCCGCTCAGCCAAGGCATCACGCACCCCCATCAGTTTCTCGCGCCCCGCATCGGTGTTAGGGGGGAAGAATTCGAAACTGATGCCCAGCGGGTACGGCGTGCTCATGAATGACTCTCTCTGTAACAGGCGCCGTTCGGCGTCGCCCGCGGGGCGGCGTGAACGTGCGCTCGGCTTGCGAATCCCTGCATTCTGCCGTCCCGGCTGGCGCCTGACCAATGAAAAGTTTCACGCTGCTGCATGAGCCTGGGTCATGTTAGAAGCCCGGGCAGATCGCGCCACGAGGCCAACGCCCAGACACATGACCACTTCACACGGCTGCACGAAGGCAACTTTGCTAACAAAAAGTCGCCGCCGTCGCATTGACCCTGCTTCGAGTGGCGGCGACGCTGAAATGGAAGGGTTTCGGGCCCGGGCAGGGAGAGCACCGGGCGGGATCGAACGGATGAGGAGAGACGCCAATGACGCAGGATCTCATCACCGGCACCACCGTCTTCGATGACGCGGGCAAGCAAGTCGGCAAGGTGGCCGACGTGAGCGATGCCGAGAAAGTGGGCATCATCACCGAGACCGGCAGCCGCTTCTGGGTGCCGAAGCAGTTGATCGCCTACCGCGACCGGCGCTGGATGCTGGAGCCGGGCTATGCCGAGATATCGCCCAGCGAGGCCGAAGCGCAGCAGGAGGAGCGCGAACTCGACGAGGCCAACGCGGAGACCTTCCCTGCCAGCGATCCGCCTGCCTTCACCCTGGGCGACGAGGGCAAGGGAAGCTGACCCATCAGCTCGACGAGGAGAGTGACATGGAACGATCACGCCAGGACCGCACGCACCGCCAAAGCACTCAGATTCCCGAAGAGCAGCGCGAGAGCCTGCGCGAGGGGGCACGGCGCCTGACCGAGCGCGACGCTCCCGACGAGTCAGCAGGACACAAGGGGGGCGAGACTCGCCCGCCCAGGACGACGTCTACCGTCCCGACGCCAACGTCGACGACCAGAAGCATAGCGCCAAGAGGCCCGGTATCGACACCCGACGCGAAACCACCCCCGTAGGCGGCGCCCAGGTGGCACGCGACAAGACCGCCCACAAGGAGAACATCGACGACCAGGCCGAGCGGGCCAGGTCGAGCCGTCGCAACGGCTGACGCCGAGCGGCGCCGGGGTGATCACGCCATGCTGACAGCCGCCCTGCCGGCAGGCATCATATCGGCTTTCGGCGATGGAATGACGAGCGATGATCGACCCCGGCGCCCTGTTGGGCCCCCTCTGGACGCTGCTGGCCTTCGTCGGCCTGGGTTGGCTCGCCGCCCGGCGGCTGGCGATAGACCCGCGCCCCATCGCCACGCTGCTGATCTACCTCATCGCCCCGCTGACCTTCTTCCGCGGCCTGCTGCTGGGTGGCCCCACGCCCCATTACCTGCTGCTGACCCTGGCGCTGTTCCTGCTCGCAAGCCTGGTGGCAGCCGTCGTCAACCCCTTGGCGCAGCGCTTCCTGTCGCCCCAGGAGAGCGCCGTACTGGCCTTCTCCTCCGGTACCGGCAATACCGGCTACTTCGGCCTGCCGATCGCCATGATCCTGCTGCCTGCCGAAGGGGTGACGCTGTATCTCTTCTGCATCCTCGGCGTGACGCTCTACGAGTTCACGGTGGGCTTCTACCTCAGCGCGCGCGGCCGCTTCTCGGTGCGCGAGAGCCTGGCCAAGATCGTGCGGCTGCCGCTGATCTACGCCTTTCTCGCCGCACTGCTGGTCAGCGGGCTCGGCATCTCGCCACCTGACGCGCTGATGGAGAGCCTGGCGGTGTTCCCGGCCACCTACACGCTGCTCGGCATGATGATCATCGGCATGACCCTGGGCCGGGTCGCGATCCGCGAGATCGACCTGCGCTTCATGGCCGGCTGCGTGGCTATCCGCTACTTGCTGTGGCCGTGGATGATGCTGGCCGTGGTGTGGCTGCTGCAAGCGCTGTTGCCCCTTGCCGATGAGCTGGCCCTGGCGCTGCTGCTGCTGGGCGTGGTACCGATGGCCGCCAACGTGGTGGTCGTCGCCATGGAGCTCGGCATCCAGCCGGCGAAGGGCGCCCTGGCGGTACTGGTCACCACTCTGGCCGCCCCGCTGTTGATTCCGCTCTACCTGGGGCTGCTCATGCCGCTGGCCGGGCTGTGAGCGGGCGACCTTGCAGGACGTGACGGCGGGACTAGCCTGAAAGGAGGTCGCACAGGAGGAGCCGAACATGCGCTGCCGGGCAAAATGGCTGCTGGCCATCGTCATGCTGCTGTTTCTTGCCCCCGTCCAGGCCCACCATGGCTGGACCGGAGGGGAAACCATCGAGATCGAAGGCACGATCACCCAGGTACGGCTGGGCAACCCGCACGGCGAAGTGCAGCTGGACGTGGACGGCGAGACCTGGACGGTGGAGGTCGGCCAGCCCTGGCGCAACGAACGCGCCGGCCTGGCAGAGGGCGACCTGGCCGAGGGGGTGGAGCTGCGCGTCTCCGGCGAGCACTCCGGCGAACGGCGGATGAAGGCCGAGCAGCTGTGGATCGGCGGCGAGCATTTCGTGCTCTATCCCGGCAGAATCTGACCCCTTGTCGTGGCAGCACTACTGGCCTGGCTTGCCGACACGGCCCTCGCTGAATGGATGCGACTGTCGCGCTGGGGCTATGCGGCGATCAACGCCCTGCACGTGCTCGGCATCGCTCTGCTGATCGGCGCCATTGTCGCGCTCGACCTGCGCCTGCTGGGCTGGCGCCAACACTTGGCGCTGCGGGAGCTGGGCCGCTTGCTGCAGCCGGTGGCGCTCGTCGGGCTGGTGCTGGCCATGACCACGGGGAGCATGCTGTTCCTCGCCGATCCCGCCGGCTACGCCGGCATGCCGCTGTTTCGCCTGAAACTGGTGCTGGTTGCACTGGGCCTCGCCAATGCCCTGCTGCTCAACCTGGGGCCGGGGCTGGCGCAGGCCACGCCCCGGCGTCTGCTGGTGGCCGGCACGCTGTCGCTGCTGCTATGGCCGGCGGTGTTGCTGGCGGGTCGCTTCCTCGCCTTCGTCGAGGAGTGACCCCGCCAGAGGGTCCTTACTGGGTCGCCATGGCGCTGCACTCCTCGGCGCAGCGATGGCAGGCCTTGGCGCATTCCTGACAATGCTCGGCCTCGTGCTTGGCACACTCATCGCCACAGGCTTGGCAGATGTCGGCGCATAGGCGACACAGCTGCTTGGCATATTCGCTACCCTGGGCCATGAAGGAGGCCGCCAGCCGGCAGATCTGCGCGCACTGCATATCGAGGCGGACACACTCCGCCATCATCTTGACGTCGTCCTCCTGCAGGCACGAAGTGGCGCAGCGGTCGCAGTAAGCGGCACAGACATGGCAGGCTTCGATACACGACTTGTAGTGACCAAAATCCATCTCGTTCACTCCTATGGTCGTTCGCTGGGACTCGAAGGCGCGCTGTCACAGCGGCGCCTCGAGTACCCAAAAGCTAGCCAAGGCGACCCGCCACCACAAGCGGCCCTACATAACGTCACACGCCAGTCGCAAGAACGCCGCCCGCAGGCGGCGTTGTCATTACTCTGCAGCACGTCTCAGTAGCGGTAGGCATCCGGCTTGTAGGGGCCTTCGACCGGCACCCCGGTGTACTCCGCCTGCTGCTCGGTCATGTGCGTCAGTACCCCGCCGAAGCCCTCGACCATGTAGCGGGCCACCTCCTCGTCGAGATGGCGCGGCAGCACGGTCACCGCCAGGCCGCCCTGCTTGTCGGCCGGCGGCAGGTCGGCGAAGCGCTGCTGGTAGAGATGGATCTGCGCCAGTACCTGGTTGGCGAAGGAGCCGTCCATGACCCGCGACGGGTGTCCGGTGGCGTTGCCCAGATTGACCAGGCGCCCTTCGGAGAGCAGCAGCAGGTAGTCGCTGCTGGCGGGGTCGTAGTGGCCCGGCTTGCTGTCGCGGTAGACCTTGTGCACCTGCGGCTTGACCTCCTCCCAGTGCCAGTGGCGGCGCATGTAGGCGGTGTCGATCTCGTTGTCGAAGTGGCCGATGTTGCACACTACCGCGCCGGGCTTGAGCGCCTCGAGCATGGCGGCGTCGCAGGCCTGGATGTTGCCGGTGCAGGTGACCACCAGATCGATGCGCGCGAGCAGCGCCCGGTCGACGCTCTCCTTGCCGCGGTTGACGCCGTCGAGGTAGGGCGAGACCACCTCGTAGCCATCCATGCACGCCTGCATGGCGCAGATCGGGTCGATCTCGGCGATCTTGACGATCATGCCTTCCTGGCGCAGCGACGCCGCCGAGCCCTTGCCCACGTCGCCGTAGCCCACCACCAGCGCCTGCTTGCCCGCCAACAGGTGATCGAGGCCGCGCTTGATGGCGTCGTTGAGCGAGTGGCGACAGCCGTACTTGTTGTCGTTCTTGGACTTGGTCACGGCATCGTTGACGTTGATCGCCGGTACCTTGAGCGTGCGGTCGCGCAGCATCTCCTGCAGGCGATGCACCCCGGTGGTGGTCTCCTCGGAGATGCCGTGAATGGCATCGAGCAGTTCGGGGCGCTTGTCGTGCAGCAGCGCGGTGAGGTCGCCGCCGTCGTCGAGCACCATGTTGGGCGTCCAGCCATCGGGGCCTTCCACGGTCTGCTCGATGCACCACCAGAACTCCTCCTCGGTTTCGCCCTTCCAGGCAAACACGGGGATGCCCGCGGCGGCAATGGCGGCGGCGGCGTGATCCTGGGTCGAGAAGATGTTGCACGACGACCAGCGCACCGAGGCGCCCAGGTCGATCAGGGTCTCGATCAGCACCGCCGTCTGGATGGTCATGTGAATGCAGCCGGCGATACGCGCACCGGCCAGCGGCTGCTCGTCGCGATACTTGGCGCGGATCTTCATCAGCGCCGGCATCTCGGTCTCGGCGATACGAATCTCGCGACGCCCCCAGTCGGCCAGGGAAATATCGGCGACCTTGTGGTCCTGCGTGGCGGCTTTGGCACTAGCCATGGCTGTCATCGTCACTCTCCATTCCGGGGAATGGGCGCCGTTGCGTCTGCGATGTCCCTGCCCGAGCCTCGCGCAACGAGTCATGGCCCCTTGCACTGCAGCGCCCCTCGGACAGCAGCAACAGGAATCGACCCACGCGGAGCCGACCCTGAGAGTTCACTACAGCAGGCGCGTTTTTTCAATTGCCCGGTCAAACGGGCCAGGGGGCTCCGACAAGAAAGGGAGGCGGCCATGGCCGCCTCCCTTCACTCACTGCGCTCCTGCCGCGAGGTTACGAATTGGTTTCCTCGTCGGCCATCTCGTCGCCGGTCTCCTCGAGCTCGTCGGTCGCTTCCTCGGTCTCCTGGGCGGCTTCGTCCAGCGCCTGCTCGGTTTCCTCGGCAGCTTCGTCACCGGCCTGCTCGCTCTCTGCGGCAATTTCGTCACCGGCTTCCTCGAGCGCCTCACCGGCCTCCTGGGTCTCCTCGGCAAGCTCCCCGCCGGCTTCCTCGCTCTCCTCGGCGGCGGCCTCGCCGGCCTGCTCCAGCTCGTCGCCGGCCTCATCCAGCTCTTCACCGACATCGCTGGAGGCTTCCTGCTCGGTGACCGGCTCTTCGGTCATCTCGGTATCGGCGGCCTCGTCGTCATCCCCACAGCCGGCCAGCAGGGCACCTGAAAGGATGAGTGATGCGACCAAGGCAATCTTACGCTTTTCCATGCTACTTCCTCCTGTAATTCTGCGATTGACAGCCACTGTGCCCTTTCAGAGTAGCTGGGTTGTGGCTGGCACAACAAGCGTCCTCACCACACCAGTCGCCGCTCCCCCTTGAACGAGACGGCGCGACAGCCTCGACCACGCGTCGTGTGGTTTACAGGCCCGCCGCCTGGCGTAGCGCCGCGGCGCGGTCGGTGCGCTCCCAGGGGAAGGCGGTGAAGGTCTCGGTGTGCTCCTGGCCGCTGGTGTCCTTCCAGCGATAGCTGGCCTCGAAGGGCTCGCGGCCGAAGTGGCCATAGGCCGAAGTGAGCTGGTACATCGGGTGGAGCAGGTCGAGCATGCGGGTGATGGCAAAGGGACGCAGGTCGAAATGCTCGCGGACCAGTTCGATGATGCGCGCCTCGTCCACCTTGCCAGTGCCGAAGGTATTGATCGACACCGAGGTCGGCTCGGCCACGCCGATGGCGTAGGAGACCTGGATCTCGCAGCGGTCGGCGAGCCCCGCGGCGACGATGTTCTTGGCCACGTAGCGGCCGGCATAGGCGGCGCTGCGGTCGACCTTTGAAGGGTCCTTGCCGGAGAAGGCGCCGCCGCCGTGGCGCGCCATGCCGCCGTAGGTGTCGACGATGATCTTGCGCCCTGTGAGGCCGCAGTCGCCCACCGGGCCGCCGATGACGAACTTGCCGGTGGGGTTGATGTGGAACTTGGTCGACCCGGACAGCCACTCGGCGGGGATCACCTCTTCGATGATCTCTCGCTTGACCATCCGCCGCAGCTCCTCCTGGTCGATCTCCGGCGCGTGCTGGGTCGACAGCACCACCGCCTCGACGCCACAGGGCTGGCCCGTCTCATCGTAGCGGAAGGTGATCTGGCTCTTGGCATCGGGGCGCAGCCACGGCAGCAGGCCGTGCTTGCGCAGCTCGGCCTGGCGCTCCACCAGGCGATGAGCGTAGTGGATCGGCGCCGGCATGAACGAATCGGTCTCGTTGGTGGCGTAGCCGAACATCAGCCCCTGGTCGCCCGCGCCCTGGTCTTCCGGCTTGCTGCGATCCACCCCCTGGGCGATATCCACGCTCTGCTTGCCGATCAGGTTGAGCACACCGCAGGTCTCGCCGTCGAACCCCACCTCCGAGGAGGTGTAGCCGATGTCGATGATTACCTTGCGTACCAGCTCTTCCAGGTCGACCCAGGCCGAGGTGGTGATCTCGCCGGCGACGATCGCCACGCCGGTCTTGACCAGGGTCTCGCAGGCCACCCGGGCGTGCTTGTCGCGGGCGATGATGGCGTCCAGCACCGCATCGGAGATCTGGTCGGCGATCTTGTCCGGATGCCCCTCGGACACGGATTCGGAAGTGAACAGGGAGTATTCGCTCATGCGTATCGGCCCTTCTGTGTATCGGCAAAGCGAGACGGCACCGTCGAAGCGCAATGACGGCCCACGTGCCGCATGTTGCCCGGCTTCCTGTCCGGCAGGCATGCGGCGCTGCAAGGAAACGAGTTTACATGGTGCCCTTCGGGGAGGCACCCGTCATTTGCTGCCCGGCGGCAAGTCGGCGACAATAGGCGGCCGAATTCGACTGCGCCGTACCTTCCTGCGGCGCCCAGCCAGAACGCTACCGGCAGGCCCGGCAGGCCGCCGTTGACTTGCCCCATTCTGCCGCAGGCGAGGAGCTTACCCAAATGCCATCCCGTTTCGAACTGGCCAATGCCATTCGCGCCCTGTCCATGGATGCCGTTCAAAAGGCCAAGTCCGGCCATCCCGGCGCCCCGATGGGCATGGCCGACATCGCCGAAGTGCTGTGGAACGACTACCTCAAGCACAACCCCAACGACCCGAAATGGCCCGACCGCGACCGCTTCGTGCTGTCCAACGGCCACGGCTCGATGCTGCTCTACTCGCTGCTGCACCTGACCGGCTACGAGCTTGAGCTCGAGCAGCTGCGCAACTTCCGCCAGCTGCACTCCAAGACCGCCGGCCACCCCGAATTCGGCTACGCACCCGGCGTGGAGACCACCACCGGTCCGCTGGGGCAGGGCCTGGCCAACGCCGTGGGCATGGCCATCGCCGAGAAGACTCTGGCGGCGCAGTTCAACCGCCCCGGACACACCATCGTCGATCACCACACCTACTGCTTCGTCGGCGACGGCTGCATGATGGAAGGCATCTCCCACGAGGTGAGTTCGCTGGCCGGCACCCTGGGACTGGGCAAGCTCACGGTGTTCTACGACGACAACGGCATCTCCATCGACGGCGAGGTCGAGGGCTGGTTCACCGACGACACCGCCAAGCGCTTCGAGGCCTACGGCTGGCACGTGGTACCCAATGTCGACGGCCACGACCCGGAGCAGATCCAGGCCGCCATCGAGCTGGCCCGCAGCCACGAAGAGAAGCCGAGCCTGATCGTCTGCAAGACTATCATCGGCTTCGGCGCACCCAACAAGCAGGGCAAGGAGGAGTGTCACGGCGCGCCGCTGGGCGACGAGGAAGTGGCCGCCGCGCGCAAGCAGCTCGACTGGCCCCACGCGCCGTTCCACGTGCCCGAGCCGATCTACCAGGCCTGGGATGCACGCGAGCGCGGCAAGACCCAGCAGAACGAGTGGCAGGCGCGCTTCGCCCGCTACCGCGACGAGCACCCCGAGCTCGCCCGCGAGTTCAACCGCCGCACCCAATGCCAGCTGCCGGCGGAGATCACCAGCGAGGCGTTCATCGAGAAGATGCAGGAGCAGGGCGAGACCCTCGCCACGCGCAAGGCGTCGCTGCTTTGCCTCAACGAGCTCGGCCCGCAGCTGCCCGAGCTGCTCGGCGGCAGCGCCGACCTGGCGCCCTCCAACCTCACCTTCTGGAGCGGCGCCAAGCCGATCTCACGGGAGAATCCGGGCGGCAACTACCTGCACTACGGCGTGCGCGAGTTCGGCATGGGCGCGATCATGAACGGCATCGTGCTGCACGGCGGCTTCATCCCCTACGGCGCCACCTTCCTGATCTTCATGGAGTACATGCGCAACTCGGTGCGCATGGCGGCGCTGATGGGCAAGCGCGCCATCTACGTCTTCACCCACGACTCCATCGGCCTGGGCGAGGACGGCCCGACCCACCAGCCGATCGAGCAGCTGACCAACCTGCGCAGCACGCCCAACCTGTGCACCTGGCGCCCCTGTGACGCGGTCGAAACCGCCGCCGCCTGGGACGCCGCGATCAAGCGCAACTCCGGCCCCACCGCGCTGGTGCTGTCGCGCCAGAACCTGCCGCACCAGGCGCGCAGCAAGCAGCAGCTGGCCGAGATCCAGCGCGGCGCCTACGTGCTCAAGGAGAGCGAGGGCACCCCCGAGCTGATCCTGATCGCCACCGGCTCCGAGGTGGCGCTGGCCATGGACGCCGCCGCCGAGCTGGAGCACCAGGGCCGCGCGGTGCGCGTGGTCTCGATGCCCTCGGCCTACCGCTTCGACGGCCAGGATGCCGAATATCGCGAGAAGGTGCTGCCGCGCGCGGTGACCAAGCGCATCGCCATCGAGGCCGGCCACGCCGACTACTGGTACAAGTACGTGGGTCTCGACGGTCGCGTGATCGGCATGACCACCTACGGTGAGTCGGCCCCGGCGGGCGACCTGTTCAAGCACTTCGGCTTCACCAAGGAGAACCTGCTCGCGCAGGCCCGGGAGCTGCTGGGCTGAGACGCCCTCACCCACCGGCATAAGAAGAAAGGGCACGACCTGGCGGTCGTGCCCTTTCACTTTGCCCTGTCAACCGGATGGCACTCAGGCCACTGTCACGCTCTTGTCCAGGTACACGTCCTGGATGGCGTGGAGCAGCTCGACGCCCTCGGTCATGGGTTTCTGGAACGCCTTGCGCCCGGAGATCAGGCCCATGCCGCCGGCACGCTTGTTGATCACCGCGGTGCGCACCGCCTCGCCCATGTCGGAGTGGCCCTTGGAGCCGCCGCCGGAGTTGATCAGCCCGGCACGGCCCATGTAGCAGCAGGCCACCTGGTAACGGGCCAGGTCGATGGGGTGCTCGGAGGTCAGCTCGCTGTAGACCTTGGCGTGGGTGTGGCCGAAGCCGATGTCCTGGTAGCCGCCGTTGGTCTCGGGCAGCTTCTGCTTGACGATGTCGGCCTTGATGGTCGAGGCAAGATGGTTGGCCTGGCCGGTGAGGTCGGCCGCCACGTGATAATCCTTGCCCTCGTGCTTGAAGGCGGGATTGCGCAGATAGGCCCACAGCACCGTGGCCATGCCGAGCTGGTGCGCCCGCTCGAAGGCCTCGCTGATTTCCATGATCTGACGGCGACTCTCGGGCGAGCCGAAGTAGATGGTGGCTCCCACCGCCACGCAGCCCATGTCGTGGGCCTGCTCCACCTCGGCGAACAGGGTCTGGTCGTACATCGCCGGGTAGCTCAGCGTCTCGTTGTGGTTGAGCTTGAGCATCATCGGGATGCGGTGGGCGTAGCGCCGCGCCACCGAAGAGAGCACGCCCAGGGTCGAGGCCACGCCGTTGCAGCCGCCCTCGATGGCCAGCTCGACGATGTTGGCCGGGTCGAAGTAGCGCGGGTTGGGGGCGAAGGAGGCGCCGGCGGAGTGCTCGATGCCCTGGTCCACCGGCAGCAGGCTGAGGTAGCCGGTACCGGCCAGGCGGCCGTGGTCGAACATCGCCTGCAGGCTGCGCATCACCGCCGGGCTGCGGTCGCTGTCGGCCACCACCCGGTCGACGAAGTCCGGCCCCGGCAGGTGCAGCTGTTCGCGGGGAAAGCCGCGGCAGCGGTGGTCGAGCAGGTAGTCGGCGTCGTCACCGAGCAGTTGGGATATGTCGGTCATGTCTTCCTCTCCATGGTGTCGTTAATCGCTATTCCCAGCGTAGTGAAAACCGTACCGAGCGTGCGCCCTGCTTGCAAACGGAAGCGCCCTTCCCGCATGGGAAGGGCGCCAGTCGGGCTTCGCTCAGGCCGCCCTGACCTCGATACGGCGGCGCTGGTGCGATGGCTTCTTCGGTAGCCGCAGATGCAGCACGCCATTCTCGATGCGCGCCTCGATGGCATCGCCATCGATCTCGTGGCTGAGCGTGAAGCGGCGTGCGAAGCGCTGAGCCCGGACCTCGGCGTAGATGGCCGTCATGCCCTCGGGCATCTCCAGGCGGATCTCGCCCTCCAGGCTCAGAATGTTGTTGTCTACCTCTATGTTCAGCGACTCCGGCGTGACGCCGGGAAGATCGGCCAGCAGGTGCAGGGCGTTGCCCTCCTCGAAGATATCGACCGGAGGCTGCAGCGCCCGGTCGCGCTCACCCCCGGCGCCTTCGCTCCCCTGCACGCGGGGCTCACGGGTCGCTTCTTGCCGAGTGATCTCGTTCATTGCCGTTCACCTCCTTCTGGCTCGACCATCACGCCGACTGGATCTCGATGCGCCGCGGCTTGAGCTCCTCACGCTTGGGCAGCGTGATCTCGAACACGCCGTTGCGCCAGCGCGCCTCCGCCCGGTCGGCATCGAGCCCCTCGGGCAGGGCAATGGACCGGGCGAAGCTGCCGCCCGCGCGCTCGCGGCGAAAATAGGGGCGTCGTGCGTCGCCCTCCGACTCGTCGGCGGCGACCTTGCGCTCCCCCTGCACGGTCAGGACGTTGTCCTGGAGGCTGAGTTCAAGATCGCCTGCCGCGAGGCCGGCGGCAAAGACATAGACCCGCACCGCATCGTCGGTACGACCGATGTTGATCATCGGATAGGTGCCGCGCGGTACCGCGCGGATGTTGGTCGCCCCGGGCTCGGGAAATACCTCGTCCAGCCACTCCCGGAACCAGTCCCCCCCCCAGGGAGACCCGCTGTCGAAACGCCTGAGATCTCCGAACATGACGAACACCTCCTACGTTTTGCATCCCACCAGGAAACGAGACGCCGAATTCGGCAGTCGCACCGGCCGACGGCCTCCCGTACAGGAAAAATAGGGGCACGCGGCGGGCTTTCAAGGCCCCGTGGCAAACCAGGAACCGGAGCCGCGAGCCGGGACGTCGCGCCGCTTTTGCGGTAGAATCCCCGCTTTCCGTTCGAGGAGAGCCAGGCAAGCATGGCCCAGCGCATCGCCATCAATGGATACGGCCGAATCGGCCAGTGCGTGCTGCGCGCGCTGGTCGAGCGCCAGCGCGGCCGGAGCGCGGCGCGCCTGCCGGAGCCCCCCCTCGACATCGTGGCGATCAACGAACTCTCCGACCTGGACACCATCGCCTACCTGACTTGCTACGACACCACACACGGCCGCTTCCCTGGTCGGGTGAGCACCGCCTCCGGGCGTCTGGTCGTCGACGAACATCCCATCGCGGTGCTCAACGAGCCCGATCCGTCCCGCCTGCCCTGGGGCGAACTCGGCATCGACCTGGTGCTGGAGTGCTCGGGCAGCTTCAAGGATCGCGCCACCGCCGAGCGCCACCTCGCCGCCGGCGCCGGCCGTCTGCTGTTCTCCCAGCCCGCCGAGAGCGATGTCGACGCCACCATCGTTTGCGGTATCAACGACGATGAGCTCAGCCCCGGGCAGCGCATCGTCTCGGCGGCATCGTGCACCACCAACTGCCTGGTGCCGGTACTCACCGTGATCGACGAGGCGCTGGGCATCGAGCATGGCGTGACCACCACGGTGCACTCGGCGATGAACGACCAGCCGGTGATCGACGCCTACCACCAGACCGACCTGCGCCTGACGCGCTCGGCGATGCACTCCATCGTGCCCGTCGACACCAGCCTGGCGCGCGGCATCAACCGCCTGATGCCGCACCTGGCCGGACGCTTCGAGTGCCTGCACATGCGCGTGCCGACGATCAACGTCTCGGCCATGGACATGTCGATCTGCGTGCGCCGCGACACCTCGGCCGCCGAAGTCAATGCCCTGCTGCGGAACGCCAGCGCCGGCCCGCTGTCCGGGCTGCTCGGCTACAGCGAAGAGCCCACGGCCTCGGTCGACTTCAACCACGATCCCCGCTCGGGTATCGTTGACGCCACTCAGACCCGGGTGGCGGGAAACCGCCTGATCAAGCTGCTGTGCTGGTTCGACAACGAGTGGGGCTTCGCCAACCGCATGCTCGACGTCGCCCAGCGGATGGCGGCGCTTCCCGCGGTGCCCCGTTGATGCCCGGCATCGGTTCCCCCAATCAAGGAAAGGAAGACGCCTGATGAACGTGCTCAAGATGACCGACCTCGACCTGCGCGGCCAGCGCGTGCTGATCCGCGAGGACCTGAACGTACCCGTCAAGCACGGCAAGGTGACCAGCGACGCCCGCCTGCGGGCCAGCCTGCCGACCATTCAGGCCGCCATGGAGGCCGGCGCCAAGGTGATGCTGATGAGCCACCTGGGGCGCCCGACCGAAGGCGAACCGGCCGCGGAGTTCTCGCTGGCCCCGGTGGCCGAGCGCCTCGGCGAGCTGCTCGGCCGCCCGGTGCGGCTGGTCGAGCAGTACCTCGACACCGCCCAGGACCTGGCCGACGGCGAGGTGGTGCTGCTCGAGAACGTGCGCTTCAACCAGGGCGAGAAGAAGGACGACGAGACCCTCGCCCAGCAGTACGCCGCACTGTGCGACATCTACGTGATGGACGCCTTCGGCACCGCCCACCGCGCCCAGGCCTCGACCCACGGCGTGGCGCGCTTCGCCCCCCAGGCCTGCGCCGGCCCGCTGCTGGCCGCCGAGCTCGATGCCCTGGAGAAGGCCCTGGCCACGCCCAAGCGGCCGATGGTCGCCATCGTCGGCGGCTCCAAGGTCTCGACCAAGCTCGAGGTGCTCAACGCCCTGTCCGACAAGTGCGACCAGCTGATCGTCGGCGGCGGCATCGCCAACACCTTCATCGCCGCGGCCGGCCACAACGTCGGCAAGTCGCTGTATGAGGCCGACCTGGTGGAACAGGCCAAGGCGCTGATGGCCAAGGTCGAGATCCCGCTGCCCACCGACGTGGTGGTGGCCACCGAGTTCTCCGAGTCGGCCGAGGCCGTGGTCAAGCCGGTCGACCAGGTGGGCGACGACGAGATGATCCTCGACATCGGCCCCGACACCGCCGGGCGGCTCGCCGGCCTGCTCAAGGATGCCGGCACCATCCTGTGGAACGGCCCGGTGGGCGTGTTCGAGATCGACCAGTTCGGCCACGGCACCGAGGCGTTGTCGCGCGCCATCGCCGAGAGCAACGGCTTCTCCATCGCCGGCGGCGGCGACACCCTGGCCGCCATCGACAAGTACGACATCGCGGAGCAGGTCTCCTACATCTCCACCGGCGGCGGCGCCTTCCTCGAGTACGTGGAAGGCAAGGTGCTGCCCGCCGTGAAGGCGCTGGAGGACGCCGCCGCTCGCTGACCCGACCCGCGCCGCCCGGCCCTGCCAGGCGGCGCCCCACTGCCCCAGACAGATCGAAAGAGAACAGGTGAGTTCATGGCACTGATCAGCATGCGCCAGATGTTGGACCACGCCGCCGAGCGCGGCTACGGCATTCCGGCATTCAACGTCAACAATCTCGAGCAGATGCGCGCCATCATGGAAGCGGCCGACGCCACCGATTCCCCGGTGATCGTCCAGGCCTCTGCCGGTGCGCGCAAGTACGCTGGCGCGCCCTTCCTTCGCCATCTCATCCTGGCCGCCGTGGAGGAGTTCCCCCACATCCCGGTGGTGATGCACCAGGACCACGGCACCTCCCCGGCGGTGTGCCAGCGTTCGATCCAGCTCGGCTTCTCCTCGGTGATGATGGACGGCTCGCTGGGCGAGGACGGCAAGACCCCGATGGACTACGACTACAATGTCGACGTCACCCGCCGCACCGTCGAGATGGCGCACGCCTGCGGCGTCTCGGTGGAGGGCGAGCTGGGCTGCCTGGGCAGCCTGGAGACCGGCATGGCCGGCGAAGAGGACGGCATCGGCGCCGAAGGCGTGCTCTCCCACGACCAGCTGCTGACCGATCCGGAAGAGGCCGCCGAGTTCGTCAAGGCGACCCAGGTCGACGCCCTGGCCATCGCCATCGGCACCAGCCACGGCGCCTACAAGTTCACCAAGCCGCCCACCGGCGACACCCTGTCGATCCAGCGCATCAAGGAGATCCATGCGCGCATCCCCGACACCCACCTGGTGATGCACGGCTCCTCCTCGGTGCCCCAGGAGTGGCTCGCCGTCATCAACGAGTTCGGCGGAGAGATCCCCGAGACCTACGGCGTGCCGGTCGAGGAGATCGTCGAGGGCATCAAGCACGGCGTGCGCAAGGTCAACATCGACACCGACCTGCGCCTGGCCTCGACCGGCGCGGTGCGCCGCTTCCTGGCCAACAACCCCAGCGAGTTCGACCCGCGCAAGTACCTCAAGGAAACGGTGACCGCGATGCGCGACGTCTGCATCGCCCGCTACGAGGCCTTCGGCACCGCCGGCAACGCCAGCCGCATCAAGCCGATCAGCCTCGAAGCGATGTACGAGCGCTACGCCCGCGGCGAGCTCGACCCCAAGGTGAGATAAGTTCCCTGGTTGGACGCAACGGGGCGGCCATGTGGCCGCCCCGTTGCATCACGGCCGTTTCGTTCGGCCGCTGTTGCCGGCAACCTCCCTCTCCCCGCTCTTTTTTGCGCTTGCCTCTCTCCGAGCCATTTCCCCAGCACTTGCTCCCCGTGTCCTTCAGGCCTAGGATGGGAACGTTCCCATCGAGAGACGAGCCATGCCTGACCGATCCACCCGGCACGCCACCATTCTCGAAGTGGCGCGTGAGGCCGGCGCCTCCAAGACCAGCGTGTCGCGCTACTTCGGCGGCGAGCGCGAGCGGCTCTCGCCGGCGCTGCGCCAGCGCATCGGCGAGGCCGCGCGCCGGCTCGGCTACCGCCCCAACCAGATCGCCCGCGGCCTCAAGGGCGGCCGCTCGCGGCTGCTCGGCATGCTGGTGGCCGATATCCGCAACCCCTATTCGATTGCGGTGATGCACGGCGTCGAGCAGGCCTGCCGCGAGCACGGCTATTCGCTGCTGGTGGCCAATACCGACAACGACCCGGTGCAGGAGCGCACTCACCTGTCGCTGCTCGCCTCCTACCGGGTCGAGGGGCTGGTGATCAACGCCGCCGGCCATCCCACCCATGAGCTTCAGGCCATGGCCGAACAGGGCCTGCCGCTGGTCCTGCTCGACCGCTGGCTGGAAGCGTTCGGGGCGGACGGGGTCGGGCTCGACAACGCCCTGGCCGTCGACATGGCCATCGATCACCTGAGAGCGCAGGGGTATCGTCATCTGCTGTTTCTCAGCCAACCGGTCGGCCTGGCCAGCCCGCGCCAGCAACGCTGGCAGCGTTTCGAGCAGCGCCTTTCCGAGGAGCCGATCCTCCACGGCGAACGCCATGACCCGGCGCTCGACGGCTCCGCGGTGCGGGCGATCATCGAGGCGTTCCTCGCCCGCGCCGGCCGGCCCGCCGCGGTACTGTGCGCCAACGGCAACGTGACCCTGGCGGCAACCCGCGCCCTGCAGGCGCTGGGCATTCGCCTCGGCGAGGTCGGCCTGCTGGGTATCGACGAGCTCGATTGGTGCAGCCTCGTGCCACCCGGCATCACTACCCTGGCCCAGCCCACCGAAACCATCGGCCGTGCCGCCGTTCAGCAGTTGCTGGTGCGGCTCGATGGCAGCGAGCCGGCAGCGCCGCCACGCCACGCGCTGTTTCCGCCGACGCTGATCGAGCGCGGCTCGACCCGCCTGCCCGGACCCGACCACGACAAGGAGACGCCATGAACGACGCGACACTGCCTCCGGAAATCCTCGCCTTCGGCGAAGCCATGGCGCTATTCGTGGCCGAGCATCCCGGCGCGATGGAGGACGTGGAGTGCTTTCGCCGCGGCATCGCCGGGGCCGACACCAATGTCGCCATCGGCCTGGCCCGGCTCGGCTTCCGGGTCGGTTGGCTCAGCCGCGTCGGCGAAGATGGCTTCGGCCGCTATATCCGCACCACGCTCGAGGCCGAGGGGCTCGACTGCCGCTACCTGATCACGGACAGCAACCATGCCACGGGCCTGGTCTTCAAGGAGCGCGCCGAGGGCGGCGCCGACCCCAGGGTCGAATACTTCCGCCGCGGCAGTGCGGCCAGCCACCTGGCGCCCGAAGATGCCGCCCAGGTGGACTTCGCCGCCGCGCGCCACCTGCACGCCACCGGCATCCCCCCGGCGCTCTCCGACAGCTGCCGCGAGCTGACCCTGGACATGCTCGAATGTGCCCGGGCGCAGGGCGCGAGCATTTCCTTCGACCCCAACCTGCGCCCCAGCCTGTGGCCCAGCGAGGCGGAGATGCGCGACACGCTGAACGCGCTGGCGGCGAAGGCCGACTGGGTGTTGCCGGGCCTGGCCGAGGGCCGCCTGCTGACCGGGCGCGACACGCCACGTGAGATTGCCGATTTCTATCTCGAGCGCGGCGCCAGGGCCGTGTTCCTCAAGCTCGGCCCCGAGGGCGCCTATTACCGCGGCATGCTGGGAGGCCGCGAAGCGGAAGCCACGGTCGCCGGCTTCCCGGTCGAGCGCGTGGTGGATACCGTGGGCGCCGGGGATGGCTTCGCCGTGGGCGTGATCAGCGCCCTGCTCGACGGCCGCTCGCCGCAGGCCGCCGCCCGACGCGGCAACCTGATCGGTGCCGAGGCCGTCCAGGTACAGGGCGACATGGAAGGCCTGCCCAGCCGCGCCCACCTGACCGAGCTCGAACGTCATCTGCCAGACTTGGCGTGACGGCCTGACTCAATAACGGAGCGAGACAATGACAAAACGCATCGTCGCCTACAGCCGCCTCAAGCCGACGCACCTCGATCAGCTCAGGCAGCATTTCCATGTCGACTATTTCGAAACCCTGAAGGACACCGACGATCCGGACTTTCGCCAGGCGCTGGGCAAGGCCCATGGCATCGTCGGCTCGAGCCTCGCCATTACCTCCGAGCTGCTCGATGCAGCCCCGCAGTTGGAGGCCATCGCCAGCATCTCGGTGGGCTACGACAACTACCCCGTCGATGAGCTGACCCGGCGCGGCATCCTGCTGTGCAACACCCCCGACGTGCTCACCGAGACCACCGCCGACACCGGCTTCCTGCTGATCATGACAACGGCCAGGCGCGCCATCGAGCTGGCCGAGTTCGTCAAGCGCGGCGATTGGTGCGAGAGCATAGGCGAGGCCCACTTCGGCAGCGACGTGCACGGCAAGACATTGGGCCTGATCGGCTTCGGGCGCATCGGCGCCGCCGTGGCCCGGCGCGGTGCGCTGGGCTTCGGCATGCGGGTGCTCTACTCCAATGCCTCGCCCAAGCCCGAGCTGGAGCGCGAGCTGGGCGCCACGCGCTGCGAGCTGGACGAGCTGCTGGCGCAGAGCGACTTCGTCTGCGTCACCGTGCCGCTCTCGGCCGAGACGACCCACCTGATCGGCGCTCGCGAGTTCGGCCTGATGAAGCGCTCGGCGATCTTCGTCAACATCGCCCGCGGCAAGGTGGTCGACGAGGCGGCGTTGATCGGCGCGCTGGAGAGCGGCGAGATCCGTGCCGCCGGGCTCGACGTGTTCGAGCAGGAGCCTCTGTCGCCGGAATCGCCGCTGCCGTACATGACCAATGTGGTGGCCCTGCCGCATATCGGTTCGGCGACCCACGAGACCCGCGATGCCATGGCCCAACGCGCGGTGGACAATATCACCCTCGCCCTGACGGGCCAGCGGCCGATCAGCCTGGTCAACGAGGCGGCCTGGCAGGCGCGGGGCTGAGCGCGAACCAAGACGTCTAGACTTGGCCCCCTCGCGACGAGCCTATTACGACTAAAGGCCCCTTGGCCCCGGCATTGACCTCTTCTAGTTTTGGATCAATCCAAAAACAATTCTGACGGAAGCATGCAGCATGAGCGACAAGACACGCCAACCCGACGGAGCGCATCGTGCCTCCGGCAACGTGACGCTGCAGGACATCGCCGCACATGCCGGCGTCTCACGCTCCACGGTTTCGCTGGTGCTGCGCGAGAGTCCGCTGGTGGCCAAGCGTACCCGCGAACGGGTTCGCCGTTCGATCAAGGCGCTGGGCTATGTCTACAACCGCGGCGCGGCGGCGCTGCGGGCCACCCGCACCTCGACCCTGGGCGTGGTGGTCTACGACATCGCCAACCCCTTCTTCGGCGCCATGGTGGCGGGTATCGATGCCGCCCTCAACCGAGAAGGCTATGTCTCCTTCCTCGCCAACAGCGAGGACTCCCCCGAGCGCCAGCAGCGCTTCCTCGAGCGTATGCGCGAGCATCGCGTCGACGGCATTCTGCTGTGCCCGGCGGAGGGCACCGACCCCTCCCTGGTCGCAACGCTGGAAGCGTGGAAGCTGCCCTGCGTGCAGGTGCTGCGCCATATCGGTACGCCGCCCTATGACTATGCCGGCACCGACTTCCGCCAGGGGGTCAACCTGGCCATGGATCATCTGGTGGCACTCGGCCATGAGCGCATCGCCTTCATCGGCGGGCACACGGAGCACTCGGCGACACGTGAACGCTGGCAGGGCTACCGCGAGGCCGTCGCTCGTCATGGCCTGGGCTATCAGCGTCTGCTGCGCTCGACGGTCACCCGTCGCGACGGTTTCGAGGCCATCCAGTTGCTGCTAGGCGAAGCGCCGCCGCCCACGGCCGTGGTGTGCCACAACGACCTGGTCGCCTTCGGCGCCATGCTCGGCCTGCAGCGCCGCGGGCTCACCCCCGGCGTCGATTGCGCCGTCATTGGCACCGATGACGTCGAAGAAGCCGCCTTGAGCGCTCCGGCGTTGACCAGTATTGCCACCCATCCCTACGCCGTCGGCCAGGAAGCGGCCCGCCTGGCCCTGCGGCGTATCCAGAACCCCGACGGGGTGCGCGAGCAGGTCGTGCTCGCCCCCCAGCTCAGGGTACGCGAGTCCTGCGGGGCTTCCTTGCGCCTGGACAGGCCTCTCGCACCGACCCCTTGATGCGGCAGCCGCCGCGAACGCCAGCCACCCACGCCACTCATGTGGCTTCGATATAACAAGAGGTATTTTTATGACTCGTAGCTGGATCGATCCAAAAACCACTCTTCGCCCCATCGCCGCCGGACTGCTCGCCGGCGCCACGCTGGTCGCCGCCCTGGGCACGGCCGGCACGACGCAGGCCGCGGAGCTGCGCTTCGGCCACGGCGGCACCGAAGACACCGCCTACCACCTGGGCGCGACCCGCTTCAAGGAGCTGCTCGACGAAAAGAGCGGCGGCGAGATCGGCGTCGAGATCCTGGGCAACTCGGTGCTCGGTCACGAGACCGAGATGTTCGAGCAGCAGATGGCCGGGGCGCTCGACCTCTCGATCATCAACCCCGGGCTGATCACCGACTTCTCCTCCACCGCCAACGTGTTCTCCATCCCCTTCCTCTATCGCGACGAAGAGCATTGGCAAGCGGTGCTTGACGGCGAGGTGGGCCGGGAGATCGCCGACCGCATCAGCGAGGAGACCGACGTGCGCATTCTCGCCTTCTACGGTGGCGGCAAGCGTCAGATCGTCAGCACCGAGCCGCTGGAGAGCCTCGACGATCTCGAAGGCTTGAAGCTGCGCACCAATCCCACCAAGCCGCTGATCACCGCCTGGGAGGCGCTGGGCGCCGATCCCACGGTGATGGAGTGGGAAGAGATCTACACCGGCCTGCAGGTGGGCGCCATCGACGGCCTGCTCAACGAGGCCGAGTGGATTCATCGCATGCGCTTCCATGAGGTCGCGCCGCACATCGGGCTCTCCGAGCACGACATCACCGTGCGTCTGCTGACCATGTCGCAAATGAGCTGGGACCGACTCTCCGAGGAGCAGCAGCAGATGGTGCAGGAGGCCGCCGAGGAGTCGGCAAGCTATGCCCGCGAGGTGCAGCTCGAGCAGGACGCCGAGGCGCTCGATCTGCTGGCCGACGAGGGTGCCACCCTGCACGAGCTCGACCGCGAGCGCATGCAGGAAGTGGTGGAGGAGCCGTTGCAGAGCGTGATCGAGGAAATGGGCCTTGCCGACCTGCATCGCATGATCGTCGACGCCGAGTGAGCACCCGCGCCCGGCCGTGCCGGGCGCCCCTCTCCCGACCCACAGGAAACCGTCATGTCCCGTTTGCTTCAAGGCCTGGCATGGCTCAATCGCGGTATCGAGCGTCTGCTGCATGGGCTGCTGCTGGCGCTGGTGTTCGGCTTCATCCTGTTCATCATCTACCAGGTGCTGAGCCGCAACCTGCCCTTCATGCCACGTCTCTACTGGACCGAGGAGTTCAGTCGCTTCGCCTTTCAGTGGATGGTCATGCTGGGTGCCGCCGTCGGCGTTCTGCATGCCGACCATTTCGTGCTCGAAGCCTTTCCCCGCGGCTCGCGGGCCGATCTGTTCACCCGTGTCGTTCGCGACCTGGCCTGCCTGCTGCTCGGCGTCCTCTTCGTCGTATACGGGAAGGACTTCGGCCTGTCCGGACTGCGCCGTAACGCCACCGCCTCGGGGCTGTCGATGGTCTACGTCTACTCGGTCTTCGCCGTCAGCGGGGCCTTCATGGTGCTGTTCAGCCTCCAGCGATTGCTGCATGCCGCGCTGTACGGCATGGACGCCATGGAGCGGAGCCTGAACACGCCGAGCGATCTCGACGCCATCGATGTCAGTGAGTCGGGCAACACACCGCTGAACGTCAAGCACGGCGCTCCCCCTCTCGAACCCAACCGGCATGGAGGCGACCGCTGATGCTGCCCATGGAGTGGATATTCTTCTTGCCCTGGCTGCTGTTCGGCCTGCTGGGGGTGCTCATCGTGGCCGGCGTGCCGATCGCCATGGCGTTGATTCTCACCGCCGCCGGCATCATCGTGCTCGACCCCCGCCTGACCTTCTGGGTAATGTTCCAGCGCATGTACAACGGCATGGATTCGTTCGTGCTGCTGGCCGTGCCGCTTTTTCTGCTCGCCGGTAACCTGATGAACGCCGCGCGCATCACCGACCGGCTGATCACGCTGTGCATGCTGCTGGTTGGTCACTTCAAGGGCGCGCTGGCCCATGTCAACGTGATGGTGAGCATGCTCTTCGCCGGGGTATCCGGCTCCTCCACCGCCGACAGCGCGGGGGTGGGCACGGTGCTGATACCGGCCATGAAACGCGAGGGCTATCCGGCACACTTCGCCGTGGCGGTCACCGCCGCCTCGTCGGTGATGGGCATCATCATTCCGCCCTCGATCAACATGATCGTCTGGGGCGCCTTGACCAATACCTCGATCGCCGGGCTGTTCCTCGGCGGCATCCTGCCGGGGGTCATGATCGGCGTGGCCCAGCTCGCCCTGAACCTGGGCTATGTGCGCCGTTACCAAGTGCCGGTGCGACCGCGCGCCTCGTTCGGCGAGCTGCTGCGCTCGGGCAAGGATGGCATGATGGCGGCGGGCATCCCGGTGGTGATCATCGGCGGCATCACGCTCGGCATCGTCACGCCCACCGAAGCGGCCATGATCGCGGTGCTCTATGCGCTGGCGCTGGGTTTCATCGTCTATCGCGAGCTCCGGTTCCGCGACGTGCTCGACGCCTCCACCGCCACCGTGCGGCTGTGCTCGCTGTCGCTGTTCAGCCTGGTGGGAGCGGCGATCTTCGGCTACCTGATCAGCTTCTACCAGATCCCGCCCAAGCTGATGGCCGGGGTCAATATCTCCGACCCGGTCGTGCTGCTGCTGATCATGACCGCGGTGATGCTCATCATCGGCACCTTCATGGATTCGCTGCCGGCGATGGCGATCATGGCGCCGATCTTCCAGCCCTTGGCGATACAGGCCGGCATCCATCCGGTGCAGTTCGGGGTGATCGGCGTCATGGCCCTGGGGCTCGGCCTGATCACGCCGCCCTATGGGCTGTGCCTGATGATCTCGGCCAAGATCGGCGGCATCCCGCTGCTCAAGGCGCTGGGGACCACCATGCTGTATCTGGCCATCATGCTCGCCGTAATCCTGCTGCTGATTCTCTATCCTCAACTGATCCTGGCGATTCCCGAGCTGCTGGTGCCGGATTTCGTCTAACCTCCGCGTCGCGCCGCCGCGTGCAGGCGTGACGCCTCTCTCAAGAGGCTTCGTATGTCCGTTCCGCTCTGCCTGCTCTTCGACTCCGACGGCACCCTGGTCGACAGCGAGATCCTGCTCGCCGAGGTCATGGGCGAGGTCCTGCCCCGCCATGGCTTGCCCTTTACGGCCGCGCAGTACATGGAGGAGTTCCGCGGCGTTCGCTTCCTGACCATCGTGCTCGAGCTGGAACGCCGCCATCGTACGCTGGGCGAGACTCAGCGGCAGGCCATGGAAGCGGCGATGCGCGAGTCGATGGAACTGCGCATGCGCGAGCAGCTCATGCCCATCGCCGGCATGGCCGAAGCGCTGGAGGCGCTAAGCGACCATCCTCGCGCGGTGGTATCCAACGGTCCAGAACGCAAGATTCGCTGTGCCATGGAGTGCGTCGGTTTCGCGCACCACTTCGGCGACAACCTGTTCAGCGCCTATACCCTGGGCGCCTGGAAGCCGGACCCCGCGCTTTACCTCAAGGCGGCCGAGGCCATGGGCCACCCGCCGGAACGCTGCGTGGTGATCGACGACGCCGCCGTCGGCGTCGCCGCGGGCCTCGCCGCCGGCATGCGGGTGATCCATCTCAACCATTTCCCCGGCGTGGAGACAACGCCGACCGGGGCCATTGCCATTCATCGTGCCAGTGCACTGCCAGCAGCGGTCGCGCGCCTATCACCTTGCGCCGATTCCCATTTCACGTTGCAATGCAGCATCAAGTGATCTATGAATTTGAGGTAGGCGCAGGAGCGCCGCCACCCGATGACAAGGAGTCATAATGCCATCCCCATCCTATTATCCGTTCGTGCCCTCGACGCCGGCCGCCATGCTGGACGTCTGGAAGCTGGGCATCATGGCCTTCGAGCTATGGACGACTTCATTCAGTACCATCGCCATGCGCCATGGCCTGTGGCAGAGCCAGTCCCCCACCAGTGCCCGAATGATCAAGGAGAACCAGCGCATGGTGACCGAGAAGCTCGAGGCCGGCCTGGAAACCGGCTTCGAGATTCAGAAGGCCATGCTGCAGATGACGTTCGGCGGGGGCACGCCCTGGTGGATCACCGGTCGGCGCACCATGACGCCCTTCCACCGCCGCAGTAGCGCCAATGTCCGCCGGCTGTCCCGCCGACGCTGAGCTTGCGCCAGTCCCATGGGGCTACCTACAGTTCAGGAAGGCACCTTCCAAGGAGAGGTCGACATGAAGCCAAGCGTGCTGACAGCCGGCATTCTGGCGGCGACATTGATGGTTGCCCCGGCCTTCGCCGCACCAGAAGGCGGCGAAACCGGCGAGGACGATGACCCCGAAAAAGTGGAGGGCATGGGCCCCGAGGAATCGGAGCAGCAGTTGGAGCCGACCAACGACCCCATCGACCAGGCCCGCGTCGAGACCAACGAAAAGGAACCCTTGGGGCGTTACCTGACCAACCAGGACGGCAAGAGCCTCTACATCTTCACCCAGGACCAGCAGGGCGGTGATTACAGCACCTGCGATGAGAGCTGCGCCATTGCCTGGCCGCCCTATACCACCGAGCAGGACCCGGCCGGCGGCGAGGAGGTCGACGAAGAGCGCCTGGGCGTGATCGAGCGGGAGGACGGCACGCGGCAGGTCACCTACGACGGCTGGCCGCTCTATTACTTTGCCCGCGACGTCTACCCCGGCGATGCCCTCGGCCAGGGCCTGGATCACATGGGCGGCCATTGGTACCTGCTCTCGCCCGAAGGCGAGACCATCGAGAAGAAAGTCCAGGAGCAGGCCGAACCGGCGGAGCCGGGCGAGCCCTAGGAAAAGCGATCGCCCCCGGCGAAGCCGAGGGCGATTGGAGATGAGGGAAGGTCAGTGAGAGGTGGGCATTACCACTCCTGCTCGGTGTCGCCCTCCTCTTCCCACTCTTCCTCCTCATTTTCCTCTTCCCACTCGTCGGTTTCCCACTCTTCCTCTTCGTTCTCCTCTTCCCACTCGTCGGTTTCCCACTCTTCCTCTTCGTTTTCGTACTCGATGGTATCGAAGTCAGCGCCGCCCTGAGCGTTGCCGTTGGTCTCCGGAGCGGTCTCTTCCGGATAGGTTTCCTGCTCTTCCTCTTCGTCGTGGAAATCAGCCAGGGCCAGGGGGCTGGCAGTCAGGCCGAAAGTGATACCGACGACACCGAGCTTCTTGAGGAATTCCTTGGACATCATGTTCGTACCTCCAACGAAGTTTGCACTTGCGTTCCTGGTGCATGTACCGAAATCGCTTGGGATTCCGACGCACCCTGAGGAAAGCGAAATGCAGGCCAATATTTTTCCAGTGGCTAAATAATGCCTGCATGACAATAAGATAGGAGAAGAACAGCGTTTCCATTCGGGTTCGATCCACGCCACGTCGCGTGGAGAAAAATGGCACATGAGCAGGAAATGAACGCACCAAGGATCGGGAGCGTGACTGCTCCGAACCGGCTTTCCAACAAAGAACCGCCCCCGGCATGGCCGGGGGCGGGTCCGAGGCGGTTGACGATAGTCAACCTCCAGGTGACGTCGCCATCTTCCTTGATGGCGACTACCCATCCTTGGGTATCAGACTTTACCAATCCTGGTCGTCATCCTGATCCTCTTCCCACTCTTCCTCTTCGTTCTCTTCTTCCCACTCGTCAGTGCTTGCGTCGGTGTTGGTATCGGCGTCGGTACCCAGGCCGCTATCACCCGTTTCGGCACCGGCTTCGATACCGGTATCGGCACCCGCGCCTGCATTGGTGCCTGTATCATCGGTACCCATGGCACCGCCGGCATCCGTACCCGTCCCGGTGCTCATGTCGGTATTGGCGTCCCCGGTGCTCATGTCGGTATTGGCGTCGGTGCTGGTGTCAGCGTCGGTACCCAGGCCGCTGTCGCCCGTTTCGGCACCGGCTTCGACACCAGTATCGGCACCTACACCTGCACCGGTACCCGTATCATCGGTACCCATTGAGCCACCGGCTTCACCCGGAGCCGTTTCCTGCGGCACGGCACCCTGCTCATCCTCTTCATCATGAAAGTCGGCAAGAACCAGCGGGCTGGCGGTCAGGCCAAAAGTGATACCGACAATGCCGAGTTTCTTGAGGAATTCCTTGGACATCATGTTCGCACCTCCAAAGGAGTTGAACGTGAGTTTCCTTGAAGCCGAGGCTTCACTGGTCGTGCCGATGCGAGAGGAATGCGACTCGACGCTGTTGATCTCCACCGGCACGTCATGCTCACCCAGAAGGTTGCAGCAGTCGGGCCAATAGGCCAAATAAACTTAAAAATAGAATCATAACAGCGATTTGCGAACGCACGACGCGTCTCACAATGATGCCCAAAGCTGGCTCCGGGGTGACGACATCTGGCACATGGGTCTGTTCTAGGCAGCCCCTGCCATGCCAACCGGGCCCCACCCTCGGCGGGACACAACGTGGACCAGGGACTTGAACACGGCTCGCTTACGGGCAATACTTAGGAAACAGCGTTCGCAAACATGCGGCAGCCCTAAACTTCACGGCCCGCATGCCGATACAAGAGGTAAGGTGCTCGACAGTCACAGGACTGCGAAGGAATATCGGTATGATTCGCCCCCTATGCCTACTTTTCGATTGTGACGGCACGCTGGTCGACAGCGAGCCTCTGCTGGCCGCCGAAATGGCCGCCAGCCTGACCCGGCTGGGGCTTCCCTTCCAGGCCAGCGACTACATCGGCGAATTCCGCGGCAGCCGTTTCCGCAACATCGTGGCTGTGCTCGAGGACCGCTACGGCAGCGTCGACCCACTGCACCTGGCCGAGACCGAAACCGAAATGCGCAGCAACCTGAACCGTCGGCTCGAGACCGAACTCGGGGCGATCACGGGCGCCCGCGAAGCCCTGCTGGCGCTGGCCAACTATCCGTGTGGCGTGGTTTCCAACGGCCCCGAGAACAAGATCGTCACGTCACTGAAGGCTATCGGCTTCTCCGATTTCTTCGGCTCGCATCTCTACAGCGGCTATACCGCCAAGTGCTGGAAGCCCGACCCCCGCCTCTACCTGCACGCCGCCAACATGATGGGCTTCGAGGCCGAGGACTGCATCGCCATCGACGACGCCCTGGTAGGCGTCAGGGCCGCCCTCGACGCCGGCATGACGGTGATCCATCTGAATCGTTACCCCGACGCCGAGGAGACCCCTGAAGGGGCGATCATGATCAGCAGCATGTATCAGCTGCCCACGGTGATCGAGAACCTGGCGCACGCCAGGGCCATGGACAACCGCCAGGTCGCCCACGCCCGCTGAGTCCGGCAGTCCCCTCCCGTACCGACTCACACTTCCGCACCGGCTCCCACGGCTTGAGCGCCGTGATGTTGGCGCGTAGGCATACGCTCCCGCGGGCGTTATCATCTCGGCAGCACACGACGACCTTCGAGATGCCAGGAGCTTCCATGGCCACATTGCAGGACCAGCTGCGCGGCCTGGTCTATTCCACCGAACATGGCGACATCTGCCCCCACTGTCGCCAGCCACAAGACGAGTGTCGCTGCGCCGAACTGGCCGAGCAGAAGCGCATCGCCGCGCTCGACGGCATCGTCCGTCTGCGACGCGAAACGAGCGGGCGCAAGGGCAAGGGGGTGACCACCGTCACAGGCCTGCCGCTGGCTAGCGCTGAGCTGAAGGCAATGGCCAAGAGCCTCAAGAAGTGCTGCGGTACCGGCGGTTCGGTACACGATGGGGTCATCGAGATCCAGGGGGACCACCGCGAGCGGCTCAAGGCCGAGCTCGAGCGCCTGGGCTATACCGTCAAGCTCGCCGGCGGCTGAACGAGGGAGGGGAAAAATGACGTTGCTTGGTTCTGCCCTGCGGCGCCGGACACGCCTCGGCGTCGCTGCGCTGGCACTGCTGGTGATGGCCGGCTGCGCCGGGGCTCCGGATTTCGCCGAACTCGACGTTCGCGTCGAGCCCCCGCCTGGGCTGGCGCCCACCGAAGAGGCCGAACTGCGAGTCCAGCTGCGGGATGCCGGCGGCACCCTGGCGGAGACCCGCGCTACGCCGCGCGGCAGCGGGCCCTGGCCGGTCACGCTGCGCTTCGACCGCCGCACCCTCGAGGAGGCCCGCTCGCCGCGGCTGTCGGCCGAGCTGCGCCAGCAGGGCAGCCTGACCCATGTCACTTCCGAGCCGGCGCCCGTCCCGACGCCGGGCGAGGGGCCGCTCAACCTGCCGCTCGACCCGCGCCGGTGAACGTGGCGGCAACCGCCGCGAGCACCTCCCCTACCGGCGCCTCGAGCTTGAGTGCGTAGAGCGCATCGGCCCGGGTACGTCCCAGGTTGAGACAGGCGATCGGCCTGCCGGCGGCGGCCGCCTGACGTGCAAAGCGATAGCCGGAGTAGACCATCAGCGACGATCCCACCACCAGCAGGGCATCGGCCTCGTCGACCATGGTCCGGGCGCGAGCCACCCGTTCGAGCGGCACGCTGTCGCCGAAGAACACCACGTCGGGTTTCCAGATGCCCTGGCCGCAGCGACGGCAGCCGGGTACCTCGAAGTCGGTGAAGTCCGTCTCGACATCGGCATCGCCATCCGGCCGTATTTCGGCTCTCACCTCCAGCCAATGGGGATTGCGCTCGGCCAGCTCCGCATGCAGGTCGTGGCGCATGCGCAGGGCGCCGCAGCCCATGCAGCGCACCAGCTCGGCGCGACCGTGCAGGTCGACGACACGCCGCGAACCGGCCTTCTGATGCAACCCGTCGACATTCTGGGTGATGACGCCATGAACTCTGCCGGCTTGCTCCAACCGCGCCAGAGCCCGGTGGGCATCCCCCGGGCGGGCGCGATGCAGCGCACGAAACCCTATCAGGGCGCGCGCCCAGTAGCGCTGGCGCGCGGCATGACTGGCCATGAACTGGCGGTGCTGCATGGGCGGCGCGCATTTCCAGGCCCCCGAGGCATCGCGATAATCGGGGATGCCGCTCTCGGTGCTGACGCCGGCGCCGGTCAGCACGGCCAGGCGCGGATGACGGGCCATGAACGCTCGCAGGCGTTCGATGGCTTCTGTCACGGCGGGCTGTCGTGTATCGTTCATCGTCTATCCGTCATGATGCAGCGCATGGCCCGAGGCATAGTCTGAAATGACAGTTTTCGGACAATGTTAGTACTGAACATGGCTCTGCGTGCCTCAGGTTGTCTAGAATGTAATGCTTGTGTGACGCTTACCGGCAAGGACGAACCCCGATGGCCTGGCTGGAATACTTGCTGCCTCTCATATTTCTGTTCCCCCTCGGGGCCATGGCCGTCATCGTCATCGCCTTGCGTAACCTGCATGATGCCCGCGTTCGCTCGCCGTTCAATGCCCGCCAGCTGCGCGAGCCCGGCCAGGCCCTGCGCGATCGGCTCGACCGCGCCTTTGCCACGCTGTTCCTCAACGGCGCGCTGGGGCCCATCGTGACCCTGGCCCCCTTGGTGTATGGCATGGGCCGCATGCTCTTCGCCAGCCGCCAGAACTGGCTCGAATGGGCGCTCTACGGCGCACTGAGTACCGTGCTGGTACTGGTCTACTGCTTCCTGCTGATTCGCGACTTCCAGCATATCCGGCGCATCAAGCTGGGGCTCGCCTGCGAGCTGGCGGTGGGTCAGGAGCTGGAGCGCCTGGTGCGTCCCGAGGCCCATCCTTATTACGTCTTCCACGACATACCGACCGACAGCGGCATCATCGACCATGTGGCCGTTACCCCGCACGGCGTGTTCGCGGTTGAGACACGCGCCCGCTCACGGCCATTCACCGCCGACGGACGCGAGATCAACCTGGTCACGGTCGAACCGCAGCGGCTGCGCTTCCCCGGCTGGAACGAGCATCGCCCCCTGGCCAAGGTGCTTGGCGCCTCGCGCTGGCTCGGCGCATGGCTCGAGCAGCGCTGCGGCCAGCCGGTACCGGTGATGGGCGTGCTCGCCCTGCCCGGCTGGGACATTACCTGTGCCGGCACGCCCGAGGGCCTGATGGTGGTCAGCGGCGAAGGCTTGGCCAGTCAGCTCAGCGAACATCGGCTCGAGCCACTGGATGACGCCCTGCACGACAAGGTGATCGTGGCGTTGATCGAGCGTTCCGCGGAGCTGGATCACAACCCGACGCTGTGCGAGCCCTCGATCTGACGCCGGCTCATTCGGCCTCGTGGGTGGCGATACGCAAACGCCTGGCGCAGCGCCCGCGATCCTGGGGAACCAGGCTGTCGCGAGCGGGGAAATCGGCCAGGCGATCGCGATGCGTACTTCCGCTCAGTCCCCCCTGAGGCGCCCGCCCATCTCCTGGGCCAGGTCCACCGCGTAGTGGTCGGTCATGCCGCCAATGAAGTCGAGCATGCGCCGGTAACTGTCGTAGAGCGGCCAGGAGGGGCGTGGGGTGTTCTCGCCGATCAGCGCCAGCACCCGCTGGTGCTTGAAGCTCGCGTGGCCGGTGTAGTGCAGTTCGTGGGCAGCGCCGATGAAGGCTTCGAGCAGGATGCCGAGGGTGGTGTAGGCGCCGATTTCCAGCTTGGCTTTGCGTTCGTTCTGGAAGATGCGCTCGCGAGCGAGCTGCTTGGCCGCCGCCACGCCCCAGCCCAGGTCGGGGTGGCAGAGCTCGAGCAGGTCGGACGTCAGGGTGCCGCCCAGCAGCGCGCTCTCGTGCTCGACGAACACGGCGCCGACGTCATTGACCGCACGCTCCATGGCCGCCCCCCGCAGCGCCGCGATGCGGCGCCGCTGCGAGACGCCGTCGCGAGCCATGCGCGGATAGTCGGGCGGCGCGTCGCCGGCGATCTGCAGCAGCACGTCGGCTACCTCTTCGAAACGCAGGATGCCCATCTCCAGGCCATCCTCGAGATCCAGCAGCGCATAGCAGATGTCGTCGGCGGCTTCGACCAGCCACGCCAGTGGATGGCGGCACCAGCGCCCCTCGCCGCGCGGCAGCAGGCCCAGGCAGCGGGTCACGTCATCGAGCAGCGGCCGCTCCGATTGATAGCAACCGAACTTGCCGGCACCGCCGCCGTGCTCCACGGTCCAGGGGTACTTGAGCAGGGTGCCGAGGGTCGCCGCCGTCAGCCGCATGCCGCCGCGGAACTGGTTGTATTCGATCTGGGTGACGATGCGAAACCCCTGGGCATTGCCCTCGTAGGTCAGCAGGTCGGCCCGCTCACGCTCGGTGAGCCCCTCGAGCAGGCCGCTGCCATCGGCCTCGGCGCGCTTGAACCAGTCGCGAATGGCGTACTCGCCGGCATGGCCGAAGGGAGGATTGCCGATGTCGTGCCCGAGGCAGGCGGCCTGCACGATCACGCCGAGGTCGGCCGGGGTGATCCAGCTCGGCAGGCGTTCGCGCAGCAGCTCGCCGACGATCATGCCCAGGCTGCGCCCCACGCAGCCGACCTCCAGGGAGTGAGTCAGGCGGGTGTGGATATGGTCGTTGTCGGTCAAGGGGTGCACCTGGGTCTTGCGCCCCAGGCGCCGGAACGAACCGGAGAAGACGATGCGGTCGTGATCCTTGTGGAACGGGCTACGGCCGATCTCGTCACGGCCGCTGGTGGGCTTTCCGTGCAGCCGCGAAGGGTCGAGCAACTGCTGCCAGTGCATCTGCGTCATGGGCTTCCTCCTGAAGCCCCATTCTGGCACTGCCCCGGTTGCATGACCATCACCGCCGCCACCGTCTCGCTTGTCGCCTGCCGCAGGGCTCGCCTAACTTGTCAGTGCGCGCCCTGCGAGAGGACGCATGTCGCCAGGCGTCGCTCTGCGCGGAGCGCCCACCCACTGGCAAGGAGGCACCCCATGACACGCAAACCTGATGCGACCCGGCCCGAGCAGCCGGGCGACGAGGCCCCTCCCGGTACACCCGGGACCTGCCAGAACGTCTGCCCGACGTGCAAGGGCGACGGCAGGATCGAGAACCGCACCTGCCCCGACTGCGGCGGCTCCGGCTATGTCATCGAGGGCATAGGCGGCGGCTGAGCGCTATTCCCGACCCGTTCACGCCAGAGGCCGAACCGCTGCGGTTCGGCCTCTGGCGTGTGGCTCGTGGCGGCTCGGGGTCAGTAGTCGTAGTCACTGCCCTTGGCATAGCCGCTGGTATCGCGCTGCCGCGATGACGTTGCCTGCAACCGCGGCCCCGGTGAGCGCGCCGGCGACGGCAGCGCCGCGGGACGCGAGGGCAGCCCGCTGCTCGCCGCGGCGCCGCGGGCACGCTCCACGCCCAGGGGGAAGCCGCTGCGGCCGCTGTAGTCTGGCGTGCGTCCACCCCGATAAGCGCGCTCACGGGTCTGGGCCTGGGCGCAATAGAGACTCGCTGCGGTACCCGCCCCGACGAACAGCAGGGCCAACTTCACGCTGCCCCGCTTGGGGTGGTCGCGGTCGGCCAGTAGCGCCAGCAGCGCCGCCAGGTCCAGCGCGTCGCCGGCGCTGCGCGCCCACAGCGCGGGGCCGGGGTTGACGGTCAGCGCGCCGACACCGGTGGCCACCCCGCGCGCGCCGCAGGTCCGCACGATGGCTTCCGCCCCCTCGACGCCCAGCGCGCGGGTCACGCTGCGTGGCGCCAGGAGCTGGTAGAGTCCCAGGCCGATACCCAGCCAGCCCAGCCCTCGCGCCATCCGGTCGCTGGGCTGCAATGAACGGCTACGATCGAGATTCATGTTCACCTCCTTGTCCTGTCACGCACGTGTTCCGTCAGCGCCCCTCAAGGCTTGAGCACGACCTTCACGCAGCCGTCCTGCTTGTCGCGGAAGGTGTTGTACATGTCCGGTCCCTGTTCGAGACCCGCGGTGTGGGTCACCACGAAGGAGGGGTCTATCTGGCCCTCGTCGATCAACCGCAGCAGGCCGTCGGTCCAGCGCTTGACGTGGGTCTGGCCGGTGCGCACCGTCAGCCCCTTGTTCATCAACGGCCCCATGGGAATCTTGTCGACCAGGCCGCCGTAGACGCCCGGGATCGACAGGATGCCGGCCGGACGGCAGACGTAGATCATCTCGCGCAGCACGTGGGCGCGGTCGCTCTCCAGCATCATCACCTGCTTGACGCGGTCGTAGACGGAGTCGATCGAACGTGGCACGTGGGACTCCAGCCCCACCGCATCGATGCACTTCTCGGGCCCCTTGCCGTGGGTGAGCTCCTGCAGCCGGGCGAGCACGCTCTCCTCGTCGAAATTGATGGTGATCGCCCCGCCGGCCTCGGCCATGGCCAGCCGCTCGGGCACGTTGTCGATCACTACGACCTGCTCGGCACCGAGCAGCACGGCGCTGCGCACGCAGAACTGGCCGACCGGCCCGGCGCCCCAAATGGCCACGGTATCGGTGGGCTCGATCTCACAGGCCACCGCCGCCTGCCAGCCGGTGGGGAAGATGTCGCCGAGGAACAGCACCTGCTCGTCGCTCAGGCTGTCGGGCACCTTGATGTGCGTCTGGTCGGCGAACGGCACACGCACGTACTCCGCCTGGCCGCCGGCATAGCCGCCGGTGAGATGGGAGTAGCCGAACAGCCCCGCCCCGCCGTGGCCGAAGACCTTGTCGGCCAATGCCTTGTTGCGGTTGGAGCGCTCGCACACGGAGAAATTACCGCGCCGGCACTGATCGCATTCGCCGCAGGTGATGGTGAAGGGCACCACGACCCGGTCGCCGACCTTGAGGTCACCGGCCTCGGCGCCGACCTCCATGACCTCGCCCATGAATTCGTGCCCCACCACGTCGCCGGACTCCATGCCGGGAATGAAGTGGTGATAGAGGTGCAGGTCGGAGCCGCAGATGGCGCAGCTGCTCACGTTGACGATGGCATCGCGGGGGTGTTCGAGGTGCGGGTCGGGAACCGTTTCATAGCGGATGTCGTTCTTTCCGTGCCAACACAGCGCTTTCATGGACTCTCTCCCTGTTGTCCGAACGAAGGCTCTCCCACCACCATAGTTCAGCCGCCCGAGGCAGCAGGTAAGGGAATTGAGCGGCTGGGTAACGGACCTTATCCCGACCATCTGCCAAGGGGCGTGCTACAGCCCCGCTATTCGTCCCTCGTGGGCGTGGCGACCCGCCACGGAGACCTGACGCGGCGCCAGGCGAGCGACTTGGTACGAGGCGAGGGAGGGCTGTCACGGCACTGCCATCGAAGCGTCACGTCAACGGCAGGCGCCCCGCCGGCTGGGCGGGGCGCGATGGAGGGGAGTGACGCGGCTCAGTGGCCGGAGTTGGGGTCGTGGGCCTCCTCGGTCTGGAAGACCTCGGGATTCTCCTCGCCGTTGACGTGGAGGAAACCGGCCAGCCCCTTCTCCAGGCGGGAGAGCGCATGGTCGACGAGGATGTACTTGCCGGGGTATTCGACCTCGAACTCGACCATGGTGGCGCCGCCCGGGGGCACCAGCGTGGTCTGCACGTCGGTCAGCGGCGGGCTGGTCAGCGAGGCCTGGTCGTAGACCTTGTCGAAGATCTCGCCGATGACGTGGAAGCTGGAGGTGGCATTGGGGCCGCCGACGCCGAAGAAGATGCGCACATTATCTCCCACGTCGGCCTCCATCTTGTGCGTCTGGGTCAGCGCATCCATGTTGCCGTTGAACATCAGGTGCTCGGGGCGCTCGTCGAGCAGCTTGTCGAGAGAGAACTCCTGCAGCCCCTGGCTACCGTGGCGCTGGGCGGTGTAGAGCTCGCCCTGCATGATGTAGAACTCGCGATCCACCGGCGACAGGCCGCCTTCCGGCTCGACCAGGATCATGCCGTACATGCCGTTGGAGATGTGCTGGGCGACCATCGGCGTGGCGCAATGATAGACGTAGAGGCCGGGATTGAGCGCCTGGAAGCTGAAGCTCTTGGTCTGGCCAGGGGCCGCCTGGGTCACCGCTGCCCCGCCGCCGGGGCCGGTCACAGCGTGGAAGTCGACCGAGTGGATGTGGGCGCTGTCCTCGGCATTGCTCATGTTGACGTGGACGGTGTCGCCCACACGCACCCGTACGAAGGGGCCCGGCACGGTGTCGTTGAAGGTCCAGTAGCGGTAGCTCGAGCCGTCGGCCAGGTGGCCTTCGCGCTCGGTGGTCTCGAGGTTGAGGGTGACCTCCTGCGGGCCGCGATCGCCCACCGGTTCACCGACGGCGTGGGGGTCCATCGACAGGTCCGGGGCCGCCTCCCGCGCTTCGCCCGGCACCGGATCGCCGACGATGAGGTTGCCGACCATGCCGGCCGCCTTGTGCCCCGGAATGCTGCACAGGTACTCGAAGTTGCCTTCCTCATCGACGCGGAAGGCCACGGCGGTGGCTGCGCCCTGGCCGCTGATGTCGTCGGAGTCGACGCCGAACTCGGGCAGCGCGATGTCGTGCATGGCGCCGTCGCCGTTGATCAGGTTGATCTGCACCACCGCCCCGACGGGAGCGTGCAGGTCGGGATTGATGACATCCTTGATGTCCCCCTTGTCGCCGACGAAGACCAGCTTGCCGTCGGCTACGGCGGTCCGCAGCGTGTAGGTCACGTCGGGCGTGACGTCGGCGGGACTCAAGACTTCGCCGTGAGCGGCGAAAGCGGGATTGGCGAGCGCCGCGCTGGTAGCGAGCAGGGCGACGGAGCGGGCGAGAACGCTACGGGTGAATTTCATCGTCTTTTCCTCACGGAGGAATTACCTTGGGAGACGATTTGAAAGTAGCATTCTGAATACTTGTTTAAGTTGACCCATGTCAGGAAGCGACCTCCAGCCTACGGCTTTCGAATGAGACATGAGCGAAAAGTTGACCTGCGACAATCGCCGTCAACGCCGCTGGCGAATCATCCAGCCATAGACCATCCCGGCCACGATCAGGGTGACGGCGAAAGCGTAGATGCCGACGGTGATGCCGCTGTTCCACAGGATGCTCCAGTCGCCGCCCGAGAGCGACATGGCGCGGCGCAGGTTGTACTCCATCTGGCCGCCCAGCAGCAGCCCGAGCACTACCGGCACGGCGGGCATTTCGAGCTTGCGCAGCACGTAGCCGAGCACGCCGAAGGCGAGCATCATGTAGAGGTCGAAGGCGCTGTTGCTCAATGAGTAGACACCGACGAAGGCGACCATCACCACCATCGGCATCAGGAACCAGCCGGGGGCCTGCAGCACCTTGGCGAACAGCCCCACCAGCGGGATGTTGAGGACGAGCAGCATCACGTTGCCGATGAACAACGCCGCCACCAGGCCCCACACCATGTCGGGCTGCTGCGTGAACAGCAGCGGCCCCGGAGTGATGTTCATCGACAGCAGCAGCGCCAGCAGGATTGCCGTGGTGCCACTGCCGGGAATGCCCAGCGAGAGCATGGGAATCAGCGAGCCGCCGGCGGCGGCGTTGTTGCCCGCCTCCGGCGCCGCCACGCCGCGCGGGTCGCCCTGGCCGAAGCTGCCGCGCCGCCCCAGCCAGCGGCGCTCCAGGGTGTAGGAGAGAAAGCTGCCGAGTGCGGCGCCGGCGCCCGGCAGCACGCCGGCGACGAAGCCGATGAACGAACTGCGCCCGATGGTCGGCGCGCATTTCCAGGCGCTGCGGATGCCGGGAATCGCCGAGCCGACCCTGAGGGTCGGCTTGTTGCTGCCGCGGATGTCCTCGAGGAACACCAGGCACTCCGAGATGGCGAACAGGCCCACCAGGGCCACGATGAAGTCGATGCCGTCGTAGAGCTCGTACCAGCCGAAGGTATAGCGCGGCACGCTGCTCACCGAGTCGATGCCCACCGTCCCCAGCAGCAGGCCCAGGCAGGCGGCGAGGAAGCTCTTCACCAGGCTGCCGCTGGTCACCCCGCCGATGGTGGCGAAGGCCAGCACGAACAGGGCGAAGTACTCGGCCGGGCCGAAGCGGATGGCGAACCCCACCAGCAGCGGGGCGAACAGGGTGAGCCCGATGGTGGCCACGGTGGCACCGACGAACGAGGCCACGCCGGAAAGCCCCAGGGCCTCGCCGCCACGCCCCTTGAGCGCCATGGGGTAGCCGTCGAGGGTGGTCATGACCGCGGGCTCGTCGCCGGGAATGTTGAGCAGGATCGAGCTGATGCGCCCGCCGTACATGCAGCCGTAGTAGATGCTGACCAGCAGGATCAGCGCCGCGGTCGGCGCCAGGCCGAAATTGAAGGTCAGCGGGATCATCAGTGCCACCCCGTTGACCGGGCCGAGCCCCGGCAGCGCCCCGATCAGCGTGCCCACGGCACAGCCGACCAGCGCCAGAAAGAGGTGTTGGGGCTCGAGCGCCACGGCGAAGCCTTGGGCGAGAAAAGCCAATATATCCATCGAGACGCCTTACCAGTCGAGGCCCGGCATGTTGGGCAGCGGCATGCCGAGGGCGAATTCGAACAGCAGATAGAGCGAGACCGTCAGCAGCGCGCCGCAGACCAGCGAGGCCCTCCAGGTCGCCCCGAACAGACGAATCAGCAGCACCACGCAGACCAGACTGGCGGGCAGGAAGCCCAGCGACTTGAGAACGCCGGCGTAGATACCGAGCAGCAGCAGCGCCGCCCCCTGCCTGAGCAGGGCGGCGCGCTGCGGCCAGCGCTGATTGACGCCGGGGCGTATCACCAGATAGGCCGCGAACAGGCCCATCGGCACGCTGACGAGACGTGGAAACGCGCCGGGCCCCACGACCTGGCCGAAGCCGGCGGGGAAGGTGTGCGAATACCACCACGCCCCCACTGCCATCAGCAGCAGCACGATGCCGGCGATACGATCGGCGACGGCGCCCGAGACCTGATCCGTATTCAGTCCGGGTTCACTCACTCGATGACACCGATCTCGCGCGACACGGACTCGACCTCGTCGATGGTCTCGTAAACGTAGTCGGTGAACTCTTCACCGCCACGCCACAGCGGCACCAGGCCGTTCTGCTGGGCGGTCTCCTTCCACTCGTCGCTCTGGTAGAGCGTCTCGAGGGTCTCGACCATGCTTGCGTAGTCCTCGTCGGAGACTTCACCACCGGTATAGAAGCCACGCCAGTTGTAGCCGGTCACGTCATACCCCTGGGACACCGCGGTGGGCAGGTCGGCGAAGGGCTCGGGCAGCGGCTCGTCGGACAGGACCGCCAGCACCCGCACGTCGCCCGACTCGATGAAACCGGCGATCTCGCCGAGGTCGGTGGAGACCATGTCGACGTGTCCTCCCATCATCTGGGTCACGGCCGGCCCGCCGCCGTCGAACTGCACCCAGCGCACGCTGGCCATCTGATCGGCCGGCATGCCCGCCTCCTTGGCCAGCAGCAGCGCGCGGATGTGATCCCAGCCACCGGCGCCGCTCGAGCCGGCCATGGCAACGGCAGCGGGATCCTCGACCATGGCGTCGAGCAGCTGCTCGAGGGTCTCGTAAGAACTCTCGTCATCGACCAGGATCACGCCCACGTCGGTGCCCAGCATGGCCAGCCAGCGCATGGTATCGGCGTCGCCGGGGTATTGGCCCTGGGCGATCTGCGTCATGCCCACGGTGCTGGTCGCCACGATCAGGTCGCTGTCGTCGGCGCGGCTGCTGGCGACGTTGGAGAACGCCACGGCCCCCACGCCGCCCGGCATGTTGGTGACCTGCACGGCGCCGTCGGTCAATTCCAGCTCGCGCAGCAGCTTGGCCACCGAGCGGCAGGTGAAGTCCCAGCCGCCGCCGGGGTCGGCCGGGGCGATGCACTCGCTGATGGGCAGCGCCTGGCTCGGTGAGCTGATGGCCAGGCCCAGCCCCAGCAGGGCGGAGGCGGCGAGACCGTGGCGGGCATGCTTGATGGTACGCATTGTCGTGTCCCTCGCTGTTCATTGTGTTTGTGGCGGGCACTGCCGCGCGGCGCTGCACGAGGCGCCGCGCTCCTTGCAGGTTAGCTCATATAATGCCCCGCGCCCGAAGTTCCGCTATTCCATCCTCATCAACGCCCAGTTCGCGCAGGACCTCGTCGCTATGCTCGCCGAGGTCGGGGACGGGGCGGTGTACCGCCGCGGGGGCCTCGCTCATCTTGACCGGGAAGCCGGTCGCGGGTATCCGACCGAGGGGGCCCTGGTCCAGTTCGATCTTCATCTGCTGGGCCTGGACCTGAGGATCGTCGAAGGTCTCGCGCAGGTCGTGGACGCGGCCGCACGGCACCCCGGCCCGGTTGAGATGCGCGATCCACGCGTCGACGCTGCGCCGCTCGATGACCCGCGTCAGGATCTCGCGCAGGGCTTCGCGGTGCACCATGCGCCGGGCGTTGTCGGCGAAGCGCTCGTCGTCGAGCAGGTGCAGCATGTCCAGCGCCCGCAGGAAGCGCTCGACCATGATGTCGTTGCTGGGGGCGATGGCCACCTCGCCGTCGCTGGCGCGGAACAGACCGTAGGGATAGAGCATGGGGTGGTCGTTGCCGGTGCGCGCCGGGACCTGGCCGGTGGCGAAGTACTCCGCCGCCAGGTAGCCCATCATGCCGATCAGCCCGTTGGTCAGCGCAGTCTCGACGATATCGCCCTGCCCGCTGCGCTCGCGCCGCACCAGCGCCGCGCAGATGCCGAAGGCCAGGTTCTGGCTGGCCACCATGTCGCTGATCGGCGGCGCCGCGCGCATGGGTTCGCCGTCGGCGGGGCCATTGACGCCCATGAAGCCGCTCATGGCCTGGGCGATGAAGTCGTAGGCGGGCCGGTCGCGGTAGGGCCCGGTGGAGCCGAAGCCGTTGATGCGCCCGACGACCAGGCGGGGGTAGCGCTCGCGCAGCGTGGCGTCGGCGAGCCCCATCTTCTCCAGCACGCCGGGGCGAAAATTCTCCACCAGCACGTCGGCCCCCTCCAGCAGGCGATGCAGGATCGCCTTGCCCGCTTCGCTGCGCAGATCGAGCGTCAGCGAGCGCTTGTTGCGGTTGAACTGAGCGAAGTACCAGCTGAAGCCGTCCATGATGTTGCCCTGGGAGCGCACGATATCGCCGCGCCCCGGCGGCTCGACCTTGATCACCTCGGCGCCGTGGTCGCCCAGTATCTGGGTGCAGAACGGCCCCGAAATGACCCGCGTGAGGTCGATCACGCGGATGCCCTCCAGGCTTCCCGCCGCCTGGGCTGGTGAATTCGTCATGTTCATCCTCTTGCCGTGGGCACCGCCGAGCAGTCGCTCAGCGCCAGCCGCGGGCCCGCCTTGGAGACCTGCGCCGGCAGCGGCCGCCCCATCAGGCGGGTGGCGAGCTGCGCCGCCGCGATCATCCGCTCCAGGTCGATGCCGGTCTCGATGCCCATCTCGCCGAGCAGGTAGACCAGGTCCTCGCTGGCGATGTTGCCCGTCGCCTTCGGCGCGAAGGGGCAACCGCCCAGCCCGCCGATCGAGCTCTCGTAGCGATCGACGCCCAGCGCCAGCCCCTGCATGACGTTGGCCAGCCCGATGCCGCGGGTATTGTGGAAGTGCAGGGTGGGCGCCACCCCGGGTGCCACCTCGCGCAGGTGGGCGATCCGCTCCGCCACCAGCGGCGGCGTGGCCATGCCGGTGGTGTCGCCCAGCGACACGCAGCGCGCGCCGAGGTCGGCGAAGTGACGGGCGATGCGCCCCACCGCGGCGACCTCGACGTCGCCCTCGAAGGGGCAGCCGAAGCAGGTGGCGATGGCGCCGCGCAGCTCGATGCCGCTGCCCTCGAGGCGCCGCGCCACCTGCTCGAAGCTCGCCAGCGACTCATCGACGCTGGCATTGACGTTCTTGGCGTTGTGGGTTTCCGAAGCCGAGACGAACAGCACCACCGAGTCGATGCCGGCCTCCAAGGCCCGCTCGGCCCCGCGCAGGTTGGGCACCAGCGCCGAGAAGTGCACGTCCCGGATATCGCGGAGTTCGGCCACCAGCTCCGCGGCATCGGCCAGGGCCGGCACCGCGCGGGGACTGACGAAGGAGGTCAGCTCGAATTCGCGCACCCCGGCCGCGACCAGGGCGCGCACCAGCTCGGCCTTTTGCGCCGTGGAGAGCAGCACCTTCTCGTTCTGCAGGCCATCGCGCGGGCCCACCTCGGTGACGTGCACCCGCTTGGGCGCCCTGATCCCGTCGAGCATGATGGTTAGCCAGGCAAGGGATTTCCTCGACTGTACGTAGCCGGCTCACTTAACAGCCATGCGCCTTTCGTTGTATGCCTGCCTTCTATAGGGCCTGCCATCGGCCTGGCTGAAAGGCTTCGTTCGCCATCCGCCGGCCATTTCGGTTTGCGCGCGCAGTTCTCAATCGCCATCCGCCAGCGCCGGCAGCAGCACCTTGAGCTTGCGCGTCAGGGTATTGCGCCCCCAGCCCAGCAGCTCGGCGGCTTCGCCCTTGCGCCCGCCGGTATGCTTCAGCGCGGTTTCGATCAGGATGCGTTCGAAATCCGGCACCGCCTCCTCGAGCAGATGGGTATGGCCCGCGGCCAGGGCGCGGTCGGCCCAGTCGCGAAAGGCGGCGCGCCAGTCGCCGCTGGCCACCTCGCCACCCTCGCCCTGGCGCAGCTCCGGGGGCAGATCTTCGACCAGGATCTCGCGCCCCGAGGCCATCACCGTCAACCAGCGACAGGTGTTCTCCAATTGTCGCACGTTGCCCGGCCACGGCAGGCGGGTCAGGTGCGCCTCGGCGTCACGGGTCAGTACCTTGACGTCGGTGGCGAGCTCCTTGGCCGCCTCGGCCAGGAAGTGGCGCGCCAGGCGCGGAATGTCCTCACGCCGTTCGGCCAGCTTGGGCAGGTGCACGCGGATCACGTTGAGACGATGGAAGAGGTCCTCGCGGAAGCGGCCGTCCTCGACCAGCCGCTCTAGGTTCTGGTGGGTCGCGGCGATGATGCGCACGTCCACCTTGACCGGCGTATGGCCGCCGACCCGGTAGAATTCGCCGTCGGCCAGCACTCGCAGCAGACGGGTCTGGGTCTCGGCGGGCATGTCGCCGATCTCATCGAGGAACAGCGTGCCGCCGTTGGCCTGCTCGAAGCGCCCCTGCCGGCTCGCCGTGGCGCCGGTGAAGGCGCCCTTCTCGTGGCCGAACAGCTCGGATTCGATCAGGTCGCGGGGAATCGCCGCCATGTTGAGGGCGATGAAGGGATGGGTGGAGCGCGGGCTGTGCTGGTGCAGGGCGCGGGCCACGCGCTCCTTGCCGGTACCCGACTCGCCGTTGATCAAGACGGTGATGTGCGAGTGCGACAGCCGGCCGATGGCGCGGAAGACCTCCTGCATCGCCGGCGCCTCGCCGATGATCTCGGCGTCGAGCCCCTCGGGCACGCTCACCGGGCGCTTGCGCTCGCGAGCGTGGGCCACGGCGCGGCGCACCAGGGCCAGCGCCTCGTCGACATCGAACGGCTTGGGCAGGTATTCGAAGGCGCCACCCTGGTAGGAGGCCACGGCGCTGTCGAGATCGGAGTGAGCCGTCATCACGATGACCGGCAGGTCGGGATGCACCTCGCGCACCCGCGACATCAGGTCGAGGCCGTCGATGCCCGGCATGCGAATGTCGGTGACCAGCACGTCGGGCGGGTCGTCCAGCAAGCGGCTGAGCGCCACGTCGGCCCGGTCGATGCACTCGACCTCGAGGTCGGGCTGGGCCAGGGCGCGCTCCAGCACCCAGCGAATGGCGCGGTCGTCGTCGACCACCGCGACACGTGCGACATCAGTCATGGCGCCTCTCCAATGGAATAAGCAGACGGAATTCGGTATGGCCAGGGCGGGACTCGCACTCGATCAGCCCCTGGTGCTGGTGCAGGATGCCCTGGGCAATGGACAGCCCCAGCCCGCTGCCGTCGGCACGCCCCGAGACCATGGGATAGAACAGGGTTTCCTGAAGGCCCTCGGGAATGCCGGGGCCGTTGTCGATCAACGCCACCTCGCAGACCAGGCGATGGCGCTCCGCGCCCAGGGTGAACTGGCGCCGCGCCCGGGTACGCAGCAGCAGGCTCGGCGCCTCGGTGCCGGCCTCGGTCATCGCTTCCACGGCGTTGCGCGCGACGTTGAGCACCGCCTGGATCATCTGCGCCTCGTCGCCAGGAAAGTCCGGCAGGCTGGGATCGTAGTCACGCTCGATCGTCACGCTCGGCCTTTCCGCCATCAGCAGCGTACGCACCCGCTCCAGCACCTTGTGCACGTTGAGCGGCTCGTGACGCACCAGCTTGTTCGGCCCCAGCATGCTGTCGACCAGGTCGCGCAGGCGGTCAACCTCCTCGACGATGATGCGGGTGAACTCCTTGAGGCCGGGGTCGTCGAGATCGCGCTCGAGCAGCTGCGCGGCGCCGCGAATCCCGCCCAGGGGGTTCTTGACCTCGTGGGCCAGGCCGCGCGACAGCACCTTGATCGCCTCCTGGCGATTGAGCAGGGCCTCCTCGCGGGAGATGCGCAGCAGGCGGTCACGCGGCTCCATCTCCACTAGCAGCTCCATCGCCGACAGCGGCGTCACCGTATAGTCGATCGTGACCACGCCCCCGCCGACCAGTGCCAGTCTGACCTCGCGCTGGGTGAAGGGGTGCTGGTCGTCGCGGGCCTTGGCCAGCACCTCGCCCATGCCGTCGTCCTCGGCGAGCAGCGTCGCCAGGCCGAGCCCCTTCACCCGGCCCAGGCTGACCGCCAGCAAGGCCTCGGCGGCCGGGTTCATCCAGCTCAGCCGCAGTTCATCGTCGAGCAGCAGCACCGCGGTGGTGAGGTGTTCCATCAGGCGTCGATACATTTACGACCTTTTCCTCGGTGAACGCAGGAGCACATGGGGCAGCCCGTGCCTCGTGATGGCGCATCGGCGGGAGGCCGTCGCACCGGCCCGAAGCCAGGCAAGGCTCGGCATCGATCATTCCAAGCAAGAAATGCGCCAACCCTTCCCGGCGCGGCATGGCGCCGTTTCAGGGCGAATGCCGCGCTCCGTCATGCACTATGATGGTGCAGTGATGAAGAAACTGCCAAGCCGGGGAGCCGAGGCCTCCCCTATCGTGGTGCATCGGCTCAAGGGGGCGTCCCCGAAAGGGAGCGGCCGCGTCAGTCGACGCGCTGTACGTAGAGCGAGACCGGCGAGCTGCGGTGACGCACCTGGCCCTGGGCATCGAGCAGCTCCGCCTGCAGCACGTATTCGCCGCGACCGAGGTCGTTGAGCATGAAGGCGCGGGTATGCATCGGGGTCTGGCTCACCCGGCCGTCGACCAGCAGTTGCACGCGATGGTCGGGGCGCAGCTCCGGCTCGATCGCCAGCTCCACCTGCAGGTTGCCGGCGTAGCTGGCGGGAAGGTCCGCCCCGTGCTGCGGCGAGCGGATGCGAAAGGTGTCGTAGGGCATGAAGGGCTGGCCCGGCGCCTCGCCCATGCGCGGCGCAACGCCCTCGACGCGTGGCGGCTCGGCCCGGGCCCCATCGACCTGCGAAGGGATCACGGTCAGCGGCGCCAGCTCGACCGGCTCGCCGCCGCGCTCGGGGTCGTCGGTGAAGATCACCTTGCCCTGCGCATCGGTGGTGCGATAGATCGTCGTGGCCAGCGCCTCCGACACCAGCGCCAAGCCCAGCAGACACAGCACGAACGCCTTGGCCATGGGGAACTCTCCCGTCGACGGCGGCCCGCGCGGCACCATGCGGTCGGCCGATCTGTCTATGAACGTATTTTGCCGCAACGCTTCGCAACTCAGTGTACGACAAAAAAGGGGCCCCGCGATGCGGAGCCCCTCGTGACGAGCCGGCGGCGTAGCGCCGGTCGCGGCTGCTCAGCAGCTGTAGTACATGTCGAACTCGATCGGATGCGTGGTCATGCGGATACGCTCGACGTCTTCCATCTTCAGCTCGATGTAGGCATCGATCATGTCGTCGGTGAACACGCCGCCTTCGGTGAGGAAGGCACGATCCTTGTCCAGGGCTTCCAGGGCCTGATCCAGGCTGTGGGCCACGGTCGGCACTTTCTTGCCCTCTTCCGGCGGCAGATCATAGAGGTTCTTGTCCATGGCGTCGCCGGGGTGGATCTTGTTCTTGATGCCATCGATACCGGCCATCAGCATCGCCGCGAAGCACAGGTAGGGGTTGGCGGTCGGGTCGGGGAAGCGAAGCTCGACGCGCTTGCCCTTGGGGCTCGCCGTGTACGGAATGCGGATGGAGGCGGAGCGGTTGCGGGCGCTGTAGGCCAGCATGACCGGCGCCTCGAAGCCCGGCACCAGGCGCTTGTAGGAGTTGGTCGAGGCGTTGGCGAAGGCGTTCAGGGCACGCGCATGCTTGATGATGCCGCCGATGTAGTACAGCGCCATTTCCGACAGCCCGGCGTACTGGTCACCCGCGAACTGGTTCTGGCCTTCCTTCCAGAATGACTGGTGCACGTGCATGCCGCTGCCGTTGTCGCCGACCAGCGGCTTGGGCATGAAGGTGGCGGTCTTGCCGTAGGCGTGGGCCACGTTGTGGATCACGTACTTCAGTTCCTGGACCTCGTCGGCCTTCTTCACCAGGGTGTTGAACTTGACGCCGATCTCGTTCTGGCCGGCGTTGGCGACCTCGTGGTGGTGCACTTCGACGCTCTGGCCGATGGCTTCCAGGGTGTTGCACATGGCACCGCGGATGTCGTGGAAGCTGTCGACCGGGGGCACCGGGAAGTAGCCGCCCTTGACGCGCGGACGGTGCGCCAGGTTGCCGCCCTCGAGCTGGCGGTCGGTGGCCCAGGCCCCCTCCTCGGAGGTGATCTTGTACATGGCGCCTTCGATGTCGGCCTTCCAGTGCACCTCATCGAAGATGAAGAACTCGGGCTCGGGGCCGAAGAAGGCGGTGTCGCCCAGGCCGGTGGACTGCAGGTAGGCCTCGGCGCGCTTGGCGATGGAACGCGGATCGCGCTCGTAGCCCTGCATGGTGGCCGGCTCGATGATGTCGCAGCGCAGCACCAGGGTGGCGTCCTCGGTGAACGGGTCGAGGAAGGCGGTACCGTCTTCCGGACGCAGGATCATGTCGGATTCGTTGATGCCCTTCCAGCCGGAGATGGAGGAACCATCGAACATCTGGCCGTTTTCGAAGAACTCCTCGTCGACTGCGCGGGCCGGAATGGTGACGTGCTGTTCCTTGCCCCGCGTGTCGGTGAAGCGCAGGTCGACCCACTTCACGTCATGTTCTTCGATCAGGGCGAGAGTCTTGGCTGACATTTGTGTCCTCCGTTGAGCGATGGCTCGATTCGTTTGGCTGAAGTCCACTGGCGCTGGTTCATGCAGCGCCTGTTGTAACACGCTGTGGGCCGGCTGCCCACGTTCGCCATGCACGAGCATGACGAGCTGCCACGACAAATGCAGGAGGCGTGCCAATCATGCACCAACCAAGCCCATCGAAATAATAATTCGCTGTTTTCCAGGGGAAATATTTTGCACCGCGCTGTATCGGACTGCACCAAGCAGGCTCGACCGGTCTCGCCATGGCCCCTCAGCGCCTAAAAATGGCGCCATAATGGTGCAGCATAACGCGAGACGCACCAAATCAGTGCAAATCAGGCAGGAGGGGTTACGCAGTCTCGATCGACACGCGAGCCTGGCAGGCCCGCAGGCGCTCGAGCAGATCGGGCAGCGCATCGCTGCCCAGCTGCGGGTCGAAGCCGCCGATGCGCTCGAACCAGTCACGCGCCACCCAGAAGGTATCCAGCGGCGAGGGGCGCTGGAGCAACCACCACCAGCGCAACCAGCTGTGGCGACGCACCGGCAGGACGGCCGCGTCCCAGCCGCTCTCGGGTTCGAGATCGAGGTCGATCAGCCGAAGGCTGAGCCAGTCGACGGCACGCCGATCGCCCAATCCGGGAAAGAGCAGGACGTCACCACGGCTGACCCGCACCGCGGCGTTGAATCGGCTGCCCAGGTTGGCGGCACTGCACGACACCAGCATTACCTGGTAGCGCTGCGCCAGGTCAGGTAGCCGGCGATCGCCGGTGTCGTCCACCAGCAGCAGCTCGTACCCCCCCTGCCAGCGCCGGGCGGCCTGCTCGAAGAGGACCATGCTGCGGGGCAGCTTCGCTCCCGCGGCACGCGCATCGAAAATGACACTGGCAAGAGGCATGTCTCAGGCTCCACCGAAGCGGGAAGGGCCGACCGACAATTACGTTACATTCTGCGTAGATAAGTGTAGAAAGGTGTCGACAAAGTTCCCTTGCTGAATTTTGTCCCACTCGATCATCGCCTCCAGACCCCCAATGCCGTGACGGGAGCATTGCCCGGGCAGCCCGAGGCGCATGGCAACCGCCACGCCTCGGGCTGAGAAAGCCATGATGACGAGGTTGTGCTATTCCCTTTCCCCGCTTACCTGTACAATGCGCCTCCACTCCCTACCCCGCGCCTAGGGTACGTTCTTCCGATGTGTACATAGGTGCGCCCCTGTTGATGAGTCACACCTTATGAACACAGCTGTAACCCCCTCTCGCATCGAGAGTTTGCGCAATATTGCCATCATTGCCCACGTCGACCACGGCAAGACCACGCTGGTCGACAAGCTCCTGAGCCAGTCCGGCACGCTCGACCGCAAGGCCGAAGGGCAAGAGCGGATCATGGACTCCAACGACCAGGAGAAGGAACGCGGCATCACCATCCTGGCCAAGAACACCGCGATCCGCTGGCAGGACGGCAGCGGCCGCGACTATCACATCAACATCGTCGACACCCCCGGACACGCCGACTTCGGCGGCGAGGTGGAGCGCGTGATGTCGATGGTCGACTCGGTACTGCTGCTGGTCGACGCCGTCGACGGCCCCATGCCGCAGACCCGCTTCGTCACCCAGAAGGCCTTCGCCCAGGGCCTCAAGCCGATCGTGGTGGTCAACAAGATCGACCGCCCCGGTGCGCGTCCCGACTGGGTCATCGACCAGATCTTCGACCTGTTCGACAACCTCGGCGCCACCGACGAGCAGCTCGACTTCCCGATCGTCTACTGCTCGGCGCTCAACGGCATCGCCGGCATGGACCCGGACGCGCTGGCCGAGGACATGTCGCCCATGTTCCAGGCCATCGTCGATATCGTCGAGCCGCCGGCGGTGGAGCTCGACGGCCCGTTCCAGATGCAGATCTCGGCGCTGGACTACTCCAGCTACGTGGGCGTCATCGGCCTGGGCCGCATCAAGCGCGGCTCGGTCAAGCCCAACCAGCAGATCGTGGTGATCGGCACTGACGGCAAGACCCGCAAGGGCAAGGTCGGCCAGGTGATGACCCACATGGGCCTCGAGCGCGTTCAGACCGAACTCGCCACCGCCGGCGACATCGTCTGCATCACCGGCATCGACGAGCTGTCGATCTCCGACACCCTGTGCGACCCGGCTGCCGTCGAGGCACTGCCGCCGCTGTCGGTGGACGAGCCCACCGTCTCCATGACCTTCCAGGTCAACGACTCGCCCTTCGCCGGCCGCGACGGCAAGTACGTCACCAGCCGCAACATCAAGGATCGCCTCGACCAGGAGCTGATCCACAACGTGGCGCTGCGTGTCGAACAGGGCGAGAGCCCGGAAAAGTTCAAGGTCTCCGGCCGCGGCGAGCTGCACCTCTCGGTGCTGATCGAGACCATGCGCCGCGAAGGCTTCGAGTTGGCGGTGGGCCGCCCCGAGGTGATCATCAAGGAGATCGACGGCGTCAGGCAGGAGCCGTACGAAGAGGTGATCATCGACTGCGAGGAGCAGCACCAGGGCGCCATCATGGAGGAGCTCGGCTACCGCAAGGGCGAGCTGACCAACATGAACCCCGACGGCAAGGGCCGCGTGCGCCTGGACTTCATCATCCCCGCGCGAGGGCTGATCGGTTTCCGCGGCCAGTTCCTGACCCTGACCTCGGGCACCGGCATCCTCACCAGCCGCTTCGACCACTATGGCCCGCTCAAGCCCGACGCCGCCATCGAGCGCCGTAACGGCGTGCTGGTCTCCATGGTCGATGGCAAGGCGCTGGCCTACGCGCTGTACGCGCTGCAGGAGCGCGGCAAGCTGATCATCGACCACGGCACCGAGGTCTACGAAGGCATGCTGGTGGGCATCCACAACCGCGCCAACGACCTGGTGGTCAACCCCACCAAGGGCAAGAAGCTCGACAACATGCGCGCCTCTGGCAACGACGAGAACATCGTGCTGACCCCGCCGGTGAAATTCTCGCTGGAGCAGGCCATCGAGTTTCTCGACGACGACGAGCTGGTGGAGATCACCCCCAACCACATCCGCCTGCGCAAGAAGTTCCTCAAGGAGCATGAGCGCAAGCGCAACAAGAAGTAATTTCGCCATCCGACGATAGCGCCCGCCTCTTTGAGGCGGGCGCTTCGCTTCACGCCATCTCGAAACGAGCGGCTACGCTGTAGGCAACCCCCACAAGACCAGGAGACATCATGCACAAGCACGTGGAATGGGACGACCCCGGCGCCGACAGCGTGATGCGCCACTACGAACGCAGCCCCCAGGGTTATTCGGAGCCGGGGCCCGGCGACATCCTCTCGGCCCGCTTTCAGGGGTTGGTGGCGCGCATCCGGGTCGAGGCCTATGTCGACGGCACCAGCATCGGCCAGGTGGTGGCGCTGATCGAGCCGCGCAGCGGCAAGCGCCTGCAGACCCGCGGCAAGCTGGTGGTCGGCGACACGGTGCGCCTGGCGGATGCCGACCGCGCCTTCGAGCCGCGCCCGAGCGACAACGCCGCACAGGACGAAGAGCCGCAGTGACTTCCATGAACCCGTGCCCCGGTCATCTGTCGTTCCCAACGTATCCTTAACGATCGTCTACTGGCCATGACGCGGGTTGTGTCGCACAGTGTACGCGCCCAACGACCGCCCCTATCCGACCGGAGCTCGTGGGCGCCACACTCGGCTCACAAGGCCACAGGACGACGCTTCGGAAACCACATGAGCACGCACAACGTCTGGACACACAAGGGCACCTTCCTGCTGGCCGCGGTCGGCTCGGCGGTGGGGCTCGGCAACCTGTGGCGCTTTCCGTACCTGACCGGCGAGAACGGCGGCGGGGCCTTCATCCTGATCTACGCCCTGACCATCTTCGCCGTCGGCATCCCGATCCTGATCGCCGAGACCATGCTCGGCCGCGCCAGCCGCCGCAGTCCGATCATGGGCATGCAGTTCCTGACCCGCACCCACAAGACCTCCCGCGGCTGGGTATCGATCGGCTGGCTGGGGGGCGCTTCGGCCTTCCTGATCCTGAGCTTCTATTCGGTGATCGCCGGCTGGGCGATCCACTACACCTGGCTGATGCTGACCGGCTCGCTGGTCGGCGCCGATGCGGCGACCATCATCGCCGGCTTCGATGCGCTGCTGGCCTCGCCGGGCCTGCTCACGCTCTACCACACGCTGTTCATCATCGCGTCGGGGGTGATCGTGGGCATGGGCATCCACAAGGGCATCGAGAGCGGGCTGCGCATCATGATGCCGGCGCTGTTCGTGATCCTGCTGGTCGTGCTCGCCTACGGCATCACCAACGGCGATTTCGCCGCTGCGGCTAGCTTTCTGTTCACCTTCAACCTGGCTGACCTGAGCCTTGAAGGCTGGTTGCAGGCGATGGGCCAATCGTTCTTCACCCTGAGCCTCGGCATGGGCGCGATCATGGCCTACGGCGCCTACATGGCCAGCGACGCCTCGCTGAGCCGCACCGCCTTTGCCGTGGCCTTCGTCGACACCGCCGTGGCCATGGTGGCGGGGCTGGCGATCTTCTCGCTGGTGTTCGGCGCCGGCCTGGACGCCAGCGCCGGGCCTGGCCTGATGTTCGTCACCCTGCCGCTGGCGTTCGCCGAGATGCCTCTCGGTGGGCTGATCGGCGGGGTATTCTTCATCCTCGTGCTGGGCGCGGCGATCAGCTCCTCGATCTCGCTGATCGAGCCGGTGGCCGCCTTCTTGGTCGAACGCTTCGACCTCACCCGCCCCCAGGCGGTGTTCGCCATGGTGGTGGCCAGCTGGGCGCTGGGCCTGCTCACGGTGGTCAGCTTCAACCTGTGGGCCGAGGCCAGCCTCTTCCATACCCTGTTCGGCCGCAGCGCCTTCGACTTCATCGAGCTTCTGACCAACATCTTCATGCCGCTGGGCGGCCTGCTCATCGCGCTGTTCGCCGGCTGGGCGCTGACCCACTCCGAGGTGATGAAGGAGATGCGCACCAGCGAGGCCTGGTTCCAGTCCTGGCGCTTCCTGGTACGCTTCGTCGCACCGGCGGCGGTGGCCTTCGTATTCCTGCGCACCATCCCGCAGGTCGAGGGCTACCTGATTCCGGCCGCCGGTGCGCTGATCATCGTCGGCGCCTTCGCCGCCGGGCGCACCTTCCTGGTCGGCAAGCGCCAGGCGCAGTAGTACGACACCTTGCCGCCGCCTTCGGGCGGCGGCTCGATATACGCCACCCGACCTCACACCAAACAGTGGCCGGGTGCATAACAAAGATATAAACGTGCAGGAACCAACATGCCTTCCATCATCGACGTCAGGCACGTCCACAAGGCCTTCGGTGGCCTGAAGGTCATCAACGACTGTTCGATCCAGGTCGAGCAGGGCTCGATCACCGGGTTGATCGGCCCCAACGGCGCCGGCAAGTCGACGCTGTTCAACATCATCGCCGGCGCGCTGCCACTCGACAGCGGCCAGGTTCTGCTCGATGGCGAGGACATCACCAACCGCCCCGCCAACGAACTGTTCCACAAGGGCCTGCTGCGCACCTTCCAGATCGCCCATGAATTCTCCCACATGACGGCGCTGGAGAACCTGATGATGGTGCCGCCGCGCCAGGCCGGCGAGAGCCTGTTCGACGCCTGGCTCAAGCCGGGGCTGGTGCGCCGCGAGGAGAGCGAGGTGCGCCGGAAGGCGCTCGAGGTGATCGACTTCATCGGCCTGCACCACGTGCGCAACGAGCTGGCCGGCAACCTCTCCGGCGGGCAGAAGAAGCTGCTCGAACTCGGCCGCACGATGATGACCGATGCCCGCGTGGTGCTGCTCGACGAGATCGCCGCGGGGGTCAACCGCACCCTGCTGGGCGACCTGGTGAGCAACATCGAGCGGCTCAACCGCGAGATGGGCTACACCTTCCTGGTCATCGAGCACGACATGGACATGATCGCGCGGCTGTGCGACCCGGTGATCGTGCTGGCCCAGGGCAGCGTGATGGTCGAAGGCACCATCGAGGAGATCCGCAACAATCCTCAGGTGATCGAGGCCTACTTTGGTTCCACCGCCGCCTGAAGCCAGGCGCACAGACCCGACAAGAAGAACAGCCACGATAGCGCAGAGAATCCACGATGCCATTACTCGAAGCACGCGACGTGCACGGCGGCTACGGCGGCATGAACATCCTCAACGGGGTGAATATGTCGATCGAGGCCGACGAGGTCGGTGTGATCGTCGGCCCCAACGGCGCCGGCAAGTCCACCATGCTCAAGGCCATCTTCGGCCTGCTCACCGTCAGCCAGGGCGAGATCCTGCTGCGCGGCGAGCCGATCCACAACCTGCCGCCCAACAAGCTGGTGCAGAGGGGCATGGGCTTCGTGCCCCAGGAGAAGAACGTCTTCCCCAGCCTCACGGTGAAAGAGAACCTGGAGATGGGCGCCTTCCTCAAGCCGGGCAACGTCAAGCGCATGCTGAGGCAGGTCTACGACTTCTTTCCGCCGCTCTACGACAAGCGCCACCAGCCCGCCGGCGAGCTCTCCGGCGGCCAGCGGCAGATGGTCGCCATGGGCCGCGCGCTGATGGCCGAACCCGAGGTGCTGCTGCTCGACGAACCGACCGCCGGCCTCTCCCCGCTCTACATGAATGAGATCTTCGAGCGGGTGAAGGAGATCAACGCCGCCGGCGTGGGCATCCTGATGGTCGAACAGAACGCCAAGCAGGCGCTCGCCATCGCCGACAAGGGCTTCGTGCTGGCTGCCGGCAAGAACCGCTTCACCGATACCGGCGCCGCCCTGCTCGCCGACCCGGAAGTGGCCAAGAGCTTCCTGGGCGGTTGAGCCCGGAGCCGTACTGGAGAGTGAGTCGTGAACGAACTGGTTTTCTTCATCAACAACGTGATCGTCGCCGGCAGCGTGACCGGCTCGATCTATGCCATCGGCGCCATCGGCGTGACGCTGATCTTCAGCATCATGCGCTTCGCCCACTTCGCCCATGCCGACATGATGACCTTCGGTACTTTCATGGTGCTGCTGTTGACGCTGGCCTTTCCCGGCGTAGGCGGCGCGGTGGGCCTGCCCACCCCCATCGTCATGCTGCCGCTGGCCATGGTGCTCACCGCCCTGCTCGCGGTGGGCGTCGACAAGACCTTCTACAAGCCGCTGCGCGCCCACGGCGTCAAGCCCATCGTCATGGTGATCGCCTCACTGGGCGTGACCCTGATGCTGCAGGGGCTGATTCGCCTGTTCGCCGGTACCGGTGCCCAGAACCTGTACCTGGCCGGTGAGCGCAAGGAGATCTACCGCCTCGAGATGCCGTTCGAGCTGGCGAGCCGGCCGATCATCGTCACCGAGCCGCAGATCATCCTGTTCCTCCTGACCATCGTCTGCGTGATGGGGCTGCACCTGTTCCTCAACCGCACGCGGCTGGGCAAGGCGATGCGCGCCATGTCCGACAACCCCGACCTGGCGCGGGCCTCGGGCATCAACACCAACCACATCGTGGCGGTGACCTGGGTGATCGCCGGCGGGCTCGCCGCCATCGCCGGCACCCTGCTGGCGCTCGACGTCACCTTCAAGCCCGACCTGAGCTTCTTCCTGCTGCTGCCGATCTTCGCCGCGGCCATCGTCGGCGGCGTGGGCCATCCCTACGGGGCCATCGCCGGCGGCTTCGTGGTGGGCTTCGCCGAAACCCTGGCGGTGTTCAACTGGGCGGTTCTGCTGCGCCCCTTCCGCGACAGCCTGCCCGAGTGGCTGGCCCAGGCCGGCAACCTCGCCTTCGTCGGCACCGAGTACAAGATCGTGGTGCCCTTCTTCATCCTGGTGGCGATCCTGGTATGGCGCCCCACCGGCATCTTCAAGGGGAAGGTGATCTGATGAGCACGCAACAGACCGAACGCCGCGAAGACATCGTCGCCGCGCCGTCACGCTTCCCGCTTCGCGAAGTCATCCTTTTTGGCGCCCTGCTGGTCGTGATCCTCGGCGTTTACGCCGTGATGGGCAGCGCCTACAGCACGCGCATGCTGGTGGAGGCCGCCTGCTATGCCATCCTGGCCCTGGGGCTGACCATCCAGTGGGGCTACGCCGGCCAGTTCAATGCCGGGGTGATGGGCTTCGTCGCCCTGGGTGCCTTCGCCACCATGTTCTTCAGCGTGCCGGCCAACGAGGCCTTCTGGGGCACCGAGCTGCCCGGCGAACTGGGCAGGGCGCTGCTCTACGTGGCCGCCTCGATCCTGCTCGTGTATGGCGCCACCAAGCTCGACCGCCTCGGCGTGCCCAGGAAACTGCGCACCCTGATCGCCATCGTGCTGGCCGTAGTGCTCTACCTGGTGGTGATCAGCGTGCTGCGCAGCGTCACCGGCGAGATCGAATCCCGCGCCGGCTTCATCGGCGGCCTGGGCCTGCCGGCCTGGAGCGGCTGGATCGTCGGCGGTGCGCTGGCGGGCGCCATCGGCTACTTCATCGGCCACATCTGCCTGGGGCTGCGCAGCGATTACCTGGCCATCGCCACCCTCGGCATCGCCGAGATCATCAAGGCCTTCCTCAAGAACTCCGACTGGCTGACCCGCGGCACCGCCACCGTCTCGCCCCTGCCCTGGCCCACGCCGGGTCCCAGCACGCTGGGGTTCACCCTGGCCCGCGCACTCTATCTGTCGGTCACGGCGGTGATGATCGCAGTGATCTTCTTCCTGCTCCACCGCGCCTACCATGCGCCCTGGGGGCGCATGATCCGCGCCATTCGCGACAACGAGATCTCCGCCGCGGCGATGGGCAAGGACATCAACCGACGCCGCCTGGAGATCTTCGTGCTGGGCTGTATCCTGATCGGCATCGGCGGCGGTGCGCTGGCCTCGTTCAACAGCATCTTCGATCCCAACGGTTTCCTGCCGCTGAACCACACCTTCCTGGTGCTGGTGATGGTGATCCTCGGCGGGCCCGGCAACAACCTGGGCACCATCTTCGGCGCCGTGGCGGTCTACATCATCTGGCTGATGTCCGAACCGCTGGCGCTGTTCCTGATGCACGGGGCCGCGGCCATCGGCGAGGGCTGGTTCGGCTGGGAGCCGCCGGGGAACCTCGACAGCCGCGCGCTGCAGGCCCGGGTATTCGTGATCGGCCTGCTCATTACCCTGGTGCTGCGCTTCGCGCCGCAGGGGTTGTTGCCCGAGAAAGTCAAACACCACGGGTAGAGAGGGTGGTTTATGCGACATAAATCCGCTCCTCTCTAAAACCTTCATTCAATAAGAAAGGCCCCGGCGGGAATTCCCGCCGGGGCCATTGCACTTGCTGCTTCAGTTCAGGCCTGGATTAGTCCTGAATCAGGCCCTTGCCGACGAAGGCACCGCCTTCCACCGCCATCTCGACCACCACACCCGGCACGTCGCCGTTGTCGTCGAACTCGTGCCTGCCGGAGGCCCCCTCGTAGTTGATCTCCTCGCCGGCGGCGATCAGCTCCAGGGCCTTCTCCCACTCGCCGGGCAGGATCGTTTCGCCGGGGGCGGAGGAGACGCTACGCAGCGCCTCGGAGAGGCCTTCGCGCTCGGCGCTGCCGTTCTGCTCGATGGCCAGCGCCAGCAGGAAGGCGGCGTCGTAGGCCTGGGCGGCGAACACCGCGCTGGGGTCGAAGCCGGCCTCCTGGGCCGCTTGGTTGAAGATCTCGGTGCCCGGCAGTTCGGGGCTGCCCGGGCGGGTCGCGATCATGCCCTCGAGGGCATCCGCGCCGACCGCGCCGACCAGCGAATCCCCGACCATGCCGTCGGCACCGGCGTACTGGGTGAACGCACCGCTCTCATAGGCCTGGCGCAGGATGGTCTGGCCCGAGCCGTCGGCATAGGCGAGCACCACCAGGGTCTCGGCGCCGCTGGAAGAGAGCGAGCCTAGCTCGGAGCGGTAATCGGCGCGGCCGTCCTCATGCGCCAGGTTCTCCGCCACCGTGCCGCCGCCGGCCTCGAAGGCCGTGGTAAAGGCATCGGCCAGGCCCTGGCCGTAATCGTTGTTGACGAAGGTCACCGCCACCTCGTCGAAGCCCTTCTCGAGCATCAGCTTGGCCAGGATCTCGCCCTGGTAGGCGTCAGACGGCACGGTGCGGAACACCAGGTCGTTGTCGTCCAGCTCGGTCACCGCCGGCGCGGTGGAGGCCGGCGACACCATCACCACGCCGCCGGGAATCGCCGCACTGTTGGCCGCCGCCACGGTCGCGCCGGTACACAGCGCCCCGACGATCGCCGTGACGTTCTCGGTGTTGACCATACGGTCCGCCGCGTTGGATGCCGCCGAGGCATCGCTACAGGTGGTATCGGCATTGGGCATGGCCAGCTCCTGCCCGCCAAGGATGCCGCCCTGCTCGTTGATCTGCTTCACCGCCAGCCGCGCGCCGTCGAAGATCGGCGGGGTCAGGCTCTCGATCGGGCCGGTGAAGCCGCCGATGAAACCGATCTTCACTTCCGCCTGCGCCGCGCCAGCGAATGCCACGCTGGAGGCAGCGATTGCCATCGCCAAAACGCTCTTCTTCATTTGTTCTTCTCACTCTGGTGATTGAAGTGTGGGGTGATTGAGGTGTGGTGATTTACGTCTGGTTACGAATGAACGTCACCCCCTTAATCTGGAAGGCCCCGAGGCAAAACACAAGCCCCCCATACCAACGTTTGAGCCTTGCTGCACAGCGCCAAGCCCTTATCAGTGATGGAAAACCCAACACGGTACTGCCGCGCGCGTTCAACGCTCGCGACCCTGGCCCGCCGGCCTTCGCCTATACTCAAGTCCGCAGTCCGCCACCTCACGCCTACGACAACAGGAGCCTCCCATGCGCCCTGCATCCCTCTCCTTCGCGTTGCTGGCATCGCTCGGCCTTGCCACCGGCGCCCACGGCTTCACGCCCGCCGGCAACGACATCGTCTACGAGGTCGGCGACGATAGCTTCGAAGGCTACTACAGCCCCGCCCAGGGCGACGCCCGCGGCACGGTGCTGATCGTGCACGACTGGGACGGCCTGGGCGACTACGAGCGCCAGCGTGCCGACATGCTGGCCGAGCAGGGCTTCGATGCCTTCGCCGTCGACCTGTTCGGCCAGGGCAACCGCCCCGAGAGCACCGAGGCCCGCCAGGCAGCCACCCGGGCGCTCTATTCCGACCGTGAGCGCATGCGCGAGCTGACCCTGGCCGGCCTGGACGAGGCCCACGAGCAGGAGGTCGCCGAGGGCGTGGTGATCATGGGCTACTGCTTCGGCGGGGCCGTGGCGTTGGAGCTCGCCCGCTCCGGCGAAGCCGACAACGTGGCGGGCTACACCAGCTTCCACGGCGGCCTGGCCACGCCGGAGGGCCAGACGTGGCCCGAGGCGGTGCCGCCACTGCTGATCGCCCACGGCGGTGCCGACACCAGCGTGACCATGGAGGACCTCAGCGGCCTGGTGGAAGAACTCGAAGCCATCGAGGCGACCTACACCATGGAGATCTACTCCGGTGCTCCGCACGGCTTCACGGAGTTCGACAGCGAGCGCTACCAGGAGCGCGCCGACCAGGCGTCGTGGAGCGCCTTCCTGGCCTTTCTCGAGGAGGTGCTATGAGCCGACAGACACGCCCCCTGGCCATCACCGAACTGACGGGAAGCCACCATGAGATCGGTGCGGAGCACGGCCGCATCCACCGGCACCTGATCGAGCGCAGCCTTCAGGTCTACGCCCAGCTGTTCCATGACTTCGTCGGCCTCCGCTGGGCAGAGGCCCGCGACCGGGCCTGCCACTTCGAGGCCCAGATCGCGCAGGGCTTTCCCGAGATACTCGAGGAGATGAACGGCATCGCCTGGGGCGCGGATGTCGACTTCATCGACATCTTGACGCTGAACTGTCGCAGCGAGATCGCCCTGACCCAGGCCGACGGCGGCTGCTCGGCCTTTTCCCTTCTGCGACACGGGCAGCAGTGGCTGGCGCAGAACTGGGACTGGCGCCACGATCAGCTCGACAACGTGGTCGCCCTGCACATCCAGGGCGACGGACGCCCCGCGCTGGTGAGCATCGGCGAGGCCGGCATGGTCGGCAAGGTCGGCCTGAACGCTCGCGGCATCGGTGTCTGCCTCAACGCCATTCGCTCGCAGACCTGCGGTGCCGGGCTGCCGATCCATATCGCCCTGCGCAAGATCCTCGAAAGCGAGGACATGCCGAGCGCGCTCGCCGTGGCCACCCACCAACGAGTCTGCTCACCGGCTCACTTCCTGCTCGCCGACGGCGACGGCCAGGCCGTGGGTCTCGAGGTACAGCCCGGCGAGCCGGGGCGTATCCTGCCGCGCGGCGGCATCGTCACCCATACCAACCATCTCTATGCGGACAACACCCCCTGCCCGGTGCGGGACTTCCCCCGCGTCGACTCCTGGCCGCGCTTGTGTCGCCTCGACGCGCTGCTGCACGATGAGCTGGCCGCGGATGCCGACCTCGACGAGGCCAGCCTGTTCGACATCCTCAGCGATCATCAGGGCGCTCCGCTGTCGATCTGCCGCCACTTCAACCCGGACCAGCCCGCCGAGGAACGCATGGAGACCCTGTTCTCGGTGGTGATGAACCTGAGCGAGCGGCGCCTCACCGTGCGTCACGGCAAGCCCTGCGAGAGCGCCGACAGCCTGAGCATCGCCCTGGGCTGACGCGTACCGACCGCTCAGGGAAGCGGGCCGGCAGCGGGCAGTTCGCCTTTCAGATAGCGCTCGGAGATGAGCAGGAACGAGCGCCGGAACAGCTCGTGCCGAGCCTCCTCCCGGTACAGTTGAAGCAGCTCCCACTCCTCTTCGGAGAGGCTGGTGTCCTGGCGCGGATACTCTCGGGCCAGGCGTACCGACCCCGGGGGGGTATCGCGGATCAGCCACCTGGGCTTGACGCCGCGGATGGCGGTATTGGCGCTATGCGACATGGCGACCTCCGTTCGCGCTACTAATGATAACAATTATCATTAACCATGAAGAATCTAGCCGCCCGCCTGACCTCTGTCAAATGACACAAAGAAAAATCATTCTCGTTATCTTCCCCGCTTGCCGAGGCCGCACGGGAGTGGTACATAAGCTAACGCATACCATTCTCATTTGAAGAGGGGACGAATCATGAAGCGACTGATGCTGCCCGCCCTGCTTTCCGGCCTGATGCTTGCCGCCACCGCCCAGGCCAGCTCACCCACCGAGCACTTCAAGGGTGAGCCGGCCGACACCCTGAGCCAGGCCATGGCGAACTTCTCCGAGTACAATCAGCAATTGGCCGAACTGCTCGCCCAGGAGGAGCCGAGCCTCGCGGACCTCGGCACCATCCACCAGCTCACCTACACCCTGGAGAATGCCCTGGAGAAGATCAACGAGGAGGTGGAGACCCTGGCGGTCAACCTGGAGGAGGTTCACCAAGGCTCCGAGACCGGTGACTTCGAGCGCGTGCAGAGCCACGGCGCGGACTACCTGGAAGCGGCGCAGACGCTGGCGCCCTGAGCCTTCGCCTCATCGGCTCCGGTGGGCAGGCGCCGGCCGGAGCACTCCCTAGCCCGCCAGCGCCTCCTCCACCACGGCCCGCGCCTCGGCGCTCATCGGCAGGGCCAGTGCCAGTTCCCGGGCGCGCGGCGACATCTTCTTCCAGGTCATCTGCACGATGCGCACCAGGTGCTCGTGCTCCACCTGCTTGGAGAAGTCGGCGAAGTAGTTTTCGAGGAACACCAGGCAGGCACAGTCCTCTACCGCCTGGGTGCCCGGGTCGCGGCCCAGGCCCTGCTTGCGAATCATGCGCGAGACCTCGGCGGCGTCCTGCGCCGAGTAGCCGGACGCCTCCATCACCCGCGCCGTGGTCTCGCCGGCCCGCTTGCCCTGGTCGCGGCGCCAGGTGAGATAGCCCACGCGCCCCTCTGGGTATTCGCTGCGCGGCACCTCCCAGCGCTGCAGATGCTGCGAGCGCACCGCAAGCTGCACCAGCTCGCTCGGGGCCTCCACCACCTGTGCCAGCCAGGCGCTCATTCGCCCCGCGTGCCACAGCTCCAGAGGCAGGGACTGGCCCTCGACTTCCACCCGACGGGGGTCTTCGGCATGCAGGGCATCGAGTTCGGCGATGGCGCGCTGAAACGGCGTTTGATCTGGCATAGGAAAGTCCGTGCAAGTCATTATCGCCACAGCATACCGCATCCGGGCATGGCGCCGACAATCAAACTCTTTTGCCAAGCCCAGGCAGACAACTTGTAACTAACTGAATTCCAACTAACTTAAGAGAACACCTATCGACCGCGCGGAGAGATGTCGCCATGCCACGTAGCGTTCTGCTGCCCGTTTTCGCCCTGCTCACGCTCGGCATTCCCCATGCCGGAGCGCAAGACACCGGCGTCGACCCCGCCGACGATCGGGTCGAAGCGGAACTCCGGCAAGAGCTCGAACAGACCCAGGGCCAGCCCATCGAGACCCTCAAGCAGGCCGTGGACGCCCTTGAGCTGCGTAACGACCTGCTCGACGTACTGATGGCCAAGGAAACGCTGACCGACGGCGACCTCGCCATCCTCCAGCAGCTCACCGAAGATATCGAGAACGCCCTGGCGAAGGTCGAAGAAGAGGTCGGCACCATGCGTGAGCGGGTACGGGAAGTTCGCGCAAGCGCCGACAGCCAGGGCCAGGAGGGCCTCCGCGAAAGCGGCAGGGAGTACCTGGATCGGGTCAGGACGCTAATGCAGTAAAATAAACACCCAACCCCCTGACGCGGAGCCTGCATGTCCCTCTTCTCACGCCTCAAGGAAGTGGCCTCGCCCACCATCGGCCTGGGCTGCATGAACCTCTCACACGGCTACGGCAACCCAGTGCCCGAGCCCGAAACCCTGCGCGCCCTCGAGGAAGCCTTCGAGATGGGCTACCGCCATTTCGACACCGCCACCCTCTACGGCGCCACGGCCAACGAGCGGGTAGTGGGCAAGGCGCTTGCCGGCAAGCGCGATCGGATCCTGCTGGCCAGCAAGTGCGGCATGGCCATGGACCCCGAACTCGGCAGGAAGGTCATCGACGGGCGACCCGAGACGATCCGCCGCCAGTGCGAGGCGAGCCTCACACGGCTGCAAACCGACCACCTCGACCTCTACTACCTGCACCGCCTGGACCGCAACGTACCCATCGAGGAGAGCGTCGGCGCCCTGGGGCGGCTGGTGGAAGAAGGCAAGATAGGCGCCATCGGGCTCTCCGAGATCTCCGCCGCGACCCTGCGCCGCGCCAGAACCGAACACCCCATCGCCGCGGTGCAGTCCGAATACTCGCTGTGGACCCGCAACCCCGAGATCGCCCTGCTCGACGCCTGCCGAGAAGCCGACACCGCGCTGGTCGCCTTTAGCCCGCTGGGGCGCGGCTTCCTGGCCGGCGCCGTGACCGACGCCACCCAGCTCACCGAGAACGACGTGCGCCGCGGCATGCCGCGCTTCAGCGCCGAGAACCTGCCGCAAAACCTGCGTCAGCTGGAAAAGCTCCAGGCCATCGCCCGCGAGCGGGGAGTTACCACCGGCCAACTCGCCCTCGCCTGGCTCAAGGCCCAAGGCGACGACGTGATTCCCATCCCCGGCACCCGCTCAATCGCGCATATGCGCGAAAACCTCGCCGCGGAAGACCTGCGCCTGGATGCCGACACCATCGCGCGGTTGAACGCACTGCTGACACCGGACCAGGTGGCCGGCGCCCGCTACAGCGAAGCGCTGCAGGCAGAGATCGATACGGAGGAGTTTGGGGGATAGGGGACGGCTCGCCAGAGAGGTTTCGCCACCATACGGTTTTTAGCTGCCTGTGCGGCAGCTCACCCGAAACGCACGAACATTTCGTCGATGGAGTAATTCTGAGCTGCCTATGCGGCAGCTCACGTGCCGGTCGACGTCGAGTACATCGGCCGCATTTTCTGAGCTGCGTGTGCGGCAGCTCACAGGAGAGCGGACATGGTCATGACTAGCCAGTGTTTCTGAGCTGCCTGTGCGGCAGCTCACCCGGTTGGCCGTGTGTGCCCATACAGCTATAATTTCTGAGCTGCGTGTGTGGCAGCTCACGCCAGCAGCTGCTCGCCGGTCTCATACAGCCATTTCTGAGCTGCGTGTGCGGCAGCTCACGCCAGCAGCTGCTCGCCGGTCTTATACAGCCATTTCTGAGCTGCGTGTGCGGCAGCTCACGGTCGGGCCCCTGGCGTTTCTGAGCTGCGTGTGCGGCAGCTCACGGACACGTCTGCTGGGTCGGACACGGAGCGCATTTCTGAGCTGCGTGTGCGGCAGCTCACAGCGGGTCGTCTCTACGCTTGTGCATCCTCATTTTCTGAGCTGCCTGTGCGGCAGCTCACACCCCGAACCGCTCAGGCGGGGTCATGGTCATTTTCTGAGCTGCGTGTGCGGCAGCTCACTTTGGCCATGTCCTGCATCTGGCGCCTGGTCTTTTCTGAGCTGCGTGTGCGGCAGCTCACCCCCGGCGCACACCATCGTTCAATTCGCATACTTTCTGAGCTGCGTGTGCGGCAGCTCACGAAGCACGTCGAGGACAACCATAACCGCTACTTTTCTGAGCTGCGTGTGCGGCAGCTCACGCGCGGACCCCGAGGTCCGCTTTCTCCCATCTTTTCTGAGCTGCGTGTGCGGCAGCTCACTCAAACTGGCCGGCCATGCCGCGATGTGTCTTTTTCTGAGCTGCGTGTGCGGCAGCTCACCGCACCAAGGCCGAGAACGAGCTGATCCAGAATTTCTGAGCTGCGTGTGCGGCAGCTCACCTAGGATAGAGGGCTTCTGCTAGCTCGCCTTTTTTCTGAGCTGCGTGTGCGGCAGCTCACACCGTAAGCCACAGTCGCGTAGTGGGTCAGGTTTTCTGAGCTGCGTGTGCGGCAGCTCACGGCCTACGTCATGCGCCCCCGTTATTGGCGGGTTTCTGAGCTGCGTGTGCGGCAGCTCACCGGTCTATCGCCTAAGCGTTTCCGCTGGGACTTTTCTGAGCTGCGTGTGCGGCAGCTCACTGGCTTTGGTTGCCCATCGGGCGCCTCTTGCATTTCTGAGCTGCGTGTGCGGCAGCTCACCCAGTGGAAGACGCCTTGGCCAAGGCGCGGGATTTCTGAGCTGCGTGTGCGGCAGCTCACTCGTGCGGACCAACATCACCAAGCCGCTCGGCTTTCTGAGCTGCGTGTGCGGCAGCTCACTCAAATGGTTACATGAGGTGGGACGGCGGCTTTTTCTGAGCTGCGTGTGCGGCAGCTCACCCGCTATCCTTGTCGGCAACGTTGGGCTTCATTTTCTGAGCTGCGTGTGCGGCAGCTCACCGTGGAACCACATCGTCTCGACGCCGAGCGTATTTCTGAGCTGCGTGTGCGGCAGCTCACACTGCCGTCGCCAAGCGCTACTCCGGCGACATTTTCTGAGCTGCGTGTGCGGCAGCTCACGTGATAGTCCGCCACTTCTGGATCGGGTTGGCTTTCTGAGCTGCGTGTGCGGCAGCTCACGTAACGGGGCTGCCAGCCGTGGGGATGTAGGATTTCTGAGCTGCGTGTGCGGCAGCTCACGGTCGAACAGGCCCTGGGCGGCAGCCATGTTATTTCTGAGCTGCGTGTGCGGCAGCTCACACGATTGTGACACCAATCATGCTTTAGCATCATTTCTGAGCTGCGTGTGCGGCAGCTCACTACTGCCCCTTGCTGACACTCCAGTTCTTGTTTTTCTGAGCTGCGTGTGCGGCAGCTCACTGGAACTTCTCGAAGAAGCGGTTGTGGTGCGATTTCTGAGCTGCGTGTGCGGCAGCTCACTGCCGTCGACGCGGAACAGCACCACGTCCCATTTTCTGAGCTGCGTGTGCGGCAGCTCACAAATCGAGGCCGTCACCAACTTTGTGCCGGGCTTTCTGAGCTGCGTGTGCGGCAGCTCACGCCTAAAGTGACCGCTAGGGCGCTGGCTATCATTTCTGAGCTGCGTGTGCGGCAGCTCACCCCTCGATGGGTGCTCGCTACGGGCTGGTACATTTCTGAGCTGCGTGTGCGGCAGCTCACTGGCCGACCTGTTCAAGCAGCAGGATGGGCAGTTTCTGAGCTGCGTGTGCGGCAGCTCACCCGAGGAAGCCACGGAAACCGGCAACGCCATATTTCTGAGCTGCGTGTGCGGCAGCTCACGATGCGGGCGGTGGCGCCACGGACGCTGATATTTTCTGAGCTGCGTGTGCGGCAGCTCACGAACGAGCTTGGCCTCAAGGTTCCGTCACTTTTTTCTGAGCTGCGTGTGCGGCAGCTCACCCTATCAGTTGATGTTGATGAAGCCCGGTTCTTTTCTGAGCTGCGTGTGCGGCAGCTCACGCGATATCGCGTTTTTTCCAGCCCGTGCTCAGTTTCTGAGCTGCGTGTGCGGCAGCTCACCCTCGGTGATCGTCACGGTGCGAGCGCTCTCGTTTCTGAGCTGCGTGTGCGGCAGCTCACGGACACCTCGCATCCTGTCGCCGGGTCAATGATTTCTGAGCTGCGTGTGCGGCAGCTCACGGATAGCTGCAAGGACTGCGCTTGCTCAAGCCTTTCTGAGCTGCGTGTGCGGCAGCTCACCAGTGGGCCACTCCCTCGCACTCGCGGGTGACTTTCTGAGCTGCGTGTGCGGCAGCTCACTCAGCGGCGCCGGGTTCGGCTGGATCGCGGAATTTCTGAGCTGCGTGTGCGGCAGCTCACGGCGAAGCGCATCGCCAGCGCGCCGGTCTTGATTTCTGAGCTGCGTGTGCGGCAGCTCACTGATTGCGCGTGGCGTCTTGAGCGGCCCCGGTTTTCTGAGCTGCGTGTGCGGCAGCTCACATCCAGCGTGCGGCCTTCCTCGCGCCCCTTGTTTTCTGAGCTGCGTGTGCGGCAGCTCACGATCTCGCAACTGTTCGGCGAGGAATCCAAGGTTTCTGAGCTGCGTGTTCGGCAGCTCACGTCGGGCAGCTCGACAAGCGGGCGCGCACCCTTTTCTGAGCTGCGTGTGCGGCAGCTCACTGGCCTCCCGCTGCGTATCCTCGTCAACTTATTTTCTGAGCTGCGTGTGCGGCAGCTCACCCCTTCATTTTCGATATACTCGCGGCGCCGTTTTTCTGAGCTGCGTGTGCGGCAGCTCACTACCATGACCGAGAAAGCGTTTACGTCGTGTCTTTCTGAGCTGCGTGTGCGGCAGCTCACTGACGTGGCAGACATGCTATGGCGGGCACTCATTTCTGAGCTGCGTGTGCGGCAGCTCACCTCGGGTGGATCTCTGCCGTAACCTGGCCTGTTTTCTGAGCTGCGTGTGCGGCAGCTCACATCGTGGCGATGAACGCCGACAACCTGGTCAATTTCTGAGCTGCGTGTGCGGCAGCTCACGGCGTAAAACGCCTCGACTCGCTCTTCAATCATTTCTGAGCTGCGTGTGCGGCAGCTCACCTTCCGTTTTGGCCTTGCCTGTTCCAGGTGAGTTTCTGAGCTGCGTGTGCGGCAGCTCACTCGCTTTGCTCATTGTCGTCCGTGCCCGTGGATTTCTGAGCTGCGTGTGCGGCAGCTCACCACAGGGTCCATTGTAGCAGTCCCGACCGGGATTTCTGAGCTGCGTGTGCGGCAGCTCACTCACGGATGGCGTTCACCTCATCGATGCTCATTTTCTGAGCTGCGTGTGCGGCAGCTCACGCGAGTCGATCAACCTCCAGGATGCCCGAGACTTTCTGAGCTGCGTGTGCGGCAGCTCACGTGCGGCGCCCGCGTGCGCCCGCCGTTTCTATTTTCTGAGCTGCGTGTGCGGCAGCTCACGAGCTTTACGAGGTCGCCTATAGCGAGGGCCATTTCTGAGCTGCGTGTGCGGCAGCTCACAAGGATGACCTGGTCGCGCGAATCATCGGCAATTTCTGAGCTGCGTGTGCGGCAGCTCACGTCGCCGGCGTCGGCGAAGGCCTGGCGCAGCATTTCTGAGCTGCGTGTGCGGCAGCTCACTATGCCGTCGAAAATCCGCTATATGCTGCAATTTTCTGAGCTGCGTGTGCGGCAGCTCACCTGTCGACGGCAGCGGCTACACGGTGCGGCGTTTTCTGAGCTGCGTGTGCGGCAGCTCACCGGTAGTCATTCCCTTCAATATCCCGAATCCTTTTCTGAGCTGCGTGTGCGGCAGCTCACCCCATGCCATCCAGTCGGACCCCGCGCCGCTGTTTCTGAGCTGCGTGTGCGGCAGCTCACCATGACGAGCTGACGGCGGTCGGGATTGGCCGTTTCTGAGCTGCGTGTGCGGCAGCTCACCCAGAGCAAGCGGCGGGGCGCCCATCTCTACTTTTCTGAGCTGCGTGTGCGGCAGCTCACATCCTCGCCGAGCTGCGCGCCGCCTGCTGTGCTTTCTGAGCTGCGTGTGCGGCAGCTCACGGCCTGCGGCACGCGGCCCGACTCCTGCTGAATTTCTGAGCTGCGTGTGCGGCAGCTCACTCGCCGACCAGCAGGATCGGCGCCGTCGATGATTTCTGAGCTGCGTGTGCGGCAGCTCACGCGACCTTGTGGCGGTGGCCCTTGGCCAGGGTTTTCTGAGCTGCGTGTGCGGCAGCTCACTAGAACAGTTTCAAGTTAAGCGATTGATTGTTAAAGAGCAATGCTTCCAAAGAGCAACGCCTCCCTTTTCAGAGAGGCGTTTCTAACAAGTTGATTTTTCTAAAGCTAATAATTCTCCCTAGAAAAGGGTCCGAACCAGGGCACTGTCGCCTCGCTACTCAATCCGTAGTGATTGAAACGCCCCGCGACAGGCTGAGCCTGCGGCAGGCCATGCTCGATGAATAGCGCAAACCGCTGTCCACTTGAGCGGCTGCTGACCTGCACGAAAGGCAGGGCGATCTGCCGGGCGGCAGGTGCCTCCATCAAGCGCTGCGCTTCTTCGAACTCGATGCCATGCCGTTGTGCATACCGCCTGGCTCGGCTGGGGCCACCGGTGTTGAACTGTCGGCGCCGCACCACTCGGTGCTTTGCATCGGCAGGCACAGGTTGAATGGATGCCAGCGTGACGTGGTCGCGCATGCCAGTGAGCCACGGGATCGCCATCAATTGCTCTAGTCGCGACTGCTCAGCGTGCAATCGCAGCCGATCTCCCGGCGTGCGGGCACGCACGCCGAGTTTGTGATCTGGAAAGCTGACGCCGATGTCATTGGCCTCCAGGTCGAAAAGGGCACGATGCAACTTGCTGTATAGCACCCCCATCAGCATCGCAGCTGGAAAGTCCGGGTCGGGCCGCAAGCGGATATCGATATAGTGATCCATGGCTTACCCCGCATCGCCGAATACGCCGCCACGGATAAGGGTCGCCATAACGAAGTGCTGCTGTTCGGCGGGTGGCACCTGGTCCTTGAGCAACCAGTTATCGAGCAGGTTGTAGAAGTCCATTTTCTGCTTCGGCTGACGGTAGGCACTTCCCTGAGTGGTCACCGAGCCGTAGGGCTCCACGGCGATTGGGCCAAGGTCACTGCCACCTTCCGGCACCGGATACCAAGTATCGATGGTGCGCAGGGCGTTGCCCAATTTCTGGGAGTGGATGGCAGCGATCTTCTCGTCTCCAATGCTGTAGAGCGTCTTGCTCTTGTCTCCCCGGCTGCGATCCAAAATCAACTCCTGAGAAGGGAATACTTCCTGTCCTGCTCCAACCCGGGCAAAGGCCACCACATCCAATAGTAGGTAACGCTCACCGGACAGCGCCTCATTAATGAGTTCGCCTAGCTCTCGAGTCTCTTTGCTGCCTTCAAAGCTTCGCAGCGAGTGATCGAGCGCATTGAAGGTCCACTGCTTTGCCGCTTGGCCGTCTTTCATCTGGCTGACGATGACTTCGATTTCTTCGGCACCGATACGATTGCGCCACAGGAACCGGCCATTAGCGAGGTTGCAGGCATAGCGATGAGCAAGCTCGCCAAAGCCATGCTGGTTGACGTAACTCGTTACCGTCTGCGCCAGTTTCTTCTGGTATTCAGCATTGTTGCAGGCGGAAGGCGTGCCAGCTCCGGCCAGGACGCGCAGAGTGAAATGTACGGCCAACGTGTCGGCATCAAGCGGCAGCGCTGCAACATCTACTGTCTGCAGGTTGGGGTTCTCAATGGCGGCATCCAGCTTGGCCGGATCTTGATCCTTGGCCTTCAGCCGATTGGAAATAGTGCCACGAACCGATTTCTCGCGTACGGGTATGCCGCTCCACTTCGCATGCTGAGCGCGGTCTTTCCAGTTGCCGGCACTGAACAGTGCGTCGGACGGATCGAGCTTGCGCTCGAAGGCGAGGACGGAAGCGGTTTTGAGTGTTTCGTTCTTGGCCATGATAGATACCCTGCGTCAGTCGTTGATCAATGTTTCGGTATAGTCGTTACTCAAGCGATAGAGGCCACGTTCGAGGTCATTCTCCACGAACCACATCAAAGCTTCGGGGTGCTTGATTCGGTGAGGACTTACCCATTCGCCGATCGAATAGAGGCTTTCGACGAACTGGAACGGCACCTCTGGGTCCCGGGCATTAGCCACCGTGCCCGGATCGAACAGATCGGAAATGGCGCCGTAGCCTACCGGGATCGGCACTAACCAGCCGGGGTACGGGCGGCGAACCTCCCAGCTGACCTGCTCCTTGCCGTTATCGTCTTTGCCCTTGGTGATCCGGCACCCGTAGTTGAGGCGTGACAGGTCGAGCCAGGCATCCAGCGCTGTAGCACACTCGTCATGTGCTTTCAGTGTGGCGGTATGCTCAGTGAGCCGGTCATCCCGGAGTACCAGCGCAAATCCCGGCAACAGCTTGCGCTTGAGCCGACGCCACTGCTGTGTGCCTTCTTCCTCATCGGCATCGAAGCTGGTCAGCTCCGGCCGGTGGCGCCGCTCGCCGGGACGGGGCGGCATCACACTGCCACCCGCAATGCGCATGCCTTGCACTTGCTGATAAAGCCTTTTAGCGATCTCTTGGCGGCGCTCGGCGCTTTTCAGGTCGTCACCACCGTCTGCCTCGAGGCCAATCAGTAGAGTGACTTCCAGATGTGCCCGGCCCTCCTCGACGATGGCCGCTGTGCTGCCAGTCTTGTCCACAGGGTTTCGGGTGAGGTGGAAGGCACGAGTGAAACCACCCGATGTGACTTGGGGGTCGAGGCGATGGCATACCACCCCGATCTCATTGAAGACCAGCTTGATATCATCCGGCAGGCTGCGCTCCAGCGCCTGCATCAGTCCCATGAAGGCGCTCATGGCAGGAAAGCCCCAGGTCATTGGGCTGGAGATGGTATTGGCGCTCTGGATACGCAGTCGGGGAAGCAGAAGAAGATGCTGGATCATGCCGCGTCTCCTTGATCATCGTCTTCATCACGTAGAGCTTCTTGCAGATCGTCGAGCTGTTGGCGGAACTCTTTCACGATGCCCTCAAACTGGCGTTTCCAGTGATGGTGTTCCGCATCGCCGAGGCTGAGAGGGCTTTTGTAGCTCAGTTCACGGTTAAGCCAGCTGACCGCACGAGAGCTGATGGCTTCATGCCAGTTTGACTGCCGGCGCGCCTCGGCAAACTCGCTATCCTCATCGGCTCGCTCTGGATCCAGCCAATACTGCTCTTCCGGGGCCAACTGACACTTCTCATCCCCCGTCCAGCCTGGCGCCAAGGAGTGAATGTCGAAGGTGAACAGCATCAGCTCGTCGACCAGCATGGAGGTGAGGTCGTCGCGCAGGCCGCGGGTGTGCATGTTCTTGGCAGGATCCGTTTCCAGAAAGCGCTTGAGTTCATCCACAATGCGCCAGACGGTCGGGCGCCTTTTGAATGCTCGGAAGGGGTCTCGCATCGGTGCGTACACCTCGCGCGATTCCCAGTTTGGCGGTAACGATGCCAGCAGATAATTCTGGCCGCCTCGCTCGCTATTGAGCTGCGAGATATTCTGCGGTTTGGTGCCACCGAGTTTCTGGACGGCCAGATTGGGGTAACTGGTATAGCCGCCCTCAAACGGCACCTTATCCTTCAAGGCCTTACGTGCTGCTTTGTTGTGATCGCCAAAGAACCAGGTATTGGGACTGACCTGCGCGTAGAAGCGGTGAGTCAACGCAGTGGCATAGAGCGGTGCCAGCAGACGGTAGCTTTTATCATCGGCAGGATCATCGCCCACCAGCCAGTAGAGCTGCTTGCCCATCACATGAGAGCTCGGCGCGCCCTTGGGCTCGGTAATGCTTGCGAAGGCGCGCACCCAACTTTCGGCTTCCTCGCGATCCTGGCTCAAGGCATCGATCAGTGCTTCGTCGAAATCGAGCGCCCGCTCCAGCAGCGTACATCCTTGCCAATCCAGTTTCAGGAACTTGTAGACATCAAGCGCTGCCGCATTGCCAACGACATCGCCCTGAAAATCGGCAGGCAGGCAGTGGCTGCCTACCAGACCATCTTGAATTAGCTGGCCGGGGTCGACGTAGAGGTTCGTGCCCTTGGCATCCGGGTGTATTGCCTTCAGAGAATGAGTGACTACCTGAAGCTGGCCGACGCGGCGGGCCGCATCGGCCAGCCAGACTTGCGGGTCGAACTGCTGCTGGAGTTCGAGATACTTGGGATCGTCCGCTGGGAGCTTTTCCACTTTGGTTGCAAAGCGGTCATGGATAAATCTACGTATTAAAGCTTGGATCGTGGGTGGAGTATGAGTGTGTTCAGGCATAGAAAATCCCCGCTGCGTGTTGTCTCTTCTTTATCGTTTCTTAACAAATCCCAGCGCCGGATGAAAATGCCACCCCTGCGGGGCGTGGTTCGTTTTTAGGCGGATGCGGCCAAAGCGCTGGGCGCATCGCTCTAGCTCCATGTCCATGGCCTCGGCTTGATCCGCCAGTGCGGCCATGTAGTCGGGCTCGTTCCAGTGCGCGATGCGGGGTTGGTGAAAAACGTCCTCCGGTATCCGGTCAAGCTCGGTCTCCACGCGTGTCAGTTTCTCCTCCCTGCCGTCCTGCTCCACCCGCCAGAAGCCATAGTCTTCCTCTGCCTCATCCGGGAGCAGTACGAATTCGCACTCCGGTTCGTTGTCTTCTCGGAAAGGGTGGTGCTGTATCGGTAGCGCCCCGAGGGTCATCGATGCAGGGCGATAGAAGAGATAGGCGCCTAAATGGATCTGCGACGGCTCACCGCGACGCCTGCGCCGCTGGCGAGCTGGAGCGGCATCGGCACCCTCGACCATGAGCGCGGCAAGCCGCGCATGCTCTAGATCGACCAGCTTATGGGCTGGCTCTAGCATCTCGCCCGGTAACAGGCGTGGGCGAGAGTCGATATGGTTGATCCCAGCCTCCCGCAGAAGCTCCGCCAACTGGTGTGACCTCAGCGGCCAGTCCCGCTCGGTCTCGAAACCTGGCCGGCTGAAGGCCGGCGTGACCCGTTTCAGGTGCCGAACGTTGGTCCCAAGCAGTGCCATGTTGGGGGCATGGACGGGGGCAGGGCGGTGGCGCCGCACGCGCCCGGCTAGCTGAATGATCGAGCGCATTGATGAGGGCTCGACCACGGCCCAGTCGTAATCATGATCCCTACCCACCTCGGTGACCGGCGATCCCAGCACGATGAAGAGCTGATCTTGGGCGGAGCAGCCGTCGAGCCGCGAGCGAATGTCGGCGAGATCGAAAACGGCATCCTCGCTGCGTCGATCGAGCGTTCGGTCCAGGCGTGCTTCCAGGCGTGAGCGCAGCAGCAGCGGAAACTGGGAGTGGTAGACACAAAGATGAATTTGCCAACCTTCCGGAATTTCCGACCGGTAGAGCACCTGGGCAACGGCGGCCAGCGGCTCGATGTTGGCCATCCGCACCAGGCCGAAGCTGACTCGCTTGTCACTATGGGAATCAACAGAGTGGTGCTGCTCGTGGAGTGAGTAGGCTTCGGTGAGTATCGTCTGGGCGACCGCCTCATGAACAGCGTCCGGATGGGCGGTGGGAGCGGACAATGGCACGAGGTAGCCACGGCGGGTCGGCACCTGCTCACCGAGCCGAACGGCACGCTGCTGAGCGAACTGCTTATGAGCGGCATCGAACCGTACGCCCTCAGCGCACTCCTGCTGGGCGCAGCCAAACTCATCGAACCAGGCACAACAGGGATTCACTGGAGTGCCGGGCACGCCCCGATGGTGCTGATACTCTGCGCGACCGGCGCGATAGGCCTCGAACAGGCCACGCACCAGGGCAGGCGGCAGCGTGGCCGAGGAGAGCAGTACCCGTGAGCCGAGCAGCCCTGCCCAGTACACCAGGCGCGTCAGGCCGGGTAGATCGCTGATGTCGAAGTCATCCGGCTCATCAAGCACGAGGTCGCTGCTCATCAGCCTCAGCATGGGGGCGATCTGATGTCCGCCGCGCAGGCTCTCCGTGGCTGGTATCAGGTGATCGATGGTACACACCAACACCGGCGCGCCGATCAGCGCCCGGGCATGCGGATCATTCGCGGCTCGCGACAGCAGCGGATGTTCATCGACCTGACCTTCAAAATGGACATGGCTCTGCTCATCAAGCAGTGCGGCGCGGGACTCCGAGCCACCGCTCTCACGCTGCTGGTGCTCGAAGAGCGCACGGCTGGCGCTGCCACCCACTCGGATGGCCAGATCGTCGCTACCCAGCCCAAGTCTCTCGCGATAGACCTGCCCGGTTTGCAGCGTAAGCGTCCTCAAGCCAAGAGCTATCGAGAAACGGGCGCCTTCCTCGGGATTGCTCAAGGCGTACATGATCCGGCCGTTGGCAATGGTCTTGCCACAGCCAGTCGAGGCCATGTTGATGCCGAAGAAGCCCTGCTCGCGGGCCTTGTCACGCAAGCCTGTCGCCAGGTCGAAGGCCTTGTCCTGCCAGCGAAAGCGAGGGTCGCTGCTACGCTGGCGAAACCCCTTGTGCCGCGCGATACGAGGCAGGGCGCCGGACATGTCCGGCAAGCGGTGCACGATTTCACCCACCGCCCGGGTTACACCCAGTAGGTGCTCCTCCAGTGGCTGGCATAGCTGACGCTTGCCATTCAGCACAGCGGTATTGGCGTATAGCGCGGTCGACCAGATGCCGGAAAGCCGCCCTGTGCTGGTCAAGCTCGAATAGTGGTGATCCGCCAGCATCAATGCCAAACGCGCCAGATGCATGACGTAGGGAGACTCCAGTGGTGGTGTCGACACCCTAACTTCTTTCAGTTGCCGCGCCAGCCGCCGACTGCGCTGCCGCCATGCGTCAGTCGTGACAGGCAGGCCATGGGGGAATTCCCAGTACGGCCTGACGTCTTGTATCTCGGCTAATTCGACACATTCGTTCCAAGCCGCCGTGATGGCATCGGGGAGCGCAGGTAGGTTGGCTGCGTTCATCTCGGCACGGGCCCCGACCCATTTTTGCCGACCGTTCTCATCGTAGGCCGGCAATGCCGGCAGGCGATGATGGCTGAGCACCAGCCAGCCTATCGCTGCGGCAAGTGGCGGCAATTTGATGAAAGGCGCTTTCTCTTGTTCGGCGTCGTTAGCCACTCCATCGCTTTTGAGGTAGTCCAGCCAGCGTTCATCGTCGTCCTGCGTGGGCTGTTCGAGGCGAGAAAGCCAGGTTTCATCATCGTCTTCGCCCACGAAGGCTTCCAGCAAACGCAGCGACACCCATTCGTGCCGGTAACGGTTACGCCCCTCCAAACGGCCATGGAGCCGGTCCTGGAATGCGCGGCTGGCCTTACCGAGGTCATGAAACAGGGCGGCCATAGAAGCCAGCAGATGGATCAGGCGGCCGCTGTGCCAATCATTCTCATCCTCGGCGCGCAGGATATTGCGGCGGGTGGTGTTGGTCGGTGACGCCCCTTTCGCATTGAACTGAGCGGCATTGCCGACAATCCACAACAGCTCGCTGTGGTCCCGCCCGCGAATCCAGTGGCAGGCCACAGCGGTGTTCTTGCGCGCCGTCTTGCGCAGCAGCTTTCTCAGCGTATCGAGCCCCACCTGGGTAATCGGCGTCTGCCAGGTACGATCACCACGTCGCTCAGCGAACTGATCGAGGATGCGCCGCGTCTCCTTGAGCGCGCTCTTGCTGCACTGGGAGACTAGCAGGACATTCATGGCTCCGTCGCTCCTAGATCTCCGGCGACCGCCTTCAGGGTATCGATCATGAAGTCCAAAGACTCGGTTCTGGTCAGCCGTTCGATGCACGCCTGGCGAAACTCCTGCTCCTCATCGCCCTGCATGGCGGAGAGAAACGCCTGGGGTAGTATGACCGCGTCCTTGACCAGGTCGGCCACATCGAACACCAAGCCTCCGCGGCGTGTCTTTCCGTGCAGCACCGCCAGACCATGGGGGATGCCAAGCACCCACGTGGCCGTAGCCGCCAGGCCGTATGCGAGGTAGTTGCCATGGTCGAGAAAGCGGTTGGCAGGATCGGCACCGCTGCCCCGCTTGGCACGGGTGAACTCTCCGTAGCCCACGGCCTGGGTAGCAAGCTTGAAAAGCAATTTGGTCAGGCGCGCTTCAAGGGTGAGGAGATCGGTGGTACTGGGTGACTTCTCGATGGCTTCGCGATGCGTTGCCAAGGCTTGGTGAAGCGCCTCCGCTGAAAACGAAAAACCGGCCTCCTTGAGAGAATGGCCGGTCCACAGCGTTTCGATTCTATCGAGGCGTGCGAGCTGAAAGGCTTTTGCTGCCGTCAGACGCTTCTCATCATCGAACCAGAAGCGCACCCAGTACTGAAGATACTCAGTGGGTCGGTATTCGCTCTGGGGAGTCAGCCAGGCGACATCGACATCCACCTCATTGGCGGCAAATAGCGGCGTACCGCCACCACCGCAGAAACCAACCAACACACCGGCCTTGGCCAGCTCACGCATGGCCGCCTGTGTAATGGACGTACCCGTGCCGAGCAATAGCGAGGTCGTGTTGGCAATGGGAATATTCCAGTACCGCGAGCGGCTTCCCTCGTCGGTGACGTACTCGACACGACCGCCATTGACCAGCACGCGACAGTGCTGCAGGTAGTAAAGATTTGCGCGTTTCGAGTGCAGGATCGTTTTTAGATCCGAAGGCGAAAGGTCATCCATGAGTTCCCTGTCGTACTTTTTTATATGTATCTGTTTAGTAATCTATATAAGCATTCCTTGCTAAGCGATGCCACCCGCATACGAAGGGATAGCCTTCTTTCATTAAGAAACTTGATGCTCGTCACTTCGCCTCAAACCACCTCCGCCACTTCCTCAAACGCCAGCCTCTCCCCCCGCGGCCGCAGGCTTTCCGGGTCGCCCACGCCGAGGTTGACCAGAAAGTTGCTCTTGTAGCGGCCGTCGGGGAAGAACTCCTCGTCGACCATGGCGTTGTCGAAGCCGCTCATGGGGCCGACGTCGAGCCCCAGCATGCGGGCGGCCACGATGAGGTAGGCGCCCTGCAGGGTGCCGTTGCGCCAGGCAGTGTCGCTGGCCTTGTCGGGGTTTTCGGCGAAGCGCTCGCGGGCGTTGGGTGAGCTGGGGAATACGCGCGGCATGAATTCGTAGAAGCGGGTGTCGACAGCAACGATCACGGTGGCCGGGGCTTCGTGGGCCTTGTCGCGGTTGCCTTCGGAGAGCGCCGGCAGCAGGCGCGACTTGCCCTCTTCGCTCATCACGAAGACATAGCGCGCCGGCTGGCAGTTCATGGAGGTGGGGCCCCACTTGAGCAGGTCGTAGAGTTCGCGCAGGGTGGCCTCGTCGATAGGCGCCGGCTTGAAGCCGTAGTGGGTGTGCGCTTCGCGGAAGACGGTGTCGAGTGCGGTGTCGTCGAGCGGCTGACGAGGCATGAAGCTCTCCAAATCGCGGTAGGCTCATTTCACTTTACGCGTTCGTTACCGGCCGGTCACTGCCGGCTTGTTATCGCGCGTTATCCGTTCAGCCAGCCGATGCCCGCATTGAGGTAACCCGCAAAGCTTACCCAGACCAGGTAGGGCGTAAGCAGCCAGGCGGCGAGTGGCGAAACGCGGGCAAAGCGGATGATCGAGAGCAGGATGAGGCACCACAGCAACAGCAGGTCGGCCAGGGCGACGACGATCCAGTGCAGGCCGAAGAACAGGATTGACCAGAGCCCGTTGGCGGCGAGCTGGGTGACGAACGGCCACAGTACCGCAAGGCGCTCACCGGCCGGCACCCGCAGCGTGACCCGCCAGGCGGCCACGGCCATCATCAGGTAGAGCACCGTCCAGGCCACCGGGAACAGCCAGTCGGGCGGCGTGAGAGGGGGCTTTTGTAGCTCGGCGTACCAGGCGCCGGGCGGCGTCAAGACACCTGTCGATGCGGCAAGGGCCACCAGCAGTAGCCAGCCGAACAGGATCGCCAGCGAGCGACGGGGAGCGACGGTCATGTTGCGTCTCCTTTGCGGCTGGGTATCGCTCGGGAGCGAGGCGATTGCGCCCCCCCTGCACCATACTCTAAACCAGAGTAACGACACCCAGGGAACGCTCGGGACGGCGTAACGCCATGACTCTCCGGTTTGACGATTTCGATCTCGATACCGCGCACTACGAACTGCGCCGACACGGTGAGCTGCGTCGCGTGGAACCGATGGTGTTCGACCTGCTCGTGCATTTCGCCCACCATCCGGATCGGGTCTTCAGTCGCGACGAGCTGATCGAGGCCGTCTGGGCGGGGCGAATCGTCTCGGATGCCACGGTCGCTTCCTGCATCAAGCAGGCGCGCCGTGCCCTGGACGATAGCGGGGATACCCAGGCCTATATCCGGACGGTACGCGGCCGCGGTTTTCGCTTCACCGCGAAGGTCACCGAAACCGACGCGGCCGCACCGGAGCCACTCGCGACTGCGGTGACACCGGCCCCCAGCGACGACGATCCCTCGCTGCTCATCCTGCCGCTGCGCGCGCTGACGGATACGCCGGAGCTTGTGCGCTTCACCGAGGCGCTGACCGGCGAGCTGAGCTCCGTTCTCACGCGAATACCGCTACTGCGCCTGAGCGCCCGCGGCGGGCACTATAGCGAGCGGACGCTGACGCCGGCGGCACGTGAGATTCACGAGGCGCTGGGAGTCGATTACGTGCTGGAGGGCAGTGTGCAGGCGTGGCCCGACGCGGGCGCGGCGCGCTTGCGCGTCACCGTGCACCTGGCCGATGCACGGGCCGGCTTTCGGCTGTGGGCCGAGACCTTCACGCTGGACGGCCCGGTGAGCGAGGCCCTCGAAGCCGGCGTGCCCCGGATCATCGCCAAGCTGGAACCGCAGCTGCACCGTGCCATCTACCGCACGGTGCGCAGCCTCGACGGCGAGCGCAGCGCCCGCCAGCTCTATCTCGAGGCCAGCGGCATCCTGGCGCTGCAGGGCTGGCACCATGAGTCCTTCGCGGCAGCGGCGGATCTGCTACGGCGCAGCTGGCGGCTGGAGCCGGAGTTCGCCCTGGCGGCGGCCCATCTCTCGCTGGTACGAGGCCTGGGGCATCGCTTCGACCTGATGAGCGATCACGAGCAGGCCTGGGCGGAAGCGCTCGAAGCCGCCGAGTGCGCACTGCAGCTCGACAGCATGGACTCGACCGTACTCGGTTATGCCGGCTGCGCGCTGGCCGATATCGGCTATCCCGAGCGCGGCGTGCCGATCCTGCGCAAGGCGCTGGAGCTCAACCCGGCCAACGCCCAGGCGTGGGCGGCGCTGGGCTCGGCGTATCTGGCCGGCAATCGCCCGGACGACGCGGTGGTTCACCTGCGCCATGGCATTCGCATCAGCCCGCTCGACAGCCGCTTGTCGATCTGGGGCGCGGTCCTCGCCTTGGCCTACCTGCTGCTTGGCGATCGCAGCGCTGCCCGCGAGCAGGCGGAACTGGCCTGCCAACGGGACGACCGCAGCTACATGCCCCGCATCGTGCTGGCCGCCATTCACCGACTCGACGGTCGGCAGGACCTGGCGCGCCGGGCGCTGGACGATGCCTACCGCATCAAGCCCGACCTGACCGCCGAGCAGGTGGCGGCCCTGGTCGGGCAGAAACATGGCACGCGCTTGCTGGCACTGTAGCCCCGCCACGCTCTTGCCCCCCCGTTTCATCACGCAATCCCCCGCCAATCCCCATGCGGCCCGCAAGCCGGCCCAAGCGGTACCGCATAGGCTGAGCTTGCCGTTTGGTGGCCCTCAGGAAGCGATCGACGGCAGAACCACCACAACCCACCCAAGGAGTTCAACCATGACACTCTCTCCCTCGCTCGAGCCGCAAGTGGCCGGCCCCGACTACGCGGCGATCAAGACCAAGCAACAAGCGGTTTGGGGCGCCGGTGACTATGCCCGCATCGGCGTCACCCTGCAGGTCGTCGGCGAACGGCTCTGCGAAGCCATGGACCTGCATGCCGGCCAGTCCGTGCTTGATGTGGCCGGCGGCAACGGCAACGCCTCGCTGGCCGCGGCCCGGCGATTCTGCAAGGTCGTCTCCACCGACTACGTCGAGGCGCTGCTGGCCAAGTCCGCCAGGCGTGCCGAAGCGGAGGGGCTGGCGATCGACTACCAGACGGCGGACGCCGAAAACCTGCCGTTCGGCGACGCCACCTTCGACAACGTGATCTCCACCTACGGGGTGATGTTCACGCCCAACCAGGCCCAAGCCGCCGCCGAGCTGTGCCGCGTATGCCGGCCCGGCGGCAAGATCGGGCTGGCCAACTGGACCCCGGCGGGCTTCATCGGCCAGCTGTTCAAGACCGTCGGTCGCTACGTGGCGCCGCCCGCGGGCGTCAGCTCTCCGGCGGTGTGGGGCACGCGGGAATTCCTCGACACGCATTTCGGTCCGCATGTCCAGGCGATCGAGGCCCAGCCGCAGCACTTCACCTTCCGCTACCAGTCGCCCCAGCACTGGCTGGACGTGTTCAGCACCTACTACGGGCCGACGCTGAAGGCGTTCGAAGCGCTGGATGACGAGGCCGGCCAGGCGCTGCGGGGCGAGATCCTTACGCTGATCGAAGCCCACAACCGCGCCACCGACGGCACCATGGTGGTGCCCTCGGAGTACCTGGAGATCGTCATCACGCGCTAGTCGGGCGTACCTCCCCCTCGCCGGGAGCGCCATTTTGGCGCTCCCGGCGTTCGTCTTGTGCTGTAATGACAGCGACCACGCCCATGACCCGACAAGGAACGCCCTTATGCCCCGTCCTCCCTTCCTGCCGTTCGCATGCGCTGTCCTGATGCTCCTCGTCTCGCCATTGACCCTGGCGCAATCCGCCGAGCGCGAATACCAGGCCTACGAGGACGCCCTGGCGCGCGGCGAACGCCAGGCCAACGTATGGCAGTACGGCTGGGCCGGGGTCTATGCCTCGTCGCTGGCGTTCAACGGCTACCAGGCCAGCGAGGCGGACGACCGCGACGATCGCTACGATGCGCGAGTGGGCGTGGTGAAGTCGGCCCTGGCGCTGGCCGGCACGCTGATGGATCGCCAGCCGCACCCGGCCGCCTACCGCGAGCTGCGCGAGGGCGACGGCGACATCGAGAGCGCCCGCCGGCTGCTGCAGGCGGTGGCCGAGGAGGAGCGCCAACGCCGCAGCCTGGAGGCACGGCTGGGGTCGCTGGCGATAAACGCCGCGTCGGGGCTGTTGATCGGCGTGGGCGACGGCCGCGGCCGCGACGGGGCGATCAACTTCGCGACCGGCATGCTGGTCAGCGAGCTGCAGCTGCAGACCCAGCCACGTCAGGCCTCGGTGGCCATCAATCGCTTCAAGCCGGTTCGGGCCTCGCTGGGCGACGTGCACCTGGAGGGCGAGTACGCGCTGCTGGTGACGCCCAATCAGCTGGGAGTCGCGCTGCGCTACTGAAACGAGCGGAGAACCCTTCTGGCCACTCGCAGGGTGGCCATTTTGCCTCGCCTAAATGTTATGATATAACATAGCAAATATCGGCCCAAAGCTTCCCATGCTCGATACTCTGCACTGGTGGCTCACGTCACCTTTCGACTACGCCTTCATGCGCCGCGCCCTGGTGGCCTGCCTGGCGCTTTCCCTTACGGCACCGATTCTCGGCGTGCTGCTGACGCTGCGCGGCATGGGCCAGATGGGCGAGGCGCTCTCGCATGCCATCATGCCGGGCGTGGCCATCGCCTTCATGCTGGCCGGCTTTTCCCTCCCACTGATGATGTTCGGCGGCGTACTGGCGGGCCTGGTCACCGTGGCGCTTGCCGGTGGCGTAACGCAGTTCAGCGGCCTCAGGGAGGATGCCGCCATGGCCAGCCTGTTCTTGATCGCCATGGCCGGCGGAGTGACCATCGTCAGCCATTCGGGCAGCGCCCTGGATCTCGGCCACGTGCTGTTCGGCAGCATATTGGCGGTGGATGACCGCACGCTGGGGCTGGTGGCGCTTGGCAGCAGCACGCTCCTGGTCGGCCTGGCCATCTCCTTTCGCGCGCTGGTGGTCGAGTGCCTCGATCCGCTGTTCCTGACACTTCAGGGTCGCCACGCCGGCTGGACGCACGCGCTGTTCATGGTGCTGGTCGTGATCGGTCTGGTAATGGGATTTCAGACGCTGGGAACCCTGATGGCAGCCGGGCTCATGCTGCTGCCTGCCGCGGCGGCACGCTACTGGAGCCAGCGCCTCGAGGGCATGATCGCCATCGCGATCGGCATCGCCCTGGCTTCCAGCATGGTGGGACTGCTGGTGTCCTATCACGCTGGCCTGCCTTCCGGCCCATCGATTATCCTGTTGGCGGGGCTGGGGTATGGCATGTCGCTCGTGCTGGGCCCCTACCGGGGGCTGAGGGCGAACGCCAGCAGACCGAAGCGCGGCATAGGGTCCCGGCATGCCGGTCAGCTGCGCTGAGCGGTTCCCTTCCGCGCCAAATTCTGGATACTGCCTCCCTTGGAATGGCCGATTTCCGGTGCCACCTGTCGTAATGAAGACTGCCACTTTGCCGGCCGTCTTGTTATGTTATATCTTACTTGGTTTTTGCGAGGGCCACGCATGGCACACCGCACGCATCGGCATCGCCCCGAGGGGCCGTGCCATTTTTCGTTGATGTCGCTTTCCGCCACGCGCCGCCTGCTGCTGGCCGCCGCGCCGCTGGGCGTGCTCTGGCTCGCCGTCTCCTGGGCGGCAGGATGGTGGGGCTGATGGCCGAGACGTCCCCGTCACGCCTGGAGCTGCATGACCTGCAGCTGGCCCAGGCCAACCGCACCGTCCTCGAGCACGTGAGCGGCCGCTTCCGCGACGGCGCGATCACCGCCCTGGTCGGTGCCAACGGCGCCGGCAAGAGCACCCTGATCCAGGGCATCATGGGCATGCTGCGCCCCGTGGCGGGCAAGGTGGTCTGCTCGGTGCCCAGGGAGCGGCGCGCCTGGCTGCCCCAGCAGTTGGCGCTCGACCTCACCTTCCCTATGAGCGTGGAAGAGCTGGTGATGACCGGCAGCTGGCCGAGCCACGGCGCGCTCACCGGCTACTGTGCCCGTCACTATCGCCGCGGCCGTGAAGTGATGGCGCGCCTGGGCATCTCGCACCTGGCCCACCGCCCGCTGGGCGAGCTTTCCGGCGGCCAGCGCCAGCGCGCGCTGATCGGTCGCACCCTGATGCAGGAAGCCGAGCTGCTGCTGCTCGACGAGCCCTTCGCCAACGTCGATGCGGAAACCGTCGAGGTGCTCATGACGGTGCTGCGCGACATGGCGGCTGAAGGCGTCACCATCATCGTAGTGCTGCACGACATGGAGCAGTTGGCCCGCCTGGCCGAGGAGGTGGTGGTGCTTCACCACGGCCATGCGCGCTGGACCACGGCCCAGGAGGTGCTGCACAGCCAGCCTGCCCACCTCGCTTCGGCACGGCTTGCCTTGGGAACGCCAGGGGTGGGGGCATGCTAGCGCTGCTTCACGAGTGGTTGATCGCCCCCTTCGACTACGGCTTCATGCGCCGCGCCGCAGTGGCCGGCCTGGCCCTGTCGCTGGCCGCACCGCCCATGGGCGTGTTCCTGATGCTACGTGGCATGAGCCTGATCGGCGATGCCATGGCCCATGCCATCCTGCCCGGCGTGGCGCTGGGCTTCCTGCTGGCAGGCTTCTCGCTGCCGGTCATGAGCCTGGGCGGCGTGCTGTCGGGGCTGCTGATCGCGGTGCTGGCCGGCAGCGTGTCGCAGATGACCGGCCATCGCGAGGACTCGGCCATGGCCAGCTTCTTCCTGATCTCGCTGGCGGCGGGCGTGATGCTCGTCTCATTGGGCGGCAGTAGCGTTGACCTGACGCATGTGCTGTTCGGCTCGATCCTGGCGGTGAATACCACCGCGCTGGTGCTGATCGCGGCGATCAGCAGCGTCATTGTGATTACCCTGGCGCTGATCTTTCGCGCCCTGGTGGTGGAGTGCCTCGATCCACTGTTCCTGCGCGGCCAGGGTATGCAGGGAAGCCTGGTGCACGGCGTCTTCCTCGGCCTGGTGGTGCTCAACCTCACCGCCGGCTTCCAGACCCTGGGCACCCTGATGGCCGTGGGCCTGATGATGCTGCCGGCCACCACGGCGCGCTTCTGGAGCAAGCGCCTGGAGGGGCTGATCACCATCGCCATCCTGCTGGCCGTTTTCGCCAGCCTCGGCGGCCTGCTGCTCTCCTACCACCTCAGCGTTCCATCGGGTCCGGCCATCATCCTGCTGGCGGGCGTGGGCTACGTGCTCTCCGCCCTGCTCGGCCGCCATCACAGCCTGAGGGCGAAGCTCCAGCGTCATGCCGTACCGCTCGGCTCGCCAGAACCGCACTGAAGCGACATGAAACACCTACCCCGAGGAGACTTTCCATGCGATACCCGACATCCGCCGCCCTGATGCTGGGCGCTTCGGCCATGCTGGCACTGCCCGCCGCCATGGCCGCCGAGCGCGTTCAGGTCGTCACCAGCTTCAGCATTCTGGCCGACATGGTGCAGAACGTAGGCGGCGAACACGTGGAGGTCACCTCGCTGGTCGGCCCCGACAGCGACACCCACGTGTTCTCGCCCAGCCCCCGCGATGCGCGCTCGCTGGCCGAGGCCGGGCTGGTGGTCTTCAATGGCCTGCGGTTCGAAGGCTGGATGGAGCGGTTGATCGACTCCAGCGACTACGCGGGAGCGCTGGTCACGGCCAGCGACGGCATCGTCAAACTCGACTACCAGGGCCACGACCATGCCCACGCCCACGGGCACGACGACCATGAGGATGACCACGACGATCACGGGCATGGTGACCACGACGAGCATGGGCATGACGACCACGACGCGCACGGCCAGGAAACGGCGGCTGGCCACGACGACCACGGCGACGACGACCCGCACGGCTGGCAAGACCTGGCCATGGGCAAGGTCTATGTCGGCAACATCCGCGATGGCCTGATCGAGGCCGATCCGGACAACGAAGCCGCCTATCGCGAGAACGCCGAGCGCTACATCAACGAGCTGGAAGCCACCGACGCCGAGATCCGCGAGCTTCTCGGAGAAGTACCGGGCTCCACCAGCGTGATCACCGGCCACGACTCCTTCGGCTACTTCGCCAGCGCCTACGGCATACGCTTCCTCTCGCCGGTGGGGCTCTCCACCGAAGCCGAGCCCAGCGCCGCCGACATGGCCCGGCTGATCGACGTGATTCGCGAGCAGAACGTGCGCGCCCTGTTCCACGAGAACATGACCAGCCCGGCGGTGATCAACCAGCTCGCCGAGGAGACTGGCCTGCCCATCGCCGGTACGCTCTACGCCGATGCCCTGGCCAGCGAAGGCGAGGCCAGCACCTATCTTGGCATGATGCGCCACAACGCCCAGGTGCTGCACGATGCCCTGGCCAAGGCGGGTCATGACGACCGGGAAGGCGACGACGACCATGGCCACGACGACCACGGCCACGACCACTAACGGCGTTCCGCAAGCAGCCAGAAGGCGCTACCCGCAAGGGGGCGCCTTTTTCGTTGTCCGCTCGGCGACGGCCTGGATGCGCAAACACCACGCAGCGCGACTATGCTGGATAGCCGCTCATCGCAATCCATCTCCCGCGCCCCGCCCCGGCCTTCGCCCCGGGCGGGCTCGCCCCCTGACAGAACAACACAGAGGGAGTATGAAGCATGCATGACGACACTCAGCCCGAGCCCGTGGACATGCCCCCTTTCGCCCGCCTGTCCCGGCGCCGTTTTCTCGGGGCGGCGGCGGCCGCCAGCGCAACGGCGGTGCTCAAGCCCGGGGAGCTGCTCGCTCGGGAACGGCCCTGGGATGGCTCGCTCGTCTCCTATCCCGACCCTGCCATCGAGGTCCTCGACGATCGCTTCGCCGCCTATCGCCTGGCCAACGCCGCGGTCGAGCGCCTCGCCACGGGATTTCGCTGGGCGGAGGGGCCGGTCTACTTCGGCGATGGCGGCTATCTCGTCTGGAGCGATATTCCTAACAATCGCCACATGCGTTGGCTCGAGGACACCGGCGAGGTGAGCGTCTTCCGTGAGCCATCCAACTTCACCAACGGCAATACCCGGGACAGAGAAGGACGGCTGCTATCCTGCGAGCACGACACGCGCCGGGTGACCCGCACCGAGCATGACGGCAGCATCACCGTGCTGGCCGAGGAGTTCGATGGCAAGCCCCTCAATGCCCCCAACGATATCATCGTCCATCCCGACGGCGGCATCTGGTTCACCGACCCGGGCTACGGCATCCTGATGCACTATGAAGGCCATGTCGCCGACTTCGAACTGCCCGAGGCCGTCTATCGCATCGATCCCGACAGCGGCCAGCTGGACAAGATGGCCGAGGTCGCCAAGCCCAACGGCATCGCCTTCTCGCCCGACTACTCCCGCCTCTACGTCTCCGATACCGGGGGCACCCACACGCCGGACCATCCCCACCAGATCCTGGTGTGGGACGTCGTCGACGACGGCACCCGCCTGGCCAACGAACGTCAGTTCGCCGAGGTCGGCCCGGGTTTCATCGACGGCATGGCCGCGGACATGGACGGCAACCTCTGGTGTGGCGCCGTCTTCGGCGGGCTGTTCGATGCCGAGGACCACGACGGCGTGCATGTCTACGCCGACGACGGCACCCTGATCGGCAAGATTCATCTGCCGGAGCCCTGCGCCAACGTCTGCTTCGGCGGTCGCAGGCGCAACCGCCTGTTCATGACCGCCAGCCAGTCGCTCTATGCCGTCTACGTCGAAACCCAGGGCATGGCGGTCTGGGCTGGCAACACCTAGCCCAGCCCTGCCATCGCAGCAGCGCCACCAGCGGAGGGAGCCCCCTCCGCTGCTTGAGCGCTTTCTCTTGCTGCCTTGCACCACGCACACATAACCCCTTCATGGCCCGTCGATCAATGATGGCTTGGCAGCCGCCGGTTGCCTTGCGCTAACCATCGCATCACCGGCTTGGCACGATCTGTCACCGTCTCTTTCCAGGTCTGAGGCATCGGCTTCTGGCCAAGAAAAAATGACACGAAATGCAACGAATGTGGCGCGATGCGTAAACCGGCCGAACCGCTTTCTCCCTACCATGAACGAGCAAGTAGGGGGTGAGAACGCTGCACTTGTGGACAGCTCACACCCTTTGCACAAAAGTTCACCAAACAGTGCACAGTGTTATCCACAGCTGGTGATAAACGCCAAACGCCACAAGAACGAACATGAGTCATACGAGATGCCGATCGTTACGCAAGATGACCTGACGCCGACGACAGACAGGAGAGACAAGATGCGGCTCGATTCCGTCGTCATTCTCGGCAGTCCGCACCGCCATCGGCAGCTTCGGCGGCGCCGCCAGCCTGCTGCTGGCCCTCGCCGACGAGGCCGAACGCCGCGGGCTTGCGCCCCGCGCCCGACTGATCGCCGCCAGCACCACCGGGGTCGAACCCGGCGTGATGGGCCTGGGGCCGATTCCCGCCGTGCGCATCTTCGCCTGAGCCGTCCGCTTGTGGGACGATACGCCTTTCCCCAGGAAAGGCCGACATGCTCGAATTTCGCCAGGTTCACAAGGCCTACGCCACACCCCAAGGCCCGCTCGCGGTGCTCACCGCCGTCGACCTCGAGCTGCGCCCCGGCGAGAGCCTGGCGCTGATGGGCGAGTCGGGCAGCGGCAAGTCGACCCTGCTGCACCTGGCGGCGGGGCTCGACCTGCCGGATAGCGGCGAAGTGATCGTCGCCGGCCGTTCGGTCGCTGCGCTGGACGAGCCGGACCGCGCCCGGCTGCGCCGCGAGACCCTGGGGTTGGTGTTCCAGCAGTTTCACCTCGTGCCGAGCCTGAACGTGAGCGACAACCTGCGCCTACAGGCGCGGCTGGCCAAGCGCGAAACGCCGAAGTGGTCGGCGCACCTGATCGAGCGCCTGGGCCTGGCGGGCCTCGAGCGGCGCTACCCGGAACAGCTCTCGGGCGGCCAGCAGCAGCGCCTGGCCATCGGCCGTGCCCTGGCGCCCCGCCCCGCCCTGCTGCTCGCCGACGAGCCCACCGGCAACCTCGACGAGACCACCGCCGCTGAGGTGCTCGAGCTGCTGCTCGACCTGGTGCGCGAGGCCGGCAGTGCGCTGCTGATGGTGACCCACAGCCCGCAGGTCGCCGCCCCGCTGGACCGCTGCCTGCGCCTGACCCACGGCCGGCTCGAGCCGCCTTCCGGCCAGGAGGCGAGCCACCGCTGATGCTGACCGCCCTGGCGACACTGCTTTCACACTACAAGCGCCACCCCGGCCAGCTCGCCATGCTGCTGCTGGGGCTGTGGGTGGCCGGTGCGCTATGGAGCGGCGTACAGGCGATCAACGCCTCGGCACGCGACAGCTACGCCCGCGCCGAGGCGCTGTTCACCACCGGGCTCGACCGCCTGGAGCGCCGCGACGGCGAGCCGCTGACGCGCGACGACTACCTGCGCCTGCGCCGTGCCGGCTGGCTCGTATCGCCCCTGCTGGAAGGCCGGCTCGAGGCCCCGGACGGTACCGAGCTGCGCGTGATCGGCATCGATCCCCTGACCCTGCCCGGCGACAGTGCCTTCGCTGCTGCCTCCAGCCAGGGAGAGCTGGCCGACTTCCTCACCCCGCCGTGGCAGACCCGCATCGCCCCGGACACCCTGCCCGCACTGGACCTGAGCCACCGCGAAGCCGCCGGCGCCGAGCCGCGCCTGGCCAATCGCCGAATGCCACCGCTGGTGCTCACGCCCACGCTGCCACCCGGCACCCTGGTCATGGATATCGCCGCGGCGGCGCGCCTGCTCGACAGCGGCGAACGGCTGTCACGCCTGGTCACCGCCCCGGGCGCACTCGAACGCGCCCCCGAGGGGCTGGTACTGACCCGAGCGGCCACACTGGTCTCGCCCGGTCAGCTCACCGAGAGCTTCCATCTCAACCTCACCGCCATGGCGCTGCTGGCACTGGTGGTGGGGCTGTTCATCGTCCAGGCGGCGCTGGGCCTGGCGCTGGAGCAACGCCTGGGCATGCTGCGTACGCTGCGTGCCTTGGGCGTGACGGGGCGCGGCCTGGTCGGGCTGCTCGCCCTGGAGCTGGCGCTGCTGGGTGTCGTCGGCGCCGTGGCCGGTATCGTCAGCGGCGTATGGCTGGCGCGCGTGCTGTTGCCCGACGTGGCCGCCACCCTGGGCAGCCTCTACGGCGCCGAGGTGGCGGTCACGCTCAACCTCCCTTGGCACTACTGGTTCGGCGGGCTCGGCGTCACCCTGGGCGGCCTGCTGCTGGCGGGCAGCGGCGTGCTGTGGCGGTCGGCGCGCCTCAGCGTGCTGGGGCTGGGCCAGGCCCAGGCCTGGCGCGCCGGCTTCCTGCGCCAGCTGCGCAGCATGGCACTGGCAGGGGCCGCAGTCGCAGCGGTCGGTCTGGGGCTGTGGGCATGGCTCGCGCGCCAGCCCGCCGGCGAGGGGCTGCTGGCCGGCTTCGCCCTGATCGCCACACTGCTGCTGGCCAGCGCCCTGCTGCTGCCCTCGCTGCTGGCCCTGGCGCTGGCCGGCCTCGGCCGCCTCGTTGCCCGCCGGCCGCTGGCCCACTGGGCGCTGGCCGACCTGCAGCTGCAGTTGCCCAGGCTGGCGCTCGCCATGATGGCGCTGCTGATCGCGCTCTCCGCCAACCTGGGCGTGAGCAGCATGGTCGGCGGCTTCCGCCTGACGTTCCTCGACTGGCTCGACCAGCGCCTGATGGCAGACTACTACCTGCGCCCGCCGCCCGAGCAGTTCGACACGGTGCAGGCGTGGCTGGCCGAGCGCCCCGAGGTCGACGAACTGCTGCCGACCCGTCACGCCGAGGCCACGCTGGTGGAGATCGACGGCAGCGGCGGATCACGCTCGCCGCAGCTGCCGGTCGGCCTCTACGGCATCACCCCGGGCGAGACGCTGATCCCGAGCTGGCCGCTGCTCGACACCCAGGCCGGGCGCGACGCCGCCTGGCAGGCGTTCGCCGCGGGCAAGGCCGCCTTCGTCAACGAGCAACTCGCCATCGATCAGGAACTGGCCCCGGGCGACCGTCTGACGCTGACGGCCCCGGGCGTACGCGAGACACTGCCGGTGGCCGCGGTCTATCCCGACTACGGCAACACCCGCGGCGAAGTGCTGCTGGCCACGCCTCACCTGGCCGAGCGCTTCGCCGCTGCGCCCAGTTCGATCGGCATCGTGCTCACCGCGAGCGCCGATGAGGCGGCGCTGCGTGACGCGCTGCGCCAGCGCTTCGAACTCGGCGGCGATGCGCTGGTGGACCAGCGCGAGGTGAAGCGGGTCTCCGTCGAGATCTTCGAGCGCACCTTCACCATCACCCGAGCGCTGAGCGTATTGACCCTGGCCGTGGCCGCGCTGGCCCTGCTGGCGAGCCTGCTGGCCCAGGCGCGGGAGCGTCGCCGCCAGCTCGCCCCACTGTGGGCGCTGGGCGTGCCGCGCGCCCGGCTGGTCACGGTGCAGCTGGCCCAGCTCGGCGGCATGGCACTGGCCGTCGGCGCCCTCGCCGTGCCGCTGGGCAGCGTGCTGGCGCTGGGCCTGGTGGCGGTGATCAACGTGGCCGCCTTCGGCTGGCGCCTGCCGTTGCACATCTTCCCCGAGGATATCGCCCTGACCCTGGCGACGGCCGCCGCGGTGGCACTGCTCGCCGCGGCGTTGCCGGCGGCTCGCCTGTGGCATGCGCCGCCCCGCGCCCTGCTGGCGGAGGAGGCGCCATGAAGCGCGTCGGCATGCTGGCGACCCTGCTGGCGACCGCCTGGCTTGCCGGCTGCGAAGGCGAGCCACCGCCCAGCGAGTCGGCCGGTTTCGCCGGGCTGGGCCAAGAGGCCGGTGACTTCGCCCAGGCCCGGCGGGGTATCCCCCTGCGCTTCCCCGAGGACCACGGCGCCCACCCGGACTACCGCATCGAGTGGTGGTATCTCACCGCCAACCTCACGGACGCGGGCGGCGAGCCGCTGGGCCTGCAGTGGACCCTGTTCCGCCAGGCACTGACGCCACCCCACGAGCGCCCTGCGCCCGGTCCCTGGGCCGCCGACCAGCTGTGGATGGCCCATATGGCGGTCTCCCGAGGGGACACCCACCGCGTGGCGGAGCGCTTCGCCCGCGGCCATACGCGGCAGGACGACGGCCAGGCGGGAACGAGGGCCGAGCCCTTCCGCGCCTGGATCGACCAGTGGCAGCTGGCCAGCCGACTCGAAGCGGATGCGACGAGCGGGGGCGACACCTTCGCCGAACTGGCACTGACGGCACATCAGGACGACGAGCACGGCGGCTTCGGCTATGACCTGACGCTGACCGCCGAGGGGCCGCTGGTATTGCACGGCGAAGCCGGCTTCAGCCAGAAGGCCGCCAACGGTGAAGGTTCGCTCTACTATAGCCAGCCGTTCTGGCGCATCGAGGGCGAGGTCACCCTGGACGGAGAGACCAGAGAGGTAAGCGGACGCGGCTGGCTCGACCGCGAGTGGAGCAGCCAGCTGCTCGACGAGCGCCAGGAGGGCTGGGACTGGTTCTCGCTGCACTTCGATGATGGCCATCGGCTGATGGCCTTCCGACTGCGCGGCGGCGGCGAAGACGGCGGCGACTACCGCTCGGGCACCTGGATCGGTCCCGATGGCGAACCCACCGCACTGGCCCCGAATGAGATCGACATGACCCCGCTCGATACCCGGCGCGTGGCGGGCCGCGAGCTGCCGACCCGCTGGCGCCTGGAGATACCCCGTGCCGGGATCGACCTGATCGTCGAGGCACCCCACGCCGAACGCTGGATGGATACCAGCGTGCCCTACTGGGAAGGCGAAGTGGTCGCCCGCGGCGCCGACGACGGCGAGCGCCACGGGGTAGGATACCTGGAGATGACCGGGTACTGACGCCTGCGAGGAGAGCGCCATGAACCTGCTGGATGCCATGACCGCCTACGTGCGGGTCGCCGAACTCGGCAGCTACACCCGCGCCGCCGAGACGCTGGATCTGTCGCGCACGCGCATCTCGCGCCTGATCATGGAGCTCGAAAGCCACCTGGGCGTGCGCCTGCTGCAGCGGACGACCCGCCGCCTGCATCTCACCGAGGCCGGAGAGAGCTACCTCGCCCGCGCCCAGGCGATCCTGCAGGCGCTGGAGGAGGCCGAAGCGGAGCTGGGCGCCGGCAGCACCGAGGTGTGCGGCCGCCTACGCGTCAACGGCCCGATGTCCTTCGGCACGCGCTTCCTCTCGCCGTTGATCACGCGCTTCATGCTCGCACACCCCGCGCTAGAGGTACGCCTCGATCTCAGCGACCGCCGCGTCGACCTGCTCGAGGAGGGTTACGACCTGGCGATCCGCATCGGCAGCCTGCCCGACTCCAGCCTGGTGGCGCGGCGCCTGGCCCGCTGCCGCCTGGTGCCGTGCGCCTCGCCCGGGTACCTGGCCCGCTTCGGCGAGCCGCGCACGCTGGCGGAGCTGGCCGAGCATCGCTGCCTGCGCTATCGCACCGCCAGCGGTGCCGACTGGCAGCTCGGCGATCGCCGCATTGCCGTTCACGGCCCGCTGGAGAGCAACAACGGCGAGGTCTTGACCCAGGCCGCCGAGGCCGGGCTTGGCATCGCCCATCAGCCGAGCTTTCTGGTGACCGAGAGCATCCGACAGGGCCGACTGGTGCCACTGCTGCTGGAGGAGGCGACGGTCACCCTGGGGATCTACGGTGTCTATCCGGCACGACGCCACCTGCCGGCCAAGGTCGAGCGACTGCTCGATTTCCTCGCCGAGGCGTGGGGGGATCCGCCGGCGTGGGAAAGGGAGCTCGGATTGCCGCCTCTTGCGCAACAATGATGTTCGCGAATCGACGATTATCCCGCATGAAGGGCAGCGTAGAGTGAGGGCAACCCTGACGAACAACGGAGTCCTTCCCATGCAAACGCAAGCTACTCAAGCAAGCCCCGCGCTCGCCAGCGCTTCGCAAAGCCAACCCCTTCAGGCTCATGCCACCGCCCTGCTGCGCGTGTCGCTCGGCGTCATGGCCCTGGCCCACGGCCTGCTCAAGGTATTCGTGTTTACCGTGCCCGGTACGGTGGGCTACTTCGAATCGATCGGCCTGCCCGCCTTGATCGCCTACCTGACCATCCTCGCCGAGGTCGGCGGCGGTCTGGCCCTGATCCTCGGTATTTACTCACGCTGGGTCAGCCTGGCCCTGATCCCGGTCCTGATCGGCGCCGCCTGGGTGCATGCCGGCAACGGCTGGGTCTTCTCCAACCCGGGCGGCGGCTGGGAGTACCCGGTGTTCTGGGCCGTGGCACTGCTGGTACAGGCCGGCCTCGGCAGCGGTAGCCTGGTCGTCAGCCGTCGCTTCGCCTGAATGAACCCGCTGCCTGGCGCCGCCCGGCGACGCCAGGCAGCGGGGCGCTACCCGAACGAAAAAGCGGCAGCGGACACCCCGCGGCTCCTGGCTCAATCCCCCAGAGCAGACAGGCGGTCGGCCTGGACCACCTCGATCCAGTAGCCGTCCACGTCCTTGACGAAAATTACGTCCTTCATCTTGCCCTGGTCCGAGCGCTTCACGAATTCCACCTCGTTGGCGTCGAACCACGCCTCGGCGGCCTCGAGGTCCGGCACCGAGAAGCAGATGTGGCCGAAGCCCTGGGGCTCGGCGTTGCCGTCGTGGTAGGCGAAGTCGTCCTGGCTCTCGGTGCCCCAGTTGTGGGTCAGCTCGAGCAGGCCTTTCTGGCCGAAGGTCCACACCGTGCGCTCGCCCCGGTCCTCGGGCACCTGCTCGTTTCCATCCAGCTTGGCCAGGAAGTAGAGCGAGAAGCCCATCTCCTCGAAATCGAGGCGGCGCAGGACCTGCATGCCGAACACGCGGGTGTAGAAGGCCAGCGCCTTCTGCGGATCCTTGACCCGCAACATGGTGTGGTTGAGGCGAAAGCCCTGCGAATCGGCCGTCGGCGCCTGCACACCGGGATGCTGCTCTCCCTTGAAGCTCATGTGTCTCTCCTCAGGCTGTGGCATGGGCTCACGATGATGCGGGTCGCTTCGACGTTTTTCCAGCCGTCGCCCGCTGCCATGAATCCCCGGTTCACGCTAAAGTAGGCAAAGTACCGCTGCGTAGAGCGACCGCCGATGCCGACCTCGTCCCTGCCAACCCCGGTGGCGCCAAGGCCGCTCCGTCACCTCGCCGAGCGCCTTTTCCGCCACTTGGCCTGCCTGCTGGCGCTGGCCCTGCTGGCCGGCTGTGCCAGCCGCGATCTGGCCACCCACGACCCGCGCAGCGACGCGCTATCCATCGAACGCGCCCTGATCCTGGCTACCGCCAGGGAAGCCCTGGGCACGCCCTATCGGCTGGGCGGCAATACGCCGAAAGGACTCGACTGCTCGGGGCTGGTGGAGATGGCCTACCGGGCGGCAGGCATCCGGGTGCCGCGCACCGCCGACGAGCAGTACCGCAACCTGCCGGCCGTCGAACGTGCCCAGCCCGGCGACCTGCTGTTCTTCGGCGACGGTCGCAAGGCCACCCATGTCGGCATCTACCGCGGCGACGGCCAGATGATCCACGCCCCCGGCAGCGGCCGCAGGGTCAGCAGCGTGCCGCTGCACATCGACTACTGGCAGGATCGGTTTCTAGGTGCCGCCGGCCCCGCGCCCTGAACTCTTTCGTCAGCTTGGGTAAGATGAAGGGCCTTCAAATCACAGCGGTGATGCCATGCCACTCGACCTTTCCCTCTATCTGGTAACCGACCCCGAGCTCTGCGCCCGCCATGGCCTGGTGGAGACCGTCGTCGCCGCGGTGCGCGGCGGGGTCAGCGTCGTGCAACTTCGCGACAAGCAGGCTTCCGACGGCGAGATGATCGACCAGGCGCGCCGTCTCAAGGCCGCCCTGGCCGGTAGCGGCGTACCGCTGATCATCAACGATCGCCTGGCGGTGGCAGTGGAGAGCGGTGCCGACGGCCTGCATATCGGCCAGGACGACGGCGACGTGGCCGCGGCCCGTGCCGCGCTGGGCGAAAACGCCATTCTCGGCCTCTCGGTGCAGAACCACGACCAGCTCGCCCGCCTCGACCCGGCCCGGTTGGACTATCTCGGCCTCGGCCCGGTATTCGCCACTTCGACCAAGCGCGACCACGCCAGGCCGCTGGGCTTCGACGGCCTGGCCGCGCTGGTGGCGGCAAGCCCGCTGCCGGCGGTGGCCATCGGCGGGCTCAAGGCGAAGCACGCCAGGGCCGTGCGGGAGGCCGGCGCCAGGGGGCCGGCGGTGGTATCGGCGATCTGCGGCCAGCCGGATCCGGAAGCCGCTGCCCGGGCGTTCTTCGCCGATTGATCAGAGAGGAAAGGCAAGACGTGGCGAGACCGTGGCGGCATCGCCTCAGGAACCGCGACGCTCCTGCTCGCGGGTATAGCGCTGCATGATGTCCAGGGTCTCCTGGCTGACGTGATGCTCCATGCCCTCGGCATCGATGCGCGCAATGCGATCGCTGACGCCGAGGGCACGCAGGAACTGCAGCACGATGGCATGACGCTGATGCGACATGGCCGCCATGGCTTCTCCCTTTTCCGTCAGGAACAGCGAACGATAGGGCTTGCTGGAGACCAGCCCCAGCGCCTTGAGCCGGGTCACGGTCTTCGACACCGTGGCCTGGCTGACCCCCATCCGCGCGGCGATATCGGTCGAACGCGCCTCGCCCTGATGCTTCAGCAAGTGGGCGATCAACTCGACGTAATCCTCGAGCAGCTCGGTTTCATGGGCATTGCGCACGGCAGCATACTGCTGCGCATGCTGGTCGCTGGGCGGCAGGGCATCCGCCTTGCAAAGGCGATCCGGCGTCACGTCATCTGGGGTGTCGGTCATCGCGCCAATATAGCCAATGTCCTGATAGGGCAGCAACAGTGCACCGATAGAGATTTCCTACTACCCTACAAGTTAACCTTGGCTAAAATATTAGCCATGCACTCAGAAACTCACTGTAACGAAACAACCCACATTCAACGGCCCTGACGTCATAGGAGAGTGACCCGATGCCGCTTCCCAGGGGATGGATGCTGCTCAGCGCCCTTGCGCTGGCCTTGTCGAACACGGCCCATGCCGAGGAGTCGCCGCTCCGGGTGGCGACCACCTTCTCGGTGCTGGGGGACTTGGTGCGTGAGGTGGCAGGCGACGACGCCGAGGTCGAGGTGCTGACCCCGGTGGGCGCGGAAGTGCACGAATGGGAACTGGTGCCGAGCAACTTCGTGGCCCTCGAGAAGGCCGACGTCGTGCTCTACAACGGCTATGGCCTGGAGCAGTGGATCGGCCAGGTCGAGGCCACGGTAGGTGACGACGTGCCGCTGGTCGCGCTGGCCGAGGAGAGCGGCTATGCGACCCAGCCGATCGCCACCGGCGACTTCGCCGGCGAGGCCGACCCGCACATGTGGATGGATCCGCGTGCCGCCGCCGAGTACGCCCGGGTGGCCGCCGAAGTCCTCGCCGAGGCCCGGCCGGACGCCGCCGATGCCTTCCGCTCGCGTGCCGAGGCGCTGGGAGAATCGCTTCACGCCCTGCACGACGAACTCACGGAATCCCTCGCCACCATTCCCGAGGAGCGGCGCCTGCTCATCACCAGCGAAGCGGCCTTCCTCTATTTTGCCGACGCCTTCGGCTTCGAGCACGACGGCATCTGGGGCAACAATGCCGAGCAGGAGGGCTCGCCGCATCAGGTCATGCGCATCGTCGACAAGATCGAGGAGCGCCAGCCGGCCGCCATCTTCTGGGAGAGCACGATTTCCGATCGCCACGTGCGCAGCGTGGCCAGCGAGACCGAAGTGAAGATCGCCGGCCCGCTCTACGTCGATTCCCTCAGCGAGCCGGAGGGCGAGGCGCCGGACTATCCCGGGATGCTGCGCCACAACGTCCAGCTACTGCTCGATACCCTGGGAGGCGAACGATGACCCACCCCGTTCCGGCACTTCAGGCACACCGGCTCTGTGCGGCCTATCACCAGCAGCCTGTGCTCGAGGATATCACCCTGGCGCTGCCGCAGGGGCAGTGGACGGCCATCGTCGGCCCCAACGGCGCCGGCAAGTCGAGCCTGCTCAACCTGGTGATCGGCAGCCTCGTGCCGCTGCGCGGCGAGCTGCGGATCCTCGGCGGGAGCCCTGCGGCACAGCGCCGGGCCGGCAACATCGCCTACATGGCCCAGCAGGAGAACATGGAGTGGGACTTTCCCATCTCGGTACGCGACACAGTGCTGACCGGCCGCTACGGCCTGATGCGCCATGACCCGCTGTGGCAGCGCCTGCTGCCCCGCCATTGGGCCAACCCCGACCATCGCCAGGCGGTGGAAGCCGCCCTCGACGCCGTCGACATGGCCGACTATGCCGCCCGCCCCATCGGTGAGCTGTCCGGGGGGCAGAAGAAGCGCGTCATGCTGGCGCGCGCCCTGGCACAGCAGGCCAGGATCCTGCTGCTCGACGAGCCCCTGGCAGGGGTCGATCCCCCCAGCGAGAAGCTGATTCTCGCCACCCTCGAGCGCGAGCGCAGCGCCGGGCGGACCATCATCATGGTGACCCACGACATGCCGAGCGCACGCGTCCATGCCGACAACGTGCTGCTGATCAATCGCACGCTCGTCGGCCTGGGCACCCCGGACGAGATGCTCAACGACACTATGCTGGCGCGCCTGGCGGTAGGTACCCCAGACGCCATGCGGGGAGGTGCGCGTGTCGCTGCTTGAGCCCTTCGCCCTGGAGGTGGTCGATGCGCTGACGGCACTGCTGATGGCGTTCGTCAATCTCCTGCCCGAGAGCCTGGCCGCGCCCTTCGAGTACCGCTTCATGCAGCGCGCCTTGCTCACGTCGGTGCTGGTGGGGGCGATCTGCGGGCTGCTCTCCTGCTACGTGGTGCTCAAGCGCTGGTCGCTGCTGGGGGATGCCATTTCCCATGCGGTGCTGCCCGGCGTGGCGATTGCCTACCTGCTGGGCTGGCCGTTCTTCATCGGCGCCTTCGTCACCGGCGCGCTGACCTCGCTGGGCATCGGCGCCATCGAACGCCACACCCGCATCAAGTCGGATGCGGCGATGGGGCTGATGTTCACCGCCGCCTTCGCGCTGGGCATCGTGATCATCAGCAAGATCGCCACCAGCACCCACCTGCTGCATATCCTGTTCGGCAACGTGCTGGGGGTGAAGACCTCGGCGCTGCTACTGACGCTGCTGGCCAGCGCGGTGACGCTGCTGGCGATCTGGCTGGCCTATCGCCCGCTGCTGCTCTATACCTTCGACCCGCAGCAGGCCCAGGCGCTGGGCTTCCGCACCAGCGTGATCCACTATGGCCTGATCCTGCTGCTGACGCTGACCATCGTCGCCAGCCTGGAAACCGTGGGCATCATCCTGGTGGTGGCGATGCTGATCACCCCCGGCGCCACGGCCCACCTGCTCACCGACCGCTTCACCACGATGCTGGCGATCTCGGTCGCGGTCGGCGTGACCTCCGCCGTGGTGGGGCTGGTGGTGTCGGTATCGCTGGACGTCGCCTCGGGGGGCGCCATCGTGCTGGTGGCCTCGGGCCTGTTCCTCCTTGCCCTGCTGGCGGCACCCAGGCACGGCTTGGTGGCGCGCCACTGGCGGCGCTGGCGGCTCAATCGCGCTCAGGCCTGACCAGGCTGGCGCCACATGGCCGAGCGCAGACAGTGGTCGCACGAAGGCTAGGACGTCGGGCGGCGTTTCAGGGTCGTCCGGCGGTCGTGATAGGCGATCGCCAGGCCGCTGCCGATGATCAGGGCGCTGCCGACGAACACCCAGACGTCGGGCATCTCGCCCCAGAACCACCACCCCAGCAGTACCGCCCACAGCATGGCGGTGTAGTCGAACGGTGCGGCGATGGCCGCCGGAGCGAAACGAAAGGCCATGGTGATGCAGGCCGTGGCCCCCACCCCGACCACGCCGGCCCCGAAGAAACCCAGCCAGTGCCAGGGCTGGGGCATCTGCCAGACCCATGGCAGCGCCACGGCGGCCAACACCATCGGCACCAGCGTCATGTAGAACACCATGGCCCAGAGGGATTCGGTGGTGCCGTAGCGCCTGGCCGTGATCATCATCAGCGCATAGAACAGCGCCGCGCCGATGAGCACCAGCGAACCCAGTTGGAAGGCATCGCCCCCCGGGCGCACCACGATCAGCACCCCCGCGAAGCCGAACAGCGACGCGGCCAGCACCGGCGGGTCGATCCGCTCGCCCAGTAGCGGCACAGAGAGCAGCGTGACGAACAGCGGGGCGACGAAGGCAATTGCCGTGGCCTCCGCCAGCGGCAGCAGAGTCAAGCCGAAGACGAAACAGACCATGGTGCCGGCATAGATCAGGCCGCGCACCAGATGCACGAACGGGCGCCGGGTCCGCAGCTTGCGCAGGCCGCCACCGTAGTGGGCCAGCAACGCGATCAACGGCAGCGACACCAGGGTGCGAAAGAAGATGATCTGCAGCGGCGAGTGCACCTCGCCCAGCCACTTGGCGATGGCATCGCCGATGGCCAGGCACAGCACCCCGGCGCACATGAACAGAATCCCCTTCAACGACGGTGACATGACACCCCTCCCGGCTGCCAAAAAACCACCCCGCCGACCGAGAGGGCGGCGGGGCTTGATGATTAACAACCTAATGGCTGGTGCAGGCTGCGGCAAGTACGTCGCCCCAAAATGACGCATCCAACCATGGGCAGGTCGAGGTCGGGATATAGGCAGGTGCAGCTTCCACTCAAAAAAGTTATGTTATAACGTACATGCCTATTTTTCGACTACGCTAGGAAGATCCTGCAATGGTGCGACCCCCTCGTTCCCTTCTCCTTGCCCTGGCCCTGCTGCCCCTGTCAGCCGCCGCCGACCGGCCGCTGGCGGTGGTCGCCCCCTGGGAGATCACCGGCGCCGATCCCTCGACGGCCGGCTATGTCTACGCCCGGATGCGCGTCGCCGAGACCCTGGTCGACACCGATGCCGATGGCCGGCCCGCCCCCGGGCTGGCGGCTTCCTGGCAGCCCAGCGACGATGGACTGGCCTGGCGCTTCGCGCTGCGCGAAGACGTCACCTTCCATGATGGCAGCCCGCTGACGGCAGAAGCGGCGGCAGCCAGCCTCGAGCACGCCCTGGCCAAACCGGGCATCCTCGATTCGGCGCCCATCGCCGCCATCGAGGCCGAGGGCAACGAGGTGGTGATCCGGCTCGACAGCCCCTTCGCGCCGCTGCCGGCACTGCTGGCCCACTCCACCACCCTGATTCTCGCCCCGGGCGCCTTCGACGACGAGGAGCGTGTCACCGAGGTGATCGGTACCGGGCCCTACCGGGTAAAGAGCGTGGCTCCTCCGCAGCGGCTCGAGGTGGAGCGTTTCGACGGCTACTGGGGCGAGGCACCCGCCATCGGCACCGCCAGCTACCTGGCGGTGGGCCGCGGCGAGACGCGTGCCGTGATGGCCGAGAGCGGCGATGCCGACGTGGTATTCACCCTCGACCCGGCCAGCCGCGCGCGGCTGGCGCGCAACGACCGCCTGGCGCTGCACGCCGAGCCGCTGCCGCGCACCATCGTCTTCAAGGTCAATGCCGAACATCCCTTCCTCGAGGACGAGCGCGCCCGCCAGGCGCTGAGCCTGGCCATCGACCGCGAGGGCATCGCCGCCGGCCTGCTACGCGACCCCGAAGCCGCCGCCGCCGAGCTGTTCCCGGCAAGCCTGGGCCCCTGGCACCTCGGCCTCGACGCCGGCGATGCCCAGGACCTAGAGCGGGCCCGCGAGATGCTCGCCGAGCTGGGCTGGCAGGCCAACGGCAGCGGTATGCTCGAGCGCGACGGCGAACCGTTCCAACTGACCCTGCGCACCTTCTCCGACCGCCCCGAACTGCCGCTGGTGGCGACAGCCCTGCAGGACCAGTGGCGTGAGATCGGCGTGGCGCTGGAAGTCGCCGTGGGCAACGCCAGCGAGATTCCCTCCGGCCATCGCGACGGCAGCCTGGAGCTGGGCCTGATGGCGCGTAACTACGGCCTGGTACCCGACCCGCTCGGCACCCTGCTCGACGACTTCGGCACCGATCCCGAAGCGATGGGCGGCGACTGGGGCGCCATGGGCTGGCGCGACGACGACCTGCCCGGCTGGCTCGATACCCTGCGCCAGGAAGCCGACAGCGAGGCCCGCAGCGAGCTGGCGGGGCAGGTGGCACGCCGCCTGAACGAGGCCATGCCGGTCGTGCCCGTGGCCTGGTACCAGCAGACCGCCGCGGTCGACGCCGAGCTGGAGGGTTTTTCCATCGACCCACTGGAGCGCAGCTATCGCATCGACGAACTGAGGTGGAGTGAATGAGCGTGACCCTGGCATCACGAACGACACCGCGCCGGGCTTCTCATAGGACGGCAGGCCTGGGTGGCCTGCTGCTGCAGCGTCTGTTCCAGGCCGGGCTGGTGGCCTGGATGGTCGGTACCCTGACCTTCGTGCTGACCCGTTCGCTGCCCGGCGACATGGCCTACCGCATCGCCGCCGGCCGCTACGGTCACGACATGGTCAACACCAGTGCCGCCGAGGCGGTACGCGCCGAACTGGCGCTGGACCAGCCGGCGCTCGGCGCCTACTTCGGCTGGCTGTGGGACCTGGTGCAGTTCGACCTGGGCCGCTCGCTGGTCAGCGGCGAGCCGGTAGTGGCCGAGCTGTGGCATCAGCTCGGCCACTCCCTGGGCCTGGCGGCGATGGCCGTGCTGCTCTCGCTGCTGCTGGGCCCGCCGCTTGGCCTGCTCGCCGGGCTCAAGCCCAACGGGACGCTGGACCGCGTAAGCGAAGTGGCCGCCAGCGTGCTGCGCGCCCTGCCCCCCTTCGCCGTCGGCCTGGTGCTGATCCTGACCTTCTCGGTCACCCTGGGCTGGCTGCCGGCCGCCGGCCATGGCCGCTTCGCGCATGGGATACTGCCGGCGCTGACCCTGGCGCTGGCCCTGGCCGCCATCTCCAGCCGGGTGGCGCGCAATGCCATGGCCGACGTGTCGCAGTCGGCCTACTACGCCTTCTCGCGCACCAAGGGCCTTGGCGAACGCCTGAGCTTCCTGCGCCACGGCCTGCGCAACGCCGCGGTGCCGGTGATCGCCTACCTCGGCGTGCAGTTCGTCTACCTGATCGAGGGCGTGGTGGTGGTCGAGACCCTGTTCGCCTGGCCCGGCATCGGCCACGCCCTGGTGCATGCCATCGTCGCCCGCGACGTGCCGATGATCCAGGGCACCGCGCTGGTAATGGGGCTGATGTTCGTCGCGCTCAACACCGTGGTAGATCTGCTCTGCCACTGGCTCGATCCCAGGAGGCGCAGCGCATGAAAACGCTTGCCCTGACTCCCTCCCGCCGCTGGGCCTTGCCGGCCCTGAACGGCCGCCAGCGGCTTGGCGCCGCGCTGCTGGCGCTGCTGCTCGCCTTCGCCTGGCTGGTGCCCTGGCTGTTCGATGCCGACCCGGCGCGCCAGCAGCTGACGCGCATCCTGCAATTGCCGTCGCTGGCCGAACCGCTCGGCACCGACCACCTGGGGCGCAGCCTGCTGGCTCGGCTGGCATCCGCCGTACAGCTCTCGTTCGGCATGGCGCTGCTCAGCGTGGCCAGTGCCGCCGTGCCGGGCGTGATCCTCGGCGTCATCGCCGGCTGGCGCGGCGGCTGGTTCGACCGCGTGCTGGGCAGCCTGGCCGATGCCTGCCTGGCGCTGCCCGGCCTGCTGCTGGTACTGCTGCTGGTCGCCATCGCCCCGGGCAACTTCTGGGCGCTCTACGTCGGCATCTCGCTGGTACTGTGGATCGAGTACTTCCGCGTGGTACGGGCCCGCACCCGCATCCTGATCGCCTCGCCGCAGCTCGAGGCGAGCCGCCTGCTCGGCTTCGGTCCGTTCTACCTGTTCCGCCGCCACCTGTGGCCGGAGCTCGCCCCGCAGGTGCTGACCCTGGCCGCCTTCGGCGCCGCCAGCGCGATCCTCGCCATGGCCGCGCTGGGCTTCGTCAGCGTCGGCCTGCGACCGCCCACCGCCGAACTGGGGCTGATGATGATCGAGCTGCTGCCCTACTACCACGAGGCGCCCTGGGCCATGGCCCAGCCGATCCTTGTGCTGTTCGTGCTGGTGCTGAGCCTCAATCTGCTGGCGGGGAGGGATCCACGATGAGTGCGTACTTACTTCAGGCCGCAGGCCTGACGATCCGGGGTGAGGGCGTCAACATCGCGCCGTTCTCCTGTTCGCTCGGCCCCGGCGGGCGCCTGACCCTGCTCGGCGAGACCGGCTCGGGCAAGAGCCTGATCGCCCAGGCGATCATGGGCACGCTGCCCCGTGGACTTGCCGCCCAGGGGCGTCTCGTCATCGACGGCGAGACGTTCGAGGCCGCCGACCCAACGTCGCGCCGCGCCCTGTGGGGCCGACGCCTGGCGCTGCTGCCCCAGGAGCCGTGGCACGCGCTGGACCCGACCATGCGGGCCATCTCGCAGGTCGCCGAGAGCCACCGCCACGTGGCCGGGCGTGACCGACGTGCGTCGCTCCAGGCCGCCTGGACCGATCTCACCGAGCTGGGCCTGGTGGACGCCGGCGCCAAGCTGCCCGGCGAGCTCTCCGGCGGCATGGCCCAGCGCGTGGCCTTCGCCGCCGCCAGTGCCGGCGGCGCCCCCATCGTGATCGCCGACGAGCCGACCAAGGGGCTCGATGCGCCCAGGCGCGATGCGGTGGTCGAACTGCTGGCGCGTACGTCCGAGCGCGGCGGCGCCCTGGTCACCATTACCCACGACATCGACGTGGCCCGCCGCCTCGGCGGCGAAGTGCTCATCCTGCGCCAGGGCCAGGTGGTCGAGCGCGGCCCGGCCCAGCAAGTGCTCACTCACCCACAAAGCGAGTACGGGCAGCGCCTGCTGGACGCCGAGCCCGGCCGCTGGCCGCGCCCGGCACCGCTGAGCGAGCGACAGGCGGCGGTCGTGAGCGCCCGCGGTTTGGTCAAGGCACGCGGCGGACGCGAACTGTTCCACGACCTCTCGCTCACGGTCAGCCCCGGCGAGATCGTCGGTGTGGTCGGCCCTTCCGGCTGCGGCAAAAGCACCTTGGGCGACATGCTGCTGGGGGTCACGCGCACCGATAGCGGCGAGATTCGTCGCGCACAAGGACACCTGCTGGGCTTCCAGAAGCTCTACCAGGACCCGCCGGCAGCTTTTTCACCCCACTGGCGGCTCTCGCGTCTGCTCGACGACCTGGTGCGGCGCCACCGCCTGGATCGCACCGCCATCGCCCCGCTGATGGCACGCCTGGGACTCGACGAGCGGCTGCTGTCCCGGCGTCCCGGCGAGATCTCGGGCGGCGAGCTGCAGCGCTTCGCCATCCTGCGCGTACTGCTGCTCGAACCGTGCTTCCTGTTCGCCGACGAGCCGACCTCACGCCTCGACCCCATCACCCAACGCCAGACACTGGCGCTGCTGGTGGAGCTGGCGCGCGAGCGGCATTGCGGCGTGATGCTGGTGAGCCACGATCCCGCGCTGATCGAGCGCATCTGCGACCGGCGGATCGCGCTCAGTGACGGGAGCCTGCGCGAAGCGGAGCCGGAGCTCGACCCGGCCCTGGCCTGAGCGACTCGCGAGACGAAACGACATCGCCCCGCATGAGCGGGGCGATGTCGCAAGGGCGCTGAAGCGCGACGTCAGTTGTGCGCCACCACCATGCAATCCATGCCCTGGGCCCGCAGGCTGTCGCAGGCGGAGTGGGCATCGCTCTCCTGCAGGTCGACCAGGCGGGCCCGGAAGACGCGACGATCGCCGCCGGATTCCGCCACCGATACGCGTACGTCGTTCAACAGGCTGGCCAACTGATCGGCCGCGCGGGTCGCCAGGTTGCGTGCCTGGTCGGCGTCGTTGAAGGCGCCAACCTGCACGGCCCAGTTGCCGCTGGCTGCGCGCGGCGAATCGGCCTGGGCGATCAGGGCGCGAATCGGGTCGTCGGCGGAGCCCATCTCGATCTCCATCTCCGACTGGAAGGAGAGACGGCGCTCCAGCTCGGCGCTGGCCACCTGGCCGCCCGCCTCGGGCGCTGCCGCCAGCTGCTGGGCCGACGCGGGCGGGCTCTCCGACAATTCCATGCGATCGCCCAGCACGTCGGCCCGGGCGATCCAGTCGCCGCGTTGCAGCATGGAAAGGCGGGCGAAGCCACGGTCGAGCAGGTCGGCCATGTGGGTATCACGCGAGGCGGCAGTGAAACCGCCCATCACCACCGAGACGATGCGGCGGTCGTTGCGGATCGCCGAGGTCGCCACGTTGAAGCCCGAAGCGCGGATGAAGCCGGTCTTGAGACCGTCGGCGCCGGGATAGTTGCGCACTAGCCGGTTGTGGCTGGTATGCGTGGTCCCGCGGTAGCTGAAGCTCTGGGTCGAGAAGTAGTGGTAGTACTGCGGGAAGTCCTGCATCACGCGGATCGACAGCGTGGCCATGTCCCGCGCCGTCGTCACCTGGGCGTTGTCCGGCAGGCCCGAGGCGTTGCGGAACACGGTGTTGGGCATGCCCAGCTCGTTAGCCCGCTGGGTCATCATGCGCGCGAAGCCGGACTCCGTGCCGCCCAGCGCCTCGGCCACCACCACGGCGACATCATTGGCGGAACGCACCACCAGCGCCTTGATGGCATCCTCGACCGCGATGGTGCTGCCCGCCGAAAGCCACAGCTTGGAAGCGGGCATCGAAGCGGCATGGGACGAAACCGGAAGCGGCTGGCTGAGATGCATGCTGCCGTTCTCGAGCGCCTCGAACAGCATGTAGAGCGTCATCATCTTGGTCAACGAGGCCGGATAGCGGGTGGCATCCGCGTTGTCAGCATGCAGAACGTCGCCGCTTTCGACATCGATCACGATAGCCGCATAGCGGGGGTTGGCCTGCGCCGTACTGACCGTCAACAGTTGCAAACAAAGAAGAAAAAAAATGGCCACACCGAGGTAGTGTCGGTTGTAGGAGCGCATGACGAAGACCTCTGGTTCCCTTGTGATTCCCCTGTAGCCCGTTTCTGAAGCGGACCTCGCTTCAGTATGGCGATTAACGGAGCGCTTTACAGCCGGAATAGCAAGTTTTTTTGCATATATTCCGGCGGCTTCCATTAAAGATCCGTTTATTAATCAACTGGAATAACGTCTGCCTTCAGCCGGCCCTGCCAGGGTGCTCCCAGGCAGGAAAGGGATCGGGCAAGGAGGCCCAGCCCGAGCTGGGCGGCGTTCAGCGACTTTCCAGTCGAGCAAGTTGTTGCCCGCCGGGCAAGATCTTGCCTGAGCTGGGCAACCCATTGCCTAATTAAACTGAGCCTTGAGCATAGAAAACAGCGAAACAAATTGTTTTAAAAGCACTTTATTAACAACGGCACGCTTCCTGCCCTTAGTGAACCGTCCATCGGACATTTCATTCACATCGTCAAGGAGCAGACCATGCCGACTCCCTGCTATATCAGCATCGAAGGCCAGACCCAGGGCAACATCACTGCCGGTGCCTTCACCCCGGATTCCGTGGGCAACATCTACGTGGAAGGCCACGAGGACGAGATGCTGGTCCAGGAGTTCAAGCACGTCGTGACCGTGCCCACCGACCCGCAGTCCGGCCAGCCCTCCGGCCAGCGCGCCCACAAGCCGTTCGTCTTCACCGTGGCCCTGAACAAGGCCGTGCCGCTGATGTACAACGCCCTGGCCTCCGGCGAGATGCTGCCGAACGTCGAGCTGAAGTGGTACCGCACCTCCGTCGAGGGCAAGCAGGAGCACTTCTTCACCACCACCCTGACCGACGCCACCATCGTCGACATCAACCTGCGCATGCCGCATGCCCAGGACATGACCAAAGCCGAGTTCACTCAGCTGATGGACGTCTCCCTGGCCTACCGCAAGATCGACTGGGAACACACCGTCGCCGGCACCTCCGGTTCCGACGACTGGCGCGCCCCGATCGAGTCCTGATCGGCTCGCCCTCGCCCCTGCCTGTTCGTCGGGCGGGGGTTTCGCTACCTCGCAAGCGACCGGCACGCCAAGACCTTTATCCCTTCAGCGCGTCCGGTCGACCTTCAGCGTCACCGAATAACGATAGTCGCGCTCCATCATGCCGAAGGAACCAGGGCTCGCATGCGGCGTGGTCACCCGCAGGTACCAGGTGCCCGCCTCGAGTCGGCGCTCGATTCTGAAGTTGCTGTTGCGCCCGCTGTTCCAGTCGCGCTCCACCACTTGCCCGTCGGCATCGAGCAGCTGTCCCGCGGGTGCCACGACCCCCGTGTCGCCGGGGAAGGTGTGGCTTTCCAGCACCACGCGGGCGGGGGCATCCAGGGTAAAGGTGTAGTAGCGATGCCCCGGCGTCATGACCTCGTAGAAGCGACCGGGCTCCAGTTCGGTGGCGCTATCCCGTGGATCGCCCATGCCGGCGCAGCCGGCCAATAGCAGCAACAGAATCAATGGCAGAGAGGTTATCAAGCGCTTCATGACAGACTCCTTTCCGGTCAGGCCAGGCCGTTTACGTTCAGCCTAACCCCAACAGCCGCTCCGCGCCCAGCCAGATCAGGCGCAGCGCCAGCAGGGTCAGGGCCCACTTGAAGAAAAAGTCGAAGCGGTGGTCGGTCACCCGGTGCAGCAGGCGCAAGCCCAGCCAGGTGCCGGCGAAGCCCGCCGCCACCATCGCCAGCATCAGCCATAGCCAGTCGCGGAAGACAAACCCGGCGAAGCCGAAGATGAACGCCTTGGTCATGTGCTGCAGCGTCATGCAGGTGGCGAAGGTGGCCACCCGCGGCAGCCGCTCGCTCATGCCGAGCTTGATGAACGAGGCCACCATCGGCCCGCTGGCGCCCACCAGGCTGGAGAGCAGCGTAGTGACGGCACCGGCCACCACGGTGCCGGTGCGCCCCACCGCCCGCTGGGGCAGACCTGGACCCCAGCAGGAGTAGAGCACGAAGGCGGCGATACACAGTTCCAGCACGCCGTAGGGCAGGCGGATCAGCAACCAGGCCGCGACCAGGGCGCCGACGATCACACCCGGCAGGAAGGCCGCGACGATGTCGCGGCGCACGTGACGCCAGGTCATCGCCGCGCGGCCGCCGTTGGAGCCGAGCTGGACCATGCCGTGCACCGGAATCAGCGCCGTGGCCGGCATCACCTGGGCCATGGCGATGATCAGCAGCGTGCCGCCGCCGATGCCCGCCGCCGCGGAGAGCGCCGAGGTCACCACCGAGAGCAGCACCAGGGCCAGGTTGACCCCGGCCGACAGCGGCGAGAGCAGCTCCAGCATCAGGCCGGGCGCCTCATGGCAACCTGCCCTCCTCGACGCCGTGACACGCCACCTCGCTGCCATCGCTGCGCGCGATCAGCTTGGGCACCTCGGCCTGGCAGCGCGCGTTGGCGTGCGGACAGCGCGGATGGAAGGCGCAGCCCGAGGGCGGATGCACCGGGTTGGGCACCTCGCCCTGGATCACGCTGCGCTCCCTGCCCACCCCCTCCAGCGACGGCACCGCGGCCAGCAGCATCTTCGAGTAGGGATGGTGAGGGCGCTCGAAGAGCTGGTCGGCCGGGGAGATCTCGGCGATACGCCCCAGGTACATCACCGCGATGCGGTCCGACATGTGCTTGACCACCGCCATGTCGTGGCTGATGAACAGGTACGTCAGGCCGTATTCGTCCTGCAGGTCGCGCATCAGGTTGAGGATCTGCGCCTGCACCGAGACGTCGAGCGCCGAGGTCGGCTCGTCGCAGATCATGAACTCCGGCTCGTTGGCCAGCGCCCGGGCGATGGAGATACGCTGACGCTGGCCGCCCGAGAACTCGTGCGGGTAGCGGTTGGCATCCATGGCCGACATCCCCACCTGCTCGAGCAGCTCGCCCACCCGGCGGCGGCGGTCGGTGGCGCTCATCTCGGGGCGGAAGAAGCGCAGCGGCTCGCCGATGATGGTGCCCACCCGCCACAGCGGGTTGAGGCTGGCGTAGGGGTCCTGGAAGATCATCTGGAAACGCTTGCGCACGCTGGCGGCCTGGCGCCCGGTGCGGCTGGCCAGGTCGCTGATGTCCTCGCCGTCGAACGTCAGCCTGCCGCGGGTGAGCCCGTAGAGCCCTACCACCAGCCGCGCCACGGTGGACTTGCCGCAGCCCGATTCGCCCACCAGCGAGAGGGTCTCGCCGCGGCGAATGGAGAAGCCCACACCGTCCACCGCCTTGAGCGTGAGCCGCTCGCTGCGCTCGATCACCCGGTTGAGCCAAGGCTTGGAGACGTCGAAGTAGCGCGCCAGGTCCTGGGCTTCGAGCAGGTTCTCACCCTGCGCCGCCGTGGTCTGCTTCACTGCCGTATCAGCGCACATGGCTCACCTCCCGTCCCTCTACGTCTTGTCGCGGCGGCAGTGGGTCGACCGGGTCGTGCAGCCAGCAGGCCGCGCGGCTGCCCTCCGCCGGCATCAGCTCCGGCCTTTCGTCACGACAGCGCTGCTGGGCGTGGGGGCAGCGCGGATTGAAGGCGCAGCCCGCGGGGATCGCCGCCAGCCGCGGCATCGAGCCCTCGATCTGGTAGAGCCGCTCGAGGCGCTTCTCCACGCTCGGAATCGAGGCCATCAGCCCCTTGGTGTAGGGGTGCTGCGGGTGGCGCACCACCTCGTCGACCGGGCCGATCTCGATCAGCCGGCCGGCGTACATCACCGCCACGCGGTCGGCGGTCTCGGCGATCACCCCCATGTCGTGGGTCACCAGCATTACCGCGGTGCCATGGTCGGCGCACAGCCGCTTGAGCAGGGCGAGGATCTGCGCCTGCACCGAGACGTCCAGTGCCGTGGTGGGCTCGTCGGCGATGATGAACTCGGGGCGCGCCGCCAGCGCCAGGGCGATCACCACGCGCTGGCGCATGCCGCCGGAGAACTGGTGCGGGTAGCTGTCGAGGCGGTTCTCGGGAGCGGGAATGCCCACCTCGCGCAGCAGCTGGAGCGCCTCTTCGCGCGCCTCGCGCTCGCTCATCGGCAGGTGGGCGCGAATGGTTTCCACCAGCTGGTCGCCAATCGAGAACAGCGGGTTGAGGCTGGTCAGCGGGTCCTGGAAGATCATGCCGATATGGCGGCCGCGCAGCGGCACGAACTGCTCTTCGGGGAGGTCGTCGATACGCTTGCCCGAGAGATGCACTTCGCCCGCGGCGATGCGCCCGGGCGGCTCGAGCAGCCGGATCACGGCGTTGCCGGTCATCGACTTGCCGGCCCCGGACTCGCCCACCACGCCCAGCACCTCGCCGGGGGCGATGTCGAAGGAGACGTCGTCGAGCGCCACCAGGGTGCCGTGGCGGGTGGGGAACTCCACCCGCAGATGGCGCACGGAGAGCACCGGTTCCTGCGCCGCGGCAGCAGGCTCGTGGCCGATGGCGGCGCTTTGGTTAACGGAGCTTGGGGTTGAGGACATCACGCAACCAGTCTCCCAGCAGATTGACGGAGAGCGCCAGTATCAGCAGCGCCACCCCGGGGAAGAGCAGGATCCACCACTCTCCCGAGAACATGTAATCCTGGCCCACCCGGATAAGGGTGCCCAGGCTCGGCTGGGTGGCCGGCATGCCGACCCCCAGGAACGACAGCGTGGCCTCGGCGATGATCGCCAGCGCCAGCCCGATGGTGCCGATCACCAGCACCGGACGCAGCACGTTGGGCAGGATGTGCTGGAACAGGATCTTGCGCGCCGGCAGGCCGATCACTCGCGCCGCCTGCACGTACTCCTTGCTCTTCTCCACCATGGTGGCGCCGCGCACGGCACGGGCGTACTGCACCCAGTCGGAGAGGCCGATGGCAATGATCAGCACGATGATGGCCACCTCGGCGTGCATCGAGCGCGGCAGGAAACCGCGGATCACGCCGAAGATCAGCAGCGCCATCAGGATCGAGGGGAAAGTGAGCTGCACATCGGCGATACGCATGATCAGCGCGTCGCGCCAGCCGCCGCGGAAGCCCGCCAAAAGGCCCAGGGCGGTGCCCATCACCAGGGCGAAGATCACCGCGGCGAAGCCCACCAGCAGCGAGATGCGCGAGCCGTAGAGAATCGCCGAGAAGACGTCGCGGCCCTGGCTGTCGCTGCCCAGCAGGTAGAAGTTGCCGGTGAAGTCCGAGGTCGTCATCGGCGGCGCGAAGGCGTCGATCAGCTCCAGCTGGCGCGGGTCGAACGGGTTCTGCGGCGCGATCCACGGCGCGAACAGGGCCGCCGCGAACATGGTCAGCGTGACCAGGGTGGCGAGTATCACCACCGGCTGGCGCTTCCACGAGTAGACGACATCGCTGTCGAGGAAGGTGCGCCACTTGCTCGGCCTGGGCGGCACGACGGGCGCCTCCTGGTCTCGGGTCTGTACGTCCTGACTCATTTGCCACCTCCCTGGGCCCGCAGCCGTGGGTCGACGGCGTAGTAGAGCAGATCCACCACCAGATTGATGACCACGAACACCAGCGCGATCATCATCAGGTAGGCGGCCATCACCGGCACGTCGACGAAGCGCACGGCGGTGATGAACAGCGCCCCCACGCCGGGCCACTGGAACACCGTCTCGGTGATGATGGCGAAGGCGATGATGGTGCCGAGCTGCAGGCCGATGATGGTGATCACGGGGATCATGGTGTTCTTCAACGCGTGGCGCAGGTTCACCACACGCTTGGAGAGCCCCCGCGCGCGGGCGAACTTGATGTAGTCGGTGCTCAGTACCTCGAGCATCTCGGCCCGCACCAGGCGCATGATCAGCGTGAGCTGGAACAGCCCCAGGGTGATCGCCGGCAGGATCAGTGAGCGCAGGCCGCTGGCGGTGAGCAGCCCGGTGGTCCACCAGTCGCCGAGGCGTACCGTCTCACCGCGGCCGAAGGCCGGCAGCACGCCGAGCTCCACGGCGAAGACATAGATCAGCAGCACGCCGATCAGGAAGGTGGGCAGCGACACGCCGATCAGCGAGGCGGTCATGATGAAGTTGGCCAGCCAGCTGCGGCGACGCAGTGCGGTATAGATGCCCAGCACGATGCCCATGACCACGGCGAAGATCGCCGAGAGGATGGCCAACTCCAGGGTGGCGGGCAGCCGCTCGAGGATCAGGTCGGTCACCGGGCGCGCCGAGCGGTAGGAGATGCCGAACTCGAACTGGGCGGCATTGACGATGAAATTCCAGAACTGCACCACCACCGGCTGGTCGAGGCCGAGCTGGGCGCGCAAGGCGGCGCGGTCGGCCTCGGTGGCCTCCTGCCCGAGCATGTTGAGCACCGGGTCGCCGACGTAGTGGAACAGCGAGAACGAGATGAGCGCGACCACGAACATCACGAAGATGGCCTGCAGCACGCGCTGGATCAGAAACGCTAGCATGGGATCACCAAATCACGACGATGCCCCCGGCCGCTTGTGGCAGCCGGGGGTCGTGTTCAATAAGACTTATTGATTGAATTGTAGATACTTGAAGTGCGGCGTATTTTCGCTCTGCACCTTGAAGTCGATGTCGTCGCGCATCGACCAGGTCAGCATCTGGTGGTGGATCGGGATGTAGAGGATCTCGTCGTGCACGATCTCCCACGCTTCCGCGATCATCTCGTTGCGTGCCTCCTCGTCGATCTCCTGCCCCATCGCCACGGTCAGCTCGTCCACCCGCTCGTCGGAGTAGCCGGTGAAGTTCCACGAACCGCGATCGCCGTCCTTGGTGTGGTAGAGGTAGTTGAAGATGTACTCGGAATCCATGGTGGGCACGCCCCAGCCCAGCAGGTAGAAGTCGTACTCCTCACGCGCCAGCTCGGCGAAGTGCAGCGAACGGGTCTGGGCCACCAGGTCCACGGTGATGCCGATACGCGCCAGCATGCTGACCACTGCCTGGCAGATCTGCTCGTCGTTGACGTAGCGGTCGTTGGGGCAGTTGAGCGTGACGCGGAAACCGTCACCGTAGCCGGCCTCCTCCATCAGCTCCTGGGCCCGTTCGACATCCGCCTCCGGCACTTCGTCCATCTCTTCCGTGTAGCCGTTGACGAAGGGCGGCGCGATCATGCCGGCCGGCTGGGAGTTGCCGCGCATCACCGCGCGCTGAATGGTGTTGGCGTCCACCGCCAGGTTGATCGCCTCGCGTACGCGGCGGTCGGCGAAGGGGTTGTCGTCGGTGTCGGCGGTGCGCAGTTGGGCCGAGCCCATGTCCATGCCGAGGAAGATGGTGCGGTTCTCTGGGCCCTGCTCGTTCTTGATACCGTCGGCTTCGGCCAGGCGCTCGATGTCCTGGACCGGGGTTTCCTGCAGGAAGTCGACCTCGCCGGAGAGCAGCGCCGCCACGCGGGTGGAAGCCGACTCGATGGGCGTGAACACCAGGCGGGAGATCTCCATCGGGTACTCATCGATACCCCAGTAGTCGTCGTTGCGCACGAACACGGTGCGCACGTCGGGCTCGCGGCTCTCGACGCGGAACGGACCGGTGCCGTTGGCGTTGCGCACGGCATAGGTCTCTTCGCCGGCGGCGTAGTTCTGCGGCTCCTCTACGCCGTGCTCCTCCGCCCACTCGCGGCTCATGATGAACAGGTTGGTGAAGTTGTTGGGCAGCAGCGGGTTGGGCTCGCTGGTCTCGATCTCGACGGTATGGTCGTCGACGGCGCGCACCTCGGAAATGGAGGTGAGCAGGCCGCGCATGTCGGAATTCTCGTGACGCGCGCGATTGATGGAGAAGACCACGTCATCGGCGGTCAACGACTGGCCTTCGTGGAAGGTCACACCTTCGCGGATCTTGAACACCCAGACGGTGGGTTCGTCCTCCTTCACGTGCCACTCGGTGGCCAGGCCCGGCTGATACTCGACGTCCATGTCCTGGAACAGCAGCGTATCGAAGATCTGATGATTGACCGAATGGGTCGGCCCCTCGTTCTGCGAATGGGGGTCCATGGTCAGGCTGTCCGCGGAACGGGTCCAGCGCAGGGTCTCGGCATTCGCGGCGGTGGCCAGCATGGCGCCGATCACGGCGGTGGCCAGAAGGGTCTTCTTGGGTAGCATCTTGTTATTTCCTCAATCAAGCGTTTGATGGGCATTCGCCCTGGAGAGGTTCTCCCATACCTTAGCCAAGAAAGCCAGAATTGCCTTAGGAATACTTTTCAGCGCTATTTCGACTATTGGCAGTTGCATTTGCGGTATCGAGACCGATTCTTGGTAAACCCCTCGGTCGGTGTCGCTGCGCCGACAATAGACGCAATTACTAAATCAAGGGAGAGCCACCGATGGCACTGCTGACGACCCGGGTCGCCCCGGAGTGGGTCGACTACAACGGCCATATGAACGATGCCGAATACGCCAGGGTGTTCTCGCTGGCGGTGGACACGCTGATGGAGCGGATCGGGCTGGATGCCGAGGGGCGCGAGCGCCTCGCCTATACCCTCTTCACCCTGGAGACCCACCTCTGCTACCGGCGCGAGGCCCACCAGGGGCAGGCGCTGACCGTCGAGGCGCTGCTGCTCGACCGCGACGCCAAGCGCCTGCACCTGTTCTTCACGATGCACGACGACGCCGGCGAGACGCTGGCCACCAGCGAGCAGATGCTGATGGGCATCGACACGGGAAGCCACCGCCCCGCGCCCTTTCCGCCTGAGGTGGCCGAGGCCATCGATGCCCTGCCGCGAACCGAGGCCGCCGCCTGGCCGGAGGCGGCCGGGCGGCGGATCGGTATCCCGCGAAGGTGAGGAAGCATCGCGGCGCGTCTCGTCACCTCAGCGTACTGCACAACCAAACATGCCTGAACATTTAATTGACACTTTTGTACAGTGCCGTCTACTGTTGTCGAATACACAACAAGATGGAGGCCGGGGCATGGCCAACGATCCGCTGCTGCAGCCCTTTCAGCTCAAGCACCTGACCCTCAGGAACCGGCTCATGATGACCTCCCACGAGCCGGCTTATCCAGAGGACGGGATGCCCAAGGCGCTCTACCGCGCCTATCACGTCGAGCGGGCCAGGGCGGGCCTGGGCCTAACCATGACCGCCGGTTCTGCGGCGGTGGCCAAGGACAGCCCACCGGTGTTCAACAATATCCTCGCCTACAAGGACGAGGTGGTGCCGTGGATGCGTGAGCTCGCCGACGCCTGCCATGAACACGGCACCGCAGTGATGATCCAGCTCACTCATCTGGGCCGGCGCACCCGCTGGGACAAGGGCGACTGGCTGCCGGCGCTGTCGGCCTGCCACCGCCGCGAGCCGGCCCACCGGGCCTTCCCCAAGCAGGTCGAGGAGTGGGACATCGAGCGCCTGATCCGCGACTACGCCGACGCCGCCGAGCGCATGTATGCCGCCGGCCTCGATGGCATCGAGCTGCAGGCCTACGGCCACCTGATGGACCAGTTCTGGTCGCCGCTGACCAACACCCTCGAGGAGCCCTACGGCGGCGACCTCGACAACCGGCTGCGCTTCACCTTCGAGGTGCTGCGGGCCATTCGCCAGCGGGTCGGTGACGAGTTCATCGTCGGCGTACGCTACACCGGCGACGAGATGCTGGAAGGCGGGCTCACGGCCACCGACGGCATGGCGATATCGCGGCGCCTGAAGGAGAGCGGCCTGATCGACTTCCTCAACGTGGTGCGCGGACACATCGACACCGACGCAGGGCTCACCGACGTGATCCCCATCCAGGGCATGCCCAGCGCCCCGCACCTCGACTTCGCCGGCGAGATCAAGCGCCAGGTCGACTTCCCCACCTTCCACGGCGCCAAGATCCAGGACGTGGCCACCGCCCGCCACGCGATCGCCTCGGGCAAGGTCGACATGATCGGCATGACCCGCGCCCACATGGCCGACCCACACATCGTGCGCAAGATCGTCGAGGGTCGCGAGGAGGAGATCCGCCCCTGCGTCGGCGCCAACTACTGCCTCGACCGCATCTACCAGGGCGGTGCCGCCTACTGCATCCACAACGCCGCCACCGGGCGCGAAACCACCATGCCCCACACCATCCCCAAGGCGGCGCAAAAGCGCCGGGTGGTGATCGTCGGCGCCGGCCCCGCAGGCCTGGAGGCCGCCCGCGTCGCTGGTGAACGGGGCCATGACGTACTGGTGCTGGAAGCCGCCAGCGACGCCGGCGGCCAGGTGCGCCTCACCGCGCAGAGCGAGCGCCGCCGCGAGATGCTGGGCATCATCGACTGGCGTCTGGCGCGCTGCGAGGCGCTCGGCGTCGAGATCCGTTACAATGTCTGGGCCGAGGTCGAGGACGTGCTCGCCGAGCAGCCGGACGTGGTGATTGTGGCCACCGGCGGCTACCCCATGGAAGACCAGCCCGCGGTCGGCCACGAGTTGGTGGCGAACACCTGGGACATCCTCTCCGGTCACGTGGCGCCGGGCAGCCGGGTGCTGCTGTTCGACGATGCCGGCGATCATGCCGCCATGCAGGCGGCGGAGATCATCGCCGCCAGCGGCGCCGAACTCGAGATCATGACCCCGGATCGCACCTTCTCGGCGGAGATCATGGGCATGAACCTGGTACCCTACATGCGCGCCCTGCAGCGCCCCAACGTCACCTTCACCCCCACCTACCGGCTGAAATCGGTGCAGCGCGACGGCGGCGAGCTGCTCGCCAGGATCACCAGCGACTACGTATCGCCGGGCAAGCAGGACCTGGAGCAGGAGCGGCGCGTCGATCAGGTGGTGGTCAACTACGGCATCACACCGATGGCGGACGTCTACTTCGAGCTCAAGCCGCACTCCAGCAACGGCGGCGAGGTGGACTACGACGACTTGATCGCCGGCCGGCCCCAGGCGGTCGTGCGCAACCCGCAAGGCCGCTTCCAGCTGTTCCGCATCGGCGATGCCGTCGAGTCGCGCAATACCCATGCGGCGATTTATGATGCTTTGCGGCTGGTGAAAGATATCTAATCGATGGAGCGCGACTCGATGGCCACCGCCCCTGACGGCGACACCAAATGGAAAGGCTCCCGCGAGGCCTGGCTCGACGCCGCCTTCGAGCTGCTGCTCGACTCCGGCGTGGAGAGCGTGCGCATCCTGCCGCTGGCCAAGCGGCTCAAGGTGTCGCGCACCAGTTTCTACTGGTTCTTCAAGGATCGCGAGGCGCTACTCGACGCCCTGATCGAGCGCTGGCGGGAGAAGAATACCCATGGCCTGGTGCGCCGGACCGAAGCCTACGCCGAGAGCATTACCGAGGCGATTCTCAACGTCTTCGACTGCTGGCTGGACCCCGAGCTGTTCGACTCCCCGCTGGAGTTCGCCATGCGCAGCTGGGCGCTGCAGTCGGATGAGGTGGCCAAGGAAATCGACATGGCCGACGAGGCGCGCATCGAGGCACTGACGCAAATGTTCGAGCGCTACGGCTTCGAGCCTCTGGCGGCCAACGTGCGCGGCCGCACCATTTACCTCACCCAGATCGGCTACATCTCGATGAAGACCCAGGAAGCCCTCGAGGTTCGCATGCAGCGCATCCCCGCCTATGTCGAGATCTTCACCGGGCAACCGCCGCGCCCCCAGGAGCTGCAGCGCTTCCAGGCCCGACATGGCTATGCCTTGGAAACCACCGACTAGCGCGGTGCCAGCGCTTCATCGCCGAATAACTGCTGGACGAGAAAGCCGAACGCCAGTGCCTGCATATGGGCGCGCTGGTGGTTGTCGGCCGCGCCGCCGTGGCCGCCCTCGATGTTTTCGTAGTAGAGCACCTGATGCCCCTGCCCGCTCATGCGCGCCATCATCTTGCGCGCGTGGCCGGGGTGGACGCGGTCGTCGCGGGTGCTGGTCATCAACAGCATGGGCGGATACTCGGCCGCGGGATCGAGGTTGTGGTAGGGCGAGACATCACGCAGGAATTGCCAGTCGTCGCTCTCGGGGTCGCCATACTCGGCCATCCACGAGGCGCCGGCGAGCAGCAGGTGGTAGCGGCGCATGTCGAGCAGCGGCACCTGGCACACCACGGCGCCGAGCCGCTGTGAGTAGCGGGTGAGCATGTTGCCCACCAGCAAGCCGCCGTTGGAACCGCCCTGGATGCCCAGCCGCCGCGGCGAGGTGACGCCGCGCTCGATCAAATCTTCTGCCACCGCGGCGAAGTCCTCGAACGCCTTGTGGCGCTGGTCGCGCAGCGCCGCCTGGTGCCAGCGCGGGCCGTACTCGCCGCCGCCGCGGATGTTGGCCACCACGTAGACCCCGCCGCGGCTGAGCCAGGCGCGCCCCACGCCGGGGCTGTAGCCGGGCAGCAGCGGCACCTCGAAACCGCCGTAGCCATAGAGCAGGGTCGGGTGCTCGCCGTTCGGCTCGAGGTCGCGGCGCGCCACCTGGAAATAGGGAATCGGCGTGCCGTCCTGGCTGGTGGCGAAGTGCTGGGTCACCTCGAGCCCCTCGGCATCGAACAGCGCCGGGGCCTGCTTGAGGGGTTCCAACTCCTCGCCGACCCGACCGTGCAGCAGCGTGGTCGGCGTCAGGTAGTCGCTGACGATGACGAACACCTCGTCGCTCTCCTCGTCGTCCACCGCGCTCACGCTGATGCTGCCCAGCGTCGGCACGCCGGGCAGCGGCTCGGGCTGCCAGTGGCCTTCGCTCGGCGTCAGCACGTAGAGCCGGTGCTTGACGTCGTCGAGCACGTTGAGGATCAAGTGGCGGCGGGTCCAGGTGACGTCGGAGAGCGAGGTGCGTTCGGTGGGGGTGAACAGCACGCGCAGCTCGCGTTCGCCGTTCATGAAGGCGTCGAAGTCGGCAATCAGCAGCGCGCCGGCGGGGTGAGTGGTGCCCGCCACCTCCCAGGGTTCGCGCAGCTCCACCAACAGCCACTCGCGGTGCACCTGCTTGTGGGCGGAGTTGGGCACCTCGATGCGGGTGAGGCGGCCGTCGGCCTCGCGCAGATAGAGCTCGTTGTCGTAGAAGGCCCGGGCGCGGCTGACGAAGTCGCGCTCGAAGCCCGGCGTCGGGTCGTGCCCCGCGCCCACCGCCATGTCGTCGGGCTCGCCCTCGAAGACCGTCTCGGCCTCGGCCATCGGCGTGCCGCGCCGCCACTGCTTGACGATGCGCGGGTAGCCGGAGCTTGTCATTGAGCCTTCGCCGAAGTCGGTCTGGACGTAGACCGTGTCGCGGTCGATCGAGCCCAAACCGCCCTTGGCCTCGGGGCGGTAGAAACCCGCCTCGACCCAGCGCTTCTCGACTAGGTCGAACTCACGGGTGACGTCGGCGTCGGCACCGCCGCGCGAGAGCGACACCAGGCAGTGGCGCCAGGGCGCGTCGGGCGAGACGGGACGCAGGCAGTGAGCGCCGTGCCACACCCAGTTCTCGCCCTCCTCGGCGTTGAGCGCGTCGAGGTCGATCAGCACTTCCCACTCGGGCCGCGCCTTGCGGTATTCAGCCAGGCTGGTGCGCCGCCAGAGCCCGCGAGGGTGGTCGCGGTCCTGCCAGAAGTTGTAGAAGTACTCGCCGCGCTTGACCACGAAGGGGATGCGGTCGTCGGCCTCGAGGATCGCCTGCAGGTCGTCGCGCAGCTCAGTGAAGCCCGGCGCATCGGCGAGCCTGGCCTGGCTCTCGGCATTGCGCTCCTCGACCCAGGCCAGGGCGCGCTCACCCTCGACCTCCTCCAGCCACAGGTAAGGGTCGTGCTCGTCGAAGGGGGCAGCCATGCGGGTCTCCTGGTGGGTAACGGTTGCCCACCAAGCTAGCCTGCCCCGGTCGCGGACTCAATGTGTCAGCGTTGGAATACCACCGTGCGGTTCTTGTTCAGGAATACGCGTCGCTCCACATGCAGCGCCACCGCCCGGGCCAGGGTCAGGCATTCGATATCGCGGCCCTTGGCGACCAGGTCCTCCGGGTAGTCGGCGTGGCTGACCGGCTCGACGCCTTGGGTGATGATCGGCCCCTCGTCGAGGTCGTCGTTGATGTAGTGGGCGGTGGCGCCGACCAGCTTGACCCCCTTCTCGTAGGCCTGATGGTAGGGGCGCGCCCCCTTGAAGCCGGGCAGCAGCGAGTGGTGGATGTTGATCGCCCGGCCGGCGAGCCTGGCACTCATCTCGCTAGACAGCACCTGCATGTAGCGCGCCAGGATGACCAGCTCGGCCCCGCTCTCCTCGATCACCCGCCACACCTGGGCCTCCTGCTCGGGCTTGGTCTCGGCGGTGATCGGGAAGTGGTGATAGGGAATGCCGTGCCACTCCGCCAGCGAGGCCAGGTCGGGGTGGTTGGAGACGATGGCGCGGATGTCGATCGCCAGCTGCCCGGTGCGGTAGCGGTAGAGCAGGTCGTTGAGGCAGTGGTCGGCCTTGGAGACCATGATCACCACCGGCAGGCGCCTGTCGGGTGGGGTCAGCTCGAAGGTCATGTCGAACTCCGCGGCGCGCTCGGCGAAAGCGGCATGGAAGGCGCCGGCGTCGAAGCCGTCCTCCTCGGGGCGGAATTCGGTGCGAATGAAGAAGCGACCGCTCAGGCGATCATCGAAGGATTGCTGTTCGGTGATGTAACAGCGCCGTTCCTTGAGGAAGCGGGTCACCACGTCGACGGTGCCCAGGCGGCTGGGACACTGCGCGGCCATGATCCAGATGTCGTCGTGTCGGTTCATGCTGCTCCCTCCGGCGGCTGGTGCCTAAGGGCACCGTATGGAAAAAAGGGCCGGGGAAACCCCGGCCAAACGCGCCTGGCAAACGAGACGCCGAGTCACTTCTCCACGCCGATGGCGTACTCAGCGCCGGCATCGAGCAGCCAGCGGTAGCAGTAGTCGGCGAAGCTGCGGCGCAGCACCAGCTCCCAGCGGGTCTCCGTGGGGCGGCGCAGGATCAGGTTGGCCTTGGCGAACACCGTGGTGACGCCCTTGCCGACCGGGAAGGCGTCGGGGTGCACGTCGTAGGGCGTCGATTTCATCAGCAGCTCGCGCGCCTTGTCGCCCTCGAGTTCGAGCAGGGTCTGGCCGCCGCTGACGTTGACGATGGCGTAGTGGGCATTGCCGAGGGCCTCACGCAGCTGACGCTCCAGGGTGAACTCCTCGCCGCCGGGCACGATGACGAGCCACTCGTCGGGCGAGAGCCACTGGATCGAACGCTCGCCGTCGTCGCTCAGGCTGAGGGTATTGGGCCGCGCCGGCAGGCCGAAGCCGAGCACACCGCGCACCGCCTCGTCGAGCACGATGGCGCCGCCGCGCAGGATCAGATGCCCGGCCATGGCGCGCTCGCGCAGGATGACACGGCTCTTCTCGCTGACGCTCGGGCGGCCGCTGGTGTGGTAGGACCAGGCCAACGGGGACTCCGCCGGCACCTCGGTCTTAGGGCGCGCGTCGTAGACGTTGGCCCGGGTCGCTGTGGAATCAGACATTCTGGCGCTCTCCCTTGGGATCGTAGAAGATCGTGCCGACGATTTCCGCGGCGTGGGTCTTGCCGTCGGCCATGGGCAGGTAGACGGTCTCGCCCATGCGCTGATGGCCGCCCTTCACCACCGCCAGGGCAAAGCCGCTATTCAGCGTCGGGCTGTAGTAGCTCGAGGTCACGTGCCCGGCCATGGGCATGGGAATGGCGTGATCCGGATCGAAGACGATCTGGGCGCCCTCCTCCAATACCACCGTGGGGTCCTTGGGCTTGAGGCCCACCAGCTGCTTGCGATCCGTGCGGCGGGTATCGGAGCGCGTCAGCGCGCGCTTGCCGATCCACGAGAACGGCTTGTCGTAGCCGACCGCCCACTGCATGCCGAGATCCTCCGGCGTCACCGAGCCGTCGCTGTCCTGGCCGGCGATGATGAAGCCCTTCTCGGCCCGCAGCACGTGCATGGTCTCGGTACCGTAGGGCGTCAGGCCGTACTTCTCGCCGTGCTCGAACAGGGTCTTCCACACGTGCATGGCATAGTTGGCCTGGACGTTGATCTCGTAGGCCAGTTCCCCGGTGAAGGAGATACGGAACACCCGCGCCGGCACGCCGGCGACGTTGCCCTCGCGCCAGTCCATGAACTTGAAGGCACTGCGGTCGAGGTCGATGTCGGTGATCTCGGCCAGCAGCTTGCGCGCCTCGGGCCCCGTCACCGTCATGGTGGCCCAGTGGTCGGTCACCGAGGTGAAGGTCACGTCCAGCTCGGGCCACTCGGTCTGGTGCCACAGCTCCAGCCACTCCAGCACGCCGGCGGCACCGCCGGTGGTGGTGGTCATCAGGAAGTGGTTCTCGCCCAGGCAACTGGTGGTGCCGTCGTCCATCAGCATGCCGTCGTCCTTGCACATCAGGCCGTAGCGCACGCGGCCCACCTCGAGCTTCAACCACTTGTTGGTGTAGACGCGGTTGAGGAACTCGCGGGCATCCGGGCCCTGGATGTCGATCTTGCCCAGGGTGGAGGCATCGAGAATGCCGACCTTCTCGCGCACCGCGAGGCACTCGCGGGCCACCGCCTCGTGCATGGTCTCCTTCTTGCCGTTGACCGTCTGCGGGAAGTACCAGGGGCGCTTCCACTGGCCGACATCCTCGAACTCGGCGCCGTTCTCCACGTGCCACTGATGCAGCGCGGTGTAGCGCTCGGGGTCGAACAGCTCACGGCAGTGGCGGCCGACGATGGCGCCGAAGGTGACCGGCGTGTAGTTGGGCCGGAACACCGTGGTGCCCACCTCGGGAATCGACCTGTTCAGGCAGCGCGCGGCGATGGCCATGCCGTTGATGTTGCCGAGCTTGCCCTGGTCGGTGCCGAAGCCCATGGCGGTGTAGCGCTTGACGTGCTCGATCGATTCGAAGCCCTCGCGCGTCGCCAGCTCGATGCCCGCCGCGGTCACGTCGTTCTGCAGATCGACGAACTGCTTGGGCGCGCGCAGGGTCGGCTTCTCATGGGGAACCTGGTAGAGCGCACAGGCCGCTCCCTCGCGCCGGGCCTCGACCTGCGGCAGCTCGATCACCTGCGCGGGGCGGTTCAGGGCCTCCAGCGCCTGGGTGGCCATGGCGACCCCGTCGGCCATGCCGGCGGCCAGGTCGTGGATGCCACGCGCGCTGCCGGCGGCGTGCACGCCCTTGACCAGGCTGGGGACGAAACCGAGGATCTCCTCGTTCCAGGTCGGCCGCGCCCCGGTGTGCGAGGCCAGGTGGATCACCGGGCTGTAGCCGCCGGAGCTGGCGATGGTGTCGCAGTCCAGCGTCTCGGCCTGGCCGGTGACCTTGAAGGCGCCGGCATCGATGGTGGCGACACGCGCCCCGTTGACGCGGTTCGCTCCCTTGGCCTCGAGCACGGCGGCCCCTTCGATGATGCGGATACCGCGGGCGCGGGCCTGCTCGACCCATTCGCCGTTCGGCGCCGGGCGGGCGTCGACGATGGCCACCACCTCACGGCCGGCGTCGATCCAGTCGAGCGCGGCGCGGTAGGCGTAATCGTTGCTGGTGGAGAGCACCAGCTTGTGGCCGGGCACCACGCCGTAGCGACGAATGTAGGTAGAGACCGCACCGGCCAGCAGGTTGCCCGGCAGGTCGTTGTTGCCGTAGACCAGCGGCCGCTCGTGAGCGCCGGTGGCCAGCAGCACCTGGCCGGCACGCACGCGGTGCATGCGCGAGCGCGAGGGACGGTGGCCGTTGACCAGCGGTGCCGTCTCGCCCAGGTGCTCGGTGCGCCGCTCGTGCAGCGTCACGAAATGGTGGTCGTGGTAGCCATTGGCGGTGGTGCGGGCCAGCAGAGTGACATTGTCCAGCCCCGCGAGCTCCTTCAGCACGCGCTCCGCCCACTGGGCGGCAGGCTGGTTGTCGATCAGCTCGCGGCTGTCGAGCAGCGAGCCGCCCATCTCCTCCTGCTCGTCGGCCAGGATCACCCGGGCACCGCTGCGCGCCGCGGTCAATGCCGCCGCCAGCCCGGCCGGACCGGCCCCGATCACCAGCAGGTCGCAGTGCTGGTTGAGGTGGTCGTAGGTATCGGGATCGCGCTCCATGGGGCTGCGCCCCAGGCCGGCACTCTTGCGGATGTACTTCTCGTAGGTCATCCACATGGAGGCCGGGGCCATGAAGGTCTTGTAGTAGAAGCCCGGCGGCATGAAGCGCCCGCCCACCTTGCCGACCCAGCTCATGAGGTCGTGCTGCACGTTGGGCCAGCCGTTGGTGCTACGCGCAACGAGCCCGTCGAACAGCGCCTGCTGGGTAGCACGCACGTTGGGCACCTGGGCCGCTTCGGTGCTGCCCAGCTGGACCAGCGCATTGGGCTCCTCGGCGCCGGCAGCGACGATGCCGCGCGGGCGCGAGTACTTGAAGCTGCGGTTGACGATGTCCACCCCGTTGGCCAGCAGCGCCGAGGCGAGGGTGTCGCCGGCATGGCCCTGGTAGCGCTGGCCGTTGAAGGTGAAGCTCAGCTTGCGCGAGCGGTCGATGCGCCCGCCCTCTTTGAGACGATTCGGCTGTTTCAAGGACTTGCTCATGCCCGCTCTCCCTTGACCGATGCCACGGCGGCGCCGCTGGCACCCACGGTCTGCTGTCCGCCGCTGGCGACCTGCACGTTGCCCTGGTTGTCCCCACCCGCCGCACGCTCGGCGGTGACCGTCGGCCGTTCGCCGATCTTGTAGGTCTCGAGGATCTCGTAGGTCACGGTGTTACGCGTGACGTTGAAGAACTTGCGACAGCCGACGGCGTGCACCCACAGCTCGTGATGGATGCCGCGCGGGTTGTCACGGAAGAACAGGTAGTCGCCCCACTCCTCGTCCGAGCAGGCCTCGGGATCCTTGGGCCGCACGATGTGCGCCTCGCCCTTGGGATGAAACTCCTCTTCCTCGCGGAGCTCCTCGCAGTAGGGGCAGTAGATATGGAACATGGAGATGCCTCCTCAGTGAGCAACGCCGGCCGCACCGTGCTCGTCTACCAGAGCACCGGTATGGAAACGGTCGATGGAGAACGGGGCCGCGAGCGGGTGGGCCTGGTTCTTGGCCAGGGTCCAGGCGAACACGTGACCGGAACCCGGGGTGGCCTTGAAGCCGCCGGTGCCCCAGCCGCAGTTGAAGAACAGCCCCTTCACCGGCGTGGCCGAGAGAATCGGGCAGGCGTCCGGGCAGGTGTCGACGATGCCGCCCCACTGCCGGTTCATGCGCACCCGCGAGAAGATCGGGAACATCTCGACGATGGCCTGCAGGGTGTGCTCCACGGTGGGATAGCTGCCGCGCTGGCCATAGCCGTTGTAGCCGTCGATACCGGCGCCGATGACCAGGTCGCCCTTGTCGCTCTGGCTGATGTAGCCGTGCACGTGGTTGGACATCACCACGGTGTCGAGAATCGGCTTGAGCGGCTCGGAGACCAGCGCCTGCAACGGATGCGACTCCAGCGGCAGGCGGAAACCGGCCATCTTCGCCAGCACCCCCGAGTTGCCCGCCGCCACGCAGCCGACGGTCTTGGCCTCGATGTCGCCGCGGTTGGTGTGCACCCCGTAGACGCGGCCGTCGCGAATCTTGAAGCCGGTGACCTCGGTGTTCTGCAGCAGGTCGACGCCCAGCGCGTCGGCGGCGCGGGCAAAGCCCCAGGCCACGGCGTCGTGGCGCGCCACACCGGCGCGCGGCTGCCAGGACGCCCCCATGATCGGGTAACGGGCGTTCTTCGAGCAGTCCATGATCGGCACGAGCTCCTGGATCTGCTCGGGGGTGAGCACCTCGCTGTCGATGCCGTTCAGGCGGTTGGCGTTGACCCGGCGCTGAACGTCACGCATGTCCTGCAGGGTGTGGGCGAGGTTCATCACCCCGCGCTGGGAGAACATCACGTTGTAGTTGAGGTCCTGCGACAGCCCTTCCCACAGCTTCATCGAGTGCTCGTAGAGCGCCGCCGCCTCGTCCCACAGGTAGTTGGAGCGCACGATGGTGGTGTTGCGCGCGGTATTGCCGCCGCCCAGCCAGCCCTTCTCCAGCACCGCCACGTTCCTGACGCCGTGCTCCTTGGCCAGGTAGTAGGCGGTGGCCAGGCCGTGGCCGCCGCCGCCGACGATGATCACGTCGTACTGCTTCTTGGGCGTGGGGTTGCGCCACTGGCGCTCCCAGTTCTCATGGTGGCTCAGGGCGTGCTTGGCCAGCCCGAATCCTGAATAGCGTTGCATCTCGTCTCTCCTCGACCGGCCCCGCCGAGCGGGGCCGGTGACATACGGGTTCAGGCGGTGGCGGTTTCCTGGGCCGCGGCCGGAGCGGCGGCGCCGTAGACCGGATGCCGCTCGCACAGCTCGGCGACCTTCGCGCGCACCTCGGCTTCCACGGCATCGCTGTTGCCCTGTTCGGCCAGCACGTCGAGGATGTCGCAGATCCAGCCGGCGAGCGCCTGGCAGTCGGCCACGTCGAAGCCGCGCGAGGTCACCGCGGGAGTGCCGATGCGCAGGCCGGAAGTGACGAAGGGGCTCTGCGGGTCGTTGGGCACGGCGTTCTTGTTGACGGTGATGTGGGCACGCCCCAGCGCCGCGTCGGCATCCTTGCCGGTCACGCCCTGGCGGATCAGCGAGACCAGGAAGAGGTGGTCCTCGGTGCCGCCGGAGACCACGTCGTAGCCGCGATCGAGGAACACCTCGGCCATGGCCTGGGCGTTGTCGATCACACGCTGCTGGTACTGCACGAAGGCCTGGCTCATGGCCTCCTTGAAGGCCACCGCCTTGGCCGCGATCACGTGCATCAGCGGGCCGCCCTGCTGGCCGGGGAACACCGCGCCGTTGAGCTTCTTGTACAGCTCCTGGTCGCCGTGGGCCGAGAGGATCAGGCCGCCGCGCGGGCCACGCAGGGTCTTGTGCGTGGTGGTGGTCACCACGTGAGCATGGGGAATCGGGCTGGGGTAGAGCCCAGCGGCCACCAGCCCCGCCACGTGGGCCATGTCGACCATCAGCCAGGCGCCGACCTCGTCGGCGATGTCGCGGAAGCGCCGCCAGTCGACCACGCGGGAGTAGGCGGAGAAGCCGGCGATGATCAGCTTGGGCTTGTGGCTGCGCGCCAGGCGCTCGACTTCCTCGTAGTCGATCTCGCCGGTCTCGGCATTCAGCCCGTACTGCACGGCGTGGTAGTGCTTGCCGGAGAAGTTGGGCGCCGCACCGTGGGTCAGGTGGCCGCCGTGGGCCAGGCTCATGCCGAGCACGGTATCGCCCGGCTTGACCAGCGCCATGAAGGCGGCGGCATTGGCCTGCGCACCGGAGTGGGGCTGGACGTTGGCGTAATCGGCGCCGAACAGGCTGCAGGCCCGCTCGATGGCAAGCTTCTCGACCACGTCGACGTGCTCGCAGCCACCGTAGTAGCGCTTGCCCGGGTAGCCCTCGGCGTACTTGTTGGTCAACTGGGTGCCCTGGGCCTCCATGACCGCGCGGCTGGCATAGTTTTCCGAGGCGATCAGCTCGACGTGCGCCTCCTGGCGGGCCACTTCCTCGGCGATGGCGGCGGCGATCTGGGAATCGAATGACGCGAGTCCGGCTTGGTTCATGACTGACTCCTGTTGTTGTGACCCGTTGTAACGGTGACGTGTCTGGGCGGGGTGTTGTCTTCTGAATCTATCGGCAACCCGCAGGGGTTAGAAATTTGAAATCCTTATGCCTGGATCACCCTCGCGGGGAGGGTTTCGGCTCATGCGTCGATTAAAGGCTCACAAGAGAGAGAAAGATTGAACAAATGCGACAGCTTTGCTGAATGACAGGCACCGCCGGGGTCGGCCTACCACTTTTGGCGAAGGTCGCCCGCCAAGTACGAGCGTACGCCTGGAGCACGCATGAGGCGGGAGATAGCGATATGGTGGTCAGACCGCCGGTCGGGATTCGATATGCAGGAAGAAAGGGTCGACTCGGTCGCTTCCCGGCTCCTCAGCGCGCTTGCGCATCTCCGACGGCGGCATGCCGAAGGCGCTGCGAAAATGCCGCGAGAAATGGGCCGTATCGGCGAAGCCGCAGCGCTCGCCGATCTCGGTGACGCTCTTGCCGGTGTAGTGCAGCAGCCACAGCCCGTAGCGCAGGCGCAGATCGCGCGCGAATTTCTGCGGCCCGACGCCCAGCGTCTCGCGGAAGCGGCGCTCCAGGTTGCGGCGTGAGGTCCCCACTCGCTCCGCCAGCGTCTCCATCGAGATCGGCTCGCCGAGATGTTGCTCGAGCACGGCGATGGAACGGCGCACCAGGCGATCCTCGATCTTGCCGAACACCACCGGCTGCGGCTGGGGATGCGCGCCGATGCGGGCTTCGTCGAGCAACATGATGCGCAGGCTCTTCATGGCCCAGGCCTTGCCCAGATGCCGCTCGACCAGATAGGCGGCGAGGTCTGCCCCCGCCGAGCCACCGGCGCAGGTAAGCCGGTCGCCATCATCCACAAAAAGCCGGTCGGCCACCGGCTCGATGGTGGGGAAGCGCTGGATCATGTCGCGATGGTGATACCAGCTCACGCAGCAGCGCCGCCCGTTCATCAGGCCGGCCTGGATCAGGGCGAAGGCGCCGGTACACAGCCCCACCAGCGGCACCTGGGCATGCGCCGCCCGGCGCAGGTAGGCCAGCGCCGTGGTATCGGCGCGGTCGGCGTCGTCCAGCACGCCGCCGATCACCACGATGTAATCGAAGGACTCCGGGTCGCGGAAGGGCTCGCAAGGCGTGATGGCCGCCCCGCAGCTGGAGGTCGCTGGCGCCCCCGTACTGGTCATGAACGTCCAGTGGCAGCGCAGCTGGCGGCTGCGGTCGCCCTCGTCGGCGGCCAGGCGCAGGCAATCGACGAAGGCCGCGAACGGCAGCAGGGTGAAGCGGTGCAGCAGGACGAAGCCGACCGAGAGGGGCTCGCCCCTGAGAGGAGGATTCATGGCGGCTCCTGCGTCGCGAAGGGTGCTACCGGGCGAACGAGGCCCATCGCCTCGACTCTATCGGATTCTGCGAGCCTGTAAACTGCTGAAGCGAGGTATTCCCCCCTCCCCTGCCGTCTCCGGGGCTATACCGGAGACGGCATCCTGTATTTCAGGAGTGCCTCTGGCTGAATTCCATCGGCCTCATTATCAGCGACACCCCCACATAACAGGCCGAAGAGACGGCACAACCGGTCAGCGGTCCGATCAGCCACCCCACGTCGGCAAATAGCATCATGTAGCCACTGGTGAAGAACCCCACCAGCATGGCAGTGAGTGCCCCCCAGGCGGTGCCTTGCCAGAACGTCGAGATGAAGACTGGCCCGATCATGCTGGCGAGCAGCGTGCCGGAACCCAGGATCCCCAGCCAGGAAAGCATGAACGGAGGTGCATAGAGCATCATCAGCAGTGCTACGATGCCGAGCAACACCACGGCCGCGCGATTGATCCTCAGCGCCATGCGCTCACTGGAGACAGGACCGAACAGAGATAGCCGAAGATCATGCGAGGTCGCCGAAGCCACGGTATGCAGCAGCGAGTTTGCCGTGGATTTCATGGCGAAGATTATGAAGAGCGTGATGACGCCTTGGATGGCCGGATGCATGAACTGCTCGAGGTAGATCGGCATTGCCATGTCGGGATCGGCGAGGTCGGGCATGTGCATACGCACATAGAGGCCGACAATAGGGATCAAGCTCAGCAGCGCGCCGAGTATCGCCACGTAGAGCCCCACCTTGTGCAGCTTGACGTCCGGCTTCATGGCCAGGAACCGGATGGCCATGTAGGGCAGCACGGCGGCAAACAGGAAGGCGTAAGGCAGCACCAGGAAGACGGTGCCGATGGAGTCGCCGTAGTGCGCCCCGGTGGTGGGGTTGAGCAGCTCGGGGTCAATGGCGTTGAGGGACGCCTCCCAGTTGCCGAGATCCACCGAGGTGAAGATCTGCACCATGATGATGACCGCCGCCAGAGCCATCCCACAGACCATCACGGTGTCGGTCCAGGCGACCGCGGCGAGACCGCCCAGCATGGTATAGATAATGATCACCGCGACCATCAGGAAGGCGCTCTGGTTTAACTCGATCCCCAGCCAACTGGCCCCCAGCAGCCCCACTGCCTTGATCTGGCTGGTCAGGAAGACCAAGAGCAGCAGGATGGTGATGAAGGCTGCCACCCCCTGGAGCACTCGCCCCATGGCGCCGCTGCCATGGCTCTGTGCGATATACTCAGGGATAGTGTTGCTGCCCATCTCGAGCGCCCGTCGCTGCAGAAAGCGTGCGAAGTAGAGGACGGCGATCATCATGGCGGGGGCAAAGAAGAAATTGCCGAGCACCTCGATGGCACCAAACTGGTAAGTCACACCGGGAGAGCCCATGAAACCCCAGCCGCTGAAGCCGGTGGCCACGATGGTACCAGCCGCCACGAAGGCGCCCAAGGATCGCCCCGCGACCAGAAAACCTCCCTCATCGTTCTTGTTCATATATTTCGAGGAGAGATAGCCGAGATAAATCAACAAACCGAAGGTCAGAATCAATAGCCCCCAGTTGAACAACTTGTAGGCATCCATGATCACCTCCTCATCGAACCATCAGCGGAATTTCGCTTCAGCTCTCTGCGAAGGTAAACAGCTCCAGAGTGGATCAGCATGTAGCAAGTCAGTACAAGAAACGTTACCAATACCCAGGAATTCATCTACACATCCTCTTGTTCTTGGCTTCACTAATTTTGTGGGTGATATTGTTTGTTGGATCCAGCGTCATCAAGGTATTTTACGCCCCTCCTCCCCGCCAATTTGTAAGCAAAATGCCTTCATAAAATATCGAAATGGCTTGAATTATGACCAACATACCGACTGATCTTCTGCGCACCTTCGTCACCATCAAAGACCTCGGTGGCTTCACCAGTGCCGGCGAGCTGCTGGGCCGCTCGCAGCCGGCGATCAGCCTTCAGGTCAAGAAACTCGAGGAGTTGTTGAACACCAAGATCTTCCTGCGCGGCTCCAGCCTGGAGCTGACAGAAGATGGCGAATACCTCTACGAGGCCGCACGCCAGATGCTGGAAATCAACGATCAGATCATCGCCAAGGTCAGGGGCGACAACGTTTCCGGCAAGGTCAGGCTCGGTATTCCCAACGATTTCGAGCTGGCGTTTCTGCCCAAGGCGCTGCGGAATCTCTCGCGCGTCTACCCCAACATCGTGGTCGAGGTCGACTGCGAGATCAGCAAGGTCATCCTGCAGCGCTATCAGAAGGGGCATTATGATCTTGCCCTGGCCATGGAGTACGCCAAGGAGGACGAGGACCGGGACGCGCGCGACTACCGGCTGGAAGGCCTGGAGTGGGTCTACAAGGACAGCCGGCTCATCGATGGCGATGACGACCCCATTCCGCTGATCGCCTACCCTCAGGGCTGCGTCTATCGCTCCCTGATGGAGGAGGCTCTGCAATCGCAGCAGCACCCTTTCCGCTTCATGTACACGAGCACCAGCCTGCTCGGCATCTTCTCGGCGGTGGAAGAGGGGCTGGGTATCACCGCGATGGCGAGATCGGTGATACCCGAGCACTTGAAGCATACCGTCCGATCCGGGAGCCTTCCCGAGCTCGGCAAAGTCTGTATCGGCCTGTACTACAAGCAGCGGGAGCTCAATGTCGCCTCTCGCCACGTACTCGACTTCCTTCGCTCAGGACTGGCCAACATGTAGCCGAGGCATCGCCCGCTGCGCCGGCGGCCAATGGCCCATTCAGCCGAAGGTGCGAGCGATCCCCGCGATGCATTCGTCGAGAATCCACTCGCCTTTCTCGGCGGTGGCCTGCGCCGGGGAAGAGAGCGTCCCCGAACTCGGCACCCAGCTCGGATCCGGCGGGAAGACGTCGTAGGGCGGGAATTCCGCCGGCGGGATATCGACCGCCTTCGCCATGTCCACCAGCTCGGGATGAATCTTCAGCATGATCGAGGTCTCCAGCACGCCGCCGTGTTCGACCGCCCAGCCCGAGAAACCGTCCGGGAAGACCTTCTCGATGGTGGCCTCGCTGATGAAGTCCCAGTAGGAGAGCAGCACAACCCGTATCTCCTTGCCGGACAATCTGGCGTGCTTCACGGCTCGATCGGCCGCCTCGACCAGGAACATCGAGTTCTCGAAGTGGCCGTTGATCAGCACGAACTCCCGGTTGCCATGCGCCGCGTAGGCGAGGATCACGTCATAGGCGTACTCCTCCAGAGCGCGACCGCCGACGCAGGTGGTACCAGGGAAGAAGTTGCCGCCCCCCGACTTCACCTGCGACTTGTAGCCGTAGGCAATGGGCGGCGCGACCAGCATGTTGCCGCTGCGCTCTGCCACGCGGCAGGCGATGTATTCCGGTATCAGCACGTCCGGGTTCAACGACATGTGCGGCCCATGCTGCTCGATGGCCCCCACCGGCAGCAGGATTCGGCTGCCGCCATCCTGCACCCGGTCGCGGTAGGTCATCCAGTCCAGCTCCGCCAGCTTGACGCTATTCATCAGGTTTTTCCCTCCATCATGGTCTTCAGCGAGTATTCGCGTCGAAAGGCACTATCCTGCTGTACGGCACGCACGATGGAGAAGGCCATCAGCACCATGATCAGGGAGAAGGGCAGCGCCGAGAGAATGGCGGCCGTCTGCAGCGTCGACAGCGCCCAGGCCCCGCCCACCAGCAGCAGCACCGCCGCGACGGCCCCCTCCATGACGCCCCAGAAGACGCGATGCCGGGAGAGCGGATGCGGATCGCCCTCGCTGAGAATGGTGGTGATGACCAGGGTTCCCGAATCCGAGGAAGTGATGAAATAGGTCGCCACCAGCACGGTACCGAAGAACCCGGCCAGTACGCCGATGACGCCGACGTCCATGGCGGAGAAGGTGGCATAGAGCGCCAGGGAAACGTCCTTGGACACCGCTTCGGAGATGCCGCCACTGCCGAACAGCTCCTCGTACAGCGCGGTGCCGCCATACGCGGAGAGCCAGACGAAGGAGAGCAGCGAGGAGACGCCCACCACGCCGAAGATGAACTCGCGGATGGTACGCCCCCGGGAGACCCGGGCCACGAAGACCCCCACGAACGGTGCCCACGACATCCACCAGCCCCAGTAGAAGACGGTCCACCAGCCCTGCCAGGAGTCCTGCCATGACGCGGCACCGTTGGCCGCCGTCGCGTTGCTGCCCGTGTAGAAACTCAGCGGAATCACCGAGCGTAGGTAATCGCCCGTTGACTCAAGCAGCCCGCCGATGATGTAGCGCGTCGGCCCGAAGGCGAAGAAGAAGGCAAGCAGCAGGAAGGTCAGCCACATGTTGGCTTGTGAAAGATACTTGATGCCGCGCTTGAGACCGGTCAGCACCGAGATCAGGGCCAGTACGGTGATCACGCCGATCAGCGCCACCTGTACCAGGCTATTGACAGGCACGTCCCAAAGATAATTAAGGCCGGAATTGATTTGCTGAACGCCCAGGCCCAGGGAAGTGGCGATACCAAAGAGGGTGGCAAAGACAGCAATGATATCGATGAGATTACCAATCCAGCCATTGACCTTCTCCCCCAGCAAGGGATAGAGCGTATAGCGGATGCTCAACGGCTTGCCGTAGCGGTAGGCCATCAGGGCGAGGCCGAGGGCGACGATGCAGTAGATGGCCCAGGCGTTCAGGCCCCAGTGGAAATAGGCCAGCCGCATGGCGATGTCGGCGGCTTCGGCGTTGCCTACCGCCGAGGAGAAGGGGGTCCCCTGGGAGAGGTGCATGATCGGCTCGGCGATCGACCAGAAGATGATGCCGATGCCCTGGCCGGCGGCATAGAGCATGGCAAACCAGGTGAAGTAGCCGAACTCCGGCTTTTCGTGCTCCTCCCCCAGCTTCAGGCGTCCGTACTTGCTGAACGCCAGGACCAGCAGAAAGATCAGGAAGCTCGCCGCCAGGCCGACATACCACCAGTTGAAGTAGAAGGTCACGAAGGTCCTTCCCTGGTCGATCAACGCCGTGGTGGCTTGCGGGAAGAGAATGGCCAGCGCGATGAACGCTGCCATGACGATGACCGATACCAGGGTCACCAGTGGGTTCACCCCTTTGAAGGGGCCCGAGTGCAGGACCATGGTCGTCCTCCTCTGCTGTTTGTTCTTATAGGCGGAAAGGGGGCGTAGCGCCCCCTCGATACTTACTTGACGATGTTGTGCTCCGGCCCGTACGGGAAGCCGGTGATGTTCTCGGCGCCGTGTTCGTTCACGACGAGTATGTCGTGCTCACGGTAGCCGCCCGCCCCCGGGCGCCCTTCCGGCACCATGATCATCGGCTCCATGGAGACCACCATGTTGGGCTCGAGCACGGTCTCGATGTCCTCGCGCAGCTCGAGGCCCGCCTCGCGGCCGTAGTAGTGGCTGAGGGTGCCGAAGGAGTGGCCGTAGCCGAAGGTGCGGTACTGCAGCAGGTCATGCTTGGCGAAGATCTCGTTGAGCTCGTGGGCGATGTCGCAGCAGCGTACCCCGGGCTTGATCAGCTCCTGGCCGCGGCGATGCACCTCGCAGTTCACCTCCCACAGGCGCAGATGCTCGTCGGAGGCGTGCTCGCAGAACAGGGTGCGCTCCAGCGCGGTGTAGTAGCCCGAGATCATCGGGAAGGTGTTGAGGCTCAGGATATCGCCGGGCTGCACGCGGCGGCTGGTTACCGGGTTATGGGCACCGTCGGTGTTGATGCCCGACTGGAACCAGACCCAGGTGTCCATCAGCTCGCCGTGCGGGTAGGTCTTGGCGATCTCGCGCACCATGGCGGCTTGGCCGGCCAAGGCCACCTCGTACTCCGGCACGCCTGCCTTGATCGCATCGCGCACGGCCACGCCACCCACGTCGGCGACGCGCGCGCCCTGGCGGATCAGGGCGATCTCCTCGGCCGACTTGATCATGCGCATCTTCATGGTCGGCACGCCGATGTCGGTGAGCTCCACCTCGCCGAGTGCGGAGAGCAGCTTCTCCCGGTTCTGCAGCGTGAGGTGGTCGAACTCGACGCCCACGCGCTGCTTGCCCTCGCACAGCTGCTTGACCGCCTTGAAGAAGTTGTCCTTCTGCCAGTCGGTGTAGACGATGTTGTCGCCCAGGCGATTGCGCCGATAGGGCTGGCCGCCGTCGATATTGGCGGTGACGGTGGTAAAACGATCCTGGGTCACGACCAGGCCGTAATCGCGCCCGAACTTGCAGTAAACGAAGTCACTGAAGTAGTTGATATTGTGGTACGAGGTCAGCACGACGGCGTCGACGTCATTGGCCGCCATGTACTCCCGAAGCCGCTTCAGACGCCCGTGCATCTCGGCATCGGAAAACGTCGGCACGACCTTGTCGCCATTGGGAATTTCGATCAGCGATGGAAGCTTCATGTTGTTGTCTCCTTCGTCTCTTCACGCGACACATGTCGCAGGTTTAGAACCGACCTTTACTGTCACACCAGGCTCATTGGCTGCATCGAGCTCGCTGAACTGCATGATGGAAAGTCGGTATCTGGATTCCAGTATCTTCACCAGACTCATGATGTGATTGAACTCTTCGTCTTCCGCCAGGAAGTCGATGCCGAACATGTCGATGCCGAGGCAGGCCACTTCGTAGGTTTTTTCCACGCGCAGGAAGGCGGTGACATTGCGCCTCAATTCACCGGCGTCATGTAACACCTTCGAGTCGGAAGCCACTCTCAGCACCAGTCGCCAATGTTTCATTTCCGCGTTCTCCAGCCGTCTGGAAAGACTATGGCCAGCGCCGATCGGCAACACCAATGACTAGTGCAAATAGGGGCATTGGCATCGGCAATGCCACGCAGAGGGGGCCGCGCCATGCCGGATTCAGGCGTGAGCGCAAGCAGGGCAGGCGGGCAGACGGGCAGACAGGCAGGCGCAGCAGCCTGGCGGCCGCCGCGTCAGCGAGAGACGAGGGAGAGCGGAGCTGGGGTCAGCCCCCGGTCATGTTCATGAAGCGCACCACCTGCACGTCGCCATCGGTGGTGAAGTGGTGGCGTTCGGGTTTCTTCTGCATGGCAGCGACGATGGCGGCCTTGAGCCGCTCGAGGTCGCCGGGGTGGCGGCGCATCACCGCTCGCAGGTCGACGGAGTGCTCGTTGCCCAGGCACAGCAGCAGGCGGCCCTCGGCGGTGACGCGCACGCGGTTGCAGGCGGCACAGAAGTTGTGGCTGTGGGGCGAGATAAAGCCGACCCGGATGTCCGAGTCAATCATCCGAAAATAGCGCGACGGCCCCAGGGAGGTTTCGGTGGTGGGCAGCAGCGCGTGGCGCGCCTCGATGGCGGCACGCACCGTATCGCTTCCGCAGAAGGTCTCGCCGCGGTCGTGGCTCATGTTCTGGCCTAGCGGCATCTCCTCGATGAAGCTGATGTCCACCTGCTCCGCTCGCGCGAATTCCACCAGGTCGAGCACTTCGTCGTCGTTGCGCCCCTTGAGGATCACCGCGTTGAGCTTGATGCGCCCGAAACCGGCTTCGCGAGCGGCGCGGATGCCGTCGATGACTCGCGCCAGGTCGCCGGTGCGGGTCAGGGCGCGGAAGCGCTCGGGGTCGAGCGAGTCGAGGCTGACGTTGAGCCGCTTGAGGCCGCCCCGGTAGAGGGCGCGGGCGTGCTTGACGAGCCCGGCGCCGTTGGTGGTCATGCCGAAGTCGCGCAGCCCCGGCAGCGCGCCGAGTTCGGCCACCAGCTCATCAATGCCGCGGCGTACCAGCGGCTCGCCGCCAGTCAGGCGAATCTTCTCGACGCCCAGCTCGACGAAGGCGCGCGACAGCGTGGCGATTTCCTCCAGGGTGAGCAGCCTGGCACGGGGCAGAAAGGTCATCTCCTCGGCCATGCAGTAGACGCAGCGGAAGTCGCAGCGGTCGGTGACCGACAGGCGAACGTAGCGCACGGTGCGGCCGAAGCCGTCGATCAGGCTCATGCGTTCTCCTCGGCTCTTGCTTCGACAGGGGCCGCGGCGCCCATCGGCAGCCGGGCGATCAGTTCGCCGACCTGCTCGGCCACCTCGTTGACGGTCTCGTCGTCGTAGCGCTGCCCGCGGCGCTTGCGAAAACCCTGCTGGTAGAGCTTGACGTGTTCGGTGGGGCTCACCCCGGCGTTGGCCAGGCAGTGGGTGACGCAGTGCATCTGGCAACCGTCGATGGCAACGATGGGCCGCCCCGAGCGGGCGATGCGCACCAGCCCGGGCACGCCGCCGCCCACGCCGGAGATGCATGACATCTCGGCCACGCCGCTGTGGTCGAGTCGCACGGCGACGTCGTTGGCCAGTTGCGCCACGTCGGAGCAGCCGGAGCAGGAGTAGACCAGGGTTCTCGGCTTCTGCTTGGTTCGGGACATCTAGCCTCCCATTGTGTCAGCACGCCGCCCTGGCGGCCGGCGGCGTCAGTCGTCGGCCAGCATGGCGTCGCGCAGTTTCTGCTCGTCGAGCACTGTCAGGCGCTGGCGGTCGATGCCGATCACGCCGCCGTCGCGCAGCTTGGCCAGCAGCCGCGACAGTGTCTCCGGCGTCATCGCCAGCTGGGCGGCGAGCCAGCGCTTGGGGATCGACAGGCGCACCACCCGCGGGCTCTTGCTGCGTCCCGGCGGCAATTGGCGCAGCACGTAGCTGACCAGCCGCGACATGGCATCGGCCTGGGTCAGCAGCGCCAGGTCCTCGAGGCGTTCGGTGAGCTCCAGCGCCAGGCGGCTCATGAACTCGGCGCGGCAGGCGGGCTGGCGGTCCATGATCTCGCGGCAACGCCGGGCCGGAATCGCCAGCACGTGGGTGCGCCGCAGCGCTTCGGCGGAGTAGAGATAGACCCCGGCGCTGGAGACCATGCTCAGCTCGCCCAGGGTGCCGCCGCGCTCGACGCAGCGAATGGTGGCCAGGCGCCCGTCCCCGGCGCTGCGCGCCAGGCGCACCGCGCCGTTGATGACGATGTAGAGCCAGTGCGCCGGCGCGTCCTGGCGGAACAGCCACTCGCGGGTCTTGAGCGTCTTGAGTTCGGTATCCTCGAGCAGCTCGGTGACATCGTCATCGTCCAGTTCGCCCAGCCAGGGCACGCCCTGGACCAGCTCGCGCAGCTGCTTGGGCTTGAACAGCAGGTCAGTCGACGAACTGTCCGGCGGGTAGATAGGGGTATTCATGACCTTCCTCCACGTCGGTATCGGCGGCCATCATCAGATAACCGTGCGCCTGGCTGGCGGCATGCAGCATGTGGGAGCCCTGCCCGCCCGCCAGCAATGCCAGCGGGCCCTCGCCCTGCCAGTCGAGCGTGACCCGCAGCAGCTCGCGCCGTCCCGGACTGCCCCGCCGCGAGAAGCCGGCACGGACGCGGTACTGCTGCAGCGCCTCGACGGTGCGCCCCTGGCACCCCTGAACGAAGGGCCGAGCCAGCAGATGCCAGCCCACCAGCGAGGCCACGGGATTGCCCGGCAGCCCGATCAGCGGCACGCCTTCGGGCGAGCCGTTGTCGAGGTAGCCGAAGGCGAACGGCTTGCCCGGCTTGATCGCCACGCCATGGAACCAGAGCCCGCCGAGCTCCTCCAGCACTGGCCTGACGTGGTCCTCCTCGCCGACCGAGACACCGCCGGTGCAGACCACCAGGTCGGCGCCGTCGCGGGCGGCGACGAACGCCTTCCGAAGCGCCGCGGGGTCATCGGCGATCACGCCCAGGTCGAGCACGACACAGTCGGCCTGCTCCAGTAGCGCCTTGAGCATGACCCGATTGCTGTCGTACACCCGCCCGGGGGCGAACGGCTCGCCCGGCTCGATCAGCTCGTCGCCGGTGGAGATCAGCGCCACCCTGAACCGCGGCAGTACCGGCACCTCGGCGATGCCCTGGCTCGCCAGCAGCGCCAACGCCGCCGCGTTGAGCGTGCAGCCCGCCGCCAGCAGGGGGTCGCCCTCACGGTACTCCTCGCCGCGCCGGCGGATGTTGGCACCGAGCTTGGCTTCGCCGACGACGTGCACCCGCCCCGCTTCGTCCAGGCGAACCCGCTCCTGGGGCACCACGCAGTCGGTGCCTTCGGGCACCGGTGCGCCGGTGAAGATGCGTGCGCAGCCGCCCTCGGGCAGTGTTTCCACGCCGGCCCCGGCCGGTACCCGCAGCACCACCGGCAGGCCGGCATCGCTCAGTTCCGCGGCGCGCAGGGCATAGCCGTCCATCGCGCTGTTATCGATGCCGGGCATGTCGAGCCGCGCGCGCAGGTCGCGGGCCAGCACCCGGCCGGCCGCCTGCTCGAGTGCCACGAGCTCCTCGCCCTGGACCGGCTCGGCAGCGGCGATCAGGCGCGCCCGGGCCACCTCCAGGTCGAGCAGGCCCTTGGCCAGGGTGCCACAGCTCATGCACTCACTCCTTGACCCTGGTCACACATTGCCTGCGCTTCGCGCGAAACGCAGGCCTGCTGCTCGGGCATGACCATGGCGACGAAGTTGCACGGCCGGGTGCGTGCGTCGAGCTGGCTCTCGAGGATACCGTCCCAGGCGGTGGCACAGGCCTTGGGCGAGCCCGGCATGGCGAAGATCAGGGTACGGTTGGCCACCCCGCCCACCGCCCGCGACTGCACGGTGGAGGTGCCGATGCTGTCGAAGGAGAGCTGGCGGAACAGCTCGCCGTAGCCGTCGATGGCGCGATCGAACAGCGGGGCGAGCGCCTCGGGCGTGGTATCGCGCAGAGTGAAGCCGGTACCGCCGTTGACCAGGATCACCTGGATGTCGTCGCGCACCACCCACTTCGAGACCACCGCACGGATGCGGTAGATGTCGTCGGGCACGATGCGTCGCTCGACCAGCGCGTGGCCGGCCTCGGAGAGGCGCTCGCTGAGCAGGTCGCCGCTGCCGTCGCGGTCGAAGCCGCGGGTATCGGAGACGGTCAGCACACTGATGCCGAGCGGCACGAAGCGGGCGTTGGCGTGAACGTGGGACATGGACTCCTCCTATTGCATCAGGCTGCCGGCGGCGTTGTCGTCGAGCTCCACCCCTTCCACGCCGATCTCTTCTTCCAGCGCCAGCAGGTAGTGGCGCAGGGCGCGGCGCGTGGCCTGCTCGCGCAGGGTGTGGCGAACGCGCTCGGCGACCTGCTCGAAGGGCAGGCGCTGGCCGCCTTGGCGCTCGTCGATGCTGACCAGGTGCCAGCCGTAGCGCGAGGCCAGCGGGCGGTCATGCAGCCCTTGGGGCAGGTGCTGCAGGGCGCGGTCGAGCTCGGCCACGGTCTGCCCCTGGGCCAACCAGCCCAGCTCGCCGCCCTCGCTCTTCGACGGGCAGGCGGAGTGGCGCATGGCGAACTCGGTGAAGCGCTCGGGAATGCGCTGCAGCTCTTCGAGCAGCGTCTCGCCCAGGCGGTACTGGGCGTCGCGCGCCTCGGCGTCGTCGGGCGCGGCGGCCAGCAGGATATGCCGAACGGCAATGCGGGTCGGCGCGCTGAAGCGCTCGGGCTCGGCGTCGAAATAGCGGCGGCAGGCCGCCTCCTCGGGCTCCGGCACGTCCAGCTCCTGCTCCAGCAGGGCGGCGATGGCGGCATCGTTGTCGCCTTCGTCGTCGGTCTCGGCCACCAGACCGAGCTCGACGGCGCGCTGGCGCAGCAGCTCACGCACCACCAGCGCGCGGGCGGCCGCGAGTTTCGCCTCGTCGGCGCTCGCCGCCGGGTGGTACTGCATCTCGCGGGCGATGCTGTCCTCGTCGATCGCCTTGCCGCCGACCTTGACGGGCGGCGGCGCGTAGCGGCCCGGCAGCTGTTCGATCTCGATCATTTGCATGGTGCTGACTCCTCAGGCGCGGCGGCGGACGATCTGGTAGCGCCTTGTCACATACCCCATCGGCGCGCTCCACACGTGCACCAGGCGGGTGAAGGGGAACACCAGCACGATGGTCAGGCCGACCAGGATGTGCAGCTTGTAGATCCAGTTGACGCCCTCCAGGTACGCGGCGGCGCCGCCCTGGAAGTAGACGATGGACTGCGCCCAGCCGGAGAACTTCAGCATCGCGCTGCCGTCCAGGTGGCCCAGGGTGGGCAGGATGGTGAGCAGCCCCAGCGCCACCTGCAGCACCAGCAGGCCAATGATCACGGTGTCCATGGTGCTGGAGGAGGCGCGCACCCGCGGGTTGGTGAGGCGACGGTGGAACAGCATGGCGCCGCCCACCAGGCACATCACCCCGGCGATGCCGCCGACCACCACCGCCATCACCTGCTTGGCCCCCGGCGTGATGAAGGGCTCGTAGAGCCAGTGCGGGGTCAGCAGGCCGACCAGGTGGCCGAAGAAGATCACGATGATGCCGACATGGAACAGGTTGCTGGCCAGGCGCATGTTCTTCGACGACAGCATCTGGCTCGAGCCGGTCTTCCAGGTGTACTGGCCGTGGTCGTAGCGCATCAGGCTGCCGATCAGGAAGACGCTGCCGGCGAGGTAGGGGTAGAGCCCGAACAGCAGGGAATCGATGTAGCTCATGACAGTGCTCATGACAGGTCTCCGTTAACGTTTCTTGGCGGCATCGACGGGGTCGAGGATGCGCACCGCCTCGCCCTGGATCGCCCGCTTGCGCTCGGCCAGGCGCCGGCCTTCGGCGGACTGCAGCGCGCAGTCCTCGTCGGACTGGGCGGTGAAGCGCACCGCTTCCTCCTCCCACACCGCATCCAGCGCCTCCGGGGTGTCGTCGCGCGTCTCGCCGACCACCGCCTCGCGCTGCGCTTCGACGTCCTCCTCGGCGCCGATCAGCGCCAGCAGCGCGCGGGTGACCAGGGCATGGTCGGCGCCGCGCTCTTCCAGGCGCGCGGTGAGCAGCGCCAGGATGTGGCGGATCTCGCCCAGCCAGCGGCCGATCTCCTCGTCGCTGCGGGTGGAGAGATACTCCAGGAACAGCGGCAGGTAGTCGGGCAGTTCGCGGGCGTCGAGTTCGAAGCCGGCGGCCTTGTACTCGTCGATCAGGTCGACCATGGCCTGGCCGCGGTCGCGCGACTCGCCGTGCACGTGCTCGAACAGCAGCAGCGAGTGGGCGCGCCCCTTGTCGAACAGCGCCACGTAGTCGGACTGCAGCTCGAGCAGGTCGGCCTCGTGAATGCGCTGGCACCAGCTCATCAGGTCGGCGCGCAGCGCTGCCGGCAGGCGGCGCTCGGCGTCGAGCGCCTCGATCAGCTCATCCACCGCACCCTGTAGCGCCTCGGTGGGATAGTCGAGCAGCCGGGCCAGCACGCGCAGGCTGCGCATGCCGGACTCGGGCTGGATCATGGCCTCTTCAGGCATCTGGAGTGCTGCATTAGCCATGGTGAGTCTCCTTGGCGCCCGTCTTCGGATCGAAGACGTCGACCGGCTTGACCAGTGCGCTGGTCTGCTTGCGGCCGTTGAACAGGCTCGGCTTGCTCTCGCCGTGGCAACCGTCGCCGAAGCTGAAGCCGCAGCCGCCGCGCTCGGGGAAGGCCTCGGTGGCCATCTCGCGGTGGCTGGTGGGCACCACGAAGCGGTCCTCGTAGTTGGCGATGGCGAGGTAGCGGTACATCTCCTCCACCTGCGCCTCGCTGAGATCGACGGCGTCGAGCACGGCGGTGTCGACCTTGCCCTCGACGTGCTTGTTGCGCATGTAGACGCGCATCGCCATCAGCCGCTTGAGCGCCAGCACCACGGGCTCCTCCTCACCGGCGGTGAGCATGTTGGCGAGGTAGCGCACCGGGATGCGCAGCGACTCGATCTTGGGCAGCACGCCGTCGTACTCGACCTTGCCGGCCTCGGCGGCGGTCTGGATCGGCGACAGCGGCGGCACGTACCAGACCATCGGCAGGGTGCGGTACTCGGGGTGCAGCGGCAGCGCCAGCCCCCAGTCCATGGCCATCTTGTAGACCGGCGAGGCCTGGGCCGCGGCGATCACGTTGTCGGGAATGCCGTCGCGCTTGGCCTGGGCGATCACCTCGGGATCGTGCGGGTCGAGGAAGATCTCGCACTGCCGGTGGTAGAGGTCGCGCACGTCCGGCGAGCTCGCCACCTCCTCGATGCGGTCGGCGTCGTAGAGCAGCACGCCGAGGTAGCGGATGCGGCCCACGCAGGTCTCGGAGCACACGGTCGGCATGCCCGCCTCGATGCGCGGGTAGCAGAAGATGCACTTCTCGGACTTGCCGGTCTTCCAGTTGTAGTAGATCTTCTTGTACGGGCAGCCGGAGATGCACATCCGCCAGCCGCGGCACTTGTCCTGGTCGATCAGGACGATGCCGTCCTCCTCGCGCTTGTAGATCGCGCCGCTGGGGCACGAGGCCACGCACGCCGGGTTGAGGCAGTGCTCGCACAGGCGCGGCAGGTACATCATGAAGGTGTTCTCGAACTGGCCGTAGATGTCGGCCTGCACCTGCTCGAAGTTCTTGTCGCGGCGACGCTTGGCGAACTCGGTGCCGAGGATCTCCTCCCAGTTCGGGCCCCACTCGATCTTGTTCATGCGCTGGCCGGAGACCAGCGAGCGGGGGCGCGCCACCGGCTGGTGGTCGCCCTGCTTGGCGGTGTGCAGGTGCTGGTAGTCGAAGTCGAACGGCTCGTAGTAGTCGTCGATCTCGGGCAGGTCGGGGTTGGCGAAGATGTTCGCCAGCACCCGCCACTTGCCGCCGATGCGCGGTTCGATCTTGCCGTCGCGGCGACGCATCCAGCCGCCCTTCCACTTGTCCTGGTTCTCCCATTCCTTGGGATAGCCGATGCCGGGCTTGGTCTCGACGTTGTTGAACCAGGCGTACTCCAGGCCTTCGCGGCTGGTCCAGACGTTCTTGCAGGTGACCGAGCAGGTGTGGCACCCGATGCACTTGTCGAGGTTGAGGACCATGCCTACCTGTGAACGAATCTTCATTTCACGGTCTCCTGAACGCTGTCGTTGCCTTCGCCGTCCAGCCAGTCGACGTTCTTCATCTTGCGGATGAGGACGAATTCATCGCGGTTGGAGCCAACGGTGCCGTAGTAGTTGAAGCTGTATGAGAGCTGCGCGTAGCCGCCGATCATGTGGGTCGGCTTCGGGCACACCCGGGTCACGGAGTTGTGCATGCCGCCGCGGGTCTTGGTGACCTCGGAGCCCGGCACGTTCACCTGGCGCTCCTGGGCGTGGTACATCATCACCATGCCGGCCTTGACCCGCTGGCTGACGATGGCCCGCGCGGTGATGGCGCCGTTGGCGTTGAACAGCTCGATCCAGTCGTTGTCCTCGATGCCGATCTCCTGGGCGTCGGTCTCCGACATCCACACCACCGGGCCGCCGCGGTTGAGCGTCAGCATCAGCAGGTTGTCGCTGTAGGTGGAGTGGATGCCCCACTTCTGGTGCGGGGTGATCCAGTTCAGCGCCTTGGTCGGGTTGCCGTTGTCCTCGGGCATCTGGAACCCGGTCACCGTCTTGGTGTTGATCGGCGGACGGTAGGTCAGCAGGCTCTCGCCGAAGGCGCGCATCCAGGGGTGATCCTGGTAGAACTGCTGGCGGCCGCTGACGGTGCGCCACGGGATCAGCTCGTGGACGTTGGTGTAGCCGGCGTTGTAGGAGACGTGCTCGTCCTCCAGGCCGGACCAGGTCGGGCTCGAGATGATCTTGCGCGGCTGGGCCACCACGTCGCGGAAGCGGATCTTCTCCTCCTCCTTGTTGACCGCCAGGTGGGTGTGGTCGCGGCCGGTGATCTTGGACAGCGCGCCCCACGCCTTGACCGCCACGTGGCCGTTGGTCTCCGGCGCCAGGGTCAGGATCATCTCGGCGGCGTCGATGGCGCTATCGATCTTCGGCCGGCCCTTGGCGGGGCCCTCGGTCTTGCGGTAGTTGAGCTTGCCGAGCAGCTCGACCTCGGTCTCGGTGTTCCAGGCGATGCCCTTGCCGCCGTTGCCGATGGTCTCGAGCAGCGGACCGACGGAGGTGAAGCGCTCATAGGTCTCGGGGTAGTTGCGCTTGACCTCGATCAGCGCCGGCATGGTCTTGCCGGGGATCGGTTCGCACTCGCCCTTCTTCCAGTCCTTCACTTCGGGCTGGGCCAGCTCGGCCGGGGAGTCGTGCTGGTGCGGCAGGGTGACCAGGTCGGTCTCCTCGCCCAGGTGCCCCACGCAGGCTTTCGAGAACGCCTTGGCGATGCCCTTGTAGATGTCCCAGTCGCTGCGCGACTCCCACGCCGGGTCGGTGGCCGCGGTCAGCGGATGGATGAACGGGTGCATGTCCGAGGTGTTGAGGTCGTTCTTCTCGTACCAGGTCGCCGTGGGCAGCACGATGTCCGAATAGAGGCAGGTGGAGGACATGCGGAAGTCCAGGGTGACCACCAGGTCGACCTTGCCTTCCGGCGCCTCGTCGTGCCACTTCACCTCTTCCGGCTTGACGCCGCCCATCTCGCCCAGGTCCTTGCCCTGGATACCGTGGCGGGTGCCCAGCAGGTACTTGAGCATGTACTCGTGACCCTTGCCCGAGCTGCCCAGCAGGTTGGAGCGCCAGATGAACATGTTGCGCGGGAAGTTCTGCGGGCTGTCGGGGTCCTCGGCGGCGAACGCCAGCTCGCCGCTCTTGAGCTGGGCGACGGCGTAGTCGGCGGTGGAGAGGCCGGCGGCCTTGGCCTTCTCGGCCAGGCGCAGCGGGTTGGTGCCGAGCTGCGGCGCGGAGGGCAGCCAGCCCATGCGCTCGGAGCGCACGTTGAAGTCGATCAGGCTGCCGCTGTAGTCGGCCGGGTTGGCCAGCGGCGAGAGGATCTCCTTGACCTCGAGCTTCTCGTAGCGCCACTGCGAGGAGTGGTTGTAGAAGAACGAGGTGCCGTTCATGTGGCGCGGCGGGCGCTGCCAGTCGAGGCCGAAGGCCAGCGGGGTCCAGCCGGTCTGCGGGCGCAGCTTCTCCTGCCCCACGTAGTGGGCCCAGCCGCCGCCGCTCTGGCCGATACAGCCGCACATGATCAGCATGTTGATCAGGCCGCGGTAGTTCATGTCCATGTGGTACCAGTGGTTCATCGCGGCACCCACGATGACCATGCTGCGACCCTGGGTCTTGTCGGCGTTGTCGGCGAACTCGCGGGCGATGCGGGTGACCTGCTCGGCGGGCACGCCGGTGATCTTCTCCTGCCAGGCCGGGGTGTAGGGCTTGACCTCGTCCAGCGAGGTGGCGCCGTCGTCCTCGCCGAAGCCACGATCGATGCCGTAGTTGGCGCACATCAGGTCGAACACGGTGACGGCCAGTACGTCGCTGCCGTCGGCCTTCTTCAGGCGCTTGGCGGGCAGGCTGTGGAACAGCAGCTCGTTGCCGGCCACGTGGTCGAAGTGCTCGTGGGCGATGCCGCCGAAGTAGGGGAACGCCACCCTGGCCACGTCGTCGTGGTGCTCGGCCAGGGTCAGCAGCGGGTGGATCTCCTCGCCGTCGGCGTCGCGCGGCTCGAGGTTCCACTTGCCCTCCTCGCCCCAGCGGAAGCCGATGGAGCCGCGCGGCACGACCAACTGATCGCGGGTTTCGTCCCACGCCACGGTCTTCCACTCGGGGTTGTTGTCCTGGCCCAGGTTGGCGTCGAAGTCGCTGGCGCGCAGCTGCTTGCCGGGCACGAAGCTGCCATCCTCACGCGCTTCCAGTTCGACCAGGAAGGGCATGTCGGAGTACTTGCGCACGTACTCGGTGAAGTAGGCGCTGGGCTTGTCGAGGTGGAACTCCTTGAGGATGACGTGGCCCATGGCCATGGCCAGGGCGGCGTCGGTACCCTGCTTGACCGACAGCCACTCGTCGGTGAGCTTGGACACCTCGGCGTAGTCCGGGGTGATGGAGACGGTCTTGGTGCCCTTGTAGCGCACCTCGGTGAAGAAGTGGGCGTCCGGGGTCCGCGTCTGGGGCACGTTGGAGCCCCAGGCGATGATGTAGCCGGAGTTGTACCAGTCGGCCGACTCGGGCACGTCGGTCTGCTCGCCCCAGGTCTGGGGGCTGGCCGGCGGCAGGTCGCAGTACCAGTCGTAGAACGACAGGCACACGCCGCCGATCAGCGACAGGTAGCGCGCACCCGAGGCGTAGCTGACCATCGACATGGCGGGGATCGGCGAGAAGCCGATGACGCGGTCGGGGCCGTACTGCTTGGCGGTGTAGACGTTGGACGAGGCGATCAGCTCGTTGAGCTCATCCCAGTCGGCGCGCACGAAGCCGCCCATGCCGCGGGCACGCTTGTACTGCTTGGCCTTGGCCGGGTCCTCGACGATGGAGGCCCAGGCGTCGACCGGGTCGCCGTGCTGTTGCTTGGCCTCGCGCCACAGCTTGAGCAGCGGCTTTCTGATCAGCGGGTACTTGAGGCGGTTGGCGCTATACATGTACCAGGAGTAGCTGGCACCGCGCGGGCAGCCCCGCGGCTCGTGGTTGGGCAGGTCCGGGCGGGTGCGCGGATAGTCGGTCTGCTGGGTCTCCCAGGTGACCAGGCCGTTCTTGACGTAGATCTTCCAGCTGCAGGAGCCGGTGCAGTTCACGCCGTGGGTGGAGCGCACGATCTTGTCGTGCTGCCAGCGTTGACGGTAGCCGTCTTCCCAGCCACGGGACTCCTCGCGGGTCTCGCCATGGCCGTTGGCGAAGGGCTCGCGCGCCTTGCGGAAGAAATTCAGCCGATCTAAGAAGTGACTCATGGTCGATCTCCAGGCTCCTTGATGTGATGCGTGGCCGCCCGGGCCACCCCGCCTGCCGTGCCGCGCGACGACATGTTCGACGCGACCGTCAGGCAGGTGCTTGAAGAGGATTCTGGGGGATCGAAGCGGGGATTACTGCCCGGTTACCTCCATATACACCCCCTCTACCCACAAGGTGATAGGCGGCCCGGAGAAAGGGGTTAATCCCCTTCGCGCAGGCGGCGAGCACGGGGACGGCTACCCACTTCCCAGAGCATCACCAGCATGCACACCGCGAGCGCGGCGTAGAGGAACATGAAGCCGGCAGTGCGCACGCCGATCCACTCGTTGCCGAGGACGAACATCAGCGGCAGTGCGGCGGCGAACAGCCCGCCCAGCGCCAGCGCGAGGCCGCCCGAGCGCACCATGTCGTCGCCGTGGTCGCGATGGATCAGGCACATCAGGCTGCCCTTGCCGATGCCCATGGCCAGGCCCATGACGGCGAGCAGCACGGCGAAGCCGGCCAGCGGCATGGAGAACTCCAGCGCAAGATCGCCGTGCACGCCGTGGATCTGCATGCTGAAGTCGGGGTAGGAGAGCAGGAACAGGCAGGCCATCACGCAGGCGCTGACCCACCAGCGCAGGTCGCGGAAGTCGCGCCGGTCGGCCAAGGCCCCGCCGAGGATCTGCCCCAGCCCGCCGGGCAGGGTGAAGACCAGCGCCCACAGCGCCGCTTCCATCAGCGTGAGGCGGTACTGCGCCATGAGATAGGCGGGCAGCCACAGCGCCAGCGCCACGAAGGCGCCGTAGAAGAAGCTGTAGTAGAGCGCCAGGCGGCACGCCGCGGGCGGCGGCAGCCCGCCGGGCAGCGCCGCGGCGACGTTGCCGCCGGGCGCAGCCGGCTGCCGCGGCGACTCCTCGGCGAACACCCACAGCAGCAGCGCCACCAGGGCGATCGGCAGCAGGTAGAGCTTGGGCGCCATGGGCCAGCCGTAGGCCTGGCTGATCAGCGGCAGCAAGAAGTAGGTGAGCCCGGCGCCGAGCATGCCGGCGCCGTAGAGCCCCAGCGCCAGCCCGGCGTGGCGCCGCGGGCACAGCGCCGCCACGTAGACCAGCCCCGCCGCCAGCGAGCCGGCGCCCACCCCCAGCCCGGCCCCGGCGAGCAGGAATTCCCAGTAGTCGTTGGAGTGGGCGATGGCCCACAGGAAGGGGCAGATCAGCAGCAGGCAGCCGATCATCACCCGCCGGCCGCCCACCAGCCGTGCCAGCGCCGCCAGCGGCAGCGCCGACAGTGCGCCGGTGAACATCGGCATGGCCAGCAGCACGGCGAACTGCACCTCGCCGAAGCCCAGCGCCAGCTTGAGCTCGATGCCGAGCACGGCAAAGATGGTCCAGCTGGCGAACACCAGGGCGAAGGCCAGCGGCGACAGCAGCACGACCACCAGCGAGCGATAGTCGACCTGCTGGCCCACGACGGGGGCTTTCTCGGCGGACGTCATGAACGGTGGGTCTCGTGGCGTGGTCGAAGAGATTCTCGTTCCCCCATGGGTCGGGGTCAAAAGGGCATACGAGGTACCTCTTTGGTAGCAGCCACCCGGCACACCCGGTAGGATGCGCCACCGTCCCTTGGGGTATAGTGTCCTCAGGCCCCGTCATCTTTTCGGAGTTCGCCCCGCCTTGAAACTGCTGCAACGCTCCCTCGTGGCCCGCATCGTCGCCTCGCTGCTGGCGATCAGCACCATGGCCCTGATCAGCATCGTGGTGACCATGGCGGTGGCCGGCGGCAGCCGCGGCGACGCCGCGGCGATCAACGTCGCCGGCTCGCTGCGCATGAACACCTACCAGATCGTCGCCGCCCTGCAGCGCTACGAGCGCCTTCCCTCGATGGAGCACCAGGCGGCGGTGCACGTGCTCAAGCGCCGCTTCGAGGAGCGCCTGGAGAGCGACGAGCTGACCGGCGCCATTCCCGTCTCCGAGGCTCACGAGCTCAGGCGCCAGTACCGCCTGGTGCTGTCGCGCTGGCACAACGAGCTGGCGCCGGAGGTCAACGAGGCCGTCGACAGCCGCTCGGTGAACATCGAGTCGCTCAATCGTACCCTCGACGGCCTGGTGAGCGAGATCGACCAGATGGTCTCCCAGCTCGAGCAGAACACCGAGGCCAAGATCCGCCTGCTCAGCGCCCTGCAGATCCTGTTCCTGGGGCTCACCGCGGTGGTCGTGGCCATTGCGCTCTACGACATCCGCCACAACCTGGTGGCGCCGCTGCGCCAGCTGATGGTGCTGGCCGGTGAGGCGGCACGCCACAACTTCTCCGTGCGCACCCGGCTCAAGGGCGCCGACGAACTGGCCCTGCTCGGCCGCACCTTCGACACCATGGCCGAGGAGCTCGGCACCAGCTACGCCGACCTCGAGGAGCGGGTCAAGCGCAAGACCCGCGAGCTGGAGCGCAGCAGCCAGGTGATGCAGGTGCTGCACGACGGCAGCCGCTGGCTCTACGGCGGCGGCAACGATCTATGCGCCAGCGCCGCGCCGATGCTGCGCCAGGTCGAGACACTGCTCGAGATCGGGCCCATCCGGCTGCTGCTCAACGACCCCCACGACGACCGCCCGGTGCCGATTCTTGCCACCCACGCCGCGCGACGCCCCGGCTACTGCCGCGACCACGACTGCCACGCCTGCCTGATCGCCCCCCGCCCGATGCGCCTCTCCGATACCGAGGAGGGCGACTGCGTGCTGCTGCCGGTGAGCGTGGGCGACGAGATGCTCGGCACCCTGGAGATCTGGTACCCCAAGGAGCAGCCGCTCTCCGACAGCGTGCGGCGCCTGCTCAACGCCCTGGCCGACCAGCTGGCCACCGCGGTCTACCTGCAACGGCGCATCGAGGAGGAGCAGCAGGTCTCGCTGATGAACGAGCGCACCATCATCGCCCGCGAGCTGCACGATTCGCTGGCCCAGTCGCTCTCCTACCTCAAGATGCAGGTGGCGCGGCTGGAGCGCATGCAGGCCAAGGACGCGCCGCGCGAGGCCCAGGCGGCGGTGTTCGACGAGCTGCGCACCGGGCTCAACAGCGCCTATCGCCAGCTGCGCGAGCTGCTCACCACCTTCCGCCTCAAGCTGGAGGGGCCGGGCCTGCAGACGGCGCTGCTGCAGACCACCGAGGAGTTCGCCGAGCGCATGGGCGCGCCGGTGGAGATGCACTACGACGTGCCGCCCCACCTGCTCAACCCCAACGAGGAGATCCACGTACTGCAGATCGCCCGCGAGGCGCTGAGCAACACGCACAAGCATGCCCAGGCCCACTGGGCCGCGGTGACGGTGAATTTCCATCACGCCCGGATTACCCTGCGCATCGAGGACGACGGCATCGGCCTGGCCGACAGCGACTCGCCACCGATGCACTACGGGCTGGTGATCATGCGCGACCGTGCCCACACCCTGGGCGGTGAGCTGAAGCTCTCCAACCGCGCCACGGGCGGCACCTGCATCGAGGTGACCTTCACCCCGCAGACGGCTCGCCTGATCACTCGCCAGCCGGCGACCGATTCCCTTCTTCACGACCAAGGAAACTGAGACATCATGGGCCAGTCAGTCAGCGAGACCCCCGCCAGTATCCTGATCATCGATGACCACCCGCTGCTGCGCCGCGGCGTGGCCCAACTGCTCGAGCTGGAGGACGACCTCCGGCTCGTCGGCGACACCGGCGAGCCGGCACAGGGCGTGCGCCTGGCCGAAGAGCTCGACCCGGACATGATCCTGCTCGACCTCAACATGCCGGGCATGGACGGCATCCAGACCCTCAGGGCGCTACGCGAGTCGGGCTACGCCGGGCGCATCGTGATGTTCACCGTCTCCGACCACGAGGAGGACCTGGTGGCGGCGCTGCGTGGCGGTGCCGACGGCTACCTGCTCAAGGACATGGAGCCCGAGGAGATGGTGCGCCAGCTGCGCCAGGCGGCACTGGGGCGCATGGTGGTGAGCGAGAGCCTCACCGCGCTGCTCGCCGAGGCGCTGCGCAACCAGCGCTCGGCACCGGCCACACCCGACATCCACAGCCTGACCCAGCGCGAGCGCGAGATCCTGCGCGAACTGGCCGCAGGGCTGTCCAACAAGCTGATCGCGCGCAAGCTCGACATCACCGAAGGCACGGTCAAGGTGCACGTCAAGCACCTGCTCAAGAAGCTCAACCTGCGCTCGCGGGTCGAGGCGGCGGTGTGGGCCGTGCAGGAGGGCATCGACCGGTAGACCAGCGCCCTTTGAAAGGAGGTTCTGTGTGGATACCTCCAAAGACTTCCAGGCGTCGGCAAGGCGCCTTTTTCTTGCTCCTCGCTTGTACCTCTGCACTGAAAAACAACAGGTTACCTCAATACCTCTGCTACCCCTCAAGTGGTATTTCGCTGATTTTCGGGCAATTTCGGCCCGTTTCGCCCCTTCGTTGCGCGACGTATCTTTGCCTCAACCGAACCTGAATTGATCCCGGTCAGGGCGGAAGTCGCAAGGCGGGGTCAGCGAAACCACCAAGGGGAAAACGTCATGGCTAAAACGAGTGCCGATATCGGCAAACTCGGCGCCGGCAGACCAAAGAATGCCGACATCGAGCATTGGGACGTCGAGGACGAGCAGTTCTGGCAACAGACGGGCAAGCGCATCGCCTCGCGCAACCTGTGGATCTCCATCCCCAGCCTGCTGATGGGTTTCGCGGTGTGGATGATGTGGGGCATGATCACCACCCAGATGCAGAACCTGGGCTTTCCCTTCGCCGTCGACCAGCTCTTCATGCTGACCGCCATCGCCGGCCTCGCCGGTGCCACGCTGCGCATTCCCGCCTCGTTCATGATCCGCATCGCCGGCGGGCGCAACACGGTGTTCCTGACCACCGCGCTGCTGATGATCCCGGCCTTCGGCACCGGGATCGCGCTGATGAATCCCGACACGCCGTTCTGGCTGTTCCAGGCGCTGGCGCTGCTCTCGGGCATCGGCGGCGGCAACTTCGCCGCCTCGATGAGCAACATCTCGACCTTCTTCCCCAAGAAGCAGCAGGGCTATGCGCTGGGCATGAACGCCGGGCTCGGCAACTTCGGCGTCACCACCATGCAGATCCTGATCCCGCTGGTGATGACCGTGGGCCTGTTCGGCGCCATCGCCGGCGGCGCCATGGAGCTCACGAGCTCCAGCGGCACGCTGATCGGCCGCATCGAGGCCGGCACACCGACCTGGATCCAGAATGCCGGCTTCATCTGGCTGGTGTTCCTGGTGCCGCTGGCCTTCCTCGGCTGGTTCGGCATGAACAACCTGCGCACCATCACGCCCCATCCGGGCACACCGATGCAGGCCTTCGGCAAGATCCTGGGGCTCTATGGCGTAGGTGTCGTCGCCACCATCGTGGGTATCGTCACGCTCACCTGGCTGGGCATGTGGGTCGCGCTGCCGGTCACCATCCTGCTGACCCTGGGCCTGATGCGCCTGATCCCCGGCGAGATCAAGCCCAACATCCAGAAGCAGTTCGCGATCTTCTCGAACAAGCACACCTGGTCGATGACGGTGCTCTACATCCTCACCTTCGGCTCGTTCATCGGCTTCTCCGCGGCCCTGCCGCTCTCGATCAACGTCATCTTCGGCAACATGATGGAAGTGGCCGCCGACGGCAGCGTCACCCGCGTGGCCAACCCCGCCGGCCCCAGCGCCTTGACCTGGGCCTGGATCGGCCCCTTCGTCGGCGCCCTGATCCGCCCTATCGGCGGCTGGATCTCCGACAAGGTGGGCGGCTCCATCGTCACCCAGGTGATCTCTGTGATCATGGTGGTGGCCTCGGCGGTGACCGGCTACGTGATGATGCTGGCCTACAACTCCACCGACCCCAACAGCTACTTCGCCGTGTTCATGCTGCTGTTCGTGATTCTGTTCGCCGCCAGCGGCATCGGCAACGGCTCCACCTTCCGCACCATCGGCGTGATCTTCGATGCCCAGCAGAAGGGCCCGGTACTGGGCTGGACCTCCGCCGTGGCCGCCTACGGCGCCTTCATCGCCCCGGTGGTGATGGGCGGTCAGATCCGCGCCGGCACCCCCGAGCTCGCCATGTACGGCTTCGCGATCTTCTACGCGGTGTGCCTGGTGATCAACTGGTGGTTCTACCTGCGCCCCGGCGCCGAGATCAAGAACCCGTGATGCCGTCAGCCGTGCCTCCGGCAGCCTGCCGGCGGCACGGCCCCAGCCTGCCCCTCTAGGGAGGGAAAACCATGAAAGTCATGATCGCTTACGACGGCTCGCGCAACGCCAAGCTGGCCCTGGCCCAGACCGTCAGCCTGTTTCGCTGCAACGCTCCCACGTTGATCCTGGTCGGCGTGGCCGAGAACCCCGGCGACGCCACCGACGCCAACGAGACGCTGTTCCAGCAGGAGTACGAGGAGATGAAGGCGGCCCTCAAGGAGGGCGCGGAGTTCGCTCATCAGGAGGGCTTCGAGGTCGATTGGGTGCTGGCCGAGGGCGACGCCCGCAAGATGCTGCTGCAGGCCACCCAGAAGCACCAGCCGGACGTCCTGGTCATCGCCCGCCACAGCAGCAAGCCCGACGGCGGCATCATCGCCCAGTCGCTGAGCTACTTCGTCGACGAACTCGACTACATGACCTTCGGCAAGGTCAGCTCCTTCCTCGCCCGACGCGTCGAATGCCCGCTGCTGATCCTGCCCAGCCCGTGAGCGGCGATCCCGTTACGCGTGGCTAACCGAGTTCTCACCTCAGGATGATACGACCATGAAAGTCGCCGACCTATTCAAGTTTCGCACCCCCGAGATACGGGCGCTGCACCTGACCTGGATCGCGTTCTTCATCACCTTCTACGTCTGGTTCAACATGGCGCCGCTCGCCTCGAGCATGCTCAAGAGCGTCGACTGGCTGACCCCCGATGACATCAAGCTGTTCGCCATCTGCAACGTGGCGCTGACCATACCCGCGCGCATCATCGTCGGCATGGCGCTCGACCGCTTCGGACCGCGCCGGGTGTTCTCGGTGCTCATGGTGCTGATGTCGATTCCCGCCCTGGTGTTCGCCTTCGGCAACTCCATGACCCAGCTGCTCGTCGCCCGCCTGGTGCTGAGCTCCGTGGGGGCGAGCTTCGTGGTGGGTATCCACATGACCGCACTTTGGTTCAAGCCCAAGCACATCGGCTTCGCCGAGGGCTTCTACGCCGGCTGGGGCAACTTCGGCTCCGCCGCCGCCGCCATGACCCTGCCGACCATCGCCCTCACCTGGTACGGCGGCCCCGAGGGCTGGCGCTGGGCCATCGCCCAGAGCGCCATCGTCATGGCCGCCTACGGCGTCTTCTACTGGTTCGCCATCACCGACGGCCCCGACGCCAAGGCACACCGCAAGGCGCGCAAGGCGATGGCCATGGAGGTCAGCAGCTGGGCCGACATGATCAAGCTGATCCTGTGGACCATCCCGCTGGTCGGCGTGCTGGGCATCCTGGTGTGGCGCATCCAGAACCTGGGCTACCTCTCCACCACCGGCGCCACCATCGCCTACCTGGTCATCGCCGCCGTGGTGCTCTATCAGGTGGTGCAGATCCTGCGCGTCAACGTGCCGATCCTCAAGAAGGGCGTGCCGGAGGACGACAAGTACTCGTTCAACAGCGTGGCCGCGCTCAACAGCACCTACTTCGCCAACTTCGGTGCCGAGCTGGCCGTGGTCTCGATGCTGCCGATGTTCTTCGAGCAGACCTGGGGCCTGACCGCCGCCGCCGCCGGCCTGATCGCCTCCTCCTTCGCCTTCGTCAACCTGGTGGCGCGCCCCATGGGCGGCCTGGTCTCCGACCGCCTGGGCAACCGCCGCTTCGTGATGCTCAGCTACATGTTCGGCATCGGCATCGGCTTCGTGCTGATGGGCCTGCTCAACGCCAAGTGGCCGCTGGTCATCGCCATCGCCATCACCATCTTCACCTCCTTCTTCGTGCAGGGGGCGGAGGGCGCCACCTTCGGCATCATTCCCTCGATCAAGCGCCGCATCACCGGCCAGATCTCGGGCATGGCCGGCGCCTACGGCAACGTGGGGGCGGTGGTCTACCTGACCATCTTCACCTTCGTTACCCCGACCCAGTTCTTCTTCATCATCGCCACCGGCGCCTTCCTCAGCTGGCTGATCTGCCTGGTGTGGCTGAAGGAGCCGGAAGGGGCGTTCGACGAGGAGTACTACGTCTCCTCCGTCGACCGCATGATCGAAGAGCAGGAGCTGGCCGCGGCTCGGGCCAAGCCGCAACAGGGCTGAGCCGGTTGGGTTTCTTCAGAGGGCGGCGACTTCGGTCGCCGCTTTTTTGTACTTGCGGAGTGGCGGGTATGGAAAAGATAAGAAAAAGAGAGGATATGCCTCTCTCAACCTTTCCTCGTCCTATAACTTGATTACCCTTAGTGAAAAGTGGCGTACAGGTTGAGGTGTTGCCATGGGGGAAAGCGGCAGCGGTAGCCAACTGATTCGACTTCACGAGATTCGCAAGGCGTGCAGCGCCTGTAGCCTGCGCGAACTCTGCTTGCCGGTCGCCCTGGATCGCAAGGACACCGACGAGTTGGATCGCATCGTCGAGCGCAGCCGCCCCCTGAGGAAGGGAGAGAAGCTGTGCCGTCCGGGCCAGCCCTTCAGCGCCATCTATGCCGTGCTAAGCGGCTGCCTCAAGAGCAGCCTGCTGGGTCACGATGGAGAGAGTCAGGTCATCGCTTTCCACCTGCCTGGCGAGCTGGTCGCGCTGGATGCCATCGGCAGCGGGAGTCATCCCACCGCCATCGAGGCTCTGGAAACCACCAGCGTTTGTCGGATCCCCTTCTCCCAATTGGAGATCCTGTCGCGCAAGCTTCCCGGATTGCAGCATCAACTGCTACGGGTCATGAGCAAGGAGATCTTCGACGAGCACAAGCTGTTGCAGGTGGTGTCGCGACGAACGGCCGAGCAGCGCCTGGCCATCATGCTGATCAACCTGAGTCAGCGCTTCGGTCGACGCGGTCTGTCGCGGACTCGGTTTCGCCTGCCCATGTCCCGTCTCGACCTGGGCAACTACCTCGGGCTCGCTCCGGAGACCACGAGCCGCACGTTCCGGCGCTTCGTCGACCAGGGTCTGCTCAAAGTCACCGGCAAGGAGGTCGAGCTGCTCGACCTCCACGCGCTGCATGGCCTGACGGAGGAAGCCGGCCTTCCCTCCCGCCATGCCAGGCGTTGCTGATCGTTTACGGCACGGGACCGGTCGGCACGGCCGGTCCCGTGCCCGGTGCTCGTCTACTTGATATCGAGCTTGCGCCGAGGAACCTCCTTGACCTTCGGCAGCGACAGCTCCAGCAGGCCGTTGTTGAATTTGGCCTCGGCTTTTTCAGCGTCGACTTCGCAAGGCAGGGCAACCGTACGCTCTACGCTGCCATGGGAGATTTCACAGCGATAGTACTCGCCGCTCTCCTCCTTGGACTCCTTGTGACTCTCCCCCTTGATCGTCACGGTGCTGTCGGTGACCGAGACATCCAGGTCCTCACGCGCCATACCGGGAAGTTCGGCACGTATCACGACCTCCGCATCCCGATTGATGACGTCGACCTTGGGGATGCGGGACCCGGTGGCCAGCCGCTCGAAAACCGGCAGATCCCAGCGCAGCGGGTGCCCCCATCCTCGCTCGAGAAAACGATCGAACATGCGGTCCAGGTCACGAAACGGGCTCATTTCCTGAGAACGCGCGGACGACGGTGCAGCAGCATCACCGGCGGTTGGGGTAATGTCCCTGACTTTTTGCTTGGCCATGGCAGTCGCTCCTCTCGAGGCACGCAGATGCCTCGAACGCGGGATAAATGTGACAGCACTTGCGGCCTGACTTCCTGCGGTCACCTAGCGGAGGCGCAGGCCACGATAGAAAGCTAGGACGGAAACGGCCCGCCAGAGTTGATGCGTATCAACAAATCGGTTTCTAGTTTGCTCACCTCGAATCGAAGCTGACCTGCTCAGCGCGCCGATCACCTGCGACATCCCACCACCCCTTATTCCCGAGCAAAACGGTCGGGCATTGATCTGCGACAAGGATGTTTCCGCCGGGCTGCGGCACAGTAGGACCCAGAACGAGCGGGCGAACCGGTCGCCTGCCAGCCGACCCGACCAGGAGGTGGCCATGACCTCGAATTCCGCGACCTTCCCCCCGAGCGCAGCCCAGGCCGACGAGCGCGGCACCAAGCTCGCCGCGGTGATCTACATTCTCTTCCTCGGCAGCGTCCTGGCCGTGGTCACGGCCCCGGTTGGCGTGCTGCTGGCCCATCTGCGCCGGCGCCACGTAGCCGACTGGGTCGCTACCCACCTGCAGTTCCAGATCCGCACCTTTTGGCTGGGCATCGTCGGCGCCGCGATCTTTCTGGCGGCCTGGCATGTGCTGGGCCTGGTCGGTGCCTCCGCCTGGGCGCCCTGGGCGCTGGGCTACGCCTTCTTCACCGCCTGCCTGATCTGGATGGTGGGGCGCTGTGGGGTGGGCATCCATCGGCTGATGGCGGGTCGCCCCATCGACGCCCCGCGCAGCCTGTGGCTCGGCGGCGCCCGCGTGAGCCTGCATGACTGACGCCAGCCCCGCCCGCCCCCTGCCCAACCCGGGCTGGGGGCCGCTCTCGGCGCTGCCCGGCAACCCGCTGATGTGGGTGCTGATCCTCAGCGAGGTGGTGGTCTTCACCGCCTTCTTCGCCCTCTATGCCTGGCAGCGCGCCGGCGACGTCGCCGGCTTCAACGCCGCCCAGCAGAATCTCGACCCGCTGATGGGCGGGCTCAATACCCTGGTGCTGCTCACCAGCGGGCTGTGCGTGGCGCTCGCCGTGGAGGCGATCAGCGCCGGCGGGCGCCGGCGGGCACGGCAGTGGCTGGCGGCGAGCATGGGGCTCGGGGTGCTGTTCTGCGTCATCAAGCTCGTCGAATACGCGGGCAAGTTCTCCGCCGGCATTTCCCCCGAGACGCACCTGTTCTTCGGCTACTACTACGGCCTGACCGCCTTTCACTTCGCCCACGTGCTGTTCGGCCTGGGGCTGCTGGCGCTGGTGAGCTGGCGCACCTCGACCGAGAACGTCGAGACGGCGGCCGCCTTCTGGCACATGGTCGATCTGATCTGGATTCTGCTCTATCCGCTTGTCTATCTCTTACGCTGAGGGCTCTCTCCTGAGGTGACCATGACCGCACTCCCCGGCACCCGACGTTTGATCATCACCTGGCTGACGCTGATGACGCTGACGCTGGTGGCGATGTTCTCGGCGCGCCTGGACCAGGCCAACTGGGCGCCGCTGCCGCTCGCCTCGGCGCTGCTGGTGCTCGTCGCCACCGGGTTCAAGGCCCAGCGGCTGCTGATGGTCTATCTCAACCTGCGCGCGGCGACGCCGGCCTGGAAAGGCACCTTCGTCGGGCTGGTGCTGCTGACGCTGACGCTGATCGGTGCCGGCTACGCGGCGCCGCGGCTGATCTGAGCCGCAGTGGAGCTGAACGACATCGCCCGGCCGAATGGCCGGGCGATGCGTTACTGGCTTTCGCTTGCCGCTAGCGGGGAGGCCGGTCGCGAGTCGACGAGTGCGGCAGCGGCGGCGGGTTGCGTGCCCAGGCTTCGAGCACGCGGGCCAGGCGCATCATCCCGTAGACGATGAAGGGCACGGCGAGCATCAGGCCCACGCCCCAGTCGCGGTTGTTGATCAGCCAGGCGATGGGCAGCACCACCGCCAGGCCGATGGCGAGCCCGACGACAACGGCGACGGCGAGACGGGGGTTGGTCATGGTCATCCCTCCTCAGGAACCGATGATCTGACGATAGATGCCCGGTAGCGCCAGCGACAGGTGCTCGGGCCGGTTGACGATGGCGTAGCTGCCGCGGCCGAACAGGTGCGGCACGTAGCGGTGCCCCTCGCTGTCGACGGTGACGCCGAACACCCGCACCTCCTGCTGGCGCGCCTCGAGCACCGCCCGGCGGGTGTCCTCGATGCCGTAGCGCCCCTCGTAGTAGTCGGTGTCGTTGGGCTTGCCGTCGGTGAGCACCAGCAGCAGCCGGTGGCGGTTGGGGCGCTTGGCGAGCTCCTGGGTCACGTGGCGGATCGCCGGCCCCATGCGCGTGTAGTGGCCGGGCTTGAGCGCCGCGATGCGCCGGCCCACCCGGTCGCCCATGGGCTCGTCGAAACCCTTGAGCGTATTGACCCACACCTTGTGGCGGCGATGCGAGGTGAAGCAGTGTATGGCGTAGTCGTCGCCGCAGCCGGCCAGGCCGTGGCCCAGCACCAGCAGCGCCTCTTTCTCGACGTCGAGGATGCGCCGGTCCTCGAGCCAGGCCTCGGTGGAAAGCGAGACGTCGATCAGGATCGAGACGGCAAGATCGCGGGCCTGCTGCCGCGCCGCCAGGTAGAGCCGGTCGCTCGACTCGCCGGTGGCCGCCAGGTCGCAGCGCGAGCGGATCACCGCGTCCATGTCGAGTTCGGTGCCGTCGAGCTGGCCGCGCAGGATCTCGCGCCGCGGGCGCAACGCCTCGAATTCGCGGCGTACCTTGCGGATGCGGCGTCGCGTGGCCTCGTCGGGCTCCCACTGCTCGCCCTCCTCGCTCTGCACGTCGCTCAAGACCACGCAGTGGTCGGGCAGGTAGATCCGCTTGCGGTGGTGCCACTCGGGGTAGGTGTGGCGCCCGCTCAGGCGCCCGCCGCTGGCTTCGTCGGGGGCCAGGTCGAGGTCGAGCTTGAGCCGCGAGGCGGCCTGCTTGCGATTGGGGCTGAGCACGATCTCGTCGATCTGGTCGGCGGCCTCCTTGGCCGTCTCCTCCTCCTCGTCCTCGACGTGACGGTTGAGGTTCACCATCTCGGCCCAGGAGAGCATCTTCTCCGAGGCGTTGAGCATCAGCGGGTCGTCGCGGTCGGCCTGGTCCTGTTCGCGGCGCTCGGCCTTGCGTTTGCCGCCGTCGTCGGCCTGCTGGTCGCGCCGCACGGCAACATCGGCATCGTCATCAAGGGCCTCGCGTTCGCCATCGCGGGTGCCCAGCGCCACCACGTCGCCCCACAACGGCACCGGCAGCGGCGGGCGATAGCCGCGCGGGGCGCGGAAGTCGTCCAGCGAAAGACTCGGATCGAGAATGGCATCGTGCATGGCGAGCGGCCAGCCCGCCTGAGGCACCGGGCCCCCCAGCTGGGCGAGCAGGGTCGATTCGAGCGCGGCCTCCATGGGCGGCAGGCGCTTGCGCTGGGGCCGCACCGCGAGCAGCGCCTGGCACAGGCGGGCATAGCGTTCGGTCAGGCCCGGGAAGCGCTCGAGCACCGCCTGGGTGGTTTGGCGCGCCAGGCGCAGCGCCTGCAAGTCGCGCTGCAGCGGGTCGTCGAGCCGGGTCGGAAGCTCGCCCAGGGCGAGGTAGGCGGTCAGCCAGATATAGAGGTCGCGGTTGAGTTCGGCTTCGGGAAAAACGGCGATGCGCGGCGGCAGCAGCAGGTGCTCCTCGTCGCGGCGGGCCTGGTCCAACGGCTCCTCGTCCAGGCCGAGGCGCTGGCGCAGCGACAGGCGGTGGCTGGAGTTGCGCCGGGCGATGGCCGCCACTTCGACACCGGCCTCGCCGCCGCCGCAGCGGAAGAACACGCCAAGCAGGGCACGCAGGTCGTCGAGGCGTACGGCGGCCTCGGGGTGGTCGGGGTAGCTGACGGCACTAGAAGCCCAGCGGTGCCAGCGGCGACCGACGAATTCTTCGACCTCAAGAAAGTCCAGCATGCATCGTCTCCTGGGCAAATAGTCGGGGCTGATCCGGCGGCAGGCCGTCGAGGAGGCGCTGTGAATACATCCTTGTACGCTACCTACGCCCTGCGTCGCTCTCGCGTCCTGCTTCGCTTGCAGGGCCGGTGCTGGCCGTCCATGGCCAGCCCGTTCGGAGCAGTGCTCCTCACCCCTGCGTAGGACCTCCTCTTTGGCCTGCCCCCGGCGCCCCTCGCGTGGGCAGGTACCGATCATCCAGTGACGCGGCAACAGTGTGGTTAACCAAAGGTGGCCTTGATCGCTTCCATCAAGCCCTGCTGCACGTCCTGGTCGTCCGACAGTGGCTCGACGAGGGTGGCGCAGGCGGCATCGAGGATCGGCATGCCGGCGTTGATCAGCGTGGCGCAGTAGACCAGCAGGCGCGTGGAGACGCCCTCCTCCAAGTCTTGCCCCTTCATGGCGCGCAGGCTAGCGGCCAGGTTGACCAGCGCGGCACAGCGATCGAACGCCAGGCCGCTCTCGCGGGCGACGATCTCGCACTCCACCTTGGGCGGCGGGAAATCGAACGACATCGCCACGAAGCGTTGGCGGGTGCTTGGCTTGAGCGACTTGAGGATGTGCTGGTAGCCGGGGTTGTAGGAGACCACCAGCATGAAATCGTCGGGTGCCTCGAGCAGCTCGCCGGTGCGTTCCAGCGGCAGCAGCCGGCGGTCGTCGGTCAGCGGGTGCAGCACCACGGTAACGTCCTTGCGCGCCTCGACCACCTCGTCGAGGTAGCAGATGCCGCCCTCGCGCACGGCGCGGGTCAGCGGACCGTCGACCCAGCGTGTCTCGCCGCCCTGCAGCAGGTAGCGGCCGGTGAGGTCGGCGGCGGTCAGGTCGTCATGACATGACACGGTGAACAGCGGCCGGCCGAGCTTCGCCGCCATGTGGCTGACGAAGCGCGTCTTGCCGCAGCCAGTCGGTCCCTTGAGCAGCAGCGGCAGGCGCTGCTGGTAGGCCTGCTCGAACAGGGCGCACTCGTTGCCGACCGGCTCGTAGTAGGGCAGCTCCTGCTCGAACTTTTGGGCGGAAGCGGTAGCGATATGGGACATGGGCGTCACTCCTGGGGAAGGCTCGATGGGGCGCCTGTGCGCCCCATCGAGCGTCGGTCACTCGGTAGCGGCCAGCGGCCGGCTGGAAGCGGGCACTTGCTCGCGTGCGGGACCGAAGAACGAGTAGATCAGCATCACCGCGGCGATGGTCACGGCCACGCCGGTACCCAGGCGCATGATGAAGAACAGGTCGAGCTGGCTCTGCACCTGCATGTAGTTCATGCCCAGCACCCGCTGCAGGTGCGTCTGCACCACACCGGCGAAGGTCAGGGTGAAGGTCATGAAGCACATGGCCGAGGTCATGATCCAGAAGCCCCACATGTTCAGCACCTGGTTGTACGGCTGGCTGCGACGGATCTGCGGCATGGCGTAGGTGATCACACCGAGGATCAGCATCACGTAGGCGCCGTAGAAGGCCAGGTGGCCGTGCGCGGCGGTAAGCTGGGTGCCGTGGGTGTAGTAGTTGATGAACGACAGGGTGTGCATGAAGCCCCACACGCCGGCACCGAAGAAGGCGATGGTCGGGCAGCCCAGTGCCCACAGCATGGCCGCCTTGTTGGGATGGTTACGGCTGCCCTTCCAGAACATGTAGAAGGCGAACACCACCATGGCGAAGAACGGGATCACCTCGAGCGTCGAAAAGATGCTGCCGATGGGCTGCCAGTAGCTCGGCGCGCCGATCCAGTAGTAGTGGTGACCGGTGCCCAGCAGGCCGGAGAACAGCGACAGCCCGACGATGACGTAGAGCCACTTCTCGATGACCTCGCGGTCGACGCCGGACATCTTGATCAGCAGGTAGCCGAGCAGCGAGGCCATGATCAGCTCCCACACGCCCTCGACCCACAGGTGCACGACCCACCACCAGTAGAGCTTGTCCACCGCCAGGTTGGAGGGGTTGTAAAAGGCGAACAGCCAGAATACCGCCGCCAGCCACAGGCCCAGCATCAGCACCAGGTTGATCGCCGTCTTACGCCCCTTGAGCAGGGTCATGCTGGTGTTGAACAGGAAGATCAGGTACGAGATGGTGATCAGCACCTTGATCCAGAACGGCTGCTCGAGGAATTCGCGTCCCTCGTGGATGCCGAACTGGTAGCCGACCAGGGCCGCCGCGCCGGCGAAGGCGAAAATCGCCAGCTGCAGGTAGGCCAGGCCGGGGCTGTGGATCTCCTGCTCGGCCTCTTCCGGCATCAGGTAGTAGGTGCAGCCCATGAAGCCGATCAACAGCCACACGATCAGCAAGTTGGTATGGCTGACGCGCATGATGTTGAACGGCATCAACTCGGCCAGGAAGTGGGGGGACACATAGACGGTCGCCGCCAGCAGACCGAAGACGATCTGCAGAGCGAACAGGGCCATGGCCACGGCGAAGAATGGCAGGGCCACCTTCTGGGTTTCGTATTTCATCGTATTCGTTCTCCTTGCCTCAACCCGGATTCACCGCATCAGCCGGCGGGGTGCGGGGGCCAGTTCTGGTCGTCGATGGAATCGGTCCACTCGAGGAAATCGATCAGGGCGGTCATCTCCTCGTCGGTCAGGTCGAAGTACGGCATCTGGCGACGCCCCGGTGCTCCGGTCGGCTGGGCGCGCATCCAGGCAGTTATGGCCATGCGTGCGCCCTCCGGGTTGGTGTGGCCGCCGTAGCGCTCCCATACGTTGGCCAGTTCGGGAGCGAAGTAGGCGCCCTCACCCATGATGCTGTGGCAGTTGATGCACATGTTCTCTTCCCACACGTGCTTGCCGAGTTCGACGGACTCGGTGAGCCCCCCTTTGTCGGTGGACTTGGTCACCATGTACCAGTGGCTGTGCGCCGTCAGTGCGGTGAACAACAGGAAGAAGAACAGCGAACCGCCATAGAAGATATTGCGGGCCGCCGCCTTGGTGAGGCCTTCGGTCATGGCCATCCCCCCTTGCTAGTTGTGGCTTGCCTACGGGACCTGCAGCCGGGGCCGGCGTGTCCCACCTTTAAAGATGCATCCGTAATGCATCTTTAGATTAGCAGCTCCGAGCGGAGCCAGACATTGACGCCGGTCAATGTGCTGATGAAGAGGCACGAAAGCGGCGAAATGAGTGGGTTTGAACAGCCTGCGTCCGAATGTCGCACGTCGGGCCAACGCGCCCGCCGTGCGGAGAAAGGCTCATGGACAGGCTCCGCTCCCTAGCGTCTGTCGGTGATGTCCTCGATCCAGGTCAAGGCCGCCACCCCGGCCGGCAGCCCCAGGGTGGGGATCGCCAGCATGGCCACCTGCTTGAGCGCCTCGGGCTCGATGCCCTCCTCCAGGGCGCGACGCATGTGCGAGTGCACGGCCCCCTCGGAGCCGCCTCCGATGGACAGCGCCAGCTTGACCAGGCGCCGCGTGCGGGCATCCAGCGGACCGGCCTCGGCGCACGCCTTGCCCAGCGAGGCGTAGGCGCGCCACACCTCGGGGTAGTCGTCGGCCACCTTGCCGGCACCGGAGGGAAGATCATGATGTGACATGCTACCGTCCTCATTATTATGACTGAGTTTCCCTTGTGCGACTCAGTATAGAAGGTCGTTCCGGTAGGAAAAGGTGCGTCGAGTTATAGACACTGCCTAGTTCGGCAAAAAGAACAGCGCCTCCTTGGTCACGGCAGCCCCCAGCATGTAGCAGAAGACCACCACCGCGGCCAAGGCCGCCAGGCCACGGGTCATGGGCGTACGACCGCGCTTGATCGCCACCGTGCCGAGCAGGATGTAGCCGAGCAGCGCCAGCAGCTTGGCGGCGAGCCACGGGTGCTGCTGCGGCCACAGCGAGAGCATGACCATCAGCGTGAGACCGAGCACCAGCAGCAGGGTGTCATTGACGTGGGGCAGGATCCTGACCCAACGCCGCTGGAGCAGCGTGACCTCGCGCACCGACCACCAGGCGCGTACGAGGAAGAAGGTAATGCTCAGCACCGCGGTGGTCATGTGCAGGTGCTTGATCAGGGCGTAGTGTTCGATCATCGACTGGCTCCGTCTATCCCTCCTGCCCGTCCACACGGGCACGCAATAGCGGCAGCGTATAGTGAAACAGGAAGATGAGATAGGCGATGCACCAGAACAGGATGCTCAGGTTGTAGACCCAGTGGGTGATCTGTGGGAAGGCGGCGAGCACCGGCGAGCGCAACAGGGCGGCGGCGAACATCAGGCTCAGCCCCACGCCGATGCCCGGCAGGGTGCGAATGGTACGCCCGGTATGGCCGAGCGACACCCGCGCCATCATCGCCAGCATCATGGAGCCGATGCCGCCGATGGCCAGGGCGTGCACCGCCAGTTCGACGCGAAACGCCCCCAGCAGCGCCATGGCCCACATCGCCAGGCCGACCGGCACGAAGGCATAGCTCAGGTGGAGCCCCCATAGCAGCGGCTCGTGCAGCGTGCGGTGCCCTTCCCAGCGCGCCAGGCGCATTACACCTGCCACCGCGGCCACCAGCATCGCCGCCGCATGCAGCGCCTCGGGCACCGCCACGCCGCCCAGCGTCAGCAGCTGCAGCAGCACCACCGCCAGCAACGACCCCAGGGTCAGCTTCTCCAGCGACGGAATCGGCGCCGGCTGCGGCCGCCCCAGCTTGCGCGAGGTGAAGAAGGGAATCACCCGGCCGCCCAGCAGCACCATCAGCACGGCGATCAGCAGCACGGCCAGGTAGGCGCCCTCGCGGATCAGCTCGAGCTTGCCCTGGGCAACGCCCACATGCATCGCCAGGTTGGCCGTGGCCAGCAGCAGCAGCACTGGCACGAACATCAGGTTGCGCCACAGCTTCGCTGCCAGTACCAGGCGCGCCATGATCAGCGCGGCCAGCGGCAGGAACGCCAGGTCGACGCTCGCCAGCAGCCATGCCGGCAGGCCAGAGGGGTACGCCAGCAGCAGCCGCGCCGCCAGCCACAGCGCCACCAGGCCGAGCAGAGGGGCGCCGCTGATGCTCCTGCGACCGGTCCAGTTCTGCACCGCAGTGAGCAGGAAGCCGGCCACCACGGCGGCGCCGAAGCCGAACAGCATCTCGTGCTGGTGCCACCACATCAGCCCGCCGTGGGGCCGCAGCAGGATGTCGCCGTGCCAGAACGCGAACCACACCACCATCGCCAGCACGCTGAACAGCGACGCCAGCAGGAAGAAGGGACGGAAGGCCAGCCGCGCGATGGGCAGGCTGGACGGGCATTGATAACGGAGCGCAGAAAGGAGAGGCATGAGGCAATATCCGACATGAACGCTAGGACATTGCCAATTGTGCGCCCATCGACGCCTCACTGTCATGACCGGCATCAAGAAGCTGCATGTGCATAGCGCAAGGTTGAGAGCTCATGGGCCATGGGCGAATGAGATTGGGTAGTGCCGTGTCGTAGTCCGCTACGAAACAAAGCTTAAAAATGCCTCACTAGAGGAAAAAATTGATGCTCGTCAACATAGCCAACTCCAAGCTCGGTAGATTAACAACGCTCAAAGACGTTATGGAACCGGCAGCTCAAGACTTTGGAGAACCCGCCTCATGACAGCGCCCCTATTCGCCTTACCTCGCTGCGACAGTGACACTCTTCCCCAGAGCCAGCTTCTAAGACTTTACCAACACGAGCTCCACGAACTCGGCCGTTATCGCAAGCTTGCGCTAGGATTTCTTCCTGGCCGGCAAGACATCAGCCTGGTGATGGCCTTGTTCGGTATCGAATGCGAGGAGCGGTTAGACACGCTTCGTCACCTGCTCAGCCAAATGATGCCACACGCCGAAAGGAAAATTTTCACGCGCCAAAGAGCCGTAGGACCGATGGATACCTTCCCCAGCCAGTTCTTTGTCAATGAGGACGAGGGGGTCAGGCGCCTCCTGACGCAGGCGCTCCTCGATACGCAAGCGTCCTTTCGCTTCTATGAAGACCAGCTCCGCTTCTGCTGCACCAACGAGATACGAAAGTCACTCCATCGGTTCATTGAGCAGAACCGAGTGGCCCAGCGTATTAAGGAAGAATTGCTTGCCTGAGCCTGGGCTTCGCTCATCTTCAGCAAGCGCGCCCGGCATAACGCTCCAATCCCACCAAGTTGTGCCGGGCCCAGGCCATTGCCTGGAGACGACTGTGCACCCCAATCTTACGGTAGACGTTATACAAGTGCGTCTTGACCGTATGCTCGCTGACGAAGAGTTTGTCGGCAATCTCTCTGTTCGAAGCGCCCGAGGCCAGCTGAGCGATCACATCCAGCTCTCGGTGAGACAGGCCCATTGGGGGTTGGTAAGAGCCCAGCCGGTGATCGCGATAACTGGTGATCAAGCGCGACATCAGCGAACGCGACATCCAGAGCCCCCCATCCAGGAGTACCTCCAATCCACGGCAAATCTGCTCCAGCGAGTCCCTGCGGTAAAAGCAGCCCGTCAAGTTGTAATTGAAGAAAAAATTAATAGCATGCTCATCGTCACGGAGATTCAGCATTGCCATGGCCACGCCTTCACTGGAAGTCGCCTGGTCCTGACACTGCTTGAGCGTACTGCCATCAATGTGGTCGGCATCGAGCAAAACAAGCACATCAGCAATGTTTTCTTGTACTAGCTCTTCCTTATCTACAATGCGCACAGAACAGTTAAGGTGGTCCGCCACATAGTGGTTAAACAGCTGGCTCTGTGGACTTGCATCCGTGACAATAAAGATGCCACTGAGCTTGTCATCCATCATTCTCGTCCCCCTGCATCCAAGCCTGCTTCTGTTTCTTATACTTTTTTTTCAAAATATCCAAGAATGGAACAAAAATAAACTTGTCCAAATGGACAACAGCCCGCCTCAGCACAATTAATGGCTGGTGCCCTCTTCGTACTGGGTCTTGTTCCACACGTTGTACTTGCCCGAGGGCTTGTTCATCGGCATGCGCCCCAGCTCCTCCAGGGTGTTGGCGTCGAGCCACAGCAGGTAGCCGTCGTTGTCCCAGATGCTTAGCAGTAGGGTCTCGCCGCGGCGGTCGAACTCGACGTGGGCGGCGGTCTTGCCCGGCTCGGGAATCAGCGTCTCGACGATCTCCAGGGTCCGCTTGTCGATCACGTGGATGCGGTCGTGGTTGGGGCCGAAGAAGACGTCGACCCAGGCATAGGGTGAGTTGGCGTGGCTGCGCATGAAGAAGCCGGGGCCGTCGGTCGCGATCTCGCTGACCAGCGACCAGTCGCTCATGTCGAACACCGAGACCTGGCCGCGGTCGATGTGCGGTATCGCCATCACCCGGCGGCCATCCAGCTCCCAGGTGATACCGGCGCCGAGATGCGGCATGCCCTCCAACGGCAGGTCGGCGACCTTGGCTTCGCTGTCCAGGTCGAACACCTGCCCACCCTGTCCGCCACGCGCCGCCCCCACCAGGTAGCGGTAACCGGGATCGAAGAAGAAGTCGTCGAGGTAGTCCGGCGCCGCCATGCGGTGCAGGGCGAAGTCACCGACCAGCGCCTCGTCGCCTGCGGCCCGCTCCTCGGGCCAACGGATCTCCCACACCTCGGGGATGTCCTTGAGCGCGACGACGAAACTGTTGCGCGGCGGCGCGGTGTAGACGGCGCTGACCCGCGAGGTGTCGCCGTCGAGCCCCTCCACCGGAATGCTGGCGATCAGTTCGAGGTTGCGCGCATCGAGCAGCACCAGCGAATGAGGCAAGTAGTTGCCGGCCAGCACGTAATTGCCATCGGCGGAAACGGCGATGTTGCGCATGTTGATGCCGGCGCGCACCTCGGCGGTGACCTCGAGGTTGTAGATGTCGTACTTGGTCACCCAGCCATCGCGGGAGCCGAAGTAGACGTAGCGGCCATCCGGCGAGTACTTGGGCCCGCCGTGCAGGGCGTAGCGGCTGGGGAAGCGGGCGATGCGCTCGAAGCGGTCGCCGTCGAGTAGGCTGACGTGGTGGTCGCCGATCTCGACTACGACGAACAAATTCTTGAGATCCTCCACCTCGAACACCGGCTCGTCGGGCAGCGTCCCGTGGTAGTGGTTGACCACGTGGCTGGCCAGGATGTCCGCATCGCTCCAGCTCGGTTCGACCTCGGGCCGCGCGTAGATCCACTCGGCCAGGGCGCCGACCTCGGCCTCGCCGAGCATCTCGCCGAAGGCCGGCATCTGCGTGGCGAGGCGGCCGCCGCGGATCACCTCGACGGCCTCGGCCGGCTTCAGCCGTGAGAGGTTGTCGGGCAGCAGTGCGGGGCCGATGCCGCCCAGCCGATCGACACCGTGGCAGGCGGCGCAGTGCTGATGGTAGAGCATGGTGGGGTCCGGCGCATCGGCCTGCGCCAGCGACGAAACGGGCAGTGCCAGGCCCAGCAGAACGGCGAACAGCGGCAGTATGCGCCTCATACGGCCAGCCTCCGGCCATCCATCGGTGTCACGCCGTGGCGTGCCATCGTCGTCATTCCGGGCCCCAGGGTGTCGGCCAGGCGCACCACCTCGCCCACCACGATCAGCGTCGGCGGCTTGAGCGCCTCGCGCTCGATCGCCTCCTCCAGCTCACCCAGGGTGGACAGCACGTGGCGCTGCCCAGGCGTCGTGCCGCGCTCCACCAGGGCCACCGGATGGTCCGCCGGCAGGCCGTGGCGCTGCAGTTCGCGGCTGATCAACGCGGCATTGGCCAGGCCCATGTAGAACACCGCCGTGTGGTGCGGCACCGCCAGCGCGGCCCAGTCCAGCGCCAGTTCACCGTCGGCCTTGGCGTGGCCGGTGACGAAGGTGACGCTCTGCGCATGATCGCGGTGGGTGAGCGGAAACCCGGCGTAGCTCGAGCAGCCCGACGCCGAGGTGATGCCCGGTACCACGCGAAAGCCGACGCCGCAGGCGACCAGGTGCTCGGCCTCCTCGCCGCCGCGGCCGAAGATGTAAGGGTCGCCACCCTTGAGGCGCAGCACCCGCTTGCCCTCGAGGGCCAGCTCGACCAGCAGGGCGTTGGTCTGCTCCTGGGGCAGCGAGTGATGGCTCGAGGCCTTGCCCACGTAGTAGCGCACCGCCTCGGGGCGGGCCAGAGCCAATACCTCCTCGGACACCAGGCGGTCGAACACCAGGCAATCGGCCTGCTGCAGCAGCGACAGCGCGCGCAGGGTCAGCAGGCCCGGATCGCCCGGGCCGGCGCCGACGATGGCGACTTCGCCGGGGGCCAGCGGCGCCTCGTCGTGGGCGAAACTGAGGTATCGCGAATGGCGGTGTGTGGTCATGGTCGGCCTCTCCCCGAAGCGTCAACGCGGTCTTGGCATTCGTTTTCTTGTGCAGGGTTGCAGGGTTCGTTCGTCGGCTCTGTTCGTGTCAGAGCTCAATGGCCTGGATGGCATCGAACGGGGCGGCCACGCGGCGCTGCCGACTCGGCTCGACGCCGATCTCCGCGTTGCTGAGGTAGCAGCCGGGATCCTCCTCCCAGGGGTCGCCAGTCACCTTCCAAGCCCGCACCCGGGTATTGCCGTTGCAGATGGAAAGAAAGCAACACTCCGCGCAGCGCCCCTTGAGCGGACGCGGACGCTGGCGGAAGCCCTGCATCAGCGCATCCTGGCTGTCGCGCCAGATCTCGGAGAAGGGGCGCTGGCGCACGTTGCCGAGGTCGTGGTCCCACCAGAAGGTGTCCGGGTGCACCGTGCCCAGGTTGTCGATGTTGGCGATGTGCTCCCCCGAGGCGTTGCCACCCCAGTCGATCAGCCGGCGTTCCAGCGCCTCGGCCCGGTCGGGGAAATGCTTACGGGCCCACATCAGCAGGAAGGGACCGTCGGCGTCGTTGTTGCCGGTGACGTACTCGCGCTCGACGCCGCGCTCGAGTTCGTCACGGCAGTGGTCGAACAGCCGCGTCATGGCGTCGCGGGTCATCCGGTACCAGGCGTCCTGCTTGCGGTGGCGGTGTCCGCGCCCGCCGTAGTTGAGGTGCGAGAGATAGAACTTGTCGACGTCGTGCTCGTCGATCAGCGCCAGGATGGCATCGAGCTGCTCGTAGTTCTGCTGGGTCAGGGTGAAGCGCAGCCCCACCTTGATGCCGTGCTGCTTGCACAGCTTCACCGCATGCATCGACTCGCGAAACGCGCCCTTTCGGCGGCGGAACTCGTCATGGGTGGCCTCGAGGCCGTCGATGCTGATGCCCACGTAGTCGTAACCGCACTCGGCGATGCGCGCGATGTTGCGCTCGTCGATCAGGGTGCCGTTGGTGGAGAGCCCGGTGTAGATGCCGAGTTCGCGGGCGCGCCGGGAGATCTCGAAGATGTCGGGCCGCATCAGCGGCTCGCCGCCGGAGAGGATCAGCGCCGGCACGCGGAAGCGCTTGAGGTCGTCGAGGACGGTGAAGACCTCGTCGGTGGAAAGTTCGCCCTGGAAGTCGACGTCCGCCGACACCGTGTAGCAGTGCTTGCAGGTCAGGTTGCAGCGTCGGATCAGGTTCCAGATCACCACCGGCCCGGGGGGCTTGGCGGCCGGCCCCGCGGTGGCGTGATCGGGGATCGCGGGCTCGAGCAGCGACTTGACGTAGCGGGTGACGCGAAACATGCAAACCTCCTCTGGCGCTGAGCGAACCTCAGCGCGGCGGGCCGGGTCGGCGGACGAGCCGCAGGCCGGTCTTCTTGAGAATGCGCGTGCTGTACAGGATGCGGTAGTCGCGGCAGGCCTCGCCGAGCCGCTCGTGCAGCGCCTCGGCCTGGCGCTCGACCTCGTCGCGCGTGTGCCCATGCAGCATGACGAACAGGTTGTAGGGCCAGTCGGGCAGGTGGCGCGGCCGGCGGTAGCAGTGGCTGACCCCCGGAACGGCGGCCACCTCGCGCCCGAGCCGGTCGATGCGAGCGTCGTCGACGTCCCACACGCTCATGCCGTTGGCCATGTAGCCCAGGCGGTAGTGGTTGGGCACCGCGGCAATACGGCGAATCACGCCGCTGTCGATCATGCGCTGCATGCGCGCGCGCACCTCGTTGCCGGCCAGGCCCAACGGGCTGCCCACCGCGCCCCAGGGGTCCGGTACCAGCGGCAGGCCGGCCTGAGTGGCCAGCACGATGGCGCGATCGAGCTCATCCAGGCCATCCGAGTCCGCGGCGACGGCAGGCGGCTCAGACGGGCAGGTGGAGTCGGACATGGAATTCCTCCTGCTTGGGCATGTTGAACACCGCAAGGCCGGTGGCGGCTTCGATCGCCGCGATCACCTCGCCGATGCGCTGCGGCGTCTCGGTGGCCAGCACGAACCACATGTTGAGGCGGTGCTCGCGGCGGTAGTTGTGGGCGACCTCGGGGAAGGCGTTGACCGCCGCGATGACTCGCTCGTAATCGGCTTCCGGCACCGCCAGCGCCGCCAGGGTCAGGCCGCCGCCCAGGCGCTCGGCGTGGTACATGGGCCCGAAGCGGCTGAGTACTCCGGCTTCGAGCAGCCGCTCGAGGCGATAGAGCAGCTCCCCCTCGGAGAGCGCCAGCTCGGCGGCGACGAAGGCGTAGGGCCGCTCGCACAGCGGCAGGCCCTCCTGCAGGCGGTTGACGATGCGCCGGTCGGCGTCGTCGAGTTCGGCCGGCTCCGGCCGGGAGACGCGCTCGCCGCTCATGGCTCTTCCTCGTGGGTGTAGCGGCCGCCGCACTGCTTGTAGGCCTTGTGGCTGAACAGCACGCGGCGGGGGATGCCCTGCAGGCCGTGGCGCCCTACGATCTCGTCGAGCGCCGCCAGCACCCGCTCGCGGTGGCTGCCGTGGATCATGCAGAACAGGTTGTAGGGCCACTCGGGCGGCTGGCGACGACGGCGGTAGCAGAGCGTCACCGCGGGCTCCGCGGCCAGCCGCCGGCCCACTTCGCTCACGTGCTCGTCGGGCAGGTCCCACACCACCATGGCGTTGGCGCGAATGCCCAGGGCATGATGGCGCACCACCAGCCCCAAGCGCTTGATCATCCCCTGCTGCTGCCAGCGCTCGACCCAGGCCAGCACCTCGCCTTCGCTCATGCCGCACTGCTCGGCGAGCGCGCGCCAGGGGCGCTCGGTCAGCGGCAGGCCGCGCTCCAGCAGCGCACGTAGGCGCAGCGACGCCGTCCTGGCCTGGGGGGGAAGGAGATGCGACGAGAGCCGCGTCATGGCGCCTCCAGCTCGTCCCAGGGGATCGGGAAGCCAAGGTCGATGTGGTAACCCTCGACCATCGGCAGGCGCAGCAGCGGCCGGCCGAGCTCCTCCTCCAGCGCCTCCAGGCGTGCCTCGAGCTGGTTCTCGTCGGCGGCCGTCATCACGAACCAGAGGTTGAAGTCGTGTTCTCTCGCATAGTTGTGATTGACCCCGGGGGAGCGATTGATCGCCGTCGCCACCGCGTCACGCTCGGCCTCGGGCACGGAAACGGCCGCCAGCAGGCTGGCCCCGGCGCGGGCGTGGTCGAACACCGGCCCCACGCGGCTCAGCACTTCGTCCTGCTGGAGCGCATGAAGGCGCGCCAGCACCTCCGCTTCGCTCACGCCCAGACGCTCGGCCATGACGGCGAAGGGCCGCGGGCATAGCGGCAGGTCGCGCTGGAAGGCATCGATGAGGCGTCGGTCGAGTGCATCGAGTTCGGCCATGGGCAGGTACCGGGCGGACGATGGAGACATGATCTTAAGCGGTATCTTACATGCCACATCAGGCCAGAACGCCGCCATCGGCCATGCCGTTGACGCAAGTCAAAAGACCCGAGCGACTTGCCGAGAGCTTGATGACGGTCAAGGCGGGCCCTTTTCCGGGGCGGGACACTGCGGCGACGGCCGCTCCCTGCCTGACCCACCGCCACGCTGCGAGGTGCTGCATGACATCGCCGGTCCTGAGGTCGCTGCTCTTCACCACCCTGGCCCTGCCGGCCCTGGCCGGCGCCGACGCGCTCGGCCCCGAGCGCCGGGCCGAGCTCGAGACCCTGCTCTACCAGGACTGCGGCTCCTGCCACGGCATGACCCTGCGCGGCGGGCTGGGCCCGGCGCTGCCCCGCGATCGCATGCAGGGCTTCAGCCCCGAGGCGCTCACGCACATCATCCGCCACGGCATTCCCGGCAGCGCCATGCCGAGCTGGAAGGCCCTGCTCAGCGAGGCGGAGGCACGCTGGATCGCCGATCACCTGCGCACCGACAACCGCCTGGAAACGCTGCAACGCGACTGACCCTGGAGATCGCCATGCCCCTTTCGCTCCCCATGACGCGCCTGCTCGCCGCCGCTGGCCTGGCCCTGTTCACCACCGGCCCGGCTGCCGCCGAGACCGCCACGGGCAGCGAGCTGCGTGGCACCGGCGACCTCGGCGTGGTGATCGAGCGCGCCAGCGGCAGCGTGGCGCTGGTCGACACCACCCGCCGCGAGGTGCTGCGCCACGTCGGCGGCTTCGGCGACCTCTCCCACGCCTCGGTGAAATTCAGCCGCGATGCCAGGTACGCCTTCGTCTTCGGCCGCGACGGCGGACTGACCAAGCTCGACCTGCTGACCGGGGAGATCGCCGGGCGCGTCATCCAGTCGGGCAACAGCATCGGCGGCGCCATCTCGCAGGACGGCCGCTTCGTGGCGGTGGGCAACTACGAGCCTGGCGGCGTGAAGGTGTTCGACAGCGAGACGCTGGCGCTGGTGGCCGACGTGCCGGCCGACTACGAGAAGGCCGACGGCAGCATCGCCCAGGCCAAGGTGGTGGGCGTGGTCGACGCGCCCGGCAACCGCTTCGTCTTCAGCCTGTTCGAGGCCGGTGAGATCTGGACCCTGGACATGAGCGGCGACGAGCCGGTGCTCGACAAGCACCGAGACGTGGGCCAGGAGCCGTACGACGCCCTGATTAGCGGCAACGGGCGCTACTATATCGCCGGGCTGTTCGGCGAGGACGGCATGGCCCTGCTCGACCTGTGGCATCCCGAAAAGGGCGTGGAGCGCATCCTGCCCGGCTACGGCCGCGGCGAGGAGCGCCTGCCGGTCTACAAGATGCCGCACCTGGAGGGCTGGGCGATGGCCGGCGACCTGGCCTTCTTCCCCGCGGTGGGGCGCCACGAGGTGCTGGTGGCCGACAGCGACAACTGGTCGCTGGTCGGACGCATCCCGGTGCAGGGCCAGCCGATCTTCGTCATGAGCCGCCCCGACGAGCGCCAGGTGTGGGTCACCTTCGCCCACCCCGACAACGGCCGGGTGCAGGTGATCGACACCCAGACCCTGGAGGTGATCGAGACCCTCGAGCCGGGGGAATCGATCCTGCACAAGGAGTTCACCCCGCGCGGCGAGCACATCTGGATCTCGGCGCGGGACAGCAACCAGGTGGTGGTCTACGACACCCGCACCTTCGAGGAGCTGGCCAGACTGCCGGCCGAATCACCCAGCGGGATCTTCTTTACCCATCGGGCCCACCAGATCGGGCTATGAACGATGCCGATCGGCCGGCCACAGAGGACCGGCCGATGATTCAGCGCGTCACCCTGATGGGCACCGATGAGTAACCACCAGCGGGAAATCTGGCCCGAACCGCCGGTTTGTCGGCTATCAAGGCCAGGTGGAGGGTACCGGCGAGAAGCGCCTCCATGATCAGGCGCAGTTCCATACGTGCCAGCGGCGCGCCGGGGCAGACATGGATGCCGGCACCGTAGAGCAGGTTGGTCTGGGGGTCCCGATCCAACCGAAGCTCATCCGGATCGCCAAAGACCGCCTCGTCTCTGTTCGCCGAGCCCCACAGAATCGTCAGTCGCTCCCCGGCGGGTATCTGCCGCCCGCCAATCTCTACCGGCTGCCTGGTCACGCGCCGATTGGATATCAGCGGTGCATCCAACCTTAAGATCTCGTCGATGGCCGTCGGTAACAGCTCCGGCTCTCCGCGCAGCCTGGCCTGCAACGTTGAATGCTCAGCCAGGTAGCGCACCAGTATTCCCACACTTGCAGCGATTGTACCCAACTCACCCACCGTCCAGTTGCGAATGATACTGACGATCTCTTCATCAGCGAGCGGTCGGCCCTGTACCGTCTCGTTCATGATGCATGAGGTGACATCATCCGGCGCAGCCTCACCGGCCGTCCGACGCTCAGCCAGCAGGTCGCGAATCACGCTATCGAACTCCAACGCCAACTCACCCAGAGCCTGGCGATCACCTGCCAGGGTTGCCGCTTGCTGGCGCTCCACCCAGTCACGCAATGGTTCATGCAGGCTCTCGGGCCAACCCATGTAGGCACACTGGATCTCCAAGGCGAAGTTCTGCCCCAGCTCGGCCATTGCCTCGATCTCACCCGTTTGCGGCAGCCGTGCCACCACGCGCTTGGCGATTTCTCGACAGTGCGGCTCGAACGCCGCCATCGCCTCAGGGAGAAAATAAGGCTCGATGAGCTGCCGAAAATGCGTGTGCTCGGGCGGGTCCATGGCATTGGGCACGGAGAGATGGTGACTGGCAGCGTTGCTGAAGGTTTCGTGATCCAAGAGCACTCGCATTACATCTTCGTGGCGAAACAGCGACCACTGCAGGTAATCGCTGTAGGCCACCGGGCAGCGGCGGCGCATGCTATCGTAGGCGGTTATTTGATCTTCAAGCACTGACTCGGCGCGGGGGTCCCAATCCTGACGTTGGCTGTCATTCATACTCTCTCCTCAATACAAGCAACGGACCATGTACCGGTATCGTCAGCACGCTCTGCGGCACATGAAAACGAAACGTGATTTCAGCACGATGCCCTAAACTGACTCCGACCAGCCGGGCAGTTGGAACTCCTCCTGCAAGTGACGCAACTCCGGCTGATGCTCGCTGGCAACCTGTTCGACGATCAGCGCCCCCTTCGGCAGCAGGTGCACTTCGCTGCGCCGCCGGTCGTTGCGTCCGGGGCTTCGCTGCACCAGGCCGAGCTGCTCGCAGCGATCGACCAGCATCACGGTGCCGTGATGCTTGGCCTGGAGCCGTTCGGCGAGCTCCCCCACCGTGGCCCACTCCCGCCCCGTAAACCCCTTCAGGTGCAGCAGCAGCTGATACTGCAGCGAGGTGAGGCCATGCTGCTGGCAAATATCTTCGCTGACCCGCAAGAAACAGCGCAGCTGGTGGCGAAAGTGGGAAAGCCGCTCGAAATCCTGCTTGGTCAAAGGGCTGGATACCGCTTCAGATGAATCATGCTCGGACATCGAGCCGCTCTCCTGACAGGTGAGTCTTGACATATTGCGATTTGGCGCATAAACAATATCATAGCATGATATAAAAATCTCGACTGGGGTGTCCGCCATGAATCTCGCGATAATTCTGCAGCTCCCCTTCACCCGCGCAGGCGGCTGGCAGCAACTGCGTCAAGGACGCCCCTCCATTCCGAAGTTGGTCTGGCTGGTGGTATTGCCCATGTCACTGCTTCCCCCCGTGCTGCTCTATTACGCCGGCACGCACTATGGTGACACCTTCATTGCTGGGTTCGGTGAGCGTCCATGGCGTTACATCACCACGATCCTGTTTCTCGCCGAGCTGCTCACTTTCTTCGTAATGGGATGGCTGATTCATGCGGTGGTCAATAGCGATGACATGTCAATCGATTACCACAACGCTTACTTGCTTGCGGCCCTGGCGCCGTTGCCGCTGTGGTCCGCCTCGCTGGCCCTGCTGATTCCTAGCGTGCTGCTCAACACGCTGGTGGCAATCGTGGCCCTGGGGATTTCCTGCAGCCTGATTTACCACGGCCTGCAGGCCCTGTGCCATCGCGAGGATAGCGATGTCGTGGCAATGTCTGCGACCTATACCGTCATGGCTGGCGGTGTTCTGGCCTGGGGACTGCTGATGGCCATAGTCTGGGCGTACTGATTCCTCTTCAGCGAATGAGCAGCACTGCATGTAACAACGACACGGCATAACACTGGCAAAGGCAAAACCATGAACATTTCCCTGATTCTGCAGCTTCCCTTCACGCAAGAGGGAGGCTGGCAGCAACTGCGACGCGAGCGCCCTTCTCTCAATGCCTTGATCCTGCGCGTGGTACTGCCGCTGTCGCTGCTGCCGCCGGTTATGCTGCACTACGCCATCTACCGGCATGGCGATGCCCTGCTGCCCGGCCTGGCCGATCGCCCCTGGGCAATTATCGCGCCGGCCCTCTTCACCGCCGAGCTGCTCACCTTCCTGGTGATGGGCTGGCTGATCCACGGCGTGGCGCGCGCCCACCGCCTGCGGCTGAGCCACCGCGACGCCTACTTCCTCGCCGCTATGGCGCCGCTGCCGCTGTGGTTCTCCTCGCTGACGCTGTTCGTCCCCGACATGGTGTTCATCGTCTGTGGCGTGCTGCTGGCGATGATGCTGTCGTGCGGGCTGGTCTACCACGGCCTGCAGGCGCTCGCCGAGCGCGAGGAGGACGATGTCATGGTGATGTCGGCCACCTACACGGTGATGGCCTTCGGGCTGATGGCGTGGGGAATACTGTTGGCGCTGGTCTGGGCGCTGTAGCTTGCCCATGCTGGACACGCCGTGGGTGGCCAGCTCTGGGCTCGGACGTCATGCGGCTCTCGTTCTGCGGCCTATCTGGGCCACATCAGGCCCACTGCGAGTGCTCTGGCTTCAGTACATCTCGAGGCGTGCGAAGTCACGTGTTTGCAGGCGGGCTTCTGCATCCTGCTGCTCGGCCAGCTGTTCGAACAGCTCAGCTTCCTCAGGTATGGAAGCCAATTCGGCACGCAACCGGTACATGTCCTTGAGCGTCTGGTGGGCGGTCATCACGTTAGCGAGGAGGTCGTGGGTATCGCGACAGCCCAGGCAGCGAGGTATCCGCTCCAGCACGTCAGGATGACCGAATTCCTGGCTGTCGATTAGCCAGGTCGTGAGCAATCCTTCGCGGCCATCCTCAAGATAGGCCAACATGCCACTCGACATGCGCTTCTCACGATCTGCAAGGAACGCAAGTGCCAACTTCATCCGCTCATCCTGTTGTACTTCAGCCAGTTGGGCGTACTGCTCCCCCAGCCGAGCATGAAAATCGCGTATCCAGACGAGCAGATCCTTGACTTGGCGAAAAGCCATGAGAATTGCCTCCTGCCACAGTTTGCGGCGCATTAAGGAGTGTCAGGTTCCATGTTTCAGCAGCATGGCCTTGATGTGACCGATCGCCTTCAACGGGTTTAGCCCCTTGGGGCACACCCAGGTGCAGTTGGCGATCTGTCGACAGCGGAACACGCTGAAGGGGTCATCGAGGTCGGCCAGGCGATCGCTGGTTGCGGTATCTCGGCTATCGATCAGAAAGCGGTAGGCTTGCAACAACCCCGCAGGACCGATGTACTTATCCGGGTTCCACCACCAGGACGGACAGGCCGAGCTGCAACAGGCGCAGAGAATGCATTCATAGAGCCCGTCGAGTTTCTCGCGCTCCTCGGGGCTCTGCAGGCGTTCCCGGGCGATGGGTGGCTCGTCGTTGATCAACCAGGGGCGAATCTTCTCGAACTGGCGCATGAACTGTGCTTGATCGACTACCAGGTCGCGGATGACCGGCATACCGGGCAAGGGACGCAAGATCAGGATATCGGTGCCGTTCAGTGCCTCGGCGACCGGCGTAATACAGGCCAGGCCATTCTTGCCGTTGATGTTCATGCCATCCGAGCCGCACACCCCCTCACGACAGGAGCGTCGATAGGTCAGAGTCGTGTCCTGATGCTTCAGGTATTCGAGCACATCAAGCACCATCGCTAAGCGGAATCGCTCCTCGACCTCATAGGTTTCCATACGCGGCGCCGCGTCGTGTTCGGGATGGTAGCGATAGAGCCGGACGCTAAACATGGCGGTTTTCCCTGCCGACAGGTGGACGCATCTCAATAGGTGAGATGTAGGCGATGTCGGGCATTGATGCGCAGTATGTACCCGAGCTTCACCAGTGTAGGTCCGAGAATGATCAGTACGTGAGCCAGAACTTGAGCGATCAGCGACAGGCGGCCGTCGATGAGGTAGCCTCCCGTCACACCGACACCCAGCAATACCAGCCCTAGAAGCAGTAAAGCATTCCCCAGGGCATGGGCACATTGGGGGTCATCAAAGTATCGCCGCATATCACTCCTCCTCGTTCCTCTTCCAGGCGTCAACCTTCACACCCCTTACGAACAAAAGAAGCATCTCACATACTTCTTATAGCATAGCCGCCACGCCTCGTCGAATAACCCGGCAAGAGTATTCCCAGTGTCGCCAGCCGAAGCGGCAAGAGCACGTAAAACCTCATGATATTGATGACCGCCTGTGGCCTTAGCGGTAGGGATCAAGTTCGAAAACCTCCCGGATCACTTGGCATCACTGCCCTGATCGTGATCAAGGTTTGGGGTGAAGCGTCTGTAAAGCCTTGCTGGAGGTAGTCGAAGGGCGTCGCCAAGGGCCGCTCTACACGCGTTATGCCAGAATCCACCCTATACGCTCTGGAGGAGACGCTAGCTGCTCTGGAGGATGCCGAGGCAGCCTGGTCGTTCTCTTCGGGCATGAGAGCCATCAGCGACCTGCTGTTGACTCATGGGCAGCGCGGCATCGTCTGCCTCGGCGAGGTCTATGGAGGCACCTTGCCGGGTGCATTGACTGCGACATCAGCCGGTTACAGCTCCTTGATCACTTGTTAAATTTACTTCGGCGATTTCGACGATTAGGTCCTTCCCGGGATTTACCATGGTCATCACTGACCGAGGAGAATTCACCCAGCACATTGCGAATCTGCTCCAAAGTGGGTCGTTCACCTCGCGGCCTTTCTTCAAGCGCTGCGCGCATCCTAGCGAGATGCTCCGGAGTCGTACCACAGCAGCCACCAATTATTTTGGCTCCCGCGTCCCGCGCCAGAACCGCATAATCGGCCATGAGCTCAGGAGTCCCACTATAGCGAATATGTCCATCGAAGTATTCCGGTATGCCAGCATTTCCTTTAGCAATAATTGGGACTGCATTACCTTGAGACGTAAAGTTCAGGACCGTGCGCATCAAATCCGATGCCCCAACGCCGCAGTTCGCTCCAAACGCTACTGGCATGTTAGGCATCTGACCAACCGTCTCCATCGCGCTCTGAGCGGTCACACCCATCATGGTTCTCCCAGCCGTATCAAAGCTCATCGTCCCACACCAAGGCATACTGGCCAGTTTAAAGGCATCGCTCGCAGCCTGAAGTTCTTCAATTGATGACATGGTCTCCAGCCACAATACGTCGGCACCACCTTCCTTGAGGCCTTCAGCCTGCTCATGAAAGATCTCCACTGCCAACTCATGAGTTAGCGAGCCCAAGGGAGACATTATTTCACCCGTTGGCCCCACAGAACCTGCAACAACGATGGGGCGCGGATAGCGGTCTGCTACATCTCGTGCGATGGCGGCGGACAGTCGAGATAATTCGCGAGCTCGGTGTTGTGATCCATGTAGCCTAAGCCGTGCGGCATTACTACCAAAAGAATTAGTCAGAAAAATATCGCTGCCGGCTTCCAAGGCTAGAGTATACATTCGAGCAATTCTCCGAGGGTAGAGCTCATTCCACAATTCCGGTGCTTCGCCAGACGTCAAACCCATGTCGAACAGGTTGGTCCCCGTAGCCCCATCTGCCAGCAACCAATCGCGAGACGTCAAAATTTGCTCGAGCTTATTACAGCTAGCCATATCAATCTTTCCCTTAGCTTAGATCCACCAACAACGCTGTAGAAGCGCTTCTTTAATGCATGCACTTCTGCACATATTTCGTATCGTAATTCACGCACTGACACTACCAAGAAAGTCAGATACCACTCCCTTAATGAATCGACAAATCGATAAATAAGCTGGCTAGGCGGACTCCAAGTCCTCCTAGCCGGCTTTCTCTATCACAACTCAATTATGTGATCGATGTTTTTCTATACTTGGGATTAATCAAGCGATGCTCACTCAGCAGACCTTTAACGATTGCAAAACAACCTGCGAGAAGCACCAATGTGAATGGCAAGCCCGTGGAGACAGCCATGGCCTGCAGCGCGACCAACCCGCCACCGAGCAGCAGAGCAATCGCAATCAGGCCTTCGATCACCGCCCAAAACACGCGCTGCGGCTTGGGGGCGTCGACCTTGCCGCCGGCCGTGATGGTATCGATCACCAGCGAGCCGGAATCTGAGGAAGTGACGAAGAAGACCACGACCAGCACGATGCCGACGAAGGAGGTGATGGCGGTCAGCGGCAGTTCGCCGAGCATCACGAACAATTGCAGCTCCAGGGCCGCATCCTGGACACCCTCGAAACCAGTGGTCACCAACTGGTTGACGGCGGTGCCGCCGAAGGCGGTCATCCACACTACCGAAACCAGCGAGGGAATCAGCAGTACGGCGATGATGAATTCGCGCACGCTGCGCCCGCGTGATACCCGGGCGATGAACATGCCGACGAAGGGCGACCAGGAGATCCACCAGGCCCAGTAGAAGGCCGTCCATCCCTGGCTGAAGTTGGCATCCTCGCGACCGAACGGCGCCGAGAGCGCCGGCAGGTGGGTGATGTAGGCGACCAGATTGTCCAGTACGCCGGTGAAGATCACCAGGGTCGGGCCCACGACGATCACGAACGCCAGCAGCAGGAAAGCCAGCACCATGTTGATCTCTGACAGCCGGCGCACGCCCTTGTCGACGCCAGCCACGATGGAGAGGATAGCGATCAGCGTGATGCCGATGATCAGCAGCACCATGGTGGTATCCCCACCCGGCGTGCCGAACAGGTAACCCAGCCCCGCCGTGGCCTGGGAGGCACCCAATCCCAGCGAGGTGGCCAGGCCGAACAGCGTTGCGAAGACCGCCAGGATGTCGATGGCATGGCCTGGCCAGCCCCAGATGCGCTCACCCAGCATGGGGTAGAAGATCGAGCGCATGGTCAGCGGCAGGCCCTTGTTGTAGGAGAAGATCGCCAGGGCCAGTGCCACCACGGCGTAGATCGCCCAGGGATGCAAGCCCCAGTGGAAGATGCTGGCCGCCATGCCCAGCCGCGCCGCCGCCTCGGGGTTGCCGACGGCGGCGCCCAGGGGTGCCCAGTCGCTGCGCATGCCACCGTCCAGGCTGGTACCGCCGAGAGAGGAGGCGAAGTGCGACATGGGCTCCGAGACGCCGTAGAACATCAGGCCAATGCCCATGCCGGCGGCGAACAGCATCGAGAACCAGGCCGAATAGGAGAAGTCGGGCCTGGCGTTGGCACCACCGATGCGCACCTTGCCCAATGGCGAGACGACCAGCACCAGGCAGAGCACCACGAAGATGTTGGCGGAGAGCAGGAAGAACCAGGTGAGGTGGCTGGTCAGCCAGTTGCGCAGCCCGGTGAACAGCGGCTCCACTTCGCTGTGCAGGGCCAGGGTTAGAATGACGAAGAACAGCGTGACCAGGGCCGAGATGGCGAATACCTTGCCGTGGATGTCCAGGTTCAGCTTGAACTCGCCGATGATGTTGTCCTGCCCGATCACGTAATCGGTATCGATCAGGTCGGCTGGGCCCTCGGGGGCTGGAACTCCATCGGAGGGTGGTGAGATGGGTTCTTTCATCTACAGATTCCTCAAGTTGTTGTTATCTCGTTGCGGTGATGATCGCCAATGCTTCGGCTCCTCCAGTCGGGACGCCAGCCGGCTTGGCGGGACCGGTTGGCATCGTGGTTTAGCTGGCGGCTATATATTGGAATCGGGGAAGGCTGCCTTGCGGGTTGCCATGTAGTTGAGCAGAGCCTCGTCAATCGCCGGATCCAAGGGCGGCGCCTCGTATTCGGCGAGTAGTTTCTTCCACCGGGCGTTGGCGCGCTGGGCCATGTCCAGCCGGCCGTCGGCATCCCACTGCTCGAAGCTGTTGTTGTCGGCGATCAGTGAGAGGTAAAAAGCGTCCTTGAAGTTGGCCTGGGTATGCGCACAGCCCAGGAAATGCTTGCCGGGGCCGACCTCGCGAATGGCGTCCATGGCCTGGCCGTTCTCCGACAGATCGACACCCTTGAGCAGCGTCTGCATCATGCCGGTCTGGTCGGCATCCATGATGAACTTCTCGTAACCCATGGCCAGCCCCCCTTCCAGCCAACCCGCCGAATGCAGCGCGAAGTTGACGCCGCCCAGGGTGGTGGGCAGCAGGGTGTTGGCACTCTCGCTGGCGGCCTGGGCGTCAGGCAACTTGGAGGCGGTGAACGAGCCGCCGGAACGAAAGGGTACTCCGAGGCGGCGGGCCAGGCTCGCCATGACGTAGAGCACCAGCGCCGGCTCCGGCGTACCAAAGGTGGGGGCGCCGGACTGCATCGACATGGAGCTGGCGAAGCTGCCCAGCACCACCGGGGCGCCCGGGTTCACCAGCTGTATGAAGGCCATACCGGCCATGGCCTCGGCCAGGGTCTGGGCGGCGGTGCCGGCCACGGTCACCGGTGACATGGCGCCTGCCAAGATGAAGGGGGTCACGATGCAGGCCTGGTTGGCTCGCGCATAGACCTTTGCGGCACCCAGCATGGTGTCATCAAAGGTCATCGGCGAGTTGGCGTTGATCAAGCTGATCACACAGGTGCGCGGCTTGCCGGTGTCGGGATCGATCCAGCGTTCGCCGAACAGGATCTTGGCCATCTCGACCGTGTCCCGGGCGCGATCTGGGTGGGTCACCGAGCCCATGAAGCACTTGTCAGAGTACTTCATGTGGCTGTAGATCATGTCGAAGTGACGCTTGTTGACCGGCAGGTCGACTGGCTCACAAATGGTACCGCCGGAGTGATGGAGGCTCGGTGACAGGTAGGCGAGCTTGACGAAGTTCTGGAAGTCTTCGAGCGTGCCATAGCGCCTTCCACGGTCGATGTCGTGCACGAAGGGGCAGCCGTAGGCAGGCACGTAGACGGTGTGCGGCCCGCCGATCTCCACATTGCGTGCAGGATTTCGCGCGTGCTGGGTAAACTGGCGAGGCGCGCTATCCTGGATCAGCCGCCGGCACAGGCCACGCGGCATGCGTACGCGCTCCCCCTGCACGTCGGCACCGGCATCACGCCAGATCTGCAGGGCTTCCTCATCGTCGCGAAAATCGATGCCAATCTCCTCGAGGATGGTGTCGGCATTCTCCTCAAGGAGGGAGAGCCCCGCGTGATCGAGGATTTCGAAGTGAGGGATTTGGCGTGTGGCGTAGGGCTGGACCGAGACGGCGGTGGCCCCTCTACCGGCGCGGCGGGCGTTTCCAGCGGTGCGGGTACGGCGGCGAGATGAGGTGGAATCCATGGCGTTCTCCGGCTTTGTTTTGCAGAAAGTAGGTTGGAGAGAGGGCAACATGCGGAGCACCGACAGGCTGGCATTGCTCATCCAGCGACCCGCATATACCGACTGGTCTACCGCTGTGCAGCGCCATCGCCATAGGCGATGACGGTTATTAGGCCATCTCGGCCGACGTGCTCCCCCAAGCCAGCGACATGATGTCGTCGGGGAAGGGAATGTCATGCTGTCGGCAGGTGGCTTCCAAGGTGTTGAGTAACAGGCAGGCGATGGTCATGGGGCCGACGCCACCGGGGACCGGTGTAAGGGCGCCGGCAACCTTGCGGGCACCTTCGAAGTCCACGTCTCCAACCAGCCGCGTCCGTCCATCGGCCTCGATGCGATTGATGCCTACGTCGATCACCGTGGCCCCGGGCTTGATCCAGTCCTCCTTGACCAGGCACGGCCGGCCTACCGCAGCCACCAAGATGTCTGCCTGACGGCACACCTCCTCGAGTTGCCGTGTGCGTGAGTGCGCGACGGTCACGGTGCAGTGCTCCTTCAGCAGCAGGCTGGCCATCGGCTTGCCAACGATGTTGGAGCGCCCCAGCACTACGGCACGCTTGCCACTCAGATCACCCAGTTGAAATTTGAGCAGCGTCAGGCAGCCGAGTGGCGTGCAGGGCACCATCCCGTATCCCCCCGTGGCGATGTTGCCCACGTTGATCGGATGGAAGCCATCAATGTCCTTGGCTGGACAGATGGCCTGGATTACACGTGCCTCATCGACCTGAGGCGGTAGCGGCAGCTGGACCAGGATGCCGTGCACTTCCGGATCGCAGTTGAGCCGCTCGATCAGGTCGAGTAACTGGATTTGGGGCACGCTGTCAGCCAGGCGGTATTCGAACGAGGACATGCCAGCTTCCCGGGCCTGGGTCGCCTTGTTGCGCACATAGACTTGACTGGCTGGATCCTCGCCGACGAGGATCACGGCCAGGCCGGGTGTGATCAGGTCGTGCTGACGCAGTCTGCCTACTTGACGACCGATCTCTTCGCGAAGCCGAGCGGCGTGGGCCTTGCCATCGATCAGGATGGACATGGTCTTTCCTCCTGTCGGGCGCCTCAGCGGAAGACGACGGTCTTGTTGCCATTGGGGAAGACGCGATGCTCCAGGTGGTAACGGACCGCCCGCGACAGCGCCATGTTCTCGGCATCGCGTCCCACGGCTGCCAATTGGGCAGGACTGTAGGTGTGGTCGACCCGTTCGACGACTTGTTCGATGATCGGCCCTTCGTCCAGGTCGGTTGTAACGTAGTGGGCGGTGGCGCCGATCAGCTTGACGCCCCGCTCAAAGGCCTGGTGATAGGGCTTGGCGCCTTTGAAGCCCGGAAGGAAAGAGTGGTGGATATTGATGGCGCGACCAGCCAGTTCCTCGCATAGGTTGGAGGAAAGGATTTGCATGTAACGCGCAAGGACGACCAGCTCGGCCCCCGTTTCCTCAATGAGGTCGAGTACCTGGCGCTCCTGTTCCTGCTTGGTCTCCGGTGTAATGGGTAGGTGATAGAAAGGAATCTCATACCAGTCGGCGAGGCGCTTTAGGTCGGGGTGATTGGAGACGATGGCCGGAATCTCCATCTTGATCTCGCCAGTCCGCTGTCGATACAAAAGATCATCGAGGCAATGATCGTACTTCGACACCATGATCAGCACCTTGGGCAGGGCCAGGGTGTCGTGCATCTCCCACTCCATGCCGTCGCGCTCGGCAACGCCCTGGCCGAATTCGGTCCTGAGTTCCTCCAACTTGGGAGTGATGCCAGGTGTGGTGGAAAAAACGCAGCGGACATAAAAATTACCGGTTTCAATTTCATCAAACTGGGCCAGCTCCATGATGTAGCAGTGACGCTGGGCAAGGTAGGTAGTAAGTCGGGAAACGGTACCGATGGCCCCCTTGCAGTTGGCCTTCAGCAAGTAAATATTCTTCCCTTCGATCATAGCGGACATGGCTAACCTCGGCGTCACTTGGCTGTTGTTGTTGAAGTTGTTCAGGCATGCGTCGCAATTTACTCCGGTGGCATCGGCGCGCATGTCTGCAGGCGACGCGAAACGTTGTCGCAGCGACCACGAGGGAAAAGTTTGAAAATCGTAAAAATTGACTCAAATCAATAAACTGCAAGATATTTTAAAAACGCCAGAAGGAGTGAGGCGCATGGCGCTTTTCGACATGAAGGCGTCGCTTGCATGGATATGTTCCCTAAGGCGAGCGCATACGCTGCATTCGCAACCATACCCGTAATTTGGGTATGGAATGACCAGGAGCGGAGCGCCATGACAGAACAGTACAATGAAAACGAAGACTTCGACCTAAACGACCTACCCGATGACGAGCTCGTCGAGCAAATACACGACGATCTCTACAATGGGCTACGCGACGAAGTGGTCGAAGGCACCGAGATCCTGCTCGAGCGTGGCTGGAGCGCCAACAAAGTGCTCGACGAAGCACTGGTGGGCGGCATGGCCATCGTTGGTGTCGATTTTCGTGACGGCATCCTCTTCGTCCCCGAAGTATTGATGGCAGCCAATGCCATGAAGGGGGGCATGGAAGTGCTGCGCCCCCTGCTGGCAGCTTCCGGCTCCGAGACCATCGGAAAGATCGTGATCGGTACCGTCAAGGGCGACATTCACGACATCGGCAAAAACCTGGTGTCGATGATGATGGAAGGTGCCGGCTTTGAGGTGATCGACATCGGTATCAATATCCCAGTGGAAGCCTACATCGAAGCGCTGGAAGAGCACAGGCCAGACATCCTTGGCATGTCGGCGCTGCTAACCACCACCATGCCCTACATGAAAGTCGTCATCGATACGCTGGTCGAGAAGGGGCTGCGTGACGATGTCATCGTCATGGTCGGTGGCGCCCCGCTCAACGAAGAGTTCGGCCAGGCCATCGGTGCCGATGCCTACTGCCGCGATGCCGGGGTGGCGGTCGATATGGCCAAGGAACTCATCGCGACGCGTCGCGCCGCCTGAGCCGAGGAGGTCCGCCGTCATGTCATCCACGCTCATCATTGCCTGCGGTGCGTTGGCTAGGGAGATCATGGCCCTGATCGACGCCAATGACTGGCATGATGTGCGCCTGGAATGCCTGCCAGCGGACCTGCACAATCGGCCGGATCGGATACCCGAGGCCGTGGGCAGGAAACTGCGGGAAGCATCGCGGTACTCGCGCATTTTCGTAGCCTACGCCGACTGCGGTACGGGCGGATTGCTGGACGAAGTGCTGGCCGAGCATGGCGCCGAACGGTTGCCGGGGGCACACTGCTATGACGTCTATGCCGGGGAGTCGGTGATCGCGGCGCTCAGCGAACAAGAGTTGGGCACCTTTTATCTGACCGATTTTCTCGTGCGCCACTTCGACCGGCTGGTCATCCAGGAGCTCGGCATCGAGCACCACCCCCAACTCGCAAGTCTCTATTTCGGCCAGTATCGCCGGCTCGTCTACTTGTCGCAGCGTGACGATCCCGCTCTTCAGGCGGCGGCCCAGCGTGCCGCCGCACGACTCGGACTCTCCTTCGAATACCGGCATACCGGCTACGGCGAGCTGGCGACCTCCCTGGTCCGCTTGGTCTCAGAGCCGGTCGCTGTAGAGCGAGCAACATGACAACTCTGACCATCGTCAGCTGGCGGGATATTCCCGCTCAGGTAATCACCAAGCAGGGGCGCAAGAGTGCCAAGGTGCTACTGTCGCCGCGCTTCCAGCACGCCATCGACCGGGCGGCCATGCGGGCTGGCAAGGGCGGCTCGGAGGCGTACATGGCCGACTGGCAGCGCAGCGTCCCGCGCGAGTGCAGCGACAACCTGCAGGCGGAGGCCGAAGCCGAGGCGGCACGCCTCGAGGCAAGCTTCGATGACGAGGCACTCAAGCAGTTGGTGCGCCAGAAGGGGCTGGCCCTGCCCGCCTGAGAGCGCCCGCGACGACGACAAAAACAATGACCATGGCCGCGGTCCCCGATCTCGGGGGCGGAGGCAAGGAGGGAGAGGATGTACAAGGTGAGGCGCTGGGTGGTCCGTCACGCCCGGCTGTTCGAATGGGTGTATCGAGGCTTCGAGCCGCTGCTGGTCAAGCTGCATCCGCTATGGCGGCGAATCGGCTATGAACGCGTCGAGGCCCCGGTCAAGGCTATCGAGAAGGGCGTCAAGGGCCTGCTGTTCGATTGCCAGATGTGCGGACTATGTGCGCTCTCCGCCACCGGCATGTCCTGCCCCATGAATTGCCCCAAGAACCTGCGCAACGGCCCCTGCGGCGGGGTGCGTGCCAACGGCCACTGTGAGGTCAAGCCGGAGATGCGCTGCGTGTGGGTCGAGGCCTGGGAAGGCAGCCGCCGGATGAAGTATGGCGATCGCATCCAGGTGGTGCAGCAGCCGGTCGACTTCCGCCTGAAGGATTCCTCGTCCTGGCTGCGCGTGGTGCGCAAGCTGGCCGATCCAACCCGCGAGCGCGCGGATAGCGGAGCCGTGAAATGAAGTTCGACGACGAGCCCGTACCGGGCTACTCCCTGCCGATCCTGCCGGGCCACGTCTCGCCCGGGCGCCTGGAGCGCGTGCTGCGCGCCGGCAAGTTTGCCATCACCAGCGAGATCGACCCGCCGGACTCCGCCGACCCCGCCGAGGTGCTCAAGCGTGCGGCGATCTTCGACGGTTACGTGGATGCCATCAACGCCACCGACGGCTCCGGTGCGCACTGCCACATGTCCAGCGTCGGGGTCTGCTCGCTGCTCACCCGAGTGGGTTATGCCACCATTCTGCAGATCTCATGCCGCGACCGGAACCGCATCGCCATACAGGGCGAGATCCTGGGGGCCGCGGCCATGGGCGCCTGCAACCTACTGTGCCTGTCCGGCGACGGCGTCCAGGCCGGCGACCATCCCCAAGCCAAGCCAGTGTTCGATCTCGACTCCATGTCGCTCTTGGAGATCGCCCGTGGTATGCGCGACGAGTGTCGCTTCCAGAGCGGGCGCAAGATCGACGTGCCACCGCGGATCTTCCTCGGCGCGGCCGAGAACCCTTTTGTGCCACCCCTGGAGTGGCGCCCGCACCGGTTGGCCAAGAAGGTCGCTGCCGGGGCGCAGTTCATCCAGACCCAGTACTGCTTCGACATCCCCCGGCTGCGTGACTTCATGCTCAAGGTGAACGACCTGGGGCTGCTCGAGGGGCCGGACCGCGTATTCATCCTGCCCGGCGTCGGGCCGCTCGCCTCGGCGCGCAGCGCACGCTGGATCCGCGACAACGTGCCCGGCGTGCACATCCCCGATGCTGTGATCGCGCGCCTCGAGGGCGCCCAGAACCAGAAGGAGGAGGGCAAGCGGCTGTGCATGGACCTACTTCACCAGATCCGCGAGATCCCTGGGGTCAGCGGTGCCCACATCATGGCCTACCGCCAGGAGCATACCGTGGCCGAGATCATCGAAGGCACCGGCGTGCTGGAGGGCCGCGTGCCCTGGTACCCGGGGCGCGACAACCCGGCCGAACTCAATCCGGAGTCGCCCGACGCGCTGGCGGAAGAGTTCGAGCCTGTGTCGGGATGACCCATCCTTATCCGACCGCCAGCTTGGAGCCGCAACGCCACAGTTAACGACAACGCCTTCCGCAGGCACCCAATAGCAACGACAAGACACCATCACTGAGGAAGCATCATGACCGATACTGTCATCAGCTCGCACAAGAAGGAAGTCGTGATCGGCTTCGAGCGGCCCTTCGTGGTCATCGGCGAGCGCATCAACCCCACTGGCCGCAAGCAGCTGGCTGCGGAAATGGCCGCCGGCGACTTCTCCCGCGTGGTCAAGGACGTGGAGGATCAACTGGCGCACGGCGCGCACATGCTGGACGTCAATGCCGGCATCCCGCTAGCCGACGAACCGGCGATCCTGGCCCAGACCGTCGAGCTGGTGCAGTCGCTGACCGACGTGCCGCTGTGCATCGACTCCTCGGTCATCAAGGCACTCGAGGCGGGCCTGGCGGTTTATAAGGGCAAGGCGCTGGTCAACTCGGTGACCGGCGAGGACGAGAGCCTCGAGGCGGTGCTGCCGCTGGTGAAGAAATATGGGGCGGCGGTGGTGGCGATCAGCAACGATGAAACCGGCATCTCCCACGACCCCGACGTGCGCTTCGCCGTCGCCAAGAAGATCGTCGAGCGCGCCGCCGACCACGGCATCCCTGCCTGCGACGTGGTGGTCGATCCGCTGGTGATGCCGATCGGCGCGGTGAACTCGGCGGGCCGCCAGGTATTTGCCCTGTGCCACCGCCTGCAGCAGGAGCTCAAGGTCAATACTACCTGCGGGGCCTCCAACGTCAGCTTCGGCCTGCCCAACCGCAACGGCATTAATGCGGCGTTCATGAGCATGGCCATCGCCTCGGGGATGACCTCGGCGATCACCAACCCGCTGCACACCGAGATCATGACCGCGATCATGGGCGCCGACGTGATGATGGGGCACGACCCCGATTGTATGCGCTGGATCCAGAAATTCCGTGAGCCACCGGCCGTCGGTGCGGACGGGGCCGAAGGGCGCGGGCGGCGGCAGACGCGCCGACGCCGCGCCGTGACCTGAGCGCGAATAGTTGCCAGACCACTATAACAACGAACAACGCAAGCGCCTCGCCTGAGGCGCTTCGCTCTCCTGAACGACCCCCTGTGGACGGAGGTTCCCATGTCCGATGCTCACGAAGCGCTCGTCGTCTTCACCCCTTCCGGGCGCCGCGGACGCTTCCCGGTCGGCACCCCGGTGCTGGAGGCTGCTCGCGCGCTGGGGGTCGACATCGATTCGGTGTGCGGCGGGCGCGGCCTGTGCGGCCGCTGCCAGGTCGACCTCTGCGAGGGGCGCTTCGCTAAGCACGGGGTCTCGTCATGGCCGGATCACCTCTCCGCCAAGAGCGACACCGAGCAGGCCTGGGAGAAGCGTCGCGGGCCGCTGCGCGACGGCCGTCGGCTGAGCTGCTCGACCCTCCTGCTCGGCGACGCCGTGATCGATGTGCCGCCTGCCAGCCAGGTGCACCGTCAGATCGTGCGCAAGCGGGCCGAGGTGCTCGACATCGCGCTCGACCCCATCGTGCGCCTCTACTACGTGGAGGTGCAGGAGCCGGACATGCACGTTCCGGCCTCGGACATGCGCCGCCTCAAGGAGGCCCTGGCCCACGAGTGGCGGCTGACCGGGCTGGAAACCGACATCCGCGTCGTCCAGCAACTGCAGCAGGCCCTGCGCCGGGGCGGCTGGGGCGTGACGGTGGCGGTCCACGACGACCGCCGCCTCATCGCCGTCTGGCCGGGCTTCCAGGCGCAGGCCTACGGCCTAGCCGTGGACGTGGGCTCGACGACCATCGCCGCCCACCTGTGCCACCTGCAGACCGGCGAGGTGGTCGCCTCCACCGGGCGCATGAACCCGCAGATCCGCTACGGCGAGGACCTGATGAGTCGGGTCTCCTATATCATGATGCACCCCGGCGGCGATCAGGCCATGACGCGCTCGGTGCGCGACGCCCTGAACGAGCTGACGGTGGAACTGGCCACCGAGGCTGACGTGCCGCTGGACGCCATCCTCGAGGCGACCTTCGTCGGCAACCCGATCATGCAGAGCCTGGTGTTCGGCATCAACCCGGTGGAGCTGGGCGGTGCGCCCTTTGCGCTGGCCACCGACGAGGCCATCGACGGGCTGTGGGCCACCGAGATGGACCTGGCCATCCACCCCAACGCCCGGGTCTATGGCCTGCCCTGCATCGCCGGGCACGTGGGGGCCGACACCGCCGGGATGATCCTCTCCGAGTCGCCCTACCTGGGCGAGGAACTGATGCTGCTGGTCGACGTGGGCACCAATGCCGAGATCGTGCTGGGCAACCGCCACCGGCTGCTGGCCTGCTCCAGCCCCACCGGGCCGGCCTTCGAGGGCGCCCAGATCAGCGGCGGGCAGCGGGCGGCTGCCGGTGCCATCGAGCGGGTGCGCATCGACCCCCTGACGCTGGAGCCGCGCTTCAAGGTCATCGGTGGCGAGCTGTGGTCCGACGAGCCGGGCTTCGACGCGGCGATGGCGTCCCACGGTATCACGGGCATCTGCGGCTCGGGCATCATCGAGGTCGTCGCCGAGATGTACCTGGCCGGCGTCATCACTCGGGACGGCATCGTGCAGGGCGGCCTGGCGGCGCGCAGCGAACGGATCGTGGCCGACGGGCGCACCTTCGCCTACGTGCTGCATCGCGACGCGACGCGGACCATTGCCATCACCCAGGCCGACATCCGCGCCATCCAGCTGGCCAAGGCCGCGCTCTACGCGGGCATCCGCCTGCTGATGGAGCACTTCGGCACCGACCGCGTCGATCGCATCCGCCTCGCCGGGGCCTTCGGCGCTCACATCGACGTCAAGTACGCCATGACCCTGGGGTTGATCCCCGACTGTGATCTGGCGCACGTCACCTCGGCGGGCAACGCCGCTGGCACGGGCGCGCGCATCGCCCTATTGAGCCGCAAGGCGCGCCGCGAAATCGAGGAGGTGGTGCGCCGCGTGGAAAAGGTGGAGACCGCCACCGAGCCGCGTTTCCAGGAGCACTTCGTGGCCGCCATGGCGATCCCTCATCGCCACGATCCCTTCCCGCAACTGAGCGCCCACGTGACCCTGCCGGCGGTGACGGAGGATGCCAGCGCCACAGCGCGCGGCGGCCGGCGACGGCGCCGGCAGCGCGCCTGAGGGGCGACCCTCTAACGCTCTGTCAATGTGGCTGCACAGAATGACACCAAGGGTGGTCGGCAACACACCCAAGTACATGAGGAGAGGCCCCAATGGGTTATCGGCTGGGCATCGATACGGGCGGTACCTTTACCGACGCAGTCCTCCTGGACGAGGCCGACCAGGTGGTGGCGATGGCCAAGCGCCTGACGACGCGCCTGGACCTTCAGCAGGGCATCGCCGATGCCTTGAGGGCGCTGCCCGCCGACTTGCTGTCCCGGGTCGATCTGGTGTCACTGTCGTCGACGCTGACGACCAATTCGGCGGTAGAGGGCAAGGGAGCACCGATCTGTGTACTACTGATTGGGTATGACGAGCGACAGGTCAAGGCGACCGGACTGGTCTCACTCCTTGGCGCCAACAGTCTGATTATGCTGGGCGGCGGCCATGACGCGGAAGGTCGCGAACTCGCGCCCCTGGATGAGCAAGCCCTACGCAGAACAATCCTGGCCTGGCGGGAGCGGGTATCGGCCTTTGCCGTCTCGGCCTCCTTCAGTGTCCGCAACCCGGCTCACGAGCAGCGCGCGGCGGAACTCGTGCAGGAGTTGACCGGCAAGCCGGTGACCTGCGGCCATGAGCTGGCGGCTTCTCTGGGGGCGCCGCGCCGTGCCATGACCGCAGCGCTGAATGCCCGCATGATCGCCTATGTTGCTCGTCTCATTGAAGCGGTCCAAGGGCTGTTGCACCGCCACCGTATTTTGGCACCGCTGATGATCGTGAAGGGCGACGGTTCACTGATTGCCGCTGACAGCGCCATCCTGCAGCCCATCACCACGGTGCTGTCCGGGCCAGCGGCCAGTGTCAACGGCGCCATGATGCTTAGCGGCCGCCGTAACCTGATCGTCGCCGACATGGGGGGAACCACGACGGATATTGCCGTGGTGCGAGACGGTTTGCCGACGCTCTCCTTCGACGGCGCCCGGGTGGGGGACTGGCGTCCCATGGTAGAGGCGATCAAGCTCTATTCCATCGGCCTTGGCGGCGATAGTGAAGTCACCTTCGCGCCTGGTCGAGGCCTTGCCATCGGACCTCGCCGCGTGTTGCCCATGAGCCTGTTGGTCAGTCAGCATCCCGAGCTACACGAGGCCCTGCTGCGGCAGCTCAACCTTCCTCCGGGCAGCAACCATAATCGCTTCGCCATGCGCCTACAACACGACGAAGCGCTTATGGGCCAGCTCAGCGTCGATGAGCATGAGGCCTGGGCGCAGTTGGGCGACGGACCAGTGGAAATGCTGAGTGCGGTGGAAGAGAAACGCTGGCTGGCCCGTGCACTAACCAGCCTGGAACGTCGTGGCCTGGTGATCTTCAGCGGTTTCACACCCACCGATGCCGCCCATGTCCTGGGTATCTCACGCCACTGGGATGTCGAGGCCGCCCGCCTGGCAGCGATCATCTGGGCCAAGCGCATGCGCCGCCAATACGGGCTTGGACGCTGGCCGGAAGGCGATGCGGAAGCCCCATCACGCGAGATCTATGGCCGAGTGGTCGAGGCCATCTCTACCAAACTGATCGAGGCGGGGCTGCATGATGCCGATGTCGATAGCCAGCAAGGGCGGCTGGCGGCCTCCTTGGCGGCATTGATCCTGCGTGGGAAGTCCCGTGTCGCCGTGGCCCCATCGGTCTTCACGCTGAAATTCGCGCCGACATCCCCTGTGGTCGCGGTGGGCGGGCCGGCAGCAAGCTACTATCCGGCGGTTGGCGAGGCGCTGGGCGCCGAAGTTGTGTTGCCTTCCCACGGCGAGGTGGCTAACGCCGTGGGCACGCTGCTCGGCCAAGTGGTTCAGCGAGTTCATGTCTCTGTTCTGCAGCCAGTACAAGGCCGCTTTAGGGTCTTCCTGCCCAATGGCCCCTGCGACCACGTCACACTCGAGGCAGCCTATGCGATGGCGCGGCAAACGGCCGCCGAGCGCGCTGAAGCCTTGGCTTGGCAGGCCGGTGCGGCCGAGGTGGAGGTGCGCTTCGAGATTGAGGAAAACCGTGTCGATAACGACATCGACGGGGAAGTCTTCTTCGAGGCGAGGGTAACGGCCTTGGCCATCGGACCACCGCGCCGTACTCGAACATGACAAGCCATACGCCCCGGCCATGGCCGGAATCATGTAGCTATTCGGATGATCGAGCGAAAACGAAGGCCTGCATGTGGAATGCCGCATGTTGCGAGTCGTAGCGTGATGGGGCACCGACCAGACAGGCACGTCGCGCCGCGCAGCCCAGCCGCATGCAGGCGCCGTCGGGCATGTCGCGCAGGTGCTGTGCGCAAGCTCCGATCCGATACTCGGAACCGGTGAAGGCATCGACCGGACAGGCGTCGAGACAGGCACGCTCGGCGCATCCCAGGCACGGCGACTCGTGTTCGGCCATTGGCGCGAGATCGTCCGGCACGTGGTCAAGCGCGAGCGCGAAGCGGTAGGCGTGCCACGAGCCGTATTCGGCGTGTATGACCAGGCCGAGCGGAGATGGGTGTACCGACTCGGCACGCGACGCCCAGCGCTGAAAGGGATAATGCGGCGGCCCGCCGAACGGATAGAGCGCACGCGCACCGTAGCGGGCAGCAAGCGCCTCTCCAATGCGTTGGCTCCAGCGGTCCAGCGGATCGCGTCTTCCGTCACAATATTCGGGCGAAGCAGCGAATTGGGGCCACAGCGACGAACCGACATTACCCACTAGCACCAGTGCTGCGGCCGGGATGGCGTGGGCAATCGGGGGCACATGATCCTCCGGCTCCACCTCGAAGGCTCCGCGCAAAACGAGCCCATGCGCCTCGAGTTCATGTTTCAGCTGAAACAGTCTCATCGGGGGAGTGCCACCTTAATTTCGCTGATCTGCGCATCAGTTTGCGCTATCCGCCGTGGTTGTACGCGATTGGCTGTGGCCGCTCGGCGGCCATGCGATTGGCATGGCGGGCATGGGTCCTTAGCGTTGTCGCGCATGACGAACGCCTGGTATGGCATCAGGTCCACGGCGACTGGCCGTGGAAGAGCGCGGCCACCTGTCCGGGGGGAGGGAAAGTCCCTGTGGAACTCGCCGCGTATCGGGGTCGAGCGGTGCATATCACCTCACGGAAACGAAGACTGGGGCGCCACCCACCATGGCGGTGGCCAATCGCTGGCCGTAGAGGCGCTCAAGGGCTGCAGGTACCAGCATGGCATCGCGCGACCCCCAACACGCTTCACCGTCGGGGTAGAGCAGCAGCAGATGGTCGCACCAGCGAGCGGCGAGGTTGAGGTCGTGCAGGCACAGCATAACCGCCCTGCCGGCCTGGGCCTCGCCAGCGAGCAGCGCCATCACCGCGGTCTGGTGATGCAGGTCAAGATGGTTGGTTGGCTCGTCGGCGAGCCAGATGGCCGGCGCCTGGGTCAGCACCGTGGCGATGGCCAGGCGCTGCCTTTCACCGCCCGAGAGCGTGCTGACTAGCCGCTCGGCCAAGTGGTCGACATCGAGCCGCTCGAGCGCAGCCTCGGCCAACTGTAGATCCTCGCCGCCCTCCATCTGCCAGGGCGACAGCCAGGGATGGCGCCCGATCAATGCCGTCTCGCGCACCGTGGCGGGAAAGCCGTCCTGGCGCTCCTGGAAGACCAGGCCCAGGGCGCGGGCGACCCGGCGGCGCGGCAGCGAGGCGAGCGCGCCCCCGTCGAGACGCACGCTGCCGGCCCGCGGTGCTCGCAGCCCCGCTAGGGTATGCAGCAAGGTGGTTTTGCCGGCCCCGTTGGGGCCGAGCACGCCCCACACCTGCCCGGGCTCCAGGTCCAGGTTCAGCGCCCGACCGTCGCGACGGCCCGGTACGTCGATGACCAGATTTCGCGCCTCGAGTCGGCTCATCAGCGGCTCCGGTAGAGCAGGTAGAGGAAGGTCGGTACGCCGAGCAGCGCCGTGATCACCCCCACCGGAAGCTGTTCCGGAGCGATGATGGTGCGCGCCAGGGTGTCGGCGAGCACCAGCAGGGTGCCGCCAGCCAGGGCACAAGCAGGCAGGATCAGACGTTGGTCGTTGCCCAGCATCAGGCGCAGCATGTGCGGTACCACCAGGCCGACGAAGCCGATGCTGCCGGCCGTGGTCACCGCCATGGCGGTGAGCAGGCTAGCCGTGATGTAGATCGTCCACTCCAGCGGACGCACCACCACGCCCAGGGCCGCGGCCTGCAGCGCCCCGCGGGCCAACACGTTGAGGCTGCGCCCCAGCGGGAAGGCGAGCAGGCACACCCCCAGCAGCACGACGAGCGGATAGCCGGGTGTGTGGGCGTAGGATAGATCGCCCATCAGCCAGTAGAGCATGCCGGGAAGACGCTCAACGGGGCTCACCGCCAGCATCAACGTGACCACCGCGCCCCACCCGGCCGCCACCACCACGCCGGTGAGCAGCAGGCGGGAAGGCGTCCAACTGCCGGTGCCATGGGCCAGGCCAAAAACCAGCAGTGTCGAGAGAAAGGCCCCGGCGAAAGCCGAGCCGCTGATCACCGCGCCGCCCAACCCGGCAAGCATCGCCGCCAGCGCTCCCACTGCGGCACCGCCCGAGAGGCCCAGCACGTAGGGGTCCGCCAAGGGATTGCGCAGCAATACCTGCATCAGCGCGCCGGCCAATGCCAGCAGGCCACCGGTGGCAAATGCCGAGAGGGCCCGCGGCACACGCAGCTCCAACACCAAGGTGCGCGCCAGGGCGTCGCCGCGCCCCAGGGCCACCTCCCACAGCGCGGCGGGGGTGATGTTGACGCTGCCGACCGACACCGCCAACGCCATGGCGGCCATCGCCGCCAGCGCCAGCAGGCCCAGCGGGAAGGCCAGCCCTCCGTGCCTGACAGCAACCAGTGAGTACCTAGCGGCGTGCACGGGCTGCCTCCAGTTTCTCGCAGAACAGCCGGCTGCCCTCGAGCAGGCGCGGCGTGGGGCGCTGGATCAGCGACGGCGGCACGAAGAAGAGGTTGCCCTCCGCCACCGCCGTGAGGTTCGTGTACTGCTCCCAGTGGGTGAGCCATTCACGGCTCTCCTCGCCCATGCCGCCGGCCAATATCGCCTCGGGGTCGGCGTCGAGCACCGACTCGTCGCCGATGCGCGGCACCAGGCGCTCAAGGTCGCCGAAAACGTTGACGCCACCGCAGGCGGTCAGCACCGAGCCGATCAGGTGCGCGTCGTTGACGGTCATCAGCGGCTCGTCCCACACCTGATAGAAGACGCGCACCGGTGCTCGCCCGGCATAGCGTTCTCGAAGCTCGATCATGCCGTCGCGAAAGCGCCTCGCCTCGCGATCCGCGGCATCGGCTGTGCCGGCCAGGCGTCCCAGGCGCTCGATGGCGCTGGCCACGCCCTCGAAGGACCGCGGCTCGAGGTAGAACACCGGCAGGCCGAGCGCCTCCAGCATCTCCAGCTGCTCGGAGGGATTGCCGGTCACCCAGCCGATCACCAGTGTGGGCCGCAGGGCGACGAGGCGCTCCATGTCGATGCGCGTATGGCTGCCCAGCGAAGGCACCGCCTGGGCCTGCGGCGGGTAGTCGCTGTAGTCCACTACGGCCACTACCTGGTCACCGGCCCCGGCGGCATAGACCAGCTCGGTCGCACCGGGCGACAGCGCGGCGATGCGACCGGCGGGCACCGGCAGACACACCTCGCGGTCGCGGTCGTCGGTGGCGCAGAGCGAATCGGCATACGCCTCGCCGGCCGCCGGCCCCGACAGGGCCAGCAAGGCGCTGAAACCTACGGCGGGGCCAACGGCCCCGCCGAACCGGCCGCTACTGGCCAAAGTGGACACTGACGAAGGCCGCACGACCGGCGTTGAGGTAGTCATCGTCATCGAAGAAACGTGTCGTGACATACTCTTTATCAAGGGCATTCTCCACAGTCAGTCGAGCCGACCACAGCGGTGCAAACTGCCAGCCGGCACGCAGATTGACCAGCCCGAAGCCACCGATTCGATCCGTGTTGGCGGCATCTTCGTAGCGATAGCCCTGCAGAACCCAGGAGCCCCCCAGGAACCACTCGCCCAGCTCACGATCCACGTCGAAGCGGGCGCTCTGACTGGAACGGCGCCTAAGACGATTTCCGGTAGCCCGATCTTCAGGGTCGGTGTAGGTCGCGGCGGCAGCTAACGTCCAATCATCTACCTCAGCGCCCACGGAGAGTTCGACGCCACGGATACGCGTAGTGGGTACGTTCGTTGTCGGCTGCCCCATTTGCTGCCAGACGATCAGGTTGTCAATATCGGTCTGATAGATTGCGGCATCCCAGAACCAGCGCACATATTGGCCACGTACTCCGAGCTCCACCGTTTTGGATGTTTCCGCTTCTAACTCGGGATTGCCAAACCCCGGCCAATAAAGGTCGTTGAAAGTTGGCGCCTTGAAGGCGGTGCCATAGCTGGCTCGCAGGGTATGGTGGGAATTGATGTCATACCCCAGCGCCAGGCTACCGGTAATCTCGTCACCGTAGGCTTCGTTATCGTCATAACGCAGGCTGGCTTGAACGGCTAACGGTTCGAAATCGAGTAGCGCCTGGCCGAAAACGGCCTTGTTATCACGCTCCTCGATGTCATAAGGACCATCCCATGGCATATTCCCCGTGACACTACCGGCCACGCTATCGTTCATATACTCCGCACCGATAATCAACTCATGCCCCCCTGAAGTCAGCGTGTTCTCCCAGCGGGCCGTGCGTGTCTGCGTATCAAGGATAGACCCCCAGAAGTGGTTGACGCTTTCATCGCGCGCTTCGCTCAGCGTCAAGCGACTACTCCAGCTGTCAGTTACCGGCAGTTCTCCATAAATTCCCGCCACCTGCTGCATATAATCAGTCGTGGCCATGGAGCCGCTCTCGTCATACTCCGTGGTACCGCGGGCTCTCAGCGCCAGAAATCCCACTTCTGCGCCGCTATCGAAGGTGTGCGACATTCGCGCCAGCGCTGAGGTGTTGTCGTACCCCATATCCTCACCACCACGACGCACCGGCGTGCCATCGGTGGTGAAGTGGCTGCCGGCAAAGCTGTAGCGGGTACCGCCGCTACTGCCGGAGAGTCCTGCACTGTATCGCTGGGTATCGAAGGAGCCGCCGCCTGCAGAGATGCGCGGGTGCGGGCCGCCCTCCTGAGCGTCATGGGTGAAGAGCTGCACCACGCCGCCTACCGCGTCGGCGCCGTAGAGGCTGCCCCGCGGGCCGCGCACGATCTCGGCGCGCTGGAACATGCGCGGGTCGAGGTACTGCCACGCAGGGCCGCCATCCGTAGCGGAGCGCAGGCGAATGCCGTCGATCATCAGCAGACTCTGGTTATTCGAGGTGCCGCGAATCGACACGCTGCTCTGTTTGCCGAAGCTGCCGTTGGAGCTGACGTCCACTCCGGGCTGGCCGCGCAGCAGATCGGTGACGCTGGTGGGGTCCTGACGCCGCAGGGTGGCCTCGTCGAGCACGGTCACCGAGGAGAGCGTCTCGTCGGCGGTGCGCGGCGCCAGGGTGGCGGTGATCACCATGGGATTGAGGGCGACAATATCGGTGTCTTGCGTGACAGTGGCCTGGGCCTGAACGGCCAGAGGAAGCGCTGCCAGGCCGAAGGCGGCCAGATGATGCTTGGTTTTCATTCTGATTCCCTTGCTCGCCGTGCCTACCCGCACGGTCTTCTAGGCGAAGCCGGCTGGCGGGAAAGGGATCGAGAAAGGGAGAGGTGAACGGCGGCGCCAGCCCTGCCTCGGAGTCGCCCACCGCAACCCGGCATGAGGGAAACGCTGTCATACAGCATTTCCTGCACTCTCTGGCCGGTCTCCGGGCTGACGAGTGGACAATTAACGTCCCAGAAGGCCACCTTCCCGTGTCAGGGCACAGTGGTGTAAGGCTTTCCTTGACTCGATTACCGTTGCGGGGGCAGCGTCGGAATGGCACGAGGCGCACCGACTTCTCGTTTCACCCCGGCGCGTCTGCGCGCGCCTAGGGCACCTGAGAGTGTCGCTAAGCTAGCAATCCGACCCCGCACGGTCAACGACAGCGGCGTGCCGGAATGCGACATGCCCTGCCATATCAGGCGGTTGACGAGCCCATGGCGGCCGAACGCCTCGTGGTCGTAACCAGCCAGCTTGATCCACAAGCACTCACGGGCTCGGTCGGGGTGCTGAGCTTCACGTTCCGAGAGACCGTGCGTTCGACCACCGACCGGGCGGCTCTGATGACGCATTCATCTGCAGCCTCCCGGAAATTGCCGGCACCATCGAGAACAAAAAGTTGCAGGCCATGCGGGAAGGCCGAGCTGAAGCGTGCATCAGAAGCGCTAGATATACTAAAAAAGCCACCGTGTACTAAGGGCTGACGTTCCCCGGCCCCCCTGCAGGAGTGCCTTTGTAGCAGCCCTTCTTGCTTTTCGATCCTTTGCGCCCCCACGTTATGATGGGTTTGCTTTGCTCTGCGACAATTCGCCTCAGGTTCGCGCACCAAATAACAAGTATTTTACATGCTTATTATAATTTCCCCGACGAAGGAGACCCTCATGCTCACCTCACAGCAGGAGCAGCTCATCGAGGCCACCGCCCCGGTGGTAGCAGAGCACCTCGATGCCATTACCCAGCATTTCTATCCGTTGATGTTCAAGCGCTACCCCGACGTGGCCTCGCTGTTCAATGAGGCGCACCAGCAGAGCGGTGCCCAGCAACGGGCCCTGGCCGGTGCCGTATTGGCCTACGTGCAGCTGCGCCAGGATCCCGCCAGGGCGAGAGGAGTGCTGGCCACAGTGGTAGAGAAACACGTGTCGCTGGGCATTCAGCCCGACCAGTACCCCATTGTCGGCGAGTGCCTGATGGCCGCCATCGGCGAGGAGCTGGGTGACGCTCTGACGCCAGAGATCGCCGAAGCGTGGGCAGCGCTCTATGAAGAGCTGGCCGGCCTGTTGATTGAGCTGGAGGATCGTCGGTACCAGGCTTTCGCTCTGAAACCCGGTGGCTGGCGCGGTTTACGTCGATTCCGCATCGCCGCGACTCGGCAAGAAAGCGCGATGATTCGCTCCTTCGTCCTCGAGCCGGAGGACGAAGGCCCGGTAGCAGATCATGAGCCCGGCCAGTACATCGGCGTGCGACTCGGTATCGAGGGCGAGACGCTCTATCGCCACTACAGCCTCTCGGACCTGCCAAATGGCCGCACCTATCGGATCTCGATCAAGCGTGAGCCCGAGGGTCGAGCCAGCCGCTACTTTCACGACGTGCTCAACGTTGGCGACAGCGTAGACCTTCTGCCACCGGCCGGGGAGCTTACGCTACAGGGAGGCAATGAACCGCTGCTGTTGATCAGCGGTGGAGTGGGCCAGACACCTATTCTGCCGCTGGCTCGCCAGGCGCTGGCCGAGGGTAGGCAGGTAGTCTATCTTCATGCCGCCATCGACGCCGAGCATCACGCCTTCCGGCAGGAGGTCGCCGCGATGCGCGAAGTGCATCCCTCTAAGCTCAAGGTCGTCGCCATACACGAACACGGCGACGATGCCGACCACTGCGGCCGCCTCGATCGCGAGCTACTGAGACACTACCTGCCCGCATCCAACCCGCGCTGCTACTTCGTTGGCCCCCAGGGTTTCATGAGTGCGGTGAACCAGGCCTTGGCAGAGCTCGGCGTTGAAGAGGATCGACGCCACTTTGAGCACTTCGGCCCGTCCCGCCCTATTGAAGCTGCCTGATACTCTCACTACTAGCCCCGTCAAAGGCACAGGCCATCTTTGGCGGGGTCGAGCATTTCGCGCCATTACCCATCAGCGCCTACCGCGCTGAACACTGCATCGAGGCATCTGATGCCGTGCGCGAACAGCGCCAAGCAGAAATAGCATCCGAGCCAGATCATTCGGCTTGGAGTTAGCGATAGTGTCTTAACTGGACCGGTCACTCGCGCCAGTAGTCGTTAGCCGCAGCCACCGTCTGGAAATGGGTCGCAATGACATGCGAAATGGCAATAAGGCTGTTGGGATCTGCTGCGTACTCCGGTCGTAGCTCTTTTCGCACTTCGGCATCGGTCTGTGTCGTGGCGACACCCTTCTGCGATAGTTTCACGGCCAGGGCAAACCCCTCCTGAGGAGTTTCCGTCATGAGACTGGGCAACCACGAATCGGAGGCTGCCTGCCCCTCGTGTTCGTCCGCCGATAGGACGGCCGCACCCATCAGTAGCCCTAGGAGGCTTACGATAGCAATGCTTGCGTACCTGGGCGCGGAGGACTTCGGCGCAATGATCGTCATGGCTGGCTCCTGTTGTTTTCGTTGTGCCTTGCCGGGAGGACATTTTATAAGAAGCATTCAATCTACCTTTTCAAGACTAGAGTCTATTCCGGCCCCGTCAAGAGAAGGATTTCAGTCCTTGCTCAACTGATCCGGGAGCGGCTCCATCTCCGTTGCCTTGCCTAGCCACCCCCAGTCGTCGAACAGCACGTAGAGTGCCGGGATCACCAACAGTACGAGCACAGTAGCGCTGAGCAGGCCAAACACCACCGAGATCACCAGTGGCTTGATGGCCGCCGCCTGGGTACTGGTTTCTGCCAGCAGTGGCAGCAGCCCGGCGATGGTAGTGGTGGACGAGATCAGGATGGCACGCAGCCGGTCGCGGCTGGCCTGGCCGGCGGCTGCAACGGCATCCAACCCACGCTCGCGATGGGTCTTGATGAAGTGGATCAGCAGGATGGCGTTGTTGACCACAATACCGGCCAGCGACGCCGCACCAATCAGCGAGGGCATGGAGAGGTAGTAGCCCATGAGCACATGGCCCCAGATGGCGCCGATGAAGGCCAGCGGGATCGAGAGCATGACGATTAGCGGCTCCACATAACTGCGAAACTGGAAGGAGAGGATCACGAAGATCCCCACCAGGCCGATCAACAGCCCGCGGCCGATGGAGCCGCCGGTCTCGGCGGAGCTGGCCACCTGCCCCTCGAAGGAGATCGCCACATTGGGGTGGCGGGTAAGGAAAACCTCCAGCCAGCCGCTACCGGTGAGGTCATCGACGATAGCCTGGCCGCTGGCTTGGCGTGCATCCACGTTGGCTTCCACGGTGACGGTACGCCGCCCGTCGATACGGGTGATGCGCGCCCATTCGCGTCGCTCCTCGGCGTTGGCCACCACCTCCAGAGGCACCCGGAGCCCACCCGGCAGGGCGATGGTAAGGTCCGCCAGATCATCAAGGGAGCTTCTGTCCCCCTCGGCTAGGCGGATCAGCACTTCGATCTCCTGGTCGCCGATGCGCTGGGTATCGGCAATCTCACCCAGCAGCGCCGCGCGCAGCTGGCCGGCCACCTCCTCGGCGGAAAGCCCCAGGCCGTGGGCACCCTCGGCCATGGAGAAGGCCAGCTGGGTCTTGCCCAGACGCAGGTCATCCATGACGTTGTGGACGGCCGCGTAGCCCTCGAGATGGCCCCCCAGCTCCAGCGCCGCCGCCTTCATGGCTTCTAGGTTCTCCCCGGCCAGTCGCACTTCTACCGGCACCCCGGCGGGGCCGAAGCCGGGTTCCTGGATGATAAGCCGCTGCAGGCCCTCGATCTTGCCGATAGCCTCCCGCCATGCCTCGGTCAGCGTATCGAGGGTGACACTACGTCGCTCGGCGGTGAGCAGGTCGACGCTGACGGTGGCCACATGGGGGCCCGCCTCTCGGGCGCTGAGGTTGTGGTTGAAGCGCACCTGTATCGCCTCGACCAGGGAGGCGCCCTCTGGCTGTTCGGGTGAGTAGCGCGCGTCCAGGTCACGCATCGCCGCCTCGACCCGCTCGGCCACCGCCTCGGTGCGCGCCAGGGGCGTACCCTGGGGCATCAGAATGCGCGCCTCCAGCACGTCGCCATCGATATCCGGCATCGCCTCACTACCCACGTGCCCCCCGGCAATGAAGCCGGCGGAGGCCAGGGTCACCGTCAGCAACAGGCCCAGCACCGCATGCCGAAAGCGGATCGCCCGGTCGGCCAGCCCCCCGACGGCCTCACGAAAATTTGCGAAACGTCGCTCGAAGGCGGCCCGGAAGCGGGAGTCGTGACCATCGCCCAGGCTCCCCACGCTGCCTTTGAGGTGGTGAGGGAGGATCCAGAACGCCTCGATGAGGCTCGCCATTAGCGCTGCGATCAGCACTACTGGCAGCACCTCCAGCACTGCACCCAACTCCCCGGCAAGGAAGGAGAGCGGGGTGAACACCGCTACCGTGGTAAGAAATGACGAAAGCACCCCGGGCAGCACCTGGCGGGTTCCCTCGACCACTGCCTCCAGCAGCGACTTCCGGTGCAAGGCATGAGAGGCGATGTTGTCGGTGATAACGATGGCATCATCCATGACGATACCGATGGCCATCAACAGCGCCACCAGAGTGATCATGTTGAGCGACAGCCCGGCGAACGCCATCACCGCGAAAGCGCCCATGAAGGCAACCGGCAGACCCAGCACCGCCCACAGCGCCAGACGGGGGCGGAAGAACAGGCTCATCACCAGCACTACCAGTACCAGGCCCATCAAGCCGTTATCCACCAGCATCCGCAAGCGGTCGCGGACAATGCTTGTCGCATCCTGGGTCAAAGTCAGCGATATGCCGCCGTCGAAGCGGTGACGCTCGTCCTCGAGCAGCGCCTCGAGCCGCTCCTTGACCGTCAGGGCATCTTCACGCAGCGCCTTGCTAACCTCCAGCACCAGCGCCGGCTCGCTATTGAAGCGAAGCGTCTCTTCCGCGCGCTCACCGGCCTCAGTGAAGGTGGCCAGCTCACCAAGAGTAAGTTCACCACCTCCGGTGTCGGAAACTACCACCAGCTCGGCCAGTTCGGCCATGGAGCGGCGCTGGTCGGTAAAGCGCAGCAAAATATCGCGATCGGCCGTTTCCAGAGTGCCCAGCGGCAGGTCCAGGCTCTGAGCGGAGATGCGTTGCGCCAGCTCCTGAGCCGAGAGGCCATGCTGGCCGAGCACCTCGCGGGGCACCTCGACCTGCCATTGGCGCTGCGACATGCCATGGATTGCCACGTCCGCCACGCCGGGCAGCGCCATGATGCGCTCCTCCAGGCGCAGGGCGTACTCCTCGAGCTGGCGAATGGGCATGTCGGCTGTTACTGCGACCGCGGCGACCAGATCGCTGCGGTGCAGTTCGCGAACTACTGGGGGCTCGGCCCGTGCCGGTAGCTCAGTGATGGCACCGACTTCGGTATCGATCTCGCTCATGAAGCGTATGGCATCGCCGCCGGCCTCCATGGTGGCGGTGGCGCTGGCCAGGTTGTCCTGAGCCACGCAGACAAACTCATCGAGGAATTCCACGCCTTTAACGGCATCGAACAGGCGCCGGCAGATTGCATCCTCGACGTCGGCGGCGCTGGCCCCGCGGTAGGCCACCTCCACGGACACCTCAACCGGGCGATAGTCGGGGAAAGTCTCGCGCTTGAGGCTGGGGGCGGCGAACAATCCGGCGGCCAGCAGCAGGATCAGCAGCAGGTTGGCAGCGGTGGGATGCCCGGCGAACCAGCGAATCATGGCCGCTCTCCCGACGATGCTTCGCCCCGGGCCAGGGCGGCCAGGCGTGCCTCGGCAGCATCGTCTCGACGCACGGAGAGCGCCATTCCATCGATGGCCGGCTGCAGGTCATCGAGGATTACGCGCTCCCCCGGGACCAAGCCCGCCTCGATCACCGCCAGCCCCCCCTGCTTGAATGCCACGGAGACCGGGCGTCGCACCAGGCGCCCCTGCTCGTCAGCCAGATAAAGCTCACCCTGATGGAGCGCCGACGATGGCACTACCATTGAGGCCTCGGGGCCGGGGGCCGTGAGCCGCACCCGGGTATACATATCGCGCTGCAGCGGCGGTCGATCGGGAGGCCGTGCACCGCGCCAAGGATGGTCGACCCTGACGACTATTCGAACGGCGCGGGTGGCCGGGTCGAGGCCGCTGGCCACGCGCACCACCCGGCCCGTCCAGCCCACACCGGACGCCCCGACCAGCTCCAGCTCCGCATCGATTGCATCAAGGTCGATGCGCTCGCTCAGATCCAGGGAGCCGGGCTCGAGTTCGGCCGGCGCCACACTACCCAGCAGGCGTCGCACCACGCTGAAGGGAAGCCTCGCCTCCACTTCGGCAGCCGCCAGGCTATCCGCCTCGAATAGGCTCTGGCCCACACTGACGAACTGGTGAAGCTCTACCTCTACCTCACCCAAGCGCAAGTCATAGGGTGCCACGAAACGGGTATCCGCCAGGTCACGACGCGCCTGGGCCAGGCGCACCGATGCTCGCTCGCGCTGGGCTGGCAGCAAGGCCAAGGCATTCTCCAACGTGGCCACCGCCTGGCGTTGCGCTACAGTGCTGCGACGCTGAGCATCACGTTGAGAAGTGGAAACAGAACCGGTAGACGCCAGGCGCTCGATGCGTGAAAGCTCCTGCTCGGCGAGATCGAGTGCCTGGCGCTCCAGGCCCAGCAAACGCCGAGTATTGGCCTCCTCTGCCTCTAGTTGAGTCAATTCCGCCTCGGCTTCGGCGATGGCCAGCTCATAGCGACTCGGGTCAAGCGCCAGCAGCAGGGTGCCTGCACGCAGCAGTGTGCCGCTCTCCAGCGCCGGATGGCGCTCCACCACCCTGCCCGAGACATTGGCCACCGCCTGCCAGGTCTCGGCGGGGCGCGCCACGCCGTGGCCGCGCGCCTCGAGGCGAAACGGCAGGGGCCGGGCCTCGATCACCGCCACCGCCTTGGGGGCAGGCGGTGAGTCACTGTGCTCCGGTGTCTGACGGTTGACCACAAACATCACCAGAAGCACCACGCCGACGGCCAGGCCAATGACAACCGCCAGTACACGCCCCAGACGTTGAGCCAGGACTGTCATGGGTGCGTCCCTCGCTCCTGCTGGATGCCGTGACAGTAAAGATCGAACGCTCCTTGGGCCTGCTCGGCTATATGGTTCATGCTACCGATCATCAGCGATTGCATGACCAGGCCCTGGATGGTGCCGATGAACTGCGTGGCAGCCGCCTCGATATTCAGCTCTCGGCGCAGATCGCCGGCTTCCTGTGCCTCGATCAGCAATTTCTCGATCCGCTCACGGTAGAGAAACAGCAGTGAGCGAACCATACGGCGGGCCGGGGTCGGCCGAGCGTGCTGCAGTTGCCCCATCATCAGCCGAGGCACACCAGGGTGCTCGACAATGAAGGCGATATGGGCATGAAACATTGCTTCCAGCGCAGCCAAAGGACTATCTGCCGAGGCAGCGGCTCTATCCAGCCGCTTGATTATACGCTCGGCTATTCGGCCGATGACCGCCTCCCAGACCGCGTCCTTACTCGGAAAGTGGCGGAACAGTGCTCCTTGAGTAACCCGCATGTGTTTGGCGATGCTGCCGGTAGTGATATTGGCGGGATCATCCCGTGCGCTCAATTCAATGACCGTATCGACAGTTCGTTCCCGGCGCTCTGCAGCGGTTAGATTGCGTTTTCCTGACATACCCGACCCCATAAGATAGTGACTAGTTACTATCTTATGGCGAGAATACTCACCGCGCCAGCGCTATCCCGCTTCGCCATGACCCTCATCAAAAGCGGCCCTCGCGTAGTCGACTAGCATGGTCGGGTTTACCCAGACTGCGAGGAGAGCGACATGGAGCTCGTCTGCCCGGCCGGCAACCTGCCGGCCCTGAAGCGGGCGGTGGATGAAGGCGCCGATGCCGTCTACTTCGGCTTCCAGAACGCCACCAACGCCCGGCAGTTCGCCGGCCTGAACTTCACCGACAAGCGCGCCCGCGAAGGCATCGACTACGCCCATGCCCGCGGCAAGCGGGTGTTCTGCGCCATCAACACCTATCCGCAGCCCGACGGCTGGGCCCAGTGGACCCGCGCCGTGGACCAGGCCGCCGAGCTCGGCGTCGACGCCCTGATCATGGCCGACATGGGCCTGCTCGACTATGCCGCCCGTCGCTATCCGGAGCTCCCTCGCCACCTCTCGGTGCAGGGGTCGGCCACCAGCCATGAGGCGCTGCGCTTCTACCACGACCAGTTCGGCATCAAGCGCGCCGTGCTGCCGCGGGTGCTCTCCATCACCCAGGTGCGGGATCTGGCCAAGCAGAGCCCAGTGGAGCTCGAGGTGTTCGCCTTCGGCAGCCTGTGCATCATGGCCGAGGGGCGCTGCTACCTGTCGTCGTACCTCACAGGCGAGTCGCCCAATACCCGCGGGGTCTGCTCGCCGGCGGCCCACGTACGCTGGGAGGAGACCCCGCAAGGACTCGAGTCGCGGCTCAACGGCGTGCTGATCGACCGCTACGGCGAGGGCGAGCGGGCCGGCTACCCCACCCTGTGCAAGGGGCGCTTCGAGGTCGGCGGCGAGACCTACCACGCTATCGAGGAGCCCACCAGCCTCAACACCCTGGAGCTGCTGCCGGAGCTCGCCGAACTCGGCATCAGCGCGGTGAAGATCGAGGGCCGCCAGCGCAGCCCGGCCTACGTGTCGAAGGTGGCCGGGATCTGGCGCCAGGCGCTGGACCGCCTGGAGCGCGCGCCCGAGCGCTTCCACCCCGACCCCGCCTGGATGGCCGGCCTCGGCGAGGTCTCCGAGGGCGCCACCACTACCCTGGGCGCCTACGAACGCCGCTGGAAATAGGAGGTTTCATGTCATCCGATTCCCTGCAGCTCGCCCTGGGCCCGGTGCTGTTCTACTGGACCCGCGAGCGCTACGCCGACTTCTACCGTGAAGCCGCCGACTGGCCGGTGGAGATCGTCACCCTGGGCGAATCCGTCTGCTCTCGCCGCCGCGACATGAAGCTCGACGACTGGCTCGGCATCGGCCGCGAGCTGGCCCAGAGCGGCAAGCAGGTGGTGCTGGCGAGCCAGACCCTGATCGAGTCCGAGGCCGACCTGCGCGACCTGCGCAAGCTGTGCGACAACGGCGAGTTCATGGTCGAGGCCAACGACCAGAGCGCCCTGCAACGCCTGGCCGCCGCCGGCCTGCCCTTCGTTGCCGGGGCGGCGCTGAATCTCTACAACCCGGCTTCCATCGGCGTGATGGCGCGGGCCGGCATGCAGCGCTGGCAGGCGCCGGTGGAGATGTCGCGCGACGACCTCGCCCGGCTGCTCGCCGACTGCACCGCCGAGGGGCTCGATGCGCCCTGCGAGGTGTTCGCCTACGGTCACCTGCCGCTGGCCTGGTCGTCACGCTGCTTCACCGCACGGCGCCACCAGAAGCCCAAGGACCGCTGCATGTTCGTGTGCCAGAAGTACCCCGAGGGCCTGGCGCTGCGCTCCCAGGAATCCAAGGAAGTGTTCACCCTGAACGGCATCCAGACCCTCTCCGGCGCCTGCCAGGACCTACGCCACGAGATCAAAGACATGACCGCGATGGGCGTGAGCGTGGCGCGCCTGAGCCCCCGCGCCGAGGGCATGGCCGAGGTGGTCGCCGCCTTCGACGCCGCCCGCCGCGGCGAGCTGCCCGCCGCCGATCCACTCAGCCTGGTCGAGGCCGAGGTGTGCGACGGCTACTGGCACGGCCGCCCGGGCATGGACAACACCCGTCTGCCCGCCGGCTGATCAACCACGTGCAAGGGAGAACGCCATGCCGCTGATTGCCATAGACGGGGTATCGACACCTCTCGACGGCATTCGCCTGCCGGTGGCGGGCATGAACCAGTTAACGACACTGGACTACCCCGACCACTTGGCCTGCGTAGTGTTCCTGCAGGGCTGCCCGCTGCGCTGCGGCTACTGCGACAATAGCCAGCGGATGACGCCGCGACGCGGTGACGAGAGCGAGTGGCAGGCGGTACGGGAGTTCCTGGAGCACCGCCGGGGGCTGCTCGAGGCGGTAGTCTTCAGCGGCGGGGAGCCAACGCTGCACAACGCTCTGCCAATCGCCATTCGCGAGGTGAAAGCAATGGGCTTCAAGGTGGGCTTGCACACCGCCGGCCCCTACCCCGCACGACTTACACGCCTGCTGCCGCACCTCGACTGGGTGGGGCTCGATGTGAAGGGTCGCGGGCGCGACTTCGATCGAATCTGCGGGCGGCCGGGCATCTGGCAGCGCAACAGCCAGAGCCTGATGGCGCTGCTCGAAAGCGGGATCGACTTCGAGTGCCGTACCACCGTCCATTGGCGCGACTTTGATCTGGCCGACGTGGAGCGTCTGGCGCTGACCCTGGCTGACTGTGGCGTGCGCCGCTACGCCATTCAGGTGGCCCGCACCCGCGACTGCCTCGACCCGACCTACTGCCAGCCGGTCGCAGGCGCCCCGCCCCGGGCCATGCTCGCCGGGCTGGTCAAGCGCCTGGCGCCAAACTTCGAACGCATCGAGCTGCGCGAGTAGGCTGGCCGGAGTGACACGATGTACTTGAGCGTGGCGGACATCCTGCTATTGACTAGCATCCTGCAATCGCTGGTGCTCGCCGGTTTCCTGCTAATGCCAGACAACATCCATCTACTCAGCAACCGCCTGCTGTTGGCGACAGTGCTTGCCTTTGCTGCAGGCCTGGCCGAAGTCTTCTTGTACAGCACGGGGCTGGCGCAGCGTTTCCTCAACCTGGCCTACCTGGGCACGCTGGTCGGCCTACTGCAGGCCGGCCTGTTGTTTCTTTATGCCAAATCCCTGATGTATCAGGACTTTCGCCTGACTCCAGGGCACTGGATCCATACCCTTCTATTCTGGATAGTCGGCGCCATCTTCCTGGTCGAGTACTATCTTCAACCGGACGAACTGAAGCGCCTGATCCTGATGGAGCGCGATCATCCGGGGGTATTGACCTCACCGCTCCTGGCAGCTGCGATCCACCTGGTCTTTCTCGGCTATCTGATCGCCACCATTCGCGAGATCACGGTTTTTGGCACGGATTTGAGGCAAATATTCTCCAACATCGAGAACAAGCAGCTGGCCTGGCTACGTGTGCTGTTGCTGGGCTATACGGTCGTGTGGAGTGTCAGTCTGGTCTACTGCCTGTCGGCGCACGTGTTCAAGAGCAGCGCCAGCGTATGGTGGGTATCGACAGTGGGCGGGGTGACGGGCTTCCTGTTCATCAACTACTTGCTCCTTCACGCTCTGCGACAGCCCATCGTGTTCTCGGGCCTCAGTGCTGAGGAGTCCCGTTTGCTAACCAGCAGCAAGGATACAACAACGGACCAGCCAGCCAATGCCGTCCTGCTGATGCGGCTCGAGGATCATATGCGGCGCACCGCTCCCCACCTCGACGCCAATCTGACCGTTCAACAGCTCGCTCGACAGCTCAATGTGCCCACCCGGGAGCTGTCGCGCGCCATCAACCAGGGGCGGGGGAAGAACTTCTTCGAATTCGTCAGCGATTACCGTGTCGCCGAGGCGCGCAGGCGTCTGACTGCCGACACCCACCAGACCATACTGCAAGTGATGTACGACTCCGGCTTCAACTCGAAGTCGGTCTTCAATACGGCATTCAAGAGAGCGACCGGCATGACGCCCCGCGAGTATCGTGCACGACAATTGGCTGCTGACGGCGAGTGACCGGAACGCCCGGCACAGAAGGAAGTTCGACTTCTTGCCGCCCCAGAACAGAACCCGCAATAATTTGATTTAACAAAACTCTTTCAGTTTTCCGACAGCGTTCGAGATCGCCTTGGCGAACGATTCGAATCCCCAGTCTCCATAGCATGAAGGACAGCCGAAACACGAAAACGGCTGCAACCTTGAACCAAGGAGACCATCATGACCTACCTTCGCCTACCCCTACGCAAGACGCTGCTCGCCCTTGCCGCTTCCTCCGCCTTGACCCTGGCTCTTGCTGCCCCCGCGATGGCCCATTGCGATGCCCTTGATGGCCCGGTGATTTCTGAGGCACGAATCGCCCTGGAATCAGGAGATGTCACCCCGGTCCTGAAGTGGGTTCCAGCCGCGGACGAGGCTCGAATCTCGTCGACGTTCGAGAAAGCGCGCGAGGTTCGCCAGAACGGCGGCAGCGCCCAAGAGTTGGCCGACCAGCAGTTCTTCGCGGAGCTGGTGGAAAGCCATCGCGCTTCGGAAGGCGCTCCCTTCACCGGCATCAAGCCGGCCGGAAAAATCGACCCGGTCGTGCAGCTCGCCGATAAGGCGCTAGAAGAGGGCGAGATCAATGCCTTTCTGGCGCGCATCGTAGAGAAGTTCGAACACAATGCCCGCTCTGCCTTCGAGGCCACGCTGGCCGCCAAGCAGCAAGCGGACAACGATCCCGAGCGGGGCCGGGTGTTCGTCGACCATTATGTGCACTACGTTCACTATCTGGAGGACGTGCACAACGTCATTGCCGGCAATAGTGGGCATGGCCACTAAGGAAGCTACTGGCGGCTAGCAGCAGCTAACCGACGCTACCGGAAGCCCATGGATCGCCATCTTCGACGCCGCCCGTGATCAGCATCTTTGCAACCGTTTTCGAGCCCCGCCAGCCGGCGGGGTTCGTCGTTCCCCGAGCTTACAATTGGTCTTTTTCTGACCTGGGTCATGTTCTCCCGCCGCCGAAGGCACTAGCCTTCACATACCATATGTTGTGCATCAACACATCTAACGGCAGCACATATAGGGAGATAACGGTGAACGCCCCCATACGCCAAGCCGGCCCGCGCCGCATCGACGTCGCCTCGACCGTCGACGAATACCTCGACCGCGCCGACTGGCGCGTGCACGCCAACGCCAACCAGGGCTACTCCTTGGGCGGGCTGATCCTCAACGTCTCGGGCAAGCTGATCGCCAACTACTGGCTCGATGAGGTCTACCCGGCCGAGGTCGGCGCCGCTCACCGCGAGGGCGACCTGCACATCCACGATCTCGACATGCTGTGCGGCTACTGCGCCGGCTGGTCGCTGCGCCAGCTGCTGATCGAGGGCTTCAACGGCGTGCCCGGGCGCGCCGAGAGCGGCCCGCCGCGCCACCTCTCCAGCGCCCTGGGGCAGATGGTCAACTTCCTCGGCACGCTGCAGAACGAGTGGGCCGGCGCCCAGGCCTTCAGCTCCTTCGATACCTATCTCGCCCCCTACGTGCGCAGGGACGGCCTCGACTATGCCGCGGTGAAGCAGGCGATCCAGGAGTTCATCTACAACCTCAACGTGCCGTCGCGCTGGGGCAGCCAGACGCCCTTCACCAACCTCACCTTCGACTGGGTGTGCCCGGCGGACCTGCGCGATCAGGTGCCGATCGTCGGCGGTGAGGAGCAGCCCTTCACCTACGGCGAGCTGCAGGCGGAGATGGACCTGCTCAACCGCGCCTACCTGGAGGTGATGGAGGCGGGCGACCGCCAGGGCCGGGTGTTCACCTTCCCCATCCCCACCTACAACATCACCCCGGATTTCGACTGGGAGAGCGACAACGCCGAGCGGCTGTTCGCACTGACCGCCAAGTACGGCCTGCCCTACTTCCAGAACTTCCTCAACTCCGACCTGGAGCCGCACATGGTGCGCTCCATGTGCTGCCGCCTGCAGCTCGACCTCTCCGAGCTGCTCAAGCGCGGCAACGGCCTGTTCGGCAGCGCCGAGCAGACCGGCTCGCTGGGCGTGGTGACGCTCAACTGCGCACGGCTGGGCTACCGCTTCGCCGGCGACCGCACGGGCCTGTTCACCGAGCTCGACCGCCTGCTGGCGCTGGGCCGCGACAGCCTGGAGCTCAAGCGCGAACGCATCCAGCAGTGGATGGACGAAGGGCTCTACCCCTTCACCCAGCGCTACCTGGGTACCCTGCGCAACCACTTCTCCACCCTGGGCGTGAACGGGCTCAACGAGATGGTGCGCAACTTCTGCGACGACCGCTACGACATCACCACCCCCGAAGGGCGCCAGCTCGCCCTGGAGGTGCTCGACCACGTACGCGCCAGGATGCAGGACTTCCAGGCCGAGACCGGCCACCTCTACAACCTGGAGGCGACTCCGGCGGAGGGCACCACCTATCGCTTCGCCCGCGCCGACGCCGAGCGCTTCCCGGGCATCCTGCAGGCCGGCACGCCGCAGGCGCCCTACTACACCAACTCGAGCCAGCTGCCGGTGGGGCATACCGACGATCCCTTCGAGGCGCTGATCCATCAGGATCCGCTGCAGACCCGCTACACCGGCGGTACCGTGCTGCACCTCTACATGCGCGAGCGGCTCTCCAGCGCCACCGCCTGCCGCAAGCTGGTGCACACCGCGCTGTCGCGCTTCCGCCTGCCCTACATCACCGTGACGCCGACCTTCTCGATCTGCCCGGTGCACGGCTACCTGGCCGGCGAACATGAGTTCTGCCCGAAGTGCGACGAGGCACTGCTGGCAAGACGCGCTGCGGCCGTACCGGCCTGAGCGTTTTTTCACCCACTGGAAGGAGCCAAACCATGACGAACATCGACACCCTGCCCACCGAACAGCGCCAGCGCTGCGAGGTCTGGACCCGCGTGATGGGCTACCACCGCCCGGTCAGCCAGTTCAACGTCGGCAAGCGCGCCGAGCATCGCGAGCGCCGCCACTTCACCGAGCGGGCCGCCGACTTGACGCCCTGACTGCCTGACCTGCCGGGCCCTGTGCCCGGCATTCACGCCCCAAGCCGAGGAGCCCCTCATGATCGCCACCGACCTTGACCCGCCCGCCCTCGCGCCTCTCGACGGCATCCGCCTGCCCATTGCCGGCCTGACCCAGATGACCACCCTGGACTATCCGGATCACCTGGCCTGCGTGGTGTTCCTGCAGGGCTGCCCGCTGCGCTGCGGCTACTGCCACAACGACCACATGATGCCGCCGCGCCGCGGCGACGAGAGCGAATGGCAGGCGGTACGGGAGTTCCTGGAGAGCCGCCGGGGGCTGCTCGAGGCGGTGGTGTTCAGCGGCGGCGAGCCGACGCTGCACAACGCCCTGCCGGCGGCGGTACGCGAAGTGAAGGCAATGGGCTTCAAGGTGGGCTTGCACACCGCCGGCCCCTACCCGGCGCGGCTCTCGCGGCTGCTGCCGTGGCTCGACTGGGTGGGGCTCGACGTGAAGGGACGCGGGAGCGACTTCGACCGCATCTGCGGGCGTCCCGGCATCTGGCAGCGCAACAGCCGGTGCCTGATGGCGCTGCTCAATGGTGATGTCGACTTCGAGTGCCGCACCACCGTGCACTGGCGCGACTTCTCGCTGGCCGAGGTGGAGCGCCTGGCACTGACCCTGGCCGACTGCGGCGTGCGCCGCTACGCCATCCAGGTGGCTCGCACCCGCCAGTGCCTCGACCCGGCCTACTGCCAGCCGGTGGAGAACGCCCCGCCGCGGGCGATGCTGGCCGGGCTGGTCAGGCGTTTGGCGCCGCACTTCGAGCGTATCGAACTCAGGGAGTGAGTTTCAGATTCTCCGGCCCGAAGGCATCGGGCAGCAGTTCCTCCATGGTGTAGCGCTTGAGCAGCGTACCTTGAGCATCGACCACGTGGATGCGTGTCGTGGCGTCGGCGAACTCGCGGATGCGCTGGCGGCAGTCGCCGCAGGGCGAACACAGGTGCTCGCCGGGGCCGATCACGTAGACGTGGCGCAGCCGACGCTCGCCGGCGCTGACCATGGCAGCGATGGCCGAGGCCTCGGCGCACAAGCCCTTGTAGTGGGCTACCTCGACGTTGGCGCCGACGTAGCGCGCGCCGCTCCCGCTCTCCACCATGGCGCCCACCGGATGCCGGGAATAGGGCGCGTAGGCGTTGCCGCGCGCCGCGATCAGCGCGCCGACGACGCTCGGATCGATGTCGCTCATGCCGCCCCCGCCGCATCGTCGCGCAGCACCGCGTCGAGGGCCACCTCGACCATCTCGTTGAAGCTGCGCTCGCGGGCCTCGCTGGGCAGCGACTCGCCCTTGAGGATGTGGTCGGAGACCGTGCAGAGGGTCATCGCCCGGCCGCCGAACTCCGCCGCCACGCCGTAGAGCCCCGCCGCCTCCATCTCCACGCCGACGATGCCGTAGCGCTTCATCAGCGTGAACAGCTCCGCCTGGGGGTTGTAGAACAGGTCCGCCGAGAACAGGTTGCCCACCTTCACCGGCACGCCCTGGGCCGCGGCGGCATCCACCGCATGGCGGGTCAGTTCGAAGTCGGCGATGGCGGCGAAGTCGTGGCCCATGAAGCGGGTGCGGTTGACCGCCGAATCGGTGCTCGCGCCGAGACCGATCACCACGTCGCGCACCGCCACGTCGTCGCGCACCGCGCCGCAGGAGCCGACCCGGATCAGCCGCTTTACGCCATAGTCGGTGATCAGCTCCTTGGCGTAGATGGAGACCGAGGGGATGCCCATGCCGTGGCCCATCACCGAGATCTCGCGGCCGCGGTAGCGCCCGGTGAAGCCGAGCATGTTACGCACGCTGGTGACCTCGCGGGCGTCCTCGAGGAAGGTCTCGGCGATGTGCTTGGCACGCAGCGGGTCGCCGGGCATCAGCACGGTGTCGGCGAAGATGCCGCGTTCGCCCTGGATATGGGGAGTCGCCATGTCGAGGCTCCTATGCAGCGATTGGCTTGGGAAGAAAATTCGTGCCGTCGTCCATGGACGAAAGGCCCAGGTGCGACGCCAGGCTCTGGCCGATGTCGGCGAAGGTCTCCCGCGCGCCCAGCGAGCCGGGGGCGAGCCCCGCGCCCAGCGCCAGTACCGGCACCCGCTCGCGGGTATGGTCGCTGCCGTGCCAGGTGGGGTCGCAGCCGTGGTCGGCAGTGATCACCAGCAGGTCGCCGTCGCGCAGCCTGGCCAGCAGCTCGGGCAGCCGCGCGTCGAAGGCCTCCAGCGCGGCGGCATAGCCGGCCACGTCACGGCGGTGGCCGTAGAGCGTGTCGAAGTCGACGAAGTTGGTCATGACGAGCGAGCGCTCGCCGGCCTCCTCCAGGGCGGCCAGGGTGGCGTCCATCAGCGCATCGTGGCCGCTGGCCTTGAGCGTGCGCGTGACGCCGCAATGGGCGTAGATGTCGGCGATCTTGCCGATGGCGATCACCTCGCCGCCGTCGCTCTCGAGCTTCTGCAGCACCGTGGGCGCCGGCGGTTCGACGCTGTAGTCGCGACGGTTGGCGGTGCGGGTGAAGTCGTCGGCATTGCGACCAACAAACGGCCGCGCGATCACCCGTCCGATGTTGTAGGGCTCGAGCAGGCGCCGGGCGGTCTCGCACAGGGCGTAGAGCCGCTCGAGGCCGAACGACTCCTCGTGGGCGGCGATCTGGAACACCGAGTCGCCCGAGGTGTAGACGATGGGCTTGCCGCTGGCCATGTGCTCCTCGCCGAGGCGGGCGATGATCTCGGTGCCCGAGGCGTGGCAGTTGCCCAGCACGCCGGGCAGCCCGGCTTCGCGCTCGAGCGCCTGGAGCAGCTCCGGTGGGAAACTGTCTTCCCGGTCGAAGAAGTAGCCCCAGTCGAAACGCACCGGCACCCCGGCGATTTCCCAGTGTCCCGAGGGGGTATCCTTGCCGGAGGAGACCTCGCGGGCGTGACCGTAGGCGCCGATCACCTCGGCTGGCACGTCAACGCCCTCGGCCCAGTTGCCGGTGCTTTCGCGGTGGGCGTGGAACAGCCCCAGCCGGCCCAGGTGGGGCAACGCAAGCGGCCCCTCTCGAGCCGCACCGTCACACTCACCGCGGGCACAGGCGGCAGCGATATGGCCCAGGGTATCGGCCCCGGCGTCGCCGAAGTCCACCGCATCGGGTGCCGCGCCGATGCCGAAGGAGTCGAGTACCAGCACGATGGCGCGAGTCATGGCGCCTCCCGACGGATCACGTCTTGAATGAGTGTAGGCCGTGTGACGTCGCCGGTCGCGATGTCGTTCACTTCGATGGCCGCGCGCAGCTGGCTGGCGGCGCGCTCGGCGGCCGCCTCGCTTGCCGCATGCACCCAGGCCAGCGGGCGTTCTCCGTCGACCGCCTCGCCGATGGCGGCGATGCCGGTCAGCCCGACCGCGGGATCGATGGCGTCCTGCGGCGCACGCCGCCCGCCGCCCAACTCGACCACGGCAAGCCCCACGGCGCGAGTGTCCATGCGCGTCACGCGACCGCTGCGCTCGGCAGGCACGGGGCGCACGATGGGCGCCCGGGGCAGGTAGCGTTCGTGGCGTTCGAGCAGGTCGACGGGGCCACCCAGGCCCGCCACCATGCGCGCGAAACGCTCGGCGGCAGCCCCCGAAGCGAGCCGTTCGTCGAGTAGCGCCAGGGCTGCCTTCCGGTCGTGGGCCAGTCTGCCGGCCAGCAGCAGCTCGGCGGCGAGCTCGCGGGTCACCTCGAGCAGTCGCCCGCCCCGCTTTTCCCCGGTCAGAAGCGCGATCGCCTCGCGCACCTCGACGGCGTTGCCGGCGCAGGACGCCAGCGGCTGACTCATGTCGGTGAGCAGCGCGGTGGTCGGCGTGCCGGCGCGGCTCGCCACCTCGGCGATGGTGCTGGCCAGCTCGAACGACGCCTCATGAGTGGGCATAAAGGCGCCGCTGCCGGTCTTGACGTCCATCACCAGGGCGTCGAGGCCGCAGGCGAGCTTCTTGCCGAGGATCGAGCTGACGATCAGCGGCAGCGACTCCACCGTGGCGGTGACGTCGCGGATGGCGTAGAGCCGCCGGTCGGCCGGGGCCAGCTCGGCGGTCTGGCCGACGATGGCCACGCCCGCCTCGCGCACCAAGGTGCGGAAGCGCTCCCGCGAGGGCGCGATGTCGTAGCCGGGAATCGCCTCGAGCTTGTCCAGGGTGCCGCCGGTGTGGCCCAGGCCGCGGCCGGAGACCATCGGCACGAAGCCGCCGCAGGCGGCGACCCACGGCCCCAGCACCAGCGAGACGAGATCGCCCACCCCGCCGGTGGAGTGCTTGTCGAGCACCGGCCCCGGCAGGTCGAGCCCCTCACCCAGGCCGCGCCACGCCAGCACCTCGCCGGAGTCGCGTACGGCCTCGGTCAGCGCCACCGTCTCGGCGGCATTCATGCCGTTGAGGTAGATCGCCATGGCCAGCGCGCCCACTTGGGCGTCGGAGAGGCTGCCGTCGACGATACCGCCCACCAGCTCACCGATCGCCTCGGGCGAGAGCACCTCGCCGTCGCGCTTGGCGCGAATCAGCTCTTGAGGTAGGGCACGTGCAGGCATCAGTAACCCTCCGTGGGCCCCTCGCCCTCAGCAACGCCAAGGGTTTCGAGCAGGCTGCCGAGCAGCCCCGAGGCACCGAAGCGGAAGTGCGCCGGGGTGATCCAATCCGCCCCCATCACCTGCTCGGCAAGCTGCAGGTAGGCGGCGGCGTCCTCAACGGTGCGCACGCCGCCGGCGGCCTTGAAGCCGACGTCGCGGCCGCTCGCCTTGATCGCGGTGAGCAGGATCTTGGCGGCGTCCAGGGTGGCGTTGACGGCCACCTTGCCGGTGGAGGTCTTGAGGAAGTCGGCGCCGCCGTCGATGGCCAGCATGCCGGCGCGGTCGATCAGCCCGGCCACCTTCAGCTCGCCGGTTTCCAGGATCACCTTGAGCACGGCGTCGCCGCACTCGCGCTTGCAGGCGGCGACCAGCGCACGGCCGACCTCGGCGTCGCCCGCCATCAGCGCACGATAGGGGAAGACCACGTCGACCTCGTCGGCGCCGGACGCGACGGCCGCCCGGGTCTCGGCCGCGGCGCGTTCGATGTCCGCCTCGCCGTGAGGGAAGTTGGTCACCGTGGCCACCTTCACCTTGCCGGCCAGGCCCTGCTCGGCCAGTGCCTCGCGGGCGGTTGGCACGAAGGCGGGATAGACGCACACCGCCGCTGGGTGTCCCGCCGGCGTGTTGGCGCGAGCGCAGAGTTCGCGGATGACGGCGTCGCTGTCGTCCTCGTTGAGGCTGGTGAGGTCCATCAGCGCCAGCGCCTGGCGCGCGGCCTGCTGCAGTTCGGTCATGACGTTACCTGTCGATACGGAATGGATTTGCGGTAGCCATCAGATCACCCCGCCTATGGAGAGGAAGAAACCGGCAATGGCCGCCGACATCAGGTTGGAGAGCGTGCCGGCCAGCACCGCCTTGATCCCGAAGCGGGCGATGTCGTGGCGCCGGCTGGGGGCGATGCTGCCCAGGCCGCCGAGCAGGATGGCGATCGACGAGAGGTTGGCGAAGCCGCACAGGGCGAAGGAGAGGATGGCCACGGTATGGCCGCTCATGGCCTGGCCGGTATTGACCACCATCGACGTGCCTTCGACGTAGGGCGACAGGTTGATGAAGGCGACGAACTCGTTGACCACCAGCTTCTGGCCGATGAAGGAGCCGGCCAGGGTCGCCTCCTCCCAGGGCACGCCGAGCACGAAGGCGAGCGGGGCGAACAGCCAGCCCAGAATCAACTCCAGGCTCAGCTGCTCGACGCCGATCCAGCCACCCACCCCGCCGAGCATGCCGTTGATCAGCGCGATCAGGCCGATGAAGGCGAGCAGCATGGCGCCGACGTTGGCCGCCAGGCGCAGCCCCGAGGTGGCCCCGGCCGCCGCCGCATCGAGGACGTTGACCGGCTTGTCCTCCTCCTCGATGACCTCGTTGGCCTCCTCGACGTCGTCTACCGGCTTTTCGGTCTCGGGCATGATCAGCTTGGCGAACAGCAGCCCGCCGGGGGCGGCCATGAACGAGGCCGCCACCAGGTATTCCATGGGGATGCCCAGCGCCGCGTAGCCGGCCAGCACCGAGCCCGCCACCGAGGCCAGCCCGCCGCACATCACCGCGAACAGCTGGGAGGGGGTCATGCGGGCGATGAAGGGGCGCACCACCAGCGGCGCCTCGGTCTGGCCGACGAAGATGTTGGCGGTGGCCGAGAGCGATTCGGTGCGCGAGGTGCCCAGCGCCTTCTGCAGCGCGCCGCCGAGGAGGCGGATCACCCACTGCATGATGCCGAGGTAGTAGAGCACGGCGATCAGCGAGGAGAAGAAGATGATCACCGGCAGCACCTTGATGGCGAAGACGAAGCCGATGCTGTCGACGTCGGCCAGGCCGCCGAACAGGAAGTCGATGCCGTCGTTGGCGTAGAGCACCACCTGGCTGACCCCGGCGGAAATGGTCTGCAGCACCGCCTGGCCGAACGGCACGTAGAGCACGAAGGCACCGATGCCGGCCTGGATGGCGAAGGCGCCGCCCACGGTTCGCAGCCGGATGTGGCGGCGATTGGTGGAGAAGATAAGAGCGATGGCGATCAGCGTCGCCATGCCGACCAGGCTCATGATGGCAGTCATGGGAGGTCCTTCCGTTCGTGCTGGGTGGCCGCGACAGGGGCGCACCTGGTTATAGTAGGAAGCGTACGGGGCTAACGCGAAGCCCACGCGAAGCCCACGCGAAGACCGCGCAAATGCTACGCAAGACACGCGAAGATCATGCGAATGTTAAATCTATAACATTCAGTGTGACACTTCCAACATCCGCGGCGCCAGACGCAACGAGGCCGCCACGCAGTGCGTGGCGGCCTCGTCGTAATGCGGGGGCGCGTCAGTGACGATCGGTTGGCGAGCCCTCCGGCATCACCTGCGCACATGGCGTCATCTCGAGCTCGCGCGGCGCCGGGGTCGCTTCGCCCGCGCGCGCCAGGCGCGGGAAACCGGGCGGCGGGCGCCCCTCGAAGACTCGGTCGAAGATTTCCAGGGCCTGGTCCGCGGTGAGGATGCCCTGCCGCACCGCTGGCCAACTGAGGCAGTCCTCGCGGCGCACCAGGGATGGCCCCCGGCGATGCGATACGTGCACCAGGGCCGGCACGCTAGCGTAGCCGAGCACCGAGAGCACCGAGGCGCGATGCTGGCCATTGGCCACCACGAAGCGTACTTCGTCACCGCGCGCGAGCGTATCGATCACGATGTGCTGGTGGAAATACTCCAGCCGCTGGGAGGCGCGCTGGCGATACCCCTCCTGCAGGATGGCCCGGTGCAGTGCGACCAGTTGGTTCAGGCGCCGCTCGCCGAACCAGTCCGGCTTGGGCCCCACCTGACGCACCGTGGTCTCGGATACCAGCGACGGCTCCTCGCCGTTATCCTGCGACGCCAATTCGGCCAGGGTGCGCAGCAGGTGCAGCTGGCGCACGTCACTCCATGGCATGAAATCGCTCAGGGGCGGCGCCAACCGGAGCCAGGGGTGGGCACTTTCCAGCGGCACGCCCAGCGAGGCGGCCAGCGTCGCCGGTTGCCAGTTCTGCCAATAGGCTTCCAGGCAGCTCCCGCGATAGCTTCGGCACTCACCGTCCAGGTATTGGCGCAGGCTCTGCACATAAGGGTGCAGCGAGTCGCGGCCGTAGGCGATGCCGGTGGGTCCGAACCAACGGCAGTCGGCCAGCCGGCACTGGATGAGACAGGGGGTGCCACGATGGGCGTAAAAGGCCTCCAGGGGGCCCACCGCCTCCCGGCTCAGGTCAGGGACGGGATACTGCCTGGGACCGACCCGCCGCCAGATCCGCCGGTACAACCGCCGGCAGCGCTGGAGCGTCGTGGCGACCATGGTCGACATGGCTTGCCTCCTCCAGGGTGTGTTCGACCGCCGAGGCGACCGTGGCCAGCCGCTCCGGTGTCTGGGTGGGATCGACCAGCAGCATCAGGCTGGTCTCGCCGAGACGCTGCGCTATCGGCAGCCGCGACGGCGGACGCCAGCCGGTGCCGTCGAAGGCGCGCTCGCGGTAGATCTCGCTGCAGCCGCCGTGCAGGCAGGTCACGCCAGCGGCCTGGATGGCCGCCACCACGGCGTCGCGATCCCAGCCGGCACATAGCCGATCGGGCTCGACGAAGGCGTAGAACTTGTACCAGGCATGGCCGGCCTCGGGCGGTGGCTGCGGCACGCGCAGGCCCGGCAGACCGCCGAGCCGCTGGCTCAGGTAGGCCGCGTTCTCGCGGCGCCGTTCGAGCCATCGCGGCAGCTTGCGCAGCTGGCAACGGCCGATCGCCGCCTGCATCTCGGTCATGCGCCAGTTGGTGCCGAAGTCGTCGTGCAACCAGCGGAACCCCGGCGGGTGCACGCCCTGCACCGCGGACCACGACTTGCCATGGTCCTTGTAGCTCCAGGCGCGCCGCCAGGCCGCTTCGTCCTTGAGCAGCAGCATGCCGCCCTCGCCGCCCGTCGAAATGATCTTGTCGGTACAGAACGAGAACGCGGCCGCGTCACCGACGCTGCCGACCGGACGCCCGCGCCAGGTGGCACCGTGGGCCTGGGCGCCATCCTCGATCAGCCACAGGCCACAGGTATCGGCCAGTCGACGCAGGCCATCCAGGTCACAGGGCCAGCCGGCCAGGTGCACCGCCACGATGGCTCGAGTCCGCGGGGTGAGTACCGCTGCCACGCTCTCCACGCAGAGATTGCCGGAGTCGGGATCGACGTCGGCGAACACCGGCCGCGCACCGCGGGCCACCACGCAGGAGACCGAAGCCATGAAGCTGCGTGGCGTCACCACCACTTCGTCGCCAGGCCCAACGCCCAGCGCATGCAGCGCCAGCTCCAGCGCCACGGTACCGTTGGCCAGGGCGATGGCATGCGGCACGCCATGGAAGGCGGCGAACTCCTCCTCGAAGCTTCGCCCCTCCTCACCGTTCCAGTAGTTGACGCGGCCCGAGCGCAGGACACGCTCCACCGCCTCGCGTTCATCCTCCTCGTGGAAGGGCCATGCCTTGGGTTGAGTCATTCCGGTTGCTCCTCGGATCGTGCTGCATTGCCTGAGGGAAAGAGCGTGCGCCAGAGGTAGCCCAGGTCGCGGCCGAAGGACCAGTGCAGGACGTAGTCCCGGTTGAGCCGCACCTTGTCGGGAAAGATCACCTCGCGGTTGTAGCGCTCGGGGTCCGCCACGCCGGCCAGCAGGCGCTCCTCGTCGCGGTACTTGAGGGTAGCGGGACCCGTGATACCCGGACGCACGGCGAGGATCACCCGGTCCTGCTCGTCGAGGAGGTCGGCGAAGCCCGGCACGTCGGGGCGAGGCCCGACGAAGCTCATGTGCCCGGCGAGTACGTTGAACAGTTGGGGCAGCTCGTCGAGCTTGCTGCGTCGCAGAATACGCCCAAGCCGCGTGATGCGCGGATCGTCGAGCGTGGTCACGCTGGTGCCCGCCTGGGGGCGCATGGTACGCAGCTTGATCACGCGGAAGGGACGCCCGTCGCGGCCGACACGCTCCTGCACGAAGAAGCCCGAGGCCTGGGTATCCCGCGCCGCGGCCCAGGCGGCCACCAGGATCAGCGGCAGCAGCAGCAGCAGCAGCGCCGCCGCAAGGACGAGGTCGAAGGCACGCTTGAGGAAACGCTGCGCCGGCGTCAGGCCAAGTTCGCGCGGCAGCGGCGCCTCGAGGTGCTGCTGGTACGGGCGCATCTCAGCGCACCATGCCCGCTTCGACGGGATTGAGGCTGTGCATGGTGACCCCCTTGGCGAGGTAGTAGAGCGCCTCGCCGAACAGCACCAAGGGGTCGTCGAGCTTGAAGTCGTCGTAGGCGTGAGCGCGGGTCCCGTCCACACCCAGGCCGTCGCGCAGCCGCCCGCGCCGCAGCAGGTCCAGCCGGCGCAACAGGTCGCCCAGCAGCCAGCGCGAGACCACCCCGCTGCGCCCCGGCCGGAAGTGGGCGCGGGCCACGGCCGGACCGCGAGTCTCGGCCAGGTAGAGCAGCCAGGGAAAGTTGACCCCGGCGCTCAACGCCAGGTCGATGGAGCCCCACAGGCGCGGATTGATCTCGATGAAGACGTGACGTCCGCTGGTGGGGTCGAACTTGAACTCCAGCATGGCCAGGCCATGCCAGCCCAGCGCATCGAGCAGGCGATGGGCATCGGCCTCCAGCGAAGGATGTGCGGCGCTGACGCGCAGGGTGCTGGTGCCGCCCGTGGCGATCTTCTCCTGCAGGCGGTGATGGGTGAACGAGGCGATGCGCTCGCCGTACCAGTAGAGACAGGAGACGCCCCAGCCATCGCCGGCGACACACTCCTGAACGATGGGAAGCCGTGCGGGATCCAGGGCGAAGTCGTCGACCATGCGTTCCAGCGCGGCGGTCAGGGCCGCACCGCCGCGGGCAAAGCGCACCCCCTTGGAGCTGTTGCCACGCCGCGCCCGCGCCACGTACTCGCGTGTGCTGTCGGTCCGCACGCCGGCTTCGGCCGGCGTCCGGTAGTCGACGATCGGCGCTACCGGCACATCCAGGTCCCGCGCCAGCCGGCTGATTCGATCCTTGTCGTTGACCCGTACCAGGCTGTCGACGTTGGCCAGCGGCAGCGACACGCCGGCCGGCAGCCGGCCCGCCTCACGTGCCTGCGCCAGCAGCTCGCCCTCCTCGTGCCCGGGCAGCAGCAGACCGATGCGATGACGTTCGCACAGGGCAGCGATATCGTCGACGAAGCCATCCGGGTCGGCATAGGGCGAGCGATAGCGTCCGCGGCCCCGCGTCAGGCGTGATGCCTGGCACATGCCCACCCTCGCCGTATCGGCGACCACCACCGGCACGCCCCGGCGCGCCAGACCACGCAGCGCCGAATAACTGCTGCGACACCAGCCATGAGTGAGCATTACTCTGGTCTCGTTGCCCATGCGAACCTCCTCGACTAGAGCTGAGTGATCTCGAGCAGCTGGCGGTTGACCCGGCGCACGTCATAGCGCCTCTCGACCTGCTCCAGACTGGCGCGAGCCATGGCCGCCACGGCCGTGTCGTCGGCCTCGATCAGGGCCAGCATGGCGTCGGCCAGGGCGCGAGCGCTGCGCGGCTCGACCCGCCACCCGTTGATGCCCGGCTCGACCGTCTCGCGGCAGCCGGGCGAATCGGTGGTGATGATGGGGCGCCCGGTGGCCATCGCTTCGAGCACCGAACGCGGGATGCCCTCGCGATACCAGGAGGGCAGGACGTAACAGCGGCAGCCGGCCAGCGCTGCCTGAACCGATTCCAGCTTGCCCAGGTACTCGATGTCGCCGGCCGCCTGCCAGGCGGCGAGTTCCTCGGGCCGCACGCTGGACGGGTTGGGGTCCAGCGCGCCGGCGAGCTGGAATCGCGCCTGGGGGTAGCGCTCGTGGACGAGGCGGACGGCCTCGACGTAGACACGCACGCCCTTCTCCACCATCAGCCGCGCCAGCATCAGGAACACCGGCTCCCGGGGCAGCGGACGGGGGGGAAAGAGGTCGACATCGACCCCCGAGCCGTCGACGACCGCCGAGCGCGCCGTCGGCGAGAGCAGGCCGCACTCACGGAACAGCGCCTGGTCATCGGGGTTCTGGAAGATGGTGGTGTGGGCGTTGGCCAGCGCGCGCCGGTAGAGCCGGGTCAGCAGGGCATGCAACAGGCTGCGCTTCGCGCCACGTGCCTCGGAGAAGGCGTAGCCGAGCCCGGTGATCATCGGATGGAAGCGCACCCCCGGCTGGTCGCGTACCGCCAGCCCGGCGTAGATCACCGGCTTGGCGGTGTAGGCGATGAGCACCTCGGGCGCATGGCGCGCTATAAGGGCGCGAATCGCCCGTGCGGTGCGCCAATCCTCCAGCGGGTCGAGGCCGCCCCGCCCGATCACGAGCGGCTCGAAGGGAATCGACAGCGCCGCCAGCTCGCGCCGCACCCCCTCGGCGGAGGCATCCGGGTGCGCCGCGGCGACGATGCGGTGGCCACGCTCGCCGAGCAGCTTCAGCAGCGGCCCCCGGAAATTGCTCAGCGAGCGAGCCGTACCGCCGATCACCAGCACGCGGCGCCTGACGACCGGCAGCGCCTGCGCCGCGCCCCCGGCCGTTTCGGTCATACGCACCGGACGTCCTCCCCCACGGGGCGCTCCGCCGCGACAGCGGCAGGCCTGGGGCGGAGCAGGTAGACCATGTGCGAGCGGTCCTCCGGGACCGGGTAGTGCCGCAGGCAGTCGAAGTAACGCCCGATCTCGGCGATCACCCGCCGGCGCGAGGTCGCCGGCGAGGCATCGATCTGCCACAGCCCGCTGCCCGAGGTGCGCCCGCGTCTACGCTGCCAGGCCCGCTTGAGGGCCAGCGGCAACGGCAGCGAAAGCGTGTACGGCGAGGTGGAGGTAAGGCGCAGCAGGCAGTAGAGGCGGAAGTCGTTCACCGGCAGGGTCAGCAGGCAATGTTTCCCGGTCAGCCGGGAGAGCATCGACAGCGCCTGGGGGAACTCATCGAACGGCAGGTGATGCAGCACCCGCGAGCACAGCACCATGTCGAAGCGGCGCTCCGCCAGCGCCGGCGGGGGACGCAGGATGGAGCCGACATGGTCGGGGCGCAGGGCAGGGTTGATGTCCAGCGTCGTCACGCTCACCCCTTGGTGGCGCAGGTACGCGGTGACGATGCCGGAGCCGACACCGACCTCCAGCAGCGTGGCGGGGCGACACTCCTCGATCAGCTTGAGCTGATGCCAGTAGGCCAGCATGCGCTGCTTGGAGTTGTAGCGCTGGAATCGGTAGTAGTCCCGCGACAGACGTTCCGGAGATATCTGGATCTGGCTCATGGAGGACCCGTTATTGTTCGTCAGGTTGAGGAAGGGCGTCCGTGCTCAGGCGTGGCGCGGCACCGGCTGTTGGCTACAGGCGCGCAGGTGTGCCGTGATGCGCTCGCAGACGCGCCCGTCGTGGAGCGCCGCGTGGCGCGCGACGAAGCGCGCCAGGGCGGCGTCGTGCTCGCCCGCCTGGATCGCCCGCCAGGCCGCCGGCAGTTGCTGCCAGCCTTCGATCACCGGCCCCGGCGCATCGGCGAAGTAGTCGCCGTAGACGCCGACGTCCTCGTTCAGGTAGCTCGCGAGGTCCGGCGCCATCAGCACGATCGGCCGGCGCAGGCAGGCGTAGTCGAACATCAGGCTGGAGTAGTCGGTCAGCAGCAGGTCGACGGCCGGCAGCAGGGCATTGACGTCGGCAAAGCGCGAGACCGGCACCTCGCGCACGTGGGCCGAACGGCGCTCGAGCGCCGCGATGCCGCTCATCTTCAGCGAGGCGTGACCGCGCACCAGCAGCAGCAGGCGCTCGCGCTCCAGCCAGGGCAGCAGGGCCTCGAGCCGCTTGCCCTGGGCCACGTCGAGCCCGCCCCTCCCCTGCATGCGCAGCGTCGGGGCATAGAGCAGCACGCCGGCGAAGGTGCGGGTCTCGATGCCGGCGCCGCGCAGCAGCCCCGCGGCATCCGTGCGGAAGGCATCCCAGCGCGGGTAGCCCAGCGCCACCACCCGCTCGCGAGGCAGCCCGTAGGCCGACATCATGCGCTCGCGCCCCACGCTCGATGCCACCAGCACCTGATCCGGACCGCGCTTGCCGGGCAGCAGCCGGCGCAGGTAGCGGTCGAACAGCCGCGTCACGCCGCCGATGCGCTGCGAGCGGGCATGGGCATCACGCCCGAAGCGCTTGAGCGGCGTGCCGTGGGTGAGGTTGATCAGGGTGCCCCCGATGGAGGCATGGGCGTTGACGTCCTCGGCGGAGTGAGTGACCAGAAACAGCCGTGCACGCAGCGAGACCAGGATCCCCCGCAGCGAGTAGGCCATGGCGGCTTCGCCCCCCTCCTCCTGCACCCGGCGCAGTACGTCGCGGCTGTGGGTCAGCCAGACGGCGCGAAGGTCGGGCTCGTGGGCATGGACGTGGCGGTAGAGGGCGCGGGCATTGTCGGCATACTGCTGGCCATGCCAGGCACCGAACACCCAGAGTCGGTCGTTGCGCGGGAAGCAGGCGCCCAGGGCGCACAGCGGCAGCCAGGCGAGCTGCCGCGCCAGGCGCGTCAGGTAATTGAGCATTGGAGACTCCCGGCCCGCAGGGCCGATGCGAAGAGAGGTCAGCCGAAGTCCTTGCGCAGCGCCTCAAGCACGTCGAAGGCGTGCAGCAGATCCTCACGGGATACGCTGCAGAAGCGATTGAGCGAACGCTTCAGGTCGGTGGTCGAAACACCCTCCGTACGCGGCAGGTAGACCACCTCGCAGTAGCGGGCGAGGAAGTCGAAGTGCCCGCGCCAGTCCTCGCCGATGGCGAAGGTCGACACCCCGTAGCGCTGGACGTCATCGATCTTCTGATCCCAGTTGGTTTCGGGAATGACCTCGTCCACGTAACGAATGGAGCGCACGATCTCGGCGCGCTGCTCGAAAGGGATCAGGGTGCGCTTGCCCTTGCCGGCGTTGAACTCGTCGGTGGAGACCGCAACGATCAGCCGGCTCCCCATGCCGGCCAGGCGTCGCAGCAGGTTCAGGTGGCCGATATGGAACATGTCGAAGGTGCCGTAGGTAATGACCGTCCCGCCCATCGTCTTCCCTCCCGCTCGTCCGAGCTTGTCATGGCGTCACTTCACCCAGCGCCTCAGCCGGTCGTAGTAGGGCTGAGGAATCAACAACGTGGCGGCGTGGAGCCAGTGCCTGCCCTGCATCCCCAGATGCGAGAGCGCCGCCAGTTCCTGGCGTATCGGCTGCCCCAGGCGTTTCTTCTCCACCGCCCAGGAGAGCACCTTGCGATTGATCGCGGCGTGCAGCTGGCGCGCCTCCTCGCCGGTCAGTCGACCCGCGTACTCCGCCAGCAGATCGACCCCGGGGTGAAGGTGCACCAGATTGCGCTTGTCACGGGTCACGCCGCTGTTCTCGAGCTGCCACAGGCTGGTGACGCTGTTGCAGTAGTGGATCGCGTCGAGTTCGCACAGCACCTTGAGCCAGAAGTAGACGTCACCGCCGCGCCGGTACCGGTCGACCGGAAAGCCGCCCAGCTGCAGAAAACGCTCGCGGCGGATGCAGGCGCCGTTCATGTGGATGAAGTCGCTGCGGGCGAAGGCACGCAGCGCTTCGCGGCGCACCAGGCGGCCGCCGGGCAGTCGCTCGATCCTCGGCAGGGGCCGCCCGTCCTCCATCTTCTGGTAGGCATTGACGAACAACTCGATGCCGGGGTGGGCGACGATGGCATCGTGCAGTCGCCGCAGATGATCGGGCCGATAGAGATCGTCGGCGTCGAGAAAGGTGAGCCACGGCGCCCGCGCCATTGACGCGCCATGGTTTCTCGCGGCGTAGCCGCCGGGGCCTGGGCTGCCCCGCTGCAGCAGGGTGAGCCTGCCCTGCGCGGCGTGGCGCGCGAGGATCTCCACCGAGCCGTCCTGCGAGCCGTCGTCCACCGCGACGAGCTCGAAGTCCTGGCAGGTCTGGCCGTAGACCGACTCCAGCGCCGCCTCCAGCGAGGCGGCCTTGTCGTAGACCGGCACGATCACGCTAAAGAACGGCATGGCAAGCCTCTCCTCGATTGGAGCGGGGTGGTTTCGATCGTCAGCGGCGGAACCAGGCCGGGGGCAGCATCAGCCGCAACGCCCGCGGCCACAGACGCATCGGCAAGCCCGACAGCCGCAGCGAGGCCAGCTCGGTGCGCACCGCCTGCCCCCGACGCTTCTTCCACATCGCCCAGTCGAGCAACTTGCGGTTCACCGCGGCCTCCAGCCGTCGTCGCTCGCGTGCCGACAGGCGTCCGGCGTGGGTATCCAGCAGCTCCACGACCGGGTGCAAGGGCACGCTCTCCGCCTCGGGCTCGATGTCGTCCTCCGCGGTGTTCCACAGGCTGGTGATGGTGTCGTCGTAGTGGACCGCCTCCAGCTCGCACAGCGCCCCGAGCCAGAAGCGGGTCTCGCCACCCTGGCGCAGGTGCTCGCCGAACCCCCCCATCTCGAGGAAGCGCTCACGCCGGATGCAGCTGGCATGCGGCTGGATGAAGTCGGCGCGGGCATAGGCCGCCAGGGCGCTGCGGCGGCTGAGCACTCCGCGGCTGGGCAGGGCCATCCGCACCGGGCCCGACGGCCCCATTCGCTGGTAGGCACTGGCGAAGAGCTCGACGTCGGGGTGCCGGCTGAACGCGGCGGCCATGCGCGACAGGTGGTCGAAGAGCAGCAGGTCGCGCGGGTCGAAGAACATCAGCCAGGCACCGCTCGCGCGTCGGGCGGCATCGTTGCACGCCGCCAGCCGGCCGCGACGCTGCCCGCGATAGCGCAACAGCCGCAGCCGGCCGGCCCGTTCGTGGCCACGCAGCAGCTCCAGAGAGCCGTCGCTGGAGCCCTCGTCCAGGGCGATCACCTCGACCTCCTTGAACACCTGGCGAAACAAGGACGGCAGCGACGACCTCAGGCTCTGCGCCTCGTTGAACACAGGCACCACTACCGATATCAGTGTCATACCCGATCATTCCCAGCGTCTGCACGCGGCAGCTTGTCGTTCTTGTTGTTGTCATGCCCGTTGAGGTTCCGTGGCTGCCCTGGCGCCCTCTCACACCCCCCGCCCGAGTCGACGCACGGCGTGCCAGCCGACCCGCTGCAGCCCCGCCAGCGTCAGCGGTACCAGCGCCAGCGAACGCGTCAGCGCGAGCAGCGGGCGCGGCAGTTCATACAGGCACATGCGCCGCGGCAGTCCGGTATAGAAGAACCAACGATCCCAGTAGGGCCGGCGCCGGGCACGGGGCGGCACGTCGCCGGGAAAGTCTCGCGGTACCGGATACCAGGCGTAATTGCCCTTGAGCGTATCGGCCACTTCCGGTCCCGGCTGGAGGAACTCGAAGTCGATGATCCTCAGCCCCTGGTAGGGGTCGTAGAGCAGGTTGCGCGGGCTGAGGTCGATGCACTCGTAGCCAAGCCGGCGATAATGCAGGATCACCGCCCGCAGCCGTTCGATGACCCAAAGAGGCAGCAGCCCATGACGAAAGAAGGGCGGCCGGGGCGCGAGAATCCGGGGCAGGCTGTCGGCATACCACTCGACGACCAGGTGGCGCGGCCCGACCTCCAGCAGACGCGACACCTCGGGTAAGGAGGCGCCGAGCTCCCGCGCCTTGACCTCGCGTGACAGGAATCGCTCCCTGCCCGGGCGGAAGGTCTTGCAGATGGCACGCCTACCGTGAAAATCGATCAGCTCGACCTTGGCCCGGCAGGCGTGCTTGCTCAGGTCGGCCAGCACCGGATAGGGGGTGCAAAAGGCGTCGTTGCGCCGGCGAGCCAGCTCGAGCACCGACTCGACCCGCACCGGCGCCAGCAGGCTCAGCCAGGCGACGGCCTGATCGGCGTCGGCCGAGACGCTCACCGAGACTGTGCCAGCGCGATTGGTGTGAAGGCGCATCTTCCACTGGGCGCGAAGGACGCGCGCATTGTCGTTCGACCCGACCGCATCGCCGCGGTGGCGAGGCCGTCGGTCGGGATAGACATCGTGTACCGCCAGCAGGCGCCGAGGCGGGTCGGCGCCGTCCGGGTGGGCGCGCTGCAGGTGCTCGGCCATCGCGCTGCGGCACCGTGCGTCGAGTGCCGACTCGTGCAGCACGTCGAAGCCGAGCTGCGCAAGGATGTCACGGTAGGCCGCCAGGTCACCCAGGCCGCTCTCGTGCACCACGAACGCCGCCAGCCCCGGCACCGGCTCGCGGACTTCCGATACCCGATCGACAAGGCCGGCGGGGCCGGCCCACCCGGTCTCACTGTCACGATACCGCACGCATCACCTCCTCCCAGCGTGGTGTCGCGCCACCCTCGGGGCAGTAGTCCAGTGGCGCCACCAGCAACAGTTGCCGCAGCCGGGGGTAGTCGATGGCGGTGAGGGCCTGCTGCAGCTCCTGCAGGTAGGCTTCGAGCCTCGGCCATTCCCAGAACATCTCACGCGACGTCATGATCCGGTGATGGCGCGTTTCCTTCACTTCGCCGCCGATCAGCAGCTCCTCGAAAAGCTTCTCGCCGGGGCGCAGCCCGGTATAGACGATTTCGATGTCGCCGTCGGGGTGAGCCTCGTCCTTCACCTCGAGCCCCGATAGGCGAATCATGTTGATCGCCAAGTCGCGGATACGCACCGGCTCGCCCATGTCGAGCACGAACACTTCGCCGCCGGTGGCCATGGCGCCGGCCTGGATCACCAGTTGGGCGGCCTCGGGAATGGTCATGAAGTAGCGGGTGATGTCCGGATGCGTCACCGCCACCGGGCCGCCCCGTTCGATCTGCTGGCGAAACAGGGGAACGACCGAACCGCTGGAGCCCAGCACGTTACCGAAGCGCACCATGCTGAAGCAGGTCCGACTCTGCTGCTGGGCAAAGGCCTGGCAGATCAGCTCCGTCAATCGCTTGGAGGCGCCCATCACGTTGGTCGGCCGGACCGCCTTGTCGGTGGAGATCAGCACGAAGGATTCGACGCCCGCCGCGAGCGCCGCCCGGGCCAGGGTCAGGGTGCCGAAGACGTTGTTGCGCAGCCCCTCGACCAGGTTGCACTCCACCAGCGGCACGTGCTTGTAGGCGGCCGCATGGTAGACGGTATCCACCGGAAAGGCGGTGAAGATGGCACGCAGGGCATCGGGCTGCTGGACCGAGACCAGGAACGGCCGGACCCGGATGCCCTCGTCACCGACGGCAGGGTGCTGCGACAGCTCGTGCTCGATGGCATAGAGCGCGTACTCGCAGCTGTCGACCAGCAGAACGGCGACCGGCCGTTGGGCGATGATCTGGCGGCACAGCTCGCTGCCGATCGACCCGCCGGCCCCGGTCACCATCACCGTCTTGCCCTCGATGTTGGCCGCGAGCAGATCGGGGAACGGCGGCACCGGCTCACGCCCCAGCAGGTCCTCCAGCGCCACGTCGCGCAGCTCGCTGATGCGGGCCCGTCCGGCGATCACATCGGCACTGCCGGGAATGGTCTTGACCGGCACCGAGAGCGCGGAGAGACGCTGCAGGATCTCGCGTCGCCGGCAGCGCGGGGCACTGGGAATGGCCAGCAGCACCATCGCCGCCCGATACTCCTCCACCAGCGCCGCCAGCCTCACCGGCTGGTACACGCGCAGCCCCTCGACCAGAGCACCATCGAGACCGCGCCAGTCGTCAACGAAGGCCACCGGCTCGTACTCGCTGCCATGCCGCAGCGCGGCCACCAGCTCGCACCCCGCCGCGCCGGCCCCATAGATCACCACCGGGCGGCGCTTGAGCCGCTGGCTCAACAGGTAGAGCTCGCGCAGCAGGAACCTCACGCCGCCCAGCCCCAGCAGCAGCAACAGGCCGTAGATCAGCACCACGGGCAGCGCCAGCACCACCCCCAGCCACTGGCTGGCCGCCTTCGCCACCAGGGAGGAGAGCAGTACCGCCATGCCCACGGTCGCCACGGTGGTATGGCTCATGTAGCGGATCACCACCCGGTAGAGCCCCAGCCAGTGGAACAGCACCAGGCTGACCAGGGCGACGACGATGCTCGTCTGCCACAGCCCGGGGTCGACCAACGGCGCCAGGCTCTCCCAGTGCAGGGCGCAGGCCAGCATCAGGCTGGCCACGACCAGGGTGGCATCGACCAGTACCAGCACGCGTCGCTTGACGCTGCGAGGCAACATCAGCAATGGCTGCAAGGGGATCTGCATGGGTTCCTCCCTTGAATCGCAGGCCCCGGTCACTCCCGGCCGGGAAGGTCGAGGGCGGCCGCCACCTGCGCCCAGTCGAGGTACTTGTAGTTCTGGTTCTGCGCGGCGTTCGAGCCGCTGTGCACCACCATCAGTCCCGTTGCGAATCGTTCGCCGAAGCCTTGCGAACTGACCTCGATCCCATCGGTCTCGACGACGCTGCCGGTGCCGCTCTCAGGGTCCCCTTCGATGCGGAAGACCCCCAGCAGCGCGTAGGGAGGAGAGGCCTCGAGCACGGCGAAGCTGTCATTGCCCTGGCTGGAGACGATCAGGTACTGGTCGCCGTACAGGGCGAGCCCCTCGATATCGGGTTTCAGGGGGGAGCTCGCCTCGATCACCAGCTCGCGGCAGGTGGCGGCTTCCGGCGATGCCTGCATGACCCAGACGCCGACCCTCTCCTCACCGACGAACAGCAGCGAGCGGGCGTCGTCGGCGACGCAGCCCTCGGGCTGGGATCCCAGCCGAAAGTAGCGCAGCAGTTCGAGGTGCGGTTCGCCCCGGGCGATCTGCAGGCGATGCTGGAGGTAGTGCCCCTCCTTGGCGTTGGTGAAGACGTGCAGCTCGTCGCCGTGGCGATATAGGCAGAGGCCGTAATTCTCCTCCAGGCCGGTGGGCACCAGGCCCATCAGGCTCACGCCCCCCTCCGCATCGATCTCGAACACCGCCAGACGGCCGTCATCGCGATGGGTCGCCACGGCGACGTCCATGCGCCGCCCGTCGAGAGGCACGTCCTGGCGCAGATCGATGTTGTTGAGCTTGCCCACCGGCAGGGATTGCACGCGTGCTCCCTGCAGGTCATAGACTTCCAGGCCGCGCTGCTTGTCGGTGCCGAGGATGCGGCTGCGCTCGGGCGCCGTGGGGTGGCGCCAGATCGCCGGGTCGTCGGCGGCGTCTCCGCGGCTCGCGACCGCCACGGTTTCGCCCTGGGCGCGCACCACCGGCACCTCGGCCGCCAGCGCCGGCTGTCCCATGGCGAGCCCGAGCAGCGCGCCGGCCACACCTCCCCATCTCTTCCGGTCCAGACACCAAGCCATGCGTCAACGCTCCTTCACTGGCGCCATGGGAGCCGCCACCGTGGCAAGGGAAGACCGCCCTTCGCGGCCGTGCCGATAGCAGTGCCAGCAGACCGCCAGCACCAGCCAGAACAGGGTCGTGCGCAGGCCGTTGTGGCTGAGCGAGTAGACCAGCGGCCCCGCCATCCCCATCCAGACGTAGAACGGTGCACGGCGCAGCGCCATGAAGATGATGGCAAGCAGCAGGCCGAGCCCCGGGATGCCGTAGGCGAACAGCATGCCGACGAAGGAGGAGTGGATCTCGTTGCCGTGATAGGGCGCGAAGCGCTGACGCTCGCCCTCCGCCGCGCCGAGGATGGCATATTCGGGGAAGTGGGTGAGGCGATCGAAGCGGCGCTCCTCGACCATGTTCTCGACCTTCGTCGAAGCCCGATCCAGTCGTGCCTGCAGGTTACGCTGTACCTGCCCCTCCGAGTGCAGGTTCGCCACCAGCACGGCCATCAGGATCAGGGGCACGAGCAGGCTCAGTCGTGCGAAGTGGCGCAACTGCCCGGCATTGGCAAAGGCCCAGCCGAGCCCGACCAGCACCGCCCCGCCCATCGCGCCCAGCGACGAAGCCGCCAGCAGGTTGACCACCGCCGCCGCCAGGCCGGCCAGCATCAGCGGCCGCAGCGGGGGGCGGAAGTCGTCGAGCAACATCAGCATCAGCATGGCGCAGAGCGAGAAGAAGGCCAGCTGGTTGGGGTTGTTGAAGCTGCCGGTGGTCCGGCCGACCCCCGTGCCGAGCTGGTACACCACTTCCATGGCGGCGATCAGCAGGGCGATGGAGAGCGCGTTGCGCACCAGCCCCCGGCCGGCCTCGCCGAACACCCGCAGGAAACGCAACAGCGCCATGCCCACCAGGAAATTGAACAGGAAGAAGAGCGGGTAGAGGAAGAAGGCGCTGCTTTGCATCACCCACGCCCAGCCAAGGCTGACCAGCAGTACCCACAGCAGCAGCAGGGCCCAGCAGAAGGCGAAGGGCGGGACCGGATGCCGCTCATCGCCCAGGGCCAACAGCGCCATCAGGCCGGCGAAACAGAGCAGCACGAAATCCGCCGGCTGGGGCAGCCCGCTGGAGAAGACATAGAGGCTCGACAGGCTCAAGCCGAAGAAGAGCAGCGCGGCGGCGATCTGGTTCATGACTTGGCGCTCCTCTCGCTAGAGATTGGCCATCATGCGGAAGGCATGGTTGCGCTCGGCCAGTTCGGCGTAGGTGCCGCTGTCCACGACGCACCCCTTGTCGATCATGTAGATGACGTCGCAGTCGCGCACCGTGGACAGGCGGTGGGCGACCATGATCAGGGTGCAGTGGCCGGCGCTCGCCTCGATATCGCTCATGACGCGCTGTTCGGTGATGCCGTCCAGCGCACTGGTCGCCTCGTCGAGCACCAGCACCTGCGCTTGACGGTAGAACGCCCGGGCGATGCCGATGCGCTGCCGCTGGCCGCCGGAGAGCTGGACGCCGCGCTCGCCGACCCGCGTCTCGAGACCATCGGGCATCGAGGCGACCATGACGTCGAGCTGTGCCATGCTCACCGCCTTCTCCACCAGGGCGACATCGATCTCGCTGCGCGGCACACCGAAGGCGACGTTCTCGAGGATCGAGGCATCGGCCAGGAAGATGTGCTGGGGCACGAAGCCGACACCGGCCTGCCAGCGCGCCAGGCTCTCCTCCGTCAGCACGACGTCATCCACCAGTACCCTTCCCTTCTGCGGCTGAATCAGCCCAAGCAGCAGGTCCACCACGGTCGATTTTCCCGAACCGGATTCGCCGACCAAGCCCACTCGGCTGCCCGCGGGGATGCTCAGGCTCAGGCCGCTGAGCGCCGCCTCGCGCTTGCCCGGGTAGTGGAAATGCACGCGATCGAGGCGTATGCCGTCGCGCAGGGGCAGCGGATGGAAAGCGCCCTCCGGCGCCATTTCGGAGGCATAGCCGCGGCTCGCGACCAGGTCGTCGCGGACCGCCTCGAAGGCGGCCAGGTGGCTGCGGATGTTGGAGACGGAAGCGTAGATCTTCTGGTAGGCCGGCAGCATCTTGAAGCCCGCCAGGGCGTAGATCGACAGTGCCGGCAGGATCGTGCCCAGGTTGCCCTGATGCACGTTCAGCAGATAGAGCACCAGCAGGATCACCGAGCCGAAGGCCACCAGCTCGATCGCGTAGCGTGGCGCATCGGAGAGCCCCTGGGTCACGCCCATGCCACGGGCCACCTTCTGGCTGGCACGCTCGAACTGGGTGGTGAAGGTCGCCTGACGGCGCAGCAGCAGAAGATCCTTGATGCCCCCGAACCCTTCGGTCATCAGCTTGAAGCGCTTGGCCTGGGAGCGCGACACGCGGCGGCCGTTGTTGATCAGGAAACGACGCACCGTCTTGTACAACAGCAAGTAGGCAGCGAGGAAGATGGCGATGCCGCCGAGCGCCACGACCGGGTTGTAGACCAGGATCGTCAGCGACATGCAGGTCACCAGTACCAGCTTGGCATTGAGCTGCATGCAGGGTTGCAGGATCTTGGTGGTGACCCGCTGGGTCTCCTGGGCGACACGGTTGATCAGCCGGCTGCTGCTGCCGCTGGCATGAAACAGCCAGGGCTGATGCAGGTAGTAGCGATAGAGGCGGCTGGAGAGTTCGGCGCCCACCTGGGCCCCGTAGAGCGACAGCCGCCAGGTGGTGTACATCGAGAACAGCGCGGCCACCAGCAGTACGAGCAGGACCCCCAGGCCCATCAGGGAGAGGAAGTGCTGCGGACTGTCGGCACCGCTCCAGCGGTAGGCCTGGCCCAGCCACCCCTCGCCCTGCAAGCGGCTCATGTCGCCGACCAGGGCCATGAACGGCCCGATGGAGATGACACCGGCCACCTCGGCAAAGGCCATCAGGACGATCAACCCCTGCAGTCGCAGTAGGCGGCGCCGCTGACGTGGCGCCAACAGCGAGTAGAGTTCGCGAAGCTGTCGCAACATACCTTGTCACCGGTAGGCGTAGAGATAATTGCCGTAATGTCCGTAATGGCTGCTCGTCGAACGCTCCAGGCCATTGAGGATGGCGCCCTTGAGCCGCACCCCGGCGCTTTCCAGACGCCGCTTGGCGGCCTTGATCTCGGCCGGCGGATTGACGCCGAAGCGCACCACCATCAGGCTGGTGGCGGCCAGCTTGCCGACCACGGCGGCGTCGGTGACCGCCAGCACCGGCGGGGTGTCGATGATCACCAGGTCGTAGCGCGCACTGACCGATTGCAGGAAGCCATGGAAGCTGCGCTGCATCAGCAGCTCCGAGGGGTTGGGCGGGCGCGTGCCACGCGACACGTAGTGCAGCCCCTCAATCTCGCTTTCACGGATCGCCTCGTCGAGTTCGATACGCTGGGCGAGCAGCTCCGACAGTCCCGGCACGCCCTTGTCACGGAATGCATGGTGGAGGCAGCCGCGCCGCATGTCGGCGTCGATCAGCAGCACCCGCTGCCCGGCCTGGGCACAGACCGCAGCCAGGTTGGCGGCAATGAAGCTCTTGCCGACCCCGGGCCCGGCCCCGGCGATCATCAGCCGATTGTTGCCCGCTTCCAGCATGGCGAAGTAGAGGCTGGTGCGCAGGCTGCGCAGGGCCTCGACGGCGACCTCCTCGGGCTGCTCCAGGGCCAGCAGGCCGCGGAAGACCTCCTGGGTCGCCTTGAGGCCGGCAGGGCGGACGCGCCGCGTCAGTCTGGTCTGCTCCGCCGAGTCGGGCAGGGTGGCATAGACCGGCAGGCCGATCTCCTCGAGCTGGTCGGGGCTCTTGATCGCCCGGCTGAGCAGCAAGCGCAGGATGACCCCCAGCGCCGCCAACAGCGCCCCGATCATGCCACTGACCAGCGTGATCAAGGCGATCCGCGGCGCAATCGTGCCGCTCCGCATCACGGCGTCATCGAGGATACGCACGTTGCCCACGGTGCCGGCCTTGAGCAGACGCATCTCCTGGCGCTGGTTGAGCAGCTGGACGTAGACCTGCTGGTTGACCTGGGTGTCGCGGGTCAGCCGCAGCACCTCCTGCTGGGTTTCGGGCAGGTCGCCCACCAGGCCGTTGATGCGCTCCTGTTCGGCCTGCAGCTGCGCACGCTGGCGCAGCAGCGATTGGTAGTTGGGATGGGTCGGGCGGAAGCGCTGGGCCAGGTCCGCCTCGGCCAGGGCCAGCTCGGTGAGCTGGTTCTCCACCGCTACCAGGCGGTTGAGCAGGTTCTGCGTCTCGAAGGTGAGGTCCACCGAGTCGCGCTGGGCACGATACTCGTTGAGCAGATTTTCGGCCTCGGTCAGCTGTTCGTTGACCTGAGGGATCTGCTCGTCGAGAAAGGCCAACTGCTGCTCGGCCTCCTCCGACTGCCGCTGCACGTTCTGGGTCAGGAACACCCCGGTGAGGGTATCCAGGGTCTGCTGGGTCAGCTCGGGATCGGTGCCGTCCAGCAACAGCTGATAGACCCCCGAGTCCTTGCCCTGGGGCAGGATGGTGAAACGCCCCTGGAGCTGGCCTATCGCCTTGAGCCGCGACACGCGTCTGAGCCCGAACTCGGCGCCGACGTGCGCATCGAGCTGGCTGACGAAGAGGCGGTACCCCGTTTCGCTGCTGACGGTCTCCCCGACTCGACCGACCAGCACAAGTTCCCCCGCCAGTAACAGCTCATAGTCCCCTTCGCCGGTCACCCGCAGCGTGTGCCCCATGCCCTCTCGCTCCAACGGCACCTCGAAGCGCGCGACCCGCAGCGTCTCTCCCGCCCATACGAAGGGGGAGCCTTCGACACCGGCCGGGCCGGGTAGCCAGCCGAGCACGAAATTCGGCACCAGGCGCTCGAACCAGGCGTGCTGGAGGCCGTGATGGACCAGGAAATCCCCTACCCAGGGCAGCCGCCGCGGTGCGATGTCGATCGCCAGGTCGAGGCGGTCCACGGTGGCCCCCATGACCATGCGCGACTTGAGTATTTCCAGCTCGGCCGTGGTCGGGTTGCTCACCTGATCGCCTACGGCCAAGGTCTCCAGCAGGCCCAGCATGGCTCCCCGGTTCTCGATCTGGACCAGCGCATCGGATTGGTAGATACGCGGTTGGGAACTGGAGTAGAAATAACCCACCAGCATGAAGAGAACGGTGATGCCAACAATGAGGAATTTCTTCTCGACGAGCATGTCGAGCAGCTTCCTCAGGCTGATATCGTTGCTCTCTGCAGGCGCCTGGGCGGAAGAAGGTGGGTTGGGAAATATGGTCATATCCAAGACCTCTTCAGGCGTAAATGAGCCATGCCTTTCAAATATCACCCACCCTGTCGACGGACCTGGCGGCATCACCCGGCAGCGTAACCGAAGGCAGCAGCAGCGAGATCACGTTGTTCCAGCGCGCCAGTGGAGCGGAAGTGACATAGACCACATCCTGGGGATTGAGCGGGAATCGCGTGCCCAGCATCAGGCGAGTCGCATCGCTGATATCGAGCTGATACACCGTGGCCAGCTTCTCGCTCTCCGGCGGGTTGCCGCGCACCACGAAGATGCCGGAGGGCTGTGCACGGCTCTCGTTGACGCCGCCGGCACGGGCCAGGGCGTCGGTCAGCGACAGGCGCTCGTTGCCCAGGGGTATGGCGCCGGGCCTCAGTACCTGGCCGAGCACGACCACGTTCTGGTTCTCGGAAGAGGGCACGTGCAGCAGATCGCCGTCGCGCAGCAGCCGGTTCTGGGTCAGGTCGCCCTGTTGCAGCATGGCGAAGAGCGAGAGACGCTCCTCGCGACCATCCCGGGTAAGGATGACGTTGTGCCAGTCGGCGTTGTTACGTGCCCCGCCGGCCTCGCTGAGGGCATCGAGTACGGTCAGCGGCACGATGGTGAGCGGCTGGGCGCCCGGCCGCTCCACCGCACCGCTGACATAGACCTTCTGCGAGCGGAAGGCGGCGACGCCTACTTCCACCTGGGGGTCGGTAATCACCTGTGAGAGTCTCTGGGTGAGCAGGCCGCGCAGCTCCTCCAGCGTCATGCCGGCCACCTGGACCCGTCCCACGTAGGGATAGAACATGGTGCCGTCAGGCCGCACCCGGTTGCCGGTTTCCGCCGCCGAACGCTCACTCCCCCCGGGAATGGTGAGTTCCGGGTGGTCGTAGACGATGACGCTGACCACGTCGCCCGGGCCGAGGCGATATTCGTACTGCTGGAGTTCGCGCTCAAGCTCCGGGGGCAGCGGGCGCGAGGCAGGCTCGACCATTCGCATGCCCATCACCAGCTCAGGCGTGATCGGTTCGATGTCGACACGAGAGTCGAGTGACTCGTCGAGCCGGCTCTCATCGATATGCCCCCCCGGAGCAAAGGCGCACCCGGCCGACACGAGCAATACGAGCAGCAGGACAAGGGAAACGGTGAGTCGCGCCGTCCCTGCCAGCCGGGGCCAACCTTTTGTCTTCCCGAATGCCCAAGTCGCTTTGTTGTCTTCTGCTAACGTTGTCATTATTTCATCCCCCACGGGATCCCAAAAGCACGCTACCGCCCCGGATTCTCTGTCAAGTCATCCGTGAGCCGTTTCATTTTTCTTATCCGGTTCATCGTCTCGACCCGCAATTACATTTTGTAACATTACGGATACATCGACTGTGACGATATGATGAAGCCGAGGATACATTCAGGTTACATTGGTGTTTCGGCGTCACCAGATGGTTTTTGGCTCAGCCTCGTGCTGAAAATCGGCGGAAAACAGGCGCTCACGAAAGGCAGCAAAAATCGGTCAGGACGTATGGAAAAAATCAGGTAGGAAAATGAGGCGGAGTTGCCCTTCGCCGGAGCGAAAGCTCCAACTACGGAAGTACAACAGAAGGTTGGATATCAGCCGTGGACACGGCTCCAGCAGCTTACAGCCGTTGCGCCCATTCACTGCTGGCCGCATCGAGCAGCTGGTGCGTCCACTGGAACGCATCCGGAGAACGTCGATAAGGATCGGGGATGTCGCAGCCTCGACCGTGTTCCAGCCAGTGACCCAGGCGCATGACCTTGCCGACTGCCTGGGGCCAGCGATCGCCGATCAGGCGCCGTTGCTCGTCGCTCATGACCAGGATCAGGTCGGCTTGCGTGAGGTAGCGGGCATCGAGCTGCCGGGCCAGGTGCCGGGAGACGTCGAGCCCGGCGGCCTCGGCCAGCGCACGCGCACTGGGCTCGACGCCCTGGCCGACCAGTGCGGTCAGCCCAGCCGAACTCACACGACAATGGGGCAAGCGCTGCTGGAGCATCGCTGCGGCCACGGGGCTGCGACAGATGTTGCCTCGGCAAACGACCAGGATGGAGCGAATCATGGACGTAGTACACTCGACATGAACGGGCATGGGAAGCCTTGCAGCACAAGCATAGCGCCCGGCTTGCCGGAGTGGAAAAACGCCATCGCTTGGCTCAGCATAGGTCGGCCAAAGCAATCTTCGAATCAGTGACTAAGGTGGGAGCAGCGAATGAACGACCGCAGCGCCATGCGCCTGGCCCGACTGCAACAGGCGCTCGCCGTCAGCGGTACCCTCCATCTTCGCGAGGCCGCCCGCCTCTGCGGCGTCTCAGAAATGACCATCCGCCGCGACCTGGCCGCGAGCGACGGCGCCATGAGCCTGCTCGGCGGACGCCTGGTGATGGCCAGCCACCCGCACCATGGCCCGGTCTACGACGTCGACGTGCAGAAGGACGCCCACGCCCCGGCCAAGCGACGACTCTGCGAGCGCGCCGCCGGCTTCATCGCCGACGGCGATACCCTGTTCATCGACTGCGGCACCACCCTGCTCCCCCTGGTGAGCCAGCTTGCCGCCCATGAGCGGCTCACCGTGGTGACCTATGCCCTCAACGTGGCCAACGCGGTCAGCCGGATGCCCGAGGTCCGCCTGGTGCTTCTCGGTGGCCTCTATCATGCCAGCTCGCAGTCCTTCGGCAGCGACGACATGAACGCGGCGATCAAGCGCCTGGGCATCAACCGCGCTTTTCTCTCCGCCGCCGGGGTGCACGCCGAACGCGGCGTGAGCTGCTTCCATTTCCACGAGGTGACCCCCAAGCAGGCCGCCATCGCCTGCGCCGAGCAACGCCTGCTGGTGGTCGACGAGAGCAAGATCGGCCAGGTGCGCCCCGCCTACTTCGCCCGCCTCGACGACTTCGACGTGGTGATCACCGACGGCGACATGGCACTGCCGCAGGCCAACGGCGGCCCCAGGATCGTCGCCGCCTGACCCCGGACACGACGAAGCCGGACCAAGTCCGGCTTCGGTGGGTGGTGTTGTATGGCCGAGCGCAGCCAGTTTTCCGCCTAACCTACCCGCATTTGGACCAGCCACAGCCCGCATAGCATGTCGGGCAGCCATCCATCATGATCAGCTCGCCGCGACACTCCGGGCAGTGCCCCACCACGGTGGGGCCGTCGCCCTTCTCGTCGGCGACTGCCGCCTTGGCCTGTTGCTCGGCCTTGGCTTCCTCTTCCGGCGTCGGTGGCTGCCAGGGGTGGCCGTGCGCCAGGCGATGGGCGTAGCGACTCACCAGCTCCTCCGCCGGCACCTGGTTGCCGTCCTGGTCGAGGAAGCCGCGGCGGTAGAGGATCTGCTGAATCGACCAGGCGATGGCCGCCACCTCGGAGTCGTGGAACATCGGCTTGCCCCAGCGGTTCATGCCGCAGCGCACCAGGCCCTTGTCCCAGGCCACCTTGCGCAGGTCGGCCACCGCCTGGGTGACGTAGCCGCCGCGGGCGGCCAGCGACAGGCTGCGCATGGTGGCGGTGATCCACTGGTGTTCGCTGGAGAGCTGGCCGGAGGGGAAGAAGAACTCCACCGGGCGCTCGATCACCACGCGCTTGCCGTCGAGCACGCCCTCCACCGGCATGAAGGAGACCAACAGGTAGACCTTCTTGCGGCCCTCGGCGCCGACGTAGGAGATCTTCTCTGAGACGGCCTCGAGGGTGCCCTCGGGGCGCGAGGGGATGCGTACCGTGAGCGGGTTCTCGTCGGCCAGCGGCGGCGCTTCCACCGCCTTCTTGACGCTGTAGGAAACGATCTTGGACTTGATTTCGACGGCCATCAGCAGGCTCCTTCAATACTTGTCTTCACGACGCGGAAACGGATCGAGCGGCTACCACTTTCCATAGGTACCCTCTTTCAGTGCGTCATAGAGGTTGGCCGCGTTGTGCTCCTCGCCGTCGTAGACCACCTTCTCGTCGCCCTTGAGTTCCAGCGTCTCGCCGTTCTCCAGCTCGAACACGTAGGTGGTGTTCTTGAGATCGTCCTCGCGCACCAGCACGCCCTGGAACGCCTCGGGGTTGAAGCGGAAGGTGGTGCAGCCCTTGAGCTTGCTCTCGTAGGCGTCCAGGTAGAGGTCCTTGAACTGCTCGAAGGGGAACTCGGTGGGCACGTTGACCGTCTTGGAGATGGCCGAGTCGACCCACACCTGGGCCGCCGCCTGTACCGCCACGTGCTGCTTGGGGCTGACCGCGTCGGCGGTGATGAAATAATCCGGCAGATCGCTCTCCACCGCGTCGCTGGCGATGAAGTGGCGGTAGGCCGCCAGTTCGAACGACACCACCTCAACCTGCTCCTTGGTCTTCTTGCCCGACTGGATCACGTTGCGGAAGTAGCGGTGCGAGAACGACGGCTCGATGCCGTTGGAGGCGTTGTTGCCCAGCGACAGTGAGATGGTGCCGGTCGGCGCGATGGAGCTGTGGTGGGTGAAGCGCGCGCCGTGTTCGGCGAGCGCCGCGACCAGCTCCGGCTCCACCTCGGCGACCTTCTGCATGTAGCGGCTGTAGCGGGCGTGCAGGATGCGCCCCGGCACCTTGTCGCCGATCTCGTAGCCGTCCTTCGCCAGCTCCGGGCGCTCGCGCATCATCTTCGGCGTGATCTCGAAGTCCTCGGCGAGTATCGGCGCCATGCCCTTCTCGCGGGAGAGCTCCAGCGCCTGCTTCCAGCCCTCGAGGGCCAGGTTGCGGCTCACTTCCTCGGTGAAGGCCAGCGACTCCGGCGAGCCGTAGGGGATCTTGAGCATGGTCAGGGTCGAACCGAGACCGAGGAAACCCATGCCGTGACGCCGCTTGGCCTCGATCTCGCGGCGCTGGCCCTCGAGCGGCAGGCCGCTGATCTCGACCACGTTGTCGAGCATGCGGGTGAAGATCGCCACCACCTGGCGGTAGCGCTCCCAGTCGAAGCGCGGCTTCTTGCCGAAGGGGTCGATGACGAAGCGGGTCAGATTGACCGAGCCGAGCAGGCAGGCGCCCTCCGGCGGCAGGGGCTGCTCGCCGCAGGGGTTGGTGGCGCGGATCTCCTCGCAGAACCAGTTGTTGTTCATGCGGTTGACCTGATCGATCAGGATGAAGCCCGGCTCGGCAAAGTCGTAGGTGGAACGCATGATGGTGTCCCACAGCTCACGTGCCTTGATTACCTCGACGACGCGACAGGCCACGCGGCCCTCGGCGTCGACGGTGTAGTCGTCCTCGATCACCGGCCAGTCGCGGTAGATCAGGTCCTCGGGCTTGACGTCATCCTTCTCGCCGGCGTGCAGCGGGAAGGCCAGCGGCCAGTCGGCGTCGTTCTTCACCGCTTCCATGAACTCGTCGGTGATCAGCAGGCTGAGGTTGAACTGACGCAGGCGCCCCGCCTCGCGCTTGGCCTCGATGAAGCTGCGCACGTCGGGGTGGCCGACGTCGAAGGTGCCCATCTGCGCGCCGCGGCGACCGCCCGCCGAAGCCACCGTGAAGCACATCTTGTCGTAGATATCCATGAACGCCAGCGGGCCGTTGGTGCCGGCGCCGGCACCGAACACGAAGGCGCCCTTGTGGCGCAGGGTGGAGAACTCGTAGCCGATGCCGCAGCCCGCCTTGAGGGTCATGCCGGCATCCACCACCGAGGAGAGGATGTCGTGCATGGAGTCGCGAATGGTGCGCGAGACGGTGCAGTTGATCAGGCTCACCGCCGGCTTGTAGTCCTCGGCGCCGGCATTGGACATGATGCGCCCGGCGGGAATGGCGCCGTTCTCCAGCGCCCAGCGGAACTTGGGCAGCCACTCCTCGGCCTTGTCGCCTTCCACCGCGGCCAGGGCGCGCGCGACGCGGTCCCAGGTCGCTGCCACGTCCTTGTCGACGGGGCGTCCATGACGATCCTTGAGGCGATACTTGGAGTCCCAGATATCGCGTGAGGGCGCTTGCATAGGCACCTCGTGGGATGTCTTGACGGCCTTGGTGGAAGTACTCATGCAGGGGATCTCCAGTAAGGGTCAAAAGTTCAAATCGTTCAACGTTCCCGGCGCGCCATGCGCTCGAAGCGCGCCAGCCATTCCCCGAGCCGGCCCTGAGCCAGACCCTCCTCGCGACCATCGAGCAGGTTCTTGACCATCAGGCCGAGCTCGGTATCGCCCTCGATCACCAGCCGGCGCTGAAAGAACAGCGCATCGGGATCCTCGCGCCGGGTCGCCAGGCACAGGAACTCGCGCCAGCCGCCGCGAATGGTGGCTTCGCCCGCCTCCGGGCTGAGACGGAAGCGCTCCGCCTCGAGGGTGAGCGTCAGCGCCACGGCCAGGTCCTCGATGTGCAGCGAGATGCGCCGCCCTTCGAGCACATCGAACTCGCCCTCTGCCAACGGTTCGGCGAAGGTGCGGTTGAGCAGCGGCTCGATCAGTTGACGCTTCACCGCCAGCGGCACGCGGGGATCGATGGCACGAATCAGTCGAGTCGGGGCCGGGGGGCGTGGCAAGCGCGACAGAGTAAGAGGAAGCATAGCGACTCTCCGGTGGAGCGAACCCATGGATTCGGTGCGGCCAGGTGGCCATGAAACCGATCATCCTAAGCCCGACGCCGCCGGCCTGCACTGATATGCGTCAAGCTCGTGCCAGTGCCCCAGCCGGGGCCTTGGCTACCATATATAGTCAGGCCCGGCGGAGCAAGCACCACATCTAGACGTTATTTTAACCCTAGCCATGATACTTCGGGTAACTGTCTGATCCCCAAGCGGCAGCGCCGGGAAGCTGGCACGCGGAGACGGCGGGAGAGCAGTGAAGCGGCAACGCAGGGAGTCGAGGCTCGCAGGACCGGCGGCAAAAAAGGACCGGGGCGCCGCGCATGGCACCCCGGTTCGTTGCCGTCAACCGACGCTTGCCGGTGTTTCGTCAGAGGTACTGGTAGCGCAGCAGGCGGTACTTGATGCGCTCGAGAATGACCTGGTCGATGACCGCCGCGAGCACGGCGATCACCAGAATATTGGTCATCACGCCGGTCATGTCGGCGATCTCGCCCGAGTAGGCCAGCGACTTGCCGAGCCCGGCGCTGAAGCCGACGATCATCTCGGCCGAGATCAGGGCCCGCCAGGCGTTGCCGAAGGCGAGCTGGGCGCCGGTGATCAATTCGGGGGTCACCGCCGGGAAGTAGACGCGCTTGAGCAGCTGCATGCGCGATGCGCCCATCACGCGGGCGGCATCGATATGCACCCGCTCGACGCTCTCGGTGGCATTCATCACGCTGAGCGCGGTGGGGAAAAAGGCCCCCACGGCCACCACGATGATGATCGGCATGTTACCGAAGCCCATCAGGATCAGGAACAGCGGCACCCAGGCGATCGAGGGGATCGACTGCAGGATGATGATGGCCGCCTTGAGGGTGCTGCGCACCGCATTCAGCGTACCGCCAACCAGCCCCAGCACGATCCCGGCCAGCAGCGCCGCGCCATAGCCCGCGCCCAGCCGCCCCATGCTGTTGCCGAGCCCATGGTAGAACTCGGCGCTGCCCAGCTCGCGCCACAGGCGCACCATCGCCACGTGCACGTCGGGCATCAGGAAGCTCGGCAGGAACCAGGCGGCCACCTGCCAGAAGAACAGGATCAGGGCGATGGCCAGCAGGTAGGCGCGCTTGCTGGCCACGCCGGTCGCGGTATTGCCCATGCTCACAGTTCGCGCTCTTCCTGCCAGGAGAGATCGAGCAGCGCATCCACGTCGAACGCGGCTTCGCCGTCGAGGATGCCCTGGTCCTGCATGATCTCGGCTAGCTCCTTCATGCGCGCGATGTCATCGTCGGTGAGTTCGGCGCTGAAGTCGTTGGTGGCAATGGCCTGGGCGATCACCTCCTCGCTGGAAACGGTGCTGCCGTCACGCGCCTCGATCACGTCGTCGTTGACGAAGTAGTGAGTGATGTAGGGCGCGGCCTCCTCGGGCGAGTTCTCGAGCATGTCGATCGCCTCGCGTTGGGCGTCCATCGCCGCCCACAGCACGTCGCGGCGGCTCTCCAGCGTTTCGGCAGAGGTGATCACCACCATGCACGGGAAGGGCCACACTTCGCCGATCTCGTAGATCTCCTTGACCGGCGCCTGCAGCTGGGCGATGCGCGCATAGGGCTCGAACAGGAAGGCGGCATCCACGCGGCCGCCGGCCAGCGACTGCACCGCCACCGAGGGGGCCACGCCCATGATGTTGAGATCATCGGGCGACAGGCCGGCATCGGCCAGGGTCACGCCCTTGAGTACGATGTCCGCGGTACTGCCCTGCTTCTGGGATGCGAGGCTCTTGCCGGCCAGGTCGGCGACCTCGTCGATGCCGGCATCCTCGCGGGCCAGCAGCGCGTGGTAGCCGCGCTGGGCACCGCCGACGATGCGCAGGTCGGCGCCGCGGCCGGCCCAGGTGAAGGCGTTGGAGAAGCCCAGCACGCCGATGTCGAGCTGGCCGCCGACGATACCCTTGATCAGATCGGTACCGGAGCTGAATTCGATCAGCTCGGCATCGAGCCCGTACTTCTCGTAGAGTCCGGCCTCCTGGGCAAGCATCACCTGGGCGTCATCCATCACGCGCACGTAGCCGACCCGCAGCGATTCGGCAGCGGACAGCGGGGCGGCGAGCAGCAGGGACAGCAGGGGAGCGATGAGCCAGCGTGTCATTGCACGTCTCCTTTCTCGGTTTGACGTTCGGTTGCCTCGGCCTGGGTATCGATGCCGAGCAGGGAGAGCACCTCCCGGCGGATATCGGCGAAGGCGGACAGGTCGTGGGTCTTGGGGATGTGGCCGAGGTTGAACGCCTCGAGCACCCGCGCCGGGCGATGGCTGAACACCAGCACGCGGTCGGCGAGGTAGAGCGCTTCGTCGACGTCGTGGGTCACCAGCACCACGGTGGGGCGCTCCTCCTCGATCAGCTCCTTGAGCACGCTCTGCAGCGTCATCCGGGTCAGGGCGTCCAGTGCGCCGAAGGGTTCGTCGAGCAGCAGCACCTTGGGTCGGGCGATGAAGGCCCGGGCCAGCGCGCAGCGCTGACGCATGCCGCCCGAGACCTGGTGCGGATAGTACTCCTCGAAGCCGTCGAGCTTGACTCGGGCCAGCCACTGGGTGGCCTGCCGGCGTGCCTCGACCGCCGGTCGTCCCTGGAACTCCAGCGCCAGGGCAACGTTCTGCCTGAGCGTCATCCACGGGTACAGCGCATGCTCCTGGAACACCAGGGTGCGTTCGGGCGCCGGACGCTCGACCCGCTTGCCGTCGGCTCGCACTTCGCCTTCGGTGGCCGACTGCAGGCCCGCCACCATGTGCAGCAGGGTCGACTTGCCGCAGCCGGACGGGCCGACCAGGGCAACGATCTCGCCGTCGCGAATGGTGGTGTCGAAAGTGTCGATCACCCTCAGGTCGCCGAAGGACTTGGTGACCCGTTCGAACTGAAGCTGCATATGAGCGTCCGGAACAAAGATATATTCAAAAATGGAATACTAGATAGTTCAGTATATAACCAGACAGACAGTCTTGAAAAGCCGAAGGCTACTTCATTCCCAACCGCCTGGCCAGCTTGTGCAGGTTGCTGGGATCGACCTCGAGGGAGCGGGCGGCCTTCGCCCAGCTACCGTCGCAGGCCGCCACGGCGCGACGGATGGCGTGGCGCTGCACCTCGGCGACCTGCGCCCTGAGCGTCGGCCCCGCCTCGGCCGCCTCCGGCACGCAGGGCTCCGGGGCCCCGGCCGGCTGGCCGACGGGCAGGTCGAGCCACTCTGGCACGAGGGTGACGATGTCGTCGCGTCGTGCGCCCTGGCCCAGCGCCTTGATCGCCGCGCGGCTGATCACGTGCTCCAGTTCACGCACGTTGCCCGGCCAGGGGTAATCGAGCAGCGCCGCCTCCGCCGCTGCCGCCAGGCGCAGGCTACGCACCCCGAGCCGGGCCCGGTTGATCTCGAGGAAGTGACCGGCCAGCACCAGCACGTCGCTGTCGCGCTCGCGCAGCGGCGGGATCGCCACCGGGTAGACCGACAGGCGGTGATAGAGATCGGCGCGAAAGTGGCCGTCGCGCACGCCGTCGGCCAGATGACGGTTGGTGGCAGCAATGATGCGCACGTCGACCCGGCGCGGGGTATCCTCGCCCAGCCGCTGGATCTCGCCGTTCTGCAGCGCACGCAGCAGCTTGGCCTGGATCGCCAGCGGCAGCTCGCCCACCTCGTCGAGGAACAGCGTACCGCCGTCCGCGGCCTCGAAGCGCCCCGCCCGGTCGGCGGTGGCGCCGGAAAAGGCCCCCTTCACGTGGCCGAACAGCTCGCTCTCGGCCAGCGTCTCGGGCAGCGCCGCGCAGTTGACCTGTATCAGCGGCTGCTCACGGCGCGGCGAGCGCTGGTGCAGGCGCCGGGCGAACAGCTCCTTGCCCACGCCGGTCTCACCGCTGAGCAGCACCGGCAGGTCGGCGTCCGCCACCACGTCGAGCTCCCGCAGCAGGCGCTGCAGCACCGCACTGTGGCCCAGGATCTCGCCTCCCTCTCGCGGTTCGGCATGCGCGTGCGCGCCTTGGTGCGCCATGCGCAGCGCCCGCACCTCCTGCTCCAGGCGCGAGACCCGTACCGCGGCCTCGGCCAGCAGGGCATAGCGCTCGAGCAGGAGGCAGGCCGCCTCGTCGAAGGTACCGGCCGACAGCGCATCCAGCGTCAGCACGCCCCAGGTCTCGCCCTCCACGTGCAGGCTGATGCCCATGCAGTCATGCACGTGGAGGGGCTCGCCGGGCTGCTGCTCGACCAGGCCGTCGTAGGGGTCGGGCAGGGCCGAATCCGGCGGAAACAGGGTCGAACGGCGGCTGGCGAGAATCGCCGCCAGGCGCGGATGGCGTGCCACCTCGAAGCGCCGGCCGAGCGCCTCGCGCACCAGGCCGTCCAGGGCCACCGGGGCCAGCACGTCGTCCTGCAGTCGCAGCAGGCACACCGCGCCGCAGCAGAAGCCCTCGCGCAGGGTGCGCACCAGGCGCTGCAGGCGCACGGCACTGGGCAGGTCAGCGGCGAGGTCGGCGAGAAGCGAGTGATCAAGCATGGTGGAATCTACCCAAACGAGGTGAAAAACACCTTACCTGAACAGGGTATTTTTTACCATTAAATCCACAAGTTGTTGAAAAATCAGAACTGGCACGCCGATTGCTCTAGGCAGGGTGTCCTTCACCCTTCGAGGAGTACCACCATGAATTTGCTCGAACAGACCGTCGGCCGCATCGCCCTGTCGCTGCCCGGCGCCACCCGTGTCTTCCATACCCACAACATCGACTTCTGCTGCGGCGGGCGCATCAGCCTGCAGCAGGCGGCCGAGCGCGCCGGCCTGCGCCTCGACAAGCTGATTGCCGAGCTCGAGGCGCTGCCGGCCGTCAGCAGCGAACAGCGCGACTGGCGTGAGGCCAGCAACGACGAGCTGATCGATCACATTCTTACCCGCTATCACGACGTGCACCGCGAACAGCTCCCCGAGCTGATCCGCATGGCGCGGCGGGTGGAGCAGGTCCACGGCGACCGCGACAACTGCCCCAACGGCCTCGCCGACCTGCTGCTGGTGATCTATCAGGAAATGGAGAGCCACATGCAGAAGGAGGAGCAGATCCTCTTCCCCATGCTGCGCCGCGGCCTCGGCGCCCAGGCCCAGGGACCGATCGCGGTAATGCGCCACGAGCACGACGACCACGGCGAGAACCTCGAGCAGGTGATGCGGCTCACCGACGACATCACCCCGCCCAAGGGCGCCTGTACCACCTGGCGTGCCCTCTATACCGGCCTGCGCGAGTTCCGCGAAGACCTGATGGAGCACATCCATCTGGAGAACAACCTGCTGTTCGAACGCGTTTGAAGCTCTCATGCTCGCCCCTCGCCCGCCGTCAGGCGGGCGTCTCTCCCCATTCGATGAGTCCTACCTGACGACAGGAGACGCCATGCGACTCTGGCAACGAGCCCAGCCCGGGGCTGGCGACACTGCAGCACTCCTCCAGGAGCGAGAACGCTTGCAGGCTCGCGTCGAGAATCTCGAGGCGGAGCGCCAAATCCACCATCAGCTCTTCACCAACCTCACCGGCTTCGGCCATTCGCTGGTCGCCCTGCGCGAGTCCTTCTCGGAGCTTTCCGGACTACTCGTCAGCAACCAGCGCGTGAGCGACCATACCGCACAGGAATCGCGGCACAGCCAGCAAGCCCTAACCGGCATGGTTGAGGAGCTGCGCGGCCTCAATCAGCGTATCGGCCGCGCCGCCGAACAAGTCAGCACGCTGCGCGGTGATGCCGACAGAATCGGCGACTTCGTGCATCTCATCGAGGAGATATCGCTGCAGACCACGCTGCTGGCCTTCAATGCCAGCATCGAAGCCGCTCGTGCCGGCGATGCCGGGCGCGGGTTCGCCGTCGTGGCCACCGAGGTCCGCGAGCTCGCCACACGCACCGGCGGTGCCACCGAGCAGATCGGCGGATTGACCGGCAACATCCTCGCCCAGACGGGCAGCGTGGACTCGACCATGCACCATAATGCCAGCGAAGCCGAGCGGCTGAGCAGCGAGGCCAGCCAGGTGATGCAACGAACCGAGCATCTGCTGTCGCTGAGTGAGGAGAGCAGCCAGGCCCTGGCTTTTTCCGCCATGCTGAGCGAAGTGGAACTGGCCAACCTGGAGGAGCTCGAGGTAAAGCTGGCGGTCTATCGCATCCTGATGGGGCTCTCTTCAGCCACGGCGGACGAATTGCCCGACGAGACCCAATGTGCGCTGGGGCGCTGGTACTACGCCGGTACTGGCAGCGCTCGCTTCCGCGATGACGAGGATTTCCGCGCCTTGGAGCTGCCGCATCGCGAAGTGCATCGGCAGGCGATCGAAGCCGTCAGGCGGTTCCACGCCGGCGAGACGCATGCGGCCATGCAGGCACTGGCGAAAATGGAGTCGGCCAACCTCGACGTGATGCAGCGCCTGCGCTACATCATGCGCAAGTATCGCCCCACAAGCGAAACCTTGGCGTTGCCCCTCTCGCTCCCTGCCTGAGAGGCGTACAAGGCCGCCCCCAAGCGGCAACCGAGCGGCGTCACCAGACGCCGCTGGTCCTTTGCGGTGGCTTACACCGTCCGTGAGAAGCGGCCCTCGTTGGGCCTGAGGTAGGCGTCGAAGGCCATCGCCATGTTGCGCATCATCAGGCGCCCGGCGGGCAGCACCTCGATGGCGTCGTCGCGGATCGTCAGCAGGCCGTCCCCCTGCATCTCCTCGAGTTCGCCGAGGGCATCGGCGAAGTAGTCGCGGAAGGCGATGTCGTGGCGCGCCTCGATGGCGGCGAAATCGATGTGGCCGTGGCACATCAGCGCGTTGATCACGTCGCGGCGCAGGCGGTCGTCGTCGTTGAGGCGATAGCCGCGCATCACCGGCAGCCGCCCGCTCTCCAGGCGCGCCTGGTACTGGGCGGTCTCCTTGACGTTCTGGCTGTAGCTGTCGCCGACCTTGCCGATGGAGGTGATGCCCAGGCCGATCATGTCGCAGTCGGCGTGGGTGGAGTAGCCCTGGAAGTTGCGCTGCAGCGTGCCGTTCTCCCTGGCCAGAGTCAGCTCGTCCTCGGGCAGGGCAAAGTGATCCATGCCGATGTAGACGTAGCCGGCCGCGGTCAGGCGGCGGATGGTCAATTCCAGCAGCTCCAGCTTACGCTCCGGCGGCGGCATGTCCTCGGGGCGGATCAGGCGCTGGGCCTTGAACAGCTCCGGCAGGTGGGCATAGCTGTAGGCGGCGATACGATCCGGGCGCAGGGCGATGATCTTCGTCAGGGTGGCGTCGAAGCTGGCTACCGTCTGCAGCGGCAGGCCGTAGATCAGGTCGACGCTGACCGACTGGAAGCCGGCCTCACGGGCGGCGGCCACCAGCTCGATGACTTGCTCCTCGCTCTGCACGCGGTTGACCGCCTTCTGCACGTCGGGGTCGAAATCCTGGACGCCGAAGCTCAGCCGGTTGAAGCCGAGGCCGTGCAGCTCGTGGATCTGGCTTGGCGTGACCGTGCGTGGATCGACTTCCAGTGAAAACTCCCGCGCCGCAGGCTCGGCGAAGTGGAAGGCCTCATCGAGGGCCGCCATCAGCTCGCCGAGCTGGGCGTTGCTGAGGTAGGTGGGGGTGCCGCCGCCCAGGTGCAGTTGGGTCATGCGCCGGGTCTCGTCGAACAGCGCCCCCTGCACGCGGATTTCCTGCTTCAGCCACTCGAGGTATTCGGCCGCCCGCTCGGTGTTGTGGGTGATGATCTTGTTGCAGGCGCAGTAGTAGCACAGGCTCTTGCAGAACGGGATGTGCACGTAGACCGACAGCGGCTTGGGCGCGGCGACGCGGTTGCTGCGCTCTGCGGCGGCACGGTAGTCGTCCTCGGCGAAGGCCGCGTGGAACTGGGGTGCGGTCGGATAGGACGTATAGCGGGGACCCGGGCGGTCGTACTTCTCCACCAGCGGGCGGTTGAACAGCAGATCGTCTTGCATGATCGGAACAGCCTCTTGAAACCACGGCATGGAGCGTGCCATGCCAATGCCTGTGAGTATGACACCGGCCGCTGGCACCGTCTCGACAGCTCGCCCCTCTCTTGTCTCGGGTCAAGTTTGTCGGTTTCGCGTCGCGGCCGGCATCGCGTCCACCAGCCTCAGCCAGCGGCGCAGCCGCCAGGCCACCAGCAGCCAGCCCAGGCCCCAGCTCAGGGCCGAGGCCCACAGCAGCGCCAGCCAGGCGCTGCCGGCCTCGATCGCCCATAGCCGCAGCACTGCCGCCACGGCGAACAGCCCGGCCAGGGGCAGCAGCGCCCATTCCTGCTCAGGGCGGCGTTTCGCCCGCAGAATCACGTGGCGCAGCATGATGCCGCTGGCAAGCGTACCCAGCGCCCCGACGGTGAAAGCGTGCAGCGCCGTGCTGGCGTGCTGTGGCGCCCACCAGTTGCGGGCCAGCAGGACCAGCCCGATGGCGATCCAGGCGTAGCCCAGCATCAGCACCAGCAGGTCGGGCCTGGCACGACATCGGACCGGCTGCCAGCCACGGATGCGCCACAGCACCAGCACGCCCGACGCCAGCACCAGCAGGGCTGCCAGCGGATGCAATGGCTCCCACGGCGCCAGAAAGGCCGCCAGCCCCAGCAGCACGATCAGCGCCCCCTCGATGCGCGGCTGCACGCCGGCGCCGGCCTGACGGCAAGTCTGGATCAGGTAGCCGTTGACCGCCGGCGCGATGACACGGCCACCCATGAAGGTCATCAGCAGCACCAGCCACAGCACGCTCTGGTGCATCAGGGGTGCGGTGGTCGGCATGTCGTCGAGGTAGCGCCAGGTCAGGGTCACCACCGCCAGCAGACAGAGCATGCCCAATAGCGGCGAGAGCAGCCGGTTGCGCCACTTCTTGGCGGCGATGAAGCGCGGCACCAGGCGGGCGGCCAGCCACAGGGCGAACACACCATCGGCCAGCGAGGCTACGACCGCCCCCGGCCAGTCCAGCACGCCCAGCCGCCCCACCAGCCACAAGGCCACCAGCATGCCCAGCTGGCGCCGCGGCAGGGGTCCCAGCAGGTAGCCGGCGATGACCGCCAGGGCGAAGCCGAACAACATTTCGCGAGCGTGGGCCGCCGGCGACGCCAGCTGCACCGGCGCCCAGCCATGGAACAGCGCCAGCAGGGAGAGCGGCGCCATCAGGGCGGCATGCAGCGCCGCCAGCGGGAACAGCCAGCGCCAGGCGGGGAGCCGGAGGGCAACGGCGTCGGCCGCATCGATGCCGGACTTGGCAAGAACATTAAACATGTATATAAAATACTACTTAGAGGCGTTGCTGAAAACCGCTTCGCTGTCCTATCGCGAGGATGCCATGAGAAACACTTTGGTAGGCCTTGGCTGGCGCACACTGGCCTATGTCAGTATCGGCCTGGGAGCCGCCGGTCTGGTGGTGCCGCTACTGCCGACCACGCCGTTCCTGCTACTGGCCGCCTGGGCGGCGCCCAAGGCGTCACCGCGCCTGGCGCACTGGTTGTGGCAGCATCCACGGATGGGGCCGATTCTGCAGGCCTGGCGGCACCAGCTGGCCGTTCCCAGGCGTGCCAAGTGGTTGACGGCGGTTCTGCTGGCCCTGAGCTGGCTGTTACTATGGCTGGGTAGCGCGCCCAACCATGTCCTGATCACAACGGCAGCGATCTTCTGTTGCGTTGTCACCTTCGTACTGACGCGACCCGATGCCACACCCCGAGGAAGCGAACGCCATCAGGTGAGCACTGCTATGATAAGAAGGTTCTAGCATACTTTAATTGATGCTTATCAAGCCACTTTCGGACTTGCCATGCACCTGACCCGCTACACCGACTATGCGCTGCGCGTGCTCATCTATCTCGCCGTCAAGGGCGAGGAGCGCTCCACGATCCATGAAATCGCGGAGAGCTTCGGCGTCTCGCGCAATCACCTGATGAAGGTGGTGCAGGATCTCAGCCATCGCGGCTATATCACCACCATCCGCGGCAAGAACGGCGGCCTCCTGCTCAACCGCGCCCCGGAAGAGATCACCCTCGGCGCACTGGTGCGGGCCACCGAGCACGAACTCGGCCTGGTAGAGTGCTTCCGCGACAGCAACGACTGCGTCATCACGCCGGCCTGCCGGCTCAAGCCGATTCTCAATGAGGCGATGGACGCCTTCATGGGCGTCCTCGACCAATATACCTTGGCCGACATGCTCGGCAAGCGGCAGCCACAACTCGCCCGCTTGATGCAGATCGCCACCAGTTCCAACTGAGTGTGCCAAGATTCGTCATGGCGCTCTAACGTAACCAGATGTCAGCGAGCTCTCGCTCCGCACTGGCTTCACCGTGAACCAAAAGAAACAGGAGAAACCATGAAGAAGTTGACTGCCGCCCTGTTCGCCGGCACCGCCGCCCTGGCGTTTGCCGCCACCGCCCAGGCGGAGGCCGACGGCGAAGCCGTTTACAATCAGGCCTGCATGGCCTGCCACATGACCGGTGCCGCCGGCGCCCCGATTCGCGGCGACGCCGACGCCTGGTCTGCCCGCGTGGAACAGGGCATCGATACTCTCTACACCCATGCCATCGAGGGCTTCGGCGCCATGCCGCCCAAGGGCGGCCAGATGGGCCTGAGCGACGAGGAGGTACAGGCCGCGGTTGACTTCCTGGTCGAGCCGGTGATGTAACCCCACGATCCAGCACCCCGGCGGCCAAGTCCGCCAGTGAGGCGGGGCGCCATGCCGCATCAGCGGTCATGCGCCCCGCCTTCGCCTTGTCCCTCGCAGCGCCTGCTTCCCCTTTGCGTGTCGCCATGCAGCGTCTCGCCTACTACCCCTTTGGGGTTACTCCCTCAGAGCCGAGCCGCCTTATGGGGGACATGATCCATGTCAATTCGAGCGAGTGAATCAACTGGCATGATAGCGCCATAACCGCCTGGTCAGATTCGCTCCGGGCATTTTCAAGTCGCAAAAGAAATATTCTACATGCCTGTTGAAGAGCGCCACGCGAGCGATCTTCACCGCAAGGCAGCCGTCTCAAGGAATGCCCATGCCCACCCGGCGCAGCACCCCGTCTCCCCTGGCTCCCATCTGGCTGATCGGTCTGTTGATGCTGCTGTTCTCCCTGCCGACCCTGGCCATCGAGTTGGAGCAGGTTCGCCCCGGCTTCCCCGAGGTGGCCCGCCTGAACCAGGCCGAGGGCACGCTGCCCGCCCTGACGGTGGAGGACGAGACGGGAACGCCGCTGGGCTACGTCTTCGAGAGCGTCGATATCGCCCCCATCCCCGCCTATTCGGGCAAGCCGGTCAACCTGCTGGTGGGCATCGACCTGGAGGGGCGCATCGTCCTGGCCGACATCCTCGGCCACGAGGAGCCCATCATGCTGGTGGGCATCCCCGAGACCAAGCTGGAGGGCTTCGCCGACGCGCATGTGGGCGCCCACGTCAACGATCGGCTCAAGGTCGGCGATAACCTCGATGCTATCTCCGGGGCCACCGTCACCGTCATCGTGGTCAGCGACACCATCCTGCGCGCCGCGCGCAAAGTGGCCGCCGAGCAGGGGCTGATCGCCGACCCTTCCGCCATGCCGGCGGCCCGGGTGCTCGAGGACGTCTACGCTCCCGCCGACTGGGAAACGCTCACCGGCGACGGCACCATCCGCCGTCTTCACCTGAGCCACGGCGAGGTGGACGAGACCTTCGTCGGCACGCCCGCCGAGCACTACCTGCATACGCCCCAGCCGGCGGAGCGCACCTTCATCGAGCTGTTCTACACCTACCTCAACCCGCCCACCGCCGGGCGCAACCTGCTCGGCGATAACGTCTACGAGCGGCTGATGGCCGAACTCGACGAGGGCGAGCACGCCATCGCGGTGATGGGCCGCGGCGACTATTCGTTCAAGGGCTCGGGCTACGTGCGCGGCGGCATCTTCGATCGCCTGGAACTCAGCCAGGGCAACGCCACCGTCAGCTTCCACGACCGCGACCACATCCGTCTGGGCAATCTGGCGATCGAGGGCGCGCCCGATTTCGCCGAGCGCGACATCTTCATCGTGCGCGAGAGTGCCGCCTTCGACCCGGGCCGGCCGTGGCAGCTGGAGCTGCTGGTGCGCCGCGCCTCGGGCCCGCTGGACACCGAGTTCAGCCGCTTCAGCGCCGACTACAGCGTGCCCGAGGCCTACATCGAGCGGCCCGTGCCGCCCGAGGAGGAGCCGATCTGGGTCCAGGTGTGGCGCGACAAGGCGTTCCAGATCGCCGTGCTCGGCGCCGGCCTCATGGTGCTCACCGGCATCATGCTGTTCCAGGACGTGCTGGTGCGCTACCCGCGCATCATGCGCCCGCTGCGCCTGGGCTTCCTGGTCTACACCCTGGTGTTCATCGGCTGGTACTCGCTGGCGCAGCTCTCGGTGGTCAACGTGCTCACCTTCACCAACTCGCTGATCACCGGCTTCAGCTGGGAGTCGTTCCTGATCGACCCGATGATGTTCATCCTCTGGTCGTTCGTCGCGGTGAGCCTGCTGCTGTGGGGCCGCGGCGTGTTCTGCGGCTGGCTGTGTCCGTTCGGCGCGCTGCAGGACCTGGTCAACAAGGCCGCACGCAAGCTCAAGGTGCCCCAGTTCGAGATTCCCTTCGGCCTGCACGAGCGGCTGTGGGCGATCAAGTACATCATCCTGCTGGCGCTGTTCGCCGTCTCGCTGCATTCGCTGGGGCAGGCCGAGCGCTACGCCGAGGTGGAGCCGTTCAAGACCGCCATCACCCTGCGCTTCCAGCGCGAATGGGGCTTCCTGCTCTATGCCCTGGGCCTGGTGGCGATCTCGGCCTTCACGCACAAGGCCTACTGCCGCTACGTCTGCCCGCTGGGCGCGGGGCTCGCCATCCCCGCCCGCCTGCGCCTGTTCGACTGGCTCAAGCGCCACCGCGGCAGCTGCGGCACGCCCTGCCAGATCTGCGCCAACGAATGCGAGGTGGCCGCCATCCATCCCGACGGCCACATCAACGCCAACGAGTGCCACTACTGTCTCGACTGCCAGATCACCTACCACGACGACCGCCGCTGCCCGCCGATGATCAAGCGCCGCAAGCGCTACGAGAAGGCGGCGCGCGTGTCGGGCGACAAGGGCCAGGTCGAGCTCCACGAACCCGCCAAGGCCGTCGACCGGCTGCAGCGTATTCCGACCCACCAAGAGGACTGAACCATGAGTGACAAGAAGCAGATCGAGAACCTCGGTCGCCGGCACTTCCTGCGCAACAGCGCGGTGACCGGCGTCGCCGGGGCCGGCCTGGCCAGCGGCTTCGGCGCCGGTGCGCTGATGAGCAGCCGTCAGGCCCAGGCCGCTGGCGCTGCAGCAGGCAGCGTGGCACCGGGGGAACTCGACGAATACTACGGCTTCTGGAGCGGCGGCCATTCCGGCGAAGTCCGCGTGCTGGGCGTGCCCTCCATGCGCGAGCTGATGCGCATCCCGGTATTCAACGCCGACAGCGCCACCGGCTGGGGTATCAGCAACGAGTCCCGGCGCATCCTCGGCGACTCCGCGCGCTTCCTCAACGGCGACAGCCACCACCCCCATGTCTCGATGACCGACGGCCGCTACGACGGCAAGTACCTGTTCATCAACGACAAGGCCAACACCCGCGTGGCGCGTATCCGTCTCGACATCATGAAGACGGACAAGATCACCACCATTCCCAACGTCCAGGCGATCCACGGCCTGCGCCTGCAGAAGGTGCCGCACACCAAGTACGTGTTCTGCAACGCCGAGATGCCGATCCCGCAGGTCAACGACGGCCGGGACATGGAGAACCCGGAGAACTACTGGACCATGTTCAACGCGGTGGACGCGGAGAGCATGGACGTGGCCTGGCAGGTGATCGTCGACGGCAACCTCGACAACACCGACGCCGACTATACCGGCCGCTTCGTTGCCGCGACCTGCTACAACTCCGAGAAGGGCATGACCCTCTCCGAGACCATGAGCGCCGAGCGTGACTGGGTGGTGGTGTTCGACGTCGAGGCGATCGAGGCCGCCGTCGCCGCCGGCCAGTACGAGACCCTGGGCGATTCGCCGGTGCCGGTGCTCGACGGTCGCAAGGGCTCGGCGCTGACCCGCTACATCCCGGTGCCCAAGAACCCGCACGGCCTGAACACCTCGCCGGACGGCAAGTACTTCATGGCCAACGGCAAGCTGTCGCCGACCGTGACCATCATTGCGATCGACAGGCTGCCCGAGCTGTTCAATGACGCCATCGAGCCGCGCGACACCGTGGTCGGCGAGCCCGAGCTGGGCCTGGGGCCGCTTCACACCACCTTCGACGGTCGCGGCTATGCCTACACCACGCTGTTCATCGACAGCCAGGTGGCGAAGTGGCACATCGAGGACGCCATTCGCCACTACAACGGCGAAGAGGTGAACTACATCCGCCAGAAGCTGGATGTGCACTACCAGCCCGGCCACAACCACGCCAGCCTCACCGAGTCGCGCGATGCCGACGGCAAGTGGCTGGTGGTGCTGTGCAAGTTCTCCAAGGACCGCTTCCTGCCGGTGGGCCCGCTGCGCCCCGAGAACGACCAGCTGATCGACATCAGCGGCGACGAGATGAAGCTGGTGCACGACGGCCCGACCTACGCCGAGCCGCACGACTGCATCCTGGTGCGCGCCGACCAGATCAACCCGGTGCGCGTATGGCGGCGCGACGATCCCTTCTTCGCCGATACCATCGCCATGGCCGAGGCCGATGGCGTCAACGTCGAGCGTGAGAACAAGGTCGTGCGCGACGGCAACAAGGTACGCGTCTACATGACCTCCGTGGCGCCGACGTTCGGCCTGACCGAATTCAAGGTCAAGCAGGGCGACGAGGTCACCGTGGTCATCACCAACCTCGACCAGGTGGAAGACCTGACCCACGGCTTCTGCATGGTCAACCACGGCGCGCAGATGGAGATCGGCCCGCAGCAGACCGCCAGCGTCACCTTCGTCGCCGACAAGCCCGGGGTGCACTGGTACTACTGCAACTGGTTCTGCCACGCCATGCACATGGAAATGACCGGCCGCATGCTGGTCGAGAAGGCGTGACAGGCAATGGCCAGATGACGCTCTGGCTGCCTTGAGGGCACCGGGACCAGGTTGAAGGCAAATACGGCCTGGTCCCGGCACCCTATAAGTTTGGAGAAATGCATGACCCGACGACCGATCCTCGGCGTCCTGATCCCGATTCTTGCCGCCTGGCTGAGCCTGCCGGGTGTGCTGCTGGCTGCCGACTGGCAGGCCAGCCCGGGCGAATCGCTGCAGCCGCTGGTCGAACGCGCCAGCGACGGCGACCGCCTGCTATTGCCGGCGGGCCGCTACCCCGGCCCGCTCACGATCGACCGCACCCTGACCGTCGAAGCCGAGCCCGGCGCCGTGATCGACGCCGGCGGCAACGGCCATGGCGTCATCATTACCGCCCCCGGCAGCGTGATCGACGGCCTCACCATCGAGAACTGGGGCCGCGACCTCACCGCCATGGACAGTGGCATCCTGGTGGAGCGCAGCGCCACCGGCAGCGTCATTCGCCACTCGCGCCTCACCGGCCCCGGCTTCGGCATTCGCCTCGACTCTGCCAACGAGGTGGAGGTGCGAGACAACGTCATTCGCGGCAACACCTCGCTGCGCTCGCAGGACCGCGGCAACGGCATCCACCTCTACAACGTGCAAGGCGCAAGGGTTGAGGGCAACGACATCCGCGAGGTGCGCGACGGTATCTACATCGACAGCAGCAGCCAGAGCCTGCTGCGACGCAACGTGATGGAGGACCTGCGCTACGGCGTGCATTACATGTATGCCCACGACAACCGCCTGGAACAGAACCTGACCCGCAACACCCGCACCGGCTATGCGCTGATGCAGTCGCGCCACCTGACGGTCGTCGACAACCGCTCCGAGGGCGACCTCAACTACGGCATCCTGATGAACAACATCACCTACTCGACCCTTCGCGGCAACCGTGTCGAGGGTGTACGTGCGGCAGCGGACGCGGGCGGACAGGCGCTGGTCAGCGGCAGCGAAGGCAAGGCGCTGTTCGTCTACAACGCCCAGTTCAACCGCTTCGAGGGCAACCGCCTGGCCGGCAGCGACATCGGCATCCACCTGACCGCCGGCTCCGAGGACAACACGGTGGTGAGCAACGCCTTCGTCGACAATCGCCAGCAGGTGATGTACGTCGCCACGCGCACCCAGGAGTGGTCGGAGGAGGGCCGCGGCAACTACTGGAGCGACTACCTGGGCTGGGATCTCGCCGGCGACGGGCTGGGCGACACGCCCTACGAGCCCAACGACGCCATGGACCGCCTGCTGTGGCGTTTTCCCGCGGCGCGGCTGCTGATGCACAGCCCCGCGGTGCTGACCCTGCGCTGGGTGCAGCGTCAGTTCCCCGTCTTCCGCCCTCAGGGCGTGAAGGACAGCGCCCCCCTGATGACAGAACCCGACTTCGGAGACACCGACTCATGAACGCGGTGATCGAATTCCACGGCGTGACGCGGCGCGACGGCGACGTGGTGCGCCTCGACGCCCTCGACCTCAGGGTCAGCGAGGGCGAGGTGCTCGCCCTGCTCGGCCACAACGGCGCCGGCAAGACCACCACCATGAAGCTGATCCTGGGGCTGCTCTCGCCCAGCGCCGGCGAGCTCTCCGTACTCGGCGGCGCCCCCGACGGTGCCCATGCCGAGACGCTGCGCCGCCGCCTGGGCTACCTGCCCGAGAACGTCAGCTTCTATGAACAGCTCAGCGGTCGCGAGGTGCTCGATTTCTTCGCCCGGCTCAAGCGCGTCGACCGCCGCCAGGTCGCCGACCTGCTCGAGCAGGTCGGCCTGGGCGCGGCAGCCAAGCGCCGCGTGAAGACCTACTCCAAGGGCATGCGCCAGCGCCTCGGCCTGGCCCAGGCGCTGCTCGGCGAGCCGCGCCTGCTGCTGCTCGACGAACCCACCACCGGGCTCGACCCCGCCGCCACCCGCGACTTCTACGAGACGGTACGCAGTCTGCGCGAGCGCGGCTGCACGGTGCTGCTCTCCTCCCATGTGCTGCCGGGGGTGGAGCCCTACATCGATCGCGCGCTGATCCTCGGCGGTGGCCGCCGCCTGGCGCTGGGCAGCCTCGAGACCCTGCGCGCCGAGGCCGCCCTGCCGATGACCATTCGCGCCCGCGGCCGGCTCGAGGGCGCCGACTGGCAGCGGCCCTGGAACGACACGCGCATCCAGGCGCGGCCGCTCAACGGCCACGAGGTGTCGCTCTCGGTGCCCGCCGATGCCAAGCTCGCCGTGCTGCGCCACCTTTCCACGCACCCCGGGGTCGAGGACATCGAGCTGCTGCCGCCTACCTTGGAACACCTCTACACCCATTTCTCCGCCGGGCTCGCCCCCGTCCAAGGAGAGGTTCGATGAACGCCATCCTGACACTGGCCGGCAAGGAGTTCCGCGACGGCCTGCGCAACCGCTGGGTGCTGGCCATTACCCTGGTGCTGGCCCTGCTCGCCGTGGGCATCGCCTGGTTCGGCGCCGCGGCCAGCGGCGGGCTGGGCTTCACCTCGCTGGCCACCACGCTGGTGAGCCTCGCCACCCTGGCAGTGTTCCTGATCCCGCTGATCGCCCTGCTGCTGGCCTACGACGCCGTGGTCGGCGAGCAGGAGGCGGGTACCCTGCTGCTGCTGCTCACCTACCCGGTGAGTCGCACCGCGCTGCTGCTGGGCAAGTTCCTCGGCCACGGCCTGATCCTGGGCAGCGCCACGGCGCTCGGCTTCGGCATCGCCGGCGCGGTGATCGCCGTGGGCGCGGAGGGCGTCGCACTTGGCGAACTCGCCGCCGGCATGGGCCTGCTGATTGCCAGCAGCGTGCTGCTGGGCTGGGTGTTCATCGCCTTCGCCTACCTGATCAGCGTGTGGGTGAGCGAGAAGGCCCGCGCCGCCGGCCTGGCGTTGGTGGTGTGGTTCCTGTTCGTGCTGGTGTTCGACCTGGGCCTGCTGGCGCTGCTGGTCAGCGTCAAGCAGGGTGGCGACTGGCTGCCCTGGCTGCTGCTGCTCAACCCCACGGAGCTGTTCCGCCTGATCAACCTGGCTGGCTTCGAGGCGGCGCGCAGCTACACCGGCCTGACCTCCATCGCCGAGGGCGGCGCCTTCCGCCCCGCCGTGCTGCTGCCGCTGCTGATGGCCTGGGTGCTGGTGCCCCTGGGCTTGGCGCTGATGCGCTTCCGTCACCGCTCGGCCTGAGCCCGCTTATTTTTTTGGAGTCCCCTGCCATGCCCCGTTTCCTGCTGCTGCCCCTGCTCCTGCTGCCGCTGCTGCTCGCCGGCTGCGGCGAGTCGGAGCCCGTCGCCCTGGCCGCTGCCGAGCCCATCGAGTCCGGCGACAGCTGCCATGTGTGCGGGATGCTGATCGACGAGCACCCCGGCCCCAAGGGTCAGGCGTTCCTGGACAAGCAGGGTTCGGCGCTGAAGTTCTGCTCCACCGCGGAGCTGTTCGCCTTCCTGCGCCAGCCGGAGAACGAGACCCGCCTCTCCCATGCCTACGTGCACGACGTCGCTGCCGCGCCCTGGCCCAAGCCCGACGACGCCGCCTTCATTCTGGCCAGCGAGGCGTGGTACGTGGCGGGTCATGACCAGCGCGGCTCGATGGGCCATACCCTGGCCTCGTTCAGGGAGCGCCATCACGCCGAGGCTTTCGCCGAGACCCACGGCGGCGAACTCTACGCCTTCGACGATATCGACCTCGACCTGCTGGCCCGCCTGAGCCGCGGTGAACTGGGCGGCGGCGATGCCATGGGCGCCATGGCCGGGCACGGCGGCGGGCACTGAGTCCAGCGGGACAGCCGTTGCACGGCGTGCTAGGCTCGGGCGCATCGATCTGCGAGGACCCCGCATGCGTTTTACCGCCCCGCTCGCTGCCGCGCTGGCCGGCCTGGCCCTGGCCGGGCCGGCATTCGCCACCAACTACAACGTCAGCGATGCCGAACAGCACGAAAATTGGCACTCCGTGACGCTGTCGCTGGGCGATGAACGCCACTTTCGCGCCCTCGAGCAGACCAGCTACAGCGACTCGATCCTGAGCGTCAACTACACCCCCGGCGTGTGCGACCTGCCGTGGCTCGAGGTGCGCGTCGAGCTCGAGGAGCACCAGCCCGAGAGCCGCGTGGCCAACCTGGTACCCGGCGACCTGCGGGTCGACCACGAGACGATCCACAGCGGCATGGCGGAGTTCATCACCCAGCGCGGCGACCGCGGCTTCTACGTCAACTTCTATCTCGACACCCAGGACCTGCTGCTCGACGAGATGCGCGGCGGCGAGACGCTGCGCCTGCGCTTCGACCGCGGCGACGAGGACTACTGGTTCATGAGCTTCGATCTGGCGGGGGCGGACGCGGCCATCGCCCGCGCCGAACGGCAGTGCGAGGCGGCCGGCTGATGGCGACACTGCTGTTCCGGCTGGCCAACGTCACCGACGAGGAAGCCTGGGAGGTGCGCCGGCTGCTCGACGAGCACGGCTTCGACACCTACGAGACCCAGGCCGGCTTCTGGCGCCTGGGGGTCGATGCCATCTGGCTGCGCGACCCCGCGCAGCTGGAGGCGGCGCGCGAGGTCCTCGAGCGCTATCAGGTCGAGCGGCAAGCGCGTGTACAGCAGGAGCATGCCGACCGCGTCGCGCAGGGAGACGCGCCGACCCTGTGGCGGCGCCTGTGGCAGCATCCCGTTCAGATGCTGCTGGTGGCACTGGCGGTGCTGGCCATGCTGGCCCTGACGCTGGTGCCCTTCCTGGGGCTCATCTAGGGAACAGCTGCGTGTCGAGATATTCCACCGTGAGGTAATCCTCGAACGACCACAGGCGCACGAAACGGCCGCGCTCGGTATCCTCGCTGCCATCGCCGCCCCAGACGGTGAGACTGCTAGGTTCCTGCGGCATGCCCCCCTTGAGCTGTTCGAACCACCACTCGGTCATCTCGGCCTCCCATGGCTGGCCATAGCGGGCCTCGAGTTGCGCCTTCACCGTGACGTAATCTTCCACCTCGGGATGGAAGGCCACCACCAGGGCCAGGGCGTCGCTGCCCGCCGGGAAGACGTAACGCAGGTCGGTCTGCGGAGCAGCCTCGTCCTGCAGCTCGCCGTCGATAAGGCGGTCGCCGTCCTCCGTTTCGCTGACGCTGAGGTTGGCCACGGCAGCATCGCGCTCCAGCTCGGTCATCACCTCGTCGAAGGCCATGCCGAAGTCGGCGCTGCGATAGCCGGCCGGCCCCTCCGCCGCCAGGGCGGCGCTGAAGGCCAGGGTGGCCAGGCTGCCGCCGAGCCAGGCCGACGCTTGCAGGTGTCGTCGCATAGTCGCTCCTCTTGCATGAACGGCTACAAACGCCGACCGTGCCGGCGTTTGTAGTAAATGGTGCAATAGTCGAATCATTCGGCCGGTACCACCACGACCACCCCTTCCATGTCGCGACTCTCGTGAGGTCGGCAGTGGTACGGGTAGGTACCCGGCTCGTCAAAGGTTCGCTCCCAATTTTCTTCGGGAAACAGACGCTCCGAACCGAGGTCCTCTTCATGGAAGTAGACGTCGTGGCTGGTGCGCTTCTCGACGTTGGCCCAGCGCACCGTGGTGCCGACCTCGACCTCGAGTTCGGCGGGGTGGAAGCCGTAGTCGCGCATCTCCACTTCGACGACGCCGTTGTCGGCCCCGGCCGCCCCGCTGAGCAGCAGGGTGGCCAGGGCGGTTCCGAGGGCCGAACCGGTAGCCGTTGCCATCCGTCTCTCCTTTCCCGGGCGACGCGTCACTGCCCGACGCGCGTGGCATTGATCTCCACCATGTCCTCGCCGAAGGCCTCTTCCGGGTTCTCGGCGCCGAAGGCCAGGCCATACTGGAAGGAGACGTGATGGAAGCGCGAGTCGGCATGGTCGTCGTGCAGCGCCACGTTGAGGCTGTAGAGGCGCGCCAGGTCGAGCGGCTTGTCGCCCTGCGTGCCGGTCTTGAGTGCGCGGGTCAGGTAGGCGGTCCACACGCCGTCCTGTTCCTCGGCGCTGAAGGCGATGGCCTGGCTGTCGCTGAAGTGGCGCTCGTCGAGGACGTAGCCCGATTCGACGGAGCCGTCGCCGCTGTTGTAGCGCGCCAGGTCGAGGTAGGCGCCGCCATCGAGCAGCTCCTGGATTTCTTCTTCCTCCTTGAGCTTGTCCCAGCCGCCGCGGGCGGCGCCGCGACGCCCCTTTATCTCGATCCCGGTGCGGCTCTCGGAGAGGTACTTGGTCACGCCGTTGCCGCTCATCAGATCGAGCCGTTCGGAAAGCTCGCTCGCCGCCAGCGCCTCGGCTTCGGGGGCATCCGGCATGTAGGCGGAATCGTGGTGGCAGCTCGCCCAGCAGCCCGCCCGCTCGGCCATCTCGACGCGGTCGTCGGAGAGGCTCACGGTCAGCTTGAAGGGGTTGTCCGGGTCCATCACGCCGCCTTCGACGAAGGGCAGCGGCGCATGTTCCCCCGCCTCCCAGCGGAACTGCATGTAGAGATAGTCGTCGTCGAAGGCGGCCTTGACGCTCATCGGCACGTGGCCACGCTTGTCGCCCAGGTCGAAGGTCTCGATCTTCTCGCCGGCCACGGCCAGCGCGCCGATGTCGGCCTCTTCGCCCTGGTGGCACCAGAGACAGCGATCGCCGAAGCTGAAGGCGCGCCCGCCGCCGTGCTCACTGCCGTCCTGGATCCATTCGATGGAGGCCTGGCCGGGCAGGAACAGCGTCAGGTCGATGGCCGGCACCGCCTCCCAGTCCAGCGAGGCGGCGACGTTGGCCTCGACCGCGGCCGCCTCGCCCAGGTCCTCGCTCTCCAGCGGCGCGGAAGAGGCCCCCTCGGCGCCCTCCGCGGCGTCGACGAACTCGAAGCGGCCCGCCCAAACCGGCGACTCGTCCCACGCTTCGGGCAGCTCATGCGCGATGCCCTGGTGACACTCGATGCAGGTCATGCCCTGCTCGAAGGCCCGGGCGTGCTCGCGCGAGGCGCGGGCCGCCTGCTGCTCCAGGTCCATCGCCGACCAGTCGTGGCAGTTGCGACACTCGCGCGAATCGGTGCGCAGCATCGAGCGCCACACGTTCTCGGCCAGATGGATGCGCTTGGCCTCGAACTCCTCCTCGGTATCGATCGAGCCCAGCATCCAGTGCCATACCTCGCGGCTGGCCTGGATCTTGCGCACCATCTTGGGTCCCCAGGCGTCAGGCACGTGGCAATCCGAACAGGCCGCTCCCACGCCGGTGGCATTCTGGTAGTGCGGGCGATCCTGGTACTCCTCGTGGACCCAACTCATCTCATGGCAGGAGGTACTGCAGAAGGCGTAGCTGTTGGTGGCTTCCATCACGGTATTGAAGCCCCCCCAGAAGATGATGCCGGCGACGAAGAAGAATGCGGCGGCACCCAGCGATGCCCCCAGGATAGTGATTCTGCGCCAGTTGCGTGGTCGCTCCCCCATGGTCTTTCTCCCAAAGTGTCGTGACGCGGGTGCCTACCCTCGACGGCCGCTGCCTGGTCGTCGCTGTTGTGTCGGCCCCTTCACCAGCCGTTCCGCAAGGAGGGAGCGGCTGGTGAAGGGGCCGGGGCGCCCGTTGGGGCCCCGGCGGTGTCGGCGATGACGATCAGCCGACGTGGTGCTTGCGGTTGTAGACGTTGAACTTGCCGGTCGGCGTATTGAGGCCTTCGACGACCGCCTTCACTTCCAGCGTCTTGTCATCGAAGACGACGATCGCACCGTCGTTCTGGTGGCCGTCACCACGCGCCCAGATCGAGACCCACACCTCGGTGCCGGTCTGGTCGTACTCCATGTGCACCGCCACGGCGTCATGCTCCAGCGGACGGTCGGCGACGTGGATCGGCGTCAGCTCGCGGGTCTCCTTGTTCATGACCATGACCCACTGGTTGACGTCGGGCTCGGGGTGCATGGCCTGATCGATCCAGACGTTGTCGGAATCGGGATGGGTGCGCACGAAGAGCCCCGGGCCGTCGGTCTCGATCTGGTCGCAGATCTGCCAGGCCTGGTCGGGATGCCCTTCGGGGTCGTTGCCCCAGAAGGTCAACAGGCCTTCGCCCAGGTGGGTAGTGCCGGCCACCGGGCCGCATTCGGGGTCGACCCAGTTGGCGCCCGGGCCCGGGTGGGGCTTGGTGCCGGTCTCCAGCATGCTGACCAACTTGCGCGTCTCGGTGTCGATGAACACCATCTTGTCGCTCATGTTGGCGGCGATCTGGAAGTAGCGGCCGGTGGGGTCGAAGAAGCCGTCGTGCAGGAATTCGGCGGTCTCCATCTGGTCGATGCGCAGGTTGTCGATGTCGCTGTAGTCGACCTGCCAGACCTGCCCGGACTCCTTGACGTTGACCAGGAAGGTCGGTGCGTGCGGGGTGTTGTAGAGCGCCGCGACGCGGGCCTCGTTGCGGAAGTTGCCTTGGGTGTCGTAGCTGCGCGTGGAGACCACCTTGAGCGGCTCCATGGTCTCGGCGTCGGCGATCACGAAGTGCGGCGGCCAGTAGGAGCCGCCGATGACGTACTTGTCCTTCCACTCGCCGTAGTGTGAGACCGCCACGTCGCGCGCGTCGTAGCCGATGAAGACCTCGGCGGTGACCTGCGGCGGGTCCATCCACAGGTCGATCTTGGAGAGGCGGCCGTCACGGCCCTGGACGTACCAGAAGCGGCCGTCGGAGCTCTCCTTGGCCACGTGCACCGCGTAGCCGGTCTCGACTTCGGTGACCAGCTCCTTGGTGTCGGCGTCGATGATGCCCATGGCGCCACGGTCACGCAGGATGGTGACCATGAAGTTTTCCCAGTTCAGATCGTGCTGGGGCTCGGTGGGCAGATCCTCGGGCGCGACGAAGACCTGCCAGCGCTCCTTCATGTCCGCCAGCGACATCTCCGGCGGATCGACCGGGTCGTGCTGGATGTACTTGGAGATCAGCGTGATGTCATCCGCGGAGAGGATGCCGTCGAAGTTGTTCATGCCGCCTTCGGTACCCAGCGTGATGATGCTCTCCAGGCGACGCTGGCCCAGTTCCTGGGTGGTTCCGGGCAGCAGGTTCGGACCGGTGGCGCCGTTGCGCGTGGTGCCGTGGCAGCCGGCGCAGCGCTGGAAGTAGATGGTGTTGGCGCGTTCCTGCTCCTCGGCAGTCAACTCCGGGGCCGCGGCTTGGGCCATGCCCACCATGGCGGTCAGCGGGAAGCTGAGGGCGAAGATCCCCTTGCTCAAAGCTCTCATCTGCATATCGTGCCTCGCTTGGTTTCCCCTTCGGGTGTGGCTGGCGGGTGCCCGGCATGACCTGTTCTTCTGCGTGCTCAGCGACCATGGCCTCAAGCCACCCCCCACCTGTCGCCATTAGTAGCAACTTTGCCTTTCGCCTCACTTGACCACTGTCAATTGATGCATCCAGGAGTTGACTTATGTCAGGGTGAGGGGAAAGAAGTCACGGCGAGCGGCGACCCGCCGCGCGGGCCGTGTCGCGAGAGGGGAAAGCGGCCGCGACCAGTGCGGCTCAGCGGCAGGGACGCAGCATGGCCGCGCGCGAGGTGTTCTGCGCCGCGCCCGGCAACGGCGAGAGCGGCGCCTCCTCGGTGGTATTGGCGAAGCGCCGCAGCTCGGCAACGTTCTCGACGTGAACGCAGTTGCGTTCGCAGCTCACGCCGACCTCACGCAGCCTCGCCATGGCCCGCGAGAAGCTCTCCGGCTTCATGCCCAGCCGGCCGGCGATCAGCAGCTTGTCGCAGGGCAGCCGTACGCTGGCCGGCCCCTCCTCGGCGGGGCACAGCGAAACGATGAAGGCCGCCAGGCGCTGGTAGGTGGGCTGCAGCGTGAGCTGGTCGAGCTGGCGCACCAGATAGCGCAACATGCCGGAAAGGTTGGCGAGCATGTTGAGCGCCAGGCCGTGGTTGCGCTCCAGGGTGGGGAGGAAGTGGTCGGCGGTGAACGCCAGCAGCCGGGCCTCCTCGGCCACCGCCGCATTGACCGGAAACCCCAGGCGGTCGAACATCGCCGCCTCGGCGAAGGATTCGCCGCGGGTGAACAGCCCCACCATGCATTCGTTGCCGTCTGGGCTCTCGCGAAACAGCTTGACCCAGCCGTCGAGCACCACGTAGAAGCGATCCGCCGGCTCTCCCTTGCGGAACAGCAGTGCACCGCGTCGATAGCTGCGCTCCACGGCGCCGTCGGTAAGCAGCGCCAGGGTCTCGTCCTCGAGGCCGGCGAACAGCGGCACCTGGCGCACGGCCTGCAGGGCCTCGCGGCTCAACGTCTTGTTCATGTCTCCCTCCTTGCCGACGCCTCTGCGGAAGGGCTACCGGCGGCTTGGTCCAGCTGGTCGAGGTCAGCGCGGATCGCCTCGGCCTCGCGGAAGGCACGCTCGGCAGCCTCCAGGTTGCCCAGGAATTCCAGGGTCCGGCCCAGCAGGATCCAACTCTTCAGGTCGGCCGGATCCTGCGCCAGGCGCCCCTGCAGCTGTCGGGCCAGATGCTCGAATTCGCGGCGCCGGTCGGCTTCAGAAAGCGGCTCGGCTTCGGCGATCGTCGCTCCAGGTGACTGAGTCGCGAAGACCTCGTCAGCATGCCCCACCGTCAGATAGAGCCCGGTCGCCATGAACGGGAGCAGCGCCACGCTGGTGCAGGCGGCCACCAGCGGCGCGCGCCGGAGGCCGTGGTTCTCGCCGCGCGGGCGCTCATCGACAGTGATGGCGCCGCTGTCGAGCAGCTCACGCTCGAGGTCGGCCAGGGCAGCGTCGTGCCGGGCCTGGGTCAGCGTGCCCGTCGTCAGGTCCTGCCCCAGCTCGCTCACCCGGTCGCGGTGCACGGCCAGGTTGATCGCCCACCGAGACTCGCTGCGCTCACCACGGGGAGCGCGCAGCAGGGGGACCAGCACGAAGCCCAGCGCCACGCCGCACAGGCTCATGGCCAGCAATAGGAACAGTCCGTTCATCAAGACCTCCTCAACTCATCGGCCTGGCGCAGCCGGTCGAGCATGGCGCGCTCCTGGGCGGTAAAACCGGGGCGCTCGGCCATGCTTCGCCTGCCGACGACGATGCGCCACCACACCAGGACGCCGCCGAGCATGAGCAGGAAGGGGCTGGCCCACAGCAACCAGGTGTTGACCTGCAGCGGCGGGCGATAGCGCACGTAGTCGCCGTAGCGCTGGACCATGAACGCGACGATGGCGTCGGCATCGTGCCCGGCCAGGGTCATGGCGTGGACCCGCCGGCGCATGTCGGCGGCGAGTTCGGCGTTGGATTCGTGGATGGTCTCGCTCTGGCACACCGTGCAGCGCAGCTCACGTACCAGGGTGTCGTACTGGCGCTGCTGGGCCTCGCTGGCAAACTCCAGCGGCTGGCCGATGGCCAGCGCCATGGCGAGCCCGGCGGGCAACAGCCAGGCAAGCAGCAGACAGAACAGGCGTGGAATCATGTTGGCGCCCCCCTCCTGGCTTCGCTGGCACGCTGGGCCTCAGCTCTCAATCTTTCGATCAGCGGCAGCACTTCGTCGAGCAGCAGCTGCCGCGTGAGCGGGCCGATGCGCTTGTAGCGGATCACCCCCTCGGCATCGAGCACGTAGGTTTCCGGCGTGGCGTAGACGCCCCAGTCGATGCCGGCGTCGCCCACGGGGTCATAGGCGATGGTGCGGTAGGGGTTGTCGCTGACGCTGAGGTAGCGCAGTGCCGTCTCGCGCTCGTCGCGATAGTTGAAGGCGTGGATGGGAATCCCGCCACGGGCCAGCTCCATCAGCAGCGGTTTCTCCGCGCGGCAGGTGCTGCACCAGGTGGCCCAGACGTTGACCAGCGCCACCTCGCCGATGAAGTCCTGCTCGGTCAGGGTGACACTGGCATCCTCAAGCGACTCCAGCACGAACGGCGGCGCCGGCTTGCCCACCAGCGGCGACGGCAGGTCGCGGGCGTTGATGCCCAGGCCCATGAACAGCAGCCCCAGCAGGGCGGCCGTAGCCGCCAGCGCAATCAGCATACGCAATGTCATCGGCTCGCCACCTCCCGGGGCCGAGCGGCCACCGGCTCGTGCGGCGTTCGAGTGACACGGTGCCCCGCCAGGCGGTAGCGCTTGTCGCACGCCGCCAGCAGACCGCCCAGCGCCAGCAGAATGGCGCCGAACCACATCCAGGCCATGTAGGGCTTGTAGTAGAGCCGGAAGCTCCAGGCGTCGCCGTCGAGTCGCTCGCCCAGCGAGACGTAGACGTCGCGGGTCGGCGCGCGATCGAGCGAGGCCTGATTCATCGGCATCCCCGCGTGGGTGTCGTAGTAGCGCCGCTGCGGCGTGAGCCGCGCCACCGCGTGGCCGTCGCGGGCCACCTGTACCACCGCCTGATCGGCCTCCCAGTTGGGGCCACGCATGCGTTCCATGCGCTGCAGGGTGAAATCGAAGCCCGCCGCCGAGGCGCTCTGCCCCGGCGCCAGGCGCACGTCGCGCTCGACCTCGTAGGTGTTGACCATGGCGATCGCCACCACCACCAGCGCCAGCCCCATGTGGGCCAGGTGCATGCCGAGGAAGCTCGGCCGCATGACCTTGCGCAGCCGTACGGGCAGCGGCTGACGTGCCGAGCCCAGGCGCTTTCTGATGTCCTGCAGCGCGGTGATCACGATCCAGGTGGCGAGCATCAGCGCCAGCGCCGTCATCGGGCGCCACGCGCCAAGCGCAAGCGGCCACAGCCCGCCGGCCACCACACTGATCAAGAGCGCCCAGCGCAGCTGGCGGAAGGTCTCCCCCGGATTCGCCTGCTTCCAGGCCACCGCCGGGCCGAGGCCGACCAGCAGCAGCAGCGGCAGCATCAGCGGAGCGAACACCGCATCGAAGTAGGGCGGACCCACCGAGATCTTGCCCAGGCCGAAGGCATCCAGCGCCAGCGGGTAGAGGGTGCCGATGAACACCGCCGCACAGGCCACCGTCAGCAGCACGTTGTTGGCCAGCAGCAGCGATTCGCGCGAGTACCCGGCGAAAGCGCCACCAAGCCCGACCCGGGGCGCCCGCCAGGTGTAGACGATCAACGAGCCGAGCAGGGTGACGCTGAGCAGCCCGAGCAGAAACACGCCGCGCTCCGGGTCGGTGGCGAAGGCGTGCACCGAGGTGATCACCCCCGAGCGCACGATGAAGGCGCCGAGCACGGTGAGGGCGAAGGTGACGATGGCCAGCAGCAGGGTCCAGACCTTGAAGCCGCCGCGCTTCTCGGCCACCGCCAGGGAGTGCATCAGCGCGGTGGCGGTGAGCCATGGCAGTAAGGAGGCGTTCTCCACCGGATCCCAGAACCACCAGCCGCCCCAGCCCAGCTCGTAGTAGGCCCACCAGGCACCCACCGCGATGCCCAGGGTGAGGAAGACCCAGGCCAGCGTGGTCCAGGGGCGCGACCAGCGCGCCCAGGCGGCATCGAGCCGGCCGCCGAGCAGCGCGGCCATGGCGAAGGCGAAGACCACCGCGGTGCCCACGTAGCCCATGTAGAGCAGCGGCGGATGCAGGATCATGCCGGGGTCCTGCAGCAGCGGATTCATGCCGCGGCCGTCCTGGAGCCCCGGCACGATGCGCTCGAACGGGTTCGAGGTGAACAGCGTGAAGGCAATGAAGCCCACCCCGACCATGCCCAGCACGGCCAGCACCCGGGCCAGCATCTCGCGCGGCAGCGAGTCGCTGAAGCCGGCCACGGCGACGCCCCATGCCCCCAGCAGCAGAACCCACAGCAGCAGGGAGCCCTCGTGCCCGCCCCACACCGCCGTGAACCGGTAGAGCAGCGGCTGGTCCAGGCTCGAGTGGCCGGCCACGTAGCGCACGGTGAAATCGCCGGCGACGAAGGCCCAGGCCAGCACGGCAAACGAGAGCGAGAGAAAGACGAACTGGCCGCTGGCGAGGAAGCGGGCGCTGCGCATCAGGCGGGCATCGTCGAGCCGAGCCCCCACCAGCGGCAATATGCTCTGCGCCAGGGCCAGGCACAGCGCCAGGACGAGGGCAAAGTTTCCGAGTTCCGCCACCATGGGCCGACACCTCCCGTCTTCCGGCACCGCGCCTGGGCGCAGCCGGTCACCGAGGAACGTTATGGCCGAGGCAAGCAGGACTGAAGATCAAGGTGGTGGGCATTGCCTCGGCCGGCATGCAGGCATGGTCCGGCCAACGCTGCAAAAAGACCATACCCGATACTTCTTTTCCGGAGCGGGTTGTGATCCACGTCAAACAATCCGGCGTGGCCGGATGTCGCGCCCCGGATCGCGTGGCGAAGGCCTGACAGCGGGCGCATCCGGACGTAAGCTAGGCGCACCGTTTACTCGCTGCACCACCCACCACGAACAACAGGAGCTCCCGTGCTGAAGCGAACTCTCCTCTCCCTGCTCGCCGCCGCCAGCCTCCCGCTGGCCGCCGCCCATGCCAACGCTGCCGACGTGGTGCTGCACACCAACCACGGCCCCATCGCCATCGAACTCTTTCATGATCAAGCCCCCGAGAGCGTCGAGAACTTTCTGACCTACGCCCAGGAGGGTCACTACGATGGCACCCTGTTCCATCGCGTGATCGACGGCTTCATGATCCAGGGCGGCGGCTTCGACCAGGACTTCCAGCAGAAGCCGACCCGCGCGCCGATCAGCAACGAGGCCGACAACGGCCTGCGCAACGAGCGCGGCACCCTGGCCATGGCGCGTACCGGCGATCCGCACTCGGCCACCTCGCAGTTCTTCATCAACGTCAACGACAACCGCTTCCTCGACCATCAGGGCACCCACTCCGGGCAGGCCTGGGGCTATGCGGTGTTCGGCCGCGTGGTGGAGGGCATGGACGTGGTCGATGCCATCAAGCGAGTGCCCACCGGCAGCCGTGGCCCGTTCCAGGACGTGCCGCGCGAGCCCGCGATCATCGAGCGCGCCGAAGTGCCGTAAGCGAGCCGCTTCCAGAGACGACGACGCCCGCCATCGGCCGATGGCGGGCGTCGTCGTTCGGGGGGTCGGTGACTTACGGTCGCTGCCAATAGCGCCTGATGGCTGCCAGCAACAGCACGGCCGCTGCCGCGCCCAGGCTGTTGGCGAGGATGTCGGCCCAGTCGCCGCCGCTGCGCCCCGGCACCGGGACCTGCAGGTACTCGATGCAGATACCGTAGAGCGTCACGGCGATGAAGGCCCGCACCAGTGGCAGCCCGGCCAGGCCAGACAGAACCGCCAGGCCGGCATAGCCAACGAAGTGGTTGAACTTGTCCCACGGCAGCGTCCGGGGCATCTCGTCACCGGGGGTCAGGCTACCGAAGGCGATGACCACGGCGGCCAGCACGGCCAGCACCGCCCACAGGCGGTGCCGCTTTCTCTCCTCACCCCAGGCCAGCCACCGCAGCCAGCGAACCTCAGGCATTGTGGTGCTGGATGGCGCGATGGTAGCGCGGGCTCAGCTCGTGCAGCGCCTCCATGAAGGCGGTGACGCGGTCCGGGTCGGTGAACTGGCTGATGCCGTGACCCAGGTTGAACACGTGCCCCGGCCCGTGGCCGTAGCTGTCGAGGATGCGCCCCACCTCGGCACGAATGGCCGCCGGACGCGCGAACAGCACGTTGGGGTCGAGGTTACCCTGCAGCGCGACCTTGTGGCCCACCCGGGCGCGGGCGTCGGACAGCTCGGTGGTCCAGTCGATGCCCACCGCATCCGGCCCCGCCAGGGCGATGTCCTCGAGCCACTGGCCGCCGTTCTTGGTGAACAGGATGACCGGCACGCGCTTACCCTCGTGCTCGCGGATCAGCCCGGCGACGATCTGCTCCATGTAGCGCAGCGAGAACTCCAGATAGGCCGGCGTGGAGAGCACGCCGCCCCAGGTGTCGAAGATCTGCACCGCCTGGGCGCCGGCGCGAATCTGGGCGTTGAGGTAATCGGTCACCGCGCTGGCCAGCGTATCGAGCAGGTCGTGCATCACGCTGGGCGTGTCGTAGAGCATGGTCTTCACGTGACGGAAGTCCTTGCTCGAACTGCCTTCCACCATGTAGGTGGCGAGCGTCCAGGGGCTGCCGGAAAAGCCGATCAGCGGCACGCGGCCGTTCAGCTCGCGACGAATGGTCGCCACCGCACGCATCACGTAGTCCAGGTCGCGCTCGGCATCGGGCAGCGTGAGCGCCGCCACATCCTCGGCGGAGCGCACCGGCTTGCGAAACTTGGGCCCCTCGCCGGTCTCGAAGTAGAGCCCCAGCCCCATCGCGTCAGGGATGGTGAGGATGTCCGAGAACAGGATGGCGGCATCCAGCGGATAGCGCTCCAGCGGCTGCAGCGTCACCTCGCAGGCCAGGTCGTGGTTGCGGCACAGGTCCATGAAGTCACCGGCTTCGGCGCGGGTGGCGCGGTACTCCGGCAGGTAGCGGCCGGCCTGACGCATCATCCATACCGGCGTGCGGTCCACCGGCTGACGCATCAGGGCGCGCAGAAAGCGATCGTTCTTGAGATCCATGCAGTCAGTCATCCACAGGAAATGTCGGCCTATTGTAGCGCATCATTTTTCGCTCGGCTTGACCCGGGCCAGGTTCGCCAGCGCCGCACAGTCGTGAGCCGGGCCGCCGTTCCTGCTAGAATGCGGGATTCACTTCCGGCATCGCCGTGGTCTTGACCGAGGTACCCCGTGACCATTCGATTCATCGCCGCCTCCCGGCTGCCCACGCCCTGGGCCACCTTCACCATGCACGGCTTCGAGGACGAGGCCACCGGCAAGGACCACATCGCCCTGACGCTGGGCGACGTGGCCGACGGCGAGCCGGTACTCGGCCGGGTGCACTCGGAGTGTCTGACCGGCGACGCCCTGTTCTCCATGCGCTGCGACTGCGGCTACCAGTTGCAAGAAGCGCTCAAGCGCATCGCCGACGAGGGGCGCGGGGTGCTGCTCTACCTGCGCCAGGAGGGCCGCGGCATCGGCCTGCTCAACAAGATCCGCGCCTATCACCTGCAGGACCAGGGCGCCGACACCGTGGAGGCCAACGAGCAGCTCGGCTTCGGCGCCGACCTGCGCCGCTACGACCTCTGCGTGCCGATGCTCGAGCACCTGGGCATTACTAGCCTGCGGTTGATGACCAACAACCCGCGCAAGGTCGACGCCCTGACCCAGGCCGGCGTCACCATTGCGGAACGCGTACCGCTGACTACGGGTCTCAATCCTCATAACGAGCAGTATCTCTCCACCAAGGCCGGCAAGCTGGGCCACATGATGGCGCTGGGCGACTTCACCCAGGCCGGCGACGTGGATATCGAACGCAAGCCCTGAGCGGAACGGCATCGGGGCGCCCAGACGGAGACGCCCATGCCACCCACCGGAAGCTCAGGCGGTCATCGCCACCACCTCGTCGAGGAGCTGCTCAACAGCATCAGCCACGGCATCGGCGCGGCGCTGAGCCTGGCCGGCGTGATCGTGCTGCTGGTGCTGGCCTGCATGGCGGCCCACGTCGATCCATGGAAGATCGTCGGCATCAGCCTCTACGGCGTGACCCTGGTGCTGCTCTACACCGCTTCGACGCTCTACCACGGCGTGCGCCATCCACGGCTCAAGCGCGTATTCCAACACCTGGACCACTGCGCCATCTACCTGCTGATCGCCGGCACCTACACACCCTTTCTCTTGGTCAACATGCGTAGCCCCACCGGCTGGACGCTGCTCGCCGTCGTCTGGGGCCTGGCGCTGTCCGGCATCGCCTGCAAACTCGCCTGGCCACACCGCTTCGGCGTGCTGCGGGTGGCGATCTACCTGATCATGGGCTGGCTGATTCTCTTCGCCGGCGACGAGCTGAGCGCCAGCCTGCCCACCGCCGGCATCGCCCTCCTCACGGCCGGCGGCATTACCTATACCCTGGGCGTAATCTTCTTCGCCATCAGCGCGATTCCCTTCAACCACGCCATTTGGCACCTGTTCGTGCTCGGCGGCAGTACCTGCCACTACTTCGCGGTATACGCCGCGGTGCTGCCGTTCGGGGGCTAAGCGGATAGGGGCCACTACCCAAAACCCGCCTTCGTCGACGGCCGGCCAATGCCTCCGTGGCCTTTAGCGATCTTTTGTAAGTTATTTCCTACAAACCTGATCGACAATTTCTTACACACCACTTGTCCCAGGTTAACGTCGCCGGGCTCCTCGAGTTGGCACAGTAGGGGTGTACTGAGCACGGAGGCTCAGCCAGGGACGACCGGGTCAGGACGACTCGATCCAGGGAAGCTCGAGCGGAAGGGAGCTCGAGGCGGAAGTAAGGAAGCGAAGATCCAGCCCGGCCGCAAGGCCGGGCTTTCGTTTGGGCGCACGCCGCGAGCCGATAAGGTCCGCGGCGTCATGCTGTCTGCTCCCAGGCATACCGGCCCCGACCGAAGGCATCAGGCGTGGGCGGTATACGCGGACCTCCATGGGCGGCTATGTTAGTAAAGGGTGGAAGACAAACGCCTTCCGTCTCCGCGACGTCACCAAGAAAAACGAGCAAGGAGAGCTTCGCATGCGCCCATTACTCATGCTCTTGTGCCTGATCGCAGGGTCGATGACAGGCCCGGCCATGGCTCAGGAAAGCAGCCTGCCGACAGGGGCCGAAACCGAGTCGGAGCCTGAGTCGGAATCGGAACTCATCACCTCCTGGGGGCCTCGCGTCGAAGGCGAGACGTTCGAATATACGACCGGGGGTCAGACCTATCAGGGGTACCTGGCCCGCAACGTCAACGACACCAAGCCGCGGCCGGCCGTCCTGGTGGTGCACGAGTGGTGGGGGCTCGACGGTTATGCCCGTGCTCGTGCCGATCAGCTCGCCGCGTTGGGTTTCGTCGCATTGGCCGTCGACATGTATGGCGGCGGGCAGGTCGCCACGCACCCCGATCAGGCGGGCGAGTTCTCCTCGCAGGTCATGCAGGATTGGCCAGCCGCACGCGCCCGGTTCGAAGCGGCGATGTCTCAGCTGCGCCAGCATCCTGCCGTGGCGGATACCGGCATGGCGGCCCTCGGTTATTGCTTTGGAGGCAGCGTGGTCATGAACATGGCGTTGTCCGGCATGCCGCTCGAGGCCGTCATCAGCTTTCACGGCGGCCCCACCCAGGCCGCCTCTGCACGCGGCGAGTTCAACGGTGCCGTGCAGATCCACAATGGCGGCGCAGACTCGCTCGTCGAACGTAACGACCTGTCGGCCATGGCGCGAGCGCTCGAAGCACAAGGAGCCGATATCGACGTGATCAATTACCCCCAGGCCCTCCACGGCTTCACGAACCCCGGCGCCGACGCGCTGGCCAAGGAGTTCGACTTGCCACTGGGTTATAACGCGGCCGCCGATGCCGCTTCGTGGCAGTCTGCATTGCTGTTGCTGGACAAAACCCTCAACCAGTAAGTCCTCAAACCAACAGGAGGCTTCGCACCCATGTCACTGACGCCTTCGAACATGACGGAACTGGGCAGCACACTGCCCGCATTTCGCTTGCCCGACCCCCACGGAGCACAAGTCGACAGCGAGCAGTTCCGCGACACGCCCCTGCTGGTGGCCTTCATCTGCAATCACTGTCCCTTCGTGAAACACATCGCCGATGCCTTCGCCGAATTCGCTCGCGAGTACCGAGCCCGGGGCCTCGCAATAGTGGCCATCAACAGCAACGATTTTGAGGCGCACCCGGCCGACCGCCCCGAGCGCATGGTCGAGGAAGCCCAGGCACGCGGCTACGACTTCCCCTACCTGGTGGACGAAACCCAGGACGTGGCCCGCGCCTTCCAGGCCGCCTGCACCCCGGACTTCTTCCTCTACGACCGGGACCATCGGCTGGCCTACCGCGGCCAGTTCGACGACAGCCGCCCCAGCAAGGAAACGCCGATAACCGGCAAGGACCTGCGTGCCGCGGCGGATGCGGTACTGGCCGGTCAGGCACCGGATGCCAAGCAGATGCCCTCCATGGGCTGCAACATCAAGTGGAAATGAAGCGCACGCCAGGGGATGCACGTGACTTGCTACAGGTTAATGCGGCAAGCCACGTCGTGTTGGAGAATGAAACCGTACTGGGCACGGAGGCTCAGCCAGGGACGACCGAGTCAGGAAGACTCGATATCCAAGGATGCTCGGGGTGGAAGGATGCCCGAGGAGGATGTGTAAGGAAGCGAAGATCCAGCCCGGCCGCAAGGCCGGGCTTTTCGTTGCTGTCTTAGCCAAGATAATTGACCGTCAGGCCACGTTGGCCACTAACGGCAGGGCATGTGAGCCGAGCGCGACGATGGTGGTCCTCGATGTCGCCCTTCTCGATGAACTTCTCGCTGCGCTGTTAGACTGCGCGCTGAGGTTGAGGGGGGCCCAGAAAAACCTTGCGTTGCTTGGTCATCGTCAGGCTTCGACTCCCTGGCGACGATAAGCCTCGGCGAACACTTTTTCGATGGACCGCTGCGGGTCGCGTTGGCGAATCCGCCGAACCTCTTCCGACAAACGCACCAGCTCCTCGCTGGGCTTGGCCCACTGCTCCTTGGGGAGTGGCTTGGACCATTCCACCATCTCCGGTGGCAGTGACTTGGTACCGGAGCGTCTGAGTAGCCACGTTTCCAACTCAGCCAGGTAGCCCGGCAGGGTCCAGAAAGTGAGCAGGTGATAGAGGTACCAACCCAAAGTATAGAACCAGCCTACCTCTCCGTTACGGCGGCGCCGGTGAAGCCGGCGATGGGCGTTGCGAATGGTATGCGCTCCCTCCCAGGGGGGATCGCCTTCTTCCCGGATGGCAAGGGGGGTCTGGATCTCGTCGAGCGAGTTGATCTCGTATTCCATATAGCCGCGGAGCGCCTCCCATTCGGCAAGGGCCAAAGGCAGGGCCGGCGTCATGAACTCCGTTTTCACCCACTGGTCGGTGCCGGGCAGCACATAGCCGATACCCATGCCGTACTGCTGCTGCACACCATACTGAGTGACGCCTCGCGTCTCAAACACCCACGCTCGAAGTGATTCCCAGGGCACAAAAACCGGCGCTTCATGTCCATCACCGTTCTTCTTTTCCGGAACGAAGCATACCTCACGTCGTTGGCGATGAAAGCGTGCCGGAATAGAATTTTTCCTGATATGGAAGTGTTTTATCGTTAAAAAGATGCCCAAAAACAGTATTAGCAACACTACAAGTATTGCATCTCTTACAGCATTATCGACAAAGGCATGAAACACCCGCTCTGGCACAAATGGGTAAAGCACCATTGGAAAAAGGACAATGATCATGAGAGTCATTATGGACATGCCACTTAACAACAGCTGGTTGCCAAATACCCCGAACCAGCCGGCTCCATAGTCCAGCCATGTGTCATTGAGTTCACTGACAGCCCCTTCGTTAAGCGCCGGCTCTCCCGTTGGGAGGGGTAGAGGCGCCAGAAAGGTGATGCTGCCACCTGGCAAGCGTTCAATATTGCCAGCTTGCTGTGGTTTGGTTGGGTCAGGCCTCATAAGGCCTTTTTTCTTGGCCATGTAGGCTCCCGTTTACGGATTCATTACCATGGTGCGCGGATCGATAGCGTACCAGCCATTGGGCTCGATGGGTGCCGTCATGCTATCGGTTGGCTGGTAGTGAGAACCCGGCCCCGTGCCCAGCGAGGGATTCAGATAGATCAGCTGAATGTCATGGGCATTGGTCTGGTACTCCCCATTATCATTCAAGCGCTCCAGGCGAACGGCCACCGCATAGTGTTCCGGCGTAAAGCGTCGTGGAGGCATAACACCCCGAATGGCGACTCCCGTTGTGCTAGCTGTGGTAAGCAAGCGCAGGGAAGGCCCAAAGTCCCCGGTCATTGGACTCCATAGCTCACCTGGCTGCGCCGGCCCCGGCCCAGCACGGCGATGCCGGGGCTCGGGGTGTATCTGCCAGGCCTGGAAGGAAATCCGTACCGTGGGCCGCCCGCCCAAGGGAGTCTGAAACGCCTCCTTGGCGAGGCTGGGCAGTATGATACCCACGTTATACTGGTCGTCGCGTCTAGCCAGGGTGGCATGCACCGCCTGGTTAATGGAGAGCAGCTCGTCGGAATAGGCCTCCAGAGAGGCATCCCGGCTGGCAGCGCCCCAAGGCGTGGTTTCCAGCCAGCGGTCGTGCCGATCGAGGTTGTAGCGGTTGTAGACCCAGGTGCCGCCCAACTGGAGCAGGAAGAAGAAAAGACCCAGCAGATTGACCCGGGCCAGCACTTGGCCCAGGTACTTGCCTGCCACCTCGAGGGTAATGCGCCGACGTAATACAGCGATGCCTGTATCGGCGGATCTATAAAACCCATAACCGAAGTTGCCTGCCAATCCGGCACTGCCGCCTGCAGCGGTAAGGGCGCCATATTGGGCGACACGGTTGTCACTGCGAAGCGCCGACTGCCAGTTGCTGAAGTCGTTGCCAAGGCTATAGAGCGCTGCAACAAAACCGGCAAGGTAGCCAGCAAAACCAATCACGAGATGCAGGCGCCCCATCTGCGAATAGACGGCCTTGGTGCCCGAAGCATTTTCACCTAGGGCTTGAGTCATTGCCTGGGCATGGCTGGAGAGAGCGGTATGGCCGATTGCCTGAGCAGCCAACAAGCCTGCCGCTGCCGTGCCAAAAAAAGCCTGCGAGAGTTTCGACTCCTCACTCTCCATCAATAGATCGGAAGTCCCGGAGCGCTTCGACTCCTTGATCGTCGCCCAAAGATTGACCGCTTGGGCCAGGAAAACCAGCAGAGACAAGGCATCGCCACCCTTCGCCACTGGCGATGCCGAGCGGTAGCCCTGTCTCATATTGCGAATCATGCTTCCCGTCTGCTGTAGCTGCGTACTGGTAACCCCGCCGCCAGCGGCCGCCACGATAAGTCCGGCGCGCGCTTTACCCGCACTAGAAGCTTCACCTGGAGAAGCGAGACGCTCAGCATCGGCTGGCAACTCTTCCACCGGGCTGATGGCCCGGGCCAACTGCTCTTCCAAGGGAGTGAGACGCTGTTGAACCTGCCTTTTTTCCTGCTCCAGGTGGTGGTAGTTCTCTGTGCCATGCTGCCTACGATCACGCATCTGAGAGGTCTGGCTATTCAAGCGCCCTAAGTTGATCCTCAATGCCAATACTTGCTGCAGCAAACGGCGGAAGTTTGCCACTTCGCCTTCATTGGCAAGTTGGAAGGTAATGCGCCCTTCCCGGGCGGCACTCATCAAGCGTTGACCCAGAGCCTTGGGTAGATCACGAAAAATTTCCTCAAGCGGAGGCAAAGAGCCGGCTCCATCCAAGGCCTGTGCAAGCGTTTCCATAGAGCGCGCGATACCACGGCTAACTGCGGGCGTCAGGTTTTCCTGGGACAGCATGGCAGTAGAGCGTATATGTTCCGGCAGTTCAGCGATATCGGGCAGTTTGCCCTGTTCTAGCTGGTGCAGGCGATTCGCCCACTCTTCGAGATTCTCTAGCAGTTCGATGGAGCGCGTTCCCACACCGTAGCTCGCCGAGACCAGGCCGCTTAGTTCGATAGCCAGTGCGCCTTGATCTTGTAGTGAGAGGGTGTGGAAGAGCGGCCGATCGTATTCCGGATGTTGCTCCAACCAGTCACCGATCCTGTCGATGGTTTCGTCGTTGCGGCAGATATCCCGAGTACAGGAATATTGGGCCATGAATGCCAGCTCTAGCTGCACTTCGTCCTGAGGATCGAAATACCAGGCGGCCCTGTGGAAGAGGCCTTGGCATAGCATGTCAGCACGATCATGACTCAAGGCATCGAGGGCTGCACTCCAGCGGGATAGCTTCGCACCCTCGGCCTCCAAGCGTTGCTCCATCCGGCCGCGATCGATCAGTTGGTTAATGCCACGCTGGCCGAGGTTACGCCCATTCAAGGTATGGAAGGTCTCAAGGTTGAGACGATTGATCAAATCTCTGTGTTTTGTATAGAGCCCTTCACCCAAGGCATCGTGCATGGCTAGAAATGTTTGAACATACTCATTGTCTGAAAAACGCTCATGTCGCCAATGCGCTTCTGTTCCCATGGGGATCGCACCCCGATGATCTCTCCGAGCAATTAGATGGTCATAGATGGTCTGCCTCTGATCTTCGTTGGTATCATCCAATAGAGCGACCACTTCTTGATCACCTCCTTGAGCACGGAGCAGCAGTCTGTCTTCGTTTACCGTAATCAATGAGTCGATGTAGCTGCCCAGCACGTAATCCCGTTTTGCTTTTCCCCCTTCCTCCGTTGACCAGGCTTCATGCCACCCCACCACGTTGTCCTGATACATCGCCAGATCGCGCATGACTCCGATATCGTCGCGCACAATCAGGCACAGGCACTCGTCACGGTCCTCGACCTCATGCTGCTTGAGTAGCTTGCCAAGGCGAGACTTGTGGTAGTAATGGTCGTTTTCCCAGTGGTAGGCCTCGCCTTCCTGCTCATGGCCGCCTTCGGGCTGCTCCAGCTCGACCTCTTCGGCGAATTCCGCCACCCACTCTTCCGCCTGGGCAGTGGTGAGCAGGTGCTCCCCGCCACCGGAAACGGGGTTGGCGCCGGAAAGGTCGACTGCCTGCATGAAGGCATCGCGATCTTCCTCGCTCTCCAGTACCTGGGCACGCTTGGCATCGGTCCACTTTACTTCGGAGAAGCAGACGTAGAGTGTCCGATCCGTCTCGTATTCGAGCTTGCCACCGGTAATCTCATCGCCTTGTTCACGAAACTCGTACTCGGCGAGTTCGTTGGTCTCGCCATCAAGTACATAGAGATAGCCGTTACGCAGCAGGCGAATGCCCAGCGGCCTCGCACTCAGGGTGTAGGGCGTGGAACATCCGGGTACCAGCTCCTCGACCAAGCCATAACGCAGCGGCAGCAGCTGCACCTTGCCGCTGATCAGCGGGCAGGTCGCGCCTTCGTCGCTAACTCGGCAGGGAAGCTCATAGGCGGCCAGTGCGCCGTTGTCGCGGTCATCATTGGGTCGCTCGAAGGCAGACATGTGACATGCTTCCTATGTCGTAACATGGGATTGTGAGGTTGTGGCCGCGCTCAAAGCAGCCTCGAGACGCTCGATTCCGCCCAGGCGTCTATCGCTCAGCTCGTGATAAAGAGGGGTGTCGGTATGGTCATGCCAGGTCAGGGTTCCTAGCCGTGCCATCAGGGTGCACAGCAGCGCCCATTCGCGAGGCGTGTTGAAGCCCATGTCGCGGGCTTCGCCGATAACCCGCTCAAGGCAGGCATATCGCTGCGACTTCGGCGTGTCCGGCAACCAGTCGTTGCAATGACGCTCGACGAAGCTCAGCAGTTGGCGTGTATCTCGACGCAGATCGCAGGCCTGGAGCCGGGCAAGCTGCACTTCTGACAGCCGGTAGCCTTCGCTGTCTAGTGCAATAGGGTCAGCTTGCACTTGAGCGGGCGACCCATAGCCCCACTCTTCCGTCACGGCATTGGGCACGACCATCTGATCGATAGCCCCCCAAGGGACATGTGCCGGTGAGCTTTCAGCGGTTAGCAGAGCTGACATGACGGCTGGATCGGCCAGGCGCAGTAGCATCGGAATTCCACTGGGGTGTACGACCTGCACCAGGCGGCGCAGATGATCGGCCACTTCCAGCAGGCTGGCTTGGCTGATGATGAGATAACCCCATTCCGGCTCGAGCCCTTCCTTGAGGAAACGCTGCAATACCGGGTCATCAGGACCAGATAGCCGTACCAGCCAAGGAGAAACGTTACTGACCGCCGCCCAAGGGGTTCCCGCGTAGAGCAGATCGGCCTCCAACAGCCCTTCGGACCATTCATAAAGCCGACGCGGTAGCTCCTGGATACGCACGCCGTCGAGCAGCAGGTATACGTGCTGCTCGACGGGCCAACGCCACGGGCCACCCGTCAGCCCTTGGGAAAACAACCAGCTCACCATATCCGTCACGCGCTACCATCCTTTTCGCATACGGGACACAGCGCTTTCTGTTGTAGCAATGCCGCATGCTGAGGCGCCTGAACCGGGGTGAACTCGGGCGCTGCCTCCGCCTCCCGCGGTAGCGCCGGTGCCTGGGCCGCCTGGCCTGAACCGGAGCCGGGGCTGCCGCCGGAGTTGATCTTGACCTGACTGCCGACGATGGTCACGCCGCTGGGGTCGAGCTTGACGAAGCTGCCGCCGGCCTTGAGGGTGATCTCGGCGCCGGCTTCGATCACCACTTTCATGCCCGCCTTGTGGTGGATCTCCTGGCCGGCTTCGACGAGCTGCGCGCGGCCGACCTTCTCGTGGCGACTGGCGTCGACGATCAGGTGGTCGTCGCCGTCGATCTGGGTGTGGCGGCTGCCGTGCACCGTCAGGTGATCGTTGGCATCGACCTCACCGATACGGTCGTGATGCACGGTGAGGAAGCTGTCGTTGCCGATCTCTTCGGTGCGGTCGTTGTTGGTGAGCAGCTCCAGGTCCTTCTGAGCGTGGAGCCAGATCTGCTCTTCGCCGGCCTGGTCTTCGAAGCGAAGTTCGTTGAACCCTTCGCCCTGGTGACTCTGGGTGCGGAGGACGGTGCGGGTCTTGTGCTCGGGCAGCGCGTAAGGCGGCGTGTTGACGGCGTGGTAGGTGCGCCCGGTGATCAGCGGCTGATCGGGGTCGCCCTCCAGGAACGAAATCACCACCTCGTGGCCGATCCGCGGAATGGCGATACTGCCATAGCCGCCGCCGGCCCAGCCCTGGGAGACGCGCACCCAAGTGCTGGCGGTTTCATTGGGTTCGGCGTAGCGATCCCAGGGGAACTGCACCTTGACCCGGCCGTGCTCGTCGCAATAGATCTCCTCGCCCTCGGGGCCGACGACGAAGGCGATCTGCGGGCCGTCGACCCGGGGCTTGGGGTTGGGCTTGGGGCGCCAGGCGCGGTCGGCGGGGGTCAGCACCAGGGTGTTGTCGAACTTGGTCATTTGCCCCAACCCTGCCGCATCACCCTGGGTGAAGCCGTCCTCCTCCAGCGCCTGGGGCTGGCTGCCATGGTGGGTGACCTCCACCACCTGCCAGTCGCGGTTGAGTTCACTGAGGTCGTGGCCCTTGAGGGTGAAGCGCGTACCCGGGGCGAGCTCGGGCAGGTCGCTTTCGGCACGGCAGGTCAGGGCGTCGTTGCGCAAGTGCTCGAGGCGAATGCGGGTGAAGGCCGCGCCGGAGGCGTCGGCCTTGTAGCGGCCGGGGTAGTCGTAGTGTTCGTAGTCGTCTCGCTGACCATGGGCCTCGAGCTCATCGCCCACATGCTCGTGCAGCTGCGCATAGGCGGGGTTCTTGAATGAGTAGTCCTTGAGCGTGACTGAGGCCGGGGCGACCCGGGCGAGCTGCTGGAGCTTGCGTACGTGGCGCTGGGGCGGCGTACCGCCGGCACGGCCGTGGTAGCTGCGCTCGCCCAGGTGGGCCAGCGCCTGGGGGGCGTCGGCGAACACCAGGCGGTGGGCGGCGCTGGGGGTGTCGCCGTCGGTTTCGAAGCACTCATGGAAGTAGAACAGCCCCTCCTCGGCGGCCAGGCGTTGCAGGAAGGCGAGATCCGTTTCCCGGTACTGGGTGAGGTACTCCCTTTCCTGCGGTTCCCGGGTGGCGGCGAAGGCGATATCGGTGAGGCTGCGCTCGTCGCACAGGGTATTGATGACCGTGAGCGGCGAGGCCTGCTGGAAGATGCGCGAGTTGTGGCGCAGGCCGAGGCGCCACAGCGCCGGGCGGGCGACCAGCGAGTACATGGTGCGGCGGTGGCCGCGGTCGCCGCGGCCAAACTCGCTGACGATGGCGTTGACCCGGCGCAGCGTCTCGCCGTCCTGCCAGATCGTCAGGGTCACCGGGCGATCGAGTATCGCCGTGGCCGACAGGCTGCCGTTACGGCTGGCGAAGCGCAGCTTGAGGGTGAAGGGCGCGGAAAGCGCCTCTTCCAGGGAGAAGTCGACCACCGCCAGGTCGGCCGAGTCAGCCCCGGCGAGCTCGAGGGTGAATTGGAGTCCGGTTTGATTGGCCACGTCAGCTGCCCTCCCCGCTGGCGGAGCCGATCACCACGCCGCCACAGTCCACGGCGTGGCCGGTGAGGGCGGCGGGCTTGCCGTCTATCAGGATGCTGCCCGAGCCTTCGGCGATGGCACGCGGGTGGGTGGGGTGCTTGGGCTTGTCGTGCGGCGCCAGGGGGTCGCCCAGGCGCGCCGCCGGCTTGCCGTCGATCAGCACGGTCGGGCTGCCCGCGGTGACCGGCGTCGGCGGAAAGCCGTCATGGTCGGTGCCGATGTCACCCACGAGTACGAATTTGCGTCCCATCGATCGTTCTCCTGTCTATGCGTGCTGGCTGCGGGCTAGTCCCACTCGGCGGGCGCCTCGAAGCTGGCCACCTCGAAGGCGTTTACATGCATGCGCTGGAAGCCAGCTTCCTCCAGGCTGCGTACGGCGGCCTGGCAGGCCAGGGGCAGCCGTACGTTCAGCGGCACGCCGCTCAGGCTGTGGCGCGCCGCCCGCAGCAGGCGGGCGCCGTGGCCGCTGCCCTGCCACTCCTTCTCGACGAAGAAGAAACGCAGCTGCCAGGCCGATTCGTCATCCGGCCGGCAAGCCAGCAGCATGCCGAGGGAGGGGCCTTCGCCGTGGCGCAGCTTGAGCAGCCGGCCCTGCCAGCGGGCGATGTTGCCGCCGTCACGCTGCAGCCACTGGCCGCGCTGCACGGTGAACTCCAGTGCCCGGCGCAGCGTGGTCAGGCGGGCCTCATCGCGCAGTACCCAGGGCGAGTGCCCCTGGGTATCGGCACGCCGGGCGGCCTCGAGAAAGCCTTCGATGTCCTCCATCGCGGCCGCTTCCAGCCCCTTCGTCTCCTCTACCGCGCTGGCAGGTGCCGCCTTCTGGCGTTCGCTAGCGAACAGGCGCTTAAAGGCTGCCAACATCGAAACCTCCTTCGGCATACAGCGCAGTGGGCAGTTGGAAGCCGGCCACCAGCGGGCGGGTGAACGGGTTGCGCGAGCCGGTGGCGTACAGGCGATAGCGCGCCGAGCCGCCGTCGACCTGGAAGCGCAGCTCCAGGTCGCGCTCGCTGGCACTGGTGATCTCGGCCTCGTCGAGCAGGCGGAACCAGGCCCAGGCGCCATCACGGCTGAGGCTGCGCGGCGAGCGGTTGACCTGGCTCGGCACCAGAGTGATGCGGCTCTCGTTGCCGCCGCGCAGGGCGTTGGGCCAGATCATCGAGACCCGTGAGCTGGCACTGTGGGCGTAATCGATGATCTGGCCATCGATATTGATCACGCTGCGGCGCTTGTCGGGGCTGAGGCTCACCGGCTCCAGGGCGAACTCCACGTCGAGCACGCCGTCGCGGCCGAAGTAGGCCTGGCGGATCTGCTCGGCGCGCTGGATGGCGGTAAAGACGCTGTCACGCAGCAGCGGGCTGCCCTCGGCGTCGACCAGGTACTCGGGGGCTTCCTCGATGAAGGGGCGCAGGTTGTCCTGGTAGAAGCGGTCGAGAATGCCGCCGGCGGCGAAGAAGGCCTCGAAGTCGTTCAGGGCCACCTCACGCGAGGCGCTGGGTACCAGCGGGTAGCGGCCTGCCAGGCGCTCCTGGTAGGGCGCCACCACCTCGTCGAGCCACTGATGCTCGAGATGGCGAATGGCACTGGCCATCAGTAGCTGCCAGCTCTGGTCGGCCAGGCTCTCGAGCATGCGGTCCACCGGGGCCGGGGTGTTCTCGGCAATGCGCTTGAGGTTGTGGATGGGGTCGCCGCCGCGCAGCGCCAGGCGGTCGCGGGCACTGACGAAGGCCGCACGGCCCGGGTCGCTGGCGCCCTGCACCTCGCGCAGGTAGTCGCGCAGCTCGCCGATGGCGACCTTGATCTCGGCGATGTCGGCCGGGTTGTCGCCGCGGGCCTCGAGCAGGCCGTTGAGGTCGCGGAAGTTACGCTCGATCTCACCGGCAAGGCGATAGCGCGGCGAGCGCTCCAGCGCCTGGCGTGCGACTTCGTCGTCCACCGGCAGCTCGGGATAGAGCTGCGTGTGATGGGCCACTTCACCGAGCAGACGGTCCAACGGCCGGCTGGCGCCGAGCAGGGTGTCGGCCACCACTACGGCCTGGTCGATGTCGGGCAGCGGCACCAGGTAAAGGTCGTCGAGTGCCTGGCGCCAGATCACGTGATAGTCGCTGACGTAGCGTTCGTGCAGGGCATCGCGCAGCTGGCGCTCGTCGGCGGCACTGAAGACGATGTCGTCGCGCTGGCCCAGCACCCAGAGGTCGATCAATGCCAGCTCGGTGGCCTGCTCGATCTCCTTGAGGAAATAGCCCTCGAAGCCGTCGCGAGTCAGCAGGGTCGGCAGCCGCAGGCGCTCCAGCTCGTCGTCGCGGGCCATGAACACGGCATTGAACGACGGGCCGACGCCCTGGTGCAGGTCGAGCGCCGCACCGCTGCGGCTGCCGCTGTTGGCCTTGAGGGTGGCATAGACGCGCTCGTCCATCGGCTGGCGCGAGAGTTCCTCCTGGGCGGCCTGCAGGCTGCCGCGCAGCGCCGCCATGGCCTGTTCGGCATGACGATCGCCGGCCGCCACGCGCCCTTCGAGATCGGTATGCGCCATGGCATAGGCGAGATGTTCGAGCAGGCGCTCCTGGACGCTGCCGCGCTGGGGGAAGGCGCGCTGCCAGCGCCGCGCCATAAAATCCTGGACCCGCTCCGGCTGGCGGCCGCTGGCATCGGACATCATGCGCAGCACGCGCAGCAGGGCGAGCTTGTCGTTGCTGCCCGCCTCGGCACGATTCATGTCGTCCATGATGCCGATCATCAGCGAGGGCAGAAAATGGTAGCTCAGCATCGCCAGATAGGCGTCCTCCACCTCACGTCCCACTGCATGGCCCTGGTAGAGTCCCATGTCGGCCAGCCACGGCAGATGCTCGCGGTAGTCGCCGAACTCCAGGGTGGCGGCACGCAGGCGGTCGAGGGGCTCCAGCAGCGCATAGCCGGTGGGGTCGTCGCTGCGCAGCTCGTCGGGCTGGGCGGCCAGGAAGTCCTGGGCCTTCTCCTCGACCGCCGCCAAGGCCTGGGTGTTCTTCTGATAGAAGTGGCTCCAGCCGCCCACCAGCCCCAGCCCGGCCAGCAGGCAGGCGAAGGCGCTGGCACGCCGCACACGGCGCCGACGCCGGGCGGCGCGGGCGTTGTCACCCGCCAACCCCGCCTCGGGGTATATCACCTTGTCGAACAGTTCCTCGGTGAAGTAGAGCGCGCTGCGTGCGGCACGGTGGGCCGGCTGGGTGGTGTCGGCCATGCCGTAGCGGCGCGCGGCGGCGTCGACGAAGGGATCCTCCGGCACGCCCTGCTGGTAGACCGAGGTGAAGTAGGTGCCGCGCACCATGGCGGCGGTGGAGTAGCGGTCGCTGGAGAGCGCCTCGTGCAGGAAACCATGCAGCACGTCGCGCAGGCCGGCGAGCTGACGCACGAAGCGGAATACCGACTCGCGCTCCTCGCGGTCGCGACACTCGGCCAGCAGCGTGGGCAGGCTGCGGTTGAGCCGCTCGAGCATGGCGTCGTAGGCGTCTGCAAACTCGTCGACCCACTGATCGACGTGCTCCAGGCTCTCGGCGCTGAAGGTGAAGCCGAGCGGTGCACGCCGGGCGGCCCGGGAGTAGTGGCGGAAGAAGTCATCGAACCCGTGCAGCAGGTCCATCTTGCTGAAGGTGACGTAGACCGGCAGGCGGGCGCCGTGGCGTTCCATCAGCTCACGCAGGCGAGCGCGCAGCAGCGAGGCATAGGCCTTGCGCACCGCCACCCGGGCATCGCTGAGCCGCGCCAGGTCGAGCACCAGCACCACGCCGTCGAGCGGACACTGGGCACGGTTGCGCTCCAGCCAGCCGACGAAGTGATCCCACAACCGGCTCTGCACTTCCTGGGGCTCCCCGCCCTCCAGCGCCCCCTGGGTCAGCAGCTCGCCGTCGGGGTCGATCAGTACCGCCTTGTCGCCGATCCACCAGTCGAAGCCGAACTGGTTGCCCTTCTTGCCCTGGCCCGACGCCTTCATCACGTGGGTCAGCGAGAAATTCTGGCCGGAACGGTTGATCAGGCTGGTCTTGCCGGCGTTCTCCACGCCCATCACCAGGTACCAGGGCAGCTTGTAGCGCGCGCCGGGGCCGGCACCGAGGTTGTCGAGCAGTTCGTGAAGGGTGGCGTTCAGCCTCGCCTCCTGCTGCTCCACCTGGACCAGCGTCGGGTCGAGCTGCCGCCGCTCGTTCTGGCGTCGTTCGTCGTTCACTTCGCGCAGCCGGCGAGCCAGGCGGATACCCCAGACCAGGGCGGCCAAGGTGGCCAGCGCCAGGGTGGCGAGCAGCCGGTTGAGCCAGGGCGCCAGCGGATAGCTGTCGCGCACCTGCCACATCGGGCCCAGCCACCAGATGGCGGCCACCAGCGCCGCCAGCAGCAGCCACCAGAGCACCGCGGTGAGCTTGCTCGCCTGCTTGCCGAGGCCCTGGGCCTTGTTGCCGTGCGCCTTGGCCAGGTTGGCGTTGCTTTGTGCCCGTGAGACGCCGGGTACCCAGCGACTCAGACCGGACTTCACACTTTTCCACATGAGGCTTGGCCCTCGTCCCTGTTGATAACGTTGTCGGACACACTGCGGTGTCGGTGATGTCGCATTCGGTTCGTATTCATTTGCCCTTCTCCACCGTGCGCTCGAGGCGCTCGAGCAGCGCCGGCTCCCACTGCTCGAGGCCCAGGCCCGCCAGCGACGCCCGCACCGCGCGATAGTGCTGGGCGGCCAGCGCCGCCAGCCCGGCATCACCCAGCAGGTCGGCGCTGGCCAGCCGCCAGTAGGCGACCTCGCGCGGCGAACGCGCCTCGGCCAGGCCGCGGTCGAGGCCCGCCAGGGCCGCTTCCAGTCCTTCCGCGGCCAGGCGTTCACGGGCTTCGTCCAGGCCTTCCTGCCAGGGGTCGCCGCCGCCCGCCTGCCCCCCTGCCGTGGCACCGGCCCGCACGGCCTGCAGCCAATGACGGGTTTCGTCGTCGACGAAGGGGCTGCCGTCGTTGAAGGTCAGCGCCTCGATGCCGGGCAGACGCTCCACGAAGCGGCTCGCCTCGTCGCGAATGGCGGCGGCGCAGCGTGGGTGCCCGAGCCGCTCGGCGACGCCGGCGCTAATACGATGCCCCTCGAGCCAGTAGGGACTCACCGCCAGGCTGTTCTCGATGCGCTGCCACAGCGCGGCGTCACCGCCGCGGGACAGCGCCTCGCGATACTCCGCCACCCGATCGGCGGAAGGCGGCGCCAGTTCGGAGCGCACGCCGTCGCGGGTGGCCGGCAGCACCTGGATGACGTGCCAGATGGCATGGCGCCGGAGGCGATAGCCGAGCGGGTCGCCAGGGTTCTGCTCGCCGAGGAAGTCGGCCATTTTCAGCAGCGCCTGGCGATTGCCGCGCTCGTTGCCGGCCTCCAGGCGCATCTCGGGCAGCTTGGCTGGCGGCGAAGTCGCGCTGTCCGTCTGGCACTCTTGCGCTGGCGCACTGCACGTCGCGGGCGAGGCGTGTGCCGCGTCCCGGCTGGGGCGGGCCTGGCGCAGCTGGCGCTGCAGATCGATCAGCGCCTCGTCCGGCAGTTCGCGAGTCCTGGCCGCCTCCAGCAGCGCCTCCAGGGCGACCTCGCAGGCTTGGTGCTCATCGGCGGCATTGTCGAAATCGAGCGTCTCGGCCAAGCCCAGGGCGCGCTGGGTGAACTGGCGGAACAGCCGCGGGCGCAGCCGCTCGCCCTGGGCGCCGCCATAGGGATAGGCCTGGTCCCACCACTGCTCGAGGCTCCCTGCCAGCAGGCGCAGCGAGAGGGCAAAACGCACGCCGTCGCCGCCTCGCTGCAGGCAGTGCAGCAGGTGGCCGAGCACCTTGAGGTCCTTGCCAGTGGTGCTCAGCAGACGCACGGCCCGGGTCTCGGCGCCCTCCCAGTCGACTCCACCGTGCTGCAGCGAGCCGATCTTCATCATCTGCTCGTCGAGCCAGGCGTAGTCGGCGCTGTCGTCGAGGGGCCTGCCGACCCCCTCCGGGGGGAGCGCGGCCAGCACTTCCGTCAGTTGTGTCTGGTTGACGATGCGCATGCTCACCTCACCAGCGACAGGCGTCGCGAAGCGGCTGAACCGCTTGGCGCAGCCCGGCGATCTCGAAGCGCAGGCCGTCGAGTGCGGCCTGGTCGCTGTCGAATGTCAGCTCGTCGGCATCCAGCAGCTGCTGCAGCGTGGCGATGGCCGGAAGCCCGCGACCGCCGCTGACCACGTAGCCACCGTCGCGGGCCTGCCAGACCTGCTCCAGTTCGCGTCCCCCTGCACGCAGGCGCACCTGAACCCGCGGCGCGTCCAGCGCCTGGGGCAGGTGGAGCTGGAAGCGAGTGATGGTCTTTTCGCAGGCAATGACCAACTGCGGGCGCGGCGGCACGCTGCCCAGCGCCGGCACGCTGATCAGCACGCTGTCGCTGCGCTCGCGCACCAGCAGGCCCATGTCGTCGCCGTCACGCTCGGCCTCCTGGGCATTGATGGTGTGCCACAGCGCAGGGCGCGGGTCCTCGCTCGCCGTCGGCTCGTCGCGGGACATGAACAGGGCGTCATAGCAGCCCAGCCGCTCAAGACGCGAGGGCTCGACGGCGCACTCACGGGCCTGTGCCACCAACGCCTCCTCGGTGGTCGCTCCCCAGGCGTCGCCCAGGGTCAGGCTTGCGGCCAGCGCCAACCACGGCGCCCGGCGAAAGGTCGGGATCGAACTCATTTGGCATCCAGTTCCAACTGTCGGCACTTGTGTGCCAGGGTGCGCTTGGGCAGGCCGAGGCTCTCGGCCGCCAGGGCGCGGTTGCCGTCGAACAGCAGCAGGCGCTGGCGAATCAGCTCCGCCTCGTAGTCGCGCAGGGCACGCCTGAGGTCCTGAACGTCGTCGGCGCGTCCGCCGCGCGATGCCGGTGTGGCGACGACGGAGTCGCTCGGCTCGGCGACGCCGAGGCCAGGCAAGGCGGCGGGGGCGACGTCCTCGCCCGGGCGCGTCATGGCGCAGGCGTAGTCGATCAGGTTCTTCAGCTCGCGCACGTTGCCTGGATAGTCGCGCTCGCGCAGCAGGCGCAGTGCGGCCGGGGTGATGCCCATCTCGTCGCGGCCCTCGCGGAGGCAGAAGTCGGCGACGAAGGCCTCGGCCAGTTCGGCGATGTCCCCGCTGCGCTCGCGCAGCGGTGGCAGGGTCAGCGGGAACTGCCCCAGCCGGTAGTAGAGGTCGGCGCGAAAGCGCTGGTCGCGAATCCGCTCGCGCAGCGGCTGGTGGGTCGCCGCCACCAGGCGCAGGTCGGCGCGGCGCTCTTCGTTCGACCCCAGCGGCCGATAGCGGCCGTTCTCCAGGACGCGCAGCAGCTTGGCCTGCAGTGGCAACGGCATGTCACCGATCTCGTCGAGGAACAGGGTGCCGCCGTCGGCCTGGCTGATCAGGCCCTCGCGCGCCCGGTCGGCGCCGGAGAAGGCGCCCCTGGCGTGGCCGAACAGCTCCGATTCGAGCAGCGACTCGGGAATCGCCGCGCAGTTGATCGCCATGAAGGGCCCCGTGCTGCGCGCCGATAGGCGATGAATGGCGCGTGCCACGCGGTCCTTGCCGGTGCCGGTCTCGCCCTGCAGCAGTACCGCCAGGCTGGTCTCCGCCGCACGCACCACCTGGCTGCGCAGCGCCTGCATCGCCACGGAGCCCCCCAGCAGGTCGTCCGCCAGCCGCTCGGCCAGCGTCTGACGCCGGGCGCCATCGCTGAGCTGGGCCAGCGACTGACGCAGGTCAGCCTCGCGCTGGCGTTCGCCCTGGTGCCGGGCCAACCCCGCCCACAGCCGGCACAGCAGCGCCACGAAGGCGGTGAACTCGGGGTCGGCTTCGAGCCGGGAGAAGGCCTCCGCCTCGCCGGCCATGGCCAGCGCACCGAGCCATTCGCGCCCGCCGTCGAGGGCGCGCAACGGCCGCACCACCAGCCGCAGGCTCCCGGACAGCTCGGCCACCTGGCGCTGGAAGCCCGGATGGTCGAGCCGCGAGCGAGCCTCCGCGAGGCCGAGGCGCAGCGGCTTGCCCTGGCGAATGGCGTGGGCGTAGGGGTGACGGAAGTCGTCGCAGTCGAAGCGAACATCGTCGCCGTCGCTGCCCAGCCAGCGACCGCTACCGTCGAGGTAGAGGCAGCCGACCCAGGCCAGGCCGTGCCCGGCCAGGAGAATGCCGCCCGCGCAAGCGCGCAGCTCGGCGGGCGTGGCGCTCTCGACCAGCGCCAGCGCGCGCGCCATGCCGTCGAGGCCAGGCCCCATCGGCACGCCCTCGCACCAGCGCATGTCGATCGCCTTCGCCGTCATCGCCTATACCACCTCCGCGGTGAAGGCGCCCGCCGCATCGACGCCCAGCGCCACCCGGGTGACCGGCTCGCGCCGCGCCAGGCGGTCGAGCAGCGCCCTCGACACCGGCGGCAGCAGCTCGCCGTCGATCACCGACTCGAGCATGCGCGCGCCGTTCTCGCTGCGCGTGGCGCGCACACAGATGGCATCGCGCAGGGCCTCGTCGAGCACCACCTCGGCCTGGCGGTGGCGCGTGCGGATGCGCTCGGCCAAGGTGTCGAGCTTGGCTACCACGATGTCGCGCAGGGTGTCGGCGCCCAGCGGGAAGTAGGGCACTACCTCCATGCGCGCCAGCAACGCCGGCTTGAAGAAGCCGGCCAGCACCGGGTAGAGCGCGTCGTCCAGCGCCGCGGGGTCGTCGACGTGGGCCACGATGGCCTCATAGCCCAGGTTCGAGGTGAGGAAGAACACCACGTTCTTGCAGTCGATCAGGCGCCCCTCACCGTCGGCCAACTCGCCCTTGTCGAAGGCCTGGTAGAACAGGTTGAGCACGTCCGGGTGGGCCTTCTCGACCTCGTCGAGCAGCACCACCGAGTAGGGGCGCTGGCGAATCGCCTCGGTCAACAGGCCCCCTTCGCCGAAGCCCACGTAGCCCGGCGGCGAACCGATCAGCCGCGACACGGTGTGCTTCTCCTGGTACTCCGACATGTTGATGGTGGTGAGGAACTGGCGCCCGCCGTAGAGCCGTTCCGCGATCTGCACCACGGTCTCGGTCTTGCCCACGCCGCTGGGGCCGACCAGCAGGAAGGCGCCCAGCGGGCGGCCGGGGCGCCGCAGGTCGGCGCGGGCGGTGAGCAGATGGCGGTGCACCCGCTCGATGGCCGTGTCCTGGCCCTGCACCAGCCGGCCGAGATGCTCGGGCAGCTCGGTGAGCCGGGTCAGCTCGTCGCTGGTCATGCGCTCCACCGGCACGCCGGTCCAGTCGCCGATGACCTGGGCGATCTGCGCCTCCTCGACGCTGGCATTGACCAGGGCGTACTCCTGCTGCAACTCGGCCAGGCGCGCCTCGTGGGCGGCCAGTTGGGCATGCAGATCGACATCAGCGGCAGAGTCATCCGACTCAACCGCGTCAGCCGCCGCTTCGCCGTCGATTGTGCTGTCAGCGTCGTTCTCCCCGCCGGTTTCATCGTCGATTGCAGTCTCGACTACCGGCTGCTCGGGGTTGGCCTCAACCTGGCCCGCGGCCAGCAGCTGGCGATGCAGGGCGATGATGGCATCGACGCACTCGCGCTGGTCGGCCCAGGCCGCCTCGAGCCGTTCGACCTCTGCTTCCAGCCGCGCCAGACGGACGTCGAGCTCGGCCTCGCGGGTCGCATCGGGGCTGCGCCCCAGCAGGCGCTCGCGGTCGAGCTGGTCGCGCTCGCGGCGCGCGGCCAGGTGTTCGCTCTGGAGATGGCTGAGCCGGCGCGGCGGGGTGTCCAGCGCCTGGGAGAGCCGCGCGCAGGCGGTGTCGAGCACGTCGATCGCCTTGTCGGGCAGCTTGCGGCCGGCCAGGTAGCGCGCCGAGAGTTCGGCGGCGGCGCGCAGGCCGCTGTCGCCGACCAGCACGCCGTGGGCGGTCTCGTAGGTGTCGCGCAGGCCGCGCAGGATCACCAGCGCCTGATCGATGCTGGGCTCGGCCAGGGCCACCGGCTGGAAGCGCCGCGACAGCGCCGGGTCCTTCTCGAAGTACTTCTTGTACTCGCGCCAGGTGGTGGCAGCGATGGTGCGCAGCTCGCCGCGCGCCAGGGCCGGCTTGAGCAGGTTGGCGGCATCGCCGCCGCCCTCCTGGTTGCCGGCACCGATCAGGGTGTGGGCCTCGTCGATGAACAGCAGGATCGGCCGGGGCGCGGCCTTGACCTCCTCGATCACCGCCTTGAGGCGCTTCTCGAACTCGCCCTTCACTGCGGCGCCGGCCTGCAGTGCGCCGAGGTCGAGGCTCATCAGTTCGACGTCGGCCAGCGCCGCCGGCACGCGGCCCTCGACGATGCGTGCGGCAAGCCCTTCCACCACGGCGCTCTTGCCCACCCCGGCATCGCCGATGACGATGGGGTTGTTCTTGCGCCGCCGCCCGAGGATGTCGAGCATCTGATCGATCTCGGGGTCGCGGCACAGCACCGGGTCGAGCTCGCCGCGCCGGGCCTGCTCGGTGAGCGAGGTGGCGAAGCGCGCCAGGGCGCTGTCGCCCTGGGTGGCCTGGTCCTGGCGGCGCCCGCCCTCGTTCGGCTCGGCGCGGGGAGCCTCGGCGGAGTCGGCGGCCAGCCGCTCGAAGCCGCGACGCAGCCCCTCGCGGTTGATCTCGGCCAGCAGCGCGGCGCTCCTCGGCCCCAGGTAGCGTCCGACGTTGTGCAGCAGGGCAGTGAAGATCAGGCCGCTGCGCAGGCTGTCGTAGGCGAATTCGGTCGTGGCCAGCAGCCAGGCGTCCTGCAGCAGCTCGACCAGCAGCGGCGAGAAGCTCGGCGTGGTCACTGCCAGGTCGCGCGGCGGCCGTGTCTCCTCGGCCAGTCTCGCACGCAGCTCATGGACATCGATGCCCTGCCCGTCGAGCAGGCAGCGCAGGTCGCACAGCGGCTGATCGATCAGCGCCAGCAGCAGGTGACCGGCGGTGACCTCGGGTGCCTGCTGCTCGGCGCACAGCACGGCGGCCTGTTCCAGGCCTTGACGGGAGACGGCGTTGAGGCGGCCGATGAGCGCGGGAAGCTCTACCCTGAGCATGGGGACTCCTAACGGTAAATCTGATCGAGAAGGGTGCCGACCTGAGCCGCCTGCTCGTCTAGCGTCCAGGCGAAGCCGAGGTAGGTAGCGGCCATGGCGACGGCGAACAGCGCGAACACGCCCCACACCGGCAGGCCGCGGCCGCGGTGGCGACGACCCGGCATGACGTTGTCGAGCGGTCGGGTCAGGCTGTCCTCGGGGGTGTCGCCGAGTGCCGCCAACTGGTCGCCGAGGGTGCGCACGATGTGCTCGTACTCCTCTCGCCCGTCATCCATGACCCGGTAGCGTCCCTCGAAGCCGAGACACAGGCAGAGATAGATGAACGCCAGCATGTCGCGGTAACGCTGGGGCTCCTGTTGCAGGCGCGAGAGGATCGAGAAGACCTTCTCGCCACCCCAGGTCTCGTTGTGGAAGCGCGTGAGCAGCGAGTGCTCGGCCCAACTGCTCTGCTGCCCCCAGGGCGTGCCCATCACCGCCTCGTCGATGAACGAGCAGAGTACGTAGCGGAAGGCCAGCAGCGTGGGCCGGTCGTAACCCTGCTCGGTGAGCTCGACCTCGATCGCCGAGATCTCGTCGACCACCTGGCGATAGAGCCGATCGAGATCGCTCATGCCATCGAGCTGACGCACCCGCACCACCATGCCCAGCAGCGAGCTGGCAGCGTCCACCAGCGGATTGAGGTTGTACCCGCGCAGGCGGAACCAGTAGTCCTCGTCGGCATCGAGATGCTCGGCGTGGCTGTGGATCAGCTGCTCCAGCCCGCGTTCGTCGATGCGGTCTTCGTGCCGGCTGGGAGTGAAGCGCGCCACCGCGCCGGGGTTCGATTCGTAGTGCGTGGCAAGTTCTTGCATGGCTTAGCTCCTGATCGCCCAGAACTGCATTTCAAGCCCGGGGAACTCCCCCGCCACGTGGAAGGCGAAGCCGCTGGCGCCGTCGAGCATGCTCCAGGCCTGGCTCTGCCGGTCGAGCCGGAAGTAGCTGTAGCCGGCGTGGTAGGGCAACTCGCGCGGGGCCACCGGCAGCGGCTCGAGCGGTACGCCGGGCAGCTGCAGGCTGATGAGGTCGCGGATTCGCTCGACGCTGGCCACCTTGGTCTGCTGCAGGAACAGCTTGCGCAGCCGCTCGTGGGGCATGTCGGCGCGCACCGCCAGGATGAAGTCGGCGCTGTCGAGCAGGGCCGGGTCGGCGAGCGGGGCCACCAGCAGGCCGTAGCGCCGTGACTGCAACTGGATCGCCAGCGCGCGCGGCTCGAGCACCGTGGAGAGCGCCTGGCGCAGGCTCTGCATCAGCTGGCGGAAGGCGCGCTCGGGATGATCGTGGTAGTAGGCCGGATATTCCGGCGGCAGCCGCGACTCGTCGGTGAAGGTCACCAGCTCACTGGCGGTTTCGAGCATGGTGGCGAACAGCCGCTCCGGGTGCAGGTGGCCCAGGCGCGCCAGGTGCTGAAAGCGCGGCTGGGCACGGTTGAGCAGTTGCAGCAGCATGAAGTCGGAGACGTCGGCCACCCCGGCCTGGTGGGGCGAGGCGAGGCGATGAGCGATGTTACGGGCACGCTCGCGCATCAGCCCCGCCATCTCGCCGACGAAGCGCTGCAATACCGGCGCCGCCTGGACGTTGAGCAGGGTGGGGATGAACTGCTCGTCGAGCACCAGGCTGCCATCGGGACGCCGCTCGTGGATCCGCGCCACCGCCAGGCAGGTATAGGCGCTGCGGTCGTCGCGCTCGAGCAGCAGCCGGGGAGCGACCCGGGCGACGTCGAGCATGGCGGTATCGCCGTCGCGGGAGTGCAGGTCGCGCACGCTGCGCTGGGCCAGGCGATAGCGAGTCGGCAGGTCGTCGTCGGGCCAGCGCACCTCGCCCACCGCATCGGTGGCCAGCGGCAGGCACAGGTAGACGAGCTGGTTGGCGATACCGGCGTCGTCGATCTCCAGCGGCTGCGGCTCGATGTCGTCGTCGGGCAACTGGAAGGCCGTGCCGTCGGGCATCACGCCGCTGGCGCGGCTGACGGCGATGCGTCCGAAGCTCAGGTATTCGGCATTGAGTTCCAGGACCTGAAAGCCATACAGCGCATGGCTGACGCCGCGCAACCGCGCCTCGAGCAGGCCCTCGAGGCTGCGCTGCTGCTGCTGGAAGTGCTGCGGCTTGATGAACAGCCCTTCGCTCCATACCACTCGATTGCGACTGGCCATCAGTCTTCCTTCCTCAGCTCGGCTTCGTCGGCACGCAGGTGCACCAGCAGGTGGTAGTCCTCGCCGCGTGCGGATACCTTCACCACCTTCTTCCACTGCGCCTGCTCGGGGTCGCTGTAGAAAGCGATCACGCCGATGTAGCGGGCCTGCTCGTCGACCTCGAACGGCTCGTAGAACTTCCACTGCCCCGGCAGCAGGGTGAAGTCATCGTGGGTCAGGTAGTTGGTGCCCAGGGCGCCTTCGAGGTCGTCACGCAGCTGGTGATGGTCGGCCGCCATCAGCATCGAGTCGTCCTTGAGCTGCAGCACCTGGAAGCGCAGCGGCGTGCCGTCGCCCTCGAGGTTGGGATTGACGTCGTACGCAGCGAGCATGGCGAGATCGACCCGGCTCGGGCGATCCTCCGGATAGCCCACCGGGATCGAGGGATCGCGCATCACCTGCCAGGTCTTGCCGGCGGCCTCGCGGGTCGAGGCGCAGCCGCTGAGAACCAGCGCCAGCAGCGCCACTACAGCCCATTGCAAGACCTGGCTGGTCACATAACTTGCGCTCGAATATCTTGTGCTCATGTTTCCTGCGTCCCGTACTGTTGCGTTCACTTGGCTTCGCGCTGCTGGCGACGCACCGACTGGTCGTAGGCCTGCTCGAACACCTCCCAGAACAGCTTGGCGAAGCCCTGCTGGCGGCCGGAGTTGAGCTCCTCGTAGTAGTGGCGGTACATCTCCCAGGCCCAGTTGCCCTCGTCATCGAGGCGGTTGCCGGCACCGCGGTAGGCGTGGAAGCGCTTGAGCAGCGCATCGGGGGCAAAGGCGTCGAGAATTGCCTGCAGCGCCTCGCCGATGGCCTCCTCCACCGCCGCCTGATGCTGGCCCTGGTGGCTCAGGCATTCGGCCACCGCGGCCGGCGCCGACAGGTGCACCGGGCTGCGGCGCGCGGAGAACAGCGTCTCCACCGTGCTGCGGTAGGGCTGACCCAGGCGCAGCGGGTTGTCCTCGATCGGCTGCAGGCGGCGGTCGCGCAGCGGGTAGCGGCTGTCGTCCTGGGCCCGATGCAGCGCCTGCAGCCCCTCGATCGCAGCGCGCAGGGTGTGACCGGCCTCGGCGAGAAAATTGAGCTGCTCCTCGCTGTCGGCGAAGCGCAGCTCGGCGCCCAGGGCGCGCAGCAGCGGGTCGGGGCCGGCCGTGCCGGCGCTCGCCGGCACGGCATCCTGCCAGCGCTCCTCGAGCTGCTCGCCGACCGAGCGTTCCAGATCGTTCAACAGCCCTTCATCCATTTCCCGGTTCATCTCTGTGTCGTCCTCGTGTCGTCGATTCATCGGCGCCACGCGCCGTACCTGCGTTTCATGGGGCATGGCACCGCCCCGGCCCGGCGCCTCCAGGGTGTCGAGCAGCGTTCCATCGTCGCTTTCCGCCTCACTCTCGTGAGCCAGTGCCGTGAGCGGATCGCGCTGGCTGGCGCCCGGCGTGGCCTCGCCCAGCGCCTCGAGGGGGTCGTCGCGGCGCGGCGGCGGAGCCACCGCCGGCGTGACGCGATAGGGCACCACCCCCTGCCCTGCCAGCGCTTCCTGCTCTTCATCGATCAGGGCGCTGAGCGGCTGGGCGCCGGGCAGCCCGGCCTGGCGGTCACCCAGGTGCACGCGCACGCGATACTCGCCGACCCCCAGCTCGTCGCCGTCGCGCAGGGCGACCCGGCGGTCGCGGCCCAGCGGCAGCGTGGCGTGGTTGATGAGGGTCTGGCCGCTGCGATCGATCAGGCAGAACTGCCCGTCGAGCAGGCGGATCTCGGCATGCGCCGGGCGAATGCGCCCGGCATGATCCTGCAGCAGCCAGTCGTCGCTGCCGGCGCTGCCCAGGGTGCCGCCGCTGGCCGGAAAGACGTGGCTGCTGGTGGAGCGCCCCTCGAGCCGCTCGCTGTTGAGCACGACCAGGGTGACGGCACTGGCGGTGACTCGAGGCCGGGTGAGGTAGGACATCGCGTTTACCCTGTCATCTGGATGCGTACCCGGCGCCGCCGCGAGGCGGCACCGGATTCGGGATTGACGAAAGTGGTCCAGCCGAGCTGGCAGCAGCCGTGGTCGCCGAGCCGCATCGGCTGCACCGCGCTCTCCAGCAGCTCCAGCTCCAGGTCGTAGGCCAGCGGCTCGCGCAGCACGAAGCTGACCAGCGTCTTGAGCGGGGCGTGCTCACGGCCGTCGGGCAGGAAGTCGCGGAAGCGGGCAAGGCTGAGCCCCTTGAGGCACAGGGCGAACTTGCCGCCGACGTCGGCGACCCGCTCGCCGGCCACCATGTCCTGGCCCAGGGTCATGGCGCTGCGACCGGTGCGGCTGCGCTGGTCCTCGGGGATCTCGACCCAGCGGTGCACCCACTGTTCGACGCCCACCTCGTCGAGATCGAAGCAGTGGCCGACCACGCTCTCGACCACTTCCGGGGAGCGCGAGCGCCCCGCCAGCAGGCCGGCATAGGCGAGCATCTTGCCCCAGTTGATCGGCGTCTCGCCGCGCAGCTCCTCGTCGGCCAGTCCCACCAGGGCGAATACCGCGGCGGAGAAGCCGTCGCTGGCACCGTCCTGATAGCGCACGTAGTGGCGGTATTTGCGCCAGCTGCGATGTACCAGGGTCAGCAGGCGGTGGTTGAAGAAGTCGAGGAAGTCGCGGGCGACACCTTCGTGATGGGCCGCCTCGTGGGCCAGCGACTCCAGGTAGTAGCCGGGCAACGGCGACTGGGCCCCCTGCAGGCCGAAGAAGCTGACTTCCAGCGCGTACTCGCCGCTGGCCCGAGGTTCGAGCGCCACCACATCGCTGCCCGGAAAGCCCAGCGACGCCGAGGCGCTGTAGCGCACCCGCTCGCGGCCCGGGTGCCCGTTGGCGGCACGCTCGAGATCGTCGTCGTGATGCCGGTGCAGCAGCTCGACGAGCTGGTAGAAGTCGTAGCGCCGGGCCCCCTCGATCAGGGCCGCCGGGGCTAGATCAGGGGTTGTTGGCCCGACTGCAAGGTCCATGCGTAACGTTCCTGGTTGTGACGATTGACCACATGCAGCTCGTGGAACGAGTTGATGCTGGCGTAGAGCGAAAAGAAGCGCGCCAGCACGCTGCCGAACAGGTACAGGCCGCCTTCGTCACCGAAGGCCTCCTGCTCCAGGGTCATCACCGAGCGCAGCCCGCGCACCGGCAGCCCGCGCTTGAGCCGGTCGATGGAGCGGGTCTCGATGTCGACCACCCCGGCCAGGCGCTTCTGCGACATGCGCTCGGCCTGGCGATCGACCAGCGCGCGGAAGTCGTAGGCGCGCAGCACCGAGCACAGCGCATCACGCTCGAGCAACGACAGGTAGTTGAGCGACAGGTTGGAGATCAGCGTCCACAGCAGGCTGCCGTCCAGGGTCGGGCGCAGCGCCGGCGTGGGCCGAGTGATGTTGCGATAGTCGGCGAATACCGGGCTAGTGTCGGTGGAGGCGCAGATGTCCCCTACCGCCAGGCGTTCGGGCAGGGTGCGGTTGCTGCAGGTCAGGCGCAGCGAGATGGTTTCGCGCATGCCCAGGCAGGCCTGCTCGTCGCCACGCACGAAGGCGATGTCGTGGTCGAAGCCGTCACCGCGCAGGCTGTCGCGCACCCGTACCCGGAAGTAGCGCGCCTCGCGGCCGCGATCGCGCTCGATCTGGTGCTGGAAGCTCTCGAACGGGACGTACTGGCGCGGCTCGCCGCGCAGCTTGCCGCTGTCGCTCTCGAGCCAGCCCTGCACCGCATCGACGCTGAACACTTCGAAGTGCTCCGGCGCCCGGCTGCTGGGGCGAATGCGGTATTCGCTGCGCTCGCCGTTGAGATCGATGGGGTCGGCGTCATGACTGAATAGGTTGATCGCCGGCGCGCAGTAGAGCGCCAGGTGCTCGTCGCGCACCTTGGCGTCGGCCGGCAGCGTGCGAGCGAAGGCGAAGCGCAGCACGATCCGCGGCACCTGCCGCGCGGGCAGCAGACGGCCCAGCCCGACCAGGTCGACGAAATGGAAGGCCTCGGGGAAGCAAAGGTACTCCTGCAGGATGCGATAGCCCTGGTGCACGTTGCGCGGATAGGGCAGCAGCGCATGGCCGGATTCGAAGCCCACCGGCACCAGCATGTCGCGCGGCAGCGGCACCACGGTACCGTCGATCTCCAGTTCCAGGCGCGACAGGTAGTGACCCAGCCACAGGTAGAGAGTGCGCGCGGTATAGCCGGCGCCGAGATGCAGGCGCAGGTGGTCGATGCCCAACGCGTCGAGCGGCTGGTCGCCGTCCACGTCGAGGGTGAGCTCGACGATCGAGGACTCGCGGGAGTGGCGCGCCTCGACGCCACCATGCAGCAACGGGTAGAGGGTCACGTCGTGGCAGGTGCGGAATCGACAGGCGGTGCCGTCGATCGGCCGTGCCGCCAGCGTGGTGCCGGTGGCCACGTCCTGGCGACCGCTCAGTGCCCCCTGCTTGGGCGTGAACTGCATGATCGTCATGCTCGGCACCGGACGCAGGTAGTTGGGCCACAGCATGGCGATCAACGAGTGGGTCAGCTCGGGAAACTCGTCCTCGACCTTCTCGCGCATGCGCCCGGTGAGGAAGGCGAAGCCCTCCAGCAGGCGCTCGACGTCCGGGTCGGTGCTGCGCTCGGAGAGAAAGCGGCTGAGGCCGGGGTTGGCCTCGGCGAATTCCCGCCCCTGCAGCTTCAGGTAGTCGAGCTCGTCCCGGTAGTATCGATTGAGCATGCGCGCCTCATTCCCTGGTGCTGGTGTTCTTGTGTGGTTGCGTCGCTGCGCTCAGGCGCTCAGTTCAGGCATTGATAGCGTTTGTCGTTGAGCAGCAGATCGATGGTGGCCGGGCCCTGGTCGCGGCCCAGCTCCACCGTGGCATGTACCTGGAAACGCAGCTGCAGCGGGTCGCTGCCACGCGGCAGCGACTCCACTTCCACCTGCCGCACCCGCGGCTCGAAGCGTTCGATGCACTGGCGAATGGCGCGCTGGATGTTGCGCTCCAGGTCGAGCACGCCGATGGTCGCGTCGTTGAAGTCGAGTAGCCCCAGCTCCGGGGCGCACTCGCTGTGCCCCGGGTGGCTGTTGAGCAGGTCGACCAGGTGGCGCTTGATGGACTCGACGATCTCGGCAAGGCTGGCCTCGGCGACGACCTCCTCCGGCCGCCCGGGCGCCGCCAGGCGCTCGAACAGCCGGCCGCCGAGCACGCCGCCACGGTGAAGCGTCATGGCCGCGTCCTCCCCTTACTCCTTGTCCAGGCGCCCCACCAGCGACAGCTCGAAGTTGGCGCCCATGTACTTGAAGTGCGGACGCACGGCCAAGGACACCTGGTACCAGCCCGGGTCGCCCTCGACGTCGGAGACCTGGATCGAGGCGGCCCGCAGCGGACGGCGGCTGCGCACCTCGGCCGGCGGGTTCTCCTGGTCGGCGACGTACTGGCGGATCCACACGTTGAGCTCGCGCTCGAGGTCCTGGCGCTCCTTCCAGGAGCCGATCTGCTCGCGCTGCAGCACCTTGATGTAGTGCGCCAGGCGGTTGACGATGAACATGTAGGGCAGCTGGGTGCCGAGCTTGTAGTTGGTCTCGGCGGCCTTGCCCTCGGGCGTGTTGGGGAAGACCTTGGGCTTCTGCACCGAGTTGGCGGAGAAGAAGGCGGCGTTGTCGCTACCCTTGCGCATGGTCAGCGAGATGAAGCCCTCTTCGGACATCTCGAACTCGCGGCGGTCGGTGACCAGCACTTCGGTGGGGATCTTGGCCTGCAGCTGGCCCAGCGCCTCGTAGGTATGCACCGGCAGGTTCTCCACCGCGCCGCCGCTCTGCGGCCCGATGATGTTGGGGCACCAGCGGTACTTGGCGAAGCTGTCGGTGAGGCGCTCGGCAAGCAGGTAGGCGGTGTTGCCCCACAGGTAGTGCTCGTGGTCCTCGCTGACCGTTTCGCGGTAGTGGAAGGTCTTGACCGGGTTCTCCACCGGGTCGTAGGGCATGCGCAGCAGGAAGCGCGGCGCCGTCAGGCCCAGGTAGCGGGCGTCCTCGGACTCGCGCAGGCTGCGCCAGCGGGCGTACTTCGGTCCCTCGAAGATCGCCTTGAAGTCCTTGATGTTGGGCAGCTCCTGGAAGCTGTCGATGCCGAAGAAACTCGGCGCCACCGAGGAGAGGAACGGCGCGTGGGCCATGGCGCCCACCGCGGCGGTGAACTGCAGCAGCTTGATGTCGGGCGTCGAGGGCGTGAAGTCGTAGTTGCCGATGATCGCGCCTACCGGCTCGCCGCCGAACTGGCCGTACTCGGCCGCGTAGACGTGCTGGTAGAGCCCGCTCTGGCTGAGCTCGGGGGCGAACTCGAAATCCTCCAGCAGCTCCTCCTTCGTGGCGTGCAGCAGGTCGAGCTTGATGTTCTGACGGAAGTCGGTGCGATCGACCAGCAGCTTGAGGCCGCGCCAGGCCGATTCGATCTGCTGGAAGCCGCGGTCGTGGAGAATCGCGTCGACCTGGCTGCCGATCTTGCGGTCGAGCTCGACGATCATGCGGTCGACCACCGCCTTGTTGACCTGCGGCGCATCGTCCTTGCTCTGCAGCAGCTCGGCGATGAAGGCGGCCACGCCCTGCTTGGCGATATCGTAGCCTTCCTCGGTCGGCGCCATGCGGGTCTGTGCCATCACCTGATCGAGAAGGGAACCTTCGGCCTGGGCCTCGGCGGCCTGCCCCTGCGCTTGTGCCATGTCGCTCATTGTTGGTGCCTCGAATCCTTTGCCTGCCCGGCGCGCCGCCCTATGGCTCGGCGTCGCCATGGATGCGTTGTGATGGGTGCGTCAGTCGCGGGTGTCGTCCCGCGAATCCAGCAATTCGAGCTCGGCGAGCAGCTGCGCCCTCGCCTCCTCGCTCTCCATCAGCTTTTGCAGGCGGTCGCGGAAGTTGGGTACGTTGCCCAGCGGTCCCTTGAGGGCGACCAGCGCCTCGCGCAGCTCGACCAGCTTGCGCAGCTCCGGCACCTGGCGTGCCACGCTGTCGGGAGTGAAGTCCTCGAGCGACTTGAACTGGAGGTTGACCGCCAGGTCGCCGGCGTCCTCGCCCTCCTCGAGGCGATTGGGCACGCTCGCCGTCAGCCCCAGGCCGGCTTCGCGCATCACCGACTGGAAGTTGTTCTTGTCCACCGAGACCTTTTCCCGCGCCTCGATCGGCGTGGCCTCGGCGCCTCCCTTGAAGTCACCCACCACCAACAGCTTGAGCGGCAGTTCGGTTTCCGCCTGCTGATCGCCGGTGGCCGGCACGTACTTGATGTTGATGCGCTCTTTCGGCGCAACGGTTCCTTCCTTCGCCATGTTGAAGCTCCCTGGTGAGCCGCTCTGTTTGGAATCGCTTCGCTTGGTCGGCAACGCCCCACGACCCACTCGCATCGGCCCGGTGGCCCCGGGCGGATGCGGTCGACGGTAGGTGAGAAGCGTTATCCCCTTGCTCGTGAGGCGTGAGGGTAATCAGGCAGCCGGCGCTTGCCAAATGGCGCTTTGGCGGCGCCGAGGGTTACAGAGCCTTAACGCGAGGACGTACTGGCTTACACGATTCCGCTGCCATCAGCGAAGCGGTGCGGGTCGCTAGACCCGCGCAGGCACAGGACGACATGCCGAAGCGGCAATGTCTTACAAACCCTATAGGAAATTAGCTACAACAATATAAGAAATATAGGGCAAGCCGATGCGCCAATTACCTCGGCCAACCTCATGCCGATGGGGTTGGCGAGATGAAGAAATTGCACCGCAGAGTGGAAAGAACTCGGCCGGGCGATACCCGGCCGATTGCGGCGACTTGGCGGCGAGAGGGGGTCAGCCGAGGCGAGCGCGTATCGCCGCCTCGATACCGGCGGCGTCCAGGCCGCACTCGGCCAGCAGCTCGGCGGGCTTGCCGTGCTCGACGAAGGCGTCGGGCAGGCCCAGGTTGAGCAGGGCGGCCGGTACGCCCTCGGCAGCGAGCAGCTCGTTCACGCCGCTGCCGGCGCCGCCGGCCACTACGTTCTCCTCGAGGGTGACCAGCAGCTCATGATCGGCGGCGGCGGCCAGGATCGCCTCGCGGTCCAGCGGCTTGACCGAGCGCATGTTGAGGTGCGTGGCGTCGAGAGCCTCGGCCACCTCTGCGGCCGGGCCGTTGAGGCTGCCGAACGCAAGCAGGGCAATACGCTTGCCCGTCTCGACGCCGCTCTCGCGGCGCCGCTCGGCCTTGCCGATCTCCAGCGGCTCGAGGTGCGCGGGTATCGCCACCCCCGGGCCCGTGCCGCGGGGGTAGCGCACCGCGGCGGGGCCAGGATAGTGGTAGGCGGCGCTGAGCATGGCGCGGCACTCCGCCTCGTCGGCCGGCGCCAGGATCACCATGCCCGGCACGCAGCGCAGGTAGGAGAGGTCCAGGCTGCCGTGGTGGGTGGGGCCATCCTCGCCCACCAGGCCGGCGCGGTCGATGGCGAAGGTGACATCGAGCCCCTGCACCGCCACGTCGTGGATCAGCTGATCGTAGCCGCGCTGCAGGAAGGTGGAGTAGATCGCCACCACCGGCTTCATCGCCTCGCAGGCCATGCCGGCCGCCAGCGTCACCGCATGCTGCTCGGCGATGGCGACGTCGTAGTAGCGCTCCGGGTACTCCTTGGAGAAGCGGATCAGGTCGGAGCCTTCGCGCATCGCCGGGGTGATACCGATCAGGCGCTCGTCGACGGCGGCCATGTCGCACAGCCACTCGCCGAAAACGTTGCAGTACTTGGGGGACTTCTTCTTGGCCGGTGCGACGGGCCGGCTCGTCGGCGCATTGCCGTTCTTCTCCGGCTCACTCTTTTCCAGCTTGGTGATGGCGTGGTAGCCGATGGGGTCGGCCTCGGCGGGCAGGAAGCCACGCCCCTTGCGGGTCTTTACGTGGAGGAACTGCGGGCCGTCGAGGTCGCGGATGTTGCGCAGGGTCTGGATCAGGGTGGGCAGGTCATGGCCGTCGAGCGGGCCGATGTAGTTGAAGCCCATCTCCTCGAACAGCGTGGCCGGGCTGACCATGCCCTTCATGTGCTCCTCGGTGCGCCGCGCCAGCTCCAGCGCGCCCGGTAGGCGAGAGAGCACCCGCTTGCCCTCTTCGCGGAAGGTAAGATAGGGCTTGCTCGACAGGATGCCCGCCAGGTAGCTGGCGATACCGCCGACGTTCTCGGAGATCGACATCTCGTTGTCGTTGAGCACCACCAGCAGGTTGGCGTCCAGGTGGCCGGCATGGGCCAATGCCTCGAAGGCCATGCCGGCGGTCAGCGCGCCGTCGCCGATCACCGCGCATACCCGGCGCCGGTCGCCCCGGGTGGCGCTGGCCAGGGCCATGCCCAACGCCGCCGAGATCGAGGTGCTGGAGTGGCCCACGCCGAAGGTGTCGTAGGGCGACTCGGCGCGCCGCGGGAAGGCGGCCAGGCCGCCGTATTGGCGAATGCTGGGCATCGCCTCGCGCCGCCCGGTGAGGATCTTGTGCGGATAGGCCTGATGACCGACATCCCACACCAGCCGGTCGTGAGGCGTCTCCAGCGCGTGGTGCAGCGCCACGCTGAGTTCCACCACGCCCAGGCCGGCACCGAAGTGGCCGCCGCTGCGGCCCACGCTGTAGAGCAAGTAGGCGCGCAGCTCGTCGGCCACCTGCAGCAGTTGGGCATTCGTCATGGCCCGCAGTGCCGCCGGCGTGTCCAGCGAATCGAGCAGCGGGGTCAGCGGGCGCTCGACTGGAATTACATCGTAGAGCTTCATGTACGGTTCGGTCGTCCTGGCTGTCATGCCGTGTGGCTAGTGGTCGCGCTCGATCATGTAGCGGGCCAGCTGCGCGAGCGGCTCACCCGCTTCGCCCAGTGGCGCCAGGGCCAGCAGGGCCTCGTCGGTGAGCTCGCTGGCCTTGCGCCGGGCCCCCTCGAGGCCCAGCAGTGCCGGATAGGTCGGCTTGTCGCGCGCGGCGTCGGCCCCCGAGGTCTTGCCTAGGGTCCGGGTATCGCCGGTGACGTCGAGAACGTCGTCGTGAATCTGGAAGGCCAAGCCGAGTGCCGTGGCGTAGCGATCCAGCGCCCCGACGCGGGGGTCGTGTTCGGCCACGGCGGTCAGCGCCCCCATACGCACGGCGGCGCGAATCAGCGCACCGGTCTTGTGGGCGTGCATGGTGGCCAGCGCCTCCACGTCAGGGTGGCCGCCAACGGCGGCCAGGTCCAGCGCCTGGCCACCGACCATGCCGTCGCGCCCGGCGGCGCTGGCCAGCGCCAGCATCAGGGCCGGCAGGCGCGGGTGGGCGGCACGAGCGAGCACTTCGAAGGCCAGCGTCTGCAGCGCATCGCCGGCGAGTATCGCCGTGGCCTCGTCGAAGGCGCGGTGCACCGTGGGCTGGCCGCGGCGCAGGTCGTCGTCGTCCATGGCCGGCAGGTCGTCGTGAACCAGCGAGTAGGCATGGACCAGCTCGATGGCGGCGGCCGGGGCATCGAGCGCCTCGTCGCTCGCCCCCAGCGCGCGCCCGGCCAGGTAGACCAGCAGCGGCCGCAGGCGCTTGCCGCCCACCAGCAGCCCGTGGCGCATCGCCGCCTCCAGCCGCGGCGCCGCGGCCTGGCGGGCGTCGAACAGCTGCGCCAGGCAGGCGTCGACACGTGCCCGGTCGGCGGCCAGGTGGGCCGCGAACGAGTCAGCGTTCACTCTCGTCCTCCCCCGCCGGGGCGTCGAAGGGGGCAAAATCGATGCTGCCGTCGGGGCGCTCGATCAGGGTGCGCACCCGCAGCTCGGCTTCGTCCAGCCGGCGCTGGGCGTCACGGGTCAGGCGCACGCCCTGCTCGAACGCGGCGAGCGAGCCCTCCAGCGACAGCTCGCCGGACTCCAGCCGCTCCACCAGCTGTTCCAGTCGCTCCACGGTAGTGGCGAAATCGGCCTCGGCCTCCTCGCCTGCCGCCATCTCGCTTGACGCTTGCTTGTCACGCTCGGCCATGACACCTCTAGCTCGTCGCCGCTGATCACAGGAGGCACAGTATACACGCCCTGCCTTGTACGCACTGCCCAGGAAGGCCTGACCGCCCCCCGCAACGTGCAGCGTGCTCATCTTCGCGACGCAGCATTTTCATCTTCGCGCGTAGCGGTTGTGTTACCATGAGCGCCCTGTTTCCAGCACGCGGCGCACCAAGAAGGGGTTGATTCGACCATGGCCAAAACGTCCCTGGACAAGAGCAAGATCAAGATCCTGCTGCTCGAGGGCGTCCACCAGAGCGCGGTGGACAATTTCCTGAATGCCGGTTACACCAACATCGAGCATCTGCCCACCTCGCTCGACGAAGCCACGCTGATCGACAAGATCCGCGACGTCCACTTCCTCGGCATCCGCTCGCGCACCCAGCTCAACGAGCGCGTGTTCGCCGCCGCCGAGAAGCTCAACGCCGTGGGCTGCTTCTGCATCGGCACCAACCAGGTCGATCTCAAGGCGGCGCTCTCGCGCGGCATCCCGGTATTCAACGCGCCCTACTCCAACACCCGCTCGGTGGCCGAACTGGTGCTGGCCGAGGCCATCATGCTGCTTCGCGGCATCCCCGAGAAGAACGCCCGCGCCCACCAGGGCGGCTGGCTGAAGAGCGCCAAGGCCTCCCACGAGGCGCGTGGCAAGACCTTGGGCATCGTCGGTTACGGCAACATCGGCGCCCAGCTCTCGGTGCTGGCCGAGTCGCTCGGCTTCAACGTCATCTTCTATGACGTGGTGACCAAGCTCGGCATGGGCAACGCCAGCCAGGTGGCGAGCCTCGAGGAACTCCTGGCGCGTGCCGACGTGGTCAGCCTGCACGTGCCCGAGCTGCCCTCCACCAAGTGGATGATCGCCAAGGACCAGCTGGCGCTGATGAAGCCCAGCGGCATCCTGATCAACGCCTCCCGCGGCAGCGTGGTGGTGATCGAGGACCTGGCCGAGGCGCTTCAGGCCGGCCGCCTCTACGGCGCCGCCATCGACGTCTTCCCGGTGGAGCCCAAGGGCAACGACGAGGAGTTCGTCAGCCCGCTGCGCGGCCTGCCCAACGTGATCCTCACCCCGCACATCGGCGGCTCCACCCTCGAGGCCCAGGAGAACATCGGCATCGAGGTCTCCGAGAAGATGATCACCTACTCGGACAACGGCACCACCGTCACCTCGGTCAACTTCCCCGAGGTGGCACTGCCCGCTCACCCGGACAAGCACCGCGTGCTGCACATCCACGACAACGTGCCGGGCGTGCTCTCTGAAATCAACCGGGTGCTCTCCGAGAACGACATCAACATCTCCGGCCAGTACCTGCAGACCAACGAGAAGGTCGGTTACGTGGTCATCGACGTCGACAAGGCCTACGGGCCACAGGCGCTCGAGGCGCTGCGCCAGGTCGAGCACACCCTGCGCGTGCGGGTACTCTACTCCGAGACCAACTTCGAGGAGTAAGGGCCGGTTACACCTCAAGCCGTCGCGCTCCCGGCGCGGCGGCTTCTTGCTTCGCCGCACCCGGCCGCGTTCGCGCGTGCCGGCACCCGCTCCGGGTTGCTAGAGGCTCTGGATATCGATCACATAGCCGACGATCGGGTAGCCGGCTTTGCGGGCGGCCTTCTCGGCCTCGAGCTGGGCTTCCAGCTTGGAAATGCTGGTGGAGCGATGCTCGAACACGGTGTCGACTTCCAGTTTGCGCGTTCTCACCGCGAGCCGAACCAGGTGTCCGGTCTTGTAGGACTGGGCAGACTTCCCGGCCGCTTCCGTGCCGGCACTCTTCTTCTTGCCGCGACTTTGTTGCTCGCCCTTCTTATCGCCCAGCAGGTCGCGCGCCGGCGACGGCTCGTGGCCGGGCTTCATGAAGGCATCGATCTCGCGCTTGATGCTCCGCTCGAACTCGCTCAGTTCGTCGCTCATTCATCCTCCAATGACAGATCTTCGCGCCCTGTTTGGAACATATCAGAACCGCTTCTCATGACTTCCTAACCCAGGTTATGGCCTACAGACAGCGCCACGCCTCGGTGCCGTCGATGGGGATGTCAGGCGTGCGGCAAGTTGGTCTCGGTGAGCGCCTGTAGATAGCGGGCCGGACCACCGCGACGTTCCAGCAACCGCAGGCCCGCCCACAGGCTCACCTGGTTCGCCGTCAGCACCATTCGGCCAGCCTCACGCTGCATCGCCTCGACCAGCTCGAGGGTATTGATTGCCGTATCGGGCACCAGCAGGGGGTTGCGCGACGCCCCGTGTTCGTTGGCGAAGTCGCGTACCGTCGTGACGATGTCGAGCCGGTGGGAGTCGGCCGCGTAGGGACAGTTCAGCGCCTGCAGGTTGTCCACCTTCACATCGCTGTCGTGCAGGAACTGCACCAGCTGTTCCGTGACCTCCGGTGGGTAGGGGCTCAGCAGGTCGACCCGGCGCTGATCGAGCGCGGCCAGGGCAGCGCGAAACGCCATGGCGGTACTGGTGACGGGCACACCGAGCCAGTGCGAAAGCTCGCGGGACTGGCCAATAGACCACTCCAGCCCGCCGATGAAGCTGCCGCTGGTGCAGGCCCAGACGACCGCCCGGGCCCCGGCGTCCCTGACCAGCGACTCACCCACCGCAGCGAGGCGATCGGTAGCGCCGAGCGCCATCAGGGCGGTGTGTTCATGGTGGCCATCGCTGAGGACCTTGCCAACGGCGATGGTTGGCAACTCATCGGCGTCAGGTTTGCTCCGCTGGTCCAAACCGTACCATTCGTAATCGGGCGGACCATCCTCGGGTAGCAGGATACCCAGACACTGTGCGTCTTTCATCGATACCTCGCGGTCGATCATGCCTGATATGGCAGAGCGGCAGGGATGCTCTCCCCCGCGCCCGGCAGAACGCTTGCGTTCAGAACTTGCGTGCAGAAAAGGGGAGACGCACGGCCGCGCGCCCCCTAAGCAAGATGCCAGATATGACGCCCCGGTTCACGACCGTCCCGTATGATGGCTCGTTCAGGCACAGCAGAGCCTCGCTTCTCCCCTGTCGGTTCGACGCAGAAGCCATTGCTGTGCTAATGATTATGCTTCGAAGCGCACTCGCGCATTCCCTATGCCAAGGAAGACCGCATGCCAACTGCCGCCGCCTACGTGATCGTAGTGCTGGTATGGGCCACCACGCCACTGGCCATCAAGTGGAGCGCCGAAGCGGGAGCCCCCGTGGGCAGCGTGCTGTTGCGCATGGCATTCGCCTTCCTGGCGGGGCTCGTGGTGCTGATGGCAATGCGCCGTGGCCTGCGTAGGGACAAGCAAGCCATGAAGAGCTACGCAGCGGCGGTTCCCGGGGTGTTTGGCGCCATGGCATTGAGCTATCACGCCTCGATGACGCTACCCTCCGGCATGATGTCGGTGATGTTCGGCATGGCACCGCTGGTCTCGGGGCTGATCCTGCAACTGCTGCCCGGCGCCGTGAAGCTGCGCCGCTGGCACTGGTTCGGTTGCACGCTCGGCGTGCTGGGGCTGGCCGTGGTATTCGCCGACAGCCTGGTACTGGGTAGCGACCAGCTGCCGGCCCTGCTGATGATGCTGCTCGCCGTGACCCTGTTCAGCGCCAGCGGCATCGCCGTGCAGCGCGTGGCCGCCGGTCTCGGCCCGCTGGAGCAGACCCTGGGCGCCCTGGCCCTGAGCCTGCCGTGCTTCCTCGTGCTGTGGCTGGCCAGCGGCGAGCCCTTGACGGTACCGCTGAGCTCACGTGGCCTGTGGTCGGTCATCTACCTGGCGCTATTCGGTTCGCTGCTCGGCTTCCTTTGTTACTTCCTGATTCTTTCACGTCTCTCGGCGGCTACCGTGGCATTGGTCACGCTGATCACGCCGGTGCTGGCCCTGGGCCTGGGCATGATCTTCAATCAGGAACAGCCATCGTCCTCGATGCTGACGGGGGCGGTCCTGATCCTGGTAGCGCTCGGCGCCTACCTGTTCGGCGACCAGCTGGCGCGTCTGAAAGTGGAGCGGGAGCTGCAACGTCCCCGAGGCAGCTAGAAGCAGGTCTGCATCACCTCGATCACCTCGAGCCGCTCATCGACGCGACAGATCCGTCGCCACTTGTCGAAGGTCAGGCAGGGGTGGGAAACGCCGAAGGCGACGATGTCGCCTACCCGTGTCCGTCCGTTGGCAGCGCCGGCCTCGCCCTCGTCCGGGGGGAGGGTGATGAAGGCGTGCTGGTCCATCAGCTTGGTCAATTGCCAGCCCTCCACCGGCAGCGGGCGCTGTCGTTCGTCACCTTCCCGATAGCGCCGCAGCGGCTCGGGCAGCTGGTCGTGACCGATGTCGCGCTTGCCCATGCCGATGACGGCGAGTCCTGGCTCGGGCAGCGAGACCACCTGGGCATAGACTTCGAGCGCCGGTTTGAGCCCCCGCTCAAGCTCCGGACGACGCGCGAGGACCTCGCGCTGGGCCTGGCGATAGATGCCGTGGTCGTGCACCACATAGCAGCCGGGGCGCAGCACCGGCACGAACTGTTTGCCCAGGTGCGCCTCGTGGAACACCCCCGCGATCATGTCGTACCAGGCCGAGCCGGACGCGGTGATCAGCGGCTGCGAGGTTTCGAACAGGGCATCGCGCACCAGACCCTGGGCCGCCTCGACCAGCTGCCAGGCATAGGCGCGCACGGCGCGCTCGGGGTCGCTGCCATGCACTACCCCCTCGTAGCCCTCGAGGCCCGAAAGCACCAGCGACTGCTCGCTGTCGATGCGCTCGGCCAGGGCCATCACCTCGTCGGTGTCGCGGCAGCCGCAGCGTCCGCCCGGCACGCCCAGCTCGATCAATACCTTGAGCCGCAGCCCTCGGGCGTTGAAGTAGCGGGCCAGCTGATCGACATTGGCGATGCCGTCGACCACACAGTAGAAGTCGGCCCCGGCCTCCAGCAGCCCGGCGACGATCGCCATGTTGGCCTCGCCGACGAGCTGGTTGGCCATCAGCAGGCGATTGACGCCGTGGCGGAAGGCCGCCCGGCACTGGACAGCCGTGGCCAGGGTGATGCCCCAGGCGCCGGCGGCGAGCTGGCGCTGGAACAGCTCGGGACACATGGTGGTCTTGCCGTGGGGAGCCAGACGCGCGCCGTGGGCATCGCAGAAGCGCTGCATCCAGGCCAGGTTGTGGGCCAGCGCCGGCTCGTGGATCACGGCCGCGGGCAGGCTGACGTCGGCCAGCAGCCGGTTGCCCGTTTGCGGCGTGCCCTTGTGCAACTCGTCATGATTGTGGTTGGAATCGTTCATGCTTCGCTCTCGCGGGTGCCCACCTGGCGGTAAGCCACACCCTCTTTGGTCGCAGGACTGACGAAAAGCGTGCACGACAGGCTAGGCTGGTGACGGGCACGTTTCTACAGGATACGACAATGAATACGACTGTCGACGAGCGACCGGTGATTCGTCGCGACCAGCGCGGCGTCGCGACCCTTACCCTGAACCGGCCGCGCCAGTTCAATGCGCTGTCGGAAGAAGTTCTCAAGGCGCTGGGCGGCGAACTCTCCCGCCTGGCCCACGACGACTCGGTGCACTGCGTGGTCGTCGCCGCCGAGGGGCGCGCCTTCTGTGCCGGACACGATCTCAAGGAGATGCGCGCCAACCCCGACAAGGCCTATTATCAAGAGCTGTTCGCCCGCTGCGGCGAGGTCATGCAGCGCATCGTCCATCTGCCGGTACCGGTCATCGCCCGGGTCCAGGGGCTGGCCACCGCCGCCGGCTGCCAGCTGGTGGCCAGCTGCGACCTGGCGGTGGCGGCCAGGTCGGCCCGCTTCGCGGTATCGGGCATCGGCGTGGGGCTGTTCTGCTCCACGCCGGCGGTGGCGCTGTCGCGCAACATCGGCCGCAAGCGCGCCATGGAGATGCTCTTCACCGGCGAGTTCATCGATGCCGAGCAGGCGCTCGACTGGGGGCTGATCAACCGCGTCGCCGACGACGAGGCGCTGGACGAGGTGCTCGGCGAACTTACCGCCAGCCTCTGCGCCAAGAGCCGCGTGGCCCTGCGCACCGGCAAGGCGCTGTTCCAGCGCCAGCTGCAAATGCCGTTGAACGAAGCCTACGCCCTGGCCGGCGAGACCATGGCCTGCAACATGCTGGCCGAGGATACCGCCGAGGGTATCGATGCCTTCATCGCCAAGCGGGAGCCCCAGTGGCGCCATCGCTAGCCATCCCGTCTGCACAAGTAGTATGGAAGGCATTTCCGCAATCGAGACAAGCTAGCGCCGAGGGGGTATCCTGTAGCTGGCCTGCAGGGCAGGCCAGCCAGATCATTGGGGAAGGATACGCAGGTGAGTGAAGTCAAACGCAGAACGGCGGGGCGCCCGCCCGGCCCCGGCAAGAGCGCCAGCGGCCACAGCCAGTCGCTGGTGCGCGGGCTCAATCTGCTCGAGCGGCTGGCGGCCACGCCGGGCGGCCTGGCGCTGTCGGAACTGGCCGAGATGGTCGACCTGGCCCCCTCCACCACCCACCGCCTGCTGCAGGCCCTGCAGGGCCAGGGCTTCATCGCCCAGGACACCGAACTCGGGGTGTGGAGGATCGACGTCAAGACCTTCCGCATCGGCAACAGCTTCCTCGAGGCGCGCGACTTCGTCGCCACCAGCCGGCCCTTCCTGCGCCGCCTGACGGCCCAGACCGGCGAAACCGCCAACCTGGGTATCCGCGACGGCGCCACTGCCGTGTTTTTGGCCCAGAGCGAGTCGCCGCAGATGATGCGCATGATCACCCGGCTCGGCTCGCGCGCGCCGCTGCACGCCTCGGGCGTGGGCAAGGCGCTGATGGCCTGGCTGCCGGACGATGAGTTCGAACGGGTGCTGGCCGAGCGGGGGCTCGATCGGGTCACCACCAACACCCTGTACACGGCCGAGTCGCTGCGCGCCAACCTGGCGCAGGTGCGCCGGCAGGGCTATGCGTGCGACCGCGAGGAGCATGCCATCGGCCTGCACTGCGTGGCTGCCTGCCTGCACGACGAGCACGGCATCCCGCTGGCGGCGATCTCCGTCTCGGGACCGGTGGCACGGATTCCCGAAGCGCGGCTGCCGGAGCTGGGTGCGCTGGTGCGCGAGACCGCCGCCGAGATCACCGCCCGCCTCGGCGGGCGCGTGCCCACCGCCCAGGATCAGGTCGCGGAGGCGTGACGCGCACGGGCGCCGTCGGGCTGGCGCTGTTCCTGGCGTCGCTCCCCCTCGGCCACGCCGATGACCGCTTCCGCTTTCCCATCGCCTCTCTCGTCGAGGACACGGCCAGAGGGCTGGTGTGGGAGCGCTGCAGCCTGGGCCAGGTATTCCACGAGGGGCGCTGCCGCGGCGAGGCGGCGCGCCTCACGCTGGCCGAGGCCGAGGCCCGCCTGGGTGCCATGGCCACGGCCGAGTGCCCGTGGCGTCTGCCGCGCTTCTTCGAGCTGCGCGGCCTGGTGCAGGCGGGCGACGGGAACACGGCCATCGAGGGCGAAGCCTTCCCCGATACGCCGGCAGGCTGGTACTGGACCCAGGTCAGCGCCGGCGGCCACTCCCAGCAGGACTGCTTCGTCGACTTCGCCGGCCGGGGCCGCACGCGCTGCAACATGGCCGGCCGGTTTCACGTGCGACCGGTGATGTCGCTCGAAAGCGCCGCGCCAGTTTGCCTGAGCCCTGGCCCGGGCAGCTAGCCGCGCTCCCCGATCCGCTCCAGTTGGCGTTCGAGCTTGCGCATCACGTTGAGCAGGTCGCGATACTCCCCGGCAGTGAGGGTTGCCACCAGCTCCGCCTCCCAGGCCTGGGCCTCGGGAATCAACTTGACCAGCAGAGCCTGGCCGGCGGCGGTGAGATGGAGATCCTGCTGGCGCTGGTCCTCGGGGGCGGGGGTGCGGCGGATCAGCCCCCGCTCCTCCAGCGCCTGGATCGCCCGTGACACGCGGGCCTTGTCCATGTTGGTGTAGCTGCAGACTTTTTTCGCCGTCAGCTCGTCGCAGTGGCTGAGCCACGCCAGCACTCGCCACTGCGCGATGTTGAGCTGGTAGCGCTCCTCGTAGAGCTCGGCCAACGCCTGGCTGATGCGATCGGCGAGGCTGTTGAGCCGGTAGGGCAGGAACTGGTTGAGATCCAGCTCCGGCTTGGTCGAAGGTTCGGCCAGGCCCTCGTCACCCTCCCTGGCGAGGCCGGCCTGGCGCTCTTCCGTGTTCATCTCTCGAGACTCCTCACCCTACGCTGGGCAGCGTTCAATAGAGCAGTTGCGGCAGGAACAGCACGATACCCGGGAACACCAGCACCAGCAACGCGCGTGCCATCCCCGCCACCCAGAACGGCGTCACCCCGCGGAAGATCGTCCCCGTACTCACGTCCGGCAGCACCGCCCGCAGCACGAACACGTTCATCCCCACCGGCGGCGTGATCAGGCTGATCTCGATCACGATCACCACCAGGATGCCGAACCACACCAGGTCGAAGCCGAGCCCCGCCGCCACCGGGAAGAACACCGGCACCGTCAAGAGCAGCATCGACATGCTCTCGAACACGCAGCCGAGCAGCACGTAGATGGCCAGGATCACCAGGATCACCAGGAACGGCGCCATGTCGAGCCCGTTGACGAACGCCAGCAGGTCGCTCGGCAGCCCCGCGCGGTTGATGAAGTTGGCGAAGATCAGCGCGGTGAGTACCACGGCGAACAGCATGGCGGTGGTGCGCACGGTGTCCATCAGTACGTTCATCAGCACCTGGGGCGTCAGTGCGCGACGCCACAGGGCGATGAGGAAGGCGCCCATGGCGCCGATGCCGGCCGCTTCGGTGGGGGTGAACACGCCGAGGTAGATGCCGCCGATCACCAGCACGAACAGCGCCAGGGTGCTGCCGACGCTCTTGAGTGCCCTCATGCGTTCGGGCCAGGCCACGCGCTCACCGGCGGGGCCGGCGTCGGGGTCGCGCCACAGCACCCACTTCACCGACCCAAGGTAGAGCACGATACCGAGGATACCGGGGATGAAGCCGGCGGCGAACAGCTCGCGGATGCTGGTCTCGGTGAGGATGCCGTAGATCACCAGCATCACGCTGGGCGGGATCAGGATCCCCAGCGTGCCGCCGGCGGCGATCGACGCCGAGGCGAGGGTGTCCTTGTAGCCGTACTTGCGCATCTGCGGCATCGCTACCCGGCCCATGGTGGCGCAGGTGGCGAGGCTCGAGCCGCAGATGGCGCTGAAGCCGCCGCAGGCGACGATGGTGGCCATGGCCTGGCCGCCCTTGCGGTGGCCGAGGAAGCCGTTGGAGGCGCGGAACAGCGCGTCCGACAGGCCGGCATGGGAGACCAGGTTGCCCATCAGGATGAACAGCGGGATCACCGACAGGCCGTAGTCCATGGCGGTGTCGATCACCCGCCGCGCGGCCATCGACTCGGCGGCGTTCCAGTTGCCGGTCAGATAGTAGAAGCCGGCGAAGCCGACGATGCCCATGGCAAACGCCAGCGGCACGCGCAAAAACGCCAGCAGCAGCAGGGCGGCGAAGCCGTACAACGCCTCAGTCATGGCGTCCCCCCTGCTCGGTCACTGGACTGAGCGGGCCGCCGCGCTCGATCACACCCACGCCTTCGAGCAGATAGAACAGCGCGCGCAGCAGGGTCAGCGCGGCCGAAGCGGCCAGCATGATCGCCATCAGGTAGATCAGGTAACCGTTGGGGATGCGCAGGAACTCGGTCACGTCACCCCACTGCATGGCGCGCTCGCCCAGGGCCCACACCCGCCGGGCCATGAGCCACAGCGCGCCGGTGACGATCAGGTTGACCAGCACCTGGCGAATCCAGATCAAGCGCGCGGGAAACACGCTGTCGAGCAGGTCGACGCTGACGTGCTCCTCGCGCCAGCACACCACCGGCAGCGACAGGAACACCAGCGCGGCCAGCATCAGCTGGGTCAGCTCGACGGTACCGAGGATCGGCGAATTGAAGAAGTAGCGTCCGGTCACGTCCGCCGTGGTCAGCAGCATCATGGCGAAGAGGGTGGCGCCCGCCACCCCCTCCAGCGTCAGCTGCATGACACGGCCGACCCGCAACAGGAACGGCGACGAGGTCGGCATGATCAAGTCTCCGCGGGTCGAAAGGGTTTATTGGCGTACGACACGATCGGCGATGCTCTCGCCTTCGGTGGCCAGGGCGAGCTGTTCGCGGAAGTGCTCGAGAGCTGCCTCGGTATCGACACCACGGCCCTGCACCGCATCATGCCACTCGGCGATCAGCTCGTCGGTCACCTCGCTCAGGCGCTCGATGTCCTCATCCGACGCTTCGGTGAACGTATTGCCCTGCTCCTCGGCGAAAGCCACGCCGCGCTCGTCCATGGCATCCATCATGTAGCCGAACAGGCGCGAGAGATCCTCGCCGGAGACGGCCTCGATCGCCTCGCGATCCTCGGGCGAGACCTGATCCCAGAACATCGGGTTCATGACGATGGCGAAGCTGCCGCGGTAGAAACCGCCATCCACCGTCAGGGTATGCGGCAGCACCTCGGCCACGCGGAAGCTGCGCAGCCCCTCGAGCGTCAGCATGGCGCCGTCGATGACGCCCTGGGAGGCCGCTTCGTAGACCCCGGTCGGCGGTAGCGCCACGCCGGAGACATTCATGGCGCTGGCCAGGTCGCTCATTACCCCGCCGCCGACGCGCACGCGCTTGCCGGAGAGCTGGTCGAGGGAATCAACCTGATCACGGGTGAATATCTGCCCCGGCCCGTGCACGCCCATGGCCATGACGTCGACGCCGCGATGTTCCTCCGCCTGTGCCAGGTACTCCTGGTAGGTGCGCCAGTAGGCGGCGGATGCCGCTTCCGACGTGAACGCCTCGAAGGTGGGGAACTCCGGCAGTTGGGTCAGCTCGAAGCGTCCCGACATGTGGCCGTGAAAGATCCAGGTGGCGTCGGCGATGCCGTCGGCGACAATCTCCATCTGCGCGGCCGGCGGGCCCATGTCGTGCACCACCTCGACGGTCACGCGCCCTTCGGTGGCCTCCTCGATCCACGCCTTCCAGGTGGGCCAGACGAGGGTGTTGATGCCGTGGTTGGGGCCGCCCCAGGTGCTGACGGTAATGGTTTCCTGGGCCAGCACGGGCGCGGTGAGGCTGAGACCGAACGCCGCCAGGGCGCCGATCATGAGGCGATTTGTGTTTTTCATTGCGTGCTCCTGGTCGTCACGGGAGGCGTGCTCGCGCCACGTTGCTTGTCTCGTTGTTGTCTCTCGGGCTGGCGCTCGTCGGCAGAGGCCGCAAGGGCGAGACAGCCCGTTTCCCACATGCAGTCACCTTGCCGCCAGATACTCTCCTCTGCAACTAATTTGAGGCGACAATACATTAGACTTAGGTCTCAGAAATGCCAAAAATCCATGATACAAGGCAACTTTTTCCCAAACCCTGGCGCCTGCCCTACGCTTCCGGTCCGCGACTTGCTGGACATATAGTTTCAATAGCAACTATGCTCGCTGCAATCAGCCCATCGAACGCGGCCAACAGCGGCCCCTTGACGTCGCCCACCGTGACGCCCCCGACGACACTGGAGGAACCATGAGCAAGAAATTCGCTTCCCACGCCGACACCGAAGAGAAGCAGGTCAGCTTCACCAAGCTGGCCGAGGGCCTCTATGCCTACACCGCCGAGGGCGACCCCAACACCGGCGTGGTGATCGGCGACGACAGCGTGATGGTGATCGACACCCAGGCCACGCCGATCATGGCCCAGGACGTGATCCGCCGTATCCGCGAGGTCACCGACCTGCCGATCAAGCACGTGGTGATGAGCCACTACCACGCCGTGCGCGTGCTCGGCGCCTCGGCCTATGAGGCCGAGAACATCTACGCCAGCCAGAACACCTATGACCTGATCGTCGAGCGCGGCCAGCAGGACTACGAATCCGAAGTCGGTCGCTTCCCGCGCCTGTTCAAGGGCGTCGACTCGGTGCCCGGCCTGACCTGGCCCAACATCGTGTTCCAAAAGGAACTCACCGTCTTCATGGGCAAGCGCGAGGTGCGCATCATTCACCTCGGCCGCGGCCACACCAAGGGCGACACCGTCGTCTGGCTACCGGAAGAGAAGGTGATGTTCTCCGGCGACCTGGTCGAGTACGGCGCCACCCCTTACACCGGCGACGCCTACCACGAGGACTGGCCTTCCACTCTCGATCGCCTGCAGGCGATGGCTCCTCAGAAGCTGGTGCCGGGCCGCGGCGAGGCGCTCACCACCCCCGAGCAGTGCCAGGAGGCGATCCAGGGCACCCGCGACTTCCTCGCCGACATGTACGACAGCGTCAAGGCGGGCAAGGCCGCCGGCAAGTCGCTCTCCGAGTGCTACGCCGAGACCTACGCCAAGCTCAAGCCGAAGTACGGCCACTGGGTGATCTTCGACCACTGCCTGCCGTTCGACATCACCCGCTGCTATGACGAGGCCGGCGGCGAATACCCCGACCCGCGCATCTGGACCGCCGAGCGCGACACGGCCATGTGGCACTCGCTGCAGGAAGTGGTCGAGAACCAGTAAGCGCTGTTTTCACAATAATCCTGGCGCGTGGTGCCGGGGCAGGTCGCCGCATTCTGACGCTGGCCTGCCCCGCAGCAGCCGCAGTCGGAGGAAGCATGCCCACTACCTACAACAATCCCGTCTACCCGTACCGGCGCCCGCCCGAGCTCGACCGCGAAAGCGTGCGCCACTGCCCGGTGGTGATCGTCGGCGCCGGCCCCACCGGCCTGGCCATGGCCATCGACCTGGCCCAGCAGGGCATCGCGAGCGTGGTGCTCGACGACAACAACACCGTCAGCGTCGGCTCGCGGGCGATCTGCTTCGCCAAGCGCACGCTGGAGATTCTCGACCGCCTGGGCTGCGCCCAGCCCATGGTCGACAAGGGCGTGACCTGGCAGCGCGGTCGCGTGTTCTTCCAGGAGCGCGAGGTCTACGACTTCGACCTGCTGCCGGAAGAAGGCCACCGCATGCCGGCCTTCATCAACCTGCAGCAGTACTACTTCGAGGAGTACCTGGTCGATCGCGCCGACGCGCTCAGCGACCTGATCGACCTGCGCTGGAAGCACAAGGTCACCGAGGTCGCGAGTCACCCCGAACGCAGCGAGGTGACGGTCAGCACCGAGGACGGCGGCTACCGCCTCGCCTGCGACTACCTGCTGGTGGCCGACGGCGCCAACAGCAAGATCCGCGACATGCTGGGCCTGGAGAGCCGCGGCCAGGTCTTCCAGGATCGCTTCCTGATCGCCGACGTGATCATGAAGGCGGATTTCCCCACCGAGCGCTGGTTCTGGTTCGACCCGCCCTTCCACCCCAACCAGTCGGTGCTGCTGCACCGCCAGCCGGACAACGTCTGGCGCATCGACTTCCAACTGGGCTGGGACGCCGACCCGGAAGAGGAGAAGAAGGAGGAGAACATCCGCCCGCGGGTACAGGCGATGCTCGGCGAAGACGTCGAGTTCGAACTGGAGTGGGCCAGCGTCTACACCTTCCGCTGCCGCAAGATGGATGACTACATTCACAACCGGGTGTTCTTCATGGGCGACGCCGCCCATCAGGTCTCGCCCTTCGGCGCCCGCGGCGCCAACGGTGCCATCCAGAGCACCGAGAACCTGGCCTGGAAACTGGCCCGCGTACTCAAGGGTCAGGCCCCCGCGGCGCTGCTCGCCACCTACAACGACGAGCGACAGCACGGCGCCGCCGAGAACATCCTCAACTCGACCCGCGCCACCGACTTCATCACGCCCAAGAGCCGCGTCAGCCGGCTGTTCCGCGACAGCGTGCTGGAGCTGGCCGAGCACTACCCCTTCGCCCGGCGCCTGGTCAACAGCGGCCGCCTCTCCATGCCGTGCCACTACGACGACTCGCCGCTCAACGGCCCCGAGACCGAGGGCCTGCCCCTCGTGCTGCGCCCCGGCAGCCCGGCCAAGGATGCCCCGATCGGCCTGGCCGGGCGGCGCGCCTGGCTGCTCAACCAGCTGGGCGATCGTTTCACGCTGCTGCTCGATGGCCGCGTCGACAGCGCCCGGGCCGAGGCGCTCAGGACCGAACTCGAGCCGCTGCTCGCACGCCAGGCCGATCTCGATCTGCTGGTCGTCGGGCCTGCGCCGCATGCCCTGACCGAGCTGCCGCGCAGCCGCCAGATCGAGGACGTGGAGACCCTGGTCGGCGAACGCTACGGCCTGACCGGCGGTGTCGCCTACCTGTTCCGCCCCGACCAGCACGTCAGCGCCCGCTGGCGCCAAGTCAGCGCCGCCGAGGTCGAGGCGGCGATCGATCACGCGCTGGGCCGTCACCTTGATGCCGAGGAGGTGCGCCATGCCACGGCTTGAACTCAACCCCAACTTCACCGACCCGGACGCCTTCTATGCCGCGCTGACCGAACTGCACCGTGAGCGCAGCGAGGCCGAGAGCGAACGCATCAACGCCCGGCTGATCCTGCTGCTGGCCAACCATATCGGCGACCAGCAGGTGCTCGAGGAGGCCCTGGCCATCGCCGGCCAGGACGCCAGCGCATCAGAAGGTCAACCAGGCCAATAACGAGAGGGATCCTCCCATGACGACGACACTCGAGTACCAGAGCGGCTTTCGCAACCACTTCGCCAGCGAGGCGCTGCCCGGCGCCCTGCCGGTGGGCCAGAACTCGCCCCAGCAGTGCGCCTATGGCCTCTACGCCGAGCAGCTGACCGGCTCGGCCTTCACCGCGCCGCGCCACGAGAACCTGCGCAGCTGGCTCTACCGCATCCGCCCCTCGGTGGTGCAGAGCGCCTATACGCCGCTGGAGAACGGCCGGGTGGCCACCTCGCCGCTGGCCAGGCCCGCCGCCGATCCCAATCAGATGCGCTGGGACCCGCTGCCGATGCCCGCCGAGCCCACCGACTTCGTCGACGGCCTGCTGACGATTGCCGTCAACGGCGATGCCGGCACCCAGGCCGGCTGCGGCGTGCACGTCTACGCCTTCAACCGCGACATGACCGAGCGCTTCTTCTACGACGCCGACGGCGAGCTGTTGCTCGTGCCGCAGCAGGGCAGCCTGCGCCTGCGTACCGAACTCGGCGAACTCGAGGTCGCCGGCGGCGAGATCGCGGTGATCCCCCGCGGCATGAAGTTCCAGGTACGCCTGGCCGAGGGAAGCGACGCCGCCCGCGGCTATGTCTGCGAGAACTACGGCAGCCCGCTGGAACTGCCCGGCCTCGGCCCCATCGGTGCCAACGGCCTGGCCAACCCGCGCGATTTCGAGAGCCCCGTGGCCGCTTTTGAAGACATGGAGGGCGACTTCGAGCTGGTGGCCAAGTTCTCCGGCCGCTTCTGGGTGACCAGGCTCGGCCATTCGCCGCTCGACGTGGTGGCCTGGCACGGCAACTACGCGCCCTACAAGTACGACCTGGCGCGCTTCAACACCATCAACACGGTGAGCTTCGACCACCCCGACCCCTCGATCTTCACCGTGCTGACCTCGGCCTCCGACACCCCGGGGATGGCCAACATCGACTTCGTGATCTTCCCGCCGCGCTGGATGGTGGCCGAGAACACCTTCCGCCCGCCCTACTTCCATCGCAACCTGATGAGCGAGTTCATGGGCCTGATCCACGGCGAGTACGACGCCAAGGCCGAGGGCTTCCTGCCCGGCGGCGCCAGCCTGCACAACTGCATGTCGCCCCACGGCCCCGACGCCGAGACCTTCGAGAAGGCCTCCAACGCCGAGCTGACACCGCAGCGCCTGGATGCGACCCTGGCCTTCATGTTCGAGAGCCGCTACGTCTACCATCCGACCGAAGCGGCGCTCAACGCGGACATTCGCCAGCGCGACTATGTCGACGTGTGGTCGACGCTGCGCTCGCACTTCGATCCGCAACAGCCCTGAGCTGATGAGCCGACTAACAGCCCTGAGCGACACAACGCCGAACCGGACGGGGCCGACGCGCCCCGCCCCTGACGAAAGGATGGAGCCAAGATGAAACTCGCCACTTTGAAAAACGGCCGCGACGGCGAACTGCTGGTGGTCTCCCGCGACCTGACCCGCGCCGTCTCCGCCACCGACATCGCCGCCACCCTGCAGCAGGCGATCGAGAACTGGGACACCGCGAGCCCCAGGCTGGAGGCGCGCTACGCCGAACTCAACGACGGCAGCGCCGCCGGCGCCTTCGACCTTGACCAGAGCAAGCTCCACTCGCCGCTGCCGCGCAGCTACCACTGGGCCGACGGCTCCGCCTACCTCAATCACGTCAAGCTGGTGCGTCAGGCGCGCAACGCCGAGATGCCGGAGACCTTCTGGACCGACCCGCTGATGTACCAGGGCGGCGGCGACAAGTTCCTGGCCCCCACCGAGGACATCGAGGCGGTCAGCGAGGAGCACGGCATCGACTTCGAGGGCGAGATCGCGGTGATCACCGACGACGTGCCCATGGCAGTCACCCCGGAGCAGGCCGCCGGCCACATCAAGCTGATCATGCTGGTCAACGACGTCAGCCTGCGCGGCTTGATCCCGGGCGAGCTGGCCAAGGGCTTCGGCTTCTTCCAGGCCAAGCCGGCCTCGAGCTTCTCGCCGATCTGCGTCACTCCCGACGAGCTGGGCGACGCCTGGCAGGAGGGCAAGGTCCACCTGCCGCTGACGGTGCACCTCAACGGCGAGAAGTTCGGCGAGCCCGAGGCCGGCCCGGACATGATCTTCAGCTTCCCGCAGCTGGTCGCGCATGCGGCCAGGACCCGCTACCTGGGCGCCGGGGCCATCGTCGGCTCGGGCACCGTCTCCAACCCCGACCCCGACGGCGGCCCCGGCAAGCCGGTCGCCGACGGCGGCGTGGGCTACAGCTGCCTGGCCGAGGTGCGCATGGTCGAGCAGATCCTGCACGGCGCAGCCAGGACGCCGTTCCTGCGCTTCGGCGACCGGGTGCGCATCGAGATGTTCGACCGCCAGGGCAACAGCATCTTCGGCGCCATCGACCAGCAGGTGGTCAAGTACCAGCCGAAGTGACGCGACACAAGGAGCCACGTATGACCACGCTATATGGCTATTTCCGCTCCTCGGCGGCCTACCGGGTGCGCATCGCGCTCAACCTCAAGGGGCTGGCGTACGAGCAGGTAGCGATCAACCTGGTCAAGGGCGAGCAGAAGAGCGACGACTTCCGCACTCACAACCCCCAGGGGCTGGTGCCGGTGCTCGAGACCGACGACGGCACCCAACTGACCCAGTCGCTGGCGATCTGCGAGTACCTGGAGGAGCGCCACCCCGAGCCGCCGCTGCTGCCGTCGGATGCCGAGGGCCGTGCCCGGGTGCGCTCGCTGGCCCAGCTCGTCGCCTGCGAGATCCATCCGCTCAACAACCTCAAGGTGCTCAAGTACCTGGTGCACGAGCTGAAGCTGGACGACGAGGCCAAGCTGGCCTGGTACCGCCACTGGATCGCCGAGGGTTTCACCGCGCTGGAGGCAAGGCTGGCCAGCGAAGCCGCCACCGGCGCGTTCTGCCACGGCGACAGCCCGAGCCTGGCGGATGTCTGCCTGGTGCCGCAGGTGTTCAACGCCGAGCGCTTCGAGTGCGACCTCTCCGCATATCCGACGCTCCGGCGCATCACCGAGCGCTGCCGAGCGCTGGACGCCTTCGCCAAGGCCGCCCCGGGCGCGCAGCCGGACGCCGGTTGAAGGCGCAGCCGACGAAAGCGGGCGCGCGGCTCTCCAGGCAGCGTGCCCGCTCCCGTTCCGGGCGCCCTTGCGCCCCGGCGCTCAGTGTTCGAGCCGCCAGTAGAACATTCCCGATCGCTTGCCGAGGATCGTGGCCGAGACGTGGGTCTCGCTGGGCTGGCCCGCCAGGCCGTAGCACACGTGCAGCGGCAACAGGTGCTCCTCGCGGGGGTGACAGAACCGGGCGTGGGGCGCGCGTTCCCACTGCAGCAGGCGTTCGGTGCGCTGCGCTTCGGTGAGGCGTGCGTCGCTGCAGGTCTCCTCGAGCCACGCCTCGAAGGCCTGGTTGCGGGCATCGAGCTCCGGCGTGGCGGGTGCGAAGAACGCCTGCATGTTGTGGAAGGAGAATCCCGACCCGATCACCAGCAGGTCGTCGACCTCCAGCGCCCGTAGCGCCCTGCCGATGGCCAGGTGCGTCGCGGCATCCAGGCTGTCGACCAGCGACAGCTGCACGCAGGGGATGTCCGCCTCCGGATACATCAGCTTGAGCGGCACGAACAGCCCATGGTCGAAGCCCCGGTGCTCGTCGAGCCGTGCCGGCAACCCGGCCTGCCTCAGCGCCTGGTGGATCTGCCGCGCCAGCGCCGGCTCGCCGGGGCAGGGGTATTCGATCTCGTAGGACTCGGGCGGAAAGCCGTAATAGTCGTAGATGAGCGCCGGGTTGGCCCCCGCGGTGATGGTCGGCACCGCCGCTTCCCAGTGGGCGCTGATGACCAGAATGGCCGAGGGCCGGCGCAGCTGGCCGGCGATCTCGGTGAGCCGGGCCACCATCTCGCGGTGGCCCGGGTCGCCCAGCAGCGGCAGCGGACCGCCGCCGTGGGAAATGAACAGCACATCGGTGGTATGGCTCACGGCTGACGCTCCTCCTGGTCGCTCATGGTGATGACGGACCGGCCCTCATCAGAGCTTGCCGGGCCCTGCCGGCACGATTCCGCCGGGATTCAGCGCCTTGATGGAATAATAGCCCGCCTTGATATGATCGAGGCGCACGGTGGCGGCGATGCCGTCGAGGGCCAGGATGCGGTGCATGTAGGCGTGCAGGCCCGGCATGGCGCGTAGCGTGTTGCGGTTGCACTTGAACAGGCCGTGATAGGCGGCATCGAAGCGCACCAGGGTCACGAACAGGCGCAGGTCGCTCTCGGTCAGGCGTTCGCCGAACAGATAGGCACGCCCGTCGGCGAGCCGCGACTCCAGTTCGTCCAGCGCGGCGAAGACCTTGCCGTAGGCCTCCTCGTAGGCCTGCTGGCTGGAGGCGAAACCGGCCTGGTACACGCCATTGTTCAGGTCGGTGTACAGATAGGCGTTCAGGGCCTCGATCTCGGCGGCCAGGTCGGCCGGGTAGAGGTCCGGCCCCTGGTCCACGATCCCGACGAAGGCGCCGTTCAGCATCCGCACGATATCGGCGGACTCGTTGTTGACGATGGTCCCGGTCTGCTTGTCCCACAGTACCGGCACGGTGGCGCGCCCGGAGATCTGCGGATCGGCGCGAGTATAGAGCTCGTGCAGGTAGCGCACGCCGTGGAGCGTGTCCTCATCGGCGCCGGGGTAGCCGCCGAACCGCCAGCCCTGGTCGGTCAGCCGGGGGTTGACGACGGTGACCTCGATCACCTCCTCGAGCCCCTTCAGCGTCCGTGCCATCAGCGTGCGTGACGCCCAGGGGCAGATATAGGCGACATAGAGCCGATAGCGCCCCTTCTCGGCCTTGAAGCCTCCCGCCCCGGTGGGGCCCGGCGCCCCGTCGGGGGTGACCCAGTGGCGAAACGACGAAGTCTGGCGGAGGAAGCGCCCCTGCTCATCCTTCGCCTGTACCGGCTGCCAGTTCTCTTGCCAGACACCGTTGACCAGCATGCTCTTCTCCTGTGACGAGCCCCTTCCCCTCAGGGAGGAAGGAGCGAAGGGTCGATGACACTCGCGCGGCGATCCGCCGCTCACCGCCCGGTGGCGGCGCGCCGCTGGGCACCCACGAAGCGCTGTGCCAGCAGGCTGTCCAGTGCGAACCGTCCGCCGCCCTGAATGGCCAGGGCCAGGGTGGCGACGAACAGGGTCAGGGCGTATTCGTAGCCGTTGTTGGCCATGAACAGACCGTTGCCGATATGCACGGCGAAAATCGCCACCAGCATGGTAAAGGCCGATACCAGCGCCGCCGGGCGGGTCAGCAGGCCCAGCACCAGCGCCAGCCCGCCGAAGAACTCGGCGCCACCGGCCAGCAGCGCCATCAGATAGCCCGGCGCCAGGCCGATGCTCGCCAGCCACTGGCCGGTGCCTTCCAGGCCGTAGCCGCCGAACCAGCCGAACAGCTTCTGCGCGCCGTGGGCGGCCAGGATCAGCCCCACCGGGACCCGCAGGACCAGGGCGGCCACGCCACTGCGGGAGGAAAACAGGGCCTGGACGAATCGTGTGTTCATGATGGTTACCTCGAATCGGTTTCTGTGGTCGTGTCACGGGGCTCGCCCCGAGGGGATGACGCCACTTTACTATCGCCAAATAGCGAAACTAAGAGGGCATTCGTTGGATCATTAGCAACGTTACGTTGATAATGTAGGCATCCATTCTCTGTGAGGAACCGATGGATCGTATCGATGCCATGCGCGCCTTCGTCACGGTCGTCAGCGAAGGCAGCTTCACCCGTGCCGCCGAGCGGCTGGAGCTCTCCCCCCAGCTCGTCAGCAAGTACGTCTCGCAGCTCGAGCAGCGTCTGGGGGTGCGACTGCTCAACCGCACCACCCGCAAGAGCCACCTGACCGAGGCCGGCGCACGCCTCTACCCGCGCGCCCAGCAACTGCTCAACGACGTGGACGACATGGAGCATCAGCTTGGCGACCTGCAGACCCAGGCCCGGGGCCGGCTGCGTATCAGCGCCCCGGTCTCCTTCGCCATCCGCCACCTGGCCCCGTTGCTGAGCGACTTTCAGCGCGCCCATCCCGCCGTCGGCATCGACCTGCAGCTGAACGACCGCAAGGTCGACATCGTCGAGGAGGGATTCGACGTCGCCCTGCGCATCGGCCACCTGAAGAGTTCCTCGTTGATCGCCAAGCGGATCGCACCGATCCGCCTGGTGCTGTGCGCCTCACCCGAGTATCTGAAGCGGTACGGTACGCCCCGGTGCCCGGAAGACCTCGAGGCGCATCGCTACCTGCGCTACAGCTACATGGAGCAGGAGGCCGGTGAGTCGCTGCTGCGCTGGCTGCCGGGGCACGACCCGCAGCGCGGCGACCAGGTCAACAGCGACTTCATCAGCAACAATGGCGATGTACTGGTCGAAGCGGCCATCGCCGGTGGCGGCCTCGCCCTGCAGCCCACCTTCATCTCGGGTTCCGCGATCAAGGAAGGAAAACTGCAGGTCATCCTGGCGGAGCACGAGCCCGAGCCGATGTCGCTCTATGCGGTGTATGCCCATCGCCAACTGCTGGCGAGCAAGGTACGCTGCTTCGTCGACTTCCTTGACGGCTACTTCGGCGATCCCCCCCACTGGGATCGTTTCGACTAGCCGTCTGTCGGATTTGACCGATCGCCAAGCCGTTGCGGTCGAGGCCGCCCCCTTATATAGTTTCAAATGAAACGAAAAGGTCGGCTCCTGGCGCAGGATATCGCGAGCGATTTCGGCTACAATAAGCAGGCTAACGACTGGCGGGCACCGCAACCTCAGGCTCCACACCGAGCGGGGAAGCGGCGCCCGCCGATCGTTGTTTGCCACTTCAGGAGAATGCGACGTGCTGAGGCTGAAGTCCCCCGCCATGGTGATCACGCTGGCGGCGCTGACCGCGCTGGGTCCGCTGGCCACCGACATGTACCTGCCGGCGATGCCGGCGATGGCCGCGGCGCTCGACACCGGTCCCGACCAGATCCAGCTGACGCTGAGCCTGTACATGGCCGGCTTCGCCGTGGCCCAGCTGTTCTGCGGCCCGATCTCCGACCGCTTCGGGCGCAGGCCGGTGATGATCGCCGGCTTCGGCCTGTTCCTACTGGCCAGCCTGCTGTGCGCCTTCGCACCGAGCATCGAGTGGCTGCTGGCCGGGCGCTTCCTGCAGGCGCTGGGCGGCGCCGCCGGCCCGGTGCTGGGCCGTGCCGCGGTGCGCGACATCCATGGCCCCATCGAGGCCGGACGCGTGCTCTCCTACATGGCCAGCACCATGGCGCTCGCCCCCGCCCTGGCCCCCATCGTCGGCGCGGGGCTGCTGCTGTTCTTCGGCTGGGAATCGATCTTCGTGCTGTTGACGATCTACGCCGCGGCGATGCTGCTGGTGCTCGCCTTTCTCATGCCGGAACCGCTGGCGCGGGAGAATCGCCAGTCGGTGCATCCCGCCACCATCCTGCAGAATTACCGCATGCTGCTCGGTCAGCGTGCATTCATGGGCTATACGCTGGTCAACGCCAGCGGCTTCACCGGCCTGTTCGCGTTTCTCTCCGGCTCCTCCTTCGTGCTGATCGAGTTCATGGGCATGTCGCCCTTCGGCTATGGGATCGGCTTCACGTTGATCGTCGCCGGTTTCTTCAGCGGTACCCTGATCAGCGGGCGCTTCAGCCACCGCCTGGGCCGTGACCGACTGCTGCTGCTGGCCACCTCGATCTGCGCGCTGGCCGGTCTCACCATGGCCGGTCTGGCGGCGGCGGCGATCTACACGCCGTGGGCGGTGATCGGGCCGCACATCCTGTTTCTGGTCGGTTTCGGCATCGTCATGCCGCAGAGCATGTCCGGGGCACTGGCGCCGAACCCGCAGTGCGCCGGCTCGGCCTCCTCGCTGTTCGGCTTCCTGCAGATGACCCTCGCCGCCCTCGGCGGGGCGCTGGTCGGCCGCTTCCACGACGGCACCTCGCTGACCATGGCCGTCTCCATCGGCCTGGGCGGTGTACTCTCCCTGTTGGCCTATCTGCTGCTGGTGCGGCCTGCCAGTCAGGCGGCGGCCGCCGGCCAGGCAGGTTCGTCGCGATGAGCGGCAGCGCAGCGCCCCGCCTCGTCATCCTGCTGCTGGCATTGGCCGGCTTCGCCAGCATGGCCTCGATGCGCGTCACCGACGCCATGCTGCCGGCACTGTCGCAGGCCTTCGCCCGGCCGGTGGCCGATGTGGCGCAGAACATCACCCTGTTCGCCATCGCCTACGGCGTGATGCAGCTCGCCTACGGCCCGCTGGGCGACCGCCACGGCACCCTGCGGGTGATCGGCCTGGCCACCCTGGCCTGTGCCGTGGGCGCGCTGGGCTCGGCGCTGGCCGAGTCGCTGCCCATGTTGCTGCTGTTCCGCACCCTGAACGGCGCCACCGCCGCGGCGATCATCCCGCTCTCCATGGCCTGGGTGGGCGACAACGTGCCCTACGAGCGGCGCCAGGTCACCCTGGCTCACATGCTATCGGGCGCGGTATTGGGACTGATCTCGGGGCAGGTGGCGGGCGGTTTCCTGGCCGACACGCTGGGCTGGCAGGCGGCATTCATGCTGCTCACGCTGCTGTTCGTCGCCGCAGGCGGGCTGCTGCTCGAAGCCCTGCGGCGCCAGCCGGCCCTGTCGCCACCCAAGGCCGAGCAGGGCCGCATCGCCTTCTTCTCGCGCATTCGCGAGGTGCTGCTGATCGCCCGCGCCCGGCGCATCCTGGCACTGGTATTTCTCGAGGGGATCGCCGCCTTCGGCGCGCTGGCCTTCGTCGCCAGCCACCTCTACAACAGCCTGGAGGTCTCGTTGACCCAGGCGGGACTGATGGTGGCACTGTTCGGCGTGGGCGGGCTGATTTTCGCGGCCCTGGCGCGAACGCTGGTCGCCCGACTGGGAGAGCCGGGCCTGGCCGCGGGCGGCGGCGTGCTGATGGGGCTCGGCTTCGTCGGGCTGGCGCTATCCCCGCTGCCGGCCCTGGCCACCGCTGGCGCCTTCGCCGCCGGGCTGGGTTTCTACATGATGCACAGCACGCTGCAGATCAACGCCACTCAGATGGCCCCGACCATGCGCGGCACCGCCATGGCGGTGTTCGCCGGCTGCCTGTTCCTCGGTCAGTCGGTAGGCGTCAGCCTCGGCGGGCTGGTGCTACGCCTGGCCGACAGCGGCTGGCTGCTGGCCGGCGCCGGGCTGTGGCTGCTCGCGCTGGGGCTGGCCTTCGCCTGGCTGCTGCGCCAGTGGCACGGCGAGCGGGCCGCCGCTACCGCGCCTTCATAACCCGCCGTTGATCAGGTCGCGGCGAAAGCCGGCGACCCAGCGCATGGCCTCCTCCAGCTCACCGGCATGGAACAGGCGCGCTTCGGTATTGGGGAACAGCTTGGCGGCCAGCTTGGTGGTCGTCTCGATCCAGCGCTTGTCGGCGATCACCGCGGCACGCTTGAAGCGGTGATATTCGCCCAGCTTGCTCATGGCGTAGGCCAGGTCGCGCAGCAGGGCGCCGGCCGTCATGTGGTCGAAGTCGGTCATGTCGGCCAGCACGCCGATATGCTCGTTGTGCTCGAGCTTCGACTCGATGGCAGGGATCAGTACGTCGTAGTCCGCGCTGTGCAGCGTGCCCGAGATGCGAAACGCCGCCACGTATTCGGGGGCCGGTAGCGTCTCTATCATGGCTGGCTCCTCCTTGGCTGCCTGGTGGCTCGCCTCCTCCTTCTTAGGGCATCGCGCAGCGTCGGGGGTTCCCGTCACGCCCTGGACCTCAACGCCAGAACGGCTTGCGCACCTCACGCTCGACCGTGGCCCGGTCGAGCCCGATATCGGCCAGCAGATGGTCGTCGAGATGGCGCAGGTCGCAGCGGGTACGGTGGCGCCGTTGCCGGCTCCTGATCCAGCGGGACAGTTGAATGAAGCGTTCGAGAAACATGGCGGCGTCTCCTGTCGGTGGGTTCTGACAGGCTACGTGCGTGCAAAAAACCAATACAGATTCAATATAAAATTAGTTTTACGATACAGTTGGGGCTATTCTGGCTCTGTATCGTCCGCAATTTCCTCTTCTGTACCGTACGCAGGAACAGTTTGGCGACTCTGTCATGAAACGTTACGATCAGGTGGCACAGGCCCTGGCCCAGCGCATCGAGCAGGGGCAGTATCGCGTCGGCGACCGGCTACCCTCCGTGCGCGCGCTCTGCCGCGAGCTTGGCGTCAGTGTCTCCACGGCGCAGGAGGCCTACCGGCGACTCGAGGCGTCCGGCCTGGCCGAAGCCCGTCCCCGCTCGGGCTACTATGTGCTGCCGCGGCCGACCCCGAGCGTGCTACCGAAGGTGTCGCGCCCGGCCCAGCGCCCGCTCGACGTCTCCCAGTGGGACCAGGTACTGGAGCTGGTGGCGCGCGCTCCCGAGGAGGACCGCCTGCTGATGCTGGGGCGCGGCATTCCGGATCTCGCGGCCGCCAGCCTGCGCCCGCTGCAGAGCCAGCTGGCCACCCTGCACCGGCACGTGGCGGCTCATGGGCTCAACTACGACAGCCTGCCGGGCAGCCTCGAGCTGCGCCGCCAGATCGTGCGCCTGGCCGACAAGTCGGGCTGCCTGCTGCATCCCGACGACGTGCTCATCACCACCGGCTGCCAGGAGGCGCTGTCGCTGGCCCTGCGCACCCTGACCGAACCCGGCGACGTGGTGGCCGTGGATTCGCCGAGCTTCTACGGCACCATGCAGATCCTCAAGGCCCACAAGCTCAAGGCGCTGGAGATCCCCACCGACCCGCGCACGGGCATCAGCCTCGAAGCGCTGGAGCTGGCGCTCGAACAGTGGCCGATCAAGGCGATCCAGGTCACGCCCACCTGCAACAACCCGCTCGGCTACACCATGCCCGAGGCGCGCAAGCAGGCCCTGGTGGCACTGGCACAGCGCTTCGACGTGGCCATCGTCGAGGACGACATCTACGGCGACCTCGCCTTCGATACGCCCCGGCCGCGCACGCTCAAGAGCTTCGACGACGACGGCCGGGTGCTGCTGTGCAGCGCCTTCTCCAAGACGCTGGTGCCCGGGCTACGGGTGGGCTGGATGGCGCCGGGGCGCTACCGCGACCAGGCGCTGCACATGAAGTACGTCTCCACCGGCGCCTCGGCCACGCTGCCGCAGCTCGCCGTGGCCGAGTTCGTCCAGCACGGCCACTACGAACGCCACCTGCGCGAGATGGTGCGCCAGTACCGGCGGCATCGCGACATCATGATCGACTGGGTGCTGCGCTACTTCCCGCCCGGTACCGGGGTCAGCTATCCCCAGGGCGGCTTCCTGCTGTGGCTGGAGCTGCCGGGCGCCGTCGACTGCGTGCGCCTCAACGAGCAACTGATGGGCGAGGGGCTGCACATCACGCCGGGCTCGCTGTTCTCGGCCTCGGGCAAGTTTCGCCACTGCCTGCGCCTGAATTATGCCGCGGCGATGACGCCCGCCGTCGAAGCCGGCCTCAGGCGCGTCGGCGAGGCGGTGGCAGTGCTGCTGGAGCAGGAAGTGCCGGCCTGACTCACGGCCGCACGAACGTGTCCGTTGCCGCGGTTTGCGCCAGGCAGCCCTGCAGTGCCGGCAGCAGGTAACGCTGCCACAGCGCCTGCTCGTGCTCGGCGCGGAAGAAGCCGAAGTGGCCGATACGGGCCAGGCCCGCCTCCCGGGGTCGGATGCGCAGCAGGATGCGCGGCGCGTTGGCATAGAAACCGTGCAGCGACTCGGTGTTGCGCGCCGACATGAAGTCGTCGTCGCTGAAGGAGAGCGAGACCACCGGCGTACGCACGGCGGCGAAGCGTTCGCGCACGCCGGACTCCGCCCCCACCGCGTATTCCGGGTCGAGACACCAGCGCCGCCACTGCTCGACCACGCCGCGGGGCAGGTCGCCCACCATGTTGAGCCGCTGGCCGGGAAAATAGCCCAGCAGCGGCGTGAGCAGGGGCACGGCACCGAACCAGAACAGCCACACACGCCGCTTCAGCGCCGGTGCGTTCTCGCGCCAGTAGCCGCTGCCGCAGGCCACGGTAACGATGCGCTCGAGCCGCTCGTGCCCCGGCACCAGCGGCGGAATCTGCCCGCCCAGGCTGTGGCCGATCCAGTAGCGCGGCAGCCCCGGCGCCTGTCGCTCCAGCGCCTCGAGCACTGCCGACGCATCGAGCTGCGCCCAGTCCATGATAGTGGCAGGAAAGCCACTCAGCCGCGCCGGCCGCGACGCCCCCATGCCGCGATAGTCGAAGGTGGCCACGGCCATCCCTTGCCTCGCCAGCCACTGCGCCAGCGGGGCATAGAAGCGCTGGGGCACGCCCATGGCCGGGGCGATCAGCACCGCCGCCGTGGGATTTGCCGGGGTGACGAAACGCGCGGCAATGGCCACGCCGTCACCGGTCTCTACCTGGCGCTCCTCGAGCTTGGGTGCCATCTCGTTGCCTCCTCACCATGTCTCGTGATCGCCCCATGCGGGCACATCAAACCATGGTAAGGTGTGGAGCCAACTCCATAGTCAAGGCGTTTTTCCCCATGCGGATCGGTGAACTGGAGAAGGCCAGCGGGCTCGGCCGCGACACCATACGATTCTACGAGAAGCGCGGCGTGATCACGCCGCCGCTCAGGCGCGACAACGGCTATCGCGAGTACACGGAGCAGACCCTGGCGGAGCTGCGTTTCGTGCGCCGCGCCCGCGAGCTGGAGTTCAGCCTCGACGAGATCCGCGAGGCAATGCCGCGCTTCCGCCCCGAGCCCCCCTTCTGCGACGAGCTGGAAAGCCGACTGAGGGACAAGCGCGAGACGTTCCGCGCCCAGATTCGCGAGGCCGAGGCCAAGATCGCCATGATCGACGACCTGCTGACGCGGCTGGGCGCCGCTACTGTCTGAGCCAGGCAGGCTTACCGAATCGTTCCGTCGTCCTGCGAACGGGCCGCCAGCCCTTCGAGCGCCTCGGCGTTGGGACACATGGCCCGGCACGCTTGCGCAGGCGCATCCTGGCGCAGCGCCAGCCAGCAGGTCGCGACTTTCGAGCAGGCGCTGCACACGGTACGCAGGGCATGGATGGCCGGGTCGCGGCCGCAGGCAACCGGGTCGAGGCCGAAGCGCCGCATCATCACGGGCAGCAGGGTTTCGGCGGGAGCGAACTCCAGCTCCCTGTCGACCAGGCAGCGCGCGATGGCCTGTTCCAGCGAGGGGCTCATGGGATGGGCCAGGTCGTGGATCATCATGCTCAACGCCCTGGGCTCGCAGCAGCGCAGCTCGAGCAGCGCTCGCTCGCCTTCGAGATAGTCGCGCAGCGGCAGCGTGCCGCCCGACGGCGACCGCGTCTTGCCGGAGGGTCGAGGTGAACTCATCGAGGCATTCCTTTACAGCCCACCTTTGACGATAGCGCCCCTGCCGGATCTCGCCTTGACCACGCTCAAGTCGCGAGCACTTCCCGGCGGGGCCATCCCCGCTAGCCCGCGCCAGCCTCCTCCACACCGCGGCGCGCTTCCTCGATGGCGACCATCACCCGCTCGACGTCGCCGACGCGATGGGCCAGCGCCAGCGCCAGTTGGGCGAGGAACAGCCGTTCCTGATTCTCGGGGAGCGAGTCCAGGGTCTCGGCCAGCGTTTCGTAGACCCGCTCCAGTTCGGCGAAGGGCAGTGTGGTAGCGGTCATCTCATTTACCTCCCAAAGCGGTGACGAGGGCGGGTTCGAGGTCGGCGGGGGCGAGGCGCTTCCAGCGCGCCGCCACGTGGCGGTCGGGGCGCACCAGGTAGGCGCTGCCGGACTCGGCGCCATAGGCGGCGAACAGGCCACCGTCGCGATCCACCAGTGCGCCCTCTTCGCCCGGCTCGCGGGCCACGCGCAGCAGCTCGACGGCCTGGCCCCGAGCCTGCAACGCGGCCAACCGCTCGGCCAGTGCCGAATCAACATCGCCATTTCGACTGAAGTGCAGCAGGGTGAAGCCGCTGCCCAGATGATCGAGCAGGTAGTCGTCCTCGCCCAGCCGGCGGTTAGGCAGCGGCGCGCCGGGGATCGGCCCGGCCTCGAAATCGGCGTCGTCGGGCAGGGTCAGCCGGCTCTCGGCGTAGGTGTAGGGCGTGACCTGGCGTGGGTTGGCGAAGCCGCTGGCGTAGTCGTTGTCGAGCGCCAGCGTCAGGGCGGCGTCGCGCATCAGCCGGTAGCCCCGGCTCGGCGGCGTCATGAAGCGGGTGCTCTTGCCGGCATTGGCGAAGACGTCCAGCGTGGCGCCGCGCCGCTCGGGGCTGTAGCTGTCGAGCAGCCGCTCGGGCGCCCGCCCCTGGAGCACCCAGGCCAGCTTCCAGCCGGCGTTGGCGGCGTCGGCCAGGCCGTTGTTGAGGCCGCGCACGCCGAAGATCGGCACCAGGTGGGCGCTGTCGCCGATGAACAGCACGCGGCCGTGGCGATAGTCGTCCAGCGCCAGGGTGTGCGCCTTGTAGAGGCTCCACCACTCGAGCTCCCAGGCGTCGCCCTCGCCCAGTACCTCGCGCACGATCAGGCTCACCCGCTCGCGGATGCTGGCCTCCTCCACCGCTTGGTCCGGGTCTTCCTCGGGGCCGAGCTGGTAGTCGATGCGCCAGATGTCATCGGGCTGCTTGTGCACCAGGATAGTGGTACCGGGCAGGGCGTGGGAGTGAAAGAAGGCGCGCCGCTCGGTGGGAAAGTCGGAGCGCAGGCGAATGTCGGCGATCACGTAGCGGCCCTCGTAGGCCTCGCCGTGCAGGGCGAGGCCCAGTGCCTTGCGCGCCACGCTGCGGGCGCCGTCGGCGGCCAGCAGGTAGTCGCAGGCGAGGCGATAGTCGCCCTCGGGGGTACTCACCTCCAGGCTCACGCCGCTCGCATCCTGGCTCACGCCGGTCACCGCGCTCTGCCAGCGCAGCTCGACAGGCTCGCTCTCGGCGGCCTTGTCGATCAGGAACTTCTCGATGTACTGCTGCTGCAGGTTGATCATCGGCAGGAAGCGCTCCTGCTCGGAGTGGGGCATCTCGAAGCGGAAGATCTCGCGGTCGCGAAAGTAGGTGCGGCCCCGGGTCCAGCCCAGGCCCTTGGCCACGAAGGGGGCCTCGACGCCGAGCTGCTGCAGGATCTCCAGGCTGTGGCGGGAGAGGCAGATCGCCCGCGAGCCGTCATTGACGGTGGCCTTGTCGTCGAGCACTACCGACGCGATGCCGTGGCGCGCCAGCTCCAGCGCGGCGGTGACGCCCACCGGACCGGCACCGACGATGGCCACCCGATGACGCACCGCCCGACCCTCCAGCTCGGGGGGACGAACGAAGGGAAAGTGGGGATAATCGAAATAGAGCGAGTCGGTCTCGGCGCGTCCGGCGGGTCGCATGGGCGGCTCCTGTTGGCGTTGTATCTAGCGACAGACTACCCCGGGAGCGACCCGACCGGTGTCCCGCAAAAGCCGGGACAGCACGCGGCGAGAGGCAGCGACGAATGGAAACCAGCAACGAGCAAACCACCGACTGGCCGGGGCTGATGCCGGCCATGGCCGAGTGCGTGGCGCGGCTGGGCGAGGCGGGCTTCGACGAGGCGCTGCTGGCCCTGCTGCGCCAGGCGGTGGGCATCGAGCAGTGCATGGTGTTCGCCTTCGACGGTCGCGACGAGGTCGACTGCCTGCTGGCGGACAACCGGCGCGCGCCGCGCATGGCCGATCGCCTGGCGGAGCTCTACACCGGCGGCCTGTTCCGCCAGGACCCCAACTACCAGCGCCTGCGCCAGCTGATGGCTGACGAGGGCGAGCAGAGCGACGCCGAAATCACGCCGATGCAGGTTGACGCCATGCCGGAAGCCTATCGCAGCCACCTGTTCGCCTTCCCCGACCTGGTCGACAAGGTCTCGCTGACCCTGCCCGGCGAACAGAGCGTCTATTATCTCAACCTCTACCGTGGCAGTAAGGCCGGCCCCTTCGCGCCCCACGATCTGTCGCGGCTGGATGCCCTGGCGCCGCTGCTGGCCAGCTTGATGCGCCGCCACTACGCCCAGGCCAGGCCCGTCTCGTCGCAGCGGGCGAGCCCCGAGGAGGCGGCCATCCTCGCGCCGCTCTCCGAACGCGAGCGCCAGCTGTGCCTCTACCTGCTGCGCGGCCATACCCTCAAGACCGCCGCCGCCGAACTCGATATCGCCCTCTCCACTGCCGAAACCTACCGCAAGCGCGCCTACGCCAAGCTCGGCGTGCCCTCCAAGGCGCGGCTGGTGGCGCTGTGTCGGCGGCAATAGGGCGGCGCAGGGGAACGAAAAGCTCGAGAAGCGATACGTGAGCCGACCAGAAAGGCAGGCTGCACGGCTGTTTGAAGAAAGCTTGCTGGCCAGGGCCCGATGCTGAGGGTGCATGATGTGATACCCTACTTCCCGCCTGCCAGTACCGCCAGGTCACATACCGATTCAACATTTGCCAGGACCATGCTCACCCATGCCGTCTGCTACCGAATGCGTTGCCAGCCTGATCGATAATTTCCAGAGCCGCCGACCGCTGCGCTCCGGCTCTCTCATCATCACGCTTTATGGCGATGCCATCGTGCCCCGTGGCGGAACCGTGTGGCTGGGCAGCATCTCCCAGCTGCTGGAGCCCATCGGCATCAATGAGCGATTGGTGCGCACCTCGGTTTATCGTCTGACCCAGGAGACCTGGCTGCAGGGCGAGAAGGTCGGCCGGCGTAGCTACTACAGCCTGAGCGGCCCGGGACGGCGACGCTTCGAGCAGGCCTTCAAGCGGGTCTACCATGGCAACGGTGAGGCTTGGGACGGCGGCTGGACCCTGGTTTTCCTGGGCCAGCTGGATGCGGGCGAGCGCACCCGCACCCGGGAGGAGCTGGAATGGCAAGGCTTCGGCGCCTTCGCCAATGGGGTACTGGCGCACCCACGCAAGCCTCGCAGCGAGGCTCTCGGGCTGCTCCAGGAACTCGGCGTAGTGGAAGATGCCATCGTCCTGCGCAGCGAGGCTAGCGACCCTCTGGCGTCCAAGGCGCTGCGCCTGCAGGTACGCGAAAGCTGGAATCTCGACCAATTGGCGGAGAGCTACAATCGCTTTCTCGCCCAGTTCCGGCCGCTATGGAAGAGCCTCAGCGAAAGCCAGCCACTGGGCGACCAGGATGCTTTCATCGCTCGCACTCTCTTGATTCACGAGTATCGCAAGGTGCAGCTGCGCGACCCCCAGCTACCCGAGGAGCTGCTACCTACCGCCTGGGAAGGCCGCAACGCTCGCCAGCTGTGCCGCAACATTTATCGGGAGATTTACCAGGGCGCCGAGCGCTGGCTGGACCGCCACCTGGAAACCGCCGAGGGCCCACTGCCGGCCCCCGGTCACAGCTTCTATCAGCGCTTTGGCGGCCTGGAGTAGGCTGGGCAGGCGCGCCTACCCGGTATGGCAGTGTCACTGCGCCTGGCCGAGAGTCTGCTGCTTGGGCTGAGTATCGCCGGCGTTGAGCCGCGGTCGGTCGGCCTCCAGCTCAGCCAACGGCTCACAGGGCTCCAGACTGTCCAGGCAGCGTTCGGTCAGGCGCTGGTATTCACGCGTGCCTTGCTGCTTCCAGGCTACCTCTTGGTCGCTCAATTCACGCTTGACGGTGGCTGGCGCGCCCATCACCAGTGACTGAGGCGGGCATTCGAAGCCGGCCTTGACGAAGGCGGCAGCGGCGACGATCGAGCGCGCGCCGATCACAGCGTTGTCCATTACTACGGCATTCATGCCCACCATGGCATCCTGGCCCACCACGCAGCCGTGCAACACGGCGCCGTGGCCGATATGGCCATCTTTCTCCACCCGGGTGACGCAGCCGGGAAAGCCGTGCATGACGCAGGTGTCCTGAAGGTTGGCACCTTCCTCCAGCACTAGCTGGCCGAAGTCGCCGCGCATCACGGCGCCGGGCCCCACGTAGCAGCCGGGGCCAACAATGACGTCGCCAATCAGCACCGCGGTGGGGTGCACATAGGCAGTGGGGTGCACCACCGGGGTGACTCCCTCGAGTCGATAACAGGGCATGACGCGCTTCTCCCTCCAGTTGGCCACAGCGGACGCTGCATGAGCGGCACTATACGATACGAGACATAACTAAATCCTATCCATATCGTAACGCAACATCAAACCACTCGCCTGCGGCCGCCCCCATATCCTATCGAGGCAGAGCGGTAGAACGTCTCACCATGAGTCGGTTATGGCGGGATCGATGCTCCGGGCGGCCATGTTTCGACCATGGTCTAACCTCTTCGCCACGGGAATGTCTGCATGGAGCAACATGCTGAAAAACAACAGGAAAACGTCTTTTCGGGACATAATACGATACATTAAATTCAAATGTCGCATTTTGATTCGTATCAAAAAATCCTATACTCGCCCCTAGGTTCGTCCGCAGCAAGCTCCAGACTCTTGCCGAATCACCTGCTTCAACGGGCACTGACACAGGAAAAACGATCATGAGTGAAGCGCCCCTGCTCTATACCGTGGAAGACGGCGTCGCCCGACTCACGCTGAATCGCCCCGATAGCCTCAACAGTTTCAACGCCGAGCTGCACGCCGAGATGCGCCGAACACTCGAGGCGGTGCGCCAGAATGACAGCGTGAGAGCCCTGCTGCTGACCGGCAGCGGCCGCGGCTTCTGCGCCGGACAGGATCTCACCGACCGCAACGTGGCGCCAGGCGCCGAGGCGCCGGACCTGGGCGAGTCGCTGGAGAAACGCTACAACCCGATGCTGCGCGCGCTGCGCGATCTGCCTTTTCCCACCGTCTGCGCGGTAAACGGGGTGGCCGCCGGTGCCGGTGCCAATATTGCCCTGGCCTGCGACATCGTACTCGCGGCCCGCTCGGCCAGCTTCATTCAAGCCTTCTGCAAGATCGGCCTGCTGCCGGATTCCGGCGGCACCTGGACCCTGCCGCGCCTGGTGGGCATGGCCCGCGCCAAGGGCCTGGCCATGCTGGGTGACAGACTCAGCGCTGAGCAGGCCGAGCAGTGGGGCATGATCTGGAAGGTGGTGGAAGACGAGGCCCTGCAGGACGAGGCGCTCACCCTGGCCCGCCACCTGGCCACCCAGCCCACCCGCGGCCTGGCGTTGATCAAGCGCGCCCTGCATGCCAGTGCCGACAACAGCTTCGATCAGCAGCTCGACCTCGAGCGCGACCTGCAGCGCCTGGCCGGACGTACCGCCGATTACCGTGAGGGCGTGGCCGCCTTCATGGAAAAGCGTCAGCCCAGCTTCAAGGGGGAGTGAGATGGCAGCACTCTCGCCCAGCGACAGCATCGCGGTGATCGGCGCCGGCGCCATGGGTGCCGGTATCGCCCAGGTGGCGGCCCAGGCTGGCCACCCGGTACGCCTCTATGACAACCGCGACGGCGCCGCCCAGGCCGGCATCGACGGCGTGCGCCGCCAGCTCGAGCAGCGCGTCGCCAAGGGCAAGATGGCCCAGGAAGAGGTCGACGCCATCGTCGCTCGCATGAGCCCGGCCGCCACCCTCGCGGAGCTGGCCGACAGCCGCCTGGTGGTGGAGGCGATCGTCGAAGACCTGGAGATCAAGCGCGGCGTCTTCGCCGAACTGGAGACTCTGTGCGGTCCCGACGCCCTGCTCACCAGCAACACCTCGTCGCTGTCGATCACCTCCATCGCTTCCGGCCTGGAACACCCCGAGCGAGTGGCGGGCCTACACTTCTTCAACCCGGCGCCGGTGATGAAGCTGGTCGAGGTGATCTCGGGCCTGGCCACCGTCTCCGAAACCGCCGAGACCCTCCACGCCACGGCCGCAGCCTGGGGCAAGATACCGGTGCACGCCAGCTCCACGCCCGGCTTCATCGTCAACCGAGTGGCGCGCCCCTTCTACGCCGAGGGCCTGCGCCTGCTACAGGAGGGCGCCGCCGCCCCTGCCACCCTGGACGCCCTGCTGCGCCAGGCTGGCGGCTTCCGCATGGGCCCCTTCGAGCTGATGGACCTGATCGGCCACGACGTCAATTATGCCGTGACCCGCTCGGTGTTCGACGCCTACTACGGCGATACCCGTTTTCAGCCCTCTCTGGTGCAGCGGGCGCTGGTCGAGGCCGGCCGCCTGGGTCGCAAGAGCGGCCATGGCTTCTATGACTATCGTGATACGGCCGAGCCCGCCGCTCCTGTTTTCGCCTCAAGCATGGAGGCAGAGCTGCCGGTTCTGGTCGCCGAGGGTCAGCTCGGCATCATTGCCCCCTTGGTGAGCCGCGCCGAGGCCGCCGGCCTCGAGACGGTACGCCGCGAGAGTCTTTCCGGCCAGGCCCGCCTGCGCCTGGGCGGCCTGACTCTGGTCCTGAGCGACGGCCGCTGTGCCACCGAGCGAGCCCGCGACGAAGGTCTCGAGGCGCTGGTGCTGTTCGATCTCTGCCTCGATTACGGCGAGGCCGACGCCATCGCGCTGGCGGCAAGTCCCGGTGTCGATGACGAGGCCCGCACCTTGGCGACCGCCTTCTTCCAGCGCCTGGGGCTGGATGTCGCCTGGTTGACCGACACGCCCGGGCTGGCGGTGCTGCGCACCGTGGCCATGCTCGCCAACGAGGCGGCCGATGCCGTGCTGCAGGGTGTCTGCAGCGCTCGCGATGGCGATCTCGCCATGCAGGCCGGGCTCAACTACCCCCGCGGGCCGCTGGGCTGGGCCGACTCCCTGGGCCTGGCCTTCGTCCACCGTACCCTGACCCACCTGCAGCAGAGCTACGGCGAGGAGCGCTACCGCCCCTCCTTCCTGCTGCGTCGCAAGGCCCTGGCCGAGGAGACCTTCCATGACTGATAAGCCGCTCGATCCCCAGCAGCTGGCCGAGGCCTGTACTCGAGCGATGTTCGCGCGCGACAACGCCAGCCAGGGCCTGGGCATGCAAATCGAGAGCGTGGCGCCGGGCCGCGCCGTGCTGACCATGAGAGTCAGAGAGGACATGGTGCAGGGCCACGGCAACTGCCATGGCGGATTCATCTTCACCCTGGCCGACTCCGCCTTCGCCTTCGCCTGCAACAGCTATGACGAGGCCACCGTGGCCGCCGGCTGCAGCATCGACTACCTCGGCCCCGGACAGCTCGGCGATATGCTCACCGCCACCGCCGAAGAGCGCAGCCGTCGCGGCCGCACCGGCATTTATGACATCACCGTGCGCAATCAGCGCGGCGAAGAGGTCGCCCTGTTCCGCGGCCGCTCCTACAAGGTTCGCGGCAGCGTGCGCCGCCTGGAAGAGACCGCCGCAGAGGGCCAAGCATGAAAGACGCCTACATCATCGACGCCATCCGCACCCCCATCGGCCGCTACGGCGGCGCCCTTGCATCGGTGCGTGCCGACGACCTGGGTGCCGTGCCCCTGCGCGCACTGCTGGCACGCCACCCCTCGATGGATTGGCGCCAGGTGGATGACATCTTCTATGGCTGCGCCAATCAGGCCGGCGAGGACAACCGCAACGTGGCGCGCATGTCGGCGCTGCTCGCCGGCCTGCCGGTGGAGGTACCCGGCACCACCTTCAATCGGCTGTGCGGCTCGGGCATGGACGCCGTGGGCAACGCCGCCCGCGCCATCAAGACCGGCGAAGCGGGCCTGATGATCGCCGGGGGCGTCGAATCCATGTCCCGCGCCCCCTTCGTCATGGGCAAGGCCGAGCAGGCCTTCTCGCGCAGCGCCGAGATCTTCGATACCACCATCGGCTGGCGCTTCGTCAATCGCCAGATGAAGGCGCAGTTCGGCATCGACTCGATGCCCGAGACCGCCGAGAACGTCGCCGAGCAGTTCGCGATCTCACGGGAAGATCAGGACCGCTTCGCCCTGCGCAGTCAGCAGCGTACCGCCGCCGCCATGGAGGCGGGCCGCCTGGCCGCGGAGATCGTGCCGGTGGAGGTAGCGCGACGCAAGCAGGCGCCGTTGGTCGTGGATACCGACGAACATCCCCGCGCGGCCACTACCCTGGAGCAGTTGGCGGGTCTCCCCACGCCGTTCCGCGAAGGCGGCAGCGTCACGGCCGGCAACGCCTCGGGGGTCAACGACGGCGCCTGCGCCCTGCTGCTCGCTTCAGCGGAGCAGGCCGAGCGCTTCGGCCTCGAGCCGCGGGCGCGGGTGGTGGGGATGGCCACCGCAGGGGTCGAGCCACGCATCATGGGCTTCGGCCCGGCCCCGGCGACGCGCAAGGTGCTGGCCCAGACCCGGCTCAGCCTCGGGCAGATGGACGTGATCGAACTCAACGAGGCCTTCGCCGCCCAGGCGCTGGCCGTGACCCGCGATCTCGGCCTGCCCGACGACGCCGAGCACGTCAATCCCAACGGCGGCGCCATCGCCCTGGGCCACCCGCTGGGCATGAGCGGCGCCCGCCTGGTGACCACCGCCCTGCATGAGCTGGAACGCCGCCGGGGCCGCTATGCGCTTTGCACCATGTGCATCGGTGTGGGTCAGGGCATCGCCCTGATCATCGAACGCACCTGATACCGTGCAGCGACGATAACAACACCTCCGACCGGAGAAGCCCGATGACACAGACCGTCGAACGCCTCAACAACTCGGCTCTCGATCAGATGGAGCTGGCCAGTATCGATGAACTGCGCGCCACCCAGCTCAAACGGCTCAGGTGGAGCCTCAAGCACGCCTACGACAACGTGCTCTTCTACCGCCACGCCTTCGATGGCGCCGGGGTGCATCCGGAGGATGTCAAGAGCCTCGCCGACCTCGGCAAGCTGCCTTTCACCACCAAGGCCGACCTGCGCGACCACTACCCCTTCGGCATGTTTGCGACACCCATGAGCGACATCGTGCGGGTGCATGCCTCCAGCGGCACCACCGGCCAGCCGACCGTGGTGGGCTATACCCAGCGGGACATCGACATCTGGGCCGACGTGGTGGCCCGCTCCCTTCGCGCCGCCGGCGGCACCCGCAACGACAAGGTCCATGTCGCCTATGGCTACGGCCTGTTCACTGGCGGTCTCGGTGCGCACTACGGCGCCGAGCGCCTGGGCTGTACCGTGATCCCGATGTCCGGCGGCCAGACCGAGAAGCAGGTCCAGCTGATCCGCGACTTCGAGCCCGACATCATCATGGTCACGCCCTCCTACATGCTCAACATCGCCGACGAGATGGAACGCCAGGGCATCGACCCGCACAAGCTGCCGCTGCGTGCCGGCATCTTCGGCGCCGAGCCCTGGACCGGCAGCATGCGCACCGCCCTGGAGCAGCGTCTGGGCATCGATGCGCTGGACATCTACGGCCTCTCCGAGGTGATGGGACCGGGGGTCGGCATGGAGTGCCTGGAAACCAAGGATGGCCCCACCATCTGGGAGGATCACTTCTATCCCGAGATTATCGACCCGGTGACCGGCGAGGTGCTGCCGGACGGCGAATACGGCGAGCTGGTGTTCACCACCCTGACCAAGGAAGCGCTGCCGGTGATCCGTTACCGCACCCGCGACCTGACCCGCCTGCTGCCCGGCACCGCCCGACCCATGCGGCGTATCGACAAGATCACCGGCCGCAGCGACGACATGCTGATCATCCGCGGGGTCAACGTCTTCCCGACCCAGATCGAGGAGCAGATCCTCAAGGTCGAGCGGCTCTCGCCCCACTACGAGATCGAGGTGAGCCGCCAGGGCAACCTGGACACGATGTGTGTGCGCGTCGAGGCATGCAGCAACGATGTCGCCCGCGACCCCATCGCCTGCGAGCAGCTGGCCGGCCAGTTGCAGCACGCCATCAAGACCTATGTGGGCATCAGTACCCGGGTGGACGTCTGCGGTGTGGAGGAGGTCATGCGCTCCGTGGGCAAGGCCAAGCGCGTCAAGGACCTGCGCTGAGCCGTGCACGCCTCGTTCGCGGTCACCCATGCATTGTCACTTGAGCCCCTTCATGGGGCTTTTTCGTATCAATTTAAGCAACCGTTGGCGCTGGTTCGCGCCCCCCTCCTTCTCGCTCGACGCCTCATTACACGGGCCATTACGGCGACGCGTCATGCCAAGGTATAAAGCGACACACAAGAAACATAATTGATAAAAAATTCTGTGTCACTATACTGCAAGACAAGACGAGGCGTTCCCCTGATGACGACGACGCGGAGGTCACCATGTATGCGCAGCTAGTCGAGACCGGCACCAAGAAGCTCAAGACCCTCGAGGAGATGGGCCCCGAGGAGCGCGCCTTCCAGCAGCGGATCGACGGCGAGATCAAGATCGAGCCCAAGAACTGGATGCCGGAGGCGTATCGCAAGACGCTGATCCGCCAGATTTCCCAGCACGCGCATTCCGAGGTGGTCGGCATGCTGCCGGAGGGCAACTGGGTCACTCGCGCCCCGACCCTCAAGCGCAAGCTGCAGCTGATGGCCAAGATCCAGGACGAGGCCGGCCACGGCCTTTATCTCTACAGCGCCATGGAGACCCTGGGCGCCGACCGCGACGAGGAGATCGACAAGCTGCACGCCGGCAAGGCCAAGTACTCCTCCATCTTCAACTACCCGACGCTGAGCTGGGCGGACATGGGCACTATCGGCTGGCTGGTGGACGGTGCCGCCATCGTCAACCAGGTGATCCTGCAGCGCACCTCCTATGGCCCTTACTCCCGCGCCATGATCCGGATCTGCAAGGAGGAGAGCTTTCACCAGCGTCAGGGCTACCAGATCCTGCTGGACATGATGCGCGAGGGCACCGAGGAGCAGAAGCGGATGGTGCAGGACTCCATCAATCGTTTCTGGTGGCCGGCGCTGATGATGTTCGGCCCCTCCGACGACCAGTCACCCAACTCCCAGCAGTCCATGGCCTGGAAGATCAAGCGCAAGAGCAACGACGAACTGCGTCAGATGTTCATCGACCAGACCGTCCCCCAGCTGGAGTTCCTGGGCTGTACCGCGCCGGACCCGGCGCTGAAGTGGAACGAGCAGCGGGGCCACTACGACTTCGGCGAAATCGACTGGCAAGAGTTCTTCGACGTCCTCAAGGGCAACGGCCCCTGCAACAAGGAACGCATCGAAACCCGCAGGAACGCCATCGAAGGCGGCCGCTGGGTACGCGAGGCCGCCAAGGCCTATGCCGAGAAACAGCAGCACAAAAACCGCAACGTTGCTTGAGAGGAGAAGCATCATGGCTGACTGGCCCCTTTACGAAGTCTTCGTACGCAGCAAGCACGGCCTCAATCACAAGCACGTGGGCAGTGTTCACGCGACCGACGCCGAGATGGCCATGGAGAATGCCCGCGACCTCTACACTCGCCGCAGCGAAGGCGTCTCCATCTGGGTCGTTCCCTCGTCCGCCATTACCGCTTCCTCGCCGGATGAGAAGGAGGTCCTGTTCGACCCGTCCGACGACAAGATCTACCGCCACGCCTCCTTCTACGAGCTGCCCGACGAAATCGGCCATATGTGAGGGTGACCCCATGAGCAAGGCAATGACACAGCAAGAGGCCCTGCAGGAGTACCTGCTGCGCCTGGCCGACTCCGACCTGATCCTGAGCCAGCGTCTTTGCGAGCTGTGCGGCAAGGCGCCGGCGCTGGAAGAGGAAATGGCGCTGATGAACGTGGCCCTGGACCTCGTTGGCCAGGCTCGCCACTGGTACGAGTACGCCGCCGAGCTGATCGACGATGGCCGCAGCGCCGACGACCTGGCATTCCGGCGTGACGCCCACGACTACCGCAATGCTCTGCTGGTGGAACAGCCCAACGGCGACTATGCCGTCACCATGGGCCGGCAATTCTTCTTCGACGTCTGGCACTACTTCACCATCGCCGCCCTGACGCGGGCGCCGGACGAGCGCATCGCCGGCATCGCCGCCAAGGCCGCCAAGGAGGTCCGGTACCACCTGCGCCGCTCCTCGGAGTGGGTCAAGCGGTTCGGCGACGGCACCGAGGAGAGCCATCGGCGCATGCAGGCGGCGGTGGACGCCCTGTGGCGCTTCACCGGGGAGATGATCGAAGCCGACGAGGTCGAGCAGCTCCTGTCCCAGGCTGGCATCGGCCCCGATCCGGGGCAGCTGGCAGTGGATTGGAAAGGCTTGGTGAACGAGGTGCTGAGCGAAGCCACCCTGACCCCGCCGCCGCAGGACGCCTGGATGTACCGGGGCGCCAAGGTCGGCCATCACACGGAATACCTGGGCTATATCCTGGCCGAGATGCAGTTCCTGCAAAGGGCATATCCGGATGCAAAGACCTGGTAAACCCGAGCCCCGGTCATTGCTGGACGACCAGCCGCTCATCGCCAGCGATCGCATTCCCGCCCGCGACCGCCGCCAGCCGATTACCGAGGCAGAGCTCTGGGCCCTGCTGGACGAGGTGAAGGATCCCGAGGTTCCGGCGGTCAGTGTCGTGGAGCTGGGCATGGTCCGGCGCATCGTCGAGGAGGGCGGAGAGTGGGTGGTGGAGGTGACCCCCACCTACTCCGGATGCCCGGCGACCGAGATGATCGAGGCGTCCATCGAGGATGCCCTGCGCCTGGCGGGCCTACGCAACGGCCGGATCCGCCAGGTGCTGACCCCGGCCTGGACCACCGACTGGATCACCGCGGCCGGGCGCCGGAAATTGCAGGCATTCGGCATCGCGCCGCCCGTGGGCAGCGCCAGCAAGCTGACCCTCAAGGGCGTGGAGGAGACGATCTCCTGCCCTCATTGCGGCAGCGACCATACCGAAAGAGTCAGCGAGTTCGGCTCCACCGCCTGCAAGGCGCTGTACCGGTGCCTCGATTGCCGCGAGCCCTTCGACTACTTCAAATGCCTCTAGAGCGGAACGATCATGAACAAGTTCTACCCTCTCACCATTCGCGAAGTCCGACCCGAGACCCGGGAGGCCGTGTCCCTGTGCTTCGACCTCTCGGAAGAGCTGCAGGAGACTTTCCGCTACCGCCAGGGCCAGCATCTGGTGCTACGCACCCATCTCGATGGCGAGGAAGTGCGTCGCTCGTACTCCATCTGTACCGGCGTGAACGATCGCGAGCTACGCATCGCCGTGAAGAAGGTTCCCGGCGGCCGCTTCTCGACCCATGCCCACGAACACCTGAGGCCCGGCCAGACACTGGACGTGATGCCGCCCCAGGGCCAGTTCTATGTGGATCTGGATCCGCAGCGGGAGGGCAACTATCTGGCGGTGGCGGCGGGCAGCGGCATCACGCCGATCCTGTCCATCGTCAAGACCACCCTGGAGACCGAGCCGAACAGCCAGGTCACCCTGCTCTACGGCAATCGCTCCACCGCCAGCACCATGTTTCGGGAGAGCCTGGAAGATCTGAAGAACCGCTTCATGGGCCGCTTCAATCTGGTGTTCGTGTTCAGCCGCGAAGAGCAGGACATCGACCTCTACAACGGCCGCATCGACGCCGACAAGTGTGACGCCCTGTTCGATCACTGGCTGAACGCGGAAACGCTCACCGCCGCGTTCGTCTGTGGCCCGCAGGTCATGACCGAAACCGTGCGTGACTCGCTCCAGCGCCACGGTCTCGACAAGGCCAGAATCCATTACGAACTGTTCACGCCGGCTGATGGTGGCAAGCCTCCCCGCCAGGAGCGGACGGAAACCACCGTGGATCCGCAGGCGGTCAGTCAGGTGACCGTCCGGGCCGATGGCCGCACCCTCACCTTCGATCTGACGCGCAACACCCGCAGCATCCTCGATGCCGGCAACGACATGGGCGCCGACCTGCCCTTCTCCTGCAAGGCAGGGGTCTGCTCCACCTGCAAGGCCAAGGTGCTGGAAGGCGAAGTGGAGATGGACGCCAACTATGCCCTGGAAGACTACGAGGTCGAGGCGGGTTACGTGCTGTCCTGTCAGTGCTACCCGGTCAGTGACAAGGTCGTGCTGGATTACGACGAAGTCTGAGGCCTGCTCACCCTGTTCCCAGTGCCGGCCTCAGCGCCGGCTTCGCTCATCGTGACCACAACAGCGCTTCGGAGACCCCTCAATGCCTGTCCTCAAGAGTTACATTGCCGGCCAGTGGTTCGGTAGTACCGCGGCCAAGGCCCTGCCAAGTGCCATCAACGGCGACACCATCGCCCACACCCATGAAGAAACCATCGACTTCGCGCAGGTCGTCGACTACGGGCGCCATACCGGCCTGAAGAACCTGCTGGCACTCGATTTCCAGCAGCGCGCGGCCATTCTCAAGGCGCTGGCCATTTACATTCAGGAGCGCAAGGAAGCGCTGTACGAGATCTCCCATCACACCGGCTGTACCCGGGCGGACTCCTGGATCGACATCGAGGGCGGCTTCGGCACCCTGTTTGCCTACGCTTCCATCGGCCGCAAGGGGTTGCCTTCCGGCAACGTGGCCCACGAAGGCCCCGCCACCCAGTTGGGCAAGGACAACCACTTCAACGGCACTCACATCCTGGTGCCTCGCCGCGGCGTGTGCGTGCACATCAATGCCTTCAATTTCCCGATCTGGGGAATGCTGGAAAAATTCGCCCCCGCCTTCCTGGCAGGCATGCCCTGCATCGTGAAGCCGGCTACCGCCACCAGCTATCTGGCGGAAGCGGCGGTTCGCATCATCGACGAGTCCGGCCTGCTGCCGGAGGGCGCGCTGCAGCTGATCGTCGGCGGCACCGGCGACCTGCTGGATCGCCTGGAAGAGCAGGATTTCGTCACCTTCACCGGCTCCGCCGCCACCGCCCTGAAGTTGAAATGCCATCCCAACCTCCTGGCGCGGAGCATCCCGTTCAATGCCGAAGCCGATTCCCTCAACAGCGCCATCCTGGCCCCGGACGTCACGCCGGAAGACGAGGAGTTCGGCATCTTCGCCAAGGAAGTGGTCAAGGAGATGACCGCCAAGGCCGGTCAGAAGTGTACGGCCATCCGCCGGGTGCTGGTACCCGCCGAACACCTGGATGCGCTGGCGGAGAGGATCAAGGAGCGCCTGGGCAAGATCGCCTTCGGCGACCCGAAGGAAGAGGGCGTGCGCATGGGCGCGCTGTCCTCACAGGACCAGCTGCGGGATGTCACCGACGCCATCGGACGCCTGCTGGAAACGAGCGAATGCGTGTTCGGCAAGAACGATGGCCTCGAGCCCGTGGGCAAGGGCGTGGAGAACGGCGCCTTCATCGCCCCGCATCTGCTGATCAACTACCGCCCACTGCAGGATGGCGGCGCCCACGACATCGAAGCCTTCGGTCCCGTCGCCACGCTGATGCCCTACCACGGCATCGACGAAGCCCTGGCCATTGCCGCCAAGGGCAAGGGCAGCCTGGTCACCACTCTCACCACCAAGGATCCGGCTATCGCCGCGGAGATGATCCCGGTGCTGGCCGCCCAGCACGGCCGCCTGCAGATCCTCGACGCGGAAGCGTCGAAGGAATCCACCGGCCACGGCTCCCCGCTACCCATGCTCAAGCACGGTGGCCCAGGGCGTGCCGGCGGCGGCGAAGAGCTGGGAGGAATCCGGGCGGTGCATCACTACCTGCAGCGCACCGCCATTCAGGGCTCACCGACCATGGTGGCCGCCGTTACCCGTGAATACGTTCGTGGTGCCAAGGTCATCGAGAACGATGTCCATCCCTTCCGGCGTTATTTCGATGACCTGCAGGTGGGCGAATCCCTGCTGACCCACCGCCGCACCGTCACCGAGGCCGATATCGTCAACTTCGGCTGCCTCTCCGGCGACCACTTCTACATGCACTTCGACGACATCGCCGCGCGCAAGACCCAATTCGGCCAGCGTATCGCCCACGGCTACTTCGTGCTGTCGGCAGCTGCCGGCCTGTTCGTCTACCCGGGCGAGGGGCCCGTGCTGGCCAACTACGGCCTGGACACCCTGCGCTTCATCACTCCGGTCGCCCCGGGCGACACCATTCGCGCCCGGCTGACCTGCAAGCGCAAGATCGACCAGGGTCGAACCTCACCGGAGGGACATCCCCAGGGCGTGGTGATGTGGGACGTTGCCGTGACCAACCAGAAGGATGAGCTGGTGGCCAGCTATGACATCCTGACCTTGGTAGCGAAGCGGCAGTAAGACAGCGATAGCATGAGTTCGGCACGGTAGATAGGGGCTCCGGGCCCCTATCCGGCGACCACGACCAACCGTGCTACTCATCCGCCATCGGCTGGCCCCTCCTCGCCGCCATGATTCATGAAGGCCTCGGCATTGGGACAAAAGCCGCGGCACGCTTCGCCCTCGGCATGGGCACGCATCGCCTGCCAGCAGCGGCCGACCGCCTCGCAGCGGTTGCAGCTCGCCTTAAGCTCGCACAACACCTCCTCCGAGAAGGTGGCCGGGCTCACCGCGAAGGTTTCCATCATCGCCGGCATCAGCACCTCGGAAGCGCGAAAGTCCGGCACACGACCGTCATCGAGGCTGCGCGCCACGGCCCGCTCCAGCGGCGGGCTCAGCGGCTGCCCCAGGTCGCAGACCAATGCCTCGAGCGCCTCGGGAGCATGGTGGCGAAGCTCACGCACCACGCGCTCCCCCTGAATATAGTCAGACAGTCTTTCCATTTTTTCCTCCCCTTTCGTATCGCCTATCCCATGTTTTCAGCATAGTTAAAAAGAAAAAGCCCCGTTTGACCGGGGTCAAAACAGGGCAATATTGGATACGTCTATTTAAAATAGTGACAAATAGGCGTATCGCATCAGGAAAGCAAGGAAAACCGGAAGGCGGCGCGAGACCGACCTGACCTGACTTCTCTCAATAGAGCAGTTGCGGCAGGAACAGCACGATACCCGGGAACACCAGCACCAGCAACGCGCGTGCCATCCCCGCCACCCAGAACGGCGTCACCCCGCGGAAGATCGTCCCCGTACTCACGTCCGGCAGCACCGCCCGCAGCACGAACACGTTCATCCCCACCGGCGGCGTGATCAGGCTGATCTCGATCACGATCACCACCAGGATGCCGAACCACACCAGGTCGAAGCCGAGCCCCGCCGCCACCGGGAAGAACACCGGCACCGTCAAGAGCAGCATCGACATGCTCTCGAACACGCAGCCGAGCAGCACGTAGATGGCCAGGATCACCAGGATCACCAGGAACGGCGCCATGTCGAGCCCGTTGACGAACGCCAGCAGGTCGCTCGGCAGCCCCGCGCGGTTGATGAAGTTGGCGAAGATCAGCGCGGTGAGTACCACGGCGAACAGCATGGCGGTGGTGCGCACGGTGTCCATCAGTACGTTCATCAGCACCTGGGGCGTCAGTGCGCGACGCCACAGGGCGATGAGGAAGGCGCCCATGGCGCCGATGCCGGCCGCTTCGGTGGGGGTGAACACGCCGAGGTAGATGCCGCCGATCACCAGCACGAACAGCGCCAGGGTGCTGCCGACGCTCTTGAGTGCCCTCATGCGTTCGGGCCAGGCCACGCGCTCACCGGCGGGGCCGGCGTCGGGGTCGCGCCACAGCACCCACTTCACCGACCCAAGGTAGAGCACGATACCGAGGATACCGGGGATGAAGCCGGCGGCGAACAGCTCGCGGATGCTGGTCTCGGTGAGGATGCCGTAGATCACCAGCATCACGCTGGGCGGGATCAGGATCCCCAGCGTGCCGCCGGCGGCGATCGACGCCGAGGCGAGGGTGTCCTTGTAGCCGTACTTGCGCATCTGCGGCATCGCTACCCGGCCCATGGTGGCGCAGGTGGCGAGGCTCGAGCCGCAGATGGCGCTGAAGCCGCCGCAGGCGACGATGGTGGCCATGGCCTGGCCGCCCTTGCGGTGGCCGAGGAAGCCGTTGGAGGCGCGGAACAGCGCGTCCGACAGGCCGGCATGGGAGACCAGGTTGCCCATCAGGATGAACAGCGGGATCACCGACAGGCCGTAGTCCATGGCGGTGTCGATCACCCGCCGCGCGGCCATCGACTCGGCGGCGTTCCAGTTGCCGGTCAGATAGTAGAAGCCGGCGAAGCCGACGATGCCCATGGCAAACGCCAGCGGCACGCGCAAAAACGCCAGCAGCAGCAGGGCGGCGAAGCCGTACAACGCCTCAGTCATGGCGTCCCCCCTGCTCGGTCACTGGACTGAGCGGGCCGCCGCGCTCGATCACACCCACGCCTTCGAGCAGATAGAACAGCGCGCGCAGCAGGGTCAGCGCGGCCGAAGCGGCCAGCATGATCGCCATCAGGTAGATCAGGTAACCGTTGGGGATGCGCAGGAACTCGGTCACGTCACCCCACTGCATGGCGCGCTCGCCCAGGGCCCACACCCGCCGGGCCATGAGCCACAGCGCGCCGGTGACGATCAGGTTGACCAGCACCTGGCGAATCCAGATCAAGCGCGCGGGAAACACGCTGTCGAGCAGGTCGACGCTGACGTGCTCCTCGCGCCAGCACACCACCGGCAGCGACAGGAACACCAGCGCGGCCAGCATCAGCTGGGTCAGCTCGACGGTACCGAGGATCGGCGAATTGAAGAAGTAGCGTCCGGTCACGTCCGCCGTGGTCAGCAGCATCATGGCGAAGAGGGTGGCGCCCGCCACCCCCTCCAGCGTCAGCTGCATGACACGGCCGACCCGCAACAGGAACGGCGATGTGGTCGGCATGGCCGCACTCTGCAGGAATTGGCTCAAAGGAACTCCTGCGGCACCAGCGAGGCCACGCTCTCTTCTTCGGCGGCCGCAGCCAACTGCTCATGGAAGTACGCGATGGCAGCCATGCCGTCGACGCCACGGCTTTCGGTGACTGACTCCGCCCACTCTTCGACCAAGGCATCGCTGATGCCGCGCAGGGTCTCGAGGTCGCTGCCATTGAGTTCGGTGAAGGTATGGCCGCGCTCCTCGGCGAAGGCTACGCCGCGCACGTCCACAGTATCCATCATGTAGCCGAACAGCCGCGACAGCCGCTCACCGGAAACAGCCTCGATCGCCTCACGATCCTCGGGCGAGATCTCATCCCAGATCATGGGATTGACCACAATGGTGAAGCTGCCGCGGTAAAAGCCGCCATCTACCTTGAGGGTATAGGGAAAGACTTCCGCAACGCGGAAACTGCGCAGCCCTTCCGGCACCAGCATGGCACCGTCGATGACACCCTGTGAGCCCGCCTCGTACACGCTGGTGGGCGGCAGGGCCACACCGGTCAGCTCGAGAGCGTTGGAGAGATCACCCATCACCCCGCCACCAACACGAATGCGCTTGCTCATCAGGTCATCGAGAGTGGCGTACTTGTCACGACTGAAGATCCAGCCCGGACCGTGCACGCCGGCAGCCACCACCTCGACGCCACGATGCTCGCCCGCTTGTGCCAGATACTCCTGATGAGTCCGCCAGTAGGCGGCAGACGCGTTCTCGGAGGAGAAGTCCTCGAAGGTGGGAAATTCCGGCAGCTTGGTCAGCTCGAAACGGCCGGTGTTGTAGCCATGGAAGACCCAAGTGGCATCGGCGACTCCATCGGCGACGATTTCCATCTGCGACGCCGGCGGGCCCATGTCGTGAACGACGTCGAGGGTCACGCGGCCTTCGGTCGCCTCCTCGATCCACGCCTTCCAGGTGGGCCAGACGATGGTATTGATACCATGATTCGGGCCTGCCCAGGTACTCACGGTAATGGTTGTCTGAGCCTGAGCGGAGACACCCAGGGTTGCGGCAATAAAAGCGCCAATCAGCAAGCTAGCGGTCTTGCGCATGCTCCTTCCCTCCTTTCGCCACGGGGCGGCAGTTCTTGACGTTATGAGTCATGGGCCGGGAGCCCATGTTGTGATACAGCAAATCAAAAAGAATCTTATTTTTTGAAACATCAATGCGTACGATGCTACCTCAAGACGCCGAGTGCAACGGCTTTCACCGCCAACCGCATCAGACATAGGTCGAATAGCAACGCCAGACACAGTCAACGCAATTAGGAGGGAAACGCACAGGGAGAGCATTGGGCGAAAGGGACGCTGCCGAATAGAGACACGGGATCCATACCGCACCCAATCAGACAGGTATCAAATACAATCAAGGCGTGCCGGAATACGCAAAGTGTTTCAAGTCAAAACGCCACTGTCGCAGCTTGAGTCACCCATGACGGCCGATGCCTAGCCAAGGGTAAGCAACGGCCTGGAGAAATATCCCAAACTCATTGAAAAAAATAGCCTTCTGGAGAACGGGCGCAGTGCGTGCTAGGTGAGCTGCACCGGCGTTACAACACCTCGACCTTGGTACCGTCGCAACGGCTGCAGATGTGCACCAAGACAACAACAACGCGAGGAGAACTCCCCGTGATAAAACATGCTCTCTCGACAGGACTCTGTGGCCTGGCCCTGCTGTTGCCGGCCTTGGCCCAGGCCTCCCCAGGCGGCGAAGCCATCGGTCGTTACTGCACCGCCTGTCACCAGTCCCAGAACGGCCCGCAGAGCTGGAGCCGCATCAGCCAGCAGCGCAAGACCCCGGAAGGCTGGGACATGACGGTGGCACGCATGCAGATCATGCATGGCCTGGAGCTGCCCGCCGACGCACGCCGCGACATCATCAAGTATCTGGCCGACGCCCAGGGGCTTGCTCCCGAGGAGAGCGCTCCCCAGCGCGAGCTGATCGAGCGCCGTCTCAACCGCATCGAATCCTTCGATCACCCCAGCTACCAGGAGATGTGCGCCCGCTGCCATACCGGCGGCCGCGCCCAGCTGCAGCAGCGCTCGCTGGAGGAGTGGGAACATCTGGTGCATTTCCACGTAGGCCAGTTCCAGACCATCGAGTATCAGGCCATGGCCCGCGACCGGGACTGGTTCGACATCGCCCTGAACGAGATCGCCCCCTGGCTGGCCGAGACCCAGGGCCTCGAGAGCGAAGCCTGGAGCGCCTGGCAGCAGGCCGAGGCGCCCGCCCCCGAGGGCGACTGGCAGCTGTGGGGCCACTGGCCCGGTGAGGGCGACTTCTACGCCGACGTGAGTATTTCCGGCGCCGAGGGCGAGGACGCCTATTCCCTGACGCTGGCCGGCGCCTTCACCAACGGCCGCCCCTTGAGCGGCGAGGGCCGGGCCATCGTCTACACCGGCTACGAGTGGCGCGCCAACCTCGAGCTCAACGGCCGCGGCTTCCAGCAGGTGCTGGACCTCTCCGGCGAGCGGCCCAGCGGGCGCATCTTCGACGACCGTGACGAGGCCTTCGGCATGCAGGTGGAGATGATGCCGGTCGCGGCCGCCGCACCCGGTCTCGTGGCCAGTCAGCCGGCCTCGCTGAAGGCCGGCGAGCGCAGCCGTCTGGTGCTGCTGGGACAAGGGTTGAACGAAGGGGAGATCGAGCTGGGCGAGGGCGTCAGCGTACGCGACGTCATCGAGCGCAGCGACCACCGCCTGGTGCTGGACGTGGTGGCGGATGCCGACCTGACGCCCGGCTGGTTGAGCGTGCGCGTCGGCGACCGGAGCCACGACCGCCTGTTGGCCGGCTACCGCAGCGTGGACCGCCTCGAGGTGAGCCCGGCGCTCGGCGTGGCGCGGGTGGGCAACGACAAGACCCCTCCGGTGAGCGGCGTCTTCACGGCCCTGGGCTACCTGGGCGAGGGCGAGACGAGCGTCCCCCTGGGTCAGGTGCCGGTGCGCTGGAGCGTCGCACCCTGGGACGAGATCGCCGAGCGCGACGAGGACACCAAGTATGCCGGCGTGCTGGACGCCGCCAGCGGGATCTTCTCGCCGGCCGGCGCCGGGCCCAATCCGCAGCGCCAGTACAACGCCAACAGCGTAGGCAACCTGCGCGTCACCGCCAGCGTGGTGGGCCAGGAGGAGGTGCAGGACGAGGCCCAGTTGATCGTCACCGTGCAGCGCTGGAACAACCCGCCGCTTCGCTGATACCGGACCAGGAGATCATCATGGGAATCTTGCAAGCGATCCCGCAGAACCTGCACCGGGTGGAGGTGGAAGGCCAGCCGCTGTGGTTCCACGTGCCCACTACCAGCCTGTTCGCCCCGGATCCTCTCAGCGAAGCGCTGCTGGCCCTGGCCGGCCGCGAGGAGGGGCTGGATCCGCACGCCTTGCCCAGCCAGTTGGGCCAGGAGGTGAGCCCCGCCGACCTGCAGGCACGCCTGGAGCAGCTCAAGGCGCTGAAGCTGGTCACCGACGGTGTCGTCCAGGCCTACAACCCCAGCGTCCGGGTGGAGCAGTTCCCGCTCTCCACCGTGGTGCTCAACGTCAACACCGGCTGCAACCTGAGCTGCAGCTACTGCTACAAGGAAGACCTGGACAACCCCCGCGACGGCAAGAAGATGGACCTGGCCACCGCCCAGGCGGCCATCGAGATGATGCTGCGCGAGGCCCCGCAGCGTGAGCGCTACAACGTCGTCTTCTTCGGTGGCGAGCCGCTCAGTAACATGCCGCTGATCCGCGCGGTGGTGGCCTGGGCCGAACAGCGCATCCACGGGCTCGGCAAGGCAGTGGACTTCACCCTGACCACCAACGCCACCCTGCTCAGCGAGGAGAAGATCGCCTTCTTCGATGCCCACCGCTTCGGCCTGACGGTGAGCATGGACGGCCCCAAGGCGATCCATGACAAGAACCGTATCGCCGTCAATGGCCAGGGCACCTACGACCTGGTGGCCCGGCGCATCGCACCGCTGCTGGCCAGCTACCGCTCGCGCCCGGTGGGCGCCCGGGTCACCCTGACCCGCGGCACCACCGACGTGATCGGCATCCATCACCACCTGGTCAACGAGCTGGGCTTCGCCGAGGCGGGCTTCGCCCCGGTCACCTCCGGCGATATGGCCGCCTACAACCTGACGGGCGAGGAGCTGCGCGTCGTCTTCGACGGCATGCTCGAACTCGGCGAGCGTGCGGTCGAGGCCGCCATCGAGGGTCGCGACATCGGCTTCGGCAACTTCAACCAGCTGCTCACCGACATCTGGGAGGGGCGCAGCAAGGCCGTGCCCTGCGGCGCCGGGCTCGGGCTGGTGGCGGTGGACCACGGCGGTGACGTGCACCTCTGCCACCGCTTCACCGGTTCCGAACTGCCGACCTTCGGCAGCGTCCGCGAGGGGCTCGATCACGCCGGCCTCAAGCAGTTCATCGAGGCCAGGAGCGATCGCAGCGAGCGCGGCTGCAGCAATTGCCGCATCCGCAACCTCTGCTCCGGCGGCTGCTACCACGAGAGCTACGCCCGCTTCGGCGATCCCATGACGCCGACCTACCACTATTGCGACCTGATGCGCGAGTGGGTCGACTTCGGCATCGGCGCCTACGCCCGCATTCTGCGTTACAACCCCGACTTTCTCGACGGCCCCCTGGCCGGGAGGCAAACCGCATGACACACAACAACAAAGGCTTCAGCGAGCTGGGGCTCACCCCTCTCAACCGCAAGGCCCGGGAGATGGAGCGGGCCGCCACCCCCGAGGCACTGGAGGAGGTTCAGGCCATGCAGACCATCGCCGGCTGCACCTCGAGCTTCGACCCCGGCTGGGAGGTGGATCCCTTCGGCGGCGTGGCCTCGCTGTGCCAGCCGATGGAGGCGGACCTCTACGGCTGCGCCGACCCCTGCTGGTGGCCCGCCCAGGTACCCGACACCATGAACACCTACCCCCACTGGGGGGATGGCGCCGACCGCGCCGAGGATGACTGGCGCAAGCTCGACAGCGTCTACCCGGGAGGCGACAAGTGATGACAAGCTCCGTGATGAAGCGACTCCACCTGCCCCTGGCGGGCCTGCTGGCCCTCGCCGTTCAGCCCTTGATGGTGGCGGCAGCCGAAGCCGAAGAGGCGCGCGAGTACCTAGTGACCATGGCCCGCCCCAACCAGCTGCATGTGATCGACCCCGAGGCCCGGGAGGTGGTGCGCAGCTGCGACGTGGCGGGCGCCTTCGGCTCCGGCACCCTGCAGCTCTCCCCCGACGAGCGTATCGCCTATGTGCTGCACAACCGCTGGGAGGACGTGGTGGGCATCGACCTCACCAGCTGCGAGGAGGTGTTCCGCGCCCGTCAGTCCGAGGGCGACGTGCGCGCCAAGGCGCTCGCCTCGCTGGCGGTGAGCCCCGACGGCAGCCGTCTCTACACGGTGCAGGACCGGGTACGCCTGCATCGCGACCGCTACGAGGTGCTGGAGCCGCAGCTGGCGGTGTATGACACCTCGGCGGGCCTCGATGCCAAGCCCCTGGCCACCTTCCCCGCTCCGCGCCAGGTCACCACCATGGCTGCCGCCGCGGATGGCTATCTCTACCTCGCCGGAGCCGATATCTACCGGGTCGACCCCGAGAACGGCGACACCGAGGTGGCCATCGCCAACCGCAACTGGGATCGCCCCGGCTTCAGCCCACCCGACTCCCTGGCGATGTGGTCCATCGGCGAGGTCACGGACGAGTTCGTGCGCCCTTACACGGTAGCGGAGCATCCCGGCGAGGAGAACGAGGCCTGGCACTGGGGCATCAGCCGGATCGATCTGACCTCCGGCGAGACCGAAAACAAGGAGATCGCGCCCTTCGAGTTCATCATCTTCTCGATGGTCTCCGACCCTCGCGAGCGTGACGTCTTCTACGGCGTCTACACCCAGCTCAGCAAGCTGGACGCCAGGACGCGGGAGATCGTGCGGGTGATCGACCTCGACCACACCTACTATGTCATCAATACCTCCTACGACGGCTCGCGCATCTACGTGGGCGGTGCCTCCAGCGATATCGCCATCTACGATGACGACTTCAACGACCTGGGGCGGATCCGCCTGCCCGGCGACATGAGTACCGCCACGTTGAAGGTGGCGCGCTTCTAGGCGCAGCACCTTTAGCCTTGTGGCGTAGCCCTCTTGGCCGGCGCTTGCGAAAGCGACCGGCCCCTCTGTGCTGGAGAACTGTCGATGCGCGAGTCCGACCCCACCCGGGAGACAGGAGCGCTGCCCTGGAACTGGCTCTGCCGCCCGCTCAAGGCGCGGCGTGTGGCGCTCGCCCGACTGCTGGCGCTGAGCCTGGTGGCGACCCTGCTGGCATTGCTGCCGCCGCTACTCACGCAGCGGCTGATCGACCGGGGACTGATGCAGGGCGACTTCGCCACGGTGCTCGCCTTTGTCGGCGCCCTGGTGGCGGTGGGGCTCGCCGCGCTGGGCCTGCAGGGGCTGACCCGCCTGCAGCATGTGGCGCTCTCCGCCCGGCTGCTGCTCGCGCTGCGCCGCTCGCTGTTACGTCACCTGCTGCGTCTGGCCCCCGCCCGCTGGCAGGCCCGGGGGCGGGGCGACCTGATGAGCCGCCTCGACGGCGACCTGTCGATCCTGCAGGGCTTCGCTCTGGACGGTCTGCTCAGCGGCCTCTCCAACCTGCTCGGGCTGGTGGGCGCCCTGGCCATGATCGGCTTTTACAGCCCCATGCTGATGGTGTTGGTGGCGCTGCTGGTGCCGCTTCAGTGGCTGTGGCTGCGCGCCTGGCGCCCGGCGCTGACCCGCCGTCAGCAGGCCCTGCGCGAACAGAGCGGCGAGATCTCCGGCTTCTGGCAGGACACCCTGGCCTTTGGCCCCTGGTTCCAGGGCCAGGCGCTGGAGGCCTCGCGGCTCAACCGCCTCCAGGGGCTCGGCCACGAGCAGCTACGCCGGCTGCTGGCGGTGCGCTGGGTGGGTTTCCTCAGCGACATGGGGCCCCAGCTGATCCTTTCCCTGGCCCGGGCCGGCCTGCTGCTGTTGGGGGGCTACCTGGTGATCCAGGGGCGCCTGCAGCTCGGCGAACTGGTGGCCCTGCTGGCCTATCTCGGCATGGTGATGGCGCCCATCGGCGGCCTGCTAGGGCTCTACAGCGGCTGGCAGCGGGCCCGGGTCAGTGCGGCTCGCCTGGCCGAGCTGTTCGCCGAGCCGGCCATGAACGATCCCTACCGGGGAGAGCGTCCCGCGGGCCCCGGCGAGCTTCGCCTGGAGGGGGTACGCTTCCGCCATGCGGGACAGGCCGATGGGCTGCTGGATGGTGTCGATCTCACGCTTGCGCCGGGCCGCAAGGTGCTCATTGAAGGCCCCTCGGGCGCCGGCAAGAGCAGCCTGATCCGTCTGCTGCTCGGGCTGGAAGCGCCGGAGGCGGGCGAGATCCGTGTCGACGGCGTGCCGCTGGACGCGCTCTCTCGCCACCACTGGTTGAAGCAGGTGGCTTGGGTGGAACAGCACCCCAGCCTGCTGCGCGGCAGCCTGGCGGAAACCCTGCGCGCCCTCGCTCCCGAGGCCAGCGATGCCGAGTTGGTCGAGGCACTGTCGCGGGTGGGTCTTGGCGACTGGCTAGCCGCCCTGCCGAAGGGCCTCGCAACCGAACTCGGCGACCTGGGCGGCACGGTCTCCGGCGGACAGCGCGCACGCCTGGCCCTGGCCCGGGCACTGCTCAAGAAGCCCCGCCTGGTACTGCTGGATGAACCCACTGCGGCCCTGGATGCCGAGGCTGCCCGAGCCTTCGATGCCCTGCTCGACGAACTGCTGGGCAATACCACCCGGCTAATCATCAGCCATCAGGGGAGCCATTTCAGCAATATCGATGCCTGTTATCGTCTCCAGGACGGCAGGCTGATCGCCAGGGAGGCGACCGCATGCCCCTGAGGCCACGCCCCCTCTCCCTCGGCCTGATCGACAGCGGCTCCGGGCCGGACGCCGCCGCCACGGGCTGGCTCGCCCGCTGCCATGCCCCCGGCGGCTGCGAAGATCGCCTGGGCCACGGTCGGGCCATCCTCGCCACCCTGGGCCACTATCTGCCGCTCCAGCGGCTGGAAATCGCCCTCTACAAACTGTTCGAGGAACGCCTGACCTGTGACGCCGACAGCCTGGCGACGGCTCTCGAATGGCAGGCCGAACGGCCGCCGGCCTGGCTGCTGTGTAGCCTGGGCCTGCCGCGTGCCGATGCGCGGCTACGCGCGGCGGTGGAACGCCTGCAGGCCGCCGGCACCCGTATCGTCGCCGCCAGCCCACGCTTCGGCGCACCAGCCTATCCCGCGGCCTGGCCCGGCGTGGTCGCGGTCAGCGGCGCGGCGGGGCTGCCGCCGGGCCCGCCAAGACAGGGGCCTGACGGACGCTGGTACGCCTGCGTCTGGGCCGCCGAAGAGACGCGGCCGGAAGGCACCGCCTGGCAACCCTGGATGCCGGGGCCGCCACCGCTCGGCACGCCCCCGCCCCTGGGCGGAGCCAGCTTCGCCGCGGCCCATGCCCTGGGCTACTGGCTGGCGGCGTCGATCGGTGAACCGGTGGTAGCGGTATCGACAGCAGGAGCTGGCAGCGCCGGCCAGTCTGGGTGAGCGTGCCACCACTGCCACAGCGCCGCGGTTGAAGCACCGGCAGCATCCAACAGTACCTTTGCCTCGCCGAGATTGCCGGCCTGCATGGCCCTGACCAGAGGCGCCAGCGGCACACCGGCCACCGCCTGGATACCCAGCGGCTGGTCGGGGGTGACCACCAGCTCCCGCTCGGCCAGCCGGGTGCCGACGATGGCCAGCCCTCGCTTGACCCGTACCTGCGCCCAGGGCTCCGGCGGGTGCAACGGCCAGCGATCGGGCCAGTGGCAGCGCGCCTCCCAATAGGGTGAAGGGTCGGCGCTCGTCGACGCCTGACAGGCGGCCTGACGGTAGAAGTCGCGCCCGGCGCGGGCGAAGCGCCAGTACTGGGCGTCCTGGCGGCGCTGATGGAAGCGTTGCAGCGGTGCCACCGCCTCGCCGGCCAGCAGGCCGTCGAGCACCGGCAGCAGGCCATGGGCCGAGGAGAGCGCATTGAAGATGCCTTGGCCGGAGAGGGGGTCGATGGCCATGGCGGCATCTCCCAGGCGCCAGACACGCCCCTCCCTCACGCCGGCACGCCCCAGCGTGCCGGGGCGGCGATAATGGTGGTGAATGGGCGAGTCGCCCCAGAGTTCGGACAGGGCCGGCTGGGCTGCCAGCCAGGCGTCGGGGTCGCGGCAGGCATGGCGCAGCGTCGCCTCCGGCAGCGCCAATTGCAGGTACTGCTGGCCATGCAGGCGCGACCACCAGGCCCAGCCACCGTCGGGCAGCGATAGCGCGGCACTGGCCGGTGTCACCTCCGCGGCCTCGCCGCGCAGGATCCAGGCCGGGCTCGACCAGGGCGCGGCGTCACGGTAATGACGCCGCGACGCCGCTCGGCCACGGGCTTCCACCCCCCAAGCGGCGCTCAGCACCTGTCCGTCCGCCAGGTTGCATCGTACTTCCCGATCGACGCTTTCGAGGCCGATCACTCGGGCCTCGATCACCGGAACGCCGGCTGCGCGCAGATCCTCGAGCAGGGCCGCGTCGAAAGCGGGCCGGGGCAGCAGCCACTCGGCGTTGGGCGCCCGCGCCTCGCCAGCCCAGGTGACCCGGCGCGGCAAGGGTCCCACCGCGCAGGCGGCGGCCCGAGACAGCCCCAGGCCCTGCAGGGCCTGGAGGCTGCGCCGGGAAATGCCCTCGATGGCACGATAGTCGCGACAGCGGCTCACCAGGGTGACCCGACGACCGGCGCGATGCAGCAGCATCGCCAGGGCGGCTCCGGCGGGGCCGCCTCCGGCGATCAGCACCTCGCCGGTCGCATCGTCGCTCATCAGAAGAACACCCCCACCAGCAGTTGGGCATAGAAGGACGTATCGTCATCGCCGAGCTGTGTGCCGCCCTGCGCCGCACTCCTGTCAGGAGCGTACCAGCCCAGCAGCGGCGAGACATACAGCCATTCGGTGGGCAGCCACTCGACGTACAGATTGATCTCGCGGCCCCCCATGTCGGGCTGATCGACCCGGTCGCGACTGGAGAAGTCGTAGGCCAGCAGTCCCAGGTTCAGACTCTCGTTGATCGAACCCTCCAGGCCCAGCCGCCACACCTCGGCATTGCTGTTGAAGGGGCCGGCATAGTTAGCTGCCACCTCGCCCTGGAACCAGGTGCCGTAGCCGCGCGTCGCACCGAAGAAGAGCGGATCCCAGCTCTCGGAGAAGCGACTGTAGCGCAGCGACAGGGTGGGCTGACCGGGCAGCTCACTGAAGGTCCAGGCCGGTTCCAGATACCAGGCGTTCTCGCGGCTGTCCTTGCGCTGGTGGGCAAACTCGCCGCGCAGGCTCAACGCCTCGTCCAGCAGGCGCTGCTCGAAGCGCAGCCCATAGACGTCCATGCCGTCGCGCTGGGCCAGGAACTCGTCGGCCTCGGCCTCATCGACGCCCAGACCGCGCAGGTAGCTGGCCTCCACCAGGCCGCTGCCGTGGTCGTGAGCCAGGGTCAGCGCGGCCATCTCGGTGCTGGCCTGGGCCGGATTGTCCGACTCGAACCAGGCCGCCTGTCCCTGCCAGCCTTCGCGGCCCAGTGCCACCACCACCGTACGGTCGAAGGCCTGGCGCCCAGCCAGGTAGTAGGCACCGCCTCGGTCCAGCTCCTCACCTAGGGCGTCTCCCAAGTTGGTGGCATCGCCGGCCACCAGGAAGCCGTCGCCCAGGGTGATCGGCTGGCGTCCGGCCGAGATATCCAGGCGCCAGGGCGAGCCCGGATCACCCAGCGACTCGCTGCGGTAGCCGAGGAAAGCGTCCTCCAGCTCCAGCTCACGTTCGTTACCGGAGGTGAAGCCGGCGGCATCGCCATCCCCCCAGGTGGCGGTACCCACGGTGCTGACCCGCCCATAGAGGCCGCTCTCCTTGGGATTGAGTTCGGCGCCCAAGGTCAGCACGCCCTCCTGCCAGCGATAGCGGCGCGCCTCGGCAGCCCCGGTGGCATAGCCGCGGTCGCTGTGGAAGGCGCCCAGCAGCGCCTGGATGTCGATATCCACCGTGGAGTGGCCCAGGTCAGCCATCTCGTAGCCCTGGGCAGGCAGCGTGGCGGCCAGCAGCATGCCGCCCAGCACCCGGCTCAGATGGAGCGAGGTATTGTTCTTGTGCATCGGGGTTTTCCTTGGGGTTGGAGCGGCCCCGGCCCAATGCCGGGGCCGAGTCATATCAAACGATCATGACCACTGACTTCTGCTCGGTGTAATGCTCGATCAACGAATCGCTGAGCTCGCGGCCGATGCCCGACTGCTTGAAACCGCCGAAAGGCATGCAGGCATCCAGCAGGTTGTGGCCATTGATCCAGACGCTGCCGGCCTCGATCTCCGGCACCAGGCGATTGACCGCCGAGAGGTCATTGGACCAGATGCTGGCGGCCAGACCGTAGGGCGAGTCGTTAGCCAGGGTCACCAGCTCGTCCAGCTCGCCGAAGGTCTGCACCACCACCACCGGGCCGAATATCTCCTCCTGCACGCAGCGGCTGCCCTGGGCCAGGCCGGTGATCACCGTGGGCTCGACGAAGTAGCCGATGTCGCGCCCCGTACCGCCCCCGGTGACGATGGTGCCGCCGTCGCTACGCGCCTGGTCGATGTAGGCGAGTACCCGGCTCTGCTGCTTGGCGGAGACCAGCGGTCCCAAGGTTGCCGTAGGCTCCCAGCCCGGCGCCAGGGCCAATCCCCGGGCCTGTTCGGCAAGCCTGGCGACGAAGGCGTCGTGGATCGATTCATGCACATAGATTCGCGAGCCGGCGGTACACACTTGCCCCTGGTTGAAGAAGATCGCCTGGGCAGCGCCGGCCGCAGCGGCCTCGACATCGGCATCGGCCAGCACCATCACCGGCGACTTGCCGCCCAGTTCCAGGGTGGTGCGGGTCAGGTTCTCCATGGCGGCATGGCCGATCTGCTTGCCTACCGGAGTGGAGCCGGTGAAGGCCACCTTGGCAATGCCGGGATGCGCCGCCAGCGCCGCCCCGGCGGTATACCCCAGACCGGTGACTACGTTGAGGGTGCCAGCGGGGAAGCCCACTTGCTCGACGAGTTCCGCCAACAGCAGCGCGGTGAGTGGGGTGTCCTCGGCGGGCTTGAGCACGATGCTGCAGCCGGCGGCCAGGGCCGGAGCCACTTTCCAGGCCGCCATCAGCAGCGGGAAATTCCACGGGATGATCGCGCCCACCACACCGATGGGCTCGCGGCGGGTATAGGCGACGATCTGCTTGTCGTCAGGCACGAAGGGCATCGAGGGCGTCATGCTGCGCCCCTCGATCTTGGTGGCCCAGCCGGCGGTGTAGCGGATGAAATCGATGGCCAGATTCACGTCCATATGCCGCGAAAAGGTCACCGGCTTGCCGTTGTCCAGGGTCTCGAGCAGGGCGAAATCGTCGGCTCGCGCCTCCAAGGCGTCGGCGAGATCCAGTAGCAGCTTCTCGCGCCTCGCCGGTCGCGACTTGCGCCAGTGGCGAAATGCCTCCCGGGCAGCGGCAACCGCCGCGTCGATATCCGCGGCATCGCCCGCCGCCACCCGGCTAATCACCTCCGCGGTGGCGGGATTGTAGACGTCCAGGGTCCGGCCGCTGGCGGCGGGTAGCCACTCCCCTCCAATGAAGTGGGCGTGGCTCTTGTCCAGCCAAGATTGAATGGTGGCAGAGAGCGGCGTCATGGTTGTACTCCTATGGGGCTGATTTATGATGGTCGGAAGGCCGTGTCAGGCGTCGCATGGCCAATGACTCCTTTCAGCAAGCCTTAGCAAGCCCCGTGCCAGCTAGGGCAGGACACAACAAACACAATATTATCAGCGAGTTGACGACCCCCGCGGATTGCACGGCAGCGCTGACGCGTCGCCGGACACGACGGCTGTCGCATCCTGGGACAGTTCGCCGACCTCGCTGGGAGAGGGCCCATGACCATTCGAGCCGCCCTGAGAACCCCCGACGTGATCCGCCAGGCCCGCGAGCACCTCAGCCGCGGCCAGCTACCGGTGGATCTGCTCGATGCCAGCATCGGACGCTCCTGGCAACGCTGTCTGGATCACGGCCTCCTCCCCGGCACGCGGCTTGAGCTGCCGCGCCTCGACAGCGGCGAGCTGCGCCTGCAGCGCGAAGCGCATCGTCGCCTGATCGAGCTGGCCGATCCTTTGGTCAGCCGGGCCGTCGAGGATCTACGCGGCTGCCAGCTGCTGCTCGCCACGCCGGATGCCACCGTACTCAAGAGCTACGGCCGGGATTTCGTCATCGATCAGCGCCTGCGCATCGGGGCGGGCATCAATCTGGACGAACGCCGGTTCGGCACCAACGCTCCCGCCCTGGCGCTCATCGAGGAAGCGCCGGTGCTGGTCAAGTCCTGCGAGCACCTGCTGTTCCCCGACAACCCGGTCTCCTGCGTCGCGGCACCGCTGTTCGATCTAGACGGCAGCTGCCTGGGCTTGATCGACCTCACGTTCGAGGCCAACCATCCGCGGCCCGAGATCTTCCTGCGCCGGGTTCAGCAGCTCACCGGCGCGCTCGGGCAGCGCCTGTTCATGCACCACTACCAGCAGCGCTGGGTGCTGCAGGTGCACGCTTCGCTGGCCGAGCTGGACGGGGTGAGCTGCGGCCTGGTGGCAATCAGCGACACGGGGTTCATCCTGGCCGTGGATTCGCAGGCCGGCCGCTGGCTGGGACAAGCCGCCTCCTCCTTGACAGGGCAGCCCGTCGAGGCGCTCTTCGGCAGCCCCTGGCCGGCACTCCAACGCCAGTGCGAGCGGCAGTCGGCGCTGCTGGGCCTGGAGCTGACCGATGGCCGGCTGTTCGGGCGCCTCAACCCTCCCGAGCAGTGGCAACCTGCCGAGGTCGTTCCCGTCGCATCACCGCCGCCTGCGGCACTGCGCCTAGGCCGTCAGTTGGACGACTTGGTAGCAGACTGGCCACCGCCCTTGGCCCGCGAGGCGCGTCGCGCCGCGCGAGCCCTGGCCTCGGGACTACCGGTACTGCTGCAAGGCGATACCGGCACCGGCAAGGAGCAACTGGCCAGAGCGCTGCATGCCAGCCTGGGCGAGCAGCGACCTTTCGTGGCGCTCAACTGCGCGGCGCTACCGGAGAGCCTGATCGAGGCGGAACTGTTCGGCTATGGGGACGGCGCCTTCACCGGCGCCCGCAAGGGCGGCTACGGCGGGCGCCTGGTGCAGGCCAATGGCGGCACCCTGCTGCTCGACGAGATCGGCGACATGCCGCTGACACTGCAGGCCCGGCTGCTACGGGTACTGCAGGAACGGGTGGTGACCCCACTGGGCGATCATCGTGAGGTGCCGATCGACTGCGAGGTGATCGCCGCCAGCCACCGCGACCTGGAGGAGCTGGTCGCCGCCGGCGACTTCCGTGAGGATCTTTTCTATCGTCTGGCGGCGGTAGTGGTGGAGCTGCCTGCCCTGAACGAGCAAGCCGGCCTCGCGGCCCGGATCCGGGAGCGCTGGGAGGCGCTGTGCCGCGCTCATGGCCGTGACCTGACCCTGGACGACGCGCTGGTCGAGCGCCTCGCCGGCTATCCCTGGCCCGGCAACTGGCGGGAGCTGGAACACTGTCTGGAAGCAGCGCTGGTGGGCGCCGAGCCGGAGTGCCGGGAAGTGGGCCTGGAAGCGCTCTCGCCGCGCTGGCAGCGCAAGCTGAATGCAGGCGGTATCGCCACCTGCTGCGACAGGCTGCCGGCCACGCCGGCGACTGCCGACTCCCCCCAGGAGCTGCGTGAGCTGGAGCGCCTGCATATGCTGCGCACGCTCGACGCCCACGGCGGCAATATGACCGCCGCCGCCCGGGCACTGGGCATCAGCCGCTCGACGCTCTATCGGCGGCTGGGGTAGGCCTCTTTGGGTGCTAGCAATTCCGCTCGGCGTGGGCGGGCATGCGCCACACGACGCCATCATCTGTCGCGGTTAGGATAGGCGTTCTTTCGCTTCGCCCCTGACCTGACGGGAGACCGCATGCCACCGCCCCTGCCGCACGACGTTCCCTTCCGCGAGGCTGTCCGCGTCTGGCTGCGCATCGCCCTGCTCAGCTTCGGCGGCCCGGCCGGTCAGATCGCGGTGATGCATCGCATCCTGGTCGAGGAGCAGCGCTGGATCGGCGAGCATCGCTTCCTGCACGCGCTCAACTACTGCATGCTGCTGCCGGGGCCAGAGGCGCAGCAGCTGGCGATCTATATCGGCTGGCTGATGCATCGCACCAAGGGCGGGCTAGTGGCCGGCACGCTGTTCGTGCTGCCCGGTTTCATTGCCATCCTGGCGCTGAGTTACCTGTATGCCGCGCTGGGCAACGTGGGCATGGTGGAGGGGCTGTTCTTCGGGCTGAAAGCGGCGGTGCTGGCCATCGTCGTCAATGCAGTGGTGCGCATCGGCAAGCGCGCCCTGCGCAACAATGTGATGCTGGGCATTGCCGCAGCCGCCTTCGTGGCGATCTTCTTTCTCGATATCGCCTTTCCGCTGATCATCCTGGGCGCGGCGCTGATCGGTTTCGTCGGCGGCAAGGCCGGCTCCCCCCTGTTTCGTGTCGGCGGCGGCCATGGCGCGGAGGGGGCGAGCGGCCTGGCCGACGGCGCCTCCCTGCTGGGCGCCGAGCTGCCCGACCACGCGCGGCCCGACCGTGCCTGGTCGCTCAAGATATCGGCGATCTGTCTGACGCTTTGGCTGACGCCGGTGGCCCTGCTGCTGCTGGCGCTGGGACCGGACAACGTCTTCAGCCAGATCGCCACCTTCTTCAGCCGGATGGCGGTGGTGACCTTCGGCGGCGCCTACGCGGTGCTGAGCTACGTTGCCCAGGCCGCGGTGCAGCACTACGGCTGGCTGGCGCCGGGTGAGATGCTCGACGGCCTGGGCATGGCCGAGACCACCCCCGGCCCGCTGATCCAGGTGGTGCAGTTCGTCGGTTTCATGGGTGCGTTTCGCGACGCCGCCCCCCTCGATCCGTGGCTGGCCGCCACCCTGGCGGCGATCCTCACCACCTGGGTCACCTTCGTGCCCTGCTTTCTGTGGATCTTCCTCGGCGCCCCCTACGTGGAGCGCCTGCGCGACAACGCCGCGCTGAGCGGCGCCATGACGGCCATCACCGCGGCCGTCGTGGGCGTCGTGCTCAATCTGGCGGTGTGGTTCGGCCTGCACGTGGTGTTCGCCGAGGTGGGCGAGTGGCGCGGCGCGGGGCTGCGCCTGCTGATACCCGACGTCGCCAGCCTGGACCTGGCCGCCCTGGCGCTGTCGGTGGCAGCCCTGCTGGCGATCTTCCGCTTCGGCGTGGGCATGCTCAAGGTGCTGGGCGCCTGCGCCCTGGCCGGCGTGCTGCTGTCGCTGTGGTGATCGCCGACGGGCGACGTCAGGCGGTCTCGGCCAGCCGCTCGAAGGCGGCGGCGTTGGGGCAGAAGGCACGGCATTCGTCGACACCCGCATTGCGGCGCAAGGCACCCCAGCAGTGGCCGGCCACCGGGCAGGCGTTGCAGTTGCCGCGCAGGCTCGGGTAGCTGGCGTGCCCGGCGACGCTGCCCGGCTCGAGGCCGAAGCGCTGCAGCATGACCGGCATCAGGGTCTCGGCCGGCGCGAAGGCGCGAAAGCCGCCGCGGTCGAGGTGGCGTGCCATCTCGCGTTCGAAGGCGGGCTCCAGCGGCGTGTCGAGATCCTTGAGCATCTCGCTGTAGACCCCGGGCGATTCCGCCTCGATATCGCGTACCAGCCGCCGGGTGGAGGCGCGGTAGCTGCCTTCGCAGAGACGGTTCCACCACGTGCTCTTGGCTGCCTGGGACATGACGATTCTCCCTTTGTGTGCGTTTGTCCCAGTATCGGTCCACGAACGCTCGGCGGCATTGACGGAGGTCAAAATAGTTTCATTTGAAACTTAAGTCGTACCTGCCAGAGCGCTGCGAGCACGGCCGGGCCGTGCTCGCAAGCGTTGGACAAGCGTGAGGGAAAGGGCGCGGTTACGCTTCGGGATCGATCACCTCGTCGGCGGAGAGCCCCGCTTCGCCCTCGGCGGCCTCGAGCTGCTCGTAGAAGTAACCCTCGGCGGCTTCGCCGTCGACGCCCTTCTCCGCCGCCGCCGCCTTCCAGGCATCGGGCAGCTCGGCCGCCATCTGCTGGAAGCGCTCGATCTCCCCGGCCGGCAGCTCGACGAAGGTATTGCCCTGCTCCTTGGCGAATTCGATGCCGCGCACGTCGACCACATCCATCATGTAGCCGAACAGCCGCGAAAGCTTCTCGCCGGAAACTTCCTCGATCGCCTCGCGATCCTCGTCGGAGAGCGACGCCCAGGTGTCCGGATTGATCACCAGCGAGAAGCTGCCGCGGTAGAAGCCACCCGGCATCTGCACCGTGTAGGGCAGCACCTCGGCCAGGCGGAAGCTCTTGAGCCCCTCCAGGGTCAGCATGGCGCCGTCGATCACGCCCTGGGTCGCCGCTTCGTAGGTGCTGGCCGGCGGCAGCGCCACGCCGGTAAGCGCCAGCGCATTGGAGATGTCGCCCATCACGCCGCCGCCGATTCGTACACGCTTGCCGTCGAGGTCGTCGAGGCTATCGATCGATTCGTTGAGGAACAGCGAGCCCGGGCCGTGCACGCCCACGCCGATCACCTCGACGCCGCGGTGTTCGCCGGCCTCGGCGAAGTGCTCGTTGTGGGTGCGCCAGTAGGCTACCGAGGCGGCCTCGGAGGAGAACTCCTCGAAGGTCGGCAGCTCGGGGAGCTTGGTCAGCTCGAAGCGCCCCGGCATCAGGCCGTGGAACAGCCAGGTGACGTCGGCCACGCCGTCGGCGATCAGCTCCATCTGGGCGTTGGGCGGCCCCATGTCGTGCACCACGTTGACGGTCACGCGCCCCTCGGTGGCGTCTTCCACCCACTTGCCCCAGGTCGGCCAGACGATGGTGTTGACGCCGTGGTTGGGTCCCGCCCAGGTGCTCACCGTGAGTTCGGTGGCCGCGGCGCCCTGTAAGGCGCCCAGGGAGAGTGCGGTCAGTGTCGTCAGTGTCGCGAGCTTGTGCATTTTCATTGTCGTTCCTCGTGAGTCCCGATGGTCAGGGTTGCGTGCTCTTGTCATTTGCTCTTGTGGTGGACGGTCGATGGCCGGCCTCAGAGGGCAAGCTTCAGCCTTTTGCCTTTCGCCCGGGAGCAGCAGCTCATCAGCCGGTCCTGGCCGGCGCGCTCGGCGGCGGTGAGCACCTTGTCGCGATGATCGATCTCGCCCTCCACCACCTCGACCTGGCAGGAGCCGCACAGCCCCTCCTCGCAGTCGCTGGGCACGTCGACACCGGCGGCGCGCAGGGCCTGCAGCAGGGTGCGATCCGCGGCCACCTCGACGACGAGTTCGGAGTCGGTGAGTTCGACCTCGAAGGCGTGCTCGTGCTCCGGGTCCAGCAGTGCGCCTTCGGCGGTGAAGTGCTCGACGTGCAGGCTGCCTTCCGGCCAGTGGTGGGTGCCGGCCTCGAGCGCCGCGAGAAGGCGCTCGGGGCCGCAGGCGTAGAGCAGCGTGTTCTCGCTAGGTTCGGCAAGCAGGGCGGCGAGGTCGAGCCGCTCGCCTCGATCCTTGCGGTAGAGCCGCAGCGTTTCGCCGTGGTCGCGCTCGAGCCGCTCGACGAAGGCCATGCTGGCGCGCGAGCGACCGGCATAGTGCAGCTCGTACGACTTGCCCAACCGCTTCAAGCGGTCGGCCATGGCGATGATCGGGGTGATGCCGATGCCGCCGGCGATGAGCACGTAGCGGCCGGCCGATTCGTCGAGACGGAAGTGGTTCTTGGGCCCGCGCAGCCGCAGGGGCATGCCCGGTTTCAGGTGCTCGTGGATCCAGGCCGAGCCGCCGCGCCCGGCCTCCTCGCGCAGCACGGCGATCTGCAGCCAGTAGGGATCGTCCACCTCGCCGCACAGCGAATACTTGCGCACGTAGTCGCCGACGATCAGGTCGACGTGAGAGCCGGGGCTCCACGCCGGCACGCGACGCCCATGCGGATCCTCCAGGGCAATCTGCAATACGCCTTCGGCCGCCGTCTGCACCTTGGCAACCACCATTTCCCGGGCGATGTCCTGACGCGACGGCGCCCCGACGGGGAAGTCGCGCTGGGCACTGCGCACCGCCGGGTCGCGGCGCTCCGGATTCTGCGCCGGGTCCCAGCGCACCCACAGCGCCTCGGGACCGCGGAAGGAGGTGTTGGGCAGGAAGGTGAATTCCTGCTCCTCGAGCTCCAGGTGCGGCAGGCGCCGGGTGAACTCCTCGAGGAAGATGCGCATCTCCATGCGTCCCAGGTTCTTGCCCATGCACTGGTGGCTGCCGTAGCCGAAGGTGAGATGGTCGACGGCGTTGTCGCGGTAGATGTCGAGCTCGTCGGGGTTCTCGAAGTGGGCCGGATCGTGATTGCCCGAAGCGGTGACCATCAGGATCCTGCCGCCCTCTGGGATGGTCACGCCGCCGACTTCCACCTCGCGGGTGGCGATGCGCCGCCAGGCCACCACCGAGCCGGAGTGACGCAGGCACTCCTCGGCCGCGGCGGGGATCAGCGCCGGGTTGTCGCACAGATCGGCCCACACCGCGGGGCGCGAGAGCAGCTGGCGGAAGGCGTTGGCGGTGGCCAGCGCCGTGGTCTCGTGGGCGGCGACGATGATCGCCATCATCATCGAGTGCAGGTAGTTGTCGGTAACGATGTCCGGCTTGTGCCGGTTCTTCTCGATCATGTCGTACATCCAGCCGTGACCCTCCGGCCGGGCCTGCATCTTCCTCAACACCTCGCCGGAGTACTGCCAGAACTTGCCGACGCCCTCGGCCACCTCGACCTGCTGCTCCGGCGAGGGGCGCCCCCAGGTATTCAGCGTATGGGCGACGGAGAAGCGGCGCAGTTGCTCCATGTCCTCCTCGGGCACGCCGAGGAAGTGCAGCGCCACGGTGAGCGGCACCTCCCAGAACATCTCGGCGACCAGGTCGGCACGGCCGCGGTCGATGATGGCGTCGAGCTTCTCGCGCACCAGGCGGCGCACCATCGGCGCATGGGCCTCCAGCGCCTCGGGCGTGAAGGCGTCCAGCAGCTCGCGGCGCCGCGCCATGTGGGCCGGCTCGTCCTCGTTCACCAGGGTACGGTTCATGCCGTAGTCGTAGCGCTCGAGCACCGCCAGGGCCTCGTCGCTCGCCGGGGTGATCTTCTCCAGCGCGATCGACGGCGAAAAGGTGAGGTTGTCGCGGAAGATCGCCTTGATGTCGTCGTAGCGGCTGACCACCCAATAGCCGAGCCGGGGGCTGTAGAACACCGGCTCCTGCTCGCGGGACCAGCGCAGCGCCTCGGCGGGGTCGAGCTGGTAGGGGCGGTCGAAGGGGTCGAAGGCCGCCGCACGGGGCGACACGGGGCAGCCGTTGGGCGCCATCGACGCTTCACCGGCGCCGTGGAAGGGGCAGACGCCCGCGCCGGTATCGGTCTCGTTCCGGCGAGTTGCAGATGTCATGGGGCCTCCCGCGGGGTTGTCGTCCTGAATCGCCATGCTGTTTTACTTTTATCGCACACTTGGTATCGTTCAACGAACATATGGCTGACCATAGGCAGTTCCAGCAAAGCCGTCAATCCCTGCCGGCTGCGCTACCATGCTCTGCCACCATCAAGTCAAGGGACACCGTCGATGGCCACCACCCTGCAAACCCTGGATCGCGGCCTGCGTGCGCTGGAGGTCGTCGCCGAGCACGCCGAGGGCATCAGCGTCGCCGAACTCGCCGAGCGGCTGGATGTGCACCGCGCCATCGCCTATCGCATCGTTACCACCCTCGAGCAGCACGGCCTGGTGGCACGTACCAGCGAGGGCGCGCTGCGCCTGGGCGCCGGCATCTCGCTGCTGGCCTCGCGCTTCGAGCCCCAGCTGCGCGCCGTAGCCCAGCCGCTGCTGCAGGCCCTGGCCAAGGCGACCCGGGCCACCGCCTTCGTCTCGGTGGCCCAGGGCGAGGAGTGCGTGGTGCTGCTGGTGGCGGAACCGGAGGAGGGCCTGCTGCGGGTGGGCTATCGGGTCGGCAGCCGCCACCCGCTGACGCTCGGCGCCGCAGGCATCGCCATTCTCGCCGGGCGCCCTCCGCGCGCAGACGACAGCGAGGCGGTGCGCCAGGCCCGTGCTGACGGCTACAGCCTGACCCGCGGCCAGCTGCAGCGCGGCGCAGTGGGCGTGGCCAGCTCCGTGGCCACGCCGCAGCTGCGCCCCGGCCTCGAGGCCTGCGTGGGCGTGGTGGCGATGGATGACCTCGACACCGGGCGGGCGATACGCGAAGTGAAGGCTTACGCACAGGAATTGGCCGAACAGCTCGGCCGTTGAGCGCCACGCCGTCGCGCGCTGTGAAGCGCGGCCCCGGTGGCGTTACACTACGGGCCATCCTTCGCTGCCATCTTCGAGGCCCTCGATGAGTCGCCACCTTCTCTCCGTCGATTCCCTGACCCGCGAAAGCGTCGACCACCTGATGCGCGTCGCCGCCCGCATGGAGCCCATCGCCCAGCGCCGCCAGGTCACCCGGGTGCTGGAGGGCGCCGTGCTCGGCAACCTGTTCTTCGAGGCCAGCACGCGGACCCGGGTCAGCTTCCACGCCGCCTTCTGTCGCCTGGGCGGCAGCGTGTGCGACACCACCGGCTTCACCTTCTCCTCCATGGCCAAGGGTGAGTCGCTCTACGACACCAGCCGGGTGATGAGCGGCTACTGCGACGCCATCGTCATGCGCCACCCCGACCAGGGCTCGGTGGCGGAGTTTGCCGCCGCCACCCACGTGCCGGTGATCAACGGCGGCGACGGCCCCGGTGAACACCCCAGCCAGGCGCTGCTCGACTTCTATACCATCGACAAGGAGTTCACCCGGCTGGGCAAGCCGCTCGCCGGCGCCCACGTACTGCTCACCGGCGACCTCAAGTACGGCCGCACGGTGCACTCGCTGATCAAGCTGCTGTCGCTCTACGATCCCATGCGCATCACGCTGGTGGCACCGCCGGGGCTGGAGATGCCCGATTACCTCATCGATCTGGTCGCCTCCCGCGGCCACCGCGTCGAGCAGCGCGGAAGCCTGGCCGACGACTATGCCGACGTGGACGTGGTCTACACCACCCGCATCCAGAAGGAGCGCTTCACCGCCGAGATGAGCGAGGGCTTCAGCCTGTCGCGCGACTTCACCGTCGACCGCGCCTTCATGGACCAGCGCTGCGGCCGCGACACCATCGTCATGCACCCGCTGCCCCGCGACAGCCGCCCGGACGCCAACGACCTCGACGTGGACCTCAACGGCGACCCGCGCCTGGCGATCTTCCGCCAGACCGACAACGGCATTCCGGTGCGCATGGCGATCTTCGCCACCCTGCTGCAGGTGGAGGCGCTGATCGAGAAGGACCTGCGCCCGGTGCGCTGGTTCGTGCCCGAACGGGTCGGCGTCGACGATCCCTCACTGTAACGGTGCAGCCAACGCCGGGCATCGCTATGCTGAGGACGAACGGAACCTGACGAACTCGAAGAACACTCTTGAAGAACAATGGCGTTGCCCGCCGAGGCAACCGGAGAAAGGAGAGGTGACGCATGAACCTGGAACGAGCGTACATATTGCTGGCGGTGTTCTACAGCGTGCTGGTGGCGATCGGCGTCATCGCCCTGCTGGTGGGCGGAGGCCCGCCGTGGGGCGTGGTCACGGTAGGGCTGGGCGCCCTGGTCGCCGCCGGCCTGTGGGGCCACACCATGGGCAAGCCGGTGATGAACCCGCGCATGTGGCGCCCGCTGGCGGGCATCCTCGCCGCCGCCTTCCTGGTGCAACTGTTCGCCGTGTTCGCGCTGCATCCCCCCGGGGCCGAGCTGACCTGGCTCTTGACCGGCGCCATCTTCTCCGTGATGCCGGCAATCCTGCTGTTCCAGTACGGCAAGCGGGACCAGGAGGTGTGGGCCACGCCCGAGGAGCGCGAAGGCGGCAAGATGCTCGACGAGCTGCTGGCCAGGCAGCGCGAGCTGGTGCTGGAGAAGCAGGAGGCCGACCGCCAGGCCACGGTCAAGCTGACCAAGGCAGGCAACGCCTATCGCGCCAGCGTCACCCGCGGCTACGGTGGCCAGGTGGAACGCTTCGAGGAGAGCTTCACCTGCCCCGCCACGCTGGCCTTCTTCGTGCTCAAGTACACCTGCATCTCGGTGAACGACATCGCCGCGCAGTACGACGAGGAGCGGGTGCTGACCACCTGAGCCCTGCCCCGGCCTGTCGTCAGCGCGGCGGCAGGCCTTCCCGGCGGGCGAACCAGCTCTCGAGGATCAGCACTGCCGCGATGCCGTCGACGCCCTCGTCGCGGTAGCTCTTGGCGGAGTTGCGCAGCCGCCCCGATTCGCGCGCGATGGCCTTGGCCTCGCGGGTGGAACCGCGCTCGTCGACCATCTCGCAGGGCTTGCCGTAGCGGCCGTAGAGGCGCTTGCCGAACTTGCGCGCACGCAGGCTCATCTGCGATTCGCTGCCGTCCATGTTGAGCGGCAACCCCACCACGAACAGGTCCGGCCGCCACTCTTCGACCAGTCGCGTGACCACGTTCCAGTCGGGGATGCCGTCGCGGGCCGGCAGCGGCTCGAGCTGGCGGGCGCTGGCGAGCAGCTCGTTGCCCACCGCCACGCCGATGCGGCGGCTGCCGAAGTCGAAGGCCAGGATCAGGCGCGCTCCCGCATCGGCCATTACGAGTGCCCGGCCTCCCGCGACATCAGGTTGAGGTCCACGCCGAGAATGCCGGCGGCGGCACCGAGGCGCTGCTCCGCCGGCACCTTGAACAGAATGTCGGGCTGCGCCTCGACGGTGAGCCAGGCGTTGTCCTTGAGCTCCTGTTCGAGCTGGCCCGCCTCCCAGCCGGCACAGCCGAGGCACACCAGAAACTCCTCGGGACCGTTCCCCGCGGCCAGCGCCAGCAGGATGTCCATGGAGGTGGTGAGAGCGATGTCGTCATCGACCTGGATACTGGAGTCCCAGGGCTCGCTGGAGCCGCGGTGCAGGATGAAGCCGCGGTCCTTGTGGGTTGGGCCGCCGTAGTAGACCGGCGCATTGCGATGCGGGCTCTCCTCGCCGTCGAGCTCGAGCTGCTCGAACAGCGCATCGAGGGTGATCTCCAGCGGCCGGTTGACGATCACGCCCATGGTGCCGTTCTCGTCGTGGTCGCAGAGATAGCTGAGGGTGCCGGTAAAGTTGGGATCTTCCAGGTGCGGCATCGCCAGCAGAAAATGATGTCTCAAGCCTAGGTTTTGCACGGATTGCATGGGACTCCCGGGCGGCGATGATGGGCCGAGGAAACGCGGTACGAATCGTTCCTGTTAGCGCACGCCAAAATGATTGCCTTGCCCGAACCGCCAGACGCGGGTGATGGAGAGGCTGTCCCGCTCACCCATGGTGCTGTCGAAGGGCCGGTAGGGCCCGGCACCGCGCACGGTATCCAGTGCCGCCTGATCGAGTTCGGTATGTCCTGAAGATTGTATCACCTCCGCCTGGCGAAGCTGACCATCGCGTCCGATCACCACGCGGATGCGCAGCTGGCCGTGCAGGTGGCTTGGCGCCGGATGCACCCGGTTGCCGTAGTCCTCGACGCGGCGGGTCCAGTCGTCGATGTAGCGCGCCTCGGCGGCGCGCCGGGCGGCGGATCGCGGCGGGTCGTCGGCCGGCCCCGCGAGGTTGGCGTCGAGCCCCTGCTGGCGAATGCTGCTGGTGGCCTGAGCGAGCAGGTCGCGCCCCGAAGCCGAAGGCGCCGCGGCGCTCGGCTCCGCGGATGATGCCTCCGGCGGGGGGGCGCTCTGCGGCTCCGTCCGTGGCGGGGCTTCGCTCTCCTCGGCGGCTTCGGCTGGCGCTTCGTCGGCGGGCTCGGCGTCGGGGCGCTCGGCCTCGCTTGACGTGGCCGGCTCCACCGTACGCTGCGGTGCCTCCGGCACCGGCAGTTCCTCCAGCGGTGCCGCTCGCTGCTCGGCGGGTGCCTCCTCGGCTTGCTCACCGGCCGCCGCCTGCTCCGCCTCGGCGATGGCATCGGCGTCCACCGGCGCCTCGGCCGGGCGGGTCACCAGTACCACATCCAGGCTGGTGCGCTCCAACGGCGCCGGGGCGAACTGCCGGCTCGCCACTATCCCGAACAGCAGCAGGTGCAGCAGCAGCGCGGCGGACAGCGCCAACCAGCGACGATAGGGTCGCGTGACCGGCGCGTAGTGGATGGAGTCGCTGATCGAGGCCGCCATGGATGGAGCCCAACCTCCCCTTGCCTTATCTGCGTTACGACCGCTGCGCCAGGCGCCGCTCGATGGCATCCATCAGCAGGCCGGCGATGTCGGTACCGCGCTGGTCGTCGATCTCGCGCACGCAGGTGGGGCTCGTCACGTTGATCTCGGTGATGTAGTCGCCGATCACGTCGAGCCCGACGAACATCAGCCCCTTCTCGCGGATCATCGGCTGCACCTGCCCGATCAGCCAGTGGTCGCGGGCGGTCAGCTCGCGGCTGACGCCGGTGCCGCCGGCGGCCAGGTTGCCGCGGGTCTCGCCGGCCATGGGCACCCGGGCCAGGCCGTAGGGTACCGGCTCGCCGTCCACCAGCAGGATACGGGTATCGCCGTCCTTGATCTCGGGAATGTAGCGCTGGGCCATGATCTGGCGCTGGCCGCGTTCGCTCAGCGTCTCGATGATGGCCCCTAGGTTCCGCCCTTCGGGGCGGACATGGAAGATCCCGCTGCCGCCCATGCCGTCCAGCGGCTTGAAGATCACGTCCTGGTGCTCGGCATGGAAGGCGCGCAATACCGCTTCGCTGCACGACACTACCGTCGGCGTGCAGCACTGCGGGAACTGCTGGGCGAACAGCTTCTCGTTGCACTCCAGCAAGGCCCGCGTGGGATTGACCACCAGCACGCCCTCGCGTTCCGCGAAGCCCAGCAGGTGCACGGCATTGAGGAAGTGCGCATCGACCGGCGGGTCCTTGCGCATCAGGATCACATCGAGCTCGGCCAGCGGGCGCGCCTCCGGCGCCCCCAGCGCGTACCAGTCGTCGGGGTTGCGGAAGGCGGCCAGGTCACGCATGCGCGCGTGGGCCCGGCCATCGCGCAGGTAGAGATCCTCCTGCTCCATGTAGTGCAGCGACCAGCCGCGCTCCTGGGCCGCCCACAGCATGGCCAGGGTGGTGTCCTTCTTGTAGGTGAGGTGGGCGATGGAGTCCATCACCACGCCCACCCGCAGGGATCGTTCGCTCGTCTGTCGGCTCATCGGCAGCGTTCCATCGTGATGCGGGAAGTGAGCGCAGTATGACCCAGGGCTCCGGGCAACACCAAGACGGCTTGACAGGGCACGCCGAGCCCCTCTATTTTAGTTTCAAATGAAACTAAAATAGAGGCTGAAAAAGCCCACGCAGGTCCCTGGCGCTCCCCAGCCCACCATTGCGAGACCCGTCATGATCGATATCCAGCAGATCCACCACGTCGCCTATCGCTGCCGCGATGCCAAGGAAACCGTCGAGTGGTACCAGGACAAGCTCAACATGGAGTTCCTGGTCGCCATCGCCGAGGACCGCGTGCCCTCCACCAAGGCGCCCGATCCCTACATGCACCTGTTCCTGGACGCCGGCAACGGCAACATCCTGGCCTTCTTCGAGCTGCCCAACTCGCCCGAGATGGGCCGCGACCCCAACACCCCGGAGTGGGTCCAGCATATCGCCTTCCGGGTGGCCGACGAAGCGGCCCTGCTGTCGGCGAAGGCGCAGCTCGAGAGCAAGGGCGTGGAGGTGATCGGCCCCACCGAGCACGGCATCATCCGCTCGATCTACTTCTTCGACCCCAACGGCCATCGCCTGGAGCTGACCTACGTGAAGGGCACGCCGGCGCAGATGCGCCAGCTCAAGGAGGTGGCGCCGGCGATGGTCGAGGAGTGGTCGAAGACCAAGCGCGCGCCCAAGCATGCCGCCTGGCTGCACGAGGAGGAGTTCCAAGCGCTCGACTGATCGCCCCGACCGGCGGCCGGCTAGCCCGGCTCGGTGGTAGCCCCCGGCACCAGGCGGATACCGTGGGCCTCGATGACGATCAGGCGTCGCTTGTAGAGCCGCCCGATGGCCTGCTTGAAGGCGTTCTTGCTCACCCCCAGGCGCGCCTTGATCGCCGCGGCATCGCTGCTGTCCGAGAGCGGCAAATACCCGCCGCTCTCGCGCAGCGCCTTGAGCACCTGCTCGCCCACCACGTCGAGACGTGCCGGCCCCGGCGGCAGCAGCGAGAGATCGAGCCGGCCGTCGTCGCGCACGCGCTTGACGTAGCCCTTGGCCCGCTGCCCCCGGCGCAGTGGCCGGGTGGCATCGTCGCGATAGAGCAGCCCCCAGAAGCGATGATTGACCACCGCCTTGTAGCCGAGGTCGGTGGCGTCGGCGACGATCAGTTCCACCTCGTCGCCCGGCGCCAGCCCCATCGCCTCGTCCAGCACGAAGCGATCGAGCTTCTGCGACGCCACCGGCCGCCCCTGCTGGTCCTCGTAGAGCCGCACCAGCACCCGCTTGCCCGGCGTGGGCCGGAAGCGCTGCTCGCCGAAGGGCAGCAGCACGTCGCGCGTATGGCCCCAGTCGAGAAAGGCACCGGTCTCGTTGACCGTGACCACCTCCAGGTAGGCCACTTCGCCCACCTGGGCCTTGGGCGTGCGCGAGGCGCGTTCGCGCTGACGTTCCGATGGGGGCCTTGGAGAATTGGGGCGACCCTGGCGACGGTCGTTGGGAGGAGAGGCCATGCATAGCTCCGCAGGTGGGTAGGGAGCCATTATGGCAAATGCGGGAAAAAAAGGCGGCCCGAAGGCCGCCAAGAGTTCCAATCGTTCCAGTGCCGGTGCTACGCCTCGCGCTTGCCATCCACCAGTCGTGAGACCTTCCACGGATTGCCGTCCTTGAGCGCCTCGGGCAGCAGGCCCTGCGGCAGCGCCTGGTAGCACACCGGGCGCAGGAAGCGGAAGATCGCCGCGCTGCCCACCGAGGTGGTGCGCGAGTCGGAGGTGGCCGGGTAGGGGCCACCGTGGACCATGGCGTGGCAGACCTCGACCCCGGTGGGCCAGCCGTTGGCCAGGATCCGCCCCGCCTTGCGCTCGAGAATCGGCAGCAGCGCCTTCGCCGCGTCCAGGTCGGCGTCGTCCATCTGCAGGGTGGCGGTGAGCTGGCCTTCGAGCTGCGAGGCGACCTGGCGCATCTCGTGCTGATCGGCACACTCGATCACCAGCGAGGTGGCGCCGAACACCTCCTCCTGCAGCTCGGTATCCGCGAGGAAGTCCCCGGCCGCGGTGACGTAAAGCCCCGCCTGGCACGGGTGGGCCGATTCGCCCGCCTGGCCGCGGGCCACTTCCCTGACCTTGTCGTTGCTCGAAAGCCGGCCCACGCCCTGCTCGTAGGCCGCGTGGATGCCCGGAGTGAGCATGGTCTGGGCGGCGCTGGCCTTCACCGCGTCAGCCGCGGCCTCGACGAAGGCGGAAAGCTCGGGGCCCTTCACCGCGATGACCAAGCCCGGGTTGGTGCAGAACTGCCCGGCGCCCATGTTGAGCGAGGCGACGAAGCCCTCGGCGATCTTCGCCCCACGGGCACGCAGCGCCTCGGGCAGCAGGAACACCGGGTTGATCGAACTCATCTCGGCGTAGACTGGGATCGGCTGGGGGCGGGCCTGGGCGGTCTTCATCAAGGCCGTGCCGCCGCCGCGGGAGCCGGTGAAGCCCACCGCCTGGATGCGCGGGTCACTGACCAAGGCCTGGCCGATCTCGCTGCCCGAACCGAACAGCAGCGAGAACACGCCTTCCGGCAGGTCGCGCTTCTCGACCGCGCGCTGCACGGCACGGCCGACCAGCTCGGAGGTGCCGGGGTGGGCGGAGTGACCCTTGACGATCACCGGGCAGCCGGCAGCCAACGCCGAGGCGGTATCGCCACCGGCCACGGAGAAGGCCAGCGGGAAGTTCGAGGCGCCAAACACGGCGACGGGGCCGAGCGGAATGTGGCGCTGGCGCAGGTCGGCGCGGGGTATCGGCTCGCGCTCGGGCAGCGCCGGGTCGAGGCGCAGGTCGAGCCACTCGCCGGCGCGCACCACGCTGGCGAACAGGCGCAGCTGGCCGCAGGTGCGGCCGCGCTCGCCCTCCAGGCGCGCCCGGGGCAGGCCGGTCTCGGCGATGGCGCGTTCGATCAGTTCGTCGCCGATGGCCTCGATCTCAGTGGCGACTGTCTCGAGAAAGGCGGCGCGCGCTTCGAGCGTCGTCTCTCGGTAGGTGGTGAAGGCCGCCTCGGCCAGCTCACAGGCGCGCTCGACCTCGGCCTGGGTGCCGCCGGCATAGGTAGGCGCGAGCTGCTCGCCGGTGGCGGGATTGACGGCGTGGATGGGCGTGGAACTGCCGCTTGCGGCCTCGCGGCCGATCAGCATCTTGCCTTGCGGGGTCATGATGGCTCCTGTCTTCCGGTATCGCATGGCCAGGAGAGCCGCCGTTCAGGCTTCCTGGTACTTGGCGTACATGGTCCGCGCGCGGTTGAGATGCTGGTACATCATCTCACGCGCTGCCTCGGGGTCACGGGCCAGGATCGCCTCGAGAATATAGGTATGTTCTTCCTCGACCCGGGCGAGGTACTTGTCGGTGGCCGCGGTGTTGATCTCGATGCTCATCAGCTTGGCGCGGGGAATCACACCCTGGCTGAGCTGCTCGTAGAAGATCTTGAAGAAAGGGTTCTTGGTGGCGGCGGCGATCGCATAGTGGAACTCGTAGTCCTCTTCGCGCGCCTGGGACTTCGCCGCACGCGCCTCGATGAAGGCCGCATGCTTCTCCACGAGGGTGTGTTCGTCCTCCTCGTCGTGCCGCTCGGCGGCCAGCGCCGCCGCCGCCGGTTCCAGGTTGAGCCGCAGCTCGAGCACGTGCAGGATGTCCTCCACGGTGGTCGGGCTGATGCGTTTCGCCGGCATCGCCTCGACGCTGGTCGAGCGCAGCACGGTGGTGCCGACGCCGCGGCGGGTCTCCACCAGCCCCAGCGACTTGAGATGGGTGATGGCCTCGCGGATCACCGTGCGGCTGACGCCGAAGACGTCGCACAGTCCGTTCTCGGTCGGCAGCTTCTCGCCCACGCCGATCCCGCCGTTGACGATCAGCGCCTCGAGCTGGTCGGCGACATGCAGGGAGAGGCTGCCTTCGCGTGAAAGCTTCTGGACTTTCAGTTGCTTGAAGTCGGCCGTGATATCGGATTTACCTGCCATATCGCCATCCATCGGTCATGGTTCGTGGTAAGGGTAGACGGCCCCTCAATCGTCGGGGTGCCCGGAGCTGGCAAAGGATCCGCCCTGGTAGACGACCGCCGGATCCGTGGGATCGAGATTCGCGTCGAGCGCTTCCATCTCCTCGCGCCAGGCCGCCGAGCTGTCCTTCGGCACCCAGCCGAGAAAGGCCGCCTTGCTGTTGTCCCACCAGCGTTCGGCATTGTTCGAGAAGCCGTAGACCACCGTGCAGCCCAGGCGCGGGGTGACGATGGCCCGCTGCACCAGGCTGATGAAATCCTCGGCGCTGAGCCAGATCGCCAGCTTGCGCGTGTCGGTCGGCTTGGGGTGGCACCAGCCGATGCGCACGCTGAGCGTCTCGACGCCGAACTTGTCATGATACAGGCTGGCCAGGTCTTCGCCGAAACACTTGGTCACGCCGTAGAGCGAGTCGGGCCGGTGCGGCACCTCGGTGTCGATGCGCCGCGACCGCTCGTAGTAGCCGGTGGTGTGGTTGGAGCTGGCGAAGATCACCCGCGGCTTGCCGTGTCGGCGCACCGCCTCGTAGAGGTTGTAGGTACCGACGATGTTGGCCTGCAGCAGGCTCGCCCAAGGCTTCTCCACCGAGACGCCGCCCAGGTGGATGATGGCGTCGCAGCCCTGCACCAGCTCACCCACCGCCCCGGCGTCGGCGAGGTCGCACGGCACGAGTTCCTCGTGGCTGGCCGCCTCGCCCAGCTCGGCGATGTCCGACAGCCGCACCGTACGCGCCAGCTGCGCCAGGTGCGGCCGGATGATGCGGCCCATGCCGCCGGCGGCGCCCGTTACCAACAGTCGATCGATCATGCACTTTCCTCCTTCGGACAAGGGTTCAGAAGCCGTACAGGGCGGCAGGGTTGTCGACCAGAATCCGGCGGCGTGCCTCGGGCCCGGCCCAGCCGAGCAGCACGTCGAGCTGCTCGGCATCATCGGGATAGCGCTCGCGCGGCACGCCGACATGGGGCCAGTTCGAGCCCCAGATCACCCGCTCGGGGGCATGGGCAACGACACGCCAGGCGATGGCGCCGACGTCCTCGTAGCGCGGCCCCCCGATTGTGCTGGTCTCGTAGCCGCCACACAGCTTGAACCAGGCGTTGCCGCGATCGAGCAGCCGCAGGATGGCGTCGACGCGGCGATCGTTCGCCGGCACCGGCGGCATGAACTTGCCGATATGGTCGATGATGTAGTCGCCCTCGAGGCGCTGCAGGCCGTCGAGGTAATCGTCCAGGTGCTGGCCGTTGAACTGCACCATCAGGTGCCAGCCCAGCGGACGGACCAGGCGCTCGACCGCGGGCATGTCGGCATGGGTCACGGCGCCGCCGGGCAGGTTCATGATGCGCGCGCCGCGCACGCCTTTGGCATGCCAGTCGCGCAGCGTCGTCTCGGCGGTGCCGGGGGCCACCGCCGCCACACCGCGCGCCGTTTCAGTGCCCAATTGGCCGAGGGCTTCGAGCAGCGCACCGTTGTCGAGCTGATAGGCGTTGGATTGGGTGACCACCACCCGCTCCAGCCCCAGACGCGCCTGCACCCGGCGGTAATCCTCGACCGTGGCCAGCTCGACGATGCCGGGCCCGCCGGGCTGGGCCGCGAAGCCCGGCAGGTAGAGGTGCATGTGGCAGTCGGTGGCACCCGGCGGTGCGGCCAGCCGCGGCGGCGGACCGTCCAGCGGCCGGGTATTGGCAGGTATCGCGGTCACGTTCGTCATGCCTCCTCGAGGGCGAAGCGGGCGAGGGCCTCGCGGTCGATCTCGATGCCGAGCCCGGGCCCGTCCGGTATCGCCACCACGCCCCGGTGGTGTTCGATGGGCGTCGTCACCACCGCCTGGCGGAAGGGGTTCTCGGTGCGATCGAACTCGAGAATCGGCTCGATCGGGTCGCGCCGCGGCGGGTTGGGCAGCAGGGCGGCCATGAACTGCAGGCTGGCGGCCAGGCATACCGCGGTGCCCCATACGTGCGGCACCAGGCGCACGCCGTGCAGCGCCGCCATGTCCGCCACCCGGCGAATCTCGGTGAAGCCACCGACGCCGCAGATGTCGGGCTGGACGATGTCCACGGCGCGGGTCGCCAGCGGCTCGTGCATGGCATAACGGCCGTGCCAGGTCTCGCCGCCGGCCACCGGGATCGGCTGATCGGCACGCACCGCCCGGTAGGCCGAGACATGCTCGGGCAGCACCGGCTCCTCGAACCAGTCGATGCCGAACTTCGCCGCCCGCCGGCCCACTTCGACGGCTTCCAGAGTGTCGTAGCCGTGATTGGCGTCGATCATCAGGCGCATGTCGGGCCCGATCGATTCGCGCACCGCCTCGATGACGCGCAGGTCCTCCTCGACGTCGAAACCGATCTTGATCTTCACCGCGTGGAAGCCTTCGCGGCGGTAGCCCGCCACCTCGCGGGCGATGTCCTCGACCCGGTCGACGCCTTCCCGGCGGAACGAGCCGGTGGCGTAGGCCCGCACGCTGTCGCGGAAGCGGCCGCCGAGCAGGGTCGAGATCGGCACGCCGAAGTGCTTGCCCTTGATGTCCCACAGGGCGATGTCGATGCCGCTCAGGGCGGTCACGGTCAGGCCGCGCTGGCCCTGGTCGCGCAGTCGATTGTAGAGCTCGAGCCAGAGCTTCTCGGTCTGCAGCGGGTCCTGACCGATCAGCGCGGCACTGTAGGCCTTGACCACCGCCGCGTTGGGCTGGGCCGGCCCCAGGCACTCGCCCCAGCCGGTGGTGCCGTCGTCGCAGACGATCTCGACCAGGCAGTGCTGGCGCCGGGCGAAGTGCATCGAAGCGCTCTCGAAGGCGGTGTCGAGCACGTGGTCGAGGATATGGGTGTGTACGGCTGCAATTTTCATCATCGAGTCCGTTACGGTTCGGTCGAAGGGAGGCTCAGCGGAACAGCACCGGCAGCGACAGCGAGACGGCCGGCACGTAGGTCACCAGCATCAGGGCGACGAACAGCGCCAGGTAGAAGGGCCAGATGGTGCGCACGGCCTCTTCGATCTTGATCTTGCCGATCACGCAGCCGACGAACAGGCAGGCCCCCACCGGCGGCGTGCACAGCCCCAGCCCCAGGTTCATCATCATGATGATGCCGAACTGGATCGGATCCATGCCGAACTGCATCGCCACCGGCAGGAAGATTGGCGTACAGATCAGGATCAGCGCCGCCATGTCCATGATCATGCCGAGCCCCAGCAACAGCAGGTTGAGCAGCAGGAAGATGACGATGGGCTTGTCGGACAGCGCCATCAGCACGTCGGTCAGCAGCAGCGGCACGTTGTAGAGCGCCAGCAGGTAGGAGAACGCCGAGGCGCAGCCGACCAGGATCATCACCAGCGCGGTGGTCTTCACCGACTGCAGCACCGCCGCCTTGAACGAGGCCCAGCGCAGCTCGCGGTAGACCAGCGCGGTGACGACGATGGCATAGATGGCGCCGAAGGCCCCGGATTCGGTCACGGTGAGAATGCCCGACAGCACCCCGCCGACGATGATCACCGCCGTGAGCAGCCCCGGCAGGGCCGCGGCCAGGCTGATGATCAGCACGTCCCAGCCGGGAAAGGTCTCGCCCCGGTAGCCGCGTTTCACCGCCACCAGGTAGGCCGCCACGGCCAGCGTCAGACACATCAGGATGCCCGGCACGATACCGGCGATGAACAGCTGGGTGACCGAAATGCCACCGCCGGCCGCCACGGCATAGAGAATCATGTTGTGGCTCGGGGGGATCACCACGCCGGCGACCGAGGAGGTCACCGTGACGTTGACGGCATAGTCGGCATCGTAGCCCTTCTCCTTCATTACCGGCACCAGGATCGAACCGAGCGCCGAGGTATCGGCCACGGCCGAGCCAGAAATGCCGCCGAACAGCATCGAGGAGCTGACGTTGACGATGCCCAGTCCGCCGCGCATCCTGCCTACCGCAGCGGACGCCAGGCGCACCAGGCGGGCGGAGATCCCGCCGTGCAGCATCAGCTCGCCGGCAAAGATGAAGAATGGAATGGCCAGCAGCGAGAAGACCGAGATCCCCGACAGGATGCGCTGGAACGCCACGAACAGCGGTAGCCCCTCGTAGAGGAAGGTGGCCACGGCGGCCAGCCCCACGGCGAATGCCACGGGGGCGCCTGCCACCAGGCCGAGAAAGAAGACACCGAACAGAATGGCCAGGCCCATGTCAGTTACCCTCGTTGGATTCGTAAGCGGTAATGCGCGACACGATGTTGGCCACGGAGAACAGCACGATCAGCACGCCGCAGATCACCAGGGGCGCGGCGCGCCAGCTCTCGGCGAGGCGGATCATCGGAATCGCCCGCTCGAGGTTGGCCATCACCAGGCCCCAGCCCTGGTAGGCCATGAAGGCGCCGAAGGCGATGACGAAGAGATCGGCGACGTAGCGAAAGAGCGTCCTGAAGGGCTCGGGCATGCCTTCGCGCACGAAGTCGATGCTCAAGTGGGAATTTCCCCTGACCCCGGCCGCGGCCCCCAGGCAGGTGATGTAGACCACCAGCAGCAGGGCAGCCTGCTCGACCCAGGTCGGCGTGTTGTTGAGCACGTAGCGGCCGAACACCAGCCAGCCGAAGATGGCGATGAGAAAGACGAGCATGACGCCCGCCGCCGCCAGGCAGAGGCTGGCCAGGCCATCCAGTACCTTGCCGGCAATGTGCTTCAGGCGGGGGAACGTCACGGCAGCCTCGACATCGACATGGGTTCTCATGGGCGTATGCCTCCTTCCCCCTTGGCGCCAGGGCGCCAAGGGGGCATCGCAGCGAAGCTCAGTTCGAGTTCCGGATGGCGTCGACCAGGCTCTCGAGGTCGGGATTTTCCTCGATGAAACCCGCGTAGACCGGCTCCATCCGCTGCTGGAAGGCGGCCTTGTCCTCCACCTCGTTGATCTGAACGCCGGCGTTCAGCACGACCTGGCGGCTCGCCTCGGAGCCCTCGACCCACAGCTCGCGCTGCATCTGCGAAGCCTTGATCGCCTCCTCGCGCACGATCTCCTGGTCCTCGGCGGAGAGCGCCTCCCAGCTCGCCTTGGCGATGCACAGGCACTCGGGAATGATCAGGTGTTCCGTGAGGGAGTAGTACTCGGCGGCCTCGTAGTGGTTGCTGGATTGGAAGGAGGGGTAGTTGTTCTCCGCCCCGTCGAGCACGCCGGTCTTCAACGACTGGTATACCTCACCATAGGCCATCGGCGTCGCGTTGCCGCCCAGCGCCTCGATCATGTCGACGTAGAGGTCGTTGTTCATGACCCGGATCTTGAGCCCCTGCATGTCTTCGGGCATATGGACCGGGCGCTTGGTGTTGTAGAGGCTGCGCTCGCCGGAGTCGAACCAGGAGAGGGCCACCAGATTCTTCTCGGCGAGGGCGTCGGCAAACTGCTGGCCGATCTCGCCATCCATGACTTCGTGCATGTGCTCGACGCTGCGGAAGATGAAGGGCAACGAGAGGACGTTGGTCTCCGGCACGATGGGTCCCATCGGTCCCATGTTGAAGTTGGCGAAATTCAGCACCCCGCTGCGGGTCTGCTCGATGGCATCGGGCTGGTCGCCAAGCACGCCGTTGTTGTAGACCTGCGCGGTGATGCGCCCCTCGGTGCGCTCGGTCACGTTCTCGGCAAAGGCTTCCAGCGCCACGGTGTTGGGGTAGCCCGGCGGGTGGATGTTCCAGCCGCGCCAGGTATCGGCCTGCACCGGCAGCGCCATGGCCGCCAGGGCGGCGGAAACGGCAATGGCACAGAACGTCTTGTTTGTTGAGATTGTTTTCATGACGTGCTCCTCGCTTGTTGCTCTAGGGTACGAGCTTGTGTGGATTGGCGTTACAACTGCTGAGCGATGCCGACGAGTCTTTCCAGCCGATGACGCTCCTCCGAAGTGGGCATGACCAAAGGTGCCCTGACACTACCGGCCGGACGGCCGATGATCTCGGCCCCGGCCTTGATCAGGCTGACGGCATAGCCTGGCTTTCGGTCCCTGAGATCCACGAAGGGAATGAAGAAGTCGTGGGTGATGCGCTTCACGACCTCGGCATTGCCCGCGCGGAGTTCCTGGTAGAACTTCACCGCCATGTCCGGCACGAAATTGAATACGGCGGATGAATAGGTATTCACACCGATGGCAAGGTACGCCTCGGCGAAGATCTCGGCGGTGGGCACACCTCCCACGTAAACCAGCCGATCGCCAATGGTCTTGATGATCCTGTTCAGTGCCTGGATGTCGCCCTTGCCATCCTTCAGCCCGATCAGGTTGGGGCAGGCATCGGCCAGCTCGCGCACCGCCTCGGCGCCGAGCACGCCGTTGCCGCGGTTGTAGTAAATGATGCTGAGATCGGTCCAGTCACATATCGCTCGGGCATACTCCACCAAGCCGTCTTGGGGGCATTCGGTCAGGTAGGGCGGCATCAGCAGGATGCCGTCGGCGCCCGCCTCTTCGGCCGCCTTGGCGAAGGCCTTGCCGCTGGCAACGCTCAGGCCCGAGCTGGCGATGACCGGCAGTCTGCCGGCGACGGTTTCGACGGCCACACGAACCACATCGCGGTACTCGTCGAGCGTGAGATTGAAGAACTCCCCCGTGCCGCCGGCGACGAATACGGCCGAGATGTCATGGCTGATGAACCACTCCAGACGACGACGGTAACTGTCCGCATCGAACCGCCCCTCCTTATCGAAATCGGTAATGGGGAAAGACAGCAATCCATCGCCCAAGGCTTCCATCACGGCTGCTCTGGAAAACTTCACGGAGACATCCTCTTGTTCATGCATCGGCCCGTTGGAAGGCAACTTCGGTCCGGTCTGGAGTCCTATCGCCTTCAGTTGTCATACATCATACAACCTAAACAGGAACGCAGAAGCGCACAAGTCGGTCATCGCCAACAGCGACTAAAGTTCAATCCATTTCGTAAGGAAGGGAGCCGTCCAGGTCCCCGAAGCGGTACTGCAGCAGGGAGAGTGCCACCACCGGTGCGGTCTCGGTGCGCAGAATGCGCGGCCCGAGGGAGAGCGGGGAGAAGCCGGCGGCCATGGCGGCCGCGACGTCGGCGGAGGAGAGCCCGCCCTCGGGGCCGATCAGCAGGGCCACAGTAGCGGGAGGGTCGCTGCGCTCGAGGGCGCCTGCCGTGCCGGGGTGCAGCACCAGGCGAAGGGACTCGCTGCGCTGGCCCAACCACTCGGTTAGTAGCAGGGGGGCATGAACGGTGGGCACCACGGCACGACCGCACTGCTCGCAGGCGCTGGCGGCCACTGCCTGCCAGTGGGCCAGCTTCTTCGCCTCGCGCTCGCCCTTGAGTCGCACGTCGCCGTGCTCGGTGTAGAGCGGCGTGATGGCGGCAACACCCAGCTCGACGGCCTTCTGGATGGCGTAGTCCATGCGGTCGCCCTTGGAGATCGCCTGGCCCAGGTGCACCGCCAGCGGCGACTCGCCGCGCCCCGCCTCGACGGCCTCGATGCGTGCCACCACCCGCTTGCGTCCGGCCTCGACGAGCACCGCCCGGGCCTCCAGGCCGGCACCGTCGAAGAGCCGCAGCGGTGCGCCTTCGCCCAGGCGCAGCACCCGGGCCACGTGGCGCGCGGGACCTTCGGGCAGAACGACGTCGCCGCCGACGGGGAAGTCGGCGGCGACGTGAATGCGCGGTGCTGATGACATGCAGCGCAACCCTACTGGGTGGTCTGCTCGCCCTGCTGCCGGGCCTGCTCGGCCTCGCGCTTCTTCTTCTGGGCGTAGATCGCCTCGAAGTTGACCGGCGCCAGCATCAGGGGCGGGAAGCCGCCGCGATTGACCAGGTTGTCGATGCACTCACGCGCGTAGGGGAACAGCACGTTGGGGCAGAAGGCGCCCAGGGTGTGTTCGAGCTGCGCGCCCTCGATGCCGCTGATGCGGAACAGGCCGGCTTGCTCGATCTCGGCCAGGAAGGAGGTGGTCCCCTCCTCGCTGTGGCGCACCTGGGCGGTGACCTTGATCGACACCTCGTAGAGATCCTCGCCGACCTTCTGGCTGCTGGTGTTCAGGTCCAGGCCGACCTTGGGCTTGAACGGCTGCTGGAAGACCGCCGGCGAGTTGGGGGCCTCGAAGGAGATGTCCTTGACATAGATACGCTGCACGGCGAACTGGAGCTGCTGCCGGTTCTGCGGATCGGCAGCGGCCTGGTTGCCGCCGGCGGCGTTCTGGCTGTTCTCTTCGGCCATGGGAAAGGTTCCTTTTGCGTGCTTGCGTCTTGTGTATTGGCTATTTCTTGACCACCGGCAGGCCGTCGGCCTGCCACTGCATCATGCCGCCCTTGAGCTTGTAGACCCGCGAGAAGCCGGCCTTGACCAGCTTGGCCACGGTGGTGCCGGAGGCCTGGCCACTCTTGCAGACCACCACGATCGGCTTGTCCTTGACCTTCTCGAGTTCGCCGATGCGCTCGTCGATGCGGCTCTGGGGAATGTTGCGCGCCCCGGCGATGTGGCCGGCCTTGAAGTCCCCCGCCTCGCGGGTGTCCACGATCACCGCGTCCTCGCGGTTGATCAGCTGGGTGGCCTGGCTGGACGAGACGCCGCTGGAGGCGCTGTTGCGGACCTCGTAGGCGATCCAGGCGGTCAGCACCAGGAGGAAGGCGCCCACCAGGAGCGGGTGGTTCTGCACGAATTCGAACAGCTGATCGATCATGGATCCGGCACACTCTTGTTGCGGAAATAGCGAGAATAACGGTCGGGCAGGGCACCCGGAAGGCGAGAGTATACACCATGCGGCAGCCCCCGCGGCATGACCCGCCGGCGATGCGCCGGGACCATGACGCTCGCCTGGCCGTGCGTTATGATGCCGCAAGCCGATACAAGTCGCGACCCCCGTCGTCCAGGCGCCTGTCTCGTGCGGCCCGCAGCCGATACCAGGCCCGCCTCCGCGGCATTCCCAGACCGCCGGACAGGGCGCGGACAGCCTCCCGGACGGCCGACGTCGCGCCCACCACGTTCAAGAGGCCCGCATCCCCCATGACGCCCCAGATCGCCCCACGCCCCGTTGCCCTGATCATCCTCGACGGCTATGGCCACAACCCCGACCCCACCGACAACGCCGTGGCCGCGGCACGCACGCCGAACATGGACCGGCTGTGGCAGGAGCACCCCCATGCGCTGCTGCACACCGACGGCAAGTACGTCGGCCTGCCCGAGGGGCAGATGGGCAACTCCGAGGTCGGCCACATGAACCTTGGGGCTGGCCGGGTGGTGTACCAGGAGCTCACTCGCATCTCCAAGGCCATCGAGGACGGCGATCTCGACACCATCGCCGCGCTGACCGACGCCATCGACGCCGCCGTGGCTGCCGGCCACGCCGTACACCTGCTCGGCCTGCTCTCGCCCGGCGGCGTGCACAGCCACGAGGACCACATCCTGGCCATGGCCGAGCTGGCCGCCCGGCGCGGCGCCCAGCGCATCTACGTGCATGGCTTCCTCGACGGCCGCGACACCGCACCGCGCAGCGCGCTGGCCTCCATCGAGCGCACCAACGCCCGCCTCGCCGAGCTGGTCGGCGCCGACAACGGCTTCGTCGCCTCGATCGTGGGCCGCTACTTCGCCATGGACCGCGACAACCGCTGGGATCGCGTCGAGAAGGCCTACCGGCTGCTCACCGAGGGCGTCGGCGAATTCGAGGCCACCAGCGCCGAACAGGGCCTGCGTGACGCCTACGAGCGCGGCGAGAACGACGAGTTCGTTACCGCCACCGTGGTGCGCAACGGCGAGGGGCCGGCGGCCATCGCCGACGGCGACGCCGCCATCTTCATGAACTTCCGCGCCGACCGCGCCCGCGAGCTGACCCGCGCCTTCGTCGAGGATGCTTTCGACGGCTTTTCGCGTCGCCTGCGCCCGCGGCTTGCCGGCGGCAGCCTGGTCACCCTGACCCAGTACGCCGCCGATATCCCCGCCCCGGCCGCCTTCCCGCCGGCCGACCTGCACAACACCCTGGGCGAGGTGATGGAAAAGCGCGGCCTGACCCAGCTGCGCATCGCCGAGACCGAGAAGTACGCCCACGTCACCTTCTTCTTCTCCGGTGGTCGCGAGGCCGAGTTCGAGGGTGAGACCCGCGTGCTGGTGCCCTCGCCCCAGGACGTCAAGACCTATGACGAAAAACCCGAGATGAGCGCCGAAGAGGTCACTGATCGCCTGGTCGAGGCGATCGATTCGGGCCACTACGACCTGATCGTCTGCAACTACGCCAACGGCGACATGGTCGGCCATACCGGCGACTTCGGCGCTGCGGTCAAGGCCATCGAGGCGGTGGACGCCTGCGTCGGCCGCGTGGTGGAGGCGATCGAGCGTGCCGGCGGCGCCTGCCTGATCACCGCCGACCACGGCAACGCCGAGCAGATGGTCAACCCCGACACCGGCGTGGCGCAGACCGCCCACACCACCTTCGAGGTGCCGCTCATCTACGTCGGCCCGCAGTCGGTCACGCTGCTCGACGATGGCCGCCTGTGTGACATCGCGCCGACGCTGCTGACGATGATGGAGCAGCCGATTCCCGAGGAGATGACCGGCCGGGTGCTGATCGAGCCGGCATGACCAGCGCCTGCGAGCCCGTGCAACCATGAGTCGGCCCTGGTGGCGCCACCCATCGAGAGCCCTGCTGGTGGCTCTCGCCATGCTGCCGGGGCTGATCGGGGACAGTGCGCAAGCCCAGCCCAGCGAACGCGAGGCGCGCGAGCGCCTCGATGCCATCGGCAGCGAAATCCAGGCGCTCAGCCGACGCCTGGGCCAGACGCGCCAGGCCCAGGACGAGGCCAGCCGTGAACTGCGCGAGGTGGAGACCGCGCTGGCCGAAACCCACCGTCGGCTGGACGCCATCCAGGCCGACCGGCGCCGCCTCGCCGACGAGATCGCCGCACTCGAGTCCGCCCGCGACGCACTGCGGGAAGAGCGGGCCGAACAGGTCGAGGCGCTCGATGTCCAGCTCGACGCGCTCTACCGCCTGGGACTCACCCCGCAGCTCAAGCTGCTGCTCAACCAGGACGACCCGGCGCGGCTCGACCGGCTGCAGACCTATCTCAACCACCTGGCCCGGGCGCGCAACGAGCGCCTCGACGAGATCGCCCGGCTCGATGTCGAGCTGAGCGAGAACCGCCGCGAGCTGCAGGCGCGCGGCGAGCGAATGGACGCCCTGGCCGACGAGCTGGCCACACGCAGCAGCGAACTGACCGAGCGCATGGCCGAACGCGAACGCCTGGTGGCCGAGCTGGATGCCCGCTACAGCGACGAGCAGTCGCGCCTGGCGCGACTCGATCGCGACCGCACCGAGGCGGAGCAGGTGCTCGAGCGCGTACGCGAGGAGCTCGCCCGGCTCGAGCGTCCGCCGCCCTCCACCGCCATCGAGCGCACCCGCGGCAACCTGCCCTGGCCGGTCCAGGGCAACGTCGCCTCGGGCTACCGCCGAGACGATGGCGTGCACTACAACGGCATCCTGATCGAGGCCCGCGAGGGCACCCCCGTCGAGGCCGTTCACGCCGGGCGCGTGGTCTTCTCCGACTGGATGCGCGGCTTCGGCAACCTGTTGATCCTCGACCATGGCGACAACATCATGACCCTCTACGCCCACCTGCAGCACTTCAGCGTCGAGGTCGGCGAGGCCGTCTCGCGCGGCGACGCCATCGGCACGGTAGGCAACAGTGGCGGCCATACCACCTCGGCGCTCTACTTCGAGGTTCGCCGCAACGGCGACCCCATCGACCCCCAGGCATGGATCGCACGAAGATGACGAGAGAGATTTCACAAGCCCCGGACCACGGGATATGCTGGACAGCCTCGCCTCGCAACAGCGGAGTTCGCATGTCCTCACGCCTTGCCCGCCTACTGCCCGCACCACGACGCCTGCTGGCGGCGCTGCTGCCGACGGCGCTGCTGGCGCTGCCCCTCGCGCCCTCCGCGGCCAATGCCCAGGCCGAGGCGGCGGACGAGCTGCCGCTGGAGGACATCCAGACCTTCGCCGAGGTGTTCGAGCGCATCAAGCGCGCCTACGTGGAGGAGGTCGACGACAGCACCCTGCTGCGCAACGCCATGCGCGGCATGCTCAGCGAGCTCGACCCGCACTCCGCCTATCTCGACAGCGACGAGTTCCAGAGCCTGCGCGAATCCACCGAGGGCGAATTCGGCGGCATCGGCATCGAAGTGGGCCTCGAGGAGGGCCGCCTGACCGTCATCACGCCGATCGACGACACCCCCGCATCGCGGGCCGGGGTGCAGGCACGCGACGTCATCCTGGCGATCGACGACACCCCCACCGAGCGACTCTCGCTGCAGGAGGCGGTCACCCTGATGCGCGGCGAGCCGGGCAGCGAGATCCACCTGACCCTGCAGCGCAGCGGCGAGGATGCCCCCATCGAGGTCACCCTGACCCGAGAGATCATCCGCACCGAGAGCGTGCGTAGCGAGATGCTGGAGGCGGGCTACGGCTACCTGCGCGTCAGCCAGTTCCAGAACCGCACCGGCGACCAGGTCAACGACGCCATTCGTCGCATGGAGCGTGACGGACCGCTGCAGGGCCTCATCCTCGATCTGCGCAACAATCCCGGCGGCGTCCTGCAGGCCGCCGTGGCGGTGGCCGATGCCTTCCTCGACAGCGGCCTGGTGGTCTACACCGAAGGGCGCCTGCCGGACACCGAGATGCGCTTCTCCGCCAGCCGCGAGACCGCGGCCCCCGACGTGCCGCTGGTGGTCCTGATCAACGGCGGCAGCGCCTCCGCCGCCGAGATCGTTGCCGGCGCGCTGCAGGACCAGCGCCGCGGCGTGATCATGGGCACCGAGAGCTTCGGCAAGGGTTCGGTGCAGCAGGTGCTGCCGCTGGGCAACGGCGAAGGGCTGAAGCTGACCACGGCGCTGTACTACACGCCCAACGGGCGCTCGATCCAGGCGCTCGGCATCGAACCGGACGTGACCGTGGTGCACGGCCGCATCGAGGTGGCCGAGGGCAGCCGCCAGTTGCGCGAGGCCGACCTGGAGGGCCACCTGCGCTCGAGCGGCGAGCCGCGCACCTCCAGCGAGAGGTCCGCCCGGCTGCGCGAGGACTACCAGCTCGGCGAGGCGCTCAACCTGCTCAAGGCCCTCAACGTCCTGGAACGGCGCGCGCGTTAAGGCAGAGCGTGTCCTGGCCCTAGACTCGGGCCGGGACACCTCTCAGCGACAGGAGGCCGGCAGTCGGCCGCGCTCGCCGATCGCCTGGCGCATGAGCAGCCGCTTGACCGGCGTGAGCCGGTCGACGCCGGAGAGGCCGAGGTTGCGCGTCAGGGTGGCCAGCGGGTGGCGCGTGCCGAACAGCAGGCGGAAGCCGTCCATCAGCGCCAGCATGGCGGCGTTGTCGCCGCGTCGGCGGCGGGCGTAGCGCTCGAGCATGCGCGGCTCGCCCAAGGGAATGCCACGACGACGCGCGACGAGGAGCTCCTCGGCCAGCACGGCCACGTCCATCAGCCCCAGGTTGACACCCTGGCCCGCCAGCGGGTGGATGCTGTGGGCCGCATCGCCCACCAGCGCGAAACCCGGCTGCACGTAGCGCTCGGCATGACGCTGGGTCAGGGGCACCGCCAATGCCCGGTCGACCACCTCCACCGCGCCCAGGCGAGCCTCGAAGGCCGCCTCCAGCTCGCTTCCCAACGCCACGGGGGGGAGCGCGGTCAAGCGTGCGGCCTCTTCCGGTGAGGTCGACCAGACGATCGAACAGTAGTGCGCATCGCCCGCGACCGTCAGCGGCAGGAACGCCAGCGGTCCCGACGCCAGGAACACCTGCCGCGCCACGCCGCCGTGCTCGCGCTCGGTGCGCACCGTGGTCACCACCGCGACATGACCGGTATCGCGAGCCTCGACCGCAATGCCCGCCATCTCGCGCAGCGGCGAGCGCGCCCCATCGGCCGCCACCACCAGCGGCGCCGACAGCCGGCGGCCGTCCTCGAGCGCCACCTCGCGCCCCGCCTTCCCTTCGCCCAGCCCGGTCACCCGCGTGCCCAGCAGCACGGAGACCGAGGGCAAGGCGCCCAGGCGCCGCTCCAGCGCCGCCAGGATCACGTCGTTCTCGACGATGTGACCGAGCAGCGGCACGCCGGCCTGTTCCGCCGAGAAGCTCACCTCGCCGCTGCCTTCACCGTCCCACACCTGCATGAAGCGATAGGGGGTCACCCGACGTGCCGCCATCCACGGCCAGGCCCCCAGGCCCTCGAGCAGGCGCTGGGACACCGGCGTCAGGGCGCTGACGCGCATCGCCGGCAGGCCGCTGCCCACCTCGTCGGCCGCCAGCGGCGCAGGGCGCGGATCGAGCAGGGCCACGGCGACCCCCGCCTGGCCCAGCAGCGCCGCCAACGCGGCGCCTACCATGCCGCCCCCCACCACAATGACGTCGTATCGCGTTGTCGGCCCCGCCGTATCCGTCATGGCTTCCTCTCTCGTTTGCGGCCCCCCGCGGAGATGGGGCACGGCCGCTCGTCCCGGCGGCGCTTCAGCGCTCCAACCCCATGGCCCGGCGAGCCAGGCCGCGGCGCAGCGGGCCGAGCAGGTTGAGCCCCACCAACCCCGCCGCCCGGGCATGGGCCAGCAGGGCGTTGTCGATGCCGAACAGGCGCACCAGGCCATCGCTGAAGCGGATCACCTGGTGGCGGTCGACGATGCGCCTGGCCTCGAAGTCGCGCAGCACCAGCATGCTGCCGAGCGGCTCGCCGCCGGCCAGCGCCGGTTCGAGCGCCGCCACCAGGTCGGTCACGCCGCGCAGCGCCAGATTGAAGCCTTGGCCGGCCACGGGGTGGAGCGAATGGGCGGCGTTGCCCAGCACCGCCAGCCCCGGCCGCACGGTTTCCCGCGCGGTGACCAGCGTCAGCGGGTAGGCGTGGCGGCTGCCGACGCGGCGGAAGCGGCCTGCGCGATCGCCGAAGGCCTGCTGCAGCTCGGCCAGGAAGTCGCCGTCGCCGAGCGCCAGCCGGTCCTTCTCCCGCCCCGCGCGGTGGGTCCATACCAGCGCCATCTGCTGCCCAGGCAGGGGCAGCAGCGCAATCGGCCCCTCGCGGGTGAAGCGCTCGTAGGCGACACCGTCGTGGGGCCGGCTCATCTCGACGTTGGCGATCAACGCCACCTGGTCGTAGGGCGCCGCGTCGCTGGCGATGCCCAGTTGCTCCTTGAGCCCCGAGCGGCCGCCGTCGGCCAGTACCGTCAGGCCGGCCCGCAGCGTACAGCCATCGGAGAGGGCGAGTCGATAGCCTTCCGCCTCGGGCTCGATCGTCTCCACGCTGGCCGGGCAGTGCCACTCGATCGGCAGCTCGGCCAGGCGCCGGTGCATGACGCGCCCCATCCAGACGTTGGGGATGACGTAGCCCAGCGCCGGCTGACCGAGCTCGGCGGCGGTGAGGCGGGTCACGCCCAGCCGGCCCCGTTCGCTGACGTGAATGCGCAGGATGGCCGACGCCTGCTCGGCCATCGCCTGCCACAGCCCCATGGCCCGGAAACGCTCCGCCGAGCCCTGGGCGATGGCGCTGGCGCGCGCATCGAAGCTGGGCTGCCAGGGCGCCGCGGCGCTGTCGAGGAGGGGCGCGGCCTCGATTACCGCGACCGACAGGCCGCGGCGCTCGATCAGCGGCGCCAGGGCACAGGCCAGGCTGGCCCCCACCAGGCCGCCACCGACGATGGCGATATCCACCTGGCGATCGACCCGCACGTTCATGCCACCAGGCCGCTGCGACGGCCGTCCATAGCGTAACGTAATTTACGTAATTCCATGAAAGCTATCTCTCCCCCTGGTCAATCCTTGGCCATCAAGGCCTCGATTTCCGCTACCTGCTTGGGAACCTCGGCGGTCAATACCTCGTGCCCCTCGGCGGTCACCGCGACATCGTCCTCGATGCGAATGCCGATGCCGCGAAACTGCCGGGGAATATCCTCGTCGGCCGGGATGTACAGCCCGGGCTCCACCGTCAGGACCATGCCCGGCGCCAGCGGCCGCGGCTGGCCCTCGAGGCGATACTCCCCCACGTCGTGGACGTCGAGTCCCAGCCAGTGCGAGGTCGAGTGCAGGTAGAAGCGCTTGTAGCTCTCGTCCTCGATGCGCGCCTCGACGTCGCCGGCGAGCAGGCCAAGCCGAATCAACCCCGCGGTGAGGTCGCGCACCACGCCGTCGTGGATCGCGGTCAGGGTCGCACCGGGGCGAACCGCCGCGACGGCACGCTCCTGCGCCGCCAGCACCATCTCGTACAGCGCGCGCTGGGCTTCGTCGAAGCGACCGCCGACCGGGAAGGTGCGGGTGATGTCGCCGGCGTAGAGGTCGAACTCCGCGCCGGCGTCGATCAGCACCAGCGCACCGTCATGTAACGGCGCGTTATTCTCGACGTAGTGCAGCACACAGGCGTTGGCACCGCCACCCACGATGCTGGCGTAGGCCGGCCCGCTGCCGCCGTGCCAGCGGAACTCGTGCTCCAGCTCGGCCTGCAGATGGTATTCGGCCAGGCCGGGGCGCGCCGCACGCATGGCACGTCGGTGCGCCAGCGCCGAGATTTGCGCCGCATGCCGCATCAGCGCGAGCTCGTTCTCGCTCTTGATCAGGCGCTGCTCGTGCAGCAACGGCGCCAGGTCGACGTAGCTCTGCGGCGGCCGGGCGCCGCGGCGCGCCCTGGCCGCCAGGCGCCCGCGGACGTCATCGGCCAGCGCCATGGCCTCGCCGTCCTCGAGCAGCAGGTAGAGGGCAGGGCGGCCGTCGAGCAGCGTCTCCAGGCGCTCATCGCGCTCGACGTTCTCGAAGGCCTGGTCGACGCCGTGCTCGCGTACGGCACCTTCGGCCCCCAGCCGGCGACCGGTCCAGGCCTCCAGCGCGGGGTCGCGATCCTGGCAGAACAGCACGCTTTCGCCCTCGCCGCGCCCCGGCAGCAGCAGCAGCAAGGCGTCGGGCTCGGGAAAGCCGGTGAGATAGTGGAAATCGCTGTTCTGGCGGAAGGGGTAGTCGCTGTCGCGCGAGCGGGTAGTCAGGGTAGCGCCGAGCAACAGCACGGCGCTGTCCGCCGGCAGGCGCTGCATCAGCGCCGCGCGCCGGGCACGATATTCGTCGTTGCCGATCGGGGCGGGGCGGGGAAGAGGATCGGGCAGCATCTTGGCTCCTTGCTGGCTACGGAAGGGAATCGGAGAGCCGATTTTCTCGGCCTAGTGGCGAGTGGGCTCGCCGTTCTCCACCTGCGGCTGGCCCGGATGCTGCTCGGTGTAGAGCAGCATCGCCGCCATGCGGGCGTGCTCGGTCAGCGCGAAGAGATCGTTCTCGTTCTCGGCGCTCTCCTCGAGGTCGGTCTCCATGGCGCCCAGCGCCTCGAGGTCGTCGATCGCCTCGCGCAGCGCCTGCGACCAGCCCTGCCGCGGCCCGTCGCCGGCAGCCTCGATCACCTCGAGGAAGCCGAGGGTCCACTCCTGCAGGCCGCGGGCACGCTCGGCCAGAGAGAAGAGATCGTCGGGCAGCAGCGGTTCGTAGTTGAGGCCACTGTCGGCGAGCGCCTCCAGGGTCTGGCGACGCCAGGCCAGCAGCGCTTCGGCGCTCTCGCGATCACGTGGCTGCTCGACGCCGAGACCTTGGCAAACCTCCTCCAGCCAGGCCTCGGCGCCGAGATCGTGCAGCGCCAGCTCGGCGCATAGCCGGCCGTCGAGAAAGGCCGGCGACTGCATGCTGCCATGGGAGAGGAAGAGGTCGGCCAGGGTGGAGAAATCCGGACGATCGTCGATCGGTGACATTGCGGAAAACCTCTTGTCGAATGGCGCTGAGCCGCCTCCGCTGCGTTGACCGCCTGGGAAGGGCTCTCTTATAGTGAATGGCTGAATTGATGTGTCTTGTTCCACCGGATGTTAACGCATCGGGCCGACAAGCCGACACCGGAGCCCGCCATGAGCGACGACGCCAATCGCCCCACCGCACAGGTGACCCTGCTGGGCCGGCACTACGTGTTCGCCTGCAACGCCGGCGAAGAGCGCAAGCTGGAGCGGGCCGCCCGCTATCTCGATCGGGCCATGCAGGGCATCCACTCCCAGAACAACCTGCTCGGCAGCGAGCGCGTGGCCCTCATGGCCGCGCTCAACATCACCCATGAACTGCTCGAGGTGCTGGATACCCGGCGCCACGAGGAGCAGCAGCTCGATCGGTTGAGCGAACGTCTGGAGCAGGCCATGGCGGCGGCGGCGCCGGGTAACATAACTCCTGCCGAATGACGTTGGACCGGCCCGTGAGCTCTGATAGGATAAAGGTGTTCCCTGGGGTGTTGGCCAGTCGTTGAAGTCCCTCGAGCCTATGAGCAATACCCAGGGCGGCCATCGGCTAGCCGGACCCGTGTGCATGTCCGTGCGTCGGAAAGCCTGACGGTTCGGCTGCGGCCACCCACCTTGAACCAAGGGTTCAAGGGCCAGAACGACAGCGGCACTCTGGGGAACTCCACCGTATCATGCATGCCCTGCAAGACCCCCTCGTCAGCGAAGACTTCGCTTCCCGGCGCCAGCTGCGCCAGGCGCTGCGGCATCGCCGCCGTGCGCTGAGCCCGCGCCAGCGCCGACGAGCCGACCTGACCCTGTGCCGACGCCTGCGCCAGCTACCCGAGGTGCAACGCGCCAGGCGCGTGGCGCTCTACCTGCCCAACGATGGCGAGATCGACCCCCGGCCGCTGATTCCCTGGCTGTCCCGCCGCGGGGTTCGCGTCTACCTGCCCGTGCTCAAGCCGCTGTCGGACAATAGCCTGTGGTTCGTCCACTACCATCCCGGCACGCCCATGCGGCGCAACCGCTTCGGCATCCCCGAGCCACAAACGCGCCATGGCGCCCACCGTGCCCGGCGGCGGGCGACCTGGGCGCTGGACCTGATCCTGCTGCCGCTGGTGGGCTTCGACGACCAGGGCCAGCGCATGGGCATGGGCGGCGGCTTCTACGACCGCAGCCTCGCCTTCACCCGGCGCCCCGGCCCACGCCCCACGCTGATCGGTCTGGCCCACGATTGCCAGCGGGTGGATCGCCTGCCGACGGCGCCGTGGGACGTGCCGCTGGACGCCATCGTCAGCGACGCGCGGGTCGTGCGCCCCTGAGCGGCGCTGCCAGTCGCCATGAAAAACCGGCCGAAGCAGGGCTCCGACCGGTTGTGGGATCATCTACTCATGGCACTGTCCGCCGACTCAGCCGCCTGTCAGCGCCTGGGCATAGCCGGTGACCACCACACCAATGCCAAACGCCAGCACCAGTGCCATGACCAGATCGGGCTTACGCTTCATTATTACCTGCTCCCTGACGTTCCCATGATGTGAAGGGCGTCGCAGTCGCCCGCGACAGCGCCGACTATAGGGCTTGTAACGGTTTGATGACAACCGCTTCAAGGCGCGATTACAAAATGAAACCCAAGCCAATTCGGCGCTTTGGCGTAAGTCAACGCTCACCCACCGAATCGTCGGCCGTTCAGGCCATGAATAGGCGATAGGCGTCGTTGTCCGACTCCTTCCAGTAGCGGTAGCCGATCTCGTCGAAGTACTCCTCGACGTGGGCGCGATCGCCGTTGGGCAACTGCATGCCGACCAGCACGCGCCCGAAGGCGGCACCGTGGTTGCGATAGTGGAACAGCGAGATGTTCCAGTCCTGGGGCAGGTGGGTGAGGAAGTTCATCAGCGCGCCGGGTCGCTCGGGGAACTCGAAGCGATAGACCTCCTCGTCGAAGTGCTGCTTGGGCCGCCCGCCGCCGAGATGGCGGATGTGCAGCTTGGCCAGTTCGTTATCGGTGAGGTCGACCACCGGATAGCCCGCCTCGCGCAGCTTGTCGATCACCGACAGCCGGTCCTCGCCACCCGGCTTGACCTGCACGCCGACGAAGATATGCGCCTCCTCGGGGTCGGCGTAGCGGTAGTTGAATTCGGTCACCATGCGCTTGCCGATGGTGCGGCAGAACTTCTTGAAGCTGCCGGGCCGCTCGGGAATGGTCACGGCCAGGATCGCCTCGCGCTGCTCGCCGAGCTCGGTACGCTCGGCGATGTGCTGCAGGCGGTCGAAGTTGGTGTTGGCGCCGGAGTTGATGCACAGCAGGGTCTGGCCCTCGACGCCGGTCTGCTGGACGTACTTCTTGAGCCCGGCCAGCGATAGCGCCCCCGACGTCTCCGACACCGCCCGGGTGTCGTCGAAGATATCCTTGACCGCCGCGCACATCTCGTCGGCATTGACGGTGATGACGTCGTCGACCAGGTTGCGCATGATCTTGAACGGCACCTTGCCGATCTGCGCCACCGCCACGCCCTCGGCGAATACCCCGACCTGGTCGAGGGTCACGCGCTTGCCGGCCGCGAGTGCCGCCTTGAGACAGGCGCTGTCCTCGGCCTCGACGCCGATCACCTTGATGTCGGGGCGCAGGTACTTGACGTAGGCCGCCACGCCGGCGATCAGCCCGCCACCGCCCACCGGCACGAAGATGGCATCCAGCGGGCCGCTATGCTGGCGCAGGATCTCCATGGCCACGGTGCCCTGGCCGGCGATGACGTCGATGTCGTCGAAGGGGGGGATGTAGGTATAGCCGTGCTCGGCCATCAGCTCCTGGGCGTGCTCGGCGGCGGCGGCGAAGGCATCGCCCTTGAGCACCACCCTGGCCCCTCGCGCACGTACCGCCTGGACCTTGATCTCGGGGGTGATGCGCGGCATCACGATGACCGCCTTGACGCCCATCTGCCTGGCCGCCAGGGCCAGCCCCTGGGCGTGGTTGCCGGCCGAGGCGGCGATCACGCCCCTGGCCTTCTGCTCCTCGGAGAGCTGCGCCATCTTGTTGTAGGCGCCGCGAATCTTGAACGAGTAGACCGGCTGCAGGTCCTCGCGCTTGATCAGGATCTGGTTGTTGAAGCGTCGCGACAGGAAGGGAGCCGGTGAGATCGGCGTTTCACGTGCGGCCTCGTAGACGTGAGCCTGGAGGATCTTCTTGACGGTAGCTTCGAGCATCCTGGTGTCCCGGAAGGAAAAGTGGCGCAGAGGGGCGCAGCGCCTGCTGCACTGCAGAGAACCCCTATAGGTAGCATCTCCGTCGCCCCGTCGTCCAGCGAACGCGTCGGCAGGCGGCGTCGTCTGGCCTATAATGGCGCGGCATCCGCCACCCATCGACAGCGAGCACGACATGACCCAGGACGAACTGAAGGACGCCGTGGCCGCCGCCGCCATCGCCGAGATCGAATCGCGGCTCGAGCGCGACACCATCCTCGGCATCGGCACCGGCTCCACCGCCAATCTGTTCATCGACCGTCTGGCGCGGCTGCGCCACCACTTCCAGGGCGCCGTGGCCAGTTCCGAGGCCAGCGCCGAGCGCCTGCGCGGCCATGGTATCGAGGTGTTCGAACTCAACAGCGTGGGCACGGTGCCCTTTTACATCGACGGCGCGGACGAAGTGAACGCTCACTTACACATGATCAAGGGCGGCGGTGCGGCCCTCACCCGCGAGAAGATCGTGGCCGCCTGCGCCGAACGCTTCATCTGCATCGCCGATGGTTCGAAGAAGGTCGAGCGCCTCGGCGCCTTCCCGCTGCCGGTGGAGGTGATCCCCATGGCGCGCTCCTATGTCGCACGCGAGCTGGTCAAGCTGGGCGCCGATCCGGTCTATCGCGAGGGCGTGGTCACCGACAACGGCAACCAGATCATCGACTGCTACGACTTCATGATCGACGACCCGGTGGCCATGGAGGCACGCCTCAATGCCATCGTCGGGGTGGTCACCAACGGCCTGTTCGCCGCGCGCGGTGCCGACGTGCTGCTGCTCGGCACCGAGCGGGGAGTGGAGCGGCTGACGCCGGCCTGACGCCGGGGTTGGCACTCACTCACCGGGCAGCAGGCGCTGCAACCCCGCCAGGGTGCGCGCCAGCGCGCCGCGATTGGCCGCGACCACCGCCAGGCCCGCCTCGGCCAGGCGGTGGCGCTCGGCCTCGTCGAGGAACAGGGTGACCAGGGTGTCGGCCAGCATGTCGCTGCCACTCACCTCGACCAGCGCACCGCCTTGGCGCAGGGTCTCGGCCACGTCGGCGAAATTGGCCAGCTCCGGTCCGGTCAGCACCGGCACGCCCATGGCCGCCGGCTCGAGCAGGTTGTGCCCCCCCACCGGCACCAGGCTGCCGCCGACGAAGGCCAGGTCGGCGGCGCCGTAGAGCATCAGCAGCTCGCCCATGGTATCGCCCAGGTAGACGGCGGTACGGCCATCGGGCCACTCCTCGAGCGAGCGCCGTGCCAGCCCCATGCCGCGCTCCTGGACGAGCCCGGCCACCGCCTCGAAGCGCTGCGGATGGCGCGGCACCAGGATCAGCAGGGCATCGGGGTAGGACTGGCGCAGGCGGGCATGGGCCTCCAGCAGCAGCGCTTCCTCGCCGGCGTGGGTCGAGCCGGCGACCCACACGGGACGCGAGCCGAAGCGTGTGCACAGGCGTTTGCTCGCCTCGCATGACGCATCGTCGGGCGTCAGGTCGTACTTGAGCGACCCCACCACGTCGGTGCGCGTGGTCGGCATGCCCAGCGCACGGAAGCGTTCGGCGTCGCCGCGCGACTTGGCGGCCAGCCAGTCGAGGCGGCCCAGGGCGGCCGCCATCAGCGGCCGCACTCGACGATAGCTGCGGTAGGCGCGTGGCGAGAGTCGGCCATTGACCACCGCCGTGGGTACGCCGCGGCGTTGGCACGCTGCCAGCAGGTTGGGCCAGATCTCGGTCTCGAAGAAGAGGGCGAGCGCGGGCGAGAGCCGCGCGACGAAGCGGCGTGCGGCGCCAGGGAAGTCGAGCGGGACGAAGCCGTGGTGCAGGCGTTCGGCCTGGCCAGCCCGGCGCCTAGAGGCGATCAGGGCGTGCACCCGTTCGGCGCCGGTCGCGGTCATGGTGGTCACCACCAGATGATGTTGCGGATACGTCGCCAGCAGCGCCTCGATCAAGGGACGCGCGGCCTGCACCTCGCCCACCGAGGCGCAGTGCAGCCACAGCCGGGGCACCCCGGCGGGCGGGCGCGGCAGCAGCCCGAGCCGCTCCCGGCGCAGGTTGGTGAGCGCCTGCTCACGCCATACCCGCCGCCAGAGCAGGGGCGAAAGCAGGTAGAGCGCGGCCGAGTAGAGCCAGCGCGGCCAGCGGCGGGAGACCGCGGGCATCAGCTTTCGCGGTCGAGGATGGTAGCGATCATGGCGGTGGTGGAGACGCCGTCTTCGAAGCCCAGCACCTTCACCTCGCCCCCGGCGGCGCGCACCGCCTCGCCGCCGGCGATCTCCTCCACGCGGTAGTCCCCCCCCTTGACCAGCACGTCGGGCAGCACCGCCTCGATCAGGCGCTGGGGGGTGTCCTCGCTGAACGGTACCACCCAGTCCACCGCGCCGAGGCCGGCCAGCACCTGCATGCGCCGGGCGAGCGGGTTGATCGGGCGCCTGGGGCCCTTGAGCCGGCCGATGGAGGCATCGTCGTTGACCGCGACCACCAGTCGGTCGCCGAGCTGACGAGCATGCTCCAGGTAGGCCACGTGGCCGGCGTGAAGGATATCGAAGCAGCCGTTGGTCATCACCACCCGCTCGCCGCGCAGCTGGGCAGCGCGCACCGCCTCGATCAGCGGCGCCTCGCCGATGACGCCGAATTCGGCCAGCTTGTCGCCATGTACCGCGGTATAGAGTTCGGCGATCGACAGCGTGGCGGTGCCGGGCTTGGCCACCACCAGGCCGGCCGCCAGGTTGGCCAGGGTCATCGCCTCCGGGAAGCCGTGCCCGGCCGCCAGCGCCAACCCCAGCACGCCGATCACGGTGTCGCCGGCACCGGTGACATCGAACACCTCGCGCGCCCGGGTCGGCAGGTGCAGCGGCTCATGGTCGCCACGCACCAGGGTCATGCCCTTCTCGCTACGGGTGATCAGCAGCGCCTCGAGCTCGAGCTCGGCGCACAGCGCCGCGCCCTTGGCGGCCAGCTCGTCGTCGCTGCGACAGTGGCCGACCACGGCCTCGAACTCGGCCAGATTGGGGGTGATCACGCTGGCACCGCGGTACTTGCCGAAGTCGTTGCCCTTGGGGTCGATCAGCACCCGCTTGCCGGCGCCGCGTACCAGCGCGATCAGCTCCTCGACCCGGTTGAGGGTCCCCTTGCCGTAATCGGACAGGATGACCAGGTCGCAGTCGGGAAGCCCCTGCTCGACCCGTGCCAGCAGCCCACGGGTGTCGAGCTCCTCGAGCCCCTCCTCGAAGTCGAGGCGAATCAGCTGCTGGTTGCGGCTCATCACACGCAGCTTGGTGATGGTGGGAATCCCGGGGCTGCTCTCGAAGTAGGTGTCGACACCGGCGGCATGCATGCGCTCGACCAGCCGGCGGGCATTGTCGTCGTCGCCGACCATGCCGCTGAGCGCGGCATGGGCGCCCAGCGAGGCGATGTTGAGCGCCACGTTGGCCGCGCCGCCGGGGCGGTCCTCGCACTCTTCCACCCGCACCACCGGCACCGGGGCCTCCGGGGAGATGCGCGACGTGGCACCCTGCCAGTAACGGTCGAGCATCACGTCGCCCACCACCAGCACGTGCGCCTGTTCCAGCGCGGTCAGGTCAAGCTTCATCGGGTCGTTCCTCTTCCTTGCGTTCGGGCGGCCGTGCCAGCAGCGCATCGAGCCGCTGGACCACGTCGTCGATGCGAATCAGCGTCATGGCGTCGGGGTGGCGGACACGCTGGCCCCAGGTGATCTCGTCGGGCTCACGATGCAGATAGGCCCGCACGGCATCGGGATAGCGGTTGACCACGAAGTCGCGCCACCGGTAGGGGGCGGCGCGATCGGGGTTGGTGGTGGCGAACAGGCCCACCACCGGCGTGCCCATGGCATTGGCCATGTGCACCGGCCCGGAGTCGGGAGCGATCACCACCCGGGCACGGCCGATCAGGGCCAGCAGTCCCTTGAGCGAGGTGGCGCCGATGGCGTCGATCACCGCCTCCGGGCGCGACAGCGTGGCGATGCGCTCGCCCATCTCCCGCTCCTGAGTGCTGCCCCCGCCGGTGAGTACCGTCTTCAGACCATACTGGGCCCAGGCGTGCTCGATGACGGCGGCGTAGCCCTCGGCCGACCAGTTGCGAAAATTGCGCAGCCGCGGGTTGGCGCAGGGGCTCATCAGCAGGTAGGCCGCATCGCCGGTGAGGGCGCTGGCCTCCTCGAAGGCCTCGGGCGGCACCGCCAGGTCCCACGCCAGCGACAGGTCCTTCACGCCCAGCAGCCGGGCGAAGTCGAGGAACGACTCCAGCACGTGGGCACGCGGATGCGGCGCCAGCTGGCGGTGGGTGAACCAGTGCTGGGCATCCTTCGCCCTTGCCTTGTCGTAGCCCACCCGCACCTGGGCCTTGAGCCCCAGCGAGAGCACGCTGGCCCGCAGCGCCTGCTGCATGTGCAGCAACACGTCGAAGCGAGTGTCGCCGAGCTCGCGCCACAACCGACGCATGCCGGCCAGGCCCGTAGCCTTGTCGTAGACGACGAATTCGACCCCCGACAGGCCAGCCAGTAGACTGTGTTCCGCCTTGCCGATGATCCAGGTGATGCGAGTGTCGGGCCACTGGCGCTGCAGCGCGCGCACGGTGGGTACCAGGTTGCACACGTCGCCGAGGGCGGAGAGTCGCAGCACGGCGATATGGCGCGGTTGGGCAGGCAGAGGATGCTTCATGCACTTGGCAACATGTCGGACGGGAAAGGTTTTCATTCTATATGATGCGGACAGTGTATGTGACGCCGAGTCGGCGCCACAAATCGGCCCGGCGCTGTTCGAGCCCGACCACTGGCAGCGCACCGGCCGAGTCATCGGTGCCGCCCCCGGCCGCGGCAGCAGCCTGTTTCTCGACGCCGGGGGCGAGCAGTGGGTGCTGCGCCCCTATCGCCGCGGCGGGCTGGTCGCCAGGGTGAGCGAGAGCCGCTACCTGTGGACGGGCCTCGAGCGCACCCGCGCCTTCCGCGAGCTGCGTCTCACCGCGCACCTTCACGCCCGTGGCCTGCCGGTGCCACGCCCGGTGGCGGCCGGGGTCACCCGCGATGGGCCGACCTATACGGCGGCGCTGATCACCGTGCGCATTCGCGCCGCCCGCGCCCTGGCCGAGCACTTGGAGGGTATCGAGCCGTCGCTGCTCGAACGGGTCGGCGCCACCGTACGCCGCTTCCACGACGCCGGCCTCGACCACGTCGATCTCAACGCGCGCAACCTTCTGGTCGACGATGACGACAAGGTGTGGCTGATCGACCTCGACCGCTGCAGGCTGCGTGCACCGGGCGCCTGGCGCGAGGCCAACCTCGAGCGCCTTGGCCGCTCGCTGGCCAAGTTCGGCGCCGCCGGTGGCATGGCCGCCGTTCGCCGCGGCTACGACGCCGAGGCCTGACCCGTCCTATCGCGCTCGAGCCGCGGCTAGGCCCCCGCATACTCCTCGGTCAGGGCGCGCACGTGTGCCGCCACAGCGAAGTGGCGTTCGGCCCGGCACCTGGCAGCCTGGCCGAGCCGCCGCCGCAGCGCCGCGTCCTGCCCGAGTTCCGCCATGGCCTCGGCCCAGGCCTGCGGCTCTTCCGGCGCCGCGAGGCGCCCGCAGTCGGCCTCGAGCAGTTCGGGAATCGCCCCGCTGTCGGCGCCGACGACCGCCTTGCCGGCGGCCATGGCCTCGACCACGGTCAGGCCGAAGGCCTCGTTGCGCGACGGCACGCAGACGATGTCCAGCGCCTCGAACAGGCGCGGCAGGTCGGGACGATACCCGGCGAAGGTCACCCGCCCCTCCAGTCCCAGTGCGGCCACCCGCTTCCGCAGCTGCGCCACGTAGGCCTCGTCGCTGCCCTCACTGGCCGTCAGGCCGCCGATCAGCACACCATGCCAAGCCAGGCCAGGAGCGCGCTCGCGCAGCCGGGCCAGCCCCTCCAGCCACACCTCGTGGCCCTTGCCGTCGGTCAGCCGCCCCGGCAGGCCGATCGCCACCTGGTCGGGCGCGACATCCAGCTCGCGGCGCAGCAACTCGCGAGAGGCGCGATCCAGCTGCGGGGCGTAGGGTGCCAGGTCGATGCCCAGGTAGAGCCGGTGGATGCGCGCGGCGGGCAGCGGGAAGGCCTTCAGGTTGCGCCGGCGCGTCGCCTCGCTGATGGCGAACAGCCGCGTGACACGACCGTAGGCCCAGCGGTGGTAGAGGTCCTTCTTCGGCCGGGTCACGCCCATGTGGTCGGTGTAGAACAGCTTGAGCCTTGGCTGCAGGGTCACCAGCAGCGCCCCCAGGCGCAGGTCGCTGGACTTGTGGCAATGCAGCACGTCGATGCCGTGGCGTTTCAGGTAGGCGAGCACGCGCCCCACCTGCAGCAGCGCTCGCCCCCGCGAGACCACGGTCAGCGGCTCGCAGCCGGCGGCCGCCAGGCTCTCGGCCACCCGCGAGCCGGCCAGGGCCAGCCCATGGGCCTCCCACCCCTGGCGTTGCAGCTCGGGTATAATCCGCGCAGGATACATTTCGAGTCCGCCCCAGCCATCCGAGAGGCAGATGTGCATGACCTTGTGCGACAAGGCTATCTCCTTCGTATCGGTCACCCGGGGCTCGGGAGCCTAGATGACGTCTTCAGCCAGCGTGGCCGGTCGCCACGCAACGGACCCGCCGCCGCACATCCTGGTGGTACGCAACGACAAGCTCGGCGACTTCATGCTCGCCTGGCCGGCCCTCGCCTGCCTCAAGGCCGCGGCCCCCGAGGCACGGGTCAGCGTGCTGGTGCCAAGCTATACGGCGCCGCTCGCCCGGCTGTGCCCGTGGATCGACGAAGTGATCCTCGACCCCGGCAGCCGCGCCGGACAGGCCGCGCAGCGCCAGCTGCTCGCACGCCTGCGCCGCGAGCGCTTCACGGCCATGCTGACGCTCTTCTCCACCCCACGCACCGGCTGGCTGGGTTGGCGTGCCGGTATTCCGCAGCGCCTGGCGCCGGCCACCAAGTGGGCGCAGCTATTCTACAACCATCGCGTCGTCCAGCGCAGGTCGCGCTCGGCCAAGCCGGAATACCTCTACAACGTCGAGCTCGCCGAGGCCCTGCTCAGGGTCCTGGGTCGCTCGCCCCAGCCGCGTCCGACGCCTCCCTACTGGCCACTCGCGCCGGAGGTCGTGCAGTCACGGCGCCAGTCGCTCGTCGACGAGCTCGGTTTCGATGCCGGGCGGCCGTGGCTGTTTCTGCATGCCGGCAGCGGCGGCTCGGCGGTCAACCTGACACCGACCCGGTACGCCGACCTGGCGACGGCCGTCGACTCGCGGCTGGCGGACGACGCGATCCGCCCGCAGTGGTTGCTCACCGCCGGACCCGGCGAGGAGCCGGCCGCTCGCGAACTGCGTGACTCGCTCGCCTTACGCGGCCTGTCGGCGGCACTGCTGCCGGCGCGCGAGAGCCTGGCTGAGTTCGCCCTTACCCTTGCCGCTGCCGACCTGTTCATCGCCGGCTCCACCGGGCCGCTGCATATCGCCGGCTGCCTCAACCGCCCCACGGCGGGCTTCTACCCGGCCCGCCGCTCGGCCACCCCGCTGCGCTGGCAAACCTGCAACGACGAGACGCGCCGACTCGCCTTCAGCCCGCCCCAAGAGGCCGGCGAGAGCGACATGGCGGCCATCGATCTCGAGGCCGCCGCCGACGGGATCAGCGCCCTGGTGCGTCGTCGGGCGGTGGCGGCGTCCGCGTCCTGATCCACAGGTCGGCGTACTTGGCGAAGGTGGAGTGTGCCGAGAGCAGCGCCAGCAGCAGGCCCTGGCGGCCGTCGAGAAAGCCCGCGCGCAGCAGGTACATGCGCAGGAAGCAGCCCAGCCCGTGCACCAGTCCGGCCGAGAGGCTGCCCTGCTTGCCGCGCGCGGCGCGCTGCTCAGCCCATGCCTGGGCGTAGTGGGCCGACTTTTCCAGGTAATGGCGCAGGTCGCGGTAGGTATAGTGCAGCAGGTCGCCCTCGAGCGCTCTGACCGGCAACCCGTTCGGGTTGTGCAGCTTCTCGTGGACCAGGGCCGCATCGTAGCCCGCCTTCCCCTTGGGGTAGAGCCGCGCCACCCGGTCGGGATACCAGCCGGAGTGGCGAATGAAATCGCCGAAGCACCAGGAGAGGCGCGGCAGGGTGTAGATGGCCGATTCGCCCAGCGCCACGGCGGCCCGGATGCTCTCGCGCAGCTCGAGGGTCACCCGCTCATCGGCATCGATCATCAGGATCCAGTCGCTCTCGACCAAGGCCTCGGCGCGCTGACGCTGCACGCCGAACCCCTGCCAGTCGGCGTTCACCGTAACCTTGTCGGTGAACTCGCGGGCGATGTCACTGGTCGTATCCTGACTACCGGCATCCAGCACCACGATCTCGTCGGCCCAGCGTAACGTCTCCAGGCAGGCACGCAGGTGGGCAGCCTCGTTCTTGACGATCAGTACCGCAGCCAGGGTCATCGACCTCTCCTCGTCGGTTCGGCGGCTGGCCAGTTTACTGCCGCAGCCACAAGGCCAGCAAACCCGGGCGTTGGCCGTCACGCGACGAGTCGTGGTACTCGTCGTGCCCGGCTTGATAAGCTGGGGGGGGCGAATTCAATGGAAGAATCTACCGCATGACGATCCCGTCCAAGCTTCTCGAGTTGGCCCGCCCTCGCTGGCTGTCGCTGCTGGTCATCGGGCTCTGCCTGGGCTATGCCATTACCATCCTGACTCGGGTGCCGCAGTGGATGCTGCCCCTGCTGGCAGTAGCCTGGCTGGGCTTGGGCGCCACCTTCCACTGGGGAGCGCCAGGCCCGGCCGCACGGCCCACCCCGCCACGCAGGTGGCCCTGGGCCCTGCTTCCCATCGCGCTATGGGGGCTCTACCTCTATCTCGCCGAGAGCTTCGGTAACGTCGATCTGAGCGCGGTATTCTTCCATCTGCAGGCCGGCATGGCCGACCACGGCGGGGTGAGCCGCATCGGGGCGGCATTCCTTTACACCCTTTCCATGGGGGTGCTGCTGGCGTCCTTCACCTGGCTGGTGCGCCATGACCGCCGCTGGCGGCGCGGCGAACCGCTGCTGGCCCTCGTATTGCTGGTCAGCAATCCCCTGCTGTATGGGGTGGGTCAGCGCGGTGCCGCCATCGTCACCAAGCCCGGTGCCTGGCTAGAGCGGCACTACGTCGAGCCGGTCCTGCTCGAATCCCCCCGGGACCCGCCCAACCTGCTGCTGCTGTACCTTGAGAGCATCGAGCGCACCTATGCCGACCGCGAGCGCTTCGGCGACGCCTATGCCGTCCTCGATCAGCTCGGTGAGCGTGGCCTGGTCTTCGAGGGCATCCGCCAGGTCGACAATACCGGCTGGACCATGGCCGGCATGATCGCCAGCCAATGCGGCACGCCGCTCATGCCGGCCGGCCTGCTGCACGATCGCCAGTTCTCGCCGCTGGAGAAGGTGGTGCCGGGCGTCGACTGCCTCGGCGACCTGCTCTCGGCACAGGGCTACCGGCTCACCTACATGGGCGGTGCCAGCGTCAACTTCGCCGGCAAGGGCCTGTTCTACGAAGGGCACGGTTTCGACACCGTGCTCGGCCGCGAGGAGCTGCAGCCCCGGCTCGACGACCCGGAGTACGTCAATAACTGGGGGCTCTATGACGATTCGCTTTATGACTTCGGCCTGGAGGAGCTGCGCCGCCTGGACGCGGAGGAGGGTCCCTGGGGACTGGTCGCCCTGTCCCTCGCGGGCCATGCCCCCTACGGCTACCCCGCCCAGGCCTGCCTCGACCGTCAAGGCGAGTTCGATGGCGTCGACATTCTCTTCTCGGTGGAGTGTTCGACCTGGCTGGCCCGGGACTTCCTCGCCCGGGCCGAGGCCGAGGGCCTGCTCGACAACACCCTGGTGGTCGTCGCCAGCGACCACTTGACCATGCGCGTGTCGGCCTGGGAGCAGCTGATCGAGGGTGAGCGCGACAATACCTTCATCCTGCTGGGCCCCGGCATTCCTCAGGGCCGGCTGCGCCGCGAAGCCGCCATGATGGATACCTTCCCTACCATCCTCGAGGCGATGGGCTTCACCATCGACTGGCATCGTGCCGGGCTCGGTGTCTCGCTGCTCTCCGACGAGCCCACCCTGCTCGAGGAGCATGGCGCGGAATTCTTCAACGCCCGCTTGCGGGAGGAGATCGTGCTGCAGGAGCGCCTCTGGGAGGGATTGGCACCGCCACGCCAGGAGCCGGAGCCAGAGCCGGAATTTCTGGAGCAGGTCGTCGAGGCGCCCGAGGATGCCACAGGCGAAGAGCCCGCCGCGGTGCAGTAGCGCCTCCCCGACCGGGCCTCAACGCCGCGCGATGACTGTCGGTGACGCCGACAGCACGGCGGCCAGCACACGCTGGGGCGAGAGCTGCACCAGGCAGTTGGTATGCCCCAGCGGGCAGCGGCGTTCGAAGCAGGGCGAGCAGGAAAGCGCCAGGTAGTGGATCTCGGCATTGTCGGTCAGCGGCGGCGTATAGCGCGGTGACGACGAGCCATACAGGGCCTGCACCCGGGTCTCCACGGCGGCGGCCACGTGCATCAGCCCCGAATCGTTGGTTACCACCTGCTGGCAGTCGGCGAGCAGATCGACCGCATCGGCCAGTCGGGTCTGGCCGCACAGGTTGTGCACCCAAGGCAGCCCCTCGGCGATTGCCTCGCCGGCGGCGAGGTCCTTGGGCCCGCCCAGCACGCGTACCTCGTAGCCCTCCGCCACCAGGCGCCCGGCCAGCTCGCGAAAATGTCCCAGCGGCCATTGCTTGGCCGGGCCGTACTCGGCGCCGGGCATCATGCCGATGGCCGGCCGCGCGCTCAGCCCCAGGCGCTGGCACAGCTCGGCCAGGTTGTCGGGGTCGACCCGCAGCCGCGGGCGGGGAACGGCAAATTCGCCTTCTCGCGCCTCTTCCGCCGCCAGGCCCAACGCCACGAAACGCTTGACGGTCTGGTCCAGTACGGCCTTGTCGAGCCTGCGCCGGTCGTTGACCACGCCATAGCGCTGCTCGCCGGTGAAGCCGGTACGCCGGGGAATGCGCGCCAGGAACGGCACCAGCGCCGACTTCCACGAGCGCGGCAGCACGATGGCCCTGTCGAAGCGGCCGCGCAGCCGTCGCGCCAGGGCGCGTCGGGTGCCCCAGCCGAACTCGCCGTGGCCGACGTCCAGCGTGGCCACTTCGTCGACTTCCTCCATGCGTTCGAGGATCGGCTGGGACCAACCCGGCGCCACCACCCCGATGCGACACTCGGGCTGGCGCTGTTTCAGGGTCTTGAACAGGCTCTGGGCCATGACCATGTCACCGACCCAGGAGGGGCCGACGACCAGGATGCGGGGGGCCGGCGTCGCCGCCTGGCTCATCCCTGCGCCCCGTTCAGCCACGCGAGATAGGCTTTTACCCCTTCGGCCACGGTGCGGAACTCGCGGGCGTAGCCCGCCTCCCGCAGGTGCGAGATGTCGGCCCGGGTATAGCTCTGGTAGCGCCCCTTGAGCTCTTCGGGAAAGTCGATGTACTCGATGCGTCCACGGCCGTAGAAATCGATGACCGCCTCGCCGATGGCCTTGAACGGCTCGGCGCGGCCGGTGCCGAGGTTGAAGATGCCCGACTTGCCGGGGTTGTCCAAAAACCACAGGTTGACGTCGACCACGTCGCCGACATAGACGAAGTCGCGGCTCTGCATGCCGGCCTCATAGCCGTCCCAGGCATCGAACAGCCGCAGGTCCTGTCCTGCCCTGACTTGGGTATGGTGGTGGTAGGCGACACTCGCCATCTTGCCCTTGTGCTGCTCGCGCGGGCCGTAGACGTTGAAGTAGCGGAACCCCACCACCTGGCTGGTGAAGTCGTCCCAGTGCTGACGCACGTACTGGTCGAACAGCAGCTTGGAGTAGCCGTAGACATTCAATGGCTTCTCGTACTCGGGCTCCTCGCGGAACACCTGGCTGCCGCCGTAGGTGGCCGCCGAGGAAGCATAGAGGAAGGGAATGCCCTGCTGCTGGCAGTAGTGCAGCAGCACCTTGGAGTACTCGAAGTTGTTGTCGAGCATGAAGCGGCCGTCCCACTCGGTGGTATCCGAGCAGGCGCCTTCGTGGAAGATCGCCTCGATCGGCGGCAGGCGCGAGGGCTCGCCGCGCAGCGCCGCCTCGACGCGCCCACGGAAGTCGTCCTTGTCGAGATAGTCGCCCAGGGTGCAGTCCGCCAGGTTGACGAACTTGGTACCGTCGCGCAGGTCGTCGACGACCAGCACGTCATCCCGTCCGCGCGCGTTGAGGGCCTTGACCAGATTCGAGCCGATGAAGCCGGCGCCACCTGTCACTACGATCATTGTGAACCTCGCTGGGGCGCAGCCGCTGCGCCTATAACCGATGTGCCTGTGATTGTATACTTGACGCCCAGTGAATTCATGGCCAACGGTGCTTCCGCAATGACTCCCTCGCCAAACCCGTCGCAGACGCTCTCGACATCCCCGTCGACCTCGGCTCCAGGGTCGACGCCAGACGCGACCACGTTCCAGGGCCTGATACTCGCCCTGCAGCAGTACTGGGCAGAACAAGGCTGCGTGGTGCTCCAACCGCTGGACATGGAGGTCGGGGCCGGCACCTTCCATCCCGCCACCTTCCTGCGCTCCATCGGCCCCGAGACCTGGAACGCCGCCTACGTGCAGCCTTCCCGTCGCCCGACCGACGGCCGCTACGGCGAGAACCCCAACCGCCTGCAGCATTACTACCAGTTCCAGGTCGTCATGAAGCCCTCCCCGTCCGACCTGCAGGAGCGCTTCCTGGGCTCGCTCGCACGCCTCGGCCTCGACCCGCTGGTGCATGACATTCGCTTCGTCGAGGACAACTGGGAATCCCCCACCCTCGGGGCCTGGGGCCTGGGCTGGGAGGTGTGGCTCAACGGCATGGAGGTGACCCAGTTCACCTACTTCCAGCAGGCCGGCGGCCTGGAGTGTTTCCCGGTCACCGGCGAGCTCACCTACGGCCTAGAGCGCATCGCCATGTACCTGCAGAACGTCGACAGCGTCTACGACCTGGTATGGACCATCGCTCCGGATGGCTCCCGAGTCACTTACGGCGACGTCTACCTGCAGAACGAGCGCGAGCAGTCGGCCTACAATTTCGAGCACGCCGACGTGCCGGCCCTGTTCGCCGCCTTCGACCACCAGGAGCAGGAGTGCGCCAAGCTGCTCGCGGCCAACCTGCCGCTGCCGGCCTACGAGCAGGTGCTCAAGGCCTCGCACACCTTCAACCTGCTCGATGCCCGCCACGCCATCTCGGTGACCGAACGCCAGCGCTTCATCCTGCGCGTGCGCACCATGGCTCGCGACGTGGCCCATGCCTACTACGCCTCGCGCAAGGCGGCCGGCTTCCCGCTGGCCCCCGAGGAGCTGCGCCGGCAGCTGTTGGCCGAGGACAAGACCGCCGAACAGGGAGACGCGTGATGGCTACCGATACCTTTCTGCTTGAACTGGGGGTCGAGGAGCTGCCGCCGGGCGCCATCGACACGCTCTCGGACGCGCTGGCCGAGGGCATTCGCCGCGGCCTGACCGAGGCCGAGGTCGACTTTGGCGAGGTGCGGGCCTACGCCACGCCGCGTCGCCTGGCGGTACAGGTGACCGAGCTGGCCGACAAGCAGCCCGACCGTGAGGTCGAGCGGCGCGGCCCGGCGCTTGCCGCCGCCTTCAAGGACGGCCAGCCGACCAAGGCCGCAGAGGGCTTCGCCCGCTCCTGCGGGGTCGAGGTGGCCGATCTGATCCATCTCGAAACCGACAAGGGCACCTGGCTGGGCTATCGCGAACGGCAGCAGGGCGAGGCCACGACCCGACTGCTGCCGGCCATCGTCGAACGCGCCATCACTGCCCTGCCGGTACCCAAGAACATGCGCTGGGGCGCCTCCCGGGTCGAGTTCTCGCGACCGGTGCACTGGTTGGTGATGCTCTACGGCGGTGGAGTGGTCGCGGCCGAAGCGCTGGGCCTCACGGCCGGCCGCACCACCCGCGGGCACCGTTTCCATGCGCCCGAGCCCATCGAACTGGGGCATGCCGACGACTACCTCGACGTCCTCGAACAGGCCTGGGTGCTGGCCGATCGCGGACGCCGCCGCGAGCGTATTCGCGAGCAGGTGCTGGCCGAAGCGGAAGTTCAGGAGGCTCGGGCGGTGATCGACGAGGACCTGCTCACCGAGGTGAGCGGCCTGGTCGAATGGCCGGTGGCGCTGGCCGGCAGCTTCGACGAGCGCTTCCTCGAGGTGCCCGCGGAGTGCCTGATCTCGTCGATGAAGGCCAACCAGAAGTATTTCCACCTGCTCGACGAACAGGGCCGCCTCAAGCCGCAGTTCATCACCATCGCCAACATCGACAGCCAGGACCCCCAGCGCGTCGTCGAGGGCAACGAGAAGGTCATTCGCCCGCGCCTGGCCGATGCCGCCTTCTTCTTCGACACCGACCGCAGGCAGCCGCTGTCCGCGCGGATCCCCGGGCTCGCCAACGTGGTGTTCCAGCAGCAGCTCGGCACGCTGGCCGACAAGGCGCACCGCAGCGCCGCGGTCGCCGCCTTCATTGCCGGCCGCATCGGCGGCGACGTGGCTCAGGCGCGCCGTGCCGCCGAGCTGGCAAAATGCGACCTCGTCACCGAGATGGTGCTCGAGTTCCCCGAGCTGCAGGGCATCATGGGGCGCTACTACGCCACCCACGACGGCGAGTCCGCCGAAGTGGCGCAGGCGCTCGAGGAGCAGTACCTCCCGCGCTTCGCCGGCGATGCTATCCCCGCCAGCCCCACCGGCCAGGCCCTGGCGCTCGCCGACCGGCTCGACACCCTGACGGGGATCTTCGGCATCGGCCAGCGTCCCAGCGGCACCAAGGACCCCTTCGCCCTGCGCCGTGCGGCCATCGGCGTCCTCAACATCATGATCAAGGGCGAGCTGGACCTGGACCTGCGCGAGCTGCTCGAACTGGCCGCCGCCCAGCATCAGGAGCTGCCTTACGCCGCGAACCTGGTCGAGGAAGTGCTCGGCTACATGCTCGACCGCTTCCGTGCCTGGGGCCAGGACGAGGGCATTCCCGCCGAGGTCTACCTGGCGGTTCGCGCCCGCCCGGTGACCAAGCCGCTGGACTTCGCCCGCCGCCTGCGAGCCGTGCATGCCTTTACCCAGCGCGAGGAGGCCGCGGCCCTGGCGGCCGCCAACAAGCGTGTCTCCAACATCCTGGCCAAGCAGGCCAATGAGGTCGGCCGCCAGGTCGACGCCGGCCGGTTGCAGGAAGCCGCCGAACTGGCCCTGTTCGATGCCGTCTCGTCGAGCCGCGAACGCGTCATGCCACTGTTCGACGAGGCACGCTATCGCGAAGCGCTGGACGTCCTTGCCGGCCTGCGCTCCCCCGTGGATGCCTTCTTCGATGAGGTCATGGTCATGGCCGACGACGAGGCCATTCGTCGCAACCGCCTGGCACTGCTGGTCGAACTCCAGGCGCTGTTCCTCGAGGTCGCCGACATCGCCTTGCTGCAGCACTGAAGCGTAGGGCTGGAAGCCGGCCGGGGCACTCCCCCGGCCGGTTTTTTATCGCCCATGTTCCACGTGAAACGTGTCGCACCGGATCTCGCACTTGGCACGGCGTGTTTCACGTGAAACACTTCCCTCTCTCCGACCCTCTTTCAGCCTTTGGTGCGCAACATGCTGGATGCCTCCAGACTCGTCATCCTCGACCGGGACGGCGTCATCAACGTGGACTCCGACGCCTACATCAAGTCCCTGGCCGAGTGGATTCCCTACCCTACTTCCATCGAAGCGATTGCGCGCCTGACCCACGCCGGCTGGCATGTCGCCATCGCCACCAACCAGTCCGGTATCGCCCGCGGCTACTACGACGAGGCCACGTTGGCCGCAATGCACGCCGAGCTCGAACGCCAAGTGACCGCCGCCGGCGGCAAGATTGCGCACATCGCGTATTGTCCGCATGGTCCCGACGACGGCTGCGCCTGCCGCAAGCCGCTGCCGGGCCTGCTCGAGGAGATTCGGGCCGCCTTGGGGCTGGAAAGCCTCGCGGGCAGCTGGATGGTGGGCGACAGCCTGCGCGACCTGAAGGCCGGGGAACCCCTGGGCTGTCGCCCCGTGCTCGTACGCACCGGCAAGGGGCGCCGGACCGAGGCCAAGGGCGAGGGGCTCGACAAGACGCTGGTTTTCGATGACCTGGCCGCCTTCGTCGACTGGCTGCTCGGAGGCCGCTGAGCGCGTAGCCGAACCAACCGGTCGGGTGCAGAGGGCCTCCGGCTGCGACAAAAAAAGGGCCAGTTCAAAGTGAACTGGCCCTTTTCCTTTGCAGCGGTGTTTCACGTGAAACACCGCCGCGGCTCAGACATCCAGGTTGGCCACCAGCGCATTGCTCTCGATGAAGGCCCGGCGCGGCTCGACCTCGTCGCCCATCAAGGTATTGAACATCATGTCGGCGGCGACCGCGTCCTCGATCGAGACCCGCAGCAGACGGCGCGTCTCGGGATCCATGGTGGTCTCCCACAGCTGGTCCGGGTTCATTTCGCCCAGCCCCTTGTAGCGCTGCACCGACAGCCCGCGCTGAGCCTCGGCCATCAGCCACTCGAGAGCCTGGTAGAAAGTGGTGACGTTCTTCTTGCGCTCGCCGCGGGCGATATAGGCGCCCTCGTCGAGCAGGCCTTCCAGCGTCTCACCAAGGGCCGCCATGGCCCGATAGTCGGCGCTGGTAAAGAAGTCGATTCCCCAGACATAGTCGGAGCTGACGCCATGTGCCGTGAGCGTCACCGCCGGCAGGAAGAGTTCACGCTCGGCGTCCTCTTCCAGGCGGAAGGTGTAGCGCGGACCGCCCTCGTAGGCCACCAGCGCATCCATCTCCTCCTGCAGGTAGGCGATCCAGTTCTGCATGGTGACTCGGTCCTTGAGGCTTGCCTCCCCCTCGAGGCGTGCCGCATGCACGACCTTGCGCAGCACCTCGTTGGGATAGACCCGCGACAGGCGATCGATACGCTTCATCACGTCGCGGTACTGCCCGACCAGGGATTCGAGCTGCGCCCCGGTAACCGGCGGCGCCTCGGGATTGACGTAGAGCCTGGCGCCGTCCATCGCCGTCGTGGTCAGGTAGTCGACCAACGCCTGCTCGTCCTTGAGGTAAGTCTCCTGCTTGCCGCGCTTGATCTTGTAGAGCGGCGGCTGGGCGATGAAAACGTGGCCCCGCTCGATCAGCTGCGACATCTGGCGAAAGAAGAAGGTCAGCAGCAGGGTGCGGATATGCGAGCCGTCGACGTCCGCATCGGTCATGATGATGATGGAGTGATAGCGCAGCTTGTCGGGGTTGAACTCCTCGCGTCCGATGCCGCAGCCGAGCGCGGTGATCAAGGTGCCCACCTCGGCGGATGAGAGCATCTTGTCGAAGCGCGCCTTCTCGACGTTGAGGATCTTGCCCTTGAGAGGCAGGATCGCCTGGGTACGGCGGTCGCGACCCTGCTTGGCGCTGCCGCCGGCCGAGTCGCCCTCCACCAGGAACAGCTCTGAGAGGCTGGGGTCCTTCTCCTGGCAGTCGGCCAGCTTGCCCGGCAAGCCGGCGATATCCAGCGCCCCCTTGCGGCGGGTCATGTCGCGGGCCTTGCGCGCAGCTTCGCGGGCGCGGGCAGCATCGAGCATCTTGTTGACGATCGACCTGGCGTCGTTGGGGTTCTCGATCAGGTAGTCGGAGAACAGCCGCCCCATCTCCTGCTCCACCGCCGTCTTCACCTCGGAGGAGACCAGCTTGTCCTTGGTTTGCGAGGAGAACTTGGGGTCCGGCACCTTCACCGAAATGATCGCCGTCAGGCCCTCCCGGGCATCGTCACCGGACGTCGCCACCTTGGATTTCTTGAGCAACCCTTCGGATTCGATGTAACCGTTGAGCGTACGCGTCAGTGCGGCACGGAAGCCGGCCAAGTGAGTCCCACCGTCGCGCTGCGGTATATTGTTGGTATAGCAGAAGATATTTTCGGCGAATGAGTCGCTCCACTGCATCGCCACTTCGACCACTACGCCATCCTCTCGCTCGGATTCGAAGTGGAATACCGGATTGAGCACGGTCTTGTTGCTGTTGAGGTGGTCAACGAAGGCCTTGAGGCCGCCCTCGTAGTGGAACAGCTCCTCCTTGCCGCTGCGCTCGTCGATCAGGCGAATCGCCACGCCGGAGTTGAGGAAGGAGAGTTCGCGCAACCGCTTGGCCAGGATATCGTAGTGGAATTCGATATTGGCGAAGGTCGCCGCGGATGGCTTGAAGTGTACCCGGGTACCGGTCTTCTCGGTCTTGCCGACAACCCCCAGCGGCGCCTCGGGCACGCCGTGGCGATAGATCTGTTCATGCACCTGACCCGCCCGCCAGATGGTCAGCTTGAGCTCTTCGGAAAGCGCATTGACCACCGATACGCCGACGCCGTGCAGGCCTCCCGACACCTTGTAGGAGTTGTCATCGAACTTGCCGCCGGCGTGGAGTACCGTCATGATCACCTCCGCTGCCGACACGCCCTCTTCCTCATGGATGTCGGTCGGCACGCCGCGACCGTTGTCGCTGACGGTGATGGACTCGTCCGGGTGAATGATGACGCGTATCTCGCTGCAGTATCCGGCCAGGGCTTCATCGATGGAGTTGTCCACCAGCTCGAACACCATATGGTGCAGACCTGTCCCGTCATCGGTATCGCCGATGTACATGCCGGGACGCTTGCGCACGGCATCCAGTCCTTTGAGAACCTTGATGCTCGATGAGTCGTAAGCTTGTTCGCTCATTGACTACTCCGTCGTGAAGTCTCTCTGTGCCTGTGGCACTAGCTGCCCCGTGCCAGAGACGGCTTGTTTCACGTGAAACATCGCCATCGGCGTGTGGGAGTTCCATGACCCCACCAAGGCATCGTGTTCAACACTGGTAATGAAGGCTTGGCAACGCATGGATTCGAGCAGCCGGCAGAACACACGGCGATGCTCGGCATCCAGCTCCGCAGGCAGGTCGTCGATCAAGTAGAGACAGCCATGCCCGGTGACGCGTTCCAATAGCCTTCCTTGTGCCAGCTTTAGTGCACTTACCACCAGCTTCTGTTGGCCCCGCGACAACACTTCGACGGCAGGGCGGCGCCCCAGCCGAATCCGCAGGTCGGCACGCTGTGGTCCATTCTGGGTAAAGCCCATCTGCTGATCCGTTGCCCGGCCCTGCTCGAGCACGTCGCGCAGCGGCCGCTGCTTGTCCCATCCGCGGGAGTAACGCAACTGCATCTCGGGCAGGTCGATCAGGCTGCCCAGCGTCTCCTCGAAGACGGGAACGAACCCGGCCATCCATTCGCGCCGCAGGAGGTCGACTCGCTCGCCCCAGACGGCCAGCTCCTGCTCCCAGGCAGCCAGGCTATTGGCGTCCATTCTACCATGTCTCAGGAGTGCATTCCGATGCTTCAGCGCCCGCTTGGTGCGGCGCCAGGCGTCGTAGAAGTCGTGTTTCACGTGAAACACGCCCCAATCGAGGAACTCGCGCCGGCCCGCCGGTGTCCCCTCGAGCAGGCGGAAGGCATCGGGGTTGACCAGCTGCAAGGGCAGTGCCTCGATCAACTTTGCCAGGCGCGACACCCGCTCCCCTCCCATGCGCATCTCCAGCTCGGCTGCATCGCGCGACCGGCGCACGCCGATGGGCAGGGGAGGCTCGCCGCCGAGGCGGGCGAAGAGCGTCATCTCGTCCGCCTCATGGGCGATGACATGCCGGAGCTGCCGCGTGCGAAAGGAGCGCCCCATCGCTAGGATGTGCAGCCCTTCGAGCAGGCTGGTCTTGCCGCTGCCGTTACGTCCAACGATCAGGTTGATACCGGGGCTCGGCGTCAGGTCGAACGCTTCGAGATTACGCAGTCCGGTAAAGGCGAGGCGCTCGATCAGCATGCAGCAGGACGCAGCGCTGGGCGACACCCGGCCGCGCCATGGCGCGGCCGGGCATGGTGGGACAAGCTGGCGGTCTCAAAGACGCATCGGCATGACGACATACAACGCATCACCCCCGCCGGGCTCCTCCATCAAGGCGCTGCTGTTCGAGTCGGCGAGTGTCATCTGCACTCTATCCTCACCAATAACATTAAGAACATCAATGAGATAGCCGACATTAAAGCCAATTTCGAGTGAGTCGCCCCCGTACTCGACGGCCACGTTCTCCTCGGCCTCTTCCTGCTCGGGGTTGTTGGCCATGACCTGCAGATTGCCCTCCTGGAGGTGCAGGCGAACGCCACGGTACTTCTCGTTGGAGAGGATCGAGGTACGCGAGAGCACCTGGCGCAGCTCGGCACGCTCGGCAATGAAGACCTTGTCGCCGCCACGCGGCACCACGCGCTCGTAGTCGGGGAACTTGCCGTCGACCAGCTTCGAGGTGAAGGTGAAGTCGCCGGTATGGGCACGCACGTGGCTGGCGCTGAGGGTCAGCGTCACCGGCTCGTCGCTGTCGTCGAGCAGCCTTACCAGCTCGAGCACGCCCTTGCGCGGCACGATCAACTTGCGGGCCGGCTCGACCTGGATCTCCGCCGGGCGCGAGCAGACGGCCAGACGGTGGCCGTCGGTGGCGACGGTACGCACCAGGTTGGCACGCAGCTCGAGCAGCATGCCGTTGAGGTAATAGCGCACGTCCTGCTGGGCCATGGCGAAGGAGGTGGCATCGATCAGGTGCTTCAGCGTACCGCGCGGCAGGCTAAGCTCGACATCCCCCGCGCTGTCCTCGATGTTGGGGAACTCAGCGACCGGAAGGGTCGACAGGGTAAAGCGGGAGCGACCGCTGCGCAGGACGGCACGGCCCTCCTCCAGGCTGAACTGAAGCTCAGCCTGGTCGGGCAGCGATTTGCAGATGTCCATCAGCTTGCGGGCCGGCACGGTGACGGCCCCTGGCACCTCGACCTGCGATGCCGCCGTGCGTCCGATCAGTTCGACTTCGAGGTCGGTACCGGTCAGAGCCACCTGCTCCTGGTCGACCTGGATCAGCACGTTGGAGAGTACCGGCAGGGTCTGGCGCCGCTCCACCACGCCGGCCACCAGTGCCAGCGGCCGGAGCAGCGCTTCGCGGGTAATGGAAAATCTCATGTCGGCTCCACGTCTCGTCCTGTAGATGGGTGTCGGGCAATGCTGGGCGTCATGCATCCCGCCGCTAGCTGGTCAGCAGCCGCAGCAGGTTCTTGTAGTCCTCGCGGATGTCGGCGCTCTCCTCCTGCAGCGCCTGGACCTTGCGACAGGCATGCAAGACCGTCGTGTGGTCACGCCCGCCGAAGGCATCGCCGATTTCCGGCAGGCTATGGTTGGTCAGCTCCTTGGCCAGCGCCATGGCCACCTGGCGCGGCCGCGCCACCGAGCGCGAGCGGCGCTTGGAGAGCAGGTCGGCGAGCTTGATCTTGTAGTACTCGGCCACGGTGCGCTGGATGTTGTCCACGCCCACCTGCTTGTCCTGCAGCGCCAGCAGATCCTTCAGCGACTCGCGAATGAAGTCCTGGGTGATCGGCTTGCCCATGAAGTGGGAGTCGGCAATGACCTTCTTCAGCGCCCCCTCCAGCTCGCGCACGTTGGAGCGAATCTTCTGGGCAATGAAGAAGGCGGCGTCGTGCGGCAGGTCCACCTTGGCCTGGTCCGCCTTCTTCATCAGGATGGCGACCCGGGTTTCCAGCTCGGGCGGCTCGATGGCCACGGTCAGCCCCCAGCCGAAGCGCGACTTGAGGCGCTCCTCGACGCCGCTGATCTCCTTGGGGTAGCGGTCCGAGGTGAGAATCATCTGCTGGCCGCCCTCGAGCAAGGCGTTGAAAGTGTGGAAGAACTCCTCCTGGGAGCGCTCCTTGCCGGCGAAGAACTGGATGTCGTCGATCAGCAGCGCATCGACGCTGCGGTAGAATCGCTTGAAATCGTTGATGGCGTTGAGCTGCAGTGCCTTGACCATGTCGGCCACGAAGCGCTCGGAGTGCAGGTAGACGACCCGGGCGTTCTCGCGCCGGGCCGCCAGCGCGTTGCCGACGGCGTGCATCAGGTGAGTCTTGCCCAGGCCCACGCCGCCGTACAGGAACAGCGGGTTGTAGGCACCGCCCGGGTTCTCGGAAACCTGGCGCGAGGCGGCGCGGGCCAGCTGGTTGGACTTGCCCTCGACGAAGGTCTCGAAGGTGAAGCCGGGATTGAGGCCGCTGCTGTGCTTCAGGCTGCCCTCGACCTGCACTTCGCGATCGCCACCGGAACGGCGGGCGGCGGCCCCCTCCTCGCGCATCTGGTCGATTTCGCGCTCGTCGCCGATGTCGCCTCGCGGCGGCACCTGCACGGCCGGCGCCAAGGGCGAGTGAGGGTTGGCCGACACCGGGGCACCCAGGTCACGGGGCTGCGGCTTGACGGCGGCCGCCCTGCGGCTGCCGACCGTCAGTATCACCCGTGGCGGCTTGGCAGGCGCCAGGTCCCGGAGCAGCTCGTTGATGCGCTTGGCATACTTGTCGCCAACCCAGTCGCGAACGAAGCGATTGGGTGCCAGCAGGCGCAGCTCGTTGGCCTCCCCCTCTTCGGCTTGAAGCGGGCGAATCCAGGTATTGAACTGCTGTGCGTTCAGCTCGTCCTGCAGGTAATCCAGACACTGTTGCCAGAGAGCAAGAGACAC